>OZ272519.1:0-2432500 GCA_965603855.1 Alphaproteobacteria bacterium
CGCGGCGACTATAGTCAGGTGGGCGGTGATCGGCCGATCAGCGCCCGGCAGGGGCTGAGATAATTCGGCGCGGCGGATACCGCGCCGACCACAGGAGCGGGCGCAAATCATGGGGAAGTTCCTTCGCTGGACCGGACTGACGCTGGTCGGCCTGGTGGTTCTGGTTGTCGCCGGCGTGGCGGGTTTCCTGGCGCTGGGCATCCCGGTGGAGCTTTCCCGTTTCAAGGCGCCCGTCGAACAGGCCGCATCGCTGGCGTTGGGCCGCGACGTCACCATCGACGGGTCGGTCTCGCTGGCCCCCTCGCTGGAGCCGACCCTCCAGATCGAAGGCGTCCACGTGGCGAACGCCGACGGCTGGTCCGAGCCCGACCTCATGTATCTTGGCCTGGCGCGGTTGCAGATCGCGGTGCTGCCGATCCTGGAAGGGCGCATCGAGGTGATCGAAATCGCCGTCGACGGGTTCCAGGCGAACCTCGAGCGGGACGCGGACGAAAACGTCAATTGGCTGATCGAGCCGAGACAGCCGAAGCAGGAAACCGCCGCAGATGCGCCGGCCGGCGAGGCGGCCGAAGACGGGCCGGTCGTCTCGATGCTGGAGGTCGCCGATCTGTCGCTGGACAATATCGAGATCCGCTTTCGCGATACCGGCACCGGTGCAGACTATCTGCTGACCTTCGATTCGATCGACGGCTCGGCGGTGGAAGACCAGCCGATGGACCTGACGATCGAAGGACGGGTGCAGCAGTCGCCCTACGCGATCGAGATGTCGGCCGGGTCCCTTGCCGCGCTGTTGCGCGGCGACAGGGATTGGCCGATCGCGATGTCGATGTCCGCGCTGGGCGCGCGGCTGGAACTTGACGCCAAGGTCGCCGACCCGGCGCTGGCGCAGGGGCTGGATGCGACCTTCTCCCTGCAAGGCGACAACTTGGAGGACCTGGAGGCCTTCATCGGCCAGGACCTGCCGCCGGTGCTGGGTTACGCCTTCTCCGGCAGGCTGGTGGAAGAAGGGGTTGGATTCCGGCTCAGCGATTTCGAAGGCCGTGTCGGGCGGACCGGCTTCACGGGCGATTTCGCTGTCATCACGTCGGCGGCACTGCCGGCGTTCGAAGGCCGGCTCGACGTTCCGCAGATCGATCTGTCGGCGATCTTCGAGGCGATCGAAAGCGCGCGCCCAGAGGATGCGCCGCCGGCGGATGCCGCGGTGGACGAGGAGGCCGACATCGATCCCAATGCGCCGTTCCTGACGCTGGATGTGCTGAATGCGTTCAACGGACGGTTCGACATGACCGTGGGCGAGGTCGCAGGCGCGCCGACCACGGTGCGGGCGATCGCGCTTCAGGTTTCGGTTGCCGACGGAATCCTGCGCGCGCCGATGCAGGCGGAAATCGCGGATGTGCGGTTCGACGGCACCCTGACGCTGGACGGTGCCGACGACGTGCCCAAGGCGGCCGCGATCCTGACCGCAAGCCGCACGAATATCGGCGATCTGGCGCTGGCGTTGCTGGACGTCGACGGGATCGAAGGCGGGTTCGAGCAGGCCGAGATCGAATTCGGCGTTGCCGGCTCGAGCCTTGCCGATCTGGTCCGTTCGGTCGATTTCCGCTTTTCGCTCGCCGAGGCGGCGCTGTCATACGGCAACCGCCCGGGTGAGAGACCGGTCGGCTTTACGCTGGACGCCGCGGAGATGCTGTTGCCCCGCGGAGAGGTTCTGCAGGCGACGGCCGACGGGTCCGTGCTGGAAGAGGACTTTGCGCTTGCCTTTGTCGGTGCCGATATCGTCCAGATCGTCCAGGGCGAAACTCTGCCCATGGAACTGACGGCAAGCGGCGGCGGTGCCACTTTGGTCGCCGAAGGCAGCGTGACCAAGGGCGAAACCGACAGCGTCGCCGTCTCGTTCGAGCTGAAGGGCGATCGGATCGGCGGGCTGGCACGCTGGATCGGCGTCTCCGAAGACGCCGCCGTGCCGTTCCAGGTGACCGGCGCCGTCGCGGCCGATGCCGACACGTTTGCGGTCGAGCCATTTGCGGCAAGCGTCGGCCGGACATCCGTGACCGGCGAATATGCGCTGCGGCAGACCGGGTCCGGATCGCTGTCCCGGCTGTCGCTCTCCTCGGACATGCTTGCCCTGGATGAACTGGCCGGGCTGTTCCCCAAGACCGACGCGCCTCAGCAAGGCGCCACCGAGGAGGATGACTTCGAGATCGACGTGCCGATCCTGCCAAGGGGCATCGAATTGGAAGATGCCGACCTGGACCTGTCGTTGCGGCGGATCTCCACGGATGCTCTCGAGCTTGAAGACGTAACGCTGTCCAGCCGCATCAGGGGCGGGCGGGTCGAGGACTCGCCCTTCGGGGTGGTGATCGCAAACGCCCGACTGGACGGCAGCGTCTCGCTGGACCTGACCGGCGCGGTGCCGTCGGCTACCTTTTCCGTTGCCACGGAGGAGATCGACATCGGTCTGTTCCTGGCCGAACTGGGCGTGATCGACGATCTCGAAGTAAGCGCGGGCCGCATGAGCCTGGATCTCGCGCTGAACGGCGCCACCGCGCGGCAGATGATGGAACGGTCGCGCTTTGACGCCCGTATCGCCGACGGTGTCTGGACCCTGCGCGACGAGAATCTCGGCGGCGCGCTGACCATCGGCCTGACGGAAGGCACTGTCAGCGCGGCTCCGGAACAGCCGATCGTCATGACACTGGATGGGGACATCGAGGGCGAGCCCGTCACGATCAGGCTGGGCACCGCGCCGCTGGCGTCCTTCGCCGAAGAGAAGGACGACCTGCCCTTCGGTTTCGAGGTCGCGCTTGCCGGCGCGGTCTTGAACCTGGACGCGGTCGCCGACCTGCCGGTGGAAACGGGCGCCCTGCGCTTTCGGCTGGACCTGAGGGGCGAGAGTCTCGACCGGTTCGACGGGCTGTTGGAGGCGTCGTTGCCGCCCTTGGGCCCCTATGCGGTCGGCGGCGACTTCACCATCGAACAGGACGGCTATCGGATCAGCGACTTCTCGCTGCAGGTGGGTGACAGCCGCATGAAGGGGCAGTTCGCGCTGGCGACGACCGGCGAACGACCGCGGCTGGACGTGGACCTGACGACCGAGGTACTGCAGCTGGACGACTTTGAACTGGGCGACTGGTCGCCGTTGTCGGAGGAGGAAGAGCCCGCCGAGACCGAGGAAGACGCCGGACCGACGGAAGAAGAGGACCTGGTGCTGGCGCAACAGAAGGAGCAGGTGCGCGCGCTGTTGTCGCGCGAGGTGATGCGCAGCCTGGATGCCAGCATCGATCTGAAAGTCGACGAGGTGCTGTCCGGCACCGACGAACTGGGCAGCGGCACGCTTTTGACCACGCTGCAGGATGGCCGGTTCGAGGTCTCGCCGCTGATCGTGAACATCCCAGGCGGATCGGTCCAGATCGACCTCGCCTACGAGCCGTTGGAGGAAACGGTTCTGGCGGCCGCCCGCGCCCAGGTTGAGCAACTCGACTACGGCGTCCTGGCCCGCCGGATCGATCCCGAGTCCGATGTCGGCGGACTGATCAGCGTCGACATCAATCTCAGTTCCGAAGCCGAGAGCCTGGAAACCATCATGGCGAGCGCCAACGGTCAGCTCGACTTCGCGGTCTGGCCCAAGGATCTCGAGGCAAGCCTGTTCGACCTGTGGGCCGTCAACCTTGTGACCGCCGTTCTGCCGTCGGTGGATTCCGAAAACCAATCCAAGTTCAACTGCCTCATTGCGCGTTTCAAGGTCGAGGACGGCATCATGACGCCCGAGGCGATCCTGGTGGACAGCACCCGGATCCAGGCCTCCGGCAACGGCAGCGTGAATTTCAAGGAAGAAACCGTGACCTTCACGATGGCGCCCAAGGCGAAACGACCGCAGATGTTCAGCGCCAATACGCCGATCGCGGTGAACGGCTCGTTCGAGGAGTTCGACGTGGGCGTCGCGCCCGGCGGCATCATCGGAACGGTCGTCCGCTTCACCACCAGCCCGGTGACGACGCCCTTCCTGTGGGTGTTTTCCGAACCCGTCGCCGAAGACGGCGCGGCCGCCTGCGCCGAGGCCTGGGCGCGCGAACCCGACGAGATGCTGGAAGAGGTCAAAGGAGCCGCCGATCCCGAAGCGGTGCAGGAAAGCCAGCAGCAGTGACCGTCGCTGCGCCTGACGGAGCCCTTACTCGTCTGCGATAGAGACCAGCCGGTAGCCGCGGCTGCGCATGCAGCGTTCGAACAGGCGCCGGCGGTTCTCGCGGGCTTCCATGCGGTCGAAGTCCGTGATCTGGGTGCCCGCCGAACCGCGCGTATTCGGCATCCGGTTCTCCACGCCGGCGAAGTCCTGATCGGCCTTGCGCGCCGCCGACCGGCTGCAGTCGCGTTCGTCGCTGGCCCATTGGGATTCCGGCACGCTTGGGTTTTCCCACCGCGTCTGCTCGTTCGCGCAGCCGGCGGAAAGGATGACCAGAACGCCGAGCGTCAGAAAACGTCCACTCCTCAAGAACCGTCCCTCCGCATTTTTGGCGATGATGGCACAAGCCGTTCGCCCGTGCCATGCCGCCGCGCTGGAAGCGGCGATCGGATTCCGCGTAGTCTTCGACCATGTCGGAACCGCTTCCCCTGTCGGACCTGCGCATCGTTGCCGTCGAGCAGTACGGCGCGGGTCCGTTCGGCACCCAGGTGCTGGGCGATCTCGGCGCCGATGTGATCAAGATCGAAGACCCAACCAGCGGCGGCGACGTCTCGCGTTCGGTCGGGCCGCATTTCCTCGACGGCGCCCCGGACAGCGTCGCCAGCCTGTTCTTCCAGGCCTTCAACCGCAACAAGCGCAGCGTCACGCTGGACCTGTCGCGGTCGGAAGGCCGCGCCGTCCTGCACGACCTCGTGCGGACGGCCGATGCGGTGGCGGGAAACCTGCGTGGTGACGTCCCTGAAAAGCTGGGCCTGACCTACGCCCGGCTTGGCCCGGTCAAGCCGTCCATCGTCTGCGCCCATCTCACCGCGTACGGTCGTGACGGGCCGCGCGCCAATTGGCCGGGGTATGACTTCCTGATGCAGGCCGAGGCCGGCTATTTCAGCGTCACCGGCGAGCCGGGGGCGCCGCCGGCGCGGATGGGGCTGTCCATCGTCGACTATATGGCGGGTATGACCATGGGGCTGGCAATCCTGGCTGCAGTGCACGAAGCACGGCGTACCGGGCGCGGCCGCGACATCGATGTCTCGCTGTTCGATACCGCCCTGTCCAACCTCGCCTACCTCTCGACCTGGTACCTCGGCGCCGGCCACAACGAAGGACGTCAGGCGCGCTCCGCGCATCCGTCGCTGACGCCATGCCAGCTTTACCGAACCGCGGACGGCTGGATCTACCTGATGTGCAACAAGGAAAAGTTCTGGCGCGCGCTGTGCGACCGCATCGGGCATGCGGAATGGGCCGAGGACGCGCGGTTCCTGACTTTCAAGGAGCGTTTCGCTCATCGCGCGCTGTTGACCGAGATGCTGGACGCGGCCCTGTCCGAACGGACCACGGCGGAATGGATGGAGGTCTTTGCCGGCAGCGTGCCGGCGGCGCCACTGCTGGATGTTGCAGGCGCGCTGGACAATCCCGTCGTCGCCGCACGGGACGGCATCGCGCAGGCAACGGCGCCGGGCGGCGCGACCGTGCGGACCGTCGCCGCGCCGATCCGGTTCGGCAACGAGACGCTGCCGGCCGGGCCGGCGCCGGCGCTGGGTGCGGACACCGACGATGTGCTCGGCGAACTCGGCTACGACGCCGCGCGGCTGAGACGGTTGCGCGACGACGGAATCATCTGACGCAACCGGCCGACCGGGGCGATTGACCAGGATCAATGCGGGTGCGCCCCTCCAGCGCGACCTTGCAGCTACGCTTCGTATGCGGCACCAACAGGGGCGCGACAAAGAAAGCCGCGGCGATGTCCGACGCCACCGAATAACCGATCGTGCCGGCAGTTTCGCGCGCCAACGAAAGCGCGCCGTCCCACCTGGGAGGTTCGATGAGCGATACCCGGTCCGACCTGACGCAACCGCCGGATTTGACGCACGAGCGCCGGACCGGTCCCTTCCGCACCCAACGCCCTATCTACCGAGACCTGCTGCCGCCGTGCAACAACGCCTGCCCGGCAGGCGAGAACATCCAGGCCTGGCTGGCCGCCGCACAAAACGGCCATTTCGAGGACGCGTGGCGGATCCTGGTCGCCGACAATCCGATGCCCGCCGTGCACGGCCGGGTCTGCTATCACCCGTGCGAGGATGCCTGCAACCGCAATCACCTCGACCAGACGGTCAGCGTGCATGCGGTGGAACGGTTCCTGGGTGATCGGGCGATTTCGGAAGGCTGGACCGTTGAGCCGGGACCGGCGACGGGCAAGCGCGTTCTGATTGTCGGTGCCGGGCCCAGCGGCCTTTCCGCGGCCTATCACCTGAGCCGCATGGGACATGCGGTGGAGATCCGCGAAGCCGGTCCGGTCGCCGGCGGCATGATGCATTTCGGCATCCCTGCCTACCGCCTGCCGCGCGATGTGCTGGGTGCGGAGGTCGCGCGGATCGAGGCGATGGGCGTGAAGATCACGCTGAACCACACCGTCACCGACCTGCTGGCCGAAAAGGAGGCCGGCGGGTTCGATGCGATGTTCGTGGCTGTTGGCGCCCATCTCAGCAAGCGCACCGACATTCCGGCACGTGACGCCGGCGGATTCCTGGATGCCGTCAGCTTCCTGCGCGACGTCGACGCGGGCAATCCGCCCAAGCTGGGCCGGCGCGTCGCCATCTATGGCGGCGGCAACACGGCGATGGATGCGGCGCGTACGGCCAAGCGTCTGGGCGCCGACGAGGCACTGATCGTCTATCGGCGCGACCGCGAACACATGCCCGCGCACGAGTTCGAGGCGGACGAGGCGCTGGAAGAGGGCGTCAAGATCCATTGGCTGCGCACCATCAAGGCGATCGACAGAACGCAGTTCACGGTCGAGATGATGCGCATAGACGAAAACGGCCGGCCGCAGCCGACCGGCGAGTTCGAAACGCTGGAGGCCGACTCCCTGATCCTGGCGCTGGGACAGAACAGCGATACGGCGTTCCTGAAAGACGTGCCGGGACTGGACTTCAAGGCCGACGGAACGGTCGTCGTATCCGACCGGATGATGACCGGCCACCCCGGCCTGTTCGCCGGCGGCGACATGGTGCCGGCGGAACGCAGCGTCACCGTCGCGGTCGGCCATGGTAAGAAGGCTGCGCGACACATCGATGCCTGGCTGCGCGGCGCCCAGTATGCCGCCGCGCCGAAGCATGCGCTGGCCGGCTTCGAAAAGCTGCACGTGTGGTACAGGACCGACGCGCCGCAAAGGACCGAAGCGCAGCTTGCCGCGGAGACGCGGGCGGATTCCTTCGCCGAAGTCGTCGCGGGACTGGCCGAGAACGAGGCCGTCTACGAAGCGCGGCGCTGTCTTTCCTGCGGCAATTGCTACGAGTGCGACGGTTGTTACGGCGCCTGCCCGGAGGACGCCATCGTCAAGTTGGGACCGGGCCACGGCTATCGCATCAATACCGATCTGTGCACGGGATGCGCGGTCTGTTTCGAACAGTGCCCCTGCCATGCAATGGAAATGATACCGGAACCCGCCGCCGCGCCCGTGGCGGCCGAATAGCCGCTCCCGCAGCCGGCAAGGACCCAAGTCATGCCAGACGAAACCCGCGTGAAACAGAAAGCCGTCCCGCCGTCGACGGCGGAAACCGTCGCCATCATGGACGGCAACGAAGCGGCGGTGTCCGTTGCCTACAAGGTCAACGAGGTCTGCGCGATCTACCCGATCACGCCGTCGTCGCCGATGGCGGAACTGGCCGATCAATGGTCGGCGGAAGGCAAACCCAACATCTGGGGCAACGTGCCCGACGTGGTCGAAATGCAAAGCGAAGGCGGAGCCGCCGGCGCCCTGCACGGGTCGCTGCAAACCGGGGCGTTGACGACGACCTTCACGGCCTCGCAGGGCCTGCTGTTGATGATCCCCAACATGTACAAGATTGCCGGCGAACTGACGGCTGCGGTGTTTCATGTTGCGGCGCGGTCGCTGGCGGCGCAGGCACTGTCGATCTTCGGCGACCATTCGGACGTCATGGCCGTGCGGTCCACGGGCTTTGCCCTGTTGGCGTCCGGTTCGGTCCAGGAGGCGCAGGACATGGCGCTGATCGCCCAGGCGGCGACCCTGGAGGCACGCGTTCCCTTCGTCCATTTCTTCGACGGCTTTCGTACCTCGCACGAGGTCAACAAGATCACCGTGCTGACCGACGATCAGATCCGGGCCATGGTCGATGACGATCTGGTGCGCGCCCATCGCGCCCGCGCGCTCAATCCCGACGCCCCGTTCATCCGCGGGACGGCGCAGAACCCGGACGTCTATTTCCAGGCACGCGAAACGGTGAATCCGTTCTATGCGCGCACCCCCGACATCGTCGAAGGCGCCATGCGGCGCTTTGCCGAGATCGCGGGTCGGTCCTATCGACCGTTCGAGTATGTGGGCGCGGTCGATGCGGAACGCGTGATCGTGATCATCGGTTCCGGCGCCGAGACGGTCCAGGAAACGGTCCGGCACCTTGAGGCGCATGGCGAGAAGGTCGGTCTGATCAAGGTGCGGCTTTACCGGCCCTTCTCAGCCGCGCATTTCTTGGCCGCGCTGCCCGCGTCGACCAAGGCGGTTGCGGTCTTGGATCGGACCAAGGAACCGGGCGCGACCGGCGAACCGCTGTACCAGGATGTGGTCACGACATTGGCCGAGGCCGCGGGCACCGGGACCCTGCCCACCGACGCCATGCCGCGCGTGGTCGGCGGCCGCTACGGTCTGTCGTCGAAGGAGTTCACGCCGGCGATGGTGAAGGCGGTCTTCGACGCCGTGGCCGAACCGACGCCTAAGAACCACTTCACCGTCGGAATCCGTGACGACGTGTCCGGCACAAGCCTGGACTACGACCCGGGCTTCCACCTGACGCACGAAGGAATGCGTGGGGCGGTTTTCTTCGGGTTGGGCGCGGACGGCACGGTCGGTGCGAACAAGAACGCGATCAAGATCATCGGCGGTGCGCCCGACCGTTTCGCCCAGGCATACTTTGTCTACGACTCGAAGAAATCGGGCTCGCAGACGGTGTCGCACCTGCGGCTGGCTCCGGAACCGATCCGCGCGCCCTACCTGGTGCAGTCGGCGGATTTCGTCGGCTGCCACCAGTACCAGTTCGTCGAGACCACCGACCTGCTGGATCGCGCCGCGCCTGGCGCAATCTTCCTGCTGAACAGCCCCCATGGACCGGACGAGGTCTGGGACAAGCTGCCGCAAAACCTGCGTGATCAGATTGTCGAGAAGAAGCTGCGTTTCTATGTCATCGACGCCTACAAGGTCGCGGTCGACGCGGGCCTCGGTCGGCGCATCAACACGATCATGCAGACCTGCTTCTTCGCGCTGTCTGACGTCATGCCGACGGAGGACGCGATTGCGGAGATCAAAGAGGCGATCCGCAAGTCCTACGCAAAGAAAGGCGCGGACATCGTGCGCCAGAACTTCGACGCGGTGGATCAGGCGCTGGCGCATCTCCACGAGGTCAAGGTGCCCAAGTCGGCCGGCAAAGGCGCGGAGCGTCCGCCCCTGGTTTCCGACGCGGCGCCGGAATTCGTGCGCAATGTGACGGCCGCCATGATGGCCGGTCGTGGCGACGACCTGCCGGTCAGTGCCATGCCGATCGACGGAACCTATCCCAGCGGCACCGCCGCGTGGGAGCGCCGCAACCTTTCCCAGATCGTGCCCGAATGGGATCCCGATCTGTGTATCCAGTGCGGCAACTGCAGCTTTGTCTGCCCGCACAGCGTGATCCGCGCCAAGTTCTATCACGAGGATCTGCTGGACGGTGCGCCCGAGAGCTTTCGCTCGGCGGTGATCGACGCCCGCGGCTTTCCGGAGACCCGCTACACGCTGCAGATCGAGCCGGATGCCTGTACCGGCTGTGGGCTGTGCATCGAGGCCTGCCCCGTCCGAAGCCCGACAGAAGCGGGGCGGCGTGCCATCAACGCAACCGACAAGACCCCGATCCTGGAACGCGAACGCGGCAACTGGGCGTTCTTCGGCACGCTGCCGGTGAACGACCGTTCGCGGGTCGAATTCTCCACCGTGCGCGGCGCGCAGTTCCTGGAACCGTTGTTCGAATTCTCCGGCGCCTGCGCCGGTTGCGGCGAGACGCCCTATGTCAAGCTGTTGTCGCAGTTGTTCGGCGACCGCCTGATCGTCGCCAACGCGACCGGCTGTTCGTCGATCTATGGCGGCAACCTGCCAACGACGCCCTGGGCGAAGAACGCCGAAGGGCAGGGCCCGGCCTGGTCGAACTCGTTGTTCGAGGACAACGCCGAGTTCGGATTCGGGTTCCGGCTGGCCGCGGACAAGCACCTGGCCGAAGCGGGCCGGCTGGCCGAGCGGCTGAAGCCCGAACTGGGCTCGGACCTGGTCGGCGAGATCCTGAACGCATCGCAGCGCACCGAATCCGAGATCCGGGCCCAGCGTGCGCGGGTTGCGGTATTGAAGTCCCGGCTTGCAGACATCGACAGCGAGACGGCGCGCGACCTTCTGTCGGTGGCCGATCACCTCGTGCGTCGGTCGATCTGGATCGTCGGCGGCGACGGCTGGGCCTACGACATCGGCTCGGCCGGTTTGGATCACGTGCTGGCCAGCGGCCGCAACGTCAACGTCCTCGTCATGGATACCGAGGTGTATTCCAACACCGGCGGCCAGATGTCCAAGGCGACACCGATTGGTGCCATGGCGAAGTTTGCGGCCGGCGGCAAGGCGGTGGGCAAGAAGGACTTGGCGCTGCAGGCGATCTCCTACGGCAATGTCTATGTGGCGCGGGTCGCGATGGGGGCCAACCCGCAGCAGACCCTGCTCGCCTTCCGCGAGGCGGAGGTCTATGACGGGCCGTCGCTGATCCTGGCCTACAGCCATTGCATCGCCCACGGCATCAACATGGCGAAGGGGATGCACCAGCAACAGCTGGCCGTGCATTCGGGCTATTGGCCGCTGTTGCGCTACAACCCGGAGGTTCGGCAGTCGAACGAAAACCCGTTCGTGCTCGACTCCCAGCGACCGAAGATCAAGCACAAGGCTTATGCGGAAAACGAGCTTCGTTATCGGATGCTGGGCCTGACCCAACCCGAACGCGCCGCCGAGCTGATGGCGCAGGCGCAGGAGACGCTGGACCGCAAGTGGCGCGTCTACGAGGAAATGGCCATGGGCGGTCTGCACGAGCGCGGATAGGGGGACGGATATGGACCTGTCGACCGACTATATGAAACTGGCGCTGAAGCACCCCGTGGTGGCGTCGGCCTCGCCGCTGTCGACCGACCTCGACGGGATCAGGCGTCTGGAAGACGGCGGCGCCGCGGCGATCGTCATGTTCTCGCTGTTCGAGGAACAGTTGCGCCAGGAGGCGGCCGCGGTGGACCATCTGACCGCGACCGGCGGCGAAAGCTTCGCAGAATCGCTTTCCTACTTTCCGGCCGTTGACGAATACACCGTGGGGCCCGACCGGTATCTGGACCTCATTCGCCGCGGCGTCGCCGCGGTGGAGGTTCCGCTGATCGCCAGTCTCAACTGCGTCACGTCCGAAGGCTGGAGCGATTTCGCCGCGGCGATGGCCGATGCAGGCGCATCCGCGATCGAGCTCAATATGTTCTACCTCGCCGGCGACCCGGACCTGGACGGGCGCGCGGTCGAGACCATGTACCTTGACGCGCTGAAGACGGTGCGCGCGGCGGTGGATGTGCCTGTTGCGTTGAAGCTGAACCCGTACTTCTCCGCCTTCGCCAACATGGCGCGCCAGTTCGCGGATAACGGCGCCGACGGGTTGGTCCTGTTCAACCGGTTCTACCAGCCCGATTTCGATCTCGACGCGCTGGACGTCTCGTCCAATCTGACCCTGAGCCATTCGCTGGAGATGCGCCTGCCGCTCAGGTGGATCGCCATGCTGCACGGCCGGGTGGGTGCCTCGCTTGCGGCGACCACCGGGGTCCAGTCGCCGGACGAAGTGATCAAGTACCTGTTGGCCGGCGCCGACGCCGTCATGTCCACCTCGGCCCTGTTGCGGAACGGACCGAGCCATATCCAGGTTCTGGTGGACGGCCTGGCCGACTGGATGGGCCGGCGCGGCTTTTCGTCGGTGGGCGCCATGAAGGGGGCGCTCAGCCAGGCCCAGGCGGCCGACCCCTCGGCCTTCGCCCGGGCGAACTACGTGAAGATGCTGGAGTCCTGGAAGCATCCCTACTTGCACGCGGAGGTCTAGACGAAACCGCATCGGCCGCGCCGGAAACAAGGCTAACGCCCGTTAGCTAACTGGTTGAAATATTGCGGAAACCATAGAATTTAAGACTTATGCAATCGGGTGGTCAGTAGGATCTCCGCGGGGCAACGTGGAGTACCATTATGACCGTTCCGGTGCCGTCCGACGAAGAACATCGTATCCGGGTGCTCAAGCGCCTGGAGGTGCTGGACACGCCACCCGAAGCAGCGTTCGATCGCATCACCAGCATCGCCAGCGCGGTGTTGGGGACACCGATCGCACTGGTTTCGCTGGTCGACGAATCGCGTCAATGGTTCAAATCCAAAACTGGTCTGGAAGCCAACGAGACGCCGCGGGAGATCGCGTTCTGCGCCCACGCCATCTGTGGCGAGGAGGTGTTCGTCGTCACAGATGCCAGCGCCGATCCGCGGTTTTCGGACAACCCCCTGGTTACCGACAACCCCAACATCCGTTTTTATGCCGGTGCGCCCTTGAAGGCACCCGGCGGCGCCAAGCTTGGCACATTGTGCGTGATCGACGTTGAGCCGCGCCAGCTCAGCGACGCGCAGAAAGACGTCCTCTCCAATCTCGCCGGACTGGTCGTGCGTGAACTCGAACTTCGCAAGGCCGCCAACAGCGATTCCTTGACCGGCGCTTCGAACCGGGGCCAGTTCATGCGGTTCGGCGAGAGCGAGTGGAGCCGCGCTGCGCGATTCGACCATCCGCTGACGGTCATGCTGCTGGACATCGATCATTTCAAGAAGATCAATGACACCTATGGACATGAAGCCGGCGACGATGCGCTTCGCGCGATTTCGGCCGCATGCAGGAAGAGCTTGCGCAGACAGGATTTGTGGGCTCGCCTTGGTGGCGAGGAATTCGCCGTCATGTTGATCGAAACCGAAGCCGGCGAAGCCCGTTTGATGGCGGAACGATTGCGAAAGGCGGTTTCGAAACTGCAGATCAAAAGCAAGGGCCAAACATTCGGCATGACCACCAGCATCGGAATCGCACAGGCAAACGTCGCCGGAGAGACGTTGGAGGACGCCTTGCGGCGCGCCGACGAGGCCCTTTACCGCGCCAAGCAGTCCGGCCGCGATCGCGTCGAGATCGCCGGCGAAACGCCGGCCGTTCCGGCTACCTTGAAGCAGGCCGCGGCCGAGTAGGGCGGCCGGCCCCGCTCAATAGGCCGTATCGCGCCCTTCCGCCTTGGCGATTTCGCGCGCGTTGGGATTGACCGACGGCCGGAAGGGCATCTCCACCACCTCGGCGTCGACCGGCTGACCCGGTTCGGTCTGGTATTCCTCGGGCAGCCAGATCTTCAGCTTGGTGCCGATCTCCGACATGCCGACCGGGACGTGCCCCATCGCGATGTTGGTCTCCAGTTCCGGCGAGTACCAGGGCGACGTGACGTAGCCGACCGGCTTGCCGCCGTCGGCGCCCGAGATCAGCCAGAAGTCGGGCGCGTATTCCTCGATCGGCTTGCCCTTCAGGGTCATGCCCACCAGGGTCAGCTTGAACGGCGGGTTGCCCGCTTCGATCTGGGCACGCACCTCTTCCAGCCGGGCCTTGCCGATATAGTCCGCCTGTTTCTTGCGCGGCACCTGATAGCCGAGGTTGCACTGAAAAGGCAGCGTCTCGGCGTCCAAGTCCTGACCCCAGGAAAGAATGCCCGCGGCGATGCGGCGATGGTGCGCGGGCGCGATCACCATCAGGTTGTGCGCCTTGCCGGCATCCAGGATCGCGTTCCAAACCTTCTCCGCGTGCAGCGACGTGTCGCGCGCATAGACCTCGTAGCCTTTTTCGCCGGTGAACCCGGTCTGCGAGATGATGACGTCGCAGCCTGCGATCTTGGCCTCCAAAAGGCCGTAGGACGGGATCTCCTGGACTTCCGGACCGACCAGGTCGGTCATCAGGCCGACCGACTTCGGCCCCTGGATCTGCAGCGGGCAGACGTCGATCTCGTCGATTTCGACGTTGAAGCGTTTGCCCACATTGACGCCCTGCAGCCAGAACATGATGTCGGAGTCCGACAGGCTGAACCAGAACTCGTCCTCGGACAGCCGCAACAGAACCGGGTCGTTCAGAACGCCGCCCTTTTCGTTGCACAGGATCACGTATTTCGCGTTCATCGGCTGGATGCGCGTCGCGTCGCGGGTGATCACGTAATCGACGAAAGCCTCGGCGTCGGGGCCGGCGACGCGGATCTGCCGTTCGACGGCCACGTTCCACAGGGTGACGTGGTTGACCAGCGCCTCGTACTCGACCATCGCGCCGCCGTCCTCGGGCCTGACATAGCCGCGCGGGTGATAGATCCGGTTATAGACGGTGGCGCGCCAACAGCCCGCCTCGTGCGACAGATGCCAATAGGGCGACTTGCGCACACGGGTCGAGATCAGCATCTGGACCGGCGTGGGGCCGCTCTGCCGAAGGTTGATCGGCACCTTGCGGTCCGACTGGTCGACGGAATCCTGATAGTTCACCATCTGGGCGGTTCCTTCTTTGCCACCGGGGCCATGCCGCGGCCCATGCCAGTTGAGATCCGTCCCGCGCCGGGGCGCGAAACGCCCAAAATTGCCCGCGCTGCAAGGCCGGGGATGGCCTCTAAACGACCAATTGTCTCGCCGGTGCGACAGCGGGGTGCTCGGGAACCTTGATCAAAAGCGGTTGCGGGCTTTGTTCCCCTCTCTTCGGTGGGGAGACGGGGGACAAACGATGCGGTCGCCGATGGAGCGAAAGGGACTCGCCTGTTGCAAAACCGTCATCTTCTGCTCTAATTCCGCCGGAATGCGCGACGGCGGGAGGAGGGCGTCGTGTTCCCTGGAACGGGTCCGGATAGGCCGGTCGAGATCGGCTTTCTCTTGCTGCCGAACTTCTCCATGGGAGGGTTCGTTTCGGCGGTCGAACCGTTGCGCCTGGCGAACTGGATCAGCGACCGGACGCTTTACCGCTGGCAGCTGTTCTCGCGCGACGGCATGCCGGTTTCCGGATCGAACGGGATCTCGATCAACGTGGATCGTGCGATCGCGGACGTCGACAACCACCCCATGGTGTTCGTCTGCGGCGGTATCGATATCCGCCACCAGGAAGACGAGAAGGTGCTTGCCTGGCTCCGGCGCCTCGCCCGCCGCGGCGCCCGGCTTGGCGCGCTGTGCACCGGCACGCACACCCTGGCCCGCGCCGGCCTCCTGGACGGTTACCGCTGTACCATCCATTGGGAGAACCTTCCCGCCTTTGCCGAAGAGTTCCCCGAGATCGAGGTGACGGACGATCTTTACGAGATCGACGGCGCGCGGTTGACCTGCGCCGGCGGCACCGCCGCGCTGGATATGATGCTGCATTTCATCGCCGAGCAGTTCGGCCGCGACCTGGAGGTGGCGGTTTCCGAAGAGCTGATCTACGGCAACATCCGCGAGGGCACGGACGTCCAGCGCATCGCCATGCCCCAGCGTTTCGGCGTCACCCACGCCAAGCTGCTGGCGGCGATCGCGATCATGGAAGAGAACCTGGAACGGCCCAGGACCCAGCAGGAACTGGCCGATGCGGTCGGCCTGTCGACACGCCAGCTGGAGCGGCTGTTCCGGAAATACCTGAGCCGCACGCCCACGCGGTTCTATCTGGAGCTGCGCCTGAAACGGGCGCGTCAGCTCTTGCTGCAGACGGCAATGTCCATACTGGACGTCGCGCTGGCGGCCGGTTTCGTCTCGGCGTCGCATTTCTCGAAATGCTACCGCGACCATTACGGCTGCACCCCGCGCGACGAACGCCGCGCCCTGCTGGCGGGCGTCGTGGGCTAGCTCTCCGCCGGACCCTCCTCGTCGCCCACGGTGGCGGCCCGTTCCTTCAGCATCTTGTTGCGCCGCACCGCCTGGGCGTGGCGCAGGCCGGCGAGGCCGATGTCGTTCGCTTTGCGGTCGTCCAGCACGCCTGACCTTTGCACGATGTCCGCGACCATCTCCTCCTGCCGGTAGGCCATGATATGCACGCCGTGCACGCCTTCGATCTCGCGCAGCTGCTGGATCAGTTCGACGCAGATCTCGCGCCCTTCCTTCTTCGGGTCCGCCGCGCCTTCCATGCGCGCGATGGTCTGGTCGGGGATGAAGACGCCGGGCAGGCGGTTGGTCATCCAACGCGCCGACTTGGCCGAGATCAGCGGCCCGGCGCCGGCCAGGATGAAGCTCTTCTCGTGCAGCCCAAGGTCGCGAACGCGTTTCATGAACTCCCTGAAGCCATCCAGGTCGAAGCAATAGTTCGTCTGGAAGAACTGGGCGCCCGCCGCGATTTTCTTGGCCATGCGCAGGGGCCGGAAATCGCGCGGCGGCGAGAACGGGTTGGCCGCGGCTCCCAGAAACACGCGCGGCGGCGTCGAGATCTCGCGCCCCGACAAAAAGCGCCGGTCGTCGCGCATGGCGCGGATGGTTTCCAACAGCGAGATGGAATCCAGGTCGAAGACCGGCATTGCCTCGGGCTGGTCGCCGACACCGACGCCGTCGCCGGTCAGGCACAGGATGTTGCACACCCCCATGGCCGCCGCGCCCAGGACGTCGCCCTGGATGGAAAGCCGGTTTCGGTCGCGGCACGACACCTGCATCACCGGCGCCAGGTTGGCGCGGGTGAGCAGCGAGCAGACGCCGACGCTGGACATATGCACGTTGGCGCCGGAATTGTCGGTCGCGTTGATCGCGTCGCACACCTCCGCCAGCACCGCAGCGCGCGCGAAGACCTCGCGCGGGTCCGCGGAATCGGGCGGGTTCAGTTCCGCCGTGATCGCGAACACGCCCCTGCGCAACAGATGCTCCAGGCGCCCGTGCGACGAATGGCCCGGCGGCGGGTCCCCGGAGACGGCATAGCCGAACAGCTCGCCGGGCTTGGGTTCGGGTTCAATGTCCATTGCGTTTCCGCCTCAGTCCGTGCTGCAACACGCGAAGCCAGGACGAGGTGTCCTTCAATCGATTGTCGACCGGCGGCTGCACTTCCATGATCCGGTCGCGCTCGGTGATCTTCTGGGCGCCTTCCCAGGCGGCGACCCAGACGCACTCCATCTCGGGATCCACTTCGCAGGTGCCGTCCTGGCGCACGCCGCCGCAGGGCCCGTTGCGCAGGTTCTTCGGACAGTTCATCGGGCACGACATGCCGGTGTGGCTGAGCGCGCACTGGCCGCACATCTGGCAGTCGAACAGCGCGCCCTTGATGTGTCGTTCCACCACCACGACTGGACGTTCCAGGCGTTTGTAACCGATCAACCCCGCCAGGGGCCTGATCAGGAACAATACCCACTCGAACCGGCCGTAAAGACCGTCGAGAAAGGCCGCATGCCTGACCGACCAGCGCCGCGCCGCCCGCATGCTCAGCCTCCGGCCCCCGGGCCGTATTCCAGCATGGCGTCCTCCAACCAGCGCCAGGCATAGTCGGCGAAGCTGCGCCCGACGGTGATCTCAAAGGCGATCTCCGCGCCCGGCCGGTGCAGCGTGACCGACGCCTTGGCCATCAGGCTGCGGGCGCAGTGCCCGGCGAGGAACCGTGCCGGATCGAGATCCAGGGTCATGCCCTTGGCGAGCACGTCGGGCGCGCGCGGACCTGTCAGCGACAGGGTCGTGGTCGCATCGCCGACGACCGTCGCGGCGGCATGCAGGGATGCGAAGGCGTCTGCCAATGCCGCGGCCGTGGCCGCTTCGGCCGCCGGGTCGGTCTCGATCAGCCATTCGTCCGGCCCCAGCCACAGGACCGTCTTGTCCGTCGCCTTCTGCGCCGTGTTGGGCGCGGTGGGCGGTTCGATGCCGACCGCGCCGGCGACCGCGGCGCGGAACGCCGGATCGCCCGTGTCGCCGCGCAGATTGATGCGTCCGCGCGCCGGGCATTCGCCAAGCCGCACCGCCGCGCCGCTGGCCGAACCGGTGGCCAGGTGCGCCAGCGGGCTCTGTTTTGCGACGGTCTCAGCCATGAAGCCGCGTCCCTTCCGGATCGTAGAAGACCGGGTCGCAGATCTCGGCGGCCACCGGTTCGCCGTCCACGGGCACGTAGACGCGGGTCGCCTCGCGGTCCCGGCCGCCGCGCACCAGCGCCAGCGCGACCGACCGGTCCAGCGTCGCGCTCCAATAGCTGGAGGTGACGTGTCCGATCATCGGCGCGGGCGTCGCGGCCGGCGGTTCGGCCACGATCTGACCGCCCTCCGGCAGCACGCGCTTTGGGTCCTCGGTCTTCAGTCCGACCAGGCGCTTGCGGTCGGGCGCCGTCATCGCACTGCGGTCCAGCGAGCGGCGTCCCAGGTAGTCCTTCTTCTTGCTGAGGATCCAGTCCATGCCGAGGTCGGTGGGCGAGACGGTGCCGTCGGTCTCCTGTCCGACGATGATGAAGCCCTTTTCCGCGCGCAGGACATGCATCGCCTCGGTGCCGAAGGGCGTGATGCCGTGCGCCGCGCCGGCGTCGATCAAGGCTTGCCACAGTGTCATGCCGTGTCCGGCGGCGACGTTGATCTCGAAGGAAAGCTCACCGGTGAAGCTGACCCTGAACACCCGTGCCGGCAGTCCGGCGACGGTGCCGTCGCGCCAGGACATGAAAGGAAAGGCCTCGGCCGCGAGATCGATCCCCTCGGTCAGGCCGCCAAGGACCTCACGCGCCCGGGGCCCGGCCAGGGTGGCGGTCGCGAACTGCTCCGTGACCGAGGTCAGGTAGACCTTCAGCTCCGGCCATTCCGTTTGCAGCCATTCCTCCAGCCAGGCCAGCACCCGCGCCGCATTGCCGGTGGTGGTGGTCATCAGATAGCGGTTCTCGCCCGTGCGCGCGGTGACCCCGTCGTCCATCACCATGCCGTCTTCGCCCAGCATCAGGCCATAGCGGCAGCGGCCCACCTCAAGCTTGCTCCATGCATTGGTGTAGACCCGGTTCAGGAAGGTCGCCGCGTCGGCCCCCTGAACCACGATCTTGCCAAGCGTCGTCGCGTCCATGATACCGAGGCTGTTACGCACCGCGAGGCATTCGCGGTCCACCGCCTGGTCCTTGGTCTCGCCGCCCGCGGGATAATAGAACGGCCGCTTCCACTGCCCGACGTCTTCGAAGACCGCACCCGCCTCCTCGTGCCAGGCGTGCATCGGCGTGCGGCGGACCGGGTCGGCCAGGGTGCCGACGTCGCGGCCGGCCAGCGCGCCGAAGGTGAGCGGCGTGAACGGCGGGCGGAAGGTGGTGGTGCCGACCGCTGGGATCGGCAGGTCCAGAGTCTGGGCCAGGATCGCAAGGCCTGTGATGTTGGCGGTCTTGCCCTGGTCGGTGCCCATGCCCAAGGTCGTGTACCGTTTCAGGTGCTCGACCGACCGGTAGCCTTCCCGCGCGGCAAGCTCCACGTCGGCGGCGGTGACGTCGTTCTGGAAATCGACGAAACGTTTCGCCGCGGCCGCGGCGCCTGGCGCGGGGACAAGCCATTGCGGCGCCAGCGGCGCCTCGGCCGGCGCATCGGGCGGGTCCGGCGCGTCGGCGGCCGGGGCATGGCCGGTATCAGCCGCGGCGGCAGAGCCCGCGTCGTGACCGTCGCGGATGGCGGCGCCGGTATCCATGCGGCCCGCAGCGGCGCCGGCGGCGCGCACCGCCTGCGGCGAGTGGTCAGGCACGAAACTTGCCAGTCCCTGGTCGAAGCGGAGCTTGCCGGTGGATTGCGAGAACAGATGGACCGCCGGGTTCCATCCGCCGGACATGGCGATCAGGTCGCAGGCGATCTGTTGCGCCGGTCCGGCCAGCGCCCCGTCGGCGCCCAGCGGCGCCACCTTCGCGGAACGGACCCGCTTGCCGCCCGTGGTGTCGACCACCGCATGGCCCTGCAGCACGGTCAGCCCGGCCGCGCGGGCGGCGGCGGGCGCGGGGCCAGCGGCGTTTGCCCTGAGATCGACGATCGCGGCGACCGTGACGCCGGCGCGCGCGAGATCCAGCGCGGTGCGATAGGCGCCGTCGTTGTTGGTCACGACCAGTGCGGTGCGCCCCGGCGCCACGGCATAGCGGTTCAGATAGGTAGAAACCGCGCCCGCCAGCATGATGCCCGGCCGGTCGTTGTTCGCGAAGGCAATCGGGCGTTCGAACGCCCCCGTTGCCAGAACGACCTGTCCGGCCCTGATCCGCCACAGCCGCTGGCGCGGCAGGTGCGTCAGCGCGCCGGGGCCCAGATGGTCGGTCACGCGTTCGACGCCGATCAGGAAGTTGTGGTCGAAATAGCCGGTAATCGTCGTCCGGCTGAGAACGCGCACGTTCTCCATCTCAGACAGTGCCGCAACCGTCCGGTCGAGCCAGCCGGCCCCGGCCTCGGCGTCCGGGTCGGCCGCGTCCAGAAGCGTTCCGCCCGGCGCATTGCCGTCTTCCGTCAGGATCACCCGCGCCCCGCCGGATGCGGCTGCCGCCGCGGCGGCAAGCCCGGCCGGGCCCGCGCCGACGACCAGGACGTCGCAATGGGCGTTCATGCGTTCGTAGCGGTCCGGGTCCGGCGCGTCGGGCGCCCGGCCCAGCCCGGCCGCGCGCCGGATGATCCGTTCGTAGAAATGCCAGGCATCGGCAGGCCACATGAACGTCTTGTAATAGAAACCGGCCGGGATCAGACGTGAGGCCAGGCTGTTGATCGCGCCGATGTCGAACCGGACGCTGGGCCAGCAGTTGACGCTGGCGGCGCTGAGCCCGTCGTAAAGCTCGACCTGCGTCGCACGCAGGTTGGGGATCGTGCGGGCACCGTCTTCGAGCTGCACCAGGGCGTTCGATTCCTCGGGCCCGGCGGACAGGATGCCGCGCGGGCGGTGATACTTGAAGCTGCGCCCGACCAGGTGAACCCCGTTCGCCAACAGGGCGGAGGCCAGCGTATCGCCGGCCAGGCCCCGATAGCGTTTGCCGTTGAACGAGAAGGCGAGCGTCCTGGTGCGGTCGATCCGCCCGCCCTGGTTCAGGCGATGCGACCCGGTCATTGTTCGCCCTCCGGCGATCCTGGCGGGCGTTCGCCCATGCGGTAGACGGCGGTGATCTCGTGCGTCACCGTGTGCCGTTCCGCATTGAACCAGCGGCCGCAACCGTGGGCATGGCACCAGCGTTCGAGATGCCGGCCTTTCGGGTTGGCCCGCATGAACAGGTAGTCCGCCCACTGGGCCTCGTCCAAGGCGTCCGGGTCCGGCGGGCGGACGATATGCGCCTCGCCGCCGCAGGAAAACTCGCTTTCGTCGCGCGGTCCGCACCAGGGACAGGAGATCAACAGCATCGCGGCCTCAGTGGGCGACGGCGGCGGCGCCGTGTTCGTCGATCAGCGCGCCGGTGGAGAACCGCTCCAGGGTGAAGGCCTCGTTCAGCGGGTGCGGCCGGTCCTGGGCGATGGTGTGGGCGAAGACCCAGCCCGAGCCGGGCGTTGCCTTGAACCCGCCGGTGCCCCAGCCGCAATTGAGATAGAGGCCCGAGACCGGCATCTTCGCGACGATCGGGCTGGCGTCGGGACAGACATCGACGATGCCGCCCCACTGGCGCAGCATGCGCAGCCGCGAGAAAATCGGGAACAGCTCCAGCAGGGCGCCCATCTGCCCCTCGATAATCTGGAAGCTGCCGCGCTGGGAGTAGGAGTTGTAGCCGTCGACGCCGGCGCCGATCACCAGCTCGCCCTTGTCGGACTGGCTGACATAGACGTGGACCGCGTTCGACATCACCACGTTGTGGATGATCGGTTTGATCGGCTCGGAGACCAGTGCTTGCAGGGCGTGGCTTTCGACCGGCAGCCTCAGCCCAGCCATCGCCGCCAGAACGCTGGAATGGCCGGCCGCAACGATCCCCACCTTGGCCGCGCTGATGGCGCCACGCGTGGTTTCCACGCCGCGGACGCGTCCGTTCTCGACCGTGATCCCGGTGACCTCGCAGTTCTGGATGATGTCGACGCCCATTGCGTCGGCCGCGCGTGCGAACCCCCAGGCGACCGCGTCGTGGCGGGCGACCCCGCCCCGGCGCTGGATCGAGGCGCCGAGGATCGGATAACGCACGTCCTGGGCGGTATTGATGATCGGCACCTCGGCCTTCACCCCGGCGGTGTCCAGGATCTCCGAATCGATGCCGTTGAGCTGGATCGCGCGCACCCTGCGCGACATCTCCTTCAGGTCGTGCTCGTTGTGCGCCAGGTTCAAAACCCCGCGCTGGCTCAGCATGATGTTGAAGTTCAGTTCCTGGCTGAGCCCCTCGAAAAGCTGCAGCGACTTCTCGTAGAGCTGCGCGCTTTCGTCCCACAGGTAGTTCGACCGGATGATCGTGGTGTTGCGCCCGGTGTTGCCGCCGCCAAGCCAGCCCTTTTCCAGGACGGCGATATTGGTCAGCCCGTGTTCCTTGGCCAGGTAGTAGGCGGTCGCCAGCCCATGCCCGCCGCCGCCGACGATGATCGCATCGTAGGACGGGCGCGGGTCGGGGCTGCGCCAGGCGCGCGTCCAACCCTTGTGGTAGCCCAGCGCATTGCGCGCGAGCGAATAGATCGAGTACCGGGCCATGGCCCCCTCGTTTCGAAAAACCGGGCAACTTTAGCGGCGCGCGGCTTGGCGAGACTAGCGGGAAACCGACATGTGCTGTCGTGTCGCGCCGGCCCAGACATGCGAAAAGGCCCGCCGGAAGGCGGGCCTTTTGCCGTAAAGTGCCGACCTACTCGGCGAGTTTCAGGTTCTGTGCCGCCTGTTTTCCGTTCCGCCCCGGCTGCAGTTCGTATTCGACCCGCTGGCCCTCGACAAGGCTGCCGAGGCCCGCACGCTCGACTGCCGAAACGTGCACAAAAGCATCTTTTGAACCATCGTCCGGGCTGATGAAGCCATAGCCCTTGACGGTATCGAACCACTTAACGGTTCCAACTGTCATTCCATCTTTCCTTCATAAGTGTCTCACCTGCCCGCGCGTCGGCACGGGCAGACCTCAGATCAGCGAATTCCGCGGCAGTTTCGACTTCGTCGGCGCGACAAGTCAGGCGGCCCAGAACTTCGATGACGTCCTGCTTTTAAGGGCAAAGTGTTGAATACGCAAGGAATCTCGATCTTGCGTTGTATCGGGCGCAGGATTCCGCGGATTCGCGCCGGACGCGCGCACTTGCCAATTGTCGGCGCCGGTCCGCTACCGATCCGACGTCTTGCCGCCGGCCAGCGTGATCACCGCGATGATGATCAGGCCGGTCAGCACCAGGCGCACGCCGGCGCCCAGGCCGTAGGTGTTCAGCATCGTGACCAGCAGGAACATGAACAGTGCCGCGCCCCACAGCCCCGGCACGTTGGAATAGCCGCCGGCGACCGAAGTGCCGCCGATCACCACGACCGCGATCGACGCCAGCAGGAATTCCGCCCCCATGTTCAGGGCGGCGCCGCCGGAAAAACCCGACAGGAGGTAGCCGCACAGGCCGGCCAATGTCGCGCACATCACGTAGGTCGCGAACCGGATGAAACCCACATTAATGCCTGACAGGCGGGCGGCCCGCGGGTTCTGGCCGATCGCGATCACCGAACGGCCGTAGACCGTGCGGCTGAGAACTATGGTCATGACGACGGCCAGCAGGATGATGCAGATGGCGAGGATCGGCACGCCGGCAAGCCGCGCCGTGGTGAACTCGGCCAGCATGGGCGGCGGCTTGATCTTGATGCCGCGGCCGTAGGCGATCGCGGCCGACATGAACAGGAAGCTGGAGGACAGCGTCGCGATGATCGGCGGGATCCTGAGCAGGCGGATCAGGCCATAGTTGAAAACGCCGATCGCCGCACCGCTGCCCAATGCGATCAGGAGGCCCGGCAGGATCATGGCGTCGTTCGTGGCCATGATCTTCATCGACGCCGCGCCGGCGAAGGTCATGGTCGCCGGGATCGACAGGTCGACGTTGCCGGGCCCCAGCGTGATGACGAACATCTGGCCGATCCCGACGATCACCGAAAACGTGCCGAACGCGAGCGCCGCGGTCAGCACCTCGCCCGCGCCCTGGCCGCGCGTGAAGGTGATCGTCGCCAGCCAGACGACGAAGGCTGCCAGATAGGCCCACAGCCAAGGCTGTGCCAGGATGCGCCGTCCGATCGGTTGGGCTGGCGGCATCAGCGCGCCTCCCCGCGGTTGATCAGCGCCCTGAGCGCCAGGACCAGGATCAGGATCGCGCCCTGGGCGCCGATCTGCCAGTCGGGCGGCAGCCTGAGGAAAGACAGGAACGACGCCGCCAGCGTCAGCGTCATGGCGCCGATCACCGCGCCGATCGGCGAGATCCGGCCGCCGACGAACTCGCCGCCGCCCAGGATGACCCCGGCGATCGACAACAGCGTGTATCTGAGCGCGATGTTGGCGTCCGCCGAGGTCGTCAGACCGATCAGCGACAGCCCGGACAGAACCCCGAAGAACCCGGCCAGCGCGAACATGGTCATCTTGGTCCGCAACAGCGACCAGCCGGCGCGCGCGACCGAGACCGGGTTGCCGCCGGCGCCGCGCAGGATCGCGCCGTAGGCCGAGCGCATCAGGCCGACATGCACCACCAGCGCGACGCCGATCGCCGCATAGATGGTGAACGGCAGTCCGGGCGACTTGAAGGTCATGATCGCGCGGATCCAGTCGGGCGCCTTGCCGCCCGGCGTCGGCAGCACCAACAGCGCAAGCCCCAGCCAGACGAAGGACATGCCCAGCGTGACGACGATGGAGGGCAGGTTGCGCAGATGGATCAGCGCCCCCAGCCCGGCATAGAGCGCGATGCACCCCAACAGCGCGGCGACACCCAGGATGGGCGTGTCGTTCAGCCAGGTGGCGCCGATGCAGGCGACCAGCCCGACGAAGGATCCGATCCCCAGGTCCAGATCGTTCACCGTGATCACGCACATCTGTGCCAGCGTCGCAAATGCGATCGGCAGGGCCAGGTTCAAAAGCAGATTCAAGCCCAGATAGCTCATGGCGCGCGGCTGCAGATAGAAGATCGCGATCAGAAGAACGGTCAACGAAAGCGCCGGCAGCAGGGCGCGCATGACGCGCGGCGACGTCAGGGTCTGGATCACGTGCCGGCCTCCGCGAAGGACGAGTGCAGGACGCGCTCCTCGGTCAGTTCGTCGCGCGCCAGGTCGGCGACGATCCGGCCGTCGCGGAACACGTAGACATGATCGCAATGGTCCAGCTCGTCCATCTCGGTCGTGTACCAGATGAACGTGCGGCCCTTTGCGGCCTCTTCGCGGATCAGGTGATAGACCTCCTGCTTGGTGCCGACGTCGACGCCGCGCATGGGATCGTCCATCAGGACGATGTCGGCGGTCGCACCAAGCGAGCGGGCGAACAGCGCCTTCTGCTGATTTCCGCCGGACAGCGACAGGATGTTGTTCTCCATGTCGGGCGTGCGGATGCCGATGCGCCGCTGCCAGTCGTCGGCCAGGTCCGCCTCGGCCTGGGGGTCGATCAGCGCGCGGCGCAGCATGGCGCGGATCGAGCCGATCGAGATGTTCTTCGCGATCGACCAGAGGGGGAAGATCCCGTCATTCTGACGGTCGCCGGCGACCA
The DNA here is from genome assembly GCA_965603855.1 of Alphaproteobacteria bacterium. GTDB lineage: Bacteria > Pseudomonadota > Alphaproteobacteria > UBA8366. Next base: position 25,783 of record OZ272519.1, read on the forward strand.
GCGTGACCGGCCCGTCGACGGTTATGCCGTCCGCCGGTTTCCCGCGGGCGTCGTAGATCCTGATCAGCATATCGGTCTGGCCGTGTCCGCCCAGGCCGGCCAGACCGACGATCTCGCCGCGATGGGCGGTCAGGGCGGGCCCGGCGCCCTGGTCCGTCTGACGGACCTCGACCTTGGGCGCGCCGGTCTCGCGTTTGGATATGAAACCGGCCTCGGCCCTGTCCTCTTCCTTGGCCACGCTGCCCATGGCCGCCACCAGGGTGTCGCGCGTGAACGCGGTCCCTGGCCGTGCGTCGACGACCGTGCCGTCGCGCATGACGACGATGCGGTCGGCGGTGGAGAGGATCTCGCCCAGCAGATGGGAAATCAGGATGCAGGCGCCGCCGTCCTGGACATGGCGGCGAACGAAGTCCAGCAACTGCTTTGCGACGATTGCGTCCAGTGACGATGTCGGTTCGTCCAGGATGACCAGGTTGAGCGGCGCCTCGGTGACCGAAAAGGCGCGCGCGATCTCGACCATTTGGCGCCGGGCGATCGACAGGTCGCCGACGATGTCACCTGCATCCACACCGTGGCCTGGAAAGATCTCGTCAAGCTTGCCGACGATCAGCGCGCCCGCGCGGCGACGCCAGCCGAAGCCTTTCAGGGCCGGGTGCATGACGCGGGCGTTTTCCGCGACCGTCAGGTTCGGGCACAAGGAGAGCTCCTGGAAGACACAGCGGATGCCGTGACGCTGTGCGGCGGCAACCGAATACCGGCCGGTCAGATCCTCGGCGTCGATGACGATCCGCCCGGTGTCCGGTGCGAGCGTTCCCGCCAGCACGTTCATCAGAGTCGACTTCCCGGCGCCGTTGTGCCCGACCAATCCGAGACATGTTCCGGCCGCAACGGCCAGATCGACACCGCTCAGCGCGTGGACGGCGCCGAAACGCTTTTCGACGCCGTCCATTGCGACAATGGTCCCGTTCGGATCAGGCATGGTCGTCAAACACTACACCAATGCTGTTCGAACGTGTTCCTGCACCGCACCTACATCGCGCCGCCAATCACTCCTTTGGCGTCTTCCAGCGAGTACTCGACATTGGCGACGCCGCCGACCTCGGTGCGTTCGAGGTTTTCTTCGAGATTGTCCTGATCGATGCGCAGGAACGGCACCGTCAGGTCCTTGGGCACGTCCTCGCCATCGAGGATCTGTTGCGCGACCCAGAACGCCAGGGTCGACACGCCGGGTGCGATCGAGACCGACATGGTCTCGTAGCCGTTCGCGTCCTTCTGCTCTTTCCACCAGGTCAGTTCGTCGTGGCGGTTGCCCATGATGATCAGAGGCATCGGCCGGCCGGCCGCCTTGAACGCCTGCGCCGCCCCATAGCCGTCGCCGCCCTGGGTCACGACCGCGTCGATCTCGCCCAGTGACGGCAGGATGCCTGCAACGGCCTTTTGCGAGACGTCCTGGGCCCAATCGCCATGGACCGAGGCAACCACCTCGAACTGGCTGTTCTCTTTAACGCCTTCATGGATGCCTGCGCTGATTTCGTCATCGACGAACACGCCGGCCAGGCCGCGGATTTCCAGAAGCTTCCCGCCTTGAGGCATCCTGTCCGCCAGGTACAGCACTTCGTCCTTGCCCATCTGCTTGAAGTCGACGGCGATACGCCAGGCGCAGGGCTCGGTCACGATGCCGTCGAACGACACCACCACGATGCCGGCGTCGCAGGCCTCGCGGACCGCCCCGTTCAGCGCGTCGGGCGACGCGGCGTTCAGCACGATCGCGTCATAACCCTGCAGGATCAGGTTCTGGATCTGCGCCGCCTGCTCGGTCACCTGGTTCTCCGCCGTGGTGAAGGGGTCGGCCGCGGCAACCACGCCGTCTGCGACCGCCTGCTTGCCGACCTTGTCCCAGCTTTTCAGCATTGCCTGGCGCCAGGAGTTTCCGGCGTAATTGTTGGACAGCGCGATCCGCTTGCCCGATGTGTCGGCGGAGGCTACCTGCAGCGGGACCGCCACCGCAGCAGCCAGGATCGTGGTGAGTAGGGCCTTTTTCATTACTTCCTCCTCGTTGGACAGGGCGTTCTTGTTGTCCTGGAATCGTTGGCCGGGCCATGGGGCGCCGCCCTGACGAGCGCCTTTGATTCCGTCTTCATCAGTGTGCCACCGCGCGCTCGCGGGTTACGCCGATCGTGTCGGGCCTTTCCTTAAACACGCGCAAGATGACCTCGTAGGAAATGTCCAGATGCCGCTGCAGTTTTTGCTGGCAGAGGTCCGGGTCGCCGGTGCGCAAAGCGTCGATAATCTCGGTGTGCTCCCGGATTGCTTCTGACGAACGACCGGGCACCTGGGTGGTCATGTGGCGCAAACGGTCGAGCTCCGCTCGGGCATGGCAAATGATGGTCCAGACATTCGGAAAACCGCTGCAGTCGACGATTGCCTTGTGAAAGGCGTCGTCGGCGGCGATGACTTCGCGACTGACCCCGCGTTCTTCGGCGTTGCGATGGCGCGCCATTGCTTTTTCAAGTCGCGCATCCGCCGCCGCGTCGAAGCGTTCGGCGGCGCTGCGGATCGTCGCGCCTTCGAGGCTGGAACGGATCAGGTGGCCTTCTTCCAGCTTGGTCAGGCTGAGGCGCGAAACGAAGGTGCCCACATTCGGCTGGATCTCGATCAACCCTTCGCTGGAGAGCCGACGGATGGCCTCCCGGATCGGCGTGCGGGAAACGCCGAGCTGCTCGACCAGGGCGCGTTCGTTGATCGGCGCGCCGGGTTCAAGCTCCACCATGATGATCTGATCGCGCAGGTACGTATAGGCCTGGTCGGCGATGTTGCGTTGTCGATCGACTTGCACGTGCCTGATCCGGCCGGAACGCCGGCCGATCCTCCCGTTTTTTCCTGATCATAGCGCCGCGGCCGACAAATTGGAATACCAGAATACCAGAATACCAGCTATCGCCGGCCGCGCTCCCGTGGCGCCAAGCCGAGGTCAGGCCGTGTCGCGGGTGCGGGTGTCGTTCGGTCCCGGCAGGTCGGCGGCGCGCCTGACCTCGCTGGTTGCCCGGTCGAACAGGCGGAGGCTGTTTTCCGGTGCCAGACTGTCGGCAGAGACGCGGTGGTCCCGGAACTGCCGCAGATGCCCGACGGCGCCGCAGCCGGGCACCTCGCAGGCCGGCTTGTCGGCGGGGCAGGCCTTGAACGCGCACAGGTTTCCGACATGACGGTCGGTGCCGTGCTCGAACAGATTGACGGCCATCTCCTCCAGCGTCACCTGGTGCGCCGGTCCGCGGTCCAGCGTCAGGGCGCGAATAATCGCCGTGCGCATCGCGGAAAGCTGGTTGAACCGGTCCAGCCAGACCGCAAGGTCGATGCGCGCGCATTCGTGCCACAGCGCGATGCCGGTGCGCCGGTAGACCTCGATGTCCGGGATCTCTTTCCACAGCGGAACCGCAACCGGCCCGAACAGCGCGACCGCCTGCACCTCCTTGAACGGGATCAGGGCCTTCGCCGCGGTGTCGGCGGCACAGCGAAAGGCATGTTGCCGCGCGACCATGCGGCCGTCGCTTTTCGCGATACCGGCCGGCGAGAGGTCCATGGTCCGTTCGCGACCAGGCTTCGACCGTGCTGTCTTGTCTGCGCCGGAAACGCTCATGCCACCCTGTTGCAAGATCCCGTTTTCCGCACAGCATAGCACATGTGTGCGCGGTTATTCCGCCGTGGCGCGCAGGCTTTCCGCGGGCGCGGGATCGGACAAATAGTCAAGCGCCGCCTGAACGCCGCCGCGTGCGTGCGGTACGCCGGCCCGGGCCAGGCCCATCTCCACGCCGGCCAGCGTGCCGGCCAGCATCAGGTCGTTGAAATCGCCGAGATGTCCGATCCGAAAGACCCGGCCGGCGACCTTCGACAGGCCATTGCCCAGCGACATGTCGTAGCTGTCCAGAACCACCTTGCGGAACGCGTCCGCGTCGTGTCCGTCCGGCATCAGGACCGCGGTCAGGGAACTGGAACAGGCCTTCGGGTCGGCACACAGAAGCTCCAGACCCCAGGCGCGGACCGCGTGCCGCGTCGCTTCGCCGTGTCGGGCATGTCGGGCAAACACCGCGTCCAGACCTTGTTCCTCCAGCATGGTAAGCGCCGCGTCCAAGCCGAAAAGTAGGTTCGTGGCCGGTGTATAGGGAAAGACACCGTTCGCGTTCGGACCGCGCATGGCCTCCCACGACCAGTAGGACCGGGTCAGGCGCGCGGTTGCCTCGGCGCCCCGCGCCTTGTCGCTGACCGCGTTGAAGGACAAGCCCGGCGGCAGCATCAGCCCCTTCTGCGAGCCGCCCACGGTGACGTCCACGCCCCATTCGTCATGCCGGTAGTCGATGGAACCGAGCGAGGAAATGGTGTCCGCCATCAGCAATGCGGGGTGGCCCGCCCCGTCGATCGCCGCACGCACCGCCGCGATGTCCGACACCGAACCGGTCGAAGTCTCGTTGTGGACGACGCAGACGGCCTTGATCCTGTGCCCCGCGTCCTGTTCCAGGCGCGCGCCGATCGCACCCGCATCGGCGCCGCCGCGCCAGTCGCCGGCGATGAACTCCGGCTCCAGGCCCAGGCGCTCGGCCAGTTCCTTCCACAGGGTCGCGAAATGGCCGGTCTCGTACATCAACACACGGTCGCCCGGCGACAGGGTGTTGACCAGGGCCGCCTCCCAGGCGCCGGTGCCCGACGACGGGAAGATGAAGACCTCCGCCTCGGTCTTGAACATGCGTTTCATGCCGGAAAGGACCCTGCGCCCAAGCTCCGCGAAGGCGGGGCCGCGATGGTCGATCGTCGGCATGTCCATCGCGCGAAGGATCCGGTCCGGAACGTTGGTCGGGCCGGGGATCTGAAGAAAATGCCTGCCGGACTGACCCATCATTGCCTCCTGCCGAAGGGTGCGGAACGCCGCCCGCGCCGCTTGCATGCCCTCCGCGGTTCCGAATAATGCAGTGTGAAACCGAAGGAAGGTCAAGGCAAAAGCCATGGCGTCCGATCAAGACAGCCCGCTGGCCCGGCAGCTTCGAACGGCGCTGAAGGGCGAGGTTCTGTTCGACCGCTTCAGCCGCGGCCGCTATGCGACGGATGCCTCGATCTACCAGATGATGCCATTGGGCGTGGTCGTGCCGCGCGACTGGGCCGACGTGACCGCGGCGCTGGAGATCGCGCGCGGCGCCGGCGTGCCGGTGCTGCCGCGCGGCGGCGGCACCTCCCAATGCGGCCAGACCGTCAACGAGGCGCTGGTGATCGACGTCTCGAAGTCCCTCGACCGCCTCGTCGGGTTCGACCCCGACGCGCGGTTGGCCGAGGTCGAGCCGGGCCTGGTCCTTGACCAGTTGAACGCGGCCCTGAAGCCGCATGGCCTGTGGTTTCCGGTCGACGTGTCGACCAGTTCGCGGGCGACCCTGGGCGGCATGGCGGGCAACAACTCCTGCGGCTCGCGATCGATCCGTTACGGCACCATGCGCGACAACGTTGACGCGATCGACGCGCTGTTGGCGGACGGCACCGAAGCCCGGTTTGCGACGGTGACGCGCAACCTGGACGGGGTCAACGAACCGTCCGCCGTGCATGCGCTGTTCCGGGACTTGCTGGACCTGGGCGCACGCGAAGCGGACGAGATCCGCGCCCGTTTCCCGGACCTGATGCGCCGGGTCGGCGGCTACAACATCGATGCCTTGATCCCCAACGGAACCAACAACAACCTGTCGCACCTTTTGGTCGGTTCCGAAGGTTCGCTGGCGCTGACCCGGCGTCTGACGCTGCGGCTGTCGCCGCTGCCGGCGAACAAGGTCCTCGGCATCTGCCATTTCCCGAGCTTTGCAGACGCCATGTCATCGGCCCAGCACATCGTGCCGCTGGGTCCGACGGCGGTCGAGCTGGTCGACAGCACGATGATCGCGCTGGCGCGGGAGAACCCTCTGTTCCGGCCGGTTCTGGAACGTGCCGTTCGGGGCACGCCCGAGGCCCTGCTGTTGGTTGAATTCGCCGAAGACGATGCGGAAGAGAATATCAGGCGGCTCAAGGGCCTTGGCGAGATCATGGCCGAGCGCGGATTCCGCTGGGGCGACCCGGGCAAGCGGGACGGTGGCGTCGTCGAGGCGCGCGATCCCGGCTTCCAGAAAGACGTCTGGGAGATGCGCAAGCAGGGCCTCAACATCATGATGTCCATGAAGTCCGACGGCAAACCGGTGTCCTTCGTCGAGGACTGCGCGGTGCGGCTGGAAGACCTTTCCGACTACACCGCGCGGCTGACCGAGATCTTCCGCAAGCACGGCACCGACGGCACCTGGTACGCCCACGCCTCGGTCGGCACGCTGCACGTGCGCCCCGTGCTGAACCTCAAGCTGGATGCGGATGTGCGCGCCATGCGGGCGATCGCCGAGGAATGCTTCGAGATGGTGCGCGGCTACAAGGGCAGCCACTCCGGCGAGCATGGCGACGGCATCGTCCGGTCGGAGTTCCACGAACCCATGTTCGGGCGGCGCATGGTCGACAGTTTCGAGTGGGTGAAGGACCGGATGGACCCGGCCGGCGTCCTTAACCCCGGCAAGATCGTTCGCCCGCCGAAGATGGACGACCGCAGCCTGTTCCGCTACGGCCCCGACTATACGGTGCCGGAATTCGAAACCGCGCTGAACTGGTCGGGCTATGTCGGGGCGGGTGGCGGATTCCAGGGCGCGGTGGAGATGTGCAACAACAACGGCGCCTGCCGCAAGCTGGGCGACGGCGTGATGTGTCCGTCCTATCGGGTGACCCGGAACGAACGCGACCTGGTGCGCGGCCGCGCCAACAGCCTGCGTCTTGCGATCTCCGGCCAGCTCGGTCCCGATGCGCTGACCGGCGAGGAGATGGCCGAGACCATGAAGCTGTGCGTCGGCTGCAAGGGATGCCGCCGGGAATGCCCCACGGGGGTCGACATGGCGAAGATGAAGATCGAGGTCGACGCCGCGCGCGCGGCGCGGCACGGCATCGGCCTGCATGACCGGCTTGTCGCCTATCTGCCGCGTTACGCCCCGGTTGCGGCGGCGCTGCCCGGGCTTGCCAATCTGCGCGAAACGCTGCCCGGCGCGCGCCCGCTGATGCAGGCCGTGGCCGGGTTCAGCGCCGAGCGGAACCTGCCGCGGTGGCGGCGCGACTGGTTCAGGGATCGCACGCCGGCGCGCGTGACCGACGGCGCGGTGCGGCCCGTGGTGCTGTTCGCCGACACCTTCAACCGCTATTTCGAGCCGGAGAACCTGCGCGACGCGACCGACGTGCTGAAGGCCGCCGGCTTCACGGTGTTTCACCCCGCCCCGGTCGAAGGCCGCCGGCCGTTGTGCTGTGGTCGCACGTTCCTGGCGGCCGGCTTGGTGGAGGAGGCGCGGGCCGAGGCGCGGCGTCTTTTGGCGACGCTTGGCCCCTTCGTTGCGCGCGGCATCCCCGTCGTCGGGCTGGAGCCGGCCTGCCTGTTTTCGCTGCGCGACGAGCTGCCCGCCCTCCTGCCCGGGGACGCGGCGAGGGCGCTGGGCGAGGCGGCCGTCCTGTTCGAGGAGTTCCTGGCCAGGGAAAACGGAAACGGCGGCCTCGACCTGGACCTCGAACCGATCAAGCAGACCGAGGCCTACCTTCACGGCCACTGCCACCAAAAAGCCTTCGGCGTGATGGGCGCGGTCCAGCAGGTGCTGCGCCTGGTGCCCGGCCTTGCGGTCAAGCCGATCGTGTCCTCCTGCTGCGGCATGGCCGGGTCGTTCGGCTATCACAAGGACACGGCTGCGGTTTCGCGTGCGATGGGCGAACTGTCGTTGTTGCCGGCCGTGCGCAAGGCGCCGGACGAGGCCCTGATCGTGGCTGACGGAACGTCCTGCCGCCAGCAGATCGGCGACGGCGCGGGCCGGCAGGCGGTACATGTCGCGCGTGTCCTGCGCCGGGCGCTGCGAGATCCGTGATCCGGTTTCGGGCACGGGTTCTTCCGTCCGGTGCATTGACCGGTTCGGCAGCGGCAATCGTCGTTGCGACTAGGAAAGTCCGTTGAGAACGATTTTCGCGGCACGCAAATCGCGCTGCCCGTGTCCTTCGGCGAATGCCTCGTACACCGGTGCCAGCACGTCGCGCGCGTCGGTTGTCCGATCCTGTTCCCCAAGCAGCCTTGCCAGGTTGGTGGCGGCGCGAAGCTCGTATATCCGCGCGTCCATTTCTTTCGCGGCCTCGACGGCGTCGCGGAAACATGCCTCCGCGCGGACCTGATCGTCCTGCCGTCCGTTCAGATGCAGAATCCCGCGCAGCCGGTGTAGTTCCGGCAGCGCCCAGGCTTCGCCATGTTGATCGATCCTATCCTGCGCCTCGTCCAAGGTGGCAAAGCCCTCCGCCACCTGACCGACGGCGGCCTGTGCCTCGGCAAGCCAACAGAGAAACAGAGGCTTCCAAAGACCGAACTGGATCTGATCGGCAAGGACGCGGATCGCCCGTTCGAGTTCCTCGTTGCGTGCCGCCCCGGGATCCTGTTGGGCACGGGCCGCCGCCACCGATGCGCCGCCCAGAAGCTGCCACAGCATCATGTCGTGATCGTTTCCCAGGCGAAGCAGTTCCGTGGCCCCTCGTTCGGCGGTTTCCCAGTCCCTGTTGCTAAGCGGCAGCGTGCAGGCGCAATGCCCAAGGGCATAGGCAAGCGTGTTCGTATGGCGGAGTTGTCGTGCCCGCTCGATAGCGGCCTCTCCGTGGGCGCGGGCCTGATCGGTCTGTCCGAGGTACCACAGATCAAGCGATAGACCGCACAACCCGGTTACGCCAATGTCCTGACCATAGAGCTTGGCAAGCGGCGCGTGCCGGTCTGGGTCGTAGAGCTCCAACACACGTTCGAGATGGGGTCGCGCCTCGTTGGGGCTCCCGCACATCAGTTGCGCGGTTCCCGTGATCCGATTCGCCACCGCAAGCGCGCCCAGGTCGTCCTGGCGCTCTGCAAGGCGCAGGAATTTGCCGGCCAGTTCCTGGCTGCGCGACACCTGGCCGCTGACATACATGACGGCCCAGCTTCCGTAGAGGACCGGGAACATTCGCCTGGTGGCGCCGACCTTGTCGCACAGAGCCAGGGCCCGCTCGAAATTCTGCTCGGTTTCCTGCGCCGGTGGACCGATCGTTGCCATCAGGGCCTGTCCGAGCTCGATGCGGAGGTCGAGTTCCATCGAATCGTGCTCCAGTCCGGCGGGAACCGACTGCAACAGTTCAAGCGCCCGGCGCAGATGGACCGCAGCTTCGACGTCTGCCGCCATGTCGATGGCGCGCCGCGCCGCGCGGCGCCATGCCGCAATGGCCGCGTCCGTCTCGCCCGCCTCGGTCAGATGATGCGCCAGCTGATCGGGTGCCGCATCGGCGGTATCGGCGAAGCGGTCTTGCAGGACTGCGGCGATCCGCTTGTGCAGATGGGTGCGATGGCTGCGCAGCATCGATTGGTAGGCTGCATCCTGGACCAAGGCATGTTTGAAGCGATAGTTCGCCTCCGGCGGCCGTCCCCGACGGAACAGAAGACCGGCGTCCTCAAGCTGGACCATTGCGTCGCGCAGTTCCGGCTCGGCCGCCTCAAGGACCGCCGCCAGGACGGCATGCGAAAAGTCGCGCCCCAGCGCAGCGCCGACCTGCGCGACCTCCTTCACGGACGCAAGACGATCCAGTCTTGCCAGCAGCGATTCCTGCAGCGTCGCCGGGACCTTCAAATCGCGCAACGGTCCCTTCGCCACGAACTGCGTTCCGTCGTCGTACAGCAGTCCCGATTCCAACAGGGACTTGGTCAGTTCCTCGACGAACAGGGGGACGCCGTCCGTCTTGGCGACGATCTCGGCGACCACGTCCTCCGGCAGTCCTCGCCCGCCGGTGACCCCTTCGATAACGCGCGTCACCTGGGCCGGGCCCAGGCGCTCGAGGGCGACCCTGTGCACATTGTCGTCGCGCGCCCAAGGCACGTCGAAATCCGGCCTGAACATCACCACCAGCAAGATCGGCACTGACGAGATGCGCCCGACCAGGCGTTCGAACAGTTCCAGGGTGGTCGGGTCGATCCATTGGGCGTCTTCCAGATACATCGCCAGCGGATCGTTCGCGGAAAGGCGGTCGAGCTGGTCCGCGAGCGCGGCGAACGTCGCCTCTTTTTGACCTTTGGCGTCCAGCTCGATCGGCCCGTAGCGATCGGCGCCCGGTAGCGACAACAGCGCCGCGAACAAAGACGCGACGGCGGTCGCATCGGCGGATGACTGCGCAAGCAATGCCTCGAGTTTGTCCAGTTTGCGGTCGCTTGTGTCGTCGCGTTCGAACCTGGCCGCCGCTTCGAGGTGGCTGATGATGGGGAAGAAGGCGCTGTTGGCGTGCTGCGGCGAGCAGTTGTAGCGCAGCCGGATATGGGGCTCGTCGGCGAGGTGTACCTGCAGGGCCTCTGCGATGCGCGATTTGCCGATCCCCGGCTCACCCGAAAGGAGGATCACCTGTCCTTGGCCGGTGCGCGCCTTGCGCCAGCATTGCAGGATCAGATCAAGCTCCCGTTCGCGGCCGACCAGCGGTGTCAGGCTTTCGTCCGCTCTCATCGCCTCGAACCGGCTGGCATCGGTGTGGATTGCCGTCACGCGCCAGGCCCGAACCGACTCGGCGAATCCCTTTAGCCGATGATGGCCGAGATCCAAGGCTTCGAACCGGCGGCCGGTCAAACGCTGTGTCGTCTCGGAAACGACGACGGTGCCGGGTTCGGCCAGGGCCTGCAGACGGGCGGCGAGGTTCGGTGCCTCGCCGGCGACGGCCTGTTCCTGGGCGGCTCCGTCGCCGATCGTTTCACCGACCACAACCAGTCCCGTGGCGATTCCGACACGGGCCTGCAGGTTGGTGTCGGCCGCACGAAGCGCGGCGACCGCATCGGTCACGTCGAGCCCCGCATGGACAGCCTGTTCGGCATCGTCTTCGTGCGCGCGCGGATAGCCGAAATAGACGAGGACGCCGTCGCCCATGAACTTTGCGACGGTACCGCCGCGCTGGGCGACGGCACGTGCACAGGTTTCCTGGTAGCTGCCGATCACGCCCGCGAAATCTTCGGGATCGAGCCGCGTCGACAGTTCTGTCGAGCCGACCAGGTCGCAGAACATCACCGTCAATTGGCGTCGTTCGGCGCTTTGCAGATACTCCGCGGCAGATCCCCGCCCAAGCGTGTCGTCCGTAAGTGCCGACAGGTCCGAAATGGCCTTCAGCAGTCTCTTCCGTTCGGCCAGTCGGGTGACGCCAAGGTCCTTGAGGTCTTCGTTGGTCAGTTCGCGAAGCAGGGCGGCGTCGACGCCGTTTTCCTCAAATGCCGCCGCATGCTCTTGGAACCCAAGGCTTTGCAACCACTTACCGACGTCCATCCCAGCCTCCCACGGTGTGGGAAGCATAGCACGAAGGCCGCCGGATGGTGCCAGCGCAAGGTCCGGCTGCCCCGACGATGGCCTTGGCCCGCGGACCGATGCGCGGCCGCGCGGTCTTGCCAGGGGGACGCGGCGATTTCCACAATATGAAAGTGGCCATTTCCGCCTGGAACGCCGGTTCCGGCTCGCCTATGTTGCGCCCGGCCCGCGCCGGGGGCCATCGTGGTGCGCGCAATCACTGGAGAGACTGGATGACCGAACGGATCGACGAGGCGGGCCTCAAGGTTGCCAAGGTGCTGCACGACTTCGTTCAGAACGAGGCGTTGCCGGGCACCGGCGTTGAGCCTGCCTTGTTCTGGTCGGGAATGGCCGCCGTCCTGAACGACCTGGCCCCCGAGAACCGCACCCTGTTGGCCAAACGCGACGCGCTTCAGGAAAAGATCGACGAATGGCACGCGGCGCGGCGCGGACAGGCGATCGATCCCGCCGCCTACAAGCAGTTCCTGACCGAGATCGGCTATCTGCTGCCCGAGGGGCCGGATTTCGCCATCGGCACGGCCCACGTGGACGACGAGATCTCGACGATCGCCGGCCCGCAGCTCGTGGTCCCGGTGACGAACGCCCGCTATGCGCTGAACGCTGCCAACGCCCGGTGGGGCAGCCTCTACGATGCGCTCTATGGCACCGATGCGATCGCCGAAGACGGCGGCGCCGAGCGCGGCGGCGGTTATAACCCGGTGCGCGGCGCCCGCGTGATCGAGACCGCGCGGGCGTTCCTCGACGCCGCGGCGCCGCTGGCCAAAGGCGGCCACGGCGATGCGGCGGGCTATGCGGTCTCCGGCGGCGCCTTGTCGGTGTCGCTGAAGGACGGCACGACCGCCGGCTTGGCCGACCCGGCCCGCTTCGCCGGCTATCGCGGCGCGGCGGAAGCGCCCGATGCCGTGCTTCTGGTCAATCACGGCCTGCACGTCGAGATCGTAATCGACCGGGATCACATGATCGGCAAGGACGACCCGGCCGGCATCGCCGACGTGGTTCTGGAATCCGCCGTTACGACGATCCAGGACTGCGAGGATTCCGTCGCCGCGGTCGATGCCGAGGACAAGGTCGTCGCCTATCGGAACTGGCTTGGCCTGATGAAAGGCGACCTTGCCGCCTCGTTCGACAAGGGCGGCAAGACGGTCGAGCGCCGGCTCAACCCCGACCGAAGCTATACCGCGCCCGACGGCGGCACCCTGACACTGCACGGTCGCAGCCTGATGCTGGTGCGCAACGTCGGCCACCTGATGACGACGAGCGCGGTTCTGGATGCCGACGGCGAAGAGACGCCCGAGGGCATCCTGGACGCGATGGTCACCAGCCTGATCGCGATCCACGACCTGAAGGGAACGGGCTCCCTGCGCAACAGCCGCACCGGTTCGGTCTATATCGTCAAGCCGAAGATGCACGGGCCGGAGGAGGTCGCCTTCACCGACACCCTGTTCGCCCGGGTCGAGGACGTGCTTGGTCTGGCGCGCCACACCCTGAAGATCGGCATCATGGACGAGGAACGCCGCACCACCATCAACCTGAAGGAATGCATCCGGGCGGCGAAGGACCGCGTCGTCTTCATCAATACCGGCTTCCTCGACCGGACCGGCGACGAGATGCACACGTCGATGGAAGCGGGCCCGATGATCCGCAAGGGCGACATGAAGACGTCGGCCTGGATCCAGGCATACGAGGACTGGAACGTCGACATCGGCCTGGAATGCGGGTTGCAAGGCAAGGCGCAGATCGGCAAGGGCATGTGGGCGATGCCGGACCTGATGGCCGACATGCTGAAGGTCAAGATCGCGCACCCCGAGGCCGGCGCCAACACCGCCTGGGTCCCCTCGCCGACGGCGGCGACGCTGCACGCCACCCACTACCACCAGATCGACGTGAAGGCGCGCCAGGACATGCTGAAGGCGCGCGGCCGGGCCAGCCTGGACGCGATCCTGTCGATCCCGCTGGCCGACCGGCCCAACTGGACGCCCGAGGCGATCCAGCAGGAACTGGACAACAACGCCCAGGGAATCCTGGGTTATGTGGTGCGCTGGGTCGACCAGGGCGTCGGGTGTTCGAAGGTGCCCGACATCAACGACGTCGGCCTGATGGAGGACCGCGCCACCTTGCGCATTTCAAGCCAGCACATCGCCAACTGGCTGCATCACGGCATCTGCACCGAGACCCAAGTGCGCGAGACCATGCAGCGCATGGCCGCCGTGGTCGACAAGCAGAACGCGGGCGATCCGGCCTATCGGCCGATGGCACCCGACTTCGATGACAGCGTCGCCTTCCAGGCGGCCTGCGATCTGGTGTTCGAGGGCCGCGCCCAGCCGAACGGCTATACCGAGCCGATCCTGCACGCCCGCCGCATCGAGGCGAAGGCGAAGTTCGGGGGGTAGGTTTCGGGCACCGGAACCCCCCTCACCCGGCCGGCGCTGACGCGCCGTCCACCCTCTCCCCGCCGGGGAGAGGGGCTTTTGGTTCCCTTCTCCCCGAGGGGAGAAGGTGGCCCGAAGGGCCGGTTGAGGGGGTTCGGGTATCGGCCAACTTTGCGCCGCCGCGCCAGATGGCAGCCATGTGCTTCGAGACGCAACGCGCTGCGATGCTCCTCGAGCCATGAGAGGGTTACTGCATCACCGCAGCACCAAAACCTCACCCTGAGGAGCGCCCGGAAGGGCGCGTCTCGAAGGGCATGGCTGCAAGCGGCCCGATACTTCAGAAACGGCAAACCACGCTAGGCCATCTGCGCTTCTACTCCGCGGCGATGGCGCCCTTCTTGCCGGGCAGCCCGCCGGTGATCGCATAGGCCAAAGTCTCGACCACCTGTTCCGGCGTGCGGCAGACCGCCAGCGCGGCGGCATCCACCTCTTTCAGCGCGTGATTGAGGTTCGCGTCGTGCAGCGTGATCAGGGCCTTGCCCAGCGCCGCGGCGGTGCCGGCGTCGAAGGCAGCGTTCCATTGGCGGTACTGGTCGCCGAAGCGGACCACCACAACGTCTGCCTCGGCGATCAGGGTGCGGGTGCGGATGGCGTTCATCGACGCGCCCTTGCGGTCGTGCCAGAAGGCGTCGTCCTCGCCGCCCAGGATGATCGCGCCGCAGTCGTCGCTGTCCGCATGCACGGTGACAGGCGCGTCCAGCCGCACCGGCAGGCCCGCGGCCTCGATGCCGGCGGCGATCCGGTCGCGCCAGTCGGTGTGGATCTCGCCCGACAGGTAGACCTTCCAGGTGCGTTGGTTCATGCCGCTGTTCCTTCGTTCCGGATGTTGCCGTCTCGGCTTGTAGATAGGACACCGGCGCGCAAAGACAAAGCCGATATTCCCTGGTTCTAGCCGTTGTACAGCGTCGGCCGTTCGACCGGATCCACCCCCTCGGGCCGGCCTGAAGCGACCGAGCGGATGCAGGCGTCGGCCACCGCCATCGCGGCATAGCCGTCCCAGGCCGACGGGCCCGTGGCCGTGCCCTCGGCCACCGACCGGATCCAGGCCTGGATTTCCAACACATAGGCGGTGTCGAACCGCTGCAGCCAGTCGGGCTCGACCGCCCGCGCGGCGGACCCCGCGCTGCGCACCACCGGTGCCGTCAGCGAGGTCGTCCGGGCGCTCCCCTCCGTTCCCACCGCCTCGACGAAGACTTCGTAACCGTAACCGGACTCCGAGTTGACCTCGACGGTCGCAATCCCGCCGCCGGCCATCGTCATCTGAACGACCAGCAACCGGCAGGTCCCCGGCCGGTTCGGGTCCGCCGGCACCACCTGGGCGAACACGCGTTCTACGTCGGCGCCGAACAGCCAGCGGATCGAATGGATGTCGTGCACCGCGGAATTGACCACGACGTCCTCGACGGTTCGGCTGAACTCAAGGCGCGAGTTGTTGTGCGTGCCGCGCATGTAGACGGTCTGGCCGATCTCTCCGCGCGCGATCGTCTGTTTCAGCGCGGCGTGGGCCGGATCGTATTCCCGCATCAGGCCCACCTGAACCAAGCGCCGGCCGAGCTTCGCCTCTGCCGCGATCACGGCGAGCGCGTCGTCGACCGTGGTCGCCAGCGGCTTTTCGCATAAGACCGGCTTTTCCGTCTCCAGGCAGGCAAGCGCCAGCTCGGCATGGAACCGGTCCGGCGCGGCGATCACGACGGCATCGACGTCAGGATCGCCGATCAGCGCGTGGGCGTCCGCGAAGCTCTTCGCCCCGCCGCAGGCCGCCGCCACGTCCTCGGCGCGCGCGCGGTCGGTGTCCATCACCGCCGCGACCCGGACGCCGGCGACCGCGGTGGCCAGGTTGTGGGCATGCCGCGCGCCCATGCCGCCGACGCCGATGACGCCGATGCCCGTTCTACCGTCGGCCATCAACGAGACCTCCCTGGTGCGATCAGTCCGGTACAGCGTAGATCCGCGCCGCGTTCTCGTGAAAGAGTTTCCGCTGATTCGCCTCGTCTTCCCCGGCGACCAGCGCCCGCGACGTTGCCACCCACCCGCCAAGGTCGCCGTTCAGGTTGCAGACCGGCCAATCCCCGCCCCAAACGACCCGGTCCCAGCCGAAGCTTTCGATGCAGTGTTCGACCCAGGGGCGCACGGTGTCCGCCGTTCCCTCTCCGGGATTGGCATAGGCGATCACGCCGGAGATCTTGCAGGCCACGTGGGGCATCGCGGCAAGCTCTGCGATGTGCTGACGCCAGGGATCCAGCGCGCCGCCCGCGATTGCCGGCACGCCGCAATGATCCAGCACCAGTTGCACGCCCTCGCACTTGGCCGCCAGTTCGACGGCGATCGGCAACTGGCGTTCCAGAAAGCACATGTCGAAGCTGAGGCCGCGACCGGCCAGCTTGCGGATGTTGGCGGCGAACCCGTCGTCGCGCGACAGGCCGTCGGGTTCGGTGTGCAGGATCCGGCGCAGCCCCACGACCCGGGTATCGGCGATCGTGTCCAACCAGGCATCGAAACCGTCGCCATCCTCCGGCCGGCAGTTCGCAATGACGCCGGCGACGATGGTGTCGGGATCGTCCGCCATTTCGAGCACCATCGCCGTCTCGTCGCGCCATTCGGCGGCGTCGGTTTCCATGAACAGGGTGCGCGTGATGCCGGTGTCCGCCGCCGCCGCCAGATAGTCCTGGTAGGTGAAGGCCCGGTCGGCCAGCGCCGGAATGCCGCTGGTCCAGTCGTACCGCAGGCGGTCTGGATGGATCAGATGCTGGTGGGTATCGAGGATCTCAACGCTCATCTCTTCCTCCCCTTGCAGGCGCGCGCCTACAGCGTCTTGGTGGTGCAGTTCTCGATCAGATCCCAATCGAAATCGATCCCCAGGCCGGGTCCCTGCGGCAGCCGGGCGACGCCGTTTTCGACCGGCAGCGGCGCGGCCAGACCGAAGGCGAAATGTTCCTGCGGGGTCAGGAGCTCGAAGAACTCGCAATTGGCGATGGCGGCACAACAATGCAAGTTCACCAGTTCCAGCGGATGCATGATCGCCGTGTGGATCTCGCAATTGACGGCGAAGGCCTCTGCCAGGCGGGCTGTCTTCATCACGCCGGTCACGCCGCCGGTCCAGGACACGTCGGCCCGGACCCGGTCCACCACGCGGGTGGAGATGCACTCCGCCACGCTGTAGGGATGTTTGGCCAGCACCTCGCAACCGACCACGGGAATGTCCAGGACCCGCGTCAGCTCGCGCAGCGCATGGAAATTCTCGTCCCACAGCGGCTCTTCAAGCCAGTGATAGCCCAACGCCTCGAGCTGCCGGCCCAGTCGTACCGCCTGTTCCAGGTCGAGGTTCGCGACGGGGTCGGACATGAGCGTGAAGTCATCGCCCACGGCTTGGCGCGCCGCCCGATGGGCCTCAAGGTCCTCGTCCCACGACCGTCCGGGCGGATGCAGCTTGTAGGCGACATAGCCTTCCGCCTTCGCCGCCGCCGCCTCGCGGCCGTAATCCTCGGCGCCGGGCAGAACCAGAGAGCTGACATAGGTCGGCACGGTGTCGCGGTAACCGCCGATATAGCGGTACAGCGGCTGACCGGCGGCCTGGGCGCCAAGCAGCCAGCACGCGATATCGAACGGGCCGTACGACCAGACCGGCGTGTGATGCCACCACCGGTCGGCCATCCGGAATTCCTGCCAGGCCAGTTCGCGGTCCAGCGCGCTTCGGCCCAGGAAGAAGGGGCGCAGGGACGCGGCCGCGATCTCGCCGGCGCCGCGCGCGGTCCGTCCGGCATAACCGAACGAGGAGGCCTGCTCGCCGTCGTCGGTCCGCAAGGTGACCACCAGGAATTCCAGTCCCTCCTGGGCACCGTGGCGCAGGCTTTCGCGCGGCATGACCGCGCCGTCCCAGCGGCAGCAGCGGATCTCGATGTCTGCGATGCGCAGTTCAGAATTTGCCATGTTGACGATACGCCTCCTGCGGGTCGACGCCTTCCAGAATGGCCTTGCGGACCAGGTTCTCTTTCGCGACCGCCGCCTCGGCCTCGGCAATGACCGCTTCGACGTCGGCCTTGGGAATGACGACGCAGCCGTCGCGGTCGCCGCACAGATAGTCCCCCGGATGGATGGTGACCGGGTCGATGCGGATCGGCACGTCGGTCGCCTTGGGCAGCCAGTAGCCCACGATGTCGCGCGGTGTGTAGCCGCGGCACCAGGTTTGGAACCCGAGCGCGAGCAGGAAATCGATGTCGCGGGAAAACCCGTCGACGACCGCGCCGCGCACACCCCTGAAGGTCAGGGTCTCGGCCGAAAGCTCGCCCATATGCGCGACGGTCCGGTCGTTGGGCTGGCAAACCCAGACGTGGCCCGGACGTGCCTTGGACAACAGACCGGTCCAGGCTAACAGGGTCTCATGGGGATCGGCGGTTTCGTCGACGCCGCCTTCAATGGTGAAGGCCGGGCCGCACAGGCGGCGTTCGGGCAGGATGGGCCGGATCTCCGGCGGCAGCACGAAGTCGCGCATCCCGGCCGCCCGCATCACGTCGTGCAGCACGCCGGTGTAGCAACGTTCCAGCCGTTGGGTGATCGGATCAGTCGTCGGCGTCATGGTAGAATACCTGCTCCATCATCGACCAGTGCTCGCCTTCCTTGCGGGTATCGACGGGCTTCTGGCAGGGCACGCAAACGTCCCACCAGCGTTGCGTCACCGGGTCGTCGGCCATTTTCTTCATGTCCGCCTCGAAGTCGGTGCCGTGATACTCCCAATAGCCGAACAACAGACCTTCGCCTTCGTGCAGCCAGATCGAGTAGTTGCGGATGTTGCAGTCCTCGATGCCCTGCAGGATTTCCGGCCAGGTGTTGGCATGAAGTTCCTTGTATTCCGCCACCTTTTCCGGCCGGATTCCGATCACCATCCCCATGCGTTGCATACTTTCTGCCTCCTCAACCGATTTGTTGGGCGACGACCGACTGGGCCGTCACGGCGTCCATGTCCCACGCGATGCCGATGCCGGGGTCGTCCGGCGCCAGCGCGCGTCCGTCCTTGATCGTCAGCCGCGAGGTCGTCAGCGGATCCAGCTGGGGGATGTATTCCACCCAGCGGGCGTTGGGCACGGCGGCGCACAGGCTGACATGCAGCTCCATCAGGAAATGCGGGCAGACCGGGATGTTGAATGTTTCGGCAAGATGCGCCGTCTTCAGCCAGGGCGTGATGCCGCCGATGCGCGCAACGTCCACCTGGACGATCGAACAGGCTTCGCGCTGCAGGTATTCCCTGAAATGCGAAGGATGATACAGCGACTCGCCGATTGCGATCGGGATCGTGGTCGCGCGGCTGAGCCGCACATGTCCGCCCAGATCTTCCGCCGGCAGCGGCTCCTCGAACCAGGCGATGTCGATCCCTTCGTACAGGCGGGCACGGCGGATCGCCTCGTCCACGGTGAAGGCCTGGTTGGCGTCGGTCATGATCTCGAACGCCGGACCGACCGCATCGCGCACCGCTTGGAGGCGCGCCACGTCCTCCGCGGCGCTGGGCCGGCCGACCTTGATCTTGGTGCCGCCGAAGCCTTCGGCCTTGCGGGCCAGCGCGTCGGCGACGATCTCCTCGGTGCCGAGCTGCAGCCAGCCGCCCTCGGTGCTGTAGACCGGGACAGACGGCTGCGCTCCGCCCGCCAGCCGCCACAGCGGTGCGCCGGCGCGCCGGCAGCGCAGGTCCCACAGCGCGGTATCCAGCGTGGCCAGCGCCAGCGACGTGATCGCGCCGACCGCGGTCGCGTGGGTCTTGAAGAACAGGTCGCGCCAGATCGCCTCGATCTCGCCGGCGTCGCGTCCGATCACGGCCGGCGCCAGGTGATCGGCCAGCAACGCGACGACGGAACTCCCGCCGGTGCCGATGGTGTAGCTGTAGCCCGTGCCCTGGGCGCCGTCGGCGTCGGTGATGCGCAGGATCGGCGTTTCCTGGCTGACGAAACTCTGGATCGCGTCGGTGCGCACGACCTTGGGCTTCAGGTCCACCATCCACAGTTCGATGCGTTCGATCTTGGCCATGGCGCGTCTCAGATAGCGTTGCCGGTTGCGGCGTCGAAGAAGTGGAGGTTGGAGAGATTGAGGCGGAAGGGGACCACCTCGCCTGCCGCGACCGGACGGGGATTGAACATCTTGGAAACGATCTCGCGGCCGCCGAACTGGATGAACAGATCGCTGTCGGTGCCCAGCGGCTCGGCAAAGTCGACCGCACGTTCGAAGGCGAAGACTTCGGTGTCGATATGCACGCCGTGGCCTTCCGGCACGATGTCCTCTGCCCGCACCCCCAGGACCAGGCTGGACGCCGCGGCGACGCGCGCCGCCTGGGCCGCGGACAGGGGTATCTCCATGCCGTCCTCCAACTGGACGACCGGCGCGCCGTCCGTCGAGGCAACGGAGGCCTTGATCAGGTTCATGGGCGGGCTGCCGATGAAACCGGCGACGAAAACATTGGCGGGGCTGTTGAACAGGTCCAGCGGCGCGCCCTGTTGCTCGATCCGGCCGTCGCGCATGATCACCACGCGGTCGGCCAGCGTCATGGCCTCAACCTGGTCGTGGGTGACGTAGACCATGGTGGTCTCCACACGGCTGTGCAGGCGCTTGATCTCGGTCCGCATCTGCACGCGCAGCTTGGCATCCAGGTTGGAAAGCGGTTCGTCGAACAAGAACACGTCGGGCTGGCGCACCATGGCGCGGCCCATGGCGACCCGCTGGCGCTGGCCGCCGGAAAGCTGGGCCGGCATGCGGTCCATATACTCCGTCAGGCTCAGGGTCTCGGCCGCCTGCTGCACCCGTGCGGCAATCGTGGCCTCGGCCTGTTTCGCGATCTTCAGGCTGAAGCCCAGGTTCTCCCGCACGGTCATGTGCGGGTAGAGCGCGTAGTTCTGGAAAACCATGGAAACGTTGCGGTCGCGCGGCGCCAGATCGTTGACCACCCGCCCGCCGATGCGGATGGTGCCGGCGTTGATTTCCTCCAGTCCCGCAATCATGCGCAGCGTCGTCGACTTGCCGCAGCCGGACGGCCCCACCAGCACCACCAGTTCGGAATGGGCGATCTCCAGATCCAGGTCGCGCACCACTTCGACCTTGCCGAACCGCTTGACCACGCTGTCCAGTGTCACGTCCGCCATGGCTCAGCCCTTGACCCCGCCGAAGGTCAGCCCGGCGATCAGGTGTTTCTGGACGATGAAGGTCAGAACCACGGCCGGAATGATGATGATCACGGCCATCGCGCACATGCCGGCCCAGTCGATGGTGAACTGCGCCGTAAAATCCATCAGCCCCACCGGCAGTGTCTTTGAATCGGTGCTGCGGGTGAGCTGGCTGGCCAGCGCGAATTCGTTCCAGGAGATCAGGAAGGCGAAGATGCCGGCCGACGCGATGCCGGCACGGGCCAGCGGGAACTCCACCCGCCAGAA
Source organism: Alphaproteobacteria bacterium (assembly GCA_965603855.1). Lineage (GTDB taxonomy): Bacteria > Pseudomonadota > Alphaproteobacteria > UBA8366. The sequence continues at coordinate 47,017 of OZ272519.1, forward strand.
GGCCTGCCAGCGCGTACAGCCGTCAATCTGCGCCGCCTCGGAAAGTTCCAGCGGCACCTGGCGGAAGAACCCGTCGGTCAGCCACACCACGAAAGGCACGTTCATCGCCACGTAAACCAGAATGAGGCTGAGCGGCGTGTCGATGATGCCGAGCCTGGACCACAGGATGAAGACCGGCAGGCTGAGCGCGATGCCCGGCACGGCGCGCGACAGCATGATGCAGATGAACACCGTCGCCTTGCCCGGAAACCGGAACCGGGCGAAGGCGTAGCCGCCCATCATGCCGACGACGACGGCGATCACGGTGCTGGTCAGCGAAATCACGATCGAGTTCCGCAAGTAGTCCAGGACCGGGATCGTCACCATCTCGCCGAACCCGAACATGTTGGCGAAATTGACCAAGGTCAGACGCTCGGGAATCCAGACCGCCGGCTTGGTCAGGATCTCGGCGTTGGGGCGGAACGCGTTCAGGACGACCCACAGACCGGGAAGGCAGAACGCCGTCATCACCAGGAAGGTGCCGATCCAGGTCAGGATCCTGGCGCGCATCAGCCGCGTCATTGCACGCCTCCCATATAGCGGCGCGCCTTGACCAGTTCGCGATAGAAATAAAGCGTGAAGGCCATCGCCAGGATCACCGCGACATAGGCCATGGCATTGGCGCGGCCCATCTGCGCGTTCTCGTAGCCGACCCGCGCGACCAGGGTCCAGATCAGCTCGGTGCGGCCGGCCGGGCCGCCATTGGTCATGATGCGCACGATGTCGAAGGCCCGCGCCACGTCCAGGGACCGGATCGTCATCGCGATGAAGATAAAGGGCATGAGGAACGGCAGGGTCACGTGCCGGAACGTCTGCCACTCCGTGCAGCCGTCGACCCTGGCGGCTTCGATCGGATCGCGGGGGATCGAATACAGGCCGGCCAACAGCAGGATCGCGAAGATCGCGGTCGAGTTCCAGATCTCCGCGACGCAGATCGAGAGGAAGGCGAGAATGCCGTCGACCAGCCAGGGAATCGCCTCGGTCACGCCGAAGGCCTGAAGGGCATTGTTCAACAGGCCGATATTGTCGTTGAAGATGAACTTGAACTGGAAGCCGACCAGGACCGGGGCGAACATCATCGGGAACATCATGACGGTGCGCAGCGTCCGTTGACCGCGGGTGATGCGGTTCAGCAACAGCGCGATCGCCAGGCCCAGCAGCAATTCCACGTTGAGCACGATGGTCAGGAACAGGATCGTCCGACCGAAGGCCTGCCAGAACTCCAAATCGAACAAAAAACGTTCGTAGTTGCGCGTGCCGATCAGCCTGAACAGCGTTTCCGGCCGGGTCAGCTTGTAGGGCGTAAAGGACGTGTAGAACGAAAAGACCAGGGGCAAGAGGACGACCAACAGAATGAACGCGACCGTCGGCGTGATCAGCACGATCGGCGGTCCATAACGTCTCCAGAAGGTCGACTGCATCAGGGCTGCTCGGCGCCGCCGATTGCCCGGCTGACGTCTTCGGCCGCGCGTATCAGGGCCTGGCGTGCATCGGTGCGTTCTGCGGCGGTCGCGCCGATCCGGCTGACGAAGGGCACGGTCATTGCCGCGATGGCGGCGCCGGTGAAGTCCAGGATCGGACAGCTCAGGTTGAAGATCCCCTTCACCTGGTAGGACGGAATCTCTTCGATCCCTTTCCGGCGGATGCGCGCCAGCTTGCGTTCCAGCGTGTCCAGGCCCTTCGGGTCGTAGTCCGGACATTCTTGCAGCATGTGTGCGCGGGTCGCCGGCGACTGGAACGCCAGCAGGATCATGCCGGACGAGGCCTGGAACACCGGCACCTGCGCGCCCATGCGGACGTTGTAGGAATGCGACCCCGGCGCGTCGGTCTGGGCGACGATCAGGATGCGGCCTTCGTGGAAGACCCCCAGGTGGCAGGACTGGCCAAGCTGGCGCGCGACCTGCTGCATGCGCGGCAGCGCCGCGCGGATCAAAAGGCGCGTGGGCGGATGCTGGTGCGAAACCGCAAACATCCTGAGTGTCAGGAGATAGCGGTCCGCGCCGGCGGCCTGCGCGACGTAGCCCCGGTGCTCCAGGGTCGCCAGCATACGGAAGATCTCGCTGACGGTGCGGCCCAGCCGTCTTGCGATTTCCTGTTGCGGCAGGCCGTCGGGCTCCTCGGCCAACAGTTCGAGAATGTCCAGGCCCTTGTCCAGCGCCGGCGCCGAGTATTTCTCAAGCTGTCGCGGCGACCGGCGTTGCAACAGGGTCGTATCTGCAGCCTTCAGCGCGGGACTCACGGGATTTCCTTCGCAAAGCGGGGGCCGGCGACCCGGTCGCGCGGCGCCTTCGGGTCGGGAAGGAAAGGCGCCGCATCGCTGCGGCGCCCCTCCGCTCCTGCCGGATCAGAGATACCCGGCGTCCTCCAGGACTTCCCGCGCCTCTTCGGCCGCCTTGTCCAGCGCCTCCTTGACGGTCATGTCGCCAACGATTGCGGCCTGGAGGCGCGGCCACAGCACGTTGGAGACCTCGATCCATTCGGGGATCAGGGGCGGTGTGAACGCGTCCTCGGCCATCGATGCGGAATAGGTCTCGAAGACCGTGACCAGGAACGTGTTTCCGTCGGACTTGAACTCGGCAACCGCGTCGGTCCAGACTTGGCTTCGCGTCGGCAGCAGCCCGCGACGGGCTTCCACCATCTGCTGGTCGTGATCGGTCAGGAAGGTGATGAAGCTGGCGGCTGCGTCGGTGTTGTCGCAGGTCCGGGTGATGGAAAACGAATGCGAACCCGACCAGCCCGTGCGCTTGCCGCTGCTGCCCTTGGGCGCGCGCACCAGGCCGATATTGCCGGCGATCTTGGAGTTTTCGGGATCGTTGAAGAACGACGCCCAGCCGGCCCAGTCGAGATTGATCGCGACCGTGCCCGAGGCGAAGCCGAGGCCCGTGTCGTCCCACAGGTAGTTCGGCACGCCTTTGGGGACCGCATTGGCATTGTAGAGGTCCACGAACCACTGCAGGGCGCGCTGACCGGCTTCGGAGTTGAAGGTGGGATTGTAGTTCTCGTCCCACAGCGCGCCGCCCTCGGCGACCAGCATCTCGTAGAAACGCCCGGTGATCGCCTCGTCCTTGCCCACATACTGGGTGCCGTAGAAATTGGGCGGATCGGCGAAGAAGGTGGCCTGGTCCTTGACCTGGGCCCAGGTATCCGGCGGCGCCAGGTCGTAGCCGAACTTGGCCTTGAACGCGGATTTCTTTTCCGCGTCTTCGTAGAGGCTCTTGAGGTAGTACAGGTTCGACACGTCCGAATGCCGCGGCAGCTGCACCAGCCGTCCGCCGACGGTGGAGTGCTCCAGCGTCAGCGGCACGAACCCGTCCAGCGTCTCGCCGGGCAGGACCTCGCGCAGGTCGATATAGATGTCGCCGTACTGCGCGGCAAAACTGGTGTGGTTGGACGCCAGGCAATAGTCGATGGTGCTTGCGGCGATGTCCTGCTTGATCTCGCGGTCGAGCTCGAAGTGGTTCTTCCGCGAGAGGATCTCCACCTTCGCGCCGGTGGCCGCCTCCCATTTCGGGATCTCCTGGTACAAGGGCTCGTACTGCGCGCCGCCGATCAGTTTCACACGCAAGGTGTAGTTCGGGAAACTGCCGTAATCGGCGGCCGATGCGGCTGTCACCGCCAGCGTGGCCATGCCGAAAACGGCGGCGGCAAGGACTCTGTGTGCGGCCGACATTCTGTGCTCCTCCCGTGATTGCCCGGAACGAAAGCGTCCCCGGTTTTTGGTATTGTTCGATTATTCACCAGGAAATTTGAATTTCAAGGATAAAACAAACTGAAGCGGTGGTTTTGCCCGCGCGCGGAGCACGGAAACGCCGGGCGCGTAAGGGCGGTACCTTGTGCGTGTGCGCGCTATTCCGGGATCGGCGTTGCGCCTGATGCATCCGACCGATAACAGGCCTCGACCAGGGCCATCGTCCGGTATGCATCTTCGACCCCCGTCACCAGGGTGTCATCCTCGCCCGCGGCGAACCGCTGCAGATTGCTCATGGTGCCGATGAAGGCGTCCGGGAACCAGCCGCCCGAAAGGGGCACCTGGACCCAGTCCTGCGCGTCGGTCGCGATCCAGACCTCGTCGGGCTCGCCCTCGGGATAGTTCAGCAGCAGTCCCAGCTTGACGACCGCGGTTCCGTTCAAGCCGTCGAACTTGAACTGCGCGGCCTGGAAATTCGGGCCGCGCCGGAAGTTGTGGTTGATGGAGAGGCAGCACCGCGTCGCGGGTCCGTAGTCCAGGATCGCCGACGTGCGGGTCTGCGCAAGACCATCGCTCTCCGGGTGGCCCACGGTGCGCGCGTAGACGCCGCCGGGTTCGCCGAGAAAGGATCGGATCAGGTCCAGGTAATGGATCGAATGAACCGCGATTTCGACCCGGTCCAGGGACTTCAGAAACGGGAACAGGTGCCACGGCGTCTCGAGGCTGAGATGGACCTCCAAATCCGCGATCGCGCCCAAGAGACCGCGGTCGACCGCATCGCGCACCGCCAGCATCATCGGACTGAACCTGAGCTGGAAATTCACCGCGGCCGTCAGCCGCCGGCTGCGGCAGATTTCGCGGATGCCGCGCGCGTCTTCCAGATCGGTTCCCATGGGTTTCTGGATCAGGACAGTCGCGCCGTCCGGCAGGTGCGAAAGCACGGACTGGATGGCCCCCGGCGGGGTCGCCATATCGACGACCGCGCCGCTGCCCGCCGCGGCGGCAATGGCGTCGAGATCGTCGAAGACGGTCGGGATCTCCCACTTGGCGGCGGTCTGTTGCGCCTTGTCCGCGGCAATGTCGTAGATCCCCAAGACATCGAACCCCGCCTTGCGATAGGCCGGCATGTGGGCGTCGGTGACGATGCCCCCTGCGCCGACAATGACGATCGGCCGCGGCGCGGACGGCAGCGGCCATGCCTGCCGCAACGTCGCCGGATCGAAACCGGTCGTCATGGCCCGATCCTCAGCCGCTTTCCCGCCGGGCGTAGTCGACCACCTTGCTTTCCTGGGCGGCGCCCTGCATGACCACCGCGCTCAACCGGTCGAGCGCTTCGGTATGCATCTCCCACGCGGCCTCGTCCAGGTCCGCGTCCGGCCGCCGCGGGATATCGAAATGCTTGAACCGATCGGTCCCGCGCGCCGGGACGGCGAAGGTGCGCCCGCCCGCCTGGCGGACATAAGTCGGGATGTAGCGGATCGCAAAGCCGACCCGCGGATGGGCGGCACGGTTCGGCTCGGACCCGTGGACGATGCGGACATGATGCAGGCTCATCTCGCCGGGGCGAAGCACGATGTCATGGGCGTCGGCCTCGTCCACGTCGACCTGCACCTCCTGGCCGCGGCTCAGCATGTTGGTGTCGCTGAAGGTATCCGCATGCGCCAGCTGTCCTTTGAGATGGCTGCCCGGCACCACGCGCATGCAGCCGCTTTCGGGCGTGCTGGGCGTCAGCGCAATCCAGGCGGTGACGATGTCCGGCGGCTCGAGCCCCCAATAGGTGCTGTCCTGGTGCCAGGAAACGAACTTCTCGCTGTTCGGGTCCTTGAGGAAGAACCCGGCGGACCAGACCAGGATGTCGGGGCCGAGCACCTGCTCGACCGCGTCCAGCACCCGGTCGTTCAAGGTGAGGTCGTACAGCCGCGGGAAAAGCAGATGGCAGTTGGTGCCCAGCGCCAGATCGGCGGTTGCGGGGTCGCGGCGGCGCAGGGACTGAACCATCTCGTTCAGGTCTGCCGCCTCGTCTTCGGCAAGCACCCTGATCGGTGCCGCAAATCCGGTTTCCTGATAACGCGCGATGTTCGACATGGCCGCCCCGCGATCTGTTTTCAGATTTCAAACGTTATTTTATCTATAAACGCATGCCCGCAGACATGTAAAGCGGACTCGCGCCGCTCAGTTTGCGCAGTCCACGCACCGCGTGGTGGTCGGATCGATCTCCAGGCGTTTTGCCGGGATCGGTTCGCCGCAATCGTCGCAGAAGCCGAAATCGTCGGTGTCCAGCCGCCTCAGCGCCGCCTCGATCAGTTGCAGCCTGCCCTTGCGGCGCGCCTCGACCGCCTGCGCCATCGCCTGGACCTGCATCGCGTCCATGCGCGACAGGCGCCCGACGCTCTGCTGGTCGAGTTCCACCGGGCGGCGCTCGTCCGCCGCCGAGGCGCTGTCCTTTAACAGACCGGCGCGCTCCTCCTCCAAAAGCCGTCGGATCTTCTCGCGGTCGAGTTTGTCGTGATCGCCCATTCGCGCCTGCCTCAGTCGAGGTTCCGGACCTTGTTGGACGCCAGCAGGTCACGGGCGAAGCCCGGCATTTCCAGCCCCTCGCGCACCTGTTGTTCCAGCGCCGCCTCGGCGGCGCGCACGCCTTCAAGCGCGTCGATCACCTGCGCCAGCCGCGCCTGCGGGATCACCACGACGCCGTCGCGGTCGCCGGCGACGATGTCGCCGCTGTCGACCGTGACCCCGCCCAGGGTCACCGGCTGGCCGACGATGCCGGGCCCGTTGCGGGCGGGCGAGTCGGGGCTGATGCCGCGGCAGAAGACCGGGATGCCGACCGCCGTCATGCCGTCCAAATCGCGCGCCAGCCCGTCGGTGACCATGGCAACGACGCCCCGGTTGCGGGCCATGCCCAGCATCAGGTCGCCGATCACCGCCGTGCCGGTGAACCCGTCGGCGGCGGCGACGATCACGTCGCCGGGTTCCGCAAGGTCCATCGCGCCCCACAGCGCGAGGTTGTCGGCGGGCCCGGCGTGGCAGGTGACCGCCACACCGGCGAACGCGCACGGCACCGTGTCGGTGTCCAGGACGGGTTTGATCCGGTAGTCCAGCGCCGCCCGGCCGCCCATGGCGTCCACAAGCTGGCCGGTGGGGACGCCGGCAAGGGCGGCCACGGCGTCGGGCGCGGGCCGCGCGAAGCGGCGGCGAACCGTCAGAAGTGGAGGGTCTTCGATCATCTGCACTGCGCCTTTCGAACTGGGTCGACCAGCTTGGACCATCCCGTCGGGGGCGCGCAACCGCGGCGGTCCGCACGCCCACTCGGCCGACGTCGATGTGATCGCCGACTGGGAACTGGTGCCGACCGGCGACTGACGGGTAAGATCGGGCCCCGGGGGGTGCGGTTTTCAATCGCCTGAGGAGCCCTTGTCATGGCGTCCAGACACGATCCCGACGGCACACGTCTGCCGATCAAGCTCGATTCCACGTCCAACGGCGAGTTCGTGCCGGTGCCGCTGGACGCCGTGAACCGGCGCGCCAACCGCCTGGCCCAGGAATGGGCGGGGGAGAACGCAAAGCGCCGCGGCGTCGGCCGGCGCGACTTCATGGTGTCCGCCTGCGGTGCGGCTTCGACCCTGCTTGCCTTCAACGCCGCCAATGCCTCGGCCGGACGCACCGGCGGCTATTACCAGCTCGACCAGGTCGCGGCCGTGGATCCGGAGGTGGCGCACGACCGCCTGGACGGGCGCGAGTTCGTGTTCGACGTTCAGGGCCATTTCGTCGGCGAACACGGGCTCGGCAAGTCGCGCCTGGGCGGGGCGGACAAGTTCATCAACGATATCTTCGTCGATTCCGACACCGACATGATGGTGCTTTCCTTCATCCCGTCGCGCCGGGAGAAGGAGATCCTGACCATCCAGGAGGCGAGTGAGGTCCGCCGCATCATCGGCCAGATGGAAGGGACCAAGCGGCTGATGATTCACGGCCGCGCCAACCCGAACCAGCCGGGCGATCTGGAAGGCATGGACGAGCTGGCCGAGACCTGGGCCGTGTCGGCCTGGAAGTGCTACACCCAGTGGGGCCCGGACGGCACCGGCTTTTACCTGTCCGACGAGGACACCGGCCTGAAGATGATCGAAAAGGCGCGCAGCCTTGGCATCAAGAACATCTGCGTGCACAAGGGCCTGCCGTTCGGCAAGCGGTCGTACGAACACAGCCTGTGCAGCGACATCGGCGCCGTGGCCAAGATGTTCCCGGACGTGAACTTCCTGGTCTATCACTCCGGCTTCGTCACCAACCAGCCGGAAGGCCCCTACGACCCTGCCCGCGAGGAAGGCGTCGACGGGCTGATCCGCTCGGTGGAAGCGTACGGCATCCCGAAGAACTCGAACGTCTATGCCGAGCTTGGCAGCACCTGGCGTTTCCTGATGCGCGATCCCGACGGCGCGGCGCATGTGATCGGCAAGCTGGTCAAGCATATCGGCGAGCGCAACGTGCTCTACGGGTCGGACTGCATCTGGTACGGCTCGCCCCAGGACCAGATCCAGGCGCTGCGCACCTTCCAGATCTCCGAGGAGTTCCAGGCACGTTTCGGCTATCCGGCGATCACGCCGCAACTGAGGGCGCAGATCTTCGGTCTCAATTCGGCACGGCCCTATGGTCTGGACGTGGCTGAAATCCTGAAGCGCGCCCGCAACGACGCGGTCCAGCGCAAACGCGCCGAATACCGCGAACGGCCCGACCCGCACTTCCTGACTTTCGGCCCGAAGACGCGGCGCGAGTTCTTGATGAACCTCAAGGCGCGGGGCGGCTCGCCGGTGTAGGGCTGGGCCCATGCGCAGGGCATCGTCACGACGAACCGTCCTTGCCGGCGTTTGCGCCGCGCTCGCGCTGGTGCTCGCGTCGCCCGGCGCCTTGGCCGTGCCGCTCCCGCAGCGGGTGGCGACCACGCGGCGGCTGGAAAAGTGGCGCTGCGTCAACCAGGACTGCGAGCCCTATATCTACGACCCCTCCGTCGGGGCGGAGAACGTCATCGACGAGGAGAATCCGATCCCGCCCGGCGTCGCGTTTCAGGACCTGCCCGACGACTGGGTCTGCCCGGTCTGCGGTGACATCAAGGACGCGTTCCTGCCGCTGGGCGAATGGGTCGAGGTGACGATCGAGGTCTAAGCGTCTCTCAAGGCGCCGCCAGCCTGACCCAGTCCATCTGCTTGGCGATATTCCGGATGCGGGCGCGGACCGACGCGGCATCGTCGCGTTCGCCGGCCGCCAGCAACGCGGCGGCCTCTTCGCGCAGGTCAGGATGGCTTTCCGCCAGTGCGGCCAGCCCGTTATAGGACCAGGCGCGGACGAAGGTGTTCGATGCGAAGAGGTAAGCGTCTCCCTGGATCGTCCTGAAAAGCGCCCCGGCGGCGCTGTCGGGAACCTCCCAGCGGGACAGCATTTGCAGCAGGTGCAGCTTCGCATCCCACGAGGCGGCGCGGCCCAGCACATCCAACAGCGCGTCGATCTGCGCCTGGGCAAGCGTGGCCCCGTCGTCTTGCAGGCGCTTCAGGATCCAGGTCGCGGCCGACTGGAGGTCGGGGTCTTCGTTGCCGGCCAGCGCGCAAAGCGCGTCGATCACCTCGGGCGTCGGCGACAGCCGCCCGGCAAGCTCCTCCAGCACATCGGTATGTCTGCCGTCGAAGGCTGCGAGTTCCGCCGCGATATCCATGGCCGCAGCACTCAGTCCTGAAACAGGCTCCGCACGTCGAGCGTCGAGCGCTTTCCCAGCGCGTCGTAATGCGCATCCAGCCACTCCGTCGCGGCGCGATAGCCGATATCGTGCAGATGGGTGAGAAACGCCCATTCCGCGTTCAGCTTGCTGGACGCCCCCAGGGGCTTGAGGTCGTCGTCCGCCATGATCCGGTGCACCAGCACGTGTCTGTATTCGTCGGGTCCCAGCTTTCCCTCCTCGATCAGCCGGGAAACGAAATTGATCGCGCGGAACTCGCGCAGCAGGCTGCTGTTGAAGGTGATCTCGTTCACCCGGTTCAGGATCTCGCGTGCGGTCCCCGGCGTGCCCTTGCGTTCCACCGGGTTGATCTGGACGATCACCACGTCCTGGGAGGCGCAGGCGTTGAAGAACGGAAACAGGACCGGGTTGCCCATATAGCCGCCGTCCCAATAGGGCACGCCGTCGATTTCGACCGCCTGAAACATGAAGGGCAGACAGGCCGATGCCATGACCGCATCGGCGGTGAGCTCGTCGCGGCGGAACACCTTGACGCGCCCCGTTTCCACGTTGGTCGCGGAGATGAAGACTTTGACCTTGTCACAGGCGCGGACCCGGTCGAAATCCACGTGCGATGCGATCAGGTCGCGCAGCGGATTGACGTTCAGCGGATTGAGTTGATAGGGCGAGGCGACCCGGTTCAACAAATCGAAAAACAGATAACTGGGCGAGTTGTCCAGGCTCCAGTTTCCCATGAAAACGTCGATCGGCGTGCGCTGGATCGGGCTGTTGCGGCCGGCTTCGCTAACCGCCTTCCAGAACTCGGCCAGCGCCGACCTGGCGCCGTCCGGCCCGTCGCGCATGATGCCGTCGGCGATCACGGCCGCGTTCATGGCGCCCGCGCTGGTGCCGCTGATCGCCTCGATCTCGATGCGCTCGTCCTCCAACAGCCGGTCGAGCACGCCCCAGGTAAACGCACCGTGGGCGCCGCCGCCCTGCAGCGCCAGGTTGACCGGTTTCGGACTATTGCGGCGGCGGCGCGCTTGCGTCATTGCGCGGTCCAGCCGCCGTCCATCGGCAGTGCCGTACCGGTGATCGAGGCCGCCGCGTCCGTGCACAGGAAAAGCGCAAGCTGCGCCAGTTCCTCGCTCTGCACGAACTTCTTGGTCGGCTGTCCGCCCAGCATCACGTTCTTGACGACCTCTTCCTCGGTGATCCCGCGCGCCTTGGCGGTGTCGGGGATCTGTTTTTGCACAAGCGGCGTCAGGACGTAACCGGGGCAGATCGCGTTCACCGTGATGCTCTGCTCCGCCACTTCCAGCGCCACGGTCTTGGTCATGCCGACCATACCGTGCTTGGCGGCAACATAGGCGGCCTTGTAGGGCGAGGCGACCAGCCCGTGCGCCGAGGCGACGTTGATGATGCGGCCCCAGCCGCTTTTTTTCATGTCTCCCAGCACCGCCTTGGTGGTGTGGAACGCCGACGACAGGTCGATCGCGATGATGGCGTCCCACTTATCGTCCGGGAACTCGTCGATGGGCGCCACGTGCTGGATGCCGGCGTTGTTGACCAGGACGTCGATGCCGCCCAGTTCGACCGACGCGTTGCCGACCATCTCGGCGATCTCGCCTGGCTTGGACATGTCGGCGCCGGAATAAAGCACCTTCACGCCGTGGGTCTCGGCCAGGCGCGTGCGGGTTTCCTCGATCTCGGCGGCGTCGCCGAAACCGTTCAGCACCACATTCATGCCGCCGCCGGCGAAGGCCTCGGCGATGCCAAGACCGATGCCGCTGGTCGAGCCGGTAACGATGGCGTTCTTGCCCTGTGTCATGGGTGTCTCTTTCGTTTCGGTTGAGCTGTTCAGTTCGCAGCGCCGGTCGTCGTCGCGGTGGTCCCGACGCCGCATTCGGCCGATGTCGCGACATGCGCGCATTCATCGGATTTGGCGCGCGCCGCCTTCATTGCCTGGGCATACCATTCGAACTCGTCGAGAAAGCTTTTGACGTAACGCTCGGATGCAGGGTCGGTGGGCGTGCCGTCTTCGGTGAACGCGTTCTGCACCCGCGGGATCGGGAATATCGTCGGGATCGAAGGCGTGCCCAGCTCTGCGAGCGTCATGCGCAACTGCATCGCCGCGCGCACGCCGCCGAACATGCCCGCCGAATAGCAGACGATGCCCGACGGCCTGTAGAAATACTCCTCCAGGAAATGGTCCAGCAGGTTCTTCAAGGCCGGCGGGATGCCGTGGTTGTATTCCCCGCTGACGACGACGAAGCCGTCGCTGGCCCGGTAGATCTCGGCCAGCCGCTCCAGCACCTCCGGTGCGTCACCGTCGTACTCCTTGTACATCTTGTCCAGCAGCGGCAATTGATACTCGGCCGTGTCCACCAGGTCCGTGTTGTGGCCGCGCGCCTGGAACTGCCGTTCCATGAAGCGGGCGGCCCGGATACCCATGCGATTGGACCGGACCGATCCATACAGAATCGTGACATTCAGCGCCATTTCGGTGCCTCTCTTTGCTTGTGTTCAGGCGAGATAGTCGTGCAGCACGCGGCCGTAAGGCAGCGTCAGGTCGGCGATGAAGTGGCGCCCGCCGATGACGCGGCGGACCGGGAAATCGGCGACCGGCGCGTTGACGTGCGGCACCAGGTGCAGCCGCGCCGGCCCGCCCCAGTGCCCCTTCACGTCGATGTCGGTCAGGTTATAGGCGACCAGTTGCGCGACCAGCGGCTTGCCCGACACGCACGGCAGCAGCTTCAGGTTGACCTGGGTCTTCTTCAGGCCCTCGTTTCGTTTTGCGCAATCCTTGATCAGGCTCTCATGCTTGTAGCCCATCGTGCCCATTGCGACGGTCTGCCCGGAATACTCCAGTGTCCCGGTCAGGGTGTCCGTCTCGACCCTTAGGTGCGGCTGGCCCCAGCGTTTTGGAAAGCCCCAGATCTCGCGCCCGCCGCTGATCGGGGGCTCGTCGTTCAGGTACATCTGGGCAGTGTAGTTGACGGGCTCGCCCTCGTAGGTGCAGGGGATCACCACGCCGCTTTCCTGGTAGCTGCCGAAACCCGAGCTGTCGGGCATGTTGATCCATTCGTAATAGACGTGATTGCTGCCGTCGGGGTGCAGCGGCTCGGGGACGGCCCGGCGGATCGCATCCGGATCGCTTTCGTAGATCACGACGAAATACTCGCGATCGATGAAACGGTAGGGCCCCATCGGGTAGCTGGGGTTGCCCGGGGGCATGGACGGCAGGCTCAGGATTTCGTCAACGTTCATGATCGTCTCGCCTCGTCAGGACGGTGATGTGCGCGGCTTGGCCGGGTGCTGGATCGAGGCACAGGGCCGAATGCGCGTGCGCTTGGTTCGTCGGGAATGGACTGGACCGCCGTCGAGTGAGGCAGTCAGGCGCACATATGGTCCGGATGAAAGCGGCTTGCAAAGGCGCACGGCGCGCCGCCATCACAAATAAACGTGATCGGCCGGGCGCTTGAAATTGTTCGGCAATGCCCCCCGAAAACGCAATCGGCCAGGCAGTCAATCGCCCTGTTGCCGTTGCGTTTTCCAGTCGCCCGTGGTGTTCCACCAGCGATGCGGGTTGTCGCGGTCGTCCAGTCCCTTGGAACGGCTGACCAGCACCGGGTAGAGCTTGATCACCGGCTCCTGGTAGCTGTGGACCTGGAACACGGTCTCCACGATCCTCTCGATCAGCGCCTGGTCGTCCGGCACCTCGAAGTTCAGCACCACCACGCCCGGGCGCTTGCGCACGTCCGTTTCCGGGCCCGCGGCCGCGCCCGCCAGCGGCCGGTACCGTTCGATGCCCGGTGCCGACTGGAATGCGTTGCTGTCGTACTTTTCGCCCTGGGCCAGCGGGACGATCCCGCAGACATGGCTCATGATGCGGTCGGCATCCTCTTCAGGCGCGAACACCTGCACCTGCAGGTGCCGCTCCATGCGCACCGATTTGGTTTCGAAACCGTCGTCCTTCATCAGCCCGCGCCCTGTCCTGGATTGAACGTCCAGTCTATCGCGGGCCTCCTGACAGCGTTCTGTCAGGAACCGTGCCTCCCGTCAGACCACCGTCACCGAAAGTTCGCCAACGCCGTCCACATGTCCGTCCAGCCGGTCGCCGCGGTTCACCGGACCCACGCCCGCCGGTGTGCCGGAAAAGATGAGATCGCCCGGCGCCAGCGTGAACAAGCCGGACAGATAGGCGATCATCTCGGGCACCTTCCAGATGAGCTGGTTGAGGTCGCCCTCCTGGCGGGTTTCGCCGTTGATCTTGAGCCAGACGGCGCCGGTGTCGGGATGGCCGATGTCGCTGGCGGGCACGATCTCGGTGCAGGGCGCGGAGGACTCGAAAGCCTTGCCGACCTCCCAGGGCCGGCCGAGTTTCTTGGCCTCGCCCTGCAGGTCGCGCCGGGTCATGTCCAGGCCGACCGCATAGCCGAATACGTGGTCCAGTGCGCGGTCGAGCGGGATGTCGGTGCCGCCCTTGGACAGGGCGACCACCATCTCGATCTCGTGATGCACGTCGGACGAGGCGGACGGGTATGGAAACTCGCCGTGGCCGGGGATCAGGTTGTCCGGGTTCTTCTGGAAGAAGAAGGGCGGTTCCTTGTCGGGATCGTGGCCCATCTCCACCGCATGGGCGGCGTAGTTCCGGCCCACACAATAGACGCGGTGTACGGGAAAGACGTCGTCTGTCCCGCGCACGGGCAGCGTCACGGCAGGGGCGGGGGCGATCACGTAGTTCATCTAGAAACCTCCCGGATCATTCTTATTGGACCGGCCGGCTGCGCCGGCACGGGACGTTTAGCAGGAGATCGGCCCCCGGCCAACACTAGGCCCGCGCCTTCAGCGACCCTTCGTCCTGCCACCCCGCCTCGGCGTCGTGCTGCTTCTGCTGGCGCCGCCACAGGGCGGCATAGGGCCCGTCGGCCGCCAGCAGCGCGGCGTGTGTGCCGCGTTCGACGATCCGGCCGCGGTCGAGATACAGGATCTCGTCGGCATCGACCACGGTGGACAACCGGTGCGCGACGATGATCCGGGTCCGTCCCCGGCCCAGCGCCGTGAGATTGGCCTGGATCTGCGCCTCGGTCCGGGTGTCCAGCGACGAGGTCGCCTCGTCGAACAACAGGATCGGCGGGTTCTTCAGCACCACGCGGGCGATCGCCACACGCTGTTTCTCGCCGCCGGACAGTTTCAGGCCGCGCTCGCCGACCAGGGTGTCGTAGCCGTCGGGCAGGGCTGCGATGAAATCGTGGATCTCCGCCGCCCGGGCGGCGGCCTCGATCTCGTCGGGTCCGGCATCGGGGCGGCCGAAGCCGATGTTGAAGCCGATCGTCTCGTTGAACAGCACGGGTTCCTGCGGCACGACGCCGATCGCGCCGCGCACGGAATCCTGGGTCAGGGTGCGCAGGTCGTGGCCGTCGATGCGGATGCCGCCGCCGGTGGGGTCGTAGGACCGGAACAAAAGCCGCGCGATGGTCGATTTGCCGGCGCCGGTGGGCCCGACGATGGCGAGGCTGCGGCCGGCCGGAACGTCGAAGGAAAGCTCGGCCAGGATCGGATCGCGGTCGTTATAGGTGAAGGACACGGCGTCGAACGTCACCGCGCCCGGGCCGTCCGGCAACGGCTGCGCGTTCGCGGCGTCCTTGATCTCCGGTTCCTCGTCGAACAGGGCGACCAGCAGCTCCAGGTTGGTGAGTTCGGCCTTCAGTCGCCGGTAGATGTTGCTCATCCGCTCCAGCGGCCGGACGATTTGCAGCAGGTATGCGTTGACCAGCACGAAATCGCCGATCGTCAGCGTGCCAGCCGCAACCTCGCTGCCGGCCAACAGTATCATCGCCGCAAGACCGGCGCCGATCACGGTCGCCAGCACCATGCCCACCAAGGCGCGCCAGCGCAGCGACCGCACGATCAGGCGTTCCACGTTCTGCAGCGCGGAATCATAGCGGACCGCGCTTTCCGCCTCGTTGCCGAAATACTTGACCGTCTCGTAGTTCAAGAGGCTGTCGATCGCCTTGCCGTAGACCACGGCCCCCTCGGCGATGGCGACGCGCTGGCGCTTGCGCCACAAGGACGCGCCGACGATCAGCGCGGCGGAATAGGCGACCAGGGTCACCACCATGATCGCCGCATACCAGCCTTCGTATCTGTAGATGACGATCGAGGTGATCAGCACGATTTCGGTGGCGAAAGGCAGCACCAGGAACACGCAGTCGAACAACAGCTCGCGGATCGCGCGCAGGCCGTTGTCCATGATGCGCGACAGCCGGCCGGTGCTGCGGTCCAGGTGGAAGGCCAGCGACAGGCCGTGCAGATGCCGGAACGAGGCGAGCGCTGCCCGGCGCTGGATCCGCTGTTCGATCGGCCCGTAGAACAGCCAGCGCGCCTCGCTGGCCAGCTTGCCGCCCCAGTGCAGGAAACCGTACAGCACTAACAACGCCACCGGCGCCGCCAGCATGGCCTGTTGCGGCATGGTGAAGGCGTCCACCGCCCGGGCAAACAGGATCGGGACCAGGGCGTTGATCCCGGCCATCAAAAGCAGGAGGGCTATCGCGCCGGCCAGCCTGAGCCTGAGGCCCGGATCGTCGCGCGGCCAGATGAACGGACCCAGCCAGCGCAGCATCCTGAGATCGCCGACGCGTCCCTCTTCGGTCGGTTCAACGGTCTGGCGGGGCATCGGGCGCGGCGGACCTCCTTGCAGATGGCACGCAAATATAAAGCAACGCCAAGCGGTTGGCTGTAGCCCAGACGCCGCGGCGACGGGCCCGCTTTACGGACCTGCCGCGGCGGCGCTAAGGTCTCAGCCAAAGCCCGCAATGCCGGGCGGGATTCGAGGGAGGAAAACGATGGCCGGGACCGTATTCACCAACGTGCGCATCATCGACGGGACGGGCGCGGCCCCGTTCCCCGGCGAGGTGCTGGTCGAAGGCAACCAGATCAAGGCGGTGGCCAAAGAGGGTGCGGCGCCCGGACGCGACGGCGCCGAGGTCATCGACGGCGGCGGCCAAACGCTGATGCCGGGCCTGATCGAATCGCACGCCCATATCAGCTTCTGCGACACCTCGACCCTGGAAGGTCTGGGCGACATTCCGCCGGAAGAGCACACCCTGGAGACCATGAAATACGCCCGCAAGATGCTGGACCAGGGGTTCACGGCCCTGTTCAGCGCGGCGGCGGCGAAACCGCGCCTGGACGTGGTGATCCGTAACGCCATCGACGCGGGCGATATCGTCGGCCCGCGGATGCGCGCGGCCAGCCCGGAACTGACGGTGACGGGCGGCCTTGGCGACGTGCGCCGGGCGCACATTCATCACGAGACCTTCGCGATCTGCTGTGACGGCGCCGACGAGTTCCGCCGGACCGCACGGGAGATGTGCCGCGAAGGCGTCGACACCATCAAGATCAACCCGTCGGGCGACGAGTTCATCCCGTTTGCCCGCGCGCATCTGACCGTGATGAACGAAGAAGAGGTCGCGGCGGTGTGCGAGGTTGGCCGGTCGCGCGACAAGGTGGTGGCCGCCCATTGCCGTGCCGGCGAAAGCGTCAAGATGGCGCTGCGCAACGGCGTCGACGTGATCTACCACGCGACCCTGTGCGACGAAGAGGCCCTGGACATGCTGGAGGCGAAGAAGGACGAGATCTTCGTCGCGCCGGCCATGGGCATCATGTACGCGACGGCCAAGGGCGAGGGTAAGGCCTGGGGCATCGACACCGACCATCCGGTCGCGATCTATTTCGCGCGCGAGCTGGAGATGTGCATCGAGAACATGAAAAAGCTCAAGAAGCGCGGCGTGCGCGTGCTGCCGGGCGGCGACTACGGCTTTGCCTGGAACCCGATCGGCACCAATGCCCGCGACCTGGAGCATTTCGTGAACCTCTTGGACTACACGCCGATGGAGGCGATCACGGCGGCGACCAAGCTGGGCGGCGAGATCATGCAGATGGATATCGGCCAGGTGAAGGAAGGCAGCCTCGCCGACCTGATCCTTGTGGACGGCGATCCGTTGACCGACGTGAAGATCCTGCAGGACGCCGACCGGCTGACGGCGATCATGAAGGACGGCACCTTCCACAAGCGTCCCGCGGCCTCGGCCGAAGCGGGACTGGCGGCCGCGGAGTAAGGCATCAGCCGTATGGTTCGAGACGGCGCGCCATCGCGCGCCTCCTCACCATGAAGGTAGGGGTCGTCGGCGAATCTATAGCCTCACCCTGAGGAGCGCCCGCAGGGCGCGTCTCGAAAGCCCGCCCTGAGCCCGTCGAAGGGGGCGTGGCTGCCGCGACGCGCGGTGTGCGCCGGTCAATCCCAGCTGGCGAGCCGGACCTTGTGCTCCTCGCCCGGCTGGAGGCCGGCGATCTCCAGGATCAGCTTCTGGCGTACGGCCTGGGCAAAGCGTTCGCGGCCGTCGGCGGTGATCACGAAACTGCCCGGGCCGCCGATGATCGAATTGGCGAAGGCCGCCTCCAGGTCGTAGCTCACGGGCCGGCCGCTGCAGTCCCGGCAGAGGATCGCCAGACCGTTGATGACGATTTCCGCCGCCAGCACCGATGCGCGGGCCTCGAAGATCGAGATGCCGTTCCAGTTGTTGGCGCTGTCGCCGGAGAAGTCGATCACCTTGCGGTGGCCTTCGATGTCGTTGCCTTCGATCAGGGCTTGACCGGCGACCAGGGCGGCGCCGATGGCGTTGCGGCCGAAAGCGCGCCGGGGCGTGTTGAGCAGCGCCTGGGCGAAGGCGGCCGCGCTGTCGGGCCCGTCGATGATGGTCCAGGGCACCACCACTTCCTGGGACAGCATGTCGCCCCATTCCACGTAGGTGACGGCGATCTTCTGGTCGAAGCCGCCGGCGATCGCCGACAGGACGACCGGGTCGGTGATGGCGGTGGCGTAACCCTGGCGCTGGAACAGGATCTCGGCGTCGTCGATCGAGCCCGATGCATCGGCCAGCAGCACCAGTTCCAGATCGACTTTCTCGCCCGCATGCGCGTTGCCGCCCAGCAAGGCAAGGACGATTGCCGCCGTCCCGATCAATCGCCGCATGGTCCGCTCCCGTCGCTTTTCCCCTCCCTTTAGGATATGGCATCAGGGTGCCCGGAAAAAAGACACAGCCGTAAAGGGGGCGGAAATGGATCAGATCGGGTTCGTGGGACTGGGCCGCATGGGCCGGCCGATGGCGTCGAACATCCGCAAGAAACAGTTCTCGATGACCGTGCACGACCTGCGTGCCGAACCGGTCGCGGACCTGGAGGCGCTTGGCGCGGACGCCGCGCCGTCGCCGGCCGCGGTGGCGGGGTCAAGCGACGTGACGATCACCATGCTGCCGGACAACCAAGCGGTCGAGGCGGTCGTCCTGGGACCCGACGGCATCGTCGCGAACGCGCGGCCCGGCGGACTGGTGATGGACATGAGCACCGTGGACCCGGAACTGACGGACCGGCTGGCCTCGGCATGCGCGGAGGCGGGGCTCGGCTTCGTGGACGCGCCGGTCGGGCGGCTGGCGAGCCATGCGGATGCGGGCGAGAGCCTGTTCATGGTCGGCGCCGGCGCGGCCGAGTTCGCGCGGGTGCTGCCGCTGTTGCAGGCGATGGGCACCACCATCCATCACTGCGGGCCGCCCGGCCACGGGATCCGGACCAAGCTGGTGAACAACTATCTCGCGGTTGCGTCCTGCCAGATGAACGCCGAGGCCCTGGCACTGGCCCAGGCGTTCGGGCTGGACCTGGAGACCACGCTTGACGTGATCCACGGCACCAGCGCCACCAACGGGCAATTGAAGATGAACTATGCGAGCAAGGTGTTGACCGGCGATGTGGAACCGGGGTTCGCCATCGACCTGGCGCACAAGGACCTGAGCCTCATCCTGGACGCCGCCAACACCGCGCGGACGCCGCTGCCGATGGCGGCGGCGGCCCGCGAAAGCCTCAGCCTGGCGCGCAGCGGCGGATACGGGTCGAAGGACTTCTCCGCCTTGCTTGACCACTGGTGCGAACGGGCGGGGCTTGGCAGGGTGCGGTTCAAAGGCAATCGGGTCGTCTGATCATGAATCCGACGTCACGGCCGCCGCGCCGGCAAACGCGACGTCAGAACCCAATCCGGTAGCGAGATAGAAAATGTTCCACCTTGATCGGTTCAGCACAGCCACCGTGCTGGCGATTTTCGTCACCGTCGTTGTTCTTGTCCTGCCACCGCCGGCCCAGGGGCAGGGGACGTCGCGCGACACCACCGGCGAGACGACCGAAGACCTCTTTGGGTCCGGCGATCTCGGCGGCGCGTGGGTTTATCACGGCGAGGGAAAGGCGACCATCGAGCACTGGGGCGACCGCGTGACGATAAAAATGACGTGGACACCGAGCGATCTGCCCGCTCCCCACTATGAAGTGGACGCACAGCTTGGGTTCGATGACGTCTTGTCGGGTGCCTGGGTCCATTTGAGCGCGAAGCCCGGCTCGGCCTTGTTGCGCGGCGGATATTTCGAAGCCAAGGTCAGCCCGGACAGAAACAGCATCGCCGTTTCGAACACGGAAGACAATGGACACAACTGGAACAGCATCGTGCTGACGCGCGTCCCAACCACTGCGGAATGACCCGTTACGGTCGGTACCGTTTTCTATGACGACACGTCCTAGCCGGGATCGCCGGCGCACCGGAACCCGACCATGTCGAGCCCGATGTCGTCGGGGTTGCCGTGGCGATAGGAAACGCGCAGGCACCACGGGTTGTTGCCCCAGCCGCCGCCCCTGAGCGCGACCTGGTCGTGCCGGCCGGGAAAGCGGCTGGCCGTCCATTCCCAGACGTTGCCGGCCATGTCCAGCGCCCCGACGGGCGAGGCGCCGGCGGGATAGGTGCCGACCGGCGCTGTCGCGGCGAACCCGTCTGCGTCGCTGGGCGCGCAACAGCGTTGGGTCCCGAAATTGGCGCGCGGTGCGCCCGTCCGGTCGGGCGGTTCGTCGCCCCAGGGATAGCGTCGGCCGTCGCTGCCGCGGGCGGCGAACTCCCATTCCTCTTCCCGCGGCAAGCGCAGCCCGGCCCAGGCGCAGTAGGCGGCGGCGTCGCGGGCCGAGACCTGGACAACCGGATGGTCGGCGCGTCCGTCGATGGCGCTGTCGGGTCCGGACGGCCGGCGCCATGTGGCGCCGGCAACCCGTTGCCAGCGGCCGTCCCAGACATATCCGAAGCCGCGCACCTCCGGGTCGGTCCGGTGCCCGGTCGCCGCGACGAAGGCCCAGAACTGCCGGTTCGTGACCTCCAGGCGCATGATCGTGAAAGGTGCGACCGTGACCGTCCGCGGCGTCTCGTCGGGTTCCCCTTCTGCATCGCCCATGACGAAGGTCCCGCCCGGAACGCCAAGCATGTCGCCCGGCCCGGTTTCATCTTGGGCGACCGTCGGGGCCGAAGCCGACACAAATGCGAGAAAAAGCGCGACGGTTCTTGTCCATCGCGAAACGGCCGCGATCGCAAAGCTCGGATGCGTCATCGCCCGTGCCTCGAAGCGGGGGTACGGGCGAGGAGGGTACCGGATCGCCGGTCCGCGGGAAGAAAAATCAGAGCGCGCGACGATCTTGTGATCGCCGTGGCGCGCGCTTGTCAGGCTGCGGCCTGGTCTCCGCCAAGCGGCGTGTCGCCGAACCGTGCGGCCAGCTGAGACTTGATCGCGTCGTCGTCGATGACGAACGAGACGCCGCATTCTTCGTGTCCGACCTGAACGATATTGGCCCGGATGTCGCCGATGTCAGGCACGCGCAGATGGATGGCCTTGCCTTCGAACGGGCTCTCGATGCCCGTCAGGAAGGCGCCGCCGGTGGAGATGTTGCGGATCACACAGGGGCGCCAGGAACCGCTGCTGTTGTATCGCGCTTCGATTTCGACATCGATACGCTTTTCGTCGCGCCGGTCGCCGGCATAGGAGGTGCGCAGCACCTTCTTGAGGTTCGACTGAAGATCGGTCATCGACACCGAAATCTCGTCCGATGCCATCGACACTTCGTCCGCCAGCGTGCTGGCCTCGCTGGAGGCGGAGGAGACCTGGGTGATGCTGGACGAGACCTCCTGGGTGCCCTGCGAAAGCTGCTGGGCGTTCTCGGCGATTTCGCGGGTCGCTGATTCCTGTTTTTCCACCGCCGCGGCAATCGTTCTGGACCGCTCGTCCAGTTCGAGCACGGTGCGGCCGATCGCGTCGATCGCATCGACCGCGCCGGCAGTGGCATCGCGGATGGATTTGACCTGCTCGCCGATTTCGCCCGTGGCCTTTGCTGTCTGGTTGGCCAGCGACTTCACCTCGTTCGCGACCACCGCAAAGCCCTTGCCGGCCTCGCCGGCGCGGGCCGCTTCGATCGTCGCGTTCAGCGCAAGAAGGTTGGTCTGTTCGGCGATCTCGCTGATCAGGGAAACGACGTCGCCGATCTTGCCCGCCGCCTCTGTCAGGCCCTTGACGGATTCGTTCGTCAAGCGCGCTTCTTTGACCGCGCCCTTGGCCACGTCTGCGGATTGCGTGACGTTCGCGTTGATTTCGCTGGCAATGCTGGCAAGTTCCGTCGCCGCCGCCGCAACGGTGGCCACGTTCGCCGAGGCCTGCTCGGACGCGGATGCGACGGTGACGGCCTGGTTGTTGACGTCGTTGGCGGTCCGGCCCATGCGCTGGGCGTGGTCGCTCATCTGGTTCGTCTTTTCAGCGATCGCCTTTACCGAGGTTTCCAGCGCTTCTTCCAGCGCGCCGGAAAGGCCCAGCATTTCCTGACGGATCGCCTCTTGGCGCTCGTCGGCTTCGTTCTCGCGTTCCTTGCGCAGCGTCTCGGCCTCGCGCGCGTTCTGCTTGAAGATGTTGACGGCGCGGGCCATCTCGCCGATCTCGGTGCGGCGGTTGACGAAGGGGATCTCGCACTCGTGGTCGCCATCCGCAAGGCGCAGCATCACCGTGCGGATTGCCATCAGGGGGCTGATCGTGACCTGGGCGAAGAACAGGCTGACCAGGATCGTCACGCACAGCGCGGCCGCGCCGCCGCCCCACAGGATCTTCTCGGAGAGCTTTTCACGGGCCTGGGAGGCCTCGACAGACTCGACCGTGCTCCGGCTGATCTCGGTCATCAGGCTTTCGGTGTCGATCTGCAGGACCAGCGCCGTCGCCTGGATCGCTTCCGCCTTGGTCGTGGCCTCTGCGATGTCGCCGTCACGCAATGCCTCGAAAGCCTCGTTGGCAGTGATCGACAGCGACCCGTGCGACTCCTCGATGCGATCGATCACTTCTCCGAGGTTGTCGAAATCGATCGCCGAATGTGTCGCGTCCGCGGCTGCGTTGGCGCTTGCGGTCAGCGCGCGAAGCTCTGCGATGCTGGACCTGACCTTGTCGCGATGTGCGTCGAACTCGCTGACGGCGGCGTCGAACGACGGACCGGCGTTCGCATCCGCGCTCATCTCGGTCCCAAAGCGGATCGCCCGCTCGAAGCTGGTCGCTTCGCCTAGCTGATGGACGGTGATGTCGCGCGTCAAGTTTGCCAGTGGAAGATCCTGGCGCGCGAGCCGGTTGAGATCCTGGCCCAGCGAACTGAACTGAAGCTGAGCAAAGGCGATTACACCAAAAAGAACCAGAGCGCTGAAAAGCGCGAGCGTCAGAAGACGCTGCCTGAGGCTGAGACCAGTAAACACACCTGCCCCCTATCAATAACATCGGGAAACCCGATTGAATGGCCGGTGGCCGACGGGCTTCACCAGAAGTCACTGAATTATGACAGTTTTTATAAGAAATAATTAATACCCACACGAAACGCGTGTAGTTGGGCCGATTCTCTCGTATTGCGGTACAGAGGTATAGTTAAGAAGCGATCCGACCGTCAGGCGGCGACCGATCGGGCGATCCAGTCGGTTGCCGCCTGGACGCCGCCTCTCCCGTGCGGGATGTCGAGCGCGATCAGACCCGCCTCCACGACGGCAAGCGTGCCGAGGACCATTGGCGCGTTCACATATCCCATATGGGCGATGCGAAAGGCCTGGTTGCTCAAGGCGCCGATACCGATGCCCAGGACGACACCGCACTTGCTGTCGCAATAGTCCAAAAGCGGCCCCGGGTCGCGGCCGTCCTTCATGACGATGGTCGTTACCGAATCCGCGCGCGCCGACGGTTCGGGCACGTTGAAGTCCAAGACGCCGCCTTCGCCCCAGACCGCCACGGCCCGACGCACCGCTTCGGCCAGGATCCGGTGGCGCAGGAAGACGTTTTCCAGCCCTTCTTCGAACAACATGTCCAGCGCCTTGCGCAGGCCGAACAGCAGGTGTTCGGGCGGGGTGCCGCAGTACTTCTGGTAGTGCTTGGCCCCCTCGCGCCCGGTCCAGTCCCAGTAGGCGGTCCGCAGGTCCGCGGTTTCGTGCGCGGCGACGGCCTTGGGCCCGGCCGCAACGAAGCTCAGCCCCGGCGTCGTCATCAGGCCCTTCTGGGCGGCACTGACACTGACGTCGACGCCCCAATCATCCATCTCGAACGGCATCGTGGCCAGCGACGCGATGGTGTCGACCATATAAAGGGCGCCGTGCCCGGCGGCGGCGATCGCCCGGCCGACCGCAGCGATGTCGTTGACCACGCTGGTGGACGTGTCCACCTGGACCGCCATGACGGCCTTGATCTCGCCAGCCGTGTCGGCGCGCAGCCGGGCCTCAACGGCGGCCGGATCGACCGCGCCGTGACCGCCGGCGGCCAGGATCTCGATCTCCACGCCCATCATTGCGGCCATCTCGCCCCAGCCGACGGCGAACCGCCCGCTTTCCAGGACAAGAACCTTCTCGCCGCGCGACAGCACGTTGGTGAAAGCCGCCTCCCAGGCGCCGTGGCCGTTGGCGGCGTAAATGTAGGTCCGTCCGTCGGTGCGAAAGACCCGGCGCAGGTCTTCAAGAAGACTGGTCGTCGTCTCCAGTAGGCTACCGCCGTAGATCTCGATGGCGGGCCTGTGCATGGCGCCCAGCACCTCGTCGGGGACGGTCGTCGGTCCCGGGATACTCAGGAATTCGCGGCCGGTTCGAACGGTCATCAAAGGCGTCCTCTAAGGTGGCGGGCCAAAACCAACCTAGCGGCATCGCCGGCCCGGGCAAGATCGTCTGTCTGCAGACCGGCTTTACGTTGCCGGCTGGGCGCCGACGGTCGCCGCCAGCACCCTGAGCGCGATGCAGGCCGCGCCGTAGCCGTTGTCGGTGTTGACCGCGGCGATCCCCGGCGCGCAACTGGCCAGCGCGCTGTTTACCGCGACCCTGCCGCCGCTGGCGACCCCGTAGCCCTGGGATGTGGGCAGCGCGATCACCACCCCGGGCACCAGCCCGCCGACGACGCTGAACAGGGCACCCTCCATGCCGGCGGCGACGATGACCACGCGGTGGCGACGCACCTCCTCCAGCCGGTCCATCAGGCGCCAAAGACCGGCGACGCCCACATCGGGGATTTCCGTCGCGGCCTGGCCGCCGAAGGCCAGCGTGCGAACCGCCTCGCGCGCGGCGCCGAGATCGGACGTTCCCGCGGTCAGCACCGCGACGGCGCCGGTGCCTGCCGGGACGGGCGCTCGGCCCCAGATCCCGGTCCGCGAAAGCGCGTCGTAGTCGATCTTCGCGCGGTGCGCCTCGTCCAGCGCACCCAGCGCCTTCGGAGACAACCGGGTCAACAGGACCGCGTCCATCCTGCCGGCAGACGCGTCCAGGATGGCGGAGATCTGTTCGGGCGTCTTGCCCTGACAGAAGACCGCCTCGGGCAGGCCGATGCGTTCCGCGCGGGAGAAATCCAGAACCGCGTCGCGGGTCATCGCGCGGTTCCGCGTCCGAGTCCGGTCAGGAAGGCGCTGCCGCGACGGTAGGTTTCGACCCGTGGCGCGGTGTCGTGGCCGCCGGCCGCGGCCAGCGCGGCCAGGCGGGCCCTGAGCGGTTCGCCATCGGCGCCGTCCAAGGTTTCCAGGCTGTCGGGATCCAGTTCCAGGACAAGCCCGCCACGCCGGACGCGGCACCGCACGGTTTCGGGGGCGCCGCCCCGGTCGGCCAGCCAATCGGTCACCGCGGTCTCGATCCGGTGGACCAGTGAGAGCGTTTCCGCCTCGACCGCGATCCCCGTCTCGATCCGGCTGGACAGGCAGGGCTGGGCCGGCAGTTCGGCGATGTCATCCAGCCCCAGCGACCGGGCCAGCGCGCGGACGCCCGCCTTGTCGATCGCCGCCTCGACGAACGGGTGTCGCACGCCGTTTTCCTTCGCCGCCTGCAGCCCGGGCCGGAAGTCGCCCAGATCGTCCAAGTTGGTGCCCGACAACAGCGGGCCCTCGGTGACCTGCCGCATGGCGGCATAGAGGTTGGACTTGCAAAAGAAGCACCGGTTCACCGGGTTGGCGAGATAGGCCTCGTCTTGGAACTCGCCGGCGTCCGCCACCCGAAGGTCCCAGCCCTCCTGGTCGGCCAGCGCCCTGACCCGGGCCGTCGCCTCGGGCGGAACCGCGGGCGAGACCGCGTGGAAGACGCGGGTTCGCGCCGGTGCGCGACGGTGCATGGCGACGGCCAACGTGACGCTGTCGACGCCGCCGCTGACCGCGACGGTGGCGTCGTCGAACGTATCGAGGACGCGACCCAGGCGCGTTTCGATCTCCGCTGTCATGGCCGTTCGTCGCCGTCCTTTCTGTCTGCAAGCGCGCCGTCCTCGGCGCGGCGGGCGGCCCGACGCCGGCCGGCATGGCCGCCGGCCACGTCTTCCAGATCCGCGGCCTCGGCCTTGGCGGTCCTGCCGCCGTCCGGTCGTGTCGCCAGTTTGACGCCCGGCTCGCCGGCAGCATGCTCCCGGTGCAGCACGACACGGTCCTGGATCTGCCAGCGCAAACCGATCGTCGCGGTCTCCAGGAGGCAGGCATCGATCACCGGTTCGATCCGCTCGGGCCGGCACAGGACCTGGACATGCGCGGCCATGCGGTTCTTCTTGGCGAAGACGGGCGCCTGGGTCACGTCGAGAACGCCGTCCAGGCTGCGGATCCTTTCAAGCCCGATGGCAAGGTCCTCAGCCGTCTGGTCGTCCACTTCGAAGGCGATCAGACCGACCGCGTCGCGTCCCCTGCCGGGGGTCGCGTCATCGCCGCCCGTCGCCAGCGCCAGCGCCCGCAGACAGTTGGGCGTGTCCGGCAGCGTCCGGGTGCCGAAGCCCAGGCCCTGGCCCGCCATCCGGTGCGGCCGTTCGGGCGGGCGCGGTGACGGCGCCAGATGTTTCAGGATCGCCGCACCGGTCGGCGTCACCCGTTCGCCGGTCAGGCCGTCGTCGAAGACCTGGAATCCTTCCAACAGCAGGGCCGTGGCCGGTGCGGGTACGGGCAGCGTGCCATGCGCCGTCCGGACCCGGCCGCCGCCCATGGGCAGGGGCCCCAGCGACCAGCCGCGCACGCCCAGCGCGTCGATCAGATAGGCCGCGCCGGTCACGTCGGCCAGCGTGTCCCATGCGGCAAGCTCGTGAAAATGAACATCGTCGACGGGGATGCCGTGGACCTGTGCCTCGGCCTCGGCCAAAAGCGCGAAGATGTCCTGCGCCCGGGCCTTGACGGCCGGCGCCAGCGGGCTCTCCTCCAGTGCCGCGCGAATGGCGCCGTAGCGGGGGTCACGCGCCGGCAGGCCTTCGGCCTGTGCGGAAAGGGCGAAGCCCTTGCCCCGGAACCCGTGCCCGGCGGTGTCGGAAAAGGTTGGGGCGGAGGCCGCCGGCAGGCCGGCGTCGCGCATGGCGGCAAGCGCCCCCTCGGCGAGGCCGGGCGCGAGATCCACCAGTGCGGCCAGGAACATATCGCCCGCAATTCCGCCGACCGGGTCGAGATGAATATGCGAAAAATCCGAAGCCATGCCGTCCCGTTCTCCGGGGCCGGACTATCGCACGGCGTGCGCACCTGAAACCACCCCGTTCTGGCGCGCGCGGGCTCGCGTTGTTGTGAAGGCGCCGCGGCCTTTGGTCCGTTTGATCGTCGAGAACCCGCGCCTTAGCATGGGGACATGCTGGCGGACCGCCGGCAAACGGGCGGGAGACAGGACGGACGATGTTGAGCCGACGCAGATTCCTGGGGCTGGGCGGCGCGGCCGGGGTTGGCCTGACCGGCTTGGGCGCGGCGGCGCGCCAGGGAGGGACGCCTGTGCAGGACCCTCAGATCCGCAACCATGTAACGCTGGGCAAGACCGGCCTGGTGGTGT
Organism: Alphaproteobacteria bacterium; assembly: GCA_965603855.1. Lineage (GTDB taxonomy): Bacteria > Pseudomonadota > Alphaproteobacteria > UBA8366. Next base: position 74,605 of record OZ272519.1, read on the forward strand.
CCGACATCGGTTTCGGGTCGGCCAGTTCCACCGACGCCGATCTGGTGCGCCACGCGCTGGACCGGGGCGTCACCTTCTTCGACACCGCGGAGAGCTACCGGTTCGGGCGGGCCGAGAAGGCCTTCGGCGAAGGCCTTCAAGGCGTGCGCGACCAGGTCATCATCGCTTCTAAGACCAAGGCGCGGACGCGCCATCGTCAGGCCGACATGATGGAGGCGCTGGAGGGCAGCCTGCGCCGGCTGCGGACGGACTATGTGGACATCTATTTCAACCACGCCGTCAACGACGTTTCGCGCATGCAGAACGAAGAATGGTGGGCGTTCACCGAGCGCGCGAAACAGCAGGGCAAGATCCGGTTCCGCGGCGTGTCGGGACACGGCAGCCAACTTGTTCCATGCCTCGACTACACGATCGACAACGACCTCGCTGACGTGATCCTGGTCGCCTACAGCTTTGCGCAGGACCCGGACTTCTACGACAAGATGCGCCATGTCTTTCATTACGTGGACATGCAGCCGGATCTGCCGCGAGTCCTGGACAAGGCAAAGGAAAAGGACATCGGCGTCATCGCGATGAAGACATTGATGGGCGCGCGGCTGAACGACATGCGTCAGTTCGAGCGCGACGGCAGCACCTTCGCCCAGGCGGCGTTCCGCTGGGTGTTGTCCAGCCCGCGCGTCGATTCGGTGCTGATCTCGATGACCTCGACGGAGTTGATCGACGAGTATGTCGGCGGCTCGGGCAACCCGGACATGCGCGGGGGCGACCTCAACCTGCTGGCCCGGTACGCCTATCTACAGGGCGCGCGTTATTGCCGGCACGGCTGCGACTTCTGCGCGGGCGCCTGCCCCGACGCGGTGCCCATCGCCGAGGTCCTGCGCACGCGCATGTACGCTGTCGACTACGGCGATACAGCCATGGCCGTTGCCGACTATGCGGCGCTGGGCGACGGGGCCGCCCGTTGCCTCTCCTGCAGCCACCAGGCCTGCCTGGGCGCCTGTCCCTACCGTCTTCCGATCCCGGAACTGACGTGCGATGCCGCAACCCGGCTTGTCTGAAACCTCCGACCCCCTTCGTGCCGCGCCGTTCTTCGCGCACGTGCTGATCCTGCTGTCGCTTTGGACGCTGATCATCAAGTTCGTGTTGCCGGTGGCGTTCGCGCTGGAGGAGGGGGCGCCGATCGGGCGTTACATCATGTGGGACTTCTGGTGGGTCGCCCACCTCACCCTGGCCTGGGGCCTGCTGCGCCGCCCGGCCTGGCTGTTCGCCGCCGGCGTCGTCATCGCGGCGGTGGAGATCGTCATCGTTGTGACCAAGTTCATCCTGTTCCTGCCCGCCCCGGACTGGACGATCTGGACGATGAACTGGTTCGTGAACAAGATCTTCGTTCTCGGCATCTTTTCGCTCATGCTGCCCTGGCTGCTGGCAAACCGGGCAGCGCTGACCGGCCGTTCCGGCGCGCGGGAGCCGGAGGGGGCGTCATGAAACTGCAGGACAAGGCGGCGAACGTCGCCGGCGGCGTGCGTGGAACCGGCCGCGCCCGGCGGTGTTCCTTGCGGCGTCCGGTGGGGATTGCAGTCTCGCCCTAACCCTGAATCTGGACGGCGGCACCTGGATGAGCTAAGCCACGCCTGCGGCATCGTATGACGCACCGCTTGTGCTGGAGCGGCCGAATTGGGTGGTTTATTCTAGCGGCAACGAGGTTGCGGGAACCGACCGGGTCGGCCCGTGAAACGCCGGGCGCCAAACAGATCCGGCAGAGGAGGACAGGAAGACAATGCGATACGAATCGCCACAGACCATGGACGAGGCGGTTGCCCTGCTTGCCGGGGCGGGCGGCGAGGCGCGCGTCCTGGCCGGCGGAACCGACCTTTTGGTGCAGTTGCGCAACGACATGATCGAACCGGAACTCGTCGTCGACATCAAACATATCGACGAAGTCCGCTCGATCGCGGCTGAAGACGGCGGCTATCGGGTCGGCGCCGCGGTGTCCGCGGCCGAGATGGGCGAGCACGACGGTCTGCACGCGAAGTACCCGGGCGTTGTCGAAGCCGCGGATCTGATCGGCTCGACCCAGATCCAGGGCCGCGCCACGATGGTCGGTAATCTCTGCAACGGCTCGCCGGCGGCCGACAGCGTGCCGGCGCTGATCGCGGCCGGCGCCATTGCGACCATCGCCGGCCCCGATGGGCGCCGCGACCTGCCCGTCGAAGAGGTCGTGACGGGCCCGGGCCAGACGGCCCTGGCAAAGGGCGAGATCGTGACGTCGCTGTTCCTGCCGGCGCGGCCGGCGCATACCGGCGATGCCTATCTGCGGTTCATTCCGCGCACGGAAATGGATATCGCGGTCGTCGGCGCGGGCGTCTGCGTGACCCTGGACGACGCCGGCGTCTGCCAGGCCGCGCGCGTGGCGCTGGGCGCGGTCGCGGAACGCCCGCTGTTGGTGCAGGAAGCGTCGGACGCCCTGATCGGCAGCACGTGCGACGACGACGCCTTGGCCAAGCTGGACGCGGCCGCGAGCGCGGCTTGTCGGCCGATCGACGACAAACGCGGCACCAAGGAATTCCGGATCCAGGTCGCGGGCGTGCTGGCGCGCCGTGCGGCGGTGCTGGCATTCGAACGCGCGAGGAAGGCCTGATGGCAAAACTGCATGTAACCACCACCGTCAACGGCGACGAGGTCGAGTTCCTGTGCGAGCCGGCCGAAACGCTGTTGGACGTGCTGAGGAACGAACTGGACCTGACCGGCAGCAAGGAAGGCTGCGCGACGGGTGACTGTGGCGCCTGCAGCGTGATGCTGGACGACCGGCTGGTCTGTGCCTGTCTGGTGCTTGCCGCCGAGGCGGAAGGCCGCGAGGTCGAGACCATCGAAGGCATGGCCGAAGGGGAGAACCTGCATCCGTTGCAGAAGAAGTTCCTGGAGCACGCCGCCCTGCAGTGCGGGGTCTGCACGCCCGGCGTCCTGGTAGCGGCGAAGGCGTTGCTGGAGAAGAACCCGGACCCGACGGAAACCGAGGTCCGCTATTGGCTGGCCGGCAACCTGTGCCGGTGCACCGGTTATGACAAGATCGTTCGGGCCGTGATGGACGCGGCCGTCGAAATGAGGGGAGCCTGAGCATGTCGGCTGCAAGCAACGAGTCGGGTAAGGTTCTGAAGTGGGTCGGAACGCGGGCGGTCCGCCCGGACGGGATGGACAAGGTGACGGGGCGCGCCAAGTTCGGCGCCGATCTGTCGGCGCCCGGCATGCTGATCGGCCGGGTTCTGCGCTGTCCGCACCCGCACGCGCGCATCAAGTCGATCGACACGTCCAAGGCCGAGGCGCTGCCCGGCGTGAAGGCGGTCATCACCGGCGAGGATTTTCCGGAGATGTCCCCCGATCCGGTCCCGGCCGGCGAGATGATGGTCAACTACCGGGACATGATGCACAACATCCTGGCCAAGGGTAAGGCGCTGTACGACGGGCATGCGGTGGCCGCGGTCGCGGCGACCAGCGATTCGATCGCGCGCAAGGCCTGCAAGCTGATCGAAGTCGACTACGAACCGCTGCCCCATGTCACCGACGTGATCTCGGCGATGGAACCGGACGCGCCGGTGCTGCACGACACGCTTTTCACAGGCGGTGTCGATCCGAAGCCTGACAAGCCGTCCAACGTGGCCAACCGCGTGGAGTTCGGCCTTGGCGACGTCGAAGCCGGATTTGCGGCCGCGGACGTCATCATCGAACGGAGCTTCGACACCAACGCGGTTCACCAGGGCTATATCGAGCCGCATGCCTGCCTCGCCAGCTTTGCCGAGGACGGATCGGCGGACCTGTGGTGCTGCACCCAGGGCCACTACGTGGTCCGGTCCTTCTGCGCGAACCTGGTCGGGATGGAGATCTCCAAGCTGCGTGTCACGGCGTCCGAGATCGGCGGCGGGTTCGGCGGCAAGACGGTCGTCTATCTCGAGCCGCTGGCGCTGGCCCTGTCGCGCAAGTCCGGCCATCCGGTGAAGATGGTGATGACGCGCAACGAGGTGTTTCGGGCAACCGGTCCGACCTCGGGCGCCAATGTCTGGGTCAAGATCGGCGCCACCCGCGACGGCAAGATCACCGCGGCCGACGCGCTGATGAAATACGAGGCGGGCGCCTTTCCGGGATCGCCCGTCGGGCCGGGATGCATGTGCGCCTTTGCGCCCTACGATCTGGAAAACGTCCGCGCCGTCGGCTTCGACGTGGTCCTGAACCGGCCCAAGGTCGCCGCCTACCGCGCGCCGGGCGCGCCGATCTCGGAATTCGCGGTCGAAAGCGTGGTCGACGAACTGGCGCACGAACTGGGCATCGATCCGATCGATTTCCGGCTGCAGAACGCTGCCCGCGAGGGCACGCACGCGGCCTACGGTCCGCGGTTCGGCCCGATCGGCCTGATCGCCACCCTGGAGGCCGCGAAGGAGCATCCGCACTACAACGCCCCGCTGGGTCCGAACCAGGGGCGCGGCGTGGCGTCGGGCTTCTGGTTCAACATCGGCGGCGAGACCTGCGCCAACATCAACATCAACGAGGACGGCACCGTGACGCTGGTCGCGGGCACGCCGGATATCGGCGGGTCGCGGGCCTCGCTGGCGCTGATGGCGGCGGAGGAACTGGGCATCGAGTATGACGCCGTCCGTCCGATCATCGCCGACACCAGCTCGCTGGGCTACACGTTCCTCACCGGCGGCAGCCGGGTCACCTTCTCCAGCGGCATGGCGGTGGTCACCGCGGCGCAGGCGGCGGTCAAGGAGATGTGTGCCCGCGCCGCCAAGCTGTGGGAGATCCCCGAGGATGCGGTCGTCTGGGAGGACGGCCATGCCAAGCCGGCCGGCGCCAACGCCGGCGACTTCGAGCCGATGTCGCTGGCCGAGATCGCGGCGGTGTCGGGCAAAACCGGCGGGCCGATCGCGGGCAATGCCACGATCAACGCCCAGGGCGCCGGGCCCGGTTTCGGTACCCACATCGTCGATGTGGAATGCGACAAGGAAACCGGCCGCATGACGGTTCTGCGCTATACCGTGATCCAGGATGCCGGCAAGGCGATCCAGCCGGACTATGTGGAAGGCCAGTACCAGGGCGGCGCGGTTCAGGGCATCGGCTGGGCCTTCAACGAAGAGTACATCTACGGCGAGGACGGCCGGCTGCAGAATCCGGGTTTCCTGGACTACCGCATCCCGGTGGCGTCCGACGTGCCGATGATCGACACGGTGATCGTCGAGGTACCCAACCCGAACCATCCCTACGGCGTGCGCGGTGTCGGCGAAACGCCGATCGTGCCGCCGATGGGCGCGATCGCCAATGCGGTTGCCGCGGCGACGGGGGTCCGGTTCACCCGGCTGCCGATGTCGCCGCCGCATGTGCTGAAACGGCTTGGCGAGGCGGCGCTGAGCGAAGCCGCCGAGTGAGGTCATGGCCCGGGTCGTCTTCACGGGCTCGTTGAAGCGGCTGACAGGCGGCGACGGCGAGCTTGAGATCGACGCCGCCAACATACGGCAACTGATGCGCGGGGTAGCCGAACACTACCCCGCGCTGAAGCCGCATCTCGAAACCGGCATGGCAGTCGCCATCGACGGACAGATCTATCAGGACGCTTGGCTGCAGCCGATCGCCCCGGACGCCGAGGTCCACCTGTTGCCGAAGATCGCTGGGGGCTGACCCGTCCGGCCGTTCCGGCCGCGCGCCCTCACACGTATAGGCGGCGGTTTCGAAATCCTGATGCAAATCCCGGCATCATGAAATAGGATCAAGGATATAAGACGAGAAAAGGGGCAACAGCGGACGCGCCGGTTCAACGGCGCGCCGAGACACGCAAGACATGCGGGAGGCAAAGAGCATGCATCAACGATTCATCCGGTCATTCGTTTCGGTCGTGGCATCCACGCTGTTGGCGACGGCGGCGGTTGCCCAGGACGGCAAGGACCTGGTTTTCCCGATCGGCGAGGATTCGCGGTTCCATTGGGAGGATCTGGACAAGTTCCAGGCGATGGACCTGAGCGGCGAGACCGTGACCGTTCTGGGACCGTGGCTGGGCCCGGACCGGGACCTGGTCAACAGCGTGCTGGACTATTTCGTCGCGGCGACCGGCGCCACCGTTCAGTACGCCGGCTCCGACAGCTTCGAACAGCAGATCGCGATCGACATCCAGGCCGGCAGTCCGCCGAACCTGGCCGTTTTCCCGCAGCCGGGGCTGGCCGCGGACCAGGCTTCCAAGGGCGGCCTGGCACCGCTGGACGACGCCACGCGCCAGTGGGTCCTGGACAACTACGCCGCGGGCCAGTCCTGGGTCGATCTCGGCACCTACAAGGACGAGAACGGCAATCCGCAGCTGTTCGGGTTCTTCTACAAGGTCGATTTGAAAAGCCTCGTCTGGTACGTGCCGGAGAACTTCGAGGACGCCGGGTATGAAGTGCCGGAGACCATGGAAGACCTGATCGCGCTGTCCAAGCAGATCGTTGCCGACGGCGGCACGCCCTGGTGCATCGGGCTGGGCTCGGGCGACGCCACCGGCTGGCCGGCGACCGACTGGGTCGAGGACATTCTCCTGCGCACCCAGCCTCCCGAGGTTTATGACGGCTGGGTCACCAACGATATCGCCTTCAACGATCCGCGCATCGTCGAGGCGATCGAGACCTTCGGCATGTTCGCCAAGAACGACGACTGGGTGAACGGCGGGTCCGCGGCGGTCGGGGCGACCGATTTCCGCGACAGCCCGCGGGGCATGTTCGACGTGCCGCCCAAGTGCTACATGCATCGCCAGGCCAGCTTCATCCCGACCTTCTTCCCGGATGGCACCGAGCTTGGCATCGATGTGGACTTCTTCTATTTCCCGGCATTTGCCGGCAAGGACCTGGGCCGGCCGGTGCTGGGTGCGGGTACCTTGTGGGCGATCACCGCGGACAGCAAGGGGACGCGGGAGCTGCTTGAGTTCTTCAAGACCAGGCTGGCCAACGAGCTTTGGATGGCGCAGAGCGGTTTTCTCACGCCGCACAAGGGCGTGAACAACGATGCCTATGCCAACGAGACGTTGCGCAAGCAGGGCGAGATCTTGCAGAACGCAACGACCTTCCGGTTCGACGGTTCCGACCTGATGCCCGGCGCGATCGGGGCCGGAGCGTTCTGGACCGGCATGGTCGACTTCACCAGTGGCAAGTCGGCCCAGGAGGTTGCCGACGCCATGCAGCGGAGCTGGGACTCCATCAAGTAAGGAACCCGTCATCGCCCGGGTTCGGCATATGGGTCGGACCGGGCCGGCAATCCGGTCCGACCCGGCGGTACTGTCACTACGGGGGGGGAATAGGGCGTGGCTGGACAGGTATTTAACGCGCTTCTGGCGATCGTGCTGGGTGTCGGCGTCAGCGTGCTGTACTTCGCCGGCACCAACTGGATGTTGGATGCGGGACTGAGGGACACCACCCGCGAAGGCCGGCTGGTCAGCCGCGAACATCAGCGCGACCTGATCAGGCCATGGCTGTTCGCCGGCCCGGCACTGCTTCTTCTCGGCGTCTATCTCGTCTATCCGGTCTACGAAACGCTGCGGCTCAGTTTCTTCGACCGCACCGGCGAGGTCTTCGTCGCCTTCAGCAACTATGTCTGGGCGTTCCGCGACCCCGAGTTCCTGCGGTCGATCGTCAACAATATCCAATGGCTGATCATCGTTCCGACGATGAGCACCGCGCTTGGCATGCTGGTCGCCGTTCTCGCCGACCGCGTCGCCTGGGGCACGATCGCCAAGTCGATGATCTTCATGCCGATGGCGATCTCCTTCGTCGGCGCCAGCGTGATCTGGAAATTCGTCTACGACTTCCGCGGGCCCGATGCGCCGCAGATCGGTGTCTTGAACGCCATTGTCGTGGCGCTGGGGGGCGAACCCCAGGCCTGGATCACGATCCCGTTTTGGAACGGCCTGTTGCTGATGGTGATCCTGATCTGGATCCAGACCCCGTTCGCCATGGTGATCTTCTCTGCGGCGTTGCGCGGCATCCCCGAAGAGACGATCGAGGCGGCGCGGATCGACGGCGCCAGCGAAGTCGTGATCTTCTTCAAGATCATGATCCCGCAGATGATGAGCACGATCCTCGTGGTGTGGACCACGATCACCATCATCGTGCTGAAGGTGTTTGACATCGTGCTGGCCATGACCAACGGCCAGTGGAACACCGAAGTTCTGGCCAACCTGATGTTCGACTGGATGTTCCGCGGCGGCGGCGATTTCGGACGCGGCTCGACGATTGCCCTGATCATCATGATTGCGGTCATTCCGATCATGATCTGGAACATCAGACGGTTCCAGAAAGAGGAGGGCATGCGATGAACCGGCGGATCCCCTTCCTCAAGATCACCTATGGCAGGTTTCTTGCCCAAGCGATGCTGGTCTTCCTGGTCGCGATTTGGACGATCCCGACGGTCGGGTTGTTCATCAGTTCCCTGCGCGACAAGGACCAGCTCATCGTGTCGGGCTGGTGGACGGCTTTGCAGACCACGGAACGCACCGAGCGAGGCCGAACGGGCGCTGCCGACGACCAGATCGAGCGCGATGGCAAGTTCGTCCTGGAAGGCAGTTTCTTCGAAGCTGGCGGCAACAAGACCATAAGTACCTTCGGCGACAAGCTGAACAACTTCGACGCCAACCAGGCCGGCGCAACCATCCAGTTCGAGGACGGCAGCACGTTCACGCTGAACGAAGATGGCAGCTATCAGTGGGTTTCGGACGTCGCCTTCGAACATAAACGCGGCAAACGCATCTTTTACGTTGCCAAGATCCCGCCGGTGTTCACGCTGGTCAACTATCTGGAGGTGCTGAGCTCCGAGGGGTTTGGACAGTCCTTTCTCAACACGCTGACGGTGGCCGTTCCCGCGACGATCATCCCGATTCTGATCGCGGCATTCGCCGCCTACGCCTTTGCCTGGATGGACTTTCCGGGTCGGCAATTGCTGTTCGTGGTGGTCGTGGGGCTGTTGGTGGTGCCGCTGCAGATGTCGCTGATCCCGCTGTTGCGCATGTATAACGGGATTGGGAATATCTTCGATGTGCCGGCCAAGTCCTATCCCGGCATCTGGCTCGCCCATACCGGCTTCGGACTGCCGTTGGCGATCTATCTCCTGCGGAACTACATCGGCACCCTGCCCAAGGACCTGATCGAATCCGCCAAGATCGACGGCGCCTCGCATTACCACATCTTCACCCGCTTGATCCTGCCGCTGTCGGTGCCGGCGCTGGCGTCCTTTGCCATCTTCCAGTTCCTGTGGGTCTGGAACGATCTGCTTGTCGCCCTGGTCTTCCTGAGCAAGCAGGACCATCAGATCGTAATGACCTCGAAACTGAGGGAGCTCTTGGGGTCGCGTGGCGACAACTGGGAAATCCTGACCAGCAGCGCCTTCATCTCCATCGTGGTGCCGTTGGCCGTGTTTTTCTCGCTGCAACGGTACTTCGTGCGCGGCCTGCTGGCGGGCTCGGTCAAGGGCGGATAGCGGCGCGTCTTCGCCAAGGCGGAAAGGGACGGCATGAAACGGTTCCCCGAAGGCTTCCTGTGGGGCGCCTCCGCGTCCTCCTACCAGATCGAGGGCGCGGTCGGCGAAGACGGCCGCGGCCCGTCGATCTGGGACACCTTCTCTGCGGTGCCGGGCAACGTCGTCAACGGCGACACGGGCGAGATCGCCTGCGACCACTATCACCGCTATCCGGAGGATGTGGCGCTGTTGAAACGGATGGGGGCCAGGGCCTATCGCTTTTCGGTCGCCTGGCCGCGGATCCAGCCCGACGGCACCGGCCCGGCCAATCCCCAGGGTCTCGCCTTCTACGACCGGCTGGTGGATGCCCTGCTGGAAGCCGGCATCGAACCGTGGATGTGCCTCTATCACTGGGACCTGCCGCAGGCGCTGGAAGACCGCGGCGGATGGCGCAACCGGGACTCCGCAGCGTGGTTCGGCGACTATGCGCAGATCGTGATGTCGCATCTGTCCGACCGGGTGCGCCACGTGGTGCCCACGAACGAGCCGAACGTGGTGGTGCTGGTCGGATATATAATGGGCGCCCATGCGCCGGGCCGGCGCAGCCGCCAGGACGCTGTGGCCGCCATTCACCACTTGAACCTGGCGCACGGCGAGGCGGTCGCGGCAGCGCGGTCGATCGATCCCGGCCTGCAGGTGGGGCCCGTGGTCTCAATGGCGCCCGTGGTGCCGGCCGCCGACGATCCGCATCACGCGGATGCCGCCCAGACCTGGAATGGCCTGTGGAACCGGGCCTTCACCGATCCGATGCTGTCGGGCCAGTATCCGCCGCTTCTGACCGAGGAGATCGCGCCCTTCGTGCAGGACGGGGATCTGGAACGGATCTCGGCGAAGACCGATTTCTTCGGCCTCAACCACTATTGCCGCATGTACGCCGCACCGGATCCGGACAGTCCCTTCGGCGTCGGCATGGGGCCGACGCCGCCCGGCCTTCCGCTGACCGACATGGGCTGGGAAATCGATCCAGAGGCCTTCCATGCGCAACTGGTCGAACTGCGCGACCGATACGGCAACCCGCCGGTCTACGTCACCGAGAACGGCGCGGCGTTCCCCGATCCGGCCGATGCGGACGGCCGGGTCCTGGACGATGACCGGGTTGCGTTCTTCGAAGGCTATCTATCCGCCATGCACCGGGCGATCGAAGAGGGCTGCGCGGTCAGGGGGTATTTCGTCTGGTCGTTCCTGGACAATTTCGAATGGGCGGAAGGATACGACAAACGCTTCGGCGTGATCCGCGTGCAGCCGGGATCGCTGGACCGCGTGCCGAAGAAGTCGTTCGACTATCTCACCGGCGTCTATGCCGCGAACGGGCTGGGCTAGTCCTGTAACCGCCTCATCCGGTCCCTACGACAACCCCGCCACCGGCACCGCCGCGCCGTTGATCGCGCTGGCGTCGTCGGAGGCCAGGAACGCGATCACCGCAGCCAGTTTCTCTGGGCTCACCCAGCGGGTCGGATCGGCCTTCGGCATGGCGGCGCGGTTCTGGGGCGTGTCGATGATGCTGGGCAGGACGCAGTTCACGTTGATGCCTTGGTCGCGCAGTTCCGCGGCCATGCTTTCGGTCAGCCGGATGACCGCGCTTTTCGCCGCCGCATAGACACCCATCTGCGCCATGCCCTGGCGCGCGGCGCCGGCGCCGACGGTCACGATCTTGCCGCCGCCGGCGTTCAGCATGTGCGGCACGACGCCGTGCACGGTGTTGATCAATGTGCGGGTGTTGAGGTCCAGCATCAGCTCCCACTTGTCCATCGGCGTTTCGTGCACCGGTTCGCCCATGTGGAACCCGCCGACCAGCGCGCACAGGACATGCGGTCCGCCAAGGTTTTCGGCGATGTCGGCGACGGCCGTCGCCACGGCGCCGCCGTCCAGGAGATCCACCGCGCGCTTGACCCGCCCCTCAGCGGCGCCGGGATAAGCCTCCTCCAGCGCCGCCTCGGTCACGTCGAACAGCGCAAGCCGCGCGCCGCGGCCGGCGAATGCGGCGGCGACGGCACGCCCGAGATTGCCCGCCGCGCCGGTGATTACGACCGTCCTGTCGTCTTTGACCGTCATGCCATGTTCTCCAGTTGCCGCACATGTGTCTGGCGCCGTTCCGGGCGCGTGCCTAGGATCGCTCAGAGCATAGGACGACAACTCCTGTAAGGGGAGGTTCCGATGGCCGGTATCGTGATCGCGTGCGACTGTTTCAAGGCTTTCGCGCGGGCGATCCAGGAATTCGCCGGCGGTCCGCCCGACGCCCGCCGGGTCGAGATCGTGAACGCCACTTGATCTGGATACATGACGGGGCAGTGCGCTTGGGATAGAACCACTCTTGCCACGCCTGGGGAAAGACGCATGTACGAAACACTGACGCCGGCTCCGCCCGACCCGATCCTTGCCCTGTCCGTGACCTTTCGCGAGGATCCGCGCCCGCACAAGATCGACCTTGGCGTCGGCGTCTATCGCGACGCCGCCGGGCACACGCCGGTGATGGCTGCGGTGCGTGCGGCGGAGCAGCGCCTCTTCGACTCCCAGGACACGAAGGCCTATGTCGGCCTGGTCGGCGATGCGGGCTACAACGCCGCGATGACCGATCTTGTGTTCGGCGCGGGCGGGCCCGTCGAGCGCGTGCGCGCCGTCCAGGCGCCCGGTGGCTGCGGAGCGCTCCGGGTTTTGGCCGACCTGATGCACCGCGCGAAACCGAACGCTCGGGTCTGGCTCAGCGACCCGACCTGGCCCAACCACCAGCCCCTGATGGCGGCGTCGGGTCTGGAGATCCGCACCTATCCCTATTTCGATCCGGCGACAAAGACCGTGCGCCGGGACGCCATGCTCGAGACTCTCGCGACGCTGGGACCGGACGACATCGTGCTGTTGCACGGCGCCTGCCACAACCCGACGGGCGCCGAACTTGCCGCGGCGGACTGGCAGGCGATCGCGGACCTGGCGGTCGAGCGGGGCTTTTTCCCGTTCGTGGACTTCGCCTATCAGGGCTTCGGCGACGGCCTGGAAGAGGACGCGGCGGGCGTTCGTCTGTTGGCGGGGCGGGTGCCGGAGATGGCGGTGGCCTCGTCGTGCTCGAAGAATTTCGGGCTCTACCGTGAGCGCGTCGGCTGTGCCTTCCTTCTTGGCGAGACGCCGGCCGCATCGGACACTGCGCTCAGCAATCTGTTGCAGGTGACACGGGCCAGCTACTCGATGCCGCCCGATCATGGCGGGGCGGTCGCGCGCATCGTCCTGGAGGATCCGGATCTGCGCGCGTCCTGGGAACAGGAACTGGCCGGCATGCGGAACCGCATGCTGGATCTGAGGCAGGCGGCGGCGGATGCCCTGCGCGCGCGCAGCAACTCCGACGCGTTCGACTTCATCGCACACCATCGGGGCATGTTCTCGCTGGTCGGGATCACGGTCGACCAGGTGCGCCAGCTGCGCGAAGAGCATGCGGTCTACATGGTCGGCGCCGGGCGTATGAACGTCGCCGGCCTGACCGAGGCGCAGGTCGGCCAATTTGCCGACGCGCTGATGGCGGTGACGCGAACGGCTTAGGGGGGCGTTCCCCGGGCGGGCAGGAACGGGAAGGAGCTGGTAAATGGCGATCGAAAAACGCAGGTTCGGCCGCACCGGGCACATGAGCACGGCGGTTCTGTTCGGCGGCGCGGCGTTGTGGACCTACGACAAGTCCCGGGCCGACCGGGCACTGGACCTGTTGCTGGAATACGGCATCAATCACATCGACACGGCGGCGTCATACGGCGAGGCGGAACGCAATATCGGGCACTGGATGGACAGCCACCGCGACGACTTCTTCCTGGCGACGAAGACCGGCGCCCGGGACTACGAAGGCGCCAAGGCCTCGATCCATCGGTCGCTGGAGCTGTTGCGGACCGACCGTGTGGACCTGATCCAGCTTCATGCCCTGATCCATCCCGAGGAATGGGACCAGGCGCTGTCGCCGGGCGGTGCGCTGGATGCCTGTGTGGAGGCGCGCGAACAGGGCCTGGCCAGCTATATCGGCGTGACCGGACACGGCTGGAACGTCGCGGTCATGCACAAGCGCAGCCTCCAGCGGTTCGATTTCGATTCGATCCTGTTGCCGTGGAACTGGTTCTGCGCCCATCACGACACCTACGGCCCCGATTTCGAGGCCGCCGTCGCGTTGGCCGAAGAGAAAGACGTCGCCGTCCAAACCATCAAGTCGATCGCGCGCGGGCCCTGGGCCGCGGACGCGACGAAGAACCGGACCACCTGGTATCAGCCGCTGGAAAACGAGACGGATATCGCCCAGGCGGTGCAATGGGTCCTGGCGCGGCCTGGCATCTTCCTGAATGCGGTGAGCGACCTCGATCTCCTGCCGGCCGTTCTGCGCGCCGCAGACACGGCGGAAAAAGAACCCGTTCCCGATGACGCCACCATGGCGGGCTTGAGCGAGCGGATGGGCCTGTCGTCGATCTTCGGGCTCTGAGACCCGGGCGCGCCGGGCAGAAGGCCGCGCCTACCCGCGCCCGACGAAGGGCATCTTGGTCGCCATGATGGTCATGAACTGGACGTTGCTCTCCAAGGGCAGCGCGGCCATGTGGACGATCGCGTCGGCCACGTGGTTGACGTCCATCAGGGGTTCCACCGCAATCTCGCCGTTCGCCTGGGGAACGCCCTCGGCCATGCGCGCTGCCATTTCTGTCGCGGCGTTGCCGATGTCGATCTGGCCGCAGGCGATGTCGTATTTTCGGCAGTCGAGCGAGGTGGTGCGGGTGAGCCCGGTGATCGCGTGCTTGGTGGAGGTATAGGCAACCGAACCGGGCCGCGGCGCGTGTGCCGAGATCGAGCCGTTGTTGATGATGCGGCCGCCGCGCGGCGTCTGGTCCTTCATCACCCGGATCGCGGCGCGCGTGCACAGGAACGGGCCTGTCAGGTTCGTGTCGACAATGCGCTTCCAGTCTTCGACGCTGACCTCCTCGATCGGGGTTCCGGGCATGTTGGCGCCGGCATTGTTGAAGACCAGGTCGACGCGGCCGAAGGCCTCCTTGGCTGCGTCGAACAGGGCATCGACCGAGGCGGCGTCGGTAACGTCCGTGGGCACCACCAGCGCATTCGCGGCGTTTTGCCCTGCCGCCGCCTTGGTCTCCTCAAGCGCGTCCTGCCGCCGTCCGGCCAGCGCAACCTTGTAGCCGGCCTCCAGCAGCGCCAGCGACGTGGCCCGGCCGATGCCGCTGCCGGCGCCGGTGACCACCGCAACTTTGTTCTGTTCGCTCATCCCTGCCATCCTCCCTTCGTCTGGTCTTTCCAGGCATGTTTAGCACAGGATCGCGCCCCATGAACCGGCGGAGATGTGCCCGCCCGGGCCCTCGACCTGCATGCGGGCTGCGCCTTATAACTGGTGTCGGACCCGCTGGACCGAACCGTCGGAACCATGACATGACCATGGCCTGTCCAATGAGGATCTTCGCGCTGGCAATCGCCGTTTTGGCGTTCGCCGTCAACCCGGCCCCGGCGCAAGAGGGCGCCTGCCGTGCCGCCGGCCCCTTCGACGTGGCCGCGGGCTGCCCGCAGGCGGTCTATGGCGACAAGATGCCTGCAATCGTCAGGAACTACCTGCGCGCGGCGCCCTATGTGGGCACCGGCGGCGTCGTCTGTTGCGAGGAGGGTTATGCGACGCTGGCCGAACTCGGGTTCAGGACCGTCGTCAATCTGAACACACAGGCGGAAGGGGCGGACGAGGAGCGCCGCCTCGCCGAGGCCGCAGGCCTCGCCCATATCGGCATCGCGGTCGCCGGAAAGGCGCCGACCATCGAGCAGGTCCAGGCGTTCGCTGCCGTCGTGGACGATCCGTCCGGCTATCCGATCCTGGTGCATTGCCAGTCGTCGAACCGGGTCGGCGCCATGTGGGCGCTGTACCGTGCGGCCAAGGGCGTGCCGCCGGCGGTTGCGGTGGAGGAAGGCCGCACGGTGGGGCTGAAGCCCAGCCGGGAAGGCGCCGTCCGCGCGATGCTGAACCTGCCCGCGGATTAGCCGCCGGCTACTCGGTCTGGAGGAATTCCCTGAGGCGCTCTGCGACCGCGCGGTCGCGCTCCAGCGTCTGGCGCACCGTGTCGGCGTCGAAATACTGCAGCGGGATGTTCTTCGCGGTCGCCAGGGTCTGGGTGCGGTCGTCCTCGACGGCGGTTCTGATGGCCGAGGAAAGCCGTGCGACCGTGTCCCCATCCAGGCCGGGCGGGCCGTAGATGGCAAAACTGTAAGTGAAGTCGTCCTTGTCGTCGCCGGTGTGTTCGGCGAAGACGGGCACGTCCGGGAACAGCGGCGAGCGGGCCGCGCCGAAGGTCACCAGCGGGCGCAGCTTGACGTTGGAGCGGTCGTTGAAGATCGAGATGCTGTTGGTGGTGACCAACCCCACCTCGGTGCGGCCATCGATCACGTCCGCCAGGATCAGGTCGTCGCCGTTCCTGACCGACGAGACGAAGGCCAGTTCTGCGCCGCGCTCCATCATCGACCAGGCAATGCCATAGGCGCTGTTGCGGCCGGTGACACTGAGGGCGACCGGCGTCGCAGAAGCCTTTTCCACCAGGTCATCCCAGTCCTCGAGGCCGTCGCGGTCGCGGGTGACCAGGGCGACCGAGATGCCGACAGTCACCTTGGCGATAGGCGTCAGTTCGGCCACCGGCACGCCGGTTCCCGCCACGTCGTTCACGGCGAGGCTCAGATTGTCGGCGACAAGAAGGGTGCGGCCGTCGGCGTCGGCGTCGCGCACGGCCTGGGCGGCTTCGATGCCGCGGTTTCCGGGCACCGACTGGACCACGACCCAGTCGTCGAGGACCTCCTCGAGGACCGGGTGGACCAGTTCCGCCACCAACGCGGTGACGCTGCCCGTGGAGTAGCCCACCAACAGGCGCGTCTGGCCCGAATCCTGGGCTGCTGCGGCGCCCAGGGAAAGCGGGACGCCCAAGGCTGCCAGGCAGAGCAAACGCAACAAAATGGCTCGTCGGCGCATCAATCGGCTCCAAATCGCGTCGTGCACCCTGACGTTATCCCCGCCGGAAGGGCTGTGCAATCGGCTTGCGGCAACCCCCGCAGTCCGGCCGGTTCCCGGGGGCGGCCGGGCCCTTACCGCCCTCTTACCCGGAGGCTTGTTGGCGCAGTTCCATGGCGCAGACCAGGTAATAGTTTCTGGCGGTTGCGTTTTCCGTCTGTTCTGCAAGCGCGGTCAGGCAATCGATCTTGATCGCGGTCGCGGCGGCGGCGTCCGTTCCAAGCGCAATCACGAGGTCGGCCAATTCCATCGCCCATTGGTGTTCGCCGGCCGTGGCGGCGGACTGCGCCTGTTGCAGCAACGCGGCGTCGCCGCCGGCCAGTGCCGCGATCCGGCGCGCCTTTTCCACTGGCGGTGTGGGGAACAGGGTGGTCGGGTTGCCGTCGAACCAGCCGACGGTGCCGGCGAAATAGGCGCGGGCCGACCAGGCGACCGTGCCGTAGAACTCCTGCAGGTAGGGTTTCTCCGAAAGCCCGTCAGGAAGGCGCACGATCTCCGCGATCTCGTCGGGGGTAAGGCCGCGGTTCATCGCCGCAGCAGTCTGGGCGACCACCGACCGGATCGCGTCGCGGTAGTCGGCCAGCCGTTCCCGGATTGTCGCGGCGCCGTGCACCGGGCGGGAGTGCCCGGGCACCAGGCATTCGGCCTCGAACCGGATCAGCGCATCCAGCGTGTCGGACCAGGCGTCGAAGTCGCGGTAGCGGGTGCCGCGGATGGCATAGAGGTTGGGGAAGGATTTGTAGAAGTTGTCGCCGCAGAACAGGATCTTCCGGTCGGCCAGCCAGCAGACCAACTGGTCCTCCGTCTCGCCGGGCGCGGCGTGCAGTTCCAAGGTGATGCCGCCGCATTCCAGATCGTGTCGCGCGCCGTCGAACATCAATGTCGGCTCCAGGAAACCCGCACCCATGCCTTCCGTGGGCCGGTCGCTGGGTCCGATGCCCAGGTTGATGCGTTCCGTGCCGTCAGCCAGCCCCATGCCGAACTGCCGGCGCGTTCGTTTCAGCATGATTTCCCGCGGGGCGGTCCGTTCTTCTCGGGCGATCAGGTCGGGGTCCAGGTTCGATCGGGACAGGATCTCGGGCGCCGAACCCTCCGCAAACACGCTGGCGCCGCCGATATGGTCGCGGTGGCTGTGGGTATAGACGATCGCCTTGACCGGAAGGTCGGTGATTTCGCGGAACGCCGCCAGGATGTTCGATGCGGCCCGGGTGCTTTCGGTGGTGTCGATGATGATGATGCCGTCCGTGCCGACGATCATGCTGACATTCGAGGCGGCGAAGCCGACCGCCACATGGACGCCCTCGCTGACCTCGATCACGTCCTTGCGGAACTCGGCGCTGTGCGCCCTCAGCTTGTCGGCGGCGGCCGTCATCTGCGCAATTCCGGCGGCACGTCGGATTCGTCCCAGAACCCAAGCAGGATGCCGCGTTTCGCGTTCTTGCCGCCCAGCGCCTCGATCTCCGCGTCGCTGACCGTGACCCGCTGGCTGAGCCGGCGGGCCCATTCGAAGTGCATGTCCGCCATCTCGCGGCGCACGCCTTCGTGGCTGTTGTCCGCCCCCATATCGTGAAGCTCGTCGGGGTCCTCCTGCAGGTCGTACAGCATCGGGCGGTATCCCTCGGCGTGGATGTATTTCCAGCGCTCGGTGGCGACCATGGTCAGCCGCGCCTGCGAGACGGGTATGCCGAGGGCGCGGCGCGCGGGCAGCATCGCGAAATCGGACTCGCAGATCACGTAACGGCGCCAGTCCTGTGGATTGTCGCCGCACAGCAGCGGTTTGAGGTCCCGACCTTCCAGCCGGTGCGGTTGCGGCGGCCCGCCGAAAAAGTCGACGAAGGTGGGCAACAGATCGATGGCCTCCACCAAGGCATCGCTGACGGTGCCGCGCGCGGAACGCGCCTCCGGCCGCGGGTCGCAGACGATCAGAGGGATCCTTGAAACGCAGTCGTGGAACAGGTCCTTCTCGCCAAGCCAGTGGTCGCCCAGATAGTCGCCGTGGTCGGAGGTAAACACGATCATGGTCGTCTCCAACAGGCCGCGTTCCTCGAGGAAATCCAGCAGAACGCCGATCTGGTCGTCGATCTGCTTGATCAGGCCCATATAGGCCGGGATCACCGCGTTGCGGACGTCGTCGCGCGAGAATGTCTTGGCAACCCGCATCTCCTGGAACGCACCCAGGACGGGATGGGGGGCGTCCTTCTCCGCCTCCGACCGCACCGGGTCGATCAGATCGCCCGGCCCGTACATGTCGTGATAGGGCGCCGGCACGATGTAGGGCCAGTGGGGCTTGATATAGGACAGATGCAGGCACCAGGGCGTATCCGACGCCTGGTCGATGAACTCCATGGCACGGCGGGTGGTATAGGGCGTTTCGGAATGTTCTTCCGGAATGCGCGCCGGCCGGACCGCATTGCGCAGGAACCAGCCCGACTGGATATTGCCGTCTTCGTCTTCGCCTGAATTGGCCCAGTCGTCCCACGGGTTTTCCCCGGCAAAGCCCTGATCCTTCAGGTACGCGTTGTAGGGCGCGGGTTTGGAATCGTAAGGGCCGCCGGGACCGACGGGATGCAGACCGTCGTCCCGTTCGAACGGTTCGAAGCCGCACTCGGCGGCATGAACCGCGACTTCCGAACCCGGATCGAGGCCCAGCCAGGCCATGCCGTCGGTATCCGCGTACATATGGGTCTTGCCGACCAGGGCGGTCCGCACGCCAAGCGGTCGCAGGTAGTCGCCCATCGCGCGTTCGCCGACGCGCAGGGGAATGTTGTTCCAGGTCACGCCATGCGAGTTCATATACCGGCCGGTATAGAAACTCATGCGTGACGAACAGCAGACCGGAGACTGCACGTAGGCACGATCGAAGCGCACCCCCAAGGCGGCAAGCCGGTCGATGTTCGGGGTCTGCAGCGTCGGGTGCCCGTAGCAGGACAGGTAGTCCCAGCGCAGCTGGTCGCACATGATGAAAAGGATGTTTCGTTCTTCGCTGTCCATGGATGCCCGTACCGGTCAGAAGCCCTAGGGGAGGGCGCCGGAGCCGACGGTCGGCCCCGGCGCGTCGAAGCCTTCCCTACGGACGGTTTGCGTCGGGGATCGCGAGACCGATCTCCTCGTAGTATTTCAGCGCGCCCGGATGCAACGGCAGCGGCCCCTCCTGTACCGCGAAGTCCAGCGTGATGTTGTCGACCCACGGCGCGTCGGCCCGGATCTTGTCGAGGCCTTCCCAGAATGCCTTCGTGATGGTGTAGATCGCCTCGTCGCTGATGTCCTTGCGGACCGCCACGCCGACTACCGCGGCCAGCGTGTAGACGTCTTGCTCGTTGACCTGGCCATCGCCATAGGTGCCGGCCTTCACCACGTCGATATAGCGTCCCGGCGGGATCGCCTTCTTGATGCCTTCGGTCGGGTTGTCGGCTGTTGCCTTGTCGACCCCCAGGAAACGGAGCTGGCTGGTCACCGAAAGCTGCTCGAACTGCGGACAGGGATCGATGCAGCCGGCGATGTAGACGTCGATCTGCCGGTCCTGGAACCCCTGCAGCGCCGAAGACCACGACGCCTTCACGTTGTCGAAATCCTCGCCGGGCTTATAGCCGGTCGTTCCCAGAATCCAATCGGCCGAGGCGCGCCAGGCGCCGCCGCCCGGCGGTCCGAGAAAGACCTTCTTGCCCTTGATGTCCTCAAGCGTCTCGATCCCGTCCTCGGCATAGGTCGTGACGTGGTAGGTGCCGTATGGGAACCAGAACATCAGGCGCACGTTCTTCGACAACTCGGGCGCGCTCTTGAGTTTCTGGTACATCGCCTTGCCGCCCTTCATGAAGCGGTAGACGGCCGGCGAGGTCATCACCATTTCCAGCTTGCCCTGGGCCATCTCGACGATGTGTTTGGTTGCAGCACCTGTCGAATCCACCTGCAGCACGTAGGCGTCCTGGCCCTGGTTCACCACGTTGGCCATGGTGGTCATGGTCAGGTAGGCCGAGGTGCCGGGCGCAATGGTGGCCATCTTCATGACCTCTTGCGCCGACGCCGCGCCGGCCAGCGATGCCGCGACAATGCCGGCGGCGGCTGCGCTCGTTATCCGTTTCATTGGTCTCCTCCCTTTTGTCGGTTTTCGGTTCAACCGGCCTGCGGCCGGACTCCCAGTTTGAATCTCTGCCGCGCGATCAGGATCACAACGACGACGGCCGCAGGTCCGGCATACACCGGAACCGGCGCCAGCACCGCAACGCCGGCGACGATCCTGACGGCGCGCTCCCACGCAGCCAGCCGCCGCGCCTCGTAGCCGCCCAGCCCGGTGGCGATGGACCAGGTGGATATGGCGAACACCGCGATCGCCCAGACCAGTCCGAGCGGATCGAATCCCAGGATCAGAACCACGCTGGGATGATAGACGAAGATATAGGGGATCAGGAAACCGGCGACCGCCAGGCGTACCGCCTCGATCCCCGTTTCCATGGGCTTCGATCCGGCAATCGGCGCCGCGGCGAAGGCCGCCAGTGCCACAGGCGGCGTCACCGCCGACAGGACGCCGAAATAGACCACGAACAGGTGCGCCAGGATCGTCGGCAGGCCCAGCTGCTGCAGCGCCGGGCCCATCACCAGCGCGATGATCAGATACGCCGCGCCCGACGGCACGCCCATGCCCAGGACAAGGCAGCCGATCATCACCAGGATCAGCGAGATCAAGAGATCGTCGCCCGAGACCGCCAGGATCGCCTGGGCGAACTTGAGGCCGACGCCGGTCATGTTGATGACGCCGATCACCAGACCGATGGCGGCAACGATGATCATCAGCGTGGCGCTGACCTTGCCGGCGCTGACCAGCGCCTCCAGGATCCTCCGCGGCGAACGGAAATCCGGAAACAGGATCAGGCACAGGACGAAGCCGCTGACCAGCGCGGCGAAGCCCGCGCTTTGCGGCGTTCGTCCCGTCAACAGGACGGCGATGATGACCGCCAACGGAATGAAGAAGGCGAGACTTTGCACATAGTCCTGCCGGCTGAGCCGTTCGCGCTCGGCCGCCGGTGTCGCCTTCACGCCCTGCCGGCGCGCCTCGATCAGCACCACGACGAAAAGGCTCGCGTAAAAGAACGCCGCCGGGATCAGAGCCGCCGCGATGATCTCGATATAGGGGATGCCGGTGACGTCGGACATCAGGAAGGCGACGACGCCCATCACGGGCGGCATGATCTGCCCGCCCGTCGATGCGGCCGCCTCGACCGCGCCGGAGAAGCGGCGCGAGAACCCGGCTTTGCGGATGATCGGGATGGTGAAGATGCCCGTGGAGACCACGTTGGCGACGGCCGCGCCCGACATGGTGCCGAACAGCGCGCTGCCGACGATCGAGGCATGCGCCGGTCCGCCCGCGAACCGGCCGGTCGCTGCGAAGGCAAGCTTCAAAAGGACCGCGCCGGCGCCGCTGGACTGCAGGACCGCCCCGAACACGATGAAGATCAGGACCACGCGGCTGACCACCTCGACCGGCCGTCCGAAGGTTCCGTCGGTCGAATACCACAGGTTCTCCGAAACCCGCGTCCAATCCTCCGCGGCGCCCTTGAAGATCCAGGGGAACCAGTCGCCGAACAGCACGTAGACTGCAGCCAGCACGTAGACAACGAACATCGGCATCCCGAAAAAGCGGTATGACGCCCAGCCGATGATGACGAAACCGACCCAGCCGATCACATAGTCGGACTGTTCGAACTCGATGAAGAATTCTTCCTGCTCCAGCATGACCTGGAGCCAGTGCCAGGCGACCCAGACGAAGATCACCGCCAGCACGAGATCGACAACCGCCCTCAACCGCCAGCCCGGCCGGCGGCGTTCGTCCGCGTCGGCCGACAGGATGGACAGGAAGCCGACAACCAGCCCCAGCGTGACGGTTCCGCCCGAGACCACGGCGTTATCGAACACGCCGAACCCGGCCACATAGATCGCCAGGCACGCCAGCCCCAGGGCCAGGATATCGGCCAGGATCCGTCCCGCTTTGATCAGATGGCCCGTCGCTGCCACCGGTGTCTCCCTGTGCCGCCGGTTCGCTGTCCGGCCGCTGTTTTCGTTAACTTATCTGCCGCCGCCGCGTGCGCGCGACCGAAATCAGCCGGAGACGTCGGAATAGGGCGAAAGCTCCAGCGCGTCGCACTGGTTGACGGCGACGGTCCCTCCGTCGATCAGGACATCGATGCCCTTCAGCCAGCCGCTTGACGGCGAGGTCAGGAAGACAATCACCGCGGCGACCTCTTCCGGCGTTCCGGCGCGTCCGACGCGGGCGATGTTCTTGGTTGCGCGCTCGCCGAAGGCGGCCTTGAAGTCGTCGAGGATCCCGGTCGCGATTGCCGCCGGGCTGACGGAGGTCATGCGAAGATCGCGGGCGATCAGGTGCTCGGTCTGGGCCATCGTCCAGACGATCACCGCTTCCTTGGACAGATCGTACGCGCGCACCGGATCGATCCCGTGGGCGTCGCAGAACTTGGCGGTGTCCGCATCGTCCGGCAGCGCCATCAATGATTTCACCTGATCCAGGTTTTCGCGCCAGCGCTGGCCGGCGAGCGACGCCACGTTGACGATGGACGCACCCGGCGCGAGCCGGTCCAGAACGCCCAGCGTGAAACGGCGAAGACCCAGGAAGTTCACCTTCAGGATTTGCGCCTCCAGCCCATCGCGCGGCGGCAGGCCGGCGATGTTGCACAGCGCATCGAACGGACCGTCCAGCCCGGCGACGGCACGGTCGATCGAGGCGATATCGCTCAGATCGACGGGCAGATAGGCATCGACGGTGTCCGACGGCCGGGCAATGTCCAGCGCCGTGACATGGGCGCCGTCCGCCCGCAACCGACGGGTGGTTTCGGCGCCGATGCCGGTGGCCGCCCCTGTGATGACAACGCGTTTCGGCCCCATCAGCCGTCGCCTCCCTCGGTCGCGGCGGTCGGCGCCGCGGTTTCGCCCGCCTCCGGCTTTTTGATCCGGTGGCGCAGTATGAGCGCGACGCCCAGGACCGCCGCCGGCACGTGGATCACCATCGCCGGCGCCAACAGCGCCAGTGCCGCCACGAACCGTAGCACGGCCTCGGGCAACGTCATACGGCCGCCATCGAACCGGCTCGCCGCGCTGGCCAAGAGGTAGATGATCAGGACAAGGCGCAGGACGATGGAGATGAAGGCGCCCCAGGAAAACGCGGCGCCCGATTCAGCAACGACCAGCATGACCGGGTTCAGGGAAAAGGCGAACGGGATCGCGAAGATGACGATGCCGATGCGCACCGCGGAGACGGCGGTGCTGATCGCGCCCGCCCCGGCGATCGCCGCGGCGGCATAGGCGGCGATCGCGACCGGCGGGGTGATCGCCGAGGCGACGCCGAAATAGAACACGAACATGTGCGACGTCAGTTCGCTGAGACCCAGCGTCTGCAGCGACGGGCCGAGAATGATGACGATCGTCAGGTAGGCGGGCAGAGTGGGCATGCCCATTCCCAGGACCAATGCGGCCGCGGCCGTCAGGATCAGCGTCACGACCAGGAACCGGTCGGCGGTGCCGCTGACCAGGGTCGCGAAATCGGTCGGCAGACCGGTCGCACCGAGGACGGCAACAACGATTCCCACCGTGCCCACGGCCATCAGCAGGCGTCCCATGTTGGCCCCGCCCTTGGCAAGCGCGCCCAGCAGACGATGCGGCTCGCGGCGTATGTCGGGGTTGAGGAAGCTGAGCGGGATCAGGCAGAACAGGGCCAGGATCGCCGACCCGGCCGGCGATGCGCCGTAGATCAGCGCCGCGACGACGATGAAGATCGGCAGCACGACGAGGACGAGGTTCACGTAGTCCGAACGCGCGATCTCGATATCGGCGACGTCTTCCTCTTTCGCAACGACGCCCAAGCGCCGGCTTTCGAACACCACGGTCACGAACAGCGACAGGTAGTAGGCAAAGGCCGGGACGATGGCGCAGACGATGATGGTGAGATAGGCGATGCCCGTGAAATCCGCCATCACCAGCGCCGCGGCGCCCATGATCGGCGGCATGATCTGGCCGCCGGTCGACGCGGTCGCTTCCACACCGCCCGCAAAAGCTGGCTTGAAGCCGCGGCGTTTGATCATCGGGATGGTGATGACCCCCGTGCCGACCACATTGGCGACGGCGCTGCCGGAGATGGTGCCGAACAGACCGGAGGCCAGGATCGCCGCGTGCGCCGGCCCGCCCCGGAACCGGCGCATGGCAACGAAGGAGATCTTGATCAGCGAGTGGCCGCCCCCGGACGCTTCCAGCATGGCGCCCAACAGGATGAACGGAAAGATCGTCGAGGTGACGATGCCGACGATGTTTCCGAGCACGCCGTCATTGTTGTTGAACCAGAGGTTCTCGGCCGTGTCTTCGACGAAGTCGATGGTCGCGGTCTCGAAGATACCCGGCCAGTAGGGCCCGGTGAAAAAATAGAACATCGAAACCAGGCCGACGATCGCCAGCGGCGCCCCCCAGATGCGCCAGCACATGGTGATGATGGCCAAACAGCCGGCAAGCGCGATCCACGCATGCGGGGTCTCGAAGAAGAACAGACCTTCCTCGACCTCCTTGACGATCACGAAGTACCGGTAGAGCGCATAGAGCGCGACGGCGACGATCAGCGCATCGATCAGCCAGCCGAGCGGCGCCAGCGCGGGACGGCGGCGCCGGATCAGACCCGACATCGGCGCAGTCAGAACGCAAACGATCACGCCCGAGGCGAACAACAGCGCACGGTAGGGCTCGGTCTCGAACGGGCCGATGCGCGGCAGCGGTCCGAAAGCGGGCATCGAGTTTCCAAGGCCGGCGAGGGCCATGGCGAAACCGAGCAGCAGAAGGACGACCTGTGCGATCTTGCTGTACAGGCTGGGTGCCTCGGTGGCTTTGGCGGCGCCCATGGCGGTTCCCCCTGTGGCCGCCCCGATTTCCCGGGGTATCCGGGCGGCCTGTGCGTCCCCTGTCCGGGCGGCCTCGTCGCGATGCCGCCCGGGGTCCTTGTGCCGCCTAGCTGGACGGCGCCTTCAGGTGATCGGGGATGGCGACGCCTTTTTCTTCGAAGTACTTCGTCGCACCCGGATGCAGCGGGACGTTGAGGCCGAACAGCGGCTCGTCTGCACGCATCGTTTTCAGGACCGCCGCCGTCTTTCTGATCTCGTCCAGATTGTCCCAGAATGACGCGGTCAGCTTGTAGGCGGTGTCGTCGTCCATCGACTTGTTGACGGTGACCTGCATGCCGTAGGCGCCGACGATGACTTCCTGGTCGCGGTTCGCCTGACCCGAATAGGTCCCCTGCGGGATCACCGCCTCGGACTTGTCGGGAACGTCGGTGAAGTCCCTCCAGGCCGCCGTCCTGAGGGCCTCCTCGGGGATCGAGATCAGGCGGATCTTGCGTTTCAGGCCGAGCTGCTCGACCACTGCCGCGCCCATCGGCGCCGGGCGCATGAAGACGTCGAACTGGCCGTCTTCAAAAGCCTGCAGACCGGCACCCCAGCCGAGGCGGACGACCTCGTAATCCTTCTCTGGCTCCAGTCCCGACGCGGCGCGGATGATGCTGGTGGACTGGAAATTGGCCGAACCCGACGGCGGGCCGGTGAAGACGCGTTTGCCCTTGAAGTCGGCGTAGGACTTGATGCCGGAATCCTCCCAGACGATGGCGTGGAAGTAGCCGCCGACGAACCCGAACAGCGAGCGCAGGTTCTGCGACGCCGCCATGGCCGTGTCGCCGGATTTCTTGAACGGCCCCTTGCCGGCCTGCATCATCGAGAACGCAGGCGGCGGGGTAACGGTCAGGTCCAGTTTTCCGACGGCGGTCTTGAAGCTGGCCTTGGTCAGCGTCTGGCCGGAATTCACTTGCAGATTGATTCCGTGATCCTGCGAGGCGAACTTCGACATCATCTGGGGCACGACGGTGGTCAGTCCGCTGGGTGTGCCCGTTTCCGCCTTCAGGATCTTCGCCTCGGCGGTTGCCATGGCAACGGTGAACGCGCCCGCGGCGATGGCCGACAACAGGGCGCCTCGTGTTCTGGTGATCATGTTTTCCCTCCCGCAAGTGCGTCGTCTGACGCATTTCCTATTTCTCGGTTTCAATCCCTGGGGCCGCCGGGAATCCGACCGGTGCAGTACACCCGGACCCTGCCATCCATCTTGTGAATGTATATCATGTCCAGATTGCATGCAATCTGGAAAGTCATCTTGCGAAAACCGGCGTATATGGGCTAGTCTATGGCTGACTGAAGGATTGATTGCATGCAAACCGAGGGCTCGGTGTCAAATCAGCTTACAAAGGTCACGGAACGGCTGCGTACCATGATCATGCGCGGCGCGCTTGCCCAGGGCGAACGCATTACCGAATCCTCGATCGCCGAGAAGCTCGGCGTGTCGCGCACACCGGTCCGCCTTGCGCTCGCGATCCTGGAACAGGAAGACCTTGTCGAGGGCGCACCGAACCGCGGGTTCCGGGTCCGGGAATTCACGCTGGCCTACGTCAAGGATGCGATCGCCGTGCGGTCCACCCTGGAAGGCATGGCCGCGCGCCTTGCCGCCGAGCGCGGCTTGAACGACGGCCAGCGTGAGACCCTGGAGCGATGCAATGCCACAATCGAACGCCTGGCGGCGCAAAAGAAACACCGCCAGGAAGACCTGGAGACGTTTTCGCGGGCAAACGAAGCGTTCCACGCAACCATTGCAGAAGCCGCCGCAAGTCCGGCGCTGACGCGGCTGCTTGACCGGGAAGCGCCGCTGCCGTTCCGCTCGGCCCCGCTGTTGTTTGCGCTGGAGGCGGAGCATGTGGTGCGGTCGCTGCGCCATTCGGCCAGCGATCATGCGTTGATCACCGAGGCGATCCTCGCGGGCGAGGGCACGCGGGCGGAATTCCTGATGCGCGAGCATGCATTGATCCCGATGCGACAGACCGCGCTTCTGATGCGCCGGTTCGGGCCGGACGGCGAGCCGAACGCGCTCGACCTGCGGTCGCTGGTGGCTTGAGGCGCGCCAGCGATGACAGGGCAGCCCAACTTCCTGTTCTTCTGCACCGACCAGCACAGGGCCGACTATCTGGGCTGCACCGGGCATCCGGTCCTGAAGACGCCGCACATCGACGGCATCGCCGGACGCGGGGTGCGCTTCGAACGCGCCCATGTTGCCAGTCCGGTCTGCATGCCCAACCGGGCGTCCCTGTTGACCGGGCGCTATCCGACGGCGCATGGGCTGCGGCGCAACGGCCTCGCGCTGTCATTGCGTGCCAATACCTTCTTGGACGTTCTGCGCGCCGGGGGCTATCGCACCGCCATGATCGGCAAATCGCACATCCAGCCGATGACCGAAAAGCCCGATTACGCGGCCGGCAAGATGCAGCCCAACGGTCCGATCGTCGAGGCTTGGAAAGACGACGGCGGCGACTACGCCCAGGAGGAACCGTCACGCTGGCAGGGCAACGCCGCCTACGCGCTGTCGCTGCCCTATTACGGTTTCGACCATGTCGACATGGTGACGCTGCACGGCGATCATTGCGGCGGCCACTATTACCAGTGGCTGCGGGCACAGACGCCGGACGCCGACCGCCTGCGCGACCGGGCAAACCAGCTCGATCACGACTATGTCTGCCCCCAGGCGTTTCGGACGCCGCTGCCCGAGGATCTTTATTCCACCGCCTACATCAGAGATCGGGCGGTGGACTATCTGCGGGAACGCGCCGGCGACCCGGCGCCGTTCTTTGCCTTCGTCTCGTTTCCGGATCCGCATCACCCGTTCACGCCTCCCGGGAAATACTGGGACATGTACGATCCCGCGGACATGGCCGCGCCGTTGCCGTTCGAGGCGCACAAGAACCCGCCGCCGCACCTCTCCGCACTGCATGCCGAGCTGCTGGCCGACCGGCGGACGACCGACGTACAGAAAGCGTTCATTGCGCACGAGCGCGAGGTGCGCGAGGCGATGGCACTGACCTGCGGCATGATTTCCATGATCGACGATGCGGTCGGCACCGTTCTGCGCGTGCTGGAACAAACCGGCCGGGCCGAGGATACGGTGATCGTTTTCAGTGCCGACCATGGCGACTATCTCGGCGACTTCGGGTTGATGCTGAAGGGCGCGGCCCAGTTCAAGGCGATCACCCGGGTGCCCTTTATCTGGTCCGACCCCAAGGATCGGGCCCCGGGGATCTCGAACGATCTGGTGTCGACCGTCGACATCGCGCCGACCGTACTCGCGCGTGCCGGGCTCGGCGCCTATAACGGGATGCAGGGCAGGGATCTGGCGCCGGCGATCGGCGGCGCGCCGCTGGGCCGCGATCGGTTGTTGATCGAGTTCGAGGACAACTCCCCGCGCATGGGCTTCGCGGAGCCGAGCAAGGTGCGGACGCTGATCACCGAAAGGTACCGGCTGTCCTTCTATAAGGACCAGGATTGGGGCGAGCTCTACGATCTGGCCGACGATCCGAACGAGACCCACAATCTGTGGGACGATCCGGCGCACACCGCCGTGCGGGACGATCTGATCCACGCCCTGGCGAACGAGATGCTGGCTGTCGCCGACACCAGCCCGCGGGCATGGAGGACCGCCTGACCGGAGGGTTACGCCGGGAGCCGAGGATGTTCCGGGCCAGATTGAACGCCGCTGCGGCCAAGCCCTTTGAGACGCGGTCGTCGGGCGCTCCTGAGGGTAAGGGTTGGTCTATGCGGCCAACGAATTTCCTCATGGTAAGGAGGCAGGCGCGAGCGCGCCGTCTCGAACCATATGGCCGACAGTGGCGCTGTACTGCCGTTACTGCTTTAAGAGCCCCGCCGCGATCTCGCGGATCACGTCCCAGGCGTATAGAACGTCGTCGCGCGTTGCCTCGGTCTGGCCGACCTGGAAGCGGATCACCGTCCGGCCCGCGTGCCGGGTCTGGGTGAGATAGATCCGGCCGTCGTCGTTGATCGCGTTCACCAGCGCCAGGTTCAGCGCGTCCAGGTCCTCCGCGCCGGCAGGACAGAAGCGGAAGCTGAACAGCGACAGCATCGGCCGCGTCACCAGTTCGAAGTCGGGCGCGGCATCGATCGTTTCGGCAAGCTCCCCGCTCCAGGTCACGTGGTTCCGGATCATCGTCCGCAATCCCTCCAGCCCGAAGGCGCGCAGCACGAACCACAGCTTGAGCGCCCGGAAGCGCCGGCCGAGCGGTACCGACCATTCGCTGTAGTTGATGATGCCGTCGGCGCCGTGCGTCTCCAGATAGGAAGGCCGGATCGCCAGCGTCCGGGTCAGGTCCTCGGGCGAGCGCACGAAGTGGGCGGTGCAGTCGAAGTTCGTCGCCAGCCACTTGTGCGCGTTGAAGACAAAGCTGTCCACCTGCTCGGACCCGGCCATGTAGTGCCGGAACTCGGGGCAGATCATGGCGGCGCCGGCCCAGGCGGCGTCGACATGGACATAGAGCCCGTGGCGCGCGGCGACAGCCGTCACCGCGGCGATGTCGTCGCTGGCGCCGACCCCGGTGCCGCCGATGCAGGCAACCACGCCGCCGGGCAGTTGGCCGGCCGCACGGTCGCGTTCGATCGCCGCCTCCAGGGCTTGCGGGTCCATCGCCAGGGACGGCCCGGCGGTTGGCACCTTGACCAGGTTGTCCTGGCCGATGCCCGCGATCCAGATCGCCTTGTCGATGGAGCTGTGCACCTGGTCGGACGAATAGATCCTGACCGCCGGCTGGCCGGCCAGTCCCTTAGTGTTGCCGGCCCAGTCCAGCGCACGCTCGCGCATGGTGAGGATCGCGCACAGGGTGGCCGAGGAGGCGGAGTCCTGGATCACGCCGTGAAAACCGTCGGGCAGACCGATCGCCTGGCGCATCCAGTCCATCACCCGGGTTTCCATTTCGGTCGCCGCCGGAGAGGTCTGCCACAGCATGCATTGCGCGCCCATCGCCGCGATCAGGTATTCCGCGACCACCGAGGGCGGGCTGGCATTTGCCGGGAAATAGGCGAAGAAGCGCGGATGCTGCCAGTGGGTCATGCCCGGCAGCACGATGCGCTCGAAATCCGCGAAGATGGCTTCCATGTCTTCCGCCGCCTCGGGCGGGGCGGGCGGAAGCTGTTCCATGATCGCGCCGGGTGCGGTCTGGGCGCGCACCGGCCGATCGCGGATCGTCTCCAGGTAGTCGCTGCTCCAGTCCGCGGCGCGGTGCGCCCAGGTCCTGAAATCCCGCATCGGTGCGCCGGCGGGCGCGTCGTCCTCGCGGTCCCGCTTCATTGAACCGCCATCGAGGCGACGGTGCAGCCGACGGCGAAGATCGGGATCGGCTCGTAGAACCAGACCTCCCCCTTGCCGCCGCCCGACGCCCCGGCGACGCAGACATAGGTGCGGATCTCGAACCCGCCCTGGCCGCCGTCGCGATAGATGTCCAGGTCGTTGTAAGCCAACAGCGCGTCGCGGTCGTTTGCCGCCCAGCGGCCGAGGAAGTCCAGGTCCCACGCCTCGTTGACCTTCCCGGAATCGGGCGTCGCCGGCCAGTGCGAGATGCCGCCCGTGCCCACAAGGGCGATCCTTTGGGGCACCGCATCGCAGGCGCGCCGCAGCGCCTCGCCGAACGCCCAGGACCGGTGGATCGGGCTCAGAGGCGGGCCCTGGCAGTTGATGTTCGCGGGCACGACCGGAAGGTCGTAGTCGGGCGTCAGGAAGTGGAGCGGCACCATGATCCCGTGATCGAACTTCCATTCCTCCGCATAGGCGACGTCCACCGTTTGCATGACGTTCTCGATCAGGCGTTTCGACAGGGCTGCGTCGCCCGGCACCCGCCGGCGTTCGATGCCCAGCCAGGCCTCGTCTTCGATGGGCCCCTCGTAGGAATCGGCCATGCCCAGCGCGAAGGCCGGCATGTTGTTCATGAAGAAGTTCCCGAAATGCTCGGCCGCGACGACGATCAGCGCATCGGCGCCTGCCGCGCGTATGGCATCGCCCATGCGTTTGAACTGGGCATAGAACGCGTCGCGCACCTCCGGGTCGGCGCGTTCCGCGCGGCCCGTGATGCCCGGGGCGTGACTGCAGACGCCCGCAAAGACCAGCGGCATTGGCGTTTACTCCGTGCTCGATCGTGCGGCCCGGCGGGCCCTCAGTTCGCGGTCGTGCGCGTCGACGCCCTGATAGCCGGAAATCGCGTAGACGCCGGCGCGGATCGGTCCGTGGCGGCGCACGCCTTCGCGCATCGCCTCCAGATAGTCGTCCCAGGGCATCTGGTGCAGGGCGGCATAGTGCATCAGGATCTGGCCGTTCACGCCCAGGACGTACAACAGGCCGATATCGGGTTCCCGGATCGCCCCGATCTCCTCGTCGGTCAGGTCGAACTCCCGCAGCAGGCCTTCGAGATCCTCGTCGTATCGCTTGCGGACGACCGGGTCCCGGTTCAGCAGGAACAGCAGCTTCTGGACCGCATAGAGGCTCATGACGCGGTCTCTCCCGTCTTGTGCGCGCCGGCCAGACGGCCGTGGATCGTGTTCTTCTTCCAGCTCAGATCGGGATCGATCTCACGGATTTCGAACGACAGCGCAAAGGGACGTGCGTCGATCACAGGGGCCAGGTGGGCGTACAAGGCGGCGAAAACGGACTCGCCTGCTTGCCGGCGGGTTTCAAAGTCGCGGCCCTTTCCGACCTTCAGCACCAGATCCAGGAACGCATTGTCCGGCTTCGCATCGGCGACCGCATAGTCGTCGCAGCGGATCGCGCGCACGCGGATCCCGCCCAGCGGAAAGACGCCGGTCTCCAGGGCCGCCTTGCGCAGGGTTTCACACAAGGCAGGCATGTCCACCACCCCGTCCAGATTGGCCGAGTACTCGATGGTGAAGTGCGGCATCGGCGCCCCTGTCCCAAACGATACGGTGTGCCTTCAATTAACTTAACATGTTAAGTATATTTGCCGGCGATGTCAACGCGGCCCGGCAAGGCTGACCGCCCGGTTCAGTGAGGTACCTCATAGGATTGGGCGGTCCCTCGTTCCATACCCTATCGACGCCTACGCGCCAGTTGCCAGGGAGGGAGGATGCCATGACCAGCGACGCGGACGCCCGGTTGCAGGAGGCCGTCCTCGATCTTCACGCGTTTCTGGAGATGACCGGCGACCTGTCCGTCGAGCGGCGCGGGGCCATCATCGAACGGGCCCTGGTTTTGGTCGAAGAGACCTACGGCCACTTGCCCCTGAAGCGTGCCGTGCACGCGGTCGATCCCGAACAAAGCCTGCGCCAGTTGAGGCAACAGGTCGGCCAGCTTGGCGAGCGACAGTTCCACGATGCCATGATCTCCGTCTTCAGGGACCTGCGCGACCTCAACACCCATTACATCCTGCCCGTGCCCTACCGGCACCACACCGCCTTTCTGCCTTTCATGATCAAGGAGTACTACGACGCCGTCGGAACCCGGCATTATGTGGTCTCGCGGGTGATGCGCGGCATGCGGCACGCGACCTTCGTCCCGGGCATCGAGGTGACGCGATGGAGCGGCGTGCCGATCGACCGCGCCGTCGCGCTCAACGCCGACAGAGAGGCCGCCGGCAACGAAACGGCGCGGCGGTTGCGCGGTCTCGACGCCATGACCATGCGTCCCATGGCGATGTCGTTGCCGCCCGACGCGGAATGGGTGGCGGTCGGCTATGTGCGCGACGGCGCCAATCTCGAAATCCGGCTGCCCTGGCGCGTCTACCGGCATGATGCCTCTTCCATTACGGCGGGCCCCGACCGCATGGAGGAGGTCATCTCTCCGCAGGGACTTGGCCTTAACATGGAATTGACCGGCCAGGCCTGTCGAGCCCTGTTCGCCGACGAGATGGGGAACGGTGTCGCGGATGCGCTGGGCCGGGAGAAGGGCCCGGGTGCGCCGCCCGATCCTTTTCTGGCAAGGGACGGTCTGCTGAGCGGTCCGTTCGGTTTCGGGGCCACACCGGCGGTGCACAAACCGGCCGGCTGACTGGGTCCCGCCATTCCGGCAAACCTGCCTAAGTCTGAGGCAATGGACCGGTGTTGCGCGAAATTTGTGCAGGTGCCGGTCGACGACTGATCCGGCGCCGCGGCCGCCGGCGACGCGCCAACCCGTTGTTTCTAATCGGTTCCAGCCGACGGACCCGGTTCATCCCGGCGCTGGCACGCTCCTTGCCAAGTCAACAGACGCAGGGCGCCTAGGGTTCCGGCCGCGATCACAGCGGTGCCTGGTCCGAGAGACGCACTCCGGTGCCGATCACGCGCCGGAGCCACGGCGGGGCAAAATCCCGGGAGATCACTGCATAGGGGGGCGCGTTCCCGGGACGCGCGCATGCGTATTCTGCGGCTGCCCCCGTACGGCAACGCAAGGTCGAACAGGAGGTCTGAAATGCTGCGCCACCTTACGAAGAAACTCGTGCTCGCACTGTTCTGCGTCACCCTTGTGGTCGCGGCGAGCCCGGCAATCGCTGCGAAGAAGGAGAATTTCCGGATCGCCTGGTCCATCTATGTGGGCTGGATGCCGTGGGCCTATGCGGCGGAAAAGGGGATTGTCCAGAAGTGGGCGGACAAGTACGGCATCACCATCGAGGTCGTGCAGATCAACGATTATATCGAGTCCATCAACCAGTTCGCGGCCGGCGCCTTCGACGGATGCGTCATGACGAACATGGATGCGCTCAGCATTCCTGCCGGCGGCGGTCTCGATTCCACCGCGTTGATCGTCGGGGACTTTTCCAACGGCAACGACGGCCTGGTGGTGAAGGGCGACGGCGGCCTCGAAGACTTGAAAGGCAAGAAGATCAATCTGGTCGAACTTTCCGTCTCGCACTATCTGCTGGCGCGGGCGTTGGACAGCGTCGACCTGACCGAGCGGGACATCACCGTGTTCAACACCTCCGATGCGGACATGGTCGCGGCCTTCAAGACCGCCGACGTCGAGGTGGCGGTAACCTGGAACCCGTTGCTCAGCGAGATCGCAGCCGAGCCGGGTGCAAAGGTGCTCTACACCTCCGCCGACATCCCGGGCGAGATCATCGACATGATGGTCGTCAATACCGAGGTCCTGAACGACAACCCGGATTTCGGCAAGGCGCTGGTGGGCGCGTGGTACGAAACCATGAGCATCATGTCGAAGGACGATGAAGCGGGCCGCGAGGCGCGCACGTTCATGGCGGAGATGTCCGGCACCGACCTGGCCGGCTACGATGCCCAGCTTGCCACGACGCGCATGTTCTACACGCCCGAGGAGGCCGCGGCCTTCACCAACAGCGAGGCCCTGATCGAGACGATGGACGTTGTCCGCAACTTCCTGTTCGATCACGGCATTCTGGGCGAAGGCGCGACCAGCCCCGACCATGTCGGCATGTCGTTCCCTTCGGGCGGCGCGCTGGGCGACGATGCGAACACCAAGCTGCGGTTCGACGCCAGCTACATGACCATGGCGTCGGAGGGAAAACTGTAGCGTCGGGATAGGCGGCGCGGCTGGCAAATGCGCGCGATCAATCGGCGCCCGGGGCGACCCGGGCGCATCCTGTTGGCGTCGCTGCCGTTCGTGCTTTTGGCGGCGGCCTATCTGTTGGCATCGGATGCGCGGCTCGAGGCGAACCCGAACGACAAGCTCTTGCCGTCGCTGGAGAGCTTTGCCGCGGCGATAGAGCGGCTCGCGCTGCAACCGGACCCCCGCAAGGGGATCTACACCCTGTGGGCGGACACGGGCGCAAGCCTGCTGCGCCTGTCACTGGGCCTCGCGGTCGCGACAGTGTTCGGTCTTGCATGCGGTGTTGCGGTCGGCCTGTTGCCGATGATGCGCGCGGCTTTCGCGCCGTTCGTTGCGGCGCTTTCGATGGTGCCGCCGCTCGCCGTCCTGCCGGTTCTTTTTATCGTCTTCGGGCTCGGCGAGGTGGCCAAGGTGGTGCTGATCGTCTTCGGCATCGCCCCGTTTCTCATCCGCGACCTCTCCTTTGCGGTGGCGGCGCTGCCGCGCGAGCAGTTGATCAAGGCGCAGACGCTGGGCGCTTCGACCTGGCAGATCGTCATGCGGGTCGTCCTGCCCCAATTGCTGCCGCGGCTGGTCAGTGCGGTGCGGCTTGCGCTTGGACCGGCCTGGCTGTTCCTGATCTCAAGCGAGGCGATCGCGGCGACCGAGGGGCTCGGCTACCGGATCTTCCTGGTCAGGCGCTATCTGGCGATGGACGTGATCCTCCCCTATGTCGCCTGGATCACCTTGCTGGCCTTCACGCTGGATTATCTTTTGCTGCACCTCTCCCGGCGTCTGTTCCGCTGGTTGCCGGAGGAACAACAGTGAGCGGGGTTTCCATCCGCAACCTGGGACAGCGCTATGGCGATGTGACGGTGCTGGAACGCATCAACCTGGACATACCCGCGGGCGCGTTTTGTGCCATCGTCGGCGCCAGCGGCTGCGGCAAGTCGACGTTTCTCAGACTCCTGCTCAGCGAGGAGCGGCCGAGCCGCGGCGAGATCAGACTTGACGGTGAGCCCATCGCCGACGAGCCGGGCGCCGACCGCGGCGTCGTCTTCCAGCGCTATTCCGTCTTTCCGCACATGACCGTCATGCAGAACCTGATCCTGCCGCAGGAACTGCGCGACTCTCCCTTTACGGGCCGGCTGTTCGGCGCGCGCCGGCGCGCGGCGATGAAGCGGGCCGAACACCTGCTGGAGCGGGTCGGTCTTACCCATGTAAGGGACGCCTACCCAAAGACGCTGTCCGGCGGCATGCAACAGCGCCTGGCGATCGCTCAGGCCCTGATCCCCAAGCCAAAGGTGCTGCTGCTCGACGAGCCCTTCGGGGCGCTGGATCCCGGAACGCGTGCGCGCATGCACGAGATCATTCTCACGCTTTGGCGGGACGAGGGCATGACGATCTTCATGGTCACCCACGACCTGCAGGAAGGCTTCAAGCTAGGCACCAGGCTTCTGGTCTTCGACAAGCTGCGATGGGACCCCCAGGCGCCCGAGGCCTACGGCGCGACGATCACCTACGACCTGCCGTTGGACGACAAGAAGGACGACGCTGCGGCGCTGGCGGACATCGCCGGCGCGCGCCGTATCGAACGGGATACCAGAACCGAGGAAACAGCCGATGTTACCCTGTGACTTTGCCCGCCGTGCCAACCGTGTGGCCGGTATACGCGGCCACCTGCCCCAGCGGCGACGCCATCACCCGGATTTCGACAAGTTGCAGCTTCAGGGCTGGCGTTCGGCCCTGAAAGAGGCGGACCTTCCGGGCGACGGTTGGCGCAAGGAACAGCAGTGGGCGGTGCGTGTGGGCCTCACGGCGGCGGACTCGGTCGAGGACAGAAGCATCTCGACCTTTGCCCGCGGCGAGCTTCCGCACTATGCGGGCATCAACACGTTCCTAAAGGCGCCCTATGTGGAGGACGTGGCCCGCGTTGGCGACTACGATGCCGCCGTCCTGGGCGTTCCCTTCGACGGCGGGACCACCTATCGGCCGGGCACCCGTTTCGGTCCTCAGGGGATACGCCGTATTTCGGCGCTCTATACGCCCTATAACTACGAGATGGGCGTCGATCTGCGAGAGCAGATGACCCTGTGCGATCTGGGCGACGTGTTCACGATCCCGGCCAATATCGAAAAGACCTTCGATCAGATCTCCCGCGCCGTCGGCCACGTCTTTTCGTCCGGCGCACTGCCGCTGATCATGGGCGGCGACCATTCGATCGGCTTCGCAACCGTGCGCGGCATCGCCCAGTGCACGTCGAAGAAGATCGGGATCATCCATTTCGACCGGCACGCGGACATCCAGGAAAAGGACCTGGACGAGCGCATGCACACCACCCCGTGGTTTCATGCAACCAACCTGGAAAACGTCCCGGCATCGAACCTGGTGCAAATCGGGATCGGCGGTTGGCAGGTGCCGCGCGAGGCCGTGGTCGAGGCGCGCAAGCGCGACACCACCATCATCTCCATGGCAGACGTGGAAAGCCTGGGGTTGGACAAAGTGGCCGAGATCGCCCTGGAGACCGCATGGGCCGGCGCGGATGCCGTCTATCTCAGCTTTGACATCGACAGTGTCGACTGCGGCTTCGTGCCCGGCACCGGCTGGCCGGAGCCCGGCGGCTTCCTGCCGCGCGAGGCGCTGAGCCTGGTCAGCAAGGTGGCGGCCGAGGGGATCTGCGGCATGGAGGTCGTCGAAGTCTCGCCGCCCTACGACACCTCGGACATCACCTCGCTGTTTGCCACCCGGGTCATGGTGGACGTCCTGGGGACGCTGGTCGCGCACGGCAAGATGGGCGCGCATAAGGCGATCATCGACCGGCCGGTCGAGTTTGACGGCAGGGAGGGCTGATCCGATGCCTGCGCCGTTGAACGGTCACAACCACCCGCCGGCTGAACCGGATCTGCATTCCCACCCTCACGGCCATCCGCACGCCCCGGCACCGGACCGGGATCGAGACGAAGACCGGCTGTTGGCTGACGCCCTGATGGAAGGGTTCAAGGCGGCCGAGGACAAAGCCAGTTTTCTGCGTATGGCGCAGATCCCGCTGCACCTTCATGGGGAAGACGGCGAGATGCTGCGGCTAGTCGACGTAGAACTGCGCAGCGCCTATCAGGTCGCCACGGCCTCGCCGGGCTTCGGAACGGGCGACCTGGTCTATCTTCCGTTTCCCGCAAACTTGATCCGCGAGCGGGCGGACATGGTGTTCGTCTACGTTTCGTTGAAGGCGCGCCGCGATGTCGGACTGGCGGAGATGGTGAGGCTGTTGGACGCGAGGCAGGGCGACGCTGCGCAGCCGGGGGCCGACGGCTAGTCCGCCACCAGAAAACGCAGCCCAAGCAGGCCCAGGATCGTCCCGAAAAGCCGGTCGATCACGTGCTTCAGGCTTGAGAAGACGCGTTGTGCGCGTCGCGTGGAGAAGGCCAGCGCCACGGCGCAGTACCAGGCGAACTCGTTGACGAACACGATGCCCAGCAAGGCCACGGTCATCCATGCCGGCGGATCCTGCGGCAACAGCGTCACCAGGATCGAACCCATAAAGACGACCACCTTCGGATTGGACAGTTGGACGAAAAGGCCGCGCCGGAAAGCGGCCGCCAGCCCCATCGGCGCGCCGACGGCCGGGTCCGCCGGCGTGAACGGCCGCCTTGCATGACGCCACAGCTCGATCGCCAGATAGATCAGATACAACGCCCCGGCGGCCTTCATGGTGGTGTAGATCCACGGGAATGCCGCAAACAGCAGGTTGAGACCGAACAGGGCAGCCGCCGCCCAAACCAGCGAACCGACGCCGAAGCCGAGCGCGACGCAGGTCCCGGCGAGGCGACCCGAAGACACGGCGGTCCGCATGCTGACCACAAGGCTGGGTCCGGGGCTGATCACGGCGATCAGGTGCGCCAGCATGACGCCGGCAAGGATCAGCGCTGCTTCCATCATGGTCGCGATCCTAGCCCGGTTCCGCCGCCAGCGTCACCTCGATCCGTTCCTTGCCCTTGCCGGTGTTCTTGCGTTTGAGCGCAATCGCGCCGATCTCGCCGGTGCGCCGCAGATGCGTGCCGCCGCAGGGCACGGCGGCGAATTCGGGGATCTTCCAAAAGCGCCGCTCGGCGGCTTCGTCGCTGTAGGCGCTGGTGATCGCGTGGTCGGCGGCGACGATGGCGTCGGCCTTCGCCTGGATATCCTGAAAAAGCGCGGAGATGTTTCTGTCGAAGGCAAAATCGATGCGCGCCTTGTCGGGCGAGATGTGGGCGCCGATCTTTCCAATCCCGGGAACCGCCGCATAGACGAGTTCCAGCACGATCTCGGCCGCGAAGTGCAGCCGCATCAGCCGATAGCGGCGGTCCCAGTCGATCTCGACCCGGACCGGATCGCCGGGCTTCAGCCCGTGGCCGTCGTCCAGGAGGTAGCGGATCTCGCGCCCGTCCTTGCGGGCCGCGCGCACCGGATGGCCGGCGATGGTGCCGGCATCGCTCTCCTGGCCTCCGGACTCGGCATAGAAGATTGTCCGGTCCAGCGTGACCGCCGCGCCGTCGACCGCCGTCACCCGGGCATCGAGCGCGGTTCGGTAGGGGTCCGCCCAGAACTGTTTCTCGACCGCCACGGCGTGCCTATGCCGCGGCTCCGGCGGCAAGCCCGGCGTCCAGGGCGTCCAGGATGGTCTCGACATTGGCGGTGTCGATCACCAGCGGCGGCGACAGGATGACCATGTTGCCCGAGACCCGGACCAGCGCGCCGGCCTCGTAGGCGCCGTCGGCGACCTTGGCGGCGACGTCCTTCGAAACGGGCGTCTTGGTGCCGCGGTCGGAGACCAGCTCCAGCCCCGCCATCAGCCCCTTGTAGCGCACGTCGCCCACCAGTTCGTGCCGCTCCTTCAGGTTCTCCAGGCCCTTGCCGAGTTCCAGCCCGCGGGCGGCCGCGTTCTGGTGCACGTCAAGCTTCCTGGTTTCCTCCAGCGCGGCCAGTGCCGCGGCGCATCCGACCGGGTGGCCCGAATAAGTGTAGCCGTGGCCGATCGCGCCGAACGGCGAGCGGTCGTTCTCGAACGCCTCGGCGACCCTTTCGCTGATCAAGGTGGCGCCCAGCGGGAAGTAGCCGCAAGTGATCGCCTTGGCGACCGACATGAAGTCCGGCTTGACGCCCCACAGACGCGAACCCGACCACGCGCCGGTGCGGCCGAAGGCGGTGACGATCTCGTCCGCGATCAGAAGGATGCCGTGCCGGTCGCAGATCTCGCGCACCATCGGCATGAAGGTTTCGTGCGGCACGATCACGCCGCCTGCGCCCAGCACCGGTTCCATGATGAAGGCGGCCACGGTGTCCGGGCCCTGAAAGGCGATCTCGTCGGCCAGCATATTGGCGCAAAGCTGGGCCAGCACCTCGGGGTCGGTCTCGTTGAACGGATTGCGGTATGTCCAGGGCGCCGGGATGTGAAAGAAGCCGGGCAGCAAGGGTTCGTAGTTGCGCCGGAAGTTGGCGTTGCCGTTGGCCGAGGCGCCGCCGAAATGGGTGCCGTGATACCCCTTCTTCAGGCTGATCACCTTCACCCGGTCGCGCTCGCCCTTGATCTTCCAGTACTGCCGCGCCAGCCGCAGCGCCGTCTCCACGGAATCCGAGCCGCCGGAGGTGAAGAAGCTGCGGACCAGGCCGTCCGGTGCGAACCATTCCGCCAGCGTATAGGACAGCTCGATCAGCACATCCGTCGTGGTGCCGCGAAAGGCGGAGTAGTAGGGCAGTTTCGCGAGCTGATCGGCGATCGCCTGTTTGATCGGATCGCAGCTGTAGCCCAGGTTGACGTTCCACAGTCCGCCGACCGCATCGAGAACCCGGTTGCCGTGCACGTCTTCGACATGCACGCCTTCGCCCTTGGTGATGATCCGCGGCGGCGTCGCGTGCATCTCGGCGGGGTGCGCCATCGGATGCCACACCTGGCGGGCGTTCTGTTCGATCAGGAAGTTGGCGTCATGCATGGGACCTGTTCCTCCGCGCGCGCCCGGCGGCCATCGACGTCGCCGCAGCCCGGAAACACTAACGAATTGCCGCCGGCCTGCATGCGCGCGCGAACAGCCTGTCGCACCGGACGCTTTCTGCTACGCTGTCGTGCGTCTTGTCGCAAAATACTAAACATGTTAAGTATCTCGTCGCAAGGGCGTCGTTCCAGAATGCCCGAAACAGGAGGGAGGTGGTTTGATGAAACGTCTTCTCGTCGGCCTGGTTGCAGGCCTGGGTCTTGCTGCGGCGTCGGTCGTTCCGGCGGCTGCGGAATATCCCGAACGTCCCGTTCAGTTCATCGTCCCGTTCCCGCCGGGCGATCTCGAGGACGTCCTGACACGGATGATCGCCGAGGAGATGCAATCGCAAACCGGCGTTGCCGCGGCCGTGGTCAACAAGCCGGGCGGCGGCGCCGGGCCGTTCCCGGGCGCGGCCGAAGTGGCGCGCGCCGACCCCGACGGACATACGGTGGGGTCCTTTGTCATCGGCGTGCCGACCGTGGGCCCGCTGGTCGGGATCCAGGGCATCAAGCGCGATACCTTCGAACCGGTGGGGATCTTCCTGACCTATCCCTTCGTCCTGGTGGCGGCAGGTGACGCGCCCTATTCGAACATGGCCGAGCTGGCCGAATACGCCAAGGCGAACAAGGTCGCGCTGGGCCATTTCGGCTATGGGCTTGTGCCGACACGCGCCTCGGTGATCGCCGGCATGGAGCTGGGTTTCGAGTTCGGCAGCGAAGCGGCGTTCGACGCGCTGGACTGCAACACGCTGGCCTCGGGTGATGCCGACGTCATCAACACGACGGTGCAGCTCGTCCTTCCCTGCCTGGACGATGTGAAAGTCCTGGCTTCGATCACCGAACAGCGTATCGGCCTGCTTCCGGACGTGCCGACGCTAGGCGAACAGGTCGAGGGCGTCGACATCGCCCTGTGGAACGGCCTGTTCGTGCCCAAGGGCACGCCGCAGGCGGTGAAGGACAAGCTATCCGCGATCGCGTCGGCCGTGGTCAACGGCGAGAAGGCAAAGCAGATCGCCGCCGACACCGGCGCGCTGATCTACTGGCAGGACCAGAGCGCGGCCGCCGCGCGGGTCGATGCCGACTACGACAAGATCGAGGACATGTTCAAACGGATGGGGGATCTCTAGTCCCGAAGGCGGTAACACCCTCACCCGGCCGGCGCTTCGCGCCGTCCACCCTCTCCCTCCAGGGAGAGGGGCTTCTTTCCCTTCTCCCCGGTGGGGAGAAGGTGGCCCGAAGGGCCGGATGAGGGGGGTCTTGCACAGACATGCAAAGCGACGAACCCGGACGCCAGCAACCTGCGGACATCTTTCTTGCCCGCCGGCATCGCGGCGACCTCCTGTTCGCGGTCCTGATGTTCGCGCTGTCCCTGTTCCTGTTGAGCCAGCTCGGCAGCGAGACGCGCTGGTTCAACCGGGTGCCGCTGTTGCTGCAGCCGCGGTTCTGGCCGACGGTGGTTCTGGCCGTGCTGACGGTCTTCTCCGCGATCTATCTGGTGATGAGCTATCGGAACTACCGCCGCCACCGGACACCGCGCGATGTCCCGGTACCGATGGCCGAGCTGATCGAATGGGCCCGGCCGGTGGAATACGCGGTCTATTTCGTGCTCTACGCCGCCGCCGTGCCGATTGTGGGATACCTGCCGGCGACACTGGTTTTCCTGCCGCTGATGGGCCGGCGCGTCGGATACCGGACCGCGAAGCCGCTGATCGGCCTTGCCCTGATCGGGCTCGTCGTCGTGCTGTTCTTCAAGACGGGCCTTCAGGTGAAGATGCCGCCCGGGGCGATCTATGACTGGTTCCCGGATGCGGTGCGCAACGTCCTGA
This sequence comes from Alphaproteobacteria bacterium, assembly GCA_965603855.1. Lineage (GTDB taxonomy): Bacteria > Pseudomonadota > Alphaproteobacteria > UBA8366. The sequence goes on from OZ272519.1 coordinate 117,347, forward strand.
TCCGCAATTTCTGAACCGCCATGGACCTCTTGCTCGCCGCCCTGGAACCGCTGACCCGCCTGGACGTCCTGGTGGCGGTTCTGATCGGCGCCGTCGGCGGGGTCATCATCGGCGCCATTCCCGGCGTCGGGCCGGCGGTGGCGATCGCGATCCTGCTGCCGGCGACCTTCCAGTTCGAGCCCATCGTCGGGCTGACCCTGCTGTTGGGCATCTACGGCTCGTCCATGTTCGGCGGCGCGGTACCGGCCATCCTGATCAACGCGCCGGGAACCGCGGTCAATGCGCTGACCACCTATGACGGCTATCCGATGACCCGTCGCGGCGAAGCCAAGCGTGCCTTGTCGCTGGCCTATTCCGCGTCGTTTTTCGGCGGCGTGTTTTCAATCTTCTGCCTGGTCCTGATCGCGCCCGTGCTTGCCAACATCGCGCCCTATTTCGGCTCGCGCGACATCTTCATGGCCGCGCTTTTGGGCGTCGTGTTCGTGATTCTGGCGCACCGCAACCAGACCGTGATCGCGACCGTCCTGATCGCGTTCGGCATGTTCCTGAACGTCGTCGGGCTGGAGGCGGTGCGCTACAGCCAGCGTTTCACCTTCGGCATGGACTGGCTCAACGCCGGCTTCAACCTGATCACGGTGATCCTGGGGCTGTTCGCGATCTCCCAGGCTTTCATCCTGATGCTGGACAAGACCCGGCAGCCAGACCTGCCGGATCTGGGCAAGGGATCGCTGAGCGGCCTGTTCGAGGTGTTCCGCCACAAGCGGCTTGCCGGCGTGTCGTCCGCCTTCGGCACGGTCATGGGCATCATCCCCGGCGTCGGCGAGTTCACCGCGCAGTTTTTTTCCTACACTTACGCCCAGAAGACTTCGAAGAAACCGGATCTGATCGGCAAGGGCTCGCCGGAAGGCCTGATCGCGTCTGAGGCCGCCAACAACGCCGTGCCGGCCGCGGCGATCATCCCGCTGTTGGCGCTGGGCATTCCCGGCGAGGCGGTGACCGCGATGATGCTGTCGGTGTTCCACGTGCACGGGGTCATCCCCGGGCCCAGCCTGTTCACCTCGCAGCCGGAATTCCTGTACAGCCTGTTCTTCATCCTGCTGGTGATCAACGTCCTGGTGATCGGTTTCCTGATGGTCGCGACCAACGGCCTGGTCCAGGTGGTGCGCGTGCCCAACCGGTATCTCGGCGTCATCGTGCTGGCGCTGTCTCTGGTGGGGGTCTATTCGCTGCGCAACAGCCTGGTCGACTGCGCCATCGCCGCGGGCTTCGGCGTCCTGGGTTTCATCCTGCGCCGGCTCGGCTTTCCGGTCGTGCCGATCGTGCTGGGCATGGTCTTGGGCCGGATCATGGACGAGAAGTTCCGCGCCAGCCTGGCCCGGGTGGAGACCCCGCTGGACTTCATCGACCGTCCGGTCTCCGGCACGATCTTCGTGATGATCGTCGGCGCGCTGGTCCTGCACGTCGTAACGCTGTGGCGGGCGCGCCAAAGAAGAACCCTCTCCCCGTAGGGAGAGGGTTCGAATTGGTAGTGTTCCCCTGGGTAGGGGACGTTCTTCTAAAAATCGAACTCGTTGATGTTGGCTTTGTCGAAGACGAAAGGCGCGCCCAGCAACACCTCGCTGCCGTTCACCACCTGCAGGTCGCCCAGCTTGCCGGCGTTGACTTGGGTGTCGCCCGGCTTGAGCTTGCCGTCGACCACGTTGCGCATGACATAGACCGAGGCATAGCCCAGATCGACCGGGTTCCACAGCACCACGGACTTGACGCAATCCTTGTTGACGTAAGGCTTCATCGCGTTGGGCGTGGCCAGTCCGACGACCGCGACCTTGCCGCACAGGCCGGCCTGGGTGACCGCCTCGGCCGAGGCCGGCGTCGCCACCGACGTCATGCCGAACAGGCCCTGCAGGTCGTCGCCGTGCTTGTTGATCAGCGTCGAGGCCTGGTTGAAGGACAGGATGTTGTCTTCCTGCGCCTCGACCGTCTCCAGCCACTTCATGTTCGGATAGCACTGTTCGGTATAGGCCCACATCTCGGCGATCCAGCGCGCCTGGTTCGGCGTGGTGAAGGTCGAGGTGACGATGGCGAAGCTGCCGTCCTGGCCGATCTCGGCGGCCATGGAGTCCATCATGGACTTGGCAATGCCGTTGAACTCGGCCTGGTTGACGAACCACTCGCGCGCTTCCGGCGTTGAGTTGGCATCGTAGCCCACCACGTGGATGCCCTTGCCCAGCGCCTTTTTCAAGACCGGCGAGATGGCGACGGGATCGTTCGCGGCGAACAGGATGCCGTCGACGCCGGAGGTCACGTAGTTGTCGATGAAGGTGATCTGGTCGTCGATGTTGGCTTCGGTCGGGCCGTCGGTCGAAACCTTGACATTGCCCAGTTCGGCCGCCGCTTCTTCCATGCCTTTGGTGGTCGCGGCGAAATAGCCGATGCCGACCAGCTTTGGCACGTCGACCAGGACGATTTCCTTGCCCGCGCGATCGGGCGGATTGGTCGCCTGGCCGCCGTCATAGGGCTTGGCCGCAACCTCGCCCATCCCGGTGTCGCAGGTCAGCGGATTGACCGCCAAATCGTCCGCGCCGTCCCAGCGGTCGGCCGCGATCGCCGGCCCGGCCAGCAAAGCAGCACCCAAGACAAGACTGGTCGTTCTCCTGATCATGTGACTCCTCCCTGTTTTCATTCTCGCACTTCGCGGCCGCCTTGCGGCCGCGGCTTCGTCTCAATCGCCGCCGCGGCGGCGATTGATGAAGTTCGTTAGCAGGATCGAGGCGATCAGCACTGTCCCGATCACAACAATGGTAGCATCCCCTTTTACGCCGCTGATGGCGAGTCCGTTCTTCAGAAGCTGGATCAGCACGAAGCCGATCACCGTCCCGGTAATCGTCCCGATTCCGCCGAAAATGCTGGTCCCGCCCAGCACCACGGCGGCGATCACGTCGAGCTCCAGACCCGTCCCCATGTCCGAGCGTGTCGTCGAGACGCGGCTGACGAAGATGGTGCCGGCCAGTCCCGCCATGAAGCCCGAATAGGTGTAGATCGCCAGCTTGTAGCGGGCGACCGGGATGCCCGAGAAGCGGGCCGCGGTCTCGTTGTGGCCGATGGCGTAGAGGCTGCGCCCGAAAGTGGTGCGCGCCAGGACCAGCCAGGACACCACGATGGCGACGCCCAGGATCCACAACTGCGTCGGCACGCCCAGGATCTCGCCCTGACCCAGCGTGAAGAACCATTCCGGATAGCCGCGTACCGACCGGGCCTGGCTGATGCCCTCTGCCAGCCCGCGGAACAGCGCCAGGGTGGCAAGGGTCATGATCAGCGGCGGCACCTTGATGCGGGTGATGAACCAGCCGTTGAAGAAGCCGCAGGCGGTGCCGGTGGCGATCGCCGCGACCATGGCGAGTTCCAGCGGCAGGCCCACATTCTTCCAGGCCACGCCCAGGATGATGGCGCTGAGCCCCATGACCGAGCCGACCGACAGGTCGATGCCGGCGGTGATGATGATATAGGTCATCGGCAGCGCCACCAGCGCCACCTCCGCCATCAACCGACCCTGGTTCAGCATGTTGTCGACGGTCAGGAAGCGGTCGCTTTGACCGGCAAGCACGGTCAGCGATGCGACCAGGATCAGAAACAACAGCACCTCATGGCGCAACGCCATGGCGCGCAGCCGGCTGATCACCGGCGGGGTGGTGTCCTGGATCCGCTCCGCCATCGCCTCAGCGTCCCCGCGCCTGACGCTGACGCCGGTAGATGTCGGCAAGGACGGTGGCCAGGATCAGAATGCCCTGCACCGCGCGCAGCCAGTAGGGCGAGACGTTGATGAAGACCAGCGAGGACCCGATCGCCGCCAGCAGGATCGCCGCGAAGGTCGACCCGATGACGGTGCCGGTGCCGCCCATGATGCTGACGCCGCCGACGACCGAGGCCGTGATGATGGTGAGTTCCAGGTTGGGCGGCACCGTCGATTGAATGATCGACAACTGGGTCGCGAACAGGACCGCCGCGATGCCGACGAAGACGCCATGGATCAGGAACACCGTCATGATCGTCCGCTCGCGCGAGATGCCCGACAGCCGCGCCGCCTCGGCGTTGCCGCCAACGGCGTAGATCGCGCGGCCGGTGGCGCTGTAGCGCATCCACAAGGCCGCGCCCAGGGCCAGGACGACCATGAAATAGATCGGCATCGGGATGCCCGCCGGCTTCATCTGCGACAGGTGGAACGCCTCGGGAAGATCGGTGATCCAGGCGCCCGCCGTCACCACGATCAGCCCGCCTTTCAGGATCGACAGCATGCCCAGCGATACGACGATGGCCGGGATGCGCAGATAGGCCACCAGCAGCCCCATGAACCCGGTCACCAGGGAGCCGATGACCAGCGGCACCAGCCAGCAGACGATGATCGGATAGCCGTCGACCGCCAGCGAACCGCTGATCGTCGCCAGCACCCCGATCAGCGAACCGACCGAGATGTCGATGTTGCCCGAGATGATCACCATGGACATGCCGATCGCCGCGACCGCGATATAGGCGTTCCCCAGGAAGATGCTTTGCAGATTGCGTTCGGCGACGAACCGCGGGTTCATGAGGCCGACGACGACGAACAGGGCGACGATCGCAAGCAGCAGCACCGCCTCCTGGGTGCCGAGCATCCGTTTCAGGGTCGGCCCGATCCCGGAGGAATCCGCCGGCAGGGTCGTGACGCTCATGACGCCGCCGCCTCCTTGGTCGCGCCGCCGCCCATCATCGCGCCGGCGATCGCCTCCTGGGTGGCGTCTGCGCGGGCCATTTCCGCGACCACGCGGCCTTCGCGCATCACCAGGATGCGGTCGCTCATCGCCAGCACCTCCGGCAGCTCCGACGAGATCATGATGATCGCAATCCCGGTCTGGGCCAGCTCGCTCATCAAGCGGTGCAGCTCCGACTTGGCGCCCACGTCGATGCCGCGGGTCGGCTCGTCCATGATCAGGACCCGGGGTTCGGTCGCCAGCCATTTGCCGAGAACCACCTTCTGCTGGTTGCCGCCCGACAGCTTGTCGACGACCTGCTCGACGCTGCTGGCCCGGATCGACAGCTTGGCCATGGCATCGCGCGCCAGGGTGCGTTCGGCCTTGCCGTCAAGAAAGCTGCCGGTGCTGACGCGGTCCAGGACCGCCAGGGTGGCGTTCGCGAACAGCCGCATCGGCCGCACCAGGCCCTGCAGGCCCCGGTCTTCGGGAACGTAGGCGATCCCGCGTTTCTTGGCGTCGCCGGGGCTCTTCACCGTGATCGGCTTGCCGTCCAGCAGGATCTCGCCCGAGTCCGGCGGCGTGATGCCGAAAATGACCTGCGCCAGCTCGCTGCGGCCCGAACCCACAAGTCCGGCAAGACCCAGAATCTCGCCCGCGCGTACGGTCAGGCTGACGTCGTGTGTGTTCGGCAGCCGCGTCAACGCGCGCAGTTCCAGGACGGGTTCGCCCAGCGCCGCTTCCAGCTTGGGGAAAAGGTTGTCGATGCGCCGGCCGACCATCATGGCGATCAGGTCCTCGTGCGTCGTTTCCGACACCGGCCGCGTGTCCACATAGCTGCCGTCGCGCAGGACCGTCACCCGGTCAGCGACGACGAACACCTCTTCCAGGCGGTGGCTGATATAGACGATGCCGACGCCGCGGTCGCGCAGCAGGTGGACAATCCTGAACAGGCGTTCGACGTCGTGTTCCGTCAACGCCGCGGTCGGTTCGTCCATGATCAGCACGCGGGCGTCGTGCGACAGGGCCTTGGCAATCTCCACGCGCTGGCGGTTTCCCACGGTCAGCGAACCGACGACGGCGGTTTCGTCCAGGTCGTGGATGTTGAGCGAGGCGAGGATCTCGCGCGCCTGCCGGCGCATCGTGCGCCAGTCGATGCCGCCCCAGCGGTTGCGCGGGGCATGGCCCATGAAGATGTTCTCCGCCACGGTCAGTTCGGGGAACAGAAGCAGTTCCTGGTAGATCGTGGCGATCCCGGCGCGCTGCGCCTCGTTCGGGCTGTCGAACCGGACGTCGTCGCCGTTGATCCGGATTTCGCCTTCGTCCGGCTGGTAGACGCCCGACAGGATCTTGATCAGCGTGGATTTTCCGGCGCCGTTCTCGCCCAACAGGGCGTGTACCTCGCCTGGACGCACGTCGAACGAGACGCCGTCCAATGCGCGGACGCCCGGAAACGACTTGCCGATGCCGGAAAGGGCGACGACGGAACCCGACATCGGGCCGGTCATGCCGTGGCGGCGGAGGCCCGGTCCGGCCCGGCCGCAACCGTGCTTTGCCCCCTCTTTGCGATGGCGCGTCTCCCCATTCCACCGACCCCGTTGTGTCCGGCGTGCCTGTCGTTAACCAAGCTTCGCACCCTTCTTCCTTCAGTGCAAATGGACGTGCGGGATTTGGCGTCTGGTCCGGCCGCGTGACGATAGGTTGCATGTTGCGACGCACAATTTTATTGCTGCAGTGCACAATATGTGGTAAGAAGATGCTGGATTTTTAACGTTTAACGGTCGACAGGCCTTGCCCGGCGAAGGAATTTGGCCGGGCCCGTGCCGCGACGTCACGGAGCCAGCCATGAACATCGAAGGAAAAACCGCCGTCGTCACGGGAGCGTCCGGTGGCATCGGCCGCGCGGTATGTGCCGATTTCGCTCGGCGCGGCGCCGCCAGGGTCGCCATGGTCGATCTCAGCGACGATGTCCTGCAGGTGGCCGCGGCGATCAACGAGGACTGCGGCCGCGACGTGGCCAAGGCCTACCAGGGCAACACCACAGATGCCGACTTCCGCAGCGCCGTCTTCAACGACCTGCGGGCCGAACACGGTGTCGTAAACATCTGCGTTCCGGCGGCCGGCATCGTGCGCGATGCGCTGGCGGTAAAGGTCGACAAACAGACCGGCGAAGCGTCGATCTATCCGGAAGACATCTTTCGGACGGTCTGCGAGGTCAACTATATCGCCCCGATCTATTGGGCGATGGAGCTGATCGCCGGTGTCGCGCAAAGCCGCTATGCGCGCGGCCTCAGGAAGTGGGGGCCGGACGAAGAAATGGAAGGCGCCATCGTCTTCATCGGCTCGGTCGCGTCCCAGGGCAACAAAGGACAGGTCTCCTATGCATCGGCGAAGGCGGCGCTGGAAGGCGCGGCATCGACCCTGATGAAAGAGGCGATCTTCCACGGTGTCCGGTGCAGCATCATCCATCCGGGCTTCACCGACACGCCGATCCTGCGCGCGATGGGTCCGGAATACGTGAAGAAGTACGTCCTGCCGGACACCCAGCTTGGCCGTCTGATCCGTCCGGAGGAGATCGCCGATGCGATCTGCTTCATGATCACCAACCAGGCGGTCAGCGGCGAGGTCTGGGCCGACGCCGGATGGCATCCCGCCGCGGCGTAGCTGTCCGAGACCTGAACCCTATCCGGCCCTTCGGGTCGCCTTCTCCCCGCCGGGAGAAAGAACCAAAAGCCCCTCTCCCCCGCGGGAGAGGGGTTGTGGTATGGGCGCTACGCGGCCTGTTTCAGCACGTCCTCGGTGATCTGGAGGTCGTCTTCCAGCGGGCGCGCCGGTTCCAACCCCTTCTGGGCAAGCCCGTCATGGTAGAGCCGCACGGCCTCTTCGGTCGTGGCGTCGCCGCCGACCACCTGGCGCATCAGTTCCACCAGCAGTTCCGGCGCCTCGGCCAGGTTGATCTTGCGGCCGAACAGCGCCACGCGCGCGCCGTGCCGTGCGCCTTGGCCGACCAGTTCGAAGGTGTCGCGGGTGGTGCCTGCGGCACCGCCCAGAATGCCGACGATCAAACCGGTGGGGTCGTAGCTGGCGAGGTCTTCCAGGGCCTTCGGGCCGTTATAGACCATCTTCAGGAACAGCGGCCGTTCCGCCGAGGTCACGCCCGCCAAGGCCTTGAGGATGCAGTCGTTCACATAATCGCCGATCCCTTCGGGCGCGATGCCCACGTCGACGTTCGGATTGAACACCTCCAGGAAGTGACGCATGCCGATCTCCTCGGCCTGCTCGCGAAAGTCGGCATAGCAGGCCAGGGCGTAAGCGTCCCGCTCGGTATCGTTGGTGAAGGTGACGGAATAAAGGCCCAAATCCGTCAACCCGCGCGCATGGGCAAGGTTCGCGGTGGCGAACGGAAGGGACGGCTGGGACTTGTAGATGCTGCCGCGCGGGCCCCAGATGTCCGTCGTATCGTTCAGCCGGATCGCCGGCGTCACCTGGCTGTCCGCGAACAGCCCCTCGCCGACCAGGACCTCGGCGCAGGACGCGGACATCAGCATCACGTCGACCAGGTCGCTCCGGGTCATGCGGCGCATGGCCTCCAGATAGTCGGCCAGCTTCTTGTAGGTCGTACCGCCCGGTTCCACCGGGCCCGGCGCCGGCACGCCGCCGCCCATGTCGCCGTCCTTTGCGTCGGCGATGATAAAGTGCGCCGGCGTATATGCGTCGTTCCGGATCGCGTTAAGCTTTTCGTCCAGCCACCTCATGGCACCCCTCCATCTTCGCCCCGAGTTACGACCCCTTTCATAGCGCGCATCCGTGACGGAAGGAACAAGGGCGCGCGATTGACCGCGCCCTCCGCGCCGGCCTAGGGTCGGGGCGCAGGAAAAAGGGGAGGCGGAAGATGGCACGGAAAAGCGCATGGATCGCGGTTCGTCTGGCGGCGTTGCTGTTGCTGGCCTGGCCGGCGGCAGCCCAGTTCGTCGGTCCGACGCCCGACGGCAACGCGATGTCGGTGGCCGAGGCCCGCGAGCAGAGGGTCGATACCTACGTCCTGGTCACCGGATCGATCGTCGCGCACCTGCGCGAGAACTATTACACCTTCCGCGACGACACCGGCGATATCCGGGTCGAAATCCAAGACCGCGTGTGGGCCGGCCGGCCGGTGACGCCGGACAATACGGTCCAGATCCTTGGCGAGGTCGACCGGAACCGCGCGGGCACGGTCTATCTGTGGGTGAAGTCGCTCGCGATCGTCGAGTGACCGGCCGCCGCATGGCCTGATTGCGCCAAGGGCGCCGCCGGTGCGAAACTCCCGTCAAGCCGCCGGCAATGGGCAGGCAGACTGACAGGGAGGAGCAGAAACATGCGTTGGGTTTCCTTGACACGACGGGCCGCACTGGCCGGGCTTGCGGCGCTGGTGCTTTGGCCGGCGATGCCCGGTCCGGCGGGCGCCGCCGACAAGATTGCCGTCGGTGCGCTGAGGTTCACGTCCCACTCGGCAAGTTTCATCGCCTACGAGCGCGGCTATTTCGCCGACGAGGGCCTGGAGGTCGAGTTCAAGTTCTTCCAGGCGGCCCAGCCTATGGCCGTGGCGATCGCGTCGGGCGACGTCGACTTCGGCGTGACCGCGATCACCGGCGGGCTGATCAACCTGGCCGACAAGGGCGCGGTCAAGGTGATCGGCGGCGTCCTGCATGAGGAGCCCGGCATCGACGGCTCGGCGATCCTGGTCTCGAACGCGGCCTACGAGGCGGGGCTGACCTCGCCCGACAAACTGCCGGGCCACAGCTTCGGCATCACCCAGACGGGCTCGTCGTTTCATTACATGGCGGCCCGGATCGCCGAGAAGGAAGGGTTCGCGATCGAGGAGTTGAAACTGAAGCCGCTGCAGAAGGTGGGCGCCGTGATCGCCGCCTTGAAATCGGGCCAGATCGATGCCTGGGCGATCGCGCCGCACATCGCCAAGGCACTGGACAAGGCGGGGGCGGCAAAGATCATTGGCTGGGTCAACGACTATGCACCGGATTACCAGGTCACGACCGTCTTCACGTCCAGCGAGAACGCGACCAACCGGCGCGACCTGACCGAGCGGTTCCTGCGCGCACTGTCGCGTGGGATCGCGGATTTCGACACGGTCATGCTGAATCAGGCCGCCGACCCCGCGGCGACGGAAGAGACCGTCAAGCTGATCCACAAGTACGTCTATGCAGACCGGCCATACGAAAAGGCGGCGCCGTCCATCAAGAACGGCGCCATGCGTCTGAACGAAGGGGCAAAGCTGAACCTGACCAACGTCAAGGCACAGCTTGCGTGGTTCCAGTCGGAGGGACTGGTGCCGAAATCGATCACGATCGATCAACTCGTCGACGCCAGCTTCGTCGAAACCTATTGAGCGGACCGGGCGGCGGGGCGGGCCTCCGCCTCGCCACCGACGCTGGCCCATGGACCTCTATCTAGACGGGATCACGCACGGCTATCACCAAGTCGAGGTCTTGAGCGGCATCGACCTTGCCATCGGGCACGGCCAGATCGTCTGCATCGTCGGACCGTCGGGCTGTGGCAAGTCCACGCTGTTGCGGCTGATCGGCGGGCTCGAACGGCCGGGCGCGGGCCGCGTGTTGCAGATGGGCGAGCCGCCGGCCGATTCCCTCAACCCGCTGACCTTTATCTTCCAGGACTTCGCGCTGTTGCCGTGGCGCACGGTGGAAGGCAATGTGAGCCTCGTTCTGGAAGACCACCGCCTTGCGCCCGGCGAACAGGCCGCGATCGTCGATGACGTCTTGGGGCGGACCAAGCTGACCGAGTTCCGCGCCGCCCTGCCGCGCCAGCTTTCCGGCGGCATGAAACAGCGGGTGGGGATCGCCCGCGCGCTGGCGGTGCGGCCGGCCGTGTTGTTGATGGACGAGCCGCTGTCGGCGCTGGACGGGCAGACCCGCGAGCTGTTGATGGACGATCTCGTCGATCTTTGGGTCCGCACGCCGTTCACCGCGGTCTATGTCACCCACAACCTGGACGAGGCGGTGCGCCTTGGCCACAAGGTGGTGGTGCTGTCCCGCCGTCCCGGCCGGATCCGCGAGACGGTCGAGATCGACCTGCCGCTGGAGGAAAGGGCGGCCAATCCCGGCATGCTGGAGGCCAAGCACCGCCATCTGTGGTCGCTGATCCGGGCCGAGGCCGCCGCGGCCGAGCTGGAGCTTGCCGATGCCTAGCGAGCCGCCCGCGCGCGAACGCGCCCGCCCGGTCGCCTTCCGGGGCGGCGGCTTCGCGCCGCGCCCCTTGGGGCTGGTCGGTCCGGCGGTATTCGTTGCTACGATCGCACTTTGGGAGGCCGGCTGCCGGACCGGCCTGATCCACCCGCTGGTGCTGCCCGCTCCGTCCGAGGCGATGGTGGCGCTGATGGACCTCGCCGAGTCCGGCCTGTTGTGGAAGCATCTCGGCGCCTCGCTGCAGCGTCTGATCGTCGGCTGGACCTGCGGGACCGCGCTGGGGGTGGCGGTCGGGTTCATGATCGGTCTGTTCTCGCTGGCCCGGGCCGGTCTGGTGCCGCTGGTCGCGGCGATCTTTCCGATCCCCAAGATCGCGCTGTTGCCGCTGTTCATCATCTGGTTCGGCATCGGCGAGGGCTCGAAGGTGGCGACCATCCTGTTCGGCACCTTCTTTCCGACCGTGGTCGCCACCTATGGCGGCGTCGACAACGTTGACCGCGGGCTGATCCGAATGGGCCAGTCCTTCGGGCTCGCCTGGCCGTCGATCGTGCGCAAGATCATCCTGCCGGGCGCCTTGCCGGGGATCCTGCCCGGGTTCAGGATTTCCGCGGCGATCGCCATCGTGCTGCTGGTGGCGGCCGAGATGATCGGCGCCGAGTTCGGCGTCGGCGCCTACATCCTGCTTGCCGGAAGCCTGATGGCGATGGACCAGCTTGTCGCCGGCGTCGCCCTGTTGTCGGTGATGGGGCTGACGGTGAGCTGGCTGATCGGCCGCGCCGAACGCAAGCTGTTGACCTGGCGGACGTAAGGAAAACCCCTCTTCCCGAAGGAAGAGGGGTTCGAGTTGCAGGCGTTGCGGAACTCTAGAGCTTCGGGTCGGGCAGCAGCTTGCGGTCGACCTTGCCGCTGACGGTCAGCGGCATCCGGTCGAGGAACTGAAACGACCGCGGCATCATGTGCCGGGGCAGCCGCTCGGCGATCAGGTCGCCGACGCTGTCCTCCATCGTCTGGCCGGTTTCGCTGGCGACCAGATAGGCGACCAGGACCTTGCCGGCGCCGGTTTCCTTGGCGACGACCACGGCGTCGGTGACCAGGGGATGGTCGCGGATCACCGACTCGATCTCGCCCAGTTCGATCCGGATTCCGTTCACTTTGACCTGATGGTCGTTCCGGCCCAGATATTCGATATTGCCGTCGGGCAGGAAGCGCGCCAGGTCGCCCGTCTTGTAGAGCCGCCGGTGCGGCGAATCCACCAGCGGGCTGTCGATGAAGCGCTCCTCGGTCAGGTCGCGCCGCGCGTGGTATCCGCGGGCAAGGCCGATGCCGCCGATATGCAGCTCGCCGGGGATGCCGATCGGCACCGGCTGGTGCGCTTCGTCCAGGATGTAGAGGCCGATATTGGCGATCGGTTTTCCGATCGGAACGCGCGGCTCGGCGGCGTCCTTGACGCATGCCCAGGCGCTGACGTCGACCGCGGCTTCGGTCGGCCCGTACAGATTGTGCAGCTCCGCCTGGGTCTTGGCCAGGAACTCCTGCGTCAGCGCATAGGGCAGCGCCTCGCCGCTGCAGAAGACCTTGCGCAAGGGCAGATCCTCGATGCCCGGCGCAAACAGGAACAGGCGCAGCATCGACGGCACGAAGTGCATTGCCGTGACGCGCTTTTCCCGGATCAGCGAAACCATGTAGCTGGGCACCATGTGTCCGCCGGGCTCGGACACCACCACCGAGGCGCCGACCACCAGGGGCCAAAGGAACTCCCACACGGAAACGTCGAAGGTATAGGGCGTCTTTTGCAGAACCCGGTCCTCCGGCGCCAGGCCGTAGGCGTCCTGCATCCAGAAGACACGGTTGTAGATCGCCTCGTGTTCGATCAGCACGCCCTTGGGTTTGCCGGTCGAACCGGAGGTGTAGATCATATAGGCCAGGTCGTGGCGATCGATGTCGACCTCCGGGTCGGTTTCGGCCTCCGCCGCGAACTGGTCTTCACCCTCTTCAAGCGCGATGGTCCTGAAGCTGTCGGTCGGCAGTTTCTCGAGGTGCTGCGATTGCGTCAGCACGACGCCCGGTGCGCTGTCCTGGATGATTTCGGCAAGGCGATGCGGCGGGTCCTCCGTGTTCAGGGGCACGTACGCGCCGCCCGCCTTCAGGATCGCCCAAATTGCGACCACCATCTCGATCGAACGGTCCATGCACAGGCAGACGAAACCGTCGCGTCCGATCCCTTCCGAACGCAGGCGGTGGGCCAGCCGGTTGACGCGACTGTTGAAGTCGCCATAGCTGAGCGTCTCGTCGCGGTAGATGACGGCCGGATGCTCCGGACGCTCCGTCGCGACGTGCTCCAGCATGCCGACCAGCCCATGGCCGTAGGGGTAGTTCACGGCCGTGGCGTTCCAATCCTGGACCACTGTCTTGCGTTCAGCAGCCGGCAACAGCGGCTGGCGCGCGATCGGCAACAGCGGCTTTGCGGCGATGGCGGCGGTCAGCTCGCGCAGCCGCGCCTGCAGCCGCTCGATCAGAACCGTCTCGATACCCGCATCGTGATGCAGCACGACCTCGCCGTCGCTGCCGACGATCAGCCCGAACTCGCACGGTCCCACGGCGCCCGCGTCAGACGCATCGTCGGCGAAGGTGACCGCAAACGGCATCGCCCCGGCCCAGAAGGTCCGTGCTTCGGCCAGCTCTTCGAAGCGGTCGAACAGGTCCAGCCGATAGGCGCCGGTCTGCGCACAGCGCGCGCGCGCATCGGCGACCTTTTCATAAAGGCCTGCGAAAGTATCGGTGGCGTCGATCAGGACCGAAAGCGGCGTGAAGTGCGAAAGGTCGGGATCGTCGGCGCAGCCGGCGTCACGATGGCCGATGACGACCTCGCCGTTGCCGGTAACGCGCGCCAGATAGGCGATCCACAATGCCAGCACCAGAGTGCCGGCGTCGCGATCCTTGCCCAGCGCATCGACCAGCGCCGTCGTCTCCAGCGGCAGCGTCCGGTGGGCGCGGCCCTGGGGGACGACTTCGCCGCCGAACAGGTCTATGTCCGGCAGCCGCGTCGGCCGTTGGGTCGCAAGCCGTTCGATCCAATAGATATCGGTTTCGGTGGTGGTGGTGTCGTTCCGGCACTCCGCCGCTTTGCGGGCGGATTCGTAGCTGACCATTACTGAACTCTCCCTGTCTTAATACCAGGCGCTTGTTCCGGCCTTCGGCCGTTGTCGCGCTTAACCCTGTAACGCTTTGTCAAAGCGTTGTTTTTGTCGCCGCCTGCGCCCCTGGCGCACCCGCGTTCGGCCGGCAATGTACCGGGCCGCGCCTTAACAACCGCCTAAGCAGACCTTAACGCCGCACACAAAGGCGTTCTCAGCCGGCCTCCGGCCCCGGTTGCCCGTGCCGCCGGGGGTGAAACGTCCGGCCTTCCGTGACATGGTTAACGCGATGCCCATCGGGCGGGCCTCGGGGAGGAACACATGGCGGTCAGAAACAAGGTCATCATCACCTGCGCGGTCACCGGGTCGATCCACACGCCGTCAATGTCGCCCCACCTGCCCGTAACGCCGGACGAGATCGCCGCCGCGGCGATCGCCGCGGCCGAGGCGGGGGCGGCGATCCTGCACCTGCACGCCCGCGATCCTTCGGACGGACGGCCGACCCAGGATCCGGCCGTGTTCGGCCAGTTCCTGCCGCGCATCAAGCAGGCGACCGCCGCGGTGGTGAACATCACCACCGGCGGCGCGCCGACCATGACCATCGAGGAACGCATGCGTCCCGCCGCCACCTTCAAGCCGGAGGTGGCGTCGCTCAATATGGGCTCGATGAACTTCGGCCTGTTTCCCATGCTGAACCGGTTCACGGAGTTCGAACACGATTGGGAGCGCGCACACCTTGAGAACAGCCGCGATCTTGTTTTCAAGAACACCTACAAGGACATCGAGACCGTGCTGTCCACCTGCCGCGGCAACGGCACCCGGTTCGAGTTCGAGTGCTATGACATCAGCCACCTCTACAACCTCGCCCATTTCCTGGACCGCGGCCTGGTCGAGCCGCCGCTGTTCGTCCAGTCCGTGTTCGGCATCCTGGGCGGCATCGGCGGCCATCCGGAAGATCTGATGCACATGAAACGCACCGCCGACCGGTTGTTCGGCGACACCTACCGATGGTCGATACTGGGTGCCGGCCGCAACCAGATCCCGCTTGCCACGATCGGGGCGTCGATGGGCGCGAACGTGCGGGTCGGTCTGGAAGACTCGCTGTGGGCAGGGCCGGGACGGCTGGCGGAATCGAACGCCGAGCAGGTGCGCATGATCGCAACCGTCCTCGAAGGTCTGTCGCTGGACATCGCCACGCCTGAGGAGGCGCGCGAGATGCTGCAGCTAAAGGGCGGCGATCAGGTGGCGTTTTAGCCCGGTCGTTACGCCCGCGCCCGTCTTAGAGGGACGGGCGCGTGGCCGATTGAGGAGACGCGTCATGACGACCAAACCGTGCATTGAATGCCACAGTCAGATCCCTGACGCCGCCGTCAAATGCGTCCACTGCGAGGCCTATCAGACCTGGCGCCGCCACATTAGGCTCAGCAACACCTTCCTGTCCTTGGTCATCGCTTTGGTCTCCGTCCTGGGCCTGGTGGTGCCGACGCTAGTGGACGTGCTGGGCACGCACGAATCGGAAATAACGTGGCAGGTGGTTTCGGTCGACACGGTCAAGGGCGGATTCGAAGGCACTGACACCAATCCGCGTGGCGACACGATTCTAGCCGGCACCTCCTATTGCCTGGCGTTCTCGATCCTGGTGCAGAATGCCGGCAGCGCGCCGGGCGTCGTGTCAATGGTGCAGCTCTGGCTGCATGACGACGGCAGCGGCATCGCCGCATCCGCCGACTACCGCATCCCCGCCGAACAGGCGGTGATCAAGCCGGAAGACTATCGTGTGATCGAGGCCAAGGTGGAGCTGAAACCGGTGGATCAAGCGATGTTCCCGCCTCGGCCGCAGGTGCCTTCAATCGACCAAGCGTCCATCTCGCTGCAGTACCACCATGGCAAGGCGATGCTGCATTTCGTGGAGCACGACGGGACGGAGGACAGTACGCCCTTTAGTTTGCCCGGTCGGAGCCAGACGATCGATTTCGAGCACGGCGACTGCAAGGCCTGACGGACTGCCCGAGAAGGCGTCCGCTAGAGCAGGATCAGTTCACGTCCAAACACCGAAGCGCTTGCAGCCATGTGGTTCGAGACGGCGCGCTGGCGCGCGCCTCCTCACCATGAGGGTGTTCGGTATCGAAGACCTTAGACTATTTCCTCACCCTGAGGAGGCCGCGGAACGCGGCCGTCTCGAAGGGCTTGGCTGCAAGTGACGCGCTGCCATCCGTGCTCAAACGTCGTCAAACGACCCGAACACAGGTAATCACAGCTAGAGCAGGATCAGTTCACGTCGAAACACCGAAGCGTTTGCAGCCATGTGGTTCGAGACGGCGCGCTGGCGCGCGCCTCCGCCCCATGAGGGTTTTCGGTATCGAAGACCTTAGACTATTTCCTCACCCTGAGGAGGCCGCGGAACGCGGCCGTCTCGAAGGGCTTGGCTGCAAGTGACGCGCTTCACTCCGTGCTCAAACGTCGTCAAACGACCCGAACACAGGTGATCACAGCTAGAGCGCGAATTCATATGTGAAAAGCTGCGCCGACCTGTCGCCGACCACATAGAGCCGGTTGGTGGCCGCGTCGACGGCGACCCCTTCGGCCTGCTGGATGCGTTCGGTGCGGCCGTTCGCCGTGTAGCCCAGCACCGCCTGGTCGACGACCCTGTCCGCGCCGCGGCTGTAGAGAAACACCCTCTGCGCCTGATGGCTGACGATCCAGTAGAGCTTGCGGCTGGGGTCGTAGCAGATGCCGGAGAAGTCCACCTTCTTGGCGTTCGGGCGTTCATCGACGAAACCGTTGTGCGGGCCCAGAAAGGCAAAGCCCAGGATCCTGTTGAGGTCCGGTGCGATCTCGATGAACAGCCCCGGTTTGCCCTCCTTGAGCGCGAACAGGGTTTCCGTGTGCGTGTTCCAGGTGATGCCTTCAAGGCCCTTGTTGTCGTCGCGGTCGTCGGCGAAGTACCGCTTCATCGGCGCGTAGCCGTCCATGTCGGAAAGCCGCCTGTTTTCGACCTCCGTCCCGTCGGCGGCGGCGAGCTTGAGCACCCTGTTCTTCTTCTCGCGCACGGTGAACAGGTAGCGCCCTGTCTCGTCGGTCGTGATGCCTTCAAGGCCCTTGTAGCGAACGTCGAACGAACGGCCTTCGTCGAGGTCGCCGTTTGACGACAGATAGAAGACCCGCTTGGTGTCGTCGCTGACGGTCCACAGCCCGTCGCCGTCGGGGGTCAATGCCAATCCCGACGGTTCCGTCAGACCGGCGCCTTCGTTTCTGATCGTGCGACGGTCAAGGCAGTTCAGTTCGAACATGATCGGCGGACCGCTTCTTTGTGTGTCCTGCCTTCCCGGTACCGCAAGGCACACGAGAAATCTGTGAACCGTGTCACACCTCGGCGGCGGTCGCGGCCCGACCGAGGCCTTTCAGTCAATGACAATTCTGTGACACAGTAGGAGAAACGGGCTGACGCGAAAGCATGAGAGGGGGGAATGCCTCAAGAGGATCTGCTGACCTTGTTCGTCCGGTTCGGCTTGGCCGCCGCCTTGGGATTCGTAATCGGGCTGGAACGGTCGGTCGGCGACGAAAGCAAGACCGATTCAGGCACGCGCGATTTCACCATCGTTGCCCTGGTCGGGGCGCTCAGTGCACTGGTCGCGATCCAGTTCGACAACAGCTGGCTGGTCGGGGTCGCCTTCGTCGGGGTCCTCGGCCTGATGCTGCTTTATTTCTGGGCCGACTACCAAAGGAACCCGGACGACATTGGGGTGACGACCGAGGCGTCGGTGATCGTCACCTTCTTTCTCGGCGTCCTCGTGATGAAGGACATGTACGCGATCTCGGTCGCGGTGACCATCGCGATGCTGGCGCTGCTGTCGCAAAAACACGCCATCGACCAGTTCAGTGGCGCGATAAAGCGGTTCGAGCTGAACGCGGCCGTCAAGTTCCTGATCATCACCTTCATCGTTCTGCCGATCCTGCCGAACACCACGACCGACAACGTTTTCACCTACGACGTCGGGATGGTCGTCACGGTCGACGAGGCGACCGGCGCGATGACGTTCAGGCCTGGCGAGGACCAGTTCTTCACGCCAAACAGCGACCTCAAGCTCTACAGCGACGAAACCTTCCGGGGCGTCATGCGCATCGATCGGGTCGACGAAGACACCGTGGCGGGCAGGTTCGAAGGCGTTGGCGCCGGAGGGCTCCAGCCCGGCAGCGAACTGCGTGCCGCGCTGGCGCCGATGTTCGTGATGCACATGCTGGCCGCGCTGAAGCCGTTCAAGGTGTGGATGATCGTTGTCCTTGTCTCCTTCATCAGCTTCGTCGGTTACATCCTGGTGAAGGTGATCGGCGCCAGCGCCGGGATCGGCCTGACGGGCATCATCGGCGGCCTTGCCTCCAGCACGGTCACAACCCTCAGCTTCGCCAAACGAAGCAAGGAAATGCCATCCTGGAATCAGACCTTCGCGGTCGCGATCCTGCTGGCTTCGTCGGTGATGTTCCCGCGTCTCTTGATCCAGATCGGCGTCTTCAACCAGGCCCTGATGCGCAACATGGCGGTCCCGATCCTGGTGACCGGGGCGGCCGGCGTTCTGATGGCAATCATCTACTTCGTTCGGTCGGGAAAGCAGGCGACCGCCGGCCAGGATTCCGACGAGATCAGCTTCGAGAACCCGTTCAGCCTCAAGTCCGCAATCACCTTCGGGCTGGTCCTGGCCGGGATCATGATGGTGACCCGCCTGGCGATCACCTATCTGGGCGAGGCCTGGCTGCCGGTGGTGGCGATCGTCAGCGGCCTGACCGATGCAGACGCCATCGCGTTCTCCATCAGCGATGCCCAGCGCGCCGGTCTGATTTCGCTGGACTGGGCGGCGTTCAACGTCGTGCTGGGGGCGCTGTCGAACACCTTTATGAAGCTGTTTCTCGCCTACACCCTGGGCGACAAGGGGCTGTTCAGGCACCTTCTGTTGTCGTTCTTGGTCATGGGCGCGGTCGGCATCGTGACCATGTTCCTCTATTACGATCTCGGCAGCATGTGACGGCGGGAAGGCCGGGCGGCTCTCACGGATAGATCGGGAAACGGGCGCACAGCGCCGCGCAGCGCGCCTGCGCCGCCGGCAGGGCGCCACCCAGCGTGTCCGACGCCGCGGCCTCGACAAGGTCGGCGATGATCGCACCAAGTTCGCGGAAATCGTCCTCTTTCAATCCGCGTGTCGTGGCGGCGGCGCTGCCCAGCCTGAGGCCCGCCCAATCCGACGGTTTCTTGGCGTCGAAGGGGATCGGGTTCTTGTTCGAGGTGATGCCCGCGGCTTCCAGCGCCCGTTCCGCCGCCATGCCCGTCAGGCTCTGGGGCGAAAGGTCCAACAGGACCACGTGCGTGTCGGTGCCGCCGGAAACGATCCTGACCCCGCGCCCGGCCAGGGTTTCGGCAAGGGTCGCGGCGTTCGCCGTCACCTGGGCGGCGTAGGTCCTGAAAGACGGTTTCAGCGCCTCGCCCAGGCAGACCGCCTTCGCGGCGATCACCTGGGTATGGATGCTGCCCTGGACGCCCGGAAAGACCGCGGCCTGGAGTTTCCGTTCCATTTCTGGGTCGTTCCACAGGATGAGGCCGCCGCGCGGCCCGCGCAGCGTCTTGGTCGTCGTGCAGGTCACAACGTCCGCGTGGGGAAACGGCGAAGGATGCGCCCGACCGGCCACCAGGCCCGCGAAATGGGCCATGTCCACCAGAAACAGCGCCCCGGCATTGCGCGCAATCGCGGCCATGCGCGGAAAATCGAAGACCCGCGGATAGGCCGACCCGCCCGCGATCAGCAGCCGCGGGCGCAGATCCAATGCGGCCGCCTCGACCTGGTCGTAGTCGATCAGCCCGGTCTCGCGCGCGACGCCGTAGTGATGGGCGTCGAACCACCGGCCCGACAGGTTGGCGCCCAGGCCGTGGCTGAGATGGCCGCCCGCGGCGAGGTCCAGGCTGAGAATGCGGTCGCCGGGCTTCAGAAGTGCGAAGAACACCGCCAGGTTGGCCTGGGTCCCGGAATGCGGCTGGACGTTGGCGAAGGCGCAGCCGAACAGTTCTTTTGCCCGATCGATGGCGGCTTGCTCGGCAATGTCCGCGCACTGTCCGCCGCTGTGAAAACGGGCGCCTGGATAGCCCTCCAGCGTCTTGTTGGTCACCTGATGGCCCAGCGCGTCCAGGACCGCGCGGCTGACTATGTTCTCCGACGCGATCATCTCGATCTGTCCGGCCTGGCGCGCGCTTTCCTTGGACAACGCGTCCGCGATCAGCGGGTCGGCGTCGGCCAGCGGTTTCGAGAAATGTCCGGTCATCGGCGCGATACTCTCAGGTCGGCGGCGGTGCGGTCAAACCCGGCCGTGCGGCACTGCGGGCGGGAATCGTCCCCGGGCCCGTGCTAGCCTGCCGGCGAACAACGAGGGGGAACGCACCGTGTCGCGCTGGAAAGACCGCCGCCAACGATTTCGCGCCTTGCTGGCCGGGGACAGATGCATCCATCCGGCGTCCGTCTTCGACGCGGTCTCGGCCCGCATCGCCGAAGACCTGGGGTTCGAGGCGGGCATGTTCGCGGGCTCGGTCGCATCGATGACGGTGATGGGCGCGCCCGACCTGATCGTGATCACGCTCAGCGAATTCGCCGACCAGGCGCACCGGATCTGCCGTGCCGGCGACCTCGCCCTGTTGGTCGACGCCGATCACGGATACGGCAATGCGCTGAACGTGATGCGCACGGTCGAGGCGCTGGAAAACGCCGGTGTCGCCGCGCTGTCGATCGAGGATACGGTCCTGCCCAATCCCCACGGCGGGGGCGGCAAGCCAAGCCTGGTGTCGGTGGACGAGGGGGTTGGCAAGGTCCGCGCGGCGATCGAGGCGCGCGCGGACACGAACCTGGTCATCGCCGGGCGGACCGGCGCGCCCGGGATCACCACCATCGACGACGCAGTGGCGCGTGCGCGCGCCTATCAGGATGCCGGCGCGGACGCGGTTTTTCTGGTTGGCGTGAAATCGTGGGACGACCTGGACGCGGTCGCCGCCGAGGTTTCCGCGCCGCTGATCCTGGGCGGCATTCCCGCGCCGATGATGGATCTCTCTGAACTCGGGTCGCGCGGTGTGCGTGTCTGCCTGCAGGGGCACCAGCCCTTCGCCGCCGCGGTCGAGGCCGTGCGCCGGACCTTGAGTGCGCTGAAGGACGGGGTGCCGCCGGCCGAGATCGAAGGCGTCGCCTCGAAGGACCTGCTGGACCGGGTCACCCGCCGGGCGGACTACGACCGGTGGGCCGGTCGGTTCCTGTAAACCGCCGGCCGGGCTGATGCGGCCGGGCAGGAGATGGTATGGTGCTGCCGGACCGGGAGCAGCCGAGACAAGATGACCATATCCAAGGTTCTGATCGCAGGGGGCGGGCTGGGCGGCCTGACGGCCGCCATATGCCTGACGAGGGCCGGGTTCGACGTCGAGGTCTACGAACAGGCACCCGAGCTGGGCGAGGTCGGCGCCGGCGTGCAGCTCAGCGCCAATGCCGTTCGGGTCCTGATGGATATCGGACTGGAGCCCGATCTTGAGGCGCAGGCGGTCAAACCGGCGGCGTACGAGTTTCGGATGTTCGACACCGCGGAGGTTATCCAGCAGATCCCGCTGGGCGAAGGGTATGTCGAACGGCACGGCGTTCCCTATTACACGGTTCACCGCGCGGACTTGCACGAGATGCTGGTGCGCCGATTGAGGGCGCTGAAGCCGGATGCAGTCAACTTGAATGCGCGCGCCATCGGCTATGCCGAAGACGAGGATGGCATCTCGTTGCGCCTTTCTGACGGCCGGCGGATCGGAGGCGATGTCCTGGTTGGCGCCGACGGCATCAGGTCGCAGATCCGTGCCCAGATCGTCGGCGACGTGAAGGCCCACTATGTCGGCGATGTCGCCTGGCGCTTCATCGTGCCCGTCGACCGGCTGCCGGCGGAATACCGGGACAGCACGGACCGGTCGACGGAGATATGGGTCGGTCCTCGCCGGAACGCGGTCGTCTATTTCCTGCGCGCGGGCGCCCTGGTGAATTTCGTCGGCGTGGTCGAGTACGGCGACTGGGAGGAGGAGTCCTGGACCGTCCGGCGCCCCTGGTCGGACATGAAAGCCGACTTCGTCGGCTGGCATCCGCGCATCCAGGCGATCATCGATGCGGCCGACCGGGAGCAGTGCTTCAGGTGGGCGCTGAACGACCGGGCGCCGATCATCAATTGGAGCACCGAACGGGCGACCCTGTTGGGCGACGCGGCGCATCCGACGCTGCCCTATCTTGCCCAGGGCGCCTGCATGGCGATCGAGGACGGCGCTGTTCTGGCGCGCTGTCTGGAGCGGCGCGCCGAGCCCGCCGCGGCGCTGGAGCTTTACCAGCGCAACCGGGTCGACCGCACCGCCAAGATCGTCACCGAATCCTTCGCCAACAAGAAGCTGCTGCACCCCCAGTCGGCTGACGAGGTGCGCGCTGCCTTCTCTCGCCGCGACATTGCCGCCGAACGGTCGCGCTGGCTTTTTTCTTACGATCCGCTGACGGTGGAACTGCGGTAGAGGGTTGGGGCACGATGAGACTTGCTCGGTTCAACAACGATCGGCTGGGGCTGGTGGACGGCGATCTGGTGGTCGACGTGACTGCCGCATTGGACGCCTTGCCCCTGGACCACTGGCCGCTGCAGCCCGGCGACCCGCTGATCCGCCATCTGGACCTGGTGACGGGGCCGATCAAGGCCGCGGCGGAAATCGGCGAACGACGGCCGCTGTCCGGCGTGACCCTGCACAGCCCGGTGGCGAACCCCAGCAAGATCCTTGCGGCGCCGGTGAACTACAAGAAACACCTGGACGAGGCCCGCGCCGATGCGGGGATCCACCACGGCACGCAGGTCAAGTCCATCGACGACCTGGGACTGTTCCTGAAGAACAGCACGGCGCTTGTGGGACCCGACGACGGAGTCTGGTTGACCTGGGACGACCGGCGCATCGACCACGAGGTCGAACTGGCCGTGGTGATCGGCAAGGAAGGCTATCGCGTCAGCCGCGATGAGGCGATGGACATGGTCGCGGCCTATGCGATCGGGCTCGACATGACCGTGCGCGGAACCGAGGACCGCAGCTTTCGCAAGTCCTTCGACAGCTTCGCGGTTCTGGGGCCGTGGCTGGTCACCGCCGACGAGATGCCCGATCCCGGTTCGCTGGACTTCTGGATCAAGGTGAACGGCGAGGAGCGCCAGCGGTCGAACACCGCGCTGTTGATCTGGGATATTCCCAAGCTGATCGAATATGCCACCTCGGCCTATACCCTTTATCCGGGCGACATCATCATGACCGGCACGCCCGAGGGGGTCGCGCCGGTAGCGCCCGGCGACGAGATGGAGTGCTGGATCGAAGGCATCGGCGGCATGACCGTCCCGGTCCGCGCAAACTGAGCGCCATGACCCGGATCGCCGCCTGCGCCGTCGACCTGTTCACCTACCGGCTGGACCGCCCGATGGGCGGGTCGGGCGTGGCCGAGGTGGATATCCTGACGGCCGAGCTCACCGACACGGACGGCGCGCGCGGGTTCGGCTTCAGCTACGTGATCGCGGGCGGCGGCGCGCCGCTGGCGCCGATCTGCCGCGGCCTGGCCGAACGGTTCCTGGTGGACAAGCTTGTGCCCGCGCCCCCGGCCGCCTGGCGGTCGATCGCCAAGAGCTTCAACCGCACCGGCGCCGGCTGGAACATGCTGGCCCTGGCGGCACTGGACGTGGCGCTGTGGGACCTGGCGGCGACGCGCGCCGGCGTGTCCCTGGGCGTTGCCATGGGCGGGGCGCCGCGCCCCACCCCGGTTTATGCCAGCGGACCTTTTCAGCCCGGCATGGCGCCCGCCGCCGCGGCCGAAGCCGCGCTGGCCGCGACCGAGACGGGCTTTCGCGGGGTGAAGCCGCGGGTCGGTGCCGTGCCGGCGGACGATGCCATGATCGCGGCGGTCAACGCGGCGCTGCCTGCGGACCGGTCGCTGATGCTGGACGTCAACGAGAAGGGCGACCTTGCCCGCGCGCGCCGTCTGCTGGAGGTGGCCCGCGACCACGGCGTCCTGTTCGTCGAGGAGCCGCTGCCGTCGTCGGACCTGGGCGGGTTCCGGCGTCTGGCCACAGGGTCGGCCGTAACCGTCGCGACCGGCGAGCATCTGCAGACGCTGACCGCCTTCGAGCCTTACGTGGCGGGCGGCCTTGCCGGCATCCTGCAGCCCGACCTGGCGATGATCGGCGGCCTCACGCCGTCGCTGGCGCTGGCCGAGGTCGCGGCGTTCCACGGGATCGGCCTCGCGCCGCATTTCCTGCCGGGCCTGTTCGTGCATCTGGCGGCAGCGTCGCCCGCCGTCACGTGGCTTGAGGACTTTGCCCTTCTGGAGCCCATGTTCGACGGCTGGCCGGCGATGACGGCGGACGGCACCATGACGGTCGATGCCGGCAGGCCGGGCCACGGGCTCGCGCTGTCGGACCGTGCGCGGGCGTTGCGCGCCTGACCCATTCGCGTTTTCGAGGATCCGGACCCATGAACGAACCCACATCGACCGCGGCGGAACGCAGCCGCTATTACGACCGCCTCAAGCCGCTGAGCCTCGCGCCGCTGTGGGAAGTGATCCATCAGTTGCTGGCGCGCGAGCCGGTGACCGACGCGGTGCCCTACTGCTGGCGCTATGACGAGGTGCGGCCGTTGTTGCTGGAGTCGGGCGGCCTGATTTCGGCGGCGGAGGCCGAGCGCCGCGTCCTGGTGCTGGAGAACCCGGGCCTTGCCGGACGCAGCGCGATCACCGAGACGCTTTATGCCGGACTGCAACTGATCCTGCCGGGCGAGATCGCGCCGGCGCACCGGCACACGCCCAGCGCCTTCCGGTTCATCGTCGAAGGCGAGCGGGCCTTCACCGCGGTCGACGGCGAGAAGGCCTATATGGCGCCGGGCGACCTGATCCTGACGCCGAACTGGGCCTGGCACGACCACGGCCACGACGGCAGCCAGCCCATGGTATGGCTGGACGGACTGGACATTCCGCTGGTCCGCCACTTGGGCCCGGTGTTTGCCGAGAACTATCCGGAGGAACAGTTCCCGACGAACCGCCCGGAAGGCTCGTCCTACGCCCGTTACGGGCACAACATGCGGCCCGTTGGCGACCGCTACGAAGGGCCCTCGAGCCCGATCTTCCACTATCCTTTCGCCGCGTCGATGGAGGCGCTGGAGTCCTTGGCCGCCTACGCCGACCCCGATCCCCGGCGCGGCTGGTGCATGGAATATATCGATCCGACCACGGGCGGGCCGATCATGAAGACGCTCTCGGCCTTCCTGACCTTGCTGCCGGAAGGGTTCCGCGGCACCGACCGGCAGACGACGGAGGGCCAGGTGTTCTCCTGCGCTGAGGGAACGGGGCGCACCGGGCTGACGGCGCGCGACGGCACCGAGCAGGTCTTCGACTGGGGGCCGCGCGACCATTTCGTGGTGCCGCCCTGGGTCAAGCACCGGCACCAGACCGACGGCCGCGCCGTCCTGTTCAGTTTCTCCGACGGCGGAGTGCAGCGGCTTCTCGGGCTGTACCGCGAGGCGGCCTAGAGACCCAGCCTCTTGAAGTCGTCCGACGCGCCGACCAGCGCGGCCGCCATGCCGGGCTCCATGGGCGAGTGGCTGCCGTCCGGAACGATCGTCAGTTCGGAGGCCGGCAGCGCGGCATGCAGGTCCCAGGCGGACACGGTCGGACAGATGATGTCATAGCGGCCCTGCACGATCCGGCACGGGATCTCGGCGATGCGGTCGGCGTTCTCCAGGACGTGGTTGTCGCCGTTCAGGAAAAACCCGTTGTGGGTGTAGGTGCATTCGATCCGGGCGATCGCCAGTGCCGACTTACCCCCGGCGATTTCCGCCATCGCCGCCTCGTCCGGAATAAGTGTCATGGTGGCGGACTGCCACCGCGCCCAGGCTTTGGCGGCTGCCGTCCGTACCGTTTCGTCTTCGTCCGTCAGCCGCTGTAGATAGGCCGCGACGGTGTCGACCTCGTCGGTGTCGGCGACCGCGCTGCGGTAGCGCAGCCATTCGTCCGGGAAGATCCGGGATGCGCCGCCGGCCCGGTGCAGCCAGGCGACCTCCGACGGCCGGCCCAGAAAAACGCCGCGCACGATCAGCCCGGCGACGCTGGTCGGGTGGCTGATGGCATAGCACAGCGCAAGCAGGCTGCCCCAGCTGCCGCCCATGACGATCCAGTTCTCGATGCCAAGGGTTCGGCGCAAGGTTTCCAAATCCTCGATCAGGTCCCAGGTCGTGTTCTCGCGCAGTTCCGCATGGGGCGTGCTGCGCCCGGCGCCGCGCTGGTCGGGCAGGACGATCCGATAGTGCTCGGGATCGAAAAAGCGGCGATAGCCCGGCAGGATGCCGACGCCGGGCCCGCCGTGCAGGAACAGGGCCGGCCGGCCGTCGGGATTTCCGGCCTCCTCGTAGAACACCCGGTGCAGGTCGGACACCTGCAGGGTGCCTGTCCGGTAGGGTTCGATGTCCGGATAAAGTCCGCGCCTGTTCATTGCCGTGCCTCGCCTGGTCGTTGTTCCGCGGTGCGGCCGGTCAGGCCGGATCCACCGGCGCGGGCGGCGTGCCGCCCCGTTCGATGGCCGTGCCGGCATCCAGAAGGACGTCCTCGCGATAGCGCGCCGCCACAAGCTGGACGCCGACGGGCGCTGTGCCGACAAGGCCCGTGCTGACCGTCAGCGCCGGCAGCCCCATCAAGGGAAGGCCGAGCTGCGTGAGCTGCGCCTCCAGCACCCGCTTGAAGGCGGCCTCGGATTCCACGTCCAGTTGGTCGGGGAAGGGAAGTTCCGCCGAGACCGGGCACAGCAGGACCGGATATTCGCCGAGGAAGAGCTGCCACTGGCGGGTCAGCGCGGCGCGCCGCTGCAGGCTGTCGAGAACACCGTTCAGATCCGGCTCCGGGCAGGCGGCCGCCAACTGGGCGAAAACGAAGCTGGCGTCCGCGTCGTTCTCGTCTTCCAGCATCCGTCCGGCGGCCCGCCGAAACTCGGCGAGCCAAAGAATGCCCTGAAGCTGCGCCGCTTCGCGAAGCGGCGGGCAGTCGGTCTCGGTCACCCTCCAGCCCGCGTCCTCCAGCCGCCGCGCCGCGTCACGCAGCGCCGCCTCCACCTCCGGCGCAACCGAGAGCCCTTCGGGCGCGACGGTCAGGGCCGCCCGCTTCGGCGCCGGTTCCGGATCGAGCGGCGCGGGCACCCACCAGGGGTCGCGCAGGTCTTCCGCCGCCATGACCCGCAGCGCCAGCCGCAGGTCCGCGACCGTGCGGGCGATCGGGCCCGACACCGCCATCAGTTGCGCGCCCACATGCCGGTCGGGCCCGGTGAAGTTGGCGGCCGGCACGCGGCCCAGCGTCGGGCGCAGGCCATGAACGCCGCAGGCATAGGCGGGATAGCGGATCGACCCGCCGATGTCGGTGCCGTGGCCGATGGCGCCGATCCCGGCCGCCACCGCCGCGGCGGCGCCGCCCGACGAGCCGCCCGGCGTCAGCGAGCGGTCGCGCGGGTTCAGGGTGTGGCCGTGCAGCCCGTTGCGGGTGAACCAGCGCAGCGAGAAGGCGGGCGTGTTGGTGCGTCCGACGATGACGGCGTCCGCCTTCTTCAGGTTGGCGACGACGGGGTTGTCCCGATCGGCGATCAGGTCGCGCTGGATCTTCAGCCCGTTTGTCGTCGCGAAACCGATCTGGTCCACGTTCACCTTGACCGTCACCGGAACGCCCGCCAGCGGTCCTGTCTGCTCGCCGCGGGCGCGGCGGGCATCGATGGCGCGCGCGGCATCCAGTGCGGCATCGGGCATTTCCGCCACCACGGCGTTGATTGCCGGATTGACATGTTCGAGCCGCGCAAGCGCACTTTCGGTCGCCTCCACGGCGGAAACGGCTCCGTCGCGGATCAGCGCCGCAAGCTCGGTGGCGGATCGTTCCCAAGGATCGGACATCGGTCCGTCGCCTCGCCTGTCAGATCGATCCCGCCTCGACCATGTAGTTGTTCGCCGTGCACATGGCGGCGTCGTCGGAGGCCAGGAACAGAACCATGCGCGCGATATAGACCGGTTCGATCAGGTCGGGCAGGCACTGGTTCTCGCGGTGCCGCTCCAGCGCCTCGGGCGTTGCCCACAGCGTCTTCTGCCGTTCCGTCATGATCCAGCCGGGCACCACGGTATTGACGCGGATCCGGTGCGGTCCCAGGTCGCGGGCGAACGACCGCGTCATGCCGTGCACGGCCGCCTTGGCGGTTGTGTAGACCGGCATGCCGCCCGACTTTTCCCACCAGGAATTGGAGCCCAGGTTGATGATCGATCCCTTGCCCGCCGCGATCATGCCCGGCGCGACCGCCTGGGTGGCGAAGAACATGTGGCGCAGATTGGTCGCGATGCGCTCGTCGTAATAGTCGGGCGTCACGTCCTCCCAGCCGTGCCGGTCGTCGCGCGCGGCGTTGTTTACCAGGACCGTCGCGGGACCCAGCGCCGTCTGCAGATCCGCAAACGCCTGCTTCAGCGCATCGATGTCGCGCAAATCGGCGATCTCGAAATGGACCGCGGCTCCTTTGCCAGAAAGTTCCTCGGCCAGGGCGGCGCTGCTTTCCCGGTCGAAGTCGATGAAGCCGACTTTCGAGCCCTGGTCGGCGAAGGCCCGCACAGTTTCAGCGCCAATGCCGCCGGCGCCGCCGGTGATGAAGACGACCGCGCCGTCCAGGCTTGGGTAGCGAGCGAATGACATGAAGGCTCCCCTTTGTCCGAAGTCCTCCAATAGCTCTCGGCGAAACTAACGGCGGCGTCAAGGCCGCGCCGGTGCTGCTATTGAATGATCACCTCCGGTCCCATCAGTGTCGTCGGCAGGAAGGTCGACAGCCAGGGAACGTAGGTCACCAGAATCAGGAACAGGAACAGGATTCCGAACCATGGCATCGCAGCCTTGACCACCCGCATCATCGGCATGCCGGCCACGCCCGACGTCACGAACAGGTTGAGGCCCACCGGCGGCGTGATCATGCCCAGTTCCATGTTCACCACCATGATGATGCCCAGATGGATGGGATCGATGCCAAGGCTGATGGCGATCGGAAACACAAGCGGCGCCACGATGACGATCAGGCCCGATGGCTCCATGAACTGGCCGCCGACCAACAGGATCAGGTTGACGATGATCAGGAACATGATCGGCCCGAAGCCCGCGGCCAGCATGGCGTTGGCGATCGATTGCGGGATCTGCTCGTCGGTCAGGACGTGCTTCAGGATCAGCGCGTTCGCGATAATGAACAACAGCATGATCGTGGTGCGGCCGCCTTCCATCAGGGCGTGCTTGGTATCGGGGTGGAAAAACACCGTGACCAGGCTTTGCGGCCGCGTCCACAGGCGGTAGCGGTGGTCGCCTTCGCCCTTCAGCGGACCCATGTCCTTGTAGACGAAGTTGGCGATGAAGAAGGCGTACATGGCCGCGACTGCGGCGGCCTCGGTCGGCGTGAAGATGCCGCCATAGATGCCGCCCAGGATGATGACGATCAGGAACAGGCCCCAGCCCGCGTCCCGTGCCGAATCGAAGATCTCGCGCCAGCCGGCCCGTTCCTGCGCCGGCATGTTGCGGATCTTGGCGGCGATATAGATGCCCACCATCAGCATCAGCCCCGCAACAAGGCCGGGGATCACGCCGGCCAGGAACATCCGGCCGACGGACACGTCGACGGAGGAGGCGTAGACCACCATGACGATGGAGGGTGGGATCAGGATGCCCAGCGTGCCGGCGTTGCAGATGACACCGGCGGCGAAGTCCTTGGTGTAGCCGACCTGGCGCATACCGGCGATGACGATGGTGCCGATGGCGACGACGGTCGCGGGCGAGGAGCCGGACAGGGCCGCGAACAGCATGCAGGCGAAGACGCCGGCGATGGCCAGTCCGCCGGGAAAGTGTCCGACGCAGGCGATCGCGAAGCGGATGATCCGCCTGGCAACGCCGCCCGTGGACATGAAGGTGGAGGCCAGAATGAAGAACGGGATCGCGAGCAGCGTGTAGTGGCCTGCAAAGGCGTTAAACAGCGTCTGGGCGATCGACCCCAGCGAGCTGTCGGAGAAGATCAACAGGAAGAAAATCGAGCTGAGCCCCAGCGAGACCGCGATCGGCACGCCGATGATCAGCATGCCGATCACCATGGCGAAGAGGAGGGCGACATCCATGGGTCAGTCCTCCTTGTCCGCCTTGGCGGCGGCTTCTTCGACCATCTCTTCCACCTCGTGGCTGGCGATGACGGTGTCCGCCTTGCCGGTTGCCACCTGCCAGGCCACTTGGATGAAACGGAACGTCAATAAGGCCATCCCGATCGGCAGGGCCGCGTAGGGAATGAACCGCGGCAGCTTCTCGTAGGCCTCTCCCTGGTTCATCGACTCTTCCATGAACCGCAGGAACGGCAGCATCGGAATGTCGTTCACCTCGTACCACGCCTGATCCTTCAAGGTGCCGTCCAGCATCGGCAGGGCCGCGAAAGGGGCCCAGTAGTTCCAGGAGCCGACCAACAGCAGCACGCTGAACAGAAGGCAGGCGGCGACGGCGACCAGGGCCAATACATAGCGGGCGCCGTGCGGCAGGATGTTGATCAGCGCATCGACGCCCAGATGCATGCGCTTCTTGACGCAGTAGGAGGCGCCGATCAGCACCATCCAGGCGAACAGGAAGACGGTCGTTTCCAGCGCCCACAGGATGTTCGCGTTGAAGCCGTATCGCGCAACGACGTTCGCGAAGGTAACCAGCGTCATCGCCCCAAGGAGGACCGCGATCAACGTCTCCTCGATTTCGTTGACGATGCGCCCGAGCCGCGATTGTGGTTCGCTCATCCGGCGTCCTCCCCCCGTCGCCCTGTGGAATCAGCAATGCGCGATGCGGCCCGGCGCGAACCGGGCCGCATCAAATGTGGAACACACGCTCAGTTGGTGGCGTTTGCGGCCTGTGCAGCTTCCATCAGGTCGGCGCCAACATCGCCTTCGAACTTGGCCCAGACCGGCTTCATCGCCGTGACCCACTCGCCGCGCTGTTCGGCGGTCAGCGTGCGGACCGTGCCGCCGGCCGCGACGATGGCCTCCTTGGCCTGTTCGTTGACCCTGAAGGACTCAGCGTTCCGCGTCGCGGTGACCTCGTCGAGGATGGTCTTCAACTGGTCGCGGACGTCACCCGGCAGCTCGTCCCACCACTCGGTCGAAGTCACGACCAGATAGTCGATGATGCCGTGGTTGGATTCGGTGATGCCGTCCTGAACCTCGAAGAACTTCTGGCCGTAGATGTTCGACCAGGTGTTTTCCTGCCCGTCGACAACGCCGGTCTGCAGCGCGCCGTAGACCTCGGAGAACGCCATCTTCTGCGGGTTCGCCTTCAATGCCTCCATCTGTGCGACCAGCACGTCCGACGGCTGCACGCGGAACTTCAGGCCCTCAGCGTCGCTTGGCGTCACCAGCGGTCGGTTGGCCGAGATCTGCTTCATGCCGTTGTGCCAGAAGGCCAGGCCCTGCAGGCCGCGGCGCTTCATGGAATCCTTCAGCTTCTGGCCGTCTTCGGAGTTCTGGAACCGGTCGACCGCGTTGATGTCGTCGAACATGAACGGCAGATCGAACAGGCGGAACTTCTTGGTGAATTTCTCGAATTTCGACAAGGAAGGCGCCGCCAACTGGACGTCGCCCGCCAGCATGGCTTCAAGGACCTGATCGTCGTTATAGAGCTGCGAGCTCGGGAAGACCTCCATACAGGCCTTGCCGTTCATCTCCTCGTTGACCCGCTGTTCCAACAGCGACGCCGCGATCCCCTTGGGGTGCTTGTCGGTGTTGGTCACATGGCTGAACTTGATGACGATTTCGCCGGAATCGCAGGCAGCGAATGCCGCCGGCGCGCCGGAAACCAGAAGGGCGGCACCGGTCGCCGCGACGATGAGACATTTACGCATATGGAAGTCCTCCCAGACATTAGGTGTGTTTGGCGCCGACCTGTCGTCGGCCGGTTGAAAGACGCTTCAATCTCGTGCCGCATGCCGTGCATCGATGGTTTCCAACCATCCATCCGCCGGCCTTCGGCGTGGCGCTCATAAGAGGAGAATACGCCAAGGCGCGATATGCGACAGATCAAATTTGGCCCCGGCCCCGAAAGGCGGCCCGTGGCGCATCGAGGGGAATGATCCGAAGCCGCGGGCCTGAAGGGCGCCTATTCGCGCCGCGCCTGTTCCCTCAGGATCTCAACCAGTTCCGCCTGCACGGCCGTCGGTTGCCAATCGCGGCGCGTGGTCAGCCCGATGGCGCGCACAATCCGCCCGTCGGGATGCGGCTTGGAGACCAGCATCCCGGCCTCCCGCTCGTAGCGGGTCTGCGCGTCCGACAACAGCATTAGCCGGTCGCTGTCCATCAACAACACTCGCGACGCGCTGAGCGCATTGCATTCGATAACGTCGTCCGGCCGGTCGTCGCCGAACAGATCCTCGAACTGGTCGCGCAACGGCGCGTCGCGACGCGGCGCGACCCAGGGATAGGCGGCCAGCCGCCGGCGCGACAGCGTGGGTTCGCGCGCCAACGGGTGGCCCGCGCGCATGATGATCGACAGCGGGTCGTCGAACAGCTGTTCCTGGGTGACGTCCGGCGCCGGCAATCCTTCCCTCAGCGCGCCGACGAGAAAGTCGATCTCGCCACGGCGCAGGCCCAGCAGCATGGTCTGGTACGGTCCTTCGGTCAGCGCGATGCGATGGCGCGGATGGCGACGGCAGAACAGCGAAATGGCGCGCGGCACGAGGTGGCTGCGCGCCAGCGGCAAGGCCCCGATCACGGTGCTGCCGGCCTCGCGGCCGGTCTGCGCGGCGATTTCAGCGCGGGCCTGGTTCAGTTCGGAAAAGGCCAGTTGCGCGCGGGTCGCGAACCGGTCCGCGGCCCGGGTGGGTTTGACGCCATAGCTGGTCCGTTCGAACAGGGCGGCGCCCAGATTGCGCTCCAGCTCGCGGGCGGCGCGGTGGATGGTCGGCTGCGCCAAGCCCGTCGCACGCGCCGCAAGCGCGAAGCTGCCTTGTTCGCACACCGCGATCAGCGCCATCAGCTGCGCCGTCGTCATCAACCGGTCGGCGTGGGCGCGGGCGGTTCGTGCCTCGCGTGCGATCTCGCGCGTCGCCTCGGCGATGTGCCCCTGCGCGCGCCCGGCGCGCGCGCGCAGAAGGTCTCCCGATGCCGTCAGGAACATACCCGACTTTTGCCTTTCGAATAGGCGGGCGCCGAAATGCAGCTCCAGTTTGTTGATTGCCTGGGTGATCGCGGGTTGGGACAGGTGGATCTTGTCGGCGGCGGCGGTGATGGATTTCGCCTCTGCAACAAGCAGGAAGGCGCGGAGATGGCGCAGGTTCGGCGGTCCTGAACCGGCGTCCGGCAGGTCGGTCGAGTGCTCCGGCATGGCCATGGCTGCAGACCAGCTTATAGCAAATTCTTATGGGCGGGCATGGTTTTTCAATTGGCGTCGAAACGGGTTGCACGCGACACTGATCGGCAAAACCAACGGGAGGGGCACGAAATGCACGTCGTTGTGCGGAACATCGACCGGGTCGACAGCGCGCTTGTCGACGGATTTGCGGATTTCGGCGTGGCGACGGTGCACGAGGCACAGGGTCGCAAGGGCCTCTTGGCGCCGAACATCCGACCCATCTATTCGGGCGCTCATATCGTTGGACCCGCCGTCACCGTCAGTCTGCCGCCTTGCGACAACTGGATGATCCACGTGGCGGTGGAACAGTGCCAGGCCGGCGACGTGCTGGTCGTCGCGCCGACGTCCTATTCCGATGCCGGGTACTTCGGGGACCTTTTGGCCAATTCCCTGGCGGCACGAGGGGTCAAGGGCCTGGTCATCGATGCCGGATGCCGCGACATCCGCGATCTGACCGAACTGGGGTTCCCGGTCTGGTCCAAGTGCGTCTTCGCCCAGGGCACGGTCAAGGAAACGCTCGGCAGCGTCAACGTGCCCGTCGTCTGCGCCGGCGCGCATGTCAATCCGGGCGACCTGATCGTCGCCGACGACGACGGCGTCTGCGTCGTCGCCCGTGCGGAAGCCGCCGACGTTCTGGAGAAATCCAGGGCCCGCGAGGACAAGGAGGCGGATGTGCGCGAACGGATGAAGGCGGGCGAACTGGGCTTGGACATTTACGGCATGCGTCCGCGTCTGGAAGAGCGCGGCCTGAAATACGTGGACAGCCTGGACGAGGTCTGACCCGCATGCTGACGGCCATTCCCACCACCTTGATGCGCGGCGGCACGTCGAAAGGCCTTTATTTCGCCAAGGAGTCCTTGCCGGACGACCTTGCCGCCCGCGACCGGGTGCTGCTGGCGGCGATGGGGTCCCCCGATCTCAGGCAGATCGACGGTGTGGGCGGCGCGCATCCCCTGACCAGCAAGGTTGCGGTTGTCGCGCCGTCTCGGCGGCCGGACGCGGACGTGGACTACCTGTTCCTGCAGGTCGTCGTCGACAAGGCCGAAGTCAGCGACAGCCAGAACTGCGGCAACATCCTGGCCGGCGTCGGCCCCTGGGCGATCGAGAACGGTCTCGTCCCGGTGGCCGGCGAGACGACGCCGGTGCGCATCCACATGGTCAATTCGGGCAGCATCGCGGTCGCCCATGTCCCGACGCCGCAGGGACAGGTGGAATACGAAGGCGGTGCAGCGATCGACGGCGTGCCAGGAACGGCGGCGGCGATCCCCATCGATTTTCTCGACGTCGCCGGATCGACCTGCGGCGCCCTGTTCCCGACCGGCTCGCCCATGGACACGGTCGACGGCGTCGACATGACCTGCATCGACAACGGCATGCCGATCGTCGTTTTGCGTGCCGCCGATTTCGGCAAGACCGGCCGGGAGGCGCCGGCCGAACTGGAGGCCGATGCCGACCTCAAGGCCCGGATCGAAGAGATCCGTCTCAAGATCGCACCGCGCATGAACCTGGGCGACGTCTCGACCAAGACCGTGCCCAAAATGACCCTGGTGTCGCCGCCCGAAAAGGGAGGCGCCATCGCAACCCGCAGCTTTATCCCGCACCGCGTGCACGAGGCGATCGGCGTGCTGGCCGCCGTCAGCGTGGCGACGGCGTGCGTCACGCCGGGTACGGTCGCCGCGGCGGTGGCAGGTCTGGCGCCCGAGACCGGCGCCCGCCGGCTGAACGTCGAACACCCGACCGGGTTCTTTACCGTCGAGATGGATGTGGAACAGACCGAGGCGGGTCTGAAGATCAACCGATCGGCCCTGTTGCGGACGGCGCGCAAGCTGATGCGGGGCGAGGTCTACGTGCCGGCCAGCGCCTGGGGGACGGGGTGAGCGCGTTTGCGCATATCTGCCTGATCGGTTTCGGCGAGGTCGGTCAGATCCTTGCCGACGACTTGGCCGACGGCGGCGCGGAGACGGTTTCGGCCTGGGACATCAAGTTCCCCGATGCCGACAGCGTCCCCACGCGCGGCCTTGCGAACCGGCAGGTGCGCGCGGGGACGGACGCCGCCGACGCCGCCGCCGGCGCCGATCTGGTGATATCCGCGGTGACCGCCGCGCAGACACTGGACGCGGCCGCGGCCACGGCCGACGGCCTCGGATCCGGGGCGGTCTTCATCGACCTGAATTCGGCTTCGCCGGAAACCAAGATCGCCGCGGCGGCGCGGGTCGAGGCCTCCGGCGCGCGTTACGTGGAGGCGGCCGTCATGTCGCCTTTTCCGGCGAAGCGGCTCGGCACGCCGATGCTGCTCGGCGGGCCGCACGCCGAGGCATTCCTGCCGGCCGCCCGCACCCTGGGCTTCGACGGCATGACGGTCTTTTCAGACGCGCTTGGCAAGGCGTCGGCGGCGAAGATGTGCCGCAGCGTGATGGTGAAGGGGATCGAGGCGTTGCTGGCCGAGGCGGTGCTGTCTGCGCGGCACTACGATGTCGAGGAGGCGGTTTTTCGCTCGCTGGACGATCTGTTCCCCGGCCCCGACTGGGCGGCGCTGTCGCGCTATATGCTGTCGCGTTCGGCCGAGCACGGCGAACGCCGTTCGGAGGAGATGCGCGAGGCCGCGCGCACCGTTCGGGAGGCGGGTGTCGATCCGCTGATGACCTCGGCCTGCGCCGAACGCCAGGACTGGGCTTGGCGCAATAAAACCGCGTTCGACTGACAGAGGGGCCGATCCATCATGATCATCGACTGCCACGGTCACTACACGACGGCCCCGCCCGGGCATCAGGCATTTCGCGAAGCCCAGATCGAGCGGCTGGACGATCCCTCGCTGCCGGCTCCGAAGCCCGCGGAGATCAGCGACGACGAGATCCGCGAATCCATCGAGCAGAACCAGCTCAAGCTGATCCGCGAACGCGGCGCAGACATGACCATCTTTTCGCCGCGCGCCTCGGCGATGGCGCATCACGTGGGCAACGAGGAAACCTCGCAGTCGTGGACGCGGGCCTGCAACGACCTGATCAAGCGGGTCGTGGATCTATTCCCGGAAACCTTCATCGGCGTCTGCCAACTGCCGCAGTCGCCCGGCGTGCCGATCGCCAACTCGGTCGCCGAGCTGGAGCGGTGCGTGACCGAGTTGGGATTTGTCGGCTGCAACCTGAACCCGGATCCTTCCGGCGGGCACTGGACCTCGCAGCCGCTGACCGACCGGAGTTGGTATCCGTTCTACGAAAAGATGGTCGAGCTTGACGTTCCGGCGATGATCCACGTCTCGTCGTCGTGCAATCCCAACTTCCACGCGACCGGCGCGCATTACATGAATGCCGACACCACGGCCTTCATGCAGTTCATCCAGGGTGACCTGTTCAAGGATCTTCCGGAGCTGCGTTTCATCATCCCCCATGGCGGCGGCGCCGTGCCGTATCACTGGGGGCGCTATCGCGGCCTGGCCGACATGCTGAAGCGGCCGCCACTGCCCGAGCATGTGATGAAGAACGTCTATTTCGATACCTGCGTCTATCACCAGCCCGGCATCGACCTTCTGTTCCGGGTGATCGACATCGACAACATTCTGTTCGGATCGGAGATGGTCGGCGCGGTGCGCGGCATCGACCCGGAGACCGGGCATTATTTCGACGATACGAAACGGTATCTGGACGCGCTGGACATTTCCGACGAGGACCGGCGCAAGGTGTTCGAGCTGAACGCGCGCCGGGTCTATCCGCGCCTGGACGCGGCGCTGAAGGCACGGGGAAAATGATGGGCGCCCCTGCTTTCCAGAAGGATGCGGACTGGCTGGACTGGCATCCCAACCCTTCCAAGCCGGCCTTCACGCCGCCGGCAGGCGCAGTCGACGCGCACTGCCACGTGTTTGGCCCGGGCGACGACTTCCCGTTCGCGCCGGAGCGCAAATACACGCCCTGCGACGCGACGAAGGAGCAGTTGTGGTCGCTGCGGGATCATCTCGGATTTACCCGGAACGTCATCGTTCAGGCCACCTGCCACGGCGCCGACAACAGCGCGATGGTCGATGCGCTGGTCCATTCGAACGGGCTTGCCCGCGGCGTGGCGACGGTGCGGCCGGATGTCGGCGACGACGATCTCGATACGATGCACGAAGCGGGCGTGCGGGGCGTGCGTTTCAACTTCGTCAAGCGCCTGGTCGATACCCCGCCGAAGGCGCCTCTGATGGAAATCGCGAAACGCATCGCGCCCATGGGCTGGCATACGGTGATCTATTTCGAGGCCGCCGACCTGGAGGAAAACCTCGACTTCTTCAATGCGCTGCCGACACCTGTCGTCGTCGACCACATGGGCCGACCCGACGTTTCCAAGCCGGTGAACGGCATGGAATTCGCCCTGTTCGAGGCCTTCATGGCCGACAACGAGAGAGTCTGGTCGAAGGTGACCTGTCCCGAACGGCTGTCGATCGAAGGACCGCCTCATTATGGCGACGTCGTCCCGTTCGGCCGCCACCTGGTGGAGCGGTTTCCGGACCGGGTGTTGTGGGGCACGGACTGGCCGCATCCGAACATGAAATCCCACATGCCCGACGACGGGCATCTGGTGGATTTTATCCCCAAGATCGCGCCCACGCCGGAGCTGCAGCACAAGCTCCTGGTGGACAACCCGATGCGGCTCTACTGGAACGATTAGGAGATACGCCGATGGCACTCGACAAACCGTACTTGGACGTCCCCGGCACGACGATTTTCGATGCCGACATGTCGCGCCAGGGCTATCACCTCAACCAGTTCTGCATGTCGCTGATGAAGGAGGAGAACCGGACCGCCTTCAAGGCGGACGAACGCGCCTATCTCGGCGACTGGCCGATGACCGAAGAGCAGAGACAGGCGGTCCTGGACCGCGACTTCAACCGACTGATCTCGCTGGGCGGGAACATCTACTTCCTGGCCAAGATTTTCGCGACCGACGGGCTCAGCTTCCAGGCCGGCGCGGCTCTGATGACGGGCATGAGCCAGGAGGAGTACCGAAAGATGATGGTCGAGGGCGGCCGCTCGCCGGAAGGCAACCTGTACACGGGAGACAAGGGCAATGGCTAGAATCACGGCGGGCGTTACCACGTCGCACGTGCCGGCGATCGGCGCGGCGCTGGATCTGGGCAAGACGCACGAGGAGTATTGGAAGAAGGTCTTTTCCGGCTACGACTTCTCCAAGCAGTGGATCGCGGAGAACATGCCGGACGTGGTGTTTCTGGTCTTCAACGACCATGCAACGGCCTTCAGCCTGTCGATGATTCCCACCTTCGCCATTGGCTGTGCGGAAAGCTTCAAGCCGGCAGACGAAGGCTGGGGACCGCGCCCGGTGCCGGACGTGATCGGCCATCCGCCGCTTGCCTGGCATATCGCGCAGTCGGTCATCCAGGACGATTTCGACCTGACCATCGTGAACGAAATGGACGTCGACCACGGGCTCACCGTTCCGTTGTCGCTGATGTTCGGCCAGCCGGAAGCCTGGCCCTGCAAGGTGATCCCGTTCGCCGTCAACGTGGTGCAGTACCCGCCGCCGTCCGGGCAGCGCTGTTACGACCTGGGCAAGGCGATCCGCCGCGCGGTCGACAGTTTCGACGAGGATCTGAACGTGCAGATCTGGGGCACCGGCGGCATGTCGCACCAGTTGCAGGGGCCGCGCGCCGGCCTGATCAACAAGGAGTTCGACCTGGAATTCCTCGACGACCTCGTTTCGTCGCCGGCGAAGCTCGCCAAGAAACCGCATATCGATTACGTGCGTCTGGCCGGGTCGGAAGGCATCGAACTGGTCATGTGGCTGATCATGCGCGGCGCGCTGGACGATCAGGTCGACGAGATTCACCGCTTCTATCATGTGCCCGCCTCCAACACCGCGGTCGGCCACTTGATCCTTGAGAACCGCGCGTAGCGCCGCCGCAGAGGGGAGAAAGAACCAATGAAGGCCATTCTTGCAGGTGCCGGCGCCTTCGGCTTGAAGCACCTGGACGGCATCAAGAACATCGACGGTGTCGAGGTCGTCTCGGTTGTCGGGCGGCGCCTGGAACAGGTGCGCGAGATCGCCGACAGCTATGGGATTCCCCACGCCACCGAGGACCTGGACGAAGCCCTGGCGCAGCCCGGCGTCGAGGCGGCGATCCTGGCGACGCCGACACAGATGCACGCAAAGCAGGCGATCCAGTGCATGCGGGCGGGCAAGCATGTGGAGGTCGAGATCCCGCTGGCGGACAGTTGGGCCGATGCCGAAGCGGTCGATGCGGTTCAGAAGGAAACCGGCCTGGTCTGCATGGTCGGCCACACGCGGCGGTTCAACCCGTCGCACCAGTGGATCCACAAGCGCATCCAGGCGGGCGAGATCTCGATCCAGCAGATGGACGTGGAGACCTATTTCTTCCGCCGCAGGAACATCAACGCCAAGGGCGAGCCGCGGTCCTGGACCGATCACCTGCTGTGGCACCACGCCGCTCACACGGTGGACCTGTTCCAGTATCAGACCGGCGAGGAGGTGGTGACCGCAAACGCCATCCAGGGCCCGATGCATCCGGAACTGGGCATCGCCATGGACATGTCGATCCAGTTGAAAAGTGCATCGGGCAAGATCCTGACGCTGTCGTTGTCGTTCAATAACGACGGACCGATCGGGACGTTCTTCCGCTATATCTGCGACAACGGGACCTACTTGGCGCGCTACGACGACCTGTTCGACGGGCACGACGAAAAGATCGACGTTTCCAAGGTCGATGTCTCGATGAACGGGATCGAACTGCAGGACCGCGAGTTCTTCGCCGCCATCGCCGAAGGACGCGAACCCAATTCCAGCGTCGGCAAGGTGCTGGCCTGCTACCGCACGCTGCACGAGCTGGAACAGAAGCTCGACGCGGCCGGTTGAGATTGCGATGAAGACCCGCTCTCTCGGCCCGTTCGAGGTCGCCGAGATCGGCCTCGGCTGCATGAACCTGAGCCATGCCTATGGCGCACCGACGGCAGAGGCCGACGCGGTGAAGGTTCTGGAGAAGGCGATCGCGCTTGGGATCGACCATTTCGATACCGCGGCGCTGTACGGCTTCGGCAGGAACGAAACGTTGGTCGGACCCGTTCTCAAGCCGGTGCGCAATCGCATCACCCTGGCCAGCAAGTGCGGCATGCAGGGCGTCGACGGCAAGCGCGTTATCGACGGCCGGCCGGAAACGCTGAAGCGGACCCTGGAGGATGCGCTGCGGCGGCTGCAGACCGACGTCATCGACCTTTATTATCTTCACCGCTGGGACAAGGCGGTGCCCATCGAGGACAGCGTCGGCGCCATGGCGGAGATGGTGGAGGCGGGCAAGATCCGCGCGATCGGGCTGTCGGAGGTATCGGCCGAGACGCTGAAAAAGGCGCATGCGGTGCATCCCATCGCCGCGGTCCAGACCGAGTATTCCCTGTGGACCCGGAATGCGGAGATCGCGGTCCTTGATGCCTGTCGCGATCTGGGCGCGGCGTTCGTCGCCTTCTCGCCGCTGGCGCGCGGCTTTCTGGCGGGCGGTCTGGGCGAAGCGTCGACGTTCGTCGAAGGCGACATCCGCCGTGGCATGCCGCGCTTCAACCAGCCGCAGTTTTCCGAGAACCTCGCGTTGCTGGCGTCCTATCGGAAGGTCGCCGAGGAGGCGGGCTGCACGCCGGCGCAACTGGCGCTGGCCTGGCTGTTGCGCAGGGCGCCGCACATTCTGCCGATTCCGGGGACGACCTCGCTCGCCCATCTTGCCGATAACGTGGCGGCCGCGGAGGTGACCCTGGCGGACGACCAGGCCGCGCGTTTGGATGCGCTGATCAACCA
This sequence comes from Alphaproteobacteria bacterium, assembly GCA_965603855.1. GTDB lineage: Bacteria > Pseudomonadota > Alphaproteobacteria > UBA8366. The sequence goes on from OZ272519.1 coordinate 158,647, forward strand.
GCAAACGGTCAGCGGCCCGCGCTATCCCGCCGCGACCCAGGCCGAGATCGATACCGAAGAGTTCACGTCGGCGACTGCGTAAAGCCGTTGCCGCGCCGGCAACGGGCGCTCAGGCACGCAACGGCTTCGTTCGCGCCTCGGCGTATTCGGTCTCCTGGAAATCACGCACGATCGTCCAGGCTTTGAATTCCGGTCGGAACTGCAGCGTCGACAGCGCGTGAAAGCCGCCCATGGCACAGGCGCCTAGAAGGATGGCTGGGTTCAGCATCGACTCCACGTGACGGCCAAGCGCTGCGGAGAAGATGACGAAGACAAAACTGCTGACGAGCGGAAAGAGGTACAGAAACCCCCACCGCGGCAGAGCCGGCGCTTTCCGTCCATATTCCACGTCGGTCCAGCGATGAAGTGCCGGACCGGAGGCCGCCATGCTGGGACATCTCATCGGAAGCAGCAGCGGAAAACGCGCCGACGTATAGGCCAGCGGTCCAAGCGTCAGAAGACCGAACCAGGCTTTGAACGCCGTCATGCCGGGCGCCGCAAGGCGACAGGTCATGTCCGCTTCCTGGATATCCGCGCACAGACCGGATGCATGCGCACGGGCCAGCCACCACAAGGGAACCGCGACAACCACGCCGGCCAACCATATCGCGGCAAAACCGCGCCAGACGCGCCGCACCTCCGCGCTGCCGCCGGCGGTTTCGATTTCGCGGCCGCTCAGCACCAGTTCGACGAACGCGCGATCGCCGAGCCGCAGGTCCATGGCCCGCGGCACGAACCGCCATTCGAAAACGATGACCGCCAGCCCGACGAGAAGAAGCGTCCAAGGGTCCCTGAAAGCGAGCCCGGCATAGGCGATGGTGTGAAACGACAACAGACCCCGCCTGAAGAAACTCATGCACCACCAACCCGGCAGCCGCCAGCCACGCCGCCAGGGTTTGCGGGCGGCGATTTCGTCCAGCAGCGCCTGGCCCTTGGCGCTGGCGCAAAATGTCTCCGAGAGGGGGTCGAAGCGTTCCATGACGGCGGCAATCATGCGCCGGCAGGGTGAAGGGGCGGTGAATGACGGCGGCGCGGCACGGTGGCCGCGCGCCTTCTGTGATTAGAGAACCAGGGCCAGTCGCATCGCCAGGGTGGCGGATACCGCGACCGTGGCAAGGCCCATCGTCAGGAACAATCTGGACATAACATGTCTCCGCTGAGAAATGGCGGGCGCGTTGGCCTGCCACCTCGGACATGGCCCCATACGGCCGGGATTGGAACTGCTGATTCCGCATGGCGGGCATGCCCCAGGGGCCGGTTCGGCGCGTCCGATGCGTTTCCATATTGCGGAATGATTTCCAAATTCGTTGACCCGGGCAGGGGGGCGACCTACCCTCAATCGTCAACCACGTGTCCCGACCGGGCGCTTGGGATACCGCGGGGCGCGGCGGTGGCCGTCCCGCCAAGAACGATTTCCAGGTGAGGAGGGTGCGGATCATGGCCAAGATGAGAGCAGTCGACGCGGCGGTGCGGGTTCTTGAGAAAGAGGGCATCACCTGCGCCTTCGGGGTTCCCGGCGCGGCGATCAATCCCTTCTATTCGGCGCTCAGGGCACGGGGCACGATCCGCCATATCCTGGCGCGGCATGTGGAAGGCGCCTCGCACATGGCCGAGGGCTACACCCGCGCGGAAGCCGGCAATATCGGCGTGTGCATCGGCACGTCGGGCCCGGCGGGCACCGACATGATCACCGGCCTCTATTCCGCCTCGGCCGATTCCATTCCGATCCTTTGCATCACCGGACAGGCGCCGCGGGCGAAGCTGAACAAGGAAGACTTCCAGGCGGTCGATATCGAATCGATCGCCGAGCCGGTGACCAAATGGTCGGTCACGGTTCAAGAACCGGCGCTGGTGCCGATGGTGTTCCAAAAGGCGTTCCACGTGATGAAGTCCGGGCGCCCGGGCCCGGTCCTGATCGACCTGCCCGTGGATGTGCAAAACGCCGAGATCGAGTTCGACGAAGACACCTATGCGCCGCTGGCGGTCTACAAGCCCGAGGCGACCCGGGAACAGGCGGAAAAGGCGCTCGAGATGCTGAACCGGTCGGAACGGCCGGTCATCGTCGCGGGCGGCGGCGTCATCAATGCGGATGCGTCCGACCAGCTTGTCGCCTTTGCCGAACTGACGGGCGTGCCGGTGATCCCGACGCTGATGGGGTGGGGGGCGATCCCGGACGATCACGACCTGATGGCCGGCATGGTCGGATTGCAGACCAGCCACCGCTACGGCAATGCGACCTTCCTGCAGTCGGATTTCGTCTTCGGAATCGGCAACCGCTGGGCCAACCGGCATACCGGGTCGATCGAGACCTACACCAAGGGCCGGACGTTCATTCACGTGGACATCGAGCCGACCCAGATTGGCAGGGTCTTCGGTCCCGATTACGGCATTGTCTCCGACGCCAAGGCCGCGCTGAAAGAGTTCATCGAAGTGGCCACGGAAATGAAGGCCGCCGGCAAGCTGCGGGACCGCAGCGAATGGGCGGCGCAGTGCCTGCACCGCAAGCAACACATGCTGCGCAAGACCCACTATGACGAGGTGCCGCTGAAGCCCCAGCGCGTGTATGAGGAAATGAACGACGCCTTCGACCGCGACACCTGTTATGTGACGACGATCGGGCTGTCGCAGATCGCCGGGGCGCAATTCCTGCACGTCTACAATCCGCGCAACTGGATCAATTGCGGTCAGGCGGGGCCGCTGGGCTGGACCCTGCCCGCGGCGCTCGGCGCGCGCGCGGCCTGCCCCGACAAGAAGATCGTCGCCCTGTCAGGGGACTACGACTTCCAGTTCCTGATCGAAGAGCTTGCGGTCGGGGCCCAGCACAAGCTGCCCTATTTGCACGTGGTGGTGAACAACTCCTATCTCGGCCTCATTCGCCAGGCCCAGCGCGGCTTCGAAATGGACTTCGAAGTGAGCCTCGCGTTCGAGAACATCAATGTCGAGGACGACGCCGGCGCGGTGCCCGGTTACGGCGTCGATCATGTGGCCGTGGCCGAAGGGCTGGGCTGCAAGGCGATCCGGGTGAAAAGCCCGAACGAGTTCAAGGAGGCCTTCGACCGGGCCCAGGCGCTGATGGACGAACACAAGGTGCCCGTCGTCCTGGAATTCATCCTGGAGCGCGTCACCAACATCGCCATGGGGACCGAGATCGACAACGTCAACGAGTTCGAGGACATCCTGTGTCTCGATCCGACGCTGACGCTGGAAAGCGGCTGGGTCAGCATGCGCCCCGACGAGGCGGCCGAAGAGACCGAGCCTGCCTAGAGCGTGCTCACCTGTGTTCGAGTCGTTTGACGACGCTTGAGCACGGAGTGCAGCGCGTCACTTGCAGCCAAGCCCTTCGAGACGGCCGCGTCCCGCGGCCTCCTCAGGGTGAGGACATAGTTCAAGGTCTTCGATACCGAACACCCGCATGGTGAGGAGGCGCGCGCCAGGGCGCCGTCTCGAACCACATGGCTGCAAGCGCTTCAGTGTTTCGACGTGAACTGATCCTGATCTAGCTGTGATCATCTGTGTTCGGGTCGATTGACGACGTTTGAACACGGAGTGAAGCGCGGCACTTGCAGCCAAGCCCTTCGAGACGGCCGCGTTCCGCGGCCTCCTCAGGGTGAGGACATAGTCTCAGGTCTTCGATACCGAACACCCTCATGGTGAGGAGGCGCGCGCCAGCGCGCCGTCTCGAACCACATGGCTGCAAGCGCTTCAGCGTATCGACGTGAACTGATCCTGCTCTAGCTGTGATCACCTGTGTTCGGGTCGATTGACGACGTTTGAGCACGGAGTGCAGCGCGTCACTTGCAGCCAAGCCCTTCGAGACGGCCGCGTCCCGCGGCCTCCTCAGGGTGAGGAAATAGTTCAAGGTCTTCGATACCGAACACCCTCATGGTGAGGAGGCGCGCGCCGGCGCGCCGTCTCGAACCACATGGCTGCAAGCGCTTCAGTGTTTCGACGTGAACTGATCCTGCTTTAGACAGGCGCCGGCGGGTCAGATCGGCAGGTTGCGGACCGCCAGTTTCAGGAGGCCGTCGACGGCCTTCATCACTGCGGTTGCTTTTTCCAGCGTCTTGATTGCCTTGTCGAGTTTGTCGATTTCCTGCTGCAACGCCGCGATCGCCTTGTCCACCCTGTCGATCGCGGTCTTGTATGCGTCGGTCGCCTTGTTGAAGCGCGCGGCCTCCAGTTCCAGCCACTGTTCGTAAAGCGCCATGGCCTGGCCCCGCATGGCCGTGCGCTGTGGCATCGGGATGGGCTTGCCGGAAATCGCCGCCTTCTGCAGGCGCCGCAGTTCCCTGTACAGGCCATCGCGGGTCTTCTTATCGCTTTTCACGGCCGCCATGTCGACCTACTCCCCTCGCTCTGTTGGGTCTATGTGTCCGCCGCCTTCTGCGCGGTCTGGTAGACCATATAGACCTGTTCGGCCGCCACCGCGTAACGCTGCACCACCGCCAGCAGGGCGGCCAGGTCCTCGGGTTTCTTTTCGGATTGTGCATACGCGACCAGCGCCGCATGGGCATCGTCGAAGGCGTCCATGGCGGATCCGATGGAGAGGATTTCCGAGATCCTGGTTTCGTATTTCTCCACGTCCGTCTTGACCTTCGCGACGGCCTTTTTGCGGGCCGTGTCGCTGGCCTTCGACGCGGCTTCGGCCTTCTTCGCCTCGGCCGCGGCCTCCCGCGCGGCTTTGACCTTCGCCGCGGCCTCTTCCTTCGCGCTTTCGATGGCCGCGGCGGATGCGCCTGCCTCTTCCCTTTCCTTCACCGCCTGCTGGGCCGCTTCGGCCTGCTGTGCCGTGATTTCGGCCTTTGCCGCGGCCTTTTCGTCCGTGGCGGCGTCTTCGTTGGCTTTCGCCGTCGCCGTGCCGAACTCGAACAGCGTTTCGGTCAGGGCGTCGTCGGTTTCCACGGTTTCGCGTTTGCGGACGAAGGCGAAGTCTTCGCGGATCAGCCGGCTGATCTGGTCGACCGCGGGCTGGCCCTGCTGAATGATGCTGCTCAGGGCCTGGCTGCGGCGATAATTGATCCATTCCTGGCCGGCAAACGCGACAAGCGACGTCAGCGGGCCGTCGTTGCCGATCAGCTTTCGCATCTCGTCCAGCCTGTCGGATTTGCGGTCGGGGCCGATCGATCCGATGCTCTGGGCAAGCCCGTCGGCGCTGGCGCCCAGGGCCTTCGCCGCCGATTCCCACCGTGCGGGGGCATCGCTTTCGGCGACGGCCGCCAACAGCGTCGTATAGCGGTTCAGCACCTCGAAGGCCTGCCGGCGAACGCTGATCCCTTCGCGGCTGAAGCGGCCCTCGCGGACCACCTCGATCGCCTTGAAGGAACAGGTAAGCGGGTCGGCGTCGGCTTCGTCGATCCGGACCGCGACCCAGGGCAGCGCGCAGGGGTTTCGGGTCTCGGCGAGTTGCGAGAACATGCGTTCCCGATCGACCTGGCGGATTGTGAGAATATGTACCGAGACGGCTTCGGCGGTTTGGTCGGTGGCGGTTTTGAATGCGGCGATGCTCTCTTTGTACCGGTCGAACTCGGTCGTCGAACCGCAGGCGCTCAGCACTAACGCCCCCATCGAGACGATGATCAACCGGATCCAAGCCTGCATGTCTCCCCCTCCCCCGTCATTCCGTTCTTCTTGCCGCCGGACGCCGGGACGATTCCGAGCATACCGCCGTCATCTGCGCCTTGTGTACAGGCGGTTGGACTCGACCGCCTTAGTCCCGGGCGCCGGATTTGCTCAGCGACTTGCGATACCGCCTGATCGCGATCCACACCGCTGCAATTGCAAGCGGCGTCAAGGCGGCCAGTGTGAGAGCCGAATCGAGCCCCGGCAGAAAGGCCTCGCCGCCCCTGACCAGATATCCCGCCAGGCCGACGGCATAGTAGCTGACCGCTGCGACGGAGAGACCCTCGACGGTTTCCTGCAGGCGGAGCTGCACCCGGGCGCGGCTTTCCATCGAGGACAGGAGCGCCTGGTTCTGTTCCTGAACCGCAACATCGACCCGCGTACGCATCAGGTCCGCCGTGCGGGTCGCGCGCCTGGACAGGTCGTCGATCCGGTTGGATACCGCCTCGCAGGTCCTGACCGCCGGGGCCAGGCGGCGGTCGATGAACTCCTCGATCGTCTGGAAACCTTCGATCCTTTGCTCGCGCAGTTCCGCGACCCTTGTCTGCACCAGCGCGTAGTAGGCTTCGGTCGCGCTGAACCTGAAGGCGGTGGTCGTCGACAGGGTTTCGATGTCGGCGGACAGCCTGGTCAGGCGCCGCAAAAGCGCGGCGTCGGGATCGCCCTTGTCCTTTTCCGTCGCATTCATCGCGATCGTCAGGTGGGTGAGCGATCCGTCGATCAACGGCAGACGGGAACCGGCGTCGCGCGCCAGCGGAAGCGCCAACAGCGCCATCATCCGGTATGTCTCGATTTCAAGGACGCGCTGGATAATCCGTCCGGCCTTGCGGTCGGTCATCGACTCGTTACGCACCAGGATCCGGCTGTGTCCGTCGGCGTGGACGCGGAAATCGGTCCAGACCTGCGCTGCGTTGCCGGAGACGCGGCTTGTGGCGAGGCTCTCGGGCACGAAAACCTTGGCAAGCTGGTCCGGCGTCGGTTCCGGCGCGGACGCGTCCTGGACGGCCACGTGCGCCGCGACGATCAGTTCGCCCGACGTCTGCGCCAGCCATTCCGCCGGCAGGTCGTCGACGGGGCTCTCGGCAAAGGGCGAGTCGAAAGGGCCGCGACGGAACAGTGTATAGGTGGTGAACTCGGTATGTCGTTCCCATTTCAAACGGATCTGGCCCAGGTCCACTGCGTAGTGGTTGGTGTTCTCGGGCGGCGGTGCGGCGCCAAAGCGCCGGCACAGGGCTGCCACATGCTCGCGGTCCTTCGACAGGTCCTGTTCGCCCATCAACAGCGCGTAGTGGGTGATGCGTTCGGGCGCCACGCACGCCTCAAAAGGCCGGGCGTGCATCTCGTTGACGAGTTCGTAGCGTTGCGGGTGTTCGCGGTCGCCGAGTTGGGGGGTCCTGTTTCGAGAGGCCATGGTGCGTGTGTGCAGGAGCGTAGGGTCGGAAATGAGGCTTGGCCAAACACTAGCCGGACGGCCGCCTTGAGGCCAATTGGAAAGCGGGCTGCGGTGTCAAAGTCGGTTCAGGCGCAACCCAGGCGGCGTCTCGGCGTGCGGCCATGCGACGCAAGTCCGGCGTCGCCGGCCCTGCGTAAACCTTCCATTGGCGCCGGATCGGGCGCCGGCAGCACAAACGAGGAGTGATCCGATGAAACGACTTCAGGCGACGATAGCTGCGGCGTGTCTCGTCACCGTCACGGCCTGGGGGGCGGGCGCGTCCGCCGGCGAGGCGGGCCATGCACTGAGGGTGGCCGAGCGCATCTTCACCCTTGTCGACGAAGACAAGGACGGCGCCATGACCCGCGACGAGTACGCCAAGGGCGGGCTCGGCAGGTACGGTGCCGAGTTCGGCGATTTCGACCTCGATGCGGACGGCCGCGTCACCCTGGCCGAATACCGCACGGTCTTCGCCCGCTATCACAGCGGGGCGCGCCAGGACGCGATCTGACGGTCGGACTTGCGGCTGCGCCGCAGACCCGCCAGATTAGTCGCCGTCACCCGTCGGGCCATATAGCCGGGCCTCTGCGCGCGGTGGCAACGAATGAGGCCGAGACAGAGATGACGAGAGCAGACCAAGTCGCAATGGCTGACGCGCCATGGCCAGCATCCTGATTGAAGGGGCCAGCCAGGGGATCGGCCGCGAGGCCGTGAAGGCGGCGCTGGAGGCCGGCCACACGGTGCGCGCCTTTTCGCGGTCGGCGGACCGTATGACGCTGGACCACCCGAACCTGGAGAAACGTCCAGGCGATGCGCTCAGCGAGGCTGACGTTCTCGCGGCGCTGGAGGGCATCGACACCGTCATCCAGGCGCTGGGCGTGCCGGCCGGACCCGACATGGTGCTGCGCCCGATCCACCTGTTCTCCGATGCGACGCGGGTTCTTCTTGCCGCCATGCAGGAGGCGAAGGTCAGGCGCCTGATCGCCGTCACCGGCTTCGGGGCAGGGGACAGCAAGGCGCGGATCTCGTGTTTGCAGCGCATACCGTTTCGTCTGGTCCTGGGGCGCGCCTACGACGACAAGAACATCCAGGAGGAGATGATCCGCAACAGCGATATCGATTGGGTGATCGCACGCCCGGTCGTGCTGTTCAACGGACCGCGAACGGGCCGGTACCGAATCCTGGAGGAACCGCGCCGCTGGCGAAACGGGCTGATCTCGCGCGCGGACGTCGCGGATTTTCTGATCGATCAGGTCGACAGCGACCGATACGTGGGGAAGACCCCGGTCCTGGCCTATTGACGGTTGGCGACGGATCTCCCGCGTCGCCATCGGGCCGTCCATCTCAGGCAAGTGCTCGTCCATCAGGACGACATCGTTTGGCTATCTGCGTGCGGCCCGATCCGCAAGCCAACGCGGCCAACGCGGGTTTGATTGCGGCGCCGTTGATTGGTTCTTGATCGGGAACCGCAGAAACCCTGGGCCGGACGCCTCGGTCGGCCGCGTGCGGCATTCGTGCGCTGGTTCGGGGCAATAGTTCGGTTTAAGCTCCGTTATGACCCGCGACGGAAGAGAGATCCTCCACTTCTTCATCCGGCATGCCGCCTTTGGGTTCGGCCTCTCGGCCGTGTTCGTGACGGCGCTGATCTGGACCGATGTGGGTCAGCTCCGCACGCTGTTCGCGGCCTCGCCGGTCGGCTGGTTCGCCGCCGGCCTGCTGTACTTCTTTACGGGCCTCACCTTCGCCTCTGTGCAGATGGGCATGGCCGTCATGCAGATGGGCCGGCGTGAAGACCGGCCGCCGCGCCGTCCGGCCCGGCCGCCGGTGCCGATACCGGTTGCTGCTGCCGCCAGGCGAAAGGCTGCGCCCGGAACGCGGGCCTGACCGCCGCGGCGCCCGCTGCGGTGTCTTGCGACGGACGCATTCGCCTTGTAGCGTTTCGCTCCGAAAAGGGCTTCTGCCGCCATGATCGTGGCGGTGGATGGCGGCAATGACGGCGGAGCGCAAGAGAAAGGATCGATGGATGGCCACGCAGCTGCTGATTTACGAACGGGCCGTACCGGTTTCCAGCACCAAGCACGGCGACTGGTCGGTCAAGACGGGCGAGAACTACACCTTCGCCAAGCGCGTCAACACGGTGCCCCTTACCGCGGCCGAGTTCCCGAACGCCGGGACCGAATATGCCATCGTTTTTGCGGGCGACGAGAATGCGGTCATGCCCACGGTCATCCTGGGCGTGCGCCGTGACGAAAACCTCTATGTCACCGACGACGGCGTCTGGAACGCCAAGTACATTCCGGCCTTCGTGCGCCGGTACCCGTTCGTCTTCTCAAGCACCGAGGAAGGAGCCAAGTTCGCGCTGTGCATCGACGAGGAGTTTTCCGGCTGCAACACCGAGGGGCGTGGCGAACGGCTGTTCGACACCACGGGCGAACAGACGCAGTACCTGAAAAACGTGCTCGGTTTCCTCCAGGCCTATCAGACCCAGCACTTGCGCACCGCCCAGTTCTGCAAAAAGCTGCAGGAGCTTGACCTGCTCGAGCCGATGCAGGCCCAGGTCACCATCGGATCCGGCGAGCGTCTCGCCCTTGCCGGTTTCATGGCGGTGAACCGCGACCGGTTGAAGGCGCTGTCGGGCGAGCAGCTTTCAGAGCTGGCCCGGACCGACGAGCTGGAGCTGATCTACGTCCATCTGCAATCGATGCGCAACTTCGCACCCATGGCCGAACGGGCGACAGGTGGCGAGGCGCCTGCCGCCGTCGGCAACGGCAAGGACGAAACCGCCCCGGCGGTGACAGAAGCGGGCGAAACGGACAGCTGAGCCGGCGGGCGCGGGAAGTGCTCTGCCCAACAGGCGCTGCCGCCGGCATGCAATAGACAGCCTGGTCCTTGCTGTGGCGTCAGCGGCGTGACAGCGTCCTTGCCGCCAGTGCCACCGCTTCGATCGTCCGATCGAGGTCCGCGTCAGTCAGGGCCAGCGACGGGTACATCTTGCTTTCGGACTTGAGGATGCCGTTCTCCCGAAGCAGGCGGTTGAAGTGCCCGGCCATATCCTGGTCCCCTTTCAGGACGCCGCGATAGTCGACGACGCGGTCGGGTGCGAACACCACGTCGAACAGAACCGGGTCGCCGACGATCCGGTGCTCGATGCCGGCGGCGGACAGATGGTCGTCGATCGCCGTCATCAAGGTTTGTCCGATGGCGACGAGGCGCGCGTAGCTGCCGGGACGCGCGAGGATCTCCAGGGTCTTCAGGCCCGCCGCGCAGGCGACGGGATTGCCGCTGAGGGTTCCCACCTGCATCAGGAACCCGTCCTCGCCAACCTTGGATTTGTCGAAATGGGCCATGATGTCGGCCCGGCCGGCGACCGCGGCCAACGGAAACCCGCCGCCGATGATTTTGCCCAGGGTGCAGAGATCGGGCTGCACGCCATAGCGTTCCTGGGCGCCGCCGTATCCGAGGCGGAACCCGGTAACGACCTCGTCGAAGATCAGAACGATCCCGTGTTTCGCCGTTTCCTCTCTGAGTGCTTCCAGAAAGCCCGGTTCCGGCGGGATGATCCGCTGAAGGGGTTCGACGATAACCGCCGCGATCTCCTTGCCATGTTCCGCGATCAGCTGGCGGACGAAGTCGGCGTCGTTGAACGGGGCGATCAGCATCGCGTCGCGCACGCTTTCGGGAATGCCGGCGGAGTCGGGCACCGCGATGGGGAAGTTCGCCAGGCGTTTGGGTGCAAGGCTCATCAGCGCCTCGGCCGACATGCCGTGATAGCCGCCTTCGAACTTCAGGATCCGGTCCCGGCCGGTGAAGGCGCGCGCGAGACGCATGGCATACATATCGGCCTCGCCGCCGGTACTGACATAGCGAACCTGTTCCGCGCAGGCGACGGCGCGGCAGATCTCCTCCGCCAGTTCGATGCCCCGCGCATTGGTGGCGAAGAACGTCATGCCCTTGGCGAGTTGTTCGCCGGCCGCCTCCAGGACCTCTGGGTGCCCATGACCGAGCAGCATCGGTCCCGAGCCGATCAGGTAGTCGATGTATTCGTTACCGTCCTCGTCCCAAACGCGCGACCCGCGGCCTTCGCGAATGACGATGCCGGGATCGAAGTTGCCGAAGCCGCCGCCCGGAAGAACGGCATGCGCGCGATCGATCCATTTGCCTTGCGGGGTTCGCGCATCCATCGGATTTCTCCTTCTATTCGAACACGGCGGTCGGTTCGCCGAGCGCGTCGCGATCCGGCGAGACGCCGAGGCCCGATTGCTCGGACGGTTTCATCCGCGCATTGTCCCGCCTGGGGCCGTCCGCTGCCAGATGCGGCGTCACGTATCCCGACAGATCGCAGGCGTTCAGCAGAAACTTCCCAGGCGTCGAAACCGCCAAATGGGCCGCCGCCGCCGTCGCAATGTCCGAGCCCCAGGTGTCCTCGACGACCGTCATGACTCCCAAATCGACGCAAAGGTCGCGCGCCCGCCGTACCGCCCCGATGCCGCCGAACTTGGACAGCTTCAACGCCACCGCATCCATGCAGCCCAGCGCATGGGCCTTCAACAGCGAGCTCGTGTCGTGGCAGGCCTCGTCGATCTTCATGGCCATCCCGGTTGCGCGGCGCACTTCGGCGCAGGCCTCCAGCGTCTCGCAGGGTTGTTCCAGCATGACGTCGAGGTGACGCACCGCTTTGCCGACCCGGATCGCCGTCAAGGCGGTCGCGCCGCAATTCCAATCGCCGAAGACCAGCGGTCCCGGACCGACGGCTTCGCGGACGGCGGCAAGGCGTGCAACGTCGGCCTGCCAGTCGTCGTCGGCACCGAGCTTGACCTGGAACTGCCGGATGCCTTGGGCGAACGCGTCCTGCGCGACACGCGCCATCTCTTCTGGCGCAATGCAGGAAACCGAATGATAGACCGGAGCGCTTTCGACCTGGCGGCCCCCCAGCAGGCGGTAGAGCGGCATGCCGGCGGCCTTGCCGGTCAGATCCCACAAGGCGATATCGATCACCGATTTGACGTAAGGATGTCCTTTCAAGGCGCCGTCGCAGCGCGCCATCAGGGCGGCAGGTCCCACCGGGTCCGCGCCGAGAAGCACGGGCGCCAGCGTCTCGATCGCCGGCACCACGCCGCCGGCATAGGCGGGAAGATAGCGGGGAATGGGACAGACCTCGCCCCAACCGACCGGGTCGGCGTCGGTATCAATGCGCAGGACCGTCGTCTCAACCGTCTCGCAGGCCTTGCCCTCCGCCATGTAATAGGCAAGGCGGCTGGCCAGCGGGACAGTGAACAGCGACAGGCGCGTGATCCTCATTCGTCCGTCCTTGGCCGCAGGTTTTCCGGATCGTAGGCGGCGGCGCCCAGCACCCGTGCGGGACGGGGGCGTCCCATGACCAACACCTCCAGCCCGGTCCCGGGTAGCGAGGCCGCGGGCTCCACATAGGCGAAAGCCAGGATCGTGTGCACGCTGTGGCCGTAGGCGACCGAGCTGGTTGCGCCGACCACGCGGCCGTCCATCAAGACCGCTTCGCCGCCTTGGCCGTCGGTCTCTCCGTCGGGCTCGATGGATAGGTAGATGCAGACCCAGGGAAGCGGCCGGTCGAGGCTTGCCTGGGTCGCGTCCCGTCCGAGGAAATCGCCCTTGTCCATCTTGACGAAACGCATGACGTCGGCCTCGGGCAGGGTCACCTCGTTGGTCAGTTCCCCGGCGCCCTTGAAACCCTTTTCCATGCGCATTGCGTTCATCGCGAAGGAACCGTAGTCGGCAATCCCGAACGGAAGGCCGGCGGTCCACAGCGCGTCGTAGACGGCCGGCATGTCGTCCCGGGGGGCGTGGATTTCCCAGCCAAGCTCGCCGGCATAGGAGAGCCTGAGGGCCCAAACCTTGCGCCCGGCGACGGCGATCTCCTGCGCGCTGAGCCAACGGAAATGCGCATTGTCCAGCGGTGTGTCCGTGCTCGCCGCCAGCACGTCGCGCGCCTTCGGGCCCTGCAAGGCAAGCGCGGCCCAGTCGTCCGACAGGTTGGCGATGGTCACGTCTTCGCCGTCCCGGTTCTGTTCCAGGTGGTCCAGCAGCCGCTGTTCGAAGAAGGCGGCGCAGACAAGGTAGTATCGTTCCGCCTCCAGCCGGACGACGGTGAGTTCGATCTCGATCCGACCGCGCCGGTTCAACAGATGGGTCAGGGCGATCCCGCCCGTCCGTGCGGGCAACCGGTTCGCGACCAGTCGATCCAGAAAGTCTTCGGCGTTCGGCCCGGAAACGGCGACCTTCGTGAAGGCCGAGATGTCCATCATTCCCACGCGCTGGCGAACGGCGGCCACTTCGCCTGCGACCATCTCGTGAACAACGGTGCGCCGGAACGAATAGTGGTCTTCCTGGGCAACGCCGTCGCGTGCGAACCAGCGCGGTCGCTCGTGGCCGTAGACCTCCTCGAAGACTGCGCCTTTATCCTTCAATCGGTCGTACAGCGGGCTCGGTTTCACGGGCCGCCCGGCAAGCCGGTTGAAATGCGGGAAGGGGACCTCGTGGCGCAGGCAGTAGTCCTCCTTCGCCTTGACGACCTGCCATGCCGTGTCGGCGTAGCCGCCGAACCGGCGCGGGTCGAATTCGCGCATGGAGATGTCGGCGGCGCCATGCACCATCCAGCGCGCGAGCTCGCGGGTCAGGCCCGGACCCCAGCCGATCCCGATCTGGGTCCCGCAACAGCACCAGTAGTTCCGCGCGCCCGGCGCCGGACCGATCAGCGGGTTGCCGTCGGGCGGATGGGAGATCGCGCCGTGCACGTCGCGCTTGAGGCCAAGCTCGGCGAAGATCGGCATCCGGTCCATGGCGTTTTCCAGCCAGGGCATGACCCGGTCGTAGTCGGCTTCGAACAGTTCGTTCTCGGCCTCCCAGGGGCAGTGATCGATCCAGACGGCGTTCGGGTCCCGCTTTTCGTAGATCCCGATCAGGCCGGACTTCTGTTCCATGCGGATATAGCCCGAGACCAGACGGTCGTCGCGAATGACCGGCAGCTCGCGGTCGAGCTCCAGGAATTCGGGCACCGTATCGGTGACGAAATAGTGGTGCGTCATCGAGGTCATGGGCAGTTGCAGGCCGCTCCATTCGCCCATCTGGCGGGCATAGGTGCCGCCGGCATTGACCACGTGCTCGCAGACGATGTCGCCGCGTTCCGTCGAGACCTTCCATTCGCCGGTCCCAAGCCGCTGGATATCGGTTGCGCGACAGCGGCGGATGATCCTGGCGCCCAGTTGCCGCGCACCGATGGCCAGCGCCTGGGTCACGCCGGAGGGATCGACATGTCCGTCTTCGGGCGTATGGAGGGCGCCTAGGACGCCTGCAAGTTTGTAGAACGGGTGCAGTTCGCGGATGCGGTCCGGCCCGACCAGTTCCATGGGAAAACCCAGCGCCTTGCCGACGCTGAGGGTATGGCGCAACCAATCCATCTCGTCTTCGGTGTAGGCAAGGCGGAAGGAGCCGCAGCCGTGCCAGCTCAGGGATTGGCCGGTCTCGCGCTCCAGCGCGCCGGCATAGAGCGCGATGTTGTAGCCGACGCATTTGCCAAGGCCGAAGCTGGAGGTGGAATGGGTGATCTGGCCCGCGGCATGCCAGGTCGAGCCCGAGGTTAGTTCGGCCTTCTCCAGAAGGACGACGTCGGTCCAGCCCTCGTGAGCCAAATGGTAGGCAAGGCCGCAGCCCATGATGCCGCCGCCGACGATCACCACCTGTGCGTGGTCCGGGATGCGCGGGGTATCGGTTCCGTTCACCGCGTACGATCCTCTCGGCCTGGGTTTGGCAGTTTCGTTGGACACTGAAATCGTACATTTGTACACTCGTCAACCATGAATAGGATAATTGTACCAAAAATCGATGCCGCCGCGCCGGAGGCGGTGCTGCAGGCACTGGCCGAAGGGCTGCCGGACCTGACGCCGGAAATGCGCAAGGCTGCGGCGTATCTGCTTGAAAACCAAAATGAAATCGGCGTCAGCTCGATGCGCGAGATTGCCGCCGCGGCGGGCGTGAAGCCGAACACTCTGGTCCGGATGGCGCGTTCGCTCGGTTTCGACGGTTATGACCGGTTCCGCGAGCCGTTCCGAGAGGAGATCCGACAGGGCGGCGCCAGCTTTCCCGACCGGGCGCGCTGGCTGCAGTCGCTGTCGAAGGGCGGCAAGCTGGGCGGGCTGTTTGGCGACATGGCGTCAAGCGCGATCACCAACATCGAGCAGAGCTTCGCCGCCACCGATGCGGACGCGATGAAAGCCGCGGCGGATGCGATCGTGCGTGCGCGGCACTGCTACGTGCTGGGCGTTGGAATCAACCACATGCTGGCGCGGGGTTTTGCCTATCTGGCGCGCATGGCCGTGGAGAATGTCCGCGCCATCCCGCGCGACGGCAGTCTGGCGATGGACGACATCGCGCATGCCGACGGCCGGGACGTGCTGATCGCGATGACCTTCAAGCCGTACCGGACCGAGGTGGTGGATGCGGTCGAACTGGCCCACGAACAGGGAATGACGGTCATCGGCATCTCCGACAGCCCCGCGTCGCCTTTGGTCGGTGGCAGCGCGCATGCCTTCGTGCTTCGCACCGAGACGCCGCAGTTTTTTCCCTCGACCGTGGCCGCGACCGCCTTCATGGAGACCCTGATGGCCTTCGTGATCGCCGAGACCGGCCCCTCCGTCGTCGCCAATATCGAACGGTTCCACGAACGCCGGCATGCGCTGGGCATCTATCGGGACAATGGAGGAAGCCGGCAATGAACGCGCCGACGGCTCCGGTCCACGCGCTCGATGCGCGGTACTACACCGACCCGGAGGTCTTCGCGGCCGAAAACGAAGGGCTGCTTGCCCGAACCTGGCAGTTCGCCGGTCATGCATCGCAGCTGAAGAACGCGGGCGACTATTTCTGTTTCGAGATCGCCGGCCAAAACCTGTTCTGCATCCGCGACGGCGCCGGCGCCGTGCGTGCCTATTACAACGTCTGCCAGCATCGCGCGCACGAGTTGGTTTCGGGCACCGGAAACTGCAGGCTTATCGTCTGCCCCTATCACGCCTGGTCCTACGATCTTGAGGGGCGGCTGCGGGCCGGACCGAACCTGAAGGCGGTGCCCGGCATCGACCGCGATGCCATCCGTTTGTCGGAGGTGCGTGCCGAAACTTTCTGCGGCTTCGTCTTCGTCAATCTCGATCCGGATGCCGACCCGATGCAGTCCTGGTTTCCCGATGTCGAGGACCAGTTGCGCGCTTACGTGCCGCAGATCGATGAACTCGAGCCGCTGGAATGGGTTGAGATCGCGGAGAACTGCAACTGGAAGGTCTCGGTCGAGAATTATTCGGAGTGTTACCACTGCAAGCGGAACCACCCGACCTTTGCCAACGGCGTGATCAGGCCGGACACCTACGACATTCAGCCCCAGGGGTACTGCCTGCGCCATACGACCGAGTGCCAGAACCTCGATCGCATGAGCTATCCGATCGATTTGCAGGCCAACGCGCACGCCGGCCATTATTCGTCGTGGTTCTTGTGGCCGACATTTTCGTTTCAGGTCTATCCGGGCAACATCTTGAACACCTACCACTGGCGGCCGATCGATGTGGGCCGGGTGATGGTATGGCGCGGCTGGTACACGGTGGCCGGCACCGATTCCGAGGTTGTCCAACGTTTGGCGATTCAGGACCGCGCAACCACGGTCGAAGAAGACGTGCAGCTTGTGGAATCCGTCCAGCGCGGGCTGAACAGCCGCGGCTATCGCGCCGGTCCGCTGGTCCTGGACCCGAAGGGCGGCGTCAATTCGGAACACTCGCTGGCGGTCATGCAGCAATGGATGCGCGACGCCGTCGGCGATTGAAACGGTAGGGCCGGCCGAACCAGGGAGGAGATCATGGACCAGGACCGATTTGCGCGCGGGCTCGCACAGCGCAAGGCAACGCTTGGCGCGGAATACGTGGAAAGAAGCCTGGGCGCGGCGGACGACTTCACCCGGCCGTTCCAGGAGATGATGACGGAATGGTGCTGGGGTTTCGGGTGGGGCGACGATGCGATCGACGCAAAGACCCGTTCGATGATGAACCTCGCAATGCTTGCCGGATTGGGCCGGATGCACGAATGGGAGATCCATTGCCGCGGCGCCATCAACAACGGCGTGACGCGGGACGAACTGCGCGCGATCGTGCATGTGGTCGGGATCTATTGCGGCGTTCCTGCCGCCCTGGAGTGTTTCCGGGCCGCGAAGAAGGTGATGGAGGAAAGCGGCGCTTGATGGAAACAACGGGTCGATCACGGGACAGACGCGCGCGCCTGCCGTGCGATCCTCAGTCTGCCGCGGCTCGGGTGGTTGGCACACAGGCGTCAAAAGCATCGACCCAAGCCGCGATGGGTATAAAGTGGAAGATCGGAAAAACGAGTGACCTGCATCCCAAAGCCAAGTCGGCAGGGATGACAGCCCAAGAATAGAGCCGGTTCCGCGCCAGTCTTCGCACTGCGCCGGTTGGTCGAAAGGGAGGAAAGACACCATGCCAGAGAACAAGTCGTTGCATGTTGCCAAGGCAGGCGTGTGGAAAGGACTGCACCCCGCCATGGGCCTTACCTCGAAAGGCATGGTCGTTGCGTTCGTGGTGTTCACGGCGCTGAACGTCGATTTCGCCAACGCGGTCTACTCGACGGTGCGCGGTTGGATCGAATCGGCGCTGAACTGGTACTACATCACCGCTCTGGTCGTGATGCTGTTCGCCTGTTTCTACCTGATGCTCAGCAAGTTCGGCAGCATCAGGCTGGGTGACGACGACAGCAGACCCGAGTTCAGCAATTTCTCCTGGTTCGCCATGCTGTTCTCCGCCGGCGTGGGGATCGGGTTGCTGTTCTTCGGCATCGCCGAGCCGATGTTCTACTTCGACAACACGCAGCCCTGGGGATATCCGAACAACCCCTTCGCCGACCAGCAAGGTTTCGCCGCGATGGACATCGACCGCGCGGTCGCGGCCATGCGGGTCACCTATTTCCACTGGGGCTTCCACGGGTGGGCCGTCTATGTGGTAATCGGTCTTTGCCTTGCCTATTTCGGGTTCCGCAAGAAACTGCCGCTGACTCTGCGTTCGGCGCTTTACCCGGTCATCGGCGATCGGATCTACGGGCCGATCGGCCACGCCGTGGATCTGCTGGCGGTGTTCGGAACGGTGTTCGGCGTCGCTACCTCGCTGGGGCTGGGCGTCAGCCAGATGGCGACCGGGCTCAATCACCTGTTCGGTGTCGATCCGGGGACAACGACCCAGCTTATTCTGATCGTCATCATCTCGGTCGTCGCGACTTTCTCGGCCGTTTCCGGCGTCGGAAAAGGCATCCGGATCATCTCGGAATGGAACATCTGGCTCAGCGTCGTGCTGCTCGCCTTCTTCCTGTTCGGCGGGCCGTCCCAATGGCTGATGGGTTTCTTCGTCACCACCGTCGGCGACTATCTGTGGAACGTCATCCCCATGGGCTTCGCCACCTTCAACAACGAAGGTGACGCGGCGTGGCAGGGCGGTTGGACCATCTTCTACTGGGGCTGGTGGATTTCCTGGGCCCCGTTCGTCGGCATGTTCATCGCGCGGATCAGCCGCGGGCGTACCATCCGCGAATTCATGGTCGGCGTCATGTTCGTGCCGACCACCATCGCCTTCTTCTGGCTGTGCATTTTCGGCGGCAACGCCATCCATGCGGAATTGAATGCCGCCGCCGGCGTGGGAACGGCGGGCATCGCGCAGCTGATCAGGGACTGGAACCTGCCCGCGGCGCTTTACGGCACCATCGACCTGGTCACGGGCGTTGCATGGCTGAACTGGATCATGGCCGCGTTGGCCACGTTCCTGCTGGCGACCTGGTTCATCACCTCGTCCGATTCCGGAACGCTGGTGATCACGACCATGCTCAGCATGGGCGACGACAACCCGCCGCAGCGGTTCCGGATCGTCTGGGGCTTGGGCGAGGGTTTCGTGGCGGCGGTCCTGCTGCTTGCCGGCGGCCTCAAGGCCCTGCAGACGGCCTCGATCGCCGCGGCGCTGCCGGTCAGCGTGATCATGCTGTTGATGACATACGGCATCATCAAGTCGCTGCACGAGGATCCCAGCGCCGTGTCCGCGCCCGGCGTGGCCAAGGCACCCGACGGCACAAGCCTGGCCGGAGAATTGCGCGCGTGAGCGTGAGGTTTCCGGCGATGACGAGGTATCCTTAGGGAGGGAGTACACATGAACGCGTGGACGAGAGTCGCTGCGTTTGGTCTGGCGAGCGCGATTTTGGCATCCGGTTCGGCTGTCGCTCAGACCAAGGATCTGACCGTCGTCTCGTGGGGCGGCAGCTACACCCGAAGCCAGATGCTGGCCTATGTGAAACCGTTCCGAAAGGAAAGCGGCGAATGGGTTTCGATGGAGACCTATGCCGGCGGGCTCGACGAAATCCGTGAACAGGTCGAAACCGCGAATGTCGTCTGGGACGTCGTGGATTTCGAGCTTTCGGATCTGGTCCGCGGCTGCAACGAAGGTCTGCTGGAGAAGATCGATCACGCCAGCCTGCCGCCCGGCGACGACGGCACGCCTGCGGCGGACGATTTCATCGCCGGCGCCTTCACCGACTGCGGCGTGGGGCAGACGGTCTGGGCGACGGTAGTCGCCTATGCCGACAACGCGGTCGGCGACGCCCGCCCGGCCACGCTGGCCGACTTTTTCGATACCAGGGCGTTCCCGGGCAAGCGCGGCCTCAGGCGCGACCCGCGGGTGAACATGGAATGGGCCTTGCTGGCCGATGGCGTTGCGCCGGATCAGGTCTATGCGACGCTGGAAACGGAAGAAGGCCAGGCCCGCGCGTTCGCCGTCCTCGACCGGATCAAGACCAGTATCGTCTGGTGGGAAGAAGGGACGGAACCCGTGGCGCTTCTGGACAGCGGCGCAGTGGCCATGACGTCGGTCTGGAACGGGCGATTGTTCCGCCCGATTGCCGAAGACGGCAAACCCTTCACCATCCTTTGGGACGGTCAGATCTGGGACATCGATTCCTGGGGCATTCCCAAAGGAAGCGACAACAAGGCCAAGGCCATGGATTTCATCCGCTTCTCGACCGGGTCGGGACCGCTGGCGGAGCAGACGAAGTACATCTCCTATGGGCCTGCCCGGAAGTCGGCGATGGCGATGGTGGCTGAGAGCACAAAGGCCCTGTTGCCGACGGCCGAGGCCAACATGGCCAGTGCGCTGCAATCCGACGCGAACTGGTGGGCGGACCGCCACGAAGAGCTGTCCGCGAAGTTCGAGCAGTGGCTGGCCAGCGGCGGGCGCGGGTTGGCGGGTTCCGCCCGCTGAACGGCCTCCGACGGAGCAAGACGCCTGCGGCGTAAAGGCTCTGGTCCGGCAGGCCCGAAAGGGCGATGATAGGCCCTGGAGGCAAGCGGCCCGGGCGAACGGGCGGCACGGGGCTGTCAGCGGGTGTGCGACGATGCATGAATTGTCGCTCTGTCGGAGCTTGGTGGGCATGATCCAGGATCAGGCCGCCGCGCATCGCTACAACCGGGTTCGCACCGTCTTTCTGGAACTGGGAACGCTGGCCTGCGTCGAGCCCGCGGCGCTGCGCTTCTCTTTCGATGCCGTGACGCGCGGGACGCTGGCCGAGGGCGCGGTCCTGGAGATCGTCGAGACCCGGCCGGACGCCTGGTGCCATGCCTGCGGTCATGCGGTGTCGGTGGCGCGGCGCGCCGATCCCTGTCCCGACTGCGGCGGTTACGGGCTCAGGCTCTCGGGCGGCGACGAACTGCGGCTGAAACGGTTGGAGGTAGACTGATGTGCAACACATGCGGCTGCGGCGCCGGCGAAACGCGCATCGAGGGCCGGGACGGCAAGGCGCGCCACGACCACGATCATCGCCATGCCGGCGACGGGCACCATCACCACTATGGCCTGGGGCCGGCGGGGGCGCATGCGCCCGGGCAGGACCAGGGCCGCCTGGTCGAGATCGAGCAGGACATCCTTGCCAAGAACGATGGCTATGCCGCCGGGAACCGCGCATTCCTGGCCGAGCGCGGCAACCTCGCCCTGAACCTCGTTTCCTCCCCCGGCTCCGGCAAGACCACGCTGTTGGTGCGGCTGATCGAAGACCTGAAGCAGGAGTTCGAGATCGGCGTCATCGAGGGCGATCAGCAGACCACCAACGACGCCGAGCGGATCCGCGCGACCGGCGCGTCGGCGGTCCAGGTCAACACCGGCAAGGGCTGCCATCTCGACGCGCACATGGTGGGCCACGCGCTGGAAACGCTCGATCCCGGCGAGGACGGCCTGGTGTTGATCGAGAACGTGGGCAACCTTGTCTGCCCGGCGGCGTTCGACCTGGGCGAGGCCCACAAGGTCGTGATCCTCTCGGTCACCGAAGGCGAAGACAAGCCGATCAAGTATCCCGACATGTTCCATGCCGCCGACCTGATGCTGCTGGCCAAGGTCGACCTGCTGCCGCACCTGGATTTCGATGTTGCCCGCTGTTTCGACTATGCCCGCCGGGTCAATCCGCGGATCGCCATGATCCCGGTCTCGGCCAAAAGCGGCGAAGGGCTGGACGACTGGTATCAGTGGATCCGTTCCGCGCGCGGGCTTGTCCGGGCCGGCCGGCGGAAGCCGACGGCGGCGGAATAGGGGGAACGCGGCCCATGTGTCTCGCCATACCGGCCAAGGTGATCGCGCTGGACGAGGCGGCCCAGACCGCGACCGTCGCGCTGGACGGGGTCCGCAAGTCCGTCTCGACCGCGCTGTTGGACCGTGTTGCGGAGGGCGACTATCTGCTGATCCATGTGGGATATGCGCTGAACACGATCCAGCCGGAAGAGGCGGAAAAGACCCTGGCCCTGATGGCCGAGGCCGGCGTGATCGCGGCCGCACCGTCCGACGAAGACGAGGGCGCGGCGGCATGAAATATGTCGACGAGTTCCGGCGCCACGATCTGGCCCAGTCCCTGGCGGCCGGCATCGCCGCCGAGGCGGACCCGGGGCGGGCATACAATCTGATGGAGTTCTGCGGCGGGCATACCCACGCGATCTTCCGTTATGGCGTGCACGACCTGATGCCGCCGAACGTGCGTTTCGTGCACGGGCCCGGTTGTCCGGTCTGCGTCTTGCCGGTTTCGCGCATCGACAACGCCATCGAACTGGCCGACCGCCACCGCGTGACGTTGTGCACCTACGGCGACATGATGCGCGTGCCCGCGGGCAAGGGCCGGAGCCTGTTGAAGGCGAAGGCGGCGGGCGCGGACATTCGCATGGTTTATTCCACCCAGGACGCGTTGGCCATCGCGCGCAAGGCGCCCGACCGCCAGGTCGTCTTCTTCGCCATCGGATTCGAAACGACGACCCCGCCGACCGCCGTTGCGATCAAACAGGCAGAGGCGGAAGGGCTGGAGAACTTCAGCGTCTTCTGCAACCACGTCCTGACGCCGGCGGCCATGCAGCACATCATGGAGACGCGCGACGGCACGGACAGGGACGCGGTGCCGATCGACGGCTTCCTTGGCCCGTCGCACGTGAGTTCGGTCATCGGCAGCCGGCCCTATGAAGGATTTGCGCGGACCTACCGGCGCCCCGTCGTGATCGCCGGGTTCGAGCCGCTGGACGTGATGCAGTCGGTGCTGATGCTGGTCCGCCAGTTGAACGAAGGCCGCCACCAGGTCGAGAACCAGTACAGCCGCGTGGTTACTCGCGACGGCAACCGCAAGGCCCAGGCCCTGGTGGACGAGGTCCTGGAGCTGCGCGACACGTTCGAGTGGCGCGGCCTTGGCCATGTCCCGTCGAGCGCGCTGCAGATCAGGGATCGCTACGCCGCCTTCGACGCCGAGCGCCGCTTCGAGGTAACGCCCAGCGTGCGCACCGACGTCAAGGGCTGCCTGTGTCCGGAGATCCTGCGCGGCGTGAAGACGCCCACCGACTGCAAGCTGTTCGGCACCGTCTGCACGCCGGAGAACCCGATGGGGTCCTGCATGGTCTCGTCGGAAGGCTCCTGCGCCGCCTATTGGACCTACGGCCGGTTCCGCAATGCCGGCAAGGTGCCCGACCCGCACGAGGCGGTTGCATGAACGCGGTCGACCGGCGTTTCGGCCAGCGTCTCGACACCCGCAAGGGCAGCATCGACATGAGCCACGGCAGCGGCGGCCGCGCCACCGCACAGCTTGTGGCCGAACTGTTCGCCCGCCACCTGGACAACGACTACCTGCGCCAGGGCAACGACCAGGCCGCCTTCGAGGTTTCGGCCGGGCGCATGGTGATGACGACCGACGGGCACGTGGTCTCGCCCCTGTTCTTTCCCGGCGGCGACATCGGTGCGCTGGCGGTCCACGGCACGATCAACGACATCGCCATGGCCGGCGCGCGTCCGCTTTACCTTTCGGCGGGTTTCGTCCTGGAAGAGGGGTTTCCCTTGGCCGACCTGGAGCGCATCGTCGCCTCCATGGCCGCGACCGCCCGCGCCGCCGGCGTGCCCGTGGTGACCGGCGATACCAAGGTCGTCGAGGCGGGCAAGGGCGACGGCGTCTTCATCACGACGACGGGCGTCGGCGTGGTCCCGGACGGACTTGAGATTTCCGGAGATCGGGCGAGGCCGGGCGACGCCATCCTGGTCAGCGGCAGCATCGGCGACCATGGCATCGCCATCATGTCGAAACGCGAGAACCTGGAATTCGAGACCGAGATCCGTTCCGACAGCGCCGCGCTGCACGACCTGGTCGCGGCCATGGTCGCGGCGGTGCCGGCGATCCGGTGCCTGCGCGACCCGACCCGCGGCGGCCTGGGCACGACCCTGAACGAACTGGCCCAGCAGTCGGGCGTCGGCATGCAGATCCGCGAGGCCGCAATCCCGGTGAAGGCCGACGTCGCCGCGGCGTGCGAACTGCTGGGGATCGATCCGCTGTATGTCGCGAACGAAGGCAAGCTGGTCGCCGTCTGTCCCGCCGCCGAGGCCGAGCGTCTGCTGGACGCGATGCGCGACGACCCGCTGGGGCGCGAGGCGGCGATCATCGGCACGGTCGTCGAGGACGAGAATGCCTTCGTCGAGATGGAAACCGTGCTCGGCGGCCGTCGCATGGTGGACTGGCCCGCCGGCGAGCAACTGCCGCGGATCTGCTGAGGCATGGGACATCTCGGCAACACAGCCGTCACCGAGAAGACCGAGGCGGTCCGCGTCCGCGTGCGCGGCCTGGTCCAGGGCGTCGGCTTCCGGCCGACGGTCTGGCGGATCGCCCGTGACTGCGGCCTTTCCGGCGAGGTGTTGAACGACGGCGATGGCGTCCTGATCCGCGCCCTGGGCCCTGCGGGGGCCTTGAAGGGCTTTCTCGACCGCCTGCCGCGCGAGGCGCCGCCCCTGTCACGGATCGACAGCGTCGAGGTGACGGCCCTGGCCGACGGCGGAGATGCGCAAGGGTTCGCTATCGTCGAAAGCGCGGGCGGCGCCGTCCACACCGGGGTGGTGCCCGACGCCGCGACCTGTCCGGCCTGCCTTGCCGAGGTGACGGACCCGGCCGACCGTCGCCACCGCTACCCCTTCGCCAACTGCACCCATTGCGGGCCGCGGCTGTCGATCGTGCGCGCCATTCCTTACGACCGCGCCAACACCAGCATGGCCGCCTTCGACCTGTGCGCCGATTGCGCGGCCGAATACGCCGATCCGGCGGACCGGCGGTTCCATGCCCAACCCAACGCCTGTCCCGTCTGCGGCCCGCGGCTGTGGCTGGAGGATGCGACGGGCGCGGAACGCCCCGGCGATGCGATCGCATTGGCGCGCGAGATGATCGCCGACGGCGCCATCGTCGCGGTGAAAGGCATCGGCGGGTTCCACCTGGCCTGCGATGCGGCGAACGACGAGGCCGTCGACCGGCTGCGCCGGCGCAAGCGCCGCTATCACAAGCCCTTCGCCCTGATGGCGCGCGACCTGGAGATGGTGCGCGCCTATGCGCTTGTGCGTGCCGACGAGGCGGAACTGTTGCGATCGGCGGCCGCCCCGGTCGTGGTGCTGGATCGGCGTGACGGTGCCGCGCCGCTTGCGGCCGGGATCGCGCACGGACAGAACGGTCTTGGGTTCATGCTGCCCTACACGCCGCTGCATCACCTTCTGGTCGGGGGGCTGGATCGGCCGATCGTGCTGACGTCGGGCAACCGCAGCGACGAACCGCAGGCCGTCGGCAACGACGACGCGCGCGCGCGGCTGGCGGACATCGCCGATGGTTGGCTGATGCACGACCGGGACATCGTGAACCGCCTGGATGATTCCGTCGCGCGCGTGATGGCCGGTGCGCCGCGCTTGATCCGCCGGTCGCGCGGCTACGCGCCGGCCCCGCTCCGCCTGCCGGCCGGGTTCGGGGGCGCGCCGTCGGTGCTGGCCATGGGCGGCGAGCTCAAGAACACGTTCTGCCTGTTGAAGGACGGCCAGGCGATCCTGTCGCCGCATGTGGGCGATCTGGAGGACCTGCTGACCCACGCCGACTATCGCCACGGCCTGGCGCTGTTTCGCGACCTGTTCGACTTTCGGCCCGACCTGGTGGCGGTGGACGGCCACCCCGACTATCACGCGACCCGCTGGGGCGAACGCATCGCGGCCGACGAGGACGTGCCGTTGTCGGCGGTCCAGCATCACCACGCCCATCTTGCGGCCTGCCTCGCCGAACGGGGCGTGCCGCTTGAGGCGCCGCCCGTCCTGGGCGTCATCCTGGACGGCATCGGCTATGGCGCCGATGGCGATCTGTGGGGCGGCGAATTCCTGGCCGGCGGCTATGCCGATGTCGAGCGGCTGGCTCGGTTCGCGCCGGTCGCGCTGCTTGGCGGGGCGCAGGCGATGCGCGAGCCTTGGCGCAATACCTACGCCCATCTTGCCCGATTCATGGGCTGGCAGGCGGTGGAAGACCGCTGGCCCGATCTCGAGATCGTGCGCTACCTGAACGACAAACCCCGCGCCGCGCTGGAGACGATGTTGGAGCGTGGCGTCAACGCGCCTGCCGCGTCCTCGGCCGGGCGCCTGTTCGACGCCGTCGCCGCGGCGTTGGGGCTCTGCCGGGACAAGACCGGGTTCGAAGGCCAGGCTGCGATCGAGCTGGAGGCGCTGGCGGAGACCGCGGCCGAAGAGGAAGCGGCCTACGGTTTCGACCTGGGCAAAGGCGCGCCGGCGGAGCTGGGCTGGGCGCCGCTGTGGCGGGCGCTGATGGACGATCTTGCGGCCGGCGTCGCGCCGGCGCGCATTGCCGCGCGTTTCCACAACGGCGCTGCCGCCGCCCTCGTCGAGACCGCCGCGTCGCTGGCCGCGGCGCGCGGGATCGGAACCGTTGTCCTGTCCGGCGGGGTGTTTCAGAATCGGCTTCTGCTCGAAGGGGTGACCCGGGGTCTTTCGGCGCGCGGGCTTGACGTGCTCAGTCCGCGGGACGTGCCGGCCAACGACGGCGGGGTTTCGCTGGGCCAGGCCTGCGTCGCCGCGGCCCGCCGGATGAACGCGCAAGGCGGGGGGAAGAGACTATGATCAGCCTGTTGGCTCTGGGTTTCCTGATCGGCCTGCGCCATGCGCTGGAGGCCGACCATGTGGCGGCCGTCGCCAGCCTCGCCAGCGAGACGCGATCGCTGGGACAGGCGGCGCGCCACGGCGCGGTCTGGGGCTTGGGGCATACGCTGACGCTGTTCGCTTTCGGCTCGGTCGTGATCCTGATGGACACCGTGGTGCCGGAACGCCTGGCCCACTGGCTGGAGATGGCGGTCGCGGTGATGCTGGTGCTGCTGGGCGCCGACGTGTTGCGGCGCCTGATACGGGACAAGGTGCATTTCCACTTCCACCGCCACGGCGACGAGACGGTCCATTTCCACGCCCATTCCCACCGCGGCGAGCGCCACCACGATCCGGTGCGGCACCGCCACGCCCATCCTGCGGGCTTTCCCTTCCGTGCGCTGGTGGTCGGGCTGGTGCACGGCATGGCCGGCTCGGCGGCGCTGGTGCTGTTGACGCTGGAGACGATCGACTCGCCCTGGATGGGCCTGGTTTATATCGCGCTGTTCGGGCTCGGTTCGATGGCCGGCATGGCCGTGCTTTCTGTCGCCATCGCCTTCCCTCTCCGCCGCTCGGCCCGCGGGCTCACCTGGCTGCATAACGGGCTGCGGGCCGCCGTCGGCGCGGCGACGGTCGGGCTCGGCCTGTTCACCATCGCCAGCGCCACCTTGTGATAACGTGCCGCGGCAGGCGCTTGCCCCAGGTAAAGGCCGAATCCCGCACAGGTTGCTAGGCTTCCTTCCCTTGCCCGCTGCCCGGGTGACCACCTGGCCGGCCCCGCGGCGCATATCTGGGAGGAAGCCATGCCGGACCATGCCGAACTGCGTAAGCATGCAGCGAAACCCGAAATCGGGATCCTGGGTGAAACGACACCGGACGGTCTCGTTCCGCAACTGAACAAGGCGGTTTCGGAGGTCGCCCATTATCAGACGCTGCACGTCACAGGCTTCCTGGGCGAGCTCGGGCCGCTAAAAGAGGTCGGAGAGCCGCTCGATCCGTTCGGCGAGACCGCGGACACGGCATATGGGCAGAAACCGGCGGTCGGCGTTCTGTTGACCCACGCGCAGTCTTGGGAACAGACGGGGCTTGCCCTGGGCACGCTGTTGCATTCGGTTTGCCTTGCCCCCGGCGAGGTCACCAAGATCGCCATGATCGATTGGCGGCGCCAGACCGGTGCGCGGGCGACCGAGGGAATTGACGAGGGCGAGCGGTTGGAGAACGAGGCGCGTCAGAACCGGGCCGTCTCGGAGGTGCAAGACACGGTTGCGCGCGAAACGAAGTCAGGTCGGACAACCTCGACCGGCAAGAGCACGACCAGCGAGGGCGGCAGCAGCGGATCGTTCTTCGGCATGTTCGGCGGCTCCAGCGGAAGCTCCACCACAACGACCGAAGCGATGACCGCCACCATGAGCGTTGGCCAGCGCCACCTGTCGGCCACCGCCAACCAGAACGTGCACCAACGGACGATGGAAGCATCGCAGGCGGCCCGTTCGCGCCGCGCCACGGTGGTCAAGGAGGTGCAGGAAAGCGAAACCGAGACGCTGACGACACGTGTCGTCGCCAACTACAACCATATGCATGCCCTCAGCGTTCTGTATTTCGAAGTCCTGCAAATCTTCGCGTTGAAAACCAAGGTTTCGGCGGCCGAACGGTGCATATTCATTCCAATGGAGCTGATCGCCTTCACGCCGGAGGCGATCGACCGGCACCAGGAATCCCTGCTCGCTGTTGCGACCGAGCTTGGCCTGGACGATTTGCGCCATGTACTGCTCAACCGGATCGATCCCAAGCGGCTGGCATCCTTAGAGAGGAAGACGGGAAAACAAGCCAAGTCCGTGTCCCTGCGGTGGGGCCACTTTGCGTCCGGTCTGGTCGAACTGGATAAGTTGGCGGCTGCGCGGGCCGCGGCGCTGGACAAGAAGGTCAAGAACTTCAAAGGGTCTCTCGCGCAAGAACTGGAGCAGGCGCCGGAACGAGGGCGGGCAATTCAGGCGGTCGAGGCGTTCACGCCGTTGAGGGCCGCGCTGCAGGAGGCCATCGCGCAGGTCGAATCCGCGAGCGCGGACTCCGTCAGCGTGGTGATCCGGCAGGATGTCATCGAAGACGTCGAGAAAAGACTGCTCAAAGAGGTGCTCGTCAAACTTCGTCCGTTTGCCGATCTGAAATACGGCACGGTCAGCGACGTGCTTGAGAAGGCCGAAACACTCCTTGTTGCTTGCGGCAAGCTTGGCCGTCATCTGGCGGATCTGCATCAGCTGGAAACCAAACTCGACGCCGCAACCGCCGCCGATCGCGTCGGCAAGGAAAGGCTGCGATCCGCATTGGAACGGGACCGGCTCTTCTTCAGCCAGCAGATCTGGCTCAGGATGGACTCGCACCGCGTCTGTGCCATCCTGGCCAACAGGATGGTGGACGACCAGCCGCTGTTGGGCCGGGTCGATCCGACGCCCGTCGGCGTGTTCGGCAACTACGTCGCCTATCGCTGGAACTTCCGTCCGCGCGCCGTGCCGGGGGCTGAGCCGGATGCCCTGATGAACGCCCCGGGCAAAGCCGTGGAGGACGACGATCAGCGCCGGCTCGAATTCCTTTACAGCGTCGGTCTGTTGCCGGATGACGGCTCCGAGGACGGGCCGCTGCTGATGGACCCGCGGACCCGGTATACCGAGCTGAACGATACCGTGGACGGTGCCTTCGGCAGCAAGACTGAGCGGACGGCGATGATCGCGCTGCCGTCCGACGGGCTGTTCGCCGAGGCGGTCCTGGGCAAGGCCATCAGCGCGGAGAAGATCGACCTGTCGCGGTTCTGGAAGTGGGAGGAATCCCCGATCCCCATCCTGCCGCCGGAGATGGAGGCCATTCGCGCCGGCAGCCGCGCACGCGATGTGGACGTTTCCCTGGGCCAGCTTGGCGCCTCGATCGTCAAACTGTTCGGGCCTCAGGCGATGCCCGAGCCGGTCGACATGAAGGCGCTGATCGAGGCTTTGTCGCAGCACGAGCTGTTCGGCAAAATGCCTCTCGAGCAGACATCGGAACTGGCGAGGGTGATCTCGGAAACCAGTGCCAGGGGCGCCTCGCACGCCGCGGACACCGCACTCGCCGCCAACAAGGCCATGCTGGACGCGATGGCCGATCTTGCGAAGACCGCGGGTCAGGTCGCCACCGGTTCGGACGCTTCGGTCATCGGCGGGCTGTTGAACGTCAACCCGAACCTACTGAAGGCCAAGGGCAACGGCGCGGCCGGAGCGGCGAAAGGAAAGAAGTAGCACGGACGCGGCCGTCGCCGCCGGGGTCTGACACATTCAGGTTGCTTATATTAGGCGGTTCCACAGCCTAATCGAGAGCCCTTTACCTCAGATCCCCGTTCTCTAAACTTGTCCCCACTGCGTCGTCTGAAAAAAAGACTGAGGGGGGCATGAAAGACGACGACGACACCGCGACGCTGTTCGCCAGCCTGTTCGACGCGGCGCTGGATGATCGGACGCTTCTTTCGTCGATCAACGCCATGGGCACCATCTTCAACGCGCCGAAGGCCGGCATCCTGTATTGGCGGCGCGACACCGGCGAACCCAGCCTGATCGTCCTCAACGACATGATGGAACACTGGGAGGCCTACGAATCCCATTACTGGCAGCACGACATCTGGCTGCAGGCGCACAAGCGCGAGGCGCCGCCGGACGGAACGGTCGTGACGGGCGCAGGCCTGGTCCCGCCGCACGAACTCCGCCGCTCGGTCATCTATAACGAGCTCATGACCCAGGCCGACATTGGCGATGTGCTGGCCGTTCCCCTGCCGATGCCTGACAACCACGTCGGCGTGGTGACCTTCTGGGGCCGGGACAACGGCGCGCTGTTCCAGCGCGCGGAGATGGAACGGCTCGACCGGATCGTCCCGACCATGCAAAGCGCGCTGCGCCTCAGGTGGCGCATGCGCGACGGCGACATCGAGCGCGCCTTCCTGACAGAAAGCGTCGAGGGGCCACGGGGCGCCTGGCTGCTTGTCGGATCCGACGGTGGAATCAAAACCGCCAACCGGGATGCGGATGCGCTGCTCTCAGCCGACGACGGACTGGCGCGGATTAAGGACGCTCTTCAACTGGACGATGCGCACGCTGCCCGCGCGTACGGACAGGCGCTGAATGCCGCGACGCCAAGGAATGGGGCCGCCGTTGCGCCGCACCCGCCGTTCCGCGCGCGCCGTCCGTCCGGCCGTTCGCCTTACGTGGTCGAAGTCACGCCCTTGCGGGTCCGGGACAGGTTCGCACTGCCGTCGGGGCGGTATGCCGTCGTCTCCATCCTGGACACGGCGGCCGTGCCTGCCCTGTCGGCGGAGCGATTGCGCGCCTTGTTCGACCTGACCGAGGCGGAGTCCCGGCTTGCCTGCGCGCTGGCGGATGGCGTTTCGTTGTCCGAGGCGGCGGCCCGCCGCGGCGTTGCCGTTGGAACCGCCCGGCAGCAACTCAAAGCTGTCTTCCGCAAGACCGAGACGCACAGCCAAGCCGAGCTGTTGCGGGTCTTGGACCGGTTGCGGTAGCCCGCGACCGCGCTTCGCGCGCCCGTGCCGAAGTTTGCGCATTATCGGCGCTTGCATATCCCAGATGGGACATGACGGCCGTCAAGCGATTGTCGATCATGGGAACAATAGTCCGCAAACCGGTGATGCCAATGGCAACCCGGCCGGGTGCCAGAGCAAGATACGGTTGCGCGGTACCGAATTATGCTTGCGGTACCTGACTATAAAATGAGGGGAGGATGCAGCCGGGCTTGATGCCTGAAGGTTGTGTCGAAGGCTCTCGCGGCCAAATGCAACTGATGCCGCGGGTCCCCTCCAGGTCTGTCGAAGCCGCGTATTTGCGGAAGCCGGCTGATCGCAAGCCGGCGTCCACGTCAGTTGCGTTCTCAGATCAAGTCATTTCCGAACAGCATTTTCAAGCCTGGCCCGCGGCACAACTGCCTGCTGGCCGGCGAAGGGGGATTCAAGAAAATGGCGCGTCGCAAGAAGCATCAGAAGACTTGGGTTGAAGACGACGGATACGACGATTGGGGTTTCGGGGCGTGGGCCCAGGACTTCTTCTCGGACGGCGGTGGGTCGAACGACGGGTTGCGCCTGAAGGGGACGCCCGGCAACGACGAACAGATCGGCAGCGACGGCGACGACGTCATCAAGGGGCTTGCCGGCGACGATCTGCTGGAAGGCCTTGCCGGAAACGACAGGCTGATCGGCGGTGTCGGCAGTGACACGATCGAAGGCGGTGACGGCAACGATATCCTGATCGGCGACGACGCCGGCAGCGGATCGGGATCCTACGGTTCCGGGTGGGGTTCCGGTTCCGGGTCGGGTTCCCGGTCAGGGTCGGGTTCCGGTGACGACCGCGACGGGACGGCATCGGATTATCTGAGCGGCGGCGCCGACAATGATGTTCTGTATGGCGGCCGCGGCGATGACACGTTGCAAGGCGGTTCGGGCAACGATCTTGTGCTGGGCGGCGCCGGCGACGACTTGGTC
Source organism: Alphaproteobacteria bacterium (assembly GCA_965603855.1). Classification (GTDB taxonomy): domain Bacteria; phylum Pseudomonadota; class Alphaproteobacteria; order UBA8366. The sequence continues at coordinate 190,733 of OZ272519.1, forward strand.
GTCTTCAACCTGTCCGACAACCAGGGCTTCACGGACATCGCCGAAGGCGGTCGCGGCACCGATACGATGCGGGTCGAACTGACGGCGGCGCAGGCGGCGCTTCCGGAAGTGCAGCAGGCACTTGCGGCGCTGGAAGCCTTTATCACGGCCAACGCGAACCCGCGCGCCAAGGGCGGCGAGATCGAGTTCGACGATGGAGAGATCGAATTCGAGCCAAGCGAAGCGCCCGGGTTCGTCTTCTCCGTTCTCGACGCAACGCTTGTGCTCAACACCTTTGAATTCCTTGATGTAGCCGTTCTCGGTCCGCAGATCACCATTGTCGGCAACACCGCCGTCGGCACGCTGGATATCGGCCCGGGTGTCTTGCCCCAGGGCGACACGATCCTCGCGGGCGTCATCGACGGCGACAGTTTCACCTCGGACGGCGGGATCATCGGCAACCAGGCCGGTTCGGACGGCACGACCACTGTTGACGGCAATGGCCGCTGGAATGTGGGCGCCGACGGCCTCCTCGTGGGGAAGGAAGGGAACGGCGCGCTTCGCGTCACCAACGGTGGCCAGGTCAATACCAACAACGGGGTTGCCGGCCCCGGCAATCCGGGCAGCTTCCTCGACCTTGTCGTCGGCGCCACGCCGACGGGCATCGGCAGTGTGGTTGTAACGGGCACTGGCTCGCGGGTCAGCACGTCGGGCAACGACAACCGATTGCTGGTCGGGTCCAACGGCGGCGAGGGCGACCTCACCGTCGAGAATGGCGGCCTCGTCGAAACCTTTTTCTTGGAGGTTGGCCGCGGCGCCGGCAGCATCGGCGACGTGGAGATCAACGGGTCTGGCTCTGCGATCATCGTTTCCAGCGAGACGGGTTTCTTCTCCAACAATCCCGAGGGCGCGGGCTTCGCGCGGGTCGGAAGCGACAACGGTGATGCAAGCTTGCGGATCCTGAACGGCGGTCGCCTGGAGGTGCGCGAAGGCACGACCCAGAACACGACGGCGTTGGAACCTGGGCTCTTGATCGGAAGCGATGGTTCCGATGCCTCGGTGCTGGTGGATGGTGCCGGCTCGCTCTTGTCCGTTGCCCAGAACGCGCCCTCCACGGGGGGAGAGAGTCCGTTCTTCTCTGTGGGCCGCGGCGGCGACAACGGCGGCACAGGGACACTGATCGTGTCGAACGGCGGTGTCGTGGAGATGCTCGGTGACGGGAGCTTTCTGCAGGTCGGTCGCGGCGGTGATCCAGGCACGGGGGATCTGGGCGTCGGACTCCTGGACGTGAGAAGCGGCGGAAGTGTCCAGATCGATGGCGGATCGACCGAGGCCGGCCTCAATCTGGGCAGCAACGACACCTTCGCAGTCGGAACGCTGAATATCGATGGCGCGTCCTCGGTTGTCGAGATCACAGGCCCCGTCGCCAGCTTCAACGTCGGCCGGGCCGGAGACGGCACGCTCTCCATCACCAATGGCGGCCAATTGCTTGCAACCTCGTCGACCAGCAGCTTCCACAAGATCGCCCGCGATGCGGGGTCGACCGGTACTGCAACCATCGACGGGGCCGGTTCGCGGATCGAACTGACCGCGGGAACCAGTGGGATCGGAAAAGGCGGCCTTGGGGTCGGGGATCGCGGCGACGGAGAGTTGTACATCCTCAATGGCGGCGAACTGGTCGCCAACTACGCTTCCAGTTTTCACAATGTGGCGGATAGGGAAGGATCGAACGGGTACTTCCTAATCGATGGCCCCGGCTCGCAAGCGGTATTGACTTCACTTGAAGGGAATTTCGACATCGGCGACCAGGGGACGGGCCTTATGGAAATCCGCAACGGGGGCCGGTTCAGTTTCAAGACTCTCGGTGTCGATGCCGGTGAGTTCGACGGCCGCGGAAGCGTCACGTTGGGTGACGCGGACCTCCCGGGCTCGGATGGCACACTGATTGTTACGGGCTCGGGCTCGGTCGCCTCCTTGGACTTTGTCGATGGCGGACTGGCCGTGGGAGGCAGCAGTACCGGGGAATTGGTCATCTCGGATGGCGGTCGCCTTGAGTTGTCGGCGAGCGGCACGGTATTCCCGAATGTCGGGTCGAATGCGGGGGCGAGCGGGACGATAACGATCGACGGTGCGAACTCGGAACTGTCGATCGATATTGCGTCGGGTAACCTCAATGTCGGCCTGTTCGGCAACGGCAACCTTGTGGTCCGAAACGGCGCGTCGTTCGACCTGACCGCCGCTGGGAATTCAGACAACCATATCGCATTCGGTGCCGGCTCGACGGGGACAATCGTTGTCGATGATGCCATTGCGACGATCGACGGCGCGCTGTTTGTCGGAAAGGAGGGCACCGCCGACCTTCTGGTGACCAATGGCGGTAGTTTTGCCAGCACGGCCTTCGCCACGGATTTCTCGAACCTGATCATCGGCGACTTAGCGCCCGGCGTCGGAACGATCACGGTAAGCGGCGCAGGCTCGTCCTACGAGTTCTTCAATCCGACCGGGCGCACGGATGTGCGCGCGCATATCGGCTTCGAGGGCGATGGAACCTTCAACGTCCTCGATGGCGGTCAGGCGACGCTCGAGACCGAAGTCACCGTGGCCCATCAATCTGGTTCTACGGGAACACTGAGGGTCGACGGCGCCGGCTCGGTCTTCGAGGCGGTCAACAACACGATCACGCTGGGCTTCAACGGCGAGTCGCTGCTCGACGTCTCCAACCAGGGCGTCGTCCGCGCCAATGCGGTCGTAATGGAGGCCGATTCCACGATCAACGGCGACGACGGGATCATTGACGGCGATCTGTTCGTGAACAGCGGCGTGGTCGATATCGGCGATCCCGTGGGCAGCCTGGCCATTACGGGCAGACTGATCCAGAATGAGGGAACCTTGGACATCGATGCCGAGGGCCTTTCGGCCGGCGTCGCCGGCGGCTATGACCTGCTCGAGGTCGGCGGGTTCGCCAGCCTCAGTACCGGTCTGGTGCATTTCACCTTTGGCGGCGGCTTTGCGCCCACGGCGGGCAATGTGTTCCAGTTCATCGAGGCCTCGGGCAGCAACTCCGTCAATCCCGGCTCCGTGTCGCTGGCCGTCACCGGCCTCGCGGACGGGTTCCAGGCGTTCCTCAGCTCGAATGTGTCCGGTGTACGGCTAACCGCCGCGACCGGCGGCACCGCCGAGGCGGACACCACCCTGCTGTTCGGCACGTTCCGGAACGACGTCTTCGACGGCGGCGCCGGGAATGACGTGCTGGACGGCGGCGGGTCCGACGACACGCTGACGGGCGGAGCCGACAACGACACGCTGACGGGTGGGGCCGACAACGATACGTTCGTCTTCGCGCAAAACGACGGCAACGACACGATCACCGACTTCGACCAGGCGGGCGACGACCGGATCCTTTTCAATACCAATACCGGGTTGGCCAACGATGGCGACGTTTTTGCGGCTGCGACCGATGACGGCACCGACACCACGATCGCCTATACCGGTGGGACGGTCACGTTGTCGAATGTGCTGGTGACCGACCTGACCAATGCGGACTTTGACTTTTTCACCTGATCTGCGAACGGACCCAGGCAGGTTGCCCGCCGCGGCGTTGCCGTTGGAACCGCCCGGCCGCAACTCAAGGCTGTCTTCCGCAAGACCGAGACGCACAGCCAGGCCGAGTTGTTGCGGGTCTTGGACCGGTTGCGGTAGTCCGCGACCGCGCTTCGCGCGCCAACGCCGAAGTTTGCGCATTATCGGCGCTTGCATATCCCAGATGGGACATGACTGCCGTCAGCCGATTGGCGATCATAAAAACTATAGTCAGTGTGGTGATTGTTAACAGGAGGGTTTGGTAGAGCCTTCTCGCAAGATTTCGATTCTGGGTACCCAATTTAGCATGCGGTACCAGGTTACGATTGGGGGTTTCGGTCCGATCGGATAACGGTCCATCGGGCGGAGAGGACAGCGTTCGGCTGTCGGATCGATGAGGTCTCCCCAACTTGCGTGCAGGCAACCGACCCGAATTGGTGCCGAAGCCGGTTGTCCGAAGGGTCGCGACACAACGCGGCCGGGCGTCGCTGAGAACGCCGACGACGGGTGAAGGTGAAGCGGGCCGAGCCTGTGTCGCCGCAGGTCGGTCAGTGGGGGTGGGACATGACCGCATTGCTCGGTCTGCGAGAGGCGGCCTGCCGCGCCGGCAGCGCCTTACCGTCTGCGTCACGCTTTTGGACGTGTCCTCCACCCCGCCGGATTGGGGGGAGTTGAAATGGCGCGACGTTCCGATCGCTTTTGGTCCCGGCCGAAAAAGACGTTTGGTACCAACGAGGCAGACACGATCGAGGGCGGGGCGGGAGCCGACCTTATATTCGGCCGTGGCGGCGACGATGTGCTGCTGGGTCTCGACGGGGACGATAAGCTCAAGGGCGGTCGCGGGAACGACACCCTTGACGGCGGTGCCGGCAACGACCTGTTGGTGGGCGGCACCGGCAACGACACGCTGTTGGGCGGAATCGGGAACGACGTTCTGGTCGGCGACTCTTACGGATCCGGCTCGTCATCGGCCAGGTCCTCGAGGCGGTCGGACAGCGGTTCCGGCTCGGCCGCGGCCATGCGCGAGGCGGACGACTATCTGGACGGCGGCGCAGGCGACGACCTCCTGCTGGGAGGTGCCGGCAATGACGAGCTGATCGGCGGCACCGGCAACGATGTGCTGTTCGGCGGCGCGGGGGACGACCTCCTAATCGGCGACGAGGTCGATTCCGGTTCGGCTTCGGGCTCCAGGGCCAGCAACGTGCAATCGGCCGGCAATGAATCGGCCGACGACTATCTGGACGGCGGCGCCGGCAACGACGAGCTGATCGGCGGTGCGGGCAACGACATCCTGATCGGCGGCCTCGGGGAAGACCGGTTGTTCGGCGGTACCGGCGACGACCTTCTGGTGGGCGACGAAATGCGCGGCAGTTCCGGATCGTTCTCCGGATCGGGCGCTGTTCCCCATTCCAACGATTACCTGGACGGCGGCGCCGGCAACGACGTGCTCATCGGCGGCCAGGGCGACGACAGGCTTCTGGGCGGGACGGGCGACGACCTCTTGGTCGGCGACGAAATGCCGGGCAGTTCTGGGTCTTTCTCCGGTTCCGACGGGCATATCGGCAACGCGGATTACCTGGACGGCGGCGCCGGCAACGATGTGCTGCTGGCGGGCCGCGGCGACGATACGGCCGTTTACGATCTTTCCGCCAACATCGTCTCTGGCGATCTGACCTATGCGGATGTCTATGACGCCGGCACGGGAACGGACACGCTGTTGGTGCGGCTGACGGTCGGCGAAAGCTTGCTGACGGAGGTGGCAGCGGATCTCCAGGCGTTCGAGGCATTCCTCGCAACCCACGCCAACCCGCACGCGGCAGACGGACCGGCTTTCGACTTCAGCGCTTTCGGCCTTCAGGTCCGGAACTTCGAGGCCGTGTCGGTCGAGATCGTCAACAACGCGCCCATCGCCGGCGACGATGATGCGGCGACGGACGAAGACAGTCCGACCGTCTTAAACGTTCTGTCGAACGACGACGATATCGACCGGCTGGACCGGATCGAGGTTGTGGAGTTTGACGCCACCAGTGCTGCGGGCGCCACGGTGACCGTGGCCGCGGATGGAACCGCCGGCTACGACCCGGGCGGTCTGTTCCAGGGGCTGGCATTGGGCGAAAGCGCGACCGACAGCTTCACTTACACCATTGCCGATCTGGCCGGCGCGCGCGCAACTGCGACGGTGACGGTGCATATCGCCGGTGTGAACGACGGTCCCGAAATCGATGCGGCGGCGTCGGTGGTGGAAGGAGGCGTCACGGAAATTGCCGATGGCGGTCCTGGCGAAAACGTGGACGTCTTGTCGACGGGTGGCAGCATCGCGTTTTCCGACGTGGATGTCACCGACACCCACGAGGCCACGCACGTGGCCCAGGAGACCGGCTATCGCGGCACCTTCAGCCTGCAGCCGCCGACGACCACGGACACGACCACCGCCGGCACGGTCGCCTGGACGTTCGCGATCGACGATGCGGATGTCGACGATCTGGCCGACGGCCAGGTGCTGACCCAGCGCTACGACGTCACCGTCGACGACGGCAACGGGGGCACCGCGACCGAGACCGTTGTCGTGACCATCACCGGCACCAACGACGCGCCGGTGATCGACGGGACGGCCTCGACTCTGGCGGGCGGCGTTGAAGAGATCGCCGACGGCGCTCTCGGCGAGAACGCCGCGGTCCTGTCCACGGGCGGCGCCATCGCGTTTTCGGACGTCGATGTCTCGGACACGCACGAGGCCACGCACGTGGCCCAGGAGACCGGCTATCGCGGCACCTTCGGCGTGCAAGCGCCGACCACGACGAACGCGACGACGGCCGGCGCGGTCGCCTGGACCTTCACGATCGCCGATGCCGACATCGACGATCTGGCCGACGGCCAGGTCCTGACCCAGCGCTACGACGTCACCATCGACGACGGCAACGGCGGCACCGCGACCGAGACCGTTGTCGTGACCATCACCGGCACCAACGACGCGCCGGTGATCGACGGGACGGCCTCGACTCTGGCGGGCGGCGTTGAGGAGATCGCCGACGGCGCTCTCGGCGAGAACGCCGCGGTCCTGTCCACGGGCGGCGCCATCGCGTTTTCGGACGTCGATGTCTCGGACACGCACGAGGCCACGCACGTGGCCCAGGAGACCGGCTATCGCGGCACCTTCGGCGTGCAAGCGCCGACCACGACGAACGCGACGACGGCCGGCGCGGTCGCCTGGACCTTCGAGATCGCCGATGCGGATGTCGACGATCTGGCCGACGGCCAGGTCCTGACCCAGCGCTACGACGTCACCATCGACGACGGCAACGGGGGCACCGCGACCGAGACCGTTATCGTGTCCATCACTGGCACCAACGACGCGCCGGTGATCGACGGGGCGGTCTCGACGCTTGCGGGCGGCGTTGAAGAGATCGCCGACGGCGCTCTCGGCGAGAACGCCGCGATCCTGTCCACGGGCGGCGCCATCGCGTTTTCGGATGTGGACGTCACCGACACCCACGAGGCCACGCACGTGGCCCAGGAGACCGGCTATCGCGGCACCTTCGGCCTGCAATCGCCGACCACGACGAACGCCACCACCGCCGGCACGGTCGCATGGACGTTCGCGATCGCCGATGCCGATGTCGACGATCTGGCCGACGGCCAGGTGCTGACCCAGCGCTACGACGTCACCGTCGACGACGGCAACGGGGGCACCGCGACCGAGACCGTTGTCGTGACCATCACCGGCACCAACGACGCGCCGGTGATCACCTCCGGTCCGGGAGACGCAGCAGGCGCGGTCACCGAGGCTGGTAATCTGGACGACGGGACGATTGTGTCCGGAATCCCGAGCGCCACCGGCACGCTGACGTCGTCTGATGCAGATCAGAATGCCACGGCCACGTGGTCGATCGCAGCCGATGCGGCGAACACGACGGCACTCGGTTCCATGGTCATCGATCCGGCGACCGGAGTGTGGACCTATACGCTCGACAATGTCGCAGCAGACAGCCTGGACGAAGGCGATGTCGTCATCGAGACGTTCGACGCGACAGTCACGGACGACAAGGGTGCGACGGACACGCAAACCGTGACCGTGACCATTCTTGGAACCAACGATGCACCGGTGGCGGTTGCGGATGACGTATTGTCCGCTGACGGCACTCGCTATTATTTCGAGACGGACTTCAATGTATCGCCGCCGCAGTTCACGTTGTTCAGCTTTGACGGGTCTGGGGCGCCGCAGCCGGTGCCCGGTGTTCCAACATTCCAGCCGGCGCAGCCGTTCTTTTTCTCACCGCCCAGTCTTACCAAGCAGGGCGACGCGATCTTCTTTACGGCATCCACGGCGACCGGCGGCACGGAGATTTGGTCGCTTGACGACGTTACGGGCACCGTCACCCAGATCAGCAACTTCGCGGCTGATGCGAATGTCCCTGACATTTCTTTCCTTCCGCAGATTGGCGACGACCGATACATCTCCGTCAATGATTTCACGGGGGATGGTGTGGCTGGAACCGCCTCCGGTCTTTACCGTCTCGGCTCTGACGGCACGTTGGTCCAGATCTCCGGTCTCGATGTGGGGCCAGGCGATTTCGGCGCAGGTGTTACGGAGATCGACGGCAACATCTATGCGAGCGTGAGACCGATCCAGAACGGGCAGATCACGGATGAGGCCGGATTGTTCCTGATCAACGGGGACGACACGGCGACCCGGATCACACGGAACGGGGACGGCGAACCATCCAAACTGCCGTTTGGGCTCGATAGCAATGGCGTGCGCTATTATTTCGAGACGGACTTCAGTGTATCGCCGCCGCAGTTCACGTTGTTCAGCTTTGACGGGTCTGGGGCGCCGCAGCCGGTGCCCGGTGTTCCAACATTCCAGCCGGCGCAGCCGTTCTTTTTCTCACCGCCCAGTCTTACCAAGCAGGGCGACGCGATCTTCTTTACGGCATCCACGGCGACCGGCGGCACGGAGATTTGGTCGCTTGACGACGTTACGGGCACCGTCACCCAGATCAGCAACTTCGCGGCTGATGCGAATGTCCCTGACATTTCTTTCCTTCCGCAGATTGGCGACGACCGATACATCTCCGTCAATGATTTCACGGGGGATGGTGTGGCTGGAACCGCCTCCGGTCTTTACCGTCTCGGCTCTGACGGCACGTTGGTCCAGATCTCCGGTCTCGATGTGGGGCCAGGCGATTTCGGCGCAGGTGTTACGGAGATCGACGGCAACATCTATGCGAGCGTGAGACCGATCCAGAACGGGCAGATCACGGATGAGGCCGGATTGTTCCTGATCAACGGGGACGACACGGCGACCCGGATCACACGGAACGGGGACGGCGAACCATCCAAACTGCCGTTTGGGCTCGATAGCAATGGCGTGCGCTATTATTTCGAGACGGACTTCAGTGTATCGCCGCCGCAGTTCACGTTGTTCAGCTTTGACGGGTCTGGGGCGCCGCAGCCGGTGCCCGGTGTTCCAACATTCCAGCCGGCGCAGCCGTTCTTTTTCTCACCGCCCAGTCTTACCAAGCAGGGCGACGCGATCTTCTTTACGGCATCCACGGCGACCGGCGGCACGGAGATTTGGTCGCTTGACGACGTTACGGGCACCGTCACCCAGATCAGCAACTTCGCGGCTGATGCGAATGTCCCTGACATTTCTTTCCTTCCGCAGATTGGCGACGACCGATACATCTCCGTCAATGATTTCACGGGGGATGGTGTGGCTGGAACCGCCTCCGGTCTTTACCGTCTCGGCTCTGACGGCACGTTGGTCCAGATCTCCGGTCTCGATGTGGGGCCAGGCGATTTCGGCGCAGGTGTTACGGAGATCGACGGCAACATCTATGCGAGCGTGAGACCGATCCAGAACGGGCAGATCACGGATGAGGCCGGATTGTTCCTGATCAACGGGGACGACACGGCGACCCGGATCACACGGAACGGGGACGGCGAACCATCCAAACTGCCGTTTGGATTGGACGTTTCGGTAGAGCGCCCAATCAGGACGGACGAAAACTCGGCGATTACCGTAGACGTGCTCGCCAACGACACGGACGTTGACGCCGACGACAGCCCGGCGAACTTCTCCCTCGACACAGTTGCGATCGCGAGCGTGGCCGGCCCGCCGGGCCTGACCCTGGGGACCGGCGCGGTTTCCATCGTCGGCAACGAGGTCGTGTTCGACCCACTCGACGACTTCGATGCGCTCGCGGTCGGTGAGACCGCAACCGTCGTGGTCGACTACACCATGAGCGACGACACCGACGCGACTGCCAGCTCGACGCTGACGCTTCAGGTGACCGGAACGAACGACGCACCGATTGTCGGCGCCGCCGATACTTCGGGCGGCGTAACCGAAATCACCGACAACGCGGCCGGCGAGAACAACGCCGACCTGACGGATACGGGCACCATTGCCTTCACCGATGTCGATCTCGCCGACGCCCACAGCGTGTCCGTAAACCTGGTGTCGGCCACCGACAGCGCCAACGGTTCGGTCGCCGAAAGGGGTTCGCTCGCAGCAATCGTCTCCGACGCCGCGACCGGTGACGGATCGGGCGAGGTCACCTGGACCTTCACGGTCAATGACGGCGCGCTCAATGACCTCGCCGATGGCCAGACGATCACGCAGGTCTATACGGTGACCATCGACGACGACAACGGCGGCACGGCGACCGAGACCGTTGTCGTGACCATCACCGGCACCAACGACGCGCCGGTGATCGACGGGACGGCCTCGACGCTGGCGGGCGGCGTTGAAGAGATTGCCGACGGCGCTCTCGGCGAGAACGTGGGCGTCCTCTCGACCGGTGGCGCCATCGCGTTTTCGGACGTGGATGTCACCGACACCCACGAGGCCACGCACGTGGCCCAGGAGACCGGCTATCGCGGCACGTTCACGCTGCAGCCGCCGACCACGACGAACGCGACGACGGCCGGGACGGTCGCTTGGACGTTGGAGATCGCCGATGCCGACATCGACGATCTGGCCGAAGGCCAGGTGCTGACCCAGCGCTACGACGTCACCGTCGACGACGGCAACGGCGGCACGGCGACCGAGACCGTTGTCGTGACAATTACCGGCACCAACGACGCGCCGGTGATCGACGGGACGGCCTCGACTCTGGCGGGCGGCGTCGAAGAGATCGCCGACGGCGCTCTCGGCGAGAACGCCGCGGTCCTGTCTACGGGCGGCGCCATCGCGTTTTCGGATGTGGATGTCACCGACACCCACGAGGCCACGCACGTGGCCCAGGAGACCGGCTATCGCGGCACCTTCGGCCTCGAAGCGCCGACCACGACGAACGCGACGACGGCCGGGACGGTCGCCTGGACCTTCGAGATCGACGATGCCGACATCGACGACCTGGCCGAAGGCCAGGTGCTGACCCAGCGCTATGACGTGACTGTTGACGACGGCAACGGCGGCACCGCGACCGAGACCGTTGTCGTGACAATTACCGGCACCAACGACTCGCCGGAGATCGCATCCGAGGTCCTGGCCGGCCAGGTCTTCGAGGACGACGGCGCGCGGGGCCAGGTCTCCGGCACGATCGTGGCTGAAGATGTGGATGCGACCGACACGCTCGCCTGGTCCGTCCTCGGCGGCGGTGACGGGGCCTACGGCAGGTTCGACGTCGGCCAGGACGGCACCTGGACCTACACGCTGGACAACGCCGTCCCGGACCTGGAGACGCTGGACACGGGCGAACGCGTCGGTGAGAGCTTCGTTGTCCGGATCGATGATGACAAGGGCGGCGTGGTGGATCGCACCGTCCAGATCACGATTAACGGCAATACCGACAACAACCCGCCCGACGTGACCGCCATTGTCGACCAGACCGACGACGACCAGCCGCCCTACAGCGTTGATCTCGCAGACTATGTCTCGGACGCCGATCCTGGCGATACGGTCACACTCGGCAATGTCCGCCAGACCGGCGGCCCGACGGTCGCCTACACGGTGACCGGGACCACCCTGTCGGTCGATCCGCGCCAACTCGACGCCTTGAACCTGGGCGACAGCGAAACGCTGGTCTTCTCCTACGACGCCACCGATGGCAAGGCGACGGTCACGAACACGGTGACCTTGGAAGTGGCCGGCGCCAACGACCTACCAGTGGCCTACGACGGCCTCGCTTTCACCAACCAGGACGAGGCCGTCACCGGCGGCTTCCGGGTCGAGGACGTGGATAGCGGCCCGGATATCACGATCGAGGTGACCGACGGGCCGGCGCACGGGTCGGTCGTGCTCAATGCCGACGGGTCCTACACCTACACGCCGAACGCCGGTTTCAGCGGCCGCGACAGTTTCATCTGGACCGCGACCGACGCCGACGGCGGCACTTCGCCGGAGGCCCGCGTCGACATCAACGTCCAGGCCGGCATCCCAGACGTTCGCTATCTGAACGACATTACCGATGACGCAGTTGCAAGCGGCTCGGTGCAAGCCGATACGCAGGTTGTTGCGCTGGAGGATGGCGGGCACCTGGTGGTGTGGGCCGAGTACGACAGCGGGGGCAGTAACTCATACGACGTGTTCATGCGCCGCTACGACGCCGGCGGCGAGGCCGTCGGGGCCGAAGCCAAGCTGAACACGACCACCGCCAACGACCAGTTTCATCCGTCCGTCGCGGTGCTGGACGATGGCGGCTGGGTAGCCGTCTGGCAGAGTTATCAGACGAACGGCGACAACAGTCGCGAGGGCATCGTGGGCCAGCGGTTCGCGGCCAACGGCGATGCGGTCGGCGGCGAGTTCCTGGTCAACCAGACGACGAATAGCGTTCAATTGCGACCCCAGGTCACAGCGCTGGCGAACGGGGGTTTTGCCGTTACCTGGAACAGCGATACAGCGAGCAATCTCTACGACGTCCTGGCGCGTGTTTACGCGGCCAACGGCCAGGCGGTGACCAACGAGTTCACGGTCAACACGACGACGGCTGGCTACCAGTATACGCGCGGCTTTGTCTCGGAGAATATTGCCGGTCTGTCCGACGGCAGCTTCGTGATCGTGTGGATGGATAACAACAACGCGGACGGCTCCGGGTCAGGCATCTTCGCGCGACGGTTCGCGGCCGACGGGTCTGCGCTGGACACAAGCGAGGTGCAGGTCAACACGACGACGGTCAGCACCCAGGACTACGCCTCGGTCGCCGCCCTGTCGGACGGCGGCTATGTGGTGACGTGGGGCGACGCCAACAGCGCCGATGGCAGCGGTTGGGGCGTCTTCCAGCAGCGGTTCGCGGCGAACGGCGATACGGTGGGCGGCGAGGAGCAGGTCAACAGCTTCACCTACAGCACGCAGTATCTTCCGAAGGTGGTCGGCCTGGACGGCGGTGGCTGGGTGGTCGTTTGGCAGTCCTACGGAGTCACAGGCGACAGCAGCTACGAGATCAGCGGCCAGCGCTACGATGCCGACGGCAACGCGGTCGGCGGCGAGTTCATCGTCAACGACCGTATCCCGGGCAATCAGGAATGGCCGTCGATCGCCGAACGCGACGACGGCGCCCTGGTGGTCACCTGGCGCGACAGCGGCAATAGCACCATCAGCCAGAAGATCATCGAATCGCCGGACGACGTGCTGTCGGTCGAAACCCTGCTGGACGACACTGTCGCAAGCGGCGCTGTGAACCCCGATTCGCAGGTCGTTGCGCTGGCGGATGGCGGGCACCTGGTGGTGTGGTCCGAGTATGACCGCGGCGGCAGCAATACCTGGGACGTGTTCATGCGCCGCTACGACGCCGGCGGCGAGGCCGTCGGGGCCGAAGCCAAGGTGAACACGACGACCGCCAACAACCAGTTTTATCCGTCGGTTGCGGTGCTGGACGATGGCGGCTGGGTGGCGGTCTGGCAGAGCTATCAGACGAACGGCGACAACAGTCGCGAGGGCATCGTGGGCCAGCGGTTCGCGGCCAACGGCGATGCGGTCGGCGGCGAGTTCCTGGTCAACCAGACGACGAATAGCGTTCAATTGCAACCCCAGGTCACGGCGCTGGCGAACGGGGGTTTTGCCGTTACCTGGAACAGCGATACAGCGAGCAATCTCTACGACGTCCTGGCGCGTGTTTACGCGGCCAACGGCCAGGCGGTGACCAACGAGTTCACGGTCAACACGACGACGGCCAACTACCAGTACACGCGCGGCTTTGTGACGGAGAATATCGCCGGTCTGTCCGACGGCAGCTTCGTGATCGTGTGGACGGATAGAAACAACACGGACGGCTCCGGGTCAGGCATCTTCGCGCGACGGTTCGCGGCCGACGGGTCTGCGCTGGACACAAGCGAGGTGCAGGTCAATACGACAACGGCCGGTGGCCAGGACTACGCCTCGGTCGCCGCCCTGTCGGACGGCGGCTATGTGGTGACGTGGGGTGACGCCAGTAGTACCGACGGCAGCAGCTGGGGCGTCTTCCAGCAACGGTTCGCGGCCAACGGCGATACGGTCGGCGGCGAGGAGCAGGTCAACAGCTTCACCAACAGCACGCAGATCTATCCGAAGGTCGTCGGCCTGGACGGCGGCGGCTGGGTGGTCGTCTGGCAGTCCTTTGGGGTCGAGGACAGCAACAGCTACGAGATCAGCGGCCAGCGTTACGATGCCGACGGCAACGCGGTCGGCGGCGAGTTTATCGTCAACGACCGTATCCTGGGCTCTCAGGAATGGCCGTCGATCGCCGAACGCGACGACGGCGCCCTGGTGGTCACCTGGCGCGACGGCGGCAGTAGCACCATCAGCCAGAAGATCATCGAATCGCCGGCTGACGTGCGGCCGATCGAAACCCTGCTGGACGACATTGTCGCAAGCGGCTCTGTGAATCCCGATTCGCAGGTTATTGCACTGGCGGATGGCGGTCATTTGGTGGTGTGGACCGAGTATGACAGCGGCGGCAGCAATACCTGGGACGCGTTCATGCGCCGCTACGATGCCGGCGGCGAGGCCGTCGGGGCCGAAGTCAAGTTGGGCACAACCACCACCAACGCTGAGTTTTATCCATCCGTCGCGGCGCTGGACGATGGCGGCTGGTTGGCGGTCTGGCAGAGTGACGGAGCCAACGGCGACAACAGCGGCTATGGCATCGTGGGCCAGCGGTTCGCGGCCAACGGCGATGCGGTCGGCGGCGAGTTCCTGGTCAACCAGACGACGAACAACAGTCAATTCGATGCACAGGTGACGGTGCTGGCGAACGGCGGCTATGCCGTCACCTGGAACAGCTACACAGCGAGCAATCTCCACGACGTCCTGGCGCGTGTTTATGCGGCCAATGGCCAGGCGGTGACCAACGAGTTCACGGTCAACACGACGACGGCCAACTACCAGTACACGCGCGGCTTTGTCTCGGAGAATATTGCCGGTCTGTCCGACGGCAGCTTCGTGATCGTGTGGACGGATAGCAACAACACGGACGGCTCCGGGTCAGGCATCTTCGCGCGACGGTTCGCGGCCGACGGGTCTGCGCTGGACACAAGCGAGGTGCAGGTCAACACGACGACGGTCAGCACCCAGGACTACGCCTCGGTCGCCGCCCTGTCGGACGGCGGCTATGTGGTGACGTGGGGCGACGCCAACAGCGCCGATGGCAGCGGTTGGGGCGTCTTCCAGCAGCGGTTCGCGGCGAACGGCGATACGGTCGGCGGCGAGGAGCAGGTCAACAGCTTCACCAACAGCACGCAGTATCTTCCGAAGGTTGTCGGCCTGGACGGCGGTGGCTGGGTGGTCGTCTGGCAGTCCTACGGAGTCACAGGCGACAGCAGCTACGATATCAGCGGCCAGCGTTACGATCCCGACGGCAACGCGGTCGGCGGCGAGTTTATCGTCAACGACCGTATCCTGGGCAATCAGGAATGGCCGTCGATCGCCGAACGCGACGACGGCGCCTTGGTCGTGACCTGGGCAGACAGGAACGCTGGGTTCATCAACCAGAAGATCATCGCAAACTTCTCCGGCTCCGTCGAAGCCAAGAACATCACCGGCGGCGACGGGGCCGACAGTTTCGTCGGCTCCGACTTCGACGACACCTTCGACGGCGGCGCGGGCGCCGACCGGTTCGACGGCGGGCTTGGCGACGACACGCTGATCGGCGGCGCCGGCGACGACCTGTTCGTCATCAATGACGGCGACGGCAACGACACGATCGAGGGCTTTGTGGCCGGCGCCGATACCGACGACGTGATCGAGCTCGTCGGGTTCGGTTTCGCCAGCGGGGCGGACGTGATCGCCAACGCCAGTGCGTCGGGCAACGACACGGTGATCCAGCTCGACGCCGACGATACGGTCACGCTGTTGGGCGTGCTGCCGGGCCAGCTGGACGAGGACGACTTCTTCGTGACCTGATTCAGGTTCGTCTTCAGTCCAGGCAACCCACCCGGCGCAGCCTGCCTCGTTATTTCGCTGCTGAATCAGAGAGATACGCGCTGAACCCTTGAGCCCACGGAACCAGGCCACTGGTTGCATCCGTATGTTCTGCCCACCGTTCGGCGCGGTGCAATAATACCTGCGAATCGCGCAAGCGACCGGCACCCAGCGGCGCGGCGTCGGGGGTGCCGGCTTTGTCCAGCCACGACCCAAGCACGACCGACAGGCGGATCAGGGAGTGGAACACCCCGAAGGCTGACAGGTAGGACGCCGCATCGGCCGTGTAGCCGCCCTCGTCGAATGTTCCGAGGTGGCGGGCCAGCAGGCGTTTTTCCATCTCCGGCACGTCGGGCACGCGTTCGTCGCACAGGACCCAGGCGAGATCGTCCAGGCGGTTCCTGCGCCCGCAATGCTCCCAGTCGAACCAGGCGGCGGACCCGTCGGCGGTGAGACAGGCATTGGCGGGCCGTGCGTCCCATTTCACGAACGACCGTTGCGGCCCGGACAACAGCGCCACCAACTCCGCCTCCGGCAGGTTCGGAGCGGCGACGCCCAACCGCGCGCCAAGCCGGGACGGCAGCCCGATCAGCCTTTCCAGCCAGCCAGGCTTTGAACCGATCCCGTAGAGCCGCTCCGGCAGGCCGAGGGCGTCGCCGATGCCGTGTATGCGGGCGAGGCTGTCCAGCGCCAGGTTCAACAGCCGCTCGCATTCCGTCACGTCCGCATCGCGCAGCAGCCGCGAGATGCGCCGCGTGCCAAGATCCTCCTGGATCAGCCAGGTGCCGTCGAAGGCAAGCACCGCCGGCACCGGCGCGTCGGCTTTCTTCAGGGCGCCAAGGACGGCGGCCTCCAGCTCGGCCCGCTGCGGCGTCTTTCGGCGGGTCGCTATGACCGATCGGTCTTGCAGTCTGAGGCGGAGCGACTTGAGGCGCCCGCCGCCGGTCAGCTCTACCTGGGCCGGGCGTGCGCCAAGCAGGCGCGTACAGGCCTCGACCGCCTCGGCCTTGGTTTCCTCGACCGTCTGTTCGTCCGGTTTCGCCATCGCCCGGCTACTTGCCCCACCCAAGCGCCACGGGCCCCAGCGGTGCGATCAGCTCGATCAGGCGCGCGCGTGTCTGCGGGTCAAGTGCGGGGATAGGATGCCGGCAGAAGTCCGATCGGATGACGCCGCCTTCGGCCATGGCCGCCTTGGCGGCACGGAAACCGCACTGGCGGTTCTCGTGGTTGATGGCCGGCAGGACGCGGGCATAGACCGCGGCGGCGGTGTCCCGGTCGCCGGCGAGGTGGGCGGTGATCGCCGGCCGGATCACGTCGGGGATCATGGCCGAGGTCATCGATCCCGTCGCGCCTGCATCCAGGTCTGCCAGCAGCGTGATCCCTTCCTCGCCGTCGAACGGGCCTTCGATCCAATCGCCGGCCTCGGCCAACAGCGCACGCAGCTTGGCCGCGGCGCCCGCCGATTCGATCTTGAACAGTTTCAGCATCTCGATCTCGCGGGCGAGGCGGGCGAGCAGGGGCACCGCGAGCTCGACGCCGGACAAGGGCGCGTCCTGCAGCATGATCGGGATCCCGACCTCGCCGACGCGCCGGAACTGCTCGAAGATCTGGTCGGGCGTGCCCTTCAACAGCGCGCCGTGGTAAGGCGGCATCATCATCACCATGTCGGCGCCCAGCGCCTTGGCCTGTTCGGCGCGCGCGACCGCAATGTCGGTCGCGAAATGGCTGATCGTGACGATCACCGGTACGCGCCCGGCCACATGTTCCAGGCACAGCCGCGTCAGGGTTTCGCGTTCCGCATCCGACAGCAGGAACTGCTCGGAATAGTTGGCGAGGATGCAGATGCCGTCATTGCCCTGGTCGACCATGCAGTCCAGCACCCGGCGCATGCCGTCCAGGTCCAGCGTCCCGTCGGGGTTGAAGGGCGTCGGCGCGACCGGCCAGATGCCGGAATAGACGGGCGCGCTCATCGTGCCCTCCCGCTCGGCATGTCGTGGGTCGTGGTTTCAGGTTCGCCCATCTTCACCTCCCCTTTCGTTATCGTTTCTTCTCGGCGGCATTCTCTAGCGCCGCCTCTGCGCCGTCAGATCAGCTCGTCGCCGCGGTCGTCGGTCTCGCCGAACCGTTTCAGGACGGCGGGCTTGGTGCCTTCGTAGACCTTCGGCAGGCCTTCGGCGATCTTCCTGTTTTCGCGGTCGAACAGGCTGTTGCCGCGAAGGTCGCTTTCGACGATGAAGGGGCCGAACTTCTCGACCTCCAGCACCCACATCGCCTGGGCGATGCCCAGTTCCTCCAGCCAATGGACCGCGCGCACGCGCTTGACGCCGCGGCCCAAAAGGGCGCCCGTGCCATAGCCCACCGTGGTCAGGTAGACGGCGCCGTTGGGCACGAAATAGCGCCGGTAGTCGACCGGGTTCATGCCGCCCTTGCCGATGATGATATTCGAGCCCGCGATCCGGAACCATTCCTCAAGCCATTTGGAAAAGCGGAAGGATGCCGTTGCGGTCACCGCGCTCAGCGCATAGCTGCCGTCGGGCCGTTTCGCCGCCGCCGGCGAACAGTGGAAATTGACGGCGCTCGTTGCCGGAAGGTCCAAGGGCAACGCGGCGCCTTCCTCCACGACCTTCATGTAAACGCCCTCGCGGCCGGTATAGACCACGCCGTCCATGAAGACGACGTCGCCCAGCTCCAGCGCCGCCAGCGCGGCCCGGTCCGGGTTCGTGCTCAGGCTGACTTTCTTGAAGCTTGCGCTGTCGGCCATTCGACCGTCTCCCGGCGTTGATAGGGTGTGAACCATTCGGGGTCGGTTCTGTATTCGACGCGGCGGTCGGGAAAGATCCGGGCGCAGGCGCGCCTGGACGACAGGCAGAAGGCGTGCACGCTCATCTGCATGGCGCCGGTGTGGCAGTAGCCGACCTCGATATGGGTGTCGATCACCATCGACTTGCCGACGAAGCCCATGGCGCCCATGCCGATGGAATTGCCCAGTTCCGTCAGTTCCTGTTCCAGGGCGGCGATCTTGGGGTCCGGGTTGCGGTCGCCGACGATGCGCAGGCAGGCGGCGCGCTTGCCGTGCACCATGCAGGTGTCCTTCGACCCGCCGAGGCCGATCCCGATGATCGCAGGCTGGCAGGCCAGGCCTCGCTTGCCGAAGGCGACCAGGGAATCGAGGAAGAACCGCTTGATGCCCTGGATGCCGTCGCTGGGGAACAGCATGCGATAGTCGGTGCCGAACAGGCCGCCCTTGTGCACGGTCGTCAAATCGATCCACGCGCCGCCGGGTTCGAAGGCGTATTCGATCTCGGGCGCGGCGATGCCAACATTGTTGTTGTGGTCGGTTCGCCACAGCGGATGCACCCGGTTGGGTCTGAGCGGGATGGCCTCGGTCGCCCGCGCGGTCGCGCCGCGCAAGGCCGCCTCCAGCGCCACCGGGCCGCCTTCGATCCGGGCCTCGTTGCCCAGCTTCACGTACCAGCGCGGACAGCCGGTGTCGCCGCACATGGCGCGGCGGTCTTCCTTGGCCGCTTCGTAGTTCTCCAGCATGGCCTGCAGCACGAAGGAGGAGAGGTCGCCGTCCTCTGCGGCGGCTGCCGCCTTCAGACCCTGCAGGTAGTCCTCGGGGATTTCGATGGCGGCCTTCTCCATCAGGGTTTCGGCCGTCGCCTCGATGGTATCGATGGGTATCATGACCGGGTCCTCAGGCTTGTCGGGCGGTTGGCGCGGGCGCGTCGTCCGCGATCAGGGACTCGCCCGGCTTGACGATCGAAAAATCGACCGGCGCGCGTTCCACCTCCAACGCGCCGCCGCTATGGCGTACCACCGTGAAGTAGGAGCCGTCGAGATCGCCTTCGTCCGGGAAGTCCTCCCGGAAATGCGCGCCGCGGGAATTCTCGCGCGACAGGGCGGCCGCGGCAATGGCCTCCGACACTTCGATCAGGCTTTGGGTGTTCATCCAGTCGTGCCAGGTGAGATTGAACACCGTTTCGGCATCGGCGAGGCCGGTCTCCGACAGTTCGGCCCTGAGATCGCGCAGGCCGTTCAGCCCCCGCCGGAGACCCTCGGCGGTACGCATGATACCGACCTCGTCCCACATCAGGTCCATCAGGCGGTCGCGAATGCCGTGGATGTCGCCCGGCTGTTTCGAGAAGGGATGCCGGGCGCGCGCGATCTCCTCTTCGATGACGGCCTCGTCCGGGTCGCGGTGCGCGCCCGTTGCGGTGACCGCGGCGCCCATCACGTCGCCGGCAATGCCGCCGAAGACGGTGGAGTTGGCGACACCGTTGCCGCCCAGGCGGTTTGCGCCATGCGCCCCGCCGGCATCCTCGCCGGCGACATAGAGACCGGAAAGGCCGGTGCGGGTATCCGGCTCGCAGACCAGTCCGCCCATGAAATAATGCGCGGTGGGCACCACCTCGACCTTGCCGGCGGCGAGATCGAAGCCGCAGTCGGCACAGCGTTTGACCATGCCGGCGAATTCCCGGCGGACGTTGTCCGGGCCCAGGTGGCCCATGGAAATGTAGACCCCGCCGTTGGGCGTCGTGTTGCGTCTGCGCATCTCGCTGTAAATGCCGCGGCTGACCACGTCGCGGGTCGCGCGTTCGCCGCGTTCTTCGTAGTCGAACATGAACCGCCGCCCGTCGCCGCCCAACAGGTGCCCGCCGGCACCGCGCAGGCCTTCTTCCAGGACCGTCCCCGTCATCCGGGTCTCCGCGCCGCCCAATAGGCCTGTCGGGTGGAACTGCACCATCTCCATGTCGCGCAGCGGAAGCCCTCGCCTCAGCGCCATGGCAAGACCGTCCATGGACTTGTCGCCGGAAGGCGTGTGGTACTTGTACATGGTCGGCCCGCCGCCGGTCGCCATGAGGACCGCCTTGGCGCGGACCAAACGAAAGACGCCGCTGCGCATATCGACCAACAGCACGCCGGCCAGCGCCGCGCCGTCCCTGTCGGGGATCAGCGCGATCGCCCGGTGTTCCTCCAGGCGGTCCACCGGCACCGACAGCACCTGCTCCATCAGGCGGTTGATGATCTCGATGCCGGTCAGGTCGCCCTTGTGGACCGTGCGGTCGAAGGTCTGGCCCGCGAACGCCTTGTGATGCAGCGTGCCGTCGGGTTTGCGGTCGAAGAAACAGCCGATCTCGTTCTCCAGCTCGCGCACGCGCACGACCGCGGTCTCGCACAGGCGCCAGGCCATTTCCTGGTGCGGCAGCCACTTGCCGCCGACGATGGTGTCCATGAAATGCCGCTCGACGGAATCGCCGGGCGACAGCGCCACGTTATAGCCGCCCTGCACCATCCGCGTGCAGCCGCACTTGCCCATCAGCCCCTTGACCGCCAGCGTGATCTTCGCGTCCGGCGCTGCCTTTCGCGCGTGCAATGCCGCGAACAGACCGGCGCCGCCGGACCCCAGGATCAGAATGTCGGTGTCGTGCCGTTCCAGCATGGGTCAGATCGCGTTCAGAGAAAAGCCGCATGCGACGAAGAACGAGACCGCGGCGGCGGCGGCGGCATAGGTCTTCTGGCGCGGCGACCAGGGAAGGAATTCAAGCGCCAGCAGCCTGAGACCGCCGAACAAGTGGACGGCCAGCAGGAACACCAGACCCGTCTCCGCCGCCTTCACCAGCGGCAGCTCGCTCCAGCGCAGGAACCCGTCCAGCGACGCGCCGTCTTCCAGGGCCAGGCCCAGCACATAGAAGTGGAAGGGCAGGAACAGGGCCAGGCACACGCCCGACACCCGGTGCAGGATATGGGCGAACCACAGGGGATGGGCGCGGTCGGGGCGGATCATGGCCAGGTCACCGCAAGGACGGCGCGCCCGCCCATGGCCAGGAAAACTAGGCCGGCCGCGACGGTGAAGGCGCCAAGCGCCGGTCCTTTCAGTTTAAGGGTCTCGTGCACCACGACGCGCAGGCCGATGGCGGCGTGCACGGAAACGGCAAGCACGAACAGTCCGTAGAACGACGCCCACCAGAGGCTTCCCTGCGTGCGGGCCAGGATCTCGCCGGCCGTCAGGCCGCCCTGGACCGCATAGATCATCACCGCCAGATGGCCGATCACCAGCGGCACCATGACGACGGCGGAGATACGCTGGGCAAGATAGAGGCGCACGTTCAGCATGGGCCCTAGATCTCGCCCTTCAGCGCCGCCCGCGCCGTCATCCGTTTCAGCCCTGCGATCGACAGCGTCGGATTGAGCTCGTTCGGGCAATGGGTCATGCAGCCCTGAAGCGAATGGCAGTTGTGGCAGCCGCCGTCGCCCGCCACTGCGGCCAAGCGCGCCGTGCGTCCGCCGTCGCGTTCGTCATTGACCAGCGTCCAGGCGCGGTTGAGCGCGGCCGGGCCGAGATAGGCCGGGTTCTGCGCAACCACGTCGCAGGCGGCGTAACAGACCGCGCAGTTGATGCATTCGATCCCGGCACTGGCGGCGCGTCGCGCCGGCGAGGTGGGCAGGACCGGCGCGATCGCGTCCGCGCGGCCGGCGGTGGGGTGGAACCGGCCTTCGGCGGCGGTCCATTTGTCGAAGAACGCCGTCATGTCGGTGGCCAGGTCCTTGATCACCGGCAGGTTTCGCAAGGGCGCGATCTCGATCCGGCCCTTGTTCAGGACCTTCTGCACGTGGGTGCGGCAGGTCCAGCGCGGCTTGCCGTTCACCGTCATGGCGCAGGATCCGCACATGCCGACGCGGCAGGCGAATCGGTAGGTCAGCCGCGGCTCCAGATGGCGCTGGATCCAGGTGACCACGTCCAGGATCGTCTGGCTCCGCCGGTGCGGCACGGCGTATTCCGTATAGGCGCCGCCGGTGGCGTCACCCCGCCATACGGAGACTTTCAGATCGTCATCGGTTGTCGGCAACGGGCCTTCCTCTGCGGCATCAATGCACGTTCTTTTTCGGTGCTTTCGACGGTCCGCCCTACGGTAAGCGATAGCGAAACAAAGGAAAAACACTTATCCCGGACCCGCGTTCCGCCCGGCAATGCCCAATTGCCGCAGGTCGCGGGCCACCGGGGATCGCGACAGCCGACGCGGCCAAGAATTTTGCGGCCCTATGGTTGTGTTGACGTATCTCAATGAGCCACCGGCGCAACCGGGTACGCTCGTCCCCACACCAGTGCAGGGGGAGGCGATGCAACGCAACGCGGATTGGTTGGTTGCTAAGGAGTCGGTTCTGTTGGCAACCGTGCCGGAGGACCTTGTCGAAACGATTCTGTCCCAGTCCGAAATCCGCTGTTTGGAGCGGGGAACCACGATTTTTCTGCAGGGCGAGCCGGCGCACAGTGTTTATATCGTCCTGGAAGGATGGGTGAAGCTGTTCAGGGTCAGCCAAAACGGCGCCGAGGCGGTGGTCGGCGTTTTCACCAAGGGGCGCAGTTTTGGCGAGGCGGCGGCGTTCAAGAACGCCGTCTATCCGGTTGCGGCCGAAGCAGTGACGAACTGCCGGGTCATGCCGGTGCGCGCGGGCCTGATCCTGGGCATGATGGAGTCCCGGCCGGAACTGTGCACCGCGATGCTGGCTTCGACTTACAAGCATCTGCATTCGCTGATCGGGCAGGTCGAACAGCTCAAGGCGCAGACCGGCGCACAGCGGCTGGCGGAGTTCTTGCTGGAACTGTGCCCGGTGTACGAAGGGGCCTGCGCCGTCACGCTGCCCTATGACAAGGTCCTGATCGCCGGCCGGCTGGGCATGAAGCCGGAAAGCCTGTCGCGCGCCTTCGCCCGCCTGCGCGACATCGGCGTGAAAGTCAGCCAGAACCACGCGGCCGTCACCGACGTGGCGCGGCTGCACAATTATGTCGAGGAGGACCGCGCCGTGGCGTGGAGCAAGGCGCAGTGACGGCACGTCTGGAACGGGTTCTCGAAGCGATCGATCGGGCCAACGCCGCCGATCCGACGCTGGAAACCGACGACGACGGCGCGGAACGCCCGGCGGCGCTTTTGTACGGACGGCGGATGAGCGCCGAACTGACGCGGCTGTTTCCGGACGCCTCGGAACATCTCCGGATCGCCGCGCGCGGCCAGCATATCGAGCGCTGGAAGTCGCCGCGCGACAGCTATCCAGAGGGCCGCGCGGGGTATCTCGCCTGGCGCAAGGCGCTGGGAGCCTTTCACGGCGCGCGGGTTGCCGAACTGATGCTGGCGAACGGCTATGACGAAGACGACGGCGAACGCGTCACCGGTATGCTGCGCAAACAGGGGATCAAGCGCGACGCGGAAGTCCAGATGCTGGAGGACGTGATTTGCATGGTCTTTCTGCGCTGGTACTTCGCGGACTTCGCTGAAGGCCGCGAGACCGATCAGGTCGTCAATATCGTCGCCAAGACGGCACGGAAGATGTCTGCCGACGGACGCGCCCGGGTCGCATCTGAGTTCGACCTGCCGCCGCACCTCGAACAGGCGCTGGCGGTCTGACAGGAGGCCCCGCCGGCGCTCAGGCGCCGACCAGGTGGCGATAGATGTCCGGCAGCGCGGTCACCAACCGGTCGGGATCGGGGATCACCGCATAGCCACCGCGCCCGAAAATGCGCGGGAACCAGGACTTGCCCTTGGCGTCGATTGCGATGCCGAAGACCGATTGCCCCGCACGCCGCGCCTCGCGGATCGCCATTCGGCTGTCCTCGATGCCATAGCGTCCCTCGTAGTGGTCCAGGTCGTTGGGCTTTCCGTCGGTGATCGCGATCAGCAGCCGTCTCTGGCGCGAATGGGTGCCCAGATCGGCCGAGACGTGGCGGATGGCGGCACCCAGCCGGGTGTAGAAACCCGGCCGAAGGCTGGCGATGCGGGTGTCGATTGCCGCCGACATCGGCTCGCTGAACCCCTTGCAACGTTGCACATAGACCCGGTCGTGGCGGAGCGACGAGAATGCGTGGATCGCAAAATCGTCGCCGCAGGCGTCGAGGCCCCAGGCGAAGGCGGCAAGCGCCTCGCGCTCGATGTCGATCACGGCGCGTCCGGTGACCGCGCTTTCGGTCGACCGCGAAACGTCGAGCAGGATCGAGACGGCAAGATCGCGCTCCTCGCTGCGCGCGGACCGCCAGATCCGGTTGGTTCCGCGGCCGGTCGCCAGCAGTTCGACGCGGGAGCGAACCGTCGCGTCCAGGTCCAGGTCGTCCCCGTCGGGCTGGCCCGGCAATACGACACGACGCGGGCGCAGGGCCTCGAACTGCCGCTTCACCGCCCGGCTCCGCCGCCGCGCCCTCGCATCCGCAACGGGAAGCTCGGATTCGTCCGGTGGTTCGACGTCGCTGACGAGGACCCGGCAATAGTCCGGCAGATAACTTCCACTGCGCACGTTCCATTCTGGATAGGTATAGGCGCCGGACACGTGTTCGCGGTGGACGTCCTCGGGCGCAAGGTCCAGATGCAGTTTCAGTCGCGTTGCAGGCGCCTTCGAAATCTGCCCCAGCGCGATCTCGTCCAGATCGTCGGCCGCTTTCTTGGCACCTTCGGGATCGTCGTCGTCCACCTTGCGGTTAAGGTTCAAGAACTCGGCCCAGGACAGGATCGCCTCGAACCGGTGCAGGATCAGGCTGTCCTTGCGGTCGGTCTCGTCCGACTTGTTCCGGCGCGCCCGATGGGTTCCCTCACCCGCCTCCTGGGCATCGCCTTCCGCTTCGGGTTGGTCGGGCGCGCTGTCGGCGCTGAGCGCCAGCGGCCGCAGGTCCGGCCACAGCGGCACCGGCATGAACGGACGGTAGCGAAGCGGCGCCTCGAATTCCGCAAGGTCGGGTTCGGGCGACAGAATTCGCTGTAACAGGTCGGATGCCGGGCCGTCCGGTGCGACCGGCTTGCCCAACAGCGCCGTGATCACCTGTTCGACCGCGGCTTCCCAGCGCGGCAGCGTCCGTTTCGGGCGCGCCGCAAGGCAGGCTGCGGCAAGTCCGTTATAGAGGTGCCGCAAACCGGGGCAGTCGGCCACGGTCTCTCGGATCATGCGCGAGGCGGCGGCCAGCGAGCGCAGATCGGCGCGCAGCGCATCGTCTTCCTCGATCAGGGCGGGTGCGTGCGCGGCGCTGGCGGCCAGCCAGAAGTATAGCGACAGGTTGGCATCGCGGTCGGGAAACACGGCGATGCTTTCCGGCAGGCGAAGCACCTCGCCGTCCAGCGTCGCCCGCGCCATGCGTTCCTCGACCGTGACAAGGCTGCGCCGGAAGGACAGCCGGTGCTGGCTGCGCTCCGGTGTCGCCTCCCTTATCTCGACCGAGCGGTCTCCGCCGACGCCCCTGAAAAACACGGCAAGGCGGCCGCGGACCTCGTCCAGCATGACCGCGGCTTCGTCATAGGTCTCTTGCGTGTCGAGCCGGCTCGCGATGGCGTGCCAAAGTTTGCCGACGGTCTCTTCGGGTTCCCAGGGCTCGAAAGATGTGCCGGGCATCGGCGACGTCCTATCCCAGGACTGCGGTGACGATGTCCCGGAGGCCCTGCTTGATGTCGTCGTCGTCCGCCAGCGGTTCGACCATCGCCACGTTGACGGCGCGGTCCACCGGCATTCCCTGGTGGATCAGGGTCGCGCAATAGACCAGCAGGCGTGTCGAGACGCCTTCCTCCAAGTCCTGCCCCTTCAGCGCGCGCAACTTGCCGGCAAGGCGCACAAGCGGCGCCACCCGGGCCGCCGGCAGGCCGCTCTCGCTGGCGACGACCTCGGTCTCAAGCTCTGGCCCGGGGAAATCGAACTCGATCGACAGGAAGCGCTGCCGGGTCGACGGCTTGAGGGTCTTCAGGATGTTCTGGTAGCCAGGGTTATAGGAGGCCACCAGCATGAAGCCCGGTGCCGCCGGCAGTTCCTCGCCGGTGCGGTCGATGGGAAGGATCCGCCGGTCGTCGGTCAGCGGGTGCAGCACGACGGTCACGTCCTTGCGGGCCTCGACCACTTCGTCGAGATAGCAGATCGCCCCTTCGCGGACCGCCCGCGTCAGCGGGCCGTCGACCCAGACGGTCTCGCCCCCTTTCAGCAAATAGCGGCCGATCAGATCGGCGGCGGACAGATCGTCGTGACAGGCCACGGTATGCAGCGGCCGGCCCAGCCGCGCCGCCATATGGGAGACGAAACGCGTCTTGCCGCACCCGGTCGGTCCCTTTAGCAGCAAGGGCAGGCGGTTCGCGTGAGCGGCCGCAAACACCTCGCACTCGTCGCCCTGGGGCGCGTAAAAGGGGGCTTGCGCCCCCTTAAACGTCTCGACCGGGTCCATCGGTCCTACTCAGCGGGCGCTTGCCGCTGTTCCCCGGGCGCGATGACCTCTGCGCGCGGCACCATCAGGGCGTAGAAGAACAGGATGGCGCCCAACACGACGACCAGACCGGCACCGAACCGCATGAGGTAGAAGATCTCGATCTGGTCCTGGACGTCCATGTAATAGTCGCCCACGACCCGCTGGAGATGGGTCTGGATCGTGCCCGCGAAGGTCAACACGAAGGTCATGAACGTCATGCCGCCGGCCATCATCCAGAACGACGCCATGTTCAGGACCTGGTTGTAGGGGTCGCGGTTCAGGAGGATCGGATAGGCGTAGGTGAAGATCGCCAGGTTCAGGGACACATAGGCGCCAAAGAAGGCCAGGTGCCCGTGCGCGGCGGTGATCTGCGTGCCGTGGGTGAAGAAGTTGATCCCGTGCAGGGTGTGCATGAAGCCCCACACGCCGGCGCCGAAAAATGCCAGCGTCGCGCAGCCCAGCGACCACAGAAGCGCGGCCTTGTTCGGATGGTCGCGCCGGCCCTTCCAGACCATGACGAAGGCGAAAGCCATCATCAGGAAGAAGGGGACGACCTCCAGCGTCGAGAAGATCGAGCCCACCCACTGCCAATAGCCGGGCGTGCCGATCCAGTAATAGTGGTGGCCGGTCCCGAGGATACCGCTGATCAGCGCGCTGGCGACGATGATGTAGAGCCACTTGTCAAGGACCTCGCGGTCCACGCCCGTCAGCTTCAGCATCAGGAAGGCCAGGACCGAGGCCATGATCAGCTCCCACACGCCTTCGACCCAAAGATGGACCACGTACCACCAGTACATCTTGTCAAGGCTGAGGTTTTCGGGATTGTAGAACGCGAACAGGAACAACAGCGCAAGCCCCCACAATCCGAGCAACAGCACGTTCGTGATCGCGGTCTTGCGGCCCTTCAGCACCGTCAGTGTGATGTTGTAAAGGAAGATCAGTGCGGCAACGACGATGCCCACCTTGACCCACAGCGGCTGCTCGAGGAACTCGCGCCCCTCCTTGCCAAGGAAGAAGTTCCCCTCGAACAGATTGAACACATAGGTCACGACGACGCCCAGCGTGCCGATCACGAGGATCGCCAGCGCGAGATAGGCCAGCATGGGCGAGTGGATCTCTTGTTCGGTCTCCTCCGGGACCAGGAAATAGGCCGCACCCATGAAGCCCATGATCAGCCAGACCACAAGGCTGTTGGTGTGCAGCATCCGGACGATGTTGAAGGGCAGCACCTCGCTCAGGAAGTTCGGGGATACATAGATCCAGCCGGCCAGCAGTCCGCCCAGCACCTGGATCAGGAACAAGAGCAACGCGGTGACGAAATAAACCTGCGCGATCTTTTGCGTTTGATACTTCATGACCCGTCTCTCCTCAGCCCGCTTCGTTCGGCGGCCAGTTCTGGGTATCGATCGTGTTGGTCCACAGGAAGAAATCGGTCAGGTCGCGGATCTCCTGGTCTGTCAGGTTGAACTGCGGCATCTGCCTGCGACCTTCGATCCCGGACGGCTGAGACTCCATCCATACCTTCAAGGTGTCGAAGGCGGCTTCCGGATCGTCATTAACACCCCAACGCGTCATCACATTGCCCACCTCGGGCGCGAAGTAGGCGCCCTCGCCCAGGATTGTGTGGCAATTGATGCAGGCGTTGACTTCCCAGACGCGCTTGCCGCGGGCCACGCCCTCGGAAAGGCCTTCACTGTCGGTCGATTCGTTGACGATGTAGAGGTGACTGTGGACCGACAGAGCAACGAACACGACGATGAAAAACAATGACCCGCCATAGAATATGTTGCGGGACATGGATTTCGTCAGAACCTCGCGCATTGCGCTCTCCCACGGAGGATCAATTCGGATAAGGCAACCATGATAGCAGCAAACCGCCTTGGCCTTAACGAAAGTCAAGCGGCGCCCTATGCGAACCGGAACGACGCACGGCCCGCGACGCCGCGCCGGCGTCGGTCGACCCTCTTTATGCCCGAGAACCCGCGGCAGGCTGGGCGCCGGCCTTCCGCGCCGCGCGTCCCTTCAACACCACGCACGTCTTCACGTCGTGGTAAATCATCTGGCAGCGCAGGCAGAGAATGCACTCGTTGGGATTGATCCGGCCGATCGGGTCGATGGCGCCGACCGTGCACTTCTTGTCGCACAGGCGGCACTCGCGCCCGCACTGGGGACGGCGTCTCAGCCAGTCGAACAGCTTGAGCTTCGCCGGCAACGCCAGCGCCGCGCCGAGGGGACAGAGATAGCGGCAATAGAACCGTTCGATGAAGAGCCCCGCGATCAAAAGCGCCACGACGAATGCGACGAAGGGCCAGGCGCGCATGAAACGCATGGACATGGCGGTCTTGAACGGCTCCACCTCGGCCAGGACCAGCGCCAGTTCCATGGAATAGAAGGACAGGCCCAACAGCGCCATGAACAGCGTGTATTTGACGACCCAAAGGCGTTCCTGGATGACATAGGGGACCTTGATCTGCGGCACCTTGAGACGCTGTGCCAGTTCGTTGGTCAGTTCCTGCAAGGCGCCGAAGGGGCACAGCCAGCCGCAATAGACTCCGCGCCCCCAGAAAAGGACGCCCAAGGCGACGAAGGCCCACAATATGAAGACGATCGGCTCCATCAGGAACGTCTCCCAGCGGAAGCCGGTCAGCAGGGATTGCAGGAAGGCAATCACCTGGATGACGGACAACTGGCCGCCGGCGATCCAACCCAGCCAAACCAGGGTGACGGTCAGGAAGGCGATCCTGCCCCAGTACCAAAGGGCCGCGCGGCGCACGAAGGCCTCCTGCAGGAAGAGAATGGCGCCAAGCGCGAACAGCATCGCCACGACACCGACGATTTCGCCTTTCTTGCGTTGCCACGCGCTCACCCACAACGGATCGGCCTCGGGCAGCGGCTCGGGTTCCAGGACGAAACGATCGGGCAGGGCATAATCCAGCGGCGTTGCGAATGTGATCTCGCCGCTGTCGCTGTTGCGGCTGGCCGTTACTTCGATCCGGAAAGGCCGGGTCGGGTCGAAATCGCTGGCGGGCAAGGCGAAGACGCTGACTTCCTTGAAGTCCGGCGCGCCGGCCGCGGCGAACCGGTCGATCCGCTGGTACCCCTCGGCGGATAACTCGATCCTGGCGTCGTCCTGGACGACCGCGATCCGGTCGAAGACGCCGGAACGGCGCCATTTGGTGCCGCGGTGCGAATGCAGGCCGCGCGAGGCGACGAACAGCGCCGCTCCACCGGGGGCCAGCGCCGCCATGGCGCGGCTGTAGGTCTGTTGGCCCAGCAGGCTTTGCCCGATCGTCGGCGGGTCGATGATGGCGCCCCAAAGTTCCAGGAACGGCGCATCGCCTGCCGGCGGCAACGAGGTTGCGCCCGCCAGGGCTTCGCGGGCCTGGTCCAGGGTCGTCGTCACAGTGACCAGCGCACCACTTTCCGCCAACGCGTCCCAGGACGTCTCCTGGAACTGGACGCGATCGATGCGCCGGCCGCCGCCATCGCCTCCCCTGGCCAGCGCCACGGTCCGCGCCGTGCGCAGGATCGCGTCACGGATGACGCCCGTTGACACCGTCGCACCCGAAATGATGTCGGGCAGGTCTGAGCGGCTTTCCAGGTTCGACGTTCGCTGTGCGGTCAGGTCGACGCCGGCAAAGGCGCTGACGTATCGCGCGATATCGGCGGTCGAGATACCAAGGGTCAGGATCGGTTCGTTGTGGCGCATCAACTCGGCGCCCGCGATCCGATTGTCCGTCGTCACCGCGACCAGGACATCGATGGGCCGCCCGGAATAACCGACGGACTGCGCGATTTCCCAGGTCGACGCGATCGACCCCAGGACGCCGTCGGGGGCGGTAACCGTCCAATGCGGAACGGAACCGTCGATCCGTTCCAGCCGCACGGGTTCGGCGCTTGCAAACAGGCGCGCGGCCTGCTCCGGGTCGGGCTCGGCGACCGCGGTCAGGTCCTCCCGCACCAGCACGCCTGCGGCGAGGGCGGCGCCGGCAAACGCCGACAGCACCCCGGCCAGGACCGACGCCGTGAGAACCTGGGAAAGCCGCATCCGTGACTCCAGTTGCCGCGGTCGAAGCGTGTTGTCCGTGGTACCGGCGCGCCTTAACGAAAGTCAAGGAAGCCCCGCTGCGGCCATGCATGCTGTTCGATGTCACACTCGTGCAACGGAGAAACCGGCATGGACACGCTTCGCGAAATTCGGAGTCTCGCACTCACAGCAGGCCTTGCGCTTCCGCTGGCGCTCGCCTCAACCGGGCTTTCCGCCCAGGAAAAACCGAAGGAACACGGCGACACGCCCGCAGCGGCTTACGAACCGTCGATGACCACCCTTGGCCAGATCCAGGTCGAGATTCCGGGCCGCAAGCCCGGCGACCCGGTGATCACGCCTTCGGAATTCCAGGCCGCCAGCAAGTTCTATTTCGAACGCTGCGCCGGCTGCCACGGCGTTCTGCGCAAGGGCGCGACGGGCAAGGCACTGACACCGGATATAACGCGCGAAAACGGCTACGAGTACATTCGCGATTTCATCAAGTACGGCTCGCCCGCCGGCATGCCCAACTGGGGTACTTCGGGCGAGTTGACCGATGAACAGATCGATATCATGGCGCGCTATCTCCTGATCGAGCCGCCGGCGCCTCCGGAATTCGGCATGGCAGAGATGCGCGAGACCTGGAAGGTCCTGGTCGCACCCGAAGACCGGCCGAACGAGAAGATGAACGATATCGACATCGACAACCTCTTCTCGGTGACGCTGCGCGACAGTGGCCAGGTGGCCCTGATCGATGGCGCGACCTACGAGATCCACACCATCATCGAGACCGGATACGCGGTTCACATCTCCCGCATTTCCGCTTCGGGTCGCTACTTGTACGTGATCGGGCGCGACGCGCTGATCAACATGATCGACATGTGGATGGATCCGCCGGCAACCGTCGCCCAGCTCAAAATCGGCGCCGAAGCGCGCTCGGTCGAGACATCGAAGATGGAAGGCTGGGAAGACAAGTACGCCATCGCCGGCAGCTATTGGCCGCCGCAATACGTCATCATGGATGGCAACACGCTGGAGCCGCTGAAGATCGTTTCTACCCGCGGCATGATCTACGACACCCAGGAGTTCCACCCCGAGCCGCGGGTCGCCGCGATCGTCGCGTCGCATTATCGGCCCGAGTTCATCGTCAACATTAAGGAGACCGGCAAGATCCTGCTGGTCGACTATTCCGACATCAAGAACCTGAAGGTCACCACGATCGAAGCCGAACGGTTCCTGCATGACGGCGGGTTCGATTCCACCAAGCGTTACTTCCTGACCGCGGCGAATGCCCGCAACAAGGTGGCCGTGATCGACACCAAGGAAGGTGCCTTGACCGCGCTGTTGGATACGGAAGGTCAGACCCCGCATCCTGGGCGTGGCGCGAACCTCAACCACCCGACCTACGGGCCGGTCTGGGCGACCTCGCACCTGGGTGACGACACGGTTGCCCTGATCGGAACCGATCCGGAAGGCCATCCCGACGAGGCCTGGAAGGTGGTGCAACAGCTCTATGCGCTGGGTGGCGGTTCTCTGTTCGTCAAGTCGCATCCGGAGTCCAACAACCTCTATGTGGACGCGCCGCTCAACCCTGAGGCCGAGATCTCGGCGTCGGTCGCGGTGTTCAAGGTCGACGACCTGACCAACGAGGAACCGGAGTACACCACGCTTCCGATCGGCGAATGGGCCGGCATCGCCGAAGGCCAGCCGCGTGTCGTCCAGGGTGAGTTCAACAAGGAAGGCACCGAGATCTGGTTCTCGGTCTGGAACGGACGCGACTATGAATCGGCCATCGTCATCGTCGACGACAAGACGCTTGAAATGAAACACGTCATCAAGGACGAGCGTCTCATCACGCCGACGGGCAAGTTCAACGTCTTCAACACGCGTTCAGACGTCTATTGACCTTGCGAAGCGTGCGGGGCGGCTTCGGCCGCCCCGCTTGTCTTCGGATGCCGGAAAAGGAAACGCCATGCAAAAGCCTGGAAGGGTTTTTCTGGTCGGTGCGGGACCGGGCGATCCGGACCTCCTAACGGTCAAGGCGGCACGTTTGCTGAGCCGCGCTGAGGTCGTCGTCCACGACCGCCTCGTCTCGCCGGAGATCCTGGCCCTTGTGCCGCCGTCGGCGCGGAAGATCGACGTGGGAAAAGCGCCCAAGTCGCACCCCGTGCCGCAGGACAACATCAACGAAATTCTGATCGACCTCGCCCACAAGGGCCGCACGATCGTTCGACTCAAGGGGGGCGATCCGTCGATCTTCGGGCGCGGCTCCGAGGAGGCAGCGGCCCTGATCGCCGCGGGCGTTCCGGTTGAGTTCGTGCCCGGCGTCACCGCGGCACAGGGCGCTGCCGCGTCGGCCGGCGTGCCGCTGACCCATCGCGGCCTGGCAAGCGGCGTGCGGTACGTCACCGGCCATTGTCGGCGTGATCTGCCGCTGGACCTGGACTGGTCGGGTCTTGCGGATCCGGAAACCACGCTGGTTGTCTATATGGGGGCCGCGAACATCGCGGAGATTTCCGAACGGCTGATCGACGCCGGTATGCCGCCGTCGCTGCCGGTCCTTGCCGTCGCCTCGGCGACGACGCCGCGGGAACGCCGCCTGGTGTCGCGGCTCGACCGGATCGCGGCGGATGCCGATCAGGCCCGGTTCTCGGGGCCGGTCCTGTTCGTCGTCGGGCACGTGGTCTCGCTCTATCGCTCGTGTCCGGCGGAGGTGCTGCGCCGCCTTGCCGCGCGGCCGGCACGGGAACATGCCTGTGTCTAAAGAGATCGGCGCCGCCGTCGGCCTCGCCCTGTTGCTTGCGGCCGGGCCTGCGTCGGGCGGCGATGTGTCATCCGTACGGGCCGCAGAGCTGGAACGGCTTGTGGTGCAGGATTGCGGTTCCTGCCACGGCCTGACCATGCGGGGCGGGCTGGGTTCCGACATCCGCGCGGAAACGCTGCAAGGGGTCGATCGCGAAACCCTCGCGGTAATCATCCTGGACGGCGTGCCCGGCACGGCCATGCCTCCCTGGCGACCGCTGTTGAGCGAGCAAGAGGCCTACTGGATCGCCGACTACCTGTTGAAGGGAGACGACCGATGACCCGTGCGATCGCCCTTTGCCTTCTGGTGATGACGTTGGGTTTCACGCTGTTCGTGCATGGCAGCCGCGCTGCCGAACTGCGGGCGACCGGTGACCTGGGCGTGATCGTCGAACGGGCGAGCGGTTCGGTCCTGATCGTCGACCAGTCCGACCGCGCGGCCATCGGGCGGGTCGAAGGCCTGGGCGACCTGTCGCATGCCTCCGTCGTCTATTCGCCGGACCAGCGTTACGCCTTCGTCTTCGGGCGCGACGGCGGGCTCAGCAAGGTCGATCTTCTAGAACAATCGGTGGCTGGCCGGGTGATCCAGGCGGGTAACTCCATCGGCGGCGCGATATCCGACGACGGGCGCCTGGTCGCCGTCGCGAACTACGAACCGGGCGGCGTACGCGTGTTCGATGCGGCAACCTTGGACATGGTGGCGGACTTCCCGACGGGCTCCAAGACGATCGGCCTGGTCGACGCGCCGGGCCGCCGTTTCGTCTTCACGTTGTGGGACAAGGGAGAGACCTGGATCGCCGACCTTTCCGGCGAGACGCCGTCGGTGCAGCGGATCGAAGGCATCGGCAAGAACCCGTACGATGCGCTGATCACCGCGGACGGACGGCACTATATCGCCGGTCTCTTCGGCGAGGACGGCCTGACCGCCATCGATCTGTGGGATCCCCAGCCGCAGCCTCGCAGGATCCTGGCCGGTTACGGCCGCGGCGAGGAGCCTTTGCCCGTCTACAAGATGCCCCATCTCGAGGGTTGGGCCCTGGCCGGCGACCGCTTCGTGCTTCCGGCGGTCGGCCGCCACGAGGTCCTGTGGGTCGATTCCCGGACCCTGGAAGAGACGGGGCGTACGGCGACCCACGGCCAGCCGGTCTTCGCCGTTGCGCGGCCCGACGGCCGGCAGGTGTGGGTCAACTTCGCGCATCCGCTGAACGATACGGTGCAGGTCCTCGACACGCCGACGGGCGCGGTGGTGCACAGCCTGAAGCCTGGCCCTGCCGTCCTGCATATGGAGTTCACGCCGCGCGGCCACGAGGTCTGGGTCTCGGTCCGCGACGGCGACTGCGTGCACGTGTACGACACGCGCACGTTCGAGAAGCTGGCCGAAATCCCGGCCAAGACGCCGTCCGGGATCTTCTTCACCGCGCGTGCGCACCGGACCGGTCTCTGAGGCCATGGTCGTCACGCTCGACCCCACCGATCACGCACTGCTTGACCGCTGGCAGAAGGACTTCCCGCTGGTCACCCAGCCATTTGCGGAAATCGCCCGCCAACTGGGCATCACCGAAGCCGAGGTTATCGACCGGCTTCGCTGTCTGCTCGCCGCCGGGGCCGTCAGCCGGATCGGCGCAACGTTCCGGCCGAACACGGCCGGGGCCAGCACGCTGGCCGCGATGCGCGTGCCGGATCTGGAGATCGATTGCGTTGCCGACATCGTCAGCGCCGAGCCGGGGGTCAATCACGCCTACCTGCGCGAAAATGCCTGGAACCTGTGGTCCGTGGTCACAGGTCCGGACCGGTCCCACGTGGATGCCACCCTGGCGCGCTTGCACAAGCGGACCGGTTTGGAGGTTCTGGATTTGCGACTGGTCCGGCCGTTCAACATCAGCCTGGCCTTCCCCCTGCACGGCCCGGGCCGTTTGCCGCCGACACCGACGGACGTGGATGCCGACGCGCTGCGGCCCGACGACCGCGAAATCATGCAGTCTCTGTCGACGGGTCTGGCTCTGGTGCCGCAACCGTTCGCCGAATTGGCACGCGAGCTTGGACGGTCGGAAGACGATATTCTGTCCCGCATCGGTGCGCTTGCGGCCGCCCGCATCCTGTCGCGGATCGGTGTGATCGTGCGCCACCGCGCGCTGGGTTGGCGCTCGAACGCGATGGTCGTGTGGGACGTGCCGGATGCAGAGGTCGCCGACATCGGGACGAGGCTGGCACAAGTCAAGGGCGTGACCCTGTGCTATCAGCGACAGACGGTCCCCAACGTCTGGCCCTATAACCTCTATTGTATGATCCATGCGCGGTCGCGGAGCGAGGCGATGGGCGTCCTGGAACGGGCGATGTCCGAGGTCGGGATCGATGCGGTGCCGCACGAGGTGTTGTTCAGCATCCGTTGTTTCAAACAGACCGGCGCCCTCGTCGCCGCATCAAACGGGGCCGCGGCATGAAGAAGAACACCTACCGGCCCGACGACACCGACCGGCGCATCATCAATGCCCTGCAAGAGGGGTTCCCGCTTTCCCGGCGGCCCTATGCCGAGGCGGCGGAACGCCTGGGTCTGGACGAAGGGGAACTGATCGATCGACTGGAACGGCTGCGCGACGGCGGCGTGATCACGCGGTTCGGCCCATTCTTCGATGCGGCCGCGTTGGGCGGTGCGTTCTGCCTGTGCGCCATGGCGGTGCCGCGGACGCGCTTCGATTCCGTGGCCGAGATCGTCAACGCGCGGCCCGAGGTTGCGCACAACTACGAACGGACGCACAGGCTGAACATGTGGTTCGTGCTGGCCACAGAGACGCCGGAAGAGATCGCCGCCGCGGCCGACGCGCTCGAGGCGGCGACCGGGCTTCGCGTCCTCCGTTTTCCGAAACAGCAGGAATTCTTCATCGGCTTCAGGGTCGTGGCATGAGCATCGACGCAACCGATCGCAGCATCATCGAAGCGACGCAGGCAGGCCTGCCCCTGACCGCGGAGCCCTATGCCGCCGTCGCCGAACAGCTTGGTCTGGAAGAGGCGGAGGTGATCGCGCGGCTGGCGGCGATGCAGGCGCGCGGCGTAATCCGCCGGATCGGCGCGGCGCCCAATCACTATGCATTGGGCATGGTGGCCAACGGCATGACCGTCTGGGACGTGGAGGACGGCCAGGCCCCGGACCTGGGTGCCGAGGTGGGGGCGTTCGACTTCGTTTCCCACTGTTATCTGCGGCCCAGGGCGTTGCCTGACTGGCCCTATAACCTGTTCGCCATGGTGCACGGCACCGACCGCGACGAGGTGAAACGCAAAAGAGAGAGGATCGAGGCCCATCTCGGGTCCGCCTGCCGCGGCGGCGACGTCCTTTATTCCACCCGCATCCTGAAAAAGACCGGCCTCCGTCTGGCCCGGAAAGGGGCACGCTGATGTTTCGCCTGACGCACTACATGAAACAGCTCGTCGCGCCGACGCCGGTCCGCACACGCCGCGGTGCCGTAAAGCCGGTGGTGATCTGGAACCTGACGCGGCGCTGCAATCTTCGGTGCCGCCACTGCTACAGCGTTTCCGCCGACTTGGACTTTCCCGGCGAACTCAGCCACGAGCAGGCCATGGGCGTGCTGGAGGATCTGGGCCAGTTCGGGATCCCGGCGCTTATCTTGTCCGGCGGCGAGCCGCTGGCGCGGCGCGACCTGTTCGAGATCGCGAAACGCGCACGGGACATGAAGCTTTACCTGGCGCTCTCCAGCAACGGCACGCGGATCGTCGGCGAAGCGGCGGACCGCGTGGCCGAGATCGGGTTCGACTATGTGGGGATCAGCCTTGACGGCATCGGCGCGACAAACGACTGGTTCCGCGGCCAGGAGGGCGCGTTCGACCAGGGCCTGGCGGGTGTCCGGGCGTGCAAGGAACGCGGCATCAAGGTTGGATTACGCTTCACGCTGACCGAGGACAATGCGGAACAGCTTCCCGAACTGCTCGATTTGTGCGAGGCCGAGGGCGTCGACAAGTTCTATCTGTCGCACCTGGTCTATGCCGGGCGCGGCGACAAGCACCGCGGCGCGGACGCCGGCTGGTCGCGCTCGCGCGAGGCGATGGACCTTTTGATCGACCGTGCCTGGGCGGCGGTCGACAGCGGAAAACCGCTGGAGGTCGTGACCGGCAACAACGACGCCGATGCGGTCTATTTCCTGCGCTGGGCCGAAAACCGTTTCGATGCCGAGGCGATCGAACACCTGCGCGGCCACCTGACCGCCTGGGGCGGCAACTCGTCGGGTCTCGGCGTTGCCAACATCGATCCGCAGGGCAATGTCCATCCGGACACCTACTGGTCCGACTATACGGTCGGCAACGTCAAGAAGGCGCCGTTCTCCGAGATCTGGACGGGGGACGATCCGATGCTGGCGCAGCTGCGGCGCCGGCCGCGCCCGCTCAAGGGGCGATGCGGTGCCTGTGTCCACAAGGCGGTCTGCGGGGGCAACACGCGGATCCGCGCATTGCAGCTGACCGGCGACCCCTGGGCGGAAGATCCCGCCTGCTATCTCTCCGATGCGGAAATCGGTGTCGCCGCCGGCGAGCGCCTGACCGTCCAACCCTTCCGGGGCAAGAGCCATGATCCGGTTCACCGTTTTCATTAGCGTCGCGCTTGCGCTGGCGGTTTCGACGTCGGCCGTCGCGCAGGCGCAGGCGCAGGCGCCGGCGCTTTACGGCGAACACTGCGCGTCCTGTCACGGTGCGGACCGCCTGGGCGGCACCGGCCCAGCATTGATCCCGGAGACGTTGAAACGCATGCGCGGCCCCAAACTGGCCGACGTGATCTCCCACGGGCGCGCCGCGACCCAGATGCCGGCCTTCGCCGAGGTCCTGTCGGAGGACGAGATCGCAGCCCTGGTGGCGTTCGTGAAGGTCCCACTGGAGCGCATCCCGTCCTGGGGGCCGGCGGAGATCGCCGACAGCCGCACCCTGGACCCGGACTACCGGCCGGCGGCCGCGCCTGTCTTCGACGCCGACCCATTGAACCTCTTTCTGGTGGTCGAGACCGGCGACCATCATGTCAGCGTTCTGGACGGCGACCGCTTCACCACGTTGGACCGTTTCCCGACGCCGTTTGCGGTGCATGGCGGCCCTAAATTCACGCCGGACGGGCGGTACACCTTCATCATGTCGCGTGACGGCTGGGTCCAGAAATACGACCTGTGGAGCCTTGCGGAGGTCGGGCGCGTCCGTGCCGGTCTCAACAGCCGCAACATCGCGATCTCGCCCGACGGGCTGTACCTTGCCGTCGCCAACTACCTGCCGCGCAGCTTGACGATATTGTCCACTAAGGATCTGTCGGTCGAACGGGTGTTCGACGTCGTGGCCAAGGATGGAACGCCTTCGCGCGTTTCGGCGGTCTATCAGGCGCCACAGCGCAACAGCTTCATCCTGGCGCTGAAGGATGCCGCGGAGATCTGGGAGATCTCAACCGATCCGAACGCACCGCCGGTCTACGAGGGTCTGGTCCACAGCCACGAGAAGGGGATGGTCGAAGGCCTGGCGTCGTCAGAGGGCCTGTTTGCACTGAGAAGGATCGAAACCGCTGAGCCGATCGACGATTTCTTCTTCACCCCGGACTATCGCAACTTGATCGGGGCCGCCCGCGACGGCAAGCGGGGCGTGGTGGTGAACCTGAACGTCGGTCGCGAAATCGCCGAACTGCCATTGCCGGGCATGCCGCACCTGGGATCGGGCATCTCCTGGACCAGCGGCGGCCGTCACGTGATGGCGACGCCGCACCTGCGCGAGGCGCGCCTGTCGGTGATCGATATCGATACCTGGCAGGTCGTCGATACCGTCGACACCATGGGCCCGGGCTTTTTCCTGCGCAGCCACGAGAACGCGGCGCATGTCTGGGCGGACGTCTTTTTCGGGCCCAACAAGGACGTCATGCACGTGATCGACAAGGACACGCTCGAAATCGTGCGCACGCTGAAGCCCGTGCCCGGCGCCACCGTCGCCCATGTCGAGTTCGACCGCGAGGGCGCCCACGCGCTGGTCAGCGTTTGGGAGGACCAGGGTGCGGTCATCGTCTACGACGCAAAAACGCTGGAGGAAGTCACGCGGCTTCCGATGCGCAAACCATCGGGAAAGTACAATGTCTGGAACAAGATCACCTTCTCGGCCGGTACCAGCCACTGACACCCGTTCCGTGGCGATCGTCGCTCACGGTTCCCCTTCCGAGCCGTGGGAGCAGGAACGCGCGCTCAGGGCGCTGGCCTGCCGGGTTGCGTCCATGCTGCCGGGCTGGCGTGTGGAGGGTGCGACCTTGGCGGCGGCAGGCAGCCTGGGATCGGCAATACAGGCGTTGGCCGATCCGCAACCGCTGGTCTATCCGATGTTCATGTCCGACGGCTGGTTCGCAAGCACGCGCCTGCCCGAACTGACCGCCGGCATTCTCGGCGAACCGGCCGAGATCTTTGCGCCGCTGGGCACTGAACCGGCGCTGCATGCCTTGTGCGCGGAAACCGCGTGCCGTGCCGCGGCGACGATGGGCGCGGCGCCGGGCGAAGCAAGCGTCTTGCTTGCCGCGCATGGCTCGCCGTCGGATGCCCGACCGGGCGCGGTCGCGCGCCGCGCCGCCCGGCGGATCGAGGAGACCGGGCATTTTCGCGAGGTTCGCGTCGGCTTCATCGATCAAGCGCCCGGTCTTGCAGAGGCGGCCCGAATGGACGGGCCTGCCCTCTGTCTGCCGTTCTTCGCGTCGCGCGCGGGCCATGTCCAGGACGATGTGCCGCGGGCGCTGGCCGAGGCAGCGTTTGCGGGGCCGATCCTGGATCCGGTGGGGCTGTGGCCGGCCGTCCCCGAACTGATCGCGCGGTCTTTGGCGGCGCACGCCGAACGCATCGCCGCCTGAAACCCGCGCTGCCGCCACGCCGCGGGCCAACAGCACTAGCCCGTCGGCTGCGGGTCGTCCGCGACGGTCAGGATGTCCGAGGCCGTGTTCTGGCCTTTCAGGGTCTCCCGGGAGATGCGCTTTGACGGCTCGGCCAGACGGTCCGCGAATTCCTGCGAATAGAGGATCGGTCGGTCGAGCCTGCCGCACAAGCCTTCGATGCGCGCGGCGATATTGACGGCCTGACCGAGGATGGTGAAGTCCAGCCGCGTCTTGGACCCGATGTTGCCGTACAGCACTTCGCCGAAATGCATGCCCATTCCGAACCGCAGGTCGCGGGACAA
This sequence comes from Alphaproteobacteria bacterium, assembly GCA_965603855.1. Taxonomy (GTDB): domain Bacteria; phylum Pseudomonadota; class Alphaproteobacteria; order UBA8366. The sequence goes on from OZ272519.1 coordinate 231,839, forward strand.
CGCCGTCGCATCCGCGTTGGCAAGCGCTTGCCGTGCGGTCGCAACGGCGTTCGCGCACACCGCAGCCGCATCGGCGGTGCCTTCGTCGGTCGGGAAAATCGCAAGCACGCCGTCGCCGATGAGTTTCAGGATCTCGCCGCCGTGCGCCTCGACGGCCTCGGCAACGACCTCGAAGTACCGGTTTGCAAGCGTCAGGGCGTCCGCGGCGCCCAGGCGGTCGTTGAGGCCGGTCCAGTCGCGGATGTCGCTGACCAGGATCGCTGCCGTGATGGTGTCGATCTGGCCGCGCGTGATCTGCCCGTCCAGGACCCGTTGGCCGGTCCTTGGGCCGAGATAGGCTTCGGCGATGGCGCGCGTTACATGCTTCAGGCTGATCACCTCCACGATCGGCGCCATTGCCGACGCAATCTCGGTGAGGTTTGCAATGTCCAGGTCGGAAAACCCGACGGCCGCGTCCGTGTTGAAGACCATGATCGCCGTCGTGCCGCTGGAGAACCGCACGGGGATGCCGAAATAGTCGGTGCCGCCGCGCGACTTGAGCTCGTGCAGCACGTTGTGGTCGGTCTCTGTAAGGGGCTCCGTCAGGCGTTTGCGGAAGGCGCTGCCGGTCCTGTTGATGATTTCCATCGGACTGCCGATATAGCCGGAGCGGCCCTCAAGTCCGTGCAGTGCAGGGATTTCCGTTGTGTCGTCCAGATCCCTTTCCCAAACCGTCGAGAGACCGGCGGTCAGGGGGTGCAAGGTCCGCATCGACAGGCGCAGGCGCCACAGCGGCGCGCCGGACTTGAGCAGCCTTTCGCCAAGCTGGCGGGTAAGGTCGGCGGTGTCGGCCAGGAACCGGCCCTCCGCCATCAGCCAGTCGATGGTCGCCGCCGGTTCCCAGGTTCCGGGCGTAGGATGCGTTCCGTTGGACATCGTCTCTCAACCCGCCGTTGGAAGGTACGTGTACCGGACGTCCGTTCCCGCCTCGTCCGGGAAATCGCGTTCCATTTCCAACCTAGGCCCGCGTCAGCACGTGCCAAGGCCCCCTTCCGCACGGCTCAGCCGGTCAGGGTCAGGGTTTCTTTCGCGAACAGGGTTTCCAGCGCCACCGGCCGCGTGAGGATACGCTGCTCCGCCGCCGCCTGCAGCAGCTCTTCAAGGACGGTGCGGTTGGGCTCGATACCGTAGGGCAGGGGGTCGCCGGTGACCGCAAGCACACGGCACAGCATGTCGTCATAGGCGTTTTCGGTCTCGCCGCGGCGCAGGCGGTCCATATAGGGCTGCTTTGCCGCCGCGAACGCCGCGAAGATGTCGGTGGCCAGACCCGGATTGGCCGCCAGGACGTCGTCCCGGACGACGATCAGGTGATTGATCGGGTAGTGGCCGCGCCCTTTCAGCGCGGCGAGGCCGGCGGCAAGAGGGTCGGGAAACAGCCGGACCACGTCCGGATGGTCGATGTCGGTGCCGACCGCGCCGGCCAGCTCGCCGGAAATCAGCATCTGGTCCAGGTTTCTGCCGGGTTCGATCGGGCGGACGTTGGCGGGCGGCCGGTAGCTCTGCACGTGTTCGTCGCCCGACAGCACCCAATTCACCCTGGCGAGGTCGACGCCGAGTTCGGCATGCAGGATGGCGCGCGCCCAGGCACCCGTGGTGACAGTGTAGCCGCGGTTCACCCCCACATCGCGCCCCTCCAAATCCCGCGGGTTGTCGATCCCGGCATGCCGGTTCACCTGGATCGCGCCGTGGTGGAAGGCGCGGACGATGAAGATCGGCAGCCCGGTGAACCGCACGCCGTGTTCCTTCGCGCAGATGTAGGTGGTCAGGGCCATTTCCGCGATGTCGAACTCCAGGCCGCGGACCATGCGGCGGAAGCCCTGGACAAGGGCGGGGACCTCCTGGAAGTCGAACGCGAAAGACGCGGGCGAGACGGTCCCGTCCTTCAGCGCCATGTTCGCGCCCTGGGTCTGTGAAACTGTCTTGAAGCGTTTCATGCTGGCTGTCTGGGCGGCACGCGTCGCTCAGGACACGCGCTTTCCACAGCAAAGAGCGATGTTGTAGTGCGCCATCTTGCTGTAGCCGGTATGGACCAGTTCGTCGTTCATGGAGAACATGAACACGTTCCGGAAGAACCTCTTCATCAGCTCTTTGAAGGCCGGCTGTTCTTTGCAGTTGATATGCCCCATCCGGCTGTATTCCGACGCGTATTCCTGGGACTCCAGCGAGGGGATGCCAATGATGGCGGCCCCGTCGTCGCTCAGGGAGGCGAGTATGTTTGTCAGGAAACGGTCCTCCGCGGCGGGCTCGATATGCTCCAGGACATCGAGTGAGTAGATGCCGCCGAACTGCCCCTCATAGGGACCGGCGAGCATGTCGTGGATCCCGACCGCTTGTCCGGTCCGCCCGCGATCCAGGACGGCGAAGATCTTGTCACACAACCGGCTCCGGCCTCAAGGGCGCGTTGCCTGATCAAGGCTGCTGGCAGGAGACGGGCGCGGCGTGACGGCGGATCGCGCCGGGACGGGTTAGAGGGGTGCAGGCGCCACGAAATCTGCCGGGAGATGCGAAAGCCGCGAAATCACGTTCTCGCAGACCTGAGGCGCCAGGGGCAGGAAGACCGTTGCCGATTCCGGAATGTCCTTCGGCGCCAGGATCGGTCGTTCCTCGATCGTTCGTCCGATCCGCGTCGCGTCCTCGTCGACGAAGAAATCGACACGGTCGGCGAGGTCGCCATAGAGCCACATGCCTGCAATGGAGGAGCCGAAGATGCCGAACGGCCTGCAGACGGCGGCCGCGCGGGCGGTTTCCAGGATGCCGGTCAGCCAGGCCAGCGTCCGCCGGGCAACGGCGTGCCCGTCGGCCGGATCCGTCGGCTCGCCGGCGGCCGGCGTGCCCCGCTGGCCGAGCAGGGTGAGCTCCTTCGGCAGGACCGTGTTCACCAGTTCCACCGTCTCGATGCCCGCCGCCCGGGCAAGCCGGCCCAGCGTGGCCCGTGTGAAGTGGGTCCGGTGATCGGCGACCAGGAGATCGAAGGGCGATGTTTCCGCGTCCGGCACCTCCACCAACAACCAGGCTTCGTCGTCCATCAGCCGCGCGGCGGTCGAAAGAGCGTCTTTTGGGACCGGAAAATGTTCCAGGGAATGGATCATCGAGACCAGATCGAACCGTCCCGGGATCTCTTCGATCGGACAGGTGAACAGCTCCCGAAATCCGGGAATCGCGCGCATGGCGGCGGCGTTCCTGTCGGACAGCTCGTGCCCATAAAGCGCCCAGCCAGGCAGCGCGGCGCCGAAACGCCCCAATGCCGCGCCGTTGCCGCAACCGATGTCGATCAGCCGTCCGCTGGCTTGCGCGGCCCCGGTCCTGGACAGGACGTGGTCGACCAGGGCGCGCGAACGCGGCGTCGCGGTCCCGTCGGCGGTGAAGATGGCCTGTTCCGCACCGTCGGAAAGCTCGTAGATCTCATATGTTCCGTAGATCCGGCCGATCTCCTCGAACCAGGTCTCATCCGGCAGTTTCTGGATCGTCCCGCAGGAGCCGCAAACGGCAAGGGTCCCGCCTGCCGGCCAGGGTCTGCAATCCGACGTGACCCGCGGCAGTGCCGCGTAGTCCGCCTGGACCTCCAGCGATCGGGTCGTGCAGGTGACGCAAGGGAAGTCTGTCATGTCCGGTGGGCTTTCGCTGTCCGCCGCCAAACGGGTCGCACCGGCAGGCGCCGGCGATGGTGTGGACGCATGGCCCGCCGGTCACGCGCGGGAGCTGTTGAGACCGAAGACAACGTCAAGGACCTCGAATGGGGTGGGGGGCGTCCAGGGAATCAAGGCCTCCAGCCGGCGGCTGTCCATGGTCGTGTTGGCCGGCCGGTCTTCCGCGGGCATGCCCGCGTCGGCACCACGCGCCGCCTCGACAAGCGTACGGCTGGCCCCAAGACGGTCGGCGATGTGCAGGCAGGCGTCCAAATAGGTGATATCGGTGGAGCCGGATATCTGGAAGACCCCTTCCGCGCGTCGTTCGGCAATGGCGCGCAGCGCTGCAACGACGTCATCGACGGCGATCGGCGACAGCCGCAGGTCGTTGAAGGCGCGCACCGGCCGGCCACCTCGCAACGCTTTGATCCAATCGGCAAAAAGCACAAGGTTTGGCATCATGACCTTTGTCATACGCAGGACGGTCCCGCCGGGCAGGGAGAGAACGGCCCTCTCGGCCTTGGCTTTGTGTTTCCCGTACGTGTTGATGGGGCAGGTTGGTGCGTCGGCCGACCGGCGTGGAACCGTGCCGTCGAAAACGGCGCTGGTTGACAGGAGGACCGGCTGGCCCCCCGCCTGCACGACCGCTTCGGCTATTCGCGCCGGCGCTTCGTAGTTGACGGTACGGGACATCGCCTCGTCCGCCCGACAATCGGCCTGTCGGGTCGCGGCCGCGCAGATGTAACAGACGTCGGCGGCAGGAAGGGCCGCGATGCCGTCGAGATCCGAGAGGTCGAGCGGCAGGCTGCCCGGCGTCCCGCGCCGGGATGTCGCGCTGACATGCCAGCCCGCGGTTTCGAGAGCCGCAGCAAGTGCACCGCCGATACCGCCGTCGACACCGATGACTAGTGCGCGCATTCGGCCCCCAGCCATAACGTCGGCGCGGCCGCGGCCAGGCGGTCCGTCCACCGACCCCGCGGGGCGATGCCGTCAGGCGGCACCATGCGGCGTGTCTTCCACTGCGCCGGCGCTTTCGACCCCGGCGGCGCGAGACAGGGTCTCCGACAGCCGGCGCAGCGCGGGGAGGCGGGCGGCGTCCCTTTGTGCACGCGCCAGGCTTTCGGGCGAGCCGATATCGCGCAGGTAAACGTCATTGTGGAATGTCGCAATCCTGCCGATGAAGTTGGGCAGGACCTCGGTACTCAGGTCGACGACGGGTTTGCCGAGCGACTGCATATAGTCCAGGACCGACGGCTCGAAGATATATACCGCACCGTTTGCGCGGTCGCCCGGCGGGTTTTCGACCTTCTCGTGAAATGCGCGCACCAGGCCATGCTGGTCCTCCTCGACGATGCCGCAGGTTTCGGGCCTGTCGGTCATGAACGTCATCATCGTGATCTCCGCGCCGTGCGGGCGATCCCGGTGCCTTGCCCGGAATGCGGCGGCATCGAACGCGGTCAGGTTGTCGCCGTGCGCCACGAGAAAGGCCCGACCGTCGAAATAATCGCGGTTCTCAAGCGCCGTTCCACCGGTCCCGAGAAGCTCGGTTTCGTGGACAAGGTCGACATGCCGGCGCCACCGGCTGTTCTCGACATGGCGGGCAACGCGGTCGGCCAGATAATGCGTGTTGACGAGAACGCGCTCGATCCCGCCGTCCAGCAGAAGCTCCAGCCAGAAATCGAGCAGGGGAACGCCATTGATGGGGACCAGGCATTTGGGCACGCTGTCTGTAATCGGCCGCAGGCGCGTGCCGAGGCCGGCCGCAAGCAGCAGTGCCTTCACCGAAGAACCTCCTCGATCAATTCCGACGCTGTCAGCGGCTGGTTGCCAACCCGACCGACCTGGCGGGCCGCGGCGACCGACCCCAGATAGGCGCCCTGCCAGACCGATGCGCCCGACGCCAAGGCAAGCGCGCTGCAGGTCAACAACGTGTCGCCCGCGCCGGCGAAGTCCTTCGGAGATTGGTTCATCGCCGGCAGCCGGTCCGTAATGAAGGAATCCGTGGTCGTTTCCGGGGCATGAATCAGTATGCCTTCGGCGCCAAGGGTGATGATCACGTTCTCGGTGCTCGATTTCTGTCGCAACGTCTCGGCCAAGACCACCAAACCGGACGTGTGGTCGAGCGTCGCGAGGCGGGCTTCGCGCTCGGTGGGCGTCACAAGCGTCATGCCTTTGAAGCGTGACACGTCACCCATCTGCGAGGATGCCTGGCTGTCCGCCACCATCATGACATTGCCGTCCGACGCAACCTCGCTGATGCGGTCGACCAGCGGCTGCGGCAGGCATCCGTAATTGAAGTCGGAGAAGATCAAGAGGTCGGCGCCCTTCAAGGCCGCAGCCATACGGTCGACAATAACGTCCGTCAGTTCGGCACTGATGTCGTGCTGCTTGAGATGGCTGACCCGCAGGAGTGTCTTTCCGCCGGCACGGAAACGCTGTTTCAAGGTCGTCGGGCGCGTCTCGTCCGTCAGGAACGCTCCCCGCACGCCATAGTTCGCAAGCGTCTTGGTGGCGAATTGCGCCGTCTCGTCCGCGCCGACCACCGAGTAATACGTGACGTCCGCGCCCAGCCCGCAGGCATGGGCGGCGACAATACCGGCACCGCCGACGAACTTGTCGCGTTTAAGGGGGGTGACGACGAGGGTCGGGTCTTCGTGCGACATGCCAAGTGGGTCGCAGGTGATGTATTCGTCGACAATCAGGTCGCCGATGACGACGACCTTCAGTGCCGAGAACCCTTCGACCAGCCCGGCCAGATCTGACATGGAGAACCCGTGGCGGTCGGCGAAACCCTGCGGCTTGCGAATGCCGAACTGTCCGGTGCCGCTGAGTTCCTGTTGCAGCAGGTCAAGCGAGGAGAACCGGACGTCGCCCGACGAGTATATGAGCTGGCCCCCATAGCTCTCGACGGCCGCCTTTTCCGGATTGAAGCGGGTCTCGTGTTCCTTGCCCTTGACGACCACGGTCGGTTTGAAATCGCGGATGAAGTCTTCGGGCGTCCCTTGCAGGACGAAGGCGTGCGTGACGCTGCCGATGCTCTGTACGCTCTCCAGCCGGAGTTCTGCGGGCACGACGGTGTTCCCGTATCCGTCGCGATGCACGCCGACGACCAACGCGTCGCCGCACTCTGCGGCGAACTGCAAGAGCCGCAGATGGCCCGGATGCACGATGTTGAAATTCCCCGAGACGAAAACGATCTGCTGCTCCGACGAAAACAACTGCCGGACCTGGGCGCCTTGGCTTGATTCGCTGGACTTCATGGCAAATGGCACCTCGATTGACATGGCTACAGCCTGATCACGCAACGACCGGTGATGCTGCCGTCGCGCATACCTGCAATCGCCTCGTTTATGCGGTCAAGGGTGAACGTCTCGGTGATAAGGGGACGCAGGGCGAGTTTCCCGGACCGGTAAAGACGGAGATACCTGGGTATGTCGGTTTCGGGAATTGCCTCCCCGCCATGCGAGCCGGTCAAAACCTTGCCGAAATGGAGTGGCAACGAGTGGATGGAAATGTTGCTTCCGGACTTCGGAACGCCGACCAGGATGGTCCGGCCCTGCGGCGCCGTCAGCCCGTATCCCATCTCGATGATCGACGGGATGCCGGTGTTGTCGATGAAGACGTCGAGGGGACGCCCGCCAAGCATGGACACGATTGCTTCGCGGGCATCTTCCTGCGCGGCGTTGATCGTGTGCGTTGCGCCAAGTTCGCGCGCCAACCGCAAACGCGAGTCGTGCAAGTCCACGGCGATGATCGGATCCGCCGAGACCATTGCGGCGGCCTGGACGACGTTCAGCCCAATGCCGCCCGCGCCGAACACGACGGCGGATTCCCCGATGCGCAAACGGGCGTCGTTCTGCACGACGCCAAAACCTGTGGTAACCGCACAGCCGAACAGGACGGCGACATCGAGATCGGTGTCGGCGTCGATCCGGGTCAACCGGTTTTCGGACACGACGGCGTATTCGTTGAAGGTCGTGACCCAACCGGCATTGACGGTAAGGCCGTTCCAGCGGTACCGGGCGGGCTCGGCCTCGATCCCCGGGCCCTTGCGCCAATGCAGGACGACGGTGTCCTTTGCGGCCACGTGCCGGACGCCGGGGCCGATTGCGACAACCTCGCCCGAGCCTTCGTGGCCAAGCAGGTGCGGCAGGAACCGGTCAGGGCCCTTCGCGCCGTCGATCTCGCCAAGCTGCGACCCGCAGATGCCGCTGGCGTGCAGCTTGACCAGGACCTGGCCTGCGGCGAGGCTTTCCGGCAGCTCGATCTCGGCGACTTCCAGCGGCTGACGCTGCTCGACCAGGATTGCCGCCTTCATTGTCCGGGGGATGGTCATGGCTCGGCGCGACCTACTCGAAATAGATGAAGGAGAAATCGCCATCGTAGCCGCAGAGGTCGAACCACCACTGCCATTCGTCCGGGGTGTTGAACGCCTCGCACGTGACCTGCCAGTAGAGCAGGTTCGCCTTTTCTTCTTCGCTGCGATAGGACTCCACGCAAACATACCGAGAACCGCGGCCGACCCTGACAATCTCGCGCAGGGCATCGGCAAGCTCGTAGCAGTAGAGGTTGTGCAGGGTATTGATCGAGATCACCAGATCGAAATGATCATCCGGATAGGGCAGTGATGCGGCGGTTCCCACACGCAACCGATCCTTGATCTCCTCCTTGGCGTTCTCGATGGCATATTCCGATATGTCAATGCCATGAACCTCGACCCCGGGCACGACCTGGGTGAAGTCATAAAGCAGAAATCCCTTGCCGCAGCCCACATCCAGGATTCGGTCGCCCGCCTTCAACCCATAGTGGTCGCCAATGGCCTTGGCGACCTTGGCCCAGCGCCCGTCATAGCGATAGCCGCCATAGTTTATCCTGCGGTCGCCGTCCCAGTAGTCGAAGCCCCACTGCTTGGCGAGAGCGGCAGCCTTCGCCTTGGGGAATTCGGGGTCGTTCACGCGCGCCAGATAGTCCCGCTTCGTGCTCTTGTGGACCGTGGACAGAAAATCAACGTACGCCATGCGTTCCAATACCTCGTGGTGCGCCAGTGACTGGCCCGCCATTTAGATGGCGGCGGCTTCGATATCCAATTTGCGGCTCAGCGCGACCGCCCGGGCCAGCCGTTCCCGCTTGAGCGCGGACAGGTCGGTCGCTCCCCTCGCGAAATCGCTCCGCCTTGTCCAGGTCCGCACGAAGGGGTTGAGAATAATGCAACACCACTTGATCGCAAACGCAGGAAACAGAAGCCGACAACTCTCGATTGTAATTTCCGGGTCGTCCATCCAACCTAACGCGTGACGGGCGAACGGCTCGAAGTGGCGGCGGTCCACGGGAACGGCCGGTTGGAGGAAGAAGTCGCAGACCATCTTTGCGGGGTCGTCCCGGCCGGCATACTCGAAATCGACGAATACGAAGGTGCCGTCGGCCCTTTGGATGGCGTTGTGAAAGCCGAAATCCGAGGGCGAGACGCAGCGGGCCCCCGCGGGCAGCGGTTCGGCCTCGTCTCGTCCCAAGGCCCTCCAGCCTGCCTTGAGGCCGGCCTTGCGGTCCCGCCAGCCGTCCCGGAGCAGAGCCACCAACTGGGCGGCCTCCCGGTCGGTGTCGGTTTCGCAATCCGCGGCGGTCAGCCGGGCAAGCCGGCCGTCGACCATGGCGAGATGGCTTTCCAGGCTGAAACACGCCTCGGCAGCGTCGGGGAGGTCCCGTGCCGCGGCGCGGAGAGCCGGCGCATTCAATGCCGCCGCGAAATGGGCGGCCTGAAGAACGTCATCCTGCGAGATGTCCCCGGGCCCCGGTTTGGTCCCGTCAACGAACGCGTAGAGCGCGATGCGTTCGTCTTCGTCGCAGGCGATCGGGCGCGGAACACAGCCGATCCCAGCCTGGTACGCGTAGGTCAGGAACCGCCATTCCCGGTGCAGGCGTTCGGCCTTGCCGGTTCCGTCGGCGAAATAGGATTTGGCAATCCAGCGCCGTCCCGCGCAGGTAATCACGGATATGCGGTTGTTTCCGCCTTCGGGGCCGGGCGCGATCTGCGCGGCCCCGGGATCGATCTCGGCCTTGCGCAGGAGACGCGCGATCGCAGGGTCAGCGGCTGTCATGGGCAGGCAGATGCCGCTTGAGGTCTGTCCAGGCGCGCACCCGGGGGCCTGCGTCAAAATCCGCATGGTGGTCCGCGGGGTCGAAGAGGATCGGCAAGGTGCGCGCCGGGAATCCTTCGAAGACGAGGATTTCCGGCAGATCGTCCAGAAAGACGGCACACCCCAGCGCGCCGATCCGGGCGATCTTTTCCTGCTTGGTCTCACAGAAACTGACGGCATCCGGCGCGATCAGCGGCCCCGTCTCGTCCTTGAGGACCGTGGAGATCCAACCGCGTGCCGCTTCGTGCAGGTCATAGCGCGGTCCCGCGAACGGCCATCGGGTCTTGTGGCTGACGATGGCGACGTCGATGTTGTCCTGCCGCGCCTGTCTCAGGAAGGCCAGCGCGCCGGGATAGAGTTCGGCATCCGCCATCCTGGCGCCGTAGACGTACCCCTGCATCTCGGTCCAATCGTCCTCGCGACCGATGGCGCGCAGGTGGTCCCGCACCGCCAGTTTCGTCGGCGCAATGTCTGCCGGAACCAGTGTCCGCTCGCGTGCAACCTTGTGGAAGACGCCGTCATAGCAGACCAGCGTATTATCGAAATCGATCCCGACGATCATTGGCGGTTCGGCATTCGCCGCCGGCTCAGGAGGAAAGCGCGCCGGCGACGGTATCGCAGACGTTGTCGGCGGTCAGCCCGAAGACGGACCGGGCATATTCCTGAGTGCCGATCTTGTGCAGGAACGCATCGTCGGTCCCGAAACTGACCAGGCGGCCGCGGGGCGGCGTCGGGCGGGCGGCCAGCCACTCTGAGACGGCGCCGTTCAGTCCGCCGATCTTGCTGTGCTCCTCCGCCAGCGCGACCACCGGATAGGTGCCGAAGAGTTCCTCCAGTCGCCCGGTATCGAGTGGCTTGACCGTATGGAAACTCTCGACCCGCGCCGAGATTCCCCGTTCGCCGAGCCGGTCCGCAGCCGAAAGCAGCGCCGGCAAGATTACGCCGGCCCCGATCAGACACACGTCGCTGCCGTCGCGAACCGTCAAAGCATGGCCCAGCTGCAGGTTTGGCGCTCGATCGTGAACGACTGGCTCGCCCTTCTTGCCGATCCGCATATAGAGCGGTCCGTCCAGGGAGATTGCCTGGCGAAGCCCCAGGCGCAGTTCCACCTCGTCGCAGGGTGCGAAGACCGTCATGCCGGGGAGTGCCCGCAAGAAGGCCATGTCCTCGCATGAATGATGTGTCGGTCCAAGCGAGGCATAGGCGAGGCCGGACCCGGTTCCGACGATCACCACGGGCGCGTCGTGATAGCAGGCGCCGACGCGGATCTGTTCCAGACAGCGGGTCGTCGTGAACGGCGTGATCGTATAGACCACCGGCCGCAGACCCGACAGCGCCAGACCCGCGGCGACGCTCATCATGTTCGCTTCGGCGACGCCGCAATTGAAGAAACGTTCCGGGTTCTGCGCCTTGTAAGTGTCGAACATGCGGTTGCCGATATCGCCGGACAGGAGCACGACGCGCTCGTCTTCCGCCGCCAGCTTGGTGATCTCGTCGGCGAAGGCGTTTCTCATCGATCCGTGTCCGTTTCGTCCGTCACAGCGGTTTCAGTCGGCCAGTTCCGCCAATGCATCGGCCAGCTCGCTTTCGTTCGGCGTGCGATAGTGCCAGTTGTTGTCGTCTTCCATGAACGACACGCCCTTGCCCTTGACGGTGTGGGCGACGATGGCCGTCGGCCTGCCGCTGCCGTCCGGCAGCGACTTGAGCAGCGCCGTCAGTGCCGCCATATCGTGGCCGTCCAGCTCGTAGGTCGACCAACCGAAGGCGCGCCACTTGTCGGCAAGCGGGTCCAGGGCCATCACCTCCTGGCTGCGCCCGGTTGCCTGCAACTTGTTGAAGTCGACGATTGCAACCAGGTTGTCGAGCCGTTGTCCGCCGGCGAACATGGCGGCCTCCCAGATCGAACCCTCGTTGCACTCGCCGTCGCTCAACAGCGCGAAGACCTTGTAGTCCCGACCCTGGATGCGGCCGGCCAGCGCCATCCCGACGCCCATCGGCAATCCGTGGCCGAGAGAGCCGGTCGCCGCTTCGATGCCCGGCAGGTCGCCCGGCGCCGGCGGGTGCTCGCCGAAGATCCCGCCGCCGCTGTGATCGCTCTCGATCAGGTCCTGATAGGGAAAGTAGCCCCTCAGCGCCAGGGTCTGAAAGATCGCCGGCGCCGCGTGCCCCTTGCTGAGCACGAAGCGATCGCGGTGCGGGTCGGACGGCGCATCCGGATCGACCGACAGCACGTCGAAATACAGTGCGGCCAAGATGTCGACGCAGGACAGACAGGAACCGAGGTGCGGGGTCTTCGTCTTGTGCGAGTATTCCACGATCCGCCGGCGCAGCGTCCGTGCGACGCCCTCCAGCCGGGCGATATCGCCGGACGCCGTCTCTGTGCGCGCGCCGCCACCTGGCCCGGCGGTCGCGGTGTCAGGGTTTATGGACATAGTCCATCGGCTCGGTCTTCAGTTGATCGAGATTGCGGTCCACCCACGCGATGCATTCGTCCAGCCCCCGGTCCAGATCGACCTGATCGGTCCAATCCAGGTTTTTGCGGATCTTCGAACTGTCCAGCAGATAGGCATCGTCCTTGCCGCGGCGTTCGCCGGCGACTTCAACGCAAGTGTCGAAATCCGCGCCCGTCTTCTGGCAGATCCGTTCCACCAGCTCGCGGATGCTGACGATTTCGTCGGTTGAGATGTGGTAGGTCTCACCGTCGACGCCGTCCGTCATGACGCGCCAGGTCGCTTCGGCGACGTCGCGCATGTGAATGAACGAGCGCCTCGAGACTCCCCCGCCATGGAGACTGAGGGTCTTGCCCAAGCGGATGTACAGGATCGTGCGCGGGATGATGCGGTAGAGTAGTTGCCCCGGTCCGTAGACGTTGGCGGCGCGGGTCATGACCGCGCGAAAACCGTAGGCGTCAACAAAGGATTTCAGGCTCATGTCGCCGGCGGCTCTGGAGACGGCGTAGGGCGTGCTTGGATTGAACGGGGTGTCTTCGCCGATGTGCCCGACCGTGTTGCCGTAGACCTCCGGCGTGGTGACGTGGACATAACGCGCGAGGAAATCGTGGCGGCGCAGTTCGTCGAACAACAGGGTGGTCGCCACCGCATTGGTCTGAAACCAGTGCTCCGGATGGTCCCAGCTCTGCGCGACCATGCTTTGCGCGGCGAAGTTGACGACGTAGTCGGGCCGTTCGGATGCGATCGTCCGGCCGATTTCGTCGAGATCGGTGTTCAGATCCAGTTGTAGGAACCGGAACCGGTCGTCGTTCTTTTCCCACCGATAGGGCAGGAAGACGGCATTCGGTTCCGGCGACCGGCTGATTCCGATGACCTCGGACCCCGACTCCAGCGCATGGGCGACGAATGTCGCGCCGGAGAAGGAGTTGCTGCCGAGGACGACGAGCTTGGTCATTTTTCCTCGGGCGCCGCGGCGTAGGCCCGGTTCTCGTACAGCCACTGCATGATCATATGCGCGACGACAAGCTGCATGTCCTCGGCGATCTGCATGTCGTCGATCTCGAAATGTATCGGGTGGTCGGCCAGCGTCTTGGCCCGACCGCCGGAATACCCAAGCAGCGCGTAGCTTCTCACGCCCATTTCCCGTGCGGTTTCCAATGCCTTGAGGATGTTCGGCGAGTTTCCGCTGCCGGACAGCACGATCAGGACGTCGTTCGGCTTTGCCTTCACGCCAAGCTGGTAGGAAAAGACCCGGTCGTAGCCTTCGTCGTTCGCAAGGCAGGTCACGACCGACGCATTCGCTGTAAGCGCCTCGATCCGTAGTCCGGACCCGAACGCCTTGGAGATCCCGTAGATCAGATCGTTGGCGATATGGTTCGCATTTGCCGCGCTGCCGCCGTTTCCGCACAGAAACACGCGGCGCCCGGTCCGCCAGCAATCCATCAGCTCTTCGGCCAGACCGCCGATCGCGTCGAAGTCCGCGGCGTCGATCACCTGGTGCAGGCGTTCGGAATAGGCGCGGAACAGGCTGGCGGTCGGCGTGAGCGCGACCGACTTGGTTTGTGCTTCCATCATACCACCGTCGCCTGCATCCATTTGAGATTGTGATAGCGGGGCTCGTCCCTGAGCGTTCCGGTACCGTAGGCCGCGATGATCTCGTCCATCGCATCGGCGACCGACTTTGTCGGCGTGAACCCGGTCGCCAGCAGCTTGTCGGAGTTCACGCGGTAGGACCGCGGGTCGTTCGATTCCGTCACGGTCACTTCGCACGGCACCCGGTCTGCGACCATCTCGGCGATCTTCATGATCGACAGGTTTTCGAACCCGGCGTTGTAGATCCCGACGATCTCTGGATGGTCCAACAGATGCAGGTAGACATCGGTGACATCGTCGATGTGGATGTTTGGGCGCGTCTGGGCGCCGCCGAACACCGTGATCTCGCCGCGCGACAAAGCCTGCATTGTCAGCATGTTGACCGAGACGTCGAGCCGCATGCGCGGCGACAGGCCGCAAACGGTCGCCGGCCGGACGATCTGCACGGCCATCTCGTCGCAATAGGAGAGGAGCACGCGCTCGCTCACCATCTTTGTCTTGTTGTACTCGGAAAGAGGGAACAGTTCGAGGTCTTCCACGACCTTTTCTTCTTCTTTGACGCCATAGACGCTGCCGGAGGAAGCATAGATGAACTGCCGCACGCCGGCGCGGACGGCGCGGTCGGCGAGGCGCATCGTCGCCAGACCGCTGATCTCCCAGGTCAAGGTAGGGTTGAGGTCGCCGCACGGATCGTTTGCGACTGACGAAAGGTGGATGATGGCCTCCACGCCGCTGAGATCCAGGTCTTCGGCGTTTCTGACGTCCGCCTCCAGAACGGTCAGCCGTTCGTGTTCGGCCAGGAAATTGCCGAACCACATGATGTCGACAGCGACAACATCATGCCCGGCTTGAAGCAACTTCGGAACCAGGACGCTTCCTTTGTAGCCGCACCCACCCGTGACCAGGACTTTCATTCAGTACTCCCTGAGCCTTGGCGCAAGACCCTTTCCGGCGTCGCGAGCAGCTCGACCCCCAAGTTCCCGTGACCGTTGAGCAATTGGCGCGACACCCATTTGTTCCACACAGGGCCTCACCCCCCTGCCGCGAAGGGCATGTACGATGATCGCCGGGCCCAAGCGAGCCGCCTGCAGATCCCAGATTGGCGATCCCTGCGTAGCGCCGCGGAACATATATGAATAGGCCCGTACTGCAACCAAAATACACTGGTGCCGGGACCGATATGTCGGCTTGCGGAACCGCCTGAAACCCAGATTTCCGGGCCGCAGACCGTGCCGGACCCGGGGCGCCGGCTGGCATTCCTCCAGATTGGACTGTGAAGAACGCGGACCGAGCGGTTCCGGCCTCTGGGCCCGGTTCGCGCGGTGGGCCGGGTGACGGCCCCGAAGCGTTTCGTGGGGGCCGCCTGGGCGGGTATGCTCGATCGTCAAAGCGGGCGGACGGATCGACCGCGGCGCAGCCCGTCTGCGGCTCGGCGAGCCCGGCCGGGGACGGCACAACGAGAGCGGGGGGACAGCCATGATCATCGACTGCCACGGCCACTACACCACCGAGCCGGCGCAACTGCACGCCTTCCGGAAGGCGCAGATCGCCCATTTCGAGGACGGATCGCGGCCGGCCCCGGATCTTGCCGCCATCGGCGATCAGGATATCCGCGAAAGCATCCAGAACAACCAGCTGAGGCTGCTGGACGAGCGCGGTGTGGATCTCCAGATCTTCTCCCCCCGGGCGGTGGGCATGGGCCACCATATCGGCGACGAGGCG
Organism: Alphaproteobacteria bacterium; assembly: GCA_965603855.1. Taxonomy (GTDB): domain Bacteria; phylum Pseudomonadota; class Alphaproteobacteria; order UBA8366. The sequence continues at coordinate 247,403 of OZ272519.1, forward strand.
ACCTCGCAGGAATGGACACGGATCTGCAACGACCTGATCGCGCGGGTTTGCGGTCTGTTCCCCGACCGGTTCATCGGCGTCTGCCAGTTGCCGCAGTCCCCGGGCGTCTCGATCGGGAACTCGATTGCCGAGCTGCGCCGCTGCGTCGAGGACCTGGGTTTCGTCGGCTGCAACCTGAACCCCGACCCTTCCGGAGGGATGTGGGCCGGCCCGCCGCTGACCGACCGCTCGTGGTATCCGTTCTTCGAGGTGCTGGTAGAGCTCAACGTGCCGGCGATGATCCACGTTTCCGGGTCCTGCAACGCCAACTTCCATCCCACCGGCGCGCACTACATCAATGCCGATACGACGGCCTTCATGCAGTTCATCCAGGGCGACCTGTTCCGCGACTTCCCCGATCTGCGGCTGATCATCCCGCACGGCGGCGGCGCGGCCCCATTTCACTGGGGCCGCTATCGGGGGCTGTCCGAGATGATGCAGGAAAAGGCGCTCGCGGACCATGTGATGGGGAACGTCTTCTTCGATACCTGCGTCTATCACCAGCCGGGCATCGACCTTTTGTTCGAGGTCGTCGACGTGGAAAACATCCTGTTCGCGTCCGAGATGCTGGGCGCGGTCCCGGGCATCGACCCCCAGACGGGGCACAACTACGACGACACCAAACGTTATATCGACGCCCTGGACATCCCCGCCGAAGACAAGGCCAAAGTGTTCGAGGGGAACGCGCGCCGGGTCTATCCGCGGCTCGATGCGGCGCTGAAAGCGCGGGGGCTCTAGGGGATGGTGGCCCGTTTTCCTCTTCCGCTGGAGCATTCAACCCCCTATAGAGACGCGGGTTCGTCTGCTAAGAACGGTGCGGAAAAGTCTTAATGCAGGACGGTTTCAGCAGGGCGTGCGTCGTGGGCCTCGGATATATCGGTCTGCCCACCGCCGCGACACTGGCAACCCGCGGAATCGATGTCATCGGCGTCGACGTCAATCCGCGGGCGACCGAGAAGATCAACGCCGGCGAGGCGCATTTCTCCGAGCCGGACCTGGATATTCTGCTGCAGGCCGCCGTCACCACCGGGAAACTGCGCTCAACTGTTCAGCGAAGCCCCTAAGCAGCTAATAGTAGTGAGGCCGTCTCTTTGCTTCGCCAATGTTTAGCGCGGGATTGACGGTCCGTCACCTGGGTTTGTCGGATATCTGCAACAAGCGGTGCCTACCAGATTTTGGCACGTCGCAGGTTGGCAACGGGAAGGTGATGGATCCCCGAGCGTCAGTGGCGATGCGGGGAGGCGGCTTCGAACCGGTCTGCGGGGCGGGGTTCGTCGATCAGCACGACGCCCTTGCCAGAGGCGCCAGCGGTTTCGCGGCGCCCCAGCCCGCCGCCGCATCTGCCGCCTCTTCGATCGCCGGGAATTGCCGGCTGAAATAGTGGCGCAGCCAGTATGTGTGCCGTGCGGGGTCCCTTTCGATTTCCTCAGCCAGGTCCCGGGGGTGCAGGAAGGCGGTCTCGATCACTTCGAGAGGGTGCGGCTTCAGCCGTTCCTCGAGCTTTCCGAAGAACACCGTGACGACTTCGTTCTCCGCCATGCCGTTCGCGAACCGCGCCGCATAGGACGTCTGGAAGACCGGCCTTAGATGCGTGTGTACGCCGAGCTCCTCGAAGGTGCGCCGTTCGGCGGCCCGACCGATCCGTTCCTTCGGCCGCGGGTGGCCGCAGCAGGAATTGGCCCACAAGCCGCCGGAATGGTATTTGTCGGGATGGCGGCGCTGCAGCAGCAAGCGGCCCGCGTCGTCGACCAGGAAGACGGAAAAGGCCCGATGCCGCAGGCCGCGCCGGTGCACCTCCATCTTGTCGCCATAGCCAAGCGTGCGGTCCGTTGGACTTACAAGAATGACTGTTTCCGACATGACATGCCTCCGCCGGTCCTTATGCCCGCGCCGCCCGGTTTCGGGCGAAGCTGTGACAATAGGTTGATACAAGTTATGTGTCATCATAAATTGACACATTGGCCGGCGCAGCGACGCTGCATCAGGGCGAAACGGCAAAAGGGGTGTGCGATGCCGCCGCACGACGGTTTGATGACGGCACACGGCGGTGGGTGAGCGGCGGTGACGACCGCATTTCCATTCTCCGCGATCGTAGGGCAGGACGAGATGAAACTCGCCTTGCTGATTGCGGCCGTCGATTCGACCGTGGGCGGGGTGCTGGTGTTCGGCGACCGCGGGACGGGCAAGTCAACCACCGTGCGCGCCCTCGCGGCGCTGTTGCCGCCGATGCAGGTCGTCAAGGAATGCCCCTACAACTGCGATCCGGAAACGCCGCGCGCGGCCTGCACGGCGGTCTGTCCCGTCCGGGACCACGGCGAGCGCGGCTCGGCGAAAGTGCCAGTGCCGGTGGTGGACCTTCCCCTGGGCGCAACCGAGGACCGGGTGGTGGGGGCGCTGGATCTGGAACAGGCACTGGCGCATGGCGAGAAATCATTCGAGCCGGGGCTGCTTGCCCGGGCGAACCGCGGGTTCCTCTATATCGACGAGGTCAACCTGCTGGAGGACCATCTGGTCGACCTTCTGCTGGACGTTGCGGCATCGGGCGAGAACGTCGTCGAACGCGAGGGGCTCAGCGTGCGGCATCCGGCGCGTTTCGTCCTGATCGGCAGCGGCAACCCCGAGGAGGGCGAATTGAGGCCCCAGTTGTTGGATCGTTTCGGCCTTTCCGTCGAGGTGACGACACCGCAGGACCTGAAGACGCGGATCGAGGTGGTGCGACGCCGCGATACCTTCGAGCGGGACCCGGCCGCCTTCGTGAAGACTTGGAAACGCAAAGACGGGGCGCTCCGGCGCAGAATCCTCGCCGGGGCGGCGCGGCTTGAAGATGTGGAGACGCCGGATGCGGCGCTGGAGGATGCGGCACGCCTGTGCATGGCCTTGGGAACGGACGGGCTGCGCGGGGAATTGACCCTGGTCCGCGCCGCCCGCGCCGTCGCCGCGCTGGACGGTGACGGCGCGGTGGGCACGGACCACCTGAAACGGGTCGCGCCGATGGCGCTTCGACATCGGTTGCGCCGCGATCCGTTGGACGAAACGGGCTCGGCAGTGCGCATCGAACGCGCGGTGGAAGAGGTCTTTACGGCATGAACGCGGTGCAGCCGCACGCGGACGGTGCCGGATATGCGGACCCGTCGGCAGTCTGGGACGATGCCCTGCGCGCGGCCGCGGTTTTGGCCGTGGATCCGGTGCGTGCGGGGGGGATCCTGTTGCGCGCCCGTTCCGGGCCGGTCCGTGCCGCCTGGCTGGAGATCCTCAAGGGGGACCTGCCGCCGGGCGTGCCTTATCGGCGCCTGCCGGTGGACGTCCGCGACGACCGTCTGCTTGGCGGTTTGGATCTCGCGGCGACGCTGAAGGCCGGCCGCCCGGTGCTGGCGAAAGGCCTGCTGGCGGACGCGGACGGCGGCGTTGTCGTTGCCGTTTCGGCGGAGCGCATGCAGCGGGAAACCGCGGCGCGGCTGGCGGCCGTCCTGGACAGGGGCGAAGTCGTGGTGGAGCGGGACGGGCTTGCCGACCGGACGGCTTCGCGGTTCGGCGTGGTGGCGATAGACGAAGGGGCCGGGCCGGATGAGACCGTCGTTCCCGCGCTTGCCGACCGGCTTGCCGTCTGGCTCGACATCGACGCGGTGCCGCTGGGGGCCGCGTCGGCAAGGGGCACGGGCTTCGATGACGTCGCGGCGGCGCGCGCGCGGCTGGACGCCGTTGCGGTGGACGACCGGTCGGTCGAAGCGCTGTGCGCGGCCGCGCTCGCACTGGGAGTCCCGTCCTTGCGGGCGCCGCTCCAGGCGTTGAGGGTGGCACAGATCGCCGCCGCACTGTCGGGCCGCGGAGAAATCGATGAGGACGCGCTTGCCCTGGCGGGCCGTCTGGTGCTTCTGCCCCGCGCCACGCGACTCCCGGCCGAGGCGGCGGACCCGGCGCAGGACGCCCCGGAAGATCGGCCCCGTGACCAGCCCGATCCGGAAGAGGTCCCCAGGAGCGTCGAAGACGCCGAGAGCCTGGACGACATTGTCGTGGAGGCGGCGCAGGCGGTCATCCCTGCCGATCTCCTCGAACTCTGCCGGCAGGGGCGCGTTCGCAGGCGGCGCGACGGCGCCGCCGGCCGCGCGGGCTGGGAACAGAAATCGGCCCGGCGCGGCCGCCCGGCCGGGACCCAGAACGGCGCGCCGCACCCGGCCGCCCGCCCGAACGTGATCGAGACGCTGCGCGCCGCAGCGCCGTGGCAAAAGCTGCGCCGGGCCGCCGGTCGTGCGGGAACGGTCAGCACCCGCGTTCGCGTGGCCAAGCAGGACTTTCGCTTTGTGCGCTTGAAACACCGTTCGGAGACGGTGACGATCTTTGTCGTCGACGCATCCGGTTCCGCTGCCGCGCAGCGGCTTGCCGAGGCGAAAGGTGCCGTCGAGCTGTTGCTGGCCGACTGTTATGTCCGCCGCGACCAGGTTGCCGTACTCGCGTTCCGGCGCCAGGGCGCGGAGCTGCTGTTGCCGCCGACGCGCTCGCTGACCCGCGCCAAACGCGCGCTCGCCGGCCTGCCGGGAGGCGGCGGAACGCCGCTGGCGGCCGGCCTGGACGCGGCCGCCACGCTGGCCGAGGCCGAGCGCCGCCGTGGCCGGGCGCCGGTGGTGGTGGTTCTGACGGACGGCCGTGCCAACATCGCGCGCGACGGCAGTGTCGATCGGGCCCAGGCGGCGGACGATGCGGCCGCGGCGGGCGAAGTCTTCAGGGTCCTGGACGTTCCTTGCCTGCTGATCGACACGGCACCCCGCCCCGACCACCGCGCCTCCCGCGTGGCCGAATGCATGGGCGCGACTTACCTGCCGCTCCCCTTCGCCGACGCAGTCGCGGTTTCGGGTGCGGTCCGCGCGGTCGGAAATGCGCGTCCTTGATGAGCGGCCGTCCTGGCGATACGACGGGCGCGACTGGCCGAATCGGGAAGCCAGCCGGTTCGTCGAAGCCGCCGGTCTTAGGTGGCACGTCCAGGTGGCCGGGAGCGGTCCCGATCTTCTGCTGATCCACGGAACGGGGGCCGCGACACACTCCTGGCGCGGCCTGTTTCCTCTGCTGTGCCGTTCGTTCCGGGTGGTGGCCCCCGACCTGCCGGGGCACGGCTTCACCCAGGCACCCGTCCGGGATCGCCTTTCGCTGGACGGCATGGCGACGGACATTGCCGCCCTGCTTGCGGTTCTCGAGGTTCGGCCCGCCATTGGGATCGGCCATTCCGCGGGCGCGGCGGTGCTTGCGCGCATGTGCATGGACGGTGCGATCGACCCGCGCCTGTTGGTCAGCCTCAACGGTGCCCTGTTGCCGTTCCGGGGAGTCGCAGGACGGGTGTTCTCGCCTCTGGCCAAGGTGCTGGCAACGACGTCGGTGTTCCCCACCTTGTTTGCGACCCGCGCGTCGAACCGCGCGGTGGTCGAGCGCCTTCTGCGCGGCACGGGGTCGGCGGTCGATCCCCAGGGCGTGGAGTTCTACTGGCGACTGGTGCAAAGCGCCGGTCATTGCGCCGCTGCGCTTGCCATGATGGCGAACTGGGAACTGGCGCCGCTGACGCGCAGCCTGCCCGCGCTCCGGACGCAACTCGACCTTATTGTCGGCGAACGGGACCGGACCGTGGATCCGAACGTTTCGCGGCGGATTTCCGCCCAGGTGAAGGGGGCGAGGCTGGTCCCGCTGCCGGGGCTCGGCCATCTGGCCCACGAAGAGGCGCCCGAACGGGTGGTGCAGATCATCTGCGAACGGGCGCGCGAGCTCGGCATCCTCGCCGAGCGATCGGGAAAATAGCCCTCCTCCAAAGTGTCAAGTTGTCTTGACGTAAAAAACTCTGTACACTTTTCGTGCAACGCGGTTCACTGTGCGATGCGCGCCCGTCTTTCGACGTTTGTCCGTTCAGACGGGGGCCGACCAAGAACAGTTCCAGCGCGGAGGGAGAGCCATGAACCTGCAACGGACCGTCGTCGAAACGGCGCCCGCCAAAGCCGCAGGCCAAAGCACAGAGGCGCTCCTTGACGGCGTATCGGTTCCGGCGGATGTGCGGGCATTGGACCGCAGCGACCTGCCGCAGCTTGCAGAAGAGGTCCGGTCCGAACTGCTGTCCATCGTGTCGGAAACCGGCGGTCACCTGGGCGCGGGCCTGGGTGTGGTCGAACTGACGGTGGCCTTGCACTGGGTATTCGAGACGCCGCGCGACAAGTTGATCTGGGACGTCAGCCATCAGTGTTATCCGCACAAGATCCTAACCGGCCGGCGCGAAAAGCTCCGCAAACTGCGTCAGGGCGGCGGTCCGTCCGGCTTCACGAAAATCAGCGAAAGCCGTTTCGACGCGTTCGGTGCGGCTCACAGTTCCACCTCGATCTCGGCGGGGCTGGGATTTGCCGTGGCGCGCGACTACGAGGGCGCGGACAACGCCGTGATCGCCGTCATCGGAGACGGCGCCATGTCCGGGGGCATGGCTTTCGAGGGGCTGAACAATGTCGGCGCCATGGGCAGCCGGCTCGTCATCGTGCTCAACGACAATGAGATGTCGATCGCGCCGCCGGCGGGCGCGCTGGAGGGACACCTGGCCCGGCTGCGGGCCGCTCTGCCGTCGCGGGCGGCGCGGCGCAAGGCGCTGAAAGGACGCGGTCTTCCGCGTTTCGTCGAGGGCGAGACCCTGTTCGACAATCTCGGCGTGCGCTATGCGGGCCCCTTCGACGGTCACGATGTGGACGAACTGGTCTCGGTTCTGCAGAAGGCGCGCGACCACGAAGACGGCCCCGTGGTGGTGCATGTGTTGACCCGCAAGGGCAAGGGTTATGCGCCGGCCGAACAGGCGGCCTGCCGATACCACGGCGTCGCCAAGTTCGACGTCGCGACCGGCAAGCAGAAAAAACCCGCGGCGACGCGGCCCAGCTTTACGAGCGTCTTTGCCAAGGGCCTGATGGCCGAAGCCCAGGCCGACGACCGCATCGCCGCCGTCACCGCGGCAATGCCGTCGGGCACGGGCCTGGACAAGTTCGGCGCGGCATTTCCCGACCGCTGCTTCGATGTCGGCATCGCCGAGCAACACGCGGTCACGTTCTGCGCCGGTTTGGCCGCCGAAGGCTACCGGCCCTTTGCGGCGATCTATTCGACATTCCTGCAGCGCGCCTTCGACCAGATCGTGCACGACGTCGCGATCCAGCAGCTGCCGGTCCGGTTCGCTATCGACCGGGCCGGCATGGTCGGCGCCGACGGCGTGACCCACCAGGGGTCGTTCGACATCGCCTATCTGGGATGTCTGCCGGGTTTCGTGCTGATGGCGGCAGCCGACGAGGCGGAACTGATGCACATGGTTGCGACGGCCGCTGCCATCGACGATCGGCCGTCCGCGATCCGCTATCCGCGCGGCGAGGCGGCGGGAGCGGATCTGCCGGATCGCGGCACGCCGCTGGAGATCGGCCGCGGCCGCATCGTCGCAGAGGGCGGCGATATCGCCATCCTTTCCTACGGGGCGCGGTTGCCGGACGTCCTGGCCGCAAGGGAGATCCTGGCCGCACAGGGCGTTTCCGTGACGGTGGCGGATGCGCGTTTCGCAAAACCCGTCGACGATCGCCTGATCGCGCGTCTGTTCCGCGACCATGCGGTGGTCCTTACCGTCGAGGAAGGCGCCGTCGGTGGTTTCTCGTCGCAGGTCGTCGACAGCCTTGTCCGGCAGCGCCGGCACGGCCTGTTGGACCGGCTGGTTCCCGTCTATCTGCCCGACATCTTCATCGACCACGACAAACCACAGGAACAGATCGTCCGGGCCGGACTTTGCACCAACGGACTGGTCGCGCGTGTGCTGGAGGTGCTGCGTCTGGCATCCGCCGGCGGAAGAAAGACCGGGGGACGGCAATGACGGTGACGGCGCTTCCGCGAGCCGACATGGGTGACGACCGCCAAAGCCGACCGATTCTGAAGGAACGCGGCCAGCGGGAAGTGTTCTGCGGCCTGACAGGCATCGTCTGGCTGCACCGGAAAATCCAGGACGCCTTCTTCCTGGTGGTCGGATCGCGCACCTGCGCGCATCTGATCCAGTCCGCGGCCGGCGTGATGATCTTCGCCGAGCCGCGGTTCGCGACCGCAATCATCGACGATCGCGACCTTGCCGGGCTGGCCGACGCCAACGACGAACTGGACAGGGTGGTGGCCCGGTTGCTGGCGCGTCGGCCGGACATCAAGACCCTGTTCCTGGTCGGCTCCTGCCCGTCGGAGGTGATCAAGCTGGACCTGTCGCGCGCGGCGGCGCGGCTGTCTACACAGCACATGCCGCGGGTGCGGGTGCTCAACTATTCCGGCAGCGGCATCGAAACGACCTTCACCCAGGGCGAGGACGCCTGTCTTGCCGCGCTGGTGCCTGAACTGGCGGCTACGGATGCGTCGGGCCTGATGGTCGTGGGCACCCTGGCGGACGTGGTCGAAGATCAGTTTCGCCGCCTGTTCGACGCCATGGAACTGGGGCCGGTCAGCTTCCTGCCGCCGCGACGCAGCGCGGACCTGCCGCCGGTGGGTCCGGGAACGCGGTTCCTTCTGGCGCAGCCGTTCCTGGCGGACACGGCGCGCGCCCTGCAGGAACGCGGCGCGACCAGAATTCCGGCGCCGTTCCCGTTGGGCGCAGAGGGTACGTCGCTCTGGCTGAAGGCCGCCGCCGACGCTTTCGGGATCGCCGACGACGTTTTCGAACGTGCCGTTGCGCCGGGCCGCGACCGCGCCCGGCTCGCGCTCGAGCGGTACCGTCCCGCCCTGTCGGGGAAACGGATCTTCCTGTTCCCCGACTCCCAGCTCGAGCCGCCTCTGGCGCGCTTCCTGGCCCGGGAACTGGGCATGGTGCCGGTCGAGGTGGGCACGCCGTTCCTGCACAAGGAACACCTGGCGGAGGAACTGGCGATGCTGCCGCAGGATGTCCGTCTCAGCGAAGGCCAGGACGTCGAGCGGCAGCTCGACCGGTGCCGCGCCGATGCGCCCGATCTTGTGGTCTGCGGCCTGGGCCTTGCCAATCCCATGGAGGCGCTGGGCGTGACGACCAAGTGGTCCATCGAACTGGTCTTCACGCCGATCCAGGGCTTCGACCAGGCCGGCGACCTTGCCGAACTGTTTCACCGTCCGCTGGAACGGCGGACGCGGCTGGCGGTCTAGGGCGATGCATCTGACCGTATGGACATACGAAGGGCCGCCACATGTGGGGGCGATGCGTGTCGCAACCGGCATGCGCGACGTGCATTACGTGCTGCACGCCCCGCAGGGCGATACCTATGCCGACCTTCTGTTCACCATGATCGAGCGGCGCAAGGCGCGCCCGCCGGTCACCTACACGACCTTCCAGGCCCGCGATCTCGGCGGCGATACCGCCGGTCTGTTCAAGGCGGCGGTCGTCGAGGCCTACGAGCGTTTTCGTCCGCAGGCGCTGCTGGTGGGCGAGTCCTGCACCGCGGAACTGATCCAGGACGACCCCGGCGGGCTTTCCAAAACCCTGGGCCTGCCCGTCCCGGTCGTGCCGCTGGAGCTGCCGGCCTACCAGCGCAAGGAGAACTGGGGCGCATCGGAGACCTTCTATCATCTGGTCCGCGCACTGTGCGCGCCGCTGGCCCCGGCGCCGGGCGCGGAACGGCCGGCCCGGCCCGCCGATGCGCGCCCGTCGTGCAACCTGCTCGGTCCCACGGCGCTGGGGTTCCGGCACCGCGACGACGTGACCGAGGTGACGCGCCTGTTGGACAGCCTGGGCGTCGACGTCAATGTGGTCGCACCGCTGGACGCGACGCCGGCCGATCTGCAGCGGCTGGGCGAAGCCGATTTCAACGTGGTGCTTTATCCGGAAACAGGTGAAACGGCGGCGCGCTGGCTGAAGCGGGCGTTCGGGCAGCCGATGGTGACCACCGTGCCGATCGGCGTCGGCGCCTGCCGCGACTTCATCCACGAAGTCGCAGCGTTGACAGGGGGCGATCCCGAGCCGGCGCTGGCCGGCGAACCGTCCCGTCTGCCCTGGTACTCGCGTTCCGTCGATTCGACCTACCTGACGGGCAAACGCGTCTTCATCTTCGGCGATGCGACGCACGCCATTGCCGCGGCGCGCATTGCGGCGGAAGAGTTCGGGTTCACCGTGGTCGGGCTCGGCACCTACAGCCGCGAATATGCGCGCGACGTCCGCGCGGCGGCGGCCGCCTTCGACCTGGAGGCGCTGATCACGGACGACTACCTGGAAGTCGAGGACGCGATTGCCGCCGTGCAGCCGGAACTGGTGCTGGGTACCCAGATGGAACGGCACATCGCCAAGCGCCTCGGCGTTCCCTGCGCGGTGATCTCCGCGCCCATCCATGTGCAGGACTTTCCCGCCCGCTACGCGCCGCAGATGGGGTTCGAAGGCGCAAACGTGATCTTCGACACCTGGGTGCATCCCTTGATGATGGGTCTGGAAGAACACCTGCTGGGCATGTTCCGGGAGGATTTCGAGTTCGCCGACGGCCAGGCGCCGTCGCACCTTGGCGGCGAGGCGATGCCGAAGGGGACCGCGGCGGCCAAGCCTCCCGCCGATCCCGCAAACGAGGACGTGGCCTGGAGCGCCGACGCCGAAGGCGAGCTGAAGAAGATCCCGTTCTTCGTCCGCGGCAAGGCCCGGCGCAACACCGAACGGTTTGCCGCCGAGCGCGGCGTCCGCACGATCACGATCGAGACCCTGTACGATGCCAAGGCGCACTTCGGACGCTGATCAACCGCCGGTCCGCGTGGTCCTGATCACGCTGGACAATCACCTCGCCGCCACGATTGCGCGCGCGCGGGCGCTGTTGCGGCGCGATCTGCCGAATCTCGAGCTTGATTTCCATGTGGCGACGGATTGGGACAAGGACGCCGACGCGCTGGAACGCTGCCGCGCCGATATCGCGCGCGGCGACATCGTCATCGCAACGATGCTGTTCATGGAAGACCACATCAAACCAATTCTCGACGCGCTGGAAGCCCGGCGTGACCGGTGCGATGCGATGGTCGCCTGCATGTCCGCCGGCGAGGTCGTCCGTCTGACCCGGATGGGACGGTTGCGCATGGGCGACGGCGAAACCGGTGCGATCGGCCTGTTGAAGCGGCTGCGCGGGTCGCGCAAGAACGGCAGCAGCGACGGCGCAAGCCAGATGGCGCTGTTGCGCCGGCTACCGCGGGTGCTGCGGTTCATCCCCGGCACGGCGCAGGACCTTCGGGCCTATTTCCTGTCCATGCAGTATTGGCTGGCCTGCAGCGATCAGAACCTGACCAACCTGGTCCGTTTGCTGATCAGCCGCTATGCCGCCGGACCCCGCGCGGCGCTACGCGCGGCGATCACACCGGCCCCGCCGGTCGAGTATCCCGATACGGGCCTTTACCACCCGGCGATCGAGGGCCGGACCAGCGAACGGCTGGACGACATCCCGGCGCCGCGCGACTGCTGCGGGACGGTGGGCGTGATCCTGATGCGGGCCTATGTTCTGGCCGGAGACACCGGACACTACGATGCCGTGATCGCGGCGCTGGAGGCGCGCGGCCTCAAGGCGGTACCGATCTTCGCCTGCGGGCTGGATATTCGGCCGGCGGTCGAGAGGTACTTCCTCACCGACGGCACGCCGCATGTGGATGCCGTGGTCTCGCTGACCGGCTTCTCGCTGGTGGGCGGTCCGGCCTACAACAATGCCGGCGCAGCGGAGGAGATGCTGGCGTCGCTGGATGTGCCCTGCTTTTCAGGGCAGGCGCTGGAATTCCAGACGCTGGACGAATGGCGGGCGTCGGACCGCGGCCTGATGCCGGTCGAGTCGACCATGATGGTCGCCATTCCCGAACTGGACGGGGCGACGGGACCCATCGTCTTCGGCGGCCGGTCGGTGGGCGATGCGGTCCACCGCGCGATGGCGGGCGACCCCGATCGGGTCGCGGCCCTCGCGGACAGGCTTCTCAGGTTGATCGCACTGCGCAAGGCGCCTGCGGCGGACCGAAAGATCGCGGTCACGCTGTTCAATTTCCCGCCGAACAGCGGCGCCACGGGAACCGCCGCCCACCTCGCCGTCTGGGACTCGCTGTTCAACGTCATGACGGCGCTGGCAGGTGCCGGTTACCAGGTCGATCTGCCGGCGGACGTCGACGCATTGCGGTCGGCCGTCCTTGAAGGCAATGCGGAGCGCTACGGCGTCGAGGCGAATGTGGTCGCCCGGATTCCGGTCGACGACCATGTCAGGCGCGAACCCTGGCTGAAGGAGATCGAGGCGCAGTGGGGTGCGGCTCCGGGCAAGCAGCTGACCGACGGCCGGTCGCTGTTCGTCCTCGGCGCCCGGTTCGGCAATCTCCTGGTCGCGGTGCAGCCCGGCTTCGGTTACGAAGGCGATCCGATGCGCCTGCTGTTCGACAAGGGGTTTGCCCCGACGCACGCGTTTTCCGCCTTCTATCGCCATATCCGTGAAGACTTCGGCGCGCACGCGGTTCTGCATTTCGGTACCCATGGCGCCCTGGAATTCATGCCCGGCAAGCAGACCGGACTGTCCGGCGACTGCTGGCCGGACCGTCTGATCGGCGATTTGCCGAACTTCTACCTCTATGCCGCGAACAATCCGTCCGAAGGCATGATTGCCAAACGCCGCTCGGCGGCGACGCTGATCAGCTATCTGACGCCGCCGCTGCAGCAGGCCGGCCTCTACAAGGAACTGCTTGACCTGAAGGGCTCGATCGACCGGTGGCGCGCCCTTCCGCCGGACCAGGATGGCGAACGCGAGCGGTTGGCCGCGCTGATCCAGGCGCAGGCGGCCGCCCTGGAACTGGCATCGGCCGAGCCGGCGTGGTCCGGCACCGGCGAGACCGAAGTGCCCACGGTGGCCGCCGCGGTCGCGGAACTCGAAGAGACTCTGATCCCCCACGGCCTGCACACGGTCGGTGGTGCGATGGATGACGAGGCGCGCAAGGACACGCTGCGGGCGGTTGCCGAGGCGTCGTTCGGCGTCGCGGTCCCCGAGCATGCGCTGGCGGGGCTGGTCTCCGGCAACGGCGCAGAAAAGGCGATCGCCGAGGCCGACGTCGACACGCAGGCATGCTATCGCCGGCTGGAGCAGCTGGACGCGGACCTCAAACGCGACACCGAGATCCCCGCCATCCTCAAGGCTTTGGACGGGCGGTTCATCCGGCCGGTGGCCGGCGGCGACCTTCTGCGCACGCCCGAGATCCTGCCGACCGGCCGCAATATCCACGGCTTCGATCCGTTCCGCTTGCCCAGCGCGTTCGCCGTCCAGGACGGCGCCCGCCAGGCCGAACGGCTGATTGACCGGCATCGCGAGGACGGCAACGGATTTCCCGAGTCCGTGGCGCTGGTTCTGTGGGGGGCCGACAACCTGAAGACCGAAGGAGGTCCGATCGGCCAGGCGCTGGCGCTGATCGGTGCGCGGCCGCGGTACGACAGTTTCGGCCGGCTGGCGGGCGCCAGCCTGATCGACCTGGAGGAACTGGGACGTCCGCGCATCGACGTCGTGATGACCCTGTCCGGGATCTTCCGGGATCTGCTGCCCTTGCAGACCAAGCTGTTGGCGGAAGCCGCCTATCTGGCCGCCAGTGCGGACGAGCCGGAGGAACGGAACTTCGTGCGCCGGAATGCGTTGCGGCACCAGGCCGAGAGGGGCTGCGATTTCGAGACGGCGGCGCTCAGGGTCTTCAGCAACGCCGACGGCGCCTATGGGTCGAATGTCAATCATCTGATCGACAGCGGCCAGTGGGCGGACGAAGACGACCTTGGCGCGATGTTCACACAGCGCAAGTGTTTCGCGCATGCTCGCTCGGGCGCGCCGGTTCGGCAGGAGGAACTGCTGAAGACCATGCTGGGCGGAGTCGATCTCGCATACCAGAACCTGGAATCCGTCGAGGTCGGCGTCACCACCATCGACCACTATTTCGACTCGCTGGGCGGGATCACGCGCGCCGCGACCCAGGCGCGCGGAAGTGCGGTGCCCGTCTATATCAGCGATCAGACCCGCAGCGAGGGCACCGTCCGAACTCTTGGCGAGCAGGTCGCCCTGGAGACCAGGACGCGGGTGCTGAACCCGGTCTGGTACGAAGGGATGCTGAACCACGGCTACGAAGGCGTGCGGCAGATCGAAGCGCACGTCACCAACACGGTCGGCTGGTCGGCGACGACGGGGCAGGTGGATCCGTGGGTCTACCGGCAACTGACCGAAACCTTCGTGCTGGACCCAGAGATGCGCGAGCGGCTGGCAAGCCTCAACACCCAGGCATCCGCCCGGGTGGCCAATCGCCTGCTTGAGGCGCACGAACGGCAATACTGGACGCCGGATGCAGAGACGCTGAATGCGCTGCGCCAGGCCGGCGACGAACTTGAAGACAGACTTGAAGGTCTAACCGGAGGAATCGCGGCATGAACCATGTGACCGGGCCGCTTGCACGCAACAACGCCTCGTCCGGGCGCCCGGACGGCAACGGCGAGGGCAGCGTGCAGGTAAAGCTTGACCCCCGCGTCGAGATCGAGACAGCCAAGGTCTTTTCGGTCTACGGCAAGGGTGGCATCGGCAAAAGCACGACCTCGTCGAACCTTTCCGCCGCGTTTTCCAAGCTTGGAAAACGCGTTCTGCAGATCGGCTGCGACCCGAAACACGACTCGACCTTCACGCTGACCAAGCGGCTGGTGCCGACCGTGATCGACGCGCTGCAGGAGGTGGATTTCCACGTCGAAGAACTGCGCGTCGAGGATTTCGTCTACGAGGGATACAACGGCGTTCTGTGTGTCGAGGCGGGTGGACCGCCGGCGGGAACCGGATGCGGCGGCTATGTGGTCGGCCAGACGGTCAAGCTTCTGAAAGAACATCACCTGCTGGAGGAAACTGACGTCGTCATCTTCGACGTGCTGGGCGACGTCGTCTGCGGCGGCTTCGCCTCGCCCCTGCAGCACGCGGAACGGGCGCTGATCGTGGCAGCCAACGACTTCGATTCGATCTTCGCCATGAACCGCATCGTCGCGGCGATCAAGGCGAAGTCGAAGAACTATGTTGTGCGCGTCGGCGGGGTCATCGCCAACCGCAGCGCCGCGACCGACGAGATCGACCGCTTCAACGATGCGGTCGGTCTGAAGACCCTGGCGCATTTTCCCGACCTCGACGAGATCCGGCGCAGCCGGTTGAAGAAGTCCACCCTGTTCGAAATGGAGCCGACGCCGGCCCTGGAGGCGGTGCAGCAGGAATACCTGCGGCTGGCCCAGTGCCTGTGGGACGGCACCGACCCGTTGGACGCGGAGCCGATGAAGGACCGCGAGATCTTCGATTTTCTGGGATTCGACTGATGCCGACCGCCGCCTACCTGAACCGACGCAGCGAGATCGAGACCTACTTCGACCGGACCGCCGTCGATGCCTGGCGCAAGCTGACTTCCGACGCGCCGGTCGGGCGCATCCGCGCAACCGTGCGCGCCGGACGCGACCGCATGCGGGCCACCTTGCTGCAGCGCCTGCCGGCCGATCTTTCGGGCCGGCGCGTGTTGGACGCCGGCTGCGGCACCGGCGCGCTTGCCGTCGAGGTTGCGCGGCGCGGCGCCCAGGTGGTCGCGGTCGACCTGTCGCCGACCCTGATTGCGCTGGCACGCGACCGCATGCCGCCCGACCTGGCGGACGGACGCCTGTCGTTCGTCGCCGGCGACATGCTGGACCCTGATTTCGGGCGGTTCGACCACGTCATCGCAATGGACTCGCTGATCCACTACCGCACGCCGGACATCGTCGCGATGCTGAGCCGCCTTGCGGCGCGGGCCAACCGGTCGGTCATCTATACGGTCGCGCCGCGCACGCCCGCGCTGACCGCGATGCATGCGGTGGGACGTTTGTTCCCGCGCAGCAACCGGGCGCCGTCGATCGTCCCGGTGACGGAGACCCGGCTGCATCGGCTGATCCAAAGGGCGCCCGATCTGAAGGGCTGGAGCGTCGGCCTCAGCGAGCGGATCGACAGCGGCTTTTATCTTTCCCAGGCGCAGGAGCTGATCCGGTCGTGAGCCAGAAGTACGAGATCATCGCAGCGTTCTGGTCGCGGCTGGGGCCGCGGTTCCTGCCGTTCGCCGATGCCGCCTCGGAGGAACTGCCGCTTGGCCGACTGCTGCGGCTTTCCCTGTTCCAGGTCTCCGTCGGCATGGCGGTCGTGCTGCTGACCGGGACACTGAACCGGGTGATGATCCTGGAACTGGCCGTGCCCGCGTGGCTGGTCGCCCTTATGGTGTCCCTGCCGCTGGTATTCGCGCCCTTCCGGGCGCTGATCGGCTACAAGTCGGATACCTACCGGTCCTATCTCGGACTGAGACGGGTCCCTTATATATGGTACGGCTCGCTGCTGCAGTTCGGCGGTCTGGCGATAATGCCCTTCGCGCTGTTGGTCTTGTCGGGCGACGTGCGGGGCGGCTCGGCGGTCTGGGGTCAGTACGGGGCCGCCTTGGCTTTTCTGATGGTGGGCGCCGGTCTGCACACCACGCAGACGGCCGGGCTTGCACTGGCGACTGACCTGGCGAAGCCCGAGAACCGGCCGCGGGTCGTGGCGCTCCTCTATGTGATGCTGCTGGTGGGCATGGGCGCAAGCGCCCTGGTGCTTGGTTATCTGCTGAAGGACTTCAGCGCGGTCCGGTTGATCAGGGTGGTCCAGGGCGCGGCCGTGGTGACAATGGTCCTGAACTTCGTCGCGCTGTGGAAACAGGAAGCACGCGACCCCAAACGCACCGCACACGGTTTGCCGCGGCCTTCCTTCCGCGAGATGTGGCGGGATTTTGCGCACGACAGTCGGGCACCGCGCCTGCTGGTCGCGGTCGGCCTCGGCGCGGCGGCGTTCAGCATGCAGGACGTGCTCCTGGAACCTTATGGCGGCGAGGTCCTTGGCCTTTCCGTCTCGGCCACGACAACCCTGACGGCGCTGTTTGCCGCCGGCACGCTGGCGGGATTCGCGCTCGCCGCCCGCAATCTCTCGCGCGGGTCGGATCCGCACCGCCTTGCGGGTTACGGGGCGGTGGTCGGCGTGTTCGCCTTTTCCGCCTTGATTTTTTCCGCGCCCATGGACTCCGCGATGCTGTTCCGGGTCGGCACGGCGCTGATCGGGTTCGGGGGCGGGCTTTATGCGGTGGGGACGCTGACCGCGGCCATGGCGCTCGCCCGCGACGGCAACAGCGGCATGGCCCTGGGCGCCTGGGGGGCGGTGCACGCAACCGCAACCGGCGGCGCGATCGCCCTGGGCGGCGCGCTGAAGGACGTTGTGGGCGGATTGGCGGACATTGGCGCGCTGGGTCCGGCCTTGACCGGCCCTTCGGTCGGCTACTCGGTGGTCTATCACCTGGAGATTCTTCTGCTGTTCTGCGCCCTGGTTGCGATCGGGCCGCTTGTGCGTCCGCCCGGCGTTCCGGTGCGCGCGCCCGAGACCAAATTCGGCCTGGCTGAGTTGCCTGGCTAGGCCGGCAATGGAGGTGAGTGATGGAAATCGGTGCAATCACTGAATATATCGACGTCGCCCAAATGGTTCTTTATGCCTTCTGGGTCTTTTTCTTCGGGCTCTGCGTTTACCTGTTCCAGGAGGGCAAGCGCGAAGGTTATCCGCTCGATACGGATGAACTCGATCCGGCCAAGCGCAGGAAGATGATGGGCTTGACGGCTCCGCCTGCGCCCAAGACCTACCTGCTGGCCGACGGCTCGAAGGTGATGGTGCCCGACCCGTCCAGGGCCGACGTCGCCGTGCTGAAGGCGCGGCCGACCTCCAGGGTTGCCGGCAGCCCGCTGGAACCGGAAGGCGATCCGCTGCTGGCGGGCGTCGGCCCCGGATCCTACGCGATGCGTGACGACAAGCCGGATCTCGACTGGGACGGCAGACCCAAGATCGTGCCCATGCGGACGGCCGAAGGGTACTACGTAGACGAGAACGATCCCGACCCCCGGGGCATGAGCGTTCACGGGGCGGACGACCTCGTGGCCGGGACCGTCAAGGACCTCTGGGTCGATCTGCCCGAGCATCTGATGCGCTTCCTGGAGGTTGACGTGGGCGGGGGTAGGTCGGTCCTCGTTCCTTCAAACCTCATCACCATCGAGGGCAATCCGCTGGTCGTCCGGGTCCGCTCCCTGCTGGCGTCGCAGTTCGCGAACATCCCGCAGGTTGCCAGTCCCACGCAGATCACCCGTCTGGAGGAAGAAAAGATCTTCGGCTATTTCGGCGCCGGCACGATGTACGCGACGCCGGACCGCGCGGAGCCACTGATATGAGCACGAGCCGCGATCTCCCTGAAATGGAGCCGATCGCCGGCCTGCCGGCGAGCCCGCCCGAAGGCGAGGAAATCCTCTGGCAGGGAAAGCCCAACTGGTGGGGGCTCGCCATCCGGGTCTTTCATATCAAGAAGGCAGCAGTCTATTTCGCCATTCTGATCGTCTGGTACGCCGCAACGGCGCTGTTCGACGGCGCGGGCATCGCCGCCGCGGCGGGCGCGGTCGGCGAGATGCTGCTGCTTGCGGCCATCGGCCTCGGGCTGCTTGCAGGACTGGCAAAACTCTATGCCCGGACGACGATCTATACGATCACGACGCGCCGCGTCGTGATGCGCTTCGGCGTCGCTCTTTCCATGGCGGTCAACTTTCCGTTCAGCAAGATCGACGGCGCGGCCATCCGACTGTGCAGTGACGGAACCGGCGACATTCCCCTGTCGCTGCGCGGCCCGGACAAGATCGCCTGGCTGCATCTTTGGCCTTTTGCGCGCCCGGGCCGGTACCGGAGGCCGGAACCGATGATGCGCGCGCTGCCTGATGCGATGGCGGTTGCCGACCTGCTCGGCGCCGCGATGAAGACCGAGCTTCGGGAAGGCGTTGTGCATACGATCGCGACGGAACCGGACGGCACGCCGGTCGCCGCCTCGGCCAAGGCCGGACTGGCCGTTTCGACGCGTTGAGGCAAGAAGCGATGGCGCACGAGCACGACACACACGTCCCCAAGATCGCCCTCATCGCCGCAGCGGTGTTGATGATCTTTTCCATCTGCATCGCCGTAGCGGCACGCCAAGGCCTGATCGCCCGCGAACAGCCGCTGGTCGCGGCGCCTCTGGAAGAACGGGCTCTTTTGTTCAAGGACCGGCGCCAGGGCGGCATCGAGGTTATCGCAGCCGACACCGGCCAGGTGGTCGCGGTGTTCGAGCCAGGCACCAACGGTTTTGCCCGCAGTGTCATGCGTGGTCTTGCCCGTGCACGCCAGCATCGCGGCCACGGAGCGGAACAGCCGTTCCGGCTGGTGCGGTTCGACGACGGACGGCTGACCCTGATCGACGAGGCGACGGGGCGTACGGTCGAGCTGGTTTCGTTCGGTCCGACCAATCTTGGCGTCTTCGCACGGCTTCTCACCGCCGAGGAGAGAAATCTATGAGCCATCCGCAAGGCCGCGGCCCATCGCGTTTTGAGGTCGGCTGTACGGTCGATATCGAAAACACATTCGAAAACCTGCACGCCCATGTGGAACTGGACGGCAATCCGGAAATCCGGCCGGGCGACAGGGTGCGCGTCCACGGCGACCCGGTCGTCGTTCGGTACGGCGAGCGCCTGACATTGCGGCGGACCGCCACCGTGCGCCGCGCCAGCGCGCTGGGCCGGGCGTGGACCCAAATGACCGGCAACCTGGAATGTTTCGAGCTTTTCGATGTCAGCTTTACGCCAGAGAGGGAACTATGACCATCGAGACCCTTTCCGTCACGTCGCGCGATACCACGCGCATGGCACAGGAAAACACCGTTCTCAGCCCCCGGTTCTACACCACCGATTTCGACGAGATGGACCGCATCGACGTGACGCCGGTGCGCGCCGAGTGGGACGAGCTGATCGCGGAAATGCGGTCGGATCCGAACAAGGGGCACTTCAAGCGCGACGAGAATTGGGACGACGTCACGCTCGAGGATCTGCCCGAGGGGCTGCGCAAGGAGTTCGTGGATTTCCTGGTCAGTTCCCTGACCGCAGAGTTCTCCGGCTGCATCCTTTACGCCGAGATGAAAAAGCGCGGCAACAATCCCGACATCTGCGAACTGTTCAGCCTGATGAGCCGCGACGAATCCCGGCATGCCGGGTTCATCAACGACGCGCTGAAAGAGTTCGGGATCGGCGTCGACCTCAGTTTTCTGACCAAGACAAAGAAGTATACCTTCTTCAAACCGAAGTACATTTTCTACTCGGTCTATCTGTCCGAGAAGATCGGCTACGCGCGCTATATCTCGATCTATCGCCAGCTGGAGCGGCATCCGGAACTGCGGTTCCATCCGATCTTCAAATGGTTCGAAAACTGGTGCAACGACGAGTTCCGGCACGGCGAGGCGTTCGCGCTGTTGATGCGGGCCAACCCGCACCTTCTGCGCGGGCACAACCGGTTCTGGGTCAAGTTCTTCACGTTGGCCGTTTTCGCGACGATGTATGTGCGCGACCACTCGCGGCCCGAATTCCACAAGGCACTGGGTCTCGATCCGACGGAGTATGACTATCAGGTCTTCCGGATCACGTCCGAGATCTCCAAGCAGGTCTTTCCGCTGACCCTCGACATCGACGACCCGCGCTTCCGCGCCGGGCTCGATCGTCTGCGGACCCTGGCGGTGGGCATCGAGCGGGCGAAGAAACAGGGCGGCGTCCTGGGACGGCTGAAGATGCTGGGTCTGGTCGGCGCCGCCGCCGTCACGATGGCCCGTGTCTACATGTTGCCGGCAAAGAACAACGCTCTGCCGGTTGCCTCGCGGCTCCAGCCGGTCTGGTAGGAAACGGAATCGTTCGATGATCGCCTACGTCGTCCCCGTCCTTTTCGCGCTGTTCGTCTGGTGGTTCAGCACCGGACTGGTGCTGCTGCTGGACGGGTTGCCGCGTCACCAGCGCTATCGCAGCCTGCTGGGGACGACGGTGGTGGCGGTCGTTGCACTCGCTGTACTTGGACTGACTGCGTCGCAGACCTCCGTCGCGGCGGCCTATGCGGCGTTCGTGGCCGCAATCGCGGTCTGGGGCTGGCACGAACTCGCCTTCCTGCTGGGAATGGTGACGGGACCTCGCAGGACGTCGTGTCCGCCCGGCACTGGTCAGGCCCGGCGTTTCGTTCTGGCCACACAAACCCTGGTGTATCACGAAGTCGCAGTCGCGCTGACCCTGGGGCTGGTCGCCGTGCTGACCTGGGACAGTCCCAACCAGGTCGGGCTGTGGACGTTCGCCATCCTGTTCGCCATGCGCCTCAGCGCCAAGCTGAACATCTTTCTGGGCGTCCCAAACGTTACGGACGAATTCCTGCCGGTCCATATGCGTTTCCTGACCAGCTATTTCGGGCACCGGCCAATGAACGGGTTGTTCCCCGTCTCGGTGACCCTTGCGACTCTGGCAGGCGCCTACGTGTTCCATGCGGCATTTGCGCCCGGCGTTGGCGCCTTCGAAATTGCCGCTTATGTGTTGGCGGGAACGCTCGTGCTTTTGGGCACACTAGAACACTGGCTTCTGGTCCTGCCGCTGCCCGACGCTGCGTTGTGGCGCTGGGCCTTGCGTAAACCAACGGAGTTGGCCGCGGCTGACTTTTCCGCCCCCGCTGTCGGGTCGGCGCCAAAAAGCAAGACCGGCCCGATCCCGGCCGCTCCGAAATGAAGGGAGGTAGAAATGGACTATGAGGGTTACTTCAGGGCCAGCCTCGACGACCTGAGGCAGGAAGGACGGTACCGGTATTTTGCCGAACTCGAGCGACGGGTCGGGTCGTTCCCGCGCGCAACGCACTATCGCGCGGCCGACGAGACCGACGAGGTCACGGTTTGGTGCTCCAACGACTATCTGGGCATGGGCCAGAATGCGGGCGTGCTTGAGGCGATGCATCGGGCACTGGACAGCTGCGGCGCCGGTGCCGGCGGCACGCGCAACATCTCCGGCACCAATCACCACCATGTGCTGTTGGAACGCGAACTGGCCGACCTGCACGGCAAGGAGGCGGCTTTGCTGTTCACGTCGGGTTACGTGTCCAACTGGGCCGGCCTCGGCACGCTGGCGGCGCGGCTTCCAGATTGCGTGGTGCTCTCCGATGCCCTCAACCATGCCTCGATGATCGAAGGCATCCGGCACAGCCGGGCCGAGAAGCACATCTTCGCCCACAACGACCCGGAAGACTTGGACCGGATCTTGAGTACGATCGACCCCGGTCGTCCCAAGTTGGTCGCCTTCGAATCCGTCTATTCCATGGACGGCGATATCGCGCCCATCGCGGAAATCTGCGACGTCGCCGAAAAGCACAAGGCGATGACCTATCTGGACGAGGTGCACGCGGTCGGCATGTACGGTCCCCGCGGCGGCGGTGTTGCCGAGCGCGAAGGCCTGATGGATCGTCTGACGGTGATCGAAGGAACGCTGGGCAAGGCGTTCGGCGTCGTCGGCGGGTACATCGCCGCGTCGTCCGCGCTGTGCGATTTCGTGCGCAGCCATGCCTCCGGCTTCATCTTCACCACGGCGCTTCCGCCGGCCTGCGCCGCCGGCGCGCGCGCCAGCATCCGCCACCTGAAACGCAGCGCCGTCGAGCGCACCCTGCAAAAGGAGCGCGTTGCGACGCTGAGGCGCATGCTGGACGGCGCCGGCATTCCGCATATGCGCAATCCCAGCCACATCGTGCCGGTCATGGTCGGTGACCCGGTCCTGTGCAAGGAGATCAGCGACAGGCTGATGGACGAGTTCGGCATGTACGTGCAGCCGATCAACTATCCGACGGTCCCGCGCGGCACCGAGCGCCTGCGTTTCACGCCGGGCCCGCTGCACAGCGAGGCTGACATCGCTGCGCTGGTTGCGGCCTTGTCGGCGATCTGGAGCGCGGTGGGATTGAAGACGGCGGCGGCCTGACGCACCGGGGCCGCGATGGCCCTTTCACGCGGCCGGCCTGTTCGGGGCCGGCCGTTTCCCTGAGCCATTCCCAAACTGTCAAGCTATATTGACACTAAATTGCGACAATTTGTCTTGACACATTTGCCCGATATCCGCTAGCGTAATAATGCCCGCGAAGAGCGGTGCGAAGCAGTCAGTGCCCTAAGAGGAGAAGATCCCAATGGCCTATGAAACCCAAACGGCCGACTTGGACGATCCAAATCGGATCTGGCCGACCGGACTTACGATCAGGGAGTCCGAAGAACTGCACAAACACATCATCGATGGCGCACGCGTGTTCTTCGTCATTTCGGTGATTGCCCACCTGTTGGCGTACATTTTCACGCCGTGGGGCGGCTGAGAGGAGACTAGATCATGAACCAAGGACGCATCTGGTGTGTCGTCAATCCGACGATCGGCCTGCCCCTGTTCCTCGGGGGAGTGGCTTTGATTTCGTTTGTCGTCCACTTCTCGATCCTGGCCAACACGAGCTGGTTCCCCGCTTTCTTCCAGGGCGGCTGAAGCCAAGCACGCGCATTTGACCAGGACATTCGTCTCAAACAGCGAATGATAGGCCGCGAGGGCTCAGGTGGGCGGGCCCGTCAAACGGGTTTTTCCCGACACCTGAGGCCCCTGACGGCCGTCGCGGGAGAACGGGCATGATACCGACCGTGCGGGTTTTTGATTCCCAGTCGGCGGCGCAAGCTGCGGCCGCCAGGCTTTCGGAAGCTGGTTTCAACAGACACCGGATCCTGTCCGGCCCGCCACGGATCGAGGGAGTCGAAGCATCGACGCCGGCGCCTGCGGACCTGGAAGCCATCGTCCGGCGTGCGCTTGACGAAGACTTCTTGGCGCAGCATCAGGCGCGGTTCTGCCTGCAAAACCTTGAAGCCGGACGGTCGGTCCTGACGGTTGAGGCCGGCTTCGGGTACGCCCAGGAAGCAATCAGGATCATGTCCGAAAACGGCGCCATCGCAGGCGAGGTGCCGCCTGTTTACGAGCCTAGCGGCGCCGGTGATGGTTTCAAAAGGGCCACCATTACGCCGACCGTGCGGATCTTCGACTCCGAAACGGACGCGCGGTCCGCGATGGCGCGGCTGGCCGAGTCCGGCTTCAGCGACCCCAAAGTCCTGTCCGGCGCGTCCGGTGGAGATCTTGAAGCTGTCGTTCGGCGCGCGGTCGACAACGGTGTCCTGGCGGGGCATCAGGCGAGTTTCTGTCTGCGCAACCTCAAGGACGGACGTTCGGCGGTCGCCGTGTCGGCCAACTTCGGATTCGCCCAGGAAGCCATAAAGGTGATGGCGATGTGCGGCGCCCGGACCGACGAAACGCCGCCGACCGTCGAGCGTGGTAATCCCGCCCCGCTCTCCGATCTTCTCGGGCTTCCGACCTTGAGCAGGGCCAGGCCAACGACCGAACTGGCGAGTTCATCGTGGTATTTCTCCTCCTCCTTCGGCTTTGGCCTTTTGAGCGGAAACGCGGTACCGTTGTCGTCCCTCTTCGGGTTGAAGACACTGACGCAGCCAAAGCGTGACTGGCGTACCAGTTTCGGACTGCCGCTGCTCAGCAGCAATCCGGCGCCGCTTTCGTCGATGCTCAACATGCGGACGGTCAAGGAGTCGAAAGGGCCGGGTTCGACCCGCTTGCTCGATAACCCCGCGCCGCTTTCGTCGGCGATCGGTCTTTCGACGCTGATCAAATACCGATGACGAGTTGCCTGGAGGCTGGCGCCGCGATGCGCGGACCGTCTCCGGAACGCCTTGTCCGGTTGTCGGACTAGCGAACACGGAAGCGTCGATGACTCGTTTCGGCCAACGAATGATGACGGCGTGGGAATCGCTTGGTCCCCGCTTCATGCCGTTTGCCGACCTGGCAACGCCGGATCTGCCGCTGTCGCGGCTGATCCGGCTGTCGTTGTTCCAGATCTCGGTCGGCATGACACTGGTCCTGCTGGTGGGCACGCTCAATCGCGTCATGATCGTCGAGCTGGGCGTGCCCGCGACGGTGGTTGCCGTGATGATCGCCCTGCCGCTGGTTTTTGCACCGTTCCGGGCGCTCATCGGACACCGATCGGACACCCATCGCTGCGAGCTGGGCTGGCGGCGCGTTCCTTTCATCTGGAAGGGAACGCTGATGCAGTTCGGCGGCTTTGCCATCATGCCGTTCGCCCTGCTGGTCCTGGCAGGCAAGGGGCATGCGGATACGGCGCCGGTCTGGATCGGCCAATCGGCCGCCGCGCTGGCTTTTCTGCTCGTCGGTGCCGGTGCCCACATCGTGCAAACCGCCGGCCTCGCGCTTGCCACCGACCTCACGCCGCGGGAGTCGCACCCAAAAGTCGTGGGCATGATGTACGTCATGCTGCTTGTTGGCATGATCGTCAGCGCACTGCTCTTCGGCGCTGTCCTGGCGGACTTCACGCCGGGCAGACTGGTGCAGGTGATCCAAGGCGCAGCGGTCGCATGCATGATCTTGAATGCGGTCGCCATGTGGAAACAGGAAACGAGACGTCCCTTGCGCGGCAAGGCGCCGCCAGCGCCGGACCCCACATTCCGGGAGTCCTGGGCCAGCTTCTGCGCGGGCGAGCATGCGGTGCGCCGCCTGGTGATCGTCGGCCTGGGGACCATGGCCTTCGCCATGTCCGATGTGCTTCTGGAACCGTTCGGCGGTCAGATTCTCAACTGGACCGTGGCGGAAACCACCACGCTCACCGCATTGCTGGCGCTTGGTGGCTTGTTGGGGTTCTGGTTTGCCTCGCACGTTTTAGGTCAGGGCGGCGACCCCTATCGCATGGCGCGCAACGGCGCCTTGGTCGGGGTTCCGGCGTTCGCCTGCGTCATACTCGCCGCCCCATCCGGACTGTCGGCGCCCTTCCTGATCGGCAATTTCCTGATCGGCTTAGGTGCCGCGGTGTTCGGCCACGGAACGCTGACCGCGACCATGAACCGGGCTCCGAAGGAACAGGCTGGGCTGGCTCTGGGCGCCTGGGGCGCCGTTCAGGCGACGGCGGCCGGCGTTGCCCTGGCGCTCAGCGGGACCATCCGAGATCTGGTCAATGCTGCAACAGAGGGCGCCGGTACGTTCGCCGGCATGGGCGCGGCCAGCGGCTACATCGCGGTCTACGGGCTGGAGATCGTCTTGCTGGTGGTGACGGTCGCCGCCACGATCCCGCTTGTCCGGCGGAACGGCGCGGCACATGACCGACCGGTGTCTGCCGGCGTGGGTGCCGCGTCCGTTGACGGCGGGACGTTGGGAGATCCGCGCGGCATGCGAAACAGGGCCGCCCCGTGACACGGCTGCGCATCCTTGAATACCCCGATCCGCGGCTGCACCTCCCGTCGCAGCCGGTTTCCACGTTCGATGATGATCTCAGACGGCTGGTCGACGATATGATCGAGACGCTGCGCGCGACCGAGGCGCTCGCGCTGTCGGCGCCGCAGGTCGACGACCGCCGGGCCGTGCTGGTGATCAATTACTCCGGCGACGGAGCCGCGCCGCGGGTTTACGTGAACCCGGAGATCCTTGCCAAACGTGCGTGGGGCCTTGTCGAAGAGAGCTGTCTTTCCGTGCCCGGGGTCGTTGGCAATGTCTGGCGCGCCACCAAGGTGCGCGTGCGGGCCCAGGATCGCGAGGGCCTGGTCTTCGAAAGCGATCTCGCGGGCATGGACGCGGTGTGCCTGCAACACGAGATGGACCATCTCGCCGGCACCTTGTTTGTCGACCGGCTGTCGATATTCAAAAGACTGCGCTTTCGCGCCCTGGCCGGGAGGCGCGCGCGCGGCCGCAGCAAGGCCGCCTGAGGGCGCGCGGCCTCCAGGCGCCGCCATTGGCCGACGGCCGGTGCGCTTGCACGAAGCGCACGCAACCGCACGCGTCCGCAAACTGCACCGTCGCCAACGTCGGCCGTGTTCCCGGCACGATATCCTGCACCCGTTCGACCGTCGCAAACCGGCCGAGCCGGTGGGGCGGGTCGAGGCGTTGACCGGGACCGGCTGGAGCAGGATCAGTTCACGTCGATACACTGAAGCGCTTGCAGCCATGTGGTTCGAGACGGCGCGCCGGCGCGCGCCTCCTCACCATGACGGTGTTCGGTATTGAAGACCTTAGACTATGTCCTCACCCTGAGGAGGCCGCGGGACGCGGCCGTCTCGACGGGCTTGGCTGCAAGTGACGCGCTTCACTCCGTGCTCAGACGTCGTCAAACGACTCGAACACAGGTGATCACGCTCTAAGGGAAAAAAAAGAGGCCGGAAGCCGGCCTCTGATTTTCACTCTCCGCTGCCGCGGCACTTCGCGCTCGGCGCCGCTTGTCGGGAGGTGGGAGGTGTGACGTCTTACTCTGTCGGCGGGCCCAGGGCTTTCGGGTGATCGCTCAGGGCGTTCCAGCCGTACATCGGCTTCGGGATCCCCTGGTGACATGTTGTGCAGTTGGCCTTGGGCGCGTCGCCCTGGGGGCCGAGCCGATGCGGCGGCAATTCGGCCGCGAGCGGAATGAGGTATTCCTCGTTCAGGTTCTGCACCATTTCGATACCGTGCCAGGCGGTCATCCGGGCCGGGCTGCTTTGCTCCCAGTTGTACCAGGCGCGGCTGTTGTGACAGTAGGTGCAGTTGACGCCCAGGCCCTGAGACATGTGGATCATCAGCGAGTAGGTCCGTTCCGTCTCTTGCCAGGTCACGCCGCGCTCTCCGGCATAGGGCAGCGCGTTGTCGCCCTGGACGCGGATCTCGACGTCGTCCCTGGTCAGCTTCTCGGAAAGCGCGTCGTAGGGCAGGGACGCGAAGCCCGCAACCTCCGTCGCCAGGTTCTGGTTGTTCCTGCTGGCTGCGAATCCGCCCGCTGCGGGATACTGATCGTCCTCAACCCAGACGTATTGGGGGACGTGCAGGCCGCGGTGGCAGGTATAGCAGTTGACGCCGGCGCCACCGACATGGGCTTCCCAATCGCCATTGATGGCGCGGGTCATTTGCATCATCCGGCGGGAGACGATCTTGGTGTAGACGTTGTCCTCTGCCAGGTTCTCCTCGTTGTGGCAGTAGCCGCAGCCTTCCTCCGGCGAGACCCATTCGGTCACCGACAGCATGTAATGGTCGAACTCGTCCTGGGTCAGGTCGCCCAGCACCTGCACGTTCTCGTACGCTTCGCTGGCCAGCGGGCCGCCCGGCTCGACCGGGTCCAGCTCTTCAGGCGGCTGGTTGCGTTTGGCCAACTCGGCCTCGATACGAGGGTTGTCGACCTGTTCGATGCCGACGCCCCGGAAGCCGATCTGAGTGACATCCATCGGCGGGACCTCGAAGGTCAGCAGCATCGCGATGGTCAGCACGGCCAGCAGAGGAACACCGACGAAAATTAGTGCGAGTCTCATATCAATTCCCTCCGGCCATGCCGGGATCGGCCAACTCGTTGTAGACGTCAGGATAGGCCGGGGCGATCCCGTGCTTGACGCCCCACAGGTACCAGTTGTCGACGACGGTTCCGGTCAGAAGGATGCCGATGCCGCCGGTCAGGGTGGTCAGAACCGCGAACCACCAAGCCCAACGATGGATCGATTCCATGGTGGCGTTAAAACCCATGGTCCAGCGCCAGAACAGCGCGGCGCGTTCCGAGGCGGTCCCGCGGTCGACGATCTGGTCGACCTCGCGGTCGCCTCCGAACCGGCTGACCGCCAGGATGGTCGCGCCATGCATCGCGAATAGGAGCACCGACCCGTACAGGAAGACGATCGAAAGCATGTGGAACGGGTTGTAGAAGAGGTTGCCGTAACGGATCGAAAAGGCCGCGGTCCAGTCGAGGTGAGGGAAGATGCCGTAGGGCACGCATTCCGACCAGCTGCCCATGACCAGCGGCCGGATCAGGCCAAGCACCAGGAACAGCCAGATCGCAGACGCAAACGCCCAGGCGATGTGCGTGCCCATCTTGAGCTGCCTGGCGCGGGTGTACAGGCGCGCCCACCACAAAAGGACGGATGCCAGTAGGAAGATGCTGGAGAACAGGTACCAGCCGCCTTCCGCCATCGGCGGGATCGAAAGGCCGTATTCCGGCGCCGGCGGGTCGAGCGACAGCCAGAACAGTTGCCGGACGAACTGGATGGGGTTCCAGTTGACCTGGGCGAGCATGTTAAGGCCGACGGTGACGAACCAGATCGCGCCGCAGATCAGCGACGCGACGCCCATCGAACCCAGGTACAGCGGACCGATCTGCGCGTCGCCGAACTTGCCGAGGAGCCAGGATTTGCGGGCCTGGGTGCCGCGCGGGTAGGTTTCGTGGCCCGGTATCGGGATGCCCAGATCGACGGGCCCGTGAACCTGCACGCGGGTGAAGATGTTCTGGTATTCCGGCATGGTGCTTCCCCCTAACTCCAGATCGGCAGGTCAAGCCACCAGGTCCACCATTCCGGCCAGCCGCGTGACCAGAACGGGCCCGAGATGACGATGCAGACGGCGCTCCAGAAGCCGGCGGACAGGGCCAGGAAAAGGCCGAGCCGATGAATGCCCAGCGGACCGATCGAATAGCCGATCGCGTCCCTGAAGAAGACGTTCTCGTGTTCCGCGGACTTGACGACTTCGCCCTTGCCCGGGTTTGCCGCCGACAGGATCAGCCCGCCGTGCAACGCAAGCGCAAACGTCGTGGTGAAGAAGAAGGTCACCGCGAGCATGTGCGCCGGGTTGTAGTGGAAGTGCAGATACTGGTAGCCGACGTTCGAGACCCAGTCCAGGTGGCTGAGAATACCGTAAGGGAACCCGTGTCCCCAGGCACCCAGCAGGAACGGTCGGACAACGACCAGGACCACGTAGGCGAAGATTGCGACGCTAAAGGCGAACGGGACGTGCAGGCCCATGCCCAGTTTTCGCGAAATCTCGACCTCGCGCAGCGCCCAGGAAACGAAGGCGCCGATCGCGCAGATCGTGATGATTTGCCAAAGGCCGCCCTCGGCCAGCGGCGCGAACCCCAGGCCGTAGGACAGGTCCGGCGGGGCGATATTGATCCGCCAAATGTTCCAGGTCGGCCCGATTGCGGCGCCGTAGATGATCAGGCCGGTCCCGACGATCGAGAAGAACGCGGTCGTGACACCGAAGAAGCCCACATAAAAGGGGCCGACCCAGAAATCGAACAGGTCGCCGCCGATCAGGGTGCCGCCGCGCACGCGGTACTTCTTCTCGAAATCTAGCATGGACATCGCATCAGTTCCCCGGTCTTCGCTGGTCCCCGTCCTTCGCTGGTTGGGGGCCTTGTGTTGTCGGGGTCCAGCGGACGGCGCTTGGCCTCATCGGCGCCGCTCCGTCCGCTGTACCCGTCGAAGAGCCGCTGCCGCGCCGGCACGGAGACGTTCGTCCGCCGTCCGGCACAGCAGCAGTCCTTCGGCTGCAGGCCCCTAGGGGTTCTGCAGCCAGTTGAAACGTTCCGTGCTCAGCAGGATGAAATGAATGAGAATCGCTAGACTGAACAGGAACGCACCCTGCGCGACCAGAACTCTGCGAGGGTCGAAGATAAGCCAGATTCGCCACATCGATCTTCCCTCCTACGTCAACATTGTCAGAGTGGTGGTCGCATTTTGCAGGAGGTCCGAAGCCATGGCGGTCTTCTCCGGATGGAACCACGGCCGCCAGATCCAAACGAGGAAATGGGCGACAATGGCAACCGCCACGAAGAGCATCATGCCCTTCAGGTAGTACTCGTGGAACTCCTTGGCTTCGTCGGGGGTAAGGCCTGACATACTCACTGGGTCAGCCATAAATTTACCTCCATACTCACTGGCCATACGGCCGTTACCGCATACACCCTACGCGGCCAGGGCCTCCGCGGCGGGGAACACCCGCCCCGGCGGTTCGTACGCCCGACAAAGCCGGACGAATCTCGGTCTCGCGATCGCGGGCGCGCCGGTCATGCCGCATTGCCCTCCACAAGGGCGAGGCGCGCACGGTCGAGACACTGTGTCGTCACTTCGGAAAGGCCGGCGATCCGGGCGTTCTTTTCTGCGGCGTCGCGCAGGCGCTTTGCCGCGGAAATTCTGGTCAGCACAGGGTAGGTCTCAAGGACCCGCGCGAGCGCGGTTTGCGCCTCGGCGCTCCAGGCAAGCTCCTGATGGGGCCGCGCCAAGGTTGCGTCGGCCTTATCCAGGTCGCTGCCCAACGGCAGAATGTGGAACAGCGCGTCGAAAAGCGCGTTGCAGATCTCCTGCACCAGGTAGGTTGCGCCGGCATACCCCATGAACGGGGTGCCGGTATGCCGTCGGATGATGGTTCCGGGAAAAGAGGCGGGCACGAAGACGGCGCGGCCGCCGATCTCGGCCAGATACATGCGTTCGTTGTAGCTTCCGAACAGGACCAGGGGTGTCTTCTCGTGCACCGCCTTGCGGACCGCCTCGTTGTCGGGCTTCTTGCCGGCGTGGCGTGCGAAGGCGAACGTGCAGGGCAGACCCAGGTCCCCTTCGAGGAATTTGCGGACACCGCGGGTGTAGGTTTCGGTCGCGGCAATCCCGAACGAGGCGGTGCCGAAAAAGTCCTGCGTCACCGAACGCCAGAGGTCCCAGACGGGCTTGATGGTGGTGTGTTTCTCGCGCTCGATGAAGGGTTCCGGGTCCAGGTCAAGCAACTCGCCCAAGGAGCGCAGGAACTTTGTCGTGCTCTCGACGCCGATCGGCGCCTGCAGGTAAGGCCGGTCCAGCGCCTCGCAGAGCTGGCGCCCGAACTCGCGGTACATACAGACATTGACGTCCGCGTCCACCAGCCGGGCGACCTCGCTCAGATGGGATCCCAACGGGAAGACCATGTTGACGTCCGCCCCGATGCCTTCCACCAGCCGGCGGATCTCGGCCAAGTCGGAGGGCATGTTGAAGGTGCCGTAGCACGGACCGATGATGTTGACCCGGGGCTTGGACCCTTCCGGGCGCTTTTTCGGCTTCGGCATCCGGCCCTTGGGCGCCGCGAACTCGCTCCACAGCCAATACATGGCGCGGTCGGCGCTCTGCCACTGGTCCTCGTCGATGGTCCGCGGCAGGAAGCGTTTGATGCCGGTGCCCTCGGGCGTGACGCCGCCGCCGATCATCTCGGCGATCGATCCAGTCACCACGACGGCCGGCAGGTCCGGGTCCAGCGTCTTGTGGGCGCGCCTGAGCGCCTGTTCCGTTCCGGTCTGGCCGAGTTCCTCTTCGGCCAGCCCGGTGACGACGATCGGCAGCTCGTGCGGCGGCAGCCCGTCGGTGTAGTGCAGGACCGAGGTGACCGGCAGGTTCTCGCAGCCCACGGGGCCGTCGATGATGACCTGCAGGCCCTTGATGGCGGTGAAGACGTAGACCGACCCCCAATAGCCGCCGGCGCGGTCGTGGTCGAGGATCAGCATCCGACGGCTCCCTCGACACTGTCGTCCTTGCGGGCTTTGGCCGCCCGGGCGCGTTTCGCCGCGTTTCGTTTGCGAAACGCGCTGTGGTCCGGCGGCACGTCTTCCCAGACGCCCGAAGTGTCGCCTGACCCGACGCCCTCGAAGAACGCCTTCATCCGGTCGAAGCGCGACCGGTTGGCCATCGCTCCGTTGATCAGCTGTCCCAGCACGCCGGCGCCGGCAACACCCATCAGCGGCCGGGCGGAGATCAGGTTCGTGAAGTAGAGCGCCGGTATGGCCATTTCCTTGGCCTTCTGCACCACCGGCGTCGTGCCGATCGCCACGTCCGGTTCGTATTCGGCGACGGCGGCCAGGTCCTGTTCCAGCGAGGCGCGGTAGGTGACCTCGACGCCGTGCGCCTCCAGCCATTCGCGGTCGGGATCCGACCACCGGGTGCGCGGGCAGGCGGTGCCCACATAGGGCACCTCGGCGCCCGATTCGACCAGCAGGCGCGCAACCAAAAGCTCCGATCCCTCATAGCCCGACAGCGTGACCCGGCCCTTGATCGGGGCCGCGCGCAGGGCGCCGGAAATGGCCGGAAGGGTCGCGTTCTTGGCGGCATCCAGCTTGTCGCGGGCGACACCGCAGATCTCCGCAACGGAGTCCAACCACAAGGCCGTGCCGTCGACGCCGACCGGGGCCGACCCGATCACCGGGCGGCCGGCTTCGGCGAACTCGCGGCAGGCGCTGGTATAGAAAGGATGGACCGCGGCCGCGGCCACGCAGTCGAGCGCCGCATATAGTTCGCGCCACTCGCGGGTCGGTACAACGGGCCCGGCGGCCAGTCCCATCGGCGCCAGCATCTGCCCGATCGAAACCGGGTCGGCCGGAAACACCTCGCCCAGCAAGGCGATCGACGGCCCGCTGCTGGGGCCGCCCTGGGGCGCCTGGACCGGGCCCAGTTCGGCCTCGGTCCGCGCGACCTTCAGCATCGCGCCGGCGATCACGTCCTTCGCTTCGGCATGGGTCGGCACGCCGAAACCGGGCACGTCGATACCGACGACGCGGACCCCGTTGATCTCCTTCGGCAGCATCTGCAGCGGTACGCCCGAAGCCGTCGGGACGCACAGATTGGTCACCACGATGACGTCGTAGTGCTCGGGATCGGCCAAGGCGTGCACGGCGTCGCGAATGTCCTCGTAAAGCTTGCCGGTCACGAGGGTTTCGGAATTGAACGGCACATAGCCGACCGTTCGGCGCGCGCCGTAGAAGTGCGACGTGAACGTCAGGCCGTAGACACAGCAGGCCGACCCGCACAGCACCGAGGCCGTGCGCCGCATGCGCAAGCCCACGCGCAGCGACCCGAACGCCGGGCACATGCTCTGCGGCTTGTCGTGCGGGCCTTGCGGATAGTCCCGGGCATAGCGGTCAAGGATCTCGCTTTTGCCCGCCTTTTCGGCGGCGGCGCGCATCTTGTCCGCGCCGGCGTGGCAGCCGAGCCCGTCGGCCGGCACCTCGGCGCTTTCCTGTTCGCGGACGGCGACCTGCGGGCCGTCCGGGGATGGACGGTCGTAGGTCATGCCGTGTCGTAGACCACTTCGAGCGACGACTTCTGCAGCGCCTGCGCGCTGCACATGTCTTCAAGCTTGGCCGGCTGCAGGACCACGTCGCGCCCGGTTTCTTCGCGCGAGAACAGGTTCAACAGCGAATCCTGGTCCAAGGGCGTCGGCTGCCGCGGCGGCGCTTCGGCGACGTTCGTCGCGAGATCCTGGAAGATCGGCGCCCATTCGCCGCCCGGCTTGCCGATGATCTCGTAGTTGGCGCTCTTGCGCCGGATGTCCTCGTGCGCCGGGATCGCCGCCAGAACCGGAATCTCGACGGAATCCGCGAAGGCCTGCGCCTCGCCGGTGCCGTCGTCCTTGTTGATGACCATGCCGGCGACGCCCACGTTGCCGCCCAGCTTGCGGAAATACTCGACCGCCGAGCAGACGTTGTTGGCGACGTACAGGGACTGCAGGTCGTTGGAGCCGACGACGATGACCTTCTGGCACATGTCGCGGGCGATCGGCAGGCCGAAGCCGCCGCACACGACGTCGCCCAGGAAGTCCAACAGCACGTAGTCGAAGTCCCAGTCGTGGAAGCCCAGTTTCTCCATCTGTTCGAAGCCGTGGATGATGCCGCGTCCGCCGCAGCCGCGGCCGACCTCCGGTCCGCCCAGCTCCATGGCGTAGACGCCGTCGCGCACGAAACACACGTCGCCGATCTCGATATCCTCGCCCGCCTCTTTCTTGCGGCTGGAAGTCTCGATGATCGTCGGGACGTTGCGTCCTCCGAACAGCAGGGAAGTGGTGTCGCTCTTGGGATCGCAGCCGATCAGCAGCACCTTCTGGCCCTGTTGCGCCATCATGTAGCTGAGGTTCGACAGCGTGAAACTCTTTCCGATTCCGCCCTTGCCGTAGATGGCGATGATCTGGGTTTCCTTGACCACCGGACCGGTCGCGACGGCCGGCGGGTCGATCGCGGCTTCGGCGCGCAGGGCTTCGGTCATGGCTTGTTGCTGCGAACGCTTGGCGGCATTGGGCTTGGTCATGAGCAGTCGCTCCAGTCCAGGATCATCTTCAGACAGGCAGGATCGCCGAACGCGGTGCGATAGGCGTCGTCTGCCCGGGCGGCGGGCTGGCGGTGCGTGATCAGGCCGTCCAGCGACAGCGCGCCCTTTTCGATCATCGCCGCGACCGCGGTCAGGTCTTCGGGTTTCCATTCCGCCGCGATGCGCAGGCGTGCCTCGCGCATGAAGGCCGGCGGAAAGGCGAAGGACGGGCGTGCGTCATAGAACCCGGCCAGGACAATCTCCCCGCCAGGTGCCAGCCGTTGGACCAACGTGTCGATCAGGCCGGCATCGCCGCTGACGTCGTAGATTGCACGGTAGTCCCGGCGCGCGTCCTTCTCCGGCGCACAGACCTCGTAGCCCTCCGCGCCGTCGATGCGTTTGGGTTCGGTTTCCCAAACCGTCGGCGGCGGGCCGCCCAACGCAGTCGCCAGCCGGGCAAGGAGACGGCCCAAGACGCCGTGTCCGACGATCAGTTCGGGGCGTTCCTGGCCCCAGTCCGAGCCGCGCAGGGCGTGAAAGGCGGTCGCGGCCAGTGCCATCAGCACGCCGCGTTCCTCAAGCTGGGGATCGATCCGAACGGTGCGGTGCGAGGCGGTCACCAGCCTGTTCGCCGCGCCGCCGAAAAGGCCACGCGCATCGCGGTAGCACTGGGCGCCCGGAACGAAGACCAGGTCGCCCGGCCGTTTGTCCGCTGCGGGCCCCGCCTGGACAACCTGGCCCACGGATTCGTAGCCGGGCACCAGCGGATATCCCATGCCGGGAAAGTCCGGCATCCGGCCCGACCACAACAGCCGTTCCGTGCCGGTGCTGATGCCGCTCCACTTCGTGTCCACGACGATGTCTTCGTCGGACGGTGGCGTGAGGCCAAGCTTGCTGAGCGCAAGACGTTTCGGCTGCTCCACCACAACTGCCACGGCTTCCATGACCGCCCCTGTCAGTGTGCGAGTGCTTCAATGTGTCAGTCTAGAACGACACACAAAGTTGTCAATTGGAATTAACACTCTGCTGTCAGAACGGCCTGACAGGCTCAGGGGCGTGCCAGGATGAGCCTGATCTGATCGGGAACGGTGGTTGTCAGAAACCGCACATGCCTGAAGCCGGCCCGGTGCAGCAGGGTGGTGTGCTGTTCCCGGGTCCGGGTGCCGCCGGACCCCATGGTCATCAGGTAGAACCCGAAATACGCATCCGCCACCTTGGCGCCCGGTCCGGGACCGGAGATTGGTTCGGCGATCAGCAGGGCGCCCCGGTCGTTCAAGGCCGCGCGGCAGGCACGCAGGAGCGCCAGAACCGTTGCGTCCTTATGGTCGTAGACCACCCTGACCAGTGTGACGAGGTCCTGGCCGGACGGCAGCGGATCGCACAGGAAATCGCCGCCGACCGCGCTGATGCGGTCGCCGAGACCGGCCGTCGAGAGCCGTTCCCGCGCGCTTGCGGCCACCGGCGGCAGATCGAACAGGGACAGGGTCGACCCCGGCGCCCGGCTCGCCACATGCTCGAGAAACACGCCGGTGCCGCCGCCCACATCGAGGATCCGGCGGTACTTGTGAAATGCAAAGCTGTCGGTGGCGATCTCGGCCACCATGGTCTGGGACAGGGCCATCAGTTCGCTGTACCGGGCCGCCGCTTCGTTGGACAGCCTGTCCTCGCGGTCCGCCGACAGATAGGACCAGTATCGGGACAGCCGGGAAGGACCGGCCGTTCCCTGCAGCAGACCCACCGGGTCCGACAGATCCGCATACAGGTCCTTGTGATGTCGGATCATCGCAAGGACACCGGGATTGTCGATCAACGCGGCGCCGCGCATGCCAAGCCCGAAGCGCCCGCCGCTGCGGTGCCCGGCAAGTCCCAGCGCCGCCGCGCCGCGCAGCAGCCGCTCGGCCGTCTCGGGCGCAAGGCCGGTCTTTCCGGCCAGTTCGCCGGCGGACAGCGGGCCTTTCGCCAGGGCCTCGAGGGTACCCGTCTCGACAAAGGCGGCCAGGATCTGGGAATAGACGAACCCTGCGCAAACGTCGAACAGCGCCTGTGTCTGATGACGCGTGATTGTGCGAACGACGGGCAGCCGGGCGATCCAAGCCCGGAACCGGGGCGAGCTGACCAGGCGCGGCGCAACGCTGCGCAGCCGGTCCGACAGGGTCACCGACGGCCCGGTCGCCTTTCCCAGTTTCCCCGGGAGATCAAGGTCTGGCGCCTGTGTCATGCCGCGTCATGCATGACCTCGGCCGGCATGAAGCGTTTCGATTCCTTCTCGATGATCTTCTGCAGGCGTTCGGCGCCGGGGCCCGGCGGTACGGCGTCCATTGCGTCGCGCACCAGCTGTTTCAACAGCTTGGTCGCCCCTTCCATGCCGTGATGCAGCACCGCGTTGGGCCTTGCGCGCATCGCGTCCTGGCCGGTCGGCTTGCCGATGCGGTCGGCGTCGCCGGCCACGTCCTGGATATCGTCCGCCACTTGATATGCCTCGCCCAGCCGCTCGCCAAGCATGCGCCAGATCGTGGCGTCGCCGCCGGCCGCGACGGCACCGGCCTCTGTTGCCGCGGCGAACAGCGAGCCCGTTTTGGTCCGCTGATAGTCTGCCAGGATGGCCTCGGGTTCGTCCTCCCACGCCTGACCGGCAACGATGCCGAACGGCATGCCCACCGAACCGGCGGTGATGCGCAGCAGGCGCGCCGCCCGGTCGGGTGCGGTCTCGATGTGATGGCTGAGCGATTCGAACGCCAGAACGATCAGCGCGTCGCCAACCAGCACGGCCGTCGGCTCGCCGAAGGCGCGGTGAACCGAGGGTTTGCCGCGACGCATCTCGGCATCGTCGAAACAGGGCAGGTCGTCATGCACCAGGGAGGCGCAGTGCAGAAGCTCGATCGCCGACGCCGCGGCGGTCGCCAGCTCCGGTTGGTCGTCGCCGCAACTCTCCGCCACCGCCAGGCAAAGCTTGGGCCGGATCCGCGCACCGCCCGGGAAGACGCAGTACCGGATCCCGGCGGCCAGCGTCGGCGGCGCACCGGTGCGCAACACCTTGTTCAGTGTCTGCGACAGCCCCTTTTCAATACGACTTTCGATTTTCATCGGAGGTCTCCCGCCACCAGTCCGTTTCGGCCGTGTCCGCGTGGAAAGTCCATGCAAAACTGTCAAGGTAGCTATACACTACGGGCGTCAAAACGAAATGACAAGTGGTGATGTCGCGACCATGTCCGATCAGACCGTCATCGTCATCGGCGCCGGGGTGGGCGGCCTGACTTCTGCGCTCAGGCTGGCTGCCCGGGGCATGCGGGTTGTGGTGCTTGAACGTGCCGCCCGACCCGGCGGGAAGATGCGTCGGGTGCGCGTCGGCGCAAAGGAAATCGATGCCGGCCCGACCGTCTTCACGATGCGATGGGTGTTCGATCGTCTGTTCGACGCCGTCGGCGAGGCGCTGGACGCGCATCTGGTTCTGCGGCCAGCCGACGTGCTGGCGCGGCACGCCTGGCAGGACGGCGCTCGGCTGGACCTGTTCGCCGATATCGATCGTTCGGCCGAGGCGGTCGCGGCGTTTTCCGGCCCGGCGGAGGCGGACGGCTACCGGCGGTTCTGCGCCGAGTCCAAAGAGATCTTTCGGATGCTGAAGGACCCGTTCCTGTGCAAGCCGGCCCCGCATCTCGGCGGGATGGTCCGGGATTTCGGCGTTGGCGGGTTGGGCGCGATGCGCCGGATGCAGCCCTTCAGCAACATGTGGCGGGGTCTCTCGAAGCACTTCCGCGACCCCAGACTGCGCCAGCTTTTCGGCCGCTATGCGACCTATTGCGGCTCGTCGCCGTTCCAGGCTCCGGCCACATTGATGCTGGTGGCGCATGTGGAACAGGACGGTGTCTGGTACGTGCAAGGCGGCATCTACGGCGTTGCGGATGCGCTGGTGCGGCTGATCGAGGCGCGCGGCGGTGAGGTGCGCTGCAACGCCGCGGTGTCGGAAATCCTGGTGGAAAACGGCCGGGCGGCGGGCGTTCGTCTGGAGAGCGGCGACAGGCTGGATGCCGATGCGGTCGTCATGAACGGCGATGCCGCCGCGCTGGCGGCCGGTCTGCTGGGGGCGGGGGTGCAGCGTGCCGCCCCGGCGGTCGATCCGCGCGCGCGGTCGCTTTCGGCGATGACATGGCTCTTGGACGCCCGGGTCCGCGGGTTTCCTCTGGTCCACCACAGCGTGTTCTTCTCCAACGCCTACGAGCGGGAGTTCCAGGACATCTTCGACCGTCGGCGGCTTCCGGAAGAACCGACGGTCTATGTTTGCGCCCAGGACCGGTTGGACGGCGCCGAGCCGCCGCCCGACGGGCCGGAGCGAATGCTGTTGATTGTCAACGCGCCTGCATCGGGTGACGGCGGGCAGTTTCCTGCACGGGAGATCGAGCAATGCGAGAAGCGGACGTTTTCGGTCCTGCAGCGGTGCGGACTGGAGCTGGAGCGGGATCCGCAACGGACGGAGTTGGTGACGCCGCACGATTTTCACCGGCTGTTCCCGGGGACGGGCGGCGCGCTTTATGGCCGGGCGTCTCACGGATGGAGGGGTCCGTTGCAGCGGCCGGGCTGTCGAACGGCGATCCCGGGGCTCTATCTGGCGGGGGGCAGCGTTCATCCGGGGCCTGGGGTCCCCATGGCGGCCTTGTCCGGCCTTATGGCGGCGGAGAGCTTGGTCGCGGACCGCGTTTCGACGCGGTCGTCCCGCCAACCGGCTATGTCTGGTGGTATGTCGATGCGTTGAGCGACGACGGCGACCATGGCCTGTCGATCATCCTTTTCATCGGCAGCGTCTTTTCACCTTACTATGCGCTGGCCCGTCGGCGGGGCAACGCGGATCCCCGCAATCACGTGGCGATAAACGTGGCGCTCTACGGACCGGCGCACCGTCGTTGGACCATGACCGAGCGCGCCCGGACGGCTCTGACGACGACGTCGCACGAGTTGCAGATCGGACCCAGTGCGGCGCGTTGGGCCGACGACCGCCTGGTCATCGAGATCGACGAAACCGCGGTGCCCGTGCCGCGCCGGGTGCGCGGCCGCGTGGTGCTTCATCCCGAGGCCGTGACGGAACGGCATTTCGAGCTCGATCCCGGCTGCCGCCACCGCTGGTGGCCGATCGCGCCGCGCGCGCGGGTCGAGGTCGAGTTGGAGCAACCGCGCCTCGCGTGGCGCGGTCACGGCTATCTCGACAGCAACGAGGGCGACGAGCCCGTCGAGGCGGCTTTCTCCACCTGGTCCTGGTCTCGCGCCCATCTGCCCGACGGATCTGCGGCCTTGCTTTACGACCCGGTGTTTCCAGACGGCGGTCGCCGGTCGCTGGCGCTGCGCGTCGACGCGAAAGGGGGCGTTGAGCCGTTTGCGGCACCGCAGGCCGCGCGACTGCCGACGTCGAAGTGGGGGATCCGCCGGGAAACGCGCACCGAGCGGCCGGATGAGGTGGCGATCCTGACGACGCTGGAGGACACGCCCTTCTACGCGCGGTCAATGGTGGCAACCAGTCTGCTCGGGCACGCGGCAACCGCCGTTCACGAGAGCCTTTCGGCCACCCGCTACGTCTCTCCCGTCGTGAAGTTCATGCTGCCTTTCCGCATGCCGCGGCGCCCCGGCTGAGCCCGGCCGTCAGTCGGCTTCCTTTGCCGCCTTTGCGGCCTCGCGCTGCTTGCGTTCCTTGCGGAGTTTCCACAGTTCCCAGGAGCCAAAGCCGAACACCAGGCCGATAATGACGAGCCCTTCGAAGAGGGGGATCACATTCATGCCCATTGTTCAGGGGTCTCTGTCGGTTTCGGCCGGCGTCGCCATGGCGCGCGCGGCCGTGCGCTAAACGATGCCGGCGTTGCGCACGCGCTCCCGTTCCGCCAGCCGCTCGAACAGCAAGATGACCCATTCGGTCCGCGAGTCAACGGACTCGCCGGCTTCGGCGCCCGTGGGGTGATCCACCACCGCCTGCACCAGGAACCGGGTGGCGGCAAGCGCCGGGTCTTGCGCCCGCGCATCCAGGAAGACGGCTTCCAATGCGGCGTGGGCCGCGATGAACAGCTTGCGTCGCGTCGGCACGACGGCGCGTTGGTTGACCGAATCGTATCCGTTCGCGGCAACGGCATCGCCGATACTGGCATAGAGACGGCGGGCGGCGTTGATGGCCGGTCGGCAGGATGCCGGCAGGTCCGCGATACCCGATGCGGCGCGGAGATAAAGCGGGTCGGCATGTTCCAGCAGGCGTTGGATCACCGATGCCAGCGCCGGCGTCATCGCCGGCTCTGCGATCAGGTCGGCCGGCTGCAGGCCCGCTTCCCGCAACCAGGCATGAGGCAGATAAACGCGGCCTGCCCGCGCATCTTCGCCCACGTCCCGGGCGATGTTCGTGAGCTGCATGGCGACGCCAAGGTCGCAGGCCCGGGCCAGCGTCGACGACGCCCGCCGGCCCATCAGACAGGTCATGATCGCGCCAACGGCGCTCGCCACGCGGGCCGCATAGGCCTGAAGATCGTCGATCGTCTCGTAGCTTTGGCCCGTCTCGTCCCACTCCAGACCTTGGATCAGCGCGTCGAACAAGGCGCGCGGAACGTTGAAGCGCACGACGACGTCGGTGAGAGCCCGATCGCAGGGATGGTCCATCGGCGTGCGGTCATAAACGGCATCAAGCCGTCCTTTCAGGCGCGCGATGGCGTCGCCCTGCGAGTTGCCGAGATCCACATTGTCATCCGCCATACGGCAAAAGGCATATACCGCGTAGGCCGGGTCCCGCAGATCGGCGGGCAGGATGATCGACGCCGCAAAGAAACTTTTCGATCCCTGGCGGATCGCACGCCGGCAGTGCCGGCGATCGTCAAGAGTTGCGTACCCCCACTCAAACAGTTGCGTGTGCATGGGGCACCAGTTGGTCGAGAATCTTGGCTGAGGTGATGACGCCGGGGATCCCGGCACCGGGATGTGTGCTGGCCCCCACCAGATAAAGGCCGTCGACCTCCTCGCTGCGGTTGTGCGGTCTGAACCAGGCGCTCTGCAGCAGCGTCGGTTCGGGACCGAAGCCGGCGCCCTTGTAGGAGCTGAGGCGCACCTTGAAGTCCTTCGGCGTCACGAAACGCGATGTAATCACGCTGTCGCCGAAGCCGGGCAGTATCGTCTCCTCCAGCCTGCGCTGCACCGCTTTGCGGTAACCTTCCGCCCGTTCCTCCCAGTCCACGGGCGCGTCCAGATGCGGGACCGGGACCAGCGCATAGAAGGTATCGCAGCCCGGCGGCGCCAGCGCAGGGTCGGTCGCCGTCGGCCGGTGCACATAGATGCTGAAATCGTCGGCCAAGTGCTTGCGTTTGAAGATGTCGGTCAGCAGTTCGCCGTACCGCGGACCAAGAACCATCGTGTGGTGCCCGACATCGGGGAACTTCCTGCTCGTGCCGAAGTACCAGACGAACAGGCCCATCGAGTAATCCGTGTTTGCCACCCGGCGCGCGGTCCAGCGTTTCCTGGCCGTCCCCGACAGCAACTCGTTGTAGGTCCAGGCGGCATCGGCATTTGAAACGACGATGTCGGCATCGATCCGCGTTCCGTCCGCCAGTCTGACGCCCGTTGCGCGCCCGCCATCGACGGTGATTTCGGCGACGTCGGCGTTGCAGCGGACCATGTTGCCCTGGCCGCGGATCAGCCCGACGAGTCCCTTCACCAGTTCGCCGGTGCCGCCCATGGCGAAATGGACCCCCCATTTCCGCTCCAGATGATGGATCAGGCAGTACATGGCCGGCACCGACAGCGGGTTGCCGCCGATCAGCAGCGGATGAAAACTCATCGCCATGCGCAGCCGCGGATCCTTGAGGTAGCGCGACACGAAGCCGTATGCCGTGCGATGACCGCCAAGCGCAACCATTCTCGGAACGGCCCGCAGCATGGTGCCCAAGGTGGGGAACGGCCGGTTCGCAAGATCCGTGAAACCGTAGTCGAAGATCTTCCTGCTCTGGTCCATGAAGCGGTCGAAACGGCCCGCGTCCCCGGGCGAGAGTTTCGCCACCTCCGCCCGCATCGCCTCGGGGTCGCCGCTGACCGTGAACACCGACCCGTCGTCGAACCGCACGTCGTAGAAAGGCGAGAGCGATTTGAGCTCGATATCCTCCGCAAGCGTCTTGCCGCACAGCGCCCAGAGTTCTTCCAGGAGCCATGGCGCCGTTACGATGGTCGGACCGCTGTCGAAGGTGAAGCCGTCTTGCCTGAACACGTAGGCCCGTCCGCCCGGCGCATCCAGTTTCTCAAGCACGGTGACCCGATAGCCCTTTGCGCCCAGCCGGACCGCGGCAGCAAGGCCGCCGAAGCCGCTTCCGATGACCACGGCATGGGGCCGGTCGTTGTCGCTCCGAGTTGCCGGGGCGGCAGGCTTGAGTATCGTCAACATCACTTGACATTAAAGATGTTAAAACAAATTGACGCAAGGCTTGTTCGCAGCCTCAATGCGCAAATGGCGGGCGGCGGGGACAGGCCTTGCCCCTGCTTGACGGTTCTGCGTGGCAGTCTTGGCAAGGCTGTCCGATTTGAGCGACAGTGAATAGATCAATGGGTTGTATGGCTTCGGCATGAGCGTCGCATCGCTGTCCCTTTTCAGGTTCGACACCGTTTCGGCCAAGCTGTGGGCCTGGAACCAGATGCTGCTTGCGCGGCGGCCGTTGTCGCGGGTTCCCGACATCGGGTTTCACAAGCTTTTGGGAACCGGCACGCGGGAAGGCTTCTATCCCTATCCCAACTTCTCGGTGCTTGCCATTCTGGCGGATTGGCCGTCGCTGGAGGTGGGGCGGACGCGTTTCATGGAAGCTCCGGTCTTCCAGCGCTATCGCGCGAAGGCGCGCGAAGACTGGACGGTCTTTCTAGGGCCGATCCGCAGCCGCGGCGCGTGGGCCGGTCGCGCGCCCTTTGCGGTGAACCACGCGGGCGCTGGCGTGGACGACGTCGATCGGTCGGTCGCCGTGATCACCCGCGCAACGATCCGGCCGCGCCACGTGCTCGACTTCTGGCGTCAGGTTCCCGATATCGCCCGCTCGACCGCCGACCGGGACGGGCTCGTTTTCCAGCTCGGCTTGGCCGAGATCCCCTGGCTGCACCAGATGACGTTCACCATATGGCGCGACACCGAGGCCCTGGATGCTTTCGCCTTTCGCGGTTTCCACGGGTCGGCGATCGGGTGCGTGCGCGCGGGCGGCTGGTTCAGCGAGGCGCTGTTCGCGCGGTTCCGCGTTCTCCACGTTGAGGGGCGCTGGGAAGGCTCGACGATCGTTTGACGGAGTTGCCCGCCCGGCGTCGCGGACGGCCGTCCGTGGTCCTATTCCGCGGGATGCAGGCTGATCCTGTTGCGCAGTTCCGTCTCGCCTTCCCGGCGCGCGGCGCGCAGTTTCAGAAGGAACTGAGCCGCATTGACGACGTAGGCGGCATAGGCGGCAAGTGCCAGAAGCATCTGATCCTGCGGCGACAGCCAGCCGGTGACCAGCGCCACGAGATAGGCCGTGTGCAGCGCGATCACGGCCATGCTGACCACGTCTTCCCAGAAGAAGGATGGCGCAAACAGATACTGTCCGAAGACGACGCGTTCCCAGATCGCGCCGGTCACCATGATGACGTAGAGGACGACCGTCTTCGCCACGATGGAAATCGTTGCCGCTTCGAAGCCGGCACCCGTCATCAAGTACCGCATCACCAGTGCGAGGCTGACCAGGAAGACCACGAACTGCAGGGGTGCGAGGATACCCTGGACAAGTGTCCAAGGGGTGGAATCGCGCCGGCGACGTTGCTCTGCGGTATAGAGGCGAGGCGTGTCGTCTGCTGCGGCACTCCGGGCGGGCAAGGCGATCGCTCCTGCATGCACCGACCAGGGACAGGCGTCGAACCGCGCGATACAGCGGTCGACCACATTTCCGACATCGAACATGAGGATCATGGCGCACCTTCTCGTGTGACGCTTGACTGACGGGATGGTAGCGGGCGTTTCGAACAAGTGTCAAGGGTGCTTGGCACATCAGAAGTAAAATGTGCCTGACATTATCAAGTTAACTTGACAGTCGCGATCGGCTGTGGGTCTACTTGTGTATTAACCCTTTTTTCGACGCGCAATGATCGGACGATTTGAGAGGCGGTTCGGGTCGATGAAACGGGTAGGGGGT
Source organism: Alphaproteobacteria bacterium (assembly GCA_965603855.1). Taxonomy (GTDB): domain Bacteria; phylum Pseudomonadota; class Alphaproteobacteria; order UBA8366. The sequence continues at coordinate 292,318 of OZ272519.1, forward strand.
TGCGTAGGGGGACGCCTTACGGGCGTTTGCGAGGATCTCCAGCCAGTGTTGCATCCGACCCAACTCAAAGACGGAGGGTACTTCAGAATTCCGTTCCGAGGGAGATGAACATGTCGAGCCTGCGCCATTTGGTGGGCCCAAGCGAGTTCTTACAGGGGTACGATGTCACAGCGCCGTGCGATGACTGCGGCGAAACCAGCGAACGCACCGGAAAACAGACCAACGGCGACAGCGCAGACGGCGGGTCGGACTTCTCCCGGCTTGCCGACACCATAGAGACTGAGATCCTGCCGCGCCTGGTGCTCGCCTACCGGGAGACGCCGCGGGAAAACCGGCCGCGCGGCGACCGCCAAGACAAACCCACGGAAGAAGATGTGATCACGTTCGCCGATATCGTGGTCAGGCAGGAGATCAACGCTGCGCACCGGTATATTGCGGCCCTGTGCGAACGCGGTGTCTCGTTGGAGGCGATCTTCCTGGATCTGCTGGCCCCGGCGGCCCGCCATCTTGGAAGGCTGTGGGTCGAGGACATCTGCGACTTCGCGACGGTCACGGTGGGACTTTCCCGGATGCAGCAGGTTCTGAACGCGCTGAGCCCGGCTTTCAAGGTTGCCGAGACGCCGCCGGTCGAAAAGAACGCGCTTCTGGTCACGCTGCCGGACGAACAGCATACCTTTGGCGTTCACATGGTCGCCGAGTTTTTCCGGCGCGACGGCTGGGATGTCTGGAGTGGTGTTCCCGACACCAACGACGAAGTGTTTGACCTTTTAGTCGAAGAGCCGTTCGACGTGATCGGGGTCTCGGTGAGCTGTGACAGCCACGCGGCCGACCTGGACGCTTTTCTGAAGCGGATGAAGGCGACGTCGCTCAACCCTGAGGTGAGCTTCCTTCTTGGTGGGCGCGTCTTCGTTGAGCGCCCCGACTGGGCGCCGCGAATGGGCGCCGATGCCGTTGGCATCGACGGGCGCCAGGCGGTCCTGCGTGCGAATCAAATGCTTGGCGGCGTGATGGCACGCTGATAGAAACCCTTTGTTTTTGTAGGGAATTGTGACGACTGAGGATGGCTGACGTGGGTCAAGGAGACAATCCGGCTTATTTCGGGTTGTCCGCCAAATATCAGGCGGCGCTTACCAAAGACGTCGCCGGGGCCGTGCTTTCGGCGGCGTGCGACATTGCGTTGGTGGTCGGCCGCGACGGGGAGATCCACGACCTGGCCTGCGGCAAGGACGAGCTTATGTCGTCCGGCGTCGAGGACTGGCGCGGACAGTCGTGGCAGGAGACCGTTACCGTGGAAAGCCGTCAGAAGGTTGACGACTTGCTGCGGAAGGATGCCGGCGGCGCACCCTTGCGGTGGCGGCAAGTCAATCACCCGATGGCGGATGGCCCGGACCTGCCGGTGCGCTACATCACCATCCCTTTCGGCGAAAAAGGCCAGGTGCTGGCGCTTGGCCGGGAAATGCGTCGAGTCGCCGAGCTGCAGCAGGAACTGGTGGGCGCGCAACAAGCCATGGAGCGTGAATACATGCAACTTCGACACACCGAAACGCGGTATCGCGCGCTGTTCCAGATGGCGGCAGAGGCGGTCCTAATTGTCGATGCAGCCAATCGCCGGATCGTCGATGCAAATCCCGCTGCCATTCGTCTCCTGGAAACGACGGCCGGCGAACTGATCGGCCGGACCTTTCCCGAAGCGATCGAAACCAGCGACGACGCGCTGATCACGGATCTGTTGTCCGGTGTGCGCCGAACGGGGCACGCGGCGGCTGAATTGGTCAGGCTTGACGGGACGGACGGGCGCAGTTTCACCGTCTCGGCCTCGCTGTTCCGGCAGGGCAACGCGTCACACTTCCTGGTCCGGATCGCGCCCGTCGACGGGGCCCCCGTCACCAGGGACAAGTCGCGCCTTCTGGACGTGATCGAAAGCATGCCCGAGGGATTCGTGGTCTGCGACCTCGACGGGGTCGTGTTGGCGGCAAATGCCGGGTTCCTGGATCTGGCGCAGCTTGCCGCGAAGGACCAGGCCATAGGACAGCCGCTGGGACGGTGGCTCGGACGGACCGATTTCGACATGCAGGCGTTGTTGTCGAACCTCAACGAGCATGGCCTGATCCGCTTGTTCCATACGGCGGTGCGCGGCGAGCTCGGGTCGTCGGAAGATGTCGAGGTGTCGGCGGTTGGAGTCCTGGACATCGACGAGCCCTGCCTCGGCTTTTCGATCAGGGGTGTCGGCAGCCGCCACGTCGACGGGGTCGCGCGTCTGGAAGGGGTCCAATCGGTCGAACAACTCACCGAGTTGGTGGGGCGTGTCTCATTGAAGGAACTCGTCCGGGACGCCACCGAGATGATCGAACGCCTCTCGATCGAGGCCGCTTTGGACCTGACCGGCGACAATCGCGCGTCTGCTGCGGAATTGCTGGGACTCAGCCGCCAGAGCCTTTACGCCAAACTGCACCGTTACGGGATCGGCGACCTGCCGAACGAGCCGCAGAACGGCCGCACGAACTGATCGGAATGCCGCGCAACGGTGCTGTGTCCCGCCGGTCCTAGAAGTTCCATCGGGCTGCGAACTTGACTGTCCAATGTAATTGACACCTTGATGTGTCATATCTATCGTACAGATATGACGCGCCCGGCACTCACATCCATTGTCGAGTTGTTGAAACCAATCACCTGGTTCGCGCCGATGTGGGCCTATGCCTGTGGCGTCATTTCCTCCGGAATTCCCGAGACGGACCGCTGGCCGCTGCTGGTCGCCGGGGTGATCCTCGCGGGCCCGATGGTGTGCGGGGCGAGCCAGGTGGTGAACGACTGGTTCGACCGGCACGTGGATGCGATCAACCAGCCGGACCGGCCCATCCCGTCGGGACGTGTGCCCGGCCGGTGGGGCCTCTATATCGCCATCGTCTGGACGCTGCTGTCGCTGGCGGTCGCCACGTTGCTGGGCCCTTGGGGATTTGCGGCCGCCGTCGTTGCGCTGGTTTTTGCCTGGGCCTACAGCGCGCCGCCGTTCCGGTTGAAGCAGAACGGCTGGTTCGGCAACGCGGCGGTGGCGCTGTGCTACGAAGGGCTCCCCTGGTTCACCGCGGCCGCGGTGATGGCGGCCAGCCTTCCCGACTGGCGGGTCCTGGTCCTGGCCGGGCTTTATAGTCTGGGCGCCCACGGCATCATGACCCTGAACGACTTCAAATCCGTCGAAGGCGACCGGCAGATGGGCGTGCGCTCGCTGCCCGTGCAACTGGGCGTCGAACGGGCCGCGCGGCTGGCCTGTCTGGTGATGGCGGCGCCCCAGCTTGCGGTTTGCGGGTTCCTGTTCGCCTGGGGTCAGGCCTACTACGCCGCAGGCGTCGGCGCGCTGCTCCTGGTGCAGCTCTATCTGATGGAACGGTTCCTCAGGCAGCCGCGGGAACGCGCGCCCTGGTACAACGCGACGGGCACCAGCCTTTACGTGCTTGGCATGCTTCTCAGCGCCTTCGCGCTCTACAACAGCTAACGCAAGGGGAAAGCACCATGCAGATCGCTGGGCTTTCGTGGATCGGTATCGTTCGTCTCGGGTTGGTGCAGACCGCGTTGGGCGCCATCGTCGTCCTGACCACCTCGACACTGAACCGGGTCATGGTCGTGGAACTGGCGCTGCCGGCGATGCTGCCGGGTGCGCTGGTCGCCCTGCATTACGCAGTCCAGATTTCACGCCCGCGCTGGGGCTATGGGTCGGACGTCGGCGGCCGCCGCACACCCTGGATCATCGGCGGCATGCTGGTGCTGGCCCTTGGCGGCACCGGCGCGGCCGCCGCGACCGCCGTTCTCGCCCTGAATACCGCGCTTGGCACCGCGCTCAGCGTCCTCGCCTTCGTTCTGATCGGCGGCGGCGTCGGCGCCTCAGGGACGTCGTTGCTGGTGTTGCTGGCCCAGGCGGTCGATCCCCAGCGGCGCGCGCCCGCAGCCACCATCGTCTGGCTGATGATGATTGCCGGCATGATCGTCACGGCGACGGTTGCCGGCGGGTTCCTCGATCCCTTCAGTCTCAACCGGCTGGTGGTGGTAACCGCGACCGTGTCGGGTCTGGCCGTTCTGCTGACAGTGCTGGCCGTCTGGGGGATCGAACGCCGGGCCCGCCCGGCGCCGGCCGCGCGCAGGGACGATCCGACGCCGTTCCGCGAAGCCATGCGCCAGGTCTGGTCGGAACCGAAGGCGCGCCGGTTCGCGATCTTCGTCTTCGTATCGATGCTGGCCTACAGCGCACAGGACCTGATCCTTGAACCCTTCGCCGGGGCCGTCTTCGGAATGACGCCGGGCGAATCGACCAAGCTGAGCGGGGTCCAGCACAGCGGCGTCTTTTCCGGCATGATCCTGGTGGCGATCGCCGGCGGCGCGTTCGGCAGGCGAAGGCTGGGCGGGTTCCGTCTCGGTTCGTTGCGCGGTTGGGCGATCGGCGGCTGCCTGGCGTCCGGCGCGGCGCTGTTCACGATCGCACTGGGCGGGTTCGCCGGGCCGGCCTTCCCGCTGAAGGCAGCCGTATTCGGGCTGGGCGTGGCGAACGGCGCCTTCGCCGTGGCGGCCATCGGGTCGATGATGGGTCTGGTCAGCGCCGGCCGGGCATCACGGGAAGGAACCCGGATGGGGCTTTGGGGCGCGGCCCAGGCCGTTGCCTTCGGCCTGGGCGGCTTCGCCGGCACGGCGGCCATCGATGCCACGCGCGTGCTGTTCGCCGATCCGGCGCTGGCTTACGGGATCGTCTTCGTCTTGGAAGGGCTGCTCTTCTTCGTCTCCGCCTTCCTGGCGGCCCAGGTGACCAAAACACAGGCCGCGTCGCCGGATTACGTCGCGGGCGAAACGAAGGGATGGGCAGAGGCATGAGAACCTACGATGCCGTCGTCGTCGGCGGCGGGCCGGCAGGCGCGACCGCCGCGGCCGACCTCGCCGCGGCCGGAAACAGCGTTTTGTTGTTGGACAGGGCCGGACGCATCAAACCGTGCGGCGGCGCCATCCCGCCCCGCCTGATCCGCGATTTCGCCATTCCGGACTCCCAGCTTGTGGCCCGAGCGCGGTCGGCCCGTATGATCGCCCCTTCGGACCGGACGGTCGACATGCCGATCGAAGGCGGTTTCGTCGGCATGGTGGACCGCGAGCATTTCGACGAGTTCCTGCGCGAACGGGCGGCGTCGGCCGGTGCCGTTCGCCGCACGGGGACGTTCCAGGAGATCGAGCGGGACGGCGATGCGCCGCCTGTCGTCGCTTATACGCCGGGGACCGGCCGCGGCGACGGGACGCTTGAACGCGTGCGCGCGCGCGTCGTGATCGGCGCGGACGGCGCGCGGTCGAAGGTCGCGCAACAGTCGGTTGCCGGCGCCGACCGGGTCCCCTGCGTCTTCGCCTATCACGAAATCATCCGCTCGCCGGAGGCGGGGGAGGCCCATTTCGACGGCAGCCGTTGCGATGTCTATTACCAGGGCCGGCTTTCGCCCGATTTCTATGCCTGGGTCTTCCCGCATGGCGAGACAACCAGCGTCGGAGTGGGATCGGCCAACAAGGGCTTCTCCCTGCGTGGCGCGGTCAGCGATCTAAGGCGCGCCTCGGGCCTCGATGCGACCGAGACGGTACGCTGCGAAGGCGCGCCGATCCCGCTCAAGCCTCTCAAACGCTGGGACAATGGCCGCGACGTTCTGCTGGCCGGCGATGCCGCCGGTGTGGTCGCGCCTGCCTCCGGCGAGGGGATCTATTACGCCATGGTGGGCGGCCAGCTTGCGGCCGAGGCGGCCGGGCAGTTCCTTGCCACCGGCGACGCCCGCGCGCTTCGTCACGCACGCAAGGCTTTTATGAAGGCGCACGGGCGGGTGTTCTGGATCCTCGGGATCATGCAGCGGTTCTGGTATTCGACCGACCGGCGGCGCGAACGGTTCGTCAGCATTTGCCAGGATGCGGACGTCCAGCGGCTGACCTGGGAAGCCTACATGAACAAGGAGCTTGTGCGCGCCAAGCCCGTAGCGCACGTGCGGATTTTCTTCAAGGATCTCGCGCACCTATGCGGCCTCGTCACGCCCTAGGCGGGTTTGGCACGCGGTCGGACATTTGCTGCGGCGGCCGGACCCCGCCGCTGCGAAACGGCGGAAATCCGTCGTGCACGGAACGACGTATTTCTTCACGTTGGCGGTTGTCTGCACCAGCCGCATAGGGCGTGAGATCGGTTTTTTGCCCAGACAACAGGGATGGTGGCCGATGAAGGCGACATTGAACAACTCCGGAATGCTTTCTTTGCTGTTGCGCGGCGGCGCCCTGGCGATTCTGGTGCTGTGGAGCTGTCTTTCCTTTGCGCCCGTGGTGCGGATCCTCTACAGCGACCTCTCTTCGGGAGCGATTGCGATCGAGGTGGTCTTCTTTTTGGCAGGCTTCGTCGGCGTGGCGTCGCTTTGTGCGGCGGTTGTGTTCCTGGCCACAGGACAGGCACGACGGACCATCATGCCATCCGGGTACCGGATGTTCGATCTGCTGGGGCTCTATGCCGCGGTCTGGATCGTGCTCTACGCCTTGGTGACGTAGCGGCGCCATGCTGACGCTGGGTGCGTTCATCGGCATCACTTTCCTGGTGGCCTGTTCCGGAGCCTACTTCAAGCCGGACGCCTGGTACCGTGCCCTTGCAAAACCGCCCTGGAACCCGCCCGATTGGGTGTTCGGGCCGGCTTGGGCGGTGATTTACCTGATGATTGCGGTTGCGGGATGGCGCGTTTGGGAACGCGCGGCGCCGGACATGATCCTTGTCGCGATGGCGGTCTACGGCGTTCAGCTGGCGCTTAACGCGGGCTGGTCGGCGGTGTTTTTCGGGCTCAAACGCCCGGACTGGGCGTTCGGCGAGGTTGTTCTGCTTTGGGCCTCGATCCTGGCCAACATCGTTGTGTTCCACCCGGTCGATCCGGTTTCCGCCTGGCTGCTGGTACCCTATCTGGCGTGGGTGACGTTTGCCGGCGCCCTCAACTTCACCGTATGGCGGCTGAACAAGGGCCACGCGTGAACCGCCGGTCCGCTCGCGCCCGCGGGCTGTTGCGCCCGGTCAGGATTGGCTGGGCGCTGACTGGTGCCGGTGCCTCGGTGCTTGTCCTTCTCTCGCTTCTGACAGACCCGGCCGCCGCCGGCGAAACGACCCGCATGGTCGCGACGACGGCGTTCGCGGCCGCTCAGCTCGGTCTTGTAATCCTGGCGTTCGAGGTGTTCCGCAGGCTGTACATACGCGCAGCGGGCATGGGTCGGCGGAAAAGACGCATCGGCAAGCCGCGTTAGCTCGACGCAGCCGGATTGAACCGGAGCAAGCGTCACGCACAACGTGACCCATCACGTCCGTGGCGGCAGATCCCTGCTCGCCGATCTTTTATCTGGATGAGGGCGCAGGCGTCGCCGTCGACGCGAAGGCGACGCCTGCTGATGGGTGCCCCTGGCTGTGCGTGACAGCCTAACTGTTGTCGGTATCGCCATCGTCCTTCGACTTCAGCCGCATGTAATCGATCGCTGCGACCGTGAAGCCGGATCCGAGGATGATGGTGTTCAGAATGGGAAAAGCCAGCTCGGCCATTTTTCGTCTCCTGTCAAAGGTTCGGTCGAATGGCGCAGACCTTTAGAGCCGCTCCCGGTCGGCAATGAGGCCCGTCTGGTGTTGCGGCGAAAGTCAGTTGCTTCCGCCGGATTCCCCCAAACAACAACGCTTTGTCCAAAGCACTTGAAAGCCCACCGCTTGACCGCCTTTCAGCAGTCTCGACCTACGGACACCGAAGCCGTCGGTCGCACTGGAACCGACTGCCGCACTTGACGCCTCGTAGGGCGGTTAGGCATCCACCTTGCGGCCGCAAGGCGATTCCCGGCCCTTTTTGCGAGTGCGATCCCGCAAGCGGTGCCGTTTTGCTAGTGAAGTTTACGTGCGCCGATTGGGGCCGGTTCACCCTGTGCGGATTTGTCCGGCTGCACCCGGTTCGCCAGGATTGAAGGGGCACGCGCACCGGCTCCAGGACCGTGACGCCACCGCCGCCCCGCGGTTCAGACTGCAACAAGCGCACGGTGACGTTTCTGGCGGGCAGGGTCGTCTTGACGCAGGGTGGTTCGGCCGGCCTATACTGTCAGCGGTCGGTTCCCGGATGCGTACCGCCGGGACGAAGAGGGAATACGGTGAGGTCCGACATGTACCGGATCGAGGCCGTGGCTGCCCCCGCAACTGTAAGCGGCAAGGGTCGGCTGATCAAAGCCACTGGAGCGCAGCTCTGGGAAGGCTGGCCGAACCGCCGAGTCGCGAGCCAGGAGACCTGCCGGCCTGCGGTGTGCGTGGAACGACATCGCTGATGATTTGGGCGACGGGGTGATCGTCCGGCAGATGGTGGACCGGGTCCGGGATCACCGTCGGTCGTTGATCTTTTCCCCTTCGATTGTTGAACAGCATCGGGAATCGCTTGCCGAGGCCCTGATTGAGATCGGAGGTACACATGAACACCGCAACGACGAACACGACCGGTTACGCGGTCGCAAACGCGCCGAAGGTGGTCGCGGCGCTCGCGCTCGTTGCCGGGCTCGCGCTCGTCTACGTCACGGGCTTCGCCAATTCCACGGCGCTGCACAATGCGGCGCACGATACGCGCCACACGATGGCGTTTCCCTGTCACTGAGGCATCGCCCATGTTGACGAGAATTGCGAAGGCGGCGCTTGCCGCCGGTCTGGTCGCCGGCCTGACGGTGGCCGTGTTGCAGGAATTCACCACCACGCCGCTTATCATTGCGGCCGAGGCTTACGAAGGCGGCGGGGCCGAGGCGCGGGCGGGCGGCGTCCGCGTTGCGGCTTTGAACCGCGGACCCGTCCTTGCGGACACCGCCCTCGTTCATGTCGCCGACGAGATCGGCGACGGGGAGGCATGGGGGCCGGAAGACGGCATCGAGCGGACGTTCTACACGTCGGTGTTGACGATCGGCACCACGTTTGGGTTCGCGCTCATTCTGCTTGGTGCGATGATCCTGGCCGGCGCACGGATCGACGCACGGACCGGCCTCATGTGGGGCATTGCCGCCTTCGCCGCGACCGGTCTTGCGCCTGCGCTGGGCCTCAGTCCGGAGTTGCCGGGATCGGCGGCGGCGGAGTTGAGCGCACGCCAGTTCTGGTGGGCGGGCACAGCTCTGTCGACGGCGGCCGGTCTGTTCCTTGTGTTGCGGGTCTCGACCGCGGCGGCGATCGCGGCGGGCCTTGCTTTGATCATTGCACCGCACGTTATCGGCGCGCCCCATCCTTCCGAATTCACCAGCACGGTGCCGTCCGAGCTGTCGGGTCATTTCGCCGCCGCTTCGCTGGCAGTGCACGCGGTTTCCTGGTCGATCACCGGTGCGGTGGCGGGGTTTGTCTTTGCCCGCTCCGTGGCGCAGGACGAACGGGCGGCGGCGTGAACCGGACCGCAGCGGTCGACCGACGGGGAGCGAATGGTTAGGTCGACGATCGCCGTCGGGATCGGTGTGGTTGGGCTGTGCGGAGTCGCGCTGGCGGCACTCTCGCTCGATCGGGGCCCGGACCGGCTTGCGCATGTCCATGGGCACCATGCCGGCACGCAGATGGTGACTGCGCAGGCGGGCCACGGTGGCCATGATCACGCAGGCTTGCTCGCCCTGGCGGCGGGCCCCGAAGCCCCAACGCTGGGCGTTGCCATTACGCCGGACGCGAAAAGCGGCTGGAACCTCCAGATCGAGACGACGAACTTCCGCTTCGCCCCGGCGCATGCCAGCGGCCCCCACAACGAAGGCGAAGGTCACGCGCATGTCTATGTCAACGGCGCCAAGATCGCCCGCGTCTACGGCCCCTGGTTCCACATCGATGCGCTGCCCCAGGGCACGGTCGAAGTGACGGTCACGCTGAACAGCAACGATCACCGGACGCTGACCGTCGCGAACGTTCCACTGTCGGTGACCCGGACGATCGTCGTCGACTGACGCCCCGCCGGCACGGCCGATTGATCCGTGTCAATTCCGCCTCGGCCAACAGATGTCAAGATAGCCTGACATCTGGAGGTGTCAGCCATGCGGATCGTTCTTGTTCACCCCAACTACCATTCAGGCGGGGCCGAGATCGCGGGCAACTGGCCGCCGGCCTGGGTTGCCTATCTCGCCGGTCACCTGAAGGATGCCGGCTATACCGACGTTCAGTTCATCGACGCGATGACCGATGACCTGGACGACGACGCGGTGCGTGCGCGGCTGACCGCGCTCCGGCCCGACGTCGTCGGCTGTACGGCAATCACGCCGTCGATCTACAAGGCAGAGGAAGTGCTCAAGATCGCGCTGGAGGTCTGCCCGGATGCGGTCCGTGTACTGGGGGGCGTGCACGCCACCTTCATGTACAAGCAGGTCCTCGCCGAGGCGCCGTGGGTGGACGTGATCGTGCGCGGCGAGGGCGAAGAGATCTTCCTCGATCTGATTCGCGCCATCGACGAGGGGCGTTGGCCCGTCGAACGCGAGAAGATCAAGGGCCTGGCGTTCCGCGACGGCGACAGGATCGTCGCGACCGCAGCCGCGCCAACGGTCAAGGACGTCGATTCCATCAGCCCGGACTGGTCGCTCTTGGACTGGGGCAAGTACATCTACATCCCGCTGGGCGTTCGGGTTGCGATCCCCAACATGGCGCGCGGCTGTCCGTTCACCTGTTCCTTCTGCAGCCAGTGGAAGTTCTGGCGCGACTACCGCGTCCGCAATCCCGTCAAGGTCGTCGACGAGATCGAGGCCCTGGTGCGCGACCACGACATCGGGTTCTTCATCCTTGCCGACGAGGAGCCGACCATCAACCGCAGGAAGTTCGTCGCGTTCTGCGAAGAGCTGATCGCCCGCGGCCTGCCGGACAAGGTGAAGTGGGGCATCAATACGCGGGTGACGGACATCATGCGCGACAAGGAACTGCTGCCGCTCTATCGCAAGGCGGGGCTGGTGCATGTCTCGCTCGGCACCGAAGCAGCGGCCCAGCTCAAGCTCGACCGCTTCAACAAGGAGACCAAAGTCGCCGAGAACCGGGAGGCGGTCCGGTTGCTGCGTGAGGCCGATATTTTCGTCGAGGCGCAGTTTATCGTCGGGCTGGACAATGAAACCGCGGAGACGCTGGAAGAAACCTACCGGATGGCCTGGGACTGGCAGCCCGACCTCGCCAACTGGGCCATGTACACGCCCTGGCCCTTCACGCCGCTCTACCAGGAGATCCGCGACCAGGTCGAGGTGTTCGATTTCTCCAAGTACAACTTCGTGACGCCGATCATGAAGCCGAAGGCACTCACGCGCGGCGAACTTTTGGATGGCGTGATGAAGAACTACCGCCGTTTCTACATGCAAAAGGCGCTGTTCCACTATCCGTGGCGCGGCACCGGGTTCCGCCGCCGCTACCTGCTGGGCTGTCTCAAGGCGTTCCTGAAGGCGGGCGTGCAACGGACCTTCTACGACCTGGGCAAGGTGGGCTACTGGGGGCCGCAGTCGAAGGACAAGGTCCACTTCGATTTCGACGAAACGCGCACCATCGCCGATGCGCAGCTGGAGGATTGGGACGCGGCCGCCGACCGGGCCGCCCGTGCCGGCGAACGGCGCGCGGCGCTGCGTGCTCAGGGCAAGGCGCGTGCCGCGGAACGCGCCGCGGCGGCGGCGATGGCCTGCGGCGGCGGGACGGAACAACTTGGCGACGACAAGCAGGCCGTCGACGAAAGCGTGCCGGCATGACGGCCGTGCTGGCCTCCGCCGGTGCGGAACGCGCAAGCCCCGCATGCGGGCGTGTCGGTCCGAATGCGGTCATCCAGTTGGAGCGTGCGTTGACCGATCTCTATGGGCGGTCGGTGGCGCTGCGGGTTTTCGACGCGGCCGGCTTTCGTCTCCTTTTGGACGCGCCGCCTGAGGAACTGATCGACGAGACCGTTCCGGCCGCCCTGTTCCACGCGGTTCTGCGTGAACTGCCAGCCGGGGATGCGACGCGTGCCTTGCGCACGGCCGGCGAATGGACGGCCGACTATGTCCTGGCAAACCGCATCCCGGGTCCGGCCAGGATGCTGCTCAGGCTTTTGCCCGCGCGGCGCGCCGGGCCGCTGTTGTTGCAGGCGATCGAACGCCACGCATGGACCTTCGCCGGCTCCGGCGCATGCCGCAGCGGGACCCGTCCGGGCTACGTCATCGAGATTGCGGGCAACCCGTTGGCGACGCCCGGCTGCGACTGGCACCAGGCCGTCTTCGCACGGCTGTTCGGCGTACTGGTCGCCCGCGGCACGCGCGTGTCCCACCCGCAGTGCTGCGCGGCCGGCGCCTCGGTCTGCCGGTTTGAGATCGCTGTCGGCTGAGGTCCCGCCGGTTTCGCGTCCCGCCTGGTTTAGCTAAAAGGAGGGGAGTTCCCGGCACGCCGATCCCGGCCGTGCACAAACCGGGGGCTGACCGGCGATCATGGGATGGCACCGATGCGCAAGCTCCTGAAAATCCTCCACACGCTTGCCGCGTGCGGGCTGATCGGCGGGTTATTCGTCTACATGGTCCTCTTGGTCGAGGCCCCGCAGGAAAGCCCGGCCGCTTATGCGTATGCGGATCTGCGTGTGTCGATCGCGGTGCTCAGCAACTATGTGCTGCTGCCGTCCCTGGCGCTCGCGCTGGTCTCGGGCGTCCTGTCCATGGTGGTGCACACACCGTTCCTGCGCACGCGCTGGGCATGGGTCAAGGCGGTGTCGGGGATCCTCATGTTCAAGGGCGTTTTGACGATCATCGGTGCGAAGGCCGACTACGCGGCAATTGCGGCCGAGCAGATCGCCGAAGGCAAGGCAAGCGCCGCGCTGCTGGAAAGCGCGCTCGCCTACGAGTGGATCACGCTGTGGGCGATCATGGGGTTGTCGGTCGCCAATGTCGTGCTGGGGGTATGGCGGCCGCGGCTGAAAAGCAGCGTGCCTCAGACGCCCGACACGGCCGCAGCCTGGACACGGGCGCCGCGCGCAGTCGGCCCCCGCGGCGATGCTCGACGGTTCTCGTTTGACGGTTCGAAGGATCGATGAAGACCGCCGTTGCCCTGCGCCACGTCGCCTTCGAGACCGTCGACGGCTTCGCGCCCGCCCTTTCGGCGGCAGGCTTTGCGCTTTCCACGCTCGATCTGTGCGACGGCGCGGCCGTCCTGGAGAAGGCGGACGGTTGCGACCTCCTGATCGTGCTGGGCGGGCCGATCAGCGCCAACGACGAGGACCGCTATCCCTTTCTCGCGCCCGAGATCGGCATGATCGAAAAGCGCATCGCGGACGACCGCCCGGTGATGGGGATCTGCCTGGGCGCCCAGCTCATCGCCCGGGCCCTGGGCGCCCGGGTTTACCCGGCGGCACGGAAGGAGATCGGATTCGGCCCGATCGACTTGACGCCCGACGGCGGATCTTCCTGTCTCGCCCCCTTCACCAAGGATCCGATCACGCTGCACTGGCACGGCGAGACGTTCGACCTGCCGGACGGCGCGGTCCGGCTCGCCTCGACCGGCATCTGTGAGAACCAGGCCTTTGCTTATGGCGACCGTGTCGTCGGCTTCCAGTTCCACCCGGAGGCGACCGGCGCCAATATCGAACACTGGCTGGTCGGGCACGCCGCGGAACTCGACGCGGCCGGCATCGACGTGCCGACACTCAGGGCGGATGCGGTGCGCCACGGCCCCGACGTCGCCGGCAAGGCGGACGCCGTGATGCGGGCGTGGCTCGCATCGATCGCGTTCTAGCCAGGTCGTCCGGTCGACCCCGGCCCAAGACATCACGGTTCTATTGTCATGGGCGCATTGGTCGTCGTCGGCGGAAACCATTCCAATCGATGACCCGACCGCTTGAGGTAACCATCCCACCGGACATCCAGGGGAACCTCGACGGGCCCATACTCTTCCGGCAGTTCGGCTTCAAACCCGATTACGGCAATGTAGAAGGGGAACACCTCGAAGCGGTGCCGGGCGAGACCGACAAGCCAGTCGGAAACCGGCACGATCCAGCCGTGGGCGCTGCCGTCCTCGAAGGGGTACAGGCCGGTCGGATAAAGCCTGTCGAGACCGCCCATCGGGAACCCGAAGGACGCCTCCCAGATTTCGTCATACCACCTGAAGACACTTGCACGGCAGACAGACTTGCCTGGCGGCAAGGTGGCGATGCCTGTCTCGGTTTCGCCGTGCCGGTCCAGGAGAGGGTATTCCCAGAACCCGTCGGCGAACGCGCTAGCAGAGCTCTCCGGGATATTGCCAAGCCGGATCACCAGGTCAAAATACCCGCCGTTCCACGCCTTTTTGTCTTCAAGCAGCTCCGACATGGCTTGGTTTCGCCTTGTTCTCCGTAAGGTCCCTTACTTCGGGAGACCGGCATCGTATCGCGTGGTCTGAGGATGAAATTGAACGGCGTTCTGGTGGGCGCCGGCTTGCCCGATGGAATAGGCACGGATTTGGCGGCGTTCGGAAAGGCCCTTTTTCCCTGGACGCACGACGCGCCACCCGCGCCGGGCGGTTTCTTCCGACGGAACCTTAGGAGCCTGGAACCATTTCGGACGTTCCGGTATTCCGTACACCGGGACGGATCGGGGTGATCGTGCGCGGCGCTCGCGTCAGTCGACGTTTCCCACGTAATCCGACGCCGGCCGCTGGTTCCATTTCACGTCCATGGCGACCTCTGCGGCGTGCAGCAGGTTCATGACCGGGCAGCGAAACTCGACATTCTTCCTGAGCTGGTCGAACCGTGCCTCCGGCTCGTCGCTGTACACGGTGATCTCAAGCTTCGCCGTTTCGAAATAGGGCCGGATTCCCGGTACGCCCTTCGGCCCGCGCACGTCTATCTGGCTTTCGCAGGCGAAATCGACGCCGGAATAGGAGAACTTCATGGCCTTGGCCACGCCGTTGATGATGACACCGTCGCAACCCACCAGCGCGACCAGCACCGTTTCAAGCGGGCTTGGTGCGGAATTCGTGCCGCCCAGCGATGCGGGTTCGTCCGTGTAGACCGCATCGAAATCGCGCACCTGGATCTTCGTGCGGGTCCCGGCCGCATTCGTCGCCTTGACGTGGCGGACGCCGATCTTCTTCGTCTTCGGGTCCACGCTGGGTTCGATGATGTCGGGATCGATCATGTCGGACATGGTCTCTGCTTTCGCTCAGCTGATGGGAAGGAGCGCGCCGACGGGGGCGTCGCCGCGCAGGAGGTCGAAAAGAAGGAGGACGGCGCCGAAGACAGCCGCCCCGTAGACCGCGGCGGTCCAAAGCCGCATGCGTGCCTTCAACAGCAGCATCCACGCGATAAGCGCGATCGTCGGAATGCTGAGGCCGACGGCCCAGACGGCCACAGCGTAAAGGATGAAGGCCACCAGGATCTGAAGCTCGCCGGCGTCGCGGGCAAAATCGTTCCGGTACGCGCGGATCCCGCGGAAAAGAAGCCACAACGACAGCGGCAGTCCGGGCACGATGGCCAACGCCGGCATCAGCCGGGAGGCCGGGTTGAACGTGAACATCCCCCACAGCGCGTAGGCGAAGACGACGGTGGAAACCAGCGCCAGGACAAGGGCAATGCCACGGTTGTTATCGGGCGGATCCGCGTCCTCGTCTCCCGGCCCATCCTGGCCCGGGGTCCGGCGGTTCTTCAGCCAGCGCCAGGCCGACAGCATCAGCGGGATGACGATGACCGAACCGATCACCAGCACGCCCGGGCGCGTGAGCCAGGACCAGCCATGGATCTGGTTGGTCAGCCAGAAATACTGCTCCATCGGACCGGACAGGACGAACCCGACCAGCGCAGGCGCGCGCGGCCAGCCCCCGTGCTTCATCAGCCACCCCAACGCGCCGAGGCTGAAAAGCATGAAGATGTCGCCCATGGTCGATGTCGACTGGTAGGCGCCGATCACCATGATCAGGACAAGCGGCGCGGCGATGATCGCAAAAGGGATCCGCGTGAGCCGCGCCAGCATCGGCGTGACGGCGAAACAGGCCGCGGCGCCCACGATCGAGGTCAGGGCAACCGACCAGACGATCAGGAACATCAGGTCCGGGTTCTGGGTGATCATCCGCGGCCCGGGGTAATAGCCGAACGAGAACAGCGCGCCCAGGAAGATGGCCGCCGCCGGTCCGCCCGGAACGCTGAACAGAAGCGTCGGCACGAGATCTGAGATGACGGTCGCGTTGTTCGCCCCTTCCGAAGCCGCAACGCCGCGGATCTCGCCCTTGCCGAAACGCGAACGGTCGCGGCTGGACCGGATCGCATGGCCGTAGGCGACCCAGGTCGAGGCGGACGCGCCCACCGCGGGAACGAATCCGCCGAAGACGCCGATCACCGAAGCCCGCAGAACCAGCCACTTGCTGGCCCAGAAGTCGCGGAACCCTTCGCCCCAGCGGCTGAGCCTCATGCGGTCGTGGCTGATCCCGCCGCCTGCCGCAAGCATCGAAATCGCCTCGGCCACGCCGAAAAGTCCCAGCGCGACGATGGTGAGCGAAAACCCGTCGAGAAGGTAGACCTGCCCGAAGGTGTACCGGAAGTCGGCCGCGGCCTGTGCGGGCCCGACGACACCCAGGAACAGGCCGAGGCAGGCCGCCGCGAGCCCTTTCGCGAGGTCCTTGCCGATCATCGAAGACGCGAAGAACAGGCCGACGAGCGCGAACATGAAAAGCTCCGGCGTCGACAGCAAAAGCACCACCGGCCCGGCGATCGGGATCGCGAAAAAGAGGATCAGCGCGCCGACGAGACCGCCGACCATCGAGGCGAGAAAACCGACGCCCAGTGCGCGGGCGGCCTGGCCCTGTTTCGCCAGCGCGTGCCCTTCGATCGCGGTCGGCGCCGAGGCCGGAGAGCCTGGTGCGCCAAGCAGCACCGAAGTGATCGTGTCGGAGGTGTAGACGACGGAAACCGCGCCAAGCAGCATCGCAAGGCCGGAATAGTCGTCGAGGTAGTAAACGAAGGGTAGCAGGATCGAAACCGCCGCGACGCCGCCCAGGCCGGGCAGCATTCCGAAGACCATGCCGACGATCATGCCGGCAAACAGCGCGACCAATCGAATGGGATCGAACAGCCCGTCCAGCGCGATGAGCGCATTCTCGATCATGGTCGCCCTTCGGCCATTGCGGCTGCCGGAAACGGGGCCGGCGGTCCTGCGGGGCAGGACCGCCGGTCGGTCTCGGTTAGAAGTTCACGCCGTACTTGTCGCTGAGGAGCTTGCGCAGATAGTCCTTCACCTCGGGCGACGGCGACAGGGCGGCCTTGATTGCGGCTTCCGTGTCAGCGCCGGCGTTCAGGCGCGCGCCGTTCGTGACCTTCAGGCTTTCGGCCTGGAACGCCGGGTCGGCATTGATGGCCATGACCGCCTTTTCGAAAGCGTCCAAGATCGCCTGCGACGTGTCGGGATGCATGTAGCCCGTCAGCCCGTAGGCATAGGTCACCGAGGCCACGCCCTGGAAGGCTTCCCATTCGATGCCGGACGGCGCCTTGCCGTTCAGCATCTCGTAGACCTCGTACACCGACGGCAGTTCGGGCGCGATCGGGTCGCGGGCTTTCAGTACGCCGCCCTCCATGGCGCCGCCCGTCCACAGCGGCACGGCGGTTCCCGCCTCCACGGACGGGACCACCTGTGTCAGGTAGACCGGCGTGAACTGGTAGTCGAGGTTGAGCTCGCCCTGCTCGAAGGCCAGCCGGACCGGCCCGCGGCCGTTGAAGCCGAGCACGGCTTTCACATCCAGATCGAGCACTTCGAACGACAGCAGCCCCGGCAGGTCCGATGCCGCAGCGGCGATCCCGCCGTAGATAAGCGGCCGCGTGGCGTTTTTGATGTCCGCCGCGCTGGTCACACCGGTGTCGGGCGAGACATATGCGACCGCGCTGAACGGGTGCGAATAGGCGACGCGGTACTCGGCCAGCCGGTATTCCACGCCCTTTTGACCAAGCACGAAGGGGTTGGCCGTCGAGGACGTTGTGAACAGGATCGTCGTGCCGTCGGACTTGGCGTTCTGTTCGAACCAGTTGGCGCCCAGGATCGAGCCGCCACCCGGACGATCGATGACGTTGATTTCGGGGTTGCCGGGCAGGTGCTTCTCGAAATACGGCTCCAGGAACTTCGCCGACACGAATGTGGCGCCACCCTGGCCGAATGGCACGATCACGTCGATCGTCTTGCCGGCGAAGCTGACATCTTGCGCCTGGGCCGCAGCCGCGAGCCCAAGTCCGGCGGCCAGTGCCGCCGTCAGCGTTAGTTTGCGCATTGTTTCTGTCCTCCCTTGTTTGTCGTGGCCCTTTGTATCCAGCCTCACTCAATGGTGTTTTCAAGCACGCCGAGGCCGGTGATGCTCACGCGCATCGTATCTCCTGCTGCGAGATATTTCGGCGGCTTGAAGCCGATGCCCACGCCAACCGGCGTGCCCGTTGCGATGATATCGCCCGGCAACAGCGTCATCGTCCGCGACATGGTTTCGATCAGGGTGGGGATGTCGAAGATGAGATCCGAGATCCGGGCGTGCTGGCGCTCTTCCCCGTTGATCTCGGTGACCAGTTCCAGCGCGGTGACGTCGCCGACTTCGTCCGACGTGGCGATCCACGGACCCATCGGGCAGAACGTATCGATTCCCTTCCCGATCACCCATTGATTGTGCGCCTTCTGCAGTTCCCGGGATGTTACGTCGTTCACGATGACGTAGCCAAACACACAGTCGTAGGCATCCGCCTTCGCCACCTTGAAGCACCGCCTGCCGATAACGACCCCAAGCTCGCCTTCGTAGTCGACCGAACCGGTGGCATCCAGCGACCCTTTTACCGCATCGCCCGGGCCGCAGACACTCGTCGTCGCCTTGGTGAAGATCACCGGGTGCGACGGCACCTGTTCCTTGGCGCTGGAATCGAAGCCGCTGGAGTGAAACTCCGCGGCATGCGCGTGGTAGTTCTTGCCGACGCAGAAGATGTTGCGCCGGGGCTCGGGGATCGGCGCCATCAGCTTGACGTCTGCGACGGGAAACCGGGGCCCGTCGGACGCCCGCCAGGTCTCGAGACCGGCCGGACCGGCTGCGATCAGATCCAGGACGGCGTGGAGCGCCCTTTCGCCCTCGACGCAGGCGACGACATCGTCGCCATCGAGGGTGCCGGCAGCGGGTTTTCCGTCAATTTCAAACGTGACGAGTCGCATTTTCTCGACAGTCAGATTTTTTATCGATAAAAACACAAAGCATATACGGCAGAGACTGTCAAACACTGATCCTTGCGAGGGCGGACCATCCCGTGGCCACGAACGCAACGAGCCCCTTGAACAACGAAGACGGCGAAACGCTTGCGCAGGCGGCCTACCGTGCGCTGCGCACGGACATCATCCGCGGCACCCGCGCCGCGGGCGAGCGGCTTCGCATCGAGAAACTGAAGGCGATCTACGGGATCGGACCGACGCCGCTCCGCGAGGCTCTGCAGAAGCTGAGCCAGGACGGACTGGTTTTGACCGAGGGCAATCGCGGCTTCACCGTGACCCCGCTCGATCCGGCGGAGTTCGCCGATCTCAACCTGGCCCGCACCGCGATCGAGAAAGAGGCGCTGCGCCTGTCGCTGGCGGCCGGCGACGATGCCTGGGAGGCGGGCGTGGTGGCGGCAAGCTATATCATGCGCAAGGAGGACTCCGCCCTGGCGACGCTGGATCATGTGCCGGATTCCTGGGAAAGCGCGAACGCCGCGTTTCACACCGCCCTGGTCGCGGCCTGCGGCTCGCGCTGGTTGTTGCGTGCGCGCACGTCGTTGCACGATCATTGCGAACGCTACCGCCGCGCCGCGATCGTGCACCGGCTCGGCTCGCGCGACCTGGGGGCGGAACATGCGGCGATCGCCGAAGCCGCGCTTGCACGCGACGCGGACCGCGCCTGCGCATTGACCGAGCGGCACTTCGCCTTGACCGCCAAGGGCCTTGCCCAGAACGAAACGGGCATGGCCAGCATCCGCACCCTTTGACGGCGCAAATCCTCCTTTTCCTCGCCGCCGGCTTTCTCGGCGGTGCCGTGAACGGCGCCGCGGGCGGGGCGAAGCTGTTCGTCTTTCCGTTGCTGCTTGCCTCGGGCCTGCCGCCGGTTGCCGCGAACGTGACCCAGAGCGTCGCCCTCTGGCCGGCCCAGCTCGCGGCCGCCTGGGTCTATCGGCGCGGACTGCTTGCCGACATCGGGCGGCTTGCGCGGCAGATGATCCCGGCGCTTGGCGGATCGCTGGCCGGGGCGCTGATCATGGTGAATTCAAGCGACGAGGCTTTCGTCGCCGTCATTCCCATCCTGCTGGCGCTGGCCGTCGTCGCCATTGTTGCAGGGTCGCGCACGGCCGACCTCATGCGCTGGGCCTTCCCCGGAACCAGGCTCAGGGCCGCGACCGCCTTCCTGCTTGCCGGGATCGGGTTTTACGGCGGCTACTTCGGCGCCGGCATGGGCTTCATGCTGCTGGCGGTTCTCTCGGCCGCGGATAACGTCGGGATCCGCGATGCGAACGGCGCGAAGAACGTTTTCGCTTTCGCCATCCAGTCCGTCGCCGTCATGCCGATGTTGCTCTCCGGGCTGGTCGATTGGCTGGCCGCGCTCTGCGTTCTTGCGGGCGGGTTGTTCGGTGGCTATTTCGGGGCGAAGCTGATCCGCGGGCTCCCCGATACGGTGGTGCGTATCGCAGTCGCGGTTCTCGGCGTCGTGCTGACCGCGTCATTCCTGCTTTCCCGGGGGTGACCGGTCCCTGAACGGACGGCGCGACGCCCGCTTCGGGCGGTCGATGAACCAGTCCCGGCGAAGCCTGGACGAAGGCCGATGGCGGCGCGGGAAGGCGGGGTGATCCTGTCTTTTCGCCCCGAACCGATATCGCTGGCTTAACCCTGCCAGACATCGCCGGCTTCGCGCCTTTGCGTGCCGTGAATACGATAGGCACTCCGGGGGCGATCGAAGAACCCTGTTGGGCTTGGACGGTTCTGCTTGAGATCGCCGGCGATCAGAGTGAGAGCGTCTCCGCCTCAGTCCTCGTGGCTCAAGTGTTCGGAAACCGCGACCAGGCACTTGCCGCCGGACAGGACCCGCTCTTCGCAGACGACTTCCATGCCCGGCGTGAATTCCCAGCGTTCGGCCTCGGTGTCATATGCCTGGTCGGCGATCCGGTAGACGTTGCCTGAAACATGCATTGCACCGACCCGGCGCCAGGCGGGAACCCCTTCGTCCACCAATGCCAAGTAAATTTCGACGTCCTTCTTGTCCATGTCCTTGCACCGTCACGAGGTGACATCCCGGCACGTCTGCGCTCCCGGCCGACTTCTAAGGGCGTTAAAGGTCAGGTCCTGATTGTTGCATGTGACGGACGGGGTACAAGGCCCTTGGCTTGCCTCAGTCCCTTCCGCCGGAACCGTTGCCGGTCGGCTATGCCGCGCTCGGCTCCTTGGCGTCGTCCAGCGAGAAGCCTGTGTAGTTGACGCTTTTCAGCTCGGTATATTCGTGAAGGCCGCCGATCCCCAGCTCGCGGCCGATGCCCGAACACCCGAACCCGCCGCGCGACACCGCGGGATGCTCCGCCAGCAGGCCTTCGCCGGTGGAGGTGGCGTAGACCGCGCCGGCGCGGATGCGGTTGGCGACCCGCCGTGCCTTGGCCGGGTCGGACGACATCACCGTGGAGGCGAGGCCGAACGCCGTGGAGTTCGCCTCGGCCACCGCGTCCTCCTCGGTCTCGAACGACCGCACCGACAGGACGGGCCCGAAGACCTCCTTCTGCCAGACGTCCGCGTCACGCGCCACGTTGGTCAGAACCGTCGGCTGGATGTAGTACCCGCCCGCGTGGCCGACGGTCGCGGCGTCGGGAACGCCGCCGCCCGTGAGCACTTCCACGCCCGCAGCCTTGGCCGCGTCGAGAAAAGCCAGGATCTTGCTGTGCTGCGATTCGGATACCACCGGCTGGACCACGTCCGAAAGGCCGTCGACCGAGCCCGGGTCGCCGCGGTCCCGCTCCGCGATCGGGTCGGCTGAGTAGGGCAGCTTCTCCAGCCGCTCCTTCAGCCGCGCCAGCAGCGGCGCCTCCAGGCCCTTCTGCACCACCAGGCGCGTGTGCGCGGTGCAGATCTGGCCGCCGTTGGTGAGGAACCCGGCCATCGTCGTTGCGACCGCGCTGTCGAGGTCGGTGTCGTCGAACACCACCAGGGCCGACTTCCCGCCCAGCTCCAGCGCGCACTGCGAAAGTTTCGGCGCGCAGGCCTCCATGATCTTGGCGCCCGTCAGCGACGAGCCGGTGAAAGAGACCATGGAAACCGCGGGCGAGCCGGCAAGCGCCGCGCCCGCGTCGCGGTCGCCGGTGACGACGCTCAAGACGCCGGCGGGCAGGCCGGCGTCCTCGGCCAGCTTGCCGATGAACATGCAGGAGAGCCCCGCGATCTCCGACGGCTTGAGGATGGCGCAGTTGCCGGCGATCAGGGCCGGCGCCACCTTGCGGAACGCCACGTTCAGGGGATAGTTCCAGGCGGAGATCAGGCCGACGATGCCGATGGGATCGCGCCGGTAGACCACGTCCCACCCTTCGGGCGGCACCCCGCCCTTGCCGCCGCCGCTGTTGACCGGCGCCTCTTGGCCCGCGTCCAGCACCGCGCCCAGCGAGCACCAGTATTTGGCCTCGGCCGCGCCGCCGCCGATCGCCGCGGCCGCCTCGCGGAACGGCTTGCCGACGTCGGCGGCTTCGATCTCGGCCAGCATCTCCAGATTGTCCTCGATGCCCTGTGCCATCCGGGCGACGACCGCCGCGCGCTCGGCCGCGGCCATGCCGGCCCAGGTGCCCTCGGCCCACGCGGCCTCGGCGGCCGCGATCGCCGCGGCGATGTCCGCGGGCCGCCCCCGCGGAAACGCATGCAACAGCGCGCCCGTGGCCGGGTAGGTGGTCGGAAAGGTCTCGCCCGCCAGCGCGTCGACGAACCGGCCGCCGATATAAAGCTTGTTGAAGCACTCCGCGCGGAGGTGGGATTTGACCTTTTCCAGGGAGGCGCTGTCGGGTGTGGTGTTCATTGTCGGGTTCCGGGGTTCGGGGGAAGAGGAAGCTGTGGTGCGCATGGGTATCATAGCGCAGAAAACCCGGAAACCGGTTTGGGTGGGGTGCGGAACCGGGCTGCGTTCACGCCGAGAGGTGATGTCAAACGCAACACCCGGCCTTGTCGGTCGACGCCACCCATGGCGTTCGAGCGCCGGCCTGCGCCAGAATGGTCTGGATGAACCGCGTCACTGCAGGAGCGATCATGTCTGACACATCGATGGTGGGTCGATTCCGGAAGAGAGTGTCATCCCGGCAAGGCGGCATGCGTGAGGAGGATTTCGCCAGGGTCGACCGGCATGTGCGCGAGGCTCTGGTCGAAAACAAACGCAGCGGTCTGTTGCTTGCGGTGCGTGCCCGCTGGACCGCCCTGGCGATCATTGCGGTTTTGATGCCGCTCCTCGATCCCTCCTGGGAGGTGCTCTATTACGAGTTCGCGGTGATCCTGTTCGCGCTGATCGGGTGGCTGCAGCTGCGCGCCGGCAGGGTCGCGCACTCTCGGCGGGAACTCCTCCTGATCCTGTGCGACCTGGTTCTGTTCACCTTTTTCATGGCCGTCCCGAATCCGTTTCGCGGCGAGATGTGGCCCACGGCATTCCAGTTTCAGCGCGCGGAGTTCAGCTACTTCTACGTCCTGCTTGCGGTTGGGGCATTGGCGTATTCCTGGCGCACCCTCTACGCGTTCGGTTGGTGGACCTTGATCCTGTGGGCGGTTGCCGTGACCGCGGTTGCCATGTTCGGGACGGAAATTCCCGCCCTTTCCGAAAACGCGGCCGCGGCCTTTGCGGGCTACCCTCAGATCCTGGCGGTTGTCGACCCCAATGACGTGAA
This sequence comes from Alphaproteobacteria bacterium, assembly GCA_965603855.1. Classification (GTDB taxonomy): domain Bacteria; phylum Pseudomonadota; class Alphaproteobacteria; order UBA8366. The sequence continues at coordinate 316,125 of OZ272519.1, forward strand.
CTTTCAGGCCCGCATCCAGGAAATCGTGGTTTTTCTGATCGTGACCGGGATCCTGATGGTCAGCGGGCGACGAACGAACCAGCTTGTGTTCCGGCAGGCCGACGTCGCACGGGAACGGGCGAACCTGGCGCGCTATTTCCCGCCCACGATCGTCGACCGGATGGCCGAGCGGGACAAGCCCCTGGGCGAAGTGCGCTCGCAGGAGGTCGCGGCCATGTTCGTCGACATCGTCGGCTTTACCCGGATGGCCGAGCGTAAGACGCCCGAGGAGGTGGTGGCCCTGTTGCGCCAGTTTCACGCCCTCCTGGAAGCCGCGGTGTTCGAACACCAGGGCACCTTGGACAAGTTCCTGGGCGACGGCCTGATGGCGACATTCGGCACGCCGGAACCGGGCCCGCACGATGCCGGCAACGCGCTTCGATGCGGCCGGGCGATCCTGGCGGACATCGAGAGATGGAACCTCGCGCGCACGAAGCAAGGCGACGAACCGATCCGGGTTGCCGTCGGCCTTCATTTCGGCCCGGTGGTGCTGGGCGATCTTGGATCGGAACGTCGGCTGGAATACGCCGTGCTGGGCGACACGGTCAATGTCGCCAGCCGGCTGGAAGCGCTCACAAGGGACCTCGGCGTCAGCATGGCGGTCAGCGACAATCTGGTGACGGCCATCCGTGACGACGCCGGCGCGGATTGCGACGCCGTGCTCGCAGACCTGCAAAACTCGGGACAACAGCACCTTCGCGGTCGGGATAAACCGATCGGCGTGTGGACGGTGTAGGGCCGGGAAGGGGGCATGTCGAAACCGCCGGTCGACAGATCCGTCGAGGAACCCCGGCCAATGCCGCGGCGTCTGCGGGTTCCGCAAGGCGATCGGCGATCCGGAGTTCCCGCCAGCGCCGGGGCGCTGTCACCTCTTCGTGGCGCTCGACGGCCCGTGGACTGTTTGGCGATGCCCCGCCTACTCAAGAACGAGTGCCGGCGTTATCGTGCTGGCGCCAACAGTGAATCGAACGGAGGTGCCAGACGTGATGACGATGACCCACAAGTCCACTTCCCATCCCATCAGACGCCTGGGCTACGGCGCCATGGTCCTCGAAGGCTTCTATGGCGGCATCGACGAAAGCCAGAGCATCGATGTCCTGCGCCATGCGATCGATCATCGCCTGCCGATCGACAGCGCCGACGCCTACGGCGGCGGCCACAACGAGGAACTCATCGCCAAGGCCGTCGCCGGCCGGCGGGACAGGGCGTTCATCGCCACGAAGTTCGGGATCGTGTTCGACGAAAACGAAGCCGGCAACGCTCTCGAAACCGGCTGGGGCTTTTCGCTGAACATCAACGGGTCGGCCGGTTACGTGGAGAAATCGTTGGAGGCGAGCCTGAGCCGCCTGGGCACCGACTATGTCGATCTCTATTACGCCCATTATCCCGACCCGAAGGTGGATATCGAGGAGACCGTCGGTGCCATGGCCCGCGCCGTCGAGGCCGGGAAGGTCCGCTATTTGGGTTTGAGCAACGTCACGGCGGAACAGGTGCGCCGCGCCCATGCCGTCCACCCCGTTGCCGCCGTGCAGTACGAGTATTCACTCTGGCGGCGTGAAGCGGAAATTGAACTGCTGCCGACCCTGCGCGAGCTGGGGATCGCCCTGGTCGCCTGGTCGCCGTTGGGCGCGGGTTTCCTGGCCGGCGCACCCGATTCCCTGCCGGAGGGGGATTTCCGCAACAACAACCCGCGCTTCGTCGGCGAGAATGGGCAAGCCAACCGCGAGCGCTTCGCCCCGTTGAAGGAGATCGCCGAGGAGCATGCGATCACCGCGGCGCAACTGGCTCTGGCCTGGCTCCTGCATCAGGGCGACGACATCCATGCCATTCCCGGCTCGCGCAGGCCGGCCCGCATCGACGAGAACGCAGCAGCGGAGGACATCCGGCTGTCGCCGGGCGTGCTGGCGAAGATCGACGCGCTCGCGCCCGTCGGCGCGGCGCAGGGCGCGACCCTGGTTTAAGGGCGCGCCTGCCCGCGCCACCGAATGCTCCTTCGTCAACAAACTCGGGGGCGGGTCTTCAATCGTGCACCGGGCCAGTGAATGCGAGCGGCGTGCAGATCGGCTCCGCGGATAAAGGAACGCGCCATGTCAAAACCGCCCGTCGACGGCTCCGTCGAGGAATCCCAGGCCAACGCCGCCGCGCGCCGCGCCAGGGGCGAATTCGTGCGCGGCGTCAGCGGGTTCCGCCATGCGATCGGCGATCCGGATTTCCCGCCCGCGCCGGGGCGCTATCACCTGTTCGTGGCGCTCAACTGCCCGTGGTGCCACCGGGTCAGCCTGGCGCGGAACGTGCTGGGGCTTCAGGACACGCTCTCGATGGATGTGGCCTTTCCCAACCGCACGGACGAAGACGACCCGGCCGGCCCCAACCACTGGCAGTTCGCGCCGGACCGCACGGCCACCCTCACCGGCGCGCCGCTGCCGGAATGCACGGCCGAGACCGGAACCGGGCAGGCACACCGGCTGGTGCGGGAGATCTACGCCGCTGAAGGATCGACCGAAGGCTCTCTTCCGGTCCTCTACGACAAGAGGACCGGGCGCATCGTCAGCAACGAAAGTGCGGAGATCGTGCGCATGCTGGACGCGCACGCAAGCGCGCTCGGCAGCAGCGTGCCGGACGCCGCCCGCCCGGCGCTCTACCCGCCCGACGAGGCGCTCTGCCGGGAGATCGACGCGCTGAACCGGACGATCTACACCGCCATCAACAACGGCGCCTACAAAGCGGGCTTCTCGTCGGACCAACAGGTCTATGCAGACGCGTTCCGGGCCTATTTCGACACGTTGCAGGCCCTGGAGGCCAGGCTGGCGGCCGATGGCCGGCCGTACCTCACCGGCGACACGTTCACCGAGGCCGATCTGCGTCTGTTCCCCACGCTTTACCGGCACGACCCGGTTTACTATCTGCGCATGAAACTGAACGCCGCCAGAATTCTGGACTACCCGAACCTGTGGCGCTGGCTCTGCCGGGTTTACGCCCTGCCGGGTGTCGCGGCAAGCAACGCGCTGACACACTGCAGGCAGGGCTACTTCGGACGGTCGTGGAACAATGTCGTCCCCCTGGGGCCGTTAAGGCCGATGTCGTATCCGGAGGCTTACGAGCATCCCGAGCTTGGGGGGTGAAGGGTGCGGGATGGAGGGGCGGATCGTCCGTGGGTGAATCCGCTGCTCTGCAGGGAGAGTGCAGGGAACCGGGTTTAGGTTGGGGATGGAAAACCGACGACGACCGCAGGATTCTCGGTCTACCAGCGGCATATTCGAGATCGCCGGCTTAGACTTTGAGGAAACTGCGGCCGAGATGGCGGTCTGTCTCGAGGCGTCCGATAAAGGCCTTGATGGCCGAACGGCGTCGAAAGTCCCGTTTGATTGTGCCGGAGACGCCGCGCTTCGGCCCCAATTGGAAAACACGCAGGGGCACTAGAATGTGTGGCCGTGGTATCCCTTGTCCACGTCGCCCGCTCGATCTCGATACCGGTCATCGCCTGGCTCTCAGCCAACAGCACGGACAGCCGGTCGCCGATGCGCTCGCGCCAGTATGAGTTTACCGAGCCACACTCAATAGAAATTCCGTGTTTGATTTCCGCGTTTATCCCGCAGATTGCGTTTCTTCCAAAGCGCGCTGTGGGGCAATTCCACTGTCACCTGGGACGAGGGACGCGGGTCCTTTGTGTAGTAGTAAAGAATGATCGATCGCCGCAGCTGACCTTCGGGGAAATTCAGCGGGTCCGGCAAGCCGTGGAAGCTCTTGTCGTGGGAATCGAAGACCACGAGCCGATTGAACAAGGGTGCGACCTTCTTGATGCATTCATCTCCATCGGAATCGTAGATGCCGAATTCGCCGCCCCAGCCTTCCTGCCAGCCCTTGTTGAGGAAGAGCAGCGCGTTCAATCGTCGGTTGAGACCGGTTGCGTCGTGGTAATTTCCATCGACGTGAACGTCCAGCAGTCCCCCCGTTTTCATGATGTTCAACCCGCCGCCCGTGAAATAGGGGTCCGGGATGATCTTCTCGATGCCTATGGCCTTCGACAGTGCCTTGAGAAAAAGCGAGCTGTTGAGGATGCGCACGGCATCGATCAGGCCGTCGGGGATGTCGAACTCCGACTGCCATTTCGTCCGGAACTTGATCTCGATGTCCTTGTCATCGGCGGCCTCCCAGTTGGTTGCGTCCACCTCTGGGAAATCCTCGAGGCATTGGGTGGCCAGATCGTCGGGCAGAAAATCGTCGATGACGAGATGCCTATAGGGGGCGCTGAACACCTCAATATCTGGTCGTGCGGCTTCAATCTTCGCGCATGAATGCTCTGCAATTCGTTTCAGCTCAGCTTGGCTGTATCTCATTATTGCCACCCTTTCATCGTCAGGATCGTAGCGGTTCCTTACGCCCAGTTTGCGTTTCTCGCAAGCGTCGGGGCGGCCGCATCCTCAGTCTCACAACCCGCGGGCCAGGTTGTGCGGCAGCTTGGCCGTAAGCAGATCCGCTGCCTCAAAGGAAACCCGCGATCGCTCGCGTAACGCAGGATGAATTGATATTGCTCTGTGCGGCAAACCTCATGCAACCAGGGCTTCGCCAGCCAATTGGCGATACGCAGCCACGACCTCGTCGCGGATCCGTTCCCTGCAGGCCAATTTCGGCAGCAGCGTTCGGTTCGTGCCGGCGAGGCGATCCGCCAACGTGTCGTCATTCATCAATCGCAGCACTGCCGCACCGATCTCATCCGCGTATAGGTTCCGCGCATACAGAACGTGACGCTCGTTCTCAAACACTGGCAAGACGCCGGACAGAGGGGAAATAACGGGCGCCGCTCCTCCCTGCATGGCCTCGTAGAGCACATTTGGCACGCCGTCCAACAAGGACGGCGCAAGCATGACCCGTGCTTGGCCCATCGCCTTCAACACCGCCTGCCTCTCGACGCGATGATGCCAGTCAATGGCAGTCCTGATGTCTTCAGGCAACCGACGGATCGCGTTTTCCGCCTCCTGGTTCACGGCCGTCATCAGAACCTTGATCGGCTGGACGGCATGCCACACCACGCGCAGACCCTCGAGCATGGGCAGCACCTTGCTCTGATAACCCTCGTAGCCCTTTGGGATGAACAACAGCCGGTCACGCTTCGACGGCGGTAACGGAGCATCGCCGCAAATCTCCAATCCGCCGGTGCCCGGAACGGTCTTTCCGAATTGCCTTTCCGGTGCACAACCATGAGCCGTCGCAAGTTCATAATTCCCGGTGTTATCGCAAATCAGCAGATCGCACCGTCTGAACAAGCGCTCGAGCGGTTCACGCAATGCCGGATCAGCCACGCCGTCAATCAGGTCAGGTCCGCCGCGCGCTTGGACCACCAATTTCGTTTGGTCCAGCAGGCCGGCAGGCTCGAGGGCCGAGAGCGCGAACAGTCCGCCGGTACTGGCGCCGAAACCGTGCAGGATGTGGGGGCGAAACTGACGGACCAACCGCCGTAATAGGGTCCTGCCGACGGCAGCATGGAAATCGCGTCCCGTCTTTAAAGAAGACGCCGTCAGCATATCGGAGACCAGTGAAGGCAATCCCCGTCGCCGCCGCCAGTCGCGCCAACGGGCCTTCCCAGTGAAGGTCACCGGGTGGTCGAAGTCTTGCGGGATCTTTCCGCGGGTGGTCGCAAAACAGCGGACCTCGAAGCTCTGACCATCCAGCAGCCCTATCCAGGACTGCGCATGACTACTCTCGATCTCTCCAACGAAAAGAATGCGGACTGGCTTGGAAACAGTCACGTAGTTGCTGCAACCCACTCGGGGACTGGACGCCCGTTCTCGGTGGTGCTGCCGCGTTTTCCGTTTTGAAGGATAGCGGATTCCCACTTCGGCAGAACGCGCGTGACGTCGTATTCCAACGCTCTTTCCATTCCGTTGCGTATCAGGCGTTCCCGCAGCGCATTGTCATCTGTCACTCTCCGTATGGCCTCTGCCAGGATCGCCGGGTCGTTCATGGCTATCAGCATGCCACAACGACCGCCGTCCAAGACCTCGCGTGGGCCGTAGGGACAATCGACTGCGATGGTCGGCACTTGCAAGGCCATGGCCTCGACAAGCACCAACCCGAAGGACTCCAGGTGCGAGGTCAGGATCAGGCCATGGGCGCGACTTAGCAGCGGGAAGGGGTTTACCATGGTGCCGATGAACCGCATCCGGTCTTCGAGTCCTCGACGCCGCACCTCCGTGCGCAACGGTTTGCGGAGAACGCCGTCGCCGATGCAGACAAACGCAATGTCCTTTCTATCGGCGAGGCGCTCGACCGCATCGATTTGCAGGGAATGGTTCTTTTCCGGGCCAAGTCGTCCCAACGACACAAAGACCTTGCGGCCGGCAATCCAGCGGTCCAGATCCTCCGTCTTAGGCGCCAACGACGCCAGGTACCGGATGCGGGCGAGGTTCACAGGATTGGGGATGGACGAGACAAAGCCCGGTTGCAGGTCAAGATGTTCCACCAGGTCTTTTGCGCAACCTGGACCGGGAAATACAGCCTCTCCACTGTGGGTCACCGCATCATGCAAAGCGCCTTCCACAAATCTCCTATCACGCACATCCGGAAATATGACTGGCAGATACCTGCTCTCGTTCGTATGCAAAGAGATGATATGACGTGGACGATCGGTGGTCTTCGCGAGGTGGACCAGTATGGCTGCATGTTCCATGAAGGAAACTACGACACCGTCTTCGGACCGGGAAAGGAGCTCTGCAAGCTGCTGGAGCATCGGTTTGTAGCGGCTTCGCCAGAGTTTTTCGTGGTAATCGCTCGGTCGGGCAAGCCATCGGGATTCTGCTAGAAACGGAGCAAGGTACCCGCTCAAACAGGCATTCAGTCTTGCGAAACCTGCAATCAGCATTGCCCGTGCCGTCGAAACGCGCCGCAATACCGCCCGCACACCCCGCTTCGCCAAACCCTCAGCATATCGGATGGAGCCAAGTACGTGGAGGGCGCCAAGCCGCTTCAGCAGTACGCGCACCGATGGTGAGGTCTTCTCAGCGAGGCGGGACAACACTTTATCGACCTTCGCCCGCTGCACACTCGCTTCCAACGTACCTGCGCCGGGGCCTGCCGCGGTCGCGACCAGACCATTCGCCGGGGAAGCATAGGTCCACTCGGACCCATCGGAGAGTATTCGGATGACGCTGTCTCGCGGATAATCACCTGGATTCTCGGCCCTATAGAGGCAAGCGATCTCAAGACAGAAACGTTCCCGGTCCAATCCGGTAACGAGTGACGCCATCACGCTTTCTGCACCTCCACCCCATGGCGAAAGGCCGACCATCAGAACGCGGGTCTTTTTCGGCTCGCAAGAGTGCTCGGGCGTTCGATCCACGGGAAGCCGCAACCGGATGCGTCTTGCCCAGTCTTTGGCAGGCCCCTGCAGTTCCAACCGCTGGTCACCAAATGTCCAAGGCAAGTCGTCGCTGGATAGCGATGCGGCAACATCAAAGCGCCCCAGCATCGGTAGCCTCTCTGGGGCTTGTTCATTGCCGACAAAAGAAATGGTGTAACCAAGGCGATCTTGGCCGAGACCGTGCCCGGACCGAACTGTTATTACACCATTCTTCGAGAGTTCCCGGGCGCACTTGGCAAGGTCTTCCGCGCCCGATCGTCCCAGCAGGAGAACGCGACCGGGCGGAGACTTCCCCACAGGGGCGACCGGCAGTTTCAGTTGTTCCCTGATATAGCGCTCGATGTCATGCGCCTGTGGGTCTCCGGCGGCCGCAAGACGGGCGTGCGTCGAGTATGTCAGTTCGTGCGGGTCGACAGTGAATCGCTCGCTGACATGATCCGCAGTTGCAAGGTTGGAGCGAAGTAACGACCACATGAGACCGAAATCGTCATTCTCGTGACGCGCTGCCAGCTCTCCAGCCTCAGATAGGAATCGCGTTCGCAGACCCCGTGCGAAGGCGGACGCATCAGGCGACCACAGGAACTCAGCCAATCTTGCTGGCAAAAGTGGCGTACTGCCCAAGCGGTAGACGTATGACGTTGGATCAGCGGCCACCTTCATGACACTGTCCATGACCCCAGTGAGCGCCTCGGGGTCGGAGAGGTCGACAAAAGGTACCAGAGACTGGAGATCCACCTCGTTGAGCGTCTGGATCGTGCCGAGCGCGCTGTCGAAGAAACAGGCCGCCTGGAACACTTCCGATCCTTGTGCATCGTGATTGCGATTGATCACCGTCGCCCGATCGATGAAATCCAGCTTTGCGTGGCGAAGGAGCCGCAGCCACATCTCGTAATCCTGGGCGTAGTAGAGCTCTTCGTTAAAGCGACCGACGCTTTCCCAGACACTTCGCCTGATACAGATCGTGATGCCGCTGATGTAGTTTCGATAGAAGAGGCCGATGATCTCATGGTTCGGGGTCGGGCGCGGCCCCCAGAGGTCGTGTTCCTCGATCTGACCGGTTCGCTCGCGCAGTATCTTGAAGTAGCTGTAAAAGAAATCGACGTCGGGCCTTCTCCGTATATGCTCAAGGTTCAGTTCGAGTCTGTTGGGCTCGAAAAGATCATCCGAGCTCAACCAGTTGATCCATTCGCCCGTTGCTTCGGCCAGACCCCTGTTTAGGGCGGATGAGACGCCGCCATTAGGCTTGTGCACGACCCGTATACGCTGATCGCGGGCGGCATAGTCCTCCAGTATCGCCTTCGTATTGTCGGTGGAACCATCATTGACGACGACTGCCTCCCAATCGGGACAGGTCTGCGCAAGAATGCTGTCCAAGGCGGCAGGGAGAAAGCTGTCCTGGTTGTATGTTGGGACGATGATGCTGAAAGTTGGTGTCATCGTTGCCTGATCGCTGTCAATCGTCCAGCAACCGCCGAACCGGGTAGGCCCAGACCTTCACGGCAAGAAACTGTTTTCGCGTCGTATTCATTGTTGGCCCAGAACCGCAACTTCGCGGTAGAAGGCGGTGACCCGCGCGCGAACTTGATCACGGTCGGCCATTTGCAAGACCTGATCGGCATTCACCTCAGCCGCCGCGTCGACCAATGCATCGTCGTTCATGGCACGGACCAGTGCCTCCGCGATTTCGTGGGGATAGAGGTTCCGAGCGAAAAGCACGTTCTTCTCGGCCGAAACGACGGGTGTGATCGTTGCAAGCGGAGAAACGATGGGAAACGCGCCAAAAGCCATCGCTTCCATCATCGTATTGGGGATACCGTCCGTGAGAGAGGGCGCCAACATGACCCGCGATTTTGCCATCAGCTCAAAGACGCGTTCCCGCGGCACGCGATCGTACAAATTGCAATGCGCCCTGATGTGGGCTGGCAGAAGTCTCTCGAAATAGATCCGCAATTCGTCTTGCACAACCCAAAGCATTTCGATTTGGCACGGTTGGATCCGGTCCCACGCGAGGGTCAGCGCTTCGAGAACCGGCAGGCCCTTTGAGGAGATTGTTTCGTATGCTTTGGGCCAAATGATACGACGTGACCGTTGAGACGGGAGGTCGCTCCACCGGCTTCGCAGTTCCTTAACGTCAAGGCCGCCCGGTCCGGAAACGATACCGACGCCCGGTGAGGCTACTTTTGACTTGTCGAGGCCGTTGGAAAGGGCGAATTCGTAGTTTTGATCGTTGTCGCAGATGAAATGGTCGCAGGCCTCGAAGACCGCCCTGATCTTTGCCATTCGCTCTGGCAGGTATCGGTTAAGGTCCAGATCGGGCCCGCCGCGTGCTTGCGCGATCCAGCGGCCGATATTTTGCAGTCCATACTCGTTGCGGCTGCGATGGTAGAAATAGGACGCCGCATCGAAACCCAGCGTATGGATGATGTCGGGCTGCCATTCGCGAATGACCTTCGCAAGTGCGCTTTCAAGGGTGGGTGGCCAACGACGGTCAAGCGACCTGGCTAGCCAGTTCATTCTTTCGCTACGATTGCGAATGCGCGGAACGACGTGCCTGCTGGCCCGCTGGAGGAAGCGACCGACCCTAGTCGTCGCCGGAAACACCTGGGTCACTTGCGGGAATCGTTTTGGAGAATTAACCTCTATGGTTGCATATGTTGGAAAGCTGAAGTCACTCGGAGGCAGGCCTGAAGGCAGCCCAAATAGACGGACATCGAAGTCCGTTCCGTTCAGGAGTTCGATCCACGAAGACGTATGTGACGTCTCTGGGAACCCAATGAAGAGTATACGCGGTTTCATGAATTCGGTTCTTTCGCGCCGAGTTGACATCGCCTTGCGACCTCAGGCAAAGGCGGACCGCGTTCCGGTTGAGATATGCATGATCTGTAACTGTCCCCCTCTCATGGCAGTCATAGCAGATTGATGCCGGTTCGTTCACCTCCTATTGGTGACGCTTGCTAGCCAGCCCCTCCGGCTCGGTGCATCTGGTAATGTGTTCCCGGCCCCCCCGCTACCCGGGCCTGGCTACTGGCGCGTAATTCGGCGCGGCATCTACCATGGCTTCATTTGGCGCGCAATCCAGCCGCTCGTCTCTGGACGTGCTGGCATCCGCAGCAACAGCCGCCAGATGCTTTGCCCAGAGATCTACAACCATAAGTAGCCATGGCTGGTTCCAGGGTCGTTTCCCAGCCAGGAAATCCCTCTTCACACGGTCGACTGAGGCACTACGGAAGAACCCGCGGGATTTCACAGCCTGTTCGGAAAGGGCGTCCTCGAGGAAAGGACGCAACGGGCCTCGCAGCCACGCGTCGAAGGGGAGGCCGAAGCCCCGCTTGCCGCGCTTGGTGAAGAAGTCATCCGGCAAATACCGCCGCGCGGCATCGACCATCACCCGCTTCACGCCGCTTCTCTCGTAGCTCGCCAGGGGGTCAAGCGGCTCGCCGCCGGGGGTGAGCTTTGCCTGCTGCGGCAAAGACAGCGCGATATCGGCAATCTCGATGTCGAGGTATGGGACCCGAACCTCCAGACTGTGCGCCATACTGCAGGCGTCGATATCGCGCAAGAGCTGGTTGCGGGTATAGGCGTTGAGGCAGATGGCGGAAACCCGATCGAGGACCGGCGCGCCCGACAGTTCGTCGCACTGCACGAGGTCCGCCGACAACGGAACCATGCGCGCCGCTGGTCCGTCCTCGTCTGTCGCGATATCGGGAGAAATGAGATCGGGAGGCCCGTCGGGACCGAAGCAATGGTATTGCCGCCCATAGGCATCGAGGAACTGTTCGCGCACGGATGATGCCCGCCGTCGACGCGCGGCGGGGTTCAGAAAGAGCGCCAAGCGCGCCCTGCGACCGAGCCCTGCGGTTTGCCAATCGCCTTCCGCCATGCCAGCGAACCACGGATAGCCGGCCAGCAATTCGTCGCTGCCTGTGCCGGACAACGATACCTTCACCTTTGACGCGGCGGCCTGCGAAACGAAATAGCTGTTCAGTCCGTCCAGCGAAGGCTGATCGAGGCCGCGCACGAAATCAATCAGCTCGTCGGCGGCCTTGCTGCCATCGACCATGACCTGGCGATGATCCGTGCCCAGGTAGTCTGCCATTTCGAGAGCATCTGCGCTCTCGTCATGCCCTTCCGGCCCTTCGCGAAAACCGACCGAGAACGTCTTTACCCGCCGCCCCATCTCGCGGGACATCAGCGCGACGATCAAGGAGGAGTCGACTCCGCCGCTCAAAAACGCTCCAACCGGAACGTCAGCGACCAACTGGCGACGGACGCTTGCTTCGAGCGCGGTCGCGACCACGTCCACCTGGTCTTCGTATCTGGCCTTGCGCAGTTCGGGATGACGGTCAGTGCCAAGCGACCAGTACCGCTTGAGACGGATCTGACCCGACTCTGCGACCAGCAGATGGCCGGATGGCAGCATCTCGGCCTCGGCCAGCAGCGTGCGCGGCTGGTGGACGGCGCCGAAGTTGATCAGCGTTCGCAAACCTTCGGGGTCGATCTGCGCGCTGACCAGACCTGACGCGACCAGACCCTTGAGTTCGGATGCAAACACGAGGCGTCCGTTGCGCCGGCTGAAGACCAGGGGTTTGATGCCGAACGGGTCACGCGCCAACACCAGACGTTCTCGGCCTGCGCCCTTGCGTCGGTCGTAGATGGCGAAGGCAAAAATCCCGTTCAACCGGTCAAGCAGCCGCTCGCCCATGTCCAGGTAGAGCTTCAGAATGACTTCCGTGTCGCTGTCGGACTTGAACGCATGCCCTCTGCCTTCAAGCCGTGTGCGTTCCTCGCGGAAATTGTAGAGCTCGCCGTTGTAGACGATGACAACATCACCGCAGTCGCTCACCATCGGCTGGTGACCAGACGGCGTCGGATCGACGATGGACAGGCGCCGATGGCCAAGTGCCACCATGTGATCGGAAAAACAGCCGGCATCGTCTGGCCCCCGATGGACCAGTGCGTGCGTCATCCGCCTGACTGCCGAGACGTCAGGCCGGACGAAAATGCCCGCTATGCCACACATCGAAGACCTCTATTGAAAGGTGGAAGTCGCATTGTCTGCGCTGTTTCAGGGCGTGTTTCCACTACGTGTGCGCGTTACTCAATCGGGCGTGAAGGGAATCTGTCACCCGCGCCGCTGTTTTGCCGTCCCAAAGCCTTGGCACCGATCCAGCAGGCCAGTTGCCGTCACAAACCGCCTGGACCGCCGCGGACACGTCAGCCATTTCCAGCAGCCTGTTGGTGCCTTGGTCGACTGTGATCGGCCGCTCCGTGTTTTTCCGTACGGTAAGACAGGGAATACCGAGATAGGTTGTCTCTTCCTGCAGGCCCCCAGAATCCGTGATCGCGAATTCGGCGTTCAAGACCAGGTTCAGGAAATGCACGTAACGCAGCGGTTTGGTCAGTCTGAGGTCCCGCACCCCTTCGAGCTTTTTGATCAACCCGCTCTGTTCCAGCCGAGCGCGGGTCCGCGGGTGAACCGCAAAGACAAGGGGGGCCACGGCGGCGGTCTGGGTCAGCATTTGGACGACCTTTTGCAGAGCCGCGTCCTCGTCCACATTGACGGGGCGGTGCATGGTTACCACTCCATACTCTTTGCGCTGCAGACCGTACTGCTTGAAGACGTCCTGCTCCTCAATGCGCGGCCGCAGGATTTCAAGCGAGTCAATCATGACATTACCGACGAACTCGATCCGTTCTTCCCGGATACCCTCGCGAAGCAGGTTCGCATTCGCGTCAAGCGACGGTGTCCAGAGAAGATCGGCAATGGCATCGACTGCCAGCCGGTTGATTTCCTCCGGCATCGTCCGATCGCCGCTGCGCAACCCGGCCTCAAGATGGGCCACGGGGGTTCCGACCTTCACCGCAGCAAGTGCGCAGGCAAGCGTGGAGTTTACGTCGCCGACAACCACGCTCCAGTCTGGCGGGTCCTTCTGCAGCAAGGCCTCGTATGCGATCATCACGCGGCCTGTCTGCTCCGCATGACTGCCGCTGCCACAGCCGAGGTGGATGTCCGGTTCTGGCAGTCCGAGGTCTTGGAAAAACGCATCGGACATCTCTGCATCGTAGTGCTGGCCTGTATGCACGATCCGCGGGCGGGCGAACCTGCACTCGCGCAGCGCATGCCATAGTGGCGCGATCTTCACGAAGTTCGGTCGCGCGCCAGCAATAAGGTCTATCGTTGGACACGACATCAGTCAGTCGATCCGGTGCGGCGGCGCTCCAAGAAACAGTGAAATGGCTTGGCAATGTCGCTCGGTCGCGAACACCTAGATCTTCTCCAGTAGAATGCCATAGGAATGCTCGCGCATCGGCTTTATGTCCCTGACTTTGAAACCAGATTCCATCAACGGAAACAGAAAATGCTCGGACGAATTAACCTCGAATTGAGCCCGATAGTCGGAGATAAACTCTGAATGCGTAATGGGTACATACCAACCATGCTCTGTTTTCTTCAGCATCCGCTCCCCTGGTGCATTGGTTTCACGCAGATACTTCAGGACGTTCTCGTTTTCTTCAATCGGCACCAGGTTCTGCACAAGCAGTTGGTTTACCGTGTCATGCGTGTTTGGAACGATATGGAAACTGAACCCACCCGACTTCAAAGCGCCGAACATGAGCGCGCACAGTTCCTCCAAATGCTCGACGTGCTCAAGAACGAAATGAGAGAAGAGGACGTCGTAGTGCTCCTTTCTTTCGCTCAGAAAACCCGCAACGTCCCCGGCGAAAAGGCGTGCGTTCGTCATGCCAATCTCGTCGATGATTTGCGCCCCGACGCGAACAGCGGGTTCCGAGGTCTTGAACGCATCGTCCAGCTGATCGAGGTCGCAACCGTCAACAGTGTCGAAGTGCTGCGCTGCCCAGACGCAAGCCAATCCCATTCCACAGCCGACGTCGAGAAACCGACCGCCGCCCTTGCTGAAGACCTCTCCGAAAAGGCTGTCTGCCAACTCGTACTCGAGACAGCGGAGACGAAAATAGCTGTCCGGCCAATGTGAATATGGCTTGGCCAGTTCAATAAATCGCTGGAGGTGCGAATTTGCTCTCAATAATCAGGATCCCCTTCTTCGCGGCATGAAATTCACTTCGGCTGAGACCCAAGGAAGTTACACGCCCGTTGTGTTCGCAGATAGCGTCAGGACATCAAACACGGACCAGGGGCCGGAAAGAATGCTCAAGTAGCGCCGATGTTAGTTGTTTCGCTCGAGAATAAATTAAGCAAAAGAGCTTCGTTGGTGCTCTAGATGTGTGTGGTGCGAAAGAAATCCTGGAATATTGCTGTCGCCCTTTCCTTGTCCTCCTACGACGGGTAGGCGATTCCTCCATCCTTGGTCTCATCCAATTCCGGCGCCTTGGCAGACAAATCCAACCACAACCCCGCCAGCAGGTTGAACATAAGGACCGGCCCACAAAAACGACGATGTCAATGGCTATGAGACTTATGCAGTCGTTCCGTGTGGTGAGCAGTTGATCTGACAGTAGCGAAGTCACCGAGACAACGGAGTGCTAATGCCATGAACCCAGCAACAGTCGTCGACGTAAATTCGCCGGACGCACCTGTCGGCAGATGAAGGACGAATGCCCTGGAGACATGGATAGCGCTATTGCTCTGCGCCTTGGTATTGCACCGGTGCTTCATGTACGTGTTCGATCACCCTGTCAATGAGGGCGCCAACCTGCCGCCGCACCACATCAACGTGATAGCCGCGTGCGACCTGCAGGTCTCCGCCCGAATGATGAGCCGGATCTTTCAGACGCGTGAGGAATCTCTCGAGAGCCTCACCCATCCGATGGGGTTCGTTCGGTTCAGCAACGACGCCGCCGAGTTTCTGAATGAGTCTCCGCGATGCCCCTGGCGGCGTGATTCCGAACACCGGTCTGAATGTGCCGATGTAGTCCACCAGTTTCGATGGCAGGAATGGACTGAGTTCCATCGGGGCATCGATGATCAAGAGCCCGTCAGCCTGGGCCATCAACCGAAACGACTCCTGGTAGGAAACCCTGGACATGAAAGTCACCAATCCGGGTTCCAGGCACCTGAAGTCCTGATCATCGCGGAAGTCCCTCTCGCAACTGCCGATTAGTTCCACCCGAACTCCCTTGAGCAGATGCGGCGATCTTTCCCGCACTTGACGAAGTGCGCGAAACAGCGGCAGCGGGGTCCGGATCCCGTAGAAATCACCAACATACCTTAAGATGCAGCCGCCCGAATTCGAACTGTCGCCCGCCGGATAGAGGCTGGGATCGAACGGGTGGGGTATGACGGTAGCTTTCTCTTCGAACTGTGCGGGATACTTCTCCAGCATCAGCTGCGCGCATTCGTCTGTGGTGAACGCAAGCGCATCGGCGTTAGCAAAGACTTGGGCCTCGAGCTTCTGGTTCGCGACGCGGTCGGCCGGATTGTAGGTGACATAAGGATTGTCTACCCACGGATCGCTAAAATGTGCGATCCACGGCAATTCGGGGCGGTCTTTCTTGAGTTTGAGTCCGACGAGATGACTGGAGTGCCACTGCGACCATGTCACGATTGCAGCATAAGGGCGACGTGCCATTTGTCGGAAGGCGGCGACCGCACCGCCCGTCAGCGCCCGCAGCGGGTCGGGCGGGCCGGCAAATCGCGGTCCCAGTTCGAGGATTTTTCGACGTGACCATCCTAGACGAACGCAAACGACATTTGCGAACCGGTTCACGATATAATCCAAGAAGCCGTCGTCCCGGGGCCCCCAACCATCCTCGGCGTCCGCACAAATTACATCTGTTTCGAACCCAGGTATGGCGCCCATTGTCTTTGCCGACAGATACGCCTCGGGGACGGCAAGCGGCGGAAAAGCGTACGAAACCAGGAGAACTCTCTTATCGCTCATCGAGGCCGCGAAACCACTCGTACGTTTTTCTGAGCCCTTCCTCGATCGAGACTGCCGGCGCGTAACCGAACGTTGTCGCTGCGCGTTCGATAACGGCGCGCCGCCGGGGGACCGAGTCCCAGGACCGGCGCGGTTGATAGACAATCCCTGCGCGGTTGTCGCAGTACCCGTTTA
The DNA here is from genome assembly GCA_965603855.1 of Alphaproteobacteria bacterium. Taxonomy (GTDB): domain Bacteria; phylum Pseudomonadota; class Alphaproteobacteria; order UBA8366. The sequence continues at coordinate 332,556 of OZ272519.1, forward strand.
TCGATTCCGCAATTGTCCGGATTTCCGTCTCGCGACCCGTTCCGAGGTTGAAGACGTCGCCGGGCTTGCTGGCAGAAAGCAGCGCACCTTTCAGACCCGCCACGGTGTCACCGACAAAAGTGAAATCCCGGGTTTCCGTGCCGTCGCCCGTAATGGTCAGTGGTTTGCCGCCAATCGCAAGATCGAAGAAGTTGGCGATGACGTTGCGGTACCTTCCGGGGAACTCGTTCGGCCCATAGGTATTGAATAGCCTGACAATGACCGTATCGAGGTCATGCTCCCGCGCAAAGAAGCTGCAGTAGTTCTCACCGAGCATCTTGGTTACGGCATAGGGCGTATCAAGCGTCCCTGGGGCGTTCTCCTCGCGCATGTCGGCGATGCCGCCATAGACGCAGGATGAAGACGCGAAAAGAATCTTTTGCACGCCCGCCCGCGCACAGGCCAACAGCACCTTCAGCGTCCCGACCCCGTTCACATCAAGGTCCGTCAATGGACGCTCGACCGAGTTCTGGTTGGCAAACAAGGCTGCCAGATGGAAGACGAACTCCGGCTTCTCGGCAAATGCCTTCTCCACATCCTTGTCAACCGCGACAGAGCCCTTGATGAATTGCGCGTCAGGAGAGACAAGTTCGCGACGACCCGACGACAGATCATCCAGCACGATGACGGCGTGCCCGTCTCGGATGAGCGACCGTGTAAGGCCGCTGCCGACCACGCCGGCGCCACCAGTTACCAAAATGCGTGCCATTTGAGTCGCTCTAGCCGTTGGCTCGCCCAACTGGACGACCTGCAGTTCTCAGCAAACCATCAAAATCCGTCGCAACCACACCGGATCGCAGAGCATATTCGATCGCGCGATAGAAGCACGGGGCGTCCACAACGTGAGAGGGATCGCAGTAGTAGTTCAGAACTCCAGGCAGGTCGTTGGCAATAAAGAAGTCGACCGTCTCACGGAAAAAGACCTCGTAGCGATCGCTCAGGCGGCCAGATTCGTGGAAGTAGTTCCAGGAGTCGTGGATAACATCCGGCGCACTGAGCGAGCCGAATACCGACAGTTCGAACATTCCTTGGCAGTCGACGACGGGCCCCTGAAACATGCCAATTTCCGGGCGACCGCCGCTGCAATAGCGATAACCGAGCCTTCGAGCGATATCGTACAATAGCGTCCTTTGCTCCAATGACTGCATGTATCCGAAATGGGGCGAACGAAATCCGGTCGGCCGCGTGCCGACGATTTCCGTGACGAGCCGGTCTCCCCTGAAAATGTCTTCTTCGATCTCGGCGCGCGACATCTCGTGATAGAAAGTGATGCTCTCAAACCGGCCGTCCTTCAGTGCCATGTGCGGCAAGGCGCCATGGTTGATGAACTGTGCCCCGTTTTCAGCGAGCTTTCGGTAGAGCGGGCCGTTTTCGACCAGCGTTTCGCCGGGTACCGCATAGATCCGCGGTATCTGATTTCCCTCGAGAAACGGATCCAACCGTTGCGCCGCCTCGGCATCGACATTGCGATCACAGTCGAACGACAGGACGAGATAGAGCCGATCAAAGCCCATGCCGCGACATATATCGGAATACTCCTGCCAGACCGGCGCGCCAGGGTGCTGATGTGAGTCCTGTGGATGCGCCCGCTGCAAATCGCCCTGTTCTCGACCTTCGCGAACGGCCGACTTTAATCTGCTTAGAAAGGGTTCGAGGTGCGATTTCATGCCAAAAGTCAAGCGGACTTGTGAACGAGTACGTACACGGAACCAGCCTGCGTCGCGAGCAGTAATTGACCAAAGAGATCGAACAAGCCGTCACAGGTCGTGTGTTGGCGCAAGAGCATAGCCCGTTCCTAGCTGCGCGAGTGTGCGATTAGTGTTCTCTTACGAATAGAGTTCAAGCGGCATTGATTAGAGCGGTGCGCTTACGCGTGGATGCCAGCGCCTTAGAAGTCAGTTCGAAGTACCTTCGAGAACCGTCAAAAACGACCGTCGGTCGCCCGGCAGCGACCAACGCCTGCCCGAGCGCTTCGAAGCCATGAGAATCCGGATCCTGAAGCGCCAAAACGACGACGTCCTGTTCGATGTGTTTGACGTCATTTTGGATTACGTTCTCCAACGGTCCGTCCACATAAGACACGGAACGAAACAAGCCATTGCACGAGGCGAGCAGCGGGGAAAGAGCGCTGTCGGCGATGACGTCCAAGGATGCATGGCAATCCAGTTCCGCCAACAGTTTTCGCGCCCTTCGCAACGCAATCCCAGGCTCGCGTCCATGGCTCAGTTGTTCACCACGATGCACCCGAGGCAAATGCCGCATCATCCTGCGATAGATTCGCCGAACAAACTGGGAAACCGCGCCTTCTCGCGCTGTGTTTTGACCGGCAGCGGGTAACAGACACAAGACCCGCTGTGCGTCGCGAAATCTGCCTTTGGTTTCGCGCCGCAAGGTCGGTGGGTCGCCATTCGTTACCGGATCAGCGGTCTGCGTCGACCTGCCCAACATGGTGGTCCGATAGATATCGACGAATCTGGCTTCGGTCTTTGCCGGATCGTACCGATTCCATGCGTGCTGCTGGGTTCGGCGTCCGAACTTGGCGCGTTTTTTGTCATCCTCGATCAGACTTCGCAATGCCATTTCGTATGCGTCGGGCGTGTCTTCGACCATTTCGATGAAATTCAAGCCTTCCAGTTCCGGCACGGGGTCGCCTGTTCGCCGATTGAGCACGATCGGCAATCCTGCCAGCATTGCTTCTAGAAGCGACTTGCTAATTTCGTAATGGTTCGTGTGGATCGCGAAGATATCGTTCTCCGCCAGTGTGCGGCAAAGGTCCACATTGTGCACCGCCGGCTGGAATGTCACGCGCTCGCCAAGTTGCAAGCTCTTCGCAAGTGCTTTCAGTGAGTCGTGCCGATTACCAGATCCAACAAGTGTGATCATTGCTTCAGGAATGCGAGCCACCGCGCGCAGCAGGTTTGAAGGGTCTTTCTCGTCAAATTGCCGCCCGACACATACTATTCTGACCGGGTCATGCAAGCGGTAGTTGGACTTTCGCACAATATCCCGGCCATTGAGGACGTTGTAGCAAACCTCGTAGCGATCAACGCCAAGCCTCTTCAGATACGGCTCGATTGGCTGATAGACCGGCATGACGAGGTCGGCATTGCACAGCCCCTCGGACTCTACAAAACCGAATAGGCGGTTGATTGACCGCATCTCCTCGTCAAGATCCTCGCCAAGAAACCGCCGTGTAGCGTTCACGTCCGGGTTGATATGCAACGAAACCACATAGGGGATACCGATTTCGCGTTTGATGCGAGACGCGACATAGACGTTGAGTTCCGCCGTATGACAACGGATCAGCTGCGGTTCGATTGCTTTCGCGAGTTCGACGGCCGGTTTCGCCCACTCCACCAGCAGACTGTGGTTGTCGTCGCACCATGGCAACTGATGCAAACCAGTCGGTTCCGGCAGATTGTGGACGTACAGACGTGCACTGCCGACCGTGTATTGAAGCGCGTCCAGGTCGGGCTGATCGGGATTGATCAACAGGAAATGGACTTCGTCGAACAGTTCGCCAGGATTGTAGTAGCGCGGTTGAAGCTCGCCCTTATCGATGATTGCAGACAGGTAGTCGGGAACTATGACCAGCAGCGTATCGGTCATTGCCCAATGACTGTCAAAACCCTATGGCAAAGAAATGCGGTCTCGCAGGTTTCATTTCCTTGCTGCGGAAATGTGCAAGGTAAATGCAAACGGCCGACCTGCCCTTTCGTCTCGTCGAGTTTCCTCATCGTTCTCTTGCTTGGCCCTAACGGTTTCATCCTTTTGTCCGGACGCTATGACCTGCATGCCGGTGGGCCAGGTTGTCTCGATTCCAAGATCCTCGCCAAGTATTCGGCGGCTGCTCTCTGCCCGGCTGCGTTCCAATGAACATCGAAATGGCCAAACAACTCCTCCGATGCGCTCTCACGGAATACCGCGAGCAACGAGAAATACTCCATTCCGGCCTGCTCGGCGAGTTCGCGGGCCCGACTGTTCGGCCGATCCCAAGAGAAATCCGGGCGCGTCATGATCTCACGCGCCATGGGTCTTGCCTTGGAATCGATCCCGAATTTTGAGATCTCGCGAAAGCTCTTCAGGACCTGGGCCTTTGATGGAATACCGAGGACAAAGAAATCTAGATCTCGCTGCGCAGCGATCTCACAAAGTACCTGGAAGTACCTGAGTGTGTTCCCCTCGGATTTGGTCTGCCCTGGATCGCCATCAATCAATGCCAGCATTTCGCTTGTTGCATAACTTGCCATTGGGTCGGTGGATTTCCCACGAAGGTACGGTTGAATGACCTCGCGATCGACAAGCGTACACAGCGCAGAAGCTGCACACAGCGCCCGTGTGTCCCAACGCATGAAGTCGAAGCCGGGATCGCTATCGTTCGACGCTTCGGATGTTGGCGCTGGCGTTTCCACATAGGGTGTTGCCGCTGACGAGATGCTGGAAGGCGTCAGGTAATTGTCGTGAAAATCGTTGCCAAGATAGAAGGCCAAGACGACCGAATTTGCGCGGATATCGTGTAGATGGTCTCTAAAGAGTCTCAGTTGAGAAAATGTCCCACTACCATCCAGGCCGCCGTTTAGCACCTTGAGTCCACGATCGCGCAGCTGACCGACAAGAGTACTCGATTCCTCCGTATTGACCGCGGCGATGAAACTGTCCCCAAGCACCACCACATCAAACCTGTCATGTTGAACTTCAGGATTTCGGAGGCCCAGGCGGTCCGTTGATATGTTCACCTCTCCTTCTTCACCCCGATAGCTGAACTCAGTATTGGGCTCGTACGTCATGTATCCGGGAAGCAGACGGTATGGGAGAGGGTCGTAGACATCGGCAAGCGCCGGTGGCTGCAAATGCCGTACGGCGAGCTCAGCTAGAAGCAGAACCAGAAGAATCCCAACAACATTGACCAAGCCGATAATCGCAACAAACCGGAATACACGCATATCCTGGACGTCCAACTGCAACACTGTTCAATCGGGTCTAAAGACGCCGCGACGGGAGGTTGACCGGACCCGGAGAATGCTGTCTTGCTCGCAACACCACATCAACGGTGCGGCAAGCCTGGGATGCTGAATCCCGCATCCCACCTAGCCTTGCTTCCGCGCGACCATCATGTGCCGAAATGCAATCAGCCGCACGCCTGGGAGACTGGATATCCACTCATCCAGCATCCGACCGGCGACCACTGGCTTGAGCATGATCTTCCAACGCTCGGACAGAAGAAAGCTGAGCCAGTCGGGACGATCCGCCCACAGGGGCAGGATTTGGAACGCACGGTGATCGACCAACTCAAATCCTGCATCCGCGAGAGCACGTTTCATTCTTGGAACGGAGATCGCTTCCGACTTCGGCAGCTCGGGATAGAACCTCTCGTGAATCCACGCATTAAGTGAGATTGAATTACCGAGGTCGAGAATACAGGTGCCACCGGAGCGCAAGACCCTAGAGATCTCGGCGATGACTTCTTCCACTTCGGGGATGACGTAGAGAGACGACAGGCAGTAGAGGCATGCGATGGACCGGTCAGCAAAAGGAAGCTCTCGAGCATTGCCGACTACAAAACGGATGTTCTTGGCGCGAACGAGTTCGCAGTCCTGGTTCGCTTGTTCCACGTATGGAGCGCTGAAGTCGATGCCAATTCCCTCGTCTATCTTTGGCGCAAGAGAGAGAAGATGGCTGCCCGTCGCGCAGCATAGATCGACCATAGTGCCGCCAGGGTAATGTCGCGATATAAGCTCCAGCTTCCTGGCAAGAAGGATGTCCGAGTAGTCGTTGCCGGACCCGGGCTTGAGGCAAATGCTCTCTTTTCTGTAAAGGCCAGTCGTCTCGAACGTTTGTCGCAATTGTTGGTCTCTACCCTTTTCTTGTTCTTTCATGTCCATCTATTTTACGGCTGCGGCCAGATATGGCCGCGGATCACTTGTCCAACCACCTAATGATGCTACCCAATCGCGCGGTTAGGCCATGTCTCTCCGGCCCAATTCCAATCTTGTCTTGTTCGCTTATCTCCCGAACCACCGTGGATTCCTGCCTACGGTAGAGGTACTCACCCTTGAAGTACCTATGTGCCTCGCCGCCGAACTTTCGTTTGAACACACTCAGACTTGCCTCTTTATTGCTGACAGCGGACGGGAAGAATTCGCCGATCTCGAAGAAGAGGAAGCCCGCTCGTTTTGCGTTTAGGAGGCTCTCCCACATCAGCAAGTAGTTGATCCCGCTATTCAAGTGGTCGGAAGCGGAACAAGCCGTGTGATAGAGGGCGCCGACGCGATGCCTGGCGCAGTTGTGATAAGCGACGGCTTGCCCTTCCCGAGAAATCCCCGCGAACAGAACGTTTGACCCCCGCGGCCCCATCAGTCGGGCAATACCCTCGAAATACTCCCTGGGGTGGTGATGCGCGCCGGTTCTTTCGTATGTCGCGCAATGCAGCCTGAAGTATTCGTCCAGATGGTCGAGCCAGTTTACCGTTTCTACGGTGTAGCCGCTGTCGCGGGCGCGCTTGATGGCGTGCCGGCTCGTTTGGGACAGACCGCCCCACAGAGACTCTTCTGGCTCCTGCAGATCGACAACGGTCGTCAATGTCGAAACGTCGTTGAAGCCGAAGTAGGCGAGTGGACTCACTCCCCAATTCAACATCAGAGAACGCTCAGTCACGGAGCAAATCTGGATCGACAACTCCTCCGCGCCCAAGTCCGCGGCCCGTGCATGGATTTGGTCGTATATGGCAGCCAAGAGAAGTTGTCCGCGTTTCGGCGTCAAATCCCGCGCCAAAACAACCCCGCTGCCGCTAAAGCCTGTGGAAGCAAGCTGCCGAAGAGACGCGATGTATTGCAATGGCACAACTGCCACCACCCGACCGTCCTGCAAGACTGCGAAGCTCTCCTCTTGCAATTGCCAACGCGGGACGCCAAGGATTAGGTCCTGCCAGTCGTAGAGCGAAAAGACCCAGCCGTCCGGCGAGCGGTCGACAAGGTCGTCCCATGCCTCCTGACCGCACGCCTCGCGCGGGATAAACTCCGTCCCCTTCTTTGTCGGGGAGCAAATCACAGCGAGGAGAGGACCGCCGGCGGGAAATTTAGATCAACCATATGCGGTGGCATTGGTCTCCCCTCGTTCGTCATCCACCTCTGCTGCCGTCCGCGCCTGCCAATGGCTTTGTTGTGCGATCCACCCTTGGTGCGGCAACACGCCAACGCCGCCTAGATAGTTGCCCAACTGAATACGCACCTGCGTGGCATTGGGCACACAGTCGATCGAATTGTAGCTTTCCTCGATCCGCCCGAAATCAAGAGTTATGTAGAAGTCACCTGAGGTCAGGCGCAATTCTGGAACCACGCACTCCACGAAGCCGGTCCCTGAGAGGATGAGCGGACTGGAACAGTGATCGCTATAAAGCGTCATGGCTCTGAAGCCATCCGCCGCAATAAAGAAAACCGTGAAATAGGGCCGCGTTTCGCGCGTGACCTCATAGCCGATACGGAGACGCATGGCGTCGCCGGTCCTGAACAGACGTGACGGCTCGCCATCCTCCGTCATTGTCTCCACTGAAGTAATGACAACGTCGCGGGATCCGTCCCAACCTGGCGCGGAACGCAGATCCACGTACGATGGGCCGTTCTCGAAGTCGATCTCCTCGTCGGTTACGCCATGAATGGAGCGCATATAGTGCTCGACAGCGTCGTCTGCGGTTCCTCGAAACGTGCATTGGCCTCTTTCCAAAACTATTCCGTGGTCACACATGTCCGCAACCGCGGCCATGCTGTGGCTGACAAAGAGGATCGTTCTGCCCTGGCCGACCATATGTTCGATATTCCGCTGGCTGCGCTCGCGAAACTCGGCGTCGCCGACTGCCAGAACTTCATCGAGGATCAGGATGTCGGTCTCAAGTTCCGACGCAACGGCGTATGCAAGTCGCACATACATCCCGCTGGAATAGCGTTTAACCGGAATGTCGATGAAGTCGCCAATCCCGGCGAAATCCACGATCTGGTCGAATTTCTTATCGATGTGATTGCGTGGCATGCCAAGCAAGCCGCCGCTCATGTAGATATTCGAACGTCCCGTCAAATCTGGATGAAAGCCCGTACCGACTTCTAGCAATGACCCGACCCGGCCGCGAAGCAAGGCTCGTCCGTCCGTCGGCGGTGTGATGCCGGAAAGGATCTTCAATAACGTGCTCTTTCCAGATCCATTCTTGCCGACAATCCCCAGTGAGCTTCCGGTAGGCACATCGAACGACACATCTCTAAGCGCCCAAAACAGATCTTGGTCCTCTTCAAGAGGCGGCCGCGATATACCGCCGAAATACTCTCTCAGGTGAGAGGACAATCGGCTGCGCAGCGAAGGCCCCTTGCTGAGATGCATTCGATAGGCCTTGCTCAGGCCATCCACTTCAATCGCAGTATTGCTCATTACATGTCATCCACTACATTTCGCTCGTAGCGTGCGAAAACCAGAAGGCCGGAGGCGAACACCGCGCACACGAACACGATTGACGCCAGCAATCGGAAATTGAACTCCAACTCCGTATCGAGAATTGCCCAACGTGCCGTCGAGATTATCCAGTAGAGCGGGTTAAGCTCGTAGATGGGGCGCACCGATTCAGGAATGATCATGGGGTGGTAACAAACAGGGCTGAGATAAACGCCAATCTGCAGAATGATCTGCAGTATCGATCGAATATCCCGGTACCTGACGACGGCTGCCGATAGCCACAGGCCGATTCCGCAGGCGAAGAACATTGCATAAAGCAAAATAAATGGCAGCGTCAGGTACTTCCAACTCGGCGTGAAGCCATAGAAAGCCACCAAAACCAACATCACGAGCAGCATCGGTATCGCGCCGTAGATCTCTCGCAGGCTGTTGGCTGCCGGCAGCACAATGCGCGGAAAGTAGATCTTTGAGACAATGTGAAGATTCTCGCTGAGGCTGTCGGTCGCCGACATCGTTGCCCGGTGAAATGTCATCCAGGTGACGAGCCCTGTGGCGACCAGCAGCGGATACGGGAGGCCGCCAGACGGCAAACGAAAGATGTAGCTGAAGACGAAAACCATGGTCAGCAACAGTGCCAAAGGCTCGAGCGCCGCCCATGCCATCCCCAGCGCCATTTGCTTGAAGCGCGTGGAGAAGGCGCTCCAGCTCAACAACATCACAAGCTCTCGCGATGCCGCGATTTCGGCCCAGGTGTATCTCCACCAGCGGGTGTCCGGCTCGATGACTTTGACCGGCGGATTTGTGTGATCGAAGATTTGTTCGCTCAAGTGTGATCCCTCCGTCCCATATGGCAGGGCGGAGCTGCGCAACTAAACGGTGGCTCAGCCTTTTGCCAGGTATTCGTAAAGTGAAGCAACGTCCATGCGCACCTTGGAGCGACTGCGGTGCTCGCGAATGAAATTGTCATTCTCCGATGTAATACGCGCTCCCGTTTCTTCGTCGTCAAGGGCAGAAATAATGGCCTCGGCGATTTCTTCTGGATAAAGATTGCGAGCAAAGATGGCATTGTTCGCGCCAAGAACCGTTTCGATTGTCTTTAGTGGCGACACGATGGGGACGGTGCCCAATGCCATCGCCTCATAGAGCGTGTTCGGTATTCCATCCACCAGCGATGGCGCGAGCAGGACCCGGGCACTTCCGATTTGCTTCAGGACCTCTTGCTTGGGCACTTTTCCATTGACAGTGCACGACGCCCGAAGACCCTCCGGCAGCGTGACAATCCAGTCTTTGACTTCCGGCTGCACGGCCCAAAGCATGGTCACGCTAAAGGGCTTGGTCCGCTCCCAAGCGAGGCGCAGTCCTTCTAAGACCGGCAACGCCAACGAGTAGGGCGTATTGTACGCCTTGGGCCAAACGATATGACGCGGCCGTGGGGCCGGCCCTCGGTAGGTTTCAATGAAGTCGATGTCAATGCCGCCGGCCCCGGGCACGACCCCGATGCGCGAAAACCGCGTTGGATCGACGCCCGCAGCCTCAAGATGCTGGAAGTTGCGTTTGTTGTCGCTCAGGATCTGGTCGGCTTGATTCGCGATAGCTGCAACCTCGGCCATGATCTCCGGTTTAAACCGGTTCAATTCGAGGTCCGATCCACCGCGCAATTGCAGCAACCAACGACCGATTTCCTCTACTTCGCTTTGCCGACGAAGATCCGCGTAAGGTCTTGCCCCTTCAAAGAAACCCAACGTGTGAATGACGTCTGGCTTCCAAGTGACGATCAGTTCCGCTAGCGCCGACTTGATCTGCGGCTCGACATCTATTCCACGAAAGATCGCGACCGGCCGTGCCAAGTGGTGGGTGTGCCTCGGCTCGTAGGTTGGAAAATAGAATGGGCAGTCGTAATCCGCTTCCGCAACCCCTCCTTCAAAAGACGGGCAGAATATTGTGAATTCAAACCCACTCTCGGCCATCATTTCGTGCCAGGAGCGCGTGTGCGGGCTGGTCAATGAACCGATGAGAAGAACGCGTTTCTGATGAGAATCGCCAGATGCGACCGGTTGCGACGCCCGTTCGACCTCTGACTGGCGCGCAGCGCGGTCATTCGGCGACTGCGCGACATTGGGGCTTCCCAACCGATCGTCGACTTCTTTGGTCCGCACCAGCCACTGCCATGGCCTGAAACTGCCCAAAGCGGGGACCAGTAGTTGGCCAATGGTGCGAACCCACAGCCAGATTGAAAGACCAAACAACACATAGACGCGGGACTGTTTGGCCGGCGGCACGATGGTAATGCCCGGCATCCTGGCCTGGCAAGCGATCCGGACTTGTCTGGTGCGGTCAATCGATTCCTCGATCGATTGCGCCAGTGCCTTGCGCGCATCGCTTCCGTATGCACCGGCAAAGGCCAAAGCAAGCTCGAACTGGGCGTCCAGTTTAGCTTTTTGGGTTCTCAGACGCGCAACGGAAAACATCGACGAACTCGATTGGTCCAGCACATCTTTGTCTCTCTCGGTTTGGGGGTCGTCGTGAGGATTATGACGGAGAGCATCCTCGGCCCCTTTGTCGGTGTTCTCCGGGCGCACCGGCTCATCAACACTGGATGGTGGTTCGTCTAATCTAGACACTGAAACCTGTCGCGGTAACCGATCAGGGATCGAATCCATAGGGAACCAGAGGGTCGTTGCTTGCATCCGCTCCGCGCGTCAACAGAATACCGTATGCGGCGTGAACACACACTCAAGGTTCGCATGGTTTCGATCACTGAAGGCTCTGATTTGTCAGCCGGTCGCTGTAGGCAACCCGGCTTGCGCGAAACGTCTCGTCAATTGAAGCAAGACGCGCGGCATAAAGGTCGATCACGGTGTCGGCGTCGTATTGGGCGGCCGCCGCCTTGAGGTCCGCCGGATCACGCGGCGAAGCCAGCGCCCTTGCGATCGCCGCAGCCAACGCCTCCGGGTCGTCCACTGCGGCCATCTCTCCCAATCGCCCGTGCTCGAGGATTTCTTCGGGCGCGCCGCACCGCGTGCTGACAACCTGCGTCCCGCACGCCATGGCTTCGGCGACCACGAGCCCGAATCCCTCTGCATGCGAAGGCACCACCAGGGCGCTGGCCCGTGCCATGTAGCTCCAAGGATTGGATTGTGCACCAACAAATTGGATCGACGCGTCGTCAAGGCCCAGATTCGCCGCAAGCAATTCAAGCCGGCCGCGCTCGCCCCCGTCGCCGACCAGCAATAACCGGTGCGTTCCACCGTCGCGGCGAAGTCGGGCGACGGCGCGCAGCAGGACGTCAAATCCCTTCTCCGGGGCCAGACGTCCGACCCCGAGAAGAACCGCCGATTCTGATCCCTCGAGTTCCGCCAACCAGGGATGCGGGGCGGCACCGTCGGCGCCGCGCCGGACCATCACAAGATCGGCGGGATTGGGGATGGTAAAGACCGACGAACGCTTGTTGCCTAGGATTGCGCCGACCTCCTGCGCAACTGCCTGTGAGATAGAGAATACGGCATCAGCCCGGCGATATAGGAAACGCATCAAGAACCGCGAGAGTCGCCCCCTGACCGGCGGCTCGGACTCGCGGCCGCGCGAGAACAGGGAAACCTCCTGGACACAGACGGGTCCAGCATGACGTCGCAGCACCCTCGCGGCCAACAGGGTCGCAACGTTCATATGAGTCATTGCCGAAAAAACGAGCGCATCCGGATGTTTTGCCAGGAAACGCGCCAGCGGAACGATCGCACGGCCGACCCGGCCGGTCGCGAAGTCGACGACCGCCACCGCCGAGGACAGGTCGTCGCGGAGCGCACCACTGGCCGACGGGCTTGCCAGGAAAACCTCCCAGTTCCGTTTCGACAGGCCGTTCGCCAGCGTTACGACGACCCGTTCGGCACCTCCCATCGTCAGCGAAGGGATTACCAACACGATCGCGTTCACAGGCGCTCCCGTGCCAGGCCGGTCGTGACCGCCGAGCGATAGAACCAGCGGCTGAAGGGCTGGAGCATGACATAGAGGATCCGGACCCAGGACCGCCGTCGATTCGCCGCGAAATGACGTGGCCAGACGGGAGACATCGCAATGCTGCGCAGCAGATACCTGCGACCGGGAATCTCCGGGTTATGGATCGCAAGAAGACCGGCACAATAGAGCGCGGATGCCACGGCCTGCCGTTTCCATGCACGGACGGACGCGGGCAGGTCACGCCTTTCGAAAAACGCCCTGACCATGGCGACTTTGTTCTCCGCCATCTCGGGATTGCGTCCGGATTGACTGCCGCCCGCGTCATGCAGCCGCCAGGTCGCAAGCACCTTTGGAATGCGCGCAATGCGTCCTTTCAGGGCGAGGCGAAGCCACATTTCATAGTCGCTTGTCCGCGCAAAGCGCGTGTCCCGGGCAGGTTCTCCATCAAAAGCAGCGCGGCGGAAAAGCGCTCCCGGTCCGGGCAGGCAAAGGTGCTGTTCAAGATGGACGCGCAGGTCAAAATCGCGGGTTTCCATCGTCTGGATGACATCACCCTCACCGTCGATCATCTCCCAATCGGGATAGACCGCCACGAGGGTCGCGTCACGCTCCAGCAATTCGACCGCCGTGCGCAACAGCCCGGGACGTATCGGGTCGTCGGCATTGACGATTCCCACGATTTCCGCGGTCGCTTCGGCCACGCCGCGATTGACGGCGGCTGCTTCTCCTGCGTTGCGCTGGCGGATAAGCCGGATCCCGTTGCCGTAGCGCTGTGCAAGAAAGTCGCCGGTGCCGTCGGTTGAGCCGTCGTCGACGACCAGATACTCAAGCCCCGCGATCCCATCGGGTTCGCGCGCTTGTGCGAGCACGCTGTCGACGGTTTCCGCGATGTACGGCAATCCATTGTAGACGGGCGTAATCACAGAGACCCGCGCCTTTTGAAGCTCCGACACGCGTCCGCTCTACGCGGGAAGCCCGTGCGTATAGCCGGTCACGATCCGCAACACGGTGTTGCTGACATTGGTGGCCAGGTATTCCTGCGGCGCTGTCCAGGCCGGCGCGGCGCCGGTTGCGACCGCCACGCCGCGCACGATGCTCTGCATGTCGGCACCGCTGATGAAGTTGGAGCCGCAGTCCAGGGTCTCCGGCCGCTCCGTGACGTCCCTGATCGTGACATTGGGGACGCCGAAGAGCGCGCACTCCTCTTGCACGGTGCCGCTGTCCGAAAGCACGCAAAAGGCGTTGCGTTCGAGCTTGACGAAGTCGAAGAAGCCGAACGGCTCAACGAAGCGCACCCGCTCGTCCACTTGAAGGTCCTTCGACCGATCGATTCTGTCGCGCGTGCGCGGATGGGTGCTGACGATCACCGGCATGGCATACTGGGTCGCCAGGTGCGAAAAGGCATCGACAAATGCCCGCAGGCGTTCTGGCAGGTCCACGTTTTCGGCTCTGTGGACCGTGACCAAGAAATACTCCCTCTCCGTCAGCCCAAGCCGCTGGAGGATTTCGGAGTCTTCGATACCCACATCCTGGGCGGCGATCACCTCGCCGATCGGATTCCCGGTGACAAAGATCCTGTGGCCGGGAATACCCTCTTGAAGGAGGTTCTCCCGGCTGCGCTGGGTATAGGGCATCAGGATATCCGAGCTGTGGTCGACGATCCGACGGTTGACCTCTTCCGGAACCCGGTCGTCATAACAGCGATTCCCCGCTTCCATATGGAAGACGGGAATGCCCATTCGTTTCGCGATGATGGCGGACAGGGCCGAGTTCGTGTCGCCAAGGAGAAGCAGACGATCGGGCTGCTCCTGTCGCAGCATCGCCTCCGTCTTCTCGAGGATCTGGCCGATCTGGCGGCCTGGACTTGAGGTGTCGACCCCGAAATGGGCGTCGGGGCGACGCACCTTGAGCTGTTCGAAAAAGGCATCGGAGAGCAAGGGGTCATAGTTCTGGCCGGTGTGAACCAGAAGGTGGTCGACCGTGTTGTCCAGCTTGTCGATCAGCAGGGACAGGCGGATGATCTCCGGTCGCGTGCCGAGGATCGTTGCGATTTTCATCGCAGGATTTCGCCTTCCAACTGGAATTCATCCTCGACCATGAGGCGGTGTCGAACCAAGAGCTCCCTGGTGCCTTCGAAATCCATGAGGTCGTCATTCGATACATAGGGCCGATCCAACGGCTCGCCGGAATAGAACTCTCTGTTGAACAACTCCGGCAGTATGGGAGCGATCACATAGTACTGATCGCGCGTAAAGGTCCGCACCGACTCCTCGCCCGACACGAGACATTCGTGCAGTTTCTCGCCGGGCCTGATTCCCACCACTTCCATCGGGATCTCCCGTTCGCCGATGAGTGCCTGCGCGACGTCGGTGATAAGTGCGGCGGGAACGCGGGGAATGTAGGTTTCGCCACGCTGGCCAGTGGCGACGGCAGAGAGGACGACGTCCACGGCATCCTCGAGGCTCAACAGGAAGCGCGTCATGCGTTCGTCCGTGATGGTAACCGGACGCCCCCCCAGGATCTGTTCTCGGAAGTACGGAATCACCGAACCGCGCGACGCCAGGACGTTGCCATAGCGGACAAGCACGAAACGTGTGTCGGGCGCGTCAAGGTTCGCCGCCATGAAGACGCGTTCCTGCAACGCCTTCGTCATGCCCATGACGTTGACGGGCTGCACGGCCTTGTCGGTTGAAACGCCGACGACCGTTTCGACCGGCAGGTTCTGTTCGCGGATGACACGGGCGATGTTGTGGGCGCCGAGAATGTTCGTCATCACCGCTTCAGAGGGAAAATACTCGCACGTCGGAACCTGCTTCAGCGCGGCTGCATTGAACACGATGTCAGCGTTGCGCAGGGGCGCCGAGAGACTGGCGGGGTCACGAACGTCGCCGATGTGAAACGTCAACCTTTCCCGCATGTGCCGGTAGACCACTTCGTCGGTCGGGTTGCTACGATGCAGGTATTCGAGGCGAAGCTGATGTTGCTTTGCCTCGTCACGCGACAGAATCGCGACGTTCTCCACGTCGCCGGCATGCCCGCTCATGAGGCGGCGCAGCAGGACCTTTCCGAGAGATCCCGTGCCGCCCGTTATCAGAATCCGTTTGCCGGTGAGATCCACTATCATTTTTCGTTTTCCACCTGGGATTGCTCGTAGTGTGTGTGCATTTCTTCCAGCATCGCCTGCCAGGACGGCGGCGTGATCCCCGTCCGTCGGCGGAGCATGCTGCTGTCGAGGCGCCGGTCGCAAACAAACGATTCGTCGCGATCGACGGTCAGGCCAAGGCCGTAGACCTCGTTCATAAGACAGATCAGATCGTATTTGCTGATCGCATCCGCGGACAGGTGCCAGACGCCGCTGAGATCCGGAAACGCCGTCATCAGACGATCCACGGCACGGGCCATGTAATCGGTGGTCACGCCGGTGTAGAGCGCGCGCGCGAAGCCGGCAACACGACCGCCTTTATTGCGCAGTACCCACGAAACAAGTCCCGTGCCATCGCCCGGCTCGTGCCCGATGATCGAGGTGCGCAAGGTGAGTGATCCCGGGGTGTTGACCTCGCCGATCAGCTTCGTTCGACCATAGAGATCCTCCGGATCCGGCGGCGAGGCCTCGGTGTATGGACCTGCCTTGCCGGAGAAGACGCAATCGGTCGAAAAGTGGATCATCCGCGCATCGCGTTTGCCGCATTGTTCCGCGAGGCGGTGCGGAAACAGCGCGTTGATGGGGATGGAAACCAACGGATCCTTGGCCGATGCCAATTGCTTCACAACACCAATGCAATTGACGACGACATCCGGTCGCTCGTCGTCCAGGACACGCTGCACCGCATCTTCCGACTCCGCCGAAACGCCGCCGACAATCCTGGCTGCATCTGCGCCTCCGCTTGTCCTGCGTCCGTCGACTTCAGCCCGCACTGTGCCAACGACCTCGTGTCCGAAAGTCGGCAGAAGCTGCAGCAGCCGGCGACCGAGCATGCCGCCCGCACCCAAGACAACGATCTTCATGGTTCACCTATGCAATCTGGCAAGGCGTCACTGCCTGGATTGCACCCAGAACGCGGTCGGTTCCGAGGACGGATAAATCGCCCTCATGTCATCGAACTCCGGAAAGGTCTGCCGCATCCGATCTTCGTGGGAGAGCATCATTGCGTTGCCGGCCCAGATCACGTCGAACCGGCTGTTGAACGCCAGGAATGCCTGGAGCAGGTACTGCTCGTTCCAGAACATCTTGTTGTCGAAGTAGACTTTTGGGTAACGCCTCGGCAACGAAATGTCATGGAAGTGCACAAGGACGCCGGGTTTGAGCCGCGGCAGGATTTCCAGGTACTCGTACTGCACGTCCGAGCCTTCGCGAAGCACGTGCGTGCTGTCGATGAACAGAATGTCGCCGGCTTCGAGTTCCTGAAACAATGCAAGCTCTACGTCCTGCACCTTCTTGGTGAGCAGCTTGATCGTGCGCCCGTCCTCGCGCATGAGAAAATCGCTCGGGTAGGGTTCGATCACTGTAATGAGGCATTCCTGACCGCCCGACTCAACGGCGGTCGTGGACACCATGGTCGATGCATGGGCGCCGATCTCGACGATCCGACGCGGTCGGTGGTGGTGGATCAAGCACCAATAGACATGCGCATCGATGGCCATGTAGGTCCCGTTCAGCAGGAAGAAGTCCTGTCCCGCCTCCTGGTGGAGGGGAAAACGGGCGCGAAATCCGTCGATATGCGCTGGGACGACGTCCTGAAGGATCGACAGTCCGCGTTCCAGACCAAGGTCCACACCGGGCATGCTTGACGTCTCGTCCCAATAGCCTGGGCCATGATCGGCGGCATCGGGCACAGGTGAATAATAGTGACGCTTGATTAGATGATAGTCGTGCTTCTCCTCGAGCATACGCACGAGCTTCGTTTCAGCCATCTCGACAAACGATTCCAGCGGCCTTCGAAGCCAGTTCGCCAAACTCGTCATAGTCCTGCGGGAGCGGTCACTTCGCGAAGCGATTCCTCAAGCGCAACAACGACCCGCTTCTGGTCGTCCTCGCTCAGCGACGCCGACAACGGCAAGGTGAGCGTCGTTGACGACACGCGGTCGGTGACTGGGAAATCGCCGACGGCGCAGTTGCGATGCCGGCGGTAGTATTCGGTCAGCGGAATGTGCCAGGTGCCGATCGTCGTCTCAATATCGCGGTTGCGCATTTCGGCGATCACGCGGTCGCGTTGTTCCGTGTTCGAGACCGGCAAGCGCACCACATAGGACTGGACGTTGTGCCGGCAGTCGGCGCGCACCTCCTGCGGCTTGACGCCGAACGGCCTGAGCGCGGCGTTGTAGACATCGGCATGGTGCCGCCGCTGTTCAATCAGGTCACCGAGCCGTTCAAGCTGACACCGGCCGATGGCAGCATGCACTTCGCTCATCCGGTAGTTGAACCCCGGCAGGATAAAGTTCGGGCTCTTCCCGGCCGGATCCAGGCCGTGATTGCGCAGCGCCCGTATGCGCGCGATGCGGGCCGGGTCACGACACGTCACGGCGCCGCCCTCCGCCGTCGTCAGCAGTTTGCGGGGATGAAAGCTGAAGCAGCCGATCTCGCCCCAGCTTCCCGGCTGACGGCCGCCCATGGTCGACCCCACGGCGCACGCTGCATCTTCGATCAGAGGAACGCCGTGCTGGGCGCACACTCCCGATATCGTCTCCATATCTCCAATTGCACCAAACGCATGGACAACGATCACCGCCCGCAATCGACGCCGGCTTTCGGCATTCCCCGCAAGGCTGTCCAACGTTTCGGCAAGGGCTTTCGGGTCGAGGTTGAAATCCCGTCCGTCGATATCGACGAAGACCGGCTCCGCGCCGACCAGTTCAACGACGTTGGCCGTCGACGGCCAGGAGTAGGCCGGCACGACCACGAGATCGCCCGGCCCCACATCCAGTCCCACCAGAGCCAAATGCAGGGCCGCCGTCCCGCTGCTGACCGCGACCGTCTCGGTTCCGAGCAGATC
This sequence comes from Alphaproteobacteria bacterium, assembly GCA_965603855.1. Lineage (GTDB taxonomy): Bacteria > Pseudomonadota > Alphaproteobacteria > UBA8366. Next base: position 350,972 of record OZ272519.1, read on the forward strand.
CGACAGCGCGATCTCGAACGCCGAGACCTGTTCGGCCTGAACCAGTTGCCCGGTTCTGAATACGGCGCGAACGGCCTCCAGTTCCGCCTCTCCCAATACTGGTCCACCCAACCGGATCATGCGTCGGCCATCTGCCTGGAATAGTGTTCGGCAGTGCGAAGGATTCCTTCCTCCAGACCGATTTTGGCCTCGAATTTCAGGATCTCCCGCGCCTTGCCCACGGATGGAATGCGCAGTTCGACGTCTGCATAGTCGCGCCGCGTGAACTCGATGTCCGACTTGGATTTCAGGACCCTGATCACCGTGTTTGCGAGGCCGTAGATTGTCTCGACGCTGCGAACATTGCCGATGTTGAACGACTCTCCCAGGGCCTTTTCGTTACGCAGGGCCAGCATGACGCCGTCAACCATGTCGTCCACGTAACACCAAGCCCGGATCTGGGTGCCATCGCCGTGTATCTGCAATGGCAAGTTCTGAATGGCCCGTTGAATGAAGATCTTCAACGCACCCTCGCCGACCTGACCGGGACCATAAATGTTGAAGGGGCGCACGACGACCGTCGGCAAGCCCGTTTCGCGATGATGCGCGATGGCAAGGTGTTCCTCGGCAAGCTTTGAAACGGCGTAGGTCCACCGCGCCTCGCCAACCGCGCCGACGACGGTGTTGTGTGTTTCGGACACGCCGATTGCTTGCTGGCCGAACACCTCCGACGTCGAAAAACAGACGACACGTTCGCAGGCGTCCAGTTTCTCTGCCTCGGCCAGGACATTTGCCGAACCGATCATGTTGACGTGCATCGTGTTGACCGGGCTCTTTATTACGGTATCGATCCCTGCGATGCCGGCGCAGTGAACCACCAAGTTTGCGCCGCGCATCGCCTCACCGAGGCCTTCGGGATCCAGAACGGAACCGACGACAACCCTCACATTTGGGTGCTTCGCATACGTGCTTCCGCTTAGAGCATCGCGCGCCATGTTGTCGAAGACGACGATCTCGTTCTGTTCGGCGAGACGCGAAACAAGAGTGCTGCCGATAAATCCGGCCCCCCCTGTGATAAAGACCCTCTTGTTCTCGATGTTCTCGACCATCACGGTTTCTCGCATTGATTGAAATCGCTAGACGGCAATGTCCAAGCGGAGGCCTGGCTCAGAACCTATAGGGACGATGGACATAGGGCCACAACGCCTCATGGAACTGTTTCAAGAAAGGAACGCGGCTTTGCATCGCCGCGACAAATACCGGGTCGGTCGCCCAATTCACTGCCAGCAGGGCATACACCCAAAGGACGACGACCATTGCAATCAGCGTTCGAAGCTTTTTCGGCATAGGCCTATCGTTCCGCCACGCGCGCGGCCCGGCTTTCATCGCATGTTGGCCCGCGTGGCGGTGCGCCATCGCGCGGGCGAATGCGGAACACGGAGACGATCGGCGAGAAAACCTCTTCTTCGACAGCGAGCCATGGAGGTGCCGCGTCGGTCGCAGGCTCCTGGCCAAGAATGAGCGGATGTGTGAGTCGGTACATGAATACGTCGGTGACGCCGTTTCTGTAGAGCCGTTTCCACATATCCGCGGACGAGGCAAGCGCAGGCTGCGCCAGCCGCTGCTTTTCAGCTGCCCCAACCGTGCATAGCAGAACTTCGGCTGGCATGTAGGACTTGTACCAGGACGCGACCAGGAATCGTCCCCGCGGCGAAGCCTTCGCCACCAAGCTGTCACCCCCAACCAACAAGCTGTCAGGCTTGCGTCCGGTCGCATAGAGCTGTGTTCGCTTCCAGTCGTTCCCCGCCTGATGGGCGATCAAAGCGGTATGGCCAACCAAAGCGACCACCACCAGGGCAACCGCAACCCGTTGTCCGCTGGAACGCAGCCAGGCATCGGTGGCCCCGGCTATCAACGGTACAAGACAAATGATCTGCGGCAGGATGTAGCGCGGGGCCAGTACGGATGGTCTCAGAACTATCCACGCGCCAAGACCAACCAGGGCCGCCAAGGCCAATACGATCGACTCCCGGGGAAGGCGCGTGCCGCCCCACCACACAACCAGAAGCATCGGCACGAAAGCCAACACCAGCACCGACAGATTGCCGTGCTGCATCGGGTATTTGCCCAGTGTCAGCGCGATTGGATAGGTTCGAACGATCCAATCGGTGTTTTCCGGCGAGAACCAGACTTGGTTGAGGACGCCGCTGCTTCCCCCGTCCAGGTATAGGAGAGGTGCCAGGGGCTCGCCAAAGACGAGCCCGTTCTTCCATGCCAATGCCGTCAGCGCCAGCAACCCACCGCACAGGGCGACGCCGCCCACCGCTGCCAAACGTGTGGCCAATCGTGCGAAGCTCCTGTCCGGTCTGGTCGCCAAAAGCCGGTCGGCGACAACGATCGCGAGGATGATCGGAAGTCCGACCAGGAACGACAGCTTGGCAAACGCCGCGATGCCCCCAAAACAGCGGCCAGGAACACCGGGCGAAAGGGCGCCCGCCAGTCGACCAGAACTGCCGAGAGAACGGCGGCAACCGCCCAGGCCGCAGCTACATGGTCGCTTTTCCCATCGGTCATGACGAGTAGGATGGCCGAGGACGTCAAAACGATCAGCGCGCCCAGGATTCTGGCGCCGGTGGGCAGACCCGCCTCTGCGCACAACGCGAACACGGCAAGCGCAAGCAGCATTCCTGCCTGCCACAACCAGGCGCGCGCCGCCATCTCTCCGTCCGCCAGAAACATGACGGCCACGTTCATTTCAGCGAAAAGGCCGATCTCGGCGAAGCGTTCGTAGTCGGCCAGTGGTGAGAAGAAGCCCGAATGTGCGATCAGTTTGGGCTGGGCCAGGTAGAAGGCCATCGCGTCGCCGTCGGGCCAGCCAAACGAGCGCGTCCAACTGATGACAACGACGATAGTCATCATGAAAAGCATAACCCAGCCGTAGGCCGGGACGCGTTTGAGACCGACCGTAATCGCCCCGAACCGAGGCAAACGCCTGCCGCCGGCGTTCCAGATCAGGAGAGCGGCCGCAGCGCCAACGATCAGGACACTCCCCACCCAGATCGCTTGGAACCGTCCGTGCACCGCGAGGATCTGCCAAACGGCGCCGAACACGGCCTGTCCTACGGCGAGACTGAGAACAATGGGCGTCACGGCGGACCGAAACGGTCGGATTGTCTCGCCTGGCGTGCCCAGTACGACGCGGCAGATGAAGAACCCCGCCGCGCCACAAACGAAGTTGTAGAGCAGGGCGACAACCGTGGCCGAAATCGCGACGAACAGGAACTCCATGATCATCCAGCAGTTCCGTCCGGATGTAAGTTCTTGGCCACTACTTCGCTCCTTCCTCAAGCCGCATCATGAGCTTTCCTGGCAACAAAGGCAGACCGCCGCGCACCAGACACATGACACCGAGCAAGGAAGTCCCAGCCAGCACGACAAAGTGAAGCGTAAGAGCAAACGGCAAGCCTGCCGGTCCTTCGTGACCGAGAAACTCCAGACCAGCGAACATTGCCAACTCGAACGTGCCGATTTGCCCCGGCAGCGCAGGAATCAGACTCGAGAAAAGCGAAAACAGCATGAGCACCGCGCCGTCTAAAACCACCAACCGAAGTCCGAATGCGTGTGCGACAGTAAGCACAAGGGCAATCTCGAGGCACCATATGACCGCAGTGGTGGAAATGAAGACCAGCCCAACCGGCGGATGGCGAAACCGATGAACGCTCAGAGCAAACTGACCGGTCCAAATCTCGATCCGCTTTACGACTTTAGGGAAGCGCAGAGCGAAGGGGCGCAGCAAGAACGAAACGAGGCGCTGGCCCCGCAGTCCGATCAACAGCAGACAAAGCAATCCAAGGACCGTCGCCGCGGCCATCGCCGTGGCGCCTTGGCGGAGCCAATCCGGCAACGGACTGACAATCATTGCCAGGGAGAGGACAAGCACAATGGCGGCCAGGTCCAGGACCCGTTCGATGAACACCGAGGCCAGTATTCGACTGCGCGATATCGATCCTTCGTTTCCCAGCACGTAGACGCGGACGAGATCGCCGGCGCGCGCCGGCAAAACCGTGTTTGCGAGATAGCCGATCATCAGGGCAGAGAAGACGGACCAATAACGGGTTTCTTGACGTTGGCCGAGAAGCGGACGCCATCGTACGGCCCGAAGCAACATGTTCACGACGATCAGCGGCAGGGTTGCAGCCAAAAGCAGCGGGTCGGCTCCGCGGATGGATCGCCACATTTCATTGATCTGTTGGTCCGACAACAGCCAGGCGAGTACGGCTATGCCCAGCACACTGCCGATTATCCGCTTTACGGGAAGACGGCGCTGAGACGTGCCAAGGTTCTTCGCATCGGAGGATGCTCTCGTCACGAGAGATCTCAATTCCCGATCCGCCGCGCCGGATTGCCCGCGACAACGGAACTGGCCGAAACATCCGCGACAACGGTTGCTCCTAGGCCAACAAGTGCCTCGTCTCCGATCGAGACGTCGTCGCGAATACTTGATCCAGCACCCAGGTAGCACGAGCGCCCGATCGAAACCTTTCCGGAGACTGTCACGCCAGCCGCGAATATCGAGTATTCGCCAACACTGGTGTCGTGACCGAGGACGCAGTTGGGCAACATCATCACATGATTGCCAAAGCGAACATTGGCGCAAAGCGTGCAGTTGGCCAATATCACTGTTCCTGGCCCCAAGGTCGCCGAGGGTGACACCACTGCGCTGGGATGAACGACGGAGGCAAACCTTTCGTCCGGGAGGCCAAGTCGTCCAATCAAACTGGATTTGGAGCGAAAGTTCCTCGGGCTGCCAATTCCGGAAACGAAAGTGGCGTTCGGCAAATCCCGGGCCATGGAGAGCGGCCCCAGAACCTTGGTCTCTCTTATTGTCCGGTCGTGCTTCGCAGTGTCATCGTCGAGGAACCCCAGCACCTGGAACTGCTTTCCAATTGCCGAGGAATTCATGGCGGTAACGGCATCCAGAATATCGATGCAATTGCCGACGGCGCCAAGGATGACTAATGGTTCGGGCAAATTGGCAGACTGAACGTTTTCAGAGCGAGCCCAGCACCGTTTTCTTCGACAGCGCATCAATGTGCACAAATCTGTTTATGCCGCCATGGCGGGCATCAAAGAGACCAAGGCATTCTTCATCGGTTGCCGAGTCACCCACGAAAATAAGCTGGTCGTCCAAACCACGCTGCCAACCGGCGACGGCGGCTTCAAGAGGTTCGGGCGACGGCTTGAGATCAAGTCCCTCCGAGCGGGTTATCGTTACCGACCATTTAACGCCCGAAAGTGCGTCGTGTGACAGGAGACGATCCAGCAGCGGTCGTCCGTTTTTGGTAACAATTCCAATCCGATCGATAGGATTCCAGCGGGCCAGAGTTTCAATGAGAAGACCGTGGTTCAGCACCGGCGTCGCAGTCTTATGGAGCGTCGACTCAAATGAATCGATCGCCTTGCTCATTTCATCAGCCAGCGCTTTGTCACAACGATAGGCTTCTCGGTAGATCCCAAAGATGCTGCGTGTTGGTGGTTCTGATTTCCACGCTTCGTTCCATAGCCGAACCACAACGGCACGCAATTCATCCAGTGCATCGGCGGCTGGATTGAGATGCATTAGCGTGCCATCAAAATCCCAGAAGACCGCGGCACCCATCGACGTCAGTCCTTCGTCCCCGGCTCCAGGACGACGCCCGACCAAACGCGCAACAGCCGGGTCCCGACCTTGGGAGCCGAGGGCTCAATCGCCTCTCCAAGCGCCAGTTTCAAAGCCAGGTACGGCATGTTGACCCCGGAAGCGACAGTAAGATCTATGCTGCCCGGGATGCGGGGATTTATCTCAAGGATCTTCGGCGCGCCCGAAGCATCACGCCGGAACTGCACATTGATGACAAATGACAGACCCAAAAGTGCAACGATGTCTTCCGCGGCTTTCTGTATGTCAGGTTCGTCCACTACCGTGGTATCGGTCGCAAGTCCGAACATCGACCCATCCCGGCGGCGGACGACCGTCTGAATGCTCGTGCCACCGTTGCACAGGACATCAACGCTATACTCGGTTCCCGGCAGGTACTCCACCAGATGGGCTTCTGGCATGGTCTGGGCTTGCGATAGCCATTCAGCAAGCTCCGCGAGCCGTATATCTCGGTTCAGTCGATCGGAGATACGCCCCTCTGGCTTGACTGATGCGTCCAGTATCTTCAGACCTTGCGCACCCGTCCCCCTATCGAACTTGTAGACAACTCTGTTTTCTGGATAGCCAAGCTCGCTAGCACCTCGTTCAAGGGATTCCCGGCCATCGGGCTTTATGAACCTTGGCACCAGGGAGGCCAACTCAGATTGCTCAAGATGCGTGACCAACAGGTACTTGTCATTGGCCACGCGAAGCGCTTTGGCGTCGGAGGTGACTATCGGAATGCCGAGTTCGTTCTCGCGACCCGAATAAAACGCCTGATCCTCAGTCGAGAGCGGAAGCAGGACATCGATGCTATGCCGGTGGATCAACTCAAGAACGGCGCTCATGTGAGATGGGTCGTTCCGCAGCGGCACCACCGCCCCTTCGTGCGCGAGGTGCAGACCAGGGGCGCATTCCCGGCAGTCAACAGCCAAGACCGCTATGGGCCTGGCTTCGCTGTTGGCGCAAATTGCTCGGTAGACCGCAGGGAACCCGTCATTGCCCGCCGATGTGCACATCACCTTGAGGGGTAGAGAACTCACGGACCGAACTTGCGGAATGGAAGACCGGTTATTGGAATTCTCGTCCTCAAACGGCTTCACCGACGAAGTAAATGATGCCGGCGTATTCGATTGGCAACTCCAAGCCCAAATCAAACAAGCCTTTCAGCTGCTGGTCGCTACAATCAGACAGCAACTGGTTCGGCAATGGCTTGGTGAAAAAACCCTTCATATCGCACACCTTGAACTCACTGTCGGACATCATGCTCTCCACCTCAGGGTAGGTGAAGCAGTGCTTGTGACCAATGGATCGGTCTGCTTCGCCGAGTTCTGCCGGGTGCGATTGGAGCCCCATGTGAACCCCCAGTCGACGATGCAGACTCAATGCGTGGGGTACGACCACAGCCAGATGCCCGCCTGCACGTACCCAGCGCTCTCGAGCGCGTCGGACAATCAGGTGCGGATCATCGACGTGTTCAAGTACATATGTTGCAAGAACCAAATCAAATGGCTCTTCCGGTTCGTAGTCCTCGAACATTGAAACGACGGGCTCCCAGCGATGAGCCAGTTCCGTCGTTGCGAGCTTTTCTTTCATTGCGCCAAGCAAATCAGCGGAGCCGTCGACCGACGTTACGCTTTCATACTTTTCCAGTAATTTCGGCGTCCAGATCAGCTCACCAACACCAAGCTCAAGGACCCGGCTACTCTCTTTCGGCAGTCTCTCTACGACGTAATCGCATACAAGACTCAATACTCTCTGGTTGAGCAACTGGCTCTTCGATCCAGACAGGTATACGTCCTTCAAGCTATCGAGGTAACTCTTGCCAGTCATATGCCTCTTTCGTCACTGAGCATGCAAGTCGTTGGCCGGGCCCGTCAGCTTCTCGCGCCGGCTTTTTGGGTGACATATGCACGGTAGAGGTCAGCCGTAAGCCGTGCAATTCGACCCCACGAAAAGTATCGAGCAGCCGTGTCCTGAGCAGCCAGCCCAATCGACCGAGTCTGCCGTGGATTATTCAGAAGCTCGGTCAATCTAGAGGAGATATTCTCGGGGTCTCCGCTTCGCACGTTGACGATGTTGACGCCATCCTCGAGTATTCCCTCGCCGTACAAGGCAAGGTTGGATGAAGTTGCCACAGCATTTCCAGCGAACATCGCTTCCAAGGATGCCAATCCAGGCGACATGCGTTCGGTCGGTAACTGTGTCCCCCAATGCGCCTCTATATCGGCAACCTTCAGCAACGCGCCCACCTCCTCATGCTGTCGTGCTCCAACAAACCGCACCACATCTTCAAGACCGAGTTCCTGTACTCGGCGCCGTGCACCTTCGTCAGACACTGAACCCACAACCAACAGAAGAACGTTTGGCACGTGCTCCCGGATTATCGCCGTTGCCTCGACGAGGTCGACCCTATGTCGTGAAGCGTTTACGTGTCCCAAGGACAAGATCACCTTTCTACCGTCCAAGCCGTACCGCTCCTTGACCTCCGCAATCGTCTTGGCCGATGGTTGGTCAGCGACTTCGACGCCATAGGGTATAAGCGCCGAGTCCTCTCGGCCGAAACGCTCCACGATATATTGCGACATATTGAGATCTGGGCTGATTAGCGCCTCGGCTTTCGAGGCCACGACACGCCGAAGGAGCTGGCTGTCTGCAAAAGCAAGAGGAACGTTGTACAGCTTGTTCGGATGAATAATCGGTGTGTGGACGGTGACGAGGAAAGGCACTTGCAATTTCCGGCTCATCGCAACGCCTGTAAATGCCATGTCGAACATATGGTTGTGCACATGCACAAGGTCGACCTCGTTGCGGCGCAGTATTTCCTCGACTCGGCGGAGGTTTGCTGGCCAGTAGGTCCAGTTCAGCCACGGGAAGTTAAGGCTGATGGACATCTTCGGAAGATGGATCGCCGGAATCCGATAGACTTCGACTCCGTCAATCACTTCATTCTTTGGTGAGTCTCGATCGATACGCGCACAGATAACGATCACCTTGTGTCCAAGCGACACAAGCGCGCGCGCCAGTCCGATCGTCTGCGTCGCTGAGCCTGACACGACCGGATGAAATAGATTAGTGAACATCGCGATGCGAAGTGGCGGTTCGCTTTCGCTGTAATCGGTGTCGTCATCAAGACGCTCGACGTGCTTGTTAAGGGTCACCTGCACACGACTTCTCCCGTCGAAATACCCTCGCCGCCAAGCACACACCCGCATGGCACTGCGTGGTTTTTGATTAAGTGAAAAAGAACAATCACCTCACGCAACGCATTGTACGTGCGGCCCTGGAGACCAATAGCTAGCATGAAGGTACCTCCGCGGATTGACGATCGTCGCGGATTGGGACATCGCCAAGAACCGCACCTTCCTCCCAGTCAGCAACCACACGATAAATGCCTTCGAAATTACAGAAATGCACATCCGCTTGCTGCAGTCGTGGGATCAATGCTTCGAGGAATGTGCGGACCCCCGGGCCCGTATGTCGACTTGCAAGGATCTGCTCGCCCGTCAGCGATTTCGTCTGCGCCCTGTAGTCCGCATAGAACGAGGCGTCTGGTGTGTTCAATGCCAGATGGATCGGGTGAACGTCGATGATCTTGAGGCCGGGCGACAAGAACGACTTCAGCACATGCTCCAAGCCCCAGTCGTTCGGCCGATGCGTCCAATGAACATCATCCGCCCAGAACACAGGAAAGCGCACAAGACCGCTGCAGTGCCGTAGCGGCACGATGCCATCTTGAAGATACAGACAAAGATTGCTGTCCCAGACGAACCCGGTCTCTTTGAACTGCCGTGTTATTGCAGTGCTATCGACAAAACCATGGGACCGGAATCCGCGTGCGCTCGGAACTAGCCTGCGAACAAACTCGATAACTTCTTCCTGGCTATCGCCATGGCTCGAATTCGGCAGGAAGTTGGGATGAAGCCCAAGTTCGGCCCTGTCTGCCTCGTGCAGTCTCCGAAGCACTGCGCTTTCGTGAGTCACGAAGTAACTCGGCTTGATGCCATATCGCGAGGCAAACTCGAAGGCATCCTCGATACAGGCCTCCGATGCCCAATCGATGTCGCTGCTGAGAATGACGACAGGCCGATCAAACTGCGGGATCATGGTGTTCTCGCCTCGTTCAATTGAACGGCTGGTAACTCAGGTTGGGCGATGCTTGGAGGACGAATTCAAGAAAAGGCAAAAGCATGGGCTCGAACCACAGGCACGCTACCGCCGTTCGGGTGAATCCGCCTTTCACCCGTTCCGGTGCGGAACGTGCACCGCCCAGCGTCGCTGCTTGGCTCTAGTGAACCGCGGCGACGTGGTTCTTGGCGGCCTCGGCGCGAACGGTGCCGCCAAGCAACGTTAACAACAACTCAACGCGTTTCTGGCGCGTCAGGCGCAAGACTGTCGCGATACAATCCTTGAAAGCGCCGTGGACTACCTTCACACGATCGCCCGGATGGATGTTCGGTTCGGGCAATGGCAAGGCGCCGTCGCAATCGGCATCGGCCTGTAACGATTCGACGAACCCGTCGGCGACGCGTGCCGGCCGCTCGCCTTGCATGACCAGGCCGCGCACCCCATAGGTGCCGTTAATCATCCGCCATGGGGAGTTGCCAACGTCCAGACGAACGAATAGGTACCCCGGGAACATGGGTTCCAGGATTTCCTCGACCCGCCGCGCGTGCCGGCGTGTTTTGCGAAAACGCGGAAGGAACACACTCACGCCCTGGCGCCGCAGGTTAAGCTCGGCACGCCCCTCCTGGTGGGGCAGAGTATTCACCGCGCACCACGCCTCCATACCCTCAAGCGCTCCGTCGCTGATCCGTTTGCAGCGTCACCCGGTCGCGGACGACGCGCAGAAATTCCGGAACAATGATCAGGTCCTTGTCGATCACGGCCGCGATGCGTTCATAGCTTTCCTGGGGCAGGCGCATTTCGGTAAGGACAACGGCGTCGAATGCTCCCGCTTCGTCGAGCGACCGGACGACCTGGCAGCCGGCAATTCGATTTCTGTTGTCGGCTTCGTCCAGGATTGCGCAAATGGAGAGGTCCACATCGTGGGCCGCCAGAACCGCGATTTCGGCGAGTTCTCCCGCCCCGACCAGCACGATCTTCCTGGTGCCCTGCCGTTCCGCATGAAGGAACAGAACCTCGTACTCCTCACGCGCCTGGCGGAACAGGGCCAGGGAGACCTCCAAATATTCGGCCACCAAGCGGCTCTTTTCGGCAAATCCCCTGGGCGTCAGATAGTACGCCCACCGCTTTGCCGGAGCGCTCCTCGCCTTGACGTAGCCTTTCCTCATAGCCCGCTTGAGCAGGGCATTGATCAGCCCCACCGCGGCCCCGACGCGCCTGGACAGCGTCTGCTGGCTGACCACCTCGCCCCGTTCGACCGCGGTAAGGAAGTCCAGTTCCGTCTTCGCTCTGGAATTTTGTGCCAAAACCGCTATACCCACCCTGGATTCGCCCGGTGCTATCACGTTCACGTTGTGAACGTCAAGCCTTGTAATTCAGCGCGTGAACGTCGATAAGCATTATAACTTAATGGTTTGACTGGGGTCTTGCGACGGCAGATTCCATGATTCCAAGGTAGCTTATTCAGCAGACTTGGATGCCTTCGCTTTTCAACCACGCCCGCATTCTCTAAAACGGCAATCATGACAGCGTCCACTTTCGGCCTGATCGGGGCCTCCGGCTACATCGCGCCCCGGCATATGCGCGCAATCCGCGATGTCGGCGGCAGTCTTCAGGCTGCGCTGGATCCCCACGATTCCGTCGGCATCCTCGATTCATACTTTCCGGAAGCACGGTTCTTCACCGAGTTTGAACGGTTCGACCGGCACGTCGATTTGCTGCGCAGGCGCGGCGAGCCCATCGACTACTTCAGCATCTGTTCCCCCAACTATCTCCACGATGCCCATTGTCGTTTTGCGCTCAGGTCGGACGCGGACGCCATCTGCGAAAAACCGCTGGTAATGAACCCCAGGAACATCGACGGGCTGGCGGAGATTGAGAATTCGACAGGCCGGCGGATCAACAACATTCTCCAGCTCCGGCTGCATCCTGCCGTCAATGCGCTGAAGGAGCGCATTGCCAAGGGTGACGATGCCCGGATACATGACGTCGATCTGAGCTATGTCACCTCCCGGGGTCGCTGGTACGGGGTTTCCTGGAAGGGCGACACCCACAAATCCGGCGGCATCGCAACGAATATCGGCGTTCATTTCTTCGACATGCTGACCTACGTTTTCGGCCGGATCCGGACGAACGTCGTCCATCTCCGGGAGGATGGCCGGAATGCCGGGTATCTGGAGTTGGATCGCGCCTGCGTCCGCTGGTACCTGTCGGTCGACCGTAACGATCTTCCCGCAAAGGCCGCTGAAAACGGTCCGAGCTATCGATCCATCACCGTTGACGGGGAGGAGTTCGAGTTCTCAGGCGGCTTCACCGACCTGCACACGGAAAGCTACCGGCAGATCTTGGACGGAAACGGCTTTGGCATTGAAGAGGTGCGGCCTTCCATCGAGGCGGTTGCACATATCCGCGAGGCGGCCATCGAGCCCAAGCGCGGTGAACGGCACCCATTTCTGGCGTGATGCCGCATGGCCCAGTCTGCGACCGGCGAGGGAGGCGTGCATCCATCTGTCCAGATCCACGAGAGCGCCTATGTGGACGAGCCGTGCGAGATCGGGGCAGGAACGAAGATCTGGCATTTCTCCCATATTCTGCGGGGCTGCCGGATCGGACGGGATTGTTCCATCGGTCAGAACGTCATGATCGGCCCGAACGTCTCGTTGGGGAACGGCTGCAAGATACAGAACAACGTCTCCTTGTATGACGGCGTCTTTCTGGAAGACGACGTCTTTTGCGGGCCATCATGCGTCTTCACGAACGTCGCAAATCCCCGTTCGGAGATTGCGCGCAAGAACGAGTTTCGCGAGACCATCGTGCGTCGGGGGGCCACGATCGGCGCCAACGCAACAATCGTTTGCGGTCATGAGATCGGCGCCTATGCCTTCATCGGCGCCGGCGCCGTGGTGACCGGGGACGTTCCGGCCTATGCACTGATGATTGGCGTGCCCGCGCGACAAGCCGGATGGATGAGCCGTGCCGGCGCACGTCTTGGTGACGACCTGGTCTGTCCGCTCGACGGTTCGCGGTATCGTCTTCGCGAAGACGGCACGCTGGAGGGGGTCGCGTGAACGGCATACCGTTCGTCGACTTCCAGGCACAGCGTGAAAGACTGGGCGACCGGATCGATGCCGCGATGGCCCGCGTCTTGGACCATGGCCGGTTCATTCTGGGGCCCGAGGTCGGCAAGTTCGAAGAGGAATTTGCAGCCTTCACCGGCGCCGAGCATGTGATCGGCTGCGGCAACGGAACCGATGCGCTCGCGATGGTCCATCTGGCAGAGGAAATCGGGCCCGGCGACGCCGTACTGGTGCCGTCTTTCACCTTTGCGGCCACGGTGGAGCCCGCACTGATGCTGGGCGCGACGCCGGTCTTCGTGGACATCGATCCGCACAGCTTTGTGTTGGAGCCGTCCGGTCTGGAGAAGGCGTTCGATCTGGCCCGGTCCAAGGGCCTGAAACCGCGCCTTGTCATCGGCGTCGATCTGTTCGGTGTGCCGGCTGAGTACAACGCGATCATGACTTTCGCGGAAGCGCACGACCTGGTCGTTGTGGCTGATGCAGCCCAATCGACCGGCGCCGTCAGAAACAGTGTCCGCGTCGGCACCATGGCGCACTACACGTGCACGAGTTTCTTCCCCACAAAGCCGCTGGCATGCTTCGGAGACGGGGGGGCCGTTCTGACGGACCGGGCGGACGCCGATGCCGTTTTGCGTTCCATCCGGGTCCATGGCAAGGGAAGCAACAAGTACGAAAACGTCCGTATCGGGATGAACAGTAGACTTGATACGCTGCAGGCTGCGGTGCTGCGCGAGAAGTTAAAGATCCTGCCGGAAGAGCTGGAGGCCCGGCAAGCGGCCGCGGAGCGCTATTCCGACCTCCTGGGCGACATCGTCGAAACGCCGCAACTGCCGAACAGCGTGCAGTCTGCCTGGGCGCAATACACGATCATGACCGATCGCCGTGAAGCGATACAGGCCGAATTGGCAAGCCAGGGCATTCCAACTATGGTCTATTATCCAACGCCCATGCACCGCCAGCCGGCCTATGCCCATGGTCTGATCCCGGAGGCCGGATTGCCGGCGACGGAACGAGCTGTTCGGCGTGTCTTGAGCCTGCCCATGCATCCTTACCTCGATGAGGCAACGCAGTCGCGGATCACAGAAGCCATCCGTCGTGCGGTTTCTGGTTGAGGGTAGGGGCGCTGTTGAAGAACGGCCGTTGCGTCGTCATTGAAACCAGGGCCACTGAGCCGACTTCGACGGAGCGGTGACGGGCTGATGCCGGTCAGGGTTCTTCACCTCATTCCCAGCCTGCGCCTTGGCGGCGCGGAAGCCATGCTGTCAAAGCTCGTTCGCGGCATGGATCGCAACCGTTTCGAATGCCGGGTTGTCACGATGCTGGGGGACAATCCGCTTGCGGACGAAATCCAGGCGGCGGGAATCCCGGTGGACAGTCTTGGCCTCAACGCATCTGTGCCGAACCCGCTGGCGCTGGGGCGTTTTTGCCGGATGCTGCGGGCATTCCGACCGCAGGTGCTGCAGACCTGGCTTTATCACGCGGATCTGTTCGGCACGCTGGCCCATGCTTTGACCCCCGGTGCCGCGCTGGTCTGGAACATCCGCAGTTCCGAGCTCGACATGTCCTGCCACGGATGGCGCCTTGCGGCGGTGCGGGCCGTCAATGCGCGCCTGTCCCGGCGTCCTGACCTTGTCATCGCCAACTCCGCGGCAGGTCGCCAAGCCCACGCGGGCGTCGGCTTCAAGGCCCGGGCCTGGGCCGTCGTGCCCAACGGCTTCGACATGGACGTGTTCGCACCCGATCCCGCGGCGCGTGCGCGGCTTCGCGGCGAACTGGGACTGGCCGACGATACCGCGCTGATCGGACTGGTCGCGCGTTGGGACCCGCAGAAGGATCACGAAACCTTCGTCAAGGCGGCCGCCATCTTGTCAGCCCGTCGCTCGGACGTGGCGTTTGTCTGTGTCGGCCAGGGGCTCGATGCCGACGCTCCGGGTATTACCGGATTGCTGCGGCGGCACGAGGTCCAGGCGCCGGTCCATCTGCTTGGCCCGCGCCGCGAACTGCACGCGCTGTACCCCGCCTTCGACATCGCCACGCTGACGTCGGCCTATGGAGAAGGGTTTCCCAACGTGGTCGGCGAGGCGATGGCCTGTTCCGTTCCCTGCGTGGTGACCGACGTTGGCGACAGCGCGGCGATTGTCGGCGAAACCGGCGCCGTGGTGCCGCCATCGAACCCGATCGCATTGGCGGCCGAGTGGGAGAAGCTGATCGCCCAAGACGCCGATGGGCGCCGCGGGCTAGGCAAGGCAGCGCGCGAGAGGATACAAGCGCACAATTCCCTGGACTCGGTCGTGAAGCGGTACGAGGAAATCTATGAACGTGAGGCGGCAGCGGCTGGCAAGCAGGCGTAAGCGTTGGCGGATGCCATGTGCGGCATAGCAGGCGCACTGATCGCCGATGCCTCGGTCGGGCAATCGGCCTTAGAAGAGTTGGCCACCGGCATGGCCGCCAGCCTGCATCACCGCGGGCCCGATGCGGCGGGCGTGTGGGTCGATCCCGCAGCCGGAATCGCGTTCGGGCACCGGCGGCTCTCGATCATCGATCTTTCCGAGGCGGGCAGCCAGCCGATGGTCTCGGCGGACGGGCGTTTCGTGCTGTCCTACAACGGCGAGGTCTACAACTTCGCCGCCTTGAGGGCCGATCTCGAAAGCGCGGGCGTCGCGTTCCGCGGCCATTCCGACACCGAGGCGATCCTGGAGGGCTTCGCGCGCTGGGGCCTTGCGGCGACGGTGGCGCGCATGGTCGGCATGTTCGCGCTCTCCCTGTGGGACCGGGAAACCCGGACGCTGACCCTGGTGCGCGACCGCCTCGGGATCAAGCCGCTCTATTACGCCCAACGCGACGGCCTTTTCCTGTTCGGGTCCGAACTGAAGGCGTTGCGCGCCTGCGACCGCTGGAGCCCGGAACTCGACCGGGACGCCGTCGCCGCCTTCATGCGCTTCGGCTATGTGCCTGCGCCGCACACCGTCTATCGCGGCGTCAGAAAGCTCGAACCAGGGACGATGCTGACCCTCGCCGCCGGCGGCAGGGTACGGATCGAACGATACTGGAGCCTGGGAGAGGTCGTGGCCGCGGGCCGCGCCGCGGTGCCGTCCATGGACGAAATGGAAGCCTGCGACGGCCTGGAGCGGGTCCTCACCGAGGCGGTGACCAGCCGCGTCGTGGCCGACGTGCCGATCGGCGCCTTTCTGTCGGGTGGGATCGATTCCTCGACCGTCGTTGCGCTGATGCAGGCGCACAGCAGCCGGCCGGTGCGCACCTTCACGATCGGCTTCGAGGAGGCCGACCTGAACGAGGCCGAACACGCCAAGCAAGTCGCCCGGCACCTCAAGACCGATCACACCGAGCTTTACCTCTCGCCCGGCGACGCCTTGGACGTGGTGCCGCGCCTGGCGGAGATCTATGACGAGCCGTTCGCGGACCCGTCCCAGATCCCCACCTTCCTGGTTTCCGAGATGACCCGCCGGCATGTCACCGTCGCCCTGTCCGGCGATGGCGGCGACGAGCTGTTCTGCGGCTACAACCGGTATCTCATGGGCGCACGGCTCGGGCCGGCGCTTGCCCGCGTACCGGCCTGGGCGCGCCGGACCGGCGCCGGGCTACTCACAAGCATCCCGCCGCAGGCCTGGACGGCCCTGTTCCGGGCCGTGCCGGCGTCGAGGCGCCCGTCGATGGCGGGCGACAAGCTGCACAAGCTGGCCGAGATCCTGCCGGGCGACCGGGAGCGGTTCTACCGGGACCTGGTCAGCCACTGGCGCAGCCCGGCCGCGCTCGTTCCCGGCGCCGCGGAGCCGCAAGGCGCGCTGGACGAACCGGGGCTTTCGGAACGCCTGCCCGACCCGGTCGAACGCATGCAATACCTCGATACCCTGACCTACCTGCCCGACGACATCCTGACCAAGGTCGACCGCGCCTCGATGGCGGTGTCGCTGGAGGCGCGGGTGCCGATGATCGATCACCGCGTGGTCGCCTTCGCCTGGCAGTTGCCGTTGCAGCTCAAACTGCGTGACGGCAGCGGCAAGTGGATTTTGCGGCGGCTGCTCGACCGCTACGTGCCGCGCGCGCTGGTGGAGCGGCCCAAGGCCGGCTTCGCCGTGCCGCTAGACCGCTGGCTGCGGGGGCCCTTGCGCGACTGGGCCGAGGACCTTTTGGACCAGGACCGCCTTGTTGCCGACGGCATCCTGGATGCCGCGACGGTGCGCGAGACCTGGCGCGCGCACCTTTCCGGCCGGCGCAACTTCCAGTACAGGCTGTGGAACGTGCTGATGTTCCAGGCCTGGCACCGGCGGTGGATGGCCTGACGGCCAATTAACAAGTCACTGCAACGGACGACCTGAAGACTGTTCAATGGGCTGGGTGGAGATCACTGCCTGTTGGCGGGTCGAGGGGAGAGATACGGAAGACCCTGGAGGGTTGACCCTATCCCGTGAATTAGAACCATCCCTCAAGCGGGCCACGGGGTTGGTACCATGGTTTGGTTTGTCGGTTCGACGGGCCGGCGCGCTCCGCCGGGTGAACCGAACCGGTGCTCGTTGAGGCCGACGCGCGCGCACGAAAACGCCGGCGCCAATCCGTCTTCGGTTGGCCGGAAGATGCGGGGTGCAGGTGGCGGTCTCACGCCGCCTGCCTAAAGCAACACCTCCACCCGCGGTTTGGCGCCTTCCTCCAGGTCGATGCGGGGGGCGCACAGGAACAGGCGGTCGACGTCGACGCCGTTGCGGGCCGTGAGCTGTGTGCGGACCGCCGCGGCCCGGCGGCTGGCAAGTTCAAGGAGGTCTGCCGGGGAAATCCTGAACTCGGCCTGCTCCAGGTCCACACCCGTCCGCGACGCCGCTGGTCCGCCGGCGGCCGCCCGCGGCTCGGGGCCCTGCAGGCCCACCTTGAGCGAGTCTGCGAAGGCCCGGCGCGCCGGCTGTTCCAGGACGGCGCGGTCCTCCCGGGTGGCGGTGCCGCACAGCGCCAGTTCCACGCCCGGCCGGTCCTGCATCAGGTCACCCAGATCGTCCACATAGTCGGCACCGCCTTCTGCCATGGCGGGCTCGCCCGGCCGGAACGGCACAGGCTGAAACTCCACCCTGGGCTTGCCGGCAAGCTTGGTGAGCGAGAACAGCCCGGTCACGGGGAAGGCGAAGTTGGCGGTCGCAATCACGCTGGTCTTCATCGCCTTGCCGATGGCCTGGTTGATTGCCTGGCTGTAGTCGAACCGCGGCGATGCGATGTCGCCATCGATGGGCACGTCCAGGCTGATCGTGCCGTCGGAATCCTTCAGGAGCGAGAGTGCGGTGGGCAGGGGCACGACCAGCTCCTCGCGCAGCGGCCGGGCCGCCTCGGAATCGCTCTCTCTGACCTTCAGCTTTTCCAGGGTCACCTCGTTGTTCGCCTGGATTTGCCCGTCGGCGATCTCGAGGTCCATCATGATGTCGAGCCGGCCGCGCTCCAGATCGTAGCCAAGCTGCTTTGAAGCATAGGGCGACAGAACGGGCAGTTCGAAATCCTTGAGCTCGCCGTTCAAGTCAAGTGTCAGCCGCGGCGCAAGCGGCCTGATCGTGCCCGCCACCTCCAGCTGGCCGTAGCGCCCGAAGTTGGCGCTGAGGGCGACGGGCGAATCGTTTTCCGGGTCCGCCGTGTCCAGATCGGAAATCCGCCCTTCGAACGGCTCGGCGCCCAGGAGGACGGGCGGGAAGACACTGCGGTCCTCCAGGAACAGCCGGCTGCCGCCGCCGACGGTCGCGTCTGCGATCCTGACGCTGAAGCCGGGACCCGCGGCCGGCGTCTCAAGCGCCGCGATGCCGGTCAGCAGGGTGTTGACCGGACCGACAAGGACGACTTCCCCCGCCTCGTTGCGCAGGAACGTGCTGGTCGCGCCCTCTACGACAAGTTCGTCCGCCACCACCCGGAAGGGCGTCGGCGCCGCGATCTCCCGGACCTGCAGGTAATCCATCCGCAGCGCGGTCCCGCCGTTCGAGACGGTGTTCTCCGCCACCGGCACCAGCATCTGCACGTCCTGCGCCTCCAAAGTTGCCAGCCGGGCGAAGGCGTTGCCGCCGAGCCGCAGGCCCGCAAGGTCGAGCCCGCCGATCCGCAGCAGGCGCCAGCCGAGATCGATCGAGTCGACGGTGAGGTCGGTGCTGCGTGCGTCGGCTTCGAGAAGGAGACGCGGCGCGTCCTGTCCGTCCCGCGGGGCGAGGGAAACCGACCCGCGCCATGTGGACGCTTCCTGGCGGACGACCAGCTTCGGGGCCAGAAGGCGTACGCTGAGCGCGCGGCTTTGGCCCTCGCCCCGGGAGCCGAACGCCAGTGGCGCGCCGCCGTCCCCGGTTCGCGCCTCGAGGCTGCCGTCCCATTCCAGGCGTCCGGCCCGGAAGTCCGACTCGGCGTTTCGGCCGGCCAGGCCGTCGATCGCAACGGCGACGCGTGCCGCAATCTCGACCGCACGGTCCGCACTCCGCCGAAGCCGGCTCTCCGCCGCGTCGATCACCACGGCTTCCGCGCCCAGGTCCTCCATTTCCGGCGCCCGCAGCGAGATCCCGCCGGCGGTCAGCTTGCCGCGCACCGCAAGCTCCGTGGCATCGTCCAGGCGGGCCGTCGCCGCGCCGTCCGCCACCGTGAAACGATCGAGCGACAGCGATTGCGGGGGAGCCGTCCCGCGGGCCTCCAGCCGGAGATCCCTCCCGTCGACGGCGCCGCCGACGGACAGGGAGACAAACCCGGTCGCGGGTGCCAGCGATCCTGTTGCCTGACCGGTCCATGAAAGCGCGCCCTGGCCCAACGCGCCTTCGGGCAGCGTCGCGTCGAATCCTGTAAGCGTGGCGTCGGCATCGAGGTCGAACGAAAGCCCCCCGGTGGAACCGGTCTCCAGACCGAGACGCGCGCGGTTCGCCTTGAGCGAGTCGAACCTAACCATGCGTGCGCCGCCGCCGTCTTCGAGGCGTGTCCCGCCAAGCGCGAGTTGGCCGTCCAGCGCCGCTGTCAGGCCGTCCGTCCCGACGTCGACATTGGCCGTTCCGTTCCAGCGTGCCCGCGCCTGCGACATCACGCGGCCGGCATGGGCGGCTTCCAGGCCGTCGATCGAGAGGGCGGCCCGCGACGCGGTCTCGATCGCGCCCCGGCCGTCCACCGCAAGACTGCTCTCGGCGGCGTCGATGACGACGCGGTCCACGTTCAGGCGCTCCAGATCCGGCACCTGCAGCGCGATGCCGGCCATGCTCAATCTGCCGCTTCCGCTGAGCTCCGCGGCGCCGTCGAGCAGGACCGCCGCCGTGCCGTCCGCCACCGCAAGGGCGCCGATCGACAATGTGTGCGGTCTCTTCGTCCCCACCGCTGCCAACCGCAGGGCCGTTGCGTTGACGGCGCCGGCGACCGTTAGGTTGAGCGCGCCTGCCTCGGGCGCCAGCGATCCCTCGGCCCGGCCTTTCCACGTCAGTGTGTCCTGGCCCAGTTCGCCCCCGGGCAGTGTGGCGTTGAGCCCTTTGAGCGCTGCGTCGGCGTCGAGTTCGAAGGTCAGGCCGGCGGCCGGGCGTGCCGCAAGGGCGAGCTGCCAACGCGCCGCCGTGAGGGCGTCGAAGCCGAGCGTGCGTGCGCCGCCGTCGAGACGTGTCCCGCCAAGGTCGAGCGTTCCGTCCAGCAGCACCGCCAGGCCCGGGGGCTGTAGGTCCAGATCGGCCGTTCCGGTCCATCGGGCACGCGCCTGGGTGAACGACCGGTCGCCTGCGGTGGCGCTAAGGCCATTTATCGAAACGGTCCCGGGCAGTGCCAGCGTGACGGCGCCGTCGTCCGAGAGGTGCACCTTCAGGTCCAGATCGGCGTCCAGGGTGCCCGCCAGCTGTGCGCCTGCATCCTGCGGCAGGAAACGCTCGGCCGCCGACAGGTCGATCGCCGCGAGCTCGAGGGCCAGCGCGACGCTTGGGTTTTCGGAGAAGGGCAGGACCGAGCCTGCCGCGGCGATCCGGCCCCCGTCCAGGCGGGCCGCCAGCTCAAATGCGCTCGCCTCCAGCGGGCGCCACGGCGCAAGGTTGGCGGCGCGCAGGTTTTCGATGAACAGAGACTGCGCCGTTCCGTTTGCCCGGTAGACCAGGGCGACCCGCTCGATGTCGACGCTGTCTGCGCCCAAGGCCCAGCCCGGCCCGGCATCGTCCCCGTCCGGACCCGCCCCCAGCGCGATGCCGGCAACCCGCCAGGCTCCGTCCGGGCCGCGCTCGACCGACGTCGCCGCGGCCTCGACCGTGAGCGTGCGCAGACGGATCCGCCGATCCCAGAGCCCGCCAAGATCCAACACCGCCTCGGCGCTGCCCACAAGCGCCCGGGTGCCGTCCGGCTCCTCCATGCTGAGCCCCCGCAGCCGCGCCCGGCCGGTAAAGGGGTTGAAGGCGATATGGTCCAAGTGAACGGCGCGGGCGCCCTCCGCCTCCAGAACGGCCACCAGCGCCGATCCCAGGGCTGCGGGCCACAGGACAACGCCAAGCACCAGCGCCGCTGCGAAGAAGGACGGGACCAGGAGCCACCGACGGCGGGGCGGTAGGCTCGGCGGCGGAGGCCGCATGTCTCTCCTGTTCACGGTGGTTGGTCCGGTATCCGAAAGCGATGGATCGCAACGTTTAAAGGTGCGGTTGATCCGCGTTGTCGCGCGCGCCTGGTTGGGCGGGTCACGGGTCGGGGCCGCGGCCGCGCGTGCGCGCTCGCTTGTACATGACGCCGCCAGTTCCGATTTCAAGGGGCATTGCCGTGGGGGTGGGTGGTCAGACGATGCCGACCTGGCGCTTCATGGCCTCCAGCGGTTGGCGGCGGACGGCCGGCCGCACCTCACCGACGACCGGTTCAGCGAGGCCGATCTGCGTCTCTTGCCTGCGCTTTATCGGCACGATCCCGTTTGCACCCTGCGCATGAAACCGAACGCCGCCGGAATTCTGGACGACCCGAACCTGTGGGGTTGGCTCTGCCGGGTTTTCGCCCTGCCGGGTGTCGCGGCAAGCAACGCGCTGACACACTGCAGGCAAGGCTACTTCGGGCGGGCGTGGAACAAGGGCGTTCCCCTGGGGCCGTTGAAGCCCATGTCCTGCCGGGAGGCTTAAGAGCATCCCGAGTTTGGGAGGTGATGGGTGCGGTATGGAGTGGGTGAGCCTGTCCTCATTGGCGCACCTTATTCCATGGGTGCACTCATGCAGCCTTCTTGAACGTGTCGAAGCGAATGGCCAACCGCTCCGGATCTGGGTGGTCGAGTTCCCTTTTTGGCAGATGAAGCTTGCCATGGTGCAGCTGCTTTAGGGCGGCGAGCATCTGCCCGTCGCTTTGGGTGAGCAGCCTGTCCGAGACGTGGATCCGATAGTCGGGATCAACGCCTATCAGGTGCGCGTCGAAAGCGGCGTGATGGATCTTCGACAAGGGAATGCCGTTGGGCACCACCGGCTGGCCCCAGTGTTCGTCCTTGTCGGATATGATATGGGCTGCGTCCAGCAGCATGGGCTCGGGCAGGCCGGACAGGGCGCAGCGTCCGCCATAGGCCGACAGCACGGCTTCGCGGAAGGAGGACTGGTGGTACCGTTGCCTGACCTCGCGCAGGGCATAGCGTCGTTCCAGCGTGTTCTCGGGATAATGCAGCACATCAGCCTCGGAAGGACCGAAGGCGATCCGAGCCTTGAGCGCACGCGGGTCCCAGCCAACGATGAACGTCGGCATCACCGCCTGGTATCGTCCGGGTGCGACGCCGAGGAAATAGATGACCGGGATCTGGTGCTCCATAGCATCGCGCAGCCAACGGTTGTCGGCGGCATTCGGGTCGGTACCCATGAAGGCATAGTCCACCGTCTCTTCGCCCTGCAGGATCCTGTCGTTCACCTCACGCTGGTCGTCGTACCAGACCCGGCCGCCGGGCCTGGGAAAGACGGTTTTGATCGACAGCAGGAACGCCATCTGCCGCGGCTTGAAGATCCCGCGCTGGGGATTGACCAGCGGAATGCGTTCGCCACGGAACTGAAACCCTAGTTTCAGGAGGGCGCCGGTCAGGTGATCATGGGTGTCGGTCAGGCGCCGGACCTGTTCGAACGCCGCCTGCCGCATCGCCGCATCTTGTTCGGGATCGGTCACTGTGAGCCCTGTGCCACGGTTGAAGTGTGGAGGTACACGATCATAGCAAAATGATAGAGGCCGTGTGATGTGACACGAGTTGACAGGCTCGGCGAATCGCCGTGCAATCCGCCTGCCGATTTGGCCAAAGAAGAACTAAGAGCCGTACAACGCGCCCGAAGAAAGCTCCAAGCGGCATTAATCCGCGCGCCATCGGCGTTCTTGTATCCGACTGCTCTGCTGGCGGCCTGCGATGGTGCGTCGGCGGCAACTGATGGAGCTTTGGAATGAAGTATGCCCTCGTGGATATGCAGAGACTTGAAGCCCAACCCGACCTGTCAGGTGTATGTCCGGTTTGCCATTCTTCGATGATAGCAAGATGCGGTGAACAACGGGTTTGGCATTGGGCCCATCGCACTAAACGCAATTGCGATTGTTATTGGGAGCCGGAAACGGAGTGGCATCGTGCCTGGAAGAACTTGTTTCCCACAGACTGGCAAGAAGTTGTCCATTTCGCCGAAGACGACGAAAAACACGTTGCGGACGTGAAGACGGAACATGGGCTGACGATCGAGTTTCAGCACTCACATTTAAAACCAGAGGAGCGGCGGTCGCGGGAAGCGTTCTACGGAAATATGGTCTGGGTCGTTAACGGTCTTCGTCTTGAGAGCTTCAGGGAGAGTTTTGATAAGCAGTTGCATCACGCGAAAGCTGTGGAGAATTCGCCCATCAAACTGCGCCTCCCGACCGGCTCTTGCTCGATCCTAAGAGCCTGGGCTGGCAGCTCCGTAGACGTTTACTTGGATTTTGGCGAAGAAGCGCTCACGGATGACCGCTTTGACTTTTCCAAACCAATCCTCTGGCGGCTTTGCTGCGTTGGTACAGAGTCCCACGTTGAACTAGTGCCAGTTTGGCGAGAGGTCTTTGTGGACGCCGCTCTAGATGGTGGTCCCATCAATGGCGTACATGATCCTGATTTGGCGGTCATGCGTGAAGCAAAGATTTTGACGGAGGTTGCGGAACATCGACGTCGGGAGGCCCAGTCACCAAAGTTTCAGCGTCGGGGCGGTGAGTCAGACGTGGAGTACGCGCTACGTGTTTGGGATATTGACGCGATCAATTAAGAGCAGGCCTCCCGATAGCAAGCACCGTGATCAGCACCACTGACGTGCCAGACTGCAAGTCGCGTGTGCCCGCTTAGTGCCACCTGCTGCGGACAAAGTCTGCGGGACATTAGTGCTGCGCCAAGTCTCTTTGTCGGCGAAGAGGATTAGCCGCTTTCAGAGGGCTGTACGCACCTCAGGAATCGACCCGGATGAAGCTTGAGTCCGAAATCACGCAGGCGCAGGGCCGAGAGCCCACGGGGCGCAAGCCAGCCGATCTGCTGCGCGGGATTTAGATGGGATGGGAAGAGTTGTGGAAGGGTCGAGGTATTCTGATGGCGCCCGACGCCCACTACTCAAACGGGTCAGCGCGTTGCAATCCGATAAAGATCCTGAAAGTCGGGTTCGGCGGCGAACCGCGGTGCCGCCTCTTTGAGCTCATCGAGAATTTCATGTAGAATGTGTCTCTGATGGGCCGGAAGGACCTCGGCGTCTACAATGTGCTCTAAGAGCTGAAGTACTGCCTCGGGATGTCGTGCAACGTGACCACTCCGTTTCAGACGAAACAAAGTACGTCCTTCGATAGGCTTCAAGTGTCGTCGCGCCCATTTTACTGCTTCGGGAAAGGCACTATCGCATTCAACTAGAATGCCAAGCATGGCCTCCGATGTTGCGACCGTGTTTCGAGCGGCGGCAGTTGGCCAGTATTTCTCTAGCCAGGGTCTGATCTTGTCGTTCCAGAAATGACTACGCTCGTCTGTTCCGCTCTTTAGTCGATGCTCAAGGTCATGCAGCATCGTCGTCAGTCCCTCTTCCGGAAGTGAGTCGACGACCGCATGGATTTCTTCAGCGGACAGTTCATGCGGAGCTTCTAGGCATATTGCCACGAATAAGCCTACAAGGCTCCGTTCTCTTCGCTCTCGCCGTCTGAAGCTGCGGAGCATGCTGAGAAATGGATCTTTGATAGCAGCAAGAAGATTTGGGCCAATTGTTGGCGACCAAGCATACCCGGACCAAAGATCCTGCGCCTCGTCGGATTCTGGCGGACTAAAAAGGGATATCAGGCGCTTACCAGTCCAATCTGGATCAATCGTATATAATTGATGCAATCTGGAGGCAAGCATCACCCTGCCAAGGTGCCCATTCGGGTCAGACGCAATCATGTCGAAGTAGGAGCGAACTGCGAGCGGTAAACCATCGTTGGCTTTTGGTGCATACTTCCACATTCGTGCAAGCGCGGATTCGGCAAGTTTTCCAGCTGCGTGGTTCAACGCCTCGGTGACCGGATCCTTCATGTCAATCTGCTTTTCTTGCCGAACGCCTTTCCAAGCTTTCTCCCAAAGTTTCCGAAAGCTATCTTCCTGTTCAACGCTGTAAGTTCCCGCGAGGTCTTCTACGAAATCAGCTGCTGCGGCGCCGACTCCTGAAAGCAGTTCATCTGGAGCGCCCGAGAGGAGGCCAGCAACATAGTCCTCAAGCCTACTGTTGAGCTTCTGCTGGCGGCGAAGTCCCGCAATGGACCATAGTAATCTCTGCCAGATTTCTGTGGGCCACTCGCGGCGCTTGGCGAGGCGTCGTACAGCACAAGCAGCCTTGATAGGTTGCTGCAGAGTAAGTCCTTCGAATTCCTCTGGATCAATCTGACCATCACTCAGCGCGGCAACCACGTCGGCGATCGAACCGGTGAGTAGGTTTTGAGGCGCGAACTCTTCACGGCCAATCCAGCGTGCTTCGCCGCTCCACGAGATAAACTCATCACGCTCTTCAATAACGTCTCCGGTTGGCGGTTTGGCTTTCTCTGCAAGCGCTTTCGATTTCTTGTCTAGTGTGGCACCGGCCTGATCCAGCTTGTATAGACGCAGGGCTTTTTCCCGGCGAACAATCTCAGCGTAGTTCTTTGGTGGCCTCCTCGGTTTGGTTTTCGGTCCGGCATGAATGGCTTGCACGATTGCGGTGCGCAGGCTACGTGGGAGGCGCGAACCAGCCAACCTCAAGAAGCGCAACACTTCGCGGCGCAGTTCTGGTTCCCACAGGCCGGGCTTTCGACCTTTGACCAAAAGTCGCTTCGCAAGGCTGATATCGGATCTCGGAGTATCAGTGAGCACGTGAAGGGCGAGCCTCTTGAACACCGGTTGCCGGGACAGCACCCAACGTTCCAGGAGATTTCCTGCGCGGGCGGTATCACTGGAAGCCAAAGCGAAGTAGCTATCTCGCACTAGGTCGATGAGGTGTGTCCAATCATCTTGGTGACGATTCTGGTCATGAGCGGCGATCGAAGGCCTATAGCGAGTGGAACCGGAGTAGGTGTTGTCGTCGTCAGTCAGGAGCGTAAGTGCGTTGCCGAGGTAGCTTGTTAGTGCTTCGGCATGTCGACCGAGCACGCTTGTGTCGTTCAAAATTGACTTGATCTGGTACCGCTGGTCCTTATCACCAACGGATAATTCGAGGTGACCGCAGGCTTCTATTGGCGGTATGCCGCGCGGTTTCTTGTCGAAGTACTGCCTGAACCTCTGTTGAGAAGATGGGCCCGGGCGGACAACGAGCCGGGGAGTGATGCTCTTCAGGACGTGTTCTTCGAGGCGGCGCCGCTCGGACTCCGATGCAGCTTTCTCAAGTTGTTGGGAGGTCCAGAGGAAATCTGGCTCTTTGATCGGGTAGCTTTCAGCAAGAACGGTCCATAAGTGCCTGAGCCTTGGCGGTATCTCCACAAGGGGATCGGCCAGGTTTCTGCGAACTTCGTCCCGAAGGAATGGATGCAAATGACCACCTTTTCTAAGCACCCACGTTAGAACCTCTGGAACGTGTAGGTGCCGCGCTATCCAGCGTCCCAATTGGAATGTTGCTTTGTCTGGGGGAGGAGGATTGTGGGTACGCGCGCCGCTATCCACCAGCCGCACCGGTGATTTGTCCTGGTCAGTTGTATTTCTCTCTTTGTCGTTGACAGGGCGGGAAAGCAATCCAGCTTGCTCGAACATCTCAAGCCATGCCTCCAGCTTCGGGTAGTCGACCTCATCCGCAATGGGCGGCGCATCTGCCAGGGCCTTGGCAGCTACGGGATCCTGCAAGGCCCAAGTGACACGCTCCACGATTGGATCATTAGATCCCGCTGGAAGGTTAGAAATCTCATTGAGCGCGATCTGCGCGCGTGCCTGGTATGGATCCGTCTTAATGCGCGCCCACTCAACTAGCGTGTCGCTGAGAAGCTTATGTTCGGCTTGTTTGTCGTACGGGATTGGTTCAACGTTCTTCCCAAGCCATCCATCCTCCACTCTTTTTTTGCTTAAGCCGCCGCCATTGTGTTCAGCGAACGCGTAGGCTGTCGAAAAACGCGCGCCCTTGGCGCGTTCGGCTGCGAGCGCATCGACCATATAACCCAAGACAGGGTCACCAAGGCTGTAGCCGACGAACACGACAGTGAATTCGCGGAACAACTCTGTGATGAACCGCGCCGCCCATCGCTCGGTGAGGTAGGCGCGTCCAAAATCAGCCCCGGTCAGGACAAGGTTCGAGCCGTCATCTTCAGGAAGGATGCGACCATGCAAATGTACAAGGGATGACCAACTATGCGACTTTGGAACAGGGAGCTTAGGGCTGGTGTCGATGAGTTTTTCGTTGAATCCGGCCTCGACAAACCGGTTGTCGAAGTTGGTCGTGATAAGGCGA
This sequence comes from Alphaproteobacteria bacterium, assembly GCA_965603855.1. Taxonomy (GTDB): domain Bacteria; phylum Pseudomonadota; class Alphaproteobacteria; order UBA8366. Next base: position 378,655 of record OZ272519.1, read on the forward strand.
TGGCCCTTCGTGGTGCGTGACAGGTTGATCAATGCCTCGTGGGTAACGAGCTGACCTTCGGGCGGTTTCGAGAGGCGCTCAATGACTGTGCGCCGGAGCATTTGCCCACCTAAACGGTCTGGCCTCTCAAGCAGTCCGAGCGCCCTGTCAAAGTTTGGCCGCCGGCGATCACGATCTGGCTCGTCAAAGTCGAGGGCTTCTTTCTCGACGGTGTCTGGCGTCAGGTGGTTAACCTGATAGACATGCTCCACCAAACCGCTGAAGCTCGGAAGGTTGGATGCTGGTCCCATCGAAATGCCTGCGCCGCAGAAGAAGACGAGCCTTCCACTGTCGAGTTCGTTCATAAGACGAACTGGGATGATCGGACCTTTGGCGACAAGTTCAGGCATAGGTTAAGTATGAACCGCCTCGCGTCACTATGAGAAGTAATGCCCCTGTGAGTTGCTGATGCCCCCATCTTTCGATTTCGGCGACGCTTGCACGCTTAGGACGGATGCGAACTGAATTCACCTTGCCGATCCATAGCCACAGGGTTCTCTCCAATAATATTCTCTGTTCCGAATGCAGGAATTGCGGACGCTCCAAAGAAACGGGCCCTAGAGAGATCGGTATCAGACCCAAACTAGACGTGCCCCCTGCCTCGGGGCTGTGGTCGTGGCTGGAAACAGCCCGCGTATCCTGAGCCCTAGGTCAACCATTTCGACTCGTGGAGATATCTCGTCCAATAGCAGGATGGCGGAGAGGGAGGGATTCGAACCCTCGGTACGCGTAAGCGCACAACGGTTTTCGAGACCGCCCCGTTCGACCACTCCGGCACCTCTCCGCGAGAGCCCCACATGCGTCGGTCGGTGACCTTATATATGCACAGGCCTGGGTGGTGCGAGGCGGCCGGAACCTAGCCGAAAGGGATGGGCGGCGCAAGCGGCCTTGGTTAACCATCCGGGCCCCCGTTTCCCGTTGACTTGGGGCCGCGCATGGCTATATTCCGGCCGTTCGCGGGGCCGGAAGGCGCCCGCGGGCCTTTAGGAATGCGCAGCCCGAGGTCCAATCCCAAGTCCCCTTAACTCAGGGGCACCGCAGGGCGCGGCAAACAAGAGATCAGAGAACGGACATGTTCGCAGTCATCAGGACAGGCGGCAAGCAGTACAAGGTCGCCAAAGACAGCATCATCCAGGTCGAAAAGCTGGAGGCCGAGGCCGGCGCCGCGGTCGCCTTCACCGACGTGCTGATGCTGAACGACGGCAAGGACCTGAAGGTGGGCGCGCCCACCCTGGAGGCCACGGTTTCGGGCGAGGTCCTGGAACAGAAACGCGACAAGAAGATCGTCGTCTTCAAGAAGAAGCGGCGCAAGAACTACCGGCGCAAGGCGGGCCACCGCCAGCATGTGACGGTGGTCAAGATCACCGATATCGCGCTGGGCCTGAAGAAGCCGGTCGCGGCCAAGAAGGCGGCGCCCAAGCCCGCGGAGAAGGACACCGCGGCCGAGGCGGCCAAGACCGAGACCAAGCCCGCGGCCAAGAAACCGGCGGCCAAGCCCGCCGCCAAGGAGGCCGCGCCCAAGGCGGCGCCGGCCAAGAAGGCCCCGGCCAAGAAGCCGGCCGCGAAATCCACAACCGCCAAGTCGACGGCGGCGAAATCCACCGCGGCCAAAAAGCCGGCCGCGAAGAAGCCCGCCGCCAAGAAGCCGGCGGCCTCCAAGACAACGCCAAAGAAGGACACCTAGGCCATGGCACATAAGAAGGCAGGCGGCAGCTCCCGCAACGGGCGCGACTCCGAAGGTCGGCGCCTTGGCGTCAAGAAGTTCGGCGGCGAGACGGTGCTGGCCGGCAACATCATCGTGCGCCAGCGTGGCACCAAGTTCCATCCCGGCGACAATGTGGGCATGGGCAAGGACCACACCCTGTTCGCGCTGACCCCCGGCAACGTCAGGTTCCACAAGACCCGGGCGCGCACCATGGTGTCGGTGATCCCGCCGGTGGAGGCTGCCGAGTAGCGGCCCTCCGCTTCGGCAGCCCGGATGACGAGGGGAATGGCGGTCCATTCCCCTTTTTCTTTGGGCAAGGCGAACGTGGCATGAAGTTCCTCGACCAGGCCAAGATCTTCGTCAAAAGCGGCGCCGGCGGCGCCGGCTGCGTCTCGTTCCGGCGCGAGAAATACGTGGAGTTCGGCGGCCCCGACGGCGGCGACGGCGGCCGCGGCGGCGACGTGGTCGCGGTCGCGGTGCCGGGGCTGAACACCCTGATCGATTTCCGCTACCGCCAGCACTTCAAGGCCAAGCGCGGCGACCACGGCCGCGGCCGCCAGATGACCGGCGCGTCCGCCCCGGCGGTGCGCATGGAAGTGCCGGTCGGCACCCAGATCTTCGCCGAGGACAACGAAACCCTGATCTGCGACCTGACGCGCGAGGGCCAGGAGTTCATGCTGGCCCACGGCGGCGACGGCGGCCGCGGCAACACCCATTTCAAGTCGTCCACCAACCGCGCGCCGCGCCGCGCCGACCCCGGCTATCCCGGCGAGGAGATGTGGGTCTGGCTGCGGCTCAAGCTGATCGCCGACGCCGGCCTGGTGGGCCTGCCCAACGCCGGCAAGTCCACCTTCCTGGCCGCCACGTCGCGCGCCAAGCCCAAGATCGCCGACTATCCCTTCACCACGCTGCACCCGCAGCTCGGCGTGGTCGGCTTCGGCGACACCGAGTTCGTGCTGGCCGACATCCCCGGCCTGATCGAAGGCGCCCACCAGGGCCACGGCCTGGGCGACCGGTTCCTGGGCCACGTGGAACGCTGTGCGACGCTGCTGCACCTGATCGACGTGACCCAGGACGACGTGGCCGGGGCCTACTGCACCATCCGCGCCGAGCTGGAGGCCTACGGCCACGGCCTGGCCGACAAGACCGAGGTGGTGGCGCTGTCGAAATGCGACACCCTGCTGGAAGAGCAGGTCGCCGAACAGCGCGCGGCGCTGGAGGCGGCCGTCGGGCACCCCGTCCTGACCCTGTCGGCGGTGTCCGGCGACGGCGTCCAGGCGGTGCTCGCCACCGTTCTGGGGGCGATCCGCCGGGCCCGCGCGGAGACCGACGCCCTGCCTTCCGGCGCGGCCGAGGCCTGGCGGCCCAACTGACGGCGGGGCGGGGGCGATGACCGGACATCTCCACGAGGCCCGCAGGCTGGTCGTCAAGATCGGCTCGGCGCTGTTGGTCGACGATGCGACGGGCACGCTGCACCGGACCTGGCTCGACACGCTGGCCCACGACATCGCCGAGGCGCGCGGGCGCGGCCAGGAGGTGCTGGTGGTCTCGTCGGGCTCGATCGCGGTCGGCCGGCGCCACCTGGGCCTGACCGGCGGCAACCTGAGGCTGGAGGAAAAGCAGGCCGCCGCCGCGACCGGCCAGATCCGCCTGGCCCACGCCTACCAGGCCGCGCTTGCCCATCACGACATCACCGTGGCGCAGATCCTGGTCACCTTCTTCGACACCGAGGACCGGCGCCGGCACCTGAACGCGCGCTCGACCCTGGAACAGCTGCTCGCGCTGGGCGCGGTGCCGGTGATCAACGAGAACGACACCGTGGCGACCGCGGAGATCCGCTATGGCGACAACGACCGGCTGGCCGCCCGCGTCGCCGCGATGATCAGCGCCGACACCCTGGTCAACCTCTCCGACATCGACGGGCTCTATACCGCCGACCCGCGCCGCGACGCCGACGCCGCCCATATCGGCGAGGTGCGCGCGATCACGCCCGAGATCGAGGCGATGGCCGGCGTCGCGCCCCAGGGCGATTCCTCGGGCGGCATGGCGACCAAGCTGTCGGCCGCGCGCATCGCCATGGCGGCGGGCTGCCGCATGGCGATCGCCGACGGCCGCGAGGCGCACCCCTTAAGGCGGCTGGCGGACGGCGGCGCGTGCACCTGGTTCATGCCCCAGGCGACGCCGCTCAGGGCGCGCAAGACCTGGATCGCCAGCGCGCTGAAACCCGCCGGCCGGATCGACGTGGACGCCGGCGCGGCGCGGGCGCTGGGCAACGGCAAGAGCCTGCTGCCGGCCGGCGTGACCGGCGTCTCGGGCGCCTTCGAACGGGGCGACCTGGTCACCGTGCACGGGCCCGACGGCGCCGCGCTGGCCCGCGGCCTGTCGGCCTATTCCAGCGCCGACGCGGCCCTGATCGCGGGCCACAAGACCCATGAAATCGAGTCGATCCTGGGGTATCGTGGCCGCGACGCCATGATCCACCGCGACGATCTCGTGCTGGATTGAACGGCCGGAGGAACCCGCGATGTCGACCGCGACCGCGCTTGAACAGGAAGACGCCGCCCAGGAAGACGCCGCCCAGCAGGTGCGCGCCCTGGCCGAGGCCGCCCGCGCGGCCGCCCACGCGCTGGCGCTTGCCGAGACGGACGCCAAGAACGCGGCGCTGACGGCGGGGGCCGCGGCGATCCGCGCGGCCGAGCCCGAACTCATGGAAGCCAACGCCAAGGACGTCGCCTTCGGCACGGAAAAGAACCTCAGCCACGCCATGATCGACCGCCTGAAGCTCGATCCGGGGCGGATCGAAGCCATGGCCGCGGGCCTCGAGTCGGTCGCCGGCCTGCCCGACCCGGTGGGCGAGGTGATGGCCTCGTGGGAGCGGCCGAACGGCCTGAGGATCGAACGGGTGCGCGTGCCGCTGGGCGTGATCGGCGTGATCTACGAATCCCGGCCCAACGTCACCGCCGACGCCGGCGGGCTGTGCCTGAAGGCCGGCAACGCGTCGATCCTGCGCGGCGGGTCGGAATCGATCCATTCCTCGGGCGTGATCACCGCCTGCCTGCAGCGCGGGCTTGAAGAGGCGGGCCTGCCGCGCGCCTGCATCCAGATGGTGCCGACGCGCGACCGCGCCGCGGTGGGCGCGATGCTGGGCCGCGCCGACCTGATCGACGTGATCGTGCCGCGCGGCGGCAAGTCGCTGATCGAGCGGGTGATGAACGAGGCCCGCATGCCTGTGTTCGCCCACCTGGAAGGCCTGTGCCACGTCTATATCGACGCCGCCGCCGATCCCGAGATGGCGCGCGCGATCGCGTTCAACGCCAAGATGCGGCGCACCGGCATCTGCGGCGCCGCCGAGACCCTGCTGGTCGACCGCCGGGCCGATCCGGCGGTGCTGAAGGCGATCGTCAGCGATCTCGCCGAAGAGGGCTGCGAGCTGCGCGGCGACGAGGACGTCCGCCGCATCGACGGCCGGGTCGGGCCCGCCACCGAGGACGACTGGTACACCGAGTATCTGGACACCATCCTGTCGGTGCGGCTGGTCGACGGCGTCGAGGCGGCGATCGACCACATCAACCATTACGGCTCGCACCACACGGACTCCATCGTCACCGAGAACGACGAGGCGGCGCGCCGGTTCCTGGCCGAAGTCGACAGCGCCATCGTCATGCACAACGCCTCGACCCAGTTCGCCGACGGCGGCGAGTTCGGCATGGGCGCGGAGATCGGCATCTCCACCGGCCGCATGCACGCGCGCGGGCCGGTCGGCACCGAACAACTGACCAGTTTCAAATACGTCGTCCGCGGGGCGGGTCAGACCAGGCCGTGAGCGGCCGGGACGACCGCGACATCCCACGGCTGTTATGCGGGCGCGGGCGGCGCATCGGCCTGTTGGGCGGGTCGTTCAACCCGGCCCATGCCGGCCATTTGCATATCAGCCGGATCGCCCTGAACCGCCTCGGCCTCGACGAGGTGTGGTGGCTGGTCTCGCCGCAGAACCCCCTGAAGCCGGCCGCGGGCATGGCGCCGTTCGCCCAGCGCCTGGCCGGTGCCCGGGCGGTGGCGCAGGACCGGCGGATCCGGGTCAGCGCGATCGAGCGGGAGCTCGATACCCGCTATACGGTTAATACGCTTAAACTCCTCAAACGGCGATATCCCGCGGCCCGGTTCGTCTGGCTGGTCGGCGCGGACAATCTGCAACAGTTACCGAAATGGAAAGATTGGTGCGCTATCTTTCGGATGGTGCCCATTGCAGTCTTCGCCCGGGACACCTATGATTCCAGGGCGTTGGCCGGGCAGGCGGCGCACCGGTTCGCCCGTTACCGCCTCAAGGCAGAGGCCGCGGGCAAACTGGCCGCAACAAGGCCGCCGGCCTGGGTGTTTTTGGCAATCCGCCGGCACCCTGCGTCAGCGACGCGGATCCGGTCCCAGTCCGCCGCACAGGTGTGAAAGGGATCCCGGTCCGGGGCGTCTGAAACCGGGGCAATCCCGCCCCTTGCAGAAGGAGACGGCGTGAAGACAGAAAGGAGACCGTCATAACGAGCCACAACGGGAAGCATCCTGCTTCCGAACGCCTGTTGAAGATCGTCGAGGCGACGCTCGACGACCACAAGGCACAGGACGTGCGCACCATCGCACTGGAAGGCAAGTCTACGATTGCCGACTACATGGTCATCGCCTCGGGCACGTCGCAGCGCCAGGTCAGCGCGATGGCCGAACACCTTCTCGAAAATCTCAAAGCCGCGGGCCTGAAAGGCGTGTCCGTCGAGGGCAGGTCCCAGGGCGACTGGGTGCTGATCGATGCCGGCGACGTGGTCCTGCATCTGTTCCGCCCGGAAGTGCGCGACTTCTACAATCTCGAGAAGATGTGGGCGGTCGACATGCCGGAGGCAGCGGGTTCGCCGTCGGCGGCAGCCGGGGCCTGACGACGGCCCTCTAGCCGTTGCGGTTCCACATCGTTGCGGTCGGCCGGGCCCGTCGGGGCCCGGAACAGGATCTGTACAACGCCTATTGCGCGCGCATGCGGGCCGCGCCGCAACTGCGCGAGGTCGAGGACAAGCGTGGCCCGACCGGCCGGGTCGCCCGCGAAGCCGACCTTCTTCTCTCAGCACTGCCCAAGGGCGCGACGGTGGTCGCGCTGGACGAACGCGGCAAGGCGCTGTCCAGCGTCGAGCTTGCGCATCGGCTTGCGCGCTGGCGCGACGAGGGCGCCGGCGACATCGCCTTCGCGATCGGCGGGGCGGACGGCCTGGACGATGCCGTGCGGGCCCGCGCCGACCTCGTCCTGTCGCTGGGGGCCATGACCTGGCCGCACCTGATGGTGCGCGCCATGCTGGCCGAGCAGCTCTACCGGGCCCAGCAGATCCTGGCCGGCCATCCGTACCATCGGGAGTGATCAGAGCAGCGATTGTCCGCTTGCTGCCGCTCCCCCTTCGACTAGCTCGGGGCAGGCTTTCGAGACGCGCCGCTTTGCGCCGCTCCTCAGGGTGAGGGAGATGAGGACTTCGGCAGCTTTTCTAATGCCTCACCCTGAGGAGCGCCCGTCAGGGCGCGTCTCGAAGGGCGTGGCTGCCACGCGCACGGATCTATCTCAGGAACGCGAAACACCGCGAGGGCCGGACGCCGGTCAAACGTCGATCGGCAGTTCCTTCTTCGAGGTCACCGTGCCGTCCGCGGCGATCGTGTAGACCAGAGGCACGCCGGTCGCCAGTTCCAGCCGGGTGATCGCGTCGTTGTCCAGGCCGTCCAGGTCGCGCACGATCGACCGGTTGGAATTGCCATGGGCGCAGACCATCACCGTCTTGCCCGCCGTGACCTCCGGCAGGATCGTCTGTTCGAAATAGGGGATCGTCCGTTCCGCCGTCATTTTCAGGCTTTCGCCGCCCGGCGGCGGCACGTCATAACTGCGCCGCCAGATATGCACCTGATCCACGCCGAACTCCCGGCGCGCCTCGTCCTTGTTCTTGCCGACCAGGTCGCCGTAGTCGCGCTCGTTCAGGGCCTTCTCACGCGTGTAGGCGAGGTCGGACTGACCGATTTCCTCCAGGATGATGTCCAGGGTCTCGTTGGCCCGTTCAAGGACGGACGAGAACGCCACATCGAACTGGATTCCGGCCGCCTTCAGCGCCTTGCCCGCGGCGTGCGCCTCCGCGCGTCCCTTGTCCGTCAGGGCCACATCGTGCCACCCGGTAAACAGGTTCTTGGCGTTCCACTCGCTCTGCCCGTGGCGCACCAATACCAGCGTGCCATCGCTCATGCCCCTCGTCTCCCTCTCTCTTCGCACGCACCCCGCGGCGGCCGCACCATATCAGCCGCGGCCAAGCGGTGTAACCGTTTCTTGATCACTGCCGTGCCGCGCCGCAAGACATGGGTGCCCGGTGCGGCTAGACTGCGGCCGATTCTCAACCGTTGTGGCCGACACCGGTGCGACAGTCCGCCGTTCTTGTCCTTGTTGCCTGTCTGGCCTGGTCCCCGGGCGGCCCCGCCCGTGCCCAGGAAACCCGCGAGCTTGACGCCATCCAGCGCGCGCTCGAACAAGGCCGCGCCGAACGGCAGGCGTTGAAGGGCGAGGTCGAGCGGCTGAAAGCGGAACGCGCGGCGCTGCGTACGAAAATGATCGCGGCGGCCCGCGCGGCGCAGGAACGCGAGGCCCTGGTGGCGTTGCTGTCCGAGCAGCTGCGCGAGCTGGGCGCCGATTCGGCGGAACGGCGCGATGCCCTGGTCAAGCGCCGGGCGGAGCTGTCGGCGACCCTGCAGGCGCTCTACGGGCTCAGCCGCCAGCCGCCGCAGGCCTTCCTGTTCTATCCCGGCCCGCCGCTGGAGGCGGTGCGCAGCTCGATCCTGCTGCGCGAGGCGGTGCCGGCGCTGGACCGCCAGGCCCGGCAGCTGCGCGGCGAGCTTGCCGCGCTGTCCGCGGTTCAGCGCGATCTCGCCGGCAAGCTGGAGCGGCTGCGCGAGGCCGAGGCGGCCCTGCGGGCGGAGCAGGCGGCGCTTGCCCGGCTGATCGAGGAGAAGAAGGCGGTCGAACAGAATGCGCGTTCGGCCTTCGAAACGGCCAACGACAGGGTCCTGAAACTCTCGCGCCAGGCGCGGTCGCTGAAGGAACTGGTCGACCGCCTGGACGAGGCGCCGGCCGCCGATCCGGCGCCTGCGGACGCCGAAGAGGCCTCCGTGGCGGCCCTGACCAGCCGTCCGCCGGAGGTGCGCGCGTTCCCCGACCGCGGGCCGATCACGACGCCGGTGGTGGGCAGGCTGGTTCAGCGCTACGGTGCGAACACGGGGCTCGGGCAGACATCCAGGGGGGTGGTGCTGGAGACCGGCGCCGCGGCGTCGGTGGTCGCGCCGTACGACGGGCGCGTCGCGTTCGCCGGCCCGTTCAGGGATCATGGGCAAATCTTGATAATCGAACACGACGGCGCATATCATACTGTGCTGGCTGGTTTAGAACTTGTTAACGCCGTTGTGGGCCAATGGGTCTTGGCTGGCGAACCCGTTGGGACAATGCAACGATCGGACACGGCAAACGTCTCCGCAAAGGGTGTTGGCGAAGCCCGTCCCCGGCTGTATATCGAACTGCGCCGGGACGGTCAGCCCGTGAACCCGTTGCGCTGGATTAGGCCAAGCAACAGCAAGGTGCGTGAAGGATGACACTTCTCAGGCGAACCATCGCCACCCGACTGGTTCCCATCGTCGCCCTCGTCGGCGTCCTCGTCGTCTCGCAGCCGGCCCAGGCCGCGACCGACAAACAGTCGCAGACCTACGAGCTGCTCGACCTGCTTGGCGAAGTATTCGAACGCGTGCGGCGCGACTATGTGGAAGACGTCTCGGACGAAGAACTGATCGAGGCGGCCGTCCAGGGCATGCTGTCCAGCCTTGACCCCCATTCCGTCTATCTGCCGCCGCGCAACTACCAGCAGATGCAGGTCCAGACCCGTGGCGAATTCGGCGGGCTGGGCATCGAAGTCACCATGGAAGGCGGTTATGTGAAGGTGGTGGCGCCGATCGACGACACGCCGGCCTTCCGCGCCGGGCTCCAGTCCGGCGATTTCATCACCCATCTGGACGGCACCTCGGTCCAGGGCATGACCCTGAACCAGGCGGTGGAACAGATGCGCGGGCCCGTCGGGACCGACCTGACGCTGACCATCGCGCGCGAAGGACGCGAATCGTTCGATGTCACCATCACCCGCGACAAGATCCGCATCACCTCGGTGCGCAACCGGGTTGAGCAGGACGTAGGCTATATCCGCATCACCACCTTCTCCGAACAGACCGAAGAAGGGCTGGAACAGGCCATCAACAAGATCCGGGACGAACTCGGCGACTCCATCAGGGGCTATGTGATCGACCTGCGCAACAATCCCGGCGGGCTCTTGGGCCAGGCCGTCGCCGTCAGCGACGCGTTCCTGGAGCAGGGCGAGATCGTTTCCACCCGCGGCAAGGAGCCGGAGGAAGGCCAGCGGTTCCAGGCGACGGCCGGCGACCTGGCGGACGGTCTGCCGCTGGTGGTGCTGATCAACGGCGGCTCGGCCAGCGCGTCGGAGATCGTCGCCGGCGCCTTGCAGGACCATGGCCGCGCCATCGTCCTGGGAACCCGATCGTTCGGCAAAGGCTCGGTCCAGACGATCATGCCGCTCAGCCGCAACGGCGCCGCCATCAAGCTGACCACACAGCGCTATTACACACCCAGCGGCCGGTCCATCCAGCAACGCGGAATCGATCCCGACATCATCGTGGAACGGGCGCGCGTGGAATTGCTGGACGAGAACCGGCGCGAAACGCACGAGGAGGATCTCGTCGGATCCCTGCAGAACGAGGAAAACAAGCCCGATGCAGACGCCGACGAGGAGACCGCGGAAGGCGAGGACACGGTGGAAGACTACCAGTTGACCCGTGCCATCGACCTGATCCGCGGGATCTCACTCTATCGGAGCCGTGCGTTCAACGAAGGCTAGGACCCTGAGACGGTGAAGCTGCCCGGCTTCAAGATACCGTTTCTCAGGCGACCCGACAGGAGATCGGACGGCGTTTCGGGGGCGCCGCCGGACCCCTTTGCCGATCCGCCGGCCCCGCGGCGGCGGCGCTGGCCGCTTTATGTCGTGCTGTTCCTCTATCTCCTGGTGTTCGGCGGTGCGGGCGGCATCGGCGCGTGGCTGGTGGCTGACCGCGAGAGAATCGAAGACGAGCTGAGGGCACAGCGCCCGTCCGCCAGGTCGGTGATGTTCGGCGGCGCCCCGGTGGCGCAGCCGGGCCAGCGTACCGACCAGGCCAAAGGGCCTGCCGCCGGCAGCGACGCGGCGCGCCTGTTCGCGGAATCGGTCGGCGGAACCGGCGACGAGGACGCGCCCGACCCGTTCGCATCGCTGCTTCACCCGCATCCCGATCCGGCCCTGGTCGAGGACAGCGAGCAGGGACCGCTGCCGATCATCAGCCAGGACGGGCGTCAGGCATGGCGGGTCTATTCCCGGCCCTTCAACGTCCTGGACTCGCGCCCGAAGGTTGCGATCGTTCTCACCCGCCTCGGTCAGAACCCCGAGGTCATCCGCGCGGCGATCCGGCTGCCGGGCGTGGTGACGCTGGCCTTCCTGCCGCAGACCCGCAAGCTGGAGGAATGGGTCAAAGAGGCCCGCGACGCCGGCCACGAGGTCCTAATCTCGCTGCCGATGGAGCCGCTCGACTTTCCGCGCAGCGACCCGGGGCCGTACACCTTGTTGACGACCCTCGACCAGGTGGAGAACGTGCGGCGGCTCGAATGGGTGCTCAGCCGGACGACCGGTTACGTGGGCGTCACGAATTTCCAGGGCTCGCGTTTTGCCTCCGACAGCCGCGCCTTCCGCCCGATCATGAACGAGCTGAAGCGGCGCGGGCTGTTGTTCCTGGATGCCCGATCAAGCGTGGTCAGCGTGACGCCGCAGTTGATCAAGTCCACCGGCATCGCGGGCGAAACCGCAGACAAGTTCATCGACACGGAAACCAGCGAGCTTCGCATCCTGGCGAGCCTCGAAGAGGTGGGCGAGATCGCCCGCAACACCGGAAGCGCGATCGCCGTCGGCGAGCCCTATCCGGTGACCATCGGCACGGTGCGCGAGTGGCTGAAACGGCTCGACGAAGAGGGGCTTGTCGCCGTGCCGCTGACGGCCGTGGTGGCGTCCAACCAGCCAAGCTGAGGCCGGCTTTGGGGAAGAAGACCGGCAAGAAGGACGACCGGCCCTTTCGGCCTTGCGTGGGCATCATGCTTTTGAACCAGGCGGGCGAGGTGTTCGTGGGCAACCGCGTCGACACCGACGACGATACCTGGCAGATGCCCCAGGGCGGGATCGACAAGGGCGAAAGCCCGCGCCAGGCGGCGCTCAGGGAACTCAAGGAAGAGATCGGCACCGACCGCGTCGAGGTGCTGGCCGAGGCGTCGCGGTGGTTCGACTACGAACTGCCGGGCAAGCTGTCGCGCCGGATCTGGAAGGGGCGCTACCGCGGCCAGACCCAGCTTTGGTTCGCCATGCGCTTTTTGGGCACGGACGAAGACATCGTGCTGGACCGGCATCACCGGGAGTTTACCGCCTTCCAATGGGTCCCGATCGATCGGCTTGTAGAGCTGATCATTCCGTTCAAAAGGGCCGTTTATCAACAGGTTGTGGGAGAGTTCCGCGCGCTTGCGCAGGCCTCCGCCAGGCCGGACCCGCAGGACCCCGACCGCGGCACAGCGAAGCCTTAACCCGGACTACCTATCCTGGTCCCAGCCCGCGGAGAGCGGTGAAAATGGGGACAGGCGACGTGGTTAATCCCGGGAAACCATTCCACCGGTCGCGGCAGCGATGATGATCGCGCCGACCGTTCCGGCGTCGATCGCCGCCGCCAGCCTCAAGGCTGCGCTGCCGACGGCCGCGACCGCCGGGCCTGCTGCGCCGCCGCAGGCGCGCGACGGAACGCCGGGCAATGCACCGGCCGCTGGGCCGGCGACCGGGGGTGGGTCCAAGCTTTCGCCCGAGAACGCGTTGTTGGCGCAGGAAGAAGGCGCCGACGGGCTGACGCCGGCCGAAGAACGCCAGGTCGAGGCATTGAAACGGCGGGATGCCGAGGTGCGACGCCACGAACAGGCGCATGCCGCCGCAGGCGGCGCCTATGCCGGCGCCCCGCAGTACGAATACACCACCGGCCCCGACGGAAACCGCTATGCCATCGGCGGCCATGTCAGCATCGACACCGGCGCGGTTGCCGGCGATCCGGAGGCCACCATCGCCAAGCTGCGCACCGTCAAGCGCGCGGCCCTGGCGCCGGGCGCGCCGTCGGCGCAGGACCGGCGCGTGGCGGCTCAGGCCGAGGCCGCCATCGCCGAGGCGCGTCTGGAACTCAGGCAGGAACGGGCGGAAGAGGCCAAGCAGGAAAAGGCGGCGCGACAGGAACCGGACGGTCCGGGCGCGTTGCTCGACCTGCAGGTGTGACGCGGGCTGCGGTCAGTAGGGCGGGTTCTTGATCGCGTCCAGCTTGGCCAGCGCGATTTCCAGCTTCTTTTCCGCTTCCTGTTTCTCGGCTTCCTCGGTGGCCGCTGCGATGTCGTCGCGATAGTCGCCGATCTCCTGTTCGGTCGATTCGACCGTCAGGTCGTCGAACGACGCCACGTCCTCGGCCAGCACCGTACAGCGCTCGGCCGTCACTTCCGCGAAACCGCCCGCCACGAACAGCCGCTCGGACACGTTGCCGCCCTCGAAGACGCAGATGGTTCCGGGGCGCAGGGCGGAAATCACCGGTGCATGGCCCGGCAATACGCCGATGTCGCCGGCTCGGCCCGGGAAGACGACGGAATCGACCTCCTTGGAGACGACCAGGGCCTCGGGCGATGCGAGTTCGAATGCGACTTTTTCGGACATCCGCCGATACTCCCGCGCGTCCTGAGGGTCAGGCCGCTTCCTTTGCCAGCTTCTGCGCCTTTTCGATGGCTTCGTCGATGGTGCCCACCATGTAGAAGGACGCTTCCGGAAGGTCGTCGTGCTCGCCCTCGACGATCTGCCTGAAGCCCTTGATGGTGTCCTCGACCTCCACGTACTTGCCGGGCGATCCGGTGAACACCTCGGCCACGTGGAACGGCTGCGACAGGAAACGCTGGATCTTGCGGGCCCGCGCCACCGTGAGTTTGTCGTCCTCCGACAGCTCGTCCATGCCCAGGATGGCGATGATTTCCTGCAGCGACTTGTAGGTCTGCAGGGTCTCCTGGACGCGGCGCGCCACCGAGTAGTGCTCGTCGCCCACCGTTCCCGGTTCCAGGATCTGGCTGGTGCTGTCCAGCGGGTCGACCGCCGGATAGATGCCCAGCTCGGCGATCTGCCGCGACAGCACGGTCGTGGCGTCGAGATGCGAGAACGCCGTTGCCGGCGCCGGGTCGGTCAGGTCGTCGGCAGGCACGTAGATCGCCTGCACCGAGGTGATCGACCCCTTTTTGGTCGAGGTGATGCGTTCCTGCAGCGCGCCCATGTCCGTGCCCAGGGTCGGCTGATAGCCCACCGCCGAGGGAATGCGCCCCAACAGGGCCGAGACTTCCGAGCCCGCCTGGGTGAAGCGGAAGATGTTGTCCACGAAGAACAGCACGTCCTGGCCGACCTCGTCGCGGAAGTACTCGGCCTGGGTCAGCCCGGTCAGGCCGACGCGGGCGCGCGCGCCCGGCGGTTCGTTCATCTGGCCGTAGACCAGCGCCACCTTCGAGCTGCCTTCCAGGTCGATGACGCCGGACTCGATCATCTCGTGATAAAGGTCGTTGCCCTCGCGGGTGCGTTCGCCGACGCCGGCGAACACCGAGAAGCCACCATGCCCCTTCGCGACGTTGTTGATCAGTTCCATGATCAGCACGGTCTTGCCCACGCCGGCGCCGCCGAACAGGCCGATCTTGCCGCCCTTGGGATAGGGGGTCAGCAGATCGACGACCTTGATGCCGGTGACAAGCTGCTCGGTTTCGGTCGACTGCTCGACGAACTCGGGAGCCGGCCGGTGGATCGGATAGGTCATCTTGGTTTCCACCGGGCCGCGCTCGTCCACGGCCTCGCCGGTGACGTTCATGATCCGGCCCAGGGTCTCGGGCCCGACGGGCACCTCGATCATGCCGCCCGTGTCGACGACCTCCTGGCCGCGCACGAGCCCGTCGGTGCCGTCCATGGCGATACAGCGAACGACGTTCTCGCCAAGCTGCTGGGCGACTTCCAGGACCAGGGTCTTGCCCTGGTTGTCGGTGTGCAGCGCGTTCAGAATCTCGGGCAGGTCGCCCTCGAATTGCACATCGACCACCGCGCCCATGACCTGATGGACCTTGCCGACCGTGTTTTTCGACATCCTACTCTCCCGTCTCGTAATGCGGCCTACAGCGCCTCGGCGCCGGAGATGATTTCGATCAGTTCCTTCGTGATCTGGGCCTGTCGCGACCGGTTGTACTGGATCGTCAGGCTGTCGATCATGTCACCCGCGTTGCGGGTGGCGTTGTCCATGGCGGTCATGCGCGCGCCCTGCTCCGATGCGAAGCTCTCCAGCATCGCACGGAAAACCTGGATCGCCAGGTTGCTGGGCAGCAGCTCGGACAGGATGGATTCCTCGTCCGGCTCGAACTCGTAGACCGCCTGTGCCCCCTTGGGCTTCGCGTCTTCCTCGTCCTCGCTTTCGGGCGGCGCGAAGGGAATGAGCTGCAGCGGCGAGACTTCCTGGACCAGCGCGGAGACGAACTTGTTGTAGACCACCGTGCAGACGTCGAACTCGCCCGCCTCGAACATCTCCGTGATCTTGTCCTTCACCAAATCCGCGCCCGAAAAGTCGGGTGCGGGCTTGGCCAGATCGTCATAGGTCTCGACCAGAAGATGGCTCATCTCCCGCCGGAACAGGGTCGATCCCTTGCGGCCGATCGTCACCAGCTTCACCGTCTTGCCCGCGCCGCGCAGCTCGGCCACCCGGCTGCGCACGAACCGTGCCAGCGAGGTGTTGAAGCCGCCGCACAGGCCGCGATCGGAGAACACGGTCACGATCAGGTGGACGTCGTCCCTGCCGGTGCCGGCCAGCATCTTCGGCGCTGTGGCCGAGCCCTTCGCGCTTTCAGCCAGCGACGACAGCATGCGCTCCATCCGCTCGGTGAACGGTCGCGACGCCTCGGCGTTCTCCTGCGCGCGCTTGAGCTTGGCCGCAGCGACCATCTTCATCGCCGAGGTGATGCGCTGTGTCGACTTGACGCTGCCGATGCGGGTGCGCAGTTCTTTCAGGTTTGCCATGGCTTCGACCCCGACAGTCGTTTATCGCCGCCGTCAGGCAAAGCTCTTGGCGAAGCCGTCGCAAATCTCGCCAAGCTTGGCGTCGAGTTCGTCGGTCAGTTCGCCGGTTTCGTCCAATTGCCCCATCACGTCGCCGTGGTCCGCGCGGGCCTTGTTCAAGAGGCCTTCCTCGAACCGCACCACGTCGCGCACCGGGACCTTGTCCAAGTACCCGCGGGTGCCGGCAAAGATGGTCAGCACCTGTTCGGCCACCGACAGCGGCTGGTACTGCGGCTGTTTCAACAGCTCCGTCAGCCGCGCGCCGCGCGCCAGCAGCCGCTGGGTTGACGCATCCAGGTCGGAGGCGAACTGCGAGAAGGCTTCCATCTCGCGGAACTGCGCCAGATCCAGCTTGATCGAGCCGGCGATCTTCTTCATCGCCTTGGTCTGGGCCGCCGAGCCGACGCGCGACACCGACAGGCCGACGTTGATCGCCGGGCGGATGCCCTTGAAGAACAGGCCGGTCTCCAGAAAGATCTGGCCGTCGGTGATGGAAATCACGTTGGTCGGAATGTAGGCCGACACGTCGTTCGCCTGGGTTTCGACCACCGGCAGGGCGGTCAGCGACCCGGCCCCGTTGTCGTCGTTCATCTTCGCCGCCCGTTCCAGCAGGCGCGAATGCAGATAGAACACGTCGCCCGGATAGGCCTCGCGGCCCGGCGGACGGCGCAGCAGCAGCGACATCTGACGGTACGCGGTCGCCTGCTTGGACAGGTCGTCGTAGAAGATGACGGCGTGCATGCCGTTGTCGCGGAAATACTCGCCCATCGTGCAGCCCGTGTAGGGCGCGATGTACTGCAAGGGCGCGGCGTCCGACGCGGTTGCCGAGACGACGATCGTGTAATCAAGCGCGCCGTTCTCCTCTAGCGTCTTGACCACGCGCGCGACGGTCGAGCGTTTCTGCCCGACGGCGACGTAGATGCAATAAAGCTTCTTCGACTCGTCCTTGCCTTCGTTGACCTTCTTCTGGTTCAGGATCGTGTCGATGATCACCGCGGTCTTGCCGGTCTGGCGGTCGCCGATGATCAGTTCGCGCTGGCCGCGGCCGATCGGAACCAGCGAGTCGAGGGCTTTCAGCCCGGTCTGCACGGGTTCGTGTACCGACTTGCGCGGGATGATGCCGGGCGCCTTCAACTCGACCAGCCGGCGCTCGCCCGTGTCGATGGGTCCCTTGCCGTCGATTGGATTGCCAAGGCCGTCGACGACGCGGCCGAGAAGCTGCTTGCCGACGGGGGCGTCGACGATCGCCTGGGTCCGCTTGACGGTGTCGCCTTCCTGGATCTCGCGGTCAGAGCCGAACACGACGACACCGACATTGTCGGACTCCAGGTTCAGCGCCATGCCTTTTACGCCGCTGGGGAATTCCACCAGTTCGCCGGCCTGCACGTTGTCCAGCCCGAACACGCGGGCGACGCCGTCGCCGACCGAGATGACCTGACCGACTTCCGAAACGTCGGACTCGGCACCGAAATTGGCGATCTGCTCCTTCAGGATCGAGGAGATTTCCGCGGCGCGGAGTTCCATGGCTTACGCCCCCTTCATTGCGTAGGAGAGTTTCTGCAGTTTCGTCTTCAGCGATGAGTCGACCATCCGGGATCCGACACGCACGACCAGCCCGCCGATCAGCTCGGGATCCACATGGTGGTTGACGGCAACTTTGGATCCGACCGCGCTTCTCAACGCGGCCTCGATGGCATCGGTCTGTTCCTGGGACAGGCTGCGTGCGGACGTCACCTCGGCGGTGACCTCGCCGCGCCGGCGGGCGACTTCCTCGAGGAAGGCCTTCATGATCCCGTCGAAGGCGAACAGCCTGCGCTTGGTCGCCAACAGCCCGACGAACTTCCGGGTCAAATCGTGCACCTGCTGGCGTTCGGCGATAGCGTCGACCGCCCGGGCCTGGTCCTCGCGGTCGAGGATCGGGCTCAACACAAGGCGTTGCAGGTCTTCGCTTTCGCCGTACAGGTCGTGCAAGGCCTTGAGATCCTTCGCAACCTCGTCCAGGCACTTGCCCTCGTCGGCAAGCTCGAACAGCGCCGTTGCGTAACGGTCATAGATTTCGCTCAAGCCGCCTTTGGCTGCCACTTCTGGAACCCCCGCCTCGCCCTGGATGGATGCCTTGGCGCGTCCGTTGGCCGGACGCTGCCGGAAGCGCCGGGAAAACGGCGCCTTGGTTGGGCATGGTGGATTTAGCATGTGCAAAACACGCATGCAACAGGACTCGCCCCCGCGCTTGCGGCGGCGAAACCGGCGCGTTCGAAGGGTTTTCAGACGAAGCTGTAGGGATCGATATCGACCGACACCCGCACCGCCGACGGCAGCTTTATTCCATCCAGCCAGTCGTGCAGGACCTTCTGGACGCTGATGTCGCGCGTGGCCTTCAACAGGAACCTCTGGCGGTGCCGACCGCGCAGAACCGCAAGCGGCGCCGGGGCCGGCCCCAGCACCTGAAAGCCCTGGCCGAACGGCGCCGTGCGCGCCATCTGCGCCGCAACGCTTTCCGCGGTGTCCGGATCCGGCGCCGTTACGATCACCGCCGCAAGGCGCCCGAAGGGCGGCATGCCGGCTTCCTCGCGCAGGTTCGCCTCGGCGGCGAGAAAACCTTCCCGGTCGCCCGCCTTGATCGCCTGCAGGACCGGCGCCGATGGGTCGTGGGTCTGCACCAGAACGCGGCCGGGTCTGTCCTCGCGGCCGGCCCGCCCGGCGACCTGGTGCAAAAGCTGGAAGGTGCGTTCCGCCGCTCTGAGATCGCCGCCGCCCAGCCCAAGATCCGCATCGACGACGCCGACCAGGGCAAGATGCGGGAAGTGATAGCCTTTGGCGACGATCTGTGTGCCGATGATCAGGTCGACCTCGCGATCGATCACCGCGCGCACGAACTCCTCCGCCGCGGCTGGGCCGCTCAAGGTGTCGGACGTCACGATCGTCGCGCGGGCCTCCGGCAAGAACGCTGCGGCCTCTTCGGCCAGGCGTTCGACGCCGGGACCGCACGCGACGAGGCTTTGCTCGGCGCCGCAGGACGGGCAGTCGGCCGGCACCGGGGTGGCGAAGCCGCAGTGGTGGCACTGCAGCCGGCCACCCAGCCGGTGTTCCACCAGCCAGGCGGTGCATTGCGGACAGTTCAGGCGGTGTCCGCAGGCGCGGCACAGGGTCAATGGCGCGTAGCCCCGCCGGTTCAGGAACAGCAGGGCCTGGCCGCCCTCGGCCAGCGTCTCGGCAAGAGCCGTCCGCAGTGCCGGCGCCAGGAAGCTGCCGCGCGCGGGCCTGTCCTTTCGCAGATCGACCAGGGTGACGTCCGGCAGCGTCGACGACCCGTGCCGTTCCGGCAGGTGCAGGCGGCGATAGCGTCCGGTCTCCACGTTGACCCAGGTCTCCAGGGACGGCGTCGCCGAGATCATCACGATCGGACAGCCGGCAAAGCGCGCCCTGACGACCGCCATGTCGCGCGCGTTGTAGATGGTGCCGTCCTCCTGCTTGAAGGCCTGGTCGTGCTCCTCGTCGATGACGATCAGGCCCAGCGCATGAAAGGGCAGGTGCAGCGCCGAACGCGCGCCGACAACGATGCGGATCCGTCCTTCGGCGATGCCGCGCCAGGTGTCGCGTCGCCGCGTCGGCGTCACTTCCGAATGCCACAGCGCCGGCGGCGCCCCGAAACGCGCCTCGAAACGGTCCAGCCACTGGGCCGACAAGGCAATCTCCGGCAGCAGGACCAGGACCTGGCGGCCGGCGGCCAGCGCGGCGGCGACGGCCTCGAAATAGACCTCGGTCTTGCCGGAACCGGTCACGCCGTCCAGCAAGGTCACGGAATAGCTGTCTTCGGCGACCCGCGCCCGCAGCTCGGCGGCGGCGGCGGACTGGGCTTCGGAAAGGACCGGCCCGTGGCGCGACGGGTCCGGCGCCGGCCAGCGCCGATGCGGTTCGATCAGCACCTCCTCCAGGGCGCCTGCCTTGTGCAGTCCCTTGACCACGCCGGTGCCGACGCCCGCCTCCAATGCCAATTCCTGCGCGAGGCGCGGCGGGCCGGCGTGCAGGACGGACAGGACCCGCTGTCGGGCCGGCGTCATCTTGATGTCGGGGCAGGGCACGGCCGCGCGGTAGGCGCGTTTGGGCGGCGGCGGCTGCAGGGCGGCCGGCACCGACATGGCCATGCGCAGGAAGGCGCCCGGCGGCGCCAGAGTGTACGCCGCAGCCCAATCGATGAAGGCGATCTCGTCGTCGGCCAGGGGCGGCACCTCCAGCACCGAGACGACGTCTTTCAGCCGCTCGTCGGCAACCCGCTCGGCGCCGTTCGGGTGGCCACCCTCCGGCCAGACCACGCCGATCCTCTCCGTCTGCCCAAGGGGAACCACGACGAAACTGCCGGGTTCGGGCGGCGCATCGAACGGGACGCGATAGTCGTAGGGTCCCGCCAGGGGCAGCGGCAGCAGAACCTTGACCCGATGGCCTTCCGTGATGAATAAGTCCCCGGCGGTCGTGGTACGGTCCGGCATGGCGCGCAGTTTAACGGACATCGGGGGCGGGACCATCGTCCACGTTGCCCCGGCCGCCTGAAATAACAACCTTGGACGCGGCGGAAGGCATCATGAAGTTCTTCATCGACACGGCAGACATCGACGAGATCAGGGACCTGGCGGAAACCGGCCTGGTGGACGGGGTCACGACCAACCCTACGCTGGTCGCAAAGACCGGGCGCACCTTCTTCGACGTGGTCGAGGAGATCTGCGGCGTGGTCGACGGTCCGGTCAGCGCGGAAGTCACCGCGACGGACTACGACACCATGCTGGAGGAGGGCCGCCGCTTGGCGGGCCTGGCGCCGAACATCGCCGTCAAGGTCCCGCTGACGCGGGACGGGCTGAAGACCTGCCGGGCGCTCAGCCAGGCGGGCACACTGGTTAACGTTACCCTTTGTTTCTCGCCGGCCCAGGCCCTGTTGGCGGCGAAGGCGGGTGCCAGTTTCATCTCGCCGTTCGTTGGCCGGTTGGACGACATCGCTCACGACGGGATGGGGCTGATCGCCGAGATCTGCGAGATCTACGCCAACTACGACTATTCGACCGAAGTCCTGGTCGCGTCGACGCGCGGTCCCCTGCATGTGGTCGAAGCGGCCAAGCTGGGCGCGGACGTCGTGACGCTGCCGCCCGACGTTTTGCGCAAGATGTATGCCCATCCGTTAACGGATAAGGGGCTCGCGGCCTTTCTTTCCGACTGGGAAAAAACGGGACAGTCAATACTGTAAAATCAATTTTTCCGCGTTAGAGTCATGGCGTATCTCGCGTATTTGGAAATGCGTCCATGAGCCAGGGCAAGGAAAGCACGGCAGGAAGAAAGACCGGCGGCGACGCCGAGGTCACGGAACGGCAGGTCGTGGAATACCTGCTGGCCGAGCCCGATTTCTTCGTCAAGCATTCCCGCCTGTTGCAGCATATGGCGGCGCCCGGCCGCACCCTGGGCGAAGGCGTGACCGATTTCCAACAGGTCATGATCGACCGGCTGCGCCAGGAAATCGACAACGCCCGCGGCCAAAGCCAGGAACTGATCGACAACAGCCGCGTCAACATGTCGGTCCAGTCGCGGGTCCACGAATGCGTCCTGGCGCTGGTTGCGGCCGGCAGTTTCGAAGAGCTGATCCAGACCGTAACGACCGACATGGCGGTCATCCTGGATCTGGACGCGGTCACCCTGTGCATCGAGGCGATCGACCATTCCCAGACCCAGATCAGGACCAGCGGCCTGCAGCTTTTGAGCGAAGGGACGGTGCGCTCGCTGGTGCCGGACGGCCAAAGCTGTGTCTTGCGTTCGGATATTTCCGGCGATCCCGACCTGTTCGGTGCGGCCGCACCCTTGGTCCGTTCCGACGCGATGATGCGGCTGAAGATCTCCGACGCGACGAAACCGGCGCTTCTGGCGCTGGGCAGCCGTTCGGTCGGCAAGTTTCATCCCGGACAGGCGACCGAACTGTTGACGTTCCTCGCACGCGTTCTGGAAAGCCTGGTGCGCGGCTGGCTCGACCTGCCGCGTTGAGCGCCGACGACCTTCTCCCCATCAATCTCAGGCCGCAGGTCGCGGCCGCGGCGCGCGGATACCTGACCTGGCAGGCGGTCGAGCGGCGCGCCTCGGACCATACCATCGCCGCCTACGGCCGCGATCTCGGCGGTTTCCTTGCGTTCGTGACCGACCATCTGGGCGCCGCGCCGGAATTGTCGGACCTGGCGGGTCTGAAGCCGATCGACTTCCGCGCCTGGCTGGCGCACCGGTCGGCGGAAGGCCTCGCCCGCACGTCCACGGCGCGCGCGCTGTCGGTGGTGCGCGGGTTCTTCCGCTGGGCCGAACGCAACGAAGCCTTCACCAACCATGCGATCCGCTCGGTGCGCACGCCCAAGGTGCCGCGCGGCGTGCCCAAGCCGTTGACGGTCGGCGACACGGCCGAGGCGATCGAAGCGGCGGGGACGATGTCGGCCGAGCCCTGGGTCGGGGCCCGCGACGTGGCGCTGTTCACGCTTTTGTACGGCTGCGGGCTCCGCATCGCCGAGGCCCTGTCGCTGAACCGGCGCGACCTGCCGAAGGGTGAGTCCATGACCGTCACCGGCAAGGGCGCCAAGCAGCGCATGGTCCCCGTGCTGCCGGCGGTGCGCCAGGCGGTTGAGGCCTATCTGGCGCTGTGTCCCTTCAATCCCGGCGCCGATGGGCCGCTGTTCCTCGGCGCGCGGGGCGGCCGGCTGGCGCCGCGCACGGCCCAGCGGGCGATGCAGCAGGTGCGGCTCGCCCTCAACCTGCCGGACAGCGCGACGCCGCACGCGCTGCGCCATTCCTTTGCGACGCACCTTCTGGCCGCGGGCGGCGACCTGCGCGCCATCCAGGAGCTGTTGGGCCACGCTTCGCTGTCGACGACGCAACGCTATACCGCGGTGGATGCCGAACGGCTGATGGCGGAGTATCGCGCGGCCCACCCCCGCGCCAACGCCGAGTAGGGGCGGCGGCCTTCCGTTATCGTTCAGGCAGGCGCCTTGCGCAGTGCCGGCAGCCAAAGCGCGATCGGGCCAAGCGCCACCGCGACAGCAAGCGATACGAAGCCCAGAAACCAGGCGGTCCGCTCCAACTCGCCGCCGCCCACGTCCAGCATGATGCCGAAGGCGAACGGCCCCAGGAACGAACCGCTGAACCCGATCAGCGAGTGCACCGCCATGGTCGCACCCATGTGCTCTTCCGCGGCGGCCTGGACGGTGCCGGCGGTCAGGACGGACGATTCGCTCATCACCGTTGCGCCGTACAACAGCATGATCGCCGCCAGCACGACGGGCGCCGCGGTCACCGCCAGTCCCGTCGCAACCGCGACGGCCGCGGAGAACAGCATGAAACAGGTGGCGACCTGACGCCGGCCGAACCGTTCGGCCGCCTCGTTTCCCAGGATGCTGGCCGGCAGACCGACGAACGCCAGCAGCGTGGCGATGTGTGTCGGCGACCATTCCGCGCCGAACGCGCCCAGCGGGGCCTGGGCCATGCCGAAGGCGAGGAATGCCACCATCCAGCCGCGCATTCCGAAGAGTTCCCAGCAGTGCAACGAGTAGGCCAGCGTGTATCCCATGGCGGCGCGGTTGCGAAACACCGGTCTGAAATCCAGCAGGCGTCGGGACGGACCGGCGGCGACACCGGTCCCCGGCGGCGACAGAGGCTGGAGCGCGCGGGCAGCAATAACGAATGCGGCCGCGGGGCCGACGGCCGCCACCATGAAGGTCCAGCGCCATCCGACCAGCGGAAAGGCCTCGCCGGCAATGAAGACCGACAGGCTGGTGCCGACGACGAAGTTGGCGGTGTAGAAAGCGACGGCGCGGCTTCGGCCGGCATACGGAACGCGATCGGTCAGCGCCCTCAGGCCCGGCATATAGGTGCCGGCCAGACCGATCCCCTGCAGACAGCGCCACAGGCTGGCGCTCCACAGTCCGTCGGCGAAAAAGCTGAACCCGGCCGCCGAAACCACCGAAACGGTCATCGACCAAAGATAGATGCGGCGCGCGTCGACCCGGTCGGTCAGACTGGTCAGAACCGTGACCGCCACCAGATAGCCGATGAAATAGACGGCCGTGATCCAGCCGGCCGCCGCGTTGGTCAACGCCCATTCCGCCTGCAACTGCGGCAGCAGGGCGGGATAGGCCATGAACCCGGTCATGCCCAGCACCTGGGCCAGGCACATGGCCGCGATCAGCGACTTCGTCGATGGCGGCCGGCGGGCGATCGGTCGGTCAGATGTGGATCGGCCGGCCGTCCACGGCCAGCGCGGCTTCCTTCACCGCTTCGTTCAATGTCGGATGGCCGTGGCAGGTCCGCGCCACGTCCTCGGCCGAGCCGCCGAACTCGATCACGTTGACGATCTCCTGGATGATCGTGCCGGCGTCGGGGCCGATGATGTGAGCGCCCAGGATCTTGTCGGTTTTCTCCTCCGACAGGATCTTGACGAAACCCTCGGTGGTGTCGTTGGCGCGGGCGCGGCTGTTCGCTTGGAACGGGAACTTGCCGACCTTGTATTTGACGCCCGCTTCCTTGAGCTGTTCCTCGGTCTTGCCGACGCTTGCGACCTCGGGGTCGGTATAGACGATCCCCGGGATCGCGTCGTAGTTCACATGGCCGCTTTGTCCGGCAATGATCTCGGCGCAGACGGCGCCTTCGTCCTCGGCCTTGTGGGCCAGCATGGGGCCCGGGATGCAGTCGCCGATCGCGTAGATGCCCGGCACCTTGGTCTGGAACCGGTTGTCGACCTGGATTACGCCGCGGTTGTCGACCTCGACGCCGACGGCCTCCAGACCCAGGCCCTCGGTGTAGGGCCGACGGCCCACCGAGACCAGCACCACGTCCGCGTCCAGTTCCTCGGACTCGCCGCCCGCTGCGGGCTCCAGGGTCAGGACGACGCCGGCCGGGTTGGTCTGAGCGCCGGTGACCTTCGTGGAAAGCTTAAACTCCAGCCCCTGCTTCTTGAGGATCCGCTGAAACTGCTTGGACACCTCGCCGTCCATGCCCGGCGTGATGCGGTCGAGAAACTCGACGACGGTGACCTTTGTGCCAAGGCGCGACCAGACCGACCCCATCTCCAGGCCGATATAGCCCCCGCCGATGACGACCATCGATGTCGGCACCTTGGGCAGCGCCAGGGCGCCGGTGGAGCTGACGATCTGCTTCTCGTCGACGTCGACGCCCGGGATCGGCGTCGATTCAGAACCGGTCGCGATCAGGATGTTCTTCGTCTTGACCGAACTGGGACCGCCGTTCTCCGATGCGACTTCAACCTCGGTGGGGCTGACGATCGTGCCGCGGCCCTTCAGGTAGTCGACCTTGTTCTTCTTGAACAGGAACTCGATCCCCTTGGTCAGGTCCGAAACGATGCGGTCCTTGCGGCTCATCATCGCCTTGAGGTCCAGCTTGACCGAGCCGACGTTGATGCCGTGGTTCTTCAGCGTGTGCTGAGCCTCGTGATACAGCTCCGACGACTGCAACAGGGCTTTCGACGGGATGCAGCCCACGTTCAGGCAGGTGCCGCCCAGCGACCCGCGCATTTCGATGCAGGCCGTCTTCAGACCTAGCTGGGCCGCGCGAATGGCGGCGACGTATCCGCCGGGTCCGCCGCCGATCACAACCAGGTCGTATTCCTGCTCGCTCATGCTGATCAGTCCTTCAAGAACGCTCGGTTGACGGTGGCCGAACCATGCCGTAAAGGCGGGTCGGGGGCAAGAAATGAGCGCGCGTTACGCCCCCGATCCAGGCCACGCCCGCGCCCGTGGCGCGGCCTGCGGCGGTCACACTGCCCGCTGGGCGATTGGAACGGCAAAGGAGAGGTACGAATGTCGGTTGGACGAAATGCCGGTTTCATCGTGACAATGGCAACGGCGGTCGTTCTGGCATGGCCGGGCGAACCCGTCGCGGCGAACAACGCATCCGGGTCCGCCGAGATCCAAGAAGAAGCCGAGCAGGCGCGCCGGAAGATCGAGGAGGCCTTGGGCAATCTCATTGCCGGCCTGAAGCTGATGATGGATTCCATTCCGCAGTACGAAGCGCCCGAGATCCTGGAGAACGGCGACATCCTGATCCGGCGAAAGCGTCCCGAATCCGCAGACGACGGCACGGGCCAGGATATCTAGCCGCGCCCGGCCCGCAGGGCTCCGGGACTAGACGTCGATCAGGAGCCGGGCCGGTTCTTCGATCATCTCCTTGATCCGAACGAGGAACGTGACCGCCTCACGCCCGTCGATGATGCGGTGGTCGTACGAGTGCGCGAGATACATGATCGATCCCACCGTCACCTCGTTGCCTTCGACGATGGGACGTTTCTTGATGGCGTGCATGCCAAGAATGCCCGACTGCGGCGGGTTCAGGATCGGCGTCGACAGCATCGAGCCGAAGATGCCGCCGTTGGTGATCGTGAAGGTGCCGCCGGTCATTTCCGCCATGGTCAGCTTGCCGTCGCGGGCCCGTCGGCCGAAATCCGCGATCGAGGATTCGATCTCGGCAAAGCTCATCTTGTCGGCGTCGCGCAGCACCGGCACGACGAGGCCCTGCGGCGTGCCGACGGCGATCCCGATGTCGTAGTAGTTCTTGTAGATGATCTCGTCGCCGAAGATCTCGCCGTTCACCGATGGCAGTTCCTTCAGCGCGGCGATCGCGGCCTTCACGAAGAAACTCATGAAACCCAGCTTGACGCTGTGGCGTTTTTCGAAACGGTCCTTGTATTCCGCCCTCAGCGCGATCAGCGGATCCATGTTGCACTCGTTGAAAGTGGTCAACATGGCCGCCGTGTTCTGTGCCTCCTTCAGGCGGGTGGCGATGACCCGGCGCAGCTTGGACATTCGCACACGTTCTTCGCCGCGCGGGTCCAGGGCCCGCTCGCCCTTGGCTTCGAAGGATTGCGCGGGCGGCGGCGTTGTCACCGGCTTGGGTGCCGGCGCCGGCGCCTGTTTCGCCGCGGGGGCGGGCGCCGCGGCTCCGCCCTCCAGGAAGGAGAGCACGTCGCCCTTGGTGAGCTGTCCCTTGGCCCCGGTCGCCGGGATCACGGACGGATCCAGGTTGTTGTCGCTGACCAGCTTCTGCACCGCCGGCGACAGCGTGTCGTTGGACGCGGCGGCCGCGGGCGCCGCTGCGGGCGCGGGCGCCGGTTCCGCGGCGGGTGCCGGTGCCGGCTCGGCTGCCGCAGCAGGCGCGGCGGCAGGCGCTGCGGCGGCGGCGCCGTCGGCCCCTTCGTCGATTACGCACAGCGAGGCGCCGACTTCGACCTCCGCGCCTTCTTCGACGGTGATGGACGACAAGGCGCCGGCGACGGGCGCCGGGACTTCGATCGTGACCTTGTCGGTCTCCAGTTCCACAAGCGGCTCGTCCGCTGCGACGGCATCGCCCACTTGCTTGAACCATTTCGAAACCGTCGCTTCGGCGACCGATTCACCCAGCGTCGGAACGGCAACATCCGTGGCCATACTATCGTAACTCCATCAGGCGCCGCACGCGTTGGGGCGGCATTGGTTCATTCCTGGCAACCCTGCTCCGGTTTGCGCACCGTCGTTTCACTCCGCCGTCGGGGCGGGAGGCGCGGCCGGCTTCGCAGCCTTCTTTGCCGGCGCCCTGCGCTTGCGCGGCGGCGGGGCCGAGACGGTCAGCGCCTCGTCCACCAGGGCCGCCTGTTCCTTCATGTGGCGGCTGTTGCTGCCGGTGGCGGGGGACGCGGCTTCGGGCCGGCCGACATAGATCGGCCGCTCGCCCTTGCGTCCCGTCTGCAAAAGGGCCTTCTCGATGCGGCGGTCCACGAACGACCAGGAGCCCATGTTCTCCGGTTCCTCCTGGCACCACACGACCTCTGCGTTGGGGAAGCGTTTCAGTTCTTCCACCAGGACCTTGCGCGGGAACGGATAGAGCTGCTCGAGGCGAAGAATGTAGATATCCTTGATGTCGCGTTTGTCGCGTTCTTCCTCCAGATCGAAATAGACCTTGCCGGAACACAGGACGACGCGACGGATTTCGTTGTCCGGCGCCAGCCTTCCTTCAAGCTGGCCGTCGTCCCACAGCAGGCGGTGGAAGGACGTGCCATGGGCGAAGTCCTCCAGCTTGGACACGGCTTTGCGGTGCCTCAGCAGCGATTTCGGCGACATCTGGATCAGCGGCTTGCGGAAGTTGCGCCGCACCTGTCGCCGCAACGCATGGAAATAGTTCGCCGGCGACGTGATGTTGCAGACCTGCCAGTTGTCCTCCGCCGAAAGCTGCAGGTACCGTTCCAGCCTGGCCGAGGAATGTTCCGGTCCCTGGCCCTCGTAGCCGTGGGGCAGCAGCATGACCAGTCCGCACATGCGCAGCCACTTTGACTCGCCCGACGACAGGAACTGGTCGATGATCACCTGGGCGCCGTTGGCGAAATCGCCGAACTGCGCCTCCCAGAGCACCAGCGCCTGGGGTTCGGCCGAGGCATAGCCGTACTCGTAGCCCAACAGCCCGAACTCGCTGAGCGGCGAATTGATGACCTCGAAGGGGGCCTGGCCCATGCGGATGTGGTTCAGCGGGATGTACTTGTCCTCGTTCTCCTGATCGACCAGCACCGCGTGCCGATGCGAGAAGGTCCCGCGCTCGCTGTCTTCGCCAGACAGTCGGATCGAGGTCGATTCGCACAACAGCGTGCCGAAGGCCAGCGCCTCGCTGGTTCCCCAGTCGATGCCCTCGCCGGTTTCGATCATGTTCTGCTTGGCTTTGAGCTGCCGGGCGATCTTGGAGTTGAGGTTGAAGTTCTGCGGCACCTGGGTCAGCGCATAGCCCACCTCGCGCAGCAGGCCGATATCGGCGGCGGTTTCGCCGCGCCGGGCCTCTTCATCCCCGGCCAGGCCGATGCCGGTCCAGCGTCCTTCCAGCCAGTCGGCCTTGTTGGGTCGGAACGCGTTGGCTGCCTCGAACTCGTTGTCCAGGAACGTCGTGAAGTCCTGAACGATGGTGTCGGCTTCGCCGGCCTTGATGATGCCCTCGTCTTCCAAGCGGGCGGAATAGATGCTGCGCGTGCGCGGATGGTCCGCAATCCTCTTGTACATGCGCGGCTGGGTGAACATCGGCTCGTCGCCTTCGTTGTGCCCGTGCCGGCGGTAGCAGATCATGTCGATCACGACGTCCTTGCCGAACCGCTGGCGGTATTCGGTCGCGATCCGCGCCACGTGGACGCAGGACTCCGGGTCGTCGCCGTTCACGTGGAAGACCGGTGCGTCGACCATCTTCGCCATGTCCGAGCAATAGGGCGACGACCGCCCCTCGGCCGGGTCGGTCGTAAAACCGATCTGGTTGTTGATGACGATGTGGATCGTGCCGCCCGTCTGATAACCGTCCAGCTCGGACAGCAGGAACGTCTCCGCGACGATGCCCTGGCCGATGAAGGCGGCATCGCCATGCAGCAGAATGCCCATCACCTTTTCGCGGTTGACGTCGCCGCGCTGGCGCTGTTTGGCCCGCACCTTGCCCAGGACGACGGTGTTGACCGCCTCCAGGTGGCTGGGGTTGGGCGTCAGCGAAAGGTGAATCGTCTTCCCGTCGAACTCGCGGTCCGAACTTGTGCCCAAATGGTACTTCACGTCGCCCGAACCCTGAACGTACTCCGGGTTCGCCGAGACGCCGGCAAACTCGGCGAAGATCGCCTGATAGCTCTTGCCCATGATGTTGGCGAGAACGTTCAGCCGCCCGCGGTGGGCCATGCCCATGACGATTTCCTCAAGGCCCAGCATCGCGCCGCGCTTGAAGATCTGCTCCATCACGGGCACCAGGGACTCGCCGCCGTCCAGGCCGAAACGTTTCGTGCCTTTGTACTTCTTGTCCAGGTAGGTCTCGAAGATGTCGGCCTGGGTCAGACGCTCCAGGATCGTCCGCTTGCCCATGTCCGTGAACTGGGTCCGGTTGCGGATGCCTTCGATCCGCTCCTGGATCCACGCCTTCTCCTCGGGCTGCTGGATGTGCAGGAACTCGACGCCGATCTTGCCGCAATAGGTCTCGCGGCAAATGTTGACGATTTCGCGCAGCGTCGCCGATTCCAGACCCAGGTAGTAGTTGATGAAGATCGGACGATCCATGTCCTTGTCTTCGAACCCGTAGGTCGACGGGTCCAGTTCGGGATGCTGGGTCGGCTTGGCCAGCCGCAGCGGATCGAGGTCGGCCATCATGTGGCCGCGCATGCGGTAGGCGCGGATCAACATCAGCGCGCGGATCGAATCGAGGGTCGCCTGGCGGATCTGTTCGGCACTGGCGGGCGCGCCGGCGACGTACGGCACCTGGCCCATGACCACCTGCGGGGGCGGCGCGGCCGGCCGGCCTTCCAGGACGTCGGAAATAGTGCCGGATTCGCCGTTTCGGCCGATCACGCTGGTCTCGCGCCGAGCCCAGCTCGGGCCCTTGAATTCCTTCAGGACATCCAGGCCGTCTTCGCCGAGCGCGGAGAAGAACTCCGCCCAGCTCGGGTCGACCGCATGGGGGTCCAGCATGTACTTTTCGTAGAGTTCGACGACATAGGTCTCATTCGCGCCGAACAGATAGGTACTGTCGCCGATATAATCGGACATGCCACGTCTCCGACGTCAAGAAAGGCTTAACGGGTTTTTACCGCCGAATTCTTAAGCAATCTATATCGGAAACAGGGGAAACACGACAGCACCCGCAACGCAATCCCCCGGCAGCACACATCTTTGTGCGTCTTCCGCGCGTCAGCCGCCCATCGCGGCCAGCATCGTGCTGCCCAGGGCGGCGGGACTGTCGGCGACATGGATGCCGGCACCGCGCATCGCCTCCTGCTTGGAGTCCGCGGTGCCCTGGCCGCCCGAGATGATTGCCCCCGCATGCCCCATCCGTTTGCCGGGCGGGGCGGTGACGCCGGCGATGAAACCGACGGTGGGCTTCTTCACCTTCGACGCTTTCAGGAAGGCTGCGGCTTCCTCTTCCGCCGTGCCGCCGATCTCGCCGATCATGATGATGCCCTCGGTCTCGGGATCGGCCAGGTACAGCTCCAGGCAGTCGATGAAGTTGGTGCCGTTGACCGGATCGCCGCCGATCCCGATGCATGCGGTCTGACCAAGTCCCGAGGCCGTAGTCTGGGCGACCGCCTCGTAGGTCAGCGTGCCCGATCGAGACACCACGCCGATCTTGCCGCGGCGGTGGATGTGCCCCGGCATGATGCCGATCTTGCATTCGTCGGGAACGATGACGCCGGGGCAGTTGGGGCCGACCAGGCGGGTCGACGAACCATTCAGCGCGCGTTTGACCTTGATCATGTCCATCACCGGAATGCCTTCGGTGATGCACACCGCCAGTTCGATTTCGGCGTCGATCGCTTCGAGGATCGCGTCGGCCGCGAAGGGCGGCGGGACGTAGATCACAGTCGCGTCAGCGCCGGTCGCCGCACGGGCATCGGCCACGGTATCGAAGACCGGTAGGTCCAAGTGCGTGGTCCCGCCTTTGCCCGGCGTCACGCCGCCGACCATGTTGGTGCCGTAGGCGATCGCCTGTTCGGAATGGAAGGTCCCCTGGGCGCCGGTGAAGCCCTGGCAGATTACCTTGGTGTTCTTGTCGACGAGAACGGACATCAGCGTGCACCCTTCACCGCGGCGACGACTTTCTCGGCCGCATCGTTGAGATCGTCGGCGGCAATGATCGGCAGGCCCGATTCCGCCATGATTTTCTTGCCCATATCCACGTTGGTTCCTTCCAGACGGACCACCAGGGGCACGTGCAAGGCGACTTCCTTGGCGGCGGCGACAACGCCTTCGGCGATGACGTCGCACCGCATGATGCCGCCGAAGATATTGACCAGGATGCCTTCCACGTTGGCGTCGGACAGGATGATCTTGAACGCTTTGGTCACCCGCTCCTTAGTGGCGCCGCCGCCCACGTCCAGGAAGTTCGCCGGCGAACCGCCCTTCAGCTTGATGATGTCCATGGTTGCCATGGCAAGGCCGGCGCCGTTCACCATGCAGCCGATTTCGCCGTCCAGCTTGATGTAGTTCAGCTCGTGCTTGGCCGCTTCCAGTTCGGCCGGATCCTCTTCGTCCTCGTCGCGCATATCGGCGACGTCGGGATGGCGGAACAGCGCGTTGTCGTCGAAGTTCATCTTCGCGTCCAAGGCGATCACGTCGCCGCTGCCGGTCACGACCAGGGGATTGATCTCGACGACGCTGGCGTCCAGCCCGACGAAGGCCTTGTACATGCCGGTGACGAACTTGACGCAGGACTTGACCTGCGCGCCGCTCAGGCCCAGGCCGAAGGCGATCCTGCGGCAGTGAAAACCGCTGATGCCGGATGCCGGGTCGATCGCCACCTTGATGATCTTCTCGGGGTGTTTCGCCGCGACCTCCTCGATCTCCATGCCGCCCTCGGTCGAGGCCATGATCGTGACCATGCTGGTGGCGCGGTCGACCAGCAACGACAGATAA
Organism: Alphaproteobacteria bacterium; assembly: GCA_965603855.1. GTDB lineage: Bacteria > Pseudomonadota > Alphaproteobacteria > UBA8366. Next base: position 411,075 of record OZ272519.1, read on the forward strand.
AGCTCGCGTTCGATGTCGCAGCCTTCCTCGATATAGAGGCGTTTGACCTCCTTGCCGGCGGGGCCGGTTTGTTTGGTGACCAACACATGGCTCAGCATCTGGTTCGCGTTCTCGCGCACCTCGTCGGTGGACTTGACCACGCGCACGCCGCCCTTGCCGTCTGGGTTGTCCTTGAAGCGCCCGGCGCCGCGTCCGCCGGCATGGATCTGGGACTTCACCACATAGACGGGCCCTCCCAGTTCGTTGGCGGCCTGCACCGCCTCGTCCACCGTGTAGGCGACCTGTCCGCGCGGCACGGCCACGCCGAATTTCTTCAGGAGTTCCTTGGCTTGATACTCATGGATGTTCATGGCTGCATGCCTTTGAAAGTGAACGATGGGCGGGCATCAGTTTGGCAAGCGGTGAACGCGGCGCCGGACACGCGTCGGTGGGGTTTGTGAAAACGGAGGGCGACCGCACGATTGTGCGACTGTAACAGCCCGGACCGTCCGCGCAACCGGCCATTCCGCATCGCGATGCCCGACCGGTTCCGTCTCGGCTCTTCCCCCGCCCGCGTGGCGCGTTACTTGCGCCTCGCCGGTTTGCGCGCCGCGGTGGCGCGCCGTGCGCGGGCGCTGCCCTTGGTGGCCGTCTTGCGCCGTGCGGTGGTGCGCGTCGCCGGCTTTGCGGCCGGTTTCTTGGCCGCGATTTTCCTGGCCGGCGCCTTGCTGGCCACCGGCTTGGCCGCGGCAGCCTTTTTGGCCGCCGGCTTGCGGCCCTTCGTCTTCTTGGCCGCTGGCTTCGCCGCGCCGCCCTTGCCCATCTTGCCCACCACGTCGAGCAGGGCCTGCACGTGGCCAACCGAATTCTGGAACATCTTCTTTTCGGAGGCATTGAGGTCGACCTCGATGATCCGTTCGACGCCGCCGGCGCCGATCACCACCGGCACGCCCACATAGAGGCCCTTCAGCCCGTACGGCCCCTTGCAGAACGCGGCGCAGGGCAGGACCGATTTCTTGTCCTTCAGGTAGGCCTCGGCCATCTGGATGGCAGAGGATGCCGGCGCATAGAAGGCCGAGCCGGTCTTCAACAGTCCGACGATCTCCGCGCCGCCGTCGCGGGTGCGCTGGACGATGCCGTTGATCCGCTCTTTGGTCGACCAGCCCATCTTGATCAGGTCCGGAACCGGAATGCCCGCGACTGTGGAATAACGTACCAGCGGCACCATGGTGTCGCCGTGACCCCCCAGGACGAAGGCTGTAACGTCCTCGACCGAGACCTTGAACTCCTCGGCCAGGAAATAGCGGAACCGGGCGGAGTCCAGGACGCCGGCCATGCCGACCACCTTGTTGGTCGGCAGACCGCACGCGTCGCGCAGCACCGAGACCATCACGTCCAGCGGATTGGTGATGCAGATGACGAAGGCCTTGGGGCAGTTCTTCTTGATGCCGGCGCCGACCGCTTTCATGACGTTCGTATTGATGCCGATCAGGTCGTCGCGCGACATGCCGGGCTTGCGGGCGATGCCCGCGGTGACGATGACCACGTCGCAGCCTTTCAGCGCGGTGTAGTTCTTCGAGCCGGAAAGGGCGGCGTCGAAGCCCTCGATCGGCGATGCCTCTGCGATGTCCAGGCTCTTGCCCTTGGGCAAGCCGTCGTCAATGTCGATCAGGACGATATCGCCGAGCTCTTTCAAGCCGGCCAGCAGGGCAAGCGTGCCGCCGATGTTGCCAGCGCCAACGAGACCGATTTTTCTGCGAGTCATGTGATCTTCTCCGGAATGACAAAGGCGCCTGTTGCGGCGCGCGTGCGCGGTTGCTGGCGCATGGAACTACAAGGAAACGTTGGCAAGGGCAAGGCTGCGGGCCGGTCAGTCCGCCCCGGCGGCGCCGCGGGACCGTTTGGCGACCAGGCGCGGCCATGCAAGCTCCACCAGTACCGACCCGCAGACCACGACGATGGCCAGCACCTGCACCATGGTGATCGGCTGCGCCAGGATGGCCAGCGCCAGGACCGCGGTGATGACGGGCTTGAGAAAGAACAGATAACTTCCGCGCGTGATGTCGGGCACCTTCGCCAGGCCCCACAGCCAGAACAGCTGGGTGACGGTGGTGTTGAACAGCGCGATGGTCAGCAGCGACCAGCTTGCCACCGGCGCCCGATCGAACAGCGTCGACGGATCGACCCAGACGTTCCAGAACAAACCGACCAGCAGCCAGAGAAACACCCCGCCCAGCGCAACGGTGATCGTCGTCATCCGGATCGCGCCGTACTGATTGATCATCGGGCGGACCAGGACGGCGTAGCCCGACCCGCCGGCTGCACACAAGAGGGTCAGCCCGATCCCGTAGAGGGAATTGCCGCTGCCTGCCAGCCGCGCCAGATAGCCGTCGGTCAGAAGAAGCGCGACACCCAGAACGGCGCACACGCCGCTGATGATCTTCGGGACGCCGATCGGCATGCGATTGACCGCCAGATTGATCAGCGCAACGAAGATCGGCATGGTCGTCACCAGCGTTCCGACCTGTACGATGGTCGCGAAGTCCAGCGCCCAGTGGAACGCCAGGTAGGGCAGGCTGACGCCGAACAGCGACAATGCCAGGATGGCGGTTGGCCGTTCGCGCACCGGCGTCAGCAGGTCGCGGGTGCCGGGGATGCACAGGGCGACGACGATCAGCCCGCCGCCGCCCAAGAGATAGCGCCAGACCGAGACCTCCGGCCCGGCAACGCCCGACAGGACGGCGAAGAACTCACTGGAACTGTGCCCCAGAACGCCGATGAAGACCGACAGATAAGCAAGACCGGCCGGCGGCATCATGCAGCCTTCAGGCGGGCGGCAAAGGCCGACAGGGCCTCGGCCGTGCGGCCCGGGCGTTCCATCGGTATCAGGTGGCCGGCGTCGTCGAAGACGACGCTTTCGGCATGCGCGATGCGGGCGGACAGCGCCGCCACGTCGTCGGCATCGTAGAACACGCGATCCTTGAGCCCGGTCATGATCAGAACCGGCAGGTCCAACGCCTCGTACGCGACATCCCAGTCCGCGGCGCCGGCGTGCCGCATCAGGTTGAACAGACCGTCGTCCGGATCCATCGGTTGATAGGGCTCGGGCCCCAGACGCGCGGCGCGCATGGTGGCCAGATAGTCGTCGTTGACCAGCATCGGCAGCAGCATGTCCAACAGCAGGGGCAGGCCGCCGGTTGCGACCGCCTTGACCATGGCGTCGTTGATCCAGTCCAACCGGGCCGTGGGCCGGCGCAACGTGTTGATCAGAACCAGCGCCCGTGCCTTGGTCCCGGAAAGGACAGCCTGGGCGGCAAACAGGCCGCCGATGGAAAGGCCCGTCATGATCGGCGCGGGCGGATCGATTTCCCGCAACAGGGTCTGCAGGTCCTGAACGATCAGATCCGGCGTCAGGGCGGTTGCCGGCGCAAACGGACTGTCGGCCTGGCCGCGGAAGTTGTAGGCCAGGGTGCCGAAACCGGCCTGGCGCAGCGCCGGCCCGATGGCCGCCTGCCACGCCGCCATCGAGCCCGTCAGCGCATTGACGAAGACAAAGGTCGCACCGCCGTCGCCGGGCGGTGCGAATTCATAGGCAAGACCGTCCTGCGGTCCGATCTCCAGAACGGGCATGGCGTGTTGCTTCTTCTTTAGGCAGGATCGCGAGCAATATGGATGTTCCGGACGGGACCCGCCAGTATCATTTGACGGTCATGCAACTGCATTCCGTGTGCGAAGAGACCTTTTGCGAGACGCTTCCCATCAAGAGACCCTTGAGCGCGCCGAGCCCGCGGTTGCCCATGATGATGGCGTCGACGTTCTCCTCTCGTGCATAGATCAGGATCTGTTCCGCCGGATCGCCCTCGACGACGTCCGTTTTCAGATCGGCGATGCCGTTCTCGTGCGCCTGGGCGCGGGCGCGGTCGATCAGGCCGTTCGACATGGCGGTGCGCAGCGAGCTCGACGCTTCGCCAAGCCGCTTCAGAACACGTTCGCCGCTGTTGTCGGTAAACACCGTGCCGCCCATCGTCTGGCCGACCTCTTCGGGGAATTCGGCTTCGGCAAAACGCCGTTCGGCATCCGAAAGCGCCGCGTCGGTGACCACCGAGATGACCGACAGCTTGGCCGTCGCCGCTTTGCAAAGGATGCAGGCGATGTCCAGCGCCTTCCAGGCGTGGTCCGAGCCGTCAATGGGGACAAGCAGGTGATTGAGCATGAGGGTGGCCCTCCAATGATCGTTTGCCGTGCCGAGACGCGCGCAGAATGCACCAGACAGAAACGCCTTGTCTTGACGCGCATCAGTTCCGGCGGTCCTCGCCCGGGGGGCTAGTTGTCCCGGCCCTGCTCGATCTGGCGGGCCTTGGCGACCAGGGTCTCCGCCTGGCGGATCGAGGCGATGTCGATCAGCCGTCCGTCCAGGGTGACCGCCGCCTTGCCCTCGGCCTGCGCCGATGCCATGGCATCGAGGATACGCCGCGCCGCGTCCAACTCGTCCTCTGACGGCGTATAGACCGCGTTCGCCGGCGCGATCTGTGCAGGGTGAATGGCCCACTTTCCTTCGCAGCCGAGGACGGCGGCGCGCCGCGCCTGGGCCAGAAAGCCGTCGGTGTCGCTGAAATCGCCGAACGGCCCGTCGATCGGGCGCAGCCCGTTGGCGCGCGCGGCGACGACCATCCGGGAGATCGCGTAGTGCCACATGTCGCCCCAATGGTAGGCCCGGCCGCCGTCCGGTCCGGTGTCCGTCAGGACGCCATAGTCCGGATGCGGGCCGCCGATCGCGGTGGTGCGTGCCATGATCGACGCGGCATAGTCGGCGACCCCGAAATGCAGCGATTCCGTGCGCGCCGAGGCGGCCGCGATGGCGTCGACATTGGCCATTCCCAGCGCCGTCTCGATGATCAGTTCAAACCCGACCGGGTCGGTGCGTCCGGTCGCGGTTTCGATCTGCGTGACCAGCATGTCCAGCGCGTAAACATCGGCGGCGGTACCGACCTTTGGGATCATGATCAGGTCCAGGCGCGGGCCGCCCTGTTCCAGGATCTCGATCACGTCGCGATACATATAGGGCGTGTCCAGGCCGTTGATCCGTACAGAAACGGTCTTGTCGCCCCACTCGATCTCCCGCAGGGCCTGGACGATGTTTTTGCGCGCCTGCTGTTTCTGGTCCGGGGCGACCGCGTCTTCGCAATCCAAAAAGACCGTGTCGGCGGCCGACCGTGCCGCCTTCTCGAACAGTTCCGGCCGCGAACCGGGCACGGCCAGTTCGGACCGGTTGAGCCGCGCGCGGGCGGGACGTGCGGCGGTGAAGCTCATGCCGCGCCGGCCGCCGGGGACAGCTGCGCCAGGGGATGGCCTTCGGCGACCAGGCGCTTCAGGCGTTCGTCCAGGACATGGGTATAGATCTGGGTCGTTGAAATGTCGGCATGGCCCAGCATCTGCTGGACCGCGCGCAAGTCCGCGCCGTGGGCCAAAAGATGGCTGGCGAAGGCGTGCCGCAGGACGTGCGGGGAGACGCGCCGCGGTTCGATCCCGCATCCGATGGCAAGCTCTTTCAACATCTGGGCGAACCGTTGACGGGTCAGGTGACCTTCCTTGGCGCGGCTGGGAAACAGAAAGCGCGACGGGGCCTTGCCGTTCAGGAACCGGTGCCGGACCTCCTTGTAGGCGGCAAGCGAGGCCTTGGCGGGTTCCGACAGGGGGACCAGCCGTTCCCGCTCGCCTTTGCCGCGCACGACGATGAAGTCCTGCTGGCGCGCGACCGCCGCGAACGGCAGGCCGACGAGCTCGCTGACCCTGAGCCCGGTGGCGTAAAGCACTTCCAACAGGCACGCCATGCGCAGGCCGTCGGGCCGTTCGGAGGCGTGCGCGGCGCGCAGCATGGCGTCCACGTCCTCCTCCGACAGGATCTTGGGCAGTGGCCTGCGGGTGCGCGGGCTGTCGATCACGGTCGTCGGGTCGTCGCCGCGCAGTTCTTCGGCATAGAGAAAACGGTGGAACTGCCGGATCGCCGACAGCCTTCTGGCCGCGGTGCTGGCCTTGAGGCCGGACCGGTCCATCCTGGCAAGGTAGGCGCGAATGGCCGCGCTGTCCGCGGACAGCGCGGTCGCCTTTCGCTGCGCGGCGAACGCCAGATAGTCTTCGAGGTCGCGCCGGTAGGCGGCGATGGTGTTGGCCGACGCGCCCCGTTCGGCGGCCAGCATCTCAAGAAACAGTTCCAGGTGACGGGCGATTTGGCGTCTCCGTCCGCGGCCGGCCGCTAGAGGCCGGCGTCGATCACGGTCTCCATGGCCAGGGCACGGGCGTCGTCGCTCAGGCCGACCGCGTTGAGCTGGCGCAGGACGTCGGCCAGCACGGCCGCGTCCGTCGCGGCAGGTCCGGCCGCCCCCAGCGCCAACAAGGCCAGAAGCGCCGTCTCGCCGCGCCCGCCGGAATCGGCGGCCGCCGCCAGGGCGCGGCGCACGGACACGTCGGGGATCGGCGTTTCGGTGAAGCTGTCGGCGCGCACCAGCAGGCGCCAGGTTTCCCGGTCCACCTCGCGGCCCAGCGCCTCAAGCACGACGTAGGCCAGCGACACCCGGTAGCGTCCCCGTTCCGGATCGGCCGCGATCGTGGCCTCACGCCAGGCTGCCTCCGCCGCGCCGCCGTCCTGCGCCGCGTCGATCTGTGCCGTCGGGACGACGGCCTCGGCGGACGCGACCTGTGTCGCCGCAGCGTCCGCTTCGGCGGCACCGTCGGCCGCGGTTGGGGCGCTTTCGCTCGGGCGTCCGGCGGTCGTCTGGAACAACTGTCCAAGCGCCCACAGCCGGTCGGCCGCGGTCTTGGCGGTCTCGTCCTTGACGGCCTCGCTGCGCAGCATTTCGATCCACGCCTGTGCAAGGTCCGGTTCGCCCAATGCATACAGGGCCCGCGCCGCTTCGGCCGCAAACCACCAAAGCGAATCGGTCGGCGCCAACGACATGAAATGCGCCGTATGTACGCGTACGACCAGGGGGTAGACGCCTTCGTCGCGTGCCATCAGCACCGCCCGCTCCAGGATGGCCGCGCGGGCTTCGGGCTCTTCCTGGATCGACGCGGCCCGGTACAGCAGCGCCCGGCTGCGCGGTCCGGGCTCTTCCGCCGCTGCGGACAGCGGTGATTCCAACTCGCGCGGCAGGAATGGCACGCTTGCGTAGATTTCGGCCAGAAGACCCGGCTCGATGGCGCCCACCGACGCCGCCTCTTCCGCCGCCTCGAGCCTGAGCGCCAGCGGCGCATTGGGGCTGACCCCCACCGTGCGCAGCAGGACCGGCGTGCGCGTCGTCAGCACGTCCGCCGGCAATTCCAGGCGCGCGGTGCGCATCATCGCCAGTTTCAGCGGTTCCGGATCAGGCAGCGACGGCACCTCCGCCGCGGCATCACCGGTCAGACGGTCGATCAGGCTGTAGAAAACGGGATCGGCGGCCGGGTCGGTTTCCCTGAGGACCGCGGCGCCAAGCTGTGCGGCGCCCACATTGCCCTCCACCGCGCGGCAGAAGATCTGGATCTTCTGCCAGAAAGGCTCGTCGAACTGGGCGATGGCGCTTTCGGTCACGGCACAGGCGCCGGCGAGGTCGAAGGCCATCAGCCGCGCGTTGACCCGCGCCGACAACAACGCGGGATCGGTATCGCGTCCGGGCGCGACCGCGATCAGGGCAAGCGCGTCTTCGATCAGACCCATGTTCATCAGATGCTGGACCCGCATGCCGATCAGGCTGGTCGGCGCGGTGTCGGTCGGAGCCGGCCGCGGGATGACCGCCGTCGACAAGAGAACCCGGCGCGCCAGGCTGCGCATTGCCGGCGAGCGCATGCCGTCGGGCAGATCGGTCAACAGCCTTTCGATCAGGGCGCGCGGGGTCTCGGACCACATGTTCAGGCCCAGCCCGCCCGACGGTGCGTCCATGGTCCCCACTGAATCGGCGTCCACCTGGCCCAGGCTCTGTACGCTGATCCCCGGACCGTCGGTTGCGCCGGTCGCGGCGGGCGCCTGGGTTTCCGGGGCCGCCGGCTCGGCTTCCGACGGCGGTTGCGCCGGCAGCAGGCGCAGCGGGCCCTGCTGTTGCTGCGCCAACGCGCCCGCGACCGGCCATAAGGCCAGGACCAGGGCGCAGACCGCCTTAGCGGGGAAACCGGTCATCATCGATCACGCGTTCGACGACTCGGGACGGCGCCGGGATCTCCCACGTCGCCAACAGGACGGTGCCGCCCCCAAGGGCCAGCACCACAATCAGGATCAGGATTTTGGTAATTGTGCTCATGCGGTCTCGGCTGGATCGTCGGGCGTTTCGCAGGAGTTTGGGGAGATTTCATGGGGGCGCCGGACCCCACAAGACCTCCCGAGGTCCCGCTTACATCGGTAATTGTAGGCGTGTAGTATGGCCATTGTGCGGCGGCATTTGGAACCCCTAGCAATCCATCCCACGAAAGGCAAGGAGCGCGCCTTGGGGCACGAAGGAGTAGTGTTTGCCATGATTCGGCGGCGTGCGGAGACCATACTTGACCGTCCCGTCGTGCTGGTCGGCATGATGGGGGCCGGCAAGTCGACCATCGGGCGGCGGCTGGCCCGGCGTTTCGGCGTGCCGTTCTACGATGCCGACCAGGAGATCGAGAAGGCCGCCAACTGCAGTATCGAGGAAATCTTCAGCCGGTTTGGAGAACAGCATTTTCGCGACGGCGAGCGGCGTGTGATCGCGCGCCTGCTGGCCGAAGGACCGCAGGTCATGGCCACCGGAGGCGGCGCCTTCATGGATTCCGAAACCCGGGGACTGGTGAAGGAACAGGCGATCTCGGTCTGGCTGCATGCCGACCTGGACCTTTTGTGGCGCCGGGTTTCCCGGCGCGGCAACCGGCCGCTGCTGAAGACCGACAACCCGCGGGCGACACTGGAACGCCTGGTCGACGAGCGGTCCCCCGTCTATGCCGAGGCCGACATCGTCGCGGAATGCCACGACGTTCCGAAGGACGAGACGGCGGCGCAGATCTACCAGATGATCGCGGCACACCTGGACGATGCCGGCGCCGAACAGAGGAGCGGCGGGTGACCGAGCTGGAGACGCTGCGCGTCGGGCTTGGTGCGCGCTCGTACGATATCGTCGTCGGGCCGGGGGCGCTTGCGCGTGCCGGCGGGCTGATCCGGCCGCTGTTGCGTCAACCGAAGACCATCGTCGTCACCGACCAGGTTGTCGCGGGCCTTCACCTGGAGGCCCTGTCGCGTTCGCTTGCCGATTCCGGTATCGGGTTCGAAACCGTGGTCGTACCAAGCGGCGAGGAGACGAAGAGCTTCGCCGAGCTTGAACGGCTGCTGGCCCGGATCATGGAACACGGCATCGAGCGCGGCAGCTGCATCACCGTGCTGGGCGGCGGCGTCGTCGGCGACCTCGCCGGTTTCGCCGCGGCGGTCGCGCTGCGCGGGATCGATTTCGTGCAGATACCGACCACGCTGCTGGCACAGGTGGACAGCTCTGTCGGCGGTAAGACGGCGATCAACACGGCGGCCGGCAAGAACCTGGTCGGCGCCTTTCACCAGCCGCGCCTGGTGGTGGCCGACACCAAGGTCTTGGACACCCTGCCGCAGCGCCAGTTGCTGGCAGGCTATGCGGAGGTCGCCAAGATCGGCCTGATCATGGACCCGGCATTCTTCGCCTGGCTCGAGGGTCACGGTGCCGCCCTTTTGGACCGGGACGACAGGGCGCGGGTCAAGGCGGTTGTCGCAAGCTGCAGGGCCAAGGCCGAGATCGTCGCCGAGGACGAACGCGAGGCGGGACGCCGCGCCTTGTTGAACCTGGGACACACCTTCGGCCACGCGCTGGAATCGGCGTGCGGCTACGGGTCGATGCTGTTGCACGGCGAGGCCGTGGCGATCGGGATGGTCATGGCGTTTGAACTGTCCGTCCGTCTTGGCCACTGTCCGGCCGAGGACGCCGACCGGGTGCGCCGGCACCTGGCGGCGGTCGGCCTGCCGACGGACCCGCAGCACGTGGACGGCGTCATCTTCGACGCCGCGGACCTCTACAGCCGTATGGCGACGGATAAGAAAGTGAAGGATGGCAAGTTGGTTTTTATCCTGGCGCGTGGTATCGGCGATGCCTTCGTCTGTGATTCGGTGAATGTGGGCGATTTGACCGCCGTGCTTGAGGACTCCCTGGCCGCCTGAGCGATGGACCCCGCCGCTATTAATTGGGAATGGTTGCTGGTGCTCGGCGCCATTCTGGTCTTGCTGGTTCTTTCGGGCTTCTTCTCCGGCTCGGAGACGGCGCTGACCGCGGCGTCGCGGTCGCGGCTGCACCTGCTTGCGCGCCAAGGCAGCCGCCGCGCCGGCATCGTGCTGACCCTGCTGGGCCAGAACGAGCGCCTGATCGGCGCTGTCCTGCTGGGCAACAACCTGGTCAACATCCTGGCCTCGGCCTTGGCAACGTCGGTCTTCCTGCGGCTGTTCGGCGACGCCGGTGTTGCCTACGCAACGATCGTGATGACCATGTTGGTCCTGATCTTCGCCGAGGTTCTGCCGAAGACCTACGCGCTGAACCGTGCCGACCGGCTGGCCCTTGTGGTGGCGCCGATCTTCCGCGTCATCGTATGGCTGTTCGCGCCGATGACGCTCTTCGTCGACGGCGTGGTCCGCTGGACCTTGCGGCGGTTTGGGATCGAGCTTTCGCGGCGCCTGGGTCGCGAGGAACACGAAGAGGAACTGCGCGGGGCGATCGAACTGCACAAGGGCGAACCCGATATCGACCAGGAACGCCAGATGCTGCGGTCGATCCTGGACCTGGACGACGTCGAGGTCGGAGAGGTGATGACGCACCGGCGCGAAGTGACCGTGATCGACGCGGATCTGCCGTCCAAGGAGATCGTCGACCTGGTTCTGTCCAGCCCGTTCACGCGGTTGCCCATCTACCGCAACGAACCGGACAACATCATCGGCGTGGTCCACGCCAAGGCGCTGCTCAGGGAACTCACCGTCCAGGGAACGGAGATGGAGGCGTTGGACATCACCACCGTCGCGGCCAAGCCCTGGTTTATCCCGGACACGACGTCCTTGCTGGACCAGCTGCAGGCGTTCCGCGACCGCCGCGAGCACTTCGCCGTCGTGGTCGACGAGTACGGCGCGCTGCAGGGGATCGTCACCCTGGAGGACATTCTGGAAGAAATCGTTGGCGATATCGACGACGAGCACGATATTTCGGTCAAGGGCGTCCGGCCCCAGCCGGATGGAAGCTTCATCGTTGAGGGAACGGTCACCTTGCGGGAACTGCATCGTAACCTGGGATGGAACCTGCCCGATGCGGACGCGACGACGATCGCCGGTCTGGTGCTGCACGAGGCGCGCCGGATCCCAGAACCGGGCCAGCAGTTCAGTTTCTACGACTACCGATTCGAGATCATGCGGCGGCAGCGAAACCAGATCACGGTGCTACGCGTGACCCCGCCCGGCAGCCGGGCGGTGGCCGAGACAAAGGCCGCGCAGACAGTTTCGGACGCCTAGACCAAGACCGGGAGCCAGACAATGCCGCTGAGCGAGCCGTCCTACGAGCGTGAGCGCTTTCACAATCGAACCGTCGAGTGCTTCGGCTACCGGCGTGCGGACGGGCTGTGGGACATCGAGGGCCACATGGTCGATACCAAGACCTACGCGTTCCACAACAAGGCGCGCGGCCGGATCGAGCCGGGCGACGCCATCCACAATATGTGGATCAGGATCACCCTGGACGACGGGTTCGAGATCAAGGCGATCGAGGCGGTCACCGACGATGCGCCGTTTCCGATCTGCGGCGGCATCACGCCGAACTTCCAGCGGATCGTCGGGCTGAAGGTCACCGGCGGCTGGACCCGCGAGGTCCGGCAGCGGCTAGGCGGGGTGCATGGCTGCACCCATCTGGTGGAGCTTCTGGGACCGATGGCGACGGTCGCCTATCAGACGATTTTCTCGGGCCGGGAGAGGCTGGCGCGCGAGGCGGGTCGGCCGTCGGAAACCGCGACGACTCGGCCGCGGATCATCAACAGTTGCCATGCGCTGAGTTCGGACGGGCCGGTGGTCAAGGATCACTGGCCGCAATGGTACACGGGCCAGGAGTGATCCGGCGCCGGGTCGGCGCCCGTCAGGCCTTCGCCCTGGAACGCTTGTCGGGAAGCCGGCCGTCCGGCGATACGGCAAGAGACTCCTCCAGCCCCGCCGTCCACGCATAGGTCAGCAGAAACACGCGGATCGCACCGGTCAGCCCGTAGCCGCTGTCGCGCTCGTAGACGTTGGTGCAGATGGCGTGAATGCTCATGCGTTCACGCGCGCACACGCGGTCGAGGATGTCCCAGAAGACAGGCTCCAGCTTGATGCTGGTCCGGCGCTTGCCGATCCAGACATTCTTGCTGATCAAGGCACTCTTCGTCGAACGTTTGCGACCCGTATTCGCTGTCATCTGTCCGGCTGTATCCGTGGCCCTCATGGTATGCGCAGTTTATTTCACTTTACTGATATCGCAATGCTAGGTTGTGTTGTTTTTTGTTAATAACGTTTCCTCGTGGCACACCGCGGGTTTCAGACTGTCGTACCCGCGGCTTCGGCCTCTTCTGCGGGGGTCCTGGTCGTCAGCGCCAGCGCATGGACCGGCCCCGCGAGTTCCTCGTCCAGCGACTGGTAGACCAGTCTCTGCCGGTCGATGCGGCTCATGCCTTCAAAGCGGTCCGATACGATCTTCAGACGGAAGTGGGATTCACCCGTCTCCGGCGAAGAGGCGTGCCCCTGGTGGCGATGGGACTCGTTCTCGATATCCAGCCGCGTCGGCGACAGCAACGCCGTCAGCTTGCGCCTGATCGTATCTTCGATACCCGAATTCATCGATTGCCCGCCCTATTTTGTCCGATTTGCCCAACTAAACATGTGAATGGCTTCACATGGGTGTCAAGCGCGGCCGCCTCGCCGAGGTCATCATCGCAAAATAGCTTTAATGACCCGTTTATCTTTGAAACCAAAAGATGACTAAAATGCGGTGCGTCAAACATCCGCGTTAACCAAGAATTCCGCCGCCTTGTCACCCCCGGGCCCAGCACCCATACTGACCTCCATGAGCGATGCGGCCCCGACAGCCGGTCTCGACGACCCGAAATCCAGGCACGCGCCGCCGGGCGGGTGCGAATGGCCGGGCTGTGTCAGCGAGGCCCAGCACAGGGCGCCGAAGTCGCCGGATACGCTGCGCGAGTACTACTGGTTCTGCCTCGACCATGTCCGCGCCTACAACAAGGCCTGGAACTATTACGAGGGCATGGACGAGGGCGAGATCGAGCGCGAAATCCGCAACGACACCTGCTGGCGCCGGCCGACCTGGCCGATGGGCGCCTCGCGAAACGGTCAAGCGCGGCCGGGCGGGTTCGACGACGCGTTCGGTATCTTCGAAGACGCCGACCGGCCCGACGCCGGCGCGCGGGAGGCGGAGGCGGATGCGCGCACGCCGCAGGGACGGGCATACCGGGCCCTCGGGCTGCGGCCGCCGACGACCTTGACCGAATTGAAAGCCCGCTATAAGCACCTAGTTAAACGTCTGCACCCTGACGTAAACGGCGGTGACAAGGACGCGGAAGACCGCCTGAAAGAAATCAATCAGGCCTACGCTACGCTGAAGTCGCACCTCGCCGGCTGAGACGCCCCGGGGACGCCGTGCGGCGACCAACATGAATGACAAGGCTCCATGGCAATGATCACATCGGACGGACCTGCCTCTGCCCACCCGCTTGATACGCCCGATATCGAGGTTTCGGTGCGACAGACGTTCGGGATCGACACGGACATGACCGTCCCCGGTTTCTCCGTCGGCTCGGAATACGTTCCCGATGTGGACGATGCCTATGTGTTCGATCACGACACGACCATGTCGATCCTGGCGGGTTTCGGCCACAACCGGCGCGTGCTGGTCCAGGGCTATCACGGCACCGGCAAGTCGACCCATATCGAGCAGGTCGCCGCCCGCCTGAACTGGCCTTGCGTGCGGGTCAACCTGGACAGCCACATCAGCCGCATCGACCTTGTCGGCAAGGACGCGATCGTGCTGCGCGACGGCAAGCAAGTGACGGAGTTCCGCGAAGGGATCCTGCCCTGGGCGCTGCAGAACCCCGTGGCCATGTGTTTCGACGAATACGACGCCGGCCGGCCGGACGTCATGTTCGTGATCCAGCGGGTGCTGGAGGTCGAGGGCAAACTGACGCTGCTGGACCAATCCAAGGTGATCAAGCCGCACCCCTATTTCCGGATGTTCGCCACCTCCAACACGGTGGGTCTTGGCGACACGACCGGGCTTTACCACGGCACCCAGCAGATCAACCAGGGCCAGATGGACCGCTGGTCCATCGTGTCGACCTTGAACTACCTGCCGCACGACGAAGAAGTCGAGATCGTTCTGTCCAAGGCCAAGGAATACGACAGCACCGAAGGCCGCGAGACGGTGGGCGCGATGGTCCAGATGGCGGACATGACCCGGGTGGGCTTCATGTCGGGCGACATCTCCACGGTGATGAGCCCGCGCACGGTCATCACCTGGGCGGAGAACGCCGACATCTTCGGCGACCTGGCCTTTGCCTTCAGGGTTACGTTCCTCAACAAGTGCGACGAGACCGAACGACCGATCGTGGCCGAGTACTACCAGCGCTGTTTCGGCCAGGAACTGCCGGAAAGCACCGTCAGCAAGGCCGGGGTCTGAGGCCCGGGGCCGGTGAGCGAGCAGGAAGGCGCCCAGGAGGCATTCAAGCGCGCCAACGCCGCGGCGTTTCGGGCGATCAGCGGCGATGCCGAAATCGACGTCGTCTACGCCTCCGACCAGGCGACACTGTCGGGCCACCGCGCCAGGCTTCCGTTCCCCAGCCGCGACATGCCGGTCGAGGAGATCGCCCAGGTCCGCGGCGAGGCCGATTCGCTGGCGCTGCGGGTGCGCCACCACGACCCTGCCGTCCACGCCGCCCGCAAGCCGTCGGGCGAGGTCGCCCCGGTCATCTTCGATTCGCTGGAGCAGGCGCGCTGCGAGGCGTTGGGCGCGCGGTCAATGTCCGGCGTCCGCGGCAACCTTGCCGCCGCCTTGGACGAGCACTATCGCAAGCTTGGCTATCACCGGGTCAACGACCGCACCGAAGCCCTGGTGCCGGAGGTCGTGCGCCTGATGGCGCGCCGCCTGTTGACCGGGGCCGAGCCGCCCGAGGCGGCGCGCAAGGCCTACGAGCTTTGGGCGCCGCACCTGCAGACCCAGATCGGCAAGACCCTGGACCAGCTTGTGCAGCTTGCCAATGACCAGGACGCCTATGCCCGGTGTGCGCGGCAGTTGATCCGCGACCTGGACATCGATCTGGGCGTGGAAGAGGCGCGCGACACCGAGGGCGAGGGCGAAGAGGACGACCAGCAGACCGCCGACAACCAGGTGCGCGGCGAGTCCGAGGAGGAGGGCGGCGATTCCGAGGCGCAGGTCGACGAAGGCCCGACCGAAGCCGGCATGGGCGAGGCCGGCGAGGACGACCTCGGCGACCTGATGGACGAAGACCTGGCGGGCGAAATGATGCCGATGCCGGGGACCGACGAACCGGGCGATTCCGGCAAGCGCTGGCGGCCCGAACACGACCTCTCCAACCTGCCGCGCGAGCCGTTCTACAAGATCTTCTCCGAGAGCTTCGACGAGGTCGTTCCGGCCGACACCCTGTGCGATCCCGAGGAACTGACGCGGCTGCGCCAGATGCTGGACCAGCAGCTCACGCACCTGCAGGGCATCATCGGCAAGCTTGCGAACCGGCTGCAGCGCCGCCTGATGGCCCAGCAGACACGGTCGTGGGAGTTCAACCTGGAAGAGGGGCTGTTGGACACCGGGCGGCTCAGCCGGGTGGTCACCAACCCCATGCACCCGCTGAGTTTCAAGCGCGAGTCCGACATCTCGTTCAGGGACACGGTGGTCACGCTGTTGATCGACAATTCCGGGTCGATGCGGGGCCGGCCGATCTCGATCGCCGCGATGAGCGCCGACATCCTGGCCCGCACCATGGAACGCTGCGGCGTGAAGGTGGAGATTCTGGGCTTCACGACCAGGGCCTGGAAGGGCGGCCAGTCCCGCGAGGCTTGGATCGCCCAGGGCAAACCGTCGAATCCCGGCCGCCTCAACGATCTGCGCCACATCATCTACAAGTCGGCCGACCTGCCCTACCGCCGTGCGCGCCGCAACCTGGGCCTGATGCTGCGCGAGGGGTTGTTGAAGGAGAACATCGACGGCGAGGCGCTGTTGTGGGCGCACCAGAGGCTGTTGGGCCGGCCGGAAGAACGCCGGATCCTGATGGTGATCTCCGACGGCGCGCCGGTCGACGATTCCACGCTGTCGGTCAATCCGGGGAACTATCTGGAACGCCACCTGCGCGACGTCATCGAGTATATCGAGGTCCGTTCGCCCATCGAGATCGTCGCGATCGGGATCGGCCACGACGTCACGCGCTATTACCGCCGCGCGGTCACCATCGTCGACGTGGACCAGCTTGGCGGCACCATGATGGAACAGCTCGCCGACCTGTTCGACGAGGACTGGATCCCGCCCTCGGGCCGCGAGGCGCCGAAGACCGTCACCACGCGCCCTGAACTGCCGCGCTGGGACAAACGCGGGCAGGTCAGCTAGCGGGCGGCGTTACCGGGTTGCGGTGGCGGGGGGCGTTTCGCTTTCTTGTGGCGATGCACCCTGCGCGCGCCGGGCCGCGATCAGCGCTTCGATCTCGGCGATTTTGTTGTCGAAATAGGCGGTGTATTGCTTCTGCCCCGCCTCCTCCACATAGACCGTCCGCGCGTTTCGGATGGCGGCGACTGCTTCCTCCAGGCGTGCCGTCCCCCTTTCGCGCTCGCCCAGGGTCCGGAGGGCAAGGCCGAGGTTATTCTGGGTCTCCGCCCACTGCAGCGGCACGCGCGTCCGGGTGCGTTCCTCCAGCGCCGCGCGGTAGGCAACGACCGCCTGTTCCAGGCGCGCCGTCCCGCTCTCGCGCTCGCCCAATCTTTGGAGTACTGCGCCGAGGTTGTTCTGGGTCGTGGCCCACCGGAGCGGCACGCGCGTGCGGGTGTGCACCTGCAGCGCTACGCGGTAGGCGGCGACCGCCTCTTCGAGGCGCGCGGTCCCGCTTTCGCGCCCACCCAGGATCGCGAGGGCATTGCCGAGGTTGTTCTGGGTTCCGGCCCATTGCAGCGGCGCGCGTTTTCGTGTGAATTCCTCCAGTGCCGCGCGGTAGGCCGCGACCGCCTCTTCCAGGCGCGCGGTCCCGCTCTCGCGCGCACCCAGGGTCCTAAGGGCGGTGCCGAGGTTGTTCTGGGTGGTCGCCCACTGCATAGGCACGCGCTTCCTGGTGAGTTCCTCCAGTGCCGCGCGGTAGGCCGCGACCGCCTCTTCCAGGCGTGCGGTCCCGCTTTCGCGCTCGCCCAGGTCCCCAAGGGCATTGCCGAGGTTGTTCTGGGTCGTGGCCCATCGGAGCGGCACGCGCGTGCGGGTGTGCACCTGCAGCGCTGCGCGGTAGGCCGCGACCGCCTCTTCCAGGCGCGCGGTCCCGCTTTCGCGCTCGCCCAGGGTCCAAAGGGCATTGCCGAGGTTGTTCTGGGTCGTGGCCCAAAGCAGCGGCGCGCGTTCTCGTGTGAATTCCTCTAGGGCCGCGCGGTAGGCCGCGACCGCCTCTTCCAGGCGTGCCGTCCCGCTCTCGCGCAAACTCAGGTTTCGAAGGGCATTGCCGAGGTTGTTCTGGGTCTCCGCCCATAGTAGAGGCACGCGCATCCGGGTGCGCTCCTCCAGGGCCGCGCGGTAGGCCGCGACCGCCTCTTCCAAGCGTGCCGTCCCGCTCTCGCGCAAACTCAGGTTTCGAAGGGCATTGCCGAGGTTGTTCTGGGTCTCCGCCCATTGCAGTGGCACGCGCATCCGGGTGCGCTCCTCCAGGGCCGCGCGATAGGCCGCAACCGCCTCTTCCAAGCGTGCCGACCCGCTCTCGCGCACACCCAGGATTTGAAGCGCAGTGCCGAGACTATGCTGGGTCATGGCCCAGTCGAGCGGTTTTTGCGCACGTGGCGCCAGGTCCAGCGCCTGTCGGTATGTTGTTATGGCCTGCCGCGCCGCGCGGTTGTCACCAAACTCCTCGCCACGCGCCCACCACGCGCCGCCCGCTCGCATGAGGTAGTCCCACCGTTTCTGCCTGTCCGTCTTGGGCAGCAGCGTGCCTGCTTCCTCGAACAGGCGGGCCGCCTCCGCGTAGGCGAGGCGGGCCCTTTCAACGCTTGCCTCTTCGGCGACAAGTGCCGCTTCCTCGCGCTGCTGTTCCGCCAACACGCGGGCCAGGGCCTGCCGTTTCTCCCGCACGATCGCGCGGGCCTCCTGCAGCCGGGCGCGCGCGATCGTGTGGTTGGCACTCTCCAGCGCGGTGGCTGCGGCCTCGCGCAGGGCTTGCACCTCCGGGTCGCTGACGCGCAGCCGGCGCACCTCCTGCAACAGACGGCGGTGTTCCTCGGCGATGCGGACGAAGCGGTCGGCCAGTTTGGTCGGGTCGGCCGGCGTTTCGCCCAGGATCTCGAAGAACCGGGCGATGGCCTCGACCCGGAAGCGGCTGGAGTCCGGGACCAGAGAGTCCAACCGCGACAGCAACGCCGCCCGATCTCCGGCAGCGGGCGAGGCGGCGAGACGAACCAGCTCCATGACCTGTTCCGTGGGCATACCGCAGACGACCGTGATCGTGCTGTCCTTGATGTCGTCGCCCGCGGCAACGGCGCAGTTGGCATCGATCCGGTCGCCGACAAGCTGTGCCTCCGCAGAGCCGGCCGCGACGGCGAATGCAACCCACACAACGAACGCGGTTCGAATGACCGGACCCTTCATCGGTCCGTCTCGCCCTGGATCGTGATCGTGCTGTTTTGAATGTCGCCGTCCACAACGACGCTCTGCACGGCGTCGATGCGCCCACCGAACAGGCCGGCCGCCATGAGAACGGCGCCGGCGACGACCAGAACAAGCAGGATTGTCTGACCGCCTGAAAGGCCCGAACTGACGCGGATGTTCACAGAGCCGGGACCGGGCGCCTCGGCCCCATCGCCGGCGTTCCGCCGATCCAAGAAGAAGGTGAGCACCGTCCAAATCCCGCCGGCCACCGCGGCAAGGCCGCCGCCGAGCCATGCGAGGATCTCGCGGTTCACCGGATCGGCCAAAAACGCCCACACGCTGTTCATGCATGCTCTCCCGAAGCCGCCTTTGGCATATCCGCCGGTCCCTTGCCGACGATCGCCGCGTTCGCGGTCCATGCCACCTGGGCCACCACTTATATTAGCTGGCCTGCCGGCCTGCGAAAGTGTGGCACCTCACAGTGCGGCTGTCGCACAACCGTCACGTCTCGAAGAGGTGGTCGCGGAATATACCGGCCAACATTCGCCAGTGCAGCCGATGCTGCACGACCGGATCACCAGAACGTAACAGTTTCGACATCTGCACGTTCCCGCTCTCACGCGCGCGCGTGCGACCGGCGTCTTCCGAATGGCGCCAGGATCAGCGCGGTCAGCAGCCAGCCGCCGAAGAACCCGACGCCGGCATAGGACAGCCCTTCCACCGTCAGCGGAACGGCCGGCTTGAACGTCTCCAGGGTGGCGCGGCTGGTTTCCGGCAGATAGTGCTGCAGCATCCGCGCCGGCCGCTGCCAGACCGGTGCCGCGACCATGGCGTCGTAGGCGGCATGCAACAGTGTATGGCGCGACAGCACGGACACCATGTATTCGCCTTCGCGCCTGACGATCCGGTCCTCGTTGTCGAGGAACCGCCGCACGTATTCTCCCCGGCCGAGCCCGGCGGCGGCCGCGCGTTCGTCCAGCGCCTGGACCTGAAGATCGATCTCGTCGATCTGTCCGCCCAGGCGCTGGAGATACTGTTGCGAGAATTCGGGCACCTGCGCGCACATGGCGGCCAGGATGAGGCCAATGGCGAGCGAGGCGGTTCGCCTGAACATGAAGCCAAGCTACCGCAAGGCGGAATCACTGCCTAGCGGAGAGTGCGACGGGTCGGCCGGCATGCGGCGACCCGGCCGCCGCCCGCGCCGGGCGCGGATCTGCCTAAACCGCGGCAAGCGGCAATCCGGCCAACGAGGCCAAGGTCATTCCCCTCAAAACGTCACGCCGTGCGTCCGTCGCCCCGGATATTCCTTGTCGACGAAAAGACTGGTTCCGGCGTCGCAAACGCAACCTGTGACAATACGGACCTGAAAGGTGTGGGGTTTTCTCAGCGGGTCCCGTAGAGCCGGTCTCCGGCATCGCCCAGGCCCGGAATGATGAAGCCGTCCTCGTCCAGGCGCTCGTCCAGGGCGGCGGCATAGACACGGACGTGCGGGTGGCTCTCCTGCAACACGGCGACGCCTTCGGGGGCGGCGACCAGCACCATCAGCCGGATGTTCTGGTCTTCGACCCCGTGCCGGTTCAAGACATCGACGGCATGGGCGGCCGAATGGCCGGTCGCCAGCATCGGATCGCACAGGATGAACAGACGTCCGCGCGGCGCCGGCAGCTTGACGAAATACTCGACCGGCATCTTGGTCTCGGGGTCGCGGTAAAGGCCGATATGCCCCTCGCGGGCGGACGGGACCAGCTCGCGCAGCCCTTCGCTCATGCCGAGGCCCGCGCGCAGGATGGCGACGATCGCCGGCTTCCTCCCGGCCAGGACCGGCGCCTCCATCGTCGCCATCGGCGTTTCGATGGTCTCCCTGCCGGTCGGCACATGGCGGGTCACCTCGTATCCCATCAGCTGCGAGACCTCCTTCGTCAACTGCCGGAACTGCGTGGTCGGCGTCTCTCTGCGCCGCATCAGCGTCAGCTTGTGGTGAATCAGGGGGTGGTCGATCACCGAGAGATTGGGCAGGGCGGACGTTTTCGGCATGGCTATCGCGGCGGTTTCGAATTGAGGTGCGCCGGAACATATCCGGCGCCTGCACAACCGCCAAGGCGATCAAAAAAGACATTCCGGCTGAATGTGTTGTATTATCCGTCGCGCGCGCCGGGGTGACCCGGTGCGCGGTCAGGACCATCGGACGGTCACATGGTCTCGAAGATCACCCTGTTGCCGCGTGCCGGGCGGCATCAACACGCGGAAGATCCCGGTGTCGCCGCGCCGCCCGTCGGTGCCGGCAAAGCTGCGCGCTGGATCACGATCGGTGCCGCGGTCGCGACGGTTGTCTGGGCGGTCCTGTGCATCTGGTATGTCGGCGTCGCGCTGGGCTGGGAGCTGAGCCAGCTTCTGCCGCACGAACTGGCGGCCGGGCTGACCGGCGTTTTCGGACCTCTCGTGTTCGTCTGGCTGATCGCGCTTTACGCGGCGCGAAACCGCGATATCAGCCGCTATACCGAATTGCTGCGGCGCCAGCTCGACATGCTGACCTATCCGGACGACGACGCGCAGGAACGCGTGCGACACGTGGCCGATGCCCTGAAGGCGCAGACCCAGGAGCTGAACCGGGCCAGCGACCGAGCCTCGGTTCAGTTGGGTGACCTGGCCGGGCAGCTCAAGGTGGGCAGCGAGGATCTGCACAAGGCGACCGACAGGGTTGCGCAGGAGACCGCCAATATCCGCACCGGGCTTGGCGAGCAGACAGCCACCCTGTCCGGACTGGCCGACCGCCTGGAGCGGCAGCGCGGCGCCATTGAAGTGGCGGTCGAAAGCCAGGCCCGCGAGCTGACGGACGCTTCGCAGACGATCGTCGATCACACCGAGCAGGTTGGCAGCGCGCTCAAGCTGCAAGTGGGTGACGTGGTTGCGGCGTCCGACCGTCTTGCCGGGCAGGCCCAGGACATCGGGTCGCTGTTCGGCGGGTATGCCGACAAGATGGTGGCGGCATCCGAACAGGCCCGCAAGAACGCCGAAGGGATCGGCGAGGAACTGGCGCGGGGATCGGCCGAACTCAACACGGCGGCCGAACTGGCGGCCACCCGGGCCGGCGAGATCGCAAGCGTGCTGCGCCAGCAGGTGGTCCAGGTGACCGACCGGCTGAAGGTGGCGTTCGATTCGCAGGCAGGCGCCCTGAACACCTTTACAGACCGGACAAGCGAACGGATCGACCGCCTGTCCGACGCGTTGAACCGCCAGACCGGCGTGTTCGCCCAGTCGGTCGAAACGATCCTGGACCGGCATGCCCAGGGGATGTCGCGTTCGCTGGATGCCGCCCAGGTCCGGATCGAGCATTTCGGCAGCCAGCTTGACGAACATGCCGAGGCCGTCTCCGGCCGGCTGGACGATGTCCTGACGAAACATGCCGACGGCTTGAACGGCATGATGACCCACACCGAGGCGCAGGTGCAGGAGATCACCGTCGGTCTGCGCGAACAGACGCAAACGCTGTCGCATGCGGTGGAAAAGTCCGGCGCGCAGGTCGCCGGCATCAAGGCGACCGTCAAGCTGCAGGTCGAAGAGCTGGCCGACATCGCCGAGCAGGTCGCCAAGCAGGCGAAGCTGTCGGCCGAGGCGGCCGACCACCAGACGACGCAGTTGGTGCGCGTTTCGGAGACGGCGACCGAACAGGTCCAGTCCATGGGCGAGGCCCTGCGCGCCCAGGCCGACGAGATCGCCCAGGCATCCGACCTGGCGGCGTCGCGCGCGGAAACGATCCGCGGCGCGCTGCGTCGCCAGGGCGAGGAGCTTGCCGCCGCCTCCGATGTGTCGTTGGCCCAGGCGAAGGAGATCGAGGCGCTGTTGTCGGAAAAGGCGGGCCTGATCAAGGAAACGGTCAGCGACGGCGCAAGGCAGCTCTCCGAGACCCTCGATCCGGCCCTGGCCAGGGTCCGCGACCTTTCCGACATGCTGCAGCGGCAATCGGAGACGTTGCAGGAGGCGTCGGACTGGGCGTCGGCACAGGCCCAGGCGATCGGCGACGTCCTGCAGCGGCAGGGCCAGGATCTGCGCGAGGCCTCGGACTATGCGGCGACCCAGGTCCGCGACATCCGGGATTCGATCCGCGCGCGGACCGTGGAATTGACCGACGCCTCGGGCAAGGCCGCGGAAGAGGCATCCAAGATCCGCGACGCCCTGCGCGACGATACCGCCGCAATGGAATCGCTGGCCACCGCGCTGGCCGCCCAGACCGAGGCCGCGGACAAAACGCTGCAAAGCCAGGCCGACGTTCTTGCCGCGGCGTCGGAGCAGGCGCTTGAACGCGCCGATTCGATCCAGACGACGCTGGATGCCCAGATTGCCGCGTTGGGCCGCACCGCGGACGACGTGAACGAACGCCTGCGAAAGTCCGGCGCCAGCTTCCGCAGCGAGACCGACAACCTGAACGAGGCCTTCGGCAGGGCGCTGTCCCTGATCGGCGATGTCACCGAGAAGCTGAAGGAGCAGGCGGAAGTCATGACCACCGCCTCGGTGCAGTCGGGAATGCAGATCAACGACAATCGCGAGGCGTTGCACGAACAGGCCAAGGAGCTGTCACGGACGGCGGCCGACGCCACGGATGCGGTGCGACGGGTCGCCGACGCCTTCGGCGAACAGCGCGTCAACGTGACGAGCGCCACGGACGACGTCATGACGCGTCTGGTGACGCTGAACGACGTGTTGCGCGACCAGTCGGAGACGCTGGCCGAGACCGGCGAGCGGACGCGCCGCGAGATCGACGAGGCGAGCGGGCGGCTGGACAAACGGACGGAATCGCTGGAATCGACCGCAAGCCAGGTGCGCGAAACCATAAACGCACTGTCGGAACGGGTGATGGGCAAGACCGAGGAGGTATCGGGCGCGTTGGAGAAGGCTGTCGAGATGACCGCCGAGGCCAGCGAATCGTTCGACCGCCAGGCCGCCCGTCTGACCCAGGCCAGCACCGACGCGGCAACCCAGGCGCAGTCGCTGTCGGAGTCCATGCTGACGGCGCGCCGCGACCAGTTCCTGAAGACGACGCGGTTCATCATCGAGGATCTGAACTCGATCTCGCTCGACCTGATGCGGGTCCTCTACAACGACGTTCCCGAGGCCGACTGGCGCCGATATGCCAAGGGTGATCGCGGCGTCTTCACCCGCAATCTCCTGAAAGCAAAGACCGTCCCCCTGGTCCGTCGCGTGACCGAAAAAGTGCGCGAGGATCAGGAGATCCGCGGCTACGTGATGCGGTATGTGGACCAGTTCGACCGCTTGCTGGCCGAATGCAGGGATTCCGACCCCGAAGGGCTGTTGCATTCGACCTTCATGACGTCGGACGTGGGCAAGCTCTACATCATGCTCAGCCGCGCGCTTGGGCGGGACGAGTAGGGGGCAGGCTTCAAGACGGCGAGTCGGGCCGCAGGATTTCGATCGCGGCGCCCGAGGCGATCGACGCCTGCAGGCCGTCGTCACTGTCTGGCGGCAGTTTGACCTTGCTCAACCCGTCCATGCCGCGGCGGCGCAAGAGGTCCGCTTCGTTTGTGTTCACCAACAGTTCGATCAGCCGCACCGTAACGGACAGGTGACTGGTCGCATTGTCGATGTGGGCCGGCGGGATCTTCGGCAGTATTTCGATCAGCATGGCGCCGTAGCGGTTCAGTTCCCGCTTTGCGACGTCGACCGTCCGGGTGACCGCTTTCGTCACGCCCAACTGCTCGGCCATCCGCGCGGTGTCCGCAACCGCGCGGGCGCGGCGTTCGGCGATCTGATAGGTGCTGACGTCGATCCCGATCCGGAAGTCGGGCGCGGCCACGGAAAGGCCCTTTTGCCCACCAGCGCTGGGCAGGACCGACAGGACCTTGTTCGGCGCCGCCGCCAGCAGGCTCCGTTCGATCGCCTCGGAGACCCTGGCGCGGCAGGCGTACATGCGCTGGCCCCATTCGCCGTCGCGGCGAATGCCGATCTCGCGTGTGATCCCGTTGAAGTTGGTGGCAAAGCGGTAAACCAGCCGCATGAAGCTGTCTTCGTCGTGGGCGTCGCCGGCTGCGTTCCAAATCTCTTCCGCCTCCATTTCCAGGGCATCGATCACGAGGTCGCCGGCAATCCTCAGGTCCGTCCTGGTCGCGATGGTGTCGTCCATCTTCGGCGAGAAGTGACGAAGGATCTTCATCAACTCGAACTTCTGTTCCAACCTGCCAAGCACCACCATCATCAGGAAGAACTCACGCCCGTCGTTCTCTGCCGCGAGTTCCTGATAGATGCGGGCGACAATATTGATGTGGTCGGGAGAGAGATCCCGGATCGGGCGGCGCGGCAACAACGCCTTCACATGCTCGACCTGCTCGGCGATCGACAGGACCGCCTGGATCTCCTTCAGGTCCTCGGCCCTGCGCGATCCGCCGACGCGTTTGGTGAAGGACTTGTACTCGATGGGGTTCGAGGCCGCTTTCTCCAGCGGGCCTTTGAGCGTTTCCGCCGCGGTCTTCCACAGATCGCGCGAGATCTTGCCCGTCGCCGCGTGATCGCCGGAACGCTGCGCCTCGGTATAGGCATCGGACAGTTCCGTCAGCCTGTCGGGCGCCAGCTCCCTCAGCAGGCTCCACATCTCGGATATCGACGCGCGGGAGACCAGCCCGATCTGCTTGACGTCGGGGTCGTCCGTTCGCAGGAGGTCCTCGAACGGCGCGCAGACGACGCGATGCGGCGTCATCACCCGCGGCATCCGCATCGCGGCAAGCGACGGCCTGAGGATTTCCAGGATCGCCTCGTGCGGAAATGCGTCCACGCCCTTCGAGCGCTGCTGTTCCAGGGCAAGCGCAAGCTTGCGCACGTGGCGGGGCGGCAGACCCGTCAGGAACTGCGTCAGTTGTTTCGTGCGCGGCAGTTCGGTCATGGCCGGGCCGCCGCCGGGGCCGGGCCGTTCAGGGCGGCGCCCGCCTGGCGCAGGTGATGGCCGTCGATGCTCTTCTGCCAGGACCGTTGTCTGGTCTGGAATGCCAGCCACAGCGGCCGGTCGTCGTTGGTCAGCATCTCGTTCGGCAAGAGCGGCAGGCAACGAACCAGGTCCTCAAGGGCGTCGCGCTGGGCGAACCGCCCGGCGTCGGCGACCGCTTCCCACTGGAGCGCCAAGGGGCCCCAGCCGTCGATCACCCAGATCAGCCTTTCGACGGTTGTGTGTAGCCCCCGGATTGTCGCGTCGAAATCGATCAGGGTCTCGCCAAGCGTCGTGGCCGGCAGATACACGCGCTCGACCAGTCTGTTGGCATGGTCGAGCGCGCTGTTGCAGGTGCGCACCACCCACTCGGCCATCTCCGCCGATTCCTCGGGTTCGTTGCGCAGCCAGGTTTCCAGGTTGTGCACCAGGCCGGCCATGGCATCGGTGGTAAGCAGCAGATAGCCAGAGATCTGCCCCCTGTCGCTGCCGACACAGGCGGTGACCTTGGTCCATTTCTCCAGCCGATCGAGCAGGTCCTTGCCGTCCAGTTCGTGCTGCGCCGCGAACGGCAGCAGGGCTTCACGGGCCTTTTCCAGGCCGTCGGAGGACGTCAGCGTCCCGGGCGTGACCACCAAGCCCTGGTCTTCGTCCTCGCAGAGTTGATCGACCGCGTCGCCGACCAGGAACATGAACTGGCGAAGCCGGGCCCGCTGGTGTTCGGATCTGACCGTGCGCGCGCGCTGCATCTGCGTTGCCCCCGCCAGCCCGTTTCGCGCCAGCTTGTCGGCGATCCGGGCAATCTTCGCCGGCGTGGTGGCGCGGGTTGCCATGATCTGCTCGTAAAGCGCGCGGTCGTGCACCGTCAGCTGGAAGGCTTCCCGCAGTTTGCGCAACGGGACCACGTGGCCGCGCCTGCCACCGATCAGACGCGGGAGGACCACCTCGGTTGCGGCATTGTCCCGCCGGTCGCGCACGCGTGCATGGACCAGCTCGGGCGTCGTGAACGGCAGGTGCGCGCCGCGCTCGGGGAAAGTGGTCGGCAAGCTGCTGCCTGCCACGGTCTTTTTGTCCGTCTCAGCGTGCGCCACTCAGTTCTCTCTGCCCTGTGCGTCCTTTGAAGAACGTCTTGGAACGTGCGGTCGTTAACCAACGAAGTGCAGGCGCAAATTGGCTCCGCATGGGCACCAATTAAACAATGATCCGTTAATCTCGGCTTAATGCTTGAAATCTCTAGGATAATCAGTGCGCACCAATGCAACGAGGGGCTGTCTGAGCCCGCACGCGTGATGTCGCTATGCAGCCGCATCGGCAGGGGAAACCGATCCGCAAGCCGACAGAGAGTTTACAGATAAAAGATAAATCAAGCGTCTTGTTTTGATTTAGAAGACAAAAAGTCGTATCTTGCTTTTATATGAAAGACACTGAGGCCGTACCGGATATGGATCTCGCCAGCCGGCGGATCCTGGCCGCGTTGCAACAGGACGCGCGGCTTTCGTTCAATCAGCTTGCCAAGCGTGTGGGGCTGTCGCCGCCGGCGGTGGCCGATCGGGTCCGGCGCCTGGAGGAATCAGGCGTCATACGGAGTTACCGCGCCGAGATCGACCGTGCCAGCCTGGGCTGGCCGATCACGGCCATCGTGCGTCTCTCCTGCACGGCCCAGATGGACCGCGGGGTCGCCAAGCTTGCCCTCGACCTGCCGGAGATCCTCGAATGCTTCCATGTGTCGGGCGAGGATTGTTTCGTGCTAAAGGTCGCGGCGGGGTCCGTGGGGCATCTTGAACAGGTGGTCGAACGGCTGCGCCAGTTCGGCACCGCGATACCGTCGATCGTCTTTTCGGTCGCGGTCGAGGGAAAACCCCTCGCCCCGGTCGACGAAAGGGCGCCGCCCGTCCCGTAGGTGCAGGCGCGTGGAGGGCGGAAATTGGAGATGAGGGAAGACGCACTTGCCGCCATGGTGGCCGGCGTACGGGCCGGCGACCGGCGCATGCTTGGCCGCGCCATCACGCTTGTGGAATCCGTCAAGTCGACCCATCGGCGCGACGCCGACGCCTTGCTGGCGGCGCTGTTGCCGGATGCGGGCAAGGCCGTGCGGATCGGGATATCCGGGGTCCCCGGCGTCGGCAAGTCCACCTTCATCGAGGCGCTGGGCCAGCACCTGATCGCTCAGGGTCACAGGATCGCGGTTCTGGCGGTCGATCCCAGCTCCAAGCGCAGCGGCGGCTCCATCCTTGGCGACAAGACGCGTATGGAGGAGCTGGCACGCAGCAATGACGCCTATATCCGCCCGTCCCCGGCCGGTCGGACGCTGGGGGGCGTCGCCCGCAGGACCCGCGAGGCGATGACCATCGTCGAGGCGGCCGGTTTCGACGTTGTCGTGGTGGAGACCGTGGGGGTCGGTCAGTCGGAAACCGCGGTGTCGGAAATGACGGATCTGTTCGTCTTGTTGTTGCAGCCGGCCGCCGGCGACGACCTGCAGGGGATGAAGAAAGGCATCGTCGAACTGGCCGACGTCATCCTCGTCAACAAGGCGGACGGCGCGCTTGAAGAGGCGGCGCAGCGGACGGCATCGGACTACCAGTCGGCGCTGCGGCTGGTCGCCCCGGGCCGCGACGGATGGCAGGTTCCGGTCGCCACGTGCTCGTCGGTGACCGGAACCGGCATCGACGCGGCCTGGGAGCTGTTCCAGTCGTTTGCCGAACGCCAGAAGAAGCACGGCGCCCTGGCCACGCGCCGCGCGGCCCAGGCGATGCGCTGGATGTGGCGCGAGGTGGAAGACGGCCTGATCGACGGGCTTCGGTCGGACCCCCGCGTCCAGGCGATGCTGCCCGATCTGGAGGATGCCGTGGGGCACGGGCGCCTCGCCCCGACCTCGGCCGCCAATCAGCTGGTTTCGGTCTTTCTTGGCGGTGTCGACGAGGACGGATCGCGCGAAGAGGGCTGATTCCGGCCCCAATCCTTGGATAGAATAGACGGTCGGTCGGGGCGCCGCCCGGCCGGTCGGTTGCACGGGCGAGGAACAGGTAATGATAAGGTTGCTGATTGGTGTTTTGACCGGCGTTTCCCTGTTGGCGGGGGCGGCCGCGGCGCAGGAGATGCGGTTTCCGAAGGAGTATTTCGGCCGCTCGGACCTTCCCCTGCCGGAAAGCAAGATCCATCTCGAAAAGCTGATGGACGAAAGCGACAATTTCGAGGACATCGCCCGTTTCTCGCAGGGCAATCGCTATCGCCAAATCGCAAACCCCGTTGGCAGGCTGGACCTTCTGATCGATCTCGGCGGCGAGCAGGTCACCTCGACCTGCACGGCCTGGGTGATCGCGCCGTCGCTGATCATGACGAATTACCACTGCGTGCCGGGCCTGGAGGGCGAAATCGTCGCCGCCCAGCTGGTCATGAACTACCTCACCACCGGTCAGCCCCAGGCCGAGATCGACTTTTACGAGGTGGGAATCGCACCGGTCGAAGCGAACCAGGCCCTGGACTATGCGGTGGTCGAGGTCGGCGGGGACCCGGCCGCTCGGTACGGCATGGTCAACCTGGACGCCCGCGATCCGGCAAAGGACGAGGAGCTGTTCATCATTCACCACCCGATGGGCAAGCCGAAGAAGATCACCCGGCGCAACTGCCGCAACGCGCGGATTGCGGAAGACGGCGATTTCCACCATTTCTGCGATACGCTGGGCGGCAGTTCCGGCTCGCCGATCTTTTCCGACAACGACCTTTCCCTGGTCGGGCTGCACTATGCCGGCCTGGAGCGACAGTACAACATGGCCAAGCGGCTGCAGCAGATCGTCGCCCAAAGCGAGCTTCTGCAGCGGATCGCCGCGCTCGACACCGGGGACGCGCCGTCGGCACCGGCGGCGCCTGCCGCCGACGAGCCGCCGGCCCCTGCCAAACGGGCGCGGTCCGACGACGGCGCGGTCACCGGCGAATCGGAGGAAAGCGGCTGGGGCGCGATCACCGATTGAGCCCGGCCGATGGCCCGCCGCGAGGCTTGACGCGGGCGGGTCAACTGACCTAAAACGGCGCGCTCGAAAGGGGCAGGGCCGTCCGGCTGGCCGGACGGAACACGGAAAATTACAGACGAAATCGAGGTCGAAATGTCTCGACGGTGCGCGATCACGGGCCGCGGCGTGATGAGTGGAAACAACGTCAGCCATGCCCACAACAAGACCAAACGGCGGTTTCTGCCCAATCTGCAGACCACGCGCCTGTTGTCGGACATCTTGGGCGAGAGTGTGCGCCTGCGGCTCAGCACGAAGGCGCTGCGGACGATCGACCACAAGGGCGGTCTGGACGCCTACCTCCTCGGAACGCCCAACCGCAAGCTGCCGGAAGAGGCGCTGCGGCTGAAACGGCGTGTCCAGCGCGCGGCGGCCGCTGCCGAATAAAGGCCGGGGCGCTTGAGCCATTCCGACGGGCCCGCTGTCCAGGCGGGCCTTTTGGTTTGCTGCCGCAGGCCAAGGCGGCGGGCGGGAGGGCCCAGCGTGAGACGAGAACATGGCGCTTGATCCGAACGGACTGATCGCGGCGATGAACGCCCTGCCGCCCGCGGCGGTGTGGGCGCTGATGCTGGCGGCGTGTTTTGTCGGCGTGCTGGCGATGCTGCGCCTGTTCGGCGAAGCGGGGCTCTACGTCTATATCGCGGTCGCCATCATCGGCGCCAATGTGCAGGTGCTGAAGGCGGTGCAGTTCGGCATCTATGCCGAGCCCGTGGCGCTGGGCACGATCCTGTTTTCGACGACCTATCTGTGCACCGACATCCTTGCCGAGCATTACGGCCCGTCGTCTGCCCGTCGCGGCGTGATGATCGGCTTTGCCAGCTATCTGCTGTGGGTCGTCTTCATGCTGATCACGCTGGGCTTTCGGCCCCTGACGCCGGAACAGGCCGGCGAGGCGATGGCCTGGGCGCTGCCGTTCCACGATCACATGGCCGCCCTGTTCACTCCCGCCCCGGCGTTCTTCGTCGCCGGCATGACGGCCTACCTGATCAGCCAGCACCACGACGTCTGGCTCTACGGCATCCTGCGACGGCTTACCGCCGGCCGCTACCTGTGGTTTCGCAACAACGCCTCGACGATGGTGTCGGCCTTCATCGACAACGTGATCTTCAGCGTGCTGGCATGGGTGGTGTTCGCGCCACAGCCGGTCGGCTGGCACGCTCTTGTTTTCACCTATATCCTCGGCACCTACGGGTTGCGGGTTCTGGTGGCGGTGTTGGACACGCCGTTCATGTATCTGGCCGGTCGCGCCGTTCCCCACGCCGCATCGGCGTGAGACGCCCGGCCCGCCGTCTGACCGGGAGCGCGGCATGAGCCGCTATGACGACTTCGGCTTTCAGATCGTCAAGACCGCGCCCGGCTCCCGGGCCCGGCTTGGCAGCCTGACCACGCCGCACGGCACCATCCCCACGCCGGCCTTTATCTTCTGTGCCACCAAGGGCGCGATCAAGGCAGCCCAGCCGCGCGAACTGGTCGACAGCAATGTCGATATCATCCTGTCCAACACCTATCACATGATGCTGCAGCCGGGCGCCGAGCTGGTGGCCAAGATGGGCGGGCTGCATGCCTTTTCCGGCTGGCGCGGGCCGATGCTGACGGATTCCGGCGGCTACCAGATCTTCGCCTTCGGCCACGGTTCGGTCTCGGAGGAAATCAAGGGCAACCGGCGCAACGAGACGGCGCAACGGACGCTGTTGAAGGTCGAGGAGGCCGGCGCCACCTTCAGGGCCTATACCGATGGGCGCAAGATCGCGCTGACGCCGGAAGGATCGATCGCCATCCAACAACAGCTTGGCGCCGATCTGATCGTGGTGCTGGACGAATGCACGCCGTTCCATGTCTCGCGCGACTACACCCAGCGGTCGATGCACATGTCGCATCGGTGGGCCCTGCGCAGCCTCGAGGCGTTCGATCGGGCCGAAGGGCAGGGCTCGGCCGGTCCGCAGGCGCTGTACGGCATCGTTCAAGGCGGGGTCTACGAGGACTTGCGCGGCGAAAGCGCCGGGTTCGTCGCCGAGTCGGATTTTTTCGGCCAGGCCGTCGGCGGCTGCCTCGGCGCCAGCCAGGAGCAGATGTACGAGGTGGTGGCCTATGCCATGGCCGGCCTGCGACCGGACCGTCCGACCCACCTGCTGGGCATCGGCGGCGTCAGAGACATCTGGCAGGGTGTCGAGGCCGGCATCGATACCTTCGATTGCGTGTCGCCCACACGCATAGCGCGACACGGCTGGGCGTTGAGCCGCGAAAACGGGAACTACCGGCTGAACATGCGCAATGCCCGGTTTCGCGAGGACGACGATCCGATCGACCCGGACTGCGACTGCTATGGCTGCCGTCATTTCAGCCGCGCCTATGTTCACCACCTGCTGAAGGCCGGCGAGTTCTTGGGGCTGCAGCTGCTGACCTTGCACAATATCCGCTTCATGACGCGGCTGATGGCCGAGGTCCGCTCGTCGATCCTGGAAGGGCGGTTCAGCGAAACGAAGCGCGCCTGGCTTAAACCGTAAATAAACCTGTTTGTGCCACCGTAACGCTTCGGATCTGCGCGGCGGATCGGCCGCCGATCCCAACCAAGGCCGAACCTACCGTTGTCAGGGCAGCGCAATGTTCAACTTCGCCATCGTTCACAGGACCGCCATCGGCGGGCCCGACGAGTTTGTGTCGCCGAACGTGCGGCGGCTCTACGAGTGGTGGCTTGCCTTCGCTCCCGACATTCCGAAACGCAAGGACTTCGATGTCCTGGAACTGGCCGATGTCGCGGCCAACCTGTTCCTGGTGCGGATGATCGAGCCCGGCCTGTTCGAATACCGTCTGCGCGGCGAACGCGTCGCGGAGATCGTCGGGACCCGGGGCGGCGGCGACCAGTACGGCAGCGAAGACGAAGATGAAGGTCACCGGCAATTGGCGGACTACTACCAGGGCATCGTGCAGTCGCGCACGCCGCTGAGGTGCCGGGGATCGTTGCTGGAAGGAACGACATTCGCCAACGCGTTCGAATCGGTGGACTGTCCGCTGGTCGACGATACCGGCGCGGTCACCCACATCATCGGCGCGATGGACAAGGCGCCGGACGATCCGGAGACGTGCTAGTCGGCGGTCGCCTCCAGGCGGATCCGGATCGTGACCCGGTCGCCGACCACCGCTGTGTCCACCCACTGTCCCCGGCCGATCCCGAAATCGGTCCGATTGATCGAAAGTTCGGCCGTCATCACCGCATAGCGGTCGTCGATGGCCAGTGCAAAGGGAAGCTCCACGTCACGCGTGACGTCCCGCAACGTCAACTGCGCGCGCGCAACATAGCCGTCGCCGTCGCGGCGAATTGCCGTCGTTTCGAACCGGGCCACCGGGTGGGCATCACTATCGAACCAGTCGGGACCAAGGATCTGGGCATCGCGGTCGCCGTTGCCGGTGCTGACGCTGGCGATCATCACCAGGACCGCGGCGCGGGCGTCGTCCAGGTCTTCTGGGTCGAACCGGATGTCGGCCTCGAACGCATCGAAGCGACCCGTAAACGCCGCGCCCAGTTGGGTGGCCTCGAATGCGATCTCGCTTTTTGCCGGCACGGCGCGCCAGGTGGTGGCCCCGGCCGCCGATGCGGTCGCCATGAGGATCGCAGTCAGGAACACCAGACCGCGCGCCGCAGCCCGTGGCACAGCCCTCATCACAGACCGGCCCCAGGCAACATGCGCCGAAGGGTGTCGTCCCTCAGCAGGAAATGGTGACGCAGTGCGCCCGCCAGATGCAGGACCAGGGCTGCGACCAGCGTGACGGCGATGCCGAAATGCACGGTACGCCACAGTTCGAAGGCCGGCTCGCTGGGCGCTATGAAGTCCGGCAGCGTAAACAGACCGAAGACGCTGACGGAGAAATTCGACGCTGATGACATCAGCCAGCCAGAGACCGGCATGCCCAGGAGGCACAGATAAAGCGCGGCCTGTACGCTGCGGGCCAGGCGGTGTTCCCACGGCCGCCGCTGTCCCAGGGGCACAGGGACGGGGTTTGCGGCCCACCACCCCAGCCTGACCAGAGTGACGGCAAGGATGCAGACGCCGATCGACTTGTGTAGTGCGTATAGCCGCAGTTTTTCGACGCCCAGCGGCAGCTCGTGCATGTAGATGCCCAGAGGGATCATGCCGAGCACGGCCAGAGCCGTCAGCCAGTGCAGCCATTTCGAAACCGCACCGAACCTGTGCGGCGTGTTGCGCAGCATTGCCAGCAGTCCTCATGGAACAAGCGTGGGCGCCGACCGCGCCTACAGTCTTTGTGCGGCGATTTCTATACGAATGTCGACGTCTTCCGCAAATCCGTCCGGACCCCATTCCATTCCGAACGCCGTGCGCGACATGGTGCCCTTGGCCGTGAAGACGGCCACGGCGGCGCGCCGGCCGGACCGGTTCTTGATATCCTGCAAAGTGACGTCGAGAACCAGCGGATGGGTTACGCCCAACAGCGTCAGATCGCCTTCCAGTTGGCCGGTATGGTCACCCGTCAGGACGATGCGGGTGCTCTTGAAGGTCATCGTCGGATAGCGCTCCACATTAAAGAAGTCGCGCGACCGCAGGTGGCCTTCGACATAGCTGTGGCCGGCATCGATGCTGGCAGTGCGGATGTTGACCTCGACCAGCGCGCTTTCCGGGTCGGTCGGGTCGACCCTGAGTTGCCCGTCGAAATCCTGGAACGAGCCCTTCATCACGGACCAGCCGTGATGGTGGATGACGAACTCGATCCGGCTGTCGGACTTGCCGAAAACGAAGGCGTCACTGGCAAGGACCGGCGACGGTGCAACGGAAGAGAGCCCGAAGACTATGGCGGCTGCTGGGAGCAATGTCTTCCACATGGTGATCTCTCGCTGGTTTGATCGCCACGGAAGGGTCTTGCCCCTCTCTTGGTCTTATAAACAGGTACGTCGCCAAGGGCGGGATCGGTTCAACGCAAAGGCGTGGAACGTGCATTTTTTCCGTGCCCTTGGTGCCAGCCCGCCGGTCCTTCCAGGCGGTCGCCTTTCGGGCGACGGCGCCGGTGCCCGCTCCTAAGGCCGGCGAACCGCGACCTCGATGTTGATGTCGACCTGTTCGGCAAAGCCCGACGGTCCCCAGTCCATGCCAAAGGCCGCACGCGACATCGTTCCGGTTGCCGTGAAGACGGCGGTATCGGGCGGGGAATCCGGCGATTCGGTGACGCCGCCCAAGGTCACGTCCAGGACCATCGGATGGGTGATGCCCAGAAGGGTCAATTCGCCCCGGACCTGGCCGCTGTCGCGGCCGGTGACTTCGACCTGTGTGCTCTTGAAGGTCATGGTCGGATGGCGTTCGACATCGAAAAGGACCGGCGAACGCAGGTGCCCGTCTACGAAACTGAGACCGGTGTCGACACTGGCGGTTCGGATCGTGACCTCTACCTCGGCCTGTTCCGGGCGGGCGGGATCGATGGTCAAGACGCCCTCGAAGTCGTTGAACCTGCCCTTCAACAGCCAGATGCCATGATGGCGGACAACGAACCCGATATCGCTGCCTGCGGTGTCGAATGCGTAGGCCGTCTCCGACGCGGCAGGCGCGCGTGCGCCGTTTGCCGCAAAAAGCGCCAACACCGCGATCGTCAAAAGCCCTACACGCATGGCGGATCGCCCATTTGTTCGACCCTGTCGCAGAGGCACGCTTCCGCCGCGTCGGCGGTGGCCGGGGGCAAAGCCCGCCGGCTTGGTTCAGGCGGCCAGCCGGGCCTGTTTGACCAGCGAGACCACCTCGCTTGCCGCCACCGGAATGTTGGTGCCCGGCCCATAGATCGCAGCCACGCCCACGCCGCGCAGGAAGTCATAGTCCTTCGGCGGGATGACCCCGCCGCAGACCACGATGATGTCCTCTGCGCCCTGTTTCTTCAGCGCTTCGATCAGTTGCGGCACCAGCGTCTTGTGCCCCGCCGCCTGGCTGGAGACGCCGATCACGTGCACGTCGTTCTCGATCGCCTGGCGGGCGGCCTCTTCGGGCGTCTGGAACAGGGGGCCGACATCCACGTCGAACCCGAGATCCGCAAAGGCCGTCGCGATGACCTTGGCGCCGCGGTCGTGGCCGTCCTGGCCCAGCTTGACCACCAGCATGCGCGGCCGCCGGCCCTTCTCGGACAGGAAGGCATCGATCTCGCCCTTGATGCGGGCATAGCCCTCGTCGCCTTCGTAGGCGGCGCCGTAGACGCCTGAAATCGACCGGATGACGGCCCGATGACGGCTGAAGGCGTCTTCCAGGGCATCGGAGATCTCGCCTACGGTGGCACGGGCGCGGCTGGCATCGATCGACAGGGCCAGGAGGTTGCCGGATCCGGACTTGGCGGCCTCCCTCAGCGCCGTAAGCGCGGTCTCGCAGGCCGCGGCGTCGCGCGTGGCGCGGATCTTCTCCAGCCGGGCGATCTGTTGCTCGCGCACCTTGGTGTTGTCGATATCGAGGACGTCCACCACGTCCTCCTCGTGCGCCTCGTTGTAGCGGTTGACGCCGACGATCGTCTCTTCGCCGCGGTCTATCCGCGCCTGGCGCCGCGTCGCCGATTCCTCGATGCGCATCTTCGGCATGCCGGCGTCGATCGCCTTGGTCATGCCGCCCATCGCCTCGACCTCGTCGATCAGCTTGCCGGCCTCCTTGATCAGGCTCGCCGTGAGGCTTTCCACGTAGTAGGACCCGGCCAAGGGGTCGACCGTGCGGGTGATGCCGGCCTCTTCCTGGAGGATCAATTGGGTGTTGCGCGCGATGCGGGCCGAGGCCGGCGTCGGCAGGCCGACCGCCTCGTCGAACGAGTTCGTGTGCAGCGACTGGGTCCCGCCCAGCGCCGCCGCCAGCGCCTCGATCGTGGTGCGCACCACGTTGTTGTAGGGATCCTGCTCGGTCAGCGACACGCCGGACGTCTGGCAGTGGGTGCGCAGCATGCAGGCGCGCGGATCCTTGGGCTGGAAATGCCGCTGCATCAGCGTCGCCCACAGGAACCGGGCCGCGCGCAGCTTTGCGATTTCCATGAAGAAGTTCATGCCGATGGCGAAGAAGAAGGACAGGCGCGGTGCGAACGCGTCCACGTCCAGGCCCTTGGACAGGGCCGCCCGCACATACTCGATCCCGTCGGCGATGGTGAAGGCCAGTTCCTGGACCTGGGTCGCGCCGGCTTCCTGCATGTGATAGCCGGAGATCGAGATCGAGTTGAACCGCGGCAGGTTCACGGCGCAATGCTCGATGATGTCCGCGACGATCCGCATCGATGGGCCCGGCGGATAGATGTAGGTGTTGCGGACCATGAACTCCTTCAGGATGTCGTTCTGGATGGTTCCGGAAAGCTGCTCCTGGGAGACGCCCTGCTCCTCGCCGGCGACGATATAGCCGGCCAGCACCGGAAGGACGGCGCCGTTCATGGTCATCGAGACCGACATCTTGTCCAGCGGGATGCCGTCGAACAGGATCTTCATGTCTTCCACGGTGTCGATCGCGACGCCGGCCTTGCCGACATCGCCGACCACGCGCGGATGGTCGGAATCGTACCCGCGGTGGGTTGCCAGATCGAAGGCGACGGAGAGCCCCTTCTGCCCGGCGGCCAGGTTCTGCCGGTAGAACGCGTTCGAGTCCTCGGCCGTGGAGAAACCCGCATACTGCCGGACGGTCCAGGGCCTGCCGGCATACATGGTCGCCTTGGGACCGCGCACGAAGGGCGCGAGCCCGGGCAGGCCTTCAAGGTGTTCCAGTCCCTCCAGGTCGGCGGCCGTGTAAAGCGGCTTGACCGGAATCCCCTCGGGCGTGTGCCAGACAAGGTCCTCAAGGGGACGTCCGCGCAACTCCTTGGTTGCGCAGGCTTCCCAATCGTTCAAGGTGGGTTTGTTCTGCTCCGCCATGGGTTCCGCGCCTGTGTTTCAGGGAACGCCGATCATATCCGATCCGCCAGCCCCAAGTCGACTCGGGGCCCTTCGCGCGCTTGACGGCCGGCAGGGCGCGTCGGACACTCCCGGCGGATCCGGTGATGACAGCAAGCGGGGGCGGCGCGGTTCATGGATGACGGGGCCGGGACGGCGTGTGCCGGCGGCGCCAAGGCCATACGGTTCGGCCACCAGGCGCGCGGGCTGTTCCTGATCGAGCCGGATACGACCTACCTCAACCACGGCGGTTTTTCGTGCACGCCGCGCGTGGTGATGCAGGCAGCCGCGCAATGGCGCGAGACGGTCGAGGCACAGCCCAGCCGTTTCATGCGCGAGGCGCTGCCCGGCCTGCTGCGCGACCGGGCCGGCCTGTTGGCGGCGCACCTCAACGCCGACGCCCGGGACATCGTCTTCGTCGAAAACGCGACCGCCGGCATGAACGCGGTGCTGCGCTCGTTGGTCCTGATGCCCGGGGATGAAATCCTGGCGACCACGCACAGCTACGGGTCCGTCCGAAAGATCCTCGAATTCGTCGCCGCGCGGGCCGGCGCCCGGCTCGTCTTCGCGGACGTCCCTTACCCTTGTGCGGGCGAAGGCGAAATCCAGGCGGCTTTCGCAAGCCGGCTTTCTGCGCGGACGCGTCTGGTCGTTCTGGATCACGTGACATCGCCGACCGCGCTGGTCTATCCGCTGGAACTGCTGGTGCCGATGGCGGCGGAGCGGGGTGCGCCCGTTCTGGTGGACGGTGCGCACGGGCCGGGGCAAGTGCCGGTCGATCTTGGCCGGCTGCAGGCGCTGGGCGTCAGTTGGTACGTGGCGAACGGCCACAAGTGGCTGGGGGCGCCGAAAGGCTGCGCCTTTCTCTGGACCCGCCGTGAGCGCCAAGGTCTGATGCGCCCGACATCGATCACCGAGACCATCGACGACGGCTACGTCCCGGCCTTCGACTGGCCCGGCACCAAGGACTTCAGCCCCTACCTTGCCCTCGACGCGGCTTTGGAATTTCGTGCCCGGTGCGGCGAGGAAGAGATCGCGCGCTATTGCCACGACCTAGCGGTCGCCGGTGCGGCGACCTTGGCCGAGACATGGGGAACCGAGACCGGCGGGGCGCCCGGCTTGACCGGCTGCATGGCGACCGCGCGGTTGCCGGGCGGTCCGCCCGCGACGGCCCGCCAAGCCGACCGGCTGCGTGACGCCTTCATGCGCGATTTCGGGGTCGAGCTGGTGATCTCGGCGTTCAACGGCGCGCTTTGGGCGCGGGTCAGCGCCTATCTCTACAACGAGATCGCGGACTACCGGCTTGCTGCGGCGGCGGGCCTGAAACTGATGCGGCGCTGAGCGCTACCAGACGAAGAACCTCAGCGCAAAGGTCGGTGCGGTGTCGTGCGCCCGGGCCAGCGCGGCAAGGTCCGCGGCGCTGGCGTCCGGCCCGACCTCGTTGCGGTGGATCCCGTTGGTCACGAAAACCGAATCCAGGCCTGCGTTCTCGGCGCCCTTGATGTCGTGCACCAACGAGTCGCCGATGCCGACCCCTTTCGTATAGTCGCCCGCCAGGTCGAAACAGAGTTCGTAGATCGAACGGGTCGGCTTGCCGTGCCAGCGCACGGTGCCGCCAAGCGTTTCGTAGGTCTGGGCGATCACGCCGGGGCACATCTTGAGGCTGCCGTCGGGCTGCACGCTGATCAGGTCCGGATTGGCGCAGATCATCGGCAGGCCCCGCGCGCGGGCGGCCTCCAATTCCGGGCGGTAGGCTTCGATGGTGTCGCGGTCGGTGCCGGCGGCAATCACGAAATCGGCCTCTTCCGCGCGCTCGACCTCCTCGTAGCCGAGGCCTTCGGTCAGGGTGCGGTCGCTGTCCCAGGCAAAGATGAAGAAGCGT
Organism: Alphaproteobacteria bacterium; assembly: GCA_965603855.1. Lineage (GTDB taxonomy): Bacteria > Pseudomonadota > Alphaproteobacteria > UBA8366. The sequence continues at coordinate 450,592 of OZ272519.1, forward strand.
CTGCCCAGCGCCTGGTAGAACGCGTCCGGCCGGGTGGCCAGGTGCCGGCGCACGTCCTCGCCGGACGTGACCACGTCGTCGTAGAGCGCCCGTTCGATCCCCAGCGCTGCCATACGTTCGTAAGAATGCTCCGCCGGTTTCCCGGAGTTTGACAGGACCACCACGGACTTGCCCGCCTCCTTCAGCGCCTCCAACGCCTCGATTGCGCCAGGATGAGGCTTGCTGCCGTCATGCAGGACGCCCCACTGGTCGATGACGAACAGATCGTAGGCATCGGCGATTTCGGCCATGCCGGAGATTCTCGAGACTGTCATGGGCGTGATATCGGAGATCCGACCCTGAAGGTCAATCGGCCGAAGCGACGGCCGTTTCGACATGCCCGCTGAGACGCGGTTCGCCGAACAGATAGCCCTGGCCGAAATCGATGTTGTAGTCCAAGAGCTCGACCAGCATCTGCTCGGTTTCGATCTTCTCCACGATCAGGTCGATGCCGGCTTCGTCCAGCATCTGTTTCAACTCGCGGATCTGCGCGCCGCCGTTCTCCAACTCGGCGGTGTCCAGAAGGACCCCTGCGTCGATCTTGACGAAACTGAACAGCTGTTCTTTCAGGGTCGGCGGATCCAACGACAGTTCAAGCACGCCGTCCAACGAGAAGCGATAGCCCAGCTTGGCCAGCCGCAGCAGGTCGCGCCGCGAATCCTCGTTCAAATCCTCCAGGTCGATGACGCTGAGTTCCAGGACCAGGTTCGGGGCCAGTTCCTCGTGTTTCTCCAGATAGTCGATGAAATCGCGGAAGAAACTGCGGTCGTTCAGGGAATGGGCCGATATGTTCAGAAAGAAGGCCAATGAGAAGTCCTGGCTCTGCAGCTTGCGCAGTAGCTGTGTGCTGCGGAACAGCAGCATGTTGTCGATCGCCGTGATCAGGCCCTCTTTCTTGGCGACTGCGATATAGGCCTCGGGCGTCACGACGCCGCCATCCTCGGCGCGGATCCGGCTGAAACACTCGAAATAGCGGTGCTTGCGCTGGGGCAGGCTGACGATCGGCTGCAGGTAAAGATCGACACGGTCCTTGCGCAACCCGTCCTTGACGATGTCCAGGACCTCGTGCTCGTCGGTCAGGGCGCTGACCACCCGCAGATTGCCCTGTCCCGCGGCCTCGCCGGCGGCAGGTGCGGTGTCCTCGTTCGATGCGGCCGTGCGGCCCTTCCGCCGCACCGGCGCCGCGGTTTCGATCACCGGTTCCAACCGTGCCTGGGGCACCTGTTGCAAGGGCGTGCCCTCGCTGTAGAGCTGTTCGACCAGCGAGTGCAGCACCTTCACCTCGCTGGCCACTTCGCGCAGTTCACGCGCCTCGGGCGCCGGCATTCCGGTGCGGCCCATGCTTTCCAGGGATTCGAAAATCCGGCGCACCTCGTCGCGGGCCAGCGACATTTCCTCGCGGGTCAGGTCGTAGGCCTTCTTCAGCGCCACCATGCGCCGAAGGTGCAGCGCCTCGTTCGTGCGCCGGGTGACGGTCTCGTGCGCGACCGCGCCCAGCAGGAACACCATCAGGCCAAGAACAAGGTTCGTGCCTTCGGACGCTGCGGGGAAGATCGTCGGGAACGCGACCACCGCGCCAAGGGCGGCCACCAGATAGCAGGCGGCGATCGCGATGTGCCATGTAAGGGACATGTGGTCGACCTGAGCCGGTCACTCCTTCAAAGAGGCCAAGGCGCGCAGAGCCTACGCGTGTTCGCGAAATGCTGCAAGCACGGCCGGTCTATCGATGATCGGCGCCGACGGCATCGGCGAGATGCGCGAATCCGTCGGCGCGAAGACAGCGCACCAGCGTGTCCTGGATGCGGGTGACAAGGTCGGGGCCCTGATAGGCGAGGGCGGTATAAAGCTGGACCAGCGAGGCTCCGGCCCGGATTTTCGCGTAGGCCGTCTCACCGTCGCGGACCCCGCCAACCCCGATCAGCGGGATCTTGCCGCCGGTGCGCGCATAGACGTCGCGCAGGAGCGCGGTCGAGGCCATGAACAGGGGCGCTCCGCTGAGCCCGCCGGTCTGCGCCCGTTCGCCGCTTTTCAGGTCGGGCGGCCGCGCGGTGGTCGTGTTGGAGATCACAAGGCCGTCGGGTTTCGCCTCCGCGGCAAAGGCGCAGATCTCTCCGATTTCGTCCGACGTCAGGTCCGGCGCGATCTTGACCAGGAGTGGTGGCCCGGCGCCGTCGCCGGCCGCGTAGCGCACCGCCCGGACCAACGCCAGCAGCGTCTGCCTGTTCTGCATCTCGCGCAGGCCGGGCGTGTTCGGCGAAGAGACGTTGACCACCAGGTAGTCCGCCAGTGGCGCGAGGCATGCGGCACACCGCCGATAGTCGTCGATCGGATCGGCTGCGTCCTTGTTGCGGCCGATGTTCACGCCGACGATGCCGGCGCCGCGGTCGCGTCCGCGCAGGCGCGCGGCGGCGGCATCCATGCCCGCGTTGTTGAATCCCATGCGGTTGATCACCGCATCGTCCTCGCGCAGCCGGAACAGCCGTGGACGCGGGTTGCCGGCCTGGGGGCGCGGCGTCACGGTGCCGACCTCGACGAACCCGAATCCGACCCGCAACAGGCCCGCGAACGCTTCGGCGTCCTTGTCGAAGCCCGCGGCAAGCCCGATCGGCGAAGCGAATGTCAGGCCCCACAGCGTCTGCGCCAGGGCCGGATCCGGCGGCGGCGAATGCGCCGGGCCCAGGCCCAGATGCAGGGCCTTCACCGTCAGGCGGTGAGCCCGCTCCGGGTCGAGACGCTGCAACAGCGGCAGGGCGAATCCGGCCAGCGACATCGTCAGTCCAGCGGCGGAAAGATGTGCTTGCCGGCGGGGTCAAGCGGCAGGGGTTTGGCCCACAGGACCGTTTCCGCGCCGAGATCGCCGTACAGGTGCGGGAACAGGCTGCCCCCGCGCGAGGTCTCCCAGCGCAGCGTCTCGCCAAGCGAGGCTGCGTCGACCGCCAACAGCACCAGGTCGGCCCGGCCGGCCTTGTGGGTGGCGGCGCTTTCGACGATCTGTTCGGCGGTGGAGAAGTGCAGAAAGCCGTCGCGGCGGTCCTCCGGCATGCCGCGGTAGATCCCGTCGGCCTGGGCCGCCCGCCAGGCCTCTTCGCGGGCCAGATGGTAGACGATCTGCATCGCGGCCCAAGCCTACTCCAAGCCGGCGGTTGCGCAAAACCCGCACGGCCGCGCGTTGCAAAATGCAACGCAATCGGCCTGCAATTTCCCAAATCGGCGGTTTTCCCAAGCGAATCAGCCGCGGGAACAGGGTAAAGCGAGGGTAAAGATCCTTGAAAAACAGCATTTTAGAGAAATCCACCGCGCTGTGGCACGGCGCTTGCGGATATCCACCCCAAAAGAGGCAAAAACCAATAAGCCACCGCAACGGCAAGTAGAGTGTGGGTAAGGGAGACGGGTCCGATGAGCGAAGTTGTTCGATTGAAAAGGGGAAGCGCGGCGTTTCATTTTGCGCTGGACATGGTTGGTGCGCTTGACGGTGCCGATCGTCCGGTTCTGCCTGAAAGGCCGCTGCCCGGTGCGCATGTGGGACGCCCGGCGCGGACCAAGTCCTCGGAGTGCAAGGTTTACTATCTCAATCCGGCGCGCGCTTAATCTGTGCGGTTCGACGAAAGGGTATCGGGGCAATGAAAGTAAAGTGGATTTCTTGGCTGAAGACTATGCGAGCCGGCATGCTGTCGGTGCCTGCACCCGCCGGTCGGCTCGCTCTTCTTTTGATGCCGCGCCACACAGACATAAAGACGGGATAATAACAATAACCGTCAACGCCGGCCGCGCGCGTCCACAGGGAGGCACCGCGCGGCCGGCCTCATTCGTTAAAACCTGATCTCAGACATACGGGCGCGACGACCTTCGCGAGACCGCCCTCGATCGTTTCCTCGGGTGTTGCGCCGTCACCCCTGACGTGCTGGATTAGCCGCGTGCATTCAACGGCTCGGGGCTCCGGCATGACGGCTTACACTTGGTTCAACGGCGAGTGGCTGGAAGGCAGGACGCCCATTATGTCGGCGATGACGCTCGGCACCTGGCTGTCGTCCATGGTGTTCGACGGTGCGCGCGCCTTCGAAGGCGTTGCGCCGGACCTGGACAAGCACGCCGAACGAACCTGCCGGTCGGCGCTGTCCTTCGGCATGAACCCGTTCAAAAGCGCGGGCGAGATCGTCGAACTGGCACGCGAAGGCATCGCCAAGTATCCAAGTGGAACGCCGCTCTACATCAAACCCATGTACTGGGCCGAGGATGGGTGGATCGCGCCCGATCCCGAAACCACGCAATTCGCGCTCAACATCTGGGAGGCGCCGCTGCCGCCGGACAACGGGTTTTCCGCCTGCCTGACGACCCGCCGCCGGCCCGCGCCCGACATGGCCCCGACCGATGCCAAAGCCTCCTGCCTGTATCCCAATGCCGGCCGGGCGATGAAAGAGGTGACCGCCCGGGGCTATGACAACGCCGTGATGCTCGATGGCCTGGGCAACGTGGCCGAATTCGCCACGGCGAACCTGTTCTATGCGAAGGACGGCGCCGTCTTCACGCCGGCGCCCAATGGCACGTTCCTGAATGGGATCACGCGCCAGCGGGTCATCGCCTTGCTGGCCCAGCGCGGGGTTCAGGTGCACGAGAGCCGGGTTCTGCCCGAGGACCTGTTGGATGCGGACGAGATCTTCAGTACGGGAAATTATGGCAAGGTCATGTTCGTGGGCCGCTACGAGGATCGGGACCTGCAGCCGGGCCCGACATACCGCTTGGCCAAGGAACTGTATTGGGAGTTCGCCCACGCCGAGGGCTAGGCGGACGCTGAGGGCGTACGCGCTCGTCCTGTCGGTCCTGTGGCTGGCGGGCTGTGCCGGCACCGGCGGCGACGACGGCGTCCGCGTCTGCGGCTTCCTCGGCCTTGAGGAGGCGACGTTCGAAGGCTGGCGCGACCGGGCCAATCTCGGCCGGCCGGCGCCGTTGATCCCCGGCTACACCTACGAACGGATCTCGATCGAACGGCCGGGCGGCATCCGCCTGGTGGGGTACCGGCTTGCGTCGAACAAGGCCGAAAAGGCATCGCGCGCGCTGTTGTTCCTGCAGGGCAATGCCATGCGCGTGGACCAGCTTCGCCACAAGCTGACCTATTTCGCCGACCGCGGGTTCGACGTCCTCGTCTTCGACTACCGCGGCTATGGCGAGTCCGGCGGCGATCCGCTGTTGGATCCGATCAGCCGCGACCAGGCGGCGGTTGCCGCCTTCGTGCGCGACCTGGGATACGACAGGACCTATCTCTACGGGATCTCGATCGGCGGGATCCTCGCGCTCGGGCCTTATGTGGAACTGGAGCCGTTCGACGCCATCGCGATCGACTCCTCGCCGGCAAGGCTTCCCTGGTACGCGATGTGCCCGGACAGCTTCGATCCCGTCGCGAACGTCCCCGATGCGGCATCGAACGTGATCGTGCTGTCGGGCGGGCTCGACCGGATTGTCGAGGCCGAGGACGTCGCCCCGCTGGGCGCGGCGGTCGCCGATCGCGGCGGAACCTATGTGCACGAGGCCGGGTTCGGCCATCCGCTGAGCGACGGATACGGCAACACCGAACGGCGGTTCTCGATCGTGCTCGGGTTTTTCGACCGCGCCGCGGGGCGCGCGCCTGCCGCGGACGGGACGACCGGCCCCTGAGCCCGCCTAGTGCGTGCTCACCTGTTTTCGAGTCGTTTGACGACGTTTGAGCACGGAGTGCAGCGCGTCACTTGCAGCCAAGCCCTTCGAGACGGCCGCGTCCCGCGGCCTCTTCAGGGTGAGGAAACAGTCTGAGGTCTTCGATACCGAAAACCTTCATGGTGAGGTGGCGCGCGCCAGCGCGCCGTCTCGAACCACATGGCTGCAAGCGCTTCGGTGTTTCGACGTGAACCGATCCTGCCCTAGGCCGCGTCCAGCTTTTCCCCCGCCAGCGCGCGGGCGATCAGCGTGCGGGTCTCTTCGATGCCGTACAGCGCAATGAACGACCCCATGCGCGGCCCCTGCTCCTGGCCCAGCAGGACCTGGTAAAGCGCGCGGAACCACTCGCGCAGCGGGTCGTAACCGTGCGCCTTGCCCACGGCGTAGATCTCGGCCTGGATGTCCTCGCCCTGGGCATGCGGGTCCAGCGCTTCCAGGCGGGCGGCCAGATCGGTCAGCGCCGCGCGATCCTGGTCGCTGGGGGCCTTGTAGTGCTTGCCGGGCTTGACGAAATCCTCGTAGTACCGGATCGCGTAGCCCAACAGCCGGTCCAGCATCGGGTCGCTGGCCGGCGTTGCATCGGGCGCCACGTGCCGCACGAAGCCCCACAGCACGTCTTTCTCGTGCGTGTTGCAGGCGCTGACCAGGTTGATCAACAGCGACAGGCCGAGACCGATGCCCGGCGCCGGCGGTCGGCCGTTGTGGATATGCCAGACCGGGTTCTCGACCTGGCGCGTCGGCTCCTCGGCCGGATACTTCTCCAGGAAGGTCAGGTATTCGTCCACGTTCTTCGGGATTACGTCGAAATAGAGCCGCTTGGCCGTGCGCGGCTTCATGAACATGAACAAGGACAGGCTCTCGGTCGGGGCGTAGGCCAGCCACTCCTCCATGCTGATCCCGTTGCCCTTGGACTTGGAGATCTTCTCGCCGTCTTCGTCCAGGAACAGCTCGTAGGTGAAATCCTGCGGCGGCCGCCCGCCCAGCGCCCGCGTGATCTGGCTCGACAGGCGAACGGAATCGATCAGGTCCTTGCCGGACATTTCGTAATCCACGTCCAGTGCGAACCATCGCATCGCCCAGTCCGGCTTCCACTGCAACTTGCAATGCCCGCCGGTCACCGGCGTCTCCACGGTCGTGCCGTCGTCGCGCCGGTAGGTGATGGTGCCCGCATCCGGATCCGTCGCGACCACCGGCACCTGCAACACCGCGCGGGTCTCGGGATCGATGGGCAAGAAGGCGCTGTAGGTTTCCTGCCGCTCCTCGCGAAGCGACGGCAGCATGATCGCCTGGACCTTGTCGTAGTTCCGGAGCACCGTGAGCAACGCCTCGTCGAACGCGCCCGTGCGATAGCATTCCGTGGAACTTTTGAACTCGTAGTCGAAGCCGTACTCGTCCAGAAAGGCCCGCAGTCGCGCGTTGTTGTGCGCACCGAACGATTCGTGCGTTCCGAACGGATCCGGCACTTCGGTCAATGGCTTGTTCAGGTTGGCGGCCAGCAGGTCTTGGTTGGGCACGTTGTCGGGCACCTTGCGCAGCCCGTCCATGTCGTCGGAGAACGCAACCAGCTTCGTCGGGATATCCGACAGCATTTCGAAGGCGTGCCGCACCATCGTCGTCCGCGCCACCTCGCCGAAGGTGCCGATATGCGGCAGGCCGGACGGGCCGTAGCCGGTCTCGAACAGGACGTACCCCTTGGCCGGCGTCTTGCCGCCAAAGCGTTTGAGAAGCTTCCGCGCCTCCTCGAACGGCCAAGCCTTGGCGTTTTCGGCAAGCGCGCGGTGGTCGGACATTCCGGGCCTCGTTCTGCAGTCGTCCTGTTGTCGATGGAGTGCGCGGACACTAGGGCGTGGCGCAAGACCGGTCAACCTGTGCCGCCGCCTTGTGCGGGCTTTCCATCCGGGCCGCGCGGCGGGCTATAGTGTTCCATCCATGCCCGACCTCCAGCCCGCCCTGCAGATCCCCGATGCGCCGATTCTTGCGGTCGGCCAATCCACCGCCGCGGTCCTGACGCCGGATGGCGAAAGCGACCTGATCGACCTTGCCGATGCCGCCAAGCGGTTCGGGCGCGGCGAACCGGCTGTGGTCTGCCACGGCCCGGCAACGGCGGCACGGCTGGGCATCGACCGGCGGCCCTGGTTCGATCTTCTGGAGCTTTTCGCCTTCGCACGGCCGGCCGCCTTTTGCGTGCCGACGCCGCAGGGTCTGGCCGCCGCCTGCGGCGTGCCGCCGGGCGACGGTCTTGAGGCGGCGCCCCTGGCGCTGCGGCGGGCGATGATCGCCCTTTTGGAGGGGCTGGCCCGCGATGCGGCCGACCCGCATCTCAGGCGCATCGCGTGGTCCATGGCCCAGGCCGGCTGGAGCTGGGGCGTCTCGGTGCTGTCGGCGCTGGGGACCGACCGGGAGACGGGTGCGGACCGGGCCGGAACCGCCGGCCTGGACGTCTGGCACCGGTTGCCGGAATCGGAGGATCAGGCGCCGCCGCCGCCGCCGGGAAACGCGGGCGTTGAGCCCGCCGAGGCCCGCCTGCGCCTGGGGGCCCTGCTGGGCGGCGATGCGGAAGCGCGGCCCAGCCAGGCCGATTATGCCTCCGCCGTCAGTGCTGCGTTCGTCCCGCCCGACGACGAGGATGCCCCGCTGGTCGTCCTGGCGGAGGCCGGCACCGGCGTGGGCAAGACCCTCGGCTATATTGCGCCCGCCAGCGTGTGGTCGGAGAAGAACGAGGCGCCGGTCTGGTTGTCCACCTTCACCCGCAATCTGCAGCACCAGATCGACGACGAGCTGGACAGGCTCTATCCCGATGCGCGGGTCAAGCACGATCGGGTCGTGCTGCGCAAGGGACGGGAGAACTATCTCTGCTTGCTGAACTTCGAAGAGGCGGTCGGGCGCAGCCGGACCACGCCTGCCGATGCGGTGGCGCTGGGTTTGATGGCGCGCTGGCTGGACAGGACGCGCAGCGGCGACCTCAGCGGCGGCGATTTCCCGTCCTGGCTGCCCGACCTGATGGGCCGCGCCCCGACCCTCGGGCTCAGCGATCACCGGGGCGAATGCATCTATTCCGCCTGCAGCCATTACGGACGCTGTTTCATCGAAAACAGCGTGCGCAAGGCGCGCCGGGCCAGCCTGGTGGTCGCCAATCACGCCCTGGTCATGGTGCAGTCGGCGCGCGGTACCCTGGACCCGTCCGGCCGCGTGGCCCGGTTCGTCTTCGACGAGGGGCATCACGTGTTCGATGCCGCGGACGGCGCGTTCTCCGCCCATCTGACGGGATGGGAGACCGCCGAGCTGCGACGCTGGTTGCGCGGTCCGGAGACCCGGCGCCGGGGGCGCGGCCTGAAGGAACGGCTGGGCGACCTGATCGACGGCGACGAAACGGCGACCGGGCTGTTGGAGGAGACCTTGCGCGCAGCGGCGGCCCTGCCGGCAGCCGGCTGGGCCAGCCGGCTGCGCGACGGCGCCGGCAACGGTCCGACCGAGATCTTTCTCGGCCTCGTGCGCCAGCAGGTCTATGCGCGGGCGCCGGGGCGCGACGGGCCGTTCGACCTGGAGGTTGAAACCGGCGACCCGGTGCCGGGCCTCGCCGAAGCGGCCGATGCGCTTGGCGATGCGCTGGCGCGCCTGGCCGAGCCGATCAAGGCGCTGCGTCGGCGCCTTGCCAAGCGGCTCGACGAGGACGCCGACAGCCTGGACACCGCCACGCGCAACAGGCTGGACGCGCTTGCGCGGTCTCTGCAGCATCGCGCGCATGACCCCCTGACTGCCTGGCGGGCCATGCTGTCCGCGCTTGCCGCCGGCGCGCCGGCGGAGTTTGCGGATTGGTTCCAGGTCAGCCGGATCGACGGGCGCGACCTCGATGTCGGCCTGCACCGACATTGGATCGATCCGGGCAGACCTTTTGCGGAGGTCATGGGCGCGCGGGTCCAGGGCATGGTGGTGACCAGCGCCACGCTGACCGACGGATCCGGCGATGTGGAGGCGGACTGGCAGGCGGCGGAACGGCGCACCGGCGCGGTGCATTTCGCGCACCCGGCCATACGCGCGCGTGTGCCGTCTCCGTTCGACTATGGCGAACAGACCCGGGTCTTCATCGTCGGCGACGTGCGCAAGGACGACCTGGACCAGGTGGCCGCGGCCTACCGGACGCTGTTCCTGGCGGCGGGCGGCGGTGCGTTGGGGCTGTTTACCGCAATCGGCCGGTTGCGCGCGGTGCATCGCCGCCTGGCCGCCGGTCTTGAGCAGGCCGGGCTGCCGCTTTATGCGCAGCATGTGGACGCGCTCAACCTGCCGACCCTGATCGACATATTCCGGGCCGAAACCGACAGCTGCCTGTTAGGCACCGATGCAGTGCGCGACGGGGTCGACGTGCCCGGTCGGTCGCTGCGGCTGATCGTCTTCGACCGGGTGCCCTGGCCGCGGCCGACGATCCTGCACAAGAGGCGCCGCGACGCTTTCGGCGGGCGTGCCTACGACGATATGCTGACCCGGTTGCGGCTGAAGCAGGCCTACGGACGCCTGATCAGGCGTGCGGACGATCGTGGCGTTTTCGTGCTGCTGGATCCGATGATGCCGTCCCGCCTTTTGGGTGCCTTTCCCGAAGGCGTGACCGCGGACAGGGTCGGCCTGGCCGAGGCGGTGGCCGAGACAGGCCGGTTTCTCGCCCAGATCCGGTCTGCGCAGGCGCCTGCCCCGGCCGAGGCGTCCGGCGCCGAGTTCGATACTCGGCCTTGACGGCCATACCACCGCTCCAATATTACGGCGAAACCAATCAAAGCGCCGGTCACGGCCGGTGCATCTCAGGGACGTTTTCCATGATCAGTCATCACACGGCTCTCATCTACACCATGGTCCTGACTTCGGCCGCGGACCGCGACATGACCGATTCCGAGCTCGGACGGATCGGCGAGATCGTCGTCGGTCTGCCGGTCTTTCGCGACTACGACCGCCAGCTTCTGCCCTCGGCGGCCTCGGCCTGTGCGGACCGAATGGCTGACGAGGACGCCCTTGAGGGGCTGCTTGAGGAGATCAGCGAGGCCCTGTCGCCCAGGCTGCGCGAGACCGCCTATGCCCTGGCGATCGAAATCGCCGCCGCTGACGGCCATGCCAGCGACGAGGAACTGAGACTGCTGGAGATGATGCGCCATCAATTCGAGATCGACAGGCTGATCGCGGCGGGCATCGAACGCGGCGCACGGGCGCGTTTTTCGACGGGTTGACGGGGCACCCGCGACGCGGTTTGGCTAATTTTTGGGCATTTCGGCAGGCCCGGGCGGCGGGCCCGTCACTTTTTTGCAGCCGGACCCGGATGAATTCGCGTCGTTTTAGTATTTAAAATCAATTAGCTAGCAGCCATGCGGTTTTTGCATGGGCGCGATGAAGCCGTGACCCTTTGATTTCCGCGCGTTAACACTTATGTATTGAGGACTTCGTTGTTGCATCGCAACAACTGGATCCTCCCGGATCCAACGTCTCTTTGACGTGAAGCCTCCCTGTTCAACTTGCCGGGCTTCGGCCCGGCGTCTTTTTTAAGCGGCGTCGAACAGGGAACAGTAAAAGCCAACCGCCGCGGGACGGATCACAGGGGTTATCCGACCATGGCGCCGCAACGCCGGCGCGATTGTCCGTCAGTAGGGTGATGAGGGAACAAAGAGATGAATGTTCACAAGCTGCCATTGAAGACCAAAGAACCGCGTGGATGCCGTTGGATCGACGGCGATCCGCGGACCGAGAACTGGCACTACTGCAACAAACGGACGTCAAAGCCCGGCGGTTCCTGGTGCGCCGAGCACCTGGTGCGCGTTTACCGGAACGAAGAAGAACTCGCGCGACCCAATCGCGCGGCCTGACGCCGCGCGCCGCGGCACCTGCGGGCCGCACGCGGCGCCACGTCGGTTGTCCCGCTCCGATCAGGCCGGAAAGCGGTCATGAGTGGGCGTTCCATTCCGATTATCTTCGGCCTCGAGGGCGCGGTTGCGATACTGGCCCTCGGCGTGGTGGTTTTTGTCATCGGCAAACGGCAACAGCGCCGCGACCGGGACGTGACGGCCATCCCCTGGGTATCGCCGACATCCAAGGTCGTTGCCGGATCTTTTCTCGCCCTCTACGGCCTCATCAACATCATTGTCGTTTATCTCGCATCGTGAAACCGGCGTTTCCGCCGGCACGGTTGTGATGCTCGTCACAGTGCTTGCGGCTCGGCTCGGATAGCGTCGTAGATGTCCTGACGGACCTCTATCGCGCGATGGTGGGGACCACGAGCGGAGGGCGGCGGCGCGACGCCGCACGGTATCGCGCCGCTGATACCCGCGTTCAGCCCGTCCATAGCCGTCGGCGATTGTTACACGCTTCCCCAGGAGATGACCCCAACTCCCGAGGGGTCACCCTGTCCACCTATGCCGGGGACATCTCGATGTCCCCGGCTTCTTTTTCGTCGAAGACGTGCGCCGTTCTGCCGGCGCGGCCTGTTACTTGAACAGGATCGAGGGATCGACGTCCTTGTAGAGGTCGGCGACCTGTTCGGCGTAGCCGTTGTACAGCTGGGTCGGCACGCGGTCGCCGGAACCCAGCAGCCGCTCCGTCGCCTGAGACCAGCGCGGGTGGTCCACCTCGGGATTGACGTTTGCGTAGAATCCGTACTCCCGCGGCTGCACCTCTTCCCACAGCCCGACGGGCTGTTCGTCGGTGAAGCTGAACCGCACGATCGATTTGATCGATTTGAAGCCGTACTTCCAGGGCACCACCAGGCGGATGGTGGCGCCGTTCTGCTTGGGCATGGGCTTGCCGTAGATGCCGGTCCCGATGAAGGCGAGTTCGTTCGTCGCCTCGTCAAGCTTCAGGCCTTCGGTGTAGGGCCAGGGGTACCAGGACTGGCGCAGGCCCGGCATGGTTTCCGGGTCCTGCAGGGTTTCCATGCGCACGTACCGGGCGCCGAAGGTGGGCTTGGCCAGCTTCACCAGTTCCGCCATGGGGAAGCCGCTCCACGGAACGGCCATCGCCCAGGCCTCGACGCAGCGGTGCCGGTACAGGCGTTCTTCCAGCGGCATTTGTCGAATCAGTTCGTCGACGCCGATACGGATTTCCTTCTCGACCATGCCGTCGATGACGACTTCCCACGGCCTGAGCGGCATTTTCTGCGCGGCTTCCTTGATCTTCTTGTGGCTGCCGAACTCGTAGAAATTGTTGTAGCCGGTCGCGTCCTCTTCGGGCGTCAGCGGCCGGTCCAGCGTGTAGGCTTCGTTGCGTTTTACGGGATAAAGATCCGCGGTGGGGTCGGCCTCGCCGACTTTCGCGTGCGCCAATCCGGGCAGGCTGGCGCCGGCAAGGGCGATCGGGCCCGCGGCAATGGCCTTGCACAGGGTGCGCCGGTTTCGAAAGGCCGCCTCGTCTGTTGCCGCACTTTCGGGGATTTCCCAGCCGCGTTTGATCTTGATCAGCATGGCCATGCTCTCCAGGTCCGGTTCGGTCGTGATGGGCAGTAAATTATGGCTGCGCCCCCCGAGGCCCAAGTCACAGAAGCGTGATGCCCGCCATCCGCCCGCCGGCCGGGGGGCGGCCGGGCAGGGCTTGACTTGCGACGGTTCAGCCACGCCAATGGAATATCGCCTCGATGTCTGAAGGAATGTCGAATATGCACAAGAGCCGACTGGGCGTGGTTGTGATCGATTGCCAGACGGACGACCTCACGGGCGCGGCCGCATTTTGGAGTGCGGCCCTGGGCTGGACGGCCGAAAGCGCGCCGTCGGATAGCGACGAAAACTACGTGAAACTCGAGACGCCGCCCGACGAGGTTGGCGTCCTGTTGCAAAGCGTCGACCACCCCGGCCGCGTGCACCTGGACATCGAAACCGACGATTTGGAGGCGGAGGTCAAGCGCCTGGAGGAACTGGGTGCGAAACGGGTCGCGCAAATCAAACGCTGGTGGGTGATGGAAGCGCCTACCGGCCAGCGTTTCTGCGTCGTCAATCCGCAACGTCCCGACTTCGAACGCGGCGCCAACGTCTGGGAGTGATGCTCGGTTCCTTTGAGCCGAAGCCGATCGCTCCGTGACGGCCCGCCCTGAGGCAGGTCTCCCCGCGCGGTCGGGCGCCGTTGGCGCCCTTGTCACGGAGAGGCGGCGAACACCGCCGTCACGAAGGATCCGGTTGCGACCTCGCGTGGCTCCTCAGCCCAGCATCGAGCGGAGCATCCAGGCGTTCTTCTCGTGCACGCTCATCCGCTGGGTCAACAGGTCCGCGGTCGGCTCGTCGTTCACCTCGTCGACCAGGGGAAAGATATCCCGCGCGGTTCGCACGACCGTTTCTTGGCCGGTGACGAGCTGGCGGATCATTTCCTCGGCATTGGGAACGCCCTCTGCCTCTTCGATGCTGGTGAGCTTGCCGAATGCGGCATAGGAACCGGGTGCCGGCTCACCCAGCGCGCGGATTCGCTCGGCAATCTCGTCAACCGCCGTCGCCAGTTCCGTGTACTGCTCTTCGAACATGGCATGCAGCGTGTTGAACATCGGGCCGGTGACGTTCCAATGGAAATTGTGCGTCTTCAGGTACAGCGTGTAGCTGTCCGCCAACAACCGTCCCAAGCCCTCGGCGATCTCCTTGCGGTTCGCCTCTGCAATTCCGATATCGATCTGCATTTTCTGTCCCTCGTGCTCAAGCGCCGATGATGGGACAGATATGGGTTTGATTTTGTACGGTTCAAGTGATTTTTAGAGTTATTCTAAAAAGTGGGGCGGGTGCTAGAAGCCAACCTCCACGGTGCCCAGCGCCGCGAAATCCGCCACAACGCGGTCGCCGGGCGCGGCGGAGAACATCGGCGTACACAATCCCGTCGACACCCAGTCGCCGGCCCTGAGCTGGCGTTCGCGTCCGAGCAGATGGTTGGCGAGCCAGGCCAGCACGGTGACCGGGTTGCCCAGCGCCGCCGCAGCGGTCCCGCTGCCTTGCGCGACGCCGTTCAGGGCAACGCTGACCGGCCGGCCGGGCAGTTCGTCGGCGCTCCAGTCCGTGGTCCCGGCACCGGGGACCCAGAACATGTTGCCGCCGCCGTCGGCGACCGCCCAGCGCGGGCCGGCCTGCATGCCACCCGGCAGGTGAACATCCACCACCTCTATTGCAGGATGAAGGCTGCCCACTGCGGCGGCGACGTCTTCTTCCCCGTAGGGCGCGTCGCGCGGCGGCAGGTCCGCAGCCATGCGAAAACCGAACTCGCATTCGACGATCCGCAGCGCTTCGGGCGGGGTCGAGAGCGAGGCGGGGCTCGGCACGACTGCGGATTGCAACAAGGGGCCGGCCATCGGTTCGTTGATGCCGCCGGCCTGCTGCGCCGCCTTGTTGGTCATGCCCACTTTCCAGCCGACCACGGGTTCGCCAACCGCCGCGATGTAGGCGTCCTGGACCGCGTAGGCCTGGTCCATCGTCTCGGGGCCGCCGGGCGGAGCCTCGGCAAGCCGCGCGCCGCTCTTCCGGACGGCGACCAGGGTCGCCGCAAGCGCGGTCGCCTCGGTCATTGTTCAGCCCCCTCGATGCGGACTACTGTTTAGTCGCGGCGCCGTTGCCCTCGGTCGCGACGATGTCGTCCGCGATCCTGCCGGACAGCTCGTTCAGATGGTCGAACGTCCAGTCGAACGTCCCGACACCCTGGGTCAGTGACCTGAGTTCTATGATCAGGTCGCGCATCTCGGCCTGCGGCATGTATGCCTTGACCTCGTCCCAGTTCGGCCATCCCTCCTTGGCATCGAAGCCCAGGATCTGTCCGCGGCGCCGGGTGATGGTTCCCTGCGCCTTGGAGGTGTAGTCGCTGGGCACCGAGATGGTGACCTCGCAGATCGGCTCCAGAAGGACCGGATTGCAGTTGGGCATGCCTTCCCTCATGGCGGCGATGCCAGCCTTGCGGAAGGCCATGTCCGAGCTGTCGACGGAATGATGCTGGCCGTCGGTCAGGGTGACCGCGACATCGACAACCGGAAAGCCAAGTGGCCCTTCGGTCAGGTACTCCTTCACGCCTGCTTCGACCGCCGGGATGTACTGGCGGGGCACCGCGCCGCCGACGATCTTCTCCTCGAACTGGAACCCCGCGCCCCGCGGCTGCGGCTGGATCGTCACATGGACATCGCCGAACTCGCCGTGACCGCCGCTTTGTTTCTTATGGCGCGCGTGCTGCTCCGTTCCCTTGCGGATGGTCTCCTTGTAGGGAATCCGCGGCGACTTGGTATCCACGGCAACGTTGTAGATGCTCTCCAACCGGCCCACGGCGACGCTCAGGTGAATGTCGCCCTGGCCCCAAAGGACCAGTTCCCTGGTATCCTCGTTGTGCTCGTAGCTCAGCGAGGCGTCTTCCTCGACCAGGCGGCTCAGCCCCGTCGACAGCTTGACCTCGTCCTCGCGGCGTTTCGCGGTGATCGCCAGCCCGTAGACCGGCTGCGGCGGATCGGACCATTCCATGGCGTCCGGGATCACGCCGTTCGGGCCCAGGACGTCTCCGGTGTTGATGTCGTCCAGGCGGCCGATCGCGACCACGTCGCCTGCCGATGCCTCGCTGATCTTCACCGGCGTGTGTCCCATCAGATAGCTGAGCCCGGTTACCTTGTGGGTGCCGAACGTCGTGCCGTCCTTCAGCGTGCCCGCCCAGATCCGCGCCAGCGACACCTTGCCGGTATGCGGCATGTAGTAGGTCTTGATGATCTGCACGATCGGATCGCCGGATGGCACGCCCAGGCGTTCGGCGGTTTCCGACGGCTCCGGCGCCTCGTGCCGCAACGCCTTCAACAGACGGAAAACGCCGCTTTCATGTTCGGCCGCACCCAGAAAGACCGGCACGACCAGGTCCTGGCGCAGATCGCGCGTCAGGTTGGCATAGACATCCTGCTTGTCCGGTTCCACGTCTTCCAGCAACTGCTCAAGCAGCGTGTCGTCGAAGTCGGCCAGCGTCTCAAGCAGTTCCTGGCGCGCCTCGACCTCGCGGTCCTTTATTTCGTCGGGAAGCGGGATCAGATCCGACGCGGTGCCGGGCTTGTACTGGTAGGCGCGTTCGGAGACCAGGTCCACATAGCCGGAGATCGTATCGCCGTCACGGATCGGCACGTGGCGCAGCACCAGGGGACGGTCCGAAACCGATTGCAGGGCCTGCAGGACGTCGCGCACGCGCGTGGTTGCGGAGTCCATCTTGTTGATAAACAGCATGTGCGGGATGTTGCGTTTGTCCAGGAAGTGCAACAGCGGCGCCAATGCGAGGGCCTTTTCGACCGCCGGCTCGCAGACGACGACCGCCACGTCGGCGGCCAGAAGCGGGGTGTGTCCTTCGTGGCTGAACTCCACCGATCCGGGGCAGTCCAGGAACGACCAATGCTCCGACAAAAAATCAGCGCTTGCGGCGCTGATCTCGATGCTCATCTGGCGGTTTCGCGCCTCGTCCGATGCATCGCCGACGGTATTGCCGTCCTTGATGCTTCCGCGGCGGTCGATGGCGCCGCACTGGTGCAGCATCGCCTCCATCAGGGTTGTCTTTCCGCTCAGATAGTTGCCCACGATGGCGACGCACCGGGGCGCCGAGGGACTGGAGCCTGGCATGGCGATCTCCTTCCTGTGCCCGTCAATTCCAGGGCCCGTGGTCCGGGCAATGGTCGGCGGGCGTTCTTATCCGCATTCGCCTTTCCGGTTCGAACGACCGGGCGGTGGCGGGTCTCCCGTTTCGACTATGCTCGCAAAAAGGCCGGGCGGTGCCAAGGGGGTTCCCGTCATGCGGATCGGATTCCCGCGCGTCTTCGCGCGTGCGATTAACCAACAAAGAAAGGCCGGCGGCCACGAGGGCGCCGGCAGCTTCAGTTTATGGAGATTGGAGCGTGGGAAAGCCGGGAGACTAAAGACCGAACTGGTGTGCAACCGCCGGATCGATCACCAGGATCGCGCCGGCCTCGTAGAGACGATCTGTATATCCGTCAGAACCGCCCAGGCTGACCGCCATGTTGTCGAAGCGGCCGAAGGTCAAAAGCTCGCCGTCGGCCTCGTGCAAGGCAATCATCACGTCGGCGGCGCTGCTGGTGGGCGGGAAGATCGCCATGACCGGTTCGCCCGCGCTTCCGGGCGCGGCCGCGGTCGCGGCGAATGCGGCGCCCGCCATCACGAAGACGAAGGCGCTTGCAAACAATCCTTTGAGGGAGAGGAACCGGCTGTCCTGGCGGGAGCGGGACGAGCGCGACGGGTCGAAGACGGTGTCTTCGCGCCCGTGGAAGTGTTCGTTAATGCTCGCCATCTCCTGCTCTCCAGTTCCCCTGCCTGATGGCTTTATTTGTACCCGAAAGGCTTTAACAGCCTGTTAAGGTCAGGTTTTACCTAAAATGCGAAGTATTTTTTGTTTGGAGACTTTGGTTAACAAGGATTAGGCAAGTTTTTCGCGGGAACCGCAAGTGATTTCAGCGAAGCGCCGCGCAGGCGCGCTGGATCCTCGTGCAGGCCTCGCGCAGCAGTTCGGTGGAGGTCGCGTAGGAGATCCGGAAATAAGGCGACAAGCCGAACGCCTCCCCGTGGACGGCGGCGACGCCCTCGCTGTCCAGAAGGTAGGTCACGAAGTCCTCGTCGGTCTCGATGGTCCTGCCTTCGGGCGTCGACTTTCCGATCACGCCGGCGCACAACGGATAGACGTAGAAGGCGCCCTCGGGCGTGTTGCAGGACAGGCCGTCGGTATCGTTCAACATCGAGACAACCAGGTCGCGACGTTCCTTGAAGGCCTTGTTGTTCTCCGCAATGAAACCGTGGTCGCCGTTGAGCGCGGCGACGGCGGCCCATTGGCTCAGCGTCGAGGTGGACGTGGTCGACTGCGACTGCAGCGTATTCATCGCCTTGATCAATGAGACAGGCCCGGCCGCATAGCCGACGCGCCATCCGGTCATGCAGTAGGCCTTGGACAGGCCGTTCAGCGTCAGCGTTCGGTCAAACAGGCCGGGCGCCACCGCGGCGATCGTCGCGAACTGGAACCCGTCGTAGGTGATGAACTCGTACATGTCGTCCGTCATCACCCAGACATGGGGATGCCGTTCCAGCACCGCGGCAAGAGCCGCCAGGTCGTCCGCGGTATAGCCGGCGCCGGTGGGGTTCGACGGGCTGTTCAGCATCAGCCACTTGGTTTGGGGCGTGATCGCCGCATCGAGCTGTTCGGGCTGCAGCTTGAAGCCCGCCTCGACCCCGCACTCGACAACCACCGGCGTGCCTTCCGCCAGCAGGGTGATGTCGGTGTAGCTGACCCAGTAGGGCGCGGGCACGACGACCTCGTCGCCGGGATTCAGCGTTGCCATCAGCGCGTTGAAGATCGTCTGCTTGCCGCCACAGCCGACCGAGATCTGGTCGGGCGCGTAGTCCAGCGCGTTGTCGCGCTTGAGCTTGGCGCACACCGCCTCGCGCAGCTCCGGGATACCGGCGGCGGGCGCATACTTGGTCTTGCCTTCGGCGGCCGCCTGGGCGGCGGCGTCCTTGACATGTTGCGGCGTGTCGAAATCCGGTTCGCCGGCGCCCAGAGCGATCACGTCGCGGCCTTCGCGTTTCAGTTCCTGCGCCTTGGTGGAGACGGCAATCGTGGGCGACGGTTTGATGCGGCTGAGCCGGTCGGCAAGAAAGGCCATGGCGGGGATCCCGGTCGATCGAGGAACGCGGCGGCGCGCGGGCACCGGCGCAGGGTACCGAAACACTAGGACCATGCCGCGGGGCCCGCAACGCCAAACCGGGCGGCAGTGCGGCCTTACGGAAACACCCCGCGCTCGGCAAGCGTCCTGAGGCTGGCCGTGCGTTGTGCGCCAAGCCGCTGTTCAAGATCGGCCAGCGCCGGCGCCGCGTCCGTGCCCCCGCCGGCACTGTACCGCCACAACCAGCCATAGGCCTTTTCCAGGTCGACGGGGACGCCGGTCCCGTTCAGGTGGGCAAGTCCCAGTTCCAGCTGCGCCTGAGCGACACCGTTACGTGCCGCGTCTTCCAGAAGAAACGCGCGCTGGCGTTCCACAGTCTCTTCGACCTCGCCGTCGCGCACCGCCTGGTACATCCGGAACTGCGCGGGCCCATGACCCTGGCGCACAGCGTAGTCCAGCACCTTGAACGCCATCTCCCGATCCTGCGGCACGTCGCGGCCGGCCAGGTAGGCTTCGAACAGACGGACCTGGCGCGGACCGTCCCAGCCGTCGCGGACAAGGTCGCGCCACTGGTAGGCCTCGCGCACCTCCGACCAGACGTCAAATCCCTTGGGCAGGCGTGCCTCGGCATAACGGAAGCTGTCCTTGAAGCTGCCTTCGCCCAACAGCAGGGCGACCGTCTTGCGGAAGTGGTGACGCGCGCGCGTCGGGTCGCGGGTGACGCCAAGGCCGTCGCGGTACATCACTGCCAAATGCACGGTCCGCTGTTCGCATTGCTTGAAGCCGAGGCTGTCGTAAAGCGCGGCGATGGCGCGGTAGTCGGGCGGCCCGTAGAGCCCGTCGAACATGGTTTGCGCCTTGATGCACTTGGCGCGCGGCGCGCCCGCCGCGACGCCCGCGTCCAGCAACCGCAGTGCGCCGTAGTTGTCGCCGGCCGCGAACGCGGCGCGATAGGCGTCCTCGTCCCAACCGCGGATCTCCTGTGCCGACGCGGTCGCCGCGGTCGGTGTCGGGGCCTGGCTGCAGGCCGCAAGGCCGACCAGCGCCAATGCCCAACAGAATGCAAGCGTCGGTTTCATGGCGCGCAGCATACAGCCAGCCCGACGCTTGCCAACGGCTTTCGCCGGCTGCCCCGAAATCGCCCGATTTGGCCCCGGGATTGCCTCTCCACCGCGCCGCCGGCGCCGGAATCTCCGTTTGAGATAACAGCCTCGACCCATGCCAAGGGAGGGCGCTCATGCGCACGGCACACACGTTCGGTTGGATTCTTCTCGGCGTCATCGCGGTTCTCTTGTCGGCCTTTCAGGCGCCTGCGGCGCCGTTCGAGCCCGGACTCACCTTCACGGTTCCGACCCGTCCCGGCAGCAGCAGGCCGGCGCCGCTGGTGGAAACAGCGGTCGATGTGGAGGTGAACGGCATCATCGCCCGCGGGCAGACCCGCCAGGCCTTCGTCAATCCCGAGACGTTCTGGGTCGAAGGGATCTATGTCTTTCCTTTGCCCGACGACGCGGCGATCGACAGCCTGCAGATCCGCGTCGGCGATCGCGTGATCACGGGCGAGATCCAGGAACGGATCGCGGCGGCCCAAACTTACGAAACCGCCCGGCAGCAAGGAAAGCAGGCAAGCCTTCTGGAGCAGGAACGGCCGAATGTCTTTCGTCTTTCGGTCGCGAACATCCCGCCGGGCGCCGAGATCGCAGTCGAAATCGGCTGGCAACAGCGTCTTGCGCCCGAGGACGGCTGGTTCGAACTGACGCTGCCGACCGTTGTCGCGCCGCGCTATGTTCCGCCCGCCCGCGCCGGTCTGGTCGATATGCGACCCGACGCCTCTGTCCGCGCCGTTCCGGATGCCGCTCGGATCGCGCCGCCCTACCGGCGGGCCCGCGACGGCAAGGGCCAGCCGGTCAGCTTTTCTGTGTCGATTGACGCGGGTGCATCGTTGCAGGGCCTGGAAAGCCGCAGCCACGCGATCGCGGTGACGCGGCAGGAAACGCTCTATCGTGTGGCGCTGAAGGACGGCGGCGTCCCGTCGGACCGGGATTTCAGGCTGCGCTGGCGGCCGGTGTCCGCCCACGGCGCGGAACCGGCGCTTTATGTGGAGCGGTCTGAAGGCGAGAGCTTCGTCCTCGGCGTTCTGACGCCGCCGGCGCCGGACCGGGCAAGCGCCGCGGCGCGGCGGCCGCGCGAGATCATCTTCGTCGTCGACCGCTCGGGTTCGATGCACGGGTCTTCGATCGACCAGGCGAAGGCGGCCATGGACTTCGCTCTCGGCAGGCTGACACCGGCCGACAGTTTCAACGTGATCGCCTTCGACGACTTCACCGCGGCGTTGTTTCGCCGTCCCATGCCGGCCGATCAGAATACGGTTGCCTTTGCCCGCGGGTTCGTCGCGGCGCTGGAAGCCGACGGCGGAACGGAAATGGCGCCGGCCCTGGGACTTGCGCTGAACGGGGCCACTGATCCCGACCGTCTGCGCCAGGTTGTGTTCCTGACCGACGGCGCGGTCGGCAACGAAGAAGGCCTGTTCAGGCTGGTCGAACGCGACCTGGGCGACATCAGGCTGTTCACGATCGGGCTGGGCGCCGCGCCGAACGGCTGGTTCATGCGCAAAGCCGCCGAGCTTGGCCGCGGCGTCTACGTCTCCATCGACGATCTCGACGCGGTCGAAGGCGAGATGCGGCGCCTGTTCACCCGTCTGGAACAGCCGGTGCTGACCGGTATCGGCGTCGCCAGGACCGGCGATCCCGCGGCCGAGTTCTTCCCCGCCGTCGTCCCCGACCTCTATGCCGGCGAGCCGATCGCCTTCGTTGCGCGGGTCGCGGCCGCCGGCGGCACCGTGACGCTGGAGGGGGACGGCGGCTGGCGGCGCAGCATCGAACTTGACGACGCGAAACCCGCCGCGGGCATCGCCAAGATGTGGGCGCGCGCCAAGGTCGAGGCGCTGAACGACAGCGCGCGCCGCGGTGCCGATCCCGACCGGATCAGGACGGCGGTCGTGGCCCTGGCGTTGAAACACGGGATCGCCACGCGGCACACCAGCTTTGTCGCCGTCGACGAAAACCCCGCCCGCCCGGCGTCGGAGCCGCTGGCGAGCGCCGAAGTGCCGTTGAACCTTCCGGCCGGTTGGTCGGAAGAGAAGGTTCTGGGACAGGGCTGGGCGCACGCGAGGCAAACGTCGTTTCAGCCGATCGCCGGACCGCAGACGGCGACGCCGTTCCTGATCCATGTGATGACGGCTGCGGCGTTCGGCCTGCTTGCGATGGTCGTCCTCTTGATCGGCTGTCGGCGGGCGCCCGCATGAGGCGGGGGCGTCTCCATCTTTTGTCCCTGGCCGTCGCGGCGGGGCTTGCGCTGGTGGCCGGGTGGCAGGCGGTCGAGGCAGCGGCCATCCCCTTGAAGGCAGCCCTGTCGCAGTACCTGCTGGCGCGGGCCTGGGACGATGCGGCCGACGGCGCGGTCCGCCCGCGCCCGTGGCCCTGGGCCGATACCTGGCCGGTCGGCCGGCTTGCGGTGCGGCGGCTGGAGGTGGACCAGATCGTGCTGGCGGGGGTGTCCGGCCGGACGCTGGCCTTCGGTCCGGCCCGCCTGGACACCGGCGCGCCGGAAGGGGACGGGCCGATCGTCTTGTTCGGCCACCGCGACACCCATTTCCGGTTCCTGCGCCGCCTGCGTCCGGGCGACCGCCTGGAGTGGCGCGAGCCGGGCGGCACCGCCAGTGCCTTCCAGGTCGCCGAAGCCGCGGTCCTGCACGAGGATCTGTTGCGCGTTCCGACGGGCGGCGCGGGCCGGGCGATGCTGTTGGTGACCTGCTATCCCTTCGACGCCCTGTCGCCGGACACGCCGCTGCGCTATGCGGTGCTGTTGACCGAGCGTGCCGCCGAAACAGTCGCGAGATAGATCCCCGCCGCGATCAGGGCCGCGCCGGAGATGTGGTAGGCCTCCAGGCGTTCGTCCAGAAAGACGATGGCAAGCACCGCCCCGAACAGCGGCATCAGGTGCAGGAACTGGCCGGCGCGGTTCGGGCCAACCGTTTCGACCGCGGGGTTGAAGCCGATATAGACCAGCGCCGATGCCACCACGCCCACATAGGCGACGGTGACGGCGCTGCCCCAGGTCAGCGGCATGACAGCGCCGCTGAGGTGTTCCGCCGCCACGGCCGGCGCCAGGAACAGGACGGCGAACCCGACAATGCCGGTCAGCATGGCGTTGGGATGCAGCGCGGCGGGGCGGCGGCGCACCAACACGGAATAAAGGGCCCACAACAGCATGGCGACCACCATCACGCCATCGCCGTAGGAGAAGGTGAGTTCCTTCACGACCGCTAGATCCGCACGGGTGGCGATGACGGCCACGCCCACCATTGACAGCGCGATCCCCACCGCCTGGCGCCGCGTCAACCGGTCGCCCCAGACAAGCCGAGAGATCACCGGAATGACGGCCGGGCAGATCGCCATGATCAACAGCGCGTTGATAGCGGTGGTCCAGTGCACCGCGTAGTACAGCAGGGAATGGAACAGCGCCATGCCGACCAGCGACAGCAGCGCCATCATCTTCCATTCCCGCCGCATGATCGGCCAGCCGCGGCGTATGTGCGGCCAGGCGATCGGCAACAGCACCACGAAGGCGGTCAACCACCGCCAGAAGCTGAGCGCGATCGGCGGGATCTCGGCCGCGACGGCGCGGCCAAGAACGATATTGCCGGCCCACGCCAACGAGGCGAAGGACAGCATGAGATAAGCCGTTCGCGGTGTCATGGTCTTTGGTAACCTAGCGCCTGCGGGGTGCCGCTCCAATGCCGGCCGGTGGCGGGAGCGGTGCCGGCGCCCCATATATCACGTGCGGACAAGAGCAGCCGATGACGGATCTGGCCCAGGACAACGTACCGGTCTTCATGCGCAAGGCCGAGCGCCCCCTCTCCGAGGGCGGCATTCCGCTTGCGCTGAAGTCGGCTTTCGAACCGTCGGGCGACCAGCCCCAGGCGATCCTGGAGCTGACCGAGGGGCTGGGGGAAGGCGAACAGAACCAGGTCCTGTTGGGCGTGACGGGGTCCGGCAAGACCTTCACCATGGCCCACGTCATCGCCAGGCTGCAACGCCCGACCCTGATCATGGCGCCCAACAAGACGCTGGCCGCACAGCTCTACGGCGAGATGAAGGAGTTCTTCCCCGACAACGCCGTGGAGTACTTCGTTTCCTACTACGACTATTACCAGCCCGAGGCCTACGTGCCGCGGACGGACACCTACATCGAGAAGGAAAGCTCGATCAACGAGCAGATCGACCGCATGCGCCACTCCGCCACCCGCGCCCTTCTGGAACGGGACGACGTAATCATCGTCGCATCGGTCTCCTGCATCTACGGCATCGGCTCGGTGGAGACCTACCAGCAGATGGTGGCGCCGGTGAAGATGGGCCAGATGCTGGACAGCCGCGACCTGATCCGCCGCCTGGTCGAACTGCAATACCGGCGCAACGACAATAACTTCATCCGCGGCACGTTCCGGGTCCGCGGCGACACGGTCGAGATCTTTCCCGTGCATTACGAGGACCGGGCCTGGCGCATTTCTTTCTTCGGCGACGAGGTCGAGGGGATCGTCGAGTTCGACCCCCTGACCGGGGAGAAATCCGCCGCGCTGGAGGCGATCAAGGTCTACGCCAACTCGCACTATGTGACGCCGCGCCCGACCCTGCAGCAGGCCGCGAAACAGATCAAACGGGACCTCAAGCTGCGTCTGGAGGATCTGACCGGGCACGGCAAGCTGTTGGAGGCGCAGCGGTTGGAGCAGCGCACCACCTTCGATCTGGAGATGATGGAGGCCACCGGCTCCTGCGCCGGGATCGAGAACTACTCCCGCTATCTCACCGGCCGGGCGCCGGGCGAGCCGCCGCCGACCCTGTTCGAATACCTGCCCGACCATGCGCTGTTGATGGTCGACGAGTGCCACGTCACCGTGCCCCAGATCGGCGGCATGTTCCGCGGCGACTTCAACCGCAAGAGCACGCTTTCAGAATTTGGGTTCCGGCTGCCGTCCTGCGCCGACAACCGGCCGCTGAAGTTCGAGGAATGGGACGCCATGCGGCCGCAGACGGTGTTCGTTTCGGCGACGCCGGGTCCGTGGGAGCTGGAGCGCACCGCCGGCGTCTTCGTCGAACAGGTCGTGCGCCCGACCGGCCTGATCGATCCCGTCTGCATCGTCCGGCCGACCGCCTCCCAGGTCGACGACCTGTTGGACGAGTGCCGCCGGTGCGCCGACAAGGGCGAGCGCGTGCTGGTGACGACCCTGACCAAACGCATGGCCGAGGACCTGACCGAATACATGACCGAGGCCGGGATCAAGGTCCGATACCTCCATTCCGATGTCGACACGCTGGAGCGGATCGAGATCATCCGCGACCTGCGCCTGGGCGTCTTCGACGTGCTGGTCGGCATCAACCTGTTGCGCGAGGGTCTCGACATTCCCGAATGCGCCTTGGTGGCGATCCTGGATGCGGACAAGGAGGGTTTTCTCCGTTCCAAGACGTCGCTGGTCCAGACGATCGGGCGGGCCGCGCGCAACGTCGAAGGCCGGGTCCTGCTTTACGCCGACGAGATGACCGAGTCCCTGGAACACGCGATCGGCGAAACCAACCGGCGCCGCGCCAAGCAGGAGGCCTACAACAAAGAACACGGCATCACGCCCGAAAGCGTCAAGAAGCAGATCGGCGACATCCTCGAAAGCGTCTACGAACGCGACCATGTGACGGTCCTGACCGGCGACGAGACGCGCGATCATCTGGTCGGAATCGATCTCAAGACCTACATCGCCGAGTTGGAAAACCGCATGAAGGCCGCCGCCGCGGACCTGGAATTCGAACAGGCGGCCAAGCTGCGCGACGAGATCAAGCGGCTGGAGGGGTACGATCTGGAAATGCCGGCCGATCAGGCGCCGCTTGATCCCGGTGTTGCGGCCACGATCAAAAGCACGCCCATGGAGGTTCTGCCCAAGGGCAGACGCGGCGCGTCCAAGCGCGGGCGTCGGCGCAAGGGGCCTTAGGGAAACCTGCGCCCGCCGCCTTGATGGCGGCATCCGCCGCGCCATACTGTTATGCCCATGATCGTTCGAAAGACAGCCCTGATCACCGGTGCGGCCCAGCGGATCGGCCGCGCCATCGCGCTCGATCTGGCGGCGCACGGCTATGCCGTCGCGGTCCACTGCAACCGGTCGCGCGATGCTGCAGAGGCCGTCGCCGCCGAGGCGCGTGCCCTGGGTGTGGAGGCGGGCGTGGTCGCGGCGGATCTGGCGGACGAGGACGCCGTCGCAGGGCTGGTTGCGGCGGCGGCGGACGCGATCGGACCGGTCGGGGTCCTGATCAACAACGCATCCACCTTCGAGCGCGACGACGCGCTCGGCGCCACCCGCGCAAGCTGGGATTTGCACATGGAGGTGAACCTGCGGGCGCCGTTCGTTCTGTCCCAGGCATTGGCCAAGGCGCTGCCGGAGGGGGACGCAGGGGCGATCGTTAACATCGTCGACCAGCGCGTCTGGAACCTGAACCCGCACTACATGACCTATACCTTGAGCAAGGCGGGTCTGTGGACGCTGACACAGACGCTGGCCTTGGCCCTGGCCCCCGCGATCCGCGTCAATGCCATCGGACCGGGGCCGGTCCTGAAGAACGTGCGCCAAAGCGATGCCGATTTCGCGGCCCAGTACGAGGCGCTGCCGCTGCGCCGCGCCGTCGGTCCCGACGAGATTGCGCGCGGCGTGCGTTTCATCCTGGACAGTGCGTCGATGACCGGCCACTGGCTTGCATTGGACGCCGGCGAACACCTCGGATACGCCCATCCGAAGCCCGGCGAGGCGCCGCCCGACTAGCCGACCAAAGGTGGCAGAACACCGTGCAACTCGGCTCCGTCGCCCCGACGGCCGCGTTCAACTTCTCGTGATTCTAGGGGCTTAAGTCGTGTTGTAAGAGAACTGTAAACATCCTGCAGCATGGGTGTCACAACTGGAGTTGTGCACAGGCGGGATGACTTTGCAAAAACCGCGCGCTGTCAGTGCGGTAGCTGGCGGCGACCGTGTATTCCGATATTCTGAACCAAATTCACATGTTTCTTTTCAATGAGTTACGCGGTATGCCCAAAAAATAGGCAAAGAGGACAACCCCCTGGAACTCCTAGCTTGCGGCATTAACCATGTTGGGTTTTGAACATGTTTATCCACAGGTTCAGTGGATATCGTTCTTTTGAACCCGTGGCCCGGCTTTGCTAGGTTGACGCCGCCCTGGGGTCGTGCCGAGGGAAACTTCGTGTGAGCAGAATAGGTTGTCGGTGCTGATGCCCGATCCGGAGACAACGCCGCTGCCCAGCGCCGGCGACAGCGGGGCCGACCCGATCGGTCGCGGCATCGACGTAATCGCTGCCAATCTGGGCACGCTGCCGAACGGACCCGGCGTCTATCGCATGCTGAATGCCGAGGGCGACGCGCTTTATGTGGGCAAGGCCCGGTCGTTGAAGAAGCGCGTCGCGACCTACACACAGCTTTTTCGTCTGCCCGTTCGCCTGCAGCGCATGGTCGCCGAGACCGCGTCGATGGAGTTCGTCACGACCCACACCGAGGTCGAGGCGCTGCTTCTGGAATCGAACCTGATCAAGAAGCTCAAGCCGCGCTACAACGTGCTCTTAAGGGACGACAAGAGCTTTCCCGACATTCTGATCCGCCGCGACCACCCGTTCGCCCAGATCGTCAAGCATCGCGGCGCGCGGACCGTGGAGGGGGCCTATTTCGGCCCGTTCGCCTCGGCCGGCGCGGTCAACCGGACGATCACCGCCCTGCAACGCGCCTTCCTTCTGCGCAACTGCTCCGATTCGGTGTTCAACGCCCGGACCCGGCCCTGCCTGCAGTACCAGATCAAACGCTGTTCCGCGCCCTGCGTCGGGCTGATCGACGAGACCGACTACGCCGAGCTGGTCTCCCAGGCGGAGGAATTCCTGACCGGCAGGTCGCGCGACGTCCAGCAACGCCTGGGTCGGGACATGGAGGCGGCCAGCGCCGCCCTGGAGTTCGAGACGGCGGCCGCCATCCGCGACCGGATCCGCGCGCTGACCATGATCCAGTCGCACCAGGACATCAACGTCGAGGGGGTCGAAGAGGCCGATGTCGTCGCCCTGCACGGCGAGGGCGGGCAGGTCTGCATCCAGGCGTTCTTCTTCCGAGGCGGCCGCAATTACGGCAACCGCGCCTACTTCCCCAGCCACGACAAGACGATGGATACGGGAGAGATCCTCGCAGCCTTCTTGGGGCAGTTCTACGAAGGGCGGATGCCGCCGCGCGAAGTCCTCGTCAGCGAGCGGCCGCGCGAGGGCGACCTGATCGCCGAGGCCTTGAGCGTGCGCGCCGGCCGCAAGGTCTCGCTGAAAAAGCCTGCCCGCGGCGATCGGCGCAAGCTGGTCGAGCACGCCGCGACCAACGCGCGCGCGGCGCTGGCCCGCCGCCTTGCCGAGAGCACGTCCAACCGCAAGGTGCTGGAACAGCTTGCCGACGTGCTGGGTCTTGAGGGCGCCCCCGGCCGCATCGAAGTCTATGACAACAGCCACATCCAGGGCCGCAACCCGGTCGGCGCGATGATCGTCGCCGGGCCAGAAGGGCTGATGAAGAACGCCTACCGCAAGTTCAACATCAAGTCGGCCGGCGTGGACGGCGAGACCAGCAGCGGCGACGACTTCGCCATGATGCGCGAGGTTCTCGGCCGCCGTTTCGCCCGGGCGCTAAAAGAGGATCCGGACCGCGGCGAGAGCTGGCCGGATTTGGTGGTGATCGACGGCGGCAAAGGCCAGCTTTCCAGCGCCCAGGCCGCGTTCGCCGAGCTTGGCATCGAAGACGTGCCGCTGGTCGCGATTGCCAAGGGGCCCGACCGCAACGCCGGGCGCGAGACCTTTTACATGGCCGACCGCCCGGCCTTCAGCCTGGAGCCCAGGGACCCCGTCCTCTATTACCTCCAGCGCCTGCGCGACGAAGCGCATCGCTTTGCCATCGGCACCCACCGCGCCCGCCGCGCCAAGGAAATGGCCCGCTCGCCGCTGGACGAGGTGCCGGGGATCGGGGCCAAGCGGAAGAAGGCGCTGCTGATGCGGTTCGGCTCGGCCAAAGCGGTTGCAAGGGCGGGTCTTGCCGACCTGGAAACCGTTGACGGCATTTCCAAATCGGTCGCCCGGAAGATTTATGACTACTTCCATGGAGAAGGCTAGTATGGGCCAGATGGCACCGACGGGCGGCCCGCGGACGAAACCAATACGATGATAACCAGTCTTCCGAACCTCCTGACCCTGTCGCGCATCGTTCTGATCGCGCCGCTGGTGGGCTTGTTCTATCTGGACAACGCCATCGGCTATTGGTCGGCGTTCGGCATCTACGTGTTCGCCTGCGTAACCGACTTTTTCGACGGCTACGTCGCCCGCCACCTGAACCAGCTATCCAAGCTGGGGCGGTTCCTGGACCCGATCGCCGACAAGCTTCTGGTCGCCTGCATTCTTCTGATGCTGGTGGCGAACGGGATCATTGAAGGGGTCCATGTTTTGCCGGGCGTGGTAATCCTGGTCCGCGAGATCGTCGTTTCGGGCCTGCGCGAGTTCTTGGCCGAGCTGAAGGTCGGCGTTCCTGTCAGCCGGCTGGCGAAATGGAAGACCACTGCGCAGATGCTGGCACTGGGGTTCCTGATCGTCGGGCCGGCGGTCCCGCCGGTCTTCCAGACGATCCTGATCGGGCAGGTGCTGTTGTGGATCGCGGCGGTGCTGACCATCGTCACCGGCTACGACTATTTGACAACGGGACTGCGCCACATGACGGGCCGGGACGAACCGCAGGCCGCGGCCGGCGAGGGCGGCGACCGGAAGGCCGCGGCGCCGGACGCAGGCTGACGGCGCTGGCGATACCCGGACGGCAGGTCTGCATATGGAAGTTTTCGGCATCGTCGGATGGAGCGGCAGCGGCAAGACAACGCTGCTGACGAGGCTGCTGCCCCTGCTGGTTGGACGGGGGCTCAGGGTCTCCACCTGCAAGCACGCGCACCATGCTTTCGACGTCGACAAGCCGGGCAAGGACTCTTTCCGGCACCGCGAAGCCGGCGCCACCGAGGTGATGATCTCTTCGGCCTATCGCTGGGCGCTGATGCACGAACTGCGCGACAATCCCGAACCGGAACTGGACGACATCGTCGCGCGCATGTCGCCGGTGGACCTGTTGCTGGTGGAAGGGTTCAAGCGAAACCTGCACCGGAAGCTGGAGGTGTACCGGCCGGCCCTGGGCAAATCCATGCTGGCGGCGGAGGTCCCGAACGTCGTGGCCGTGGCGAGCGACGCCCCGGTGGACGAAACGGGCGTGCCGGTCCTGGACCTGAACGATACCGAGGCGATCGCGGCCTTCATCGTCGAACACTGCGGACTGGAGGCGCGCTGAGGGATGGCGCAGCTCAGCGACGACTGTTTTGCGTTCGGCGGCGAGCTGATGCGGCTGGACGAGGCCGTCAGGCGCGTGCGGGAGAACCTTGTCTGCGTGGCGGGCGTGGAATCCGTGCCTTTGGTCGAGGCCGTGGGCCGCGTGCTGGCCGACGACGTGGTGTCGCCCATAAACGTGCCGCCCTATGACAATGCCGCGGTCGACGGCTACGCCGTATTTCACGCCGATCTCGATCCCGACCGCGACACGGTGCTGCCCGTGGTCGGGCGCGCCGCGGCCGGCCATCCGCTGGACGGTCCGGCGCGGCGGGGCATCGCGGTCCGGATCTTCACCGGCGCGCCGATGCCGGCCGGGCCCGATACGGTCCTGATGCAGGAGGATTGTCAGCAGACCGGCGAACGGGTCGCGATCCGTCCCGGCATCAAGAAGGGCGCGAACCGCCGCGACGCCGGCGAGGACATCGCCGCCGGCGCGGCGATCCTCAACAAGGGACAGGCGCTGAGGCCGCAGGAGGTCGGGCTCGCCGCCTCGATCGGGCTCGTGTTGCTGCCGGTTTATGCCCGTCTCAGGGTGGCGGTCTTTTCCACCGGCGACGAGGTCTGCGAGCCGGGCGGCCCGCTGCCCGAAGGCGCGCTTTTCGACTCAAACCGATACACGCTGCAAGCGGCGCTGCGGCAGGCAGGCTGTGCGGTCACCGACCTCGGTATTCTGCCGGACGAGTTCGCGGCCATTCGCGCCGCGCTGCGCGCGGCGGCCGCCGATCACGACCTCCTGGTCACCTCCGGCGGCATGTCGACCGGCGAGGAAGACCATGTCCGCCTGGTCCTGGAAGAAGAGGGCAGGGTCGATTTCTGGCGGCTTGCCATCAAGCCCGGCCGCCCGGTGGGGTTCGGCATGGTTTCCGGCCCGGCCGGGCCGGTGCCGGTGATGGGCCTGCCCGGAAACCCCGTGGCCGCGCTGACGACCTTTCTGTGCATCGGCCGGCCCGTGCTTGCCGCGCTCGGCGGGGCCGATGCCGCGACGCCGCATCGTTTTGCCGTGCGCCTCGCGTTCGCGTACAAGAAGAAGGCCGGCCGGCGCGAATTCGTCCGTGCGGTGCTTGAACCCGACGCGACGGGCGGACTCGTCGCGCACAAACACGGGCGCAGCGGCGCTGGAATCCTGTCGTCGCTGTCGGGCGCCGACGGGTTCGTGGAACTGGGCGAGGAAGACACCATATTGGAACCGGGGACGGACGTCGATTTCATCCCATTCAGCGAGTTCGGATTGTGACGATGAAGGTGCTGTATTTCGCGTGGTTGAGGCAACGAACCGGGATCGGCGAAGAGGACGTGACCCCGCCGGACGGCGTCGCCGACGTGGCCGGACTGGTCGAACACCTGAAGACGCTGAGCGACGGCCACGCCTTCGCCTTCCAGGATCTTTCCGCCATCAAGGTGGCGGTCGACCAGGAATACGCGACCCTTGATGCGCCGCTGGACGGCGCCCGCGAAGTTGCCTTCTTTCCTCCGGTGACCGGAGGCTGAGAGCCGCGCGATGACGGTCCGGGTCCAGCGCGAGGACTTCGATGTCGGCGTCGAGACCGAGCGGCTGACCCGCGGCAACCCGTCGGTGGGCGGGCTGTGCGTGTTCGTCGGCCTTGTCCGCGACATGGCCGACGGCGAAGAGATCGCCGCGATGACGCTGGAACACTATCCCGGCATGACCGAGAAGATGCTGGCCGAGATCGAGGCCGAGGCCCAGGCGCGTTGGCCGCTGGAGGCCGCGCTGGTGATCCACCGTTACGGCCGCCTGGAGCCGGGCGACCGGATCGTTCTGGTGGCCTGCGCCAGCGCCCACCGCGCGGCGGCGTTCGAGGCCTGCCATTTCCTGATCGACTGGCTGAAGACCAAGGCGCCGTTCTGGAAGGTGGAGGAATCGGGTGCCGGCGGCGAACACTGGGTCGAGGCCCGCGACAGCGACGACGAGGCCGCCGCGCGCTGGAAGAAGTAGGTCCGCCTATCCGGCGAACCGTTCCCGCAAGCTTTTGACGCCGCCCAGATAACTGTCGCGGATCTGCGCGACCATCTCTTCATCCGGCACGCCGACCGGTTCGAAAGTGGATGACCAGTTGAGCGTACAGGTCCCGCCGTCCGCCTCGTCGACGCGGATGGTCGCGCGATAGCCGGTCATCGGCAGCGTCGACTCGGTCACCATGTAGGTATAGCTGCGCGCCGCGTCGTCGAAGGCCTCCAGGCGCTCGTGCGCGCTTGCCCCGCCGGCCAGCGCGAGAACCCTGATCGCGCCGACCTCCGCGCCGTCGGCCGAGCTTGCCTCGGCGACCGGCAGCCAGTCGGCGATGCCGCCGAAATCACGGATCGTCGCCCACACCCGGTCCGCGGGCGCGGCGATTGTCTCGGAGATCGAGACGCTGGCCATGCGGCCGGTGCGCGCCTAGGCCGCCGAGTGGCGGACCATGGCCGCGGCGTCGTGCGGGCGCCGCACTTCCGCGTCGTAGGCTTCCATCAGGGTGCGGGTGATGTCGCCGGGCGTGAAGCTGTAAGCGTCGATCTGGCGGACCGGGGTGACCTCAACCGCCGTGCCGGTGATGAACACCTCCGTCGCATCGGCCAGTTCTTCCGGTCGGATGGCGCGTTCGATCAGTTCGTAGCCGTGCGCCCGGGCCAGGTCCATCACCGTGCGCCGGGTGATGCCGTCCAGGAAACAGTCCGGTGTCGGCGTGTGGATCCTGCCGTCGATGACCAGGAAGATGTTGGCCCCGGTCGCCTCGGCGATCTGGCCGCGATAGTCCAGCATCAGGGCGTCGCTGAAGCCCTTAGCCTCGGCGGCGTGTTTTGACAGGGTGCAGATCATGTAAAGGCCCGCCGCCTTGCTGTCGGTCGGGGCCGTGTCGGGCGCGGGGCGGCGCCAGTCGGACACCGTCATGGTGATGCCTTCCATGCGCGCTTCGGGCGTGAAATAGGCGGGCCACTCCCAGGCGGCGATCGCCAGGTTGATCTTCGTCTTCTGCGCCGAAACCCCCATCATCTCCGAGCCGCGCCAGGCGATCGGACGGACATAGCCGTCGACGATACCGGCCTTT
This sequence comes from Alphaproteobacteria bacterium, assembly GCA_965603855.1. Classification (GTDB taxonomy): domain Bacteria; phylum Pseudomonadota; class Alphaproteobacteria; order UBA8366. The sequence continues at coordinate 484,435 of OZ272519.1, forward strand.
TCCACGACCAGGTCACAGGCCGCGTCGATCTCGGCCACCGACCAGGGGATCTCGAAGCCCAGAAGGCGCCCGGACTTGACCAGCCGTTCGGTGTGTTCGGTCAGTTTGAAAATCTGCCGGTCGTAGACCCGCTCGCCCTCGAAGACGGCCGAAGCATAGTGCAGACCGTGGCTGAGCACATGGATCTTGGCGTCCCGCCATTCCACCAGTTCGCCGTTAAACCAGATCTGACCGTCCCGGTCATTGAAGCTCAGAAGCGACATTGTCGACCATCCCTATGTGCCGGACCCGCCGGGCGGGCCACCGTTCTTGCCGCCCTTGCGGTCTAAGAGGATTGCCCAGGCGCCCGTGTGCGGGCAATAAACTTTCTTGGTTAACGCTCATATGGTCATATTCTGACCCTAAGACAGTTGCGCGATGTAGCATTTCGCGGCATATATGTCAACATGACTGACGTAAAATTGCCTGGACAGGGGCTGGCCAAGGCACCGGCCAAGTTGCACGCCAATCCGCTCTTCCTGCGCGAAGAGGAACTGCGGCAGGGCATCGAGATGCTGTTCTACGCCTACCGGGACTTCATCTCGGAACCGGACAGCATCCTCGCCCATCTCGGTCTCGGGCGGGCGCACCATCGGGTCATCTATTTCGTCGGACGCAACAAGGACATGACCGTCTCCGACCTGTTGGCGATCCTGAAGATCACCAAACAGTCGCTGAGCCGTGTCCTGCGCCAGTTGGTGGACGAGGGCTATATCGAGCAGCGCCCCGGGCCCAAGGACCGCCGCCAGCGGCTGCTCTCCCTGACCCAAAAGGGGCAAGAGCTGGAACAGAGCCTGACCGAGAACCAGCGGGCGCGGATCGCGCGGGCCTACCGGGAGGCGGGGGCCGAGGCGGTCGAGGGCTTTCGCAAGGTCATGCTGGGGATCATGTCCTCGCCGGCCGACCGCGACCGATTCGACAGGAGCCGGCGCTAAGTGCGCGCGGCGCTGGAGAGGCCGCAGAGTTTCCGTATACTGCGGCCATGACTGACGTCGGCGAAGAGGTCCTTGCCGCGGACGAGGACGACATCGTCCATATTCTCGTCGTGGACGACGACAGGCGCCTGCGCGAGCTGTTGCGGAAATACCTGACCGAGCAGGGCTTTCGCGTCACCACGGCATCGGACGCAAAGGGCGCGCGGCGCTGCCTTGCGTCGTTGCAGTTCGACCTGCTGGTGCTGGACGTGATGATGCCGGGCGAAACCGGGCTGGAGTTCGCCGCCTGGCTGAGGGAGAACAGCGATCTGCCGATCCTGATGCTGACGGCGATGACCGAGACCGAGGATCGGATCTCCGGGCTGGAGGCAGGCGCGGACGACTATCTGCCCAAACCTTTCGAACCGCGCGAGCTGGTCTTGCGGATCCGCAGCATCCTTCGCCGTGCAGGCGTCGTTCCCGATGCCGCGCAATCGCTGGTCCGCCTGGGGACGCACCATTTCGACATCAAGCGGGAGATCCTGCTCAAGGGGCAGGACCAGATCCGCCTGACATCGACCGAAACCGCATTGCTGCGGGTGCTGGCCAGCAAGCCGGGCCGGGTCATGGCGCGCGCCGAGCTGACGCGGCTGTGCGACATCGAGGGCGGCGACCGTGCCGTCGACGTCCAGGTCGCGCGCCTGCGCCGCAAAATCGAGCCCGATCCGAAGCTGCCGCGCTATTTGCAGACGGTCCGAGGCCGGGGCTATGTTGTACGGCCCGACTAGGTCGTGGACTCATAATGCCTTATCCAGAGTCGTGTGGAGGCGAGTGCGATGGCTGCGAGGAAGTTTCGCGCGAGCTTGTCATATCGTGTGGCGATTCGCCGGAAGTGTTTGAGCTTGTTGAAGTATCGCTCGACCAGGTTGCGCTGCCGATAGACCTGTCGTTCGACGACGCGGCGGACGCGGACGTTGCTTTGGGAGGGGATGTGTGCGGTTGCGCCGGCCGCCTCGATCAGACCGATGATCGAGGCGGCGAAATAGCCGCGATCGGCGACCACGTTGCGCGCCAGTTCCAAACCCTCGACAAGGGTGGGAAAGCTGGTCTTGTCAGAGGCTTGACCGGCTGTGATCAGGAGGCGGACAGGAAGACCATGGCGATCCACGACGACGTGGATTTTCGTGCTCAGACCACCCCGAGATCGTCCGATGGCGTGATCCGGGCCCCCTTTTTTCCGCCCGCCGCATGCTGATGGGCCCGGACAATCGAGGAATCGATGAGATGAAGCGATTGCGGCGAATGGGCACTCAGCGCCTCGAATATCCGAAGCCAGACCCCCTGTTTGGCCCAGCGATTGTAGCGGTTGTAGACCGTCGTGTAGGGCCCATAGCGCTCCGGCAGATCCCGCCAGGGCGCACCCGTGCGAAGGATGTAGAAGATCCCGCTGATCACCCGGCGGTCGTCCACACGGGGAACACCGCGGGGACGGTTCGGAAGATGCGGCGCAATCAGCGCCCACTCCGTATCCGTCAAGTCGTGACGCCGTTTCATAATCAAGCTCCCACAGTTTGGAAGCTTGAATCACAATCCACCCATAAAGGGAATCCCCTTTATGGGTACATGACCTAGCCGGCGAGGCATCGGGCCGACACGGGGTGAGCCTTAGACGGGCCGCGCGATGTCCATACGCCAGATCATCAAACACCTGCTGCCGCGTACGCTGTTCGGGCGTTCACTGTTGATCATCGTCATGCCGCTGATCCTGCTGCAGGCGATGACGGCCTGGATCTTCTACGACCGGCATTGGGACACCATCACCTGGCGTTTGGCTTCCTCCATCGCCGGCGACATCGCGCATGTGATCGAGGAGCTGCGGCGCGCGCCCGACAACAGGGACGTGATCTTCGAGACCGCCAGCAGCACCATGGACCTGCATTTCGCCATCATCCCGGACGACATCCTGCCCAACGAGCCGCAGCCCTTGAGCGGGATCATGGACCCGCTGTTGGGCAAGGCCCTGGAGCAGCGGGTCAACCGGCCCTATCGGATCGATTCCTCTTCGTTCCGCGAACGGGTGGTGATCGACATCCAGCTTCCCAATTCGGTCCTGCGCACGGTGGCGCCGGGCGAGCGTCTGTTCAGCTCGACCACCTATATCTTCATCCTGTGGATGGTCGGCACGTCGCTGGTGCTGTTCGCCGTGGCGACGATCTTCATGCGCAACCAGGTGCGTCCGATCCGCCGGCTGTCACGCGCCGCGGACCAGTTCGGCAAGGGCCGCGAACTGGAACGGGACTACAAGCCCGAGGGCGCGCTGGAGGTCCGCCAGGCGGCGCACGCCTTCAACCGCATGGCCGAGCGGATCCGCCGCCAGCTTCGGCAGCGCACCGACATGTTGTCCGGCGTCAGCCACGACCTGCGGACGCCGCTGACGCGGATGAAGCTGCAGCTTGCGATGCTGGGCGAGGGCGTGGAGATCACCGAGCTGAAATCCGACGTCAACGAAATGGAACGCATGATCGACGGCTATCTGACCTTCGCGCGCGGCGAGGGCGGCGAGCAGGCGAAGGAAAGCGACCTGTCCGAGATCGTCTCGGAGGTCAGCGCCAACTGGCTGCGCAACGGCGCGGCGATCGACTGCCACGTGGAAGGCCGGATCAAGACCTGGCTGAAGACCAACGCCTTCAAACGCTGTCTCAACAACCTGATCGCGAATGCCCTGCGCAACGCCGAGAACATCTGGGTGCGCGCCGGCAAACGCGGCGACGCGATCGAGGTGACCATCGACGACGACGGCCCCGGGATCCCCGAGGACAAGCGCGAGGAAGTGTTCCGCCCCTTCGTGCGCCTGGACGATTCGCGCAACCCGGAGACCGGCGGCACCGGCTTGGGGCTGGCGATCGCGCGGGACGTGGCCCGGGTCCACGGCGGCGACATCGCGCTGGAAGACAGCCCGCATGGCGGCCTGCGCGCCCGCATCCGCCTGCCGTTGTAAGGGGCCGCAGCCACATCCTTCGAGACACGGCGCTTCGCACCGCTCCTCAGGATGAGGATTGATTGGGTGGTGACGCCGAACCACCCCTCACCCTGAGGAGCGCCCCTCAGGGCGCGTCTCGAAGGGTGCGGCAGCAACGAGGCTCACACAGACGTGGTTTTGGTGCGTCAACCAATTCGGCTAAGACGACGGCATGTCCGCGAAAAAACTGCTGTGGGTCGGTGCGATCGGGACGGCGATCGCGGCGCTTTGTTGTTTCACGCCCGTGCTGGTGTTCGTGTTCGCCTTTCTGGGCCTGTCCACCTGGGTTCTCTTTGCCGATCTGGTGTTGCTGCCGCTGTTGGCGCTGTTTCTGCTGATCACGCTTGCCGCGGCGCTTAGGGTCTGGGCCACGCGATGACCGAACTGTTCTCGACGCTGACCTGTCCGGCGTGCGGTGCGCGTCACCGCGAAGAGATGCCGACCGACGCCTGCATCTGGTTTTTCGAATGCCCATCCTGCGCCGTTCTGCTCAGGCCCAAGCCGGGCGATTGCTGTGTCTTCTGTTCGTTCGGCGACGTTCCCTGCCCGCCGGTTCAGGCGGACGGGAAGGGCTGTTGTCAGTAGAGGCGTCCGCCGTTCGGCACCGCGTGGCCCGGCCCGATCAGCACGACCTCGCCGTCCTCGTCTGGAAAGCCCAGGACCAGGATCTCGGACATGAACTTGCCGATCTGGCGCGGCGGGAAATTCACCACCGCGGCCACCTGCCGCCCCGGCAGGTCGGACAGGTCGTAGTGTTTGGTGATCTGGGCGGAGGATTTCCTCTCGCCGATCTCCGGGCCGAAATCGACCCACAGCTTGTAGGCCGGCTTGCGGGCCTCGGGAAACGGCTCCGCCCGGACGATGGTCCCGACCCGGACGTCGACTTTCATGAAATCGTCGAAGCTGATCGTCACGGCCTGTCTCGCTTCCTGTTCCGGCTGTTGCGTCGGCGGGGTTCTATCATCCGCCAGGCCCCAACGAAAAGGCCGCGCGGCGGTCGCCGCGCGGCCTGTTCTCCCCCTGGCCCTTCCGCACCGTCGGTGCGGGGACTCCGTCCGGTCTTTGGACCTACTTGCCGGGCTTGGTGAGTTTCTTGAACTCCTCCAGGCTTTCGGTAACCCGGGTGTTCAGGATGTCCATCGCCTCGTTTTGGCTTTTGGCCATCATCTCGCTCAGTTCGCGCATATTGGCGATCGCAGTCTCGAAACCGTCCTTGGTCAGCTCGACCTGTTTCGCGACCTGATCCTCGGGCGCGCCCGCGGACATCATTTCCTGTACGGCTGAGGTGGCCTCTTCCATGGTTCGCTTCAGGATCTCGGCCTGGCGGGTCATCACGGCCTGCATGCCGTCGGCCGCGGTCTTGTTCGCGGCGGCGAGGGCCTCGATGTTCTTGCGCTGGGCCGACACGATCTGGTCAGCATCCACGCCGGGCACCCGCATGTCGCTCATCATCTTGGCGAAATCCTCACCCCACTTGGAAAAATCCATGCTGCCGAACGGGTTGCTGGGGTTGAAAAACGGGTTGTTGGTCATTGTGCCTCTCCACTTGAGCTTCGGTCCGGTCGCCATCCCGCAAACCGCCGACTATGTTGCAGTGCAATAACACAGGAACTACAAGAACTACATGACTTAGGTCAAGATTTATTGTGCAGTGCACAATGGGCGTTCCCACCGTGCATTCACGCTGCCTCGTCGACCGGGCCCTCCGAGCCCGGAAATCCGCCGACCATGCGATCGGCCCGTCTGAGATGCCGGTCCAGCGCCGCCATCGTCTTGGCGAGGTCCGGGCTGTCGTCCTTGACCCAGACCCTCAGCGTCGCCAGCCACACCACCATCAGGGCGCCGATCCGCAACTGCCCCGCCAGGCCCGCGGTCTGGATCCCCGCCGCCTCCAGCATCCAGGCCATCGCCTCGCGCACCGCCAGCGCCATGCCGACGGCGGAGAGCCCCTCGCGGGGAACGTTCTTCAACAGCGCCGTCAGCGCCTGGCGATGGGCTGCCAGGGCGTCGAAGCGGCGCATCAGAATGTCGAACAGCCGGTCGCGTGGCGGCTCGTCGGGATCGAATGCGTCGTCGTCGGCCAGGACCTCCGCCGTCACCATGCGCGTGAAGGCCTCCAAGATGGCGCTTTTGGTCGGATAGTGCGCCTGCACGGCGGCCAACGGCACGCCCGCCGCCGACGCGATGTCGCGCATGCTGATTTCAGCCCAGGGGCGGTCTGCCGCCAGGTCCAGCGCCGTCTTCACGATGTGTTTCGGGATCTCGGCCTTTTTGACCATGCCACCACTGCCGTTTGTTTACCCGCCATAAGTGTGGGGCAGCCGGACCGCCGTGACAAGGGCGTGCGCCGATATGGGACGATCAGCCCGCCAGTTCCCGCGACCGCGCGGTGGCCGCGGCGATGGCACGCTTCATCAGCGGGCCCAGACCGCCGTCGGCGTCCATCAGCACCTTCAACGCTTCCTGTGTGGTGCCGCCGGGGCTGGTGACGTTGCGGCGCAACTCCGCCGGGGGTGCATCGTCGCCCAGGGCCAGTTGGCCCGCGCCTGCGACCGTGACAAGGGCGAGCCTTGCCGCAAGTTCCGCCGGCAGGCCGGCCTCGACGCCGGCCTCGGCCAGGCATTCGATCAGCAGGAATACGTAGGCAGGTCCGCCCCCGGAGACCGCGGTCACCGGGTCGATCAGCGCCTCGTCGTCGACGAGATGGGTCTCGCCGACCGCCTTCAGCAGTGCCAGGGCGAGCTCCTTCTGGCGGGCGCTGGCCTGCCGGTTGGCGCAGGCGACGGTGATGCCCTGGCCGATCGCGGCAGGGGTGTTCGGCATCGCCCTGACGATGGCGCAGTCGGCTCCGAAAGCCTGTTCAAAGAAACGGATGGGGGTGCCGGCGGCGATCGATAGGAACAGGCAACCCGGGCCCGCGAACCGGCGGTAATCCCGGACCACCGCGTCCATTTGCTGCGGCTTGACCGCGAAAACGACGGTTTCCGGCGCGAAGTCGGCCGCAAGCTCGCCCGGCGATGCGACCACCGTGATCCCCTTCTCGCGCGCGAACCGTTCGCCACCCGGCCCCGGCTCGACAATGGCCACGCCGCCAGCGGCGATGCCGCTGTCCAGCCAGCCCGTCAACAGGGCGCTGCCCATCTTGCCGCAGCCGACCAGCAGCAGCGGGCGTTCCAGCCGGATTGTCATGGGGCCTGCGTTCGCGTCGACCGGACCGTGGGCTCAGGCCTCGCCCATCGTGTCCAGCATGGCGGCATCGACGGCTTCGCCGGGGCTGTGTCCGCCCCAGACGACGAATTGGAACGCCGGATAGAACCGCTCGCACTCGGCAAGCGCGATGTCCATCAGGTCTTCAAGCTGTTCGACGCTGATGTATTTCAGACCCCGCGTCGGCAGGGTGTGGCGGAACATCGGCGTTCCGTCCTCGGAACAGATGTCGAAGTGCCCCATCCACATGCGTTCGTTCACCAGCGCCAGCAGCTCGTGGACCGAGCGCCGCTTTTCTTCAGAGATGCGCACGTCGAACGAGCAGGTGAAGTAAAGCGCGTGCAGGTCCTCGCGCCAGGCGAAAAACAGGCGATAGTCGCACCATCCGCCGGTCGTCTCGACGACCATCTGCTCATCCCCGGCACGTTCGAACGGCCATTCGTTCTCGGTGAACATGGCCTCCAAGATGTCCAGCGGGTTCGGAAGGCTTTCATGGTAGTCGACGATCTGCGTACTCATGGATCAATGCCCTCCACGCGGTCGTCCAGCAAAAGCCCAAAGATCTTGCAAGAGTCGACACAGACTTCTCGATATGTAGTAGCACACCCGAGATGTATTAATTCTGGACATGCCACCCACAACACCTAGACTGCCATACGTGAGTCCACCCAGGCAAGCAGGATTTGCGCCGGTCGCGGACCGTCCGTTCTCCGCAAAAAACACCCAAATGGTGGCGGAATTGCGCCTATTGCCCGGCCGGTTTGCGGCGCGTGGATTTCTTCGGCGCCGGCTTTTTCAGCTGCGCTTCCAGGGCCGCGACTCGCTCTTCCAGCTTTTCCTGCTCGCTGCGCGCTTTGGACGCCATGGCTTCCACCGCCTCGAACTCTTCGCGGGTCACCAGGTCCAGATCGGCCAGGAAGCGCTCCATGCGCGTGCGCACGATCTGCTCGATCTCCTGGCGCACACCGCTCAAGGCGCCGGCGGCGCCGGTTGCGACCCGGGCCAGATCGTCCAGCAGGCGGTTGCTTGTCTGCATCGCATCGTCCTTCCAAAACCGATTACGCCAGATGATATAGCCCCGGCAGCGATGGCCGCAACGTCCGCCTGCGGGGCCGCCTTGCCGGCCCACGGGGCGGCGCCTATAAGGGGCGCGGTCGAACGGTCAGGAAAGACGGCTCATCCATGATCCTTGTCACCGGCGGCGCCGGCTTCATCGGCTCGGTCCTGGTCTCCGAACTCGTGGCGCGCGCGATCGCGCCGGTGGTGGTCTGCGACCGCTTCGGCGCCGGTGACAAATGGCGCAACCTCGCGGGCTGCGCGCTTGCGGATGCCGTTGCGCCGGACGCCTTGGCCGGCTGGCTGGAAACGAACGGCGGCGATATCGACTGTGTCCTGCATCTGGGCGCGTCTTCTTCGACCACCGAACCGGACGTGGACTTCGTGCTGCGGAACAATTTCACGGCATCGCTGGACCTTTGGCGCTGGTGTGCCGCGCGCGGCGTCCGCTTCATCTATGCCTCCTCCGCAGCCGTTTACGGGGACGGGTCGGCGGGGTTCGAAGACGACACCGACCCGACGGCGCTTGCGGCGCTGCGTCCGTTGAACGCGTATGGCTGGTCCAAGCTGTTGTTCGATGCCGAGGCGGTGCGCCGCGCGGCGGCCGGCACGGCGCCGCCGCAATGGGCAGGCCTCAGGTTCTTCAATGTCTATGGCCCGAACGAGGACCACAAGGGCGCGCAGCGGTCCGTTGTCGTCCAGTTGTACGAGCAGATCGCGGCGTCGGGCAGGGCGCGGCTGTTCAGGTCGCATCATCCGGACTACCCCGACGGCGGACAGAAGCGCGATTTCATCTGGGTCGGCGATTGCGTCGATGTGGTGCTGTGGCTGTACGCGCATCCGGAGGTCAGCGGCATCTTCAACTGCGGCACCGGCGATCCGCGCACGTTCGAGGATCTGGCGAGGGCGACCTTTTCGGCGCTGGGGGCAGACGTCGCCATCGACTATGTGGACACGCCCGCGGAGATCAGGGACCAGTACCAGTATTTCACCGAAGCCCCGATGGCGCGTTTGCGCCGGGCCGGATACAACGCGGATTTCACCGCGTTGGAGGACGGCGTGTCGCGTTATGTGAAGGACTATCTTGCCGGCAGTCAGCGGTATAGATAGGGCGTGATGGACCCGCTCGTCTTTCCCGACATCGATCCGGTCGCGTTGCAGATCGGCCCGCTTGCCATCCGCTGGTACGCCTTGGCCTATATCGTCGGCCTGGTCGGCGGCTGGCGGTACTGCATCTATCTGGCGGACCGGTCGCCGCAGCCCTTCCCGCCGCGGGCGATCGACGACTTCCTGGTCTGGGCGACGCTGGGCGTTGTGTTGGGCGGACGACTGGGATTCGTCGTCTTTTACCAGCCGGGCTTTTACATCGATAACCCGCTCGAGATCGTGAAGGTCTGGCGCGGCGGGATGTCTTTTCACGGCGGGCTTCTCGGCGTGATCGTCGCCGTTATCCTGTTTGCCCGGTCCAAGGGCATCGCCGTGCTGGCGCTTGGCGACGTTGTCGCGGCGGCCGCGCCGATCGGGCTGTTCTTCGGGCGGATCGCCAACTTCGTCAACGCCGAGCTTTGGGGCCGCGCGACCGACCTGCCCTGGGGCATAGTGTTCCCGACGGGCGGACCGGTCCCGCGCCATCCCAGCCAGCTTTACGAGGCGGTGCTGGAGGGGCTTGTCCTGTTCGCGATCCTTTTCTACGCGATCCGCAAACGCGGCAGCCTGCAGCGGCCGGGCCTGACGACCGGGCTGTTCATGCTGGGCTACGGCACGGCGCGCATCCTGGTGGAGCTGTTCCGCGAGCCCGACGCCCATATCGGCCTGTTGCCCTTGGGAACCACCTGGGGACAGTGGCTGTCCGTGCCGATCATCCTGTTCGGTGCGTATCTGTGCTGGCGCCGTCCGCGCACCGACGTGGTCGACGCCGGCGACGCCAAGCGGCCGTGACGCCGCTGGACGCGCTGATCAGGCGCCAGATCGCCGCGGCCGGTCCGCTGTCCGTTGCCGACTATATGAGCCTGTGCCTCAGCCATCCCGAGCACGGCTACTACGCCACGCGCGAACCCTTCGGACGGTCCGGCGATTTCGTCACCGCGCCCGAGGTCAGCCAGATGTTTGGCGAATTGATCGGCCTGTGGGTGGGCGCCGTCTGGCAGGAGATGGGAGCGCCGTCGCCGCTGCGGCTGGTTGAACTTGGGCCGGGGCGCGGCACGCTGATGGCGGACCTTCTGCGCGCTGGGCGCGGGGTGGCCGGGCTGCCCGAGGCGGTCGACCTCCACCTGGTGGAGACCAGCGAACGTCTGCGCGCCGTCCAGGCCGAACGCGTGGGCCGCCCGGCCCGCTGGCACGACGGCCTCGAAACGGTGCCCGACGGCCCCGCGGTTGTCGTCGCCAACGAGTTCTTCGACGCTCTGCCGATCCGCCAGTTCGTCCGGACCGAGACGGGCTGGTCCGAGCGCGTCGTCGGCTGCGACGAAGAGGGGGCGCTGGCTTTCGGCGTCGCCGCCGGCAATGCGCCGATGGCGGACGCCCTGTCGCCCAACGTCCGCGACCGGGCGCCGACCGGCGCCATCGCCGAACTGTGTCCGGCGGGGATTTCGGTGATGGACGGCCTTGCGCGCCGGCTGTCCCACCGCGGCGGCGCCGCCTTGATCGTCGACTACGGCCACATCGCCAGCGCCCCGGGCGAGACCCTGCAGGCGGTTCGCGCGCATGCCCATGCGCCGGTTTTGGAGGCGCCCGGCGAGGCCGATCTGACGGCGCATGTGGATTTCGCCCGGCTTGCCGCCGCGGCCCGCGACTCGGGCGCAAAGGTCTGGGCGCCGCTGACGCAGTCGGCCTTTCTCCAGGCCCTGGGCATCGTCGTACGGGCCGGGCACCTGTCGCGTTCGGCAACGGATCGCCAGGCCGAAGACATCGCCGCCGGTCTTGAACGCTTGATAGCGCCGGATCAAATGGGCACCTTGTTCAAGGTGCTGGCAATCTCGTCGTCCGACCTTCAGTCCCTGCCCGGATTCCAACCGGAGCCCGCATGGCCGAATACCTAGAGGCAGCCGTCCTGTCCGAGCCGGAGACGCTTGTGCACGCCTTCTTCACGCGGCAGGGCGGCGTCTCGCAGGGCCTTTACGGGTCGTTGAACGTGGGTTTCGGCTCGCGCGACCGGCCCGGCGACGTGGCGGAGAACAGGGCGCGCTGCATGACCGTTCTGGGGCTCGCACCCGAGCGACTGACCACGGCCTACCAAGTGCACGGGACTGTCGCCGCGACGGTGACGGAGCCGTGGGATCCGCGCGCGGCGCCCGAGGCCGACGCCATGGTCACCGACCGGCCGGGCATTGCGTTGGGCATCCTGACCGCCGACTGCGCGCCTGTCCTGTTCGCCGACGCCGGGGCCGGCGTGATCGGCGCGGCACATGCGGGCTGGAAGGGCGCGCTGGACGACGTGACGGCGACGACGGTCCGGGCGATGGAGGCGCTGGGTGCGCGGCGCGGTTCGATCCGCGCCGCGATCGGACCCTGCATCGCCCAGGCGAGCTACGAGGTCGGGCCGGAGTTCCATGCCCGGTTCGTTGCCGCGGCGCGCGGGCACGAACGCTATTTCGTGGCGTCGACGCGCGACGGCCATTTCATGTTCGATCTTGAAGGTTTCGTCCGGGATCGCCTGGAGGCGCTGGAACTCGGCGCCGTCGAGGTCATGGCCGAGGACACCTGCGCCCAGGCGGACCGGTTCTTCAGCTACCGCCGGGCCACCAAGAACCGCGAACCCGACTATGGGCGCGGTCTGTCGGCGATTGCGCTGGCCGGAGACTGAGGCCGGTGCCGCTGCACTTCTCCGAAGAAGAGCTGGCGGGCCGCCGCGCTCGCGCCTGCGCCGCGATGGAAAAGCAGGGGCTGGACGGCCTGCTGATCTTCCGCCAGGAAAGCATGTTCTACCTCACCGGCTACGACACCTTCGGCTACGTCTATTTCCAGTGCCTCTATCTCGGTGCCGATGGCGACATGTTCCTCCTGACCCGGGCTCCGGACCTGCGTCAGGCCGCCTTTACGTCGGTCATTTCCGACGTCCGGGTCTGGGTCGACGCGGAAGGCGTCGACCCGGCGCATGCGTTGCGGGCGCTGCTGGCGGATCGCGGCTGCGCCGGCCGGGTCCTCGGCGTCGAATACGAGGCCTACGGCCTGACCGCGCGCAGCGGCCGCCTCTTGGACGCCGCCTTGGACGGGTTCGTACGGCTCCTCGATGCCTCGTTCCTGGTCAGCCGGCTGCGCGTCGTCAAAAGCGAGGCCGAACTTGCCTATGTGCGCGAGGCGGGCGCGCTGGCCGATGCGGCGCTGGATCAGGCGGTGCGCCTGGCTGCGCCGGGCGCCTATGAAGGCGACATCCTGGCGGCAATGCAGGGCGCGGTGTTTCGGGGTGGCGGCGACTATCCGGGCAACGAGTTCATCATCGGGTCGGGCGAGGGCGCCTTGATGTGCCGCTATTTCTCGGGCCGCCGCCACCTCGGGCCCCGGGACCAGCTCACGCTGGAGTTCGCGGGAGCCTACCGGCACTACCACGCCGCCCTGATGCGGACCCTGCTGATCGGCGCCGAGGACCAGCGGCACCGCGCCATGTTCGCGGCGGCGCGCGAGGCTCTGATGGCCTGCGAGGAGGCGCTGGTGCCCGGCCGGCCCGTGGGCGAGGTGTTCGATGCCCATGCCAGGGTGCTGGATGCCGCTGGCATGGCGGCCCACCGCCTCAACGCCTGCGGATATTCGCTTGGTACGACATTTGCACCGAATTGGATGGATTGGCCGATGTTGTATCATGGCAATAGGCTTGAGGCGGCGCCGGGGATGGTCTTCTTCATTCACATCATCATTTTCGACTCCGAGAACGGGCTGGCGATGACGCTGGCGCGGACGTCGATCGTCACCGCGGACGGGGCCGAGCCGGTTTCCGCCGCCCCGCTGGATCTGGTGGTGAAGTAGGATGCGGACATGCCTTGGCTGATCCAGCTTTTTATCCTGGCCCTGCTGGCCTTGGTGGTGAGCTGTGTCGTGCTTTGACCGCACGATGCGCGCGGGCCTCGTCCTGGCGGCGGCGATGCTGGCGCTTCAGGCCTGCGGACCGCTGCCGCGTCCGTTCAAGGACAAGACTTCCAACGACCTCGCCCATCCGCGCGACGGCGCCGGCGTCGTGGTTGCGCCGATCGACGGCGGGACGCCCCAGTTCCGCAACGACCTGCCCGACGCCGTCGTCGAGGCGTTCCACGCGATGAACGTGCCGGCCTCGGTCAACGGCGACCTGGAGAACGCCTACCTCCTGGAGGGCCGCGCCTTCCTGCATGACGGCCGGGTCAAGGTCTTCTGGCTGCTGACCAACGAGCAGGGCCGACTGGTCGCCCGCCGCATGGTTGAAAGCGACGCCGACGAACGATCCTGGGAGGATGCGCGGCCGCGTCTGTTGCGCGAGATCGCCGGCAAGACGGCGTTCGAGATCGCCAGCCGCCTGAAGCCGATGGATGCGGTCGAGGCGCCGACGCAAAGACCCTACCGACTCGGTCTGAAGGAGGTGACGGGCGCGCCCGGCGACGGCAACGTCACGCTGGCCCGTGCGTACAGGGCGGTGTTCAGGGAGGTGCGCGTGCCCATGGTCGACGACCTCGCCTATGCGGACGTCGTCCTGTCGGTGAAGGTGAACGTGACCGAACTCAACGCCCGCACCGATTCGGTCGAAATCCTTTGGGAACTGTCGTCGCCCGACGGCGAGGTCCACGGCACCATCCGCCAGCAGAACAACGTCCCGCGGGGCTTTCTGCGCGGCAAGTGGGGACGCGCCGCCTACGACGTCGTGTGGAGCGTCGTCGAGGAAATTGCGCTCACCGTCGAGGACATTCAGTACCTCGACGTCTACGGTACGGACACTCTGCCGGAGACGGGATAGGCGCGGTCGGTGCGGTCGCGCCTTCGGGCCGTTTACATGGAATTGGCGCCTTGATATAGAAGGCCCGCGTTGCAACTCCGCGGTCGCTCACAGGACGCTGATCGGTTCATGAAAATCCTGAGTGGTAACTCGAATCGGCCTTTGGCCGAAGCGATCTCCGCATACCTGAACGTGCCGCTGACGCAGGCTGCCATCCGTCGGTTCTCGGACCTGGAAATCTTCGTCGAAGTCCTGGAGAACGTTCGCGGCGAGGACGTGTTCGTCATCCAGTCGACCAACTATCCGGCCAACGACAACCTGATGGAGTTGTTGGTCATCATCGACGCGCTGCGCCGCGGGTCGGCGCGGCGCATCACGGCTGTGATTCCCTATTACGGCTATGCGCGCCAGGATCGGAAGACCGGCCCGCGCACGCCCATCTCCGCCAAGCTGGTGGCGAACCTGATCCAGACGGCCGGCGCCGACCGGGTGCTGACCATGGATCTGCACGCCGGCCAGATCCAGGGCTTCTTCGACATCCCGACGGACAACCTTTATGCCGCGCCCTCGCTGGTCCGCGACATCGAGGAACACACCGCCGGCGACGAGCTTATGGTGGTCTCGCCCGACGTCGGCGGCGTCCTGAGGGCGCGGTCGGTCGCGAAACGCCTGGAGGCGGATCTGGCCATCATCGACAAGCGGCGCGAGAAGGCAGGCGTTTCGGAGGTGATGAACATCATCGGCTCGCCGGAGGGACGGCGGTGCATTCTGGTCGACGACATCGTCGACAGCGCCGGCACCCTGTGCAACGCCGCCCAGGCGCTGATGGATGCGGGGGCCAGGTCGGTGGCCGCCTATGTCAGCCATGGCGTGCTCAGCGGCGGCGCGGTCGCCCGGGTGTCGGCCTCGCCGTTGGAGGCGCTGGTCACCACCGACAGCATCATGGCGACCGAGGCGGTCAGGGTCAGCCACAACATCCGCCAGATCACGGTCGCACCCGTCCTGGCCGAGGCCATCCTGCGCATTTCCGAGGAAAAATCGGTTTCCAGCCTGTTCGACTAGGTGTATAAGCCCGCGAGTTTTGGGCGGACCCTAGAGCGTCCGGCCTTCGTCGCGGCCGTGCACCCCTGGAGGCAACGGCCGTCTTTTCCAGATCTGGAGTGAAAGATGAGCGATTCCAACGTGTTGCCCGCGTTTGCGCGGGACCGGGCAGGTAAGGGGGCAGCCCGGGCCGAACGGCGAGCCGGGCGCGTGCCCGCCGTCGTCTACGGCGATAAGAAAGACCCGACCAAGATCTCTCTGGACCCGCGGGTCGTCGTGAAGAACCTGGAAACCGGGGCCTTCTTCTCCACCGTCTACGACCTTGAGGTCGACGGGGCGAAGGCCGACCGGGTGCTGCCCCGCGATATCCAGCTTCACCCCGTCACCGACAAGCCGATGCATATCGACTTTCTCAGGGTCAGCGCCGACGCGAAGCTGGCCGTGAACGTGGCCGTGAATTTCCTGAACGAGGAAACCTGCATCGGCCTGAAGAAGGGCGGCATCCTGAATATCGTGCGTCACGAAGTGGAGCTTCTCTGCAGCGTCGACAACATTCCGCCGCAGCTTGAATGCGATATCGCCGAATACGACATCGGCGATTCCATCCACATCAGCGCGATCAAGCTGCCCGAGGGAGTCACCCCGACGATCACCGACCGGGACTTTACGGTCGCCACCATCGCGGCGCCGATCGTCAAGGAAGAGGAAGAGGTGGCCGCCGAAGCCGAAGCCGCAGAGGGCGAGGGCGAGGAAGGTGCAGCGCCGACCGAGGAAGGCGCAGCGCCTGCCGAGGAAGGCGAAGCCAAGGAGGAGTAGGCCCGGCCCATGCTGGTTTTTGTCGGTCTCGGCAATCCGGGGCCCAAATACGAGAACAACCGGCACAATATTGGGTTTATGGCGGTGGACGAGATCGTCCGCCGCCATTCCTTTGGGGCGTGGCGCGCCAAGTTCCAGGGACAGGTCGCCGAGGGTTTCCTTGCCGGCGAGAAGGTGATGTGTCTGAAACCGACCACCTTCATGAACGATTCCGGCCGCGCCGTGGCCGAGGTCGTCAATTTCTACAAGCTGGATCCCGAGGATGTGACCGTTCTGTATGACGACCTGGACCTGCCGATGGGCAAGGTGCGGGTCAAGCAGGGCGGCGGGCATGGCGGCCATAACGGGCTGCGCAGCATCGACACGTTTATCGGCAAGGAGTTTCAGCGGATACGCATCGGCATCGGCCATCCGGGAGACAAGAACCGGGTGCATGGCCATGTGCTGTCTGACTTCGCCAAGGCGGAGCGTCCGCTGGCGGAAAACGTCCTGGACGCGGTGGCCGCAAACGCCGACGCCCTGGCTGCAGGGCGGCCGGATCAGTTCATGAACCGGGTCTCGCTGGCCCTCAACCCGCCGGAACGACGGGACGAACGCGCGGCCGGGACCGGCGCGAAGGACTGACCGATGGGCTTCAATTGCGGCATTGTTGGCCTGCCCAACGTGGGCAAGTCGACCCTGTTCAACGCGCTGACCGAGACGGTTCAGGCCCAGGCGGAAAACTACCCCTTCTGTACCATCGAGCCGAACAGCGGCCGGGTTGCCGTTCCCGACGCGCGGCTCGACCGCCTGGCCGCGCTTGCCGGCTCGGCCAAGGTCATCCCCACCTTTCTGGAGTTCGTCGACATCGCGGGTCTGGTGCGCGGCGCGTCCAAGGGCGAGGGGCTGGGCAACCAGTTTCTCGGCCATATCCGCGAGGTCGACGCGGTCGTCCACGTGCTGCGGTGTTTCGACGGAGGTGACGTCACCCACGTGGAAGGCAGCGTCGATCCGATCCGCGATGCCGAGACCGTGGAAACGGAGCTGATGCTGGCCGACATGCAGAGCCTGGAAAAGCGGATCGATCCCCTGAAGAAACGCATGAAGGGCCAGGACAAGGAGGCGGCGGCGACCCTGGCACTCGTCGAACGCGCGCTTGCGCTGTTGGAGGAGGGCAAGCCTGCCCGCACGCTGGGTCTGAGCGCGGAGGAAAAGAAACCGTTCCGCCAGCTTCAACTTCTGACCGCCAAGCCGGTTCTTTACGTCTGCAACGTGGACGAGGAAAGCGCGGCGGACGGCAACGCGTTCTCGGAGAAGGTCGCCGCCAAGGCGGAAGCCGAAGGCGCCGCCACGGTGGTCGTCTCCGCGGCGATCGAGGCGGAGGTCGCCCAACTGGACAGCCTGGAAGAGAAGGCCGAGTTCCTGGACAGCCTCGGGCTGGAGGAGACCGGGCTGGCGCGGGTCGTGCGCGCGGGTTACGCGCTGTTGGACCTGGTCACGTTCTTCACGGCCGGGCCGAAGGAGGCGCGCGCCTGGACCACGCCGGCAGGGTCGACCGCGTCCCAGGCCGCCGGCGTCATCCACACCGATTTCGAGAAGGGCTTCATCGCCGCGGAGACGATTGCCTTCGAAGACTACGTCGCCCACGGTGGCGAGCAGGGTGCGAAGGATGCCGGAAAGATGCGGCTGGAAGGGCGCGACTACGTCGTCAAGGACGGCGACGTGCTGTTGTTCCGATTTAATGTATGAACCGTGTCCGGCCGGCGGATACAATCGGTACCTGTTCGGCGGTGACGGGAAAGCGAGGGGTCAATGGGCGAGAAAATAACGCTGACGGCAGAGGACGGGCACACCCTTGGCGGATACCGCGCCGACCCCACGCGGGAGGCCCGCGGCGGCATCGTCATCTGCCAGGAGATCTTCGGGGTCAACGAGCACATCCGCGGCGTCGTCGACCGGTTCGCCGAAGAGGGATACAGCGTCATCGCGCCCGCCCTGTTCGATCGCGTCGAGCGCGATCTGGAACTGGCCTATGACGACGACGGGATCGCCAAGGGGCGCGCGCTGAAGGACAAGGTCGCGCTGGAGGATTCGCTGCTCGATATCAAGGCCGCCGCCGCGGAGCTTCCCGGCGGCATTGCGGTTGTCGGCTATTGCTGGGGCGGCACCCTGGCCTGGCTGGCGGCGACGCGGCTTTCGGGCATCGCCTGTTCGGTCTGCTATTACGGCGGCGGCATTCACGAGTTCCGGGAGGAACACCCGCGCTGTCCGGTGATGATGCACTTCGGCGAGGAGGACGCGGCCATATCAATGGAGGATGTCGACGACATCCGCGAACTGCAGTTCGAGATCCCGATCTTCACCTATCCAAAGGCCGGACACGGCTTCAATTGCGAGATGCGGGGGTCCTATCACCCCGACAGTGCCGCTTCGGCGCACCAGCGGACGATCGGCCTGATCAACAGCGTCGTTCGGTAGCGCCTGCAATCGGGAGGAATGCGCGTCATGATCATCAAAAGCGTGCGCGACATGTTGGAAGAGGCCAATGCGTCCATCGAGACGCTGACGGCGGAGGACGCGTTGCCGCTGTTGGGCGGTGAGGACACGGTGTTCGTGGACGTGCGCGAGACCGGCGAACTGGAACGCGAGGGCTCGATCCCCGGCGCCATCCATTGTCCGCGTGGCATTCTTGAGTTTCAGCTCGATCCCAACAGCCCGATGCACAATCCGGCGTTTTCCAGCGGCAAACGCGTGATGTTCTTCTGCGCCAGCGGCGGCCGGTCGGCGTTGGCCGGGCTGACGGCGTCGCAGATGGGGCTGGAACGGGTCGCCCACATGGCGGGCGGCTTCGGGGCCTGGCAGGAAGCCGGCGGCAAGGTCGACGCGGGAACCGGCGAATTCAAGATGTAGGCCGGCGGTCGTGGCCTCGGCGCGCGGAATCGACCACCTGGTCCTGTGCGTGCGCGACCTGGACGCCGCGGCAGCGGTCTACGAACGCCTGGGCTTTACGCTGACTCCCAGGGCGTCGCATGACTGGGGCACCGACAACCGTCTGGTGCAGTTCGGCGACACCTTCCTGGAACTGCTTACCGTGGCGGCACCCGAAAAGATCGTCGAGCCGGACCCCGACGGTTTCCAGTTCGGCGCCTACAACCGCGACTATCTGCGCGCCCGCGAGGGGATGTCGATGCTGGCCCTGAAGTCGGACGACGCGGCGGCTGATGCGCGCGATTTCGCCGACCACGGCATCGCCGCGCGTCGCTGGCCGTTTCGATTCGAACGCAGCGCGCGGCTGCCGGACGGCGGCACGGTCACGGTCGGCTTTACGCTGGCCTTCGCGCGCGACGCGGGCATGCCCGAGGCGGTGGCGTTTACGTGCCAGCAGTCCGCGCCGGAGCACTTCTGGAGGCCGGCCTATCAGCGCCACGAGAACGGCGCGATGGGTATTGCCGAGGTGGTCCTGATCGGCGCCGCATCGCCGGCGATGTACCGTTTCCTTTCGGGTCTGTTCGGTGCCGACGCGGTGGCCGAGACCGCGGACGGCCTTGCCGCGCGCGCGCCGGGCGGCGGGACGGTCTCGGTGCTGTCGGCGACGGCCTTCGAGGCGCGGTTCCCCGGCCTTGCTCCGGCGGCGGCGCCGAACCGGCCCCATTTCGCCGCCTACCGGATCGCGGTCAAGGACCTGGGGCTTGCCAAGGACCTTCTGGACGGAACCGGGGTGCCTGCGCAATGGCGCGGAGAGACGGTACAGATCGGCGCGGCCGACCTGTTCGGGGTGGCGCTGGAGTTCTCCGAGACCCCCTAGCGGACCGCTGGACAGCGGGGGCCGCACGCCTATAATCCCGGCGTGAAACCGGACGGGTCCGCGCATGGTCAGGGCGCCTGAGGCGCCCGCGCGGCCGACGAAGCCGGTTGGGGGGTGGTCATGCCAAGCGCCTATCTGAAGCGGCGTCTTCGCTCGCTGGACGAGGTCCTGGGAGAACGGGGCCTCAACCGTACCGACGTCGGCCTGCCGCCTGTTGCCATCAACGAGAACGAACCGCCCGCACCGCCGGAACGCGGCCGCTACTCCGCCCGCGCGCTGGTCCTGGCCTGCTGTCTATCCCTGGTCCTGGGCGTGGCGATCGGCGCCGGTCTGAACGCGGCCATGCAACGCGGTGGTGACGTCGCAAGTCAGTCCGGCGACTAGATCAGGATCAGTTCACGTCGAGACACCGACGCGCTTGCAGCCCTATGGTTCGAGACGGCGCGCTGGCGCGCGCCTCCGCACCATGAGGGTTTTCGGTATCGAAGACCTTAGACTGTTTCCTCACCCTGAGGAGGCCGCGGAACGCGGCCGTCTCGAAGGGCTTGGCTGCAAGTGACGCATTGCACTCCGTGTTCAAACGTCGTCAAACGGCTCGAACACAAGCGATCACGCCCTAGAGCCGCTCTCCCTGGAGGGAGCAGGGACGGACCAGGAGGGACCGGTTTCCGCTCAGCCCTGGCGGGCGACCATCAGCTTTTTGATTTCCGCGATCGCCTTGGCCGGGTTCAGGCCCTTGGGGCAGGTCTTCGTGCAGTTGAAGATTGTGTGACAGCGATAGAGCCGGAACGGGTCCTGCAGGTCGTCAAGCCGCTCGCCGGTATATTCGTCGCGGCTGTCGGCGATCCAGCGGTAGGCCTGCAACAGGATTGCCGGGCCCAGATAGCGGTCGCCGTTCCACCAGTAGCTGGGACAGCTCGTCGAGCAGCAGAAACACAGGATGCACTCGTAAAGCCCGTCCAGGCGCTTGCGGTCTTCGGGCGATTGCAGGCGTTCCTGGTCGGGCGGCGGCGGCGACTGGGTCTTCATCCACGGCTCGATCGAGGCGAGCTGCGCGTAGACCTGCGAAAGGTCGGGCACAAGGTCCTTCACCACCTTCAGGTGCGGCAGCGGGAAGACCTTGGCGTCGCCTTTGATCTCGGAGATGTACTTGGTGCAGGCCAGCGTGTTCAGGCCGTCGATGTTCATGGCGCAGCTGCCGCAGATGCCCTCGCGGCATGAACGGCGGAAGGTCAGCGTCTGGTCGACCTCGTTCTTGATCTTGATCAGCGCGTCCAGGACCATCGGACCGCAATCGTCGATATCGACCTCGTAGGAATCGACCCGCGGGTTCTGGCCGTCGTCGGGCGACCAGCGGTAAATCCGGAACGTCTTGACGTTCTTGGCGCCGTCCGGCGCCTTCCAGGTCTTGCCCTTGGTGTATTTCGAATTGGCGGGCAGAGCGAACTCGACCATCCGTCATTACCTCATCAAATGGACAACGCGCCGGCTACGGCTAGTACACCCTGGCTTTGGGCGGGAACGACTGTACATCGTTGGTCATCGTGGTCATCGTGACCGGACGATAATCGATCTTCACATTGCCGTCCGGGTCGCACCAGACCAGTGTGTGTTTCATCCAGTTCTCGTCGTCGCGTTCCGGATAGTCCTCGCGGGCATGCGCGCCGCGGCTTTCCTTGCGGTTCGCTGCGGACGAGATCGTGACCATCGCCTGGGCGATGAGGTTGTCGAACTCCAGCGTCTCGACCAGGTCCGAGTTCCAGATCATCGAGCGGTCGGAAACCGTGATGCCCTTCGCGTGAGACCAGGTCTCCTTCATCGCCGCGACGCCCTCGTCCAGGATCTCGCCGGTCCGGAACACCGCGCAGTTGGACTGCATGGTCTTTTGCATCTGCAGGCGCAGGTCGGCTGTCGGCGTGTCGCCGTCGGCATTGCGGAACTTGTCGAGGCGCGCCAGCGCGTCCTCTCCCGCATCCGCCGGCAGCGGCCGGTGCGGCTCGTTGGGATCGACGGTTTCCGCACAGCGGTTCGCCGCAGCGCGGCCGAACACCACCAGGTCCAGCAGCGAGTTGGAGCCGAGCCGGTTGGCGCCGTGCACCGAGACGCAGGCCTGCTCGCCCACCGCCATCAGGCCCGGGACGACGGCGTTCGGGTTGCCGTCCTTCAGGGTCACGACTTCGCCGTGATAGTTGGTCGGGATGCCGCCCATGTTGTAGTGGCATGTGGGCAGCACCGGGATCGGTTCCTTGGTCACGTCGACGCCGGCGAAGATCTGTGCCGTCTCGGCGATGCCCGGAAGGCGTTCGTTGATGATCGCCGGGTCGAGATGTTCGATATGCAGATGGATGTGGTCGTTGTTCGGGCCGACGCCGCGTCCTTCGCGGATCTCGATGGTCATCGACCGGCTGACCACATCGCGCGAGGCCAGGTCCTTGGCCGACGGGGCGTAGCGCTCCATGAATCGCTCGCCCTCAGAATTGGTCAGGTAGCCGCCTTCGCCGCGCACGCCTTCCGTGATCAGGCAGCCGGCGCCGTAGATGCCGGTCGGATGGAACTGGACGAATTCCATGTCCTGCAGGGGCAGACCCGCGCGCAGCACCATGGCGCCGCCATCGCCGGTGCAGGTGTGCGCGGAGGTCGCCGAGAAGAACACGCGGCCGTAGCCGCCGGTGGCGAGGATCACCTGTTTGGCGCGGAAGCGGTGGATGGTGCCGTCGTCCAGGTTCCAGGCAACGACGCCGCGACAGGCGCCGTCCTCCATGATCAGGTCCAGCGCGAAATACTCGATGTAGAACTCCGCATCGTGTTTCAACGCCTGCTGGTAAAGCGTGTGCAGCATGGCATGGCCGGTGCGGTCCGCGGCCGCGCAGGTGCGCTGTGCGGGCGGTCCTTCGCCGAATTCCGTCGTCATACCGCCGAACGGCCGCTGGTAGATCCTGCCCGCCTCGGTCCGGCTGAACGGAACCCCGTAATGCTCCAGTTCGATCACTGCCGGTGCGGCTTCGCGCACCATGTATTCGATGGCGTCCTGGTCGCCGAGCCAGTCCGAGCCCTTGACCGTGTCGTACATGTGCCAGCGCCAGTCGTCCGGGCCCATGTTGCCGAGCGCGGCCGAAATCCCGCCCTGGGCCGCCACGGTGTGGCTGCGGGTCGGGAAAACCTTCGTCAGGCAGGCCGTCCGCAGGCCGCGCTCGGCGAGGCCGAAGGTGGCGCGCAGGCCCGCTCCGCCGGCGCCGACAACGACGACGTCGTAGGTGTGGTCTGTGATCGGATATGCCTGTCCCATGGCGGTTACGCTCCAAACGACACGTTCAACACCGCAAAGGCGGCGGCCACGCCAAGCGCGGCGCTGGCCAGCTTGACAGCCAGAACTGCCGCCACCTTGGTGGGTTCATGATGAACATAATCCTCCAGCACCACCTGTACACCGAGATGCAGGTGGTGAAATGTCGCAACGATCAACAACAACAGCAAGATCGCGTTCAGGGGCGCGGCGACCCAGGCGGCCACCGCGGCATAGCCTTCTCTGGCGAGGAACGCGACCGCAAAGGCAAACCACAACGACAGCGGGATAAGCGCGATCGATGTGATGCGCTGGACCCACCAGTGATGGGTTCCTTCCTTGGCGCTGCCAAGACCGCGCGCTTCTCCGAGCTTCGTGCGCAACGACATCGTCTATCCTCCGAGGAACCCGTAGCCGATGATCCAAGCAAGCAACGTCAAGACCACCGACGAAACGGCGACAATATGGCCGGTGAAGGCTGCGGTCTTGAGTTCGAAACCCCAGCCGATGTCCCACATCATGTGCCGAATGCCGTTTGCCAGATGATAGAACAGCGCCCAAGTCCAGCCGAACAGCAACAGACGCCCGATCCACGATCCGATAAACGCCTGGACGGTCGCGAACGCGTCCGGTCCGCTGGCCAGGGCCATCAACCACCACACCAGCAACAGCGCGCCCACGGATAGGCCCACCCCGGTGATGCGGTGGGTGATCGAATAGGCCATCGTCCATTCGAAACGATAAACCTGCAGATGCGGCGATAGCGGCCTTTCGTCCGTGCTCATGACAGACCTCTTGATGAAGGATTGCCCGGAACCCGACCCGGTCCCGTTTCCGATCGAACCGATGTGCGTGCGGTTGCACCCCCGCATTGCGCAAGCACACCCGCGTTATAGTCAATACGCCCGGACGGCGCAAACGGACCCGATGCGACAGGTTGCGCACGGCGGCCGCGCAGCGGGCCGCCATGGTGCTGTGCGGATCTTTCCCGATCATGAACCAAATCTCGTGGGTCAGGAGGACGGATCTTAAAAGATGTCGTGGCTGTGCATAAGTCTGTGGACTGTTGTGTGGAATAATTGTTAGCCCTTTGTGTAATAAATGCCATGTTATGCACAAGTTTCTTGCAACTATTCGTCGTTTTTTCTAGACAAGGCTTGGCCAAATATTCAAAGTTTTCATCACGCGAATGCGCTGGAGCGATCCGGTGTCGCGGAAGTCAAACGGTTCGTTACGAGCGATTGTTCTTCGGAACGGTGGCCTGCAACAGCCGGGTGATGGAAACGACAACGACGCTTCAGGGGCGGAACTGGTCCTCCGCGGCTGGTTTTGCCTGGTTCGGCGGCTCTTGAACCGCTGGGCCGAAGGTTTCGGGGTTCGCCCCGGTTCCGACGGTCCGTCACCGGTGCAAGGGTCGCTGGCGGAAGACCGCGTCGCTTTCGGATGACGCGCCTCTCCGGCCTGGCGTTCGTGGGATGGTCTTCGGATCGTTTCGCGAAAGCGGGTACAGCCAGGACGCCTCTCACGACGGGCCTTCGGGCTCGAAGGAAAGAGGGGTCATGGCGGTCGGCTTCCGGGCAGGGATCTTCGGGTCCCGTAACAGAGGTTGATCGGGGCGTTATTCGAAACGCCGGTCCGCACGATCCGGCGCCTCCTTCGGGAGGGCCGTTCGCCCGCCAGCACCGGCTCTTCGGAGCGGGTGTGGGCAGCGGAAAGCCGGATCGAACCGAACGGCGCCTCTCTCGGGAGGCTCGCGGCCCGCACGGCCGGTTCTTCGGAACCGGTTGGGTCACGAAAAAGCCGCTCGGACCCGGAACGGGCCGGATCCTCGGATCCGGTCTCGCGAAAGGGGTGGCATTGGATCGGGCTTCGGCCTGGTTCGGGGCCATAGTGGCGGAACGGCAGCGATCGTTTCCCGGTTCACCGTTCTTCGGGACGGAGGACTGCTGGAAGGGACGGTGTCGCCGCCGCCATCAAGCGCAACCTTCGGGTTACGCGGCGGGGACGGGACGGAACCTTTCAGGGCGGGGCGGAAACGCTGGTGAGAGCGGGTCCGTCCATGTTGGAAGGGTCGTTCGGACAACTGCTACCCGTCCGCGGTTCGTTTCGGCGAGCCGGGGCCAGGGGACGAAGAGAACGCCTTCGGGCAGGATCTTCCAGCTTGGTCAAAGGACGGAGTCGGGACTGCAAGGATCTTCGGGTTCTTGCGCTTCCGGACCGGAGCGGGGCTTCCCGTTCCGGCCGGCAGGTCCGAGACAGGGCGCCGCGTCAGGGTTCCGGACGGTGTTTCGGCATCGTTGCGGGAATTCGCCGGAGCAATCCGGGTTCGGGGACCTGCCTCAGGGTTTTCGGGCGACGTGGAACAAACGTCCGGCGGCATGGTTTGACCGTTCGCGTTCGATGTCTCCTCCGGGAGGGGTCGGACGCACCGGATCGATCGGTCCGCGGTGCTTTGCCAGGGTGACCGGGATGCCGATCGAAAAGGGTGGAAGCCCGCACTTGCGTGATCGGGACCTCCGGGTCTCACGAGGCTTCCGGGTGTGTCGCCTTCGGGCGGTACAAGGATGCGACAGGGGTACTGCCGTCCCTCTGGCGCTCCCCCGGAAGCCTCGATCGATTCCGGGATCGGGAATCGACGCGCCCTTGGGGCGCTCCTCGGCATCAGGGAACAACGACGCCGCTCAGCGAACCCGCTAGCGCGGGATCAGCACCGAATAGTCTAGGTCCAGGACGACCCTGAGGCCCGCCTTGGGGAAACTGTCGCACGGAAGGTCCTTGGTCGCGCGGGTGCGCAGGCGCAACGCCCCGAACCCGGCGTTGGCCTGGACCGGCCATTTGTCGACGACTTCGGTCCAGGCATAGATGGTGTCGCCCGGAAACACCGGGTTCACGTGGGTCCCGGCATTGATGGCACCGACCAGGCAGGCATTGCCCAGCCCGTTGTAGCTGAGCGCGCGCGCCAGCGACATGATATGGCCGCCATAGACCACCCGCTGGCCGAACCGGGTGCCGTGCGCGCGCTGGGCGTTGAAATGAACACGGGCGTTGTTCTGGTAGAGCTTTGCAGCAAGTCCGTGTTCGGTGTTTTCGACGGTCACCCCGGCCAGGTGGTCGATGCGTTCGGCGACTGCATAGTCGTCCCAGCGGTGCTGCGCGCCGGCCAGCGAGTCGTTCCAGTTCTCCGCCGAGAGCGCGGCTGGCAGGAACAGGTTGGTGACGTGTTCGTCAAGCTCGGGCACATGCGGCGACGGCGCCGGCCCGTCCGGGTGGCGGCGCTCCACCATCACCCAGCGCACCCAGGTCAGAACCAGGTCGCCGGCCTGGTTCTTCGCGTTGGAGCGCACATAGACGATGCCGGTCTTGCCGTCCTGGGTGGCTCTGAGGCCGATCACCTCCGAGGCAACGGCCAGCGTGTCGCCCGGATAGACCGGTTGAAGGAACTGGCACTCGGCGTAGCCCAGGTTGGCGACCGCGTTGAGCGAGATATCCGGCACCGTCTTTCCGAACGCGATGTGAAAGACCAACAGGTCGTCGACCGGCGCCCGCTGCAGCCCGACCGACTGGGCAAACGCGTCGGACGACTGCAGCGCGAACCGCGAGCCCGTGAGCGCGGTATACAGGGAGACGTCGCCTTCGGTGACCGTGCGCGGGGTTGCGTGCAGAATGGTCTCGCCCAGCGCGAAGTCCTCGAACAGGCGCCCGGCCGTCGATTTGGACGGCGATGCTTCAGCATCGCGCCGGAACGATTCGATGTTTGTCTTGTCGTTCATTGTGCGGTCGCGTCCTCGAGTTCCTTGATCCTGTCCGCCATCGCCAGCACGCGGCGTGCGTTGTCGACATGCAGGTTTTCGACCAGCCTGCCGTTCAGCACGGCGACGCCCTGGCCGGCCGCCCGGGCCGCCTCGAAGGCGGTGATGATGGCGCGGCTTTCCTCAAGCTCGTCGTCGGAAGGGCCGAAGATCGCATTGGCCGCCGCGATGGTCTTGGGATGGATCAGGGTCTTGCCGTCGAAGCCCAGATCCGCGCCTTGTCGGCAGGAGGCGACGAATCCCTCGTCGTCCTCCAGGTCGAAATGAACGCCGTCCAGGATGCCAAGGCCGTAGGCCCGGGCCACCAGGACACAGCGGCTGAGATGGCTGATCAGAGGCAGCCGGTCGGCGCCGTGCGCACAGTGCAGGTCCTTCGCAAGGTCCGCCGTGCCCATGATCAATCCGCCCAACCTGGGACTGGCGGCGGCGATCTCCTCGGCGGCAAGGATGCCGCGGGGCGTCTCGATCATGCACCAAAGGGCAATGTCATCGCCCGCGCCCGACGCATGCAACAGGGCCTCGGCCTTTTGAACGGTCGCCGCGCTCTCCACCTTCGGCAGGACCAGGGCCTGGGCGCCGCAGCCGCCCATTTCCCGAACGTCGTCTTCGCCCCAGTCGGTGTTGAAGCCGTTGACCCGGACCATGACCTCGCGCGGCGCATAGCCGCCGTCAGCCAGCGCGGCCGCGATCATGCCGCGCGTGCCCACTTTCTTGTCGGGCGGGCAGGCGTCTTCCAGGTCCATGATCAGGCAGTCTGCTGGCAGGCTGCGCCCTTTCTCCAGGGCGCGCGCATTCGACCCCGGCATGTAAAGCGCGGATCGGCGCGGTCGGACGGAGACGGCCATCATCAATACCCCCGTGACGTGGCGTTGCGGTTTCTGCGCCGCACTATAGGCAACCGGGCGCGAAAGGGAATGCGGCGCGTGACGCCGCCGCAACATGCCGGCCCATTCCGCCCTATCCGGCGCGGCGATTTGTCCCTAGTGTTCGATGCGGAGGCACAACACCGTTCGGACCCGTCGATGGCGATCCTGTCGATACAGAGCCACGTGGCCTATGGCCATGTGGGCAACTCGGCCGCGGTCTTTCCGCTGCAGCGGCTTGGCCACGAGGTCTGGCCTTTGCACACGGTCATGTTCTCCAACCATCCGGGCTACGGAAGCTGGAGCGGGCCGGTCCTGGACGCGGCGCATGTCAGGTCCGTTTTCGACGGGATCGAGGCGCGCGGCGTTCTGCCCGACTGTGCGGCCGTGCTGTCGGGTTACATGGGCGACGTCACGCTGGGGGCGGTGATCCTGGATGCGGTGGCGCGGGTCCGCGCGGCGAACCGCGACGCGCTTTATGTCTGCGACCCGGTGATGGGCGATGCGGAACCGGGCCTTTACGTGCGCGAAGGCATTCCGGAATTCATGCACGATCATGCGGTTCCGGCGGCGGACATCGTGTTGCCCAACCAGTTCGAGTTGGAGCTTCTGTCCGGCGGCCCGGCGAAATCGCTGGAGCAGACGTTGGAGGCCGGCGACAAGGTGCGCGCGGCGGGCCCCGCCATCGTCGTGGTCACCAGCCTGCGTTTCGACGCAAACGGCACGGGCGGCGTGGCGATGCTGGCCATTGGTGCGGAGGGTGCGTGGCTGGTGGAAACCCCGTTCCTGTCGTTGCCGGTTGCGCCCAACGGCGCCGGCGACGCCACGGCGGCGCTGTTCACCGCCTTTTACCTGGACCTGCGTGACGTGGCCGCGGCACTCGCGCGCACGGCCGAGGCGGTGTTCGCGATCTTCGAGGCGACCGAGGCGGCGGGGACGCGCGAGCTTCGGATCATCGCCGCGCAGGACAGGCTGGTCGCCGCGGCGCCGCGCTTCGCACCGGTCAAGGTACGGTAAGCCTTCGGCCTCGGAACCAGCGGCGCTCAGGCCGCGTTTTCCAGGTATCCCTCGATCAGGATCTCGGCGATCTGAACCGCATTCAGCGCCGCGCCCTTGCGCAGGTTGTCGGACACGCACCAGAAATTGAGGCCGTTCTCGACCGTCGGGTCCTCGCGCACCCGGCTGACGAACACCGCGTCCTCGCCGACGCACTCGGCCGGGGTCACGTAACCTTCGTCCAGCCGGTGGTCGATCACGGTCACGCCGGCGGCCGCCTTCCAGGCCTCACGCGCCGCCTGGGCGTCGATCGGATCCTCGAACTCCACGTTCACCGATTCCGCGTGGCCGATAAAGACCGGCACGCGCACGCAGGTCGCCGAGACCTTGATCGCCGGATCCAGGATCTTCTTGGTCTCGACCACCATCTTCCACTCTTCCTTGGTGGCGCCGTCCTCCATGAAGACGTCGATATGCGGGATGACGTTGAAGGCGATCTGCTTGGTGAACTGCTCCTTCACCATGGGATCGTTCACGTAGATGCCCTTGGTCTGGTCGAACAGCTCGTCCATGCCCGCCTTGCCGGCGCCCGACACCGATTGGTAGGTCGAGACGACGACGCGGCGGATCCGCGCCAGGTCGTGCAGCGGCTTCAGCGCCACGACCATCTGGATCGTCGAACAGTTGGGGTTGGCGATGATGTTCTTGCGGCCGAAGCTGGCCAGCGCATCCGGGTTGACCTCGGGCACCACCAGCGGCACGTCGGGGTCCATCCGGAAGTGCGAGGTGTTGTCGATCACCACCGCGCCGGCCTTGGCGGCCCGGGGCGCGAACTCTGCGCTGATCTTGCCGCCCGCGGACGACAGCACGATGTCGGTCCCGCGGAAGTCGTATGCGGCCAGGTCCTGCACCTTGATCTCTTCTTCGTCGCCGTAGGAGACGGTCTTGCCGATCGACCGTGACGATGCGAGAGCGACGACCTCGTCGGCGGGGAACTCGCGTTCCCACAAGGTTTCCAGGATCTCGCGGCCCACGTTGCCCGTGGCGCCGACGACTGCAAGCTTGTACCCCATCAGATCAATTCCTTGGTGGCTCGACCCACAAAAAAATCAGGCCGCCTCGATTGAAGGCGGCCCGCCAATCTCGAAGCTGTTGTTTGCCCCTTTAGCCGCCGGTTTTGTCCGGCAGCGGAGTCTGGGTCGGCGCGACCGTCTTCCCGTCAGCCGTGACGATCGGCATCGGGGTTTCGGCGGTCGTCATGTACGGGCAGGCAACAGCGCTAC
Source organism: Alphaproteobacteria bacterium (assembly GCA_965603855.1). GTDB lineage: Bacteria > Pseudomonadota > Alphaproteobacteria > UBA8366. The sequence goes on from OZ272519.1 coordinate 514,438, forward strand.
CGGCGCCGAACCCGACCAATGCAAGCGCGAGAATCAGTCTACGCATCGTGTAGGCCTCCTGGCTTGAGCACAAACTTCAGAATACGGCGAAAGCCCCGGCATCACAAGTACCGCGTTCGTAAGGGGTGCGCGTCAGCCTTCGGCACCGACGAAGGCCAGCGCCTGGCGCGCGGTCCGCGCGACGTGCTTGCGTTTGAGCGGCGAGCCCAGATAGCGGTTTGCGGCGGCCAGGGCCGGTGCGACCCACGGCGCGTCGGGCCGGCTTTCGACGTCGTCGCGCACCGCCATCACCACCTTCAGCCGATGGCAGGAGGTGATGTAGTCGAACTGTCCGTGATCGAACAGACCGGCCGCCGTCTGTTCGAAGAAGGACCCCGCATCCGGCACGGCCCAGGCCGACATGTCCTGCTGGAAATCCACGTCGCGCGTGATCCGGCCGAGGAAACAGGCCATCTGCAGGCACGCGGCCGGCCACAGGTCCGGCGTGCGGGTGCACAGGTGGCGCACCGCATTGGCGAAGGTGAGCATGTGCGTGAAGTCGAGCCAGCCGACGTTCTGCGAGACCGGGATCTCGGTCCGGTCCTGCCGGTCGAGGTCGAAGTGCAGCATCGCCTCGGCCGAGGCGCCCAACAGCGCGTCGAACAGTCCGGCGACGTCGCCGGACGCTTCGACGCAGAGGTCGAGCGCGGCGCTGATCGAGGCGCCGCGGAAGTCGCCGGCCGACAGGCGGCGTGTTCCGGTGCCGTCGAACGCCGCCAGGGCCGGCGCATAGTGCCGGAACTCCGGGATCAGGTCCTCGCGCGTGGCATAGACCAGCGACCGCGCCAGCGCCAGCGCAAGCGGCAGGCCCGCCTCCGGGCCAAGCCGGTCGATCAACTGTCCGGTTTTCAGCACATAGATCGCCGAGTGGCCGAAGTCGGCATAGTGCGCCAGCGCGGCGCGGGCGAACGGCGCCTCCAGGTCGGCATAGGTAAGTCCCTGTTGGAACGCCCCGCGTACCTGGCCCACCGCGGCGGCCTCGTCTTCCGCCTCGATGGCGGCGACCAGGCCGTTGGGGTCGAACGGCGTCGCGGATGTCGGAAAGGGGAAGGCGGGCTGGCGCAGGGTGTCCCAGGCGATGTGACCGACCACCTCCACCGCGGCGGCCAGACGGTCGGCCCTGTCGCGGCCGTATCGCGCGGCAAGCGCCAGCCAATCGGGCGCGGCGGCAAAGGCGTGGGTGGTGCCGTATTCGAGGCGGTCGTGGCTCCATCCGACCGCGGCGGCAATGGCCGCCTCGGCCGTGCCGCCCGCGCCTTCCAGCCGGGCGATCTCGCGGGCCATGCGGTCGTATTCGTAGCGCGGGAAGGAGTCCCTCAATGCCTCGAGTGCCCGGGCCCGCGTTTCCTTAGCCGGCGGGTCGGAGATGTCGATCAGAACCCGGTTGCCTTCGACCGTCACCGGATACCGCCTGAGGCGGTCACCCCCGACCATGGTCTCGCCGGTCTCCAGATCGAACTTCCAATTGTGCCAGTTGCAGGTCAGAACGCAGCCGTCGGCAAGCGTGCCTTCGACCAGCGGATAACCTTCGTGCGGACAGCGGTTGTTGCAGGCGAACACGCCCTTGGGCCCGTGGAACAGCGCGATCTGCTTGCCCGCGATCTTGACGATCATCCGGCCTTTGGCCTTCAGCTCCGCGGCCGAGGCGGCGTCGACAAGGCCGTTTTCCGCGGTTTCGCTCATCGCGTTCCCTTTTTAAAAGATTATTCTTTATATATTAAGCCGAGGTCGCTTGAATTTCTCAAGAGAAAACTTTAGAAAACTTCATGGCCGTTTCGAAATCCAAACCCGCCGCCGGGATGCGGACCCGGCGCAGTATACTCGACCTCCTGAAATCCGAAGGCGCGCAAACGGCGCAGGCATTGGCCCGCCGGCTGGACGTGACCGCCATGGCCGTACGCCAGCACCTGTACGAGCTCGAGGCCGAGGCGATGGTCGAATCCGTCTCGCGGCCGGGCGGTGTCGGGCGGCCGGCGAAGCGCTGGCGCCTGACGCCGGCGGCGGACCGGTTCTTTCCCGACGGCCATGCCGAACTCACCACCGGGTTGATCCGCGCCATGCGTGCCGCCTTCGGCGAGGATGGCGTCGACATGATGCTGGAGGTGCGTTCGCGCGAGCAGACCGAGGCTTACGGCGCCGCCATGGACGGGGCGGCGGACCTGGGCAGCCGGCTGGAACGGCTGGCGGCGCTCAGGACCGATGAAGGTTATATGGCAACGGTCCGGCGCGGCGCCGACGGCGCCTGGATGCTGATCGAGAACCACTGTCCGATCTGCAGCGCGGCGACGGCCTGCAGCGGGCTCTGCCGCGCCGAGCTTGCCGTCTTCCGCGCCGTCCTTGGCGAAGACGTTCTGGTCGAGCGCACCGACCATATCCTGGCCGGCGCGCGCCGCTGCGCCTATCGGGTGGTCGAGCGGTCCTAGACCGGCTCTTGCTGCTGCGCCTTCAGCCAGGCAATCACCTCGTCGGCACTGCGGTCGGGCGGGAAGACCGGATAGAAGACCTGGGCGATACGGCCGTCCCGGATGACCAGGCTGAGACGCCGCAGCAGCGTCATGCCGGCGGCGTCGAACGTCGGCAGGTTCATCGCCTTTGTCAGCGCCATCCCGGAATCCGACAACAGCGGGAACGGCAGGTGCAGTCGGTCAGCGGCCTCGCGCTGGTAGTCCGTGTCCTGGACCGACAGGCCGAACAGGTGATCGACGCCGAGTTCCTTGAGTTCGCCGTGGAGGTCCCGGAAGGCGCAGGCCTGGGGCGTGCAGCCCAGCGCGCCGGGGATCATGTTCCAGCCGTCCGGCGTCGGCACGTCGGGCCGGCCCGTCTTGGGGTAGACGAAGACCACGGTGGTGCCGGAAAGGGCGGAAAGGTCGACCGCGGTGCCGTCGGTCGTGGCGAGCGGCACAGACGGCAGGGCGGTCCCGGCCAGATGGCCGGCCGCGCCGTCGTCTTGCGGAGCGGGGATGGTGGACCAGTCGACGGAGGTCATGGTGGGTTCCTTGGTTCTGTAACCCCCTCATCCGGCCCTGCGGGCCACCTTCTCCCCTCGGGGAGAAGGGAACCAACTGCCACTCTCTCCAGCGGGGAGAGGGTGGACGGCGCGCGAGCGCCGGCCGGGTGAGGGGGACGATCTTATGCCGCCAGCGTATCCAGTTCCTTGACCAGTGCCTCGCCCATCTCGGTGGTGGCGACCTGCGTCGCGCCCTCGCTCATCAGATCGGCGGTGCGGATGCCGCGGTTCAGCACGTTCTGTGCCGCCTGTTCGATCAGGTCGGCGTCGTCGCCAAGACCGAAGGAGTATCTGAGCGCCATCGCGAAGCTGAGCACCATGGCCAGCGGGTTGGCGGCGCTGCGGCCGGCGATGTCCGGGGCGGAGCCGTGCACCGGCTCGTACAGCGCCTTGCGCCGGCCGGTCTCGTCGACCGCGCCCAGCGACGCCGACGGCAGCATGCCCAACGACCCCGTCAGCATCGCCGCGCAGTCCGACAGCATGTCGCCGAACAGGTTGTCGGTGACGATGACGTCGAACTGTTTCGGCCAGCGCACAAGCTGCATGGCGCAGTTGTCCGCATACATGTGTTCCAGCGTGATATCGTCGTAGCCGCCGCGGGCGTGCAGATCGGTCACCGTCTTGCGCCAGAAGACGCCGGTCTCCATGACGTTCGCCTTTTCCACGGAGTGCACCTTGCTGTGCCGTTCGCGGGCAAGGTCGAAGGCGGCGGCGGCGACCCGTTCGATCTGGTCCTTGGTGTAGGACTGGGTGTCGATGCAGCGTTCGCTGCCGTCCTCCAGCGTCTGCATGCCGCGCGGCTCGCCGAAATAGACGCCTGCGGTCAGCTCGCGCACGATCAGGATGTCCAATCCCCGCACCACATCCGGCTTCAGGGTCGAGGCGTCCAACAGCGCGTCGAAAGTCAGCGCCGGACGCAGGTTGGCGAACAGGTCCATCTCCTTGCGCAGCGTCAGCAGCCCCGCCTCGGGCCTGTGGTGGCGTTCCACGTTGTCGTATTGCGGGCCGCCGACCGCGCCCAGCAGCACCGCGTCGGCGGTCATGGCCGCGTCCAGCGCCTTGTCGGTCAAGGGCGTGCCGTGCGCGTCGTAGGACGCGCCGCCAACCAGATCCTCTTCAATGTCGAACCCGACCGCGCGGCGCCGGTCCATCCAGTCGACGATCCGGCGCACTTCGCCCATCACTTCCGGACCGATGCCGTCGCCGGGCAGCATCAGAAGGGTCTTGTTCGATGACATGACAGAATTCCCCGTTCGTACGGCGCGCGGGCGCCGCAGCAATTTCAGGCGTGGCGCTGGAGCCAGGGCTGCGCCGCACGCTGCTTCTCTTCGAAGGTGTCGATCTTGGCGCGGCGCTGCATGGTTAGACCGATATCGTCCAGCCCGTTCAACAAACAGTGCTTGCGGAACGCGTCCACGTCGAAGGAGATCTTCTCGCCGTCGGGATCGGTGATCTCCTGGGCCTCCAGGTCGACCGTGAAGGTGGCGTTCGATCCGCGCGCCGCCTTCTCCATCAGCCGGTCGATCACCTCGCGCGGCAGCGTGATCGGCAGAATGCCGTTCTTGAAGCAGTTGTTGTGGAAGATGTCCGCGAAGCTGGGCGCGAGGACGCAGCGGATCCCGAAATCCAACAGCGCCCAGGGCGCATGCTCGCGGCTGGACCCGCAGCCGAAATTGTCGCCCGCGACCAGGATGCTGGCGTTCCGGTAAGGCTCTTTGTTGAGAACGAAATCGGCGATCTCCGTCCCGTCGTCGTTGTAGCGCATCTCGTCGAACAGGTTCTTGCCGAGGCCCGATCGCTTGATGGTCTTCAGGAACTGCTTGGGGATGATCATGTCGGTGTCGACATTGATCATGTTCATCGGCGCCGCGACGCCTGTCAGGCTGGTGAATTTCTGCATCGGTCCCGCCTCAGCCTTTGGTCTTCTTCTTCTTGCCGTAAACCATCACCACGATGGAGTCCACGTCCTCGTCGTCGATCAGGTCCTGCAGCAGGGTCTCGTTCTCGTTGGCGACCTGAACGTGCCAGGCGCCCTCGTCGAACGCATCGCCGAACAGACGCGCCAGCAGGCCTTCGGTGTCGTGCGGTTCCTGTCGCATGGCCTCGCCTCCGTTTCCGCGGCGTCAGATGTAGTCGCGCACGTCGGCCAGCGTGCCGCTGACCGCGGCTGCGGCCGCCATCGCCGGGCTGACCAGGTGGGTGCGGCCGCCGCGGCCCTGACGGCCCTCGAAGTTGCGGTTCGAGGTGGACGCGCAGCGTTCGCCGGGCTTCAGCTTGTCCGCGTTCATCGCCAGGCACATGGAACAGCCCGGCTCGCGCCAGTCGAAGCCGGCTTCCTTGAAGATGCGGTCCAGGCCCTCGCTTTCGGCCTGTTCCTTCACCAGGCCCGAGCCGGGCACGATCATGGCATGGACGCCGTCCGCGACCCGTCGGCCCTCGGCGATCTTGGCGACCGCGCGCAGGTCCTCGATCCGGCCGTTGGTGCAGGACCCGATGAACACCTTTTCGATCGCGATCTCGCTCATGCGCGTGCCGGGCGCGAGGCCCATGTAGTCCAGCGACCGCTGTGCCGCCAGCCGTTTGTTCTCGTCGTCGAAATCGGCCGGGTCCGGCACCGCCGCGGTGATCGGCACCACGTCTTCGGGACTGGTGCCCCAGGTGACCTGCGGCGCGATGTCGGCGGCTGCGATCGTCTCCTCGCGGTCATAGCGGGCGCCGTCGTCGGACGGCAGCGACCGCCAATAGGTCTCGGCCTGCTCCCAGGCCGCGCCCTTGGGCGCCATCGGCCGGCCGCGGATGTAGTCGATGGTCTTGTCGTCGGGCGCGATCAGCCCGGCGCGGGCGCCGCCCTCGATCGCCATGTTGCAGACGGTCATCCGGCCTTCCATGCTCAGTTCCCGGATCGCCTCGCCGGCATACTCGATCACGTGGCCGGTGCCGCCGGCGGTGCCGATCTTTCCGATCACCGCAAGCGTCAGGTCCTTGCCCGTCACCCCCAGCGGCAGCGCGCCGTCGATGGTGATGCGCATGTTCTTGGCAGGCTTCTGCAACAGAGTCTGGGTGGCAAGCACGTGCTCGACTTCGGACGTGCCGATGCCGAAGGCCAGCGACCCGAACGCGCCGTGGGTCGCGGTATGGCTGTCGCCGCAGACGATCGTCATGCCGGGCAGGGTGAAACCCTGTTCCGGTCCCACGATATGGACGATGCCGTTGCGCACATCGTCCATGGTGAACAGCTCCACCCCGAAATCGGCGCAGTTCTTCGCCAGGGTCTCGACCTGGATCCGGCTTTCCTCGTCGTCGATGCCGCGGCTGCGGTCGGTGGTCGGCACATTGTGGTCGGCCACCGCCAGGGTCGCCTCGGGCCGGCGGACCGTCCGGCCTGCCTGGCGCAGCCCTTCGAAGGCCTGCGGGCTGGTCACCTCGTGCACGAGGTGCCGGTCGATATACAAGACACAGGTGCCGTCGTCCTGCACGTCGACGACGTGGCTCTCCCAGATCTTGTCGAACAATGTCCGCGGTTGCGCCATGCCTTGCCTCCCGGGGGGACGTTTCGTTCGAAATGCGTCCCTTCCCGCTTTCCGTCTGTCGTTACGCCTTGGCTTCTTCGGTTTCCGTGCCGGTGTCCGGGGCCGCTTCCTGCGCCTCCGCATCGGGCGCCCCGGCTGCGGCATCCTGAGGCTGCGGCGCCGCCGGTTCCATCTGCGCGGCCTCGGCCTCCGCCGCGGTCGCCACCTCGTCGGGCGCCCGGCGCAGGCCGGCACGCTCGGCGATACGGGCGGCCTTGCCGGTGCGGCCGCGCAGGTAGTAGAGCTTGGCGCGCCGCACCTTGCCGCGACGGATCACGTCGATCCCCTCGATCCGTGGGCTGAACAGCGGGAAGGTCCGCTCCACCCCTTCGCCGTAGGAGATCTTGCGCACCCGGAAGGTGCTGCGCAGTCCTTCTTCGCTGCGGGCGATGCACACCCCTTCGAAGGCCTGGATCCGCTCGCGGTTGCCTTCGATAACTTTGACGCGCACCCTCACGGTGTCGCCGGGGCGGAAGTCGGGGATTTGCTTCCCGTCCGCCAGCTTCTCGACCTGCTCTTGCTCGAGCTTTTCGATGATGTTCATGGTCCGTCTATCCTTTCGATCCCACTATTTCTGACCGGCTGCGTAGCGCTGCCACAGATCGGGCCGGCGCTCGCGCGTGACCCGTTCGGACTCGGCACGCCGCCAGTCCCTGATTCGTTCGTGATGGCCGGACAGCAGAACCTCCGGCACGGACCGGCCGTCCCAATCGGCCGGCCGGGTGTAATGCGGGTATTCCAGCAACCCGCCCTCGAAACTCTCCTCGCCCAGCGACTCCTCGGCGCCAAGCACGCCGGGCAAGAGCCGCACGCACGCGTCGATCAGGGCCATCGCCGCAATCTCTCCGCCCGACAGGACGAAGTCGCCGAGGCTGACCTCGGTGATGCCGTGTTTGTCCAGCACCCGCTGGTCGACGCCTTCGTAACGGCCGCACAACAAGGTGATGCCGGGACCGGCGGCCAGATCGCGCACCCGGGCCTGGTCCAGCGGCTGACCGCGCGGCGTCAGGTAGACAACCGAACCCGCCGGTTTCACCGCGGCCAGGGCCGCGTCCACCACGTCCGGGCGCATCACCATGCCGGCGCCGCCGCCGAACGGAGCGTCGTCAACCGTGTGGTGTCGGTCGGTCGCGAAGTCGCGGATGTTGATCGCGTCCAGCGCCCACACCCCGTCTTCCAGCGCCTTTCCGGCCAGCGAGCACCCCAGCGGCCCCGGGAACATCTCCGGGAACAGCGTCAGCACCCTTGCGGTCCAGCGGCTCATGTCTGCGGCTCCTCGCCATCGGCGACGGTCTCGGCCATAGGGACGACGACAATCCGTCCCGCCTCCAGGTCGACCAGCGGGACAAGCGTGCGGTTGAACGGCAACAGGACGGACCCGCCGCCCTGAAGGTCCACCTCCAGGAGATCGCCGGCGCCGAAGTTCTGGACCGCGCGCACCGTGCCATAGACGGCGCCGTCCTCGGTTTCGGCGGTCAGCCCGATCAGGTCGGCCTGGTAGAACTCGTCCTCGTCCTCGGGCGCGCCCAAAAGGTCGCGCTCGATATACAGCTCGGTTCCCCTCAGCGCCTGGGCCGCGTCCCGGTCGTCGACGCCCGCGATACGGGCGACCAACGCGTCCTTGGCGCGTCCGGTCAGCGTCAGCTCGAAGGTCCTGGCGCCGGTCCGGTCGGTCAGCGGACGATAGTCCGCAACCGCCTCGGGTTCCGCCGTGAAGCTCTTCAGCCGCACCGCCCCGCGCACCCCGTGGGCGCCGGTGACGACGGCGACGCAAAGCTTGCGTTCGGTCATGGCCAGGTCCAACCGCATCCTTCGGTCCTGTCCGTCAGGCCTCTTTCACGTCCTCGGCGGGCGCTTCTTCGGCAGGCGCCTCCTCGGCGACGGTCTCCTCGGCCGGGGCTTCTTCCGGTGCCGCTTCGGCCGCAGGCTCCTCGGCGGGCGCCTCTTCGGCAGGGGCTTCCTTCGCAGGCGCCTCGGCCTCGGCCGCCTTGGCCTCCTCGGCTTCCTTGGCCTTCTCCTCGGCCTCGCGCATCCGCTCCTGGGCCTTCGCCTTGGGCAGGTGCTTCTTCGACTGTTCCCGCCGTTCGGGCAGCTCGATCATGTTCGCCGCGCTCAGGAAACGGGCGACACGGTCGGACGGCTTGGCGCCCACCTTCAGCCAGTGTTCGGCGCGCTCCTGCTCAAAGACGACCCGCTCGGGGCTGTCCTTGGGCAGCATCGGGTTGTAGTGGCCGATCTTCTCGATGAACCGGCCGTCGCGCGGCATCCGCGAATCCGCCACCACGATCCGGTAGAACGGCCGCTTTTTGGCACCTCCGCGGGACAGTCTGATTTTCAAACTCATTGATCTCTTACCTCGATTGGCACGTTGAAACGGAAAAACTCGTCGAATGGGTCGCCCGGATCACTGGAACCCGGGCGGCATCATTCCGGGCATGCCGTGGCGCATCAGGCCCTTCTTGCCCATCTTCTGCATCTTCTTCATCATCTTCGACATGGTCAGGTGCTGTTTCAGCAGCTTGTTGACCTCTTGAATGGACGTCCCCGAACCGCTGGCAATGCGCCGCTTGCGCGAGGCGTGGATGATCTTCGGGTTGCGCCTTTCCGCTGGTGTCATCGACCCGATCATCGCCTCCTGCCGCTTCAACAGAGACTCGTCCACGTTGGCCTTCGCCATCTGATCCTTCATCTTGCCGACGCCCGGCAGCATGTTCATCAGCCCGCCGAGCCCGCCCATCTGGCGCATCTGGCGCAACTGCTTGGCCAGGTCGTTGAGATCGAAATCGCCTTTCTGCAGCTTCTCGGCCAGCGCCGCTGCTTCTTCCTCGTCGACCGTTTCCGCGACCTTCTCGACCAGGCTGACGACGTCGCCCATGCCCAGGATGCGGTTGGCGATGCGGTCGGGGTGGAAATCCTCCAGGTCCTCCAGCTTTTCGCCGGTCCCGATCAGCTTGATCGGACAGCCCGTCACCGCGCGCATGGAAAGCGCCGCGCCGCCGCGCGAGTCGCCGTCGATGCGGGTCAGCGCGATGCCGGTCAAACCGATGCGCTGGTTGAACCCTTCGGCGACCGTGACCGCGTCCTGGCCGGTCAGTGCGTCCGCGACCAGGATCGTCTCAAGCGGATTGGACGCGGTCTTGACCGCGAACACCTCGTCCATGAGGGATTCGTCCACGTGCAGGCGTCCGGCCGTGTCCAACAGCACGACGTCGTAACCGGACAGCCGCGCCACCTCCATCGCCCGCTTGGCGATGTCCACCGGCTGTTGGCCGGCGACGATCGGCAGGGTGAAGACGTCGGCCTGCTCGCCCAGCACCTTGAGCTGTTCCTGGGCCGCTGGCCGGCGGGTGTCCAGCGACGCCATCAGGACCTTCTTGCGGTCCTTCTCCTGCAGCCGTTTGCCCAGCTTCGCCGTCAGGGTGGTCTTGCCGGCGCCCTGCAGGCCGACCATCAGAACCGGCACCGGCGGCGGCGCCGCCAGGTTGATGGCCTGGCTTTCCGCGCCCAGAATGTCGACCAGCGTGTCGTGCACGATCTTGACGACCATCTGGCCGGGCGTCACCGACCGCAGGACCTCCTGTCCGACCGCCTCGACCTGGACCTTCTCGATGAAGTCCTTGACCACCGGCAGCGCGACGTCGGCCTCCAACAGCGCGATCCGAACCTCGCGCATGGCCGCCTTGACGTCGGACTCCTTCAGCGCGCCGCGCTTTTTCAAGCCGTCGAAAACGCTGCCAAGCCGTGATGTCAGGCCGTCGAACATGGGTGTTCCGGTCTCCGCGCCGTCCGCTCCGATGGGCACAAACAAAAGTGGCGCCAGTGCGCGAAACTCGCGGACTGACGGGCCCCTCGGGACGTCAAAGGTCTCCAATGCTTCAGGTGCGGCGGGTTGTACTGCCGGGCCGGGGCCAAGTCAAGCGCGGTCGCGGGCCCAAGACGCCTGTTTTTCCAGGGTTAATACCGGTGGACGCCGGCCCGCGGATCGCCATATAACGCCCGGCACGACGCATTTGGCGGGCGAGCGATGATTCCTTTTACGAAGATGCACGGTCTGGGCAACGATTTCGTTGTCATCGACGGCCGGGACGGGGCGGTTTCCATCGACCCCGCAACCGCGCGTGCCATCGCCGACCGCAAGCTGGGCGTGGGCTGCGACCAGTTGATCGTCATCGAGCCGCCGCAGAACAGCGGAGCGGCCTTCATGCGGATCCGCAACGCCGACGGCGGCGAGGTGGATGCCTGCGGCAACGCCGCGCGCTGTGTGGCGGACCTTTTGATGGCCGAGCAGGGGACCGACCGGGTCGCCTTCGAGACCAACGGCGGCCTGATGGACGCCCGGGCCGCCGGCGACAACCTGGTGACCGTCGATCTCGGCCCTGCCAACCTGTCCTGGCAGGAGATCCCCCTGGCCCGGGAGAGCGATACGCTGCACCTGGAGATTTCGCTGGGGCCGCTGTCCGATCCGGCGGCGGTCAATGTGGGCAACCCCCACATGGTCTTCTTCGTTGCCGATGCCGAGGCGGTCGACCTCGCCACTCTGGGCCCGGAACTGGAACACCATCCGCTGTATCCGGAGCGTGCGAACGTGGAGGCGGCGACCGTCCGGCCCGACGGCAGCATCCGCATGCGGGTATGGGAACGCGGCGTCGGCATCACCCGGGCCTGCGGCACCGGCGCCTGTGCGACCCTGGTCGCGGCCGCGCGGCGCGGCCTGACGGGGCGCGAAGCGGTCGTCGCGCTTGACGGCGGAACGCTGGAGATCCGCTGGCGCGACGACAATCACGTGGACATGACCGGGCCGGTCGCGACCAGCTTCACCGGCGCGATCGACGAGCGGCTGCTGCCATGAGCCGCCGCGACACCGAGATCCTGACCTTCGGCTGCCGTCTCAACGCCTACGAGTCGGAGGTGATGCGGGGCCTGGCCGCCGACGCCGGGATGGAGGACGCCGTCATCGTCAATACCTGCGCGGTGACCGCGGAGGCCGAACGCCAGGCGCGCCAGGCGATCCGCCGGGCCCGACGGTCGCGTCCGGACGCGCGCATCATCGTCACCGGCTGTGCCGCCCAGATCGATCCGGAAGGCTTTGCCGCGATGCCCGAGGTCGATCGGGTTCTGGGCAATGCCGAAAAGATGGAGGCCGCCTCGTTCCTGGCCGATGCGGGGGAGCGGGTGCTGGTCGGCGACATCATGTCCGTGAAGGAGACGGCGGGGCATCTCTCCGCCGGGTTCGGCGCCCGGGCCCGCGCCTTCGTCCAGGTCCAGAACGGCTGCGACCACCGCTGTACCTTCTGCGTCATCCCGTACGGCCGCGGCAACAGCCGTTCGGTCCCGATCGGCGCCCTGGTGGACGAGGTGCGCTCGCTGGTCGCCGCAGGCTATCGAGAGGTGGTGCTGACCGGTGTCGACATCACCTCCTATGGCGCGGACCTTCCCGGCCGGCCCAGCCTGGGGCAGATGGCCCGGCGCCTGCTGGCCCAGGTGCCCGAACTGCCGCGCCTCAGGATCTCCTCGATCGACTGCATCGAGATGGACGACGACCTGTTCCGGTTGTTGGCGGACGAGCCGCGGCTGATGCCGCATCTGCACCTGTCGCTTCAGGCCGGTGACGATCTGGTCCTGAAGCGCATGAAGCGCCGCCACAGCCGCGCCGATGCGGTGGCCCTGACGCGGCGGGTGCGCGCGGTGCGGCCGGATGTCGTGTTCGGCGCCGATCTGATCGCGGGCTTTCCCACCGAAACAGAAGCGATGTTCCGGCGCACCGTTGACCTCGTGGACGAGTGCGGCCTGACCTGGCTGCACGTCTTCGCCTATTCGGCGCGGGCCGGCACGCCCGCGGCCCGGATGCCGCAGGTGGACAAGGCGGTGCGGCGCGAGCGCGCGCGGCGCCTGCGCGACAAGGGCGCGGCGGCGGCGACGGCGTTCCTCGACCGCAGCGTCGGCACCGAGGCGCGCCTTTTGGTCGAGCGGGACGGGGCTGGCTATACCGAGCATTTCGCCGCCGCCGATCTGGACGGCGCGGACGCCGAAGGTCGGATCGTGCCGGTCCGGATCACCGGCGTTCGCGGCGGGCGGCTGCAAGCCAGCGCGCTGGAACCCCGCGCCGCATGAGCGGATCCTGGTTTTCCCGCCTGAAGGCGGGCCTCAGCAAGTCCTCCGCCAAGATCGCGGACGGCATCTCGGGCCTGTTCACCGGCAAGCGCCGGCTGGACGACGACATGCTGGAGCAGTTGGAGGACCAGCTTGTCATGGCCGATCTCGGGCCGGCGACGGCCGCCAAACTCACCGCCAATCTCGCCAAGACGCGGTTCGACAAGGAGGTCAGCGCGGACGAGGTGCGCGAAGCGTTCGCCGCGGACATTGCCGCGATCCTCGAGCCGGTCGCCCGGCCAATGGATGTGGGCGGCGGTCACAAGCCGCACGTGGTCCTGGTCGTCGGAGTCAACGGGTCGGGCAAGACGACCACCATCGGAAAGCTTGCCAAGGCGCTTCGTGACGAGGGGCGCAGTGTCATGATGGCGGCCGGAGACACCTTTCGCGCGGCGGCGGTCGAACAGTTGAAGATCTGGGGCGAACGCACGGGGTGCCCGGTTGTCGCGCGCGACACGGGCGCCGATGCCGCGGGCCTGGTGTTCGACGCGATGCAGGAGGCCCGCAACCAGGGCATCGACGTTCTGTTGGTCGACACCGCCGGCCGGCTGCAGAACAAGGAAAACCTGATGGCCGAGCTGGAAAAGGTCGTCCGCGTCATCGGAAAACAGGACGAATCCGCGCCGCACGACACGTTGCTGGTGCTGGATGCGACCGTCGGCCAGAACGCCCATTCCCAGGTCGATATCTTTCGCGAGCGGGTCTCGGTGTCTGGTCTGATCGTCACCAAGCTGGACGGCACGGCCAAGGGCGGCGTTCTGGTTGCGCTGGCCGAACGTTTCGGACTGCCGGTGCACGCCATCGGCGTGGGCGAGGGCGCGGAAGACCTGCGGCCGTTTCAGGCCGACGACTATGCGCGTTCGCTGATGGGGGTGGAGGCATAACGCTCCGCTGGGACGGCCCGTGCCGCAACGCTGTCGTCACATCACCCTGATCATGGGCATCCTGCCTGTGTCATCCGTTCCGCGCGCCGAGTGCAGGGACCTTGCATCGAGGAGGGGGCATGTCGAAGTCATCGCACGCGGTTGAGGCCGTTGCACCGCCGCCGGGTTGGCGTTTCCAGCTGGGGCTGGTCTTTTTTGTGCTTGCCTGGGTTTCGCCCGCATTCGTTCCGCTGTTGGCGCTGACGGAGCTGCCTGTTGCCGCGAAAACCGCCTTGACGGGCGCCTTGATCGTCGGCGGACCGGAGATCTTCGGTTTCATTGCCATCGCCTGCCTCGGCAAGGCAGGATTTCGTTATCTCACCCAAAAGGTGATGGCCGTCTTCCGGCGCTATGGCCCGCCGCGGGATGTCAGCCCGGTTCGCTACAATGTGGGACTTGTCATCATGTTCGGCCCCTTCCTGCTGACCCCATTCATTTTCTATGCACCGCACCTGATACCGTTTTACGAGGAGCACAGGGTCGTCTTCGGATTGGTCCTGGACCTCACATTCGTGATCAGCTTTTTCATTCTCGGCGGCGCCTTCTGGGACAAGGTGCGCGCGCTGTTCATTCACGGCGCGACGGTGCAGTTCCCGGTTAGGGAGGAAAAGGCGGGATAGGGGCGGCCGCCCTGCAGGCTTAAGGTTCGCCCGCTTCGATCTCGGCTTCGCGCTGGCGGACGGCGTATTTCTTCTTCGCCTTGTCCAGGTTGTTCATCAGGTCTCGGCCGACCTCGCCGCCGTCGCCTTTCATGCGCTGGTGGATCACCACGTTGATCAGGTCGGTATGCGCCTTGATCAGGTCCAACAGCTGCGGCGTCACGGACATGTCGGGGATCGAGAACTCGTACAGCGACTTGCCGAACTGGGTCATCAACGGATAGCCGAACATGCTGCCCTGGCCGCGCAGTTCCAGGGCGATCTCGTTGATCTTCTGCAGATGTTCGTCCGAGCCGTCGGGGTCTTCGATGGCACGGTTCAGCGCATCGCGCAGCATCTTGACCGAATCCGACACCCAGTCGGCATAGTCGGTCTCCATGTTCGAGATCATGCTCTCCGCTTGGTTCAGGAGCTCGGGCTGGAACGCGGGTTCGTCGGGATTGGAGGACATGCCCGCGGACAGCTTCTGCTGCAGCCTGTTGGGGAGGCGGAAGTGCCAGACCTTCTTCTTGGACGTCTTCAGGTCGCCCAGGGCCTTTCCGGTATAGATCGTCTCGATGTCGTCAGGCGTGGTCTCGCGCAGATCGCGGTCCACCGGCCGATCCTGACGCCGGCGGTCAGGGCCGAAATAGGTGCTGCAATAGATGAACGGGCGCGGACGTTCGACCGCGGTGACGATGCGCTGGGCGACCATCTCGGCCGAGAAGGGTTTGGCCAGGAACTCGCTGACGCCGGCGTCGCGCGCCTTGAACAGGACATCCCGGTCGGCGGCGGCGGAGACCATGATCACCGGCAGGAAACGGTCCGGCGACAGGTTCGCCCGACGGATCCACAACAGCAGCATCCCGCCGTCCAGCTTCGGCATGAAATAGTCGCTGATCACCACGTCGTAGCCGGTCAAGCCCTTGAACTGGTTGCTGGCGTTCTGCACCGGGGTCAGGATGCCGATCGCTTCCTCGCCGTCCTCGCACACGGTGATGCGCTCCACGCCGAGCGCCTTCAGCACGTTCGTGAAGATGCTCTGCATGAACTTGCTGTCTTCGACGACAAGGACCGACAGACGGGTGAAATCGTAGCGGGCCATTATTCCCTCTTGTGGTCGGCAAGACAGCGTCGTTAGAACTGGTCTTGCCAAGCCGGATCGCACATTGCGCCGTGTCGCCTACCATCATGGCTTTAGGGTTAAGATGCCGTAAATGGTTGCGACCGTAAGACATTCATGTCCGCATTCGCTGCCCGAAGGAGGGAACATGTTGGCGACCAGCGGCCACGGGGCCGTCAGTGACCTGCGGGAATATCCCGATCCTGATGCCGCGTTGGCACGGATCACCGAGATCTACGAGCAGAGCCGTTCGGCGATCAAAAGCCGGTTCGACGCCTTCGCCGCCGGCGACCGCGAGAGCCCGGCGCCCGATGCCACCTACCCCTATGTCGGCATCGCGATCGAGCAGCAGGCCGTCAACACCGGATCCAGCCGTTCTTTTGGCAATCTGGCCGAAGCCGGTACCTACGGCACCACGCTGACCAATCCCGATCTGTTCGCCAGCTATTACCGCGAACAGATCGAGCTCCTGATCAGGAACCACCGCACACCCGTGGTGGTCGGCGTTTCGGACCGGGCGATCCCGCTGCCATTCGTGCTGGAAAGCGCGACCACGGGCATCACCGCCGACGACACGTCGACCCTGCAAAAGATCTTTCCGCTGCCCGACCTGTCGCGCATCGACGATGCCATCGCCAATGGAACGCATGTCCCGGCCAGGGGCGCGCCGTTGCCGCTGGCCCTGTTCACCGCCGAACGGGTGGATTACTCGCTGAGCCGCCTGCGCCACTATACCGGGACCTCGCCGCGGCATTTCCAGCGCTTCATCCTGTTCACGAACTACCAGCGTTACGTGGACGAGTTCATCGCCTATGCCGAGGCGCAGGTGAAAACCGACAGCGGCTACCGGGCGTTCGTCAGCCCCGGCAATGTGGTCAAGCCGAACCCTTCGATGACCGACGAGGCGCCGTCGGGAACGCCGCCCAAACACCTGCCGCAGATGCCGTCCTATCACCTTGTGCGCGACAGTCACGAGGGCATCACGCTGGTCAATATCGGGGTCGGTCCGGCCAACGCCAAGACCATCACCGACCACATCGCGGTGCTGCGCCCCCATTGCTGGCTGATGGTCGGGCATTGCGGCGGTCTCAGGCGCACCCAGCGCCTGGGCGACTATGTCCTGGCCCATGCCTATGTGCGCGAGGACAACGTGCTGGACCGTGACATTCCGAGCTGGGCGCCGGTTCCTGCGATCGCGGAAATCCAGGTCGCGCTGACGGCGGCGGTGTCCAAGATCAGCGGCGTGGTGGGGCGCGAACTGAAGTCGCGTCTGCGCACAGGCACCGTGTTCACGACCGACGACCGGAACTGGGAACTGAAGTACCAGAAACTGGCCCAGCGGTTTAACCAGTCACGCGCCATCGCGGTGGACATGGAATCTGCGACCATCGCCGCCAACGGTTTCCGCCTGCGCGTGCCCTATGGCACCCTGCTGTGCGTCTCGGACAAGCCGGTGCATGGCGAGATCAAGCTTGCCGGCATGGCGAACGCCTTCTACCAGGAACGGGTCGGACAGCACTTGAGGATCGGCATCGAGACGCTGGAGTCGCTGCGCGACGCCGGGACCGACGCGCTGCACTCCCGCAAGCTGAGAAGCTTCGACGAACCCGCCTTCCGCTGAGGCACACGCTCAGCGCGCGATGCGCAGCATCTGGTTGCCGCCGCGCTGGAACTCGTAGCCGACCCGCACGATTTCGGACTTGTAGCCGGCCGTATCCAAGGCCGCCCGGACCGGCGCGAGGTGGTCCGACCGCCCGCCGTCCAGGTCCAGCAGGGGAAAAACCCGAACCTCCCGCGCGGCCCGGGCAAGCGCCAACAGCGCCGCGATGTGGAAGCGGGTGTCCAGACGTTCGCTGTAGGTGAACAGGAAATGGGAACACAGCGCGATGTCGAAGCTGTCAGCCGCGAAAGGCAGGTCCGGAAGGCCGGCGGCCAGATACCGGCCGGCGGCAAGGCCGTCCTCGAAATCATCCAGGAACAGGGCCATTGCCGACAACCGCATGGCCTCCAGCGCCTCGGGCGTGCCGATCTCGTCCCAGACGAACCGGTCGTGCGCCGCGCGCACGCCCGCCATCACCTGCGCGCGCGTGACCTCGATCCGGCCCTTGATGGCGGGTTTGGAATAGGCATAGAGGGGATCGGCGCTGATCACGCGGTGTCCCAGCGCCGTCATCTCGGCATTGAACGATGACGGCCCGGCGGCGGCATCCAGGAGACGCGGGCCGGTTTCGAGGTCGAGCAGGCCGAAGAAACTGAGATACTCGGCCCGGCATCTGCCCCAGGGCACGACATCGGCCAGCCCGAGGCGGCCGGGTGTCCGGTTGGGCGGGGGCGCGAGCGCGCCGGCCATCAAATTGCGACGTTGATATAGAACCCGCGGCGCGGAACGTCGGCCCGGGCGAAACCGCCCGCCTCGGCGTCCTCGGCCAAAAGCCGTTCCAGCCGCGCCGCCGCGGCCTCGAGATCGAAGGGGCCGTGCGGCGCACCGGCCGCCGGACGCGGCCTCGTGCCGCCTGCGGCGGGCGCACCCGTCGGCCGGACCGCACCGGGCCCGGCGACTGTGAGGTTTCTCTTCTCCATGAGCGGATAATATGCGACCGCACGGGAGACTGTCCATGACACCGCCCGGTACCCGGCCTATATAACAGGGCTATGGACGCCTCCGACCGACCCAAACCGCCCGCTTGGGTGAAGCCTGCCGCGGACTTCGGCCCGCTGGTGGTGTTTTTCGGCGCCTTCTATGGCTCCGGCAAGGACCTGATGGTTGCCACCGGCGCGCTGATGGTCGCCACGGTCGTGTCGATCGCGCTGACCTACGCGTTCGAGCGCAAAGTCGCCTGGGTGCCGATCGTCACGGCCCTGATCGTGATGGCCTTCGGCGGCATGACGCTGTGGCTGCAGGATGACCGGTTCATCAAGATGAAGCCGACAATCGTGCAGGCCCTGTTCTGTGTCGTCCTGTTGGGCGGGCTGGTCTTGCGTAAACCGCTGTTGCGCTATGTCCTGGGCCACGTCATGCCGATGACGGAGGTCGGGTGGCGCAAGCTCACGTTGCGTTATGCCGCCTTCTTCGCGGCCATGGCGGCGCTGAACGAGGTGGTCTGGCGGACCCAGTCCGACGATGTTTGGGTCAATTTTAAGATCTTCGGCCTGTTGGGCCTGACGATGCTGTTCTCGTTGACCCAGATCCCGATGATGAACCGGTACCGGCTGGACGAGGGGGACGACGGGTTGGAGACCCGCGGCTAGAGATTGCCGTGCGCGCCGGCCGGGTTCGTGCCGGGCTGGAACACGTCCCGATCCTTGGTTTCCCAGTAGTGGTGCAGGGCCCAGTGCACGGACGGAAAGGCAATGTCGTCCCACGGGATGTCCTGCCAGTCGAACAGGGCCACTTCCTGGCTTTCCTCGCCGGGTGAGAAGTCCGGCGCCGCCAGCGTGGCGCGATAGATCATCTGGACCTGGCTGATCCGCGGGATCGTATAGAGCCCCAACAGCGCGTTGATCCTGATTTGGGCCCGCGCCTCCTCCCAGGCTTCGCGCCGGGCGCCGTCCTCCGGGGTTTCGTGGAGTTCCAGATAGCCCGCGGTAATGGTCCACTTGCCAAGCGCCGGTTCGATCGCGCGCCGGCACAACAGCAGCTTTCCCTCGTGGACGGTCACCGAGCCGGCAACGATCTTGGGGTTGTCGTATTGGATGTGGCCGCAATCCATGCAGACCGACCGCTCCAGGTGGTCGCCTTCGGGCACCTGCCGCACGCGGCGTCCGCGTGTCGGCGCATCGCTTCGATCATCGGGCATGGTCATAATGTGACGCGCCGCATGGCCCGCGGCAAGGGCAAGGGGTGCAGCTTGCCGGCGCCGATTTGACCCGGATGCGACCCGGGATCGGGTTTGTCCTAGACCAGGATATCGACGATGGAACCGCGGGCCGCAAGCCGCCGGTCGCCGAGCTGTACGGACTTGACGGCGCGTTCGTCCAACGGGTCGACCGCGACGGTCGGGATCGGCTTCAGGGTCCGGTCCGTCCGGGGTCCCGCGGCCTCTGCCGGTTGGACCGGCGGACGGCGTGCCGCGCGGTCGTCACCGCGGGCCAGGGCCTGGGTCGACTTGAAGGCTGCGATCGCCTTTCCGGCGGCGGTGATGTTGTTGATGTCGGACAAGGGTACCGCAGGCTCCGTTTTGGCCGGGATTGGCGTTGTAAGGGAGATAGGCGCAATTTATATAAAATGCAAGATAAAACCCTGTTAACCGGGCTTAACGGGTTGATTTGCATACCTGGGTATTAATGCCCGGCCCTGCCGGCGGGTTGGATCCCGTCCTGCGGCGACCGCGTTAACGGATTGTTGGTCAGGTTTCCGCCACCATGGGTTAGACAATCAACAAGGCGGCGCACGCGCGGTACTCTGCGACGTCTGCGACCGCAAGGGCGGAGCGGCGGAAGTGGTCTGGAAGCAAGTTCCCAAGATCGACAGCACCGACGATCTGATTGCCTTGGCCCAGGACAAGTCCAGCGAGGGGCGGGAAGCGCTCGTTGCGACCATGGCGGATCTGTTCCTTGAAGAGGGAGAAGTCCTCTCGGAGAAGGAACGCGCCATCATGACCGACATTCTGCGCGCCCTGATCCTGGATGTGGAGCTGACCGTGCGCAAGCAGTTGGCCGAGCGGCTGTCCACGGCCGGCAACGTGCCCAACACTCTGCTGACGGAACTGGCGAACGACGAGATCGAGGTGGCTCATCCGATCCTGTTGCGTTCCGAGGTCCTGAAGAACGCCGAGCTGATCGAGATCATCCGGCATCGCACGATGGAGCACCGCCTGACGATCGCCATGCGCGAGTCCGTTGCACCCGAGGTGACGGATGCCCTGGTCGAACAGGGCGAGGGCCAGGTGATCGAGCGCCTTCTGGAAAACCCTGGCGCCCAGATCTCCACCGGCGCGATGGAAACGATCGTCGAACTGTCCGAAACCAATGAACGCCTTCATATGCCGTTGATCGGCCGCGATGACTTGGCGCCGGATCTTGCCAAGCGCATGCTTTGGTGGGTTTCCGCCGCGCTGCGCAAGCACATCGTCACGGCCTTCGAGATCGATCCGACGACCCTGGACAATGAGATGGAACGCACCGTCCGCGCCTTGCTCAATGGCGAGGAGGGCGTCAGCGATATCGATCCCAAGGTGGCCGAGGAATACGACGTCAAGCACAAGCAGGTCGATCCGGAAGACCTGCTGCGTTTCCTGCGCCGCGGCGAGGTCAGCATCTTCGAGACCATGCTGGCCAAGAAACTGGGCCTGAGGCTCGAGCTGCTGCGCCGACTGCTGTTCGAGCCCGGCGGTGAGGGCTTGGCGATCGCCTGTCGGGCGGTCGAGATCCCGCCGAAGATTTTTGCGGCGATGTACCGGCTGACCCGCGAGGCCAAGGAAAAGACCAAAGAGACCGAAGTGGGCGAACTGACCCGCGCAACGAGTTTCTATCTGGCGATCGACGCGGACATGGCCCGCGAGGTGCTGACCAAGTGGCGACGGGATCCGGACTATCTGTGGGCGATCAAACAGCTAAGCCGCGTCGCCGAGCGGACGGCGGAAGCGATGCCGGCCGAGCAGGTGCACTAGGCCTCAGCCGCGTTCCAGCGCCATGACCCCCGGCAATTGTTTGCCTTCCAGCCATTCCAGGAACGCGCCGCCCGCGGTTGAAATATAGCTGAACTTTTCGGACACGCCGGCCGCGGCAAGTGCTGCGACCGTGTCGCCGCCGCCCGCGACCGAGATCAAATCGCCGGCTGCGGTCCGTTCCGCTGCGGCGCGTGCAAGGGCAAGTGTGGCCTTGTCGAAGGGCGGGAATTCGAATGCGCCCAACGGTCCGTTCCACAACAGCGTCTTCCAGGAAACCAGTTCCTTCTGCAGCGCTTCGGTACTGTCCGGCCCGATATCCAGGATCATCTGGTCGCCGGCCACTGCACCCGTCTGGACCGTGCGCGCGTTGGCGCCGTCCTCCAGCCCGCCCGCGACCACCACGTCGCGCGGCAACAGGATCCGGCATCCGGCGGCGTCCGCCTTGGCCATGATCTCGCGCACCGTGTCGGCCATGTCGGTCTCGCACAGGCTGGAACCGACATCGGTCCCGGCGGCATAGAGGAAGGTGTTTGCCATACCGCCGCCGATCACCAGGGCGTCGACCTTGGCCGTCAGGTTGCCCAGGACCGCGAGCTTGGTCGAGACCTTGGCGCCGCCGACGATCGCGGCGACCGGCCGCACCGGGTCGCCCAGCGCCTTCGCCAGCGCCTCCAGTTCGGCCTGCATGTTGCGGCCGGCATAGGCCGGCAACAGCCCGGCCAGCGCATGGGTCGAGGCATGGGCGCGGTGCGCGGCGGAAAAGGCGTCATTGACATAGGCGTCGCCCAGCGATGCCAGACCGGCGGCGAAGGCGGGATCGTCGGCCTCCTCCTCGGCATGGAACCTGAGGTTTTCCAGAAGCAGGACGCTGCCGGGCGGCAGGTCCTCGACGGCTCTCGCCGCGGCGTCTCCGATGCAATCGTCGGCGAAGGCGACCGGCGCACCCAGGGACTGCGCCAACCCGTCCGCGACCGGCGCGAGGCTCATCTCCGGCACGCGCTTGCCCTTGGGCCGGGCGAAATGGGACATCACGACGACGCGCGCGCCTTTGTCCGCCAGTTCCCGGATCGTCGGGACAAGCCGGTCGATCCGGGTGGTATCGCTGATGCGGCCGTCCTTGAACGGCACGTTGAGATCGCCGCGGACAAGCACGCGCTTGCCGTCGGGTTGCAGATCGTCGAGCGTCTTGAACATGCCCTTGTGCCTCTCCTGCAGATTGGTTGCCGGCACTGCGTGCGGCCGTCCGATGGATAGCCGATTGCCGGCCCGCGTGCCACTGGGAAGTCCGTTGTGTGACAGGGCGATGACGGTCGGAAAATTAGTGCCTTGCGACCTTGCCACGGGCCGTCGGAGGCTCCACCATCTAGGGGGGGGCAGGCACGGCATCGACAGGTGTGCAGATGGCAGGTCAGACCGAGCGATTGATCTACGAGCTGGCGCAGCGGGCCAGATCGACGTGGTACATGGGTCACTACGAACTGGCCCGGCGGACCGCGCCGCGCGTCGATGCCCCGCCGCCGGTGAACATCCCCGACCGTAAGGCGATCATCGACGACCTGAATGCGCTGTTCAGGCAGGACTGGGCCAATATCGAAGCCGGACACTATCGTCCGCCCTATGACCTGGTGCCCAGGCCATTGCGCGGCTTGAACCAGTCGATCCGGTTCTTCCGCGATCTGCCGAATGTGCACCGGCGCCGGCGCGACCGCGTGAACGACGAGGTCTTCCACACGCCGCACCGGGGCCGGTATCCGCGCTACTACCTTCAGAACTTTCACTTCCAGTCGGACGGCTACCTGTCGCGCGATTCCGCACGTCTTTACGACCACCAGGTCGAAACCCTGTTTTCCGGCGGCGCGGATGCAATGCGGCGCCAGGCCCTGGTGCCGATTGCGAAGTTTCTGGCCGCCCACGGCGCGCGCAAGAGCCGGCTGCTGGACGTCGCCTGTGGCACCGGACGCTTCCTGACCTTCGTCAAGGACAACCACCCGCGCCTGTCGGTCACCGGCGTCGACCTGTCGCACCCCTATCTGATGGAGGCGGAGCGCGTGCTGCGCCAATGGTCCTGGGTACGGCTGTTGCAGGCGAATGCCGAGGCGCTGCCGGTTGCCGACGGTGCCTTCGATCTCGTCACCACCGTCTACCTGTTCCACGAGCTTCCCAAGAAGGTGCGCCGCGTCGTCGCCGCGGAGCTTGCCCGCGCGGTGCGGCCCGGCGGCCAGGTGATCTTCGTCGACTCGATCCAGCGCGGCGACCAGCCCGCCTACGACGACCTGTTGGACCGGTTCCCGATCGGGTACCACGAACCCTATTACAAGGATTATGTGCGCGACGACTTGGATGCGCTGTTCAGGTCGGTCGGCCTGACGCCCGTCTCGGTCGAACGTGCCTTCTTCTCGCGCATCATGGTTCTGGAGCGGCAATGATGCGGCGCCTGCTGTCCCTTCTGATGGCAGTCCCGCTCGTCGCCGTCGGCGGCTGTGCGACGGCGTCGAACGACAGCCTGGAAGCGGCCGGTCAGCGCGCCGCCATGGTCGAACAGATCGAAGCGAACGCCCGCGAGGCCGAGTTTGCGACCGGCGTGGGCGAGCTCGATCCGCGCATCCTCGATGCGCTCAGGCAGGTGCCGCGACACGTCTTTGTGCCCAGCGAACTGGAACAGTTCGCCTACATGGACACGCCCTTGCCGCTGGGCTACGGCCAGAGCATCTCGCAGCCCTATTTGATCGCGCTGATGGTCCAGCTCGGCGACGTCAAGGACGGCGACCGGGTGTTCGAGACCGGGACCGGCGCCGGTTACGTCGCGGCGGTGCTGGCGACGATGGGCGCCGACGTTTACACCGCAGAGCTGGTTGAACCGCTGGCCCGCCAGGCGGCGGCGAAACTGGCCGCGCTGGGTTACGACAAGATCAGCGTCAAGGTCGGCGACGGCTATTACGGCTGGGCGGAGGAGGGTCCTTACGACGTGATCCTGGTCAAGGAGGCGGTGCATCACGTTCCGCCGCCGCTGCTGCGACAGCTCAAGCCTGGCGGACGCATGATCGCGCCGATCGGTCCGCTCGAAGGCGGCCAGATCCTGACCCTGATCACCAAGGATGCGGCGGGCGCGATCAAGTCGCGACCGGTGCTGCCGGTGCGGTTCACGCCGCTGCAGGGCGGCGAGCGGATCTGACGCCGCGCGTTTCTGTTAAAGCCTTTCTTGTCAGCCTTCGAACGGCGAGCGGCCTGGCCTTCGCTCCGTTCGTGCGACCTATGCCTCAAAACGACCCGTGGCGTCGCGATCGCGGTTGTATCGTTTTGAGAGGGGAAATTGCGGCAACCAGGACTCGCGGCGGACGATCCAGCTTTCATATGTCGGCATCAGTCGGTCCGGGGCGTCCAGCGACCCCAGGTTGACCTCGATTTCGTCTGCGCTGCGTGCAAACACCGACGAGCCACAGCGGGGACAGAAGAACCGACCGAGATAGTCGCGTGTTTCGCCGTCGATCGTCACCGCATCCTGAGGGAACACCGCGGAAGCGTGAAAAAGAGCCCCATGATGCTTGCGGCAGTCAAGGCAATGACAAATGCCGACCCTGTATGGGACACCCGACGCCACAATTCGGACATTGCCGCACAGACAACCGCCGGTGAACCGTTCCATGCTCCGTCTCCCCTAGAACTGCCGTTCTCTTCGTGAAAATTCTCTGGCGGAGAGCCTAGAGCCGGATGTGGTTGGCGGCCAAGGCCCGGGATAGTCCGCGCCCGCGGCAATTCCTCGACGCCGTGCTTCCCGCCTATGGTGAGGCTTGAACGTCCTTGACGCGGGCGCGTTCCCCTTGCCGTTCTTCGAAAAGCGCAAATTGCTCCGGCGTGTAACTGTGCTGTCGCAGATTGCGCAGGTTCGGCCCGAATTCCAGATCGATGTCCGGCCGGAACACCCGGAATATCTCGGCCATGTAGTAGTCATGACGAAGCAGCGAGACGGCCATCTTGACGATCGCCCGGTTCTCGGTGTGCGAGGCGGTGACGTTGTCGTCGTTGTTGGCGGTCAGCATCTCGCGATGATCCACGGTCAGCGTGAAGTGGTTGTCGGCAAAGCCCATGGGAAAGCCGGTTCCCTCGTGCTCGTAGACTTCGCAGAGATCGCTGAAACGGAACTCGTCGGGATTGTCGCCATAAAGGATGATCAAAAGCCGTACGCCGCGGCTGACCGCCGCTTCGCGCAGTGCGTCGCCGTGCCGGCGCAAAATCCCCGCATCGGCCTTGACCCAGATCGCCGTCTTCGCCGCGGCGATCATGTCTGCGACCTTGTCGTGCACTTCCGTGTCGCCGCTGATGTCCCAGACATAGCGCTCGCCCGGATCGACCGTCAGCACCGATAGCCGTTCGGCAAGGGTGTTGCACAACTCACCGGTCTTGGTGGCGATCGACTTGAACAGGTGTTCGGGCGGCTGGGGAACGTATTTGATCGGATTGGCACTGACCGGCATCACAGCCTTGCGGCCCGCCAGCGCCTTCAGCGCGGAGTATGCGTTCGGGCGCGGCACGCCCGAACTGTTCGAAATCTCGTAGGCCGTGGCCGGCGATTTGGCGAGCAACGCCAGATAGATGCGCGCTTCGTAGTCGGTGAAGTCAAGGCTCTTCAGATCGCTCAACAGGGTCAGCGTTTCGGTGTTCAGGTGCTGGTTCATCGCGCGTCCGATATTCCTCGATGGTCCCTAACGTCAAAGCGACGCGCTGCCCTGCCGGCCGGGCCGAACGCCACCGCAATTCTGTAGTAGCTATTGCCACAACGCCGATTGTGGGATAGCTTCGAGCTTCAGGTCAAGACGCTACAGCCAAAATTGCGCTTGGTCTTTCAGGACCGAACAGGGAGGACATGATGAGATTCGCACGCACATTTGCGCTTGCCGCGGCCTTCGTCGCGGTGCCGTTCGCGGCGCAGGCCCAGGACGCTTTTCCGTCCAAGCCGATCGAGGTGGTGATCCACTCGAGCTATGGCGGGGGCACCGACACCACGGCACGGATGATGATGATCCGCTCGCGTCGCAATCTGGAGACCGACATGTACGTCGTCTCCAAGCGCGGCGGCTCGGGCGCGGCGGCGCAGGAGTACGTGCTGTCCAGGCCGGCCGACGGCTACACCATCATGGCGCTGACCCAGACGCATCTCTACACGATGGCGCAGGGCAAATCGCCGATGAAGATCGACAACATCATTGGCATCGCGCGCGCCATGGACGACCCGACCTTCATCACCGTCAGCGCGAAGAGCGACGTCACGTCGCTCGACCAGTTGGTGGCACTGGGCAAGGAACGCGGGCTGAACTGGGGCGTGGCCAATATCGGCGGTACCGAACATATCGGCCTGGCGCAGTTTTCGGACGCCGCCGGCATGAAGTACAAGCCCATCGCCTTCGGCTCGGGCCTGCAGATGCTCCAGGCTCTGCTGTCTGGCGAGATCGACGCCACCCTGCCGAACGTGTCCGAATCCGGGCAGATGATCGCGGACGGTTCGGTCCGGCCGCTGGCGGTGATGGCGAAGGAGCGGCTGGCCGACTACCCGGACGTGCCGACCACCTGGGAACTGGGCTACGAGGTTTCGACCTCCACGACCCGCGGCTATGCGGTGCACGCCGACACGCCGCCCGAGATTATCGAGAAGCTGTCGGAAGCTCTGGTGAAGGCGATGAAGCACGACACCTTCGCCAACTACCTCAAGAGCGCCGGCCTCGATCCGGAGACCTCGCCGGCTGGCTGGGAAGTCTGGGACGCGCAGCTCAAGGCCGAATACGAGATCGCCGCCGAGGCGTTGAAGAAACTGTCCAACTAGGGACGTGACGGCTCCATGACACACGGCTGGCCCCGCACGGGGCCAGCCGACAGGCGAATTGCGCGCATTTTCGGAGAACCGAGATGTCTGACAGGAACGCATCGGAAAGCCCCGCCGGCAATCAGGACCAGGACGGCCCCAAAGGACTGCTCGACGGTGTTGATACCGCCCTCGCGCTGGTGCTGATCGCGCTCTGCGGCTTTTTCTACTGGGTGTCCGGTGATTTCCCGGTGCCGGGCCTGTTTCTGGGCGACAATGTCCTGCCGGAGCAGTTTCCGCGCCTCCTCTTGGTCAGCATCGGCATTCTGGCGCTGCTCCTGCCTTTCGAACACCGTCTGGAGTTGCTCCGCTGGCCGCTGATCCGCAAGTCGCGCAGCGCGCCCATCGGGAAGGGCACCTTCGTGACGATGGGGTGTCTGCTGTTGCTCTTGGGCGTGGGCGAGTGGCTGGGCACGATCCTGACCATCTTCTGCGCCGCCGCCGGGCTGCCGCTTCTCTGGGGCGAGCGCCGTTGGCACGTGATCCTCATCTACGCGGTCGTCTTCACCGCGGTCGTCACCTACCTCTTCTCGATCGTCCTCAGCGTCTATTTCGAACCCGGCGTGTTCGGGCTGACGCTTAGGTAAGGGGGCAGAAATGGACCAGATTCTGACCGGATTTGGAATGGTCGCCGACCCGCTTACCATCGGCGTCATCATTCTTGGGGTCGTCATTGGCGTTCTCGTCGGCGCGCTGCCGGGGCTGAGTTCGCCCATGGCCATCGCGCTTCTGATCCCGTTCACCATTTCCATGACGCCGATCGCGGCGATCGCCATGCTGGCCGGTCTCTACTGTGCCGGGACTTTCGGCGGATCGATCACCGCGATCTTGATCAACGCGCCCGGTGCGCCGCCCGCCGCGGCCACTGCGCTGGACGGCTATCCGATGGCCAAGCGCGGCGAGGCCGGCCGGGCGTTGGGGCTGGCGACGATCTCGAGCGTGACCGGCGGCGTCCTGAGCCTGATCATCCTGCTGCTGGCGGCGCCGCTGCTGGCGCGGATCGCGATCACCTTCACGTCTGCGGAGTATTTCGCGCTGGCGCTGTTCGCGCTGTCCATGCTGGCCTCGATCAGCGGCAAATCCTCGATCCGCAACCTGATTGCCGGTTTCGTGGGCGTGTTCCTGTCGACCATCGGCATCCATCTGACCACCGGGGTGGAGCGTTTCACTTTCGGCGTCAACGAGCTTTACGACGGGTTGCCTTTCGTTCCGGTGCTGATCGGGCTGTTCGCCATCGCCGAACTTCTGAAACAGGCCCGCGTCGGCGACGTGGTCTACGAGCGGATCCGCGCCAACGTGATGAAACTGCCCAGCCGTGAAGACTTTAACCGGGTGAAATACACAATCCTGCGGTCCAGCGGGCTTGGCACCTTCGTCGGCATCCTGCCTGCCGAGGGCGCCACCGTGGCCGCGATCATGGGCTATAACGAGGCGCGACGCTGGTCGAAGAACAAGGACGAGTTTGGAACCGGCGTGCCCGAAGGAATTGCCGGGCCCGAGGCGGCCAACAATGCCGCCACCGGAGGGGCGATGGTGCCGACGCTGGCGCTGGGCATCCCGGGGTCGGTTTCGACCGCGCTGATCCTCGGTGCGATGGTGATGCATGGGCTGAAACCCGGGCCGTTCCTTCTGGAGAACCAGCCCGAGTTTCTCTATGCGATCTTCGCGGCCATGCTTCTGGCCAACCTCGCCTTTCTTTTCTTGGGGATCGCCGGGGCCAAGCTTTTCAGCCAAATCACGCTGATCCCGCGCACAATCCTGTGGCCCTCGGTTCTGGTGTTCTCGATCATCGGATCCTACGCCGCCGCATCGTCCTTCTTCGACGTCTGGGTGATGGCGGTCGCCGGCATCGTCGGCTACTTCATGCTGCGCTTCGGCTTCGGTCCGGCGCCGCTGATCATGGGCCTCGTCCTGGGCCCGATCGTCGAGGAGAACTTCTCCAAGGCGATGATCGTCCATGACAACTCCGTGCTGTCGATGATGGAGCGTCCGCTGGTTCTGCTCTTCTTTGCGCTGACGCTGCTGTCGCTGGCCGGCCCGGTGCGCGCGGCTCTCCGTGCGCGGCGCGACCGCAAGCGGATCGTGGCGACGCAAGAGGGCGAATAGGAGAGAGCCCCATGACCAAACCGCTCGACGGCGCCGTCGCCATCGTCACCGGTTCGGCGATGAATATCGGCCGGGAGATCTGCCTGCAGCTGGCCCGGATGGGCGCCAACGTCGTGACCCACGCGCACAGCAACCGTGCCGGGGCCGAAGAGACCGCCGCACTGGTGCGTGCAGAAGGCGTGCGCGCCGCCACCTGGATCGGCGACCTGACCGATCCGGCGGGCGCGGAGGCGTTGGTGCAAACCGCCATCGACGCGTTCGGCAAGCTGCACATCCTGGTGAACAACGCCGCGATCCGCGGCAACGACGCGCTGGCTGACATCGCGCTCGACAAGTTCCAGGCGATCATGCGCACCAATGTCGAGGCGCCGTTCCTGTGCGTCCAGACCGCCGTGCCGCACATGGCGGAGGCGGGCTGGGGACGGATCGTCAATATCGGCGGGCTCTCGGCGCATAGCGGCTCGAAAAAGCGGGTGCACGTCGCGGCTTCGAAGATGGCGATGGTGGGCGTGACGCGGGCGTTGGCAGCGGAACTCGCGGAACACAAGATCTCCGCCAACATCGTCGTGCCCGGGATGATCGACACGATCCGCGGCGCCGCGGCAGGCGGCGCGCCGCATGGCGGGCATCCCAACCTTCTGGACCGCAACGGCACGCCGGCGGAAGTGGCGCATGTCGTCACCAGCCTCTGCCATCCGAACGCGGCCTACACGACGGGCCAAACAATCCACGTCAACGGCGGCGGCTATTTGAACTGATGCGGGCCGGGAGATGGCGGCACTAGCGGAAACCCTCGGCCACTGGGCGGCCGGCTTGACACGCGGGACGATCCCGGACGGTGTGACGGCGACGCTGCGCCGGGCGCTGCTGGATGCGGGCGGGTTGATGGTGGCCGGGCGCGGCATGGACTATGTCGCCGCCGCGCGGGGCACCGCCGAGGCGGCGGGCGGCTGCACAGCCATCGGCCACGCGGGGGGCTTCACCGCGGGCGATGCGGCGCTGATTTCCGGCATCGCGGTTCATGGCGAGGATTTCGACGACACGTTCGAGGGCACGCCGGTCCATGTCGGGGCGGTGTTGGTGCCGGCGCTGCTGGCGGTGGCGGAGCGTGACGCGCTCTCGGGCGAGGATCTGTTGCGCGGCCTGGCGGCCGGCGGCGAGCTTGCCTGCCGCATGGCCGTGGTGGCGCCGACCGCGATCCATCGCGCCGCCTTTCACCCCACCGCCGTGATCGGCGCGTTGTCGGCGGCCTTCGGGGTCGCCACGGCGCAGCGCCTGACGCCGCAACAGTCGGCCTGGGCGATGGGCATCGCGGGCAGCATGGCGTCGGGCATCATCGAGTACCTCGCCGAGGGCACTTCGACCAAGCGGCTGCACCCGGGCTGGGCGGCGCAGTCCGGCATCCGCGCCGCCGCGCTGGCCGCGCGCGGCTTCACCGGCCCGCGCACCGTGTTCGAGGGCGAACACGGCTTCTTCCGCGCCTTCGCCCACCCGGACATCCCGCGCGATTTCGGCCGGCTGACGAACCGGCTCGGCACGGACTGGGAGCTGGAAAGCCTCGCCTTCAAACCCTACGCCTGCGGGACCATGGCGCAGCCCTTCATCGATGCCGCGATCAAGCTGCGCGGCCAGCTTCCTGACCCCGGCGCGGTGACCGAGATCGTCGCGCCCACGGCCGAGGCCATCCTGCACCGGCTGTGGGAGCCGATGGCGGAGAAGACGGCGCCCAGCACAGCCTATTCGGCGAAGTTCAGCGTGCCCTACTGCATCGCCGTAGCGCTGATCGACGGCGCGGCCGGGCTTTCCCAATTCACGGACCAGAAGATCCGCGACGAAACGATCCTGGGACTTGCCGCCAAGGTCCGCTACGAGGTCGATCCGAACGACCCCTACCCGGAAAACTATGTCGGCGCGATCACCGCGCGGCTTCGCGACGGCACCGAAGTAAACGCGGTTCAACCCTGCCTGCGCGGCGGTCGCCGCGACCCGATGAGCGAGACCGAACTGGAGGCGAAGTTCCGCGCCAACGCCGCGTTCGGCGGCTGGTCCGAGACGCTGGCCGACCGTTTCAGCGCCTTTTGCAACGACGCCCTCACCGCCGACCGACTCGACGACCTGACCGCGTTCCGCGCCTGACAGGAGACCGACATGCCACATCTGCCCGCATCGTCCGCGCTTTCCCACATCCGCGTGCTCGACCTGACCCGGGTGCGTTCGGGCCCCACCGCGGTCCGCCAGCTTGCCGACTGGGGCGCGGATGTCATCAAGATCGAGCAGCCCGCCTCGCTGGAGGCGGACGGCGCGCTGGGCGCGGGGCGCAATACCGCAGACTGGCAAAACCTGCAGCGCAACCGTCGCAGCCTGACCCTGAACCTGAAGGACCCGAAGGGTCTCGAGCTGTTCCGCAAGTTGATTGAGACGACAGACGTGGTGGTCGAGAACTTCCGCCCCGACGTGAAGGACCGGCTCGGCATCGACTACGAAAGCCTGAAAGCGATCAACCCGCGGGTGATCCTCGCGAGCATATCGGGTTTCGGCCAGACCGGGCCCTACGCCAAGCGCCCCGGGTTCGACCAGATCGCGCAGGGCATGGGCGGGCTGATGTCGATCACCGGCGATCCCGCGGGCGGACCGATGCGCGTCGGCATCCCGATCGCCGACCTCGCGGCAGGGCTGTTTTGCGCGCTCGGCATCCTGACCGCGCTGATCGAGCGCGACAAATCGGGCGAGGGCCAATGGCTCCACACCTCGCTTCTGCAGTCGCAGATCTTCATGCTGGATTTCCAGGCCGCACGTTGGCTGATGCAGGGCGAGGTCGCGCCACAGGTCGGCAACGAGCATCCCACCAGCGTGCCCACCAACCGCTAT
Organism: Alphaproteobacteria bacterium; assembly: GCA_965603855.1. Lineage (GTDB taxonomy): Bacteria > Pseudomonadota > Alphaproteobacteria > UBA8366. The sequence goes on from OZ272519.1 coordinate 546,324, forward strand.
CTCACCAGCGACGGCGCGATCAACATCGCCGTGGCGGGTGACCAGATCTGGCGCCGGCTCTGTGGCGCGCTCGACAGGCAGGAATGGGCCGAGGACGAAGGTCTGGCCACCAATGCGCAGCGAAAGGCGCGGCGCGACGAACTGAATGCGAAGATCGGCGAGATCGTGCGCGGGAAAACCAGCGCCGAATGGGTCGAGCTTCTGACCGCAGCCGGCGTGCCCTGCGGCCCGATCTACCAGATCGACGAGATGTTCGACGACCCGCAGGTGCAGCATCTCGACGTGGCGAAACCGCTGCACACCGATCCATTCGGCGACACGCGCGCGCTCGCGCAGCCGTTTCAGTTGACGCGCACGCCAAGCGCATTTGCCGCGCCGCCCCCGACGCGGGGCCAGCAGACCGCGGAGATTCTCGCCGAACTGGGCATCGGCGATGCGGAAGTCGCGGAACTACAGGAAAAATCCGTCGTGTGACGGCTGAAGGGGAAGAACAGATATGACCACCGCCGACGCCACGCTCAAATTGCCGACAGAGAAGATCCTCGCCCATGTCGAGGGCGCCACAGGGCACATCGTCTTCAACAACCCCGAGCGACACAATGCGGTATCGCTGGAGATGTGGGATGCGGTCGAACAGGCGCTCTCGGCCTTCACCGAGAACGACGCGGTGCGGGTGGTGGTCCTGTCCGGTGCCGGCGGCAAGGCCTTCGTCTCGGGCGCCGACATATCCAAGTTCGAAAAGGAGCGCGGATCGAAAGAGGCGACCGAGCACTACAACGCGCGCCTCAAGGTGGTCTACGACGTCATCGAGGCCTATCCCAAGCCGACCATCGCAATGATCGACGGGCACTGCATCGGCGGCGGGCTGAACCTTGCGGCCTGCTGCGACATCCGGATCGCGTCGGCGAAATCGCGCTTTGCCATGCCGGCGGCGAAACTGGCGCTCGGCTATCCCTACGACGCGATCCGGCGGCTGATGAACGCCGTGGGCGCGGCAGCGGCCAAGCAGTTGATGTTCACCGCCAAGTCGATCGACGCCGAAACTGCGCTGCGGCTGGGGCTGGTGCAGGAGGTCGTCGGCGAAGACGCGCTGGCGACCCGTGCCGCGGAACTGGCCGAGACCATTGCCGGGAACGCCCCGCTGACGATCCGGGCAATGAAATACATCGCCACCCAGGTGATGCATCCCGACCCGGGCACGCGAGACCTGGCCCGCTGCGACGAGATGGTGGCGGCCTGTTTCGCCTCGGAAGACTACATCGAAGGCCGCAAGGCCTTCCTGGAAAAGCGGAAACCCGACTTCAAGGGCCGCTGAGGATTGGACTACGGGACGCTCGGACTGCTGTATCTGGTCGTCGCGGCCTTTGTCACAGCGATCCTGCACAGCGTCGGCGGCTTTGCCGGGGCGTTGTTGATGGCGGTCGCGGTGGCGCCGGTGCTGGGCGTCAAGGAAACCGTGCCGGTGGTGGCCACGGCGATGATGATCAGTCACGCCTCCAGGGCCTGGCTGTTCCGCAAGTCGGTGGACTGGGGCGCGTTCCGGATGCTCTTTTTCTTCGGCTTGCCGTTCATCGTCGCGGGCGTGCTGTTCTACGTCGAGTTATCGGATCGCGCCGTGGCGCTGTTCCTGGGCTGTTTCCTGTTGGTCACCCTGCCGCTCAGGCATGTTTTGTCGGGGCTGCGCATCGCGGTGCCGCGCTCGGCCATCGCGGTCGTCGCGATGCCCTACGGCTTCCTCTCAGGCACCAGTTTCGGCGTCGGCATGATCCTCGCCCCCTTCATGCTGGGTGCCGGGATCGCGGGCGAATCGCTTCTGGCGACGGTGGCGGTCAGCGGCGTGATGCTGAACGTCACCAAGACCGTCGCCTTCGGCTTCTCGCCGCTGTTGACGGCCGAGCTTGCGACACTGGGTGCCGTTTTGGGGCTCTCAACGTTCCCCGGCCACGCGGTGGGCCGCTGGATCGTGCGGCGGACCTCGATCCGCGTGCATACCCTGGTGCTTGAGGTCTTCGTCGGGACCGGCGCGGTCTACATGCTCTGGAAAGGACTTTCGGGATAGGCCCGCCGGCCTACGCGCCGGTGATGCCGATGAGTGTCAAACCGGGATCAGCGGTCTACCGAGGAACCAACCGACACCGTCCACAATGAGCAGAGCTCCAAACACAAGCATCAGGCTAACGATGAGCCTCTGGCCCCATCGGTCAAAGAAGCCCCGGATACCGTCTAGAAGGCGCTGGCTGCGCTCACCGAGCACTAGTCTCAAGACGACGATGGCAGCGAGAGGCGCAACGAAAACGATGTTGTAGACGACGAGTGTCATGACCTCTTGCCTGGTCGTCTGATCACTTCTGAGGATGAGGTCGATGGCCGCGAGATAGGGCACGGCGCCCGGCAGACCGACAATGGTCATCCCGGCGCCAGCGAGAAAGGCCTGGCCGGCCGTCACCGCAGTGGGCACCTCTTTCTCGGTCTGTTGTTTGCGTGCTCGGGCCAGGCGAAGGCCAAGGACGAGAAGGATGAAGCCGATCAAGATCTGGAATAGGAGCTCTTCGGTATTGGGGCTCTTCCAGACCTTCAGGGCGTAGGCGTTGATCGTATCGAACACGCTCTGCAGGCCGAACAGAACCAACATTCCGCAGACCAGGTAGGTCACGAAAATGCCGGCCAGCAGAGCTGTGCTTCGAAACAGAGGGCTCGGACCGCCAAGCAGAATCAGCAAGAACACAATGCAAAGAGGAATGATCGAGGTGCTGTCCAGCAACGCAATCGGCGTCAGCACCAGAACGAGTTCGGCCATCGCCGTCTCCCTGAATTCAGCGCCCCTTGCGCCGGTTCCACGCATAAAGCGCCGGCGCGAGAAGGCGGTCGTAGACAATCTCGGCGCATTGCCTGATCACCGGAAGGCCGATCACGCGGGCGGCCCACGCATAGCCAGGCACGCGTGGCCAGATCGCCAGAAACGCTGCGATGCCCACGTGAATCCGTCCGTCCGTTCCGATCGCGTGCAGCCGTTCCTTGACCGCCTCGACCTCCAGGCCAAGCGGCTGCAGGACGGCTGGATCGTGGCTGATGTCCGACCAGTTCACCGCAACGCCGGCGCGGGAACAGCGTTGCTGATACTTTCTGATCTCCGTGCCGCAAACGGGGCAGGCGCCGTTGTACAGCACGGTTGGGGCGTCTGAATGCGCGTCCGGGCCGGACTGTTCGTTCACCGACACCGGGCGATGACCCGGCGCAGGAACCGCGTGCCCTCCTCGATCTGGGCGATTTCGATGTATTCGTCAGGCTGATGCGCCTGGTCGATCGACCCGGGTCCGCAGATTACGGCCGCCATGCCGGCATTCTGGAACAGACCGCCTTCGGTGCCGAAGGCGACCGTGCGGACTTCATTGTCGCCGGTGATCTGGCGACACAGGGTCTCGGCCTCAGAGGCCGGATCGTGACGCAGGCCCGGCACCGTGTTCTTGGTTTCGGTCGCGATGCCGCTGTTCGCGGCGATGGCTTGCATGGAGGGCACGATTTCTCGTTCGTACCAGGCGACGAAGTCGGCCTGGATGTCCTCGGGGAAGTCGTCGGGCAGGTGGCGGATTTCGCAGTCGAACGAGGCGTGGCGCGAAACGATGTTCAAGGCGGTGCCGCCCTGGATCGTGCCCACATGGATGGTCGAATAGGGCGGGTCGAAGTCTGAGGTCGGATCGGCGGCGGCGGCCCGTTCGCGGGCCATGTCGTCCAGGCGGGTGACCAGGCGCGCCGCGGTCGCAACGGCGCTAACGCCGCGGTGCAGCTGGCTGGAATGGACCTCGTGTCCGGTCACCGTGGTTCGGAAGGTCCAAATGCCCTTGTGCGCGGAGACCACCTTCATGGAGGTGGGCTCGCCGATGATGACCACCGACGGCCGCGGCAGGTTGGCGCCGATCAGCTCGATCAGCGGGCGCACGCCTATGCAGCCGATCTCCTCGTCGTAGGACCAGGCCAGATGGATCGGGCGGCGCAGCGGCGCGGCCAGCATCTCCGGCACCAGCGCCAGCGCGATCGCCGGAAAGGCCTTCATGTCGGCGGTGCCACGGCCAAAAAGCCGGCCGTTGCGCTCGACCATGGTGAACGGGTCGCTGGCCCAGTCCTGACCGTCCACCGGCACCACGTCGGTATGGCCGGACAGGCAGACACCGCCGTCCTGGACCGGGCCGATCGTCGCCCACAGGTTGGCCTTGGATCCGTCTTCGTTGGGCACCACCGTCGGCTCCAGCCCGTGGCCGCGCAGGTAGTCGGCGACGAACTCGATCAGCGCCATGTTCGAGTTGCGCGACACCGTGTCGAAGGCGACCAGCCGGTCCAGCATCTCGATCGGTGACATCGCTGCGGGCATCGTGCGGCGCCGCTCAGTCGCGCCAGAAGCTGGGCGTGATCAGGATCAGGACGGTGAACAGTTCCAGCCGCCCGATCAGCATGCCGAAGGCCAACAGCCACTTCGCCGCCTCGGGCAGGGTGGAGAAGTTGCCCGCTGGCCCGATGGTAGCGCCGAGGCCCGGCCCCACATTGGCGATCGCCGTCGCCGCGCCCGATGCCGCGGTCACGAAGTCCAGGCCCAGCATGCCCAGCGCCACCGCCAGGAGAGCGAAACTGGTGACGAACAGGAAAAAGAAACTCATCACCGATTCCGAAACGCCTTCCGGGATCGGGCGGTTGTTGTAGTTGGCGATGAAGACGCCGTGCGGCATCAACAGGCGGCGAAGCTGCACCCGCGCGGTCTCGTAAAGGACCGCAAAGCGGAACACCTTGATGCCGCAGGTCGTCGACCCGGCGCAGCCGCCGATGAACATGATGAAGAAGAAGATCGGGAAGGCGAACGACCCCCAGACGCCGAAATCGTCGGTCGCATATCCGGTGCCGGTCATGATCGAGACGACGTTGAAGGTGCCGTGCAGGACCGCCGTCCAGAAGTTCCAGCCGGCGGTGGTGTTGAGCCCGATCACCATCATCACCACGAAGGCCACCAGCAGGCCGAAGAACCAGCGCACCTGCGTGTCGCGATAGAAGGCCAGCGGCTGGCCGCGCAGCATCTGCAGGTAAAGCAGGAAGGGCAGGCTGCCGAGGATCATGAATGCGATCGAGATGACGTCGATCAGCGGGCTCTCGTAGTGCCCGATCGAGGTGTCGTGCGTCGAGAAACCGCCGGTCGCCACCGTCGTCATCGCATGGTTCAGCGCCGAGAACCCGGTCATGCCCGCCAGCCAGTAGAGCGCGGCGCAGATCATGGTGAGCCCCAGATAGATCAGCGCGATGGCGGCGCCGATCTGGGCTGCCCGCGGCAGCGCCTTTTCCATCCGTTCGGCAAACTCCATGCGGAAAAGCTGCATGCCGCCGATCCTCAGGATCGGCAGGATCGAGACCGCCATGACGATGATACCGATGCCGCCCAGCCACTGCAGCAGCGACCGCCACAACAGGATGCCCGGCGGCGCGTTGTCCAGCCCGACCATCACCGTCGACCCCGTCGTCGTCAGGCCCGACATGGCCTCGAAGAAGGCGTCCGTATAGCTGAGCTGGAGGTCGGCGAAGACCAGCGGCAGCGCCGCGAAGGCCGGCATCAGCACCCACGACGACGTGGTCAGGATGAAGGCCTGGCGCACGTTGAGCCGCCCCGCCTCGGCCCGGTTCATCAGGATCAACGTGACGCCCAGAAACAGGGTCGAGCCCGACGAAATGGTGAACACCTGCCAGTCCGGGTTTGCGACCGCGGCATCGACCGCCGCCGGCAGCCCCATGGCGATGGCCAGCGTGGTGAGCAGAATCCCCAGCACGAAAAGGATGGGCCTGAATTCAATCATCGGCGTAAGTGCTGGATGGGTAGGACCCCCGGGAAAGACGGCGCGGCGGCGCATGCCGAACGCGCGGCGGTCGGCATAGAAAGGAACCGGTCAGTGAAGCTGCATGTCCTGATGGGGACTGTCCAGCGAGAATGCGGGAATCCGGACCTGGAACATGCCGCCATCGGGGCGTTCCATTTCGTAGGATCCGACCATGATGCCGGACGGCGTGGCCAGCGGAGTCCCGCTTGTGTATTCGAAATGCTCGCCGGGTTTGAGGACCGGCTGCTCGCCGACCACGCCCGGGCCGCGCACCTCCTGCATCCGGCCCGTGGCATCCGTGATCTGCCAGTGCCGGTTACGAAGCTGGACGGTTTCTGAGCCGGCGTTCTCGATCCTGACGTGATAGGCCCACACATAGTGGCCGTCCTGGGGGGACGACTGTTCCTCCAGGAAGTAGGGTTTCACCGTGACCCTGATGCTGTTCGTCGTCTTTTCGTACATTCCGGACCAGGAAATCAGCCGCGTGTGCGCGGCACTGCCCCATTCCCCGGGCCAATAATAAAAGACCGCGACGCCTTGTCCAGCGCCGCGGCCCAGGTCGCAACAGGCGGAAGTCCTAGAGTTGACTGTCGGGGTCGTAGCCGAGGAAGATCAGCTCGACCCGGCGGTTTTCAGCGTCCCTGACGCCGTCCTCCGTCTTGTGGCGGGGCCGCGACTCGCCGGCCGCACTGAGCGCGACCCGGTCGGGCGCAAGGCCCGCCTCGACCAAGACGGCGCGCACCGCATCGGCACGGTCGAGCGACAGCGTCAGATTGTAGTCGGCCGGGCCGGACCGGTCGGCATGGCCGATGACCGAGGCCAGCGGCACGTCCAAAGCCTTGGCCCGTTCCGCCAGTTCGACGAGCCGCGCCCGCGCCGCATCGGACAGGACGGCACTGTCATGGTCGAAGAAGACCGACTGCGGCGCCCCCAGTCCGCGCTCGATTTCAATCATTGCGCGCTGGAAATCCGTTCGGCAGGCCTCGATATGCGCCGGCTGCCAGTTCTCCTCGCGCTGTTCGACCCAGCAGTCGTAGGCGGCCTGCGCCTTCGCCGTCAGGTCAGGCAGCGCGGCGCCGGCATCCGCGCTGAGGGCCGCGCCAAGGCGGCGGCGCGCCGAGATCAGGCGCGGCGCATCGCGGCGGTCGACTTTCCAGTCGGCCGGGTGCTCGGGATAGGGCTCGGCGCCTTCGGCCGCACTCAGCCCCTTGCGGGCAAAATGGCCGGAATCCGGCCAGTCCTTCATCTTGTCGGCCTCGTAGCGGGCGAAGGACAGGTACTCCTTGGCCAGGGCCTGGGCATAGGGCGAGCCGTCAGGCTCCGTTTGCTCCAGGCTGACAAGGTCGGCGTTCGTACTGCAGCCGGCAACGACAAGCGCCGCGGCGACGGCGGGGATGAAAAGGGGAAAGCGCATGACCGTTAACTCCGAAGAATCTCGATGTTCGGAGCATGGCGGCGCCTTGCGGCGGGCCTGCGGCGAATTGTGGCGCGATTTCGGCGATCCGGCGGAGATTTCAAGCCGTCGGAACGCCTTCGGTCAGGCCGGCGCTACCGCACCTCGATCGTCACCCGCCGGTTGCGCGGCTCCTTCACGCCGTCGGCGGTGGGAACCTCGGGGTTTGCCTCGCCCTGGAACTGCACCAGGACGGCGCCCTTGATCTTCGCCTCGGAGAGCTTCGCCGCCACGGCATCGGCGCGCGACTTGGACAGGGACTGATTGTAGCCGGCGTCGCCCGACCGGTCGGCAAATCCGACCACGGTCACAACCGCGTCCTGGTATTCCGCGGAGGCGGCGACCACGTCGCCGATCTTCTCCAGTGCCGCGGCGTCGAGGTCGGCGGAATCGAATTGGAACTGAATCCGGAAGGATTGAGGCGCGGGCTCGGGGCGCGCGGCCGGCTGCAGCGGCTCGGGTTCGGCCCTTGCGGTCATCACCTCGTCCAGTTCCGCCAGCGCCGTCTCGAACTCGCCCTTGCAGGCGGCGATGTCTGCGGCCTGCCAGGCTTCTTCCTGCTGCTCGACCCAGCAGTCGAACCGAGCCTGCGCCTTGGCGGCTTCCGCCGGATGGTTGGCGCGTCCGCCGTCGTCCAGCGCGGTGACCAGGCGGGTGCGGGCGTCCTGGATTTCGGACACTTCCGGCTCGTCGATGTCCCAGTCGCGCACCTCCTCGGGCGCAGGTTCCTCGCCCTTGGCGGCGCGCAGGCCCTTGCGGGCGAAGAACTTCTGGTCTGGCCAGTCGTATTCCACATCCGCTTCTCGGGTGGCGAAGGCTGTGTATTCCGCCGTCAGTGCCTTACTGAACGCGCTGCCGGTCGCTTCGGTCTGTTGCAGTTCTTCCAGATCGCCGGTGCCCGCGCATGCGACGACAAGAAGCGCCGTTGCGGTTGCAACGACGCGGGAGGCAGATCGAGCCATCTTCGTCACCCCTGTTCAAATCCAATGAAACTTGGAACGCGGTAGTGTAGCAGACCATTCCCGCACGCGCGATTGCACGCCGTCGTGCGGCCGGAGAAACGGTCTACCCGGCGGGCGCCTCTGCGGCGCCGCCGCGGCGCCGTATGGACGGCTGTTCCAGCGCCAGTTCGGTGCCCGATGCACCGATCGTCAGGACCGGACCGCCGGCGGCTTCCGCGTCGGCCGGATCGTGGGTGACCAAGAGCGTCGGCAAGGCCCGGTCGCGGGCGTGATCGAAGACGAAACCGCGCACCCGGTCGCGCAGCGACATGTCCAGCTTGGAAAACGGCTCGTCCAGCAACAGGGCATGCGGTTCCGCCATCAGCGTTCGCAACAGCGCGATGCGCGCGCGTTGTCCGCCGGACAGCGTGGCCGGGTCGCGGTCTTCGAACCCGACAAGATCGCCGTCTTCCAGCGCCGCGGCGATCCGGGCCGCGCGGTCCGCCCTGTTCAAGCCGGGGCGCAGGCCGAACGCGAGGTTCTCGCCCACGCTGAGATGCGGGAACAGGAGGTCGTCCTGGAACAGGATGCCGATCCGGCGGCGTTCCGGCGGCAGGTCGCCCAGCGCCCGGCCGCGCAGCCGCACCTGGCCGCTGGCGTCGAAGGCCGGGTCCAGCGTTCCGCACAAATAGGACAACAGCGTCGACTTGCCCGAACCGCTGGGGCCCATGATGGTGACAACCTCGCCCGGCCGCACGCGCAGCGACACCGGCGGCAACAGCGTATGCCCCCTAAGCGCGATGCTGACGTCGTGCAGGTCCAGGCAGTTCTCGTTCGGCATCCGTCTCCCGCGCCTCATCCGGCAAAGCGAAGCGCACCGCGCTGGCGATAGACCCAGTTGGGGACCGCCATCGCAAGCACGAAGGCGATCAGCGGCAGCACGGCCTGCAGCAAAGCATACACGCCGATGACGCGGCGGTCTGCCCCGCCGGCCAGGCTGACCGCCTCGGTGGTCAGGGTCACGAACCGCCCGCCGCCGCCGAAGATGGTGGGCAGATACTGACCGACCGATACCGCGAAGCCGACCGCCGCGGCGACGAGGATCGGCCTCAGCAGCATCGGCGCCTTGACGCGCCAGAACACCCGGGTGGGGCTGGCGCCGAGGCACAACGCCGTGCGCGCATAGCGGTCGTCCAGTTTGCGGAACGGATCGGACAGCGACAGGAACACGTAAGGCAGGACGAACAGAAGATGGGTCCAGATCAGGGCGGCCCAGCCGCCGTCGAGACCGCCCAGCACCAACAGGACCTTCACGCCCAGGAGAAAGCCGACCTGCGGCACCAGAAGCGGCGCATACAACAGCCACAGGCCGCGGTTCGAGGGTTTGAAGCCGTACCGTTTCTCCGCCTCGAGGCAGCCCAGCACCAGGCCCAAGGCGATCAGTGCCGCGGCGACGCCGACGACCACGGTGGTCCAGGCCGGCCAGGCCAGCGCGTCGGCATGCGTGTGCCAGTTGTTCATGGTCCACTGGCTCGGCAGCGCATCCGGATAGCGCCAGCGGCGGGCGAAGGACCACAGCGCCATGCCGACGATCGCGGCGACGCCCAGCGCGATCAACGTACCGACCAGGCCCGCGAAGAAAGGCGCGCCCGTAACCCGGCCGGCGCCGCGCCCGCCCGCGGTCGCCCAGCGCCGTCCTGCCGTGGCGGCGACGCGTTCCAGCACCAGCCACAGCGCGATGGCGAGACCCGTCAGGCCAAGCTGCAGGCAGGCGCCGGCCGAGGCCAGGAAATGGCGGCTGAGGTCGGGGTCGCGGAACCAGCCCAGCACGCGCACCGCCAGCGGCGGCGGCGTTGCCGGCGCAAGGATCAGCGCCACATCGACCACCGACAGCGAGAAGGCCAGCACCGCAAACAGCGGCAACCTGATCTGCGGATAGACCAGCGGCAGCACGGTCTTGATCCAGGCCAGCATGCGGCCGTAGCCCAGCGAGCGGGCGATCGCCAGCGTCCGGTCGGCCGGTACCTGGCCCAGCGCCGCGACCGTCATCAGGAACAGAAACGGCACCTCCTTCACGACCAGCCCGGCGATCAGCACGAGGCCCCAGGGGTCCGGCGCAAGCGGCAGGTCGGGCGGGCGGTCCCAGCCCGTGGCCCAGGGCGAGACGAGGCGGACGATCCAGCCCGACGGGCTCAGCAGGAACAAAAGGCCCAGCGCCACGGCCGCGTGCGGCACGGACAACAGGGGTGACAGCAACTGGCGCAGCCGGGCGAACGCCCGTGTGCCGTGGCAGGCCGCGCAGAAGCCGACCACCAGGACGAAGGAGATCGCCGTCGCCGCAAGGCCTGTGAACAGGCTCAGCCCGACCGACTGGGCAAGGCCGGGAAAGGCGATCAACGCCCGCCACGGGTCCAGCGACAGCCGGTCGCCGCCCAGGGCGGGCAACAGGCCGAAGCTGGGAACGATCGTCGCAACCAGGCCGGCCGCGACCGGGCCGAGGAACAGAACCAGGGTCAGCGGCGGAACGAACCGCAGCGGTCTGAGGTCCCGCGTCCCGTCCCTAGCTGCCATAGCGGCGGAGCCAGGCCTCTTCGATGCGGGTCATCCAGGTCGGATGCGGCTCCGGCAGGGCCGGCCCCAGTTCGTCGGCCGCCAGGGTCGCGGCGCCGCGCGGCAGCATGTCGAACAGCGCCTTGTCCGCCGGGGCCAGCCGCCCCATCGACAGCACCGTCGGCTCGCCCCAGATGTCGGGGTTCTGCTTGCGCGCCTGCGCCTCCGGCGACATCAGGAAATTGGCGACGACCATGGCGCCTTCCTTGGCCCGGGCGTTGAAGGGGATCGCCACGAAGTGGGTGTTGGCGATGGTGCCTTCCTCCAGCACGAAAGTGCGCGCGCTGGCGGGCAGGCGCTGGTCGGCGATGGCCGAGGAGGCTTCGCCCGGATTGAACGAGATCGCGATGTCGACTTCGCCGTCGTCCAAAAGCTGGATCTGCGCCGTGCCGGTCTTCGGATAGTCGCGGCCCTGGCGCCACAGGTGCGGCTGCAGGGCGTCGAGATAGCTCCACAGCGGCTGCGTTACCGCATCGAAGTTCTCGCCTGCCGGCTGCAACAGCACGGACCGGTCCTCGACCAGTTCGTACAGCGCCTGCTTCAGGAAGGTCGATCCGATGAAATCGGGCGGCGCCGGATAGGTGAAGCGGCCCGGGTTGGCCCGGACATGGTCGAGAAACGCCGGGATCGACCGCGGCGGTTCCGCAAGCCGCGCCATGTCGTAGATGAACACCAGCTTGGCCATGCCCCACGGCGCCTCCAGACCGTCGGTGGGCACGGTGAAATCCAGGACCGTCGTCGGCTTTTCGGCCGTGTCCACCAGCGCGAAGTTGGGCAGGCGTTCGACGAAGGGACCGAACAAAAGCCCGTTCTCCTTCATGGCCTTGAAGTTCTCGCCGTTGATCCAGATGAGATCGACCGAACCGTCCTGCGTGCGCCCGGCCGTCTTTTCGGCCAGCACCGCCTGCACCGCATCGGCGGTGTCCGACAGTTTCACGTGGCGCAGGGTGACGCCGTGTTCTTCCTGGACGCGCTTGCCGACCCAGGCGATGTAGGCATTGTACTGCTCCGACCCGCCCCAGGCGTTCCAGAACACCTCCTGGCCGCGCGCGGCGGCGCGAACGGCGTCCCAGTCGTCGGCGGCGGCCGCGGGCAGTGCGCCTGCCGCCAACAGAACCAGTACGTTGAGAATCCGGCGGAACCACATGGACGATCGCTCCTTGTTCGAACGGGCCGCTGAAAAGGACCGCGCGCAACCTACCCAAAGCGCCGGAACGGTGTCAGCCGGTCCCGCGGCTTTCTACGAAATTGTGATCTTGGCGGAGCTGCCGGCCTCATGCTATCAACCCGTTGATTGTATTGGAAAGGCACCCTGATGCCCCTGGTTCGGTTTGAACGACGACGACGATCGCCCCGCAGGTTCCAGCGGGCGCTGTCGTCGTGCGTCCCGGGCCGCCGCCCACCGGAGTTCTGATTTTCCGCCGGCGCGCCCATCCATCGTCATGACGGCACCGCCCGATCCGCCCATCGTCGTTTCATTCAAGGATCGAGCGTCATGTCGCTAGCAATCGCCCCAGAACAACCCGTGGACGTGCCCGAGATCGAGGCACTGGTGGATCTCGCTTTCGGCGAGGAACGGCAGGACCGCGCCGTCTCGCGGCTCAGGGCCGGCCGTTCGCCCATCCCCAACATGTCCTTTACCGCGAAGAACCACGGCACGCTTGTCGGATCGATCCGGTTCTGGGACGTCGCCCTGCCGGACGGCACCGTCGTGCCGCTTTTGGGACCGCTTGCCGTGCGTCCCGAACTGCGCGGCGAAGGCATCGGCCGGGCGCTGGTGACCCACGGGCTGACGGCGCTGAGGCTGGCCAGGGTGCCGGCGATCCTGATCGTCGGCGACCCCGGATATTACGCGCCGTTCAAGTTCTCCGTTTCGGTGGTCCGCGGCCTCAGGCTGGCAGGACCCGTGGCGCCGCTGGCGCTGATGGGCCGCGAGTTCGAGGCCGGCGTGCTGAAACGCCAGAAGGGCGCGGTCGCCGTCCCGGTCGGCGCGGAGGCGTGAGACTCTGCGGAACCTTCGCTTGCAGCCAGATGCTTCGTGACGCGCCGCTATGCGGCGCTCCTCGAGCCATGAGGTGGTTCTGTAGTCCCTCACCCTGAGGAGGCGCGCGATGGCGCGCCGTCACGAAGGGCGTGGCTGCTGGCGGTCGGCGCCTACCGATTGCGCACGCGTTCCACCAGCGCGGCGGCACAGGCGTCCAGGATCGCGTCCGCGTCGACACGGTAGTGGGCATAGAGGTCCTGAAGGTCGCCGGACTGGCCGAAATGCTCCACGCCCAGGGCTTGCATGCGATGGCCCTTGACCGAGCCCAGCCAGCCGAGCGTCGCGGGATGGCCGTCCAGGACCGAGACCAACGCCGCGTCGGGCGCCAGAGGTTCGAGCAGCGCCTCGGCGTGACACCTCGCTGCCGTGTCGCCTGCCTGGCGCGCCTTTTCCGCCGCGTGCCAGCCGGCATTCAGACGGTCCGCCGAGGTGACGGCCAGCAGACCGGCGCCCGGCATGTCCTCGGCCAAGTCGGCGTGTGCGGCGAGCGCCTCCGGCGCCAGGGCGCCCGAATAGACGATCGCCAGTTCCGCATGCGGAGCCGGCGGTTTCAGCCAGTAGCCGCCGGCGATGACGTCCCGGCGCAGCGCCGCATCCATCGTGCGGGCCGGCTGGTCGACGGCGCGCGTGGAAAGCCTGAGATAGACCGATCCGCCTTCCTGGTCGCGCAGCCAGGCGGTCTCGGAGGCGCCCGAGCCGTCGCGCTGCATGTATTCGAAAGCCCATTCCATGATCGCGGCCAGCTCGTCGGCGAAGGCCGGCTCGAAGGCGGCAAGGCCGTCCTGGGCCATGCCGATCAGCGGCGTCCCGATCGACTGGTGCGCGCCCCCTTCGGGCGCCAACGTGATCCCGGACGGCGTCGCCACCAACAGGAACCGCGCATCCATGTAGCAGGCATAGTTCAGGGCATCGAGCCCGCGGGCGATGAACGGGTCGTACAGCGTGCCCACGGGCATCAGCCGGGCGCCGAACAGCGCGTGGCTGAGCCCCAGCGCGGCGAGCGCCAGGAACAGGTTGTTCTCGGCGATGCCCAGCTCGAGATGCCGGCCGGTCGGCGCGCGATCCCATTTCAGGGGCGACGCCACGTCCTGTTCGCGGAACGTGTCGGCCAGGGGATTGCGGTGGAAGATGCCGGTCTGGTTGACCCAGCCCGCCAGGTTCGTGGAGACGGTCACGTCGGGCGACGTCGTGATCATGCGCTCGGCCAGGGGCCCGCCGGTGCGGGCAAGATCGTTCAGGATCTTGCCGAACGCCTCCTGGGTGGAGACGGGTTTGCCGGCGCGCGGCTGTGCCAGCGGCGGCACCGGCACGGCGCTCGGCTTCGCCGCCGCCTCGCGCCGGTTGAACGGGACGCCGTCGAGAAACGCCCGCAGGGTCTCCTCGGCCACGTCCAGGCCCTCGAAACGGTCCCATTCGCGGCCCGCGCCGATGCCGTGCCTGGCGCGGAAGTCCTCCATCTGCGCCGGCGTCATCAGGCCTGCATGGTTGTCCTTGTGACCGGCCAGCGGCAGCCCGTGGCCCTTGATGGTATAGGCGACGAAACAGCGCGGCCGGTCGTCGTCCGCGCCGTGGAACGCCTCCAGCAGGGTTGCCATGTCGTGTCCGCCCAGATTGGTCATCAAGCCGGCCAGCGCCGCGTCGTCGTGGGCGTCCAACAGTTCGGCCAGGCCGGATGTGCCGGCGAGGTCGACCTTCAGCTGGTCGCGCCAGGCCCCGCCGCCCTTGAAGGTCAGCGCGGAGTAGAGCTGGTTCGGACAGTCGTCGATCCATTGCTTCAGCGCGCCGCCGGCCGGGCCCTCGAAGGCGGCCTGCAGTTTCTTGCCGTATTTGATGTTGACCACGTCCCAGCCGACGGTCTGGAAGAACGAGCGGATGCGCTGGAACAGATAGTCGCTGACCACGCCGTCCAGGCTCTGGCGGTTGTAGTCGATCACCCACCACAGGTTCCGGACGTCCTGTTTCCAGCCCTCCAGCAGGGCCTCGAAGATGTTGCCTTCGTCCAGCTCCGCATCGCCCATGACCGCGATCATGCGGCCGGTGTCCGCGCCGTCGGCGGCAAGGCCGTGGGCGCGGACATAGTCGCGCACCAGCGAGGCGAACAGCGTCACCCCGACGCCGAGCCCGACGGACCCGGTCGAAAAGTCGACGTCGTCATGGTCCTTGGTGCGCGAAGGATAGGACTGGGCGCCGCCATAGGCGCGGAAGCGTTCCAGGGCGCCGCGGTCCTGGCGACCGAACAGGTACTGGATCGCGTGAAAGATCGGTGCCGCGTGCGGCTTCACCGCAACGCGGTCGGCCGGGCGCAGCACATCGAAATAAAGCGCCGTCATCACGGTGGCGAGCGAGACGCAGGAGGACTGGTGGCCGCCCACCTTCAGCCCGTCGCGGGACGGCCGCAAATGGTTGGCATGATGGATCGTCCAGCAGGCGAGCCAGGCGACCTTGCGTTCCAGCGTCTCCAGGATGGCGACGGTTTCGGGACCGGGCGCCGTGGCGGCGCTGGCGGCGGGGGCGGGGTCGTCGGGCATGGGCACGGAACCTCGATGGACGAGCCCCAGTGATGCCGCCCGGCCGCGGCCGGGTCAAGGGGCGGTGCCCAAGGCAGGCGCGCCTTTCCGCCATGTCATTTCGTCATGCCCGCCATGCCGCGTTTGGATGTTGCAAAAGCCTTTGAAACCCATAACTTTGCTGCAACGCACAACAAACCGTGCCGAACGAGGAAATGCCCTGCGATACCCGCAGGAGACAAACGATGATCAGCTATCCCTATCAGCGCTATCGGGCGCTTGCCATCCGCGAACGCAACAAGACCGTGGCGACTGCCGTGAAGGGTCTTCGCCGTTGGCTTGTGGACGAAACCCACCAGCCGGACCGGCACCTGGACGATCTCAGTGTTGCCGACAAGGCCCGTTTCGTCCTCTAACCCTTTGCTATTGCGCAAACTCTGAACGTCTCGGGATCCCGGTCGGCGCGCCCTGTTGGTCACGGGCGGGCCGGCCGGGGCGTCCGCGTATCGTGCGCCTCCTGCAACCTATCGTCGCAGGGCTCCGGCGGCGGCAGGCGGCAATCCCCAATAACGGCAGGCAGAGGCCGTGCTGCGCCGCCTCCCTGTCATCCGCGCGCCATCGGCCCGTAATTCTTTCTTAACACACTGAATCTATTAGATTGGTGCAGTGCAATACAAACGGTTGTCTGGGAGGGACGACCCCTTTTTCAACCGAAGGAGACAGTGATGCGTCCCAACTACATCGCATACTACCGCTCCGTCGCCGAGAAGGAGCGGTCCGCCGCGATCTCCCAGGGCCTGAGGAATTTCGGCCGCTGGGTCGTCGGATCGCGCCGCCGCGAGGAGAAGGTCCATGTGGCCGTACAACACTGAGGAAGCCGTCTGGCTGACCAGCCGGCGGCCCGCGCCCCGTGCCCGTGACCGCAAGCCGGCGCGGCCCGCGCGCGAACCGAACCGAAACTAGACACACCCTGGCAGGGCGGCGCGCGGCCGGTTGAACCCGGCCGCGCGCCCGCCTATAACCGTTGAACGCGTCGTTCACGCACCGGTGCGGGCGTAGTTCAGTGGTAGAACGTCAGCTTCCCAAGCTGAATGTCGTGGGTTCGATCCCCATCGCCCGCTCCACCATCGCTTCTCGATGAATGAGTGCGCAGCCGCACGCGGGCGGCGCGATCATGCGAGAATCAAGCCCTCCGACAAACACGGACAAACGCGTCCCTCAACCCTGCGGACCAGGCCGACGAAACAGGTGGTTTCTGTCGTCGGCGGGTGGGGTGTCCGCGGTCTGCTGGCTGTTCCGTTGACTTGTAGGCATGCGCATTCCCAGTTGGTAGGTTTCGAATGCATCGCCGCCGCTGGCCTCCCGTCGGCGGGGTTCTCTGATCCTCAAGCAACACTGGCTACGCAATGATCCGCATTGGCAAAGAATGGGAACATGTCGATCTCATCGAGCGAGAGCGTTCGGTCGAATCGCTCCCAGGTGTTGGCAATAAGGGTGTCAGTGTGGGCGTCCAGGTGTCGGTCAAACTGGGTGAGTTTTCCGGTTCGTATGGCGGCGTCTGGCTCCTCGAACCGGATCTCGAGCGCTTCTCGGCCGAGCTGGCGGCAATGGCCGAAATGACCGAGGCGTCCGAGAAGAGAGCGCGAATCGCCTGTCCCGACCCGGATGAATTCGCCCTTGAGCTGCGTCGAGATCGGTTGGGTGGCGTGTGCGAGGCAGAGGTCAAATTGAGGTGTTTCCGGTACGGCAGCCAGACGCGTTGGCCAATCGTGGTTTCGGGTGGTTTTGAATTCGAATGTTCAGATCTCGTGGGGATCTGCCGTGGCTTTAGATCCATGGCAGGGCTTAAGACGTAAGCTTCGCCGGCTGGGCGATTGCGCTTGAAGAAAACGCACCGGAAATGCCGAACGATCCCTCAAGAAACCCTACGACCGACGTCAAGGAAACGGGCCTGGCGTTCCGCATCTACGATCTCGCGACCGGAGAGGACGACGCGCGGCTGTGCCGCGACATCCCTGAGGACCAGTGCCGCGAGCAGCCGAAG
Organism: Alphaproteobacteria bacterium; assembly: GCA_965603855.1. Lineage (GTDB taxonomy): Bacteria > Pseudomonadota > Alphaproteobacteria > UBA8366. The sequence goes on from OZ272519.1 coordinate 563,772, forward strand.
AACTTCCTCCTGCAGGTGTTGTCCCAGGCCCTCAGCAAGACGGGCGATTCCTTAGCCGACAGCAAGGTGGTCCTGCCCTGGGTGCTGGGCGCGGTCGGGGCACCGGTGTTTCTGGTCGGCTTTCTGGTGCCGATCCGCGAGTCTCTCGCGTTGATCCCGCAGATCCTGTTCGGCGGGTTCATTCGGCGTTTCCCCGTGCGCAAAGGATTCTGGGCGGCAAGCAGCCTGGTCGAAGGGCTGTGCGTCGCCTTGATGGCGGTCGTCGCACTTGTCGGCATCACCGGTGCCGCGGCAGGCGCAATCATCGTCGGCCTGCTGGTCGTGTTCAGCCTGGCGCGCGGTCTTGCCTCGATCGCCGCGAAGGACACGCTCGGCAAGACGGTCTCGAAGGGCCGGCGCGGACGGGTCAGCGGCTATGCCGCGACCGCTTCCGGCCTGGTCGCAAGCGCGGTCGGTCTCTACCTCGCGATCAGCCCCGAACAGGCGCGGCCCGACTGGCTGTTGTACGCCATCCTTCTGGCGGCCGGCGCCACGTGGATGGCGGCCGCCGCGGCCTTCATGTCGATCGACGAGACGCCGGGCGCCACCGAAGGCGGCCGCGACATCGCCGATCTGGTCGGCGAACAGATCAAGATCCTGGTGCGCGATCCTGAGCTGCAACGGTTCCTTGCCGCGCGAACCTTGATGGTCTCGACCGCGCTTGCCGGTCCGGTCTATGTGAGCCTGGCCCAGCGCGGGACCGGCCAGACGCTGGACGGGCTGGGGTGGCTGGTGATCGCATCCGGCATGTCGGGCGCGGTCAGCGCCACGTTCTGGGGCGGTCTGTCGGACAGATCGAGCCGCGTGACGATGGCCGCGGCCGCGGGCCTTGCCGGCGCGCTCGGTATCGGAACGCTTGCGGTACTGACGCTGGTTCCGGGCGCGACGGGCAGCATCGCGTTCTATGCCGCCGTTCTTTTCGTCTTGGGCATCGCGCACGCGGGCGTGCGCATCGGCCGTAAGACCCATGTGGTCGACCTTGCCGGCGGCGACCGCAAGGCCGAATACGTGGCGCTCAGCAACACCATCATCGGCGTCCTGTTGCTGGTTCTCGGAGGATTGACGGGCGTCCTTCTGGGCTTTGGCCTGGAAGTCGCGCTTGCCGTATTGTCGGTCATGGCACTTGCCGGCGCGGCCCTGTCCCTGACCATGAAAAACGTTCAGGCCTAGACGCGCCGTCCGGCAAGTCCCGAAGGGAGAAGACAACCATGTCCGACGACGCCCTGACGTTCGCGCTGCGCGACAATGTCGCCTGGATCACCCTGAACCGTCCGGAAGTCTACAACGCCATGAACGGCGCGATGATGCAGGCGCTGTGCGCGGCCGCAACCCGGTGCAGCACGGACAAGGGCGTGCGCGCCGTGGTGATCACGGGCGCGGGCGAGGACGCCTTCTGTGCCGGCGGCGATGTGGGCGCGTTTCTCCAAAACAAGGACCGGATCGGCCCGCTGATCCAGGAAATGACCATGTACTTCCACACCGCGGTCTCGCGCTTTGCCTGGATGCGCGCGCCGGTGATCGCCAGCGTCAACGGCATTGCCGCCGGCGCGGGCCTCAGCATCGTCGCCTTCGCCGATCTCGCCATTGCCGCCAACTCGGCGCGTTTTTCCAGCGCCTATACGCGCATCGGTTTCACCCCCGACGGCAGCTCCAGCTATTTCCTGTCGCGCATCCTCGGCCGCCGCCGGGCAATGGAGCTTTACCTCACCAACCGCATGCTGTCGGCGGAGGAGGCGCTGGACTGGGGTCTCGTCAACCGGGTGGTCCCGGCCGCGACCCTGCGTGCGGAGACCGAGGCGCTCGCCGCGCAACTGGCCCAGGGGCCGACGGTCGCCTATGGCGGCGTCAAGAAACTCCTGCAGATGGCGGGCCAGGAGGGCCTGGAGTCGCAGATGGAGAACGAGACCCGGGAGATCGTGGCCGCCGCCACCAGCGCCGACGGCCACGAGGGCGTCGCCGCCTTCGTGGAGAAACGGACCCCGGTGTTCAAGGGGGAATGATGCGCGGTCGCGCCATTCCCTCACAAGTCCGCCCCTGCCATGCCTACCCCCTTGGCCCGTGACGGGAAACCTGCCTTAATAGAAACAATCACAAGACCGGCCCGTCCCAGGGCCGGCGCATGGGAGGCGGAATGTCCGTTCTGGAACTCAGCGGAATCGCCAAGCATTTCGGCGCCATCGAGGCGCTGAAAGGAGTCGATCTGAAGCTGAATGCCGGCGAGGTCCTCGGGCTGATGGGCGACAACGGCGCCGGCAAGTCGACCCTGGTCAAGATCATCGCCGGAAACTACCCGCCGTCCGACGGCGAGATCCGCATCGACGAGAACGTCCAGCATTTTCACAAGCCCGTCGACGCGCGCGAGCAGGGGATCGAGGTCGTCTATCAGGACCTGGCGCTGTGCGACAACCTGACGGCGGCGGAGAACGTGTTCTTGGGCCGCGAGCTGAAGAAGCGGATCGGTTTCGCCAAGCTGCTGGACTTCCAGGCGATGTACGCACGCGCCGCTGAACTGTTCGGCGAGCTCAAGTCCGAGACCCGGCCGCGCGACCTGGTGCGCCAGATGTCAGGCGGCCAGCGTCAAGCGGTGGCGATCGCGCGCACCCGCCTGTCGGACGCCAAGTTCGTGCTGATGGACGAGCCGACCGCGGCGATCAGCGTGCGCCAGGTGGCCGAGGTGCTGGACCTGATCCGCCGGCTGAAGGCGGCCGGCATCGGCGTCATCCTGATCAGCCATCGCATGCCCGACGTGTTCGCGGTGTGCGACCGGGTCATGGTTCTCAGGCGCGGCACCAAGGTGGCGGACAAGGAAATCGATAGAAGTTCGCCCGAAGAGGTGACCGGACTGATCACAGGGGCGATCAAGGCCGCCTGAAGCAACAAGGGGCACAGTGGTTTATGCAGGACTCGACCGCATCGGCCGGAACCACCGAGCAGCAAGGCGTCGCCATCGAAGACGTCACAGGCCTGAAAGAGCGGACGCTGGTCCAGCGCGTCCTTGCGGCACAGCCGTTCTGGGTCGCCGTGGCCCTGTTGGCGATCTGCGGCGTCATGTCCTTCGTCGAGCCGAACGCCTTTCCGACGGCGGACAACTTCTTCAACATCACCCGAAACTTCGCCTTCATCGGGATCATTGCGCTGGGCATGACGGCCGTCATCATCACCGGCGGCATCGACCTGTCGGTCGGGTCGATCATGGGCTTCGTGGGCATCATTGCGGGCATCTGCCTGCAGGCGGAATTCCCCTGGTGGTTTGCGATTACTGCGGGCATCCTTGCCGGCCTGGTCTGCGGCGCCGTGAACGGCGCTCTGATCGCCTATCTCAAGCTGGCGCCCTTCGTGGTCACGCTTGGCATGCTGTCGATCGCCCGGTCGCTGGCGATCGTCGTCTCGCAGAACAAGATGATCTACGAGTTCGGGCCCGATGCGGAGATCATCTATGCCATCGGCGGCGGCGAGACGCTGGGGCTGTCCAACGCGGTCTGGCTGTTGCTGCTGTTCGGGTTGATCTTCGGCTTCGTCTTCAATTTCACGTCCTGGGGCCGCTATGTCTACGCGATCGGCGGCAACGAAAACGCCGCGCGTCTAACCGGCGTGCCGGTCGACCGCATCAAGCTGCAGGTCTACATGGTCTCGGCGTTCATGGCGGCGGTATCGGGCATCATGATCATCGGCTGGCAGGGCTCGGCGATCAACGCGCTGGGCACCGGCTATGAGTTGCGCGTGATCGCGTCCACGGTGATCGGCGGCGCGAACCTGATGGGCGGCGAGGGCGGCGCCTTCGGCGCGATCATCGGCGCCGCGCTGATCGAGGTCATCAGAAACAGCCTGTTGATGGCCGGTGTCGATGCCAACTGGCAGGGCGCCTTCGTCGGGCTGTTCATCATTCTCGCGGTTCTGTTGGAGAAGATCCGCGGTCGCCGGGGTGGCTGATCGACGGCGCATCCCAATAACTGAAGAAGGCAAGGGAGGAAGGAAATGAGAAAGCTGTTACTGTCTGCGGTCGCGATCGCCGTGGCCGGATGGGCGCTGCCCAGCATGGCGCAGACCCTCACATTCGCGCTGGTGCCGAAGAACATGAACAACCCGTTCTTCGACCAGGCGCGCGACGGCTGCAAGAAGGCCGAGATGGAACTGGGCGGCGCCGTCAAATGCGAATATATCGGCCCGCCCGAACATGGCGGCGGCGAGGAGCAGGTCCAGATCGTCAACGACCTGATCGCGCGCAAGGTCGACGGCATCGCGGTGGCGCCGTCCAACGCGGCGGCCATGGCGCGGGCGCTGAAAGGCGCGCAGGAAGCCGGCATTCCCGTCATCACCTGGGACAGCGACGTCCTGGAGAAGGACAAGGGCATGCGGATCGCCTATGTCGGCACCAAGAACTACGACATCGGCGTGAACCTGGCCAAGATCGTCCAGAAGATCAAACCGGACGGCGGATCGATCTGCATCCAGTCGGGCGGGGCGGCCGCGGCCAACCACAACGAACGCATGCAGGGCATCCGCGACACGCTGTCGGGCTCGTCGGGCACCACGCCTCCGGGCGAGCGGCTGACCGGTCAGAACGGCTGGACCGAATCCGATGGCTGCCCGCTGTACACCGATGACGACTTCCCGCGTTCGGTGCAGCAGATGGAAGACATCCTGGCCAAGTATCCCGACCTGGATGCCTTCGTGCCGACCGGCGGGTTCCCGCAGTTCATCCCGCAGGCCTACCGCCGGGTCGCCACCAAGTACAAGGACCGCATCGACAGCGGCTCCCTGGCCCTGGTCGTGGCCGACACGCTGCCGGTCCAGATGGAGATCCTGAAGGACGGCCTGTCGCTGGGCCAGGTCGGCCAGCGTCCGTTCGAGATGGGCTATCAGGCCATGTACTTCCTGAAGGACATCAAGGAAGGCAAGTCGGTCGCGGATCCGAGCTATACGGGCCTCGACGTCTGCACGCCGGACAACGCCGACACCTGCATCGGCGGCTGACGGTCCGCAGATCCTGACCGGAGACCCCCCGGCCCTCATCCGGCCGGGGGGTCTTCTTATGTCTGACGCCCGGCGGATTTTGGCGGTTTCCGGCCGCCTTGCAGAAATGATAGAAGACCGGGTCACGCCCGGGTCCGGACACCGGTCCGCGGGCGAACGGTAAGGCACAGACGCCCCAAGGGGCGGACAGAACGCAGGAGGATCTCATGGGGAACGTTGCACCGCGCGCCGTCTGGGCGGGCATTTTCGCGTTGATCGTTTCGTTGTTTCTGGCACCGGCGATGGCGGACGACAGGACGCCTGATGCCACGATCGAAATCGACCAGGCGCAGTTCGCGCTGTTGGCGACCGTCAAGGCCGGCGGCGGCAAGCTGATGTACAAGGGCGAGACCTACGAGTTCCAGATCGGCGGTCTCGGCCTCGGCGGCGTCGGGATCGCCGACCTGAAGGCAACGGGCAAGGTCTTCGGCCTGACCAAGCTCGAGGATTTCTACGGCACGTATTTCGAAAGCGCCATGGGTGCCGCGGCGGCAACGGAGGGCGTTGCCGAAATGTGGATGAAGAACGGCAGCGGTGTCGAACTCGTCATCGAAGCCGACGCGGCCGGCGCCCTGCTGACCATGGATGCCAACGGCATGGTGATCAGCGAGCGGTAGCAGCCGGGGGGGGGCGCTAGCTGCGCGCCTCCAGCGGCGTGATCGCGAGGCCCGCCTTGCGCAGCCCCTCTTCGATCCGGTCGATCAGGGGCTGCGGCAAGTTCCAGATCCGCAAGGTCGCATAGACCTGCTGGCCGAAGTCCGGCTTCAGCCGCAGGAGTTTTCCTACGCTTTCGCTGGCATCGCGTTCGCGCCCCATCTGGCCGAGCGTCATCGCCGCGGTCATGTGCGACCAGTAGAACTCCGGCATGTTGATCTTGCGGACCTGGGACAGCGCCTTGGCGTACTCGCCGCGTTCGTAGTGGTAGAGCACGAACGGGAAACGGTACCAGCCGGGATAGTCGGGGTTCATGGCGATCGCCTTGCGCATCAGCGCAAGTCCCCGGTCCCATTCGCCGATGAACGCCAGGCGCAGCCCGTAGTTCGAGACGAGGTGGGGGTTGTTGGGATTGAGCGCCAATGACCGTTCGCCCTCGCGCCGGAAACTGTCCAGGTCGTGCACGTTGAAATAGGCGTCGGCCAGCATGATATGGGCGGTCGCGCTGTTGGGGTTTACCGCCACCGCGCGTTTTGCCGCCTCCAGGGCCTTGTCCTTCGCCACATAAAGATCCGGCCGCGGGTTGAACCCGAACCGGTGCTCGTCCGCATAGATCGTGCTGAGCAGCGCCCAGGCCTCGCCATATCCGGGATCGATCTCGACCGCTTCTTCCAGACAGTCGCGCATGGCCGCATGCTCTTCGGGCACGCCGGAGACGTCGTAGTGATAGTAGTGCAGGACGCAATCGTACGCGTCCATCGAGGTGGGCGGCTTGCGATTGGACGAAGCCAGATCGCTGCGCGCGATCGCGCCGTAGCCGCTGCCGATGCTGGCCGCGACGCGTTGCGAGATCTCTCCCTGCACCTCCAGGATCTTGTCCGGCGCCAGCTCGCGGTCGTAGCCGTCGGCCCAGACCACGCGCCCGCTTCGCGTGCTGACAAGCCGTACGGTGATCAACACCCGGCTTTCAGACCGGCGCACGCCGCCGGAGAGGAAATAATCGACGCCCAGGTCATCCCGGATGTCGCGATGGTCGACCGCCTCGTCGCGGTACCTGCGCGTCGAACCAGGCGACAGCACGTACATGCCCTTGAACCGGGTGAGGTCGGTGACGATCTGTTCGAACATGCCGTCGGCGAAAAAGTCCTGCCCGGAATCGCCGCTGAGATTTCGGAACGGGATGACGGCGACGGAGGCGCCCCGCGGCATTGCGATCGCGGGATCGGCCGCCAGGCGCGCCGGCCCGAAACCGTCCGACGACGGCACCGCCAGATACAAGGCCGGCAGCACCAAAGCCGCCCCGGCCATTGCGGCCGCGGCACCGATGGTCAGACGCGGATGCCGGGCCAGCCTGGCCCGCCAGTGCGGCACCGGTCGCGCCGGCGGCTCCGGGCGCGCCGCGGGCGTAAACACCGGCACATACGCGCCCTTGGGCACGGTGATGACGATCGGGTCGTCGCGCCCCGCGGTCAGGTAATACCGTTCCAGGTCGCGGCGCAGACGGCCCGCTTCCAGGCGCACCACCGGGTCCGTCTGCGGGTCGAAGGAATCGTCCCGGTCGAACACCGCAAGACCGATCGTGTAGCCTTTCAGGCGATCGGCCCGGCCGTCCAGCGTCTCGTCGACGATGTAGCTGAGGAACGCCCTGCGACGGGCGCTGGCATTGAAGTCGGGGCTGTCGAGAACGCGAGTCAGTTGTGCGCGTACGTCCCCGTTGGTCGTACGCGTGCGCGAACTTCCGTTCGGCGCTTCCCACACGCCATCAGGCCCTGAATCGAGCCTCCCATTCATGCCAGTCACACCCCTTGTTCCGCCTGGGACTGACAGTACTACAGCGCGTACGGTAGCAGACTCTCGGGGTAACATACCGTTTCGTACTCCAGTTCCGGGACGAATTCCCTTTCCCTGTGACCCAACGGCAACAGTCTGCCGGGCGGGACAGCAGAGATCTGGTCAGTACAAGTGATGGAGTTGTGTGGTTGATGAGTGACAGTTTAGCGCGTCGTTTTCCCGGCCAGGCGGACCGATTCGATCGGCTGGTCCACGAAAACGATCTGTTCCAGTCAATCTGCGAAGACTACGAAGAAGCGGTGCGGGCGCACCAGCATTTCGCCGCCGAAGCAGGCGGCACGGACGCGCGGGCGGAGGAATATCGCCAGATCGTCCAGGAACTCGAAGCCGAGGCGGCAGCCGTTCTGAAGAACGCGGCGCCGAATTAAGCGGAATTTGAACCTGCCGGGCCGGACCGAAAGCACGGCCGGCCCGGTGCCGAAACTGGAGAGAGACGAAATGGGTGAGCATGTAAACACGCGCGGGATCGGTCGTTTCACCGGCCAGTTGGCCGCAATGACCGTCGCGGCGTGCCTGACCGCGGCGGCGTTCGTCGTGCCTGTCTTGGTTGAGGACGAGCAGGCCGGTGGCGGACAGCTCACCTATCTGGGCAATACCTACGATTTCAGGGTCACGGGTCTCAAGCAAAGCGAAGCCGACCTGACCTCGCTGGTGTCGACCGGGCAGGTCTATAACCTGACCGACCTCGCCCATTTCCCCGGCGTCTACGGCAAGGCGCGCGTCTCCGACGTGCTGGCCGACGACGCGGCTGGCGAATTGTGGCTCGAGAACGCGAACGGCGTCGTCATCCGGCTGGATGGCCGCGGCGCCAACCAGATGCTGAGCATGGCGACCGACGGCGTCATGGTGGAACTCGACTGACCGAGAGGCCCCGGCCGAAGACAGGAATTTCCCAAACGGCGTTTTCCCGCCGAGTAAGTACCCCAAGACCCGCGTCGGCTTCCCCAAGGCTGGCGCGGGTCTCGGCTTTTGTGCTATCGGCAACGCGCCCGGGCGACGCATCGTTCGGGCCGCTGAATAGGGTTTGCCTTCCGACCGGGCGGTTGGCAACATGGCGCCGCCGCGCAGCAGAAATCAGAAACGGGAAGGGTGGATGTCGGACCAGGAACCGCCGCTCATCGAACTGAGGGACGTGCACAAGAGTTTCGGGGACAATCATGTCTTCCGGGGATTGAACCTGACGCTGCGCCGCGGCGAATCGCTGGTCCTGATCGGCAGTTCCGCCAGCGGCAAAACCCTGATCATCAAGACCATCCTCGGTCTCGTCCAGCCCGACAGCGGGACGATCCTGATCGACGGCCAAGACACGACGCGCATGAAGGAAAAGGCGCGCTCCAAGCTTTACGAACGATTCGGCATGCTGTTCCAGCAGTCGGCGCTGTTCGACAGCATTCCGGTCTGGCGCAACGTGGCGTTCCGCGTCCTGCAGCAGGAAGGCGTGTCGGCGGCGCAGGCGCGCGAGGTCGCGGTGGAAAAGCTCGCCAGCGTCGGCCTCGACGAGGATGTCTGCAACCTCTATCCGGCGGAGCTTTCCGGCGGCATGCAGAAACGCGTCGGCTTCGCCCGCGCGATCGCCGCGGCGCCAGAGATCGTTCTGTTGGACGAGCCGACCGCGGGCCTGGACCCGATCATGAGCAACATCATCAACGACCTGATCCTGCACAGCGTCGAGGAGATCGGTGCGACCACGCTGTCGGTCAATTCGGACCCGGTCGGCGCGAAGAAGATCGCCACCCGGATCGCCATGCTGCACGACGGCGAGATCGTCTGGACCGGCCCGTCGGAGGTCGCCGACGATTCAGGCAACCCCTATGTGGACCAGTTCATCCACAAGCGGGCCGAAGGCCCGATCAAGATGGCGATCACCCAGCAGTAGGCGGCGGGCCGGCGGCCTGCCTGATCACCAGTGCCCGGTGTTTTCCATCGATGCCCAGGGTTCCTGGGGCGGCAGCGCATCGCCCTTCTGCAAAAGCTCGATCGAGATGTTGTCCGGCGACCGCACGAACGCCATGTGCCCGTCGCGCGGCGGCCGGTTGATGGTGATGCCGTTGTCCATCATCTTCTGGCAAAGCGCGTAGATGTCGTCCACCAGATAGGCGAGATGGCCGAAGTTGCGGCCTTCGCCGTACTCCTCGGGGTCCCAGTTGTAGGTCAACTCGACCTGCGCGTCGGGCTGGCCGGGCGGGGAGAGGAACACCAGCGTAAAGCGGCCTTTTTCGTTGTCGATGCGGCGCGTCTCTTCCAGTCCAAGCATGTTGCAGTAGAAATCGAGCGACTTGTCGATGTTGGTCACCCGGACCATGGTGTGCAGATAGCGCATCCTCGTATCCCCTGGAGTGTCGGTTGTCTGATCGGAATATAGGCATGTGCCGGCCGGTGTACAGCCGTCGCTGCCGGGCCGGCGCCGGGGGCGCACTGGCGCGGCGGGGCGATCGGTGTAGGATGGCCCGCGACGGGGGCGAACAGAAGGGGAAAGGGCGTTCGATGGAACTCTGGCGGGTGCTGGCGCTTGTCGTCTGCTGCATCTGGATGGCGGGTCAGCCGGCGCAGGCCGACGAGGCGGCGCTTGCCCGGTTCTACGGCGAATTCGAGGGCGAGGGGCTTTCCGAATCGCCCAAGGGAGAGCGCCTCGAACTGACCCGGCGGGCCATGTCGGTCCAGATCGGTCCGGCCGGAAACGGTTTCGAGGTGATCTGGAGCGCGGTGATCTGGCGCGGCCGGGAGGCCAGCAACCCGACGGCCAACCGCAAGACGTCGCGTGTCCTGTTCGAGGTCGTCGAGGGCGCCGACTTTTATCTCGGCCGCGGCTCGGGCAACCCGGCGGCGGGCAACCCGCTGTGGTGGGCGCGGCTCGATGGCGACGCCCTGATCGTGCAGGTTCTTGCCATCGACGGCGAGGGGCGGCTGGATCACCAGACCTATCGACGGGAGCTGACCGCCGACGGGATGAGTCTGGTCTACACACGAGAGCGGGAAGGCGAGGTCGTGCGGCGCGTGCGCGGCCAGCTTGCCCGCCGGTCCTCATAGGGGAGGAAGGCATGCACATCATCGTTACCGGCGGCGGCGGCTTCATCGGCCGCAAGCTGGTCGCCGAGCTTTTGCGCCGCGAGGTGCTGGACGTGGGCGATGGCCCGCAGCCGATCGCCACGCTGGAGGCGGTGGACGTGCCGGCCGCCGCGCCGCCGTCGTCCGAGGACGACCGCTATCGCTTCACGGCCGGCGACCTCGCCGACAAACGTTTCGTCGACGGCCTTGTCGGCCAGGGAATCGACGCCGTGTTCCACCTGGCGGCGTTGGCAAGCGGCGGCGCGGAGGCGGATTTCGACCTGGGGATGGCGGTCAACCTGAGCGGCACCATGAACCTGCTGGCCGCCATGCGCGCCGAGGCGCCCGGCCGCCGTCTGGTCTTTTCCAGCACGGTGGCCGCGTTCGGCGGCGCCATGCCGCGGGTCCTGACCGACGAGACGCCGTGCCGTCCCCAGGGGTCCTACGGCAGCCAGAAGGCGATGTGCGAGCTGTTGCTGAACGATTATCGCCGGCGCGGCTTCGTCGACGGCCGTGCGCTGCGCCTGCCGACGGTTGTCGTCCGCGAAGGCGCCCCCAACACAGCGGCGTCAAGCTTCATGAGCAACATCATCCGAGAACCGACGGCGGGCGATGCCACGGTCTGTCCCGTGCCGCCGGAAACCGCGATGTGGGTGCTGTCGCCGGGCCGCGTGGTCGATGCCCTGATCCACGCCATGGCGCTGGCGCCCGCCGAGTGGGAGCCGTTCTCCACCGTCAACCTGCCCGGCATGACGGTAACGGTTGAACAGGCGCTGGACGCGCTGGAAGAGGTGGCGGGGGCCGAGGCCCGGGCGCGGGTAACGTTCGATGTGGACGAGACGATCATGAAGCTGGTGCGCACCTGGCCGGTCGCCTTCGAGACGCCGCGGGCGCTTTCCATGGGGTTCAAGCCGGACACCAGCTTTCGGGAAATCGTCGAACAGCACCAGCGCGCAATGGGGCGGCTCTAGCGGGCACCGAAGGCCCCTCTCCCCGTGGGGAAAGGGGCTTCGGCGCGGGCGGCGGATGTCGAGACCCGCTCCGCCACCGTCTAGGTCATGTACCCATAAAGGGGATTCCCTTTATGGGTGGATTGTGATTCAAGCTTCCAAACTGTGGGAGCTTGATTATGAAACGGCGTCACGACTTGACGGATACGGAGTGGGCGCTGATTGCGCCGCATCTTCCGAACCGTCCCCGCGGTGTTCCCCGTGTGGACGACCGCCGGGTGATCAGCGGGATCTTCTACATCCTTCGCACGGGTGCGCCCTGGCGGGATCTGCCGGAGCGCTATGGGCCCTACACGACGGTCTACAACCGCTACAATCGCTGGGCCAAACAGGGGGTCTGGCTTCGGATATTCGAGGCGCTGAGTGCCCATTCGCCGCAATCGCTTCATCTCATCGATTCCTCGATTGTCCGGGCCCATCAGCATGCGGCGGGCGGAAAAAAGGGGGCCCGGATCACGCCATCGGACGATCTCGGGGTGGTCTGAGCACGAAAATCCACGTCGTCGTGGATCGCCATGGTCTTCCTGTCCGCCTCCTGATCACAGCCGGTCAAGCCTCTGACAAGACCAGCTTTCCCACCCTTGTCGAGGGTTTGGAACTGGCGCGCAACGTGGTCGCCGATCGCGGCTATTTCGCCGCCTCGATCATCGGTCTGATCGAGGCGGCCGGCGCAACCGCACACATCCCCTCCCAAAGCAACGTCCGCGTCCGCCGCGTCGTCGAACGACAGGTCTATCGGCAGCGCAACCTGGTCGAGCGATACTTCAACAAGCTCAAACACTTCCGGCGAATCGCCACACGATATGACAAGCTCGCGCGAAACTTCCTCGCAGCCATCGCACTCGCCTCCACACGACTCTGGATAAGGCATTATGAGTCCACGACCTAGACGGCTTCGTCCAGACAGTCGAAACAGCTTCCCCAGCCTTCGCCGTGCAGCCGCCGGGCTTCTTCCGACGGGAGGCCGCCGTGGGTCAGGCGCAACTGGGTGCCGTCGGGATGCTCGTCGAATTCCAGGGTCACGGTCATCTCCAGACCCTCCAGGTCGCCCTGGCCCCAGATCCAGCTGTAGACCAGCCGTTCGGGCGGATCGACCTCGTGATAGGTGCCGCTCAGCTTGTGCACCGAACCCGACGGCATGTGCATCTCGATCCGGTAGGCGCCGCCGACCCGGACATCCAGCTCGTGGACGGTGCTGTTACAGCCGTGCGGGCCCCACCAGGCCTGAAAACGCTGCGGATCGGTGAAGGCTTCGAAAACCAGGTCCCGGGGCGCCTTGAAGACGCGCTCCAGTGTCAGGGTAAAAGTCTCGGCGGCGGGGTCGGCCGCCCGTGCGGTTGCATCGCTCATCACGCGCCTCCTTTCGGACAATGTCCGGTTGAGATAGGTCTCCAATGCGTCGAAACCGTGCGTCCACAGGCGTCGGTAGAACGCCTGCCAGCCACGGGGACAGCGAAGCCCGACGATCCTCTTTGCGCCGTCATCCCGGTTCGCCATCTCGTTTCAACTGTGACAGGTAGTCGTCCAGCGCGCCCAGGCTCTGTTCCCACAGGTCCTTGTGGATCGAGATCCAGCGGCCGGCATTGACCAGGGCCTCTGGGTTGAACCGGCAAACCCGGCGCTGGGCATCCTTTTCACGGACGATGAGGTCGGCGGATTCCAGAACCTTCAGGTGGCGGGAGATCGCCGGCAGGGAGATGTCGAAGGGCTCGGCCAGCTCGCCCACATGCGCCTCGCCTTTGGCCAGCCGGGCAAGGATCGCCCGGCGGGTGGGGTCGGCCAGCGCGGCGAAAGTGGCGCTGAGGGGGTCCTGGGAGGGTGTCGGGTCCATTTTTAACGCAACAGTTAATTAACGCAGATGTTAAATAAAGGGTGAGGGTGCATTTGTCAAGGCCGGAGGCTAAACACGCCCGTAGGGGCGCTTCCCGCCGCCCGACGGGTTTTGGATGTCTGCAGTCGATGACACGACGATGGGTGCCGCGCTGCCGCGGCTGGAGGACACGCGCCACCTGACCGGCGCCGGACGGTTCGTGGCCGACCTGGCGCCCGCGGGGTGCCTGCATGCGGCCTTCGTGCGCAGCCCGATTGCCCATGGCACGATCGAACGGATCGATTGCGCGGCGGCGCGCCGGGCGCCCGGCGTGCGCCTGGTCCTCACGGGCGCGGATATCGCCGCCGCCGGTCTCGGCACGCTGCCCTGCCTGACGCCGGTGGACAGCCGGGACGGTTCGCCGTTCAGGGCGCCGCCGCGGCCGTTGTTGTGCCGGGACACGGTCCGCCACGTGGGCGACAGCGTGGCGATGGTGGTTGCCGACACGGCGGCCGCAGCCGAAGAGGCGGCCGCTCTGATCGAGGTGGACTACGACCAGCGGCCGGCCGAAACCGATCCCGCGGCCGCGACCGATCTGGCCTTTGTCTGGGAAACCGGGGACGGCGCGGCGTTCGACGCCGCCTTCGCCGCGGCCGCGCGGCGGGTCGAGATGACGGTGGTCAACAACCGGGTCGTCGTCGCACCCCTGGAGCCGCGGTCGCTGCTTGGTTCATACGACGACGCGGACGGCTACACGCTCCACACCCAGTCCCAGGGCGTGCATTTCCTGGCCGGCATCCTTGCCGAACACGTGCTGAAGGTGACGCCGGAGAAGGTGCGGGTGGTCACGCCCGACGTCGGCGGCAGTTTCGGCATGAAGCTGATGGCCTATCCCGAACAGGCGCTGGTCCTGGGCGCGGCCAAGGCGACGGGGCGACCGGTCAAGTGGGTCGGCAGCCGCACGGACGGTTTCGTCACCGACCTGCACGGCCGTGCGCAGGTCTCGCGCGCCGCCCTGGCGTTGGACGCGGACCATCGGATCACCGCGCTCAGGGTCGAGACGCGGGGCGACCTCGGCGCCTACGCGTCGACGCTGGCGCCTTCGATCATCGGCCGCGGCTTTTCCAGGGTGCTGGGCCATGTCTACCGGATCCCCGCGATCCATTTGGTGGTCGAGGGGGTCTATACCAACACCACGCCGGTCGATGCCTATCGCGGCGCCGGCAAGCCGGAGGCGGTGTCGGTGCTGGAGCGGCTGCTCGACCGCGCTGCGCGGCAAGGCGGCATCGACCGGGTCGACCTGCGCGCCCGCAACCTGGTGACGCCGGAAGAGATGCCCTACCGCACCGCGCTGGGGCTGACCTACGACACCGGCGACTTCCCGCATGTCCTTGCCCGGGCCCTGGCAGAGGCCGACTGGGCCGGTTTCGCCGACCGTCGCCGGGCGAGCGAGGCAGCGGGCCGGCGCCGCGGAATCGGCCTCGGGCTTTATCTGCATACGACAGGCGGCGACACCGCGGAGACCAGCGTCGTGGCGCTGATGCCGGGGGGCAGCGTGCGGGTCCAAAGCGGCACGCAGGCGTCCGGCCAGGGCCACGAAACCGCCTATGCCCAGATCGTCGCGCGGCGGCTGGGCATCGCGCCCGGCAGGGTGGTCGTCGAGCAGGGCGACAGCCGTGCGCTGCCGCGCGGCGGCGGCACCGGCGGGTCCTCGTCGCTGCCGATCGCGGCGGCAACGATCGACCGCGCGGCCGAGACGATGCTGGAGGCCGCCCGCGACCTTGCCGCCGACCGGTTGGAGGCCGCCGCGGCGGACCTGGAGTTCGCGGCGGGACGCTTCACGGTTGTCGGCACGGACAGATCTGTTCACATTTTCGATCTGGCGCCGCCCGGCACGGATCCGGCTGCACGCATCTGCGGCGGCGAGGCGGACTTCGACGGCGAGAACACCACCTTCCCGAACGGCGCCTATGTCTGCGAGGTCGAGGTCGATCCCGAGACCGGCGCCGTCGCGATCGTCGCTTTTACCGGCGTCGACGATATCGGCATGGTCCTTAATCCACTGATCGCGGCCGGTCAGATCCAGGGCGGCATCGCGCAGGGCATCGGCCAGGCGTTGTTGGAACGTGTTGTGTTCGACCGCGAAACCGGTCAGCTTCTGTCCGGTGCCTTCACGGACTATGCCTTGCCGCGGGCGGACGACCTGCCCCTTTTCCGGCTGATCAGTGACGGCGTGCCCACCGCCAACAACCCTCTGGGCATGAAGGGGGCGGGCGAGGTGGGCACCATCGGCGCGCCCGGCGCGGTCATCAACGCCGTCGCCGACGCCATTGGCCGCGACGACGTCGACATGCCTGCCACGCCGGAGCGCGTCTGGCGGGCCTTGGGGGAGGGGTGAAGTCTTGCCGATCGATGCGACCCACTTGATCGAAGCGCGCAAACGCAATGTCGGCCGCCTGTCGGTCAGCCGCCTGCTGCCGGTCAGCGGTCGCCGCAGCGTCGGCCCGTTCGTCTTTTTCGATCACATGGGGCCCGTGGAGTTTGCGCGGGGCAAGGGCCTGGACGTGGCGCCGCACCCGCATATCGGGCTTTCGACGCTGACCTACCTGTTTGCAGGCGAGATCACTCACCGCGACAGCCTCAAGTCGGAACAGGTGATCCGGCCTGGCGACGTCAACTGGATGACGGCGGGCCACGGCATCGTGCATTCGGAACGCACGCCGCTGTCCCTGCGCAGCGGGCCGGGCGAGCTGAACGGCCTGCAGATCTGGATCGGCCTGCCGACCGAACACGAGGAATGCGAGCCGGCCTTCGAGCACCATCCCGCGTCCGACCTGCCGGTCTGGCAAGAGGACGGCGTCCTCATGCGACTGATCGCGGGCAGTGCCTTCGGTAAACGTTCGCCGGTCTCGGTGTTTTCCGAGATGTTCTATATCGATGCCCAGTGCGGGCCATCGTCGGAGTTCACACTGCCGCCCGCGCTTGGCGAACGGGCGGTCTATGTGGTCGAAGGGGAGGTCACCGCGCACGGGCAGAGCGTCGCCATGGGCAACATGCTGGCCATGCAGGACGGGATCCCGATCGAGGTCACCGCTAGGTCCCCGTCCCGCGTGATGCTGTTGGGCGGCGCGCCGCTGGACGGCCCACGCCACATCTGGTGGAACTTCGTCTCCAGCTCCAAGGAACGGATCGAACAGGCCAAATCCGACTGGGCCGAAGGCCGTTTCGGCAAAGTGCCGGGCGAGACCCAGTTCGTTCCCCTGCCGGAAACCAAACCCCGCGGTCCAGCCCCCTCCGCGCAATCGAAAGAGGGCTAGAGCGTGATCACCTGTGTTCGGGTCGTTTGACGACGTTTGAGCACGGAGTGAAGCGCGTCACGTGCGGCCAAGCCCTTCGAGACGGCCGCGTCCCGCGGCCTCCTCAGGGTGAGGCAATAGTCCAAGGTCTTCGATACCGAAAACCATGGTGAGGAGGCGCGCGCCGGCGCGCCGTCTCGAACCACATGGCTGCAAGCGCTTCAGTGTTTCGACGTGAACTGATCCCGCTCTAGAAGACGGCCAGCAGCGCCGCGTAGGCGAACCCGACCATCGAGGCTCCGACCAGAGAGACCGCCAGGTAAAGCGCGAAGACGTGGCTCTTGACCAGGGCCTTGACCGCGATCGCGGCCGGGATCGAGGTGACCCCGCCGGCGATCATGAAGGTGAGGCCCGCCGCCTGGCTGAGGCCCAGTTGCATCAACGCATCGGTCGTCGGGATCGCGGCATAGCCGTTGAGATAGGCAGGCACGCCGATCAGCGCCGCGGCGGGGATGGAAAGCGCGCCCAGGTCCGCCAGCCACGCGCCCAAGGTGTCGGCCGGCACCCAGGCCAGCATCATCGCCTCCAACAGGAAGGCGAAGGCCAGCCACTTGCCCAGGAACAGGCCGTTCCGGCGGCTTTCCTTCCAGAACGCGGTGCGCCGCCGGGGCTCGCGGTAGAACCGCCACAGCGGCTTTTCGTCCGACGTGACCGCGCCGGCGCCGCAGGTGGACACCGCGCCGCTCAAGGGATCGGCCAGCCAGCCGCGCCCCTGCAGCGCCAGCACCGCGCCGCCGCCCAGCACGCCCATGGCGACGGCGGCGACGGTCTTGGCGATGGTGAAGGGAAGGCCCAGCGTCGCCGCCAAAAGGATGAACATCTCCGGGTCCATCAGCGGCGAGGCGAGCCAGAAGGCCATCACCGGGGCCAGCGGCACGCCGGAGGCAAGCAGGGCCGCGATCAGGGGTATGACGCCGCAGGAACAGAAGGGCGAAAACGCGCCGACGATCGCCGCGATCATGACCGTTTCGCGCGCGCGGCCGCGGAACGCGCGGCCGATCAGGCGGTCCGCCCCGGTTGCCTTCAAATAGGCCGCCAGCGCCACGGAGATCGCGATGAAGGGCGCGATCTCGACCAGCGCGCCGGCTGCGAACCCGAGGATACCCGGCAGTTCGCGCGGTGCGATAATGGCAATCCCGGCAATGATGGCTGATGCGGCGAGGAACACGCGGTCGAGACGGGCGAGCCGACCGTAAAGTCTGCTTATTCTAGAAGGACCGAAATTATTGCCGCGATCTGTCTGGTCCAGGGTGGTCATGGTCGGTTGCTTTCTGTCCGGTGTTGAGGCGACGCCGCGTCAGCCGGCGGCATCCAGCGCAAGGCCGACGCAGCATTCGGCGGTGAGGAAGCCCAGGACGGCGTTCATCCGGTCGTAGTCGGCGCGGCACAGCAACGTCGTGCCCTGGCGTTCCTGATGGATCAGGCCGACCGCGATCAGGTGCTTCAGGTGATGGGTCAGGGTCGAGCCCGGGATCGCAAGCTCGGCCTGGATCGCGCCCACGCTGAGCCCCGCCTTGCCGGCGCGGACCAGGAGGCGAAAGATCGAGAGCCGCGTCGGGTTGCCCAGCGCGTTCAGCGAATCGGCGGTTTCGTCCAGGGTCATGGCGATGCGTCCGTTGTTCGGTAGTTATATAATTCCAGAATTATCGAAATACAAGCTCTATACAGCACCGGGCGCCGGCGCGGTCAGCCGCGGGCTTCCGGCAGCGAAACGCCCAGCTTGTCCGCCCAGGCTTCCAGCGCCTGCATGATCCCGGGATAGAGCGTCACGCCGCTTGCCAGCATGTCGCGCTTGCGCGAAAGGCCGCGTTCGCCCGGCAGCCGCACGCGTTCCACGCCGGGACGCGGCCGGTTTGCCCGCGCCGCCTCGGCCAGCCAGCCGGTCTGGCGGGTGAACGCCTCCAGACCCCCGAAGGCCGCGGGATCGATTACTTGGACGAAGGTGTTCGCGCCCCAGCCCTCGCCCGGGTCGGCGCGGCCGTGGCCGCTGAGTCCCTGGGTCAGGGCCTCGACCATCAGGCCCAGGCCGAAACCCTTGTGTCCGTATTCCAGGCCGCCGATCGGCAGGATGGTGCCGGGCGGGTCGGTGAACAACACCGCCGGGTCGTCGGACGGCACGCCGTCGGCATCGATCGCCCACTGGCCCGGCATCTTCTTGCCCTGTGCATTGAGCCGCCCGGTCATCCCGTTGGTGGTGATCGAGGCGCTGATATCGATCAAGACCGGATCGCCCGCGGTCGGGATGCCGACGGCGATGGGATCCGGCGTATAGAGCGGTTCGACCCCGCCATAAGGGGCGATGCTGGAAACGCTGGGGTCGGAGCAGGAGAGGATCAGCATCTTGCCCTGATCGGTCGCACGCTCGAGGAAGGCGGCAAGGCAGCCGATATGGTGGCTGCGCCGGATCGCGACGATGGCGGTCCCGTGGGCGCCGACCCGATCCAGCGCCGCGTCGATCGCCTTGACCGTCAGCCAGAGGCCGGGCAGCCGCCGGCCGTCCCAGGTGAGGACCGCGCCGTGGTCGCGCACCGTCTCGGGCCCGCCCTCGCGCGTCATCGTGCCGTCGACAAGCGCGCCGAGATATCCCGGCGCCTGGGCCAGGCCGTGGGTGTCGTGACCCAGCATGTCGGCCTCGACCAGGTATCGGGCGGTCGTCTCCGCCTTCTCCGCATCCAGCCGGGCGGCTTCGAACAGCGCCGCGGCGAAGCCGACCAGGGCACCGTGGTCGTAGGCCGGTTCGTTCATGGTGGTGGTCCCCCGCGTGATGTCGCTTGACTGGCGGGGATTATGGTCTCGGCGGGCGGACGTGTCATTCCCCTCTCCCTCCATGGAGAGGGGCCTTGCCTAGTGCCGGCCGCGCAGCCTGGGCAGGCGGACCGGGCGCATGCCGGCCAGCACCGCCTCGCGGTACAGCATGAACAGGCCGCTGGCGATGACGACGGAAACGCCGATCAGGGTGCGCAGGTCCGGCACCTCGCTCCAAATCACGTAGCCGATGACGGTGACCCAGATCATCGAGGTGTATTCCATCGGCGCCACCACCGCCGCCTCGCCGTAGCGGAAGGCCGCGGTCATCACCTGCTGTGCGACGCCGCCCAACAGCCCGACCAGGCACAGCAGCAACAGATCGAAGGAACCGGGCGTGACCCAGCCCAGCCACGGGATCAGCGCCGCGGTGACCGCCAGCGACGGCAGGGTGAACCAGAAGCTGATGCAGGCGACCGAGTCCGTGACGCTGAGACGGCGCACCACGATCATGGCAAGCGCGAAGCCAAGCGCGCCGCCCAGCGCCGACATTGCGCCCAGGTTAAGCACGTCGGTACCGGGGTTGACGATGACGAGAACGCCCACAAAACCGACGATGATCGCCGACCAGCGGCGGATGCCGACGATCTCGCCCAACAGCGGCACCGACAGCGCGGTCAGGAACAAGGGCGCGGAAAAGATGACGGCGATCGCGTCGGCCAGCTTCATCACCGTGAAGGCGTAGAAGATGCAGGCCATGGAGCCGAGCCCGAACAGGGCGCGCAACAGGTGCAGGGCCGGCCGCCTGGTGGCAAGCGTCGCGATGCCGCCCGACTGCCAGACCAGGACCATGACCGGGACCATGGCGACGGCACAGCGGAAAAAGATGATCTGGTGGACCGGATAGGCCGCACCCAGCCATTTGACCAGCGCGTCCATCACTGCGAACAGCATCACGCTGGTCAGCATCAGGGCGGCGCCCCTGGCGTTGGATGCGGCGCTGGCGGAAACGGCTGCCGTCGACATGGATCTGACCCTCAAGAAAACACGCTGGGGCGCGCGGCCCCGACAGGTTCACTATGGGTCCGACCGGTTTTCCGCAGTACTGCAAAGACCGCATGGCTGGCGCGCGGTTGTCCGCCGCGCCCTTTCATCAAGTTTTCATAATCTACGAGAACCGCGGCGGTTCAGGCGGCTCCGCCGGCCTCCAGGAAGGCGCGCAGCATTTCTTCGACCGGCTCGCGCGGCAGGTCGTGGGTTATCATGACCAGGCGCGAGCGCCGGTCCTCCGACGGCCAGCCGGCCAGCATGGCCGGCGGATGGAACACATGATGGATGCCGTGCACCGCCACCGGTCCGTCCGCGCCCTCGACGTTCAGAATGCCCTTCAGCCGCAACAGCCGGTCGCCGTGCACCGTGGTCAGCGCCTCGACCCAGTCGACGAACCGGGTCCAGTCGATCGGCCGGTCGTAACTCAGGCAGTAGGCGCGGATCCGGTCGTCGTGGCGGTTCACGTCGTGGTGGTCGTGGTGGTGTGCGTGCGCCCCGGCATAGGCCTCTTCCTTCAGCCAGCGCTCCACGTCGGTCGATTTCGTGGTCGGGTCGTACAGACCTGCGTTGAACAGGCTGGCGGCCTCGACCTCGCCGTGTTCGACGCGAAAGATCGGCGCCGCCGGATTGAGGTCCCAGAGCCGCGTTTCCAACTCGGCGGTATCCGTCGCGAGATCCGGCTTGGTGAGAAGGATGCGGTCGGCGACCGCGGCCTGCTTGACCGATTCCGGATGGCTGTCCAGTTGCGCCGCGCCATGCACCGCGTCGACTGTGGTCACCACCCCGTCCAGCCGGAACCGCGCGGTCACCACCGGGTCGGTCATCAGCGTGTGCAGGATCGGCGCCGGGTCGGCGAGGCCGGTGGTCTCGATCACCACGCGGTCGAACGCCGGCACCTCGCCGCCCGCGCGCCTGCGGATCAGCCGGCGCAGGGTCTCGACGAGGTCGCCGCGGATCGTGCAGCACAAACAGCCGCTGTCCATCACCACCGTATCCTCGTCGGCGCTTTCCACAAGCTCGTGGTCCAGGCCGATTTCGCCGAACTCGTTGATGACGACGGCGGTGCGTCCCATGTCCGGCTGCCGGATCAGGCGCGACAGCAGCGTCGTCTTGCCGCTGCCGAGGAATCCGGTCAGCACCGAGATCGGCAGGCGTTCTGGCGCGTCGTCTGTTGCGGTCATGGCCGCCACCTTATCACGGTCCGCGCGGGTCTTCAGGCCGTG
Organism: Alphaproteobacteria bacterium; assembly: GCA_965603855.1. Taxonomy (GTDB): domain Bacteria; phylum Pseudomonadota; class Alphaproteobacteria; order UBA8366. The sequence continues at coordinate 585,568 of OZ272519.1, forward strand.
TTAGAACGAAATGCAAGGCAACCGGGAAAGGGTGAAACGAATGGCCGGTGACGAACTGGTGCGCCTGTCGGCGAGCGAGGCGGTCGAGGCGCTGACCACAGGCGCGGTGTCGGCGCTGGAACTGGTCGAGGCGGCGGCTGCGCGCATCGAGGCGGTGGACGGCGCCGTCAATGCGCTGCCGACCCTGTGCCTGGACCGGGCCCGCGACCGCGCGGCCGCGCTGGCCGATGCCGGCGCGCCCGAAGACCGCCGCGGCTGGCTCGCCGGGCTGCCGCTGGTGGTCAAGGACCTGGTCGACGTGGCCGGCGTCCGCACCACCTACGGCAGCCCGATCTTCGCCAATCACGTTCCCGCACGCTCCGCCATCCTGGTCGAGCGGCTGGAGGACCGCGGCGGCGTTGTCATGGCGAAGTCCAACACGCCCGAGTTCGGGGCCGGGGCCAACACCTTCAACGAGGTGTTCGGCAAGACACGGAACCCCTGGAACACGGATCTTACCTGCGGCGGGTCTTCCGGCGGGTCGGCGGTCGCGCTGGCGACCGGCATGGCCTGGCTCGCCACCGGCAGCGATCTGGGCGGGTCCTTGCGCACGCCGGCAAGCTTCTGCGGCGTCGTCGGGCTGCGGCCGTCGCCGGGCCGGGTCGCAAGGGCGCCGACGACAGACCCCTTCGACACCCTCAGCGTCGAGGGGCCGATGGCGCGGTCGGTGCCCGACCTCGCCCTGATGCTGGACGCCATGGCGGGCGCGCACCGCGAGGATCCGCTGTCGCATCCCGCGCCGGCGCAGTCCTTTGTCGGGGCGTTGGCGGGCCCACCGCCGGCGCGGGTCGGATGGTCTGCGGACCTGGGGTTCCTGCCGGTCGACCCGGAAGTGGCCGCCGTCTGCAAGGCCGCGCTGGGCGCTTTCGAGGAGATGAGCGCGACGGTCGACGACACCTGCCCCGCCTTTTCCGATGCCGTCGAAAGCTTCCAGGTCCTGCGCGCGGCCAACTTCGCGACCGCGCATGCCGAGAAGCTGGCGGCGACGCGCGACATGCTGAAGCCGGATATCGTCTGGAACATCGAGAAGGGCCTGGCGCTCAGCGCCGACGAGATCGGCCGGGCGCGGCGCGCGCGCGCCGCGCTCTACGCCCGCGTGGTCGCCTTCTTCGAGACCCACGACCTGCTTGCAACGCCCGCGGCCCTGGTGCCGCCCTTCGACGTCGGCCAACGCTACGTGGAGAGGATCGGCGACGCGGCGTTCGACAACTACATCGACTGGCTCGGCATCACCTATGCGATCACGCTGACCGGCTGTCCGGCGCTTTCGGTTCCGTGCGGCTTCACCGCGTCGGGCCTGCCGGTCGGCCTGCAGATCGTCGGGCGGCCGCACGGCGAAGCGGCGCTGCTGGCTGCGGCGGCGCGCTTCGAACAGGCGATCGGGGCGAACGGCGGTCTGCCGATCGATCCGCGGCCGCCGGCCTGACTTCCGGCCCGGCCTTGCGCGCCTGAAAACGCTCGCATATCCTGCGCCGCAGCATTTCCGTGCTGCGGTGCGTTCATTCGGTGCTTAACCCGTTGTTCACCGTGATGGATTACGGTGTGCAGTACGGCATATCCACTAGTAGTAGGAGCCGTGATATGGACAACGTACGCCTGACCGAGGACCTCAACGGGTTCTTCATCGAGGACATCTCGGTCGGCATGACGGCGGTGTTCGCCAAGACCATCACCGAGGCGGACATCGTTCTGTTCTCCGGCGTCACCGGCGATATGAACCCGGTCCACGTGAACCAGGATTTCGCCCAGGACACCATGTTCAAGGGCCGCATCGCCCACGGCATGCTGACCTCCAGCCTGATCTCCACCGTGCTTGGCATGAAACTGCCGGGGCCGGGCTGCATCTACATGAAGCAGGACCTGCGGTTCCTGGCACCGGTCCGTGCCGGCGACACGGTTCAGGCGCGCGTCACCGTCACCGAGATCATTCCCGAGAAACGACGCATCATCTGCAAGACCATCGCAACGGTGGGCGAGGTGATGGTGGTCGACGGCGAGGCCCTGATGATGGTGCGCTCGCGCGCGGAGATCGGCGACGACTGATCGCGCGGCCCTGCCGGCGGTTTTTCCCGACTGACTTCCTCGGCGCCCTGTGTTACGCGATCCGGCGGCATGAAAATGCGCGGGCGGAAGTGATGCAGGTAATCGACAGTATCGACGCGGTGCCCCCGTCGCTGCGCGAGGGCGTGGTCCTGTTGGGGAACTTCGACGGCGTGCACCGCGGCCACCAGGCCGTGATCGGGCGCGGCGCCGACCTCGCCCGCGACGACGGTCCGCTGGTGGTGGTGACCTTCGAGCCGCATCCGCGCAGTTTCTTTCAACCCGACCTGCCGCCGTTTCGCCTGACGCCCGCCCGCAACAAGGTGCACCACATCGAGGCGTTGGACGTGGACGGGCTGGTGGTGCTTGGGTTCGACCGGGCGTTTTCCAGCCTGACCGCCGACGCTTTCGTGCGCCGGATCCTGGTCGACGGTCTGGCGGCGCGCCACGTGGTGGTCGGGCACGACTTCGCCTTCGGCAACAAGCGGGGCGGCACGGTCGAGACGTTGAAAACAATGGGGGCGGAACTGGGGTTCGACGTCACCATCGTCGATCCGGTCGCCTCGGCCGACGACGAGGTCTATTCCTCGACCCGCATCCGGGACTATCTGCAGGCCGGAAAACCGGGCCATGCCGCCGCCCTGTTGGGCCGGCCCTTCGAGGTGGAAGGCGCCGTGCAGCGCGGGGCCCAGCGCGGCGCCACCATCGGCTTTCCCACCGCGAACCTGGAACTGGGCGACTATCTACGTCCGGCCTACGGGGTTTACGCGGTGCTGGCAGGGATAGAAGGCGCGGAGGGCGAGGCGTGGTACGACGCGATTGCCAATGTGGGCCGGCGCCCCACGGTCGACGGCGAACACGAGCTGTTGGAGGTCCACATCTTCGACTTCGACGAGGCGCTCTACGACCAGGTCCTCAGGGTCGCGCTGATCGAATACATCAGGCCTGAACAGAAGTTCGACGGGCTGGATGCGCTGAAAGCGCAGATCGAGGCCGACTGCGTCACCGCCCGGCGCATCCTGCACACGCGCGCGGCCGGCGCACATTAGAAGTCCCTTAACTTGGGGAGGTTGGGGTGGGGGCGTTACCGGCGCCCAACCAGGGGGCTATGCCGCCTGGATCCCCAAGAGTTGAATCGGTGAATCGGCAAGACCTAGTCGGTCCGGGCGACCCGAAACCCATTGCTGTAGTGTCGACCGCTTGCAATGTTACCCATGCGGGTTGCCGAACGCACGACCCAGGGACCGTAGTCCCAGGAACCGCCGCGTAAAGGACGAACGTTGCAGTCGCCGCGCGTCCGTGCGGCCCCATCAGATGGGGCGCCAGCGTAGGTCTTGTTCCAGCAGTCTGTTGTCCATTCCCAAACATTGCCAAGCATGTCGTATAGGCCGAAGCCGTTTGCATTGTAACTCCCCACCGGCGCTGTGTACGTATGCCCATCGTGACAATTGACGACCTTTGACTCCCACTCCGGAAATTCGATCTTGGCCGTTAGATCTGCCGCATTTGCGTAAGCACATTGCGCCGCAATGTCTTCACCCCAATACCGCGTCGTCGTCGTTCCCGCGCGCGCCGCATATTCCCACTCCGCCTCGGACAGCAGGCGATAGCGCTTGCCTGTCTTGCCCGAAAGCCATTCCGTATAGGCGTTCGCATCGTCCCAACTTATACAGACTGCCGGGTCACGGTCGGATTGCGGGAAACCGGGGTCGCGCCACGACCGCCCGGCCCGCCAAGTCGGTTTGCCGTCCTCGTGAGTAAAGCACTTAGATTCGGCGGGGTAGCCCGTCGCAGAAACGAAAGCCGCATACTCCGCCTTCGTCACCTCGTACCTGCCGACCGCGAAATCCCGCCCGATCGTTACTTGGTGCACGGGTCCCTCCTTGTTTACGAAGATGCGTATCTCGCCGGGCGGCGACCCCATCAGGAATGAGCCGGCCGGCACCACAACCATCTCCGGGCAGACGTCGCAGTCCTTGAAGCGCTCTCCGGGCGCTGCATCGGACAAAATGACGCCCACCGCCGGCTGCGCCGGTGACGGCGCGGCGTCGCGCAACAACGGCGCGAAAACATAGGCCGTCCGGCCGCCGGCAAGCGCGATGCGGTACCAGTTCTTGCCTTCGACCTTGCCCGTCACCTCGACCGTGGTGCCCCGGGTCAAGGTCTGGACCTTCTCGTAGTTCGTGCCGGGCCCGGTGCGCGTGTTCACGCTGGCCTCGGCCACGACCATGTTCCTGTCCATCTCTTCAACTTCAAAGACCGGCGTCAGAATCGCAGCCTGGACCGGCTCTTCCGGCACCACGCCCAGCAGGGTTTCATCGGCGCCCTGGACCGAGGCGTTCTGGACCCGCCCCAGCCGTCGCTGGGCCGCGTAGGTCATCTCCTCGTCCAGGTAGGCCCGGGTCTCGGCGACCGTAACGCTGCCGTCGCCGTTGCCGAAAGGGGCCTTGTCGGCTGCGCCCTGCAGCGCCTGCAGCAGATGCAGGGTGAAAAACCCGTGCCGGTTCTGCTCGTCCCAGCTTGCGACCTGATCGGCCGAAGCCGCGGTCAGGACGGTCATGCCCTGCGCAGCCGCCGGCATCGAGGTCTGCACGTAGACCGGCGAGGCCGAACGGATCAGCATGCCCCGGTCGCTCTCGCCGGAAAAGCAGGCGTCCAGGTAGATCGTGACGGACTTCGCTTCGAGCAGGCCCAGGTTCTCGTAAAGAAGATCCAGCGGATAGCCGTTGATCTCCGGCGTGTCCGGGTCCGCGTTTACGGGCAACAGATAGCCGCGCTTGTCCTCCAGCCCCGGCACGCCGTGGCCGGAATAGAAGACCGTCACGTGGCTGCGGCCCTTGCGCACGAAGCGCCACAGCTTGCCCTTGTGGGAGTCCCTGTTGCCGAAGGTGGACATCAGCTCGGCCTGGGTCGCGTCCCGCAGGTCGATGATGTTGCCGTCGCGATAGCCCAGCACCTGGGTGAGATACGACTTCATGGCATCGGCATCCCGGTGGGCGTAGCTCACCTCGGGGATCCGGCTCTGGTAGGTTTTGTTGCCGATGACGACGGCCACGGAGTGGTGGTGGTCGGGCGGGTCAGCCGCGTGGGCGGCGGTGACAAGAACGGTGGCGACAAGAATGGTGGTGAAGATCCGGTCAAGCATCGAATAACGCACTCTCCGACGTTTCCCGGCATTATGCATGGGTCAGGGGCGCGAGTCAGGGCGGTCGAACACCAAAACCCCCTCCCGCCAACATGTCTCCGGGCTGGGACAGGGCATTCCGCTTGCTTGACCCGATATGGCCGTCCAAATAGGATGCGCGCGCCATGACGGGACGGTTCGAGACGGCGGCGCCGATCGCGCGAATTACCGACCCGGCCCTGTGATTCCACAGGCGTCGGGACCATTTGGCATGGCTCATTCCAGGCCAGCAAACGTCGCGTGACAGGGGCTTCCGAAGGGCGGGATCCCCGCACAGGTTGACCGGGGGCGGCCCGCCCCGAACAGCAGGCACACCATCCATGACAGTTGACTATAAGGACACCGTCTTCTTGCCGAAGACCGACTTCCCGATGAAGGCCGGGCTGCCCAAGCGCGAGCCCGAGCTGCTGGCGCGTTGGGAAGAGATCGGCCTGTGGCAGAAACTGCGTGACCAGTCCACCGAGCGGGAACGGTTCATCCTGCATGACGGGCCGCCTTACGCCAACGGCCACCTGCATATCGGCCACGCGCTGAACAAGATCCTGAAGGACGTCATCAACCGCTCGCAGCAGATGATGGGCAAGGACGCGCACTACGTGCCGGGCTGGGACTGTCACGGCCTGCCGATCGAGTGGAAGATCGAGGAGCAGTACCGCGCGGAAGGCAGGGACAAGGACGAGGTCCCGATCGTCGAGTTCCGCAAGGAATGCCGGGAATTCGCCGACCACTGGATCGACGTGCAGCGCACCGAGTTCAAGCGCATGGGCGTGATGGGCGACTGGGACGCGCCGTACCTGACCATGGCGTACGACGCAGAGGCGCAGATCGCCGCGGAGATCGGCAAGTTCCTGATGAACGGCAGCCTCTACAAGGGCGCCAAGCCGGTCCTGTGGTCGGTGGTGGAGAAGACCGCGCTGGCCGAGGCCGAAGTCGAGTACAAGGAAAAGAAATCGCCGACCATCTTCGTGCGGTTCCCGGTCGTCACGCCGTCCGACCCGGCGCTGGAAGGGGCGTCGATCGTGATCTGGACCACGACGCCCTGGACGATCCCCGGCAACCGCGGCATCGCCGCCGATCCCGAGTTCCGCTATGCGGCGTTGAAGGTGGAGCGGGTCGCCGACGGCGCGCTGGTCAAGCCCGGCGAAACCCTGGTGGTGGCCGAGCCGCTGCTTGCGGCCTTCGTCGAGGCCTGCGGCATCGAAGGCCACTCGGTGGCCGCCCACCTCGCCGGGACGGCGGTGGTCGGCACGGTCTGCGCGCACCCGTTCCGCGGCCAGGGCTACGATTTCGACGTGCCGGTGATGGCCGCCGACTTTGTCACCGACGACCAGGGCACCGGCTTCGTGCACATCGCGCCCGGGCACGGCGCCGACGACTTCGTGCTGGGTTCCGCGCACGGTCTTGAGGTGCCGGCGACCGTGGGCGAGGACGGGACGTTCTACAACCATGTGCCGCTGTTCGCCGGCGCCCGGATCCTGACCGAGGACGGCAAGGACGGCGATGCCAACGGCCGCGTCATCAAGGCGATGCTGGAGGCGGACGCGTTGTGCGCCAAGGGCAGCCTGCGCCACAGCTATCCCCATTCATGGCGATCGAAGGCGCCGCTGATCTTCCGCAACACCGCGCAGTGGTTCATCTCGATGCAGGAGAACGGCTTGCGCGACAAGGCGCTCGACGCCATCGAACAGACACGGTTCTATCCCTCGGGCGGCAAGAGACGGTTGCGCTCGATGATCGAAACCCGGCCCGACTGGTGTATCTCGCGCCAGCGCGCCTGGGGCGTGCCGATCCCGGTCTTCGTGCACAAGGAGACCGGCGAGCCCCTGCGCGACCAGGCGGTGATCGACCGCGTCGTCGCCGCGTTCAGGACCGAGGGGGCGGATGCCTGGTTCGACAGTCCGCCCGGCCGGTTCCTGGGCAACGAATACGACCCCGACGACTACGAACAGGTCCGCGACGTGGTCGACGTGTGGTTCGATTCCGGATCGACCCATGCCTTCGTGCTGGAGCCCCGCGAAGATCTGGCCTGGCCGGCCTCGCTCTATCTCGAAGGCTCGGACCAGCATCGCGGCTGGTTCCATTCCTCGCTTCTGGAGGCCTGCGGAACGCGCGGCCGGGCGCCCTACGAGGCGGTGCTGACGCACGGCTTCATCATGGCCGAAGACGGCCACAAGATGTCCAAGTCGCTGGGCAACAGCATCGAGCCGCAGGAAGTGAACGACAAGTACGGGGCGGAGACCCTGCGGCTGTGGGTGGTGGCGTCCGACTATACCGAGGACCTGCGTTTCGGACCCAACATCATCAAGCAATTGATCGACGGCTACCGGCGGCTGCGCAACACGCTCAGGTTCCTGTTGGGCAATCTCGCCACGTTCGACCCGGCCTTCGTTTTGGGGCCGGGCGACATGCCCGAGGCGGAACGCTGGGTCCTGCACCGGCTGTGGGAGATGGACCGCATGGTCCGGCAGAGCTGCGACGAGTTCGCCTTCCACACGCTTTATACGGCGCTCTACCGGTTCTGCGACCAGGACTTGTCGGCCTTCTATTTCGACATCCGCAAGGACAGCCTCTATTGCGACGGCGCCGTCGATCCGCGCCGGCTTGCGACGCTGACGGTGCTGGACCATGTCTATTCCTGCCTGACCGCCTGGATGGCGCCGATCCTGTGCTTTACCGCCGAAGAGGCCTGGCTGGCGCGCCATGGCAGCGGGCCCAACACATCGGTGCATCTGCGCACCTTCCCGGAGATCCCGGACGGGTGGCGCGACGATGTCCTGGCCGCCAAATGGTCGAAAATCCGGTCGATCCGCCGCGTGGTGCTGGGCGCGATGGAGGTGGAACGGGCGGAAAAACGCATCGGTTCCAGCCTGCAGGCCGCCCCCCGTGTCCATCTGTCGCAGGATTTGGCGGAGGCGGTTCAGGGCGTCGATCTGGCCGAAATCTGCATCACATCGGCCATCGAGGTCTTGACCGACGCGGCGCCGGAGGACGCCTTCCGGCTGGAGGATGTTCCGGGCGTGGCCGTCGTGCCGGCGCCTGCGCAAGGCGACAAGTGCGAGCGGTGCTGGCGGGTGCTGCCCGAGGTGGGTGCGGACACCGCGGTTCCCGGCACCTGCGGGCGGTGCGCCGGTGTCGTGGCCGCGCTGAGGCCGGCGGCGGAGTAGGGGCGAGGCGCGCTTGACCCCGAAAGCCCCGCTCCGTGCCGGTCTGGCAATCGCGGCCGTTGTCATGGTCGTGGACCAGGCCACTAAGTGGTTGATATTCGGCGTCTTATTCGAGCTTCCTCTGGATCGCGCACAGCACGGCGCCCTGCCGCTGGCCGCCGGCATCGAGATCCTGCCGTTCTTCAACCTCGTGACCGTTTGGAACCGGGGCGTCAGCTTCGGCATCTTTTCCTCCGACTCCGCCCTGGTTCCCTGGCTGTTGTCGGCCTTCGCCCTTGCGGTCTGCGGTTTCCTGATGGCCTACCTTGCCCGGGCGCGGCGCTGGCTGTTGGTGGTGGCGATCGGCGGCGTGATCGGCGGGGCGGTGGGCAACATCATCGACCGGGTACGGTTCGGCGCCGTCGCCGATTTCCTGGACTTTCACGCCTTTGGCCTGCATTGGCCGGCCTTCAACGTTGCCGACAGCGCCATCGTCGTCGGCGTGGCGCTGATGCTGGTCGATGCCCTGTTTGCAAGTGACGAACGGAGCGCTTAGAATAAAAGCGGTTAATGCTGTGATTCGGTCGGCAAACCGATGCGGACGGCTTGGCGCATCTGCTGTGCGTCTGATATAGAGACGCCGTCCAAGAGAGGCTCATTTGGTGACTTGCAAGTGTGCGACGCGTTGGCGCGGGTTGGCGGGGATCGGCTTGGCCTTGATCCTGCTGTCCGGCTGCGGCGGCGACACGGCCAAGATCCTGGGCTTCGAAAAGGAGGCCCCCGACGAGTTCCAGGTCGTCTCGCGCGCGCCGCTGAGCCTGCCCCCCGACTATGGGCTGCGGCCGCCGGAACCGGGCGCCGCCAGGCCGCAGGAGCAGACCCCGCGCGGCGAGGCCGAAGGCGTGCTGTTCGGCGAGGAGGCGCCGCAGGCGACGGCGCAAGCTGGCGGCGGCGGCGGCGTTGGCCGGCCTTCACCGGTATCCATGCGGCGCAACACCGGCCGGGTTCTGGCCGGCACGAACGGCAATGTGGTCGTCTACACGCCCGGCGATGCAGCGTTCCTCGACCGGTTGGACGTCGATGCCGCGATGCCGGATATCCGCGGCATTCTGTCGGACGAGAACGCCATCCTGGCGCTTGAGGACGAGGAGCTGATCGACAGCCTGATCTTCTGGAAGGACAAGCCGCCGCCGGGAACCATCGTCGATGCCGAGCAGGAACGGCGCCGGATCCAGGAGAATGCGGCGCTGGGCCGGCCGGTGACCGAGGGCGAAACCCCGATGATCGAGAGAAAGAATCGGCACTCGAACATCCTTCCGTTCTGATGCCGCGCGCGGGGCGCGCCCGACCGGTATAAAACGTAATCCGGTCGCAACGGTTCTCTCGTACTTTACCTGCAAACTCCCATCGTGATCGGAGGCAAGTGAATGTCTCAGTTTTTGTTGTCGCGAACGGTCGGGCTGGCCCTGTTGGGCGCGCTTTTGATGGCGTTCGCCGGCCGCACGGCGACGGCCCAGATCTTCAACCCGGATACCTTCACGCTGGACAACGGCATGGAGGTGGTGGTGATCGAGAACCGCCGCGCGCCGGTGGTGACGCACATGGTCTGGTACCGGGTCGGCGCGATGGACGAGCCGCCGGGCAAGTCAGGCCTGGCGCACTATCTGGAACATCTGATGTTCAAGGGCACGAAAACGCTCGCTCCCGGCGAGTTTTCGGCCACGGTCCGGCGCAACGGCGGCCAGGACAACGCGTTCACGGCGCAGGACTATACCGGCTACTACCAGTCGGTGGCGGTTGACCGGCTGGAGACGGTGATGCGTCTGGAAGCCGATCGCATGATCAATCTGACCCTGACGGCCGAGGAGATCGAGCCCGAGCGGGGCGTGATCCTTGAGGAGCGCAACAGCCGCGTCGAATCGTCGCCCGGCGCCATCCTGGGCGAATCGGTGAACTCGGCTTTCTACAGGAACCACCCCTACCGGATCCCGATCATCGGCTGGGAGGAGGACATCCGCGCGCTGAGCCTGGAGGACATCCGGGCCTTCTATCGCGACTGGTACGCCCCCAACAATGCGATCCTGGTGGTTGCCGGCGACATTACCCTGGAAGAAGTGCGGCCGTTGGCCGAGAAGTATTATGGCGTCATTCCGGCGCGCGCCCTGCCCGAGCGCACCGAGTGGCACGAGCCGGAACTGCGGGTCGACAAGCGTGTCGTCTATCGCGACCAGCGTGTCCGCCAGCCGGCATGGAGCCGGCGTTACGCGGCGCCGTCGCACCTGATGGGCGCCAGCGAACATGCCTATGCGCTGGAGGTTCTGTCAGAGGTGCTGGGCGGCGGCTCGACCACACGGCTCTACCGGTCGCTGGTCGTCGAGCAGGGGCTGGCCGTGGGTGCAGGGGCTTGGTACGGCGCCGGCCGGCGCGGCCCCGGCACGCTGGGCTTCTATGCAAGCCCCCGGCCCGGCGTCGAGATGGCTGAGATCGAAGCGGCGATGGAGCGCGAGATCGAGAAACTGGTCGCCGAGGGCATCACCCAGCAGGAACTGGACGAGGCGATCGTGCGGCTGCAGGACGCGGCGGTGTTCGCACGCGATTCCCTGCGCGGTCCGGCGCAGATCCTGGGCGCGGCGCTGGCGATCGGGCGCACGGTCGACGACGTCGAAAGCTGGCCGCAGCGGATCGAAGCGGTCACGCTGGACGAGGTCAATGCGGCGATCAAGGTGGTGCTGGACGGCACGCCCGCCGTCACCGCCGAACTGCTTCCCAAAGGGACCACCTGATCCATGACAAGTCTTCACGCGCGTCTGCGCGCCGCCGGTGCGGCGTTCCTGCTGGTCTTCTGCGTCGGCACTGCCGGCGCCGTCGAGGTCAAGGAGATCACCAGCCCCGGCGGCCTGACCGCCTGGCTGGTCGAGGATCACACCCTGCCGCTGGTGTCGGTGGAGTTCTCGTTCCGCGGCGGCGCGTCGCTGGATCCCGAAGGCCTGGAGGGACTGGCGGACATGACCGCCAGCCTGATCGACGAGGGTGCGGGCGACCTGGACAGCCAGGCGTTCCAGGGCATCCTTCAGAACAACTCGATCACGGTGAGCTTTTCCGCCGGCATGGACACATTCCGCGGCAGCATGAAGGCGCTGAACAAGCACCGCGACCAGGCCGCCGATCTGGTGGCGCTGGCGCTGACCGATCCCCGCTTCGACGCCGAGCCCGTCGAACGGATCCGCAGCCAGTTGCTGGTCGGACTGGAGCGGGACAAGTCCAACCCGCGTTCGATCGCCGGAGAAACCTGGTGGCGGTCTGCCTTTCCCGAGCATCCCTACGGCCGCCCGTCGGAAGGCACGATGGAATCGATTTCCGCCATCACGCCGGAACACATGCGCCGTTTCATCACCGAGCGGTTCGCCAAGGATCAGCTTCTGATCGGCATCGTCGGTGACGTGACCGCCGAGGAAGCCGGCGTCCTGATCGACCGCGCGTTCGGCGGTCTGCCCGACAAGGCGGCGCCGTTTGCCGTTTCGGAGGCGGTGGCGCAGACGTCCGGCGATACCATCCTGGTCAGCTTCCCGACGCCGCAGGCGGTGATCGTGTTCGGCCATGCGGGGATCCTGCGCAGCGACCCCGACTACTACGCCGCGACGGTGATGAACCACATCCTGGGCGGCGGCGGGTTCGGCTCGCGGCTGACCGAGGAGATCCGTGAAAAGCGTGGGCTTGTCTATTCGGTCTACAGCGGGCTGACGCCGCTCAGGAACGCAGGCGTGGTGAGCGGCGGGCTTGCCACCGACAATTCCCAGGCCGGACAGGCGCTGGACCTGGTGCGGACCGAATGGGCGCGCATGCATGCCGAAGGCGCAAGCGCGGAAGAGGTGGCGGACGCGATCACCTATCTGACCGGGTCGTTCCCGCTCAGGTTCGACCGTTCCGACCGGATTGCCCGCATGCTTGTGGGCATGCAGTACAACGACCTTGGGATCGACTATTTCGATACCCGTAACCGCGCGATCGAGGCGGTCACCGTCGAAGATGTGCGCCGGGTCGCGGGGCGCCTGCTTGACCCCGAGGCACTGACCGTGGTCGTCGTCGGCGAACCCCAGGGCGTCACCCCGACGAAGGAACTTCCCGCGCCCGGCGGCTGAGGGCGGGTCCGAAATAAGTGTCGCCTGCCGCCGACTCGCCGCACAATGGCGGACGCGGTGCCGCCGGCCGGTCAGGGGCGGGGCACCGCGCGCAGGCAGGGACCAACCGCATGTCCAACGCACAGCACGACACCGCGATCTGCCGGCCGGCCGGCCGCCACGGCATCCGTCGGCTGCCGGAAACCGTCGTCAACCGCATCGCTGCCGGCGAGGTGATCGAACGGCCGGCATCGGCAATCAAGGAACTGGTCGAGAACAGCCTGGACGCCGGCGCCCGCCGCATCGACGTCGCAGTTCGCGACGGCGGCAAGGCGACGATCGTCGTTACCGATGACGGCACCGGCATGTCGGCCGAGGACCTGACGCTGGCGGTCGAGCGCCATGCGACCTCGAAACTGCCGGACGGCGACCTGTGGACGATCCGGACGCTGGGTTTCCGGGGCGAGGCGCTGCCGTCCATCGGTTCGGTCAGCCGCATGACCATCACCTCTCGCACGGCGGTAGCCGCCGAAGCCGCCAGCCTGTGGATCGAGGGCGGCGCGGTGCGCGGTCCGGCGCCTGCGGCCGGCCCGGTCGGCACACGCGTCGAGGTGCGCGACCTGTTCTACGCGACGCCGGCGCGGCTCAAGTTCCTGCGCGGCGACCGCGCCGAAAACCAGGCGATCCAGGAAACGCTGTCGCGGCTGGCGATGGCGCATCCGGAGGTGTCCTTCCGGTTCAACGACGGCACGCGCGACCGGCTTTCGCTGGAGGCGGGCCAAGGCGACCTTTTGGACGCGCGTTTACAGCGGCTGGGCGCGATCATGGGCCGCGAGTTCCGGGAGAACGCGTTGGAGATCGACGCGGTGCGCGACGGCGTGCGCCTGTTCGGTTTCGCGGGCGTCCCGACCCTGAACCGGTCGACCCCGGCGATGCAGTTCCTGTTCGTGAACGGCCGTCCCGTCAAGGACCGGCTGTTGGCCGGCGCGCTGAGGGGCGCCTACCAGGACTTTCTCGCGCGCGACCGGCACCCGATGGTGGCCTTGTTCCTGGAACTGGAGCCGCGGGCCGTCGACGTGAACGTGCATCCCGCCAAGACCGAGGTGCGGTTCCGCGATTCCGGAATGGTGCGCGGCCTTCTGGTCGGCGCCCTGAAACACGCGCTGGCCGAGGCCGGACACCGGGCCTCGACGACGGTCTCCGCCGCGGCGCTGGGTGCTGCGCGACCCGAAGGCGCCACCATGCCGCTTTACGGCGGCGGGGGCCGCGGCGGTGCCTACGGCTACGGCGGTGGCACGGTGGCGCCGGCGCTGGCCGAAGCCGCGGCGGCGTTCCAGGCGCCACAGGGCATGCCCGCGGCGGGCGCCGCGGACTTCGCGCCGCGAGCGACGAGCGAGACCGCGGCGGACGCCGGCCCCGAGCAGGCCTTCCCCCTGGGCGCCGCGCGCGCGCAGGTGCACGAGACCTATATCGTCGCCCAGACCGCGGACGGCATCGTCATCGTCGACCAGCATGCCGCCCACGAACGGCTGGTCTACGAGCGCATGAAACGGATGCTGGCGGAAAACGGCGTGGCCCGGCAGGGGCTGTTGCTTCCCGAGGTGGTGGAGCTCGACGAGGCGGGCGCTGTATCCCTCGCGACGCGCGCGGACGAGCTTGCCGAGCTGGGGCTTGTGCTGGAGTCTTTTGGACCCGGCGCCGTCGTGGTACGTGAGGTGCCGGCTCTGCTGGGAGAGGTTGACGTCCAGGGCCTTGTGCGCGATCTGGCGGACGAAATCCGCGATCTTGGGGAGGCCCTGTCGCTGAAGGAACAGCTTGAGACGGTGTGCGGCACCATGGCCTGCCACGGCTCGGTCCGGTCGGGCCGGCGGCTCAATGCCGACGAGATGAACGCCCTGTTGCGGGAAATGGAGGCAACGCCCCATTCCGGCCAGTGCAACCACGGCCGTCCCACCTATGTCGAGCTGAAACTGGCCGACATCGAACGCCTGTTCGGGCGCCGCTAGACGCGGACCGCGCACGCCCCGGGCCATGACTGCTTTTCGAGACGATTTCCGACGCCTGTTGCCGCTGATCGCGGCGACGATGTTCAACATCATCGGGTTGGGCATCACCTTTCCGATCCTGCAGTACTACACGCTGCACTATGGCGGGACGAACTTTCAGGCGGCGCTGATCTTCTCCCTGTTCTCCGCCGCCAGCTTCCTCAGCGCCCCGATCTGGGGCCGCGTTTCGGATCGCATCGGCCGCAAACCGGTCCTCCTGGTCTGCGTGCTGGCCACCGTGGCGGCCTATGTCTGGCTGGCCTTGGCCAGTGCGTTGTGGGAACTCTTCGCCGCCCGCGTCTTCGCCGGCCTGATGGCCGGCTGGATGGTGACAAGCCAGGCCCTGGTGTCGGACGTCACCGCGCCTGAAGTTCGGGCGCGCGGGCTGGGGATGCTGGGTGCGGCCTTTGGCGTCGGTTTCGTGATCGGCCCGATGCTGGGCGCGATCTTCGTCGGCACGGCGGAAAACCCGAACTATGCGATGCCGTGCCTGATCGCCGCCGGCGCCACTGCGATCGGCTTCCTGGTCACCGCGGTCTTCGTCCGCGAGACCCGCCAGGCGCCCGAGCGCGACGTGCAGCATGTGCCGGTGAAGACCGTGTTGTCCGAGGCAACGACGGCGCGGCTGTTGGCTATTCACTTCGCTGTCTATCTGATCTTCACCGGCGCGGAGGGCGTCTTTGCGCTGTGGGTCAAGATGGAGTTCGGCTTGGGCGCGCGCGACATCGGTTTCTATCTCGCCTTTGCCGGCGTCATCGCCGCGCTGGTCCAGGGCGGTCTGGTCGGCAGGATCGTGCGGCGCATCGGAGAGCCCGCGACCATCGGCCTTGCGATCCTTTGCCTGTCGGTCGGGGTCGTCATACTGCCCTTCTGCAACAGCCCGGCCATGGTCTATCTGCCCATGGGCTTGATGTCGCTGGGCCTCAGCCTGCACATGCCGTCGCTGCAGAGCCTGCTCAGCCGGGTTGCGCCGGTCGACTGGAAGGGGGGCGTGTTGGGCACGGCCCAGTCCGCCGCCAGCCTCGCGCGTATCGCCGGGCCCGCCGCCGCGGGCGGGATCTTCATCTTCGTTCCCGAGGCGCCCTTCATTTTGGGCGGCGCGCTGTTGGTTTTGGTCGCGATCTTCGCCTTCAGCCAGATGTCCCGGTTCCGGGCCGCCGTCTAAGGAAGAACAGCCGCGCGGCGCCGACGGTGCGCACATCGACGGTGTCGAACCCGTCCGGCGCCTCGAACCGGTCCTTGGGGTGGCACTGCACGACGACCAGCGCTTCTCCGGCGATCCAGCCGGCCCGGTCCAGCGCGATCAGCGCCGGTTCCGCCAGTGCGCGGCCGTAGGGCGGATCGAGAAAGACAAGCTCGACGCCGGCCGCCGCGCGGGGAGGATGCAGCCCGTCGCGGGCCAGCACCGTCGCGCGGTCGGCCACGTGGCACCGTTCGATGTTCTGTTCAAGCGCCGACAGGGCGGCCTTGTCGTTTTCCAGAAAGGTTGCGCGTGCGGCCCCCCGGCTCAGCGCCTCCAGCCCCAATGCGCCGGTGCCTGCGAAGGCATCCAGCACGGTGGCGTCCGCAACCGGCGGGCGCCCGTCCTGCCCGACGATCCGGCCGCCTTCCAGGATCGAGAACAGGCTTTCCCGGGCGCGGTCCGCGGTCGGGCGCGTGGCGGCGCCTTTCGGGGCGGCGAGCCGGGTGCCGCGGTTAGCGCCGGCGATGATCCGCACGGCCGCCGCCGGGTTTGGGTTTCCGCGCCTGGCGTTTCTTGGGCCCCGGCTTCTGCTTGCGGGCCGCCCAGCCCTGCCGGTGGTCCGGCGGCGCCGGCAGGCCGAGCTGATCGGCCAGCACGGCGGGGTCCACCTCGGCGATCGAACCCGCCGGCAGGGTGCCAAGCTGGAACGGCCCATAGGCGGTGCGGATCAGCCGGTTCACCGCCACGCCCAGGTGGCGCATGATGGTTCGCACCTCACGGTTCTTGCCCTCGGCCAGGCTGACGGTCAGCCAGGCGTTTCGGCCGGTCGGCGGTTTCTCAAAACCGGCCTTGATCGGCCCGTAACGGATGCCGTCGATGGTGATGCCCTGTTCCAGCGCCGCCAGGTCCTTCTCGGCAGGCCGCCCGTGGACCCGCACCCGGTAGCGCCGGATCCAGCCCGTGGCCGGCAGTTCCAAACGCCGGGCCAGCGCGCCGTCGTTGGTCAGCAACAGCAGCCCCTCGGTGTTGATGTCCAGCCTGCCCACCGAGATCAGGCGCGGCAGCTCCGGCGGCAGCGCATCGAACACCGTCGGCCGTCCCTGGGGGTCGCGCGCCGTCGTCACCAGGCCGGTCGGTTTGTGAAAACGCCACAGCCGCGTCGCCTCGGCCGCAGGCAGGGCAGTGCCGTCGACGGTGATGTCGTCCGCCGCGGTCACGTTGAGCGCGGCGCTGTCGATCACCTGTCCGTTCACCGCGACGCGGCCCTCGGCGATCCAGCGTTCGGCCTCGCGCCGCGAGCAGAGGCCGGCCCGGGCGATCACCTTGGCGATGCGCTGGCCGGCGTTGGATGCGTCCCCCTCGTTCATGGGGCCGGACCCTAAGCGCGTCGGCCCGCACGCGCAATCGCAGAGAGGCTTGACCCGCCGGGCCGCGCTTCGGCAGGGTGCGGCGATGCCCGATGCCGACCAAGACCCCATGCAGCTTGCGCTTGACGAAGCCCGTACCGCGGCCGCGACGGGCGAGGTGCCGGTGGGCGCGGTGCTGGTCGAAAGCGGCACCGGCGCGGTGGTGGCGCGGGCCGGGAACCGTGTGGAGGCCGACACCGACCCGACCGCGCATGCGGAACTCCTGGTCATCCGCGCGGCGACCGCCGCTCGCGGCGAGGCGCGGCTGCCCGACTGCGACCTCTACGTCACCCTGGAACCATGCGCCATGTGTGCGGCCGCGATCGCGTTTGCGCGCATCAGGCGGCTCTATTTCGGCGCCTACGACCCCAAGGGCGGCGGCGTCGAGCATGGCGCGCGTTTCTTTCACCAGCCGACCTGCCATCACCGGCCCGAGGTCTATGGCGGGATCCGCGAAAACGAAGCGGGGCGGCTGCTCACGGATTTCTTCCAGGCGCGGCGATGACGAAGCCACAGAACGGCCCCATTTCTGGTCTTTCCATAGCGCCACGCGGACCTTTGACGAGGCATCGATGCACCATGACGGCCTGACCCGGCGGGCCTTCGGCTGTGGGCTCTTGTGTTCCGGCATTGCCGTCGGCACGGCGGGCTGCGTATCGACGAACCCGGCGACGGGCGAAAGCAGCTTCACCGGGCGCTACTCGCTGGAGGACGACATCGCGCTCGGCCGGCGGGAACACCCCAAGCTGGTCGAAGCCTTCGGCGGCGAGTACCGGAACCCGCGGCTTCAGGGCTACTTGAACGAGGTCGGCCGCGCGGTCGCGGCGCAGTCGGAACTGCCGGACCTGCCCTATCGTTTCACCATCGTCGATTCGCCCATCGTCAACGCCTTCGCGCTGCCGGGCGGCTATGTCTACGTCTCGCGCGGTCTGTTGGCGCTGGCCTCGAACGAGGCGGAGCTTGCCAGCGTGCTGGGACACGAGGTCGGCCACGTGGTGGCACGGCACACCGCCCAGCGCCTGACCCGCGCGGAGATGCTGATGGCGGGCCAGGTCCTGCTGGGCGTCCTGGGCGCGGCGACAGGAACGCCCACCGGGCCCGCCTCGGATCTGTTGCAGCAGGGCGGCATGGCCTACATCCAGGGCTTCTCGCGCGAGCAGGAGTTCGAGGCGGATATGCTGGGCACGCGCTATATGGCGCGCGCCGGCTACGAACCGCAGGCCGTTGTCAGTTTCCTGGCGACGCTCAGGGAACACAGCCAGCTCGAAGCGCGCATGCGCTGTCTGCCGCCGGGCAAGGTGGACGAATACAACATCATGGCGACCCATCCGCGCGCCATCGACCGCGTCGAACGCGCCATGGAGGCGGCCGCTGTGGTACCGGTCGCCAACCCGCGCACCGGTCGCGACCGGCACCTTGCGAACATCGACGGCATGCTGTTCGGCGACAGCCCGCGCGAGGGCGTGATCGACGGACAGCGTTTCATGCATCCCGAGCTTCGTTTTTCGTTCGAGGTGCCCGAGGCGTTCCGGATCGCCAATTCGCCGCGCGCCGTTGTCGCGCGAAACTGCCGCGACGCGATCATCGCCTTCGACGCGGACGAACTTCGGCGCAGCGTCACCATGACCGGCTACATCGCCAACGAATGGACGCCGCGGGTCAAGGGCGTCGATTATCGCGCAGGCTCGTTGGAACCGCTCACGGTGAACGGTTTGGAGGCCGCGACCATCGCCGGCTATGCCCGCAGCCGCGGCGAATGGCTGGACGTGCGGCTGGTCGCGATCCGCGTCGGCAGCGACCGCGTCTACCGGTTCTGGCTGATTGCGCCGCGGCGCGACATGGGCGCGTTGGAGCCCGAGTTCCGCGAAACCGTCTACAGCTTCCGGCGGCTGAGCCGGGAGGAGGCGGCGCGGGTGCGGCCGCTGTTGCTGTTGGTGGTGCCGACGGCCCCGGGCGACCGCGTCGAACAGCTTGCCTACCAGCTTCCGTTCGGCCCCTACAACGACGCCATGTTCCGAATCCTCAACGACCTCGGCCCCGACCAGCGGGTGCCGCAGGCCGGCTTTGTGAAGACGCTGATCAAGGCGCCGGCCTGACCGGCGGATGCCCGAACCCCAACGCCTCTCTCTTCGGGGAGGCGGCAAGAACCTATCAGCCCGCCGGTTCCCTCACCCTGAGGAGCGCCCGGAGGGCGCGTCTCGAAGGGTGTGGCAGCGGGCGGCACAACGGAGCCTTTGTCAGCCATGTGCTTCGAGACGCGGTGCGACGCACCGCTCCTCAGCATGAGGGTGTTTGACACTATCTGGCGTACAAGCCCTGAGGGCCGGACAAGGGACTAGAGTATCCGAACCTCAGACGTGGTCGTCGTGCTTGTGGCCGGCCATGCCGCCCGACATCTCCTCGGTCATCTCGTCCGCCAACTCGTGCGGCAGGACCAAGTTCAGGATGATCGCGAGGAACGCCGCCGGCAGCAGGCCCGAGATCAGCAGGATCCGCAGCGTGTCGGGCACATGCTGCAACGCGCCGGGCACAAGCTGCAGGCCCAGTCCGACGGACAGCGAGACCGCGAAGATCACCATGTTGCGGCGGTTCCATTCCACGTCCGACAGCATCGAGACGCCGGCCGCACAGACCATGCCGAACATGACGATGACGCCGCCGCCCAGAACCTCGATCGGCACCGTCGAAATCGACGCGCCCACCTTGGGGATCAGGCCGCAGACGATCAGGAAGATCGCGCCGATGGTCACGACGTGCCGGCTCATCACGCCGGTCATGGCGACCAGGCCGACATTCTGGCTGAACGAGGTGTTCGGCAGGCTGCCGAAAACGCCGGCGACCGCCGTTCCCAGTCCGTCGGCATAGGTGGCGCCGACGATCTCCTCGTTGGTCGCCTCGCGGCCGGCGCCGCCCTTGGCGATGCCGGAGACGTCGCCGACGGTTTCGATGGCGGACACCACGGCCATCAGGCAGAAGCCGATCACCGCCGCGGCGCTGAACTCAAAGCCATAGCGCAGCGGGTTCGGGAACGCGAAATAGGCCGCGCGGCCGACGTTCTCGAAACTCACCATGCCCAGCGCCATGGCGACCAGGTAGCCGACGATCAGGCCGATCAGGACGGCGGCCACCGACCACAGGCCGCGGGTGAAGAACTTGACGCCCAGGGTCACCAGAACGACCACCAGCGCGACGGACCAGTTCAGCAGACTGCCGAACTCTGGCTTGCCGATGGCTGGCACGCCGCCCGCGGCGTACTGGATGCCCACCTTGACCAGCGCCAGGCCGATCATCAGGACCACCAGTCCGGTCACCAGCGGCGGCAGGGCAAAGCGGATCTTGCCGATCACCGTGCCCAGCGCCATGTGGAACAGCCCGCCGATGATGACGCCGCCGAACAGGGCCGCCAGCGCGTCGACTCCCTTGCCGGCGACCAGCGGGATCATGATCGGCAGGAAGGCGAAACTGGTGCCCTGGACGATCGGCAGCTTCGCGCCGATCGGCCCGATGCTGATGGTCTGGATCAACGTCGCGAGCCCTGCGAAGAACATCGCCATCTGGATCAAGTAGATCAGTTCGGGGAAGTCCGGCGAGTTGGAGCCGAAGCCGAACCCGGCGGCCCCGGCGACGATGATCGCCGGCGTGACGTTCGAGACGAACATCGCCAGCACGTGCTGGATGCCCAGCGGGATCGCCTGGGACAGCGGCGGGGTGTAATTGGGGTCCCGAAGCTGTTCCGGCGTGCCGATTGTCGATGCGGCCATTCTTGTTCTCCTTCTGGAGACGCGCTCAGCGCGCGTCGGTGTCGTCGGCGGTCACGATCCGCCATGGTGTGTCGAACCAGTGCTCCTGCAGGTTCTCGCCTTCGCCGACCCGGTCGAGGACGGCGAACAGGCCGGGTCGGGCCAGCGGCATCAGGACCGCGTGCCAGGTGCCGGCGCGATAGTTGACGCCCTGTCCGGGGCGGGTCTGGAAGGCCACGGGCGTGCCCGGCTTGCCGCCGTCGTCGGGCGCCACCGCGACCAGAAAGGGATGTTCGGACATCGGCAGGAACGCCTGGCTGCCCAGCGGATGGCGTTCCATCATCTCCAGGTCGTAGGGCAGACTGACCGGTTCGCTGTCGAATAGGCTGAGCGCCGGCTGCCCGTCGAGTGTACCGAGCTCCAGCCGCGCCAGGTTGTGGTGGCGGCGGCACCGGCCCTGGTTGATCATGTAGCTGTGCGACCCGGCGGTCTCGATGACGTCGCCGAAGGGGGCGAAGGCATCTGCCGTCAGTTCTTGGACGCGGACGGTGTGGGTCACGCGGGCCTCCCGAACAGGCGCAGGCGGCTGACCCCGCCGTCGGGAAAGATGTTCAGACGGATATGCGTGACCGGGCCGACGGCGGCGACCTCCTCGTCGAATTCGTGGACCGCATCGGCGGACAGCGGCCGTTGCGGCAGCAGAACGGGCCAGAACATGGAAGACGTGATCACCGCGTCCGTCAAGTCGTCCTGAAAGCCGGTCAGGTCTGCCGCCTGGATCGAACAGCATTCCGGGAAGTTGCCCTTGAAGTGTGCGGTGTCGACGGCCGCCCGTTCGACCGTGCCGCGGGTGCCCAGGGCGACGATGATCCAGTCGTTGCCGGGTTCGCGCCGGCGCCTGGTTTCCCAGCCGTCGCCCATGTCCAGACCCCGGCCCGGGGCCAGCATGCGGTGATAGCTGCCGTAATGGGCGTCGGAGAAGGCGAGGATGCGCCCGCCGTTCAGCGCGGCGGCAAGATCGATCTCGCCCGCCGCAAGCGCGGCGGCACCGATCTCCGGCCGGCCGAACACCCTCAGCCGGGCGACGCCGCCGTCGGGAAAGATGTTGAGGCGCAGGTGAGTCCAGACCTCGTCGCTGGCGCAGGCGGCGTAGTGATGCGCGCTGGGGCCCAAGGGCGTCACCGGCAGGATCTCGCTCCAGGCGGTGTCGTCGTCGGGGTCGGTCTCGCTGCGGCAGGCCTGGATGCTGCAGGCCGGCGGGTAGTTGCCGGTGAAGTGGGAGGTGTCGATGTCGAAGCCGTCGATGCGCCCGGCGGTGGCCAGCGCGATCACCGCGTGGTCGTGTCCCGGTCCGCGCCGGCGCCGCGACTCCCAGCCGTCCATCCACTTGCCGTTGTCGTCGTATTTGTCCGGGATGAAGACGGCCGGCGCGTCGGCCAGCATGCGCTCCAGCGGCGCGAAGAAATCGTCCGTCGCGAAAACGGCGCGCGCGCCGAGCCCGGCGGAGGCCAGGTTGACGGCGGTGCGCGCAAAGGCGGGAATGTCGGTGTTGTCGCGCGTCTGCATCTGTTCCAGTCCGCCTAGGTCATGTACCCATAAAGGGGATTCCCTTTATGGGTGGATTGTGATTCAAGCTTCCAAACTGTGGGAGCTTGATTATGAAACGGCGTCACGACTTGACGGATACGGAGTGGGCGCTGATTGCGCCGCATCTTCCGAACCGTCCCCGCGGTGTTCCCCGTGTGGACGACCGCCGGGTGATCAGCGGGATCTTCTACATCCTTCGCACGGGTGCGCCCTGGCGGGATCTGCCGGAGCGCTATGGGCCCTACACGACGGTCTACAACCGCTACAATCGCTGGGCCAAACAGGGGGTCTGGCTTCGGATATTCGAGGCGCTGAGTGCCCATTCGCCGCAATCGCTTCATCTCATCGATTCCTCGATTGTCCGGGCCCATCAGCATGCGGCGGGCGGAAAAAAGGGGGCCCGGATCACGCCATCGGACGATCTCGGGGTGGTCTGAGCACGAAAATCCACGTCGTCGTGGATCGCCATGGTCTTCCTGTCCGCCTCCTGATCACAGCCGGTCAAGCCTCTGACAAGACCAGCTTTCCCACCCTTGTCGAGGGTTTGGAACTGGCGCGCAACGTGGTCGCCGATCGCGGCTATTTCGCCGCCTCGATCATCGGTCTGATCGAGGCGGCCGGCGCAACCGCACACATCCCCTCCCAAAGCAACGTCCGCGTCCGCCGCGTCGTCGAACGACAGGTCTATCGGCAGCGCAACCTGGTCGAGCGATACTTCAACAAGCTCAAACACTTCCGGCGAATCGCCACACGATATGACAAGCTCGCGCGAAACTTCCTCGCAGCCATCGCACTCGCCTCCACACGACTCTGGATAAGGCATTATGAGTCCACGACCTAGTCCGGCAGCATGTCGCGCAGGCGCAACAGCGCGATCTGCTCCACCTGCTGACAGGCCTCGTCGAACTCTGTCGCGCCGTCGTTGTCGACGCGTTCGCGGAAGGTGGCGAGGATCTCGTCCTTGTCCCGCCCGCGCACGGCGATGATGAACGGGAAACCGAAGCTCTTGACGTAACGCGTGTTCAGTTCGGTGAACGCGGCGCGTTCCTCGTCGGTCAGGGCGTCCAGTCCGGCGGACGCCTGTTCCGCGGTGCTTTCCGGGGTCAGGCGCTTTGCGGCGGCCAGCCGGCCCGCAAGGTCGGGATGGGAGGTCAAAACGCGCAACCGCTTTTGCGCATCCGCCGCCCTGAAGGCCGCGGTCATGGCCGCGTGCAGGCCGCTTGCCGTATCCTCTTCCGGGCCCAGGCCCGC
Organism: Alphaproteobacteria bacterium; assembly: GCA_965603855.1. Lineage (GTDB taxonomy): Bacteria > Pseudomonadota > Alphaproteobacteria > UBA8366. The sequence goes on from OZ272519.1 coordinate 609,304, forward strand.
ATCGAAGGCGCGCCCGGCAATCCACGGCGAGTGTTCGAAGACGCCGCCGAAACGCGCAACGAATTCGGCGCGGTTCATGGCCGACGGTTCAAGCGCGGTCTTGCGTTTCTTCCGGGCACGCGCCATGGGGTCCCCCTCGCAGGTGTCTCATCCTTTTCTATAACGCAAATAAACCAAAGCGATTTTCAAGAAAATCGCGAAAGACATATGAGCCCAGCGTCCTGCCACGCGTCGGGCGGGCGCGACGGTCCGCAATCTTGACAGATCCGGGACCGACACTCGACTCTGCACAACAGCTTGGGGCGAGGGAATCACCGTGTTCGGGACAGCGCGTCTCTTCTGGCTGATCGTCGGTCTTGCTTCGGTCGCCTTCGGACTGGCGGGCGTCGTGCTGCCGCTGTTGCCGACGACACCGTTTCTGCTGTTGGCGGCGTTCGCCTTTGCCCGGTCTTCGCCGCGGCTGAGCGCGTGGCTGCATTCCCATCCCCGGTTCGGGCCCCTGATCGAGAACTGGAATGCGCATGGCAGCATCGACCGCCCGACCAAGCGCCTTGCCGTGGTCGTTATTGCGGCGACCTTTGCGCTGAGCGTGTTCCTGGAGGTGGCGCCGTGGATCCTGGTCACCCAGGCGGTCGTTCTGTCGGCGGTCGTCGTCTTCATCCTGACCCGGCCCGACGGCCCCGGCGCCTGACACCCGGCCCATCAGTGATGTTCCGCATAGACCGCGGCCGGTGCTTTAATGGCACAGTGTCGTGCGCGCGTCGGCCCGTTCGACCGTCCTTGTCGCGAACGCGGGTGAGGTCGTCATGGAAGCATTTGATTTCTCGAACGCCTTTGTTTGGCGGGCCGTGGAGCGCCTGCTTGCCGTCTTGATCGGCGGCGGGTCGATCTATCTCGGGTTCCGCCTGTTCATGGAACTGCCGCGCCTGTCGACAGACGGCGAAGGCAAGGTCGAACTGCCGGGCGGCATCTCGATCTATGTCAGCCGGGTCGGACCGGGCGTGTTCTTCGCGCTGTTCGGTACCGCGCTGGTGGGGCTTTCTTTCGTCAGCGTTTTGGATTTCAAGTGGGGCGGAAGCGGCCAGGAGACGGTTCAGCTTGCCGCCGCCGAAACGCCGGCTGCTGCGGTGCGCGTCTCCTACGTCAGCGGTGAGGTCGGCGACACCCAGGTCAGCCTGGAGCGGGAAACGCTGCTTCGCGACCTCCGCACGCTCCGGGCGCTGGAACAGGCTCTGTCCGAAAGCGCGGGCGGACAGCCGTTCGCCCTGGGCCAGGCGGCGACCGTCAAGACCCTGATCGCCCTGCCGCGCATCAAACGCACGATGCTGCACAGCGTGTGGGACGACGGCTGGGGCGATTACCAGACCTTCGCAACCTGGGTGCGCGACGGCATGCGCACGCCGCCGCCCGACGGCCTGTCGACCGTGGTGACCGACGTCTTCATCGCACAGGAGTGAAATCCATGAAACGGTCCCTGATTGCCGTTTTCCTGTTGCTTGGATTGCTGCCGTCGGCAACGAACGCGACGCCCGACCTGTCCGATCTTTACCCCGAGGCCGAGCTGGTCGAACGCCAGTCGCGCTATGGGCCCAACCTGCAATGGAACTTCGAGAACCTGGTTGTGGGCTCGCTGACGCCGGCCGAGCGCGCGCAACTGGGACCGGTCAGACTGGCGACGCCGCTGCGGGCGGAGGGACGCATGCGCGGTCATCCGCTGGCGTTCTATGCGGGCGGCGACACGGTGACGATGCCGATCCTGTCGGTGAAGTTCTTCGACGATCTGACCTTGGCCTGGTCGTTCTTCTGGGCCAGGCAGCTCAGCCTGGAGCCGGTCACCGACTATTTGGGCATGATCAAGTACCGCGACCCGGCCGAGATCGGCGGCCGGTTCGCGCCGCCGCTTGAGACGCTGGGCATCCCGGCGGACATCTGGAAGACCGACAAGCTGGTCGACGACAACTCGCAGAAGGCGCTGAAGTCGGCGCTGGTCTGGGTGATGGCGCACGAACTGGGCCACATCTACCACCGTCACCAGGGTTATGCGGGCGTCAGCGCGGCGCAAGCGCAGGCGAACGAGGCCGAGGCGGACCGGTTCGCCAACACGATCATGCGCCGGATCGGCGAAACGCCCTCGGGCATGGCCCAGTTCTTCTTGATGATGACCCATTTCGATCCCAACCCCACGGACTTCGCCGACGATGCGGCCTGGCGGGCCTATCAGGCCAGCGAGGCGACGCATCCTCTGACGGCCGAACGGCTGAACGCCATTGCCGACGATCTGGAGGACGACCCGCAGGACTTCGCCGCCTCCGAGCCGGACGTGGATGCGGCGACCCAGAATGTCCTCTATCTCGCACGGCAGATGCGCGTGATCGGCGAAACCCTCGCCGACCCGGAGGTGCTGAGCTCGATCAAGATCAAGGCGCTTGCGACCGACCCGGCTGCGCTCAGGCGTTGGAGCGAGACGGCCGCGGCCCCGGGGCCGGGAGAGCCTTTCGCCGGCCGGTTTCAAGGCACCTTCGTGCACAACACCGCCGGCGGCGGCAGTGAGGCCCTGGACATGGAGATGGAACTCTACCGCCAAGGGGATTTCGTCACCGGCCGTTACACGTTCGGGCTGGGCGAGGGCAAGATCGCCGGCGTCATTCAAGGCGACACGCTGATCTACGAATGGACCTGGGGCGACGCCTACGGCAACGGCCGGCTCGTCGCCGGCGCCGACGGCGGGCTGGTCGGTCCCTGGGGCCACGGCAGCGCCAGCGAGGGCGGCGGCGCCTGGGACGTGAAGCCGCAATAGGCAGGTGCGCCCTCAGTGCACCGGCGCGAAGGCACTCACCTCGACCGTACCTTTGTGGACCAGCACCGTCGAGGATTCCGGCACCTCCTGCCACGCCTCGGTCAAGGACGACAGCGGTTCGGAAACCACGACGCGGGCATCTGCGGAATACCTGCCCAGATCGGGGTCGATCTCCTTCAAGGCTTCGATGCTGCGGCTGTGGAACAGCGAGCGCGAGCGTCCCTCGGTGGAATAGCGGAAGGCAAACAGGCGTTCGCCGTCGCTCAAGCCAACGCTCATTTGCAGGCAGTCGTCGATGCCCTCGTCCGCGCAAACCTTCTCGACGAAACCGACCATGCGGGCGATGCCGCCGACCGGGTCGTCGTCAAGCCCGAAGGTGCCCGCCAGGAAGAACATCAGCTCGGAATCCGTGGTGCCGGCGATTTGCGCATAAAGATCCGGCCGCACCGCCAGCGCAAGGGCACGTTTGACCCGCTCGAACCCGCGGATCAGCCCGTTATGCACGAACAGCCACCTGCCGTGCCGGAAGGGGTGGCAGTTCGACTGCTGCACCGAGGTGCCGGTGGTCGCGCGGATGTGCGCCAGAAACAGAGGCGAGGAGATGTGGGCGCACAGGTCGGTGAGGTTGCTGTCGTTCCAGGCCGGCTGGATGCCTCTATAGACGCCCGGCGTCGCATGGGCGCCGTACCAGCCGAGGCCGAAGCCGTCGCCGTTGAGCGTGGTTTCGCCCAGCCGCGATTGCATCGACTGGTCGATCAGCGAGTGTTCGGGTTTCAAGACAAGCTCTTCAAGCGGCACGGGCGCTCCGGAATAGGCGAGCCAGCGGCACATCGACGGTGATCCTCCTCGGGAGTTGCGGTGTCGTGGGGCAGGGGCAGCTTAGGCCGTTCTGCGAGGGCGAACCAAAAAAATGAAGACGTGTGACCGCCGTCACATGCGGCGGGGCTGTCCGGGAGTATCTGGGCACATGGGCGACGCAACAGCGGAGCCGCGTGAAGCTTCTCACGCGTTCGCCTTCGAGACTGAAGAAAGGAAACGACAATGGGTACATTCGTGTTCTCCGCGACCGCGCCGGCGCGAGTATTCGCCGCCGCGGCCGGGGTCATTGCAGGTGCCTCGCGCGGCATCTGGACCGCGACGGTCCGCTGGTCCGACCGGCGCCGTGCGGCGGCACATCTCAGAGGCCTGGACGATGCGTTCCTGAGGGACATCGGGCTGCATCGATCCGAAATCGACTCGGTCGTCTATTACGGCCGGTCTGACGGCTCCCGCCGGATGCGCTGATGCGCTGCCGGTCGGGGGACAAAGGCGCTTCAGGGTGAGGACCGCAACCGAGGTCCTCACCCGCCGCCGTGGTGTTCGCTTGAAGACCTCACCCTTCAATCCCCGCCAGTGCCTCGCGGCAACGCGCCACCATGAAATCGATGAACAGCCTGGTCTTCGGATCCTGGTACCGCTTGTGCGGATAGAGGCAGGCGAGCTGCACCGGCGGCGGCGGCGTGTCCACGGCAACCGGCACCAGCGCGCCGGTGGAAAGGTGTTCCGCCACCTCGAACAGCGGCTTGTTGACGATGCCGCGGCCGTCCAGCGCCCAGCCTGTCAACACGTCGCCATCGTCGGATTCGAACGGGCCAGACACCTCGAACCGTTTCGGGCCGTCGGGCGTCGTCAGGGTGAGCTGGAACTCGGTCACGCCCGGAAAGCGCAGCATCAGACAGTCGTGCCGCCCCTTGACCAGGTCGTTGCCGTCGCGCGGCATGCCGCGGCGCGCGATGTAGGCGGGCGCGGCGCACAAAACGCGCGGGCATTCGGCGATGGTGCGCACGCGCAGGCTGGAATCCTCCAGCGCCCCCAGCACGAAAGCCACGTCCAGCCCCTCCGCCGTCACGTCGATCTTGCGGTCGGACATCCTGAGCCGGATGTCGATGGCGGGGTAGAGGTCCTTGAACGCCGGCACGTTGGGTGCGATCAGACGCCGGCCGATGCCCAAAGGCGCGCCAACGAAGATGGACCCGCGCGGGTTCTCGGTGACGTCGGCGACCGCCGCTTCGGCCTCGGCGATCGCCTCTAGAATCCCGACGGCGCCTTCGTAGAAGATCCGGCCGTGCTCGGTCGCCTGCAGGCGCCGGGTGGTGCGGTTGAACAGGCGCACGCCCAGGTGCCGTTCCAACTCGGCGATGCGGCTGGACGCGACCGCGGGCGAGACACGCTGGTCGCGGGCGGCCGCGGACATGTTGCCGAGTTCGTAGACGCGCACGAAAATGCGCACGGCGTTCACGTAGGACATGGAGCCGCGACGCTATCATTCGATTGCTTTTTTTGAAAGTCCTCGGTGATCTTCGGGATTTATCTATAGGCGGGACCGGTCCATTCTGTCGCGAACGGTTGGAGGCGAACCATGTGGGAATCCCTGCTCGATACGGCAATCCTCGGCGACTGGCTGAGCTTCATCGTGCGCTGGCTGCACGTGATCACCGGCATCGCCTGGATCGGCTCGTCGTTCTATTTCATCGCGCTGGATCTGGGGCTGCGCAAGGTGCCCGATCTGCCCGAAGGCGCCAGCGGCGAGGAGTGGCAGGTCCACGGCGGCGGCTTCTACCACATCCAGAAATACCTGGTGGCGCCCGAACGCCTGCCCGAGCATCTCACCTGGTTCAAATGGGAGAGCTACGCGACCTGGCTGTCGGGATTCGTCCTGTTGTGCCTGGTCTATTACGCCGGCGCCGACCTCTACCTGATCGATCCCCAGGTGATGGACCTTTCGGTGCCCGTGGCGATCGCGATCTCGCTGGGCTCGATCGCCTTCGGCTGGGTCGCCTACGACCTGATCTGCAAAAGCCCGCTGGGCAGCGACAACACCCGGCTGATGCTGATCCTGTATGTCCTCTTGGTGATTATGGCCTGGGGCTATACCGAGGTCTTTTCCGGCCGGGCGGCGCTGCTGCACCTGGGCGCGTTCACGGCGACCATCATGTCCGGCAACGTCTTCCTGATCATCATTCCCAACCAGAAGAAGGTGGTCGCAAGCCTCAAAGCCGGCGAGACGCCCGATCCCGAATACGGCCGCATCGCCAAACAGCGCTCGACCCACAACAACTATCTGACGCTGCCGGTCCTGTTCCTGATGCTGTCCAACCACCAGCCGCTGGCTTTCGCCACCGACTACAACTGGATCATCGCCTCGCTGGTCTTCCTGATGGGCGTCACGATCCGGCATTTTTTCAACACCATGCACGCGCGCGGCGGCAAGTTGTGGTGGACCTGGGGCGCGACCGCGGCGCTGATGGTTGCGGTGGTCGTTTTGTCGACCTTCATCAGCTTCACCGATCCGTACGAGGAAGAGGAGGCCGCCGCGCCGCTGGCGCCGGGCTTGGCGCGTTTCGCCGAGGCGGAAGGGTTCGAAGAGGTCGCCGAGACGGTGCTGGGCCGGTGTTCCATGTGCCACGCCCAGGAGCCGGGGTGGGACGGCATCCGTGTCGCGCCCAACGGCGTCGTCCTCGAAACCGAACGGCAGATCGCGGCCAATGCGCGCGAGATCTACCTGCAGTCCGGTATTTCGCATGCCATGCCGCCGGCGAACGTCTCCTACATGGAACCCGGCGAACGCGCCCGGATCGTAAGCTGGTACCGGGCCGCGACCGGCGCCGGCCAATGACGGACTAGGCAGGCCGCGCCAGCGCCAGGACGAAGCCTTCGATCGGCTTGCCGTCGCTGCCCTGCCGGATGTGGCATTGGCGCCGGCCGGCCACCTCCAGACCCGCGGCGCGGGCCAGCGCCTCCAGGTCGTCCGGATTGTGCGCGAACCGTCCCGTGTCGCGCAGGACGAAACCCGGCTGGTCCATGCTTTCGATGGAGCAGATGAAAACCCCGCCCGGCGCGAGCCGCGGGCCCAGCGCGGACAACAGCGGAGTCGGATCGCCCAGATAGATCAGCATGTCGCCGGCCAGCGCCAGGTCGATTCCTGTCTGCAGAGTGTCGAGGAAGCCGAGCACGTCGCCATGGACGACGCGCGCATAAAGGCCGCTGGCGGTTGCCTCGTCCACCATGCGTTCGGAGATGTCGACGCCGGTCACCGTGCCACCGAGGTCGGCGAAGGCGCGGGCACAAAGCCCGGTGCCGCAGCCAAGATCGACAACGGCCGCACCTTCGGGAAGGGCGCACCCCAATTCGTCCCACAAGGCGCGCATGGCGGCCGGCGCGTCGTAGCCCAGTGTGCCGATCAGGTGAGCTTCGAAATGGCCGGCATAACCGTCGAACAGGTGCGCCACATATTCGGCCGGCGCGCTGTCGGAGGGCGCCCCTTCAAGCGCGTTCAACAGGTGCCGCGCCACCGCGTTGTCCGGGTCGATCTCCAAAAGCGAACGGTAGCAGGCGGCGGCCTCTTCAAGGCGGTGCGCCGCGTGCAGGAGGCCCGCCAGGTTGAACACGGCGGACCCATATCCCGGGCGCGCGTCGAGGGCTTTGCGGAACGCGGCTTCGGCCTCGTCGAGCCTGCCCTGCTTCATCAGTGCCGCGCCCAGGTTGTTGTAGGCTTCGGCATAGTCCGGCTTGAGTTCGATGGCGCGGCGCAGCAGGTCCTCCGCCTGCACCGTCTCGCCCAGCGCCGCCACGACAAGGGCGAGGTTGTTGTAGCTGGCCGGATTGGCCGGCGCGAGGCCAAGCGCCTTGGTCAACGCCTCCAGAGCGGCGTCCAGGTGCCCCAGTTCCTTTTCGATCAGTCCCAGGTTGTTGAGGATGTCGAACGAATCCGGGGCCAGCGTGTGCGCCGTGCGCAGTTCAGCCGCCGCGTCAGCCAGCCGTCCCGCGCCCTTGAGCGCAACGGAGAGGTTATAGCGGTATTGCGCGTTCTTGCCGTCGCACGCGACCGCGCGTTCCAGCCGGTCGACCGCGAGCGTGGCATCGCCCTTCTGCAGGGCAACTGCCCCGTAAAGGTGCCATGCCTCCGCACAGCGGGGATCGCCTTCCAGGATCGCCTCGTAGGCCGCCGCCGCGCGGTCCAGTGCGCCCGCCTTGTGGTGGGCGAAGGCCTGTTGGATTGCCTCGACCTGGGACGGGGTCATTCCTGTTCGCGTTGGACCGCACGCCAGCCGATGTCGCGGCGACAGAAGCCGTCGGGCCAGTCGATCTGATCGACCGCCCGGTAGGCGCGATCTTGTGCCGCGCTGACGCTGGGGCCGACCGCGGTGACGTTCAAAACCCGGCCACCCGTGGCGACCAGGGTCCCGTCGTCGCGCCGCGCGGTGCCGGCATGGAAGACCATCACGTCGTCCGCCGCGTCGGCTTCGTCGACGCCGGCGATCTCGGTTCCTTTTTCGTAGGCGCCCGGATAGCCGTTGGCCGCCATCACCACGGTCAGCGCGGCGTCGTCGTACCAGCGCAGGTCGAAACTGGCCAGGACGCCGTCCGCCGCGGCGATCAGCGCCGGCACGATGTCCGACATCAACCGCATCATCAGGACCTGGCACTCGGGGTCGCCGAAACGGACGTTGTATTCGATAACCTCCGGTCCTTGGTCGGTGATCATCAAGCCGCAATAAAGTACGCCCACATAGGGCGCGCCCGCCGCCGCCATGGCCTTCAGCGTCGGCTGGACGATCCGCTGCATGATCTCCGCTTCCAGCGCCGGCGTCGCCACCGGGGCGGGCGAATAAGCGCCCATGCCGCCGGTGTTCGGGCCGGTGTCGCCGTCGCCGACCGCCTTGTGGTCCTGGGCCGAGGCAAGCGGCAATGCCGTCGTCCCGTCGCACAGCGCAAAGAAGGAAAGCTCTTCGCCGACCAGGCAGTCTTCGATGACGACGGCCGCGCCCGCCGCGCCGAAGGCCTGGTCCAGCATCGCCGCCTCGACGGCCGCGATCGCCTCGTCCGTGGTCGCGGCCACGGTGACGCCCTTGCCGGCGGCAAGCCCGTCAGCCTTGACGACGATGGGCGCACCCCGGTCGCGGATATAGGCTTTGGCGGCCTCGGCGTCCTCGAAGCGGGCGTAGGCGGCAGTGGGAATATCGTTGGCGGCGCACAGGTCCTTGGCGAACCCTTTCGACGCCTCAAGCTGTGCGGCCGCCTGGCTTGGGCCGAAGACCTTCACGTTTTCGGCCTTCAGCCGGTCGACCAGGCCCAGCACCAGCGGCGCCTCCGGCCCGACCACCACCAGGTCGATGCCGTCGCGTTTGGCGAAATCGACCAGGCCCTCCACATCCGATGCATCGATGTCGACGCATTGGGCGATTGCGGCGATGCCGGCATTGCCGGGGGCGCAATAGAGCTCGGTGCATACGGGCGAGCCGCCGATCGCCCAACACAACGCGTGTTCGCGGCCGCCGCCGCCGACGACAAGTATCTTCATTGCACGTCTATCGACCGTCTTTTCATCCAGCACGACGAACCCGCTTGGCCGGGCTGACGCGCCCTTTTATCATGCGCCGCGCCACCATGAACCAGATTTCGCGCGACGCACCCTCCAACGCCCCGGAATTCACCGTTTCGGAACTCAGCCAGGCGCTGAAGCGCGTGGTCGAGGACCGGTTCGGCCATGTGCGCGTGCGCGGCGAGATCTCCGGCTTCAAGCGCGCCGCGTCTGGCCACCTCTATATGGCGCTGAAGGACGAAAGCGCGGTCCTGGACGCGGTGTGCTGGCGCGGCACCGCCGGCAAATTGTCGATCGCGCCGGAAGACGGGCTGGAAGTGATCGCGGTCGGTCGGCTGACCACCTATGCCGGGCGGTCCAAGTACCAGATCGTCATCGAGCAGTTGGAGATCGCGGGCGAAGGCGCGCTGTTGAAACTGCTGGAGGAGCGGCGCAAGAAGCTCGCCGCCGAAGGGCTGTTCGATCCCGCCAGGAAGAAGCCGCTGCCGCACCTGCCCGAGGTGATCGGCGTGGTGACGTCGCCCACTGGCGCTGTCATCCGCGACATCCTTCACCGGCTGGCTGACCGGTTCCCGCGCCGGGTCTTGGTCTGGCCCGTGCTGGTCCAGGGCGAGGGTGCGGCCGAACAGGTCGCCGCAGCGATCGAGGGGTTCAACGCGCTCGCGCCTGACGGCCCAGTACCGCGCCCCGACCTTTTGATCGTGGCGCGCGGCGGCGGCAGCCTGGAAGACCTCTGGGCCTTCAACGAAGAGATCGTCGTGCGCGCGGCGGCTGCCAGCGCGCTGCCGCTGATCTCCGCCGTGGGCCACGAGACAGACACCACCCTGATCGATTTCGTCGCCGATCGGCGCGCGCCGACGCCGACCGCCGCGGCGGAGATGGCGGTGCCCGTACGTGCGGAGCTTGTCGCGACGACGATGGATCTCGCCGGCAGGCTGGTCGCCGGGATGAGCCGCCTTTTGGACCATCGCCGGGTCCGGGTCGAGGGGCTCGCCCGCGGGCTGCCCGATGCGGACGGCCTGGTGGCGACCAAGGCGCAGTACCTGGACATGGTGGGCGAGCGGCTGGACCAGGCGGCGCGAACCTTCACCGGCGGCAAGGAGCGGGAGCTGACGATCCAGGCCGGCCGCCTGCGCAGCCCTGCCCAGGTGCTGGCCGCCAACGCACAACAGCTTGCCAGCCTTGACGAAAGGCTTGCGGCGGGCACGCGCCGGGCGCTGGACCGCGGCGGCGAACACCTGATCCGGATCGAAGGCCGGTTCACGCCGGCCCCGCTCCTGCGCACGCTGGACCGGCTGTCGGGCACGCTGGGCCAGTTCGCCGCGCGGCTGGAAAGCGTCTCCTACGAACAGGTCCTGAACCGGGGCTACGCGCTGGTCCGAGACCGCGACGGCACGCTCGTCGCCAGCGGCGCGGCGGCGCGCGCCGCAGAGCATGTGACGCTTCAGTTCGGCGCAGACGACAGCGTTGAGGCCACGGTCGAAGGCGCGTCTCCCGGTTCTTCCAGGCCGCGTCGCCCGGCCCGCGCAAAACCATCGAAAGGCTCGCAGGGGACGTTGCTATGAGGTGGGCATTCCTGTCGGTTTTCCTGCTTGTGCTCGCGGTGCCGGCCACCGCCGCGGACCGGGTGGTCTTGCAGGGCACGTTCGAACAGGGCGGCATGGTAGTCGGCAGGACGGAACCCGGTGCGGTCGTCACCTACGCGGATCGGGCCGTGCGCGTCGCGGCGGACGGGACCTTCGTCATCGGCTTTCACCGCGACGAACCGGAGACGGTGGCCCTGCAGGTGGCGTTTCCGGACGGCACCCGGGACCGACGCGTGCTGGCGGTCGCAGCGCGTGCCTATGAGATCCAGCGCATCGACGGCCTGCCGCCGTCCAAGGTCACGCCGCCGCCCGAACGGATCGCACGGATCAAGCGCGAGGCCGCCCTGGTCAAGGCCGCGCGCGCCCGCGACACCGACGAGACCTGGTTCGCGGGCAGTTGGATCTGGCCGGTCGAAGGCCGCATCTCAGGTGTCTACGGTTCGCAGCGCATCCTGAACGGCCAGCCGCGCCAGCCGCACTATGGCATCGACATCGCGGCACCCGAAGGCAAGCCCTTCGTCGCGCCGGCCGACGGCGTCGTCTCGCTGGTGCACCAAGACATGTACTTCTCGGGCGGGACCTTGATGGTGGATCACGGCCACGGCGTGCAATCCACGTTTCTGCATGCCCAGACCATCTCCGTGAAGGAGGGCGACGTCGTCCGGCAGGGCGATGTGCTGGGCACGGTCGGGGCGACGGGACGCGCCACGGGCCCGCACCTGGACTGGCGCGTCAACTGGTTCGAGAAACGGCTGGACGCGGCGCTTCTGGTGCCGCCGATGGAAGGCTGATCAGTCCGGCCAGCGCCGGTGGATCCACAGCCACTGTTCCGGCCGCTCGCGCACCCAGCTTTCCACCAGCGCGTTGATCTGTTCCAGCGCGCTGCGCACGTTCGCCTTCCGGTCGCCCTGTTTCGAAACGGTGATCGGCGGGTAGACTGTCATCCGGAACCGGGCGCCGCCGGTGCGCTCCACCTGCACCGGGACCAGCGGGCAGCCGAACGTCATCGACAGGTCGGCCGGCGCGGTCGCCGTCATCGCATCGCGACCGAAAAACGGGATCGCCAGGCCCTCGTTGAACTTCTGATCGACCAGCATGCCGAGGCCTTGCTTGGCTCTCAGCACGCCGATCGCCTGTTTCGCGCCTTCGCGTCCCTTGGGCAACAGATCGGTGTAGATCGACTGGCGTGACCGGCGCACCAGCCAGTCGACCAGCGGGTTCGACGCGGCGCGATAGATGCCGGCGAAACCGACGCCGTGGTCGGTCGCCGCTTTTGCCGAGATCTCCCAGTTCGCCTGGTGGGCGGCGAGGAAGATGTAGGCACTGCCTTTGAGGCCCTGGTGCACACGTCCCTCGTCGACAACCTCGACCCGGCGGTTCGGTCCCTGTGTCTCGATCTCGCCCAGATGCGGGTATTCGCCCAGGGTGCGGCCGAGGTTGTCCCACAACGCGACCATGATCCCGTCGATCTCCGCCGGGGTCTTGTCGGGAAAGGCGCGCGCCAGGTTCTTCCGCGCCGTCCGGTCGGCCCGCAGGTGCGGCCCGATCGTTCGGGCCACGCGCCCGCCGAACGCCGACGCCGCATCGATCGGCAACAGCCGGAACAGGCCATAACCCACAAGCGCAATGATCCCGACAAAGGGATCCACCAGGAGACGGCGCAGGCTGCGCAGCCGCTTCGACTTTTCAGGTGCGTCCGACATGGTCCACGATCATCGCTTCCAGGGCCGCGGCATCCCGCCATTCCACCGTCACCCGCAGAACGCGGACCATCGGTTTCGCTTCTTCGGGCAGTCGCACGTAGTCTTTGGCCGTCGTCACCGGCAGCGCGCCGGCGCCCGCGGCCTTCTCGACAAGACGCATGATATCGTCCGGATCGAACCTGTGGTGGTCCGCATAGGCGCGGGCTTCGACCAGTTCGCAGTTGAGCGCGCGCAGGGTCTCGAAGAACCGCTGCGGCCGGCCGATGCCCGCGAAGGCCAGCACCCGTTGGTTCGAAAGCGTGGTTTCGGCAATCGGCGCGAGCCGCGCTTCCAGAACCGGCAGGCCGTCGGGCAGGAGCGTGCGCACACCGACGCTGTCAGGCCCCAGGATGACGGCGGCGTCGGCGCGCGAAAGCGCAGCCTCGAGCGGTTCGCGCAGCGGTCCGGCCGGCATCACCCGCAGATTGCCGAAACCGAAGCCGCCGTCCACGACCAGAAGCGACAGGTCCTTTTCCAGCGACGGGTTCTGCAACCCGTCGTCCATGACGATGACCTCGGCACCGCGCTCGACCGCCAGCGCGGCTCCGGCCGGGCGGTCCCCCGCAACCACCGTCAGGGCCGCCTCGGCCAGCAGCAACGGTTCGTCGCCCACGTCGCGGGCCTCGTGGTGCGATGGGTCGACCACGACCGGTCCTTTCAGGCGGCCGCCATAGCCGCGCGTCAGAAAACCCGGCCGACGTCCCATGGCCTTCAACAGCGCGGCAATGGAAAGCGCGACCGGCGTCTTGCCCGCGCCGCCCGCGACCGCATTGCCGACGCAGACGACCGGGACCGGCGCGCGCCGCGGCCGCACCGCAGACTGCCTCAGCGCCGCACCCAGCGTATAAAGCGCCGCGGCCGGCGCCAGCAGGGTGGGCAGCGGGCCGGTCTCGTTCCAGAAAGCGGGCGCCCGCACGGTCAGTCGTCCATCACGCGCTGGGGCAACAGCGGCAGGATCAGCTCGGCGACACGGTCGACGACGGTCTGGTTGCCGGCCGCCAGGGCGGATGCCGCCGCGACCATGGTCTGGCGGCGTTCGGGCTCCGCCCACAAACTGCCGACCGCGTCGGCGATGGCGTCGGAGTCCCGGACGGTGATCGCCGCGCCGGCGTTCGCCAGCGCAGCGGCGATCGCGGCATGATTGGTCATGTCGGGCCCGTGCAGGATCGCCGCGTCGAGCTGCGCGGCCTCAACAGGATTATGGCCGCGGTATCCGTCGATCAGGCTTCCGCCGATCAGGGCGATGCCCGCCAGCCTGTAGAACAGCCCCAGTTCGCCGATCGTGTCGATCAGATAGACGGCGCTGTCCGGACCCGGCAGCTCGGCGGCGGAACGCCGCGCAAGGCCGAGACCGCGCGCAGCGACCAGCGCCGCGACATCATCGCACCGTCCGGGGTGTCGCGGCGCCAACAGCGTCAGCAGGTCCGGGTGCCGCCGCGCCAGCTTCGCGTGTGCATCCAGCACGATCTCCTCCTCGCCTGGATGGGTGCTGGCTGCAATCCAGACCGGCCGGCCCGCGATCAGGTGCTGAAACTTCTCCAGTTCGTCGAGGTCCGCCGGCAGAGGCGGCGCCGCGGCCTTCAGATTGCCGGCGCTGAGCACGCGGCGCGCACCCAGCTCGGCGAACCGGCGCGCGTCGTCCTCCGTCTGTCCGAAACAAACATCGAAAGCCCGCAACATGTGCCGGATCAAGGCGCGCGCGCGTTTCCAGTTCTGAAACGACCGGTCCGACATGCGCGCATTGACCAGTGCCATGGGCATCCTGCGCGCCGCCGATTCCGCCACCAGGTTCGGCCACAGTTCGGACTCGACCCATATCCCGAGGTCCGGCTTCCAATGCCGGAGAAAACTGCGCACCCAGGCCCGGCGGTCGACCGGTGCGAACTGGTGCAGGCATTTTGCCGGCAGCCGGTTTTCCATCAGCGCGCCCGAAGTCACCGTTCCTGTCGTGACAAGGATGTGAATATCCGGCCGCGCTGCCAGCAGACGTCCGATCAGCGTCAGGGACGATTGCGCCTCGCCGACGCTTGCGGCGTGCACCCAGACAAGAACCCCGGTCGGTCGCTGTCGCGAGGCACGGCCCATGCGTTCGCCGAAACGGTCCTGGTGCTCGCGGCCGCGCGCCCGGCGCCGTTTCAGGTGGATCGAGATCAGCGGCGCGCCCAGGGCCGTTAGGGCGCGGTACGAAGACAGCCAGCCGAGGGCGGCACGTTCCTTTACGTACACCGCCCCCTCCAGCGGCCGGCACGCGGATCGGTCATGCCCTGGCGCGCAGCGGCGCCCCGTCGCGCCGTTCGGCCTTTTCGCGCAGTTCGTCGCCGGCGGCGAACTGGACCTTGCAAAGCCGCGCATAAAGACCGCCTCTCTGCAAAAGCTCGGCGTGGGTGCCCTGCTCGCACACGCGGCCCCGATCCAGGACATAGATCAGGTCCGCATCCATCACCGTCGACAGACGGTGTGCGATGACGATCGAAGTGCGTCCGGTCATCAGCCGCGTCAATGCCTGCTGCACCACCCGTTCGGATTCGGAATCCAGCGCCGACGTGGCTTCGTCCAGCAGCAGGATCGGCGCGTTCTTCAGCATCGCCCGTGCGATGGTGATGCGCTGGCGCTGGCCGCCCGACAGCCGGATGCCGCGTTCCCCGACCACCGTGTCGTAGCCGTCGGGCAGTTCACGGATGAAGTCGTGCGCGGCTGCCGCCTTGGCCGCCGCGACGATCTCGTCCTCGTCGGCATCGGGCCTGCCATAGGCGATGTTCGCGCGGACCGTGTCGTTGAAAAGGCCGGTCTCCTGGCTGACCAGTCCGATCGCGTCGCGCAGGCTGGAGATCGTCACGTCGCGCACGTCCTGTCCGTCGATTTCGATGGTGCCGCTGTCCAAGTCGTAGAAACGCGGGATCAGGTTCAACACGGTCGACTTGCCGGCGCCGGAGGGGCCGACCAGGGCCACCGTGCGGCCGCCGGGCACGTTCAGGGTGATATCCGTCAGGGCGGCGATCTCGTCGCCGTAGCTGAAGTTTGCCCCTGTGACCGCGATGCTGCCGCCTGCCACCGCCAGCGGACGAGCGTCGGCACGCTGCTCGATCGGCGAGCGGTAGTCGATGACGTCGAAGATCCGCTGCGCCGCGGCAAGGCCTTCCTGCAGGCTGGCATTGATGTTCGCCAGGCTGCGCATCGGCTGGTAGGCGGCGATCAGGGCATAGATGAAGCCGACAAAGGCGCCGACCGTCGTCTGGCCCCAGATGATCTGGTAGCCGCCCCAGATCAGGATCCCGGCGATGGCGACGCCGGTCAGCGTTTCCATGATCGGGTAGCTGGTCGACCGGATCCGGATCGCACGCAGGACCAGCCTGTACATGGTCGCGAACGCGGCCTCGGCGCGGCTCTGCTCGTGATCCTCCATGGTATAGGCCTTGACCTGGCGGGCGCCCTTGAAGGAATCGTCCAACAGCGCGGTCATCTGCCCGTATTCGGTCTGCGTGTCCGCCGCAACCCGGCGCAGGCGTCGGCCGATCTTGACGATCGGGAAGGCGGCCAGCGGCAGGATGACGAACGCCGCGATGGCCATGCGCCAATTGAGGTGCAGGCTGACGCCGATCAGGACCGCGAGAATGAGAATGTCCCGGCCCATCCCGGTGAACGACTTGACCACCGCGTCGCGCAGATAGTTCACGTCGTTGGTGAAACGCGACAACTGCTTGCCCGTGCCCTCCCGGCCCAGGAATGCGAGGTCGGCGTTCAGGATGCTGCGGAACATCTGCCCCTGAAGCTGCTGGACCACGCGCAGGCCGACGCTCTGCATCAACAGGCTTTGCGCGAAATTGCTGAGACCCTTGATGACTGCTGTAGCCAGGAAGCCGAGCGAGATCACCCAGATCAGCCATTCCGCGCCCTTGTTCAGGACATGGTCGAGGATCGGTTCAACCAGCTTGGCCTGGGCTCCGACGCAGGCCGCCACAAGCATCATGCAGACGATGGCGGCCGCGATCCGCGGCCAATGCGCCCGCATGTAGTCGCGCCACAGCCGGCGGGCGAGGGAGAAGGTGGAGAGGTGGGCTGTCAAAGATCTGCGGCGCGCTGAACATCCGATCCTGCCGTCCTACGCGCGGGCGGCGCGGCAGATATAGCATGGCACCGGGGAAGGTCCAATTGCGGACCCGCTGGGCGGTCGGCAGCCGCCTACTGCATCGGCGGCGGCGTCAACAGGTCTTCGGCTTCGTCGGCGGCATAGTCGTCGGCGGTCGCCTGGGTGGAAACGGCCTCGCCCTGCGCGCCCGCCGCGTCCGCGGCGGCCTGATCTGCCGCGGCCTTGTCCGCGTCCCGCTGCTGGGCACGCAGTCTCAGACAGTTCTCGTACAGTTCCTCGCGCAACCGCTGCGCATCCATGCGCCGGAGGTCGCCGCTCAGCGAGCTGCGCCCATAGGCGCTGTAGCGGCCCTGGTCGGTCCGCGCGCCCTCGCGGTCGTACTGATCGGCGGCACGCAATTCCGCCTGTTTCCAGCAATAGTCGTGATCCGGCGGCGGGTTCACGTCGCGCCGCGCCCGGGGCTTGTTGAACTCGGCATATCTGCTGCAGCCGGCAACCATGGCGAGAACCATGAGCAGCGCAATAAAGCGGAGAATTGCTGTCACGTCATGCCGTCTCTGGCTGGGAGGTCTTGAACGGATTTCCAGGATGTTAACTGCGCCATGCTACCCCCCAATGCAAGCGAATAGCAAACCGCGCGGCCAATTGGCGCGGAACTTGCGACGCGATTCGCCCAGCATCCTACACGGAGGGACATATGTCGGACCGAACCTATGGTTTTCCGCGCCGTGCGGCGGTCGGCCTCGTCTGTGCCGCGGCCCTGTCGCTGGGCGGCTGCGAGACCATGCGCGACGACAAGAACCGCCTGGCGGCGGCGACCATTGTCGGGGCGACGGCCGGTGCGGCGCTTGGATACTGGGGCATTGGCGGCAGCGGCGCGATGAAGTGGGTCGCTGCGGTGGCCACCAGCGCCGCAGGCGGTGCGCTGGGCTATGTGGCGATGGATTACTACAACACCATGCGCAAGACGGACCGGGCGAGCATGGAACGCACGGTTTTCAAGGGCCTGAACGACACCGAATCCGGCACCGAGATCGAATGGAACAACGATGAGACCGGCAACCGAGGCGCCGTGACGCCCCGCCGGACCTATCTGGACGAGAAGGGCCGCATGTGCCGGGATTTCGAGTCCAGCGCTTCGCTCGACGGCGTGGACTACGAGGGCAACGGCACGGCCTGCCGCAATGGGGCCGGCAACTGGGTCCTGATCTGAGTATTTTCTGCCGGCTCGGCCCGGGAAAAAAAGAGGCCGTGCGCGTGGCACGGCCCAAGTCTAGGGAGGAAACGCCCAAAAAAACGGCGATGGCGGAAACCCACCATCCCGTACAGCACGGGCGGGCAGCCCATTGCTGCAATGCAAAATATGGCAGATCGCAGTCCGGGGTTCAAGCGCCTAATCTGTCGTATTTCATCGATATCCCAAGGTTGTAGCAGGTATTGCGGTGCAACATTAATGGGTGCCGCAGTCATCTTCTGTCCTGCATGGCACGTGTTTTCAGCCGGATATGCCGAATACGGTGGGCACTTTGACCGGCGTTTCGGGCTAAGATCGGGCCGGAGGCAAAATGGACAGGACAGACAGAGCGGAGACAATCCGCCGTCGGTTCGCGAGCGACATGCGGCGCGTGCGCCATGGCTGAGCACGCGCTGGAGCCGCCTGCGCACCGCCGCACGGTGTTGCTGGTCGCCAAGGCGGGCGTCACGGCCGGCGTGGTTTGGTGGGTGCTGCAGCTTGTCGATGTGGACCGGACCCTGGCCCTGCTCGGGGGTATCGACCCGGTTCCCTTGATCGTTGCCCTTCTGGTCCTGCTGGCACAGGCGGCGCTGGGCGCGCTGCGCTGGCGGGAGATCGTGCTCCTGCAGGGCGGGCGAATGGGCGTTCTGCGGTCGATGCAGCTGTTCTTTCTGGGCACTTTCTTCAATCAGACGCTTTCGTCCACCATCGGCGGCGACGCCGTTCGGGTCTGGCGGCTCAAGGCTGCGGGGGTCACGCTGCCCCGGGCCGCCGGCGGGGTCGCACTGGAAAGGCTGGCCGGCCTCCTGACGCTGGGCGTCCTGGCGGCGGCGGCGCTGCCGGTCGCGTCCGGCCCGGCGCTGGCGGCGCTGTGGATCCTGGTCGGCTGCAGCGCAACCATGGCAGTCCTGATCGTTCTCGGCGTGCGTCTGGGCGCCGTGGACTCGCCCCTGCGCCGGATCATGGAGGACACCCATAGGGTCCTGTTGTCGTGGCGCGGGTCGGGCGTCCTGGCCCTGTCGATCCTCATCCATCTCAGCGGCGCCTTCGCGCTGTGGTCCGTTGCTGCCGGCGTCGGCCTGTCGGTTCCGTTGTTGCCGTGCCTGGTGCTGGTGCCCCCTGCCATGTTGGTCGCCACGCTGCCGATCTCGCTTGGCGGCTGGGGCGTGCGCGAGGGCGTGCTGGTGGCCGCTTTCGGGATGATCGGGGTCTCGGCGGATGCGGCGCTTGCGGTATCGGTCGCCTTCGGGGTCCTGGTCATGGCCAGCGGCGCCGTCGGTCTTGTGGTCTGGTTCGCCGGCAGACACGGCGGTTAGCGCCGCGTTAACCCTATTCTTGAATGATACCGGGCCGATCCGCCGGCGCCGCCGCCTGTGCCGGGCGGCGACCAGTTGGTTCAATCGAGGGACATTCCGAGCATGACAGGCAGTTCCGACGACGACGTCCCGGGCGACGGTCCCGAGGACACCGACCCGGACGAGGCGCTCCGCGTCGCGGAGGTGGAGGCGCTGAAGGCGAAGCGGCAGTTCATGACCCTGTCTGACGCGCTGCAGGGCGAGTTCGACGGATCCATGGCCGACATGCGCACCGCCGGCGAAGAGAGCTTTTCGGTCGTCGAGCGCATGGAAGCGGCGTTTAACGACGTCGTTGACAGCACGCGCGCCGCCAACGAGGGGGCAGGCCGGGCGTCGACCAGCGTCGATGCCGTGGCAAGCGCGACCGAGCAGATGAACGGGTCGGTCGAGACCGTCACCGAGCAGATCAGGAAGGCGGCCAGCAAGGCCGACGGTGCGGCAGCCGAAGCCGAGACTGCTAGCTCGGTGATCAAGACCCTGGCCGATG
This sequence comes from Alphaproteobacteria bacterium, assembly GCA_965603855.1. Classification (GTDB taxonomy): domain Bacteria; phylum Pseudomonadota; class Alphaproteobacteria; order UBA8366. The sequence continues at coordinate 628,953 of OZ272519.1, forward strand.
CCGCGGCGGAGATCAGCGAAGTGGTGAAGCTGATCGAGGGTATCGCCGGCCAGACGAACCTTCTGGCCCTGAATGCGACGATCGAGGCGGCGCGTGCCGGCGAGGCGGGCAAGGGCTTTGCCGTGGTCGCCGGCGAAGTGAAGAACCTTGCGTCGAAAACCGCCGATGCAACCAACGACGTGACCGCGCGGATCGCCCAGATCCAAAGCGTGACCGACCGCGCCGTCGATGCGATCGGCAAGATCAACGGCGCGATCGGCGACGTTCGGGACCTGTCGGACGACGCCGCGCGCGCCGCGCAGGAGCAGATTTCGGCGATCCAGGAGATCGCCCGCAATGCCCAGGAGGCGAGCCAGGGCACGGCGGAGGTCGGACAGGCGATTTCGGCCGCCGCCCAGAAGATGATTGACGTTCAGGTGCTGGCGCACGACCAGAGAAGCAGCGTTGAGGCGATGCAGTCGGGCACCGAAAACATGCAAAAGCGCCTCAGCACCGCCATCGTGGAATCGTCATATGACGAGAACGCCCTGACCGAGCGCATTCCGATTGCGCTGCGCGCGGTCTGCGAGATCGATGACGATCAGGTGATCGCCGAACTGATCGACTGCCGGCCTACAGGCGCGCTGATGCGGGCCGAGCACCCGTCGCTCAAGCCGGGCGCGCGTGTGTTTCTGGAAGTCGGCGGGATGGGTCGGCTGCAGGCTGAGCTCGAAGTTGAAGGGCCGCATGGATTCCAGATCGGGTTCGGCCCGGAGGTCGGCGACCTGTTCCGCGGCTTCGTCGACCGTCAGGTGATCCTTGACCAGAAGATCATTTCGCTGGTCCAGACCAATGCGGCGCTGGTTTCGAAGCGGTTCAAGCGCGCAGTCGAAGACGGCGAGATCTCGATCGAGGACCTGTTCGACACCGACTACCAGCCGGTCGAGGGCAGCAACCCGGAACAGCATCTGGTGCGCTATCTCGAATTCACCGACAAGGTTCTGCCGGAGTTCCAGGAACCGCTGGTGGACGCGGACCCGCGCATCGTGTTTGCCGCTTGTGTCGATATGAACGGCTACCTGCCGACCCACAACCTCAAATACAACCAGCCCCAGCGCCCGGACGATCCGGTCTGGAACGCCGCCAACTGCCGGAACCGGCGGATCTTCACCGACCGCACGGGCAAGGCAGCAGGCGCAAACAAGCAGCCCTACCTGATCCAGAGCTATCTGCGCGACATGGGCGGCGGAAGGTTCGTCCTGATGCAGGACCTGACGGCCCCGATTAAGGTCGGCGATCGCCAGTGGGGCAATCTCAGGATCGGCTACAACCAGTAACGCGCTAGGCCCGGGCCGGGGCGTGCAGCGTGCGGACCGTCCAGACCGTCAGGCAGAACAGGGTAATCGCGCCGGCCTGATGCAGGACGCCCAGCGCCAACGGCACCGCCGTCAGGACCGTGGCGATCCCCAGAAGCACCTGTCCTGCGACCGCCAGCAACAACAGCAGCGACGCAAGCCGCGTCTCGCGCGCCGCGGCCGTGCGGACGGCGGCGGCCCAGAACAGGATCGCGGCGCCGGTCGTCAGATACGCAAGCAGGCGGTGATCGAACTGCACGGCGCCCGGATTGTCGAAGAGGTTTCGCCAAAACGGCCGCAGCTCGGTGTATTCGGCCGGCACCAGTCCTGCGCCCATCAACGGCCATTCGTTGTAGACAAGGCCCGCATTGAGCCCGGCCACCAGGGCGCCGGATATCACGGTCACGGACACGACCGACAGCAAGGCCCAGGCGCCGCGCCGCAATCCACTTGACGGTCGGCCGTCCAGGCCGGTTCCGACCAGGCCCAACGCCAGCCACAACATGTAGCCGAGGATCAGGAAGGCCATGCCAAGATGAACGGCCAGGCGGTACTGGCTGACGTCGGTGCGGTCGACGAAGCCCGACTTGACCATCCACCATCCGATCACGCCCTGCACGGCGCCGAGGAACAAGAGAACGAGAAGGTGCGGGGTCATTCCCGGCGGGATGCGGCGGCGCAGCGCGAACCAGGCCAGCGGCAGGGCGAAAACCAGCCCGATCAGGCGACCCCACAGGCGGTGGATGTACTCCCACCAGAAGATCGTCTTGAAGGCCTCCAGGCGCATGCCCTCGTTGGCGAGCTGGTATTCGGAGGTCTGCTTGTACAGCGCGAAGACCCGCTGCCACTCGGCTTCCGTCAGCGGCGGCAAAGCCCCGATCAGCGGGCGCCACTCGACCATGGAAAGGCCCGATTCCGTCAGCCGGGTGACGGCCCCAATCAACATCATCGCGATGACCATGACGCAGCACGCGCCGAGCCACAGCGCAACGGCGCGTGTGTCGGCGGGGTGGGCGACCGGTCCGGCCGCGGGATGGGATACGGAAGACAGCATTTCAGGCGGCTTTCTGCGTCGACGAAGATAGCCGCCGGGTCCGGGCGGTGCCAGTGGGTCACGATGCCGCGTGGATTTCGTGTAATGCGCTTGAAATCACATTTAGCGCTGGTAATCCCGCACGAACAGTCATACATTTGTGTAGTACTTTATTACACACACAAAAAATTGTGTGAATTAAGCGCCGCACAGGAAAGCCGATGGACCACCTGCCGATCTTTCTGACCCTGCGCGACCGCGCCGTTCTTTTGGTGGGCGGCGGGGACTTGGCCGTGCGCAAGCTGCGGCTGATCCGCAAGGCGGGCGCGGCGGTAACGGTGGTCGCGCCGCGGACCGACAGCGAGATAGAGGAACTGGTCGCGCAGGGCGCGGTGGATCTGCGGCGCCGGCCCTTTGCGCCGGGCGACGTCGACGGCAAGACGGTCGTGTTCGCCGCGACCGGCAAGCCCGACGTCGATACGGCGGTTTCCGGCGAAGCCAGAAGGCGCGGCGTGCCGGTCAACGTGGTCGACAGGCCCGCGCAGTCCGATTTCATCATGCCGGCCATTGTCGACCGGGATCCCATCGTCGTCGCCATTTCCAGCGGCGGCAGTGCGCCGGTCCTGGCCCGCACCCTGCGGGCGCGCATCGAAAGCCAGTTGCCGCCGGCATTGGGGCGGCTTGCCGCTTTTGCCGACCGGTTTCGCGGCGCGGTCAAGGCGGTGGTCGCGGATGGCGACGCCCGGCGCCGGTTCTGGGAACGGTTTTTCGACGGCCCGGTGGCGCGGCTTGTGCTGGCCGGAGACGAGCAGAAGGCCCAGGAACGCATGCTGGCCCTGGTCAACGCCGACCAGGACGGCTTTGGCGACCCGGGTGCCGTTGCAATCGTCGGCGCCGGGCCGGGCGATCCCGATCTACTTACCTTCCGCGCCATGCGGGCGATCCAGCAGGCCGACGTCGTCGTCTACGACCGCCTGGTCGGCCCGGACATCCTTGAATATGTGCGCCGCGACGCCGATCGCATCTTCGTCGGCAAGGCGCGTTCCCGGCATCACCGTACCCAGGACGAGATCAACGCGCTGTTGGCCGAGCTTGCCCTCTCGGGCAAGCGGGTCGTGCGTCTCAAGGGCGGCGACCCGTTCGTGTTCGGACGCGGCGGGGAAGAGCGCGACTATCTGACGGCGCGCGGCGTCGATGTGGAGGTCGTGCCTGGCATCACCGCCGCAGTGGGTGCGGCGGCCTATGCGGGCGTGCCGCTGACCCACCGCGATCATGCTTCGGCGGTCACGTTCGTCACCGGGCACGGTAAGGACGGCGAGCCGGACCTGGATTGGGCGCACCTGGCGACGGCGCGCCAGACCATCGTGATCTACATGGGCGTCGAGACCGCCGCCCGGACGGCGGAACGTCTGGTGGCGAACGGAATGGCGCCGGAGACGCCGGTTGCCGTCATCGAGAACGCGACGCGGCCCGAACAGCGCGTCGTTGCCTGCTCCGTGTCGGCGCTCGGCCGGCTGGTTGCCGAACATGCCATCACCGGCCCGGCGCTGTTGATGATCGGGTCGGTGGCGGGCCTCGCCGAATCGACAACCGTCACCCCGGCCGGCATGGCCGCATCGGGATAGAGGAGACAACCATGGCAAAGAAACTGTCTGGTTCCCAGGTCGTGACCGCGAACCATCTTCGCGGCGGCGATGTGGTCTATTTCACCGACGACGGCGACTGGTCCGTGTGGCTGGACGATGCGGCCGTTGCCGAAGGCAACGAGGCCGCCGATGCGCTGTTGGAGGAGGCGTCGCGCGCCGCGACCGCCGCCCAAGTCGTCGAGCCTTTCCTGATCGAGGTGGAGAGCGGCGAAACGGGCGGAAGCGTCACGCCGGTGCGCTATCGCGAGAGATTGCGGGCGCTGGGGCCGAGCGTTCATCCCATGTACGGCAAGCAGGCCGGTCAGCATGCGTCGCGCGATCTGGACGACGTTTCGCACGCTTACGCAAACGGCGTTTGACGCGGAAAGACGACACCCATGTACAGGTACGACTCTTTTGACCAACGCCTTGTGGAGCAGCGCGCGGCACAGTTCCGCGATCAGGTGCGGCGCCGTCTTTCGGGCGAGTTGAGCGAGGACGAGTTCAAGCCGCTGCGGCTGATGAACGGTCTGTATCTACAGCTTCACGCCTACATGCTGCGGGTGGCCATTCCCTACGGCATCGTTTCTTCGCGTCAGATGCGCACGCTGGCGCAGATTGCCCGCGACTATGACAAGGGATACGGCCACTTCACCACGCGGCAGAACATCCAGTTCAACTGGCCCAAGCTGGAGGACGTGCCGGAGATCCTGGACCGGCTGGCGGACGTCGAGATGCACGCCATCCAGACCAGCGGCAACACCATCCGCAACGTCACAACCGACCAGTGGGCCGGCGTTGCCGTCGACGAGGTCGAAGACCCGCGGCCCTGGTGCGAGATCATTCGCCAGTGGTCGACCTTGCACCCCGAGTTCTCTTTCCTGCCGCGCAAGTTCAAGATCGCGGTGACCGGGGCGCCCAACGACCGCGCCGCGGTGCGGGTGCACGATATCGGCCTTGCGATGAAGCGCGACGCGTCCGGCGCGCCCGGTTTCGAAGTCATCGTCGGCGGCGGCCAGGGACGCACACCGATGATCGGCAAGACGATCCGGTCCTTCCTGCCGACGCACGACCTGCTGAGCTATCTGGAGGCGATCCTCAGGGTCTACAACCAGTTCGGCCGGCGCGACAACAAGTACAAGGCCCGCATCAAGATCCTTGTGCACGAGATCGGCGCCGACGAGATGGCCCGGCTTGTCGAAGCGGAATGGGAAGCCCTGAAGGACGGCGCGCTGGTTCTTCCGGATGTCGAGCAGGCCCGGATCCGTGCCTTCTTCGCACTGCCCGACTATCAGACACTGCCCGCGGAGTCGCAGTCCTTCGCGCTCGCCCGGATGGAGAACCGCGCGTTTTCACAGTGGGCGCGCACCAACGTGGCGCCGCACAAGCAGTCCGGCTATTCGATCGTCAATATATCGCTGAAACCGGAGGGCGGACCGCCGGGCGACGCCAGCGCCGACCAGATGGATGCCGTCGCCGAACTTGCAGACCGGTTCTCGTTCGGCGAGATCCGGGTCACGCACGAGCAGAACCTGGTGCTGCCCCATGTCAGGCAGGACGACCTGCTGGCGGTTTGGCAGGGGCTGAACGCGTTCGGTCTTGCGACCGCGAACATCGGCCTTCTGGGAGACATCATTGCCTGCCCGGGCCTTGACTACTGCGCGCTTGCCAATGCCAGGTCGATCCCGGTCGCCCAGCGCATCTCGCACCGTTTTTCGGACCTGGAGCGCCAGTACGAGATCGGACCGCTGAAGATCAAGATTTCCGGCTGCATCAACGCCTGCGGACACCATCACGTGGGTCACATCGGCATCCTGGGCGTCGAACGCAAAGGCGAGGAGTTCTACCAGATCACGCTTGGCGGTTCGGCCGATCTGGACGCTTCCGTCGGCGGCATCCTGGGCCCCGCCTTTTCCAGCGACGACGTGGTCGATGCGGTGGAGTCCATCGTCATGACCTATCTGGACCTGCGTCGAGACGGCGAGACGTTCCTGCAAGCCTATCGCCGGGTCGGCGAGGAACCGTTCAAGGAGAGACTTTATGCCACTGCTTAGAAACGGGCGTGTCGAACGCGACGAATGGATTGCCGTCACCGACGGCGAGCCCATTCCCGACGACGGTCCGGTGATCGTGCCTTTGCCGCGGTGGCTGGATGAACGCGATAGGCTGATCCACCGTGGCGCGCCTCTGGGCGTTCGCCTGCGCAGCGACCAGCCGCCCACATTGATCGGTGACGACATCGGCTCGTTTTCCCTGATCGCACTCGAGTTTCCCACGTTCACCGACGGCCGGTCGTATTCCTACGCGCGGCTGCTGCGCGAGCGGCTGGGATATCGCGGCGAATTGCGGGCCGTCGGCAACGTTCTGCGCGACCAGCTGATGTTTATGGCGCGCTGCGGGTTCGATGCGTTCGAAACGGATCTGAGAGGTGGGGCGGAGGCGTGGGAGGCCGCCATCGACGAGATTGACGTCTGGTACCAGCCGACCGGCGACGGCCGGCTGAGCGCCTTCAATCTGCGTCATGGTGCCGCCCACGCGGCCCCCGCCGAATGACGGAGACGGCCCTGACACGGGCCCGGCATCTGCAGGACGCCTATGGGGCGCTGGATGCCGAGGCGATGCTGCGGCATGTGCTGTTGAAGGAATTTCCGCAGCGGATCGCCGTGGTCTCGTCCTTTGGCGCGGAATCCGCCGTGCTGTTGGACATGGTGGCTGCGGTGAACCCGCATGTGCCGGTGCTGTTCCTGGATACCGGCAAGCTGTTTGCGCAGACCGCCCAGTACAAGGACCAGCTTGTCCGGCATCTCGGCCTCAGCGACGTGCGGGTGTTGCGCCCGGATAGCCAGGGTCTCGATTTCCTGGATGCGGACGGCACCTTGTGGCAGCGCAACCCGAACGGCTGTTGTTTCCTGCGCAAGACCGTTCCTCTGGAACAAGGGCTGTCGGAGTTCGACGCCTGGATCAGCGGGCGCAAACGTTTTCACGGTGGCGCGCGTTCGGCGCTCGACGTGTTCGAGGCGCAGGACGGCAGGGTCAAGGTCAACCCGCTGGCCGGATGGGACCGCCAGGCAATCGAGGCGCGGTTCGCGGACCGCGGTCTGCCCCGCCATCCGCTGGTCGAGATGGGATACCCGTCAATCGGCTGTCATACGTGCACGCGGCCGGTGGCGCCGGGCGAAGACGTGCGCGCGGGCCGCTGGGCGGGACTGGAAAAGACCGAGTGCGGCATTCACGACCGGCCCGCATCGACCGGACCCCGCTGACCCCCGGGCACGTGCCGGTGCCCATGGCCTTTCCAATTTCAATCACGCTATGATCGGCGCTCGCAAGACTGCCGAAGCAACCGCAACAGAACGGGTGAGGCGCTGTGAGCACGAACGAACCGATCAAGACGGATGTGATCATCATCGGGGCAGGGCCGGTCGGCCTGTTCGCCGTCTTCGAGCTGGGCTTGTTGGACATCAAGGCACACTTGGTGGACATCCTGGACAAGCCGGGCGGGCAGTGTGCCGAACTCTATCCCGAGAAACCGATCTACGACATTCCCGGAATCCCGGTCTGCACCGGCCAGGAACTGACCGACCGGCTGATGGAGCAGATCAAGCCGTTCGGCCCTGAATTCCATCTGAACCAGGTGGCGAACAATCTGGAAAAGAACGCCGAAGGCCATTGGCGGCTGACGACCGATCTGGACACGGTCCTTGAGGCGCCGGTGATCGTCATCGCCGCAGGCGGCGGCACGTTCGTACCGAAGAAGCCCCCGCTGCCGGGCATCGACGCCTATGAAGGCACGTCCGTCTTCTATTCCGTCCGCAAGATGGAGGCGTTCCGCGGCAAGAACATTCTGGTTGCCGGCGGCGGCGATTCCGCTCTTGACTGGTCGATCAATCTTCAGCCCCTGGCCAAGCAAATCGCACTGGTCCACCGGCGCGAGGAGTTCCGCGCCGCACCGGCCAGCGTCAACGAAATGCGGGCGCTGGCCGATGCCGGAAAGCTGGACTTCCACGTGGCGCAGATCACCGCCCTGCATGGCGACAACGGACAGCTCACAGGGGTCACGCTGAAAAGCAAGGACAAAGGCGAGTTCCAGGTCGAATGCGACACGCTGTTGCCGTTCTACGGCCTGACGATGAAGCTGGGCCCGGTGTCGGAGTTCGGAATCGAGCTTGAGAACGACCTGATCCCGGTGGACACCGAGAAGTTCGAGACGTCGATCCCGACGATCTTCGCCATCGGGGACATCAACACCTATCCCGGCAAGCTGAAGCTGATCCTGTCCGGCTTCCACGAGGCGGCGCTGATGTCGCAACAGGCTTTCCACTACATATTCCCGGACCGCAAGCTGAGGTTCCAGTACACGACCTCCAGCTCCAGCCTGCAGCAGAAGTTGGGCGTATCCTGATACCCTCGGCGGCGCCACCGTCCGTACGGACCAGGCTGTACGACCCTCCGCGCACCGCGCACCCGCGGTAGGGATTCCCGGGGCGGGGGCGCCGGGTCCGCCAATTCCGCATAAATCCAACTTAAAATCGAAGCGATAGGGCTTGGGACTCGTGCCCCGGTTGCGTTAGCGTTTCAGGGCCGGCGATCGGAGAGGGAGTTGTCGGCGGTGGTTGTGTCACCGAACGCTGGAGTCCGAGCGATGAGCGTTACGACCGTCGCTGAATTGCCGCGACTGGCACTGTTGCCAACGATGAACGATGCCGTCGGTTTCCTGTATCGCGAACGATGGCGGTTCGTTCCTGCCGTTCTTGTCATCAGCGCCGTCTTCGCGGCGCTGCAGATCGTCGTCCCATTTGTGCCGTCCTCCAACCTCGCGCTTGGAGTCTTCTGCCTGGGGCACCTGGCGGTGTGCGCGTGTTTCTCCTATTTCTGGTGCCGGCTGGTGCTGCTGAACGAGTGGTATTTCGATGCCAGCGACAGCGGACGGGCGCCGTTCACCTGGCCCCTGTTCCGCGGGTTCTTCTGCTACTACGCCTTGATCTGCGTCGGCATCGCCACCCTGGCGACCGTGCTTGCGCTGGCCCTGGCGCCGGTCCTGGGACCCGTTGCGGGGACTGCCCTGTCCGGCGGCATCTTCAGCCTGTTGATCGCACGGCTGTCGTTCGTGCTGCCGGCCACCGCGTTGCAGCTGCCGACGTCCTTCCTGGAATCCTGGGTCCAGACGACGGGTCACGGTTTCAGGCTTTGGGCGATCTATGCCTGCGCGGCCGCGCCGGCGCTGGGCATCATCGCGGGCCTTGCCGGCTTGTTCGAGATGCTTGCCGCATCGACCGGACTTTTCGTGCTTGCGTCCTTTGCAACCTGGTGCGTCGGACTGGTCGCAGCCCTGACCGTCGTCACGATGGCCTCGATCGCCTACGAACGCATGGTCGGGTTGCCGGAACGGGCGCGCCGGCTGGACCGGATGGTGGGAGGCTGACGCCGGGCGTCAGTGCAGCGTGAATTCCTTGTCGACCGCCCGGAAGCTGGGCGCCCCGATCACGTCCTTCGATCCGACGGTCACCGAGTGGAGCTTTCCGTCGAGATTTGCCTGCCAGAAGGACAGGAACTTGCGCAGTTTCGGATAGTCCGGAACCAGGTCCATGCCCTGCCAGACGTAGGTCTGCAACAGGCTTGGATGGTCGGGCAGGTGATAGATGATCTCCGCCGTAGTCAGGCGGTACGAACGCAACTGCAGGCCCAATTCACTCATTCCGTTCCCGCTCCTTGGCCGGTCGTCCAATCCGGTCGCCCGGGCCAACGCCCAGGGGGCGACTATGCCAAGTGTGACGGGGCAGGGTTAACGATTCAAGAATAAAGCGTGCAATTTCAATCTATTAGCAGCGCGGGCCGCGGAGTGCTAACAGGTCTCAGTCCCATCTTCGCTGGGATCTGAGCGCCGCCACCCGGCCGAGGATGGCCAAGGCCCGGGTCGAGGCCTCCACCGCCGGCACGCGGCCCCGTTCCATGTCGGTTGCCCGGCGTTCCTGCCAGTCCCTGACCGCGTCGCGCGGGGCCGAGAGGTCGCGGGCGACCGCCATCCTCCCGGCGGTCGGGTCGGTCTTCAGGATCAGGTGGTCGCGTTCCGACACGCCGCCCAACGCCAGCAGCAGGGCCGCCATTGCGGCCATCTCGTTCCGGGTGATGGCATGGGGATCGAACGACCGTGCCGCCTCCAGGAAGGCCGCCTGCGATGAGTGGTGGGGGTCTTCCGTGCCGATGCCGCAAGGGCCTGACTTGCGCGGGACCGAAGGCAGGGGCTCCGGCCCCTCATTTCCGCTCCCTTTTCCGTGAGACACGGTCGGCGCTGCAAGCATGTCGTCGGCCTCTTGTGAGCTTCTTCAACCGTTACGACCGGAAGGGTCGCAACCGCCGTGCCACTTCGCCGCCAAGGAAAAGCCCGGACTTGCCGCGGTATCGGCCCGATGCGGGTCCGATTCCTGCAAGTCTTGCCCGGCAGGTTCTTCACAGTGTGTTTACTCTTACCGGTTGAGGCTTGGCCTGGTTAGGCGCGCGTTAACGTTTGTGATGCATACAGGGTAATGCAAGACGAAGGCTGTCTGTCCCGGTGGCAAGGCGGCCCAATATAAAGAACGGAGGGCAGTGACATGACCAAGGTGCTGTTTGTGGAGGAAAGACAAGGTCTGCGCGCAGTCATTACGGACGCGCTGAGCGACGTTGGATACGACGTGCAGACCGTGGCGGCCCAAGACGACGATCTCGCCGCCTACCGTTCGGTTCGTCCCGATCTCGTGATCTACGATCGCGACAGCCTTACCGGCAAAACAGTCAGCGCCCTGGACCGCATCATTGGCCGAATGACGCAGGACGGCAAACATCCCGTAATCGTGTTGAACGACAGTGGGGACGTCGAGTTGGAGGATGGCCGTTGTGCCTTGTGTCTTCCGGGACCCCTTGATGTGGATGCTTTGATCGTTGCAGCTGCCGGTCTGTTGAGCGGCGAACTGGCAGGCGCTCCCGCCCCCGTCGGTTGACGAACACATGGCTTTCCGTGCCGTCGCTTTGCGGCACGGAAGGGCGGCCCGGAACCCGGGTCGATGAGGGGATGTGCGCTGCGAATCTCTCACAACTGTGTGACTAGTTTTTACACCCCGCTGCAATCTTCAGGTCCTAGAGTTTTGGTCTCGGCAAAGCGCAGGCTGGCAGAAACGGCCGGTGACGAAAACAGGAAGGACCGTTGGAATGAAATCCTTTAAGGGCAGATTGCTTTCGACCACGTTCGTGCCGATGGTGGTGGTGGTAGCCGGGGTCGGGGCGACGGGCGCCGTTGTATCGGGAGGCGGCTTGCTGCCCGAGGCACAGGCAGCCTGCGCACCGGCCAATCCCTGTAACCCCTGCGCGGCTTCGGGCTGTAACCCCTGCAACCCGTGCGCGGCGAAGAACCCGTGTAATCCCTGTGCCGCCTCGGCCTGCAACCCGTGCAATCCCTGCGCGGTCAAGGCTAATGCTTCGGCCTGCAATCCCTGCAATCCGTGCGCGGCGTCGGCCTGCAATCCGTGCAACCCTTGTGCGGCCAAGAACCCGTGCAATCCGTGCGCGGCCGCCTGCAACCCGTGCAATCCGTGCGCGGCCAAGAACCCGTGCAATCCGTGCGGGGCATCGGCCTGCAACCCCTGCAATCCGTGCGCGGCTGCGAACCCGTGCAATCCATGCGCGGCTGCGGCCTGCAATCCCTGCAATCCGTGCGCGGCCGCGAACCCGTGCAATCCATGCGCGGCGGCGGCCTGCAATCCCTGCAATCCGTGCGCGGCCGCGAACCCGTGCAACCCATGTGCGGCGGCGGCCTGCAACCCGTGCAATCCCTGCGCGGCGGGCGCCGGGTTGGCATCGAACTGCGTCGTGCCGCGCCTGGTCCAGCTTGCAGCGGCCAATCCCTGCGCCGCGAAGAACCCGTGCAGTCCTTGTGCGGCCGCCTGCGGACCGAGCGTTGCCGCCGCCTGCAACCCATGCAATCCGTGCGCGGCAAAGAACCCGTGCAATCCTTGTGCGGCTGCGGCCTGCAACCCGTGCAACCCATGTGCGGCCAAGAACCCGTGCAACCCGTGCGCGGCAGCGGTCTGCAACCCGTGTAGTCCCTGCGCGGCCGCGAACCCGTGCAACCCGTGCGCGGCGGCGTGCAATCCCTGCAATCCGTGCGCGGCGAAGAACCCCTGCAATCCATGCGGGGCTTCGGCCTGCAACCCTTGCAACCCTTGCGCGGCGGCGAACCCCTGCGCGGCGGCGGCCTGCGGCCCCTGCAACCCGTGCGGTCCCTGCGGGGCCGGTGCCAAGCCGGTCAAGCTGACCGACGCGGAAGCGACAGCCGCCTATGACTGCATCATGAACCAGATGGCAGCGGCCTACGCGAAATCGGGCGACCCGATCGCCAAGGCCTACATGGGATGGCGCCGGTACAGCAAGACAGCCTACCTGTCCGACACGCACGGCAACCGGTTTGTGCAGAACTACGCCAACGCCAAGGCGCGGGCGTACGGCGCGTTCGAGAATTCGGGCCGGATGCCGGTCGGTTCCCAGATGACCAAGGACAGCTTCACGGTGAATGCCAAGGGTCAGGTCGGGGTCGGTCCATTGTTCACGATGGAAAGAATGCCGGCCGGCTTCAACGCCGAGAGCGAAGATTGGCGCTTTACGCTGATCATGCCGAACGGCGCGGTCTTCGGCACCACCAACGGCAAGAACTCCGCGGGCGTACAGTTCTGTATCACCTGCCACGGCGCCGTGGCGGAGGATCAGGACAGCATGTTCTTCCTGCCCGACGAGTATCGCGTGAACTGAGGCAACAGACATGCGGCGGCGCCGGCAGCCCGGCGCTGCCGCGAAACCCCGCCTTGATGATTTGGCGACCCCTCCAAGTCGTTATTCTCTTGGCCGCGGCCGGAACACCTGCCGCGGCCGATTTTTCTGACGCCCTGGAAGCCTACGATGCCGGCCGCTTCGCCGAGGCGGCGGCCGAATTGCGGACGCTTGCGGCCGACGGCCATCTGGATGCCATGACCGCGCTGGCAGGTTTCTATTCCGCCGGCACCGGGGTGCGCCAGGATCATCGCATGGCGGCCGCATTGTACCGGCGGGCGGCGGATTGCGGCCACGCGGTCGCACAGCTGAACCTGGGCGACATGTACGGGCGCGGATTGGGCGTCGAGCGCGATCTCGTTGCGGCGGACGTCTATCTTGCCCGCGCCGCGGCCCAGGGCAGCGCCTGGGCACGGGACCGCCGGGCGGAGATCAGGGCGACAATGTCCGCGGCCGAACGGGAACAGGCGGCGGCGCGCCTTGCGGGAGACGATCCGGCCTGCCTATCGGCGCAGCGAGACGACGCATCCGACGGGTCTTGAACCGCGGCCGGAAACCCAAATCAAACGCCTGTGAACCCTGGGTGATTGTGCGGGGCGCCTCGGTCGCCGCGCACCGCCGCCGCAGGCCCCGGGGAGCCCTGCGAATTCGCTTGACCTCGCGCGCCAGGAAGCCCATATGGCGGGTCAGTCAGCACTCTCATGGGGTGAGTGCTAACATTGGCTCACAGCAGAATTCAGCAAGTGGAGAAGCACCAATGAAGTTTCGGCCGCTGCACGATCGCGTGCTCATCCGTCGCCTTGAACAGGAAGAGAAATCGGCCGGGGGGATCATCATCCCCGACACGGCGAAGGAAAAGCCCATGGAAGGCATGGTCGTCTCAGTGGGATCCGGCCACAAGGCCGAGGACGGCAGCGTGACGCCGCTCGACGTCAAGGCCGGCGACAGGGTCCTGTTCGGCAAGTGGTCCGGCACCGAAGTGACGCTGGACGGCGAGGAACTGCTGATCGTCAAGGAAAGCGACATCATGGGCGTGCTCGCGGCGAAAAAGGCGGCACGCGCCAAGAAAGCCGCCTGAACGGTTTGATAAAGACAAAGGAGCTGTAGGGAAATGCCAGCCAAGGAAGTCAGGTTTGCCAGCGACGCCCGGCACAAGATGCTGCACGGCGTCGATATTCTGGCCGATGCGGTGAAGGTCACGCTGGGCCCCAAGGGCCGCAACGTCGTGCTGGACAAGTCGTTCGGCGCCCCGCGCGTGACCAAGGACGGCGTGACCGTCGCCAAGGAGATCGAGCTTACCGACAAGTTCGAGAACATGGGTGCGCAGATGCTGCGCGAGGTTGCGTCGAAGACCAGCGATCTGGCCGGCGACGGCACCACCACCGCGACGGTGCTGGCCCAGGCGATCGTGCGCGAGGGCGTGAAGGCCGTGGCAGCCGGGTTGAACCCGATGGATCTGCGGCGCGGGATCGACCTTGCCGTCGATGCGGTGATCGCGGATCTGAGCAAGCGGTCGAAGAAGGTCTCGTCCAGCGAGGAGATCGCCCAGGTCGGCACCATCTCCGCGAACGGCGACCGTGAGATCGGCGATTTCCTCGCCAAGGCGATGGACAAGGTCGGCAATGAGGGCGTGATCACGGTGGAGGAGGCGAAGGGTCTCGCCACCGAGTTGGACGTGGTCGAAGGCATGCAGTTCGACCGCGGCTACCTGTCGCCCTACTTCGTGACCAACCCGGACAAGATGCAGGTCGAGCTCGAGGATGCGCTGTTGCTGATCCACGAGAAGAAGCTGTCGAGCCTGCAGTCGATGCTGCCGCTGCTTGAAGGCGTGGTTCAGTCCGGCCGTCCGCTGTTGGTGATCGCCGAGGACGTGGAAGGCGAGGCGCTGGCCACCCTGGTGGTCAACAAGCTGCGCGGCGGCCTGAAGGTGGCCGCGGTCAAGGCACCTGGCTTCGGCGACCGCCGCAAGGCCATGCTGGAGGACATCGCGATCCTGACCGGCGGCCAGGTCGTGTCCGAGGATCTCGGCATCAAGCTCGAGAACGTGACCCTGGACATGCTGGGCAAGGCGAAGAAGGTCCTGATCTCCAAGGACGAGACGACCATCGTGGAAGGCGCCGGGACCAAGAAGGACATCCAGGCCCGGGTCAGTCAGATCCGCGCCCAGATCGAGGAAACCACCTCCGACTACGACCGCGAGAAGCTGCAGGAGAGGCTGGCCAAGCTGGCCGGCGGCGTTGCGGTGATTCGGGTCGGCGGTGCCACCGAGGTCGAGGTGAAGGAGCGCAAGGATCGCGTCGACGACGCGATGCACGCGACCCGCGCCGCGGTCGAGGAAGGCATCGTTCCGGGCGGCGGCGTCGCGCTGCTGTACGCTGAAAAGGCGCTCAAGAAGCTGCAGCCGGCCAATGACGACCAGCGTGTCGGCATCGACATCGTCCGCCGCGCCCTTCGGGCGCCGGCGCGGCAGATCGCCGAGAACGCCGGAGAAGACGGCTCGGTCGTGGTCGGCAAGCTGGAAGAGTCGAAGCACGGCACCTGGGGCTTCGATGCCCAGACCGGGACCTACGGCGACCTTGTGAAGGCCGGCATCATCGACCCCACGAAGGTCGTGCGCACGGCGCTTCAGGACGCGTCGTCCATCGCCGGCCTGTTGGTCACCACCGAGGCGATGGTTGCCGAAAAGCCGGAACCGAAAGAAGCGGTACCGGCGATGCCCGACATGGGCGGCATGGGCATGTGACGAACGCCCGACGCACCTGGTACGCATAAAGGAGCCGCGGGCCCTGCGCCCGCGGCTCTTCTCTTTTTTCGCGGAGAAGGCCAAAATCCGGACCAATCCGGAACAAAGTTCCGCCACCATTCGTTAGCAAGATGGGCCATCCCGCAATCAGGGAGGAAACACATGCGGGGAACCGCCGCGTTGATCGCGATCGTTGTTGTGACGCTGTCCGCTTGTGCGGCGCCGCCCCAGGGCGCCTGTTCGGAACGGGCCGACAATGTTGAATTCGTCGACGCGGGCGGCACGTGTTTGGCGCTTTCCACCCACGGTGCGGCGCAGACCGGCCAGTTGGTGACGTTGGTCGTGCTGTTGGACGGCCGCAATCTGACCACCAAGCGGGCGTTCGGCGCCCAGAACCAGGCGGAGGCTTTCGCCCGCGACGGCGTGCTGTCTATTGCGATGGCCCCACCGGGACTGCGTCTTGGCGCGGGGCGCCGGTCGGACAGCATCGGCGACGGCAATGCCGCCGTCCCGCCCGAGGAGGTCGCGGATACGGTTGCAGACGGGATACAGCAACTGCGGATCCACTATGCGGCCGGTCGCGTGGTGCTGGTCGGGTATGGCGATTCGGCGGCAATCGCCGGCGTGGTGCTGGGCAGACAGCCCGGCCTGGTGACCGATGCGGTGCTGGTCCGGTGCCCCTGCGGCGTCGACGTGCCAGGTTCGGACGGTGAGGTGACGCCGATCGCGCTGGCCAACAGGGTGCCTCCCGGAACCCGCGTCGTTCTCGTCGGCAAGGACGGCGCCGGCAGCGTCGCGCGGCCGGATATCGACGGCTATGCCGAGCGTTTGCAGACGCGCGGCGTGGAAACGCGCATCGAGCCGTTGCCGGCGGGCGGTGACGCGGCCATGCACGGGACCGTTGCCCAGGTGGTCGAGGACCTGCTGCGTTGATCAGCCGAACCGCAGCAGGAACCGTACGAGCTTGCGGGTTCTCTCGCTGAACAGGCTGGGCGTGTAGTAGGCGCCCGCGGCGCGCTTGGACACCTCGCCCCGTGTCGGATAGGGCGCGATCACAGACGCCATCACGCCGATCTTGTCGCGCCGCCCGACCATCATGATCCACGGCAACAACAGCTCGCTGGCATTCCTGCCGACAATCGTCGCACCCAACGTGCGCCCGCGCCTGTCGGTGACGACCTTGATCATGCCGTCGGTTTCGCGTTCGGCCTGCGCCCGGTCGTTCTCCGAGAACGGCCACGTGACGACCCGGATGCCGTCGCCGAATTTCTCCCGGGCAGCCGCCTCGCCCAGCCCCACATGCGCCAGCTCCGGGTCCGTGTAGGTCACCCAGGGCACCGCGCGGTGGTCCGCGCGTGCCGGCAGCCGGAACAGCGCGTTCCTGATGACGATCCCGGCGTGGTAGCCCGCCACATGGGTGAACTGCAGACCGCCGGCAACGTCGCCGATGGCAAAGACGCGTTTGTTGCTGGTGCGCAGGCGCGCATCGACCGTGATCCCTGCAGCGGTCGCCTCGATGCCGGCCGCTTCGAGGCCCAGGCCGTCGACATTGGCGCGACGCCCGGCAGCAACCAGGAGATGGCTTCCCGTTAGCGTTCGCGTGGTGCCGTCCTTTGCCACGGTCAGCACAACCCCGTCTCCATCGGGTGCGACCCGCCGGGCGGACGTCCCCTCCAACAGCGTCACGCCCTCGGCCGTCAGGCGTTGCTTGACCAGCGCCGCGCAGTCGGGGTCGTCCTTTGCCAGGACGGTGAACATCTCGACGACGGTCACCTCCGCGCCAAGTCGCTTGTGTGCCTGTGCCAACTCAATACCGATCGGTCCGCCGCCGAGCACCAGCAGGTGTTCCACCGGACGGTCCAGTTCGAACACGGTTTCGTTGGTCAGATAGGGGACGGTGTCCAGGCCTTCGATCGGCGGCACCATGGGGCTTGAGCCGGTTGCGATGACGAATTTCCTGGCCCGGACGGTGCGTCCGCCCACCCGCACGCTGTCGGGTCCGGCGAAGCTGGCTTCGCCCTTGATCACCGTGACGCCCAGCCCTTCGAACCGTTCGATGGAATCGTGCGGGGCAATGGCCGCGATCACGCCGTCCACGTGGTCCCGGACGGCGGCCATGTCGATCACGGGTGCCGCAGACTGCACCCCGAACCGTTCCGCTGTGCGGAAATCCTGTGCCCGGTGCGCGGCGGCGATCAGCGATTTCGACGGCACGCAGCCGTAGTTCAGGCAATCGCCGCCCATCTTGCCTTTTTCGATCAGGACGGTGCGGGCGCCCATCTGGGCCGCGCCCGCCGCGACCGACAGCCCGCCCGACCCGGCGCCGATGATGCACAGGTCGCAGGAGATATCGCCGCCGGCGTTTTCCTGACCCGACATGCGCCGTTATTCCAGCGATTTCGCGACCAGTTCGTAGACGTCCCGGCTCAGGTCTTCGCAATCGGCGATGCGCGACAACGCGTCCCGCATCAGGGTTTGTCGTGCCGGGTCGAACCGGCGCCAGCGCCCAAGCGGGCCGACAAGCCGGGCCGCGACCTGCGGGTTGATCGCATCCAGTTCCAGGATCCTGTCCGCCATGAATGCGTATCCCGCGCCGTCGGCGCGGTGGAAGCAGGTGGGGTTCGCCGCGCCGAAGGCGCCCAGCAGTGCGCGGACCTTGTTGGGGTTCCTGATCGAGAAGGCAGGGTGGCGTAACAGTTCCTGGACCGTCTCCAGCGTCGTCGGCAGGGGTGCCGTGGCCTGCAGCACGAACCACTTGTCGATCACCAGCGCGTCGTCGTGCCAGCGCGAATAGAAATCGTCCAGCGCCTCGGCGCGCATCGGATGGTCGATGCGTGAAAGCACGCCAAGCGCCGCCATCCGATCGGTCATGTTGTCGGCGCCGCGGTACTGCCCTTCGACAAGAGCGAGGCTTTCGTCGGTTTCAAGCGCGCCCAGATAGGCAAGCGCCGTGTTCTTCAGCGCGCGCTGGCCGGCCGAGGCGGCGTCGGGGCTGAACGGCTCGTTCGTCTTGTTGGCGTTGTAGGCGGCCAGCAGCGGCTCGGCCAGGTGCCTGGCCAGCGCCCGCCGCAGGGCCTCGCGCGCCGCGTGCACGGCGTCGGGGTCGACGACGGACAACTGGTCGGACAAATAGTCCTCGCTGGGCAGCAACAGCGCCTCTGCCTTGAACGCCTTGTCCAGGCCGTCGTCGGCCAGCACGGCGGCCATGGCATCCAGGAAGGTCTCGTCGGCCCGGGGCGTCTGGCCGCGCTGGACTGCGTCGACCATATCCAGCAACAGCCGGACCGCGAACTGCTGGCCGGCTTCCCAGCGTGCGAACGGGTCCGGATCGCAAGCCATCAGGAACGCGGTCTGCGACAGGTCGGGCTCGCCACGCCGCTTGATGGGCGCGGAGAAGCCGCGGTTCAACGAAAGGACGGGTTCCACGAGAAGATTGTCGAACCGGAATGTCTGTTCCGGCTGCGTCAGTTCAAGGACCAGGGACCCGGTCTCGTCCGCGGCATCCTGCATGGGGATTGCATGACCCGCCCCGTCCAACAGGCCGACCTTAAGCGGGATGTGCATGGGTTTCTTGTCAGACTGGCCGGGCGTGTCGGGCACCGTCTGGCGGAGCGTGATCTCGAAACCCAGCGTGACTTCGTCGTAGCGCGTTTCGACTTCGATCTCCGGCGTGCCGGCCTGCGCATACCAGAGCCGGAACTGTCCCAGATCCGCACCGGTTGCGTCCTCCATCGCCGCGACGAAGTCGTCGCAGGTGACCGCCGCGCCGTCGTGACGCTGGAAGTAGAGATCCATGCCCTTCCGGAAGCCCTCCGCACCCAGCAAGGTGTGCATCATGCGGATGACTTCGGCGCCCTTCTCGTAGACCGTCGCCGTATAGAAGTTATTGATCTCGATGTAGGAATCGGGCCTGACCGGATGCGCCAGCGGA
The DNA here is from genome assembly GCA_965603855.1 of Alphaproteobacteria bacterium. GTDB lineage: Bacteria > Pseudomonadota > Alphaproteobacteria > UBA8366. The sequence goes on from OZ272519.1 coordinate 648,415, forward strand.
CCTGCGTCCTCGGGGAACTGGCGTGCCCGCAACTGCCGGACGTCCTGGATACGCTGTACGGGGTGCGATCGCTGGTCGCCCGAGAACTGCTGGTCGCGGAAAACCGTCAGCCCTTCCTTCAGGCTGAGCTGAAACCAGTCCCGGCAGGTGACACGGTTGCCTGTCCAGTTGTGGAAGTACTCGTGGGCCACGATGCTTTCGATGCTGGCAAAGTCGGCGTCGGTCGCGGTTTCCGGATCGGCCAGAACGTACTTGGCGTTGAACAGGTTCAGGCTCTTGTTCTCCATCGCGCCCATGTTGAAATCGCTGACGGCGACGATGTTGAAGATGTCGAGATCGTATTCCAGCCCGAACACCTCTTCGTCCCAGCGCATCGCACGTTTTAAAGAGTCCATCGCATAGGCACAGCGCGGCTCGTTGCCGGGCTCCACATAGATCTTCAATGCCACCGTGCGACCCGATGCCGTGGTGAAGCTGTCTTCGAAACAGCCCAGGTCGCCGGCGACCAGCGCGAACAGGTAAGCGGGTTTGGGAAACGGGTCGTCCCAGACTGCGTAGTGCCGTCCGTCCTCCAGCGCGCCGCTTTCCACCAGATTGCCGTTCGACAACAGGACCGGGCATTTCGCCTTGTCGGCGGCGATCCGCACCCGGTAGGTCGTCATGACGTCGGGCCGGTCGAGGAAGTAGGTTATCCGGCGGAAGCCCTCGGCTTCGCACTGGGTGCAATAGGTGTCCGACGAGATGTAAAGCCCTTCCAGCTTGGTGTTGTCCGCAGGCCGGCAGGTGGTCTCGATCTCAAGTCGAAACGCATCCGGCACATTCGTCAGGACAAGTCCGTCGGCGCCGAGCGTATAGGCGTCTTCGGGAACCGGCACGCCGTCAATCGCAAGCGACACCAGTTCCAATGCATCGCCGTCCAGCTTCAGCGACCCGTCGCCGTCGGACGCGTCTGGATTGGCCCGTACGTCCATCCGTGCGCGTACGTTCGTGCGGACGGGGTCCAGATCAAAATCGAGCGCGATCGCATCAACCAGATGCGACGGCGGCGTATAGTCCTTGAGACGAATGGTCTTGGGCTGGTCTGTCTTCATGGAACCTTTCGGGGGGCTCGAGTTGCCGAAGCGAGATGTAATGTGGCCGCGGCCCCGGGGACGGTCAACCGCGATCGCCCCGACAGGCTAGGACGCCAGCCGCTCGGCGTGCCAGGCGACATGGTCGCCCATGAAGGTAGAGATGAAGAAATAGCTGTGGTCGTAGCCCGGCTGCATCCTGAGCGTGAGGGGTACGTCCGCCTCGGCGCAGGCGGCGGCAAACAGCGCGGGCCGCAGCTGGATCTCGAGGAAGTCGTCCGCCTCTCCCTGGTCGATCAGGATGTCGCCGGTCCAACCCCGGGCCTTGACCAGCGCCGTGGCGTCGTGGTCGGCCCAGTTGCCGCGGTCGCTGCCCAGATAGCCCGCGAACGCCTTCTCGCCCCAGGGAACCTGGCTTGGGGCGACGATCGGGGAAAATGCCGACAGCGAGCGGAACCGCGACGGGTTGCGCATCGCCAGCGTCAACGCCCCGTGCCCGCCCATGGAGTGCCCGGTCAAGCCCATCCGCGCGGTATCGGCCGGAAAGTGCGCCGCGATCAGCTCCGGCAGCTCGGCGCTGACATAGCTGTCCATGCGGTAATGGGTGGCCCAGGGCGCTTCCGTCGCATCGACGTAGAACCCGGCGCCGCAACCGAAATCGTAGGCCTCGTCGTCGGGCACGCCGGCGCCGCGCGGGCTGGTGTCCGGGGCCACGAAGACGATCCCGCGTTCGGCGCAAGCGCGCTGAAACCCGCCTTTGACGGTCACGTTCTCCTCGGTGCAGGTGAGCCCGGAGAGATAGATCAGGACGGAGCATGCGCCGCCTTCGGCCTGGGGCGGCACGAACACCGAGAACCGCATATCGGTACCGGTGCTGGACGACTTGTGTTTGTAGACGCCCTGCGTGCCGCCGAAACTTCGCGCCTGGCTGATTATCTCAAGGTCGGCCATCCCGTCAGTAGGTCACGACGCTGCGGATCGACTTGCCCTCGTGCATCAGGTCGAAGGCCGAATTGATCTCCTCCAAGGGCATCGTGTGGGTGATCAGGTCATCGATGTTGATCTTGCCGTCCATGTACCAGTCGACGATGCGCGGCACGTCTGTGCGGCCGCGCGCACCACCGAAGGCCGTGCCCTTCCACACCCTGCCGGTGACCAGCTGGAACGGGCGTGTCGCGATCTCCTGGCCGGCGCCGGCGACGCCGATGATGACCGATACGCCCCAGCCCTTGTGACAGCATTCAAGCGCCTGACGCATCGTCGTCACGTTGCCGATGCATTCGAAGCTGTAGTCCGCGCCGCCGCCGGTCAGCTCAACAAGGTGCGCCACGAGGTCGCCGTCCACCGCGCTGGCATCGACGAAGTCGGTCATGCCGAACTTCTCCGCAAGCGCCCGCTTTGCCGGGTTGACGTCGACCCCGACGATCTTCGCCGCGCCAACCAGTCGCGCCCCTTGGATCACATTGAGGCCGATGCCGCCCAGACCGAAGACGACGACGTTGGAACCGGCTTCCACCTTCGCCGTGTTGATCACGGCGCCAAGCCCCGTGGTCACCCCGCAGCCGATGTAGCAGACCTTGTCGAACGGCGCGTCCTTGCGGATCTTGGCAAGCGCGATCTCCGGGACAACGGTGAAGTTCGCGAAGGTCGACGTGCCCATGTAATGAAAGAGCTGCTCTCCCCCCAACGAGAACCGGCTGGACCCGTCGGGCATCATGCCGCGGCCTTGGGTTTCGCGAACCGCCTGGCAAAGGTTGGTCTTCGGGTTCAAGCAGTATTCGCATTCCCGGCACTCGGGCACGTAAAGCGGGATCACGTGATCGCCCGGCGCCAGGTTCTTGACTCCCGGGCCGCACTCGACGACCACGCCGGCCCCTTCATGCCCCAGGATCGCCGGGAACAGGCCCTCGGGGTCTTCGCCCGACAGCGTGAACGCGTCGGTGTGGCAGATCCCGGTTGCCTTGATCTCGACCAGGACCTCGCCTTCGCGCGGGCCGTCCAGTTGAACCGTCTCGATCGACAGCGGTTCGCCCGCCTTGAATGCAACAGCCGCTCGCACGTCCATGCCGCTTGCCTCCCCTTTTTCGCAGCCACCTTTTGCGAAGGTGGCAGAGCCCGTGACGTCTGGCAAGATTGCAGAGGATGGCCGCAACATCACGGCGCGGCTCGCTGGGTTGTGAATGACCTCGGCATCACTATAGTCGCGTCGGATATCCAGACGGCTTGGATGGTGGAATCGATGATGCCCATGCGATGGATTGCCTTGGCCGCAGCGGTCGGTCTTGGCTTGGCCGGCTGTCAGACCACCGGGCAGGCATGGACCGAATGGACGGAGATCCCCGAGGCGGAAAGCCTCATGGAACTGAATGTCCCGCAAGGCGTCGAGCTTGCCCAGGTCCGCCGCGAGGCGCGCCGGAACACGAACACCTCCGTCAGGCAGGAAACCTGGGATTGGGACACCGGTGGCGCCTTCATCAACGTTCTGCCGCGAAACCGCTTCTTGCAGGGCAAGGTCAACGATCCCAGCCTTGTCCTTGAGGACATGCGGCGTTGGCAATTCTTGAGGGATATCGAACTTGAGGCCGATACGGGCATGGTGCGGAGGGACCGCAACGAAATCGGCTTCTATCACTACTTCATCAGCGACAGGAACAATGCCGGGAAGGTCTGCTTTGTCTTCCGGCAGATGCTGCCGACGAGAACCGCCGGCGGGTTCCGGGCCATCTCGCACGGCGTCCAGGGATTGGTGATGGTGTACGACTGCCAGCCTTCAACCAGTGTCGACGCCGCGCAGTCCATGCAGCGGATGCAGGCCTATGCCCGGAACATCAGGCTGAGAGGCTGAACCGCGGCGGTCACCGCTTGCCCATGTTCAACGTCCAATAGTGCACGCTGCGCACGGCGCCGTCGTCGAACGGGTCGTAGGCGTATCCGACGCCCGCTTCTTCGATGTTGGGGTTCAGCATGGCCTCGCGGTGCGGCGGCGAGTCGATCCAGCCGTCGACCACGCGCCGCGGTCGGCGCATGCCCGCCGCCAGATTTTCTGAGATGGTCCGGTACTTGTAGCCGACTTCCTGCGCGCGGTCGCCGACGGTGCCGCCGTCAGGCGCGTCGTGGTCGAAATAGTCGCGCGACGCCATGTCCTCGGAATGGCGCTGGGCCATCCGGTCCAGCGTGTCGTTGCCGACGAGACCGGGCAATCCGTGCAGCGCGCGGAACCGGTTCACGCGCTCGATGATCTCCTGGCGCCAGCCCGCCCGAGCAGCCGCATAGGGTTCGGCAAGGGTGATCACCCAGACGTCGCCGCTGGCCGGGCCCCGGGTGGCGATCCCGACGCCGACGTCGCTGTAGTCCAGGCTCAACAGGTTGTTACGGATATCGTCGCGCGACAGGTACTGCCGCAGCAGGTTGTCCGGTTCGACGGACCCGGCCGCCGTCATGCTGGCGATCCGGCGCAGCGGATAACGGGCGCGCCTGAGGCGCCTTTCCTGTGCGTCCAGGTCGAGTTCCAGCGAGCCGTTGCGCGACAGTTCCGCGGCGGCCATCTCGGCGTCGGCCAGCAGTTGCCGGTTGAGCCGCAACGCCGGAACGCCGACGGTCGCGCGCCGGTTGTTCAGGGCGTCGATAAAGGCCTGGGCGTCGGGGTCTGCGGTCTGGGCGCCGGCATGCGGCGTCAGAGCCGCGAGAAAGACCGCGAGCGCAAGGACCGCCGTGCGACGAAGCCGCATCTCAGCCGATGACGATCTTCGGTGCCTGGCGGGCGGTCTCTGTCGCCGCACCGGAGAGTTTCTGCCAGACCCGTGCCGCGATCTCGCGATAGACCGCCGCATGCGGGCTTTCCGGGTCGGAAACGACGATCGGCCTGCCGCCGTCCGACGTGGTCCGGATGTCGATGTCCAGCGGCACCTCGCCCAGGAAGTCGCAGCCCAGCTTCTCGGCTTCGGCGCGTGCCCCGCCGTGCCCGAACACGTCGGACTGATGGCCGCAGTTCGGGCACAGGAAGTAGCTCATGTTTTCGATGATGCCCAGAACCGGGACGTCCACTTTGCGGAACATGTTCAATCCCTTGCGGGCGTCCAGGAGGGCGATGTCCTGCGGCGTGGAGACGATGATGGCGCCGGCAAGCGGCACGTTCTGCGACATCGTCAGCTGTGCGTCGCCCGTGCCTGGCGGCATGTCGACCACCAGCACGTCCAGCGTGCCCCAGGCGACATCGTTCAGCATCTGCTGCAGCGCGCCCATGACCATGGGGCCGCGCCAGATCACCGGCTGGTCCTCGGCGACGAGGAAGCCGATCGACATGACTTCGATGCCGTAATTGCGCATGGGCATCAGGACCTTGCCGTCCGGGCTGTCGGGCCGTCCGGTGATGCCCAGCATCCGCGGCTGGGACGGGCCGTAGACGTCAGCGTCCAACAGTCCGACGGAAAGGCCGTTCGCGGCCAACGCCAGGGCCAGGTTGGCCGCCGTGGTTGACTTGCCGACGCCGCCCTTGCCGCTGGCCACGGCGATGATATGGCTGACACCCGCGGGCGCTCCCGGCCGCCGTGCTGCAGCCTGGTCCTGTGCCGGGCCCTGTGCGGCCTGGCGCGGGGCGCTTTCCGCGGTCAGGATCGCGGTGACCGACAGCACGCCCGGCAATGCCGCGACCGCCTGTTCGGCCGCGCTGCGAACGGGTTCCATGGCCTCGGCCCGGGCTGGGTCGATTTCGATGGAAAACTGGACATTTCCGTCGCGGACGGCGATGCCTGAAATCATGCCGGCATCGACGAGATCGCGGTCGGAAACGGGATTCGGCAGCTTTTTCAGCGCCTCAAGGATGCTTTCCCGGCTGATTTCGGCCATGGTTGACAACTCCGTCCAAGCGACAAACTTACTGTTTCGTGTCATCGCGCGTTTGCGTGCGCTGACGACCTGACATATATGATACCGCGACGTCAGGCAAAGGGCCGCATCTGTGCTGCCGTTCTGCCTGTTAACCCGAATTTTCGGCGACCGGACCTCGAGAGCACCTCTTGCTCCGACGGTATCCGGTCCTCACAGGAAACTGAGATATGCCTTGGTCAAATCAGTCTGGTGGCGGTGGCCCATGGGGCGGCGGTGGCGGCAGCGGCGGCGGTGGCGGCGGCGGCGGTGGTCAGAGCCCTTGGGGTCGGCCGCCACGCGGCGGTAAGCAGCCGCCGGACGTGGAAGAGCTGCTGCGCAAAAGCCAGGAGAGGGTGCGCCGTTTCGTGCCCGGCGGATTCGGCAGCGGCAAGGTCATCGTGGTTCTGGTCGCGGTGGCGCTGGTCGCCTGGATGGCAACCGGGTTCTACAGGGTCCAGCCCAACGAGCAGGGCGTGGCCCTCGTCTTCGGCAAACTCAGCGATACGACCGGCCCGGGCCTGCACTGGAACTGGCCGTCGCCCATCGGCGAGGTCCTGCGGCCCCAGGTCACGACCGTGAACCGCGTCGAGATCGGCTTCCGCTCCAGCGCGACGCGGGGCCGGGCGGCGTCTTTGAGGGACATCACCGAAGAGAGCCTGATGCTGACCGGTGACGAGAACATCATCGACATCCAGACGGTGGTGTTCTGGCTGATCTCCGATGCCGGCAAGTTCCTGTTCAACGTCCGCGACCCGGAAACGGCGGTCAAGAACGCGTCCGAAGCGGCGATGCGCGAGATCATCGGAAAGACCGGTTTCGAGTTTGCGCGGACCGCCGGCCGCGGAGAGGTCTCCGCAGAGGTCAGGGAACTGCTGCAGCAGATCCTGGACGACTATGGGGCCGGCATCTTCGTTCAGAACGTCCAGATCCAGAAGGTCGACCCGCCGGCGGCGGTGATCGACTCCTTCCGTGACGTGCAGGCGGCGCGCGCCGACAAGGAACGCGCCATCAACGAGGCGACCGCGTACTTGAACGAGCTGACCGAGCGGGCGCAGGGTGAGGCGGAACAGATCATCCGCGCCGCCGAGGCCTACAAGGCCGAACGCGTGGCCCAGGCCACCGGTGACTCCCAGCGTTTTCTGTCGATTTACAACGAGTACATCAATGCCAAGGACGTCACCAAGCGGCGCATCTATCTGCAAACGATGGAAGAAATCCTCCAGGGCATGGACAAGGTGTTGATCGATCCCGGCGCCACCAGCAGCGGCGTGGTGCCATACCTGCCCCTTAACGAGCTCAACCGGCAGGGGAGTGCGCAGCAATGAAGAACACGTCGGCCGGCATCATAGGCATCGTTCTGTTCGTCATCGGCGCGCTTGCGTGGGGAACACTGTTCACCGTGCGCGAGACCGAGCAGGTCCTGATCACAGAGTTCGGCGATCCTGTCCGGGTCATTACCGAGCCGGGTCTGCACATCAAGGTGCCGATCATTCAGGATCTCAGGTACTTCGACAAGCGCCTGCTTGACTACGACGCGGCGTCCCAGGAAGTTCCGACGCTCGACCAGAAGCAGCTCATCGTGAACGCGTTTGCCCGCTATCGCATCGTCAATGCTCTGGATTTCTTCAAGACCGTGGGCACCGAGGTGGGCATGGAGGCGCGGCTTGGCAACATCATGAACACCGCCCTGCGCGGCGTGTTGGGTGACGTTCCGTTGTCCACCGTTCTGACACCACAGCGCGCGCGCCTGATGCAACAGATCACCGAGCAGGCCAGTGCAAACGCGAAGGACTTCGGGGTCGAGGTGGTGGACGTGCGGATCAAGCGCGTCGACCTTCCCGAAGAGAACAGCCAGGCCATTTTCCGCCGCATGCAGACGCAACGCGAGCAGGAGGCGCGCAAGATCCGCGCCGAGGGCGAGCGCGATTCCCGGCGGATCCGTGCCGAGGCCGACAAGACCCAGCGCGTCATCGTCGCCGAGGCCCGTAAGACTGGCGAGATTCTGCGCGGCGAGGGCGACGCCGAGGCGCAGGCGATCTACAACGACGCCTACACGAAGGACGAGGACTTCTTCGATTTCTGGCGGTCCATGCAGGCCATGCAGCGCGGGCTGCCGGGCGATACGACGCGTTATGTCGGCCCGCCGGACTCGGATTTCTTCCGGTTCTTCACCGACGAGCGCGGCCGGATTAACGGCACGGCGAACTAGGGCCTGTGTCCCGTTCCGGCGGCCTCGTGCGGGGATCGGCAGAATGGACGACTTCACCAGCGTCCTGATCGCGGCTTTCGGGCTGGTGCTGGTGATCGAGGGACTGATTTACGCGCTGTTCCCCGCGGGCATGAAGCGCGTGATCGTTCAGGTCCTGGAGTTGCCGCCGTCGGTGTTGCGGAACGGCGGCATCGTTGCCGCGGCCGTCGGATGCGTGATCGTCTGGCTGGTGCGGCGCTAGGCCGGAACGGCGTCACGAAGTCGTGACGCGGCGAGGCGCCGCAGGCGCTGTTGCGGGCGGCCCGGCGGGCTAACATAAAGAAGCCGTGGGCAAGCGCGGCCGTTTGCGACAATCAGGCGTGCCGGGCACGCCGACTGAGTTGACGCGGGCTCCTGGACTGACCAGATTCGAAAGCGTCCACGGGGCTGAATACGGTGCCGGCATGGCCGGCGCGGCAGTGCGGCCGACCGTTGGGCCGAACAGATTGGAGAATTGTTGTGACTGACACCCTTGCCGTTCGTCACTTCGGCCAGTCCGGCACCGCCCGGGCGGCGGCCGTGTGGACCCTGCTGGTGGCTGGCTTCCTGTTGGCATTCGCGACCGGGCCGGCTGCGGCGCGTGGCGCGCCCGACAGTTTCGCCGACCTGGCCGAACGTCTTCTGCCGTCGGTCGTCAATATCCAGACCACCCAGCGGACAAGTCAGCAGGCCGAAGCACCGCGCTTCCAGCTTCCGCCGGGCTCGCCGCTGGAAGAGTTCTTCGAACGGTTCAACAGACCCGACGAGGACCGGCCGCAGCGCCGCGCCACCTCGCTGGGCTCCGGATTCATCGTTGATGCGGACGGCTACGTCGTCACCAACCGGCATGTGATCAACGGGGCCGACGAGATCTTCGTCGTGTTGCACGACGACGAGCGCTTCAAGGCGGAACTGGTCGGCGACGACGAGAAGACCGACCTTGCGCTCTTGAAGATCGACGCCGGCAGGCCTCTGGATGCGGTCGGCTGGGGACGGTCGGAGAAGTCGCGCGTGGGTGACTGGGTCGTTGCGATCGGCAATCCCCTGGGCCTGGGCGGCACCGTCACCGCCGGCATCATCTCGGCGCGCGGCCGTGACATTCGGTCGGGACCGTATGACGACTACATCCAGACCGATGCGCCGATCAACCGCGGCAATTCCGGCGGACCGCTGTTCAACCTGGACGGCGAGGTGATCGGCGTGAACACCGCGATCTATTCGCCGAATGGCGGTTCGATCGGCATCGGCTTTGCGATCCCTTCGCGCCTGGCATCGGGCGTGATCGAGCAGTTGCGCGAGTTCGGGACGACCCGTCGCGGCTGGCTGGGCGTGACGATCCAGCAGGTCACCGACGAGATCGCCGAAAGCCTCGGCCTTGACGATGCGATCGGCGCGCTTGTGGCGACGGTGCACAAGGACAGTCCCGCCGCAGCCGCGGGTGTGAAGACCGGCGACGTCATCCTGTCCTTCAACGGCCGGACCGTGCCCAGTTCGCGCAAGCTGCCGGCAATGGTCGCGGAGACCGGCGTCGGCCAGACGGTTCCGGTGCAGGTGTGGCGCTCGGGCGAGACGGTCGACATCGACGTCACGCTGGGCGAGCTTGAGAAGGTCGATCTGGCGTCCCTCAGCACCGGCCGTCCGCCCGCGGAAAGCACGCGGACCGAAACCGCCGACCTGAACGACCTTGGCCTGACCGTGGCCGGGATCACCAGCGACCTGGTTCAGCAGTTCAAGCTGAAGGAAGATGCCAAGGGCGTCATCGTCACCGATGTCGAAGACGGTTCGGACGCTGCGGAGAAGCAGCTGCGGCCGGGCGACATCATCGTCGAGGTCAACCAGACAGAGGTGTCGACACCGGAGGCCGTCCTGCAGCGCGTCGAAGAAGCGCGCGAAGACGGGCGCAAGTCGGTGCTGTTGCTGGTCGACCAGGGCGGCGAACTGCGGTTCGTGGCGATCCGCTTCGCGAAGAAGGCGGGTTAGGGCAAGCCGCCGTTCAGTCGACGATCTCGCCTGAACGGTATCCCTGCAGGTAAAGCAGCGCGCTGAGGTCGCCGTACTCGACGGTGAACCGGGCCTCCGCGGCGACCACGGGTTTCGCGCGGAACGCGACACCCATCCCGGCGGCCGCGATCATGTCCAGATCGTTGGCGCCGTCGCCGACGGCCACCGCCTCGGCGGTGGTCACCCGGTGTCGCGTACACAGTTCGCGCAGGGTTTCCAGCTTCGCCTCGCGGCCCAGGATCGGTTCTTCGGCGCGCCCGGCCAGCCGTCCGTTCTCGACGATCAGGCGGTTCGCACGGGCCTCGTCGAAGCCAAGCTCGTCGCGGACCATCTCCGCGGTGAAGGTGAAGCCGCCCGAGACCAGAGCGCAATAGGCGCCGTTCGCCTTCATGGTCTGCACCAGCGCGCGGCCGCCGGGCGTGTAATCGACCGCGGCGTTGACCTCGTCTATCCCCGACGCGTCTTCCCCTTCCAACAGCGCCAGGCGCGACCGCAGCGCGTCGCGGAACCGGATCTCGCCGTTCATCGCCCGGTCGGTGATGCGGGCGACCTCGTCCGCATACCCCAACAGGGCGGCCAGCATGTCCAGCGTCTCGATGGTGATCATGGTCGAGTCCATGTCCGCGATCAGGACCCGCTTGCGCCGCCCGGCGGCGGGCTGTGCCGCGACGTCCAGCGGTGCGGTGTCGAAACGGTCTCGCAGGTGCCGATGGGCCGCCATCGCATCGGTCCCGCCGAACGGCACGTCGCAGGCGACGCCGGGCGCCAGCCAGTCGGGCGCGCCCACCGATGCGCCGGTCTCCTGCAGATAGGCGACGGCTTTGTTCACGTGGATGTCCGACAACAGCCGGCGGACCGGGTCGGTGATAAGGGTCAGCACGTTGTCCATGGCGCGCGCATCTGTATCCTGGCTTGCGGCCGACCACAACAGGCGGGCCGGGCTCGGCGCTCCGCCTTAACGGCTGTTCCTTAGCCCGCGGTTAAGCGGGGACCGAAACGGGAAGGATGGGACGAAGCGACGTGCGCGAGACGGCCGTTTTCGTGATCGCAGGACCGACCGCCAGCGGCAAGTCCGCCCTGGCGCTGGATGTCGCGCGCGCCTTCGACGGCACCGTCATCAATGCCGACAGCATGCAGGTCTATCGCGATCTGGCGGTCCTGACCGCGCGCCCCGACGCAGCGGCCTGCGCGGCCGTGCCGCACCGCCTGTACGGCATTCTGGGCGCCGAGGAACGCTGTTCGGCAGCGCGCTGGCGGGACATGGCGCTGGACGCCATCGAAGAGGCCCGGAGCGCGGGCCGGCTGCCGGTGGTGGCGGGCGGAACCGGGCTTTATCTGCGGGCGCTGATCGCCGGCCTGTCGCCGATGCCCGAGATCCCGGCGGCCGTGCGCGACGGGGTGCGCGCGCGCCTTGCCGCGCAGGGGGCGGCGGCGCTGCATGCCGCCCTTGCCGCCGTCGATCCGGACAGTGCGGCGCGCATCCGCCCATCCGACAGCCAGCGGGTCGCGCGGGCCCTGGAGGTTTTCGAGGCGACGGGCAGGGGCCTGTCCGACTGGCAGGCCGCCGCGCCAGTCGGACCGCCCGGACACCTGGCCTTCCGCGTCATCGCCCTGCTGCCGCCGCGCGCGGCGCTGTATGCGGCCTGCGACGCCCGTTTCGGGCAGATGATCGAGGAAGGCGCGGTCGAAGAGGTCAGCGCGCTCGTGGCGCGCGGGCTGGATCCGGCGCTGCCGGCCATGAAGGCCCTGGGCGTCGGTCCGCTTGCCCGCCACCTCACCGGAGAGATCTCGCTCGACGAGGCCGCGGCACAAACGCGCACGGTGACGCGGCGCTATGCCAAGCGGCAGCTCACCTGGCTCAGACATCAGATTCTTGCGAATCTGGTCATAGACGCGCAATATTCGGAAAGGTTTGGGCCGGAGATTTTTGCATTTATTCGTGAAAATCTGTTGACCGGCTGAACGCCACCACTTATGGTGCGCGCTCGCGCGGGCCAAGGGTCCGCGCAAATGCTGTCTACCTATTGAAACTCTTGCGTTTTTCGGGCTTCAATGGGTCGAAAAAAACAACCGGGCAAGGGTGGCGCGATGCTGGCAGCCGTCCGCCCCGAAACGGAGAGGCACCATGTCCGCGCAGAACATGACCGGCGCAGAAATCGTCATCAAATCCCTGATCGATCAGGGCGTCGATGTCGTCTTCGGCTATCCCGGCGGCGCGGTCCTGCCGATCTACGACGCCCTGTTCAAGCAGAACAAGCTGCGCCATATCCTGGTCCGCCACGAGCAGGGCGCGGTGCATGCAGCCGAGGGCTATGCGCGGTCCACCGGCAAGGTCGGTGTCGTGCTTGTCACCTCCGGCCCCGGCGCCACCAACGCCGTGACCGGGCTGACCGACGCGCTGATGGATTCCGTGCCGGTGGTCTGCCTGACCGGCCAGGTGCCGACGCACCTGATCGGCAACGATGCCTTCCAGGAATGCGACACCACCGGCATCACGCGGCCCTGCACCAAACATAACTACCTGGTGAAGGACGGCGACCGGCTGGCCCAGACCCTGCACGAGGCGTTCTACGTGGCCCGTTCGGGGCGTCCCGGTCCCGTCGTGGTCGACATACCGAAGGACATCCAATTCGCCGAGGCGCCCTATGTGGGGCCGTCGAACGTGGTCCACAAGACCTATCAGCCGACGGTCAAGGGCGACCTGCGGTCGATCGAACGCGCCGTCGATCTGTTGTTGGGCGCGAAAAGGCCGGTGATCTACGGCGGTGGCGGGCTGATCAATTCGGGCCCCAAGGCCTCGCAGCTCTTGGCCGAGCTGGTGGAGCTTTCCGGCTTTCCGACGACGCTGACGCTGATGGGGCTGGGCGCCCTGCCGGCGGGCGATCCGCGGTTCCTGGGCATGCTGGGCATGCACGGCACCTACGAGGCCAACATGGCGATGCACGAATGCGACGTCATGCTGGCGATCGGGTCGCGTTTCGACGACCGCATCACCGGGCGGCTGGACGCCTTCTCGCCCGGCTCGAAGAAGATCCATATCGATATCGACCCGTCCTCGATCAACAAGAACGTCGCCGTCGACATTCCGATCCTGGGCGACTGCGCCTATGTCCTGGAGGACCTGATCAAGGTCTGGAAGTCGCGGCACAAGCGGCCGGACCAGAAGGCGCTGGATGCCTGGTGGGCCGACATCGAGACCTGGCGCGCCCGCAAGTGCCTGTCCTTCAAGAAGGACGACAAGCTGATCAAGCCGCAATACGCGATCCAGCGGCTGTACGAGCTGACCAAGGACCGTGAAACCTACATCACCACCGAGGTGGGACAGCACCAGATGTGGGCGGCCCAGCACTTCAAGTTCGAGCGGCCGAACCGCTGGATGACCTCGGGCGGGCTGGGCACCATGGGCTACGGCCTTCCGGCCGCGATCGGCGTCCAGCTGGGCCATCCCGATGCGCTGGTGGTCGACATCGCCGGCGAGGCGTCGGTCCTGATGAACATCCAGGAGATGTCGACGGCGGTGCAGTACCGCCTGCCGATCAAGATCTTCATCCTGAACAACCAGTACATGGGCATGGTGCGCCAGTGGCAGGAGCTGTTGCACGGCGGCCGCTATTCGGAGAGCTATTCCGAGGCGCTGCCGGACTTCGTCAAGCTGGCCGAGGCCTACGGCGCCACCGGGCTGAGGGCCACCGAACCCGGCGAGCTGGATGACGTCATCGCGCGGATGATCGACGCCGACGGCCCGGTCATCGCCGACATCGTCGTCGATCCGAAGGAAAACTGCTTCCCGATGATCCCGTCGGGCGCCGCCCACAACGAAATGCTGATGGGACCGGAGGACGAGGCCGAACAGCCGATCTCCGAAGACGGCATGGTCCTGGTCTGACGCTTCGGGGGGTACCGAGATGAACAAGAAGTCGGCCGTGGCGGCCGGGAAGCACCCGGGCTCCGCCTACAGCATCATCGATCTGCCGGACGATCACGAACGCCACACCCTGGCGGTGATCGTCGACAACGAACCCGGCGTGCTGGCGCGCGTGATCGGCCTGTTCTCGGGGCGCGGCTACAACATCGAAAGCCTCACCGTGTCCACCGTCAGCGAGGACGAAGCGGTCAGCCGGATCAACATCGTCACCACGGGCACGCCGATGATCATCGAGCAGATCAAGGCCCAGCTCGAACGCCTGGTCCCGATCCACGACGTGCACGACCTGACCGAAGAAGGCCCGCACGTCGAAATGGAAATCGCCCTGGTCAAGGTCGTCGCCTCGGAACATCAGCGCCGCGAGTCCTTGCGGATCGCCCAGATCTTCGGGGCCACCGTCGCCGACACGACGCTGGAGAGCTTCGTGTTCGCGATTTCCGGCGAGACCGACCAGGTGGACGCCTTTGTCGGACTGATGCGCGCGCTGGGCCGGGTCGAGGTGGCACGGTCGGGCGTGGTCGCGATCAGCCGCGGGCCGAAGGTGCTGGTCGACTAGAAGACGGGCGCGCCGCGACTGCCGCGCGCGATTGGAGAAACAAGGAACACAAGAGAGACTGGGGGAAGTGATGCGTGTCTATTACGACCGCGATGCGGACGTGAACCTGATCAAGACGAAGAAGGTGGCGATCGTCGGCTACGGCAGCCAGGGCCACGCCCACGCCATGAACCTGCGCGACAGCGGCGTCGAGGACGTGCGCATCGCGTTGCGCGAAGGCTCGGCCACCCGCGCCAAGGCCAGCGAAGCCGGCTTCGAGGTGATGAGCCCGGCCGAGGCGGCGGCCTGGGCCGACGTGGTGATGATGCTGACGCCGGACGAGCTGCAGCGGCACATCTATGCGGGCGACCTTGCGCCCAACATGAAGGACGGCGCGGCGCTGGCCTTTGCGCACGGTCTGAACGTGCATTTCAACCTGATCGAGCCGCGCGCCGATCTGGACGTGTTCATGGTCGCGCCCAAGGGGCCGGGCCACACCGTGCGTTCCGAATACATGCGCGGCGGCGGGGTTCCCTGCCTGCTGGCGGTCGAGCGCGACGCCTCGGGCAACGCGCACGAGATCGGCCTTTCCTATGCGTCCGCCATCGGCGGCGGCCGCGCCGGCGTCATCGAGACCACCTTCCGCGAGGAGTGCGAAACCGACCTGTTCGGCGAGCAGGTTGTGCTGTGCGGCGGTCTGACGGCGCTGATCAAGGCGGGTTACGAGACGCTGGTCGACGCCGGATACGCACCCGAGATGGCCTATTTCGAGTGCCTGCACGAGGTCAAGCTGATCGTCGACCTGATGTACGAGGGCGGCATGGCGAACATGCGCTACTCGATCTCGAACACCGCCGAATACGGCGACTACACGACCGGCCCGCGCATCATCACCGACGACGTCAAGGCGGAGATGAAGAACGTCCTGGACGACATCCAGTCCGGCCGCTTCGCGCGCGACTGGATGCTGGAGAACGAGGTCGGGCAGACCTCGTTCAAGGCGATGCGCCGCAACGAGGCCGCGCACGGGATCGAGGAGGTCGGCGAACGCCTGCGCGGGATGATGCCGTGGATCGCCGAATCCAAGCTGGTCGACAAGGCGAAGAACTAAGGCCTTTACCCACAAACACCGAGAGCGAGGTCGCCCGAGCCCGACTGCCATAGTCAGTGGCATTTGCCGCCACGCCCCCTGCGACAGGCTCAAGGCAGGCATTCGAAACGCGCCGTCTCGAAACACGTGCCTGTAGCCAGCGAGGTGCGTGGACCCGAACCGATCGTGCTTTGGTCAAGGTCTGGTCGCTGCCCGTTTCTTGAGGCGAGGTGGTTTCCCGCCGGCTTGATCCTGCTTGATCGTGCGGCCGCACGGAGCAAGTTCCTTTGCAGGCTGGTCCACGGCTGATGGACGGACAATCGGAATTCAAGGGAAAGACCTAGATATGCGCACGCGGTTTCTTGTATCGGTGGCAATCGCTGTGGCGGCCACATCGATCGGCTCGGCTCAGGCCGCAGGCGAGGGGCATTCGACCACCGAGATCGTCAAGAGATCGGACGTGACCTTCATCCCCCTAAACCCCCTTCGCGGTGATCAGAGCCCGCAGTCCGGCAAGCTCTGGGGGAATATCCGAAATGATATGCCGTCGGGCATGCTCGTCACGTTTGCGGACGGATTTCAGTCACCGCCGCATATCCACAACATCACCTACCGCGCCGTCGTCATTGAGGGTGCCGTGCACAATGATGATCCGGGGGCGGAAAAGATGTGGATGGAACCCGGTTCGTTTTGGACGCAGCCGCTCGGCGAAAGCCATGTCACTGCGGCGAAAGGCAGGAACACCACCATTTTCCTCGAGATTCACTCGGGTCCCTATCTCGTCAATCCCGCGAAAGAAGCCTTCGACGCGGGCGAGCGTCCCATCAACGTCGATGCGCGGAACGTCATATGGTTGGACGCGGCGGACACCACATGGCTCGCCGGTGCCGGCCCCCGACTGGCTTATCTCTGGGGCAAGACGGCGGGCAATGAAAAGAACGGGACCTTCGTCAATTTGCCCGCGGGATACAGCGGCACGCTGAGCACAGCCTCTCCGCTGATGCGCGTCGTGACGATCCGGGGCGTCACCCAGGTCGAACTGTCCGGGGGGTCGGAGAAACACAGCCTGGACCCGGGAAGCTACTTCGGCTCGAGGGGCGAGGCGTCGCATCGGCTGTCATGCGTGTCGGGCGATGAGTGCCTACTCTACCTGCACACGGAGGGCAGGTATCGGCTGACGTCCCAATAGTCAGGTAAACCTCCTCGTCCTGCAACTACCCGAAGTATTCGAAGCCGTTTGGTCGAATGAAGCGGGTCTCCTTTCGCCTGAGCGGTCTAAGACCGCTGGCGCCGGACGGCATCTGGACATCAATCGGATCGGGCTGCCTGATCCGGATGTGTGGGTACACGGCCAAGGCCGCTGCTTTGGGAACAGGGGGGTGCCGCCCCGGGTATTCCGGGCATGGCCGGCGCGGCATAAAACCATTGCGCAGCCCCGGGAATCTGCGTAAATCCAGGTGGTTGAGGGGTTCAACCCTTAACGCGGCGTGTGTATAGTAACGCCGCAGTCTTGCGCTCGATTTGGACGACTGGCTTGCGAATAGTCGACATGTTCGGTGGAGCCAAGAAAAACTGGAATATCATACGGGCGGCCGCCAAGTGACGACAACACGACCCAGCGGACGGGAGTGTGGGGGCGGGCGCCAGGTTGGGAATGAATGACTGACGCACGGTCAGAAAAGAACCGCGTCCTGATATTCGACACAACCCTGCGCGACGGCGAGCAGTCCCCCGGCTGCTCGATGAACCTGTCGGAGAAGCTGCGGGTTGCCGAAATGCTGGAGGCGATGGGCGTCGATGTCATCGAGGCCGGCTTCCCGATCGCGTCCACGGGCGACTTCGAGGCCGTCAACGAGGTCGCCAAGCTGGTCAAGAACGCGTCGGTTGCGGGCCTTGCGCGGGCGTCGAAAAAGGACATCGACCGTGCCTGGGAGGCGCTGGGCGCCGCGGCGCGACCGCGCATCCACACCTTCCTGTCGACCAGCCCGCTGCACATGAAGCACAAGCTGCAGATGGAGCCCGACGAGGTCCACGAGAAGATCATCGAATCGGTCTCCTACGCCCGCAACCTGTGCGACGACGTGGAATGGTCGCCCGAGGACGGCACCCGGACCGAGCACGACTTCTTGTGCCGCTGCGTCGAATCGGCGATCAAGTCCGGTGCGACCACCATCAACATCCCCGACACCGTCGGCTATACCGTCCCGCACGAGTTCGAGGCGTTGATCGCGATGCTGAAGAACCGCGTGCCGAACATCGACAAGGCGGTGATCTCGGCCCATTGCCACAACGACCTGGGCCTGGGCGTCGCCAATGCGCTGGCCGCCGTGCGCGCCGGCGCGCGTCAGGTGGAATGCACCATCAACGGCATCGGCGAGCGCGCCGGCAACGCGGCGATGGAAGAGATCGTCATGGCGCTGAAGGTGCGCGGCGACGAGATGCCGTTCTGGACCGGGGTCGATTCCACCTACATCACCCGGGCGAGCCACCTGATCTCCACCATCACCGGCTTTTCCGTCCAGCCCAACAAGGCGATCGTCGGCGCCAACGCGTTCGCCCACGAATCCGGCATCCACCAGGACGGCATGCTGAAACATGCCGGCACCTACGAGATCATGACGCCGGAATCGGTGGGCCTGCACAAATCGACCCTGGTGATGGGCAAGCATTCCGGCCGGCATGCGTTCAAGTCCAAGCTGGCGGAACTGGGCTACGAACTGGGCGACAACGCCATCGAAGAGGCGTTCGAGCGGTTCAAGGCGCTGGCCGACAAGAAAAAAGAGGTGTTCGACGAGGACATCGTCGCGCTGGTCGACGACGAGGTGATCCGCGAGCACGAGGAGATCGCGTTCGTGTCGCTGAGGGTCGAGGCGGGCTCGGTGGGGCCGCAGAAGGCGGACCTGGTGGCCACCGTGGCCGGCGAGGAGCGCGCCGCGCAGGCCGGCGGCAACGGCCCGGTGGATGCCGCGTTCAACGCCATCCACGCGATCTTCCCTCATGATGCCACATTGCAGCTTTATCAGGTGCACGCAGTCACCGGCGGCACCGACGCCCAGGCCGAGGTTACGGTCCGCCTGGAGGAGGACGGCAAGTCGGTGACCGGCCAGGGCGCGGACGTGGACACGATCGTCGCCTCGGTCCGTGCCTATATCCACGCGTTGAACAAGCTGATCGGCAAACGGCAGAAAACCGCCCCCGCCGCAATATCGGCTTAATCTCGTAGAAAGGTTTCATTGACTATGTTTTGCCGGCAAACATCTAGCGCAGGGGTCGCTCGTTAACCATGTTCTACCGACTTCTCGGATTTCTCTCCGCCGATATGGCCATCGACCTCGGCACGGCCAATACGCTGGTCTATGTGAAGGGTCGCGGCATCGTCCTGAACGAACCCTCGGTGGTCGCCATCGCCGAAGTGAAGGGCAAGAAACAGGTGCTTGCCGTCGGCGACGAGGCGAAGATGATGCTGGGCCGCACGCCCGGCAACATCCACGCCATTCGTCCCCTGCGCGACGGCGTGATCGCCGACTTCGACGTGGCGGAGGAAATGATCAAGCATTTCATCCGCAAGGTGCACAACCGGCGCAGCTTCTCCGCGCCCCAGGTGATCGTCTGCGTGCCGTCCGGGTCCACCGCGGTCGAGCGCCGCGCGATCCAGGAATCGGCCGAAAGCGCCGGCGCCCGCAAGGTGTTCCTGATCGAAGAGCCGATGGCCGCCGCGATCGGCGCCGGCCTGCCGGTGACCGAGCCCACCGGATCCATGGTTGTGGATATCGGTGGTGGTACAACCGAGGTTGCCGTCCTCTCGCTGGGCGGCATCGTCTATTCCCGCTCGGTCCGCGTCGGCGGCGACAAGATGGACGAGGCGATCATCGCCTATATTCGGCGCAACCATAACCTTCTGGTCGGCGAGGGTTCGGCCGAGCGGATCAAGAAGGAAATCGGCTCCGCCTGCCCGCCCGAGGACGGCGAGGGCCAGGTCATGGAGATCAAGGGCCGCGACCTGATGAACGGCGTGCCCAAGGAACTGGTGATCTCCGAGCGCCAGATCGCCGAGAGCCTGGCCGAGCCGGTGGGCGCCATCATCGAGGCGGTCAAGGTGGCCCTGGAGCATACCGCCCCGGAACTGGCCGCCGACATCGTCGACAAGGGCATCGTCCTGACCGGCGGCGGCGCCCTTTTGGGCAATTTGGACTTCGTGCTCAGGCACTCGACCGGCCTGCCGGTCTCGATTGCCGATGACGCCCTCTCCTGCGTCGCTCTGGGTACCGGACGCTGTCTGGAAGAGATGAAGACCCTTCGTAACGTTTTGATAAACATGTACTGACAGGATTGCGTGCCAAATAGCGACTGCCGGCGGACCGAGAGGGCATTTGGCGAGAGGAACGGTCGCCCGGCAAGCGGGGGAAGAGATTTAGGGTGAAGTACCGGGCAGGTACGGTTCAAAGGTTAACGGCGCCATTAAAGGTACTGGCGCAACGGTTCGCCTTTCTCGCTCTTCTGTCCGCTGCCGTCGCCGTGATGATCCTGGGCCGGGCCGACCCGCTGGTTTTCGAGCGGGCCCGCACCGCCGTCACCGACTTCGTTGCCCCGATCCTGGGTGCCGTTTCCACGCCGGTCGCCACCGTGGCCTCGACCCTGGACGAGGTCGACCGCCTGGCCGATTTGCGCGCCGAAAACGCCCGCCTGATGGTCGAGAACGCGCGCCTTCTGGAGTGGCAGAACGTGGCCCGCCAGCTGGATGCGGAAAACCGCCAGCTCAAGGAACTGATGGCCTTCGTGCCCGACCAGCCGGCGCGCTATGTCACCGTGCGCGTGGTCGGCGACACCGGCGGCAGCTTCATCCGTTCGCTGCTGGTCAGCGCCGGCAAGCGCGACGGCGTCGCCAAGGGCCAGGCCGCCATGACCGGCGCCGGTCTGATCGGCCGGGTCGCCGAGGTGGGCGAACGCTCGGCGCGCATCCTGTTGATCACCGACCTCAACAGCCGCATCCCCGTCCTGGTGGAGAAAAGCCGCGCCCGCGCCATTCTGGCCGGCGACAACTCGAACATGCCGCGGCTGGAATATCTCACCAACTCGGCGCAGATCGTCGTTGGCGACCGGATCGTCACGTCCGGCTACGGCCAGGTCTTCCCGGCGGGCCTGCCGGTGGGCACCGTGGTGTCGGTGGGCGAAAGCGGCATCCGGGTCCAGCCCTTCGATACCAGCGACCGTCTCGAATTTGTCCGGCTTGCCGATTTCGGCCTGACCGGCGTGCTCGGCGCCTTTGACGGCGCCCCGCGCATTTTCGGTGCGCCGCCGCCATGAGGACCGTCGTCTGGCAACGGCTCGATATCGTTGCCCGGGGACTGGTCCCGGCCGTGATCACGCTTGTCCTTTTGATCGTCACCCTGATCCCGACCCATCTGCCGGGCTTCGGCTCGGTCATGCCGGCGCTGATGCTGATGTCGGTCTATTACTGGGCGGTCCACCGTCCCGACCTTTTGCCGTTGTGGGCGGTGTTCGCGTTCGGCCTGTTGCAGGACCTGTTGACCGGCGCGCCGCCGGGCATCCACACCGTCGTCCTGCTGCTTGCCTACGCGGCGGTGCTGTCCCAGCGCAAGTTCTTCCACGGCAAGTCCTTCGCCGTGGTCTGGTGGGGTTTCATGGTGATCGCCGCCGGCGCCGGCTTTCTGCACTGGTTCATGCTGTCGGCCATGGCCGGGCGGCTGATCGACCCCTGGCAGACGGCGTTCGCCTATTTCATGTCGGTGGCGGTCTATCCCCTGCTGGCGTGGTGCTTCACCCGGGTCCACCGCACCCTGCCCACCGGCCAGGCGGCCTGAACGCATGCTGCCGGACAAGGCCCTTTCCCGCACCTTCTCGCGCCGCGCGGCGCTTCTGGTGGGCGCGAAGCTGGGCCTGTTGGGCAGCCTTGCGGGCCGGCTCTACTACCTGCAGGTGGTCGAGGCCGACAAGTACAAGCTGCTGGCCGACGAGAACCGGATCAGCCCGCGCCTGCTGCCGCCGCCGCGCGGCTATATCACCGACCGCACCGGCAAGGCGCTGGCGATCAATGTCCAGAACTTCCGCGTCGTCATCGTGCCCGAACAGGCCGAGGCCGGCGGCCGGGACATGGACCTGGAAGGCGTGCTCAACCGGCTGAAGCAGGTGGTCGCCGTCAGCGCCTACGACGTCGAGCGCGTCCTGCGCGAAGCCAAGCGCCGCCGGCCCTTCGTGCCGATCACCGTGCGCGAGAACCTGAGCTGGCAGGAGATGAGCCGCGTCGAGGTCAACGCCCCCGACCTGCCGGGCATCTCCATCGATGTGGGCGAGACCCGTCGCTATACCCATCCGGTCAGCACCGCCCATGTGGTCGGGTACGTCGCCGCGGTTTCCGAGCGGGAACTGACCGGCGATCCGCTGTTGGAACTGCCGGGTTTCCGCATCGGCAAGAACGGCATCGAACGCCAGTACGACCTGGCGCTGCGTGGCACCGCCGGCACCAGCCAGGTCGAGGTCAACGCGCTGGGCCGGGTGATCAAGGAGCTCAGCCGGCAGGAAGGCCAGCGCGGCCAGGAGGTTGCGCTGACCCTGGACATCGGCCTGCAGAACTATCTCGCCGAGCGGGTGAGTAACGAAAAGGGCGCGGCGGTCGTGGTGATGGACGCCCATGACGGCGGCATTCTGGCTTTGGTCTCCACGCCGGCCTACGACCCCAACCGTTTCGCCGAAGGCCTGAACGCGGCCCAGTGGAAAGAGCTGGTTTCGAACCCGCATGCGCCGCTGACCAACAAGGCGATCGCCGGCCAGTACGCGCCGGGCTCCACCTTCAAGCTCGCGGTCGCCGCGGCCGCGCTGGAAACCGGCATCTCGCCCGATCACCGGGTGTTCTGTCCGGGTCACGTTCAGCTCGGCAATCGCCGCTTCCACTGCTGGAAGAAACACGGCCACGGCCACATGGACCTGATCGACGCGTTCCGCCAGTCCTGCGACGTCTGGTACTACGACGTCGCGCTGAAGCTGGGCGTCGACCGGATCGCCCAGGTGGCAAGGAGGCTGGGCCTGGGCGACCGGCTGGGCATCGACCTTCTCGGCGAAAAGCCGGGCCTGATCCCCACCAAGAAGTGGAAACGCACGGCGCTGGGCCAGCCCTGGCACCAGGGCGAGACGCTGGTAGTCGGCATCGGCCAGGGTTATGTGCTGTCGACGCCGCTGCAGCTTGCCGTCATGACCGCCCGCATCGTCAACGGCGGCAAGGCGGTGGTGCCGCATCTCGCGCGCGACCAGATCAAGGGCGGAGACGTCCAGGGCCGGCCCGAGATCATCTATCCGTCGATCGGGCTTTCCGACTACACGCTGCGCCTCTTGCGCCAGGGCATGGAAGACGTGGTGAACCATCCCAACGGCACCGCCCGGCGGTCCAATATCGAAGAGGCGGGCATGGAGATGGGCGGCAAGACCGGCACCGCGCAGGTGCGCCGCATTTCCATGGCCGAACGCGAACGCGGCGTGCGCAAGAACGAGGAACTGGCCTGGCGCGAACGCGACCACGCGCTGTTCGTGGGCTACGCGCCGCTGGAAAACCCGCGTTACGTGGTTTCGGTGGTGGTCGAGCATGGCGGCAGCGGCTCCAAGGCGGCGGCGCCGATCGCGCGCGACGCGCTGCATGAGATCCAGAAACGCGATCGCGCGAACCTGGCCGCGCTGCCCGGCGGGGAAGAGGCGATATGAGCTTCGCGCGCGCCTCGCTCACCTTCTCCCGGCCCGAGCTGTCGCTGGGCCAGAAGATCTGGAACCTGAACTGGATCCTGATCGCGCTGATCGCGGCGATCTCGTGCATCGGTTTCGCCATGCTGTACTCGGCCGCGAACGGCGACTGGTCGCCCTGGGCGACGCGGCAGATGGTGCGTTTCGGCGTGGGCATGGGCGCGATGCTGGTGGTCGCGCTGATCGATATCCGGTTCTGGATGCGTTACGCCTATTTCTTCTACGCCGCCTCGCTGGTGCTGTTGGGCGCGGTCGAGGTCGCCGGTTCGGTCGGCATGGGCGCGCAGCGCTGGATCGACCTCAAGGTGTTCCAGCTGCAGCCGTCGGAACTGATGAAGGTGGCGCTGGTCCTGGCGCTGGCGCGTTATTTCCATGGGCTGACGCCCGAGGAGATCGGCCGGCCGCACTATCTGATCGTGCCGTTGTTGATGGTGGCGGCGCCGATCATCCTGGTCCTGCGCCAGCCCGACCTGGGCACCGCCCTGTTGATCCTGATCGGCGGCGGCGCCCTGTTCTTCGCCGCGGGCGTGCGGTTGTGGAAGTTCGCGCTGGTCCTGATCGGCGCGCTCGCCGCGATCCCGGTGGCGTGGGAGTTCCTGCACGACTACCAGCGCCAGCGCATCCTCACCTTCCTGGACCCGGAGAGCGACCCGCTGGGCGCCGGCTATCACATCCTGCAGTCCAAGATCGCGCTGGGCTCGGGCGGCATGCTGGGCAAGGGTTTCATCCAGGGCACCCAGAGCCACCTCAACTTCCTGCCTGAAAAGCAGACCGACTTCATCTTCACCATGCTGGGCGAGGAGTTCGGGCTGGCCGGCGGCATCGTCCTGATCGGGCTTTATTCGCTGGTGATCCTCTACGGCCTGATGATCTCCATGCGCAGCCGCAGCCAGTTCGGCCGGCTGTTGGCGATCGGGCTCACCACCACCTTCTTCCTTTATGCCTTCATCAATATGGCGATGGTGATGGGGCTGATCCCGGTGGTCGGCGTGCCGCTGCCGCTGATCTCCTACGGCGGCACCGCGATGCTGACGGTGCTGATCGGCTTCGGCCTGATCATGTCCGTTAACGTCCACCGCGACATCGCCATCGGCCGCCGCGGCATGGAGTCCGCGCTTTAAAGAGCGGAACGCCATCTTTTGATCCAACAATGCCCTCACCCTGAGGAGCGCCCGGAGGGCGCGTCTCGAAGGGCGCGGCTGCAAGCGGGACACCGCTCATCACTGGCTGCCGTATGCTTCGAGACGCGGTGCGATGCACCGCTCCTCAGCATGAGGGGTGGGTTGGGGTGAGGGTGTTGCCGGCCCCGATGAGGGGGTTCCGGTATCGGGGCTCTTACGCTATAGCCGGGGCCCATGGCGCCGCCGCTGCTCACGCTTTCCGACATCCGCCTCACCTTCGGCGGCACGCCGCTGTTCGAAGGGGTGGAGCTCACGGTCGGCGCCGGCGAGCGGCTGGCCCTGGTGGGCCGCAACGGCGCCGGCAAGTCGACCCTGTTGAAGGTCGCGGCCGGCACGGTGGAGCCCGACGCCGGCACCCGCTTCGTCCAGCCCGGGATCCGGCTTGCCATGCTGGCGCAGGAACCCGACCTCTCCGGTTTCGCCACGGTCGGCGACTATGCCGCCGCCGGCCTGGACGACCCGCACCGGGCGGCGGCGCTGCTCGACCGGCTGGGGCTGACCGGCAAGGAAGACACGGGCACGCTGTCGGGCGGCGCGGCCCGGCGCGCGGCGCTGGCCGCGACGCTTGCCGCCGAGCCCGACATTCTCCTCTTGGACGAGCCCACCAACCATCTCGACCTGCCGGCCATCGAGTGGCTGGAGACGACGCTTGCCGCCTCGTCCGCCGCCCTGGTGCTGATCAGCCACGACCGGCGCTTTCTCGAGCGGCTGACCCGCGCCACCGTCTGGCTCGACCGCGGCCGCTGCCGCCGGCTGGAGAAGGGTTTCGCCGCCTTCGAACAATGGCGCGATACGGTGCTGGAGGAGGAGGAGCGCGACGCCCGCAAGCTCGACCGCAAGATCGCCGCGGAGAGCGAATGGCTCGCCAAGGGCGTGACGGCGCGGCGCAAGCGCAACCAGGGCCGCCTGCGCGCGCTCCATGCGCTGCGCGCCGAACGCCGCGCCCGGCGCGCACCCGCCGGCGCAGTTGCGCTGGCCGCGGAAGGCGCGGAGGCTTCGGGCAAGCTGGTGATCGAGGCGGCGGGCATCGCCAAGGGCTTCGACGGCCGCGCGGTGGTGAAGGATTTTTCGACCCGCATCCAGCGCGGCGACCGGGTTGGCCTGGTCGGGCCGAACGGCGCCGGCAAGACGACGCTGGTCCGGCTGTTGACGGGCATGCTCGCGCCCGAGGAGGGGACGGTGCGCCGCGGCGCGAACGTGGCGATGGAGACGCTGGACCAGACCCGCGCCAGCCTGGATCCGGAGATGGGACTGGCGGATGCGATCACCGGCGGCACCGGCGCCGACCGGGTGACGGCGGGCGGCCGCACCCGCCACATCATGGGCTACCTCCAGGATTTCCTCTTCCTGCCCGAACAGGCGCGCACGCCCGTGGGGCGGCTTTCGGGCGGCGAGCGCGGGCGGCTGATGCTGGCGCGCGCCCTGGCGCGGCCGTCGAACCTGCTGGTGCTGGACGAGCCGACCAACGACCTCGACCTTGAGACGCTGGACCTGTTGCAGGAGATGCTGGCCGACTATGACGGCACGGTGCTGTTGGTCAGCCACGACCGCGATTTTCTCGATCGCACCGTTACCTCGGTGATCGCCGCGGAGGGCAACGGGCGCTGGGTCGAATATGCCGGCGGCTATGCCGACATGGTGGCCCAGCGCGGGCAGGGGGTGACCGCGCAACCTCGGCCGGCGGGGCGCAAAAAGGGCGCCAGCCCTGCGAAGCGCGCAGAGCGCGCGAAGCAGGGAAGGCTGTCGTTCAAGGACAAGCATGCCCTGGAACAGTTGCCCGGCCGCATCGCCGAACTGGAGGTTCGGGTCGCGGAGGCGCACAAGACGCTGGCCGATCCCGCGCTCTATGCCCGCGACCCCGCGGGCTACGAGGTCGCGGCGGCGGAACTGGAACAGGCCGAGGCGGATCTGGCCGCGGCCGAAGAGGAGTGGCTGAGGCTGGAGATGGCCCGCGAGGAGGCCGAGGGCGGGCGCGGATGACCGAGATCTATGTCGATGCCGACGCCTGCCCGGTGAAGCAGGAGATCCTGAAGGTCGCGCGCCGGCACGGGCTCCGCGTGCACATGGTCGGCAACACCTGGCTGCGCGCCGGCGGCGACGACCCGCTGTTGAACCGGGTGGTGGTGGGCCAGGGTGCCGACGCCGCGGACGACTGGATCGCCGAACGGGTCGGCCCGGGCGACGTCGCGGTCACCCAGGACATCCCTCTGGCCTCCCGCTGCCTTGCGGCCGGCGCGAAGGCGCTCGGCCCCACCGGCCGGCCCTTCACGCAAGACGGCATCGGCATGGCCTTGGCGATGCGGGACCTCAATGCGCACCTGCGCGAGACCGGCGAGGCGAGGGGCGGCGGCCCGGCCTTCTCGGCCAAGGACCGCTCGGCCTTCCTGCAGGCGCTGGAAACCGCGGTGCAGGCGGCGAAAAAGGCGAACGTTCAAAAAGGCTCTTCACGCCTCTAGGAGGCGGCGAAGCCGCCGTTTTCGCGCGCCCTGCCCTGAGCGGGACGCGGCGTGCCGCGTCCCTGTCGAAGGGTCGACATCGCCCGAATCAGTTGCTATATGCGGGTTTCCCGCAAGGGTCGGTGGGCGCATAGCTCAGTTGGCAGAGCAGCTGACTCTTAATCAGCGGGTCCAAGGTTCGAGTCCTTGTGCGCCCACCATCTCATCAGCCGAACAAAACCCGGACATCACGTGCGCCCTCTGAGCGCACCCACATCCGCTATAGTCCCTTCATCACTCAAGACCACACCCCCGGAGCGAGGGATGGCGCATTCCAACGCGTCGGCGGATACACGCCTGGCCACTTACGGGACGCTCGTGCCCGGACGGGTCAACGACCACCAGCTTGCGGACCTCAATGGGATCTGGCGGCAGGGCACGGTCTTGGGCAGGCTGGTCGATGCCGGATGGGGGGCCGCACTCGGCTGTCCCGGGCTGATCCTCGACCCATCGGGGCGGCACATCGACGTTCACGTTTTCGAATCGCCTGAACTCCCCGCTCATTGGCCGCGTCTGGACGCCTTCGAAGGCGCGGGTTATCGCAGGGTAGTCACGCAGGTCACCACCTCGGACGGGGATCTGGGGGCGTGGATCTACGTCCTCGCATCCTGATTTGGATTGATCGGGCGCCTGCCGGAATCGAATTGAAATACGCCACCGGTTGCGTGGTGCCCCTCGATTTCACCCGTTCATCTCTGCCCGGATCAGCGCCGCGATCCGGTCCAGCTCCTCGCGCGGCGGTTCCTGGAAATGCCGGTCGTCGTACTTGAAACCGAAGCCGTCGCCGTCGACCCGGGGATAGACGTGCAGGTGGAAATGAAAGACCTCCTGGTGGGCGGCCTCGCCGTCGGCGACGAACATGTTGACCCCGTCGCACGGCAGGCCCGAGGCCCTGATCGCCGCCGCGATCTTCTGGCCGACCGCGAAGATATGCCCCGCAAGCGCCGGCGACACGTCCGCGAGATAGGGCAGGTGTTCCCGGGGAATGACCATCGTGTGGCCGGCATTCACCGGCCCGGTCGTCATCAGCCCCACGCAGAGTTCGTCGCCGTAGACTTGGCTGATCGGATAGGTGCCGTCCAGGATCTTGCAGAACACGCAGGCGTCTTTGGCCTCCTTCGCCATGGCGGCGGTTTCCTTCTGCGTTGGCGCGTCATGGCGCGGGGTGCGACATTGAATGCGCGATTTGTGTGATGCGGAACGAAGTCTAAACCGCGATAGTACGCCTGGAACACCGAACCGCTAATGGAAGCGTCATGGACGCCAGGAAAGACGGCAAACGCGGGATCTCGCGCCGCGCCTTCATGCGGGAGACGGCGGCGACCACCCTGGCGCTGGGCGCGGGCGGCCTGGGCGGGGTCGGCGGCGCGCGGCAAACGCTGGCGCAGGCCTCGGACGGCGCCGCGACCGCAGGCCCGGACGGCCGGCCCTACAATATCCTGTTCATCCTGACCGACCAGGAACGGTACATGACGCCCGAAGAGCTGCCGCCCGGCTTTGCGCTGCCGGGGCGCGCGCGGCTCGCCCGGCGCGGGGTGACCTTCACCAACCACCAGATCAACGCCGCGGTCTGCACGCCGTCGCGGTCCAACATCTATACCGGCCAGCACATCCAGCACACGCGTCTGTTCGACAACATGGACTTCGCCTGGGTCGACGACCTGAGCCACGACCTGCCCACGGTCGGGACCATGCTGGGCGAGGCCGGCTATTACGTCGCCTACAAGGGCAAATGGCACATGTCCAAGGCGCTGGGCACGCAGGACGAGCTGGCCCTGCCCCAGGAGAGGCTGTCGGCGCACCTGGCCGGCTACGGCTTCTACGACTATGTGGGCATCGGCGACGCCATCGGGCACACCCATGGCGGGTTCATCAACGACGACACCATCGGCACCCAGGCCCGGCGCTGGCTCAGGGTCCGCGGCCAGCCCATGGACGAGCGGCGCGAGCCCTGGATGCTGGCCGTCAACCTGATCAACCCGCACGACGTCATGTTCTACAACACCGATGCGCCCGGCGAACGCGTGCAAGAGACGCCGCCGCCGCTGATGGAGATCGCGCGCGAACCGTCGACGCCGCATTACCGGCGGCAGTGGGACGTGCCCCTGCCGGCGACCCGGAACGAGCCGTTCGACAAGCCCGGCCGGCCGCCGGCGCACGAGGAATACCAGAATGCCCGCGCCGCCCTGGTCGGCCGGTTCCCCAACGAGGACGCGCGCTGGCGGCGCCTGATCAACTACTATTTCAACTGCATCCTGGAAACCGACCGGATCGTCGGCGGCATCCTCGACGAGCTGGAGGACCTGGGCCTGGCGGACAACACCATCGTGGTGCTGACCGCCGACCACGGCGAACTGGCCGGCGCCCACGGCACCCACGGCAAGGGCGCCACCGCCTACCGCGAGCAGAACCATGTGCCGATGATCGTCGCGCACCCCGGCGTCCCGCGTACCCACGGCCAGGCATGCCGCGCGGTGACGTCCCATCTGGACCTGGCGCCAAGCTTCCTCGGCTGGACCGGCGCGGACCCGGCGGCCCGCGCTCGCATCGGCAGGGCCCTTAAAGGCCGCGACATGACGCCCCTGTTGGAAAAAGGGGCGGTGGCCGGCCTCAACGATCTGAGGCCCGCGACGCTCTACTGCTTCAACATGTTCTTCTATCTCGACAGCGCCATGACCCGGCAGGTGCAGGACATTCTCAATGCCGGCAACACGCGCGAGGTGCTGAGGACCCTGGACCTGCGGCCCGATTTCACCCGGCGCGGCGCGATCCGCAGCGTCTATGACGGCCGCTACAAGTTCAGCCGTTACTTCTCGCCCAAACAGTTCAACCAGCCGTCGACGCTGGAGGGCATTTTCGCGCTGAACGACGTGGAGCTGTTCGACCTGGAGGCCGACCCGCAGGAGGTGCGGAACCTGGCGAGAGAGCCGAAAAGGAACGGCGCGCTGTTGCTGGCGATGAACGACAAGATGAACGCCCTGATCGAGGAAGAGGTGGGCGAGCCCGACGACGGCCGCTTCCTTCCGGCAGACGAGGGCGGCTGGACCGCCACGCGGTTCAGTCCTTAAGACGCCCGGACGCGCCGCTCAGAAGAACCGCGCGCGCACCGTCCTCAGGTGCTCGCGCATGCGCTGGGCGGCAAGCTCGGGGTCGCGGCCCGCGATCGCCTTCAGGATGCGGTCGTGTTCCTCGAAGCTCTTGTGGTCCGGCGGCGGGCCCTTGGACTTGCGTTCCGGCCGCACCTCGGTCGAACGGCGGACGACGTTCAACGTATCGAACAGGCTGATCAACAGCGTGTTCTGCGTCGCCTTGGCGATCGCCATGTGCAGGTTGGTGTCCCAGGCCTCGTAGGTGCGCCAGTCCTCCGCCCGGCGCGCCCGCCGGCAACAGCGCCGGATCTCCGCAAAGTCCTTCTCGGTGCCGTTCAGCGCGGCAAGACGCGCCATCTGCGGCTCGACGGCCAGGCGCGCCTCCATGATTTCCGAAAGGCTCGTCTTTTCGGAAAGGAACGAAACGTCGTCCAGGTTATGCACCGGGCGCGGGCCGGTAAAGGTGCCGCGCCCCACATGCCGCCAGACCACGCCTTCGGACTCCAATACGGACAGCGCCTTGCGCAGCTTGCCGCGCGAGAACCCGAGGATCTGCGACAGCTCGCGTTCGACCGGCAGCTTTTCGTTCTGCGACAGGCCCTGCCTGGACAGGTAGTCCCTGAGCGCCGTCAGCGCGTCTTCGTCGCGTGCCCGCTGGTGCATGGGTATTCGGACCAATCCGTGCATTGGGTCGAGATAATGGTTCCGAACGCAAACCAAGCACTATAGGCTTTCCGGTGCAAGTCGAATCGAGGCCGGTCCGCCGCACGGCGGAAC
The DNA here is from genome assembly GCA_965603855.1 of Alphaproteobacteria bacterium. Lineage (GTDB taxonomy): Bacteria > Pseudomonadota > Alphaproteobacteria > UBA8366. Next base: position 679,417 of record OZ272519.1, read on the forward strand.
AGACGGCCGAGACGCAGGGAATTTGCAAGGGTTTACGGCGATCGGGGCAGCGCGCCGTCCGGGAGGCAAAGGCAAGACCCATGCGCTTTGTGACGTATCGATCAGGTCCCGATCTGCGCCCCGGTTTGCTGACCAATTCGTCCCATGTGCTGGATATCCCGAAGGCCTACGCGATTGCGGCCGCAACGGGCCTGTCGCCGGATCCCGCCCGTGCGCCTGCAAGTCTGTTGGAACTGATCCGGTGCGGCGAGCCGTGCCTGCAGGACATCCGCGACATCGCCGCCGCCGTCGACCACGACGCGCTGGCCGATGCGCTGTTGCCCGTGGAAGAGGTCACCTTCGCGGCCCCGATCCCGCGGCCGGCGAAGAACGTGTTCTGCGTCGGAAAGAACTACCGCGCGCACGTCGCCGAGGCGAGCCGCGCGCAGAAGACCGACGAAGGGCTGCCCGAATACCCGGTCTTCTTCACCAAGCCGCCGACGGCGGTGATCGGCCCCAACAACGCCATCGAGCTCGACCCGTCCGTCTCGGACCGGATGGACTACGAGGTCGAGCTTGGCGTGGTGATCGGCAAGCGCGGCCGCAACATCCGCCGCGACGAGGCGGTCGGCCACGTCTTCGGCTTTACGATCATCAACGACGTCACCGCCCGCGACCTGCAGCGCCGGCACGGCGGCCAGTTCCTGAAAGGCAAGGGTCTGGACACGTCCTGCCCGATGGGGCCGTCGATCGTCACCATCGACGCGTTGCCGAACTTCGAGCGGCTGGAGATCAAGCTGACGGTGAACGGCGAGGTCCGCCAGGCCGGCAACACGTCCAGCATGATCTTCCCGATCGCGGATCTTTTGGCGTCGCTGTCGGAGGGAATGACGCTTGAACCGGGCGACATCCTGGCGACGGGAACGCCGTCGGGCGTCGGCTATGCGATGGACCCGCCGGTCTTCCTGAAGAACGGTGATATGATCACCTGCCAGATCGAAGGTATTGGCCTGTTGACCAATCCGGTCAAACAGGTCGGCGCCGGAGCCGTTGGCGCGTGAAGACGACGCAAAAAGCGTCGCGCCCGTTTGTGGGCCCAAAAGAAAGTCAAGGAGGAGGTTATGCCTAGAAAATCACGTCAAGCGAGTTGGCTGGGGGCCGCAGCGGCCGCCCTGGTCGCGGGCGCCGTTGTGCTGGGCGCGTCTGTCGCGACGGCGGCCGACAAGGGGACGATGCGCGTCGCGTTCGGCGACGTTCCCGGCGGCGAAATGGTCAATTTCATGATCGCGGTCGAGCGGGCCAAGGAACGTGGCGTCAATGTCGAGGCCGTCTTCCTGCAGTCCGAGGAGCTGGCCGCCCAGGCCATCGTCAGCGGCCAGGCCGATATCGGCGTCGGCACGCCCTATGCGCTGATCCAGAAGGTGAACGCGCCGATCCGCATGTTCTACCAACTGTCGATGCTGCGGTTCTATCCCGTGGTCAACGGCGAGAAGTACCAGGCCTGGACGGACCTGCAGGGCGCCAACGTGGCCGTGCACGGACGCGGGTCGGGCACCGAGGCCATCATGAAACTGATGGCCAAGGAGAACGGCGTGGAATACTCCTCGGTCAGCTATGTGCCGGGGTCGGGCGTGCGCGCCAGTGCCCTGCTGCAGGGTCGGATCGACGTGTCGATCGTCGATTACGAGCGCAAGCGCCTGTTGGAACGCGAAGCGCCGGGCAGGTTCGTCTTCCTGCCGCTGCCGGACATCAAGGCGACCGACGAGGCGCTTTATGCCAACCAGGACTGGCTTGAGAACCAGAGCGAGGCCGTCGACATCCTGGTCGAGGAGCTGATCAACACGTGGCGCGAGATCAACAAGGATCCCGAATCGATCGCGGCGCTGCGCGACAAGTACAAGGTCCTGCCCGATATCGAGCAGGTCGAAGTGGACGAAATGGTCCCCGCCTTCAAGCAGGGCGTGGAGATCGGCCTTTTCCCCAACAACGGTGGCAGTGCCGAGTCCGTCGAGGAAGACTTCAGGTTCTTTACGTCGTCCGGTTCGCTGGAAGGCAATCCCGACGACCTGAAGGTCGAGGACTACTGGTATCTCAGCCCCGTTGACAGGGCCGTGCAGAAGCTGGGCAAGATGTGAGTGCAGGCGCCCTGCCGTTGGGGCACGGCAGGGCGCTTCTTTTCCAGGTCCAAGCCGCCGCAACCGGGGACAATTCATGTCGACCACCGCCGCATCCGCCGATGTGTCCGTGATACCTGCCGAGGCGCCGAGCTGGTGGGCGCGCAATTCCGGCTGGGTCTACAGGCTGCTGTCCATCGTCGGGCTGTTCCTTGCCTGGGAGATCGCCGGGCGCATTCCGATCAGCGTCGCGTTCCCGACCTTCAGCGCCACCATGGCGGCGCTGTGGGAAATGACCGTCGACGGCCGCATCTTCGCCGCCTACGGCGAAACCCTGAAACCCCTGTTCGTCGGCGTCGGCATTTCGGCGGGCTTCGGTGTCGCGTTCGGCGTCACCATGGGGCTGAACCGCCACTTCCAGTGGATCGGCGAGCCGATCTTCGTCGTCCTGCAGGCCTCGCCCGTGGCCGCCCTGATCCCGATGATCACCTATGTCTACGGCATCGGCATCACGGCCAAGACGGTGGCCGTCATCATCCTGGCCGCGCCGATCATCGTCCTGAACTCCTACAAGGCGGTGCGAAACGCCAGCCCGACCCTGATCCAGATGTGCCGTTCGTTCCAGGGGACCCGGCTGCAGGAGATCTGGAAGATCATCATCCCGGCCGCCGCGCCGGTGATCTTCGCCGGCCTGCGCCTTGGCGTCGCCGCCGGCTTCATCGGCGTCATCCTGGCCGAACTTCTGATCACGCCCACCGGCATCGGCGATCTGATCTCCTATCACCGTTCGGTCGCCGAATACGGGCACATGTATGCCGCGGTCTTCACCATCATCGTGTTCGCCGCCGTCGTGGTCGGCCTGCTTGAAAAGGTGGAGACCAATTTCTTCCGGCCCGAAAAAAGGAAAAGCCGATGATGGGCGCCGAACCGCGCAGACCCCTGGCCGAAGCCAAAGGGGCGGAGATGAGCATGGAAAACATCGTGGAGGTGCGAAACATCTCCAAGACGTACGGGACAGACATCTGGGCGCTGGATTCGATCGATCTCGCGTTTCCGACGGGCCAGATGACGACCCTTCTGGGTCCCAGCGGCTGCGGCAAGACCACGCTGTTGAAAATTATCGCCGGGCTGTTGGAACCGTCGGAGGGCGAGATCTACGTCAACGGCCGGCAGGTGTTCGGCCCGGGGCCGGAACGGGCCTTCGTGTTCCAGGACTTCGCGCTTCTGCCCTGGGCGTCGGTGATCCGCAACGTCGGCTTCGGCCTGGAGCTGACCGGCCGGTCCAAGGCCGAGCGCGAGGAGCTGGCGCGTCACTATATCGACGAGGTGGGCCTGTCGGGTTTCGAGGACAAGTATCCCCACGAGCTGTCGGGCGGCATGCGCCAGCGTGTCGGCCTCGCCCGTGCGCTGGCGGTCAATGCCGACGTCCTGTTGATGGACGAGCCGTTCTCCGCCGTCGACGAACAGACCCGCCGCAAGTTCCAGGAGGACCTGCTGCACCTCCTGTCGGTGGAGAAGAAATCGGTCATCTTCGTCACCCACTCCATCGAGGAGGCCGTCTACGTCTCCGACCAGATCGTGATCCTGTCGCCGCGGCCCGGCCGCATCCATTCGATCATCCGCCCGGAGATCAGCCGGTCGATCAGCCCCGACGAGATCCGCCGCGACCCGAACTATCTGGATACGGTCGAGGAGATCTGGAACAACCTGCGCAAGTATCTGGATTGAGGCGGGAACCATGGTGATCGCCGGACTGCGCATTCCGCCCGTCTATTCCCTGTTGATCTGGATCGCCCTGTGGGAGATCGCGGGCCACCTGGAACTCGCCTTCATCCTGCCGCCGTTCTCGGCCGTGCTGGCGGAACTGGTGGACCTGATCGTGCGCCACGATTTCCAAAGCGCGGCCTGGCAGACCTTCCAGTCCTTCGTCATCGGCATGGTCATTGCGATCGTCGGCGGCGTGGCGATCGGTTTCCTGATGGGCCGCAGCGCCGTGGCCAACGCGATCCTGGGCATGTGGGTCAACATCTTCGCCAGCGCGCCGCTGTCGTCGCTGGTGCCGGTGCTGATGCTGCTGTTCGGCCTGGGCCAGACGACAATCATCGTCACCGTGGTGCTGTTCGCCATCTGGATCATCGCTTTGGACACCTATGCCGGGGTGCGCCATATCTCGCCGTCGCTGTCCGAAATGGGCCAGTCCTTCGGCGCCAGCAACTGGCAGCTTCTGACCAAGGTCCTGTTCTGGGCGGCGCTGCCGGAAATCCTCGCCGGCATCCGCATGGGGCTCATCCGTGCGGTGAAGGGGATCGTGATCGGCCAGCTTCTGGTCTCGGTGGTGGCGCTGGGACGGCTGTTCCGGACCTTCTCCGACAATTTCCAGTTCGAAGAATTCTGGGCCCTGACCCTGATCCTGTTCGTGTTCGCGCTGTTGTTCTCCTCGGCGATCGGGTGGCTGGAACAGCGGGTCGCCTATTACGCCGGCACGCGCGAGGCGTAGGCGGACGCGCGGCGGGACGGATCGGTGACCGAGCATCCCGACAGCCGGCGCGTCGCCGCGCAGACGCTCGAGCAATTCGTCGCCGCGGCGTTGGGCGCCTTGCAGGTTCCGCCCGACGACGCGGCGCGGGTGGCGCGGCTGATGGTCCTGGCCGACCTCAACGGCTATGACAGCCACGGCGTGTTCCGCCTTCGCCAGTACGTGAACCGGCTGCGTGACGGCGGGTTCAATCCCAAACCCGCGGTCAGAGTTGCGGTGGACAACCAGGCGACCGGCATCGTCGACGGCGACAACGGGCTCGGCCATCTGGCGGCGGAACGGGCCGCCATGCTTGCCATCGAGAAAGCCGAGCGGTTCGGCGTCGGCTGGGTCGGGGTCAGGAACGGCAACCATGCCGGGCCCGCCTCGCTTTACGTCAACATGGCCGTCGAACGCGACATGATCGGCATCTACGGTGCCGTCAGCAGCGCCAACCACGTGCCGCCGTTCGGCGGCGTCGACCTTCTGTTGGGGTCGAACCCGATCGCGGTCGCCGTGCCGTCGGGCGGTGCCGCGCCGTTCGTCCTGGACATGGCCACCACGGTCGCCGCGGTCGGCAAGATCAAGGCGCTCGCCCAGCAGGGAAAACCCATGCCCGTCGGCTGGATGGTCGGCCCGGACGGCCAGCCGCTGACCGATCCCAACCGGCGCGACGAGGGGTTCCTGCTGCCGATCGGCGGGCCCAAGGGGTACGGCCTCGCCATGGCGATCGGGCTGATTGCGGGAACCCTCAACGGTGCGGCCTTCGGCAGCGACGTGGTGGATTTCAGCAAGGACACGTCCAGCCCCACCAACACGGGCCAGTTCCTGTGCGCGATCTCGGTCGCCGCGTTCGGCGACGTGGACGGGTTCAAACGCTCGGTCGACCGCATCTTCGCCGAGATGCGGGCCTCGCATCCCCTGCCGGGCCACGACCCGGTGCGCATCCCGGGCCAGAACCGCGGGGCGACCCGCGAGGACCGGGGCGCGAACGGCGTTCCCCTGCATGGCAACCTGATCGCCACCCTGAACGAGATCGCGGCGGAATTGGGGGTGCCGGCCCTGGCCTGAGCGGCGCGGGCCGGCGCGAGACTTTCGGGCCGGGTCAGGCTTCGCCTCCGGCCCAATAGTCCAGCACGGTCACGTTCTCGACCCATTGCCCGACCCAGTCGGCGAAGGCGACATGATCGGGGTGCGGCAGATAGGCGTCGCGCGCGGCGGCGGTGGCGAAAGTCAGGAGGAAACAGTGGGTGAGGCCCCGATTGAGGCCCTCGGGGCTGTTGTTCTCGCCCCACTCGAAAGCCTCGATGCCCGGAACCAGGTCCCGCAGCGCGGCGAACCGGCGGACGATCTCTTTCGTCTCCTCCGCTGTCGTGCCGTCCTTGAAGCCGAACATCACAACGTGGCGAAGCCGGTCGGTTCCGGTCATGTCAGGTCCTTTCCTTCCGCCGCGGCTTGTCGGATTGCTGCCAGAACGCTCTGTTCGTCCCGTTCCAACCCCCGGCGAGCGCTTCGGCGCGATGGGGCGACTTTCCTTGGTAACCAACCAGTTATAACTACTGATGGCCAATGGTCCCGTCAAGGCACGCCCGATCAAGGCGGTTGAGCCCGCAGGCGTGATCGGCTTATTTTCCGCCATGCCGCCCCGGGCGGCACGGCGTTAATCGGTCCCTCGGGGGCCGCCGTCGGCGCACAAGAGGTGACTCGGCGCGATGGAACGGTTTGAACTTGTACAGGATGTCTTGGAGGCCCTGGCCGATCCGGTGGTCATGGTCGACGCCCGACGCCAGGTCGTCGCGGCGAACGCCGCCGCGCACGCCGTCTGGCCGACCAGGCTGGTCGGGCGCAACATCGCCCTGTCGATCCGCCATCCGGACGTCCTGGATGCCTTGGACGAGGTGCTGCACGGTGTCGCGTCGCGCGACGTGGAGGTGACGCTGGGCGGCGCCATTTCGACCACCTACCAGGTGCGGGTCGCGCGGCTCAGCGTATCGGCGCGCGCCAACGAACCCAACGCGCTGATCGCCTTCCACGACCTGACCAGCGCCAGGCGGGCGGAACGCATGCGTGAGGATTTCGTCGCCAATGTCAGCCACGAGCTGCGCTCGCCGCTGACGGCACTGTTGGGGTTCATCGAGACTCTGCGAGGACCGGCGCGCAACGATCCGGCCGCGCGCATGCGCTTCCTGGAGCTGATGACCGGCGAGGCCAAGCGCATGGCCCGGCTGATCGAAGACCTTCTGTCGCTGTCGCGGGTCGAGGCCGAAGAGCATGTGCCGCCGCAGGGCAGCGTCGACTTGACGGGGCTGCTGCGCGAGATCGCCGCCAACCTGGATCTCCAGGCGGCGATGCGCAACATGCGCATCGAGGTCACCTGTGCGCAGGCGCTGCCGCCGGCGCTCGGCGAGCGGGACGAACTGACGCTTGTCTTCCGCAACCTCCTGGACAATGCCATTCACTACGGCAATGCCGGTTCGACGATCACGGTGTCGATCGAGGCGGTGGGCCGCGTGCCCGAGATCGGCGGGCCCGGCATCGCGGTCGCGGTTCGGGACCGGGGCGAAGGCATCGCCCCGGAGCACATTCCCCGCCTGACCGAGCGGTTCTACCGGATCGACAAGGGCCGGTCGCGGCAAATGGGCGGCACCGGCCTGGGGCTGGCCATCGTCAAACACATCGTCAGCCACCATCGCGGGCAGCTTTCGGTGCGCAGCACACCCGGTGAGGGCAGCGTTTTTGAAGTCACCCTGCCTTGCGCCCCGGGCACCGACGGCTGTCATCAAACCGTCACATAACCGTCACTAAAAGAGTGCCCGACTGGGAATAGAAACGGGGCGCACGGGCGTCGCCGCGTGGCGGCGTCACGAAACCCGTCCGCAAGGCAACAGGAGAAAATTTCCCATGATCAGGAAGGCCATCGCATTGTCATCGCTTGCGTTTTTCGCCCTCGGGGGCGCCGCGCAGGCGCGTGACCAAATCCACATCGTCGGGTCTTCGACCGTCTTTCCGTTCTCCACGGCGGTCGCCGAGCAGTTCGGCAAGTCCACCGATTTCAGGACCCCGGTCGTGGAGAGCACCGGCTCGGGCGGCGGCATGAAGCTGTTCTGCGCCGGTGTCGGCCTGAACCACCCGGACATCACCAACGCATCCCGTCGGATCAAGAAGTCCGAGTTCGAGACCTGCACCAAGAACGGCATCGGCATCACCGAGGTGATGATCGGCTTCGACGGCATCGTTCTGGCCAATTCCAAGTCCGGACCGAGCCTCGAGCTGACCAAGGCCCAGATCTTCCTGGCGTTGGCCAAGGACGTTCCCGATGCGAACGGCAACCTTGTGCCGAACCCGCACATGAACTGGAGCGACATCGACCCGTCGCTGCCGGACGTGAAGATCGAGGTGCTCGGACCGCCGCCCACCAGCGGCACGCGCGATGCCTTCGTCGAGCTTGCCATGGAAGGCGGCGCGAAGACGTTCGATGCGATCAAGTCGCTGGACAAGGGCGCCTTCAAGGCGGCTGCCCACTCGATCCGCGAGGACGGCGTCTATGTGGAGGCCGGCGAGAACGATAACCTGATCGTTCAGAAGCTGCAGTCCAACCCGAACGCGGTTGGCATCTTCGGCTTCAGCTTCCTTGACCAGAACATCGACAAGCTCAAGGGATCCAGGGTGAACGGCGTCGAGCCGACCTTCGAGAACATCGCCAGCGGCGATTACGGCGTTTCGCGCTCGCTGTTCTTCTACGTGAAGCAGCAGCATGTCGGCGTCGTGCCCGGCATCGAGGCATTTCTGACCGAGTTCACCAGCGACAATGCCTGGGGCGACGAGGGCTATCTGGTTGACAAGGGGCTGATCCCCCTGCCTGCGGCCGATCGCATGAAGATGCGTGACTCCGCGACAGGGATGTCTCCCCTGTCGATGTGAGGACCGGTTCGGTGTGTGGCGGCCGGCTGCGATGCCGGCCGTCGCCGCCTCCCGCCTCGGTGTTTTTTGAAACGGCACGCGCCGGTTACGACGTGACCCGACAGGGCTGGCCGTCAAGGTCCGCGCGCACGGTGTCCGCCCGGCAGGAAAACAATGACTCTGGCACTCACGGCGGTCCTTCTTCTCCTCTCGGCCTACAGCTTCTGGCTGGGCCGCAGCCGCGCCTTCGCCGTCAGCGGCGGCCATACGCGCACCCTGCATTCGCGGCCGCAGTATCACGGCATGTACCTGGCGCTGTGGTGCGCATTGCCCAGCTTCATCCTTATCGGCATCTGGATGGTTCTCGAGCCGCGCATCGCGGAATGGCTGCTGGTGGCCAATCTGCCGGCGGACGTCAAAGCACTGGACAAAAACCAGCTTGGGCTTCTGGTCTCGGACATCAAACGCCACGCGATGGGCGATATCGTCACCCGCGCGCTGGAGCCGCCGCTGCAGGCCGCGGCGGACGGCTATCTCAGGTTCCGCAATATCGCCAACCTGGCGATGGTGGCGGCCGCACTGTCGGCGGCGGTGATCGGTCTTTCCCTTGGACGCCGCAGGATTGCCGGCGGCTTCAGGGCCCGCAACCGGGTCGAACAGATCTTCAACATCGTCATGATCATCGCCTCGACCGTGGCGATCCTGACCACGGTTGGGATCGTGCTGTCGCTGTTGTTCGAGGCGATGCTGTTCTTCGGCAAGGTCTCGCTGGTGGAGTTCCTGTTCGGCCTGCACTGGAGCCCGCAGACCGCGCTGAGGGCCGATCAGGTCGGCGCGTCCGGCAGCTTCGGCGCCGTGCCGCTGTTTGCAGGCACCTTGCTGATCGCGTTCATCGCCATGTGCGTCGCCACGCCGATCGGCCTGTTCTCCGCCATTTACATGTCCGAATATGCCGGCCCCAAGGTGCGCGCCACGGTCAAACCGATGCTGGAGATCCTGGCCGGTGTGCCCACGGTGGTCTACGGGTTCTTCGCAGCACTGACCATGGCGCCCTTCGTGCGCAAGGTGGGCGAAAGCATGGGCATCAGCGTTGCCTCGGAGTCGGCGCTGGCGGCGGGCATCGTGATGGGCATCATGATCATCCCGCTGGTCTCCTCGCTGTCGGACGACGTGATGAACGCGGTCCCGCAGACGCTGCGCGACGGCGCCTACGCGCTTGGCGCGACAAAGTCGGAGACGATCAAGCAGGTCATCATCCCGGCGGCGCTGCCGGGCATCGTCGGCGGCATGCTGCTGGCGGTCAGCCGGGCCATCGGCGAGACCATGATCGTCGTCATGGCGGCCGGTCTTGCGGCCAACCTGACCGCCAATCCGCTGGAGCCGGTGACCACCGTGACGGTTCAGATCGTCACGCTGCTGGTCGGCGACCAGGAGTTCGACAGCGCCAAGACGCTGGCCGCCTTCGCGCTTGGACTTGTGCTGTTCCTGGCAACGCTGGGCCTCAACGTGGTCGCACTGCACTTTGTGCGCAAGTATCGAGAACAATATGACTGACGCCGTGTACCAGCGATCCCCATCCGCCAAGTCGGCATCCTCCGAGGCGCGGCTGAAACGTCGGCACGCGGCGGAACGCCGTTTTCGCGCCTACGGCCTGATCGCCATCCTGACGGCCGCGGGCATTCTCGTTCTGCTGCTGTCCAACATCGTCTATACGGGGTCCAGCGCCTTTTTCCAGACCTTCATCCGGCTGGACGTCACCTTCGACGCGCAAGTGATCGATCCCGAGGGGACGCGGGACCCCTCCACCCTGCGCGGAGCCAACTATCGCGCATTGGCGTCGCGGGCGCTGCAGGAGCGGTTCCCGGAGGTCACCGAGCGGCGCGACAGACGGACGCTTGGCAAGCTGTTGAGCACCGGCGCGGCACTGACCCTGCGGGAGATGGTCGTCGAGGATCCCTCGGTCATCGGCACGACCCGAACGGTGTGGGTCAAGGCCTCGACCGACGTCGACAGTTTTCAGAAGGGCGAGATGCCGCGCGAACTGCCCGAGAGCGATCGCCGGCTGAAAGACAAGGAGATCGTGTGGATCGACGCGCTGATGGCGGACGGCGCGGTAGAGACCCGGTTCGACCGCTCGTTCTTCGCCTCCGGCGACTCGCGCGAGCCGGAACTGGCCGGGATCTGGGGCGCGGTGGTCGGCTCGTTCCTGACCCTTGTGGTGACGTTGATCCTGAGTTTTCCGATCGGCGTGCTGGCGGCGGTCTATTTGGAGGAGTTCGCGCCGAAGAATCGCCTGACGGACCTGATCGAGATCAACATCAACAATCTCGCGGCGGTGCCGTCGATCGTCTTCGGGCTGTTGGGCCTGGCGGTCTTTCTCAACACTTTCGGCATGCCGCGGTCCGCGCCGCTGGTCGGCGGCATGGTGCTGGCGCTGATGACCTTGCCGACCCTGATCATCGCGGCGCGCGCAGCCCTGAAGGCGGTGCCGCCCTCGGTGCGCGAGGCGGCGCTGGGCGTCGGCGCGTCCAAGATGCAGGTGATGCTGCACCATGTCATCCCGCTTGCGATGCCGGGCATCCTGACCGGCACCATCATCGGCATGGCCCAGGCGCTGGGCGAGACCGCGCCGCTTTTGATGATCGGCATGGTCGCGTTCATCGTCGATATTCCCGGCAGTTTCACCGACGCAGCGACGGTATTGCCGGTACAGATCTATCTCTGGGCCGACAGCCCGGAACGCGCCTTCACGGCAAAGACCAGCGCGGCAATCCTTGTGCTGCTTGGCTTTCTGATCATCATGAACGCACTGGCCGTGTTGTTGCGCAAGCGCTTCGAACGCCGCTGGTAGGGGTAAGGCATGGCAGAGAACCTGGTTGACCTGGACGACGCGATGGACCCGACCGTGGAGAGGGCAAGTCCTGCCAAGATTCACGGTGCCGGCGTGAACGTGTTTTACGGCGATACGCAGGCGCTGCGGGACGTGGATCTGGACATTCGCGAGCACGAGGTGACGTCCCTGATCGGACCATCCGGGTGCGGCAAGTCGACCCTCCTGCGCTGTTTGAACCGGATGAACGACACGATCGACGGCTGCCGCGTCAGCGGCAGCATCACGCTGGATGGCGAGGACATCTATCGCCGCGACCTGGACGTGGTGCAGCTCAGGACGCGGGTCGGCATGGTGTTCCAGAAGCCCAATCCGTTTCCGAAGTCGATCTACGACAATGTCGCCTACGGACCGCGCATTCACGGCCAGGCGGAGAACAAAACGGAACTGGACCAGATCGTCGAACGCAGCCTGCGCCGCGCCGGCCTGTGGGACGAGGTCAAGGACCGGGTCGAGATGCCCGGAACGGGCCTCTCCGGCGGCCAGCAACAGCGTCTGTGCATCGCGCGCGCGATCGCCGTGGAGCCGGAAGTCATCCTGATGGACGAGCCCTGCTCGGCGCTCGATCCCATCGCAACCGCCCACATCGAAGAGCTGATCGACGAGCTGAAGGAAAACTACACGATCGTGATCGTCACCCACTCGATGCAGCAGGCCGCCCGCGTCTCCCAGCGGACGGCCTTCTTCCATCTCGGCGAACTGGTCGAACTGGGCGATACGGAGATGATCTTTACCGCGCCGAAGGACGAACGCACGCAGGCCTATGTGACCGGCCGGATCGGCTGAGGGGAACGAGTATGGAGTCCGAACATATCGTCAAGTCCTACGACGAGCAGCTTGCGCAGCTCGACCGTCTGATCGCGGAGATGGGTGGGCTTGCGGAAAGCCAGCTTTCCTACGCGATCGTCGCCATGACCAAGCGCGACACCGACCTGGCCCGCAAGATTGTCGAACGCGATGCGCGCATCGACGCACTGGAGGCCGAAGTCAACGCCCTGACCATCCGGGTCCTGGCGCTGCGCCAGCCGATGGCCGACGATCTGCGCACGGTGATCGCCACGCTGAAGGCGGCAAGCGACCTGGAACGGATCGGCGACTATGCCCGCAACATCGCCAACCGGTCCCAGGCCCTGACGCAGACGCGCCACCTGGGCAGCGCGGCGCAGACCATCGGCCGGATGGCGACGTTGGTTCAGGGCATGATCAAGAACGTGCTGGATGCCTATGTGGCGCGAGACGCGACGCTGGCCGAGGACGTGCGCCGGCGCGACGAAGAGGTCGACCTGCTGCATACCAGCCTGTTCCGCGAGCTTTTGACATACATGATGGAAGACCCGCGGAACATCACCACCTGCACGCATCTCCTGTTCATCGCGAAGAACGTGGAGCGCATCGGCGACCACGCCACGAACATTGCCGAACATGTGCACATGATGGTGCATGGCGAGGCGCCCGAGCCGGAGCGCAAGAAGGGCGACGACTCCAGCCTGACGGTCGTCAGGGTTCCGGGCGAGCTGAAAGAGGGTCTATCGAAGTGAATCCACTGGTACTGATCGTCGAGGACGAGCCGGCCCAGGTTGAAATGCTGCGCTACAACCTGGAATCCGAGGGCTTTCGCACCATCACCGCGGGCGATGGCGAAGAGGCGCTGTTGCGGCTTGAGGAGGACGAGCCGGATCTGGTGATCCTTGACTGGATGCTGCCGGCGGTCTCGGGCATCGAGGTCTGCCGCCGGATCCGGGCGCGCGACCACTCGCGCAACATGCCGATCATCATGGTCACGGCGCGCGGCGAGGAAGACGACCGGGTCCGCGGCTTCGACATCGGGGCCGACGACTATGTGGTCAAGCCGTTCTCGCCGGCGGAGATGATGGCCCGCGTGCGCGCCGTGCTGCGCCGGACCCGGCCGGAACTGGCGGCCGACCAGCTCGAATGCGGCGACATCACCATGAACCTCAGCACCCAGAGGGTGACGCGCGACGGCCGGTCGGTTCATCTGAGCCCGACGGAGTTCCGTCTCTTGCGGGCCTTTCTGGAGCGTCCCGGCCATGTGTTCTCGCGCGAGACGCTGTTGAACAAAGTCTGGGGCCGGACCACCGACCTGGAGCTGCGCAGCGTCGACGTCCAGATCGGCCGGCTTCGCAAGGCGCTGAAGGGCGACACCGAGCGGGACCCGATCCGCACGGTGCGTGGCGGCGGCTACGCCATCGACGCCGACCTTCATTGATTGCCTGCGTCGCGGGTCCGGGGCCGTTCGTCCGGATCGCGCTGCCCATCAGGCCTGATCGACCACGTGCGGGACGGAGCGAACGCGCCGTAAACGGTCTTCAACCCGCAGATCCCGAAAATCCTTAGCGGTGCAGCGGATGGACTAATCCTGTCCGCCTGCTTACGGTTGGCGATACGGCGACGAGGCGAGGACAATGTTTTGATGAAAAGGCCCGACCGTTCATCCGCGGGCATAGCAGGCCGGATCGGCAAGGAGGCGCCCCTCATTCTCGGGGCCGCGACACTTGCATTCTTCGAGTTCTATGGCGATCGGTGGCTGGTCGAGCTCACCGATCCGTTGGTTGTCAGCCTTCTGTTTCTGTGGCTCTTTCCCGTCCTTTTGTGGGCGTCGTTCGGCGTCGTCCGCCATGCAGAGGCCCTGGCCGAAGTCCTGGGCGAGCCCTACGGCACGCTGATCCTGACCATTGCGGTCATCGGCATCGAAGTCGCCTTGATCGCCGCCATCATGCTGACCGGCGACACCGCGCCGACGCTGGCGCGCGATACCATGTTCGCGATCCTGATGATCGTGCTCAACGGCCTGGTCGGGATCGCCCTGTTGATCGGCGGCATTATCCACCAGGAACAGGACTACAATCTGCGCGGCGCACGCGCCTTCATCAGCGTCCTTATTCCGTTGGCGGTCTTTGCCCTGGTCCTCCCGAAATACACCAAGTCGACTTGGTTACCGACCTACACCGCCGGACAGGAGGTGTTTTTCGCTCTGATGACCGCTCTGTTGTACGGCGTTTTCCTTGCGATCCAGATGGGACGCCACCGGAGGTACTTTCTTCATTCGGCCAAGCCGGACGATGCGCCGACCGATGAGGCACACGGCCATCACCAGCCGGACTATGCGGCGTCCGTGCATGCCGTTCTGCTGTTGCTGACCCTGTTGCCCATCATCCTGTTGGCAAAACGCATGGCCGCCGTGGTCGATTTCGGTATCGCCGAGGCAGGGGCGCCGGCGGCGCTTGGCGGCGTCATCATCGCGCTTTTGGTGCTGACGCCGGAAGGCCTGTCTGCCCTGAATGCGGCCCGGGCCAACCGTCTCCAGCGTTCCGTCAATCTCCTGCTTGGATCGGCTTTGTCGACCATCGGCCTCACGGTGCCTGCGGTGCTTGCGATCAGCCTGATCACCGGCAAGGTCGTGGTCCTCGGCCTGGACGATGCCTCCATGGTGCTGTTGCTGCTGACCCTGCTGTTGAGTTTGATCACCTTTGGCGGCGTACGCACCAACCTGCTGCAGGGCGCGGTGCACCTTGTGATCTTTCTTGCCTACGGGTTGCTTATCTTCATGCCGTGAGCGCCTTTACACGAGCAGGGAGCCTGGGAATGGACGTTCGCATCGTTGAAAGGGACCCGGTCGAGGTCGTCTATGTGCGCCGGACTGGCGCCTACCGGGACTCGGCCCCCGCGGCTTTCACGGCGCTGTGGAACTGGATCAACGAGAACGGGCTCGTCGGGCGGGTCCGCGGGACATTCGGCTACGGCCACGACGACCCGGCGCAGGTGCCGGCCGATCAGTTGCGCTACGATGCCTGCGTCCGGCTCGAAGGCAGCATCCCGACCGGCGGCGAGGTCGCGGCCCAGACGCTGCCCGGCGGACGGTATGCGGTCCATACGCTTGTCGGGCCCTACGTCGGCATCGCCCCAGCCTTTCGGGCGATCTATACCGACTGGCTGCCCGGCTCCGGCGAATCCCTGGGGCTTGGGCCTTGGCTGGAGGTCTATTTGAATGACCCCACGGATACGCCGGAAAAGGACCTAAAAACAGAGCTTTGCGTGCCCTTGATTGGCGGCGCTGGCTGACTAGTTTCACTTGCGAGCCGCCGTTCTGCCGTGCAACGATAAGTGACAGGGTCAGGGCGTTGTGGCTGACCGAAATGGCACTTGGAGGGGATTATGAAGGGGTTTAAGGTTTTTGCCGCCTACGCTCTGGTCGGAGGTTTGGTCCTCGGTCTTGCAGCCTGCGGTGGCACCGCTAAGGAGAGCATGGACGACTACGTCTTTGTCAACGATATCAGCGCGATGGAGCCGGATCCGGTCTATCCCAATTCCTATGTGAAGCCCGGCTTCAAGGACGTGGACCAGTTTGACAGCTTCATCGTCAGCGACGTGGAGGTGGTCAAGACCGGTGAAGGCCTCGATCCCGAAGACGTTGCCCGGGTCCAGGCTTACTTTGCCGACGCGGTGAGGGCGAAGCTGAAAGAGGGCGGCTACAACGTCGTCGATTCGGCTCAGGGCGACACCATGGAGGTCAAGCTCTACATCACCGGTCTGGAAGTGCCCAGCGGCGGCACGGCGAACGTTGCGACCTCGCTGATGATCGGCGTCTCGACTCAGGTCGGCGAAGTGACTGTCGAGGGCGCCTTCATCGACGCCCAGACCGGCGAGATCCAGGCCGTTGCAGCCGACAGCCGGCGCGGATCGTACGCTAATGCCAGCCCGTGGTCGACCTGGCAGGATATCGAGGATTCGATGGACGACTGGGCCGATGAAATCGTCCAGTCCTTCGACGACATCAACGAACGGGCCGGGAAGAAGATGGCGAATTAGTACCGCCATCGCCGTTGCGTGCATTTGACGACAAGCCCCGGGGCAATGCGCCCCGGGGCTTTGTTTGTCGCGGCGCATATTGCGGACTCTGAATACTCGGTTGAGGGCGCATGCGACGCCCATTGCACTTGGAGGGGCACATGTTCATGGGAAGGCATATTGTGCGGTTTGCGCTCGTCGGCGCCGTCGCACTGGGCCTCGCGGCCTGCGGCACGTCGGAGCAGCAGGAACTGCCTGAGGACTATCAGTTCGTGAACGATATCAGCGGGTTCGAACCGGACCCGAACTTCCCGGGCTCCTACGTCCGGCCCGGCTACAAGGACGTGGACCAGTACGAGCACTTCCTGGTCGAGAACGTGGCCGTCGTCTACACCGACGAAGGCATGGAACGGCTGGACCCCGCCGACGTCGACCGCATCACCGACTATTTCCGCGACGCGATCGTCGAAAAGCTGAGGGCGGGCGGCTACTCCATCGTGGAAACGCCACAGCCGAACACCATGAACATCCAGATCGCCATCACCGGGCTGGAGGCGCCCTCCGGTTTCGGCAGCAAGGCGGCCAATACCGGGACCGTCATGATGGTGGGTGTCTCGCCGGTCGTCGGCAAGGTCACGGTTGAAGGGGCGTTCGTGGACGGCGACACCGGCGAGGTCCAGATCGTCGCCGCCGACAGCCGCCGCGGCACCTACAACAACCAGAACCCGTGGTCGACCTGGGAAGACGTCGAACTGGCAATGGACGACTGGGCGCTGCAGATCCGGGAGGACTTCGACAAGATCATGGCCAGCGCCAAGGCCAACTGACACGACCCACATCAATGCATGCGGCGGGTGAATCCTGTACGGCTTCGCCCGCCGTTCGTTGATGAAACGGTGACCGTTCGGACTTTCTTCCATAGCTGGGACCAGCCATGCAGTACGGCCGCCTGCCGGGCCTCGACAAGGACGTTTCGCGCCTGATCCTGGGTTGCGACAACAAGTTCACGACTGGCGAGGGCGCGGACCTGTGGGACGCCTTCCTCGCAGCCGGCGGCAACGCGTTCGACACCGCCTTCGTCTATGGCGAAGGGCGTTGCGAGGAGGCGCTGGGCGGCTGGATCAAAGACCGCGGCGCGGCGGAGCGGATCGCGGTCATCGTCAAGGGCGCGCATACGCCGTTCTGTGATCCGGACGACCTGGTCTGGCAGCTTCAATCGTCGCTTGAACGACTGAAGATCCACTCGGCCGACATTTACATCATGCACCGCGACAACCCGGACGTGCCGGTGGGCGAATTCATCGACGTGCTGGATGCCGAGGCGGGGTCCGGCATGATCAAGTGCTTCGGGGCGTCGAACTGGACGGTCGAGCGGTTTCGCGCCGCCAACGACTATGCCGCGGCGAACGGCAAGCGGGGGTTCTGCGTTCTCAACAACAATCTGTCGCTGGCGCACATGGTCAAACCGATCTGGCCCGGGTGCATTTCCTCTTCGGACGCCGCGACGCTTGCCTACCTTCAGGAAACGAAGACGGCGCATTTCTCCTGGTCCAGCCAGGCGCGCGGTTATTTCCACGAGGCGGCGAGCGTATCCTCGTTGCCCGCCGGGACGGGCCCCGACGACTGTTTCGACAGCGACGACAACCGGGAACGCCGCCGCCGTGCCGCGGCGCTGGCTGAGAAGATGGGCGTGGCGGCCAGCCATATCGCCACAGCCTATGTCCTGAACCAGCCGTTCCCGTCCCATGCGCTGATCGGCCCACGCACCGTCGCCGAGCTGGAAGACACCCTGACGGCGGCCGACCTGACGCTGACGCCGGCACAACTCGACTGGCTGGATCTCAGGTCCGACACGGCTGCGTAGGCAAAGGCGGATCCGGCGGGCCTTCTCTGTCAGGGACGGTCACCTCCTCATCCGGCCCTTCGGGCCACCTTCTCCCCAGTGGGGAGAAGGGCAACATGCCCCTCTCCCCGGCGGGGAGAGGGTGGACGGCGCGTCAGCGCCGGCCGGGTGAGGGGGTTCCGGTGCTCAACCCTCTTCCCGGTCCATCTTGTTCTTGTGGCCCATCAGCGCGGTCAGGCGGCGGTTGCGCCAGGCGGCGCGGGCCTTGAGCTGGTCGGCCGCCAGGACCTTGCGCCGTTCCCCCTCCAACAAGGCCGCGGTTTCCGGCGTCCAGGCGCGCGCCGGGCCGGAGTCCGCCGCCAGATCCAGATAGAGCTGTCCGAACCGATCGATATAGTCGGCGATCCCGTCGGGTGCGTTGAGGTCGATCGTCTCGAACGGTCCCATGAAGGACCAGCGCAGGCCAAGGCCGTCCTTGACCGCGGCGTCGACGCCCTCGACGTCGGTGATGCCATCCTCGACCAGCTTGAAGGCCTCGTGCAGGAAGGCACCCTGCAGCCGGTTGATCACGAAACCCGGCACCTCGCGTTTGAGCACGATCGGCGCCTGACCACTTTCTGCGTAAAGCGCGCGCGCCTGTTTGACCGTCTCCGGTGCGGTCCAGGGCGCCGGCACGATCTCGACCAGCGGGATCAGGTGCGGCGGGTTCAGCGGATGACCGACCAGGCACCGCGCGCGCCCGGACAGGGCCTCGGAGAAGGCCGAGGCCACGATCCCCGACGTCGAGGACGCCAACACCGTTTCCGGTCCCGCGGCCGCGTCCAGTTCTGCAAAGACGGCGCGTTTGGCCTCCAGCGTTTCCGGCACGTTTTCCTGGACATGGCGCGCGCCGTCGAGCGCGGCGTCGAGGTCGGTCGCGACGGAGAGGTTGTCCCGGACCTCGGCCGGCGTCCGGCCCCGAAGCAAACCCATGTCCGCCAGCGCCGGCAATTCGGCATCGACCCAGCCGAGCGCATCTTCCGCGACGCCCGCCGTCGGGTCGAAGATGCGGACGGTGTGGCCGGCGCGGGCGAAAACCAGGGCCCAGGCCCGTCCCACCAGCCCGGCGCCCACGATCGCGATCACTGTGCCCATGCGCTTCCCCCTGTTATTGATGCCCGATGTTACGCTTCCCCGGTCCAAGAGTCTTTTCCGGGGCTGCCACGCCCTTCGAGACGCGATGCTGCGCATCGCTCCTCAGGGTGAGGTCTTTCTTTGGTTGGACGCGCCAATCCCCTCATGGTGAGGAGGCGCGCGCCAGCGCGCCGTCTCGAACCATATGGCAGAGGCCGCGCGCGACTCCGAGGTCTCCTAGGCCGCGAGTCCGGCATAGCCGATCCGATCGGCGGGCTCGCTGAACCCGGCCCAGGCGACGTCGTCGATCAGGATCGGCATCAGATCGCGGCGTTCCAGCCGCCGGGCGGAATCGGCGAGGATCAGGAAGAACAGGTCGCGCTGGGCGTGGCTGCCGCCCATCTGCCACAGCATGTGGCGCGCTGGGAACAGGTTCTCGACCACGGACTGGTGGTCGCCGCGCGCGTGCGCAATTGCCGCCCGCGCCGCGGGAACCGCGGCGGCGCCATAGCGCGGGGCCAGCGTGTTGTCGGGTTCTGCGGCGAATGCCGCCATCGACCGGACCAGGTCGTCTGCCTCGGCGAACCGGCCGCAGGCCGCGAGGATAATCGCGAAGTGGGCGGAGGTGAACGGACTGGTATGGTCGTCCAGGCGCGGCAGGGTCAGTTCGCACAACTCGTCCCAGCGCGGTCCCACGTCGATGCCGCGCAGCTGCAGCCTGAGCAGCATCGAGGCGCCGTTCTGCATGTCGATGTAGAGGTCAGGCATCGCCTGCAACAGGTCGAGGTCCCGGTTCCGGACCCAACGATCGTAGATCTCAAGGACCGCCTCGGTCTCGCCGCGTTCCAGGTGGAAAAGGCACCTGTGCCACCACAGATGAAGCTGCATCTGGTTGGCGTCGGCCCAATTGTCCTTGAGCCCGTCCAGCCAGGCGATCCCTTCCTGGTGCCGGCCCTGCATGATCATCACATGCGCCACCGCATGGGTGCCCCACACATCGCCGGGGTCGCGTTCGACCGCGATGCGCGCCAGGCGTTCGGCCTCGTCGAACGCGCGCACCTCCTCCAGATCGAAGGCCCGGCAGGACAGGTGGTGTCCATAGTCGGGCATGTCCTCGCTCCAGGATCCGGCGATCCGGGCGGAGATCTCCGCCGACCAGCGCATCTCTCCGATCCAGAACAGTTCCATCTGGGCCAGACGCTGTGCGAACAGGTCGGTCGGATGGTAGGCGAGGATCGTTTCGTAGACCGACACCGCTTCGGCGATCCGTCCCGCGGCCGCGGCGTCGAGGGCGGCAAGATAGAGCCGTTCGCGCGGGCTCATCCGGCGCTGCGCCCGGTGGGCGCGGACGAGACCGTCCGCGATCTTCGGACCCAAGCGCGCGTCGCGTGCCGCGTGCAGAATCAAGCCGCCGGCAACATGGGCGAAGCCGAAATCCGGGTCCGTCTCCTGCGCCGTCTTCAGGGCCGGCATGACGGCCGCCTTCCAGCGGCAGAAGTTGCCGACGGCCAGCGTCAGGGCCGCGGCGGCCTCCGGGCTGTCGGTGGCCAGGCTCAGTCCCCGATCGTCGTGCAGCATGCGATCCCCCCGCGAGTGCCGTTTTGATCGGACATTACGACGGGCCCGGGCGGGTCAGGTCAACCGTGAACCTGGGGCATGACGATGCGCGACGGATGAAAGAGGCTAGACGGCGTATTCCAACAGGCCCTTCACGAACCGCGGCGAGTCGACGGGCGTGTCCCGGGCGGCCCGGATCAACTGGTCGAAGTGGCGGCTGAGGGCGGCGATGTGCTCCACCGAGTTCACCACCAGATACATCTCGCCCATGTAGATGGCGGCCCGGATCGTGCCGAACACCGTATAGGGTGCCGAAAATACCTGGGTCGCGTCGAACAGGAACAGCCGAAAGGTGGGATAGAGTTCGTCCAGAAGCACGATCATATGGTCGAGCTGGCGGCGGCGGACCGGCGCGGCGAGGCCCCTCCAGATGCCTTCGCCGCGGGCGAACTGCTCCAGCGTCTGGCGCGACATGCAGACCTCGATGTCGGTCTCCGGCCGCCGGGTATAGGCCAGCCGGCTGTCGGCCTCGTGCAGCTGCGTCAGCGGCTTGGGGTCGCGGTCCGGGCTGTGTTCGTAGAGGATCACCTCCTGCAACCGCAGCGGATCCGGCAGGGTCTTCGGGACGTAACGGATCTTGTAGCCGAAAGCCTCGCGGTGCCACTCGTTCAGCCGCGTGTCATCCCGGTCGTCCGCGGCCTCCTCGATTTCCAGGGTCGTGCTGATCTCGGTGGCGACGCTGTCGCTCTGGCTCAGCCCCAAAAGCCAGTCGAGGCTGACCGAATGCTGCTCGGCGATCCGGCACAGGGTCTCGGCCCTGGGCAGGCGGGTCGATCCGGGCGCCATCAACTGGCGCAGGGCCGACCGGTCCAGGCCGATCGCCCGGGCGAAAGCGGCCTGGTTGCCGCCATAACGGCCGGCCAGTTCCGACAGGCGGTCCCGAAAGACCGCGCCCACATCCCGTTTATCGATAGCCATTCGGGGGACTTTATAGACCGTATGTTGACAATAGTCTTCAATCAAAAAATTAAAATCCACAAAAACACCACAGTCAACAGATCGCCACATTGATCAACCGTTCGCCGGATGGTGCCATGGAACGGGGGTGAAGAGGGTGACGATGTGGCGTGTCCCGGGGTCACGGTTTGAGTGGCCGACCATTTGGATGCTGGGCCTGTGTTACGGGGCCTGGGTTTCCGCAACCTGGTTCATGGCAAGCGCCTATTGGTGGGCTTGGATACCCGTCGCCGTTTTCAGCGTCACCCTGCATTCGTCGCTGCAGCACGAGGCCACCCACGGCCATCCGACAGACGCCGGCTGGCTGAACGCCGCGCTGGTCTTTCCGGCGCTGGGCCTGTTCATGCCCTATGGGCGGTTCTTGAGCCTGCACAGGGCACACCACCGGGCAGCGGCGCTTGCCGATCCGGTCCTGGACACCGAGAGCTTCTTTCTGACCCCCAAGGCCTGGGCGCGGACGCCACGTGCCCTGCGGCTGTTGCTGATGGCCCAGAATACCCTGGTCGGCAGGCTGGTCCTCGGCCCGGCGATCGCTCTGTTGCGTTTCTACCGCGCCGACCTCGCCGCGATCCGGGCCGGCCGGACCGACGTGGTTGCGGCCTGGCTGTGGCACCTTCCGGCGGTGGCCGGCGTCCTCGTCTGGGTCGTTTGGGTCTGCGGCCTTGACCCGTTCCTCTACGCGCTGATCGCCTATGCAGGCTATGGTGTTGTGATGGTCCGGACCTTTGCCGAGCATCGCGCTCATCCCGACAAGGGCGCGCGCACCGTTGTGATCGAGGACCGTGGCCTGTTGTCGTGGCTGTTCCTGAACAACAACCTGCATGCGGTCCATCACCGACACCCCGCGGCACCCTGGTATGCGCTGCCTGCGATCTATGCCGGCACCCGGTCCGAGACGCTTG
The DNA here is from genome assembly GCA_965603855.1 of Alphaproteobacteria bacterium. Taxonomy (GTDB): domain Bacteria; phylum Pseudomonadota; class Alphaproteobacteria; order UBA8366. The sequence continues at coordinate 702,053 of OZ272519.1, forward strand.
CCCGCAACGGCGGCTATCGTTACGACAGCTATTGGGACTTGGCACGCCGTTTCGCATTTCGGATGAACCAGCCGGTCGCATATCCGCCTTCCAGCGCTGCCGATGGCTGAACGCGCGCCGTCTCCGGCGGTCGCCGTCCTTCCCATGTATGACTGGCCCGAAGTCAGGCACCAAACCGATGGGCTGTGGCGCGCGCTGGCTTCGGCGTTGCAGCGCCGCGGCATCCGGCCGCCGCCACGGCTGCAGCGTCGGCGCGCTGCGGATGCCGTTTGGCGCGATCCGCGCCTGCTGCTGGGCCAGACCTGCGGTCTTCCCTATGTGCGAGGGCTGCGCCGGCGTGTGCATTTGGTCTCGACGCCATGTTACGCGGTGGCGGGATGCGACGGGCCGCTTTATCGCAGCTTGGTGGTCGCGCGCGCGGCGGACAGGGTCGCGGCGCTGGAGGAGATGCGCGGCCGGTGCGCCGCCTATAATGCCATCCATTCGCAGTCGGGCTATTCCGCCCTGCGGGCGCTGATCGCGCCCATGGCCAGGGACGGGACCTTTTTCGGCGCAACCGTCAGGACCGGCAGCCATCGCGCCTCGTTGAAGGCGGTGGCCGAAGGCCGCGCCGATCTTTGCTCGGTCGATGCGGTGTGCTGGGCACTTGCACAGCGACACGAGCCCGAGACGGTGGCCCGGCTTTCCGTCGTTGCCGAGACGCCGCCGACCCCCGGGCTCCCCTTGATCTGCGCGCGCAGCAACGGGAGGCGCAGTCTGAGCCGCATCCGCGGCGCCGTTGCAGAGGCGCTTGAGCACGGTCTCAGCGGGCCGATCCGGGATGCGCTGTTCATTTCGGGCACGGCTTCGCTTCCGCCGGAAGCCTATGACGGCATCGCTAAGATGGAACGCGATGCGGTGCGAGCGGGTTATCCGACCCTGCGGTAGAGCGTCGCCCCCTTACTTTGGCGTCGCGCCCAGCATGTACATGGTCTTCAGGACGTCGGGCGTGTCGGCGGAGATCTGACTGAACCATTTGTTGTAGATCGTTTCGATCGCGCCGGTGCGATAGAGCTGAGCCAGAACCGCATCCGCCACCAGGCGGAAATCGGCGTCGTTGCGCCGCACCGCCAGGGCGAACGGTTCGAAAGAATAAAGCTCCTGCGACAGCGCGAAGGTGTCGGGCTGTTCCGACGTGATGATCAGGCCGATCAGCACCACCTGGTCGGACGCGAATGCGTCGATCTCTCCCGATTTCAGGGCCTGCAGCCCGGCCGACGCCGTGCCGACAGTGATCACTTCGGCTTCCACCACGAAGGTGCTCAGCGCTTTCTGCAGCGCGTCCGCCGTGGTGGTCTCGCGGACCACGCCGACGCGCTTGCCCTGCAGATCGCCGACCCTGCTGATCCCACTGCCCCGCATGCTCATCAGGCTGGCGCCTGTCACGAACGTCAGCGACGTGAAGTCGACCAGTTCGCTGCGGCCGATTGTCTTGGTCGTCGACCCGCATAAGATATCGATCTTGTTCTCGACCAGAGCCGAAAAGCGGTTGGACGATTCCACTGCCACGAATTCAAGCTCCAGTTCCGGCATCTGCAGAACGCTGCGCACGCCGGCCGCGACCCGCGTGCACAGGTCGATGGAATAGCCGACCGGCTTTCCTTCCTCGTTGATGAAGGACATCGGCGGTTCGGACTTGCGGTAACCGATCCGCATCTTTCCGACCGTCTTGATCTGTTGCAGCGTTCCCGTCTGCGCGGAGGCCTGGTCGGGCGCAACCAGGGCCAATGCCAGTCCCAGGACAATCAACAGCCTCATATCTATCTCCTGTTCCGGTCTCCGCTGTCGGCCCCTGGCCGCGGACGGGCACCGCTATTTCGGTGTCGCCCCCAAGAGGTACAGCGCCTCCAGAACGTCCGGTTTCTGTTTCGACAGCTTGCCGAACCATTTGTCGTAGATGCCGTCGATCGCACCCCCGCGATAGAGCTGTGCCAGCACCGCATCCGCGATCAGCCGGAAGTCGGTGTCGCCACGCTGGACCGCCAGGGCGAATGGTTCGAAGGAATAAAGGTCGGCCGACAGCGAAAAGGCCGTCGGGTCTTCCGACGAGAAGATCAGGCCGATCAGGACCACCTGGTCGCCGGCGAAGGCGTCGATCTCGCCGGACCGTAAAGCCTCCAGCGCGGCCGATGTCGTGCCGATGCCCACGATCTTGGGTTGGATCACCGACTTGATCAGCGCGTCTTCCAGCGCGGCGGCCGAGGTGGTTCCGCGCACAACGCCGACGCTTTTGCCCTGCAGGTCGACCAGTCCGTTGATGCCCGAATCCTTCATACTCATCACCGTCGCACCGGTGACGAAGGTCAGCGAGGTGAAATCGACCAGTTCGCTGCGCCCGATCGTCTTGGTGGTCGTCCCGCAGAGAATATCGATGGCGCCCTCTGTCAGGGCCGTGAAGCGGTTCGAGGCCTCGACCGAGACGAATTCGACCTCCATCTCAGGCAGCAACAGGATGCTGCGCACGCCGGCAGCGATGCGCAGGCAAAGGTCGACGGAATAGCCCGCAGGCTGGCCGTCCGTGTTGACGAAGGACATGGGCGGCTGTGCCGGTCGGAACCCGATCCGGAACTTGCCTGTCTCCTTGATGCGATCCAGTGTCGGAGACTGCGCCGATGCCACGGCAGGCGCCAGCAGGGCGAACGCCATCCCCAGTGCGAAGAGAAACCTCATTTGGACCCCCAGTTTGTTTTTTCGATTGATGGTCGTCGCCGTCGGCGGGCCCGGCACTATAGCTTGCCGGGGGCGGGGCTCAAACCGCCAGTTTCCCCTTGGGTTCCGGGCCTCTCTTGAATGGCGGGGGCCGCGCGCAGCCGTCAGCCGGCGCCCTCGGACGGCGGTGCCCCTTCGGGCGCGCCAAGACAAAGGATGTGGCCGTCCGGATCGCGGATATAGAGCTCCCGCATGCCGTACCAGGTCCGTTCCGGGCCCTTGACGATCATGTCGCCGCTCAGCCGCCCGGCCACACTGTCGGGGTCGAAGCCGCGGAGATAGACGGTTCCGGCCGGGTGCGGGGACTGGCCCGCCGAGAAGACCGGAAGTTCCGCGGCCAGGCTCTCCACCGTCTGCAGCATGATCTGGGCGCCGTTCCACTCCAGGACGGCGAAGACCGGCTCGGCAACGACCTCACCGCCGGTCGCGAAGCTCTTGTCCGAGGAAACCGTCGTACCGACCGTCAGGCCCAGTATGTCGCGATAAAAGGCGATCGAGCGGGGCATGTCGGTCACCATCAGGTTGGGGACAATCATCGGCTGGTCCTCCTGCGTCGACGCGGGACTATAGCGGCACGTCCGAATTGTCGCGACAGGCGGCGTATGTCAAGCGCTGGACTTCGCGCCGGGAATGATCGACAAGGGGCGCCAAGCCCGATCCCCTGACAAGCCCGGGAGCATGCGTGCGCTATCTCCGGTTTTTCCTGCAGAACCGGCGGTTCATCGCCTTCGGTTGCCTGATGTCGATGGGCTCCTCGTTCGGGCAGACGTTCTTTATCGCGCTGTTCGGAGCCGAGATCCGCGGCGCCTTCGACCTTGGACATGGCGCCTTCGGAACCGTCTATGCGTTGGCGACGCTGACCAGTGCGGCGGTGATGGTCCCAGCCGGCCAGTTGATCGACCGCATCGACCTCAGAGCCTACAGCGTGACCGCGGCCGTTCTGCTGGCCCTGGCCTGCCTCTTGCTGGCGTTGGCGCCGCCCGCGGCCTGGCCCTACCTGTTCCTCGCCTTCCTGATGCTGCGGTTCTCGGGACAGGGGCTCATGTCCCATACCGCGGTCACCTCGATGGCCAGGTATTTCGACGAAGGCCGCGGCCGTGCGATCGCGCTGGCGTCCTTGGGTTTTGCAGCAGGCGAAGCCATGCTGCCGCTGATGGCCGTCGGGTCGATGGATCTGCTTGGCTGGCGTCAGACCTGGGGCGCGGCGGCGGCGGCGATGGCCTTGCTGTGGGTGCCGCTGATCCTATGGCTGTTGCGCGGCCATGGCGCACGCCACGCGGCCTATGAGGCCGGGCAGGGGGCGCGTTCCGGCCAGGGTGCGGCGGCACGGCAATGGTCGCGGGTGGAGGTGCTGCGGGATGTGCGCTTTTACCTCGTCCTGCCGGCGCTGTTCGCACCGTCCTTCATGATCACGGGTCTGTTCTTTCACCAGGTGCATCTTGTCGATGCCAAGGGCTGGCCGCTCAGCCTGTTCGCCGGCGGCTTCGTCTTCTATGCGGGCGCCGTGGTGGCGTTTTCGCTGGTCGCCGGCGCCGCCATAGACAGGCTGCGGGCCGCCGGCATTTTTCCCTACGCCCTGATCCCCCTGGCGCTGGGGCTGGTGTGGCTCGGCCTGTCGCGCCATCCTGCGGCCGCGATCGGCTTCATGACGCTTGCCGGCTGTTCGACGGGCCTTTTCCAGACCTCGTCGGGCGCCCTGTGGGCAGAGCTTTACGGTCAGCGCCATCTTGGCTCGATCCGCGCGATGGTCACCGCGGTCATGGTCTTCGCATCCGCCCTGTCGCCGGCTTTGCTGGGCTGGCTGATCGATGCCGGCGTCACCATGGAGGCGATTGCCATGGCGTTCGTTGTCTGGGTCGTGATCGCGGCGGCCCTGTCGCGGATGGCGATGGGGCGCGGTGGCGCGCCCGTCGCGGTAGGTGGCTGATGACGGGTACCCGCCGCCGGGAACGCATGGCACGGTTGAATTCCCGCGCGCGCCCCCCGAGGATGTGAAGCGCGATCCAGACAGCAGGAGACAACGTGGCAATAGAGCGAAAACAGGTTCAGCAATTCGCGACCATCGGCCTTCTGATCATTCTTGCGGTCGGGTGCGTGGCGGTGCTGACGCCTTTCGTGGCGGCGTTGATCTGGGCGCTGGTCCTCACCATCTCGACCTGGAGCACCTTCGAAGGTCTGAATCGCCTGCTGGGCGGACGCAGGACGCTGGCAGCCTCGCTCATGGTGATGCTTCTGGCACTGATCCTGCTGGTGCCGCTCTTCTTTGCCGGTTTCAAGCTTGCCGACAACGCCGCGACGCTGGGCCGGCTGGTCACCGGCTTCGTCGAACGCGGACCGCCGCCGCCGCCGGCCTGGATCGCGGAGATCCCGTTGGTGGGCGCCGACTTCGCCGAACAGTGGAAGGAATGGACCGGCGACGCCGATTCCTTCTTTCAGGCTCTGAAGCCCTATATCCGACAGGCCACGAACTGGCTGATCGCATCGGCGCGCGCGCTTGGGCTTGGACTGTTGGATCTGACGCTCAGCATCTTTGTGACGTTCTTCTTCTACAGGAACGGCGCGCAGATCCTGGATCGTTTCACCGCCGTGTCGGAAACGCTGGCCGGGCCGCGCGCCCGCTCTCTGATCAAGGTCGCCGGCGACACGATGCGGGGCGTGGTGCACGGGATCATCGGCACGTCGCTTGCGCAGGGAACGCTGGCCGGCGTGGGTTTCCTCATCGCCGGGGTTCCCGGCGCGGCCCTTTTGGGCCTGGTGACATTCTTCATCTCGATCTTCCCCTTTGGCGCGCCTTTGGTCTGGATACCGGCGGCCGTGTGGCTGTTCAATCAAGACGAACGGGGCTGGGCGCTGTTCCTGGCGGTGTGGGGTTTTCTGGTGGTCAGCAGCGTCGACAACTTCATCAAGCCGATCCTGATCTCGCAGGCCAGCGCGCTCCCGCTGGTCCTGGTTTTCTTCGGCGTCATCGGCGGCGCGCTCGCTTTCGGGTTCCTCGGGATCTTCCTCGGACCGATCCTGCTGGCGCTGGCCTACACATTGATCACCAGCCTGTCCGATGTTCCGATCAACCTGGCCAAGAACCTCAAGCCGGACGCCGCCGACTGACCGCGAAGATCGCTACTCGACCTCTTCCTTGAACTTCCTGTGCAGGTAGACCAGCATCTCCGACAGGAGGGAGTTGTAGTCCTTGGTCAGCGGGCTCGGTTCCTTCTTCTTCCAGACGTCCGAAAGCGCCGCCAAGGCCTCATTGAACTGCCATTTGTGCTCGAACGTCTGTTCGGCAAGCTGTTCGACCGCCGCGGTTCGCTCAGGCCCGAGATAATCCCGGTCCAGCGTGGCCAGTTCGCGCCGGTCCATCACGATCCGATGAACCTCTGCCAACTCGACGGCCAACGCCACCTGATCGTCGGTCAGTTCGGTTCCCGCCCGCAACGTGTCCCTGAATGCCACGGCCGACACGATCTCCGCCCCGCGGAACTCCTCCAGTTCGGCCGTCGGGACGCCGCGCGCCTCCAGCCGTTCGATCACCTCGTCGCCAAGCGAGTAGCGAACCTCCTGGAAGACCTGCTGCTGGAACACGTTCTGCAGGAAGAACAGGAAAAAGAAGCTGATCGCGGCTGCGATGATGGGGGTGGAGACCCAGCCCGAGCCGATGTTGGCAAGCACGCGCCATCGGATCTGCCGGGCGCCGGACAGACCCCGCGTCAAGCCGACGCCGATCACCGCCCCGATGACGGCCTGGGAACTCGAAACGGGGATCAGGGGATAGGGCGGCAGCCCGAGGCCCACGACGAAAGCCAGCAGTTCGTTGGAGGAGAAGATGAACAGCACCAGCGACTGCGCCATCACCACCACCCAGGCGCCGACCGGACTGACCGGCAGGATGCTGTTGCCCACCGTCATCATCACGGGCCTTGAATAGAAGACGCCGACCCCGATCGCCAGCGCCCCCACCAGGAACAACTGCTGTGTGCCGGACAGCACGAATAAACCCGCGACGTTCAGGTCGTCGAACGGCGACGAGGACACGAACACGCCCATCACGTTGCCGATGTTGTTGGCGCCCAGGCTGTAGGCGCCGAAGGCCCCGGCCAGCAACAAGGCCACCCGTGTCAACGCATCCATGCGGACCATGTGTATCTTCGACCAGCCCAGAAATGCGGTCGTCGCCTTGTACAGCGCCGCCCCGAAGATTGCGCCGAGGATAGGACAGACGATCCAGGTGCCGACGATCCGCGACAGCGCGTTCAGGTCGGTCAGAAATCCGCCGAACAGGTTCCATCCGATGATGCCGCCGACCACGGCCTGGGTCGTGGAGACCGGCAACCCAAGCTTGGTCATCACGAACACGGTGACGGCGGCGGCGAGGGCGACCATGAAGGATCCGGCCAACGCATTGACCGCACCCAGCTTGCCAAGGCCATGTGCGGCACCTTCGCCGCCGACGACCGCGCCAATAACGACGAAAACCGCGCAGACGACCGCAGCCGTGGTGAAGGAGATCATCCGGCTGCCGACGGCGGTGCCGAAGATGTTCGCGGCGTCGTTCGCACCCAGCGACCAGCCCAGGAACAGGCCGCTGGAAAGGAATATCAGAAGCGTGATCTCCATCGGTTTGGCCCCCCTTCCGACAGCGGCGTCCCGCGCTGTCAGGCTCAGTCCGCGCGCTTGACCGCGAAGATCTCGATCTGGTCTCCCACATCCGTCGCGTGAGAGGCGATTCCCCTGATGCTCAACAGCCAGGCCCTAAGCTGGCGCTTATGCTCGAGTGGCAGGTCGGCATCGAAGACCGCGATGCCGGTACCAAGGAGGACTTCCGTCACTTCCGTGGCGTGGAAGCCGATCTTGTGTATGTGGTTCCGCACCGACTTGGGTTCCTTGAAATAGGCCCGTGCGGCGTCCACGACGCACTGTGCTGCCTTGGACGTGTTCCCCATCATTGTGCGGAATGCGTCGTGTGTCAGTTCCGGCAGATTCGGCCGTTCAATGAGGAGTTCGGCGACCGTATGGACACTGTCATCGATCAGGGTGTCGAGCTCGTCCAACAGCGTCAGTACGTCGCCGCGGGTGTCCGGCATCAGCATTTCGGAGAACATCACGTTCGCGATGTTCCGTCGAAGTTCGTCGGCGCGGGTCTCCAAATCGCCGATTTGATCGAGTTTCTGCTTCAGATAATCGTCCGGACCATTGTCCACATAGTGCAGGACAGTCTGTTCCAGCACCATCACCGTTTCCGCAACCTTGTCGAGATACTCGTCGATCTCGTTGACCAACAGGCCCGTTCTTTGGAACGGCAAGATACCCGCCATGGCGATATCCCCCTTGTGCCCCTTTTGTCACGCCATTGTCATCATACAAGCATGTCCGGAGGGACCGGGGCAACAGGACTCGGCAAGCACTGCGCTTGGCGCGCGCGTTTGATGCCTTGGGTCCGGCGCCGGGGGGGTGGTGCAGATGGCTCGATCTTCCGGCACAGCTTGGCGTGTGGCATCGACGGGAAAGGTCCCTATACTCTCGATCCGGTTTGACAAGGCAGCGAGCCTGCCGTTCACCCATTGCCGGTAACTGCGCCAGGGGGACTGCATCATGAGCACATCGCAGGAGACCGTTGCGATGCCGCGATGGCAAACGCCGCTTGTGGTGATCATTGCCGGCTGCCTGATCGCCATGACGGGTTTCGGTGCACGCTCGATCTTCGGTCTTTTTCTTGAACCGATGACGGTTGCCCAGGGATGGAGCCGCGAGACCTTCGCGCTGGCGCTGGCGATTCAGAACCTGCTGTGGGGCATCGGTGTGCCGGTGGCCGGCGCTTTGAGCGACCGGTTCGGACCGCCGCGCGTGCTGGCATTGGGCGCCGTCGTCTATGCGGTCGGGATCTGGGGGATGGCCGAGGCCGACAGCGGTGCGATGCTGCATCTGACGGCAGGCATCCTGGTCGGGATCGGTGTGGCGTTCACCGCCTTTTCGATCGCGCTTGCGGCGATGGCCAAGGTTGTCGGGCCCGAGAGGCGGTCGCTGGCCCTGGGGCTGGGCACCGCAGCCGGCTCTTTCGGACAGGTTGTGTTCTCGCCGCTGGGACAGGCCTTCATCACGGCTTATGGCTGGCATACCGCGCTTTTGATCCTCGCCGCCTCGGCTCTCTTGATCATCCCGCTGGCCTTTCTTTTGCCCGGCACGCCTTCGGTGCGCGGCGAAACGGAGATCGATCAGTCGCTGCGCCAGGCCCTGGCCGAGGCACGCGGACACAGCGGCTATGTGCTGCTGACGATCGGGTTCTTCGTATGCGGCTTTCACGTGGCCTTCATCACGGTCCACTTTCCCGCCTACGTGAAGGACCTTGGCCTCGCCGCATCGGTCGGGGCCGGCGCAATCGCGATGATCGGCCTGTTCAACATCATCGGGTCGTTTGCCTCGGGCGCCTTCGGCCAGCGTTGGAGCAAGAAGATGGGGCTGAGCGGGATCTATTTCCTGCGCGCGGTGGTGATCACGGCCTTGCTGCTGGCGCCGAAAACCGAAACGACCATCTACCTGTTCTCCGCCGCGATCGGTATCCTGTGGCTTTCCACCGTGCCACTGACAACCGGCATCGTCGGCCAGATCTTCGGCGTGCGCTATCTCGCCACGTTGTTCGGCATCGTCTTCCTGTCGCACCAGATCGGCAGCTTCATGGGCGTCTGGCTTGGCGGATATCTCTACGATACCACCGGCTCGTACGATGGGGTCTGGTGGGCCGGCGTCGGCTTCGGCCTGCTTGCGGCCGCGATACACCTGCCGATCGACGAAAAGCCGATCATGCGCGTCCAGATGCCCAGCAGCGGCTGACCTGCCCGGCGGTCACTGCCGGGTTCTCAGCGGCGAGTTCTGGATGATCGCGATGACCAGCAGCGGCGCGCCAACGGTGACCGTGGCGGCGACGATCAACAGCCATCCCAAATCGCCGTAGTCGGCGGCAACTTCGATTGTGCCGGTCGCGCGGTCGCGGACCTCGCGCGTCACCACGAAGACCTGGTTGAGGTACTTCGTGCCCAGCGCCGAAGCCGACAGGGCCAGGTTCGTGAAGGATGCCATCACGGCAAAGAAGGTTGCCTTCAGGTGCGCCGGCGCGTTCTTCGCGATCCAGGCCAGCATCGGGATCATGGCGATCTGCGCCAGCGGCGACTCCAGGGCCGTGTCCAGGATCGCGATAAATCGGGCATCGACAATGTCGTTGGTGCGCGGCGCGGTCCATTCGTGAAGACCGAAATAGAGGCCGATGTTCGGCAGGGAGAGGACACCGGCGGCCAGCGTCAGGAACAGCACCACTTGCGCAATCGACCGGTTTGCCAGCAACGGCCGCGCAATCACCAGGCCGGCAAGCGCCAGGCCCGACGTGATCAGCGACAGGACCGACAGGAAACGCTGGTCGAAGCCAAGGACGTCGATCTCGAACCATGCCACGCCGGGTCCCGGCAAGGGCACGGCGCGAAATGCAAACAGGATGACGGCGGTTCCCAGCAACGCGCTCCGGGTGTCGGGCGGCAGTTCCAGGACCAGCCTGAACATCAGGAACCCGACGATCGCCAACGACCCGGCAAAGACGATCTCCTGGGCGAACGGCACCTGCCCGAGACCCATCGACAGGGTGAAGACGACGAAGACCGCGCTGCCGCCGAAGATCCACCAGTTGGGGTGCGTTTCTTCGACCGGCGCGGATACCATGCGGTCGACCTCGTCCGGGGCGAAGCCTCGGCGCAAAAGCGCCCGCGTGCGCTGACGCTGCATCGCCCAGCCCAGGGTGACGCCGGCGACGGAGATGACCGGGATCGCCAGCGCCATCAGGTAGATCCGGGCGTAGATTGCGGCCTTCTCCGCCTCGGTCAGGGTCTCGACATCGGCAAAGAAGGCGATGTTCAAGGCCGCGACCGCGACGAAGCCCCCGATGATCGCCACGCGTCCCAGGGTCTGCATGGTCGTGTGCATGGCCTTGATCGCGGCATCCGCCAGGGGAACGCCGTGCGCATCCACCGTCGGAACCGCTTCCACCGTCATGGCGTCGGCCACCACGTCCTGGATCACATAGCCGGTGGGAGCCAGCAGCGCGCTGGTCACGTACCATGCCTCGGCGCTTGCGAACGCCGTCATCGCATCGATATGCGCGATCAGCCCGTACATGATCCCGATCGACAGCGCGATCAGAACCGCGCCGCAATAGACCATCAGGGCCTTCCAGCGCCAGATCAGGTCGACCAGGTGGCCCAGCGGCATCTTCAGCGCCCAGGGGATCCCGGTCCAAAAGGCGAGCCCGGCCAGGAAGGCCGCCGAAAGGCCGAGATAGTCCTTGATGAAGAACACGCCGACGATTGCCGTCAGGCCCGACACGCCGGCCGCAACATAGACCATCAGCGGCGGCAGATAGGACAGGCGGAACTCGCGCCCGAGTTCCAGGATCGTGGCGTCGAACCAACGCCAGGCCACCATCACGCCGGTCATCGGTCGGCGCGGGGCGGGGCGGTTAACGGACGTGGGCGCGAGACGTGCAGGGAAAAGTCCGCCGGTTTGCTGAATGGACGGATGACCCTATGTCCGCCTTTCCGTCCGGATCAAGAGCCTGGTTGCAATCCTTAACGCCGGCCGGACGACCCTGCCGAAATTGCGGCCCTGTGAGGCATCTCACACGTCGGGCCGCAGCGATTGGTGCACAGTCCGGGCACCAGGAAAACCTCAAGGGTGGAGTAGGTACGGATGCAGTCTGTCGGTATGTCCGGTCACGGGGCGCCGCTTGCCTCGGACCCGTCCACGCGGTCGTTCATAATCCTCACGACAAGGTGTGCCGCGCTTTCACCTGGGCGGCGATAACATGAATGACATGAGCGATTCCGCCACCCGCTCTTGGTCCAGTGACGCGGTTTCAGACCCGCGCGCGCACCGGGAGGGTCAACGCGGCCAGCGGCCGCCTTTCGAAGAGATCGCGCCGGCGTCAGGCCTGGCGCGCCAGGCCCTTGCGCACTGGAACTCGCTTTGCGGAGATACGCCGATCCCGCAACGGCGGGACCTTGACCCGATCGATATTCCGACCCTCCTGCCGCATTCGGAACTGATCGAGGTTCTCAGCGGACCGCTGGATTTTCGCTATCGTCTGATCGGCGATGTCATCGACCAGATCGCCAGCGGCTATCACGCCGGGATGCGGCTCAGCGAGATTCCCGGTCAGCGCCCGCCCAGCGTCGTCTTCGCGCTGTATGCCGAGACGGTGCTGCGTCGACGCCCGGTGTGTGCGCGGCTTCCCTACGACGGCAAAGATCCCTGCATCGCCCATGTCGACGCGCTGATCATGCCGCTGACCGAGAACCGCGACGTGGATCTGCTGTGGGGGATCGTCGTCCCGGTGGAGGGCACCGCCGCGCGCGGTTAGGGTCGACGGTGCCGTCAGTCCTTGCCGGGGCGCCGACGCTGCCAGGCCGCGACGCCGACCCAGATCGTGCTGACGAAAATGAAGATGCCCATCAGCCAGCCGACCGGAACCTGCGGCAGGCCCAGCGCGTCAAACAGGCGGCCGGCCAGCGTCTGCAGCACCAGCAAGCCAAGCACCAGCAGCATCACCACGGACCCGACGGTGCGCACAACCGGGTTGCCGCCCTTGTCGTCGTCCCTGCCAGACAGCAGCCTGTAGAACTGCTCCAGCGAACGTGCGCTGCGCCGTCCCGGCTTGCTCATCCGCCCGTGCAGTCGAGGCTAGTAGCGGCCCGGAACGAATTTCTCATAGAGCCTGGTTTCCGAGAGCGCTTTCGGCCTTGCTTGGCGCCGAGGCAGCTTTGCCTTTTCGACCGGGATTTCCTCATACGGAATGATGCTGAGCAGATGGGCGATGCAGTTCAAGCGCGCCCGGCGCTTGTCGTCCGCGTGCACGACATACCATGGGGCATATTCCGTATCCGTGACCATGAACATGTCGTCGATCGCCTTGGAATAGTCCCACCACCGGCGATAGGATTCGACATCCATCGGGCTCAGCTTCCATTGCCGGATTGGATCGTTGATCCGGGCATTGAACCGTTTTTCCTGCTCGGCCTGGCTGACGTCGAAGTAGTACTTGATCAGGCGAATGCCCTCGTGGACGATCTCGCGCTCCCACGCCGGGCAGACGCGCATGAAGTTGTCGTACTCGTCCGCGGAGCAAAAGCTCATGACGCGCTCGACCCCCGCCCGGTTGTACCAGGAACGGTCGAACAGGGTGATTTCTCCGGCCGCCGGGAAATGCTGGATGTACCGCTGGAAGTAGATCTGCGACTTCTCGCGTTCGGTCGGGGCTGGCAGGGCGACCGTGCGGAAGACCCGCGGACTGACCCTTTCCGTGATGCGCCTGAGGACCCCGCCCTTGCCGGCGGCGTCGCGGCCTTCGAAGATGACGATGATCCGCTCGCCGTTCGCGACGACCCATTCCTGCAACGCGACGAGCTGGGCCTGGAGCTTTTCCAGTTCGTCCTCGTATACGTCGCGGTCCATCTTGGGCTTGCGATCCGGCGGATGCCCCACATACGCCGGAATTGGCTTCTTCGCTGCGCTCTTCTTCTTCGCCTTTTCCTTGGTCTTCACCTTGGCCTTTTTCGCCATTGTCCCCTCCTGATCTGCCGTTTTTGCCATTGGCCATTGGGCCAAACCCCTAGTCTAGACAGAAAAGCCGTTCTGTCACATTCCATAATTCGCACGGTGGCCGCGCGAGCGCCGGCTCCAAACTGGGATATCATCGCGTTATAGGGGCGGGCTTATTTCTGCTAGGCTGCCGCTCCGTGCGGAAAACCAAAGGAGGCAGAAGTGAGCCAGTCAGACACGAAGGAACCGGAGGCCGCCGAGGATCGCAGCGCACCCTTCTCGGCGGCAGACGTCATGGACGAGGTGGCTGCGGCCAAGGAAAAAAAGGCGGCCGAAGACGCAGAAAAGGCGAAACAGGCGAAACAGGAACAGGACGAATTGCGCCAGGCATTTATGGAGCGGGAGATCCACCCCGATGTCTGGAACCGCGTCCGCGCCCGCATTCGAACCGCCATCAAGGACGGCGAGAAGGAAATCAAGGTCCTGGAGTTTCCCTCGGACTGGTGCGAGGACGGGGGGCGGGCCATCAACAACGGCCTGGACAACTGGCCGGACACGCTGACCGGCTTTGCCCGCCGGGCCTACGAGTTCTGGGAACGTGAGATGAAGGACCGCGGTTTCACGACGCACGCGGTCATTCTCAACTATCCCGACGGCATGCCCGGCGACGTGGGCCTGTTCCTGGGCTGGGGCGAGGGGGAAGACGAAGGGAAGGAGTGAGCCGGCGCCCGGATCAATCCTCCGATGCCGGTGGCGGGTTGAGCATCAGTTTCATGCCTTCGTGGCTGGCGGTGAATCCCAGCCGCTCGTAAAAGCGCAGCGCGTCGGCCCGCGTCTTGTTTGTCGTGAGCTGTGCGAGTCGGCAGCCCCGCTCGCGCCCGCGTTCGATCGCCCACCGGAACACGGTTTCGCCCAGGCCTTTGCCACGCTGTTCCGGGTCGACGCGAACGCTTTCGATCTGCAGGCGCGTGCCGCCCATCAGGGACAGGCAGGGAATGAACGTGAGCTGAAGGGTGGCGACCAGCTTTCCTGCGGCGTCCTCCACGACCACCAATTCGTTGTTCGGGTCGGCGTCGATTGCCGCGAAGGCGTCTTCATATACGGCCGGCAACGGATCCGTGGCCCGCTCGCGGCTCTGACCCAGGGGGTCGTCCGCCAGCAGCCGCACAAGCATCGGCAGGTCGGCACGGCGCGCCTGCCGGTAGGTCAGCGCAGGGTCGGTCACGATTGTCGGCCTCGCATCGTCAAGGGTTCATCGCATCGCGGCACCGTACCGCAGGCCCGCATGCCGCACCAAACCATAGGTCCATCGATCCGCGGGAGCCCGCGCGCCGGCGAGACCTAGGGCAATTCAGTCAGGGTTTGACCGTCCCAGACGAAATAGAACGTGCCGTCGCGCTCCTCGTTTAGATTCCCGGTGACGACGAGAAGACGGCTGTCGGCGCGGTATTGAAGCGGGTCGTATATGGTGCCGAAACGACGATGGGCGGCAAACGGCAGTTCCCAGACCGCACCGTCTTTTTTGTCGAGGATGGCGCCGCCGAAGCAGCCGCTGCCGCAGCCCCAGGTCACGACCCGATAGCGGCCGGCGAAGTTGGCGGGCCGGTCCGCCGCGTCCAGCAGGGCCTCGCGGATACGCGGGATCGTATCTGCGTCGATCTCAACGGGCGTCGTGCCGACGAAGCGCTCCTGGTCGGCGGCGTGATCGGCGAACCAGGGACCGTCGGTCTGGATGAACTCGTAACCCCATTCGGGGTCATGGACGATGACGAACCGATCGGCCCATTCCCAGCGCGGTTGATCCCAGTCCGACCCGTCCTGCGGCTCGACACTGATCATGGCGTCGCCCAGCACCCGCCCGGCGTCGGGATCGATGATCGCTGCGCGTCGGAAACCGACCATGAACGACGTGCCCGCGGTTCCGGCATAGTAACGCAGGCGCCACAGGTCCGGCCGCTCGGGGATCGGTTCGTATGCCTCAAGACGCGGGATCCCGCCGTGGGTGACCAACTCGACCCGAAGGGCGGGATTGACGGTGCTGGTCGCCCAGAAACCGTCGTCGGCAAGCTCCTTGACCCAGCCGTCGATATCGGCCCGTGCCGCGGCCGGCGCCGTTGCCAGGACGCACGCCACGCCGAACGCCGCACAGATGCGTTTCAGAACCGTCATGCCCTTGTCACCGTCCGTCAAGAAACCCGCCAAGGAAGGCGTCGAGGTTGCTGCCCAGCGCGTCCGACAGATAGCCGCCTTCCTGGACCAGCACCGTCGGCAGGCCGAGCCCGCCGATCGCATGGCCGATCCGGCGGAACCCTTGGGTGGAGATGGCGAGGCCGGCCAGGGGGTCGTTCTCGTAGGCGTCCAAGCCCAGCGCCACGACCAGTGCGGCAGGCCCGAAGGCGTCGATCCGGTCCAGCGCCGCTTTCAGGTTTTCCAGGTAGGCCTCGTCACCGGTACCTCGCGGCAATGGCAGGTTCAGGTTCGCGCCTTCGCCCGGCCCGTCGCCGCGTTCCTGCGCGTGCCCCCAGAAGAAGGGATAGAAGACCGCAGGGTCTGCGTGCAGCGATACGGTCAAGACGTCGGCGCGGTGGTAGAAGATGCCCTGGGTGCCGTTGCCGTGATGCACGTCCACGTCCAGGATCGCGATCCGCGGCAGGGCCGTCCGCAGCCTCTGTGCCGCGATCGCGGTGTTATTGAGATAGCAGAAGCCCCCGGCCATGTCGGCGAAGGCGTGATGTCCGGGTGGCCGGCAGAGTGCATAGACCGGGCCTTCCCCGTTCAACACAAGATCCGCGGCGTGGACCGCGCTGTTGGCGCTGGCGGTCGCGGCGGCCCAGGTCCCCGCGCCGATGGGACAGGCCGTATCGGCCATGTGATAGCCGGCCTGGCCCACCGGCGACGTCGGATAGCCTGCCTCGCCGCGTGCCGGGTGCACGTTCGGAACGACTTCCGGGCCGGCCCCCTCGATCTCCCGCCAGCGGACAAAGATCGTCTCCAGGAACCGAAGATAGGGTTCGCTGTGAACCGCCGCCACCGGGTCAATTCCATGGTCGGGCGGTTCCACGGGCACATGCCCGGCCAGCCTGAGTGCAGCCAACAGCGCATCGGCCCGCTCGGGCACCTCCGGCGACGGCCTCGGCGCGCCGGCCACGAGGAAATGCTGCGGCCGGTGTTCCCGATGGTTCGGTGCGTAGACGGTCTGTATCACGGCCCGGCACGGTTTCGCGGTTGAGTGCGGCGATGGATTGCGGCCACACTGGCGTGCGCTGACCATGACAGCGACCGGCCGGAAATGGCAAGGCCGTTCCACCAAGCGGGAGGAAAGACATGGCCGCGTTGGTCGACGTGACTGCAGAGACCGTCGGTGACAAAGGTTTCTTCTGCTACAAGAGCAAGCGCAAATCCGCCGGCTATCAGGCCAAGGAGAATTGGCTTCGGGCCCGTTTCGCGGAAGGAATGCGCCTGAAACTGCTGATGATCGACGGGCGTTCGCGCGGCTTCATCGAGTGGATTCCGGGCGCCTATGCCTGGCGTGCCGTAGAGGCGGCCAACTACGCCGTGATCCATTGTATTTGGGTGATCGGGAGCAGCAAGGGCCAGGGGCACGGCCAGGCGTTGTTGGCCGACTGCGAGCGGGCGGCACGGACGGTCGGACTGGACGGCGTTGCCATGGTCGCCAGCGCGGGAAACTGGTTGGCGGGCGGCGGCCTTTTCGCCCGCAACGGCTACGAGGTCGTCGACCGGGCACCACCCCGCTTCGAGCTTTTGGTCAAGCGTTTCGGCGCGGCGCCGCTGCCGTCCTTTCCGGCGGACTGGGGTCGCCGCTGCGGCTCTGCGGGCGATGGTGTGCGGGCCGTCTATACCGATCAGTGCCCCTATATCGCCGATACGCTCCTGGCCATGCGCGGCGTCTGCGACCAGCGGGGCATCGGGTTCGAGGCCGTCAAGCTGCAGTCGGCACGGGATGTGCGCGAACGTGCACCGTGCGCGTACGGTGTCTTCGGCGCGGTGCGGAACGGCGCGCTGCTGACCTATCACCCCATCGGCGCGAAGGATTTCGGGGCGCGGCTGGACGGCGATTAGCCTCCGTCAATTGACTCAGCGCAAAGTGGTGAAGCCCGGCAACGGGCACACTGACCGCGGTTTCGTCAGTCTTGACAGTGCGGCTTTGCGTCTGCCCGGCGTGCTGCGTTCGGACAAGTGGGTCGGTTGCGTCCCCGCGGCATGGACCGGGCGTTCCGGCAAACCGGACATGATGTCGAAAAAGGGGAGGTGCCGTGAGCATTGTGGAGGACAATGTCCGCGCGAACGCCCAGAATACAGCGTCCGCGGAGGAGGAGACCATGGGGGCAACGGAATCGGCGCTGTCGGCGCTGCCTGAGATCCTGCGAGAGTGCGAGACCCGCGAACTCGCCGTTTTTCTTGACTATGACGGCACGTTGACGCCGATCGTTGCGCGTCCGGATCTGGCGGTTCTTTCCGAAGACATGCGTGCCACCCTGGACCGGTTGGCGCAGTCTTGCACGGTGGCGATCGTCAGCGGGCGCGGCCTTGCCGATGTGCAGAAACTGGTCGGCCTGGACTCGCTGATCTATGCCGGAAGCCACGGCTTCGAAATCCACGATCCGAAGGGCGGCAGCCTTCACCACGAAGAAGGCGCGGAGTTCATTCCGGTGATCGCCGCGGCCGCCGAAACCCTGAAGAGCAGGCTCGACGGCATCGAAGGGGTGATCGTCGAGCCCAAGACCTATGCGCTGGCCGTCCACTATCGCCTGGTGGCCGAGGCGGACGTGCCGCGGGTCGAACGCGAGGTCGACGACGTGGTCGCCGCCGAACCGCGCCTGCGCAAGGCCGGCGGCAAGAAGGTGTTCGAGATCCGCCCAGTGATGGACTGGCACAAGGGCCGCGCGCTGGAATGGCTGCTTGAGGCCTTGGCGCTCGACCGGCCCGATGTCCTGCCGGTCTATGTGGGCGACGACGAGACCGACGAGGATGCCTTCCGCGCCCTGGCCGGGCGCGGGCTGGGTTTCATCGTGGCGGACGGCCCGGTGGAATCGGCGGCGGCCTTCAGGCTGAACGACACCGACGAGGTCAAGGTCCTGCTGGAACGGCTTGTGGAGACGGGGAAGGGGACACGGTCATGACGGACTGGTCACTGGTCTATTCGGGGTTCGATCCTGAGAACGAACGCCTGCGCGAGGCCTTGTGCGCGCTTGGGAACGGCCGTTTCGTCAGTCGCGGCGCGGGCGCGGAGACGAAGGCCGGTCCTCACCACTATCCGGGAACGTACCTGGCCGGCTGTTACAACCGCCTGGGCACCGAGATCGCCGGGCGCATTGTCGAAAACGAGGATCTGGTCAACACGCCCAACTGGCTGGCCTTGACCTTTCGGTTCGGCGCAGGGCCGTGGTTCGACCTGGCGGCCGTGAAGATCGTCGACTATGCCCAGGAACTCGATCTGAGAAACGGCGTGCTGAAACGCGATATCCTGTTCGAGGATGACGAGGGCCGGCTGACGCGCATGACAAGCCGGCGATTGATCAGCATGGCGGATGCGTTTCTTGCCGCCCAGGAAGTGACCCTCGTTCCCGAGAACTGGTCCGGCAACGTCACCTTCCGCTCGGCCCTGGACGGCCAGGTGATCAACGAGGGTGTCGACCGGTACAAGGCACTGGACGGCCGCCATCTGCGCCCGATCGACGCCGGCGGCGAGGGCGACCTGATGCATCTGACGGTCGAGACCACCCAGGCGGCCACCCGCATTGCGCTTGCGGCGCGCAGCCGGCTGTGCCGGGACGGCCAGCCGGTTGACGGCGATCTCGCACTGATCGAAGAGCCCGGATATGTCGCCCACGAGGTCACGGCGAAGCTGAGCGAAGGCGTGCCTCTTTCGCTCGAAAAGCTCGTGGTGCTGCATACCTCGCGCGACAACGGCATCTCGGAATGCGGTCTTGCGGCGCGGCAGACCGCACTGCGGCTGGTCTCGTTCGATGCGATCCTTCAGCCCCACATGAAGGCCTGGCACTATCTGTGGGACCAGTTCGACATCAAGATCGAGGACGATGGAGACATGGGCATCGCGCGTGCCCAGGTGATCCTGCGCCTGCACATCTTCCATCTGTTGCAGACGGTGTCGCCGCACACCGTCGACCTGGATGTCAGCGTGCCGGCGCGCGGTCTGACGGGAGAGGCCTATCGCGGCCACGTCTTCTGGGACGAGCTGTTCATCTTTCCGATCCTCAATCTGAGGATGCCGGAACTGACGCGGTCCCTGCTGATGTACCGTTATCGCCGGCTGGGCGAGGCCCGGGCGGCGGCGGCCGAGATTGGCGCCCGCGGCGCCATGTATCCCTGGCAGAGCGGCAGCGACGGCCGCGAGGAAACGCAGGTTATCCACCTGAACCCGAAGTCGGGCCACTGGTTGCCGGACAACTCGCATCTGCAGCGGCACGTCAATGCCGCCGTCGCCTACAACATCTGGCAGTACTTCCAGGTCACCAACGACATGGAGTTCCTGTCCTTCTACGGTGCGGAGATGCTGTTCGAGATCGCCAGGTTCTGGGCCAGCATTGCGGTCTTGAACCCCGACACCGACCGCTTCGAGATCAAAGGGGTCATGGGACCGGACGAGTATCACGACGGCTATCCCGACGAGGACAGGCCGGGGCTCGACAACAACGCCTATACCAACCTGATGGCGGCCTGGATCCTGAAGCATGCGCTGGAACTGGAGACAATCCTGCCCGCTGACCAGATCCGCATGCTGCGCGGCAAGCTTGACCTGACGGACGAAGAGCTTGGACGCTGGGAGGAGGTCAGCCGCAGGCTGACGGTGTCTTTCCACGACGGCGGCATCATCAGTCAGTTCGACCGGTATGACGACCTGGAGGAGTTTGACTGGCAGGGCTATACCGAAAAGTACGGCGATATCCAGCGGCTGGACCGGATCCTGGAATCCGAAGGCGACACGCCGAACCGGTACAAGGCCAGCAAGCAGGCCGACGTGCTGATGCTGTTCTATCTGTTCTCGTCGGACCAGCTGTGCGACCTGTTCGATCGGCTTGGCTATGCGTTCGATACGGACCAGATCCGCCGCAACATCGACTATTACGACCGGCGCACGTCGCACGGTTCGACCCTCAGCCGAATAGTCCATTCCTGGGTGATTGCGCGGGCGGACAGGGCGGCGGCCTGGAAACTGTTCGCCATGGCGCTGGAAAGCGACATCGGCGACATCCAAGGCGGCACGACCGCGGAGGGCATCCATCTGGGCGCCATGGCGGGCACCGTCGATCTGGTGCAGCGCTGCTTTACGGGCATTACCATGCGCCAGGACGCGCTGTACCTGGATCCGTGCCTGCCCGACAGCATTGGGCGCCTGACCGTGCCGATCCGCTATCGCGGCCACGCCATCAAGCTGGACATTTCCCACAACAGGTTGATCGTGCACGCCTTGCGCTGCGCGGGTGAAGCGGTCACTGTGCGGGTGGCCGGCCGCACCCATACCTTGCGCAGCGGCGAGACGGTCGAGTTCGCGCTGACCACGGAGGATCTGGCCGCGGCGGCGCAGTAGCCGCGCACAGGTGCAGACGGCCGCTTGCGAGGCGGAGGCCACCCGGTGATCCCATCGGACCCCCGCCTCGTACACAAGGCACCATGAAACGCAGAACGATTAACCTTTCAGCGTTCCGCGGGCGCCTTTTCGGCGCCGCGGCGACGCTTGTTGTCGCCGCAGTCGGCGCCGTGGCGCTGGCCGCCGGCCAGCCAAGCGAGGATCTGCCGCTCTGCGGCGTCGCTGGCACTTGGATCGATCCCGAGACCGGCACGGTGCAGTCGCAGGATGCCGTCATCGCCGGTCTGGCTGACCGCTCGATGGTGCTTTTGGGCGAAAGCCACACGAATGCCGAGCATCACCGCTGGCAGCTTTCTGCGCTGGCGGCACTGCACGGGCAGAACCCGCGACTGGCGGTCGGGTTCGAGGCCTTTCCCAGGCGCGTGCAGCCGGTTCTCGACGACTGGTCGCAAGGCAGGCTCGGCGTGGAAGAGTTCCTCGAGAAGGTCGAATGGAACGCCGTCTGGGGCGTCGACGCCAATCTCTACCTGCCGCTCCTGCATTTCGCGAGGATGCATCGCTTGCCGGTGGTTGCGCTGAATGTGGAACGGGACCTGATCTCGCAGATTGGCGCGGAAGGTCTGGATGCCGTGCCCGAGGACGCGCGCGAGGGCGTCGACACGCCCATTGCCGCCACCGGCGCCTATCTGCGAAGCTTGTCGGAGGCCTATCTGGCGCATCAGGCCGGACCTGCCTCGGCTCATGGCGGCGGGGATGACGAAACGTCGGATGCCGGATCTTCGGATGTCGGGGACGTGCTGGACGACCCCGCCTTCAAACGTTTCGTCCAGGCGCAGCAATTCTGGGACCGTGCGATGGCCGAGGCCATGCGCGATGCGCGCGCGTCGGACGACGTGACGCAGGTCGTCGGCATCATCGGGCGCGGGCACCTCGAATACGGGCACGGTGTTCCGGCCCAGCTCGAAGACATGGGGATCGCAGACCATGCCGTGTTGTTGCCGTCGCAGACGACCGACGACTGTGCAACGACCGCCCCCGGGCTGGCGCGCGCCGTCTTTCTGATCGATCCGGTCGCCGAGGGCGCGGCACCCCCGCGTCTGAAGCTGGGCGTCTACGTGGAAACCGCCGACGGCGGCGCCCGGGTCGAAAGCGTGTTGGAGGACAGCGTCGCAGCAGCAACCGGGCTTGAAGACGGGGATGTGGTCGTAGAGGCGGCCGGCATGCCCGTCGACGGTGCCGCCGACCTGATCGCCGTTATCGGTCGGCAGTCGCCCGGCACCTGGCTGCCGCTGACCGTGGAACGCGACGGCGAGCGCATGGAGCTTGTCGCGAAGTTCGGACAGCTTCCCACGTCCCCGTGATCAGACCGGCCTTCCTCCTTCTGGCCGCAGTCCTTTGCAGCGTGCGGCCCGTCACCGTCGAGGCGGCACCGGCCACCGTCACGCACGATGTTTCCGTCGTCCTGTCGCCGACGGACGGCGCCGTTTCGGTCACCCATCGTCTGTCGGGTACCGTCGGCCAGCCGATCGTCCTTGTTTTGCCTGAGCGCATGACAGTGGGCGAGGCCACTGTGAACGGCCGCGTTCTCGCCGCATCGGTCGACGGCGGAATGTTGGAGATCCCGCCAGGCAGGGACGGCAAGGCGGAGGCCGTGCTGACCTACGGCGCCCGACCTTGGCCCGGCTCGCCGGCGCGCGGGCCGTTCGTCGGTGCGGAGGGCGCGTTCCTCCCTGCCGGCAGCGGCTGGCTTGCGACGGTCGCACGCGGCCACGAGACCTATCGCATCAGTGTCGAGGTGCCGCTTCCCTATCGCGCCGTCGTGACGGGGCGCTTGGTCGAGGAAACCGAAGCGGAAGGGCTCTACCGCGCGCGGTTCCAGTCGGAAACGCCGTTGGAACCGCCGTCGCTGTTCTCAGGGCGTTACGTGATCGGCGAGCGCATCCACGACGGCATCAGGCTGCGCACCTATTTCGCCGCTGATCGCGCCGCGCTGTCGGAAACCTACCTCGCTGCAAGTGCCGCCTATATCGACCGGTTCGCCGCCGGGATCGGACCCTATCCATTCTCGGGCTTCTCTGTCATCAGCGCACCGCAACCGGTGGGGCTCGGCTTCCCGGGCGTCGCCTACGTGTCCGAACGGATCCTGCCGCTGCCCTTCATGCGGGGCCGGTCGCTGGCGCATGAGGTCCTGCACAACTGGTGGGGCAACGGCGTCGGCGTCGCCTACCAGTCGGGGAACTGGGCAGAAGGGCTGACCACCTTCATGGCGGACTACGGCCTTGCCGAGACGGCCGGCGACGACCGCGCCGCCGCCATGCGCCTGGAGTGGTTGCGCGATTTCGCGGCGCTGCCGGCGGAACGCGACATTCCGCTGCGCCGCTTTACCTACAAGGCGCACGATGCGGCCCAGGTGGTGGGGTACAACAAGTCGGCGTTCCTGTTCGTCATGCTGCGCGACCGGCTTGGGCCGGATCGTTTCGATGCGGGCATCCGCCGGTTCTGGCAGGACAACCTGTTCCGGACGGCGTCCTGGGACGATCTCAGGAATGCGTTCGAGACCGCCTCGGGACAGGACCTCGCCGGGTTCTTCTCGCAGTGGCTGGAACGTGCAGGCGCGCCCGCTTTGTCCCTGCGCGACGCCAGCGTGGTGCGGCGGGGCGGGGGCTACGACGTGATCCTCCGCCTGGAGCAGACGGCGCCGCTGTTCGGTCTTGCGGTTCCCGTCAGGGTCGAAACCGTTTCGGGCACCTCGACCCGGCGGGTCGCCCTGTCGGGTCCTTCGACGGAGGTCAGCATCCCCGTCGCGTCGCGGCCCGTCGCCGTGGCGGTGGATCCCGAACATGCCTTGTTCAGGCAACTCGCCGCCGGCGAAGCGCCGCCGATCATGCGCGACGTCACGCTGGCATCGCGCGTTGCGCTCAAGATCGCCGTGGGCGGCGACAACGCCGCCGCCGATGCCGCGCGTGCCCTGGCGGAGCGTCTGGTCGACGGTACGGCGGCCGACGGCGAAAACGCGGCAGACAGGCCAGTCCTGCTGATCGCGCTGGACGAGACAGTGGAGCCGGCCCTGCACGAAACCGGTTCCGGGCCGGTCCCGGACACCTTGGTCGGCCGGGGCAGCGCCCGGGTCTGGACCGTCCGCCGCGGCGACGGGACCGCCGCCCTGGTGATTGCCGCCCGCGATGCCGCCGCGCTTCGGGACATTGCCCGGCCCTTGCCGCACTACAGGCGCCAGAGCTACCTGGTCTTCGATGGGACCAAAGCGGTCGAGCGCGGCGTCTGGCCGGCGGACGCATCCGCACTGACACAGGTGTTCGACTAGCCGCGCCTTAGGCGAAGACCGCGGTCGCCGTTCCCAGAGCCGGGAACACGGCCTCGGCGGTGGCGGGCCGGTCGATCCACACGGTCTTGACCACGCTGCCCAGGGTGACCACCGCGCCCGCATCAAGCGTCTCGCCGCGCGCGCCCAGATGATTCGCCAGCCAGATCAGCGCCTCGACCGGGTCGCCCAGGATGTCGCGCCCCACGCCGCGGCCCGCCTCTAAGCCGTCGATCAGCAGCCGGCCTTCGACGGCGCCGATATCGGCGATGGCGCCGGGCTCGACCGGTGCGCCCGTGACACAGCCGAGCTGGAAGAAATCGTCCGCGACCAGGGTCGGCGCGCCAAGGCTTGTATAGTCTTCATAGCGGTCTTCGACGATCTCCAGCGACGGCATCCAGGCTGCGACGGCGGCAATCGCTGCCGCACGGTCGTGCGGGGCATCGCCGGCCTTCAGCGGGCTGCCCAGGCGGACGGCGATCTCGCATTCCACGCCAAGACGACAATGGTCGGCCAGGGACATTTCGATGCGGTCCGAGGCGACCATCGGCGCGAACATGGCGCCGGCGCAGGGCTGGTCGATCCCCAGATAGTCCTGCATGACGGCGGTCGTGCACCCGATCTTGTAGCCGCACGGGCTACCGTAGCCGCGTTGGCGCAACAGCGCGTGCAGGCGTGCCTGGACGTCATACGCGTCGGCCATGTCACGGGGCCGGGCTTGCGGCGGTAGATGGCCGGTCGGGCGGCGCCGGAGCCGGTTTTCGCACAGCGTCCGGGCCGCAGTTTCAACATCCAGTTGTGCCACGATTTTGTGTCCTCCGTGCCGCGAGAATGTCGTTGCGGGAGACGTTGGTCGTATCAGCGAAGCATACTATGATGCGCCTGTCTGCTCCGAGCGGATGGGTGGGGAGATGACGATCCAGCGGAACGATATCCAAGAATCGGTCTTGCGCGATCTCTTTGTGTACTGGGACGACAAGCGCGACGACAAGAAGATGCCGCTGCGGGCGACGATCGACCCGGCGGAAATCCCAGCGTTGCTGCCGCATATGATGCTGGTCGACACCGCGGAGGAGTTGGAGGATTTCCGGTACCGGCTGTTCGGGACGTCGGTTTGCCAGGGCTTCGGCTTCGACCGGACCGGCGTCCGCTTCGGCGACCTGCCGCGGATCGACAACTACGACACCGTGTACGAGGGGTACTGGAAGACCTACCAGACCGGCGAGCCCCATTACTTCCCCGGCCGGATCGTGTCGAACCAGAAGGACTATATCAGCTATTCCCGGCTGACCCTGCCGCTGTCGGAGGAAGGCGACATAGTGGACGTGATCCTGGGCGGCGTGGTGTTCTTTCAGACCGGCAAGCGCGGAAGCTGGCTATAGAGCGTGATCACCTGTGGTCGGGTCGTTTGACGACGTTTGAGCACGGAGTGCAGCGCGTCCCTTGCAGCCAAGCCCTTCGAGACGGACGCGTTCCGCGGCCTCCTCAGGGTGAGGACATAGTCTGAGGTCTTCGATACCGAAAACCCTCATGGTGAGGAGGCGCGCGCCAGCGCGCCGTCTCGAACCACATGGCTGCAAGCGCTTCAGTCTTTCGACGTGAACTGATCCTGCTCCAGCGGCGAAACGGCCCCCGCCTGCCCACCCTGGACAGACCTGACTACGACGTCTGCGGCAAGTAACGCAGAACCAGATCGCGCAGGGTAACGATGCCGACCAGATCGCCCGACGCGGTCACCAAGGCGCGCGACAGCCGGAACCGGGACAGCATGCGGGCCGCGTACTTGATATCCATGTCCTGATCCAGCATCAACACAGGCTTGGACATGATCTCGTAGACATTCGTGCGATCGGGCGAGCGGTCTTCGCCGATGATCCGCATCGCGATGTCGTGCACGACCAGGATGCCGTATTCGTCGTGTTCGTCGCGTCGGTCGATGACGATCGAACTGACCTGCTTGTCTCGCATCAGTTCGAGCGCCTCGCGCACGGTTGCCAGCCCGTCGATAATGTGCGGGGCGGGCGTCATGACCGTGCGGACGGGAACGTGGCGGGCGTCGTTCATAGGTCGTCTTCCAGCTCTTGTTCGATCGTTTTCAGTTGCGAAGTGAGGCCGACGGCGTCCTCGATGTCAATCTGGAACGCGATCCCGCTGCCCGGCATCTCGTCAAATCTGCCGGCCTTGCCGATCGTCTCCAGGATCAGCCTGCTGCGGTGCTGTTCCACCAGGAACAGGACCATATCACGCTGAGCCTCCAGGCTAAGGCCCAGGAAGGTCTTCTGGGGAATCAGACCCTCGCCGCGCGCACTGGTGATGACGGTGCACCCTGTCGCACCGGCCTGCCGGCCGACGTCGGTGATCATGTTGGTCATGTCATCCGTCACCAGCGCGATGATGAGCTTGAATTTCATGGCTCGTCTCTTTCCTGTTCTTCCTCCGGCGTCTGATCCTCCGGTGTTCCGGCCTGGCGCCCCAGCCACCACGCCGATAGCTGAGCGTATCCCATGACCGTGATCATGGGGAACAGGCTGGCCAGGGCGATCAGGCCGAAGCCGTCGATGAGGGGGCTGCGGCCGGGCACGGTCGAGGCAAGCCCCAGGCCCAGCGCGGTAACCAGAGGAACCGTCACCGTGGAAGTGGTGACGCCGCCGGAATCGTAGGCAAGCGGAATGATGGCGCGCGGCGCGAAGGCGGTCTGAACGATCACCACCAGGTAGCCTGCGATCATATAGATCGTCAGCGGCGTCCCGGTGACGATCCGAAAGGCGCCCAATGCGACGCTGGCCCCGACGCCGATCGCCACGGCGATCCGCAGACCCCACACGCCAAGCGTGCCGCCGGAAACGTCGCTTGCCTTGATGGCGACCGCGATCAGCGCCGGTTCCGCAACGGTCGTGGCAAAACCGATCGCAGCGGCGAAGATAAAGACCCAGTAGTAGTGCCACCATTCCACGCTCGTCCGGGCCCCGCCGATGAAGTCCGGATCGGTGAGCTGTTCCGCCATGATTTCGCCCAGTGGGAACAAGGCCTCTTCGAGCCCGACCAGGAACAGGCTGAGCCCCAGGATCACGTAGAAAAACCCCAGCAGGACGTTCCGCAGGTTGCGCACCGGTCGTCGCAACACCAGGACCTGGAAGACCACCAGGGTGATCGCGATCGGGAGCACGTCGCGGATCGTGTTGACCAGCGCCTCAACCAGCAAAAAGAGCCATCCATCCGCCGTCATTCAGGTCACCGTCCCGAAAACCAGCACGAACATGATTGGCGTCAGGCTGGCAAAGGCGATCAGGCCGAAACCGTCGGTCAACGGGTTGCGGCCGCGGATCACGGTGGCGAGGCCGATGCCCATCGCGGTGACCAGCGGTACGGTGATGGTCGAGGTCGTGACGCCGCCGGAATCGTATGCGACGCCGATGATGTCCGCCGGCGCGATGCCCGTCAGCCCGACGATGATCAGATACCCGCCGATGATGAACCACTGGATCGGCCAGCCCTTGAGGATGCGGAAGACGCCGATGACAAGCGCGACGCCGACCGAAACGGCGACGGTGTATCGCAACGCGAGGGCGTAGGTCTCCTGTTCGTCCGCGGTCATCGCCTGACCTGCGGTCTCGCTGCGGACCTCGGCGGCTTCTTCGGCGACCGCGATCAGCGCCGGTTCCGCGATCGTCGTGCCGAAGCCCAATGCGAAAGCGAAGCTCAGAAGCCAGAAGACGCTGCCCTTTTCGGCAAATCGTCCGGAAAGCGATTCACCGAAGGGAAAGACGCCAAGCTCAAGACCTTGGATGAACAACGTCAGGCCGCCCAGGACGAGCACCAGGCCGATCAGCACGCGTTCCAGGTTGGGGAACGGCTGTTGCAGGACGAAGATCTGGAAGAACGCGATCACAAGTATGATCGGCGCCAGATCCCGGATGCTGCCCAACAGCATCTTGCTGATTGAGATCAGCGATGACAGCATGCGCGCGGTTTCCCCAATCGTGTCAGGCAGGGCGGTCCCAAATCCCGACCATAGACTACAACTACGATTCTGCCCCGGCCACAAGGTCGGCGGCGCATATCGGCCGCGGAGTCAGCCGCCGGTCCTGGCCTTGAGAAAGGCGATCAGGTCGTCGCGCGCGGCCCGGTCCGGAAGTTTCTGCAACGGCATCTTCGTGCCCGGAAGCAGGACGTCCGGGCCCAGTTCGAACAGTTGCGAAACCGTCGTCTCGTCCCAAATCAACGCGCTTTGCCGCAACGCCTCGGAATAGCGATAGCCGGGATAGGTGCCAACGCGACGGCCGAACAAGCCCTCGAGGCTGGGACCCGCCCGCGGGATGCCGTCGTCGACCAGGCTGTGGCAGATCGCGCACTTGCGGAATTGGTAGCTGCCGCGTTCGACCGGATCGTCGCTCTGCGCCAGCTCGGCCCCGGCGCGCTCCACATCCTGGAAGGGCGTCGTTTCGCCCAACAGCGGCTTGCCGTCCTCGACGGTCCAGGCGCGGGCGACGCGGTCGATCCCGCCGGCATAGACCACGCGGCTGTCGGGCGAGAAGGTGATGGCCCAGACCGCACGGTAGTGCTCCACCGGCAGGCGCTGGCGCGGCTCGCTGCCGGCATCCCACAACAGAAGCTGGCCGTCCGTCCCGCCCGATGCGATGGTCGCGCCGTCCGGCGAGAGGGCGACGGCAAGGACGGCGCCGCTGTGTCCGGAAAGCGACCGGAGAACCTCGCCCGTGCCGGTGTCCCAGATCCGCACCGTCTCGTCCGACGACGCGCTGACCAGTCGCGTGCCGTCCGCGCTGACGGCGAGATCGTTGATCGGGAAACCGGCGCCGGCGAAACGGAAGGCCTCACCGCCGTCGCGCACCGGCCAGAACCAGATCGACCCGTCATAGCCGGCGGAGATCACGTGACTGCCGTCGGCAGCAAAGGTCACCGCATTGACGCTGTCTCCGTGCCCCTCAAGCGTGCGGCGCAGCCTGCCGTCGTCGGCATCCCAAAGCCGCACGGTCCGGTCCCAGGAGGCCGAGGCGATGGTTCGATCGTCGGCCGAGACCGCAACCGCCACCACCTTCTTGTCGTGACCTTCCAGGACGGCCACCACGTCGCCGGTGTCCAGGTCCCAGATGCGCACGGTGCCGTCGTCGCTGGCGGACGCCGCGCGCCTGCCGTCGCGATAGAACGCGACCGCATTGACGCCGGCTTCGTGGCCGCTGAACGTGCGGATCGGTAGGCGGGTCTCGGTATCCCACAGGATCAGCAGGTCGTCGAAACCGCCGGTCAGCGCCCTTTCGCCGTCGGTCGAGACCGCGATGTCGCGGATCGGCGCGCCATGCCCGACGAAGTCGGCCCTGACCGCCCCCCAGGTCAGCGCCAGCGCACCGAGCAGGGCGCACAGGACGGCCTTGGTCGTTGCTGTCCCGGACATCGAAGGTCGGCGCCGTCGGACTGCTATTCCGCCGGCGCTTGTTCGGACGCCTTCGCCTGCTGTTCCGCGACCCAGAGGTCGTGGTGTTCCTTCGCCCAGTTCAAGTCGACCATGCCGCTGCCCATGGCCGCGAACGCGCCCTGCATGCCCAGCGAGCCGATATAGATGTGGGACAGCATCAGCGCGATCATCACCAGCGAAACGGAAGCGTGCCACAACTGCGCGAGCTGTTGTTCCTGCAACGGTGTCAGATCGGTCGGCAGGTTGAACCCGAGCAGGTTCAACACCGCGAAGGTGTCCGCGAACCACGAGGTCGTGAAGGGGTAGAGCAGGGTCCAGCCGGACAGGCTGAGCGAAGTGCCGGCTAGGATCGTGACCCAGAAGAAGAACTTCTGGCCGGCATTGAACTTCTTCGAGGAGGGATGGACGCCGCTGCTGAACAGCCCGCCGCCCTTGGCAATCCAGATCAGATCCAGCTTGTTTGGGATGTTGTCTTTCGCCCACAGGACGAAGATGATCACCAGCCCGGCCATGAAGGCAAAAGCGAGGTAGTGATGCAGGAAACGGCCGATCTCGGTGACCACGTGAAAGGCATCCGCGCCGATGATCGCCGGCAGGAAGTAGCGGCCGTACAGCATGTTCAATCCCGATACCGCCAGGATGATGAAGGACCCGGCCGTCAGCCAGTGCGCGAACCGCTCGACCGCGTTGAACCGCTGAATGGTCACGCCGCTTTCGCCCTTCTCGATCCTGATGCGCCCGCGTATGGCAAAGAACAGGCCCAGGAGAACGATCATGCCCATCATGACCCAGACGCCGTAGACCGACACCGGCCCGTTGCGGAGCGACCGCCACATCTCGCCCTCGGACTGGATCAGCACAGCGGCGTTCTGGTCGGGGATCGACACCATGCCGGGAGAGCCCTGGCGGATCTCGCGCCAGAATTCCGAATCGCTGGTATTGCCCATCGAACGGCCCGGCACATTGCCGCTGGTCGGCGTCTCGGCGGTAGCGGGCTCGGTCTGGGCCAGTGTCGGAGCGGCGGGCGCGGCCACCGACAGGAAGGCCGCGAAAACCAGTAGAACGACGACGGGACCGGTCCGGGCGGCCGAAAACAGGGTCGTCGGGATTGAGAAACGCTTCCTCATGTCGGTTGTCCTCAGTCGATGGCCCCAGCCGGGTTCGGCCGGCTTCCTATGGTGCCCGTTGCTGACCGACCCGTCGCTGCAGGTCCTCCCGCTGGGCATCGTCGAGCGGATTGTCCTGAGGGCCTTGATAGGTCCCTTTCTTGTGCAGCAGCACGCGGCCCTGCTCTTCTTCGCGACACGCCGCGGCCGTCAGAGCGAGACAGGCGGCGGCGAGCAAAAGAGCCATTCGCCGGTGGAACACACGCATTAATCACATCCTTGCGGCTGGCTGATTCCGGCCTTTCTGTCGCCTGTCGGCAGTCGCAGACCCCTGCAAATCCGCCGAAAAACTGCGAGAATCCGGAGGGATTGTCAAACGTCGCCGGCATATTCGGCATGTGCGCCCGTTGGCGGCGGGGCGAGGGGGCTGCTCCCGAAAGGAAGCAGCCCCGATCGCATGCACCGGGCCTTGCCCGAGCCGGTCGGACGCCTCAGGCGCCCTTCTGCTGGTAGGCCGTGCCCCAGCCCCAGGCGCCGGCGCCGAAGCCGCGCGCGACAACCCGCTCGCGGTAGATGGCCGACACCACGTCGCCATCGCCCGCCAACAGGGCCTTGGTCGCGCACATCTCGGCGCACAGCGGCAGCTTGCCCTCGGCAAGCCGGTTCCGGCCGTACTTCTGGAATTCGACCGAAGAGTTGTTCTCCTCGGGTCCGCCGGCGCAGAAGGTGCACTTGTCCATCTTGCCGCGGCTTCCGAAGTTGCCGGCCTGCGGGTATTGCGGCGCGCCGAACGGACAGGCGTAGAAGCAATAACCGCAGCCGATGCAAAGGTCCTTGGAATGCAGAACCACACCGTCGTCGGTGGTGTAGAAGCAGTCCACCGGACAGACCGCCACGCAGGGCGCATCCGAACAGTGCATGCAGGCGACCGAGATCGACCGTTCGCCCGGCTTGCCGTCATTGATGGTGACGACGCGCCGCCGGTTGATGCCCCATGGCACCTCGTTCTCGTTCTTGCACGCCGTGACACAGGCGTTGCACTCGATGCAGCGCTCGGCGTCACAGAGGAACCTCATTCTTGCCATAACTCGTTACCTCCTTAGGCACGCTCGATGCGGCATAGGGTTGCCTTGGTTTCCTGCATGTTCGTCACCGAATCGTACCCGTAGGTCTGGGCCGTGTTCGATGCCTCGCCGAGCACATAGGGATCGGCGCCCTCAGGATATCGGCTTCTGCGGTCTTCGCCCTGCCAGTGTCCGCCGAAGTGGAACGGCATGAAGGCGACGCCGGTGCCGACACGTTCGGTCACCATTGCCCTGACCTTCACCTTGCCGCCCTCCGGACTGTGGACCCAGATCATCTCCTCGTTCTTGATGTTGAGGTTGTTGGCGTCACGCGGGTTGATCTCGCAGAACATGTGCTGCTGCAATTCCGCAAGCCACGGGTTCGACCGTGTCTCGTCGCCGCCGCCCTCGTACTCGACCAGTCGGCCGGAGGTGAGGATGATCGGGAAGTCCTTCGAGAAGTCCTGCTTCTGGATCGACTCGTACATCGTCGGCAGCCGGTACATCTTCCGGTCGGAATAGGTCGGATAGTCGCCGACCAGGTCCCGTCTGGAGGTGTAGAGCGGCTCGCGATGGGTGGGCACCGGATCCGGGAAGTTCCAGACCACGCACCGCGCCTTGGCATTGCCGAACGGGGCGCAGCCGTGCTTGATGGCGACCCGCTGGATGCCGCCGGAAAGGTCGGTCTTCCAGTTGGTCTTGTCGCCGGCGATCGCCTCGATGGTCTGGCGTTCCTCGGCTGTCAGGTCGCTGTCCCAGCCAAGCTTCTTCAGCATGGCCATGGTGAACTCCGGATATCCGTCTTTGATCTCCGAGCCCACCGAATAGGACCCTTCGGCCAGCAGGTTCTGACCTTCCCGCTCGACGCCGAAGCGCGCCCGGAACGTAAGCCCGCCCTCTGCGACCGGCTTGGACGGGTCGTAGAGGTTGGGCGTCCCCGGATGCTTCATTTCAGGCGTGCCCCAGCATGGCCACGGCATGCCGTAATAGTCGCCGTCGGCCGGACCGCCGACCGCCTGAAGCGTGGTCTTGTCGAAGGTGTGCTGGTACTGCATGTGCAGCTTCAGCCGCTCCGGCGACTGGCCGGTGTAACCGATGGTCCATAGCCCGCGGTTAAGTTCGCGGGTGATGTCCTCGATCACCGGCTCGGTGCCCTCGACCTGGATGTTCTTGAACATCTCATCGGCCATGCCGAACTTCTGGGCCAGGAGATACATGATCTCGTGGTCCGTCTTGCACTCGAACAGCGGCTCGACCACCTTGTCCCGCCACTGGATCGAACGGTTCGACGCGGTGACCGAACCATAGGTCTCGAACTGCGTCGCCGCCGGCAGAAGATAGACACCGTCGGTCCGATCCTGCATCACCGCAGTCATGGTCGGATAGGGGTCGATCACGACGAGAAGGTCGAGCTTCTCCATCGCGGTCTTCATCTCCGGCAGACGCGTCTGCGAGTTCGGAGCGTGACCCCAGAACACCATGGCGCGCACGTTGTCCGGCTGGTCGATGTTGTCCTTGGCCTCAAGGACGCCGTCGATCCAGCGCGACACCGGCATGCCGCTCTTCTCCATCAGCTCCTTCGACGCGAAGCGGCTGAGCAGATAGTCGTATTCGACGTCCCAGACACGGGCCCAGTGCTTCCACGACCCGGTCTTCAGGCCGTAGTACCCCGGCAGGGTGTGGCACAAGACGCCGAGGTCGGTTGCGCCCTGGACGTTGTCGTGGCCGCGGAAGATGTTAGTCCCGCCGCCGCTCTGGCCCATGTTGCCAAGGGCAAGCTGCAGCACGCAGTAGGCACGCGTGTTGTTGTTGCCGTTGGTGTGCTGGGTTCCGCCCATGCACCAGATCACGGTGCCGGGCCGGTTGTTGGCCAAGGTTCGCGCGACGCGGCGAAGCTGCGAGCCCGGAACGCCGGTGACGCGTTCAGTCTCTTCCGGAGTCCAGCGCTTCACCTCGTCGCGGATCTGGTCCATGCCCCAGACGCGCTGGCGGATGAACTCCTTGTCCTCCCAGTTGTTTTCGAAGATGTGCCACAGGATACCCCAGACCAGGCCCACATCTGTGCCGGGCCGGAAACGGACATATTCGTCCGCGTGGGCCGCGGTGCGGGTGAAACGCGGGTCGCACACGATCACTGGGGCGTTGTTCTGTTCTTTCGCCTTCATGATGTGTTGCAACGAAACGGGATGCGCTTCGGCCGGGTTGCCGCCGATCACGAAGATCGCGCGGCTGTTGTGGATGTCGTTGTATGAATTGGTCATCGCGCCATAGCCCCAGGTGTTCGCAACACCCGCGACCGTGGTCGAGTGACAGATCCTGGCCTGGTGGTCGCCGTTGTTGGACCCCCAGAAGGCGTAGAACTTGCGGAACAGGTAAGCCTGTTCGTTGTTGTGCTTCGCCGAGCCGAGCCAGTAGACGGAATCGGGGCCGGATTTCTCGCGGATATCCAGCATCTTGTCGCCGACTTCGTTGATCGCCTGTTCCCAGGTGATCCGCTTCCACTTCCCGCCTTCCAGCTTGGTGGGATATTTCAGCCGACGCTCGCCATGCGCGTGTTCGCGGACCGCCGCGCCCTTCGCGCAATGGGCGCCCAGGTTGAAGGGGCTGTCAAAGCCCGGCTCCTGGCCGACCCACACCCCCTTATCCACCTCAGCGAGGACGGTGCAGCCGACGGAACAGTGGGTGCACACGGATTTGGCGATTTGGACGGTGCCGGCACCGGCCGCGCCTTGCGCCTTTGCGGTGCGGGTGACAAGCCCTGCAGAGGCCGCCGACGCAGCGGCGATCCCGCCTGCGGCGAGACCGGACCTTTTCAGAAATGTCCGCCGATCGATCGTTTCTCCGGCGGCGCCGGTTAACGTCGCTGACGAACGGGGGCCGAATGCAACCCCGTTTGTCTTTTTGCGAAGCATCTTCCCGATCCTTTCGTATAAGGATTTCGATTGTGACGAGAGTTGGAGCGTGTCCTGCCCTAGGGCCTAGAAACGCGCCAGGCCGTAGTAGTTCTTCACATGATCGGTTTCCCGATATGTGCCCTTCTCGCCTGACGGTTCTTCCGCCGCCTCGGCGCCACCTGCGGCCACGGCGACCGCCCCGACACCCAAGGCCAGCCCTTTGCCGGCGGCGCCGAAGAAGCCGCGACGGTCGATGCGTTCGCCTCGCTCTTCCTTCACGTTCTTTCCTCCATCAAGCCGTTCCTACAAGGAAACGGCGCCAACACACTTCATGCAGCCGGGTGGCGTCACGCGCGCACAAGCAGCGTGAAACCCTCCTCCTCGATCTGCATGAAGACCTCACCGATCCGTCCCACTGAACGGTACAGATCAGCACTCCCGGCCGACGCGAGGTCGGCGAAGAATTTCTCGCCCCAGGGCGCCAGGTGCGCCTTGAAGAAGTTGTCCTGGTCGTAGACGGTGAACTCGCCATCCGCGGTCCCTGCAATCAACAGGGCCATGGTCTCGCAGACGGACGCGATGTGATCCTCCGGTTCGCTGACGCCCTCGGCGCGCGCGAAGCCAAGCCGTTCGTGCGCACGGCGCAGGTCCGCAAGCGGTTTCTCGTTGAGAAATCCGGTCAGATAATACGATCCGTAGGGGACAAGCTCGCCGCGCCCGACGCCGATAAACAGGTCGTGGTACTCGCGTTCCGTGGCCTGGGGATCGGACTTGCCCAGCGAATTGCGGAACGCAGCGAACGCCTTGCCTAGCGCGCTGTCGTCGCCTGCATAAGGCGCCGTTGCGTTCAGTTCGGTTGAATCGGGAGGCGCAGCCAACACTCTGGCCAAAAAGGCATAAACGCCCTGCCGTGCGGCCTCTTCCGGATCCAGTTGGCGTTGGGTTTCCGCCCGGATCGTTTCCACGCCCTATTCCCCTAACTTTCTTATTGTTTTTCTTATGTTTGACGCGCTGATGCGCACGCTTACAGATTGTCGCAAAGTGTATGACCGCGGTCTCTGGTCGTCCAGTCAAATCGGTGCGGCCTAAACGGTCAGGTGATGTCGTTCGTCTCTTCGTCTTTGGTGTTTCGTGTCGACGTCTTTTCGTCGTCTTCTGTCGGCGCCGATACCATGTCGACGTCCGACCCTTCCTGATCCGCCTCCGGCTCCGGCGACGATGCGTATGGCGCGTCGTCCGGATGCCTCCCGTCCGCGTCGGTCGCGGCGGTTTGCGTCGCCTCTTCGGTTTCGTCCCGGACCATGCCGCGGCCGGTCCGGTAGACGGTTTTCATGCCTTCGATCACCGTCGCCGCGTCGGAGAAATCGTCGTCGTAATCGACCAGGCCGTCCACATTGGCAAGCAGCGGGTTCGACCGCCACAGTTTGCGCAACGCGATGTTGCGAACGGCGTCGCTGACATCGCCCGATAGGAATGCGGAATAGTCGGAATCGTAGTCCAACGTCTCGATGTCGGGCAGGTCTACGCCCTTGGTCTCGTCCGGGGGCGTGGCCGCCTCGGCCTCCACCGGCTTTGCGGTCGCGGGTTGCGGCTTTGCCGGGATCGCCGCCGGGGCGGCCGGCGGCAGCGCGGCACCGCGTCCTTGTTCCGGCGTCGCGCGCTCGGCGCGGGCGGCTGCCTTGCGCCGCGCCCAACGCGATAGTCCGCCTTCGCGTTTCGTGCTCATCCGCCGTCCTTGCGGCGGTAGAACCGCTGTTCGATGGGGTGCAGCTGCTTTCCGAACTGGTGCGCCTCGACGTCCGCGTTCTGTCGTTTTCGCTTGCGGAAGGGCTCGTCGACATGATGTGCGTCGATGAATTTCTGAAGCCAGGCCGCCATGACGTCGGGCATCGCCACACGCTCGACGATGTCGTCGCCGCTGTCCAGATAGTCCTGCGCCTCGAACGGCGACACCGTCGCGTCGACCACCGCCAGTTCGGGACCGTCGTCGTCATCCTCGTTGGCGCGAAGCACCACGTAAACCGAGGGCGCCGCGTCGGCCAGGTTGACCAGGTAGGCTTCGGTTTCCTTTCTATAGAGGGTCACCGGCAGGGTCGCCGCGTGATACTGAACCCAATCGTCGCCGCGCGCGATCTCGCGCCAGCCCGCCTCCGCAGGCGCGCCGGGAATGATCGCCACCGGCGTCCAGCGATGGTCGGACCAGGGATGGTCCAGCGTGCGGCGTTCGACGACCACACCGACCGAAAGGACATCCGTCTTTTTCATGCGTCCTACATGCGCCCTTAGCCTCGAATCCGATCCAAGCGCTTTGTCACCGTGATGCGCAAATCACTTTCCGCATCACGGAATTCACCTACCCCTGATGGAAAGAGGCCTGCACTATCTTGCAGGAAAGTGCGGCTGCACGCCGGTGGACGTCAAGCGCGCAAATCATGCATACTGAAACATGAAAATGCATGACGGTATGCGCTCCGGATGTTCAACAGGGAACGGGGGGCGGTCGGGCACGCAAGGGTCGGGTGAATGGATACCTTCGGACAGGCTTTCCTGGCGGCCTTCGAGCTTCTCCGGTACTGGGATCCGGAGCTGGTGGGCATCGTTCGGCTGTCCCTGACCATCAGCCTGACCGCGGTCGCCCTTGCCGCCCTGGTCGCCCTGCCGCTTGCTGCAACTCTGGTGGTTTCCCGGTTTCCCGGGCGCACCGCCGTTGTGGTGGTGCTGAACGCTTTGCTGGGACTGCCGCCGGTGGTGGTGGGGCTGGCCGTCTATCTCCTGTTGTCGCGGGCCGGCCCGCTTGGCCCGATGGGGCTGTTGTTCACGCCCACCGCGATGGTCATTGCCCAGGCGATCCTTGTCACCCCGATTATCGCCGCCATTGCGCATCAACTGCTGGCCGATCTGTTTCTCGAATATGAGGACCAGCTCCGCTCGTTCCGTCTGCGCGACAGCCAGATCTGGCTCACCTTGCTGTGGGAGGGGCGCTACAGCCTGACCACGGCCGTGCTGGCCGGCTTCGGACGCGCCGTCGCCGAGGTCGGCGCCGTGATGATCGTCGGCGGCAACATCGCCGGAGTCACGCGGGTCATGACCACGGCCATCGCGCTGGAGACCAGCAAGGGCGATCTGGCGCTGGCCCTGGGGCTGGGCCTGATCCTGATCCTGGTCTCGCTGCTGGTCAGCGCCGCGGCCTTCGCCTTGCGCGGCCTGTCGGCCGGGGGCATCCCCCTGTTCAGGGCGGCGCGCTGAATGCCGCGCGGCGAATACATCGCGCGCGATCTGCGCAACGCGGAAATCCCGATCCGGATCCAGGACCTGTCAGCGCGGGTCGGTCCGACGCCCGCGCTGAAAAGCATATCCGCCACCTTTTCCGGTCGCGGCGTGACGATGGTGATCGGGCCCAACGGCGCGGGCAAAAGCACACTGTTGCGGCTGATGCACGGGCTGGTGCCCGCGACCGCCGGTCGGATCGTTTGGGGCGACGGCGAACGCACCTGCGTCCAGGTCCGCCAGGCGATGGTGTTTCAGCGTCCGGTCCTGCTGCGCCGGTCGGCGCGGGCGAACCTGACCTATGCCCTGAAACTGACCGGCCTTGGCCGGCGCGAACGGGCAGCGGAGGCGGCGCGGCTGTTGCGGCTTGCCGGTCTGGAAGCGGTCGCGGAGAAACCGGCGCGGCGGCTTTCCTGGGGCGAGCAACAGCGGCTGGCAATGGCACGCGCGATCGGACTTGCGCCCGAGGTGCTGTTGCTCGACGAACCGACCGCCAGCCTCGATCCGGGCGCGACGGGCCAGGTCGAGGGACTGATCCGCCAGGCCGCTGACAACGGTGCCAAGATCGTCATGTCCACCCACGACATCGGGCAGGCGCGGCGGTTGGCCGACGAAATCGCCTTTCTGCACGACGGCCGGCTGGTCGAATGCGGCGCGGCGGCGCAGGCGCTGAACGCGCCGGCCTCGGCCAGCTTGCGCGCTTTCCTGCAGGGGCAGTTGTTGTATTGAGGTCCCGTTGAGCCGTTCGACCATGCCCTTGCGACGTCTTGCAGCGCCCCTGGCGGCGCTGCTGGTTTCCCTGTGGCTGGCGGCGCCTGCCGTTGGCGAGACCTTCATCACCGTTGCCTCGACGACATCGACCGCCAATTCGGGACTGTTCGACCATCTGTTGCCGGCATTTCGGAAACAGCACGCCATCGAGGTCAGGGTCGTCGCGGTCGGCACCGGTCAGGCTTTGCGGATTGCCCGCAACGGCGATGCCGACGTGTTGCTGGTTCATCACGAACCTTCAGAGCAAGCGTTCGTCGACGAGGGTTATGGCGTTGCCCGCCTGGACCTGATGTACAACGATTTCGTCCTGGTCGGCCCGGCGGACGATCCGGCAGGCGTTGCCGCGGCATCCGACGTGGCCGACGCCTTCCGGCGCATCGCGGGCGGCGGCGCGGTCTTCGCATCGCGCGGCGACGACAGCGGCACCCACAAGGCGGAACGCGCGCTGTGGCGGTTGACCGGGACGGGCGAACCGGGCACCGAAGACGCCTGGTACCGCGAGACCGGCGCCGGCATGGGCGTGACGCTGAACATTGCCGTCGGCCTCAATGCCTACACCTTGTCGGACCGGGCCACCTGGGTCTCGCACAGGAACAAGGGCGAGCTTGCCCTGTTGTTCCAGGGCGACGAACGTCTGTTCAACCAGTACGGCGTGATCCTGGTCGAACCGCGGCGCCACCCGCACGTTAAGGCCAACGCGGGCCAGGTGTTCATAGATTGGCTCGTTTCCGACCGCGGACAGGCGGCGATCGCGGCCTTCAGGGTGGGCGGCCAGCAGTTGTTCTTCCCCAATGCCGCGCGGGGCACGGACTCCTGAACGCAGGCTACCGCTCCTGCAGGGCAAGCCGCAGCCCGAGCGCGCAGTAGATGCAGCCGACGACGGTTCCCTGCCAACGCAAGACGACGGGATGACGGCGAAGGAAGGTACCGACGCGGCCTGCCGCAAAAGCGACGACAGACGTGCTGAGCAGCCCCATTGCAACGAAGAGAAGCCCCAGCACGGTCAACTGCAGAGCCACCCATCCATTTTCGGGTCTGACGAATTGCGGCAGAAAGGCCAAGAAGAACAGGGCTGATTTTGGGTTCAGGACTTCTGCCGTGATCGCCTGGCGGAACGCCTGACCGGGCGTTATCGCCACCATCCCGGGCAGCAATTCAAGCCGGGATCTCTCCAGGATCGCTCTGATGCCGAGATAGACCAGGTAGGCGGCCCCTAAGTATTTAATAAGGCTGAAAAGAAACGCCGATGCCAGGATGACCGCCGAAAGGCCAAGAACGGTCATGGCCGTGTGTATCAAGTCTCCTGCCGCGATACCGAGCCCGGTCGCGATGCCGACCCGTGTTCCCGAGCTGGTCGCCCGCGCCAGCGTCAGGATGACAGCCGGCCCCGGCAGGAATACGAACCCCAGCAGGACCGTAAGGTACGTCACCAGAGTTGTAGGATCGATCAACCGCTCGCCCTCCCAGGGATTGCCCGTGCCGGGCGGTGCCTTGCTTTAACCCGCGTTCAACACCACCCGGCCCAGCCCGCGGATATCGTAGCCGCCCAGCGCCGCGGCATTCTCGCGGAAGCGTTCGGTATGGGCGAACCCGAGCAGCATCTGGAACGGCGGCTCGAAATAGTCGTGCCGGTCGATGACGATGTCGTAACGTTCCTCTTGCAGCGGGATGAAGTCGAGCCGGAACCGTCGGGCGACCGCCTCAATGCCGAAGGCGACATCGGCGCGGCCATCCAAGACGCCGGTGGCCGCATCGGTTTCTTCGCGCGCGACGGTGTCGGTCCGCGGTACATCCTGCGACCTTATATCCGCGGTCTGCAGCAGGTTCTCGAACAACAACTGGCTTCCCGCCTCGGGCTGTCGGTCCTGGAAGACCAGACTTTTCGACGCTAGGTCGGACAACGTCGATACCTGTTTCGGGTTGTCCGGCGGCAGGATCAGGCCCTGGTTGCGCACGGCCCACTCGATCATGACGATCCCGGCCAGGCTGGTCGGCGCCTGTTCCAGCAGATGGCGGTTGTAGTCCTGGGTCTCCGGATCGAACACGTGGATGCCGGCGAAAAGAGCCTCACGCTTGAGAAAGCGGTCCAGCCCGTCGAGGCTGCCGTCGAACAGGGTCGCGATCTTGGCGCCCGATTCCCGCAGCGCCCAGTCCAACAGTGGGTCGTGACTGCCCGCGGCGATGGTCGGCCGCGCAACCAGCGCGCTCGCCCGGTCGATGCCGGCGGTTCCGCTGGAGATCCAAAGGTCGATCAGGGGTTTCGGGAACAACAGCTTGCCGGTCACCCGGGTGCACGGGATCTGGTTCGACGCCACCAGGTCGTAGACCTTGCGTTCCTTGACCCTGAGGTAGGCGGCGACCTCAGCCGTGGTCATCAGGTGGCTTTGCGACATCGCTGAAACTGGCCGGTGTGATGCGTCTGGACCCCTATTCGGGCTTAGTGTACAGCCCATGCCCAGCGCTGACGAGACGCGTTGCGCCGTGCGCGGGCGCGGGAACCGCCGATGAAACAGAGCTTGAGCCTGCCGCCACTCTTTACCGGCCGACCGGTCGATGCCGGCGTCGACGTGCCGTCGGTTGCGCGCGAAGCTGCCGAGGCCGGCGGCGGCGCGGGCACTTTGGTCTACGCGGTGCGCCCCGACCTGTGCGAGTGCGCCTTGGCCCTGGAACCGGAACAGCCGCTGCGCGGCTCATTGGCGGTGGCGTACCTCACGATGCTGGCCGTCAACGATGCGCTTGGGTCGACCCTGCCGGCGCAGATCGGCGTCGGGTTCGGCTGGCCGGACAGGATCATGGTGAATGGCGCGCTGGCGGGCGGGATCACGCTGACCAGCGCCACCGACTCGCTGGAGCAGGTGCCGGACTGGATGGTCGCGCATTTCGTCATCGACGTGATGGGCGACCCGTCGCGCGACGACCCGGGGTCGGTGCGCGAACGCACCTCCTTGATGGACGAGGGCAGCGGACCGTTCTCCGTCGGCGAGTTGATCGAAAGCTTCGCGCGCTACTTCCTGTCCTGGGTCAACCGCTGGCAGGACCAGGGGTTCGAACCTGTCAAGGCGTGCTGGGAGGGGCGTGCCGATGGACGGGACGCGCACATCGACCTGACCCTGCCGGGTGGCAGGATCGCCGGCGAATGGACAGGCCTCAGCCAGACCGGCGACCTGATCGTCCGGATCGACGAGGGGGCCTGGAAATCCGCGCCGATCGCCTGGATCCTGAAAGGCCCAAGCTGGAAACTGGGGCCGCCGTCGTGACCGGGACCGGTCTTAAGTTCGCCCGCACGGTGCGCCTGGATGCGTCCGATGACCACAGCTTCGCCGTGCCCGCACGGGCCGGCGAATGGGCGGTTTCCGGTGCCTTTGCTTTTTCGGATGCCGATCCGGACGCGCTTGAGGGAAAACAGCGCCTCGCCTTCGCGCACGGGTTCCTGGGCTTGGACTCCTTCGGTCGGGCCACGTTCGTTTCTGTCGGCACGGTCACCGAGTCCGACCTTGCGGAGATCCGGGACCGGCTTGCCCGCCATTTCGTGGCGCACTATGGCGCGCCGGACGTCGAGGCGGCGCTGCCGGTTGCCGCCGACGAAGTGGCCTACATGCAGGATCTGTGCGCCGAGCATCCCGTCGGGCGGCTGTTGGCGGTCGAACGCGATTTCGGCCCCGACGGTGTGATCGAACGGTTTCGGGCGGTTCGCCCGCCCGATCCGATGTCGCACGGCAGGATCTGGGATATTGTGGCTGACGAGGGTCGTTAGAAGGGCGGCAGGCGGACGAATGGCTGAATTCTGGGCTTCTTCGGGGATCGGTTTGGTGGAGCGCGACGCCGACGGGCGGCTCTCGCTGAGCGATGCGTTCCTGCGCGCCTATTTCCAGCGGCCCGAGATGCGCCCGGTCGAAGAATCCAACGACGCCGAGTGGTCCTTGCACGAAGCATTGGTTGCCGATCCCAGGCGCGCGGTCGATCCCTCGGAACTGGTTGCGATCGACGATGCGGATGCGATCGAGAACTACCGTATGGTTTTGGGGTTTCGCGACCGGCTGGTGGAAAACGGTACGCTCGAGGCCGGTTATCGCAGTCTGTTCGCCAATGGCGCGGTGCGGGTGCCGCCGCTGTTCTTCGATCAGTTGGTCCACGTGATCCTGCGCAACGTGCTGGGCGATGTTCAGAACCCGTTGCAGGCGCGGGCCGGCGAACTGTTCTTCCGGTCGCAGCGGATCACGATCCAGGACGGACAGATCATGGCCGCCGACGAGGAGACGGTCGAGATGTACGCCGAGACCGGCGGCTTCGGTGAGCTTGGTCGGCTGCTGGTGGGTTCGGAGGCAGCCATGCGCGAGGTCACGCTGGACGTGCTGGAAGAGACGAACGCCGACATCTACTGGACGCGCAGCGACCGTTTCGACACGGTCCTGGACCTGACCTTTGCCCGGCCGGGGCCGGATGCCCTGTGTCGGGTGATGGAGAAATGGATCGCGCATTTCCTGGACCTGGAGGTCCGGATCCACCCGGTGCAATCGATCAGCGATGATCGTTGGGTGTGGCACATCGGTCTCGATGCGGAATCGAACGCGCTGTTGAACGATCTCTACCACGGCAAGGAGGTCGAGGAGGCGCGCCTCGCCAGGCTGTTGTCGCTGTTCCGCATGGAGATCAAGGACCAGGATGCCGTGATCGACAGTGTGCAGGGCAGACCCGTCTATCTTGGCCTTGCGATGGATGCCCGGAACGTCCTACGCATGAAACCCCAGAACCTTTTGGTGAACCTTCCGATACGGCAGCAAAGCTGAACCGCTGGAGATTACGACATGAACGAAGAAGCCCTGAACATGAGCGTGCGCAAGTTCCTGAAGAAGGTCGGCGTCACCTCCCAGCGCGAGATCGAGACAGCCGTCCGCCAGGCGGTCGAACAGGGCCGTATCGATGCCTCCGCGCCGCTGAAGGCGAAGATGACCCTGACCGTCGGCGGCATCGACCTTAGCGTCGACATCGACGGCGACATCGAACTTTCCTGAGGCCGCCCCCGCGGCGTCGCGAGATGGCCGACCGGTCGGCCCTGGACGGTTGGCCCGCCAGGGGCCTGGCGGTTCTGGTCGCCGTCGCGGCGGGCGCCGTCATCGCCTATCAGCATCGCGACACGCTGTTCCCGGCGCCCGAGGCGCCGGCGGCGGACGACCCGTTTCGCGCCTGCATCGAAGAAAGGGCCGCGGACATCGACAAGATGGCCGCCGACGGCGTGATCGACGGCGCGCAGGCGACGCTGTTCAAGTCCCGCGCCGAGGCGTTGTGCCGCGCGCCGGGCCCGGCTCAGTGACGTCGGCCGGTTCGTCGGAAACCGTGCCGTCCAGATAGTCGTCCGTCGTGCGCGGTCGTGGCCGTTCGCCCGCGGCAAACGGGGCGTCCTTGTCCGCGAACTGGGCCCTGACGCGGCAGTCTTCGCACATCTTCAGCCGTTCCATCGCATCGCCCTTGAACATCCAATGCTTGTCGCCAAGCCGTTCGAGCATCTTTTCGATGGTGCTCTTGGACGCGAACGGCTTGCCGCAACTGACGCATTCGAAGGGTTCTTCTTCGTAGACCACCACGTGTTCCGCGGCGGCCGGCGTGAAGTCGTAACGCGGCACCAACGTGATCACCTTTTCCGGGCAGGTATTCCGGCACAGTCCGCACTGGATGCAGGCGCCTTCCTGGAAGCTGAGCTGGGGCCGGTCGGGATTGTCGTTGAGCGCGCCCGTCGGACAGGTGCTGACGCAGGCAAGGCACAGCGTGCAGCCGTCCGTGTCCACCTGGACGGCACCGAACGGCGCGCCTGGCGCCAGCGGCAGTCTGTCGACGGGGGCGGGGGCGGCGGCATGCAGCTCGGCGGCCGCAAGCCTGATGTTCGTGCGTTTTTCCGTCTGCGGCAGGTGGGGCTTGACCGTCCGGGCGGCGGCCGCCGGGGCATCGTACAGCGCGGCCTCGACCTTGCCCGGATCGTCCTCGACCAGGACCTGGACCAGCCCGCTTTCGTAACC
Organism: Alphaproteobacteria bacterium; assembly: GCA_965603855.1. GTDB lineage: Bacteria > Pseudomonadota > Alphaproteobacteria > UBA8366. The sequence goes on from OZ272519.1 coordinate 746,803, forward strand.
GAGCCCGGTCAGCATGGTCTCCGCAAGTCCCACCTGCGCGGCCAGCCCGTCGATCTCTTCGCGGCGCGCCGGCGGGACCAGAAGGAACAGACGGGTGGCACCGAACGACAGCGCAGACAACACCAGGTCGAGCCCCGTTTGCGTGATTTCGTTCACCTCCAGCGGCAGTACCGCGGCCGGCAGACCGCGCCCGAACCGCGACATCGCCTCGATCAGCGGCGTTCCGTGCTGGGTGTCGTGGACGAGTACCACGGGGTCCGACCCGCCCGCCGCGCGATAGACCGACAACAGCGTCCCAAGCCGGCTCAGAAGGAAGGAAGTGGACGGATAGGCGTACGCGGCCGCGCCGGTCGGGCAGACGCTGTTGCATGCCCCGCAGCCGCCGCACAGATAGGGATCGATCGCGACGGTATCGCCGTCGGCCGTGATGGCCGAGGCGGGACACGCGTCCAAACAGCGGGTGCAGCCCGTGATCCGGCTGCGGGAATGTGCGCACAGCTCGGCATGGAAATCCACGTAACGCGGCTTGTCGAACTCGCCCACCATGTCGGCGATCTCGAACAGCGCGCGCTGGACTGCGACCGCGTCGTCGGGGTCGACCTTCTTGTAGCCGTCGCGGCGCTGGTGCGACGGGAACAGGGGCGGGCCGCCGGAAAGGTCGAGAATCAGGTCGCAACGCGCCGCCGCGCCGTCGCGCATCAGGTCGAACGACAGCTCGGCGCGCGACGACGGCCGCACCGGCGCATACCGGTTGACCTGGACCTCGAATGCGCCGAAATGGCCCGCCGCGCCAACGATCACGCCGGTCGCAACCATCAGGTCCATTGTGCCCAGCGGCAGCACATCGTCCATCCTGGTCATCAGGACCGAGACGTTCAGGCGCCCTTCCAGCTGCCGGGCCGCATCGATTGCCCGTTGGTCGCTGCCATAGACCAGGCAGACGCCGCGGGACTGCAACCCGACGGTCGCAACGGCTGGCCGTTCCAGCGCGGCCTCCGCCAACAGGGCCGCGGTCTTCGGGCCGGCCGCTGCTGCCTCCTCCGACCAGCCGGCGCGCTCGCGGATATTGACGAAGGTCGGTCCGTCCTCGACGCCCGCCTCTTCCAGGGCCTCCAGGAAGGTCTGGGCCTCCTGGGTGCAGGCGGTGATCAGCGGGCCCTCGGTCCGGGCCGCCTCGACGAACCGGCCCAGTTCCGTCCCGCACAGGTTGGTATGGATCCGCGCCGGCTGATCGCCCTGGCCGCAGGCCCTGGCCAGCGCGCCGCCGTCAAGGGTCATGGTCCCTTCGCAGTCGCAGACCAGGACGGTCTTGTTGCCCAGTTTCAGATTCTCGCCCATCGGCCTACAGCGCCTGGAAGGCCTGCCAGTTGACAAAGCCGTGGATCCCGGCCGCCAGGTCGCGGGCCGGTCGGGGCTTGCGTTTCTTGTTAAGCGCGATCGCGGCGTAGCCGTCCGCATTCGGGTGATCGAACGCCAGCCGCACGGCGTCGGTTTCCGACTCTGCGGCAACGATCATCACGACGCTGGGCTCGGCCTCGGCGTCGGGGAAGCAGTCAAGCGCAAAGACGCGCATGCCCCCTCAGTCCTCTGTTTCCCGCTGTCGGTGCAGCTTGCGCTGCGTCCGTCTCGACGCCACGTTCTTCGCCTCCCTGATGCGTTTTCGACCCCTTGTCGGCGGGGACTTGTTGACGGGCATCCTAGTTAATCCGGCGCCGTCACAACAGTGTCATGTTACGCAGAAGGATGAGGAGTTGGAGCGCCAGCGGCGGCGGTCAAGTTGCCGCCGAGGCATTCCTCTTGCGAGAATGGAATACGATACGACGGCGCGGCCGCCTATCCGCCCAGCGCGGCCAGCGCCTGCAGCGCCGGTTTGTAGCCCCGGTCTGCGGCGCGGCGGTAGAAGGTAATGGCCGTGACCAGGTCCTTTTTCACGCCAAGCCCGTGTTCGTAGACCCGGCCCAGGCGATAGTGGGCGCGCACGTGGCCGCGGTCGGCGGCGAAGCGGTAAAGCTGGATGGCGCGCACCAGGTCGCGCGGCACGCCCTGGCCATGCTCGTACATCTGCCCCAGGTTGGTCTGGGCGAACGGCAGGCCCTGTTCCGCCGCGCGCTCGTACCAGAGAACGGCGGTGGCGTCGTCCTCGGTAACGCCGCGGCCAAGGTCGTACATCAGGCCAAGGCTGTTCTGGCCGGCCGGATCGCCTTGCTTTGCCGACTCCTTGAACCAGTGCAGCGCCAGGGCATCGCTCTTGCGGACGCCCCAGCCCTCCATGTGCAGCCGGCCCAGGTAGTATTGGGCGCGGGGGTGACCGGCTTCGGCCGCGGCCTGGAATTGGCGCGCCGCCGCCCGGTACTCCCGCGTCTTGTAGTGCCGCATGGCGGACCGGAACTGCTCGCCGTGCGACGCGTCGATGCCGCTCACCTCCGCCGTCTTCGACGAGAGGGTGAGCGCGTGGTGTCTGATCTTGGCAAGCTGAATGCCGAGCTGTTTTTGCGCGTCCGGACAGCCGGCCTTCAAGCCCTTTTTCAGCTTGTCATAGCCTGTGACGAACTGTTCGCGGATCTGCGCGCGTTCGCCGGCGGGCGTGTTCTGGAAGACGGTGGCGTGATCGATCAGGGCGCGCGCCTGAAACCCGAGGCGCTGACAGTAGGCGTCGTTCAGCCGCCGTTCGTTGCGGACGATCAGCGCGTGCAGTTCCGATGCGCGCGGTCCGTCGCCATGGTCCGCGGTGTCGCAGTATTTCTCGGCCTCCTCGAAGGCCACCCGTGCCGTCTCGCGCCGCTGGATCTCCAGATCGACGACCTGAAGGCGCCGGGCCGCTGCCGCGCTGACGCGGATCAGCCGACGGGTCTCGGATTGAACCGTGGCCGCCGCCTCGAATGCCGCCACGCCATCCGCGTAGGCATCGCTGCAGCGGCTGGCAAAGGCCGGACTTGCGCTTGCCAGGATGGCACACAGGACGCCTGCGGCGACCAACAGACCAAGCATTGGCGTTGGGCGCGTTCGCACGGACGGCGATCTCCTTGACCCGTATCTCACCTGGCCGCGCATGATTGCGCCCACACCGTGCTGATCAATTCGGTACTCTGGATTGCTGTACATGAACGGGACCTGATGTACTGAAAACTGCGCGCTGTTTCGAGCCCGCCTTTCTGAGGCCAGGGACAGATCAACGGGTGCCCTGCTGGGGCGCCTTCACGCCCGTAAAGCGGGCCGTCGGAAGCGCCCGCCGTACCGCTGTGGCTCTCCGCGTTCTCGACGCTGGCGCGGGCCAGCCAAGGGGTCTCGGACGGGACCGTCGCCGCGGCGCCGAACGCCGCCATGCCATCCGCATCGGTGTCGCTGCAGCGGCTGGCGAAGGCCGGGCTGACGCTTGCCAGAATGGTGCCCAGAACGCCCAGCGCCAGCAGAAGCCCGAATCTTCTCCTATGCGGTTTCTGCGGCAACGGTGACCTCCTGGATACGCGACCCACTCTGCATCGGCCGGGTCTCCCGCCGACGATGCGGGCGATTCCATATCCTGTTTTGGCCCGCCGGAACAAGGCCTAAAGGTCGGTATTCGTTGAGCTTTTTCCTCGCATTGCAGATTTCTGATAAACCATCCGACGCCGTCGCGCGGCCGCTTTGCGGGAACCGGCCAGACGATTAACCAGAGTGTCTCCAGCGGGCGCTGGCTTTGCGGTCGGTCGGGTCGGTTCGGCGAAACCATCTTGCGTGCCGTGCGGCTCTCCACTATTGCCACGGTCTACCGGCATCGGGGCATTGCCTGTGTCCAGGCCTGTGCCTATCGTTGCCGGATCGGGCCCGGTCCTTCGCGTTCGTTGCCGAGCCGGTGCGAAATAAGCAATGACCTGACACTTCAGGCCGACAGGGGAGATTGACCGTGCGCGAGAACCGGTTACGGCAGATATGGGCTGGCGGCGGGGCCGCCGTGAACGGCTGGCTGGCCATTCCAAGCAGCTTTTCCGCGGAAACCATGGCCCATCAGGGATGGGATTCGCTCACCATCGACATGCAGCATGGCGTCGTCGACTACCAGGTCGCGCTGACGATGCTGACGGCGGTTTCGACCACCGACACCGTTCCGCTGGTCAGAGTCCCTTGGTTGGATCCGGGCATCATCATGAAGTCCCTGGACGCCGGCGCCTACGGCATCATCTGTCCCATGGTCAACACCGGGGAAGACGCCGAACGGCTGGTCCAATCGGTGCGGTATCCGCCGCGCGGCGGGCGCAGCTTCGGCCCGATCCGCGCTTTGCTGTACGCCGGGGGCGACTATCCCAGCCACGCCAACGACACCGTCGTTGCCTTCGCGATGGTCGAAACCGCACAGGCGCTGGACAACATCGACGATATCCTGTCGACCGACGGGCTGGACGCGCTGTATGTGGGGCCGGCCGATCTGTCGAACTCGCTGGGCTGCACGCCCAAGCTGGACCAGGACGAAAAACCGGTTGTCGAGGCCATCGACATGATCGTCGCCAAGGCGAAGGAGCACGGCATCGTTGCCGGCATCCACAACGGAACGCCGGACTATGCCCTGAAGATGATCGACAAGGGCTTCCAGTTCGTCACCATCGCATCGGACGCGCGGCTGATGTCGGCGGCGGCGCGCGAGGCGGTCGACAAGATGCGCACCGGCGCGCCGCAACCCAAGGCGTCCTCGGCCGAGGTTTACTGATATGCCGCACGTCCTGATCGCCGGGCCCATCCATGCCGATGGCATGGCCGTCCTGGAGACACGGGACGGCGTGACGATCGAGGTTCTGGCGGCGCCGGACGCAGACCAACTGGCCGAGCGGTTGGCGGACGCGGACGCGCTGTTGATCCGCACGGCGCCGCTGTCGGCGGCGGCGGTTGCCGCGGCGCCGCGCCTGAAGGTCGTCGCCCGGCACGGCGTCGGTTACGACAACGTGCCCGTCGACGCGCTGAACGCGCGCGGCATTCCACTGGCAATCGTCGGCAACGTCAACGCCCAGACAGTTGCCGAACACACGCTGTTCCTGATGCTGGCGCTGGCCAAACGAGGCCCGTCGCGTGACCGCGCGGCCCGGGACGGACGGTGGAACGCCGCGCGCGGCGAGGGCGGGACGTGGGAGCTTGCGGGCCGGACCCTGCTGTTGGTCGGATTTGGTCGGATCGGCCGCGAGGTGGCACGGCGGGCGGGTGCCTTCGACATGACCGTTCTGGCCTACGATCCGTTCGTGGACGAGGCGGCCATGGCGGCGCTGGGCGTCGGCAAGGTCGACGACTGGCGCGCCGCCCTGCCGCGGGCGGACGTGGTCAGCCTGCACGTGCCGCGGACGCCGGAGACGGAGAACATGATCGCGGCCGCCGAGCTTGGCGCCATGAAGCCCACGGCGGTTGTGATCAACGCCGCCCGCGGCGGCCTGATCGACGAGACCGCGTTGGCCGCGGCGCTGCAGGCCGGAACCATCGCCGGGGCCGGTCTCGACACGCTGGACCGCGAACCGCCGGGGACCGATCACCCGCTGCTGGCGCTGGACGGCGTCGTGTTCAGCCCGCACTCGGCCGCGCTGACCGAGGAATGCCTGTCGCGCATGGGCGTGTCCGCAGCCGAGAACATCCTGGCCGGTCTGGACGGCCGGCTGGACCCCGCCCTGGTCGTGAACCGGGAGGTCCTGCAACCGACAAAAGAAAAAGCACTGGGGGAAACGTCATGAGCACGATCCGTCTGACGATGGCGCAGGCGCTGGTCAAGTACCTGCTGGCGCAGAAGACCCTGATCGACGGAAAGGAGGCGCCGCTGTTCCCGGGCGTCTTCGGTATCTTCGGGCACGGCAACGTGACCTGCCTGGCCGAGGCGCTGGAGGCGGTTCAGGACCAGATGCCGACATGGCGCGGCCAAAACGAACAGTCCATGGCGCTGGCGGCCGTGGCCTTCGCCAAAGCCAAGCGCCGTCGCCAGATCATGGTTGCGACCAGCTCGATCGGCCCGGGCGCGACCAACATGGTGACTGCCGCGGGCGTCGCCCATTCCAACCGGCTGCCGATCCTGATCCTGTCGGGCGATACCTTCGCGAACCGGCTGCCCGACCCGGTGCTGCAGCAGGTGGAGCATTTCAACGATCCGACCGTCACGGTGAACGACTGTTTCAAGCCGGTGAGCCGCTACTGGGACCGGATCACCCGGCCCGAGCAGTTGATCCAGTCGCTGCCCCAGGCGGTGGCGACAATGCTGGATCCGGCTGACTGCGGCCCGGCCTTCATCGGCCTGCCGCAGGACATCCAGGCCGAGGCCTTCGATTATCCCGAAGCCTTCTTCCAGCCGACCGTCCACGTGCCGCCGCGTCCGCGGCCGGACCTCGACAGCTTGAAGGTGGCGGCCGATCTGTTGAACGGGGCGCAAAAGCCGCTGATCATCGCCGGCGGCGGCGTGCGTTATTCGCTGGCCGAACAGACCTTGAGCGCGTTCTCGCAGGAGCACAACGTGCCGGTCGTGGAGACCATCGCCGGCCGCGCGTCGCTGCCGCACGACCATCCGATGAATGCCGGGCCGCTGGGCGTGATCGGATCTGCATCGGCCAATGCGCTGGCGGCCGAGGCCGACGTGATCCTGGCGGTCGGCACGCGCCTGCAGGATTTCACCACCGGTTCCTGGTCGGTCTTCGAGAACCCGGACATGCGGCTGATCGCGCTCAACGCCGCCCGGTTCGACGCCAACAAGCACCGCGCGCTGTCCCTGATGGGCGATGCCGATGCGGGGTTGGGCGACCTGACGGTGCTGCTCAACAGCTGGCGCGGTCCGGACGCCTGGACCGGCCGGGCGCGCGACGAATACGCCGCCTGGAACGCCACGGTCGACCAGCATTCCGGCCCGACCAATGCAGAGGTGCCCAGCTATGCGCACGTTGTCGGCGCGATCAATCGGGTCTGCGATCCGACCGATCTGGCGCTGACGGCCGCAGGCGGCCTGCCGGGCGAGCTGTGCAAGAACTGGCGCGCAAAGACCGTCGGCACCTTCGACTGCGAGTTCGGCTTCTCCTGCATGGGCTACGAGGTCGCCGGCGGCTGGGGCGCGGCCATGGCCGACCCGGACCGCGACGTCATCGTCTTCGTCGGCGACGGCTCGTACCTGATGCTGAATTCCGACATCTATTCCTCGGTGCTGACCGGCCACAAGCTGATCGTCGTGGTCTGCGACAATGGCGGGTTCGCGGTGATCAACCGGCTGCAGAACTTCAAGGGCGGCGCGTCCTTCAACAACCTGATCGCCGATTGCCGCATCAAGGAAGAAGTCGCCGTCGATTTCGTCGCCCATGCCAAGTCCATGGGCGCGGAGGGCGAATGGGTCGAGTCCATCGCCGATTTGGAGCAGGCCTTCGGCCGTGCCAAGGCGGCCGACCGCACCTACGTGATCGCGATCAAGACGCATGCCCATCAATGGACGCCCGGCGATGCCTGGTGGGACGTCGGCGTGCCGGAGGTCAGCGAACGGTCCGAGGTGCGCGACGCCCGCGCCGACCACATGGAAGGCAAGAAGAAACAGCGCGTGGGGGTCTGAACCGTGGCGGTCAAGCTGGGCGTCGCCCCGATCGCATGGTCGAACGACGACCTGCCGCAACTGGGCGGCGACACGCCGCTGGAGGTGTGCCTGAAGGAAAGCCGGGAGGCCGGCTTCACCGGCACCGAGTCCGGCGGAAAGTTTCCGATGGACCCGGCCGTTCTGGGCCCGGTCCTGGAGGAGTACCGCCTGCAGCTTGTCTCGGGCTGGTTCTCCGGCCGGCTGTTGGACGTGTCGGTGGAGGAGGAAAAGGAGCGGCTGGAACCACAGCTCCACACCTTCAAGACGCTGGGCGCGCCGGTGATGGTCTATGCCGAGACCAGCGGCAGCGTCCAGAGCCACCAAGGCACGCCGGTCAGCCGCCGCCCGCGCATGGCCGAGGAGGATTATCCCGGCTATGGCCGCAAGCTGACCGCGGTGGCCGAACATCTGGCCGAACGCGGCGTGCCCATGGCCTATCACCATCACATGGGAACCGTGATCGAGACCGAACCCGAAGTGGACTTCTTGATGCGTCACACCGGCGAGGCGGTGGGTCTGCTGATCGATACCGGGCACCTGACATTCGCCGGCGGCGACGTCGCGGGCACGACAAGGCGCCACGCCGCCCGCGTCAACCACGTCCACTGCAAGGACGTCCGGGGCGATGTCCTGGACCGGGTGCGCGGCGGCGACATGAGCTTTCTCGACGGCGTGCTGGAGGGCGTGTTCACCGTGCCGGGCGACGGATCGATCGACTTCGCCGCCTTCGCGCAGGTGCTGGCGGAGATCGGCTATGCCGGCTGGGCGGTGGTCGAGGCCGAACAGGATCCCGAGAAGGCGAACCCGCTGGAATACGCCCGCATGGGACACGATCATCTGGTCGAGGTCTTCACCGCGGCGGGGATCCAGATAGAAGCCTAGGCAAGGGCACGACGCGCGGGAGGGACGACATGCGCATGTATATCGACGGCGACTGGTGCGACGGCGCGACGAAGATGGCGGTGGTCGAGCCCTACACGGGCGACACCATCGAGCAGGTTCCGGACGCCAGCGACGAGGACGTGGAACGGGCACTTGCCGCGGCGGCCGAGGGGGCCCGGGCGATGGCGGCGCTGACCGGGTACGAGCGGGCGCAGATCCTGAACCGGGCGGCGGACCGCTGCGCCGACGAGGTCGAGGCGCTGACGGAGATCATCGCCCGCGAGTCCGGCAAGCCGATTGCCGAGGCGCGCGGAGAGGCCAGCCGCGCCGCCGACATGCTCAGGCTGGCGGCGTTCGAGGGAACCCAGGCCAGGGGCGAGACCCTGCCGCTGGACGCAAACGCCGCGACCACCGGCAAGCTGGGCTTCACCTTGCGCCATCCGTGCGGCATCGTCGTTGCGATCACGCCGTTCAACTATCCGTCGCTTCTTGTGCTGCACAAGATCGGGCCGGCGCTTGCCACGGGCAATGCCGTGATCCTGAAGCCCGCCACCAACACGCCGTTGACGGCGCTGATGCTGACGCGGATCCTGATCGAGGCCGGGCTGCCGGCGAACGGACTGCAGTGCATCACCGGGTCGGGCGCGCGGTTGGGGCCGGCCCTGTGCGCCGACCCGCGCGTCCGCAAGATCAGCTTCACCGGCTCTACGGATGTCGGCGAGGCGATCGCCGCCGTTGCGGGGGTCAAGAAGCTGTCGCTCGAACTGGGGTCGGCCTGTCCGATGGTCGTGATGCCCGACGCCGATCTCGACATGGTCGCCAAGGCGACGGCGACCGCGGGCTATGTGAATGCGGGTCAGGTCTGCATCTCGCTGCAGCGTGTCCTGGTGCACGAGAAGGTCTATGGCGACTATCTCGACGCCGTGAAACAGCCCGTCGAAGCCATCAAGGTCGGCGGATCGCTGGATCCCGACACGCAGTTGAGCGCCATGATCACCGAGGCCGAGGCGGAACGGGTCGGCGCCTGGGTCGACGAGGCCGTCGAAGGCGGCGCGCGGCTGGTGACCGGCGGTGCGCGCGACGGCGCGGTGATGCAGCCGACGCTTCTGGCCGATGTCACGCCGGCGATGCGGGTCTTCAAGGACGAGGTGTTCGGCCCGGCCGTCGCGGCAACCCCGGTCGCGGACATCGACGAGGCGATCGCGCTTGCCAACGACAGTCGCTATGGCCTTGCCGCGGCGATCTTCACGCAGGACGTCAAGAACGCCATGCGGTTCGCCCAGGCGGCCGAAAGCGGCAATGTCCACGTTAACTGGACGCCGTTGTGGCGCGCCGACCTGATGCCCTACGGCGGCGTCAAGGGATCCGGTTTCGGCAAGGAAGGCATTCGTTATGCGGTCGAGGAGATGACCGAAATGAAAACGGTCGTCTTCCACGGGCTGGACTGAAACCTGCGCGGGCAGGGCGGTGGCGGACAGGATAGGCATCGGGCTGATCGGCAGCGGCTTCATGGGCCGCGCCCACGCCCTGGCGTTCCGGTCGGTCGGCACGGTCTTCGCGCTGGAGCTGAAGCCGGAACTGGAACTGATCGCGGACGTGGACGCCGCCGCGGCCGAGGCGGCGGCTGACGCGCTGGGGTTCGGCCGCGCCACCGGCGACTGGCGGGCCCTGATCGCCGATCCGGCGGTCGGGCTGGTCGCGATCACCGCGCCGACGCACCTGCACCGCGAGATGGTGCTGGACGCAATCGCGGCGAACAAGCCTGTCTATTGCGAAAAGCCGCTGGCGGGGACGCTGGCTCATGCGCGCGAGATGACCGCGGCCGCCGAAGCGGCCGGTGTCGCGACGCTGGTCGGCTACAACTACCTGAAGAACCCGATCGCCCAGGTCGCCCGCGAGATCATCGCCGGCGGCGAGATCGGCGAGGTGATCGGCATGCGCGGCATCCACGCCGAGGACTACATGGCCGATCCGGACGCGCCGATCACCTGGCGGCACGACCCGGTCGGCGGCGGCGTCATCGCGGATCTGGGCAGCCATATCATCTCGCTGTCGCGGTACCTGCTGGGCGACATTGCGGAAATCGCCGCGACCCTGCGCACCGTGCATGCCTCGCGCCCCGTCGCCGCGGGCGCGGCCGACCGCCAACAGGTCGTCACCGACGACGAGGCGCACATGCTGGTCCGGTTCGCCGGCGGCGCGGAAGGCACGCTCAGCGCAAGCTGGGTTGCGACCGGCCGCAAAATGCAGCTCGGTTTCGAGATCACCGGCACCACAGGCGCGCTTGCCTTCACCCAGGAGCGGTTCAACGAGCTCAAGCTCTACCGCGCCGGCCAGACGCCCGGCCGCGACGGTTTCACCACCATCGCCGCCGGGCCCGACCATCCCGACTATGCGCCGTTCTGCCCGGCGCCGGGCCACCAGCTCGGTTTCAACGACATGAAGGTGATAGAGGTGAAGGCGCTGCTTCAAGCCCTGGCCGCCGGCACGACGCCCGCACCAGGCTTCGCCGAGGCGACCGAGATTCAGCGCGTGGTCGAGGCGGCGCGCCTGGCGGGCAAAGAAGGCGGCTGGGTGAAGGTGGCGGACGTCTGAGCTACTTCACCGCGCCCGCGGTGATGCCGCGGATCAGCTGGCGCGAGAAGATCACGTAGAGCACCAGGATCGGCACGATCGCCAGCGTCAGCGAAGCGAGCACCGAGTTCCAGTCGGTGACGTACTGGCCGATGAACTGCTGCACGCCCAGCGTAATGGTGCGGGTCTCCTCCGCTGGAGCAAGGATCAGCGGGAACCACAGGTCGTTCCAGATCGGCACCATGGTGAACACGCCGACCGTGGCGATCGCCGGCTTCGTCAGTGGCAGGATGATCCGGTAGAACAGCATGTACTCGCTGACCCCGTCGCAGCGCGCCGCCTCTTTCAGCTCTTTCGGGATCTGCTGCATGAACTCGTTCAGGATGAAGATCGCCAGCGGCAGGCTCTGCGCGGTGTAGACCAGGACCAGCGCGGTCCGGGTGTTGATCAGCCCTAAATCGACAACCAGGTTCAGGATCGAAACCGAACCCAGGCGGATCGGCACCATGATCCCGATCGCGAGATAAAGCGCCACGAAGGCGTTGCCCTTGAACTTGTACTCAGACAGCGCCCAGGCGGCCATTGCGCCGGTCAACAGAACCACGGCCAGCGTCACCACGGTGACGATCATAGAGTTGGCGAAATAGAGCAGGAAGTTCGATTTCGCCAGGACCTTCTCGAACCCGATGACGTCGAAGCTGTCGGGCGTGGGCAGGCCCATCGGGTCGCGGAAGATCGCCTTCCGGCTTTTGAACGAATTGATCAGGATGAGGAAGATCGGCCACAGCGCGATGATGGTGTAGATGCCAAGGATGCCGTGGACGACGAAGGCGCTGGTCGGGCGGGCCTGTTTCATGTCTCGTCCCTCCCGTCAGATCTGGAACCGCTGCAGGCGGCGCTGGATCACGAACAGGTAGAACAGGACACCCACAAGGATGACCAAGAACATCAGCGTCGCAACGGTCGCGCCCATGGTCGGGCTGCCGATCTGGAGCTGGAACCCGAAGAATGTCCGGTAGAAGAAGGTGCCCATGATGTCGGTCGAGAAATTGGGCCCGGCCAGCGCCCCCTTGACCGCGTAGATCAGGTCGAAGGCGTTGAAGTTGCCGACGAAGGTGAGGATCGAGACCATCGCGATGGTCGGCAGGATCAGCGGCAGCTTGATATACCAGAAGACGTGGATGTGGTTGGCACCTTCCAGCATCGCGGCCTCGGTCAGGTCGTCGGGGATGTTGAGCAGCGCCGCGTAGATCAGCATCAGCGGGATGCCGACGAACTGCCAGACCGAGATCAGCGACAGCGTGATCAGCGCGGTCCCTTCCTCACCCAGCCAGGGCCGGAACAGGAAATCGAGCCCGACATAGCCCAGCAGGGTCTCGCTGACGCCCCACAGGGGGCTCAGGATCATCTGCCAGACGAAGCCGATGATGACCACCGACAGCATGGTCGGCATGAAGATCATGGTTCGATAGGCGTGGCGGAACCGCACCCGCGGCAGGCTGAGGATGGCGGCCAGCATGATCCCGATCGGGTTCTGCACCAGCATGTGGACGCAGAAGAAGATCAGGTTGTTCTTCAGCGCGTTCCAGAAAGCACCGGACCATTGCTCGTCGGTGACCATGGTTACGTAGTTGGCGAGACCGACGAAGAAACTGCGCCCCGTATCGTCCAGGTCGTAGAGGCTGAGCCGGATCGAATCGGCCAGCGGATAGATCATGAACAGCGTGTAGACCGCCGTCGCCGGGGCGAGGAAGACGACGATGTGGAACGGAAACGGCTTCCGTCTGCTGGATGCGGTCAGGGCCATGGGTCGGTGCCCGTTGGGAAAAGGCGCCCGGCCGCCGCCTTATCCGGCGGCCGGGCTTTTGCTTTCGGTCTGCGTTACTGCTGCGGTCCGTACCACTTGGCGAGCCCGTCCTGGGTCGCCTTCGCGGCCTCTGCAGGCGTCATCGTGCCGTTCAGAACCTGCGCGGAAACGTTCCACAGGTCGTTCTCCAGGTTCGGCGTGCCGCGTGAGAGGATCTGGTAGGAATTGCGGATCGTCGACTCGCAGTTGCCGCGCCAGCTGACGAATTCCTGCGCCACCGGATCCTTCAACGTCACCGAGTGGTTGGACAGCGAGAAGAACCCGGGCAGCGAGTTGGCGTAGAGATCGGCGAACTCAGCCGAGCCGACCCACTCCAAGAAGGTCCGTGCGGCCTCGACATTGGGCGAGGCCGGGTTGATGCCAAGCGCGATGTCGGTGTGGTCGCTGATGTAGCAGGTCGACGCGCCTGCCGGGACCGGCGGCGGGAAGGCGCCGAACTCGAAATCGGCCTGGGTGTTGAACGTGGTGATGTCCCACGAGCCGGCCGGATAGATCGCGGCGCGGCCCAGTGCGAAAAGCTGCTGGCTGTCGGGGTACTTCTGCGCCTTGAAGCCGCGGCCCATGTAGGGCGCCCATTCGGCCAGATGCGCCCATGTGTCCACATAGGGCTTGTCGGTCAGTTTCTGCGAACCGTCGATCAGGCCCTTGCGGCCCTGCTCGCCCATCCAGAAGTTCGGGCCGACGTTCTGGAAGCCCATTGTGGCGGCTTCCCACTGGTCCGCGGTGCCCAGCGCCAGTGGCGTGTAGGTGCCGTCGTCCTGGATCTTCTGCAGCGCCGCCATGAATTCCGGGATCGTCTTCGGCGGTTCGATTCCCAGTTCGCTGAACGCCTCCTTATTGTAGATGAAGCCGTGGATGACCGAGGCCATCGGCATGCAGAAGGTCGTCGCGCCGTCATCGGTCTGCCAGGCGCTTTTTGCGACGTCGGAGAAGTTGCCGAGGCTGGCGATGTCGTCGACCGACGCCAGGTGGCCCTTCTTGAACAGGTCGAGCGAGGCGTCGAACGGCCGGCAGGTGATCAGGTCGCCCGCGGTCCCGCCCGCCAGTTTGGCGTTGAGGCTGGCGTTGTAGTCGGCCGGCGGCGTCGGCGAGAAGACGACGTTGATATCCGGATGCTGTTTGTTGAACGCCGGTATGATCGTGTCATTCCAGATGTCGATGTCGTCGTTGCGCCAGCTTTCGATCTTCAGGTCGACCGCCGAGGCGGCGCCCGGCAGCACGGCAAGTGCCCCCGCCACGATGGCCGCCATCACAAAGCGACCGCCGATCCTGTTCCGAGTGTCCTGCATTTTTTGAGCCTCCTCTGTTTTGCAATTCTGATTCTGACAACAGTGTCTTATGTCGCGCCGTCCGGGTCCAGCCCGGCCAGGGCCTTGCGCAGATGGCCGCCGGCCGCGTCGAGCCGCCGGTCGGCTTCGTCGCGGTCGAGCCCGCACACGATCAGCGCGGCGGTCTTGACCTTTCCGTCCGCCTTGTCCAGGGCGGTGCGGATCGCCGCGTCTTCGGCGCCGGTGAGGATCTGCAGCATGCGGGCGGCCCGGTCGCGAAGCTTGGCGTTGGTCGCCACCATCGACACCATCAGGCCGTCCATCACGTGGCCCAGCCGCACCATGACCAGGGTCGACAGCATGCCGAGCGCGGCCTTCTGCGCGGTCCCGGCGCCAAGCCGGGTCGAGCCCGCGATCACTTCGGGCCCGGTGTCCAGTAGCACGGGAAAATCCGCCGCCGCCAGAAGGTCGGTATCCGGATTGTTGGCGATGGCCACCGTCAGCGCGCCGGCCTGTTTCGCCGCTGTGACGAGCTGAACCGTGTAGCGCGTCGTGCCTGAGGCGGCGACGGCGATCACCGCATCGTCGGCCCCCAGACCGTGGGTGCCCACCTCCCAGGCGGCGGATTCGGCATCGTCCTCGGAAGCGCCGTCCGGCGACAGCCGCGCCTGGTCGCCGCCCGCCATCAGAAAGATCAGCCGTTCCGACGGCCAGCCGAAGGTCGGCGTCATTTCCATGCCGTCCTGGATCGCCAGCAGTCCCGACGCGCCGGCACCCGCATAGACCAGCCTGCTGTTCGACCGCCCCAGACGCTCGACCAGTGCGGCGGCCGCCCGTTCCAGGGCCGGCAGGGCGGGGCGCAGTGCGGCGACCGCATTCATCTGGCTGTCCCACAGGGCGCGCAGAATCTCGTCGTCGTCCCAGGTGTCCAGGCCCCTGTAGCGCAAACTCGCGATTTCGGTTTTCAACATGGCATGCCTACCCCCGCCACGCACCGGTGAGATACCAATATAATACCAAATGGAAAGGGAATGGCGACTCTTTTTTCGCAGCGACCAGGGAAAAGGCTGCTCGGCCGGATTATATACTGATATAAAACAAAAAATCTGCGAGATATTCCCCTCGGAGGTCAATCAAGGCGGATGCCAACCGCAGTTTGGTTTATAATGGCATTGCATTGGTATTGTTTTTGCGTGGCAAAAGCGGTACTCTGTCCGTTCGGGCGCGGCCCTGGACAAGGACATCGCAGGCGCATGGACCAACCCCTGTATCTCGGGATCGACGGTGGCGGCACGGCGTGCAAGGCACGTCTCGCCGATGCCGACGGCCGGGTTCTGGGCGAAGGGCGGGCCGACGCCGCCAACACCTTGCTGGGCGTGGAGAACGCGTTCTCCCAGATCGAGGCCGCGGCGGCGGCGGCGCTGGCGGAGGCCGGCCTTTCGGCGGACGCGATGCCCCGGCTGCAAGCCGGCATCGGCCTTGCCGGCCTGTCGCTGGAGCGAGAGCGCGACAGCGTTCGCGCCCACGTTCATCCGTTTGCCGGCATCGCCATCGAGTCAGACGCCCATATTGCCTGCCTGGGCGCGTTCGCGGGCGGCGACGGCGCCATCCTGATCGTCGGCACGGGCAGTTGCGGTTGCGCCATCCTCGATGGCGCGGAGACGACGGTCGGGGGATGGGGCTTCGCGCTGGGCGACCAGGGAAGCGGCGCGGCGCTTGGCCGTGCCGCTGTCCGCCGGGCGATCCTGGCGTTTGACGGGGTGATCCCGACGACGGCCCTGACCAGCGGCGTGATGGCGGCCTTCCACGGCAGCCCCGAGCGCGCGGTCCTATGGGCCCAGTCCGCAACGCCGGGCGACTATGCGGCCTTCGCACCCGACGTGATCGAAGCCGCGGCCGGCGGCGACGTGGTCGCGCGCGCAATCCTGCAAGAGGCGGTGGGTAACCTGGCCCGTTTCGTCCGGGCGCTGGTCGACAGGGGCGCGCCCAAGGTGGCCCTGGTCGGCGGCCTTGCCGGACCGATCGCACCGTGGCTTCCGGACGAGCTGCGCGGTTTCTTGACCAAACCAAGGGGCGACGCCTTGGACGGCGCCCTGTTGTTGGCGCGGCGGCGCGCGGCGACGCCGGAGGTGGTGCGCCCGTGACCGACATGGCGACCGTGATGCGTGCGTTGCGCGACGGCGCGGGCCTCACGGCCGAGAGCCCGACACCGCTCTACCGCCGGCTGCAGCATGGCATCCGGCGCGCCGTGCGCGAAGGTCTGATCGGCGAGGATCACGCCCTGCCGGCCGAGCGCGACCTGGCCAGCGCGCTGGGCGTCTCGCGGGTCACGGTTCGAAAGGCGATGGCCGGCCTGGTGGAGGAGGGGCTGCTGGTCCAGCGTCAGGGCGCCGGCACCTTCGTCTCGCACCGCCTGGAACAGCCACTGTCGCGGCTGACCGGCTTTACCGAAGACATTCAAGCGCGCGGTCTTGCCGCCGGGGTCGAGTGGCTGGACCGGTCGGTCGGGACGGCAACGCCCGAGGAGGCGCTGGCGCTGGATCTTTCGCCGGGCGCGCGGGTGTCGCGCCTGTATCGCATCCGCACCGCCGACGGCAAGCCCATGTGCCTGGAACACGCGACCTTGCCGCATCGCGCGTTGCCGCATCCGGAGACGGTCGAACGGTCGCTCTACGAGGTTCTTGGACAAACCGGCCTGAGGCCGGTCCGCGCGCTGCAGCGCCTGCGCGCCGAGCTGTTCGGCGTGGAACAGGCGCACCTGCTGGGCGTTTCGCCGGGATCGGCCTGCCTTTACATCGAGCGCCGATCCTATCTGAAGGGCGGACGGGCGATCGAATTCGTCCGCTCCCACTATCGCGGCGATGCCTACGACTTCGTCGCAGAACTGCAGATCTGACATGACACACACATCCGACAGGGGCAGCGACATGTCGCTGATGGAGCGGGAGACCCGCGAGGCGCCGACGGTTGTCGAACGCCTGCTGCGCGAGAACCGCGCCGTCTGCCAGAGCCTTGGACGGCGACTGGGGGAGACGCCGCCCGCCTATGCGGTGACCTGCGCCCGTGGCAGTTCGGACCACGCCGCAACCTATGCCCAATACCTGATCGAGATGCGCCTCGGCGTGCCGACGGCATCTTGGCCGCCTTCGATCACCTCAGTCTACAAGACGCGACCGCGCATGGAGGGTGCCCTGTTTCTGGCGGTCTCCCAGTCCGGGCGCAGCCCCGATCTGGTGGCCAGCGCGAACGCCGCGCGCGGTGCGGGCGCCTTCGTTGTCGCACTGACGAACCAGGAGGCCTCGCCCCTGGCCGAGGCGTCCGATCTCTGCCTGCCCCTGCATGCGGGAGAGGAGAAAAGCGTCGCCGCGACGAAGACCTTCATCGCATCCTGCGCCGCGGCGCTGCAGGTGATTGCGCATTGGTCCGGCGACGCGGCGCTTCTGTCGGTGCTCGACCGTCTTCCCGGTGCCCTGGACCGGGCCCTGGCGCACGACTGGGGTGCGGCCGTCGACACCTTTGCGGCGGCCGAAAACGCGCTGGTTGTGGCGCGCGGTCACGCCCTGGGGATCGCCCAGGAGTCCGCCCTGAAGTTCAAGGAGACGGGCCGCCTGCACGCCGAGGCGTTCAGCGCAGCAGAGGTGCAGCACGGTCCGATGGCGCTGGTGAGGCACGGTTTCCCGGTTCTGGCCCTGATCCAGGACGACGCCACGTCCGAGGGCACGCGGTCGGTCATCGCCGACCTCCGTGCGATGGGGGCGACCGTCTTCGCCGCGGACGCGGCCGGCCCGGATGGCGGGCACCTGCCGCTGCCCGAGGATCTGGACGCAGCGACCGCGCCGATCGCGATGGTCCAGAGTATCTATCTGCTGGCGGAACGGGTGGCGTGGGCGCGCGGTCTCGATCCGGACCATCCGCCGCATCTGCGCAAGGTGACGGAGACCTTGTGAATGCCGACGGCGCTGGTGGGCGGACGGGTATTCGACGGCGAGACGACGCTCTCCGACCGGGCCGTCGTCATTGAGGACGGACGGATCGCCGGTCTTGTGGATGCGGCCGACCTTCCCGGCGGCGCCACGCCGGTTGCGCTTGACGGCGGGTTGCTGGCGCCCGGCTTCGTCGACGTCCAGGTCAATGGCGGCGGCGGCGTTCTGTTGAACGACGCGCCCAGCGTTGACGGTGTGACGCGCATTGCCGAGGCGCACCGCCGGTTCGGGACGACGACCCTGTTGCCGACGTTGATCACCGACGATTGGGACGTCATGACCGCGACCGCAGACGCCGTCGCGGACGCGTTGCGCGCGAAAATACCCGGCGTGCGGGGTATCCATTTCGAAGGACCGTTCCTCAACACGGCGCGCAAGGGCGTTCATTCGGAATCCAAGATCCGCCCGCTGGAGCCGCGTGCCATGGATCTGTTCCGCCGCCCCGATCTGGGGGTGGTGGTGGTCACGTTGGCACCGGAAACGGTGCCGCCGGGGACGATCGCCGCGTTGTGCGAGGCGGGCGTCCGGGTTTGCGCCGGCCACACCGCCGCCACCTATGACGACATCTTGCGGGCCCAAAGCGAGGGTCTTGGCGGCTATACCCACCTGTTCAATGCCATGTCGCCCATGGAAAGCCGCGCACCGGGCGTGGTCGGGGCCGCACTGGACGACCGCGACGGATGGTGCGGGCTGATCGTCGACGGCTACCATGCCCATCCCGCATCCATGCGGGTGGCCGTGGCGGCCAAGGCGCGCGGCAAGATCATGCTGGTCAGCGACGCCATGCCAACGGTCGGCGCCGCGGACAAACGGTTCCGGTTGAACGGCGAAACCATCGTCGCCGTGGACGGTCGCTGCGCCACCGCCGACGGCACGCTGGCGGGGTCCGATCTGGACATGGCGGCGGCGGTGCGCAACACCGTTTCCATGTTGAACCTCCCGCTGGAGGAGGCCTTGCGCATGGCGTCCGCTTATCCCGCGGCGTTTCTGGGCCTTGGCCAGCGGATCGGGCGCATCGCGCCCGGGTATGATGCCGATCTTGTGCTGTTGGACGAGGACGGCGCCGTTCGGCGCACCTGGATCGGCGGCGTGGAATCGAACGGCGAGCAATAAGGGGATAAGGGGGAGACGATGACCGAGAAGGTGCGCGTCCTGGTCGTGGGCGTCGGCAATATGGGCAAGTCCCACGCCAAGGCCTATCAGGGACTGGACGGTTTCGATCTGGTCGGGCTGGTCAGTCGGTCCCTGTCGACGGAGACGGATCTGCCGGCGGAGATCGCCGAGGTGCCGCGTTTCGACGACTACGAGGCGGCCCTTGCGACGCTGAAGCCCGACGCCGTTTCCATCAACACCTGGCCGGATACCCATGCGGCCTACACGATGCGTGCCTTCGATGCCGGCGCACACGTGTTTCTGGAAAAGCCCATTGCCGAGACGGTCGCCGAGGCCGAAAAGGTCGTCGCCCGGGCGCACGAGACGGGCCGAAAGCTGGTGATCGGCTATATCCTGCGACACCACCCGTCCTGGACAAAGCTGGTCGAGCTTGGCCGCACCCTGGGCAAACCCCTGGTGATGCGCATGAACCTGAACCAGCAGTCGTCGGGCGCGACCTGGGACGTGCACCGACACCTGATGGAAAGCATCTCTCCCATCGTCGATTGCGGCGTGCACTATGTGGACGTGATGTGCCTGTTGACCCGGACAAGGCCGGTCAAGGTGCATGCGATCGGCGCACGGCTGACCGACGAGGTTGGGCCGGAAATGTACAACTACGGACAGTTGCAGGTCGTTTTCGAGGACGGCTCGGTCGGCTGGTACGAGGCCGGCTGGGGACCTATGATGAGCGAAACCGCGTTCTTCGTGAAAGACGTGATCGGGCCGAACGGCTGCGTCAGCATCGTCGCGGCGGAAGGGGCGGACCAGGGCATGAAGTCGGACGATATGGATGCCCACACCAAGACCAACGCGCTTCGCCTGCACCATGCCGAGACGGGACCCGACGGCAATTTCGTCCGGTCCGACGACGTCATCTCCATGGCCGACGAACCCGACCACGATGCCTTGTGCATGCGCGAGCAGGAGTTCTTCCTGAAGGCGATCCGTGAGGATCTCGATCTCGGCGAGCACCTGCAGGATGCCATCAACAGCCTGGCGATCGTGCTTGCCGCGGACACTTCGGTGCGAACGGGCGAGGTCGTGCGGCTCTAGCAGCGCATGCTGCAGTCCGGAGCACCTGACACCAACCTGCGGAGGATCGAACCATGACTCCCGACCTTACCTATCTGACCTGGGCGGCGGCGTTGTGCGTCGTGATCTGGGTTCCCTACATCCTGTCCCGCATCATGGTCTGGGGCCTTCCCCAGGCCATGGGTTACCCCGAGAGCCCGCCGGAACTTCCCAAATGGGCCGGTCGGTCATTGCGCGCCCATCTCAACCTGGTCGAGAACCTGGCGCCCTTTGCCGCGTTGGTGCTGGTGGCGCATGTCGCCGGCCTGGCGAACGAGACGACGGCGCTGGGCGCGGCCATCTTCTTCTGGGCACGGGTCGTGCAGTGGTTGGTGCATGTGTTCGGCGTGCCTTATGTGCGGACGCTGGCATTTGCGGTGTCTCTGGTCGGCCTGGCGATCATCTTCATCGCCATCATCGGCGGCGCCGGCACGACCATGTAGGCAAACGGCGCGAGGCCTATTGCACAGCCGCCCGCTGTAACAGTGTCTGCATTTCCTTTTCGGCCCAGGCCACGGCCTCGGCGGGGGGCACGTCGTCCCAGACGGCTCGGCGGATCATTTCTCCGATGATCCCCGCTTCAAGGACCAGTGCCGGTTCCGGCCGCAGAGTGCCGTCGATCACGCCGAAGCTGTCGATCTCGTTCATGCCGTTAACGATTGCCGCGACCCGGTCACGCCCGAAGCGGGCGAAGACGCCGCGCAGGTCGCGATAGAACATCGGTTCCGCTGCGATCTCCGGCATCACCGGAAGGTTGCCGCCGGGCTCGATGTGAAGCCAGGCGATGTGCGCATCGCGCCGAAACAGGAACCGCACCAGCGCATGCTGCGCGGCTTGCCGGTTCGGGTCCTCGGTCTTGCCCAGGCCCAGCGCGATGATCGAGCCAAACCCGGTGGAACGCAGGTTCCACAGGATGGGCACGGAGCGGGTGTTGTGGATCAGGGTGGGATCGAAGCGGTTGCCTTCCAGGTCGGCGAAGTTCTCGGGCGTCAGCGCGTCAAGTGCCGCGTCTTCTATCGCGATGTCGTCCATGATGTAGCTGGAATAGAACATCATCGCGAGGCGGCCCTGCAGGTAGTAGTCGCGGCCGCGCGTGCCTTGCGGTCCAGGCGGACCGAATTGGGCCAACCGCTTGATCAGTTCCAGCGTTTCGACGGTTCGCGGGGAATTGAAGACCAGCCTGCCCTGCGCATCGACGATGCGCACGCCGTTGGTCAGCGCCAGATGCGTGAAGATCTGTTGCGCATAGAAATCGGCCTGCGTCCCGATCAGCACGCCGTAACGCCCGTTCGCAGGATCGTGCAGCCGTTCAGCGGCAGCCGCCAGCCGGTCCCAGCTGTTGGGCGGCTCCAACCCCGCTTCTGCGAACCAGTCCGTCCGGTAGATCACGCCCTGCAGCCAACCGTGAAAGGGGACGCCGAAATACCGGCCGTCGGCGCCGCGCAGCGCGCGTTTGGCGCCGCCAGCGAAACGGCGTTCGCCGATGTCCGCGACCAGCTTCGTCGTACGGTCCAGGTCAAGTGCGCCGCCCGCACCGAGCGCGATCACCGTGTCGGCGCTTGCATGGACGATGTCCGGCGCCTTGCCCGCATCCGCGGCGCCCATGAAGGCTTCGGGGAATTCCGCCTCGTCGATGCCGCGGATCTCGACCTCGATCCCGTCGGTGCCGGCGGTGAACCCGTCCATCAAATAGCGGATCGCGGCAATCCGGTCGCGTTCCACGTCCGCCGTCCAGAAGGTCAGCACGACCGGCGGCCGGTTCGGGTCCTGGGCCGCCGCCAGGTGCGCGCCATGGACCAAGATCAGCAATCCAAGTCCGACGCCGCGCGCCGCGTATGCGATGAGACCGGTCATTTCGTTTCGAACGCCTCCGTCCCGTCCCACGCCTCGTCGGGCGGGGAGGCGGCATAGCTTTGCGCCCTTTCCAGATAGAAGAGGGCGGCGCGGTCCTCTGGTCGTTCCTTTGCCAGCGCCGCGAAACCCTCGGTCGCGGCTTTCCAGTCGCGGTCCAGATAGCGGGCGAAAATGCCGTTCCATCGGGCGCTGTAGTCTATGTCGGCATCGGATGCTGCAAGCGCGGCGTCGCCGCCGGGCCAATCGGGCGCGGTCCCGATCAGCTCCAGGATCTCGCTCGACTGCAGCGCGCCTTTGGGAATGACCTTGCCAAGGCGGCGCACGACGAAATGCGATCTGCTGCGGGACAAGACCGCGGCGCTGACCAGGATCGTGGTGCCGAATTGCTTGTTGAGCCCCTCCAGCCGGGAGGTGAGATTGACGGCCTCTCCCATGGCCGTGAAGTCCATCCGGTCGGACGATCCCACATGCCCGACCACCGCCTCGCCTGTGTGCAGACCGAAGCGCGTGGGCATGGTCGGTGCGCCGGAGGATTCCCAGGCGGCGTTCAGCGCATCGATGCTTTGGGCACAGCGCAGGGCCGCCAGGCAGGCGGCTTCGGCGTGGTCGGGGTTGGGACTGGGGGCGTTCCAGAACGCCATGATCGCATCGCCGATATACTTGTCGATGGTGCCGCCGGTTTCCAGGATCTCGCTTCCCAGCGCCGTGAAATAGTCCGACGTCTGTTGCATCAGCGCCTCGGGCGACATCCCGTCCGCCAGCGTGGTGAAGCCGGCGATGTCGGTGAACATCAACGTAATCTCCTGCCGCGCGCCGCCCAGTTTTGGCTCTCGACCCTGTTGGATCATCTGGCGCACCAGCGCGGACGGGATATATTTGGTGAAGCTGCTGAGCGTGCCCTTCATCGCCACCATCGAATCCTTGAGTTCGGCAACCTCGGTGATGCGCGACCTGAGCTCCAACGGCTCGTCCAGCCTGAACGCGCGGATCTCGTTCGCCTCGGCGGCCAGCCGGCGCAGAGGCTTGGAAACCCGGTGGGCGACCCAGACGACGATCGGCAGGAACAGTGCCATGATAACCAGTGCAAAGATGACGCCCTCCGTCCCGGCCGCAAGCACGGGCGCGACGAATTCTTCGATCGGGACGGCGATGGCAAGGTATCCGCCGCCGCCGTAGATCTCGGGCAACGGCATGACCCGCGCGACAAACTGCCGTCTTTCCGCGTTGAAGACTTTCCTGTCGAACCCGGTCTTGCCGGCGGCGACGAAGGTGTCGAAAACCGCCTGGGCGACGGGGTCGCCGAACTCCGCGAATGTCGCGCTGGAGATCTGCGGCCCCTTGTCGGTTTCGACCACCTTGACCGCCCGTTCCATATCCGGATGAACTGAAACCGTGCCGCGTGCGTTGAACAGGAACAGCCTGGCCGAGGTGCTGAACCGCTGCGAAGCCAGGAATTCGGCCAGCGACGCGAGGTCGATGTCCACGCCGAACACACCAACGGTTTCTGCGCTGAAACGGCTGGAAATGGTCACGCCCGGGCGCCTGCTGCCGGCAAAGATGTAGGGCCCTGTGATGACGGTCCGGCTGCTGTCCAGTGCGGTCGTGTACCAATCCCTGCTGCGCGGGTCGTAGGGCGGGTCGCGGCGATAGCGCGACCCGACGACCTCGCGCCGGTCGTCGATGAATTTCCACAACGCAAACCGCCTGCCGTCGCCGCGCAGGATCATCCGTTGGATGCCGAAGGTGGCGTTCTCCGGCGCGTTGACCCTTTTTCGTTCATCGGCGCGGCGGTCGCCACCGAGATAGGTCACCCGATATAAGCTGCCGTCGCTGTATCCCATGTAGGCCGACGTCATGGCGGGTCGGTCGGCCAAAAAGGTGATCAGAAACGACTCCATCGGGTGGCTGGCGAGGTTGGGCGGCGTGCTGACCACCACCAGTTCCGTGGCGAGGCCGGCCGCCGCGAACGCCGGGTCGACGATGCCGCGCAGCCGCTCGAAGATCTTCGTGCCGACCTCGTCCAGCAGGTCGGCCGCCGCGTCCAGCGCCGCGTCCTTGTTGCGCGCGTAGCCGTGCAGAACGACCGTGCCGATCACGATGGACAGCACGACCAGAAACAGGGTCAGGATGTTGACCTGTAGAGGAACTGTTCTTGGCAAGCGCATCAGTCGATGGTGTCCGATTCGAGACCGCGAGTCCGCCGCGGGTTCACGCGACCAAAACGTCGACAAGGCCGATCGCGGCCGGTCCGAACGCCGCGTCGACGGCCGCGAGATGCGCGGCACAGCGGCGGCAATCCGAACTGCCGAGGCCGGGCGCCGGGACACCGACCCCCGGCAGGCGGGCGATCTTGTCGAACAGGGCGCATTCATCGTCTTCCCGGGTGATGCCGACGGCCGCGACCCGCCCCGCCGCCGTCAGATGGTCCACGTGCCAGTGAACCGGCTTTGGCAGGCGCATGTGGCGCGCTAGGCGCGCCGCAAGACCGCCCGGCCCCCGCGCGCTGCCGCAATAGGCGTAGCGGCCGGCCGGCAGGAAAACGGTGTTGCCGCCCGCCACTTGGAACCGTAGCGGCCGCGCAAGGTCGATCACCAGGACATAGGCACCGGGCCGTGCCGGAAAGCGGATGTCGGTCTTCAAGCGATGGCTCCTCCAGCCATGTTAGACATTGGCGGTCCAGCCGGCTTGACCTGGATCATGGGCCGGAGGGGCGAGACCGGCAATGCTGTTGCGATGGATACCGCACTCATCCGCAAGTACGACCGCCCGGTCCCACGCTACACCAGCTATCCGACGGCACCGCACTTCCACGGCGGCGTCGGTGCCGATACCGCCGCCCGCTGGCTGGCGGAAATCGACCCCGACCTGCCGCTGTCGCTTTATATCCATATTCCGTATTGCGACACGCTGTGCTGGTTCTGCGGCTGTCACACCAAGATCGTCCGCCGCTATCAGCCGGTCGCGGCCTATTTGAAACTGGTGGAAAAGGAAATCGAGATCGTCGCCCGGTCGCTTGGCCGCCGGCATCCCGTGGCGCACGTGCATTTCGGCGGGGGGTCGCCCACCATTCTGAAGGGCGACGATGTTCGGCGCCTGGGCGATGGCATCCGCGGACGGTTCGCGGTCGCTGAGGATGCCGAATGGGCGGTGGAGATCGACCCGCGCGACCTGCGTGACGACGTTCTGCACGCGTTCGCGGAGATCGGTGTCAATCGGGCCAGCATCGGGCTTCAGGATGTGAACCCCCTGGTTCAGCAGGCGATCAACCGGATCCAGCCGATGGAGGAGACCGCGGCGGTGGTTGCCGACCTTCGGGCCGCCGGCGTCAAGGCGCTCAACGTGGACCTGATGTACGGACTGCCGCATCAGACCATCCAGCACGTGGTCCGCACGGTCGAGGCGGCGCTGGACCTGGAGCCGGACCGACTGGCGCTGTTCGGCTATGCCCACGTGCCGCACATGAAGACCCATATGAAGATGATCCCGGAAAAGGCGCTGCCCGACGGGCCGGCCCGTTTCGAACAGGCAGAGGTCGCCGCCCGGCGGCTGGTCGAGGCCGGCTTCCGCCGTATCGGTCTCGATCATTTCGCGCACGCCGGCGATCCCCTGGCGGTGGCGTTGGACAAGGGTCGACTGCGCCGGAACTTTCAGGGCTACACGACCGACCAGGCTTCGGCACTGGTCGGGCTTGGCGCCTCGGCGATCGGGTCTCTGCCGCAGGGATATCTGCAGAATGAGGTGCCGCTGCATGCTTATCGCGATGCGGTGGAGGCGGGCCGGCTTGCCGTCGCGCGCGGTGTGGCGCTGAGCGCGGACGACATCGCGCGACGCGACGGGATAGAGCGGCTGATGTGCACCTTGTCGCTGGACGTCGCCGACCTCAGGAAGACCCACGGTCTCGCCGGGAACGCCTTTTCTCGGGAAATGGCCGCGCTGGCGCCGATGCAGGCGGACGGTCTGGTCGAGCTTGGCACCGACGGCGTCCGGGTCACCGAAGCCGGGCGCCCGTTCATGCGCTGTGTCGCGGCCGTGTTCGACGCCTATCTCGGCCAGGGAAACGCCCGTCACGCCCGCGCGGTCTGAACGGTCTCGGTCCAATCTGGTTCGCCGTGTGCCTCAGGGCACAGGCGGTCGACTGAAGGGGGAAACGCATGGCGGGCGCACGACCGGTTGCGGTGGTGACCGGCGGCCGACAGGGCATCGGCAGGGGCATCGCACTGGCATTGGCCGGGGCGGGCTTCGACATCGCGGTCGTCGACCGCACCGACGACGAGATCGCCGCGGAAACCTTGCGCGAAATCGAATCGCGGGGCGCGGCGACCCTGTTCCTGAAATGCGATCTGGCCGAACTGGGCGATCACGACGCCCTCATCGCGGATCTTGCGGGTTGGCGCGGGTCGATCGACTGCCTGATCAACAACGCCGCCGTGCCGGCGCCAAGCCGGCAGGACATGCTCAGCCTCGACAGCGCGTCCTTCGATCAGGTGATGGCCGTCAACCTGCGCGGCACGTTCTTTCTGTCACAGAAGGTGGCGGCTTGGATGATGCGCCATCCGTCGGCGCGCGCGCGCAGCCTGGTGTTCATCTCGTCCGTCAGCGCCGAAATGGCCTCGATCGAACGCGCGGAGTACTGCCTTTCCAAGGCGGCGGTTCCGATGATGGTGAAACTGTTCACGGTGCGCCTGGCGCCTGAAGGGATCGGCGTTTTCGAGATACGGCCCGGCATCATCCGCACGGCAATGACCGCCGGCATGGCGGACAGCTATGGAAAACGGATCGAGGACGGCCTGGTTCCGGGCGGACGCTGGGGCGACCCGGCAGATATCGGCCGGATCGTCGTGCCGCTGGCGAACGGCAGCCACGGCTTCGCCACCGGATCGGTGATCCATGCCGACGGGGCGCTGCATATCAATCGGCTCTAAAGCGGACCTAGCTTCACTCCGGCCAGCCCGTCACGTCCGTCAGGTCGGCGCCCGTCCATGTGGCGCCGGTGAGGGTGGCATTTCTGAAATGCGCCTCCCTCGCCGAGGCACGGGACAGGTCCGCACCCGTCAGATTGGCGAGGAACAGGTTGGTCCCGTCCAAATTGGCGTCTACCAGCACGGCGTCGCTGAGGTCCGATGCGATCATGTTGGCGTCGGTAAGGATTGCGCCGGTGAGGTCGGCTTCCCTGAAATCGACCTCGACCAGATAGGCATCGGTAAGGTCCGCGCCGCGAAGGTCGGCACGGCACAGGGTCGCCGGGTCGGGCGCGACCGTGGGTTCGGGGTCGTCGGGTCCCAGCTTCACGAAGCCAAGTTCGATCATCCAGACACGGTGCGCTTCCAGGATGTGTGCCAGATCGTCCGGCTTCCAGCCGTGGGCGTGGGGGCAGGGCTCCAACAGCGGCTGCGCGTTTCCCTGCCAGGCCACGCCAGCGGCCGACAGAAACACGAGGATCAGGAGAATTCTCGGCAGTGCTTTTGAAATCGGTTCGCGCATTACGTCTTTCTGTCCCAGCCACGGATCCGGCTGATTCGCGGACCTGTCCTTCTTATCCGACCATCGAAAAAGCGCCAACGCGCGTTTTGCCGTCCGTCGCAATCGCTCTAAGCTTTGCGGCGTCAGGCGGTCTCATACGCTAGTAGACCGCGGCGGGAAGGGGCGGACGTCGGGCATGAATGAAGACCTTGAACAGTGGGATGTGCGCAAGCGCGCGGCGGCCGACCCGCGCGGCGTCGTTGCGGCCCAGCATGTCCTGGCGGCGCGCGCCGGGGCGGCCATGCTTCATGCCGGCGGCAACGCGGTGGATGCCGCGGTGGCCTGTGCTTTTGCGCTGGGCGTCGTCGAACCCTGGATGTGCGGCCTCGGCGGCAGCGGCTACATGGTGGTCTGGCGCGCCGCGGATAGAAAGGCGGAGGTCGTCGATTTCCAGGGCGTGCTGCCGGCGGCGATCGACACGGCCGACTATCCGCTCGATACGTCCGTGCCCGACTCGCTGATGGGCTTTCCGGGCGTGAAGGACAACCGCAACGTGGTCGGCTACGCCGCCGCGACCGTGCCCGGAGCGGTCGCCGGTCTTGCGCTGGGGCTGGAGCGGTTCGGGACCATGGGTCTGGATCGCGTGCTGGACCCGGCGATCACGCTGGCGCGCCGCGGGTTGCCGGTCAGTTGGTTCACGACACTGCACGTTGCGCTGGCGATGGCCAACCTGCGCAAGGACGCGACCGCCGCGGCGATCTATCTGCCCGACGGCGTTCCGCTGCAGCCCGAGACCCACCGTCCGCTTGGGGCGCTGGCGGGCACCCTGCAGACGCTGGCCGAGAACGGCCCGGACGCGTTCTACCGCGGCAGACTTGGCGAGCTTATTGCCGAGGACCTTCAGGCCGGCGGCAGTCGTATCACGCTGGACGATCTTGCCGGCTACCGGGCGATCCTGCACGCACCGCTCAGCGGCAGCCATCGCGGGGCAGGCGTCCACACGGCAGGCGAGTCTTCTGGCGGTCCGCGGCTGATCGAGGCCCTGGGCCGGATCGGTGAAGACCTCGATCCGTCGTTGGGGATCGGAGCCCACACCTATCTCACCTATGCCCGCGCCCTGAATGCCGCCTTCCGCAGCCACAAGATCAAGATCGGCCGGATTGCCGAAGGCGGCTGTACCAGCCACATGTCGGCGGTCGATGCCGACGGCAACATGGTGGCCTTGACCTATACGCTGCTCAACCGGTTCGGCGCCCATGTGGTGTTGCCGCAGACGGGCATCCTGATGAACAACGCGGTTTCCTACTTCGACCCGCGGCCCGGCTTTCCGACCTCGATGGAGGGGGACAAGCGGATCAACGCATCGAACATGTGCCCGACGATCGCCGTTCACACCGATGGGGCGGGCTTTGCGGTGGGGGCGTCGGGGGCGAACCACATCGTGCCCTGCACGACCCAGGTCGCCGCCCTGTTGCTGGACTATGGATTGGATCTGGAAACGGCGTTCAATACGCCACGGATCGATGCGGGCGACCGCGAGAGCGTGCGGGTCGACCCGGCCGTCGGTGCGGCGGTGATCGAGGAAATGGCCCGGCATTTCACCCTGGAGGTGGCGCAGCAACTGGTCTTTCCGAAGCTTTATTCCTGCCCGTCCGCCGTGTCCTTCGACCCCGATGCCGGCGTCTGCACGGGCATCAGCGACAAATCCGTTCCCGTTGCCGGCGCGGCAACGCCGGCGCCGTTCCGGCTCGATGCGGATGGCGCGGCGGCGACGAGGGCGTGAGCACGGCGTTCTTCAATAGCCGCGCGCGACGTCCACCATGTCGCTCACCCTCTCGCCGCGCCGGAAGCGGTCCAGGTTCTCCGCGATCAGGCGGCCGCCGACCGCGGGGTCGATCAGGCTGGCGATGTGGGGTGTGACCAGGACGTTCGGGTGGTCCCAAAAGGGGTGGTCGGCCGGAAGCGGCTCCTTCCGGAATACGTCCAGCGTCGCGGCGCCGACCTGCCCGCTGTCCAGCGCGTCCAGCAGGTCCTGTTCGACCAGGTGTCTGCCGCGCGCAACGTTGATCAGCGCGGCGCCCCGCGGCAGCTTCTCCAAGGCCGCCTTGTCGAGAATGCCTTCGGTTTCGGGTGTCAAAGGCAACATACAGACCAGTATTTCGCTCAGAGAGAGCAGTCGGTCCAAGCCGGCCGTACCGGTAAGGCATGTCACACCGGACAGGTCCTTTTTGTTCCGCGACCACCCGTAGACGCGAAACCCCAGCCCCGCAAGGGCCTCTGCGCAACATGCGCCCAGGTTGCCCAGACCGAGAATGCCGACGCGGCGCTCTGTCGCCGGCGGTTCGATAACCTGGTTCCAGGTCCGGTGTGCCTGAGCCGCGACGATCGCATCCAGCCGGCGGTGATGGCGCAGCACGTGCAGTGTGACGTATTCGCGCATCCGCACCCTGAGATCCGGGCCCACCGTGCGGATGATCGGCACGTCCGGAGGCACAGCGGGGTCGGCCAGGATGTGATCCACGCCGGCCCCGATCGAGACGATGCATTCCAGGTTGGGAAACGTTGCCAGCCAGCCGGCGGTGGGGCGCCAAACGACGGCATAGCGGATCCTGTCCGGGGGCGGGTCGTCTTCGGCCAGGAAGACTGCCAGGTCGGGCAGCAACGCCTGCAGGGTCTTCTTCCACCATTGCGCCCGGACCGCGCCGATTTTGATGACCAGACCGGTCGAAGCGTTTGAGTTGGCCATGAACGGATGCTAAGTCGTTGGAAATGAGCGAAAAGCCTAGCACCCATGCGGTCTGAGAGACAGCATTCGGCGCGCCGCCGGCTGGCGATGGCGTTGTTTGTCGTCTTCGCTTGCGGTGCGGCCGGCGGGTCCGCGGCGCCGCCCGCGCCCGCGCTGCCGCCGGCGCTGCAGGATTCAGATTTCCGGGACCCGCCGGCCGCCCAGGTGGCGCTTGGCCGGTTACTGTTCTTCGATCCGATCCTCAGCGGCAACCGCAACATCTCTTGCGCCGATTGCCACCATCCGCGGTTCGCCACCGGCGACGGTCTGTCGGTTTCCCTGGGTGAGGGCGGCACGGGCATTGGCCCCGAAAGGACGATCGGCGCCGGCGACAGCATGGTCGAGGCGCGGGTGCCCCGAAATTCGCCGGCCCTGTTCAATCTGGGCGCGTTCGAATTCACCGTCATGTTCCACGACGGCCGGTTGGAGCGGGACCCGTCCCAGCCGGGCGGATTCCGCAATCCACTGGGGGCCGATCTGCCGCCGGGCTTCGACGGCGCGCTTTCCATGCAGGCGATGTTTCCCGTGACCTCGCCCGACGAGATGGCCGGCCAGTACAACGAGAACAGCGTTTCCAAGGCGGCGCGGCGCGGCGACATCGTCGGCCCTGACGGCGTCTGGGAACAGCTTGCCGGACGCCTGCGCGAGAACCCGGCCTATGCGGCCCTGTTCATCGAGGCGTTCGAAGACGTGGACCGGCCGGATGCGATCACTTTCGTGCATGCGGCAAACGCCATGGCGGCCTTCATCGCCGATGCCTGGCGTGCCGACGACAGTCCGTTCGACCGCTACCTGCGCGGCGCGGAAGACGCGCTGTCGCCGCGGGCCCGGCGCGGCATGGAGCTGTTCTATGGCGAGGCCGGCTGCGCCGGCTGCCACGCCGGACCGTTTCAGACGGACCACCGCTATTACGCCATCGCCATGCCTCAGATCGGTCCGGGCAAGAAGGCCCGTTTCGAGACCCACAACCGCGACGTGGGGCGCATGCGGGTTACGGGCCGGGATGCCGATGCCTTCCGCTTCCGCACGCCCAGCCTCAGGAACGTCGCGCTGACCGCGCCCTATGGCCACAGCGGCGCCTATGCCAGCCTGGAGGCCGTGGTTCGCCACCATCTCGATCCGGTGACGGCGTTGCGGAACTACGACAGGCGCCAGGCGGTCCTGCCGGCGCATCCCGGTCTCGCCGATCCGGATTTTGCGGTCATGGACGATCCCGCCGAATGGGGCGCGATCGCTGCCGCGAACGAGCTGCAGCCGATCGACCTGGACGACGAAGACGTCGCGGCATTGATCGCCTTCCTGCATGCATTGACCGATACCGCCAGCCTCGATCTGTCGGCCGACACTCCCGACCGCGTCCCAAGCGGCCTGCCGGTGACGCGGTAACCGCGCTTTAGGGCAGGGGCCCGGGCGCGCCGGTCGGCCATTGTCGCGCGGTTTCGCGGTCGATGACGTAGCGGCGGTTCGCGGCGAGGCCGAGCCGCAGGGGCGAGATACCGCCGGGCGGGTGGATGACGACCTCTGCCTCGGTCGCCGCCCCCAGCCCGAAATGCAGCCAGCCGGCCTGTCCGCCGCCGTGACCCCCGCCGACCGTGATCTCGCGCGCCTGCGTCCGTCCGTCCGCGGTCACGTCGATCCAGGCGCCCACCGCGTTGCGGTTCGCGCCGTCGCGCGCGATCCAAAGGGCAATCCAGTTGCCTGCGGCCTCGGTGCGGTTGTGATAGACCTCCATCGGCGCACGCCGATTGACCACCACCATGTCCAGCCGGCCGTCCTGGTCGAGATCGACCAGCGCGCCGCCACGGCCGCGCCGCAGGCTTGCGGTGCCGGCGGTTTTGCCCGCCTCGACGAACTGTCCGCCGGGCCGGCCCAAAAGAAGATTGTTGGGGTCGTTGACGGCCGCATCGCCCATCGACTGTACGTTGCCCTTGGCGATGAACAGGTCGTCGAACCCGTCATTGTCCACATCGCCGAACTCCGCGTGCCAGCCGGTCGACGGGCGGCCGTCGCCGCCGGTATAGGGCCGGTGGGCGGTGACGCCCGCGGCCAGCGCGCCGTCGGTGTAGGCGGGGCGGTCGTTGCCGTCTTCCAGGCGGCGCAGTTTCTGGTCGCCCATGCTGGTCAGCATCACCTCCGGCACGCCGTCGCCGTCGATGTCGCGGCTGGCGATGCCCATGCCCCAGATGCTGAGACGGCGCCAGCCGTCCTCGGGGCCGTAAAGCCGCGGCGGCCCGTCGATCCGCCACAACTGCTCTTCGCCGTTGCGCACGTAGTAGTGCCGGTCGTTGCTGATTCTGAGGTCTTGCCGTCCGTTCCGGCCCCAGTCGCTGAACAGCATGGAAAGGGTGCAGTGTCCCGGTTCGAGGTCGACCGGCGCGGCGAAACCCGGTTTGGCCTCCGACGGCCGGAACAGCCGGTTTGCGTCGCAGGCGCCGAACGGGCCGTCTG
The DNA here is from genome assembly GCA_965603855.1 of Alphaproteobacteria bacterium. GTDB lineage: Bacteria > Pseudomonadota > Alphaproteobacteria > UBA8366. The sequence goes on from OZ272519.1 coordinate 779,696, forward strand.
GGTCGGCGCGGTCCACGTAGTTGCCCACCGCCAGCGTCGGCCAGGCGTCGCCGTCGGCCCAGGTGGCGCTGAAGGCGGTCGACCAGGCCGCGCCCCCGTCGAACCGCCACGGTCGATTGACGGGTTCGAAGCGGCAATCGCCGCGGCCCCGGAACAAGCGGTTCTCGCCGACCCGCAGGACCGCAATGTCCACATGCCCGTCGCTGTCGATGTCAAGCGGATAGGCGCCGGTGACGCCGGTCAGCGACAGCGGCGTTCCCCGCACCTTGCGCAGCGCGATCCCCTCGGCATCGCTCTGGTTGAGGAACAGGACCGCCGGGTTCTCGCCGCCGGCCGCATACAGTTCCGGCAGGCCGTCCGCGTTGCAGTCGAAGGCCGCCACACCGCCGCCGACATAGTGTTCCCACCCGCCTTCGTAGGCGTGGTCGATTCCCAGGTCGGGTGCGACATCGACGAAGAAGGGGCCGGCATCGGCCCAAGCGTGCGCGCCGCAGAGGCACAGCGCCGCTGCCGCTACGGTTGTACGCGTACATTGGTTGAACCGAAACACGTCCCTGTTTGCCCGATACTTTGGATGTTTTGCCCATGTTGCACGGATGCGCGCGCGGCGCAAACCACGAAAAACGGTCGGACCGGGAATGACGGTTCCGCTTGCCGTGCCGGGTGCGTTGGGCTTTAAGGTCAAAGACACATTTGCTGGCCTGGGGAGGACGCATGTCAGGCAAAGGCGCACAGAACAGCTATCGGGTCGGCGATGCCGACACCCGCCCGTGGGGTGCGTGGCGGGTGATCGACGTCGGCGAGGGTTTCGCGGTCAAGCGTATCACCGTCAACGCAGGCGAACGGCTCTCCCTGCAGTTGCATAACGGGCGCCACGAGCATTGGACCGTGGTGGCCGGCCGTGCCCGGGTTCAGGTGGGTGAGGACGAGGTCGAGCTTTCGGCCAACCAAAGCGTCCATATCCCGGTGGAGACGAAACACAGGGTGACCAACCCCGGTTCCGAGCCCCTGGTGCTGATCGAGGTGCAGGTCGGCGACGATCTCGACGAGAACGATATCGTCCGGTTCGACGATGAGTATGGCAGGGCCTAGCCGCGATCCCGACGCGAGCGCCTTGCACGTCCCCGGGCCGCACGCCGTTGTTGCGCTGGACGTCGGCGGCACGTCGATCAAAAGCGGTGTCGTCAACCCCGACATCGGCGCGGTGCTGGACCGGCGCATCACCACGTTCAACAGCAACGGACCGTCGGTCCAGGTGCTGAACGTCCTGGCCAATGCCGTGCGCCTGCATGAAGTCGTGGTGGGCTCGCTGACGCGGGTCAGCATCGGTCTCGCCTTCCCGTCGCCCTTCGACTACGAAAAGGGGATCTGCCTGATCGAACCGGGTCCCCAGGACAAGTTCGCCAATCTCTATAGGTGCGATGTCCTCCAGGAGTTGTGCGATCGCATCGACGTGCCGCCGGCCGGCATCAGGTTCATCAACGACGCGCAGGCCGCGGTCCTGGGCGAGGCGCGGTTTGGCGCCGGCCGAGAGTTCAAGCGCCTGATCGGCCTGACCCTGGGAACCGGGCTCGGTTCCTGTTTCGTGTCGGATGGTGCCGTCGCGCGGGGCAGGCGGGGCGTGCCCAAGGGCGAGGGCATGCTGTACAGCGAGCCCTATGACGGCGGCATCGCGGACGATGCCTTTTCGATCCGCGGCCTCGTCGGCCGATTCCCGCGGCGGGACAAGCAAATGGACATCAAGACCGCCGCCCGGATGGCGCGGGATTACGATTTCGAGCTTGGCAAGGCGTTTCGGGACTTCGGCCGGGACCTGGGCCGGTTTCTCAAACCCTACGCCTCGAGATTCAAAGCCGACGGCGTGGTGGTGATGGGCGGGCTCGCCAACTGTTTCGATCTGTTCGGGGCGGAAGCCGAGCAGGAGATGAACCGACCGTGCCGGCGCGGGTCGCTGCCCGGCTCCGACGCCGCCTTCCTCAGCGTCGCCAGCCTGTTCCACGACGTCACGCCGCGGGCCGCGCCCTAAGGCGCGGCCCGTTTCTATTCGATGGTTCGGTTGCTGCGGCGCACGATCGCGCCGCCAGAGCAATCGACTAGGAGATGTTGCAGATCTTTTTGATCTCGGCGATCTTCTCGTCGATTTTCTCGTTGTACTCGCCCGACGTCACTTCGTTCCGGCCGTCAAAATACTGTTCCGCCGGCTCGTCGCCCTGGTAGTAACCGGCGAAGATGTCGACGACGGCGGCGGGCGGAAGGAAGGTCCGGGCACCGGCGGCCACCCTGTCACCGACGCTGGCCCGTTCCGCTTCCAACGTTGCGATGTCTTCCTTGGCGGTGTCGCAGTTGACGGGCTTCGCCTGCGCTTCGCGCGCCTCTTCCGAGACCGACGTACAGCCGGCCAGCAGCGCGAGGCCGAAAACGAGTGCCAGAATCCGGTACATGATTACCCCCCTTTGGTGCTCCGTTAAGTCTGCCTAATGAAGACAATACCGGGAAATCCATCAATAACAAGAAGCTGTCGCGTCCCCTTGGACCGGCGCGCGCCTTTCATCCGCCCACGCGCGCCTCGACCACTTCCCGGTATGCGGACAACTCGGCGCTGATTTCCACCGGATAGGGCGGTTCCGCGGCATCCAGCGCGGTGATCCTGTCCGGCAGTGCAGCCATCGCGGCGGCGGCACGGTCGCGGACCCGGTCCAGGGGCGGCCTCGCGTCGGACAGCCTTTTGCCGGCGCGCATCACCGCGCGCATCAGCGGCCGGCCGGGCTGGGCTTCGCCGTCGCGGGCGATCACGTCGCCGACCGAACTTCCGTCCTGCTCCTGGCGGAAGATCTGCTTGCGCCCGGGAAGGATCGGCTTGCCGGTCGACAGCTTCAGCCGACCCTCACCGGCATAGGCGCACAGCTTGTAGGCGATATCGATGCCGGGCGCGTCTTCGGAGACGCCCATCGCCGTTCCGACGCCAAACCCGTCGATCGGCGCGCCGGCGCCGACGATCCCGGCGATGACGTGCTCGTCCAATCCGCCGCTGGCGAAAATGCCGACCCTGGACAGGCCGGCCGCGTCCAGGATCGACCTGCATTCGCGCGACAAAGCGATCAAATCCCCGGAGTCGAGCCGCACCGCGCGGACACGGAAATCCGGGCCGGCCGCATTGGCGATCTCGACCACTTTTTTCACGCCGGCGACGGTGTCGTAGGTGTCGATCAGCAGGACCGTCTCCGGATAGGTCTGCATGAAGGCACGGAACGCGTCGTCTTCGCGGTCGAACGCCTCGACGAAACTGTGCGCCATGGTGCCGGCGATCGGAACGCCGAACAGCCGGCCGGCCAGCACGTTGGACGTTGCGTTCACCCCGGCGATATGGAACGCGCGCGCCGCCTTGATTGCCGCATCGGCGCCGTGCATGCGCCGGGCGCCGAAATCGATCACCGTGCGTCCCGCCGCCGCGGTGACGACGCGGGCCGCCTTGGACGCCAGAACCGTCTGCAGCGCGATCTGGTTCATCACGAAGGTTTCGACGATCTGGCCTTCGGTGATCGGCGCGACCACTTCCAGGACCGGCCCGTTCTCGAAGATCGGCGTTCCCTCCTGGACCGCATAGACATCGCCGGAGAAGCGGAAACCCCGCAGCCGTTCGAGGAACGCCTTGCTGAACAGGCCCTGTTCGCCGAGATAGGCGATGGCGTCGTCGGTGAAGTGCAGGTTTTCAAGGTAGGCGAGAACCGTCTCCAGACCGCATGCCAGCAGATAGTTCCGTTCGGCGGGCAGGCGGCGCACGAACAGGCTGAACACCGCCTCGTCGTCCATTTTCCGGTCGAAATAGGCCTGGGCCATGGTCAGTTCGTAGAGATCGGTCAACAGCGCGGCGTTCTCGCCGGTGACCCAGGCATCCGTTTCGCGCATCAGGCGGCTCCCTGCGGGCCGCCCATCGCCGTCATGTCGGCCGGTCTCATCGACCCTGTCCCAGAGCCGCGCGTGCCTGCGCTGCGACGCTTTCGGGCGCGGCCTTCGCGTCCAGGCGGAGCCAGTCGATCTTGCCGGTCGGAAGCCCGCTTTGGAAGCGCACGACGTCGACGTCCGCATCGGACGCATCGCCGCTCCGCTTCGACACTCTCTCGGCAAGGGTCGCCTCGGGCGCGTCCAGCCATAGTCCCTGAAACGGAACGTCCAGGCGGTCGGCCAGGGATCGCAACGCGGTCCTCTCCTCGGACCTCAAGCAGACCGCGTCCGCGATGACCGATTGGCCCGCCGCAAGCGTGGTCTCCGCGTGCGCCAGCATGGCGCCATAGACCTTCTCGTTGACCTCCGGCGCATAGGCCTCCTGCGGCAGAGCTTCCAATTCCTCGACCCCGCAGATCTGCTTGCGCAGGATATCGGTTCGCAGGTGTACGGCGCCGGGCGGACGGCCGTAGCCGGGCGCCAGGGCTCGGGCAAGGGTGCTCTTGCCGGTGCCGGACAGGCCGCCGACCGCGATCAGCCCGGCCGCGACCGGTTCCAGATAGCGTGTCGCGGCCTCGAAGCAGGCGACGGAATCGCGGCGCATGGCGTCGCGTTGGCTGCGGTCCTGCTGGCTGGACTCCGCACTGGCACAGACTTTGGCGCGCACCGCCGCGCGGGTCGACAGGAACAGCGGCAGCGCCGCGAGCCCGTCCCACTCCCCGCGGCGCTGGAGGTACCGGTTCATGCACAGGTTCGCGAGATCGGCGAGACCCCGCATGTCCAAATCCATCAGCAGGAACGCGAGGTCGTACCAGACATCGATGAAGGCGATCTGGTCGTTGAACTCGATCGCATCGAACAGGATCGGCTCGCCGCGGAACAGGACCAGGTTTCTCAGATGCAGATCCCCGTGACAGTGTCGCACGCAGCCGCCGGCGGCCCGGGCCGAAAGCACCGGCTGGGCCCGCTCCACCGCGTCCGCCGCCATCGCCTCGAACCGCGCGACGTCGGCCGCCGGAAACAGGTCGGCCCGCTCCTTCAGTTCCTCGATGTTCTCTTCGACGACCCAGCGCAGGCCAAGCGTGTCTTCGACCGCCGGTGCCGCATCGTGGAAGGCGGCGATCGCATCGGTGGCCGTGCGCATCAGCTCGCGGCTCAATGCGCCCGCATCGGCCAGCCGGTCGAACATGTCCTGCTGTGCGAAACGCTTCATGACCAGCGCCCATTCCTCGGGCGTTCCCTGGCCGTCCAGCGCGAGACTGCCGTCGGCCCGGCCGACCACGGGCACGACCTTCAGGTAGAGATCCGGAGCGGTGCGCCGGTTGACCGCAATCTCCTTCTCCAGGGCCGCGCGGCGAAGCGCCAGCGTGGAGAAATCCATGTAGGGGAACTTCACCGCCCGCTTCAGCTTGTAGGCCCGATCGCCCGCAAGGAAGACCATCGCGGCGTGGGTATCGATCCGTTCGACATCCGAGACACCCGGCCCGTAGCTTTGCGGTTCGGACAGGAACGCGGCGACGCGGCTTTGGTCGGCGACGACATGGTCGCTGGCTTGATTTTCGGTCGGTTGCATCTGTCGGCGCTCGGTGTCCTAATCGGCCGGGATTACAGCCTTTCGGCGGGCGAGACCCTATGATGTGCATCAAGATCAGGGAGACATAACATAGACCCCGAAGGTATCGATACGGGCGCCGCCGAACCCGCGTTCCGCCTCGGCGTGGTCATGCTGGCGACCCGGTTTCCGCGGCTTCCGGGCGATATCGGCAACCCCGACAGCTTTCCGTTTCCGGTACTCTACCGCACAGTCGCCAGTGCGCCGGTTGGCGCCGTGGTTCGTGGGGACGGGCCCGCCCCGTCGGTGGCCGATGACCTCGTCGCGGCGGCGCAGTCGCTGGAGGCGGAAGGTGCCGACCTGGTCGCGACAAGCTGCGGATTTCTCGGCGGGCTGCAGGACCGGCTTCAATCGGCCTGCGGCGTTCCGGTGCTGGCGTCCGCGCTGGTGCAGTTGCCTTGGCTGCGCACGGTGTTCGGCCGCAAGGCGCCGATCGGCGTCATTACATTCGATGCCCGGAAACTGACGCCACGCCATTTCGGGTCGGATGCTGGCGGCCCCGTCGTCGTCGAAGGACTGGAGCAGGGGCGGGAGCTGTTCCCTGCGATTGTGGAAGACCGGCTCGAACTCGATGCGGGTCTTGCGGAAGAGGACGCGCTCGACGCCGCGCGCCGCCTGGTCGCACAGGAGCCCGGCGTCGCGGCGCTGCTTCTGGAATGCACCAACCTGTCGCCCTATCGCCGCAGCATCGTTGCGGCCACGGGCCTTCCGGTCTTCGACGTCATGACGGCGATCTCGATGCTGGCAGACGCCTGCGCGCAAGGCGCGCCATCGCCTTGATGCCGTCGAGCCTGTCGGAATCGACGCATCCGACGGGATGTGACAGACTGCCGGTCGCACACGCCGCGGCCCAGCGGTGCCCCGTGCGTCGGGTTGGTTGGTTCGAAATACTCAACAGAACATGAGACGCGTCATGACAGGCAACGCAAGCCCGGGCCGCCCCATCTGCGCCGGATCGTTCTGAGGATGTCGTTTTTCGTTCTCATCGACCGCTGGCTGGTCCGGCTCTACACGTTTTGCGGTTTCCTTGCCGCCTTGTTGCTGGTGGCAATGGGCATTTTCATCGTGGCCAGCATCTTCACGCGTCTGATCGGCACCTACATCCCCGGCCTGACCGAATATTCGGGCTATGCGATGGCCGGGACGGGCTTTTTGGCGCTGGCCTACACGTTCCAGAACCACGGCCATATCCGCGTCGGCCTTCTCCTGAATGCGCTGCATGGCCGGAACCGGCATCTTGCGCAGTTGTGGTGCCTTCTGGCGGCATGCTTCTTCTCCGGGTTCCTCGCCTATTACATGGTCAGGATGACCTATGTGTCCTGGCAGTTGGGCGACCGCAGCGAAGGTGCGGATGCGATCCATCTGTGGATTCCGCAGACCATGCCCGCGTTCGGCGCCGTCGTGCTGGCCATTTGCGTTTTCCACAACTTCATCAAGGCGCTGGCCGGCGGGACGCCGAAGGAACAGAACGAGGAGGTGAAGGCAGCCGAGATGGCGGGTGACACATGACCGAGCTGCTGCTGACCGTTACCTTCATCGTCATCCTGTTTTTCTTCCTGGGGACGGGTGTCTGGGTCGCTCTCAGCCTGACCGGCGTCGCGGCGATCGGAATGGCGCTGTTCACCACGCGCCCCGTCGGCGACGCCATGGCGACGACGATTTGGGGCGCGAGTTCGTCCTGGTCCCTGACCGCCCTGCCGCTGTTCATCTGGATGGGCGAGATCCTTTTCAGAACGCGCCTGTCGGAAAACCTGTTTCGAGGCCTCACACCGTTCATGAGCCGCCTGCCGGGCGGCCTGCTCCACGTGAACATCGCAGGCTCGGCCATCTTCGCGGCGATCTCCGGATCGTCGGCGGCGACGGTGGCTACCGTCGGAAAGATGTCGATTCCCGAGCTGCGCAAGCGCGAATACCCGGAGAAGATGATCGTTGGCACGCTGGCGGGCGCGGGCACGCTGGGCCTCCTGATCCCGCCGTCGATCACGCTGATCATCTACGGCGTCACCGTCAACGAGTCGATCGCCAAGCTGTTCATCGCCGGAATCCTGCCCGGCATCATGCTGGCGCTGATGTTCATGGGCTACACGGTGTTGTGGGCATTGCTGAAACGCGACGCGACCGGCCGGACCGAGGGATCCTTTTCCATGGCCGAGCGTCTGCGGGCGCTGTTGCAGTTGTTGCCGGTGATCATCCTGATCCTTGCGGTGATGGGGTCGATCTATGCCGGTATCGCCACGGCGACCGAGGCGGCGGTTCTCGGTGTCGTCGGGGCTCTTCTGTTGTCGGCCCTGCAGAAATCCCTGAGTCGGCAGAGCTTCATCGAGTCGCTGCTTGGCGCGACTCGGACGACATCGATGATCGCCTTCATCCTGGCGGGCTCGGCCTTCCTGTCGCTGGCCATGGGCTTCACCGGGCTGCCGCGGGCGCTTGCCGTCTGGATCTCCGATATGGAGCTTTCCGCCTTCGCCCTGATCGCCGCCTTGACCGTGTTCTACATCATACTCGGGTGTTTCCTTGACGGGATCTCGGCGGTGGTGCTGACCATGGCGGTGATCGAGCCGATGGTGCGCGCCGCGGGTTTCGACATGATCTGGTTCGGGATCTATCTGATGATCGTGGTCGAGATGGCGCAGATAACGCCACCGATCGGGTTCAACCTGTTCGTTCTGCAGGGCATGGCGAACCAGGACATGGGCTTTATCGCCCGGGCGGCCCTGCCATTCTTCATCATCATGATCTTTGCGGTCGGCCTCCTGGTGGCGGTTCCGGAAATCGCGACCTTGCTGCCAAACGCCATGTCGGCCCGACCCTAGGGACCGGCGCGGCGGCGACCGATGGGCGGCCGACCGGACAGGCCCTGGACCGTCGAGCAGGTGCTAGAGACGCTGAACGACATGGGCAGCGAGAAGGACCGCGCCGGCATGGCGAGGTTCGGCATTGAAACGGCGCAGGCCTTCGGCGTTTCGGTGACCGCATTGCGCGGTCTCGCGCGCCGCATCGGGCGGGATCATGCGCTCGCCGTGGCGCTGTGGGACAGCGGATGGCACGAGGCCCGTATCCTGGCTGTCTTGGTCGAGGAGCCGGAGGAAGCGGACGAGGCACAGATCGACCGGTGGGCGAGGGACATCAACTCCTGGGACCTGTGCGACCAGTTCTGCAACTCCCTGGTCCGCAAGTTACCTTTCGCCCACGCCAAGGCGCTGGAATGGAGCGCGGAGACGGCAGCATTCGTCAAGCGGGCTGGCTTCACGCTGATGGCCTGTCTGGCGGTGCATGACAGATCCCTGGACGCGGCCGCGTTCCAGCCCTTCTTCCAGGCCATCGAACGCGAGGCGGCGGACGAACGGAACTATGTAAAGAAGGCGGTCAACTGGGCGCTCCGCCAGATCGGCAAACGGTCCAAGAACCTCAACGGCCAGGCGGTGGACTTGGCCCTGCGCCTGAAGTCGGGAAACGCCCGGTCGGCGCGGTGGATCGGCAGCGATACCTACCGAGAGCTGACCAGCCAGAAGGTGCGCGCCCGGCTGAGGTCCTAACCCGGCTTCGCGGCTCAGGTCTCGTCCCAGAAATTGAGCTCGATCTGCACCCCGTTCGGGTCCTTCACGAAGATCTGACGAAGCGGCATGTCCGGTACGTCGCGTTCGAAGAAGGCGAGATCGTGCCGCCGCAGCCGGTTGCGCATCGCCTTGATCCCGGTGGCGCGAAAGGCGACATGGTCGATCGGCCCGGTCTCGGCGCCGGCGGGCGGTTCGGCGACGAGATGCAGCACGGCCTGGTCGCCGCAATAGAGCCAGGCGCCCGGAAAATCGAACGGCGGCCTGTCGCCGTCCTTCAGGCCGATGATCTCGGTGTAGAAGGCGACCGTGCCTTCCAGGTCGTCGGTAAAGACGTTGACGTGGTCCAGCGACTGGGCGGTCATCTGTCGTCTCCCTGTCGGCCTCTGTTTTCGGTGGGTTGCCGATCCGCTAGTCTAGGCCGTTGCGCGCGCGCGATGAACCGGTATCCGTTTCTGACGGGCCGGTCGCCCGCATCGAAACAGAAATATGGGCAGAAAAGGGGACGCGAAATGACAAGACGCAATCGGCTGTTGGCCGGATTGGCGGCCGTCCTGCTGGCCGCGATCGGAACTGCCGGGACGTCGGGCATGGCCCGGTCGGCCGAGACGAACGGAATCGTGGTCTATCAGACGGACTTCGGCCTCAAGGACGGGGCGGTTTCAGCCATGAAGGGTGTCGCGGTGTCGGTCGATCCCAACCTCAGGCTGGAGGACCTGACCCACGAGATCCCGGCCTTCAATATCTGGGAGGGCGCCTATCGGTTGAACACGACCGTGCCCTACTGGCCGGCCGGCACCGTGTTCGTCTCCGTCATCGATCCCGGCGTCGGAACCGACCGGCGGTCGGTGGTGTTGCAGACGAAGTCAGGCCATTTCATCGTCACGCCCGACAACGGAACCCTGACGCTGGTGTCGAAATCCCTGGGCGTCGCGGGTCTGCGCGAGATTGACGAGGAATCGAACCGCCTTCCGGGATCGGAGAGGTCGTACACGTTTCACGGCCGGGACATCTATTCCCACACGGCCGCGCGCCTGGCCTCGGGCAAGATCGCGTTCGAGCAGGTCGGACCCGCGCTCGAGCCGACGGTGGTCGCGCTCGACTACCAGGAGCCAAGCTTCAGCGAGGATGCGGTTGCCGGAACGATCCCGATCCTGGACGTCCAATTCGGGAACGTCTGGACGAACATCGATCGCGCGACCTTCAAGAAGCTCGACGCGCCGATCGGAACGCCGCTGATGGTGAAGATCTACAACGAGGACGCGCTGGTCTTTGAGGGATCGATCCCCTACGTGAACACATTCGGCGACGTGCCGCAGGGCCATCCCCTGATCTACTTCAACAGCGTGGACAAGCTGTCCTTCGCGCTCAACTGGGACAATTTCGCGGCGACCTACAAGGTCGCGTCGGGGCCCGGCTGGCGGGTCGAGGTCACCAGGTAGGACGGCGAACCGCCGGGTGTGGCCGTCTGGCGGAGGCCGCACCCGGGCGGGCGACAGAACCGTTACAATTCAGACTGTTGCGGATCGGTCACACCGTCGAACAAAGTGCCGGCGAGGGCGATTAGTGTGATCTTCCGGGCGGCTCGGCATTGTATGTTGTCGGCAGAGTGGCGTATGTGGCTTTTGGGGAAGCCGCCGACAAAGGGAAAACCATTGGGGAAAGTGGCATGAGGCACTTGCTTCTGGCCGGAACAGTGCTCTCGCTGGCAGCCCTGCCAAGCGCCGCTGGCGCGGTCGATTTCACTGTCGGCGCCGGTGTTGGGGTTGCGCCTGACTACGAAGGTTCGGAGGACTATGAGGCTGTCCCGCTGTGGAATCTCAGGGCGGACGACCTTTACGATCCGAACACCTATGTTCAGATCTTCACGACCAAGCTGAACTCGAACTTCATACCAAGCGAAAACTGGCGGCTCGGTCTTTCGGCGGAATACATCGCAAAGCGCAAGGACGTCGACGACGACCGGGTCGACGACATGCGCAACACCGATGACGGCCTCTTGGTTGGCGTGTTGGCCGGGTACGACTTCAATTTCGAGGGCGACCGCACTTTGGGTCTTGAGATCGATCCGCGCTGGGATATCGAGGACGATATCGGCGGTCTTGTCACCGCCCGGGCCAATTACAGCTCGCCGTTGGGCGAGAGCTGGGCGTTTCGGGTCGGGGCGGAAGGCACCTGGGCCAGCACCCGGTACATGAGCGAGTTCTTCACCGTCAACGAGGAAGACTCGCGGCGCAGCGGCTTGAAGCAGGACAGCGCGGATTCCGGCATCAAGGACATCGGGGTCTCCGGCGACATCAGCTATGAGTTCACCGAGAGTTGGAGCGTCACCGGACTTGCCGCCTACAACCGGCTTCTTGGAGATGCCGAGGACAGCCCGGTTGTCGATGATCGAGGCGACGAGAACCAGTTCTTCGCGGGCCTGTTGATCAATTTCCAGTTCTAAGCGCAGTACTTGCTGAAACCTCCCAGAACGGGCGCGTGGCCACAGGTCGCGCGCCCTTTTTTGTTGCCGAAGCCATGCAGTGATCACAGTCGTGACGGCCGCCGCCACGGGGTGATAAGTTCCCCGGCACGCACGGTCCTGAAGGAGGCGATCATGAGTTCACGTGACGAGCAGATCGATCGGATGGCGGCGACGCTGAAACAGTGGGCCGCCGAGATGGACAAGTATGAAGCGCAAATTGGCAAGGCGACCGACGAGCAGCGCGAGCAGGTGGAGGCCCACTTGGCCGATCTGCGCAAACGTTATGCCGAGGCCGAGAAGCAGATGCAGGCCTGGCGCGAGAGCACCGAAGCCGCCTCCCGCGACATGATGGAGGGATTTCAGCGCATGGCCGACGACTTCATGGCCGCACTGACCAGGGCGCGCGACCGGTTCTGAGGCGGCGTTCGTTCGGTTCGGGGGGGAAGAGGCAAGAATGGGCACGACGCAGCCCGGCATCACCCAGTCCATACCGGCCTTTGGCCGATACCTAGAGTTCTCCGTCGATCCCGACATGGACGTGCGACCTGCCTTGGCGCGGCTGACCGGCATCGCCGTCGACGAAACGGTCGTCATCGGGCTGGGTCCCGGTCTCGTGCGTGCCGTTGGTGGCGACCTGCCGGCATTGCGACCGTTTCCGGCCCTGTCCGGACCCGGCTGCAACACGCCATCGACCCAGGCCGACCTTTGGTGCTGGCTGCGCGCAGGTGCGCCGGGGGGGCTGGTCCATGCTGCCCGCGAATTCGCCGCGACCGTTTCGCCCGAACTCACGCTGGACCTGCTGGTGGACGGCTTCAAACACGAAAGCGGCCTCGACCTCACCGGTTACGAGGACGGCACCGAGAACCCGACCGGCGAGAAAGCCGATGCCGTGACCGTGTTGTCGGGAGCCGGTCCCGGCCTCGACGGCAGCAGTTTTGTGGCCGTGCAACAGTGGGCCCACGATCTCGACCACTTCCAGTCCCTGCCGCCGGACGAGCGGGACGACATCATCGGCAGGCGTCTCAGCGACAACGAGGAGCTTGAAGATGCGCCCGCGTCCGCGCACGTAAAGCGGACCGCACAGGAAAGCTTCGAGCCGGAGGCCTGGGTGCTGAGGCGTTCCATGCCCTGGGCGGACGCGGCGGGCGAAGGGCTGATGTTCGTCGCTTTCGGCAACAGCCTGGACGCCTTCGAAGCACAGCTTCGCCGCATGGTCGGCGAAGAGGACGGCATCGCCGACGCTCTGTTCCGGTTTTCCCGGCCGCTGACCGGAAGTTACCTCTGGTGTCCGCCGGTCCGGGACGGGCGGCTCGATCTTTCCGCGCTTGGCGTGTGATCGCGGCCCGGTTCAGTTGGTTCCACTGGCGCGGATCTCGCTGATCGCACGCTCGCGGGCTTCCCACTCCCGGAAGGCCAGCCTGTAGGCGATGTAGTATTTGTTGACGTTGGCCACATAGTCGACGGTCTCGCGGCCGATCGTCCGCCGCGCGATCTGCTCCACGTGTCCGAACCAGACGTTGGGGTTGAGGCCCGCGCGTTTCGCCGCCCTGCGCAGCCGGTTCACGCGGTTGGGGCCCGCATTGTACGCCGCCAGCGTGAAGTCGACCCGGTCGGCGGGCGTGATATCCGGATCGTTGAAGTAGTTTTCGCGCAGGAAGGCCAGGTACTTGACCCCGGCGTGGATATTGTTCTCCACCTCATGCACATCCGGAATTTCGATCGGCGGGGCTTCGGCAGTCGCCGGCATCACCTGCATGATGCCGACCGCGCCGACGGGGCTGACGACGCTGTGGTCGAGGCGCGATTCCTGGAACGAGACGGCGGCGATGGCCATCCAGTCGAACCCGAATTTCTTGGCGTAGGCCTTGAACAGTTTCTGCAGCTCCTGGAGGTTGTCGAGCTGTTTGGGCGTCAGAGGATTGTCGACCCACTTGGTGTCCTCGTAGTACCGCTTGAACAGGACGTTGCCGATCAGCGAGCCTTGCCGGTGTTTCTTCGTGATGACGCTGAGGCTTCGATTGAGTTCGGGATTGTCCTTGCGGACCACCCAGGCAATGTCGCCGCCGGAATGCACGACGATATCGTCGTGGACCTTGAGGTTGGGCAGGATTTCGTCCCAGATCTTGGCAATATGCTCGTCAGAGACCGTGATCTCGACGATGCCGGCGTTCACCAGTTCCAGGATATCTTCAGTGGCAAGTCTGCTCGGCGCTTCGACGATTTCGATCGGGTCCTTCCCGGCGGCCCGGAACTCTTCGTTCAGCCGGGCCAGGTGTTCGGCATAGCTGGTATCCGGTTTCACGAAGACCGTGCGTCCGGCAAGGTCGTCGAGCGTTTTGATGTTCTTTACCCTTTTCGCCGTGACGACGACTTCTTTGACGTTTGACAGGTATGGTTCGGTAAAGGCGACCAGATCCTGCCGTTCGGGCGTGACCGTCAGGCCTGCGGCGGCGACGTCGCCGCGTCCTTCGACCACGCCGCTGATCAACTGGTCGAAGGGGGTCGGGATGAAGACGAAGATCACCGGCCAGCTTCGCGGCCTGACACGGGTCCTGAGATAGGCCTTGTAGTTCTGCATCATTTCGTATTCGAAGCCGCGTGGCTCGCCGTCGATCACGAAGAAATCGGTCCGGTTCATGTTGACCAGCACGCGGATCACGCGCTTGCGGATCAGGTCGTCGAGATCGTCGGTATAGCGCTCGGTGAACACGCGGCGCTGCATCATCGCGCCGCCGACGCTGGTCAGCGGCGCTGCGCCGAGTTCTTCCAGGTCCTGACCGTTTTCGATGTCGGTACCCATGCCGGCGTGGACCGGAACGAGCGCAACCCAGGCCGCCAGCAGCAGCATCGCGGCCACGCCGCATCGCGCCAATCGGATCACTTGCATCACGTCAGGCCTTCCATGGAGATGGGACGCCGGAAACTACAGTGATTCGGGCGGCCGGCTCCAGAGCCGCCGCACGTCGCTGAGCGCATCCGAAGGCGTTCGCGCGGGTTCCAAGGCCCGAACGGCGCGCACGCCGATGCCCAGGAACCGTTCGTGCCGGTATTCGCCGCAACGGACCGCTGCGGTGATCGCCGCTCGAATCGCCCGATCCAGAACGACGTCGCGCGCATATAGTCGATAGGAGGCAGCCGCCGACGGTTCCATCGCAAAGGCCTACCAGTTCCACATGCTTCCGTCCTCCAGCCGGTTGACCGGCAGGTAGGCACGTTTGTAGGGGTATTTGGCGGCAAGTTCCTCGTCGATGTCGACACCGTGGCCCGGCGTGTCGTCCACGGTGAGATAACCCGCTTCGAACCGGTAGCTGTGGGGGAACACCGCGTCCGTCTCGTCGGTGTGGCGCATGTATTCCTGGATCCCGAAGTTGGGTACCCACAGATCGAAGTTGGCCGCGCATCCCATGGTGACCGGCGACAGGTCGGTGGCGCCGTGACACCCGGTGCGCACCTGGTACAGCGCCGCCAGCCCGGCGATCTGGCGCAGATGCGTGATCCCGCCGGCATGCAGGACGGTCGCGCGGATATAGTCGATCAGCTGTTCTTCGATCAGGGCCTTGCAGTCCCAGACGGTCGAAAAGATCTCGCCGACCGCCAGCGGCGTTACCGTGTGCTGGCGGATCAGCCGAAACGCCTCCTGGTTTTCGGCGGGCGTCGCGTCCTCGATCCAGAACAGGCGATGGGGTTCCAGCGCCTTGCCGAGGCGTCCGGCCTCGATCGGGGTCAGCCTGTGATGGCAGTCATGCAATAGGTGCGGGCCGAAGCCGTGCTGTTCTCGGATGCGTTCGAACAGCCGCGGCACATAGTCCAGGTACTTCTCGCTGGACCAGCGTTCTTCCGTCGGCAGATTGCTGTCGGCCGGCTCGTAGAACATCGTGCCCTTGCCAACGCCATAGACCTGGCCGAGACCCGGAATCCCCGTCTGGGCGCGGATCGCCTTGTAGCCGAGCTCGATATAGCGCGCGACCGCATCGACCGTCTCTTCGATGTCGCCGCCGTTGGCATGGCCGTAGACCATGACGCCGTTGCGGCTCTTGCCGCCCAAGAGCTGATAGAGCGGCATATTGGCGGCCTTGGCCTTGATGTCCCAAAGCGCCATGTCCACCGCGGCGATCGCCGTCATGGTGATCGGTCCCTTGCGCCAGTAGGCACCGCGATAGAGATACTGCCAGATGTCCTCGATCTGCTGGGGATCGCGTCCGATCAGACACGGGATGACGTGGTCCTCGAGGTAGGAGACGACGGAAAGTTCCCGGCCGTTGATGGTGGCGTCGCCGATCCCGTAAAGGCCCTCGTCGGTCTCGATCTTCAGGGTCACGAAATTCCTGCCCGGGCAGGTGACGATGACCCTTGCGTTTGCGATTTTCATGGCGCTTTCCCCGTGGTTTTGGCGTCTCCGCGCCGGCAGGGTATTATCGTGCGGAAGAATTGGCCACACGCGGTTCGACGCATTCGTCGTCAGACGGCGCGAGGGACGAGGGGGAGAACGCATGGGCACGGAGTCCCTGCTGCACGAAGACAGGCTGTTTCCCAACGAGCCGGGCATGCGGGCCATCGCGCGGCGCCTTTATGACGAGATCAAGGACCTGCCGATCGTCAGTCCGCACGGCCATTGCGATCCTGCCTGGTTCGCCGAGGACGCGCCGTTCGAGAACCCGGCCGCGCTGTTGCTGATCCCGGACCATTATCTCTTCCGGATGCTCTACAGCCAGGGTGTTCCGATGGAGGACCTCGGCATCCGCCGGGTCGATGGCGGGGCGGTCGAGACGGATCCGCGCAAGATTTGGCGATGCTTCGCCCGGCATTACAAGCTGTTCCGGGGCACGCCCTCGCGCATGTGGCTGGAGGACGCGCTTTCTCGCGTATTCGGCATCGAACAGCGTCTCGGCCCCGACACCGCCGACCAGATCTACGATCGGATCGACGAGTGTCTCGGTCGGCCGGAATACCGTCCGCGCGCGCTGTTCGACAGTTTCAACATCGACGCCCTGGCGACCACCGAATCGCCTCTCGACCCGTTGGATCACCACCAGAAGATCCGCGCCAGCAACTGGGCCGGCAACGTGATCACCGCTTTCCGGCCCGACCCGGTCGTCGATCCGGATTTCGAAGGCTTTGCGGACAACGTCGCCGCCTTGGGCGCCCTGACGGGAGAGAACACGGCGGAGTGGGACGGCTACCTGCGCGCGCTTGCCGACCGGCGGCAGTTCTTCGCCAGGTTCGGGGCGACGTCGACGGATCACGGGCACCCGTCTGCCCGCACCGCC
Source organism: Alphaproteobacteria bacterium (assembly GCA_965603855.1). Taxonomy (GTDB): domain Bacteria; phylum Pseudomonadota; class Alphaproteobacteria; order UBA8366. The sequence goes on from OZ272519.1 coordinate 796,538, forward strand.
GATCTCGACCGCGCGGCGTGTCTCGCCCTGTTCGACAAGGCGCTGAAAGGCGAGACATCGGCCGAGGAGGCTGATCTCTTCCGCGGCCAAATGCTGACGGAAATGGCGGCGATGAGCCTTGAAGACGGGCTGGTCATGCAAATCCATCCCGGATCGTCCCGGAACCACAACCGAACTGTGTTCGAACTGTTCGGGCGCGACATGGGCGCGGATATCCCGACCCGAACCGACTACGTGGCGGCGCTGAAACCGCTGTTGGACCGGTTCGGCAACGAGCGCGAACTGTCGCTGGTCCTTTTTACGCTGGACGAAACGGTCTATAGCCGTGAACTGGCGCCGCTGGCAGGGCATTATCCGATCCTGCGGCTTGGGCCGGCCTGGTGGTTCTTCGACAGCCCCGAGGGCATGTTGCGTTATCGCCGGTCCGTCACCGAGACCGCCGGGTTCTACAACACCGTCGGATTTAACGACGACACGCGCGCCTTCCTGTCCATTCCGGCCCGGCACGACGTCGCCCGGCGGATCGACTGCGCCTACCTTGCGGAACTGGTGGCCGATCACCGGCTGGACGAGGACGAGGCCCTGGACATTGCGCAGGCACTGACCAGCGGTCTCGTGCGCCAAGCCTATCGCCTGCAATGAGCCGACTTGGCGAGGCGACGCTGGACGCACTGCCGCCGGACGTGATCCTGCCGTCATACGATCGCGCACGCGCCGGCATCGGCATCGTTCATCTGGGGATCGGCGCCTTCCATCGTGCCCATCAGGCCGTGTTCATGGACCGCGTCCTGACACGCGACGGCGGTGATTGGGCTATCTGCGGCGTCAGCCTGCGCCGCCCCGACGTTGCCGAGCAGATGAACCCGCAGGACGGCCTCTACACGGTGCTTTCCCGCGACGCCGCGGCGGATACGTTTCAGGTGGTCGGTTCGGTCAAGCAGGTCCTGTGCGCCCCACAGGATCCGGGGCTGGTTTTGGATACGCTTGCGGCACCGTCGACGCGTATCGTGACGTTGACCGTCACCGAAAAGGGCTATTGCCACGATCCGGCGACCGGCCGCCTGCGGCTGGATCATCCCGACATTGCCCATGACCTCGCCAATCCCAAGGCGCCGCGGACGGCGCCGGGGTTTCTGGCGGCTGCCTTGGCGCGGCGCCGCGCCGCCGGCACGCCGCCCTTTACAGTGCTGTGTTGCGACAATCTGCCGACCAACGGACGCGTCGCCGGCGGCATCGTCACCGCGCTCGCCCAGGCGCAGGACCAGGCGCTCGGCGACTGGATTGCCGCAGAGGTTCCGTTTCCCTGCACCATGGTCGACCGCATCGTGCCCGCCATCACCGAGCGCGAATGCACGCTGGTCAACGAGGCCCTGGGCGTCGAGGACCGCGCGGCCGTGGTGACAGAACCTTTCATCCAGTGGGTGGTCGAGGACCGGTTCGCACACGGCAGGCCGGATCTCGCCGCGGCCGGCGTGGAGGTCGTCGGCGACGTCGTGCCCTACGAGACGATGAAGATCCGCCTCCTGAACGGCAGCCACTCCACCCTGGCCTATCTCGGTTTTCTGGCGGGCCACGCCCATATCCGCGATGCGATGCGGGACCCGGCCTTCGTCGCGCTGTTGCGGCTGTTGATGGACCGGACCGTCACGCCGACACTGGACGTGCCGGCCGGCTATGACGTCGCGGACTACAAGGAAACGCTGTTGCAGCGCTTCGCCAATCCGACGCTGGCGCATACCACCTACCAGATCGCCATGGACGGATCGCAGAAACTGCCGCAGCGGTTTCTCGAGACGTTGCAGGTCTGCCTGGAACGGGACATCGACTTCGCCCCGCTGTCTCTCGCACTGGCCGGGTGGATGCGCTACGTGATGGGGACGGACGAGGAAGGCGAGGCCATTGCGGTCCAGGACCCGATGGCCGAGCGGCTGCGGGCCGTCGGTCAGGCGGGCGGCGGCGCGGGTGCGCTGGTTCGGGCCTATTTGGATATTCGCGAGATCTTTCCGCTGCCAATCGCCGGGTCCGAAAGGGTTGCCGGCGAGATCGCCGCTCACCTGGACACCCTGTTGAACCGGGGCGCCCAGGCGACGGTCGAGGCCTTTGTCGCAGCCCGTCAGTGACCCGCGGTGCGGATGTTCAGTGCACGTCGTCGCCGGCCGTCCAGGCCTCGACAAGTTTGTCCGTCGTGAAGCCCGGCGCCCGCGCGGCATCCAGGATCAGCGCCTCCTTGGCGGCGATGGTCTCCGCCGCCCGGAGGACGGCTTCGGCCAGGTCGGGCGGGATGACCGCGGCGCCGTGCCGGTCGGCGTGGATCAGGTCGCCGGGCGAAACGGTCAGCCCGTGCACCGTGACCGGAACGCCGATCTCGCGGACGGATACCCAGGCGTGGCTGGGCCCCACCAGACCGGCCAGCATCTGAAAGCCGGGCGCGATGTCGTCCAGGTCGCGGACCGAGCCGTTGGTGATCACCCCCAGACAGCCGAGGCCCTTGTGGATCGCCGAATTGACCTCGCCCCAGAAAGCGCCGAAGCCGGGCTCGGGGTCCTCGTCCTCCAGGACGACGATACTGGGCCGTGGGCCGTCCTCGATCGTTCGGTAGTATGCGAGCCGGTGGGCGCGTATCTGCTCAGGCGTTCCCGGCGGCTTGTCGCGCGCGCCGATCCGCGCGGTGCGCGCGAAACCCACGATCGGCGGCATTGACGGCACGGCACAAACGAAAGGCGTGCTGGTGAAACCGCTCTCTCGATAGCGCTGGTCGATCGCCTCCAGCGCATTGCAGACCGTCGGCGTGTCGAGCCGGCCGAGTGCGTCCAGCGTCGCCTGGTCAACCGGCCCGGTCGCGTCGGAACTCGCCATCAGAAGATCGGTTCGCCCTTTTCTTCCTGATCCCTGATCTCTTCCTGCAGCGGCTCGGGATCGGGCTCCCATCCGCCGCCCAGCGAACGATACAGTGCGACCAGGTTCTGGGACACCAGCCCGGCGCTTTCCGCAAGATCATCCTGCTGTTCGGCAAGCGACCGTTCCATGTCCAGCACGTTCTGGAAATCCGTCAGGCCGGCGATGTAGAGCTCTTTCACAAGCCGGACCGATTCCTCGGCCGCGATCACCGACCGTTCCAGGGCATCACGGCGGATCCGCTCCTGTTCGAACGCGACAAGCGAGTTCTCCACGTCTTCCAGCGCTTCGAGCACCGTATTCTCGTAGTCGGACAGAAGCTGATTGGCGCGCGCATCCTGGGCCAGGATGTTGTTGCGCACCCGACCGCCGTTGAAGATGTTCCAGCGGAACGCCGGACCGAACGACCAGGCGTGGTTGCCGTCACCGAAGATGGCACTGCCGGCGGTCTCGAACGCGAACGTGCCGGACAGGCTGAAACGCGGGTAGAGATCCGCGGTCGCGACGCCGATCTGCGCGGTCTGGGCCGCCAGCTGGCGTTCGGCCGCACGGATATCGGGGCGCTGCCGCAGCAGTTCCGAGGGCAGCCCGGCCGCGATGCGTTGCGGCGGCCGCGGGATCGGCCCGTCCACTTCCAGGATCGGATGCAGCATCGCCGGCGGCTGTCCAAGCAGAACGCCCAGCCGGTTGATCGCCTGCACCTTGGCCTGCTCCAGACGCGGCAGTTCCGCTTCGGTCCTGGCGAGGTTGAGTTCCGCCTGGCGCACGTCCAGTTCCGGTGCGATTTCCGCCGCCAACCGGTCCTGGGTCAGCGTGACCGTGCCCGCCTGGGTGGCGATATTGTCCTTAGAGAACTGGATGCGGGCCTGGAAAGCACGCACGTCGATGTAACTGAGCGCTACCTCCGAATAGAGGCTGACCAGGACGTCGCGATAGTCCTCGATCGATGCTTGAAGGCCCGCATCGGCGGACTCCACGCTGCGACCGATCCGGCCGAAGACGTCGATCTCCCACGAGGCGTCGAGACCGAGGCTGTAGAAGTTGTCCACCCGCTTTTGCGGCGCGCCCGGGTTTCTGACAATTCCCTCACTCTGTCGGGTGCGTTCCGCCGCACCAGCGCCGTCCACTTGCGGATAGAACTCGCCGGTTGCGAAGCCGCGGTTGGCGCGCGCCTCCTGGACCCGGGAGAAGGCGACCTCCAGGTCCTTGTTGCCGACGGTCGCCTGCTCGATGAGGTCGGTCAGGATCGGGTCGTTGAAGACCTCCCACCAGTTCTGGATATCCGCTTCGCCGTCCACAAGCCCCGCGGTCGCCCTTTGGTGCCACTGGTCTGGCATCGCGGTTTCTGGCGACTCGTAGTCGGGACCGACCTTGAACACACTGCAGCCCTGCAGCAGCAGCAGAGCGGCAAATCCCGTTCCAACGAAACGAAGGTGGCTCTTTCCGGGGCGGCCGTCCCCCAAGACGGCATCCCGTGCGTTTTCCTTTGATCCCCAAAACACCTTTCGGACTCCTAAGATTCCCCAAATGGCCGGCGGCGTTACGGTGCGGCGCGTTCTTCCCCATACCTCGCGGTCGATTGCGTAAATCGGAAGCTGGCGGCATTGCCACAGGCTCTGGCCCGCCGGTCCCCAAAACCCGCGGACAAGAGTTCGCTGCCGCCAACTCGGTACGTTGCCATGCGTGTCGGCAAAACCGCACCTCCTATGCCAATGTACCCGTGTCCAGTGTAGGGGCGGACGGCGCGGCCGCTACTGAATCTGCAATTCGCCAGGCAGAATTGGCCGTTGGTGTGGCATTCATGTCACGCACCGTCTCAGAGGCGGGTTCAGTGCCGGCATGCACCGTGCCCGCGGTCCGTCGCCCGAGGATCCGACAGCCCCGTTCCGGTTTGTCGCCATCACCGCGAAAACCGGGCCATAACCGATACCTGGTATGAATATTGCGCGCGGGAAGCAGCCCTAGTATCATTATTGCGGTTATGTAACCATCTCGACATAAAAATGTCATGGATACTTTATCGCCGCGGTTTACCGTTCCAGCGTGGAAGCGGCGTCAAGAACAAGAAAAGGCTCCTCAGCCGGTCCTTCAGTGACGGCTCGCCGGGAAAGGCAAACGGATCCAAATCTCGCACAGGTGAGGGCAATGTCATGACACTGTTACGGAAGATTGCACTGGCATCGGTGGCGGCGGGAATGCTGACCGCCGCAGGGGCGGCTACCGCCCCGGTTCAAGCAGACGAAGTCACGCTCAAGCTCTGGTCGCGCGCGGACCGCTCGGGTCCGCTCAGGGCCGGCAACATCGTCGCGGCCGCTGACACGGTGAACAAGATGTTCGCCGCCAGCGGCTCGCCCACGCGCGTCAAGGTCGAGGTTCACGAAAACAACGCCAAGGGTTTCGATGCGGACGCGCTGGACCTCATGAAAGCCTTCGCCGCCGACAAAGGGCCCGACATCTACGTCGCGGCGCACGAATGGATCGGCGCCTTTGTCGAGGCCGGCTATGCGATGCCGATGGACGATCACATCGCCGCCAACCCGGAATTCTACGACGACATCATCCCGATCCTTTGGGAATCGGTGAAGTACAAGGGTGCCCGCTATGGCGTCCCGCAGGATTCCGAGGTGCGGATGTTCTTCTACAACAAGAACATGCTGCGCCAGATCGGCAAGTCCGAGGAGTTCATCGAGAGCCTTCCCGCCAAGGTCGAAAGCGGCGACATGACCATCTACGAGCTCACCGACCTCGCAAAGGAGGTGATGGATGGGGGCGCCGCGAAATACGGCATGGTTCATCGCCCGAATGTGGGGCCGGACTTCCAGATGGTCATGGCCAGCTTCGGCTTCGAACCCTACAACCCCGACACCGGAAAACTGCAGGCCAGCAGGTCGGCCCTGATCGCATTCCACGAATGGCTCAAATACGCGGTCGACCAGGGCGTGTTGCCTGAGAACATGACCTCCTGGTCCTGGGACTCCGTGCATCAGGCGTTCCGCGGCGGCGAGTCATTCCTGAAGTTCCACGGCATCTGGAACGTCGGCAAGCAGATGGAGGCTTTCAATCTGTCCGGGCCGGAGGATTACTTCCAGACGATCGGCTGGGTCCACTCTCCGCCCGAAAAGAAGGGTGGCCGCCCTGCGAACCTGTCGCACCCGATCATCTATGTGGTGTCGGACCAGTCGCAGCATAAGGAGCTCGCCGCCTATCTGGTGGCGATCGCCAGCCAGCCCTACTTCAACACCCAGCATGCGGTGACCACGAACCATACCCCGATCAATCACGGGCAGGTCGCGCAACCGCTGTTCATCGAGAAAGGCTGGGCGCTGAGGGCCGGCGCACCGATGCTGAAATACTCGACCTTCATGCCCAACCATCAGCAGATCGGCCAGTACAACGCCGTCATCTACAAGGGCATCCAGGGCGTTGAGACGGGCAGGCTCTCTCCTGAGGAAGGGGCCGATTTCGTCATCGAGGAGCTCCAGGCCGAGCTCGGCGACGAAGTCGTAATCCTCGACTAGCGCGCTTGATCCGGGCGCGGCGCCTCCGGTGGGGTGCCGCGCCCGGACTTTCCAACGGTTTACTTGGTTGGGGGCGTGCCCATGACCAGCTTTGCGGCGGCACAGCGGAACCGTCAGGTCGCGAACTTCCTGATCTTCCTCGGGCCTGCGATCATCCTGCTGTTCTGCTTTTTTATCGCGCCGGTCATCGTGAATGTGGGGATCGCATTCACCGATATGGGCCAGACCCTCAAGGTCACCGAGTTCACCACGAAGAACTTCGACCGCATCCTCGGCGGCGACACCCGCATGTTGAAGTCGCTGGGGCTGACCTTGGTCTACGTCCTGGGGACGCTTGCCATCTTCAACGTGACCTTCGGGTTGGTCCTGGCGCTGGTCACGACGTCGATCCCCGAACAGTACGGCAGTTTCTTCCGGGCGGTGTGGCTGTTGCCGCGCATGAGCCCGTCGGTCGTCTACGCGCTGTTGTGGGCCTGGGTGATCGATCCGACGGAACGGGGCCTTTTGAACCAGATCCTGGGAATGGCCGGCTTGCCGCAGGTCGACATGCTGAACGACTCGCCGGTCCTTTTGATCATCATCGCCAACGGGTTCATCGGCGCGTCGATGGGCATGATCATCTTTACCTCGGCGATCCGGTCGATCCCCCAGCACCTGTTCTATGCCGCGCGTGCCGACGGTGCAGGCGCGCTTGCCATTACCTGGCACGTGACGTTGCCGGCGATCCGCTGGCCGCTCAGCTTCATCACGGTCTACCAGACGCTCTCGCTGCTGGTCAGTTTCGAATACATCTGGCTGATCACCGACGGCGGGCCGTTCTATGACACCACCGTCTTCGCGCTTTACGTCTACAAACGCGCCTTCGAGAACGGGCAATACGCCTACGGCGCGGCGCTGGCGTTGGGCCTGGTGATCATCGGCATTGCCGCGGCGATGCTGATGTGGAAGTTCCTGGACATGAAGCGGCTCATGCAGGAACCGCGGATCGAGGTGCAGTGAGATGGTTGCGACGCCTGCCACCGACACCTCGCCCGCCGCGGTCGCCCAGACCGACTGGGACCGGCTTGCCGCCCGCGCCAAGGTCAGGCGCAATTCCGGCCAGGCGCTGTTGATCGTATTCCTGCTGATCACCTCGTTGCCGGTCTTGTTGCCCTATTTCTGGATGCTGACGATCTCGTTCTCCGCCAGAACCGGCGGCGTCGAATCGGTGGTCCTGTGGAAGGCGTGCGGCGTCTTCGTGCCGGCGGTCTTTGCTTTCGGACTGATCAGGATGACGATCCGCGGACGCCGGGCACAGTTCTGGTCGATCGTCAGCCTGTGCGTGGCGATCGTCGTCCTGCTTGCCATTTCGATCGGCAGCGAGTTGCACACCTTCAACTATCGCTTCTTCTGGGAGGCGGACATCGTCAAGGACCTGCCGCTGCGCGGGCAGGCCACCGTCGGGACCCAGTTCCCGTGGGTCTGGACGGCGTTCGGGAACTCGCTTGCGCTTGCCGGCGTTCAGACGGTTCTGGTGGTGACGGTCTCGACGTTCGCCGGATACTACATCTCGCGTTTCTCGTTTCCCGGGCGCGCAGGCTTCCTGCAAAGCCTGCTGGTCCTGCATGCGTTCCCGGCGATGACGCTGATCATTCCGATCTTTCTCCTGATGTACTGGACCGGGCTGTTGGACACGATCACAGGCGTCATCCTGGTGATCTGCACGCTGGAACTGCCGTTCTCGATCTTCATCATGAAGGGCTTCTTCGACGCCGTCCCGTGGGACATCGAGATGAGCGCGATGACCGATGGGGCGTCGCGACGCCAGACCTTCTTCCAGGTGATCCTGCCCCAAGTGAAGGTCGGCATCCTGGCCATCGGCGTCTTCGCCTTCATCAAGGGCTGGGAGGAGTATGTCTTCGTTCGCACCCTGTTGTTCGAAAAGTCCAACTGGGTGATGAGCCTTTATCTGTGGTGGGTGGCCGACGACGTCATGGGCGTGGACTACGGCATCGTGGCGGCCGTCGGCGTGTTCTACGTTCTGCCCAGCGTGCTTCTTTACATCTTCTGCCAGAAGTTCCTTGTGCAGATGAGCCTGGGCGGCATCAAGGGGTGAAACGGCATGGCGCGAATTGAACTGGAAGCGGTGCGCAAGGCCTGGGGCGACGTGGTCGCCGTCGAAGGCATGGATCTGGTCATCGACGACGGCGAGTTCGTCGCCGTCCTCGGGCCGTCCGGCTGCGGCAAGTCGACGACGCTGTTCATGCTGGCCGGCATTTACGCACCCACCGGCGGCGCCCTGAAGTTTGACGGCATGGTGGTGAACGAGGTCGAGGCCAAGGACCGCAACGTCGGCATCGTCTTTCAGTCCTATGCGCTGTATCCGCACATGACCGTGGCGCAGAACATCATGTTCCCGCTGAAGTTCAAGGACGTCTCGCAGGCCGATGCGCGCGCGCGCGCCGAGCAGGCGGCGGCGCTGGTTCATGTCGAGGAGCTGCTCGAACGCAAGCCCAGCCAGATGTCCGGCGGCCAGCAACAGCGCGTCGCGCTTGCCCGTGCGCTGGTCAAGGAGCCCGACCTTCTGCTGTTGGACGAACCGTTGTCGAACCTGGACGCCACGCTGCGCCTCAGCATGCGCACGGAGATCAAGAAGCTCCAGCGCCAGCTTGGCGTGACAACGGTTCTGGTAACCCACGACCAGATCGAAGCAACCACCATGGCGGACCGGATCGTCTGCATGTCCAAGGGCAGGATCGAGCAAGTGGGTTCGCCGCACGATCTTTATACCGCGCCGGCCAGCATGTTCGTCGCCGGTTTCATCGGTGCGCCGCCGATCAATTTCCTGGACGGGATTGCCCGCGACGGCGAGGTCGAGGTGAACGGTCAGGTCCTGGGCCTGCGGGGCGCGGCCAGCGGTCCGATCACCGTCGGGATCCGGCCGGAGGACCTGCAATTCGACGGCGCCGGCATGCCCTGCCGCGTCGACCAGGTCGAGCCGATGGGGCGCGAGACGCTGTTCATCGTGGAATCGCCCATCGGGATGCTGCGCCTGTTGGCGATGACCGGCGAACACAGCCACCCGATCGGCAGCCAGGTCGCCGTTTCCTACCGGGCGGAAAGCACGCTGGTGTTCGATCGGGCCACCGAGCGACTGATGCCCGACGTACGGATCGGGCCGGCAGCGGCCGTGGCTGCGTGACGGCGGCCGGGCGGCAGGGTTCGGCCCGCGTCGAGGCGCTTGCGGGGCCGTCTGCGGCGTGGCGCCGTGCGGTTGCTGCCGGGCCGCGCGACCTGGCGCGTTTTCACCAATGCGTCGCCGAGACGGATGTGCTGTCATCGGTTGAGGTTCAGCGGCCGGCGTCGCCGCCTGCGCCGCCGCGCGATGCAGTGCGGGTTTCGTTCTGGAATGCCGAGCGATGCAAGTACGGCGCCGAATCCGCGGCTCTGATCCACGCGCAGCACGCCGATGTGACGCTGTTGGCCGAAATGGATCTGGGCATGGCCCGATCGGGCAACCGCCACACGATTCGCGACGTGGCCCGGGCGACCGGGCAGGGATACCAGTTCGCCGTGGAATTCATCGAGCTTGATCTCGGCGATGCCAGGGAAAGAACCTGGCATGCCAGCGCCGTGAACGACCATGGTCTGCATGGCGGCGGGATTGTTTCGCCGCATGTCCTGCATGACCCGCTTCTGGTCAGGCTGGAAATGGACGGCGACTGGTTCGACGGCCGGCACGGCGAGCGGCGCGTCGGCGGGCGGATCGCAGTCGCAGCGACGCTGGAGACGAACTGGGGCCCCCTGGTGTTGGCGTCGGTGCATTTCGAAAGCCATGGCGATCCCGCGCAACGGCAGACGCAGATGCGGGTCCTGTGCGCGGCGCTGGACGGCTATGCCGGCGACGCACCGGTCGTCATCGGCGGCGACTTCAACACCAACACAATCGACAGGTTGCGCGAACCGACGCCGGAAGACAAACGCGCCCTCTTGGCCGCCGACCCGGACCGCCTGTCCAATCCCGTCCCTTACGAACCGATGTTCGAGGCAGCTGCGGAATTCGGCTACGATTGGCAGACCTGCAATGCGCCCGGTCCGACCCAGCGCACAAGGCCCGACGGGTCGCCGCTGGAACCCTTCGTCAAGCTGGACTGGTTTTTCACCCGCGGCGTCGCGGCGCAGAATCCGCGGATCGTCGCGGCGACCGACGAGGCCGGCGCGGCGATCTCGGACCACGAGCTGATCCGGACCGACATCCGTCCTTCGCGCAGCGAGGTCTCATGAAACTCGTCACCTACAATATACAGTACGGTCTGGGCAAGGACGGCCGGTATGATCTCGAACGCATCGCTTCTGAGATCGACGGCGCAGACGTGATCGCGCTGCAGGAGGTGGAACGGTTCTGGAAACGCAGCGGCATGACGGACCAACCGGCGGTCCTGGCCTCGTTCTTGACGGACTACTACTGGGTCTACGGCCCGGGCTTCGACATGGCCTGCGACGTGATCGACGCGGAGGGGCGTCCCACGCACCGGCGGCGCCAATTCGGAAACATGCTGCTGGCCAAGGTGCCCATCGTCTCCTCGCGCGTGTTCGCCATGCCGAAATACGGCACGCTGGTCCAGCATTCGATCCAGCGCAGTATTCTCGAAGGCGTCATGCAGTTCGGCGACCGCGCCTTGCGGTTCTGCTCCGTTCATCTCAGCCATCTGGACAGCAGCGTCCGACTGCCTGAAATCGATGCGCTGATGGACATCCATCGCCGTGCGCCGGCTGAAGGCGGGGCCTGGAGCGGCGGCCATCCCGATCCGGATGCCGGCTGGCTGGAAGGCGAGATGCCACCGATGCCGCGCGATGCGGTGTTGATGGGGGATTTCAATTTCACCTGGGACGGGCCGGAATACGAACGTTTGGTCGGTCAGCTGTCGGCCCAGCACGGGCGGCTCAACAACACGGACGGCTTCGTCGATGCCTGGGTGGCGGCGGGGAACGACGAAAGCGCGGGACGCACGCTGCACGAAACCGACCGGCGCATCGACTATTGTTTCGTCTCCGCTTCGTTGGCGCCGCATGTGCGGTCGTGCCGGATCGACAACGATGCCTCGGGGTCGGACCATTGTCCGGTCTGGACCGAACTTGACTACTGAGATGACATCTGTCCCTGCGCCGCGCGGCGAGGGGGTCGCCATCGACGGACCACATGGGCCGGTGCGCCTGAAATGGCACAAACTTCGCCGCCGGCCGGAGGACTTCGCATTCGACATCGGCAATCTGCGCCGGGCGATGGAACTTGGGGCAAGCGTTGAAGTTGACCTGCGCCGACTGGCCGATGGCGGGTTCGTATGCCTGCACGACGCGGACCTGGACGGTGAGACGACCGGAACGGGTCCGGTGGGCCAGGCCGACTCCCGGTCGGTCGAAACCCTTCGCATGCGTCATCCTGTAGGCGGTGAACTTGGCGGTGCGCCTCGGTTGCTTGAAACCGTCGTGCATGTCCTGGCCGGTGGCGGTGCGCACCCGGGCACGGTCGTCCAACTGGATATCAAGGATGACGATCCTGCGCCGGAGCGGGCGCTGGACCGGTTTGCCGCTGCGCTTGACGGGTGCGCGCACTGGTTCATCGCCAGTGGCATGTCCTGGCCCGCCGTTGCGGCCCTGGGCGAGGCCGTGCCCGGGTTGAGGCTGGGGTACGATCCGCTGGCCCTGGCCGAGGAACTGCACCCCGATGGGGTCGTCTCGTTCCATGAATTCTTGCGGCGGGCCCTTGCCGAGGCTCCGCGGGCGGTGACCGTCTATCTCCACCACCGGCTGCTTGCGGACGCCGTCGCCGCCGGCGTGCCGATCGTGGAGCTGTTCCGCGCCGAAGGCCGGTCCGTCGATTGTTGGACCTTGGACCCCGACCATGAGAGCATCGAAACGCTGTTGCCGTTGGTCCTCGAGGCGGGCGTCGACCAGATCACGACCAACGGCCCGCTGGCCCTGGAGGCGCATTGGCAATCCTGACCACCACCATCGGTGCCTATCCGAAACCGGACTATACGCCGGTTCCGAACTGGTTCGATCTGGGCGAGGCCCGTCGCGAGGCGCCGACGGAGATCTACGATCGTCTGGTCGATCCGAACCGGGGCGACCATGCCGCGCTGTTGGATCGGGCGACGGCCGAGGTGGTGCGCGAACAGGACGAACTGGGGATCGACATACCCACGGACGGCGAGATCCGTCGCGAGCACTATGTCTATTACCACTGCCGACACCTCGATGGTTTCGATTTCGAGGAGCTGACCAGGCGGGTGATGCGGCACGGAAGTTGGGCGGCACGCGTTCCCACCGTGACCGGTCCGATTGCAGCCGGTGCACCGTTCCTGCCACGCGACTGGCAGGTCGCACAGGCGGCCACCGAACGGCCGGTGAAGATGACTGTGCCGGGGCCGCTGACCATCATCGATTCCACCGCCGACGACTTCTATCGCGACGAGCGGGAACTGGCGTTCGCGCTTGCCGATGCGATCAACGTCGAGGTGCTGCGCCTGGCGTCCGCCGGATGCCGCTGGATCCAGGTGGACGAACCTGTCTTCGCCCGCTCGCCGGGCCGCGCGCTGGCGTTCGGGATCGATGCGCTGGCCCGGTGTTTCCTGGGTCTGGAGGCGGATGTGGAGAAGGTGGTTCACGTCTGTTGCGGTTATCCTGCGGCGCTGGACCAGGACGACTATCCCAAGGCCGACCGCGAGTCCTACTTCACGCTGGCCGACGCGCTGGAGGGCGCCCCGGTCGATGCCGTTTCCATCGAAGACGCCCACCGCAACAACGAACTGGCGCTTTTGGAGCGGTTCGTCCGCACCAAGGTCATCCTTGGCGTTGTCGACATCTCGAAAACCAGCGTCGAGCCGGTGGAACAGATTTCCGAGCGGCTGTCCGGCGCCTTGCGGCATATCGATCCGGACCGGTTGATCGCGGCGCCCGACTGCGGCCTGACCATGTTGCCGCGGACGTTGGTAAAGCGGAAACTGGCCAACCTCGTTGCCGGCGCGGCGATCGCGTGACGGTGCGCACCAAACCTGCGGGAAGGACAATGACGGCATGACGGACGACGCCGCCTTGAGCGCGAAACTGGCAACGGCGGGCGAGATCGCCCGCGATGCCGGCGCGCTTGCACACGACTATTTTCGCAAGCGCGACGAACTGACGGTCGAGCTCAAGGGGCCGCAGGACCTGGTCAGCGTGGCCGACCGGGCGGTGGAAGACCGCATCCGCGAACGGTTCGCGGCCGCGTTTCCGGACGACGGAATCCTGGGCGAGGAAGGCGGCGGCGACGTGACGGACCGTTTCTGGCTGATCGATCCCATCGACGGCACCGCGAATTTCCTGCGCGGGGTGCCGTTCTGGTGCGTCGCGCTGGCCTATGTGATCGACGGCGAACCGGCCCTCGGCATCATCTACGACCCTGTGCAGGATCATCTTTATGCAGGCCGGCGCGGGGCGGGCGCGACCCGAAACGGACGGCCGATGCAGGTGGCGGCAACGGCGGATCTGGCCAAGGCGACGGTCGCTGTGGGCTATGCCGTCCGCGAACCGCACGAGAGGGTCCTGTCGGTCCTCGACAGGACGCTCAGCGTCGGCGCCACGTTCAAAGGCTATGGCTCATGCGCGATGGCGCTGGCGTTGGTCGCCGACGGGCGGCTGGATGCCTTCTTCGAGGAGCATATCAACGCCTGGGATTGTCTCGGCGGCCTGCTGTTGGTGAACGAGGCCGGCGGCCGCTGCAACGATTTCCTGGCCGACGGGGGGCTCAGCCGCGGCAACCGTCTGTTGTGCACCACGCCCGGCCTTTGGGACGCGCTGGCGCCGATCGCCGATGTCCGGGCCCGCCCAGACCAGTGACGGCAGTCGTTCCCATGCCCTACAATCCGCGCAACCAGGGTTCAGGGAGGAGGACGGGATATGGACGTGAACGGCCGGCACTATCGCACGATCTGGCTGAACGACGACGGATGGTCGGTGGAGATCATCGACCAGACCCTTTTTCCGCACCGCTTCGAGACGGTCACCCTGAAAACCGTTGAAGACGCTGCACGCGCTATCAAGGACATGCTGGTGCGCGGCGCACCGCTGATCGGGGCGACGGCGGCTTACGGGATGTGCCTGGCGGCGCGCGACGATGCGTCGGACGACGCAATCGACGCGGCCTACGAAATCCTGCACGCCACGCGGCCGACGGCGATCAACCTGCGCTGGGCGCTGGACGAGATGCGCGCTGCGCTGCGCAACATTCCTCAGGCCGACCGCGTGGCCGCCGCTTATAAACGTGCGGCGGAGATCTGCGACGAGGACGTTGCGATCTGCGAAGCGATCGGCGATCACGGGCTGGAGCTGATCCGTGCCATCGCCGGGGAAAAACCTGCCGGCGAGCCGGTGAATATCCTCACCCACTGCAATGCCGGCTGGCTTGCCACGGTCGACTGGGGCACGGCGACGGCGCCGATGTATAAGGCCTTCGCCGCCGGCATTCCTATCCACGTCTGGGCTGACGAGACCCGGCCGCGCAACCAGGGTGCGTCGCTGACGGCCTGGGAGCTGGGCCATCACGGCGTGCCGCACACGGTGATCCCGGACAATGTTGGCGGCCACCTGATGCAGCACGGCATGGTGGACCTGTGCATCACCGGCACCGACCGCACCACGGCCACCGGCGATGTCTGCAACAAGATCGGGACCTATTTGAAGGCGCTGGCGGCGCACGACAACGGCGTGCCGTTCTATGTGGCGTTGCCGTCGCCCACCATCGATTTTACGGTTTCCGACGGGGTTTCCGAGATCCCGATCGAACAGCGCGGGGCCGAGGAGGTGGCGCGCATGACCGGCAAGACCGATGCGGGCGCGATCGAGACCGTCACCATCGTGCCCGACGGCAGCCCGGTTGCGAACTACGCCTTCGATGTGACGCCGGCCCGCCTGGTGACCGGCCTTATCACCGAACGCGGCGTGGCGCCCGCTTCGCGTGAAGGGATCGCTGCCCTGTTCCCTGAGCGGGCAAAGGAGACCGCGACAGGCGGGTGAACCGAACGATGGGAATTGTCAGTGACACCCTGAGCGCCGTGTCGAAGCGGGTCGGCAAGATCATCGATGCCCGAAACGTTCTGGACCCGAACGGCAAGACCAGGCGCAGTTTCGCAGGCCGCATCGTCGGCACTTATCGGCGCACCGGGCCCAATTCCTGGGACGACTATCGGCTCGTTTTCGAGGACCGTGGCCCGATCGATGTCTTCCCGTCGGTCAAGATCCACGTCGAGCCGCGACAGGCTCGGTTCCGGATGCGATCCAAGGGAGAGGTGATCCTGGTGGAATGGGCCCCCGGCGACGAGGAGCGTGCCGAACTGGGCGAGGACGCGGATCTGCATGCCGCGTTCCTGGAATCCTGTGTCCAGCCCTTCGGCTACAAGCCCGGTATTGGCGTCACCGCCTATATCGCCAAGACGCTGCGGAAGTGAGCTGACGGACCAGCCGCGCGCAGGTGTCAGTCCAAGACCGTTACCTCGGGTGTACGGGACCGGAGAAATCCTCTGATCATGGCGGCGAGGGCGACGTACTGGTCCTGCCGTGCAGCGTGCCGCCGCCAGACGAGGCCGATCATTCGGAACGGTGCCTTGCTGCGGATCTGCCGCACGACGACCTGATCGTCCTTGCGTACCTCGGAACGGACGTAGAGGGCGGGGAGAAACGCGATCCCCATGCCCATGCCGACCATTTGGCGCAGGGTGTCCAGACTGGTGCCTTCGTAGTCCCGCGCAAGTTCGGCGCCGAATTGCTCGCTGAGAGCCCGGACCTGGTCGTGCAACCGATGGCCCTGTTCAAGGGTCAGGATCTTTTCGCCCCTGAGGTCGGTTCGGGAAACGACGTCTTTCGCCGCCAGCGGGTGATCGGCGGGCGCGGCAATCATCAGCGGTTCGCGGAACAGCCTTGCCGTGCGCAGGTCCGCGCCCTGCACCGGCAGCGGAAACAGCAGGATGTCGTAGTGTCCGTCGTCGACGCCGCCTAGCAGCGTTTGCGGCATGCCCTCGCGGACATAGAGCCTGAGGTCGGGAAAGGACTTGTGCAACTCGGGCAGGATGTGCGGCAGGAGATAGGGGCCAACGGATGGCAGCACGCCAAGCCGGATCGTCCCGCCAAGCAGGTCCTGGCCGTGCTTGGCCAGTTCCACGATCCCTTCGACTTCGTTCAAGACCTTGCGGCTGCGCGCGGCGATTTCCTTGCCGGCCGCAGTCATGACGACGCCCGCACGGCTTCGTTCCACCAACTGGACGCCAAGCTTGTCCTCCAACTCGCGCAACTGTCCGCTGAGCGTCGGCTGCGTCACGTGGCATAGCTCAGCCGCGCGGCGGAAGTGCAGTGTGTCGTCCACTGCCACGAGATATCGGAACTGCTGCAATGTGGGCATCGGTCTGCTCTGTTGCGGTCCGGATCGTCTGTTGAAAGGTATTTCCTATCAATAATCGTCTCAGTTTCGATTTTACCTATTCTAACTCGGCCTCCATTTCAACCCGATGCAGCCGGGCCCGTCGGTTCGGCGGCAGTGATCAATCCCGGGCGCAAGCGGAACGGAGAGACGCCGACATGAAGAGGTTCAAGAATATCCTGCTGGTCTGCAATGGACAGGACATCCAGGACGAAGTCGTGGGTCGCGCAATCTGGCTTGCCAAGGCAAACGACGCACGGTTGGTCGTTGCGGGAACGATCGACGCTGCGCCCGGAGATCTCGCCAGCATGTACAGCGCGCTTCCCGGCGTGCGAGCGCACGATGTCGAGTTTGAGGTCCTGGAATTCCAACGCGCGCGCATCGCCAAGATTGCGGCGCCGATCAAGTCGGAAGGGATCGATGTCAGCGAAGTCGTCCTGCAAGGCATTCCGTTTGTGGAGATCATCCGCAAGGTTCTGCGCGACGGCCATGACCTCGTCCTCAAGGGGGCGCCGATCGCGCCCGAGGGCCCAAGACCGATCTTTGCCAGCACCGACCTCCACCTGCTGCGCAAGTGCCCCTGTCCGGTCTGGATCATGAAGGAAACACGAAAACGGCACTATGCGCGCGTCCTGGCGGCGGTCGATCCCGATCCGGAAGACGGACAGCGCGACGCCCTGAACACAACGATCATGGAACTTGCGACCTCGCTTTCGACAATCGACAAGAGCGAACTGCACGTGCTGAACGCTTGGCGTTTGGAAGGCGAGGCGACCTTGCGCGACAGCGGCTTTCTGCGCGTTGCCAAAACCGAAGTCGACCTGCTCGTGGAAAACCGGGAACAGCAAAGCAAGGAGCGGCTCAATGCAATCGCGGCGCGCTATCCCGATCTTGATGGCAGGCGGCACCTTCACTTGGTGAAAGGGCCCGCGCGCGAGGTCGTGCCTGAATTCGCGGAAAAGAACCGTGTTGATCTGATCGTCATGGGAACCGTTGCCCGCACCGGTATCCGTGGCCTCTTCATCGGAAACACCGCTGAAGCGATCTTGAACTCGGTCCATTGCTCAATTCTGGCGGTCAAACCGCCAGGCTTCGAAACGCCGGTGCAGTAGGCGATCCTTGTCGGAAGAAACAGGGGCGCGGGTCTTTCCCGCGCCTCATCCGTCTTGGCCCTGCGGGGACGGCATGTCGGTTCAACGTTTTCCCTGATAGGAATTTCCAATCAAAAGTTCGAAGGCATTTTAGTTGCCCTATCGTTAACGGATCCCCACCTCAATTGGATCGCACGGTCCCGTGCGACATCTGACGAAAGGAGACGAACCGTGGTTTGGCGCTTTCTCAAGCATTCCGGCATGAACAAGGCCACCGACATCGGGGGCATGAACGCGCAGGGCCCGTTGGTGCCTTAGATCCGCAAGACGCGCAAGCCGCTTGAGACCGCGGCCTGAGCCGGCTTCGACGGACGACCCTGGAACGGAGGAAAACGACCAATGCGGAATCACAATCATCACGATGCGCTTCTT
This sequence comes from Alphaproteobacteria bacterium, assembly GCA_965603855.1. Taxonomy (GTDB): domain Bacteria; phylum Pseudomonadota; class Alphaproteobacteria; order UBA8366. The sequence continues at coordinate 814,903 of OZ272519.1, forward strand.
GAAAAGCACCGCAAACTCGAGGCGATGATCGCGGCCGAGCTCAGCCGGCCGCGTCCGGACAGTTTGGAACTGCAGCGGTTGAAGAGGCAGAAGCTGCTGGTCAAGGACGAGATTGAGTCCTGGGAGCGGGTATTGGATGTGGTGCGGGCGGAAACGCCGCGCCGTACTCTTCCACAGGACATCGAACGGCCGCAGGAACAGATCCGCATCGCGGTCGGCTGACGTACAAGAATAGGTGGCAAGCGGTCAAAACGGCCGCCCCGCCCGGCGACCCCGCCTCTCAGGGCGGGGTCGACTGCTTCTGACGGGTGCGGTGGCGGACCGGGTGTGAGAATGAGAGGGGAACCTTGAGCACGATGAGCGCGGCGATTGGCCGGGCCGAGAAGACCGGCCGACAGGACGCAGTGCATGGCGCCGGCTTGCAGGCATGGCTTGCGCCGCTGCCCGCTGCCATCCTGACGCTGGCCTTTGCAGCCTGCGTGCCCGCGGTCGCATCCGGCGAAACGCTGCGGTTCGCGCTTGCCTGGGTTCCCAGCCTGGGCGTCAACCTGTCCTTTCTCGTGGACGGTTTGAGCCTGACTTTTGCGCTGCTGGTCAGCGGTATCGGATGTTCCGTGGCGGTCTATTGCAGCGCCTACCTCTCTAGCCACGTCCATTATGGCCGTCTCTACCTCTACCTGTTCCTCTTCATGGTCTCGATGCTGGGGCTGGTGCTTGCCGACAACTTGATCACGCTGTTCGTATTCTGGGAATTGACGACGATCGTCTCCTTCCTGCTGGTCGGGTTCGAGCATGGCTCGGCCAAGGCGCGGCGCTCGGCGCTGCAGGCATTGTTGGTGACCGGTACTGGGGGCCTTGTCCTTTTGGCGGGGCTGATCATGCTGGGAAGCGTCGCCGGCAGTTTCGAGCTGTCCGAGATTGCACCGGCTGCGGCAGCGATTCAGGATCACGGGCTCTATCTGCCGATCCTCGTGCTGATCCTGGTGGGGGCCTTCACAAAATCGGCGCAGGTTCCGTTTCATTTCTGGCTTCCGAACGCGATGGCCGCGCCGACACCGGTCAGTGCCTATCTCCACTCCGCAACGATGGTGAAGGCCGGTGTCTATCTTTTGGCGCGCATGCATCCGGTTCTTGCCGGAACGGATGTCTGGATCTGGAGCCTGACCCTGTTCGGTGCGGCCACTGCGCTGCTTGGCGCAGTGCTGGCGTTGCGCCAGACCGATCTGAAGCTGGCGCTGGCCTATACGACTGTGATGGCGTTGGGCACGCTGACGATGTTCCTGGGCGCGGAGGCGACGGTTGCCGTGGCGGCGGCGATGACGTTCCTGATCGTGCATTCGCTGTACAAGGCCGCGCTGTTCCTGGTTGTCGGCAATATCGACCACCGAACCGGAACGCGCGATGTCGCGAAGCTGCGCGGTCTGGCGCGCGCGATGCCTCTGACGGCCGCGGCGGCCGCGGCCGCGGCGCTGTCCATGGCGGGTTTTCCGCCGTTTCTCGGTTTCATCGGCAAGGAACTGAAATACGAAGGCGCACTGGCGATTGCGTCGGAACCGCTGGTGGTGGCCGGCGCCGCGGTCATTGCAAACGCGTTGATCGTGGCGGTCGCCGGCATTGTCGCACTGCGCCCGTTTGCCGGGCAGCCCGCCACGCAAGCCTCGTCGGCGGTCGACGTGCCGATCCGGATGTGGCTGCCGCCCCTCTTCCTGGCCGCTCTTGGACTTGCATTTGGGCTTGCGCCGTCGCTGATCTCCGAGACGATGGTGCAGCCGGCGGTGACCGCGGTACTTGGCCGGCCCGAAACGGTCGAGCTGGCCCTGTGGCACGGCATCAACCTTCCTTTGGCGCTCAGTTTGCTGACCTTTGCGCTCGGCGCCGCGGCCTATTTCACGCACGATCGCATTCGGGCGGGGCTCGCCCGTGCTGAAGCGCGCACGCCGCTTAACGCGGATCGCGCCTGGGACGGGCTGCTCGCCGGACTGCGCTGGATCGCTGCGGTGCAGACCGCCGTGCTCCAGAACGGTGTCCTGCGCCGCTACTTGTTCGTCGTGTTTGCGGCGTTTGCCGCGACCCTCGGCGCCGCGTTGTACGCAACGGGAAGCTTCGGGTTGCCGCGCGCATTCCCCGATCTGACCGTTGCCGATTGGACGGTCGCGATCCTGACACTGGCCGGGACCGCAATGACGGTGCTGTCCCGTTCGCGGCTTGCGGCGGTCTGCGCGCTGGGTGTTGTCGGCATCGGGGTCGCGCTGATCTTCGTTCTGGACGGGGCGCCCGACGTCGCGATCACCCAGTTGATGGTCGAAACCCTGGTGGTCATCCTGGTGGCTCTCGTCATGCTGCGGCTGCCGCGGCTCACACAGGAAGGGCCGCAGGTGCGCCGCAGGGACGCGGTGATCGCGGTCGCGGCCGGTACGGTCGTTGCGGCTGCCCTGCTTGCCGTCGTCACAGGACCGATCGACCGGTCGGTCACTAACTTCTTCGAAGTGAACAGCGTGCCCGAAGCGTTCGGACGCAACATCGTCAACGTCATTCTTGTGGATTTCCGTGCGCTGGACACGCTGGGTGAGATTGCCGTCGTCGCGGTGGCGGCGCTGGCTGCCTACGCGCTGATCCGCAGCAGCAAATCCGGAGACCGGTCGTGAACTCCCTCATCCTGAATACTGCGACGCGCATCCTGGTGGCGCTGATGCTCTTGTTCTCCATCTATATGCTGTTGCGCGGCCACAACGAACCGGGTGGCGGTTTCATCGGCGGTCTGATCGCGGCCATCGGGTTCGCGCTCTATGCAACCGCGCACGGCACCGCGGCCGCGCGGCGGGCGCTCAGGCTGGATCCGCGGACCATTGCCATGTCCGGGCTGGCGCTTGCCATTCTTTCCGGTCTCTGGTCTGCCCTGATTGGCGACGCGTTCCTGACCGGCCAGTGGCTGTTTTTCGGCGGCGACGCGACCTCCAAAGGTCTGCCGATCAGCACGGTTCTGGCTTTCGACGTGGGCGTCTATCTGGTCGTGGTTGGCGCGGTGCTCACCCTTGTCTTCGCGCTCGAGGAGGAAGTCTGACCATGGAGGTCGTGCTTTCCCTCATCGTCGGCGCCTTGGTCGCAGCCAGCGTTTACCTGATGCTGGCCCGCCATGTGCTGCGCTTCCTGTTCGGCCTGGTTCTTCTCAGCAACGCTGCGAACCTGACGATCTTCGCGGCCGGCCGCCTCACCAGTGACGCGCCGCCGCTGGTGCCGGAGGGAATGGCCGCACCGCAGGAAGCCGTGGCAAACGCGCTGCCGCAGGCACTGGTCCTGACAGCGATCGTAATCGGCTTCGGGCTGTTCGCTTTCGCGCTGGCGCTGGTGTTCCGCGCCTACCGGGAGCTTGGCACGCTGGACGCCGACCGCATGCGCGAGGCCGAGCCGGTTGCGTCGCCGTCCGCGGACGCAAGGGCGAAACAATGAGCTGGTTGCTGGCCCTGCCGATCATCCTGCCGTTCTTGACGGCCGTCGTTGTCTTCCTGATGCGGCGGGCGGGTCCGGCCGGGCGCTGGCTGAGCGTCGCCGGGTGCGTCGGGTTGCTGACGATCGCGGTGGCACTGCTCACCGCAGTTTGGCGCGACGGGGTCGTTGCGGCGCAGATGGGGGGATGGCCGGCGCCGTTCGGGATCACGCTGGTCGCCGACCTGCTGAGCGCGGTCATGGTTCTGATCACCGCGATTATCGGACTGGCCGTCGCCGTCTATGCCCTGTTCGATATCGATCAGCGGCGCGAGGCTCTTGGCTATCACGCGTTGTTCCAGGTCCTGCTGGCCGGTATTTGCGGCGCTTTCGTCACTGGCGATCTGTTCAATCTCTATGTCTGGTTCGAGGTGATGCTGATCGCGTCCTTCGGGCTGCTGGTTCTGGGCGGCGACAAAGCCCAGCTCGACGGCGGCATCAAGTATGTCGCCATCAACCTGGTCTCGACCGTGCTGTTCCTGATCGGTATCGGTCTTCTTTACGGGCTGACCGGCACGCTGAACATGGCCGACCTCCACCTTGCCGTCGCCAACGTCGCGGACGCCGGTCTCTTGACCGTTGTCGCTGCCGTCTTCATCGTCGCCTTCGGCATCAAGGCAGCCGTGTTCCCGCTGTTCTTCTGGCTGCCGGCGTCCTACCACACGCCGCCGGTCGCGGTTTCCGCAGTGTTCGCGGGTCTTTTGACGAAGGTCGGCGTCTATGCGCTGATCCGCATGTTTACGCTGGTCTTCACGCACGACACGGGCTTCACCCACTCCCTCCTTCTGGTCGTGGCCGGGTTGACAATGGTGACGGGCGTTCTGGGGGCCGCGGCGCAGGCCGATTTCCGCAAGATCCTGTCGTTCCACATTGTCAGCCAGATCGGCTACATGGTGTTGGGCCTCGCGTTGTTCACGCCGCTCGCCCTCGTCGGCGCGGTCTTCTACCTGGTTCACCATATCATCGTGAAGGCGAACCTGTTCCTGGTCAGCGGCATTTCCCGGCGTCTGACCGGATCGTTCGAACTCTCGTCGATCGGCGGCCTCTACAAGTCCAGCCCGTTTCTCGCCATCCTGTTTCTGGTCCCGGCGCTGTCGCTGGCAGGATTTCCGCCGCTTTCCGGGTTCTGGGCCAAGTTCCTGCTGATCAAGGCGAGCCTGGATGTGGGCGCCTATGTGATGGCGGCAACCGCGCTGGTCGTGGGCCTGCTGACGGTCTTTTCCATGAGCAAGATCTGGCTTGAGGCGTTCTGGAAGCCGCATCCCGAAGGCGCGGCCCCAGCGCTGTCCGCACTCCCCCGCTTCCCGCGGTTGGTTCTGTTGTCGCCGGTCGCGGCCTTGGCTGTGCTCACGGTGACGATCGGGCTCTACCCCGAGCCCTTCGTGACCCTGGCCGAGCGTTCCGCGGGTCAGTTGCTGGATCCTGCCCCATACGTGCGCGCCGTCTTGGAGCCGCTGTCATGAGCCTTTTCCTTCTGAACGTCGGCTTGGCGCTTGGGTGGGCGGCGCTTGTCGGCAATTTCGCGCTTTACAGCCTGCTGACCGGTTTCGCGATCGGCTACGCCGCGCTGTGGCTGACACAGCCGCTGTTCGGCGAGACCGCGTATTTTTTGCGCGTGCGGAGCGTGATTCGGCTTGTTGCCTACTTTGTCTACGAATTGGTGGTGTCCAGCCTGCGCGTGGTGTGGGACGTGTTCACGCCGGATCACCTGAGCAGGCCGGGCATCGTCGCCGTGCCGCTGGATGCCAAGAGCGACGGTGAGATACTGCTGGTGGCGAGCTTAATCTCGCTGACCCCCGGCAGCCTCAGCCTTGACGTTTCCGCCGACCGCAAAACGCTTTTTGTGCATGCCATGTTCGTGAGAGACCCGGACGCGTTGCGCCGGGACCTGAAGGAAGGGTTCGAAACAATGGTCATCGAGGCACTGAAATGACGCCGGCGGATGGATCGGTCCTGGCATTTGCCACCCAAGGGGCGCTGGTTCTCCTGTGCCTGGCGCTGGTGCTGGCGTTCCTCAGGCTTCTCTTGGGGCCGAGCTTGCCGGACCGGGTCGTCGCATTGGACCTTTTGACGGTCCTGGCGGTTGCCATCAGTGCGCTCTATGGGATCGTTGCCGGCGAGCCCGCCTTCCTCGACGTCGCGATTGCGCTGGCGCTGGTGGCGTTTCTTGCAACCGTCGCGCTGGCCCGGTTCGCCGAGCGGCGCCAGGAGCGGGAAGGGCCGCAAACGCCTGAAGGAGACCTTGGCCGATGAGCGAAATCCTGACATCGCTGCTGGTCGTCCTGGGCGCTTTCTTCGCCTTTGCGGCGGCGCTCGGCGTTCTGCGTCTGCCGGACGTGCTGATCCGCATGCACGCCTCGACCAAGGCCGGAACGCTGGGCTGCGGCCTGATCCTGGTCGCGGTCGCGGTTCATTTTGCGGAGCCAGGTATCGTCGCCCGCGCGGCCGCCGCGGTGGTTTTCCTGATGCTGACCGCGCCCGTGGCCGCGCACATGATCGGCCGCGCCGCCTACCGCACCGGCGTTCCGTTGTGGAAAGGAACCATGGTTGACGAGCTTCGCCCCGCATCGCCGGACCGTTTGGACCCGGCTGGCCCCGAGGCGACCTGATCGGCTTGCCCCCCCCCCCGCTGCGCCAAGGCATCGCGACGCCTTTCCCGGACTGTCGAAGGAAACGCGCCTGACCTGCGCCCAAGTGCCCTCAAAACGCGGTTAGAAGTTGAAGATCTCGAAGTCGTTGATGCTTGTTTCCATGTTGCTGGGGACATCCCATCCGAACGTGCCGCGGTCGCCGGTGTTGGACCCGTCGGGTGCGGGTTCGTTGGGCTGGAACTCGACATAGGCGTCGAAGACGAAGGTCAGGCGGTCGGCGCCGGCGCTGAGATCGAACTCGGTGATCCGGGCCCCTTCGAAGGCATAGTCGGCGATGGCGGTGGTGCCAGCGACCGACTGGGAGCCTGCCTCCAGGTCGATGCGCGCGGATTTGCCGTCCGCGGTTCTGTCTGCCAACAGCGCCGACAGCGCGTCCAGCTCGCCCGTCACCGTGACCTCGTCGAACCGCACCCTGTTGCCGCCGCCGCCGGGGCCGCCGGTGAGGTTGGCCGTGTTGGAGAGGCCGAACTCGAAGCCGTCGATGAAGACCAGCACGTCTTCACCGCCTTCGCTGTAACGCATCGCATATTTGACCGCGGCGCCCTGCGGGCTGTCGCCAAGCAGCGCCACGGTGTCGGGATCCGACTGCTGAGCGGCGATTTGCGTGATCAGGTTGAAGTCGGTGACGTCGGGCCCCAGGGCAAGCAAGGGATCGATCTCGATCCGCACCGCGGTGAAGCCGAAACTCGCGGTCCGGTCGATGCCGTCGGCGCCGCCCTTGAACTGCGCGGCCGTGCCCACCACCGAACCGCCACTGCCGCTGAAGTCGAGGCGCAGCGCCTCTTCTGTCCTTCCTACGTCGTCGATCGTCAGGCCGACCAGTTCGACCGGGCCGTTGAACACCTGGCCTTTGGCGACAGATTCGTCGATCAGGTGATAGTCGCCGTACTGGGAGGCGAAGTTCACCGTCAGCTCGTCGAAGACCGCGCGTCCCGGCCGGTCGCCGCCGACACCGCCCGTCGAACCCTCGTACCCGGCGCCGAAGACGAAATCGTCCAGAACGAACCAGTTCTCGAAACGGTTGAACTGGGAATCCCCCTCAAGGTTCGCAATCCGCATGACAAAGACGAGATCGTCGCCAACCGAACCCGACACAGGCGGGTCGGACGGGGACGGATCCAAATCGCTGATGCTTGTTGTTTCCATGTTGCTGGGGATATCCCATCCGAACGTGCCTCGGTCGCCGGTGTTGGACCCGTCGGGTGCGGGTTCGTTGGGCTGGAACTCGGCATAGGCGTCGAAGACGAAGGTCAGGCGGTCGGCGCCGGCGCTGAGATCGAACTCGGTGATCCGGGCCCCTTCGAAGGCATAGTCGGCGATGGCGGTGGTGCCAGCGACCAACTGGGAGCCTGCCTCCAGGTCGATGCGCGCGGATTTGCCGTCCGCGGTTCTGTCTGCCAACAGCGCCGACAGCGCGTCCAGCTCGCCCGTCACCGTGACCTCGTCGAACCGCACCCTGTTGCCGCCGCCGCCGGGGCCGCCGGTGAGATTGGCCGTGTTGGAAAGGCCGAACTCGAAGCCGTCGATGAAGACCAGCACGTCTTCACCGCCTTCGCTGTAACGCATCGCATATTTGACCGCGGCGCCCTGCGGGCTGTCGCCAAGCAGCGCCACGGTGTCGGGATCCGACTGCTGAGCGGCGATTTGCGTGATCAGGTTGAAGTCGGTGACGTCGGGCCCCAGGGCAAGCAAGGGATCGATCTCGATCCGCACCGCGGTGAAGCCGAAACTCGCGGTCCGGTCGATGCCGTCGGCGCCGCCCTTGAACTGCGCGGCCGTGCCCACCACCGAACCGCCACTGCCGCTGAAGTCGAGGCGCAGCGCCTCTTCTGTCCTTCCTACGTCGTCGATCGTCAGGCCGACCAGTTCGACCGGGCCGTTGAACACCTGGCCTTTGGCGACAGATTCGTCGATCAGGTGATAGTCGCCGTACTGGGAGGCGAAGTTCACCGTCAGCTCGTCGAAGACCGCGCGTCCCGACTGGCCGCCGCCGACACCGCCCGTCGAACCCTCGTACCCGGCGCCGAAGACGAAATCGTCCAGAACGAACCAGTTCTCGAAACGGTTGAACTGGGAATCCCCCTCAAGGTTCGCAATCCGCATGACAAAGACGAGATCGTCGCCAACCGAACCCGACACAGGCGGGTCGGACGGGGACGGATCCAAATCGCTGATGCTTGTTGTTTCCATGTTGCTGGGGATATCCCATCCGAACGTGCCTCGGTCGCCGGTGTTGGACCCGTCGGGTGCGGGTTCGTTGGGCTGGAACTCGGCATAGGCGTCGAAGACGAAGGTCAGGCGGTCGGCGCCGGCGCTGAGATCGAACTCGGTGATCCGGGCCCCTTCGAAGGCATAGTCGGCGATGGCGGTGGTGCCAGCGACCAACTGGGAGCCTGCCTCCAGGTCGATGCGCGCGGATTTGCCGTCCGCGGTTCTGTCTGCCAACAGCGCCGACAGCGCGTCCAGCTCGCCCGTCACCGTGACCTCGTCGAACCGCACCCTGTTGCCGCCGCCGCCGGGGCCGCCGGTGAGATTGGCCGTGTTGGAAAGGCCGAACTCGAAGCCGTCGATGAAGACCAGCACGTCTTCACCGCCTTCGCTGTAACGCATCGCATATTTGACCGCGGCGCCCTGCGGGCTGTCGCCAAGCAGCGCCACGGTGTCGGGATCCGACTGCTGAGCGGCGATTTGCGTGATCAGGTTGAAGTCGGTGACGTCGGGCCCCAGGGCAAGCAAGGGATCGATCTCGATCCGCACCGCGGTGAAGCCGAAACTCGCGGTCCGGTCGATGCCGTCGGCGCCGCCCTTGAACTGCGCGGCCGTGCCCACCACCGAACCGCCACCGCCGCTGAAGTCGAGGCGCAGCGCCTCTTCTGTCCTTCCCACGTCGTCGATCGTCAGGCCGACCAGTTCGACCGGGCCGTTGAACACCTGGCCTTTGGCGACAGATTCGTCGATCAGGTGATAGTCGCCGTACTGGGAGGCGAAGTTCACCGTCAATTCGTCGAAGACCGCGCGTCCCGGCCGGTCGCCGCCGACACCGCCCGCCGAACCCTCGTACCCGGCGCCGAAGACGAAATCGTCCAGAACGAACCAGTTCTCGAAACGGTTGAACTGGGAATCCCCCTCAAGGTTCGCAATCCGCATGACAAAGACGAGATCGTCGCCAACCGAACCCGACACAGGCGGGTCGGATGCGCCGCCACCGCCACCACCTTGCGATGCCGACACCGACACCGTCACGCTGGCAGAATCGACACCGCCGTTTCCGTCGGAGATGTCGTAGGTGAAGGTATCGTTTCCGACAAACCCGGCGTTCGGGGTGTAAGTGACGGTGTTGTCCGGATTGATCGCGACGGTGCCGTTTGCGGCGGGACCTGTACCCGTAATGCTCAATGGGTCCCCATCGGGATCGCTGTCGTTTGCCAGGACGTTTATCGTGACGGCAGTGCCCTGCTGCGTACTGGTGGTGTCGTCCGATGCCACCGGTATGTCGTTGACCGGGCTGACCACCACATTGACGGTGGCGACGTCGGCGGCGCCGTTTCCGTCGCTGATCGTGTAGGTGAAGCTGTCGCTGCCGTTGAAGTTGGCGTTCGGCGTGTAGTTGATGGTGTTGTCCGGATTGATCGACAAGGTGCCGTTCGCCGGTGCGGTGGTGGCGATGATGCCGAGCGTGTCGCCGTCGGCGTCGGTATCGTTGGCCAGCGCGTCGATCGTCACCACGAAGTCCTCGTCGGAGATGACGGTGTCGTCCGTTGCCACCGGTGTGTCGTTGACCGGGTTGACAATGACCAGGACGGCGGCGGTGGCGATGCCGCCGTTTCCGTCGCTGATCGTGTAGGTGAAGCTGTCGCTGCCGTTGAAGTTGGCGTTCGGCGTGTAATCGATGGTGTTGTCCGGATTGATCGACAGGGTGCCGTTCGCCGGTGCGGTTGTGGCGATGATGCCGAGCGTGTCGCCGTCGACGTCGCTGTCGTTGGCCAGCGCGTCGATCGTCACCACGAAGTCCTCTGAAGTAATGACACTGTCGTCCGATGCCACCGGTGTGTCGTTGACCGGGTTGACGATGACCAGGACGGCGGCGGTGGCGATGCCGCCGTTTCCGTCGCTGATCGAATAGCGGAAGCTGTCGCTGCCGTTGAAGTTGGCGTCCGGCAGGTAGGTGACGGTGTTGTCCGGATTGACCGTGACGGTGCCGTTCGCCGGTTCGGTCGTGCCGACGATGCTGAGTGTGTCGCCGTCGGCGTCGCTGTCGTTGGCCAGCGGGGCGATCGTCACCACGAAGTCCTCGTCGATGATGACGGTGTCGTCCGATGCCTCGGGTATGTCGTTGACCGGGCGGACCACCAAACTGACGGTGGCGACGTCGGCGGCGCCGTTTCCGTCGCTGATCGTGTAGGTGAAACTGTCGCTGCCGTTGAAGTTGGCGTTCGGCGTGTAATCGATGGTGTTGTCCGGATTGATCGACAGGGTGCCGTTCGCCGGTGCGGTTGTGGCGATGATGCCGAGCGTGTCGCCGTCGACGTCGCTGTCGTTGGCCAGCGCGTCGATCGTCACCACGAAGTCCTCGTCGGAGATGACGGTGTCGTCCGATGCCACCGGTGTGTCGTTGACCGGGTTGACGATGACCAGGACGGCGGCGGTGGCGATGCCGCCGTTTCCGTCGCTGATCGAATAGCGGAAGATGTCGCTGCCGTTGAAGTTGGCGTCCGGCAGGTAGGTGACCGTGTTGTCCGGATTGACCGTGACGGTGCCGTTCGCCGGTTCGGTCGTGCCGACGATGCTGAGTGTGTCGCCGTCGGCGTCGCTGTCGTTGGCCAGCGGGGCGATCGTCACCACGAAGTCCTCGTCGATGATGACGGTGTCGTCCGATGCCTCGGGTATGTCGTTGACCGGGCGGACCACCAAACTGACGGTGGCGACGTCGGCGGCGCCGTTTCCGTCGCTGATCGTGTAGGTGAAACTGTCGCTGCCGTTGAAGTTGGCGTTCGGCGTGTAGTTGATGGTGTTGTCCGGATTGACCGTGACGGTGCCGTTCGCCGGGTCGGTCGTGCCGACGATGCTGAGCGTGTCGCCGTCGACGTCGCTGTCGTTGGCCAGCGCGTCGATCGTCACCACGAAGTCCTCGTCGGAGATGACGGTGTCGTCCGATGCCACCGGTGTGTCGTTGACCGGGTTGACGATGACCAGGACGGCGGCGGTGGCGATGCCGCCGTTTCCGTCGCTGATCGAATAGCGGAAGATGTCGCTGCCGTTGAAGTTGGCGTCCGGCAGGTAGGTGACCGTGTTGTCCGGATTGACCGTGACGGTGCCGTTCGCCGGTTCGGTCGTGCCGACGATGCTGAGTGTGTCGCCGTCGGCGTCGCTGTCGTTGGCCAGCGGGGCGATCGTCACCACGAAGTCCTCGTCGATGATGACGGTGTCGTCCGATGCCTCGGGTATGTCGTTGACCGGGCGGACCACCAAACTGACGGTGGCAACGTCGATGGCGCCATTGCCGTCGCTGATCGTATATCTGAAGCTGTCGCTACCGTTGAAGTTGGCGTTCGGCGTGTAGTTGATGGTGTTGTCCGGATTGATCGACAGGGTGCCGTTCGCCGGTGCGGTTGTGGCGATGATGCCGAGCGTGTCGCCGTCGACGTCGCTGTCGTTGGCCAGCGCGTCGATCGTCACCACGAAGTCCTCGTCGGAGATGACGGTGTCGTCCGATGCCACCGGTGTGTCGTTGACCGGGTTGACGATGACCAGGACGGCGGCGGTGGCGATGCCGCCGTTTCCGTCGCTGATCGAATAGCGGAAGATGTCGCTGCCGTTGAAGTTGGCGTCCGGCAGGTAGGTGACGGTGTTGTCCGGATTGACCGTGACGGTGCCGTTCGCCGGTTCGGTCGTGCCGACGATGCTGAGTGTGTCGCCGTCGGCGTCGCTGTCGTTGGCCAGCGGGGCGATCGTCACCACGAAGTCCTCGTCGATGATGACGGTGTCGTCCGATGCCTCGGGTATGTCGTTGACCGGGCGGACCACCAAACTGACGGTGGCGACGTCGGCGGCGCCGTTTCCGTCGCTGATCGTGTAGGTGAAACTGTCGCTGCCGTTGAAGTTGGCGTTCGGCGTGTAATCGATGGTGTTGTCCGGATTGATCGACAGGGTGCCGTTCGCCGGTGCGGTTGTGGCGATGATGCCGAGCGTGTCGCCGTCGACGTCGCTGTCGTTGGCCAGCGCGTCGATCGTCACCACGAAGTCCTCGTCGGAGATGACGGTGTCGTCCGATGCCACCGGTGTGTCGTTGACCGGGTTGACGATGACCAGGACGGCGACGTCGGCGGCGCCGTTTCCGTCGCTGATCGTGTAGGTGAAACTGTCGCTGCCGTTGAAGTTGGCGTTCGGCGTGTAGTTGATGGTGTTGTCCGGATTGATCGACAGGGTGCCGTTCGCCGGGTCGGTTGTGGCGATGATGCCGAGCGTGTCGCCGTCGACGTCGCTGTCGTTGGCCAGCGCGTCGATCGTCACCACGAAGTCCTCGTCGGAGATGACGGTGTCGTCCGATGCCACCGGATCGTCGTTCACGCCGGTAATCGTCACGTCGATATCCTGCGAGACGCTGTGGCCCTGATTGTCCGTGAGGGTCACCGTATGGGTTTCGGTGATCGTCTCGCCCTGTCCCAGGAACTGCACCGCGGCGTTACTGACCTCATAGGTCCAGGTCACGAGGCCGCCGGTGCCGGTGCCGGTGGTGTCGGCGGTGACCAGTGCCGCCATCGTGCCGAGCGGGCTGTTGCCGTGTGTCGAGGTCTTGAAGGAAGCCGACGCGGCGTGCGCATCGGCGAGGTCGGCGTCGGAGAAACCGATCGTTCCGCTGTCGGTCAGCGTCGGTTCGGTCGCGTCCTCGACCACGGTGCCTTCGAGATCGGCTAACCCGACAACGACCTCGTCGTTGACGCCGGTGATCGTCACCACGAGGTCCTGGGAGACGCTGTCGCCCTGATCGTCGGCGATGGTCACCGTATACGTCTCGGTGATCGTCTCGTCCCGGCCCAGGAACTGCACCCCGGAATTCGTGACCTTGTATGTCCAGGTCACCACACCGTCGGTGCCGGTGCCGGTGGTGTCTTGGGTAACGTCTGCCGTCAGCGCACCGAGCTGGCCCGTGTGGGTCGTCGACGTGAACGCAGCCGACGCCACATGGGAGTCCGCGAGGTCGGCGTCCGTAAAGCCGATCGTGCCGCGGTCTACAAGTGTCGGATTGTCCGCATCCTCCACCACCGCGCCTGTCAGGTCCGCGTCGGTGATGACGGCGGGTTCGCTGACGCCGGTGATTTCGACCTCGAACCTGACCGGCACCAGATCATCGAATTCCTCGTCGTCGTGTTCGCCGATGAAACCGGTGAAGACGGCGATGGTCGTCTCGCCGTTCTTGAGGAAGTCGAAATCACCGCTTGGGTCGAACTCGATCAGGCCGCCAGCCAGCGCGGTGATCGCGCCGCCGTCGGGTGATTGGTTGACGCTGGCGAGGCCCAGTTCGTCGTCGTCGTCGTTCAGACCGGATAGCGAAAGAGAATCGAAGACAATCGCTTCGTCTTCGGTCGTCGTAACGCGAATGGTGATGGGGCCGGATTCATCGTCGTTGTCCGAGCCGCCGTCGTCGTCGTTGTCCGACCCGCCCTCATCGTCGTTGTCCGAGCCACCGTCGTCATCGTCGTCGTTGCGACCCCGGCTGGGGCGATCGTTCTCATCGTCGCGGTCGCGGCGATGCCGGTTCGATCGATCGTCGTCTTCGCGGTCTTCGTCCCAATCCCAGTCGAAGCTGTCGTCGAATCTGTCCTTGAACCAGTTTCGGAAACCTCGAGACGCCATTGTCCGCCCCTCCGTGTACGGTGCGGAGGCCGTCGCATGCGTGCGCGGCCCCATGACCGCAAGTGATTGCAATCAAAAACAAACGCACGACGTTACGATGTCAGACCGACCGGGAAGAGCATCTCAGGAAAGAGAACCACTTCCCGGTACCCACCCCTACCTGTGCCCGCATCGTCCTGAAAAATGACGGTTGCCGCCCAGCGGCGTCTCTTGCGGGCATCGGACAAATGTCAGAACGCTATTCAACAGGATACCGGCGTCGGGCGCAAATCCCGCGAGGCGCCATCGGTCCCGGCTCAACGCACGCAATCGCGGTATCAGGGGGCCCCATCGGCACGGACCTTGCGCGCCGCAGCAGTGACCGCGCCGATCGATCCATAGGCCTCGGTCCTGACCATCAGGTCCCGCGCCAGTCTCAGACAGCGGGTCTCGCAAGCCGCGCGGAGATCCGGATCCTCGATCCATTCCAGGTCGATATTGTGGGCGAGGCCGAGGATGCGCCGGATCATCTTGGCCGCGGCAAAGCCCAGGGTTTCGGTGAACAGTACGTCCATGTAGTGCTCCCGTTCCCGCTCCAGCGCGGTCCTGCCGGTGTCGTCTGCGAACAGCGCCGCCGGATAGCCGTCGCCGATACCGTTCTGCCGCCACAGGTCGAGGAACTTGCCGCGGAATCCATTCCAGAAATCCTCGACCGTCTCCAGCACCCATGCCTGATAGTCTTCGCGGGGGTCGTCGGGCGTCGCGTGGCCGTCCTGGCTGAAATAGTTGATCAGGAGGTTCGCGATCACCGCGCCGATGTCGAACCCCATCGGCCCGTAGAAGGCAAATTCCGGATCGATTACGCGCGTGTCTTCCTGGGTGATCATGATCGAGCCCGTGTGCAGGTCGCCGTGGATCAGCGCCTGGCCCAGCCCCATGAATTTGAGCTTCAACCGCGAGATCGCCACCTTAAGCGCGCCGTCGTTGCGGAACTCTTCGGCAATGCCGTCAAGCTGGGGTGTCGTCCAGCGGTTGCGCTCGGCGATCATGTAGGGTTCGGTGAAGATCAGGTCCTCGGTGATCTTGCAGAGTTCGGTATTACCGCAGAAGACGCCCATGACCTGTTTCTTCTCCGGCGCCGAGAGATAGAGGTCGGAGGTGAAGAACAGGCTTTTGGCGCAATAGTCGGTGATGTGTTCGACGAATTTCGGGTAGCGCACGCCCTTGATCATGCCCTGGCGCATGATGATGTGCGGCGACAGCCGTTCCATCACGATGCAGAACTGGGTCGGGTCGTAGTGATAGATCTCGGGGACCAGCGCGCCCACATGGGCGCCGTGGCGGCGCATGCATTCATGCTCGAAGAACGCGCGCTCGAGCGGCATGGGCCAGCCTTCGCCGACCAGCCGCACGTAGGGCAGCGACTGCTTGACGCAGCAGTCGCCGTCGGGCCCCTCGACGATGAAAACCAGGTTCAGGTTGCCGTCGCCGACCTCGCTGACGGTCCAGTCCGCGGGGCCGCCGCCCAGCCGCCCGGCCACCGAGGGAAGCGAGTTCAGGAATGCCGGCAGCGTTTCGTTCGACAGCGCATGATAGCCGGGTGGAGTCTCAAGCGGCACCGTGGCCTCCCTTTCCATTGTCGTTCTTTTTCGGCGCCAAGACTGCGACAAGCGCGGTTCGCGTGCAAGCGTACGGCGGTTCGACGAATCGGTGGACCGGGATGTTGCGCACGCCCGGTTTGATGCGCTTTAATCGGGCAGGGGAAATTCGAAACAAAACCGACCTGATCGGCAGCGAACGGTCGGGTACTGAAAAGGCACGGGGAGGAGACCAAGCAGGTGAGGAGCGCTTTGCGCCCTGATTGTTGTCGAGCCGGCGCGGGTTCGCGGGGTGGCCGTGCCGCCGGCTGAGGTTCAGGCCGTGGCGGGCGATGCTCCCGGTGCGGTTCGGGAACCGGAGGCGCTGCCTGACTGGTTTGTCAAAAAGAAGACGCGCCCCAACCTGATCGTCGCGCGCTGGGTGCCCGTCGCCATGGTCGGGCTGCCGGTGCTGGTTCTGTTCGGGATCGTCGTCTATCCCACCGTCTGGATGTTCTACCACGCGTTCCAGAACACCAACATGATGCGGTTGTTCCGGGGCAACTGGAGCTTTGTCGGCTGGGAGAACTTCCACACGGTCCTGACATCGGAACGGTTCTGGGACAGCGTACAGCACCTGGTGCAATACCTGCTGTTCGGCGCCTGTCTGCAGGTTCTGTTGGCGACGGTGCTGGCGCTCATCCTTTATGAAATTGTCAGAAAGGACTGGATCCGCGTGGTGCTGCTGATCGCGCTGGTCCTGCCGATGATGCTGCCTCCGTCGATTGTCGGCGTCTTGTGGAAGTTCCTGCTGACGCCGTCGAACGGCGCCGTCAATCAGGCGCTTCTCAATATCGGCCTGATCGACGAGCACATCGAGTGGTTTAACGCCGGCATGTCGCTGTGGTCGATCATCATCGCCGATAACTGGAACTGGACCGCGCTGCCGCTGTTGATCATCTATTCCGGCCGGGTGTCGCTGCCGCCGGCGGTCTACGAAGCCGCACGCGTCGATGGTGCCAGCGGCTGGATGGTTTTGCGCCGGATCACGCTGCCGATGTTGAAGGAGGTGATCGCGATCGCTTTCATCATCCGGTTCATGGATGCCTTCAAGTTCGTGGATCTGGTTTACGTGATGACGTCGGGTGGTCCGGCGCAGTCGTCAGAACTGCCCACCTACATCGCCTTCCAGCGTGGCATTCGCGAGTTCGAGGTCAGCGAGGCGGCCGCTTACGCCATCATCATTTTCGCCTTCTCGGCCATTCTGATCATTCTGTTCCTGCGCTACCTCAAGAAGGTCCTCAAGGCGCAGGGCTTCGCATGAGGACGCCGCGGTGAGCGAAACGAACTACAGGCTGGTCCGCACGCTGCTGCTGCTGTTCCTTGGTGTCTGGCTGTTCCTGACGCTTTTCCCGTTCTACTGGCAGATCATCACCGCATTCAAAGACGCGGCCGAGACCAACCGCACGATTCCAACCTTCTGGCCGGAGGTCTGGCACCCCGCGAACTTCAAATCCGTCTTTGCCGAGCGGTCCAACTTCCAGGCGCTGGTCGACAGCTTCATCATCGCAACAGGCAACACGCTGGCCGCGCTGGTGCTGGGAACGTTGGCGGGGTACGCCTTCGCACGTTTTCCGCGGCAGGCGGGCGGCGAGAACCTGGCATTCTGGATCCTGTCCAACCGCATGTTTCCGCCGGTCGCCGTCCTCGTCCCGATGTTCTTCCTGTTCGACGCCACGCCCTGGGGAACCGACAGCCATCTTTCGCTGATCATTCTCTACCTGGTGTTCAACATGCCGCTGGCGACGTGGCTGATGATGGTGTTCTTCCGGGATGCGCCGCGCGAACTGGAAGAGGCTGCCTATCTGGACGGCTATCCGCCGATGAAGGCGTTCTTCAAGGTTACCTTGCCGCTGGTCCTTCCCGGCATGATCTCGGTCGCCATGCTGTGCTGGATCTTTGCCTGGAACGAATACCTGTTCGCCAACCTTTTCGTCGGCTCTGCGGTCAAAACCTACACAATCGTCATTCCCACCTTCACCCACGGCAGCCAGACGCTGTGGAACCTGCAGATGGCGTTCAGCCTGATCGCGATGCTGCCGCCGCTGATCCTGTTTATCGTCCTTCGCCGCTATATGGTGCGCGGCCTGTCGCTTGGCGTCGTGAAGGGGTAGAGAGGTGGGCGACCTTCAGATCCAGGGGCTCTGCAAGGGCTGGGATTTCCCGGTGATCGACCGGCTGGACCTGACGGTGCCCGAAGGGGAGTTCTTCGTCATCGTCGGGCCCAGCGGGATCGGCAAGACCACCCTGTTGCGTCTGGTCGCCGGGCTGGAACGGCCCGATGCCGGACGGGTTCTGGTGGGCGGCCGCGACATAACCGGTCTGCCGCCCTATCGGCGCAACGTCGCGATGACGTTCGAGAGTTATGCGCTCTACCCCCACCTCAGCGTCTTCGAAAACATCGCCAGTCCGTTGCGCGCGCGCAAGCTGAGCCGGTCCGAAATCGACACGACGGTGCGGGACGTGGCGGCGCTGTTGCGGATCGACCAGTTGCTGGACCGGCGTCCCGGCGAGATCTCCGGTGGTCAGAAACAGCGCACCGCGCTGGCGCGCACGCTGGTCGGCCGTCCGTCGGTCTATCTGCTGGATGAACCGATCAGTCATCTCGATGCGCGGATCCGACACGAGCTGAGACAGCAGTTCCACGATCTTGAGGAACTGCGCCGCGTGGCGACGCTGTATGTCACGCACGACTATGCCGAGGCGCTGTCGCTGGGTGACAGGATCGGCGTCATGGGCGGCGGCGGACTTGTGCAGGTGGGGGCGGCGCGTGACATCTTCGAGCGCCCGGATAGCCTGTTCGTTGCGCAACATCTGGGGCAGCCGTCGATCAACGTCGTCAGTGCGATGTTGCGCGAGGAGGAGGGAACTCTCCGGTGCGCGGCGACCGACGGTGCGTTCTCGATCCCCGTCGCCGGCCCCCACGGCGGTGCCCTGTCGGCGCGAAACACCTCGGCGGTCACGCTCGGCATCCGCCCGCAGTTCGTTTCCGTTTTGGAGAACGGCGCCGACCCGGAAGGGCGGCACGTGGTCGACGGGACCGTCGAACTGTACGAGCCCCTGGGCGCTAACGGTGTTCTGCTGGCGAATGTCGGAGGGGTGCTGCTGACCGCGATGACCGCACCGGACAGCACATTCGACTTCGGCGAGCAGATCAAGCTGGGTCTGCGCACCGACGCGATGCTCTATTTCGATCCCGGCAGCGGCGCGAATCTGGTGCGGTGACGGTATGGCGAAGGTCACGCTCTCGGACGTCAACAAGGTCTACCGCTCGCGCGGGGCGGCGGTGCATGCCGTAAAGGACCTGAACCTGGAAATCGAGAACGGAGAGTTCGTGGCGCTGTTAGGGCCGTCCGGTTGTGGCAAGACCTCCACCTTGCGTATGATCGTGGGGTTGGAGGAGATCTCGTCGGGCGAGATCGCTTTTGACGGCCAGCGGGTCAACGAACTGGATCCCCAGCGGCGCAACGTCGCCATGGCGTTCGAGACCTACGCGCTCTACCCCAACTTCACGGTGGCGCAGAACCTCGGTTTTCCCCTGGAGGTGATGGGGCTTTCCGAAACCGATCGCGACGCCAAGGTGAAGTCCATGGCCGAGATGCTGGGACTTGGCGGCATTCTCGGACAAATGCCGGGCGCGCTTTCGGGCGGCCAGCAACAACGGGTCAGCCTGGGCAGGGCGCTGATCCGCGAACCGGCTGCGTTCATCTTGGACGAGGTGATGAGCCATATCGACACGCATCTGAAGTTCCGGATGCTGTTTGATCTGAAACGCATTCACCGGGACCTCGGGCGCACGATGATCTACGTGACCCACGACCAGGTGGAGGCGCTGGCGCTGGCAGACCGCGTGGCCGTCATGAGCCATGCGGAACTGCAGCAGGTGGGGACCCGCAACGATCTCTATCACCGCCCGGCGAACATCTTCGTTGCCGACTTCATCGGCGAGCCGCCAACCAATTTCTTCACGGCCGAACTGGAGGCGGCCAACGGGTCGGCGCGGTTGCACGTGGTAGGCTCCGACCTGATCTTCACTCTGGAGCCCGATCACGCCGCGCGGGTCGCGGCAACCGGCGCGCAGCGCTTTACGGTTGGCATCCGGCCACAGAACCTGCATCTGACGTCGGAAGAGGGCGGTCCCGTTTTGGATGCCGGTGTCACGATCAGCGAGTATGTGGGCGAGCGGGTGATCCTCACTCTGGAGAACGGCGGCGCCTTGTTTCGCGCTCTTGCGGACCCGCATACTCTGGCGGCACGCGGCGATACGGTGCGGTTGGGCTATGCGCCGCAGAATGTCATGGTTTTCGATACCGCAACCGAGGAGTTGATCGCCTGAGAGGCGAATGAGAGGCCGTGGAGGCACGGCGCAACAAGGGCGCGTCAGAGGCGCGTCCGAAAAACGGGAGGAGATGACATGGGGATATTCAGTGCCTACACACGACGGAAGTTCCTGCGGAATGCCGCAGCCGGTGCCGGCGCGGCCGCGGCCTCCTCGGTCCTGCCGCGCAGTGCCTTCAGTGCCCAGGCCGTTCCGCCGGGCAACAAGCTGTTCAAGGATATAGAGCTTACCTACTTCCAGGACTCCAACTGGCTGCACGCGCCGCTTTGGCTGTCGCCGCACCTGATGAAGGAGGCGGGCGTCGGCATCAAAAGCCGCGAGGTTTACGACGGCGGCGACGCGGTGGCGAAGATCCTGCCGCAGCTGTTGTCGAACAAGCCGCGCTTCGATTGGGTGCAGTATCCCAGCCTGTTCTTCGGCGCCTTCGCCGAAACCGGACAGCTCGAGCCGCTGGACGACTACCTGGCACAATACGACGGCACGAACGAATATCTCGATTGGGTCATGCCCGCCTATCGCGAGTTCTATACCAAGTGGGACGGCAGAACCTACGGCGTCATGCTGGATGGCGACATCCATATCCTGCATTACCGCCAGCAGTACTTCGACGATCCGGAACTGCAGAAGAAGTTCTCCAAGCGGTTCCAGCGCGAACTTGACGTGCCGAAAACCTGGAACCAGTTCATCGACGCGACCCAGTTCTTCACCGAGGAACTGAAGAGCAAGAACGTCTACGGCACGTCGATGGTCGTCAATCCGCCAAACTTCGGATGGGGTTTCTGGATGGACATCGCGGCGTCGGCCGGCGTCAACTATTTCGACGAGAACATGAACCCCACCATCAACCAGGGCAAGGCGGCCGAGGCCCTGGATATGTACAAGGAGATCATCAAGTTCGGGCCGCCGGGTGCGGAGGCGATGGATCTGGGAACGTCGATCCAGCGCTGGCAATCGGGCTCTGACGTCATGTCGGTCTGGTGGATCGATCTGGCGGAATTCACCGTCCAGCAACAGGGCTTGGAACTGGCCGAAGACCAGCGCGGCGCGATCGTACCGGGCTGGGAGAACGACGACGGCTCGATCACCAACCGCGCCATTTCGCTGTGGTGCCGGACCGCGTCGGTTCCGAAAAACCTGCCGCAGGACGTCAAGGATGCGGCCTTCTACTTCATCTACCGGATGTCGCATCCCGACTATTCCGACGAGATCGTCGCCGACGAGTATTGCGGGTCGGACCCCTTCGGGCGGTCGCATTATGGCGACGAAGCCGCGAAACTCTACCTGCAGGCCAATCCGCAGCGCAGCACCGACAACGAGCTGTGGCCGACCAATGCCGGCATCTTCAAGAACTTCGAGACGGCCAAGAACCATTTGGACGCGGGTCTCGCCAACGTCGAGGTCGGCTATCCGCAGTTCTTCTGGGAAGGCGCGCCGGAATATGCCGACGCGCTTGGCCGGAACATCTCCAAGGCGATATCCGGCGAACTGACCAGTCAGCAGGCGCTGGACGAAGCGGCCGAGGAATGGGTGAAGATCTCCCAGGACCTGGGTCTGGACAGCCAGAAGCGCCAGTACAAGAACTTCGTCGAAGGTGCACGCAAGCTCGGGTACAAGATCTAACTGCCCCGCTCGGGCAAGAGGGCAAAGTCGGGGGAGGGGCAACCCTCCCCCGGTTCCGTTGTTCGCGGAAGACCTGATCCAACCCGTTATGGGAGGTGAACGCAGATGAAGAAAATCCTGAACGACCCCGTCGACTACGTCGACGAGATGCTCGACGGCCTGTGTCTGGCCCATCCCGAACACTATGCCCAGCCGGCGCCGCGGGTGATTGCCCGGCCGGGCGGTGCCGTTTCGGGCAAGGTGGGGATCGTCACCGGCGGCGGGTCCGGGCATCTGCCGATCTTCACCGGCTATGTGGGCAAGGGCCTGTTGGATGCCGCGGCGATCGGCGACGTCTTCTCCTCGCCGTCGGCCGAGCAAATGGCCGAGGCCATGCGCCAGGCCAATGGCGGTGCTGGGGTCCTGCGCCTGTACGGCAACTACGGCGGCGACGTGATGAACTTCGACATGGCCGGTGAGATGCTGGAGATGGAGGACGTGGAATCCACGACGGTGTTGTTGGCCGACGACGTGGTCAGCGCGCCGCCCGAGGAGGCCGAGAAACGCCGCGGCGTTGCGGGCATGGTCTATGCCTTCAAATGCGCCGGCGCGAAAGCCGAGCAGATGGCCGACCTGGCCGAGGTCACCTGCGTTGCCCAGAAAACCGCCGATGCCTGCCGGTCGATCGGCATGGCGCTGACGCCGTGCACCGTTCCCCAGGCCGGCAAGCCGACCTTCGAAATCGGCGAGGACGAGATGGAAATGGGCATGGGCATCCATGGCGAACCCGGTATCTGGCGTGACAAGCTGAAGCCGGCGGACGAGATCACCGACGAGATGATCGACCGTCTTTTGGCCGACATGCCGCTTGCGTCGGGCGATCGGATCTCGATCCTGGTCAACAGCCTGGGGGCGACGCCGCCGGAAGAGCTCTACATCATGTTCCGGCACGCCAAGGCGCGCTTGGACGGCGCCGGGGTCGAATTGGCGATGCCGCTGGTCGGGCGGTACGGCACGTCGATGGAGATGACCGGTGCGACCATCACGATTTGCAAGCTGGACGACGAGCTTGAGCAACTGCTGCATGCGCCGGCCGATTGCGCCTTCTGGCAGGTCGGCTGAGCCATGGCCGGCCTGACCACCGCCTCGTTGAAAGCCGGACTGGTCGGTATCTGCGCCCGTCTCGATGACAGCGCCGACGAGTTGAACAGCGTCGATGCCAAGCTGGGCGACGGGGACCTGGGCGTGACCATGCAGCGCGGCGCCCGGGATCTCCAGCCGGTCCTGGACGATCTGCCGGAAGACGTGGGCATGGCCTTCATGAAATGCGCGCAGGCCTTCACCAGGACTTCGGGGTCCAGCTACGGGACCTTGCTGGCGACCGGGCTGATGGCGGGCGCCAAGGCCTGCAAGGGGCGCACCGAGGTGCCGTGGTCTGAGGTCTCCGCGCTTCTGGCCGGCGCGCTGGAGGCGATGCAAAACCGCGGCAAGGGGTCGCTGGGCGACAAGACGGTGCTCGATGCCCTGGATGCGGTGCGGGCGGCGACGGCAGGCCTTGCGGAACCGCAGGCCCTGCTGGCCGCGGCCGACCAGGCGACGGATGCGACGCTGGATGCATTCCGGGACAAGCCGTCAAAGCTTGGTCGGGCGCGCATGTTCGGCGACAAGAGCGTCGGGCTGGACGACCCCGGCATGCTGGCGTTCCGACGGGTGCTGGACGGGTTGAAGGACTAGCCATTCTTGCCGGCGGGCAAAGCGCAACCATATCCATAACGACAATCGGGCACAGATGACCGACAACAAACAGAGCCTTGAGTTCTATCGCCAGCTTGTGCGGATCCGCACCTTCGAGGACCGCGTCTCGGAACTGTTCGTGCGCGGCGGCACGGCGGGGTCGATGCTGCACCTGTCGATCGGCGAGGAAGCCGCCGCGGTGGGCGTGGGCAGTGTGATGGCCGACGGCGATACCTTCACCACCCACCATCGCGGCCACGGCGTGTTCCTGGCCCGCGGCGGCGACCCGAACCGGATGATGGCGGAGATCGCCGGCAAGGAGGCCGGTTACTGCCGGGGCAAGGGCGGGTCCATGCACATCGCCGACATGGCGCTGGGCCATCTGGGCGCCAACGCCATCGTCGGCGGCGGCATTCCCGCCGTCGTCGGGGCCGGCCTGTCGTCCCAGCAGTTGAACCAGGGGCGGGTGTCGGTGGCCTTCTTCGGCGACGGCGCCATGCAGCAGGGCTTGCTGTACGAGTCCATGAACCTGGCGGCGCTGTGGAAGCTGCCGGTGCTGTTCGTCTGCATCAACAACCAGTACGGCATGGGGACCCGCGTCGACCATTCATCCGCAACACTGAACTTCCCGGATCGGGCGCGCGCCTTCGGACTGGCCGGCGCCGAGGCGGACGGCGAGGACGTGGAGCAGGTGTTCGACCGCGCCCAGGAACTGATCGCAGGCGCGCGGGACGGAAAGCCGGGCTTCCTGTCGGTCGAGTGCTATCGGTTCTTCGGCCATGCCCGCAAGGACAAGAGCCCCTATCGCGAGGAGGCCGAGGAGGAGCAGGGCCGCGAACGCGACCCGATCGCCCGCCAGCGTGCGCGGCTGGTGGAGGACGATCCATCCGCCGCCGCAGCATGCGACGAGATCGATAGGGCCGCGCGCCAAGAAATGGATGCCGCCGTCGATTTCGCGATCGCCGCATCGCCGCCCGACCACGGATCGATGTTCGCGGATGTTTACGATGACTCCGAGCCTGCGCCGGTGCCGCTGGCCCGGCTGATCGACCAGGTGCTGCCGCGATGACCGTGATGACCTACCGCGAGGCGCTGCGGCAGTCGCTGCAGGCGGCGATGACGGCCGACCCGTCGGTGATCGTGATGGGCGAGGAGGTCGGCCGTTACGGCGGCGCCTATGGCGTCACCAAGGGCCTGCTGGAGGAATTCGGCGAGGGGCGCGTGCGCGACACGCCGATCTCGGAGGTGGCGATCGTCGGCGCTGCGGTGGGCGCGGCCATGACCGGGCTGAAACCGGTGGCCGAACTGATGTATGTGGACTTCATCGGCATGACCATGGACCAGGTCGCGAACCAGGCGGCGAAGATCCGCTATATGTTCGGCGGCCAGGTTGGTGTGCCCATGGTGCTGCGCACCCAGGGCGGGACCGGCCGGTCGGGCGGGGCCCAGCACAGCCAGAGCCTGGAGGCCTGGGTCATGCACACGCCGGGCCTGCGGGTGGCAATGCCCGCGACCGTGACCGACGCCCATGCGCTGTTGACCCATGCACTGGCCTGTCCCGACCCGGTGATCTTCATCGAGCACAAGTCGCTCTACACCTTCGAAGGCACGTTGGACCTCGATGCCGCGGCGCCCTGGGGCAAGGCGGAAATCCGCCACGCCGGCGACGACGTCACCCTGGTCACCTATTCGCGCATGGTGCATGTGGCGCTGGAGGCGGCCGAGGCGCTGGCTGCGGACGGCATCGGCGTCGAGGTCATCGATCTGCGCACCTTGAACCCGTTGGACGTGGACACGATGGTGGCATCGGCCTGCCGGACCGGCCGCGCACTGGTCGTTACCGAGGACACGCTAACCGCCGGGGTCAGCGCCGAGCTTTCGGCGCGGCTTCAGGAGGGCGCCTTCGACTTTCTCGAGGAACCGGTGGTCCGTCTGGCAGCCGAGGACATTCCGGTGCCGGTCTCGCCGGAGCTTGAAAAGGGCAGTGTGCCCACGGCGCCGCGCATCATCGATACGGTCAAGCGGATGGTGGGCGCATGAGCGCACCGTCGACGATCTTTCTGCCGCGGCTGGGCGAGACGATGGAGAAGGGCACCATCGTCGGCTGGCAGGTGGCGCCCGGCGCCGCCTTTGCCCGCGGCGACGTCCTGGTCGAGGTGGAAACCGACAAGACCGTGGTCGAGGTGCCGGCGCTGGGCGACGGCATCTTGCTGGAGATCCTGGCCGACGAGGGCGCCGTGGTGCCGATCGGCGCGCCGATCGCCCATTTCGACGGCGCGCCGTTTCCGGAAACCGAATCCGAGGAAGAAACGGCCGCGCCTCCTCCCCCGGAACCCGCGCCCGCTCCACCGCCGCGCGGCGGTCCGTCCATGGAAACGGGGAAGGTGAGGGCCTCGCCGGCCGCGCGCCGCCTGGCGCGTCAGACCGGAACGCCGCTGACCACGTTGACCGGAACCGGGCCGCGCGGGCGCATCACCACCGACGACGTGCGGGCCGGCGCCGGCGCCGCAGGCGACCCCGCCACGGTGGCAGTGGCCGGACGGCCGATGCGTTACCTCAAGCTGGGCGCCGGTCGCCGCACGCCCGTCCTTCTGGTGCACGGCTTCGGCGGTGATCTCTATAGCTGGCTGCTGAACCACAAATGGCTTTCGGCGGACCGGCCTGTCTATGCCGTCGACCTGCCCGGCCACGGGGGATCGGCAATCGACCCTGCCGCCTGCGACCTTTCCGATCTCGGCGGCGCCGTCGACGGGTTCCTCGAGGTCATGGACCTGGGACCGGTCCATCTGGTCGGCCTGTCGATGGGCGGCGCGGTCTCGCTGTGGCTGACGCTGGAACGCACCGAACGCGTCGCGTCGCTGACCCTGATCGCGGCGGCGGGCCTCGGCGCCGAGGCGAACCGGCATTTCGTCGACACGGTCAGCACCGCGGAAAGCGAAGACGAACTGATGTCGCTGATCGACGACTTGTTCGCCGAGGACCGGCCCTTCGAGCGCGACCTGATCGTCAAGATGGCGCGCGTGCGCAAGCAGGCGGGCTATCTGGAAGGGCTGCAGGCGATCGGCAGGGGTCTG
This sequence comes from Alphaproteobacteria bacterium, assembly GCA_965603855.1. Lineage (GTDB taxonomy): Bacteria > Pseudomonadota > Alphaproteobacteria > UBA8366. Next base: position 841,253 of record OZ272519.1, read on the forward strand.
ATGCCGGCCGACCGGCAGGGCTGGGACCTCCGCGCACGCATCGGCGAAATCAGGGTCCCGGCGAAGGTGATCTGGGGCACGCAGGACAAGGTGATCCCGGTCGCGCATGCATCCGGTTTGCCGGGAGAAGTTGGCGTCCACATCTTCGAGGGCGCCGGCCACATGATCCAGATGGAGCGGCCCGAACAGGTGAACCGGCTGATCCTGGAACTGGCGGCGACGGGATAGGCGTTCGGCCGGCGGGCGCCGTCGCTTGTTTCAGATCCGTGCGTTGGTCTGCGGGTCGAACAGGTGAATGTTGTCGGCGGCGATCGCCACGGTCAGATCGCTGCCGGGTTCGAAGATCTGGGTTTCTGGCATGCGCACGGTGATACTTTCACGGGAGGCGGGGAGGTGCCCGTGCACCAGCGTGTCCGACCCTAACGGTTCGACCAGTTCCACCGTCAGGTGAACCGCTGCTTCGCCGCTTTCGGGTTTGCGTAAATGCTCGGGCCGAAGGCCGACGACGACTTCGGCGCCTTGCCTGGAAGCCGCGCCGCTCAACGGCAGAACGGTGCCGCCGTTCAGCGTGACCGCCGTTCCGTCGTCCGCCAGCCGGCCCTTGAGGAAATTCATCGCGGGCGAACCGATGAACCCGGCAACGAACAGGCTCGCCGGGCGTTCGTACACCTCCAGCGGCGTTCCGATCTGTTCGGCCACGCCTGCGTTCATCACGATCAAGCGGTCGGCGAGCGTCATCGCCTCGACCTGGTCATGCGTGACGTAGAGGCTGGTGGTCGCAAGCCGGCGCTGAAGGCGCTTGATCTCGATCCGCATCTGGACGCGGAGCTTGGCGTCCAGGTTCGACAACGGCTCGTCGAACAGGAAGGCGTCTGGTTTGCGGACGATGGCTCGCCCCATCGCCACCCGCTGGCGCTGACCACCTGAGAGTTGCCGCGGTTTCCGATCCAAAAGGCCGTCCAGCTGCAGCAGCGACGCTGCCTCGCTGACGCGTTGGGCGATCTCGTCCTTGGGCCTGCGGGCGATCTTCAGTCCATAGGCCATGTTGTCGAATACGGTCATATGCGGATAGAGCGCGTAGTTCTGGAACACCATCGCGATGTTTCGGTCCATCGGCTCCTTCTCGTTGACACGGACGCCGTTGATCTGGATTTCGCCGTCCGTGATCGTTTCGAGCCCGGCCACCATGCGCAGCAGGGTCGATTTTCCGCATCCGGAAGGCCCGACGATAACGATCAGCTCGCCGTCGGTGACGTCGACATCAACGCCTTGGATGACCTGCAAAGCGCCGAAGCTCTTTTTGACACCGCTAAGGAGAATCTCGGCCACTTACACCTCTACTTCTCGCTCTCGACCAGTCCTCTGACGAAGAGCTTTTGCATGAAAACGACCACCAGGACCGGGGGCAACATGGCCAGGATCGAGGTTGCCATGATGACCGGCCAGTCGGCGAAGTCGTCCCCACTGGGAAACATCTGCTTGATGCCCATCACAATCGTGTTCATGTCCGGATCTGTCGTGATCAACAGCGGCCAAAGATACTGGTTCCATCCGTAGATAAACAGGATCACGAAAAGCGCCGCCATATTCGTGCGGCTCATCGGAACCAGGATATCGATGAAGAACCGCATCGGCCTTGCGCCATCGACCCGGGCGGCTTCGGCCAATTCGTCCGGCACCGTCATGAAGAACTGACGAAACAAGAACGTCGCGGTGGCCGACGCAATGAGCGGGAATATCAAGCCGGAATAGCTGTTCAGCATCCCGAACCCGGCGATGACCTCGTAGGTTGGGACGATACGCACTTCGACCGGCAACATAAGCGTCAAGAAAATCAGCCAGAAGAAGACGTGACGAAACGGGAAACTGAAATAGACGATGGCAAAGGCACTGAGCAGCGAGATCGCGATTTTGCCTATTGCGATCCCAATCGCCATGACCAGTGAATTTGCCAGCATTCTCCAGACCGGCGCATTGATGCCGGAAATCAATGCGCGCTCGTAGTTTTCCAGAAACTGATCGCCCGGCAGAAGCGGCATTGGCGGTTGCACGATCTCGGAATTGGTTACGGTCGAGGCGACAAACGCGAGCCAGATCGGAAAGAAGATGATCAGGACGCCGATGCAGAGGCACAGATGGGTCAACCACAAGCCCGTTCCCTGCTTTTCGACCATTCCCGTCATGTGCGCCATCAGTAGTGAACCCTGCGCTCGATATACTTGAACTGGATGACGGTCAGAATGCTGACGACGATCAACAGAATGACGGACTGCGCCGCGGACGACCCCAAATCCTGCCCGACGAAACCGTCCGAATAAACCTTGTAGACGAGGATCGTCGTCGCCTGTTGCGGCCCACCGGACGTGATGGTGTGGATCACGCCGAAGGTCTCGAAGAAGGAGTAGACGATGTTCACCACCAACAGGAAGAAGGTGGTGGGAGACAGCAATGGGAACACGATCGTCCAAAAACGCGTCCAAAAACGCGCACCGTCGATCGCGGCGGCCTCGATGACCGATTTCGGGATTGCCTGAAGGCCAGCCAGAAAGAACAGGAAATTGTAGCTGATCCGGCCCCACGAGGAAGCAACGACGACCAGGCCCATGGCCTCGCCCTCGTTCAGCACGTGGTTCCAGTCGTAACCCAGCAGGCCAAGGTACCAGGAAACGACCCCGACCCGGGTGTTGAACATGAAAAGCCACAAAACGCCCGCCACGGCCGGTGCCACGGCGTAGGGCCAGATCAGGAGTGTCCGATACGTGCCCGACCCCTTGATCAGGCGATCGGCCATGACCGCGAGCCACAGGGCGCCGGCCATGGATACCAAAGTCACCAGCGAAGAGAAGATCGCCGTCGTCAGGAAGCTCTCGCGGTAGTACCTGTCTCCAAGCAGGAACTCGAAATTCCCAAGTCCGACGAACTGCGATTTAAGGCCGAACGGGTCCGGAATGTACATGGACTGCCAGACGGCCTGTCCGGCCGGCCAAAAGAAAAAGACCGCCGTCACAATCACTTGCGGTGAGAGCAGGACCAGAGGGAGCAACCAGCCCTTGAATTTGACGCGCTTTTCCATGAGGCATCCCGCCGCCCGGTTCCGGGCGGCGGGTCAACCACCTCAGCGATTGGCGCTTTCGAAGCGCCGCAACAGTGCGTTGCCGCGTTCCACCGCGCTGTCCAGCGCCGCTTGTGCCGTCTTGTCGCCGGTCCAAACGGCTTCCAGTTCCTCGTCAATGATCCCGCGGATCTGATCGAAAGAACCCAGACGCAAACCCTTCGAATTGGGGGTCGGTGCGGCTCCGGTCATCTGCTCGATCGCGATGTTGGTGCCGGGATTCGCTTCGTAGAACCCTTCCGACTTGGTCTGTTCGGCGGCCGCAAGAGTGATTGGAAGGTAGCCGGTGTCCTGGTGCCACTTGGCCTGGATGTCCGATGTGGACAGGAAGCTGAGAAACTCGGCTACGCCCTTGTATTCCGCGGCATCGTGACCGCTTAGGACCCAAAGCGAAGACCCGCCGATGATCGTATTCTGAGGGGCGCCGCCGACACCGCTCCAATAGGGAAGCGGGCGGATCTCGAAGTCGAACTTGGCTTCCGCTTTGATCCCGGCGTACCCGGCGGAGCTTTCCGTGAAGAACGCGCACTCACCGGCCCGGAAGTTCGCGCCGCCTTCGTTGCGTCGTCCCGCGTAGATGAACTTGCCCTCTTTCGCCCAATCGCCCATCTGCTGAATATGCTTGACCTGGACATCGCCGTTGAACGCCAGTTCGGTGTCCATGCCGGCGTAGCCGTTCTCCTTGGTCGCGAACGGCTGGTTATGCCAGGCCGAGAAATTCTCGAGGTGAACCCAGCTCTGCCACGCCGTCGTCAGCGGGCACTCGTGACCCGCGGCCGCGAGCTTGTCCATCGCGCCGCCGACCTTTTCCCAGGTGCTGAGATCCATGTCGGGATCAAGCCCGGCGCCTCTCAGCGCATCGCGGTTGATCCAAAGCACCGGTGTCGAGGAGTTGTAGGGAAGAGACAGCATGTCGCCGTCGGTGGTCGTGTAGTAACCCTTGACCGGGCCGAGATATCCGTCCGGATCGAACATGGCACCGGAATCGGTCATGACCTTGTGGACCGGATTGATCGCGCCTTCGGCCGCCATCATGGTCGCCGTGCCGACCTCGAAAACCATCAGGATATGCGGTTGTTCACCTGCGCGGAATGCGGCAATGCCGGCGTTCAAGGTCTCGGAATAGTTGCCTTTGTGCGAAGCGACGACCTTGTAATCCGATTGCGAGGCATTGAACTTGTCGACCTGTTCATTCAAGAGCTCGCCGAGGCGTCCGGTGAACGCATGCCACCACTGGATCTCCGTTGCCGCAAAGGCGCTGCTGCTTGCAAACGCGAATGCGACGGCTGTCGTTAATGTGATTATTGGCCTCTTCATTGCCTGTTCCTCCTGGTCTTTATTGTTCAACCGAGCCGCGGATGAGACAGAGGGATTGTTGCACAGTGAAGACACTGTTGCCAAAAACGGAATCGCGCACATCGCGGATCTGCGCGCGCCTTTTCCTTACCATTTTTGCGATTATTCCAATCCCATACAGTTCGCGTAATAGGTGACCGTCGCCGGCCAGTCCGAGAAGATCGCCTTCACCTTCACGTCCTGCGCCAGCACGTCCAGCACCCGCAGCATGTCGCCGTCGTCGTCGATGGCGGCCTTGGTGGTCTGATAATACCAGCCGCCGCCGGCGTTCAAGGGACCGGACCGTTCGATGGTCCAGGTGATGATCTCAAGCCCGGCGTCGCGCGCCGCCCTGGCATAGGCGGACGGAACGATCGAATTGTCGTCGCCGAGGCCCAACAGAACCCACATCGGCGGGGCGACGATCTGCACGCCGTCGCCGGCCAGTTCCTCCATGTTGGGCGACCAAGTGGACGGGTCGGTGTGGTTGAACGATTCGTCGCTGTAGCGGCCGTCCAGATAGACGGCCTGCTTGCCGAAAGCCGGTTCGTTCCCGATCCAGTAGCGGACATCGTCCAGGTTGAACGACTGGGCAAAGACGTCCGACGGGTCGATCCCCGCGGCCTTGTACTCGTCGATCAGTTGCTGTGCGTAGTCTTCCTGGCTATAGGCGCCTTCGTACGGCATGTCGACGTGGGGCGATTTCAGTTCGGGCGTGAATTTGGCGCCGAGGCGCTTGAAGAGCTCGATGCTCTCGGCGTGGCTGAGGACCGTCCCGGTGGTTGCATAAAGATCCGTCCGCCAGTTCGCCGTGCCGCCGAGATACTCTGCGACCGTCGTGGCGTTCGGGTTCGAGGCGTCCATTTTGCCGCGCAAGGACTTGAACTCGCTCAGCGTGATGTCGCTGGTACAGCATTTGGCCGAGGCCTTGCTGCCCGAGGCGGGATCCGCCGGCGAGAAGGGTTCGCTGCATTTCGCAGCCAGTTCGGGAACGGCGAGAATGTTTGTCGTCGTGTGCAGATCGCACTGGGAATGGCGGCAGACCAGTTGCTTGTCCTTGGTGAAGGTCACGTCGCATTCCAGGATGCCGGCGCCCATGCGCGCGGCCGCCTCGTAGGACTCCTTCGTGTGTTCCGGAAACTGCAGTGGCGCGCCGCGATGGCCGATCGAAAAGTCGGACTTGCGGAACGGGCCCGTGCATTGTTGCAGCTTGGACTTCAGGGCGCCGTCCTCAAGCACATCGACCAGATAGAACGGCCTTGGCCCCAGTTGGACGGCATCGTCGGCCTGTTGGGCGGGGGCGTGCGTGCTTGCCGTGACGACGAGTCCCACCAGTACGGCGAACCAACCTATCCTGTGGTGTCTGCTCATTGCCGATCGTCCCTGATCGTGAAAACGATGATGACAAACCAACGCGAATACAGGACCGTGACTGTGCGCAGTATGCGCGCTTGCCGCGCGAAAATCCCGTGGGCTGGCGTTTGGGGGGACTCATGCTCAAGATCTTTCTGACCCACAATCCCGAAGACCTCGATGCGTATTACGGTCGCACGCTGGCCGATCTCGAGGCCCTGGGCGAGGTTCGCCGCAACCCGACGGAGCGAGACCTGACGACGCCCGAACTGATCGCTGCCGCGGCCGGCTGCGAGATCGTCGTCTCCCATCGTGCGACGCCCGGCGAAGCTGCCCTGTTTGCGGCCGCATCCGACCTGACCGCCTTTCTGCGCTGTGCCGTCGACATCCGCGACATCGACGTGGACGCGGCCTCGCGCGCCGGCGTTGTGGTGGCGCGCGCCGACAAAAGCTTCATCCCGTCGACCGCCGAAATCGCGCTTGCGCTGATGCTGGACGTTGCGCGGCACGTCGCGGAGTCGACCCGTCTTTATCGTGCGGGCGAAATGCCGCCACAGCGCATGGGCGCACAGCTGAAGGGGCGCACGGCGGGGATCATCGGTTTCGGCGCGATCGGCAGCTATCTCGCCGATCTGCTGTTGGCAGTGGGCATGCGGGTCCTGGTGCACGATCCGTACAAGACGGTCGATGCCGCGGCGGTCGAACAGGTCGGTTTTCCAGAGCTCTTGGCGACGGCCGACTTCGTGCTGCCACTGGCACCGGCAAGCGCGGAAACCGAAAACCTGATCGACGCGCCGGCGCTGGCCCGGATGAAACCCGGCGCCTACCTTGTCAATGTGTCGCGCGGCAACCTCATGGACGAGGACGCGGTTGCGGCGGCCCTGAAGGAAGGGCGGCTGGGCGGTCTTGCGATGGATGTGGGCCGCGCGCCCGATCAGCGTCCGTCGCCGGCGCTGGCGTCGCTGCCCGGTGTCGTGTCGACACCGCATCTGGGCGGCCTGACCCCGGAAAACGCAGATGCCCAGGCGGCCAGCAGCGTCGAGCAGGTCAGGGCCATCCTGGAAGGGAAAATGCCGCCGCGCGCGGTCAACGCGGAGGCGGCCGACCGCCTGCGGGCCTGGTGGAAGACGACAGGCGTTGGGGAGGGATCATGAACCAGGGAGCCGAACCGCGTGCGCCGGCTGGCGCGTGCGACACGCACATGCACTTCTATAACGCCCGCTTTCCGGCCGCCGAAGGGGCGCTGATCCATCCGCCGGACGCCTGGGTGGACGACTATCGCGCCGTGCAGCGGCGCCTGGGGCTGGAACGGGTGGTCGTGGTGCAGCCGACCACCTACGGCCGCGACAACACCTGCCAGTTGGAGGCGATGGAAGCCTTCGGCAATTCCGCCCGCGGGGTGATGGTGGTCGACGACACGGTGCCCGACGACGCGCTGGCGGACCTTACCCGCCGCGGCGTCTGCGGCGTCAGGTTTCACATGCTGCCCGGCGGCGCGCTGCCGTGGGAACTGTTGGAGGTCGTGGCACCGCGCGTCCATCACCATGGCTGGCACGTGCAATTGCAACTGAACGGCCGGGAACTGGCTGACCGTCTCGACCGGCTGAAGGCTCTGCCCGGTGGTTTGGTGATCGACCATGTCGGCCGTTTCATGGATCCGGTGAGCACCGACGATGCCAGTTTCCATGCCCTGCTGGCGCTGTTGGATACCGGCCGGTGCTGGGTCAAGCTTTCCGCGCCGTACGAATCCTCGAAGACCGGCCCGCCCGACTTCGCGGACGTGACGCCCCTGGCCCGGGCGCTTGTGGCGCATGCGCCCGAGCGCATGCTCTGGGCCAGCAACTGGCCGCACCCCGGTCAGAAAGCGCCGCCCGACGAGGCCGCTTTGTTGGGCCTGTTGGACCGGTGGGTCGACGATGCCGAGACAAGACGGCGCATTCTAGTGGACAATCCGGCGGCACTTTACGGCTTCGACGAAAAGCCGGCCTAGAACGCGGGGAGGGGACAGCGATATGGCGGGACCATATGTGATCGGAGTGGACGGAGGGACCGGCGGCATGCGCGCGGGCGTGTTCGACCTTGAGGGGACGCCGATCGCGTTTGCCACCACGGAATACGAAACCCGATTCCCCGAGCCCGGATGGGCCGAGCAGGACCCCGAGGACTGGTGGCGGGCGCTCGGCGCGGCGGTGCGCGCCGCAATGGACGAAGCCGGACTCGAAAAGGACGCGATCTCGGCGATCGCGGTCGACACCACCTGTTGCAGCGTGCTTGCCCTGGATGCGGACGGTCGGCCGCTCAGGCCCGCGATGATCTGGATGGACGTGCGCTCGGCCGTGCAGACCGAAAAGGTGGTGGCGACGGGCGACGCTGCCCTTGCCGTCAACAGCGCGGGCGCCGGGCCGGTTTCGGCGGAATGGATGGTGCCAAAGGCCCTGTGGATCAAGGAGAACCAACCGAAGATCTTCGCCAAGGCGGCAACGATCTGCGAGTTCCAGGACTACATCAACCACCGGCTGACCGGCCGAATGGTGGCCAGCATCAACAACGTCTCGGTCCGCTGGCACTACCGTTCGCGGGCCGGCGGCTATGCGGCGGACATGGTCCGGAAGCTGGGCATGGAGGCGATCCTGGAAAAGTGGCCGCAAGACGTGCTGGCGCTGGGCGATGTCATCGGACCGCTGACGCCGACGGCGGCCGAGCATCTGGGGCTGCCGGCCGGCCTGCCGGTCGCCCAGGGTGGCGCCGACGCCTATATCGGGATGATCGGATTGGGCGTGGTGAGGCCCGGCCGGCTCGCTTTCATTACCGGCTCGTCCCACCTGCACCTTGGGCTCAGCGACACGGCCTTTCACGGCCAGGGGATCTGGGGCACCTATTCCGACGCTGTCATGCCGGGCCTGCACGTGATCGAAGGCGGGCAGACTTCCACGGGCTCGATCGTCAACTGGTTCAAGACCCTGCTGGGCGACAGCGCCGACTATCCCACCTTGAACGCCGAGGCCGCCGCGGTGCCGGCGGGTTCGGAGGGGCTTGTGGTGCTGGATCACTTTCAGGGCAACCGCACGCCCTATACCGACCCGCTGTCGCGCGGCGTGCTGTCGGGACTGACCTTGAAGCACGGACGCGGTCATATCTTCCGGGCCGTGCTCGAGGGCATTTCCTTCGGAACCGAACTGATCATGGAGACCATGCGCAACAACGGCTTTCAGCCGAAAGACGTGGTCGTCGCCGGCGGGGCGACCCGCTCCGACCTTTGGCTCAAGATCCATGCAGACGTTTCGGGCCTGCCTCTTACTCTGACACGGGTCGCCGACGCGCCCAGCCTCGGCTGTGCCTGCCTGGCTGCGGTGGCTGCAGGGCACTTCGACGACATCGGCGCAGCGGCCGATGCGATGGTCCGCGTGGAACGCACAATCGAACCCGATATGACGGCGCACGAGGCATACCGGCCATTCTACGAGGCCTACAAGGCGAGTTATCCGGCCTTGAAGGAGGTTCTGCACGCGCAGTCGCGCGCGGCCGCAGACTAGCCCTGGCTTGAGGCGGGTGTCGTTCGCCGCCGCAGCATCCCCAAGGCCCGTCCGTCGATGGCGGCAAGCCCAAGCGCGATCAGCACCATGCCGGCGATGTGAACCGGCTCCAGCGTCTCGCCCAGGATCAGAACGCCCAGCAGGATGGCGCTCACCGGGACCAGCAGGGTTACCAGCATGATGTTCGTTGCGCCCGAGGTCGCCAGGATGCGGAAGAAGATGACGTAGGCGGCCGCCGTGCTGACCAGCGCGATACCCAGGACCGCGCCCCAGGTCTCGACGCCTGGCATGGGCAGCGTCCACGGCCGGTCCAGGAGCATCATCACCGGGAACATCAGGACGGTCGATGCGGTCACCTGGCCGGCCGCGGTAACCAAGGGCGGGACGCCGCCGAAGCGCCGTCCGTAGACGCCGGCGATGCCGTAGGACAGTGCCGCGCCGACGACGGCAATCTGGGCCAGCACGTTGCCGCCAAGACCCTTGAGCGCCGCCGGTCCGATCATCACCACCACGCCCGCGATCCCCAGCGCAACACCGGAGAGGCGGCCGACGGTCAGGCGTTCGTCTTGGGTGAAGAAGTGCGCGATCAGGACCGTGAAGACGGGCGTCGTTGCGTTCAGGATCGATGCCAGGCCGCCGGTGATCTGCGTCTGGCCCCAGACGATCAGGCTGAACGGGATGAAGTTGTTCACCAGCCCCATCACGAAGAACGCGCCCCACAGGCGGCGGTCCGCCGGCATGCGCCCGCCGGTCAGATAGACCAGCGCCATCAATGTCAGGGCGGCCAGTGCGACCCGGCCGAACACCACGGTGAATGGCCGCAACTCGACCAGTGCGACTTCGGCGAAGAAGAACGATCCGCCCCACAGCACCGACAGCAGCACGAGCAGGGCCCATTCCAGGGGGCCCATCGTGCGCTTGATGGAAGGTGCTGCTGCCATGCGGTCCGATCCGGTTTGCCGAAACGGGTCGGACACTAATGGAGGCGGCGGCGGCGCGCATTCCGAATCTTGCGTCCGGTGCGCCGATTGCGGACCTAGAGCGGGATCAGTTCACGTCGAAGCACCGAAGCGCTTGTAGCCATGTGGTTCGAGACGGCGCGCTGGCGCGCGCCTCTTCACCATGAGGGTTTTCGGTATCGAAGACCTTAAACCATTTCCTCACCCTGAGGAGGCCGCGGAACGCGGCCGTCTCGAAGGGCTTGGCCGCAAGTGACGCGCTTCACTCCGTGCTCAGACGTCGTCAAACGACCCGAACACAGGTGAGCACGCCTAGCGCGACAGGGGGATTACGTTGCCGTTCGGCAGCGCGCTTGTCATCGCATCGGCCTTGCCCTTGCGCAGGCGGCTTGCCCGCAGAAGGCCCGCCTCCTCAAGGATGGGGTAGGCGACGGAGGTGATGTGGCCGTTGATGCGTTTCAGATCGCGGATGATGTCCAGGTGGATGCCGTTCGTATCGATCGCCTCCGACAAGCCCGCGCCGACCCGTGCGTAATGGTTGCGCGCGGCGTCCAGTTCGGCTTGCCGCAGTATCCGCTTCTGTTCCAGCAACTGACGCGCCATCGACACGTCGCGGGTCACGAACACGTTCAGGGCCAGTTGCAGGTTCTGCGACACCGCGCGATGAAACTCCTTCAGCTCGATCTCCCCCTCATCGGAGAACCTGAGCCGGTGGCGGATCCGCTTCGCGGCAAGGTCCATCAGGCTGTTGTCGATGATGTCGCCGATATGTTCCAGGTTCGTCGTAAACGAGAGGACCTCGACCATCCGGTGGCTCTCGGCGTCGTCCATTTCGTTCTGGGAAAAGGCGATGACGAACTCCTTGATGGCCTCGTGCAGCCGGTCGATTTCGTCGTCGGCATCGGCGATTTCGCGGATCAGCGTCTTGTTGTCCGCGGTCAGCGCCGTGATCGATCGGCCCAGCATGTCCTGGACAGCTTCGCCCATGCGCAAGGTCTCCCGGACCGCGCATGCAAGCGCGATCGTCGGAGAGCACAGCGCGTTGGGGTCCAGGTTGCGCGGTTCGCTCGTGCCTTCGCGCGTCGCCACGTCGGGGACCAACTTCTCGGTCAGCCGGGCCACCGGCGACGTCAGTGGCAGGAACACCAGCCCCAGCACAAGGCTGAATGCAAAGTGGAAATTGACGACCTGGCGGGCCGGTGCGGATTCGATCTGCGCAATGTACGGCGCGACATGGTCCAACATCAAAATCGCGACAATGCCAAGCGAGGCGCGCATCAGTAGATTGCCGATCGGCACCCGGCGCGCGGCCGGTGTGTCGCGGGCCGTCATGACCAGCGGCGCGACTGAACCGCCGATATTGACACCGACGACAAGGGCCAGGGCAAGCGAGACCGGCACGGTGCCCGCGGCGGCCAGCGACATCACCAACAAAACGATCGCAAGGCTTGAATGGGCCATCCAGGTTACGACCGCCGCCAAGAGGACGGCGATCAGCGTCTCGTCGCTCAGAACGGTCAGCATCGACGAGAAGACCTCCGAGCCGCGCAGCGGCGCCGTCGCCTCGCCGATCAGCTTCAGGGCAAGCAGCATCAGGCCGAGACCGATGGCCGCGCGGCCGATCTGCCGGGCCTTTCCGTCCCGTGTTGCAAGGAAGGTGACGACGCCCGCGCCGATGACGATCGGCGACAGCCACACCAGGCCCAGCGACAGCACCTGCGCCAACAGCGTCGAACCGAGATCGGCCCCCAGCATCAGCGCAAGCCCTGCCGACGCGGTAATCATGCCGCGGCCGGCGAACGAGGAGACGATCAGGGCGGTCGCCGTGCTGCTTTGCAGGACGGCGGTGACGCCCAGGCCGGCGCCGTAGGCGGTTACAGGGTTGCCGGTGCAGGCGGCCAGGGCGGCCCTCAGCGAGGGCCCGAAAGCCCTGAACACACCCGTCCGCACCATGCGGACGCCCCACAACAACAGACAGACGCCTCCGAACAAAGAGACGAGAAGAACAGTGCCCTCGGTCATACTGCGGTGATAATTGGTTAACCTGAACAAATCGTTACGTGCCCTGCCGGCGCGCGAAGCGCTTCGGTTTCAGCGCCCTACCGCGGCGGCGGGCCAACTGCCGCTTGGCCGGGCCCAGCCAGGCGCGATAGGGTGGGTGGATGAAACCGGAACTCGTTGTTATGCGGCGCCTGGCGCCAGATACGACCATGCAGCGCCTGGCGGAGGCGTACGCGCTGCACTGTTTGTGGGAGGCCGACGATCTTCCGGCCTTCCTCGAGCGCGCCCGCGAGGCCCGCGGCCTGGTCACCACCGGCAGCGTCGGCGCGGATGCCGCGCTGATCGAGGCGCTGCCGAAGCTGGAGATCATCGCCAATTTCGGCGTCGGCGTGGACAAGGTCGATTTCGGCGCGGTCAACGCGCGCGGGATCGTCGTTACCGTGACGGCGGGCGTGCTGACCGACGCCGTGGCCGATCTGGCACTGGCGTTGTGGCTGGCGGTGCTGCGTCGCGTGGCGGAGGCCGACCGGTTCGTGCGCGCGGGCCGATGGCCCGAGGGCCCTTTCGGTTCGGGGCGCGGCGCGCGCGGCAGAACCGCGGGCATCCTGGGTCTTGGCCAGATCGGGCGGGCGGTTGCCGCGCGCCTCTCCGGTTTTGGCGTCGAGATCGCCTATTCCGACCTCGCTGCCGCGCCTGACGTCCCGTACAGCTATATGGCCGATCCGGTCGCGCTGGCCGGCGAGAGCGATTTTCTGATCGTGTGTGCGGCAGGCGGCGCCGGGACGGCAGGGCTGGTGGACGCCGCCGTGCTGTCGGCGCTGGGCCCGGACGGCATTCTGGTCAACATCGCTCGCGGCTCCATCGTCGACGAGGCCGCGCTGGTCGCGGCGTTGCAGGCGGGCGGGATAGCCGGCGCCGGACTTGACGTGTTCGCAGACGAGCCCAACGTGCCGCGGGCGTTGAGGGAGATGGATAATGTGGTGCTGATGCCGCACCAGGCCAGCAACACCGTCGAGACCCGGATCGCGATGGGTGAGAACGTGCTGGCGAACCTGGCCGCCCATTTCGCCGGCGGACCCGTTCCCACCCCCTATCGCCAGCCCGAATAGACGCCCGATCGGGCCTGCTTGGTTAACGGATTTTGACGCTGTTTCTTCTCTGCATTCCGGCGTATGCCAGGCTGATATGGTCCGGAGATTGAGAAATATTGTTATAAATCAGTATTTTAGATCTTCGCGGTGCGATCCGGCGACGTCAGAATTACGGCATTTACATAACATTGTATTCATTATTGGCTGCTAAAACGGACCCCTGTGGTTGTCGTGTGCGGTTTGCGGCGGTCGCGATTGGGGGGCGCATAAAACAAAAAAAAGGATATGCGCCATGTTAAAAGGCAAAACAGGGACGGCGGAAGCCGACAATTCGAACATTCACGCTTTAGGTCACGTCCGGGCAAAGGCCTGGCGCGACCGGACCAGACAGACCGTCACCGGTTATACCGGTGAGTCTGCGGAGATCCTGCGCCTCGACGACTTTCGTCCGGTGCCGCCGCAGCCTGCGTCGCGTCGCAAGGTCGACGACGGGATTGAGGCGCTGCACGCCTCGATCACCGGCATGACCCGCAACCTGGAATCCCAGTCCGAGGCCTGTCGGATGTTTCGGAACCAGATCAGCGAACTCAGGACGGAAATGGAAGAGCTGGGCAAGAACATGGATCTCTACCGGGTCAAGCTGGCTGGGATCAATGTGAACCCGATCCGGCGCAAAGCGCTGCGCCTGGCCGAAATGATGGAACCCTGGTCTCACCGCTAGACCTGCCTCGGCGCCCGCGGTGCGGTCCGCGGGCGCCGTTCTATCCCGCTCCAGCCAACAGGTCGTGCCTGCGCAGGTCGTTGCGCAGCTGGTGATAGCTGAGGCCCAGATGCTGGGCCGTCGCCCGCTGGTTGAACCTGTTGGTCGCCAATGCCCTGGCGAGGAGATCCTTCTCGAACTGCGCCACAGCCGCGCGGAAGTCGAACGGCAGGCCGGCATCGATCGATGCCGCCGGCGCCGGGCCTGCGGCTTCGGACGCTTGCTCCGAGGGCGTTTCTGCGGCGGTCGGGACCGCTGCCGGGCGGAAGGGCGAGGCAAAGGGATCGAGATCGAACCGGTCGATTTTCGCCGCCGCGTCCGGCCAGTGGGCCACCGCGCGTTCGACGACGTTGCGCAACTCGCGGACATTGCCGGGCCAGGCATGGTCCTGGAGCTTCTTCAGGGCGCGTTTGCCGAAGCCGGGGTATTCCGGCCAGCCCATCTCGCGTCCCATGGCCCGCCCGGTATGATCGATCAGCAAGGGAATGTCGCCGTGCCGTACCCGCAGCGGCGGCAGCGTCAGAACGTCGAAGGAAAGCCGATCCAACAGGTCGTGGCGGAACCGGCCTGCGTCGGCCGCCGCGGGAAGGTCCACGTTGGTCGCGCCGATCACGCGCACGTCGACCCGGATGGTCTCGGCGCTGCCCAGCCGCTCGAATTCGCCATACTCGATGACCCGCAGGATCTTTTCCTGAACCGCCAGCGACGCATTGGCGATCTCGTCCAGGAACAGGGTGCCGCCGTCCGCCCGTTCGAACCTGCCGGCGCGGCGGCGCACCGCACCGGTGAAGGCACCCGCCTCGTGGCCGAAAAGTTCCGCCTCGATCAGGGTCTCGCTGACCGCGGCGCAGTTCAGCTTGACGAAAGGACCCTCCCAGGCCGCCGACAGGAAGTGCAGGCGCGCGGCGATCAGTTCCTTGCCCGTCCCGCGTTCCCCGACCACCAGTACCGGCCGGTCAAGCGGCGCGACCCGGCTTACCTGCTCCAAAAGCGTCAGGAAGGCTGGAGACTGGCCGATCAGTTGCGGCGGTTCGCGCAGCATTCCACGCTTAGAGTTTTCTGCAAAGAGTTAGCATAACACGCCAAGAGTAGTGATTTTTTGTGGAATAATCAAGTCGTCGAAATGATGCCGATATCCGAAAAAGCATAATAAAAACATATTGATAGGTGGTTCCCGGCCGTTTTGGCACGCTGTTTGCGGTTAAGAAATGGAAAACAGTGTCGAGGCAACCCAAATGCGAGTGATCACCATGAATAGAGACGAGAGCTCAAGGTCATACCGGTTCGATCCGGACGACCATCCCAACTTCCACGACGACCTGCGCAGCTTCGGCAACCGCTGCTACCGCTATGTGCGGACGCGGACGGCTGAGCATTGGATGATTTTCCTCGGCGGGCTGATCGTCGGACTGATGCTTTAACCCCGCCCGGACGGGACGGAATCGAACGGAGGTAGTGGACCATGGGAATCTTCTCCCGCATGACCGACATCATCAATTCCAACATCAACTCAATTCTCGACCGCGCGGAGGAGCCTGAAAAGATCATCCGGCTTATCATCCAGGAGATGGAGGATACGCTGGTCGAGGTGCGGACCACCGCGGCGAAAATGATCGCGGAGAAGAAGGAGATCGGCCGCAAGCTGGACCGACTGCAGGAAGCCCAAGCGGACTGGGAGCGTCGGGCCGAACTGGCGCTTGAGAAAGGGCGCGAGGATCTTGCCAAGGGCGCGTTATTGGAAAAGGCGAAGGTCGCAGACACCGCGAAACTTCTGGAAGAGGAGCTTTTGCATGTGGAGGCGGCGCTGGAGCAGGGCGAGGCCGACATCACCAAGCTGCAGTCCAAGCTGAAGGAGGCCAAGGCCAAGCAGAAGGCGCTGGAAACGCGCCATGCCAACGCCGGCAGCCGGCTGAAGGTTCGCCGCACCCTGTTTGACGGCAGGGTCGAGGACGCGATGGCCCGCTTCGAGATGATGGAGAAAAAGCTCGACGAAGCCGAAGGCAAGGTCGAGGCTTACGATCTTGGCGGCTCGAAATCGCTGGCCGAGGAGATCGCGGAACTGGAGGCCGAGAGCGCCATAGAGGCTGACCTCGAGGCCCTGAAGAAGAAAGTGGCGAAAGGCGCGGCCAAGAAAGCGGCGAAATAGGCGATGGACGTGATGGGGATACTGCATGTGCCGTTGATCATTTTCCTGGCGGTCGTCGCACCGCTGTGGATCATCGCGCACTACGTGACGTCCTGGAAAAGGGCGAAATCGATCTCGGCCAATGACGAAAAGCTCTTGGAGGAGCTTTACGAAAGCGCCGAGCGCATGGAGGCACGGATCCAGAACCTGGAGAAGATCCTCGATGCGGAGGCGCCCGACTGGAGGACCAAGGAATGATGGGCTGTGGCGGTCGCGGACGACGCGGCAAAACCGGCGGCGAATGGGGCTGGCGGATCCGGGATGACATACCGCTCAGATCCCGGCTCTACCGCCGCCCGCGCCCGCACCAGAAGATCGCGGGCGTCTGCGGCGGCATCGCCGACTATTTCGGGATCAGCGCAAAGTGGGTGCGCCTGGTGTTCGTGGTCGGGTTCTTCTTCGCGCAGGTCCCGGTCCTGATCCTTTACGTTGTCCTGGGCGTCGTCCTGTCCGTCCGGCCCGACGACCTGTACCAGTCGCCCCAGGAAGAGGCGTTCTGGCAATCGGTCCGCCGCGACCCGCCGCGCACGGTGCATAGCCTGAGGTCGAAATTCCGAGATCTTGAACGGCGATTGCGCTCTGCCGAGGCGACGGTGACCTCGCCCGGGTTCAGGATGGACCAGGAACTGAAACGCTGAACGGCCGTTCGGCCGGTTCCCAATCGTTGGAGTGCGCGTCATGGCAGAAGCGACCACGGTGATCCCGGAAGCCGGTGCGGCGGCCCGGCTGCCGGTCAAGGTTGGCGAGGACCGGCGTCCCGGCGATCCGCTTGCCGAGGCCTTCCGGGCCGAGGAGGCGGCCGGCCTGTTGCTGGCGTTTTGGACCCGCGTGGTCGTTCTGGGGATCTCGGGCGTATGGCTGTGGCTCTACATCACCGACATCCGGACCTTCTCGATCGTCATGGTCTGTTTTGCGGGTTTCGTCGTCAATGCGTGGGCGCTGTATCGCCTGGCAAAACGGGGACATGCGCGGGCCTGGCGGTCCTACGCGGTGGTCGGGCTCGATTTCCTGTTGCTGGCCTTTTCGATGTTCGCCCCGTTCTTGCTGGTCGAGCATCCCTGGCCGCCGCAGGTGTTTCTGCGCGAAACCACCTTCGTCTTTTTCTTCGTGATTGCGGCCGGCGTGGCGTTGACCTATTCGCCCGGCCTGATGATGTGGGCCGGCATTGCCGGCGCGGCTGCGTGGTCGGCCGGCGTCGGCGTGATGTTGCTGTTGCCGGACACGATCTGGGGGCCGGCCCCTGCCGGGGCGGACATCACCGCCTATTTCCTGGCGCCGACCTATATCCACCTCAACAACTGGTTCCAGAATATCCTGGGACTGGTTCTGATGGCCGGCGTGCTTGCCGTCGTTGTCTGGCGATCCCGCCGGCTGGTGCGCCGCCAGATGCAGGCCGCGGCCCAGCGCGCCAACCTGGCCCGGCACTTCGCACCGACGATGGTCGAACGCCTGGCCGCGGGCGACGACAGCCTGGAAAGGGTCCAGCTCGAGCCTGTCGCGGTGATGTTCGTCGACATCGTCGGTTTCACCGCCCTGGCCGAAAGCCTGACGCCCGAGGAAGTGGTCGGCCTTTTGCGGTCGTTTCACCGCCGGGTCGAAGCGGCCGTCTTCAACAACGGCGGAACGCTGGACAAGTTCCTGGGTGACGGCGCGATGGCTACCTTCGGGACCCCGACCAAGGGCCCGCATGACGCCGTCAACGCCCTGGCGGCCGCCACCGAGATCCTGGCCGAAATGGAGGCCTTGAATGCCGAACGCGCGGGTGCGCCGGTGCGGATCGGCATCGGGCTGCATTACGGTTCCTGCATTCTGGGCGATATCGGGTCCGAACGCCGGCTCGAGTTTGCGGTCCTGGGCGACGTGGTCAACGTGGCGAGCCGCCTGGAAAGCCTGAGCCGCGACAGCGACCATGCGGTGATTGCCAGTGCGGAACTGATCGCGGCGGCGCGCACCCAGGATGCGGCGGCGGCGGCGGCGCTGTTGCAGGGCTATCGTGACGGTGGGCCCCGAACCGTGAAGGGCCGGTCCGAGCCGATCCTCGTTTGGGAGGGCGGACCGGCCGCCTAGAGCAGGATCAGTTCAAGTCGAAACACCGAAGCGCTTGCAGCCATGTGGTTCGAGACGGCGCGCTGGCGCGCGCCTCCTCACCATGAGGGTTCTCGGTATCGAAGACCTTAAACCATTTCCTCACCCTGAGGAGGCCGCGGAACGCGGCCGTCTCGAAGGGCTTGGCTGCAAGTGACGCGCTGCTATCCGTGTTCAAACGGCGTCAAACGACTCGATCACAGGTGATCACGCTCTAGAACTGGGCGCCGCAGCGCCGGGCGATGAATTCGATCGGTGCGCCGCGGTCGAGCCAGCGGATCATCGTTTCCAGTTTACGCGCCTCTCGGGCGCTGTGGACCCGGGCGGAAACCGCAAGCCACAACAGCCTGCGCAGACACACCAGACGGGTGCGGCGGTCGGGCTCCAGGTCGTCGCGTGCCAGCAAGGCGGCGGTCAAGGCAAGCCTTTCATCCAGCACAGAGGCAGGCGTGAGAGGCCCGTCCTTGCCCTGCGCATAAAGATCCAGCGACGTTGTTCGGCCCATTGCGGCCTCCGTGACAAGAGCTACCCGCCAACTCCTGATCCTTTCATTGTATGAGAGAGTTCTTTCCCAAGTCTTAAAATGGTTAACGCGGTTGAAGGAATTCCAACCTTTTGAATTCAAACAGAAAAAGTAGGAATGCTGTCTTCTATGGGGTGCGCTGATACCCCGCTCCGGACCGCGAATCACACCTTTCAGGGCGCGGCGGCGGCGTAGGCATCGACTTCCGCCATGCGCCTGGTTTTTTCCGAAGGCGGCAGGAAGGACCCGTCGAAGGAGTTGATCGCCAGTTGCCGAAGCTGTTCGCGCGACAGCGCGAGCGCCTGTGCCACCGCCAGATAGTTCTCGTTCACGTAGCCGCCGAAATAGGCGGGGTCGTCCGAATTGACCGTCGGCTTCATGCCTTTTTCCAGCATGGTCTTCAGGGGATGCCGGGCCATGTCGTCGACGACGCAAAGCTTGAGGTTGCTGAGCGGGCACACCGTCAACGTGACGCCGTCCCGGACCAGTCGTTCGACCAGGCGGTCGTCCTCCATCGCCCTGTTCCCGTGATCGATCCGGTCGACCTTCAGGTCGTCCAGCGCCCCCCATACGTATTCGGGCGGGCCTTCCTCGCCGGCGTGGGCCACTGCGGCGAAACCGGCCGCCTTGGCTTCGCGGAAGACGCGCACGAACTTCGAGGGCGGGTGCCCGACCTCCGAGGAGTCGAGCCCGACGCCGTGGATCCGGTCGCGATGCGCCAAGGCGGTTTGAAGCGTCGCCAGCGCGTCTTCCTCGCTGAGATGCCGCAGGAAGCACATGATCAGGCGAAAGGTGATTCCGTGCCGGGCCTCGGCGTCGCTCAACGCTCCGTGGATGCCGTCCAGTACCGTCTCAAAAGGGACACCGCGCGCGGTATGGGCCTGGGGATCGAAGAAGATCTCGACATGGCGCACGTTCTGCGCGTGGACGCGGTCCAGATAGGCCGCGGTCAGCTCGCGAAAATCCCGCTCGTGGATCAGGGCCGCCATGCCCTGGTAGTAAATATCGAGAAAGTCCTGCAGCGCGGAGAAATCATAGGCCTCGCGCAGCTCGTCGACCGTCCCGTAGGGCAGGTCGACACCGTTGCGTCGGGCGATCTCGAACAGCAGTTCGGGCTCGAAGCTGCCTTCGATGTGAAGGTGCAACTCGGCCTTCGGCAGACCGGCGATGAAACGCGCGATCTCCTGCATTGCATGCACTCCGCCAGTGGATCGGCACCGGATGAGACTTTGGACCGGATAGTCTGGCGGCTCAACCCTTGACCGCGCCCAAGGTCAGGCCGCGCACGATGTATCGTTGCGCGAACAGCGCGATGATGACCGGGGGGATCATCGCGATCAGCGCCCGTACCGACATGAACCAGAACTGGACACCGCGGGTGTCGACGGCGCCTGCCATATGCACAGGGATTGTCTTCGCCTTCTGGCTGGTCAGCGTGATCGCGAACAGGAACTCGTTCCATGCGAAGGCGAAGATGATCAGACCCGCCGCTGCAACCGACGGCAGGGCAAGCGGCAGGGCGATCTTGTGGAACGCCTGAAAGATCGACGCGCCGTCGATGATCGCCGCCTCTTCAAGCTCGAAGGGCAGATCCAGGAAGGTCTGGCGCAGAATCACGACGACGAAGGGAAGGATGAAGGTGGCGTTGACCAGGATAAGCGCCAGATGCGTGTCCAGAAGACCCAGGAAGCGCATCACCAGGTAGAAGGGGATGACCGTCGCGACGGGCGGCAGCACGCGTTGCGACAGGAACCAGATGGTCAGGTCCTTGTTGGGGATGATGCGATAGCGGAAACGGGCGAGCGCATAGGCGGCCGGAAGACCGAGAGCCAGTGCCAGGATCGTCGCGCCAAGGGCGACGATGGTGGAGTTCAGCAGCGCATTCTGCGATTCCGGTGTCGAAAGCTGATCGACCCAGTTCTCCAGAGTTGGCTCGAAATCGAGAAACGGCACGCCCAGCCCGCTGACGGTGAAGGTGTCGATCGGGTTCCGCAGGCTGGTGGAAAGGGCCCAGTAGAACGGGAAGAAAAACACCAGCACCACCAGGATCGCGCCCAGGATGATGAACGACTCCCGCATCGTGTCTTTTTCTCTAACCGCCGGCATGGCTCAGCGCCTCACGCGTATTGCCGGCGCAGCCGGCGGAAGAAGAGAGTCACGATGATCATGGTCACGATCAGCAGGCAGTAGGCCATGGCCGACGCAAATCCCAGATCGAAGTATCGAAGCCCCGTTCTGAAGGCGAGGAACGAGTAGCTCTGCGTCGCGATCCCGGGGCCGCCGCCGGTCAGCGCGAAGGGTATGTCGAACAGCTTCAGCGCCTCGGCCAGCCGCAGCAACAGCACGATCACGATCACCGGCTGCATCATCGGCAACAGCACCTTGGTCACGATCTGCCACTCCGACTGGGTCTCCAGACGCGCGGCATCCAGGATCTCCTCGTCCACCCCCTGCAGCGACGCCAGGAACACCAGGAAGGCGAACGGCGTCCATTGCCAGATATCGACGATGATGATCGAGACCAGCGCCCAGTTCGGGTTCGACAGGAACGGGATGCCGAGGAAACTCAGCGGTCCGCCCTCTTCGTAGAAGATCGTGAAGAACAGATAGCCGACGGCGATGGGCGTCGCGAAGATCGGCAACAGCATCACCGCGCGCATCAGCCCCAGTGCTGGCAGTTTTCGGTTGAACAGCACGGCCAGCAGGAAACCCAGCACAAGCTGGACGCTGACGCCGACGACGACGAAGACTGTGGTGATCTTAACCGCGGTCCAGACCTGGTTGTCTCCGAACAGCCGGCCGAAGTTCTTCAAGCCCTCGAAGCTCCAGGTCGACACGTTTTTCCGCTCGACCTTCGTCCTCGTCCGCGGTTTGCCGGACTTGGTCAGCACCGGGTTGCCGTCCTCGTCCAGCATCGGCACCTTGGTCCGGTTGATCTCCACCTTGCTTTCGATCTTCGAGAAACTGATGCCCAGCGAGTAGCCGAGCGGGAACACCGTAAAGGCCAGGACCCAGATCACGGCGGGCAAAAGAAAGATGAAGCGGGCAAGGCTGCGTTTATAAGGCATTGTCGCGCTGACCAACCGGAACGACGGCTCTTATGGGAAGGCGCGGCCGGACCCCGCGCGGAGGTCCGGCCTTGCCTGGTGGGACCGACAATCAGCCTTCGTAGCCGATCGCCGCCTGATACAGCTTGAGCTGTGCGTCCCGTCCGAGACGGTCCGTAATCGGGTCCCAGGCCTCGGCGGTGGCGTCCAGCGCCTCCTTGGCCGTCATCTGGCCCGACATGGTTGCGGACAGGTTCTTGTCGAGGATGTCCCAGTACTCGAACGTGCCCGGGATCCTGAGATAGGTCAGCATCGTCGGTGCGTAGAAGTTCTCGTAGTAGGCGGTGAGATAGTCGGAGACGTCATCCTTGTCCCAACCGGCGGCGAGGTAATCCTCGATCTTCGCCTCGCCTTGCGGTGCCAGGAACTGGTAGCTGTAACCCGGATCGACGCCGGTCCAGCCGTTGTTGGCGCTCCAGATCGAGGCCGGCTTGATCGCCATCAGGGAAAGCAGCGAGTAGGTCGCCTCCGGGTTCTCCGAATAGGCGGAGATGACGCCGTGCCAAGAGCCGCCCGTGGTGTTGCCGACCTTGCGGCCGTCCTTCACGTCAACCCAGGCGTTCTGCTCGAAGCTCCAGTACTTGTCCGAGGACGGCAGGATCGAAGAACCGACCTTGCCTTTGACCTTCGAACGCGTCTCGTCCTGGACCAGCGAGCCGACGTCGCCCCAACTGAACACGAACACCGCCTTGCCGCGAAGGAAATAGTCCCACGCTTCGCCAAGGCTCCAGCCGACCTGCGCTTCCGGGCCCGTCTTGTGAAGTTCCTGCAGGAACTCCAGCGCCGCGACATGGCCGGGGCTGTTGATCAGCGGCTTCATGTCGGTCGGATCGAACCAGTAGACGTTCTCGGTCTGGCTGACCTTGTCGCCCGGGTTGATCACGAACGATGCTGACAGGGACTGGAAGTGATAGTGGCCCTGTTCGCCCACCTTCAGATGCAGCACCATGCCCGAATCCGGGTCGTCATCGCCGTCGTCCCAGTTCTTGCCGTTGAAGAAATTGGCGACATCCAGCACCTGCTGCCAGGTCTTGGGCGGGACAGGGATATCGTAGCCGTACTCGGCCTTGAACTGATTGTTCCATTCAGGGTCCGTCAGCACGTCACGCCGGTAGTACAGCACCTGGCCGTCTGCGTCGTTCAGCGTGCCGAGGACGTCGTCGCCCCAGACGTGCAGCGTCTTCAGCGCCGGCGGCATGGAATCCAGCGTCCATTGCGGGTAGTCGCCCGATTCCAACAGCTCGTTGATCGGATAGCCGAAGTTTCCGGCCGCGATGTCGCCGTACCAGAACGCACCGACCATGAACGCGTCGTACTCCCCGGTCCCGTTGCGCAGGTCCAGCATCATCTTGGTGTAGTGTTCGGCAAACGGCAGTTCGACGATGTTCAGCTTGGCGCCGGTCAGCTCCTCCCATGCCGGACGGAAGGAGTACAACGGACCGGAAATGCCGCCCTTCGGCCCGCTGGCGTTCACGGTGACGGTAATCTCCGCGCCTTCAAAGGGCTTCTCGCCGGGACCGAACAGCTCTCCAAGCTCGCCCGGCCCTGCCTTCAGGACCGTCTCGCTGTCCGGGTGCACGAGAGTGATTTCCGCGCTGCCGTCCGAGTTCCACTTGACATACTGGCCGTCCTGTGCGGACGCGACACTTGTCGTCGCCAACAAGGCAACGCAAAACGAGACTGCGGTGAGTCTTTTCATTGGCCTCCTCCGTATGGACAGAACCCAATGACGACGGCGGTCTCAGTGCCCTGGGACATTCGCCGCCTCACTGGGCGCTACGTCCTCTTTCTTGATGGCGGCATGATAGCAAAAGGATTTTCCCCGGCATAGCGCCCAACCGACGATTCCCGACCGCAGAAGCCGGTCAGGGAATTGTATCCGCCGTCATCGCGACATATCCTGAACCATCGCGCCATCGAAAACCCGGCGATCCGCCATGTCTCTTCGTCGCCACCGGCACAGCTTCATCATTCCGTTCGGCGACTGCGACCCGGCGGGTCTCGTCTTCTATCCGAATTTCTATGTCTGGATGGACGAAGCCACCTGGGCGCTGTTCCGGTCGGTCGGGATCACGCGCGCGGAGATCAACAATAAGTACGGCGCCCTGGGGTTCCCGCTGGTCGCCTCGTCGATGCAGCATCGCGCACCGGCTCGTGACGGCGAGACCCTGACGGTCGACAGCGCGATCGACCGCTGGGGGACGTCAAGCTTCGATGTGGCGCACCGCTTCAGTTGCGGCGACCGGCAGGTCGCAGAGGGGCGGGAAACCCGCGTCTGGGCAGTGGTGTCGCAGGATGGCAAGGCGACCGTCGAGGCGGCGCCGGTCCCGGATGACGTCAAGGCGTTGTTGGGCGACCCCGCCGCACCCTAGCGCGCCAGCGCCTCGATCTCCTGGCGTGCAAGACCAACCTGTTCGGCCGCATCGACGATTTCCGCCCATGCCCGCTCAGCCATGGGGATGCCGTTTTCGGCGCGCTCGGCATTGGACAGGCGCTCAGGATCGCCGGGCACCAGCACCGGCTCCGAAGGATCCCTGGGCGGTGATGCGGTGACATAGTCCAGCAACGCGTCGATCTCCGGGCCGAAGCTCGCACCGGTCCCGAACCGGCGGGGATCGAGGACCAGCGTCAGCATGTTGTTGATGATGCGGTTGCCCAGGTTGCGGCCGGCCTGGATCGTCGGCCCGCCGCCCAGGGCGGCGCCCAGGATCTCGCAGATCAGTGCCAGGCCATAGCCCTTGTGTTCGGCCAATGGCAAAAGCGCGCCGGTCCGTTCCGGCCACATCACCCCCGGGTCGGTTGTCGGTCGCCCGTGCCGGTCGATCAGCGTGCCTTCCGGGACCGGTTCGCCCCTGTCCATGGCAACGCGGGTCTTTCCCATGGCGATTTTCGACGTGGCGAAGTCCAGCACCGTGGCAGCCCGCACATCGGTCGCGGGCACGGCAATGCAAATCGGATTGGTCGACAGCCTCGCGTCGGTGCCACGGTGCGGCGCGACCAGGCCCACATGGCCGGAGACATTGACGAAATGGATCGAGATCAGCCCTTCCGCAACGACCTGTTCGCCGTAGGTTCCAACCCGGCCGATATGGTGCGCGTTGATCAGGTTCTGTGCAACGACGCCGGTTTCCGCCGCCCGCCGGATGGCGATGTCCATCGCCTCAGTCGCAACGATCTGGCCATAACCCATGCCGCCGTCGACGACCATAACGCTGCCCTCGTCGCGCAGCACGGTCGCGTGGGTTCCGGGATGCAGGTTCCCCGCCTTGAGGCTGCGGATATAGATCGGCAGCATGCCGACACCGTGGCTGTCATGACCGGAGAGGTTGGCATCGACCAGGTGGTCGGCCACGATCGCGGCTTCCTCCGGGCCTGCTCCGGTGGCTTCGACGATGCGAACGGCAACGTTGTAGAGCCCGTCGCGCGAAATCAGCATGGACACACCCCTTTTCAGACATCCTTTACCATATCCGGGATTTCGGCGGCGACCCGTTGGCTCGGGCGGATAGGCGCGGCGCCAACATGGTTAACCGGCGGTAATGCACGACGGAAATCCGTTGATTCCGGGCGGTCATCGGCTTCGTTTAAGGAACCTGAAATGCATCGAAGGCTATTATCTGACCAGAAGTGCCCGATTTGCGGGGGAGGAGAACAAACGAGGCGGCGCGACGAGTTTGGTGCCGCAAGCCCCCGATCGGCAGGAGTGAGGTTAGCCAGGCAATGGACGCGGCTGTCCAGGACGACGCCCAATCACCCCGGAACGAGACGCCGCCTTCGGACAGCTCGAAAAGGTCCGCGGGACAGGTGCGCTTTACCCGGACCTATCGGCATCTGGTGAAGGGCAAGAACATCAACGAAAAGACCCTTCTGGCGACGGACTATCTCAACCATTTCAACGAGGTCATCATGCTGATCGACATGATCGCCTCGATGCCCGATTGCCTAGAGGACGCAAAGGCCTGGCAGCCCAAGACCTACCAGGAGCACTTCCAGGATTCGGTCTTTTCCGACAAGGCGCTGGCGATTGAAGCCTACGAGCACGCGCCGCCGGAGTATCGTCTGCCGTTCGACGCGGTGATCGAACGGCTGAACGTCACGGTCGGTGCCGGTATCACCGAAATCGAGAAGGCACTGCCGGGCGATCCGAACGTGCTGGAAACACTGTGTGCCAGCATCAGCGCGGATTTGCAGGCGCTGGTGGACAAGGCAAGCGCCATCATCAACGGTTATGCGGAAAGCCTGGATCAGCACGAGATCGACGAACTGATGGACGAGGATCCGGACCTTTCCGTTTTTGTCTGATCGACCCCTGCGCAGCGGCCCCGCCTAGGCGTGGCGCGCGCGTCCTGCTAAGAAACCGGCATGTCCGAGCCGCAGATAACCGGACCCACCGCCTTCCATTGGGGAACCTACCGGGCGAGGTCGCGGGACGGCGATCTGGCCGAGTTGGTTGCGCTGGCCGAAGACGACGACCCATCCCTGATCGGGGCCGGCTTCGCCGAGGCGCGTACCGGGCCCGCGCGGATCGCCCGACCCGCCGTGCGCGAGAGCTTTCTCGCCGCCGGCGGTCCGTCCGACGGGGCAGCGCGGGGCGAAGAGCCCTTCGTCGCCGTCGACTGGGAGACCGCGCTGTCGCTGGCCGCACGGGAACTCGACCGGGTGATCGGAAAGCACGGAAACGAGGCCGTTTTTGCGGGATCCTACGGCTGGGCCAGCGCCGGGCGCTTTCACCACGCCCAAAGCCAGATTCACCGCTTCATGAACACGCTTGGCGGCTATGTGCGTTCGGTCAACGCCTACAGCTATGCCGCAGCGGAAGTCATCCTGCCCCACGTGGTCGGCAGCCTGCAGTTCGTGACGCGCCAGGCAACAAGCTGGCCGGTCATCGCGCGGCACAGCCGGTTGGTGGTGATGTTCGGCGGCTGGCCTTTGAAGAACGCCCAAGTCAATGCCGGCGGCGTCGGGCCGCACACGACCCGGGGCTGGATGCGGCGCTGTGCGGAGGCGGGCGTGCGTTTCGTCAATATCAGCCCGCTGCGCGGCGACGCCGACCCCGGCCTCGGCGCCGACTGGTGGCCGATCAGGCCGAACACCGACGTCGCCGTGATGCTGGGCCTGGCCCACACGCTGGTCGAAGAGGGCCTGCACGACAAGGCGTTTTTGGAACGCTACTGCGTCGGTTTCGACCGTTTCAGGTGCTACCTGATGGGTGAGACCGATGGCCAGGCGAAGGACGCCGACTGGGCTGCGCAGGTTTCGGAGCTGGATGCCGACGCGATCCGGGAACTTGCACGCGACGTGGCGGCGACGCGAAGCCTGGTTTCGGTGAGCTGGTCGGTGCAACGGGCCGATCACGGCGAGCAGCCCTATTGGATGGCGGTGGTCCTGGCGGCGATGTTGGGCCAGATCGGACTGCCGGGCGGCGGCTTCGCGGCCGGGCTCAGCGCGATGCATGGCGTCGCCAACCCGGAACCGCAGTTGAGCTGGGCCTCGCTGCCCCAGGGCATCAACCCGGTCAAGGAATTCATCCCCGTCGCCAGGATCAGCGACATGCTGCTGAACCCCGGCAAGGCGTTCGACTACAACGGCAAGTCCCTCCGCTATCCGGACATCAGGATGATCTATTGGTGCGGCGGCAATCCGTTTCACCATCACCAGGACCTCAACCGGTTGCGGCGCGCCTGGGCGATACCCGAAACGGTCATCGTGCACGAGTGCTGGTGGAACCCGCTGGCCAGGCATGCCGATATCGTGCTGCCCGTAACGACGCCGGTGGAGCGCAACGACCTTGCCTGCACCACGTTGGACGGAACCGTGGTTGCCATGCATCAGGTGGTGCCGAAGTTCGCCGACGCGCGGGACGACTATCAGATCTTTTCCGGCCTTGCCGCGCGTCTGGGCGTGGAAGCGGCGTTCACCGAGGACCGCGACGAAGGCGACTGGTTGCGCCATCTTTACAACGTCTCGCGCCAGCGCCACGCGCGGCGCGGCATCGAACTGCCGGATTTCGACGGCTTTTGGGACAGCGGCATTCTGCAGCCCGGTGACGCGCCCGAAGAGCGTGTTCTGATGCAGGTCTTTCGCGACGATCCCGACGCCAACCCGCTGGGGACGCCATCAGGTCGGATCGAAATCTATTCCGAGACGATCGCGGGGTTCGGCTATGACGACTGTCCGGGGCATCCGGTCTGGATGGAGCCCGCCGAATGGCTGGGGAGCATTCAGGCGGGCCGGTTCCCGCTGCACCTGATTTCGAATCAGCCGGCAACGCGGCTGCACAGCCAGTTGGACAATGGCCCGGTCAGCCGCGCGGCGAAGGTGAGCGGGCGCGAGCCGGTTCACGTGAACCCGGAGGATGCGGCGCGCCGCGGCGTCGCCGACGGCGATATCGTGCGCGTCTTCAACGCGCGCGGCGCCTGCCTCGCCGGCGCACGTCTCGATCCTGGCGTGCGGCCCGGCGTGGTCCGGCTGTCGACCGGCGCCTGGTTCGACCCGCAACCGACCCAAAGGCGGGGGTCGCTGGATGTGCATGGCAATCCCAACGTCCTGACCCTGGACAAGGGGACGTCCCGCTTGGCCCAGGGGCCGAGCGCCCAGACATGTCTTGTCGAAATCGAGCGGTTCGACGGCGATGCGCCGCCGGTTGGGGTGTTCGATCCGCCGGCGATCAAAAGCCGGCCGGCCTAGTCCACATTGGGGATCTGCGGTGCGGATTTCTCGATTTCCTCGACCTTCTGTAGGCCCTGGCGCATGTCGCTCATCAGGAACTCGGATCGGCGCATGATGGCCGCACTGACCTCAACGTCCTTGAAACGCTCTTCCCAGGCGTTCATCTTCACGTGCAGTCCGCACAACACGCCGCCGACGGTGCTGTGGTGTGATTTGATCAGTTTGCGGACCGCCTTGAACCGTTCCGCGGTGATGTTCTCCCACAGGTTGGCCGAGTGCTGCTCGAAGTTCTCGAACCGACCGGTGATTGATGTGATGATGTTGTTCAGGCGCGGCTCCATCACGTCGCAGGCGACCATGAACTGGCGGTCGTTGCGAAGCTGGTGGTGTTTGCGGAAACGCGGGATGTACTCCAGGAATTCCATCACCTGCGGAACGATCTTGTCGAGCCTTTCCTTGAAATAGGCCAGCGACAGGAAGATGTCCGCATAGTCCTCCAGGAAACGGGGAACCTCCTCCAGCTTGATGTCCAGCTTCTCGGCCAAGAGACGCAGGTTCTTCAGGGCGTCGCCCTTGTCCGGCGAATAGAACATGCCGACAAGCTGTTCGAAGCTGTCGATGTTGCTGTCGGTCGAGCCATAGACCTGCGCCATCAGCGGCGCGGTGAACGCGGTCATATAGCCGTTGAGTTCCTGGTGTTTTTTCTCCGAGAGCTTGAGCTGGTCCTCGTTTTCGACGTCGACGCCCAGCTTGCGCAGCTCAACGCGCAGTGAATAGATGTCGTAGCTGTTGAGGTTGGCGAGCTGACGGATCGTGACCAGGTCCGGGTGTAGCGCGGTGTCTTCCCAGCCGAAATGCTCGGGAAGCTGATCAGGATAGAGCTGTCCGCTGCCTGCGACCTCGTCCTTGAAGAATTCGACCACGCCCGTCAAATGGACGTTCTTCACCAGCCGGCCGCGCTGCAGCGACCGCGTCTCCAGCGGCACGATGCACAGCGGCAGGATCGTCAGGGAATCGCGGTCTTCCTCGGACGCGACCAGCTTCTCTGGCGCGCGCACGGGCTCCATCGGCGCGTTGGCCGCGTCGTCTAGAACTTGCTCCGCTTTGGGTTGTGCGGTCATGACAGGTTAAAGCTTGCCTGCTGCGTTTCGTGGCGCGGCCCGATGCCGGCCTTTCTGCAGTCTTTTCCGTTGGGCGACAGCATAGCGGCTGAATTCCTTCGTATGTCTTAACCGTCACCCCCGCGCGTTCCGCCGAGCGGTGACTTTTTGGCTGGCCCTCCGCCGATTTCGGCCCGACGCTTGGTTAATGCGGGGTGCCAGACCGGCCTGGATCCGGCCGCTGCCGAAGCGACCGAAAACCGCGCAATGCCGCCGGGACCGATTGTCTCGACGGTGCATTGCGATTTGCTTAATCAAGGGAAGGGGAGGCCGGTCCGCCGGGCACCTGTCCCCGATTTGCCTAGGATTCCGTGCCCCGATGAGGGTCGGCCATGGCGATGCGAACCGCGTCGGCGCGGTTCTTGGCGCCCAGTTTCCGAAAGATCCCCTGAAGGTGGATCTTAACCGTCTGTTCAGCAATTCCGAGCGCCCGGCCGATTTCCTTGTTCTGCTTGCCGGCGCACAGCTCCTGGAGGACGGCGAGTTCCCGCCGCGTCAGTTGCTTGGGTCGTTCGTCCGTGGCGTCCGCGACGCCTTGCGTATCGCTGCCGGGCAGATTGGGCGGCACATAGGTCCCGCCCTCCAGGAGGCGGGCCGTCGCCGCCACAAGCTCTTCGCCCGACAGCGACTTCGGGATGAAGCCTGCGGCGCCGGCCTGCATCGCCGCCAGCCCGTCGGCGACGTTTGCGGAGCCGGAGATCACCGCGATCGGCACGCCCTTCTGGATCTCATGCATCCGTTCGATTCCGTCGGGAAGCCGCATTCCCGGCATGCGCAGATCAAGCAGGATCAGGTCGAAGTCCTGCCCCGCCGCTGCGTCCAGTGCCTCGGCAAGGCTAGCCGCGGTGACGACCATCGACACCGGCAGCTTGGCCTCGAGATACGACTTGAACATGTCCGCGAACATCTCGTGATCGTCCGCCAAGAGGCACCGCATGCCAAAGTCCTCCGATCCGTTCCGCGGCGTTGCCCGTAACCGCAACGATTATCGCAGATCGGCGGCGGACGCCAAACCGCTTCGGGCCGGCCGCCTAACCCTGCGTGTCGTCCTTCGTATCACCGGCCGCCAGCGCCTCGACTTCGCGCAACAGGCTCTCCTGAACCTGGACGCCGTCGCGCCGGGCCGCTTCGCGCGCCGACCGTCGGCGGTCGCCCGGAAGCCTTGTTCCCGGCTGATCCAGGATCGCCTCGACCAGGACGTCCAGGCGGTCCGCAAAGGCACCGCCCGACAGCGGCCCGGGATCGATCGCGATGATAAGCTGTCCGACGCCCGGCGGCGGCCCGTCGGCGGTGAAGAAAGACGAGGCTTCGAAACCGAAATTGGCGCCTGTCAGGGCGGCGGCCAACACCTCCACCATCATCACCAACGCCGCACCCTTGGCATCGCCCATGGGCAGCATCGTTCCGGCCAGGGCCGCCTTCGCGTCCGTTGTGGCATTGCCCTGGTCGTCCAGCGCCCAGCCTTCGGGGATCGGTTCGCCGCGCTGTGCCGCGACCATTACCTTGCCGCGCGCGACCTTGCTGAGCGACATGTCGATCACCAGCGGCGCGTGCGGCGGCCGCGGCGCGGCAAAGGCGATAGGATTGGTGCCGAAAACGCCCGCTCTTCCGCCCCAGGGCGCAATCGCCTTCGGCGAATTCCCGAAGACCATGGCAAGCCGTCCGCGCTCGGCCAGCGTCTCGGCGCTGAGCCCCGCCGCCCCGAAATGATGGGAACGGGTGATGGCTGCCACGGCGATGCCGGTCTCCGGCATAAGGCGGTCGAGTTCCGAAACCGCCAGGTCCAACGCCGGAAAGGCGAAGCCGTTGCCGGCATCGATCCTCAGCGCGGCGGCGCCGACCTGGACCGCCGCCGGCACGGCAAAGCCGTCGACCTTGCCGGAACTTGCCTGTGCGGCATAGGCGGGTACCCGGCTCAGGCCGTGGCCGGCCTGTCCGTCCGCCTCGGCCAGTGTCAATGCACGCGCGACGGATCGGGCCGCCTCGGGGCTGGTCCGGTGCGCCTGCAAGGCGGCGGCAATCAGGGCCTCCAACATTTCAAGACCGACCTGGGTGCGGGTCATACCTCGGCCTCGAGCACCTGGCGCACGTTCTCGGCGGTGACGGCGGAAACACGGACGTTCGATTCCTGGGTCACGCCGGCGATGTGCGGCGTCAGGATGAGGTTTTCGATGCCCTTGAACGGTGCGCCCGCTTCGGCCGTCAGCGGCTCGGTTTCGAAGACGTCCAGCGCGGCGCCGCCGACCGGGCCGTTGCGCAGGGCGTGGGCCAAGGCGGTTTCGTCGACCACGCCGCCGCGCGCCGCATTGACCAGGACCGCGCCTGGGCGCATGGCCGCGAGGCGCGCCCCATTGATGATGTGACGGGTATCGTCCGTCAACGGCACGTGCAAGCTGATCGCATCGGACTCGGCGATCAACTCGTCCAGGGAACAGGGCTGGATGTAGCCCCAGGCGGGATCGTCCCGTCTGATGAAGGGATCGTAGCCGATCACGCTCATCCCCAAGGCCTGGGCGCGCGCGGCGGTTTCCCGTGCGATCGCGCCGAACCCGAGCAAACCCAGTGTCCGGCCGCTGATCTCGTTGCCCATCAACGCGCCGCGCGGCCAGTCGCCCGCAAGCATGTCCTGGCGCGCAAAGAAGGCGCCGCGCAACAACGCCAGAACCGCAGCAATGACGTATTCCGCAACGGCGGTGTTGTTGGCACCGGTCGCCGGACGCACGACGATGCCGCGTTCCTCGCAGGCGACCGTGTCGATGTTGTCCAATCCGACGCCCAGCCGGCCGACGACTTTCAGGTTTGGCGCCGCATCCAACAGCGGCGGGCGGACCTGGGTCCGGTTCCGGACGATCAGCGCGGCGGCGTCGGCAACGACTGCGGCCAAATCGTCCGGCCGGTCGGCGAGGCCGGCGTCATAAAGCACGTCGAAGTCCTTCGACAGCCCGTCGACTGCGGCATCGTCCATGAACTCGGTAATAACAATCTGTGGCATGAGGAACGCTCGATCATCGGTGTGCAAGGCGGGAAAGGAAAGCCGTCAGTCGATTACGCCCGCGGCCTCTGCGGCGGCGGCATAGAGCGCTCCTTTCTCCTTCAGGAAAGCGTCCATTTCGCCATATCCGATGTCCAACAGCGCCATGCCGTCGTTTTCCATGCGCTGCTGGAACTCGGGGTCTGCGTTGATCGTTCCGATGATGTCCGAAAGCCGGCGGCGCACGTCTTCCGGGGTCGATTTCGGAACGGCGATGCCGCGATAGGCGCCCGAGACGATGTCAAAGCCCAGCTCCCGGAACGTCGGCACGTCCGGAAAACGCGGGTGTCGCTCCTGGGTGGCGACCGCCAGGAGGCGGACCTTGTCGCCGTGCTTGGCACCGACCGAGGTATAGCCCCACTGGGCGTCGACATCGCCCCCAAGAAGCGCGTCGACGGCGGCGCCGGTTCCCTTCATCGGCTTGTATGCGGTGCGGATCCCGGCAAGCTTGTCGAACGTGACCTGCGCGAGGTGGTTGGCGGTCCCGCGTCCCGAACCGGAGAAGGTAAGCTTGCCGGGCTGGGACGCGGCGGACTCAAGCAGGTCCCCGAAGGTCTTGAACGGGCTGTCATCGGCCACGACGATGGCGTCGGGGGTATAGTGGAAGATGTAGATCGCGGTCAGGTCGTCGGTCTCGAACCCGGCATTTCCTTGAAGCGGCTTGACGATGATATGCGGCAGGTTGATGCCCATGATGGTGTAGCCGTCACCCGGATAGGTATTGAGCTCGGCCCATCCGACCGCGCCGCCGCCGCCGGGCTTGTAGGAGATCACAAAGTCCTGGCCGAACAGTTCCTTGAAGAAGGGCTGCTGGTGGCGGGCGGTGATGTCGGACTCGCCGCCGGGCCCGAACGGGATGATGTAGGTGACAGGCTTTTCGGGAAAGGCCTGGGCCGGCAGGCCGGGGATCAGCAGCGCCAGGGCAAGCGCCAAGGACGGCAACAACAGATTGTGGAGTCCTCGCATCGTAGCCTCCAACGTCAACGGTCGGGTTCGTCCGACTGACCGGGCCGTCCGTTCCGCGTCCTTCCCCCGGTCCGACCCTAGCAGCCGCAGCGGGCCGATATAAGCCCAATCATGCGCTGCGATAGAGCTTGGTCATCACGAATTCCCGATGACCGAGCGCCTCCGCCGCAGTCAGCCTGCCATTGCAGGTTCTCAGGGTGATGTCGATCAGCCTGTCGCCGGCCTCGTCCAGTGTCATCTCGCGTCGCAGAAGGCCCGAGACGTCGAGGTCGACATGCTCCGACATTGTGCGCACGGTCCTTGGATTCGCGGTCAGCTTGATGACCGGCTCGATCGGGTTGCCGATCACGTTGCCCTGGCCCGTCGGGAACAGGTGAACGGTGAACCCCGCGGCCGCCTGCAAAGTGACGCATTCCGCCGCGGCGGAAGAGGTATCCATAAAATACAGCCCGGCGCCGCGGGCGGGCGCCTCCGCCGGACCCAGGACGTCGACATAGCTGGTCTTCTTGCCGATCTTCTCCAGGTTGCCGAACGCCTTTTCCTCGATCGTCGTCAGGCCGCCCTCGATGTTGCCTTTCGTGGGCTGGCTCTCGGACAGATCGGACGTCTTGTAGGGTTCGATCACCTCGTCCATGTAGGCCTGCCATGTCGAGAGGAACTTCTGGCCGATCTCAGCCGACTTGCCGCGTTCGGCGCAGACCAGTTCCGCGCCGGTGATCTCCGAGGTCTCGCCGAAGCAGGTGGTCACGCCCAGGGGATCCACCTTGTCGATGAAGTTGCCGACCGTCGGGTTGGACGCAAGGCCGGATGTGGTATCCGACTCGCCGCACTTCACCGAAACCCACAGGTCGGAGATATCGCAGGGCTCACGGTTCAGTTCCGACGCCCATTGCAGGAACTCCTTCGCCTTGCGCGACGCCGAAGCGATGGTCTGGATGTCGCCGTTGCGTTCGATCGCGAAGCCCTCGACCGGTTTCCCCGTCTTGGCGATCCCTTCGACCACACGATTGGTCCAGCCTGGCTCGATCCCGATCACGACCACGGCGGCCACGTTCGGATTGCTGCCGGTTCCGATCAGGGTCCGAAAGTGCAACTCCAGATCCTCGCCGAACTGCAATCGGCCGTAGGAGTGCGGCAGCGCCAGCGTACCCTTGATGTTGTTGGCGACGGCCTCCGAGGCGGCGTTCGACAAGTCGTCCAGCGGCAGGATGACGACGTGATTGCGGATGCCGACACGACCGTTCTCGCGCCGATAGCCAAGGAATGAATGCTCGCTCATCTGCCTTACCACTTCTTTGTCTTGACGTTGTGGACGTGGGCGTGCGCGCCCTTCGAGATCGGGGCAACTGCCTTGCCGATGTCATGACCGTATTTCATGATCGTGTCGCCCTCTGCGATGTCGAACAGGGCAACCTTGTGTCCCAGCGGAACCGGGTCGACGGCCGTGACCGAGATGGTTTCGTCGGTCGCCATGACCCAGCCGACCAGATCCTGGCCGGCCTCGATGTCCTCGACGACCACCACGCCGACCGAGTCCTTGGGTTCGTGGACGAGAAAATGCGGTGCGCTCACCTATGCCTCCGTCGTGTTTTGGCGGGCGTTCCGGGCGTGCCGCCGGTCCGTTTCGCTTTCGTGCCCGCCGCCCTCTTGCCGGGCCCGTGAAATTATGTCTTATATAAGACATAAGAGTGTGGTCCGTGTCAATCTTGCGGACCGGAAACCGGGGCCAAATCCGTATGTGACAGGAGCGCCAAACTTGCGACCCCAGCCCGACCCAGCAGAAGCGCCTCCCACCTCGCGGCCGCTCTACGTCCAGGTCAAAGAACTGATGACGCAGAGGATCATCGACGGCGCCTGGACGCCCGGGATGGCGCTGCCCAGCGAGTTTCAGTTGGCCGAACAGTTCGGCGTCAGCCAAGGCACGGTTCGCAAGGCGCTGGATGCGTTGTCCGGCGAAAACGTGGTGGTCAGACGCCAGGGCCGGGGCACGTTCGTCGCCGCGCATGATCCGCACGACAGCCTGTTTCACTTTTTCCACCTGGTTCGGGAGGACGGGACCCGTCCGCGCGTCGAAAGCAGGCTGGTCAGTTGTCGCACCGGCAAGGCGAACCGCGCGGAATCCGGAAGACTGGACCTCGCCCCGGGTGCGGGCGTCATCCGGATCCGCCGCGTCAGGACCCTGGATGGGGTGGATGCCATCCACGAGCGCATCGTGCTGCCGGCGGTTCTGTTCGACGGTCTCGACGCCAGTCCGATCCCCAACGAACTCTACAGCCTCTACCAGGCCCGCTACGGCGTGACCGTATCGCGGGCGATAGAATTGCTACAGGCGGTGGCGGCCGATGCGGAGGATGCCCGGGTGTTGGGCGTGGATCCTGGCGCGCCGCTCTTGGAGATCGAGCGGCGCGCGGTCTCGTTGGACGGCCGGACGATCGAGTGGCGCATCAGTCGCTGCGATTCGCAGGGGCACCGCTATCGCAGCGAGGTCGTCTAGATCCGTTGCGCTACAAGACACCTTGATTTGACGGTGCCGCCCTCCGTACGATCCGGCCGGATCCGCCTGGGAGAACGGGCGGGCAGGATCAAACAGGTCGAGACAGGGGAACAACTGAAATGAGTAGCAGAAAGGCTGCGGTGGCGGCGGTCGCATCGCTGTTTTGTCTGGTCGGGTTCGATGCCGTGGCCGACTCGATCGGCCCCTTCGAGCAGCCGTCGATCTTCGAGACCAGCGACCTGATGCCCGTGGAGAACATGACGGGGCCGAACTTCCAGGTGGAGGAACTGACGCCGGGAGACGGAATCTTCCACCTCTTCACCTTCAACACGCCATACGGCCTGAACACCGTGACCGGGCGATACCAGTTCCAGATCCGGCGTCAGGAGCTGCTTGCGACCAACCATATGGAGCAGGTTTCCAAGACCGAGGCCTTCGGCGAGGCCATGGCCAACGCTGCCGCGGGCCCGTTTTCGACGGCCGCCGATCTGATCACGGACCCTGTCGAAACGTCCGGCAACATCGTTTCGGGCACCGGCAAGTGGATGGGCAACATGTGGGACGCCGCAACCAATTGGGGGTCGGACGACGACAACCTGCTCGAGGCGGCGACCGGGTTTGCGGCCAACAAACGGGCGATCGCTGCGTCCTACGGGATCGATCCCTATACCCGCTTCGAGCCGCTGCAGGCGCAGCTCAAGGACATCGCCTGGGCCAGTTTTGCCGGCGGGTTCACGGTTCAGATGGCCTTTTCGCTGGTTCCCGACACCGCCGGTCTGGTGCTGCAGGTCGGGGCCTTCGCCAACATGATGGCCGGTTTGGTGGCCGATAACACCCCGGCGGAACTGCGCAAGATCAACCGGCGGAAGCTGGAGGTCCTTGGTGTCGATCCCGACGTGATCGATATCTTCCTGGCAAGCGACGTCTATTCGCCGACCCAGCAGACCTACCTGGTGGGTGCGCTGGAGCAGATGGGCGGGGTTCAGAACATGAGCGGCTTCGTCAAGGAAGCGGCATTGGACACCGAGGAGGTCCAGGCCCTCTACCGCCGCCGACAGGCCGAACTGATGGCGGCCTACCACACGCTGATCGATCCGGTGCAGAGGATCGTCGTTCTGAACAACGTGCCGTTCATGCAGCGTCCCGACGGCGTCGTCGTGGGAACGTTCTCGGCCGATTACGTCGATTGGACCCAAGAAGTCGGGGTTTTCGGCTACAACGTCGACGGCGAGGCCCAGGGGGCGCCCATGGAGGTCTGGATCACCGGGTATTTGAGCCCTCAGTCCGAAGAGCGGTTCAACCAGCTTGGCTGGACCATCAACCAGAACGCCGAGAAGTTCCTGTCGCTTCCGTGACCTAAAGCAGGCCCGTCACGCCGTCCCAGATCAGCTTGGCCCCAGTCAGCAGCAGGAAGGCATAGGCGAACCGATAAAACGACGTGTCCGACACGATCCGGTGCAGCCGCAGGCCGATCCAGATGCCAAGCGGCGCCAGCGGCAGCAGTGCGGCCGCAGTGGTCAGATTGCTGAACGATAGCTGACCCAGGAACCCGTACGGGATCAGCTTGACATAGTTGATCACCAGGAAGAACCAGACGGTGGTTCCGACATAAACCGATTTGTCTAGCCTTTGCGGCAGCAGATAGAACTGCAAAGGAGGGCCGCCGGCGTGGGCGACGAAGCTGGTGAACCCCGCCAGCATTGACCACACCGTGCCGCGCGAGAGGCTTGGCCCCGGCGCAGAATGCTTGGGACGCGCGTCGAGGATCTTCTGTAGCGTGAAGGCGACGGCGATCGTCCCGATGATCAGGCGGATCAGGTCGTCGTTGAAATACTCGAAGGTGAAGGTGCCCAACGCGATGCCGCCCAACGCGCCCGGGATCATGATGAACAGGTTCCGGAAATCGGCCGTGCGGCGATAGGCAATCAGTCCAAGGATGTCCATGAAGCACAGGATCGGCAGCAGGATCGCCGCGGCCTGGACCGGCGAGATCACCAACGCCATCAGCGGCACGGCCACCACGCCCAGGCCGCCGCCGAAACCGGCCTTGGAGATCCCCGCGGTCAACACCGCGGGTGCGGCGACCGCGAGGAACCAGGGATCGAAGATTATCGAGGCCATCCGGGACCCGACCCGGCGGCACCGTCACAGAACATTGGCGACGCCGCCGCGGCGCGCATCGCCGGCCCCGTCGAACCGTGTTCCGTCGCCCGCCAGACCTGCGGCATGGACGCCGCCGAAGAAGAAATTTCGATCTGGCCAGACGAGGTTGTCGGGATAGTCCCGGGTCAGGGCATCGACGGTATCGCCGTCGTGGCCGCCTTCGATGTTGAGGAGGCCGCGCTCGTAGTGCAGGCGCGGCGCGTCCACCGCTTCGGCCAGATCCATGCCGCGCCACAGCAGGTTCACGATGACCTGCATGATCGCCGTCCGGATCCGGTTCGAGCCGCCGCTTCCCAGAGCGACGAGACCGCCGCCGGGCAGATCAAGAAGGGTCGGCGCCATCATCGAGGAGATCCGCGTGTCCGGCATCCAGTTGAAGAACCCATTTGGATTGATGTCTTCCTCGCCCAGCATGTTGTTCAGCATGAACCCCGTGCCGGGCACGATGTGCCCGCAACCCTCGCCGTTGGAGACGCTGAGCGCCGCGGCGTTGCCCCGGTCATCGACGACGCTGAGGTGGGTGGTGCCGCCGGTCTTGACCGCACGGCCGGGCATCTGCGCGCGATAGGCCTGCATAAAGCCCTCCGACAACAGGTTCGCCGCTGCGGTGTCGCTGCAATCGTCCGCCAGCCCACTGGTCCGGCGGGCATCGTTGGCCAGACGCATGACCTCCACCAACGCGTGGTGCAGGCGGTCCTCCGGCTGGCGGGCCGCGCCTGCGAGATCCAGGCTGAACGCGATCAGGGGGCCGCCTGAACTGGGAGGCGGATTGGTGGCGATCCGGCCGCCGTCGACCTTGCGGGATAAAGGCACCCTTCGTTCCACGCGGTACGCGGCAAGGTCCTCCAGGCAGAGTATGCCGCCGCCTTCCGCGCACTGCCTCGCCATCGCCTGCGCGATCTCTCCGCGGTAGAAAAGCTCCGCACCCTCGTCGGCCAGCGCCTCGAAGATCGTCGCAAGGTCGGGCGCCGCGTGGGGTTCGCCGGTTTGCAGCACCTTGCCCGGCGATGACCGGCTTTCGAACAGCGCGCGTGCCGACGGGCTGGCCAACATGATCGGTGAAACCACGTCCATGATCGTCGCCTGCAAAGGGGCGAGGGGGACGCCCTGGCGGGCGAGCCGCGCGGCGGGTGCGACGATCCTGCGCATCGGTGCGCGGCCCAGCGCGTCGTGTACCGTGAAGATCCCCGCCACCAGACCCGGCACGGCGACGGAGCCGAGCCCCATGTGGAACTCCTGCGTGGCGGTGCCGAAATCCGCCTGGATCGCCTGGAAATCAAGGGACGACGCGGGCGGACAGCGGCCCGGCGTCTGGGCGAAGAAATCGAACAGCGTGGTCCGGCCGTCCGACGTGCGGGCCAACAGGAACCCGCCGCCGCCCGGCGATGCCAGCACCGGCTCGGTAACGCAGGCAGCCAGCACGCCGGCAAGCGCCGCATCGAAGGCGTTGCCGCCGTCGGCCAGGATTTCTGCAGCCGCATCCGCGGTCAGTTGATGACCTGCGGCGACCGCGCCGCGAACGCCGTTCGAATTCATGGAACCGTCCCATCGCCTCCCGGCGCGCACCCTACAACGGTGCGACGGGCCCCACCAGACGCTTGCCAGGTCGACCGTGACGGGATAATTCACGCGCGCCCATCCGCAAGTCCAGGACCGCCATGCCACGCCAGACCGAGCTTATCGACCTGCCATCCATCAGCGCAGGCACGCGGCGCTTTCTGACCGTTCACCGCTATGGCCGGCCTGGCGCCGGTCCGAAAGTGTACCTTCAGGCCGCGCTTCACGCCGACGAATGGCCGGGGCTGTTGGTCCTGCACCACATGCTTGGCATGCTGGACCGGGCGGACCGCGACGGGCGGATCGCCGGCGAGATCGTCCTGGTGCCCTACGCCAATCCGGTCGGCATGGCGCAGGTGATGGGCGGAACCCAGCCGGGGCGCTATGCCTTCGACGGCAGCGGCAACTTCAATCGCGGCTGGCCGGATCTGACCGATCGGGCGATGGAGCTGTTGCAGGGTCGCTTGTCCGGCGATCCTGACGCCGACACCGCGGCCGTGCGCGGTGCGCTGAAGCAGGCGGCCGGCAAGGTGCCGCGCGGCACCGAGGTCGAAGCGTTGCGTGCGACTCTGCTGGCGCTGTCGATCGATGCGGACATCGTTCTCGACCTCCATTGTGACAACGAAGCCTGTCTGCACCTGTACGGATCGTACGAACACGAGGCCCTGTTGACGGAGCTTGCCGACGACCTTGCCGTTCCCGTGATCCTAATCGAAACCGAACCCGGGGGCGGTCCTTTCGATCATGCCTGTGCCGCACCGTGGCGGCGCCTGCGCGCCGCGATGCAAGGCGCAGATCACCTGCCGTCGGCCTGTTTTGCGGCAACGGTCGAGCTGCGCGGACAGCGCGACGTTTCAGACACGCTGGCCATGGAGGATGCGACCGCCCTGGTGCGGTATCTCACCCGGCGCGGCGTCCTGTCCGGTGATCCCGGTCCGGCGCCCGGGCGTACCGGCGAGCCGACGCCTTTGGAAGGCGTTGACGTCGTGCGTGCGCCGGCCGCCGGCATCCTCATCTTCCGGGCGGCGCTTGGCGAACGGGTGAGCGAAGGCCAGGTCGTGGCCGAGGTGGTCGATCCGGCGGCGCACGATCCCGACGGCGCGCGCGCCACCGCCGTCAGCGCCGCGGAAGGGATCCTCTTCGCGCACAAGATGAACCGGCTTGTTCAGCCGGGCGAACGGATCTGCTATGTCGCGGGGAAGGTGCCGCTGGTGCACCGAAAATCCGGGAACCTTCTAGAAGCGTAGGTTGCCCAGCAGTTTGATCTTGGGCGCGGCGGTCTCCGCCCCGGCCGCCTCGCGCGGCTTTAGGTGGGCGTGCCAGTGGGACTCAAGATAGTTGAACCCGCGCGTGATCAGAAATGTCAGGGCCATGTAGAGCACGGCCGCGGTGGCGAAGCCTTCGAACCAAAGATAGAACTTTCCGTTCAGGGTCCGGCCGGCGCCGAGGATGTCGATGATCGTGATCACGCTTGCGATGGCGCTGCCGTGCAGCATGAAGATCACCTCGTTGGAATACATCGGCAGGGCGCGGCGGAACGCGCTTGGCAGGATGATCCGGCGCACCCGCAAAGCCGGCGACATGCCGCAGGCCTTGGCCGCTTCGATCTCGCCGAACGGCGTCGATTCGATGGCGCCGCGCAGGATCTCGGTCGTGTAGGCCGCGGTGTTGAGCGTAAACGCGATCAGCGCGCACCAATAGGCCTCGCGCAGAAACGGCCACAGGATGCTGTCGCGCACGGCGTCGAACTGGCTGAGCCCGTTGTAGATAAGGTAGGTCTGCACCAACAGCGGCGTGCCGCGGAACAGATAGGTGAAAGCCCAGACGGGCGGGTTCAAGATGGGATGGCGATAGGCCCGGGCCAGCGACATGGGCACCGCCAACATGAGACCGAAGATCAGCGCCAGCCCGACCAGGTTCACGGTCCGCCAAACGCCTTCCGCGAACAGCGGCCAATGTTCGAGAACCAGCGCGAATTCCATATCGCCTCAGCTCCGCCGCATGCCGACGCTGTAGCGTTTCTCCGCCCAGCGCATGGCCTGGATCGACACGGTGGTGATGGCCAAAAAGACCAGCATGACCGCCGCCATGAAGGTAAAGGGTTCACGCACGGACTTGCCTGCCAGGTCTGCCTGGCGCACCACGTCTTCCAGGCCGATGACCGAGCACAGCGCCGTCGCCTTGATCAGCACCAGCCAGTTGTTGCCGAAACTGGGTAACGCCAGGCGCACCAGGTGCGGCCAGATGATGCGCCGGAAGATCAGCGGCCGTGACATGCCGCAGGAGATGCCCGCCTCGATCTCGCCCCGTGGAATGGCCAGGATGGCCCCACGGAAGGTTTCGGTCATGTAAGCGCCGAAAATGAAGCCGATCGTGGCGACGCCCGCGGTGAAGGCGTTAATCTCGAAATAACCCAAACCGGCGGCCTCCGTCAGATTGTTGATTGCGATCTGACCGCCGTAGAAGATCAGCAACATCAGGACCAGGTCAGGCACACCGCGGATCAGCGTGGTGTAGGCACCGGCCAGCACTTGCGCCGGCTTGGATTTCGAGAGCTTGGCCCAGGCGCCCATCAGCCCCAAGATCACGGACAGGATCAGTGACGACACGCCGACGCTGACCGTGACGACGGTGCCCTGCAGCAGCAGGTCGGTGTAGGCGATCAGGTTTTCCATCTGTTGCCGGCCGCCATTTTCCGTTTCGGCACGAGCGAAAGAGGGGCCGACGACCCCTCTTTCAGATTGTCGTGGTTACGAACCGTAGACGTTGAAGTCGAAATACCGATTTGCGATCCTGTCGTAGGTGCCGTTGGCCCGGATCGCCTTGATCGCGTCGTCGAACATCATGCGCAGGTCGTCGTCACCCTTCCGAATCGCGATGCCGGCTCCTTCACCGTGAATTTCCGGATCGGTATGGTCGCCGCCGAAAAAGGCGTATCCCTTGCCGTCGGGTGACTTCAGAAAGCCTTCCTGCATTTGGACGGAGTCGGACATTACCGCATCGATCCGGCCGGCCTGCAGGTCAAGAATGATCTCTTCCTGTGTTCCGTAGAGCTTTAGTTCCGTTTCGGGAAACCGCTTGGCCATGTAGTCATGGTGCGTCGTGCCGCGCTGAACGCCGACAACTTTCCCTTTCATGCCTGCGGGGGTGTCGTCCCAGTCGACACCTTCGCGCGCGACGAATTTGGCCGGCGTTTGATAGTACTTGCCCGTGAAGTCGACCTTCTTCTTGCGTTCCGGCGTGATCGACATCGAGGCAATGATCGCGTCGTACTTTTTGGCCAGAAGGGCCGGGATGATGCCGTCCCAGTCCTGCTTGACCAGCTCGCACTCGACCTGCATCTGCTCGCACAGGGCAAGTGCGATATCGATATCGAAACCCTTCAATTCGCCCGACGGCGTGGTCTCGGAAAACGGCGGGTAGGCGCCCTCGACACCGATCCGCACGGTCTTCCAGTCCTTCGCCGACGCCGCGGATGCGGCGATTGCAAGTGCCGCAGCGGCGGCGATTGTCACTAAACGTTTCATGGCGGTCTCCGCCTCCTTCTTATTTGATCGGTACCGATACTAAACGATTATCGCGTCTTGGACAGGAATTGCCGGAACCGCTCGGACCTGGGGTTCGTGAACACCTGACTGGGCGGCCCCTGCTCCTCGATCTGGCCCTCGTGCAGGAAGATCACCGTCGAAGACACGTCGCGCGCGAAGCCTATCTCGTGGGTCACGACCACCATCGTCCGGCCTTCCTCGGCCAGGTCGCGCATCACGGTCAGCACCTCGCCGACCAGCTCCGGGTCCAGGGCCGAGGTGGGCTCGTCGAACAGCATCACCTCCGGGTCCATCGCCAGCGCCCGGGCGATCGCCGCACGCTGCTGCTGTCCGCCGGACATGTGCGCAGGGTAGTAGTCCTTGCGCTCGTAGATCCCCACCTTCCGCAACAGCGCCTCGGCTTTCTCCTGGGCCTCCGCTTTCGGGACCTTCAGGACATGCACCGGCGCTTCCATCACGTTCTCAAGCACCGTCATGTGGGACCAAAGATTGAAGCTCTGGAACACCATGGCCAGCTTGGTCCGGATTCGCTCGACCTGTCGCAGGTCCTCCGGGACCGGCTCGCCGCGGGTCTGTTTCATGCGGATCGTTTCGCCGCCGACCTGGATGGTGCCGGCGTTCGGCGTTTCAAGCAGGTTGATACAGCGCAGGAACGTGCTTTTTCCCGATCCGGACGAACCCAGCATCGAAATCACGTCGCCGCTTTGGGCAGTGACCGAGATGCCTTTTAGGACCTCGACCACACCGAAGCTTTTGTGAAGATCTTCAACGACCAACGCTGGGACCGAAGCGTCCATCTGAAACTGCGACCTGCTGCTTGTTTCGTTGCCGGCGCCCGATGGTCGGCTGGGCGGCGTGATTGGATAAACCCAAGGATCCTGCGTCTTCCCGCGAGCGAAGGTTAGATCTTCGATCCAGACGACGCAAGCAAACCAATGTTGCCAAATCCCGCACCAGAGCCGGTGTTTTTCGGGTAGCACAGAAAGGTTAACGACCGAGTAACGAAACGGCGGCGTGGCACCAGGCAACGGTGCCGAACGGCCGGCTCGGGCCGCGCGTTCGGTTAAGGGAAAATCAACGCGACAAGCCCACCTTTCGCAGGCCGTAGCGGCGATCCTGCGGCGCGGCGCGCCCCGTCCTCGCTGCGACGGGGCCTGATCCTGGGAGTGCGGCACCGGTGGCCCACGAAGAGCGACC
The DNA here is from genome assembly GCA_965603855.1 of Alphaproteobacteria bacterium. Lineage (GTDB taxonomy): Bacteria > Pseudomonadota > Alphaproteobacteria > UBA8366. The sequence goes on from OZ272519.1 coordinate 886,082, forward strand.
GAAACAGATCTCCTCGCAAGACGTCCCGGACGGGTCTGCGACACGCCGTGGCCATGCGTCGCACCTGGACCGGTTGGTCGGAACCGCCGCGACGCGCGGCCGGCCACGCCCGGCGCAACATGTCAAAGACCGTTCCGTTCACGACCCCGCGGATCGCCCGGCGGGCGACGACATGCTCGACCAGGCTGGGCCGGCTCCGGCGGCGTGCGAAGAGGCGACCCCGGGCGAGGCCCTGCCCGACGATTGGGCCGGTCCCGCCGGCGCGGTCGTCGATGATCCGCTTGCCGGCAGCCTTGCGATACTCGGTCGATTGCTGGGGCGGACGGTGTCGCCGCAGGCGCTGACCGCGGGTCTGCCGCTGGAAGATGGCAAGCTGACGCCTGCGCTGTTGGTGCGGTCCGCGCATCGGGCAGGTCTGACGGGTCGGGTCGTTCGATGGTCGCTGAACCGGCTGCGGCCTCAACACATGCCATGCCTGCTTCTGCTTTCCGAGCGTCGGGCCTGTGTCCTCGCAAAGGTCGAAAAGGGCAGGGCCTACGTCATCCTGCCCGAGCTCGACTCCGGCATTCAGGTCATGCCCGTCGAGGAGCTGGAGCGCGATTTCGCCGGTCACATTCTGCTGGCTCAGCCACGGTTTCGGTTCGACGACCGTGCCCCTGACCCGCGTGCGCCTCGGACCCGCAGGTGGTTTCTGGGTGCGGTCCTGCGGCACCTGCCGGCTTATGGCGAGGTCCTTGTCGCGGCCGGCTTGATCAATGGCTTCGCGCTTGCCTTGCCGTTGTTCGTCATGTTCGCGTTCGACCGCGTCCTGCCGACATTCGCGGAGGAGACCCTGTGGGCGCTGGCGCTTGGCGTCGTTGCGGTCATCGGATTCGATCTCCTGGTCAGGCTGGTGCGCAGCCACTTCGTCGACGCCGCCGGTCGATCGGCGGGGACCGAAATCGGCAATCGCCTGTTCGGTCATGTCCTCGCCATGAAGATGGCAGTCCGACCCAACTCGACCGGCGCGCTGGCGAACACCGTTCGAGAGGTCGACCGGCTTCGCGCGCTCCTCGGGTCCGGCACGCTGATTTTCTTCGTGGACCTGCCGTTCGCCGCCCTTTTCGTTCTGACAATAGCCTGGATTGCAGGCGGCGCGGTCGCGACGATCCCGCTGTTGGGGATTGCGGCATGCTGTCTTGCCTGCGTCCTGGTGCACTACCCGTTTCGGCAGGCGGCGGCGCGCGGTCTTCGCGCGGAGCAGCAGGCCCACGCGCTTCTGGTCGAGACCGTCGACGGCATCGAAACCGTCAAAAGCGTCGGTGCGGAAAGCACCATGCAATACAGATGGGAAGCCGTCGGCGACCGTGCCGCCGGCGCCGCTGCGAAATCGGACCGCTTGTCCGCGATGTTGGTTCACGTCGCCGCAGCCGCCGACAAGCTGGTCGTCGTCGCGGTGGTCTGTGCCGGTTTCTACCTGGTTCGCAATGACACGCTGTCGTTCGGCGCCTTGGTGGCGGTCGCCATTCTTGCAAACCGCGCCATGGCCCCAATGCTGTCGCTCGGGACCGTTCTGCCCCCTTGCTATCGGGCCGGTTTTGCATTGGCTGCACTGGACGATGTGATGCGCAGGCCCGTGGAAAGGCCTGCGAACAGCCGGTCGGTCGGCTGTTCCGTGCTGTCCGGGAGCATCGAGTTCCGGAATGTCTCCTTCCGCTATCCCGGACATGACGACATGGCTCTGTCCGACGTCTCCTTCCGGATCGAGGCCGGCGAACGAGTCGGCATAGTTGGGCGCACCGGTTCCGGCAAGACGACGATCCAGCGGCTTGTCGACGGCCACTACGAGCCCGGCGCGGGCACCGTTCTGGTCGACGACATCGATCTGCGGCGGCTCGACCCCGCCGACCTTCGCGCCAACATCGGCGTCGTTCCCCAGGACGCGGAGCTTTTCTTCGGCTCGGTGCGGGAGAACATCGCCATCGCCGCCCCGCACTCCGAGGAATGGGCGGTGAAGCGGGCGGCCCGGATTGCCGGCATCGGCAAAGCCGCGTTGCGCGAGGGCGCCGGGCTCGACGCCCAGGTGGGCGAACATGGACGGTCCCTGTCGGCCGGTCAGCGCCAGACCGTCGCGGTGGCGCGCGCGCTGCTCGGGATGCCGCCGGTCCTGATCATGGACGATCCGACCAGCGCGATGGACGAAACCACCGCAGCCGCCGTCGCGGCGCGTCTTGGCCACGCCCTGGAGGACGAGACGCTGCTTTTGACCACAAACAGCCGGGCGATGTTGTCCCTGGTGGATCGTCTGATCGTCATGGACGGCGGCCGCGTCGTCGCCGACGGTCCGCGCGACGATGTTATCGATGCGCTGCAAGGCCGCCTGTTCGACGGCGTGACCGGCGGAGATGCGGCGACATGAGAAACGACGCCGCATGGACCGACCGTATCGATCCTTCCGATCTCGCCCCGCCCGCCGGCACCGGCGGCAACGGGCGCATGGCGCACTATCTGCTGTTTCTGACCGCGGCCGCGGTCGTCGCGTTCTTTGCCTGGGCGCGGATCGCGCCGCTGCAGGAACTGGCCTCCGGCAAGGGTGCGGTCGTCCCATCCGGACTGACGAAGGCGGTCTCGCACGCCGATGGGGGGACGCTCGCCGAACTTGCCGTTGCGGACGGCGAGATCGTCGAAAGCGGTCAGCTGTTGTTGCGCATCACCGATCCGGAAAACGACGCCGCCCTGGTGCGACACCGCCAGGCACTTTTGCATGCCGCGGCGGCGGCAGAGCGCGCCGACGCGGAAGCGGAAGGTCTGGACTCGGTTCGGTTCTCCGATGACCTGATCGCCCGTGCGCCAGAAGCGGTCGAGGCCGAGCGTCTGCGCTTCGAGGCCCGACGCGAGGGGTTGGACCGGCAAGTGGCTGCCCTTGCGACGCAGCTTGAGGAGCACCGACAGCGGGCGGACGACCTTGCCGAACGGCTCAGCCAGCTCGGTCCGCCGCGAGACCTGGTGCGACAGGAATACGAACTCCTGAAGCCGCTGGTGGATCGGGGCGCGGCGCCGCGTATCGACCTCACGCGGATTGAGCAGAAACTCAAGGATCTGGACGCGCAGATCGCCGGCGCGGACGAGAGGCTGCGCAGCGCCCGCGACGCGGTCGGCGAACTGGAGAACCGGATCGAACAAGAAACCGCCTCCTATCGGGCCGCGGCGACAGCGGACCTGTCGCGCCTGCGGGCCGAGATCGCGCGGCTTGGCGAAGACATCCGCTCCGGCGAGCAGCGTCAGCGCCGGGCCGAAGTCCTTGCGCCGGTCGCGGGAACGGTGCGCAACCTGACGGTTCCCGCGCCCGGCAAGACCGTCAAGCCGGGACGCGTTCTTGTGGAGGTGGTGCCGCTGGAAGACAGAATCTTTGTCGAAGCCCGCATCCGGCCGATCGACCTGGGGCATGTCCGGCCCGGTCTCGACGCCGTTGTCAGGCTCGATGCATTCGACGGGCCCGCGTCGGCGGGCCTCTCGGCAATCGTGGTGGATATCAATCCGGATCTCGTCACGGCGGAAGAGGGCGAGGCATTCTATCGCGTTCGCGTGCAAACCGAGCGGGCTCCGGCCGATCGGGATCTCACCGTCGTTCCCGGAATGCTGGCCAGCGTGGATATCGTCACTGGACAAAAGACCGTGCTCGACTACATCCTCGATCCCGTTGTCCGGGCGCGTGGGAAGGCTCTCAGCGAACGGTAGGTCACGCAGGAGTCGTGGATGCGCGACGGGCTGGGCGCCTTCGTAGAACATGCCGATGTCACGCTTGCCGGCGCCGAGGATGGGTCGCTTGCGGGTCTCACCTTTGCGGCCAAGGACATCTTCGACATTGCCGGGTACCGCACCGGTTGCGGCAACCCGGATTGGCTGCGAACACATCCGCCCGCACCGGCAACGGCACCCGTTGTCGAGGCGCTGTTGGCGGCTGGCGCCACCTGTGTCGGAAAGACTCAGACCGACGAACTGGCGTTCTCCTTGAATGGCGAGAACCACCACTATGGGACCCCGCGAAACGTCAACGCGCCGGGCCGGATCCCCGGCGGGTCGTCCAGCGGTTCGGCCGCCGCAGTGGCAGGCGGTCTGGTCGATCTTGCGATCGGGACGGACACCGGCGGGTCGGTGCGCGTGCCGGCAAGCTATTGCGGCATCTTCGGCCTCAGGCCGACGCACGACCGGATCGCGCTGCAGGGCGTCATGCCCCTGGCGCCGCGGTTCGACACGATCGGTTGGTTCGCGCGGTCGCCGGACGTGATGCAGCGTGTCGGCCGGGTTCTGCTGCCCGACTGGAGGGCCCCGGCAAAGCCGGCGGGACTGATCGTTCCGACCGATGCCTGGTCGCTGGCCGATACGTCCGTGACGGACGCGCTACAGGCGCCTATGCGCCGGGTCGAGGCGGTGGTCGGCGATCGGCGGGAGATGACGATTGCCGAAGGCGGCCTGGATGGGTGGTTCCGGGCGTTCCGGATGCTCCAGGGCGCGGAGATCTGGCAGGTTCACGGCGATTGGGTCGAACGCACAAAACCGCAATTCGGTCCCGGTATTGCAGATCGGTTCCGATGGGTCGCGACGATCACGCCCGAACAGAAGGCCGAGGCCGCGGTGGTGCAGCAAAAGGTCTGCGAAACGCTTTGGCCTTTGCTGGACGGCGGCAGCGTGATTGCGCTGCCCACCGCGCCCGGGATCGCGCCGCCGCGCGATCTGCCGGCAGACGAACTGGAGGCATTCCGCTATCGCGCGCTGCAGCTGACGGCGATTGCCGGTCTTGGGCGGCTGCCCCAGATCAGCGTTCCGGCCGCGCTGGTGGAAGGCTGTCCGGTGGGGATGTCGCTGATCGGTCCGCGCGGCGCGGACGAACTGCTTCTGGAACTGGCGGGCGCGGTCGCGGCGAGGCCCGATCAGGAATCGTAGGCGATCAGGGCGGAGAACGGGACGTTCAGCCGGTCCCGGCCTTTCAGGAAGGTCAGTTCGATAATGCAGGCGGCCCCGCGGACGTCGCCGCCGACCTTTTTCACCAGCTCGATCGAGGCCGCCATCGTGCCGCCGGTCGCAAGCAGATCGTCCAGGACGACGACCCGCTGGCCCGGTTCGATTGCATCGGCCTGGATCTCCACGGTGTCGGTGCCGTATTCCAGGTCGTAGGTCAGCGAGACCGTCTCGCCGGGAAGTTTGCCGCGTTTGCGGACCATGGAAAAGCCGCAGCCGAGGGTCAGCGCCAATGGTGCGGCCGTCAGGAAGCCCCGGGATTCGATGCCGACAAGCACATCCGGCTTCAAGGGCCGGACCGCGTCGCTGAGCTGATGAACGCAGTCCTGCCAGGCGTCCGGATGAGCCAGCAGTGTCGAGATGTCATAGAAAAGGATGCCGGGTTTGGGAAAGTCCGGAATCGAACGAATATGCTGTCTGAGGTCCATCTGGCCCACGCAAAGAACTCCGAAGTCGAAAGCGCCGGCGCATCCTAGTGACCGCGCACCACAGCGGCAACAAGGCTGTGACGATCCGATCTATCCCACTGGCATATCACATGTTGTTGCGCCCGCATGCCGTGCTACCCTAGGGACAGGTGGATTGGGGGCCACATGGCGGAAATGGCGGAGCAGCAGGACGAGCAGCTGGGCTGGCTCGAAACCAGGCAGGAAGGCGATGTCCTGACTGTGAGGGCCGGCGGCCGCTGGACCGTAAAGGACGCCATGCGGCTCGATCCGTTGACCAGGGACCGCATGCCCGAGGGCATTCGCCACGTGCGGGCAGACCTGTCGGAGATAAAGGCGCTCGACACGGCCGGTGCCTGGATCCTGTGGCGGTGGGGCCAGGAGTTCCGCAACAGGGGCATTGATGCAGAAGTGATTGCCGAGCGTCCCCAGGACGCAGCCCTCTTCGACCTGGTCGAAACCTCCCAATGCACCGCCGACGATACGCAGCGCGATCATCCCCACGCTTTCATGGAACTGTTCGAGGACATGGGGCGGACGACCGTCTGGGCGCTCCATGAACTGCGGGACATCCTCAATTTCCTGGGTTTGGCGTTCATCACCTTCTTCGGCACGCTGGTGCGTCCGCACGTCTGGCGGCCGAAGGCCTTGCTTACCCAGATCGAACAGACCGGGATCCGCGCGCTTCCGATCGTCGGGCTGCTGTCTTTCCTGGTCGGCTTGGTGATGGCCTATCAAGGGTCCGTCCAGTTGGCGGTCTTTGGCGCGCAAGTCTTCACGGTGGACTTCGTCGGCATCGCGACGCTGCGCGAGATTGGCGTATTGATGACGGCGATCATGGTTGCGGGCCGGTCCGGCTCGGCATTCACGGCGCAGATCGGGACCATGCGGGTCAGCGAGGAGATCGACGCGATCGAAACGCTGGGCCTGGACCCGGTCCAGGTCCTTGTTTTGCCGCGGCTGCTGGCCCTGATCATCACTTTGCCGTTGCTGACCTTCTGGGCCGATGTGACGGGCGTTCTGGGCGGCGCCGTCATGATCATCTACGACCTCGGCATGTCGCCGACCCAGTTCATGACGCGGCTGCAGGACGCCATCGGCTACAACCATTTCTTTGTCGGCATCGTCAAAGCGCCGGTATTTGCGGTGATCATTGCCCTGGTGGGCTGTCGCGAAGGATTGGTGACCAAGCGCAACGCGGAAAGCGTCGGCAACCAGACGACGTTGTCCGTGGTCCAGTCGATCTTTCTCGTGATCGTGGCGGACGCTTTGTTCTCGATCCTGTTTTCGGTGCTGGGTATCTGAGGTCATGGACGGCGTGCAGCAGGATGTGAAGCCGGTCATCTCCATCCGTGGCCTGAGAAACCAGTTCGGCACCCAGGTGGTGCATGACGACCTGGATCTGGACGTGCGGCCGGGCGAGATCCTTGGTGTCGTCGGCGGTTCGGGAACCGGCAAGACGGTGCTGTTGCGCACGATCATCGGCCTGAACATTCCCGCGGAAGGAGAAATCTCGCTGATGGGCGAGGACGTCCGGCGGGCCAGCGACCGGACAATGAAACAACTGCGCTCGACCTATGGCGTGTTGTTTCAGGGCGGTGCCTTGTTCTCGTCGCTCACGGTGGCCGAGAACATCCAGGTTCCGATGATCGAGCATGCGAACCTGTCGCAGCAGTTCATGGACGAGCTGGCGGCGCTCAAGGTACAGCTGGTCGGGCTGCCTCCAAATGCGGCCAACAAGTACCCCTCCGAACTGTCGGGCGGCATGATCAAGCGAGCCGGCCTGGCCCGCGCCCTGTCGCTGGATCCCCAGGTGGTCTTTCTCGACGAACCGACGTCCGGCCTCGACCCGATCGGCGCCGCCGCCTTCGACAACCTGATCCGTAGCCTGCAAAGAAGCCTTGGCATTTCGGTCTTCATGATCACCCACGATCTTGACTCGTTGGCGGCGATTTGCGACCGAATTGCGGTGCTGGTTGACAAGAAGATCCGCGTTGGAACCCTGCAGGAAATCGTGAACGACCCGCATCCGTGGATACAGGAGTATTTTAACGGTCCACGGGGGCGCGCCGCGCTGCAGGGGGACGGACAGGCCGAGGTGGGGTGAGCCGGAATGGAAACACGCGCCAGCTACGTTCTCGTCGGCATCTTCATGGTGCTTTTCGCGTTCGGCATCGTCGTCAGCCTGATTTGGCTGGGCGGACGCGCGGGCCAGGAAAGACTTGCGGAATACGAGGTCGAATTTACCGGCAATGTATCGGGGCTGAGCAACGGCGCATCCGTTCAGTATCGCGGCGTGCCCGTCGGACAAGTCACCAACATTCGGATCGACGAGACCGACCCCACCTTGATCCGGGTCCGTATCCAGGTTCGCGCGTCGACGCCGATCAAGGAGGACGGCGTCGCGACGCTGCAGTACCAGGGCATCACGGGCGTTGCGTTCGTCCAGCTCAGGGGCGGCTCGCCGGAATCGCCGCGGCTGAGGACGCCGGCTCCGGACGGCAATCCTGCGGTCATCAAGGCGGAGACGTCCGGGCTGGCCGAACTGTTCGAAAGGGCGCCGGAGATGTTCTCCAGCATCAAGGGCCTCGTCGATCGTGCTGCCATGGTTCTGGACGAGCAGAACCGAAAGTCCTTTTCGAACATCCTCGCCAACGTCGACACCTTTACCGGGGCCTTGGCGGAAGGTCGTGACGATGTGCGCAGCGCGATGAGCGACGGCGCCGCGGCGATGGAGGATCTTCGCGAAGTCATGGATGAAGTCGCCAGCCGTCGCGGTACCATCCTGGATTCGTTCGAAAGCCTGACCTCCAATCTGGACGGACTGGCGGCGGATGCGCGCCCGCTGGTGCAGGACGCCGATATCGCCGTGCAGGAATACACGGTGCTGGCCAAGGATCTGCAGATCACGGCGGAGGAGGTGAACGGATTCCTGATCAGGAACCGGGAGGAGATTGACGCGTTCGCCGATAACGGTTTGTTAGAGATCACCCTGTTCTTCTCAGAAGCTCGTTCGCTCATCCAGTCGATCCAACGCGTCGTGGATGACTTCGGCCGGGACCCGGCCCGCTTCCTGTTCGGCGACCAGCAGAAGGGGTTTGAGGCGCCATGAGTTTTCGAATGTCGCATATGCGCCCGGCGATCTTGGCGCTCGCCGCCGCCGTTGGGTTGGCTTCCTGTTCGGTCGAGCTTCCCGGCCAGGGCGATCCCCCGCGCCAATACGTGCTGACGCCGAAGAGCACTTATGACGAGGAGGTTCCCTACGTCGACTGGCAGCTTTTGGTGGACCGGCCGACCTCGAAGGCGGGGCTTGCGACCTCCAGGATTGCCTTGCGGCACAGCGCCATCCAGTTCGACTACTACGGCAGAGCCGCCTGGATGGACACCGCACCGCGCATGGTTCAGGCCTTGTTGGTCGAATCGTTCGAGAATTCGGGCCGGATCGTCGGCGTTAGCCCGTTCTCCGTCGGCTTGAAGTCGGATTTTGTCCTGCGCACCGAACTGCGCCATTTCTGGGCCGAGTATCAAGGCACCAAACCGGCCGAAGGGCCGCGGGCGAGACAGACCAACAGGGAAGCACCGAAGGTCCGCGTCGCGGTCATTGCCAAGCTGATCAGAATGCCGCGCAGGGACATCGTCGCATCGCAGCGCTTCGATTCGGTGGTCCAGGCGGACTCGGGGGACATGCTGGCGATCGTTGCGGCCTTCGACGAAGCGATCGGCAAAGTCATGAAGCGTGTCGTCACCTGGACCTTGGAAGAGGGCCAGCGCAACACCGAGTCCTAGTCGGCGCGCGCGACGGAACACACCCAAAACCGGGCCTGCTAACGATGACGCATATTTTCCACCGTCAGCCGCGCGCGTCGCTTCCGACCGCTGTAAAGGGTGACGGCTGTTACATTCTGGACGACACGGGCAAGCGGTATCTCGATGCCTCGGGCGGGGCCGCGGTGTCCTGTCTCGGGCACTCGCACCCCGCTGTGATCGACGCAATCAAACGACAGCTCGACAACATCGCCTTCGCGCACTCGGCGTTCTTCACGACCGAACCCGCCGAGGCGCTGGCCGACTATCTGATCGAACGGGCGCCGGGCGACCTTGACAAGGTCTATCTTGTCTCCGGCGGATCCGAGGCAATGGAGGCGGCGCTCAAGCTTGCGCGCCAGTACTTCATCGAAACCGGCGCGCCCGAACGCCGCCACGTCATCGCCCGGCGTCAGAGCTATCACGGCAATACACTCGGCGCCCTTGCCGCCGGCGGCAACCTGTGGCGGCGCGAACCGTTCGAGCCGTTGTTGATCGATACCCATCACATCGCGCCTTGCTATCCCTACCGCGATCGCCGCGCGGACGAGACCGACGAGCAGTACGGCCGGCGGGTGGCCGACGAACTGGAGGAGACCGCGCAACGCCTGGGACCCGAAACCGTGCTGGCGTTCGTTGCCGAGCCGGTGGTCGGAGCGACGGCCGGCGCTCTCGCACCCGTGCCGGGGTATTTCAGGCGGATACGCGAGATCTGCGACCGGTACGGAATCCTGTTGATCCTGGACGAGGTGATGTGCGGCATGGGGCGCACCGGGACGCTTTTCGCCTGCACCCAGGACGGTGTGGCGCCGGATATCTTGGCGACCGCAAAGGGACTGGGCGCCGGGTATCAGCCGATCGGCGCGATGTTCACGTCCGAGAAGATCTATGCCGCGATCGTTGCCGGGTCCGGGTTCTTCCAGCACGGCCACACCTATATGGGCCATCCGACCGCCTGCGCGGGGGCGCTGGCGGTCCAGCGGACGATCGAGGACGAGGGGCTGTTGCAGAACGTGATGGAAATGGGCGCCCATCTGAACGATGCCCTGACCGATCGTTTCGGGAACCATCACCACGTTGGCGACATCCGCGGCCGTGGCCTGTTCCGCGGCCTGGAACTGGTTGCCGACCGGGCCAGTCGCGAGCCGTTTGCGCCGGAGTTGCAGTTGCACGCCCGCATCAAGGCGGAGGCCATGGCCAACGGACTGATCTGCTATCCCGGTGGCGGCACCATCGACGGCAAACGCGGCAACCACATACTCCTGGCGCCGCCCTTCATCATCGACCGGGCGCAGATCGAAGAGCTGGTCGACAAGCTGGGACGTTCCGTTGACGCGGCGTTGGCATCGCTGCCGCAGGCGGCGGAATGACGGAACAGGATCCGGCCATCATCATGGTCGCGCCGAACGGCGCCCGTAAGACGCCCGCAGATCACCCGGCCCTGCCGGTCACGCCCGAAACGGTGGCGCAGACCGCGGCTGCTTGTGCCGAGGCGGGGGCATCGATCCTGCACCTGCACGTGCGCGACGGGGCGATGGAGCACTCGCTTGATCCCGCGCTCTACCGTGCGGCGATCGATGCCGTGCGGTTAGAGGCGGGCCAGGATTTCGTCATACAGGTCACGACGGAGGCGGTGGGGCGCTACGGTCCGGAGGAACAGATGGACTGCGTGCGGACCCTCAGGCCCGAGGCGGTATCGCTGGCGGTGCGCGAGCTTTGTCCCGATGACGAAAGCGAACCCGCCTTCGCGGCCTTTTGCGACTGGATGGCGCGCGAGAACGTGGTTCCTCAGTTCATTCTTTACTCGCCCGACGACGTGGCGCGTTTCTTGGCGCTCAGGAAGCGCGGTCTGGTTTGCGGCGACCGCCCCTTCGTGCTCTACGTCCTTGGGCGCTACACCGCCGGTCAGCAGTCGGACCCGCGCGACATGCTTCCGTTTCTGCGCGCCGCCGAGGGCGAGGACCTGATCTGGGCCGTGTGCGCCTTCGGCAAGCGCGAAGGCGCGTGTGCGGCGGCGGCGCTCGCACTCGACGGCCATGCGCGCGTAGGATTTGAGAACAACATGCTGCTGGCCGACGGCAGCACCGCGCCCGACAATGTGGCGCTGGTGGCCCAGGCCGTCCGGGCGGCGGGTCTGGTCGGTCGACCGGTCGCGTCCGCGCAGGCGGCACGCCACTTACTGGGAGTAGGTCATTGACGTTTTCCACTGTCCCGCGGGGGATCGCCCTGCTTGGTCTGATGCTGTTCGTGTCCGCCTCGGCCTTCGCGCAAGACACGCTGAACCGCGCGTCCGCCGTGGTGATCGGCGGCGGACAGCCGTTCGGGCTCTACTATCCGGCCGCCGGGGCGGTCTGCTATCTGTTCAGCCGCGGCGGCGGCACCGGGCGCTGCCTGGTCGACACTTTCGCCGATTCGGGCGAGGCGCTTCAGGCGTTGGCCGACGGGCAGGTGGATTTCGCCGTCGTCCAGTCCGACTGGCAGCAGCATGCCGTGAAAGGCACCAGCCGGTTCCGCGCCGACGGCCCGGATGAAGGACTGCGCGCGGTCTTCTCCCTGCATGGTGAAGCCGTGACGCTGGTGGTCCGGCGCGACGCGGGCATTCGGACGGTCGCCGATCTTGCCGGCAAGCAGGTCGATTTCGGCCCCGAGGAAACCTACCGCAGCCTTTTCATGGAGATGATCCTGGCTGCGGAGGGCATGGATCGCGACGACCTGGGAAGTTCGTCCGGTCTTTCGCTGGCGGCAGGGCTTGCGAAACTGTGTGAGGGGACATTGGACGCCGTGTCGATGGTGGCTGCCCACCCGAACGGCGCCTTGGCCGAGGCGATGGCGCGCTGTGACCTGGCGATCGTTTCGATGGTGGGCCCCTCCATCGACAAGCTGCTGCGTGCCGGTCGCGGTCTCAGCGCAATTACGATTCCGGCGGGCCTTTATCGCGGCCAGGGCGGCGAGGTCCGGACTTTCGGTCTGCGCGCGACGCTGGTGACGCGGGATACGCAACCGGAGGATGTGGTTGCCAGGGTTGCCGCCACGACAATGGAAGGGCTGCCCTGGCTTCGCGGGCGGCATCCCGCCTTCACGCCGCTGGAACCGAAGACAATGGCAGTTTCCGGCCTGTCCGCGCCGCTGCACAACGGGGCCGCAGGGGTGTTTCGGGACAAGGGGTTGCGCTAGGCCCCGGGCCGTGGCGCGAGGCGTGTTGACGGCCCCATGCGGGGCCGTGCATAGTCCGAAAAACACCGCGTAAACAAGGCGCGTGACGTCGATGCGCCGCCGGCCGATCGGCGGTGATTCGTCGACTGCAATGCGACCGAGACCTGCGCCGGAAAAACAGGGAGCGCTAAAGTCCTGATCACGGTCCATCCACCGAAGGCGGCCGGACGCTACGTCCATTCCGACGCGGCGCACGCGGGCTGTTTCCGCCTCTCGGCAGGCGTGGATGAACCGCCATCAACCGAGATGTCCGGGCCCCTGGCCCGGCATGGGATCCGCCCCGCAGGGCGGGGCCCGCTATTGGGCCGGAGGTGAAGGGAGGTCCCCTGGGCCTGCCGGACCGTCACAACAACAAGACTGAATGAGAGTCGGCATTGAGGAGTCGTAGAATGTTCGCAAGAAGACTGTTAGCGGTGAGCGCCATTGCGGCGGCCGCGTTTGCGTTTTCGTCGGATGAATCGGTTGCCCAGCAAGAGTTCGTTACGATCGGCACCGGTGGACAGACCGGCGTGTACTATCAGGTCGGCGGCGCGATCTGCCGGCTTGTGAACCGTGGCACCGCGGATCACGGGATCAAGTGCACGCACACCACGGGCGGCTCCGTCGCCAACATCAACGGCATTCGGGCCGGCGATCTCGACATGGGCGTCGCCCAGTCGGACTGGCAGTTCCATGCCTACAACGGCACGGCGCCCGACAAGTTCCCGGACGGTGCCTTCAAGGAGCTGCGGGCCGTGTTTTCCGTGCATCCCGAGCCCTTCACGGTGCTGGCCCGCAAGGACGCCAACATCATGAAGTTCGAGGATCTCAAGGGCAAACGCGTCAATGTCGGCAACCCCGGTTCGGGTCAGCGCGGCACCATGGAAGTCGTCATGAAGGAATACGGCTGGACCATGGACGACTTCAAACTGGCGTCCGAGCTGAAGTCCGCCGAACAGGCACAGGCCCTGTGCGACAACAAGATCGACGCGATTGTCTTCACGGTCGGCCATCCCAACGGATCGATCAAGGAAGCGACCACGTCGTGCGAGTCGAACCTGGTCAACGTGGACGGCGACATCATCCGCAAGCTGGCCGACGACAACGACTATTACGCCATGACCACGATCCCGGGCGGCATGTATACCGGCTCGGACAACGACACCACCACCTTCGGTGTCGGCGCGACCTTCGTGACCTCGACGAAGACCAGCGAAGAGACCGTCTATCAGATGGTCAAGGCGGTGTTCGAAAACTTCAACCGGTTCAAGAAGCTGCATCCGGCTTTCGCGAACCTCGAAGAATCGAAGATGATCACCAACAACCTTTCCGCACCGCTGCATCCTGGGGCGGAGCGCTACTACAAGGAAAAAGGCTGGATGTAACCGGCGTTCGAGCGGGCGGGACAACAGTCCCGCCCGCGGTCTTTCTGCAGTATCATTGACAGGCGAGTATCTTCTTTTGTTCTGATCAACGGCTCCGGCGTGATGCGCGAAACGGTCCGGCCGTTCCCGCAGATCATGGTCGCCGGGGCTGCGCCTGAGGCGGGGGTGGCATGAGCGAACAAACGACGCCCGGCACGCAGATGTCGGAAGACGAACTGCAGGATCTGGTCGCTTCGGCCGATACCGGAGGACGCGATCCCGCGAACAAGGCGGTTGCGAAGTTCGTGGCCGGGGTCGCGCTGGCCTGGTCGTTGTTCCAGCTTTGGTACGCCTCACCGCTGCCCTTTGCGGTCGGCATCGGCGTCTTCAACGATACCGAGGCGCGCTCGATCCATCTGGCGTTCGCCACCTTCCTGGCCTACCTCGCCTTTCCGGCACTGCGCAGTTCGCCGCGCCGGCACATTCCGATCCAGGACTGGGTACTGGCCCTGGGCGCGGCTTTTTCCACCGGCTATCTGTTCCTGTTCTACGATCAGCTTTCCGACCGGCCGAACAACCCCAACGGCGTGGACATCGCGGTCGCGGTCGTCGGCATGCTGTTGCTGCTGGAAGCGACCCGGCGGGCGTTGGGCCCGCCGCTGATGATCGTCGCGATCGTCTTCCTGCTCTACACCTTCGGCGGCCAGAACATGCCCGGCATCCTCGCCTGGAAGGGGGCGAGCTTTGGCGCGGTCGCCTATCACCAGTGGATCTCCACGGAAGGCGTGTTCGGCATCGCGCTTGGTGTTTCCACCAGTTTCGTCTTTCTGTTCGTGCTGTTCGGCGCGCTGTTGGATACCGCCGGTGCGGGCAACTATTTCATCAAGGTCGCCTTCTCGCTGTTGGGTCACTATCGCGGTGGGCCGGCGAAGGCGGCGGTGGTCGCCTCGGCGATGACCGGCCTGATCTCGGGATCGTCGATCGCCAACGTGGTGACGACCGGCACCTTCACGATCCCGATGATGAAACGGGTCGGCTTCTCGCCGGAGAAGGGCGGCGCGGTCGAGGTGGCGTCCTCGGTCAACGGCCAGATCATGCCGCCCGTGATGGGCGCGGCCGCGTTCCTGATGGTGGAATACATCGGCATCACCTATTTCGAGGTGGTGACCCACGCCTTCCTTCCGGCGCTGATCTCCTACATCGCGCTGGTCTACATCGTTCATCTCGAGGCGATGAAGGCCGACATGAAGGGGCTGCCGCGGCGCGGCACGCCCAGCCCGCTCCTGGTCGCCTTGATGCGCTTCGTGCTGGGCTTCCTGGGCGTGGCGATCGTCGCCTACGCGGTCTATTACGGTCTCGGCTGGCTGAAGCCCGTGGCCGGCGATGCCGCCGCTTGGATCATCGCGGCCGCCCTTGCGGTGGTCTATGTGGCTCTGATCAGGTACTGCGCCGGCTATCCCGAACTGGCTCTGGACGATCCCAACGCACCGATCGTCGAGTTGCCCCAGGTCGGCCCGACGGTTAAATCGGGCCTGCATTTCCTGTTGCCCGTGGTGGTCCTGGTCTGGTGCCTGATGGTCGAGCGCCTGTCGCCCGGCCTGTCCGCCTTCTGGGCGACCGCCTTCTTGATCTTCATCCTGCTGACCCAGCGGCCGTTGTTCGCGCTGTTCCGCGGCAATGGCGATCTGAACGGGGCGACCCGCCGGGGCCTGGACGAGCTGTTCAGCGGCCTGGTGGTCGGCGCCCGAAACATGATCGGCATCGGCATCGCGACGGCGGCGGCCGGCATCATCGTCGGCACGGTCTCGCAGACCGGCGTCGGCCTGGTGCTTGCAAACCTGGTCGAGATCCTGTCGCTGGGCAACGTGTTGCTGATGCTGGTCCTGACGGCGGTTCTCAGCCTCATCCTCGGCATGGGTCTGCCGACGACGGCGAACTACATCGTCGTTTCGTCGCTTCTGGCGCCGGTGATCGTCACGCTGGGCCAGCAGTCCGGCCTGATCGTGCCGCTGGTTGCGGTGCATCTGTTCGTCTTCTATTTCGGAATCATGGCGGACGTCACCCCGCCCGTCGGGCTGGCGTCGTTCGCCGCCGCCGCCGTGTCCGGCGGCGATCCCATCCGCACGGGCTTCGTGGCGTTCTTCTATTCGCTGCGCACGGCGCTGTTGCCGTTCCTGTTCATCTTCAACACCGATCTGCTGCTGATCGACGTGTCGTGGCTCGAAGGCGCGGGCGTGTTCGTTATCGCCACCGCCGCGATGATGGTGTTTGCGGCGGCGACCCAGGGGTTCTTCTTCGCCCGCAACCGGCTCTACGAGACCGTCGTCCTGCTTCTGGTGGCCTTCACCTTGTTCCGGCCCGGGTTCTGGATGGACATGATCGTGCCGCCCTACCAGGAACGGCCGGCGTCGGAACTCGAGGCGGTCGCCGACGGCCTGGCGGCGGGCGAGCAGGTCCGGCTCAGGATTGCGGGCGAAGACGCCGTTGGCAACCCGCGCACCTTCATCGCCATCCTGCCCATGGGCGAGGGTGAAACCGGCGCCGACCGTCTGTTCGAGGCGGGGATCGAGGTCCTGGAGATGGATGGCCAGTGGATCATCGACAATGTTACGTTCGACTCGCCCGCTCAAGAGGCGGGGCTCGACTTCGATCAGGTGGTCGAGGTTGTCTTGGCGCCGGCCGACCAGCCGGCCAAGCAACTGATGTACATACCCGCCGCGCTGCTGCTCGCGCTGATCGTCTTGACGCAGCGGCGCCGGCGGGCCGCTGAACTGGCGTAACCGAGGGAATAGACGGAGCCGAGAAATGTATAAGGACATCCTGATGCCGATCGACCTTGGCGACGAGAACTCGTGGCGGGCGGTGCCGGTCTGCATCGAATACGCCAAGGCTTTCGGCTCGACACTGCACGTCGTCACCGTGGTCCCGGACTTCGGGATGAGCATCGTCGGTTCGTTCTTTCCGACCAACTTCGAGCAGCAGGCGCTGAAGCAGGCGGGCGAAACGCTGCACAAATGGGCGACGGACAACATTCCGGGCGACATCCACGTTCAGCACATCGTGGCGCACGGCACCGCCTACGAGGAGATCCTCAGGGTCTCCGAGGAGATCACCTGCGATCTGATCGTGATGGCCTCGCATCGGCCGAAGGCCGAGGACTATCTGATTGGTCCGAATGCGGCGCGGGTGGTGCGCCACGCCAACTGCTCGGTCCTGGTGGTTCGCGAGTAGCCGCAACGCGTTTCAAGAACGGCCCATGCGGTCGACGCTGCTGGCCCTATCGGCGCTGCTGGCGGTCGCGCCGGGTGCTGCGTCGCAGGATGTCACCCTCCCCGAGGTCGTCACCATCCCCGCGGGCGCCTTCCTGCGCGGTTCCGACCGGGACGAGCGCGATGCGGCCTATGCCCTGGACGAGGCCGCCTACGGCCACGACGTAACGCGACAAAGGCGCTGGTACGAAAGCGAATACCCCCGCGGCAGCCTCGATTTGAATGCCTACCAGATCATGCTGGCCCCGGTGACCAACCGGCAGTATGCGGCCTTCCTGCGCGACAGCGGCCATCCGGCGCCGGAGGTGGATGCGGCGCTGTGGAAGTCCTACGGCCTGATCCATCCCTTTCCGCGGACGCGGCGCCACGCCTGGGTCGGCGGCGCGGTGCCGCCCGGCCGCGCCGATCATCCAGTGGTTCTGGTCAGCCACACCGACGCGCGCGCCTACGCGGCGTGGCTGTCGCGCCTTACCGGCGCCCGTTGGCGTCTGCCCTGGGAGGCGGAATGGGAGAAGGCGGTCAGGGGTACCGACGGCCGGCGGTTTCCCTGGGGCGATCGTTTCGATCCGGCGCGGCTGAACAGCCACGATGCGGGCCCCTTCGACACCCTTCCGGTCGGTCGGTTCCCGACCGGCGCCGGCCCGTTCGGGCTGCTTGACGGTGCGGGCCAGGTCTTCGAGTGGACCCGGTCGGAGGCCGGGGCGGGGCGGTACATCGTCAAAGGCGGGTCCTGGGACGACAAGGGTTGCGGAGTCTGCCGCCCGGCGGCCCGCCATTCCCGTCCAGCGAACCTTAAGCATATCCTGGTTGGCTTCCGCCTGGTCAGGGAGATTCCTTGAGGCGCCGCGCCGGCTTGCCCTCGCGAAAGCGTGATATGGTAAGCCGCGTGGCCGGGCTTATTTAGATGGCGGCATGTTGGACACGATGAACACCGAACCCAGTGAGAATGGCGGGATCCTGTCGATCGACCCGATCGATCTCAACGACCTGCCGACGGATCTGTTGCAGGAGATGCTGGCGGCCGGCGACGTGGTCGTCAATTGCCAGCGGGTGCTCTCCAATACCGACGACAACATCGTCGGCGAACTGATCAAGAACGCGGGCACCTTCTACGAGTGGCAGCACTATCCCGACGGCGACGTCTACGACGGCAAGACCCACGCGCAGTACTACTATCATGCCCATCCGAAGGAGGAGAGAAGCGGCGAGCACGGCCACTTCCACACCTTCCTCAGACCCAAGGGCATGCCCAAGAACGTCCATCCGTCGCGCGCCGTCCCCGACTACCGGTCGCCCAGGGAGGACAACGAAGCGCTCAGCCACCTGATCGCGATTTCGATGGACCGGCGCGGCCATCCGATCAAGCTGTTCACCACCAACCGCTGGGTGACCGGCGAGTTCTGGTACCGGGCGTCGGACGTGGTGCGTCTGGTCGAACGGTTCGAGATCGATCACGCCCAGCCGTCCTGGCCCGTGAACATGTGGGTGAGTGCGATGCTGACCCTGTTCCGGCCGCAGATCAAAGCGCTGATCCTGCAGCGCGACGTCGCCATCGCCCAGTGGCAGCGCCTCAAGAAGCCGAACAACGTCTACGAGGACCGGGAACTGGAGGTCACCTCGGAGGCCGCCATCGACATCGACGAGCAGATCGGGTCGATCCGCGCCGCCTTGGCGGACCGCAAGGACACCTGACCCGACCCTGCTGGCGGCGTGCCGCGCCAATGCCTGGCGCTGCGGAAAGCAAAACCCCTCTTCCAAGGAAGAGGGGTTTGCACGAGGCCATTCCGGCGCCTTCCGGCGCCACTGCACGGACCGGTCTGAAAGTTTAGGCGAACACGTCCAAGACCTGGCCGATGGTCCGGCTCTGTTCGGACTGGTTCGACTCGCTGCCGGTAACCGCGGCATTGGAGTTCTCGTCGCGCACGTTCTGATTGGTCTCGGCCGGTTCGGCGGGATCCGCCGCGGTCGCCCTGGCGGGCGCCGGCGTCGGGTCGGGCCGTTCGGCTGCCTCCGGGCGCGTAATGGCGGTCCGGTCCTCCCGGACGGCGGCGCCGGCCGCCTGGCTCTCCGGTCCGGCGTTTGCGCCGGCCGCCGGCACGGCGGTCTCGCCGCTCGATCCCTGAGCCGTCGGCGGGTTTTCCGGTTCCGCGCGCGCGGCCCGTTGCGCCTCGGCGCTGATGACGACCGAGTCGGCCGGACGATCCGTTTCCCCGGCGGTGAAGTTACCCGTACTTGCCCTGTTGTCCTGCGCGCCGCCCTCGTTCGACGGTTGCGGCGACTGTAAGATGCCCTGACCCTCCTGCGCGGGCTGGCTGCGCACGGAAGTCGTGGCGTCCTCGTTGCGCGTGTCTTCACGCGCCGGCCTGTTCAACCTGGCGTTCTCGTCGGGCGAAAAGCCCTTGGCGACGGAGAAATCCGTTCCGCCGATCCCAGATACGTCTGCCATGTCCAACTCACCCATCCAAGTTCAAGGCCCGTCGCAAGACGGCCCCGGTATGTCTGCGTTCAGCGAACGTGTTCTGGGCTCTGTCCCTGATCGGGGCCGGGATCCTTCTGGTTCCCGGGGCCGCAGCCGTGGCCGGCGCCGGCGCAGATTTCGCCCACTCTCTCCAGTCATACAGTGTAAGGCTTCGCCACCAGACTTTCAAGATTTTGGATGAATGAATCGTCTCAAATGGCTGATATTATTTACCAAAAATTAGGGTTAAAGATCACTGAATTTCGGGCTCGTCCAGGGTCCTCGGATCGAGCGCATCCTGCAGGCCGTCACCCAGAAAGTTGAACGCGATCACGGTCGCGAAGATCAGGATTCCGGGCCAGAACGCGATCTCGGGCGTGTCCCAGATCAGGTCCTGGGCATTGGTCAGCATGTTTCCCCAGCTTGGCACGGGCGGCTGGATGCCCAGCCCAAGGAAGCTGAGGACGGATTCGAACAGGATGATGTTGCCGACCGACAGCGTCGTGGCGACGATCACCGGCGAGATGACGTTCGGCAGGATGTGGATGCGGGCAATCCGCCAGGCGCCGGCCCCCTGGGCTTCGGCCGCCCGGACGAATTCGCGCGCCCGCATCGACAGGGTCTCGGCGCGCACCAGCCGTGCCACCGTCGTCCAGCCGACCAGCGTGATGATCGCGATGATGCGGTAGAGGCTGACGGCCTCGGAATCGACGATCTCGTCGGGCAGACCGACCTTTCTGAGGTCGATGGCTGCCAGCACGATCAACAGCGGCAGGACCGGCAGCGAGATGACGGCGTCGGTGACCCGCATCAGGAAGGCGTCCAGGCGCCCGCCATAGTAGCCGGCCGCCAGACCGATGGCGGTCCCGATCACGGCCGACGCCGCGGCGGCCGCCAGACCCACCGCCAGCGAGACCCGCCCGCCGTACAGCAGCCGGGCGAGCAGGTCGCGGCCCAACTCGTCGGTGCCCAGCCAGTGCGCTGCGGAGGGCGGCGCCAGTCGGTTGAACAGATCGGCGGTTTCCGCATCGACGCCCAGCGCCGCTTCGACGACCGGCGCCAGCGCCGCAAGCAGGGCCAGCACGACGAGCACCGCGGCACTGGCGATTGCCAGGCGGTGCCGCAGGAACCGCCGCCAGACCCGTCGCCGGGGCGAGCCCGCCGCGGCGACGGCGCCGTCCAGGCTGCTCATCGGTCCGCCTCCCGCCCGACGAAGGAAACCCGCGGGTCCAGCGCCACATAGGCGATGTCGGCCATGAAGTTCCCGAACAGCGTCAGCGCGGTCGCCAGCAGAAGACCGATCAGGGCGAGGTTGTAGTCGCTGCCCAGGATCGCGTCGTAGATGGTCTTGCCCATGCCGAGCCAGGCGAACATGGTCTCGGTGATCAGCGCGCCGGAGAACAGCCCGCCGAAACTGAGGGCGACGATGGTGGCAAGCGGGATCAGCGCGTTGCGCAGCGCGTGGCCGACAACGACGCGCAGCGGCGCGGCCCCCTTCGCCCGGGCGGTGCGGATATAGTCCTGCCGCATCGTCTGCAGCATCGCCGCGCGCATGAAACGGATGAACGAGCCCACCGACAGCACGGTCAGCGTCAGCACCGGCAGCACCAGGTTCGGCAGACGTTCGACCAGCCCCGCGCCCGGTGGCCCCATCCCGCCAGCCGGCAGCCAGTTGAGCTGGACCGCGAACAGGATGATCAGCATCAGCGCCAGCCAGAACGGCGGGACCGAGATGCCGGCGAAGCAGAACATGTTGATCCCGTAGTCCAGGGCCGAGTGCCGCTTGATCGCCGCCAGCACACCCAGCGGCACCGCCAGCGCGATCGCCAGGGCCAGGCTGATTCCCAGCAGAAGGACGGTGTTGCCCAGCCGCGGCCACAGGACCTCGGTCACCGGCCGCGTGTGCAGGCGCGAGTAGCCGAAGTCCCCGCCAAGCGCGTTTGCGGCCCAGTTCAGGTAGCGTTGAAGGATCGGCTGGTCCAGACCGTACAGCGCCTTCAGCCGGGCCGCATCGGCCGGCGAGAGTTCGGGATTGGCCATCACCATGATGTCGATGGGATCGCCCGGCATCAGGCCGATCAGCCCGTAGGTCGCAAAGGAGATCAGGGCGAGAACCACGAGGCTTTCGAAAAGCCGCCCCACGATGAAACGCAGCATGCTTGGAAGAACCATTCCTTTCGGCGGGCCGGCGGCGCGCTGGCCGACAGTCTAGGGCGGCCGGCGCGAAATTCCATCCCCGCCGTGCGCGGCCCAGACGGTTGCGTTATGTCAAGGCCAGGGACAGTGCGGGATGGTGGAATCGCAGGACAAAGGAGATCTGCGATGTCACAGGCATCGATCGTCATCAGGACCGAACACCGGAACCTGGCCTCCGTCCTGAACTGCCTGCGTAATGTGGTCCGCGACATCGACGAACGCGGCACGCAACCCAATTTCGAGCTGTTCGACAGCATCTACGACTATATCGAACGCTTCCTGAACACCTATCACCACCCCAAAGAGAACGACTATCTGTTCAAGGCCCTGCGCGCGCGGGCGCCGGCCATGGCGGCGACGCTGGACGAGCTTGAGTCCCAGCACAAACGCCATGCGCCGCTGTTGCGCGAACTGCGCGACAAGACCGAGGACTACCGCGAGGGCGGGGCACAGTCGTTCGGGCCGTTCAAGCAGGCGGTCGAAAGTTATCTGCAGGCGGAATGGGACCATATGCGCATGGAGGAGGACCAGGTCATTCCCGCGGCGGAGAAAGCGCTGTTGCCGGAGGACTGGCAGGAAATCGACGCCGCCTTCCTCGCCAACGAGGACCCGATCTTCGGCGACCGGCCAAAGGCCGAGTTCAAGATGCTGCTGCACAAGATCGCCGAGGCGGCGCCGGCGCCCTATGGCCTGGGCGGCGGAAACCGCTCGGGCTAGGCGCCGCCGCCTACGTTCGCCTGTGCCCCTGCGCGGCCAAAGGCCACCTGACACCGGCCGAAGAAACTGGCATCGTCTCCGGATCGAAGCCGGTTGACCGAAGGGCAAAGGGGAGGACATGCAGCCGGAGATCGTCTGTCTCGGCGAGCCGATGCTTGAATTCAACCAGGTGCGCGGCGAGGACCACTATCTGCCCGGACATGGCGGCGACACGTCGAATGCCGCGATCTCCGCCGCCCGGCAGGGCGCGGCGGTCGGCATGCTGACCGCGTTGGGCGAGGACGCCTTCGGCGAGTCCTTCATGGACCTGTGGCGGCGGGAGGGCGTCGATGCCTCGCGGGTGATCCGCAACGGCCAGGCGCACACCGCGGTCTATTTCGTGACCCACACCGACGCGGGCCATGCCTTCTCCTATCTGCGGGCGGGCTCGGCGGCGAGCCGCATGGGGCCGGAGGACATCCCGGCCGACTACATCGCGCCGGCGCGGATCCTGCACGTCTCCGGAATCAGCCAGGCGATCAGCGACAGCGCCTGCGATGCGGTTTTCAGGGCGATCGCGGTTGCCCGGGAAAACGGCACGCAGGTTTCCTACGACACCAACCTGCGCCTCAAGCTGTGGCCGCTGGACCGGGCGCGCGCGGTGATCCATGCGGCCATGGCCCAGTGCGACATTGCGCTGCCGGGCCTCGACGACGCGTTGGCGCTGACCGGGCTGGAGGCGCCCGATGCGATCGTCGACTTTTACCTGGAACTGGGCGCCGGCATCGTGGCGCTCACGCTGGGTGCCGAAGGCACGCTGGTCGCAACCCCGGAGGAACGCCGCCTGGTGCCCAGCATTCCGGTCACGCCGGTGGACGCCACCGCCGCGGGCGACACCTTCGACGGCGCCTTCCTGGCCGAGCTGTCGAGGGGCGAGGGGCCGTTCTCGGCCGCGGCCTATGCCAACGCCGCCGCGGCGCTGTCGACGCAAGGCTATGGCGCCGTCGCACCCATGCCCCGGCGCGCCGAGGTCGAGGCAGCGCTGGCCGGGTGAGGGGGCCGGTTTTCTAGGCGTCGGCCCGGTGCCGTTCCAGCCACTGCGCCCGCGTGATCCTGAAACCCGGACAGTCGACCATATAGGCCCGGCGCGTGCCCTCGTATGACAGGCCGCTTTTCTTGAGCACGTTCTGGGACGCCGTGTTCTCCGGCGCGGTACACGCGACCACCTCCTCAAGCGCGGTCTCCTCGAACGCGAACTTGAGCAGCCGCGTGCAGGCCTCCGTCGCATAGCCTTTTCCCCAGGCCGACGGCTTTAGAATGTAGCCGACCTCGATTTCGGCGTCGGGGTAGCCGTCTCCGCGAACCAGGTCCCAGTCCGTATCGTCCAGTTCGACAGGCAGCGGCAGCAGGATCGCCGTGCCCAGCTTCTCTCCGGTCGCCTTGTCCGTGACGCACCAGATGCCGATCGCGCCGCCGGCGCAGCGTCTGACGACGGTGGGCATCTGCTCGACGATTTCGTCGGGCGTATATGTCTTGCCCGCGTATTTCGTGACCACGGGATCGGTGAACAACGTGATCCCGAGGTCCACGTCTGCCAGTTCCAGAGGCCTGAGCAGCAGCCGATCGCTTTCCAGAACAAGGTCCATATCAGCGGTATAGCCCATCCGCATGGCAGCCTGCCAACAACGGTTGGCGGCTTTCGGCCAACCGTCCCGTCAGACCGCCGCCTCGGCGATCAAGCCGTTCAACACCGCCATGTCGTCGAAGACCGCATCCGCGCCGGCCGCCGCCAGTTTCGGCGCATGCGCATCGTGGTGCACGTGGCTGCCGCCGGTGAAGCCCAGCACGGTCATGCCGGCGGCCTTGGCGCCGGTGACGCCCGCCTCGCTGTCTTCGACGACGACACAGCGGGCGGGATCGGCGTCCATGCGCGCCGCCGCGAACAGGAACAGGTCCGGTGCGGGCTTGCCGTTCTCGACCATGGTCGCGCTGAAAATGTCCGTTCCGAAATGGGGCGCGAGCCCGGTCAGTTCCAGCGACCGCGCGATCCGCTCCGGGTTGCTGGAAGAGGCGACGCAGCGCCGCGCCACCAACGCGTCCAGCGCGCCACCGATGCCGGGGATCGGTTCAAGCTCGTCCTCGTAGACAGCCAAGAGGTCGCGCCGCAGTTCGGTGATGAAATCCTCGGTCAGCCTGAGCCCGGTTTCGCGTTCGATCATCTTCACCATCGAGACGTTGGAGATGCCGAGAAAACGCTCCACCACGCCGGCCTCGTCGACCACGTATCCCGCGCGGTTGAGCGCGCGCGTCGCGACGCGCGCGGAGATGATCTCGCTGTCGACCAGCACGCCGTCCATGTCGAAGATGACAAGGTCCATCGGCTAACCGCTGCCTTGGCCGGCGTACGTCGTCACGATGCTGCGTTCCATGCGATTGTCCCCACAGGTTGGAGGCCGAGGCTATATCGCTTTTGAGGGCGTCCGCTCAAGGGTGCGGTAAACGTCCGCGCCGTCTCGTCCCTATGACCGCCGATTGCATAACTCCAAGTGCAGGCAATTCTGAGCCTTAATTGCACGCGGCCGACGGCACCCTCTGCAAGAAACCCATGTTTTCTGCGCCTTTTGCGCACCGCGCGCTTTGCGCCGGCCACGCTTTCGTATAAGCTTTAAACGATAATATTACCCGTGCCGCGCAGACCAAAGTCAGGATCACGTAAGGCTCGGGATTTGCCAGGTGATCGGTGTTTTCGCCGTGAACTGTAGGGTGGTTGCCAGGGCGGCGTTGTCGGCCGCAGGTCTCGCGACGGGGAGGGGTGTGGTCCGTATCGAGGCGGTCGATCGTGGGGTGGGTGTTCAGCTTCACTGAACCGGTCAAAACTGCTGATCCCGATCATCCGGATTTGGGCAGACTATAGGCGCGCAGCGGGCCAAGGGGGGGACCGATGGCGCGTCGCAAAAAGCAGAAATACAAGAGCTTCCAGCGCGGGGGTCCCGATCCCGACATATTGACCGGCGACGACGGCCGGGACGTGCTGCACGGCCGCGGCGGCGACGACACGCTGTTCGGGCTTGGCGGGAACGACGTCCTCAAGGGCGGCCGGGGCAACGACACGCTTGACGGCGGGACCGGCAACGATCTTCTCAAGGGTGGCAGGGGCACGGACACGCTTTTGGGCGGCGCCGGCAACGACGTTCTGCTTGGCGGCAAGGGCACGGACACGCTGGACGGCGGGGCCGACGCCGACCTTTTGATTGGCGGCAAGGGCGGCGACCGGCTGTATGGCGGCGACGGTGACGATGTCCTGATCGGCGACACCGGCAACGGATCGATCGGCAGCCTGCGGCACCGGGGCTCCAGCCTGGGATCGATCGCGGGCTCGGGCTCCGGCGACAGGTTCGGCGGCGAGGACTATCTCGACGGCGGCGCCGGCAATGACGTTCTTTTGGGCGGCGGCGGCAGGGACATCCTGCTTGGCGGGACCGGCGACGATCTTCTTCTGGGCGGCACCGGCGACGACGACCTGATCGGCGGTGAAGGCAACGACATTCTCCTGGGCGGCAAGGGCAACGACCTTCTGATCGGCGACGAGGTCGAGTCTCCGTCCAGTTCGGCATCGCGCTCCAGCTCCGCGCGGTCCGCGGACAACAAGGGGTCGGTCGGCAACAGCGAGTCCAACGACTATCTGGACGGCGGCGCGGGCACCGACGAACTGATCGGCGGCATCGGCGACGATATCCTGATCGGCGGCACCGGCGGCGACCGGCTGGAAGGCGGTGCCGGCAACGATGTTCTGATCGGCGACAGGCTGGGTTCCGGCTCGGGCTCGGGCTCGGGCGGCCAGGTCGATGCCATAGACTATCTGGACGGCGGTACCGGCAACGACATTCTCGTGGGCGGTGCGGGCGGTGACACGCTGCTGGGCGGCGCCGGCGACGACATCCTGATCGGCGACAGCTTCGAGTTCGGATCGGGCTCCGGCTCGGATGCGGACCTCTTCGACATTGGCGCGTTGCGTGACTCGATCTTGGATTCGCGGGACTCCGGCGCGGGTTCGCGGGGCTCAGGTTCGAGGGACTCCGGCTCGGGTTCGCGGGGCTCGGGCTCGCGGGACTCCGGTTCGGGCTCCCGGTCCTCCGGTTCGGGTTCCGGTTCGGACGACACGGTCGATGCCAACGACTATCTCGACGGCGGCGCCGGCAACGACATCCTGCTGGCCGGCCGGGGCGACGACTGGGCGGTCCATGTGACGGCCGAGAATGTCGGCGCGACCGACTTCTATGACGGCGGCACGGGCTTCGACACCCTGGAGATCCAGGTCAACAGCATCGAGTTTACGGCCTTCGCGGCCGAACTGGCGGCGTTCGAACAGTTCCTTCTGGACTTCGGCAACCCGCGCAGCGACCGCGGGCAGGTCTTCGAGTTCACCGGCTTCGGGCTGTCGGCGCGCAATTTCGAGGCGGTCGAGGTCACGATCACCAACACCCAGCCGACGGTCGAGGACCAGACCTTTGCCACCGACGAGAACGGCGCGGTCGACACGGTCGTCGGCACGGTCATCGCCACCGACCCGGACATCGCCGGCTTCGGCGACGTTCTGACCTACGGCATCACCGGCGGCACCGGCCAGACGGCCTTTGCCATCGATTCCGGCACGGGCGTGATCACGGTTGCGGACCCCGCACAGCTCGACTTCGAAACCACGACCAGCTTCACGCTGGACGTTGTCGTCACCGACATCGGCGGCCTTTCCGACACCGCGACGATCACCGTCGACCTCAATGACGTCAACGAAGCGCCCGAGATCGCCGCGCAGTCCTTCTCGGTGGACGAGAACAGCCCCGCCACCACCGCCGTCGGCACGGTCCTCGCCAGCGACCCGGATGCGGGTGACGTTCTGAACTACGCGATCACCGGCGGCAGCGGCCAGACCGCCTTTGCCATCGACGCCGCGACGGGCGCAATCACGGTCGCGGATGCCTCGCTTCTGGATTTCGAAGCGACGCCGTCCTTCACGCTGGACGTCACCGTCACCGATCTGGGCGGGCTTTCCGACACCGCGACGATCACCGTCGACCTCAACGACGTCAACGAGGCGCCCGAGATCGCCGCGCAGAGCTTCTCGGTGGACGAGAACAGCCCGGCCACCACCGCCGTCGGCACGGTGGTTGCCAGCGACCCGGACGCGGGCGACGTTCTGAACTACGCGATTACCGGCGGCAGCGGCCAGACGGCGTTTGCCATCGATCCCTCGACCGGCGCGCTTACCGTGGCTGCCGGCGCCGTGCTCGACTTCGAGGCGACGCCGTCCTTCACGCTGGACGTCACCGTCACCGATTTCGACGGGCTTTCCGACACCGCCACGATCACCGTCGACCTCAACGACATCAACGAGGCGCCTGAGATCGCCCCGCAGAGTTTCTCGGTGGACGAGAACAGCCCGGCCCCCACCGCCGTCGGCACGGTCGCCGCCAGCGATGTCGATGCTGGCGACGTTCTGAATTACGCGATCACCGGCGGCAGCGGCCGGACGGCGTTCGACATCGATCCCCTGACCGGCGCGCTCACCGTGGCCGCCGGCGCGGCACTGGACTTCGAGGCGACGCCGTCGCTGACGCTGGACGTTACCGTCACCGATATCGGCGGCCTTTCCGACACCGCGACCGTCACCATCGACCTCAACGACGTCAACGAGGCGCCGGCGGCCCAGGACGCGGCCTTCGGTGGCGCCGGCGACGAGGCGTTCGAGGACGGCCCGGCGCGCGATTTCACGTTCCCTGTCTCCGACCCCGACGCGGGTGCAGCGCTTATAGTGGAACTTCTGGACGGGTTCGAGCCGGTCAGCGCCGGCCCGCCCACCAAGCCGCAGCCGCTGACGGGCGGCGGCGTCGTCATCAACAACGGCGACGGCACCTTCAGCTTCGACCCGGCCGGCGACTTCGAGGATCTGGCCGAGGGCGTGACCCGCGCCGTCAGTTTCACCTACCGCGCGGTCGACCAGTTCGGGCTGGCCAGCGAGGTGAAGACCATCACCATCACGGTGACCGGTCAGAACGACGCGCCGGTCGCGGTCGATGCGTCCTATGGCGGCGCCGGCGACGAGGCGTTCGAGGACGGCCCGCCGCGCATCTTCGATTTTGCCATCTCGGACGTGGACAATGGTTCCGTTCTGACCGTCGAGCTGCTGGGCGGGTTCGTGCCGGGCGGCGGTCCGGCCGGGACGCCGCAGGCGCTGACCGGCGGCGGCACGATCACCGACAACGGCAACGGCACCTTCACCTTCGACCCTGCCGGCGATTTCGAGGACCTGGCCCAAGACACGACCCGCGACGTGAGTTTCACCTACCGGGCGGTCGACCAGTTCGGAGCGCCAAGCGGCATCAAAACCGCGACCATCACGGTGACTGGGCAGAACGACGCGCCGGTGGCGGCGGACGTAAGCCACGGCGGCGCGGGCGACGAGATCTTCGAGGACGGCCCGCCGCAGACCTTCGACTTCGACATCTCGGATGTGGACAACGGCGCCAACCTGACCGTCGAGCTGCTCGACGGGCTGGAGCCCGCCAGCAAGAAACCGGACGGCTTTCCCTTGCCATTGGAGGACGGCGGCGTCGTCATCAACAACGGCAACGGCACCTTCACATTCGACCCGGCCGGCGACTTCGAGGATCTGGCCGAAGGCGAGACCCGCGACGTGGTGTTCACCTACCGGGTGAAAGACGAGTTCGGCGCGGCGAGCGAGATCAAGACCATCACCCTGACGGTGACCGGCCAGAACGACGCGCCGACCATCGATGCGCCGGGTTCGCTTATCGTCGACGAGGACACGCCGCTTCAGATCACGACGCTATCCGTCGACGATGCCGATGCGGGCGACGTGGTCACGGTGACGCTTGCGGTCGGCAATGGCACCCTTTCGGCGCCGGTTTCGTTTTTGCTGAACGTGATCGACGGCGACGGCAGCGACGGGACGCTGTCGTTCAGCGGCACGGAGGACGTGGTCAACCAGGCCCTGTCGGGTCTCGCCTACCAGGGCGGCCTCAATTTCAACGGCCAGGACACGCTGGTCGTCTCGGTGGGCGACCAGGCCGGGATCTCCGAGTTCACCAGCGTCGGGATCACGGTCAATCCGGTGAACGATGCGCCGGTTGCGGTGGACGACTTCTACACGATCGACGAGGACACGGTTCTTGATCTGGCGGCGCCTGGCTTCGTCGGCAACGACTTCGACGTCGACAGCACTATCGTCCTTTCGGACATCGGCGAGGCGCGCATTGTCGGCGGGCCCATCATCGGCGGCATCACCGCGGCTCAAAGCAACGGCCGGTTTGCCTTCGACCCGACACTCTCGCCGGAGTTGCAGGCGCTGCAGGCGGGCGACAGCGTCGATGTGGTGATCGACTACCAGATCCGCGA
Organism: Alphaproteobacteria bacterium; assembly: GCA_965603855.1. Classification (GTDB taxonomy): domain Bacteria; phylum Pseudomonadota; class Alphaproteobacteria; order UBA8366. Next base: position 915,918 of record OZ272519.1, read on the forward strand.
CGACCAGGGTTTGTTTGACGACGGTCTGGCGACGATCACCGTCACCGGCGTGAACGACGCGCCGACCATCGATGCGCCGGGTTCGCTTTCGGTTGATGAGGACACGCTGCTTTCGATCACGACGCTGTCCGTTGACGACGCCGATGCGGGCGACGTGGTCACGGTGACGCTTGCGGTCGGCAACGGCACCCTTTCGGCGCCGGTCTCGTTTTTGCTGAACGTGATCGACGGCGACGGCAGCGACGGGACGCTGTCGTTCAGCGGCACGGAAGACGTGGTCAACCAGGCCCTGTCGGGTCTCGCCTACCAGGGCGGCCTCAATTTCAACGGCCAGGACACGCTGGTCGTCTCGGTGGGCGACCAGGCCGGGATCTCCGAGTTCACCAGCGTCGGGATCACGGTCAATCCGGTGAACGATGCGCCGGTTGCGGTGGACGACTTCTACACGATCGACGAGGACACGGTTCTTGATCTGGCGGCGCCTGGCTTCGTCGGCAACGACTTCGACGTCGACAGCACTATCGTCCTTTCGGACATCGGCGAGGCGCGCATTGTCGGCGGGCCCATCATCGGCGGCATCACCGCGGCTCAAAGCAACGGCCGGTTTGCCTTCGACCCGACACTCTCGCCGGAGTTGCAGGCGCTGCAGGCGGGCGACAGCGTCGATGTGGTGATCGACTACCAGATCCGCGACGACCAGGGTTTGTTTGACGACGGTCTGGCGACGATCACCGTCACCGGCGTGAACGACGCGCCGACCATCGATGCGCCGGGTTCGCTTTCGGTTGATGAGGACACGCTGCTTTCGATCACGACGCTGTCCGTTGACGACGCCGATGCGGGCGACGAGGTCACGGTGACGCTTGCGGTCGGCAATGGCACCCTTTCGGCGCCGGTCTCGTTTTTGCTGAACGTGATCGACGGCGACGGCAGCGACGGGACGCTGTCGTTCAGCGGCACGGAGAACGTGGTCAACCAGGCCCTGTCGGGTCTCGCCTACCAGGGCGACCTCAATTTCAACGGCCAGGACACGCTGGTCGTCTCGGTGGGCGACCAGGCCGGGATCTCCGAGTTCACCAGCGTCGGGATCACGGTGAACCCGGTGAACGATGCGCCGCTGGCCGTCGCCGACGTGGCCAGCGTGGCCGAGGGCACGCGCGCCGCCCCCGCGCTGCCGGTGATCGGCAACGTGCTGACCAACGACACGGATGTCGACAACCCCGACACCGGGTTCGCCGTGACGACCACTGGCACGTTCGTCGGCACTTACGGCACGCTGACCTTCAATTCCAACGGCGGCTACAGCTATCAGCTCGACGATGCCAATCCGCTCGTCGACACGCTTGGTCAGAACGACACGCTGCAGGACACGTTCGCCTATACGATGAGCGACGGCGATGCGCTGGACCCGCTGACGGCTGACAGCACGCTGACAATCACCATCGACGGCGCCAACGATGCGCCGGTTGCGGTGGACGATGGCGATTCACTGGCCGCGAACCTGGACCTCGCGACGCTGGACGGGATCAACGGTTTCCGCATCGACGGCATCGATGAGAACGACAGCTCCGGCTGGTCGGTGAGCGGGGCGGGCGACGTCAACGGCGACGGCCTCGACGACGTCATCGTCGGGGCGTACCGGGCGAACGGTTTTACCGGCGAGAGCTATGTGGTGTTCGGCAGCAAGGCCGGCTTCGGCGCGGCGCTCGACCTCGCGACGCTGAACGGGAGCAACGGTTTCCGCATCGACGGCATCAATGAGAGAGACGGCTTCGGCATTTCGGTGAGCGGGCTGGGCGACTTCAACGGCGACGGCCTCGACGACATCATCATCGGGGCGCCCGGGGTCGATCAGATCCTTAAAGCGTCCGTGGGCGAGAGCTATGTGGTGTTCGGCAGCGCGGCCGGCTTCGGCGCGACGTTCGACCTCGCATCGCTGGACGGGAGCAACGGTTTCCGTCTCCCCGGCATCGATTCGTCCGATTTTTCAGGCCATTCGGTGAGCGGGGCGGGCGACGTCAACGGCGACGGCCTCGACGATCTCATCATCGGTGCGTTCGGGGCCAGTCCGGGGGGAGAAGATCAAGCCGGCGAGAGCTACGTGTTGTACGGCCTCGAGGCCGGCTTGATCCCGGCGACAATCAGCCTCGCGGCGCTGCGCGGAGGCGGCGATTTCCGTCTCGACGGCATCGATCGGGGCGACCGCTCCGGCTGGTCGGTGAGCGGGGCGGGCGACATCAACGGCGACGGCGTGGACGACGTCATCGTCGGGACGTCGGCGGGCGGTGCCGGCGAGAGCTATGTGGTGTTCGGCGACAGGGTCGGCATCGGGTCGCTGAACCTCGCGACGCTAAACGGGAGCAACGGTTTCCGCATCGACGGCATCGACCTGGGCGACCGCGCTGGCTGGTCGGTGAGCGGTGCGGGCGACGTCAACGGCGACGGCGTCGACGATCTTATCGTCGGGGCCAGATATGCCGACCCGAACGGCAACAGTGCTGCCGGCGAGAGCTACGTGGTGTTCGGGCGCGATACGGCGGCCGATGGCGCCTTTGCGGCGACCTTCAGCTTGTCTTCGCTGGACGGGAGCAACGGCTTCCGGCTCGATGGCATCGATGCGAACGACTTCTCAGGCTGGTCGGTGAGTGGGGCGGGCGACGTCAACGGCGACGGCGTCGACGACATCATCATCGGGGCGATCGGGGCAAACGGCAGATCCGGCGAGAGCTACGTGGTGTTCGGCAGCGCGGCCGGCTTTGGCGCGGCGCTCGACCTCGCAACGCTGAACGGAAGCAACGGCTTTGCCCTCAGCGGCATCGATGCGGACGACGAAACAGGCCGTTCGGTGAGCGCGGCGGGTGACGTCAACGGCGACGGCTTCGACGACGTCATCGTCGGCGCGTGGGGGGGCGACCCGGGTGGAGACAGTCGTGCCGGCGAAAGTTACGTGGTGTTCGGCAGTAGCTTCAGCGCGCGCGCGGACGACGGGGCGCGGCTGATCGGCAACGTCTTGGCCAACGACAGCGACCCCGAAGGCGACGTCCTGACGGTCTTCGCCGTCGACGCGGTCAGCACGCTGGGCGCGGCCGTTACGAACGTCGGCAACGGCAATTTCATCTATGCGCCCACCGCGGGCGATGCGGCGTCGGTCGCGGCCTTCCAGGCGCTCGCCGCAGGCGACAGCGTGTTGGACACGTTCGAATACACCGTCACGGACGGCAACGGCGGCTTCGATACCGCAACCGTCACCGTCACAGTTACCGGCGTCAACGACGCGCCCGTGGTTGACGATCAGGTCTTCTCGGTCGCCGAGAACAGCCCGAACAACACGATCATCGGAAGGGTGCTGGCATCCGACGTGGATGTCGGCGATGTCCTGAGCTACGAAATCGTCGGTGGCAGCGGCGCGACCGCGATAACGATCGGTCCGTCGGGACTGTTGCAGGTCGCGGATTCAAGCCAGTTCGACTTCGAGGCGACGCCGTTGCTGACGCTGGACGTCATCGTCACCGACCAGGGCGGTCTCAGCGCAACCGCGGCCATGACCGTCGAACTCAGAAACGTGAACGAGGCGCCCGAGATCGCGCCGCAGACCTTCCAGGTCGACGAGAACAGCGCGGCCGACACAGCCGTCGGCACGGTTGCCGCCGACGACCCGGACGCGGGCGACGTTCTGAGCTATGCGATCACCGGCGGCAGCGGCGAGACGCTGTTCGATATCGATTCCCAGACCGGTACGATTTCCGTGGCCGCGGGCGCGGTGCTGGATTTCGAGGCGACGCCGTCGCTGACGCTGGACGTGACGGCGACCGACCAGCTCGGTCTCGGTACGACCGCGCAGATGACCATCGACCTCAACGACGTCAACGACGCGCCGGACGCTGTTGACGATGTGGTCAGCACGGTTCCTGCAGGGCTCTCGCTCAACACCGGGAACGGCCAGCTTTACAGCTACAAGGCCGGCAGCTTCAGGTTCCAGCAGGCGAGCGACGCAGCGGCCGACGCCGGCGGTTATCTGGCGACCATAACCTCGGCCCAGGAGAACGCGTTCATCGTCGGGCTGACGAGCGGTGCTGCTGTGTGGCTGGGCGGCAGCGACGTCTCCGAGGAAGGAACCTGGCGCTGGACGCAGGGCCCCGAGGCAGGGACGGTGTTCTGGCAGAACGGCGCGGCGGCGCCGGGCCAGTTTGCGAACTGGGCGTCGGGCAGGCCGCTCAACAGTGACTACATGTTCACGCTAAACGGCAGTTGGCGCGACGCTTCGGAATTCTCACGCCTCGGTTATGTGGTCGAAATCGATCAGGCAGGCCTGATCGACATTGACGTGCTTGCAAACGACACGGACGTGGATGTGGGCGACGTCCTGACAATCTCGTCGTTCGACCCGACCAGCGCGAACGGCGCCACGATCACACTGAACACCGTCGACGGCACGCTGCGTTACGACTGGATCGGTGCAGAGCCGCTGCAGGCGCTGGCCGCCGGCGAAAGCCTGTTGGACACGTTCGAATACACCGTCACGGACGGCAACGGCGGCTTCGACACCGCCACGGTCACCGTCAGTGTTGTCGGCATCAACGAAGCGCCGGAAATCAGCGTCGGTGTCGACGACAGCGCCGAGGCAGCGCTTGTGGAGACGGATGCGGGGCTCAATGCATCCGGCACGCTGACGGTGAGCGACGTCGACGTGATCGACGCGGTAACGGCATCGGTGCTCTCGGTCGTGACGGGCGGCAACGACAGCGACCCTGCGTTGCCGGACAATGCCACGCTGCTGGCAATGCTGAGCGTGGCGCCTGCGGCGATCCTCGACAATACCGAGACCAGCGACACGCTGGGCTGGACATTCGACAGCGGCCTGGAGGAGTTCAAGTACCTGGCAGTGGGCGAAAGCCTTGATCTGACCTACACGGTGGAAGCCTTAGACGGCAATGGGGGGTCCGGCAAGCAAACGGTTACGGTGACGATCGCCGGCACCAACGATGCGCCTTTGGCGGTTGACGACGGGCCTGGTGCGCCGCCGGATCTTTCGGCGCTGGACGGGACCGACGGCTTCCGGCTCGACGGCGAGCCAAACGACCGGGCGGGCTTCTCGGTATCGGCGGCTGGGGACGTCAACGGCGACGACATCGACGACGTCGTCGTCAGCGCGCCCTTTACGGATCCGAACGGGAGCTATTCCGGATCGAGTTTTGTGGTGTTCGGGCGCGATACGGCGGCGGACGGCGCCTTCGCAGCGACCATCGACTTGTCGTCGCTCGACGGGACCAACGGCTTCCGGCTCGACGGCGCAGCGGCAGACGATCGGTCCGGCCGCCCGGTGTCGGCGGCAGGGGACGTCAACGGCGATGGCATCGGCGATATCATTATCGGCGCACGCGATGCGGACCCGAATGGGAATGCGTCCGGGTCGAGTTATGTGGTGTTCGGGCGCAACACGGCCCTGGACGGCGCCTTCGCGGCGGAAATCGATTTGTCATCGCTCGACGGGACCGACGGCTTCCGGCTCGACGGCGCGGCGGCGGATGACCAGGCGGGCCGCGCGGTCTCCGCGGCGGGGGACATCAACGGCGACGGCATCGGCGATCTCATTGTCGGCGCGTCCCTTGCGGATTTGAACGGGGTTTCATCGGGATCGAGTTATGTCGTGTTCGGGCGCGACACGGCGGTGGACGGCGACTTTGCAGCGGCCATCAATCTGTCGTCGCTGGGCGGGACCGACGGCTTCCGTCTCGACGGTGCGGCGGCATTTGACGGCTCTGGCTATTCGGTATCGGCCGCTGGGGACATCAACGGCGACGGCATCGACGATCTCATCGTCAGTGCACCCTTTGCGGATTCGAACGGGAACGATTCCGGATCGAGTTACGTGGTGTTCGGGCGCAACACGGCGGTGGACGGCGCCTTCGCGGCAGTCATCGATTTGTCGTTGCTGGACGGGACCGACGGTTTCCGGCTCGACGGCGCGGCGGCGGGCGACCGGTCGGGCGTCTCGGTCTCGGCGGCGGGGGACATCAATGGCGACGGCATTGGAGATGTCATCGTCGGCGCATCCTCTGCGGAGCCGAACGGAACTTTTTCCGGATCGAGTTATGTGGTGTTCGGGCGCAATACGGCGGTGGACGGCGACTTTGCGCAGGCCATCAATCTGTCGTCGCTGGACGGGATCGACGGCTTCCGACTCGACGGAACGGCGGCGTTCGACGCGGCGGGCGGTTCGGTTTCGGCCGCGGGGGACATCAACGGCGACGGCATCGGCGATCTCATCGTCGGCGCGACGGGGACCGACCAGAACGGGAGCGGTTCCGGGTCGAGCTATGTGGTGTTCGGGCGCGACACGGCGGTGGATGGTGATTTCGGGCCGACCATCGCGTTGTCGTCGCTGGGCGGGACCGACGGCTTCCGGCTCGACGGCGAAGCAGCGGGTGACGGGGTCGGCAATTCGGTATCTGCTGCGGGGGACATCAATGAAGATGGCTTCGGCGACCTCATCGTCGGCGCGCCCTTCGCGGATCCGAACGGGTTCAATTCCGGATCGAGCTATGTGGTGTTCGGTTCGAATTACGTGGCACGCGAGGACGACGATGCGCGGCTGATCGGCAATGTGCTGGCCAATGACAGCGACACCGAAGGCGATGGTCTGACTGTCTTCAACGTCGACCTGACCAGCACACTGGGCGCAACCGTCACGAAGGGTGCCGTCGAAGGCACATTCCTGTTCGACGCCACCACATCGGCAGCGGCGAAGGCGTTGACCCCGGGCCAGAGCGTGCTCGACACGTTCGAATACACAGTCACCGACGGCAACGGCGGCTTCGACACGGCAATCGTCACCGTCGAAATCATCGGTGTCAACGAAGCGCCCGTGGTTGACGATCAGATTTTCTCGGTCGCCGAGAACAGCCCGAACAACACGATCATCGGAAAGGTGCTGGCATCCAACGTGGATCCCGGCGATGTCCTGAGCTTCGACATCGTCGGTGGCAGCGGTGCGACCGCCATGACGATCGGTCCGTCGGGCCTGCTGTTCATTGCGGATTCAAGCCAGTTCGACTTCGAATCCAACCCGACCCTAGACGTGACGGTCGAGGTCTCCGACGGCACCCTCAGCGACACCGCTACGGTCACGGTCTTTCTGAGCGATCTCAACGAAGCGCCGAGTATTGCCGGCCAGACCTCGGCCGTTGTCGCCGAGGACACGCCGCTTGCGCTGTCGACGCTGAACCTGTTGGTGGATGACCCGGATGCGGGCCAGCAGGTGACAGTCGATCTGTCGGTGAACAACGGAACGCTGTCGATCCCCGGCAGCGTCTTCAACAACCTGCCCTTCATCCCTGACGTGGACGGCAGCGACGGGACGCTGGAGTTCGGCGGCAGCGTCGCCGAGGTGACGGCGGCGCTTGCCTCGATCAGCTATCAGGGCGATCCCGACTACAACGGGCCGGACACCCTGTCGCTGACGGTGACGGATTCCGGCACCCCGGCGCTGACCGATGCCCTTGACGTGGCGATCACGGTCACCCCGGTCAACGACGCGCCTGTGGTTGACGATCAGGTCTTCTCGGTCGCCGAGAACAGCCCGAACAACACGATCATCGGAAGGGTGCTGGCCTCCGACGTGGATGCCGGCGACGTCCTGACATTCGACATCATCGGCGGCAGCGGCGCGACCGCGATGACGATCGGTCCGTCGGGCCTGCTGTTGGTTGCGGATCCAAGCCAGTTGGACTTCGAGGCGACGCCGTCGCTGACGCTGGACGTCATCGTCACCGACCAGGGCGGTCTCAGCGCAACCGCGGCCATGACCGTCGAACTCAGAAACGTGAACGAGGCGCCCGAGATCGCGCCGCAGACCTTCCAGGTCGACGAGAACAGCGCGGCCGACACAGCCGTCGGCACGGTTGCCGCCGACGACCCGGACGCGGGCGACGTTCTGAGCTATGCGATCACCGGCGGCAGCGGCGAGACGCTGTTCGATATCGATTCCCAGACCGGTACGATTTCCGTGGCCGCGGGCGCGGTGCTGGATTTCGAGGCGACGCCGTCGCTGACGCTGGACGTGACGGCGACCGACCAGCTCGGTCTCGGTACGACCGCGCAGATGACCATCGACCTCAACGACGTCAACGACGCGCCCGAGATCACTGGCGAGACGTCTGCCGTCGTTGACGAGGACACGCCGCTTGCACTGTCCACGCTCAACCTGTCGGTCCTTGACCCGGATGCGGGTCAGCTCGTTCAGGTTTTCGTGTCGGTGAACAACGGCACCTTGGCGGTTCCCATCGCCTCCGTCCCGTCGATTCTGCCTGGTGATGACCTTGACGGCGCAGACGGGACACTGAGGATCAGCGGCAGCCCGGATGAAGTGACGGGGGCGCTCGCCGCCATCAGCTACCAGGGCGACCCCGACTACAACGGCCCGGACACCCTGTCGCTGACGGTCACGGACTCCGGCACGCCGGCGCTGACCGACACCCACGAGGTCGCGATTGCAGTCAACCCGGTCAACGACGCGCCGGTTGCGGTGGACGATTTCGTCATAGCCGCTCCGGCATTTTTCTCCCTCAATCCCGCGAACGGCCACTATTACCACTATGTCCCCGCCACCGGGGTGACTTACCAGAATGCGAGCGACGCGGCGGCTGCCGCGGGCGGTTATCTGGCGACGGTGACCTCGGCCCAGGAGAACGCGTTCATCCTGGGGCTGACGCGCGGCCAACTCGCGTTGCTGGGCGGCAGCGACGTCTCCGAGGAGGGAACCTGGCGCTGGACCGAGGGGCCAGAGGCGGGGACGGTGTTCTGGCAGGACGGCGCACCCGCGCCGGGTCAGTACGCCAACTGGGCGCCGGGCGAGCCGAACAATGTCGGCGACATCGGCGAGGACTACATAAACTTGTATCCCGATGGCTTGTGGCGCGACGTCTTGGACTTCGCCAGCACTGGCTATGTGATCGAGATCGACGGCTTCAGCGAGGACGCCACGATCGACATCGACGTGCTTTTGAACGACACGGACGTGGACGTGGGCGACGTCCTGTCGATCTCGTCGTTTGATGCAGCCAGCGCAAACGGGGCCACAATCACTTTCAACGCCTTCGACGGCACGCTGCGCTACGATCCGACCGGCGCGGCGGACTTGCAGGCGCTGGCGGCGGGCGCAAGCGTATTCGACACGTTCGAGTACACCGTCACGGACGGCAATGGAGGCTTCGACACGGCATCCGTTACCGTCCAGGTCACCGGCCTGAACGACGCGCCGGTTGCGGTGGACGATTTCGTCATAGCCGCTCCGGCATTTTTCTCCCTCAATCCCGCGAACGGCCACTATTACCACTATGTCCCCGCCACCGGGGTGACTTACCAGAATGCGAGCGACGCGGCGGCTGCCGCGGGCGGTTATCTGGCGACGGTGACCTCGGCCCAGGAGAACGCGTTCATCCTGGGGCTGACGCGCGGCCAACTCGCGTTGCTGGGCGGCAGCGACGTCTCCGAGGAGGGAACCTGGCGCTGGACCGAGGGGCCAGAGGCGGGGACGGTGTTCTGGCAGGACGGCGCACCCGCGCCGGGTCAGTACGCCAACTGGGCGCCGGGCGAGCCGAACAATGTCGGCGACATCGGCGAGGACTACATAAACCTGTATCCCGATGGCTTGTGGCGCGACGTCTTGGACTTCGCCAGCACTGGCTATGTGGTCGAGATCGACCAGCGTGGCCTAAGCGAGGACGCCACGATCGACATCGACGTGCTTTTGAACGACACGGACGTGGACGTGGGCGACGTCCTGTCGATCTCGTCGTTTGATGCAACCAGCGCAAACGGGGCCACAATCACTTTCAACGCCTTCGACGGTACGCTGCGCTACGATCCGACCGGCGCGGCGGACTTGCAGGCGCTGGCGGCGGGCGCAAGCGTATTCGACACGTTCGAATACGCCGTCACGGACGGCAACGGCGGCTTCGACACGGCCACGGTCACCGTCGAAATCACAGGCGTTAACGACGGGCCGTCGGCGTTTGCCGACGTGGCCAGCGTCACCGAGGGCACGCTTGCCGCGCCCGCGCTGCCGGTGACCGGCAACGTGCTGGACAACGATACCGACATCGACAATCCCGCCGCCGGGTTCACCGTAACGACGACCGGCACGTTCGTCGGCACCTACGGTACGCTGACGCTTGGCGGGAACGGCGTCTACAGCTACCAGCTGAACAACGCCAATCCGGTTGTCGATGCGCTTGGCCCGAACGACGGATTGCAAGACACCTTCGCCTACACCATGAGCGACGGCGATCCGCTGAACCCGCTGACGGCCGACAGCACGCTGACGGTGACGATCAAGGGGACCAACGACGCGCCGGTGGCGGTGGACGACGGACCGATTGTGAACCTGGACCTCGCAACGCTGGACGGGAGCAACGGCTTCCGCCTGGACGGCGTCGATGCGGACGACCGGTCAGGTGTTTCGGTTAGCGGGGCGGGCGACGTCAACGGCGACGGCATAGACGACATCATCGTCGGCGCGCTCGGGGCGAACGGTTTTGCTGGCGAGACTTACGTGGTGTTCGGCAGCGCGGCCGGCTTCGGCGCGGCGCTTGACCTCGCAACCCTGGACGGGAACAACGGTTTCCGCCTCGTCGGCATCGATGCCAACGACCGCTCCGGCATTTCGGTAAGCGGGGCGGGCGACGTCAATGGCGACGGCATTGACGACATCATCATCGGCGCGAGCGGGGCCGATGGGCGCAGAGGGAGCGACACCGGCGAGAGCTATGTCGTGTTCGGCAGCAAGAACGGCTTCGACTCGACGCTCGGCCTCGCGAAGCTGGACGGGAAGAACGGTTTCCGTCTCGACGGCATCGATGCGAACGATGTCTCAGGCTTCTCGGTAAGCGGGGCGGGCGACGTCAACGGCGACGATGTGGACGACATCATTGTCGGGGCATACCGGGCCAATGTGGGCGGACGCGGCTTTGCCGGCGAGAGCTATGTGGTGTTCGGCAGCAAGACCGGCTTCGACGCGGCGCTGAACCTCGCGACGCTGAACGGGAGCAACGGTTTCCGCCTGGACGGCATCGGTGAGAACAACCGTTCCGGCTTTTCGGTGAGCGGGGCGGGCGACGTCAACGGCGACGGCGTGGACGACGTCATCGTCGGGGCGTTCTCGGCGAACGGCGGTGCCGGCGAGACCTATGTGGTGTTCGGCAGCAACGCCGGCTTCGACGCGGCGCTGAACCTCGCGACGCTGGACGGGAACAACGGGTTCCGCCTCGGCGGCGTCGATGCGAACGACTTCTCTGGCCGTTCGGTAAGCGGGGCGGGCGACGTCAACGGCGACGGCGTGGAGGATATCATCGTCGGGGCGTTCTCGGCGAACGGGAGTACCGGCGAAAGCTATGTGGTTTACGGGCGCGACACGGCGTCGGATGGCGCCTTCGAGAGGGTGATCGAATTGTCGTCGCTGGACGGAAGCAACGGTTTCCGCCTCGACGGCATCGATGCGAACGACCGCTCCGGCATTTCGGTAAGCGGGGTGGGCGACGTCAACGGCGACGGCGTCGACGACATCATCGTCGCGGCCGATGGGGCGAATGGTTCCACCGGCGAGAGCACAGTGGTGTTCGGCAGCGCGGCCGGCTTTGGCCCGGCGCTCGACCTCGCGAGGATTGACGGGAGCAACGGTTTCCGCCTCGACGGCATCGATGCGAGTGACCGCTCCGGCTTTTCGGTGAGCGGAGCGGGCGACGTCAACAGCGACGGCTTCGACGATCTCATCGTCGGGGCGTTCGGGGCCAACGGTTTCACCGGCGAGAGCTATGTTGTGTTCGGCAGTAACTACCGGGCGCGCGCGAACGACGACGCGCGGGTGATCGGCAATGTGCTGGCCAACGACAGCGACCCCGAAGACGACGCACTGTCGGTCTTTGCTGTCGATCCACTTAGCAGACTGGGCGCAGCCATTACGGATGTGGGCGACGGCACCTTCCTGTTCAACGCCACCACGTCGGCGGCGCTGCAGGCGCTGGCCGCGGGCGAGAGCGAGGAAGATACGTTCGAATACACTGTCTCGGACGGCAACGGCGGCTTCGACACCGCAACCGTTACTGTCGCCGTCACCGGCCTCAACGACGCACCCGAGGCGGTCGCGGACGCGGCGACGGTTGCAGAAGGCAACGAGTCGGGTGCCGCCCAGCCTGTGACCGGCAACGTGCTTGCCAACGACACCGACCCCGACAGCCCGATTGCCGATTTCTTCGTGACGACCGTCGGCGATTTCGACGGCGCCTACGGCACGCTGACCCTGAACGCCGACGGCAGCTACAGCTACGTGCTGGACGACGCCAACGCGGCCGTCAACGCGATGGGCGCGGGCGACAGCCTGCAGGACAGCTTCGCCTACACGATGAGCGACGGCGATGCACAGAATCCACTGACGGACGACAGCACGCTGACAATCACCATCACGGGCACGAACGACGCGCCGGTGGCCGGGTTCGATACGGCGCCGACGGGCACGGCGTTTGTCGAGGAGACGCAACAGGACATCTCCATCTCCGTTTCGGCGCCGCCGGTCACCGACGACGGCACCGTCGAGATCACCGGCTTCGTCAATCTTGGCGGCGTGCCGGAACAGCAGGTCAATATCGTCTATCTGGTCGACCTGTCGGGCAGCCTCGACAACCAAGAGCGTGCCGGCGCGCGCGCCGGGTTCAACGCGCTCACCCAATCGCTGATCGACCAGACAGCACCCGGTATCACCGTCGACGTTGCGGTGATCCCGTTCGCAACCATCGCGCGGAACGCTCTGGATGACGGCGCCGGCGGCGACTTTATCTTCGCGCCCGGCCAGGACCTGATCGATGCGGTCAACGCCCTGCCCGACGGCAACACCGTCAACGAGCAGTGGGCCGGCACATCCGCGGTTGACGGCATCTGGACCAACTACGAGGCCGCGCTGCAGGCCTCGATCGACTTCTTCGGCGTCCAGCCGGACGGCGAGAACATCGTTTACTTCTTCACCGACGGCGCGCCGACCGCCTACCTGGCCGACAACGCACCGGTCTATGGCGACAGCGCGACGAACGCGTTCAGTTCCGCGCAGCCGTACAACAGCCAAGCCGCCCAGGACGAGGCGTTGTTCGAGACCCTGGATCTACCCACCCCGGTCGACGCAGAGCGGGTTTCCGAGCTGGAGGCGCTGCGCGATCCCGCGGGCATCGATGCCCGGATCGAGGTCATTGCCTTCGACGCCAGCGGCGTCGGCAGCGGACTGAACTTTACGATCCTCGACCTGATGGACGACAGCGGAACGGCCGATGTCGTGACCGACCCCACCGCGCTCGGCGCGGCGCTGACGACCGCGCCCGTGGCGCAGACGACACTGCAGCCCGTGGATCCGATCGTCGTGACAGTCGACGGCGTGGCCCTGCCGAACGTGACGATTACGGAAGGCCCATTGGGTCTGCAATTCAGCGCCACGGCAACCGGCCTTGACGTGGAAGACGGGCAGCCGAGCCTGATCGTGGCCACCGCCGTGGTCGCCGACGCCGCCAACACGACCATCAGCGCGTCCACGCAGGTCGCGGATGCCGGCGCGCCGCCCCTGGCCGGTCCGACCGACCTGTTCGGCAACGTGACCGAGGATGACGACCCGATCACGCTCGGCGACAGCGGCACCATCGCATTCTCCGACGTCGATGTGGCGGACAGCCACACCGCGTTGGCGAGCTTCCTGTCGAGCACGCATCCGGGCGGTTCCGGCATTCAACTCGGCGCCATGACAGCGCTGATCGCGACGCAGACGGACTTGGGCGGCATCGGCGGCGTGGCGTCTTGGGACTTCACGGTTGACAATACGGCGGTGCAATTCCTGGCCGGGGACGCGCGCGTTGTCGAGACCTATGCGGTGACCATCGATGACGGCAACGGCGGGACGGTCACGCGCGAAGTCGACGTCACCATCAACGGCGCCAACGACGGGCCGACGGCGGTCGCCGATGCGGCCACCGTCGCCGAGGGCAACGAGGCCGGTCCCGCCCTGCCGGCGATCGGCAACGTGCTGGCCAACGACACCGACCCCGACAGCCCGGACGCAGGCTTCCTCGTGACGACGGTCGGCGACTTTACCGGCCTCTACGGCACCCTAACGCTGAACGAGGACGGCAGCTACAGCTACGCGCTGGACGAAGGCAACCCCCTTGTCAGCGGGATGAGCGCGAGCGACAGCCTTGAGGACACCTTCGTCTACACGATGAGCGACGGCGATACGCTGAACCCGCTGACGGACAACAGCACGCTGACGATCACCATCACCGGAGCCAACGATGCGCCGGCGGCCGGGTTCGATACGGCGCCAATAGGTTCGGCCTTCATCGAAGAAACCCAACAGTCCATCTCGATCTCGGTCTCGGCGCCGGCGGAGACGGCCGACGGCACGGTCGAGATTACCGGCTTCGTCAATCTCGGCAGCGTCCCGCAACAGCAGGTCAATATCGTCTATCTGGTTGACCTGTCCGGCAGCCTTGACGATACCGAACGCGCCGCCGCCCGCGCCGGTTTCAATTCCTTGACCCAGTCCTTGATCGCCCAGGCGGCGCCCGGCGTCACCGTCGAGGTCGCGGTCATCCCATTCGCCTTTGACGCACGCAGTGCGTTGGATGACGGCGCCGGCGGGGACTATATCTTCACTCCCGGGCAGGACCTGATCGATGCGGTCGACGCGCTGCCGGACCGTGGCGGCACCGACCCGTGGGGGGACGGGGCCACCAACTACGAGGCGGCCCTTACGGCCTCGATAGAGTTCCTCGACCTCCAGCCGACGGGCGAAAACATCGTCTACTTCTTCACCGACGGTCAGCCAACCGCCTATCTGGACGGAACGACGCCTTCAACTGCGGGCACCGGCGGTACGTTTCTTGCTGCTAACGAAGCTCTTTTTGAGCCCAACACCGCCAGCCCCGATGCCGAGCGAGACTCCGAACTGGACATTCTGCGCGACCCCGCCGGGTTGGACGCGCGGATCGAGGTGATCGCGCTCAATACCGGCGGCCTGAACACGTCGATCCTCTTTGAAATGGACTCCGACAACACGCCCCAGATCGTCAACAATACGTCCGCGCTTGGTGCGGCGTTGACGACCGCTCCCTTGCCGCAGACATCGCTGCGACCGGTCGATCCGGTCATCGTAAAGGTCGACGGAGTCGCCCTACCGGACGTCACGATCACCGAAGGGCCCTTGGGCCTGCAGTTCAGCGCCACGGCGACCGGGCTGAACGTGGCCGATGGCCAATCGAGCCTGATCGAAGCAACTGCCGTGGTTGCCGACGCCGCCAGCACGACCGTTAGCGCGTCGCGGCAAGTCGCAGACGCTGGCGCGCCGCCGCAGACGGGTCCGACCGACCTGTTCGGTGCGGTGACGGAAGATGCGAGCCCGGCGACGCTGAGCGACAGCGGCACGATCGCCTTCACCGACTCGGATGTGGCGGACAACCATTCGGTCACCGCGAGTTTCCTCTCCAGCACCCACCCCGCGGGGTCGAGCGTCCAGCTTGGATTCCTGTTCCCGGCGATCGTTGCGCAGACGGATGCGACGGGCGGCGGTGGCCAGGTGTCGTGGGACTATGTTGTTGGCAACGCGGATGTGCAGTTCCTCGGCTCCGGCGACAGCATCGTGGAAACCTTCGCGGTCACCATCGACGACGGCAATGGCGGCACGGTCACCCGTGAGGTCGACGTGACGATCAAGGGCGCCAACGATTCACCGGTTGCGGGCGGCGACCTCTCGGTCGTGATGGCGGATACCGCCGCGCCGGTCTCCCTTGGGATCGCGGCGCCCAGCGACGTGGACGGCGATGCGCTGACGATCGAGGTTACGACCATACCGACCGCCAACGTCGGCAGCATCCTGTTGCCCGACGACAGCATCGTCGCAAAGGACCAGGTGCTGAATGTGGCGGAACTGACCAGCCTTCGCTTCGTCGCCGCGGACGTTCCCGGGACGCGATCCGGCACGTTCACCTACAAGGTCGACGACGGCGCCGGCGGCAGCGACATTGGTAATGTCGTTTTCGAGGTCAGCAACGGAATCGGGCAGGAACTGCAACCTGCGGGAGGCGGTTCGCTGTTCCTGGAAGGCACCGACCAGTATGCCAATGGCGTCGATGGAATCGCCTCGGGCACCAATCCGTTCACCTACGAGGCGTGGATCCTGACCGAGTTCACAGGACGCGGCGATATCCTTGCGGTCGGAAACCTGTCCGGTCCGACCGGATCGATGGGGGTTCTGCTGGTCGAAGGGGGCCACCTCCGTTTCGACGTTCAGAACAAGGCGGGTCCCGGAAACGTCGGTCCGAACCTTGCCGACGGCCAATGGCACCATGTGGCCGTCGTGCACAGCGGCGGCGGCAATCTTCAGCTTTATGCCGACGGCGTGGCGGTGGGCGGAGTCTTCAACCTACCGCTCGATTTCAACGGCACCGGCGTGAGCATCGGCCGCCACAACCCCGGCAATGGGTTCAAGGGTCAGATCGACGAGGTCCGGATCTGGGATGAGGCGCGCAGCTCCGCTCAGATCGCGGACTTCAAGGACCTGGCGCTGGACGGCAACGAGGCCGGGTTGAACGGGTACTGGCAGTTCGACAATCCCGCCAACGGCGGCGAGGACAGCTCGCCCGTCGGCAGCACCGTCGCGTTCGTGAACGGTGCGACGCTGGCGGGCAGCGGCGCCCCCGTTTCCGTTCTGGTCGACGCCATCCAGGATCTCACCCTCAACGGCGGGCCGGACAACGACATCCTCGCCGGCGGCGCAGGCGCCGACACCTTGAACGGCTTCGGCGGCGACGACACGCTGATCGGCGGCCTCGGCAACGACTTCCTGGTCGGCGGCGGCGACAGCGATACCTTCGTCTTCGGCAACGATGCCGAAGACGACACGATCCAGGATTTCCAGCCCGGGACGGACGACGTGGAACTGCTGGACGGCATCACGGTGGTGTCGCTGGACGACAGCCAAGATCTGAACGGCGACAGCGTTGCCGACACGGTTGTCACCCTGTCTTCCGGCGGCACGGTCACGCTGCTGGGCCAGAACGGTCTGACCGAGGAGGATCTGTTCCTGTAAGGACAGGACCTGAGGAGAAAGGGCGTCGCCGCCTAAATCCTCGCCGCCACCGCCGTGCCGGCCTCGACCGTGGTCGCGCTGCCGCCCAGGTCGCGGGTCCGGAGGCGCGGGTCCTTCAGGGTCTCGGCCACCGCGCCCTCGATCGCCGCGGCGGCTTCCGTCTCGCCCAGGTGGTCCAGCATCATGCCCATAGACAGGATCTGGCCCACCGGGTTGGCGATGCCCTGGCCGGCGATGTCGGGGGCGGAGCCGTGCACCGGCTCGAACATCGAGGGATGCTCTTTCTCCGGGTTCAGGTTGGCCCCCGGCGCGATGCCGATCGACCCGCAGGTGGCGGGCCCCAGGTCTGAGAGGATGTCGCCGAACAGATTGGAGCCGACGACCACGTCGAACCAGTCCGGATGCTGCACGAAATGGGCGGCCAGAATGTCGATGTGGAACTGCTGGGTCTCGATCTCGGGATAACGCGCGGCGACCGCGGCGAAGCGTTCGTCCCAGAACGGCATGGTGTGCACGATGCCGTTGGACTTGGTGGCCGAGGTCACCTGCTTGCGCCGGCGGGTCTGGGCCAGGCGGAAGGCATAGTCGATCACCCGGTCGCAGCCCTTCGCCGTGAAGACCGAGGCCTGCGTGCACAACTCGTCGGGTGTGCCCTTGTTGAGCCGCCCGCCGATCTCGGAATACTCGCCCTCGTTGTTCTCGCGCACGATCAGATAGTCGATGTCGCCGGGGTTGCGGTCCTTGAGCGGCGAAGCGACGCCTTCGTAGAGCTTGACCGGACGCAGGTTGATGTACTGCTGAAACCGCCGCCGGATCGGGATCAGCATGCCCCACAGCGAGACATGGTCCGGCACGCCCGGATACCCCACGGCGCCCAGGAGGATCGCGTCGAACCGCGCCAGCGTGTCCAACGCGTCCTCGGGCATCATCCGCCCGTGGGTCGCATAGTACGCGCAGCTCCAGTCGAAGCTCTCGGACGAAACGGAAAAGCCGAACTTTGCCGCGGCGGCCTCCATCACCCGTTCGGACTCGGCGACGACCTCGCGGCCGATCCCGTCGCCGGGCAGCACGACGATGGAATAGTGACGGTCTGGCATGTCTGGCCTCCGTGAGCCACGCCTTCGAACGGGCGGGGTCTTTGCGTATACGTAACGCGGACCCTATTGGGAATCGGGGCCCCTGTCATCCCGTCATGCGGAAACGGGGGCCGGGCGCCGGTCCAAAAGCGCCACCAGTTCAGATCGAACCAACGACCCGGTTGCAGCCACGTGGTTCGAGACGGCGCGCTGGCGCGCGCCTCCTCACCATGAGGGTCTTTGCGGGTGTCTAAGGGCCTTGCTAATCAGATCGAACCACCGACGCGGTCGCAGCCACGTGGTTCGAGACGGCGCGCTGGCGCGCGCCTCCTCACCACCATGAGGGTTTTTGCAGGTGTCTAAGGGCCTTGCAAATCAGATCGAACCACCGACGCGGTCGCAGCCACGTGGTTCGAGACGGCGCGCTGGCGCGCGCCTCCTCACCATGAGGGTCTTTGCAGGTGTCTAAGGGCCTTGCTAATCCCTCACCCTGAGCCCGTCGAAGGGGGCCTGGCTGCAGGCGACGAGCCGTTATCCGGGCATCCGCTTGTTCCAACAATTCGATCTCCCAAAGATCATGCTCTAAACCGGCGCCGGGACCCGATCAGGCGATCAGGCCGTGCGACTGGACGGCGTGCAGCCGGCGATAGTGGCCGTCCGGCTTGCGCAGCAGGGCCTCATGGTCGCCCTGCTCGACGACGGCGCCGTCCTTGAACACCAGGATCCGGTCGACGCGCCGGATGGTCGACAGCCGGTGCGCGATGATGATCGTGGTCCGGCCTTCCATCAGCTTTTCGATCGCATCCTGGATCAGGTGTTCGGTCACCGAATCCAGGCTGCTGGTCGCCTCGTCCAGGATCAGGACCGGCGCGTCCGCCAGGAATGCCCGGGCCAGCGCGACCCGCTGACGCTCGCCGCCCGACAGCTTCACGCCGCGCTCGCCGACCAGGGTGTCGTAGCCCTGGGGCAGGCGCATGATGAAGTCGTGCGCATGGGCCTGGTCCGCGGCGGCCACGATCTCGTCGCGCGACGCGTCGGGCCGGGCATAGGCGATGTTCTCGGCCAGCGACCGATGGAACAGCACCGGTTCCTGCGGAACCAGCGCGATCGCCTGGCGCACGCTGTCCTGGGTCGCCGCGGCGACGTCCTGATCGTCCAGCAGGATACGCCCGCCGTCCACGTCGTACAGCCGCTGCACCAGCTTGACGAAAGTGCTCTTGCCGCTGCCGGACTGGCCGACCAGGGCCACCTTCTCGCCGGGCGCGATGGTCAGCGAGAAGTCGCGGTAGATCGGCGCGGGCTGGTTGCCATAGCGGAACGTCACTCGGTCGAAGGCCAGCTCGCCACGGCTCACCGACATCGGCCGCGCCTCCGGCCGGTCTGCGACCGCCGGTTCCAGCTTGGAGAAGCCGACGATGTCGTCCAGCTCGTTGACGGCGCGCTGCATCGACCGCACGTGCATGCCGATCTCGCGCAGATAGCCGTTGACCACGAAATAGCTGGTCATCACGAAGGTGACGTCGCCGGCGGTCGCCTTGCCGCGCGCCCAGAAGACCAGGGCCAGACCCAACAGGCCGACCTGCAGAACGATCGTCAAGACGGACTGGACGATCTCCACGTCGGTCTGGCGCCCCCAGCTTTTGAGCGCGCTCGCGCGCCAGCGCTCGGCGACCGACTGGAACCGATCTTCCTCGCGCATCTCGGCGCCGAAGGACTTGATCGCCGCGTTGCAGCCGATCGCATCCGCCATCGCCGCGCCGATCGCCGAGTCCGCCTCGTTGGCGAGGCGGTTCGCGGGGGCCACATAGCTCATCGACATGGCAACGCAGACCGTGACGTAGACGGCGCTGGCGGCCAGCACATAGCCGCCCATCAAGGGCCAGTGCAGGCTGAGCGTCAGCGTCGCCCCGACCACGACGACGGCGGCCGGAAACAGGCCGAGCACGAAGGTGTCGGCGAACTCGTCATAGGCCCACATGCCGCGCGACACCTTGCGCACCGTGGCGCCGGCGAAGCTGTTGGCGTGCCAGTCCGTCGAGTACCGCTGCACCCGCGTGAACGCGTCGGTCACGATCCGGCGCATCACCCGGGTCGCCAGCCGGATCCACAGCTTAAACGCGGTCTGCCGCGCGACGTGGGAAACCGCCGCCAGGCCGACGAACGCGGTCAGCGCCGCGATCGCCGCGGCGACGGCGTCGTTGCCGACCTCCGCGGTCAGGGAGTCGATCAGCCGGCCCGCAAACAACGGGATCAGCACATCGCACAGCGTCGCCGCCAGGATCGTCGCGCCGACGCCGAGAAACAGCACCGGTACCTGGCACCAATAGCGCCAGACGAAAAGGAACACGTCGCGAAATCTCACCTTTTCCATCGTTCCGTCCGCCGCTTGCGCACGGCGGCTCCCACAAGAGAGTGTCTTCCCACGCGCCCGGCGATACCGCGCGCCTTCAACAAAAACCGACCGAACCGTCGTTCAGAAACGAATGGTGGCGCACGCGGCTGCACGAAGGTGCAGCACGGCTTTTTGTCACTTGGGCATGGATAGAAACGGGCCCGGTCGAAACCCCGGGCCGGTCGGGCGTCAGATCGTCAGATCAGGTCGGGCGCCCGTGCCCCGGGGGAGCGGATGACTCTCAACATCAGTCTCATCGGTTCTCCCTCCGGCAGAAATGGCGGGCCAAGGGGCCTCGCCACCAACCATGACAGTGTTTCACACCGGAGCGGATCGGAAAAGCGGCGACGCCACACATTTGCGTGAAAGCCGGCGGGCGTTGCCCCAATGCAACAGCATGGGCCGGGACCTGCCCCTAGCGATTGCCGTGCGCCGCGCCCTCGAGTTTGTCCCAGTCGAACGAGACGCCGGTGCCGGGCGTGTCGGACGCGACGGCCAGATGGTCCTCAACGACCAAGGGCCGCGTCGTGTAGCTGTCGATCGGAAAGGAGTGGACTTCCAGCCATCCGGCGTTCGTCTGCGCGGAGACCAGGCCCACGTGGAGTTCCTGCATGCCGTGGCTGCAAACGGGGATGCCGTGCCGGCGGGCCCGTTCGGCAACGCGCAGCCAGCCGGTGATGCCGCCGCAGTTGGACGCGTCGGGCTGGATATAGGACAGCCGCGACTGTGCGAAAGCCATGTCGAACTCGTGGATTGTGTGCAGGTTCTCGCCCATGGCGAGCGGCACGCCGGTCGCCTCGGCGATCGCCGCGAACCCGGCATAATCGTCCGGCACGATCGGTTCCTCGAACCACAGGATGTCGTGCTCGCGGAAGGCCGTGGCGGCGGCGATGGCGCCGTCACGGTCGAGGGCATAGTTGGCATCGACCATGAAGGCGACGTCCGGTCCGATCAGTTCGCGCACCGCCGCGACCCGGGCCACGTCGTCCGCCAGCGACGGCTTGCCGACCTTGATCTTGACTGCGTTGAAACCCTGTTCCAGATAGCCGGCGACGCTGGTCAAGAGCTTGTCGAGGCCGTAGTTGAGGTCGATCCCGCCGCGATAGGCCTTGCATCGCCGGTCGGCGCCGCCGGCCATCCGCCACAGCGGCTGGCCAAGCGTCTTTCCCCGCAGATCCCAAAGGGCGATGTCGACCGCCGAGATCGCGAAGGACGCGATGCCGCCGCGGCCCACATAGTGGATGTGCCACTGCATCGCGTCGTGCAGCGCCTCCACATCCGTTGCCTGCTGGCCGACCAGGAAGGGCGCCAGGTCATGCTCGACCATGGCCAGGATGGCGGTCCCGCCGCGGCCGCCCGTGTAGGTATAGCCGGTGCCCTCGCTGCCGTCCTGCAGCGTCACGGTGGCGGTGACCAGCTCGAAATGGGTGTGGTCGCCGTGCTTCGCGTCGCTCAGCACCTCGGGAAGGGGGATCCGGAACCGCCGGGCCCTGACGGAGGCGATGGCGGACATGGCTAGACAGCCGCCGTGCGGGAGGGGGCAGGGCGCCTCGGTGCCGCCGTCACCACGAACGGGAAAACGGCGCAGCCCCGTCGCGCGCACCGGACCGTCCCTGAAGATCGGTTGCGTGGCATGGCTTCCTTATTGCCCCTGTTTGGTAGTACCAAAATCTTTTAAAGGTACGACGTGGTGGGTCGAAACGTCAAAGAAATTCGGGGAATTCGCGGATAACTGGCACAGATTCCTTGTTGATCGGGCAATTTGGTCTTACCATATATCCGTCTTCTCCGATGGACGTGCGCGGGCGGTCGCGGGCCGGCCGGCGGACGGTGACGTGCAGGGAAAGGGCCGTTCGGTGACGATGGAGCGCGAAGATTCGAGGGAAAGCCCGACCGCCTCCGGCCGGCGTGCCGCCGATGCAATCATCGACCAGCTGGAGAAGCAGATCCTATCCGGGGAACTCCCCGATCAGACGCCGTTGCCGGCCGAACGCGACCTGATGGTGAAATTCGGCGCCAGCCGCACCGTCGTGCGCGAGGCGATAACGGCCCTGTCGAACCGCGGGCTGGTCGAGAGCCGGCCGCGCTTCCGGCCGATCGTCAGGAAGCCGGGATACGATACCGCGGTCGATGCGGTGGGCGGCATCGTCAGGCATCTGCTGAGCCAGAGCGGCGGCGTGCGGAATCTCTATGACAGCAGGGTCTTCATGGAACGGGCCCTGGTGCGCGAAGCGGCGATGCATGCCCGCAAAGAAGACATCGACGAACTGAAGTCGGCGCTTGCGGCGAACAAGGCGGCGATCGAGGATTCCGAGCGTTTTTACGCAACCGACGTGGCGTTTCACGGTGTCTTGTATCGCATCCCGCGCAATCCCATCTTTCCGGCCGTGCACGGTGCCTACACTGCATGGCTCGGTCCGCACTGGTCGAAGATGCTGCGGTCGCCGGACAGGAACCTTGTGAACTATCGCAGTCACGAAGCGATCTGCAAGGCGATCGTCGACCGGGATCCGGACGCGGCCGAGGAGGCGCTTGTCAGCCACCTTCGCGCCGCGTGGGAATATGTGCGCGTGACGTTCGAAGACGACCTTGTCTAGCCGAGGCCGACCGAACGGGCGCTGACGGCCCGGTCACCGTCCCTTCCAGGAAAAGGCGAGCATGGCCGAAAGGCGGTGATCCTGCGCGAGAAGTTCGCGCCGTGCCGGTCATGGTCGCTGGCCCTGTACGCGAAGGCCCGCCGAATGACGACTAGGCGTTCTGTGCGCCGCCTCCGGCACCGCCTGCGCCTTCGAGCTTGATCTCGCCATATCGGCTCTCGTACTGGTTCAGCACGCCGGCAAGCAGAAGACTGAGCCGTTTCGCCGCGAAGGGGCTGAGGATCATTCGATTGGACAGAAGGATCTTGAATTCCTTGTCGGACGCGTTCCACGTCTGGTTGGTTCCGAAGAAGACGGTGACTTCTTCGCGCGTCGACGAGACGTTCGCGACGTTTGCATAGCTGGTCGCCATGTTCGTGTCGTCCCAGCGCACCGTCGGCGACTTGCCCTCCGCGTCGGCCGCCGCTGCAGCTTTGGTCTCTGTATCTGCCATGATCTCCGTTTCCCTGTTCGCTGGCGTGGTCCCTCCCGGAGACGACCTGCGGCGTCAACTGAGGGATTTCTGGTTAATTTCCGCGCCCCGGGCGCGGTAGCGTTGACCGTTGTAACCGTAGCGCGATATGGAAAAAGTGCCAAGGATTTCTGCACCTTAAGGTTAATCGGGCCGTCTGTTTCCGGGCCCTCTGACGGCCGCTGGCGCGCCTTCGATCCTCTCGCCCGTGGCGGGATCGAAACAGACATCCGCCTCGTCCTCGTCCGCGAGAGAGGCGCCTGGGCTGGTCTTGGCTTTGGCGCCCTGTTCGGTCGTTACGGTCGCCATGATTTCGCGCAGCCAGGGCGCCGTTTCCGTTTCCGGCGGCGGTTCGCGCGATTGGCCGTTCGCCGTTCCCTTGGGCGCGGGCGCGTAGTCCAGGATCTCCTGGACCGTCAGATCCCATTTCCACTTCGACATTTTTCGCGCAATGTCGTGCGCCGGTACGCGGTGTCCGCGGGCGCTCATTTCGGCGAGCCGCTTTGCCCACTCCACCAGAATAACGCCGGTGATCTGCTTGTATTTCAAAAGCACCCGAATTTCTTGCCACCAGGGCGAATCCGGTTCGCGCAGTTCCACCTTGTACCCGTTCCCCACCGCATAGCGGGCGTAGCGTTGGCTCTCCGCCGACAGGCTGTTGCCGCGATCGACGATGACGGGCGAGCGGCCGGCGTCGACCGCCGCGCAGAAGCGTTCGAAGTTCCACGCCCGTGCCGTCGGCAACAGAGCCGCGTCATAGTCGTAACGATTGGGATCGGTGCCCACCTCGGTCTCGAAATAGGCGTCCGTCTCGCAGACCACACCGTGGGCGCCGGCCAGGCGCCGTGCCGTCTGGCTCTTGCCACAGCACGGCAGCCCGCGCATGAGATAGACGATCCGCTCGCTCATTTCACACTGTAGCCCACAGGTCGATCCGCCCGCAGCAGGCGCGAGCCGAATGGGCCTAAAATTGCTTCAGCCGCTGCCACTGCCCTTGAGCGTTTCCCGGACGAGATCGTAGGGGATGGGAGACCGGCATGACAAGTCGACACCGGTCACCAACGCGCCGGCCCACGGCGTCCGCCTGCCGACGCGTGGGCCGGTCAGGCCGTTACCGCCGTCGTTGGATCTGCCATTCGGTTATTGGTCCCTGCCGGGTCCGCCCTTCGTGACACCAGCGCCGGCATTGCCAAACAGCGCGTCATCGCCAACCTCGACGTCGAATAACAGGGGCGTGGCGTCGCCGTCGCCGACACCGTCGCTACGCTGGCTGTCGGGCCGCTCCTCGGGCGCATTGCCGATCTTCTCCAGCACCGGCGATCGTGTTTTGGACTTCTCGGTCCTGGTGCCGGCGACCGGTCACTATATGCTGGTGATCGACAATTCCGGCAATCAGGATCCGCGGGCCGTCAGCATCGATCTCAAGGCGAGCTACGAGCCGGGGGCGGGCTAGGCGCCGGCGAGGCGTTCGATCCGTACGTTCAGACAAGGCCGATCATGCGGACTGGGATACCGTCGAAAGTCGCTTCGGCGCACCGGACTTCTGTGTAGGGCCGCGCCGAAACCGCGCACGTCATATGTCGGCCGTGGGATTTGGGTTGCACGGGCCTGGCTCTGCGGCGCATGTAAGACGCGATGGACGCTACGCACGACCTTCAGGTTCCTGGCCGGCAACGCCGTGCCGCAAACGTCGCTGTAACGGCCCTGGTCCTGATCTGGGCCGGGCTCCTGGCCGGCGTTTCGTTCCTGGCGACGCCGGTCAAGTTCCTCGCCCCCGACCTCACGCTGCCGGTCGCGCTGGAGGT
Organism: Alphaproteobacteria bacterium; assembly: GCA_965603855.1. Taxonomy (GTDB): domain Bacteria; phylum Pseudomonadota; class Alphaproteobacteria; order UBA8366. The sequence goes on from OZ272519.1 coordinate 941,412, forward strand.
GGGCCGCGTCACCTTTCAGGCGCTCAACTGGACGGAACTTGCCTTCGGCGCCGTTGCCGTGGTGGCGTCGCGCCTGGCCGGCGGTCGCCTGGCGACGCTTGTCCTGGTTGCGGTCCTTGCCCTGGTCGTGTTGCAGACCGTCTGGCTGTTGCCGGAACTTGGCGCGCGCACCGACATCTACATCGCGGGCGGCAGGCCCGAGCCTTCGTCGCTGCATACCTGGTACGTGGCATTCGAGCTTGCCAAGCTTGCGGCGTTGCTGGCCGTCGGCTTCGCCAGCCTGATCAGGGGGCCGGGGCGGGCCTGACCGCCCGACAGGCGGTCGGCGCTAGCGCGCGATCAGGCACGGGCACGGCGCAAGCGCGGCGATCTTTTGCGACACGCTGCCCAGCAACAGGCCTTCCATCCGGCCGCGACCGCGGGTCCCCAGAACGATCAGGTCCGCCTTGTGCCGTTTCGCCGCCTGGATCAATTGCCGGGCCTGGTCGCCGTCGGTTGTCAGGGTCTTGATCCGGCCTTCCGCTGCACCGGCCTGAACGGCATGTTGCCGGGCCTGATCCAGAACCTCCTGGCTGAGTTTCTCCATGATCCCTTTCGGGTTCTCCTTCAGATGCTCCGTTGCGCTCATCTTCAGGACCTGGTCGGCGATGGCCGAAAGCTGGACCACATGGACGAGAACAAGATCGCCATCGTGTACCTTGCAAAGGGCGCCGGCCAGCGCAACCGCCTTCAAGGCGGACTCCGAACCGTCGACGCCCACGAGGATTTTTTCGAACATGTGCGCTCCTTCGGTTTGATTGAATGTCGTTTCCGATTTCAGATCGAGACGGCCGCGCCTACTCGGCCACCGTCCACTCCTCGACCCACAGGCTTGACGGGCGCCCATGGCCGGTGGGGCGGACCCCTTTCAGCCATTTCGGGAAGATGTAGGGCGTCGAACGATAGTAGAGCGGGATCACCGGCAGGTCCTCGGCATAAAGCGCCTGGGCGCGGTTCCAGAGTTGGCGGTTGGCCTCCGGTTCGCAGACCACCTCCAGATCGTCGATCACCTTGTCCATCTCCGCGCTGCGATAGCCCGGATAGTTCTGGCCGGAAAACCCGTTCGCCTCGGTCGGGATCTCCTCGGAATGCAGCGTCGAGCGCGGAATGTTCTGCGGGAAGGTCAGCCACGCATACATGGTGAGCCCCGTGAACTTGCGCTGGGTGATGGTCTCGCCGAACAAGACGCGCGCCGGTTGGTTGCGGATGCGCATGTCGACCCCAACCTGTTTCCAGTTGCTTTGCAGCACCTGCTGCACGGTCTCGCGGGTCTTGTTGCCGGCCGTCGTCATGATCTCCAGGCGCAGGGCCGTGCCGTCGGCATTCTGACGGATGCCGTCCGGCCCGACGGTCCAGCCCGCTTCGTCCAACAAGGCCGCCGCCCGGTCCGGGTCGTAGGCGTATTGCCGCACATCGGGGTTGTGGACTTCGTCCTGGGGGTTGATGTTCGTATGCGCCACCGGCTGGCGGCCGTCGAACAGGCGCTGGTTGATCGCCTCGCGGTCGATCGCATGGATCAGCGCGCGGCGGACCCTGAGGTCCGCCAGGACCGGATTGTCCAGCATCATGTCGATGTGTTCGTAGACCAGCCCGGGCTTGTAGACGAAATCGAACGTGTCGCCGTGGCGCCGTTCGAACGCCAGTGCCTGGTCCAGGCTGGGGCCCAGCTCGCCGGCGATGTAGTCGATGTCGCCCGACAACAGGTTCGCGGTCAGCGCTGCGGTGTTTTCGATGGCGCGGATGACGATGCGGTCGAAGGCCGGCGGCTTGCCCCACCATCTCTCGTTGCGCACCAGCACCACATAGGCGCCGGGTTCCACTTCGCTCACCCGGTAGGGTCCGAACCACAGGCCGGGATTGGCGGGATCGCCGTCATAGGCGGTGCGTTTCGAATAGCCGGTTTTGTCGGCCTCGAAGATCGGCCGTTCGATGTGTGCCGGCAGGATCTGGAAGTCGTCGATGCCTTCGTAGTCGCAGGTCCGCTTGTTGACATGCAGCGTGAAGCGTTTGTCGCTCAGGACCTCGACCTTCTCGATCCGGCGGAACAGTTCCAGGTTGCCGACCCCGGTCGCTTCGTTGCGGCCGACCTCCCAGGTGAACACAACGTCGCGCGTGGTCATCGGCGTACCGTCGCCCCACACCGCCTCGGCCGGCAGCTCGTAGGTCGTCGCAATGCCTTCCTTGCCGCTTTCGGTGGTGATCAGCCGCGCGGTGCCTTTTTCAAGGCTGGGCAGTTCCAGACACAACATGCAGATCTGCTGCCAGTCCGGATCGTGCGTGGTGATCAGCCGCCGCGTCATGCCGAGGATGTAGGACTTGGCGAGCTGGCTCTCGAAACTGGGATGCAGCGTCGCCGGAAACTGGTTGATCCCGATCGTCAGCGTGTCGCGCGCAGCGGCCGGGTGCAGGGCGAGGCACGAGGCGAGAACGAGACCGAACAGGGGACGCAGCATGACCGGGGGCTCCTCAGCGGCAGGCTTTCGTGTTTCACCCGCACAGCCTAGCAGACCGCCGGTTCCCTGCCACGGTCAAGCGCATGCGTCATCGCTCCGCAGGCGGCGGCTGGCGATAGGGCGCGCGCGCACTGCCGCGTGCGGCGGCGGCGAGACAGAAGTAAAAGGCGTAGAGGGCGGCGAAGCTCGCCACCGCAAGTGCCAGGGTCGCCACGGTGGCCAGCGCGATGCCGCCGATCCACTCGTAGAGGATCAGCAGGACCAGCGCCACCGCCGCGACCGCGACGACGCACAGCCAGGCCCGCGGATCGGCCGGCGCGCGCCGCGCCGCGGACAGCGACGGGACGATCTCGCCGAGACAGGGCAGGACCAGCGCGGCCAGCACCACCGCGGTCGGGTCCGCAAAGCCGCCATTGATGCCCTGATAGCCGAAGAAGGCGAAGATCGGCGCTGCGGCGCGGGCGGCGCGTTCGATGGGAGCCGCGTCGGCCAGCTTCCAGCCGGAAACCATGTGGGCGAAGACCAGACCGTAAAGCAGCAGCGTCAGCGCGATGCCGCACAGATAAAGCGCGACCGACGCCGCGTAATAGCCGTGCGCGATGCCGGCGACCGGCAGCGCCATGAAGCCGCAAGGCACCAGGAACAGGCCGGGACGTAAGGTCAGGGGATTGCGCCGGTGGGCGATCACCCGCCCGACCGTCACGCCCGTCGCGGCCGCGATCCCGATCAGACCGGCGATCCACAGGACAAGGGACAGTCCCGGTTCCCGGGGCAGTGCGGCGCCGGCCAGCAGGACCGCCGTCAGTGCCGCCGCGGCCGTCGCCAGGGTGCGGTCATAGGGGGCGGGATTCTGATGCGGACTTTGCCAGTGGCGCACGGCCGGCAGCCCGGCAACGCCCGTCAGCAACACCAACAATCCGGCCGCAAACCCGGTGATCAACCCGCCCGGCCCGGTCGGCAGGGCGAACACGTAGGCCGCCTCGCTCCAGGCGAGGCCCAGCGCGGCAAGTCCCAACGGCGCCAGCAACAGCGTCGCGGGCGGGTTGCGCAGCGGCATCGCCGTTTCCCTTGCGGCCCGGGCGCCGATCGACGGCCGCACGGTCTGTCGTCGTCGGTCGCTCAATTGATCTGTCGGCGGGGATGGTAGGCGTTGTCTTCGAAGCGGTCGAAATAGTCGTCGATCAGCGGATGCACGATCGGCTCGCCGGTGTCGTCGGGTTCAAGGTTCTGTTCCGCCACGTAGGTCTGATGAACGACGTTGTGCACCAGTACGTGGTACCAGGGTTCGTCCCGCGGCGGGCGCGACTTGGCCATGGTTTCGTACCACTGTTCGGTGCCCTGGAAGACGGGGTCCACGTCGACGATGACGCCGCGGTATTCGAACAACAGGTGGTGCACCACTTGGCCGACGCGGAAACGGGCCTGGAACTGGCTGGTCATCGTCGTCCTAATGTCGCGCCGCACTGCAATGAAGGGTCGGGAAGGCCCGACTGTAAGCGCGGATTCGTGCAATTTCCACGGGAAAGACCGGGGGCGTTGGGTTTCCGGCGGTGCGGTGTTCGCCGGGGCATGGCCGGGTGGCTCATGGCTTGACTCCGAACCGGACCAAAACTAGAACAAATAAGGAACATGAAAGGATCAAGATGCGTCCGAATCGGGGTGATCGAAAACTCGAAACCCTGCGCGCCCGGGTCGCCCGGATCGAGCGTGGCGGCACCCCCGGCGACCCGGCGGGGCGCCTGTCGACGGGCATGGCGGTCTTGGATGCGGCGCTGCCGGACGGCGGGCTGGCACGGGCCGCGGTGCACGAGGCGTCCGGGGCGGCGGCCGACGGTTTCATCGCCGCGCTGGCCGCCCGGCTGGCGGGACCGGTGCTGTGGTGCGTTCACGAGGCCGCGGCAGACCGGCTTTACGCGCCCGGTCTCGCCCGTTTCGGCCTGGGTCCCGACCGGCTGACCGTGGCCGTCTGCCCCAACCGCACCGAATGCCTGTGGGCGATGGAGGAGGGGTTGCGCGCGGGCGTCCTGGCCGCGGTGGTGTCCGAGCCCGACGGCGCCGTCGACCTGACCGCCAGCCGCCGGCTGCAGCTTGCGGCCGAGGCCGGTCGGACCACCGGTTTCGTGCTGGTGCGCGGCGGCCGAAGGGGCCGGTTGGCCCCCAGCGCGCTGGCCAGCCGCTGGCGGGTCGTGCCCGTACCGGCGCTGGGCCGCGGCACGGGCCTGCGTTGGCGGGCGCGGCTGTTGCGCTGTCGCGGCGGCGGCGAAGGAACATGGGAGATCGACTGGGATGAAACGGCGGATCGTTTCGGTCTGGCTGCCGCGGTTGCCGACCGACCGGTTGAACCGCGACGGCAAGAACGGCTGGGCTGACCGCCCGCTGGCGGCGATCGAGGAGATCGGCGGCCGCGCGGTGATCGTTGCGGTCAATGCGAGCGCTGAGGCGGAAGGCGCCGTGCCGGGGATGAGCCTTGCCGATGCCCGCGCTCTGTGCCCGGGGCTTGCGGCTTTGCCGCGCCAGGCCCAAGCCGATGCGCAGGCGCTGGAACGGCTGGCGGGCTGGTGCGAGCGTTACACGCCCTGGGTCGCGGCCGACGGCGCGGACGGTCTGGTCCTGGACGTCACCGGCTGTGCCCACCTGATGGGCGGCGAGGCGGCGCTGTTGCGGGACCTCAAGCGCCGGCTCCGCGCCCGCGGGCTGACGGTGCGCGCGGCGCTGGCCGCCACGCCCGGCGCGGCACGCGCATTGGCGCGTTGCGGCCGCGACGGCGCGGTGGTGCCCGACGGGGACACGCGCGCGGCGCTGACCGACCTGGCCGTCGAGGGGCTGGGCATCGCGCCGGATGTCGCGGCCACCCTTGCCAAGCTGGGCCTCAGGACCATCGGCGCGCTGTTGCCGCTGCCGCGGGCCTCGCTGGCCGCGCGGTTCGGGCGCGACCTGGTGGTCCGGCTGGACCGGGCCCTGGGGGTGGAGGACGAGCCGATCAGCCCGCGCCCCTTCGTTGCGCCCTATCGCGAGCGGTTGGGCTTCGCCGAGCCGATCGGCACCCTGGAAGACATCGAGCGCGGGCTGGAGGTGCTGTTGGCGCGGCTGTGCCGGCGCCTGGGCCAGGCCGGCCGCGGCTGCCGCAGGCTGGTTTTCACCGCCCGCCGGGTCGACGGCACCGAACAGGGGGTGACCGTTGGCACCGCCAGTCCGGCGCGCGCGCCCTACCATCTGCGCCGGCTGTTCACGGAAAAGCTGCCGGCGATCGATCCGGGCTTCGGCATCGATGCGCTGGTGCTGGAGGCGCCGGTCACCGAACCGCTTGCCGTGGACCAGGCGGTGATCGCGCTTGCCGCCGCCGCGCCGCGCGCGGGTGACGCCGCGCCCGTTCCCCCCGGCTTCGCCCGGCTGGTCGACCGGCTGGGCAATCGTCTGGGTTTGGATCGTGTGGTGCGCCTGGTGCCGGTCGAAAGCCACCTGCCGGACCGGGCGGTGCGCGCCCAGTCCGCCTGCACCGCGTTCGGTGCCGGGGCCGCATGGCCGCGCACGCCGCCGCGCCCGACCCGGCTGCTCACCCGGCCGGAACCGATCGATGCGGTGGTTTCGGCGGATCCGGGCGATCCGGGTGCGGCGCCCGGCCTGTTCCGCTGGCGCGGCCGCCGTCACCGGGTCTGCGCCGCGGAGGGGCCCGAACGCTTTACGCCCGAATGGTGGCAGACTGCCGGACGACGGGACTGGGCCGCGGGCGGGCGCGACTATTTCCGGGTCGAGGACGAAACCGGGGCGCGGTTCTGGATCTTCCGGTCCGGCGTCCGCGCGCCGGCCGACGGCGCGGCGCCGCGCTGGTACATGCACGGGCTTTTTTCGTGAAACGTGACACACCATAGGAGGGGCACATGACGTTGGGGCGTATGCATCACCTGGGACTGGCGCTGAGCGATCTGAAAACCGCCGAAGAGACCTTCTACCGGCCGGTTCTCGGTTTCCTCGGCTACCGCAAGATCGAGGAGGAGAACGGCATGACGCTGTGGTTCTCCGAAACCGCGCTGGCGGCGGTCAATCTGTGGCAGTCGCCGCCCGAGCTCGCGGGCGAGCGGCACCGCGACTACACGCCCGGGCTGCAGCATTTCGCCTTCGAGGCCGACAGCCGCGAGGAGGTCGATGCGCTGTTCCGGCTGTTGGAGGTCATGGGCGCAACCGTGTTGGACCCGCCGGCCGAGTACGACTACTCGCCCGGCTATTACGCGCTGTTCTTCGCCGATCCCGACGGCATCAAGTTCGAGCTGGTGCACATGCCGCCGCCGACCGGGACCTGAGGCATGACCGGCGCCCCCGCCTATGCCGAGCTGCAGGTGCTGACCAACTTTTCGTTTTTGGAAGGCGCGAGCCATCCGGACGAACTGGTGCTGCAGGCGGCGGCGCTGGGCTATGCGGCGGTCGGGGTGGCCGACCGCAACTCGCTGGCCGGCGTGGTGCGCGCCCACAGCGCGGCGAAACAGGCCGGCATCCAGCTTGTGGTCGGCGCGCGGCTCGACCTTGCCGACGCGGCCAGCCTGATCGCCTATCCCGTCGACCGCGCCGCCTATGGCCGGCTGTCGCAGCTGATCACCGTGGGCCGGCGCCGGGCCGAGAAGGGCGATTGCCTGTTGAGGCTGGACGACGTTGTCGACCACTGCGCGGACATGGTTCTGATCGCGCTGGTGCCGGCCGCACCCGACGCCGCCTTCGACCGCCAGCTTGCGCAGCTGAGCGAGGCCTTCCCGGGCAACCTCTATCTCGCCGTCAGCCATCTCTACCGCGGCGACGACCGGCAACGGATCGCCGGCGCGGCCGCCCTGGCGCGCCGTGCCGGCATGCCCCTGGTCGCGACCGGCGACGTGGTGATGCACGAACCCGCGCGCCGGCCGCTGGCTGACATCCTGACTTGTATCCGCGAGAAGGTGACCGTCGATGAGGCCGGCCTCAGGCTGGAACGCAACGCCGAACGCCACATGAAGCCGCGCGACGAGCTGGCGCGGCTGTTCGCCGGCCACGGCGACGCCCTGGCGGCGACGGTGGAGATCGCGGCGCGCTGTACCTTCAGCCTGGACGAGCTGGCCTACGAATACCCCGACGAGGTGGTCGCGCCGGGCGAGACGCCGCAGGAATCGCTCCGGCGTCTGACCTGGGAGGGCGCCCGGGAACGCTATCGCGGGCGCGTGCCGGCCAAGGTGAAGGAACAGGTCGAGCACGAGCTGGACCTGATCGGCGCGCTTTCCTATGCGCCTTATTTCCTGACCGTGCACGACCTGGTGCGGTTCGCCCGCGAGCGCGGGATCCTGTGCCAGGGCCGCGGCTCCGCGGCCAACTCGGCCGTCTGCTACTGCCTGGGCATCACCGCGGTCGACCCGGCGCGGCTGGACCTGCTGTTCGAACGTTTCGTCTCGGCCGAACGCAACGAGCCGCCCGACATCGACGTGGATTTCGAGCACGAGCGGCGCGAGGAGGTGCTGCAGTACGTCTACGAGAAGTACGGCCGCCACCGCGCCGGCATGACGGCGACGGTGAACTGCTACCGGGCGCGCGGCGCGATCCGCGAGGTCGGCAAGGCGCTGGGCCTGTCGGAGGACACGGTCGCGGCGCTGTCGTCCCAGGTCTGGGGCTGGTCGTCCGACGGCATCTCCGAGGACCAGGCGCGCGAGATCGGGCTCGACCCGCGCGACCGGCGGCTGCGCCAGGCGCTTGCCTTGACCCATATGCTGATCGGCTTTCCCCGCCACCTGTCCCAGCATGTGGGCGGCATGGTGATCACCCGCGCCCGGCTGGACACGGTGGTGCCGATCGAAAACGCCGCCATGGAGGACCGCACCGTCGTGCAGTGGGACAAGGACGACCTGGACGCGCTGGGCATCTTGAAGATCGACGTGCTTTCGCTGGGCATGCTGACCTGCGTGCGCAAGGGGTTCGACCTGCTGCACAGCCACTACGGCAAGGACTACGACCTGGCCACGGTGCCGCCGGAAGATAAGGCTGTCTATGACATGCTGTGCAAGGCGGATTCGATCGGCGTGTTCCAGGTCGAAAGCCGGGCCCAGATGGCGTTCCTGCCGCGGATGAAACCGCGCGACTTCTACGACCTGGTGATCGAGGTGGCGATCGTGCGTCCGGGCCCGATCCAGGGCGACATGGTGCACCCTTATTTAAGAAGGCGGAACGGCGAGGAGCAGGTGGAGTATCCGTCCGAGGCGCTGCGCGCCGTCCTGGACAAAACCCTGGGCGTGCCCCTGTTCCAGGAGCAGGCGATGAAGATCGCCATCGTTGCCGCCGGTTTCACCCCGTCGGAGGCGGACCGGCTGCGCCGCGCCATGGCCACCTTCCGCAAGGTCGGCACCATCCACAGCTTTCACGAAAAGATGGTCGCCGGCATGGCCGAACGCGGCTACGACCCGGAATTCGCCGAACGCTGTTTCCGGCAGATCGAAGGCTTCGGCGAGTACGGCTTCCCAGAAAGCCACGCCGCCAGCTTCGCGCTGTTGGTCTATGTCTCGGCCTGGATGAAGTGCCACTACCCGGCGGTGTTCGCCTGCGCGCTGTTGAACAGCCAGCCCATGGGGTTCTACGCGCCGGCGCAGATCGTGCGCGACGCGCGCGAGCACGGCGTCGTCGTGCGGCCGCCCGACGCGAACCTGTCGGACTGGGACTGCACCCTGGAGCCGTCGGACCGGGGCGACGGCTATGCGCTGCGGCTGGGGCTGCGCCAGGTCAAGGGCCTGGCCCAGGAGGACGGCGAGTGGCTGGTGGCGGCGCGCGGCAACGGCTATGTATGCCCGTCCGACATCTGGCGCCGGGCCGGGCTTTATCCGCGTGCGCTGGAGGCGCTGGCCCGCGCGGATGCCTTCGCCTCCATGGACCTCGACCGGCGCCAGGGGCTGTGGCAGGTCAAGGGCCTGGGCGCAGGCCACGCCCGGGCGCGGCCGCTGCCCCTGTTCGGCCATGCCCAGGAGGCCGAGCATGGGCCCGAGCCGGACGTCGTCCTGCCGGCGCTGACTCTGGGCGAAGAGGTGGTGCAGGACTATTCCTCGATCCGGCTGTCGTTGAAGGACCATCCGGTGCGTTTGGTGCGCGATGCGCTGGGCCCGATCACGCCGGCGGCGCGACTAGTAGACATCGCCGACGGGTCCAAGGTCAGCGTGGCCGGCCTGGTGCTGGTGCGCCAGCGTCCGGGCAGCGCCAGTGGCGTGATCTTCGCCACCCTGGAGGACGAGACCGGCTCCGCCAACGTGGTGGTCTGGCCGGCGGTGTTCGAAGCGCACCGGCGCATCGTGCTGGCCGCGCGGCTGATGCGGGTGACCGGTGAGTTGCAGCGTCAGGGGATCGTCACTCACCTGATCGCCGACAAGCTGGAGGACATGTCGGCGCTGTTGGACGGGCTGGCGGCCGGCGAGGAATTCGCGGTCGCCCACGACCGCGCCGACGAGGTCAAACGCGGCACCCGGCCGGACCCGCGGCTTGCTGCGCAGATGCGCCGTCGTCCGGGCGCCGTCCCGCGCCCCGGCCATCCCCGGGATTCAGCCCGCGTGCTGTTCCCCAGCCGGGACTTTCACTGACCCTCGCCCTTCGGCCACAGCCAGGCTGCGCCGCGCACGCCGCTGGAATCGCCGTGCTGCGCCCTGCGGATGGGCGTCAGGAAATCGCCGCCGAAGACGTAGCGCGGAATGATCTCCGGAAGGTTGGTATAGAGGCGTTCGATGTTGGAGATGCCGCCGCCCAGGACGATCACGTCCGGGTCGAGATTGTTGACGACCTGGGCCATGCCGCGGCCGAGCCGGTCTTCGTAGCGTTGCATTGCCGCCGCGGCCTCGGCGTCGCCCGCTTCCGCGGCCGCGGCGATTTCCGCGGCGCGTTCGTTGCGCCCGGTCTGCCGTTCGAAATCCTGTTCCAGGCCGATACCGGAGACCCAGGTCTCGAGGCACCCGGTCTTGCCGCACCAGCAGTCGTGCCCCGGATACTCGTCGGGACGCATCCAAGGCAGGGGATTGTGCGCCCATTCGCCCGCGATCGCGTTCGGCCCGGTATGCACCCGTGCGTCGATGGCGATGCCCGATCCCGATCCGGTGCCGATGATGAAGGCCAGCACCACGTATGCGCCGGCGCCGGCACCGTCGGTCGCCTCCGAAACGGCCAGGCAGTTGGCGTCGTTGGCATATCGGACGGGCCGGCCCATGGCCTCGCTGAGGTCGCGCCCCAAGGGCCTCCCGTTGAGCCATACCGAGTTCGCGTTCTTCATCACCTCCGAAACCGGCGAGACCGCGCCGGGCACGCCGACGCCGACGCTTCCCGTCTTGCCGGTCCTGGCTTCCAGCGACTGGACCATGCCCGCCATTTGCGCGATTGACGCGTCATAGTCGTGGCGCGGCGTCGGTTCGCGGATGCGACCCAGTTCCGTTCCGTCTTCGTCCAGCGCAATGGCTTCCGTCTTGGTGCCGCCGAGGTCGATCCCGATCCGCATGGTCTACTCCGTTCCTGCCGGCGGATTATTCCATGACCCGGTGCGGGAGAAAAAGATCCGGCAACGCCGGATGCGCCGAATGGACTTTGTCTAGGCCGTGAAGGACTCGTCCACGGCGGCCTTCTGTGGCTGTTTGGCCGTGTTCGCACGGTGCTTGGCGCGCGCTGCGGCCTCGCGGCGGGCCTTGTGCACCGCGGCGCGCGCCGCATCATTGAGCTCGAACAGCTCCAGACGCTCGTTTGCGGTGTCCTCGACGGGCGCCAAGGCAGCGTCCATATAGCTGCGCGCAGCCGGATCGCGCTCGATATGTTTGCGCAGGCGGTTGACGCGGAGGGCATAGAGGCCCAGCCGGGTGTATTTCACCACGCTCTGAGCGAAATGACGGGGATAGAAGATCAGCGGGTTTTCCCGCGGCAAAGTCGGTCGGCGCTGGGTGCGCACCCTGCGCCTGAAATAGCCGCATTGCTGCGGATGGACCTTCTCGAACTTCATTGCGCAGTGGATCTGCAGGCTATTGATCATCACGCCGTGGGGCTTGATGCCGCTGGCAATCGCACGGCGCATCAGGCGTTCGATATGTTCGTCGTCGTAATAGAGGTCCCATGCTTCGCGGTAGATCGCGTCCCACTCCTCGGCCGACATGCGGGGGTGATGAGTGGTGACATGCTCAAGATCGTACTTGTTCATGTCCGGGTCCATCCACACGCCCTTCTCGAACAAGACCTTGTGGTCCTCCGACCCGGGGAGGGGGGTCAGGATCGTGAATCCGAGCAGGTCGACCGGCAGTTCGCGTTTGATGATGTCGATGTCGCGTCGGATCGATTCGGGCGTGTCGTCGGGAAAGCCCAGGATGTAACCGGCATAGGTGATGATCCCCTGCGCCCGCCATTGCTGCAGCATGGTGCGGTATTCGGTAATGCGGTTTTGGCCCTTCTTGGCGGCGGCCAGGTTGTCCGGGTTGATGTTCTCCAGCCCGATGAAGGCGCGCTTGCATCCGGCGCGCCTGGCCTTCTCGATAAACCCCTTGGTCTTGTGGGCGAGCACGTCGACCTGGATGACGAAGGTGATCGGGATCTTCTCGACTTCCCTGAGTTCGATCATGCGATCGAAGATCGCTTCCCAGTTCCTGTTGCGGGCGAAGTTGTCGTCGCTGATGAAATAGCGGGTGATGCCCTGGGCATGGTTCACCCGGATGATGTGCTCCACATCGTCAGCCGACCGGTAACGGGAAATGCGGCCCTGCACATTGATGATCGTGCAAAAGGAACACTGGAACGGACAGCCTCGTCCCGCGTCGAAACTGGCGTGCGAGCCGTCATATTTGTGAACGAAGCGATCCGGCAGGAACGGCGTCAACTGCTCCTGGAGCCGCGGCAGGTCGTTCATGTAGTTGTAGACGGGCTTGAGCGCGCCCCTGTCCGCGTCGCACAGCACTTCCTGCAGGTGTTCCTCGGCCTCGCCGGCGAAGATCGACACACCCATTTCCATCGCGTCCAGGATGTCCGGGGGCAATTCCCTCAGCATTGCCAGGCAGCCGCTGACGTGGAACCCGCCGACCGCGACCTGAATGCCCTCGGCACGGAATTGCCGGGCGATATCCATCGCCCGCGGGAACTGGTTGGACTGGACGCCCACAAGACCCACCAGACCGCGGTTCCCGTTCCGCTTCATCTTGCGGATGATCTTCCTGATAGGAACAACGGCGTTGATCTCGTCGTAGGGCGAGATGACGATCTCCGTGTCCTCGCCGAGCGCGTGCCGGTCGGCCAGAGCCTGCGCGATACCATAGAGGCAGGCCAGTGAATTGGAAGGAATCCAGGCTTTCACCCACTGGATGACATAGCCGTCCTCGTCATAGTGCGACGGCTTGATCAACTCGAGATGGAAAGTCTTCGTTGGGTTTTCTGTTGCCATCGACGGTTGATCACTCAGCATTTGTCAGGGAACCAGGTGCGCGACCATTTGCGGGCCGGCGGAGTAGCCGCAGGCCGGCATCTTGTCAAACTGGGCGGTGTTTGTGAATGCTATTGGCCGGCGGACAGCATGGTGTCGTAAAGCGCCATTGTCTGTTGCACGACGATCTCTTCGGAGAAGCTCTTCTCGACCGCCAATCGCGCATTGCGTCCCAATTGTTGCCGCAGCGCCGTATCCCCGGCCAGGCGTTGCAGCGCGCCGGCCAGCCGCGCCGGATCGTGCGGCGGCACCAAAAGGCCGGTCTCGCCGTCGCGGCAGACGTCGCGACAGCCGGGGACGTCGGTCGCAACAAGGGGGCGGCCGCAGGCGGCTCCCTCCAACAGCGATTTTGGCACGCCTTCGCCGCCGTGCGACGGCAGCACCGCGATGTGCGCATCGCGGTGCGCCGCGGCGACGTCGTCGGTGTGTCCCGCCACCTCGACGACGCCCTCCTCCTGCCACTGTCGCAGGGCGGCGGCCGAGTAGGAATCCGGATTGTCGTCGGTCGGGCCGACCAGGCGCACGCGGACCGGCGCCCCTTCCTTCGTCAGAATGCGCGCCGCATCGACCAGGTCGCCGATCCCTTTGAACCGCAGCATCCGGCTGACGCAAAGCGCGACGGGGGGGCCGTCGGGCTCCGGTGCGGGCGCGAAGGCGGCGGTATTCACGCCCGAGCCGCGAATAACGAAGGTGCGGTCGGGCGCAACGCCGACCCTTTCGACGAAGAACGCCCGGTCGTCGTCGTTCTGCAGGATCAGCCTGCTGTTCGTCCGGTTGAACAGGGCGCGGAAGGCGCGCGTCAACAGGGGGCGCAGGGCGGTCGCGACCGCGCCGCGCGAGACGAACAGGAAGCCCAGCCCGGTGACGGCGTTCACCACCGCCGGGACGCGCGTCCAGGCAGCGGCGATGGAGCCGTACAGCATGGGCTTGATCGCGATGTGGTGGACCAGGTCCGGCTGGATCTCGCGATAGAGCCGGATCAACGCGCGCAATGTCCCGAGGTCACGGAACAGGTTCAGGCTGCTGCGATCGATCTCCAGCGGGCGGAGCGTGAACCCTTCCGCCCGGATCAAGTCGGCCTTGTCGCCGGTTCGGGTCGCAACAACGACCCGGCCGCCCGCCTCCCGCACCGCCCGGGCGATGGGAAGACGATGCGAGAGGAAGTACCAGTCCTCGGTAACGAGGAAGAGAACGGTGCGGCCCGCAAGCGCCATGGACGCCGTTTAGGCCGCGCCGGTGGAATGTTTCAAGCCTTATTCGGCGGCCTCGGCCGGGATCTTCGCGCGCTGGTACGCCCGACCCTCGGCATTGAACACGTGGCTTTCCGCCTGCGGCACACCGATGGTGATGGTATCGCCGGCCTTCTTCATCGTCTCGCCGTCGTCCTTGACGACGATCTGCTCGCCATGCGGCAGTTCCACATAGACGATGCTGTCCTCGCCAAGATGCTCGACCAGCGAGATCTTGCCGGTCAGTTGGGATTCGCCGCCGCCGTTGGGCAGCAGATGCTCCGGCCGGACGCCGAAGGTGACGTTGTCGCCGGGCTTCGCGTTTCCGGAGTCGCACAGGGCTTTGGCGACTTCGCCGCCGGGCATTTTCACCGTGATGCTGGTGCCGTCGGCGGAATCGACGACCGCCTGCAGGAAGTTCATGGTCGGCGAGCCGATGAAGCCGGCGACGAACAGGTTGTCTGGATGGTGATACAGATGCATCGGCGGGCCGACCTGCTCGACATAGCCGTCGCGCAGGACGACAATCTTGTGCGCCAGCGTCATGGCCTCGACCTGGTCGTGCGTCACATAGACCACGGTCCCCTGCAGTTCTTCATGCAGCTTGGCGATCTCGATGCGCGTGGCCACGCGCAAGGCGGCGTCCAGGTTGGACAGCGGTTCGTCGAACAGGAACACCTTCGGGTTGCGCACGATGGCGCGGCCGATGGCGACGCGCTGGCGCTGGCCGCCCGACATCTCCTTCGGCAGGCGGTCCAACAGTTCGGTGATCTGCAGGATGTCCGCCGCCTTGCGAACCTGATTGTCGATGGCTTCCTTGCTTTCCTTGGCCAGCTTCAGCCCGAACGCCATGTTCTCGTAGACCGTCATGTGCGGGTACAGGGCGTAGGACTGGAACACCATGGCGATTCCGCGCTTGGAGGGCGGAAGGTCGTTCACGACCTGACCGTCGATCATCATTTCGCCGGCGGTGATGTCTTCCAGCCCGGCGATCAACCGGAGCAAGGTGGACTTGCCGCACCCCGACGGCCCGACGAAGACGACGAACTCCCGATCCTTGATCTCCAGATCGACCCCGTGGATCGTCTCGATATCGCCGAAGGACTTTCGAATGCCCTTCAGAACAACGTCCGCCATCGCCCAATACCTCCCGTCATGGATTTGTTTGGCTGCACTATATGCGATTTAAGCGGCAGATTGTACCCGCGGCAACAGTGCGAAGAACGCGCCGTGTCCCGGCAGGCTCAAGACGCCGTCTTCCAGGTGCGAGATGAAACCGTGGCCGTCCAGGGGATCGAGCCCCGGCCACGGCGCAACCGGCGTCGAAACCTGCTCGGCGCCAAGGTTGAACAGGGCGAGCATTCCCGCACCGTCCAGGCGCCTTTCAAGGGCCAGGAGGGGGGCGGGCAGGTCGAAAAAGCGGATGTCGCCGAAACGCAGGACCGGATGCTCGCGCCGCCAGGCCGCGAATTGCCTGAGTGTGCCGAGAACCGACCCGGCCGTCGTAGCCTGCAGATCCACGGCGCGGTCCAAGTGTTCCGCGGCAACCGGCAGCCAGGGTTCGCGCTCCGAGAACCCGGCGTGCGGCGCCGACGCCTTCCAGGGCATCGGCGTGCGGCAACCGTCGCGGCCCTTGTATTCGGGCCAAAAGGCGATTCCGTAAGGGTCCTGCAGCCGCTCGTACGGGACGTCGGCCTGCGGCAGCCCCAGTTCCTCGCCCTGATAGAGGCAGGGCGTCCCGCGCAACGACATCAACAGCGCGGGCAACAGGCGGGCCATGCCGTCGTCGGCGCTGCCGTCGCCGAAACGCGAGACCGCGCGGATCACGTCGTGGTTGCTGAACGACCAGCACGGCCAGCCGTCCTCCAGCACCGCCTCGACCCGTTCGCTGACGCGCCGCACATAGGCCGGCGTCAGTTCGCCGCCCAGCAGGTCGAAGGTGTAGGCCATGTGCAGGCGTTCGCCGCCTTTCGTGTAGGCGGCCGCCACGTCCAGCGCGTTGTCGTCCGCGATCTCGCCCAGCGACGTGGTCGCCCCGTATCGGTCTAACAGCGCCCGCAGGCGTTTCAGGAAGGCCAGGTTCTCCGGCTGGGTCTTGTCGTAACGGTGTGCCTGCATGGAGTAGGGGTTGGCGGCGGTCTGGTCGCCGGTCAGCGGTTCGTTCGGGTCCCGCGGCGGATTGTCCCTCAGCGCCGCGTCGTGGAAGTAGAAATTGGCGGTATCCAGGCGGAACCCGTCGACACCACGCGAAAGCCAGAACTCGCAATCCGACAGGACCTGATCCTGGACCGCGGTGTTGTGGAAGTTGAGGTCCGGCTGCGAACTCAGGAAGTTGTGCAGATAGTACTGCCGCCGGCGCGGCTCCCACTCCCAGGCAACGCCGCCGAACACCGACAGCCAGTTGTTGGGAGGCGTGCCGTCCGGCTTCGGGTCGGCCCAGACGTACCAATCGGCCTTCGGGTTGGTGCGGTCGCGGCGGCTTTCCTGGAACCAGGGATGCAGGTCCGAGGTGTGGCTCAGCACCTGGTCGATCAGGACCTTCAGGCCGTGCCGGTGCGCCTTCTCCAAGAGATCGTCGAAGTCCTTGAGCGTTCCGAACAAGGGGTCGACGTCGCGATAGTCGGAGACGTCGTAGCCGAAATCCTTCATCGGCGACTTGAAGAAGGGCGACAGCCAGATGGCGTCCACGCCAAGCCCGGCGATGTAGTCGATCTCCGCGGCAATGCCGGCGAGGTCGCCGACGCCGTCACCCGACAGATCGCGGAAGCTGCGCGGGTAGACCTGATAGATCACGGCGCCGCGCCACCAGTCCGTCGTTCCCCCCGATGTAGCCACCGTCCTTCGGCCCCCCGTACGCCCAGATGCCTTATCCGTGGGCGCCGATCATGTGGGCGACCGTCGTCGACGTGCGCAAGATCAGGTCGTGCAGGGCCAACAGCGGCTCGAACAGTTGCCGATGCTCTTCCTTGTAGTCGCCGACATCGTCGCCGCGATAGGTCGCAGGCTCGCCGAAGCTCTGCAGGTCCACGACCTTGGCGTCGGCGGGGAAGGTGCGCTTCAGAACACCGACCGCGGCGGGGATGTCCAATTCCAGGATCTGCTCGACGATGTCCTCGGGCGTGATGTCGTGCCGGTTGGAAAAGCGCGGGATCCGCATCGCCAGGATGAACGCCTCCTGGATGAAGGCCAGACGGACCGCGTGCAGGATCGCCATGTCGTCGCGCTCGTCGTCCGAGCGCGGAGGCGCGATCGGCGTGCCGTTCCCCGCTGCGCGCAGTCCTGCGCGCAGGTCGATCGCGTCCTGGATGAAGACGCGGATGATGCGCGCCATACGCTGAAAGCGGCCGTCATGCTCCAGCTTGCGCGACAACCGACGCAGTTCGTCCTCGCGTTTCGTTTCCGTCCCGCAGGTGGCGCGGCCCAGCCAGAAGCCGGGATCGAACAGGTCGGCATAGGCCGCCATCACGTCCAGCGAACCCAAGCCTTCGGCGTAGGCCACCATCGACATCAGGCGCTGCAGCCGGTCCGACGCCTTGTAAAGCCGCACGAAGTGGTCCTCGTCGCGGTTGACGGCAAGCCCGACCCCGCCGACCGTGTTGGCCAGCCAGCCCAGTTGGTGCAGGACCGCGTTGTGCGGAATGGCACGGACCTGGCTGGGGTGGTTGCGGTCGATGCCCTTGTTGGATTCGTGCTGGCGCTTGGTGCGCCGCGATCCGGTCGGGCGCAACAGGTTGGTGCCGAACGCGCCCACCAGCGTGCCGTAGTCGCGGTCTTCCATGACCGCTTCGTTGAAGTGCTTGACGGTCAGGAAGAACTCCAGCGTGTAGTCCGTGTCGCTGTAAAACGGATCGTTGATGCCTACGTCCGGCTCGGCAAGCGCGTGTTCGAGGATCCGCGTGACGACCGCAAACGCAAGCTGGGGCGTGCCGAACAGGCTATACCCGTCGCCGCCCTGGAAGCTCGCCTCGTGTTTCACCGGAATGCCGTTGCGCCGGAACAGGGACCGGCTGGCCGGCGAGGCGTTGTAGTTGAGGCGCGCCTCCATGCCGCCCGGATGGGCGCCGCGGCCGATGGACTCGCCGTGGGTGTCGAAGATCACGACCTGGACATCGGTGATCCCGCGGTCCTCCAACAGTCGGGCCAGCTTCATATGCAGCCGTTCGATCGCCAGCGCCGCGGCAACCTGCCCGAGATACCGGCCCGCATCCGAAAAACCGGTCTGAATGCACAGGCGTCCGCGGGCGCGCACGTAGGCCAGATAGTGCGGATTCTCCAAAAGCTCGCTGATCACCTCCGAACCCCGCTCCAACGCGGTCGAGGTCTCGAACAGCGGCGAGATGTCCAGTTGTTGGTCGATGCCGAACAAACGCGCGAAATAAAGCGCCGTCAGCACGGTAAACGGCGTGTCGCACTCGGCAATCAGGAACCGCAGCGGCGTCTGCGATCCGACATAGCGCAGCATCATCGATGCCACCATCATCAGGCGGCGCGCCGAAGTGCGTTCCGCCATGATAGAGCCGAAATTGATGGTTGCCGGTTCTGCCTCGTCCAACAGACCGGTCAGGGCATTCAGGTAGCGTCGCCTGTTCTTTGGGTCGTCCGGTGCGCCCTCCATCCCGATCGCGTGCCGGATGCCGTTGTGCAACTGGACCGCATTGATCCGGAAGTGCGTGTGCGCGGTGCCCAGCCCGTAATTCGCCATCTCCGCGCACAACACGAGGAGATCGAGGCGCATCGCATCGTCCGACGCCAATCCGACGGCGCGCAGGACCAGGTCGCGCAGGTCGTTGGTATCGAGGATGCGATGTTCGTCATCCTGTTTCATCCGCTCGGCGATCAGCCGAACATGATTGGGGTCGTCGCCGTCTCCCTCGAACAGGTCGCTCTCCTCGCCGACCATGCGCAGTACCAGGACCAGTCTGCTTTCCAGCAGCGCCAGCGTGGTTGCCAGGTCCGACGCTTCGTCGTCGTCCTTGGCCCGGGCGGCGATTTCGCGGGTCGCGGAGAGATAGCGTTCGATCTGGACGCGCGCGACCTCCATGCGGCTGCGGAAGCTGTCGGTCCAGTGAATATCCGTTCGCCCGTCCAGGTCGTAACCGACCCAGCTTGCCACTGTCATCAGCCGAGGCGTCAGGCGCGTCCAGTCGTCCGGATAGAGCTCGGCGGCAACCTGCAAGGCGGCGCGGTAGGCGCGCCGAAGCGCATCCTGGATCTGGCTGATGGCGAATTCGGCCTGTTCGTGCTCGAACGACAGCGTGATGTTCTCGTCCGGGGCGTGCTCCAGCTCGGCGGCGCGCTCCAGCAACGCCGCGCGCGCGGCCGTTTCCAGCGGCGCGCCCGCATCGTCGGTGCCGGTGGCGAGGCGTTCCAGGATCTGGCGCAATTCCCAGCTCAGCTCGAAGGTGGGATGGGCGGTGAAGACCGCGCCGAAGAACTCCGTCTCCATCATTTCCTGGAAGTTCGCGAACGGCCTGAGCCGGTCGCCGGCATAGGCAAGGCGCCGGAACAGGGCCAGAAGCTGGCGTTCGTTCGCATCGACGTTCGTCTCGCCCACATAGGCGCCGAGCCGTTCGGCGCGCCGGCGGAAGGCCTCGACAGTCAGGAGCTGGACCAGGCCGGACAAGGACTTCGCCTCCAGGGCGCCGATCTCCATCTGGTGAGACAGGTTCTGCGCCAGCCGCTGGACCGGGTTCAGCTTGGGGTCTTCGCGGGCCTGTTCGCGAAGAGCGTGGAGCTGCTTCGCCATGCCGTTGCGCAGTTTTGCTGCATTGCCAAAACCGGCCAGCGTCGCGGCAGCGGGCGTTGCGAAATCGGACTTGCCGCCGCCGCCGCGCGCTGCCTTTGCCTGCCTGGTTCTTTGGCTCATCCTAGAAGGTTCCGTCTCGGTTTTCGGGGGAGACCGCGGCACCAAACGCCGCGTTGGACCGTCCGCCCGGAAGCCCGTCGGCCCGATTGCTACGGTGCAGCATAAAGCGCCCGGGATCAAGCGTGGGCGCAAGTGGGTCGAACACGTTTTCGCCGTCGGCGGATCGGCGTAAAGTGCGGAGATGCTGCTGTCGAAACCGATTGCCGATCCCGGCCCGTTGCGCGCGACGATCCGCGCGGCGCATCTGCAGGACGAAACCGCGTGCATTCAAGACCTGCTTGAGCGGGTGACGTTGTCGCGTGCCGCGAAACAGCGAATTGCCGACCGTGCGTCCGCATTGGTGGAAAGGGTGCGGGCCGATCGAATTGCGTCGGGAGGCATCGACGCCTTCATGCACGAGTACGAGCTGTCGTCGCGCGAGGGCGTGGTCCTGATGTGTCTTGCAGAGGCATTGTTGCGGATTCCCGATGCCGAGACGGCGGATCGTCTGATCAAGGACAAGATCGGCGATGCCGATTGGGATGCGCATCTCGGCCGGTCGGACTCGCTGTTCGTCAATGCCTCGACATGGGCGCTGATGCTGACCGGTCGCGTCGTCAACCTTGCCGATGAGGACGGCGAGACCGAGTGGCGCAAGACCTTCAAACACCTGATCGCAAGGTCCGGCGAACCGGTGATCCGCCAGGCGGTCACCCAGGCCATGCGCATTCTCGGGCGCCAGTTCGTCATGGGCCGCACCATCGACGAGGCGCTGAAGCGCGCCGGCGACAGCGAGGCCGCAGGCTATCGATACTCATACGACATGCTGGGGGAGGCGGCCTGCACCATGGCCGATGCCGAGCGCTATTTCGAAGCTTACCAGGCGGCGATCCGGGCGATCGGCGCGCGGTCGGCCGGCCGCGGCCATATCGAAGGGCCGGGGATCTCGGTGAAGCTGAGCGCGCTGCATCCCCGGTTCCAGGCTGCGCAGGCCGAGCGGGTGATGGCCGAGCTCGTGCCGCGGCTGGTCGCGCTCGCGCGCCTGGCGAAGGACCTGGACATCGGTCTTTGCGTCGATTCCGAAGAGGCGGACAGGCTGGAACTGACGCTGGACGTCTTCGAGGCGACGGCATCCGATCCGGCGCTGAAGGGATGGGACGGCCTCGGCTACGCGATCCAGGCCTATCAGAAGCGGGCGCTTCCGGTTGTCGCCTGGCTTGAGGACCTGGCCGAACGCAACGGCCGGCGGCTGGCGGTTCGCCTGGTCAAGGGCGCCTACTGGGATACCGAGATCAAGCGCGGACAGGAACAGGGTCTCGCCGGCTACCCGGTGTTCACGCGCAAGGTATCGTCCGACGTCTGCTATCTGGCATGCGCGGCGCGCCTTCTGGCGGCGCCGCGCGCGTTTTATGCGGCGTTCGCCACGCACAACGCCCATACCGCCGCCGCCATCATGGAGATTGCCGGCAACGACACCCCGTTCGAGTTTCAGCGCCTGCACGGCATGGGCGAGGCGCTTTTCGACCAGATCGTCGGGTCCGATGCGATGGGGTATCCGTGTCGGGTCTATGCGCCGGTCGGCAGCCATGAGGACCTTTTGGCCTATCTGGTGCGGCGCCTGCTTGAGAACGGCGCCAACAGCTCCTTCGTCAACCGCATCGTCGACGAAAAGCTGCCGGTTTCCGAGATCGTCGCCGATCCGCTGTCGGCCGCGGCGGCGCTGGACCCGGTGCCGCATCCGGCGATCCCGCTGCCGGAGGACCTGTTCGGCGCCGCGCGCAAGAACAGCCGCGGCTGGGACCTGAACGACCCGGCCGTGGTCGGCCCGCTGGCCGTTGCGATGGCGGCGGCCGGCGCGGTCGAGCGCTTGGCGTGTCCCGTCGTCGGCGGCGTCGCCGTGGACCGTGCCGCCAGGCCGGTGACGGATCCCGCCGACCGGCGCCGCGTCGTCGGACAGGTGATCGAAGCGGACGAATCCCTTGCCAAGCAGGCCCTTGCGGTTGCCCGCGATGCGCAGCCCGACTGGGATCGCGCGGGCGCGGCCAGGCGCGCCGATTGCCTGGAACGGGCCGCGGCGCTGTACGAGACGCATGGGGCCGAGTTGATGTATCTCGCCGTGCGCGAGGCGGGAAAGTCCGCGGCCGACGCGGTCGCCGAACTGCGCGAGGCGGTCGATTTCCTGCGGTTCTACGGCGCCTGCGCGCGAAAGCTGTTCGCCGGGCCGACGGCGCTTCAGGGGCCGACCGGCGAGCGCAACGAGCTCTCCCTGCACGGGCGTGGGGTCTTCGTCTGCATCAGCCCGTGGAACTTCCCGCTTGCGATCTTCACCGGCCAGATCGCGGCGGCGCTCGCCGCCGGCAATGCGGTCCTGGCGAAGCCGGCGGAACAGACGCCCCTGATCGCGGCGCGTGCGGTCGCCTTGCTGCACGAAGCAGGCGTGCCGCCGGAAATCCTGCACCTGCTCCCCGGCGACGGTCCGGCGGTGGCCGGGCCGCTCGTGGCCGATCCCGCCATCGGCGGCGTCGCCTTTACCGGCTCCATCGAAACGGCACGCCTGATCAACCGCGCGCTTGCCGGCCGCGACGGTCCGATCGTGCCCTTGATCGCGGAGACCGGCGGTCAGAATGCGATGATCGTGGACAGTTCCGCGTTGCTGGAACAGGTCGTGCACGACGTCCTGTCCTCGGCATTCCAAAGCGCCGGACAGCGGTGCTCGGCGCTGCGCGTTCTATATGCCCAGGACGACATCGCCGAACGGTTGATCCAAATGCTGGCTGGCGCCGCTGCCGAGTTGGCCGTCGGCGACCCGGCGCTGCTGGCGACGGACGTGGGCCCCGTGATCGACGCCGATGCGCTGGCCGTGCTGCAGGCGCATGCCGACCGGATGGCGAAAGAGGCCGAGACGCTGTTCGAGGTGCCCGTTGCGGCGGGCGAGGCGACGGATCACGGCACCTTCTTCGGCCCGCGCGCGTTCGAGATCCCGTCGATGGACGTCCTGGATCGCGAGGTTTTCGGCCCCGTCCTGCATGTCGTGCGTTTTTCGGCCGACCGGCTGGACGATGTGGTCGACGAGATCAACCGCAGCGGGTACGGCCTGACCGTCGCCATCCACAGCCGCATCGATACCACGGTCGAACGGCTGCTGGCGCGCCTGAAGGTGGGCAATGCCTATGTGAACCGCAACCAGATCGGCGCGGTGGTCGGGGTCCAGCCGTTCGGCGGCGAAGGTCTGTCCGGCACCGGGCCCAAGGCAGGGGGACCGCACTATCTCTATCGCTTCGCGACCGAGCGCGCGGTCAGCACGGACACCACGGCGGCCGGCGGCAATGCGGCGCTGATGTCCATGGGCGAGGCGTGAGGCGGGGCCCACGCGTTCATTGACTCTTCACGATTCCAGGGATAGGATTGCGAACAATTCGCAATTGCAGGATTGAAACGTGTACGTCTGTCTGTGCAACGGCTTTACCGAACGCGACGTCCATCGCGCCCTGGCCGAGGGGGCCAGTTCCCCGGGCAAGGTCTATCGCGCGCTGGAAACCGCGCCGCAGTGCGGCCGCTGCAAGTCGCAGATCAAGGACATGCTGGGCGAACACGCGTCCCAGCGTTCGGTTGCGCCGGCCGGAACGGCGCAGGCGCGCAGCTAGCCGCCGCCGCAAAGGGAACCGACGAGGGGCCGACGCATCGCGCCGGCTTTTTTGTTGGGAAGTCCTTCGCTCCCGCCGATACTGCAAATCATTCGCAAGTCCCGACGCAGCGGCAATGTAAATGCGAATGATTTTCATTTGAGCATTACTTCTCTCTTCATCGAAAATCGATAAATCGCTTAGAATATCGCCGCCACTGTACTTGACATGCGGCGAAACCGTTCCATCTTGGGACGTCATACGCCGGGTGCGGCGCGGCCGAAGGAAGGGATTTCACATGAAGGGCGACAAACAGGTGCTGAAGTGCCTGAACAAGGTTCTCTATAACGAGTTGACCGCGATCAACCAGTACTTCCTGCATTCGAAAATGTTGAAGGACTGGGGCTTCGAGTCTCTGGCCAAGCACGAATACGAAGAATCCGTCGACGAAATGAAGCACGCCGACACCCTGACCGAACGGATCCTGTTCCTGGAAGGCGTCCCCAACTATCAGGACCTTGGCAAGCTCAACATTGGCGAAGACGTGCACGAGATGCTGAAGTGCGACCTGAAGCTGGAGGAGATCGCGATCCCCGACCTGCGCGAGGGCATCATGGTCGCCGAAAAGGCGAAGGATTTCGTTTCCCGCGACCTCTTTCGGTCGATCCTCGATTCCGAAGAGGAACATGTGGACTGGCTCGAGACCCAGCTTGGTCTGATCGAGAAGGTCGGCCTGCAGAATTACCTGCAATCGCAAATGTGATGCCGGTGCGGCGCTGAGCGCACTGCCCAGGCCGGCCGCGCCCGGCTAGATTTGGCCGATGCGATCGTTGGGCAGACTGGCCTGGGCGCCGACGCTCTTTTTTCTTGCGGCCGTTGCGGGGTGCGACCAGAAGGCATCCCCTGGAGACGGTGCAGCCGCGTCATCCGACGTCACCGGGGAACAGGTCTTCAACGCCCTGTGGGGGGCGGAGGCCACCGCCGGGCACCCGTTCGGCGGTCTCGGCCCGGTCTACAGCAGGGCGTCATGCGCGGGGTGCCATACCCGCGGAGGCCGGGGCAGACCGCCCGAATCGCCCGACCATCCCATGCTGACCATGGTGGTGTTCCTGGGCCAGCTCGACGGCGACGGCAGGCCGGGGCCGCATCCGGCTTACGGCCGCGAGCTCAGCCCGCTGTCGGTGCCGCAGGTCCCGCGCGAGGGCAGGGCGCGGCTTTCGTTCCGCTCCGACTTCGGCGTCTACGGCGACGGCCTGTCCTTTGTCCTGTGGCGTCCGCGGCTTGAACTCAGCGAGCTTGAATTCGGGGCGCTCGGCATCGGATCCATGGTATCGCCGCGGATCGCGCAACCGCTGTTCGGTGTGGGCGCCCTGGAACGCGTGCCCGAGGCGGCCATTTTGGCGCACGAGGACGCGGATGACCGAGACGGCGACGGCATTTCCGGCCGGGCCAACCGGCTGTCCGGCGACGGCATCGACGGGGCGCTCGGCAGGTTCGGCTGGAAGGCCACGCAGCCGACGATCGCGCGCCAGAATGCGATCGCCTTTCACGGCGACATGGGGATCACCACGCCGCTGTTTCCCGAACCCAACTGTCCGCCGGTGCAGACCGCCTGTCTTTCGGCGTCCGGTGCCGGGCCGTCGCCCAACGCATCGGCCGCCATGCTGGAGGCGGTGACGGAGTTCGTCGCGGCGTTGCCGCCGCCGGCGCCCGTCCCGGATCCCGAAGCCGCGCGTGGAGAGGCGCTGTTCGCCTCGGCGGGTTGCGACGCCTGCCACGTCCCGACCTTGCCCGACGGCAATGGCGGCAGCATCGCGGCCTATACCGACCTGCTTTTGCATGACATGGGTATCGGGCTTGCCGACAATTTCAGCGAGGGCGACGCCCGCGGCAGCGAGTGGCGGACCGCGCCCCTGTGGGGCATCGGGCGCGCGGTCCGTTCCTTT
Organism: Alphaproteobacteria bacterium; assembly: GCA_965603855.1. Classification (GTDB taxonomy): domain Bacteria; phylum Pseudomonadota; class Alphaproteobacteria; order UBA8366. The sequence continues at coordinate 966,970 of OZ272519.1, forward strand.
TCGCCCGCCGCCTATCTGCACGACGGGCGCGCCCGGTCTCTCGAGGAGGCGATCCTGTGGCACGGCGGCGAAGCCGACGCCGCCCGCGAGGCCTTTCGAACCATGCCGGCCGCGGATCGTCGGTCCCTGTTGGCCTTCCTGAGCTCGCTTTAGCCGGACTGCCTCGCTGCCAGGGGCACCCCCGTCTCCGGGATACGGCGCCGGCGCGCGGCCAGTTGCAAATGACTTGCAATCGCGGCATTAGCGCGATAGTACTAAGCGCAATTGCGAATAAGTCGCAAGAACACCGGTCCCCGTTGCCGCGGACCGGCAGAGGCACGAACAACAAGACACTTGGGGTCTTTGCCGGGCGGCGGCACCCGGACCGGCAGCACATGGAGAGTTGGGGTAATGAGAGCACTGTTCAAACTCGCGGCGGGCGTTGCATGCCTGGCAGGACTGGCGGGGACGCCGGCATCGGCCCAGGAGGTCAACGTCTATTCCTATCGCCAGCCGTTTCTGATCCAGCCCATCTTCGACGCCTTCACGCGCGAGACCGGGATCGAGGTCAATGTGGTCTTCGCCAAGAACGGCCTGGTCGAGCGGCTCAAGCGGGAAGGCAGGAACAGCCCGGCCGATCTGATCTTCACGGTTGATATCGGAAGGCTGAACGATGCGGTCGAAGCGGAAGTGACTCAGCCGGTCACGACGGCGGTTCTGGAAAGCAACATCCCCACGAACCTCCGTCATCCGCAGGGGCACTATTACGGTCTGACCACCCGGGCGCGTCTGATCTATGCGTCGAAGGAACGGGTGAAGCCCGGCGAGGTCACGACATATGCGGATCTTGCCGATCCGAAATGGAAAGGCCGGATCTGCACGCGCAGCGGCACACACGTCTATCAGATCGGCCTGACGGCCGCGATGCTGTCGGAGCTCGGCGAAGATGCGACGCGCGACTGGCTTGCCGGCGTAAAGGCGAACCTTGCGCGCAAGCCCGAAGGCAACGACCGCGCCCAGGTCAAAGCGATCTCCGAAGGCGTGTGCGACCTGTCGCTCGGCAACAGCTACTACATGGGCAAGATGTTGCAGGACGAGGAACAGGCGGCCTGGGCGGCATCTGTCGATCTTGTCTTCCCGCGGATGCCCGACGGCGGCACGCACGTCAACATTTCGGGCATGGCGCTGACCAAGAGCGCGCCGAACAAGGAAAACGCCGTCAAGCTGATGGAGTTCCTGGCTTCCGATCTGGCCCAGCAGATGTACGCCGAGCAGAACTTCGAGTACCCCGCCAAGTCGGACGTGCCGTGGGCCGGCCTTTTGAAGTCGTGGGGCACGTTCGAAGTGAGCGAGCTTAACCTGGCGATCATCGCCGAGAACCGCGCCGCGGCGATCAAACTGACCAACGAAGTCGGCTACAACGAATAGCCTGCGGTCGATGAACGACAAGAAACGGGAGGGACGCGGCGACGCGTGCCTCCTGCCGCTTTTGAGACGGGAGGGCTAGGTGGCGAGTCTCGCCGAACCCTCCACCGTCGCCGCCCCGGCGCCTGGACGGCTCGGTCGCCGAAACCTGCGCTGGACGGTGGGTGCATGCGCGGCGGCGGGGCTGGTGTCGCTGCCGCTGTTGGCGGTGGTGTGGATCGCGCTGTTCCCGACCGAGAACATCTGGCCGCACCTCTTGTCTACCGTGCTGCCGCGCTATCTGAAGAACACCCTGATACTGCTCGGGGGCGTCGGCACGCTGGCCGTGATCATCGGCGTCGGAACCGCCTGGCTGGTCACCATGTGCAAGTTCCCGGCCCGGCGCGTGTTCGAGTGGCTGATGATCCTGCCCTTTGCCGCACCGGCCTATGTCGTCGCATACGTCTATACCGACCTCCTGGAGTATGCCGGACCGGTTCAGGGATGGTTGCGCGACCTGTTCGGCTGGGGCTCGCCCAGGGACTACTGGTTCCCGGAGATCCGCAGCCACGGCGGCGCGATCTTCGTGCTCGCTTTCGTGCTTTACCCTTACGTCTACATGATGGCCCGCGCGGCCATGCTGGCCCAAAGCGTGTGTCTGCTGGAGGCAAGCCGGGTTCTGGGGCAGGGGCCGTGGACCGGCTTTTTCAGGACCGCCCTGCCGCTTGCGCGGCCCGCCATCGCCGTCGGTCTGGCACTGGTGTCCATGGAAACGCTCGCCGACTTCGGCACCGTCGACTATTTCGGCATCCATACCCTGACCGCCGGCATCTTCGAGGTGTGGTTCGGTATGGGCAATGCGGGCGGCGCGGCCCAGATCGCCCTGGTGATGCTTGGGTTCGTGCTGGTGCTGGTCGGCATGGAGCGCGTCTCGCGGCGGGGGCAGCGCTATCACCATACGACGACCCGGGTCCGGCCGCTTCCGCGCTATCGCCTGACCGGTTGGCGGGCGGCGGCGGCCGTTGCGGCCTGTGCGCTGCCGGTCCTGCTGGGATTTGTGGTTCCCGCCGGCGTCCTGGTCCGCATGGCGGTCGTGCATTTCGCCGAATCCGCAACGCCTCAGTTCTTCGTCTTCGCCGGCAACAGCCTGGCGCTCAGCGGCATCGCCGCCTTTTGTGCGCTGGTGGTCGGCGTCTTCCTGGCCTACGCCCAGCGGCTGCACGGCACGCCGTTGCTGCGGTCCGCGACGCGGATCGCCGCCATTGGTTATGCCGTCCCCGGCGCGGTCCTTGCGGTCGGCGTGATCATCCCTTTCGCCGCCTTCGACAACGCCGTCGACGCGGCGATGCGGAACCTGTTCGGCCTTTCCACCGGCCTCATCCTGTCCGGCACGGTCGTGGCGATCCTGTTTGCGTATGTGGTGCGGTTCCTGGCCGTCGGTCTCGGCGCGGTCGAGGCGGCCCTGACCAAGGTAACGCCCAGCATGGACGACGCCTCGCGCACACTGGGCCACGGTCCGCTGCAGACCCTGCGGCAGGTTCACCTGCCGCTGGTGCGCAGCGGCGTCATCGCGGGCGCGTTGCTGGTGTTTGTGGACTGCATGAAGGAACTTCCGGCGACCCTGATCCTGCGGCCGTTCAACTTCGACACGCTGGCGACGCACGTCTACCAGTATGCCTCGGACGAACTGCTGGAACAGAGCGCGCTGGGCGCGCTCACCATCGTTGCCGCCGGGATCGTTCCGGTGATCATGCTGGCGTCCGCGATCCGTCGCTCGCGGCCGGGAACGGTGCGCCGCTAGCACGGCGCCGCGGGGTCTTTGGCGATCAGGCCGCGACCGACGTGGCCGGCCGAAAGCGTTCTTCCGCGATGCGGTCGGCGGCTTCGCCGGGGGTCGTGCGGTCCGCCTGGGCGCGCCGGAAGATCTCGGTCAGCGTCCCGCCGATGTGGCGGACATGGGCCATTGCCCGGGTCTCGTCGAAGGCCGCGCCAATATGCGACAGATAGATCACGCCGCCGGCATTGATGACGTAGTCGGGCGCGTAGAGGATCTCGCGTTCGGCCAGCATCGCCCCGTGCCGCGCTTCGGCCAGCTGGTTGTTGGCCGACCCGGCGACCGCCTTCACCTTCAGTTTGGGGATCGTGTCGCCGTTGAGCGTCGCGCCCAGCGCGCACGGCGCGTAGATGTCGGCCTCGACGCCGAAGATCGCGTCGGGCGCGACGATGCGCGCGCCCAGTTCACGTTCGGCCCGGGCCAGCGCCTCGGCGTTGATGTCGCTGACAACCAGCGCGGCGCCGGCCTCGGCCAGCCGTCGCGCCAGGTCGTAGCCGACCGCGCCAAGTCCCTGCACCAACACCCGCATGCCTTTGACGTCATCGCTGCCGAGGCGCTCGCGCGCGGTCGCCTTCAGGCCCTCGAACACGCCCAGCGCCGTCGCCGGCGAGGGGTCTCCGACATCGCGGCTGGTGCCTTTGACGTGGGCGGTTTCCTTCGCGATCTCGTCCATGTCGGCCGGTTTGGTTCCGACGTCCTCTGCGATGATGTAGCGGCCGCCCAGCGAATCGACGAACCGACCCATGGCGCGCATCAGCGCCGGCGTCTTCTGGGTGCCGGCATCGCCGATGATCACGGACTTGCCGCCGCCCAAAGCCAGGTTCGCCATTGCCGACTTGTAGGTCATGCCGCGCGACAGGCGCAGCACGTCGCACAGCGCTTCGTCTTCGCTGGCATAGGCCCACATCCGGCAGCCGCCCAGCGACGGACCGCGATGCGTGTTGTGGATGGCGATGATGGCTTTCAGGCCGGTGTCTTCGTCGTGGCAGAACACCACTTGTTCGTGACTGTCGAAGTCGGCCGCTGTGAACACGCCCATGGGTGCATCTCCTCCGGTGGTGCCGCGTCGCGACGAATGGAGGCGCTTGCAGCACCATTGCATATCCCTCTGATACGCTAGGGTATCGCGCTTAACATGTCGTAAATAAAGGCTAATCCGGAGGGCCAACCGAAATTAGACGCAAAAGAACGAAGGCCGATTCGCCTGCGCAATCATTCAACGATCACACAAGCCGTCTGCGACATGATCGAACCCGCCCCTATTCGTGCAACCGGCGATGGAAGGCGGGTGACTCGCGCTTGACAGGTCACGCCGCGCTCGGTTTGCTCAACCCATGACACAGCGAAAGATCATTCTCGACTGCGATCCTGGACAGGACGACGCGGTCGCCATTCTTCTGGCGCTGGCATCGCCGGACGAGATCGAACTCCTCGGAATCACAACGGTCGCCGGCAACGTGCCTCTGGCGCTGACATCGTCCAACGCGCTGAGGATCTGCGAACTTGCGGGGCGGACCGACGTCAAGGTCTTTGCCGGGTGTTCGCGCCCCATGCTCAGGCCCTTGATGACGGCCGAATGGGTGCACGGGTCGACCGGGATCGACGGCTCGGACCTGCCCGATCCGACCATGACGCTGCAGCCGGACCATTCCGTGGATTTCATCGTCGAAACCTGCCTTGCGGCGGACGACGACAGCGTCACCATCTGCCCGATCGGGCCGATGACGAACGTCGCGCTGGCGATCATCAAGGCGCCGGAGATCGTGCCGAAGATCGCGGAGGTCGTTTTCATGGGCGGTACCGTCTTCAACCCCGGCAACACCAGCCCTTCGGCCGAGTTCAACATCCTGGTCGATCCGCATGCGGCCCATGTGGTCGTGCATGCCGGTGTGAAACTCACCATGCTGGGCCTCGACGTGACCCACAAGGCGCTGACGACCCCTGAACGGCATGCGCGCCTGTCGGCGATCCAGACGCCGGTCGGCCGTGCCGTCGCCGGCATGCTGGATTTCTACAACCGGTTCGACATGAAACGGTACGGCATGGAGGGCGGACCGCTGCACGACCCGTGCGTGATCGCCTACCTGATCGACCCTGACCTGTTCCAGGGACGCGACGCGACCTTGGATATCGAGATCGTGTCCGAGCTGACCATGGGGCGTACGGTCGTCGACTGGTGGAACATTACCGATGCGGCCGCCAATGCGTTCGTCGTCGACGAGATCGATCACGAGGGGTTCTTCGCCCTGTTGACGGAACGGCTGGCCCGTCTCTAAGCGGGCCATGGCGGACCTCGACCGGGATATCCGGCTGAAAGGCGACCGGCAGGCCGAACAGACGCTGATCGCCATCGCGGTGATCTTTGGTGCGGTCTGCCTTTACATGGCGCTGGGCCGGGATCGGCCCGTTTGGTTCGCCGGTCTGATCCCGTCCGCGGTCCTGTTCGCCGCCGCGCTGGCTGCGCTCAAGGACAAACGCCCGCGCCTGGTGATTGGCCGTGCCGGACTGGATGACCGTGCTTTCGGAGTCGGCACGGTGCCATGGTCGGCGATCGAGGCGATCGAAGAAACCGCCGTCCGGCAAAGCCGCTTCCTCTGTCTCAAGCTGCGTGAACCCGAACGGTGGCGCGCCCGCATGCCGTTTTGGCGCCGGATGGTGATGAACGTCCGGTCTGTCTTCGGCGTGCGTGCGTTCTCGATCGACGCACAGTCCTACAAGGTCGATCCGGACGAACTGTTCGGCGTGATCCGGCGGCGCTGGACGGCCGCCGTCAATCCGCCCCCAGACGCCAAGCCAGAAGGTCGAGGCGATCCTGACCCCAGAACGGCTCGCCATTGACGACATAGCACGGCGGCCCGAACGCGCCTGCGGAAATCGCCTGTTCGGCATAGGCGGTGACGGCGGCCTTCATCTCTTCGCCGGCCGCTTCGTCCAACAGCGCCGCATCGAGGCCCGCCTCGCCGGCGATGGCGGCAAGGGTCTCGGCGTCGGCGATGTTGCGTTCCTGCACCCAGACCGCGCGCAGAATTCGGCCGGTGAGATCGACCACGTCGCCGCCTGCGGCCTTGGTTGCCGCCAGCAGGCGGCAGGCCGGCCAGGAATCCACCGGGAAGTAACGCGGCTCGGGGTTCAGCGGGATGCCCAGGTAATCACGCCAGCGGTGCAGCTCGGTCATGCGGTAGGCCTGGCGTTCCGGGGCGCGTTTTGCCAGCGGCAGCCCGCCGGTGCGTGGGAAGACGATCGACGCCTCGAACGGGATCAGGTCCACCTTTGCGCCGGCCCGCGCGGCGAGCGCCACGAACCGGTCGTGTCCCAGATAGGTCCACGGCGAGCTTGGCGAGGCATAGTAGGTGATCGTCGGGGTCATTCTTGTTCTCTCAGTTCGTTTCGTTTGATTTTGCCGGTCGCCGTCATCGGCAGGGTGTCGATGAACTCTATCTGGCGGGGATACTCGTGCGCGGCAAGGCGCCGCTTGACGAATTCCCGGATCTCGGATGCCAATGCCTCGGTCGGCGTGGTTTCCGGCGCGGGCACAATGAAGGCCTTGACCGCCTGGCCCCGTACCGGGTCGGGAACGCCGATCACCGCCGCCATGGCGACGGCCGGGTGCTTCAAAAGCGTGTCCTCCACCTCGCCCGGGCCGATGCGATAGCCCGCCGAGCCAATCACGTCGTCGGCGCGGCCCACGAACCAGAGATAGCCGTCTTCGTCCCGTCGTCCGGTGTCGCCGGTGATCAGCCAATCGCCGATGAACTTGTCCTCGGTCGCCTGCGGGTCGTCCCAATAGTGCAGAAACATCACGGGATCCGGGCGTCGCACGGCGATATGACCGATTTCGCCGGTTGCGACCGGCGTGCCGGCATCGTCGATGATGTCGACGCGATGGCCGGGCACCGCGCGGCCCATGGAGCCGGGGCGCACGGGCATGATCTCGGCGCAGTTGCCGACGACCAGGTTGCACTCGGTCTGGCCGTAGAATTCGTTGATGGTGATCCCGAACGTCTCGCGGCCCCAGTCCAGCAGTTCCGCCCCAAGGGTCTCGCCGCCCGACCCGATGGTCCGCAGGTCGTAGCCGAAACGCCGGCGCGGTTCGTCCACCTGGCGCATCAGTTTCAGCGCCGTGGGCGGCATGAACACGTTGCGCACGCGGAACCGGTCCATCAGGTCGAACGCCTCTTCCGGGTCGAACTTGCGGGCCCGATGCGCCAGCACCGGCCGGCCGTGATGCAGTGCCGGCAGCAGCACGTCCAGGATGCCGCCGATCCACGCCCAGTCGGCGGGCGTCCAGAACAGGTCGTCCGGCTGGGGAAAGAAGCTGTGCGGGAACTCGACGCCCGGCAGATGACCAAGCAGGACCCGGTGCGGCAGCAGCGCGCCCTTGGGCGGACCGGTGGTTCCGGAGGTGAAGATGATCATCGCAGGGTCGTCGGCAGCGGTCTTGACGGGCACGAAGCTGTCGGATGCGTCGGCAAGCGCGGCGTGAAAGCCGCGTGCGCCGTCGGCCGGGCCGTCGACGCTGAGCACGAGATCCAGCTCCGGCAACGCCGACCGGATCTCGGCAAGTTTGTCCAGGTTGTCGGCACTGGTGATCAGCGCCCGGGCGCCCGATTTGCCCAGCCTGTAGGCCAGGGCGTCGGGACCGAACAGCACGAACAGGGGCACCGCGATCATGCCGGCCCGATAGACGGCGATATGCGCGACCGCGGTCTCCGGCGCCTGCGGCAACAGGATCGCAACCCTGTCGCCCCGGCCCAGCCCGTGCGCCGTCAACAGGTTGGCGAGCCTGTTCGCCTGCTGGCGCAGGTCGCCGAACCGGTGCCGCTGTACCGTGCCATCCTGGTCGAGATAGATGATCGCCGTTGCATCGGCGTCCTGCCGGTCGCACACATCGACCCCGATGTTGTAGTGCGCCGGCACCGACCAGCGGAACGCATCGATCACCGCTTCGTAGCTTTCGGCCCGTGTCAACATGCGCGCGAGTGTATCAGCGGGCCCGCCTTACACGCTAATCTGCAGGACGGAAAGAAACGGAGGCTGCGGGACATGTTTCGAGACGATCTGTTGCGCGACAAGAGGATCCTGGTCACCGGCGGCGGGACCGGGTTGGGGCGCGCCATGGCCGAGCGGTTCTTGGAACTGGGCGCCTCGGTCGTCCTGTGCGGGCGGCGCGAGGAGGTGCTTGCAGAGACCGCGGCCGAATTCGACCGCGACCATCCGGGCCGAACGCGATGGCACGCCTGCGACATCCGCGATGCCCAGGCGGTGGACGCCATGCTGGATGCGATCTGGGCGGACGGCCCGCTGGCCGGGCTGGTCAACAATGCGGCCGGCAACTTCATCGCCCGCACGGAGACGCTCAGTCCCCGTGCCGTGGACGCGGTCGTCAACATCGTGCTGCATGGCACCGCCTACGTGACCCTGGGGTGCGGCCGACGCTGGATCGACGACGGCAGCCCGGCCACGGTGCTGTCGATCGTGACGACCTACGCCTGGACCGGGTCGGCCTATGTGGTGCCGTCGGCGATGGCCAAGGCCGGCGTTCTGGCGATGACTCGCTCGCTTGCGGTGGAATGGGGGCCGAAGGGCGTGCGGCTCAACGCCATTGCCCCGGGCCCGTTCCCGACGCCCGGCGCGTGGGAGCGGCTGATACCCGGCGCCGAACTTGCCAAGACCGCCGAGACGCGGAATCCGCTTGGCCGGGTCGGCGAACATCGCGAGCTGGCGGATCTTGCGAGTTTTCTGATGGCCGACGGCAGCGGCTACATCAATGGCGAGGTCGTGACCATCGACGGCGGCGAGTGGGTTCAGGGTGCAGGGCAATTCAGTTTCCTGCGCGACGCGATGAGCGACGAGGATTGGGAAGAGATGCGCGCGCGCGGCCGCCGGGGCGACTGAGCCGCAGCCTTCAGGATCCGCTTCCGGTCACCGGAAGGTCGAGCGAGATCTGCACCGACTGGACCACCTGTTCGGCCTGTCCGACCGAGAGCCGGCCGCCCGATTCGGCGCAATAGAAGCCCTCCAGCGTCCGGGTCGTCGGGCCGTTCTTGACCGACGGCCAGGACTGCATAAAGACGACGCATACGGAACTCGCGCGCGTGAAGCGTCGCCAAGTAACGGGGCCGTACTTGTTGCTGCTGTTGAACGGAGCGTCGAAGAACAGCGTCCTGTTGGTGAAGGCGCTCCACCTGTTCACGGAGTCCTTCGGGTCGTCGGGCACCTTGAAGCCGAAACCCGTCGCACCGGGCTTCAGTTCGCGCAGAACCAGTCCGGCCTTGTTCAGGGCGTCCTCGTTGTTTTGCCAGTCGTACCGTTCTTCGGCGAAGGTGCGATTCGGCGAATCGATGCGCAGATGACGTTCCGACCCGCCGGCGGGCCGCGCGAAAGTATAGTTCAGGCGGGCCTGTTCGCTTGCGATCGGCTGTTGGTCCGGCGTGCTGGCAGGGCACGCCGTCAACATGGCCACGCTCAACAGCATGGCGGCGCGCGAAATTGCCTGCACCATCCTAACGTCTCCTTGCACGACACACCGGGCGCTTAGCTTGGCGCGTGTCTCGAATCGATGCAATCTTATCCTCGCCTTGGCACGGTACGGTGCCTATATTCGCGCGCCCTGGAGCCTGCGACGTCACCGGAACTTGGACAATGCGTGAAATTAGAGTGTCCGACACCGCCGCAAAGACCCGCGCGCACATCGTCGTCGTGGGAAACGAGAAGGGCGGTTCGGGAAAGTCCACGACGGCAATGCACCTGGTCGCTGCGCTGATGCACGACGGCCAGCGCGTCGCCAGCCTCGACCTCGACGCGCGCCAGGCGACACTGACGCGCTATCTGGAGAACCGGCAGCAATTCATGGCCCGTGGCGGGATCAGGCTGCTGATGCCGACGCACACAGCGATCCCGCACAGCAGCGCCGGAACCGTCTATTCCGCACAGACCGAGGAGAAGGAAAATCTCGAGACGGCACTGAGCGCCGTCATTCACAGCCACGATTTCGTGGTCATCGACACCCCCGGCAGCGACAATTTCCTGTCGCGCCTGGGTCACAGCTTCGCCGATACCCTGATCACGCCCTTGAACGACAGTTTTGTCGATCTGGACAACCTTGCCGACGTGGATCCGGTCAATCATCGGGTGCGCCGTCCCAGCCGCTATGCGGAGATGGTCTGGGAACAGCGCAAGCAGCGGATGCTGCGCGACCGCCGGTCGATCGACTGGATCGTCATGCGCAACCGCCTCAGTCAGCTCGAAAGCCATAACCAAAGGGCGATTGCCGGTGTCCTGGATGCGCTGGCGGCACGGATCGGCTTTCGGCCGGCACCGGGGTTCTCAGAACGGGTGATCTTCCGCGAACTGTTCCTGAAGGGTCTGACGCTGTTGGACCTGCGGCTGGAAGGCGCAGGCGTCAAGCTGTCCATGAGCCATGTGGCCGCGCGCCAGGAGGTGCGCGCCTTGATGCAGGTGGCCGCCCTGGGGCAAAAAACGGCGGCTCCGGCCGCCTGACCGACAGCGGCAAACGCAATCCGCGACACCCTGCCGCGCCGGCACTGGCGCTTTGGGGCATCATGACCCCATATTATGGGTGCCATGGCCAAATTGCCGACGGAAAAGAAGGCCGGCGACCAGGACGTCGCCGCGTTCCTCGACAAACTCAAGGAGACGCCGGTCCAGCCGCGCGCCGCCGGCGAGCGTGGGCGGCTGATCTTTGCCATGGACGCCACTGCCAGCCGCGAGCCCACATGGGACCGCGCCTGCCATATCCAGGCCGAGATGTTCGCCGAAACGGCGGTGCTCGGCGGGCTTGACGTGCAGCTCGTCTATTTCCGCGGCTTCGGCGAATGCCGGGCCAGCAAATGGGTGCCGGACGCTAAGGGGCTGGCGCGGCTGATGACCTCGGTCCAGTGCCGTGGCGGCCATACGCAGATCCGAAAGGTCCTGGACCATGCGGTCAAGGAGACCAAGCGCGAACGGGTCCATGCCATGGTTTTCGTCGGCGACGCCATGGAGGAGGACATCGACCATCTCTGCCACCGCGCCGGCGAATTGGGCCTTCTCAACCTTCCGCTGTTCGTCTTCCAGGAAGGCGGCGATCCGGTCGCGGCCAAGTGCTTCAAGGACATGGCGCGGCTGTCCGGCGGCGCCTATTGCGCCTTCGACAGCAGCAGCGCGCGCCAGCTCCGCGACCTGCTGTCGGCCGTTGCGGTCTATGCCGCCGGCGGGCGCAGGGCGATGCTGGAGTTCGGCAAGAAGCGGGGCGGCGATGTCTTGCGTCTGACCCACCAGATGACCGGCAAGTCTGGGTAAAGGCGCGGCATGGCCTGGTTCATCGGCGGCATTCTGATCGCCATCGGCATGGTCTTTCTCTTGCGCTGGTACGCGACCGGCGATCCAAAGAGAATCATCAAGGTCCTGATCTGGAGCGGTTTCGCATTCGCCGCGGTGGTCGGCCTGTTCCTGCTGCTGACCGGCCGGCTGCACTTCCTGTGGGTGGCATTGCTTGGTCTGCTGCCCTGGCTGATGCGCGGCATGCAGCTTGCCCGGGCCGCATTCTTCCTGAACGCCATGCGCCAGCGCGCCAAGGCGGCCCGCGGACCCAGCGGCGGCCAGTCCTCCACGGTCAACACCAGGTTCGTCCAGATGTCGCTGGACCACGACACCGGCGCCATGGATGGCATGGTCAACGAGGGCCCGTACGCCGGGCGGCAGCTGTCTTCGATGTCGCTGGAGGAGCTGATCGAACTCCTGCGCCAGGCGGTCGCCGAAGACGAGCATTCCGCCCAGGTCCTGCAGGCCTATCTGGACCGGACCCACGGGCCGGACTGGCAGGAGGCGGCCGGAGTCGGTGCCGGCGGCGCGGGCGGTTCCGGCAGCGCCAGCTCGACCGGCGCAATGTCGGCCGAGGAGGCGTACGAGATCCTTGGGCTGGAGCCGGGCGCCAGCGCCCAGGAGATCAAGGCGGCGCATCGCCGGCTGATGAAGCAGATGCACCCGGACCACGGCGGGTCCGACTATCTCGCCACCAAGATCAACCAGGCAAAAGACACGCTGCTGTCCCAGTCGTAGGCGCCGGCCCGCCTTGCCGTTGTCGCCGGACTGTGGCAATAACCCGCGCATTCCAATCGCAACCAACGGACGTGGGCCGCAAGCGATGCCAGACAGATCCAGGACCGGCCATGGCTTCTAGAATTCGCAAGGCCGTGTTTCCCGTGGGTGGCCTTGGCACCCGGTTTCTGCCTGCAACCAGGGCGATGCCGAAGGAGATGCTTCCGGTCGTCGACAAGCCGCTGATCCAGTATGCCGTGGAAGAGGCGGCCGCCGCGGGCATCGAACAGTTCGTCTTCGTGACCGGGCGCGGCAAGAACGCCATCGAGGACCATTTCGACATTCCCTACGAGCTTTTCCAGACCCTGCAGGAACGCGGCAAGACCGACGTTCTGGCGGACGTGCGCCGGGACATGCCGGAGCCGGGACAGATCTCGTATACGCGGCAGATGCAGCCGTTGGGCCTGGGGCACGCCGTTTGGTGTGCCCGGGATCTGATCGGCGACGAGCCGTTCGCGGTGATCCTGGCGGACGATCTGGTCAAGTCCGCCACGCCGTGCCTGAAACAGCTCGTCGACGTCCATGCCGAGGTCGGCGGCTGCGTCGTGGCGGTGATGGACGTGCCGCGCGAGCATACCGCGCGATACGGCATCCTTGACGTGGCGGAGGACGACGGCCGGATGGCATCGGTGCGCGGCCTGGTCGAAAAGCCCGATCCCAAGGAGGCGCCGTCGACCTTGTCGATCATCGGTCGCTACGTGCTGGCGCCCGAGGTCTTCGATGCGCTGGACGACCAGGAACAGGGCTCGGGCGGCGAGATCCAGCTGACCGACGCCATGGCGACGCTGATCGGGCAGGTTCCGTTTCACGGCCTCAGGTTCGAAGGCCGCCGTTTCGACTGCGGCGACAAGGTCGGGTTCCTTGAGGCCAACATCGCCTATGCGGTATCGCGCGACGACATGGGCGACGATGTCCTGGCGATGCTGCGCCCGTACGTGAACTGAGCGACCGGCGCGCCGTTTCGCGCCCTGGGGAGAATTCATGCGGATTTCGATGATCGGGACCGGCTATGTGGGCCTCGTGTCCGGTGCGTGTTTCTCGCAGTTCGGCATCGATGTCACCTGCGTCGACACCGATGCGGCCAAGATCGAGCGATTGAAAAAGGGTGAGATCCCGATCTACGAACCCGGACTGGAAGAGCTGGTTCGGTCGAACTTCGAAGACGGCCGTCTGGAGTTCTCCACCGACCTCGAAGCATCGGTCGCCGATCGCGACGCCGTCTTCATCGCCGTCGGCACCCCGTCGCGACGCGGCGACGGCCATGCCGATCTCAGCTACGTCTTTGCTGCCGCCGAACAGATCGCCGACGCCGTCACCGGCTATACGGTGGTGGCGAACAAGTCGACCGTGCCGGTTGGCACGGCCCAGGAGGTGGAACGGATCATCCGCCGCAGGCGTCCGGCCGCGGACGTGGACGTGGTGTCCAACCCCGAGTTCCTGCGCGAGGGCGCGGCGATCGAGGATTTCACGCGTCCCGACAGGGTGGTCATCGGCGTCGAAAGCGATCGCGCGCGCGAGGTGATGCAAGCAGTCTACCGGCCGCTTTTCTTGCGCGAGACGCCGATCGTCTGGACCGGCCGGGAATCGGCGGAGTTGATCAAGTACGCAACCAACGCTTTCCTGGCCACCAAGATCACCTTCATCAACGAATTGGCGGACCTGTGCGACAAGGTCGGTGCCGACGTGCACGAGATCGCGCGCGGCATCGGGCTGGACGGCCGGATCGGTGCGAAGTTCCTGCATCCGGGGCCCGGCTACGGAGGGTCTTGTTTCCCGAAAGACACGCTTGCCCTCGTGCGCACGGCCGAGGATGCCGGCGCGCCCGTGCGCCTCGTTGAATCCGTGGTCGCCGTCAATGACAGCCGCAAGAAAAGCATGGCGGGCCGAATCGTCCGCGCCTGTGGCGGATCGGTTGCCGGCAAGACGATCGCCGTCTTGGGCGTGACCTTCAAGCCGAACACCGACGACATGCGCGAAAGCCCGTCTCTGGACATTCTGCCGGCGCTGATGGCGGACGGTGCGGAGATCCGCGCCTACGACCCCAAGGGTATGGACGAGGCGCGCGAGCTGATTCCCGGCGTGACCTGGTGCGACAGTCCCTACGACGCCATGACCGGCGCCGATGCCATGGTCATCCTGACGGAGTGGAACGAGTTTCGCCTGTTGGATTTGCGGCGCATGCGGCAACTGCTGCGTTCGCCCGTCATGATCGACCTGCGGAACATCTACGACCCCAAAGAGATGGCAAACGCCGGCTTCTTCTATACCAGCATCGGCCGGCCTTACAGCGTCGTCCTGGAAGAAGCGTCCTTGGAGGCCTGACCGCGATGCACGGACCCGGTCACGCGTTCCACTCCAGCATCCTGCGCGAATACGACATCCGTGGCGTGGTCGGAAAGACCCTGTCGCCCAGCGACGCGCTTGCGCTGGGCCGGACCTTCGGCTCCATCGTCGTCGGACGGGGCGGACGCATCGCCTGCGTCGGCTACGACGGTCGGATGAGTTCGCCCGTCCTTGAGGAGGAACTGGCACGAGGCCTCGCCTCGACCGGGTTGCATGTCCTGCGGTTGGGGCTGTGCCCGACGCCTGCGCTGTATTTCGCCAGCAACGTGCTGCACGCGAACTGCGGGGTCATGGTCACCGGCTCGCACAACCCGCCGGAATATAACGGCTTTAAGATGGTCGCCGACGGCAAGCCCTTCTTCGGCGCGGATATCCAGGCGCTTGGCAAGGCGGCGGCCAAGGCCGGCTGGGTCGAGGGCGCCGGCAGCATTCTGGAGGTCGAGGCGCTGGACGCGTACGTCTCGCGGCTGCTCAAGGACTACACGGCCAAGCGCGGCCTCAAGGTTGCGTGGGATGCCGGCAACGGCGCGGCTGGCGAGGCAATGCTGAAGCTGGCGCAGCAATTGCCGGGCGAGCATCTGTTACTGAACGAAAAGATCGACGGGACCTTTCCGGCGCATCATCCCGACCCGACGATCGAGGCAAACCTCGTACAGCTCCGCGACACCGTTCTTGCCGAACAGTGCGACATGGGCGTTGCCTTCGACGGCGACGGCGACCGTATCGGCGTGATCGACGAACAGGGCAGGGTAATCTGGGGCGACCAGATCCTCGCCATGCTGGCGGTCGACGTGCTGGCCGAAAGGCCTGGCGCAAGCATCCTGGCCGACGTCAAGGCAAGCCAGATGCTGTTCGACGAGGTCGCCCGTCTCGGTGGCGATCCGGTCATGTGCCAGACCGGTCATTCTTTGATCAAGACGAAGATGGCCGAGCTTGCCTCGCCCCTGGCGGGGGAGATGAGCGGGCACATCTTCTTTGCGGATCGGTACTTCGGCTTCGATGACGCGCTTTACGCCGCGGTCCGGCTGATCGATCTGGTGGCGCGCGGCGAGAAGTCGATCGGCGCGCTGCGCGACGGCCTGCCGCATATGGTCAATACGCCAGAGATCAGGATCGACGTTGACGAAGAACGGAAGCTCGACGTCGTGGAGACGGTCAAGCAGAGCCTTCTTGGTGCCGGTGCGGACGTCAACGATATCGACGGCGTGCGCGTCAACCGCAATGGCGGCTGGTGGCTGTTGCGTGCGTCGAACACCCAAAGCGCGCTGGTCGTGCGCTGCGAGGCGCCGGACGAACCGGCGCTGGAGGCGCTGAAGGCCGAGGTGATCGCCGAGCTCGGCAAGGCCGGGCTGAAAGTCGACCGGCTGGAGCCGTCGGCCGGACACTGACCGCACGACGGGGCGCGGAACCTAGGCGGCGGCCGCGGCAGGCGTTCGGGTACGCCAAAGGATCGCCACGATCACCGCGATGTTCATCAGGTTCCAGGCGATCCCGTTCAGGAAGGCCGCGCGGTAGGACCCGGTCAGGTCGAAGATCCAGCCCGACAGCCAGCCGCCAAGCGCCATGCCGAAGACGGTCGCCATGATGATGATGCCGATCCTCTGGCCGGCCTCGCGGGCCGGCAGGTATTCGCGAACGATGATCGCATAGCTTGGAACGATCCCGCCCTGGGACAGCCCGAACACAGCAGACACGATGTACAGCGACGCCAGTCCGTCGAACGGGATGTAGAGCCACAGGGCGATACATTGCAGGACCGAACCGACCAGCAGGGTCCTGACCCCGCCGATATGGTCCGCGAGAAAGCCCGAGACGAGCCGGCTGACCACGCCGCCGGCAAGCATCAGCGACAGCATTTCCGCGCCGCGCGCGACGCCGTATCCGAGGTCCGCGCAATAGGCGACCACGTGCACCTGCGGCATCGACATGGCGACGCAACAGCCGACGCCCGCGATCGCCAGCATGATCTGCAGCGTCCGCGGCGACAATGAGACGGGCAGGAGCTGTTCGTGATATGCGACGCCCGAATTGAACTTTGCGATGACCAGGTCGGCGGCGCGTTGCCGCAGAAGCAGGGCAAGCGGAATCATGGTGGCGACGCACAAGACGCCGACTCCCACATAAGTCGTGCGCCAGCCCTCGGTCGCGGTGAAGTGCTGCAACAGCGGCGGCCAGACCACGCCGGCCAGGTAGTTGCCGCTGGCCGTTGCGGCAACGGCGAGGCCGCGGCGGCGCTGAAACCAGTGTGAGATGTCCGCCACCAGGGGACCGAACGTCGCGGCGGTGCCGACCCCAATCAGCGCGCCCTGGATCAGCGCGAATTGCCACAGCGCCGTCGTCGCCGCCGCGGTGATGAATCCCAGGGCCAGGACCAGCGCCGCGGCGATCACAGGCGGTGTGATGCCGTGGCGATCGACGGAACGGCCGACAACGACGTTGCCCAGCGCAAAACCGATCATCGTCAGGGTGTAGGGCAGGGACGCATCGGCACGGTCGACGCCGAACTCCGCCTGGACGGCGGGCAGGATCACCACCACCGACCACATGCCGATCGACCCGATCGTGCCAAGCACGACCGAGACCGCCAGCCGAAACCAAGCTTGCGGCGGGTCGGCGACGCCCGGGCGCGCCAAACGGGCGGGTTTCTCGGTTGTCATGGAATGCGACCCCGGTGAAAAGCCCGGCGACTATAGACCCTGCCTTGGCCGCCGCGAAGCGGTTGCGCGCCGGGGCCCCGGCAGAGGGCCGGCTCAGCCGGTGCGGTGCGAGGAGGTCAGTTCCGGTTGAAGGCGAGGCTTGCGCCCGCGACCTTGGGCGCCACCGGAACGCAGGAAATGCGTTGCGCCGAAAGCTGGCGGCAGGCCTGCCGGGCTTTCGCTTCGGTCAGGCCGGTCAGGCGGGCGCGGTAAAGCTGGCCGGATTCGGATTTGAACGGCGCGATTACCAGTCGCGAGGTGCGCCCGATCATGTCCAGCCGCTGCGAGGCCTTGCGGGCCGCGGCGCGGGCGCTGTCGGCCTGCCGGAAGGCGCCGACCTGGGCCGACCAGTTGCCGCCGGACTTCGGCGCGGCGGCCGCGCTGGCGATGACGATCTTCTTCGGCGCCGGTCTTGCCGGAAGGGTCGCCTTGGCGAAACGCGCCGGTTTGGGCTTGGGGTGCGGCGCGATACGGGCCTGCGCCTTGCTTGTCTTGCGGGTGGATTTGGAGGTCTTGGCTCTTGCGATGGCCGGTCCGCCTTTGCGGAAACCCTTGTCCAAAAGCTTCGCCATGTGCCGGTCGCGGCTGCGGGCGGTGCGGCCGCCGAAAACCACGCCGATCAGGCGGCGGCCGTCGCGCTCCACCGAGGCGACGAGGTTGAAGCCGGAGGCGCGGATGTAGCCTGTCTTGATCCCGTCCGTCCCGGAATAGGTCGACAAAAGCTTGTTGTGATTGCGGTAGGACCGGCCCTGATATTTGAAGGACTTGGCGGCGAAATAGCCGTAATAGTGCGGGAAATCCGTGTAGATCCGCCGCGCCAGCGTCGCCATGTCGCGTGCCGTTGAAAGCTGCCGCCTGTTGGGCAGGCCAGACGCGTTGCGGAACGACGTCCGTTTCATGCCCAACGCCCGCGCCCGCTTGGTCATCCGCCGCGCGAATTCCTGTTCGCTGCCGGCCATATGCTCGGCGATAACGACCGCGGCATCGTTGGCGGATTTGGTGATCAGGGCAAGTACGGCGTTGCGCACGGTGATGGTGTCGCCGCGCTTCAGGCCCAGCTTGCTGGGTGCCATTCCGGCGGCCCGGCGAGAGGCCTTCATCTTGGTGTTCATATGGACCTTGCCGCGGTCCAACGCTTCGAAAACCATGTAAAGCGTCATGATCTTCGTCAGCGAGGCGGGGTAGTTCCGGGTGTCGGCGTTCTTGGAATGCAGCACCCGTCCGGAATCTGCCTCGACCACGATCGAGGCGTATTTGGCTGTGGCCGTCCCCGGCAGCGCCGCCAGGCCTGCAAGGAAAGAAACGACCATGACAGTAATAATACAGAATGCAGAACGCAGGGAATTCGCGCTTTCCCTACGATTTACTTTTGCTTCTGCAGGACTCGTAGCGTGCGGCAAGAGTTTTCCCCAAGGCGACCCGGCGGCGGGATATTAATAAACCCGAGACTCGCTGTCTAGTTCCGGCTTGTTGCTATTTCTTGGCATTGCGCAAAGAAGAACCACACGCCGTTGCTTACATCCATGGATGCAATCGAATAATGAACCGTTAAGCGTAAAGATTTGGCGAAAGATTGCGCCGCAATTGCCGCGCAGATGGCCCTTGGCCGGTACGGCCTCAGTCGTCGCTGACAACGGACAGATGCTGGCCGCCGGCAAGCGTCGCGACCCACGGGCCGTCCGGCATTTCCTTGACCAGCTTTGTGATGTTGTCGTTCCACCACTGGCGCTGCTGGACGACGTCGTCATAGTCGTACTGGGCCTCGCGCCAGGTCCTGTCCTGCGCCAGGTAGGTCATCATGTCCAGCGGGAAGCCTACGTCGGCGGCGCTGATGCGGGTGGAATCGAAGGACAGATAGGCCAGCTTCAACGCCGTCTTCATGTCCGTATCGAAGGTCAGCGTCCGGTCCAGGACCGGTTTGCCGTAGGTCGTCGCGCCGACCGACAGGTAAGGCGTGCGGGCGTCGACCTCGATCCAGTTGCCTTCCGGATAGACCAGAAACAGCGTCGGTTCGGGATCGTCGCGCAGCTGACCGCCGATGATCGCATGCAGATTGAAGGTCAGATCCGCTTCGGTAAGCTGCTCGCCGTCTTCGTCGCGGACCTGGCGGAGGCAACCGCAATAATCGTCCACCGCGTCCAGGAGGCCGGCATAGCCGTCTTCATGGTTCTCGCGCATCCGGCGCCGCAGATAGGCCAGCGTCTTGTCCCTTAGTGAACGCAGGCCCGAGGTCATCACCAGAAAGCGGTTGTTGTCCGGCCCGATCAGCGCGTTCTTGCGCGCGACCGTGACCTGCGTTCCCGCCGTGATCCGCCCGTCCGATACGGCAACCAGGCCGTCGCGGACTTTCATTGCAACGCAATAGGTCACGCAAATCCCCCTGTTCGGCGCCTGACGGTAGCACTTCGCCCGGCCGCTTCACAAGAACCAGCACCGGGCCAAAGGCCGGAATTCCGGCGATTTCACCGCTTTAGCATGCACTGCAGCATTTTTTGTGCAGTGCACAAAAATTCGCTTGACTTGTCCCAAGTACGGGCGCATATATGGGTCATTCAATGTTGCAGTGCAACAAAGAGAGGTTCCCGCAGGGGCCGAACCGCGTGCACAGCGATCAGTTGCGCGTCCCGCGGAGGGCTCCGCGAACGAAGGAAATTGGGATCAATGCCGGTCGATGCCGGCTGCCGGAAGGAGTGATGACATGACGACACGGAAAAGCGCCGCCCCGAAGCTCGACACCAAGCAGATGGAAGAGGCTGTCGCGGTTGGCAAGGAGACCTTCGAACAGGCCGTCAAGGCCTCGACCGAGGGTTACGAGAAGGTGATCACCATGGGCAAGGAGCAGGTCGAGAAGTCCACGACTTCGGCGCTGCGTGCCTATGACGAGTTCACGACCCTGAACAAGGACGCCGTCGACGCGGCGATCAAGGCCGGCAACGTGTGGGCCGCCGGTTTTGAAGCCATGGGCAAGGCGTATTTCGCCTATGCGCAGGCTACTGCCGAGACCGGCGTCGAGGCCGCGAAGTCCCTGATGACCGCGAAAACGGTCCAGGACGTCTTCGAGATCCAGTCCGAACTGGCGCGGTCCAGCTTCGACAGCTTTGTCGCCGAAGGCACCAAGATGTCCGAGATGGGTGTCAAGGTCGCCAACGAGGCGATGGAGCCGATCCAGGCCCAGTTCAACACCACTGTCGAGAAGATCCTGAAGCCCGCCGCGGCCTAGGGACGATCGACAGCCGGGAAGGTCCAGCCGTCCGTCTCCTCCTCCCAGGACGGCCGGTCTGACACCGGAAGCGGAAGCCCCGCGCGGTTATCGCGCGGGGCTTCTTCGTTCCGAGGTGCGCGGACCGTGTGGTTATGCCGGCTTTCGGCAGTCGAACAGGACGGACTTGTTGACGCGCATCACCCGGCGGCGGTGCGGCGACAGGATCTCCGGCGACAGGACCACGCTCACGTCGAGCCCGGCCGCCCGGATCCGATCCGGATAGTCCGCGCCCGGGATGCGCACGTGGAAGGGGTGGCCGAAGGCCCGGTTGCGGGCGTCGGGCGTGTCGATGGAGGGGTCCTCGTAGGTTTCGGGCATCGACATGTCGATCGGCACCATCAGCATGGCCCGCCCGCCGGGCCGCAGAACGCGGGCGATTTCGGCCATGGCGCCGCGGTCGTCCAGCACATGCTCCAGGACGTGGCTGCACAAGACCGCATCGAAGCGGCCCGAGGGCAGGGCCAGGTTGGTCACATCGAGCGCCACGTCCGCCTCGGGATCGAAGCGGTCGGCGGTCAGCAGCCGCACGGCCGGACTGGCCGACAGGCGCGCGCGGATGCACGGTTCCGGCGCGATATGCAGGATCCGCGCCCGGGTGCGCTCGATCCGCCATCGCTGCTGCAAGAACGCCCAGACAAAGCGATGGCGCTCCAGCGAACCGCAGCGCGGACAGGCCGCCCGCGGCCGTCTGGCCAGGCCGAAAGGCAGGAAGGACCGGCTCCAGGTGGCGCAGACCGGGCAATAGAACCCGGGCCCCGGCGGCGGCAGGGTGTCGCGGCGCGCCCGCTGGGCCGTGCCGTAGACCATTGATTCGGCGGCCCCGCCCGCGGTGATGGCCGGCAGACTGCGGTGCAGGGCGGTCAGCACGGGGCGCGCCGTGGATCGATAAAAAGATACGTGAACATGTCGGCGGCCCCTCTTGTTGCTCCCCAGCCAAATCCAATATCATTAACCGAGCCCGACGGCCGCTTTTCTGGTAAGCAAAAACTTAACCGCTTGGATGCGAGTTTTTCCCGTCATGACGACGACGCGCTTCAGTATCGCCATGAGCGATCAAAATCGCCAGCCGGGCGACAATCAGCAGACGGGCGTGGTCACCAAGACCCGGCCCAAGACGAAGAAGCCGTCGATGTACAAGGTTTTGATGTTGAACGACGATTACACCCCGATGGAGTTCGTGGTCATGGTTCTGGAGCGGTTCTTCGCGAAAAGCCGTGAAGAGGCGACCCAAATCATGCTGCATGTCCACCGACGGGGTGTTGGGGTGTGCGGGGTCTTCACCTACGAGGTTGCCGAAACCAAGGTGACCCAGGTGATGGATTACGCACGCCAGCATCAGCATCCCCTGCAATGCACGCTGGAGAAGGCGTGATGGCAGGCTGCACCCTTCTGAGGTACGGCGTGTTGCAAGGGCTGCGTTCTGTGCACCACTTCTGAGGCGAACTTATGCTTTCCAGGAATCTCGAAGAAACCCTTCACCGCGCACTGGCTTTCGCCGGCGAGCGCCGTCACGAATACGCCACGCTCGAGCATCTGCTGCTTTCGCTGACCGAGGATCAGGACTCGGTCGCGGTGCTCAGGGCCTGCGGGATCGATCTCGACCGGCTGCGCAGTGATATCGGCGAGTATCTGGACAACGAATTGACCAACCTGGTGTCCGGGCACCAGGAGGACCCGAAGCCGACGGCGGGTTTTCAGCGCGTTCTGCAGCGCGCCGCCATCCACGTCCAGTCTTCGGGCCGCGAAGAGGTGACCGGCGCCAACGTTCTGGTCGCCATCTTCTCCGAACGCGAGAGCCACGCGGTCTACTTCCTGCAGATGCAGGACATGACCCGGTTCGACGCCGTGAACTACATCTCGCACGGCATCGCGAAGGTGCCCGGCGAGAGCGAGGAACGCAGCGTCAGCGGTGCGGAAGAGGAAGCCAAGGCCGAGGAGCTGAACAAGAAGGGCACCGAAGCGCTGGATGCCTATTGCGTCGACCTCAACAAAAAGGCCGCCAGCGGCAAGATCGACCCGCTGATCGGGCGCGCCGAGGAGGTCGAACGCACAATCCAGATCCTGTGCCGCCGGACCAAGAACAATCCGCTGTTCGTTGGCGATCCGGGCGTCGGCAAGACCGCGATCGCCGAAGGACTGGCCAAGCGGATCGTCGAGAAAGAGGTTCCGGACGTCCTGGTGAACTCGACGATCTATGCCCTGGACATGGGCGCCCTGCTGGCAGGGACCCGCTATCGCGGCGATTTCGAGGAACGCCTGAAGGCGGTGGTCAAGGAACTGGAAGACCAGGACGGCGCGGTCCTGTTCATCGACGAGATCCACACGGTGATCGGCGCGGGCGCCACGACCGGCGGCGCCATGGACGCCTCCAACCTTTTGAAGCCGGCATTGCAGAGCGGAACGCTGCGCTGCATCGGCTCGACCACCTACAAGGAATACCGCAACTATTTCGAGAAGGACCGGGCGCTGGTCCGGCGGTTCCAGAAGATCGACATCTACGAACCCTCGGTGGAAGACGCGGTCAAGATCCTGCGCGGCTTGAAGCCGGTCTACGAAAAACACCACGCGATCCGCTACACCAACGAGGCGATCCGGGCGGCGGTCGATCTGTCGTCGCGCTACATCAACGACCGCAAGCTGCCTGACAAGGCAATCGATGTGATCGACGAGGTCGGCGCGGCGCAGATGCTGTTGCCACAGACCAAACGCAAGAAGACGCTGGGCGTGCGCGACGTCGAGACGGTGATTGCCAAGATGGCACGGATCCCGCCGAAACAGGTCTCCAAGGACGACAAGGAGGCCCTGGAAACGCTGGACCGCGATCTGAAATCGATGGTCTACGGCCAGGACAAGGCCATCGAGGCGCTGGCCGCCGCGATCAAGCTGTCGCGCGCCGGCCTGCGCGAGCCGGAAAAGCCGATCGGCAGCTATCTCTTCTCCGGTCCCACCGGTGTCGGCAAGACCGAGGTGGCGCGCCAGCTTGCGCTCAACATGGGCATCGAACTGGTCCGCTTCGACATGTCCGAATACATGGAGCGCCATTCGGTCTCGCGCCTGATCGGCGCCCCTCCGGGATATGTCGGATTTGACCAGGGCGGCATGCTGACCGACGCGATCGATCAGAACCCGCACTGCGTGCTGCTTCTGGACGAGATCGAAAAGGCGCATCCCGATCTGTTCAACGTGCTGTTGCAGATCATGGATTACGGCAAGCTGACCGACCACAACGGCAAGACCGTGGACTTCCGCAACGTCATTCTGATCATGACGACCAATGCGGGCGCCGCCGATTTGGCCAAGCCGGCGATCGGTTTCGGCCGTGACGTGCGCACCGGCGAGGACGAAGACGCGATCAACCGCATGTTCACGCCGGAATTCAGGAACCGCCTGGACGCGGTGATCGCTTTCTCGAACCTGGGGCCAGAGGTCGTTTCCCGGGTGGTCGACAAGTTCGTCATGCAGCTGGAGTCCCAGCTTGCGGATCGCAACGTTACCATCGACCTGACGGACGAGGCGCGTGACTGGCTGGCGGAAAAGGGCTACGACCACTTGTACGGTGCCCGGCCGCTGGCACGGTTGATCCAGGAATCGATCAAGAAACCGCTGGCGGACGAACTTCTGTTCGGTCAACTGATGAAAGGCGGCACCGTTGCGGTCGGCGTGGACAAGACCGAAGACAAGCTCTCTTTCGCCTTTCCCGAGGTTCCGGCGGGCGGCCGGCGCGGCAAAGGCGGCAAGAAGGGCCCGTCCTCGCGGGGCGGCGGGACCAAGCGTACGGAACCGGCCTAGCCGCACGCATTCAGCAAGGTACCGTTGGGACCCTCCCGGCGGTCCGAAACGTCAGTTGAAGACGGCCTCCGGCTTGACGGTCGAACCCGTCGCCAGATGATCGACGATCGTGCGCATCAGTTCGGAGATCACCTGGTCCTTGTTGTGATTGAGAATGATCGGGATGCCGGCGCGGTCCGCTTCGGACAGCAGGAACGATTGCAGGCGCCAGATCGAATCGAAGTTCTCCAGGTACCGTTCGGCGCGGCGGTGAATGGCGTGATCGCCACGGCGGGAGATCCGTTCCCGGAACCTGTTCGGGTTCAGGATCGCCAGCATCACATGAACGAAGACGGCGTTGTCGTTCTCCGCCCTGATCTTCTCCATCATCTCGTGCTGGACGTGAACGCCCTCCAGGATCAGCGAACTCTGTTCCCGTAACGACCGGCGGATGACCGCCTCGCACGGAACCGACAGCAGTTCCGCCTGGGCGCGAAAACCATCCTCCAGAACCAGGTCCGGGTCGCCCTTGAAAGAGGGGCGGGTCGGCAGCGCCTGCCAGGCGTCGAACGACGAGCGATGCAGGACAGGCATCAGGCGCTCTGGGATCATCATGCGCATCACTTCGCGCAACAGGTCGGTCGACTGGATGCGGGCGATTTCCAGCCGGTGGGTGATTTCCATGGCGACCGCACTCTTGCCGCAGCCCGAGGCGCCGCCGATCAGAAGGATCACCGGGCGTTCGCCGCGCAGGAACTCCATCAGCACGAGATATCGGCGCGCTTTGGCTTCGCCGAATGTCCTTTGCAAATAGCGATAAGTCAGCATCCCCAGCTGACGCGAACTGATCTCAGAGGCACCCTTCTTCATGAGGTGCTCGTCGATCGCGCTCGTGACGCTGGCCGATTCCTCGTAGGTCAGACCGCTGGATTCCAATCGTTGCCGAAGCTGTCCGCGCGAGAAGACGGTGGTTTGCGCCTCCCTGTCGCGGATCAGGATGATCCGGTCGCGACTGGCCGGTGTCGCATAGCGTTGTACGACCGAGGGGCTGACGCCCTCGTGCGCCATACGTTGCACGACGACGTCGTGCAGTTCCTCCGCGGAGATCTCCATCGTGTGGCTGAGTTCGTCGCGGACCGTCGAGGCAAGCGCATAGGCCCTGTCGAACGACAGGCCGGCATCCTGCAGCGAGCGCGTGAGGATCCCGCGGAGAAACGGGACCCTACCGTCCTGACCCGCGGATTTTACAACGGATGTTTTGGCCATGGCCTGGTTTCGGCTTCCTAGACGCTGCCATGCTTCGGACCGAGACGCTCGATCCTGAGGAATAACGTAACGCTCATACAGTGCAGCGACAAAGTACCGAACGATACGTTGGCCGCGCTGCGCGCGGTCCGTATTCTCCGAGACCTGATCCGAGGACTTCTAATGGCCGGGGTCGACCATCACCCGGTTCAGTCCTCGTCGGTCGACCATGCCGCCGACTGGACGACTTGCTGTTTCAGCGCATTCTTCACCCATTTGAGTTCGTCGACAACACCCTTTATCACGTCGCCGATGCTGACGATGCCGACGAGGTTCCCGTTGTCCATGACCGGCAAGTGTCTGATCTTGCTTCGAATCATGCTCTCCATCAGGTCTTCTATGTCGGACTTCGTCGTGCAGGATACGATCGGGGAGCTCATCAAATCAGAGACAGACAGGTCCAGTGCGTTCTGTCCGTTCTCCGCGATACTGCGAACGATGTCCCGTTCCGAGATGATCCCGACCGGGGTGCCATCCGCCTCTTTCACCACGATCGCGCCGATCGCCTCTTTCTGCATCGTCTTGGATGCGGCAGATACCGAGTCCTGCGGCGTGGTCGTCACAACCCTATCGCCTTTTTGGCTCAGAATTTCCGCAACTTGCATCCCGGTTTCCTCTCGATGGCTACTTTTCGACGATCCGTCAGGCTGTTCTTGAACACCCTAACGGACGCTTCGGCGCGCGATCGCCCGTGGTTTTCGTTTCCTCAATCGGCCCGATTCCGACTGCCGTTTTTCGGCATCGTCCGCCAAGATTTGCTGTGCGTGCCGTTGCTCGCCGTTGGGAACCGATTTCTGATAGGTGCCGTCCGCCTGCATATGCCAGGCGCCCGCCAGCCCCGCCGATTGGACATCCAGCATGCGGCTCAGGTCTTCCCGCAGGAGAGGGTCTTCTATCGGGGTCACCAGCTCGACCCGGCTTTCCAGGTTACGGGTCATCAGATCGGCCGATCCGATGAAGTACTCGTCTTCGCCGTTGTTGCGGAAATGGTAGATCCGCGAATGCTCCAGAAAGCGGCCGACGATGCTGGTAACGGTGACCGTATCGGAGATCCGCGACAGCCCGGGCCGCAGTCGGCAGGTGTCCCGGACGATCAGTTCAACCCGCACACCGGCCTGCGACGCGCGGTAGAGCGCCTGCGTGATGTCCGGATCCTCCAAGGCGTTGGTCTTGAATCGGATCAGTCCCGGCGACCGTCTGCTGTGCAACGCGATCTCCCGGTCGATTTTTTCCAACAGCGCCTTCTTCAGGAACTTAGGCGCGGTGAGGACTTTCCGATACCGCCGCGACGGCTTGCAGCCGCTGGTCAGGTAGTTGAACAGCTCCGTCAGGTCGTGTCCGATATCCTCGTCGCAGGTCAGCAGGCCGAGGTCGGAATAGATTCGCGCCGTTCCAGCGTGGTAATTGCCGGTTCCGATATGCGCATACCGGGTCAGGCCGCGATAGTCCTGGCGCACGACAAGGATCACCTTTGCGTGGGTCTTCAGACCCAAAACGCCGTAGGTGACGTGGATCCCCGCGTCTTCGAGACGGCTTGCCCATTCGATGTTCGCAGCCTCGTCGAACCGGGCTTTCAGTTCGACCGCCACGGCCACCTGCTTGCCGTTGCGCGCCGCGTCCATGAGGTATTCCAGAATCGCGGTATCCTCGGAGGTTCGGTAAAGCGTCATCTTGATGGCGCGGACCTTCGGGTCGCGGCTGGCCTCGCGAACAAACCGCTCTACCGACGTGGCGAACGACTCGTAAGGGTGCTGCAACAGCACCGATCCGGCCTCGCGGATCAGATGGAAGATGCTGCGGTTCTCCTGCAGTCGCACGTTCGTGATCGGGTGGTGATCCGGATCGTGCAGCTCTGGCAGATTGAGACCGGCGATCTCCATCAGATCGCGCATGCCCAGCAAGACGTCCGATTCGAAAATGTCGACACTTTCGTCCAGCCCCAGTTCAGCCGCCAGCATGCCCTCGTGGACGGGGTTCATGCCCTTGCGCACTTCCAGTCGCACGAACGGGGCGAACTTGCGGTCGCGCAACTCGGTTTCGATCAGGCTCAGCAGGTCTTCCGCCTGGTCTTCTTCCAGTTCGGTATTGGCATTGCGGGTTACGCGAAACACCTCGCAGGATTCCACAGGCATGTCCGGGAACAGGAGATCGAGATTGTTCGCCATCACGTGTTCCAGCGGAACGAAATGGTTCTCGGAACCGACCTTGAGGAAGCGGGGCACGCCGGCGCCCACCGGGACCTTGATCCGGTTCATGATGCTTTCGGAGTCGTCCCGATAGCGCAGAGTCACCAGCATGTTCAGCGACAGATTCGAGATGAACGGGAAGGGGTGCGCCGGGTCCATTGCAAGCGGCGTGATCAGAGGAAGGATGTTGGTTCTGTAGTCCGCCCGGACCAACTCGCGTTCCGGCTCGCTCAGATCCTCGTACTTCGAAATCCGCACTCCTTGCTCTTTCAGTGCATCGATCAGTTCCAGGAACACCTCACGCTGAGTTACCTCCATCGCATGAACCGACTTCACGCAGTCGGCGACCTGTTCTTGCGGCGTCCGACCGTCGACCGTGTAATGGTGGACGCCGGCGGCGATCTGTTGCTTCAGGCCGCCGATCCGCTTCATGAAGAATTCGTCCAGGTTGGAGCTTGTGATCGCGAGGAACTTGAGCCGTTCGAGCAGCGGAATGTCCTTGTTCTGGGCTTCGGCGAGGACACGCCGGTTGAAGCTGAGCCAAGTGAGTTCGCGGTTCAGGTAAAAGTCGGCCGAGGTCAGATCGACCTGCTTGCGGGATCTGGAAGCGGCGTCACGCGCCGCCACCGGCGTCTTTGGCGCCGGTTTGGCGCGGGCCGGCGTCTTGCGTTGCAGCCCGACCGACTTGGATGCCGTGCCCGAAGGCTTTTGGTTGGGGGTATCCTCTTCGGGTTCCTGATCGGCAGTATTGCGCGTCGGTCGTTTGCGCCGGACAGGCTTCTCCAGCAGCGTCATAACCCCTCCTTGGCAGAGCCTTGGCTCTGTCGCCTCCGCTGATCCCCGACCTTGGGCGGTCAGGTTTCTTTGTGATCGAAACCGCTAAGGTAGCGCGACCGCGTGCGCAATAAATTGACCTAACGCAAGATCGCCGGTGGCCCGGTATGGCAGGCGTTCGCCCGTGTCGGCGCTCTGATCGCTATTCCGCGGCCTCAGGCAGCGGTGCGTCTGCCGCGGTGGGCCACTCCGTCTTGGCGATCTTGCGGCAGATTCGGTAGATCCGGCTCAGGTTCTCGATGATCTCCATTTCCCGGGTGAAGGTGTGCAGACGGTTCGGCTCGTTGGCCACCAGCCGGTCGACCTCGTGCCTGGCGGTCTGCTCGGCCAGCTCGGCCATATTCTTCTTCATGCCCTTGACCCGCAACGCCGCCGCCTGATCCTCGTTTTTCACCGCTTCGACCGCCGTGATTAGGGCTGCGGAGACCTCGCTGCGATAGCGTTCGAGCACCGCCCGGGTTGCGTCGCTGATGACGATTTCCTCTTCGATCCGGCGGCGTCCGATCGTCACCAGGTTCGTCTCCATGATGTCACCGATCTGCTCGAGGTGGTTCGCCACCAAAAGCAAGTCCATGACGTCTTTCGATTCTTCCGGTGCCAGTTCCTGCGCGCTGATATCGCGCAGGAAGCGCACGATATGGCCGTGCAGAATGTCGATATCGGAATCCATGTGGGCCAAGTCGTGAAGGTCTTCGGCCGATCCGGTCACGACCGTTGGCAGGGAGGCCTCCAGCATGTCCTCTACCTTGTCGCCGAGCCGGCCGATTTCGCGCCGGGCCCGGTCGATTGCCAGGGCAGGGGTGCCGATCAGTTCTTTGTCCAGGTATTTCGGCTGGATAACCGTCGGTTCGACGACCGGCTTGTCCGGCACGACCCACTCGCAGAAGCGCGCGAACATGGAGGCCAGAGGCAGAAACAGGAAGGCGATGCCCACATTGAAGACCGTATGCGCGTTCGCCACCTGGCGCGGCGTGTCCGCGGCCAGCTTGTCCATCCCCGTCAGAGCGTCGCTGCTGGGAGATATGGATCGGATCAAGTCCGCAAAGGGCGGTATGAACCAGACGATCATCAGGACGCCGACGATCTTGAAGGTCACGTGGGCCACGGCCACGCGCACCGCTTCGCGAGGCTTGCCGATGGCCGCCAGGCCCGCCGTCGCGCAGGTCCCGATATTTGCGCCCAATGCCAGGGCGATTCCGCCCTCCAGAGAGATCAGGCCCTGTGACGCCAGGGCGATCACCACGCCCATGGTTGCCGACGACGACTGGATCAAGGCGGTAAACGCGGTTGCGACCAGGATTCCCACCGCCGGGTTGGTCACGTTTTGCATCAGATCGATGAAGGGCTCGTAGGTCCTGAGCGGCCGCATGCCGTTGCTCATGATGCCCATGCCGAAGAAGATCAGCCCCAGCCCCATGATCAGGGTGCCGTAGTGCTTTACCCTGTCCGAGCGGCCGACGAACATCAGCATAAACCCGATCGCCACCAGCAACAGCGCGTATTTGGTCACCTTGAAGGCGACGATCTGGGCGGTGATGGTGGTCCCGATATCGGCGCCCAGGATCACGCCGATCGCCTGGGCCAGGGACATCAGCCCGGCGGTCACGAAACCGACCAGCATGACCGTGGTCACCGACGACGACTGGATGACCGCCGTGACGAAGGCGCCCGTCAGCAGACCCATGATCCGGCTGGTTGTCAGCCGCCCGAGGATGGTCTTCATGCGTTCGCCGGCGACCCGCTTCAGGGCCTCTGCCATCTGTTCCATCCCGAACAGGAAGACCGCCAGCCCACCGAACAGGGTCATCACCATCGTCCACCAGTCGATGGCGCCGGTCTCGGCGGCTGCGACCGTCGGACGCGCCCCCAGGCACAACGCAACGCCAACAACCAGGATCAGTGCGAGACCGGATCGTTCGCCGAACAGGCGTCGATAGATCCCCGGACCGGTGTACATCGCGCCGACAAACCCCGCCATGTCGCGCCGCGCGCGTTCTGTCGAGGCGGCAAGGGCCGCCATCGGGTCCGGTTGGCTAGGATTCGTCATTTGTCTTTGCCTTCACAATGGTAACCGGCACGGATGATAGCTGGACGACCCGCTCTGCCTTCGATCCCATCAGGAGGTGTGGCAGGCCGGTACGTCCGCGGCTACCCATGACGATGATGCGCGCCCGGTTCGCCTTGGCCATCTCGAGGATTCGGGATTCGGGAATGCCGGTGACAAGGATGGGTTGAACCTCGCCGATCCGCTTCAGATCGGGGTTCTCCTCGCCGACCCGGTCCAGGAATTCCGCCATCATGTCCTGAGCGACGTCCGTCAGCGGCCGCAGAACATCCTTGTCGTCGCGTTTGTAGTATCCCGGCGCCTCGCCGGGATCGTGCACCACATGCAACGCCTGGATCGGCGCGTCGACCGTCTGGGCATAGCGACACGCCCAGATCAGTGCAGCTTCCGCATCGGGGCTAAAATCCATCGCGACCAGGACGGGGCGATCGTTTCGCTTCGTCTTGCCGCGTTCGCTGGCTTTTTTTTGGTTCACGCCTTCCCCCCTTCCCCCAAGGAATGCCGACCGAGGGCGGTCTGGCTGCCTTTGCGGGAGTTGAACTCTAGCCAGTCTATCCGACCTGGAAATTGAGATGAATCAAGATCGCGTCGTGGGACGGCAATCGGTTGTTGAGGCAGATCAATTCCCGCGCTGCCGCGCCCGATTACGGTTGGCGCGGTGGTGCAAGGTCGAAGAAGGCACTAGGGCGGACCGGACAACGGTTCGCCGAAGCTCGGGGGAATGAAATGGACCGGGTCTTCGACGAACTGGGGCAAACGGGAACCGCCATCGGTGCGTTTTTTGCGTTTGACTCCGCGCGATTGTTGGAACCGGCGGTGCTTGCGGCGCTGGTCCTGCAGGTCGTCCTGTTTTGCTGTTCGGCCTTTTTCTCGGGCTCGGAAACCGCGCTGTTCTCGCTTTCGCGCCTGGACCTTCAAAAGCTGCGCCGCGACAAACACCCGCAGTCCGAAACCCTTCATGCCCTGCTGGACCAGCCGCGGCGGCTGATCATCTCGCTGTTGTGCGGCAACGAGCTCGTCAACATCGCGGCCACTGTCAACCTGGCCGGCATTCTGGTCTACCTGTACGGCGAACAGCGTGCCGGCTGGATCAATATCCTG
This sequence comes from Alphaproteobacteria bacterium, assembly GCA_965603855.1. Lineage (GTDB taxonomy): Bacteria > Pseudomonadota > Alphaproteobacteria > UBA8366. Next base: position 998,846 of record OZ272519.1, read on the forward strand.
ATCATGTTCCCGCTGTTGCTCTTGCTGGGCGAGGTGACGCCGAAGACGATCGCCGTCAGCGACCCCATGCGCATCAGCGCCGGCCTCGTGGCGGCGCCGCTCAGTCTCTGGGTGCGAGTGGTGACCCCGCTCAGGCGGGTGGTGCGCGTTGTTGCGGATCAGATCACGACCTGGGTCGTGGGCGAAGAACGCGGCCGGGAGAACATCCTGCAAATCGACGAGTTCCGTGCCCTGGTGGAAGACATCGCCGACGAAGGGGTCCTGGATGCGACCGAGCGTGTCCTGATCGACAACCTGTTGGAGGCCAGCGAGACCGAGATCGTCGAGATCATGACACCGCGGACACGCACCCGGTTTCTCCGCGATGACATGACCGTGCCCCAGATGTTGAAGAAGTTCAGGGAGATCCGGCACCCGCGGGTGCCGGTTTGTCACGAACATCCCGATAACCTGGTCGGTTTCCTGCATGCCGAGGATATCGTCCGTTTGATCTTCGAGGGGGCGGATCTGGAAAGCCTGACGCCCCAGGACATCATGCATGCGCCGGTCGTCGCACCGCCGACAAAGCATGTTGACGAGATGTTCGATTTTTTCCAGGCCAACAACGCGCGCGCCGCGGTCGTCCTGAACGAGTTCGGCGGCGTCGAAGGCTTCATCACCATGCGCGATGTCGTCAATTTCCTCTTCGGCGAGATCTCCGAATCGGTCAGCGGGCAGGAGCTCTACCGGGAGCGCGACGAGAACGTCTATGAAGTGGCCGGCCAGATGAAGCTGACCGATTTCAACGATTTGACCAATTTCGGGATCGAGGACCCGCGCATGACGACGATAGGCGGCGTGGTGTTCCGCTATCTCGACCGACTGCCGAAGGTGGGCGATCGCGTGTTGCTGGACGGGATCGTCGCGACGGTACTGGAAATGGACGGACATCGGCTGGCCAAGCTGCGGATCGCGAAGGGAACGATGGAAGATCTGGAACAGGGCGAAGGCCCGCACGAGGCCGGGGAAACCGAACAGCCCCCGGAACAGCTCCCCGCAGAGGATCCGGACGCCGCGGCTGTTGCGCCGCCCCGGCAGGGATCTGCCGAAGTCGTTTCCATCGACAGCCTGCAGAAGGGCGGAACCAAGCGCAACGGGACGGGCAAGGGCCGAAGGCCGAAGACCAACGGCAAGCGCGACAAGGAGAAGATCTGAACCATGGATGTCTTTGTCGCGATCGCAGTGATGGTGGTCTTTCTTGTGCTGAAGGGGTTCTTTTCCGGCTCCGAGATCGCCTTGGTGAACTCTGACAAGATCAAGCTGCGGCACCGGGCGAAGACGGGAAGCCGGGGCTCCAGGCTGGCGCTCGACCTGTTCCAGAAACCCGACGTGCTGCTCAGCACCACGTTGGTCGGAACCAACATCTCGACCGTTGTGATCACGACGATCGGCACGCTGTTGATGATCCAGTACGCCCCCGTCCGCGGAGAGTTGTACGCCTTTCTCATCCTGACGCCGCTGTTGCTGGTGCTGGGCGAGATCGTCCCGAAAAGTGTCTATCAGCAGAAGTCAGACGCGTTGACGCCGTTGATCATCTATCCGCTGCGCTGGTCTTCATGGGTGTTCTATCCCGTCGTTTTTGTGTTCTCTCGGGTTGCCCGCGCGACCGCGCGGCTGTTCGGCGTCGCACGGACGACCCAGCCTTTCTTCATCACCCGCGAGCAGCTTCGGACGGTGCTCGACATGGCCGAACAAGGGGCGGCGATGGACAGCTTTGGCCACGGGCGTATTCGGCGCGTGATCCGGTTCGCCGAAACCACCGTCGCCGAGGCCATGATCCCGATTGCGGAGGTGACCACGATCAGCCGCGACGAGAACACGTCGACCGCGCTGGAGCTCGTGCGCCGCCACGGCTACAACCGGCTGCCCGTCTATGAAAACAGCACAAGCAATGTCATCGGTGTGATCACGCTGACGACCTGGGACCTGATGGACACCGCGATCGCGAGCCAGCCGTTGGAGAAGCTGATCAAACCGGCACTCTACGTTTCGCCGCTGCAGACGATCGATCAGCAACTTCCGATCCTGCGGCAACGCGAGGACCATATGGCGATCGTGGTCGACGAGTTCGGGTCCGCCGTCGGCATGATCACGATGGAGGACATTGTCGAAGAGGTCGTCGGCGAAATCGATGTGGGATACGACTTCGAGGAATACCTGCCCAAACGCAAGCGCGTGTACGAGAAGCTGGCGGACGAGGTCTATCTCATGGACTCGCGGCTGTCGATTTCCGAGGCGAACGAGGTGCTGGGCACCAGCATTCCCCCGACTGAATTTCACACGGTGGGTGGGCTGGTGCTGGCGCGGCTGCGCCACATCCCCGAGGTTGGCGAATCCATCGCCGAGGCGGGCTTTCGGTTCACGGTCGAGGAGGCGAGCGCCCGGGCGATTCTGAAGGTTCGTGTCGAGCCCGAGGCCGAGGTGTCCGCGCCCGATTAGTCCGTCCGGCCCCGGCCCCGAATTTGCGTGCGTCGGCGCCGGAATTGACGCCGACCGCATCTCATTCAGATGCAAGCCAATAGAATAGAAGTTTATCAATAGCTTGCGCCGTATCGGCGCGAAACCCTCATGCGCGGTTGGACAAGCGCGCATGTGTGGCGCCCGACGACCTCGCCGTTCCGCACGCCTAAATAGTTCTTGAGATGGGTCAATTTAATACTGACACTATGTCCCTAAGCTTGAAGTTGGAGCCGAGGGCCGGCCTGATATCCGAAGCGCTGGTGCCTTCCAGACTCACTTGCGTTCACAGAGGTCGAGGCGGCGATGTTCGAGACTGCGGAACTCGGAAGACAAATCTCAAAGTCCGAATACAACAAGACCGTGCCGGTGTTGCGCACGGAATTGCTGGAAGTCCAACAGCGGCTGCGGCATGCCAATTTCCCCGTGGTCGTGATGTTCGGTGGCGTCGACGTCGCCTGGAAGGGCGAAACGATCAACCGTCTTAACGAATGGATGGACCCGCGCTGGATGACGGCCTGCGCCTATGACGCGCCGACCGACGAAGAGAGGGAGCGGCCGGATTTCTGGCGCTATTGGCGCGACCTCCCGCCGAAGGGCCGGATTGGGCTGTTCGCACGGGCCTGGTATTCGCAGCCGATCCTGAACCGGGTTGTCGGAGAAACCGACGATGCCCAGTTCGACAAGGAACTGGAACGGATCGCCAATTTCGAAAAGGAACTGGCCGACGACGGAGCCCTGTTCCTGAAATTCTGGATGCATCTCAGTCACGACAGCCAGGTCGAGCGGCTGAAGGAGTTCGAGAAAGACCCGCTGACCGCCTGGCGCGCGACGAAGAACGACTGGACCAACCTCGAGCGTTATGACGAGTTCATTGCGGCAGCGGAACGCACGATCGCCCGCACCAGCACCGGCGAGGCGCCTTGGCAGATCGTCGAGGGGTACGACGTTCGGTATTGCGAATTGACCGTTGGCACGGCGATACGCGACGCTGTCCGCAAGCATCTAGAAGGCACCGCCTACAAGACCAAGATGCGCGCGGAGCTGGCGGCGCAAAGACAAGCCAAATCGAAGAAGGACACCGGCAAGAAGGAGGCCAAGGCGGCCGCCGCCTCGACGCAGATTGCCGCAGGCCTGACCATTCTCAATCAACTGGACATGTCGCAGTCGCTGGGGAAAAAGGCCTATCGGGACCAGTTGGCCGAATACCAGGCCAAGCTGAACGGGCTCGCCCGCGCCGCGCTGGAGAAGAAGATCTCGACGATCGGTGTCTTCGAAGGGTGGGACGCCGGCGGCAAGGGCGGTGCCATCCGGCGGGTGACCGCGGCCCTGGACGCCCGCAACTATCGGGTCATCCCTGTGGCGGCCCCGACCGACGAGGAACGCGCCCAGCACTATTTGTGGCGGTTCTGGCGTCACCTTTCCCGCGACGGCCGCACCACGCTGTACGACCGAAGCTGGTACGGCCGCGTGCTGGTGGAGCGGGTCGAGGGATTCGCCCGCGAGGCCGAATGGCGCCGCGCCTACGCCGAGATCAACGACTTCGAAGAGCAGCTCGTGAACCACGGCGTGGTCTTGCTGAAGTTCTGGCTGCACATCACGGCCGAAGAGCAACTGGCCCGGTTCAAGGAGCGCGAGAAGATCCCCTACAAGCGCTGGAAACTGACCGACGAGGACTGGCGCAACCGGGAAAAGTGGGACCCGTACGAGCAGGCCGTCAATGACATGGTCGAACGCACCAGCACGGCCAGTGCGCCCTGGACCCTGGTCGAGGGCAACGACAAGCGCTTCGCCCGGATCAAGGTCCTGAAGACCTTCTGCGACCGTCTGGAAGAGGCGCTGTCGAAACCGGTCATGCGCGAGGCGAACGGCGCCCGCGACGCGGCCTGACGGTTCGATCCGGCGGGGACGTCCCGCATCCCGTCTGCCTGATCTTCGGGATTCTTCGTCTTCGAAGAAGAAATTGCGTTATCGCAATAGATTTCATGACGGAGATCAATTTTTTCCCGCAACCATTTTGCTAGGGTCCGTCGCTATGGGCGTGGTCGTTCCGGCTGCGAAGAGGCGCAGCGGAAGTGGCACCACGCCTATCAATTCGACTTACGTTTGCATCCGGGCATGGGTGATGGCCGAAACGGTCTGTGGCCCATGGCGAATGAGCCAGAGATGACCTAGGGGGAATCGCCAATGGCCACCACCAGTCCCTTTGCCAGCCTATTCGGACGATCGCCTTTCAAACCAATGCAGCAACACATGGCATTGGTTACCAAGTGTGCCGGTGAAGTTCCGGCAATGTTTGACGCCCTGTGCAACGGCGACCAGGCAAAAGTAGAACAGATCAAGGACCTTATCTTTCAAATCGAAGACGAGGCGGATCAAATAAAGAACGAGTTGCGGGCGCATCTGCCGAAGAGCCTGATGATGCCCGTAGACCGGCGCGACCTCCTTGAACTCCTGGACATGCAGGACTCAATCGCCGACACCGCCCAGGACATCGCAGGGCTTCTGGTGGAACGCCGCATGGAGGTTCCGGGCGCTCTCGTCGAGCCGCTGAAGGCCCTTGCGCGTCGCAGTGTCGACGCCTGCGACCAGGCCGCGAAGATCATTGGCGAACTAGACGAACTTGTATCGACCGGATTCCGCGGGAGGGAGTCTGACGCGGTTTCCGCAATGGTCGACGAACTGAACAAGATCGAGTCGGAAACAGACGTTATGGGATTGCAACTGGCCCGTCTTCTCTTCGAGCACGAGGACGAGATGAAGCCGGTTTCCGTGATGTTCTGGTACCAGCTTATTCAATGGATCGGCGATTTGGCCGACTACGCAGAAAAGGTTGGGAACCGCTTGCGGCTCCTGCTGGCCCGCTAGTCGGTCTCTGCTGCGTCTAAGGGGGGTTGCGACGTCATGGAAATCATTGCACTTCACGGAACGACATTCTTGATCATCGCCGTTGTATTCGGGTTGTACATGACCTGGGGGATCGGCGCGAACGACGTCGCCAATGTCATGGGTACATCAGTCGGTTCGGGCGCGATCACCGTGACCACGGCAATCATCATCGCGGCCATCTTCGAGTTCGCCGGCGCCGCGCTGGCAGGGGGCCATGTCACGGCGACGATTCGGAAGGGAATCATCGATCCGGGGCCCATAGCCGGCAATCCGGAGATCCTGGTCTTCGGAATGTTGGCCGCCCTGCTCGCTGCCGCGATCTGGCTGATGTTCGCGTCCTCCCGCGGTTGGCCCGTTTCGACCACGCATTCGATCGTCGGGGCGATCGTCGGATTTGCCATCGCCGGCATCGGTATTGAGGCGGTCCAGTGGGGCAAGATCGGCCAGATCGCCGCCAGTTGGATTGTGTCTCCTGCGGTGGGAGGGACGGTTGCGTTCCTCCTGATGGTCAGCATCCGACGCTTCATTCTGGACACCGAGACCCCCTTCCAGAACGCCAAACGTTGGGGACCGGTCTACGTGTTTCTGGTGGGCTTCATTATCGCCCTGGTGACACTGTTCAAGGGGTTGAAGCACCTCAAGCTTGATCTCAGCATCCCCATGAGCTTCCTCGTTGCGGCGATCATCGGTCTCATTGTCGCCGCGATCGGTTGGGCTCTCATCAGCCGCGTCAAGGTCGATGAGGCGGCCGACCAAGAGCATCACTTCGCAAGTGTGGAAAAGGTGTTCGTGCCGATGATGCTGTTCACGGCCTGCGGCATGGCGTTTGCCCATGGTTCCAACGACGTCGCCAACGGCGTTGGGCCGCTTGCAGCGGTCTATGGCCTCGTGCAGTCGGGAGGCGAGCTGGCCCAGAAATCGGAGCTGCCGATCTGGATCCTCCTGCTGGGCGGCGTCGGCATCGTGGTGGGTCTTGCGACCTATGGCTACAAGGTGATGCGCACGATCGGCACCAAGATCACCGAACTGACGCCGACGCGCGGGTTCAGCGCAACCATGGCGGCGGCGGCCACCGTTGTGCTGGCTTCGCGAACCGGTATGCCCGTCTCAACCACGCACATTGCCGTGGGCGCGGTGATGGGTGTCGGCTTGGCACGGGGAATCGGCGCAATCGACCTGCGCGTAATCGGCGGCATTGTCGTATCCTGGATCGTGACGCTGCCGGCCGGCGGTATCCTTGCCGCGCTGTTCTATTTCACCCTGAAAGGGATGTTCTCCTGACGGTGACGTAATGGACCCCTCCGCGTCCCCGAATTGGGATGCGGAGGTTTCCTTTGGGCCCCGTCCTGTCTCCGGACCCAGTTCTTGTGATTGCGGTTCCGCGGGCCGACGCGGCTGCCGTTGACTAGGCGGCGCCGACGATGCGCGTGGTCTGTGACGCTGCCTCGATCTCGCCCGACGCCCTGTTCGCGAAATCCAGAAGCGGCTCGCTGGGATAGTCGAGCGGCATGAGCATGCCGCCAAGGCGGACAAAAACGCCAACCGAGTTGCGGTGCGCGCTGTAGATGATGTGATGATCCGGGATGCCGTTCGCGTTAACCCAAAAGGACTCGTCGTGGGTTAGTGGCGTATGGGCGACGATGACGTTGGCGTTTGGTGGCAGATCGAGATTGGACCGGAACGCCTCGACATCTCGCCTTGTGAAACCCGTATAGCCGCCCGGGCGCCGGGGCCTTGTCCAGGTCAACGCGTGCGCAAGGCCCTCCCGATTCTTGATCTCGACGATATCCTCCCTCCGCTCGGCGGTCCGCACCGGTCCTCCATGGCAGGCTGCGAAATCGTCGGAAACCGCGACATATGGCAGGTTTTCGAAAAACCGTTCCAGCGCTCGTGCATAACGCTCGCCGCGCAACGTACGAACGCGTTGCCTAAACAGAACACCCTGTAGAACGCCGCCCTTCGCGACATCTTTTTCGAAGCTCTCATGATTGCCGCGGACGTAGAACACATTGTCTGGGAACCGCGCCATCAGTTTGAAGATGATATCGAGGATCAGGATCGAGCTGTCCATTTGTTCCAGCTCATCATCCTCGTCGGGATGGATCGTATCGCCCAGGAACAGCAAATAAGCCGTTCCGCGTTCGATGGCGTCTAGAAAGGCGTCCTCGCTGAGAATCCTCAGGAGGTTTTCTACCCGGCCGTGTAAGTCGCCCACGATGATTGGTGTCTGGTCTGGTGACATGGAGAGGAGGCCGCCAGGGCGTCCCGCGCTGTCCTTTTGACGTCGATTCTCCCAAGTCAGCAGAGCGTTGACCTGCTCCAATGTGGCCAGCGCTTCATTGGCCGGCATCAGGCCGATCGTACCTCGGTAGAGGGTGCGAAGGTGGTCGAGGTTCCTCTTTCGGACGGCGATTGGATCGTATGTGGCTTCGCAGTCGCCCAGCGCGCTGAAGAGAGTTTCCGTCGACTTGTCCAATGGCGTCAGGGTCAGTTCGCCGCCGTTGTTCGTGACCCGAAGCTGGCGCGGTGCGACGCTGGCGTTGAAACCGAACAGCCGCGCGGCCGCCTCGTTGGACCGTCCGACCAGCAGGGACTCCCCGCTCTTGATCCGTGCAGAACCGGAAATCTCGCGTCCAAAGCGTTCGGGGTCGACGAGAATCCAGTCTTCGCTTGGGGTTCCGGTTCGATCGAGGCGACGGTCGGGAAACAGGCAGAGGTCGGCGTCGCCAATCCGCAGCTTGACGGGTTGTGGACCCCCGACCAGTCGAACGCACTCGGTCAGCTTGACGGCGGTATCGGATGGTGTCGCTTCCGCAGATTTCCCTGCGGATTCAAGCAGTTCCAGGAGCCTGTTCAGCACCTTGCGCCTCCTCCCCCTGCGGCAGGCTTGGGGATCTTTTTTTTGATTTATATCAGAATATTTTTAGGCGATCCATCAAACGCGTCCCTGACATAGGTCAACATGCCTGAACTTTTGAAGTGCAGCGCGACCCGGCGATGGATTTCAAGCTGACGCTCCACCTGGTCTTCCGTAACCCCTTGATCTATTGGATGAAACCCTTTGTCCGTTCGCTTCAGTCGGGCCGTCAGAATGTCCGAGGAAGGCGGCAGAAGGAATTCGAAGACGAATCTGCCGCGCCAATCGGGTGCCAGGAAGTGGGCCTTTGTTGGAGGCAGGATGATCCTTGAAATGTCCAGGCGCAGGCTGTCGCGCGCCGCCAGCCACTTGTCTTCGAAAACCGCCAGGGCTTCATCGCAGCCACCAAACGGAAACCCGAAATTGATCTCGCGGGGCCGCAGCGACAGGGATTGCGCTCGCCACCAGTTGTTCAGCGTCAAGTCGATGTAGCCTTCCTCCGGCCATCCGCCGATCTGGCGAACAAGCGTCGATTTACCCGCCCCCGGCGGCCCGGTCACAATAAGTTGCCGGAACTTCACGAACTTGGGGAACGGAATACCCTTGATGGAATGAAGGTCCTCGATTGACGACAAGCGCCAGTCCACTGAATCGCTCATATCACCGTCATGGTTTCTGTCCGTCGCAGGCATGCGCCGGCGCGGTGTCCTAGAACGAAACCAGGCCCCCCAGCAACGTGCAATGCCTGGCTTCAGACCTGGCTGGGTAGATCGGTCCAGCGGACCACAGAAATCGCCGGTCCATATTGAGCGAAGTCAATCGTCCGGTGGTTCGCATCCGCTGTCACAAAAACGATACATAGCGCATGTAGCGTTCTCATCGGTGTTCGAGAGTTAAACCGGGGCGGACCGCGGCCCCACACCCGTTTGTGGGGCCGCGGTTGATCTGCCCGAACATGGAGGCGCCGCGATGCCGCGGCGGTCCGATGACGGCCATGAAAGAACCGGAACACGGTTCGGGCGGCGCGGTTCTCCCCACGCCAACACCCGCAAAGATGCCTGATGGCAATACACCCGTCCTTGTTGCGGTCGATTTCTCGGCCGACTCCGAGGATGCGCTCGTTTGGGCCTACCAGCATGCAAAACGCCTGGGCGTGCCCCTGGAGGTTTTGCACGTCGTGCACGACCCTGCGGATGCGCCCGGGACTTATCGTTCCGACAACGGCGATCTGCTGGAACCGATCTCCGACGTGGCCGAACGCAAACTTGGGGGCTTCCTGGACGAGATCGCCGACCGGCGTCAGGAGATCTCCGACCGGGCCGATCTGAACGCCATCTGCATTACCGGCTTGCCGGTCGAGACCATCCTGCGGTGTGCACAGGAACGGGGGGCCCAACAGTTGGTCGTCGGCTGCCGTGGCCGCAAAGGTGCGGCGCGGTTGCTGTTCGGCTCCACCTCACAGCGGGTCGCCCAGAAGGCGAAAGTTCCGGTGACCATCGTCAAGGCGAACGGCAAATGACGCTGAGCCTTGTCGGTTCCGTGAACGGAACGCCGGCCGGTGTTTTTCCCTTCGACGCCGTTATCGACCGGACCGGGCAACGCATGCTGTCGTCGCGGATGGTCCGAACCGAGTTCGTGAACGACCAGATCATTGCCAGCGAAGGCGAGGTGTTGAACGACCTTCTGGTCATCGCCAGCGGCGTGGTTAAGTCCGTTCGCGCCATGCCCGATGGCCGCCGGCAAATCGTGGCGTTCCGTGTCGAGGGCGACATCGTCGGCCTGCATCGGGCCGGCACGCCGTCCCCGACATCCGTGCAGGCCGTGACGGTCGGTGTGTTGCACCGGATCCCGTGGGGGGCGGTGCACGCGCTTGCGGAACGGTATCCGTCGATCGAGAAGATGCTGCTGGACCTCGCCGGCGACGAGATCGCCACATTGCATGCCCACCTCCTGTCGCTGGGGCGCAAGACGACGGAGGAAAAGCTTGCCTCGTTTCTTTTGGATGCATGCCGGCCCAGCGCCGACCAGAGTAGAGCCGGCCGCGAGCATCGTTTGCCGATGCGGCGGTCGGATATCGCGGACTATCTCGGTCTGACGACCGAATCGGTGTCGCGGGAATTCTCGCGCCTGAAACGGCTGAACGTGATCTCGATGCCGAAACCGAGCCGGGTGATCCTGCTGAATCGGCCTGCGCTGGAGGGGATCGCCGCCGGCGTGGAGTTTGCGCAAACGGCCCCGACCATGCAGGCCGGCGCCGTCTGAGACGCGGCCGTTTCCGTTCCGCTTGCGAAACGTCAGACCAGGGTTGCCAGCGCGATCCCGCCGATCGTGGTGAAGGAAATCAGCAGCATCGCCATATAGACGACCGCCAGCCGCTGAATGCCGCCTGACGGGAACCTGCCCCCAGCGCGCAGGGCGTAGATCGAATCGTCGATTGGCTGGGATCCTGTCGATCGGTGCTGGTCGGTCATGGCGTCTGTGTCCCTTCGTCTTCCGTGTTTCGCCCCCCCGAGCGTCGATGGCGCTCCTCAACCTCTATGAACCGGTTAAGGATTATTTATGGTGATCCGTGCCAGTTTGACCCTGTTTAACTGGGGAAAATTTACGGCCGATTAAGAACCGGGGACTTGGTATGCCGGTTCTGAAATTCAAGGGGTCGGGACGGCCGAGACAGAGGCCAAGTCGACGATGGGAACCGCGGTGACGGCTGAGTACAACGACGACTACATCCCGTTCTTCATCAGGTTCAAGGCCTGGTGGAATGGCGTTGATGTCCAGGATCTGCTGCGTGACGGCCGCAAGCGGCCCCTGACGACGTCCGCGATCAAGGCCGGCGATCCGGCGATCACGGAGGAGAGCCGCGACTGGCCCGAGCTGCGCATGCAGGTTCTCAAAAGGCTCTGGGGCGAGGGCTTCATCTATCCCGGTGGGGCCAAACAGGCGGTCAGACTGGTCAAGCCGATGAGCCTCGATCCCACCAAGACGGTGCTCGATCTGACCTCCGGCCTCGGCGGCGGCACCCGGGCCATGTCGGAGGCTTTCGGGCTGTGGATCTCCGGCATGGAGAGCGACGAATATCTGGCCAAGAGGGCGCATGAGCTTTCGGTCATGGCCGGGATGGAGAAGAAGGCACCGGTCACGAACTACGACCTGGAGTCGTTGGACCTGCCGACCGGGCGGTTCGACGGCGTGCTCATCCGCGACCGTGGCTGGTCGTTCAAGGGGAAGGAGACCCTGCTGCGCAAGGTGGACTCCGCGCTCAAGTCCAAGGGGCACCTGATCCTCACGGACCTGGCGTTGAAGGACTTCGCCTCAACGTCGTGCGACGCGGTTCAAAGCTGGATTGACGGCGAGGGCGAGCACTGCCACCCCTGGACGATGGATGAATACCGCAACATTTTCAGCGATTTACGCATGGAGGCCCGGATCTTCAAAGAAGAGACCGAGGATTACCGTGCCCTCGTGCTCAACGGATGGTCCAGGTTCGTGGACAACCTCGCCGAAGAAACTCTGGATGGGGATTTCGTTGACGTCCTGATGGAGGAAGCCAAGAGCTGGCAGCGGATGGTGCGGGCCCTGGAATCCGGCGATCTCTGCTATTTGAGGATCCATGCCATCAATATGGGGACCAAGACCCTGAGCGACTGGTAGGACGCGCCGACGGCGTTGACAGGGCGTCCGTCAAACCCTATGTTCCGGCCGCTTTTTCACCAGTTTGACCCCATCCGCCCGCGGCCGGCTCCGGCAAAGGGCCGGTGTTGAGAGAAGGTTTTGTCATGAAAGTCGCGAGTTCGCTGAAGACGCTGAAGAAGCGCGACAAGAACTGCCGGGTGATCCGCCGCAAGGGCCGGGTCTATGTGATCAACAAGCGCAACCCCCGGTTCAAGGCGCGCCAGGGATAGATCATGCGGCCCTATCGCAGGGGCCGCCATTCGTGCTGAGATAAGGCCGCGTCCTTGGGACGCGGCCTTAGGCATTTCAGGCCTGCCGTCCCCTTGACTATAAACAACGGCGGCCCACCTCAACGGGGCGGGCAAAAGGTAATACCAATTTCGACCGCCTGGCCTGGACGTGCCCAGCGGTCGCCGTTTGCGCGGAAGGGGGCAGCGCATGCTGAAAATGCCGAAACCCGACGAGACGATCATGGCCCGAAGGGCCGAGATCGCCGCCGATCTGCGTGCCATCGTGCCCGGCGAAGGGGTGATCGCGGACGAACGCGCGCTGAAACCCTACGAAACCGATGGGCTGACGGCCTACAGCCAGCTTCCGCTGATCGTGGTCCTGCCGGAGACGGTGGAGCAGGTGTCCGGTGTGCTGCGTTATTGCAACGAGCACGGCATCCGCGTGGTGCCGCGCGGAGCAGGGACGTCGCTGTCGGGCGGTGCGCTGCCGCTGGCCGACGGCATCATTCTTGGCCTTGGCAAGTTCAACCGCATCCTTGAGGTGGACTACGACAACCGCTGCGCCGTCGTCCAGCCCGGCGTCACAAACCTGGCGATCACCCAGGCGGTGGAAGGGGACGGGTTCTACTATGCTCCGGACCCCTCCAGCCAGATCGCCTGCACCATCGGCGGCAACATCGCCGAAAACGCAGGCGGCGTTCATTGCCTGAAATACGGACTGACGACCAATAACGTGCTCGGCCTGCAGGTCGTGTTGATGGACGGCGAGGTCATTCGCCTGGGCGGCCGCCATCTGGATTCCGAGGGTTATGATCTAATGGGTCTGATGACAGGCTCGGAAGGCCTGTTGGGCGTCGTTACCGAGGTCACCGTCCGCATCCTGCGCAAACCGGAAATGGCGCGCGCCCTGCTGGTCGGCTTCCCCAGTTCCGAGGCGGCGGGCGACTGCGTTGCTGCCGTTGTCGGCGCCGGTATCATTCCGGGCGGCATGGAGATGATGGACAAGCCCGCGATCGGTGCGGCCGAGGCCTTCGTCAAGGCGGGCTATCCCCTGGACGTTGAGGCCCTGCTAATCGTCGAGCTGGACGGCCCCGAAGACGAAGTTGCGCATCTCGTCGACGCGGTTGAGACGATCGCACGCGACAAGGGCGCGACGTCTCTCCGCATCTCTCAGTCCGAGGAAGAACGCCAGCGGTTCTGGGCCGGCCGCAAGGCGGCCTTTCCGGCGGTCGGGCGGATCTCGCCGGACTACTACTGCATGGACGGCACGATCCCGCGCAACAAGCTGCCACTGGTGCTGCAGCGCATGCGCGAGATGTCCGAGGAATACGGCCTGCGGGTCGCCAACGTCTTCCATGCCGGTGACGGCAATCTCCATCCCCTGATCATGTACGACGCCAACAACCCCGGCGAACTGGAGAAGGCCGAGGCCTTCGGAAGCGATATCCTGCGGCTGTGCGTTGAGGTGGGCGGCGTCCTGACCGGCGAACACGGTGTCGGTGTGGAAAAACGCGACCTGATGGGCGACATGTTCACCGAGTCCGATCTCAACCAGCAGCAGCGCGTCAAATGCGCGTTCGACCCGGACTCGCTGCTCAATCCGGGCAAGGTCTTCCCGCAGCTACACCGCTGCGCGGAGCTTGGCCGCATGCACGTGCACCGGGGCGAGACCCGGTTCCCTGACATTCCGCGTTTCTAGGCCGATGGCAACGGTCGTTCCGGAAACGCAAGCGCAAGTGCGCGAGTTCGTCGCCTATGCGGTGGCGAACGAACTGCCGGTCGAGGTGATCGGAGGCGGCAGCAAACGCGCCATCGGCCGACCGGGCAACCCTGCGGAGACGCTGTCGCTGAAGGCGATGAGCGGGATCTCGCTATACGAACCCGAGGAGTTGGTGCTGACCGCCGGGCCCGGGACGCCGCTGGAAGAGATCGAGGCGGCCCTGGCGGAGGCCAACCAGGAGTTGATGTTCGAGCCGCCCGACTACGGGCCTCTGTTGTCGGGCAGGTCCGACAAGGGAACGCTGGGCGGCGTCATCGCGGCCAACCTGTCGGGTCCGCGCCGCATCAAGGCCGGGGCCGCGCGCGATCATTTCCTTGGCTTCACGGCCGTCTCAGGGCGCGGCGAGGACTTCAAATCGGGCGGCCGCGTGGTCAAGAACGTGACCGGCTACGATCTGTGCAAGCTGATGGCGGGATCGTGGGGCACACTGGGGGTGATGACCGAAGTCACGTGCAAGGTGCTGCCGCGCGCCGAGAAGGTTCGCACCGTTCTGGTCCGTACCGCCGACGCCGCGACCGGCACCGATGCGATGACCCGTGCGCTGTGCTCTTCCAACGAGGTATCGGCGGCCGCCTGGCTGCCGGCGCCTCTGGCTGGCCGTTCGGGCGTCTCCTACGTGGCCGACGCCGGCGCGTCGTTGGCCGCCGTCCGGGTCGAAGGCCCGGCGCCGTCGGTTGCCTACCGCACCCAGCGCCTGGCCGAGCTGTTGTCGGATCTTGGCGCGATCGAAGAACTGCATACCGAGAACTCGCGCGCCCTCTGGCAGGAGGTCCGCGATGTCGCGCCGTTCGCCGCCGCCGGCGACGATCGCGTTGTCTGGAAGATCTCGGTGCCGCCGCAAGCGGGCCGCAAGGTGCTGGAGACCTTGCGTGCGAGCGAACCGTCGATCGAAGGCTTTCTCGACTGGGGCGGCGGGCTGGTCTGGCTCGCGGTCGACGACAAGGATACGGGCCGGCATCCCGCGGTCCGGGCGGCGGCGGAGGCGGCCGGGGGCCACGCGACGCTGATCCGCGGGTCGGAATCGCTGCGGGCCGCGATCCCGGTGTTCCATCCGCCACATGCGGGCGTCGCCGCGTTGTCGGCACGGGTCAAGAACAGCTTCGATCCGAAGGGCATCCTCAATCCGGGCCGAATGGCCGAAGGGCGCTAGGACGGCGATGCAGACCTCGTTCAGCCTGGCTCAGCTTGCCGACCCCGACAACGCAGAATCCGAACAGATCCTTCGGACGTGTGTGCATTGCGGGTTCTGTACCGCGACCTGTCCCACCTATGTGCTTCTGGGCGACGAGCTGGATTCGCCGCGTGGCCGGATTTATCTGATCAAGGACATGCTGGAGAACGGCCGCGACGCCGACGCCAAGACCGTCAAGCACCTGGACCGATGTCTGACCTGTCTGTCCTGCATGACCACCTGTCCATCCGGTGTGCACTACATGCATCTGATCGATCATGCGCGCAGCCATGTCGAAAAGACCTACAAACGTCCGCTGATGGACCGCTTGATCCGAAACGTCTTGGCGCTGGTGCTGCCCTATCCGGGGCGTTTCCGCCTCGCCCTTGTGGGCGCCGTTCTGGCGCGGCCCCTGGCCGGGCTTTTCCCCGGTCCGCTCGGCGCGATGCTTCGGCTGGCGCCGCGCCGGATCCCGGGCGCCAGCGCCGTCGACCGGCCGCAGGTCTTTCCGGCACAGGGCGCGCGGCGCGGGCGCGTCGCGCTGATGAACGGATGCGCCCAGAAGGTTCTGGAGCCGGAGATCAACGAGGCGACGATCAGGCTTCTGAACCGGCTTGGCGTCGAGGTGGTGGTGCCGCGCGGCGCCGGATGCTGCGGCGCGCTGGTTCATCACATGGGCAAGACGCCGGCGGCCCACGACCAGGCGGCGGCCAACATCCGGGCCTGGATTGGCGAGATCGACGGCGAGGGGCTGGACGCCATCGTCATCAATGCTTCGGGCTGTGGGACCACCGTCAAGGATTACGGCTTCATGTTCCGCGGCGATTCCGCGCTTGCCGACGCTGCGGCCCGTGTCTCAGCATTGACGAAGGACGTCACCGAATACCTGGCGGAGCTGGGCCTGCCCGAACCGGTCCGGCCCGGCGGGCTGGCGGTCGCCTATCATTCCGCCTGTTCCATGCAGCACGGCCAGAAGATCACCGCCTTGCCGAAGGACTTGCTGCGGGCCGCGGGTTATGAGGTGCGGGACGTCCCCGAAGGTCACCTGTGCTGCGGCTCTGCGGGTACCTACAACATCATGCAGTCCGAAATCGCCACGCGTCTGCGTGACCGCAAGGTCGCCAATATCGAGAAAACCGCGCCCGACGTGATCGCCGCCGGCAACATCGGCTGCATCACGCAGATTGCCGGCGGCACCGGCATTCCCGTCACCCACACCGTCAGCCTTTTGGACTGGGCGCTGGGCGGACCGGTTCCCGGGGCGCTGGCGGGTAGCGCGCAGGTGGAGGCCGACGCAAGGCCCTGCGCCCCCGCGGCGGTTGCGGAATAGCCGCGAGGCCGACCCGCGTTCACGCGGTCGTGTTTCGCATTCGCGCAAGGCGCGGCCTGCCTGACCGGACGGCACGGTCGCCACGCACAATATCTGGAGGGGATCCATGACGCTGAGCCGGAAGGCGACTTTCACCGGGTCGCAGGGCGAGGAGCTTGCCGCACTGATGGAGTTCCCCGAGGCCGGCGCACCGCATGCGTTCGCCCTGTTCGCGCACTGCTTCACCTGCTCGAAAGACAGTGTCGCCGCCAGCCGGGTAAGCCGGGCGCTTGCCGCGATGGGCGTCGCGACCCTGCGCTTCGATTTCACTGGCCTCGGCAGCAGCCAGGGGGACTTCGCCAACACGAACTTCTCTTCGAACGTGGCCGACTTGCTGCACGCGGTGTCGCACCTGAGGGAAGCCTATCAGGCGCCCAGTATCCTGATCGGCCATTCGCTGGGCGGTGCGGCGGTCCTTGCGGCGGCCGGCCAGGTGCCGGAGGCCAAGGCCGTGGTCACCATCGGTGCGCCGGCCGATCCCGCCCACGTGCAGCACAATTTCGCCGCGGCAGTCCCGGAGATCGAGGCGAGGGGCGAGGCGGTCGTCGACCTGGGCGGCCGGCCTTTCCGGATCAAGAAGCAGTTTCTGGAGGATATCGAGGACCAGAAGCTGGAACAGGCGATCGCAGGCATGGACAAGGCGCTGTTGGTGTTCCACGCGCCGCGCGATTCCTATGTCGGGATCGAGAACGCCGAACGCATCTACCGCGCCGCCAAACATCCGAAGAGTTTCGTCACGCTGGACGACGCCGATCACCTGCTGCTCAAACGCGAAGACGGCAAGTACGTCGCAAAGGTGATCGCGGCCTGGGTACAGCGCTATCTCCCCAAGGCCGCGCCACCGGAGCCGCTGCCGGAGAACGTGGTCGAGGTGCAAGAGACCGGCGGCGGCAGGTTCGCGCAGACGGTCAGGGTAGGCGATCACATCCTGCCTGCGGACGAACCGCGCAGCATCGAGGGCGGCACCGACACCGGCCCGTCGCCCTACGATCTTCTGCTGGCCGGCCTGGGCGCCTGTACGTCGATGACGTTGCGGATGTATGCCGACCGCAAGGGTCTGCCGCTGGACAAGGTGGCGGTGAGGCTGAAGCACAAGAAAATCCATGCCCAGGACTGTTTGACCTGTGAGACCGAAGCGGGCCGGATCGATCACATCGAACGCGATCTGATCCTGACCGGCGATCTCGATGCCGGACAGCGTACCCGGCTGCTTGAGATCGCCGACAAGTGCCCGGTGCACCGGACGCTGGAAAGCGAGGTCAAGATCGATACCAGCCTGGACCCTGCCTAGGCCCGCCCCGGCCGGTCAGGTCGATGCGCCGAACCGTGTCAGCGCGGTCGCGACGATTGCGGACGCGTTTTGCCAGACGAACCGCTTCCATTCCCCCGCCACAGGGAAGGACATGCGCCGCAGGTCCGCCAGCGGGTCGGGTGCGGCCGTGGCGGAGCCGTCGCTTGCAATGGCGTCCAGCACGGTTGTGACGGAATAGGTGCCGAACTCCACCACAAGGACATGCGATCTGGCGGCCGCGAGGTCAGGCAGGCCTCCGGCCGGCGGTGCGCCCGCCGACTGGTAATGGGTGCCGGGCTCGCCGGTCCAGCTGTCGGCGAACCACTGCGCGGCCCTCTCGGCAAAGCCGTTGTCGCCCGCCAGGCCGGATTGGATGGAGACTTCGCCGGCCATGCCGGGACCGGTCCGGAAATCGACGAACAAGAGCTCGCGGCTGTTGGCGAAATGCTCGTCGCAAAGCGCCTTCTGCACCACGGTGTTCCAGGCCGGCACCACGGCACCGTCGCCGGCCGGGTCGCGGCGCGGCCGCTTGCCCGCCGACCGCTCGAAAGCCACGAACCGGTCCTCGGCCTTGCTCAGCATGGCGTCGTCCCATCCGTCGCGTGGCCGCGCAAGGGCGGGCGACACGTCGGTGGGCCATGCCGGCCCATCGGGGCTGACACCGTTGACCAGGATCAGGCCCAGCCCGCGCGGCAGGTCGTGGTGCAGTCCCTCGCGCACGCAGCCGGTCAGGATGGCCGACGCGACGAAGCCGGCCGGTCCGCCCATGCCGGTGCACAGGACCACGTTGCGTACGACGTCTGGCGATCCGAAACGCGCCACGTCCAGACTCAGGTTCGCGCCGATCCGGGAGCTGGCGAAGCTGGAGACCCGGACGCCTTCGCCCTGGCAGGCGCCGAGAAACCCGTCATGCGCCGCGTCTGCGGAACGGACGAAGTATGCTTCGATGCTTCCCATCACCTGCCGCGGTATTGCGCTTGGTCTTCGAGACCTACGATATTTGCCCGCCGCGGGGCAATCGAATTGCCCGCGGCGGGCGCGACGCTGTGTGCGTTGCGTCCCTCCGACCCGCCGCGCATACTGGCGCGATGATGTTTCTGCGCACGATCGCCTTCCTGCTCGCGGCCTGCTTGGCCGCGGGCGCCGCGCATGCCGACCAGACAGATCCTCGGCTGGACGGGCTGTTCGCCCTGTTGAAGGAGACGAACGACCAGAGCCAGGCGCAAGTCGTGCAGACGGTGATCTGGGGGATCTGGTTCGAGGCGCCCAATGCCGGCACGGGAATGCTGTTGAAGCAGGGCCAGGCGGCGATGTCGGGCGGCGACTACGACTCGGCGTTGAAGTCGTTCGATGCGCTGGTGGAACTGGAACCGGACTTCGCCGAAGGCTGGAATCGCCGCGCGACGTTGCACTATCTGATGGGGAATTACAGGGCGTCGATCTTGGATGTGGAGCGGACGCTGAGTTTGGAGCCGCGCCACTTCGGCGCGATGACGGGCCTGGGCCACATCTACGAAGCACTCGGCGACGAGGAAGCCGCGCTGGTCGCCTACCAGAAGGCCTTGGAGATGAATCCGCACATGCCGATCGTCAAGGCCCGCGCCGCCGAGATCGAGCAGGTCTTGAAATCCCGCGATATCTAGGCCGGTGCGCGCTTAGTCGACGCGCGCAATCCGGATGACATTGGTCGCGCCGGGGGTCCCGAACGGAACGCCGGCGGTGACGATGATCCGATCGCCGCGCTTGGCGAAGCCGGCGTTCAGGGCGTGGTTGCTGGCGATCGAGGTCATGTCGTCGAAGTTCGTCGCATCCGGCGAATGCACGCAATAGACGCCCCAGACACAGCACAGCCGGCGCGCCGTCGACTGCTCCGGCGTCATGCTGACGATCGGCACGGACGGACGTTCGCGCGAGGCGCGCATGGTCGTCGATCCCGAGGTGGTGAATGTCATGATCGCCTTCGCCGACAGCGTGCGCGCGATCTGTCGCGCCGCCGCACTGATCGCGTCCGCCGCCGTCGGTTCGGGTTCGCTGCGCGCGTTCCCCAGGATCTGGTAGTAGTTCTCGTCGGATTCCACCTGGGCGATGATCCGGTCCATGATCCGCACCGCCTCGACCGGGTACTGGCCCGCCGCGCTTTCCGCCGACAGCATCACCGCATCCGCGCCCTCGTAGACGGCCGTCGCAACGTCCGACGCCTCGGCCCGGGTCGGCGTCGGGCTGGCAACCATGGATTCCAGCATCTGGGTGGCGACGACAACCGGCTTGCCAGCCCATCGCGCGGCGCGCACGATCTGTTTCTGCAGGACCGGCACGCTTTCGGGCGGCAATTCGACACCGAGATCGCCGCGCGCCACCATGATCCCGTCGGACAGCTCGACGATCTGGTCCAGATGCTCGATCGCGGCCGGCTTTTCCAGCTTGGCCATGATCGCTGCGCGCCCGGCAATCAGCCGCCGGGCCTCGGCAATGTCCTCGGGGCGCTGGACGAAGGACAAGGCGACCCAGTCCACACCCAGATCGAGACCGAACTGCAGGTCCTTGCGGTCCTTCGCCGTCAATGGCGAGATCGGCAGAATGGCGCCCGGGACGTTCACGCCCTTGCGGTCCGACAGGACGCCGCCCGTCATCACCTTGGTCTCGGCGAAGTCCTTGCCGCAGGATTGGACCTTCAGCCGGATCTTGCCGTCGTCCAACAGCAGGTTGGTGCCTTCTTCCAGCGCCGCGAAGACCTCTTTGTGGGGCAGGCCGACGCGGGTCTCGTCGCCCTGCGCCTTGTCCATATCCAGGCGGAAGGACGCGTTCTTTTTCAGTTTGACCTTGCCGTCGGGGAATGTGCCGACGCGCAGCTTCGGCCCCTGCAGGTCCATCAGGATGGCGATTGGATTGCCGACCTCTTTCTCCAGGGCCCGGATCGCGTCGTAGCGCTCCCGGTGGTCGTCCCGGGTGCCGTGGCTGAAATTCAGCCGGAACATGTCGACGCCGGCGGCGAGCAACTGCTTGATAATGGTAGGATTCGTGCTCGCCGGACCCAAGGTTGCGACGATCTTGGTGCGCTGTCTCCGTTTCATGGACCCCCGTCTTTCTTATTCGGCAGGTTTGGCTTCGTTTTTTGGCCCCGCAAGATAGCGGGTCTCATCTGATGTCGGCATCGCCAAACACCAGTTGAAGCAATTGTGCGGCGCCGGTCAAAGCATTAGTGGAGAATTATGACTGGGTTGCAGCATTCGCGCCCGCCAGGGGAGCGGCGCCGCACGCCCTTCGGTAGCGCTGCAGCACCCAGTCCAGGTGCCGTTCCATGGCATCCGCGGCCGCGCCGGGGTCGCCCGCGGCCACCGCATCGGCGATGGCGCGGTGCTGGTTCAGGACTTCCCTGTCGTCCCAGTCGGACCCGAACAACTCATAGCGGTGATACGTCAGCATCTCCGTCAAAGTGGCGCGGATCAGGGACAGAAGATGGCGGTAGACCACGCTGCCGGACGCGTTGGCCACGGCCAGGTGAAAGGCGACGTCCAGTTGCGCCTTGGTGGCGTCGTTCGGATCGCAGCGCGCCATCTCGTCGACGATCCGGCGGATCTCGGCGATGTCGGCTTGGCTGGCTTGGGTGGCGGCGCGGCGGGCCGCCCACACCTCCAGGATCAGCCGCATTTCGGCCAGTTCCTGCAGCGAACTGCGGTCCAGCCGCACCAGTTCGGCCAGCGCGGGATCGGCGCCCCCGGCGCCCGAGACCACGCGCGTTCCGCCGCCCTGGACCGCGCTGACAAAGCCCTGCGCCTTTAACTGTTGCAGCGCGGCGCGCACCGACACCCGGCTGACTTCCATCATCTCAGCCAATTGTCGTTCGCCCGGCAGCCGTTCGCCGGCTTTGAATTCGCCGCTGGCGATCAGCCTCAGCAGATCGGCCGCGACGCGATCGGCAACGCCTTTGCGCACCCGCCGCTCCCGGTTTCGGAGCGGTTCGACCGCTCCAACGAAGCATCCCCACGCGACCGTCCGGCCGGTCTTCTCGGTGACAATCAGGTATTCCTTTCGCAAGGCCGATCAAGAGGAGACAGCCGCCGTCTTCTCGGCCCTGTTGGCGTAGACCTCCATCGTGCCGTCGCGGCCTCGAATGGCCTGGGTCGGTGCGGGGGTCAGACCGGCCAACAGGGCGTCTGCCGCCGGGGCGTCGAGCTGTTCGCGTACCAGATCGACCGTCGCCGCGCTGACCACAAGGTCCGTCTCCAGCGTCCGGCTCAACCGCTCCAACCGGCTTGCGACATTCACCGTGTCGCCGACGACCGCGAATTCGAGGCGCCGCTCGTCGCCGATATTGCCCATCACGACAGGGCCCGCATGGACGCCGATTCCCACCGCCACGGGGGGGAGACCGGCTGCGTCCCGGGTTTGGTTCCACGCCGCGATCGCCTCCAGGATCGTCCGCGCGCAGGCGACCGCGTCGGCGGCATCCCGGTCGCTGGGGTTCGGCGTGCCGAATGTCGCCATCAGGCCGTCGCCGATGAACTTGTCCAGGGTCCCGCCGTGGGCGAAGACCGCCGCGGCCATGCGGGCATGGTAATCGCGCAACAGGTCCAGCGTTTCTTCGGACGACAGGGCCTCGGCCTGGCCGGTGAAGCCGACGATATCGGCGAATAGGACGGCGGCCCGCTGGGTCCTGCCTTTCAGGAACGGTTCGCTGGTCTCGGCCAGCGACGCCACCACGTTGGGCGAGAAGTAACGGGCAAGGTTCGCGCGTTCCCGTTCGCTCTTGGCTTCGCGCAGCGCGACGCGGCGCGTGCGCCAGACGAATGTCGCAAGCGCCGCCGCAATGATCAGGAAGATGACCACCTCCTGCAAGGCGACCCCAAGGTCGACGAAACGGGAGTCCAGGAAGATCTCCAGCATCTCGCTCGACCTGTCTTCGGCGCCGCTCCGCCGCGTGTCGGACCGGAGGTAGATGATGGCGACCCCCGTCGACCAGGACGCCGCGACAACCAAGCCGCCCCATAGAACCAGGCGCGGCGAGTAGGTGAAGGCCAGCGCGATCATGAAGATGTAGAAATACATGAAGTTGCCGAAACGGAGCTGAACCTGGATCGGCCACATCATGTCGTCGGGGATCGTCGGGTTGGGCAACAGCAGCACCGCCGTCAGCAATACCACGTCCGACAGGACCATCAGGTAGGACGGCCACAGCGCCGGCCACTGGCGGCGGCGCAGCAGGTAGTTGCCGACGCCCGTCAGTGCGAACAGCGGCAACAGCGCGTGATAGTAGAGGCTGTACGGCCAAGGCGTGACGACCAGCACCAACAGGGCGATCAGGGCCAGCGCCACCAGCCTGATCCTCAGCGACTGGCGTTCGCTGGCCAGCGCCTCGGCCGCGAAGGCGTCGGACAGGCGGTCCGGCAGCGGCTGGTCGTCGGGCGGTTCTGTCATCGGCTGCCTCGGCGCGCGATCACGATCCCGGTCAGTATGATGACGCCGCCGACGATCTGCCACATGCTGGGCGTTTCGGCCAGCAGCACGGCCGCCAGCGCCGCCGCCGCGACGGGTTCGGCCAACAGGCCGACCGCGGAGAAGGTCGCCGGCAGATGTCTCAGCGCGTAGGCGATGAGACCCTGACCTGCGGCATGGCTGAACAGCGCCAGGGCCAGGAGATTGAGCCAGCCCACAAGCGTGACCGCCAACAGGGTCTCGCCGGCCAGCACCGTCACCGGCAGCAGAACGATCGCCGTCCCCAGCGAGCCCCAGGACATGATCGCCGAGACCGAGAAGGTCGCTGTCAGCCGCGACACGGCGATCAGATAGGCGCTGAGAAAGACGGCTGTCACCACGCCATAGGCGTCGCCGGTCAGGTTGTCCGGCGCCAGCCTGAAGCTCCCGAAACCGAGGCAGCCGGACCCGATCAGCGCCAGGACCATGCCGCCGACGAAGGTCCGGGTCGGCCGCTGGCCCCACAGCACCCAGATCGCCAGCGTCACCAGCAGGGGCGCCATGTTCGCGAAAAGGGTGGCATTGGCGATGGTCGTGTTCAGGATGGACAGGTGCCAGAACGCAAGGTCGCCCGCAAAGAAGGCCCCGGCGCCCATCAGCATCAGGTATTCGCGTATGGTGCGCGGCTCGCGGGCCGGCCCCTGGCGGCCGCCGAGACGCATCCAGAGCCACAGGACGGGCAGGGCCAACAGCGGGCGGTAGAACGCGGTCGCGAAAGGGCCGAGTTCTGAGATCCGGACGAATATCGGCGAGGCGCCGACGGCGACGGCGCCCAGGAACAGCGCCGACAGGGCCAGGGCGTCGGGACTGCGGGCGTTGGCGTTGGACGTCGGAAACCCCATATCGCCCGGTGTAGCGCGGCGAAGTCTCCCCACGCAATGACGTGCTTCACCGGTGCCCCGCAAGCACTGTATAGTGCCGCCAATGGCAACGAATTCCGCAATTCTCGCGGAGTCGGCCGGTCTGCTCGGCCCCGACGATCCGCCCCCCTATCACGTTCTCAATCCGGGTGGATCAAGCCACGCCGTCCTGATCTGCGATCACGCATCGAACCGGATTCCCAAGGCACTGGGCGACCTCGGACTGGAACCCGCCAACCGTGGCCGGCATATCGCCTACGACATCGGCGCCGCGGCGGTGACGGAGATCCTGAGCGCGCGCCTGGATGCAGTTGCGCTGTTCTGCAGCTATTCGCGGCTGGTGATCGATCCCAACCGGCCGACCGGCGATCTCACGTCCATTCGCGAGATCAGCGACGGAACGATCGTCCCGGGAAACCGCGGCCTGTCGGCCGAGGACAAGGACGCGCGGACCAAGGAGATCTTCCAGCCATACCACCGTTCGATCGCAGCCGTGCTGGGCGAGCGCCGCCGCGAGGGCGTGCCGGCGCTGATATCGGTGCACAGCTTCACGCATTTCATGGCCGGGCGCGAGCGTCCCTGGCACATCGGCGTCCTTGCCAACCGCGACCGTCGGATCGCCGACCCGCTGCTTGCCTGGTGGCGCGACCGCACCCAGGCGCATCTCGGCGACAACAAACCCTATTCCGGGATGGATCCCTACGGCTACAGCATCGAAACCCATGCCCTGCCGGCGGGCCTGCCCAACGTCCTGCTGGAGATCCGCCAGGACCTGATCCGGGACGAGGCGGGCCAGGCCCACTGGGCGGACGTCATCGGCGACGGCCTGCAGGCGGTGCTGGCCCGGCCTGAGACCCGGACCCTGTTCGGGTGATGCTTTGACCGGTCCGCTGCAGAAGTTCACCGTTGGGATCGAGGAGGAGTATCACCTGATCGATCCGGTGACGCGCGAGCTTGCCACGGGCGTCCAGCCGGTCATCATCGAGGACTGTCTCGCCGAACTGGGGACGGACGTCGGAAACGTCGTGCCCGAGTTCCTGACCAGTCAGATCGAGGTGGGAACGGCGGTCTGCCGTTCGATCGCGGAGGCGCGCGAAAAGCTCGGTGCGCTGAGACTTGCGGTCAGCAAGGCCGCGCGCCAGCACGACGCCCTGCCGATGGCGGCCTCAACCCACCCGATCGCAGATTGGCGCAAGGCGACCCACACCGACAAGGAGCGTTACAACGTCCTTGCCCAGGACCTTCAGGACGTCGCCCGGCGCCTTCTGATCTGCGGCATGCACGTGCATGTGGGGATCGAAGACGACGACCTCAGGATCGATCTTCTGAACCAGGTCGCCTATTTCCTGCCGCATTTGCTTGCGCTGACCACTTCGTCGCCGTTCTGGCGGGGCAACAACACCGGTTTGATGAGCTACCGGCTGGCCGTGTTCGACGAGTTGCCGCGTACCGGCCTGCCCGAGAAGTTCGAGAGCTGGGGCGAGTACGAGCGCCACGTCTCGGTCATGGTCAACGCCAAGCTTTTCGAGGACGCGACCAAGCTGTGGTGGGACATCCGGCCGCATACCCGTTTCCCGACGCTGGAGATGCGGATCTGCGACATCGGAACCCGGATCGACGACACCCTGACGGTTGCAGCGCTTTATGCCTGCATTATTTCCATGTTGAGGCGCCTTCGACGCAACAACCAGCGTTGGCGGCAATACAGCAACATGCTGATCCAGGAGAACCGCTGGCTGGCGCAACGGTACGGCTACTCGAAGGGGCTCGTGGATTTCGGCATCGGTACCATCGTGCCCTACGCCGAACTGTTGGACGAGATCATCGACCTGGTCCGGGAGGACGCCGAAGCGCTGGACTGCATGGACGAGATCAACAACGCCCGCGACATCCTGAAACGGGGGACCAGCGCCCACCGGCAGATCGACATCTACAACGAGGCCCGCGCGAACGGCGCCGAGGAGATCGAAGCCCTGCGGGCGGTTGTCGATTTCCTGGTCGCCGAGACGATGCACGGGCTGGAGACGACTGCGGCGCCCGCGACGGCGGAGAGCCGGCCCCGCAAGAAAAGAAAGGAGAGCAAATAAATGTCCGAACCGACCGAGATCGATCCGAAGACCCAGACCGAGCTGGAGGCGGCAGCCTTCCGCACGCTGGTCCAGCATCTGCGCGATCGGAACGATGTTCAGAACATCGACTTGATGAACCTTTCCGGGTTTTGCCGGAACTGTCTGTCCAAGTGGTACCGCGCGGCGGCCGAAGAACGCGGCATCGACCTCAGCTACGACAAGGCGCGCGAGATCGTCTACGGGATGCCCTACGACGACTGGAAGGCGCAGTACCAGACCGAGGCGACGCCTGAGCAGATGGCCGCCTACAAGGAAACGCACAAACACTAGGACCGGTCGCACTGACCGATTGTCTCGTGGCGGGCGGGCCGTTATGGTCGCGCCCGTTTTCCTGACGGCCCATCCAACACAAGAGGTACTTATCCATGCCCACAGTCGGCGGCATCACCGGCGAGCGTCTGCGGTCCCTGATCGAACGAATCGAACGACTGGAAGAAGAGAAAAAGGCGCTGAGCGACGATATCAGGGAGGTCTTTGCCGAAGCCAAGGCCGACGGGTTCGACGTCAAGACGATGCGCCAGGTGATCCGCCTGCGCAAGTTGGAGGTGAACGACCGCCAGGAGCAGGAGGCCCTGTTGCAGACCTATCTCTCGGCCCTGGGCATGGGGTGAGGGCCGCCGCGGCGGCCCCGCGGGTCAGTCGTTGCCGGTGTCGCGGTGCGGCGACAGTTCGTCCAGCGCGGCATAGCGGCGGGTGTCGGTATAGGCGCGCATCCGCTGGGCCGTGATCCCGTGAAAGTAGGCGCGCGCCTTCGCGGCGATCTCATGCGGATCGTCCTGCCGCGTGCAGCCGATAATCTTG
Source organism: Alphaproteobacteria bacterium (assembly GCA_965603855.1). Taxonomy (GTDB): domain Bacteria; phylum Pseudomonadota; class Alphaproteobacteria; order UBA8366. The sequence goes on from OZ272519.1 coordinate 1,025,863, forward strand.
TAGAGATTGCAATCGTTTATGACGATCAGCAGGGCCTTGACAAGGTCCGCGCGGATGCCTTCGTCCTGGATGTCGGTCATCGCGCCGACCATCCGGCCGATCGTCCGGATCCCGTCTTCCGCCCGTTTCGAACCGTGCATCGCCTCGCGCCTCGCTTGATGCGGCATGGTCGCAAGACCCATGCAATATGCTTGCCAGAAATGGCGCGCGGGATCAGTTGAACCGGGGCTGAGCCTCCTCCGGTGCCGGCCCGTCGGCCGTCGGGGTCAGCTTTTCGACGGTGATCTCGGTCCCGTCGATCAGGACTTCGACGTCCTTGTCCAGGTCGAACCCCATGTCGGCCAGCAGGGTGGCCAGCCATTCGTCAAGCTTGTGGGGCTTGGCGGTCGACAGATAGGCATAACGGCGGACTGCCGGCCGCTTGGACATGAGTTCGAGGTCCTCGGCTCCCGGAAACTCCTCGGCCATCACGTCGACGATCAAACGCGCCTCGCGGCTCTCGAAATGCCTCAGCGTGATCGTATAGGGCGTGACAAGCCCGAAATCCCGGCCGTCGCCGCCATGCGCGCCGTCCGTGACGGCGGCTTCGTGGAGATAGGCGAGCTCGGCGGCCAGGGCCTCGCCCAGGCTGGTGGCGATCTCGCGGGCCTTCTGGCCGACCGTCTCTGACACGCAGATCAGGTCCTCATGACAGTCCGGGCCCGCCTGGTAGACGGCACGCGGCAGCTCGTAGGTCCCCAGGAACGCGTTCGTCACGGTGTCGTAGATCTCGCCGTCCATGCGGGTCATGATCTTGGTCGCCCAGCCGACATTCTTGGTCGCGGCATGGATGCGGAACAGGACCAGGGCGCGCACGCGGGTGTTTGCGGCGGCGCTTTCGGACATCAGCTTGGCCGCCTGAATCAGCTCCTCCTTCGGCCTGCGGTCGCGGACCTTCCAGTCGAGCTGTGCTGCCACCGCCTCCTCGTCGACCACGCGAAAGCCGCGCTTTGCCATGCCGTTCTTCAGCTCCGCCAGCACCCGTTTGAAGATATCGCTGCTGCGCTTGACCGAGGTCGGGTCGTGGTCTTCGCCCGCGACCAGAACCGGGATGGCGGCATGGTTGGTCTGTGCCTGCGCCGCGGCGGCGCCGAGGAGAAAGGCCGCCAGCGCCGTCATCAACGCGTTTCGTCGTCTCGTCATCGTCCTTCCGCTTTACTCGGACGCGACCCCCGCGCAGGGTCCGAGCCGATACAAGGCCAGCCGACGGCCCGAACTCCTCGCAGCCTGCCGCATCGCGACCGTCACGGCAACGGTGCTTGGGATGCCGTCGGGGGCCTCAGTCTATCCCGCCGCGACCGCCCGGCTGTGCGATGCGTCACAGTGGGCCCGTGCCGGGCTGCGCTAGCCTGTTGGCAATACCGGCAATTCTGGGCGAAAGTTGCCTTCGGTTCGGGAGAGGCGCGCAATGGAAAGCCGTCTGAGGGCTGGGCAGGGGAGAGCCCGCTGCGTCCCGCGTCGCGTCGCGGCGGCGGTCCTGATGCTGGCGCTTTGTCTTGCCGGCGCCGGCGCGGGTGCGGACACCCTCATCCTGTATGGCGGCGTCGGCCACGTGAAGGGCGCCTGGCAACCGCACACCCAGGAAATCCTGACGGCCCGCAACGGCGGCCTGGCCGATCTGCGCCGCAGCCTGGGCGTTGCCATGGAACGCCATGCCAGGTCGGTCCGCTTCGCCTGGTCCGACCAGCCCGTCGCGGTGACGTCGGACGATGTGGTGCAAGCGATCCGCACCAAGGATCCCGGCTGGTCCGATCCCTATCCGGACATCCGGGACATCCTCGACCATTTCGACGCGGTCTATGCGCTGGTGGTGGTGCCCACCTACGAGGCGGGGTTCGTTGCCAGCGGCGGATCCTCGTCGGATGCGGTGGACGTGTGGGATTTCTTGGTCTGGACCAGCGCGGTGCTGGTCGAGCTTGGCTCGAGCGAGGTGAAGCTGGCGGCGACGGCCCTGGACGAGGACCTGATCCGGGTCGACGCCGGCCAGGGCGCGGGCGACGCCACCGCCAGGATCAAGGACCTGATCGAACGGTCCGGCCGCCACGCGGTCGACAGTCTCGCGCGCTTCGCCGCGGAACGGGCGCCGGCGGACGAATTTCCGATGATGTTCACGGGCACCATCGTCGCGGATCCGGTGGCCCGCAGCCTGTTCCGCTATGGCAAGGTGGAAAAGGCGAAACGGAGCAATGTCTGCACCATGCCGTCGGAATGCACCAACGAGGACTGCGGCCGGCTGATCGCCTTGGTGGCCAATGCCGTGGCTCAGAACCTGACCCAGCGGGGCGTTCCCGTGCTGCCGCCGATCAACCTCAACGGCTGGGGCGAGCGGGCCGAGGATCGGGTGGCGCTGAACCTGTCGCTGCCGCGCGGCGCGGCGCATTTCGAGGACCAGCTTTCGATCGTCGTCGGTGCGGACTCGGCGGATACCAAGCTGGTTCCGGTGGTCTCCAAGCTCCGCTTTGTCGACAGCCAGGGCAAGAGCCGGCTTCTGAAGTCGCGGGAATACCTGGCCGTCGCGCAGATCTACGGCTTCGAGACCGATCCGGACGACTGCGCCAAGCTGGTCGGCCGGTCGGCGACCGGTGCGGCGGTCAGTCAGGCGCGCGGCAAGGTCGTTGCGGACGGTCCCGACCAGACCGCGCTGCAGCGTGCCCGGCTGTTGGGCCGGCTCTACGACGCCTTCGCGAAGGTTGACTACGATGCGCTGTATTAGCCGGGCGACGGCCCTGTTGGCCGCTCTTGCGTTTCTGGCGGCGGGCGGTGCCGAGGCCGCCACGAAGACCTATACCGGCAGCGGCCGTGCATCCATGGATGCCGGCCGCAAGGCGTGCCTTGAGGCCGCGACGCGCAAGGCGCGCAAGGCGGCGGTCCGCGGCGCCATCGAAAAGCTCGGCGGCGCCTACCGGGAGGCGCGCCACGGCGCGCTGGTTGCCGACGCCGATACATTCATCGGCAAGGCCAAGGTCGCGGCCAAGAACGTGGGCACCGACGGCGCCTGCGAGGTCACGGTCAAGGCGCGCATCGACGTGGGCAGGCTGGAGCGCGCCGTCAACCGTACCGCCGCCGGCGGCGCGGTGATGGCGGTCATCGTGCGTTATCTGATCGATGGCGCGGTCGCCGACGACGCCGGGGTCAACGAGCTCGAGGCGACCAACATCGCCATGCGCCAGTTGCAGGACTTCGGCTGTCGCACGGTCTCGCTGCACGAGCATTACCGGATCTTTTCGCGCCGGCTGAAACCGCAGTGGCAGGCGGTCGCCGGCGACGGCAGCGCCCGGACCGAACCTGAGACGGAGTCCGATTCCGAGGCGATCGGGCGGATCAAGCGCGACCTGTCGGAACGGCTGTCGGCGATGGGCGACGACCCCATGGGCGGCGAGGCGCTGGACCTCATCCTGCTGGGCGAAGTGGACGTTGCCCGCGGCGGCCGGGATCCGGACAGCGAGCGTTTCGTCGCCCATGCCAGGATCGGCATGTCCGTGCACCGGCTTTCAACGCTGGAGCAGTTCGAGGCGACCGAATTTACGCTGCCCGGGCAGGGGGCGAACGAGGCGGCCGCGGCCAACCGCGCGCTGCATGCCGCGGTGATGCGCGCGGTATCGGACATCAACAGGGTGTCCGAGACGAATCGGAACGGATCTTTGTGCGAGGCTCTGGCGGCGAACTAGAGGCCGGCACGGCGGTGCAAAGGAAGAGGCGAAGGAGGGGGCGCATGCAACGGGAAGCAAGGTTCTTCGGGAACGAGCGCAGATTGGGTCGCGGCGCTGCGATTGCGGCGGCGACCGCGGCGGTCATCGCGCTGTCCGGCTGCCAGACGGCGAAGGACGCACTGGAAAGCGTGCAGGATGCGATCGTCGACACGGCCATCGACTACCACGTTCAGCCGACGGTGATCGCCGTGGCAGAGGAGTATTGCGTGGCGCTGGACCTTATCCTGGAACAGACGGGTGTCATCGACAACGGTTATGGCGGTCCCTTAATGGAGGCTGCGCTGACCGAACTGATGCGCGCGGCGCTGGCGGACGACGTGCCCGCCATGTACTGCACGCTGAACGTCGTCAGCGCGGCAGCCGTCACCGAACGGGCATTGAACATGATGATCGCGGAGGTCGGCCGCGGCTTCGTCGCCGCCTATGAAGGCCTCGACATGAAGGACGCGGACGTGCTGGAGACCCTGCTTGCGGTCCAGCAACTCGAGACCGAAGGGGCCGGTGCCTATGCGGGCGACAGTGCCGTCGTGACGATCCGCAAGTTCGATCAGGTCTCCGCGGCGCTGCAGGCGCGCATCGACGAGCGCATCGCGGCCGGCGGGCTGTCCCAGGAAGGAAGGGAAAAGCTGGTGCTGGCGGCCGGTCATCTCCGCAACGCGTCCTACTATCGCGGCAAGGCGCTGGTCGGCGCCTACGTGATCTATCGCGAACTGAGCCGGGGCGGCGTCGAGGCGCTGGTGGTGGATGCGCTGCAGGCCGCCGGGCACGGAGACGACATCACCTCGATGAAGGTCATCGCGACGGGCGGGCTGACGCTGGTCCGCGGCACCGGCGACTCGCTGGCGCTGACGGGCCGGATCCGGGAGCTTGCCGACGAGGAGGAGTTCGAGGTCGCGCTCGAGGAACTCAAGAACCCGGACCCGGCGGCGGAAGACAGCCTCGCGGGTTTCGCCAAGCAGGAAGAACAGCAGGCCGCCGACCTTGGGTTGCCGATGCTGGAAGAAACACCGTCGGCAAGCTAGGTCCGCGCAAGCGGATCAGAGCGGCACTTCTTTGGTTCCAACCGCTTCGACGTCGCGAGATCGTGCTTCATGGCTGGGAACGACGCGCCTGTCTCTCCACGGCCCGCCAGGTCTCCAGCGGCGAGGGCAGCGCCGACAGCGCGGCATCAATCTCGGCATAAAGCGCTGACGTCCAGGACGGCCCCGCCGTGGGCGGCGGGCCGACCGTGAAGTCGTGCGGCGCGATGACGACCGAGGCGTGTCCCGCACCGGCGGCCGCCACGGCAAGATAGACCTCCTCGATCGCGCGTCCCGTCAGGGCGAGACAGCCGCGGGTCGCGCGGGTCGGTCCGTGGATCATGATATCGCCGCCCAGATCGACGCGGCCGTCCCGTGCGGCCATGCGGCGGTCGAAATCGTTGGGATAGCCGACCTTCAGCGAGAGATAGGCAATCGAGTTCGGGTTGAGATAATCGATCTCGTAGACGCCCTCCGGCACCTGGCCGTCGCCTTCGGCCAGCTTCGGCCCGGGTGCGCCCGACGTGCCGACGATGCGATAGTCGCGGATGTAACGCAGCCCGGTGTCGGGTGCGGCGGCGTAGAGGCGCAGCAGCCGCTCTCGCTTCAACCCGACCAGCACCACCTCGGTCGGCGGCCAGGCGATGCCGGCGCGCCGGAAATAAGGCGCCAGCCGTGCCTGTGCGGGCGCGGCGATCCGGTCGAGGCGCGCCGCGTGGCTGAACGGCGCCGGCGGTTCCCAGACCAGCGCGGCCAGCAGCGCGCCGGCAGGCGCCAGGGCGACGCACAGGAACAGGACAAGGGCGGCGAGAGCTTTGCGCATCGCCATATCCTCTCGCAGGCCCGTGTGGCGGAATTGCGGCCGGCGGTAACGCGGCCTACAGTCGCGGCCGGCCGGCAGCAGTTCGCGGGAGGCGCGCCATGGACATCTATCACATCTGGTTCAACCTGAAGCCGGGGGTCAAGGACACGGACTTTACCGAGGCCCTGGACGGCTATATGGACCATCTGCGCGCGGCGGGCGCGGTGGAAGGCCATCGCCTGATGCGGCGCAAGCTGGGGCTGGCGCCGCCGGGGCTGGGCGAGTTCCACCTGATGATCGAGACCCGCGACATGGCGCAACTGGAACACGCGTTCTCGCGCGTCGCCAGCCGCACCGACCCGACCGAGGCGGCGCACCACGGCGTCAACCGGCTGGTCGCCGGCGTCACCTTCGGCCTCTACCGCGATTTCCCCGACCCTGTCCGGGTTGAGGGCCAAGAGCGGTTCTGAGACGCTGGCCGTTTGAAAGCCATCGCGAAGTGCCGGAACCGGTCACACGGCCGGGGCAAACAGATCGCCGAGTTCGTGCTGAGGCGAAACGGGGAGAAGGCCGGGTGCGTCGATCCACACGCGCAACAGGTGGCGGCGCCGGTCCGGCTCCGGCCAGTCCTCGTAGTCGGTGCGTGCATGCAGCACGCTTCGATTGTGGAGCACCAAGGTCTGTCCGGCCAGCAACGAGAAACGGAGCGCCAGGTCCGGCGATGACGCGCACTCGTCGAACAGGTCCAGGGCTGCGATCTGACGCCCGGTAAGCGGTTCACCCCGTGCCTTTGCGGCCATTTCCGTGAACGGCCGATAATGGACGCAACTGACCGCGCCGTTGCGCATGGCGAAGATCGCCCGATCGACGGAATCCGGTCCGGCTTCGGAAACGCCGTATTGCCCTTCGACGCGCCAGCAGGGGAATCCCCTGTACAGCTCTGCTAGGAGATCTGGGGCGACATCGGCGATGGCATCGTGAATGGCGCGCACATTGACGATGTAACTCTCTCCACCGGACTTCGCGGGTTGGAGGCAGTGCAGGACAATCAGTGTCGCGGGGTCGGAGTGCGGCGCGAGTTCGCCACGTGACCGATAGCCCCGATCGTCCTTTGCCTCGATGTCGGAAAAATCCCGAATGTCTTCGACGTCGACACCCCGGGGCGATTGCGGAACCACGGTGCCAAGGTGAGACGCGAGTTTCAAAAGCTCCCCTGCCGCGGAGCTTCTCTCCGAACCGGCGGTCAGCCCCGACAACAGGGCGAACCCGTAGCGTCGAAGCGACGCGACGACGGCGCCCATCGACGCGCGGATGCCGCCCGACATATCGATGCGAAGCTCATCGATGCGCGCGGCGATCCGTCCGTCCCACGGTTCGTGTTCGTGGATCATTGTCTCACCGGGTCCGTCGTCCGCCTGTGGTCACGCAGTGCGCTGGTTTCGAAGAACCGCATGACGCCAAAATAAACGGTTCTGGCTGCGAGGCCCAAACGCTTGCGTTCGCCCAGGCGAACCGGGGCGGACGAACCTCCCGCTACCCACGCCGGCTTAGCTGGCGCGCGCATGCACGGGGGCGGCCTCTTCCATCGCCGGCGCCGCGGTCGCGCAGGTCTCGCTGGCCAGCGGACAGCGGGTGCGGAAGTCTCGCACGCCGGCATGTGATCTGGATCGGCGAATCCCGTGCGCTTCAAAGGGCAGGGCGGTTCTGCGGTGGCTGCGCGGTTTGGCCTTCACCTTCCGTCCTCAAAATCCCTACTGTACTGGGCCAACCCAGGCGGAGTAGGGACACGCATCAAAGACGGAGCGGAATGCCGATGACCGAAGAGCTGAACCTGGAAGGAAAATGCATGTGCGGTGCGGTCAAGTTCACCGCGACCGCCAAGAAACCAAGTGTCGTCGCGTGCCATTGCGACATGTGCCGACGCTGGTCGGCAGGGCCATTCATGGCGTTGAACTGCCAGACCGTGACCTTCGAGAGCGAGGACAGCATTGGCCGGATACGCTCGTCGGACTGGGCCGAACGCGGGTTTTGCACACAGTGCGGCTCGAATCTCTTCTATCGCCTCGTCGACAGCGGCGAATACCAGATCGCAGCCGGTCTCATCGACGACCAATCGATGCTGCGCATGTCCCTGCAGGTCTTCACGGACGAAAAACCGGACTTCTACGCGTTCGCCAATGAAACCAAGATGATGACGGGCGAAGAGGTGATCGCCTTGTTCGCGTCTTCTCAGAAGTGAGGGATGGCGCCGCCGTGGCGTCGCAAGGCCCGTTTTCGAGGGTTCTACAGGTGCGGCCTATTCCCGCCAGTGGTGGCAGGCCAGCGCATGGCCGGGGCTGGCCTCTTCCATCGCCGGCGCCTCGGTCGCGCAGGTCTCGCTGGCCAATGGACAGCGGGTGCGGAAGACGCAGCCCGACGGCGGGTCGATCGGGCTCGGCAAGTCGCCTTCCAGCATGATGCGCTTTTTGCCCTTTTCCAGCGAGGGGTCGGGGATCGGCACGGCGGAGATCAGGGCCTTGGTGTAGGGGTGTCGCGGCGCGCGATAGAGCGAGTCGCGGTCGGCGATCTCCATCATACGGCCGAGATACAAAACCATGATCCGGGTGCTGATGTGCCGCACGACAGACAGGTCATGGCTGATGAACATTAAAGACAGACCGAACTCTTTTTGAAGCTTCATCAGGAGATTGACGATCTGTGCCTGGATCGACACGTCCAGCGCCGAAACCGGCTCGTCGCAGACGATCAGGCGCGGGTTCAACAGCATCGCGCGGGCGACGCCGATGCGCTGGCACTGGCCGCCGGAGAACTCGTGCGGATAGCGGTTGACCATCTGCGGCAGCAGGCCGACCTTGGCCATCATGTCCTTGACCCGGCCCTTGACCTTCTTCTTCGAGAGCCCGGGCGTATGGGTCAACAGCGGCTCGGCGATGATGTCGCCCACGGTCATGCGGGGGTTCAGGCTGGCAAGCGGATCCTGGAAGATGATCTGCATCTCCGCCCGCTTGGGCCTGATGTCGTCCTCGGGCTTGTCCACCAGTTCCTCGCCCAGCCAGACCACGTTGCCCGCGGTCGGCGGGATCAACTGCAGGACCGCCCTGCCCAGGGTCGATTTCCCGCAGCCTGACTCGCCCACGATGCCCAGCGTTTCGCCCGGCATCAGGTCGAAACTGACACCGTCGACGGCTTTGAGCGGCGTGTAACGGCCGATGATCAGGCCGCCGGTGCGGATCGGGAAATGTACCTTCAGGTCGCGTACGGACAGGATCGGCTCGCTCATACCGCCAGCTCCGCGATGTCGTCGCGCAGGCACGCTTTCTTGCGCTCCGGCGTGATGTTACGCAAAGGCGGCCTTTCGATCGTGCAGCGGTCCTCGGCAAAGGCGCACCGCGCGTGGAATGCGCAGCCCGACGGCAGATTCTGCAGGTTGGGCGGCTGGCCGGGAATGGTCGGCAGCTCCGATGCGCCGACCTCGTCCAGGCGCGGCATCGAATGCAACAGGCCAAGCGTGTAGGGGTGCGCGGGGCGGTGAAAGAGGTCGTCCACCGGCGCGCGTTCGACGATGCGCCCGCCATACATCACCAGTACCCGCTCGCACAGCCCGGCGACCACGCCCAGGTCGTGGGTGATCATGACGATCGCAGTGTCGAGGTCGCGTTTGAGGTCGGCCATCAGGTCCAGGATCTGCGCCTGAACGGTCACGTCCAGCGCCGTCGTCGGTTCGTCCGCGATCAACAGGTCCGGCTGGCACAACAGCGCCATGGCGATCATCACGCGCTGGCGCATGCCGCCCGAGAACTCGTGCGGGTACATGTCGAACCGCTTGGCGGCTTCGGGGATGCCCACCATGTCCAGCATCTCGATGCCCTTGCGGCGCGCGTCGGATTGGGACGTGCCCTGGTGTTCCATCAGCACCTCGGTCAACTGCCGCGAGACGCGCAGGAACGGGTTAAGCGAGGTCATCGGGTCCTGGAAGATCATCGAGACCTTGACGCCGCGCACCTTGTTCATCTGCCGCACCGGCATGCCGATCAGCTCCTGACCCCTGAAACGTGCGCTGCCGGTCGCCCAGCCGTTGCGCGCCAACAGCCCCATGATCGACAGAAAAAGCTGCGACTTGCCCGATCCGCTTTCGCCGACGACGCCCACGCTTTCGCCGGGGGCGATCCGGAAACTGACGTCGCTGACCGCCTCGACCTCGCCGTCGGGCGTGAAGAAACGCGTGTCCAGGTTCTCAACCTCGAGGATCGGTTCCATGGCCTAACGGTCCTTCGGGTCCAGCGCGTCGCGCAGGCCGTCGCCGATGAAGTTGAAGCAGAATAGCGTCGTGCCCAGGAACAGCGCCGGGAAGATCAACAGCCACGGCGCCTCTTCCATCTGCCGGGCGCCCTCGGAGATCAGAACGCCCCAGCTGGTCAGCGGTTCCTGCACGCCGAGCCCGAGGAACGACAGGAAGCTCTCGGTCAGGATCACCTGCGGGATCGTCAGCGTCACGTAGACGATCACCGGCCCCAGAACGTTGGGGATGACGTGCTTGCGCAGGATGTTGAACGTTGACACGCCCGATGCGTGCGCCGCCTCGATGAACTCTTTCTGGCGGACCGACAGAGTCTGTCCGCGGACGATGCGCGCCATGGTCAGCCATTCGACCGCGCCCAGGGCCACGAAGATCAGGAAGATGTTGCGGCCGAAGATCACCATCAGGATGATCACGAAGAACATGAAGGGCAGGGAATACATGATGTCGACGACGGACATCATGATCCGGTCGGTCCGCCCGCCGATATAGCCCGCCACGGCGCCGTAGGTGACGCCGATCAACAGGCTGACGCCGGTCGCGACCACACCCACCATCAGCGACACCCGCGCGCCATAGAGCGTGCGCACGAACAGGTCGCGGCCGTTGGGGTCCGTGCCGAACCAGTGGAAATGTTCGAAGTTTGGCGGCGCGGTGATGAAGTCCCAATATATCTCGTCGTAGGCATGCGGGCTCAGATAGGGCGCCAGCACCGCCATCAGCGCGATCACCGATAGGATCACCATCGACACCACAGCCGCCTTGTTGCGCAACAGGCGGGCCAGCGCGTCCTGCCACAGGCTGCGTCCCTCGACCTCGGCAACCGGGGCCAGCGCATCCGTTTCGGCGGTAAGATGGATTGCCATCAGTCGTACCTGACCTTGGGGTCGAGCAGGCTGTAGATCAGATCGACAATCAGGTTCAAAACGATGATCAGCGTGGCGTAGAAGATCACCACGCCCATGACCAGCGTGTAGTCGCGGTTAAGCGCGCCCTGCACGAAGTAGCGTCCGAGGCCGGGAATGTCGAAAATGGACTCGATGACCACCGATCCCGTGACTACCGCGGCGGTCGCGGGGCCGAGATAGCTCGCCACCGGCAACAGCGCGCCGCGCAGCGCGTGGCGCACGACGACGATCTTCTCGCGCAGGCCCTTGGCGCGTGCGGTCCGAATGTAGTTGGAGTTCAGGACCTCGATCATCGACCCGCGCGTCAGGCGCGAGATGTAGGCGATCTGCGGAAGCGCGAGCGCGACCACCGGCAGCACGATGTGCTCGATGCTGCCACCGCCCCAGCCGGCCACCGGAAGCAGGCTGAGATAGACGCCCAGGATCAGGGTCAGCAACGGCGCCATCACGAAGTTGGGGATGGCGATCCCGGTCATGGCAAACCCCATCACCGTATAGTCGACCCACGAGTTCTGCCTGAGCGCCGCCATGGTGCCGCAGAAGGTCCCGATCAGAACCGCCAGCACGATGGCCGTGCCGCCGACCTTCAGCGACGCCGGAAAGCCGATCATGATCAGTTCGGTGACCGTGAAGTCCTGATATTTGAAGGACGGGCCGAAATCGCCGCGCACCGCATCGCCCAGATAGTGCAGGTATTGCATCCACAGCGGCTGGTCCAGGTTGTAGGCGGCCAGCAGGTTCTTTTCGATGGCGGCGGGCAGGGCGCGTTCGATATCGAACGGTCCGCCGGGGGCGGCGCGCATCATGAAGAACGCCACCGTGACGATTATGAACATGGTCGGCACTGCGCCCAGCAACCGTCGGAGCGCGTATGACAGCATCGCCTCGGTCCCCCGTTAGGGGATTAGAGCATTAGAGAAAGCGACGCGGCAACCGGATTGTCACTGCGGTTGCCGCGCCTTCGTCGGTTGATCAGTCTTTCAGCGACAGCCAGCGGCTGCGGTGGATGTCCTTGGCGTTGTCTTCCCAACCGACCACGCGATCCGAAACGAGGTTTTTCGAAACGTAGTAGTAGATCGGGATGTTCGCCTGGGCGTCCATGGCGACCCGTTCGGCCTGCGCCAGAAGACCCGCCCGCTTGTCCAGATCGGTGGTCCTCGATGCCTCTTCCATCAACGAGTCGAAGTCGGTGTTGGAGAAGTTGCCGTAGTTCATCGGCCCGGTCTTGGTTTCAAGCAGATACAGGAAGTTCTGCGGATCGTCATAGTCGGCGATCCAGCCGGCCCGCGCGATCTGGAAGTCGCCTTCCTGCAGGTCGTTGTAGTGGACCTTGACCTCGGAGTTGAACAGTTCCGCCTGGACGCCGAGCTTCTTCCACATAGAGCTGACGGCGATCGCGATGCGCTTGTGGTTTTCCGAGGTGTTGTAGCGCAGCGTGAACTTCAGCGGGTTGTCCGGCCCGTAGCCGGCTTCGGCCAGAAGTTCCTGTGCCTTAGATATACGGTCCGCCGCTGACATGCCCTTCCAGTTCACATAAGACGGCTCGCCGTAGTTGCCGGTGCCGGGCGGCACGAAGCTGTAGGCCGCGACCTCGCCGGTCTTCATCACCTTGTCGACGATCGTCTCGCGATCGATTGCCATTGACAGCGCCTGGCGAACCCGCGGATCGGTGAAGGGCTCCTTCTCGGTGTTCATCACGTAGTAGTAGATGCCGAGATAGGGCGCGATCCGGGTCTGATCGGGGATGTTCTCCATCAGCCACTTGATCTGGTCCGACGCGAAGTCGGTCGAGACGTCGACCTCGCCGGCGCGGAAGCGCTTCAGCGCCTGGGCGCGGTCCTCGCCCGGATAGAAATAGAGCGTGTCGATCGCGACGTTCACGGCGTCGTAGAACTTGGGGTTTTTGACCAGCTTCACATGCGTGTTGGGCAGATACTCGTCCAGCATGTAGGCGCCGTTGGACGCGATGTTCTCTTTCTTAACCCAATCTGTGCCGTGTTTTTCCACCAGGTGTTTCGGCACCGGCCACGCGGTGTAGTGCGTCAACTGGGCAAGGAAGTAGGGGGTCGGCGACTGCAGGGTGATCTCAAGCGTCTTGTCGTCGACCGCCCGCACGGCAAGCTGGTCCAGCGGCGACTGGCCCGTGTTGACCGCCTCGGCGTTCTTGATGGGGTACAGAAGCGATGCGTACTTCGCCGCCGTCTGCGGGTCCAGGATGCGCCGCAGCGAGAACACGAAGTCATCGGCGGTCACCGGCGTGCCGTCGGACCAGGCGTGGTCGCGAAGCGTGAAGGTATAGACCGTGCCGTCCTCGCTGACGGTCCATGTCTCCGCCGCGCCGGGGATGACGCTGCCATCCGCCGCCTCGGTGGTCAGGCCAAGGAACATGTCGCCCAGGATGCGGTTTTCCCAAACGCCGCTGGCATTGTGCGGATCCAGCGTGTCGGGTTCGCCCATGTTGGCGATGCGAAGAACATTTTCGGCAACCGCCATGCCGGCGGAACCGAGGCCGAGCGCCGCCGCCACCGCAACAGCGGCGACCGTGGCACGTGCAAATCGTGCGTTGAAGCGTTTCATGACACCCTTTCCCTGTGGTTCTGGGTTGTTTCATTCGTTGAAGAGAGGAAGCCGGGGTCAGCGGTTATGACCGCGCCGTCGAGGAACGACGGAGCATTTCTTATTTTCGAACCAGACCCCAGTAATTGCTGCGTGGCAGCCATGGATTAATGCCTTAGCGAAACATCGGACGGGCGGCAACAGGAATCGCGGGACGCCCCCGGAAAAACAGCGATCGCTTGAAAGCCTTTGTTTTCGAGGGGTTGTTCGAGGGGACGCAGTCCGGCGCGGCCGACCAAATGTATTACAATTTTAATGAAAATTTTACGTAGTTTTGTCTGATAACAAACATAGTTTCTTCAATATAAAATGCTTACCGAATTCTAAATGAAAGTATTTGCCGAATATCCTCATCCGTATTACAAGAATTCGACAATTATTAAGACTGGTGACCGGTCCCCGGTTGCTTTTGTCTGCCCTGCTGTCCAAAGGGGTTCCGTGGCAGTGCAGAATATGAAGGGCCCTTCGGGGCCGTCATACCGTCCGGATCCCTCTCTACCTCCGGAACTGCTACTGCCCGGAACGCCGGCCGCCCTCCCCCGGGGGCGGCCGGCACTTCCTTGGGCAATCTGACGGGTGACGTAGGTTTTCAGGCGCCGGGGCGCGTCTATTCCGCGGCGTCGGCCTGGGGTGGGGCAGGGCTGGCGAAGGCTTCCCACAGGGCCGCCTCGCTCTCCTTGGCGGCCGCCAGATGGCGTTCCTTGACGTGGCCATAGCCGCGGATGTGTTCCGGAACCGACGCCAATGCCACCGCGGCGGCGTGATTCTCCGGCGACAGGCGGTCCAGGATTTTCGCGATCATGGCCTCATAGTCGGCGATCAGGCGCCGTTCGGTTCGGCGCTCCTGGGAGTAACCGAAGATATCCAGCGGCGTGCCGCGCAGGACCTTCAGCGGCGCGATCAGCTTGAACACCGTCATCAGCCACGGCCCGAACTCCTTCTTCACCAGAAGGCCCGTTTCCGGGTCTCGCGGTGCGATGATGGGCGGCGCCAGGTGGAACCTGAGCGAGAAGTCGCCTTCGAACTGCTCGTTCAGCCGTTCCATGAATGCCCCGTTGGAGAACAGGCGGGCGACCTCGTACTCGTCCTTGTAGGCCAATAGCTTGTAGTAGTACCGGGCGACGGCGACCGAAAGCCCGTCCTCTTCGCGCAAGGTCTGTGACTCGGCCCGCTGGACCGCGACCACGAGATCCTTGTAGCGGCGCGCCAGCCTTTCGCCCTGGTAGGCCTTCAACGCCGCGACGCGCTTTTCGACGATCGCCTCCAGCGTGGTGGCGATCTCGGTCTCGGCCCTGCGGCGCGGCGCCGCGATCCGTTCGACCGCGGCCATGTCGTAGGCGGCGCGGCGCCCCCACATGAAGGCGCTGGTGTTGAACTCCACCGCAACCTTGTTCAGTTCGATCGCCTTCATCAGGGCGTCGAGACCGACGGGCACGAGCCCCTTCTGCCAGGCGTATCCCAGCATGAAGATGTTGGCGGCGATCGCATCGCCCAACAGGGCGGTCGCGATCGTCGTGCCGTCGACGAAGTCCGCCGAATGCGCCCCGACGGCGTCGCCGATCAGATGCCTCAGTTCCTGGTCGGGGAAGGGGAGGTCCGGGTTTCGCGTGAAGTCGCCGGTGACGGTCTGCTGGCTGTTGATGACGGCGCGCGTCTTGCCCTGCTGGGTCTTCGACAGCGCATCGAAGCCGGCGGCGACGACGATGTCACACCCCAGGAGAAGGCCTGCGCCGCCCGCGGCGATCCGCACGGCATGGATATCCTCTGGCGCGGCAGCTATGCGGATATGGCTGGTCACCGCGCCGCCCTTTTGTGCGAGGCCTGCCATGTCGAGGACCGAGCAGCCCTTGCCCTCGATGTGCGCCGCCATTGCGATCAGCGCGCCCAGTGTCACAACGCCGGTGCCGCCGATCCCGGTGACCAGGATGCCGTAGGGCTGGTCCAGGCTGGGCAGTTTCGGGTCGGGCAGGATCTCGAACGGCCCGGCGGCGCCGTCGGGATCGCCGCTCGCGCGCTTGCGCACCTTGCCGCCGTGCACGGTCACGAAACTCGGACAGAAACCGTTGATGCAGGAGAAGTCCTTGTTGCACGACGACTGGTCGATCGCGCGCTTGCGGCCGAACTCGGTCTCTTTCGGCGTTACGGAAAGACAGTTGGACTTGACCGAACAGTCGCCGCAGCCTTCGCAGACAGCCTCGTTGATGAAGGCGCGCTTGGGCGGATCGGGATAGAGGCCGCGCTTGCGCCGGCGGCGCTTTTCCGCCGCGCAGGTCTGGTCGTAGATCAGCACCGTGACGCCTTTGACCTCGCGCAGTCGGCGCTGCACCTTGTCCAGATCGTCGCGATGATGGATGGCGGTGCCGGGCGGCAATCCGGTTCCGCTACCGTATTTCTCCGGTTCGTCGGAGACCACGACGACCTCTGCCGCTCCTTCGCCGGCGACCTGGTGGGCAATGTCGGTGACGCCCATGGGACCGTCCAGCGGCTGGCCGCCGGTCATGGCGACGGCGTCGTTGTACAGGATCTTGTAGGTGATGTTGACCTTGGCCGCGATCGCCTGGCGGATCGCCAGCAGGCCGGAGTGATAGTAGGTGCCGTCGCCCAGATTGACAAAGACGTGACGCTCGTCGGTGAACGGCGCCTGGCCGACCCAAGGGACACCTTCGCCGCCCATCTGCGTGAAGGTCTCGGTTCGCCTGTCCATCCACTGCGCCATGTAATGACAGCCGATGCCGGCAAGGGCGCGGCTGCCATCGGGCACACGGGTTGAGGTGTTGTGCGGACAGCCAGAGCAGAAATACGGAATGCGGGCGAGCGAGGCCGACTTGGACTGGAGCTGTTTTTCCTTCGCCTCGAGGAACTTCAGGCGCTCTTCGATCGACGGCGAGGAATGGAACCGGGCGATCCGCGCCGCGATGACGCGGGCGATGCGGGCCGGCGTCAGTTCGCCGGTCGACGGCAGCTGCCAGACGCCGGTCTCGTCGTACTTGCCGATCACCGCCGGGCGGATATCGGCATTCCAGTTATAAAGCTGTTCCTTGAGCTGGTTTTCGATCAGCGCCCGCTTCTCTTCGACGACCAGGATCTCTTCGAGGCCCTCGGCGAACTGTCGCATGCCTTCGCGTTCCAAGGGCCAGGTCATGGCCACCTTGTAAAGCGAGATGCCGATCTCTCGGGCGAAGGATTCGGTGATCCCCAGATCTTCCAGCGCCTGGCGCACGTCCAGATAGGATTTCCCGCAGGTCACGATGCCCAGCCGGCGCTTGGGCCCGTCGATGATCGTACGGTTCAGGCCGTTGGCGCGCGCGAAGGCCAGTGCGGCATAAAGCTTGTGTTCGTGCAGACGCGCTTCCTGGTCCAGCGGCATGTCCGGCCAGCGGATATTGAGACCGCCGGGCGGCATCTCGAAGTCGTCGGGCAGGCTGATCTTGACGCGATCAGGGTCAACATGGACTGACGCCGAGGTATCCACGGTTTCGGCGATCGTCTTGAACGCGATCCAACAGCCTGAATAGCGCGACAGGGCGAACCCGTACATGCCGAGGTCAAGGAACTCCTGGACGCCGGCCGGGTTCAGCACCGGGATCATGGCGTCCATGAAGGCATATTCGGTCTGGTGCGCGGTCGTCGAGGACTTGCAGGTGTGATCGTCGCCGGCCAGCAAGAGAACGCCGCCGTGCTTCGACGAGCCGGCGAAGTTACCATGCCGCAGGACGTCGCCGGAACGGTCGACGCCGGGACCTTTGCCGTACCACATGGCGAACACGCCATCGACCGTCGCGCCCGGGAACATGCCGACCTGCTGGGTCCCCCAGACCGCCGTTGCGGCCAGGTCCTCGTTGACGCCGGGCTGGAAGTGGATTTTGTGGGCGTCCAGGTGGTTCTGGGCGCGCCACAGCTGCTGGTCGACGCCGCCCAGGGGTGAGCCCCGGTATCCGGAGATGAACCCGGCGGTATTGAGGCCGGCCGCCAGGTCGCGCTGGCGCTGCATGATCGGAAGGCGCACCAGCGCCTGTGTGCCGGTCAGGTAAACCCGCCCGCGATCCAGCGTGTATTTGTCGTCGAGGGTTACCTCGGTAACGGCCATGATCCACCTAATCCGCGCCGAACCGTCCCTAGAGTACGGCCTCGACCGGCCGTATCAACGGTCTCGTGATAATAGGTTAGCAATGCTGACCTATTTTTCAAGTCAAAAGCCGCATCCCGAACCGTCGGGATACGGCCATTCTGCCCGATTCGGGTTCACTTTTCGTTCAAAATACCGGAGCGATCCGATGGTGCGTACGCTGGCCGACTGGGCTATAGGATGGCTGTCGGCAAAGGGCCGACCAAAAAGCTCAGGGACGTCTTGATGACCGTACTTCTGACCGGCGCCGCCGGCTTTATCGGCTACCACGTCGGTCGGCATCTGTTGGATCGCGGCGACCGCGTCGTCGGTGTCGACAACCTCAATGCCTACTACTCCGTCGATCTGAAGAAGGCCCGGCTGGCGGAACTGCAGCGCAGCGACGGCTTTGCCTTTCACCGGGTCGACATCGCCGATCGCGACGCTATGGCGGCCGTCGTCGAACGGCATCCGGACATCGACCGCGTCGTCCATCTCGCCGCGCAGGCGGGTGTGCGCCACTCGTTGAAGAACCCCTTCGACTACGCGCACAGCAACGTGGTCGGCCAACTGGTCGTCCTGGAACTGTGCCGGCACATGAACGGTCTGAAACACCTGGTCTATGCCTCCTCGTCGTCGGTCTATGGCGGCAACACCAAACTGCCTTTCTCGGTCGAAGACCGGGTCGACCGGCCGGTTTCGCTGTATGCCGCGACCAAGCGCGCCGACGAGTTGATGAGCGCCTGCTACAGCCATCTCTACGGCATTCCGTCGACCGGCCTTCGTTTCTTCACGGTCTACGGGCCGTGGGGGCGGCCCGACATGGCGGCCTTCATTTTCACGGACGCGATCGTCCGCGGCCAACCGATTCGGGTCTTCAACAACGGCGATATGGAGCGCGACTTCACCTATATCGACGACATCGTCGACGGACTGGTCGCCTGTCTCGATTCCCCGCCCGAAGCGGACGGCGGTGCGGACCTTCACCGGATCTACAACATCGGGAACAACCGCCCGGAGCGGCTCATGGACATGATCCGGTTGCTCGAGCGCGCGCTTAACCGGAAGGCGGAAATGGTGATGGAACCGATGCAGCCCGGCGACGTTCAACGCACCTATGCCGACATCGCATCAATGCAGCGCGATTTCGGGTTCCAGCCGTCGACGTCTCTGGAACAGGGGATCGAGCGGTTCGTGGAATGGTACCGCACCTTCTATGCGCTGGACGACGAAGCCGGGGTCAGCGCGGTGGAGGCCGAACGTACTGACGGTTGATCACGCGCCGGACGCCTTTGACCTCTTTGATCACCTCCATCGCGTCGCGCTGCTCCTCGTCGCTCAGCGCACGGCCGAACAGGTAGACGGTGCCGTTGACCGATCGCCAGCGCATGTTCACCGAGTTGACGCTTTCTTCGTCCAGAAGCCTGATCTTGATCGTCGTCTCGATGGCGACGTCCTCGGCCGCCTGCTGGAAATCGCCGTTGGACGTAACCTGGATTTCATCGAGGACCTCGCGCACCCCTTCGACGTTTTCGACGATCTGAACCGCCCTCAGCTTGTCCGCGCCCGTTTTCACGACCCCGGTCAGCATGACATTCGCCTCGTAGACGTCGACATTGACGTTCTTGAAAAGGCCGGCCTGGTCGTCCAGGAAATCGCCGTCGACCTGCAGTCTGATGCGGGCGTCGTCCTTAATGGTCTGGAAATCCCGCACCTCGGCGACGGTGGCGCCGGCATCCACGGCCACCGTCGGTTCCGTGCAGGCCGACAGGGGAATCCAGAACCCCGCTGCGAGGAGATAGGCTGCGATGCGCAGGACTTGCATCATCGGTCTGAGTAGTGCGCCGTGGACGTTCAGTCCGCCGTTATAGAATTGGCGTTCCGCAAAGGCCAGACCCTTGCTCCGGATCAGGCGCCGTAAAGCCCCAAGATCTCGTTGTCGTATTGTTTCGTGATGATGTGGCGGCGGATCTTCATGGACGGCGTCAGCATCGCGTTCTCAACCGAAAAGGGCTCGGGGATCAGGGCGAAGTTGCGCACCTTCTCGATCACCGACAGGTCCTGGTTGATCCCGTCGATGACCTGGCGGTACGCCGCCTTGAAGTCGTCGTCCTCGACCAGTTGCGCAAGCGCGTGCGGTTTCTTGTTCGTCCGTGCCCAATGCACCGCGAACTCTTCGTCGGGAACGATCAGCGCCACCAGGTTGGGCCGCTTGTCCCCGTAGACCATGGCCTGTGAGATCTCGGGCGCCAGGGTCAGGATTCCCTCGACCCGCTGCGGCGAGACATTGTCGCCGCCGGAATTGACGATGATGTCCTTCTTGCGGTCGGTGATCCGCAGAAAGCCATGCTGGTCCAGTTCGCCTATGTCGCCGGTATGCAGCCACCCGTCCTTGACCGTTTGCGCGGTCTCCTGCGGCCGGTTCCAATAGCCGTTCATCACCAGTTCGCCGCGCACCAGAATCTCCCCGTCGTCGGCGATCTTGACCGTGACTCCCTTCAAGGGCACGCCCACGGTGTCCAGCTTGTTCTTTCCGAAACGGTTGACGCTGATCACAGGCGCGGCTTCGGTCTGGCCGTATCCCTGCATGACCCTGAGACCGACCGCGGTAAAGAACAGACCGACCTGGAAGTTCAGCGGCGCACCGCCCGAGACGAACGCCTTCAACCGGCCGCCGAATCGGTCGCGCACCTTCTGCCGGACCAGGCGCTCCAACAACGCGTTCTGGATCTTCTCGGCGACGCTCAGCGAACCGGGGTCGTGGTAGTGCTTGGATCCCAGTTCGACGGTCTTGTGGAACATCGCCGCCTTGAACCCGCCGGCGGTGGTAACGCCACGCATGATCTTGGCGCGGATGGCTTCGTACAACCGCGGAACCGCCGGCATGATCGTGGGCTTCACTTCGCTGATGTTGCCGACCAGCTTGTCGATGCTTTCCGCGTAGTAGATCTGCGCACCGGTCGCGATCGGAAAGAACTGGCCGCAGGTATGTTCGTATGAATGCGACAGGGGCAGGAAGGACAGGAACACCTCGCCACCCTCGCGATAGCCTGGCAGTTCGGCAAGCGCGTCGTGCGCGCCCATCACATTGCACAGCATCGCCCCGTGGCTCAGCATCACGCCGCGCGGGTCGCCGCCGGTGCCGGATGTGTAGATGATGCAACAGGTATCCTGCCGCTGTGCCTGTCCCGCGACGGCGATGACGTCGTCCTCCGCCGCCGCGCCGCGCGCCATGACCTCGTCCCATTGGACGACCTGAACCCCCTGTTCGGGCACGTCGTTCACGGGTTCCAGCGTGATCACCGTGTCGCAGCCGGATTTCACTGCGGCGGGCAGCACCCGTTCGGCCAGTTTGGCGGTGGAGACGATGGTGGTCCGGGCGCCGCTGTCCGACAGGATGTGGGTGTGGTCCTTGACCGTGTTGGTGGTGTAGGCGGGCACAGTGATCGCGCCCGCGGCCATGATCGCGATGTCGGCGATCAGCCACTCGGGACGGTTCTCGGCCACGATGCCGACCCTGTCCCCGCGCTGGATCCCCAGCGCCCTGAGTCCGCGTGACAGGTTTGAGGCGCGTTCGGCGACCTCCCGCCAGCTCAGCGACCGCCATTCCTCGCCGTGCTTGCTCCACAGAAAGGGGGCGTCGCCGTAGTGGGCCGCGCGCTCGAAGAACAGCAGCGGCAGGTTCGGTACCTTGCTGTAATCCACGCGATCCGTCTCCTTGCCACAGTTCCGGCGAAAGGCTTGGCTCGTCACGCTTGCAGGCGAACCGTGCACGCCATATATCGGCCGCTAGGCAACGGAGTAAAGCCCTCATGACCAATCAAAGCCCCCTTGGCACGCTTCCCGAATGGGACCTGACCGCGCTGTACGAGGCGCCAGACTCGCCGGCTCTGGAACAGGACTTCAACGACGCCGAGGCGGCGGCCCAACGGTTTGCGGAAGCCCACCAAGGCAAGCTGGCGGCGCTGGGCGGCGACGGGCTGGCCGATGCGATCGTCGAATACGAACGGATCCAGGAGGTGCTGGGCCGGGTCATGAGCTTCGCCCAGCTCGTCTATTCCAAGGATGTGAGCGCCCCCGAAGCCGGCCGCTTCTACCAGACGGCCAGCGAACGGGTGAACGCCATTTCGACCGGTCTGCTGTTCTTCGTGCTTGAAATCAACCGTCTGGAAGACGAGGCGCTGGAGGCCCTGCTGTCGGCCTCGCCGGCCCTTGAGCGGTACCGGCCGTGGCTCAGAGACGTGCGCGTCATGCGGCCGCATCAGTTGTCCGACGAGGCCGAACGCCTGTTGCACGAGAAATCGATCACCGGGCGCGCCGCGTGGAACCGGCTGTTCGACGAGACTCTGGCCTCGCTGCGGTTTTCCTTTCGCGACGAGGAACTGACCACGACCGAGGTGCTGGACCGCCTGTCCGACCATGACGGCGCCATACGCAAGGACGCGGCCCTGTCGGTCGGTCAGACGCTGAAAGAGCACGCCCAGACCTTTGCCCTGATCACCAACACCTTGGCGAAGGACAAGGAAATCGAGGACCGCTGGCGCAAGCTGCCGCGCCCGGTTTCCGGGCGCAACCTGTCCAACCTGGTCGAGGACGAAGTGGTCGATGCCCTCGTCGACGCCGTCAAACGGGCCTTTCCGCGGCTCAGCCACCGCTACTACGCGATGAAGGCCAAATGGCTGGGTGGCGACCGGCTCGATTATTGGGACAGGCTGGCCCCGCTGCCGGACGAGGAGGACCGCCTGAT
This sequence comes from Alphaproteobacteria bacterium, assembly GCA_965603855.1. GTDB lineage: Bacteria > Pseudomonadota > Alphaproteobacteria > UBA8366. Next base: position 1,048,106 of record OZ272519.1, read on the forward strand.
ACCCTGGAAAGAGGCGCGCGAGACCGTTCTGGACGCCTATGCCGCCTTCTCGCCGGACCTTGCCGGTATCGGCAGCCGGTTCTTCGAGAACGGATGGATCGATGCGCCCGTGCGGCCGGGCAAGGCGACCGGGGCTTTTGCGCACCCGACGGTGCCCAGCGCGCATCCATACCTGCTGCTGAACTATCAGGGCAAAACGCGCGACGTGATGACGCTGGCCCACGAACTGGGGCACGGCGTCCATCAGATCCTGGCTGGCGCACAGGGCTATCTGATGTCGGACACGCCGCTGACGCTGGCCGAAACCGCATCCGTTTTCGGCGAGATGCTGACCTTCAAGGCGCTGCTGGCGGCGACCGGCGATCCGGCCAAACGCCGGGCGATGCTGGCCGCGAAGGTCGAAGACATGCTGAACACGGTCGTGCGCCAGATTGCGTTCTACGAGTTCGAGCGCAGGGTCCATGACGAGCGTCGGGATGGCGAGCTGTCGGTGGACCGGCTGGGCGAAGTCTGGATGGATGTGGGCCGAGAAAGCCTGGGGCCGGCCCTGAGCTTCGGCGACGAGTACCGGTATTATTGGGCCTACATCCCGCACTTCGTACACTCACCGTTCTACGTCTACGCCTACGCATTCGGGGATTGCCTGGTCAATTCACTGTATTCTCTCTACGAAGAGGCGGAGCAGGGGTTCGCGGAGCGGTATCTGGACATGCTGCGGGCCGGCGGAACCCTTCGCCACAAGGAGCTGCTGGCGCCGTTCGGCCTTGACGCATCGGACCCCGCCTTCTGGGACAAGGGGCTGGCTGTCATCGAGGGGCTGGTCGATCAACTGGAGAGCGTGGACTGACGGCCCGACGGGGAGGTCGCGTGCCAAGCGTGAAGAATAGGATCGAAGTCATTCACCGGCGACCGGCCGGGCCCGTCCGGCGGCCCGTCCCGCTGTTGTTTCTGCACGGTGCCTTTGCCGGTGCCTGGTGCTGGGACGAGCATTTTCTGCCCTGGTTCGCCAGTCACGGCTATGAGGTCTATGCGCTGTCGTTCAGCGGCCACGGCGAAAGCGACGGCGCCGACAGGCTCGACAAGCTCGGCATTGCCGACTATGTGCAGGATCTGCGCGCGGTGCTTGCGGAACTGCCGGCGCAACCCGTCCTCGTGGGTCATTCCATGGGCGGCTACGTCGCCATGGAACACCTGGCGGGGCGCACGGCCCCGGGCCTGGTGCTGATGGCCTCGGTCCCGCCCTCCGGCCTGTTCGGGCCCTCGCTGTCGCTGGCGCTGTGGAACCCGCGCCTCACGCTCGAACTGGCGATGATCCAGAACATCAGCCCCGTCTTTGCCACCCCGGCGGGGCTGCACGAGGCGCTGTTTTCCAGTGCGACCTGCAAGAGCCGCAGCGCCCGTCACTACGGACGCATGAGCCAGGAATCCCGGCGTGCGACCTTGGAGATGCACAATCCGTTGCGCCTGGATCCGGCAGGCCTGGACGGGGACATGCCGATCCTGGTCCTGGGCGCCGAACAGGACGGGCTGATCTCGCCCGCCTATGTGCGGCTGACGGCGCACAGCCTGGGTTGCACGGCCGAAATCCTGCCGGACACGGGCCATGGCATCATGCTGGACGACCAGTGGGAACGTGCCGCAGAGCGGATCCTGTTCTGGCTCAGGGCGAACGACCACTGACGGGTTGAACCGGCCCCGGGGTGCGGCCGTATTTCAGGGTGATCGTTGGATGACCAAAAGGAAGAACGGCATGGAGGGTGCGCGGGAACGCGTCAGCAGGCGCTCCAGACAGCAGATGAAGGACGACGGCTCGCTGTCGGGCCGGGTCAAGCGTTATGCCCAGGTGGGCGGCGCGGTTGGCGGATTGGCGGCGCGACTTGCCGGATCCCGCTATCTGGGCATGTCGCTGGACAAGGGGCGCCACGCCGAGGACCTGCGGGCGGCGCTTGGCGGGCTGAAGGGCCCGTTGATGAAGGTCGCCCAGATCCTGGCCACCATCCCCGATGCGTTGCCGTCGGAATATGTTGACGAGCTGAAACAGCTTCAGGCGAACGCGCCGTCCATGGGATGGCCTTTCGTCAAACGCCGGATGACGGCGGAACTGGGTGTCGGCTGGCAGCGCAAGTTCGGTTCGTTCGAACGTCATGCCGCGCACGCCGCATCGCTCGGCCAGGTGCACACCGCCACTGCCAAAGACGGGACCAAACTGGCCTGCAAGCTTCAGTACCCGGACATGGCCTCGGCGGTCGAGGCGGACCTGCGCCAGCTCAAGCTGGTTTTCACCATCTACGAACGCTACGACAACGCGATTTCCACGCGCCAGATCCATGCCGAGCTGTCCGAACGCCTGCGCGAAGAGCTCGACTACAAACGCGAGGCAAAGCACATGCAGCTCTACGGCGCGATGCTGAGCGGCGTCGAAGAGGTGCATATCCCCACGCCCTTGCCCGAACTGTGCACGGACCGCTTGTTGACGATGTCCTGGCTGGGCGGCGAACCGCTGATGGGGTTCAAGGGTGCGGATCTGGAGGTCCGGAACCGGATCGCCCGAAACATGTTCAATGCCTGGTACGTGCCGTTCTATGAATACGGCGTGATCCATGGTGATCCGCACCTGGGCAATTACACGGTGCGCGACGACCACACGGTCAATCTCCTGGATTTCGGCTGCATCCGGGTGTTTCCGCCCAAATTCGTCTCCGGCGTCATCGACCTGTACCGGGCCCTGTCACAGAAGGACGAAGCCCTGGCGGTGCATGCCTACGAGACCTGGGGCTTCACCGGCATGTCGAAGGAAATGATCGACACCCTGAACATCTGGGCGGAGTTCATCTACGCGCCGCTGATGGAGGACAAGATCCAGAAGATCCAGGAGACGGACAGCGGCCAGTACGGTGCCCAGGTGGCCGGCAAGGTTCACCGTGAGCTGCGCCGGCTGGGCGGGGTGGAGCCGCCGCGCGAGTTCGTCCTGATGGACCGGGCCGCGGTCGGCCTGGGATCGGTCTTCATGCATCTGCGCGCCGAGATCAACTGGCACCGGTTGTTCCACGACCTGATCGGCGAATTCGACGTCAAGGTGCTGGAACGGAATCAGGCGCGCGCCTTGAAGGCCGCCGGACTTGCCCCGGTCAAAGCACGTAAACCACAAAAAGGATGATCGTCATGTTGTTGACCGCATGCATGACGATCGGCGGCGCCAGAGACCCGCTCGTCTGATAGAGCCAGGCCAACAGCAGACCGGTCACGAAAATGTCCGCCGCCGCGGCCATTCCCAGGACGCCTCCGGGAGCCAGATAGTTGAAATGGACGGCGGAGAAGACCGCAGCGCTGATCGCCGCCGCCGCCAATACCGACATGCGCTGGCGCAGCCATCCGAAGATGAAACCGCGGAAGAAAACCTCCTCGGCGATCGCTGCGAGCGGCCCGACGATCAGGAAAAAGGCCGCGAGGCGCAGCCCGTCGGGTTGGCCCGTTCCGAAGTACTGGCCGAGATCGTTCTTGAGATAGGAGTCCAGCGCCTGTTCAAGGCCGAGCGCGCGATACGCCAGCGCGCCGACCATGAGATAGGCGAACGCCACCACCACCGCCAACAGCACGTGCCGCGGCCGGGCCGCCCGCCATCCGAGGACAAGCCAGGGCTGCCGTGCCCGGCGCACGATCAGCCAGGCAACCGGCACAGGGATGCAGGCGGTCGCCAGAGCCACCGTAAACAGGACCGCATCGCGCGACAGGGCGCGTTCGGTGCCCAGAACCAGCCCGGTCAACACCAGACTGCCGACCCCGACGGCCGCGACCAGGACGCCGGTGACGCCAAGCACAAGCAGGAACCGACCGGTCGAGATCTCGGCGAGACTGTCGTGCATCGGTGCTCCCGTGGCCGCGTCGCGCTTGCCGCGCGTACTGTTGGGGTATAGCACTGCAGGCCGGAACGATGACCACGGAAAGGTCCGTCGCCAATGACCGAACAGACCCCGAAGATCTCCATCGACGCGGCGGTCGTGGCGGCGCGTCTCGGCATGCGCCCGGAGACCTTGCTGGCGGAGATGCGCAAGGGCCTGGTGTTTCAGGTCACCGAAAAGGGCGAGGGCGAGGATGCCGGTCGCTACCGGGTGCGGTTTCGGTACCGCGCACGCGAGGCCGTTGTCGTGGTCGACGAGGCTGGCTTGCCGCTTGATGGAAAATGAGGCGCGCGCTGGCCTTTCTCGGCCAGCCGGCGCTTGTGCAACGGGGGGCTTCGTGTATTCTCGGGACGAAAATCGAGGCATGTGGACCAAGTGACCGATACCGGTCTCGGGGGGTCAATGAAAATCGCGATTATCAAGGAGCGGCGCCCGCACGAAAACCGGGTCGCCGGCTCTCCCGACAGCGTCAAGAAACTGCGCGATCTGGGCGCGGAGATCGTCGTCGAGTCGGGTGCGGGCGATGGGGCGTCGGTGCCCGATGCCGCGTTCAAGGAGGCCGGCGCCGAGATCGCCAAGGGTGCTGCGGCGGCCCTCAAGGGCGCGGATATCGTGCTCAAGGTACAGCGTCCGATGCTGGCCGCCGAAGGAACGGACGAGGTCGGTCTGTTCTCCAAGGGCCAGGTTCTGGTCAGCCTGATGTCCGCCCTAACCGAGCCGGAGCTTGTCGCCGCGCTTGCGAAACAGGGTGTCACCTCCTTTGCCATGGAGCTGGTGCCGCGGATCACCCGGGCCCAGTCGATGGACGTCTTGTCGTCGCAGGCGAACCTGGCGGGCTACAAGGCGGTTCTGGACGCGCTCTACGAGTACCACCGCGTGATGCCGATGATGATGACGGCGGCGGGGACGATTGCGCCCGCGAAGGTGCTTGTCATGGGGGCCGGCGTTGCCGGCCTTCAGGCCATCGCCACCGCCAAGCGCCTCGGCGCCGTGGTTTCGGCCACCGACGTGCGACCGGACACCAAGGAACAGGTGGAAAGCCTTGGCGGCACGTTCGTCGCCGTCGAGGACGAAGAGTTCCAGCAGGCCCAGACCGAGGGCGGCTATGCCAAGGAAATGTCCGACGCCTACAAGGCCAAGCAGGCGGCGCTGATCGCCGACACCATCACGAAGATGGATATCGTGATCACAACCGCCCAAATCCCGGGCCGGAAGTCCCCGGTTCTGGTCACCGAAGACATGGTCAAGACGATGCGGCCGGGTTCGGTGATCAACGACCTGGCGGTCGAAGGCGGCGGCAACTGTCCGTTGTCGGAATTCGGCAAGACCGTGCACAAGCACGGCGTCACCATCGTGGGCCATGCCAACGTGCCGTCGCGGGTTTCTCAGGCGGCAAGCCAGCTTTATGCGCGCAACCTGCTCAGTTTCCTGACACCTTTGGTCGACAAGGAATCGGGAACACTGAAGATCGATACCGAAGACGAGATCGTTGCCGGTTCGCTGGTGACGCGCGACGGCAAGATCGTCAACGAACGGGTCGCCGAAGCGGCTGGCGCGGCGGCGAAACCCGCCGCCCGCAAACCGGCCCGCCGCAAGGCGGCGCCAAAGGCGGAAACGGCGCCGGCCGGCGAGGACGCCGCGCCCGACACCGACACCGCGACACCGGACAAGGCCGGGGAGTAAGGGACAATGGACAAGGATCAACTGGTCGACAGCGCTCGCGAGTTGGCGAACCAGGCCAACAACCTGGCGATCCAGGCCGAGCGTGTGCTGGGTCAGGTCAACCAGATCGTGATCGAGGCCGAACAGGCGACCGGAACTTCGTTCCTGTTTCTGTTCACGGTTTTCGTGCTGGCGTGTTTCGTCGGCTATTACGTGGTTTGGAACGTCACCCCCGCGCTGCATTCGCCGCTGATGGGTGTCACCAACGCGATCTCGTCGGTGATCATCGTCGGCGCCCTGATCGCCGCGGGACCGGCGGACATGAACCTGTCGAAGATCTTCGGCTTCCTCGCGGTCGTGCTGGCCTCCGTCAATATTTTCGGCGGCTTCATCGTGACACAGCGCATGCTGCAGATGTTCAAGAAGAAACCAAAGTCCTGAGCGGCCGGAGGAACTTCGTAACATGGAAGACTTCGCGGCCTTCGCCTATCTGATTTCCAGCGTCCTGTTCATCATGGCGCTGCGCGGCCTTTCGTCGCCGGAAACGGCGCGCATGGGCAACATCTACGGCATCGTCGGCATGGTGATCGCGGTTGCGACGACGCTGGCCTCGCCGGGTGTGCTGAGCTACGGCCTGATCCTGACCGGCATCGTCATCGGCGGCGCGATCGGGACGGTGATCGCGCTCAGGATCCAGATGACCGCCCTGCCGCAGCTTGTTGCGGCGTTCCACAGCCTTGTCGGTCTTGCCGCGGTCTTCGTGGCCGCAGCGGCCTTCTACAAACCGGAGGCATACGGCATCGGCGTGCCGGGCGACATTCCCGCCGCCAGCCTGATCGAAATGGGGCTTGGCACCGCCATCGGCGCCATCACCTTCACCGGATCGGTGGTCGCCTTCGGCAAGCTGCAGGCCTTGATCGGATCGGCGCCGCTGACCTTTCCGCTGCAGCATCCGCTCAATGCGGCGCTGGGCATCGCGCTGGTGGCGCTTCTGGTGCTGTTTGCGCTGGAGCAGCAGGCGCTGGTGTTCTGGCTGATTGTGTTCGTCGCCTTCGCGCTGGGGCTGCTCCTGATCCTGCCGATCGGCGGGGCGGACATGCCCGTCGTGATCTCGATGCTGAACAGCTATTCGGGCTGGGCCGCCTGCGGCATCGGCTTCACGCTGGCCAACACGGCGCTGATCATCACCGGCGCGCTGGTCGGGTCCAGTGGTGCGATCCTCAGTTACATCATGTGCAAGGGCATGAACCGCTCGATCTTCAACGTGATCCTGGGCGGTTTCGGTGGCGAGCAGGCCGCCGCCGTCGGCGGCCCCGGCGGCGATCAGACCGTGAAGCAAGGCTCCGCGGACGATGCTGCCTTCATCATGCAGAACGCCGCCTCGGTGGTCATCGTCCCGGGCTATGGCATGGCCGTGGCTCAGGCGCAGCACGCACTGCGCGAGATGGCGGACATCCTCAAGGCGGGCGGCGTCAAGGTCCGCTACGCCATCCACCCGGTGGCCGGCCGGATGCCCGGCCACATGAACGTGCTGCTGGCGGAGGCCAACGTCCCCTACGACGAGGTGTTCGAGCTTGAGGAGATCAACCGCGACTTCGCGCAGACCGACGTCGCCTTCGTGATCGGCGCCAACGACGTCACCAATCCGGCCGCCAAAAACGACCCGGCGAGCCCCATCTACGGCATGCCGATCCTGGACGTGGAAAGCTCACAGACCGTGCTGTTCGTGAAACGCTCGATGGCCACCGGTTACGCGGGTGTGCAAAACGAGCTGTTCTTCCGGGACAACACGATGATGCTGTTCGGGGATGCCAAGGCGATGTGCGAGAATGTCGTAAAGGCGATGGAATAGGCACGCATTACGTGTAAATCGGCCCTCACAGCGGGTCACGAAACCAGCGCGTCGGCCCCGGCGCGCTGTTTTTTTGTGCACACCTGCACGCCGTGCCCCGGTGGAGCGTTCGACAGTTGTTTACAATATGTCGATTGACGCAAGGCCGAATACCCCAGATATTGTGTATGCGAGCGGTATTGCAGTTTCATCACACCCGCAAGACGAACATGTGACAGGGAAATTCGGAGGGCTTGTTAAGCATTTTGTTAACACCATCTCGGTAAGGTAAACGCGCAGCTGGTAGGAACGTCGATGGCATGAGAAATGCCCCTGTTCCGCGTTTAATCCAGCTCAAAGGACGAAGACAGCCAAGGGAGAACGGGTGGGAAACACAACCGATGTGAGGAGCCCCTAAGGGTTCCAGAAAGGAGACTGGAGATGTTGCGGAAAACGATACTGACAGTGGGGGCGATGATGGCGGCCTCACTGGTCGCAACGCCAGCGTTCGCACAGATGGTCTGCGGTAATCATGCGGACATCGAAAAGCGGCTTCAGAGCGGATACCAGGAAGTCCGGACCGGCGTCGGAGTTGCCGGAAATGGTGGCCTGATCGAGCTCTACACATCGGAAAAAGGCACGTTCACGATCGTGCTGACCCGTCCCAACGGCATGTCCTGCCTGATGGCAGTCGGCGAAAACTGGGAAGCCGTGAAGGAACCCACGCCGGTCAAGGGCGAGCTGCTGTAAAGCACGCCTCCTGATTTAGGCTCCAGACGTGTGATCCCCCGCCGGGCAACGGCGGGGGTTTGCATTTTCTACTCCGCCAGATGGATCGGCGCCTCCGGCCGAAAGGCATGGAAGGCGAAGGCGAAATCCACGAAGTAGGGCACGTCCGCGCCGTTTTTGGTTGCCGTGACGTTGCCGACATCCTTGCCTTCTGCGATCAGCGACGTGTCCAGCGCCGACGCCTGCCCAGGCGTCCAGGTCAGGGTGACGCCTGCTTCGGTGGTCAGCGTGCCCTTCTGCTGCAAGAGTTCCAGCGCCCAGGCTTCCGCCTTGTCCTCAAGGCTGACCACGCGGGCCAGCGGCGCAATGCCCTCGGGCGTCCGGCCGTCGTAGAGGAATGGCCTGCCGGAGCTGTCGTAGCCCGCGTAGGGATTGCGCCCGTAGGACCGCATGCGCGGATTGGTCGGCACCTGGACCAGCCCCTCCGGCGCCCGCGCCTTGAACTTCTCGAAGCTTTCCAGGCGGGCCGGGACGACCTTCAGCCTGGTCCCTGTCATGCTGCCGACGATGGCTTCGCCCATGAACTGCTGCCACCAGCTCTCGGTCTGGCGGTCGTACATCACAAGGTCCGAACGCCGCAGCTTGCCGGTGGTCCCGAAATCAAGGACCCGGGGGCCGACCCGGCGGTCGAAGACAATCGCGGCATTGCATAGCGGGCAGAAGGTCACCGAGACCGGCACGCCGCCGACCTCGTCGTTGACGATCTCGTGCCAGGTCAGAATCCGCAGTGGGTAGGCCTTGGCCTCGCCGTTGAGGATCACCCCGATGACCGGTTCCTGTGGCGGCAGGTCGTCGGCTTCGCCCACGGAGACGAACACCGGATCGTCGATCGGCGGGATCCCGTCTTTGGGCGGCCCGCCGGAGCGGATTTCGTCGAACGAGACCGACGTCTTCTCGAAGTCGGTCTTCGGCCACTCGTGTTTCCAGTAGCTGGGTGAGGCGTGGGCCTGGCCCGCGAACGCCAGCAGGGCCACGCACATTGCGGAGGTCAGTCGCGACATGGACCGGATTCTCCGGGCGCCGGCCCGCGCCGACAAATCAAGTCCCCGTGACGGTCCCGTGTGCGCCGGCCCGGCAGGCGGGCAGAACAAAAGCGCCTCCGACGGCGGTCGGAAGCGCTTGCGGCTTCTTCAAGCGAACGGAAAGGCTAGTAGCCTTCGCGCTCCTGACGCTTGCGCAGCATCTTGCGATAACGCCGGACGGCCTCGGCCTTTTCCCGCGCCCGCTTTTCCGAAGGCTTCTCGAAAGCCCTGCGCAGCTTCATCTCACGGAACACGCCCTCGCGCTGCATCTTCTTCTTCAGCGCCCTCAGGGCTTGGTCAACGTTGTTGTCGCGTACAATTACCTGCACTGCCACCATCGCCTTTCTGTGTCGGAATCGATGCCGGGCCCATCGCGAGCCCGTCATGGTGGCGGGCTTATATCATGCGTAATCAGGCCTGTGAAGCCCCGTCCAAGGGGCTTCGAAACCGGCGGATTACGGCCGCTTTGACTGGGGCGGTCGGGCACACCATAGTTATGGCATGGCTATCTTGAAAATCGCCCGAATGGGGCATCCGGTCCTGAGCATGGTTGCGAAGCCGGTCGAGGATCCGACCCTGCCGGCGGTCCGGCAACTGGTCGCCAATATGGTGGAGACCATGTCCGATGCCGGCGGGACCGGCCTGGCGGCGCCACAGGTCCACGTTTCGCGTCGGATCCTGGTGTTTTTCGTCGACCCGGGCCGGGGCGGCGGCGAGGTGCCGCTGACGGTGCTGGTCAACCCGGAACTGGAGCTCCTTGGCGATGATATCGCGTATGACTGGGAGGCGTGTCTGTCCGTACCCGGGCTGCGCGGGTTGGTGCCGCGCCACGCCAGGGTCCGCTATGCGGGCCTGACCCTGGAGGGCGAACGCGTCGCGGTCGAGGCGGAAGGGTTCCACGCCCGGGTCATTCAGCACGAGTTCGATCATCTCGACGGAGTCCTTTATCCGCAGCGGATGGACGATCTTTCGCTGTTGATGTTCGAAGAGGAAATGCGCCACGGCATGCCCGAGCGGGCTCGGGCGCTGATGGAGAAAGGCGATGACACAGAACAAACCGCGCGCGCCGAAGCCGGCTGAAACGCCGGGCCCGGAGGCGCTGCGGGAGAGGATTCTCGACGCGGCCCTGGTCCACATTCCGTTCGATGGCTGGAGCCGCAAGGCCCTGCTGCAGGGCGCAAAGGACCTTGGTCTCGGTGCCGACGATGTCGACCGCGTGTTCTCCGCAAGCGCCTCGGAAATGATCGCGCTGCACGCCGGGATGGCCGACCGTCGGATGATGACGGCGCTGGAGGAACTGGACCTGCCGTCGATGCGGATTCGCGACCGCATCAAGACCGCGGTGATGGTGCGCCTCGAACAGAATGCGCCGGACCGCGAGGCCGTGCAGCGCGCACTGGCGATCCTGGCGTTGCCGTACAATGCGCCGCTTGCGGCCCGTCTTTTGTACCGGACCGTCGATTCGATGTGGTACGCCGCCGGCGATACCGCGACCGATTTCAGCTTCTATTCCAAGCGCGGTCTTCTGGCCGGGGTCTATTCCTCGACCCTGCTTTTCTGGCTCAACGACAACTCCGAGGACTATGCCGACACGAGGGCTTTTCTGGACCGGCGGATCGACAACATCTTGAACCTGCCCCGGGTCACTGGGCGGCTTCAGACGGTCGCGAACGCCGTCCCCAATCCTCTCAGGATCGTGCGCGGTCTCGGCCGGCGCCGGCGCCGGCACTTCGGGCAGGGCGCGTCGCGCAGCTAGGCGGGTCTAGTCGGCGTATTGCAGGCTCATCTTTGTGATCTTGCCGTCCGCGTCCCACCAATAGGAATAGTGGACCACCCAGGAAAGCCACTTGACCTCGGTCTTCGCATAGCCGTCGCCCGGCTCCAGTACCTTGCGGTGGGCGAACGTCTCGCCGTGGGGAATGACCTCGCGCGCCGCCCAGGCGCGGATCTTGTCACGTCCCTGAAACGTGCGGCTGACATCGATCATCACGGCATCGTCGGTGAAACAGGCGACGTAGCCGTCGATGTCCTTGGCATTGGTCGCCGATTGATAGCAGGCGATCGCAATTGGCAGGTCCTGGGCGGGACTGGCGCTTGCGAACGCGCCAAACAGGACCGCCCCCACCACAAGCGGTGCGGCAAACAGGCGTGGCGGCTTCCTGCGGCGGTCCATGCTGGATATCTTCCGTGAATGGCACACGACGTTCAATGGGGCTGTAAAGACTGCGCCGGCTTTTGGGCGCGCCCGCAATGACGCAGTCGGAATTGTTCAGGCCGATTGCCGAGGCCTTCGCCGACGAGAACGGCGAGGCGCCCGACCTGTTGGGCGCCGTTTCCGTGAACGGCGAGGGGACCCTGCCTTCCTGGTTCGCGGTCACCGATCTGGCGGTCGCGACGATCGGCATGGCAGGCCTGTCGCTGGCGCGCCTGGCGGCGGCCTCAAGCGGCGGGGGTCCGCAGATTGCGGTCGACCGGCGAGGCGCATCGATCTGGTTCTCCAGGACCATCAGACCGGACGGCTGGCAGATCCCCGGCATCTGGGACGAGATTGCCGGCGACTACCGCGCGGCCGACGGCTGGATCCGTTTGCACACCAACGCGCCGCATCACCGCGCGGCTGCGCTGTCGATGCTGGCCTGCGCCGCCGACAGGGCTTCGGTCGGCGATGCCGTCTCGGGCTGGGACGCGGGCGCGCTGGAAGCGGCGGTCGTCGGAGCGGGTGGCTGTGCCGCGGAGATGCGCAGCCTCGACCGGTGGGCGCAGCACGAACAGGGCAGAGCCGTTGCCGGCGAGCCGTTGGTCGCGTGGCGGGCCCACGAGGCCGATGCGCCGGATCCACGGCGCGGTACGGCGACCCTGCCGCTTGCCGGCGTTCGGGTGTTGGATCTAACCAGGATCCTGGCCGGCCCCGTCGCCGGACGTTTCCTGGCGGGCTACGGCGCCGACGTGCTGCGCATCGACCCGCCGGGATGGGACGAGCCCGCCGCTGCGCCGGAGGTGACGCTGGGCAAGCGCTGCGCCGAGTTGGACCTGCGCGACCATGCCGGCCGGGCCCGCTTCGAACGGTTGCTGGCGGAGGCCGATGTCTTTCTGCACGGCTATCGGCCCGGCGCGCTGGAGGGGCTGGGCTACGGCCCTGCGGAACGGCGGGCGATCAACCCGGGGCTGATCGATGTCAGCCTTTGCGCGTACGGGTGGAGCGGTCCATGGGCCGGCCGCCGCGGCTATGACAGCCTGGTCCAGATGAGCAGCGGCATCGCCGCCTATGGCATGGCGAAGGAAGCGGCCGACAAACCGGTGCCGCTGCCGGTGCAGGCGCTGGACCACGGGACGGGCTACCTCATGGCGGCCGCGGTCCTGCATGGCTTGCGTGTGCGCCGGGAACGGGGACAGGTGCTGTCGGCGCGGCTGTCGCTGGCCCGCACCGCACGCCTCCTGTCGACGACAGCCGGGCGCCGAAAGGTCGGCGACACAATCGGTCTGGACGAAACCGACCTGGCGGCAGGCATCGAGGAGACGTCCTGGGGCCCGGCCAAACGGGCGCACCCGCCGCTCAGGATCGACGGCATCGAGGCGGTCTGGCCCCATCCCGCAGGCCGCCTTCGGTCGGCCCCGGCTGAATGGCGCACCTAGCCGAGACGCCGGTCACCCCGGTGCTGTGGCCGGCACCGCTTCGCCCGGGCGATCGCGTGCGCTTCGTCTCGCCCGCCAGCACGCCGGACGCGGAGGGCCTGCGCCGCCGCGCGTCCATGCTTGAGGACTGGGGGCTGAAGGTCGATTTCGCCGAGCATGTCTTCGACGTGCGCGGCTATCTCGCCGGCCGGGATACGGACCGCCTTGCCGATCTGAACGCGGCGCTGTGCGATCCGGATATCCGCGCCGTCTTTGCCACGCGCGGCGGCAAGGGGTCCTACCGCATTGCCGACAGGCTGGATTTCGCGGCAGTCCGACGCGATCCCAAGTTCGTCGTCGGGTTCAGCGACATCACGGCGCTGCACCTCAGCCTTTGGCAGCGGTGCCGGCTGGTCGGGATGCACGGCGGCTTGTATGGCGTGGACGATCGGATTGCGCCGGAGACGGTCGAAACCCTGCGCTGCGCCCTGATGGACAGACGCCAGACGGTTCTCGCGGCGGACGCGGCCGAGCCGACGGCGGCCCTGACCACCGCCGGTCAGGCGAGCGGCGTCCTGATCGGCGGCAACCTGGACATGGTTGCGACCGCGGCGGGCTGGTCGCTGCCCGACCTGCGTGGCGCCATCCTGCTTCTGGAGGCGGTGGCGATGGGGCCGGGCCAGGTCGACCGCCAATGGACCATGCTGGAGAAGTCCGGACGCCTGGACGGCATCGCCGGCATTGCCTTCGGCCAGTTCACGGGCTTCCGGACGGATGGACCTTGGACCGTCTTCGACTTCCTGAAGGAACATGTCGCACGGCTGGACGTGCCCGTCCTGGGCGGGTTGCCGCTGGGACACGGGACCCGCCCGCGCGCCGTTCCGGTGGGCGCACCGGCGCACCTGGACGCCACCGCCGGCCGGCTGACGGTGACGCCGCCCAGGCCCTAGTCGGACCGGGGCTTCAGCCGGGTCACGTGGCCCATCTTGCGGCCCGGGCGAGCCTCGGCCTTGCCGTAGAGGTGGAGATGCGCGCCTGGTTCCTGCAGGTAAGCCAGCCAAGCCTCGGCGTCGTCGCCGATCAGGTTCTCCATCTCCGCGTCCGCGTAGCGGTCGACAAGGCCCAGCGGCAGGCCGCAAACCGCGCGGACCAGTTGTTCGAACTGGCTGGTCGGTGCGGCGTCCAGCGTCCAGTGCCCCGAATTGTGCGGCCTGGGCGCCATCTCGTTCACCAAGACGTCGCCGTCCGACGTGACGAACATCTCGACCGCCAACAGCCCGACCAGATCCAATTCCTCGGCGGCGCGGATGGCGATCTCCTCGGCCTGGATCGCGGTTTCCTCGCCGATCCGGGCGGGCACGGTCGTGTGCCGCAGGATGCCGCCCTCGTGACGGTTCTCCACCGGAAGGTAAGGTTCGGTGGTTCCGTCGGGCGCGCGCGCAACGATTACCGAGATCTCGCGTTCGAACGGGACGAAGCCCTCCAAAACGCCGCGGTCGGCCCCCATCGACCGCCACGCCGCCTCCAGTTCGGTATCCCCGTCGATAAAGACCTGTCCCTTGCCGTCATAGCCCAGCCGCGCGCTTTTCAGGATCGCCGGCGCGCCGATATGCGGCGCCGCGTTGATCAGGCTTTCGGCGCTGTCCACTTCCACCCAGGGCGCGGTCGCCACGCCGATCTCGTTGAAGAACTCCTTCTCCAACGCCCTGTCCTGGGCGACCTCAAGGGCGCGCGGGGCGGGCCGTACCGGACGCTTTTCCGCCAGGTATTCGACCGCCTCCAGCGGCACGTTCTCGAACTCGAGCGTCACCACATTGACGACCTCGGCGAAGGCCTCCAGCGCCTCGCGGTCGTCGTATCCGGCCTGCGTGAACGCGCCGGCGACCTGGGCGGCGGGCGGGCGATCCTCGGGGCCGAAGACGTGACACTTATAGCCCAGACGCGCCGCCGCCATGGCGATCATGCGGCCCAGCTGTCCGGTCCCCAGGACGCCGATGGTGCTGCCCGGCGGCAGGATGCCGCTTTCAGCCATCGCCGGGCGGGGATTGGACGGGCGCGTCACCGACCGCCGCCGTCTGATCGGCGCGGTACGCATCCAGGGCTGTGCGAACCTCTGCATCTTCTAGGGCGACCACGGCGGCCGCCAGCAGCGCCGCATTGATCGCGCCGGGCTTTCCGATGGCCAGCGTTCCCACAGGCACGCCGCCGGGCATCTGCGCGATCGACAACAGCGAGTCCAGGCCGCTCAGCGCCTTCGATTCGATGGGCACGCCGAACACCGGAAGCGACGTCATCGCCGCGGTCATCCCCGGCAGATGCGCGGCGCCGCCCGCGCCGGCGACGATGACCTTGAGGCCGCGTTCCCGCGCCGACTGGGCATAGGTGCGCATGCGCTCGGGCGTGCGGTGCGCCGACACGATCTTGACTTCGTGCGCGACGCCAAGCTTTTCCAAGGTCTCCGCGGCGTGGCCCATGGTTGGCCAGTCCGACTGACTGCCCATGATTATCCCGACGACCGGGCCCACACCCATGGCATCTCTCCCGTCAACGATCTCTCAAGTAAGGCGCGGCAGTATAGGTAGGCGCGCGACATGCGCAAGCAGCGCTCGCGGCGGCGCTGTCAGTCGAGCTAGAATGCCGCCAGCCCATAGGCGAGGGCCATGAAACTCGACGACCTCGACAAGGTGCCCGAGCCCCGCAAGCCAGGGGACCCAACGGGCGTCCGACCGGTCCAGCGGACTGCGCCGGTGGAGCCGGTCCATCGCCGCGGCTCCGACGACGGTGCGCCCGAGGGCGAGCAGCGGTCGGGCGACCGGCGTGGCGACAGCCAGGACCGGCTGTCGGTCCACGGCATCCCCGAGGCGGAACTGACCCCCGCGGTCCGGGCGGCGCTGACCGCGCTTATGCAGGAGATCGGTCGCCTCAATGACGAGGTCGAGACGCTGCGCCGCCAGCGCGACTATCTGAACAACCTGGCCGATCAGGATGCGCAAGCACCGGTTCTCAACCGCCGGGCATTCGAACGCGAGGTCGCCCATGCGCTTGCGCTGGACGACCGCTATCAGGCGACGAGCACGCTGGCCGTCCTGGCGGTCGAAAACCTGCACGACATCGAAACCGCCAGCGGGGCGGAGGCCCGCGCAGCGGTGCTGGGCCAGGTCGGGCGCCTGTTGACCGAACACTGCGAAACCGGCGAGGTGGCCGGGCGGCTGGGCGAGGGCGTTTTCGGCATCGTCATGACCGCCAGCGAGCCGGCCGCAGCCCGGCCGCGCGTACAGGCACTGGCCGACCGGCTGGGTCGCCAGCCGCCCGTGCATCGGGGCCGGGCGATCCCGGTCAAGCTGGGCGTCGGGCTGCACGCCTTGGAGCGCGGCGAGCGGGTCGACAAGGCCCTTGCCGCGGTAGACCGCGCGCGGCGCGACGCGGGACCGGCGCAGACCTGACCTTGCGGGTTCAGGCGATGATGTCCGGAATCAGAAGGTTTTCCAGTTTGGTAATCAGGTCGCGCAGCGCCAGCTTTCGCTTCTTAAGCCGCTTGACCTGGAGCTGATCGAACGGGTGGGTTTCCTCCAGCCGGGCGATGACGTCGTCGAGATCCCGGTGTTCGGTCCTCAAGGCTTCCAGCTGGCGCGTGACGGTCTGTTTCTGCTGCTCGTCCATGGTGCCGGTTCATTATTACCTTTGGCGTGCAGCACGCAAAAATCAAAAGCGCATTGCGGCCGGAGTTTTCGCCTGCCATCTTGGTTGGGTCAACGTGCAGGATGACTTGATCAAGGCGAAACAGGGGTGAGGGCGCGATGAGAATCGGCGTTTTGACCAGCGGCGGCGACTGCGCGGGCCTGAATGCCGTGCTGCGTGCCGTCGTGAAGCGAGCGATCGTCGGTTACGGGTGGGAAGTCTACGGCATCGAACAGGGAACTGTCGGGCTGTTGGAGCGGCCGATCCGCGCCAACCGAATGGAACTGGGCATGTTCGACGGCACGCTGCTGCGCC
This sequence comes from Alphaproteobacteria bacterium, assembly GCA_965603855.1. Taxonomy (GTDB): domain Bacteria; phylum Pseudomonadota; class Alphaproteobacteria; order UBA8366. Next base: position 1,064,914 of record OZ272519.1, read on the forward strand.
AGGGCGGCACCATTCTGGGAACCACCAACAAAGGCGATCCGTTCGCCTATCCGATGCCGGACGGGACGCTGAAGGACCGGTCGGACGAGATCATCTCGGGCTACCGGGAACTCGGTCTCGATGCGCTGATCGGGATCGGCGGCGACGGCTCGCAGGCGATCTTGCGGCGGCTGGCCCAGCAGGGCGGGCTCAACCTGATCTGCGTCCCCAAGACCATCGACAACGACGTCGGCGCGACGGAAATCGCGGTTGGCTACGACACCGCCATGCAGGTCGCGTGCGATGCCCTGGACATGCTCCAGCCCACCGCCGCCAGCCACAACCGCGTGATGGTTCTGGAGGTGATGGGACGCGATGCCGGCCACATCGCACTGGCTGCCGGAATTGCCGGCGGCGCCGATGTGATCCTGATTCCGGAGATTCCGTACACGCTGGACAACATCAAGGCCAAGATCGCCGAGATCCGACAGTCCGGCCGGAACTTCGCGCTTGTGGTGGTGTCCGAGGCGATCCACACGCTGACCGGTGAGACCGTCAGCAAGGACTATGGCGGCCAGAAACGATATGGCGGTGTCGGGCACTATCTGGGCGAGCAGATCGCCGAGGCCACGGGCGCTGAGGTGCGCGTGACGGTGCTGGGCCATATCCAGCGCGGCGGCACGCCCGATCCGCGCGACCGCCTGATCGCCAGCGCCTTCGGCGTCCATGCCGTCGATCTGATCGCGGAAGGCAAGTTCGACCGGATGGTGGCCTGGCGAAACCGCGAGGTGGTCGACGTCTCGATCGAAGACGCCATCGCGACCTATGCCGCCGTAGAAACCGACGGCGCCCTGGTCAAGACCGCCCGCGGCCTTGGCATCTGCCTCGGCGATGCGTGAGGGCGAGCCGAGTTTCTGGGACTTCTCGCTTGAAACCTACGGGCGTGACGGCGCGGAACAGGCCTGCCTGACGCTGCAGGACGACACCGGCGCCGATGTGAACCTGTTGCTGTTGTGTTGCTACGTCGCGCGTTTCGGCGTGCGGTTGACCGATGCGGCGACGGAGACCCTGGTGCGGCAGGCCGCGGTCTGGCAGCGGGAGGTCGTCGCACCTTTGCGGGCGGTGCGAAGGCGCCTCAAGAAGCCGGTCGGTTGCGTCCTGCCGGAAGCCGCGGTGTCGCTGCGGCAGGCCGTAAAGGCCTCCGAACTGGAGGCCGAACGCATGGAACAGGAAATGCTGCAGGCCGTCCTGCACACGGTCGGCGGTCTTGATGGCCGCGAGGCCGACCGGGCCGGCCTGGCGCGCCGCAATCTGCTGGCTTACCTCAAGTTTCTGGAGGTGCCGGCCGACCCGCCTGTCCGTGCTGCCCTAGAGCGGCTGATCACCTGTGCATTCCCGGAGAACCAGAGGTAGATTGTTACCGCACATCTGCGACCGGGCGCGGTAGCGCGCGCGGCAGAAGGCATGACAGATGGGGCCGGATTGGGTAACATGTCGACCGCGTGATACGGCTCGCCGTGCACCGCATGAAGTGCTGGGCCGGGATGCGGCCCCACACGTTATCCCGGCGCCCACCCGTTACTGCAACAAGTGGAGGGAACTGGATATGACAGCAAAAGACCGGATCAACACGCTTCGGGACCGGCATGCGGCTCTAGAGAAAGAGCTGGAAGACGAGATCAGTCGCCCGTTGCCCGATATGATGACGGTCGCCTCCATAAAACGCCAAAAACTAGCGCTTAAAGACCAGATCGAACGCATGGACGAGCCGGCCCGCTGACGCGCCGCTCACACAGATTCCGCAACAATAAGCAACTTTAGGGGTTCGACACCGACGGCCAACAGGGAGCCGTCGCGTGGCCTTGGAACGGGCGGTGCCGGCTTGGCGGCTGGCGCCGCGGGCGGTTATTTTGCCCTGTCTCTGAGGTCCTCGAGAAACTGCTCGGGCAAGGCCGCGCCTCGTTCGATCGCGCGTTCGGCATGCACCAGCGCCCGCCTGTAGTCGCGTTTGCCGGCATAGGCCAGGGCGAGGCCCTGGTCGACCGCCGCAAACCCGGGTCGCAGTGCCAGGGCGCCATTATAGAGTTCGATGGCGTCGTCGAACCGGCCCATCCGGACCATCAAATTGGCGCTGTCCACCATCAGTTCCGCGTCGTTGGGCATCAGCTTGCGGGCTCGGGCCAGAAAACCCGCCGCCTGCTCCAGATTGCCGTCCCGCGCCTGGACGGCGGCTGAGAAGCCCCAATAGACGTTGCCGTTCTCCGGTTCCAGCAGCCATGCCAGGTTGAACCGCCGGATCGCCATGCCGGGCTCGCCGGCCCGAAACGCCTGCCAGCCGCCTGCGACGGCGTCCCGGAAGACCTGCTCGCGCGGAACGCCGCGGTCGATCGCGGACTGCAACAGCCGCTCGTCGGCTTTGATCACTTCGGAGTCCGTCGGCGCGGTTCCGTACATCGGCCGCTCTCGCACCGGGATCTCCACCTCCTGGGCGGATGATCCGGCTGCACTGACGGCCGCTAATACCGACAAGACAATGGCACTGAGAAGGCGTTGCACGTCTATCGCTCCGGTTTCACAGCGTCCGCGCCTGGTCGCGCAGGACGAACTTCTGGACCTTGCCGGTCGACGTCTTGGGAAGTTCGCCGAATACCACGACACGCGGGCATTTGAAGCGCGCCAGGTTGTCACGGCAGAAGTCGATGATTTCCTGCTCGGCCGCCGCCGCGCCCGGACGAAGAGTGACGAAGGCGGTGGGGACCTCGCCCCATTTGTCGTCAGGCTTGGCAACGACGGCCGCCTCCAGCACCGCCGGGTGCGAAAACAGGACGTTCTCGACCTCGATCGTCGAGATGTTCTCGCCGCCTGAAATGATGATGTCCTTCGAGCGGTCCTTGAGGGCGATATAGCCGTCCGGCTCCCAGACGCCGAGATCGCCTGTGTGAAACCAGCCGCCGGCAAAGGCTTCCGCGCTGGCTGCCGGGTTCTTGAGATAGCCTTTCATGACGATGTTGCCGCGCATGAAGACCTCGCCGAGCTGCTGCCCGTCCCTGGCCACAGGGGCCAGCGTTTCCGGGTCGGCCACCATCTGGTCCTCCAGAACGGCGTAGGGCACGCCCTGCCGCGCCTTCTTTTGCGCGCGTTCCGCATCGCTCAGCGCGTCCCATTCGTTCTGCCATTCGCACACCACAGCCGGGCCGTAGACTTCGGTCAGTCCGTAAACGTGGGTGATGCGGAAACCCGCATCTTCCATGCGCTGCAGGACAGCCGGCGGCGGCGGTGCGGCGGCAGTCATGACCTGGACGTCGTGCGGCAGCGGTCGCCGTTCCTCGTCGGTGGCGTTGATGACCATGTTCAGGACGATCGGGGCACCGCAGAAATGGGTGACGCCGGTCTCGGCGATGGCCTGGAAGATCGCGCCCGCGGTGACCCTGCGCAGCGACACCGACGTGCCTGCGACCGCCGCCAGCGTCCAGGGGAAACACCACCCGTTGCAGTGGAACATCGGCAGGGTCCACAGATAGACTGGGTCGGCGGGTAGGCGCCAGGTCAGCACGTTGCCGACGGCCAGGAGATAGGCGCCACGATGGTGGTAGACGACGCCCTTGGGATTTCCGGTGGTGCCGGAGGTATAGCTTAGGCTGATAGCATCCCACTCGTCCGCGGGCAGGGCATAGGGAAAATCGGGATCGCCTTCCTCCAGGAACGCCTCGTAGTCCTTCTCGCCCAGGCGGTCGCCGCCGGGTCCCAGCGGGTCGGCGACGTCGATCACCGTGAGCTCGCGCGATATCAGCGTCAGCGCCTTTGCGATCGTGGGCGAGAACTCGGTGTCCGTGATCAGGAACTTGGATTCGCCGTGGTCCAGCATGAAGGCGATCGATTCCGCATCCAGGCGCACGTTCAGGGTGTTCAGAACGGCGCCCGCCAAAGGGACGCCAAAGTGCGCCTCGAACATGGCCGGGATATTGGGCAACATCACCGAAACCGTGTCGTTCTTGCCGATGCCCCGGTTGCTCAGGGCCGAGGCCAGCCGCCGCACGCGACGATAGGTATCTTGCCAGGTGAGCCTAGTCGATCCATGGATCTGGGCGATCTTGTCGGGAAAGACGAACGCCGCCCGGCGCAGCAGCGACAGCGGCGACAAGGGCACATAGTTTGCCTCGTTCTTGTCGAGATCCCGATCGAAAACGGTATCGCCCATTCCTTTGGCCTCCCGGTCAGCACCATTCGTATGGCGGCCGGCCGCGGCCGCCCTCGTTTTCCGCACCGTGCCACAACTGAAACCCTATTGCATCTGCAGGCCCATGCACCCACAGTCCATGACCGGCCCCGCCCTCCGGGATTTCTTCGATCGGGCCGTCTTCGATGCGGGCAAAAACTCAATCTGTACGTCGAATCGATTGTGATTTAGAAATAACGGCTTACAGCACCGGGCAACGAAACACGGTGCATCATGGGAATTAAGTTCGGGGTGGAGACGGGAGGTCTCTCGTTCATGGACGTGCAAAAGGCTTATCTACGCGAATTGGGGGAGCGTATACGGCTACTGCAGCCCCGCTTCGCCACCCTTGCCGAAATGGCCGAAACGGCCGGCGTCACCACCGAACAGTTGCGCAAATGGAAGCTCGGCAGGGCGAACCCGTCCTTCTCCGCGATGGTCCGACTGGCCGATGCCGCAGGGGTCAGTGTCGACTGGCTTGCCCATGGCGGCGAGACTCCGGCACCGGCGGATCTCAGGGACATCGTCGGCCGTTCCGGCGGTCATCTCAACGAGTCTGCCTTCAGGCTGGCGGTTCAGTGGTCGCAGGAGTGCATTGGCGATGCCAAACTCGAACTCAGCGCCAAACGCCAGGCCGAGATCATCTCCGTGCTTTACGACGTGCTCGTCGATGCGCTGGAGGCGGCCGATGCCGAAGGCGGCGATCCGGCAGCACTCGTCAAGGCTGATCTGACCAGACGCCTGCACGCCTGATCCCAGGCGCGCGCGACCGTTTGGGAATCCGGTCAAAGGTGCCGGCGTCCGGCGTTGGCGAGGTTACGGACAGAAGGGTATGTCAACCGCCCGGCGTGGTGCGCAGACGGACACCACTGCCGGCGCGTCCTCGGGCAGCCGGAACGGGAAGAGCCCCCGCTCGATTTGAAGCCACTGGCGCGGCTTGTTGCTCGACCTGACCGAGACACAGAGGTGGTGGAAGACCGGCTCGGCGGTTTCGATCACGTGTTCGTACATCTCGTTCACCGAGGGACCCAGATCGTCGCCGCCGGGTTCCCTCCGGCAGCTCTTGCCGATCACCTTGCGGACCTGTTCGGGCGTGCAGACCTTGGCGAGATAGCTTTGCTCGCCGACATGAATGTAGCGGTAGTCCCGGTCGCCCCGGTCTCTTCCGAACACCACCAGATGCTGTGCGAGCGCCGCCATCTGCGGCGCGTCCCGGTCGCCGAGGCGGCCCTGGTCGCGCTGCCACAGGTCGTAGGACATCCGGATCGGGCGCGCGAAGATCCCGCTGCGGAAATCGACCTGCTTCTCACTGGCGCCTTTGGGCGGGGCTATGTCGCGATAGGCGCTCAGTCTGTCGATCCGGTCCAGCGCCTCCAGCCCGTTATTGACCTGTTCGACGAACCAGCCGCCGAAATAGTAGGCCAGAGACACGGGCCGCATTCCGACCTGTTCGGCAAGCCACTTCCGGGCGGAAAGCAGCGCCTGCGGGCGGACCCTTTTCACGTCCCACTGTAAGGTCCGGGGATGATAGCCGCCGATCTTAGCCATGCCGAGATGGCAGAAGGCGTACTGCCCCGGTCCGGTCAGGTCGATACGCGGAGAGCGGGCCTTTTGCCAGCCGCCGCTCTCATCGATCCAATGACACTTCAACATGGCACCAGGTAATTATTGCTGAGAAACACGCGTCGCCAGTTGTCGGACCAGGTCCTGGAATTCGTTGTCGCGGTGCAGGCTGTGCAGGCTCCGCTCAAGCATGTCGGCGCGTGAGACAGGGCTCGCTTCTGCCGCCTCGCCATTGGTTTCGGCCACATCCTCGATCGCGACGTCGGCGGTCAGTTGCTCGAAATCCACGTTCAGTGCCGCGGCCAGCTGGAACAGCTCCTTGCCGCGGGGCGCCCTTCGGCCTTGCTCGATCTCCGAGGCCCGGTCTTCGGAGATCTGGGCTGCCCGGGCAAGTTCGGCGCGCGACAAGCCTTCCAGCATCCTGAGGGTTACGATGCGTCGCGCGATCCGCATCTCGGGTCTTATTCCGCGCCGACCGGTCATCCCCATCATCGCTCGTCATCCGTCGTTGCGTTATTCTAGTCGAAGTATGCCAGATCGACGCTGGATTGCCATAGCCTAGGACGCAAGGAACCGGCCGGAAAGGAACGGGATCTCGGGCCAGGTTGCACGCCGCGCGGACCGAAGCATACTTGAGGTAGATCATGTTCCGAGGCGGCAAAGCGTGATTTGCAATGGGTCTTGGCCCGCCGTCACAATCGCGATAAGGGACCGCCGGTTTTCGGACGGCTCCGAACACAACAGAAAGACCAGGGAGGACGTGCCACCATGAACGGCTCGCTTGAATCGGTATACCGGCGCTCGCTTGAGGATCCCGAAGGCTTCTGGGGCGAGGCGGCTCAGGAGATCGATTGGTACTCCCGCTGGGACCGCGTCTTGGACGACAGCAACCAGCCGTTCTATCGCTGGTTTTCTGGCGCCACCTGCAACACCTGCTACAACGCCGTCGACCGCCATGTGGAGGCAGGCCGCGGCGACCAGCCGGCAATCATCTATGACAGCCCGATCACCGGCAAAAAGCGCACGCTGAGTTATGCGGAGCTGAAGGACAAGGTCGCACGCTGTGCAGGCATGCTGCGCTCGCTGGGTGTCGAGAAGGGCGACAGGGTCATCATCTATATGCCGATGGTGCCGCAGGCGCTGGTCGCGATGCTGGGCTGTGCGCGGATCGGCGCCGTGCACTCGGTGGTTTTCGGCGGCTTCGCGCCCAGCGAGCTGGCGACGCGCATCACCGATTCCGATTCCCGCGTCATCCTGACGGCATCCTGCGGATTGGAACCGGGCCGCGTCGTGTCCTACAAGCCGATGGTCGACGAGGCGATCCGGCTTGCCGGCGATACCGTGCGCGCCGTCGTGGTGCTGCAGCGTGAACAGCAGACCTGCGACCTGATTGCCGGCCGCGATCACGACTGGCGTGAGATGATGGAGGCCGCCGAACCGGCCGACTGCGTCCCGGTTTCGGCGACCGATCCCCTGTACATTCTCTATACGTCCGGCACAACCGGCCAGCCCAAGGGCGTGGTCCGCGACAATGGCGGCCACATGGTTGCATTGAAATGGTCGATGAAGGCGATCTACGACATCGACCCGGGCGACGTCTATTGGGCGGCATCGGACGTCGGCTGGGTGGTTGGCCATTCCTACATCTGCTATGCGCCGCTGCTGCACGGATGCACAACCATCGTCTTCGAAGGCAAGCCGGTCGGCACGCCGGATGCCGGCGTGTTCTGGCGCGTGATTCAAGAGCACAAGGTCAAGGCGCTGTTCACCGCGCCGACGGCGTTTCGGGCGATCAAGAAAGAGGACCCGGACGGCGCCCTGATCGCCGACTACGACCTGTCCCATTTCAAGACACTGTTCCTGGCCGGCGAGCGTTGCGATCCCGACACGCTGCATTGGGCCGAGGCGAAACTGAAGGTTCCCGTCATCGACCACTGGTGGCAGACCGAAACCGGCTGGGCGATGGCCGCCAACTGCATGGGTATCGAGAAGCTGCCCGTCAAGGCGGGCTCTCCGACCCGGCCCGTGCCCGGCTACGACGTCCAGATCCTCGGACCGGACAACCAGCCCGTCCCCAATGGCGAGATGGGCGCGATCTGCATCAAGCTGCCGATGCCGCCGTCCTGCCTGCCGACGCTGTGGCAGGCCGACGAACGGTACCTGCAGTCCTACCTGACCGACTACCCCGGCTACTATCAGACTGGTGACGCCGGCTATCTGGACGAGGACGGCTATGTGTTCGTCATGTCCCGCACCGACGACATCATCAACGTCGCCGGGCATCGGCTTTCGACCGGCGCCATGGAGGAGGTGCTGGCCGAGCATCCCGATGTCGCGGAATGTGCGGTTATCGGCGTTGCCGATACGCTGAAGGGCCAGTTGCCGTTGGGGTTCCTGGTTCTGAAGGCGGGTGTCGACAGGCCGCACGAGGAGATCGTTGCCGAGGTGGTCAAGCAGGTCCGCGAGGCGATCGGCCCGGTCGCCGCCTTCAAGACCTGCACCGTCGTTGCGCGTCTTCCCAAGACCCGATCGGGCAAGATCCTGCGCGGCACCATGCGCGCCATTGCCGACGGCCAAGACTACAAGATGCCGGCCACCATCGATGACCCCGCCATTCTCGACGAGATCGGCGACAGTCTGAAGACCGTGGGGTACGCGACGTCGGCCTGAGCCGGCCGACCGAACGGGCTATTCGAGGCCTTCCCAGGTCGGGGCCTGCATCGGCGCTGCGGGCTCCGGCTCCAGGTCCTGTGGGTCGGCAGGCTTGCGGCCCGCCTTGATGGCTTTCTCGATCGCCAGGCGCATGTCCTCGAACGAACACAGGCCCAGCTCGACCGGGCTGCGGGGCCGGAGGTTGGGGCTGTTCCAGTGGGTCCGGTCGCGCACGGCATTGATCGTCGGCTTGGTGGTGCCGATCAGCCGCCCGACCTGGGCGTCGGTCAGTTCCGGATGGTGTTTCAGCAACCATGCAATGGCGTCGGGTTTGTCGGCGCGCTTGGAGACGGGCGTGTAGCGCGGGCCTTTGTGCCTGACCTTGGGCATGGGAATGTCGGATTCGGCAATCCGCAGCTTGGCCGACGTATCCTCCTCGCACCGGAGGATTTCCTCCCGGGTGAGCTGTCCGTTCTGCACCGGGTCCAGGCCCTGCATCCCGCCGCTGGCCTCGCCGTCGGCGATTGCCTGGACTTCCAGCGGGTGCAACCCGCAGAAGTCGGAAATCTGATCGAACGTCAGCGTCGTGTTGTCGACCAGCCAGACGGCCGTCGCCCTCGGCATCAGCGGCTTTCTTGACATTGCGCCTCCTTGGACGGGACGGGCGTCAGGCTCGCGGGGTAACGGCTGCGGGCCGGGCGCCGCCCCAGAAACTTTGTTTTGTCCGGGATGCGCAGCCTTATACACGGCTTTATCAGGCGCGCAAAGCGCAGAGTGTCTAGTCCCCGACCTCCAGGACGATCTTTCCCATATGCTGGCTGGATTCCATCAGGGCATGCGCCTCGGACGCCTGAGCCAAGGGGAAACGCGCATGGATCGGGACCTTCAGCCGGCCGGATTCGATAAGGGGCCAGACATGCGCCCTGAGCTCCCGAGCGATCGCGTCCTTGCGGGCGACCGACTGCGGCCGCAGCGTCGAGCCCGTGATCGTCAGACGGCGGACCAGGACGCGGGTGAAATTGACGTCCGCCTTCGGCCCCCTGAGGAAGGCGATCAGGCTGTAACGTCCGTCATTGGCAAGCACGTCGATGTTGTCCTGGATATAGTCGCCACCGACCATGTCCAACAGGACGTCAACGCCCTTGCCGTCGGTTGCTTCAAGCACCGAGTCTTTCCAGTTTTCGGTCTTGTAGTTGATCGCAAGATCGGCGCCCAGGTCGCGGCAAAACGCGCATTTGTCTTCCGAGCCTGCGGTGGTCAGCACCGTCGCGCCGAACGCCTTGGCAAGTTGGATCGCGGTCGTGCCGATGCCGCTGGAACCGCCATGGACCAGAAAGGTCTCACCGGAAGCAAGCCCGGCGCGGCCGAATACGTTCGACCAGACGGTGAAGCAGGTTTCCGGCAAGCACGCGGCTTCCACCGCCGACATCCCGTCCGGGATCGGCAGGCAATGGCCCGCGGGCGCCAGGCAGTATTCGGCATAGCCGCCCCCCGGCGTCAGGGCGCAGACGCGATCGCCGGGCTGAATGCCGTCAACGTCGGGGCCCACGGCCGCTACGGTGCCGGAGACTTCCAGACCCGGAAGGTCGCTTGCACCCGGCGGCGGAGGGTAGGCGCCCGACCGCTGCAGGCAGTCGGGCCGGTTCACGCCGGCGGCCTCGACCGCGATCAATGCCTGTCCGGGGCCGGGCTCTGGAACCGCGCGCGTGGCCGGTTTCAGAACTTCGGGACCGCCCGGTTCCGAGATCTCGGTCACGTTCATATCGGGAGGAATCGTCATTCTTTGCGGTCTTTCCAGGCTCTGCTAACCTCTCCGCACAGTCGCAAGCAGGAGACCAAAAAGCAAGGGAGCGACACCCATGGACACCGACGATCTCGAGCCACGAGCCCCTAAGACAAAGCCAAAACCGAAAGACCTCGACGTCATGTCCGTGGAGGCACTTGAGGAATATATCGGCGAGTTGCAGGCAGAGATCGATCGCGTGCAGGAAAAGATCGCGGAGAAGCAGTCGGCCCGCAACGCCGCGGAATCGGTGTTCAAGTCCTGATCGATGCGCCCGCCAGGTGCGTAGCCGCGCTGTCGGCGCTGGCGGCTTTCGCGTTCCTGTCCGCGTGCCAATCGCCGCCGGTCGACCCCGGCTCGGTGGGCTACGTTGCCGACGGTGCGCACGCTGTCCGACTGGGTCCCCGGGTCTCCGGCGCCGGGATGCGCTTCGTGCGTTTCGTCGACGACTGGCAGATCGAAGAGTACGGCATTTTCGAACGCGACGGCGTCACGGCCGAAGTGGTCTTTCTGGCCGCCAATCCGCGAACGACGGTCGCGCTCGATTTCCGGCTGGCGACACGCGACGCAATGGAAACGTTCTCGGTGTTTTCCGGGCCCTTGGACAGCTGGGCACCGGCCGAGGCCGTGCCTGGCTGGCGCCGGCAACTCTTTTATCGCTCTTTCGCTGTTGCCACCTCCGGGCGCGCCTGCGTGGGCTTCTCCGGCAGTTGGGATACGATCACCGAGGATCCGGAGAAGCGGCCGCGCAACGCCCTGTTCGGCTATGTCTGCAACCCGCCGAACGTCGCCATGGGGCCCGACGAGGCCCTTGCCATCGTCAGCGCCATCCGGGTCGATGCGGCGGCAGCCTGGCTTTCGGCAAGGCGGCAAGACCGGTCGGGCGGTTCCGCGGCGCTGGCCTTCGCACGCGGGACGGCAGGTCAGGGCAATCCGTCCTTCCCCTTCAGGCTTGCCCGGTTCTATGTGGTGGGGAACGGGCGGTCCGGCTTCGACTAGGGCGCGCGGCGGCGCAGCCCTTGGCCCCGTTTTTCCGGCCTGGCGGGCAAAAAACCGGGGCGCTTAACCAGATAAATGACCCAGATACCGCAAAAAACGCCCCGATTCGGGTTTTTGCAGGAATTTTCTTTGCCAAAAATATGTAAGTTTATCAATGCTCTAAAACTATAGGGCTGTAAAGTTGCGTGGAATGACTAATTGCAGTAGAACAAACCTAACGTCGTTAACCAAAAATTAGCATTTGGCCCTTAGTTTGAGCAACATCACTCCGAGGCTTGATGTCCGCTCCCCCGGCGGACGGAGCATTCGGACCCCTATTTGCCTCCCTGTTCAACTTGAGCCGCTTCGGCGGCTCAATTTTCTTTGACCATACCCCTCCGTCTGGGTAATGTTCCGCCTGTCGACGCAAGTTGTACAGGGAAGGCAATCAGGGGGCCGGCCCTTCGGAGTGCCGGTTGCTTGTTAAGAAGGGCCGCCAATCTCGGGACAGGGGATGGCGGCCCATTTTCTTGCGCGATTTCTTGCATTGAGCCCATGCTTTTCGGCCATGTATGGTTGCCGCCGTCTTCACTGCCGGCAACCGGGATCAGGGGCCGATAAGGAATGGTTGAACCAGACTTTCTAAGATTTGCCACCTTGGCGCTGCACGCGGGCCAGCAGCCCGATCCTGCGACCGGTGCGCGCGCCGTGCCCATCTACCAGACCACGTCCTACGTGTTCGAAGATACCGATCACGCCGCGGCGCTGTTCAACCTGGAGCGGGCCGGCCATATCTATTCCCGCATCTCCAACCCCACGGTCGCCGTCCTTGAAGAGCGTATGGCCGCCCTGGACGGCGGCGTCGGGGCGGTATGCACCGCCAGCGGCCATGCCGCGCTGCACCTGGCAATCGTCACCTTGATGGGGCAGGGCGGGCACATCGTTGCCTCGCGGGCGCTTTATGGCGGATCGATCAATCTGTTTACACAGACGCTGCCGCGTTTCGGGATCGAGACCACCTTCGTCGACCCGCGCGATGTCGACGCCTTTGCCGCCGCGATCCGGCCCGAGACCCGAATGGTGTTTGGCGAGTTGCTGGGCAACCCGGGACTGGAGATCATGGATCTGGAGGCGGTTGCCGCACGGGCCCACGAGGCCGACCTGCCGCTGGTCATCGACGCGACCTTCAACACCCCCTATCTGTGCCGGGTGTTCGACCACGGGGCGGACATCGCGATCCATTCGGCGACCAAATGGCTGGGTGGCCACGGCATCGCCATGGGCGGTGTGCTGACCGACTCGGGACGGTTCGACTGGTCCGCGGGCGACAAGTTTCCGACTTTGACCGAACCTTACGCGGGCTATCACGGGATCGTCTTTGCGGAGGAATACGGTCCGGCGGCCTTTATCATGCGTGCCCGGGCCGAGGGGCTGCGCGATTTCGGCGCCGCGCTGAGCCCCGCGAATGCGTTCTACATCCTCCAGGGCCTGGAGACCCTGCCGGTGCGCATGGACCGGCATGTCGCGAACGCGCGGACCGTTGCGGAGTATCTGGACGGCCACGAGGCCGTTGCCTGGGTCTCCTATCCCGGTCTTGCCAGCCATCCGGACCACGAACTGGCGGCGCGCTATCTGCCGAAAGGTCCGGGGTCGATGCTGTCCTTCGGCGTCAAAGGGGGACGCGCCGCCGGTGCGCGGTTTATCGAACAGGTGGAGATCTTCTCGCACCTGGCAAATGTCGGCGATGCCAAGTCCTTGGTGCTGCATCCGGCCAGCACGACGCACCAGCAGATGAGCGCGGCGCAACTGGCCGAGGCGGGCATCGGCGAAGATCTGATCCGGATATCCGTCGGGCTGGAGGATACGGATGACCTGCTGCGCGATCTGGACAGGGCCTTGCGGGCGGCGATGAAGGCTGCGGCCTGATGCAGGTCACGGTCGACGGTGCCCGCGTCTACATCCAGACCGGCGGCCAGCCGCTGGATCCTGCCAAGCCGACCGTCCTGTTTCTGCATGGCGCCGGCATGGACCACAGCGTCTGGGGACAGCAGACACGCTATTTCGCGCACCACGGCTACAGCGTCGCCGCGGTGGATTTTCCAGCCCACGGGCGCAGCGGCGGCAGCGCCTTGGCCGGCATCGTCGAAATGGCCGATTGGGTGGGTGCGCTTTTGGATGCGGTCGGCGTGCCCGAGGCGTGCCTCGTCGGTCATTCGATGGGGGCCCTGGTCGCGCTGGAAGCGGCTGCTCGGAGCCCTGCACGCACAAGCGCGCTCGCTCTGCTGGGAGCGGCGGCGAAGATGCCTGTTCATCCCGACCTGCTGGACGCTGCGCACAACGACCTGTCGAAGGCGGCCGATCTGATCTCGGCATGGGGCCATGGCGCGCGCGCACATCTCGGTGGCAACATCGCCAGCGGCATCTGGCTGATCCGCGGTGCCGCCCAGTTGTTGCGCCGCAGTGCGCCGGGGGTTCTGGCATCGGACCTGGCGGCGTGCAACGACTATCGCCGCGGGCTGGAAGCGGCCGGCGAAGTGAAATGCCCCACCTTGCTGGTCATGGGCTCGGCGGACCGCATGACGCCGATGAAAGCGGCCAAGCCGCTGGCCGACGCGATCATTCGGGCCAACTCGGTCATCATCCCTGACGGCGGACACATGATTATGCTCGAGGAACCTGCGCAGACCTTGGCCGCGCTGCGCACGTTTTTCGCAACCTTGAAAGTCGACGCATGAACGGCGGCCAGACCGTGCGGCGCGGCCGTTATCCCCACTTCATGGCGATACCGACGCGGTGGATGGACAACGACGTCTATGGGCACGTCAATAACGTGACCTACTACTCCTACTTCGACACGGTGGTGAACAAGCACCTGATGGACCACGGCGGTCTCGATCCGGCGACCACGAAGGAGATCGGGCTGGTTGTCGAAACAAGATGCCAGTTCAAGAAGGAGCTGACCTTTCCCGAAGTGATCGACGCGGGCATGTGCGTGACCAAGCTGGGCCGGTCCAGCATAGTCTACGACATCGGCCTGTTCCGCCAGGGCGAGGACGATCCCGCAGCTTTCGGGCATTTCGTGCACGTGTATGTCGACCGCGACAGCAGACAGACCGTTCCAGTCCCAGAAAGAGTGCGGGCCGCGGTGCGGCCTTTGCTGGACGAGGGCGCGACCTGAGCGGGCGATCCCCTTGCCACGCGCTGCTGCCGGCTCGTTTCGGCCGATGACGTGGCCGGTTCGCCTGCGCTGCCTTGGTGTCCCGGCGATGTTGGTCGCGATCGCCTTGTGGGCGTCGCTGGCGGACGTCCTTGGCGACGTTCTGGACGATGCCGAGTCGGCCGCCCTGGCTGCCGAGCAAGGACAGTATCGAAGGGCAGTCTTCTTCCTGACCCGGGTGATCGAAACCGGCACTCTTGAGGGATGGGACCTTTCTCTGGCCTTGACCCGGCGTGGCGATGCGCTGGCCGCGACGGGCGCCCGGCAAGCTGCGCTTGAGGACTATGACGCCGCGCTGGGACTTGCGCCGGGCAATACGGACGCGCTGGTGAACCGCGGCCTGACCTACTACGAACTGGCTCGGTTCGAAGATGCCATCCTCGACTACAGCACAGCGCTGGCGATCAATCCGGAATTGATCCCGGCCCGTTACAACCGCGCGCTGAGCCTGGGTTCGGTCGGGGCGCTGCGGCTTGCGATGGACGATCTCGATGCGGTGGTGTTGGCCTGGCCCGATTTCGCCAGGGCCTACAACGACCGCGGCGTGATCTACAGCGAACTGGGACAGATTGATCTGGCGCTGCGGAATTTCGAAACGGCGCTCGGCCTCGAACCGGGGCTTGCGATTGCCTATTTCAACCGTGCGGTGGTGCGCCGCGAGATCGGCAGACTTGGCGACGCGCTTGACGATCTGGACAGGGCCATTGTCCTGGCGCCCGAAGACCCGGAGTTCCTTTTGATGCGCGGGCGGGTTTTGTACGAGTTGGACCGCACGCCCGATGCGCGCGACGATCTGCGGCGTGCGCGCAACATCGATCCGGCGCTGTGCCAGCGGCTGGCGGGCGAGCCGGGTCTTCGGACGCTTAGGCGCAATCTCTGCGAATGACCGTCAGGCCCGGGTGATTGGCACGTAGCCCGGCTGAGCCTCGACACGCTGCATCCATGCACCGATGGCGGGGTAGGGGCCAAGGTCGAAGCCGCCTTCGGGCGCGACATGGGTGTAGGCGTAAAGCGCAATATCGGCGACGGTATAACGGTCGGCCACAAGGTAGGGGTGCGCCGCCAGCCTTTCTTCCATCACTTTCAACGCCGCGTATCCATCGATCCGTTTTTGCGCCAGCTGGTCCTCGGCACCTGCGGGCATGCGGTTGTACTTCGTCCAGGACCGAACCACGGCGATCGTCGGTTCATGACAGTATTGCTCGAAGAACATCCATTGCAGGACCCGCGCCCGGTCCAGGCGGTCGTCGGGCAGGTAGGGCGTGCCCTCGGCCAGGTAAAACAGGATGGCGTCGGACTCCCACAGGCACGTCCCGTCGTCCAGCTCCAGGACAGGGATCTTGCCGACCGGGTTGCGGCGCAGGAACTCGGGCGTATGCGAGGCGCCCTCGTAGATGTCCACCTCGATCCGCTCGAACGGCAGCCCCAGCTGATGCAGCATCAGCCGGGGTTTGTAGCCGTTGCCCGAGGAAAGCTGGTCATAGAGTTTCAGCATGTCGGCCCTATCGGACCCAGAACGGCTTGGACGCCTCGCGATAGACGTCCGCACGCGACAGCGCCAGATCCTGCATGGCGCCCTGGTCCAGGGCTTCCAGTTGCCGCCGCTGCTGCCAGCGTTCCTGCCACTGGGCGAGAACCGACAGCCCGCGAAGCAAGGCGTTTCCGACCGGCGGCTGTTCGGTCGCGCCGAAGACATGCGCGGGTGTCGGCGACGAACGGTCGATCCTTGCATACATGGCTCAATCCTCCTGTTGCGAGCCCGGCGCGCCCTTCGCGCCTGTTGCCTCGTTGAAGATGCAAATCCAAGACTGTTCAATCAAGCGAATAGTTTTTATGGTTCTCATAAGGAAAACTAATTGAACCACAGCTTCCGGAGACGCCCGTGAGCGGAACCCTTGAGATCGATCTTCTGCGCACCTTCGTCGCGTTTGCCGATACCGGCAGTTTCACCGGCGCCGCGCCCCTGGTGAACCGGACCCAGTCGGCCGTCAGCATGCAGATGCGCCGTTTGGAAGAGCTGGCCGGAAAGCCGCTGTTCGAACGGGCCGGCCGCCAGCTTGTCCTGACCGCCGACGGCATGACCTTGCTGGGCTATGCCCGACGCATGCTGGCCCTGCATGACGAGGCGATCACCCGCTTTGCCGAGCCGGAGATTGCCGGCACCGTCAGGGTCGGTACGCCTGACGATTACGCCAATACGCTGTTGCCGCTGTTGTTCTCCCGTTTTGCCGAAACCTACCCGCGCGTCCATTTGGAGATCCGCTGCGAGCAGAGCCCGCAACTGCTGGAAGCGCTGAACGCGGGACGGTTGGACCTGGCCCTGGTCTCCCGCGATCCAGGATCGGAGGAGGGGCTTGTGCTGCGCCGCGAGCCGGTGATCTGGGCGACATCGCCCCAGCACCTGGCGCACGAACACGACCCGGTGCCGCTGGCGCTGTTCCTGCAGGACTGCAAGTTCCACCAATGGGCGATTGCCGCCCTGGACAACGCCGGCAAGCCTTATCGGGTCGCCTATACCAGTCCCAGCCTGTCGGCCCTGGCGGCGGCCGTCGAGAACGGTCTGGCGGTGACGGCCATCGCGCAAAGCTCGCTGTCCGGCGGCATGCGGGTTCTGGGCGAAAAGGACGGTTTCCCGACCCTTCCCATGGTGGATATCGCGCTTGTGTTGGGCCGGCGCGCGGAATCCGAAGCCGGCAAGCGCCTGGCCGAACACATCATCGACAGCTTCCGACAGGATGCGGCCGCGGCATGAGGCGCGCTCGCGAGGCCGGAATCGAAGGGGCGCAGGCTTGCGCCTGCGCCCCGCTGATTGCCGGCCAAGCCGGCATGGTCCTAGGACCGATCGTCAGGCGGCCTTCTGGGAGATCTTCCTCTGGCCGCTGGTTGCGATCTTGATCTGCCGCGGCTTCAAAGCCTCGGGGACCTCACGCACCAGGTCGATGTGCAACAGGCCGTTCTCCAGCGTCGCGCCGGTGACCTTGATGTGGTCGGCCAGGTTGAACCGACGCTCGAAGGCGCGGGTCGCGATGCCGCGGTGCAGGAAGGTCCTGTTCTCTTCCGTCTGCCTGTCCACGCCGCCGGAGACCGTCAGGACGTTTTCCTTGACCTCAAGGGCAAGGTCGTCGTCGCCGAAACCGGCCACGGCCATCGTCACGCGATAGGCGTCCTCATCGGTCTTCTCGATGTTGTAGGGCGGGTAGGTCGGCGCGCCCTCGCTGGACATCTGGTCCAGCATGCGGGCCATACGGTCGAAGCCGACGGTGGTGCTGAAAAGCGGGGAAAGGTCGAACGTACGCATTGTCAGACTCCTCTAAAAGCAAGTCGTTTACGGCGGGCCGCCTGTTGGCCGGCCCGGGTCTTCTGTGCCGCCCCTTGGACCTGCATGCAGCATCCGGCGGCCCCTTGGATGTGGGGTGCCCCGGGCCCGGCTTCAAGCCGTCCTAGGCAAATTTTTTGTGTTCTATTTCAATGGCTTGTTGAGAGCTCACGCGGCGCGGCCGGCCGCGCCGGCATCAAAAAAGGCGCCCGCATGGGGCGCCTTTGTACGGGCTCCGGCAGAGCCGCCGGCCGCCTATTTGATGAAGTTGCCGTAACGCTTCTGATAGCGGGCAAGCTGGCCGCCTTCCAACAGCTTCTGCGGACCGCCGGTCCAGGCCGGGTGCGTGTTGACGTCGATGTCCAGGCGCATGGTGTCGCCCGGATTGCCCCAGGTCGAGCGGGTCTTGTAGGTCGTCCCGTCGGTCATCTGGACGATGACCTCGTGGTAATCGGGATGGATGTCCGGTTTCATCGGTCGGGTCTCTCTGCCTTCGTGCGCGGCGCTTATAGACGCTGTGGCCGGCCATTGCAAGCCCGCCCCGGCCGGGCTAGCGCTGCGTCAGTTTCAGCTCGATCCGGCGATTGCGGCGATAGGCGATTTCGTCGCCGCGGTCGTCCAGGGGCTGGAACTGCGCGAACCCGGTCGCGGCCAGCCGGTCTGCGGGGATCCCCTGGCTTTCCAGGAATTTCACCACCGAGATCGCACGTGCCGTCGAGAGCTCCCAGTTGGATGGGAAACGCTCGGTCGTGATCGGACGCCGGTCGGTATGGCCATCCACCCGCAGGATCCAATTGATGTCGTCGGGGATACCGCGCGCGATTTCCGCCAGCGTCTCGGCGATCTGCGCCATCTGTTCCTTGCCGGCCACTTCCAGTTCGTCCGAGCCGGAGGCGAACAGAACCTCCGACTGGAACACGAACCGGTCGCCGACGATCTGAATGTCGCGACGGTCGCCCAGGATTTCGCGCAGTTTGCCGAAAAAGTCGCTGCGATAGCGGGCCAGCTCCTGCACCTTGCTGGCCAAAGCGGTGTTAAGGCGGTTGCCCAGCGCCTCGATCTGGGCCTTCTGTTCCTTGTCGCGTTCCTCCGAGGCGTCCAGCGTGGCGTTCAGGATTTCGAGCTGTTCGCGCAATGCCGCGACCTGCCGGTTCAGTTTTGCGGTCTCGGCGCGCGCCAGCGTCAAGGCCTCGATGTTCTCTTCAAGCTCGCGTTTGCTGAGTGCCAGTTCCTCCGCGCTGCCTTCCAGCTTCTTCCGGTTGGTCGAGAGCAGCGCGACATACTCCTCCAACGTGGTTTCCTTCTCCGCAAGCGCCCGCTCGGCGGCCAGACGTTCCTTTTCCTCCTCGGTGAGCTTGTCCTCCGCCTCCTGAAGTGCCAGCTGCGCGGCGGCAAGCTGCGACATCAGTTCCGCGCGCAGGGCCTCCAGCGCCGAGAGGTCGTCGGAAAGCCGCGCGAGGTCGGCCAACTGCGCCTCGATCGTCTCCTTGTCCGCCTCGATCACCTTGTAGGCGTCTTCGACCTGCGCCGAGAGGGAATCGCGCGTTTCGATGAGAGTGTCGCGCTCGCTGGCCAGGAGGTCGCGCTCGGACTGCAGACGATCGGCCTGTTCCTGCGCGTCCGCCAGACGCGAGGTCAGGCTGTCGCGCAAGGTCCTCAGCGACAGCAGTTCGCTTTCTTGCTGGTCGCGTTCGGCCAGGGAGGCACGCAGTTCGCCCGACAGTTCGTCGATGTTGCTGCGCATTTCGTCGTTGGCCGTGCGTTCGAGGGTCAACAACTCCGACAGTTCCGCCACCTGGTTGTTGAGCCGCTGCAGCGCCTCGTCGCGACCGCTGAGCGCTTCGTTGAGATAGACCTGCGACAGAACGAAGATCATCAAAAGGAAGATGATCACCATCAACAGCGTCGCCAGCGCGTCGACGAAGCCGGGCCAGATGTCGAGGTTCTGTCTTTCGCGGCGTGCGAGAGCCATACCGCCGCCGCTCCTCAGGCGCTCTTGGTGTCGACCTTACCGTCCAGTGCGGCGGCAAGCGTTCGCGCCAACAGCCTGATCTCGGCGCGCAGATCCTGCATGGTTTCGGCCCGCCCGCTGGACATCTCCTCCAGCATCCGGGCGAGGTAGGTCTCGATATTGCGGATGTGCGCGCGACTTTGCTCCTCCGCTGCGCCGGTGATCTGGCCTTCGGCCAGCCGCTTCAAGGCCGGCTGCAGCTCAAGCTGGCCTTCCGCCAGCTTCAGCAGCAGGTTCTGCTCGGTTTTCATGGTGTCCGACAGCGCGTCGATCTTCGCCGTCAGATCCGCCATCTGGTCCTTCGCGGTAACCCGCGAGTCCTCGGTGCGCGCCATGGAACGCTGCAGGTTGTCCAAGCTGTCGGCGGTCTGTTCCAACAGTGCCTGGATGTAGGCGGGCACCGACTCCACGCCGTCGCCGACCGGACCGCCACCGCCCGACAGACGCGTCAGGCCCGACAGCCATTCCTCGAGGTCGTTGTAGAACCGGTTCTGTGCCTGCCCGGCCTGGAGGCCGAGGAAGCCGATGACCAGCGAGCCCGCCAGCCCAAACAGCGAAGATGAAAACGCCGTGCCCATGCCCGCCAGCGGAGACTGCAGGCCGCCCTTCAGTTCCTCGAACGCGCCGGCAACGTCGCTGCCGCCGACGTTCAAATCGCCGATGACGAGGCCCACTGCGTTGACCGTTTGCAGGAGGCCCCAGAACGTGCCCAACAGTCCCAGGAAGACCAGCAGTCCGACCATATAGCGGTTGATCTCGCGGCTTTCGTCCAGCCGGCTCGCGACGCCGTCCAACAGCGTCTGCATCGCGGTCGTGGAAAGGCTCAGGCGCGCCGACCGGTCGGCGCGTTCGCCCAGCATCGTCGCCGCCGGCGCCAGAAGGCGCGGCGTCACCGACACCGTGCCCACGCTGCCGCTCTGGCCGCGCTGGAACACTTCCACCCACAATGCCTCCCGTCCCAGCATGACGACGGTTCGGAAGGGAAGCACGATCCCGATTGCAAGGGCGGTCAGAATGATCGAGTTCAGGACCGCATTGGCGAAGAAGGCATCGGACAGTGGCCTGTACAGCACCCCCGCCAGCACGACCAGCGCCACCAGAAACAGCGCCATGCGAAACAGGTACGGCGTGGGTTTGCTCATGCCGCGCATCCTGAACGGGGAATGCGGAGAAATTGGGGCCGGAACGCCGACGTCCGGCCGGCCTTAGCTTCCACTTGGCACCACCAAATCAACCCGGTCCGGCGGACCGTCGTCCTCCTTGTTGCCCAACGCGCGCACGTCCATCCGTGTGCTGCGGACGCCCTTCTTCATCAAATGGGTGCGCACCGACAAGGCGCGGAACAGCGAAAGCCGACGCGCCTGGCTGGGGGACTCGACCTGGGTTCGGGCGAAGCCGACAAGCTGGATGCGCAGGTTCGGATCCGACTTCAGGCGCTCGGACAGCCGGTCGAGCGCGCCGACCGCGTTGTCGGGCAGGTCGCTTGAACCGGGCGCGAACGTGATCGTCAGGCCGCCGTCGCGTTCGATGGCCTCGCCGGGTACCGCCGCAACCTGTCTGGCTGGCGCGGGTCTCTCCGCCGCCGGTTTGGGTTCGGGCGGTGTGGCGGCGGCCGGGGCCGGCTTTTCATCCGATCCGGTTGACGGTTTCGCAGCCGTTTGCGCCGCGGGCTTCGGCGCTGCGGCAGGCTCGGGCGCTGCGGCGGGCTTTGGCGCTGCGGCGGGCTTTGGCGCTGCGGCGGGCTTTGGCGCTGCGGCCGGTTTGGGGGCTGCGGCCGGTTTGGGGGCTGCGGCCGGCTGCTGCGGCGGGGGCGCCTTTGGCGTCGGTGCCGGTTTCGCAGTGGCGGCCGGCTCTGCGGGTTTCGCAGGCTGCACCGGTTTCGGCGGCGTGGCGCGCGCCGCGGTCTGCTGTTGCGCCGGCGGCTGTTGGGGCGTCGGTTTGGCGACTTGTGCCGTCGCCGGTCTCGGCGCAGGCGCCGGTTCCCGCACCGCCGGTGCGGGCGGTTTTTGCGGAGCCGGCGTCGGCTCTGCGACCTGTGGCGGCGGTGTCTGGGCGACCGGCGCCGGTCGGCGAACAGCCGGCGGCGGCGTCGCCGGCGCCGGCGCTGGCGCAGGTCGCTGTGCGGCCGCGGTTTCGCCTGGGCTCGACGGGATGTTGAGCTGAGACTTCGGCGCGCCCGTCGGCGGCCTCAACAGCCTGGCCGAGGGATCCGGTTGCGCGGTTGCCGTCGGCGGTTCCAGCGTCTGCGGCGTGACGGTTCCCGGACGCAGCAGTTGCGGCAACGACGGCGGCGGGCCAAGCCTGTCGAGGACGGACAGATCGACTGTGACGCTGTCGCCGGTGACCGCGGCGCCGCGATAGTGCGGAGTCTGCGCATGCGCGGCGGCGCCGATCAACGACGATGCGACTGCGACATAAAACAACGGCCGGACACTCATAGTGACTCCAACGGTTCTGAGAGTCTTGAGGACGTCTCGTTCCGGCATGGCCCTCTCGTGAATAGATCGATTCGCCGCGCGACGTAAGGTGCGGAAAAGATATCCTACCGGATTCAGCCGCACAACTCTTTGTGGTTGAGCCAAATCCGCGACGAATGCGTGCTATTCGACCGGGCGCATCAGGTCAACGAACGCCCCATGAATTCGTTCGTTCGTCGCCAAAAGGTCCTTGTCGTCCAGTGCGAAACGACCGCCCGAAATATCGGAGACGATGCCGCCCGCTTCGCGGACCAGAATGATGCCTGCTGCTGTATCCCAAGGATTGAGACCGCGTTCCCAGAAGCCCTCGTACCGGCCCGCCGCGACATAGGCAAGGTCCAGCGCCGCCGCCCCCCACCGTCGCACGCCGGCGGTCGCTGCCATCACGACTTCAAGCCGACGCAGGAACTGACGGTGGCCCGCGCCGTCTTGAATTCCCAGGAAAGGGATGCCCGTTGCGAAAATCGATTCCGGAAGGCGCGAGCGGGAAGAAACGCGGATCCGCCGGTTGCCGAGAAATGCGCCCATGCCTTTCTGGGCGCAGAACATCTCGTCCTTGACCGGGTCGTAGACGATGCCGGCGATGATTTCGTTGTGCTGTTCCAGCGCGACGGAGATCGCCCAGTGCGGCATGCCGTGCAGGAAATTGGTCGTTCCGTCCAAGGGGTCGACGATCCAGCGGTGTTCGCCGTCGTCGCCGGCAACGGCACCCGACTCCTCCATCAGCAATCCGAAACGCGGCCGCGCCTTCGACAACTCCTCGCGCAGAATGCGCTCGGACTTGTGGTCGGCGTTGGAGACGAAGTCCGCCGGTCCTTTCTTGCTGACCTGCAACTGTTCGACTTCGCCAAAGTCGCGGACCAATGCGCGCCCGGCCTTTTCGACCGCGCGCGACATCACGTTCATCAGGGGTGTATTGAGGGCCATTCCGGATCGGCGGTGCGGGGCCGCGGTCAGCTCTTGGCCCGTTCGACGTAGGAACCGTCGGCGGTGTTGATCACGACGCGCGTGCCGGTTTCGATATGAGGCGGGACCAGCGTGCGCACGCCGTTCTCCAACAGCGCCGGCTTGTACGAGCTGGAGGCCGTCTGTCCCTTCACCACGGCGTCGGCCTCGGTGATTTCCAGAACGACGGTTTCCGGCAGGCTCACCGCAATCGGTTCCTCCTCGAAGGATTCGACCTCGACGACCATTCCGTCCTGAAGATATTGCACCGAGTCCTCGCCGATCAGATCCTTGTTCAGCGAGATCTGGTCATAGGTCTCCTGGTCCATGAAGGTGTAGTCGTCGCCGTCGGCATACAGGAATTGGTAAGGCTTCTGGTCCAGACGGACCCGTTCCACGCTTTCCGACGAACGGAATCGTTCGTTCAGCTTGGTGCCATGGCGAATGTCGCGCAGTTCGACCTGCAGGAAGGCGCCGCCCTTGCCAGGTTTGACGTGCTGCGTCTTGACCGCCCGCCAAAGCTGGCCCTTGTGCTCGATGATGTTTCCGGGGCGGATCGCGTTGCCGTCAATCTTCATCAATCATATCCGTCAGTAATCTTGTTTGGTGGCCCGCCGACGAACCGGGGCCCGATATAGACGTGCGGCCGATGCGATGCAATGGGGCCAGGGTCAGGAGATCGCGTCGGCGAAACGACGGACCGCCGCGGCCGGTCCGTCCGGGGCGTCCCAGACGGCGGAAACGACGGCCAGGAAATCCGCGCCGGCTTCGACCAGTGGACGACAGTTCTCCGGCGTGATGCCGCCGATCGCGACGCACGGCACTTCCATCATTTCCGCCCACCAGCCGATCACCGCGATGTCGGCCCGGGTCTTTGCCTGTTTGGTTTCCGTCGGGAAGAAGGCACCGAAGGCAACGTAATCCGCGCCACGCTCGGCCGCCACCATGGCCCGATGGCGGGAGTCGTGGCAGGTCACGCCGACGATCGCGTCCGCGCCGACCGTACGGCGGGCTTCGTCGTAGCCGGCATCCTCGACGCCGATATGGACGCCGTCGCAGCCGGTTTGAAACGCGAGGTCCGGCCGGTCGTTCATGATGAAGGCCACGTCCCGGGACTGCACGACCGGCGCCAGGATTTCCGCCGCGCGGCGGACGGTGTCGTCGTCGGCCTGTTTCAGGCGAAGTTGCACGCACGCGACCGGCCCGGCGTCAACGGCGCGGGCGAGGTCGTCGGCAAATGCCGACGGCTCCAGACGGGGAGGCGTCACCAAATAGAGCTGGCAGGCAGGCGCGTCCATGCGGTCGATATCCGGGTCGCGCGCGGCTTTGTCAATTGTCCGTTTGCGGCCGCTGCACAGCGGGGCGTCACCGCGTTGTCATGATGTTGCGGCATAACGATTGAAGATTGGATTACCGGAGAAGTTCAATGGCACAGGTGGTATCGCTGGACGCCCTGCCGGTATCGGGGGTGACGGTCCAGACGCTCGCGCGTCTGCTGGGCGAGCATCAAGCGGCGCGCGCCGAAAGCGAGCCTGCGGCGCCCAACCATGCGCCAACATCCTTGATTGCGCTCGACAGGCTGGGCGCAACGCCGCAGACGCTGGGCGCGTATGCGGCCCTGCACCGGCTCGACACGGGCCAGTTGCCGCCGCCGGTCAGCCCTGGTCGCGTTGCGCGCGAGAATTGGCGTGGTGCGTTGGGCGATCCGGCTATGGAGCAGGCATACCGTGCCTTCTTCGAGGCCGAGCTTGTCCGGCTTGGACGCGATGCACTGTTGCGGGAGTATCTTCCCGACCTGATGGAGGGATGTGGCGGCGCCGGTTTCCACCCCATGATCCGGCTGGCACTTGGCGTCCGGCACGGGGACGAGTCCGAAATCGTGCTGGCCCTGGCCTACTGGGCGAAGGCCTTCCTGGCGCTTGGGCACAGCCCGCACAATCGCGTCGGGCGTGAAGAGCCGCGCGGCGTTTTCGAGCGCTTGCGAAGAGAGCTTCGCCCCGGCTTCAAGGACGCCGCCCTTGAGCTGGAAACCGGCATGGCCGAGGTGGGCGCATCGCCGGCATTCCGGAGCGTCCTGCACTGGTTGGCCCCCGACGGGTTCGCGCTTGAAAAGATGGCCGAAGCCGCGTTGGCCTTGTTTGTAACCCGCAGCGACGTACCGACGCTGCATGTCCTGGCGGCGACCAATGCCTTGCGCGGCCTCTTGCCGTGGCTCTACGACCCGACGCCTGCGTTCCGGTTCTACTGGCAGGCGGTGGCCGCGGCCTATCTGGTGATGGGCGCGCCGCGGCTTCCTTCAGTCAAGGAGCTGCGGCAGACGGCGGAAGAACAGGGGCCGCCTTGGCCGACGTTGCGCCAGGCCGCGATCGCTTCGCTGGACGACCACATCATTCAGGCCGTCTATTGCTGCGGCGAGGAGGAGACGGCGACCGGCAACCACCTCTATCGTGTCGCCGCCGCGCGGTTCCTGGCAGGCGCCCTCTAAGGTCGTTTCTTCAGGACGACGGCGCCCCTGCGCTTGGCGATCTGTCCAATCTTGCCGGACGACGGCCCGCTATAGACGATCGTCCGCCATCCCGACCTCAGCGCGGCCATGGCGTCACCGGGACGGTCGCCGCAGTCGAGGACGGCGTTCACCGCAGTCTCCGGCCTTTCGGAGCAGGCCGTGTCGACCAATGCCTTGAACCACGCAGGCCCGCCGGCGGCTGCCGCCGCCGGCGCGGAGAGCAGTGTCAGTGTAACGCCGTCCCTGACCGCGCCGGCGACAGCCGCGCGGGCTTCGTCAAGGTCGTGGACCGTGACCGTTCGGGCGCGAGCGTGCCTCAGTCAAGCGCCCCCATGGCGATCGCGGTGTCCGACATGCGGCAGGAGAAGCCCCACTCGTTGTCGTACCAGGACATGACGCTGACGAACCGGCCCTCGACAACCTGGGTCTGGGTCAGATCGAAGGTCGAACTGGCGGCGCTGTGGTTGAAGTCGCTGGACACCAGCGGCGCGTCGTTGACCTCCAGGACGCCTTTCAGGCTGCCGTTCGCCGCCTCGGTGATCTTGGCGTTGATTTCCTCCGCACTGGTTTCGCGTCCCGCATCGAACTTGAAGTCGACCAGCGAAACGTTCGGCGTCGGCACGCGGATCGCCGTGCCGTCCAGTTTCCCGTTCAGGTCCGGAAGGACAAGGCCGACCGCGCGGGCAGCGCCCGTGGAGGTCGGGATCATCGACAGCGCCGCGGCGCGGGCGCGCCGCAGGTCCTTGTGCAGCGTGTCGACGGTCGGCTGATCGCCCGTATAAGAGTGGATCGTGGTCATGAACCCGCGCACGATCCCGATCGAGTTGTGCAGGACATGTGCCACGGGCGCCAGGCAGTTGGTGGTGCACGACGCGTTGGACACCACCGTCATGTTGTGGGTCAGCTTGTCGTGGTTGACCCCGTAGACAACGGTCAGGTCCGCACCGGAAGAGGGCGCGGAAACCAGTACGCGCTTCGCCCCGGCGTCCAGGTGGACGGAGGCCTTTTCCTTCGCCGTGAAGATGCCGGTGCATTCCATGGCGACATCGACGCCAAGATTGCCCCAGTCCAGTTTCGTCGGATCGCGCTCGGCCGAGACCTTGATCTTGCCCTTGCCCAGGTCGATCCAGTCGTCGCCGGCGGTGATGTCGTGCGGAAACTGTCCGTGCACGCTGTCGTACTTCAACAGATGCGCATTCGCCGCGACCGAACCGAGATCGTTGATGCCGACAAATTCAATGTCGTCGCGCCCCGATTCGTACGCGGCGCGCAAGACCAAACGACCGATCCGACCGAAACCGTTGATTGCAACTCGAACGGCCATGGTGCTCCCCTTTGCCTCTTGCTGGTTTGTCCGATAACACAAGCGATAACAGTGTGCCCCAACCGGTGTCTTACAGCCTTGGTCAGGTCGCTTTCAAGCGGCCAAAACGCCACGCTTCTCGCCGCGGCACGCCCCGCGGGCGGCGCGCTACGGCAGGCCCGTCACCCAGTCGGCCGCCTGTTGGGCGATCGCCTTGCCGGTGAACTCGGTCGATGCGCCGCTTGCGGAGATGGAAACGCCGCCGAGACGCTCGCCGGTCGCGATATCCTCCAAGTTCACGGTCGCGTTCAGGGTGTTGGTGAACGCCTTGAACGCGCCGGCCTCGTCCTGCCGGAGATCGACCTCCACCAGCATGCCCTGTTTCTGGCCGGCGGCCAGCGAACTTGCCACCACCAGGCGCCATCGCCGGGACCGTTTGATGGCAAGCACGGTTTCGGTTTCCACAATGCGTGCAAGCTCGCGGTCGACGCCGCGTTCAAGCGGCACCGAAACGACCACGGCGCGATAGGCGGAGACCTCGACACCCGGTGTTTCCGTCGTCTGGACGGCCGACGTGCCGCAGCCGGCGGCAAACAGGCACAGCAAGGCCGTGCCCAACGCCCGGACCATGTATGCCGGCATCGTTCAGCCCGCGCGTTTCGCCGCGGCGACGACCGCCTCGGCGGTGATGGCAAAGTGTTCGTAAAGCTCAGGACCCGGGCCGGACGCGCCGAACCCTGTCATGCCCACGAACTGGCCGTCCGCTCCGATCAGCGCGTCCCAGCCCTGGCGTACCGCCGCCTCGATTCCGATCCGGACAGTGCCGGGACCAAGGACCGCGGCGCGGTAGGCCGCGTCCTGGGCCGCGAACAGCTCGAAGCAGGGCGCCGAGACAACGGCGGTGGGAATGCCGTCCGCCTGCAGCGCGTCCCGCGCCTCCATCGCAAGCGCCACCTCCGAGCCGGTGGCGATCAGCGTCACCTGCCGTGCGCCGTTTTCCGATTCGGCCAGCACGTACGCGCCGCGGGCCGAGAGGTTCTCGTCCGTGTGCTGGGTGCGGACCACGGGCAGGCCCTGACGGCTCAACGCAATTGCGGATGGCGCCTGCTGCTTGAGGGCCAGAAGCCAGCATTCGGCCGTCTCCACCGTGTCGGCGGGGCGAAAGACGAACAGCCCCGGAATGGCGCGAAGCGCCGCCAGATGCTCGACCGGCTGGTGGGTCGGTCCGTCCTCGCCAAGGCCGATGGAATCGTGGGTCAGCACATGGATCACCCGCTGCTGCATCAGCGCAGCCAGCCGGATTGCCGGGCGCGAGTAGTCGGTGAAGACCAGGAACGTGCCGCCGTAGGGAATGAAGCCGCGATGCAGCGCGATCCCGTTCATCGCCGCCGCCATGCCGTGCTCGCGCACGCCGTAATAGATGTACCTGCCCTGGCCGCCGCCGGGCTCGACCGGGTCCAGCGACGTCGTCCGGGTCAGGTTCGAACCGGTCAGGTCGGCCGAACCGCCCAACAGGTCCGGCACGACCTCGTTCAGGACTTCCAACACCATCTGCGAGGATTTGCGCGAGGCGACCTTCTGCGCTTCTTCCGAGGCCTGCCGTTTGAACGCGGCGATCGCGCTGTCGAGGTGATCGGGCAGGGCGCCGGACTGCGCGGCGACGAACGCCTCGCGGTCGCCGGCGGTCTCCAGGCGCGCCTGCCAGGCCTGCCGTTCCGCCGCGCCGCGCTGACCGCTCGCGCGCCAGGCCTGCAGCACCGGATCGGGGATATCGAACGGTTCGTGGTTCCAGCCCAGGGTGTCGCGCGCGCCGGCGATCTCCTCGTCACCCAACGGTGCGCCATGGGTCGACGCCTTGCCCTGTTTGGTCGGCGCGCCGAAACCGATCACCGTCTTGCAGGCGATCAGTGTCGGACGGTCGGTGCCGCGCGCCCAGGCGATCGCGTCCTCGATGGCGGACGGGTCATGTCCGTCGACGGCGCGTACGTCCCAGTTCGATGCCGCGAACCGCGCGAGCTGGTCGTCGGACACCGCGAGGCTGGTCGGCCCGTCGATGGAGATCCCGTTGTCGTCGAACAGGACGATCAGTTTGCCGAGGCGATGGTGGCCCGCTAGCGAGATCGCCTCGTGGCTGATGCCTTCCATCAGGCATCCGTCGCCGGCAAGCACATAGGTGTAGTGGTCCACCAGGTCGGCCCCGAACCGCGCGGCCGACAGCCGCTCGGCCAGGGCCATGCCGACGGCATTTGCCAGTCCCTGGCCCAGCGGACCCGTCGTCGTCTCCACGCCGGCCGCATGTCCGAATTCCGGATGTCCGGCGGTTCTCGACCCGATCTGACGGAAGTTTTCGAGTTGTGCGATATCCATGTCCGGGTAGCCGGTCAGATGCAAAAGCGCGTAGAGCAGCATCGACCCGTGCCCGGCCGACAGCACGAAACGGTCCCTGTCCGCCCATGCGGGATCGGCGGGGTCGTACTTCAGGAACTTGGTGAACAGGACGGTGGCGACGTCGGCCATGCCCATGGGCATCCCCGGATGGCCAGAGTTTGCCTTCTGGACGGCATCCATCGCGAGGGCGCGAATGGCGTTCGCCATCTCGCGATGGCCCGCTTTGGTCTCTGTCAATGTGGTCATGGAACGGCGCTCCGAAGAGGGTAATCAGGCTGTGTCGAGCCGCGGCAACATGCCGCTCGACACCAGCAGCGTCAATGTTGTTGTTGTCCGCCGACCGGCGGCCGCGCCGCGCCCGCGGACGAAGCTGGTGCCTGCATGTTGACGCCTCACGCACCAGGGCATAGTTTCGCTTTATACAAAGGCATTTCGGTGCCCAGGGCTCAAGTTTTACCTGAAGACAATCATGTCGCGATTGGCAGAAGCAGAAAACCGGTTGGAACGGGTCATGCGGCGCCTCGAAGCCGCCGCGGACAAAGTCGCCGCAGCGGGCGAGGCGCGAAATGCCGAAGTGCAGGCGGCCACGGCCGAACGCGACGCGGTCAAGGCCCGGGCCGGCGATCTGGCCGAGCGGCTTGACAGCGCCGTTGCCAGGCTGAAGGCCGCCGCGGACGAGACCGTGTAGGGCAATCCGATGAGCCAACTTGCCGTCATCATCAATGGACGCACCTACTCTATTGCCTGCGACGACGGGCAGGAGGCGCACCTCTCCAAGCTGGCCACCTATCTCGACCAGAGGGTCGGCGAGATTGCCGCGACCATGGGCCAGGTCGGCGACGCCCGTCTGTTGCTGATCGCCGGCCTGCTGATCGCCGACGAACTGTCGGATGCGAACGCGCGGGTCGCGGCGATGGAAAGAGAGCTCGCCGAGGCGGGCCATTCCGCCGAGATCGCCGCCTCGGAAACCAGCGAAAATGCCGCCGCCGATATCCTCGACCGGATGGCTCAGCGTATCGAATCGGTTGCAGCACGCCTTGAACGGGCCTAACTAGGGCCTGGGCGTGTGCTGCGTGGTGCGAGCCGTTTTACGTCCCGGGGGCTAAGTACATCTCCAGGGAGCTGTCCCTGCCGGGATTGCGGTCTCGGTATTACGGCGCCCACCTGCACTTGCAGGCCATCGGGAGAATATTCGGCCAACGGCCAACGTGGCCACGTCCAGCCGCCGTCGCGTCCGGCAACGAGCCGGGCCGCGGGGCGCTATGACTGATACCCGCCAGGTAAAACGGGACCTGCGCCGCATGGCCGAAGGCCGGCGGCGCGATGCCGCGGCCCGTGCGGGCCCGCATTGCGCAGCCGCGCTGGCCGATTTGGGGCTTTCCGTCCTCGGCGACCGGGATCCCGGGGCGGTTTCGGGTTTCTGGCCGATCCGCGACGAGATCGACGTTCGCCCGCTGTTGGCTGCCCTGGAGACGCGCGGCTGGGTCGTGGCCTTGCCGGCGGTGATGGGGTCGGACGAGCCGCTGGCCTTCCGGGTCTGGTCGCGCGGCGGGGCGCTGGTCGAAGCGGCATTCGGCCTGATGGAGCCGGCAGTCGAGGCGGCCTGTGTCGATCCGGACGTGGCGCTGGTGCCGCTTCTGGCTTTCGACCGGCGCGGCTATCGGATCGGCTATGGCAAAGGCCACTACGACCGAACGCTGCGGCTGCTGCGTGGGCGGCGCGCGGTGCTGGCGGTCGGGGTGGCCTTTGCCGCGCAGGAGGTCGTGCAGGTTCCGGTCGAGCCGCACGACCAGCCGCTGGATGCGGTTCTGACCGAACGTGAATGGTTGTGGATCGGTGCGTGATGCCAAAAGGAGAAGCATGAGGATCCTGTTTTGCGGAGACGTCGTCGGCCGTTCCGGCCGCACCGTCCTGATCGAAAACCTGCCGCGGCTCAGGTCCGAGATGGCGCTGGACTTCGTTATCGCCAACGCGGAGAACGCCGCGCGCGGTTTCGGCATGACCGAAGGCATCTGCGAAGACCTGTTCGATGCGGGCTGCGACGTGCTGACCGGCGGCAACCACACCTTCGACCGGCCGGAGGTCATCACCTACATGGAGCGGGACAATCGGGTCCTGCGGCCAGAGAACTATCCGCCGGGAACGCCTGGCCGTGGCCACGGCGTTTACGAGACGGCCGATGGACGTCGCGTTCTGGTTCTAAATCTGATCTGCCGGCTGTTCATGGAGGCCAGCGACGACCCCTTCGCGGCGGCCGATCGGCTGCTTCCGGACGGACCGCCGGTGCAATCCGGCCTCGACGCGGTCATCGTTGACGTCCATGGCGAGGCAACCTCGGAAAAGATGGCGATCGGCCACGTCGCCGACGGGATCGCCAGCCTTGTGGTCGGCACGCACACGCACGTGCCCACGGCCGACACCCATATCATGGCGGGCGGAACCGCCTACCAGACCGATGCGGGCATGTGCGGCGACTATGATTCCGTGATCGGGATGGACAAGCAGGCGCCGATCGAGCGGTTCCTCGGGCGCGTTCCGCGGCCCAGGCTGGCGCCTGCCGAAGGCGCCGGGACCTTGTGCGGCGTTTTCCTGGAGACGGACGACAAGACCGGCCTTGCAAGCACGGTGGCGCCGGTGCGGATCGGCGGCGTGCTCAGCGAGACGATGCCCGGCGCGTAGGGCGTTGGTCAGTTGTTGTTGTGGGCCTGGAAGCGGTCGACCGCGAATTCCAGCCCCTGGGCGATTTCACGGCCGATCGCGTCGCCGTCGCCCCGGACGCGGTTGACGATGACCGCGCGCATCGCTTCGACATGGGCGCGCACGACCTTCATCGCCCGTTCGTCGGGGTTGTTCAGGACCTCTGTGAAACGGCACAGCGAGCTGCCGACCCGGGTCATCAGCGGATAGCCGAAACTGCCGCCCTGGCCGCGCATGTCGTGCGCCAGCTTGAAGATCTGCCGCAGGTTTTCGATGCGGGCATCGTCCGACTTTTCGGCTTCTTCCATCAGGGTGCACAGGGTCTCGATGTCCTTCATCGCCCATTTCGGATAGTCGTCGCTGAGGCGGTTGATCGCCTCCTCGGCACGCTCGAGCATGGCCGACGACGGGCCGCCGCTGCCGCTGACCTTTGCCTTGATCAGGTTGGGCGGATTGATGACCTGAACGTCATCCGGTTCCTTGTTTTCTTCCGTCATCCCTCAATTACTCCAGCGCGGGTACCGTGATGTGCCTGTCATGAATGCTCATGCAGAAGCCAGCCCACCCGGTCGCGCACATCTCTCATCGCGCGTCGCGTTTGCGGGTCCGTCCTCTGCTTGGTTGTCGAGGCGCCGTTGGCCTTCTCGTTCTTCGTCGGCGCGGTGAGATTTGCGGTCTTCGGGTTCTTGCGCCGGTCCGCTCCGGTAAAGGCGCTGACCTTGCGGCGCCGGTCGGGGCCGAAATACGAGCCGACCTGAACAAACGGGCGCGGCCGCTCGATGATGGTGGCGATCCGGTCGTAGAGATTTTGTGCGGAGACGGGTTTGACAATGAACTCGGTCACGCCGCAGTCACGTGCTTCGACGACGTGGGCTTTCTCGGAATAGCCGGTCAGCATGATGATCGGCACGAACCGGTTCGGGCTGTCTTCCGCCGTGCGCACCATGCGTGTGAAGTCGATCCCGTTCACCCGCTCCATCATCCAGTCAACGACGATCACGTCGGCCTTCGTCTGTTTGAAGTACTCATAACCCATGGCGCCGTCGTCGGCCTCGTACACTTTCTTGATGCCGTAGGCATTGAGGATCTGGCGCAAAAGGTGGCGCATGTGTGGATTGTCATCCACCAGCAGCACGTTAAGAGCGGTCAGGTCGTAAGCCATTTGACCCTCGGGTTCCGTTTCCGATTCCTCGCGCGACCCCGGCCCAAACGCGGTCCCGCCGGTCGCGTCGCCCATCTGCGACCGTCCACGCTGTTACCAAAGGCCTGGGATGCCGGCTACCAACGGCGACAACTATGGCGCAAAACGGTTACCGAAGGTTTGCCATCGCCGTTGCGGGCCGTTATCACACGGCGCGCGGTATTCAGCGGCAGAAACGGTTAATGCGGTGCTAATCCGGCACCGGCGCGCCCCATTCTCGCCATATTACCGGACTATCAGGTGCGGCTCTGGCCTATGCTTAACCACAACATCTGGTATAACGTGTTGCGAATCCCGCTGCATTTTGAGGAATGAGCGGTAGTCGGGGAAATGTAGGATGGCAGGCCATTCAAAGTTCAAGAACATCATGCACCGCAAGGGTGCACAGGATCGCAAGCGGGCGGGTGCGTTCGCCAAACTATCCAGGGAATTGATGATCGCAGCAAAGCTGGGCGGGACCGACCCGGCGGCGAACGCGCGGCTCAGGGCTGCGATCGCGGCCGCGCGGGCGGGCAGCATGCCGAAGGACAACATCGCCCGCGCCATCGCCAAGGGCGGGGCCGGGCCGGGCGAGGGCGCCGACTACAACGAGATCCGCTACGAAGGCTACGGGCCCGGGGGCGTCGCGCTGATCATCGAAACCCTGACCGACAACAAGAACCGGACGGCATCGGAGGTTCGGGCCACTCTGTCCAAGTTCGGCGGCAGCCTGGGCGAGACGGGGTCGGTCGGTTTCATGTTCGACCGGGTCGGCGAAATCAGCTACGCGGCCGATGTTGCCGATGCGGACACCATGTTCGAGGCTGCATTGGACGCGGGTGCGGACGACGTGGAATCGAGCGACGACGGCCACGAGATCCGTACCGTGCCGGACGATCTTCACGCGGTTGCGGCCGCACTGGAAGAGCGCTTCGGCGAGCCGCGCGGCGCCAAGCTCGGATGGCGGCCGCAGAACACCGTGCCGCTCGACGAAGACAAGGCGATGTCCGTGCTCAAGCTGATGGACGCGCTCGACGACAACGACGATGTGCAGACGGTTGCCGCCAATTTCGACATTCCGGACGCGCTGATGGAACAACTGGCCGGGGGCGGATAAGGCGGCGCATGCGGATCTTAGGTCTGGACCCGGGGTTAAGGCATACCGGCTGGGGGGTTGTCGACAGCATCGGAAACCGGCTGGTCTTCGTATCTGCAGGCACGATCAGCCCCGATACGAGCGGTACGCTTTCCCAGCGCCTGTGCACCTTGCATGACGGTCTGGAGCAGGTGGTCGCCTCCTTTTCGCCGGACGAGGCCGCCATCGAAGAGACCTTCGTCAACCGCAATGCGGAATCGACGCTCAAGCTGGGCGAGGCGCGCGGCGTTGTTCTGCTGGTGCCGGCCCGCTTCGGACTGGCCGTCAGCGAGTACAACAACGCCAGCGTCAAAAAATCCGTCGTCGGCACCGGCGGCGCAACCAAGGACCAGGTCAAAAGCATGGTTCAGACACTTCTGCCCGACGCGCGGCTGCCGTCCGCCGATGCCGCGGACGCATTGGCGGTCGCCATCTGCCATGCCCATCGGGCGTCTGTGAACCGGGTTTGGGAACGGGCCGCCAGCGCGGAGAACGTCACTTGATTGCCCGCCTGAAAGGCATTCTGGACGATGTGCTGGACGACCGCGTGATCGTCGATGTGGGCGGCGTGGGATACGTCGCCTATTGCTCGGCGCGCACGCTGGGCAGGTTGCCGGGCATCGGCGAGGCGGTGCGGCTTGAGATCGAGATGCATGTGCGCGAGGACCACATCCATCTCTATGGGTTCCACGACCCGGCCGAACGGGACTGGTTCCGGCTGTTGACCACCGTCCAGGGCGTCGGCGCACGGGTCGGCCTGGCCATCCTCTCCACGCTCTCGCCGGACGATCTGACACAGGCGATCGCCGCGGACGACAAGGCGTCGATCAGCCGGGCGAACGGCGTCGGCCCGAAGGTCGCCGGCCGCATCGTGACCGAACTGAAGGACAAGACGGGCGACCTTTCCTTCGCAACCGCAATCGGCGCGCCGGCCGCCCCCGCTGCGCAGAGGCCGGACATGGTCGAGGACGCGGTCTCCGCGCTCGTCAATCTCGGCTACAGCCGCACCGAGGCCTTCGGGGCCGTCGCCCGCGCCGGCGGCCGGCTGGATGGCGCGCCTGACATTGCCGCCCTGATCCGGGGCGGTCTTGCGGAGCTTAGCCAATGAGCGACGGGCCCGATCGCGTCGTCGCGCCGGACTTCGGACGCAGCGACGAGGCCGAAGCGTCGATCCGGCCGACGCGGCTCGCCGATTTCGTCGGCCAGGGCGCGGTCCGCGAGAACCTCGCCGTGTTCGTGATGGCGGCCCGGGCGCGGGGCGAGGCGATGGACCACACGCTGTTCTACGGGCCGCCGGGCCTCGGCAAGACGACGTTGGCCCAGATCATCGCGCACGAACTGGGGGTCGGTTTCCGTGCCACCTCCGGCCCGGTGATCGCGCGGGCCGGCGACCTTGCCGCGCTTTTGACCAACCTGCAGCCGCGCGACGTTTTGTTCATCGACGAGATCCACCGGCTGAACCCGGCGGTCGAAGAGATCCTCTATCCGGCCATGGAGGACTTCCAGCTCGACCTCATCATCGGCGAGGGGCCGGCGGCACGGTCGGTGCGGATCGACCTGCCGCCCTTCACGTTGGTCGGCGCGACCACGCGCGCCGGGCTGATCACCACGCCGCTGCGCGAACGGTTCGGCATCCCGATGCACATGGATTTCTACACGGTCGACGAACTGGCGACGATCGTGACCCGGGCGGCCGGGATCCTTCGCGTCGCGATCGATCCCGACGGCGCCATCGAGGTTGCGCGCCGCTCGCGCGGCACACCCCGGGTGGCCGGGCGGCTTTTGCGGCGCGTCCGGGATTTCGCGGCGGTGGACGGAACGTCCAGGGTCGATGCGGCCGCAGCCGATTCCGCCCTCAGGCGGCTGGCGGTGGACGATCGCGGGCTGGACAGCATCGACCGGCGCTATCTCGCCTGCCTTGCGGAAATGTACGGCGGCGGCCCGGTCGGCGTGGAAACGCTGGCGGCGGCGATGTCGAACGAACGCGACGTGTTGGAAGAGGTGGTCGAACCTTTCCTTATCCAGCAGGGGCTGGTTCAACGCACGCCGCGCGGCCGCATGCTGACGGTGCCCGGTTGGAAGTATGTCGGCCTGCCCGTGCCCAGTGCCGTGCGCGAGCAGCTTGATCTCCTGACGGCCGACGGCGGTGGAGAGGGTGTTGACTGAACGGCGCGACCATGTCCACGCCCTCAGGGTCTATTACGAGGACACCGATGCCGGTGGCGTCGTCTATTACGCCAACTATCTCCGTTTCATCGAACGCGCGCGCACCGAGATGCTGCGCGACGCCGGGTTCGACCATATCAGGCTGAGGCAGGAACAGGGGGTGGGGTTCTTCGTGAAGTCGCTCAGCGCGGACTATATGGCGCCGGCGAAGTTGGACGACGCCCTGGAAGTGCACACACGAGTCATTAACCTTAGTGGTGCAAGCATGGACGCGGCGCAGACCGTCAGACGCGACAGCGAAGACCTGGTCAAGTGCACCGTCAAGCTTGTGTGTCTCAACGAGAATGGACGACCGGTGCGGCTGCCCGCCGATCTGCGGGCGCGCATGGATGCATACCTTCTGAACCCAAGTCGGGACAATTGAAGCCATGGAACAGAACGTAATCGACGCAGTGGCCCTGGGCGGTTCGGTCGAGGCCCAGAGCCTGACCATCTGGGCGCTGTTTTTTCAGGCCGACTGGATCGTCAAGGTCGTGATGCTGATCTTGGTGGTCGCCTCGGTGTGGTGCTGGGCGATCATCTTCGAGAAGGTGATGCGCATGCGCCGGCTGCACCAGGCCGCCGGCAAGTTCGAGGACGCCTTCTGGTCGGGCGGCTCGCTTGACGATCTCTACGAGCGGATCGGCAGCCAGCCGGCCGATCCGATGGCATCGGTGTTTTCCGCGGCGATGCGCGAATGGCGCCGTTCCGCGGCGCGCGGCCTGACCCAGACGGGCAGCATGCGCGGCGGTCTGCATCAGCGGATCGACCGCGTGATGCAGGTGACCCTTGGCCGCGAGATGGAAACGCTGGAGCGTTATGTGTCGTTCCTCGCCTCGGTGGGATCCACCGCGCCCTTCATCGGCCTGTTCGGGACGGTGTGGGGCATCATGAACTCGTTCCAGTCGATCGCCATGACCAAGCAGACCAGCCTCGCGGTTGTCGCGCCGGGCATCGCCGAGGCGCTGTTCGCCACCGCGCTGGGCCTTGTGGCGGCGATCCCCGCAACCGTGGCCTACAACAAGATCTCCAACGACCTGGGCCGGTATGCCGGGCGACTGGAGGCATTCGCCGGCGAGTTCAGCGCGATCCTGTCGCGGCAGCTCGAAGAAGAGGAGGCCTAGGCCATGGGCGCATCGGCGGACGGCGGCGGCGGGCGGTTCCACGTCACCGGCGGCAAGTATCGCTATCGGGCGATGTCGGAGATCAACGTCACGCCGTTCGTGGACGTGATGCTGGTGCTGCTGATCGTGTTCATGGTGACGGCGCCGCTGTTGACCGTCGGCGTGCCGGTCGACCTGCCGAAGACCAAGGCGGCATCGATCAACGATTCCGACGAACCGCTGGTGATCACCGTCGACAGCAACGGCGCGGTGTTCGTCCAGGAGACGGAACTGCCGCTGGACAAGCTGGTGCCGCGCCTTCAGGCGATTACCGGGTCGAACCCCGACATCCGCATCTTCGTACGTGGCGACAAGGCGATCGACTATGGCCGCATCATGGAAGTGATGGGAACCGTCAGCGTCGCGGGTTTCCGCAAGGTCGCCTTGGTGGCGGAATTGCCGAAAGACCGGAACTGACGGCCGCCGGAGTGAGGGGCGCGGGCTGACCATGCGGATTCCGTTGATCTACTCGATAGGTCTGCATGTCGCGGTCGTGTTGATCGCGGTCTTCGGGCTGCCGTCCCTGTCCGACCGGATGATCGCTCCGTCGCCTGTCCTGGAAGTCTCGTTGGTTACCGACGAGGAGCTTGATCAGAAAGAGCCGGAACCCGTCGAAGAACCCAAACCCGAGCCGCCCGAGCCGCAGGCTCAGAAGCCGCCGCCGCCGCCGCCAGAACCGCCAAAACCGCCGCCGCCTCCACCGCCGCCGGAACCGGAACCGCCGGCGCCCGAGCCCGAGGCGGAGGCCGTTCCCGACCCGGTCAACGAGCCCAAGCCGGAACCGAAAAAGCAACCGGAACCCAAGCCGGAGCCGAAGGTTGCGGAAAAGCCGCCGGCCAAGCCGGCGCCGCGGCCGCGCGCCAAGCCCAAGCCGCCGCCGCCCAAGCAGGATTTTACCTCGGTCCTGAAGACGGTGGAGAAGCTGAAAGAGGATACGCC
The DNA here is from genome assembly GCA_965603855.1 of Alphaproteobacteria bacterium. GTDB lineage: Bacteria > Pseudomonadota > Alphaproteobacteria > UBA8366. The sequence continues at coordinate 1,103,567 of OZ272519.1, forward strand.
GCGTCCGACGCCGAAGAAGAAGGCCGAGCCTGAGGAGAAAGAGGTGGATCTGCAGCAGCAGGTCGCCCAGGCGCTCGATCTGCAGGAAAAGCCGCGCAGGCGCACGGCGTTTCTGGCCGTCGGCGGCTTGACCATGGGCGAGATGGACGCCTTGCGTGCGCAGATCGCCCGGTGCTGGAGCGTGCCGGCGGGTGCCCGCGACGCCGAGAACCTGGTCGTGGAGATCAGGGTCGAGGTCAATCCCGACATGACCGTCCGTTCGGCGCGGATTCTCGATGTTTCACGGATGAACCGCGACCCGTTCTATCGCACTGCAGCGGAAAGCGCGTTGCGCGCGGTCTTGAACCCGCGCTGTTCGCCGCTACAACTACCTCCTCAGAAATACGAGGAGTGGCGGTCCATGGTGCTGTCATTCAATCCCAGGGAGATGTTGGGTCTATGATTCGGACAAGCAATTTCGGATCGGCGGTGCGCCGGATCGCTGTCCTTGCGCTGGTCTGCGTTGCGTTGGGCGTACCCCGATCGCAGGCGGAAGTGCGCATCGACATCACCCGCGGAAACATCGACCCTTTGCCGGTCGCGATCACCAACTTTCATGGCGTGGACCAGGACGAAATCGGGTTCGGCACGCAGGTGGCGCAGGTGATCGCCGACGATCTGGAAAGGTCGGGCTTGTTCAGGCCGATCGATCAGCGCGCTTTCATCCAGTCTGCCGCGTCGATGCAGATACGGCCCCGGTTCTCCGACTGGCGCGTGATCAATGCCCAGGCTCTGGTCAATGGCAGGGTCGAGATCATGGAAGACGGCCGGCTCAGCGTTGAGTTCCGTCTGTGGGACGTGTTCGCCGAGGCACAGATGCTGGGGCTGCGCTACTCCACCGAACAGGCGAACTGGCGACGGGTCGCGCATATCATCGCCGACGGCATCTACAAACGTCTGACCGGCGAGACCGGCTATTTCGATACCCGCATCGTCTTCGTCGCCGAAAGCGGGCCGGCGACCCGGCGCGTGAAACGGCTTGCCATCATGGATCAGGACGGTGCCAACCACCGGTTCCTGACCGGCGGCGAGACGCTGGTCCTGACGCCGCGGTTTTCGCCGACGCAGCAGGAAATCACCTATCTCAGCTATTTCAACCAGACGCCGCGGGTGCACATCTTCAACATCCAGACGGGGAAACAGGAACTGCTGGGCGCATTCAAGGGTATGACATTTGCGCCGCGATTCTCGCCGGACGGCAATTCCGTCATCATGAGCCATGCGGAGGCCGGGAATTCGGACATCTACGTGATGGATCTGCGCACGCGCGAAGCCGAGCGCCTCACAAACCATCCGGCGATCGACACCAGTCCGACATTTGCGCCCGACGGGTCGCAAATCGCCTTCAACTCGGACCGCGGCGGCACACCGCAACTCTATGTGATGAACTCGGACGGGTCGGGTGTGCGGCGAATCAGTTTCGGACGCGGGCGTTATCTGACACCGGTTTGGTCGCCGCGCGGCGATTTGATCGCGTTTACCCGGCAAGCGGGCGGCCGGTTCGCCATCGGCGTGATGCGCCCCGACGGGTCGGGAGAGCGCATCCTTTCGGAAAGCTATCTCGACGAGGCACCCACCTGGTCGCCGAACGGGCGCGTGCTGATGTTCTTCCGCCAGGATCCCCCTGATTCACAAGGGAATACCGGCCGTACGCGGCTGTTCTCGGTTGACCTGACGGGCTACAATCTGCGCGAGGTCGTCACGCCGGGCGATGCGTCCGATCCGGCCTGGTCTCCACTCAACCCTTAGTGCGCGACCGACAATATGGATCGATTGTTTTCTTGGCCGGAGAAGTCCAATGAAAGGTTTCTGAAATATCGTTGTGCTATTGACCTGAGGTGGTTGTATTTGGCGATTCCACGTGCTTTATTGTCAGCCACGGTCAGTGAAAACCAAGTCTCACGGTTTGTGAAAACCAGTCTCAACCTAAAAGGACGGTCAGGGATCCTCCGGGTAGGAATGACGTCCCGCACCTCTGTTGGGGGTCTTACATGCATGCAAAACTACTGAGCCTATTCGCCGCTTTGCTTCTGGTTACGGCGTGTGCGTCGCAGCCCGAAGAAACCGCAGGAACTGATACCGGTGGCGCCGCGGCCGGTGGCGGCGGTGCGGCGGTAACCGATTCCGGTGTCCAGCCGCCTACGGCCGGCTCGGCAGAGGACTTCCTGGTCAATGTCGGCGATCGCATCTTCTTCGATTTCGACAAGTCGGAGATCCGTTCGGATCAGGTCGCGACGCTTGAGCGGCAGGCTGCATGGCTGAATCAGTTTCAGCAGGTGACGATCCTGATCGAAGGACACGCCGACGAGCGCGGCACCCGCGAATACAACCTTGCCCTCGGCGAGCGGCGCGCCAACGCGCACCGCGACTACCTCGTCGGGCTCGGGGTCGACGAGGGCCGCATAGACATCACGAGCTACGGCAAGGAACGGCCGGCTGTTCTCGGCAGCAACGAAGCGGCATGGGCCCAGAACCGCCGCGGGGTCGTGGTGATCCGAGGCGGCTCGGCAAGCTGACGTCGCTTGAAGGTGTTGAGGCGCGTCCTGGCGGGCGCGCCTCTGCCTTATTGTCGTCCCAAACGCCGCTTAGCCTGCGCGTTGGTTTGCGAAGGATCGTAAAGCGATGACGATGCGGTGCGGATGCGTCGCCCGGCGCGGTGAGCGGCAGGCGACGTTTGTTGTCTTTGCCACATGTTTGATCGCGGCGGCCGCTTGGGCGCCGTTGGTGCCCTCGGCGCACGCGCAGACATCGGACACCGATGCGGCGCTCTATCAAGAGATCGAACGGCTGCGCAACGACCTGATCGACCTACAGAAGTTCGTCTATGCCGGCGACGGCAAGCCCGGAGCGGCCGCATCGGACGCCGGCGCAGAGGCCGCGACGGCCGGAGGCGCCGGATCGGGCAGCGGCAACCTCAGCACGCGCCTGCAGCTTCGCATCCAACAGCTTGAATCGCAGATGCGCGATCTGACCGGCCAGCTCGAGGAAGCCAACTTCATGATGCGCCAGATGTCCCAGCGCATGGACAGGCTGGTCAGCGACGTGGATTTCCGGCTGCAGAACCTTGAGCGTGCCAGCGGCCTGCCACCGGGTTCAATGCCCGCGCCCGCCCAGACAAGCCAGGTTCAGGGCCAGCCGGGAACCGTCCAGCCGGGGACCACGGTCATCAGTTCGACGGGTGCGACCGTGTCGCCGACCGACCTGCCGGTCGCGCCGGGCGGCGAACTGCAACCGGGACAACAGCCGCTTGCCTACATGCGGCAAAGCGATCTGGAAAATCCGGGTGCAGCCGGCGGTGCGGCGCCGACGATTGCGCCGCAGGCCTTGGCGCGCCGGGCCGAGCCCGCGCCGGCGGCACAGCCGTCCGCCGCACCGGCGCCCGGCGCCGTCAGCGCACAGCCCACCGTGGCGTCCCGGCCCGCAGAACCGCAGGCACCGATCCTTCCCGACGGCACCGCAGAAGAGCAGTACCGTTTCGCCTTCGACCTCGTGCGCAAGCAACAGTTCGATCAGGCTGAACAGGCCCTGCGTGCCTTCGTCAATGCCCATGCCGAACACGAACTGGCCGGCAATGCCATGTACTGGCTGGGCGAAACCTTCTATGCGCAACAGCGTTACCGTGACTCCGCGGCCGTGTTCGTCGACGCCTACAGCAACTATCCCAAGGGTTCGAAGGCGTCGCACAGCCTGTTGAAGCTGGGCATGTCGCTGGGCGCGCTCGGCAAGACCGAGGCGGCCTGCACGTCGTTCCAGGAACTGCGCAAGAGGTTCCCCGACACCGAGGAACGGGTGTTGCGCAAGGCCGACAGCGAGTCGCAGAAGCTCGGCTGCAAGACCAGCTAGGCGACCGTTCGCGCCGCTGTGGCGCGGCACCACCATGGCAGCTCGAACAGACCCACCGCTGGACCGGCAGGAATTCGCCGATCTGATGTCCCGTTTCGCGCCGTTCGAACGCGCGCCGCATCTGGCCGTTGCCTGCTCCGGCGGGCCCGACAGTCTGGCGCTTGCCGTGCTGGCGGCGCGTTGGGCGGCACGGCGGTCCGGGCGCGTAACGGCGCTGGTCGTCGATCACGGTCTGAGAGCCGGGTCCGCGCGCGAAGCGGCCGAGACGCGCACGCGTCTGAAAAGGATGGGCATTCCTTCCGTCATCCTGTCGGCAAAGGTCCCGCAGCCGGCCCGCGATGTCCAAAATGCCGCCCGAGCGTTGCGCTATGCGCTGATGCAGGACTGGTGTGCGGGCAACAACGTGCTGCATCTTCTGGTGGCGCATCACCGCGAAGACCAGGCCGAGACCCTGATGCTGCGCCTCGGCCGGGGCAGCGGGGTCGACGGGCTGGCGGCGATGGCGCCGGAGACGGAAATGGACCATGTCCGCGTCCTCAGGCCGTTGCTGCCCATTCCGCGTGCCCGGCTGCGGGCCACGGTCGCGCAACGCGCCAACGGACACATCGACGATCCGTCGAACCGTGACCCCGCATTCGCGCGGGTTCGGATCCGCGCTCTGATGCCCGCACTTGCAGCTGAAGGCCTTACGACGGAACGCATGGCCGCAACGGCGGGCCGGCTGGGACGGGCGCGGGCGGCGCTGGAAGAGGCCACGAACGCCCTGCTGGGTCAGGCCGTCGGCCTTTATCCCGGCGGTTATTGCCGTGTTGCGCCTGCGCCGCTGGTTGCGGCGCCGGACGAGATTGCGTTGCGTGCGTTGTCGCGGGTGGTCGCCTGCGTCTCAGGCGCCGCGCAGCCGCCGCGACTTGACCGGATCGAACGGCTTCTCGCCGCACTACGCGGCGATGGCGCCTTCCGGGGACGAACGCTGTCGGGCGTCCGCGTCGCTGCGTCAAAGGACGCCGTCTTGGTGATGCGCGAGGCCGCCGCCATGGCCCCGCCGGCAGCCTTGACCGGCGCGGTCCTGTGGGACGGGCGCTTCTTGTGCCGCAACGCCGCCCGCGGCTGGAAGTTGGGCGCCCTGGGGGCGCATGGGGCGGCAATGTTGGCCAATGAAGGGTGGGCGGAAGGACGCATCCCGCCGCGAATCGTCTGGCCGGTCCTGCCCGCATTCTGGCACCGCGGAAACCCGAAAATCGTGCCGCATCTGGGCGTCTCGCCCGTTCGGCGCGGTGCGGGTCCTGGTCTGGAGGCGGTGTTCGCCCCCAAAAGGCGGCTCGGGGCGGCAATCTTTAACTTTTCGTAAGGGCTATTAATCACTATCTAAAGCGAGACAAAGCGCTATATGTACTCTCATAATGGGTCTGGGTCCGGACCTGCGGGGGGTGTAAGAGGCAGCGGCGCGGCAGGACCGTGTCGCCGATGCGGAAGCGAGGCGAAGCAGTGAACCTTTTCGGCAGAAATCTGGCCTTGTGGATCATCATCATGGTTTTGATGGTGTTCCTGTACAACGTCTTCCAGGGCTCTTCCACGCGCCCGCAACAGGCGTCCATCTCCTATTCCCGCTTCTTGGCGGAGGTCCAGGACGACCGCATCACCGATGTGACCATCCAGGGCAATACGATCACCGGCCATTACAAGGGCGGTGGCGCATTCCAGACCTATGCGCCCGAAGACCCGGCCCTGGTCGACCGGCTGGAGCAGAACGGCGTCACGATCTCCGCAGCGCCGCCGGACGAAGGCATGCCGACGCTGTTTGCGGTGCTGATCAACTGGTTCCCGATGCTGCTTTTGATCGGTGTGTGGATCTTTTTCATGCGCCAGATGCAGTCCGGCGGCGGCAAGGCCATGGGTTTCGGCAAGTCCAAGGCGAAGCTGCTGACCGAACGCTCGGGCCGGGTCACTTTCGAGGACGTGGCCGGCGTGGACGAGGCCAAGCAGGAACTGGAGGAGGTCGTCGAATTCTTACGCGATCCCCAGAAGTTCCAGCGCCTCGGCGGCAAGATCCCGAAGGGCGTTTTGTTGGTCGGCCCGCCGGGCACCGGTAAGACCCTGATTGCGCGCGCTGTGGCCGGCGAGGCCAACGTGCCGTTCTTCACGATCTCCGGTTCCGACTTCGTCGAGATGTTCGTCGGCGTCGGCGCCAGCCGCGTCCGCGATATGTTCGAGCAGGGCAAGAAGAATGCGCCGTGCATCATCTTCATCGACGAGATCGACGCCGTCGGGCGCCACCGCGGTGCCGGCCTGGGCGGCGGCAACGACGAGCGCGAGCAGACCCTGAACCAGTTGCTGGTCGAGATGGACGGTTTCGAGGCGAACGAAGGCGTCATCCTGATCGCCGCGACCAACCGTCCGGACGTGCTGGACCCCGCCCTGTTGCGGCCGGGCCGGTTCGACCGGCAGGTCGTCGTGCCCAATCCGGACATCCTGGGGCGCGAGAAGATCCTGAAGGTTCACATGCGCAAGGTGCCCCTGGCGCCGGACGTGGACGCCAAGATCATCGCCCGCGGCACGCCCGGTTTTTCCGGCGCGGATCTCGCCAACCTTGTCAACGAGGCGGCCCTGTTGGCCGCGCGGCGCAACCGCCGCGTGGTGTCCATGCAGGAACTGGAAGACGCCAAGGACAAGGTGATGATGGGGACCGAGCGGCGCTCGATGGTGATGAGCGAGGACGAAAAGCGTCTGACCGCCTATCACGAAGGCGGCCACGCGATTGCGGCCTTGCACACGCCGGCCTCCGATCCCATCCACAAGGCGACGATCATTCCGCGCGGCCGTGCGCTGGGCATGGTCATGCGCCTTCCGGAGCGCGACCAGATCTCGATGTCGCGCGAACAGATCGAGGCCAATCTCATCGTCGGCATGGGCGGCCGGATCGCCGAAGAGCTGATCTTCGGCCGGGACAAGGTGACGACCGGCGCCTCCAGCGACATCTCCATGATCACCGACCTTGCCCGCCGCATGGTCACCGAGTGGGGCCTGTCGGACAGGATGGGGCCGCTGCGCTACAACGAGAACCAGGAAGAGGTTTTCCTGGGCCATTCGGTTGCGCGCCAGCAGAGCGTGTCCGAGGCGACGGCGCAGGCGATCGACGAGGAAGTCCGCAAGATCGTCGATTCGGCAGACGAACGCTGCCGGACGATCCTGACCGAGCATGAAGAGGACCTCCACACGCTGGCCAAGGCGCTGTTGGAGTACGAGACCCTCAGCGGCGACGAGATCAAGGCGCTGTTGCGCGGCGAGGAGATCATCCGCGAGGACTCGAGCGATTCCGCGCCCAAGGGCGGTGCCCGCTCGTCGGTGCCGACCAGCGGCGGGTCCGTCGGCATCGAACCCGGGCCGGAGCCGCAGGGCACCTGATCCTGCAGGCCGAACGGTTTTCAGGGGCCGCGCCCGAGGCGCGGCCCCTTTTCTTGTCAATCACCGGTTAACCGGCTTGGGACACCGTGGGCGGCATGGTGCGAACGCGCCCCCTTGCTGAGCGAAGGATATCGCGTCGCGTGCGCCGACATGGTAATAACGCGAGCGCCTGGCTCGGCCGGCGCGCCCGGTATGAGAGAAGACAATGACCCGTAAGTATTTCGGTACCGACGGCATACGCGGTACCGCCAATCTTGCCCCGATCACCCCGGATACGGTTCTGAAGCTGGCCATGGCGGCGGGCCAACGGTTCCGCCGCGGCGGCCACCGCCACCGTGTCGTCATCGGCAAGGACACGCGGCTGTCAGGCTATATGCTGGAGAACGCGCTGACCTCCGGATTCCTGGCGATGGGAATGGACGTCCAGCTGTTGGGGCCGATGCCGACGCCGGCCGTTGCGATGCTGACGCCGTCGCTGCGCGCGGACCTCGGCGTGATGATCTCGGCCTCGCACAATCCCTATCAGGACAACGGCATCAAGCTGTTCGGCCCCGACGGTTTCAAGCTTTCCGACGACGAGGAGCGCGAGATCGAGGCGTTGATGGAACGGCCCAGCCTGAACCTCATCGAACCCGAGCACCTGGGCCGCGCGCAGCGCATTGACGACCCCGGCCGTTACGTCGAGGCGGTCAAGAAGACCTTTCCCCGCGGCCAGACGCTGGACGGGCTGAAGATCGTCGTCGACTGCGCCCACGGCGCGGGCTACAGGGTGGCGCCGTCGGTATTCTGGGAACTGGGCGCGGACGTGATCCCGCTGGGCGTTTCACCGAACGGCACCAACATCAACGACGGCGTCGGCGCGACCTGCCCCGAGGCCATGTGCGCGGCCGTGGTCGAACAGAAGGCGGACTTGGGAATCGCCTTGGACGGCGATGCCGACCGGGTGATCATTTGCGACGAGACCGGACACGTCGTCGACGGCGACCAGGTGATGGCACTGATCGCGAAGTCCTGGCACGCCCAGGGACGGCTGAAGAACGGCGTCGTCGCCACCGTCATGTCAAACCTCGGGCTGGAGCGGTTCCTCGCCGATCTCGGGCTGTCGCTGGTGCGCACCCGGGTCGGCGACCGTTATGTCGTCGAGCGCATGCGCAAAGACGGCTACGCCCTGGGCGGCGAACAGTCGGGTCACATCATCATGACCGACTACACCACGACCGGGGACGGTCTGATCGCCGCGCTCCAGGTTCTGGCGGTTCTGGTCGATCGACCGGACGGCAGGATGAGCGACCTCTCGCGCGTGTTCCAGCCCGTGCCGCAGCGGCTCAGGAACGTGCGCCACAACGGCGACGATCCGCTGGAGGCCGAGCCGGTCAAGACCGCCATCCACGACGCCGAATCGGCGCTCGGCGCATCGGGCCGGCTGGTCATCCGCCGTTCGGGCACCGAGCCCGTGATCCGGGTGATGGCCGAGGGCGACGAGCTGGGTCTGGTCGAACAGGTTGTCGACCAAGTGGCGGACGCCATCTCACAGCAGACCGGCCGGTGAGCGGCGCCGAAACGGCAAACCGCGGCCGGGTTCTGATCGTCGCCGGATCCGATTCCGGCGGCGGTGCCGGCATCCAGGCCGACATCAAGGCGGTCACTGCGCTGGGCGGGTATGCGATGACCGCCGTGACGGCGCTGACGGCCCAGAACACCGTTGGCGTGCACGGGGTGGTCGGGGTCGAGCCCGCCTTCATCGCCCAGCAAATGAACGTGGTCTTGGACGATCTTGGCGCAGATGCGCTGAAGACGGGCATGCTGCATTCGGCACCGGTGATCGACGCCGTCTGCGGTGTCATCGCGGAACGGGCAGGGGAGACCCCCCTGGTCGCGGATCCGGTGATGTATGCCAAGGGGGGCCATGCGCTGTTGCAGCCCGAGGCGATGGAAACCCTGAAGGCGCGGCTGCTGCCGCTGGCCGCATTGGTCACACCCAACCTGCCCGAGGCGGCGGCGCTGACCGGGATCGACATCCGCAACGTCGACGACATGCAGGCGGCGGGCCGCGCCCTGATCGCCGCAGGTGCCGGGGCGGCGCTGGTCAAAGGCGGCCATCTGGAAGGGGACAATCTTTTCGACGTCCTGATCCATGCGGACGGCGTCCGGGTCTTCGAGGATGTGCGCATCGCGACGACCCAGACCCACGGGACGGGCTGTACGCTGGCATCGGCCATCGCAACCGGTCTTGCCCAGGGGCTCGACCTGGAGCGTGCGGTGGCCCGTGCGCGCGCCTATGTGCGCCGGGCGATCGAACGGGCGCCGGGCTTCGGGGCGGGACACGGCCCGCTGGATCATGGCCACACGGTTGCGCCGTTCGACGGGCCCGATTGAGGTCTTGCGGCTGCGTTAGACGACTTCCTGCGCAGCGACCGGCCGGTCGCCGGCCAATTCTGCCAGGATCCTCAGGCCTTCCTCGAACTTTTCCCAGGTCCGCGGCGGGCCCAGGCAGATGCGGACGGCGTGCGGCGTGGCACCGCGGCCGACCACGAAGGCTTCGGGTGGCGTCACCAGCACCCCGCGCCTTTTCGCTTCGCTGACGAAGTCGCTTGCCCGCCAAGGTTCGGGCAGCCGCAACCAAAGATGCATCGCGCCTTTGGGGCAGTCTTTTTCGGCATCGGGGAACAGCGAAAGCGCGAACCGGCGGCGGCGATCGCCTTCGATGCGTCGGCTCTCCAAGATCCGATCGGCGGTGCCGTCCAGGATCCAGCGCGCCGCGATTTCGGCGGTCAGCGGCGAGGCCATCCAGCAGCTCAGACGGACCGCCCGCGTCAGCTCGGCGGTGGCCTGGGCGGGGCCGATCATGTAGGCGATGCGCAGGCCGGGCGCCAACGCCTTGGAGACCGAGCCGATGTAATAGCCATGCTCGGGCACGAGGCTGCTGATCGGCGGCGGCGCGTCTTCGCACAGCGGTCCGAAAATATCGTCCTCCAGGATCGGTACGCCGTGGCCGCGGGCGATGTCGGCGATTTCAGCGCGCCGGGCGGCGGTCATGACGATGTTGGTCGGGTTTTGCAGCGTCGGAACGGTATACAGCATCTGGACCGCCCCCTGCCGGCACGCCGTCTCGAAAGCGTCCGGGCGGATGCCGTCCTCGTCCATCGCCAACGGCTCCAGCCTGACATTGTAGATCTGAGCAAGCGGCTGGATCCCCGGATAGGTCAATGCGTCGGTGACGATGCGCCCGCCGGGGCGGGTCAGCGCGGTCAGGGCGACCATCATCGCGTTGTGAGCGCCGGCGGTGATGACGACGCGGTCCGGTTCCACCTCCAGGCCACAGCGTCGCAGCCATATGGCCCCCGCTTCGCGGTGCAGCGCAAGGCCCGCATGGGATTGATAGCCGATCAGCGCACCCAGCATCGGGTCCGTCGACATGGCCGCCAGGGTTGGCCCGATCGCAGCAATCTCCTCGCCCGGCACCGGATAGTTGAAGCTGAAATTGATCGGTCCGGACGGTGCGTCCTCTTCGGTCACGAACAACAGCTTCTCGTCCGAATTCGCGGACGCTTCCTGGACGAAGGTGCCGCGGCCGACGTGTCCGGCCACCAGGCCGCGCCGTTCCGCCTCGGCATAGGCGCGGCTGACGGTGCCGACCGTCACGCCCAGGGTCCAGGCGAGGTCGCGGTGGGTCGGCAGGCGGGTTCCCGTCGCAAGCGCCCCGTGCGCGATGTCCCGATCGATCGCCTCGACGATGGCCAGGTACTTCGGGCCGTGGCTTTCGGAGATGTCGGGTCGCCAGGCGGTCATCGGCTCGCGCGTTTCCGATAAATTGTCATGGTGACAATGTATCAATTGACTCTAATTTTCACAAGGACAAAATGGAATAACCAAGACAATCTACCGGGACAAACCTCAATTGAGGAGACATTGAATGCATATAATCCAGCACGACAAAGGGCTGGTGGCGCGTCTCTTCGTCGCCAAGCCTTTGCAGATCAAGGGCACCGGGCCGGTCCGCGCGATCGCCCGTGCCGCGGCATGGCTGCTTGAGGTTGTCCTGACCTGGCAGGATCGGGCCAACCAGCGCCATTTGCTGCAATCGATGTCGGATGCGGCGCTGAAAGACATCGGGATCGGTCGGCTTGACGCCGAAAGAGAGGCCAGCAAACCGTTCTGGCGCGTCTGAGCCGATGGACAAGGCCGCGGTGAAGCCTTAGGGAAGAGGGATGTCGACTGTCGCGCTTTCGGAACTGGAGGCTGCCGCGGCGCTTGTCCACGACGTGATGCCCGCGACGCCGCAATACCGCTGGCCGCTGCTCGGCCAACGGTGCGGCTGCGAGGTCTGGGTCAAACACGAAAACCACACGCCGATCGGTGCCTTCAAGGTCCGGGGCGGCCTGGTCTTCATGGACGATCTGAAGGCGCACGGTGCGCCGGCCGGCATCATTACCGCGACGCGCGGCAATCACGGGCAATCGGTCGCTTTCGCGGCCCGCCGCACAGGCATCGACGCTGTGATCGTCGTGCCGGAGGGCAACTCGGTCGAGAAGAACGCCTCGATGCGCGCCCTGGGGGCCGACCTGGTCGTCGAGGGGCACGATTTCCAGGCAGCCTTCGAATATGCCCGCGACCGCGCCGCGGCGGACCGCCTGACCATGGTGCCGTCCTTCGACCCGCGGCTGGTCAAGGGGGTGGGCACCTACGGGCTGGAGCTGTTTCGCGCCGTTCCTGATCTCGATGTGGTCTATGTGCCGATCGGCCTTGGGTCGGGCATCTGCGGACTGATATCGGCGCGCGACGGCTTGGGGCTGGGCACCGCCATCGTCGGTGTCGTCGCCGAAGGCGCCCCCACCTATGCGCTGTCGTTCGAAGCGGGCAAACCGGTGCCGACCAACGCGGCTGAAACCATGGCCGACGGTGTCGCCTGCAGGGTGCCGATCGCCGAAGCGGTCGAGACCATCAACCGCGGCGCCGACCGGGTGGTGCGGGTTTCCGACGACGAGATCAAGGCGGCGATGCGCGCCTATTTCAGCGACACCCACAACGTCATCGAGGGGGCGGGTGCGGCGCCGCTGGCGGCGGCGCTGAAGGACCGGACCCGCCTGGCCGGCCGCAAGGTCGCGGTGATCGCGTCCGGCGGCAACGTCGATCTTGCCCTGTTTCGCGAGGTCCTGAACGAAGGCGATCGGTCCGACGCAGCCATCAAGGGAGCCGCCGAATGACCGGCCCGCTGCGCCTTTTCCAGGTCGACGCCTTCACCGACCGGCTGTTCGGCGGCAACCCCGCCGCGGTCTGCCCGCTGGACAGGTGGCTGCCTGACGAGACGCTGCAGGCGATCGCCGCCGAGAACAACCTCTCGGAGACGGCCTACCTGGTCGCTGCCGACGGCGATGCGGCCGACTTTCACATTCGCTGGTTCACGCCGGCGGTGGAGGTGGACCTCTGTGGCCATGCGACACTGGCCAGCGGATATGTTCTGTTCCATGTCCTGGGATTTGACAGACAGACCGTCCGGTTAACATCGAAGTCGGGACCATTGCAGGTTGCCCGGACGCAGGACGGGCTGGAGTTGGATTTCCCGGCCCGCCCGCCGGCGCCCTCCGTATTCCCCGACGGCATCGAACAGGCGGTGGGCGCAAGGCCGCTGGAGTTTCTGTCCGGCGGGATGAACATGGCGGTCCTTGCCAACGAGGCATCGGTCCGGCAGGTCCGGCCGGACCTCGGCTATATCGCCCAAATGAAAGGCGATGGCCTGATCGTGACCGCGGAGGGCGAGGACTGCGATTTCGTCTCGCGTTTCTTCGCGCCGCATGTGGGGATCGACGAGGATCCGGTGACCGGATCGGCGCACTGCGTGCTGGCGCCGTTCTGGTCCAAACGCCTGGACAAACTGCGTTTGCACGCCCGCCAGATCTCCCGGCGCGGCGGTGCGCTGACCTGCACGGTGGCCGGCGATCGGGTCAAGGTCGCCGGTCAGGCGGTGCTTTATCTCGAAGGCACCATTCATGCCTGAGGCCACTCTGCGCGAGGCGGCGGGGGCGGCCGACATGCGGGTCGTTCGAACGCTTTTCGTAGAGTATGCAACCTGGCTTGGCGTCGATCTTTGTTTCCAGGGCTTCGACGAGGAGGTCGACGGTTTGCCGGGGTTCTACGAAAGGCCGCGAGGCTGTCTGTTGCTGGCGGAGGCCGAGGATGGCACCGCCGGTGTCGTCGGCGTGCGCCCGGTCGATTCGGAAACGGCGGAGATGAAACGTCTGTGGGTACGCGCCGGCTATCGCGGATATAGGATCGGCCAACGGCTGGCCGAGGCTTCCGCGGCGATGGCGCGCGAGACCGGATACCGCAGGATGGTCCTGGACACGCTGAGCGACCCGCGTCTCGATGCGGCGCGCGGCATCTACGAAGCGATGGGATTCCGGTGCATCGACCCCTACTACCACAACCCCCTCGAAGGGGTGCTCTATTACGGCTTGGATCTTTAGGGGCTGTGCCGCAAGAACCGGGTGGCTCGGCCCGGACCCCTTCCATAGTGTCCCCCCCGCAACACCCAGACGCAGGAGGGACCCAAACATGTTGACCGCTTCGCTTCGCAGGATCGCGCCGCTTGTCCGCTGGACGCCGGGACGGGTTTGCCGGGTTTTTCTTGACGCCGTCCTTCGGTGGCAGGACCGCGCCAACCAGCGCAACCGGCTGCGCACCATGTCGGATGCCATGCTGAAGGACCTGGGGCTCAGCCGGGCCGACGTCGACCGGGAGGTATCGAAACCCTTCTGGCTCGCCTGATGGACCGGGACCGCAAGAACCGGGTGGCGGGTCCCGCTGCCGCCGCGTAAGGTCCGACGCATCTGAAGCGAAAGACCAGGAGAGTATGTGAGGGGGCGCTGCCAGCTGCGGCGCCCGGGAGACGGATGATGAGCGATACCATGCAGGAACACTTTGCCGAGTTTCCCAGTGCCGGGCCTGAGTTCGAAAGGGTCGGAGAGGCCTTGGCTTATGTCGCCGAGAATTTCCGCGACCAGCCGAGCCTGTCGGAAGTGGCGTCCCATGTCGGGCTCAGCGAGTTCCACTTTCAACGCCTGTTCACGCGCTGGGTGGGCCTGAGCCCGAAGAAATTCCTGCAGGTGCTGACGCTGGAGGCAGCCAAGCAGAGCCTCGAGACGTCCAACAGCGTGCTGGACGCGGCCTTCGATGCAGGCCTGTCCGGCCCCGGCCGGCTGCACGACCTGTTTGTGACGCTGGAGGCGATCACGCCGGGCGAGTTCAAGCAGCTGGGCGGCGGGCTGACGGTTCGCTGGGGATGGCACGACAGCCCGTTCGGCCCATGCCTGGCCATGGCAACCGAACGCGGCTTGTGCGGGCTGGCCTTCGTGGACGACCGCGGCCGGGAAGGCGGCTTTGCGGACATGGCGGCACGGTTTCCGGAGGCGACCCTGGTCGAAGACCCATCTTTTACGGCGCCTTTCGTCACCGCCGTCTTCCAGACCCCCGAACAGCGCCGCGCCGCTCTGGACGCGCCGCTCAAGATGTTCGTGAAAGGCACGCCGTTTCAGGTTCAGGTTTGGCGGGCCTTGCTGACAGTGCCCGAAGGGGCGCTGACCACGTACGGGACGATCGCGCGGGCGCTGGGCAAGGGCGGCGTCGCTGCCCGCGCCGTGGGCACGGCCGTGGGATTGAACCCCATCTCGTTTCTGATTCCGTGCCATCGCGTCATTCGCGAGAGCGGTGCGCTTGGCGGCTACCACTGGGGCCTTGGCCGAAAGCTGGCGATGATTGGCTGGGAGGCCAACCACGTCGCCGGACTGGCGATGCAGAAATCCGCCTAACGCGTGGCGATGCCCCAGGCGACGAACTCCGGATTCCGGAACCCTTGTTTGCCATAGAGCAGGGGCTCGCCCTCGATGCAGTCGACCCGGCCGCCCGCGGCCGCCAGCACCGCATGCGCGGCGGCCGTATCCCATTCCATGGTCGGGCCGAACCGGGGATAGACGTCTGCCTGGCCCGCGGCGACGAGACAGAACTTCAAGGAAGATCCCGCGGAGATCCGTTCCACGACACGCCGATCGCCCAGGAATTCGGAGATCTTCTGATGGTCGCCGTGGCGGCGGCTGAAGATGACGGTCAGACCGTCATAGGGCGCCGGCCTGACATGGATCGGGCTGGCGAAGCCCGAGCCCGACTGCCGCGTCGCGCCGCACCCTTCGGCGCCGGCGTATAGCGCGTCCTCCAGCGCCGGCGCCAGCACAACGCCCAGGACCGGTCGGCGTTCGCGGATCAGCCCGATATTGACGGTGAACTCGTCGTTGCGGTGGAGGAACTCCTTGGTCCCGTCGACCGGGTCCACCAGCCAGAAAGGCCCGTCGCCAATGTCGGGCACATCGCCGCGGGTGACGGCCTCTTCGGCAACGACGGGGATGTCAGGCGTAAGCGCCTTCAGACGCGGTGCAATGATCGCTTCGGCCTCGAGATCCGCCTTTGTGACGGGCGATTGGTCGGACTTTGCAAAGACCTCGAAATCCGACCTGTAGATCTTCATGACGGCTTCGCCTGCTTCCAGCGCAATTGCCTTGACCTTCGGCAAAAGCGTTGCGTAGTCGAGATCCTGCATCGTTTCCCTTTCGGTGCGGGTCAACTCGACGGCAAGTGCTTGCGGCTGTTGCATCAACTGAACCTCACAGCTTGACCAAGACACCTATTCCCATACCCCGATTCGCGGCGTCACAACAATGCGGGGAGTTGATGTCCTCGGCTTTCGCGCGCAGGTCGGCCCTTGGCATGCCGACTATCCCGGCCGCGGCCATGGCTTCAAGGCCCGACCGCTTGCGCGACGTGCCGCCCCCGTGGCGAACAAAAAAAGTCCCGGCCGGGGTGAGCCGACCGGGAAGTCGCGGCCATTGCAGCCGCGGAGGCACAGGGGTTAACTCAGTCGAAAGCCTCGTCCCAGGACCCCTGGGTCGCCGCTTTCGAGTATTCGGTTGCACGGTTCTCGAAGAAGTTGGTGTGCTCGAGACCGTTCAGCATCTCGTGCATCCATGGAAGCGGGTTCTTGTCGATCTGATACATCCCATTGAGGCCGAGCTGCATCAGCCGCCGGTCCGCGATGTAACGGATGTACTGCTTCACGTCGTCGGCCGTCATGCCTTCGACGCCGCCCAGTTCGAAGGCGAGGTCGATGAAGGCATCCTCGTGGTCGACGATGGTGGCGCAGGCAACGTGAAGGTCGCGCCGCAAATCCTCGTTCCAGACCTCCGGGTTTTCCGAGATGAAGGTCCGGAACAGCTTGATGATGTTCTTGGTGTGCAGCGACTCGTCGCGCACCGACCAGGAGACGATCTGGCCCATGCCTTTCATCTTGTTGAAGCGCGGGAAGTTCAACAGCATCGCGAACGAGGCGAACAGCTGAAGGCCTTCGGTGAAGGCGCCGAAAACTGCGAGCGTCTTGGCGATCTCTTCCTTGGACTCCACGCCCCACTCGTGCATGTAGTCGTACTTGTCCTTCATCTCCTTGTATTTGAGGAAGGCGTGGTACTCCACCTCGGGCATCCCGATCGTATCCAACAGATGCGAGTAGGCGGCGATGTGCACGGTCTCGATGTTCGAGAACGAGGACAGCATCATCAGCACTTCGGTCGGCTTGAAGACCTGGCTGTACTGCTTCATGTAGCAGTTGTTCACTTCCACATCGGCCTGCGTGAAGAAGCGGAAGATCTGGGTCAGGAGATTGCGCTCGGCCTCGCTCAGCTTGTGGTGCCAGTCCTTCACGTCCTCGGCCAGCGGCACTTCCTCCGGCAGCCAGTGCACACGTTGCTGGGTCAGCCAAGCGTCGTACGCCCACGGATAGTGGAACGGCTTGTAGATCGAATCGGCATC
The DNA here is from genome assembly GCA_965603855.1 of Alphaproteobacteria bacterium. Lineage (GTDB taxonomy): Bacteria > Pseudomonadota > Alphaproteobacteria > UBA8366. Next base: position 1,120,700 of record OZ272519.1, read on the forward strand.
CAGCAACGACATGGTCTTCTGCAATCTCCGTACTTTTTCAGTTCGTCTCGGCGGCCGCCGTCACTGGCAGGCCAGGCATTCCTCATAGTCGCCGTCGTTCCGTGCGGCCGGTTTGTCGGCATCGTTCACCTTGCCCATATGCGGTACCGCGGCGGCGACGCCCGCCTTCTCGGAAACCGATTCGGCGCGCTGAATGGATTTCGACCGGCAGTAGTAGAGGCTCTTCACGCCCTTCTTCCAGGCTTGGAAGTGCAACTGGTGAAGCTCGCGCTTGTGGACGTCCGCGGCCAGGAAGACGTTCAGCGACTGGGATTGGCAGACATAGGGCGTGCGGTCCGCCGCCAGGTCGATCAGCCAACGCTGGTCGATTTCGAATGCGGTGCGGAAGACGTCCTTCTCGTCCTGGCTCAAGAAGTCCAGGTGCTGCACCGACCCCTCGTTGGTGGTGATTTCCGACCATGTCTCCTCGTCGTCGTGGCCTTTCTCGGCCAACAGCGCCTTGAGATAGCGGTTCCTGACCGCGAACGATCCGCTCAGCGTCTTGTGCGTGTAGCTGTTCGCGGCGTTCGGCTCGATTCCCGGCGACGCACCGCCGCAGATGATCGATATCGAGGCGGTCGGCGCGATCGCAATCTTGTTGGAGAAACGCTGTTCGATCCCGAACTCGGCCGCATCGGGGCAGGCGCCGCGCTCCTTGGCCAGTGCCTCTGACGCTGTGTCAGCCTGGTCGCGTATGTGCTTGAAGATCCGCTTGTTCCAGACCTTCGCCATGACGCTTTCCAGCGGAATGCCGTTTGCCTGCAGGAATGAATGGAAACCCATGACGCCCATACCCACGGACCGTTCGCGGCTGGCCGCGTAGGTCGCCCGTGAGAACTCGTCCGGCGCGTTCTCGATGAAGTCCTGCAGCACGTTGTCCAGGAAGCGCATCGCATCGGCAATGAACGTCGGGTGTTTCTCCCACTCCTCGAAGGTCTCCAGGTTCAGCGAAGACAAACAGCAGACGGCGGTCCGATTGTTGCCGTGCCGGTCGATACCCGTCGGCAGTGTGATCTCCGAGCACAGGTTCGAGGTCTTGACACGCAACCCGGCGAGCTTTTGGTGTTCGGGCAGGGCCTCGTTGACGTGGTCGATGAAGACGATATAGGGCTCGCCCGTTTCGATCCGCGCCGTCAGGATCCTGATCCAGAGGTCGCGTGCCTTGACCTTGCGGATGACCGCATCGTCCTTGGGGCTGCGCAGGGCCCATTCCTCGTCGTTTTCGACCGCGCGCATGAAGGCGTCGGACACCAGCACGCCATGATGCAGGTTCAGCGCCTTGCGGTTGGGGTCGCCGCCCGTGGGCCGGCGGATCTCGATGAACTCTTCGATCTCGGGGTGCGAGACCGGCAAGTAGACCGCAGCCGAGCCGCGGCGCAGCGAACCCTGGCTGATGGCCAGCGTCAGCGAATCCATCACGCGGATGAACGGCACCACGCCCGACGTCTTGCCGACGCCGCCGACGCTTTCGCCGATCGAGCGCAGGTTGCCCCAATAGCTGCCGATGCCGCCGCCGCGCGCAGCCAGCCAGACGTTCTCGTTCCACAAACCGAGGATGCCTTCGAGGCTGTCGGTCGATTCGTTCAGGAAACAAGAGATCGGCAGACCGCGGTCGGTGCCGCCGTTGGACAGCACCGGCGTGGCCGGCATCATCCAAAGGTTGGAGATATAGTCGTACATCCGCTGCGCATGCGCGGAATCGTCTGCAAAGTGCATCGCGACGCGCGCGAACAGATCCTGAAAGCGTTCGCCCGGCATCAGGTACCGGTCTTCCAGTGTGGCTTTGCCGAACTCGGTCAGCTTGGCGTCGCGCGAAGGGTCGATGACGATACGGATGCCGCGCTCGTTCTGCCGAACGTTGTCCAACAGCGCGTCGTCGTGCAAAAGCGCGTCGTCGTTCGTGTCTGATTTCTTGGCGTCGACAAGGTCCGACCGAGTGGCCTTTTTGCCGTTTTTGGCTTTCTTGCCGTTTCGTTTCACCAGGGCCTGGGGATTGTCACGCTGGAGGATCGCCGTGTCGGGCAAGTTATCCACAGCGGCATCCTCTGACGTAACTGCATGGGATAATTCCGTCATCCCCAGTCTTTCCCCCTTTTCCCCAATCTTCAGCGCGGTGGATATGAACTCTGTGCAAAACCACTACATCTTGTGTGTCGCTGCTATTTCGCTACAAAATTTATGCAACGTCAAGGGGCAGTTTGTATAGCCGTGTAAACGTCGCGCGGCGAGACCGGTGGCGCGGCGATCGGATCGGCCACAGTTCCGAGCCTGTCGCCCGGTCACTTCCGGGTCGAATTGATCGATGTCAATCGCGCCTGCGCGCGTCTGGCGCAGAATGGGTGCCGATCGTTCAAACGTCGAAACCGCGCGATCGGAACGCCCTTGACCACGTCACAACAGGATCCGTCCGACCTTCCCGCCGTGCTCCAGCGCATCGGCTGGGAACATCGGAACATGGCCAAACTGCTCGACCTTCTGGAACGACACATCGGGCTGTTCGAGCGCGAGGGCAGGGCCGACTACGACCTCCTGGATTCCCTGGTTGAGTACTTCCGGCGTTTTCCCGACGCCTGTCACCATCCCAAGGAAGACCTGATCTTCGCGCGCCTGCGCGAACGCAACCCGGCCGCGGCAACGGCCGTGGGCGACCTGCCCGGCGAACATGAAGCGCTGATCGGAAAGACCGTCGCGCTGGCGACCGCGATCGCGCAGACCCTGGCGGACGTTAACGTGCCGCGGGAGGAATTCCAACGCATCGCGCATGACTTCATCGACACACAGCGGGCGCATATGCGCATGGAGGTCGAACGGTTCTTCCCGGCCGCGCTGAAATCGCTGACCGCCGACGACTGGTCCGACATCGACGCCCGTGTGGACGACCCGGAGGATCCCATTTTCGGCGCCGCCCGCGAGCAGACGTTCGAAAAGCTGCGCGCGCAGATCCTCGAATGGAACGATACGCACGGTGCGGACTGACGCCTGACCCGATCGTCGCCGCGCAATCCGTTGACATGTTCGCCATGGCGGATGGTAAGAACGCGGCCTTCGAGACACTGCGCGGGGCCCGTTACAGATGTGTGGACGATACAGTCTGACCACGCCGGTCGAAGGCATCATCCGCCTGTTCGACGTGCCGGAACGCCCCAATCTCAAGCCCCGTTTCAACATCGCCCCGACCCAGGACGTGGCCGCCGTGCGCCAGGACGAAGACGGCAGCCGGCATCTCGTGACGTTTCGCTGGGGGCTGGTCCCGTTCTGGGCGAAAGACCTGTCGGTCGGGGCCCGCATGATCAATGCCAGAGCCGAGACCGTTCGGCAGAAACCGGCGTTTCGCGCCGCCTTCAAGCGCCGCCGCTGTCTGGTGCCGTCCGACGGCTACTACGAATGGAAGAAGCAGAAGAACGCCAAGCAGCCGTACCGGATTGTCATGCAGGACGGCGGGCCGTTCGCCTTTGCGGGACTGTGGGAGACCTGGTCGGCGCCGGACGGGTCGGAGGTGGAAACCTGCACCATCGTCACCACGGACGCCACGCCTGCAACGGCCGAGATCCACGACCGCATGCCCGTCATCCTCGATGCGGGCGACTTCGCCACCTGGCTCGGCGGGGCAGACGACGATGCCGAAGCGTTGCTCAAGCCCTATGCGGGCGCCCGCACGCTGGCCGCCTATCCGGTCGACCGCCGGGTTGGCAATGTCCGCTACGACGACGAAGATCTCGTGCGGCCGCTGGGCGACGAAGACGCGCCGGGGACGGCGGAACAGCCGCGTCTCGTCTGACCGCGGCGCCTAGTTCGCCAAATCGAGCGATTCGTAGTATGCCGCTGCGCCGTCGTGCAGCGGGATCGACAGGTTGTCCCTGGCCCTTTCGATACGCACCAGCTCGCCCTCGGGATGGCTGGTGCGCAGGAAGCGCGCAGTGTTGGCGGTCCACAGGGCGCGCGTTGCGTCGCGGATCAAGAGTTCGTCCAGGTCGCTGGTCACCACCCACAAGACGCCCAGGCTGACCGACGGGACGTCCGCCTCGACGCCGGCGTAGATGCCGCCCGGGATGTTGCTGAACTCGAAGAACGGATACAGGCTCAGCAGTTGCTGCGATTCCGCCTCGCCGATCGGTAACAGGCGGATCGGCGCCTTTTCCGCCAGCGTCGCGATCGCCTGGACGGGCGCGCCGCCGACCACGAAGAACGCGTCGATCTCGCCTTTGTTCAAGGCGTCCGCTGCCGGGCCCGGGTTCAGGAACCGCGCCTCGATCTGCGACGGCGAGAGCCCGTGCGTGCGCAGGACATAGAACGCGTTGCTTGCGGTTCCTGAGCCTTCGGGTCCCAGGGACACGCGTTTGCCGCTGAGCTCGCGGATCGACGTGATGCCCGACTCCGCGGAGACCACCACATGGATCCAGACGGGAATCAGGTTTGCGATCGCCCTCAAGTTGGACATCGCCCCGACTTCATCGAATTCCTGCATCCCGTTGAAGGCCCAGTAGGCCATGTCGGAATGGACCAAGGCGGATTCGATCTCACCCTGGCCCAGTGCGATCAGGTTCTCGATCGACCCGCTTTTTGTCTGTGCGACGGCGATCAGCCCCGGCACGCCGCAACTGCCGCCCTGGCGACAGGGCAGGGAGCCGGGCGGGTTCGTGATGCCCGCGGCGATCGAGCTTCCCATGGCATAGAGCGTGTCCGCGGCGGGCCCGGTGCCGATCCGGAAGAAGGTCGTCGTATCCTGGGCATGCAGGGCCGTCCCGCCGGTCGCAATCGCGAGCGCCACGGCCAGTAGCCGACAGAAGGTGGGTCCCGCGCGCACCGGGCTGGTCTCCTGAAAACGCGGTGAGGCCAAAGGGATACGCCCGAAGCCGCGGCGCGTCAACGCCGCGCTCCGGCACCGGCGCCGGTCCTAGTGCAGGATCTGGCTCAGGAACAGCTTGGTGCGATCGGACTTGGGGTTCTCGAAGAATTCCTTCGGCGTGTTCTGTTCGATGATCTCGCCGCCGTCCATGAAGATCACGCGGTCGGCCACCGCCTGGGCGAAACCCATCTCGTGGGTGACGCACAGCATGGTCATGCCGGTCTCGGCCAGGCCGACCATGACGTCCAGGACCTCCTTGATCATCTCCGGGTCCAGCGCGGAGGTCGGCTCGTCGAACAGCATGATCTTGGGCTGCATGCACAGCGACCGCGCGATGGCGACGCGCTGTTGCTGGCCGCCCGACAGCTGGCCGGGATATTTGGCGGCCTGTTCGGGGATCTTCACCCGCTCGAGGTATTGCATGGCGATTTCTTCGGCATCGGCCTTGGGCATCTTGCGCACCCAGATCGGCGCCAGCGTGCAGTTCTCCAGCACCGTCAGATGCGGGAACAGGTTGAAGTGCTGGAACACCATGCCGACTTCCGAGCGGATCTTGTCGATGTTCTTCAGGTCGGTCGTCAGTTCGATGCCGTGGACGATGATCTGGCCCTTCTGGTGCTCTTCCAGCCGGTTAATGCAGCGGATCATGGTCGATTTGCCCGATCCGGACGGACCGCAGATGACGATCCGTTCGCCGTTGTCGACGGTCAGGTTGATGTCCTTCAGCACGTGGAACTCTCCGTACCACTTGTGCATGTTGACAAGCTGGATCGCGATTCCCTCGGAAATACCGCTTGCGATGGCTTCGCTCATGAACGCGTTTCCTTTTAACGCTTGTGTCCGGTGTGCAATTTCTTCTCCAGATAAAGCGAATAGCGCGACATGCTGAAGCAGAAGATGAAGAAGAAGATTGCGACGAATATGTAGACCTCTGCGGCCAGGCCCTGCCACTTGGCGTCGGACAGGGCAGCCTTGCCCATGCCGAGCGGATCGAGCAGTCCGATCACGAGGACGAGGGTTGTGTCCTTGAACAGGCCGATGAAGGTGTTGACGATGCCGGGAATGGAGATCTTCAGGGCCTGCGGCAGGACGATCAGGCGCATCGACTGCCAGTAGGTCAGGCCCATCGCCTCGGCCGCCTCGTACTGACCCTTGGGCAAGGCCTGCAGCCCGCCCCGGATCACCTCGGCGATATAGGCGGACGCAAACAGCGTCACCATGATGATAACCCGAAGCACGATATCGAAGCTGGTCCCCGGCGGCAGGAAGTAGTTCAACATCAGATGGGCCACGAACAACAACGTGATCAGCGGCACACCGCGAATGAACTCGATGAAGACGACGCACAGGATGCGCACCAAAGGCATCATCGACCGCCGCCCCAGCGCCAGCACAACGCCGATCGGCAGCGACACCGCGATACCGGTGATGCCAATCAGCAGGCTGAGCAGGAACCCGCCCAGTTTGTTGCTCTCAACCGGCTGAAGCCCGAAGCCACCGTAGATCAGGACATAGGCGATGACCGGATAGACGGCGGAGAAGTAAAGCCACTGGCGGCGGAAGGGGACCCTGTCGACCAAGATCGGCAAGACGGCGACGATCAAGAGCACGAATGCAAGGTTGGGGCGCCAGCGCAGTTCCACCGGATAGAACCCGTAGACGAACTGGCTGAACCGGACCCGGATGAAGGCCCAGCACGCGCCGCTGGCGACCTCGCGGCACTCGGCCCGCGAGTTGCCCTGTAACGTGGCGTCGAAAAAGAAGAAACTCAGCGCCGGCGGGACGATCAGGTACAGCACGTAGACCGCTGCGATCGTCAGGAACACGTTGAACCAGGACGAGAACAGGTTCTCCCTGAGCCAAAGCCAGGGACCGGTGCTGAAAGCGGGCGGGGCTTCGTCCGGGTGTTCGCCGGGCTTGTATTTACCCGCCGTAACGGCGGGATCGGTTTCTGTTTGACCCGTCATATCATCGCTCCACCAGGGCGATCCGCCTGTTGTACCAGTTCATGAAGGCGGAGATCAGCAGCGACAGGACCAGATAGATGCCCATCACGATCGCCATGCATTCCAGTTCCCGGCCGGTCTGATTCAGCGTGATGCCGCCGATGGTTGCCACGATGTCCATGTAACCGATGGCGATGGCCAGCGAGGAGTTCTTTGTCAGGTTGAGATACTGGCTGGTCAGCGGCGGCACGATCACCCGCAACGCCTGCGGAATGATGATCAGGCGAAGCGTGCGGCCGGGACGCAGGCCCAGCGCGTATGCTGCCTCGGTCTGGCCGTGGCTGATCGCCGTGATGCCTGCACGGACGATCTCGCCGATGAACGCAGCGGTGTACATCGACAAGGCCAGGGTCAGAGCCGCGAATTCCGGCCGGATAACGAACCCACCCCTGAAGTTAAAGCCCCTCAGCGCCGGATAGTCGAACGACAACGGCATTCCGAGCACCAGGAACACCAGCACCGGAAAGCCGACGACGGCCCCCACGCCGATCCAGAAAACCGGGTAGATCTTGCCGGTTTGGTCCTGGACCCGATGCGCCCATCTCGCGAACCAGATCGTAAACGCGATGCCGATCGCGAAAGCGATCAGGACCAGCGAGAACCCGTCTTCCGGTATCGGCCTGGGAAGATTGAAGCCCCGGTTCGACAAGAACGCAATGTCGCCGAGACTGATCGCCTGTCGGGCCACCGGCAAGGTCGTCACAATAACGCCGTGCACCAGCAGAATGTGCACCAGCACCGGCACATTGCGCACGAATTCCAGGTAGACATAGGCGATCCGGTTGACCAGCCAGTTGTGCGACAACCGCGCGATGCCCAGCAGAAACCCGAAAATCGTCGCGATGAAGATGCCGACGATGGCGACCAGGAAGGTGTTGAGGAGCCCGACCACCGCGGCGCGCGCATGGGTGCTGCGCGAGGTGTACTCGATCAGTGTCTGGTTGATGTCGTAGCCGGCCGGCTGGCGGAGGAAATCGAAACCAACGTCCTTGTCCAGAAGGGCAAGATTGCTGATCGCGTTCGATACCAGGAAAAACACCGTTGCAAACAAACCCGCCAAGACCAGGATCTGCATCGTGATCGAACGATAGCGGGTGTCGGTCCAAAGGCTCGTCAGCGTGAGCTTTGGGGATTCATACTCCGTAACAGCCATGGCGGCAGCCTAACTGAAATGGCAGGGCAGAAGCGAATCACAAGCCGGGGAAGGCGGCCCGGCATCCGGACCGCCTTCCCGCGAATGGCCTGCGATCAGCGCATCGGCGGTGCGTACAGAATGCCGCCCTGCGACCACTGCGCGTTCAGACCGCGCTCCAGCTTGATCGGCGTCGACGGGCCGATGAACTTGTCAAAGATCTCGGCGTAGTTGCCGTTGGCCTTGATGGCGCGATAGGCCCATTCCTTGTCCAGGCCCAGCATGCCGCCCAGGTCGCCCTCGCTGCCCAGCATCCGGTTGACCTCGGGGTTGTCGGTGCCCTGCTTCAGTTCGTCGACGTTGGCCGACGTGATGCCGTATTCCTCGGCATTGATCAGCGCATTCAGCACCCAACGGACCACGTCGCCCCACTGGTCGTCGCCATGGCGCACCAGCGGACCCAGCGGTTCCTTGGAAATGATTTCCGGCAGGATCACGTGATCGTCGGGATTGTCGAACGCCGACCGCGACGCGGCCAGGCCCGAAGCATCCGTGGTGTAGACGTCGCAGCGGCCGGCCAGATAGTTGGTGCGGGCCTCTTCGTTCGTCTCGATGGGAACCGGCTCGTAGCTGATGTTGTTGATCCGGAAGTAGTCGGCCAGGTTCAGCTCGGTCGTGGTACCGGTCTGGATGCAGACCGATGCGCCGTCAAGTTCGGTGGCGCTGGTGACGCCAAGCGCTTTCGGCACCATGAAGCCCTGGCCGTCGTAATAGTTGACACCGACGAAGGTGAACTTCAGGTCCACGTCGCGGCTGAACGTCCAGGTGGTGTTGCGGGCCAGCATGTCGATCTCGCCCGAGGCCAGCGCCGTGAAACGGGTCTTACCGGTGGTCGGGGTGAATTCCACCTTCGAGGCGTCACCCAGCACCGCGGCGGCAACGGCCTGGCAGACGGCGGGGTCAAAGCCCTGCCAGTCGCCGGCATCGTCGGTGAAGCCGAAGCCCGGAACGCCGGTGGACACGCCGCATTTCAGGATGCCGCGCGCCTTGACGTCATCCATCGTACCGGCCTGCGCCGCGATGCTCCCAAGTGCAACAGCCGCAGTCGCGGCAAGCAGCGTTCTAATTTTCATCGTGAACCTTCCCTGTCACTGTTTTGGTTTTCTGACTGAGCCCAAGTATCGGGCAACGGGATGTGGCAACTTTACCGCCCCGACCGCGTATTGCAACAGCGTTACGGGCGGGGTTGGGCGGCGCACTGTGTGACGTTTCGACCGGCGCGTCCAGCCCTTTCGCCCCGAAAAGCCTTTCAGAATCAGCCTTTACCATGAAAGCTGACACTGCCCCCCGAAGCCGTGCGCGACGGCGCTGCACGTATTGCCGGTCGATGCAGCGGCGGCGGTCCCGTCTTGGTTGCGGTAGCGGGAGGCACGGTCCGGAAACGCGTCCGGCCCGGCAGCAACAGCCGCCGGGCCGGCGCTCAACCCGGTCTTGAAGCCGCGCGCGGCGTCAGTTCTTGCCGCCGGCCATGCCCAGGCTCGGCACCGCCTGCCACGTGTCGGCCATATCCTCGGCCTGCTCGCGTTCGTCTTCCGTGGCCTCGCCGGCAAAGGAATCCCGCAGCCCTTCGGCCGAAGTGACGCCGGACCGCGCGGCCAGGATCAGATACATCAGGCCCTGCACCCGGTCTTCCTGGATGCCCTCTCCGGTGAACAGGCGCACGCCGGCGTTGCGTTGTGCCGGCGGATAGCCTTGCTGGGCGGCGGCCAGGAACCACTTGGCGGCAGCGGTGACGTCCGTGCCGACGCCGTTGCCGTCCCGATAGCGCTTGCCCATGTTGTATTGCGCCCGGTCGAAGCCCCGGTTCGCCGCTTTCTCGATGAACTCGGCCGCCTTTGCCTGGTCCTGGTCGACGCCCAGGCCGAACTCGTACATCTTGCCCAGCGCGTAGGCCGACCGGATGGATCCCGCGTCGGAGGCCTGGACCAGCCAGCCGACCGCATCGGCATGGCTCTGGGTCACGCCGTCGCCGGTGATGTGGGCCAGCGCCAGGTTGTGCATGGCGTCGGCATTGCCGTTGTCGGCCGCCCGCATCCACAGCTCCGCGGCCTTGTCGTGGTCGACCTCCACCCCGCGGCCCTCGCTGTAGAGAATGCCGAGATTGAAGTCCGCCCTGGCATCGCCCGCAGCCGAGGCCTTTTCCCATTCCATCATGGCTTTTCGGAACTCGCCGCGCTGGTAGGCTTCCCAGCCCGCATCGAAGTCCGCCATTGCGGTCCCGATCCCGATGACCGCTGTCAACGACACCGCGAATAGCATACGGCCCGCCGCCACACCGCCTGTCCGCTTCATGTCACCTATCTCCTTCACGTCGGCGGCACGGCCGCCCCTGTCTGTTGTTTCCTGCACGTCCGGTAAGACGCAGATCCGGTTCAAACGGATCAGCTCTGAGCCGGCGCCTTGGTCGTCTTCACACGCAGCACCTCGATCAAGCCGTCGACGCCGTCGCGGCGAACGATGGCATCGAACTCCGAGCGTTGCGTGGCCGCCATGCTGACGCCTTCGACCATGACGTCGACGATGCGTTTCTTGCCGTCGGTGGTCTTGACCCGCCAGCCGGCCTTGATCGGCTTGGCGCCCTCCTCGACGATCTCGGTATCGACCAGCGCGTCGCCGCGTTTGCCGACCGGCCGGGCGTCCCTCACCATGAAAGACTGTCCTGAATAACCTCCGAGCCGCCGCGTGTAGGTCTGCAGCACGAACTCCTCGAACAGTTCCAGGTATTCCTCTTGCTGTTCGGGTGTCGCATCGCGCCAGTGGCGTCCCAGGACGAAGCGCCCGATCAGACGCAGGTCCAGGTTATCCTCCATCAATGCCCGCACATTGGCTTCGCGGGTCGCCAGGTCGACGCTGTTGTCGCCAAGAATCTGCAGGGCGTTGTCGCCCAGTTCCTGCAGATAGACCTTCGCCTCGTCGGGGTCCGTCTTCTCGCCCTTCGCCATCGCCACCGCCGGCAGCAGCAACAGCGCGACGAGCGCAAACCAGATCCCGGAATTACGCAACCAAGCCATCTCTCCCCTCCGTACCCCTTTGTCCCCGTCATCGGACGCCTTTGCGCGGCCGGCGCGGATCATAAGGCCGCTGCATGGGCGCGACAACCGTCGGAAGCGGTATAGCGCCCGGTTCTTCGCGTCGGTGTCGGGCTGCCGGATCTCCTCCGCCTCCCCGGTCCGGAAGGTGGCAACCCGCCGGTTTTCGCCTTGGTCGGTGCGGCGGGACCCGTGATAATGTATACGCAGCCCGGGAGGGGGGTCGGACATGCGTGGATGGTGGCGATTTGCCGCAGACGTCGGGGACCGCCGAACGATGCCGAAACGCCGTGTCGCGCGGCCCCTTTACCGTGCGCGGAAATCCGGTAGCGTTGGTCCGGGGATTTTCATTCTGACAGCGTTCGAGGCCGGTCGATGACGGAATCGCAACTCCGCGAGCAGATCTGCCAGTTCGGCAGGTCCATCTTCGAGCGCGGCCTGACGTTTGGCAGTTCCGGCAACATCAGTGTGCGCCTCGATGACGGCTGGCTGCTGACGCCGACGAATTCCAGCATGGGCCGGTTGGATCCGGCCGACCTTTCAAAGCTGGACGACGACGGCACGCTTTTGTCCGGCAAGCCGCCCTCGAAGGAGGCGTTTCTGCACAGCGCCGTCTACGGCGTGCGCGGCGACGCGCGCGCCATCGTGCATCTGCATTCGACCCACTCGGTTGCCGTGTCCTGTCTTGCCGGCATCGATCCGCAGAACGTGCTGCCGCCGCTGACCGCATATTATGTGATGCGTGTCGGGCGTCTGCCGCTGGTTCCCTACTTCAAGCCCGGCGACAAGGCGCTGGCCGGGGCCATCGAGGCGCTGGCGGACCGTCACCACGCGGTGCTGCTCGCCAACCACGGCCCGGTGGTCGCGGGCCGCAGCCTCGAGGCCGCGGTCTACGCCACCGAGGAGCTGGAAGAGACCGCCAAGCTGTTCCTTCTGCTGGGCGACAGGCCGACCCGCCCCTTGAGCGCAGCGGAGATCGACGAGTTGGACCGCACATTCAATCTTAAATAGCGAAGAAGAGGAGGGCCGGCCGTGCCACGCTTTGCCGCCAACCTGTCCATGATGTTCACAGAGGTGCCGTTCCTGGAGCGGTTCGAGGCTGCGGCCCGGGCCGGGTTCGACGCGGTCGAGTTTCTGTTCCCCTACGAGCACGCGGTCGAGACGGTTGCAGCCGCGCGTGCCGCTGCCGGTGTCGAGGTTGCGCTGTTCAACCTGCCGCCCGGCGACTGGGAGGCCGGCGAACGCGGTGTCGCCTGTCTGCCCGGCCGCGAGGCCGAGTTCCGGGACGGCGTTGCCATGGCGCTTGACTATGCCGCGGCGTTGGACTGTCCGCGCATGCATGTGATGGCCGGGCTGACGCCGGACGGTGCAGAGGTACCTGCGTTGGAGGCCGTCTATTGCGAGAACCTCGCCCATGCCGCCGACGCGCTGGCCGCGACCGGGCGCACGGCTTTGATCGAGCCGATCAATACACGCGACATCCCCGGCTTCTTCCTGAACCGTCAGGCGGACGCCCGCCGCATTCAAGACCGCGTCGGGGCGGCGAACCTGAAGATCCAGATGGACCTCTATCACGTCCAGATCATGGAAGGGGACCTGGCGGTGGCGATCCGCGGCCAGCTCGACCGCGTCGGCCATATCCAGATCGCCGGCGTTCCCGAACGCCACGAGCCCGACGTGGGCGAGGTCAACTATCCCTATCTGTTCGCCCTGTTGGACGAACTGGGCTATGCTGGTTGGCTGGGCTGTGAATATCGCCCCAAAGGCCGGACCGAGGACGGTCTCGGCTGGGTGCGGCCCTACTTGCCTGCGGCGACGCAGGGCGCCGGGGCGGGGTCGCCGGCGGCGTGAGCCTCCTGGTAGCGCATCGCGCGCCTGATCAGCTCCTGCGCGGCGCGCAGCGGGAACTCGTAGATCATCTCGTCCTTGTAGCTGTCGTCCGCCTGGAAGCGGGCAAGGTGCATCAGCCGCTGGATCTCGTAGCCGGACACCATAAGCGCCGTGTCGGCGGAGCCGGCCGCGGCGGCCAGGTGCCGGAGCAGGGGGTTTTCGCCGCTCCGCTCGCGGCATTCGGTGGCCAGCGCGTGCAGAAACTCGATCGAACCGATGGCGCGTGCGGTCTGGTTGCGCTTCATAGCGCGCCACTTCGGATCTACGCGTGTAGGCATATCTCGGGGTTTCCTCGGGCGGTTTGTCTTGATTGATATGCAATATAGTAACGCCGCCGAGATGCGGTTATGCCCATTCTGCATGGGTGGGCAGCGATCGGGGCAGGCGTCTAAGGGAAGGATTTATTGGACAAACCGGGCCTTTTTGGGCGCGCAATTCTGCCAGTTCCGCTCCGCCAAGGCTTCGGGGGGGGCACGCCTCCGTTGCTCGAGCTTCGGTTGGCCGGCCACCCGCAGCTCGAAGAGCGAAGGGTGGTGGGCGCGGCTGGGATTGAACCAGCGACCCCCGCCGTGTGAAGACGGTGCTCTCCCGCTGAGCTACGCGCCCGGGCCAGGCTCCATAACGGAAAAATCGGCCGGAGCGGCACCTTTATGGCTGTCGGAGTGGTCCTGTCAAGCCGCTGCTGCGTAGAAGTTGCATAGCTGAATCATTCAGCTTGTAGAGACATGGGACCGGAACCTATATGATGGCTATTCGAAACGCGAAAAAGGAGATGGCGTTGACTGGCGCTCAGCATCTCCGGGGAAGAGCCGCCCGTGCGATGCGGCTTGGCGTGTTTGCGGCGACCCTGGGCATTTTCGCTTCTTCGGCCTCGGCCGATGAGCGTTTGGAACTCGAATACGAGATCTATTTCGGCGGCATGCACATCCTGTCCGCGCAGTCGACGCTGCGGCAGGATGGTGATGAACGTTACGACGTCACCAGCACGGCGCGCACCCGCGGTTGGGTCGACTGGTTGTTCGGCTTCAAGGGCGAGGGCACGACGGTCGGTGCGTTGGACGGAGCCGATGCCAGGCCGGAAAGCCATGCGCGCACCAGCGTCTGGGACGATGGCGAACGCAAGGTGACCCTGACCTATCTGGACGACGGCAAGGTCAAGTTCGACGTTCAGGAGGACAAGAAGGGCGGCGACGAGCACAAGTATTCGCCGCTGGATCCGGCCACCTTGGACAACACCATCGATCCGATGAGCGCGTTCGTCGCGATGTCCCGGCGGCTGGATGTCGGCGAGAGCTGCGATGCGCAGTTCGAGGTTTTCGACGGCAAGCGCCGCTACGACGTGGTTCTGACGGACCGGGAATCGAAGACGATCGAGCCCAGCGACTATTCGGTCTTCTCCGGCGAGGCGCGTGGCTGTCACCTGGAATTCGAACGGATCGGGGGCTTCTGGCAGGGCAAGAACAAGTACTCGGAAACCGCCAGAAACCGTGTCATCTGGGTCGCACAGCCGATCGACGACGGCCCGACCGTGCCCGTTCAAATGACCATCGACACCGGTTTCGGGTCTTTGATCGCGCACTTGAGCCGGGTGCGCGTGGGCGGCGAGGAACTGGCGCTCATCGACTAGTGCCGGAAGCAAGCAGCCGCCGTGCCGCGTCCGGCACGGCGGCGAACCTTTCGACGACGAGATCGGCCCCCAGGGCGTCCGTCGGTCCGTCGAAATAGCCATACGCCACCGCAACAACCGGGACGCCCGCGGCCCGGGCGCACGCGACGTCATGCAGATGGTCGCCAACCATCACCGCACGCGCGGCAGGCACGTCCAGGGCGGCGAGAATGCCAAGCAGCGGCCCCGGATCGGGTTTGCGGGCCGGAAAGCTGTCGCCGCCTGCCACCAGGTCAAAGCGGCCGATCAGGCCAAGCGACGTCAACAAACCGATGGCCGCGTGGCGCGGCTTGTTGGTGCAGACGGCGAGACGCCAGCCCTTTTCACTCAATTCTGCAAGCGTTTCCGCCACGTCCGGGAACGGTTCGGACTGGTCGGCGAGCCCGTTCTCGTAAATCTCCAGAAAGCGCCCCAGATGCCGGTCTGGATCGTCGGGCAGCTCGCCGGTGGCGGCAAGCGCCCGCGCAACCAGCTTTGCCGCGCCGTCCCCGACCATGGCGCGGGTCTGCGCGCTGTCCAGCGACGTCCGCCCCAGCTCGGCCAGCATCCGGTTGAGCGCGGCGGTCAGGTCGCCCAGGCTGTCCACCAGGGTGCCGTCCAGGTCGAAGACAATGGCGGTGTTGCTTTCGCTCATGCCC
The DNA here is from genome assembly GCA_965603855.1 of Alphaproteobacteria bacterium. Classification (GTDB taxonomy): domain Bacteria; phylum Pseudomonadota; class Alphaproteobacteria; order UBA8366. The sequence goes on from OZ272519.1 coordinate 1,136,006, forward strand.
CTGTCCACATAAAGAATGCCATCTTCTTTCCAATACTAAAAACATTATAAGAAAAAACCACGAATAAACCCTCGCAAATTACATTAATATATTTATCTTGAACCACTTAGCGTGCCGTCATACCTTGTTTTTACTTGATTGGTGGGGGGTGTGACATGATTGCGCTGAATACGTACGCGAAGTCCCCGGATCCCGGCCTTTTCCGGGTTGTGCTGGCCGTAGTGTATCAGATCGGCGTCCTGGCGACGGCCGCGCTTCTGACCTGGCAGCATTGGGGCAAGTGTTCGGCGGTGTTCAATTGCATGGTTCAGGTGGCGGCCGACCTGTTTCGCGCCTTTCTATGGCCGCTCTATTGGGCGGTTCAGTACCTGAACCAGGCCATGTGACCGGCGCGGCGGCGCCGGACGACACGCGCTGAAACCTTTTGTGACTTGGCGGTTTGTTAACGATGTGGCAGTAAACCGGCCGCGTTAACCGTGATTCCTGCGTCGTTCCAGGCGCTTGACGGTGGAGAGGTATGGCCGGCCAACGCTGTTCCGCGGTGGTGCTCGCCGCCGGCAAGGGCACCCGCATGAAATCCGAATTGCCGAAAGTGCTGCATCCGATTGGCGGCCGGCCGATGATCGCCCATGTTCTGGAAAGCGTCGCTGCGGCCGGCGCGGACCCCGTGGTCGTCGTCGTCGGACCCGGCATGGAGGCCGTTGCCGCCGCCGTCGCGCCCGCCCGCACCGCCGTCCAGCCCAAGCAGGCCGGCACCGCCGATGCCGTCAAGGCGGCGCGCGATCGATTGAGCGAGACCGAGGCGGAGACCGTCCTTGTCGTGTTCGGCGATACGCCTTTCATCGCCGCGGAGACCGTCGCGGCGATGCTGGCGGAACGGCAGGCGGGCGCCCAGGTCGTCGTCCTGGGTATGCGGCCGGACGACCCGTTCGGCTATGGCAGACTGATCCTGGACGATGCGGGCGCCTTGATCGCGATCGTCGAGCAGAAGGACGCCGACGCCGAGACTGCGCGGATACCGCTGTGCAATTCCGGTGTCATGGCGATCGATGCCAAGGAGCTGTATCCGCTGGTCGACGCGATCGGCAACGACAACGCCAAGGGCGAGTTCTACCTGACCGACGTCGTCGCCGTCGCCCGCGCGCGCGGCTTTGCCTGCGCCGTTGTCGAGGCGCCTGCCGACGAGCTGATGGGCATCAACACGCGCGCCGACCTGGCGGACGCCGAAAGGCTGTGGCAACAGCGCCGGCGCAGCGCCGCGATGGAGGCGGGCGTGACCTTGACCGATCCGGACACGGTCTGGTTCTGTTTCGATACCGAGATCGGGCGCGACGTTACGGTCGGACAGAACGTCGTCTTCGGGCCGGGCGTGGCGATTTCCGACAAAGTAGAAATCAGACCGTTCTGTCATATTGAGGGCGCAACCGTCGAGCAGGGCGCTGTGGTCGGCCCGTTCGCGCGGCTCCGCCCCGGCGCCCGCGTGGGCAGGGACGCGCATGTCGGCAACTTCGTCGAGGTCAAGAACGCCTCCTTGGGAGCCGGCGCCAAGGCCAACCACCTGACCTATCTGGGCGATGCAGATATCGGTGCCGGCGCGAATATCGGCGCGGGTACGATCACCTGCAACTATGACGGTTTCCTGAAGCATCGAACCGTGGTCGGAGACGGCGCCTTCATCGGGTCGAACGCGGCGCTGGTGGCGCCGGTGACCGTGGGCGCAGGCGCGATCGTCGGCGCGGGCAGCGTGGTGACGCGCGATGTGGCGCCGGACGCGCTGGCGGTTGCGCGGGGCGAGCAGACCGAGCGGCCCGGCGCGGCCGCACGGTTCCGCGAAGGCAAGGCCAAGGAGAAGGCGGCCAAGAAGAGCGGCGAGGGCTGAGATATATGTGCGGGATTATCGGCATCATCGGAAAGGCGGAGGCGGCGCCGCTGTTGATCGACGGCCTCAAGCGGCTGGAATATCGCGGCTACGATTCCACCGGGGTCGCCACCCTGCGGAACGGACAGATCGACCGGCGCCGGGCCGAGGGCAAGGTGAGCAATCTCGAGGCGCTGTTGCAGGACGAGCCGCTGGCCGGCACCACCGGCATCGGCCATACGCGCTGGGCCACGCACGGCGTGCCTTCGGAGAACAACGCGCACCCGCATGCAACAGACCGCGTCGCAATCGTCCATAACGGGATCATCGAGAACTTCCAGGAATTGCGCGACGAGCTGGCACGCCACGGCAATGCCTTCGTGACCGATACCGACACCGAAGTCGTCGCCCATCTGGTCACACACTTCCTGGAAGAAGGGTGCGATCCCGTCGAGGCGGTGCGCGCGGCCCTGCCCAAGCTGGAGGGGGCGTTCGCGCTGGTCATGATCTTCAAGGGGCGCCACGATCTGATGATCGGCGCCAGGCGCGGATCGCCGCTGGCCATCGGCTACGGAGACGGCGAGATGTTCTTCGGTTCCGACGCGCTGGCGCTGGCGCCGCTGACGCGGCGGCTGTGTTATCTGGAAGAGGGCGACTGGGCGGTGGTCACCCGCGACGGTGCCCGCATTTTCGCCGCGGACGGCAAGCCGGCCGACCGCGCCGTCGTCCAGACCGCGGTTTCGGGCGCGCCCATCGGCAAGGGCAACTACCGCCACTTCATGCAGAAGGAGATCTTCGAGCAGCCGAGCGTCATCGGCGACACGCTGCATGCGATGCTGAACCCGGCGCTGGGCACCATTACCCTGCCGCCGCTGGCGGTCGACCTGGCAAACGTGCCGCGAATCACGATCTCCGCCTGCGGAACCGCGGCCCTGGCCGGCATGGTGGCCAAGTATTGGCTGGAAACGCTGGCCCGGGTCCCGGTGGAGGTGGATCTGGCCTCGGAGCTGCGGTACCGCGATCCGCCGATGGAGAAGGGCGGGCTTTCCCTGTTCATCTCGCAGTCGGGCGAGACCATGGATACGCTGGAGGCGCTCAGGCTTTGCGCGCGGCGCGGCCAGCACATCCTGTCGGTCGTCAATGTGCCGGAATCCACCATCGCCCGTGAATCCGACGCGGTGCTGGCGACGCTGGCGGGCCCTGAGATCGGGGTCGCATCGACCAAGGCTTTCACGACTCAGTTGACGGCGCTGGCGGCGCTGGCGATCGCGACGGCCAAGGCCCGCGGCGCGCTGACCCGCCCACGCGAGGCCGAGCTAGCCGCCGCGCTGGCCGAGGTGCCGGGCCGGGCGGCGGAAGTCCTGAACCACGACGAGGCGATCGCGTCGATCGCCCAGGACGTGGCCGAAGCCCGCGACGTGTTGTATCTGGGGCGCGGGCCCAGTTTTCCGATCGCACTGGAAGGCGCGCTGAAGCTCAAGGAAATCAGCTATATCCATGCGGAAGGGTACGCCGCAGGCGAAATGAAGCACGGACCGATCGCGCTGATCGACGAGACTGTGCCCGTCGTCGTGATCGCGCCGTCGGATGGGCTGTTCGAAAAGACCGCGGCGAACGTCCAGGAAGTGATCGCCCGTGGCGGCAAGGTGGTGTTCATCTCCGATGCGCCAGGGATCGAGCGCATGACCCGGCAGGCGGAGCCGTTTGCCTGCATCGAATTGCCGGTGGTCGATCCTTTCGTCGCGCCGATCCTGTACACCATTCCGGTGCAGCTTCTGGCCTATCACACGGCCGTGATCAAAGGCACCGACGTGGACCAGCCGCGCAATCTCGCGAAATCCGTGACCGTGGAATAGGCGCCGCCGCGCAACCCGTTGCTATAACGCACAACGCCCGGATCCCGGCTATGCCGGCGGTATCCACCTACGCATTCAAGCAGATAAGAAAATCGAAACGAGCGTGCGCCACAATGCCGCCATGCGGTCGGGAATGCCGGCTCGCGTCAACCTTCGGGGAAACCTCACCAAGTGCTCAAGATGACAAAAAACCGGCCCTGTCATCAGGGACCCTATGACATACACGAACAGCCGGTGACCAACGCCGACGAACTGGTGCATCCGTTCGTGCGGCGGTTATACGACTGGTGGTCGACGGCGAACGACGGCAAAGCCCCGGCGCGGTCGCAGTTCGATATCGCCGAACACACCATGCTTGCTTCCAATATCTTCCTTGTGGCGCGCTGCGACGACGACACCTTCAAATTCAAGCTGCATGGCGAGCAGGCCTACGACATCGCCGGCATGCGCAACCAGCCCGTCGAGGTCTCCGAACGGACGGCGAACGCCTTCAACGGGGCTTTGTTCCGCTATTACACGGACGTGGTCGAGAACGGCATCCCGATGCGCTGTACCGGATCGCTTGCCTTTGCGGACCAGCCGCACCGCAGTTTCGAAAGCATCGACTGCCCGCTGACGGACGACCATGGCCGTATGGCCTACATCATCGGCGTGATCGTTGTGCGCAAACCCGCTCCACGCGACGGAAGCGCCTGACTTCCGGGTCCTGCCCTTGCATAATGCGGCTGTGTGTAGGGGGAGTCCGGTTCGAACCATGATAGTCCGACATATCGCGTTTATCTGCGGTCTCATTCTTGCGGCGGCCGCCGCCGGCACCGCGTTGGCGGCCGGCTCTCAGGACCACCGCTATTCCGTTGCGGTCATCATCGGCAACAAGGCCTACCAGGGCCGCATCCCCGAAGTCGCCTATGCGCATCGGGACGCCGATGCGATGAAGGCGTACCTCACCCAGGTGCTGGGATACCGCGAAGGCAACATCATCGACCTGCGCGACGCGACCCAGGCGCAGATGACGTCCGCCTTCGGCAACCAGGTCAGCCACGAAGGCGAACTGTGGGGATACATCAGGCCGGGCAGGAGCCATGTGACGGTGTTCTATTCCGGGCACGGCGTGCCGGGTCTGAAAGACCGGCGCGGCTATTTGCTGCCGGTCGACGCCAATCCGGACACGCCGGAGATCAACGGCTATTCGGTGGACCTTCTCTACAAGAACCTTGCCCAGCTTGAGGCCGCGTCGGTGACCGTCTATCTCGATGCCTGCTTCTCCGGCGAAAGCGGCGGCGGCATGCTGATCCGCGCGGCCTCGCCGGTCTTCGTCCAGGCCAGCCTGCCGGAGACGGCGACCGGTCTGACCGTGCTGACCGCGGCGAGCGCGGATCAGGTTGCAAGCTGGGACGAGGAGAACGAACACGGGCTGTTCACTTGGCACCTGCTGCAGGCCTTGCAGGGCGAGGCCGACAAGGAGCCTTTCGGCAACGGCGACGGCAACGTCACCGTTGCCGAGACCAAGGCCTATCTGGACGAGGAGATGACCTACACCGCCCGCCGCCGTTTCAGGCGCAAGCAGACGGCCACCGTTCGTGGCACAGGCGGGTCGCTTCTGGGCGTGGTGCCCGAACAGCCGGTGGCCGCGCCGGCCAAGGTCGCGGCGCTGACGCCGTCGTTCCAGGTCCAGGAACTGGACAAGATCATGGTCGTCGCGGAGGTTCGCGTGAACACCCGCAGCGGCCCTGGCACCAGCTTCGAAAAGGTCGAGACGCTTGGTCGTGGGACCGAGGTCGAGGTGACCGGCAAGGTGGAAGGCAAGGACTGGTACCGGATCGCGCTGGCCGGCGGGCGAACCGCCTATGTCTTCGCGCCGCTGTTGCGGGACAGCCTGCCCGAGCCGGCGCAGCCCGCCGTCGGCGTCTTCCCGGCCGCGCCGCAGCCGGGCGGGACCTTCAAGGATTGCGAGAACTGTCCGGAGATGATCGTGCTGCCGGCAGGCTCGTTCGTGATGGGCTCGCCGTCCTACGAGCAGGGCCGGCGCGATACCGAGGGGCCTTTGCACCAGGTCACTTTCGACCGGCCCTTCGCGGTCGGCAAGTTCGAGGTGACACGGGGCCAATACGCCGCCTTCGTCGCCGAAACGGGATATGCGGGCGGGTCGATCTGCGAGACCTACGAAAATGACGATTGGGAGAAACGCTCCGGTCGGAACTGGCGCGATCCGGCATACCGCCAAGGCGACAACGACCCCGTCGTCTGCATGGGGTGGCACGACGCGACCGGCTATGTCGAATGGCTGGCGCGCAAGACGGGCAAGCCCTATCGCCTGCCGTCCGAGGCGGAGTGGGAATACATGACCCGTGCGGGCACGACGACGGCGCGTTTCTGGGGCGAAGACAGCGCAGGGGCCTGCCGCTATGCGAACGTGCACGATGCCACCAGCAAGTCCGTGAACGGGTTCAGCGTCGAGGCGCATGACTGCGACGACGGTGTCGCACAGACGGCGCCGGTCGGCCGGTACCAGCCCAACGCGTTCGGCGTGCACGACACGCTGGGCAACGTCTGGGAATGGACGGCCGATTGCTGGAACGAATCCTATACCGGCGCGCCCGCCGACGGCAGTACCTGGACCACCGGCGAATGCGACCGGCGCGTTCTGCGCGGCGCCTCCTGGGTGTTCCGGCCGGCTTACGTCCGCTCGGCGCGGCGCGGTGCCGACCCGCCCGACTACCGCAGCAACGGCAACGGCTTCCGCGTCGCCCTGTCGCTGGAATAACGCAGACGCCGCAGCGCCGTCAGCCGCTCGCCAGTTTCTCGATCAGCGCGTTCACCTCCGACGCCTGTTCCATGTGCGGCATGTGGCCGGCGCTCTTAAGGATATAGACGCCGATCCCCGGCGGCAGTCCGTCCGCATGGGAAGGCGGAAGGATGCGGTCTTCCGCGCCCCAGATTACCTGTATCGGCGCCGCGACCGCGTCCAGCCGGTCGCGCAGGACCAGGGCCTGGGTGCCACCCGGAAAGACGCCGTCGGCCAGCGTGCCGAGCGCGGCGTCGACACCGTCCAGGCGTTTGTATTTCAGAACGTCGTTCACCATGTCGCGGCTGACCAGGTCCGGGTCTGTAAAGAGCTGCTGCAAAAGGGGTTTCATTTCCTTGCGCCGGCCGGCCCCAACGAACCCGGTGATGTAGTCGTGGGCGATCTCTGTCCCGAGCGCCGCCGGCGCCACCAGGGTCAGGCTGGCGACCCGGTGTGGCTCGTTCAGCGCCAGGTTCAGCGCCACCGCGCCGCCCATGGAATGGCCGACCAAGTGGGCGCGGTCGATGTCCAGGGCGTCCAGCCAGGCGATCACAGACAGCGTCAGCGCATCGACGGTGCCGCCGCCCACGTCCTTCGCCGACTGGCCGTGGCCGGGCAGGTCCAGCGCGTATGTGGTGCGGTCCGCCGCCAGCATCGGCTGGTTGAACATCCAGTTGTTCAGATCGCCGCCGAACCCGTGCAGCATCACCACGGGCGGGCCTTCGCCGTCGCCCATCCTGAGAAAACACAGCCGTCGGCCGGCCGCTTCGATGAATTCGGGCTCGGGTCCGCCGCCCGCCTCCGCAGCGGCCGCAGCGGCGGCCTCGAATTCGGCGTTGTAGCTTTCGACGAAGGCGTCGATGTCGGCGTCCGGGACGTCCGCCGGCGCCACCACGGCCAGCAGGGCCTGAACCGCCACGGTCTCGCCCTCGCCAACCAGTCGCCGACGCACGATCCCGCCGCCCGGCGTTTCGAAAACGTTGGTGATCTTGGAGGTTTCGATCTCCAGCAGATCGTCGCCTTCGGCGACGGCGGCCCCTTCCTCCACATGCCATTCCGCGACGGTGCCCTCGGTCATGGCCAGGCCCCATTGCGGCATCTTGATCGCACTGATTGCGTCGCTCATGTCATCGGTCCCCTGCGCAGGCGCGAACGGCCCCCGTCCGGGCGTGATCTGGTGCCCGGACGGGTCGTCCCGCCCGATTTCCTTCGGATCAGGCCGCCATCACCTCGCGCACGGCGTCGGCGATGCGATCCGGGCCGGGCACGTAGGCGTCCTCCAGTTCCGGCGCGAACGGCACCGGGGTGTGCGGCGGGGTCACCATCTTGACCGGCGCCTCCAGCGCGCCGAACGCGTTCTGGGCGACCAGCGCGGCGACGTCCGTGGCCAAGTTGCAGCGCGGATGCGCCTCGTCCACGACCACCAGGCGTCCCGTCTCCTCGACGCATTCGATGATCGTATCCTCGTCGAGCGGCGATGTGGTGCGCGGGTCGACCACGGTGACCGACACGCCCTGTTTTTCCAGCGCGTCGGCCGCCTGATTGGCGAACTGCACCATACGCCCGAACGCAACGATGGTTGCATCGTCGCCCTCGCGCGTCAGGTTCGCTTCGCCGAACGGGATTGTGTAGGCCTCGTCCGGGACCTCCTCTTCGTCGTCGTACATGACCTTGTGCTCGAAGAAGATCACCGGGTCGTCGTCCCGGATCGCCTGGGTCAACAGGCCCTTGGCCTCGTAGGGCGAAGACGGGATCGCGACCTTCAGGCCCGGCACATGGGTGAACACAGGATAGAGACACTGGCTGTGCTGGCTCGCCGCGCGAAAGCCGGCACCGTACATGGTGCGCACCACCAGCGGGGTCACCGCCTTGCCGCCGAACATGTAGCGGAACTTTGCGGCCTGGTTGAAGATCTGGTCGAAGCAGACGCCCATGAAATCAACGAACATCAGCTCGGCCACGGGTCTCAGCCCCGTTGCCGCGGCGCCGGCGGCGGCCCCGATGAAGGCGCTTTCGCTGATCGGCGTGTCCAGAACACGGTCCCGGCCGAACTCGGGCATCAGGCCCTTGGTGACGCCCATGGGCCCGCCCCAGGCATCGTCTTCGCCCGGCGCGCCCATACCGCCGGCCACATCCTCGCCCATCACCACGACGGTCGGGTCGCGGCGCATTTCCTGTGCCAAGGCCTCGTTGATGGCCTCGCGGAACGATTTCTTCGCCATGTTCCCCTCCCTCAGTACGAGATGTAGACGTCGGTCAACAGCTCTTCCGGTGACGGCGGCGTTCCGTTGCGCGCGTCGCGCACCGCGTCGGCGATCTCCGTGACCACGTCCTTGTCGATCTCGTCCAGCTGGTGCGGCTCCAGAAGCTTCGCCTCCGTCACGCGTTGCCGGAAGATCTTCAGGGGGTCCTGTTCCGCGCGCAGACGGTCGACCTCGCCGTCGCCGCGGTAGGTCATCGCATCGCCCTCGAAATGTCCGAAATAGCGGTTCAGCCGCACATGGATCAGGCTGGGTCCTTCGCCGGCCCGCGCCCGTTCGACGGCTTCGCGCGCCGCGGCGTTGACCTCGAACAGGTCCAGCCCGTCGACGACCCGTGCCGGCATCCCGAACCCCTCGGCGCGTTTCGCCTGCTCGCCGCCGACCGACCAGCCGCTGGCGGTGGACTCAGCATATCCGTTGTCTTCGACGACAAAGATCGCTGGCAGGTTCCAGACCTTGGCCAGGTTGTAGGACTCAAGCGTCGAGCCCTGGTTGGATCCGCCGTCGCCGACGAAGGCCACGGCCACGCCGCCGGTGTTCAGTGTCTTGGCGGTCAGGGCGGCGCCGCAGATCAGCGGCGGTCCGCCGCCGACGATGCCGTTCGCGCCCATCATGCCTTTCGACAGGTCGGCGATGTGCATGGATCCGCCCTTGCCGGCGCACAGGCCGTCGCGCCGGCCGAAGATCTCCCTCATCATGGCCCGCGAGTCGCATCCCTTGGCGATGCAGTGGCCGTGCCCGCGATGGGTGCTGGCGATGTAGTCGTGCTCTCCAAGCTCCAGGCAAACGCCGACTGCGGAGGCTTCCTCGCCCGCATAGAGATGAACAAAACCCGGAATGTCGCCCGCTTCGAACTGTTCGTGCACCCGCTCCTCGAACTCGCGAATGGTGCGCATGTCGCGATAGGCCTTCAGTAGCTCCTCTCGACTTAGCTGCACGGTATTCCTCCCTCACAAACACGTCGTTGTGCGGGCCCGTCCCGGAGTCGAATCCGGCTGATTTTTCGCGAGAGCTGACTGTTTGCCCCGGCGTTTCCCCGTCCTGTTCCGAGCCCGTCTTGCTGCGGTCGGTTGGATCGAGGGTTACACAGAACCGTCACATTTTCCAGGGTCGTCGCCTTTGTACGGCGCAGGCGGATGCCAAGGTCGCGAAACGGCGTCGCGCACTCTATATGTAACAACCGAGATCACCAGCGGACCGCAGAACCATGGCTCAGTACGACTATGACCTCTTCACCATCGGCGCCGGCTCGGGCGGGGTGCGCGCCAGCCGGATGGCGGCGACTTTTGGCGCCCGCGTGGCGGTGGCCGAAGACCGCTATCTGGGCGGGACCTGCGTCAATGTGGGCTGCGTGCCCAAGAAACTCATGGTCTATGCGTCGCACTTCCGCGAGGAGTTCGAGGACGCCGCCGGCTTCGGCTGGACCGTGGGACCGCGGTCGTTCGCCTGGAAGCACCTGATCGAGCGCAAGAATACCGAGATTTCCAGGCTGAACGGGATCTACGGCCACCTCCTGCACAATGCGGGCGTCGATTTGATCGAGGCGCGTGCCACCGTTGTCGATCCGCACACGGTCGCGGTGGACGGCCGGCACGTCACGGCGGAACGGCTGCTGATCGCGACCGGCGGCTGGCCGACCGTACCGGAGTTTCCGGGCAACGAGCACGTCATCACGTCGAACGAGGCCTTCTTCCTGGAGGACCTGCCGCAGCGGATCGTGGTTGTCGGCGGCGGCTACATCGCGGTCGAGTTCGCTGGCATCTTTCACGGTCTGGGCGCGGAGGTGACCCAGCTTTACCGCGGCCCCCACTTCCTGCGCGGGTTCGACGACGACGTTCGTTTCTTCCTGGCAGAGGAGATGCGCAAGAAAGGCATCGACGTGCGGTTCAACGCGAACATCGCGCGGATCGACAAGCTGGCGGACGGCAGGCTGGAAGCATGCCTGGAGGACGGCACCACCATCGAGGCGGACCTGGTGATGTACGCGACCGGACGCCACCCGAATACCGCCGGTCTGGGTCTGGAGGAGGCGGGCGTGGCCCTGGCGCCCGACGGTGCGGTCATCGTCGACGACCATTTCCAGACCAATGTGCCGTCGATCTATGCGCTGGGCGACGTGATCAACCGGGTCAAGCTGACGCCCGTCGCCATCGCCGAAGGCATGGTGCTGGCCAATGCGCTGTTCAACGGCCGGCCCGGACAGATGGACTACGAGAACATCCCGACGGCGGTGTTTTCACAGCCGCCCATCGGCACCGTCGGCCTGACCGAGGCGCAGGCCCGCGAGCGGCACGGCGCGGTCGACATCTACGTCTCGGACTTCAAGCCGATGAAACACACCCTGTCGGACCGGGACGAACGCACGCTGATGAAACTGATCGTCGATCGGGCGACCGACCGGGTCTTGGGGCTGCACATGGTCGGTCCCGACGCGGGCGAGATCACGCAAGGCATGGGCATCGCGCTGAAGGCCGGCGCCACGAAGGCGCATTTCGACGCCACCGTCGGCATCCACCCGACCAGCGCGGAGGAGTTCGTGACCATGCGCGAACCGGTGCCCGAGGCCGAGGCCGCCGAGTAGCCGGCGCGCCGGGGCGCACGGCCGCCCGTCAGGCGCCTCGACGGTTCCCGGCGGCGGCGGACGAAGGTCTGGAGTTTCCGCGGTTTGGGGCGTATAGAACCCGGTCTGACAAGGCCGAGACGGCAGGGAGAACACGGTCATGGGTGAACCATGGACGCCGGAAAGCTGGAGGTCCCTTGAGGTCCTGCAGGCGCCGGAATACAGGGACCAGGAAAAACTGGATGCGGTCGAGACGCGGCTGCGGAGCTACCCGCCGCTGGTCTTCGCCGGCGAGGCCCGCAATCTCAAGGCCGATCTCGCCCGGGTGGCCGAAGGCAAGGCCTTCCTGCTGCAGGGCGGCGACTGTGCCGAAAGCTTCGCCGAGTTCTCTGCGAATAACATCCGCGACACCTTCAAGGTGCTGCTGCAGATGGCGGTGGTGCTGACGTTCGGCGCCGGCCTGCCGATCGTCAAGGTGGGACGCATGGCAGGCCAGTTCGCCAAGCCGCGTTCCGCGCCGACCGAGGAGCAGGACGGCGTCTCCCTGCCCAGTTATCGCGGCGACATCATCAACGGGATCGAGTTTGACGCCGCCGCCCGCGAGCCCGATCCGGAGCGCATGGTGCAGGCCTACAACCAGGCCGCCGCGACGCTGAACCTTCTGCGGGCCTTTGCCCAGGGCGGCTTTGCCGATCTGCACGACGTGCACGGCTGGACGCTCGATTTCCTGAACGGGACGCCCGAGGCCGAGCGCTATCGCCGCCTGTCCGACCGGATCGACGAGTCCCTGGAATTCATGGCCGCCTGCGGCGTCACGCCCGCCAGCGTGCCCCAGCTCAAGGAGACCTCGTTCTACACCAGCCACGAGGCGTTGCTGCTGTGGTACGAAGAGGCGCTGACGCGCGAGGATTCCCTGACCGGCGACTGGTACGACTGTTCCGCCCACATGGTCTGGATCGGCGACCGCACCCGCCAGCCGGACAGCGCCCATGTCGAGTTCCTGCGCGGCGTCAAGAACCCGATCGGCATCAAGTGCGGCCCGTCGAGCGATCCGGATGAACTGATCCGGCTGCTGGATATCCTCAATCCCGAAAACGAGGCCGGACGGATCACGCTGATCTCGCGCATGGGCCACGACAAGGTGCACGAGATGCTGCCGCCGCTGATCCAGGCGGTCAGCCGGGCCGGCCGCACGGTGGTCTGGTCCTGCGACCCCATGCACGGCAACACGGTGAAGTCCTCGACCGGGTTCAAGACCCGGCCGTTCGACCGCATCCTGGCCGAGGTCAAAGGCTTTTTCGAGGTGCATGCCGCCGAGGGCACGCACGGCGGTGGCGTGCATTTCGAGATGACCGGCCAGGACGTGACCGAGTGTCTCGGCGGCGCCCAGGCGATCACCGACGAGAAGCTGTCCGACCGCTATCACACCCATTGCGATCCGCGGCTGAACGCGAACCAGGCCCTGGAGCTGGCCTTCCTGATCGCCGAGGCGCTGAAGGCCGAACAGCGCCAGGGGCTTGGCAATCTCGCCGCTGCGGCGTCCTGAAACGGCATTGCGTTGCCAAGGGGGGAACGATCGGCGATGGTTGCACCCAGCGCACCGCCCAGGCGGGTGGCGTGAACCAGATGCAGGCTGAGGCCGTGCCATGACCGACAGCGGTCCGGACGAACGGTTCGTCGAAGGATTGACGGACGCCTATTTCAACAAGACCAAGACGGCGATCCGCCGGTTTGGAGATGCCACGGTCACCTATGCGGTGTTCATGCGCCGGCCGGTGGTCTCGGCGCCCCGGCTGGCGGTCGACTGGTTGCGGTCGATCGCCAAGGCCCGCCAGACCGACTTCGACATCGAGCTGACGAAGCGGGAAGGCGGCCGTGTCGGCGCCGGCGAGCCGCTGCTTTACGTGACCGGTTCGTTCGTTCACCTGGTCGATCTGGAGACCCTGCTCCTGCAGATGGTCGGGCCTGCCTGCGTCGCGGCGCATAACGCGTACACGATGTGTATGCATCTTCCGAAGACGGCATTCCTGGCCATGGACGCGCGCCACTGCGCCGGTCCGGCCATGGCCGAGATGATGGCCTATGCGGCCTCGGTGGGCTCCGAACGGGCGAAGGACAAGGGCGGCGCCGTCGGCTTTATCGGCAACGCCACGGACGCCACCGCGCACTATTTCGGCCAGGAGAAGGGGCTGGGGACCATGCCGCACGCGCTGGTCGGCTACGCCCGTTCCACCGTGCGGGCGGCGGAGATGTATGCGGAGGCATTCCCCGAGCAGGACCTGACCGTGCTGGTCGACTATTTCGGGCGCGAGGTCACCGACGCGCTTGCCGTCTGCCAGCGGTTTCCCGAAATGGCCCGGCGCGGCAAGATCGCCGTTCGCCTCGACACGCCGGGCGGCCGTTTCGTCGAGGGGCTGGACCCGGCCGCGTCCTATGCGGTGCTGGAACGCAATGCGCCGGAATCGATCCGCGGCTATCGCAGCGAGGCGGAACAGCGCCACCTGATCGGCCCCGGCGTTTCTGCCGCCGCGATCTGGCATCTGCGCGAGCGGCTGAACGCCGAAGGCTTCGGCGAGGTACGCATCGTCGCGTCTTCCGGCTTCGGTCCCGAGAAGTGCAAGGTGATGGCCATGGCGGACGCGCCGATCGACGTGGTCGGTACCGGCAGTTTTCTTCCCGAACGCTGGAGCGAGACCTATGCCACCGCAGACATCGTCGAGTATGACGGCGTAGAGCGTGTGAAGGTCGGACGCGAGTTTCTGTTGCGCAGCAAGGGCCGCGCGGGGGAGGAAGAGGACGGCGAGGACGACCTCCCGGCCGCGGCGAAGGGCGGCCCCTAGGCCCCTGATTGCCGTTGGTTGGCCGGTGGCAGCGGCAGGGCGGTCGTGTATTTCACCTGTTCCATCGAAAACGCGGATGTGACGTCGGCCAGCCCCTCCAGCTCGATCAGGGATTTGTAGAACCTGTCATAGGCGGCCATGTCCGCCACCAGGACGCGCAGCAGATAGTCCCAGTGGCCGGCCAGGCGGTTCACCTCCACCACGGCCGGCATTGCCAACAGATGGGCCTTCAGCTCCTCCAGCCAGGCCGCGTCGTGCCGCGCCGTGCGCAGGCTCACGAAGACGGTCAGGCCCACGCCCAGCCGGACCGGGTCCAACAATGCAACCCGTCCGGAGATCACGCCCTCTGCCTCCAGCTTCTGGATCCGCCGCCAGCACGGCGTCGACGACAGGCCGACCGCCTCGGCAAGCGCGTTCAGCGAGACGGAGCAGTCCCGTTGCAGAAGGTCGAGGATTCTGAGATCAATCGCATCCATAGAATAATCTTCTATCATAGTGTCTTCTCATAGGTCAATCATGCACAAGATCGCCGTCGAAGGGGAGGAATAGGAAGCCTTTTGCGCGCCGTTTCTGGCACCATTGGGGCCGTTGACCAAAACATGGAGCGTTCCATGCCGCGCCTCTCCTTCACGGAACACCCCGCATCGGTGGGCGAGACCTACCTGGAGCACATGGGCATGGCCTTGTCCTTCGCCGGGTCCCTGGCGCTGGCGGCCGCGGCCTGCCTGATGCACGCCATCCTGCCCTTCGCATTCGAACGCACCGGCAGCCGGGCGGTCGAGCGGCTTTACCGGCGCATGGTGACCCACCGTGCCAAAACCCCGGCCCGGTCCGCGCCGAAGGCCGCCGGGACCGGCCTGCGCGGCGCCTAGACGCCCGTCTCCCGGCATCCCCCTGCCGACGTAAACCAACCTTGCCCGCGCCAGGCGGGGTCTTTCGTGGTTAACGAAAAGTCACTTCAACTCTATGATATCTTTAGATAAAATTGACCGATCCAGAATCGGGATCGGCCGCCTTCGCGGGCGGCACGTAGACCTGACGAGAAGCGACAGGGGAAAGCGAAAATGGCACGAGCTTTGTGCCTGTTGGCCGCCCTGGCCCTGATGACGGCGACCGCCGAAGCCGGCGAGACGCCCCATCGCTGCGATCTCGTCGCAAGCTATCCCCACGACACCCGCTCGCTCGCGCCTGGTGTCGACGATTTCCAGGTCGACGCGCCGGACGCGCTCAGCGCCTGCGGTCAGGCTTTGGAACGCCATCCGGACCATCCGCGCTATCAGTTCCTCTACGGCCGCGCCCTGATGCTGTCCGGACGAACGGAGGAGGGGACGACGTACCTGAACCTGGCGCTCGACAACGGCTATGCCGCGGCGCCGCTGTATTTGGCCGAACGCAGCGCCGGCGACCCCGCCTTTGAACAGGAACAGGCGGCCGCGCTTTATCTTGCCGCCGACAGGCTCGGCAGCTCCGGCGCTTTTGCGCTGATCGGGTGGCGCCTGGTGGCGTTCGGCAAATCCGAGGCCAGCGTCATGGCCGGCTACCAGCTGCTGGAAGCGGCGGCGGTTGAGGGGAACCCCGAAGCCAAGGCGACCCTGGGCGCGCATTACTTTTTCCATCCGCGCTTTGCGCCGGACGTCAACAAGCGCCTCAGCGGCAAGGCCTTCCTGGCCGAGGCCGCCGCGGCCGGCAGCGCACGCGGCAAGGCGCTTTTGTATCTGGTCAATCTGGAAGAGGACGCCTACGGGCTGATCGGTCTCGACCGGGCCGGCGGCGGCGCCGACATGATCGAGACCATCGCCCGCGCCGCCCAGGAACGCCGCCGCGACATCCTGATCTGGGCCCATCACGTGGTCACCAACGAAGACTATCACAGCGACATGATCCGCCGCCTCAAGCGGGCCCTGTGCGCCACCGCCGCCTACAGGGACTTCACCGAGGTCATCGGCGACCGGGTGTGCCGCATCCGCACCTGAGACCGCGTGCCGCTTTTGCTATGGCTTGCGTCCCGCACGGCGCCCGTGGATAGTCGGGCCGCATAGGCGCGTGCCCGACGTGCGCGCCGGTGCGTTCACGGCACGGATACGCGAATGACCGAAACGCTCTCCATCGCGCTTGCCCAGCTCAACCCGACGGTCGGCGCGATCGACCACAACATCGATCTGATCCGGGCTGCCCGCGCCGAGGCTGCGGCCGCCGGGGCGGACCTGGTCGTCACGTCCGAACTCGCGGTGTGCGGCTATCCGCCCGAGGACCTGGTCTTGAAGCCGTTCTTCCAGGACCGTGTGGAGGCGGCGGTCCTTCGGCTGGCGGCCGAGACGGGCGACGGCGGGCCGGCGCTGTTGGTCGGCACGCCGTGGCGTCAAGACGGGCAGCTCTACAACGCTGCCCTTCTACTAGAAGACGGCAAGGTTGCCGGCGCCCGGTTCAAACATGACCTGCCGAACTACGGCGTGTTCGACGAAAAGCGCGTCTTCGCCGCAGGGCCGTTGCCGGGGCCGCTGGCCCTTCGCGGCGTGCGCCTGGGCGTGCCCATCTGCGAGGACATCTGGACCCCCGATGTGGTCGAGTGCCTGGAGGAGACCGGGGGCGAGATCCTGATCGTGCCCAACGGTTCGCCCTACGAAATGGACAAGAGCGAGGCCCGCCTGCAATACGCGGTCGCCCGGGTCAGCGAAAGCGGCCTGCCGCTGGTCTATGTGAACCAGGTCGGCGGTCAGGACGAGCTTGTCTTCGATGGCGCCTCGTTCGTCCTGAACGGCGATTGCGGCCTTGCGGCGCATCTGCCGGGTTTCGAGACCGCCGTCGCGGTCACGCACTGGCGCCGCACCGCAGCCGGCTGGACTTGCGAGCAGGGGCCCAAGGCGCCCCCTGTCGAGGGCCTGGAGGCGGTCTACCGTGCCATGTGCACGGGCCTTGCCGATTACGTGAACAAGAACGGTTTCCCGGGCGTGGTGCTGGGAATGTCCGGCGGCATCGATTCGGCGCTGTCGGCGGCGGTGGCGGCCGATGCCCTGGGCCCGGAGCGGGTCCATTGCGTCATGATGCCGTCGCCCTATACCAGCCGCGACAGCCTGGAGGACGCGGCAGAGGCCTGTGCCCTGTTGGGCGTGCACCTGGACGAGGTCAATATCGGCCCCGCCATGAAGGCCTTCGAAGCCATGCTGGCGCCGCTGTTCGACGGCCGGGCGGCGGACACCACCGAAGAGAACATCCAGTCCCGGGCCCGCGGCATTACCTTGATGGCGATTTCGAACAAGCTGGGCCACATGGTCATGACCACCGGCAACAAATCGGAGATGTCGGTCGGCTATGCCACCCTGTACGGCGATATGTGCGGCGGCTACTCGGTCCTGAAAGACATCTACAAGACCGACGTCTTCCGGCTTGCCAACTGGCGGAACCAGCACAGGCCTGCGGGCCTGCTGGGGCCCGACGGCCGGGCCATGCCGGAACGCATCATCACCAAGGCGCCGACCGCGGAACTGAAGCCCGACCAAACCGACCAGGATACCTTGCCCGCCTACGAGGTGCTGGACGACATCCTGGCCTGCCTGGTGGAGGGCGAGATGGCGCTGGACGAGATCACCGGCCGGGGGCACGACGCCGCCCTGGTCCAGCGGGTCTGGCGAATGCTGGACCTTGCCGAATACAAGCGTCGCCAGGCGCCGCCCGGGGTCAAGGTGACGCGCCGGGCATTCGGGCGGGATCGGCGTTATCCGATCACCAACGGATTCCGGACGATCCTGTGACCGTGTCCCCGTCCCAAGACGTTGATTCTCAAAATCAAACTGAAGACCGATCGGTTTCATTTTAGCGCTACCGTTCAGTCTTCTATATCGACCGGTCCAGCAATTACAATAAATGCGGTCCTCTATTTATCCTTATTGAATTCTTAAATTCTTGTATTCGCGCCCGCTTCTCTGCAACACTCCGCGCCATCGGATGTGACAGGGAGTGTTTGGCGTGTTTCTTCAACCCGGCAAGATCCAGGCGGCTAATCTGCGCGCGCTCTACGAATACTGGAGCTCGAAGTGCGGACAGAACCGTCTTCCGACGCGGGCCGACCTCGATCCGGCTGACATTCCGCGCCTGCTGCCCTACATCTACATCGTCGATGTGGAACGCGATCCGGTCCGCTTCCGGTTTCGGCTGGTCGGGTCGCGGGTGCGGGACTGGTTCGGGCACGACGCGACGGGCCACTATGTTGACGACCCGTGCAAGGGCGACCTGGACCTGGGCATGACCGAGGTCTACCGCCAGGTTTTCGAAAGCCGCGTGCCGCGCCATGTGCAGCGGGATATTCCCGATCTTGGCGCCTTCGTCCACTGCTTCGACCGGCTGATCCTGCCGCTGGCGGGGGCCGACGGCACCGTCGACAAGCTGATCTGCGGCGTCTGGGTCCGCCCCTGGCAGGAGCAGCGCGCCGTCGCAAACTGACCCCGTCCTCCGGCGGGGCGTTTGCCTTTTTGCCACCGCCCGGTCTATAGTCCGGCGCAGTTTTAACCGCCGGATCGTCCGATGACCCTTCGGTTCGCCATGCAGGCCTCTCGCGGAACCGCGTCTGTCGCAGACCGGCGGGCCGCGGCCCCTGCCATCATCGAGGGTATTTGCCGGCGGATTACCGGCGGCTGTCGCTGTCGCTGATCGACCAGCGCAACAGGACGGCCGACTGCGGAACAGCGCCGCAGCACTTTTCGAAAACAACCGAACATGAGCAAAGACGACGGCGGACCCGTTTCGGGGCCGGGCCGTCGGACCGATCGAGGGCAGGATGGGTCTCAGACTTTACAACACCGCACGCCGCACCGAGGAAGACTTCGTGCCGCGCGACCCGCGCGCGGTGGGCATGTATGTCTGCGGACCCACGGTCTATGACGCGATCCATATCGGAAACGCGCGGCCGCTGGTCGTGTTCGATGTCCTCTATCGCCTGCTGCGCGCGGAGTATGGTGCGGACCACGTCACCTATATCCGCAACATCACCGACATCGACGACAAGATCAACGCGCGTGCGGCCCACCGCGGCGAGGATATTGCCGCGCTGACCCGGCGCACGGCGGAGAAGTTCCATGCCGATGCCGCGGCGCTGGGCAACCTGGAGCCCGACGGGGAACCGCGGGCGACAGACCATGTCCCGGAGATGATCGCGCTGATCGGGGCGCTGATCGAACGCGGCCATGCCTACGAGGCCGACGGGCACGTCTTGTTTAACGTGCCGTCCTGGGACGACTACGGGCGCTTCGCGAACAAGGATCGGGACGAGCAGATCGCAGGCGCCCGGGTCGACGTCGCGCCCTACAAGCGCGACCCGGCCGACTTCGTGCTGTGGAAACCCTCGACGCCCGATCTGCCGGGCTGGGACAGCCCCTGGGGCCGTGGCAGGCCGGGCTGGCACATCGAATGCTCGGCCATGAGCGCGAAGTATCTGGGCAATACCTTCGACATCCACGGCGGGGGTATCGACCTGATCTTTCCGCACCACCAGAACGAGATCGCCCAGAGCTGCTGCGCCCATCCCGAAAGCGGCTTCGCCCGATACTGGGTCCATAACGGCTTCCTGATGAGCGAAGGCGAGAAGATGGCCAAGTCGCTGGGCAACTTCTACACGGTCGACGAGCTGTTGCAGCAGTTCCCGGGCGAGGCCCTGCGCCTTGTCCTGTTGCAGACGCATTACCGTGCGCCGCTGGACTTCACCAAGGACAAGCTGGTCGAAGCCAAAGCCAGCCTGGATCGGATGTACGTTGCCCTGCGCGCGGGGCCGGACGACGTTGTGCCGGATGCGGCGCCTCCGGCGCCGGTGCTTGCCGCGCTGGAAGACGACCTCAACACCTCGCTCGCCTTGTCGCACATGCATGAACTGGTCGGCCGCCTGAACAAGGACCCGGCCGGGTCCGATGCGGCGGGTGTCGCCGGCGCGCTGTTGGCGGCGGGCAAGGTGCTGGGGCTGTTGGGCGCCGACCCCGAGGACTGGTTCAAGGGCGGGGCCGACGATGCGGGCGAGATCGAGGACCTGATCCGCCAGCGGCTGGCGGCCCGCGCCGAGAAGGACTACGCCGCCGCCGACAGGATCCGCGACGCGCTGAAGGCGCGCGGCATCGTTCTGGAAGACCGGCCCGATGGCACAACCGACTGGCGCCGGGCCTGAGGGAGGGCTGGGTCAAATGCACTCGCTCCCCCATACCTCAAGCGGCGCCCGCCCGGCGCACGACCGCGCCGTAGACCAACCAGTGCGAAAGACACCGGACAAATGACCGAACGCATCTATCTTTTCGACACCACGCTTCGCGACGGGGCGCAGACCCAGGGCATCGATTTCTCGGTGGCCGACAAGGTGGCGATCGCCACCGCCCTCGATGCCTTGGGCATCGACTATGTGGAGGGTGGCTGGCCGGGCGCCAATCCCACCGACGATGCCTTCTTCGACGCGCCGCCGACGCTGTCGAATGCCAGGCTGATTGCCTTCGGCATGACGCGCCGCCCCGGCCGCAGCGCCGAGAACGATCCCGGCCTGGCGCCGCTGCTGAACTCCAAGGCGACGGGGCTTTGTCTGGTGGGCAAGGCGTGGGACTTCCACGTCGACGTGGCGCTGGAGATCGACAAGGAGGAGAACATCGCCATGATCCGCGATTCCGTGGCGCTTGCCGCGGTGCGCAAGGACGAGGCGATGTACGATGCCGAGCACTTCTTCGACGGATACAAGGCGAACCCCGACTTCGCGCTGGCCTGCGTCAAGGCGGCCTACGAGGCGGGCGCGCGCTGGGTCGTCCTGTGCGACACCAATGGCGGCACGCTGCCGCATGAGATCGAGCGGATCGTCGGCGAGGTGGCGGCCCATGTGCCGGGAACCCATCTGGGCATCCATGCCCACAACGACACCGAGAATGCCGTCGCCAATTCGCTTGCCGCGGTGCGCGCCGGCGCGCGCCAGGTTCAGGGAACGCTCAACGGCCTTGGCGAACGGTGCGGCAACGCCAACCTGATCTCGGTGATCCCGTCGCTGATTCTGAAGATGGGCTACGAGACGGGCATCGCCGACGATGCGCTGCCTCGGCTGACCGGCGTGTCGCGGCTGTTGGACGACCGGCTCAACCGCCCGCCCAACCGGCACGCGGCTTACGTGGGCGAGGCGGCGTTCGCGCACAAGGGCGGCCTGCACGTCTCGGCGGTGGCCAAGGACCCGCGCACCTACGAACATATCGAGCCGGGGCTGGTGGGCAACATGCGCCACATCGTGGTCTCCGACCAGGCCGGCCGGTCGAACGTGCTGGCGCGCCTGGAGGAGATCGGCATCGACCTTTCCGGCCGCGAGCCGCTGATCCGCGAGCTGGTGGACCGGGTCAAGGAGATGGAGTTCAAGGGCCACGCCTACGACGGCGCCGAGGCAAGCTTCGAGCTGTTGGCAAGGCGCGTGATGGGCGAGGTGCCGGACTATTTCAAGCTGAACCGGTTCCGCATCATGGACGACCGGCGCTGGAACGCGCGCGGCCAGCTTGTCACCGAGTCCGAGGCGACGGTGACCGTCGAGGTCAACGGCACCCAGGTTATGACGGTCGCGAACGGCAACGGACCTGTGAACGCTCTGGACACCGCGCTGCGCAAGGCGCTGCTTGCGGACTATCCGGCGCTGGAGGACATGCACCTTGTCGACTACAAGGTCCGGATCATGCCGCCGCGCGCCGACACCTCCGGCACCGACGCGATCACGCGTGTGGTGATCGAAAGCACGGATGCCTCCGGCGTCCGCTGGTCCACCGTCGGGGTTTCCGCCAACGTGATCGACGCTTCCTACAACGCCCTGTTCGACGCCTATAGCTACCGGCTGTTCCGGGCGGCAAACGGCGCCTGACCGGGACGCGTGCCGATGGCCGGGACCGACCGGGTCAAGCAGGTGGATCTGGGCGCGCTGCCGCCGGCGCCGGCGGTCGTTCTGGTCGCCCCGCAGCTTGGCGAGAACATCGGCATGGTCGCACGCGCCATGCTGAACTGCGGCCTGTCCGATCTCCGCCTGGTCAGGCCGCGCGACGGCTGGCCGTCGGAAAAGGCCCGCGAGGCCTCTTCCGGGGCGGTTCAGGTGGTCGATGCCGCACGCGTGTTCGACAGCACCGAACAGGCGATTGCAGACCTCAAGTTGGTTCTGGCAACCACCGCGCGGGAACGCGAGCAGGTGGCGGAGATCCTGACCCCGCGGGCGGCGGCGGCACGCCTTGACGCGGCGCTGGGCGCCGGCGCGGCGGCCGGCGTCCTGTTCGGCGGCGAACGAGCGGGCCTTGCCAACGAGGACGTGGCGCTGGCCGACGCGATCGTCCAGGTGCCGCTCAACCCCGGCTTTTCCTCGCTCAACCTGGCCCAGGCGGTCCTTCTGATCGCCTATGCATGGTACTCGCACGACGACGCGACGCCCGACGCCGAGATGCGCTATGGCCAGACCCTGCCGGCGGACCGGGCCGATCTGGTCAATTATCTCGAGCGTCTGGAGACGGCGCTCGACGAGGCAGGCTTTTTCAAATCGAGGGAGATGCGGCCGACCGTGGTCCGCAACCTGCGCGCCATGCACACCCGTGCCGGGCTCACCGACCAGGAGGTCCGCACCCTCCAGGGGGTGCTTTCGGCCCTGCTGCGGCGGCCCGCCTAGGCCGCCCCTTTTGTTTGACAGGGGGGCGGAAATCGCTATAGTCCGCGCCGCTCCCGGAAATGCGGGCGGAACGGGCCTTTTGGCCCCTGTTATTTCGCCCCGCCGCGGCCACCGAACGGCCGCCGGCCTGCCGGGACAAAAACAACGACAGACAATGATCGGAGTGGACCAGTCATGAGCAAAAGGCTCAAGTCGAAGTACAAGATCAACCGGCGCCTTGGCGTCAACCTTTGGGGGCGGCCCAAGTCCCCGGTCAATCGCCGCGAATACGGACCCGGCCAGCATGGCCAGCGCCGACGCAAGCAGTCGGACTTCGGGACTCAGCTCGCGGCCAAGCAGAAGCTGAAAGGTTACTACGGCAATATCGGCGAGAAGCAGTTCCGCCGGTATTACGAAGAGGCCGTGCGCCGCCGCGGCGACACCGGCGAGAACCTGGTCGGCCTGTTGGAGCGGCGTCTGGACGCGGTGGTCTACCGCGCCAAGTTCGTGCCCACGGTGTTCGCCGCGCGCCAGTTCATCAATCACGGCCACATCAAGGTCAACGGCAAGCGCGTCAACGTCTCTTCCTTCGCCGTCGGTGACGAGGACATCATCGAGGTCAAAGAGAAGAGCCGCGAGCTGCCGCTGGTGCTGGAAGCGATCGAAAGCGCCGAGCGCGACGTGCCGGAATATATCGAGGTCGACCACCGCAAGCTGCGGGCCCGCTATGTGCGTCAGCCCAAGCTGGAGGACGTGCCCTATCCGGTGCAGATGGAACCGAACCTGGTGGTCGAGTTCTACTCGCGCTAGAAGCGAGCGCCATTTTGCGAAACGAAAGGCCGTCCTTATGGGCGGCCTTTTGATTTGCATGGGCAAGCCGCCGCAACAAGACTGCGTCCATGTTCCGGTTTCCCACCGTCATCACCCATACCTATCACCCTGCCCGCGGTGCGCTGCGCAACGTCTGCGCGCTGCCGGATGACGAGGCCGAGCGTGTCCTGGACGCGATCCGCGCCAGCGGGACGGCGCGGCTCAGGCCGACCTATCTCGCCAAGCGGCGCGCCACCGAGGCCTGGCTGATCGGCGAACGCATACGGCTCCTCGGCCCCACGCCGCTGGCGCGACCGCTTTACTTCTTTCTCGGCGATTTTGCCGACGGGCTGGACCCGTCGCGGCCGTGCGCGCTGGTGCTGCCGCTTGCGGCCTTCGCGCCGGAGATACTGACGTTCACGCTTGCCGACAGCATGGAGGCAATTGAGGATGCCGGGCCCGTACTGACGCTGGCCGAAGTCACCGCCCACGTCGCCGCCCACGGCCTTCCTGACCGTTTCATCGAGGTTCAGGTCTGGGACACCGCCCCGTTGGACTCCTTCTCCCGAGGGGGAGACTTGCCTGCGCAAAGCCGGAGCTTCGTTTCGGCGAAGGCAGGCGGTGGCCCGTAGGGCCGGTTGAGGCGGTTCCGGCGCCTGCCGACCCCTAAACCACCATTATCCGGCGCAGGTTGAACAGGTCAATGTCCGGCGTGTTGCGGCCTTCGATGGCCGACGGGCTGCAGACGATGCCGCGATCTTTTAAAAGCGCGATCACGCGGTCGTCGTAACAGTGGGCGAGGCCCTCGGGATAGGAATAGTGCTGCACCACCAGTCCGGCCCGGTCGCGCAACAGCGCCAGGCTGCGGTCGATCTCAAAGGCAAGCGCGGCATCGTCCAGGAAGGCCAGGATCGGGTGGGTATGGGAATGGCCGCCGATGGTGAAAAGCTCCGGCTCCGCCAGCCGTCTCAGCTCCGCCCAGGTGAGCTTCCGGTCCAGCGGATGGTCGCTGGACCAGGTCTCGTCGAAACCCAGCTGGACCTGGATGTCGCTGGCCACCGCCTCGGGGTCCAGATCGGCGGTGCTTTTCACGTTGAGCCGGATGTCGTCCAGAAGGGCCTTTCTGTCTTCGACCGAGGCGAAGCGGCGTTCGCCCCAGGGCAGGGCGAGGCGGCCCGTCGGTTTCTGTTCCACCGCGAACTCGATCCGGTCCATCCAGGACATGCGGTTGCGGTCGATGAAGTCGCTGGTGACGTAGAAGGTGGCCGGCACGCCCATCTCGTCCAGGATGGGGGCGGCGACCGACAGGTTGTTCTCGAAGCCGTCGTCGAAGGTGATCGCAAAAGCTTTCGGCGGCAGCGCCGTCCCGCCCTGGTGCGCCGCGACGATGGCGTCCATCGAGACCGGCGTGCCGTGGCGCGTCAGATCACGCAGAAAACCGGCGAAGTAGTCCCTGGGCAGGTGCTTTCGGGTGTAGTTGCGCACCTGGGTTTCGACCCCGTCTTCCACGCCGTGCAGCAGGAAGATCGTCACCGTCTCCGGGTCAAGATGGCAACTGTAGCTCATGGCAGGGTCGCGGTGTGTTTGGCGAACCGGTCGACGCAGAGCGCCTTCAGGACCGCCGGCATGAAGGAATAGTAGCGCCCCCGGGCCCTTTGCGGCCGCGAGGCCAGGCCGCCTGTCTCCTGCATCTGGCCGATGGCGAGCCGGGCGAGTGCGATGCAGACCTCGGTGTTGGCGGCGCGCAGCGCCGGCAGGCCCATGCCGCGGGAAAGCGGCAACGGCAGCATTGCGACGATCTCGCCTGCATCGATGCCGGGCACCACACGGTGCAGCGCGGTGATCAGGTTCGCGAAGTCCTTGTGGTAGATCGCCCACAGGTGGGTGTCCAGGCCGCGATAGGCCTCCGGATCGCCGCCATGCAGGTTGACCAGCCCGGGCCCGGCCGCGGCGATCACCTCTGCCGACAGCGGCCGGGTGCCAAACACGACCGCCAGATCCGGCTTGAGCGACGCGAGTTTTGCGACCGCCGCACCGTCGTTCAGGTTCTCAAAGCGGGAAACCGGCGCCGTCTCCTCGAAGGCCGGCACGCCGCCCGGGAACCACAGGGCGCGCTCATGGTCCTCGCGCTCGGCCTCGAAGGGATGGGCGGTCTCGAAGGGCGCGGCGATGCCGCCGGTCTCTTCCAGGATTTGGGCGACCGGGCAGGTCCGGGCGATCTCCCGGACGAAGCGCAGATGGTGCTGGGTCTGGGTGGTGAGGACGACGAGCCGCATGGAACAGATAGAGACCGGGACTGGTTAACAAAGCCTTTGCACAAGCGGGCGTCGGCGGTCCGGCAGGCACCCGAACCCCCTCATGCGGGCCACTGCCTGCGGGAGGGAAGGGGACGAAAGCCCTTCCCAACGCCGTCCGCCCGTGCCATCTCAGACGCCATGACCGCGGACCCTCTCCAGGCCCGGCGCGAGCTTGTGGGCATGGGCCTGGGCACGCTGGGCGTGGCCCTGTTCAGCCTGACCTTTCCGGCGACCCGGGTGGCGGTCGCCGAGATGTCGCCGCTGATGGTCGGCTTCGGCCGGGCCGCTGTCGCCGGCATCTGCGGCGGGCTCGTCCTGTGGCTCAGTGGCGCGGCGCGACCGACCGCGCGCGAGCTGGTCCAGCTTTTCCTGATCGGCCTGTGCGTGGCGCTGGGCTTTCCCTATCTCACCGCGGTCGCCATGCAGACGGTGTCGGCTGCCCACGGCGGCGTCATGCTGGGCCTGTTGCCGCTGGCCACCGTGGTCGCTGGCGTCGTCGTCAACCGCGAACGACCGAGCCTCGCCTTTTGGGCCACGGCCGTCCTCGGCAGCGCGGCGGTGGTGGTTTTCGCGCTTATGGAAGGCGGCGGCGCGCCGCAGCCGGCGGATCTCTATCTGGTCGGCGCGATGATCTGCGCCGCCTTGGGCTACACGCTGGGCGCCCGGCTGACCCACCGCCTGGGCGGCTGGCAAGTGATCTCCTGGGCACTGGTGGTCTCGCTTCCGGTCACCCTGCCGCCCGTCCTGTGGAACCTGGACGGGCTCGGCCGCGGTATCTCGGCCGCCGCCTGGGCCGGGTTCTTCTATGTGGCGCTGTTCAGCCAGCTGATCGCCTTCTTCGCCTGGTATCGCGGCCTGGCTATGGGCGGCATCGCCCGGGTCAGCCAGACACAGCTCCTGCAGCCCTTTCTCACCATCCTGGGCGCGGCGCTGTTGATCGGCGAGCGGCTGGAGGCGACGACCCTGGGCTTTGCCGCGATGGTGGTGGCGATCGTGGCCGTGGGCCGGCGGATGCCCGTGCGCATTAACCCCGGGTCACGCTGATCCCATCAAATTTTATATGTTTTCCAAAGGGTTCCGTGACAAATCCGGACCGAATCCGAAACGATAGTTGACCTCGGTCGGTCGGCCTTCTGCTAGCATCCCCTCCGTTGGCTGGGGGCCCGACCTACGGGAAGGCGTCTCCATGAGGTGGCGTCGCGGGGTGGGGCGCCCATACGGCGAAGGGGATCGCCGGCGCAGAAGCGGCCGGCAGAGGAGGTGGCGATGGACGATCGCACGGCTCCAAGGAGCAGAAAGCTCGACAAGTGCGTCGGCAGTTTGGCGGCGCTTGTGGCTTTCGGATGTCTGACCTGGTCGAATGCGGCGCATCCGCAGGACGACGCCTTGGCGGATCCCGCGTACCAGGACATGACGCGCGAGGACGCGTTCGAATGGTCGAACCGACTGTCCGAGACCTGGATGGTGGAACAGAGATGCGGACTGTTCACGCGGGCCCAGCGCGACGAGTTTCAATGGCATGCGCGCCAGATATCGCGGCGCATCGTGCGGATCGTGGGACCGGAAGAGCTTGCCGACCTGACGCTTGCCGGCGCGCCGACGCCGTTGCCCGAACTGGCGCGGTGCGGCGAGGAGGCGAAGATCTTTCTGGAAGCCGCGCTGTTCGACGCGCGCGCCTATGCGGAATATCTGAGCCAGGAGCGGTACCGGCCGGGCGGGATCGTGCAGCGGATCGACTTGCGGCGCTATGCGCTGATCGAGGTGGCGGCGATGGTCAACCTGCAGTGCGGACACCTGTCGCGCCGGCATCGCAACGAGCTGTCCGACCGGCGCCGGGCGATCAGACTGAAGGTTGCGAAGTCGAACACCAATGATCGGATCAGGTTCGTGATGGAACGCGAGATCGATGCCTATTTCGACAAGGCCGCGCCGTGCGGGCGCCAGACTCGCAAGTTCGTGATTGCGGCCCTGAAAGAGGCACGCGACATGACGAAGGAGGAATTCTCACGGCACTGAGCCGTGCGCGACAAGTTCCCTGCCGCGCGGGTCGTACCCCACTTCCGGACCCGCGCATACCCTGAGAGTGCCCTGTGCAACTTGCGGTCATGTTTTCCCACCCGAAAACATGACCGCTTTTTCTTTGTGGGACGGCCGGGACCCGAACCCCCTCAACCGGCCCTTCGGGCCACCTTCTCCCCCCAGGGGAGAAGGGATGAAATGGCCCCTCGCCCCCGGGGGGAGAGGGTGGACGGCGCGTAAGCGCCGGCCGGGTGAGGGGGCTCCGGTGCGCGGGTTTTCAGTCGCCGCCGCCGATATGCGCCTTGATCAGCCAGTCGCCGTCCGCCCCCTGGCCATAGCACAGCCGGGGCGCGACGAAGCTCTGGACGAAGCGTCCGGCGACCCAGCCTTCCCGGCCGCCGGGGCCGACCACCGAGACCCAGCCCTCGGGCGCGCCGGGCCCGGGCCGGGCGTCGCGTTCCGTCAGTGCCACCGCCTCGAAGGAGAGCTTCTCCAGGACCGCCGCCTCATGGGTCGGCCCTGCCCTCAGCCGCACGCCGGCGCTCTCCACATAGGCCCACAGGAACCAGTAGTCCTCGCCGACAGCCCGCTCAACGGCGTTGCGCGAGGCGGGCAGGGGCGGCGCCGGCCCGCAGACCAGGCCCAGGCCGGCCGCCTCGCCGTTCAGCATGTCGTCCTCCGCCACGGGCCCCACGGTGCGCGCCGTCAACAGCGCGCCCAGTTGCTCCCATCCCCAACCGGCGGATTCGGGGTCGGTCTCCTGGTCCTCCAGGGCGAACAGGCGCTCGAAGTTGGACTGGCCCTTGTCCTCGCCCCAGTCGCACAGGCCGCCGAGATCGCGAAAGCAGGCAAAGCCGGCGTCCACCTGCGCGCGCACGAAGACGGCATCGCGGGCCTCCACGGCGGCGGCCAGACATTCCAGGAAAGCGGCGAGGCCGGGCGCGGTGGCGCGGACGTCCTCGACCGCAACGGCCAGGCGGGGGCGGGGCTCTGCAGCCTGCGCGAAAGCGACACCGCCCAGGCATGCGAAAACGACCGCTACGAGAAGGCGGCGCGGGGATATCATGCGATTGATAAAGGCGACCGGGGTCCGGTCGCCTTTCGTTTTGGAGGCGCGTGTACGGCGCGCTTGCGCCACCCTAGGCCTGAAGCTGAACGTCGATGCCGCGGGTCGACAGCATCTCCGCCAGTTCGCCGGTCTGGAACATCTCGCGGACGATGTCGCAGCCGCCGACGAACTCGCCCTTGACATAGAGCTGCGGGATTGTCGGCCAGCTCGAGTATTCCTTGATGCCTTCGCGGATCGCGTTGTCGGCCAGCACGTCGACGCCCTTGAACTGGACGCCCATGTGGTTCAGCACCTGCACGACCGTGGCCGAAAAGCCGCATTG
Organism: Alphaproteobacteria bacterium; assembly: GCA_965603855.1. Lineage (GTDB taxonomy): Bacteria > Pseudomonadota > Alphaproteobacteria > UBA8366. The sequence continues at coordinate 1,165,294 of OZ272519.1, forward strand.
CGGGAAGACCGGCGTGCCTTTCATGAACAGGACGACGTCGGCGCCGTCGACCTCGCCTTTGATGCGATCGAATACGGGGTTGTCGCTCATAATTCCTGCTTTCCTTTTTAAGTCCTATCGGTCGCGCGGCGTCTCAGGCGTCCTCGGGAACCGAGGTCTGCAGCGCCAGCGCATGCAATTCATTGCCCATCCGGCCCTGCAGCGCCTGGTAGACGAGCTGGTGCTGCTGGACCCGGCTCTTGCCCTTGAACGTGGCCGACTTCACGTAGGCCGCGTAGTGGTCGCCGTCACCGCGCAGGTCTTCGATATGGACTTCCGCATCGGGCATCGCCTGTTTGATAAGCTGCTCGATCTCGGCGGAATTCATTGGCATGAGACGTCCCCGCTTAGTCTTCGGCGGTCATATAGGCGGGCAGCCACGCTTCGTTCGCCGCCCTGAGCTCATCAAGAGATATCGTATCATCGCTGCCCAGAGTCAACGCATCCCCGCCGCTCTGGCCCACCGCCGCCGCCGGAACGCCGGCCGCCGCCGCCGCCTCCAGCACGGCCTCGGGCGCGGCCGTCGCCAGCACATAACGGCCCTGGTCCTCGCCGAAGGCCCAGGCGAAGGGCGCGGGACCGTCCTCGGGCGGGCGGAGCCAGGCCCCGGTGCCGCCGGCCAGCGCCATCTCCGCGACCGCCACGGCGACGCCGCCGTCGGAGACGTCGTGGCAGGCCGCGACAAGGCCGCGGGCGATCAGCGCGCGGACCAGGCCGCCGGTGCGGGCTTCGGCGCCCAGATCCACCGGCGGCGGCGCGCCGTCCGTGCGTCCCTCGACGATTTCGAGATAGGCCGACGCGCCGAGCCAGCCGCCGGTCTCGCCCACCAGCACCAGCGTCAGGTCGGGCGCCTTGAGCGCCGGCGAGACCGCCTTGGCGACGTCGGCGATGACGCCCACCCCGCCGATCACAGGCGTCGGAAGGATCGCCTCGCCGTCGGTCTCGTTGTAGAGCGAGACATTGCCCGAGACGACAGGAAATTCGAGCGCGGCCGCCGCGGCGCCCATGCCGCGGATACAGCCGACCAGCTCGCCCATGATCTCGGGCCGCTCGGGGTTGCCGAAATTGAGGTTGTTGGTGACGGCAAGGGGCGTCGCCCCGGTCGCACAGATGTTGCGGTAGGCCTCGGCCACCGCCTGGGCGCCCCCGGTGTCCGGATCGGCCCGGCAATAGCGCGGGGTCGAATCGCAACTGATCGCAAGGCCCTTGGCCGTATCGGGAACGCGGATCAGCGCCGCGTCGCCGCCCGGCCCGATCACGGTCTCGCCCATCACCAAGTGGTCGTACTGCTCCCAGATCCAGCGTTTGGATGCGAAATCGGGCGCGCAGAGCAGGGTCTTGAGCGCCGCGGTGAGGCGGGCCGGCGGCGTCAGCGCGCCGGCGTCCAGTGCCGAGGGCGCGGGCCGCGCGACATGCGGCCGGTCGTATTCCGGCGAGGCCGCGACCAGCGGGTCGACCGGGATGTCGGCCACGGTCTCGCCCTTCCAGTCCAGGATCAAGCGGCCGCTGCTGCTGACCCGGCCGATGACCGCGAAGTCCAGTTCCCACTTCTCGAATATCGCCCGTGCCGCTTCCTCGCGGCCGGGCTTCAGCACCATCAGCATGCGCTCCTGGCTTTCCGACAGCATCAGCTCGTAGGGCGTCATGCCGGTCTCGCGCATCGGCACCTGGTCGAGGTCCAGCGTGATGCCGACGCCGCCCTTCGAGGCCATCTCGACGGACGAGGAGGTCAGCCCCGCCGCTCCCATGTCCTGGATCGCCACGATCGCGTCGGTCGCCATCAGTTCCAGGCAGGCCTCCAAAAGCAGCTTCTCGGTGAACGGGTCGCCGACCTGCACCGTCGGCCGCTTGGCCTCGGCATCCTCGGAGAACTCGGCCGAGGCCATGGTCGCGCCGTGGATGCCGTCGCGTCCGGTCTTGGAGCCCACATAGACGACCGGGTTGCCGGGCCCGGCCGCGGCCGAATAGAAGATCCGGTCCGCCGGCGCCAGGCCGACGGTCATGGCATTGACCAGGATGTTGCCGTTGTATGCGGGATGGAACTGGGTCTCGCCGCCCACCGTGGGCACGCCCATGCAGTTGCCGTAGCCGCCGATTCCGGCGACCACGCCGCCCACCAGGTGGCGGGTCTTGGGATGATCCGGGTCGCCGAACCTGAGCGCGTTCATGTTCGCCACCGGCCGCGCGCCCATGGTGAAGACGTCGCGCATGATCCCGCCGACACCCGTCGCCGCGCCCTGGTAGGGCTCGATAAAGCTCGGGTGGTTGTGGCTTTCGATCTTGAACACGGCGGCAAGCCCGTCGCCGATATCGACGACGCCCGCATTCTCGCCCGGCCCCTGGATCACCTGCGGGCCTTCGGTGGGCAGGGTCTTCAGCCAGCGCTTCGAGGACTTGTAGCTGCAGTGTTCGGACCACATCACCGAGAAGATGCCAAGCTCGGTCAGGTTGGGCGCGCGGCCCATGATGTCCAGAACGGTCTCGTATTCCTCCGGTGTCAGCCCGTGCTCGGCCACCAGTTCCGGCGTGATCGGCTGGTTCTCGCCGCCCGCGGTCACGCCAGGGCCTCCGCCAGGCCGGCGAACAGGCCGCGCCCGTCGGTGCCGCCGTGCAGCGGGTCCACCGCGTCCTCGGGATGGGGCATCATGCCCAGCACGTTGCGTTTCCCGTTCAGGATGCCGGCGATCGACCGCTGCGAGCCGTTGGGATTGACCTCCGGCGTCACCGCGCCGTCAGCCGAGGCATAGCGGAACGCGACCCGGTCTTCGTCCTCCAACCGGTCGAGCGTTTTTTGATCGGCAAAGTAGTTGCCTTCGTTGTGGGCGACCGGGACGCGGATCACCTGGCCCGGCGCATAGCCGCGGGTGAAGGCGGCGTCGGCTGTCTCGACCTTCAGGTGGACCTGGCGACAGACGAACTTGAGGCCGGCATTACGCATCAGAACGCCCGGCAACAGCCCGGTCTCGGTCAGCACCTGATAGCCGTTGCAGATACCCATCACATGGACGCCCGCCTCGGCGCGCGCCGCGACCTCGCGCATCACCGGCGACTGGGCCGCCATCGAGCCGCAGCGCAGGTAGTCGCCGTAGGAAAACCCGCCGGGGATCAGGATCAGGTCGACCGGCGGCAGCTCGGTCTCGCGGTGCCAGACCAGGGCCGGTTGCTTGCCCGACGCGTCGCGCAGGGCGCGGACCGCGTCGCCTTCGCGATTCGAGCCGGGAAACACGATGACGGCGGATTTCATGCGGACGCGCCTACGCCTCCAGGTCGATCGCGTAGTTTTCGATCACCGTATTTGCCAACAGCCGCTCGCACATCTGTTCCAGCGCCGCGCGCGCCGTCTCGGCGTCGCCCTCGGCCAGGTCCAGTTCCAGATACTTGCCCTGGCGCACGTCGTTGACCCCGTCGAAGCCCAGCGTGCCCAGCGCGTGCTGGATCGCCTTGCCCTGCGGATCGAGCACGCCGTCTTTCAGTGTGATGTGAACCCGGGCCTTCATGGCGCCCGTCTCCCCCGATGGTCCGGCCGGATCGCCGGCGTCAGTGCAGTTTCTCGACCTTCTTGCCGTCGCCGTTGCCCCCGTCCTGCAGGATTCCCAGCCGGCGCGCAACCTCCTGGTAGGCCTCCTGGACGGATCCGAGATCGCGGCGGAACCGGTCCTTGTCCATCTTCTCGTTGGTCTGGATGTCCCATAGGCGACAACTGTCGGGGCTGATCTCGTCGGCCAGAACGATCCGCATCTCGCCGTTCTCTTCGTACAGCCGCCCGAACTCCAGCTTGAAGTCCACCAGCTTGATGCCGACGCCCAGGAACAGGCCCGACAGGAAGTCGTTGACCCTGAGCGACAGGGCGAGAATGTCGTCGATGTCCTGGGGCGTGGCCCAGCCGAAGGCGGTGATATGCTCTTCGGAGACCATGGGATCGCCCAGCTCGTCGCTCTTGTAGTAGTACTCGACCACCGAGCGGGGCAGCGACGTGCCTTCGGCGATGTTGAACCGCTTGGACAGCGAACCGGCGACCACGTTGCGGATCACCACCTCGATCGGGATGATCTCCACCTCGCGCACGAGCTGTTCGCGCATGTTCAGCCGGCGCACGAAATGGGTGGGCACGCCCACCTCGCTCAGCCGCATCATCAGGTATTCCGAGATGCGGTTGTTCAGCACGCCCTTGCCCGTGATCGTGCCTTTCTTCTGGTTGTTGAAGGCGGTGGCGTCGTCCTTGAAGTACTGCACCAGGGTGCCCGGTTCGGGTCCCTCGAACAGGACTTTCGCCTTGCCTTCGTAAAGCCGCTTGCGTCTTGCCATAGGTCCCTTGCGATGACGTGGGGGGGCCCCTGCGCCAGGGCAGGGGTCTAGCCGCTATATAGCAAGCGGACAGCCGGCCCACAACGCACGCATTTTGGTTAACGGGTGGTTTTTTGGCCCCCCGGGCCGCGGCGCCGGAACGTCCGGAATCGGCGGTTCAGCGGGCGGATCTGCGTCCGATTTTGACGGTTTTTCGGCCTTTCGGGGATGTTATGTCGTTAACGGGTGCTTATTTGAGGTGTGTTAAAGTCGCGAGGTCGTGGAATGGTAGCTTTTGGTGCAATGACCAAGTTTGACGAGCGCGAGAGGGCCTTCGAGAAAAGGTATGCAGATACCTTAGAGCTCGAATTCAAGGCGACGGCGCGACGCAACAAGCTTCTGGGCCAGTGGGCCGCGGAACTGCTGGATCTGGCCGGCCCCACGGCCGACGACTATGCCACCGAAATCATCGAAGCGGCCTTCGGCCCGCACGGCGCCGAAGGGGTGTTCGAGCGGGTCTGGGGCGACCTTTCCCGCGCCGGCGTGGAACTGACCGAGCGCCAGGTCCGCCGCCACATGGAGCGCCTTCTCCGGCGCGCCCGCGACCAGGTCTGGAAAGAGGCCTACGAAGGCCGCTGAGCCGGTTTCCCTGAGACCGTAATCCCTGCATCCGGCCCTTCGGGCCGCGTTCCGGGTATTCCTAGCCGCCGGCCGGCGGCGCCAGCACCGGGGCGGGGTTTTCGATCATTTCGTCCCGCGACAGCATCATCGTGGCCGACGTGTCCACCGGCTGGATTTGGCCGATCCCGTCCTCGGGCGTGGCGATGGCGATGGCGATCTCGGCCAGTGCCGCCGCCTTGGCCGGCGGATGGTCGATCTGCCGCGCCGCCCTCAGCGCCAGGTCGGTCTTGCCCCGGCGCGCCGCCTCCGCGGCGACCGCGGTCAGCGAGCGCAGTTTCGGGTCGATATAGTTGCCTTTGTTGTCCCGGTCATGGGCGTCGGCGTCGGGCTCGAACGGGATCCGCGCCGCGGTGTCGAAGGCGGACAGGATCTCGCCGGAGACAAGCTGGCCCTCGACGATGTCGGCCAGGGCCTCTGCGAACTGGTCTTCGCCCTTGTGGACCCAGGCGACCCGGTAGGCGCCGCCGATGGCGCGGTCGGCTTCGGCCTTGTCGCCGCGCCGGGCCAGTGCGACGGCCAGGTTCATCAACGCCCTGATTCGGGTCAGTTCGTCCGGGATCAGGTCGGCAAGTTCGCGGGCGCGGCCGAACACCGCCGTATCGCCTTCGGGCAGGCCGACGGCAAGCTGCGCGTTCAAAACGCGCCGCAATGCGACGGGCAGGTATTCGGCCAGGGGTTCGAACCCGGTCGGCTCCAGCGCGCGGACCAATAGACTGCTGGCGCCGGCGCGGTCGCCGTTCAGGCCGCGCCGTTCGGCGGCGGCGGCATAGATGGGTGCACGCAGGCTGACATAGGGAATGTAGTCCACCAGCACCAGCGCCTCGTCGTACTTGCCCTTCTGGACCAGGATCTCGGCCATCGCCAACAACGCCTCGGCCTGGACGCGCGGGTCCTTGATGGCGCCGGCGGTGTTGAAGGCGTCGGCCAGGCGGTCGATTCGGGTCTGTTCGATCATCACGTGCCGCAGCACGTCGTTGCGCTGGTCGGGATCGACCACGCGCTTGGCGCTCTCGAACGCCAGCACGAACAGCGGCACCGCCGAATCGACGCTGTATTTGTTGCCCAGCACCCGCGCGATCGAGGCAAGCCCTCGTGCGCGGTCGCCCTCGTCGGGGATCAGGCGGACCACCTCCATCGCCTGCGGCTGGTCGCCGCCCTCCACCAGGGCCGCGGCCAGGAAGGCCAGCGTCCGGTTGCGCCCCATATAGGCGCTTTCCTCCACGATCTTGCGCGCGAACTCGAACGACCGCACGGCACCGTCGCCGTCGCCGGCCTCGACCTGGATGCGGCCGATCTCCGCCGACAGCTCCACCAGATAGCCGGCCTCGGCCTCCATCACGGTCAGCTGCGCGAATGCTTCTTCCATAACGCCGCGGGCGGTCTCGTCCCAGGCCGCCCCGGCATACATGGCGCCGCGGCTGGCGCGGGCGGCGCTGATCAGGGCGCGCATGCGCGTCGTGCCGTCGGGCAGCCGGCGGGCAGTGGCAATGGCCGCCTCGAAATCGCCCAGGCGGGCCTGCTGTTCCGCGACCGCACGCAGCACCTCGCCGCCGTCGCGCATGGGTTTGCTGGTATCGACCGCGTCGGCGGCCTGCAACAGCATCTCCTGCGCCGTTTCGATCTCGCCCTTGTCGGCGTGATAGATGGCGATCTGCGCCAGGCTGCGCGCCTTCCAGATGCCGTCTTCGATCCGCAGCGACTCGTCCAGCGCGTCGTCGAGCCGGTTGCCGGCGAGACCCGCCCGGACCAGACCGTTCAGCGCCTGGCCCTGCTCGTCGGGTCCTTCCAGCGTCAGGGCGACGAAACGCAGCGCAATGAAGGCGTTGCGCATGGCCTGGATCGAGACGGGGTCCAGTTCCTGGTCCTGGGCCGAGACGGGCACGGCGGCGTGCGGGGCAAGCGCCAGCACGGCCGCGGCGGCGAGCGTCCTAGTCTTCGAACACGCGTTTGAAAACCGTGTCCACGTGCTTGGTGTGATAGCCCAGGTCAAACAGCGCCTCCAACTCGTCGCTGCCCACATGGCCCGCGATCTCCGCGTCGGCCTTGAGCAGGTCCAGGAAGGCGCCCTTGCCCGACCAGCAGTCCATCGCCGTGCGCTGTACGGCCTGATAGGCGTTCTCGCGGCTCATGCCGCGCTGGGTCAGCAACAGGAGAACCCGCTGCGAGTTGTGCAGTCCGCCGAGGCTTTCCAGGTTGGCGGCCATGCGGTCGGGATAGACCACGAGCTGGTCCATCATCCGGGCCAGCCGCACCAGCGCGAAGTCCAGGGTGACGGTCGCGTCCGGTCCGATCACCCGTTCCACCGACGAGTGCGAGATGTCCCGTTCGTGCCACAGCGCCACGTTCTCCAGCGCCGGGACCGCGGCGCTGCGCACCAGCCGCGCCAGCCCGGTCAGGTTTTCCGACAGGATCGGGTTGCGCTTGTGCGGCATTGCGCTGGAACCCTTTTGGCCGGGCGAGAAGTATTCCTCGGCCTCGCGCACCTCTGTGCGCTGCAGGTGCCTGATCTCCACGGCCAGCCTCTCCACCGACGAGGCGATCACGGCCAGCACCGAGAAGAACATGGCGTGCCGGTCGCGCGGAATGACCTGGGTCGAGACCGGCTCGGGGGTCAGGCCCATCTTCTCCGCCACATGCGCCTCGACCGCCGGGTCGATGTTGGCGAAGGTGCCCACCGCGCCCGAGATCGCGCAGGTGGCGATCTCGGCCCGGGCAGCCGCCAGACGCGTTCGGTTGCGCCGGAACTCGGCATAGTGGCCGGCCAGCTTCAAACCGAAGGTCACGGGCTCGGCATGGATGCCGTGGCTGCGCCCGATGCATGGCGTCTCCTTGTGTTCCTCCGCCCGGCGGCGCAAGACCGCCAGCAGCCGGTCGATGTCCTCCAACAGCAGGTCGGCCGCCTGGGAGAGCTGCACGGCTAGGCAGGTGTCCAGAACGTCCGACGATGTCATGCCCTGATGCACGAATCGCGCCGGCTCCCCAATGTGTTCGGCCAAGTTGGTTAAGAATGCGATAACGTCGTGCCTGGTCTCCCGCTCGATCTCGTCGATCCGGTCGATCTCGAAGCGGCCTTTCTCCCAGACGGCGGCGGCGGCCTCCTTCGGAATCACGCCCAGCGCGGCCTGGGCGTCGCAGGCATGGGCCTCGATTTCGAACCAGATCCGGAACTTGTTCTCCGGCTCCCAGATCCTGGTCATCTCGGGCCGGCTGTATCGCGGAATCATCGGGCGGGCGGCTCCTCGTATCGCGTGCTGACGGACGGCGCGGCCGGCCGGCGCGAGGGTGCCAGGCGGCCGCCAACCTTCTATACTAAAGGCGACAACGGCACCACTAAGAGCGGCGGGCATGGAATTCGCAGCGGAACGACGGGACCTGGCGGCGGCCTTCAGATGGGCGGCGCGGTTCGGCTTGAACGAAGGGGTCTGCAACCATTTCAGCGTCGATGTCGGCGAGGGCCGGTTCCTGGTCAACGCCTTCGGCATGCACTGGTCGGAGATCAAGGCCTCCGACGTGATCCTGGTGGACGACGAGGGCGAGATCCTGGAAGGCGAGGGCACGCTGGAGAAGACGGCCTTCTACATCCATCGGGCGATCCACCAGGCCTGTCCCCAGGCGCGCTGCGTGATGCATACGCACATGCCCTATGCCACGGCGCTGACCTGCATCGAGGACGGCCGGCTGCAACCGATCCACCAGACCACGATCCGGTTCATGGACCGCACCGCCTACGACGATACGTTCGGCGGCCTGGCCCTGGACGCGGAGGAAGGCGAACGCATCGCGTCCAAGATCGGCAACAACAGCGTGCTTTTCCTGGCCCACCACGGTGTGGTGACCACCGGGCGCACCGTGGCGACGGCGTTCGACGACCTCTATTATCTCGAACGCGCCGCCGAGCTTCAGGTGCTGGCCTCTTCGACGGGCAAACCGCTGAAGCTGGTGGACGACGCCGTGATCCGCCACACCCTGGAGCAGTACGGCCAGGGCAACGAAGAATACGGCGAGGCGCATTTCGCGGCGCTGAAACGCATTCTCGACCGCGAGGAGCCGGAATACGTCCAGTGACCCGAGCCTGGGCCGGACGCTGGTGCTGCAGTCGACGCGGCCCGGCGCCGTGCCGGACTGGATGGCGGCCTGCCTGAACTCTGTCCGCACCTGGGCGGACGGCCGGGGCTATGGCTATCGGCTGATCGGCGACGAGTTGTTCGACCCGCTGCCTGACGCGTTTCGGGAAAAGACCGCGGGGCGGCTGCCCATGGCGGCCGATCTCGGACGGCTCCTGTGGATGCGCGATCTCCTAGTAGACGATGCCGACCGGGTGGTGTGGTTCGACGCCGATACCCTGGTCTTCGATCCGGCCGGGCTCACCCTGCCGGCCGGCGCCGACCACGCCTTCGGGCGCGAGATCTGGGTGCAGCGCGACCTGACCGGCGGCATGCGGACCTTCCGCAACGTCCACAACGCCGCCTGCCTGTTTGCCCGTGGAAACGCGGTGCTGGATTTCCTGATCCAGGCAAGCCGCGGCATCGTCGAGCGGGCAGACGGTGCCCTGGCGCCTCAGACGATCGGGCCCAAGCTTCTGACGGCGCTGGGCAACATCGTCGGCTTTCCGCTGATCGAGGCGGCGGGCGCATTCAGCCCGCTGGTGCTGCGCGACATCGCGGCCGGCACCGGGCCGGCGCTGGACCTGATGCGCCGCAAGTCGCCGGTGCCGCCCGCGGCGGCGAACCTCTGCGCTTCGATGCTGGGGCGCGACTATGACGGGGTCGCGGTGTCGGAGGACCTGTTCGACGCCGCCATCGCCGCGCTTCTGCGCGACCAAGCAGTGCCCACAAAAACCTGACGGGGAGGGAGCCATGCGGTTCACGTACAGTGCGGCGGCCGACGCCACCTTCGAGGGCGAGGGGCTGCGGCCCGTCTTCGCCTACCGGGACCTCGGGATCGGCGCGGCCACCGACGGCCGCTTTCATGCCCATGTGATCCGCGCGGCGGACCGGCCGCGCGGCGAGGGACCGGACGAAGGCGCCTGGCACGTGCACGAGCTCGACTTCCAGATGGTCTATGTCCTGGAGGGCGCGGTCACGTTCGAATACGAAGGCGAGGGGCGCTTCGAGATGCGTGCCGGGGACGCGGTGCACCAGCCGCCCGGCATCCGCCACCGTCTGGTCGCGCATTCGCCGGATATGGAGCTGTTGGAGATCACCAGCCCGGCCGAGTTCGCGACCAGGGACGTCGAATAGCTGAGATAGAGGCTTTCCAGACCGGTCTATAAAGCAATACAGACCATAGGGTATCGCCAGTGCGATCGGTCGGTTTCTCAGAACCGACCGGACTGGTAATCATCCATCGCCTGGATGATCTCTTCCTTGGTGTTCATCACGAACGGACCGTAGCGGACGACCGGCTCGTCGATGGGCCGGCCGGCCACCAGGATGAAACGGGCAGGCGCGCCGTCGGCTGCGACCTCGAGCGACGTGCCGTGGCCGAGCACGGCAAGGTTCTGTGCCGCGACCGCCTGGCCTTCGATCTCGATGCCGCCCTGGAAGACATAGAGGAAGGCGGTGTGCCGTTCGGGCAGGGCGAAGCCGGCGCGGACGCCGGCCGGAACGGTGACGTCGAGGTAAAGCGGATCGACGCTGATGCCGGAGACCGGGCCGGTGATGCCGTCGGTTGCGCCGGCCAGCACCCGGATTGCGGTGCCGTCCTCGCGCGTCACCTCGGGAACGTCCTTTGGCGGAATGTCCTGGTAGCGGGGCGTGCACATCTTCTGGTCGGCCGGCAGGTTCACCCAGAGCTGGAAGCCGCTCATCAGGCCGTTTTCCTGCTGCGGCATCTCGGAATGGACGATACCGCGCCCGGCGGTCATCCACTGGACCGAGCCGGCGGCGAGGTGACCCTCGTTGCCCTGGTTGTCCTTGTGCAACATGGCCCCGGCCAGCATGTAGGTGACCGTCTCGAAGCCCCGGTGCGGATGATCCGGAAAGCCGGCGATATAGTCCGCGCCGTCGTCGGAGTGAAAGTGGTCCAACAGAAGGAACGGGTCGAGCACGTCCAGGGCGGGCGTGCCGATGGTCCGGTTCAGCCGCACGCCGGCGCCGTCGGAGGTGGCCTGGGCGGGCAGAATGCCGAGAATGGTGCGTTTCGTCATGCGCTAGATATAACCCGCCCGGGCGTAGGGACAAGCGCGGGATCTGCGGCAGGTGTCCGTGTCCTCTTGTCGTGCGGACCTGCCGCAGCCGGCCGGCACCGGAACCCCCTTGTGTCTTTCCGATTTGCTATGAGAACGAAGTCGGCCGGGTGAGGGGGTTCGGGTGTCTAAAGCAGCCCCGTCGCGCGGAAGCTGAAATAGTCGGACCGGCCGATGATGACGTGGTCGTGCAGTGCGATGCCGAGCCGCGTGGTCGCCTCTTTCAGCTCGCGCGTGCTGTCGATGTCCTGCTGCGACGGCGTCGGGTCGCCGGAGGGGTGGTTGTGCACCAGGATGATCGCCGACGCGCCGCGGTCGAGCGCCCGCTTGACCACCTCGCGGGGGTAAAGCGGTGTCTGGTCGACGGTGCCCTGGTGCTGCAGCTCGTCGGCGATCAGCTTGTTCTTGCGGTCGAGCAGCAGGACGCGCACCTGCTCCACCGGTTCGCGCGCCAGGACGGCGTTGCAATAGCCGATCAGCTTGTCCCACGAACCGATGACGTTGCTGTTCATCACTTCCTGGCGGGTCAGCCTGAGCGCGGCGGCCTGCACGACCTTCAGCCCCACCACGGTCGCCTGTCCGAGCTGGGGCACCGCCTGCAGCGTTTCCGGCGGGGCGGCGATCACGGCGGCGAAGCTGCCGAACCGGTCGAGCAGGGACTTGGCCAGCGGTTTGACGTCGCGCCGAGGGATCAGTTGGGTCAGGACAAGTTCCAGAAGCTCGTAGTCTTCCATCGACGCGCCCTGGTCGCGCATGAAACGCTGTCTCAGTCGGGCGCGGTGGTTGTGATAGTGCGGGGTGTCGGATGCGCCGTCGGGCCGTGCCACGGGGCCGTCCTCCTGCCAGATGACGTTGTCGCTGGCCAGGTTATGGACGGGGAGAAGCCGGAATCGGGACGCCGGTTCAGGCGTAGGGAGGCTGGTGCAGGTCTTTCGGCGACAGGGTGAAGATCTCGTGGCCGGTTTCGGTCACCGCGATCGTGTGCTCGAACTGGGCCGAAAGCGAGCGGTCCTTGGTCACCGCCGTCCAGCCGTCGGACAGGATCTTCACGTCATACCGCCCGGCATTCACCATGGGTTCCACGGTGAAGAACATGCCCGGTTCCAGGACCGGTCCGGTGCCGGGCCGGCCGTAATGCAGAACGCTGGGTTCGTCGTGGAAGACGCGGCCGATGCCGTGGCCGCAGAAATCGCGCACCACCGAGAACCGGTTGGCCTCGGCATATTCCTGGATCGCCGCACCGATGTCGCCAAGCTGGGCGCCCGGACTGACGGCGGCGATGCCGCGCATCATCGCTTCGTAGGTGACCTCCACAAGGCGGCGCGCCTTGACCGGGATCTTGTCGCCGACGAAGAACATGCGGCTGGTGTCGCCGTGCCAGCCGTCCAGGATGACGGTCACGTCGATGTTGACGCAGTCGCCGTTGACCAGCTTCTTGCGGTCGTCGGGGATGCCGTGACAGACCACGTGGTTGACGCTGGTGCAGATCGACTTCGGAAAACCGCGATAGTTGAGCGGCGCCGGCACCGCGCCGTTCTCGGTGATGAAGGCGTGGCACATCCGGTCCAGTTCGCCGGTCGACACGCCCGGCTTCACATGCGGCGTGATGTAGTCCAGCGTCTCGGCGGCCAGTCGGCCGGCCGCGCGCATGGCATCGAACGCCGCCGCGTCATGCCGTTTGATCCGGGAATGTGTCGCCTTCAGCATCTAGGCCTCGATCTCCTGGAGTTCCCGCCCGGCCGCCGCCGGCGGCACGATCGGCAGGGAACCCGCCAATTCAATCCCATCGAGTGAGAGCGTGCAACTATAGCACAGGGTTTCCACACCTTTGGTTAACGCCGTCTTGAGCCCGTCCGCATAGCCGGGGTCAATGTCGGCGGCGACCCTGAAATGGGAACAGTCGGGCCGCTGCACAAGGTAGAACATCACCGCGCGCGCGCCGTCGGCCACCGCATCCGCCAGTTCCTCCAGGTGTTTCGCACCGCGCTTGGTCACCGAATCGGGAAACTCCGCGGCGTCGGGATGCGGGCCGTCGGTCCGGCGCAGGTGCACGTTCTTCACCTCCACATAGGCCGGCGGCCGTCCGTCCGCCTCGAGCAGGATATCGACGCGGCTGTTGCGGCCGTACTTCACCTCGCGGCGCAGGCTGTCATAGCCGGCGAGTTCCGGCACCCGGCCGGCGGCGATCGCCTCGGCGACGATGGCGTTGGGGTTGTTCGTGTTGATCCCGATCAGGTGGCCGTCGCGCTTGAGCAGCTCCCAGCGCCAGTCGAGCTTTGCGCTGGGGTTGCGGTTCGGCAGCAGCCAAACCTCCAGGCCCGGTTCGGCCAGCCCGCCCAGCATCGATCCCGGGTTGGGGCAATGGGCGGTGACCACCGTGCCGTCGTCCAGTTCGACGTCGCACAGGAACCGCTTATAGCGCCGGACCAGCCGACCGTGGCGAAGGGGTTCTGAAAAGCGCATGGGCCGGGCTTATAGCCGCCCGCGAAGGCCGCGGCAACGGCACGCCGCCGTGGCGGGCTCAGATGTCCCGCGGCAGGGTCGTGGTGCGCCAGGAATCGACGGTCACGCTTTGGACGACCAGGCTGTCGTCGACGTTCAGCGTCACCTTCCAGATCTTGTTCTCGAACCACGACTGGCCCTGGCCGTAACGGCACAGCACGCTGTCGTCGATGCGGATCAGCATCTCGGAGGTTTCGCAGCGCGCGCCCAGCGCCTGCATCAGCCGCGTTGCCGTGCGGTGGTCGACGGGCACGCCCAGATAGGCTTCCAGGTCGCCGGCGACGTCGCTGTTGGGGCGTTCGAGCTGGAAATAGCGCGCGCCCGGCCGGCCGTCCGCGTCGCCGATGCCGCAGGCGCCCAGAAAGGCGAGCGACAGAAGGACCGCCGGCAGGCGGCCTTGCGGGCATGGAAGCTGTCTCTTCATCGCCGGCCACTATGGAAGGGATTGACGGCGAAGTCATCCGGACATGCCGCGCCGCGCACGCGTCGCCGCGCTCTGTGCCTTCGCCCATGACAGGCGCGTCGTCGATCGCATAGACTGCCGCGCCTTTCACGCCACCACCGGGTTCCCCGCATGTCCGACACCGTCACCGCCGCGGTCCTGATCATCGGAAACGAGGTCCTGTCGGGCCGGACCCAGGACGCCAACCTCGCCTATCTAGCCAAGGGCCTGAACGAAGTCGGCGTGCGGCTGATGGAGGCGCGGGTGATCGCCGACGTCGAGGACGAGATCGTCGCCGCGGTCAACGATGTGCGCGCGCGCTACGATTATGTGTTCACGACGGGCGGCATCGGGCCGACGCATGACGACATCACCGCGGCATGCGTCGCCAAGGCGTTCGGACGTCCGCTGATCCGCCATGCCGACGCGCTGCGGCGCCTGGAGGAGCATTACCGGCGTACCGGCATCGAGCTGAACGAAGCGCGGCTCAGGATGGCGAACACGCCGGAAGGCGCGGACCTCATCGACAACCCGGTGTCCAGCGCGCCCGGCTTCCGCGTCGAGAACGTGCATGTCATGGCCGGCGTGCCGCGGATCTGTCAGGCGATGTTCGACGGCATCAAACACACGCTTTCGGGCGGCGATCCGGTGCTGTCGCGCACGGTCCAGTGCGGCCTGCCGGAAGGCAAGCTGGCCGCCGCTCTCGGCGCGATCCAGGACCGCTTTGCCGACATCGAGATCGGGTCCTATCCGTCCTACCGCGCCGGCGGTTTCGGTGTTGCGGTGGTGCTGCGCACGACCGACGCGGCGGTGCTGGGGGCGGCGACCGATGCGGTGGCCGACCTCGTGCGCGACCTCGGCGACGAACCGGTGATCGTGCAAGACGACGGCAACGCCTGACCGAAACCGAACGGCGGTTGCGAATCGGTTCGCGGTGAAGACTCGCGTCCACGCCGCGCGCGGGCTATTGTTCTTGCAGGGGAATGGTGTGCCCGGTTTGTCGTTTCGGGCAGCGGCGTTTCATCGGGGGATAGGCGCCGCAATTTCGCCACGAAACGGCCGCACGGCCGACAAAGCCGTAGGGCACAACAAAAACGAACACACGCTCGCAACCGGGCGGGAGGCAAACCATGATGATCCGGCGACACCGGATCCTGTTGGATCGGGGCGACACCCTTGGGGGAACCGCGCCGCTGATCCTGATGGATCAAATTTCGCTTTCGGACCGGCGCGGCCGGTTCCTGCATCGCGACGACCGCAAACGGACCAGCCCTACGGTCTGGGCCATCCTGTGGGTCACGGCGATCGTGCTGACCGGCGCCTTTGCGGCCTGGCGCGTGGGCCTGCCCTTGGGCGGCGTGGTCGAACGGGTGCTGGCGGTTTTCTGACCGTGCGCCCGCCGCCCGGCGGGTCGCCGCTCAATCGAACTTGAACACGAACCGGTAGGGCCGGTTGTGGCGATAGGCGCGGTACGGCCGCGGCTGTGCCCAGACGATGCGCTGTCCGTGGCGCGTGTACACGTGGCGGTGCGCCGGGACGCGCCAATGGCGATGCTGCCAGCGGAAGGCGCGGGCATATCGGGCCGGGGCGTGCGCACGCCGGCTGTGGACATGGTCGCTGTAGCCGACGACCGGCTGGTTCACGGTGAAAGAGAAGGTGACCGGCCCGTCGGCCTTGGCGCCGGCGGGAAGCGCGAACAGCGCCGGCACGGCGACGATCGCGGCGAACAGGGACTTCTTCATCGGGTCCTCCATCTGGCCTGTTGATCGGGCCTATGGATGGAGGGGGCGTTTTTTCCTAGGGCAGGCCGTAGGGCTTGTAGGTCACCGGGCGGTACTGGTACGGCTTTGTCCGTGCCGTCTTGGGCGTGGCCGCCTTGGGTGGTGCCACCTTGACCCCGCCCGAGCGGGCCTCATTGAACCACCGCCCGTAGGTCGGCGTACCGACCCGGCAGAACTGCGAGACATCGATGTTCTCGCCGGGGCCGTCCAGGCGCCGGCCGATGCTGACCGGCGGCAGGATTTCCGCCGTCCGCGACGGCTGCAGGTCCTTCGACGACCGCATGCGCCAGCCGATGCTGCCGGCCGTTGTGGGCCGGGTCCGTCGCTCGCCGCTTGCGGTCCGGCCGTCGCCGTAGAACCGGCCGATCTGCACCGGCCCGCCTTCGCCGAAAAAGCGCGGACAGGCGCGGCCGTACTTGGCCGCGGCGGCCAGGACCTCCTCGGCGCGGCGGATTTCGTCGGCGCTGTACACGCGCGTATCATCGGCGCCGGCTGCCCCCGCAAAAAGCGCGCTAACCATAAAAAGGGTGCCACCCAAATGCTTTTTCATCGGCCCTCTCGTGTGCCGTTAACCTATTGAAACGGTTAAGGTTACTGCTTTCTTACCAACCTAGCAGAGCCGGAACCGGACGTCACGCATTTGTGGCAAATGCCTTCGAATTATCCGGGCATAGGGCCGGCCGCCGGATGGGCGGGGCGCGTTCGCGACGGCGGGACAGGCGCTAGGGCGTGCCGACGGTCCGGTGCCCGCGTCGCTTGCCAGTGCGGGGGCTGCCCGCTACCTTCGCGGGCCAAACGCGGGCGTGGCGGAATTGGTAGACGCAACAGACTTAAAATCTGTCGGGCCTGAGGCCCGTGCCGGTTCAAGTCCGGCCGCCCGCACCACAGCTGACTGCCTGGGATCTCGTCCGCAATGGGGGGGTGGTAAACTCACCGTTATGCCGAGGCGCCAAGGACTGTAACACTCAGCCGGGGACCGACACTGGGCGCTGGGTCGCTAATCTACCAAAAAATACGCGGACACCCGCACTGCCGTGGAACGACTTCCCCGCCGTGGTCAATCCGACAGCATCCGTTCCATCTTGCCGAGATGCCGGTCTTGGGAGCCATTCAACCTACCAGGCGCGGATACAAGGAACTCGAGCGATATAGGTGGCTCCGAAGACTGGCCATTTTGCTTCTCAACGAATACGCGGGGCGCCACTACATCTTTTCCAGCGGCTTGATGGAGAATTTGTGGGTCCCCCAAAAGTCCACGCGACTATACTCGTCACTTTCGTCGGCCGAGCCGTCCGGATTTCGATAGACCTCGCCACAGAATTTCCGCCCCATCTGAATGGCGTCGATACGAAAGCAGACCATGTCGCGCTCGACCGTCAATGTACCGTGAGATTTTGTCTTCGTATGATTATCGGCTTCGACCCACCGATAATTGCCGTCACCGTCGGAAAGGCTGGCACTAGGTGTTCCGCGTGAGGAGATTCCGGTCGCTACCCAGGGGTGCCCAAAGAACAGGGCCTTGAGATCTTCGTTTCGCAGGCGGTTTTCCGCCCGCCCCTTGAAGCCGTACGGCCATTCCGGCACGCCGGCTTTCAAAAGTGGGTCGAAGAAGTTGCCCGATACGCGCTGTTGGTTTCGGAAGTGGGCATGGGACACTCGTAAGAAGGCAATACTCATCCAGCGCCAATACCCTCGCACGGCTTCCAACTCTGCGCGGGCCTTTTCCATGTCGTCCAGTTGTGCGTAGGCGGCCGTTAGATAAAGAGCCGTGACGAGCCCGCTGGCACCACTTTTCCTCGCGCGCAACAGAAGAGCCTCCGCCCGCTTGGCCTCACCGAGCAGCAAGTGGTCAAAGCCCACCTGTGAAAGCAGACCGGGAGCGGGTTTAGGCGCGAGCGTCAGAGCATGGCGAAGGGCTTCGCGCGCCTCGTCAGGACGCTCCATTGCTAGGAGAATGTTTGCAAGGACTGCCTGCACCCAGGGGTTTTCGGGATGGCGCCGCGCCGCGTCCCTGGCGAGCGACAACGCCTGGTCGTGATTTTGCAGGTAGAGCTGCACACGCGCTTGCAGCGCCAATGCTTCGGCATTGTCGGGGTCGAGTTTCGACACCGTGGCCAAGGAACTCAGCATTCGTTCCCTCGCAGTCGGTGGCCAGATCACGTTCAACCAACTGAGCCGCCAGACCCGGAAGGCAGCCCGAGCGTTGCCGAGATGGGCGGCGACAAAATTGGGGTCGAGCGCCAGCGCCTTGTCGAACAGCGCCAAGGCCTCTCGGTATTCCGCCCAATTCAACCTGAGCCGGAGCTGTTCGGCCCTGAGATAGTGCTCGTAGGCTTCGACGCTGTCCGTGGGCTTGCGCGCGATCTCCTGCTTCTCCTTTTCCGTGAGCTTGACCTCGAGGGCCGCGATGATCCGTCGCTGCACCTCGTCCTGAAGCGCGAAGATGTCCTTGTAGGGCCGGTCGAAGGTCTCCGCCCAGACGTGGCCGCCGGTGGTCCCGTCAATCAGCTGGGCGTTGATGCGGATGGCACCCTCGGCGCGCCGCACGCTGCCCTCCAGCACGTATCGCACGCCCGCCTTCCGCGCAATTTCCTTGGACGTCAGTTCCGTGGCTTTGAAGGTGAAGGATGTCGTGCGGGACAGAACGATCAGGCCGGAAAGCTTGGAGATGCGAGTGATCAGATCGTCGGTCATACCGTCGGCAAAGTACGCTTGCTCGGGATCGCCAGACATGTTGTCGAATGGCAGTACGGCGATGGACGGCTTGTCCGCCGCCGGGTCACCCCGCGGTTTCCATGGTTGCCACCACATTGCTGCGAGGGCGACAACCACCACTGCAAGACCGGCTGCCGCGACCGCACCCAAGTGCCATCGCGACCGTCCTGCGCGCTCCTCGCCTTTGACCTGCCCCGCAGCCTCTGGCTCCAGCAATACACGGTAGACCGGGATCGGGGTCTCGATGTTCTTGACACTTCGCTCGCCGATGAACGCATAGCCGACATCCAGCTTGTTGCGGACCTCGTGGAAGACCTTGCGCGGGATGCAAATACCACCCGGCTCGGCCAGACCTTCCAGGCGGGCGGCGACATTTACCCCCGCGCCGTGGATGTCGTCGCCGTCGAAGATGATGTCACCCAGATTGATGCCGATTCGGAATTCTATGCGTCTGTCTTCTGGCACGTCTCGGTTTCGATTTGCCATGCCGCGCTGGATTGCCACCGCACACTCCATTGCAGCGACCACGCTGGCAAATTCCACCAGCGCACCGTCGCCCATCCATTTGACAGTGCGACCTTGGTGTCCCGCGATGGCAGGGTCGATGAGGTGTGCTTGGTGGTCTTTGAGTGCGGCAAGCGTGCGCGCCTCATCGTGGTCGATGAGGCGGCTATAACCGACCACATCGGCGACAAGGACAGCGGCAAGTTTTCGTTCGATCCGTTCCTGTGCCACTGGAGGATCTCCATTCGCGACACACGGCGAAGGCTACTGTACGTTCGGTGGCAGCGGGTGTCTATGGGAGGGCGGTTATCGACGTCCTATTCCGGTCATTTCCAGACCATCAGCGTTCTTCAATGTGACAGGCGAAGTCGGAGGGAGAACCAGACTTGGAAAGGCTGTTTCCGGACATGACCGCGAAATCGTCTCTATGCGAGGGGAAAGTCGCTCATGCGGACGCCGAAAAAGCATGGCTTCGATGCAATACCGTAAGTCATCTATTCTTTGAGAGGAAATCCTAGATCGCCGGACTCAACCAAACGGGGGTCCGATAACTGATTGAATTTACAGAAGTATCATTGCGACGGGCAAGCAAACTGGACGCTCGACACTTACACACTTCTTCTACACACGTCCCAAGATGAGATGATATATGCGTTACGGAACAACGCATTATCATGACATACAAATGACCTAATATCTGTCGGGCCTGAGGCCCGTGCCGGTTCAAGTCCGATCGCCCGCACCAAATCCATAACGTTCGAACGCCTGCGGGGCGGCGTGCCGCTCACTCCTCCATGTCCACCGCGACCGCGCCGTCCTTGATCGCCGCCGTGAGCCGCGCGTGGTCGCGTTCGGTCACGTCGGCGTACCGGTCGGCATAGGCGACCATCGCCTTTTCGAAGGCGGCGTCCTCGCCGAGATAGCCGCGGATCATCATCGCATCGCCCGAACGCGCATGGGCAAACGCCAGCGTCTTGCCGCACAGGTTCGCATAGACTGCCAGCCGCTTGGGCGACAGCGCCTCGACGTCGATCTTGCCCTTGCCGTCCCAGAGCTGGCGGAAATAGAAGTCGACCTTGTCGCCATTCGGGGGCGTCCAGGTCGCCCAGCCCAGGAAGATGTCGCTGGTCGCCTGGATCAGGCGCTGGCCCTCGACCACGCGCCGGCCGGACTGCTTGAAGACGCTGGCGCCGAGATACGCCTCCAGGACCGATGGCACAGACTGCTTGAACTGCAGGAACAGGGGCGTGCCGTCGTCGGACTCCAACAAGAGGATCAAACAGCGGGTTCCGACACTGCCGACGCCGACCACCTTGCGCGCTACGTCCAGCACCGAAAACCGATCGATCAGCACCCGCCGGTCGAACGGCAGCGACCGGCGATAGCGGTTGAAGAACTGCCGGACTTCGCGTTCGCCGGCGTCGGCCATCTCCTTGTCGACCCGGGTGATCCGCGGCGGGTCTGGAACGATGACGCGTTTGCCGTCGACGACGTCGGTCAGGCGCTTGAACGCGCGCAGGCTGTCCTTGCGTGCGGCCTTTTCGACGATCGCCTGCTTCCATTCGCGGTGTTTCTTGCCGTGCTTCTCGATCCGCTGCAGCGCCGCGTCCGTTTCGAAGCGGTAGTAGTGGAGATCGAGCGGGCTCATCTCGGACGCCTCGGCGATGAAGCGCCGGTAGTTGCGCATCGCCGCGCGGGTTGCCGCGCGGCACTTGTCCTTCGAAAATCCGTTGTTGCGCGCGACCGCCGTGATGCTCGCCGCCAGGCGCTTGACGTCCCATTCGAACGGGCCGGGCAGGGTCTCGTCGAAATCGTTGAGGTCGAAGACCGCGCGCCGGTCGGGGGCGTTGTACCACCTGAAATTGCCCAGATGCGCATCGCCGCACAGTTCGACCCAGAGGTCCGTCCTGGGACCGGCGGCGAGGTCGGCAGCCATCACCGCCGCCGCGCCGCGCAGGAAGGTGAACGGCGTCGCGCTCATCCGGCCATAGCGCAACGGCACGATCTCAGCCAGCCGGCTGTTGTCCTGTTCGGCGAGGATCGCAAGCGGATCGGCTCGCTTGTCGTCGGCCGGCACCTCGGCATGCGCCGCCAGCGGCACGGTTTCCTGCCGCGCCCGACCGGCGTCGTACCGGTCGCGCGGCGACGCGTGGGTGTGTGTCAGCGTTGCGTTGGCGGCACCGATCGGTTTCAGCATTCTGGTCCTCCCCGTCCGCATCCGGCTCTGGCGCCGGAGTTCTCCTTGGTCGAACAGTACGGTTTATCTAACCGACACACAACATGGACAGGTCGTTTCACTCAGATCGACATTTTGCATCTGTCCGGCAGGTCGTATTAGGCTTTCTCTCGACGGGGGAAACGATATGACTATTCGGCACACGCCCACCAGGCGGTCCGCGATCGTGTTGCGGCTCGCGCTGACCGCCTGGTTGCTCTCTTTTCTGGTTTCGCCGGCCCACGCCCAGGACGCCGCCCGGCTCGACTACTGGTCCATGGCGGTGGGGCTGTTCGGCGGCTTGGCGTTCTTCCTGTTCGGCATGGAGCAGATGACCGCCGGCCTGAAGGCGGTCGCCGGCGAGCAGATGAAGGTGGTTCTGGCCAAGCTCAGTTCCAACCGGGTCATGGGCGCCATCACCGGCGCGCTGGTGACGGCTGTCATCCAATCCTCGTCGGTGACGACGGTCCTGGTGGTCGGGTTCGTCAGCGCCGGCCTGATGACGATGATGCAGTCGATCGGCATCATTTTCGGAGCCAATGTGGGAACGACGATCACTGCGCAGATCGTTGCGTTCCGCGTGACCGAGGCGGCCTTGCCGATGCTGGCGGTCGGGTTCGCGATGACGTTCGTCGGCAAGGAGGGCAAGAGCCGGCACTACGGCGCCATGCTGATGGGGCTGGGACTGATCTTCTTCGGCATGTCGGTGATGAGCGACGCCATGTCGCCGCTGAGAACCCACGAGCCGTTCCTGGAATTCATGCAGGCGATGGAGAACCCGTTCCTCGGCATCCTGGTTGCCGCGGCGTTCACCGCGTTGGTGCAGTCCTCGTCAGCGACGATCAGCCTTGCGGTCGTCATGGCGACCCAGGGCTTCGTGACGTTGGAGGTGGGCATCCTGATCGTCTTCGGCGCCAAGATCGGTACCTGCATCACGGCCCTGCTGGCGGCGATCGGCAAGCCGCGCGACGCGTTGCGCGCCGCCATGGTGCACGTGATCTACAACGTCCTGGGCGCGCTGTTGTGGATCGGTTTCGTCGATTTCCTTGCCGGCATGGCGGTTGCGGTATCGCCGAGCTACGAGGCGCTGACAGGTTCCGACCGGCTGGCGGCCGAGGTGCCTCGGCAGGTCGCCAATGCGGCGACGATCTGGGCCGGCGCCAACGTCCTGATCTTTCTGCCGTTCGTCGGGCTGTTCGCCCGCGCGGTCGGCATGATCGTGCCGGACAGGCGCGAGGTGGAAACGCAGATCGTCCAGCCGAAATACCTCGATCTCGAGCTGGTTTCCGTTCCCGCGCTGGCGCTGGAGCGGATCCAGCTTGAACTGGGCCACATGGGCGAGTGGGTGGAGAAGATGCTGCGTGCGGTCAAGCCGACGATTGAGAGCGGGGATGCCGACGCGTTCAACGAGATCGTCAAGGACGGCGACAGGGTCATCGTTCTCCGAGACGCGATCGTCGACTATGCGCAGCGCCTGGCCCGTGGCGGGCTGACCGACGAGGAGGCGGCCCTGCACGCGCGCTATCTGGGCGTGGTGATGGACATGGAAGGCATCTCGGGCGTGATCTCAAGAGAGCTGCTTCCCATCGGCGAGGCATTCGTCAAGCAGGACATCAGGCCCAGCGACACCACGGGCGAGATGCTGCAGCAGGCTTATTTGTCGGTCTGCGAGGCGGTCGAGCGCGCCTTCGCCTCGGTGGTCAAGGACGACCAGCGGGCCGCCCAGGACGTCCTGGTCCAGCGGGACGAGTTCTGGCAACTCAGCGAGCGCGTCCTAAGGCGGCAGGCGGAGCGGTTGGCGCTGGACGATCCGGACCGCCTGGTCAAGCACCGGCTGCAGACCGACGTCCTCGACAAGCTGCGCCGCGTCTACATGCTTGCCGAACACCTTGCGGTGGGCGTGCTGCCGGCCACGGTTGCGGCGCGCGAGTTCGAGCTGAACGCCTAGCCGAGGAAAGATGCCGCCGCACCGTTGGCGGCGGCGTCAGACCACCGCGTCCTCCAGGCCGTCCATGTCGTGGACGATCACGAAGCCGCGCCCGACGGTCACCAGGCCCAAATCGCGCCATTCGGCAAGCTGGCGGTTGACGCTTTCGCGCGTCACGCCCAGCTCGTCTGCCAGGCCCTGCTGGGACAGGCCATGCTCGATCCGCAGGCCGCCCGACGGATCCGGCGTGGCGTCCTTCTCCAGGTGCGACTGCAGCCGCTTGAACAGGCGTTCGGACAGCTCCAGGAACACCGACTCCTCGGCCAGTTCGGTGGTCCTGCGCAGCTTGTCGCACAACAGGTCGATCACCGACAGGCACAGCTCGGCGCTGTCCTTCAGCAACAGCGCGAAATCGTCGCGCCGGATGACCAGCGCCTCGGTCGGCGCGGCGGTCACGGCGTCGGCGGTGCGTTCCTGCCCGTCCAGCAACGCGATCTCGCCGACGACTTCGCCCGGCAGGATCGTGTTGATGATCATCTCCGAGCCGTCCATCGACGTTGTGGTGATCTTGATCCGTCCGCTGACGACGATCATCATCGTGTCGCCGGGGTCGCCCTTGCGGAACACGGTCTTGTTCGTGGGGAACTGGACCGTGCGGACGTGCAGCTCCAGCGTCTCGAGCTGCTTCTCAGACAGGCAACGAAGGATCGAGGAGCCCTGCAAGAGCTCCCGGGTTTCCGGACCAGCCATTCCTAATTCACTCCCCAGCACCGAGCGGTGGCAGTATACCCCCGCGAAGGGGCGATGGAGCAAGCAGGCTGTTGCCGGTTTGCCGAACGCAGGGGGCGCCCGTTAACCATTCGGTCGCCGGCGCGGTGCGGTAAGACTCCCTTAAGGCAATCTGTCTCTAATATGCGCGGGTCGTTACTTTTTACCGTCGTTCAGAGGTCCGCAGGGCGCCTTATGTGGCCGTTCAGTCGTTCCAGTGGTCAGGCCAGCCAGGCGCCCGATCCGGGCAGCCCGGCCCTTCGCGAATACCAGTCCGCCGAGGGCGGCGTCTCAACCGCCGCGCTGACGCCGGTCCTTGCCGACGAGCCGATGATCTGGTCGGATCGTCTGACCCGCCTGTTCCGGTACTGGTCCGGCAAGCGTGGCGGGCGGCCCTGTCCGGACCGCGCCGATATCGATCCGCTAGACATCCCGGACCTTCTGCCGATCCTGTTCCTGGCGGATGTCGAGGGCGAGGGGACAGCTTTCCGGTTCAGACTGGTCGGGTCCGAGTTCGTGCGCAAATACGGGCTCGACTTCACCGGCCGGACCCTGGAACAGGTCAACAATCACGCCTATTCCGACGCGATCGTCAGGGACTATTCCGATTGCGCGAAACGCTGCATGCCGCTGGTCTCCCGCAACAGCTTCATCAACGACCAGGGCGTTTATTGGAAATACGAAAGGGTGCTGCTGCCGCTCGGCGACGGGACCGGCCGGGTGGGCATGCTGCTTGGCGGGATGGATATCAACCTGCCGGTCTCCGAGCTCCACAAGCTGGACAACCTCCGGCGTCGGGGTCTTTCGGCGGCTTCGTGAAGGGGCGGCGCGGCGCGCCGCGCCCCGTGGGATACGGCCGCGAGATGCAGACGCCCTGCCTGTGCGGCAGGGCGCTGCCGTCTCGAGCCGGCGGCAGCGCGGGTCAGCGCCGGCGGCCGCGAACCATGTTCATCTCGAGGAACGCCCGGGCATCGACGCGACCGGCGTTCATCTTCTTGATCTGGTGGTACTCCCGGCCGAACTCCGTCCGCATCAGGCGTTCGAGTTGCTCGTCCTGGCCACGCTGAAACAGCTTTCCGATATTCAACAGCATCACTGTGTCTCCTTATTCGGCACCTCTCCGGGGCCGATGCTGCAATGCACAACAATGCCTATATTGAAGGGATCGAGCCCGATGTCGATGCTGAAAAATACCTATGTGTCATGCAGTTATTGCATGGGTCTCGGTAATGAAACGTTCACACTTCGGCCCTGAAAATGGCTGGTTCAGGCCAAAAATGCTGCATATGCGAATAACCGGGCGCCGCGGTCGTAGCGCAGGAGGCAAGAGGGGGCGGGCACCGGTCGTCAGTGCGAATCCCGCGGCATGCCCTTGGTTTCGACCACGTTCAGGAACAGGGTGGCCGGCTCCAGGCAGGCGCCCTGGGCGAGCTGGCCGACCATCGAGCGGTAGATCTGCTGCCACGGTGTCTGGTCCTCGGGATAGTGCGGCTCGATCGCCGCGCGCCGACGCTCCAGCTCGTCGTCATCGACCAGCATGTCGACCGTGCGTTGGTTGAGGTCGACGCGGACACGGTCACCGGTCTTGAGCAGCATCAGCCCGCCGCCGACGGCCGATTCCGGCGAGGCGTTCAGGATCGACGGGCTGGCCGAGGTGCCGCTCTGGCGTCCGTCGCCGATGGTGGGCAGTTCCGTGACCCCCTGTTTCACCAGATCGTCCGGCGGCAGCATGTTGACCACCTCTGCGGATCCCGGATAGCCGACCGGACCGCAGCCGCGGATGAACAACAGCGAATGGGCGTCGATCTCCAGCGACGGGTCGTTGATCCGCTCGTGATAGTCCTCCGGCCCTTCGAACACGACCGCCTTGCCTTCGAAGGCATTGGGATCGTCCGGGTTGCTGAGATAGCGGTCGCGGAACGCCTTGCCGATCACCGACGTTTTCATGATCGCGCTGTCGAACAGGTTGCCGCTCATCACCAGGAACCCGGCCTGCGACATCAGCGGGTCGTCCAGCGGCCGGATCACGCGCCGGTCGGTCACTTCCGCATCGCGCACGTTTTCCGCCACCGACCGGCCGGAGACGGTCATCGCGTCGGCGTTCAGGTGGCCGGCATCCAAAAGCTGCTTCATCACAGCCGGTATGCCGCCCGCCCGGTGGAACGCCTCGCCCAGGAACTCGCCGGCGGGCTGGAGATTGACGATCAGCGGCAGGTCGTGACCGTAGGTCTGCCAGTCGTCGTTGGTGAGTTCCACGCCCATGTGCCGCGCAATCGCGATCATGTGCGGCGGGCAGTTGGTCGACGCGCCGATCGCCGAGGCCACGGCGATCGCGTTGATGAAGGCATCGCGCGTCATCACGTCGGACGGTTTCAAGTCCTCCTCGACCATGGCGACGATGCGCCGTCCGGTCTCGTAGGCCATCTGGCCGCGCTCGCGATACGGGCCCGGGATCGCCGCACAGCCCGGCAGCGACATGCCCACGGCCTCGGCCATGGAGTTCATCGAGGTCGCCGTGCCCATGGTGTTGCAGTGCCCGACGCTGGGCGCTGAGGAGGCCACCATCTCGATGAACTCGTCGTAGTCGATCTCGCCGCCCGCCAGCAGCTCACGCGCATGCCAGACGACCGTGCCCGACCCGGCCAGTTCGCCGTTGTAGTGGCCGTCCAGCATCGGCCCGCCCGACAGCACGATGGCCGGGATGTTCACCGTCGCCGCGCCCATCATCATCGCCGGTGTGGTCTTGTCGCAGCCGGTGGTCAGCACCACCCCGTCCAGCGGATAGCCGTACAGGACCTCAACCAGCCCAAGATAGGCCAGGTTCCGGTCCAGCGCCGCGGTCGGGCGCTTGCCGGTTTCCTGGATCGGATGGACCGGGAATTCCAGCGGCACGCCGCCTGCGTCGCGGATCCCTTCCTTGACCCGGACCGCGAGGTCGATGTGGTGGCGGTTGCACGGGGCAAGGTCGCTGCCGGTCTGGGCAATGCCGACGATCGGACGGCCGGACTGCAACTCGGCCCGGGTCAGGCCGAAATTCAGATAACGCTCGAGATAGAGCGCGGTCATGCCCGGATTGTGCGTGTTGTTGAACCAGTTCTGACTGCGCAGCATGCGCGCGGGCTTGTCTGTCATCGTCCCTTGCCATCCTTGTCGTTGGTTTTGCGCCGGGGCGTGCCGCCGAGCCGTTTCGACAGGTTTAGCACAGGCGCGGGCCCGGCCGCCAACTTGCCCGCCCTTGCGATTCCGCCCTAGGATCGTCGGGCGGGCAGGGAGGAAACAATGAACAAGCGCACGCCGCAGCTCCGCACTGTCACGTTGCCCGATTTCGGCATGCCGTCCGTCGAACCGGTGATCCCGGCCGCAACCTACGAGGCGCGGATCGACGCGGCGCGCGCCCGCGCCCGGACGGCGGGTCTCGACGCCTTGGTCGTCTATGCCGACCGCGAACACAGCGCCAATCTCGCCTATCTCACGGGGTTCGATCCGCGCTTCGAAGAGGCGCTTTTGATCCTGATTGCCGATCGCCCGCCGGCCCTTTTGCTGGGCAACGAGATGTTCGGCTATGCCGACACCAGCCCCGTGAAGCTGAAGAAGGTGCTGTACCAGACGTTGGGGCTGATGGGACAGTCGCGCGCCGACAGCGAACCGTTGGAACTGATCTTCCGCGAAGAGGGGATCAAGGGCGGCTGTCGCGTCGGGACGGCCGGCTGGAAGTACTTCGACGAAAGCGAGTCCGCCGACCCCGTCCACGCGATCGAGATCCCGGCCTACATCGTCGACGTGTTGAGGTCGATCGTCGGACGCGAGGGCGCGGTGGTCAATGCGGGCGCCCTGTTCATGAACCCGGCAGACGGCCTGCGCGTGATCAACGAGGTCGACCAGCTCGCCGCCTTCGAGTTCGCCGCCTGCCAGACCTCGGGTGCGGTCCGGAACCTTCTGACCGGCATCCGTCCCGGCATCTCCGAGTTCCAGGCCGCAGGCCTGCTGGGTCTGAACGGGATGCCGCAGTCCTGTCACCTGATGCTGTCCAGCGGGGCGCGCGCCTCCTACGGGCTGCCCAGTCCATCGACCAAGGTGATCGAACGCGGCGACCGGGTGACGGTGGCGTTCGGTGTCTGGGGGGCGCTCAACTGCCGCGCGGGCTTTGCAGTGGCTTCCGAGGACGAACTTCCGGCCGAGATCGGCGACTACCTGGATCGCCTCGTCTATCCCTATTTCGAGGCGATCGCCGAATGGTACGAGACGGTCGGCATCGGCGTTCCCGGCGGGGCGCTGTTCGAGATCGTCGAACGGCGGTTGGGCGACCCCTTTTTCGGCATCTTCCTCAATCCCGGCCACCTGCTGCATCTCGACGAGTGGGTGCATACGCCGATCGCCAAGGGCTCGGAGGTGCCGCTCAGGTCCGGCATGGCCCTGCAGGTCGACGTGATCCCCGCCACGGGCACGGATTATTTCACCAGCAACATCGAAGACGGCATCGCGCTGGCCGACCGGGACCTGCGCGACGCCTTCGCGCGGCGCTATCCCGAGGCCTGGGCCAGGATCCAGGCGCGTCGCGCCTTCATGGCCGAAGAACTCGGCATCCGGCTGAAGGAGGAGGTGCTGCCGTTCTCGAACATCCCGGCCTATCTGCCGCCTTTCTGGCTGAACCCCGAGCGGGTCGTGTGCCTGGCGCCAGCAGCCTGATTTTGTGGAGCAAAAACCCCGACTGCGCAGTTGACAACGCAACACAGGCGGTCAGACTAGCCCCGACAACAGCCCAATGGGCGCCGGTAGAACGGCGCGTAGGGAGGCACAACCAAAACTCTAATGCAGATCCCCAATTGATAAGGGGTGCATTCACCATCTGACCCAGGGAGGTTTTCGAATGGGTTTCAAGAAGCTTGCGCTCGGTCTTGGCACCGGGCTCGTCCTGTCAATGGCCCTCGCCGGCGGCGCATCGGCCCAGGTGATCGGCGTTAGCTGGTCCAACTTCCAGGAAGAACGCTGGAAGACCGACGAAGCGGCCATGAAGGCGGCGATCGAGGCAGGCGGCGGCACATACATCAGCGCCGACGCCCAGAGCTCCAACGAAAAGCAGATCGCGGACGTGGAAAGCCTGATTACGCGGGGCGCCGAGGCGCTTGTGATCCTGGCCCAGGACACCGACGCGGTCGTTCCCGCGGTCCAGAAGGCGACGGCGGAAGGCATTCCGGTCATCGGCTACGACCGCATGCTGGAAGTGCCTGGCGTGTTCTACCTGACCTTCGACAATGTCGAGGTGGGCCGCATCCAGGCGCGCGAGGTCTTCAAGGTCCAGCCGATGGGCAATTACGTGTTCATCAAGGGCTCGCCGGCAGACCCCAATTCCGATTTCCTGCGCGGCGGACAGCAGGAGGTGCTGCAGGCGGCGATCGACAAGGGTGACATCAAGGTTGTCGGCGAGCAGTACACCGACGCCTGGCTGCCCGAGAACGCCCAGAAGAACATGGAGCAGATCCTGACGGCCAACAACAACCAGGTCGACGCGGTCGTCGCGTCCAACGACGGCACCGCCGGCGGCGTTGTGGCCGCCTTGACGGCCCAGGGCATGGAAGGCATCCCGGTCTCCGGCCAGGACGGCGACCATGCGGCGCTCAATCGCGTGGCGCGCGGCCATCAGACCGTTTCCGTCTGGAAGGACGCACGCGAGCTTGGCAAGGCGGCCGGTGAAATCGCCGTCATGCTGGCCAAGGGCACGGCGAACGACCAGGTGCCCGGCGCCATCAAGTTCTCCGACGGCCCCAAGGGCATTACGTTGGACGCAATCCTTCTGAAGCCCGTTCCGATCACCAAGGACAACATGAACGTGGTGATCGATGCTGGCTGGATCTCGAAGGATGCCGCCTGCAAGGGCGCAATGGCTGGCGTGAAAGGCTGCTAGCCTGACCGTCTGTGATACCCGTTCCGGCATGGCCCATCAGGGCCATGCCGGACGGTTCTTCGGCCATCCGGCCAGTTCCGTTTCCTTCTTTTAAGAAGGTGTCTGCAGATGACGGACACGACAGCTCAAAGACCGACGGTCAACCCGATCGAGAGGTTCTCGCACGCCACCGGCCTGGATACGCGCATGCTGGCGATGGTGCTGGCCCTGATCGTGATCTGGCTGATCTTCTCCTTCCTGACCGACGGGATCTTTCTGACCGCCCGAAACCTCTACAACCTGGCCGTCCAAAGCTCGGTCGTCGGCATCATCGCCACCGGCATGGTTCTGGTCATCGTCGCCCGCCACATCGATCTGTCGGTCGGCTCGTTGCTGGGTTTCACCGGCATGCTGATCGCCTATTGGCAGGTCGAGGTCGGCCTGCATTGGCTGATCGCCCTGCTGCTGGGGCTGGTCGTCGGCGGCTTGGTTGGGGTCTGGCAGGGCTACTGGATTGCCTATCAGAAGGTGCCGGCCTTCGTCGTCACCTTGGGCGGGCTGTTGATGTTCCGCGGCGGCGCCTTCCTGGTGACCGACGGCAAGACGGTCGCGCCGCTGGACGAGACGTTCCAGCTTTTGGGCGGCGGCGTCGACGGCTCGATCGGCGCGACGGCCAGCTGGGTCTTGGGTGTAATCGCCGTCGCGGCGGTCGCCGTCATGACATTCCGGGCGCGCGCCCGATCGACGCGCTACGGCTTTCCGGTCAGGGCGATCGGAGTCGAGATCGCGCTGGTGATCGTCTGGGCGCTTCTGATCCTGGGCTTCGTCCAGATCATGAACTCCTACTACAAGCCCAGGACCGAGATTCCGCGCGGCATCCCCATTCCCGTGTTGATCATGATCGGTGTGGTCATCGTAATGAGCTTCATCGCGCGGATGACCAAGTTCGGCCGCTACGTCTTCGCCATGGGTGGCAATCCAGAGGCAGCCGAGCTGTCCGGCATCAACGTGCGCCGCACCACCATGATGATTTTCGTCATCATCGGCGTTCTGTGCGCCATCGCCGGGGTCGTGACGTCCGCCCGCCTCAATGCAGGCGCCAATTCCATGGGGACGCTGGCCGAGCTGAACGTGATCGCCGCCACGGTGATCGGCGGAACGTCGCTGGCCGGCGGTGTCGGTACGGTGCCCGGCGCGATTTTGGGCGCTGTGATCATCCAGAGCCTGGAAAACGGCATGGTCCTGTTGGGCGTTTCCAGCGCCATGCGCCAGGTGATCATCGGTCTGGTCCTGATCTTGGCGGTCTTCTTCGACGTCGCCTACAACCGGCAACGCCGCTAGAGCAAAGAGGTTGGTCATGAGCGAAGTTTCTGAGCGGGAAAGAGAGCTGTCGGCCTCGGAGGTCGGCGGACAGCCGCTGGTGGAGATGCGCCACATCTACAAGCGCTTCGGCGGTGTGTTGGCCGTCGACGACGTCAGCGTCGATGTCTATCCCGGCGAGGTGGTCGGCGTGCTCGGTCACAACGGCGCCGGCAAGTCGACGCTGATCAAATGTCTGGCCGGCGCCTATCCGGCCGACGGTGGCGAGATCCTCATCAACGGCGAGACGGTGAAGATCGACACGCCGCGCGACAGCCAGGCCCTGGGGATCGAGACGATCTACCAGACGCTGGCGCTGGCCGACAATCTGGACGCGCCCGCCAACATGTATCTGGGTCGCGAGATCATGACGGCCTTCGGAACCCTGAACGACGACGCCATGGAGCACGAGGCGCGCAAGGTGATCGAACGGCTGAACCCGAACTTCACCAACATCAAGGACGCGGTGCAGACCATGTCGGGCGGACAGCGCCAGTCCGTCGCGATCGCCCGGGCCATCCTGTTCAACGCCAAGATCCTGATCATGGACGAGCCGACCGCGGCGCTGGGTCCGCAGGAAACCGCCCAGGTCGCCGAGCTGATCAAGCAGCTCAAGCGGGAAGGGATCGGGATCTTCCTGATCAGCCACGACCTGCACGACGTGTTCGACCTGTCCGACCGCGTCAGCGTGATGAAGAACGCCAAGCTGGTCGGCACGCGCCGGACCAAGGACGTGACGAAGGACCAGGTGCTCGGCATGATCATCCTCGGCAAGCTGCCGGAAGAGGGCTCCGCAGAGGACCTGAAGGACCTGCACTGACCCGCGGCGCCCGCCCGCGGGCCGACGCAATGATCGCGTAAGGCGCGCCATGCCCAGGACCTCGGCAGGGGCAGCCTCCGTTGCGGCGGGCGGTCTGCTTGCGCTTGCCGCGGCGATGGGCATCGGCCGCTTCGTCTATACCCCGATCCTTCCCGACATGGCCGAGGCGCTGGCGCTGAGCCCGGCGGAGGCCGGTGTGATCGCCTCGGCGAACTTCCTCGGTTATCTCTTGGGTGCCTTGGCCGCCGCGACGGGGACGCTGCCGGGCGGGCGGCGGCTCTGGTTCCTCGGTGCGCTTGCGGTCAGCGCACTGACCACGGGGGCGATGGGCCTGACATCCTGGCTGCCCGGGTTCCTTGCCCTTCGCCTGGTCGGTGGCGTGGCCAGCGCCTTCGTCCTGGTGCTTTCCTCGGCACTGGTGCTGGACCGTCTGTCGGTGCTTGGCCGCGACGGGTTGGCCGCGGTGCATTTCGCCGGCGTCGGCGTCGGCATCGCGGTCTCGGCCGTTCTGGTGGCCGGCGTTTCGGCCGCAGGTGGCGACTGGGCGGCGCAATGGCTGGCCGGCGGTGTCGTCTCGCTGGTGGCGCTTGCCCTGGCTGTCCGGCTGGTCCCAGGCGCGGCGGAAGAGGCGGGCACGATGCCGGCGGCGAACACGGGTCGTGGGTTCGACCGGCGCCTCGTCGCGCTGATCGCCGCCTACGGTCTGTTCGGCTTCGGCTATGTCATCACCGCGACGTTCATCTCGACCATCGTGCGTGGCGCGCCAGAGCTGCGCGCGCTGGAACCGGTGGTCTGGCTGGCGGTGGGACTTGCCGCGGCGCCCTCGGTGGCGCTGTGGACCGGGCTTGCACGGCGGTGGGGGGACGACCGCGCTTTCGCGCTTGCCTGCCTGGTCGAGAGCGCCGGGGTCGCCATCAGCGTCCTTGTCGTGCAGGGCTGGGCCGTGATCGTCGCTGCGGTCCTGTTGGGCGGCACCTTCATGGGCATCACGGCGCTGGGCCTCATTCGTGCGCGTGCGCTGTCGGGCGTCGATCCGCGGCGCACCTTGGCGCTGATGACCGCGTCATTCGGGTTGGGTCAGATGGTGGGGCCAAGCTTCGCCGGCCTTGCGCACGATCTGGCGGGCGGGTTCATGCTGCCGTCGCTGGTGGCGGCCGCCGCGCTGGCGCTTGCCGCGGGGCTGGCCGTTCTGCCCCTTGATGCTCCGGTGTCCCGGCACCGGACGGATTGAGACGACCTAGCGGTTGTCGATCCGGAATCCCGTCCGCTCCGGGCGGAACCCGACGCTCTCGTAAAGAGCGGACGCGGGCCTGTTTCTGGGCGAGGCGACCAGCAGCACCTTGTAGCAATCCTCCGTCAGGGCATGCTCCACCGCATGGCTCAGCGTTGCCCGCGCGAAGCCTTTGCGCCGGTAATCCGGGTGGGTGACGACATTCTCCACATAGCAATAGGGGCGGCCGGCCCGCATCACATTCGGAACCACGATCGAAGTGCATGTGGAGACAAGGCGCGCCGCGTGGCTGTAGACGAAAACCGTCACGCCTTGGCGTTGTACCAGCGCCTGCCAATGCTGGTGCAAGGCAGGTTGGTCCTCTCCATTCGGGTCCGACGGCACCAGGTGCCTGTACAGAGCCAACATGTCGCTGAAATCGGCTTCGGTCGCAGCGCGGATCATCGCATGCCGGTCTGCGCTGGCGGATCAGCCGAAGAACGCCAGAAACTGGTTGATGATGAAGGCGTTGGCGATGTCGATGAAGAAGGCGCCGACCAGCGGCACGATGATGAAGGCGCGGTGGGCCGCGCCGAACCGCTTGGTCACCGCATTCATGTTGGCAATCGCGGTGGGCGTGGCGCCCAGCGAGATGCCGCCGAAACCGGAGCAGACCACCGCCGCCTCGTAGTCGCGCCCCATCAGGTTGAAGATGACGAACAGGGTATAGGCGACGGCGACGACGAACTGGACGGCCAGGATCGTCATGATCGGGATCGCCAGGTCGATCAGGGCCCACAGCTGCATGCTCATCAGCGACATCGCCAGGAACACGCCCAGTGCGATGTCGGAAATCAGGCCCAGCGACGGCTCGTGCTCGTCCCACGGGATTTTCTTGGAGATGCGCGGGATGATGTTCGTCATCACGATGCCCATGAACAGGCAGGTCAGGAAGTTCGGCAGATTGATGCCGGCGTATCCCAGCGATTCGTTCAGCGATAGCCCCAACCCGATCGCGATGTTCATGATCAGCCAGGTGTAAAGCACGCTGACATAGTCGATCTCGGCGCGCTCGGCTTGTTTGTACCCGATCCCGAAGTCGGGCTCTTCATAGGCCGCCGGCTCCAGCTTGTAGCGGTTGATCAAGAGTTTCGCGATCGGCCCGCCCATCAGGGCTGCGAGAATGAGACCGACCGTCGCGCACGCAATGCCGATCTCCAGCGCATTCGTGATCCCGTAGCTCTCGGCGAAAATCGGGGCCCAGGCGATGGTGGTGCCGTGGCCGCCGATCAGCGACGCCGTGCCGCCGATGATGCCGGTAACCGGCACCAGCCCGGTCGCGGTCGCGACCGATACCCCGACCACATTCTGAAGCACCATATAGACCAGTGTTGCGCCCAACAGGATCGCAAGAGGTTTGCCGCCCTTCACCAGGGTCGCGATGTCCGATTTCAGCCCGATGCCGGTGAAGAAATAGATCAGCAGGATGTCGCGCGCAGTAAGGTCGAAGCTCGTCTCCAGACCCGTCACGAAATACAGGATCGTGAAACCCAACGAGGCCAGGATGCCGCCGGTGACCGGCTCGGGGATGTTGAACTCGCGCAGGAAGCCGATGCGCAGATTCAAGAAACGTCCTACGAACAGGACGATGATCCCGATATTGAAGGACGCAAAGGCCGTCAGTTCCATGCGCGGACTCGCTTGCGAAAGGGTTTCGGTTTCGGGTCAGACGTAGCGGTTCACCAGGTTCTCGACATATTCCTGCCGGCCAGAGACCGGTTCCGGTTCCGCGTTCTTGCTGGTGACGTAGTCGGACATGCTTTCAAGCGACGCCTCGCCGGACAGGATCTGGTGGCCCAGTTCACTGTTCCAGCCGGCATAGCGTTCCTCGACCAGCTCGTCCAGCTTGCCGTCCTCGACCATCGCGGCGGCCGCAAGCAGGGCGCGCGCGCAGACGTCCATGCCGCCGATATGGGCGAAGAACACGTCCTCGGGATCGATCGACTGGCGCCGCAGCTTGGCGTCGAAGTTGAAGCCGCCGGTGGTGAAACCGCCGGCCTTCAGGATCGGATGCAAAGCCAGCGCAAGCTCCGGCACGTTGTTCGGGAACTGGTCGGTGTCCCACAGGTTCATGTAGTCGCCGCGGTTGATGTCGATGGACCCGAAGATGCCGTTCTCGATGGCATAGGTGACCTCGTGCTCGAAGGTATGGCCGGCCAGCGTGGCGTGGTTGACCTCGATGTTGACCTTGATCTCGTCGGCCAGGCCGTATTTCTGGAGGAAGGCGAAGACCGCCGCGCAGTCGTAGTCGTACTGGTGCTTGGTCGGCTCCTGGGGTTTGGGTTCGATCAGGATGGTGCCGTCGAAACCGATCTTGTGCTTGTGCTCGACCACCAGGTTCAGGAACCGGCCCAGCTGGTCCAGCTCCTGGCCCATCCGGCTGTTGGTCAAACAGTCGTACCCCTCGCGGCCGCCCCACAGGACATAGTTCACGCCGCCCAGACGCTGGGTGATTTCAAGCACCTGTTTCACCTGCGCCGCTGCGTAGGCGAACACCTCCGGGTCGGGGTTGGTGGCGGCGCCGCCCTGATAGCGCCGGTTGGAGAACAGGTTTGCCGTGCCCCACAACAGCTTGGTCCCGGTCTCGGCCATCTTCGCTTCCATCTTGTCGACGATGGCAAGAAGGTTGGCGTTGGATTCCGCGAGCGTCGCGCCCTCGGGCGCGACGTCCCGGTCGTGGAAGCAGAAGAACGGTTGGCCCAGCCGCTGAAAGAAGTCGAACGCGGCGTCGAGTTTCATCTCGGCAAGCTGCATGGCGTCGCCGGTCTCGAACCAGGGCCGCATCATGGTCTGGCCGCCGAACGGATCGCCGCCGGGCCAACAGAACGTGTGCCAGTAGCAGACGGCGAAACGCAGGTGGTCTTCCATGCGTTTGCCGCGGACCACGCGGTCGCGGTCGTAGTACCGGAACGCCAGGGGGTTGTCGCTCTCCGGGCCCTCGAACCTGATTTGGTCGATACCGTCGAAATACCCGCTCATCGCAATCAGTTCCTCCGCTTATTCGCGATCAGGCGCCATCGAACCGGCGCATGTCCGACTTCAGGCTCGAGTATAACCCGCGCCATTGTTCAAGGCGCGCCGTCAGGCGCGCGCCGAGATCCGCCTCCGGCTCGACCACGTGATCGACCGGCGGCTGGGCACAGACCTCTTCCGGGCTGCCGCCGTCGCGGGCAAGCCGTGCCAGGCGCGCCGCGCCCAGGGCGGGGCCCACTTCGCCGCCGGCATGGTAGGTCAGCGGACGGCCCAGGACCGATGCCAGGATCCGTCCCCACAAGGGGCTGCGCGCGCCGCCACCGATGACCGAGATCTGGTCGATTTCCGCGCCGGCCTCGACCAACACGTCCAGGCCGTCGGCGAAAGCATAGGCAACGCCCGTCAGCACCGCCCAGCCAAGATCGCCGCGGTCGGTGGACTGGTCCAGCCCGAAGAACACGCCCTTTGCATGCGGATCGTTGTGCGGCGTGCGTTCGCCGGTCAGGTAGGGCAGGAACAGCGGCACCCTTTCGAGATGGTCTTCCGCCGCGGCGGCTTCGGCGACCAGCGCCGCCTCGTCACCGGCTCCGGTCACGTCGCTGGCCCAGGCCAGCGAAGCCGCGGCGCTCAGGATCACCGACATCTGGTGCCAGGTGTCCGGGATGCAGTGACAGAAGGCGTGCACGGCGCGTTCCGGATTGGGCGCGTAGGCGCGGTTGGTGACGAAGAGGACCCCGGACGTGCCCAGCGACAGGAACGCCCGGCCCGGCACCACCGTGCCGATGCCCGCGGCGCCCGCCGCGTTGTCGCCGGCGCCGCCGGCGATCACGACCTCGCCGGCCATGCCCCAGCGCTGCGCCAGGTCGGACGTCAGGCTGGCCGACGGCTCGGAGCCTTCGACCAGGCTCGGCATGTGCTCCTGTCCCAGGCCGGTCGCGGCAAGCATGGTGTCGGACCAGCGCCGGTTCGCGACGTCCAGCCACAGCGTGCCGGAGGCGTCCGACATTTCCGCGACATAGGCCCCGCTGAGGCGGAACCGCACGTAATCCTTGGGCAACAGGACCTTGGCGACCTTTGCGAAGACGTCGGGCTCGTGTCTGGCGACCCACAACAGCTTGGGCGCGGTGAAGCCCGGCATGGCAAGGTTGCCGGTGATCCGGCGCGACTCCGGCGCTTGTGCCTCCAGGGCGGCGCATTCAGCGCCCGACCGGCCGTCGTTCCACAGGATGGCCGGCCGCAGCACGTCGCCGCCCGCATCCAACAGCGTCGCGCCGTGCATCTGGCCCGAAAGCCCGATCGCACGCACCGCCGCCAGGGCGGGTGCGTTCTCCGATTTCAGGCCGTCGATCGCCGCACAGGTTGCGGTCCACCAGTCCTCCGGATCCTGTTCCGACCACAAGGGTTGCGGCGTCGACACGCTGAGCGGGGCGGTTGTTTGCGCGACAAGTGTGTCTGCCTCGTCCAGCAGAACCGCCTTGACGCCCGATGTGCCAAGATCGATGCCCAGATACACCCTGTTCCCTCCCATGCGGCGCCGCGTTATGGCCGCGGCGTCATTTTTCCGGTCGCATACAGGGCACGCGCCCCGCATTTGCGCGAGCGAAGATTACCGCATGGGCGCGGGCTGTGCAGGTGAAATTACGTGGTCGCTCGTCCGCGTGGCGGTCTCGGTCGTCGGCTCATCAGGGCCACGCCGCGGCCGGCGCGCCACGCATCTCGGACCTTCGTTTCAGATGGTCATTCGCCTGCGTTGGTGCAGGTGTAGCCGGGTGTGACATTGATCCTGCTGAGATCGAGTGAGCTCCAGGAATAGGCTTCGATCAACGTGCCATCGGGCAGCATCCGGAAGATCATCACGCTGTTGCCGTTCTCACCGTAACGCTCCCATCGGTGACAGGCGGCAAAGCCTCCTTTTTGTTCGCTACACTTCAGCGTCCATGAGCGCCTGATCCCGTGGTCGTTCCACGTGTAAACACCCCTATCGCCTGTCACCGTAAATGTCTGATTCGGTTTGTCGGGAAGCGCGCAATCGATCTCCGAAGCGCCCGACGCAGCGCATGACAGCGAAAGCAAAATGGCCGTGAGGACCGCCTTTGAATATCTCGTCATGTGCACATTGTGCCGGTTTCGTTGAAGAAGTCAGCATTCACATATGTGAACGGAAAACCGCAAAGAACCGAAGGACAAGGCGGAAGCTGTAGCCTGGCGGGCAAGCACCGCGTTGGCGCGATCGCCGCGCAGGTCGCGGCCCACCAGTCCTCCGGGTCCTGCTCGGACCACAGGGGGGGCGGTGTCGGTCGTCGACACACATGTGCCAAGCTATGGCCGTTGTGCCACCAGTCTCGGACCTTCGTTTCAAGTACTCATTTGTCGCTGTTTGACCCGAAGCGGGTGTCATGCAAACCACGAGCGCCGCCAAGAAAAACTGATCGGGCACAACGTCAGGCGGCAGGGGTCTCTGATGGTCAAGGGGCTTTTTCGGACCTTGAAACCACGCTGGAACCCCTCACAATGCATAAGCGCAGGGGAAATGATATGCGGTTTGTTATTTTATCCGTGTTGACGATGGTGCTGGCGGCGCTGCAGGCGAGCGCTGAGCCCGGGCCAGTGGTGCGTTACCTACAATCTGAACCGGCATCCCTGTTCGATGTTGGGCAAGATCGGGTAGCCGACCATCTCAGATCAGAGAGGGACTGGTTCGAGCAATCACTGCTTCGCGAGTACCGGGAATTTATCGGAACAGACTTCAAAGAGGACAGTCTGACCGGAACCACAGGTATTGGCGTAGGAACTGCATTTGTTGAATACGACGCCCCCGAAAACCGAATCTCGATCAGCAGTCGAATATATGTCACGTATTACATGGACCCTGAGAAAATAAAACCGATGTGCGCGAAACTGATCGATTATATTCGCGAAATCGGTGGGGTCATTTACGGCAACCTTCGTGACAGAAAGTACTCCGCTTATTCAGCTAAATTCGCTCATCTCGGATATGAGAACAAACAACAACCCAAAGACTACCGCCAACGGCTAGACAGGATTTTCCAGATTAAAATAGCCGTCTATGGGTCGGAGAGTTTTCGACCTGTCGTTTGGTGTCAGGGCATGCTCCTCAGTGACGAGGTCACCTTTACCGAGTAGAGAATATCTCCGGCTGCCAACGCATGGGAGCAGGTGGCGCGACCGGCGACTGTACAACTGCCGGGATGTTGGGAAAGCCAATTATCGGCGTGAAGGCAACATCCGACGTAAACCGCGTTCAAATCCGCTTAACCGCCATCGAGGGGATCGGCTCTGCCAGTCCGATAGGCTCCGCTCGTGCTTTTGATTATCGACGTTCGCGCCGGATCGCGGGGATGCTAGCCTCTGTCCCATGCTCGGCTTGTTCGGCATTTTCGGGCGGTCTCACGACCTCAAGCGCCTGGACCAGGCGCTTCTTGGCGTAGGGCTCCACCCGCGGCTCGTGCCCGAAGCAGTGAAGCTCACGACACTCAAACTGCTTGGGGAGGTGGGCGCGGGACGAGACCCGGCTTCCTGTGCTGCGGCCGCGGAACTTCTCGGTTACTGCATTTTGGGTGCGGAAGAGTTTACCCAGCACAACAATCCGGGCC
Organism: Alphaproteobacteria bacterium; assembly: GCA_965603855.1. Taxonomy (GTDB): domain Bacteria; phylum Pseudomonadota; class Alphaproteobacteria; order UBA8366. The sequence goes on from OZ272519.1 coordinate 1,205,256, forward strand.
TGACGGCAGCCGTGGAACAGCGCCTATCAGCCGCCCTGGAGGCCGGTGACAGCTTGGATGCCCGCATCATACTGCTGACCCTGCACGCCGGCATAATCGATCCGAGTGTGGTCGAGCACTATGGCTTGCAGGCCGGCTGAGCGGGCGGTCTGTACAGTCCGCGCTGCGCAGCATTTTTGTCGCCTGTTGGCGCTTCTGCGACAGGCGTGGCCGGTCCAATTATCGCGAATGCCACTCCATAGGCGGCCATAGGGTCGTTCCACGCCACCCCACCGTCCAAGAACACACCCTCAAGCCGGCACGCGGGTGTCGCGCAGGCTTCGTTTAATCCGGCTGAGGTTCTTTTGGAACCCGGCGCCGCGGTCCAGGATGACGCCGGTCGCCAGCACGTCGATGACCGTCAGATGGGCGATGCGCGAGACCATGGGGGTGTAGACGTCGGTGTCCTCTAAAGACTCCACCCCGATCGCGATGGTTGAGATTTCGGCCAGGGGCGACCCCGGCGCGGTGATGCCGATCACGGTCGCGCCGCGCGCCAACGCGATCTTCGTGACCTCCAGCAACGGGATTGTCCGGCCGGTGTTGGAGATCGCCACCAGCACGTCGCCCTTGCCGAGGCCGGCCGCGGCCATGCGTTGCATCATGACGTCGGCGTGGGCAACCGACGGCACGTCGAGCCGGACGAACTTGTGCAGGGCATCGGTCGCAACCGCGCCCGATCCGCCGACGCCGAAGAACATCAGGCGTTTTGCCGCGGCGATCGCCGCCACCGCGCGGGCCACCGCCTTCTTGTCGATGGTCCGGCCGGCGCGGGCAAGCGCGGCGGCGGTCGCGCCGAAGATCTTGCCGACATATTCGTCGGCGGTGTCGCCCGGTTCCACATGGCTGCTCACGAACGGCGTACCGCGCGCGACGCTTTGCGCAAGCTTCAGTTTCAGGTCGGTGAACCCGCCGCAGCCGACGTTGCGGCAGAACCGGTTGACGGTGGGTTCGGAGACGCCGGCGCTCTCGGCCAGGCTGGCGATTGCTAAGTGCATCGCCGCCTCCGGATCGTTCATCACCGTGACCGCCACCTTGCGCTCGGACGGGCGCAGGTCGTCGATGCTGTCGCGGATATGCTCCAGGATGGAGGGCGTCTCGTTCATGCCGCGGGCTCGGCGACCAACTCGGTCGCCGCCTCGGCCAGCCGGGTGAGGCGGCCCCATTCGCCGGCGGCGATGGCGTCGCCGGGCACGACCCAGGATCCGCCGACGCACAGCACGTTCGGCAGCTCCAGATAGGATGCGGCATTGGCCGGGCCGATGCCGCCGGTCGGGCAAAAGCGCGCCTCGGGCAGGGGCGCCGACCAGCCCTTCAGCGCGGCCGTGCCGCCGGCCGCGCCGGCCGGAAAGAACTTCATGTGCGTGATGCCCCGCTCCAACAGCGCCATCACCTCGCTGGCGGTCGCGACGCCGGGCAGATAGGGCAGGCCGGACCCCGCGGCGGCATCCAGAAGCGCCGGCGTGCTGCCGGGGCTGACCGCGAACCGGGCGCCCGCTTCGCGCGCCTCGGCAAACTGGTCCGGCTGCGTCACCGTGCCGGCTCCGACGACGGCGTCGGGCACCGCCGCGGCGATCGCCTCGATCGCGTCCAAGGCCCTGGGCGTCCGCAGGGTGACCTCCAGCGCCTTGAGACCGCCGGCAACCAGCGCCTCGGCCATCGGCACGGCGCGCGCGGTGTCGTGGATGGTGATCACCGGGATCACCGGCGCCAGCAGCATGATCTCGGCGACGGCGCTCTGGTCGGGGTTCATTTGTCCGCTCCTTCCATGCCGATCACCACGTCCAGCCACGCTGCGGCGCCGGCAAGCGCGGGGATCGGTGCGGTGATGACCGTGGTGGGGATCGCCTGCGCATAGTCCCGCATCCGGCCCTTGGCCTCGAACCGGGCGCGGAACGCGCTCTGCTCGAGGAAGCCGCCAAGCCGGGGCAGGATGCCGCCCCCCATATAGACGCCGCCGCGGGCGCCGAACGTCATGGCCACGTCCCCGGTGAAGGTGCCAAGCATGCCGCAAAAACGGTCGAGCGCCCTGGTGCAACGGTCCGACGAGCCTTTCAGGGCGCGTTCGGTGATCTCGGCCGGCGCGAGATAGTCCTCTTCGCGGTCCTCCAGCGCGGAATGTCCCTCGGCCACGGCCGCTTCGACGCCGGCCCGCCAGCCGTCCTCAGCCAGCCGGTCGAGCTTGCAATAGGTCCGGTACAGTCGCTGCAGCCCGCTGCCCGACAGCAGGCGTTCGGCCGAAACCCGGTCCCGGTCGCCGCGGACGATCTGAAAGATGTCGACCTCCTCGTCGTCCGACGGCGCGAAGTTGACATGTCCGCCTTCGCCCGGAATGGGCGTCCAGTGGCCGTGCAGCCAGGTAAGGCCCGCCACGCCCAGACCGGTCCCGGGGCCGACCACCGCGATCGGCTGGCGTTCGACCGGCGATCCGCCGCCGATCCGGACCTTCTCGGTGTCGGGGATTTCCGGGATCGCCATGGCAAGCGCCGCGAAGTCGTTCATCACCACCAGGCGGTCGAGCCCGAGCGTCTTGCGGGTCTCCTCGACGGAGAATTCCCAGTGAAGGTTGGCAAAGACGATCTTGTCGCGGTGCGTGGGCGCGGCGATCGCGACACAGGCCGAACGGGGGCGTGGTGTGCCCGGAAGGGCGCCAAGATAGGCGCTTACGGCGTCGGCGAGGTCGGCGAATTCGCCGGACGGCAGACTCGCCTCGTTTCGCGGTCTGTGCGACCCCGCATCGACCAGCGCGAACCGTGCGTTCGTGCCGCCGACGTCCGCGACCAGATGCGGTGCATGATCCGTGGTGCCCATCGACGTTCCCCCTATGCCGCGGACGAGGACAGAACGGTTGCCCCATCTTCGGCGCCGGTGACCGTTGCGCGAAACACCGCGAACATCTCACGCCCCATTCCCGAATGATAGGCCGACAGGTCTTGCTTTATTGCCGTTCGCGCCTCGAGCTCTTCCTGCTCGACCATGACTTCCAGGGTGCCCGCCTCGGCGTCCAGCCGGATGACGTCGCCGTCGCGCAGCCGCGACAGCGGCCCGCCGGCGAGCGTTTCCGGCGTCACGTGGATCGCCGCCGGGACCTTGCCCGACGCGCCCGACATGCGACCGTCGGTCACCAGGGCAACGCGATAGCCCAGGTCCTGCAGGACCGCGAGCGGCGGCGTCAGCTTGTGCAGCTCGGGCATGCCGTTGGCCATCGGTCCCTGGCCGCGCACGACCGCGACCACGTCGCGGTGCAGGTCGCCCGCCTTGAAGGCGTCCATCAGTTCCTGCTGGTCGTTGAAGATGACCGCCGGCGCCTCGATCAGCCGGTGCTGTGGCTTGACCGCCGAGATCTTGATGACGGCACGGCCCAGATTGCCGGTCAGCAGCTTGAGCCCGCCGTCCTGGCTGAACGGGGCCTCCACCGGCGCAAGCACGTCGGGGTCCTGGCTGCGATCGGGCCCGGGCCGCCAGCCCAGCGCGCCGTCGGCGCCGATCGCCGGTTCTTCGCGATAGCGTGCCAGACCGCCGTCGCCGGCGATGGTCCGCACGTCCTGGTGCAGCAGGCCCGCATCGGACAACGAGGCGATCAGGTAGGCCATGCCGCCCGCGGCGTGGAAGTGGTTCACGTCGGCCGAGCCGTTCGGGTAGATCCTGGCCAGCAGAGGCACCGCGCCCGAAAGGTCGGCGAAGTCGTCCCAGGTGATCCGGATCCCGGCGGCGCGGGCGATCGCAACCAGGTGGATCGTGTGGTTCGTCGATCCGCCGGTGGCGTGCAGGCCGACGATGCCGTTGACGACCGCGCGTTCGTCGATGACCTCGCCGACGGGGGTGAAGTCGTTGCCAAGGGCGGTGATCTCGGTCACCCGGCGCGCCGCTGCCGCCGTCAGCGCGTCCCTTAAGGGCGTGTTCGGCGTGACGAAACTGGCGCCGGGCAGGTGCAGCCCCATGATCTCCATCAGCATCTGGTTGGAATTCGCGGTGCCGTAAAAGGTGCAGGTGCCCGGGCCGTGATAGGATTCCGATTCCGCCTGCAACAGCGCCTCGCGGCCGACCTTTCCTTCGGCATAAAGCTGTCTGATCCGCGCCTTTTCGTCGTTCGGCAGGCCCGACGTCATCGGACCGGCCGGGACGAACACGAAGGGCAGGTGGCCGAACGACAGGGCGGCCATCAACAGGCCGGGCACGATCTTGTCGCACACGCCCAGGCACAGCGCGCCGTCGAACATGTTGTGGCTGAGCGCGACCGCCGTCGACATGGCAATGACGTCGCGCGAGAACAGCGACAGCTCCATGCCGGGCTGGCCCTGCGTGACCCCGTCGCACATCGCCGGCACGCCGCCTGCGAACTGCGCGACGCCGCCGGCCTCGGCGACCGCGGCCTTGATGACCGCGGGAAACCGTTCGAACGGCTGGTGGGCCGACAGCATGTCGTTGTAGGCCGACACGATCGCGATATTGACTTTCTGATCGCCGCTCAGCGCCTCCTTGTCGCCGGCGCCGCAGGCGGCAAAGCCGTGCGCGAGGTTGCCGCAGGAAAGGACGCCGCGGTTCGGGCCGTCCGTCGCGGCGGCGGCGATGCGGCCCAGATAGTCGGCGCGGCTTGCCGACGACCGTTCCCTGATCCGGTCGGTGACCCGTTGCACCGTGTCGTTGAGTGTCATCTCAGTTCCCTATGCGTGCGCCGCCCTGACGCGGCGGTCTGTGGTTTATGCGGCGTCGTCGTACCAGCTGCGGCCATCGCGTTCGATCAGCGCGACCGCGGAAGAAGGGCCCCAGGTTCCGGCCGCATAGGATCTCGGCGGCTCGGCGCTCTGGTTCCAGGCCTGCAGGATCGGTTCGATCCAGCACCAGGCCGCCTCGACCTCGTCGCGCCGCATGAACAGTGTCGGATTCCCGCGGATCACGTCCATCAGCAGCCGTTCGTAGGCGTCCGGTGTGCGTGTCTGGAAGGTTTCGCCGAAGCTGAGGTTGAGCGGCGCCTTCCTGAGGCGCATGCCGCCGGGGCCGGGAGCCTTGGTCATCAGTTCCAGCCCGATGCCTTCGTCCGGCTGCAGCCTGATCACCAGCCGGTTCGGCGTCATCGCACCGGCGGAATCATCGAAGATGGAGTGCGGCACCGGCCGGAACTGGACGACGATCTCCGACCGGCGTTCCGGCATGCGTTTGCCGGTGCGCAGGTAGAAGGGCACGCCGGCCCAGCGCCAGTTCTCGATCTCGGCCTTCAGCACGACCAGTGTCTCGGTGGGGCTTTCGGCATTGCCGCCGTTCTCGTCCAGGTAGCCCTGCACCGGGCTGCCGTCGATGGCGCCCGCCTTGTACTGGCCGCGCACGGTCTTGGTGTCGATATCGGCGGTAGCGATCGGGCGCAGCGCCTTCAGCACCTTCAGTTTCTCGTCGCGAACCGCGTCGGCGTCGAACGCCGAGGGCGGTTCCATGGCGACCAGACACAAAAGCTGCACCAGGTGGTTCTGGACCATGTCACGCAACGCGCCGGCCCGGTCGTAATAGCCACCCCGGCCTTCGACGCCGATGTTCTCGGCCACCGTGATCTGCACATGGTCGATCGAGGCATGCGACCAAAGGGGCTCGAACAACGAGTTCGCGAACCGCAACGCCATCAGGTTCTGCACGGTCTCCTTGCCCAGGTAGTGGTCGATCCGGAAGATCTGGTGTTCGTCGAAGACGGCGCCGACCTCGTCATTGATCGCCTGTGCCGAGGAAAGATCGGTGCCGATCGGTTTTTCGAGCACCACCCGCGCCTGCGGGGTGACCACGTTCGCCTGTTTCAGCCGCGTGCAGGTCGGCCCGAACAGGGCAGGGGCGGTCGCGAGATAGAAGACACGGGCGCGGTCTGCACCGCCGTCCAGCGCCGCGGCGAGACCGTCCCAGCCGTCCCCGGCCATGGCATCGAGCTGAAGATGGCTGAGGCGGGCGGCAAACCGGTCCCAGGTCTCCGCGTCGAAATCGGCGGACGGCACGTATTCCCGGCATGCGGCCTCGGCCTTCGCCACATATTCCGAACGGTCGAGCGCGCTCCGCGAGACGCCGATTACGCGGCCTTCCGGCGGAAGCTGGCGGTCGCAATCGCGGTAGTACAGCGCCGGGAGCAGCTTGCGCAGGGCCAGGTCCCCGGTGCCGCCGAACACGACGAGGTCGAATGGCTCGACCGGAATGATTTGCGCCATGGCAATCGCATTCCCGACTGGTGGATGAGGGGTGCCGCACCGCGGCGAACAGGTTTGTAGTAATACTACAGAATAGTGCCGCAGGAAAGCCCGTTTCACGGATTTGTGTAATTTTACAACAAAGCCGCCGGCCGGCTTCGGCGGGCCGGCGCAGCCCTAGTCCTGCTGCTGGCGGAAGGGCGAATTCTTCGACAGGGCCTCCAGCGCCGCGGCCTCATAGCCGCGCTCGCGGATCAGGAACTGGTCGATCGCCTGCGCCATGCCGGCATCGGCGAACCAGTGCGCCGACTGGGTGCGGACCGGCAGATAGCCGCGCTGGATCTTGTGCTCGCCCTGGGTGCCGGCCTCGACCCGCGACAGGCCGTGGGCGATGGCGAACTCGATGGCCTGGTAGTAGCACGCCTCGAAATGCAGGAACTTGAAGGCGAATTCGCTGCCCCAGTTGCGCCCGAACAGGGCGTCGTCGCCGCGCAGGTTCAGCGCGCCGGCGATGAACCGGCCGTCGACGGATGCCATGACCAGCACCACGCGGTCGGTCAGGCGCGCGGCCAGAAGGTCGAAGAAGGCGCGGGTCAGATAGGGGAAGCCCCACTTGCGGTCGTAGGTGCTGACATAGAAACGGTGGAACGCGTCCCAGTGCTCGGGCCGGATCGCGTCGCCCGAAAGGGCCTCGACGGTGATCCCGGATTCCGCGATCTGCCGCCGTTCCTTGCGGATCGATTTGCGCTTGCGGCTGGCCAGGTCGCCCAGGAAGTCGTCGAAGCTGTCATATCCGCGGTTATGCCAATGGAACTGATGGCCATGCCGGATCATGAACCCCAGGCGCTCCAGCGTCGCGGCCTGGTCCGGATCGACGAAATTGACATGCGCCGAGGACACCTCGTGCCTTTTGACCAGTTCCACCAGTCCGGCCGCCAGCGCCCGGCCATAGGTCTCGCTGTCCTCGCCCGGCCTGATCAGAAGCCGGGGCCCGGGGACCGGCGTGAACGGAACGGCCGAGAGAAGTTTCGGGTAATACTCTCCGCCCGCGCGCTCGTAGGCGTCCGCCCAGGCGTGATCGAACACGTACTCGCCGTAGGAGTGGCTTTTCAGATAAAGCGGCATCACCCCGACGACGCGGCCGGCGCTGTCCTGAAGCGCAAGATGCTGCGGCTGCCAGCCGGTCTTGGGCCTGACCGAATCGCTGTCTTCCAGCGCCGAAAGGAAGGCATGCGACACGAACGGGTTGGCGGTGCCGGCGCAGGCATCCCAATCCGCGGCATCGATATCGCCCACGGCTGCGGCGACTTGGATGGTCAGCGGTTCTGGTCCGTCGGGCATTGCGACTTATCTTCGTCTGGTGCAGCGCAAAATCAAGCCTTCCAGCGGGGCGCGCGATTGGGCATAGTTGTCGGACAAAAGCAGCGAACAGGAGCATCAGGGGTTATGTGGCGTAGGGGCGCCGGTTTTTCTTGTTTTGCGCGCCGCACGGCGGCGGTGGGTGCCATCGTTGCACTTGCGGGATGCCAGACGGTGGTCGGCAACACCGTCGAACGCAACACGCCAAGCGTGATGCGTCCGGCGCAGTACAGCTATCTCGACACCTGGTCCCTGGAAGAGGCGAAACGGGAAGGCAGCCTTTGGGTTGAACGGTACGAACGCCCGATCGCCGGTCCGGTGCAGCGGAAGATCGACTGCACCGTCATGTACAATATCGACGATGCCACGCTTTCGCCGGATGCGATCCTGCGGCACTACGGCAAGTTGGTGCAGCGGATCGTCGTCAGCGCGGGCTCGACCGACGTGTCGGTGGAAACCGGCACGGAGGTGGTCGGCCTCAAGCCGCTGTTGCGGTTCAAGGCGGAGTTCGACGTGCCGGGCGTTGAATCCTGGACCCGCGGCGGCACGGTCCTGCGCGAGAAGGAGGTCAAGCTTCCTTGGCGCTTCGACGGTACGGTGCTTGACTCCGGCGCCGTCTGGATGGCCGCCTACTGCCTGTCGTCGGAAGCGGACGGCGGTCTTGCGAACAAGTTCCTGGACACCGTCAACACCAGTTTCTCTGTCAGCGACATCCAGATCTGAAACGCCGGAATCGATTGCCGGGCGGGTTGCGACACCCTAGCCTGCCCGCATGGCCGGACGCGCGAACAAGGTTGATGTCGTCATCGTCGGCGCGGGCCACAACGGGCTTGCCTGCGCCTGCTATCTTGCGCGCGCAGGGCTTTCCGTCACGGTCCTGGAACGGCGGGACGTGGTCGGCGGGGCGGCGCTGACGGAAGAGTTCCACCCGAGGTTCCGGAACTCCGTCTATTCCTACGTGGTCAGCCTGCTGGACCCGGTCGTCATCCGCGATCTCGAGCTGGGCCGACACGGCCTGACGATCCTGGAACGTCCGGCCGGCAGTTTTCTTCCCCTGGACGATGCGCGTTATCTGGACGTGCCGCGCGATCCCGATGCCGCCAGGGCCGCGATCGCCCGGCACTCGCAGAAGGACGCGGCGGTCCACGAGACCTTCGAACGGCGCCTGTCGTCCGTCGCCGCCGTCCTGCGGGAGGCCGCGCTGAGACCGCCGCCCAATCTCGGCGGCGGATGGCGCGATCTGTTCGGGGCGGTCGGCATGGCGAACCGGCTGCGGCGGCTGGACGGTGACGGGCAGGCGGCGCTGGCGGAACTGTTCACCAAAAGCGTCGGCGACTATCTGGACCAATGGTTCGAATGCGATGCCTTGAAGGGCCTTTACGGCTTTGAGGGGATCGTCGGCAACTTCGTCGGTCCCTACCATCCGGGCTCGGCCTACGTGTTGCTGCATCACGCGTTCGGCCAGACCCAGGGGCGCGAGGGCGCCTGGGGGCATGCGCGCGGCGGCATGGGCGCGATCACCCAGGCGATGGCGAAATCGGCCCGGGCCAGGGGCGCGACCATCGAGCTGGAGGCGCCGGTCAGCGAGATCCTGGTGGAGAAGGACCGGGCGACCGGCGTGCGCCTGGCCGACGGTCGCACGCTGAAGGCCGACATCGTTGCCGGCAACGTCAATCCGCGCCTGTTGTTCCTGGAGATGCTGGACCCGGCGGCCCTGCCCGAAGACTTCGTCCGGCGCCTGCGCGCCTGGCGCTGTGGGTCGGGGACCTTCCGCATGAACGTCGCGCTCAGCGACCTGCCGCGCTTCGCCTGTTTGGCGGGCGAGGAGGACCCGGCGCGGTTCCTCAACAGCACGATCGATATCTGCCCGTCGCTGGATTATATCCAACGTGCCTACGACGACGCCCGGCACCTGGGATGGGCCCGCCGGCCGATCGTGTCGATGTGCATTCCATCGACCCTGGACGACAGCCTCGCGCCCGAGGGCGCGCATGTGGCCAGCCTGTTCTGCCAGCATTTCAATCCCGACCTGCCCAACGGCCGGCACTGGGACGCGGAACGCGAGACGGTCGCCGACCTGATCGTCGACACCGTCGACGCTCTGGCGCCGGGCTTCAAGGCCGCCGTCGTCGGCCGGCAGATCAAGTCGCCGGCGGACCTGGAACGGGACCTGGGTCTGGTCGGCGGCGACATTTTTCACGGCGCGCTGCACCTGGACCAGATCTACTCGCTGCGCCCGGCGGCAGGCTATGCCGCCTATCGCGCGCCGCTGAAGGGGCTCTACCTCTGCGGATCGGGCGCGCACCCGGGCGGCGGCGTCAGCGGCCTGCCGGGCCGCAACGCGGCCTTGCGCATTCTGGCGGACCGTAAGTCCTGGGTGAGGGACGGCGCTTAGGGTGTGGACTCGTCAACGCGAAGAAATGGACGGTGTGCCTCCACATCCGGGCCTTCGTTTCAATTCGGTGTTCGTCGCGGTTTGACTATAGGTGGTCTTCGCGACAATTAGCGAGGCCGGGATGGGCACGCGCCATTTGCCGCTATCGGCGAACCTTTCTCGGACTTTCCTGGTGACCGCAGCCTTGATCGCCCGACGTGCATCATCAGGCTGTTGCGTCAGCAGGTACCCGCCACGCGGTGCTCCCCGATGGAATATCTCTGCAAGCGCTTCTGGCGAATCGAGAATCCAACAACATTCGATAACGCGCCGGGTTTCAACGGTCAGGCCTGCATCAGCAAGGAGAGTGCTTGCCGTCTCATCGTTGGCATACTGGTGGAAATCTGGGCTGTCCGGCAACTTGACGGACGGATCGCCGTGCTCCTGAACGCTGCCGTAGAAGACCTGGAACACAGGTGATACGTCCGGGCCACACCAGGACGTCATGATGAACCGGCCGCCAGGCTTCAGAATGCGACGGATCTCCCGGAGAGCCTGGGTTTGATCCGGGATGTGCATGATCCCGAAATTGCAGACAACGATGCCAAAGTCCTCATCGTCAAAGGGAAGATCCTGCGCGTCCGCTTCAACGAACTCCCCGTTCGGGAGACGCATGCGGGCATGGACAAGCATCTTCGGCGAGAAATCGGCGCCAACCACAGAAAACCCTGCATTGAGCAAAGCTTCACTGACGTTGGCCGGACCGCAACAGAGATCCAGCACACGAGCGCCGGACGTCACTTCCGACGCAATAGAGGGAATGGTGAGATCTGTCGCGAATGACCACATCTCGACATATCCAGACGAGATGCCGTCGTCGTTCCAACCGCGCCTCTCCAACTCGGCAAAGCCCCATCGGGTTTCATGGGTTATTCCCCCCGCAAGGCACCATATCTGGGTGGGCTAAGCTGTTCTCATAGGCAGAACAGTCAGCTCCCGGCTAGCAACTGACCTGCAGGCCGCAACCCAATCCAGTCCGCTGATGACCCTTGGCAGACACCACATCTCCGGCGTCCTCAAGATCGCCTTCGGCCAGATATCGGACGTGTATTTGCGGTTAACGCGCGGTGTACCGCGCGAGGCCCCTGCAAAGCGACGCACCGCACCAATCCTGCAACCTGCGACGGGCGGCAAATTCGGTGCTGTTAGGCGTCCGTCGATTACTCCATAATCGCCCCGGCTGTCGGTTTCAGGATAACAGACAAAAACTGACGCAGGGCTTCGGCAATGGCTTCGCACCAGAAGAGCCGCAGTGAAGATCCGAAGGGAATGCGCGACAGCGGCGGCATGCGCTTCTTCGGGCTTGAGCGGCTTGGCGCGCTTTCGGATGGCGTTGTTGCGATTGCCATCACGCTGTTGGTGCTGGAGCTCAAGGTGCCGGAACACCTTGTCTCCCACGCGGTTCTGGTGACGGAACTGAGGGGGCAGGTCCCCGAACTGATCGCCTGGCTCATCAGTTTCTTTGTGATCGCGCTGATCTGGTACGACCAGCACTTCCTTTTCGCGCATATCGATCGCTGCGACAGCGGCTTCATCGCCACCAACATGATGCAGCTGGGCGGAGTGTCGCTGATCCCGATTGCCGCGCATCTGATCGGCAGGTTTCCCGAAGACACGCTATCGGCCCTGATCTTCTCTTCCATCATGCTGATCAACGGCCTCTTGATGGCGCTCAACGCCTGGTATCTCGCGCAACGCGACGCGCTGCACAGCCATATTGGCGCACGTTACCTGGACCGGCGCGCCATTTATCACATTGCCGGCTTTACCGTGATCGCACTGATCGCCACGGCGATCGCCTTCGCCGGGCAACCGCTGTTCGGACAGGTGGTGTGGGTCGCCATGCCGCTGACCTTCATAACCTATCACGGTGCCTACAACCGGTACCTGGAAAAACACGCATCGCAAGAGCCGCTGAACGAGGAAAGCTAACAATGTCATACCAGCCAATCGAGAGTTACGGCCTGATCGGCGACATGCACACAGTAGCGCTGGTCTCGACGGATGCGTCCATAGACTATATGTGCCTGCCGCATTTCGACTCGCCTACCGTGTTCGCCGCGATGCTGGACGACGAAAAAGGCGGCCGTTTCCGCATTTCGCCAGACATGAAGGACTGCCGCATCCGGCAGTTCTACATTCCCGACACCAATATCCTGATGACGCGCTTCCTGGGGGCCGCAGGCGTTGCGGAAGTCATCGACTTCATGCCGACACCCGAGGCGCAGCATGCTCATCGGCTGGTGCGGATCGTCAAGACGGTGCGCGGCCGGGTGTCGTTCGACTTGCTGTGCGGACCGCGTTTCGACTATGCCCGCGCCACCCACGAGCTGGAAGTCGACGACGAGAGGGCCTATTTCCGCTCCTCGAACGCGGACGGAACGGTGCTGCGTCTGTGCGGACCTGGGGCGTTCAAACAGTCGGACCTGGATGTCCGGGGAACCTTCACCCTGGGCGCCGGCGAAACGGCGGCATTCGTTCTTGAGGTCGCCGTGGAGGGCCAGGAGCACATCATCACCGAGCCCGGCTACGCGGACCGGGCGTTCGACAAGACCCTACGTTACTGGCGCGATTGGATGGAAGGCTCGACCTACCGGGGACGATGGACGCAGGCAGTAAACAGATCGGTCCTGGCCATGAAGCTGATGACATCCGAACCCTGCGGATCGTTTGCGGCCGCAGCGACCTTCGGTCTTCCGGAGAGCATCCGCGGCGAACGGAACTGGGACTACCGCTATACCTGGATCCGGGACGGTTCGCTGACCGCGGCGGCGATGATCGACGTCGGCTACCATGCGGCGGCGAAGGCTTTCGTTCAGTGGATCCTGGATCGGTATCGCGAATCGGAGGACGGACAACTTCAGATTATGTACGGGATCGACGGCCGAACCGACCTAACCGAAATGACCCTGGACCATCTCGACGGGTACAAGGGCTCGCGCCCGGTCCGGGTCGGCAACGGCGCCTACTCTCAGCTTCAGCTGGATATCTATGGCGAGCTTTTGTTGTTCCTGGAGCGGTACGACGCGGAAGTGGAACCGATCTATACCGACTTGTGGCGGCACGTGCATCGGTCGGTCCAGTGGCTGTGCGATAACTGGGACCGCGAGGACGAGGGCGTCTGGGAGGTGCGCGGCGGACAGCGCAAGTTCTTGTATTCGAGACTGATGGACTGGGTCGGGATCCGCTGCGCCATCCAAATTGCGGAACGGCGCTCGTTACCGGCGCCGGTGGAACAGTGGCGCGAAGTCCGCGACACGATCTATCGCGAGATCTACGACAACTTCTGGGACAAGGAAAAACAGATCTTCGTCCAGTACCGGGGCAGCAACGTGCTGGACGCGTCGTGCCTGTTGATGCCGATTGCCGGCTTCGTCGCGCCGCGGGACCCCCGTTGGCTTTCGACCCTGGATGCGATCGGGCGCGAACTTGTGGATGATTCGCTTGTCTATCGCTACCTGACCGACGAGGCTGCGTCTGACGGCCTCGCCGGGTCGGAAGGCACCTTCAGCATGTGCACATTCTGGTACGTGGACTGCCTGGCCCGCGCGGGACGGATCGAAAAGGCGCGTCTGATCTTCGAAAAGATGCTGCACTATGCCGGCCATCTTGGCCTCTACGCAGAGGAACTGGGGCCGACCGGCGAGCATCTAGGGAACTATCCGCAGGCCTTTACCCACCTGGGACTTGTCCACGCCGCGCAATCGCTGGACCGGGCGCTGGACCGCGTCGCCGAGAAGAAAGGCACGCAGTAGGGGTCGATGCGATCCCGCCTGCAGCGAAGCCGTCTCGTTCGATCACTATATCGGTGAGATCGGGAGGGGACGTGTTGACGGGCGTGCATGGCCTCCGCACAATGTCCGGTGAAGTCCGTTAGCTGATACCGACACGCTCCAGGGAGACTTCCAGGATGAAGACCGCGGTTCGTTCAACCGTGAGGTCAAGGAGAAAAAGGCGAGGCGCTAGAGAGGTAGACCGAGGGGTCCTCTTCCACTGCGTCGCAGGGTGCGACCGGTTGCCCGCCGGCACAAATGCCGGCCGACGGGAAGGCGCGACAGGTTTCCGGCCGCTCGATCGGCAGGAGCACTCCCCATGAGCGCCGCGCAACCGGCCTTTCAGGTCACTCCCGAAGCCGCTTCCGGTGCGGAATACGACGTCGTCATCGTTGGGTCCGGCGTCAGCGGCTCCATCATGGCAAATGAACTCAGCCAACGCGGCTGTCGGGTCCTGGTGATGGAAGCGGGCCTCGCCGACGACATCACGATTGCGGACTATGCGGAAAGCCTGAAGCGCTTCTACGCCGCCTCGTCGAAGGACGGCAATTCGCCCTACGCGAAAAACCCCAATGCCCCGATGCCCAGTGGCGACGATACCCAGAAGCTTCAGCCGGGCATTCCCAACACGCGCGGCTATTTGGTGCAGAACGGCCCGTTCGAGATCGACAGTTCTTACACCCGGGTCCTGGGCGGCACGACGCGGCACTGGGAGGGCAAGGCGCTGCGCATGCTGCCGGACGATTTCCAACTGCGCAGCCTCTACGGCCAGGGTCTGGACTGGCCGCTGGGCTACAGTGACCTACAGCCCTACTACCGTAAGGCCGAGTTCGAACTGGGCGTTTCGGGCGACGTCGAAGACCAGGAATTCGGCGGCATGGAATTCCAGCCCGGCTACGTCTATCCCATGCACAAGATGCCCTTGTCGTACCTGGACCAGGTCATGGCGCGGGACCTGGACGGGATGGCGGTGGACCTGGACGGCGAAACCTATGCCCTGAGCGTGCGCAGCACGCCGCAGGCGCGCAACGGCGTTCCCAACCCCGCCTATGACGGCGGCAACGGGTACCGGCCACGGGGCGCAGTCAGCCTGCACCAGGCAGAGATGGGCCAGCGCTGTCAAGGCAACACGAACTGTGTCCCGATCTGCCCGGTCCAGGCGAAATACGACGCCCGGCGGACACTGTTCGAGTCGCTGAAGACCGGCCGTGCGGACCTGCTTGCCCAGACCGTCGCCTCGAAGGTGCGCATCGATCCCGATAGCGGGCGGGTCACAGAGATCGAATTCAAAAGCTATCGCAACACCCAGTCCGCCGAGCATGTGACCGGAACCGTGCAGGCGAAGATCTTCGTGCTTGCGGCCAACGCGGTGGAGAACGCGCGCCTGATGCTAGCATCCGGACTTCACGGGTCTAGCGACCTTGTCGGCCGCAATCTGATGGACCACGCCTATCTGCTGACATGGGCCCTGATGCCGGAGCCGATCGGGGCCCTGCGCGGGCCGCTCTGCACATCCGGGATCGAGGACCTGCGCAGCGGCGCGTTCCGGCGCAACCAGGCGGCGATCCGGTTCGGAATCCACAACGACGGCTGGGGCTGGGCGACCGGTTCGCCCTATACGGACGTCGACATGCTGGTGGACGAACGCAACAAGTTCGGCGCCGCGCTGCGCCGGGGTCTGGTCGATCAGGTCGCGCGTCAGGTCCTGCTGGCCTGCATGGTCGAAATCCTGCCCGACGAAAGCAACAGGATCACCGTGGATCCGCAATACACCGATCAGCTGGACAACCCGCGCCCGGTGATCTCCTTCGGTGTGCCCAGCTACACCATGGAAGCCGCCGCCTTCGGCCGCCGGGTGTCGAAACAGATCTACCAGCGCCTGGGCGCCGAGGATCACACCCATTACGACCCCGGGGCCTACGGCTGGATAAATTATGAAGGCGAAGGCTACGTGATCCGCGGCGGGAACCACTGGGCCGGCACGCATATCATGGGAACCAGCGCCTCGAATTCGGTGGTGGACGTTATGCAGCGCTGCTGGGACCACCAGAACCTCTATCTGGTGGGCGCCGGCAGCATGCCCAGCATCGGCACATCGAACACCACGCTGACCCTCAGCGCGCTTTGTTTCCAAAGCGCGGAACATATCGCGACGGAGCTCGGCGCCGCGGCGCCGGAGCTTCGGACTTCGGGGAGGGGCGCATGAGCCTCCATCGCATCACCGACGTCGACGAACTGCACCGCTACCTCTATGCGGCCATGCAGTTGGAGCACGCGACGATCCCGGCCTATCTGACGGCGCTTTATTCGATCCATCCAGGCACGAACACGCATGCCTACAACGCGATCAGGGCCGTCGTCGTCGAAGAGATGCTTCACCTGACGCTTGCCGCAAACCTACTGAATGCGGTCGGCGGTACGCCGGACTTCACCAGGGCGGACTTCGTCCCCAATTTCCCGACATACCTTCCCGACGGCGAGACAGACTTCCAGGTGAGCCGCCAGGGATTTTCCAAAGCGGCGATCGAGACCTTTCTGAAGATCGAGCGGCCGGCGCGACCCCGGGAAAACGGCGTGCAAACCGTCCAGCGCACCAGGCGCAGCGACGGTCTCCACGCCGTGACGGTCGGGAAGGATTCCGAAGAGCATTTCTACAGCATCGGCGAGTTCTACAAGGCGATCCAGGAAGGAATCGAACTGCTGTACAAACAAATGGGCGACGGCCTGTTCAGCGGCGACCCGGCCCGCCAGGTCACACCGGACTATTACTATTCCGGCGGCGGGGAACTCATTGCCGTGACCGACCTGGACTCGGCGAAGGCGGCGATCCGCCTGATCTCCGAACAGGGCGAGGGCATTGGCGGCGCGATCTTCGACTACGAAGGGGAGATCGCGCATTACTACAGGTTCGAACAGCTGCTTCTGGGACGGTACTACCAGAAAGGCGACGAACCGGGCAGCCCCAGCGGCAGCGAGCTGGAGGTCGATTGGCAGGCCGCCTTTCCGATCAAGACCGACGCGCGCCTGGCGGACTATCCGGAAGGCTCGGCGCTGCGCACGAACGCCGCTGCGTTCAACACCCACTATGCCGAGTTTCTCGCGCTGTTGACGGAGGCGGTTCAGGGCCAGCCCGATTTTCTGGTCGACTGCGTCGGCTGGATGTTTCGGTTCAAGGAAATGTCCTACCAGTTGATGCGCCAGCCGATCGACGGCGCGAACGGGCTTTGTGCCGCCCCAACCTTCGAAATCGCCGCAACGCACGAGGCCTGACCATGGGCGCCGAAGAAACATATCGCGACTTTCTCGCCTTTTCCGCCGCGGTGACCGGCTTCTCCGTTTTTCATCTGCAGGGAACCGGCCAGGCAGAGTCCTACCTAGCGACCGTCACAGAAATCGTCGGCGAAGAGACCGTGCGCGACCTTCTCGCCGCCTTTCGGGGCGTCGCCGATACGGCCGAGACGGATGAGGCCGCCCTGGAGCACGGCCTGCGCCGGGACATCATGAGCGACGCCAGGCTGGGCCCGATCGCGCGGAACGTCATCAAGCTGTGGTACGTGGCGACATGGCATCAGTTGCCGAGCGAATGGCGCGAGACCTATGCGGCAAGCGACAAGGACCGAACCTTCGTCGTCTCGTCCGAAGCCTATGGCGAGGGGCTGCTGTGGCCCGCCGTCGGCGCCAATCCATCCGGCACCAAGCCGTTCGGATACGGAATTTGGGCGACTTCGCCTCGGATCGAGACCACATAGAGGAGAACGCTATGTTCGATCCCGATAAGGTGTCCGTCGGAATCACGCCGACGGGCTGGGTAAACGACGATTTTCCGCTTCTTGGAGAGGAAATCTCGTTCGGGCAGATCGTCAGCGAGATGGCGCTGGCGGGCTTCGAGGGGTGCAGCGTGGGCCACAAGTTCCCCAAGGACCCGGACATCCTGCACGAGGAACTGTCCCGCCGGGGCCTGCGGGTGAGCGAACCCTGGTCCAGCACGTTCTTCACCGTGAACAACATGCGCGAACGCACCGTGGAGAGCTTTCGGGACTCGATGGCCTTCATCAAGCGCATGGGCGGTTCTTCCGTTGTCGTCGCCGAGCTTGGTCACTCCGTCCATCAGCAGGCGGTTCCGCCGATCGCCAACAAACCCGTCTTCAACGACGACCAGTGGGCCGTTATGACCGAAGGGCTGAATGAACTCGGGCGCATGGCGGCGGAAAACGACATGCGGCTTTGCTACCACCACCATATGGGCACGGGCGTGATGACCCGCCCCGAGGTCGACCGCCTGATGAACGAAACGGACCCCGACGCCGTGCACCTGCTTTTCGACTCGGGCCACCTCTACTGGGCCGGCGGCGATCCGCTGGACATGGCGCGCGCCTACACCGACCGGATCAAACACGTCCACCTGAAGGATATCCGCCAGAACGTGATGGAGACCTGCAACGACCGCAATCTCAGCTTTTTCGAATCGATCCTGGAAGGCGTCTTCACCGTGCCCGGAGACGGGATCATCGACTATCCACCGATCTTCAAGGTCCTGGCGGATGCAGGCTACGAAGGCTGGCTGGTGGTCGAGGCGGAGCAGGACGCCAAAAAGGCGAACCCCCTGGACTACGCCCGCATGGCACGGGAATACATCCGCACGCACGCGGGGGTCTGACGCGATGCGGCATAGGCTTCTGGAGGAATTCGATGGGCGCCGGCGCTTTGTCCTTGTCCTTGAAGTCGGCGAGGAAGCGGTCGAGACCATCACGGCTTTTGCAGCGGAACACGGCCTCTGCGGCGCAAGTCTGACCGGTATCGGCGCGTTCTCCCATTCCAAGCTCGGCTACTTCAACCCGGCGACCGAGGAATTCGTCCAGAACGAGATCGACGAGCAAACCGAGGTCCTTTCGATGATCGGCAACATCGCCGAGGAGGGCGAGGCCGATCATCATCTTCACGTCCATGTGGTTCTTGGCTGTCGCGACGCATCGACCCGGGGCGGGCACCTTGTTGCCGGCTGGGTGCGTCCCACGCTGGAAATCATTCTGGAGGAATCGCCGGAACACCTGCAGCGCGGGTTGGACAAGAAGACCGGCCTGGTCCTGCTGCAACCGTGACAGGGAGGATTGGCCATGAGATTTGGCGTCAACTCGCTGCTGTTCACCAACACGTTCGATCGGTCCGACATCGCGCTGCTCGATCATGTGCGCGACCTCGGTTTCGATACGCTGGAGGTCACGCCGGTCGACCCGGACGTCTTTCCCGCAGCCGAACTGCGGCGCCGTGCCGAAGACCTGGGCATGCATTTGAATGCGAACTTCGCGCTGCCGCTGGAGGCGAACACCATCGACCCGGACCCCGCCGTCCGGGAAAAGGGCGTGGAGCTTTCCAAGAAGGTCGTCGACCTTTGCATCGAGGCGGGCGTGGAGGTCTACTGCGGCGCGAACTACTGCGCGTGGCTCTATTTCACGGGCCTCAAGCGGACCGAGGACGAATGGAAGTGGGGGGTCGAGGCTTTTCGGCGGATCGGCGAGCATGCCAAGGGCTCGTCCCTGGTCCTGGCGGTCGAAACGCTGAACCGGTTCGAATCCTACTACCTCAACACCGCCGCCGACGCCGTGCGGTTCGTCGAGGATGTCGGACTGGACAACTGCAAGGTTCACCTGGACAGCTTCCACCTGATCCGGGAAGAGGACGACATGGCCGCGGCGATCCGCGCCACCGGCGACCAGCTTGCCTATTTTCAGGCCTGCGGCAGCCAGCGCGGCATCCCTGGGAAGGACATGGTTCCTTGGGACGAAACCCTGCAGGCGCTGGCGGACATTGGCTACGATTTCTGCATCACGGTCGAATCCTTCAATCCCAACTTCGAAGTGCTGGCTAGCAAGGTCGCGATCTGGCGAGAATTCGCCGACTCGCCCGAGCAATTGGCGCAGGAAGGGCTGAAGTTTCTTCAACGCAAATGTGCAGAGATCTTCCCGGCGCGGGTGATGGGCGGGGCAAGCTGACCAAGATCCGGCGGACGAACCCCCTGTTCTTCGACAATCAACGCAACGAGAGGAGTTGGCAGCATGGCTAAGACAATCGAGATCGTGACCTTCCGTCTTCTCGACGGCGTCACCGAGGAGGATTTCGTCGAAGAGACGAAGTCGATGGAACGCGGCTTCCTCGGCAAGCTGCCGGGTTTTCTGGACCGTGACACCGGCTTGGACGAAGACGGCAACTGGGTCGTGGTGCTGCACTGGGCGCGCGCGGAGGATGCCCAGGCTTCCATGGACAAGTTCGTGGACGCCGCCGAAACCAAGCCGTTCACTTCGATGATCGACATGGCGACCTTCCAGATGAAACGCTACACGCTGGAGGACCACTACCAATGAGCAGCCGCCCGGGGTCGGCCAGGCAATCGTCGAACGCCCATTGCCTGGCCCCTGGGCGCAAGATCGACGCGCCGGTTCACACCGGCCAGTATTGCCGCATGTTTCCGGATCTGCCCGCCCTGGTCATCGATGCGGACCAGTTGCACGCGCTGGGCGCGGTCGGGGCGGCGTGCGACACCGGCGCGGCCGGCGCCGGGGAGGCCACGGTTGCCGCGGGTTGGCCGTCGTTCGGCCAGTTGGTCGCCCATGACATCACCGCCGACCGGGCGCCCTTGACCCATGCGGCCGACGCCGAAGTCCAAAACTTCCGGACGCCGCGGCTGAACCTGGAATGCCTCTACAGCGGCGGTCCCGTCGGCAGTCCGTACCTGTTCGACCGCGACGATCCGTCGAAATTTCTGATCGGCGAGGCCGGATGCGACGTGCCGCGGAACAGCCAGGGCATTGCCCTGATCGGCGACCCCCGGAACGACGTCCATCTGTTCGTCAACCAACTGCATCTGGCCCTGTTGAAGGCGCACAACGCCATCGTCGACCGGTTGCGCGCCGACGGCGTTGACGATGGTGCCGTCTTCGACGAGGCGCGGACCTGTCTGGTGTGGCATTACCAATGGGTGGTTCTGCACGACTTCCTGCCCGGCCTCGTCGGCGAGGATCTGATCTCGGAACTGTGCGACATGGCGCCGTCGGAACGGATTGCCAAAAAGCCCTCAATCCCGTTCGAGTTCGCCGACGCCGCCTACCGATACGGCCACGCGCAGATCAGGCAGACCTATCGCATCAACGCCGATAGCGGCGACTTGACGATGTTCCCCGACCTGATCGGGTTTCGGCCCGTCGGTCCCGACAGGGTTGTGGACTGGTCCTATCTGTTCGACGTGCCGGGCCGCCCGCCGGCCCAGCGGTCGGAACGGATCGACGGCCGCATGCCGCGCGCCCTGTTGGAGCTGCCGCACGAGATCACCGGCGACGTGGAGGATCCCAGTTACCGGTCGCTTGCAAGCCGCGATCTGCAGCGGGGTCTTGCAACGGGGCTGCCGTCGGGAGAGGCGATTGCGCGGCGGCTGGGACTGGAACCGCTTTCGGCCGACGATGTAGGGCTTCCGAATTGGCGCGGCGAGACGCCGCTTTGGTACTACATCGCCCGGGAGGCCGACGTGATCGGGAACGGCGACAGGCTGGGCCCCGTTGGCGGGCGCATCGTCGCGGAGGTGTTCCTGGCGATCACCGACGGCGACGCCACCTCTTATCGTTCGGCCGATCCCCAGTGGAGACCCGTGCTCCCGGCCAGCGCGGAGCGGGCCGAAGATTTCGGCCTGGTCGACCTGTTGTATCTCTCCGATTGAGCGACCGTTAATCCAGCGAGGAATGGAGAAAACCGATGATCCAGTCGTTCGAGATCGCGCCCGATACGTTCGTCATCCCGGAATCCCTGCCGGTTCCCGGCGTCGGGGTGTTGCCCGTCAATGCGATGGTGATCCGCGGCGAGCAGCCGATGCTGCTGGACACCCTTGCCATCGTGCACCGCGACACGTTTCTGGAAGAAGCCTTCAATCTCGTCGATCCCGAGGACGTGCGCTGGCTGTTCATCAGTCACGAGGACCGCGATCATACGGGCTGCCTGATGCAGATCCTGGACCGTTGCCCGAACGCGACGCTGATCACCAATTTCATCGGATTGGGCAAGTTGTCGGAAGAGTTCTCGGTTCCGGTCGAGCGTGTGCACATGCTCAATGACGGCGATACCCTGGATATTGGCGACCGGACGGTGACGGCGATCAGGCCGCCGCTTTACGACTCTTCGGCGACCCGCGGTCTTTGGGACCCCACGAACCGCATCTATTACGCCGCGGACTGTTTCGGGATCGTCTCGCCGGAATCGCCCCAATATACCGACGAGATGAACGACACGGATTTCGAGGAAGGCTTCTTCTGGATGAACCGGGTCAATCATGCCTGGTACGAACATCTCATTCCGGACGCGCTGGCCGAATCGGCCGACTCCATCAAGGCTCTCGATCCCGCGATGATTGTCAGCGGCCACGGCCCGGTGGAACGCCGGGACCCGGCAAAGATGTGCGACCTGATCAAGCGGATCAGCGATATGGAACCCGTCCATATGCCCGATCATTCGGAATTCGAGCAGATGTTGCACGCCGGCGGATAGGCTACGGCCGCGGCAGCGCGTCCCCGTCATTTCTCACGAAAGGGACTACCCTGCGATTCCCGTCGGTTTCAGGGAGTGGATCAGCGCGCCCGGCAGAAACTTGTCCAGCACGAGCACCAACTGGTCGGGCGGCACGCCGCTCAGCCCGATTGACATTGCCACTAGGGAGGCGCGGGATCAGATCGGAGCTGTACATTGGGTGAACGCGGAAGGCTTTGCGGGTAACCGAAAAGACATTCTCTGCACGGTGCAACATCTGACCATAAACGGAAGTTGCGGAGACAACGAAGGCGTTGACGGTAGTATGGTTGCATGAACGACGAACACCCGCTGATCTCCGATTGCCGTGTTCGTCTCATATTCGCGCCCTTGGCAATGCCCCACAAAACAGCGTCGGGGACACTCGAACATGCGCCGCTTGTCCATATCGACATCAATTGTGACGACGGTATACCCGGATCACCCTAGACCCTCGCATACGGCCCCGCAGCACTCGGACCTCTGGCCGACTTAGTTGGAAACACTTGCCAGGGATTGGTCGGTGAGACTGTCGACCCGACAAATGCGAGTGCGCTTCTCGAAACCCGTTTTCGCTTGCTGAGCAATCAGGGATTGATCGCCATGGCAATCGGCGGCATCGACATGGCGTTGTAGGACGCGGCGGCGATGCGTGCCGGGAAGCCTCTCGCGCCGCGCTCAGGATCCTGGCGGATCGCAAGTCCTGGGTGAGGGACGGCGCTTGGGGTGTGGACTCGCCAACGCAAAGTAACAGCCGGTGCGTCTCTACACCCGGACTGTCGTTTCAATGAGGCGTTCGTCGCGGAATGACACTGAGCTGCCGTCATCACATCCGATCGTGATCTCCCTCCAGTGGATTGACCTCTATTATTCTTCTACCCTGTTCGTTCAGGGGAACGACATGGCTCAGCCGAACGTCACGCGTAGGCTAGCAGCGATTTTCGCGGTCGACATGGTCGGCTACTCGCGCCTTATGGAGGTTGACGAGGAAGCCACCATTGCGCGGCAGAAGGCGCTCCGGGCCGAACTGATCGACCCCACCATTGCCGAATACCGGGGCCGTATCGTCAAACTGATGGGCGACGGGGCGCTGGTCGAGTTTGCGAGCGTCGTCGATGCGGTCCAGTGCGCCGTCGCGGTGCAGAAAGGCATGGCCGGGCGCGAGAATGAGGTTCCCGAGGACCGGCGTATCCGTTACCGCATCGGCATCAATCTCGGTGACATCGTCATCGACGGCGACGACATCCTGGGCGACGGCGTGAACGTCGCGGCGCGCCTGGAGGGGCTCGCCGAACCCGGCGGCATCTGTATCCCGCGCAAGGTATTCCACGAGGTTCGCAACAAGCTCGACGTGGGCTACGCGTTCATCGGCGAACAGAAAGTGAAGAACATCGAGACCCCGATCCCGGTCTACCGTGTCCTGCTGGCGCCAGACGCGGCGGGCCAGGTCATTGGCGAGCGACGGCCAAGCCAACAGCGAGGGCGATTTGGCGCTGTTGCAGCGATCGTGGTGTTCGTGATAGCCGCGAGTGGCCTCGCCTGGTGGCAGCCCTGGGTTACCAGGGTTGAGCCAGCATCGATCGAGAATTTCGCTTTTCCGTTGCCGGACAGACCGTCGATCGCTGTCCTGCCCTTTGTGAACCTCACCGGCGATGCCAGCCAGGACTACCTCGGCGATGGCATCGCGGACAACATAACCACGGCGTTGTCCCGGCTTCCCGACATCTTCGTTATCGCCCGCACATCGACGCTGCCCTACAAGGGCAAGCCGGTGAAGGTGCAGCAGGTAGCCGAAGAACTCGGAGTTCGCCATGTGCTGGAGGGCAGCGTGCAGACCGCAGGCGAACAAGTACGGGTCACGGCCCAGCTCATCGATGCCCTCTCGGGTCGCCAGATCTGGGCCGAGCGCTACGAGCGCGAGCTCAAAGACACGTTCGTCCTGCAGGATGACATCACGCTGAATGTCCTGATCTCGCTCGAGCTAAAGCTCACGGAAGGGGGCAGAGCGCGTATCTTTTCCAGCACGACGAACAATCTTGACGCCTATCAGTTGGCCCGACGCGGATTTCCGCTCTTTTTACGCTTCACCGAAGCGGATAATGCCGAAGCACGGCGGTTGTTCCAGAAAGCAGTCGAACTGGATCCGAATTATGCGTTTGGGTGGCATTCCCTCGGCTTGACCCATCAGATGGCGGCCAGTTTCGGGTGGGGCGGGGATCCCGCGCAGGAGGAGGCGCGGGCGGAGCAGTTGGCCCACAAGGCCATAGCCATCGATCCCTCCTTTGGCGGGCCGTACAATCTCCTGGCAAACCTTGCGCTGCACAGGCGAGATTACGATGAGGCGATCGCCCATGGCGAGAAGGCAGTCGCCCTCTCGCCAAATTCGGCTTCTTTGCTGGCACTGTTGGGCCGGACCCTGACTTTCGCGGGACGTCCCAACGAAGCGCTGCCGCTGATCCAGCGGGGCATCCGCCTCAACCCCAACACGCCCCCCAACCTCTTGCGCTTTGAAGGTCAGGCGTACCACGCGATGGAGCGATACGAAGAGGCGATCGCGGCGTTCGAGCGCGCCCGAGCGCGCAACCCCAAATCGCCACTTCCCCTTGTCTTTCTCGCGTTGACCTACGCCGATATGGGCAGGATAGAGGACGCCCGCGCCGTGGCTCAGCAGGCCGTCGAGGTGAACCCCGGTTTCTCGGCGAAGGGGTTCGTGAACGCGCATCTGAACTATCAGGACCGCACCGTACCTGAGCGTGCCCTCGCCACCCTTCGCCAGCTCGGGCTGACGAAAAACCAGCCGGCTGAACTTACAGATTAACCGTCGATTGCGGTTTTGCCGTTCGATAACTCGAGTGGCGATCCCGAGCAGGAATTCTTCGCCAAAGGCATGGCGGAAGACATCATTGCCGACCTGTCGAAACTACCCGCCTTGTTCGTCGTCGCCCACAACTCACTGTTCCAGTACAAGGGCCAGGCATTCGATGTAACGCAGGTCGGCCGAGAGCGAGGGGTTAGGTATTTGCTCGAAGGCTCGGTGCGTCGGGCCGGCGATCAGGTGCGCATAAGTGCACAGCTCATCGACACTCAGACCGGCGGCCATCTATGGCCACGAGCTCTAGGCGGGGTCGTCGCCTGCAATCTCGAAGACCGCGTCCATCTCGACCGCGATGTCGAAGGGCAGGCTGGTTGCGGTGATGGCGCTGAGCGCGGGCCGCCCGGCGGCGCCGAAGACCTGCTCCAAGAGCGCGGCGCCCGCCGCGATCACGTCGTGCGCCTCAGCGAAACCGGGCCGGGCGTTGACCAGGCCGAACACGGTCAGCGCCCGGGCGACCCGGTCGAGCCCGACCGCGTCTTCCACATGGGAAAGGATGTTCAGCATGGTCAGGCGCGCGGCCTCGCGGCCCGCATCGGCGACGGCATCGGCGTCCAGGGGGCCGCGAAAGCGGATCTCGGTTCCCCAGACCGGGCCTTGCCCGGAGACATAGAGCCGGTTGCCCGTTTGCGTCGCCGCCTTGTAGGTGGCCACCGGCGCGAAGGGCGGCGGCAGGGTCAGGCCGAGTTCCGCAAGGCGCGCGTGCGGGCCGTCGCCCACGCGTCAGTCCACCTCCAGGATCGCGTCCACCTCGACCGCGACGCCCAGCGGCAGCGCGCCGGCGCCCACGGCAAAACGGGCGTGCTTGCCGCGCTCGCCGAAGACCTCGACCATCAGGTCCGAGGCGCCGTTGATGATGCCGGGATGGCCGGTGAAGTCGGGCGTGGCGTTGACGAACCCGCCCAGTTTCAGGACCTGCCGCACCCGGTCCAGATCGCCGTCCAGCGCGTGGCGCGCCACCGCGATGATGTTCAGGCCGCACAGGCGGGCGGCGGCCTTGCCGTCGGCCTCGTCGAGATCGGCGCCGACCTTGCCCAGATATCTGAGCTCGCCGTTCTCGAACGTCACCTGACCGGAGATGTAAAGCGTGCTGCCGCTGCGCGTGAACGGCACGTAGTTGGCGGCCGGCAGCGGCGGTTCCGGCAGCGTAATCCCAAGCTCTTCGAGCCGTGCGTCGATCTGCCCTGCCATCGGTGACCTCCTCGTTCCCAAGTTTTCCGCCGTTTTGCCGGCTGTCTTAGCAGCCGCCCCGGGCCAGCGTCCATTGCTGTTGTGTCGAAGGGGCCTTGGGCCGTATAGACTGACCCTTGGACGGGTTCGTTCCGGGATCGCCCGGGCGACCGGCAATCAAAGGGCAAGACCAGGCGGCATGGACCAGACGGCACCAGGATTGGGCATCAGCGAGGTGGTGTCCGTGCGCCAGCCGACCGGCCAGCCGGCCCCGGTGGTGTTCGATTCCCCGCACAGCGGCACCGTCCGGCCGGACGATTTCGATACCATCGTCCCGTCCGAGCTGTTGCGGCGGTCGGAGGATATGTTCGTCGACGAGTTGTTCGCCGATGTTCCGGATGTCGGCGGCGTCCTGATCGCGGCTGAGTTTCCCAGGGCCTACATCGATCCGAACCGGGGCCTGAAGGACCTGGACCAGAGATTGTTGAACGCGCCCTGGCCCGAGCCGCTGAAGCCCGGCGACAAGTCGCGCATGGGACACGGCTTGGTCTGGCGGGTCTGTCCGCCGGATTTCCCCATGTACGACCGTCGGCTTTCCCCGAAGGAGGTGGTCCGGCGGATCGACGGCTACTGGCGTCCCTATCACCGGTGCATGAGCCAGGCGATCGACCGGCTGCACGGCGATTTCGGCGCGGTGTGGCACGTCAACTGCCATTCCATGCCGGCCGCGGCACCGGCGCAGGCCGGCGCCGTCAACGGCAGCCGCTTCGTCGATTTCGTGCTGGGCGACCGCGACGGCACCACCTGCGACCGCGCCTTTACCGCGATGGTCGCCGATGCCTTGCGCGGGTTCGGATACCGGGTCAGCATCAACGACCCCTACAAGGGAGTCGAGCTTGTCAGGGCCTTCGGCGCCCCGGCCGACGGCAGGCACAGCCTGCAGATCGAGATCAACCGGGCGCTTTACATGAACGAGGTGACGTTCGAGCGCAACGGCGGCTTTGACGGCGTGCGCGAGAACATGGCCAAGCTTGCGGCCGTCATCTGCGACTATGCGCGGGTCGAGACCGCCTAGGTCGCGAACTGTTCCTTCAGGATCCGTTCTTCGAGATTGTGTTCGGGGTCGAACAGGACCTTCGCGGCCAGCGACCGGTCCTCGAAGACCGTGACCAGCCGGGCATCGCGCACTTCGGTGTTGTCGGCAACCGCACTGACCGGGCGTTTCTTGGCTTCCAGGATCTCGAAGGTGACACGCGCCTGGTGCGGCAACAGGGCGCCGCGCCATCGCCGCGGGCGGAAGGCGCTGATCGGGGTCAGGGCCAGGACGCCCGCGCCCATCGGGATGATCGGGCCGTGCGCCGACAGATTGTAGGCGGTGCTGCCGGCGGGCGTGGCGATCAGGATGCCGTCGCACACCAGCTTGTCGATGCGTGTCGTGCCGTCGACCGAGATCCGGATCTTCGCCGCCTGGCGGGTCTCGCGGAACAGCGAGACCTCGTTGATGGCGATGCCGCTGATTTGTTCGCCATCCACCGTTTCGGCATTCATGCACAGCGGATGCAGGGTCAGGGTCGCCGCGCTTTCCAAACGTTCCAGCAGGCCCTCGGCCTTGTAGCTGTTCATCAGAAAGCCGACGGTGCCGCGGTTCATGCCGTAGATGGTCGGACCCTGTCCAAGGAACCGATGCAGGGTCTGTAGCATGAAACCGTCGCCGCCCAGCGCCACGACGATGTCGGCCTGTTCCGGCGGCACCCCGTCGTAGCGCGCGGTGAGATCGGCCATGGCCCTGCGCGCGCTCGGCTGGTCGGCGCAGACGAAGGCGACTTTGGGTTTTGCCATCGGGGGTCCCTGGACTAAAGTTTGCGGCTCGTGCGGCGGGGTGCAGTATAGCCGGGCCGGGCGCGGGGACCGCAAGGGCCCAGGGAACGAAACAGGGATGCGGGAGCCAGCAGAGTGGGCGAAAGACAACGGATGCGTGCGAGATTGACCGCGGTTTTGGTCTTGTTTGGGCTGCTTGGATGGGCCGGAACCTCCGGCGCGACCGACCGCCACGCGGACTATTACTATCCGTCGCCGCAATCGACGGAGGCCTACGAAGGCCGGACCATGGTGCTGCCGGAATCGAACCGGCGCACCCGCGTCGGCTTCGTCACGGCCGTGACCGCGGCGATCGGGGCGCGCCCCTACAAGCCGGATTTCGTCGTGTTCGCGAAGGGGACGGATGCGGAAAAGCTGATCATCGTCGGCCTCGACGACGGGCGGTACAACAGCATCTACCGGATCCGGGCGCTCTTGGCGTCGCTGACGGCGATGGCACGGACCACGCCCCTGTTCCAGGACATGCCGGATGTGGACAACCTCACCTTTCTGGACCTCTGCCACGCCATGGGGTTCGTGCTGGTGACCATCTCCGACGGCGCGAGACTGACCCACCAGATCGAGATTCGCTAGCGGGGCGGAGCGGGACCGTGAGCGATACGGACCGCCAGGCGGTTCTGTTTGCCAATGACGCCTTCTATACGGCGTTCGTCACCGGTGACCTGGAGGCGATGCACGCGGTTTGGGCCGATACCGGGCCCGTATCCTGCATTCACCCGGGCTGGGCGGCGCTGACCAGGCTGGAGGACATCCTGGCGTCGTGGAAGAACATCCTGGCGAACCCGCCGCCGGTCCACTGCCACGCGCCGACGGCGCTGGTCTACGGCGACACGGCCACCGTTCTGTGCTTCGAAGAGATCACCGGTTCGTACCTGTTGGCGACCAACATCTTCATCCGCCGGGGCGGGCGCTGGCTGATGGTTCACCACCATGCCGGCGTGACCAACGCCACGCCGCCGAAACCGCGGGACGAGGACCGAAGGTCGATCAACTAGCGGTCTAGCCGCCTGTGACGCTCATGTGGCGGGAGACCGGCCGCACGGCGCGGCGGCGGTCCATGACGAAGTCGTGGCCCTTGGGTTTGCGCCCGATCGCCTCGTGAATGGCGTCCACCAGCAGGCTGTCATCGGCCGATGCGCGCAGCGGCGCCCTCAGGTCGGCGGCGTCATCCTGGCCAAGGCACATGTAAAGCGTGCCTTCGCAGCTCAGCCGCACGCGGTTGCAGCTTTCGCAGAAGTTATGGGTCAGGGGCGTGATGAAGCCGATGCGTTGACCGGTCTCCTGGACATGCGCATAGCGCGCAGGCCCGCCCGTTGTGTAGTCGCTGTCGACCAGGGTCCAGCGCTTGGCAAGCTCGGCACGGACCATCGAAACCGGCCAGTACTGGTCCAACCGCTCTTCGCCGCCGATATCGCCCATCGGCATCACTTCAATGAAGGTCAGGTCGAAGCCTTCCACGCCGCACCATTCCACCATGCGGTCGATCTCCATGTCGTTGACGCCCTTCAGCGCCACGCAGTTGATCTTGACCTTGAGGCCCGCGCTCTTGGCGGCCTCGATGCCGGCCATCACCTTCTCAAGCTTGCCCCAGCGGGTGATCTCCTGGAACTTGGCGGGTTCCAACGTATCGAGGGAGACGTTCACCCGGCGGACGCCGGCGGCGACGAGACCCTCGGAAAACCGCTCGAGCTGGCTGCCGTTGGTGGTCAGGGTCAGCTCGTCCAGGGCGCCGCTCTCCAGGTGCCGCCCCAGCCGCTCGAACAGCCACATGATGTTCCGCCGGACCAGCGGCTCGCCGCCGGTCAGGCGCAGCTTGCGGACGCCCAGTCCGACAAAGGCGGAGCAGACCCGGTCCAGTTCCTCTAGGCTGAGAATCTCCGCCTTGGGCAGAAAAGTCATGTCTTCCGACATGCAGTAGACACAGCGGAAATCGCATCGGTCGGTGACCGAAACCCGCAGATACGTGATTGTCCGACCGAAAGGATCGATCATCGTTCCCTGTTAACCCCCTGGTTGCCCGGCTCCACCGGCCTGACAAGCGTGCCGTTCGGCTTTATATAGACCAATCCAAGGCTCCGGCCCAGTCCACGTCGCCCCGGACGGGCCGAGTTGAGCCGTAACGGCCCAGAGAGCATAGTAAGAGCATGCGCGAGTTTGACATCATGCCGGATCCGGACGATCCGCGCCTGACCCGGACGGTCGGCGGGATCGACCACGAAGGGCGGCGGATCGAAACGCCGGTGGTGGTCGAGCGGCCGTTAACCCTGTTCCTGAACGGCCAGGAAATCGTCACCATGATGACGATCGGCGATCATCCCGACTATCTGGCGGTCGGGTATCTGTTGAACCAGAACATGCTGCGGCCCGACGACGAGGTGACGGGCGTCGAGCACGACGAGGACCTCGAGACGGTGGTGGTCCGGACCCGCCGCGAGACGGATTTCGAAGAAAAGCTGAAGAAGAAGACCCAGACCTCCGGCTGTGCCCAGGGCACGGTGTTCGGCGACCTGATGGAGAAGTTCGAGGAGATCGCGCTTCCCGAGAACGCGGAAATCCGGACGTCCTGGCTCTATGCGCTGACCCGCAAGATCAACACCGCGCCAAGCCTTTATCTGAAATCCGGCGCGATCCACGGCTGCGTGCTGGCGCGCGGCGACGCGCCGCTGATCTACATGGAGGACGTGGGCCGCCACAATGCGGTCGACAAGATCGCCGGCTACATGTTCCTCAACGACGTCGGCCCCGACGACAAGATCTTCTACACCACCGGGCGCCTGACATCGGAGATGGTCATCAAGACCGTACAGATGGGGATCCCGATCCTGGTCTCCCGCTCGGGCTTTACGGCCTGGGGCGTTGAACTGGCCCGGCAGGCGAACCTGACCCTGATCGGCCGGGCCAAGGGCAAGAGGTTCGTCGCGCTGGCCGGGGAGCAGCGTATCCGTTTCGACGCCGACCCTGCGGTGGTGTCCGACGAGGACAAGCGGTTCGCCCGCAAGGGCGGCCGTGCGGAGGATGCGGCGTGAAGTCCAGCCCGCTTGGCCTCAACACCGGGACACCCGAGAACGCTCAGAACGTTCTGGATGTCATTGACGCCGCGCTGGACGAGCACGGCGAGTGGCTGAACCAGTGGCACCGTTCGGTCGTGTGCGGCATCGATCCGGCGCGCGAAGTGATATCCGAAAACGCGCATCTGCTGTCCCGCTTCGGGTTCTGGTTCGACCTCAACAAGGACCGCGGCCTGATCAACCAGGCCGCATTCCGCGAGCTGGCGCGTGCCCAGTCCGATTGCTATGCCTTCGGCCGGGAGCTCGCCGTCCTGGCCGGCGACGGAAAGCCGGTCCCGGTCGAGGACTACGACTCGCTGATCGGCAAGTCGCAGCGTTTCGTGACGCTGGCGCGCCGGATCCAGGACGCGTTCCGCAAGGCGATCTCCGAGCTTGATCCCCTGACCGGACTGCACAACCGGCAGATCATGCTGCCCGAGCTCGAGCGCGAACGGCAGCGCGCGCTGAGGACCGGCAGTCCCTGCACCATCGCCATCGCCGACATCGATCACTTCAAGCAGGTCAACGACACCCACGGCCATGCGGTGGGTGACGAGGTTTTGGCGACGACGGCAGGCCGCTTCGTTTCGGGCCTGCGGCCCTACGACGTCGTCTATCGCTACGGCGGCGAGGAGTTCCTGATCTGCCTGCCCAACACGGATGCGGAGTCGGCGGGCCGGGTGCTGGAGCGTCTGCGCGGGCTGATCGAAAGCGAACCCATGCGGATCGCAAAGGGCGAGACGCTGCCGGTCACGGTCTCGTTCGGGCTGGCGCAGATCGTCAAGGACGCCAGCCTCAAGGACATCATGGTGCGCGCGGACAAGGCGCTCTACGCGGCCAAGCGGGGCGGCCGAAACCAGGTGCGCCAATGGTCTTCCGATCTGACGGAACAGCGCCGGGGCAGCCCCACGTGACTGTCCCGCCTGTCCTGGCCGTCTTGCTTGCGGGCGGGTTGTCCCGGCGGATGGGCGGCGGCGACAAGTGCCTGAGGCCGCTGGCCGGACGGCCGCTGCTGGCGCATGTAATCGACGCGGTGGCCGGACAGGCGGCCGCGCTGGTGTTGAATGCGAACGGCGATCCGACCCGGTTTTCCGCATTCGAACTTCCGGTCGCGCCGGACGTCCTTCCCGGCAATGCCGGACCGCTGGTCGGCGTGCTGACGGGGCTGGATTGGGCCGCGGAACACCGCCCCGAATTGGACTGGATCGCGACCGTTCCCACCGATGCGCCTTTCCTGCCGCGGGATCTCGTCGCCAAGATGCTGTCTGCGGTCGAGGCGGAGGGCACGGAGATGGCGACGGTGTCCTCGAACGGGCGGCACCACCCGGTGGTCGGCCTGTGGCCGGTCGCGCTGAGGCAGCAACTGAGGGCCGCCCTGGTCGAGGAGGGGGTGCGCAAGGTCGACGTCTGGACCGCCCGTTACGGCCAGTCCGTCGTCGCGTTCGACGCCGTGCCCGTCGACCCATTCTTCAATGCGAACCGGCCGGAGGACCTGGAAGCCGCGGCCCGCGAGGCGGCGCGGGCCTGAGCCGCCTTCACGCGTCCGGGCCAAGCAGCGCGCGGCGGAACCGGTCCTTCAAATGCGCGCCGTCCTTCGGCGGCAGGGCGAAGTCCAGGTTTTCGGCGCGGACCTTGACCGCGACGAAGACCGGGCCGGGCGCGCCGTGGATCCTGGGCAAAACCTCTTCCAGTTCCGCAGTTGTCGCGATCCGGCTGCTTGCGGCAATCCCGCAGCCGGCCGCGACGGCGGCCAGGTCGGTGGGGCCGGCCGTGTGGGTTTCCTGCATGCCCGTTTCGCCATAGCGTTCGTTGTCGAAGACGCAGATCGCCAGGTTTCTCGGTGCCTGGACCGCGACCGTTGCGAGGCTGCCCAATCCCATCAGCATCTCGCCGTCACCGGTCAGGACCAGAACCCGGCGGCCCGGCTGGGCCAGCGCCAGCCCCAGGCCCAGCGGCACCGCCCCGCCCATCGCCCCCCACAGCGGGAAGTTCAGATCGCGGTCCCCCGCGGCGGTGATGTCCCACGCCGTCGATCCAAGACCGGCAACCACCAGCATATCGTCCCGGCCTTCAAGGATGCGCGCCGCCGCGGCGCGCCGTCCGATGGGAAGCTGTTCCGCGTCCGTCATCGTGCGGCGTCGCCTTTCCCGAAGGTTTTGACCGGCATCAGGCTCTGA
This sequence comes from Alphaproteobacteria bacterium, assembly GCA_965603855.1. Lineage (GTDB taxonomy): Bacteria > Pseudomonadota > Alphaproteobacteria > UBA8366. The sequence continues at coordinate 1,238,707 of OZ272519.1, forward strand.
TGGAGAAGCAGGGCGACCGCCTGGCCGTCGACGAAGGCGGCATCGAGGGCGGCCGCGGCCATGGCCCCAACATCCTCGGGCGCCGCCGCGGTGGAAACCGCGACGCCGGCGGTCGACAGGGCCGCCGCCGTGGTTTCGCCCATCGGGACCTGCCAGGGATTGAACTCGTTCCACTGGCCGCGCATGGTCACGAACATGACAAGCGGAAAGCGGCAGGACCGAACCATGGACAGCATGTTGACGCAGTTGCCGACCCCGCTCGACTGCATCAACAGCACGCCGCGCTGGCCGCCAAGCCATGCGCCCGCCAGAAGCGCAACGCCTTCTTCCTCGGTCGTCAGCGGGACCGCCGTCAGGTCGGCGGCGCGGCGGCAGGCGTCGATCAGCCGCGCGTGCCCCGCATCGGGCACATAGGCCACCTGCCGGACCTGCGCATCGCGAATCGCCTGAAAGAGGTCGTCGCTCCACATCCGCGCAGCGATCATCCGCCTCTGAAGTGTTCGATCAACGCCCAGCAGCCGATCGCGATGAAGCCCAGGCCAGCGATCAGTTTCAGCGGCGCCATCTCCAGATAGCGGGCCGCCTGATTGCCGACCAGAACCGCCAGCCCGGTCGACAGAACCAGGGCCGACGCCGCCGACAGAAAGACATGCAGGGGATTGAGCTGCCGGTCGCTGGCAAAAAGCAGTGTGGCAACCTGGGTCTTGTCGCCCAGTTCGGCGACGAAGACCGCGGCGAATATGGCCGCTAGCTTGAACATGGCAAAGGGGCTCCGCGTTGCGTGTTTCAGCCGGGCAAAGCGTGGCGTTATTCGTCCAAGAACCCGGCAATCAGATCGATCTGTTCGGCCGAGTTGAGCGGCGGCGCGTGACCGCACCCCTGGATCGTCTCCAGCCGGCACTTGGGTCCGCGCTGCGTCATCTCGTGGGCCCATTCGAACAGCAGGAGGTCGGATTCCGCTCCGCGCAGCAACAGTGTGTTGGCCTCGATCGCGTCATACTGTTCCCATTGATCGAAATCCTGGGGATAGTTCCGGAACTGGTCGACCATGCGCGGGTCGTAGTGCGTGGTGAACCGGCCGTCGTCCGTTCGCCGCGCCGATGTTTCCGCAAGCCTTCGCCATTCGGCCGCGCTCATCTCGCCGAACGGGGCGTAGACGTTCCTGAGATAGTCCTCCAGTTCCAGCATGGTGTCGAACTGCGGCGGGTCGCCGGCATAGTTGAGGATCCGTTCGACCGCGGCGTCGGACAGGGCCGGTCCGATATCGTTGATCACCAGATGCGAGATCCGCCCCTTCAGCGGACCGGCCGCCAGCATGATGCCCAGCGCCCCGCCCATCGAGGTGCCAAGCCAGGCCATGGTCTCGACGTCGAAGGCCTTGACCAGATCGAGCGCGATCTCGCCGTAGAAGGACAGCGAATACTCCCGCGACGGGTCCTTGGCCCATTGGCTGAGACCGCGTCCGACGGTGTCGGGGCAGAGCACGCGGTACCGGTCGGACAAGGCGCCGGCGATGGTATCGAAGTCGCGCCCCGTTCTGGCCAGCCCGTGCCACATGATCAGTGTGCGCTCGTTCTCGGCGCCCCAGACTGTGACGTGGATCTCGCGGTTGGCGCAGGTCACGTATTGCGACTTGTAGCTCATGGATGCTCCGGGCTAGGACAGGCCTGTCGTGGTTCGACATTTTCTTCTAGATTAGGACGGCATCGACACCGGGAATCAAGCGAAACGACGGCCCTTGCGGCCGGGGGAAAGGGCAGGGTGCAGCAACCATTCTCGCTTCAGGACCGTATCGTCCTGATCACGGGCGCGTCGCGCGGCCTGGGTTGGGCCATGGCCGAGGCAATGGCCGTACAGGGCGCGCATGTCGTGCTGAACGCGCGCGATCGGGACCTTCTGGAGCAGCGTGTCGAGACCTTGCGCGGCCGCGGCGCCGTCGCCCATGCGGCCGCCTTCGACGTCAATGACGAAGCGGCGGGGGCCGCGGCGATCGACGAGATCGTCGCCCGCTCGGGCCGGCTCGATGTTCTGGTCGCCAACGCCGGCATCCAGCATCGCGAACCGTTCCAGGATTTTCCGACCGACGCGTTCAGGCGAGTCCTGGAGACCAACCTGGTCGCGGTGTTCACCCTGGCGCGCGCCGCGGCGCGGCCCATGCTGGCCCAGGGCAGCGGCCGCCTTATCTTCACCGGTTCGATCATCGGCCAGGTGGGACGCGCCACCATTCCGGCCTACACGGCGTCGAAGGGCGGCGTGATGGCCCTTGTCCGCTCGCTGGCCGTCGAGCTTGGCCCGCAGGGCGTCACCTGCAACGCCGTCGCACCTGGATTCGTCGCGACCGACATGAACAAGGCTCTGGTTGAAAACGCCGAGTTCTCGGCCTGGGTCGAGGACCGCGTGCCGCTCGGCCGCTGGGGCCGGCCCGAGGAGATCGCGGCCGCCGCGGTCTTTCTGGCTTCCGATGCCGCAGCCTATGTGAACGGTCATGTCCTGACTGTCGACGGCGGCATGACCGTGAACGCCTGATACCGCAGGTCGTCCCCGCGGGACCGCGCCCCCGAGATGCGGTCCGACGCGACTTTCCACAATTCGAAATACATTCTATAATCCGGAACAGGCATCGGTACGTCATTTTCGGAGTGTTTCATGGCGAGGACGGCAAAGGGTCGGCCAAAAAAGGACCGGCAGAACCAGGCACGTAACGGGGTCGACCGCAGCGGGCAGGTGCAGTCGCTGGTGCGGGCGATCAGCCTGATGCGCGCGATCCCTGAATTCGACGACGGCGCGACACTGACGGACCTGGCGCAGACCGTCGGCCTGGCGCCATCGACGGCGCACCGGCTGTTGACCACGCTGGAGCAGGAACGTTTCGTCCGGTTCGACCAGGAGCGCAGCCTGTGGATGGTCGGCGTAGACGCCTTCACCGTGGGCAACGCATTTGTCCGCTCCCGCGATCTGGTCTCGATCGCCCGTCCCTACATGCGCCAGTTGATGGAAGACAGCGGCGAAACCGTCAATCTGGCGATCGAGGACCAGGGCGAGGCGGTCTACCTGTCGCAGGTCGAGTGCAGACAGCTGATGCGGGTGCTGGCCCGCCCCGGCGGCCGGGTTCCGATGCACTGCTCCGGTGTCGGCAAGGCCCTGCTGGCGGCGATGACCGAAGGCGAAGTCAGCCGCATTCTGCAGAAGCGCGGCATGAACCGGGCGACCGCGCATAGCATCGACTCGCCCGCGGCCCTGAGAAAGGCGCTGGCCGAGATCGCAGCCCTTGGTTATGCCTTCGACGACGAGGAACATGCGATCGGCCTTCGCTGTGTCGCGGCCGCGATCTACGACGAGTATGGCGGACCTTTGGCCGCAGTCTCGCTGTCCGGTCCGAAGGCGCGCATCGACAACAGCCGCGTCCCCGTCCTGGGCGACATGGTGCATCGCGCCGCCGAGCAGATCACCGCCGAATTGGGTGGTGTGGTCCGGATGGACCGCGCCGCGGTCTCCTGACCCGCGGGACGAAGACCGGCGGAGGAACAGCAGCATGCCGTCAGTGAGGATTACCGCCGGCGCCGTGGCGCTGGAGGTCGAGGTCCTGGAAACGCCGACCGGCCGCGCGGTTCTGGAGGCCGTTCCGTTCACGTCTTCGGCCAATACCTGGGGCGAGGAGGTCTATTTCACGGCGCCCGTATCGGTTTCGAAGGAGCCCGACGCGAAGGACGTCGTGACGCCCGGAGAGATCGCGTTCTGGGTCGAGGGCAGTTCAATCGCCATCGGCTTTGGCCCGACGCCGGCGTCGCACGGCGACGAGATCCGGCTGGTGACGGCGACCAACATCTGGGGCCGCGCGCGCGGCGACGTGCGGACGTTCGAAAGCGTGCGCGACGGCGATTCCGTGAGCGTCGACGCGGCCGACTGACCCGGGGCGCGGGCGACGCCGCGCTTGCAAATTCGCGGTGGGTGCGCTTGAAAGGAGGTCAGCGGAACCTGCGCGACGAGGAACGGCCGGATTTCATGATCGTCTCTGTCAACTGCGAGCCCGCGTTCAACGGCGAGGCGACGCCCCGCTTCTTCATGTTGGGCGACCGGCGTATCGACGTTGCCGATGTCCTCGACCGCTGGCTGGGTGCGGAATACGACTATTACAAGGTGCGCGAGCCGGGCGGCGACACCTTCATCCTGCGCCGCGACACCGACGATCGGACCTGGGAAATCTGGATGTACCAGCGCGCCGGCGTCGACGCCTGAACGTCGGCACCGACCCCGGTTTCGGCCTAGGTGATGTGGTGCTTGCCGATCCGCTTGACGGTCGTGGCCTGAGGGCCTTTCTCGCCGACCGCTTCCTCGAACCTGACCTCCGCCCCGACTGACAGCTTTTCGAAGTCGCCGTTCAAGACGCTGTTGCGGTGGAAGTAGATCTCCCGGCCGTCTGCGCTTTCGATGAAGCCGTACCCTTCATAGTCGAAGATCTTGGCAACGGTGCCATGCGGCGGCGTTTCGTGGACCTTGACCTTGCCTTTCTGCCGCTTCGACTTCTCCTGAAGCTGTCGGCGCGCCGCGCGGAACGAATCGCGGATCGCCACGTAGACGTCTTCGTGGCTGTGCTTTTCCGAGGGGTTCCTGTTGACGGTGACCTCGACATTTCCGGGCATCGTCAGGTGCAGCGCCGCGTGATACAGCACGCCCTTGTGGCGGTGTCGGTGGGGCGCATGAATCACGACCCGGCAACTGGTAATTCGGCCATGCATCTGCTCAAGCTTCTGGACCTCTTTCTGGACCCGGGTGCCGACGTAAGGTGACGGATCCATGCCCTCGAACACGATCTCCGGTGCGGTTTCCATGACGCTCTCTTTTTCTGCAAAGGACAGACCGAGCGGCTGCGAGCCAGCCGCCATTGCAGCCTGCCATGCGGACCATTTTGCCGGCTTGACTCAGGTCAATCCAGGCCCGAAGGGCGCTGGTGTTGATCGGCGTCAAGGCGGCGCCGGCCGTTCTGGTCCAGCCTTCGGGTCGAAGCGCACCCGGTAGGACAAGGGCATGCCGGATGCCAGTCTCGCCTGAACATGCGCCGCAGTGGCGGCATTTCCCGCATGGAGCCGACCACGGCGTCGCCGGGTACGGACCCAGCATGGCCGACGCCTTTGCCGCGGCCGCCCAGGCCATGACTGCCGTCGTGACCGACAGCGAGGTGCGACCGGTGCAGCCGGTCGCGCTTGCCTGCTCGGCACCCGACCCCGAACTGCTGCTGGTCGAGTGGCTCAATGCACTGGTCTACGAGATGGCGGCACGGCGCATGCTGTTCGGCCGGTTCGACGTCCGCATCGACGGCACCCGCCTGGAAGCCACGGCCTGGGGCGAGCCGGTGGATCGCGAACGCCACCAGCCTGCCGCCGAAGTCAAGGGAGCGACCTACACGGCGCTCAGGGTCGCCCGGGAAGCGGACGGGCGCTGGTGCGCGGCCTGTGTCGTCGATGTCTAGCCTAGCGACCGGCTTAAAGGAGGGGCAATGGATCCCAACCGCTTTGAACGGCTGAGCGCGACGGCATGGCGTCTGGCGCCCACGGGGCCCATGCGCGTGCCCGCGGTCGTCTATGCCGACGAAGAGTTGCTGCGCGACATGGACGACAAGGTCGGCGAACAGTTGTGCAACGTGGCGGCGCTGCCGGGCATCGTTTCGGCCGCCTATGCCATGCCCGATGCCCATTGGGGGTACGGGTTCCCGATCGGTGGCGTCGCCGCCTTCGATGCCGCCCGTGGCGGCGTGGTCTCCGCGGGCGGTGTCGGCTTCGACATTTCCTGCGGCGTGCGCACGCTGTTGACCGGGGTGGGGGCGGCGCAGATCGAACGGGTGAAGGAGCCGCTGGCCGACGCCCTCTACGGGTCCGTGCCGGTCGGGGTCGGCAGCACCGGCGACATCACGCTGTCCGGCGAAGAGATGGACGCCATGCTGTCCGGGGGCGCCCGCTGGGCGGTCGCGCGCGGCTATGGAACGGCACACGACCTCGAGCGCATCGAGGACGGCGGCTGCGCCGACGGCGCGCGGCCGGACTGCGTCTCGGACAAGGCGAAGAAACGGCAGCAGCGCGAGATGGGCACACTGGGCTCCGGCAATCACTATCTTGAGGTCCAGGCGGTCGAGGAGATCTTCGATCCGGCAGCCGCGGCCGCGTTCGGGCTGGTGCGCGGGGACGCCATCGTCTCGATCCATTGCGGCTCGCGCGGCCTCGGCCATCAGATCGGGACGGACTATCTGCGCGACATGCTGGCGGCCGCGACAGAGGCGGGGACCCGGCTTCCGGAACGCGAGCTTGCCTGTGCGCCGATCGAGTCCGACCTGGGGCGGCGCTATCTCGGGGCGATGCGTGCCGGCATCAACTGCGCTCTGGCCAACCGGCAGATCATCACCCATCTGGCGCGCGCGGTGTTTGCCCGGCTGCTGCCCAAGACGGAGCTCGGCCTCATGTTCGACGTCTCGCACAACACCTGCAAGGCTGAACGCCACAGCATCGATGGCGAACAGCGGCTGGTGCACGTCCATCGCAAGGGCGCGACGCGAGCCTTCGGACCCGGCGCATGCGACCTGCCCGCGGCGTTGGCGGAGGCGGGCCAGCCGGTCCTGATCGGCGGCAGCATGGGCACGGCTTCGTACGTTCTGGTCGGCACCGCCGAGAGCGAGAGCCGCGCGTTCGGGTCGGCCTGTCATGGCGCCGGCCGGCGGCTCAGTCGCCATGCCGCGGTCAAACGCTGGAAGGGCCGCCAGGTCGTCGACTCCCTGGCCAAAAAAGGCATTCTCATCCGCAGCCCGTCCTCGCGCGGTGTGGCCGAGGAGGCGCCCGGCGCCTACAAGGATGCAACCGCGGTGGTTCTGGCCGCAGAAACCGCCGGGCTTGCCCGCCGAGTCGCGCGGTTGCGGCCGATGGTCTGCATCAAGGGCTAAAGGCGACGCGCCATCCCGCCGTCCGACGCCGGTGTTGGACCGGTCCGGTTTTTCTGCTCTCATGTCCACGGACTCTTCGCCGGGCGGACGCCGCGCGTCATCTCGGCCAGCCGGTGAGGTCGAATGGAAAAGGGCGCAGTGCACAAGGCACGGTTTTCGGTGCCGGTCGATCGCGACTATGTGGCCAGGGAATGGGCGGCGCGCGGATACGGCTGCGGCCTTTTCGTCGACCCGCCGGGCCGCCAGTGGAACGGTTTCGTGCACGGCACGAACGAACTCGTGACCGTCGTGGAGGGCCGGCTGGGGCTGAGGGTCGGTCCCGACCATTTCGTCGCCGAGGCGGGAGACGAGGTGTTCATACCGCGCGGCATGGAACACGACGTCCATAACCTGCACGACGAGACCACATACTGGCTCTACGGCTACGACTAGGCCGCCGCCGTCTCCGTCGAACCCGACGCAAGAAAAAGCCCGCCGTCAGGCGGGCTCAGTGCGACCGCTTCGCGCGGTGTCGGGACGGCAGGGCGGGAATTCCTATCCGGTCGGCTGGACGGCCGTGCGGCCCGCCGCAATGTGCTTGACCTTGCGGCCGACGAGAAAACGGAACAGCGACCGCGCCATGGCGCCGACCGCACGCGCATGGGCACGGCGGCCCCGTTCGATGCCGCGTTCGATTTCCTGGCGGGTCGGGTACCGGGGGGTGACGGTCTGACGGCTCTGCATCTGGGCTCTCCTTTGTGAATTCGGCGAAATCGACGGGCGCCGAACGTCTGAGGCAAAGGTAGTTTGCGATTGTGCGAGAAGGAATGCCGCGTATAATCACATTATTTATGAAATCTTTTCACATATAGGGGCGTCTATGGATCGAACCGCGGAAATGGGCGTGTTCGTAAGGGTGGTCGACGAGGGCGGCTTCAGCGCCGCCGCCCGCGGGCTCAGGCTGACCCCTTCTGCGGTCTCGAAGCAGATCACGCGCCTGGAGGACAGGCTGGGCGTTCGTCTCTTGACCCGGACGACGCGGCAGCTCCACCTGACCGAAGAAGGCAGCGAGTTCTACGAACGCAGCGTCCGCATCCTTGCCGACCTTGAAGAGGCGGAACAGGCGGTTTCGCGCGCCGACGCGGCACCGCGCGGCACGCTGCGCGTCTCCTGCGGTGTCTCATTCGGCAAGTACCAGATCAGTCCGCTGGTGTCGGAGTTCCTGACCCGCTATCCGGATGTGACGATCGAACTGGACACGTCCGACAGCCTGGTCGATCTGGTGGAAGAGGGGATCGATGTGGCCGTGCGCTTCGGCCCGCTGTCGGATTCCTCCATGGTGGCGCGGTTCCTGGCCAACAGCCGACGCGCGATCGTCGCGGCGCCGTCCTATCTGGCCCGCTTCGGCGAGCCTGCACATCCGCGCGATCTGGTCCACCACAACTGCCTATCCTTCACGCACCAGGTTCATCTCAACGAATGGCGCTTCAAGGGCCCGGAAGGCGAGATCCCGGTCGAGGCACGCGGCAATTTCAAGGCGAACAACGGCGAGACGGTGTTCGAGATGGCGCTGGCGGGGCTGGGCATTGCCCGTCTCGCCCGCTTTCTGGTGGAACCGGGGATCCGCGCGGGCAGGCTCAAGATGGTGCTGCAGGATTACTATCGCGACATCAACGTGCCGATCCACGCGATCTATCCGACACGCCGGCACCTAAGCCCGAAAGTCCGCGCTTTCGTCGACTTCCTGGTCGAGAAGTATACGCCGCACCCGCCCTGGGAGAACTGAACCGGCCCGGCGCGGGCGCCGTTGCGTCAGGCGGCGCGCACCTCTTCCAGGAACTTCTGAACCTGTTCGCGCAGGGTCGCACCCTGTTCCGAGAGGTTCTGCGCCGCCTGCAGGACCTGCGAGGCGGACGTGCCGGTGTCGGTCGCGGCGTGGTTCACCGAATCGATGTTCGATGAAACTTCGCCGGTGCCGCGCGCGGCTTCCTGGATGTTGCGGGCGATTTCCTGAGTCGCGGCACCCTGCTCCTCCACCGCGGAGGCGATGGCATTGGCGATGCCGCTGATGTCGCTGATCGTCGTCCCGATGCTGCCGATCGCCGAGACCGCGTTGCCGCTGACGCTTTGCATCTCGCCGATCTGCTGCGAGATCTCCTCGGTCGCCCGCGCGGTCTGGCCGGCCAGGTTCTTGACCTCCGAGGCGACAACGGCGAAGCCTTTGCCGGCGTCGCCGGCGCGTGCCGCCTCGATGGTCGCGTTCAGCGCCAGAAGGTTGGTCTGCTCGGCGATGTCCTGGATCAGCGTCACCACGTCGCCGATCCGCTGTGCGGCGTCGGCCAATCCGGACACGGTCAGGTTGGTCTTTTTGGCCTCTTCCACGGCGCGGCTGGTGATCTTGGTGGATTCCGCCACCTGGCGGGCGATCTCCTCGATCGACTTGTGCATCTCGTCTGCCGCGGCGGCGACGGTCTGCACGTTCTGCGAAGTTACCTCGGCCGCGCGCGCCACGTTCTCCGACCGCGACGAGGCTTCCTGGGCGTTCGTCGTCATGGTCTGTGCCGACGATTCCATTTGCGCTGCCGACGCGGTCACCGCCTGGACGATGGTGCCGACGCTCTGGTCGAAATCGTCGGCCAGCCGCTGAAGGGTCATTTTCTTCTCTTCCGCCTGGCGCCGGTCCTGTTCTTCCTGCTCGCGTTTCAGCCTGATCACCTGCAACGCGTTCTCCTTGAAGACCTTGACCGTCATCGCCATCGCGCCGAGCTCGTCGCGGCGGCTCTCGCCCGGCACGTCGACGTCGAGCTCGTTGTGCGACAGGCGCTCCATCACGCTGGTCAGCGCGCCCACCGGCCGGGAAATGCTGCGTCCGATGAACAGCGCAAGCGCGATGCCAAGGACAATGGCGAGCGCCGAACCCGCGGCGATGGTGGTGATGTTGACCTGCTTTTCACCCTGCATGGTCTGGGTCTTGTCTGTCGCGATGGTCTCGACCAGCTGGCTGACCGTTGCCAGGGCCTGTTCCATCTCTTCTTCCGCGGCGCTTGCATCCGCCAGCGCCTGGACGACCGCCTCGAAATCGGACTTGTAGTTGGCCGCGAGGTTTTCGATCTGGATGACCTTGCCGGCGCTGTCCGTTCCTTCGAACAACGCGGCCAAGGTGTTGATGACGGACATTGCCCGATCCGTTCCCGAACGGACGACGTCGGCGCGATCGCCCTGTCCGCCCGTGTTCACATAGTCCGTCTCGGCCAGCCGGATGCTGCGAACGATGCTGAGCAGGCTGGACGCCGCGGCGCTTTCCTCAACGGCCTTCTCCAGGCGCGTGCGCGACGTCTCTGCCTCCTGGTTGACCGTCTCGTATGCCGCGAGCTGCGTTTCGGTGATTTCCGTCGTCAAGGCGGCAATCTCGTCCGACGCCTTTTGCAGTTCGCCTTCGACCGCCTCGACGACAGTCAGTTCGCGGCGAATGTTGACAAGCTCCTCGAAGGCTTTGCGGTATTCGCCGACTCCCGAGGCGATCTTTCCGATCGCAGCCTCGTCCTCTGTGCCGTCGGCCAGCTTGTTCATCCGGATCGCCGTCAGGAACATGGGCTTGATCTCGGCAATCGCGCGTTCTGCCTCCTCGAAATCGCCGCTCAGCCGGAAGGCGGCCTCGGCGCGCCGCGCCTTCAACGTTGCCAGGATCAGGTCGTCGGCAAGCTCGGCCAGTTCGGCGCGCACCTTCAGCCCGGCATCCGCCGTACCGTCCGGGGCAGCCGCCTTCATCTGCTCGTACCGCTCCCGCTGTGACTTTGCGACCGTCGCGGAGAACGAGTTGATCCGCTGCGAACTGTTCTCCAGCCGTGCTTCGATGGCGTCTGCGACCTCGAGCAACTGGTAGGTTTCCATCAGTTGGCCGAGGTTCTTGCGGTAGTTATTCACCGCTGCGGTGACTTTCTTGACCGCGACTTCCTCGGATGTTCCGGCGGCAAGTTTCTTCAGCTTGAGTGCCGTCAGGTACATCTGCTTGATTGCGTCCGTGGCGCCCTTGGCGTATTCGGGCGACTGGCTTTGCCGAAACAGCGCCTCGCTTTGGCGGGCCCTCAAGGTGGCCTTCAACAAGAGGTCCGCGGTGTTGGCAAGCTCCAGGCGAACGCGCTGGTCTGCGTATGCCGCCTCAAGCGCCTCGGAGCGCTCGACATATTCCTTTCGTCCGGCCTCGCTGAGCGCGTCGGATACCAACTCGAGCTGGTTGGTCTTGGACCGCATTTCGTCAAGCCTGGCGCGGCTCTCGCTGTCGGACTGCGCATAGCGGTTCAACGAGCTGGAGTAGGCGCTCAGGGCGTCGGCGACCTGGGTGAGGGCGCGCGCCTGTTCGTCGGAGCCCGATTCCGCCGCCAGCGCCTCCGCGTCCGCTCGGATCGGGGCGAGGGTTTCGATGGCTTCCTCCAGGATCCCTGCGTCACGGGACGTCTTGGAATAAAGGACCAGCGATTCGACGTGCTTGAGCCGAGTAGCGAGAGATGTGGTCTGTACCGAGGAATCAACGTGCGTTGAGAACTGGTTCAGACCGTTCCAACCGATGAAACCGACGATTGCGGTCAGAACGAGGACCGCAGCAAACCCCAACGCGATCCGAATACCGATTGCCATACCCAAGTACCCCTGAGAACACCGCCTGCGCCCAGGTTCCTCCGACCAGACGCAGCATGGGGGAACCGGACATTGAACTGAGCATCCAGAATATAATTACCGCAACTTAAGGACGATTTAACGCCTGGCTGCTAGTTCACGCGGGGAATGAGACCAATCGTGCCGTTGCGGTTCGCGGGGACTCAATCACACAGCTACTGATCGGTATGTATTCACAATACCAGTTGGTGGACTAGCTTCAGGTAGACATACAGAAAGGCACAGTCATGTCGAATCTTACGATGCGTCTGTTCGGCGCCGTCATCCTTGCAACCGGTGTGATGCTCTCCGCTGCTCAGGCGAACGAGTTTGCGCCGAAGCTGCAGGAAACCTATTCCAGCCAGATTCAGCCCTGGCTGAACGACCCGGTTGTGGTCGAGGCGATCAAGGCCCAGAACAGCAAGAACGCCTCGATGGGCGCGGGCGATATCGATGCCCTGGACAAGCAGTGGCGGGCCGAAGCCAAGTCCGGCTCGGGCCCGATGATCGACGAGATCATGGCCAACGATCTGTCCAAGTTCCTGAGCGAGAAGGCCGCCCAGTCCGACGGTCTGTTCACGGAGATCTTCGTGATGGACTTCAAGGGCATGAATGTGGGCCAGAGCGCAGTCACCTCCGACTACATGCAGGGTGACGAGGCCAAGTGGCAGAAGACCTACCAGGCCGGTTCCGATGCGCTGTTCATCGACGAGGTCGAGTTCGACGACTCCACGCAGTCGTTCCAGACCCAGATGAGCGCGACCGTCGTCGATCCGGCAACCGGCGAGGCCATCGGCGCAATCACCATTGGGGTGAACGTCGAAAAGCTCTGACTTTTCCCGTCAGGCTAATTGATCGGGAACGGCCGGCGTGTTGCGCCGGCCGTTTCTTGTTGCGTGCGGGCTGCCGCGAAGGCCCGGGTTCCGGCCTCTGCGACGTTGCAACGGCGTCGCCGTGAGAACCTGAAAAAGTGTATTATTCTCTATAGTTGAATGGGATTTCGGCCGGCAAAGGTCGGGCTGTCGCCGGCGTGTGCGACGCGCCGCTAGGCGCCGCCGTCGCTGGCCGGATCGGCGTCCACCAGCGGCGCGACGGCGACGTTAATAAGTCGTTTACCGGCATTCTCGAAATTAACCGTCACACGATCGCCGACGACCGACTGGACCTGGCCAATTCCCCAGTCGGGCTGGTTCGGATGGCGCACGAAGTCTCCCGGCACGAGATGCGTTGTCATTCGGTCTTGCCTTGGTCGGGTTTGTCCGGTCTACATGAACGCTGCGGCGAAGCCGCAGGTCCGTGCAGTGCCGTCGAAGGGGGGAGCCTAGAGCCCATGAGTCTCAAAGTCGATATGCGCGTCCTGCAGCTGTTGTGCTCACGCCTCTGCCACGACCTTGTCGGGCCGGTCGGTGCCGTCACCAACGGGGTGGAGATGGTGGAGGAGTTCGATCCCTCGATGGCGGACGACGCGATGCGCCTGATCGGCGAAAGCGCGGGCCAGGCCGCGGCGCGCCTGCAGTTCTTCCGCTATGCGTACGGCCGCGTAGGCAAACCGATGAGCGGGGACGAACTCGCCGAGCTGTTGCGTGGGGTTTTCGGCGGCGAGTCCGTGACCCTCGAGTTCCCCGACGGCATCTCCAGCGAGCTGCTGGACGGGCTGCGCGGCAAGCTGCTGGCGAATATGGTCGCACTGATGGCCGACGCCCTGCCGCGCGGCGGCCGGATCGCGGTCGACATGACCTCGGACGGCAGCCGGGTTCACATGCTGGCCGAGGGGCCGTCGGCCGGGCTTCCGGAGAACGTGGTGTCCGCCCTGACACCGGATCTCGATCCCGATGATCTGAACGCGCGCTCGGTGCAGGCCCATTTCACGGCCCTTCTTGCCGCCGGCGCGGGCGGCTCGATCGCCATCGAAAGGGCCGACCCGGACAGCCTCAGCGTGGTGGCCGAAGGGCTCTGAAAGCCGCAGAAAACAAGGGCTTTCGGCCCTTGTCCTTCAATTCTTTCTTAATCAATCCGTGAGAGGGTTAATGCGAGAAATCTCGCCGGCTGGCCGTGCTCGGTCGGCCGATCGAAGCGGCGCATCCTGGGGCACCTGGCACATCGACGTCACAATTCCCGCATTGGACCGGATAAGAGGCAATGGACGACCTCCTCAGTGAATTTCTGACAGAAACTGCAGAAGCGATGGAAACGCTGGACACCGAGCTTGTCCGGCTGGAACAAGATCCGAACGACGCCGAGATCATCGGCAACATCTTCCGTTTGGTCCATACGATCAAGGGCACCTGCGGGTTCCTGGGCCTGCCGCGCCTGGAGACCCTGGCGCACGCCGCCGAGAACGTGATGAGCAAGATCCGCGACGGAGAGCTTTCCGTCACCGCGGACATCGTCTCGCTGATTCTCGCGTCGCTCGACCAGATCAAAAACCTGCTGTGGGAGCTTGAGGACAAGGAGGTCGAGCCCGATGGCGACGACACCGAACTCAAACAGCGGCTGAACCATCTGGCCGACACCGGCGAACTGATGCCCGGCGGCAACTTCGTCAGCGCGGCGGCGGAGGTCGGTCCCGAAGGCCTCGCGGCGTCGGCGGACGAGCCCGCGGGCGCAGGCGAACCGGCGCCCGATCCCGAACCGACACCGGAACCCGAGCCGGCCGCCGCGGCGGGCTCCGATGCAGGCGATGAGACCGATTCCGACCAGCTGCAGGCGATCTTCGACGCGACGCCCTACAACGGGCCGGGCGCGGAGGAAATGGCCCAGCGTGTCGCCGAACTGCAGGACGGCGCCGAAGCGGGAGAGGCCACGCCCGACGAACCGGCGGCCGCGGACTCCAAGATGCCGGTTCCCGCTGAAGCCGCGCCTGCCAAAGACGAAAAGGCCGGCCGCAAACGTGACGGAGCAAACAAAGAAAGCGGCGTGACCCAGACGATCCGGGTGAATGTGGACCTCTTGGAGAACCTGATGACGATGGTCTCCGAACTGGTCCTCACCCGCAACCAGCTGCTGCAGATCCTGCGCGCCCAGAAAGACAGCGAGTTCGGTACACCGCTGCAGCGTCTCAGCCACGTTACCTCCGAACTGCAGGAGGGCGTGATGAAGACCCGTATGCAGCCGATCGGCAACGCGTGGGCCAAGCTGCCGCGGATCGTGCGCGACCTGTCGCTGGAGCTGAACAAGAAGATCGAGCTGCAGATGATCGGCGCGGAGACCGAGCTGGACCGGCAGGTTCTGGAGCTGATCAAGGATCCGCTGACCCACATGGTCCGCAACAGCGCCGACCACGGCATCGAAGATCCCCCTGTGCGCGCCGAAGCCGGCAAGCCGGAGACGGGCACGATCACGCTCAACGCGTTCCACGAGGGCGGCCATATCGTCATCGAGATCTCGGACGATGGCCGCGGCCTCAACAGCCAGAAGATCAAGGAGAAGGTGCTGCGCAACGGCCTTGCGAGCGAGGCCGATCTTGAAACGATGAGCGATCACGCGCTGCAGCAGTTCATCTTTTCCGCCGGGTTCTCGACGGCGGCCGCGGTGACCGCCGTTTCCGGCCGCGGCGTCGGCATGGACGTGGTCAAGACCAACATCGACAAGATCGGCGGAACCGTCGAGTTGAAGTCGGTGGAAGGCAAGGGCACGACATTCCTGATCAAGATCCCGCTGACCCTGGCCATCGTGTCCGCGCTGGTGATCGAATGCGCCGAGGAACGCTTTGCGATTCCGCAGATCAGCGTCGTGGAACTGGTGCGCACCAGCAACAATTCCGAGCACCAGATCGAGGAAGTGCACGACGCACCGGTCCTGCGACTGCGCAACCGTCTGCTGCCTCTTGTTTCGTTGCGAAAGCTTCTCGGCATGGAGGAGGGCGACAGTGTGGCCGACGCCGGCGAGAAGTTCATCGTCGTCAGCCAGGTCGGAACCTACTCTTTCGGGATCATCGTCGACCGCGTCTTCGACACCGAGGAAATCGTGGTCAAGCCCGTCGCGCCGGTGCTGCGGTCGGTGCCGATCTTCTCGGGCAACACCATCCTGGGCGACGGCAGCGTGATCATGATTCTCGACCCCAACGGGATCGCCTCGGAAACCGGCGAGATCACGGTCACAGATCATGGCGCGCACGAAACGGGCGCGATGCGCGAAGCGGCCGACGACGATCGGATCGCGCTGTTGCTGTTCCGCGCCAGCCACGTCACCCCCAAGGCGGTGCCCCTGGGTCTGGTGGCACGCCTGGAGGAGATCGACTTGGAGCAGGTCGAGTATTCCGACGGCAAGGCGATGGTCCAGTATCGCGGCAGCCTGATGCCCCTGGTTCCCGTGGACCCCAACGAGTCGCTTCCCAAGGACGGGAAGAAGCCGGTCCTGGTCTTCTCCGATCGCGACCGGTCAATGGGTGTCGTCGTGAACGAGATCCTGGACATTGTCGAAGAACGGCTTTCGGTCGAGCTTGGCTCCGAACGTCCCGGCATGGTCGGCAGCGCGATCGTTGCGGGGCAGGCGACCGACATCATCGACACCGGCTACTACCTGACGCTGGCCTTCAGCGACTGGTTCGGCGCGGGCAAGAACTCCACGCAAACGGAAATCCGCCAGCGTCGCCGGCTCCTCTTGGTCGACGACAGCGCCTTCTTCCGCAACTTGCTGACGCCGTTGCTGTCGGTTTCCGGCTACTCGGTGGTCGCTGTCGACAGCGCCCGCGATGCGTTGGCGCTGTGCGAGGAAGGCGAAGAGTTCGACATCATCGTCAGCGATATCGAGATGCCCGAAATGGACGGTTTCCAGCTGTGCGCGGCGCTGCGGGACGGGACCAAATGGGCCCAGCTTCCGATCATCGCGATGACATCGCACACGACCGACCAGGACATCGAGAAGGGCCGTCAGGCCGGCTTCACCGACTATCTGGCGAAGCACGACCGCGACGCCCTGCTGCACGCATTGGAGGAAACAGTTGGTGGCGCCGGCTGACGGGCGCCTCGACCCGAGGCACGGGCCCGGCGGCCGTTGCACCGCCGCCGGCATTCCGCGCGAAAAAGGGACTAGGCCGCAAGGTGTGTTGAACATGGGGCGCGCTGACGCTGACTCCGGGACGCGTCCGAAGTTGAAGATTCGGAGATAGATTATGAAGACCTGTCTGGTCGTCGACGACTCCCGCGTTATCCGCATGGTTGCGCGGAAGATCTTGGAAGAGCTCAACTTCAAGGTGGTTGAGGCCGAGGATGGCAAGGCTGCCTTGGATGCCTGCACCGCCACGATGCCCGACTGCGTCCTTCTGGACTGGAACATGCCAATCATGGACGGGTTGGAGTTCCTGAAGGAGATGCGGAAGCTGCCGAACGGCGAGAATGTGATGGTCGTCTTCTGCACCACGGAAAACGACCTGGATCACATCCAGGAGGCGATCGCGGCCGGCGCAAACGAATACATCATGAAGCCCTTCGACAGCGAGATCATTCAAAGCAAGTTCGTGCAGGTGGGGCTTCTGTAATGAGTCGTATCGAGCCGGCAACCCGTCCGGCGCCCGTATCGGATACAGACCCTATTCGCGTTATGGTGGTGGATGACTCGGTCGTCGTCCGCGGCATCATCACGCGTCTGCTTGAGAAGGAAGCGGATCTTTCCGTTGTCGCCTCCGTCGGCGACGGCGAAATGGCGCTGCGCAAGCTGAAAAACACGGAAATCGACCTCGTCGTCCTCGACATCGAAATGCCGGTGATGGACGGCATGACCGCGCTGCCGAAGATGATCGAGATGAAGCCGGGCCTGCAGGTCATCATCTCGTCGACCTTGACCCTGAAGAACGCGGAAGTCTCTCTGCGTGCCCTGGAACTCGGCGCGACGGACTATGTGACCAAGCCGACCTCGCGCGGCTCATTGCATGCGGCGCAGGACTTCCAGCGGGAACTGGCCGAGAAGGTCAAGGTCCTGGGCAAGATCGGCCGTCGCCGCCGTCTGCGGTCGACGTCTGACACGGCCGCCAAAACGGCCCCGCCGCCGCCCCGGCCGACCGAGACCGAGGCGCCGCCCCGGCCGCGCCGTGCGGCTGCGCCGGCGGCCCGGACACAGACCGCCGCGCCTGCCGGCCTGTCCGACAAGGCGCCCCAGGAGATCACCTTGCGCGCGCCGGGCAAGCAGAGGCCGGCGGTGCTGGCCATTGGCAGTTCAACCGGCGGGCCGCAGGCGCTGTTCAAGCTGATCGGCGGACTGGCTCCGAACCTGAACCTGCCGATTGTCATCACCCAGCACATGCCGGCGACCTTCACCACCATCCTGGCCGACCACATCACGCGTCTTGGCGGGCCGCCTTGCACGGAGGCGGCCGATGGCGACCCTCTGATGCCCGGCCACATCTATCTGGCGCCCGGCGACCACCACCTGGTCGTGGAGATGCAGGACGGCAAGCCGGTTGTCCGCGTCAATCAGGATCCGCCGGAGAATTTCTGCCGTCCGGCGGTCGATCCGATGTTGCGCAGCCTGGTGGAGGTGTATGGCGGAAGGATCCTTGTGGCCATGCTTACCGGCATGGGACACGACGGCCGCGACGGCAGCAAGATGGTCGTCGAGGCGGGCGGGTCCGTGATCGCGCAGGATGAGGAAAGCAGCGTCGTTTGGGGCATGCCAGGCGCGGTCGCGACCGAAGGTTTGTGTTGCTCGGTCTTGCCGATTTCCGAAATGGCAAGCAAAGTCAATAACTTAGTAGATGGGGCACGGCCATGAAAGTTGAAGACTTCGACTTTCTCGCAACGCTGTTGAAGGAGCGTTCCGGTCTGGTGCTGACCAGGGACAAGGCGTACCTGCTTGAGACGCGTCTGATGCCGGTTGCGCGCCAGCGCAACATGAAAGGGCTGGAGGAACTGGTCGACGCATTGAGGATCGATCGAGAAGAGGAACTGGCGACGTTGGTCACCGAGGCGATGACCACGAACGAGTCGCTGTTCTTCCGGGACACCAAACCGTTCGATCAGTTCCGCGACCTTGTCATGCCGAAGATGATGCAAAACCGCGCCGGCCTGAAGAAGCTCAGGATCTGGAGCGCCGCCTGTTCGTCCGGACAGGAGCCCTACTCGCTGGCCATGATGATCAGCGAGAACGCGGCCAAGCTTTCGGGCTGGCGGGTCGAGATCGTCGCCACCGATATCTCCACGGAGATGCTGGCGAAGGCCGAAGCCGGCATGTACACGCAGTTCGAGGTCCAGCGCGGCCTGCCGATCACCTATCTGGTCAAGTACTTCAAACAGGTGGGTGACAAGTGGCAGATCGACGACAAGATCCGCCAGATGGTGACCTACAAGGACTTCAACCTGCTGAAAAGCCCGGCGGCTCTGGGCCAGTTCGACGTGGTCTTCTGCCGGAACGTGTTGATCTACTTCGATCAGCCCACCAAGGCTGCGGTGCTGCAGAACGTCGCCAAACAAATGCCGCAGGATGGCATCCTTTACCTGGGCGGCGCGGAAACGGTGCTTGGCGTCACGGACAAGTTCCAGCCGATCCAGGGCTATCGCGGAATGTACATGCTGGCGGGCGGCGAGCCCGCGCTGGTTGCCGCCGAGTAGCCGCCCCCGTCCTGCGGGCGCGCGCCCGCAGCTTTGGCCACCGGACGCCCGCGGGAGGCGCCGGGCGCACGGTTTCCGGGCTAGGTGTCCGTCGGACCCTCCGACAGGGCCTTGCGCACCTTCATCAGCAGTTCTGCATGCCGATAGGGCTTCTTCAGAAGCGTCGCCTCGGTATCCAGCCATCCATTGTGGACGACCGCGTACTCGGCGTAGCCGGTTGTGTACAGGACCTTGATTCTGGGTTGCAGGCGTCTTGCCTGTTCGGCGATGTCGACGCCGTTGATCCCGCCCGGCAGCACCACGTCCGTGAACAACAGGTCGAACGCCTTGCCCGACTTCAGATGCGCGATGGCGTCTTCTCCGCCGCCCGCTCCGACCACGTCGTAGCCATGATCGCGAAGCACGCCTAGCGGGCCTTCGCGGACGCTCGGATCGTCTTCAACCACCAGGATGCTCTCGTTTCCTCTCGGCGAGACGGGAATATCGGCATCGGGCTCTTTGGCTGTGGCGGCTTCGGCCGAGCGCGGCAGGTAGAGCCTTACGGTCGTCCCGAGGCCGACATCGCTTCGGATCGAGACATGGCCTTTGGACTGCTTGGCAAAGCCGTAGACCATGCTGAGACCCAGCCCGCTGCCCTTACCGACATCCTTGGTGGTGAAGAAGGGCTCGTAGGCTTTCTCCAAGACGTCCTCGGTCATGCCGGCGCCGGTATCGCTGACGGTGACGACGACATAGTCGCCTGGCGTGAACTCCTCGTCCTGCGGCGCGAAGGCTTCGTCCAGTGCCACGTTGGCGGTTTCGATCGCCATGCTCCCGCCCGACGGCATCGCATCGCGCGCGTTGACGGCGAGGTTGATCAGCGCGTTTTCGAACTGGTGGGGGTCGATCCGCGCCGGCCAAACGTCGGTCCCGGTCGCGACCTTCAGCTCGATCGTTTCGCCAAGTGTCCGGCTCAGCAACTCGTGCAGGTCCTCGATCAGTGCGTTGACATCGGCGGCAACCGGCGCCAGGGACTGGCGTCTGGAGAATGCCAGAAGCCGCGTCGTCAGAGCTGAGGCTCGATCGATGGTCGTCAGCAGCTTTTCGATCTGTTGCCGCGCCTTCTCGTCGCCCTTGACCCGATCCTCCAGAAGCTCGGCATTGCCCATCATGATGGCCAGAAGATTGTTGAAGTCGTGCGCGATGCCGCCCGTAAGCTGCCCGACCACCTCCATCTTCTGGGCTTGCAGCAGGTTGCGTTCGGTCTCCTTGACCTGGGTGATGTCCTCGTAGGTCCCAAGAATGCCCATCACCGTGCCATCTGCGCCGGTCATGGGCACGGTGCTGCTGCGGATCCAACGCATCCCCCCATCCGGCGCCGGATGCTGTTCTTCCTGGTTCAGCAGGCTGACTTGTTCCTTCAGGACCCGGCTTTCCAGTTCCCGGCGCCGCTTGGCGATCGGCGTGTCGGCCAGCGCGACGTCGGCCCCTGCACCTGTGCCTCGCCCGGATTCTCGGAGTTGATCGCGATCGAAGGCCTTGTTGCTGCCCAGATAGCGGAGGTTTGCGTCCTTCCAGAAGACGGCGACCGGTATTGTGTCCAGGACCTGGCGAAGGAAAACCTGCGTTTCCTGCAGTTCCTTCACCAACTGATTGATGCGAACGGCACTTTGCCGGAACACCTCCAGCGCCCGCGCCATCGCCCCGATTTCGTCGCGCCTGCCCATGCCGGGAACCGCAACCGTGGTATCGCCGCTCTCGGCAAGATGCGACATGGCCGACGTCATGTTCACGATCGGGCGGCTGATCAGGCGGAATGCCACATAGCTCAACGCGACGCCGAAGACGATTGCGATTGCCAGCATGATCTGGATGAGGTTTCGGCTGCGCTGCGTTTGCGCGCGTGCCTCGTTGTAGACGGCTTGGTTCTCTTCGGTGTGGATTGCGGCAAGTCTGACAATACTTCGACTCAACCGGTCGTAGGTCTGCTCGATCCCGACAATGAACATGATCGCGATCGGCATTTCCGATTCCAGCGCCAGCATGGTCTCCCGGACGGATTCCCGAAAGGCGCCAAGCGCCTGAATGACATCTTCGACAGCAACCACTTCTTCCGGCGTCATTTCGTGGATATCGGCGAAGACGCGGATATCCGCTTCCACACTGTCGATATCCAGAAGGACCGCGTCCACGTACTCCCTGACAAGGGCCTTGTCGCCAACCGTGTTCAACAAGCCGACGATGCGGTACATCTCCGCCTGTGCGGCCGTCGCCTTGCTGTCGGCGTCGGCAATGAGATCCGTTGCCATTCTGAGGGACGAAATCAGGTGGTTGAGGGCCTGTTCCGTGCGGTTGAAGCTGGTGTGCACGACCACCGTGACCGCGATCATGATGGACATCAGCAGAACCGGCGCGAACAGCAGCTTCACGATGATGGGTAGGTCTCGAAGCCTCATCATGGGTCCTGAAACTCCACCACGCGCAAACCGAATACCGCCCGTCTCGTCCTAGGCGTCGAAGCTGGGAATCGAGTCGAACGGTTCCAGTCTGCAGTTTGCCGGCGCAACCTTGTCGACGACCTCGGCAGGCGCCTTGCGGCCGATGATGGAGTAGAGGTCCGTTTCGTCGGACGGATTCGGGTTCCTGGTCGCCAGGTAGACCGTCTGCTGGACCCGGTGTCCCTTGGGATCGATCCACGCATCGAAATGCTGCATGCGGTCAAGGGCGCTCATCTGCCGCCCCTCGAGCTTCTTGATGATCGCGATGTTGTTCGTCGTGCCCGATTCCTCAACGACGCGCAACAGCTCCCGGGTGGCCATATAGGCGTTGTGGAAGACGTTTCCGGGCACCGGCACGCCGCCATTCGGGAAGGACTCTTGAAAACGCGCAACGAAGTCTTGCACGCCGGGCAGGTCGAGCTTGTGATACCAGGTGGTCGAAAAGATCCCGAAGGTCGTCTGGGCGCGGGTCCCCCAGATCGCCGGCCAGTCCTGCTGGCTTGCGATCCAGGCCGGCTGCCGGCCTATCAGGTCGGTGTCCTTGATCTGCATCCGCAGCTTTTCGAGATCGGACGCGGAGATGACCGTGTAGACCACATTCGGCTTTTCCGCGGTAATCTCCGCAACGGCCCTGCCGAAATCCTCGAAGCCGAGCGGGACGAACTTCTCGCCGATGATGCGGCCGCCGTTGTCCTCGACCAGTTTGCGCACGGCTGCCGCGGTCTCCCGGCCCCAGCTGTAGTCGGACGCAAACAGGAACCAGTTCGGCCCCAGCCATCGCATGGCATGCTTGACCACAGCCTGGCCGAAGATCTTGCCGCTTGCGTCCCACACGAACTTGGTCCGATGGCAGTTGTCGCCGGATTCCGACGGCGCGCTGGAGTTGGTGTTCATGTAGATCACGCCGTGCTTCTGCGCGACCTCCGACAGCCGTCTGGCGACGCCCGAATGAATGCCGCCCAGCATGAAACCGACGTTCTCGCGCTCGATCAGATCCCGCGCCACGCTCGGTGCAAGGTCGGGGTTCGATCGGGTGTTCATGGTGACGACCTCGATCTTGCGCCCAAGCACGCCGCCGCGCGCATTGAACTCTTTGATCGCCATTTGAATTCCGCGGCGCTCGGCGATGCCGTCGTCCCGGAAGGTGCCGTCGAGATCGACCGACAGACCGATCCGAAGAGGCCGGTCGCTGGCCTGCGCATAGACGCGAACATGCTTCCAGGGTCCGAAGAATGCCGTGCCCAATGCCGCTGCACCGCCGGCCAGTGCGGTCCTGCGGGTCACACTCATGTTGGATATCCTATAGCAGCATCGTTGACATTGCGGTGACACTCGCGCGGCGATCCCCTTGAAGCGGGGCGATGGTTTCCGTGCAACCGCCTGTCGAAGCGGGGCAGCCAGCGTTGCGGTTTAGCCGTCGCGTGCGGGGCAGGGCACGACGTGGGGGCCTTGCGCGGGCAGCCGGGTCCCGAAAACGCAAACCGCGGCCGCCCTTTCGGCCGGCGACCGCGTCGCGTGTCTGCGGGGCCGCTCCTGTCGGTTCAGGCCGCGTCTTCCTTCGGCTCCGACTGGTCGCCGGGCTCGGGATCACGCAGGACATAACCGCGCCCCCAGATCGTGGAGATGTAGTTCTCGCCCTCGGTCGCCTCCTGCAGCTTCTTCCTCAGCTTGCAGACGAAGACGTCGATGATCTTCGCTTCCGGCTCGTCCATGCCGCCGTAGAGGTGGTTGAGGAACATCTCCTTGGTCAGTGTCGTGCCCTTGCGCAGGGACAACAGCTCGAGGATGCCGTACTCCTTGCCCGTCAGATGCACGGGCTTGGAATCGACCTCGACCGTGCGGGCGTCGAGATTGACGACCAGCTTGCCGGTCTTGATGACGGACTGGGCGTGGCCCTTGGAGCGGCGGATGATCGCCTGCATCCGGGCCAGCAGCTCGCGCTTGTCGAAGGGTTTGGTCAAATAGTCGTCGGCACCGAAGCCGAGGCCCTTGACCTTGTTGTCCAGTCCGTCCAGGCCGGACAGGATCAGGATCGGCGTTTCCACGCGGGCATCGCGCAGTCGCCGCAGAACTTCGTAACCGTCGATGTCGGGAAGCATCAGGTCAAGGATGATAAGGTCGTAATCATAGATCTTACCGATCTCCAGACCGTCCTCACCGAGATCGGTGGTATCCACGATATGCCCTTCGGACTTCAGCATCATCTCGATGCTCTGCGAAGTGGCCTTGTCATCTTCTACGAGCAAAACCCGCATGCTCCCCTCCACGGTTGGTGACAGCAATCAGCCCCGACAGACTTCGTTGCGATTAACGATTTAACCCTATTTCGACACTAGTTAACGAATGGTTGCAAACTTCCAAAAGTGAACGCCGAAAGACGTTTTTTTCATCCGAAGCCGCCCAGGCACCGTCCCAACTGCTTAGGAATTCATTGACGGGACCGGCACTAGACTGTGCCGGTTAATACCGTGATTCGGGCCTTTGGAAGTGAAATGAAAGACGCCGTTGAACGTCTGAGATCCGATCTGTCGCGGCTTCGCAACTACGAGTTGTATGGCCGGGTCACCGCGATCCAGGGCATGCTGGTGGAAATCTGCGGGATCGAGGGGCACCTGTCCATCGGCGACCGCTGTACGCTCGCCGGGCGGGGCGGCAGGCAGGTGCCGTGCGAGATCGTCGGCTTCCGCGACGCAAGCGCCCTGGCGATGCCCTACGGCCCGCTGGAGGGCGTCGGGCTGGGCTGCAAGGCGGTCCTACAGCACAGCGAGCCCGTGATCTATCCCACCGACGACTGGCTGGGGCGCGTCATCAACGCCTTCGGCGAGCCGGTGGACGGCGGTCCGGCACTGGTCAAGGGCGACATCGCCGTGCCGATCCGCAACAGCCCGCCGCCGGCCCATGCGCGCCGCCGGCTGGGACCGAAGATGGATCTCGGGGTGCGGGCGCTCAACACCTTCACCACCGTGTGCCAAGGCCAGCGCCTGGGCGTCTTTTCCGGTTCGGGGGTCGGCAAGTCGATCCTGATGTCGATGATGGCGCGTTTCACCGAAGCCGACGTGATCGTGATCGGTCTGGTGGGCGAGCGCGGCCGGGAAGTTCAGGACTTCCTTGCCGACGACCTGGGCCCGGAGGGCCTGAAGCGCGCCGTGGTCGTGGTGGCGACCTCGGACGAGAGCGCCCTGATGCGGCGCGAAGCCGCCTACATGACAATGGCCGCGGCGGAGCATTTCAGGGACCAGGGCCGCAATGTCCTGTGCCTGATGGATTCGGTGACCCGCTTTGCCATGGCACAGCGCGAAATCGGGCTGAGCGCCGGCGAGCCGCCGGCAAGCAAGGGCTATACACCCACCGTCTTTGCCGAGCTGCCGCGGCTCCTGGAACGGGCCGGGCCCGGCACCGACGACGGATCGATCACCGGGATCTTCACCGTGCTGGTCGAGGGCGACGACCACAATGAACCGATCGCCGATGCCTGCCGCGGCATCCTGGATGGCCATATCGTGCTGGACCGTGCGATCGCCCACCGCAACCGCTATCCGGCGATCGACGTTCTGAAATCGATCTCGCGCAGCATGCCCGACTGCAACTCCGAGCGCGAAAACCAGATCGTCGACACGGCGCGCGGCCTTTTGGCCGCGTACGAGAACATGGCCGAGTTGATCCGGCTCGGCGCCTACCGCCAGGGCGCCGACCCGGAGGTCGATCGGGCCATCGCCCACTATCCCCAGCTCGAGGCGTTCCTGGCACAGGGCAAGAACGAGCGGGACGAGTTGGCGAAAGGCTACGTGCGGTTGGCCGAGATCCTCGGGCTGACACAGGCGGGCGAGCCGTCGGCCGCCGCTGAGGGCGTTGCATGAAGGCGCTGAACAGCCTGATCAAGCTGGCCACGGCCGATGTCGACGAAAAGCGCGTGGCGCTGCGCGCCGAGCAGGATCGCGAGGATTCGATCAAGGCCGCGTTGGACGACCTGACCGACAGCCTCGCCACCGAACAGCAGGCGGCCGTCGCCCTGAGCGAGGCGTCCTATGCCTACGGCGCGTACGGTGCGGCGGCGATCCGGCGCCGCGAGGCGCTGCAGGCGGACCTGGCACGTGCGGGCGAGGCGGTCGCGGTCGCCCGGGACGCGCTTGCGGCAAGCTACGAAAGACAGAAACGCTATGAGATCACCGATGCCGGCCGCCGCCGTCGCGACGCCGCCGAGCGGCGCCGGCGCGAAACCATCGAAACCGACGAACGGTCGTTGCAGCGTCACAGTTGGCGCCGACGCGGCTAGCGTCCGCTACGCCCAGACGCCCTCCAGCCCGTCCGGCGACGGCCCGCCGCCGGGAGTGTCGAACCGGTCGCTTACCTGGAACGACAGGCTGCCCGTCAGGCCCAGCGCGGTGACGGTGTCGGCGAACTGGACGCCGATCCCGTCCTGCATGTCCCGCGGCAGGGCGCGCAGGGTACGGATCATCAGGTCCAGGCGCTTACGCCGGACCAACCCGTCGAACTGAAACGGACCGAGCCGCGTGAAATTCGCCTCCACGATGAAACGGTCTGCTTCGTTTTCCTCTCCGTCGCCGCCCGCGGCCTGACGGTCCTTGATGTAGAGCTTCAACCGTTCCGCCTCGCCGTCGGCGAACAGCGGGACCGGGAACATGCGCCAGTCCTGGGCCACCGGCTCGCCGGAAATGCGCTGCATCTGCGCAAAGTCCCCGCCAAGCCGGTCCAACAACGGCTTGCTGGTCCGACCGAGCGTTTCGGCGGCATCGTCGCCGATCCAAGCACGCATCGAACCATGCCGCAGCGCTTGCAGAAAAAACACAACCGTCGCGGGCATCTGCGGGGTCGGCTGGGGGATGGCCTGCATCATGCGTGCCTGGCCGGCACCGGCACCTGCCTTCGCCACCGCCTGGATCGCCTCGCGCAAGGCCTCCCAGCGCTGCCCGGCGGCCTCTTCCAGCGTCGCGGCGGCGTCGGGGAGCTGCGGCAGTCCGATTGGCTCCAATCCCAGCCGGGTGCCCGCCGGCAGCGGCGTGGTCGTGGCCAGTGTCATCTGGCCGACCGTGCTTTGGATCTGGGTCTGTCCCGAGGGGCCGGCGCCGGTTGCCGTCGCCTGAACGGTCGCCGACGGGGCCGCCGCCGCACCCGGTGTGGAGGCTGCGCTGCCCGGAAGCTGGACCGCGGCCAGGCGCATGGCGATGCGGCTGCCGACGGGCAGGGTGGCCAGCGTGGCCTGACCGACGGGGCCCGGTGGCGGTGCCGGGGTCGCGCCCGCCTGGACGGGCCCGCGCGGCGTCGCGGCGGCCGGCGGCATCGCCGCCTGTCCGGGTGACGGCGTCGTCGCCGGTGTCGATGCGTTTGTCGGGGTGGCCGGCGCCGCCCGGCCGGCGGCGGCGGCCTGGATGCCGGCACTCGCGGCGGCGGCCGGCGTGCCGGCGGGCCGGGACATTGTCGCGAACAGGACGGAACCCTGGGTCAGGGATGTCTGCACCGATTGCGGCGGTGTTCCGGAGGTCGTCGTCGCGGCCTGGCCGCGGCCCTGAGAGGCGTCCCCGCCCGGCTGAAGGGTAACCTGCGGCGGCGGTCCAAGGCTTTGGACCGTCACGATCAGTTGCGCGCCGGGCGGCGGCGTCAGGCCGGTTTGCACCGAAACCGGTCCCAGCGGCGTCTGCAGAGTGACCGTTCCCTGGGCGGTCCGGGCGACGACGACGCCCCTGAGCGCCTGCAGAAGCTTAAGCTGGAGCTGGCTGCCGTCGCTTGCCGGCGGCAGCGCGACCACCGTGCCCGTGCCCGAGACGGCGCCCGTCCCGCCGGCGGCGGGCTGGACGGGTGGGGCGGGGGGCACGCCGGCCGTCATTCGGTCAGTCCTCGAAGCTTGCCAGCAGTTCCTTGGCGACGCGTTCGATGTCCTCGGCCGCGTCGGCCGACGGAGAACGCGTCAGGAAGGGCGCCTGGCTCCTGATCGCGTCGGCCACCCTGCGGTCGCGCCGTACGATGCCGGCCAGCTTGGGGCGCTGGCCCAGGAAGTTCTCGCAGGCGTTTGCCAGGGTCTCGTAGGTCTTCTCGCCCTTTTCCATGGACTCGGCCATGTTGACGACGATCCTGAGGTCGGCGTCCGGCCGGTCCGACAGGGTCACCTTGATGTAGGCATAGGCATCGGCGATCGACGTCGGCTCGTCCGTGGTGATGACAACGCTTTTGGATGCCTTGCCGGCCAGCATGCGCACCACCCGGTCCAGTCCCGCGCCCAGGTCGATGATCACCTTGTCGTAGGATTTCGACAGGTTCATCAATGCCATATGCAGCATTGCGACCTTCTGGATCGGCAGCGCCGCCAGGGAACCCGAACCCGAACGGCCTGCCAGAATGTCGAACCCTCCGTCATCGAAGCGCGTGATGCACTTCTTCAGGGGCAGCTTGTTGGACAGCGCTGCGCTGAGGTCGCGTTCCGCCATCAATCCGAGCTGGATATCGACGTTTGCCAGGCCCAGGTCCCCGTCGAACAGAAGGGTCTTCTCTCCGGCGCGGCTCAGGGCGTGGGCCAGTGTGATTGCGAACCAGGTCTTGCCGACGCCGCCTTTACCGGATGCGATTGCAAGAACATTCTTGCCGTCCGGGATGCGGGCGGCGGCGTTGGCCGCGGTTGCTTCTGCTGCTGCTTTGCTTTGCATGGCGCTACTCGGGTTTCATAGCAGTGTGCGGCGGAGCGTTCCGCGCGTCTTCGGTTGGAGTGGGACTGATCAGCCGGGCCAGCGAGACCGGATTGAGCGCGATCAGTCCTTCGGCAATTTCCGGGGTCACGCTGACATCGGAGAAGGAAAGCCCGCCGAACTCTGCGGCGGCAAGCATGCCGCCGTATCGTCGCGACAGGTCGAGGCCGGTGACGATCAGCCGCTGCGGCTGCATCGACTTGAATGCTTCGACAACGTCCTGGCAGTCCTCGGCGTTGCGGCCGGCATTCAGGACCAGCAAGACCTCCGCGTCGTGCCCCGAAATCAGATCGGCCAGCCGCACCAGGTCCTCGGCGCTGTAGGGGTTCGTTCCGCTGGTGTCGATCAGGACCATGTCGGCATCCTTTGACTCGGCGATCGCAGCCGCCAGCGCGGCGTTGTTGTCCGCCGTCCGGAACGGCGCGCCCAGCTTCTCGGCATAGTGCTGTAGCTGTGCCTGCGCGCCGGCCCGCATCGGGTCGGCGGAGATCAGGGCCGCGGTGCGGCCGGCGAGGACGGCGCGTGCCGCAAGTTTCGCGCAGGCCACGGTCTTGCCCGTTCCCGGCGGTCCGATCATCAAGAGCGGGCGTTTCGAAGCCTCCTCCGGCAGCGGGCTGAACCGGAAGCGGGCGTCCAGCGCGCCGGCAAGAGACAGCACCGGATCCTCCGCGGGGATCTCCGCGGCAAGGTCGACCAGGGCGTCGGTCAGCGTGGCCGGTGCGCCGTGGCGCTGCAGCGCCTCGAACACCAGTTCCAGCGTGTCGAACTCCTGGATCGCTTCTTCGATTTCGAAGCTGTCCTCGGATTCCACGGCAGCGGTGACCCGCACCGCACCGGTCCCTTCCTCGGTATGGGTGGTCACGATGATTGCCTCTTCGCCAAGCTGCTCGCGGACAAGCGCGATCGCGGCGGGCATCGTGTCGGCGTGGAATGTTTTCAGTCGCATCGCGCCGGTCCCCGCCTAGATCTGCCCGACCGTCTTGATGCGGGCCTTGGGGTGGATCTCGTTCTGCGACATCACGACCGTTGTGGGGCGGAACCGCTCGATCACCGAGCGCACGAAAGGTCGGATGACCGGGCCGACCAACAGCACCGGCGTCTCGCCGGACATGGCCTGCTTCTCGAAGATGCTACGGACCAGGGTGATGAACTCCTGCAACTTGGTCGGCGCCATGGCGAGTTGCCGGTCCTCGCCTTCGCCGGCGATCGATTCGAGGAACGCCTGTTCCCATTCCGGCGTCAGCGTGATCAGCGGCATGACGCCTTCGTCGTTGGTGTTCGCGTCGGAAAGCTGGCGTGCGAGCCGCGTGCGCACATGCTCGGTCATCGTGGTGATGTTGCGCGTGTAGCCGATCGCCTCGGCGACGCCTTCCAGGATGGTCGGCAGGTCCCTGATCGAGATCCGCTCGTTCAGCAGGTTCTGCAGCACGCGCTGGACCGACCCCAGCGGGATCTGCGCGGGAACAAGATCGGCAATCAGCTTCTGGTGCTCCGGCGGAAGCTCGTCCAGCAGTTTCTGGGTCTCGGCGTAGGACAACAGCTCGGCCATCTGTTCCTTGATGACCTCGGTCAGGTGCGTGGTGATCACGGTCGCCGGGTCGACGACGGTATAGCCGCGGAAAATCGCCTCCTCGCGCCCGTGATCGGGAATCCACAGGGCCGGGAGCCCGAAGGTGGGCTCGACCGTGGTCTCGCCCGGCAGCGTCAGTTCGCCGCCCTTCGGGTCCATGACCAGAAGCATGTTGGGGCGCAGATCGCCGCGCCCGGCTTCGATTTCCTTGACCCGGATGATGTAGGTGTTGGCCGGCAGCTGCAGATTGTCCTGGATGCGTACCGCCGGCATGACGAAACCCACGTCGGAAGCCAGCTGGCGGCGCAGTGCCTTGATCTGGTCGGTCAGGCGGTGCTCGCTGTCGGCGTTGATCAGCGGCAGCAGCCCATAGCCCATTTCCAGGCGCACCAGGTCTATCTGCAGCGCGCTGGCGATCGGTTCTTCGGCCACGGCGGCGGCATCACTTTCGGCTTGCTCGACGGCTGCATGGGCCTCGGCCTCGCGGGTCGCGGCGCGGCGCGATGTGTACCAGGCCGCTGTGCCGACGCCGGCCCCCAACATCAGAAAGGGAAGGGCAGGGATCTGCGGGATCACCGACATCGTGAGCAGCAGGAACGAGGCAACGCCAAGCGCGGTGGGATAGCCGCTCAACTGGCCAAGCACCGCCTTGTCGACCGTCTCCGACAGGCCTGCCTTGGTGACCAGCATGCCGGCGCCCACGGAAACGATGATCGCGGGGATCTGGCTGACCAGGCCGTCGCCGATCGTCAGCAATGTGTAGTTCTCGGCCGCAACGGCCATGCTCATGTCTTTTTGCGCGGTCCCGATGATGATGCCGCCGACCACGTTGATGAAGGTGATCAGAAGTCCGGCGATGGCGTCGCCGCGCACGAACTTGGACGCGCCGTCCATGGCGCCATAGAACGAGCTCTCCTGCTCCAGGTCCTTGCGGCGCTGGCGGGCCTGGTCTTCGTTGATCAGCCCGGACGACAGGTCCGCATCGATCGCCATCTGCTTGCCCGGCATGGCGTCCAGGGTGAAGCGCGCGGCCACCTCGGCAATGCGGCCGGCGCCCTTGGTGATGACGATGAAATTGATGATGACGAGAATGCCGAAGACGATGATGCCGATGACGTAGTTTCCGCCAACCACGAAATTGCCGAATGCCTGGATCATGCGGCCGGCTGCTGCCGGTCCGGTATGTCCGTCGGTCAGAATCAGCCTGGTCGACGCCACATTGAGGGCAAGCCGCATCAATGTGGCGATCAGAAGGATCGTCGGGAAAGACGTCAGGTCCAGCGGTTTTTGCAGGAACACGACGGTCATCAGGATGACGACGGAAAACGTGATCGAGATGGCCAGCGCGATGTCCAGCAGCCAGGTCGGCAAGGGCACCAACAACAGGACCAGAATCGCTGCGATGCCAAGCGGCATGGCGATGTCGCCGCGGACAAAGATGTCCTGCAGCCGCCCAAGGTCCAGCTTCGGCGCGCCCGTTGCCGTTGGCACCGCCTCGGCGGCGGGTGCCGTTGTGCCCTGGGTTTCGTCAGACATCCGGGATCAGGTCTCCAGCTGCAGCCGCGTCAGGTCGCACGCTGTTCCGCGTCGCCCGGCATCGGAACGGAGAACCCTTCCTCCGAGTACTGTTTGAGCTTGTTGCGCAGCGTCCGGATCGAGATGCCAAGTATGTTTGCGGCGTGTGTCCGGTTGCCCAGGCAATGGCTCAAGGTGTCGATGATCAGTTCCCGCTCGACCTCGGCGACCGTCTTGCCGACCATACCGGTCTGACTGTCCGCTTGTTCGCCGTTGTTGGTGATCTCCAGCGCGGCGCTTGCCGTCTCCGCCGCACTCGGCGCCGTCTGGCCGCCCGTCAAGAGAATGGCCTCGGGGCCGACCTGGCGCCCCTGGGTCAGGAGAACCGCGCGGTGCATGGTGTTCTCAAGCTCGCGGACGTTGCCGGGCCAGTCGTGCGTCTTCAGAAGCTCCAGTGCCTCCGATGTGACCGGTTGCGGGGTGAACCCGTTCAGTTCGGCGTATTTCTCGGCGAAGTGGCGCGACAGGACCTCGATGTCGTTCGGCCGGTCCTTCAGCGGCGGCAGCACAAGGTTGACCACGTTGAGCCGGAAATAGAGGTCCTCGCGGAAATCGCCGTCCTTGACGGACTTCTGCAGGTCGCGGTTCGAGGTCGCAAGAATGCGCACGTCCACCTTGACCGGCTGGGAACCGCCAACGCGGTCGATCTCGCGTTCCTGGATGGCGCGCAGCAGCTTTGCCTGCAGGCGCGGATGCATCTCGCTGATCTCGTCCAACAGCAGCGTGCCGCCGTCGGCTTCTTCGAACTTGCCGATCCGGCGTGCGACGGCACCGGTGAACGCACCCTTCTCGTGTCCGAACAGTTCGGACTCCAACAGGTTCTCCGGGATCGCGGCGCAGTTGACCGCCACGAAGACCTTGGAAGAACGGCGGCTGTTGGCGTGCAGGAAGCGCGCCATGACCTCCTTGCCGGTGCCGGAGTGGCCGGTGATCAGAACGGAGGCGTCCGAGGGCGCGATCTGTTTTGCCATGTCCAGGACCTGCCGCATCGCCGGGTCCGACGAGATGACGGCGCTGGCTTCCTGGGTGACGGCTTCGAGGACCGCCGCGATCATTTCGGGATCGGGCGGCAGCGGGATGTATTCCTGGGCACCCGCCTTGATCGCCTCCACGGCGGCGTCGGCGTCGGTGCCGACGATGCCGCAGGCGACGACCGGGCAATTGATCCGCTCGTCCTTCAGCCGCTTGACGAGATCTGCGACCGGCAGGCGGATGTCGACCATGGCGAGGTCGGCCCCGTGGCCCGAACGCAGCGTGGAGATGCCGTCATCGACGTTGGTGACGTTCGCCACTTTCGCGCCGCGTGCCAGGGCGATCTGCCCGGCCGAGCTCATATGCCCTTCGAGTGTTCCGATGATCAGTAGTCGCATTGCCCTATCCGGTCCCTTACATCAGCTGAAATAGTCGACGCGCTGCGCGGGCGGCAGCACGGTGTTCAAAAGCAGTTCCAGGTGGCGCGGGTTTTCGTGGCGTCCGATGGAAGCCGCGGCCAGCACGCACAGGTGGTTCACGATCATGTCTTCCGCGGCGTTGCGCTCCAGCTTGGAGGCAAGCGGTGTGAAGACCATGTTGGCGAGGATCGCGCCGTACAGCGTCGTCAACAGCGCCACCGCCATGGCCGGTCCGATGCTTGACGGGTCGTCCAGGTTGCCCAGCATCTGCACCAGGCCGACCAGCGTGCCGATCAGCCCCATTGCCGGCGAGATCTCGGCCGCCTTGCGCAGCACGCCGACGCTGCGGGTGTGGCGCTGCATCGCCGCCTGGACCTCGCGCGTCATAATGCGCTCGATGTTGTCGCCGCTCGCTCCGTCGACGATCATGCCCAGGCCCTGGCGCAGCAGGTCGTTGTCGGTGGCGCTCGCCTCGTGCTCCTGCAGGGCCAGCGTACCGTTCTGGCGCGCGAGCTGGCTGAGGCGCAGCAACTGGACAGCGATGTGCTTGGGCTGGCGGCTGGCGCTGAGGACGGCGGTGCGCACCGCTTTCAGGGTCATCCAGACGTCGCCTAGGGAAAAACAGGCGGTGACCACGCCGAACGTGCCGCCGATCACGATGCAGATCGCAGGCAGGTCCACGAAAGCCAGCGGCGAGCCGCCCAGGACGATCGCCGTCGCGATCAGCGCGAACGCGGCCAACAGCCCGACCACCGTGGCGACGTCCAGCGTGTTCCGCGTCCGGGGGGCGCGGACGCGGCGGTCCGGTCCTTGGCTTTCGAGGTGTGTCGTCATATCCGTTCGCCGTCCAGCAGATCCACGGTCAGTTCGATCGGTCGGATTTGATGATTTCCGTCATTGTCACGCCCAGCTTGTCTTCGACGACGACCACCTCGCCGCGCGCCACCAGCCGGTTGTTGACGTAGATGTCGATCGCCTCGCCGACCTTGCGGTCCAGTTCGACGACGGCGCCGCGGCCCAGCTTCAGGAGTTGGCTGACCTGCATGTTGGACTTGCCCAGCACCGCGGCCACGTGGACCGGAATGTCGTAGACCGCCTCCAGGTCGCGCGCGCCCTGTGGCCCGCCGCGCACCTCGTCGGCGACCCGGTCGAGTTCGGTCGACGGCTCGTCCGTCAGCTCTTCAAGTTCGAGTTCTTCTTCGTCGGCCATTGCTTTCTCCTGGTCCTAACCCGTGCCGGGTTCGGCCGGCGCATCGGGGGATGCGTTACCCGGTCGAGGGACGATGTCTTCGCCCGGTTCAATGAGTTCCGCCGGCTCGGCGTCGGATTGCGGGGCGTCGGTCTGCAAAGTCTCCGCCGCCGGCGGCGACGGCGCGGCATCGTCCACCGCGGCCGGGTCGTCGGGCGCCGCGTCCTGCGGTGCGGCGGTGTCGGCGGCGTCCAGGCTGTGCATCGCCCGTTCGACCGCTTCGGAAATCTCGGCCCAGATCGTCTCGCTCAGGCGTTCCGCGCCGCCGTTCTGCCAGGACAGCTTGACGTCGCCGGGCGCGAGATTGGTGGCTGGCCGGATCTCCAGCGCGCCGGTGAAGCCGGCCTGCGCCGCCGCCTCGCCAAGCCGTTTTTCCAGCGCGCTGACGGATTCCGCTGGCACGTCCACCGCGACCTTGCCCGGATCGAGGATCTTGCTCAGGCAATCCGCCACCAAAGCGGTGATCTCGTCGACGCCGTGCCGCTCCAGGTAGGCGGGGATGATCATTTCGAGGATACGCTCGTTGAGCGCAACCACGTCCTTGATCACCTGCCTGTTGGCCT
Organism: Alphaproteobacteria bacterium; assembly: GCA_965603855.1. Lineage (GTDB taxonomy): Bacteria > Pseudomonadota > Alphaproteobacteria > UBA8366. Next base: position 1,273,328 of record OZ272519.1, read on the forward strand.
CTTCCTGCTGCGCGCCCAAGACCGACAGATAGGCCGACACCGTCTCCATCGCCGTGGCGGTGCGCTGTTCGATGCCGGCGCCCGCTTCGTTCAGGCCCGCCGCCTGGCCTTCGCGGAATGCCTCGGCGCGGGCGTCGTTCAGTTCCGCCTCGCTGAAGGTCGGTTCCGGCGGCGGCGGCGGCAGCTCCGGTTCGGGTTCCTCTTCGACGGGCACATCCCCGTTGTCCTGGGCCTCTTCGTCGAAGCTCAGGTCGAACAGAAACTTGGTGACCGGATCGTCGGTCTGGGGACGTTCGTCAGCAGCCATTTTCTCGTCAGTAAACAAGCTCGTCTTCGCCCTTGCCTTCGGAGATGACGATCTCGCCCTTGGTCGCGAGGTCCTTGGCGAGGTTGACCATCTCCATCTGCGCTTCGTCCACGTCGCGCAGCCGTACCGGGCCCATCGCGGCCATGTCTTCGCGCAGGATCTTGGCTGCGCGTTCCGACATGTTGTTGAAGAAGAGATCGCGCACCGTTTCGGACGAGCCTTTCAGGGCGATGCCCAGCTTGTCCTTGTCGACCGCACGCAACAGCGTCTGAACGCCCTGCGGATCCAGTTTCTGCAGATCCTCGAAGGTGAACATCAGCGCCTTGATGCGTTCGGCGGAGTCGCGGTTGCGCTCCTCCAGCAACGTCATGAACCGGTTCTCGGTGTTGCGGTCGAGATTGTTGAAGATCTCGGCCATCATCTCGTGGCTGTCGCGGCGCTGGGTGCGGGCAAGGTTCGACATGAACTCGTTGCGCAGGGTGCGCTCCACGTCGTCCAGCACCTCTTTCTGGACCGATTCCATGCGCAGCATGCGCATGACCACTTCCATGCCGAAGGCTTCCGGCAGGTTGGTCAGAACGCGCGATGCGTGTTCCGGTTTGATTTTCGCCAGAACGACCGCGACGGTCTGCGGGTATTCGTTCTTCAGATAGTTGGCCAGCACGATCTCGTTCACGTTGGCCAGCTTGTCCCACATCGTGCGCCCGGCCGGACCGCGGATCTCTTCCATGATCGTCTGGACGCGGTCGGGTGACATGACCTTCGTCAACAGCCGTTCGGTGGAATCGAAGCTGCCGACCAGGGTGCCGGTGGTCGAAATCATGCCTGCGAAATCGACGAACAGCCGTTCGACAAGGGTCGAGCTGATCGTGCCAAGGTTTGCCATCGCGGCCGACACTTCGCGGATCTCGTCATCGTCCATGATCGAGAACAGCCGTGCGGCGTTGTCTTCGCCGACGGCGAGCATCAAGACCGCGCATTTTTCGACGCCGGCAAGGCTGCGATAATCCTCACGCAACTTCATGTTCATTTCCGCCTAGCTCGCTCAGTTGTCCTGGGTGATCCAAGTCCGCAGGATCGAGACTGCCTCTTCCGGATGCTTTTCGATGATCTCGCCGATCTTGCGCAGCGACGACGCCTTCACGCGGCCTTCGACCTGGGCGATGTCGATCATGGTGTCGAACTCTTCGCTTATCTCGTCGTCTTCTTCGCCGACCTCCTCGCCCGGCGCGGCCGGCACGCCCGGCGCACCCGCGGCGGCCGGTCCGGCAAGCTGCGGCGCGCCGCCGATGCCCGTTTCGTCGGCCAGCATCAGTTCGCCGGCGCCGGCGCCGGTCACCTCGGCAAGGGCCGACGGGCCGACCTCCATCAGGCGCGCCAGGATCGGTCTGACGATCATCAGCAGGACCAGGATGAACAGGGCCGCCAGCACGAACTTCTCGGCGTAGCGCAACAGTTCGGCAGTCGGGAACCCGAACAGCTCGCGGTCCTCCTCGCCGGCCATCATCGCGACGTCGGCGAACTGCATGTTGATCACTTCGACGACGTCGTCGCGGCCGTCGGCGCCGAACCCGATGGCGGAGCGGACCAGTTTCTCGATCTGCTCCATCTCCTCCGGCGAGCGGTTCTCGTAGGTGGTCGTGCCGTCCTCGGCATCGCGATAGTGGCCGTCGACCAGAACGGCGACGGAAAGCTGCTGGATCCGCCCCGGCGCGATGATGGTGTTGATCGCCCGGCGGTTGATCTCGTAGTTGCTGCGTTCTTCCGTCCGGCTGCTTTGTTCACGCGAGCCGGCACCGCCCGGCTCGTCGCCCGCGCCGGGAAGGTTCTGCTCGACAGTGACGTTGTCGGGTGCACCGTCCTCCGACAGCGAGGATTCCTCGATCGCTTCGGTCGAGCGCAGCACCTGGCCTTCGGGATTGAACTCTTCTTCCTCGACCACCTGCTGGCTGAAGTCCATGACGGCGCGGACTTCGGCGCGCACCTTGCCCAGGCCGACGGTGTTCTCCAGAAGCGCCTCTAGGCGGCGTGCCAGCCGCGTTTCGTATCCGGCGCGCATCTCATCGACCGATTCGCCCGACAACCCGGTGTCGCCGTCGCCGCCGCGCGCCAACAGCGTGCCGCGGTCGTCGACGATTGAGATGGAGCCGGGCTTCAGCCGCGGGACGGCGGCCGCGACCAGGTGCTGGATCGCCAGGACCTGGCTGCGCTCGAGCCGGTTGGCGCCCTTCATGCGCAGGATCACCGAAGCGCTCGGCTCCTGGCGCTCGCGCGTGAACAGCTCGCGCTGCGGCAGCACCAGATGGACCCGCGCGCCCTTGACCGGTGCAAGCGACGCAATCGTCCGCGCCAGTTCGCCTTCCAGCGCGCGCAACTGGTTGACTTCCTGGACGAAGCTCGACGTTCCGATCGACTGCTCGCGATCGAAGATCTCGTAACCCACGGTCCCGCTGCTGGGCAGACCGAGCTGTGCCATCGCCAGGCGCACGGGACCGACCTGGTCCGACGGCACCAGGATCTGGTCACCCTGGCCGCGAATCTCGAACGGGATGTCCTGGGAGGTAAGCTGGGTGACGATCTCGTCGGTGTCCGACGGATCGAGATCTGCATAGAGAAGAGCGAGGTCGGGGGTGTTGAGCCGTGTCAGGACGAAGATCAGCGTGCCCAGCACGACAGCCGCAGCGCCGACGATCGCGGTGATCCGGCTTGCACCCAGGCTCTGGATGACCTGAAAGAACTGGTTCACGTGACCTCTCTCCGGGCGCCCCGGCCGTCATCGCCATGGCCGGAAGGGCGCAAAACTCCCCCTGGCCGCACAGGCGCGTCCGGTCCGCGACCGGTCGCCGGCAAACCTGCGTCCAACCCTGCAAGGTACGCGCCATCCCCTTGAATTTTCTGGAGCATTGTCCACCCCGGTTCCACTGCACTTGCAGAGCACTGTATGCCGGAGATGGTAAATAGAAAGATAAACGTGGGCAAAAATTGCCGCCTGACACAATTAAATAAGCTCAGGCCGGATTAATACTTTTTCAGTATTATGAACAGAAAGTAAAAAGAATCCGAACGCGATTTATTTTACGTTCGACAACGCCTGAAAGCGGGTGGCGGAATTGGTGTGGACCGCGCCCGTGGCGCGGGCCGGATCAGGATTTGCGGCGCATCTGCGAGCCGCGATACTGCTGAACGCGGGTCGCACGCAGACCACGGGTGCCGTGGCGGTCGATCAGCGACTGCCAGGACATGAACTCTTCCAGGGACAGGTTATAGCGCTGGCACGCCTCTTCCACGGTCAGCAGCCCGGCGCGAACGCCGGCCACGACCTGGGCTTTGCGCCGTACGACCCAACGCGTGGTGTCAGGGGGCGGCAGGTCGTCGATCGATGCAGGCTGCGATGCCTGAATCAGACCGCCAAAGCCTCCTTCGTTGTGCATCCCCACCATCGCTGTGTCGCCTCTTCAGATACCGAAATCTCGCTCACATTCTTGGTCCCGATGCTACGCGGGATCGCTTAAAAAATGGCTAAGTGGAACGGGGGGTAGGGTTGCCAATTAATATCAATGATATCAACAGGTTAAAGGGCCGACATGAAGCCGGCCGTAACCCTTTTTTCAGACCTGTTAGAAGCTGGCTAACGGCCTACCGTTTGACCCGGATCAACTCCTCCAGCATCTCGTCAGCGGTCGTGATGATCCGCGTGCTGGCCGAGTAGGCCCGCTGGGTGACGATCATGTTGGTGAACTCGTCCGCCAGGTCGACGGTGGAGGACTCCAGCGAGCCCGGCGAGATCAGGCCGGCACCGCCGCTGTTGGGCGCCAGCGCCACGGGGGCGCCGGAGAAATCCGTCTCGATCCACACGTTGCCGCTCTTCGGCTCGAGCCCGTTGGGGTTGTTGAAGGCCACGACGGGCACCTGATAGATCAGCCGCGTTTCGCCATTGTCGAACAGTGCCGTCACTTCGCCGCTTTCGTTGACGGTCACGCCCGTCAGCGAGCCGAACTGCTTGCCGTTCTGATTGATGAAGTTCGGCGTAAAGGCGCCTTCGAACTGGGTCATGCCGTCGGCCTGACCGATCGTGCCGAGGTCCAGTGTGGCGGCCACCTGGTCGGTTGCGGTCGCGGCGTTGCCGTCATAGTCCAGCGTGAAGTTGAACTGGTTCGCGACGACCGTGGCCAGGTCACCGCCCGCGGTGTTGGATGTGACGGTGGCCAGCGTGCCGTCGGCGTTGAAGGTGATGTTGCCCAGCGGCTGGGCCGTGGCGCCGGAAATGAACCCGCCGGGAGGCGGCGCTGGATCGATGAAACCCGAGCCTGTGCCGGACACCGCCGCCGACACGTCCCATGAATTGGCGGCCGCCTTGGTGAAGGTCAGGTTCATGGTGTGGCTGCCGCCCTGGCGGTCGAAGATCTGCACGGCGACGTCATAGGTCGTGGCCACCGCGGCGGAGGCCTGCAGGTTGGCGCCGAGATCGATTGACGAGGTCGGTACCGGGTTCGATGTCAGGCCGGCGACATTGATGCCGCTGAAGGAGGAAAGAACGTTGGTCGTGGTGAACTGCTGCAGCGTCTGGTCGTAGGGCCAGCCGGTCAGGTAGAAGCCCTGGGAGTTCACAAGGTTTCCGTCCTTGTCGGTCCGGAACTCGCCCGCCCGGGTGAAGTAGATGTCGCCGTTGGGAACCACGTTGCCGGTGGCGTTTGTCGTCACGGCGTCCGAGACGACGAAGAAGCCCTTGCCGGAAATCGCGATGTCGGTGGAGAAGGGCGAGGCCTGCAACAGGCCCTGCGCGTCGATCTCGCGGCCGATGGTCGATTTCACGCCGCCCGAGGAATACAGCGTCGGCGAGGACTGGCTGGTCACCAGCGTCGAAAAGCGGGGACGAGAGGACTTGTACCCAATGGTGTTCACGTTGGCGATGTTGTCGGACAGCATGGCCATCGACTGGCTCTGAACGAACAGGCCCGACACACCGGATCGAAGCGCGCCATAGATACTCATTTCAATCGTCCTTCCTGCAGGTCTTTAACTCGTTGTGTCCTTGACCCCGCCGGCTTGGTGCCGGAATGCGGTCGGTTCGGTACGTGGCAGCCGCCTACGGGGTGGTTTCGGTCGGCGGACGGACCGCAATGATCTCATCCAGCGGCACCTGTCGGCCGCCGATATCCAGCACCGTCTTGCCATCGGCGAACGAGACGCCCGTCACCGTGCCGTTGGAGTAGTGTGCGATGTCGATGGTCGCGTCGTTTCCGTCCACGGCCGAGATGTTGAAGGAGTATTCACCCGGCTGGACCGCCACGCCGTTCTGATCGGTGCCGTCCCAGACGAAGCTGTGTCGGCCCGAGGTGTTCGGCACGGGCTCCATGCGGACAAGGGTGCCCTGGGCATCGTAGATCTGGATGATCGACGCCGACGCTGTCTTCGGCAACTCGTAGGAAAGCGTGTTGCCGCCCGTCTCAAGGGCGAAGTTCTTGCCCGCGGTCTCGACCGCGTTGCCCAGATAGGAGACTGCGCCGACGGTCTGGTTGGCGTTCTGGAGCGCGATCAGGTCCTCCAGAAGGTCGCTCTGGTTCACCTGTTGCTCGACCCCGGCGAACATCACCAGCTGATTCGTGAATTCGTGGGTATCCAGCGGCGAAAGCGGATCCTGGTTCTGGAGCTGCGTCGTAAGAATCGTCAGAAAAGTGTCGAAATCCTCGGTCAGCCTGCTCAGTGCACTGTCGGGTTGGACCGTTGCAGGCGCCGCGTTGGTGACGTCGTTGACTTCCATTGTTCAGTGCCTCCAGCGACGTCACAGAAGGACGTCGACCTTGTCCTCGGTAATCACGTTCACATGTCCGGAGCCCGTCGCGGCCTCGTCGTCCGGCACAAGCCCGGCATCGTCGCCGCCGGGCATTCCGTCATCGCCGTCCGAGGCAAGGGCCGGGTCGTCTTCCTGGCCGTTCAGGTTGAAGCTGAGCGAGTCGTTGTCGACATCCAGGCCGGCGTCGCTTAGCGCGTTCTGGAGCGACCGTTGGTCCCGCTGCAGAAGATCCAGGGTTTCGGGCTTGTCGGCCGAGATGACCGCCAGCAGCTTGCCGTCATGGCCCACTTCCATCTTGACCTCGACGCGGCCGAGTTCCTGCGGCCGAAGCTGAATCGTGATCCGGTCCGATCCGTTGCCGACCGCACGCTGGATCTGGATGGCGACCTGTTCAGCGGTCGGCAAAGGTTGGCCGGCATTGCGCATGGCTGCGCTGAAGGATGCCGGGCTTGATCGGGCGGGCGCCTGGGCCTGGCTCGTCGATGCCGTGGTGGTCAGCGTCGCGTCGGCTGCCTGGCCAGCGGCCGGCTGGCCCGCCTGGGCCGCATTGCCGAGGGTCGACGCGGTGCCCAATGGCGCGGCCGTCACTGCGGCGGCCGGCTGAACCGTCATCGCAGGCGCGGTCTGGTTGCCGGAACCGGACTTGCCGGCCGTGTCCGTCATGGCGCCATCCTGGCCCGGCTGTCCGGCAGCCTTGGCGGCATCGGCCGTCATCGGCTTGGCCGCAGCGTTCGGCGACTGGATCTGTCCGCGCAGGACGAAACCTTCTTCAAGCGGCAACATGCCATCGTCCGGGCTCTGCGCCGCCGGCTTGGCGCCGCGTCCGAGCTGGGCGTTCACCGTGGCGCTGGCGGCGAGGCTGGCATTGGGCTGCGACGCCATCTTGGATCCCTGATCGGCGACGACGGCCTTCAAGGGCGCCGCATCGGAGCCGGTCACGGGGCGCGCCGCATCCGGTCGGATGGGCTCATTGGGCGCCGCCAACGGGCGACCCCCGGCCATATCCTTGAATACTTCCTGTCCCTGTTGGGGCGTGCCGGCCTGTGCGGCCGCTGCCTGCGGGGTCGGTCCGCCGCGCGCAGCGGCTGCCACCTGCGGCTCTCCGGCCTGCGCCGTGCCGGCGGCGTTTGCGGGGGCAGGGGCGGTCTCCGGCGCGCCGTCGTCGGCGCCGGCCGACCTGCCAGGCTCCCCAACCGGGGCGTCGTCGGCATCGGTCAGCCGGGGGCCGCGGTCTTCGCCTTTGCCGGTGTCATCGGGCCTGGTCCGCTCGCGGTCGTCCATGGACCGCGGGGCGGCGGTCGGCTCGTCGGCGCGGGCTGCGCCGTTGTCAGCGGTGTAGGTATCGAAATCCGCATCGGTCTCCTGAGGCGGGCGGTCGTTCTCGCCCGTGGCCGAGCGTGTCGCCGCAGCGGGCAGGGCCAGGTCGGGGCTGACGCCCGAGAAGGTGCGGGATTCGAGGCTCAGGTTCGCCAACAGCGCGGCGAAGGCTTCGCCGGTGGCCGGTTTGGCCTTGTCGGCGTTGCCCGCGTGCTGCGTCTGTCCGTTTTCGATCTGCTCTATGCTTAACGACATCAGTCCGATCACTGCACATGAATACGGCCCATCAGTAGCAATCCCCGGGCCAACTGGCAGGCCGCCCGAAACTACACGATATCAATGGGTTGAGGTGCAGGCCGCGGGGCCTCACGGGACCGTTTTCGGCCGCGTGGAACAATCTGCAGGCCGGTGCGGGAAGGAATTGCCGCGGCGGCCAAGCGGGCCTGACGGGCAGCGTGCGGACACGCCAACGGCGCCGGAGAAGACCGGCGCTTCAACCTCCCCGCACAGGGGCCGGACCGTCAGATCGTGGTGTCGAACGAAGAGACGCCCGGTCCTCTGGACTGGGTGTCTTTGTCGGACAGGTACTCCAGCAGGCCCTCAGAGGGGATGCGCTGCAGGATCTCGTCCGTCTTCGGTTCGATGATCTCCAAAAAGACGCGCTCGCGCTCGTTGTCGTAATCGATGCGGGTCTTGAACCCGCTCACGCGCAAGCTGTCGATCGTCGCCAATCCGCCACCGCTCGCCTTCGGATCGCGCCGCAGTGCGTCGTCGTCACGCGCACTCGGCTCGTCCGGGTCGGTCAGTGCGGTGACCACGTTATCCGGAGCGGTCTGTTCTGTTTTTGTTGCGCCAGCTTCTGCTGTTTGGCTGAGCGAGGGTTGCGTCTGTTGACTCGTCAGCGATGTTGCCGGCGGCGCAGCTGGGATTTCCATCTCTCTCTCCAGTCAGCTTCTGCCAACCATAACCAGTGCGACACACTTCTCTCCAGTGAGAAATACTAGCAGACGGAACAATAAAAATCAAGCGTTTGCAATGATTTACCCATTAACCGTAAGAACTCAGAAGGCCGCAAAGAAATCACGGTTAATATGATGTTAAGTTAATTGATCGAGTATTTTAATCTGGTGAGTCTGAGAGACAGAGAGAGGCTGGTGGTTCCATGCCGTTGCGCATCAAACTTCCGACGAAGGAACGGATCATCATTAACGGTGCCGTCATCGAGAACGCTGGCGAGGCAACGACCCTGGTGCTTCTGAACCCGGCGGACGTGCTGCGTCGCAAGGAGGTCCTTCAGGAGAAGGATGCGGTGACGCCGGCACGGCGGGTCTATTACGCCCTGCAGTGCGCGTACGCCTTCTTCCAGGAACGCGACCAGTTTCTCGAGTCCTTCAAGAAGCTGTTGGACGAGTACGAGGAGGCCGCGCCGAGCGCGGCGAGCTTGTGCGCGGATATCCGCCAGCTGGTGGCCGAGGCCAAGTTCTACAACGCACTTCGCGTCACCCAGCAGCTGATCGAGCACGAGACCGAACGGCTGGAGCATATCGGGGTGCTGCCGACGGACGACCAGGGCGTCGAGGCGGACGCCTCGAACTGATCGGGCACCGTCGGATCCCTTGAAAAACCGCAGATCGGCTCATGCGATCTGCGGCTTTCACGCTATTGGCGGGGTTTAGTCTCCGGGCGCGGCAAGCACCGCCTCGACCGCGGAGGCGACGTTTGCCGGCTGGTTCTCCGGCGCCAGGGCCTCCTCGGAAGGATTGCCCAAGAGGCCTGCGCCGATCTGCCGGTTGATGTTGATCAGCACGCCGATCTTGTCCGGATGAGGCTTGGAAATGAGTTCCACCGAGCGTTTGTCGATGAAGTTCGAGAGGTTCAGGAGATTCTGCCGGATCTCCTGGGGGACCTGGCATTCGGGTTCGAGAAGCTCCGCCTGGATGATGGTCCACAGCCGCCAGTTCAGGCGGACGGTGTTCAACAGCGTCTCGGGGTCGGCTTCCCAGGCCTGCACGGCGCTGTCCAGGCGTCGGGCCATTTCGATCAACGCCCAACCCTCGCTGTTCTGCGCTGGGGCGGACTGCAGTGCAGCTTTTTGCTGGGCTGCGTAAGGATTACTCATGGACGGCTGGGCCTCCAACCCGGTTGAAAGGAAATGTTAATGGCCAATCGTAAAGGCGTTCTTAAATGCATGGTTTGGCCTTGTTTTTCGGGATTGGCCCCGGCTTCTGCTTGGCTTGAAGACGTCATTCTTCGGCGTCTCCTAGCGCAGGAAATTCACAAGTGACAGTTCCGCCTTCCGCGCGATGGTCGCATAGGAGACCTCGATCTGTGCGGTCAGCGCCGACAGCTTCGTGGCGGCCGCGGCCGTGTCCACGACTTCGATCCCGTCCAGGGCGATGTTGGCGATCCCGATGAACTCGGAATGCTGTTCCTTGGTGCGGGCGAACATGCTTTGCACGGCGCCGTTGGACGACTGCAGCTGCCTGAGTTCGTTCTGGGCAAACTGTGCCTGCTGGCGCGCGATGCCAAGATATGCGTCGCGGTCCGCCTGGGTCAGCGTGCCTGACAGCGGCTGGGCGGCCGATTTCAGGACCCTCAGGCCGTGAATCAGGCGCTGAAACGCATCGTCGTTGGAGCTGATGCCGTATTGCAGCCTGAGACCCACGTCGATGGTCACTTCCGAAAGGTCGTAGGCGGCCGCGACCGGGGTCGGGCCGGGCCCCACGAAGGCGGTGTCGTACTCAGCCACGTTGGGGCTGGCGACCAGGAACGCGCCCGGCGGCGGCGTGACGTTGTCGTAGACCGGCAGGGTCCTGATGTCGACGATCGGCACCGTGTTGAAGCGCGAGCCGGCATAGATGTAGCGGTCGCCGACCTCGCTGTTCAGGATCGATTCGACCTCCAGCATCATATTGTCGACCAGGGTCAGCGTATCGGACTCCCAGCTCGGGTCCGAGGTGCCGACGGTGTCGGCCGCCTTGGCCAGGTCCTGTGCGACGTCGACCAGCCGTTCCAGTGTCGCGTCATAGGCCGAGACGTTCAGGTTCGCCAGGTCGATGCTCTGCTGATAGGCCGTCCGCGCCTCGATCTCCTTGTTGAGGTCGATGATGCGGGGAGCATTTGCCTGGTAGTCCTTCAGTTCCCGGAATTTCTTGCCGGTCGAAACCTGGTAGGACAGATCCTGGTACAGCCGCTGGCCGTTCCGGATGATCGAAAGGTCCTGCCCAAGGATTCCCAAGGTACTGACCGATCCGAGCATCGCTTTACTCCTTTGCTTCCCGGTCTTCACCCGCCTACAGGCGCGGCGGCCGACCGATCCGATGCCGATCGATGCTGCAAGCCATGTGCCACTGAAAAACCGGCCCGTTTGCGGGGCCGCGGCCACCGCTCGGTCTGCTCGGCGGGCTGCACGCCGGGGCCGAACGGCAAGGACTGGCACGCAACCTGCAAGCCAGTCCGTCCCAGAACCGATCGCGCCGTCTGCGGGCCTGGGTCCGATATGGCGGCACACGAGAAATGGTCGGCGGGCAGAAGCGAAAGAATGCTCTGTCTGGCCGGCGCGGAAGGAGATTGGCGATGGGACGCGACATCGCTCTGACAGCAGCCCAACGCAGTGCGCTGTTGACGCTGCAGAACGTGCAGTCGCTCAGCGACCGGACTCAGACTCGTCTGACGACCGGCAAGAAGATCAATTCCGTCATCGACGATGCCGTGAACTTCTTCAAATCCAAGTCGCTGTCCGACAGGGCAGAGGACTTCGCGCTGAAGAAGGACGGGATCGACCAGGGCATTTCGTCGATCACCGCGGCGCTGGACGCGCTGGACGGTATCGACAAGCTGTTGAAGCAGATGAAAGGTTTGGTCGAGGCGGCTCGCTCGCAGTCCCAGACCGAACGCAAGACCGCGACGCTGCAGTTCGAGGAACTGGGCAAGCAGGTGTACCAGCTTGTCGAGGACGGCAGCTACCAGGGTCTCAACCTGCTCAACAACTCCAACACCAAGCTGGAAGTCTCGTTTTCGCCGCGCACCGCGTCGGAACTGGAGATCCCCGGCTTCAATCTGAACGCCACCAATGTGACGGCGGCGACGGTGGGCACCAGAATCTTCTCGGTGATCGCGTTCAGCGGTTCCGGCGGGTTCGCCTTCTCGAATTTCGGCGCCTCCAACGGGTTTTCCGTGCTGGCGCAGAACAACTCGATGATCAGCCTGGCCGCCGGCGTGTTGCGGGTGCTGGACCTCTCGATCAGCCGGGTGCGGGCGCATGCCTCGAAGCTGGGCACGAACGTCTCGATCCTTGAGACAAGGTTGGACTTCACGGCGCAGTACACGACGACGCTGGAAGTGGGCGCCGACAAGCTGACCCTGGCCGACCTGAACGAAGAGGGCGCCAACCTCGTGGCCCTGCAGACGCGCCAGCAGCTTGGCATCCAGGCCCTTTCGATCGCAGGCCAGCAGCAGCAGGCCATCCTGACGCTGCTGCAGTAGGCGAGGCGACGATGCATTCACAGCACCAGATGCCGCAGAGGCACCGTTGGATCTTCGCCGCGCTTTTCGCGGCGCCTGCGGCGCGCACTGGCACGACTTGTGCGATGCGGGAAACAAGACGGACGGAACCGATCCCGAATGACGGCCCGAACGGCCAGGATCGAAGCCGGATCGGTCCGGAAGTGCAATTGGCGCACCGGCAGAAGCTGCCGGGCGGCGTGAAATGCCGCAGCGATAGAAGAGGTCGGGCCCCGAAGGCCGCCTGACCGCCTGTTTAAGGAGACGAAGTCATGGGACGCGACATTGCCCTCACCCAAGCCCAGCGCAACGCGCTGCTGACACTGCAGAGGGTGGACACGCTCAGCGGCAGGACGCAGACGCGCCTGTCCACGGGCAAGCGGGTCAACTCGGTCACCGACGATGCGGTCAACTTCTTCCGGGCAAAGGCTCTTGCCGACCGGGCCGAAGATTTCGGCAACAAGAAGGACGGCATCGACCAGGGCATATCCTCGATCACCGCGGCGCTCGACGCCTTGGAGGGGATCGACAATCTGATCAAGCAGATGAAGGGTATTGCCGAGGCCTCGCGGTCCCAGACACAGACGGAACGCAAGACGGCGACCCAGCAGTTCGAGGAACTCGGCAAGCAGATCTTCAACATGGTGGAAGACGCCACCTACCAGGGTCTGAACCTGCTGAACAACACGAACTCCAAGCTCGAGATCTCGTTCTCGACGCGGACCGCCTCGAAACTGGACGTGAGCGGCATCCACCTCAACGCGACGAACGTCACGGCAGCGACGGTCGACTCGCGGATCTTCTCGGTGGTGGCCTTCAGCGGCGGCGGCTCGTTTGCGTTCTCGACCTTCGGCGCGTCGAACGGCTTCACGTCCTTCGCGCTCAACAACTCGAACCTCAGCCTCGCCAACGTGGTCATCCGGCGGCTCGATCTTGCGATCAGCCGGGTCCGTTCCCAGGCGGCCAAGCTGGGTACCAACGTGGCGATCCTCGAGACCCGCCTCAACTTCACCAGCTCCTATGTGAACACGCTGGAAAGCGGTTCCGACAAGCTGACGCTGGCGGACCTGAACGAAGAAGGCGCCAACCTGGTCGCGCTTCAGACGCGCCAGCAGCTCGGCATTCAGTCCCTGGCCATCGCCGGCCAGCAACAGCAGGCGATCCTGGGACTGCTCCAGTAAGTCCCGGCGGCAGACCGAAGGAAGGGGAGGGCCGGCCCGGCCTTCCCCTTCTTCTTTCGCCGCGCGGACCGGAACCGGCTTCGGATTGGCGGAAATAAGGACAAATTTTACCAATAAAAATCCGCCTTATCGTTCACAATTGCGTGGCGTTTACCAATTCAAACCTGCATTACTCTTAAAGTTTCTTGGTTAATGTAACATTAGCAGTTAACTATACTTATGAATTGACCGAGTTTTACTTGGTGTGAGATCTTCTCCTGGCCTGCAAGAAGCAGGTGCTGGCGAGCAGAACGGCTCGTCGACATGATCCAGAAGGAGAACATCTCATGGCACAGTCCATTGCCTTGACTGCTGGGCAACGTAGCGCCCTGCTCACCCTGCAAAATGTCCAGGACCTCAGTGAACGGACGCAGACGCGTCTGTCCACGGGCCGTAAGATCAACAGCGTCGTCGACGACGCCGTGAACTTCTTCAAGGCGAAGTCCCTGACCGACCGGGCCGAGGACTTCAATCTGAAGAAAGACGGCATTGACCAGGGCATTTCCTCGATCACCGCGGCGCTCGATGCGATCGAGGCGGTCGACACGCTTGTCAAGCAGATGAAGGGTATCGTCGAAGCCGCCCGTTCCCAGTCCACTTCGGAACGTGCGACCGCGACGACGCAGTTCGACGAGCTCGGCAAGCAGATCTACCAGCTGGTCGAAGACGCCTCCTACCAGGGTCTGAACCTGCTGAACAACACCAGCTCGAAGCTTGAAGTGTCGTTCTCGACGCGCAGTGCGTCCGAGCTGGAGGTCGCCGGCTTCGCGCTGAACGCGACCAACGTGACCGGCACGACGCTGGCAACGCGTATCTTCTCGGTTGCTGCTTTCAGCGGCGCCGGCGGGTTTCTGTTCTCGAACTTCGGTGCGCAGGCAAGCTTCACCGCGTTCGGGGCAAACAACTCGGCGGTCAGCCTGTCGTCCACTGTGGTGACGATCCTGGACAACGCTGTCTCGCGGCTTCGTTCGCAGGCGGCCAAGCTGGGTACCAACGTCGCCATCCTGGAGACGCGCCTCGACTTCACGAAGTCCTACGTGAACACGGTTGCCGGCGGTTCCGACAAGCTGACGTTGGCCGACCTCAACGAGGAAGGCGCCAACCTCATCGCGTTGCAGACCAGGCAGCAGCTGGGCATCCAGTCGCTGTCGATCGCCGGTCAGCAGCAGCAGGCGATCCTGGCTCTGATCCAGTAAGCGCCTAGGAACTTGGCAGGCGGCGGGCCGCGTGGCCCGCCGTCACCAGGTCAGTGAGCAGAAAGCTCGCTGAAAAACCATCCAGAAGGAGAGTATCTCATGGCACAGTCCATTGCCTTGACTGCGGGGCAACGTAGCGCCCTGCTTACCCTGCAAAATGTCCAGGACCTCAGTGAACGGACGCAGACGCGTCTGTCCACGGGTCGGAAGATCAACAGCGTCGTCGACGACGCCGTGAACTTCTTCAAGGCGAAGTCCCTGACCGACCGGGCCGAGGACTTCAATCTGAAGAAGGACGGCATTGACCAGGGTATTTCCTCGATCAGCGCAGCACTCGATGCGATCGAGGCGATCGATACGCTTGTCAAGCAGATGAAGGGTATCGTCGAAGCCGCCCGTTCCCAGTCCACTTCGGAGCGTGCGACCGCGACGACGCAGTTCGACGAGCTCGGCAAGCAGATCTTTCAGCTGGTTGAAGACGCCTCCTACCAGGGTCTGAACCTGCTGAACAACACCAGCTCGAAGCTCGAAGTGTCGTTCTCGACGCGGAGTGCGTCGGAGCTGGAAGTCGCCGGCTTTGCGCTGAACGCGACGGATGTCACCGGTGGTGGCCCGTCGGTGTCGACGCTGGCAACGCGTATCTTCTCGGTTGTCGCTTTCAGCGGCTCCGGGGCGTTCGCGTTCTCGAACTTCGGTGCACAGGCAAGCTTCACCGCGTTCGGGGCAAACAACTCGGCGGTCAGCCTGTCGTCCACCGTGGTGACGATCCTGGACAACGCTGTCTCGCGGCTTCGTTCGCAGGCGGCCAAACTGGGTACCAACGTCGCCATCCTGGAGACCCGACTGGACTTCACGAAGTCCTACGTCAACACGGTCGCCGGCGGTGCCGACAAACTGACGTTGGCCGACCTCAACGAGGAGGGTGCCAACCTCATCGCGTTGCAGACCAGGCAGCAGCTGGGCATCCAGTCGCTGTCGATCGCCGGTCAGCAGCAGCAGGCGATCCTGGCTCTGATCCAGTAGACCGGATCGTTCGCGGCAACGCGAAAACCTTGGGCCCCCGCCACGCGGGGGCCCTTTTCATTTACGCCATCTTAACCAAACCCGTTAACGATTCGGGCGGTCCGGTTCCGACCGCAGCGGTGAGCTCCCGACGCGGGCGGTATGGACGCGGGTTCGACGCCCGGTTGTTTGTCAGAGAGAAAGCTAACCTGCTGATTTGGCATAATAAATGCATCTTACGATCGGGCTGGCACCGGGTGCCGGCCGGTCAGAGGAAGAGGCGAGGACGTGTCGAAAACGACGGTTGAACAGCCGGCGGCTCCGAAGGCGAGCGATGATCCCGCGGTGATGGACGCACTGCGTGGCGGGCTGGCCGCCGTGGAAGCGGAGGACTTCGCCGGGGCGATCGAGGCGATTGAGGCGGTGCTGAACGCGACGCCTGGACATGCCGTGGCGCTTCACATCCTGGGCCTCGTCGCCGTTCGCATGAACGAACCCGGCCGGGCGATCGAGCTTTTCAAGGCGGCGCATCAATTCGACCCCTATTGCCGGGAGCATTGCGACGCGCTGGCGATCGTCTATGCCATGGTCGGCAACCTGCAGGAGAGCCTCTACCACGGCAAACTGGCGACGGCGCTTGTCGCCAACGAGACCTATCCGGGGTTGTTGCCCCAATGGATGGGCAGTTTCGAAGCCAGTTTCGCCAGTATCGAAGAACTGCCGCTGGTCACCGCCGGCAACGCATTGCTGCAAGCCGGCCAGTTCATGGAAGCGGCGCACCAGTTCCGCAACGCGGCCGAGTTGGACTCCAAGAACGCACAGGCTTGGCGCGGGCTCGCCAATTCCCTTTATCGCGCCAACCGGCCGATCGACGCGGACGTCGCCTTTCAGGCGCTGATTTCGTTGTCGCCGGACAACCCGGACGACCTGTCGTCGATGGCACGCAACCTGACCCGCATGGGGGCCTTCGAAGAGGCGCGAGAGACCCACACCCAGGCCGTCCAGCTGGCCGAGCTGAGGCCCGATCTCTACTCGGCAATGGTGCAGGACCGTCGTTTCGATCCGGCCTTCGACAAGGCGGCCATCGCCGCGGCGGAGGCCGCGTGGGGTGAGGTCTTCGCCATGAAGCCGATGCCGCCTGCGGCGCGCCCGCCGGAAACGGCGCCGCGCAAACTGCGGCTTGGCCTGTTGTCCGGACAGTTTCGCTTCGGCACCGGGCTCGACCTGTTCTTTGCCATGCTGCGCCACTGCGAGACGTCCAGCGTCAGCGTGCACTGCTACAACAACAACCCCTACAACGACGTAGCGACGCGCCGGGTTCAGGGGTTCGTCGAAGGCTGGGTCGACATCCGCGAGGTCGACGACGAGACCGTCGCGACGATCATTCGCAACGACGGCATCGATGTTCTCCTCGACCTCGAAGGGCATGGCGAGGACGGACGTCCGGGTGTCTTCACGCTGCGTCCTGCGGTGACGGCCTTGCGGCTGTGGGGGCTGCCCGAGGCGATGGCGGTCCAGGGTCTCGACGGCGTGCTGGGCGACGGCCTGACCTATGACGAAACCGTCGAAAACGCGATCCGGGTCGAGGGCGGGCTGTTGCCCCTGCCGGAGGTGGCGGGACCCGCGTTCGATGCGCAACGCGGCGAGGGCGCGTTCTGTTTCGGAACGTTGGCCGCGCGCGCACAGCTCAATGCCGATGTGGTCGATACCTGGGGGCGGGTGCTGAGCGAAAGCGGCGCGACCCTTCTCCTGAACCCGGACTGGCTGGGCGGCGTGGAGGTTGCGGCGGACATCAAGCGGTCCTTCGCTGCGCGCGGATGCGACAGCCAGGTGCGCATTCACGAGCTCGGCAAGGACGCCGACACGGATACCGAACGTTATCTCAGCGCCGTTGACGCGGTGCTGGAACCCTATCCGATGCCCAGCCTGGACCGGCTGTGGGATGCGATGCGCCACGGCGCGCCGCCTGTCTGCATGACGTCGGCGCTTCCGGAATCCCGTGCCGTCCCAAGCCTGCTTGCCGAGATGGACCTGGCCGACCTCGTCGCCGCGGACGAGGACGGCTATGTCGCTGCCGCGGTCGCGCTTGTGCGCGACCGTGACCGGCTTGGCGCCCACCGCGAGCGCATCGCGCGCGGGCTTAGCGGCGAAATCGAACACCTGACCCCGATGGCGCGCCTCACCGCATTGGCCGACGCGCTGATTGCCCATTACAGGAGCGTCGTATGACCGAGCAGCTTTCGCTCTCGCCGGCCGGCGATGCCATCGAAGAAGCCGATCTCGACACGGCGCTGTTCGACCGGAACATGCGGGCGTTCGAGGAGCATCTGCCGGAGATTGCGGAGATCCTGCGCGGGTTGAAAGCGCGGGGCACCGTTTCGAAGGTGGTTGGCTCGGAGGCGGACGGCAACCTGAACATCGATCTGGGGCACGATCTTCTGTATGGCGAAGACGCCCGGGAGTTCGCGCGCAAGCAGGTCGAGAAATACCTGGAATCGCCGACCCGCTTCAGAAGCATGAGCTACACGCCGGCCAGCAAACCTGTTCTTGCGACCGAACACCTGATCCGCGACGTCTTCGACGAGGTCGCCATCAAACCCGCCGATTTCGCAGGCGATCTGGACCCCGGCGGCGGCTATCTGATCGTTTACGGCGTGGGCCTCGGGTTCCACATCGATGCGCTGGTCGACGCCTTGCAGTTCAGGAGCCTTGTGCTGTTGGAACAGTACGAGGAGTTCATCTACCACTCGATGTACTTTCAGGACTGGGCGCGCTGGTTCGACGAGCTGGCCGACCGCAAGGGGCAGGTCGTCCTTTTGTTGGGCAGCGAGCCCGACAACATGGCCAACACGCTGTACAGCGCGCTCCGCAAACAGCAGTTCGGCCTGGTCGACGGCTCATACTTGCTGAAACACTACAAGTCCTACTTCGTCGAAGAGACCGACGCCCTGTTCAGGGAAAAGACCCCCGTCCTCGGAGCCAGTCCCGGCTTCTACGAGGACGAACGGACGATGCTGAACAACTGCTTCTGGAACCTGAAGAAGTACACGTCCCATCTCTATTTCGACCGGCCGCGGCTGGTGAAAGACTGCCCGGTGTTCGTCATCGGTTCCGGCCCGTCGGCCGACCAGGCCATCGACCTGATCAAACAGAACGAAGACCGGGTGGTGCTGATCACCTGTGGAACCGCCCTGGAGGTCATGCTGCGCAACGGCATCAAGCCCGACTTCCATGCCGAGCTTGAAAACACCTCGGGCCCGCGCGAGATCATCCGCCGGCTGGCCAAGGAATACGACCTCGGCGGCATCACGCTGTTCGCCTCGACCACCGTCGATCCCGAGGTGCCGGCGCTGTTCGACAAGCGGATCCTGTTCTTCCGCGACACGACCTCGTCGACCCAGTTCTTCAGCAGCGAGGGCGAGGAGGTCTTCCTCGCCACGACGACGGTCACCAACACCGGCTGCCGCCTGGGCCTCGGCCTGGGTTTCAGGGAGCTTTACCTCTTCGGGACCGATCTTGGCTCGCGCGACCCCGGACAACACCACTCCAAGAAGTCGATCTATTACACCGACAAGGAATTCCTCAAGAAGAACCCCGCGCATATGTCGCAGACGAAGTTTCCGCTGCAGGTGCCGGGCAATCTGGGCGGAAAGGTCTGGACACACCATTCGTTCTTGTTGAGCCGGACCTTTTTCACGATGCTGATCCCGGCCTATCCGGCCTCGAAGGTGTACAACTGCAGCGACGGCGCAGAGATTCCCGGGGCGACCCCGAAGCTCGCGCACACGGTTGAAATCGACTCCACGCCCGAGGACAAACAGAAGGCGCTGGAGAAGGCGTTCTCCGAACTGCCCGAAATCGAGCCGGGCTACGCGATCGACGCCGACCGGATCGCGGCGCTGCGCGACGAAACCAAGTCCTGGTATGCAAAGCTGAAGGATGCGGTCGACGGCTACCGCGACGGCAAGCATGATGTCTATGCCCTGTACGACACCGTCGTCAGCTTGATCCCGCCCCAGGGGTCGGGCCGGATCCCGCGGACCCTTTACCAGCTCAACGTCGGCAGCGTGATGATCGGTTTCCAGTTCAACTGGAACCTGTCGCGGCGCTTGCCCGAGGATCGGCGCGCAACCTTCAAGCGCGTCTTCTGCGAACGCTATCGCGCCTGTCTGGAACAGATCGAAACCGATGCCGTCGATTTCATGAACGGCCTGATCGACGAAACCTGACGGCGGCGGGGAGACGAACTGCGATGCGGCTTTTCGGCAAGAACCTGGATACCGACGTGGTTGTCGTCGCGGAGATCGGCGTCAACCACGAAGGCGACTCCGCGGCCGCGATGCGGCTGTTGGAGCTTGCCGCCGACGCCGGCGCGGATGCGGTCAAGTTCCAGACCTATACACCCGAGCGTTACGTCGCCGCGGACGACGCGGAGCGGCTGGATCGGGTGCGCCGGTTCGGACTGGCGGAAGAGGATTTCAGGGCGCTTGCGGCGAGGGCAGGGGAACTTGGCATCGGTTTCTTCTCCAGCGCCCTCACCGAGGACGTGGTGCCGCTGTTGGCGGAACTGGGCCAGACCATCAAGATCGCCAGTGGCGACATCACCTTCGAACCGGTGATCAGGGCGGCCGCCGCGACCGGACGCATCGTCATCCTTTCCACGGGTGCTGCGAACGAGGCCGAGGTCGACCGCGCCGTCGAATGGATTGGTGACGAGATCGGCAGCGACAAGCTGGCCGACCGGCTGGTGCTGTTGCACTGCGTTTCCGCCTATCCGACGCCGATCGAACAGGCCAACCTCAATGCCATCCCATACATGGCAGCCCGCTACCAGCCGGTCCGGGTGGGTTATTCCCATCACGTGCAGGGGCCCGAGGCGGTGATTGCGGCGGTCGCACTGGGTGCCAACCTGGTGGAGGTGCATTTCACCGACTGCAAGGAAGGCCGCAGCTTCCGCGACCATTCCCTGTCGGCCGATCCGGAGGACATGCGTTACCTGACGCGCGTCCTGCCCGGCGTGGCGGCGGCGCGCGGCGTCTATGCAAAACAGCGCCAGGCTTGCGAAAGCGATACCGTGGATGCGATCCGCAAGGGGCTCACCGCCGCGCGCGACCTTCCCGCCGGAACGGTGCTGAAGGCCTCGGACCTCGCCTATGCGCGGCCCGGGACCGAGTTGTCCTGCGGTGCGCTCGGGCTCGCGGTCGGCAAGACCCTGGGCGCGGACGTTCGCCGGGGCGCGCTGATCCGGCGCACCGACCTGATGGAGAAAGTGGGGCTCTGATGTGCGGTATCGCTGGCGCGGTCACGCCGGCTCCCCTCGATGAAACGCGCCTTCAACGCACCCTTGCGGCAATGCGCCGGCGCGGGCCGGACGGCGAGGGGACGCACCGTGCCACGCTTGGCGACGGCCATCTGACGCTTTTGCACTCCCGCCTTGCCATCGTCGATCTGGACGATCGCTCGCGCCAGCCATTTCACGACGACGGCTGCGTTCTGGTCTTCAACGGCGAGATCTACAACTACCTGGAGCTGAAGGAAGAGCTCAAAGCCCTGGGGGAAAGCTTCCGTACCAGCGGCGACACCGAGGTCATCGTCAAGGCCTATCGACAGTGGGGGCCCGACGCGGTCGACCGGTTCGAAGGCATGTGGGCGTTCGCGCTTTACGATTCGCGTGCGGGCCAGCTTTTTATCAGCCGCGACCGGTTCGGCGAAAAGCCGTTGTTCGTCTGGCAGAGCGGCGATTCGCTCTTTTTCGGTTCCGAGGTCAAGTTCCTGGCGACGTTGCGAGGCGAGAAGCCGACGGTGAACCCCGATCAGATCCGCCGCTATCTCGTCCAGGGCTACAAGGCGCTCTACAAGCGCCCGGATACCTTCTTCAACGAGATCGCGGAGTTTCCGGCCGGCTGCAACGCGGTGCTTTCCGCGCCGGGGCCGCTCAACCCGCGCCGCTATTGGGAACTCCGGCACGAGCCGCGCGCCATGACCTTCGAAGACGCGCTTGACGGCGCGCGCCAGCACGTGACCCGTGCCATCGAACTCAGGCTCAGGGCTGATGTGCCGGTCGCGGTGCGGCTCAGCGGCGGGATCGATTCCAACGTGATCTGCGGCATGGCCGTCCGGCGGCTGGGTGTGGAGACCACCAGCTTCTCGATCGTCGAGGACGACGAGCGCTACGACGAGACCGGCAACATCCTGAAGACGATCGCCTATCACGACCTGCCGCACCGCCTGGTGCGGATCCCAAGGACCGGTTTCCTGGACCGCCTGGAGGCGATGGTCGGCTATTTCGACGCGCCGGTTTTCACGATCTCCTATTACCTGCACTGGCTGGTGTCCGAGGCGATCCACGAGGCCGGGCTGAAGGTCTCGCTGGGTGGCACCGGGGCGGACGAGCTGTTCACCGGCTACTACGACCACTATCTGTTCTGGCTGGCCGAAATGCATGCCCTGAACGGCAGCCAGAATTTCGACGGGCTGGTCGCGGACTGGCGCGGCAGCTACGGCCGTTTCGTGCGCAACCCCTACCTGCAGGACCCGATGGCCTTCGTGAACGCGCCGGACGCCCGGGATCATATCTTCCTAGGGGCCGACAAGTTCGCCAAGTACCTGCGCGACGATTTCGACCCGGCATTCCACGAAGCCGACTACTGCAACGCGCCGTTGCGCAACCGCATGCTGAACGAGGTCTTGAACGAAACCGTGCCGCCGATGCTGCATGACGACGACCTCAACGCCATGTACCACTCGGTGGAGAACCGGGCGCCGTATCTGGACCGGGGCCTGGCGGAGTTCCTGTTCTCCGTTCCGTCGCAGTTCCTGGTCAGCGAGGGCCTGCCCAAGTTCCTGCTGCGCGCCGCGGGCAAGGGCATCGCGCCCGACGAGATCATGCTGAACCCTCGCAAGCAGGGCATCAACGCGCCGATCACAAGTTTCGTCGATTTCACCGACGCGCAGGTCCGCGACCGGATGCTGGCGGACGGCCCGTTGTTCGACCTGGTCCGCCGCGACAAGGTGGCGGACCTGCTCTCCTCGGACGTCCAGCTCAACAGCGAGTCGAAATTCCTGTTCTACCTGGTGTCGGCCAAGCTTTTCCTCGAAGCCCAGAGGGCGTATTGCCCATGAACTACTGCACCCAATGCATCCTGCCGGACACCCGTCCGGGCATCGAATTGAACGACGAAGGCGTCTGCACCGCCTGCGTCGGCCACTGGGAGAAGGAACACCGGATCGACTGGGATGCGCGCGCGACGGCCTTCGAGACGGTCGTCGACTGGGCCCGGTCGCGGTCGGCCGGCTATGACTGCATCGTTCCGGTCAGCGGCGGCAAGGACAGCTGGTATCAGGTGATCAAGGCGCAGGAATACGGTCTGAAGGTACTGGGCGTCACGTGGCGGACGCCGGCACGCACCGAGGTCGGCCAGCGCAACTTGGATGCGATGATCCGCGAGCTGGGCATCGACCATATCGACTACACCATCGATCCCGACGTCGAACGCCGTTTCATGAAGGCGGCCTACCAGCGCCTCGGCGCAATCGGCCTGCCGATCCACATGGCGCTGTTCGCGATACCGATCCGTCTGGCCGTGCGGCTGAGGATCCCGCTCATTGTCTGGGGCGAGAACGCACAGCTTGAATATGGCGGCAACGAGGTCGAGCGGCTGGCGTCCACGCTGGACCGCACTTGGCTGGCCAAGCACGGTTGCCTGCAGTCGACCAATGCCGCCGACTGGATCGGCGCAGAAGGGCTGACGCGCGAGGACCTGAGCGCCTACGCCTTTCCCGAGGACCCCGACTTCGAGGTCAAGTCTCTGTTTTTGGGTGCATTTTTCAAGTGGAACTCCTACGAGAACGCAAAGGCGGCCGAGGCGCGCGGCTTCACCTACAGCCAGGACGATCTCAAGACCGGGACCTGGGACTTCGCCGACATCGACTGCCACTTCATCTCGCTGCACCACCTGACCAAGTGGCACAAGTTCGGGATCACCCGCGCCTTCGACAACCTGTCGGTCAAGATCCGCTATGGCATGACCAGCCGGACCGAGGCGGTCGAAACGCTGCGCCGGATCGGGTTCCAGACGCCGAAGGAAGACATCAGGCGGTTCTGCGAGTTCCAGGAACTGCCGGAATCCTGGTTCTGGCAGACGGCCGAGACCTTCCGTAACGAACGGATCTGGAAGCGCGACGGCAACGTCTGGAAGATCCCCGGCTTCTTGGTGGACGATTGGGACTGGAGGGCCTGCCCATGAGCAAGTTGGAAAAACCCCGGCGCGACATGTTCTGTCCGTCGGGCGACTGGCAACACCTCGCCACCTTCACCGCGCCGCCGGACATCGAGACTGATTTCGGCATCAACCCCTACCACCGCTCGCTGTGGCAAAGCGCGGATACCGGCCATATCGTCAATTGCCACAGCATGGATCTGACCGCGTTCTACCAGTGCGACTACTGGTCCAAGACCTACCCCGAGGGACCCAAGCCGGTTTTCGACAAGATCATGGCGCTTCCCACCGGTCGGTCGGACAACAAGGCGCGGGTCGCGCGGATCAACGCTTTCTGGAAAGAACGTGCGCTGGACGCGCCGAAGACCCTGTTGGATATCGGCTCGGGCCTCGCGGTCTTTCCGGCCGCGATGCAGGCGGCGGGCTGGCAGTCCACCGCGCTCGACCCCGACCCCAGGGCAGTGGAACACGCGGAGGACACGGCCGGGGTCGAGGGGCTGGCCGGCGATTTCCTGATGACCCATCCCGGACGGCGTTTCGGCCTGGTCAGCCTGAACAAGGTGCTGGAACATGTGCGCGAGCCGACCGCGATGCTGTGGCGCGTTCACAAGTGCCTCGCGCCGGGCGGCGTCGTCTATGTGGAGGTGCCGGACGGCGAGGTGGCGATCGAACATGGGGCCGACCGCGAGGAATTCTACATCGAACACCACTGTGCGTTTTCGATGGTCTCGCTTGCCATGCTGGTGCATCAGGCCGGGTTCCGGGCGATTCTGATCGAACGCCTGGTGGAACCCAGCGGCAAGTTCACGCTTCGGGCTTTCCTGGAGACGCCGTGAGTTCCATTGACAGCTTCGGTGCGCTGACGGTCAAGCCGCAGCCGTTCGAAGCCGGGATCCTCAAGATGGCCGTCTGGCGCGTGCTTCCGGCGGGCGCGCCCTCGCCGGAGGATGCCGCGGCCCTGGTTGCGGGCGCGCGACGGCACCAGGTGGGGCTCGCCGTTTGCCGCCTGGCCGAAGGCGATCCCTGGCAGGTATCCCTGTGCGCAACGGGCTTCCGCCTCGTCGAAACCCTGATCACCTATGAAGGGGAGATCCCCGGTGCCGCGGCGATGCCGGACGGCGTGCGCACCGCGACGCCCGCCGACATTCCGGCCTGCCGGGACATCGCCAAGGCCGCCTTTCGCAACGACCGGTTCCACGCCGAACCCGCGATCGACGACGCAGACGCCGATGCGATCAAGGCGCAGTGGATCGAGAACGCCATTTCCGGCCGTGCCGACACGGTGCTGGTCGCCGAAGTGGACGGCGCGGTCGCGGGCTTCAACGCCTGCCTGCAGGACGGTGAGGCGGCGGTGATCGACCTGATCGGCGTTGCGCCCTCGGCACAGGGCAGGGGCGTTGGCGCGGCACTGCTTGCGGCGGCAAGCGCGGTCTATGCCGGCCGGGCGCGGGTCCTGCGCGCCGGCACCCAGGCCGACAACACCGCGTCATGCCGGCTCTACGACGCCGCCGGCATGGCGCCCGTGGCGCGCCAGACGACGCTGCACTGGACGCCCTAGGCAGCCGCACCCTTCGAGACGGCGGCTCTGCCGCCTCCTCAGGGTAAGGAGAGATTGAACCTCATGCTGAGGAGCGGCGCGCGCGCCGCGTCTCGAAGCATATGGCTGCCGGGCTCTACCGGCCCGAAGCCTCAGACCTGCACGTAGCAGATGTTGGGATAGTAGGCGAAGTTGCGGACCTGCATGCCGTCCCAGCCCAGCGTGTCGGCCGCTTCCGTCAGCGCCCGCTGCGCGCCCAGCGCGCTGTAATTGAGGCCGTGGACGGCGACGATGCCGCCGCGCGACAGCCGCGGGCCGAAGGCCAGCAGCGCCGCCAGGGTCGGCTCGTAGAGGTTCACCGACAGATGGATGATGCGGAACAGCGCTTCGGGGTTTTCCTCCACGTATTCCTTCGCGGTCACGCCCAGGTCGCCCTTGACCAGCACGATCTTTTTCAGGTGGTTCAGCGGCCGGTCGCCGTCGAAGATCTCGATCGACCGAGTGATGTCGTCGAAGACGTTGGCCTGGTACTTGAACTGGTTGCGGTCGACCGCCTCCTGGCCGGCGTCCTTCTCGCTCAGCGCCGTGTCGCCCTCGAAGGTGTCGAACCCGATCACCTTGCACTGGTAGTTATAGGGCTCCAGCGACGCGCAGAGGTGGGCATAGGTCATCATGCCCTGGCCGAAATAGACCCCGCAGTCGGCGATGTTGCCGACCACGCCTTCGGTCATCTTGAACAGCTCGGCATAGGCCAGCAGTTTGGCGAAATCCTGGCGCCGGACGAAACGCATGAAGGAATGGATCTTGTCCAGGCTGCTGCCGGCGCAGCCCTCGAAATAGGCCGCCCGGTCGCTTTCGGTGCTGATCTGCTTTTCCGAGGCGAGCGGCGAGAATTCGATCTTGTTCATCGGGTCCACCCTTGCGTCTGAAGGCGCCAACCGCGGCGTTCAGGTTTGTTAACCCTATTTCCTTAAGAGATCGCGAATGGGAGTCTGGCGGGCTTGCGCCGGGATCACCCCTCATCCAGCCACGTCACCACCCGCATGCCCTGGTCGTCGAGATAGGCCTGGAAGGCGGTCTCCTTGCCGCGTTCGACCAGCAACACGTAACGCGCGCCGGTCGCGCTCGTCTCGGCAAGCGCGGTGCGCAGGCCGAAATCCTTCAGCCGCTTGTTGACCGAGGGCGTGGCGTAGAAGCCCCAGTCCTTGCGCGTGACGTCGTATTCGCCGCCGGCGGGGGTGGTGAAGGTGACGATCTCGCCGGGGGCGAGCGCGACGTCGGCCACGTGGGCGAGTGTCACGCCCTTGACCGCAAAGTGCCGCGGCGGGTCCTTTTTATCGAGCTTCAAGGCCGGCCTTGCCTTGCGCCTCGGCGCGCCAGGCCCGGGCGCGTTCGACGATCGTGTCGAGCGGCGCGCCGGCGGGGTCGTCCAGCTGCGCCAGGATCCAGCGCGCCATGTGCAGGTCGTCGGGCCAGTCGACCGCGATGCTGGTTTCCCGATAGCGGTCGTCGGGCGCGGCCACGTTGACCAGCCGGACCGCGCCCTCGTTCTCGTAGAACCACTGGGTCACGTGTTCCCGGTGCTCGGCCGCGCGTGTCGCCTTGAGCAGCCGCGCCATCGCCTCCATCGACACCGCCTCGGCGCTGTCGCCCACGGGCCAGCTGCGCGGGTGGGTGTTGGTGCAGATGTCCGGGCCTTCGGCCATGAAGGTGCGCGCCACCCGGTCGACGGTTTCCGGGTCGATGAAGGGGCTGTCGCCGCAGATGCGCATGAACCAGTCGAGCCCCGCGGCCGCGGCGGCCTCGTAGATCCTGATCGCCACGTCCTCGGCATGGCCGCGGAAGACCAGCACGCCGGCGCCTTCGGCGAAATCCGCGATCGGGTCGTCGACGGGGCGGTCGCTGGTGGCGACGATCATCCGGCTCAGCGCACGGCAGTTCCGCAGCCGCGCCAGCACCCGGCCCAACAGCGGTTCGCCGCCCAGGTCGACCATGCCCTTGCCGGGCACGCGGCTGGAATCGAGCCGGCTGACGACGATCAGCGCGCCGTTTTCGGAAGTGTAGGCGGGGTGCGACATGGTTCGGATCTGACCGGGTGCGGCAATGCCCTCACCCCAACCGCTCTCCCTGGGGAAAGAGGGGGCGTTGCGGCAGGGTGCTGCGCGTCAGGCCGCGTTGGAGCGGTACTGGGCCCGCTCCCACTCGCCGGCATACCATTCGCAATAGCGCCGGTAGCCGTCCTTCAGCTGCCACATCGGCTCGAAGCCGAGGACGCTTTGCGCGCGCCGGGTCGACAGCGTGCCGCGGACCGGCTTTTCCACCGCCCGCGGCCGGTCTTCCAGGGAAACGTCGGGCACGATCGACTTCACGATATCGGCCAGTTCCCGGATCGTCCGCGCGTTGCCGAAGGTGATGTTGAAGGTGTTGGAATCGTCCGGGCTCGCGTGCAGCGCCAACGCGCGCACCTGGCCCTGGACCAGGTCGGGGATGTAGGTGAAGTCCAGGCGCCCGTCGCCGCCGCCTTCCAGCAGCAGCGGCTTGCCGGTCAGCGCGTTCTCGATGAACTTCTGGCTGACCCGCCGGCTGATGCAGCGTTCGCCGTAAAGTGCCGACGGACGCACCACCGTGGTGCCGATGCCGAACTGCTTGCGATAGGTCCTGACCAGGCGCTCGCCCATGAACTTGGCGTTGGCGTAGATGCCTTCCGGGTGCAGGTCGCTGGTCTCGTCCACCTCCGGCTCGCGGAAATCGCCGTAGACCGTGCTGGAGCTCATGAACATGACCTGGTTGACCTGGTCCTGGTGCAGGCGCGCCAGCTCCAGGGTGTTGCGCAGGGTGACCAGCTGAAGGTCGAAGGTGACGCCGGGGTCCACCGCCGCGTCGACCGCGCTGGCAATCGCCGCCAGGTGCACCACCTTGGTGGGCTGGAACTCCTCGAAACAGCGCGCAAGGTCGGTCACGATCCGGGCGTCGGCATTGCGCATCACGACGCCGGTCTCGCGCATCAGTTCGAACCGCGACAACAGGAAATTCTGATAGGCCTGACGCTGGACCGGGTCGCGTTCGCGCGAGAAGGAATTCTCGATCAGGCTGTTGATCATCAGATTGTCGACAACCATCACCTCCGTGCGCAGCCCGGCAAGCTCGATGGCGAGGTTGTGGCCGATGAAGCCCGCACCGCCGACCAGCATAACGCGCTGACCGTTCAGTTTGCTGCGGAGGCCGTCGTATGGAATGCGAGTCATCCGGTTCAATCCTTGTCGATGCCTGCCGGCCGGAAGTCCGGGTGCCTTATCGCGCCCGAGCCCGTCGCACGGCTTCCTTCATCGTCTCCCCGATCCGGGCTGCGTCTTGCTCGCTCACATGCGGTCCGACAGGCAGCGAAATCGTCTGTGCCGCCAGCCATTCCGCGACCGGGAACTGACCGGAATCATAGCCGTATTTTAGTTTGTAATAGGTAAACAGGGGCACCGCGGATGGGTAGTGAACCGAGGTTCCTATGCCATTTTCGCGCAAGAATTCGACCACCAGATCGCGCTCGATCGAGCCGTCTTCCGGTAACACCGCGTTAAGGCAATAATGGCTGGACCGGGCCTTGCCGCGTACCGGCTCGAAGACCGTTAACTCCTCGATCTCGTCCAGCGCCGCCTTCAGGGCGGCATAGTTGCGGGCACGGACGTCCTGGAAATAGTCCAGCTTGTCGATCTGGGCGAGCCCGACGGCGGCCTCGACCTCGCTCATCCGGTAGTTGAAGCCCAGGGCATTCACATCGTAGATCCCGGGCTTGGCCCGGGCGCCAAGGCTGCGGTCGTAGCCGAACGCGCGCCGGGCCGAAAGCTCGGCGGCCAGCGCCGCGTCGTCGGTCGTCACCATGCCGCCTTCGATGGTGGTCATGTGCTTGACCGGATAGAACGAGAAACTGCCCGCCAGGCCCATGGTGCCGGCCTTGCGGTCGCCGTACTTCGCGTCGACCGCAAGCGCGCAGTCTTCGATGATCGGAATGCCGTGGCGTTCGCCGATTCCCAGGATCGCCTCCATGTCCGCCGGCAGTCCCAGATAGTGCACCACCATCGCGGCCGACAGGTCGCCCGCCACCGCCGCCAGACCGTCGGGGTCGATGTTGCCGCTGTCGCGTTGGACGTCGACGAAGACCGGCTCGGCGCCGCACAGTTCCACCACATGGGCGGTCGCCACGTGGGTCATCGCCGGCACCGCCACCTTGTCGCCGCGCCCGATGCCGCGCACGAACAGGACCAGATGCATGCCCGCCGTACAGGAGGAAACGGCGATCGCGTGGCCGGCGCCGATCCGCTCGGCGAACCGTTTCTCGAAGGCCGGCGTCGCCGCGCCATGCACCAGGATGCCGCTTTCCAGGATTCGGGTGACCTCGGCCAGCTCGTGCTCGTCGATCTGCGGCTTGCCGAAGGGGATGGAGGAGGGCGTCGAAGACATGGAGGCGTGCGTTCCTTCTCAAAGCATGTAGGCGACGTCGACGGTGCGGCGCCGTTCCACCGATTCCCAGCAGGCAAGACAGATGTCCAGGACGCGGAACACGTCCTTGGCATCGACCATGGGCGCGCGGCCCTCACGGATGGCGTCGATGAAGTCGGGCAACAGGTCGAACTTCTCGATCCCGGGGTAGGGGACCGTCATCGGCGTGACGTCGCCCGGGTCGTCGCCGCTGAACAGGCGCGCGTCGGGCGTGTCGTTCTCGAATGTCAATTTGTCGCCGAAGATGTTGAGCCGGTGGAGCTGCGGCCGCTGGGGCCCGAAGGTGGTGACGGTCTTGGCCATGGCGTCGGTGTCGAAACGCATCAGGTTCGCCACGGTGTCGGGATAGGCGAAGGCGGCGTTGCGGGTCAGCACCTTGTTCGCCATGCCGGTGACCTCGGTCACCTCCGCGTCCAGGATCCAGCGCATCAGATCGATCAGGTGGATGCCGCCGCCATAGGTGACGCAGTAGAAATCCATCTTGCCGCGCCAGCCCTCGGTGATCTTCCACAGGATCTGGTGCAGGTAGTCGCCCTCCATGTAGAAGACCTCGCCGAAATCGCCGCGTTGGACCATCTCGCGCACCGCGGCGAACCGCGGCGAGCGGCGCAGGATCAGGTTGGAGGAAAGCACGCGGCCGCTGTCGGCCCAGGCCCGAAGCACTCGTTCGGCGTCGGCGCGGTTGAGCGCGACGGGCTTTTCCACCATCACGTGTTTGCCGTTCTTCAGCGCCAGTTCGGCCTGGGATGCGTGCGCGTCGTCGTAGGAACAGATCGACACGACGTCGATGTCGGGGTCTTCCACGATGCGGCGCCAGTCGGTGTGGCGTTCGGCGACGTCCTGGCGGTCGCCGACCGCATCCAGCCGATCCGGGTCGATGTCCGCGATCGCCTTTACCGAAACGCCGTCGATCCGCTTGTAGCCGGCGAGGTGCTGTTCGCCGACGCCAAGGCCGATCACGCCGGCCTTCAGCTCCTTTACCGCCGTGTCAGCGACGCTCATGGGCTCGGATTATCGGATGACCTGGGTGAGTTCTTCGAACAGTTCGTTGATCGCATTGACCACGCGCGCATTGGCCCCGTAGGAGTTCTGCAACATCGACAGAATGGCCATTTCTTCGTCGATGTCCACCCGCACTTCGTTGTCCAGCGCCGACTTGAGATCGTCGCGGATGATCGATTCCAGTTCGGAATCGCGGCTGACCACGCCCGAGTTCGACACCAGACGCGCCAGGATGCCCGATGCGACGCCGGTATAGGTCTCGTTGGCCAGCGTCAGTCCGCCGGCCGTCAGGTTGCGCGTGTTGGCGTCCAACTGGGCGATCACCGCGTTCGCGGTCGCCTGGGGCACCGAGGCGGTGCTGTTCACCAGGGCGGGCCGGACCTGGATGTTGAACCGGTTGATATCGGTGGGAATGTCGCTCGCCGGATCGAGCGGCTGGAAGAAGAGCTGGTCCCAGTCCGCCGTGTAGGGCCCGCCGCCGCCGAACAGCGCAGGCGAGGCGCCGGCGCTGTAGGCGTCGTGGAAGGTGCCGGCGCTGTTGTCGGCCAGCATCAGGGCAAGCCCGTCCAATTGGTCGCGCAGCTTCTGGATCGGCGCCAGACGGGGGTCGGAACTCGCCACCGACGGGGCGTCCGTCCTGATGAAGTCCAGTTGCGCCCGAAGCCGCCCGGCCGATATGCCGCCGGCGATGTCCGTCGTGGTGCCGGTCTTGACCAGCGTCTGCAACGTTTCGTTCCAGGTGAACTGGGTGGCCACCGCATCGACCAGATCGGTGCCGCTGGCGGTGTAGACCGTGACGCTGCCGTCGGCGCGTTCGAAAGTCCTGATCTCCATGATCTCCGCAAGCTCCAGCAGCTTGCCGTCGCGGGTGTTCTCCAGGCCCGCGGTCGGCCGGCCAAGTCCTCCTTCGCCGACGATCTTGCGGTTCAGTTCGCGGAGTTCGGAGAGCAGACTGTTCAGTTTGGTAACCGAAACGATGATTTCGTCTTTGACGTTCCGGTCTATCTGCTCGATGCCGTTCGAAACGCGGTGCAGCTCGTTGGTCAGCGACTGGCCGGCCAGCACAACCTCGCGTTCCGCGGCGCCGCTTTCCGGCGCGGCCTCGAACGACTTGTAGGCGCTGATGAAGGCTTCCAGCTTGTCGGCCAGTGCGGTTGTGCCGTTGACGGTGCCGGTCAGCTCCTCGATGCGCGAATAGTACGCCGTCATCGTCTCGTCGCGCACCGCCAGCGAGACGGCGTTGCGGACGTCCTTGGTCAGGCCGAGGTTGGCGATCCGTTCGATGTCGGCGACGTTGATGCCGCCGTACTGGCGCGTCTCGAACTTGGCCTTGCGTTTGTTGTAGTCCTCGTTGTTCGCGTTGGCGACGTTGTCGGAGGTAACGCGAATCGCCGTGCCGAACGCCTTCAGCGCGGTCATCGAGTTCAGCAGGGCAGGGGTCAGGGCCATGACGCGGCGTCCCTAGATCTGTCGGTCCACGGCCAGCGGGATGTGCTGCGTGGTCTGGCCGGTGTCGGTCCCGGCCTTGGAATAGCCGCTGGCGACGGGATTGAGCTGCTGCGCCGCGGACGCGACGGCGTCGACCACCTTCTGGGTCGTCGCCATGGCCGCGCGCAGGCGCCGTTCGTTCTCTTCCAAGGCTTTGGCGAAGTCTTCCGCGGCCTTGTGCAGCCGGTCAAGAATCGTCGGTTCCAGCTCGTCCTTGAAGCCCGGACGGGCGGCGACCTCGCGCAGATGCCGCTCGTAGACGGAGACCAGCGCGACCTTGCGCTTGACGACCGGCTCCAACGAACGGTCGCGCGGCAGCTTCAGGATCTCGTTCTCGCGCCGGATCACGTCGACCAGATCGCCGAGAAGGTCGATCATGTCGGCGGCGCGGGCGTCGGCGTTCATTGGGATTGTCCCTCCTGCCACTTGATCATTTCCTGCGCGACGGTATCTGCAAGGCCGATGCCACCGCGGGCGGCCAGCGCCTTGCCGTACTCCTGGACCAACAGCGACCGGTAGATGTTCTCCGCATGGCCGCCGCCGAACGGGCCGTCGGTGCTGATGCCTTCGAACATCGGCTGCAGCATCTGCGACAGGAACATCGCCTCGAATTCCTGGGCGACCGCCTGGGCTTCCTCCGGCGTCCTGGCGCGCGGCATCGGCTCCGTGCCGGGGCGGCGCAGAACGTTTGCCGCGGTCATGTCGAGATCGATCGGGCCGGTGTCCATCACATCACCTGGATCTCGGCCTGCAGCGCGCCGGCCGCCTTGATCGCCTGCAGGATGGTGATCATGTCGCGCGGGCCGACGCCCAGCGCGTTCAGACCGTTCACCAGTTCCTGCAGCGACACGCCCGAATTGACGATGCCGAGCCGGCGTTCCGCGTCCTCGTCGACCTCGATGTTGGTGCGGTCGACCACCTCGGTGGTGCCGGTGTTCGAGAAGGGCTGCGGCTGCGAGACAACGGGCGTCTCGGTGATCCGGATGGTCAGGTTGCCCTGGGCGATCGCGATGGTGTCGATGCGCACGTTCTCGCCCATCACGATCACGCCGGATTGTTCGTCGATGATCACCTTGGCCACGCTGTCGGGTTCGACCCGAAGCTGTTCGATGTCCGTCATCAGCTCGACCACGTCCTGCTCGTAGGTCGGCGGCACGATGACTTCCACCGAGGCCGGATCGACCACGCGCGAGGTGGGCAGGCCCACGAAGGCGTTGATGGCGCGCGAGATGCGCCGCGCGGTCGTGAAGTCCGGATTGCGCAGCGAGATCATCATGCGTTCCATCTTGTCCAGGGCAAACGCGATCTCGCGTTCGATGATCGCCCCGTTGGCGATCCGGCCGCTGGTGGGCACGCCCTTGACGATGGTTTCCGCGGCGCCTTCCGCCTGGAAGCCGCCGACCGCGATCGTGCCCTGGGCGACGGCATAGACCTCGCCATCGGCGCCGACCAGGGGCGTCACCAGCAAGGTGCCGCCCAACAGGCTTTCCGCATCGCCCAAAGCCGAGACGTTGACGTCGATCCGGCTGCCCTGGCGGCCGAAGCCGGGCAGGGTGGCGGTCACCATGACGGCGGCCACGTTGTCCGTCTTCAGGGCTTCGTCCTGCGCGGTGACGCCCAGGCGTTCCAGCATGCCGACCAAGCTCTCGCGGGTGAAGGTGGCCGAACCCAGGCTGTCGCCGGTGCCGTTCAGCCCGACCACCAGGCCGTAGCCGACCAGCATGTTCTCGCGGACCCCCTCGAACACTGCAATGTCCTTGATGCGCGACTGGCCGAGCGCCGGCTGCGCCGACAGCACGGCCATGGCACAGGCAAGCAGGGTCGCGGCAAGCCGCTGGGTGATCCGGGTCAAAATGGCCGCTTTGAACATGTCGGTTTCATCTCTCCGCACGTAAAGACACTCTCTCCTGGCCCTCAGGACAAGCGAATTGCGTGCCACATCTGGCGCTAGCCAAGCCTTTGAAATCAAGTAGTAAATCGTTCGAGCCCGGGGGCCGCGCCGGGGCCGCGGCAAAGCTCGCCTTCGAGACGGAAAAATTTGCCGCCCGGTGCCCGATCGGCGGGCGGCCTTATCAGGCTGGTAACCAATTTGCCTTACGTTAACTTCCATGAAAGTCGAGTCAACGCGCAGCGCCCGCCAGTCCGGCGGCACCCGCGCCGCCAAGCGCGGCGAAGGGCCGTCCGGCGGTTTCGCACGGGAGATGAAGCAGGTTTCCGGCGACGCCGGCGGCGAAGAGGTGGCCGCGGCCGCGCCGCCCGGCACCGTGGACGCCTTGCTTGCGGTCCAGGAGGCGGGCGACGCCACCGAGGGCGGCGGCAACGCCAGGGGGCGGGCCTGGGGCGTCGACGTGCTCGACCGGCTGGAGGAGATCCGCCTCGGCATCCTGACCGGCTCGATCCCGTACGATCGGCTGCAGGCGCTGGCCCGGATGGTCGGGGAACAGCGCGAACGCGCCGACGATCCCCGCCTCGCCGCGATCCTGGACGACATCGAACTCAGGGCCAGGGTCGAACTGGCCAAGCTGGAGCGTTCCCGCTGAGTGGGGTGCAGGAATACCGCAGCCTGTCGGTAAGCGCGCAAAAACTGATTGTCTTGAAAATCGGGGCGCGATATATGCGCCTCCGAAATTCGCGTACCGCATCTGTCAGTGGCGACGGCAGGCGGCTTGTGTCGAGGGAGCTACGCATGACGGCAAAGAAGAACGGTGGCGATGTCTCTGAGACCCTGTTGCCCCCGGACTACGTGCCGAAGTCGAACGAAGAGTTCATGAACCCGCTGCAGAAGGAGTACTTCCGCCAGAAGCTTCTGCGCTGGCGGTCGGAGCTTCTGCAGGAATCCAGCGAGACCCTGGAAAGCCTCCAGGAAGAGGATCTGGCCCAGCCCGACCTGGCCGACCGTGCGACCTTGGAAACCGACCGCTCGATCGAACTCAGGACGCGCGACCGCGAGCGCAAGCTGATCGCGAAGATCGACGACGCGCTGGCGCGCATCGAGGACGGAACCTACGGCTATTGCGAGGAAACCGCCGAGCCGATCTCGCTCAAGCGGCTGGAGGCACGGCCGATCGCGACCCTCAGCCTCGAGGCGCAGGAACGTCACGAACGCATGGAACGCACCCGCCGCGACGATTGAGCGGTCGCGCCGTCCCACAGGAAGGCCCGGAAAAGATTTGGGGCCGGACCTCGCGGTCCGGCCCCAATTTTGCGCCAACTGGGAGAGAGTGAGAGAGGAGAGGAGGGTGCGCTGGCGCAAAATCTCGATGTCGGTTTCGAAACCGAACCCTAGAACGGGAACAGGATGTCGATCAGCTGCGTGCCGTAGCGTTGCTGCTGTACGTCGCTGAGCGTGCCGCGGCCGCCGTAGGAAATGCGGGCCTCCGCGATGTCTTCGGCCTGCACCTGGTTTTTCGAATCCACGTCCTGCGGCCGGATGATGCCCATCACCGTGAGCTCGCGAACCTCGTAATTGACGCGGACTTCCTGACGGCCCTGGATCACCAGGTTGCCGTTCGGCAGCACCTGGGTGACCACTGCGGCAAGCTTCAGGTCGATCTCTTCTTCGCGGTCGATCTCGCCGTCGCCGGTGTAGTCGGAATCGCTGTCCACATCCAACAGGTTGGTGGGATCGACGGCCTCGGGCAGGATGTCTTTGAGGGAGTCCTCGTAACCCAACAGCGCCGATGCCGACGCGTCCTCGGCTGTGTCGCGTGTCCGTGTCGTCTCGTTCTCCAGCTCGGCCTTGTCGTCGATGCTGACCACCACGGTCACGATGTCGCCGACCTCGCTGGCGCGCAGGTCCTTGAAGAACGAGCGCGAGCCCGGCCGCCACAGCGAATTCGGCATCATGTTTGGCGTCTCCGGCGCCGGCATGGGCAGGCTGACCGTGCGATAGTTGGGGTCGTGCAGCGGGTTCTGGATGTCGCTGATCGGCGGTTCCTCGCCCACCTGCGACAGCCGCTCCAGCGTGTTGCAGCCGGCCAGCATCGTGGTTGCCGTCAGCAGGGCGACGACGGTACCGGGCCTGATCTTGCGTGTGCGAAAAC
This sequence comes from Alphaproteobacteria bacterium, assembly GCA_965603855.1. Taxonomy (GTDB): domain Bacteria; phylum Pseudomonadota; class Alphaproteobacteria; order UBA8366. The sequence continues at coordinate 1,309,447 of OZ272519.1, forward strand.
TCATCGTCGGCTCCTACTGCAACAGCATCAGATGCGCGGCGGTCACGTTGACCGCATTGGCGCCGGTGACGGTGGCCTCGATGGTGCGCCGGCTCTGGGTGTTCTCGACCCGGATGACGTCGCCCAACGCGCCGTCCTCCAGGGCCCGGCCCTGCGCGGTCAGCTTCATGTTCGGCATTTCAAGCGTGATCGTGACCATGCTCTTGCGCTGGACCAGTTGCGGTGCCTCGACGTCGCCGCTCCGGATCGGCCGGCCCTCGGCCAGGGGGCGCCGCGCCGCCTGCCCGACGATCATCACCTCGTCCACCAGCGCGTTGCGGTCCAATGTCTTGGCGCGCACGGTGATCCAGTGCAGGTCGCGCTCGCGGATGATGTGGCCGACGCTCAGGCGGCGGTTCGGCACCGGCGCCTCGGTCAGGCGGTAGACCTTGCCCGCCACCGGGATCCGGCGCGTGCCGTCGTCGCCGGCACCGGCGAGAACCGCGCTCAGGCGACCCGAACGGGGGTCATAGTCCAGCCGGCCGACGGTCAGCCGTCGGTCGTCGCCGACCGGCAGGTGGATAACCATGTCGCGGCTGTCCAGCTCGATCTCGATGCTGTCGCCCGCCGCGACGCGTTCGTCCATCGCCGACGACAGCATGGCGACAATCTCGTCTGCGGTGATCGTCGTGCTGGCGCGTTCGACCGTCACCGTGTCGTGGCGGCTCAGCGGGCGCCAGTCCAGGCCGTGGCGATGTGCGGTCCGCCAAAGCCAGCGCGCCTCCAGCGTGGATTTCTGACCGGGCCTCGGCGCGCGGGCGATCACGCGGCCGCCTTCGGCGCCGACGCCTTCGAAGACGTCTTCCAGTCTGACGACCGCGGCTTCGACAACCACCTGCGGGCGCAAGGAAACCGGCGGCGTCTCCGTCGCGGGGGCGGCGAAGACCTGGCTGGCAAGCGCCACCATCGCAAACAGCATCGTCAGCAGCATCGACAGGATGGCGATGACCAGCAGGCGAAGGGGAGTGGAAAGCGTCATGATCTCACGCCCCCTATCTCAGGTTGGTCAGCGTCGCCAGCATCTGGTCGGACGTCTCGATGACCTTGGAGTTCATTTCGTAGGCGCGCTGCGCGGTGATCAGGTTGGTCACCTCCTCGACCGCATTGACGTTCGAGGTTTCCAGGAAACCCTGCTCCAGCGTGCCGAAGCCCGTGGATCCCGGCGTTCCGGTCGTCGGTGCGCCGGAGGCGTCGGTTTCCTCGTACAGGTTGTCGCCCATCGCGATCAGGCCGGCCTCGTTCGCGAAGATGGCAAGCTCAAGCTGGCCCGCGTTGGTCAGCGTGGTCGATCCGTCCTGCGAGTAGTAGACCTCGCCGGACTTGTTAATGGTGATGTCGATCGCGTCTTCGGGGATCGTGATGCCCGGCTGGACCACATAGCCGTCGGCGTTCACAAGGTCGCCGTTGTCGTCCAGCTGGAACGAACCGGCCCGCGTGTAGGCGGTGTCGCCGCTGGGCAGTTCGACCTGGAAGTAACCTTCGCCGTTGATCGCGACGTCCAGCGGATTCTCGGTCATGACCAGGTTGCCGGTTTCGGTGATGCGGTAGACGGCCGCGGTCTTGACGCCCAAGCCGACCTGGACGCCCGTGGGCACCGTGGTCTGGGCGTCCGACGAGGCGGAACCGACCTGACGCACGTTCTGGTACAGCAGGTCCTGGAACTCGGCGCGCCGGCGCTGGAACGCCGTCGTGTTCATGTTGGCGATGTTGTGCGAGATGACTTCCACGTTGGTCTGCTGGGCCAGCATCCCCGTGGCGCCGATGTCAAGCGATCGCATCATGGCTTGTCTCCCTCACCTAAACCGGCGTCGGATCGGCGATCGTTGTGATCGCCTTCTGCTGCCGTTCGTGTTCCTGGTTGATCACGTTCTGCACCGCCTGGTGCTCGCGCTGGATCTCGATCAGGCGCGTCAATTCGACGATCGGCTGCACGTTGGACTGCTCCAGCATGCCTTGCTTCATCGTCGGCTGGTCCACCAGCTGCGGCGCCTGCGTGGTCTCGTACAGGCTGTTGGGCAGCCGCTTCATGTCCAGGGGGTCGTCGAAAGTGAAGACGCCGATCCTGCCGATGATGCCCTGGGCCGCGGTCGAGACCGTGCCGTCGCCGGCGATCACGACGTTGCCCGCGTCGGCGGGGACGATGATCCGCCCGCCGTTGAACGACATCAGGGGGTGCCCCTCGCTGTTCACCATCTCGCGGGCGTTGTTCAGCTCGAAACGGCCGTGCCGGGTGTAGCGGTCGCCGTCGGGTGTTTCGACGGTGAAGAAGCCTTCGCCGGAAATCGCTAGGTCGAAGGGGTTCCCGGTCGCAAGCTTCGATCCGTCCGACAGGTCGCGGGCAAGGCCCACATCCTGCGTGAACGACATCGGCTCGCCGGCCTGGAGGTAGCCGGGCTGTTCGACCAGGTATTCCTGGAACACCAGGTGCTCGGCCTTGTAGGCCGGCGTCGTCATATTGGCGATGTTGTGCGCGGTGATTTCCAGTTCCGTGCGCAGCGCGATCTGCCGTGACAACGCGATATCGATCGTGGATTCCATTCCTCGTCCTCTGAACGCAAGTACAATCTCTCCGCTGGCACCTGTCGCAAGCGCCGTGCCATCGTTATTTTTGCTTGAAATCAATGAGTTGAGGGCGAGCAGGCCGGCCCTGGGGGCGGCGACCGGCTGCCCGGGGGCAGGCTTTGCCCGGTCGAAATTGCCACGGGGCTGCCGGACGCGGCCGCCGCACCGCCGATTTACCGAATTCTTAACCACTTAGGTCGTTCTCTAGGCTTGCCGCCTGCACGCCGTCGGGGTGGCGGGGGCACCGCCACGGTGCCCTCTGCGGACGGCGGGGCGGGGAAAGAACGACGGGCATGAGCGAAGAAACCGAAGCCGAAGTCCAGGAAGAAGCGGGCGAGGAGTTCGACGAGCTTGCCGAGGGCAAGAAGAAGTTCTCGGGCAAGAAGATCGTCCTGTTCTTCGTGCTGCCGCTGCTGCTGTTGGGCGGCGCGGGCGGTGCGGTCATCTATATGGGCCTCCTGGACAGCCTGTTCGGCGGCGGCGAGGTTGCGACCGAAGAGGCCGTCGAAGACGGCATCGCGGTGGACGAGACCGGCTATTTCATGGATCTGGACGAGATGCTGGTGACCCTGTCCGGGTCGACTAAGAAGCAGAGCTTCCTGAAGATGCGGATCAGCCTGGAACTGGAGAGCGCGTCCGACGAGGACCGCATCCTGGCTGTGATGCCGCGCATCGTCGACAACTTCCAGGTGTTCCTGCGCGAACTGCGGATGGAAGAACTGCAGGGCTCGCGCGGGCTTTACCGGGTCAAGGAAGAGCTGTTGGCCAGGGTTAACGCCGCTGCCCATCCGGCGAAGGTGAAGGACGTCCTGTTCAAAGAAATGCTGATCCAGTGACGGATTCTTAACCCAGTCGGTTTTACCTAGAATCCCTGAATAAGCCGCAGATTTGAACGGGATAGCAGCGCCCATGGCGGACGACGCAGACAGCGATGACGCCCTTGCCGAAGAGTGGGCCGACATGGCCGGTGAAGGCGATGACGGCGAGGACAGCGACGCGCTAGCCGCCGAGTGGGCGGCCATGGCAGAGGACGACGCCGACGGCGAACTGGGTTCGACCGCGGCCACCCGGGTCCTCAACCAGGATGAAATCGACAGCCTGCTCGGCTTCTCCGAAGGCGGCGACGCCGACGGCGAACGCTCCGGCATCGAAGCGATCATCGACTCCGGCATGGTGTCCTACGAGCGTCTGCCGATGCTCGAGGTCGTCTATGACCGCCTGGTGCGCATGATGTCCACGTCGCTCAGGAACTTCACGTCCGACAACGTGGAAGTCAGCCTGGACAACATCACCTCGATCCGCTTCGGCGACTACCTGAACTCGATCCCGCTGCCGGCCATGCTGACGGTGTTCAAGGCCGAAGAGTGGGACAACTACGGCCTGATCACCGTCGACAGCTCGCTGATCTATTCCATCGTCGACGTGCTTTTGGGCGGGCGCCGCGGGACGGCCGCGATGCGCATCGAAGGCCGCCCCTACACGACGATCGAACGCAACCTCGTCGAACGCATGATCGAAGTGGTGCTGGCCGACCTGTCCGCCGCCTTCGATCCCTTGAGTTCGGTCACCTTCCGTTTCGACCGGCTGGAGACCAACCCGCGCTTCGCGACCATCGCCCGACCCGCCAACGCGGCGATCCTGGCGCGCTTGCGCATCGACATGGAGGACCGCGGCGGCCGGCTGGAACTGATGCTTCCCTACGCCACGCTGGAGCCGGTCCGCGAACTGCTCCTGCAGATGTTCATGGGCGAGAAGTTCGGCCGCGATTCGATCTGGGAAAACCATCTCGCGACAGAGCTTTGGTACACCGACGTGCCGATCGAGTGCGTGCTGGACCAGGTCAGCGCCAACCTCGGATCAGTCGTGGGCTGGGACGTGGGAACGTTCTTGCCGCTCAGCGCCACCAAGGAATCGCCGGTGCTGCTGCGCTGCGGGACGGTGCCGATGTTTGCCGGCACCATGGGACAAAGAAACGGCAACAAGGCCGTGCGTATCGATGCAAGGACAGAGGGTGGCGAATGATGATCAGTCCAGAGATTTCGTTGCTGGTCGACCTGGTCGGCATGGCGCTTTTGGCGGCGGTGATCGTCTATGCGGTCCGCCTGAACGCGCGCCTCAGCAGCCTGAAGGCGGACAAGAAAGAGCTGGAGGGCCTGCTCGGCGGGTTCGCTCGTTCGACGGAGCGCGCGGAAAACGCGCTGGCGCGGCTGAAGGTCGGTTCCGCCGAGGCGGGCGACGCGGTCGGCGCCCAGCTCGCCCAGGCGCGCGAACTGCGCGACGACCTGTCCTTCATGGTGGAACGGGCGGCCGATACGGCCGAGCGGCTGGAAAACGCCATCCGCGATAGCCGTGAACGCGGCGTTGCGCCCGGCGCCGCCAAGCCGGCAAAAACCGCCAAGCCCGCCGGCGCAGGCGCCGCGCTGCCCGAACGCCGTGGGTCGGCGGCCGGCGAACGCGACGGCCGCGGCGGCGCGCGGGTCAAGGAAGACCTTCTGAAGACGCTCCAGGGAATGCGCTAGGACGCGCGGCCCATGTTCGGTTCCCTGCGCATCCTCCCGATCGCCATCTTCGCTGCGGCGCTGATGCTGTCGGTGAAGGTCGGCAACATGGTCGGCGGCCTGGCCACGGCGCCGCGCGTCGAGGTGGCGCGGGCGACCGCGCAGTCGACCGACGGCCGTTCCAACGATCCGGCATCCGCCACGGGCAACGCCACGCCGATGCAGCTGGACGATGACAACGGCACGGACCGGCTTGACGAGGAGGTCACCCCCGAAGGCCTGACCGCGCTGGAGATGGACGACGAGAACGACCCCCAATACGACGACATCGCCGCGCTGAGCGCCGGCGAGATCCGCCTTCTGACCGAACTGGCCGAGCGCCGCCGCAACCTGGAGGTGCGCGAGCGGGCCATCGAGGAACGCGCGAGCCTTTTGCGCGCGGCCGAAGAGCGCCTGACCCTCCAGCAGGACCAGCTCAACGGGATCAAGACCGAGATCCAGATCCTCCTGGAGCGGTTCGAAGAGCTTGAATCGGAGGAAACCGACAAGCTGATGCGGATCTATTCCAACATGAAACCGAAGAGTGCCGCGGCGATCTTCAACGATCTGGACATGGATACGCTGGTTTCCGTGATGCGGGGCATGAGCGAGCGCAAGCTGGCCCCGATCATCGCCGCGATGGACACCGAAAGGGCCCGGCTGCTGACCCGCGAGCTGGCCGAAAGACAGGCGCTCCCCGAACTGCCCGAATAGGCCGCAGGCCCCGGAAATCCAAGGCATTAACCAAGCTTTAAACCGGTCGGGGCTATAGCAGAGTACGCCCTGGGCGGGGGACTTCCGGACCCGACAAGACTAGTTCAATCGGAGTGATTCGATGGCCGTTGATAAGAACATGCCCATCCTGATTGTGGATGATTACAAGACGATGTTGAGGATCATCCGCAACCTCCTAAAGCAGTTGGGCTTCAATAACGTGGACGAAGCGACCGACGGCAGCGACGCCCTGTCCAAGCTGCGGGCAAAGCGCTACGACCTCGTCATTTCCGACTGGAACATGGAACCGATGACCGGTCTTCAGCTGCTGCGCGAGGTGCGCGCGGACGAAGAGTTGAAGGGCATGCCCTTCATCATGATCACGGCCGAAAGCAAGACCGAGAACGTGATCGCCGCCAAAGAAGCGGGCGTGAACAACTACATCGTCAAGCCGTTCAACGCCGCGACCCTGAAGACCAAGCTGACCAGCGTCATCGGAAACTTCTGACGCGTGACGCCGCGGCGGGGCATGACGGACATGAAGACCGGGGCGCCGCAACCGCTGGCGCCCTTTGCCGTTTAGGGGCGGACCCGGACCGATGACTGAGCGTGCCGCAGAAAACGAACCGGACAAGCCGGCGCTGACGGCGGCGGTGCCCGCCCTTGTCGACCCGATCCCGGCCGAAGCGCCCGAAGACCGCGGCACGATATACTTTCTCGGCATCTTTCTCCTGCTGCTGGCCTTCTTCATCCTGTTGGGCGCGATCGCCCGGCAGGACGCGATCAAGACGCGCGGCGTCATGAGTTCCGTCGCCGCCACCTTCCGGACCCAGACCGAACCCAAGGACGTCTCCGAGCTGTTCGTCTCGCAGTTGGGACGTATCCCCGAGCCGGCCGTCCTGCTCGAGGGCCTGGAAGGGCTGTGGGTGACCGCAGTCCCGGTCACCCGGGTCGAGGTGCTGCAGCCGGGCCGCACGATGGAACTCAGCCTGCCGCTGCGCGAGGTTTTCGTCGCCCGCACCGCGCTGATGCGCTCGGACCGCGAGGAACTCCTCAAGCACACGGTTGCGGCGCTGTCTGTTCCCTATCCCGACCAGGTTCTGCAGTTCTGGGTCATCGCCGGGCCCGAGGCAAAGCCGCGGCCGGGCGAGGCGGCGCTGGCGTTCGAACGCGCCGTCGCCTTTGCCGGTGTCCTGAACGAACTTGGCGCTCCGCCGGCACCGACCGCGGTAGGCGTGGAGCCGGCGGACAAGGGGCGCGTCAGGCTGCGCTTCGCCTTTCGCGACCGCACAGCCGCCGCCGTCACCTTTGCCGGTCCGGTGCCGGAGGCAGGCCAATGAACTTCGATCCCGAGGAGCTGTTCCCGCAGGAGGCGCCGAGGCGGTCGCTGCCGTGGCTGCTGACCTTCACCGACGTCACCGCGCTGATGCTGACGTTTTTCGTGATGATTTTCGCGATGTCGACGATTCCGTCGGAACGCTGGGATGCGATCGTTTCCGTCATGTCGACGCGCGACGGCGACAGCGTCACCGGCGAACCGGTCGCGCGCGCGACGCGCAACATGGGCACCGTCGAGGAGAAGCCGGCGCTGCCGCTGACCTACCTTGCCAACTTGCTGAACGAGCATGTGGCGAACCTGCCGGCGTTGAGCGCCGCCCGCATCACCAAGCTGGACGGTGCGGTTGCGATTTCGTTTCCCGAGACCATGACCTTCGCGCCGGGGCGTGCCCAGATCGGTCCGGCATTCGAGGATGCACTGGTCCAGATCGCCGCCGCGCTCGATCGTTTCGGAAACGCCATCGACGTGGTCGGCCACGCGGCGCCGAAGGACGACGTGGCGAATGCCGACGGCGGCGGCGATGGCCTCGGCGGGTGGCGGCTGTCGCTGGCCCGCGCCCAGTCGGTGGCGTCCGCGCTGGACAAGGCCGGCTATACCGGGCCGCTCAGGCTGGTGGCGCAAGGCGCCACCCAGTTCCCGTTGTTGGCTCCGGCGGCGCCGGACGAGCGCCGCCAGGCGTTGGCGCGCCGGGTCGATATCGTCATCCATGCCAATGCGGGGCGCTCATGAAGCCGCTTCGTCTGATCGTGATCTGCAGTCTGGCGCTGGTCCTCGGCATGTCGGCCGCGCGCGCGCAGGAGACGGTGCGCACCCGCGCCGCGACCCATCCGGACTATGGCCGTATCGTCTTCGACTGGCCCTACCGCGTCGGTTTCGAGGCGGACATCGCCGATCAGGTCCTGACCGTGCGTTTCGATTCCGCGTTGTCCACCGACCTCGACCGGGTGGTGGGGCTGGTGGGCGACTATGTGCGTGCCGGGACATTGTCCGACGACGGCCGTGAGGTCCGGTTCGAGCTGACCGGCGCATTCGGGCTGACCGCCTTCCGGAACGGCAATTCCGTGGTGTTGGACCTTGCCGGCCAGTCGGAGGCGCCGGTCCAGGCGGTCAGGGTCAGGATCGGCGAGCACAGCGCGTTTACCCGGTTCGTCTTCGACTGGGACGCCCCGGTCCCGTTCGAGACCCGGACGGACGAGGGGCGTATCGAGGTGCGCTTCGAACGCAAGGCGCGTTTCGACATCGGCGCGATCGCTCGGCGACTGCCGGAACACCTGAGCGGCGTCGCCGCCGACCAGGACGGCGACGCCACCATCTTTCGGGTCAACAGCACGCGCCGCCATCGGCTGCGGACCTTTACCTCCGGATCGAAAGTGGTCGTCGATTTTGTCGACCTGGGGGCCGATGCCGAGGCGCCGGCAGCGGCACCGCAACAGGCGACGCCGCCCCCCGAGAACGCGCCGCGCCGTCTGGTGACGCCCGAGGCGCCAGAACCTGCGACCGACGCGCCGGCGCCCGCGGCACCTGCGCCCGCGGAGCCGGAAAAGACGGCGGAACCACCTGCCGCGCCGCAGCCGGCCGAAGTGGCGACCCTGCCGGCCCGGTCCGAGGAACCGGCCCTCGCGGCAAGCGACCGCGCGGCCGCGCCAGAGGAAACGCCGAAGGCCACGCCCCGGGCCGCTCCAACCGACACGGAAACGCAGGCGCCGGAACCGGCCACGCCCGCGCCCGGACCTGAAGAGGCGGTCTCGCCCGCGCCTGCGCAGGCGGCAACGGCGCCGCAGCCGCAGGTTCCCCTGCAGGAGGACGTGGAACCGGTCTTTCTGACCTTCCCGTGGCCCCAGGACGTGGGCGCCGCGGTGTTCCGCCGCGCCGGCTATATCTGGCTGGTCTTCGACCAGGTCGCGCCCCAGGACCTCGAACGGCTGCGGCTGGAGGGCCGTCCGCTGGTCTCGCAGATCCACCAGCTTCCCTCGGAGAACGCAACGGTCATTCGCCTGCGCACCGACGACGATATCAACCCCACCGTCCGCCGCGAGGGTTTCGAGTGGGTCGCCGAGTTCCGGCGCCAGCCGATCCAGCCCCGGATGCAGGTTGCGATCCGGGCCGAGATCGACACCGAGACCGGCCCGCGGCTTGCCTTTCCGGCCGACGAGCCCGGCTCCGTCGCGATGGTCGCCGATCCGGACGTGGGCGACGTTCTCACCGTGGCCACCCTGCGCAGTTCCGGCCATGGCGTGCGCGCCCAGCGGGTCTATCCCGAGTTCAACATTCTTGCCTCCTCGCAAGGCGTGGCCATTGAGTCCTTCTCCGACAACATCGAGTTCGTGCGCACCTTCAACGGGTTCGCCCTGTCCAGTCCGAACGGGCTTCACATTTCCGCCCTGTCGCCTGACGCGCCGGTCGCCAAGGGACCCGTGCTGTCCACCCGGCGGCTGTTCGCGCCGGCCGCCTGGATGAACGGCGAGGGCAACGCCAGCTTCGTGCCGTCCCAGCAGGCGCTGTTGCGTACGGTGATCGAGGTGCCGATCGAAAAGCGCAATGCCGCCCGCCTGGATCTGGCGCGCTTCTATTTCGCCAGGGGGCGCGGACAGGAGGCTCTCGGCGTCCTGTCGGTGGTCCAGCGCGACGACGACAAGATCATCAACAAACCCGAATTCAGGGCGTTGGTCGGCGCCGCCAGCATGCTGTCCGGGCGCCTGGACCAGGCAATGGAATATCTCGCCGATCCCAGGCTGGACGGTTTTCAGGAGGCGGCGCTGTGGCGCGGGGCGACCTACGCCGAACGCGGCGACTGGACGAAAGCCGCCGAACAGTTCTCGTCGGCCGATTCCCTGCTCAGGCGTTATCCGAACCCGCTCAAGAGCCGGCTTGGCCTGTTGCGGGCCGAGGCGTCGATCGCCACGGGCGACATCCGCTCGGCCGGCATCTGGCTGAACGAGGTCAGCAACGAATTCAGCCGGCTCGGCCGCAGCAGGCGCGGCGACCTGTTGTATCATCTGGGCCGGGTCGCCCTGGCGCGGCGCGACATCGACCGTGCGACCGAGCTGTGGGGCGAGCTTGCCGCCAGCCGTGACCTGCGCAACGCCGCCCGGGCGGAATACGCCCTGGTCAACCTGGGTCTGCAGCAGGAGAGCCTGGAACTGAAGGACGCGATCGAGCGGCTGGAAGCGCTCCGCTTCCGTTGGCGCGGCGATGTGTTCGAAATGAACGTGCTGAAACGGCTCGGCGAACTCTATCTGCAGGCGCTGGACTACTATAACGGCCTAACCATGATGCGCCTGGCGGTTACGCATTTCCCCGACGAACCGGGCGCCCAGGCCCTGGCAGAGGAGATGACCAGCATTTTCCGGGCGCTCTACGTCGACGGCGAGGCCGACCGGCTGCCGCCGCTGCGTTCGCTGGCGCTGTATGACGAGTTTCGGGAACTGACCCCGGCCGGCACCGACGGCGACTATATGATCGAGAAGCTGGCCGACCGCCTGATCGATGTCGACCTCTTGGACCGGGCCGCGGACCTGCTCGATCACCAGCTTCGCTTCCGCCTGCAGGGCGAGGAAAAGGCCCGGGTCGGCGCGAAGGCCGCCATCGTGCGGTTGCTTGACCGTGACGCGCCGGCGGCGCTGGATACGCTGTCGCGGACGAACTTCCCGAACCTGCCCAAGCAGCTGGAAGGCGACCGGCGCAGGATCCAGGCGAAGATCATGTTCGAACTGGGCCGCAACGACGAGGCGATCACCTTGTTGGCCGGTGACATCAGCCGCGACGCCGACATGCTGAGACGCGACATCCACTGGCGCGAGGAGAACTGGTCCGAGGCGGCCAAGGTCCTCCAGCGCCTGGCCGGGCCGCCGCTGAAGGAAGGCGAGATCTACGCCGAAAGCCGGGCCCGCTACGTGCTCAACTGGGCCGTTGCGCTGCGGCTGAACCAGGACGAACCGGGGCTGGCGCATCTGCGCGACGTCTACGGGCCGGCCATGGCGCTCAGCCCGCTTGCGGAATCCTTCCAGTTCATTGCCAGCCCATCCCAGGCCAAGGGCGATCTGGAATCGACCCTGAAGGAACTGGCCCGCGAGGACCATTTCGAGGCTTTCCTTACCAATTACCGCGAACGCCTGGTGCGTGAACGCACGAACCGGGACGAGAACGACGGCATCCTCAGCGTGCCGCCGGCGCCGCCGTTCGTTCAGCAGGACGTGCGCGTCGAGGAAACCCGGGCCGAAACCGACGCGCCGCGCGCGGGCTAGCGGCGGACGCCCGACCCGGCGTCAGGTCGGGTTGAAGCTCTGGACCAGGCTGCCGACGACCAGGAACCAGCCGTCCACCAGCACGAAGAAGATCAGCTTGAACGGCAGTGAGATCATCACGGGCGGCAGCATCATCATGCCCATCGACATCAGGACGGATGCCACCACCAGGTCGATGATCAGAAAGGGCACGAACAACAGGAAGCCGATCTCGAAGGCCCGCCGCAGTTCGGAGATCATGAAGGCGGGCGTCAACACGCCCAGCGGCGTCTCGGCAAGCTCGGTGATTTCGCCTTGCTGCGAGACGTCCATGAACAGCTCGAGGTCCTGCTCGCGCACATGGCCCAGCATGAACTCCCGGACCGGGGCGGCGACGCGTTCCATCGCCTGCTCCTCGGTGATGTCCTCGTTGATCAGCGGCGCGATGCCGGCGTCGTAGATCTCGGTCAGCGTGGGCTGCATGATGAAGAAGGTGAGGAACAGCGCCAGGCTGATCAGCACCGTGTTAGGCGGCGTCTGCTGGGTCCCCATCGCCGTCCTCAGGAATGACAGGACGACGACGATCCGGGTGAACGAGGTCACCATCACCAGGATGCTGGGCGCCAGGGTCACGATCGTCAGGAAGGCGATAAGCTGGACCAGGCGCGCGGTAACGGACCCGCCTTCGCCGAAGTCCAGGTTGATCGACTGTGCAGCCGCAGGCTCGGCCGCCAAAGCGGCGGCCGCGACCACGGCGATCGGGCCGAACCGGCGCATCATCGCTTTTCTCCGACGGACTTGATCGCCGCGGCGAACGTACCGATCCGCTCGGCGGCCGACAGATCGGCCGTCCCGCCGGTGGTGTCTTCGGGCGGCACGGCGATTCCGGTTTCGACCACCACGTCGGCGCCGTGGCCCAGCAACAGGAGATGCTCCACCCCGTCGCGGCGCACCAGGACCATGCGCCGCCGCCCGTCCAGCGGCAGCACCTCGCTGATCCACAGGCGCCGGTTCGGCCCGCGTTTGCCGGCAACCATGCGGCCGGGGCCGTATTTCCGGATCAGCACCGCAAGCACGCCGATCAGGCCCAACACGAAGACCAGGGCGAGGACGAACCGCAGATAGTTGTCGATGTCCATTTCGGTCCCCGGCCCCTAGTGAACGGTCCGGCCGGGCGGCACGGTCGCCGTCAACGCGTCTTCCTCGAGCGCCTCGTCCTCGTCCAGGACGCCGGGATAGTCCCGCAGGCTTTCCATCTCCGCGAACAGTGCCGTCAGGTCGGACTGCAGCGCCTTCAGCGCCGGGCGCAGCGCCATCGCATCGGCGTGCGGCAGATCGATGATGGCCTGGCAGACCGTGTCGATGTCGTGCTCGATGCCGACGACTCGGGCAACCTCGCCCTTGGCCACGGCGCGCCGGGCGCTGGCCACGCGATCGGCCAGGTCCCGCAGTTCAGCCAGGGCGTTGGACCGGGTTCTCATTCTTCGGGCGCCACCGGTGCGGCGGTGCCGTTCAGCGCATAGACGTAGCGCAGGATCTCGGCCACCGCGATGAAGGCCTCGATGGGGATCTCGTCGCCGATCTCGGCGGTCTTCAGAAGGCTGATCAGGTCCGGGTCCTCGCGCACCGGCGTGCCGCTGGCGAAGGCCAGGCGCAGGATCTCCTCGGCCTTGAAACCGCTGCCGGAGGCCACGATCCGCGGCGCGTCGTCGGGCGCGTTCGGCTGATAGCCCAGCGCCACCGCGTGGGAATCTTTTGCCGGCGGCCGGGCCGTATCGGCAGGATTTTCCTGGTGTGTCCCCTGTGGAACGCTGCGAGGCGGCTTGCTGCGCACGTGTTTGCCCTCTGATCCGGGCCAGTCATCCCACGGATTTGGTTAACATTCCTCTAAAGCACCGGGTTTGCCGGGGCGTTCCGGCCGTCCGCCGCGGCGGCGCGGCGTTGGCACGGCGCTTGCTGGTTATCCAGGCATCGGCGCGAGGGAGAGACCGCGTCTGAGACGAGAGAGCGAGGAGCTTATGGACCTTTCGGGCATGACCCTGTTCGGGGCCTCGGCGGCGCGGCTGGGCTGGTTGAACCAGCGCCAGGCCGTGCTGGCCCAGAACATCGCCAATTCCGATACCCCGGACTACTGGCCGAAGGACCTGAAACCCCTGGATTTCAGGACCGCAATTCGGCACGAGCGGCCCGGCCTGGGCATGGTTCGCACCGACGAGGCCCACTTGGCGTCCGCCAGGTCGCCGTTGGCCCACCGCGAGGCCCGCAATCGCGAGCCCTACGAGGTGGCGCCGGCCGGCAACGCGGTGGTCCTTGAAGAGCAGATGATGAAGATGAACGAGACCGCCATGGACCAGCGCCTGGCATCCGAGATCTACCGCAAGTATGTGGCCATGATGCGGATCGCGCTGGGCGTGGGCGGCCGATAGGAGCGTGAGCCATGACTGACACGCTGAGAGCCAGCCTTTTCGTCGCTGGCGCCGGTATGCGGGCCCAGGGCACCAGGCTCCGGGTCATTTCCGAGAACGTCGCCAACGCCGATTCGACGGCCAAGCAGCCTGGCGGAGACCCCTACCGGCGCAAGACCATTTCCTTCCAGGACCAGCTGGACAAGTCGCTGAACGCGGATCTGGTCAAGGTCCGGGAGATCGGCGTCGACAGATCCGACTTCAACATCAAGTTCGACCCCTCGCATCCGGCCGCGGACGCCGACGGATACGTGAAGTTCCCGAACGTCACCAAGCTGATCGAGGTCATGGATATGCGCGAGGCCCAGCGCAGTTATCAGGCGAACCTGTCGGTGCTGGAAGTGACCAAATCCATGGTGTCGCGAACGTTGGACGTGCTGCGCTAGGGCGCGGCATCGCTAATGGAATGTTAACGGACCGCCCCGATAATCCAGCCTACCCGATAGGCACTTTAGACGGGGCAGGGTGGAGCCATGACGATCAACCCGACGGACGCCGCGGCGGCCTACCAGAACGCCGTGAAGGCCGCCAGCAATGCGCTGAGCGGTGGCGGTATGGAACCGCGCGACGCCGAAACGGACGGCGGCTCCCCTTTCATGGAGATGGTCAAGTCGGCGGCCGGCCAGGCCGTCAAGGCGAACCGCGACGCCGAGGCCCTGAGCCTGAAGGCGGTCGCCGGAGAGGCCGAGCTGTCCGAGGTTGTGACGGCCGTCGCCAACGCCGAGACCGCTCTGCAGACCGTGGTCACGGTCCGCGACCGTATCATCACTGCCTATCAGGAAATCATGCGCATGCCGATCTGACGTCGGCATGAACGAAGACGAAGCCCTGGCATTCGCGGCGGAGGCGATCTTCGCTCTGCTGCAGCTTGCCGCTCCGGTGATGCTGGTCGGACTCGTCGTCGGCCTGACGATCGCCCTGTTCCAGGCGCTTACCCAGATCCAGGAAATCACCCTGACCTTCGTGCCCAAGATCATCGTGGTGTTCCTGTCGCTGTTGGTCTTTCTGCCCTTCATGCTGGATACCCTCCAGACGTTCATGGCGAATGTGGCCGACCGCATCGCCAACCTTGGCTGAGCGCCGTGCTTGACCGGCTGCTTCCGTTCGAGGTCTTCAGCGTGATGCTGGTGTTCTGCCGGATCGGCGGTGCGTTGGTCATCCTGCCCGGCTTCGGCGAGACCTTCGTCAGCCCCCGCATCCGCCTGTTGATCGCGCTGTTGATCGCGCTGGTGGTGACGCCGGTCGCCGAGCCGTTCCTGCCTGACATGCCGTCCCAGGTCGGCCCGCTGTTCCTGCTGATCGGCGGCGAGATCTTGGTCGGCGTCTTCATCGGCACCGTGGCGCGGTTGTTGATCGCCGCGCTTGCCACGGCAGGCACGGTGATCGCCTTCGTCTCGGGCCTGGCCAGCGCGCTTGCCTTCAACCCCATGATGTCCGATCAGGGCTCGCTGCCGTCTGTCTTCCTCACGCTGTTGGGCCTGCTGCTGATCTTCGCCACGAACCTGCACCACGTGATGCTGCGGGCGATCTTCGACAGCTACAGCCTGTTCCTGCCGGGCGCGGCGCCCGAGCCGGGCGACATGGCGTTGTATGTGGGCCGCACCGTCGCCGACAGTTTCACGCTCGGGATCCAGCTTGCGGCGCCCTTTCTGGTGATCTCGCTGGTGTTCTACGTGATGATGGGCCTTCTGGCGCGGCTGATGCCGCAGATGCAGGTCTTCTTCGTCGCGATCCCGCTGCAGATCCTGCTGTCGTTCTTCGTGATGTCCAGCGTGCTGGCCGGCGTCATGCTGTGGTTCCTGACCCAGTTCTCGACCCGGATGTCGAACTTCATCGCGCTATAGAGGAGGGCGGCGATGTCGGAACAGCCGGACGAATCACAAAAAACAGAAGAACCGACAGCCAAACGCCTGTCCGATGCGCGCGAGCGCGGGCAGGTCGCCACCTCGCGCGAGATCAACACCTGGCTGCTGCTGTTCGGAGGCGGTCTTATGATCGTCTTCGTGGTGCCGGCGATGTTCCGCGGCATCAGCAACAGTCTGACCGGCGTGATCGAGCATGCGCACCGCTTTACCTTCAACAAGGGCGACATGATGGACCTGTTCACGGTCCTGCTGACCGACATCGGCCTGATCCTGTTGCTGCCCATGGGCCTGTTGTTCGTGATCGCGCTGGCCGCCGGGCTGGTTCAGAACGGCGTGGTCTTTGCGCCGAAGGCGTTGGAGATCAAGCTGGAGAAGATCTCGCCGCTGGCCGGCATGAAGCGGATGTTCTCTGCCCGCAGCCTGGCCGAGTTCGTCAAGGGCATCCTGAAGATCGCTATTGTCGCGGCCCTGGGAATCGTGTTGGTGATGCCTGAGTTTTACAGGCTGGACATCCTGCCGACTCTTTCGATCGGACGGATCCTCGATGAGATCACCTATCTCATACTGCGGCTGTTCACCGGCATCATCGCGATCCTGTTTGTCATCGCCGTTGCCGACCTTGTGTTTCAGCGGTATCAACACCGCAAGCAGCTTCGCATGACCCGCCAGGAGGTGCGCGAGGAGCACAGGCAGCTCGAAGGCGACCCGCACGTCAAGGCGCGCCTGCGCCAGATCCGGACCGAGCGGGCGCGCCAGCGCATGATGCAGGCGGTTCCGGAGGCCGACGTGGTGGTGACCAACCCGACGCATTATGCGGTCGCACTGAAATACGAACCCGAGGAGATGGAAGCGCCGCGCGTCGTCGCCAAGGGGCAGGATCACCTGGCCCAGAAGATCCGCGAACTGGCCGCCGAGCACCGGGTCAGCATCGTCGAGAACAAGCCCCTGGCCCGGGCGCTGTTCGCCTCGGTCGAGGTTGGCGACGAGGTGCCGCCCGAACACTACAAAGCCGTTGCCCAGATCATCTCCTACGTCTTCAACCTCAAGGGTCGCAAGATCCCGGCCTGACCAAGGTCTGACCACGATGTCCGAACAGCTTGCCACCCGGCCCGTCCTTTCCGTCAAGGCCCGCGTCAGACTGGCTGTGCTTGGGCTCGCCACGCTGGCCGCGGCGGCGGGGCTCGGTGCACTGCTGTTCGCCGGAGCGACCGAGCGCGAGCTTGCCGTTCTCGTGGTCGCGACCGTCGCGGCGCTGGGGGCTGCGGGCGTGTTTCTGGTGCTGCGGGCAAGCCGCGCCGAGGCCGCCGCGCGGCTGGCGGCAACCCTGATGCAGGCGGCCGAGGGAGCCGATGGAGACGCGGTTGCCATCGAGGCGGCGGACGGCCGCCCGTTGTTCCGCAACGCGGCCTTCCTGGCCCTGGCGGCTGGCGACGACGAGGGCGTCATGGGACGGATCGCCGGCGTTCTGGCCGGGCGACAGGACGAAACCCGCGCCCGGCTGCTGGCGATGCGTAACGGGGCGCAGACCGAGGCCATTACCCAGGATTTTGCGGCCGCCGGCGAAGCCGGCGGCTGTTTTGCGGTCTCCGTCCGGCGTCTGGACGACGGGCCTTTCGTCTGGCGGGTGCGCGACGTCAGCGTCGCGCGCAGCGCGCAAGACGCCGCCCATGCGGCGGCGGACCGCTTGGCGCGCCAGGTCGATGCCCTGCCCGTGGGGATCTATGTCTGCGGTCCGGACGGGCGGTTGTTGTTTGCGAACGAGACATTCGCCCATTGGGTCGGCAAAGAATCGGCCGCCCTTCGCGCCGGCGAACTGTCTTTGTCCCAGGTGGTCGACATAGAGGATACCGACGGCGGCCGCACGCTGCGTCCGCGCGACGCCGAGCCGGTCACCTTGTCCTCGACCGAGGCGGCACTGGTCCACGACGGGGCCGAAGTGACCTGCGGGGTTGCCTGGGCGAAGGGCAGGGGGCCGGTCCCCCTGAGGAAGGCGATCTTCGAGAACGCGCCGGTGGGGCTTGTGGTGACGGACAAGGACCTCGTCATCCAGGACAGCAACGCGTTGTTCCGCCGTCTGATCAACCACGGGGCGCCGACCGGTCATTCGATCTTCGATTTCGTCGAGGCCGACGCCCGGCACCGGCTGCAGGCGCTGACCCGCGATCCCGACATGGCGCCGATCGAGGTCCAGCTTGCGCGCGAGGAACAGACCGTCGCGTCGATTTTCGCCGCGCCCGCCAGCGGCGGCTCGGCGGACGGCGGATTCGTCTTCCACCTGATCGACGTCAGCGAACAGAAACGCCTCGAGGTGCAGTTCGCCCAGGGCCAGAAGATGCAGGCCGTGGGGCAGCTTGCCGGCGGCATCGCGCACGACTTCAACAACCTTCTGACCGCGATGATCGGCTTCTGCGACCTCATGCTGCAGCGTCACAAGGCGGGGGACCAGTCCTTCGCCGACGCCATGCAGATCAAGCAGAACGCGAACCGGGCGGCCGGGCTGGTGCGCCAGCTGCTGGCCTTCTCGCGCCAGCAGACGATGAAGCCGCGGGTCCTGAACGTCACCGACGTGCTGGCGGAACTGTCGAACCTGCTGCGCCGGCTGTTGGGCGAGAAGATCGAGCTCAAGATGAAGCACGACCGCGACCTGGGCCTGGTGATGGGCGACGTCGGCCAGCTGGAGCAGGTGATCATCAACCTGGCCGTCAATGCGCGCGATGCCATGTCCGACGGCGGCACGCTGAGCATCCTCACCAGCAACGTGGGCTTCAAGGAACCGCACGAGGAACAGGGCGAGGTGATGCCGCCCGGCGACTATGTCTGTATCGAGGTCTCCGACACCGGCATGGGCATTCCGGCCGACGTGATCGACCATCTGTTCGAGCCCTTCTTCACCACCAAGGAGGTCGGGGCCGGCACGGGTCTTGGTCTGTCGACCGTCTACGGCATCGTGCGGCAGAGCGGCGGCTATGTCTTTGCCCGCAGCGAGGGCGAGGGCAAGGGCGCAACCTTCGCGATCTTCCTGAAGCGGCATGAGGGTGCGGCGGTTGCCGACTCGGTCGTCGCCGAGGGCGAGGACGCCGGCGACCTTACCGGCGGGGGGTCTATCCTGCTGGTCGAGGACGAGGACCCGGTGCGGCTGTTCTCTGCGCGGGCGCTGCGCAGCAAGGGCTATCAGGTGGTCGAGGCGCGCACCGGCGAATCGGCGCTGGAAATCCTGGGCGGCGGCGAGGAGACCTTCGATCTCCTGGTGACCGACATGATGATGCCCAAGGTCGATGGCGCGACCCTGATCAAGGAGGCGCGCAAGACCATGCCGACGCTGCCGGTGATCTGCATTTCCGGCTATACCCAGGAATCGGTCGCCAAGGAGGTTGAGGCGCTGCCGGCGGTGTATTTCCTGCCCAAGCCGTTCAGCCTCAAGCAGCTCGCCGCCAAGGTGAAGGAAGCGATGCTGAAGGCGCCGGAAGCGGTCTGACCGCGTCCGTCGGGCGTCGAGACCTTGTCGCCCCCGCGGCTTCATCCGCCGACGAGACGACAGCCGAATCGGTGGCGACGGCGCGCCGCTGCAGGGCCGTTTCCGCGGCGTCGATGAACCCCGGTCTTCAAGTCCGCACCGTCCCGGGCGAAGCGGTCCGCACCGTCATCCGCCGCCCGCGGCAAGCCCATCGCCGTGTCTCGACCGGCCCCGGCTGCGGGTCTGGTGTTCCCTGAATTTCAGGCGATTAGGAACTATTTGACGGCCCGGTGCCGGCCGGCCGGGGATTTTATCCCTGGGCCGGCCATAGCCCCCGTCGATGAGAACAAAAAAAGAACTTGGCATGGAGAACAAAGCAGGTACACTGGCCCGCATTGCATCGCCCCCATCCCTGTGAAATAAGGAGAGAAGGACATGACGCAGTCGGCATTGCGCCTTATCGACGGAGTCACAATGGACAAATCGAAGGCTCTGGAGGCCGCCCTCGGCCAGATCGAACGGTCTTTCGGCAAGGGGTCGATCATGAAGCTGGGCCAGCGCGGCGCGGCGGAGGCGGTGGAGGCGGTTTCCACCGGATCGCTCGGGCTGGATATAGGGCTGGGTATCGGCGGCCTTCCCAAGGGTCGGATCATCGAGATCTACGGCCCGGAAAGTTCCGGCAAGACGACGCTGGCGCTGCATGTGGTGGCCGAAGCCCAGAAGATCGGTGGCACCTGCGCCTTCATCGACGCGGAACACGCGCTGGATCCGGTCTATGCCCGCAAGCTGGGCGTCGACGTGGACGAGTTGTTGATCTCCCAGCCGGATGCGGGCGAGCAGGCGCTGGAGATCGCCGACACCCTGGTGCGGTCCGGGGCGGTCGACGTGCTGGTGATCGATTCCGTCGCCGCGCTGGTGCCGCGGGCCGAGCTGGAAGGCGAGATGGGCGATACCCATGTCGGCCTGCAGGCCCGGCTGATGAGCCAGGCCCTGCGCAAGCTGACCGGCTCGATTTCGCGCTCGCAGTGCATGGTGGTCTTCATCAACCAGATCCGGATGAAGATCGGGGTCATGTTCGGCAATCCCGAAACGACGACCGGCGGCAACGCGTTGAAGTTCTATGCCAGCGTGCGCCTGGATATCCGCCGCATCGGCCAGATCAAGGACCGGGACGAGGTCGTCGGCAACCAGACCCGGGTCAAGGTGGTGAAGAACAAGATGGCGCCGCCCTTCAAGGTGGTCGAGTTCGACATCATGTACGGCGCCGGCATTTCGAAGAACGGCGAGCTCCTCGACCTTGGCGTCAACGCGGGCATCGTAGAGAAGTCGGGCTCCTGGTTCTCCTACAGCGGTCAGCGGATCGGCCAGGGCCGCGAGAACGCCAAGACGTTCCTGGCGGAAAACCCCGATATCGCCGGCGACATCGAACGTCAGATCCGCGAGCAGGCGGGTGTCCTGTCGGACGCGATGTCCGACGGGCCGGCGGATGCGGACGAGGCGGAGACCGCGCCCGAAGACGGCGCCGTGGCCTGACCGCAACGCGGTTCCGGCCCTGCGCCGGCAGGTGAACGCGGCCCCCGATCGGGCCGCGTTTTCCTTTGGGGCGGCTTCTGGACAGGCGGCGTCCGGCACGCTACTTAAGATCCCAGCGCGTAAAACCTTAGGCGCGACAAGGGATTGAATAGGCAGCCGGCATGACCAGCGCGAACGAGATTCGCAGCACGTTCCTGGATTTTTTCGCGACCCATGGGCACGAGGTGGTTGATTCCTCGCCTTTGGTGCCGCGCAACGACCCGACGTTGATGTTCACCAATGCCGGGATGGTGCAGTTCAAGAACGTCTTCACCGGCGCCGAGCACCGCCCCTACAACCGCGCCGTCACCAGCCAGAAGTGCGTCCGCGCCGGCGGCAAGCACAACGATCTGGAAAATGTGGGCTACACCGCCCGGCACCACACCTTCTTCGAGATGCTGGGCAACTTCTCGTTCGGCGACTACTTCAAGGACCTGGCGATCGAGCTGGCCTGGAACCTGATCACCCGGGAATACGGCCTGCCCGCCGATCGGCTGTTGATCACCGTCTATGCCGAGGACGACGAGGCGGCGGAGCTGTGGCGCAAGATCGCCGGGCTGGGCGACGACCGGATCCTTCGGATTCCCACCTCGGACAATTTCTGGCAGATGGGCGACACCGGCCCGTGCGGGCCCTGTTCGGAGATCTTCTACGACCATGGGCCCGACGTTCCCGGCGGCCCGCCGGGCAGCCCGGACGAGGACGGCGACCGGTTCATCGAGATCTGGAACCTGGTATTCATGCAGTTCGAGCAGATCGAGCCGGGCAACCGCGTCCCGCTGCCCAAGCCGTCGATCGATACCGGCATGGGCCTGGAGCGCCTGGCGGCGGTTCTGCAGGGCAAGCACGACAACTACGATGTCGACCTGCTGCGCTCGATCATCGATGCGTCGGCGGACCTGACCGGCGTCGCCGCAGACGGGCCGCAGGCGGCCAGCCACAAGGTGATTGCCGATCACCTGCGGGCCACGTCCTTCCTGATCGCCGACGGCGTTCTGCCGTCCAACGAAGGCCGCGGCTACGTGCTGCGCCGGATCATGCGCCGCGCCATGCGTCACGCGCACATGCTGGGCGCGCGCGATCCGGTGATGTACCGGCTGGTGCCCGTCCTGGTGCGCGAGATGGGACAGCACTTCACCGAGCTGACGCGTGCCGAACCGCTGATCACTGAAACGCTGCACCTGGAGGAGACCCGCTTCAAGGCGACGCTGGAGCGCGGGCTCAGGCTCTTGGAGGACGAGGTCGAGGGCCTCGGCGAGGGGACGCCGCTGTCGGGCGAGGTCGCCTTTACGCTGTACGACACCTATGGGTTCCCGATCGACCTCACCCAGGACATCCTGCGCGGCCAGAACCGCACCGTGGACATCGCCGGCTTCGATGCGGCGATGGAACGGCAGAAGGAACAGGCGCGCCGGGCCTGGGCCGGATCGGGCGAGGCGGCGACCGAGGCGGTCTGGTTCGAAGTGCGCGACACGGTCGGGGCGACCGAGTTCCTCGGCTACAATACCGAAGCGGCCGAAGGCGCGGTGACCGCAATCCTGGTCGACGGCAAGCCGGTCGAAAAGGCGGGCGAGGGTACCGAGGCGTCGATCCTGGTCAACCAGACCCCGTTCTACGGCGAGTCCGGCGGCCAGGTCGGCGACGCGGGCGTGATCGTCGGCGTCGACGGCGCCAGTTTCGTGGTCGACGACACCCTGAAGCGGGTCGACGACCTGCATGTCCATATGGGCAAGGTCGCGGCCGGAAGCTTCTCCGTCGGCGATCCGGTCGAGCTTGCGGTCCACGGCGAACGCCGCACGCAGATCCGCGCAAACCATTCGGTCACCCATCTGGCGCACGAGGCGCTGCGCCGTGTCCTGGGCGATCACGTTACCCAGAAGGGCTCGCTGGTGGCGCCGGACTACATGCGCTTCGATTTCAGCCATCCCAAGGCGATGACGCCGGACGAGATCGCCGCGGTCGAGGAAATGGTGAACGGCCAGATCCGGGACAACGCCGACGTCACCACGCGGCTGATGCAGCCCGAGGCCGCCATCGAGGCGGGCGCGATGGCGCTGTTCGGCGAAAAATACGGCGAGGAGGTGCGGGTCGTTTCGATGGGCGATACCGGTGCCGACGGGCGCGCCTATTCGACCGAACTGTGCGGCGGCACCCATGTGCGCCGCACCGGCGACATCGGTTACTTCAAGATCACGTCGGAATCGGCGGTCGCTGCGGGCGTGCGGCGGATCGAAGTGGTGACGGGCGCGGCTGCGGTCCGCTACGCTGCGGCACAGCAGGCGCAACTGCAGGAGGCGGCGGCCCTGTTGAAGACGGCGTCGGCGGATGTGCCGGCCCGCGTCGCCGGCCTGGTCGAGGAACGCCGGCGGCTGGAACGCGAGGTCTCCGAACTGCGGCGCAAGCTGGCCGCGGGCGGCGGCGGCGAAGGGGCGGCGCCGGCGGCGAAGGAGATCGCGGGCACCAAGGTCGCCACGCGGCTGTTGGACAATGTGCCGCCGAAAGAGCTGAAGCCGTTGGCCGATTCCCTGAAAAAGCAGGTCGGTTCGGGCGTGGTTGCCGTTGTCGCGGTCAACGAGGGCCGGGCCAGCCTGGTCGTCGGCGTCACCGAGGACCTGACCGACCGGTTCGATGCGGTGTCGCTGGTCCGGATCGGCTCGGCCGCGGTCGGCGGCAAGGGCGGCGGCGGCCGGCCCGACATGGCGCAGGCCGGCGGACCCGACGGCGCGGCGGCGGCACAGGCCTTGGAGGCGATCGAACAGGCGATTGCCTGAGACCGGCGGCGTCCGGGTTTGGCAGTCAGGAACAGGGGCACAGCGTGACGAAGCGTTTCGAAGGCACGGCCAGCTACGTGGCCGGCGAGGATCTGATGGTGGCGGTTAACGCGGCCGTTTCCCTGCAGCGACCGCTGCTGGTCAAGGGCGAGCCGGGGACCGGCAAGACCGTGCTTGCGCGCGAGATCGCCGATGCCCTGGGCAAGCCGCTGATCGAGTGGCACATCAAGTCCACCACCCGCGCCCAGCAGGGGCTGTACGAATACGACGCCGTCAGCCGCCTGCGCGACAGCCAGCTTGGCGACGAGCGGGTTCACGACATCGCCAACTATATCCAGCGCGGCAAGCTTTGGGACGCCTTCGTTGCCGAGGAGGCGCCGGTGCTGTTGATCGACGAGATCGACAAGGCGGATATCGAGTTCCCGAACGACCTGTTGCTGGAACTGGACCGGATGGAATTCCACGTTTACGAGACCAACGAGGTGGTCAAGGCCGTCAGCCGTCCGATCGTGGTCATCACGTCGAACAACGAAAAGGAACTTCCGGACGCGTTTCTCAGGCGCTGTTTCTTCCACTACATCCGGTTCCCCGACCGCGAGACCATGCAGGCGATCGTCGACGTGCATTTCCCGGGGATCCAGAAGGCGCTGGTGCGCGAGGCGCTGACCCTGTTCTACGAGGTCCGCGACGTGCCCGGGCTGAAGAAGCGGCCGTCGACGTCCGAGCTCTTGGATTGGCTGAAGCTTTTGCTGGTCGAGGACGTCCCGGCCGAGGCGCTGCGGGCGGCGGACCCGTCCAAGGCGATCCCGCCGCTCTACGGCGCGCTTCTGAAGAACGAACAGGACGTGCATACCTTCGAACGTCTGGCATTCATGGCGCGCCGCGAGGCGGGCCGGTGACGGCCGTTCGATGTTCATCGACTTCTTCCTGAAGCTGCGTTCGGCCGGCCTGCCGGTTTCCTTGATGGAGTACCTGACCCTGGTCGAAGCCACCGCGACCGGCGTGGCGGGGTTCGAGGTCGATCGGTTCTACTACCTGAGCCGTGCGACCTGCGTGAAGGACGAGCGCCACCTGGACCGGTTCGACCAGGTCTTCGGGGAAATCTTCAAGGGCCTGGAGACCGGGACCGACGAGGAGGGGGTCGAGATCGTCGCGCTGCCCGAGGATTGGCTGCGCAAACTGGCGGAGAAGCACCTGACGCCCGAGGAGATGGCCGCGATCGAGGCGCTGGGCGGGTTCGACAAGCTGATGGAAACCCTGCGCCAACGCCTGGCGGAACAACAGGGGCGCCACCAGGGCGGCGCGAAGTGGATCGGCACCGCCGGCACGTCGCCGTTCGGCGCCTATGGCTACAACCCCGAAGGCGTGCGCATCGGCCAGGCAGAAGGCCGGCACCGGCGTGCGGTCAAGGTCTGGGACCGCAGGGACTTCCGCAATTTCGACGACTCCGTCGAGATCGGCACCCGAAACATCAAGATCGCGCTCAGGCGGCTCAGGCGGTTCGCCCGCGAGGGCGCGGCGACTGAGCTCGACCTGCCGGACACCATTCGTGCGACGGCCAAGAATGCCGGTCTTCTGGATCTCAAGTTGGTGCCCGAGCGGCACAACGCGGTGAAGGTGCTTCTGTTTCTGGATGCCGGCGGGTCGATGGACGATCATGTGGAGGTCTGCGAGGAGCTGTTTTCCGCCGCGCGGTCCGAGTTCAAGCACCTGGAGTCCTACTACTTCCACAACTGTCTCTACGAATCCGTCTGGCGCGACAGCCGCCGCCGCCATGCCGAACGGCAGGCGACGTTGGACGTGCTGCACACCTACGGTTCTGACTACAAGGTGATCTTCGTCGGCGATGCGACCATGAGCCCCTACGAGATCGTCGCCGCGGGCGGCAGCGTGGAGCATTGGAACGAGGAGCCGGGACAGCTCTGGATGGCGCGCGTCCTCAACACCTACAAACACGCCGTCTGGCTGAACCCGCAGCCAGAGGAATGGTGGGACCACTACGAGTCGGTCCGCATCATCCGACGCCTGATGGGCGGTCGCATGTATCCGCTGACACTGGGCGGCCTGGACGCCGCCATGCGCGAGCTTGGACACTAGGCCGTGATGGCGCCTCTTCCACGCATCGACGCCCCGTGCGATAACCGCGCTATGCGCAGACTGACCGCATGCTTGGCGTTTCTGCCGCTTGCGGCCTGCTCCTTCGGTCCGGTGGTAACGACCAACCCGCTGGACGCCGAGGAGGCGGGCGGGCAGGTGGTGTCCGTCTGCTACACCTCCTACAACACCACCCGCGAGGAGGTGATGGCGCTGGCGGAAGAACGCTGCAGCGTCGAGGGGTCGTCGGTCGAGGTCTGGAAGACGAACCTGATGCTGAACGAATGTCCGGTCTTCCTGAAGCGCCGCGTCGCCTTCGTCTGCGTGCCCCCGGCGGACCAAGACGCCAAGGTCCGAGCGGTGGCGCCACTGACCGAACAGGAACCGCCGCCGCCGGGCGCCGCGCCGCCAGGCACCACCGAACCGGTTGTTCAGACGCCCAGCATCGTGCCGCCAGCAGGCGTCGCGCCGGGCCCGGGGTACTAAATCGCGGGTTCCGGTTCGGCCGGCGCGTAGACGACGGCCTCCTTGAAGTGCCTGCGGCACATGGCGACATAACGGTCGTTTCCGCCGATCGCGATCTGCGCCCCTTCGCGAACCGGTCTGCCGGCGCCGTCCAGCCGGACCACCATCGTCGCCTTTTTCCCGCAATGGCAGATCGTCTTGATCTCCCGCATCTCGTCGGCCCAGGCCAGAAGGGCGGCGCTGCCCGGGAACAGCTCGCCCTGAAAATCCGTGCGCAGGCCGTACGCGATCACCGGGATCGACAGCCGGTCGGCGATCTCGGAAAGCTGGAAGACCTGTTCGCGCGACAGGAACTGTGCCTCGTCGACGAATACGCACGAGATCGCGTCGGACGCGTGCACCCCTTCGGTCCATGCGAATAGGTTCGTCTCGTCGGTGAACGGGTTGGCCTCGGAATCGATCCCGATCCGCGAACTGATCCTGCCGGCCTCGTACCGGTCGTCGATTGCGGCGGTGAACAGGAGCGTGCGCATGCCCCGTTCCTGATAATTGTAGCTCGACTGCAGCAGGATGGTGCTTTTTCCCGCGTTCATCGAGGCGTAATAGAAGTAGAGCTTCGCCACCGTTCCTCGCCCCGCCGGCCGGCGCGTCGCGGCCGTCAGCCTT
This sequence comes from Alphaproteobacteria bacterium, assembly GCA_965603855.1. Lineage (GTDB taxonomy): Bacteria > Pseudomonadota > Alphaproteobacteria > UBA8366. The sequence continues at coordinate 1,336,213 of OZ272519.1, forward strand.
GCATGGCGGCCTTCAGGTTCTCGTCCAGCTTGTCCAGGAATTCGTTCGTCGTCATCCAGGGCTGATCCGACCCGATCAGGATTGCCAGGTCCTTGGTCATGAAGCCGTCCTCGACGGTGTGGATGCAGACCTGTTCCAGCGTTTCGGCGAATTTCACCACGTCGGGCGTTTCGTCGAAAGTGCCGCGATAGTAAAGCCCGCGGGTCCAGGCGAAGATCGAGGCGATCGGGTTGGTGGAGGTTTCCTTGCCCTGCTGGTGCTGGCGATAGTGCCGCGTGACCGTACCGTGCGCCGCCTCGGCCTCGATGGTTTTGCCGTCGGGCGTCATCAGCACCGACGTCATCAGGCCCAAGGATCCGAAACCCTGGGCCACGGTGTCGGACTGAACGTCGCCGTCGTAGTTCTTGCACGCCCACAGAAAACCGCCGGACCACTTCAACGCGGCGGCAACCATGTCGTCGATCAGCCGGTGTTCATAGGTGATGTTCCTGGCGGCGTACTGGTCGGCGAACTCGGAGTCGAAAACCTCCTGGAACAGGTCTTTGAACCGCCCGTCATAGGCCTTGAGAATGGTGTTCTTGGTCGACAGATAGACCGGCCAGCCCAGGTTCAGGCCGTAGTTGAAACAGGCCCGTGCGAAGCCGCGGATCGACTCGTCCAGATTGTACATTCCCATGGCGACGCCGCCGCCCGGGAAATCGTAAACTTCGTAGGTGACCGGGTCCGACCCGTCCGCCGGCTCGAAGTTAAGCGTCAGCTTGCCGGGGCCGGGCACGACGAAATCGGTCGCCCTGTACTGGTCGGCGAAGGCGTGACGGCCGATCACGATCGGCCGCGTCCAGCCGGGCACCAGCCGCGGCACGTTCTTGCAGATGATCGGCTGGCGGAACACCGTGCCGCCCAGGATGTTGCGGATCGTTCCGTTGGGCGAGCGGTACATGCGATTGAGCCCGAACTCCTCCACCCTGGCTTCGTCAGGCGTGATCGTCGCGCACTTAACACCGACGCCGAACTCTTTGATGGCGTTCGCTGAATCGACAGTGATCTGGTCGTCGGTCTCGTCCCGTTTCTGGATGCCGAGGTCGTAGTACTTCAGGTCGACATCCAGGTAGGGAAGGATCAGTTTGTCCTTGATGAAGGCCCAGATTATCCGGGTCATTTCGTCGCCATCCAGTTCGACGATCGGGTTGGCGACCTTGATCTTGCTCATTTTGTCTGTGCTCCGTGCCGGGGGGATATCTGGGACGAATCGGCGCGCACCATAATCACTTGGCTGCGCCAGCGCAAATCGGGCATCAGGGCGGCCGCTGGCCGCCTCAGGTCCACTTGGAATCGATGGGATGCGACGACGGCGGCGCCTTGGCCAGAGTGGGCAGGACGTCCTCGACGCTGTCCACGAAGGTCAGAAGGTCCAGATGCTGCCTGGCCGTGTACTGCTCGTCGGCCATGTGGTTGACCATGGCGCGCAGGGGCGCCCAATAGCCGTCCACGTCGACGACGACGATCGGTTTGTCGTGCAGACCGAGCTGGCGCCAGGTCAGGATCTCGAACGTCTCGTCCAGGGTGCCGAGACCGCCGGGCAGAATGACGAAGGCATCGGACAACTCGGCCATCCTGCTTTTGCGTTCGTGCATGTTGGGTGTTCGAATCAGGTCTGTACAACGGGTGTTTCCGACCTCAAGTTCATCCAAAAAGTGAGGAATGATCCCGATTACCGTCCCGCCCGAATCGACGGCGGAATCGGCGAGCAGACCCATCAGTCCGACTTGCCCGCCACCGTAAACCAGTCGGATTCCGGCGTCGGCCAGGATCCGGCCCAGTTGGACCGCCGCCTCGCGATGGCTGTCCCGGCCCTTCCCGGACGACCCGCAATAGACGCAAACAGTGGCGATTCCGCTCATTTCGAGCCCTTTCCGTATGATCGTGCGGAGCCTGCTTAAGGCGGACCGGGACACGGCGCAAGAGGCACGTTTGTCGAACCCGCCCCGGGCGGCAGCGCGATTGCATAAGCACCAAGCGAAGGTGTACCCTAAGGGCAGTCCAACAACGCTGCCGCAGCCGAGGTTCCGTGAGTCGCAGCACCATCATAGGTGTCGTTGGCGCGCTGGTCGTGATGGTCGCCCTTGCGCTCAACCTGTATTTCAATCCCGAGCCGGGTCCGGCGCCCGACGCCGGCGGCGTCGACGTGGCGTCCGAGCAAACCGACGCTATCGGCGACGTCACAGCGGACGTGCCGGCGGCAACGCGAAGCCAGGGCGAGGATACCGGTTCGGCGGATCAGGATCGGGATGCCGGTGCGGCCGACGTCGCCGCCCGCGACAGCGCACCGACGTCGCCCGATGCGACGGCCGCGGTGCCGCCTGGCGGGGAAACCGCTGCGGCGCTTGAAGAGCCTGCGATGCCGGCAAAAGAGCCCGGCCCGACGCCGCCCAAGTTCGACGTCGTACGGATCGATCCCAACGGCGATGCCGTCATCGCCGGCCGGGCGGTTCCCGGCTCGGAGGTGACGGTCCTGGATGCAGGCGAACCGCTGGGCACCGTCACGGCGGACAAGCGCGGCGAATGGGTTTATGTCCCCGACAAGGCGTTGCCGTCCGGCAGCCGCGAACTTTCCCTGAACGCGACCGGCCCCGACGGCGCGGTCAGCCAGTCGGAGAACGTCGTCGTTCTCGTCGTACCGGAGAAGGGCAAGGACATCGCCGGCAATCCTGCCAAACAGGAAAGCGAACCGCTGGCCTTGCTGGTGCCGCGGCGTGGCGACGGCGGCACGCGGGTGCTGCAGAAACCGAACGTCCCGGGCTCCGTCTCGTCGGATGACGGCGGGCTCGCCCTGGACAGCGTCGACTACGGTACTTCGGGCCAGATGGAGCTGACCGGTCGGGCGCAGCCGGAGGCGGACGTCCTGGTCTATCTGGACAACCAGCCCATCGGCCGGGCCAAGGCAGACAGCGAAGGCAACTGGCGCATGCAGCCGGACGAGGCGGTGACGCCGGGTGTCTACACCCTGCGCGTCGACCAGTCGGTGGCGGGCGACGTGACGGCCCGCCTGGAGTTGCCCTTCGCCCGGGCGGAACCATTGACCGACTTCGCCAGCGAGGCCTTCGTCATCGTCCAGCCTGGCAACAGCCTTTGGCGGATCGCCCGGCGGACGTTGGGGTCAGGCGTGCGCCACACGGTCATCTACACCGCCAACAAGGACCAGATCCGTGACCCGGATTTGATCTATCCGGGCCAGGTATTCGCGATCCCGACCACCAACTGATCCCCATCGGCGCGACTGCGCACCCCGTGTTGAACGACGGCGGTGGCGCGGGTAATCTGCGCCTCCCTTCGACCTGCATGGAGTCCGGCGGGCCTTGACCGACCAATTCCACGAAACGATGAAGTCTGTCCTGGTCCCGATCCACCGGGAAGGCTGGCCGTTCGTCACCCTGTTCGCCATCGTCACGCTGGTGCTGGGCCTGATCTGGCAGCCGTTCTGGGTGATTGGCGGCGTTTTGACGGCATGGTGCGCCTATTTCTTCAGGGACCCCGATCGCGTCACGCCAAACCGGGCGAACCTTGTGATCTCCCCCGCGGACGGCGTCGTCCAGATGATCCGCGAGGTCGCGCCGCCGCCCGAACTGGAAATGGGCGAGGCGACGATGACCCGGATCAGCATCTTCATGAACGTGTTCAACGTGCATGTGAACCGGATCCCCGTCGACGGGACGATCAGCAAGCTGGATTACCGTCCCGGCGCCTTTCTGAACGCGTCGCTGGACAAGGCGAGCGAGGAGAACGAACGCCAGTCGGTGCGCATGGAGGCCGCGTCCGGTCAGGACATCGCCTTCGTGCAGATCGCCGGCCTCGTCGCGCGCCGCATCCTGTGCGAGCTTGAACCGGGCCAGGCCGTCCAGGCGGGCCAGCGTTTCGGCATGATCCGGTTCGGCAGCCGGGTGGACGTCTATGTTCCGCGCAAAACCAATGCGCTTGTGGTGGAAGGGCAATCCGCGGTGGCCGGCGAAACGGTCCTGGCGGACCTGAAGTCCCGCGAAAAGCAACGGCAAGGAGAGGTCAGGTAATGCTGCGCCGGCGCCGCCGCGACCAGGACCGGCTGCCCCGCGAGAAGGGTCAGTCCTTCAACAAGATGATCCCCAACATCATCACGGTTTCCGCCACCTGCGCCGGGCTGACGGCGATCCGGTTCGCCGTCGACGGGCGGTTCGAGTTTGCGGCGGTCGCGATTGCGCTGGCGGCACTGCTGGATGCGCTCGACGGCAGGATGGCGCGGCTTCTGAACGCGTCCACCGATTTCGGCGCGCATCTGGATTCGCTTTCCGACTTCGTGGCGTTCGGCGTCGTGCCGGGTCTTGTGATCTACTTCTGGTCGCTGTCCGCGCTCGGCGGTTTCGGCTTCGCGATCGCGCTGTTTTTCGCTGTCTGCACGGCACTTCGGCTTGCCCGGTTCAACACCAGCCTCGGCGCCCTGCCGCCTTATGCCTACAACTATTTCAACGGCGTCCCCGCGCCGGCCGGCGCGGGGCTCGCCTGCCTGCCGATGATCCTGTCCTTCGAACTCAGCGTCGAGTTCGACGGCGCGCCTTTGCTGATCGGCCTGTGGCTGGTCGTGGTCGCGCTGCTGATGGTGTCGCAGCTGCCGACCTATTCGTTCAAAAACCTGAAGATCCCGCATCGGCGCGTGCTGCCGATCATGGCGATCGCGGGGTTGTTCATGGCCGGCGTCGCAGGCCGGCCCTGGACCACGCTCAGCGTGTTGATGTTCGCCTACATGGCCAGTTTCTTCTTCTCGGTCAGGTCTTATCGGCGGTTGAAGGCCGAGGCCGCCCGGCTGACCGGCGCGGACGAGGCCGGCACTGAGGCCGAGAAGGACCAGGACGACGACGACCGGGATAACGGCGATTCCGGCAAGCGCGCCGGTCCTGTGAGGCTGCGTCCGGTCTGATCCCGGCAATGCTGGATGCCGTAGCCCGACATCTGATCGACCCTCCCTTGAACGCCGTCGGCGCGCGTCTGGCGGCACGCGGCGTCGCGGCAAACCACGTCACCTTCGTCGGTTTCGCGCTGGGCATGGCCGCAATGCCGGCCCTCGCGGCAGGGCAGTTTGCGGCCGCACTCGGGCTGATCGCCGCGAACCGCGTCGCCGACGGCCTCGACGGGGCCGTCGCAAGGCACAGCGAGACGACCGACCTTGGCGGCTATCTCGACATCGTCGGCGACTTCATCTTCTACAGCGCAGTGCCTTTCGGCTTTGCCCTGTTCGCGCCGGACAGGAATGCGGTCGCGGCGGCATTCCTGATTTTCAGCTTCGTCGGCACCGGGTCCAGTTTTCTCGCCTATGCGATCGTGGCGGCCAAACGCGGAATTTCGACCGAGCTCCGCGGCCGCAAGTCGTTCTACTACCTCGGTGGGTTGACGGAAGGCACCGAAACGATCGGCTTGTTCGTGGCGATGTGCCTGTTTCCGCAGGCGTTCTGGTGGCTTGCCTGGACGTTCGGTGCGTTGTGTTGGCTGACGACGGCAACGCGGATCGCGGGTGCCTGGGCGGCGTTCCGCGCGCCTGAGGTCGGCGCGCCGACGGAGCCTGGCGACTAGGAACTATTCCGCAGGTTCGGGCGAGCCGGGACCGTCCGGGCCGGCCGCCTTTGCGGCGGCGCGTTCGGCGCGGCGCTGCGCCCGTCTTTCCAGCCAAGCCATGACATTGGCGAAGAACATCAACGCCGACGGCGTCACCACCAGCGTCAGGATGGTCGCAAAGGCGAGCCCGAACGCGATCGCGGTGGATAGCTGGACCCACCACTGGGTCGACGGCGCGCCGAACGTGATCTCGCGGGTCACGAAGTCGATGTTGATCTGCAGGACCATCGGCATCAGGCCCAGGATCGTGGTCGTCGTGGTCAGCAGAACCGGGCGCAGACGCTGGGCCCCGGTCTTCAGGATGGCGGTACGCGCGTCGGATTCCGTTCTGTGCAGGCGGTCGTAGGTGTCGATCAGCACGATGTTGTTGTTGACCACGATGCCGGCCAGCGCGATCACGCCGATGCCGCTCATGATGATCCCGAACGGTTCCTGCATGATCAGCAGGCCCAGCAAGACCCCCACGGTCGACATGATCACGGCCGACAGGATCAAGAAGCCGCTGTAGAAGCTGTTGAACTGCGTGACCAGGATGATGGCCATGATGAACAGGGCAACGCCGAAGGCCTTGACCAGGAACTGCTGCGCCGCCTTCTGTTCCTCGTCCTCGCCCTTGAAGGTGACTTCGACATTGGCGGGGAGGTTGGCGCGGTCCAGCCAGGCCTGGATTTCCTGAACCTTGGCATCGGGCAGGACGCCGTCTTCGACGTCGGCGCGGACGAACATGATGCGGCGCGCATCGGTGCGCCGAACCAGCCCGGTCTTCGGCTCCGCCGCACGCTCGACGAAGTTGCTGATCGGAACCAGCCCCATTGGCGTGTTGAGACGGATCCGGTCCAGCATCTCGATGGTGCGGTAGTCGCGCGGGAACCGGACGACGATGTCGATCTCGTCGTCGCTGTCGTCGGGGCGGTAATCGGTGATCTTGAGACCCTTGGTGGCGAGCTGGACGAAACTGCCGATCGCGGCGATATCGGCGTCGAACTTCGCCGCCTGGGCCCGGTCCACCTCCAGTTCCCACTCAATTCCCGGGATCGGCCGGCTGTCCTCGACATCCTTCAAGCCGGGCAGGGTGTTCATGAAGGCCCGCAGGCGTTTTGCGATCGGATCCAGGGCCTCCGGGTCCCAGGAGGCAAGCTGCACGTTGACCGGCTTGCCCACGGGCGGGCCGGCACGCGGCCACTGGGTCTCGACGATGATGCCGGCCAGGTAGGCCGTGCGGGCGCGGATATCGTCCAGGATCTGGTTGGCCGGACGACGCTCGTTCCAGTGGGCAAAGTCCAGCGTGATCTTACCGATCATGTCCTCGGGATCTTCGTCGCGCGGCGCAAAGTTGCCGGCGGCGGTGTAGATCGAATTGAAGTCGCCGAACTCGCGCTGGATGTCCAGGATATGACGCTCGACCTCGCGCACCAGGTCGCGTTTCTCGTTGACCGCCATGTTGCCGCGGCCGTGGACGATGACGATGCCCTGTTCCGGCTCGACGTCCGGGAAGAACTGCACGCCATGGCCGTAGTTGATGTAGACGTACCAACTGCCGACCAGGCCCATCAGCGCCGCGATCAGGATCAGCGACGGGAAACGCAGGGCCAGACCGAGGCTCTTGACATAGAACCCGGTAAAGCCGCGGATCTCGTCGAGATTGACGTCGGCGGCGGCGGCGAAGGAGATGGTGTTGGACGCAACCCGCTTGGCCAGCGAACGCTCCATCACAACGTTCACCCAGGACCCGAAACGGTAGCCGAGATAGCCGCCGACGATGACGGCGGCCAGTGTCAGGAACGGGGCCGGCGTGCTGCCGGCGCTGAGACCGAATGTCACGACGCCGGACCCGGCGGAGAAGAGGGCGGTTAGAAAAACCCTGGTGACGGTCGCGAAGTTCGCGCCCAGCGCCGGGACAAAGATCAACGCCATCGCCAGCGAGGCCGAAAGGGTCGCAACCAGGGTGATCGGCAAGAACTTCATGAACTCGCCGACGATGCTGGGCCAGAACAACAGCGGCATGAATGCCGCCAGGGTCGTCGCCGTCGATGCGATGATCGGCAGCGCCATACGTTTGGCGGCCAGGCTGTAGGCTTCCTGCGGGCTCGACCCCTCGGCCAGCTTGCGGTCGGCGTATTCGGTGACGACGATGGCACCGTCGACCAGCATGCCGACGGCCAGGATCAGCGAGAACAGGACGACGATGTTCACGGTCAGGCCGAACGTCGCCAGCACCAGGATCCCGGTCAGGAACGATCCTGGGATGGCGATGCCCACCAGGATACCGCCGCGGACCCCCAGGGCGCCGACGACGACGATCATCACCAGCAGGATCGCGCTGATGACGTTGTTCTGAAGATCCTTCAGCATGGTACGAATATCGTTCGACTTATCGTTGCTGAAGGTGATCTCAACGCCGGACGGCCAGGTCGCCGCGCGCTCCGCCACCACCGCGCGCACATTGTTGGTGGTTTCGATGATGTTCTGGCCAATCCGCTTGGAGACCTCGATCACCAGGGCGGGCTTGCCGTTCAGGAAGGCGTAGGTCGTCGGATCCTTGAAGGTCCGGTGCACGCTGGCGACGTCGCCGATGGTGACCACGGAATCGCCGTTCGTCAGCAGCGGCATGTTCAGGATATCGTCCAGGTTCTCGATCAGGCCCGGCACCTTGACGGCGAAACGGCCGAGCCCGGCATCCATGGTGCCGGCGGCGATCAACTGGTTCGACCGGGAAATCAGGTTCAGGACCTCGGCCGGCTGCAGCCCGTAACTCTCCAACAGGACCGGGTCGATCACCACGTCGACCTGCTCGTCCCGGTCGCCGGTGATGTTGGCTTCCAGAACCTCCGGCAGGCTCTCGATGTCGTCCTGGAGCTGCCGCGCCAGGCGCAACATGGTGCGTTCCGAGACGGTGCCGGACAGGGTGACCGCGATAACCGGGAACAGACTTAAATTGACCTCGTTGACGGTCGGCTCGTCGGTGTCGTCGGGCAGCTCGGGCTTGACCACGTCCACCTTCTCGCGGACGTCGTCCATCGCGGTGTCGGCGTCGAAGCCGGCTTCGAATTCCAAAAGCACGTTGGCACCGCCGAGGAAGGCGGTGGAGCGCATCTCCTTGACGCCTTCGATCGACTTGAGCTCTTCCTCCATCGGCCGCACCAACAACCGCTCCGCGTCCTCCGGCGAGATGCCCTCGTGGTGCATCGAGACATAGACGATCGGAATGTTGACGTCCGGCTCGGCCTCCTTCGGAATTTCCACGAAGGCAACCACGCCGCTGACGAGGATCAGCAGCAGGGTCGCGATGACCGTGCGCGACCGGTTCAGGGCGCGATCGATGAAGGTCATGACGGATCGTCGGCCCGCGCCGTGATCTCGCTTTCGGGCACGGCTATGACGGTTTCGCCGTCGACGACGAACTCCTGGCCGACGGTGATCAGCGTCAGCCGCTCGGGCAGCCCGGCAAGCAGAATGCCCTCTGGCGAATGGCTCACGATTTCAACGGGATAGAAGACGACCTTGTCATCTTCTTCGACCGCCTTGACGCCGATCACGCCGTCATCGTCCAGCGACAGCAGGGCGGGTGAAATCTGGTGCGTCAACACTTCGCGAATGGGCAGGCTGATCTCCGCGGTCAGGCCCTCGTAGATCTTGCGGCCCGGGTTGGGCACCTCGATCTCGACCCGGAAGGTGCGGGTGGTCTGCTCGCTGACCTTGGAGATATAGCGCACGACACCTTCGACCTCGGCACCGGTCACCAGGGTCGCGTTTGCCAGCGTGCCCGGTTCGATCTGGCCGACCTCGCGTTCCGAGACGAAACCCACGATCAAGATCGGGTCCAGTTCAACCAGTCGGGCGATGTGATCGCCGACCTTGACGAAATCACCGACTTCGACAGGGCGGTCCTGCAGTTCCGCGCCGAAGGGCGCGCGAATGACCGTGTCTTCGATCTCAACTTCCATCATTCTGAGCTGGGCCTTGGCGCGCTCCAGCTCGGCGGCCGCCTGGGCCAGACGCGTCTTCGACTGGAAACCCTTAGTCTCCAGTTTCGTCGCCTGGTCGAATTCGAGCTGTTTCTGCTCCACCAGCGAGCGGTACTCGGTCAGCTGCGAACTGCGGGCGTCCATGTCGATCCGGGCGATCACCGACCCGCGCTTGACCTTGGTGCCTTTCTCCGCCTCGACCTTGACGATGCGGCCCGGCGTTTCCGCCCGCAAGGTGACCGAACGGTTGGCTTCGCTGCGTCCGCTGACGGTCAGATACGTCATGTGCGGGCGCGCCAAACTCTCGCGCACACGGACGGACATCAACTGGACCGTCGGGGGCGCCTCGCCGATCACCGCCCCCTTGGGCTCGACGGGCTGGGCCGCAACCGCTTCGCCGTTCTGCTGCGTGGTTTTCCCGCCAAGCTGACCGGAGAGGATCCAGCCGCCCACGACCAAGGCGAGAACGCCGGCTATGATGATTGAGGATCGCATCTGTGTCTTCGCCCGCTCGACTGTGTCTCCGTTGCGCCGCCTGTGTCCAGCCTTGGACGGCGGCGCGCGCCGCCTATTCCGCGACCATGGTTTCGCCGCGCAGTGTCGCGGCGACGACGACGTGTTTGTTATCCTCCAGATACTTCAGCGCCATATCGTAATAGGCGACGCCGAATTCGTGTACGAACGCGTGCCCGGCGGAGGCATGGGCGAGGTGACCGCATTCACGCATGTGCTCAAGTTTGGCCCTGCATTCCGCAATCCGGGCATCGATGACGCCCTCGACGACGCGTGCCGGCAGATGTTCGGCAAAGAACATCGTGAACAGGAAATCGGAACGGAACTTGTCGGGGCCGGGCAATTCACGCAACCGGTCCACCAGCGCCAGTTTGCCCTTGGCCGTGATCGAATAGACTTTGCGGTCGGGCCGCTTGTCCTGGGTTTCGGTGCTGAGCGTCACCGACCCTTCTTCGGTCAACCGGTTCAGGGCGGGGTAGATCGACCCGTAGCCGCCCTCAACGAAGATGCTGAAGGGGCCGTCTTCGAACTGCTTTCTGATTTCATAGCCGGTCGCATCACCCATGGTGAGTACGCCCAGGCAGGCGGTTTTGACGTCCACGGTCCGTTCCCGATGCTTGTTGGGCCCGAAGGCCGGTCCTTGACTATCGCGACAATATATATCGGTTCGATATGTATCAAGTCGAAAATTGAGGCGGCAGGAGGGCCTCGGGCCAGTGGGGGGCGCGCATACCCGTGCAGGGCGGCGCCTGCCGTCCCGGCTTTCCTTCGTTCAGCGCAGGTCGGCCCGCCGCCCCCGAACGGCCGGGCCTGACCGGGACCGGCCTCAGGCCAGTTCCAGCTTGCTGGCCATCGGGCCCTTGGGGCCCATCTTGGTCCACATCCGGACTCGGGTGTCGGGCTCCAGGGTCGGAATGCCGCAGCGTTCCAGAACCCGGGCGGAGATAAAGACATCGCGTCCGCCGTCTACGGTCACAAAGCCGAAACCCTTCTGACCGTTGAAGAATTTGACCGTACCCACGACTTCTTCGCCGCCGTCCTCGGCTGGTACCGCCGTTGAAACATCGATTTCATGGATCGCGGCCACCTGCATGCCCTTCTGGCCCTCGGTCAAATCGCACACGATCGTGGTTCCCTCCGGCAGGACGGTCGCGCCCGACTGCTGAACCACACTGACATGCAGGAAGGCATCGAACGAACCATCAGCCGGCTGAACGAACCCAAAACCTTTGCTCGGAGAATACCATTTGACCCGCGTCTGAACGCCAGACTGGACGACGGGTGCACCCAAACCATCCTGAGAATTGTCCACTCCTATAACTCCCCATACCTTCAGCACCTTGCCCGCTCCTCAACCGCTATCCCAGGACGACGGCACCGCAACCGCCGCCCATCGCGGGCGCACATTACCGCACGCTAACACCATACCTGATAAGGCCATTATGAGTTAGTCCTACTCTGGCACAACCCAAAACGGCAGTTGGCACTAGTATTGTAACGACAATATGACTGTTGGCTGGCTAGCCGACTGCGGCGCCAAGCACGGCTTCCGATCCCAGAATTGCAACGCCGGCGGCGCGCATTTCCTTCATGGCTGCGGCCCGAGAGCCCTCCAGGTCGATGGCCCGGCAGGCATCCTCGATCATCACGACGTCGAAACCGTCGCGGCGCGCGTCGATGCAGGAGTAGTGGACACAGAAGTCCAGCGCCAGGCCGCACACGAACAGGCGCCGCAGGCCCCGTTCCCGCAAGTATCCGGTCAGACCGGTCGGCGTCGTTCGGTCGTTCTCGTACAGCGCCGAATAGGAATCGACCTCGGGCCGGTATCCTTTGCGGATCACCACTTCGGCGTGGTCGGCGTGCAGGTCGTCGTGGAACGCGGCGCCGGCAGTGCCCTGGACACAGTGGTCCGGCCACAGGGTCTGGGGCCCGTAGGGCATCTCGACTTGGTCGAACGGCACCTTGCCGGGGTGTGTCGACGCAAAGGAGCTGTGGTGGGGCGGGTGCCAGTCCTGGGTCAGTCCCACATGGGGAAAGGCCGCCGCAAGGCGGTTGACCAGGGGGACGATCTCGTCGCCGCCCGGCACCCCCAGCGCACCCCCTGGACAGAAATCGTTCTGGATGTCGACGATCAGGAGAAAGGTGCTGTCGCTCGTCTGGCTCTGAAAAGTCATTGATCCTGCCGTTTTTGCCGGTCCGGGACCGGTCCCGCTGCGTCCCTGTCGTCTGATATCGGATGTGCGCGCGCCAATTAAAGGGACCCCGGCGGCGGGGTTCAAGCGCCCAAAGGCCGTGCGGCCGGCCGGAAAAGGCCCGCGGTCCATCCATAGCCCGCCGCACGGGCCGGAGAGCCGGGCCGGACCGGCCACGGGCCAGACGCCACCGGGGCTGGATTAACCGCATGCTAAGCCGGCGTTGATAGGATCTCGATCATGACACAGGTACGGTTTTCCCTTCAGGCGTTCTTCAAGGCACTCCGCAAGGAGGTCTTCAACACCTATCGGCCGGAACGGCACTATATGCGCGGCGGACGCGGCCGTTCCTAGCTTTTCGGGACAGGCCCGGCGGCGGTGCGGCGGTATCGACTACGGCAGCACCACCAGGGCGACGGTTCCGAACATGCCCATAACGACGATCAAGAGAGCGGCCTGAAGGGCCAAGGTCACGACCGTGTGGCGGTGATGCATGCGCATGGCTCGTCTCCTCCTCAGATCGAGTGTTCAGTATCGCAGCGCGCAGTCCGCCGGGTCTGTGACCTGGGCCACAGATTTCCGATCGATTAACCAATCCGATAGGCGCCCAGCGCGTTGTCGCGGAAGACGCGGCGGCGCTCGGCGTCCGACGCGCCCGCCAGCGCGTCGTCCACCAGGCCGACCCAGCGCGGGTAGTCGATCGCCAGGGTCGCCACGGGCCAGTCGCCGCCGAACATGACCCGTTCGGCGCCGAAGGCGTCCAGCGCGTGGTCCATGTACGGCCGCAACGTGGCGTCGGTCCAGTTCTCGTGGTCCGCTTCGGTGGCGACACCCGAAAGCTTGCAGATCACGTTGTCGCATTCCGCCAGCGCCGTCATGTGGCCGGCCCAGGGCTGCATCAGACCGTCCTTGATGCCGGGTTTGGCGATATGGTCCAGCACGAACCGCACCTCGGGGCATTGCCGGACCAGGGCGACCGCGCTCTCGAATTGGGGATGGTAGATGCAGATTTCGAAATGCAGGTCGAACCGCGGCAGCAGTTTGACCCCGGCGACGAAGTCCGGCTGCAGGCAGAAGGCTGGGTCCGGTTCGGCTTGGATCAGCCGCCGGATGCCGCGCACCAGGGGCAGGGCGGACAGTCTTTCAAGATCGGTCTCGGCCGCCGCGCCCTTCTGCAGCGGCGCATGGGCGACGATCGCCTTGATGCGGGGATCCTCCGCGGCCAGGCCGCTCACCCATTCGGCCTCCCTCACATGCGCCCCCGGGGCCACGTCCGCCTCGACGAAGACGATGCTCTCGATCTCCACCGGGTCGGCATGCAGGGTGACATCGTCGGGTCCGAACCGACGGTCCAGCGCGGGCACGTTCTTGGTCCAGGGAATGGGAACTTGCTCGTTGTCCCAAAAGTGAACATGGGTATCGACGATCGGGTATTCCGGCATTGCTCCCCCCTTAGCGCTTGGTTCCGTCCCGCAATTGCAGCACCGTTGGGGGTGTGCCCGCAAGCAGGCGTGCGACCCCTGGGGGCTTTCCGGGCCGGCCGGGCGCGACATATTCTCTTCCGGGTCACAGCGCAGAGGGAGGCGGCCATGCCGCGCACAGTCCATGCCATCCCCGTCATCGGTGTCGCCGTGCGGGCCATGCGACCGATCCTGACGGCCCTGACCGCGGCCGTGCTGGTGTTCGGCGCGTCAGCCGCCGCCGCCAAGTGCTTTCCGATGGTACAGAACACGCCGCGGATCGTTCCGGTTTCGCTGCCGGCGGCCGACAGCGTCCGGATCACGTTCCTGGGCCATTCCAGCTTTCTGATCGAATCGCCCGGCGGAGTCAGCGCCGTGACCGACTACAACGGCTATATCCGGCCCGCGGTGACACCGGACGTCGTCACCATGAACAACGCCCACGACACCCACTACACGGACTTCCCCGACCCGAACATCGGCTTGGTCCTGCGCGGCTGGGGCCCCAGGGGCGAGGTGGCAACGCACGCGCACACGGTCAAAGACCTCGAGGTCTGGAACGTGCCCACCAACCTGCGACTGTGGGACGGGACCGAGACGAACGGCAATTCCATCTTCGTCTTCCAGGTCTCCAGCCTGTGCATCGCGCATCTCGGTCACCTGCACCACGTGCTCACCGAGGAGAACCTGGCCAGCCTGGGCTCGATCGACGTGCTGCTGGTGCCGGTGGACGGAACCTACACCATGGCGCAGGAATACATGGCCCAGGTGATCCAGCAGATCCGCCCGTCGGTTATCATCCCGATGCACTATTTCAACGAAAGCGTGCTGTCCCGGTTCCTGGCCGTGATGAAGGACAGCTACGAGGTCGTGGTCGCGGACACGCCGTCTGTCACCTTCACGCGGCTCAACCTGCCGCACCGACGCATCCTGATCCTGCCGGGGATCTAAGCTTTCCGCGGTGCCGGCGCCGCCTCAGGCGCCGGCCAGGGCCTGGTCCAGCACCTCGACCATGAAGTCGGCGTCGTTCAGGCTCAGGCACATCGGCGGCTTGATTCTGAGCACGTTGCCGTGCAGCCCCCCCTTGCCGACCAAGAGGCCGAGATCCTTGGCCCGCTCGTGCACCTGGGCGCATTCCTCCTTGGCCGGTGCCTTGCTGTCGCGGTCCTTGACCAGTTCGATGCCCAGCATCAGCCCCTTGCCGCGCACGTCGCCGATCAGGTCGTGTTTTTCCTTGAGACCGTGGAACCCCTCGATCAGGCGCGCACCGACCCTGGCCGCGTTTTCCTGGATGCCGTCGCGGTCGATCACCTCCAGCACCGCCTTGCCGATGGCGCTGGCGATCGGATTGCCGCCGAAGGTGTTGAAGTGCAACCGCGCCTTCAGGGTTTCCGCGATCTCGCGCGTGGTGACCACGGCGGCCATGGGAAAGCCGTTTCCGATCCCCTTGGCCATGGTGACGATGTCGGGCACGACGTCATAGTTCTCGAAGCCCCAGTATTTCGATCCCGTGCGGCCGAAACCGGTCTGCACCTCGTCGGCGATGCAGACGCCGCCCGCGGCGCGCACGACCTGGTAAGCGCGTTTCAGGAAATCGTCCGGATAGACCACGGCGCCGCCGACGCCCTGGATGGTCTCGGCGAAAAAGCCGGCAATCCGCCCCGGCGTTGCGGTGGCGATCAAATCGGCGATCTCTTCGGCATAACGTTCGCCGGCATGGGGGTCGTCCCAACCCCAGGGTCCGCGGTAGGGGTCCGGATTGCGCGCGTGATGGATGCCGAAGCCGCTGGCGGTGTTGTATTTCCAGGTTGCCTCGCCGGTCAGTCCAATGGTGCTGGTGCTGCCTCCGTGATAGGCGTTGCGCAGCCCGATCACATCGAAATTGCCGGTGTAGAGCCGGGCCATCATCAGCGCCAGGTCGTTGGCCTCCGAGCCTGAGTTCACGAAGTAGCAGACCTTCAGATCGCCCGGCATCTTGGCGGCCAGGGCTTGCCCGTAGGCGCTGACGTTCGGATGCAGATAGATCGTGGTCGTGTGCTGCAGGGTCTGGAACTGCTCGATCGCCGTTTGCGTCACGTGCGGATGGCAGTGGCCGACGCTGACCGTGACGATCCCGGCGAACGCGTCGAGATAGCGCCGTCCGGTCTCGTCATAAAGGTACTGCATCGCCCCTTCGACGATCATGACCGGGTTCTTGTAGTAGGTGAGAAGCGAAGGCGTCAGGTGCCGCTGGCGCTGGCTCATGACCTCGTCGAACGACGGGCCGGCATAGGGGCGCGGCTGGTGGTCGAAGGGCGGCAGTTGCGGCCGGCCGGCTTCGGTCTGGATGTCGCTCATATCAGTCTTCCCGTTTTTGTTTGTTTTTCACCGCTTGGCGCCCCTCGGGACGGCGCCACTGTAGTGCGGCGGCCACGGGCTGGGCAATATCGTCTGGCAATTTGAGGGAGATCATCCCAAGATCCGCGTGCACTTGTTAGTTATGTGATTACCGGTACGGCTTTGCCGGACAGGACGTGCAAGGGGACAGGGGCATGACCGAGGCGTTTGGCGACAGCGCGCGGGCGGGCGGGGCCGTGGACAGGTCCGACGCGCGGGACGGGACGGAGCGCATTCCACTCTATCTCCGTCGCACATATTCCTGGGCCTACCTGTGGCCCAACTCGATCAAGCTTCTCGACCGCCAGGCCGTCGTTGCGGCGATCCTGTGGGGGAACTACAGCCGGCTTCGCGACCTCGCGATCGCCGAGTTCCAGCCGGGGCAAGAGGTCCTGCAGCCGGCCGCGGTCTATGGCGACTTTTCGCCGCTGCTGGCCGACCGCCTTGGCCCGAACGGCCGACTGGTCGTTGCCGATGTCGCGCCGCAGCAGGTCGAGAACTGCCGGCGCAAGCTTGCCGGGGCCGCCAATGCGACGGTTCAGGTCTCGGACGCCGCGGACCATGCGCCGGAGGCCTATGACGCGGTTTCCTGTTTCTTCCTGCTTCACGAAATGCCCGACGATCACAAACGCCGCGTGGTCGATGCGTTGCTGGCCGCGGTGCGGCCGGGCGGCAAGGTGGTGTTCGTCGATTATCACCGTCCGCACGCCTTCCACCCGCTGCGCCCCCTCATGAGCCTGGTCTTCGATCTGCTGGAACCCTATGCCAAGGCTCTGTGGCGGCACGACATCCGCGCGTTCGCGTCCTGCCAGGAAGGGTTCGATTGGACGACGGAGACCTATTTCGGCGGGCTCTACCAGAAAACCACGGCCCGCCGTCTGGCGCGTCGCTGAAGGGCGCGTTCAGCTGACGGTCGCGATGAAGATCCCGGCGAACACCGCCGAGGTGATGACGCCGCTGATGCTGGCGCCCAGGGCATGGGGCAGGATTACCGCGTCGGGCGTGACTTCCGAAACGCATTTCTGTGCCACCTTGGCCGTCGTCGGCAGACAGCTCACGCCGGCGATGCCGATCACCGGGTTGAAACGCCGTCCGCTGGCGAAATAGAGGATATAGCCGCCGATCAGGCCGCCCACGCCTGAAATCGCCAGCGCCAGGATGCCCAGCACCAGCAACAGCGCCACATCCGGATCCAGGATCGTGTTTGCTTCGCACAACACGCCCAGCAACAGACCGAGAAAGAACGTCGCGCCGTACAGCATCGGGCCGCTGAACAATTCCGCATACTTGGTCAGGCCGCTTTCGCGAACGATGACGCCGACGAACAGCGACAGGAACAGGGGCGCGGCGACGGGAAACAAGAGGCACAACAGCGTACAGGCGGCGACGCAGAAGGCGATCTTCTGGCCCGGCGTCACTTCGCGCACGGGGTCGGGCGGCATTTTCAGACCGCGGATCCGGCGCGGCACCAGCAGCTTGATCATGTAGGGATAGCCGCCGTAGGTCAGCCCCAGATAGAGATAGGCGACCACGGTGATCGGCACGAACAGCTTCTCGGACAAGATCAGCGACGTGAACAGGATCATCGGGCCGTCCGCGCCGCCGATTGTCGCAACGGCTGCGGCGTCGTTCAGCGACAGGCCCAAGGAATGCGCCAGCGGGAAGATGACCACCGTACCCAGTTCCGCGAACAGGGCCAGGAACATGCTTTGAAACGGGCGCGCCATGACGTAACCCACGTCCAACAGGGCGCCGATGCCCATGAAGACCACGCAGGCGATCAACCCGTTGGAAAAGGTCAGCGTATAGACCGGCTGCAGCCAGTCGATCTGCAGCACCGTCATCAGGCTTTCGACGTCGGTGACCAGGGGGTCCACGAACAGATTGCCGGGCCGTCCGTCCTCCAGGAACAGGACGCCGGCATTGACGGCGGTCATGCCGAGGCCCATGGGGATCATCAACAGCCCCTCAAGGACGCCTTTGCGGCCCAGGTAGATCAACAGCATGCCCAGCGCGATCAGGAAGATGCGCATCGCGAACACCGCCGGCGGCGCCGCCGCCAGGGTCGACAGGCCCTGGAAGATGTTCAGAAGGTCGACGTCCTGCATGAGCCCGCGCCGCTAGCCGACCGTGAGCAGCGGCTGGCCTGCCTCGACCGCCTGCTCGGGCTTGACCAGAACGGCCGCCACCTTGCCGGCGCGTCCCGCCGTCACGACGGTCTTGGTCTTCATCGCCTCAAGGGTGATCACGTGGGTGTCTTCGCCGACGGTGTGGCCGACCGCAACCTCCACCGACAGCACCACGCCCGCCAGCGGGCTGACCACGTCGCCCGCGCCGGCCGCGGGTTTTGGCGCCTCGGACGCGGTCGGCGCGGCTGCCGCGGTGGGCTGCACCGGTGCGGCGTGCATGGTGGCCCGGTCGGGGTAGAGGCTGCCGCCGTCTTCCGTGACCTCGACCACGGTCACGTCATACTCGCGGTCGTCGACGGTAATCTTGAACTTGCGTTGCATGGGCGTTTCCTTGCTTCGGGCCCGCTTATGGCCGCTTGCCGTGCGGCACGTCGTGGGAGGTCTGGTGGATCAGGCGGCCTTCGGCCGTCCACACCGCGCCGCGTCCGCGGTCTTCGATGTGGACGATGTGGCGCGGGCCGACCATGCAGGCGACCGCCGCCGAGATTGCGGCCAGATGGGCGGGCGGGATGGCGACCAGCACCTGCGGCGCTGCAAGTGGCGCTTCGGCTTCGGGTGCGGTCCGGCCGATGCGCGGCAGGACCACGACGATCAGGCGGATCAGGCCCGCCACGGCGAAGGAAATCACGATCGCGATCCCGAAGATCACGACCGACAGGCCGACGGTTTCGCTCATGTCCCGGTCATCCCGTCCACGCCCCGGCGTCACATGGGTGCATTGCCGTGCTTCTTCGGTGGGCGCAGCTCGCGTTTTGACAGCGTCTTGCGCAGAGCCAGCGCCAGCGTCCAGCGCGTCTCGGCCGGCTCGATGATGTCGGTGATATAGCCCCGCGAGGCCGAGAGGTAGGGCGACGCGAATTCCCGCCGGTACGCCTCGGCAAGCTCCGCGGCGCGCGCACGCGGGTCCTCGGCTTCCTTCAGCTCCTTGCGATGCAGGATCTTGACCGCGCCTTCCGCCCCCATCACCGCGATCTCCGCGGTCGGCCAGGCAAAAACGAAGTCCGCCCCCATTTCCTGGGCGCACATCGCGAGGTAGGAGCCGCCATAGGCCTTGCGCATGATCACGGTCAGCTTGGGCACCGTCGCGGCCGCGTAGGCGAACAGCATCTTCGCCCCGTGGCGGATGATGCCGCCGCGTTCCTGTTCGACGCCTGGCAGGAATCCGGGGACGTCGACCAGTGTCACAAGCGGAATATTGAAGACATTGCAGAACCGGATGAAGCGCGAGCCCTTGTCGGCGGCGTCGATATCCAGTGCGCCGGCCTTGACCGTCGGCTCGTTCGCGATGATGCCGACCACCATGCCTTCTATCCGCCCGAAACCGACGATCAGGTTGCCGGCCCAACCGGCATGGATCTCCAAGAAGTAGCCGGGATCCAGCAGCCGGTCGATCACGGCGCGGACTTCCAGGGGAACGCCGGGATCGGCCGGGATCAGCGCCGTCATCTCGTCGTCCGGGCTCATTTCCATGTCGACCCAGGGCTTGTGCGGCGGGTCCTCGGTGTTGTTGGAGGGAAGGTAGTCCAGGAGCTCGCGGACCAGGGCGACGGCGTGTTCGTCGTCACGGGCCACCAGGTGCACATTGCCGCTGATGGTTGCGTGCACGGCGGCGCTTCCGATCTCGTCGACGCTGGTTTCTCGCCCGGTGACGGCCTTGATCACCTCCGGCCCGGTGATGAACATCCGGGCGTGGCTTTCGGTCATGATGATGAAGTCCATCAGCGCCGGCGAATAGGCGGCGCCGCCCGCGCAAGGGCCGGCGATCACGGCGATCTGCGGCACGACGCCGGACAAAAGCACGTTGTTGTAGAACACCCGTCCATAGCCCGACAGCGCATCGACGCCTTCCTGGATGCGCGCGCCGCCTGAATCCTTAAACGCGATCAGCGGAATGCCCACCTTCTTGGCATAGCGCATCACCTCGACGATCTTCATGGCGTGCGCCTTGCCCAGCGTGCCCGCTGCGACGGTGAAGTCCTGACTGACGAGGGCAACGGGGCGGCCGTCCACATAGCCGGTTCCGGTGATCACGCCGTCCGCCGGCATCGGCTTTGCCGCGCCGCCGTCCGACCCGCCGGCACGGCTGACATGGGCGCCGGACTCCTGGAAAGTATGCGCCTGGCACAGGGCGTCGATCCGTTCGCGGGCCGACATCAGGCCTTTTTCGTGTCGCGCGGCGATCTTGTCGGTTCCGCCGCCGGCCCGAATCCGTTCGCGGGACTGGCGCAGCGCGTCATTCGCGTCGCGTATGGACACCATTTTTGCCTCCCTAGGTCCGGAAACGCTGTCCGGACCCTGTCAACCTAGGGCAGGCGTCACGGGGCCGCCCTGCGCCAGATCAACGACCTTGGCGAAGGCAAACGGTAGAAAAAGGCGCCTGCGCTGGCCGTCGGCACGGATGCGGGGGCGTCCTGAGGCACACTCCTAACTGGGGAAAGGTCATGCTTGACCGCGAAATCCGATCTTTGATCGAAGACCAGAAACTGCTGCATATGGCCGCCGGGGCCAGCGTTGCCGAAGCGGCCGGCCGGATGGCCGATACCCGTGTCGGCGCGATGCTGGTCTGCGATGCCACCGACTCGGTCTGCGGCATCTTCACCGAGCGCGACGCCCTGGTTCGCGTGGTCGCGGCCGGTCTGGACCCCCGCAGCACGGCGCTTGGCGATGTCATGACCCCGAACCCTGCGGCGGTGAAGCCCGACGACACGGTCCTGTCCGTGATCTTCGCCATGAAGCAGAACCGTTCGCGCCACCTCCTGGTCAAGAGCGGCGAGAACGTTGTCGGCGTGGTCTCGGTCCGCGACCTGCTGCGTTCGCTGGTCGACGATGCCCTGGAGGAACGCCAGATCCTTGACGATCTCTGGTACGGCTCGCCGGTCTGATGCCGGCCGCGCCGGCTGGCGGTGCGGCGACGAATCGCCGTACCCTCCCGCGCCATCGCCCCGTGGGGGCTTAGCTACCTGACCTGCGGAGCGCGCGGATGGGAGAGGCCGCCGGCAAAGATCGACAGGTTCGCCGCGTCATCCTGGTCGAAGGCGGCGCCAATCTTGTGGTGCTGCTTGCCAAGCTGGCGGTCGGGTTGTCGACCGGTTCGCTGGCAATCCTGGGCGAGGCGGTGCATTCGCTGACCGACCTCTGCAACAATCTTCTCGCTTGGTTCGTCATCCGTCTGGCCGGCCGCCCGGCCGACCGCGAGCACCCCTACGGCCACCGCAAGTTCGAGACACTGGCCGTGTTCGGCCTCGCCATTCTGCTTGCCGTCCTGGCCCTGGAGATCGCCCTGGCGGCGGTCCGCCGCGAGGATCCGGAAATCGTGCGTACGCCCTGGGGCCTTTGGGTGATGCTGGGCGTGCTGGGGGTCAATGTCGTGATGGCCGTCTGGCAGCGCATGTGGGCGCGACGCCTCGGATCCGACATCCTGTTCGCCGATGCCAGCCATACCTTCTCCGACGCACTGACCACGGGGGTCGTCATCGTCGGTTGGCAGGTTTCCGCGATGGGCTATCCGTGGCTGGACACGCTGTGTGCCCTCGGCGTGGCCGGGCTGGTCTTGTATCTGGCCTTCAACCTATTCCGCCGCGCCCTGCCGGCGCTGGTGGACGAGTTCGCGGTCAATCCCGAGGCTGTGATCGCCGCGGTCGAGACGGTGGCCGGCGTGCAGGCGGTACGCCGGGTCCGATCGCGCTGGGTCGGGCCGGACCGGGCCATCGACATGGTGCTCAGCGTCGATGCCGCGTTGCCGACGGTCGATGCGCACGCCATCGCCGATGCAGTGGAACAGGTGCTGGAGGACCGGTTCGGCGTGCAGGACGTCTCGATCCATATCGAACCCCACGCGGCGTCCCAAAACCGGGAACCGCGCTGATTCCAGGCACTTTGCCCCACGTCATTGCGCCGGCGTCGTCTTTGGGCAAAGTGGACAAGCGACCGTCATACAGCAATGGGATCGTGGCCCCGTGGCAAACGAAAACAACCCCTCACGTCCGCCTTCGCGTCGCCGCGGCGCCGCCGTTCTGAAGCCCGTCGCCGCGCCGAAACCGGCTGCGACTGGCGCCGACCGGGCCGAACGTCCGGATGCCCAGCCCTTCGAGCCCGATCGCAGGACCCAGGTCTACGAAGCCGACCTCGGCGCGCGCTATTTCGACCGCATGGTCCGGGCCCACGTGGCGCGGTTCACCGGCGGCGTCTCACCGACGGCCCTGGCCCTTGCCTATACGGACTGGGCGGTCAACCTGTCCCTGTCGCCGGGCAAACGGTTCGAACTTGCCAAGAACGCCGGCGAAGCCTGGGGCCGCTATATGGTCTATGCCGGCCATGTCATGGCCGGCCGGCCGGCCGACCCCGTGATCGCGCCGCTGGCCCACGACAAGCGGTTTCTGGACGCGGGCTGGCAAAAGCCGCCCTTCAACCTCTATATGCAGGCGTTTCTCCTGACACAGCAGTGGTGGCACAACGCCACCACGGGACTGCGCGGCGTATCGCGCCACCACGAGGACATCGTTTCCTTCGTCGCGCGGCAGATCGTCGACGCCTGGTCGCCCAGCAACACGCTTGGCACCAACCCGCGGCTGTTGCAGACGACCATGGAGGAGGGCGGCCAGAACCTGGTGCGCGGGTGGCAGAACCTCCTGGAGGATCTGCAGCGCCGGCTGATCGAAAGGCGGCCGAAGCAAAACGAATTGTATTTGCCCGGCAAACAGGTTGCTGCGACCCCCGGGTCGGTGGTGTTCCGCAACCATCTGATCGAACTGATCCAGTATGCGCCGTCGACCGGGACGGTCCGGCCCGAACCCATCCTGATCGTGCCGGCCTGGATCATGAAGTACTACATCCTCGATCTGATGCCGGAAAACTCGCTGATCGCCTACCTGGTCTCGCAGGGTTACACGGTTTTCGCCATTTCCTGGCGCAACCCGGAGGCCGAGGACCGCGACCTCACCATGGGCGACTACCGCCGCCGCGGCGTGATGGCGGCGCTGGATGCGGTCGGCGACATCGTTCCCGGACGGAAGGTGCATGCCATGGGCTATTGCCTGGGCGGCACCTTGTTGGCGATCGCCGCTGCGGCGATGGCCCGCAGGGGCGACGACCGGCTTGCTTCGATGTCGCTGTTGGCCGCGCAGACCGACTTCACCGAAGCGGGCGAGCTGATGCTGTTCATCGACGAAGGCCAGCTCGATTTCCTGGAGGACCTGATGTGGTCGCAAGGTTTCCTCGACAGTCGCCAGATGGCGGGCGCATTCACGCTGCTCAGGTCCAACGACCTGTTCTGGTCGCGCTTGCTGCACGACTATTTCCTGGGCGTGCGCGACGGCAAGAACGCCCTGATGGCCTGGAACGCCGATGCGACCCGCATGCCTTATCGGATGCACAAGGAATATCTGGACAAGCTGTTGCACCGAAACGAACTGGCCCGGGCCAAGTACGAGGTCGACGGCCAGGCGGTCTCGCTGACCGACATTCGGGTGCCGATCTTTGCCGTTGGCACGTCGAAGGACCATGTCGCGCCCTGGCGATCGGTCTACAAGATCAGCCTTTTGACCAACACCGAGGTCACATTCCTGCTGACCAGTGGCGGCCACAACGGCGGCATCGTCACGCCGCCGGGCCACCCGCGCCGCATCTACCAGGTCTCCACCGTGCACGACCACGAAAACTACGTGGATCCCGACCGCTGGCGTCTGAAGACGCCGGTTCAAAAGGGCTCCTGGTGGCCGGAATGGGTCGACTGGCTCGGCGCGCGTTCGTCCGACCCCGTGGCGCCGCCGCCCATGGGCAACGAGACGCGGGGCTATCCCGCGCTGTGCCCCGCGCCGGGAACCTATGTGCGCATGACCTAGGTGTGATCACCTGTGTTCGAGTCGTTTGACGACGTTTGACACCGTTTGAACACGGAGTGCAGCGCGTCACTTGCGGCCAAGCCCTTCGAGACGGCCGCGTTCCGCGGCCTCCTCAGGGTGAGGAAGTAGCTTAGGGTCTTCGATACCGAAAACCCTCATGGTGAGGAGGCGCGCCCCAGCGCGCCGTCTCGAACCACACGGCTGCAAGCGCTTCAGTGTTTCGACGTGAACTGATCCTGCTCTAAGGGCGCCTAGTCGGCGCCCGCCGTTCCGGGTTCTTCGGCCTCGACTTCCTCGTATCCGGTGATCATCGCCTTGAGATGCGCCGTCGGGGTGACCCCGGTCGTGATCACGTAGACATGGACAATGAAGAACAGGACCATCGCAAACGCCGCCATCAGATGCACGAAGGCAATCAAAGGCAGGCTCAGCGACGGGGCAAAGCCCCACTCTCCCCATTCCGCATAGTACATCAGCAACAGGCCGCTGACCCAGATCGCGGGGTTGATCAGCAGCTTGACGAACAGATAGGCCAGCCGCTGCAGCGGGTTGTGCTTGCGCACCGTCGTCTGACGGTAAGGATGGGGGGCGTTGGTGAAGATGCCGGTCAGGTAGTACCTGACCATCGCGATCAGCTTGTCGGTGGTCGGGATGTAGTGCCGCCACTCGCCGGTGGTGAAATGCCAGAAGATGGCGAAGATCCACAGCCAGATCAGGGCCCACGCCGCATTCATGTGCACCGTCAGGGCTTGCTCGAAACCGAGGATCGTGTAGGTGCCGTGCACCTCGAAGCCGGTGACGGCCATGACGATGATCAGCGCCGCCTGGCACCAGTGCCAGAACCGCTCGAACCGCTTGTAGATGTAGATCCGTTCGGTTTTCATGACGGCCTCCCGTTGCGCATCACGATCCTAACTGCCGCGTGTCCAAGAACGCCGGCCAGCGTCAGCAGGACCAAGGTCCAGCCGATCGTGTCCAGCCACCCGAACCGGTCGCGGCCCGACATGTAGATTCCCGGAATGCCGGCCATCCGTCCTCCTTCCGAGTGACAGGCGTCGCAGGCCAGCGACTGTTCCTTGGGCGCAACCATGTGCGTGATCGGCCAGTAGTATTCGGTGGAAATGAAGTCGTACTCGCCCGAGAACTCGATGCCGCGCGCCATCAGGCCGTTTTCCAGGGCGCGACCCCAGTCGAAGCTCTTCCAGAACGCGTCTTCGTCCTTGCCGAACAGGTGCGGCACGCCGATCACCTGGTTCACCGTGTCATAGGGCTGGCGCCCGCGCATCACCTTGAAGGGCCAGATCCGGGAGTTCGGGTCGCCCGGGCCGCCGCCGACGGTGTTGATCGGCACAACTTCGCTGGCGTCGATCGGGTCGCCCAGCAGGGTGTAGCGGATCTCGCCGTCGAACCACCGATACTCGGGGACGACGTTGTCCTCCCAGACGAAATCGCCCTTCTTGAAGTCGTAGACGGCGTAGCCGTCCGCGTCCTTCCTGACCACGCCTTTGCCGTTTTCCTTCTGTCCGGCCGTCGACCAGTCCCACCACATCTTGGTCTTGTGCCCGCCGCGGGCGTATTCGGGCACGTGGCAGGTGCTGCAGGCGAGCTTCTTGGTGTGGTCGTTCAGTTTCGGGTTGGCCGTATCCGGATGCGGGCGCATGCCGTGGCAGGACTCGCAGGTCGCCTTGAGGTCCGACGCCTTGCCCGGGACGACGATCCCTTCGTGGTCGACGGCCTTGGTCACATAGCGGCTGCCGGCGACCTGATGGCTTCCGGTTTGGTGGCACGTCTGGCAGGTGAAGTTGAGGCCGTTGGCGTCCATATGGACGTCCAGCGCCTTGCTGGGTGCGGCAAGCGAGGCGTCGAGATCGCCGTGCTTCACGCCGTTGCCGCCGCCGCCGTAGAAGTGACAGGCGCCGCAGGTTTGCCGCGACGGCTGGCCGACGCTCTGCGCGACTTTCTTGAGATCGACCGCCTTGAAGATTCTGCCCGACTTCGGCGGAAACTCCTTGTTCTCGTAGGCGGGATGGCCTGCGCCGGTGGGGAATTTCTTGTAGGTGCCGGTGGTGTCGTGGCAGGCGAGACAGTCGACGTTTTTTTCCGACGTAAGATCGAAGGATTCGTCCTTCCATCCGAAACCGATGTGACAGCTGGTGCAACGCGGCCAGTTGGTCGCGGTCGCGACGCAGAAGTTATTGACGACGTTGCGTTTGCCCAGTTCCTGGCCGGTCAGGTCGTTGGTGAAGGCCCAGGTCCAGTGCGTCGTCTTGTGGAGCTGCTTGGACGCCTCGGTGTGACAGGCGAGGCACGCCTCGGTGACCTCCGGTCCGGTGGCGAAGTCCTTTTGCAGTGCCTCGAACTTGGAATGGTCCGCGGTCGATGCGGCCTTTTCGACAACACCGTTTGCCTGCGCGGCGGCATCGTCGGGCGCGAACAAAGTGCATGTCAGGAAAACGAAAACCGCGAGCGCACCCGCAGTGATCGAACGGTGCCGACTCGTCGGCCCGGAACCAATTTCGGACATCCCTGTCCCCCCTCGCGAACGGGAATCAGCCGCACGGAATTCAGCACACTCTACAAGACTTGAATGTGTGCGCCATGAGGTAGGTCAAGAGGGGGAAGAAACTTGGAGTGGGGCAGGACCGCGGTCGCAGCGGAGGTGCCGCGCGAAGCCAGTAAGGCGCGCGGCTTTACCTGCGGCGGAAGTTGCGGCGTGCCTGGGCACGGGTCGCCGGTGCGCGTTCGTCCTTGTGCCGGTAAATGACCCGGCCCTTGGTCAAATCGTAGGGCGACATCTCAACCGTCACACGGTCGCCGACCAGCGTCCGGATCCGGTACTTCTTCATACGTCCTGCCGTGTAGGCGATGATCTCGTGACCGTTCTCCAGCTTCACGCGAAACCGCGCGTCCGGCAGGACGTCCGTCACGACGCCTTCGAATTCGATCAGTTCTTCCTTTGCCAATATGCCTCTCCTTGCCGACATGCCAGCCCCGGCCGCCCGGATCTGGCCACGCCCATCCTGGCGCGCCCACCAGCGGATCCGCAGCCTTCGAAAGGCCGGCGGAACGCAGTCTCCCGGACCGACTGAGTGGGGCTTCACATGCGCCCTTCCGGCCGTGAAGTCAAGGCCCAGGCGGGTCGCCACGGCCTCAGGTGCCGGCCGGTTCCAGCCGCAGAATCCGCCCGTTGGAGGCGTCGGTCAACAGGTAGACATAGCCGTCGGGACCCTGGCGGACGTCACGAATGCGCGCACCAATGCCGTCGACCATGCGTTCTTCCCTGACGACCTTCTCGCCGTCCAGGACCAGCCGCGACACCAGCCGGAACTTGAGTGCACCGACCAGCAGGTTTCCTTGCCATTCCGGGAACTTGTCGCCGGTGTAGAAAGTCATGCCTGAAGGCGCGATCGAGGGGTCCCAATAGTGGATCGGCTGCTCCATGCCCGGCTTGGCCGTGCCTTGGCCGATCTTGGCGCCGGAATAGTGCGTACCATAGGAAATCACCGGCCAGCCGTAGTTGCGGCCGGCACGGGGAACGTTGACCTCGTCGCCGCCGCGGGCTCCGTGTTCGTGAATCCACAGGTCGCCGGTTGCCGGATGCAGGGCCGCGCCCTGCGGGTTGCGGTGGCCGTAGGACCAGATCTCCGGCCGTGCGTCGCCGCTGTCGACGAAGGGGTTGTCGGCCGGGACGCGCCCGTCGGTATGAATGCGCAAGACCTGGCCGCGGTTGATGGTGGTGTCCTGGGCACCGCTGCGTTCGCCCCGGTCGCCCACCGTGACGAACAGCGTGCCGTCGCGCGCCAGGACCAGGCGCGAACCGAAGTGCCGGCCACCCTGGCTCTTCGGTTCCTGGCGGAACAGGACCCGAACGTCTTCCAGCCGGTCCCCCGCCAGCCGGGCGCTGGCGACGGCCGTGCCCTTGCCGCCGGTGCCCGGTTCGGAATAGGAGAGATAGATCGTCTGATTGCCGGCGAAGCCCGGATCGACCAGCACGTCCAGAAGGCCGCCCTGGCCGGCGTCGACCACGTCGGGCAGCCCGGCCACCGGCGCGGACACGGTCCCGTCCGCGGTGACGATCCTGAGGCTGCCGGGCCGTTCGGTCACCAGCATGCGGCCGTCCGGCAGCCAGGCCAGCGACCACGGTTCGTCCAACCCATCGGCAACCGTGACCACGCGCACCCGGTAGTGCTCGGTGTCGTAGATCTCGTCGGCGACGGCTGCGAAGCCGAACAGCAATGCCGCGACGGCGGCGGCGCCGGCGGCAGCCGGCCGCCGGACGGTACGGAAAATCCCCATCTGCGGCTTCCTTTCGAAACCCATGCAACAGGCCAGTGCCGGACGCCCGGCGCCCTAGAGATGTGGTGCAGGTTGCGGACGCTGCAAGGGTCCGGTGGGACCCGCGCGGCCGGCACCTGGTCTGAACGAACGCGCGTTGAACCCCGGCGGGCCGGCGCCTAGGATCGCCCTGCAGATCGGCCACGCCGGAGGAGGGGCGAATGGGGGACTTTCACGTTGCCGTTGGCGATTGCGCGACGTTCACGAAGACCGTCTCGGAAAGCGATGTCTATCTGTTCTCCGGCATCACCGGCGATCTGGCGCCCAACCACGTGGATGCGGCCTATATGGCGAAGACGTCGTTCGGCCGTCGGATCGCCCACGGTGCACTGTTGGTCGGCTACATGTCGAACACCTCGACCCAGATCGTCGCGCAATCGCGCGACGCCGATGAAACAGCCGTCTCGCTGGGCTATGACCGGATCCGGTTCCTGAAACCGGTATTCCTTGGCGACACGGTGACGGTCCGCTACGAGGTTGCGGAGATCCAGACCGACAGGAACCGCGCGGTGTCAGACATCGAGGTCACCAACCAGGATGGCGACGTCGTTGCGGTCGCGCGTCATATCCTGAAATGGGTGCCGAACGAGCGCGCCTGACGCCGGCACAATCATGGATATCGACGGCGACAACGGACCGAACCAAACGCTTCTGATCGGCGATACCGCGTCCCGTGCCGCCAAACGGCTGCTGCAGGCGACACGGCCGATGTTCTTTCCCGCCTCGGTGCTGCCGGTCGTCCTGGGAACGGCCTGGGGCGCGCGTGCCGCCGATCCGCCGGACCTGGTCGCAGCCTTGCTGGCCTTGGCGGCGACCGTGCTGGTGCATGCCGGCGCGAACGTCGTGAATGACGTCTGGGACGATCTGTCGGGCACCGACGCCGCTAACTCCAACCGGATCTACCCGTTCACGGGCGGTTCGCGCTTCATCCAGGCCGGCCTTCTCAGTCGTGCCGCGATGCGGCGCTGGGGATATCTCCTGTTGGCGGCCGCCGCCGTCGCGGGCGCCGCCTTGGCCCTGTTGAAAGGCCCCGTCGTGATCGCGCTTGGGGTCCTTGGCGCCGTGCTTGGCGTTGCCTATTCCGCCGCCCCCCTGCGAGTGGCCTCGCGCGGGCTTGGCGAAGTCGCGGTCGCCATCGCCTTCGGGGTCCTGCCTGTGACGGGTGCCGCCTGGCTGCAAAGCGGCCGCTTCGACGGCGATGCGATGCTGCTCTCCGTTCCGGTCAGCCTTTGGGTGTTCAATATCCTGCTGATCAACGAGATCCCCGACATCGAGGCAGACCGGACGGCGGGCAAGGGGACACTGCCGGTGCGCATCGGCGTGCGCAACGTGGCATGGGTATTCGCCGCGACCAACGTCCTCGCCGTGGCCGCGGTGGGTCTTGCGATCGCGCAGGGCCTGCTGCCGTTGCTGGCGATCGCCCTGCCTGCCGTGCTCGTTGCCACGGCATTGATTCTCGCCGCAAGGCTTGGCGGCACCGTCTCGAAACGCAACCTCCTGACCACCGTGATCAAGACGACCCTCGCGATCCATACGGCCGGCGGCCTTTGGCTGATCGCCCTGGTCTGGACCTGAGTGCCGGGCCGCCGCGCTGGAATCTCTCGACGAGGTCCTGCGCTGAGGCCCCGCTTGGCAGCGCCCCGCCGTTAACCTTCCCTTCACCATGAATGGCTATGAGTCGCCGATGCCGCGCCGGCGAGTCCCGGCGTGGCGCGGGGGGAGTCACGACGATGGAGGGTTCCCGATGTCCTTCCCCACCCCCTTTAACGAGGCGGCCAGGATACGGTCGCTGCACGCATTCGGGATTCTGGACAGCGAGCCCGAACGGGCTTTCGACCTGTTGACGGGCCTCGCCCGGACGCATTTCGATGTTCCGATCGCGCTGATTTCCCTGGTCGACGAGTCGCGCCAATGGTTCAAGTCCGCGCCTGGCCTCGGCGCGCAGGGAACCTCCCGCGACGTCGCGTTCTGCGCGCACGCGATCCTGTCGGATCGGCCGCTGGTGGTGAGGAACGCGCTCGAAGACGCGCGCTTTGCCGACAACCCGCTGGTCTGCGACGATCCGAAGATCCGGTTCTACGCCGGCGCGCCCCTGATCACGTCCGACGGCTTCCGCGTCGGGACCTTTTGCATCATCGATGTGGTGCCGCGATACGACTTCGCGGAAGGCGACGGCGCCGCCCTGCAGGACTTCGCGCGGCTTGCCGTTGAACTGATGCAGTTGCGGCGCCGTGCGGGGCGGCCCGCGGTCGTCGGAACCGACTCCGCGATCGTGGCGGACGCGCAGAAGGACCTGTTCGCAATCGTCGCGCACGAGATCCGCTCGCCGATGGCGGCGCTGACCGGGCTGGTGCGCGCCTTCGCCGACGAAGCGTTCGGCCCGCTGGGCAATGCGCGCTATCGCCAGTGTTCCGCCCTGATGGCCGAAACCGCCGACTACATCATCGACGTGGCCGACCGTATGCTGGACTTCGCGCGCCTCAGGACCGGCGACGTGGCGATCGAAGAGAACGAGATCGTCGTATCGACGCTTTTCGCCGCGACAAACCGTATGACCAGGCATATGCAGGCGGAGAGGGACGTCTCGCTGTCGCTCTCCGACGGCGCCGGCGCGGCGACGGTGATCGCCGACCGCAACTTGGTGCTGCAGATGTTGATCAACCTGGTGGGCAACGCCATCAAGTACGGACCGGAGGGTGCGACTGTATCGCTGGGAGTCGAGGCTGCCGAACGCGGCGGTCTTGCCCTGATCGTGTCCGACTGCGGCCCCGGCATGTCGGCGGAGGAGATCGGCGCGGCCATCCAGCCCTACGCGCGCCTTGTCCAGAAAGACGAAGAAGACCCCGGCGGCGTCGGTATCGGATTGCCGCTGGTCAAGCGCCTGATCGAGGCGCATGGGGGGCGACTGGAACTGCGCTCGGCCGTCGGGGTCGGAACCGCCGCGCGTCTTGTCTTTCCGGGTTATCGCATACGGTCGCGTCCGTTGACGCCGAAGGACGCCGCCTAGGACGCAGCGCCCGCGCCCGGCCGTCCCGTCAGGTTCGCCAGAAGGGCCGCGCTTTTCTGAAGTCCTTCCAAGCCGCTACCATGTGCGGCTCGACCTGGATTACGCGGTGTCGATACCAGCCCTTGACCAGCGCGCCTCCGATCGCGGCACGGACATCATTGGCCGAAAGATCGTCGACGATGAGTTCCGCAACCCTCGCATCGTTCAGCCAACCGAGATCGTTCTGCAGGCTTTCCAGACGCCTGAGATAGGCCTGCGTGCCTTTCTTGGGAAACAGCGCCTGGAAATAGTCGCAGGCATAGCGGAATTTCTTCAGCGCGATCCGCACCTCGTGCCGCTCGGCCGTGCTGAGATTCGCAAACCCGCGGCCGGCCTTCAGCACCTTCTTGTGCCGCCTGCGCAACAATCTGACCGCGACGGGACGCAGCTGGGTTTCGCGATCCTCCATCACCGATCCGCCGTCCTCCGCCGCCCGCAACAGGTCGAGCAGGAACGCGTTGAAGCCGGGACTGCTGACCAGCTTTCGCACCTCCCTGTACGCGGCGCGGGATTTTACTTCGGCGCGGTTTGCAAGCCGTCGCAGTGCCGGGTTCGTCTCGTCGCCCAAGAGAACGGGGGGCAGCGTTTCCGACAGGAAGACATCTAGGTCCCTGGCTGCGCCCAGATGCTTCAGCGCCAGGCGGGCCTCCTGGTTGAGCCGCTCGCCGGATGCGTCCAGATGCCCCTTGAACAGGGAAAACGCCGACCGCAAGCGCCTCAGCGCCACGCGCAGCTGGTGCACGCCTTCCGGATCGCGCCCGTCGGCGGCGGCTGCAATGTTGCCGGTGATCTGCGTTTCGGTGACCGCGATGATCTTGGCCATCGCATCGCCCAGCGTATCGTCCGGATGCAGCGCGGGTTTTGCCGCCTTGATCCAGCTTGGCGGCCGGTCCTCCGCCAGTTCCATGCCGCGCGCGGCCCGGGAACGGGGCTCCATGGTTACCCGCCGTCGCCGAATCAGCGCCCTGACCCGGTCCAACATCACTGCGACGTCGCCGTCCGCAAGTGCGAATTCAAGCTCGCTGATCGGGCGCTGTTGTTTGCCGCTGCGCAGCAAGCCGACATCCAGCGACACCTCGACGTCCGCGCCCGGCAGGGCCAGGCGTTTAAGGGACCGACGAAGCTCGCACCTGAAACGGGGCTGCAAATCCTCCGCCGGGATCGCCCCGATCGCGTCGCGCGGTGCTTCTGGCGGCAGCAGGTCAAGGTCCGCTACGCGCCGGTCCAGCCGCACTGTCCATTCCTGAAGATGGATCGCGCTGCGGCCCTGGGTCTTCAGGGCCAGTTCGTACCCTTGTCCCTGTTTGCGAAGGCACAGGGAATATCCCCGTCGCCACAGGCGCGAACCGGGTGTGTCATAGTAGGTTTCCGCGATCCTGGCCGTCGTCGCCTGCTGCCCTTCAAGGCTTTCAAAAACAGTGGCCAGTTTCCCCGCCTCGCCGGAGATCTTGACGCGTGTTTGGGATTGTCTGGAGAAGGCGGATGCCGTGCCATCTAAGGTTTCAGTTTCCGTCGACGCAGGCACGGCATACGGGAATGGTTTCTCACCAGGCCTATCCTGTCCCACGATGTGGTTATCTCACCTCCCTGTGCCGGATTTACCCCGGACATCGCTACTTGTAGATCGTGATTGTCATCATACTGTCATGGAACGCAATCTGGAAATTCGTTCTAGACCGAATAGCCTAACAAACCGCGAAATAATGAACCGCATCAACGAGCCCGCCGATGATCCGCTGTATCGCCATCCCGTCATTGCCGAGTTCTACGACCTGGAAAACGGCTGGGACGCCGATTTCACCTACTGTGCGGCGCTGGCGCAGAGCGCGGCCTCGTTGCTGGATCTCGGCTGTGGCACCGGGACACTGGCGGCGGCGCTCGGACGGGACCGGGACGTGGTCGGCGTCGATCCTGCGGCGGCCATGCTGGAGGTTGCCCGGCGGCGTCGGGGCGGCGATGCGGTGACCTGGATCGAGGCGGACGCCCAAACGGTGCGGCTCGGCCGCCGCTTCGACCTCGTCCTTCTGACGGGCCATGCGTTCCAGGTCTTCCTCACCCGCAAAGACCAGGAAGCCGTGCTTGCAACGATTGCCGCGCATCTCGGACCCGACGGCCGCTTCGTCTTCGACAGCCGCAACCCCGACTTCAAGTCATGGGAACTGTGGGCGCGTGAGGATTCGCGGCGCACGCTGACGCATCCGCGGTTGGGTCCGATCGCCGCCCACACCGAATACGACTACGATCCGAAGACCGGCGTTCTGGCCTACACCAACCGCTATCGCGTCGTGGAGACCGGCGAGGACCTGCCCGCAACCGCTAGGATCCGGTACACGCCGCGTGAGGAACTTGCGGCGTTGATCGAGGCCGCGGGTCTGTCCGTCGATGTCTGGCTCGGCGATTGGCAAGGCACGCCGTTTCGTCCGGGTGCGAAGGAGATCATACCCTTGGGGCGGCTCGCGTAACGCGGCTGCATGCCCCGGTGCGCGGATCATACCGGCAGGTCGTGCAGGACCAGTTCCGTCTCCGACACCTCAGCCGTCATGCCCGGCCGCAGCGCAGCGAAATCCTCGGCCGACACGGTCACCACAGGGGTTTCGGTCCCATAGAGACGGTCGGCGACCTGGGCCCCCGTGGTGATGTTCACGTCAGGGCCGACCAGCACGACCGCAACCGGGCCGACCTTTCGGCGCAGCGCGTCGGCAACGCCGCCGGGCGTCCCTGCAGAGCCGCGCGAGCCCGGCAGCGCCAGCACCGTGCCGGCGATGCTTTGGTCCGCCTGCGGGTGGTGGCGGTCGATGATCCGCCCGTCCACAGGGTTGAAGCCGCCCCAGAAACTGAGCGGTTCCGTCAGTTTCAGGACGCGCCCGCGCGCCGCGCCCGGGTTCAGAACGGCCGCAACCCGCAATCGGGCGCCGGTCATGCGTCGGTCCCCCAGTGGCGCGCGGACCAGATGGCGGGGTCGCGCGTGACCTCGCCGCGAACGGCGGTTTCGACACAGTCTTCAAGGCTGCCGAACGCCACCTCAACCGGCAGCATTCCCGGCGCGTAATAGGCCCATTTCGCGGAATTGGTCATGACGCGGCCCTTGCAGCCGCGCACCGCCGGAGTGAAGTAGGTGCAGGTATCGACCAGGATATTGACGCCGGCTTCCTCCAGGGTCGCGACCCAGCCTTTCTCCGCCGCCACCGCCGCCACGTGGCGGCTGGTCGAGACGTAGAAGGCGACATCGCGGTGGACGGTGCGTCCGTCCAAAAACGCCACCAGCCGGGCGAATTCGTCGAACGAGAAATGCGGCGTTCCGACGGCCACCATCGCGACCGGCCCCGCCGCGGCGGTCGAAAGCGAATCCCGCGCCCGCACGAGATCCTCGGCCGTCGGGCGGTACACCGCCTCGGGCTCGCGCCCCTGCAGCGCGGTTTCCAGGTCGGGCGCCTCGGGCGTGACGCCGACGGCATGAAACAGGCCGATCCCGCCCGAAGACGCGCCGGCGGCCGCCAGGGCCTTCAGGCTGTCCTTCGGCGTCGTTCGCGGCAAACCGGTGATGACCGGCACTTTGCTGCCCGCGATCCGTCCCATGTAATGGCCCAGGACATGGCAGAAGAACTCGGTTGCACGCAACGTTTCGGGCAGGGCGGCGATATCGATCCGGATCGTCGCGCGGCGCCCGGCATCGGTATGCAGGCCGGCCGCGGGCGCGCGTTGCGTCAGGCCGCAGGCGACGTCCAGGAAATCGCCATAGCGATTTGTCCGTGCCCCCACGGCCGAGTTGAAATAGGAGACCGCGTTCGATTCGCCGACGACGATGTGTTCGCCGAAACCGGGACTGCCCGGCAACTGGTAGGGCGCGCAGGTCCAGGCCGGACGTGCGCCCATGGCAAGATAGAGGTCGGCAAGTTCCCGGGCTTCGGCAAGAAAGGCGGGGTCCGCGCCGTCGCGCACTTCCGCCTGTACCAGGCTCGCGGGCACCGTGTTGGTCCAGGCCGGGATCTCGAACCGGGCGCCGCGGTCGACCATGAACCGGGCGAAATCCAGATGCGCCGTGCCGTAATAGTGGCAGGCGTCGATATGGACATAGCCGATTTCCAACAGCCGCGGCGCGTCCATCAGTCGGGCGGCGCGCACCACGAGCTCCATGGCGAACTGCAAGGCCTCGCCGGCCTCGCCGGCCAACAGCGCACATTCGTGGTCGCTGAGGCGAAGCGGCGCGCCGGAGAGCGTGTGGACGGCGTCGGGCATGCGCCGATCATGGGGGCCGGGCCGCGGGCCTGTCCAGTGGCATGGCGGTGTCGACGGCCGGCGAGTGCCGGGAGCCTATCTCATACTACGGTCACGAATTCAGTTAGCCGCGTCGCTGGCGTTCTCGAGCAGGTAGTCAAGCACCAGCTTCTGTTCCTCCGGCTCCAGTCCGGCGCGCGGGAACATGCTTTGCGTGATCCCCTTCCATTGCAGTTGCGTGAACTGCGACGGATCGCGGGGGCCGTGGCAGACCGTGCAGCGCTCGTAAAACATCTTCTCGCCCGGAGTCATGTCGGCATAAAGCATCTCGACCAGGGTATCGATGCGCTCGAGCATCAGAGCGTCCTCGTCCACCGCGGCATATTGAGCGTCTTCAGCGATCGGCGGCGGCTCGTATGCGAGGCTCGGCCCGTCCGGATCGGTGCATTTCTTCATGTTCACCAGACAGGTATTTGCCGATGTCGCCTGGCTCAATCCGCTGGATCGCCGGCTGGAGGTGATGAAATTCACCAAGCCGTTGTTGCAGCGGCCTTTGGAGTCGAGCTGTGGCCAGGCACCTTCATAAACGCTGACCACGCCAGGCATGATGCCGTCGGAAATCACCGCGCCGACGATGATCGAACCGCGGTCGTTGTAGAGCTCCACCAGATCACCGTCTTCGATCCCGCGGTCGGCGGCATCCTGGGTGTTGATCCGCACCGGCTCGCGGCCCTGCACCTCGTACAGATCGCGCAGCCCTTTCGAATTTCCCATTTGGGAATGCAGGCGATACCAGGGATGCGGGCTGACCACGTGCAGCTGTCCGTCCTTGGCGTTGCCCAGGTACTCCGCCGGCTCCAGCCAGACGGGCATGCCCGGGCAGTCGTCCAGCCCGAATGAGGCGATGGTCTCGCAGTACATCTCTATCTTGCCCGATGCGGTGTGCAGCGGCGCACCCTCCGGATCGATGCGGAAGTCGCCATGACGCACCCATTTCCGCGCATCGGCAGGCACCTCCATCAGGGCATAGCCCTTTTCCCAGAACTCCTCGAAGCTCTCGGTGGCCGAACTGCGCTCGTAGGCGGCCTTGATATGATCCATGACCTCCAGTCCCTCCGTGAACGGTTGGTCCAGACCCAGGAGTTCGGCCATGCGCCGGAAAATCTCGTAATCGTCCAGCGCCTCGCCGATGGGTTCGATCAGCTGTTTCATTGCGTAGACCTTGTCGTTCGAATAGGTCCCGCCCGACGTGATGTCGTTGCGTTCGACCGACGTGGTTGGCGCCAGTACGATATCGGCCCAACGTGTCGCCGCCGTCCACCAGGGTTCCTGCACCACGATGGTGTCCACGTTCTGTAACGCCCGGATCAACTCGTTGGTGTCCTGCTGGTGCGACATGAAGTTGTTGCCGGAGTTGTAGATCATCTTCACCAGCGGGTACTTGCGCACCGTGCCGTTGTGAGTGAACTCCTCGCCGGGGTTCAAAAGCATCTCGGAGATGCGCGAGGCCGGGCAGATCGCCGAGACCATATTGCGTCCCTGCGGCAGGCCGGACGGCGTCGCCTTGCCGGAAATCGGCATCCCGCCATTGCCGTAGTGCCAGGAGAAACCGACCCCTTGACCGGGGGCGCCGATCTTGCCGGTGAGCGCGGCGAAATTGATCATCGCCCAATGGGTCATCTCGCCGTGCTGGGCCCGCTGGATCGACCAGGCGCCCGCGAATTCCGTGCGGCGGGTCGCAAACAGCTCGGCCATCTCGACGATCTTGGCCTCCGGAATACCGGTGATCGGTGCGGCCCAAGCCGGTGTCTTGGGCGTGCCGTCGTCCTCGCCCATCAAATAAGCGATGAACTTTTCCGACCCCACCGTGTGCGTGGCGAGGAAGGCCTTGTTGTGCATCTCGTTTGCGACAACGTGGTGCGACATCGCCAGGAACAGCGCGACGTCGGTGTTCGGAACGATCCGGACCCATTCGGCGTCCAGCACAGTGTCTGTGGCCGTGCGCTGCGGATTGATGGACACGAACTGGACCCCGGCCGCCTTGATCTCCTCCCAGTTCCGATGCATCCGGTGGTCGGCAACGCGGTATTCGACGCGGTTGTTCTTGATCGGGTCGCAGCCGACCAGCACGAAGACCTGTGTGTTGTCGCGGATCACCTCCCACGCCGTTTGCGCGGAATAGACTTCCATGTCGCCGATCACGTGCGGCAAGCTGATTTGGCTCGCGCCGCCGGAATAGTCGCCTGCAGTCACCGACGATCCGCCGAACAGATTGAAGAACCGGCCCTGCAGCACGTTGGGGCGCATGATACCGGCATGGCTCCAGCCACCATAAGACGACGAGAAGATGCCTTCGTTGCCGTAGATCTCGATCGTGTCGAGGATGGCATTGACTGTCAGGCCCAGCGCTGTGTCCCAGTCGACAGGCACGAACGGCTCCTTACCGCGCAGTTCGACCTTGCGATCTTGCTTGTCCCAGTTCTCCAAGTACGACTTACGCACCATAGGACGCAGCACACGGGTCTTGTCGTAGGTGCGGTCGATGACCCCGTGGGTCAGTATGGCCGAAGGGCGGGCGTCCACTTCCGGCATCGGCGCCATGGCGACCAGCCGACCATTGCGAACGATGCCCTCGAAGGGGCCATAGTGGGTCGCATGAAAGATCCGGCCGCCATGCGAGTGTGGATCGATGGCCGCAAGTGCGGTTGAGCTGAGGAGACCCGCCGTTCCAGCGCCGAAAGCCGCAGTTGAGGATTTCAGGAACGTTCTGCGGTCAAGATCGAGCCGTGCCATCAGATGAGCCTCCCTTGTGTTCCGACTGTGTTTCCAGGCAAGGGTCTCACTGTGACGCTACGGCGCGCCCGCCCAAATAATCGAGATCAATGTGCGGGCGTTTTTCTTGCGCGCCCGAACGGGCGGCGTGCCTCGCTTGCGCGCCCTATCCTACGTAGGCTGCCGCTCGCGCCAGGTGCCGAAATGCGCTAGGCTAATTCCCGTACTTAAATTGTGGCTATTTGGACACGGGTGTCCGCCAATCATGCGCGGGTCCGTACGAGCCCGCGCCGAACAAGGGTGGAGGGTTCCAATGACGGTCTATATCGTTCCGGGTCGCTATACGCGCGAAGCCATCGTCGGCATGGTCCAGAACCCGGAAGACCGGGGGAAGGCGGTGGCTGCGCTCACCGAAGCCGTCGGCGGCACGATGCTTGACTATTACGTCACGTTCGGCGAGTCCGATTTCCTTGTGATCATCGAGGGCGGCAAGGACAGCAACGAAGTCGACACCATGGCCGCGTTGATGGTTGCCGCGGCCACCGGCGGCGTGACCAACCTGACGACGACGGTGGCGGTCCGGTCGGAGGAGGCCATGGAAGCCATGCGGACCGCCGGCGGGATCATGGCAAGCTTCAAGGCCGCCGGCCAGTCAGGCTAGGAACCGGCGCCGGAATCGGACCTGTCGGTTCAGCGCGCGGCGCCGCGCGATCTGCGTCGCGTGGTGCCGCCGCGCTCGTTCGGCCGTTCGGGCGAGGCAGGAATAACGCTCGTTTCGCCCGCCTTGGCGGCATCCAGTCGAAAACCGGAGGAGCAGGGTCAATGGGCGACGATCTATCAATCACGAAGCTGCGCAGCACGTGGGAGTCGGCCGCGCCCGGCTGGGCGAAGTGGGAACAGGATTTCTCCGCAGAACTCACCCACGCGACCGACGTCCTTCTCGACATGGCCGCCGTCGGTCCGGGGCAGCGCGTCCTGGATCTTGCGTGCGGCGCGGGCAGCCAGAGCATTCAGGCGGCAAAACGCATCGGACCGGACGGACATGTCGTCGCGAGCGATATCTCGGGAACGATGTTGGAACATGTTCGCGAACGAGCCGCCGTGCAGGGTCTGAACAACATCGAGACCGTTGAATGCGCGGCCGAAGAACTGGAGCGGTCACAGCGGGCGTTCGACGCCGCAATCTGCCGGCTGGGACTGATGCTGTTTTCCGCGCCGGGCTCGGCCTTGGGGTCGGTTCTGCATATCCTGAAGCCCGGGGCGCGTTTTGCGGCGCTGGTCTTTACGACGCCGGACAGAAACCCATTCATGGCGCAACCGATGCAAATCCTTCTTCGGCATGCCGACAAGGTACCTCCAGGTCCCGGCCAGCCGGGGATCTTTGCCCTGGGCGGCGACAACGTGCTTCGAGACTTGCTCGGCGACTGCGGTTTCGTCGACATCGAAACCGCAACCGTGCGGGCACCCTTCAGGCTGTCATCAGCCACCGAAGCGCTCGCGTTTCTGACGGAGGCCGCCGGCGCCTATCGCGCCGTCGTCGCCGACTTGGACCCAATGGCAAGGGCCGCCGCCTGGGCGGAGGTGAAGGACTGTCTCGGACAGTTCGAAGGTGCGGGCGGTCTTGCAACCGAGCACGAATTCCTGATCGGTTCTGGGGCGAGGCCGGCGTAAAGCCTGCGGTTCGGTGGCGTCCGCCCTCACGCCGCAACCGGCGGCACATGCGCGCCGTCGCGGATGACCTGCGCGTCCCACGCGGTGCGGGCGAACACCGCGTGCACCAGGGGTTCGAATTCGTCCAGCGGCCGCGTGGGATAGGCCGGGTCGAAACTGGTCTCGTCCCAGCGCTCGCAAAAGGCGACGCATGCGTCAAAGCAGGGATGATCGCGGTATTTGTCTCTGGCGTCAGGGTCTTGGCCCACGTGTTGCCCGTAATACTTGAGCTGGAACAGCCCGTGATGGCGCAGGACCCAGGTGCATTCGGCGCGCACGTAGGGTTCGAGCACCGCGGCCGCCATGGCGCTGTGGTTGAAGGGCGCCAGCATGTCGCCGATATCGTGGAGGAGGGCGGTGACAGTCCAGTCGGTATCGGCGCCGTCGGCTTGCGCGCGGGTTGCGCATTGCAGGGAATGCTCCAGGCGGCTGACCTGGTAGCCGCCGATTGCCTGGTCCAACAGCTTCAGATGCGCCAGCACACGGTCGGCGAGGCCGGCCTCGTACGCCGCTTCCGCGCGCGCCAGAAGGTCGTAGTCGGCCTTGGTGCCGTCGCTCATGCGGGTGAATGAAACGGTTTCCATAACTTCCTCCTCGGCCGTCGCGCGGTTTTCGTGCGCTCAATCGGCGAAATAGACGTCCACCACCGGACTATGAAGCAGAAGGATCGGCGTGCAGGCAAGCAGCGACGTCCGGGCGGGGAACAAATCGGTTCGGAACCATGCGGCGCAACCGGGGCGAGACCGTTGGACTCGCGGCCAAGCACGGTTGTACCCTGAATGTGGGCGCGGGCCCCCGCGCTGGGGACTGGCCAGCGCACACGTCACGCGCCGCGGGATCTGAGCGAAACCGGCCGCCGGCGTGGCCGGAACGGGAAGGATCCCGCGTCAGGACGCGGCTGAACGATCCGGCGCGCGTTTCGCCGCAGGTACGCTTCCGCGCCGTGAGGCGGAGCTTGACCATGGACAAACCGCGCCCGCCTGCGGCTCCCGTGGTCCCTGACGCGGACCCGAACGGTTTGCTGCGGTCCGGCCTGGACGTCCTTGGCGTTGGCTTCGCGATCTTCGACCGGGATCTGAGGCTCGTCACCTGCAACGAGGTCTTTGGCGAACTTCGGGCGTACCCAGCCGCGATGTGCCGGCCTGGCACCGAAATCGCTGCCCTGATCCGTTTCAACGCCGAGAGAGGAGACTACGGACCCGGCGACGTCGAGGCCCATGTCGCATCCCGGCTGGACCGGATTCGGCAGTTTGAGCCGGCCCAGCTCGAGTACGAGCTTCCGACGGGGCGGATCCTGAATGTCCGCTACGAGCCGATCGGGACCGAAGGCTTGCTGCTTTCCTACACGGACGTGACGAAAAGGCGCCGTGCAGAACAGGCCCTGGAAGAAAGCGACGCGCGATACAAGCTGGTCGAACAAGCCGCCACCGAGGGGATCTACGAATGGTTCATCGAGGAAGGAAGGCTCATCGCGTCGCCGCGGATGGAGGAGATTTTCGGGTTCGAGGCCGGCGAAGTGGGTCCGCGCGGCTGGGATTGGGACAACCGCGTCCACCCGGACGATCTGCCGCGCTACAAGACCGCGCTTGAAGAGCATTTCGAGAACCGTTCCGATCACTATCAGTGCGAGTACCGTTTTCGCGACAAGGCCGGCCGCTATCGCTGGATCCGCGATCGCGGCGTCTGCGTCCGCAACGCGAATGGACGGGCAAGCCGGCTTGTCGGCGCAATCAGCGACATCACCCACCACAAGGAAATCGAAGCGGCGCTGCTGGACAGCGAGGAGCGTTATGCGATTGCCGTCGATGCGACCAGCGAAGGGCTCTACGACTGGAACATCGGAACCGGCGAGATCCATTATTCCAAACGCGTGCACGTCGCTCTCGGGTTGTTGCCGAACGAGCTGAAGACCGCCGACGACTGGATGGCGCGCATCCATCCCGAGGATCGCAAGC
The DNA here is from genome assembly GCA_965603855.1 of Alphaproteobacteria bacterium. GTDB lineage: Bacteria > Pseudomonadota > Alphaproteobacteria > UBA8366. The sequence goes on from OZ272519.1 coordinate 1,378,418, forward strand.
TGTGGCGCGACGCGCTCGTCGCGCATTTCAAGGGTCAGACCGACCGCTTCGAGTGCGAGTACCGCTATCGGTCGAACGACGGGGGCTGGGAATGGGCGCGTCAGCATGGGATCGCCTTGAAAGACGCCAGCGGCCGCGCCTACCGGATGGTGGGATCCACAGGCAACATCACCGAGTTGAAGCAGAAAGAAATCGAACTCGCGAAGAAGACCGCCATTCTGGAGAACACCCTGGAAAACATGGACCAGGGCATCTCGATGGTCGACGGCGACTTGAAGGTGATCGCCTTCAATCAGACGTTTCTGGAATTGCTGGGTTTCCCGCCCGAGCGGTTCAAGCTCGGCTACCACATGGAAGAGGCGTTTCGATACAACGCCGAGCGGGGCGAGTACGGACCGGGGGACGTTGAGCAGCAGGTCCAGGAACGGCTGGAACTCTCGCGCCGTTTCGAAGCCCATCATTTCGAGCGTGTTCGTCCCGATGGGATGGTCATCGAGATCCATGGCACGCCGCTTGCCGACAAGGGAGGGTTCGTCACCACCTACACCGACATCACGGCGCGAAAACAGGCGCAGGAGGAGCTTCGCCGCCAGAACGAACGCCTCCGTGAGGAGATCGACGCGCATCGGCGGTCGAAGGCGACGATCGAGTACCTCGTCGACGAGATTAAATCCGGCCACAACTTCGAGGAGATCGTCGGCGAGTCGGAGCCGCTGAGAGCCGTTCTAAATCAGCTCGAGCGGGTCGCAGCAACGGACAGCACCGTTCTGCTTCAAGGTGAAACGGGAACCGGCAAAGAGCTGTTCGTCCGTGCCATTCACGGTCTCAGCACGCGCAAGAAAAAGCCGTTGGTGAAGGTCAATTGCGCCGCTCTCCCCCGCGAGCTGATTGAAAGCGAGCTATTCGGACACGAAAAGGGCGCGTTTACCGGGGCCACCCAGCAACGCAAGGGCCGATTTGAACTGGCCGACAAGGGGTCGATCTTCCTGGACGAGGTTGGCGAGCTGACATTGGAAGCGCAGGCGAAACTGCTGCGGGTCCTTCAGGAACATGAATTCGAGCGCGTCGGTGGCACGAGGACGATCTCGGCGGACGTGCGTGTGATCGCGGCGACCAACCGGGACCTTGCGACGGAGGTCGACAACGGTCGGTTTCGCTCGGACCTCTTCTATCGCCTGAGCGTGTTTCCGCTGACCGTTCCGCCGCTGCGGGAACGCCGCACGGACATTCCGCTTCTGGCACGGCATTTTCAGGAAAGATTCGCCCGCAGGCTGGGCAAGCCCTTCGAGGGTGTGGATCCGGCCTTTCTCGAGCAGATGACGCACTATTCGTGGCCCGGAAATGTGCGCGAGTTGGAAAACGTGATCGAACGCGCGGCGATCCTGTCGCCCGGTCCCCTGATCGAAAGCGTCGGCGCCCTTGACGGCGAGGCGGGCGAGCGGTTCGGGCGCCAAACGGAATCCGGGCCGGGTTTGCGGACGCTGGAGGACATCGAGCGCGCGCACATCGTCGGGGCCCTCGAAAATGCCGGCTGGAAGATCGAGGGAAGCCAGGGCGCCGCGCGCATGCTGGACCTCAATCCAAGCACCCTTCGCGGTCGCATGCGCAAGCTTGGGATCAAGAAACCCCGCTGACCGTCGAAAACGACGGGCGTCCCCGTCAAATGCCGCGGGCCCGTCAAATATGACGGCGAAGGGATGCGGCGTGCGGAGGCTTCCCCGGCGCGGCGGATCCCGACCAACACGCTGCAATTCCTTGACCTTTACGATCTGCGATCAGACCTGCGCCGGTTTGGCACGGTTTATGCGGTTGTTGCATTGACGGCGCGAACCCAGCGCGCAAGCCAAGAGAGGAAACCCAAAGATGTATGCCACTGCACCGACGGACCGGGTTGTCGATACACGTATGCGGACAAGCACGGCCGAACCGCGCCCGACTCCCGTACGCGACACCGACAACTTGCGCAGCGCGCAGCCGCAATCCACGGATGACTTGATCGAAGCCTGGGCCCGTCACGCCGGGGCTTCCAACGGGTTTGCGGACGGTGTGGTGGACACCGCCCCGCACCCGAACGCGCGCAACCGTCGCGCCGGCTGAAGAAACACGTGGGAGGAGGGCGTCATGGCGTTTGTCGAAATAAGCGAGACGCGGTCCGTCGATTCAACCGAGACGATCCGCGACCCGGTCTTGCTGATCCATTGCTCCACCGCGTCCGGTGCGGTGTGGCAGGGCCTGTGCGAAACACTGGAGGAGGACTTCACCACCCTCGCTCCGGACCAGTGGGGCTGCGGGCAAAGCGATCCCTGGACGGGGCAAGGCGCCTTTACGCTTGAAGACGAGGCCGCGCCGATTCTCGACATCATCGAAAGGAACGGATTGCCCGTGCATCTGGTCGGGCACTCGTACGGCGGAAGTGTTGCCTTGCGCGTTGCGCGCGCGCGGCCGGACTTGGTCCTGAGCCTGACGCTGATCGAGCCGTCCTCATTCCACCTGCTGCGGCGCGGTACGCCCGCCGATCAGGCGTTGTTCGACGAGATCGCCGCGGTGGCGCGCGTCGTCACGGAAGCCGTCTGCAGTGGCAACTACTGGGGCGGGATGGCGCGCTTCGTCGACTATTGGAACGGCGATGGTGCTTGGGACGGCATGCCCCACAAGCTGCGTATGACCCTGTGCCAGCGTCTCGGCAAGGTGTCGCTCGATTTCCGCGCGCTGTTCGAGGAGCCTGCCTGCCTGGCCGACCATGCTGCGTTGATGGTTCCGACCCTGATCCTGTGCGGCGAAAGCTCTCCGGGTCCGAGCCGCCGCATCGTCGAACTTCTTGCCACGACCATGCCGCGGGCGCGCGTCGCGCGCATCTCCGGTGCCGGGCACATGTCGCCGATCACACACCCCCGCGCGGTCAACGATTTGATCCATCGCTATCTGTCCCGCATGGCAAGTGGACACTTGCGGCAGGTCTGCATGGCGTAACAGGCGCCGCCGCAATCGGTTGGCGTTTCTGTGGCAGAACCCAAGAGGCGGTATCCGGCACTTCATTTGCGGGCATTTCGCCGGTACGTGACCCAGCTTATGTAGAGCCTTGCGAACGGCGACTGCAGCACGTCGCCAATGCCCAGCCCGAAACTGCGACTGGCCCCGTCGCTGTTGGCGAGCAGGATCATAGTGCTGCGCGCGCCCGGCACTTTGATCCACAGCGACGAGTAGGCATCGGGTTCAAAGCCGTAGTGCCAGATGACCTCTTGCGCATCCACGTCCTGAACGAACCATCCAAGGCCGTAGGGCAGGCGGGTCCCGCCGTTTGAGCGCGCGGGCGTGTACATGGCTGCCTTGGTCTTCCCGGAGACGACCGCGTCCCTGTCCATGGCGGCGTCGAACCGTGCCAGGTCGCGCACGGTCGAAACCATGCCCGTACTGGCCCCGACGCGTTGCGTGACCTCGTGCCCCACGGTGGTTACCGCGCGCCCCCAATTGGGCCGCGGCCAGACGGACGGTGTCATGCCGTCCGCCTCCGTCCACTGGTAATAGCGTGCGCGCTGCGCCAGCGTTTCCTTCTCGGCGGCGGGGTCCGGATTGGGCAGGGTTCTGATCATCCCGAGGGGGCCGGTGATCCAATCACCAAGCAGATCCCGAAACGCTCGCTTGGCCGCCTTTTCGATGACCTCGGTGAGGAAGCCGAACAGGAACCCGTTGTAATGGTACACCGACCCCGGCTTTCCTTCCGACGTGTGGGTCAGGTGGTGGCGTATGGTGATCGTCTCGCGGTCCCCGTTATAGCCGCGCATCATTGCGGCGATCGGCAGATCCGGCTCGTCGTCTAAGTCCCTGAGCCGCTGACAGGCGTTCAGGTATCCGTGGATCATTCCGCCTCCCGGCGCCAAAGGGAACGCCGCGTCTTCCAGGAATTCGGCGACCGGCTTGTCGAGGTCGAGGCGACCTTGCTCGACCAGTCTCATAAGGATCGCGGCGGCAAACGGCTTGGTCAGAGAGGCGATGTGATAGGACGTGTCCGCCGATGCGGGGACCTTGCGTTCCAGGTCGGCCATGCCGAAGCCCGCGGCGAACGTTATCTCCTGGTCCTCGGCCAGCGCGACGGAAAGGCCGGGGATGTTGAGCGCGCTCCTCAGGCGGTCGAACTCGCCCGCCAAGGTATCTTGGTCGGAGATTTGATCTTCCATGCGCGGCACCCGCCGTTGCATCGCGGGCGAGGATACACGGCGCCACTGCCATCCTACACCGCCTAAATCGCCGAACATGCTGCGCGTTGGTGGCGTGTGATACGATGCGCGCAGGTCTGCGGGGCAGGGATGGTTTAATGAACGCCCAGGAAGCCAGGGAAAGCGGAACCCTAAGCGAACGCTTTGCGGCGTCCGGCCATGCCTTCCCGATCGACGTCATGCCCCAGGCGGATGCCGCGTCCTTCCGCGCGCGCATCGAGGCGCTGGAAAAGGGCCCGATCGGCTACGGCCTTCCGGCACAACGCCTCTACCGCTTCAAGCCCTATCTGATCTTCCAATGGGCCGCCGAGTTGGTGCGTCACCCCGGCGTGCTTCGGGCCGTGGAACAGGTGATCGGGCCGGACATCATGGTGTGGGCGGCGGGGCTCTTCATCAAGGAACCGCACGACCCCACGGTCATTCGCTGGCACCAGGACGGGTTCCACATGGACCTGTCCGACAACGAACAGGCCGTCCGTGCCTGGATTGCGCTTTCGCAGACCACGGTCGCGAACGGCACGATGCACTTCATTTCCGGTTCGCATCTGTGCGGCTTCATTCCCCATGCCGAGGACGACGCGAGCAAACACATCGCGCTGCGCGGCGAGCACATTGCCGATCCTGAAGGCGCCGACGACGCCGTGCCCGTCTGCCTGACGTCGGGCCAGATGTCGCTGCACCATCTCCGGACGATCCACGGCTCGCCGGGCAACACCACGGCAGACCGGCGCATGACGCTTGCCGTCACCTTTATCTCACCGCAGGTCCGGCCGCTGTCGGGGCGCGACACAGCGACCCTGGTTCAGGGCGTCGACCGGCACGGACACTGGATCGAGGAGCCGGCGGTGCCGGCCCGGGAATACGATCTCGACTGCGCGGACATCCACCGCGCATCGATGGATATCCGCTTCGCCGCCTACCACGGATCGGTGATGCCGGATCCGTAAGCCCTTCAGGTTGGACGGGCGACCAGCGCGATATCCTCGCGCCGCGCCGCCCGCTTGACCTGCTCGATCAGCTTGGCGGCGGTGCGCCCGGTCGACGGCCAGGCCGTTCACATATCCGACCCGCCGTTGCGGCTGAAATATGCCTTGCGGGCGCAATTCCAGGAAATACCGGACGAACCCCACCACCACGCCATCGCGACAGGCGAACACCCGGTGTTGATCCGGGTCCTTCAGCAAACCCTCGAAATACGACCGCAGGGCCTCGCTCTTCTCGGGCGCCTGAGCACCGGGCCGAGGTATAGCGACCGGATCGGAGCCGATCGGTTCCGGTCTTATTTCGAGGGGACCTTGCTCTCGCCGCGGACTCCGCCGCAGCAACGGGGCCCAGCCATCAATTGGGAGTGCGCAGCTGATTCGAGAAAGCGGGGGCGGCAGGATCGGTTCAACTTCAGATTGCTTTTCCGGATTCCAGCGGCAGACCGATCATTTCGTCGAACACAACCATAAAAGATGGAATGTGGCGGGAACATCTAATGCAGATTAATGCGGAATTTGAGATTTACGTCACACTGAATCCGGAATTTCCATGATACGCAATGAGATGGAGGATCGACAGAAGGAGAGGGCGTATGACCTAGACCAATCGCCATCGTTCAACGCTTCATCACAATAGGACACGCCTCGGAAAACCAAAAAGTTGTACGAGGCATCACAGCGAGCAGGCAATAGGAGGACGTGAAAATGGTGAAAAAGAAAAAGACCGACACGGCCGAAGGCGGCAACGCCGAAGAAGGCTCAGGCTCGGTCCCGCAGGAAGACGTTGTCAGGTCAGTAAGCGGAAACATCGCCTCGGAAGAGCGCGACATTCAGCTCGCAGAGGAAGAAATCTGGACAATGGCCGAACTGGAGGAGGCCGAACCCTGCGATGTGATCGAGGTCTCGGACGAGGACATCGAGGAGAGCATCCAAGCCGAAAAAGAAGACGAACCGGAAGTCACGGGCAAGGGCGAAGGTCTGCAGTCCGGCGGTTTGCCGGAAGAGGACGTTGAGGAAGACGCGGAAGAGGAACCGCTCGCAACGTCTGGCGGCTACAACTATCCGCCGCCCTTCACCCGGCACAACGTGTTGTGTCCCTACACGTACTATCCGTATCGGACCGTCGGCAAGCTGTTCTTCAAACGAGGTGGCAAGTCGTATGTCTGTTCCGCATCCTCGATGGGCAACTATGCCATCTGGACGGCGGGGCATTGCCTGCACGCCGGCAACAACCAGGCCAGCGGCTGGGCAACCAACGTTGTCTTCGTGCCCGCCTACAAGAACGGAAGCGCCCCGTACGGCCAATGGCCGGCAAAGCGGCTTTGGGTTCGCACAGCCTGGTACAAGAACGGGATCCCAAAGGGACTCTGCCAAGACATGGGCGGCGCGGTTCTGTTCCCGAAGGGCGGCAAGAAGATCAGCCAAGTCGTTGGTTGGCTCGGCTTTGCCTGGAACTGGAGCCGGTATCAGCATTGGCATGCCCTCGGCTATCCTGCCGCAAAACCGTTCAACGGCCAGCTCATGGTCGATACCCAGGCATCCTATGCCTACAACGGTAGTGTCGGGTGCAGCCCGGCGCCGGTGGGTATCGGTTGCGACATGACCGGCGGCTGCAGTGGCGGACCGTGGGTCTGGAGATTCGGAACCAACAACTACCTCAACGGAAACAACAGCTATCGGCGCTCCAGCAAGCCGCAGGAGATTTTCTCGCCATATTTCGGCAACCATGCGAAGTCGCTTTGGGACACGCTGAAAAAGGCCTCTTAGTATCCTGCGTGTTTGGCAGATAGCGGTATATTGGGGACTCGGAAACGTTTTCCGGGTCCCCGCGTTTTCTGCAGATGTATCTGCAGGCATGGAGCACTCCGGGACTTGATCGGAACCCGGCATTTCGGCTGCAACGCGGACTGTTTTCGCCACTGACGCGCGCGGCAAAGTGAAACTGCCGGCGTCAGGCGATTTCGCGACGACGAACGCAGTGTTACGATCCGCTGGCGCTGTCAACAGCGCCGGAACGAGGGGGGAGCAACAGAACAAGACGCGATGGAAGGGCACTGACCATGGAAAATGACAAGAAGGAAAACATCAAATCACCCGAAAAGAAAAAGGAAGAAACCAAGAAAGAGTGGACCGATAAGGAAATGGAGGAGGCCGAGCCTTATCCCATGCCGGAGGTTCCGGACGAGTAAGGACTGCCCGCCATTCCCTTTAGATTGGCGCCGCAAGCGCCGCAGGTCCGGCCGCTGTCGGGGCGCGATACAACGACCCTTGTTCAGGGCGTCGACCGGCACGGACACTGGATCGAGGAGCCTGCGCTGCAGGCCCGGGAATACGACTCGACTGCGCGGACATCCACCGTGCATCGATGAATATCCGCTACGTCGCCCACCACGGATCGGTGATGCCGGATCCGTAAGCCCTTCAGGTTGGACGGGCGCCGGTCACAGTGCCTGCCACATGCACTCCCGGCTCACTTTGAAGCCGGCTTTTTCGAAACAGGCGCGCGCCGCGTCGTTGAACGACCAGAAATCGATACCCAACAGCGCGATATCCTCGCGCCGCGCGGCCCGCTTGACCTGCTCGATCAGCATGCCGGCACAGCCCGCGCGGCGGTGCGCCCGGTCGACGACCAGGCCGTTCACATATCCGACCCGCCTTTGCGGCTGAAAGATGCTTTGCGGGCGCTGTCCCAGGAAGTACTGGACGAACCCCACCACCACGCCATTGCGACAGGCGAATACCAGGTGTTGATCCGGGTCCTTCAGCAAACCCTCGAAATACGACCGCAGGGCCTCGCTCTTCTCGGGCGGCCGGAAGAACGCGGGTTCGGCGTCCGCGTGGATCGACTGCACCTGCACGTAGAGGTCAAAAAAGGCATCGAAGTCGGCGTCGGTTGCCCTGCGGAATTCATACTCAGGCGTCGTCATTGCGCCCTCCCTGACAGGTTCGACGGTTTGGGCTCCATGTCCATTGCCGAGAATTCAAACAGAAGAGCGCCGTTTTCGCCACGCTTTGCCCGAGCAGGGCTGCCGCTGCACTAGAACTTGCCGTTGTCGTTCTTCCATGCCGTGCGGGGCGGGATCGCCTCGATGGTGTCCCAGTGTTCCACCAGCTTGCCGTCGGCGACGCGATAGAGGTCGTAGAACGCGGCGTGGACACCGCCAAGCGCCCCTTCGCTGGCGCAAAGAACGAAACTCCCCTCGGCCAGCACGCGGTGGACCCGATGGTACCGGATCGCGTCTTCCCCTCCGGGCCCGCCTTCAAGCGCGGATCGAAACGCGTCCGCGCCGTCGGCAATCCGCGGATTGTGCTGGATGAAACGATCGGCGTCGATGAACCGTTCCAGCTCCCCAAGTCGGCGACCGACGAGGACATCCTCGACGAAGGAGCGGACGAGTTCCCGGTTGGTTTCAGTCCGGTCCAGGTCGGTCGCCTCGGTTGGTCCGTCGACCATGCTGTGCCCTGACGGGTTGGGTCCTTGCCTCTCTTGGATGTTGTCCCAGTGCTCGACGGCGAGATCGTCCTCGAACCGGAAAAGCTCGAATCCGATCTTCCGGCTGGCAAAGTCGTACTCGGTGTGGGCGAAGACGTAGTCGCCATCCTCGAAAGCGCGCACCACGTTGACGCGCGGGGAACTCTTGGACAGCCGTTTGAACAGCGCCGCCAGGCCTTCGCTCCCCTCGTGGGTCTGTGGGTTGTGCTGAATGTATTTGTCGGGGCTCACGACCGCAGTTGCCTCCGCATCGCCGGTTTCGATGGCTTTGAGCAAGGCGCGAATCCGGTCTTTCCTTTTTGCTGTCACGGGTGACCTCGGTTGTTTCAGAACGGGTCTCACGACGCCTGGGCTAGAAGAGCATAATCGCACCGACCGCGTTCCTCTAAGCCGGGACCGGTCATGCTGCTTGACCGGCGGTCAGAATGGCATCTAATGTAAATTTCTAAGGATACGCGCGTTAAGTTCAGAGGGCGCCGTCATGGTGTCTTCTCGATGGGTCGGTGTCGAGCGTCGGTGAACTTCGGCTGAATTGGGACGGATGCATGGGAACCGGGCGGAAGATCAAGACCATGGAGGAATTCGCGGCGGCTGTTGGTGTTTCCAGGCCGACCGTTTCCAAATACTTCAACGACCACAACAGCGTCAGGAACTCGACGCGCCGGCGGATCGAGGAGGCGCTTGAGAAGTACGACTTCCGGCCGAACATCTTCGCGATGAACCAGAACCGCCGGCTGACGAAGAACGTCGGTATCGTCGTTCCCTACCTTGCGGATCCCACTTTTGGCGAGATCGCCCGGATTGTCGAACGCGGCTGCATTGCGGCCGGGTTCCGCGCCACGCTGTTCAGCTCGCACGGTGAACAGGCGCTCGAGAACGAGGCCCTCGATAGTCTCAGGTCGCTGCGTCCGGCGGGCGTGCTGCTTGCACCGCTGGGCAGGAAGTCCGACCACGACAACCTTGCCCGGTTCTGCGAGGAGGTTCCGACGGTCCTGTTCGATCGAAATATCGAAGGTGTCGGCGAGGCTTTCGTCGGGTCGGACAGCTTCAGTTTCGTCTCGCAAAGCGTCGACTATCTCACCCGAACCGGAGAGCCGCCCTGCTTCTTCGAGATGAAGACACCCTCCAACCCGAACGCCTACAATCGGCGGCGGGCCTATACCGAAACGATGGAGGGACTTGGCCTGGAGCCGATGATTATCAGTGTGGACGGCGAAGGCTGGGAGCTGGAGTCGATCGGCTATGAGGGAGCGCTGCGCGCGCTCGAAGAACGATCCTTGCCGACAGACACGGTCCTGTGCAGCAACGACCGCCTTGCCATCGGCTTTCTCGCCGCGTGTTACGAGAAAGGGCTTCGCGTCGGGCGCGGCAGCGGCTGCGCCCTGCGGGTGGCCGCCCATGACGATCATCCTTTCTCGCGCTTCACATGTCCGTCGCTGACGACCGTCGGGCACGAGTACGATGTCGTCTCGAACCGCGGCGTGGAAAGGCTGTTGGAACTGATCGAAAACGGCGGCCGGTTCGAGCGAAGGATCGAAGAATTGCACCCCGCGCGTCTCGTGCTCAGACTGTCGGCATGACCCGCGAAAAATATACGCGCGTAAAAAAGTTTTCTTGACTGCGGGGCGCTTTGATATTTTGATACGCGCGCATAAAGCATCTTACCAAAAGGGAGGACACGAATGAATTTGAAGAGGACACTGCTTGCGGCAACAGCCTTCGCGCTGGCGTCTGCGGGCGTCGCATCCGCGGCGGAACTCACAATCGCCACGGTGAACAACTCCGACATGATCATCATGCAGAAGCTGTCACCGCAGTGGGAGGCGGCGACCGGCAACAAGCTCAACTGGGTCGTGCTGGAAGAGAACGTGCTGCGCCAGCGCGTGACCACCGACATCGCCACGAAGGGCGGTTCCTTCGACGTCATCACGATCGGCGCGTACGAGGCCCCGATCTGGGGTGCGCAGGACTGGCTGGTCAGCCTGGACGACTTCGGGCCGGAATACGACTACGCGGACATCTACGAACCCGTCCGCAACGGCCTGTCGGCCAACGGCAAGCTGTTCGCCGTGCCGTTCTACGCGGAAAGCTCGTTCACCTTCTACCGGACGGACATCTTCGAGAAGGCCGGCATCGCCAAGCCGACCGAGCAGATCACCTATACCGAGTTCGCCGAGATCGTCGCCAAGGTGCACGATCCGGACAACGGCGTCTATGGGACCTGCCAGCGCGGCAAGCCGGGCTGGGGCGAGAACATGGCCTTCGTCGGCCCGATGGTGAACGCCTTCGGTGGCCGCTGGTTCGACATGGACTGGCAGCCTCAGCTCGAAAGCGACGAATGGAAGACCGCCATCAACTACTATGTCGACCTGATGAACAACTACGGTCCTCCGGGCGCGTCGGCCAACGGCCACAACGAAAACCGGGCGCTGTTCGCTGACGGCAAGTGCGCGACCTGGGTCGATGCGACCTCGGCCGCGGGCTACATCTTCAACCCGAACGAAAGCTCGGTCGCCGACAAGACGGACTTCTTCCAGGCGCCCAAGCAGGAGACGTCGAACGGCACGGGCTGGTTCTGGGCATGGGCCCTGGCGGTCCCGTCGAGCTCGAAGCAGGCGGACGCGGCCAAGGACTTCCTCGCCTGGGCGACCTCGAAGGAATACGTGAAACTCGTGGGCGAGTCCGAAGGTTGGGTCGCAGCGCCTCCGGGAACCCGCGCCTCGACCTACGCCAACCAGAAGTATCTCGCGGCGGCGCCGTTTGCCGAGACCGTCGAGACGTCGATCCTGGCGGCCGATCCGGCGAACGCGACGAGGGACCCGGTGCCTTACACCGGCATCCAGTTCGTTGCGATCCCCGAGTTCCAGGGCATCGGCAACTATGTGGGTCAGCAGATCGCGGCGGCGCTGGCCGGTCAGCAGACAGTTGACCAGGCGCTCGCCAACTCGCAGAAGTTCGCGGTCCGCGAGATGACCAAGGCCGGTTACATCAAGTAACTCCTCCCAGGGTGGGCTGGCGCATCATGCGCCGGTCCACCCGACTTTTCGCCGACGCTGCCAGCTGAACATCCAGCCAGGAGGTTCTTATGGCCACCCAGCACTCGCGGGCCGCGGCTCGCATGATGATCTCACCGGCCGTGCTGCTGTTGTTGTGCTGGATGATCATCCCGCTCGGCCTGACGATCTATTTCTCGTTCCTGCGTTTCAACCTGATCATGCCTTCGGGCAACGAGATGCTGATCGGCCTCTTGGGCCGCGGCCTGATGGTGCCCGGGCCTGAGGACCTCTCCGGCTGGGAGAACTTCTACTGGTTCGTCACGGACCCGAGCTTCACGGACGCCATCGTCAACACGCTGCAACTTGTCGGGGGTGTGCTGCTGATCACGGTTGTCGGCGGCATTCTCTTTGCGCTGTTGCTCGATCAGCCGATGTGGGGCCAGGGCATCGTGCGAATCCTGGTGATCGCCCCGTTCTTCGTCATGCCGACGGTTTCGGGTCTTGTCTGGAAGAACATGTTCATGAATCCGGTGAACGGCATCTTCGCGCATATCGTCACCGGTATGGGCTTCGAGCCGTTCGACTTCTTCAGCCAGGCGCCGCTGGCCTCGATCATCTGGATCGTCAGTTGGCAATGGCTGCCCTTCGCGACCCTGATCCTGCTTACCGCGCTGCAGTCCCTGGATCAGGAGCAGCTTGAAGCGGCCGAGATGGACGGAGCGAACTGGATCAACCGGTTCTTCTTCGTCATGCTGCCGCATCTGGCGCGCGCGATCACCGTCGTGATCCTGATCCAGACCATCTTTCTGTTGTCGATCTTTGCCGAGATCCTGGTGACCACAAACGGGGGCCCGGGCACGGCGACCACCAACCTGACCTACCTGATCTATGTCTCGTCGCTCTTGCAGTTCGACGTGGGCATGGGCAGCGCGGGAGGCGTGATCGCCATCATCCTTGCCAACATCGTTGCCATCTTCCTGATGCGGATGATCGGCAAGAACCTGGACGCCTGAGGGGAGGGACGGACACATGGCACGCGCAGTCACGCCCCGGCGCAAGGCGATCACCACAGCAGCGGCCTGGACGCTGGGCCTGTTGATGTTCTTTCCGATCCTGTGGATCGCGGTTCTCTCGCTCAAGACCGAAGGCGACGCGATCCGCGCGCCGCTTCAGGTGCTCAGCTCGGTTTGGACCTTCGAGAGTTTCGGCGCGGTTCAGCAACGCTCGGACTATCTCAAGCATTTCACCAACTCGGTGGTGATCTCGTTTGGCTCGACCTTCCTCGGTCTGCTCATCGCCATCCCTGCGGCCTGGGCCATGGCATTCGTGCCGGCCAGACGGACCAAGGACGTGCTGATGTGGATGCTGTCGACCAAGATGCTGCCGCCGGTCGGCGTTCTGGTGCCGATCTACCTTATCTTCCGGGATGCGGGGCTCCTGGACACGCAGGTCGGGCTTGTCTTTGTCCTGATGATGATCAACCTGCCGATCATCATCTGGATGCTCTACACCTACTTCCGCGAGATCCCGGGCGAAATCCTCGAAGCCGCGCGCATGGACGGGGCGTCGCTGCGCGCAGAGGTCTTGTACGTCCTGACGCCCATGGCGATCCCCGGCATGGCGTCGACCGTGCTGTTGAACGTCATCCTCGCCTGGAACGAGGCGTTCTGGACGCTGAACCTGACGGCAGCCGACGCGGCCCCGCTGACGGCGTTCATCGCCAGCTATTCCAGCCCCGAGGGCCTGTTCTACGCCAAGCTCAGCGCGGCCAGCATCATGGCCATCGCGCCGATCCTCATCATGGGGTGGTTTAGCCAGAAACAGCTCGTCCGTGGCCTGACCTTCGGCGCGGTCAAATAAGGAAGAGAACATGGGACGCATCACGCTCAGCAAGGTCCGCAAAGCCTTTGACGAGGTCGAGGTCATCCCGCCCTTGGACCTGATCATCGACGATGGCGAGTTCGTCGTCTTCGTCGGGCCCTCTGGCTGCGGCAAGTCCACGCTGCTGCGGCTGATCGCGGGGCTGGAGGACGTCACCGAGGGGACGGTCGAAATCGACGGCCGGAACGCGACGGAATTGCCTCCCGCCAAACGTGGTCTGGCGATGGTGTTTCAGTCCTACGCGCTTTACCCGCACATGTCGGTCAGGAAGAACATCGCCTTTCCGCTGCGCATGGCCAAGCTCGACAAGGCCGAGCAGGACAGGCGCGTGGCGCAGGCCGCGGAGGTGCTGAACCTGACCGACTATCTGGACCGCCGTCCCGCCCAGCTGTCGGGCGGCCAGCGCCAGCGCGTCGCCATCGGACGCGCCATCGTGCGCGAGCCCGCGGCCTTCCTGTTCGACGAACCGCTGTCGAACCTCGACGCGGCGCTGCGCGTGGGCATGCGGCTGGAGATCTCCGAACTGCACGAACGTCTGAAGACGACGATGATTTACGTCACCCACGACCAGGTCGAGGCGATGACGATGGCCGACAAGATCGTGGTCCTGCAGGCCGGGGTGATCGAGCAGGTCGGCTCGCCCCTGGAGCTGTACCGCCGGCCGCGGAACCTCTTTGTCGCCGGATTCATCGGGTCGCCGAAAATGAACCTGGTCAACGGATCGATCGCGGCAACGCACAACGCGGCCACGATCGGCATTCGCCCGGAGCATATCGTGGTCTCCTCCGATGCCGGCGACTGGCCGGGAAGGGTCGGCGTGTCGGAGCATCTGGGGTCGGACACCTTCTTCCACGTCACCTGCGACGGGATCGCCGATCCGGTCACCGTCCGCGTCGGCGGCGAGGTCGACCTTCACTACGGCGACAAGGTCTTCCTAAGCCCCGATGCCGAACACCTGCACAAGTTCGACAACGAGGGGCTTCGGATCGAATGAAACGCCTGGATGGAAAAGCCGCACTGGTGACCGGCGGCGCCCGCGGCATCGGCCGCGCGATCTGCGAGGCCTACGCGCGTGAAGGGGCGAAGGTGGCCGTCGCCGACCTGTTGGAGAAGGACGCGGCGGAAACCGCTGCGGCCCTTGGTGAAAGCGGCATGGCCGTGACGATGGACGTGACCGACCACGCCTCGATTGCGGCGGGCGTGGCGGCCGTCGAGGAGGCGTTTGGCGGGATCGATGTCCTGGTGAACAACGCCGGCATCTTCAACATGGCAACGATCGAGGAAATCACGGTCGAGGACTACCGCCGGCAATATGACGTGAACGTGGGCGGCACGATCTTCACCACGCAGGCGGTCGTGCCCGGCATGAAAAAGCGCGGCAAGGCCGGGGCGATCATCAACTTCGCGTCGCAGGCCGGCCGCCGCGGCGAACCCAACGTGACGATCTATTGCTCCACCAAGGCCGCCGTGATTTCGATCACGCAGTCGATGGCGCTGGAGCTTGCCAAGGACAACATCCGCGTCAACGCCATTGCGCCGGGCGTCATCGACACGCCGATGTGGGACCATGTGGACTCGCTGTTCGCGAAATACGAGAACCGCCCGATCGGCGAGAAGAAGCGCCTCGTGGGCGAGGCGGTGCCGCTTGGCTATATGGGGCGCCCCGACGAAGTCGCCGACCCTTGCGTCTTTCTGGCCTCCGACGAGGCGAGATACATCACCGCGCAGACCCTCAACGTCGACGGCGGCAACTGGATGAGCTGATGAAGCTGTCGAATGCCACGTGCGGCGGGCTCCCCGAGGGCGTCGTGGTCCCGACCTACGACCGCGCGACGCTGACCCCGGGGATCGTGCATATCGGGCTCGGCAATTTCCACCGTGCGCATCAGTCCTGGTATTTGCACCGGCTGATGCAGCAGGGGCTTGCGCGGGACTGGGCCATCATCGGGGCCGGCGTGCGCCCCTATGACACGGCGCAACGGGAAAAGCTGCTGGCGCAGGATTGCCTGACAACGCTGATCGAACTCGATCCCTCAGGCACCTCTGCCGAGGTCGTCGGCTCGATGATCGACTACCTGCCCATCGAAGAAGGCAACGGCCCGCTGATTGCGCAGATGGCCGATCCGGCGATCCGCATTGTCGCGCTGACGGTTACCGAGGGCGGCTATTTCATCGATCCGGTGACGAACGGCTTCGACGCCGCCCATCCCGACATCGTCCACGACGCGGCCAACCCCGACCGGCCGCGCACGGCCTTCGGCGCCATGGTGGCGGCGCTGAAGCTGCGGCGCGAACGGGCCATCGGTCCCTTCGCGGGGCAGAGCTGCGACAACCTTCAGGGCAACGGTTCCATCCTGCGCCAGACGGTCGTGTCGCTCGCCCGGCTGTCGGACCCCGACCTGGCGGACTGGATCGACGGCAACTGCAGCTTCCCCAACTCCATGGTCGACTGCATCGTGCCCGCGACCGGTCCGAAGGAATTGGCGCTCGTGCGCGCGTTCGGCATCGAAGACGCGGTGCCGGTGACCCACGAGAACTTCCGGCAGTGGGTGATCGAGGACGATTTCTGCGCCGGCCGCCCCGACTGGGACCGCGCCGGTGCGACCTTCTCGGACCGTGTCCACGACTACGAGACAATGAAGATCCGGATCCTGAACGCGGGTCATCAGGTCATCGCGAATCCCGGCGAGATCCTGTCGGTCGAGACCATTTCCGGCTGTATGGCGCATCCGCTGATCGGGCCTCTGTTCCGCAAGGTGCAGCGCGAAGAGATCGCGCCCTATGTCAGCCCCGTGCCGGACATGACGCCGGAAGCCTATGTCGACCTGATCGAAAGCCGTTTCTCAAATCCGGCCATTGTCGACACGACGCGTCGCGTGGCCTTCGACGGGTCGTCCCGGCATACCGGCTTCGTATTGCCGATCCTTCGCGACGCGCTGCGTGCGGGAGGATCGGTCGAAGGTCTCGCGCTGGTCGAGGCCATGTGGGCCCGCATGTGCGAGGGCACCCGCGAAGACGGCACGGCCATCGAGCCCAACGATCCGTTCTGGGAGCAGCTATCCGCCGCCGCGAAGGAGGCGCGCGAACGCCCGCAGGCCTGGCTGGATCAAAGCCAGATCTATGGCGATCTGGCGAAGGCGCCGCGCTTTGCCGAGGCGTTCGAGCGCTGGCTTGGGACGATCTGGGCCGAAGGGCTCGAAGCCGCGCTGAAGCGATACACGGCGGCCTGAGCGCCGGGCCCCGGCGCCGCCAAGCGAAGGAGGACGACGTGAAAGCCATCTGCTACCCGACCAGGGACGAGGTGCGTGTCATGGACCTGCCGGACCCCGAGGCCGGCGAGGACGAGGCGATCCTGGAGGTGAGGGCGGGCGGCATCTGTCACACCGACATCGACGTTTTGCACGGGAACTACGGAACCTCGGCTTTCCCGGTGGTCCCTTGCCACGAATATGCAGGCGTGGTCGCACAAGTGGGATCCGGCGTCACCGGTCTTTCCGTCGGCGATCGGGTCGTTGTCGATCCGAACGTCGAATGCGGCACCTGCAAGGCCTGCCGGCGCGGCTGGGCGCATCTTTGCGAGAACCTCGGCGCCTATGGAGTCACGATGAATGGCGGCTTTGCAGAACGCAGTGTCGTCAAGGCGTCCGTCCTGCATCCGATCGGCGACATGCCGTTTCACGTCGCCGCCCTGGCCGAGCCCATGGGCTGTGTGCTGAACGGCGTCGAAGCGACGAATGCCGATAGGGCGCGCTCCGCGCTGATTTTCGGAGCGGGTCCGATGGGTCTCCTGATGGCCATTGCGCTCAAGACGCGCGGGGTCGCCGAAATCTCTGTGGTCGACATCGACGACGCGCGGCTCGAGCTGAGCGAGAGCTTCGGCTTTTCCCCGGTCCCCTCAGGCAGCGCGGAACTCGAACGCCTGCGGCACGCGGTCGACCTGGTCGTCGAAGCCACCGGGGTTCCCGCCGTGGCGGCAACCTTGACCGACTACATCGCCAACGGCGGCACGGGGCATTTCTTCGGCGTCTGCCCTCCGGAGACGCAGATCGAGATCTCCCCGTTCGAGATATTCCGCCGTCAACTCTCTCTGGTGGGCTCTCATTCGCTCAATCACAACATCCCCGATGCCCTGGCCGCCATCGAGACCTTCGGCCCGGAGATCGCGCGTCTCGTGTCGCACCAGATGCCGCTCGAGGAGGTCGCCACCGCACTGGCCGGCAAACGCCCGCCTGGCAGTTTGAAGGTCCAGGCACGCCTTGATTGAATGGACCTGGGCCGCACCGGGCTTTTTGCAACCGGTTTCAAAAACCCTGCCAATGGTGCGGAGTCTGAGCGACCTTCGCCGTGGTGATGTTCGAGGCCCCAGGGCGCGGACCGCAAGGCCGCAGGTTTTGTTGCCGGATCGTCGAACCGGGAACCCTTAGGCCTCTTTGAACAGGGGCGGGCGGGCGTCGACCCACGCGCCGCCATCCTTCGCCGACGCGACGGCCGCATGCACGGCCGCCATCGAACGAAGCCCGTCCTCGGCGCGCGGATAGTGATCGGCCGCAGGGTCGGGCGCGCGGCCTTCCTTGCGGGCCCGGATCGTCTCGGCCAGGTCGGTGTAGATGTTGGCGAAGGCAAGCGCCATGCCTTCCGCATGTCCGATGGTCAGCCGGCTGGTCCGGTCCGCCTCCGCAGAGAGCCCGGCCTCGCCGCGTTCGATGATCTCCACGCGGCCGCCCACCGGCGTCCAGTAGAGCTGGTTCGGCTGTTCCTGTGCCCAGCGCAGGCCGCCGTTCTCGCCGAACACCTGGATGGCGAGGCCGTGCTGCCGTCCGACGGCGACCGCCGAGGTCCACAGCCGTCCGACCGCGCCGCCGTCCATCCGGAAATTGACCATCGCATCGTCTTCCAGCGCCCGGCTTTCGATGCAGGACGCGAAATCGGCGGAAAGCCGCGCGACTTCCTGGCCGGTGACAAAGCAGGCCAGGTGCAGGGCGTGAATCCCGGCATCCGCAAGCGTCGCCGAGACGCCGGCCTGCGCCGGATCGTAGCGCCAGCGGACCCGCGGGTTGTCGGCGTCCGCCGCGTTGGCATGGTGTCCGTGGGCGAACTCGGCGACCACCAGGCGGATCCGGCCAAGGTCGCCGCGCGCCACCATCGCCCGCATGTGGCGCACCAGCGAATAACCGGAATAGCCGTAGTTCACCGCACAGATGCGCCCGGTCTCGCGGACCAGCGCCACGATCTTCTCGCCTTCTTCGACGGTCATGGTCATCGGCTTCTCGCACAGCACGTTGAAGCCCGCCTCCAGGAAGGCCGCCGTGATCTCGAAGTGGGTGGCGTTCGGCGTGGCGACGGTCACCAGGTCCAGCTTGTCGTCACGGCCGCTTTCGCCGTCCAGCATCTCGTGCCAGCTTCCATAGGCGCGGTCGGCCGCAATCCCCAGGCGCCGGCCGTAGGCCCGGCCCGCGTCGGGCCTGTGGTCCAGGGCTCCGGCGACGAAATCGAAGGCGCCGTCCAGGCCGGCGCCCAGACGGTGGGCCGGTCCGATCTGGCTGCCTTCGCCGCCGCCGATCATGCCCCAGCGCAGTTTCTCCATTACGGGCCTCCTCAGGCGAAACCGATCGAGGTGAGGTAGTCGCGGTTCGCGGTCGCGTCGGCGACGGGCGAGCCGGCGCCGGCCGGATCGCAATCCTGCTCGACCGTGCACCAGCCGTCGAAACCCGCCTCCAACAGAACCGCCCGCACCGCGGGAAGGTCCACTTCGCCGTCGCCGAGGTTGCAGAAGATGCCCTGGGCGCAGGCTTCGTAGAAATCCGTACGGTTCGCGATCACATCGGCCTTGATCTTCGGGTCGATGTCCTTGAAGTGCATGTAGGAAATGCGCCCCGCATGGCCTTTCAGAAAGGCGACGGGGTCGTATCCCGCGTAGGTGTGGTGACCGGTATCCAGACAGATCTTGAGGATTGCCTCGTCGATCTCCTGCAGCACGCGCTCAAGCTCCGGTTCGAAGTCGACGAAACCCGCGGCATGGGCATGCATGCCGACGGTCAGGCCGTATTCCTCGGTCCCGATCCTTGCCGCGGTCCGGATGCGCTCGACGAAGGCATCCCATTCCGCCGCGTCCATCTGCACCGCCTCGTCGGGGCGGCCGGCGGTCGGCGCGCGCCGGGCGGAGATCGAATCGATCAGGACGAGCTGTTTCGCGCCGTGCGCGCTGAGCGCCTTGCAGGTGCGAAGCGTGCCGTCCAGCACGTCGTCCCACGCCTGCCCGTCGTGGAACGGCCGGTAGACGACGCCGGCGATCAGCTCCAGATCGCGCTCGGCCAGCGCGTCCTTCAGGACGTCCGGGTCCTCGGGCATGTATCCCACCGGTCCAAGCTCGATGCCCTTGTAGCCGGCGTTCGCGCAGTCCTCCAGGACGGACCGCCACGGCGGATTGCGCGGATCGTCGGGAAACTCCACGCCCCACGAGCACGGGGCATTGCCAATTCTGATCGTCATTTGCCTTGTCCTGCCATTTGCTTGAACGGCCCCTGCCGGACGGTGCGGCGAACCCTAGTATCGACCCCCGAAGGCCGCCCTGATCCAGCGCAGGCCGGGCCTGCGAAAATTGTGTTGCAACCGGTTGCAAAATTCGTATCCTCTCTGACGACAAAAGGTCAATGGCAAATCTGGCCTGTTGCGACCAGAGCATCAAAAAAAACATGCGGAGAGGCGGATGGACCCGAAGTCTGACACGGTCCGGCTGACGCTGGCGCAGGCCATCGTCCGGCACCTGGCAAACCAATTCATCGACATCGATGGCGAAGAGGTCCGCCTGTGCGGCGGCGGGTTCGCGATCTTCGGCCACGGCAACGTGACGTGTCTGGGAGAGGCGCTGAACGACCATCGCACGGAACTGCCGCTCTATCGCGGTCAGAACGAGCAGAGCATGGGCTTCGCCGCCGCCGCATACGCCAAATACCATCTGCGCCGCCGGTTCATGTTCTGCACGGCCTCGGCGGGCCCGGGCACCTCCAACCTGTTGACCTCTGCCGCGCTGGCGCACGCCAACCGGCTGCCCATGTTGATGCTGTGCGGCGACACCTTCATCACCCGCCTGCCGGATCCGGTGTTGCAGCAGCTGGAGCATTTCGGAAACCCGGCTTTGGGCGTGAACGACGCCTTCAAGGCGGTGACCCGCTATTGGGACCGGATCACCCATCCGGCCCAGATCATCCAGTCCCTGCCGGCGGCGATCGCGACCATGCTGGATCCCGCCGACTGCGGCCCGGCATTCCTGGGCCTGCCCCAGGACGTGCAGGGCTGGGCCTACGATTACCCGGTCGCGTTCTTTGAGAAGAAGGTGCTTCGCATCCGGCGCACTACGCCCGATGCCGACGAAATCGCCGATGCGGCGGCGATGCTCAAGGGCGCGGAACGCCCGATGATCATCGCCGGCGGCGGCGTCCAGTATTCCGGCGCGGTCGCCGAACTGACCGCGTTCGCCGAGGCGCACGACATTCCCGTGGTCGAGACGATCGCGGGCCGGGCGAACATGGTCGCTGACCATCCGTTGAATATCGGTCCGGTCGGCGTGACCGGCTCGGACTCCGCGAATGCGATTGCCGCGGAGGCGGATGTGATCCTCGCCGTCGGCACCCGGCTGCAGGACTTCACCACCGGTTCCTGGACGGCGTTCGACAAGAAGGCGCGGTTCGTCTCGATCAACGCGGCACGCCACGATGCCGGCAAGCACCGTGCGGCGCCGGTGGTCGGCGACGCGAAGCTGTCGCTGACGGCGCTGGGCGCGGCCGTTTCCGGCTACCGGGCGCCCACGGACTGGACCGCCAGGGCCAAGGCGGAGCGGGAAAGCTGGGATGCCTATGTCGCCCAGAATACCCAGACCGGGAACCGCCCGAATTCCTACGCCCAGGCGATCGGCGTGGTGAACGCGATGTGCGA
Organism: Alphaproteobacteria bacterium; assembly: GCA_965603855.1. GTDB lineage: Bacteria > Pseudomonadota > Alphaproteobacteria > UBA8366. Next base: position 1,399,917 of record OZ272519.1, read on the forward strand.
TCCCGGCGACCGCGTTGTCGCTGCCGCGGGCGGCCTTCCCGCCGAGGTGACCGCCAACTGGCGCACGCTGAAGACCGGCACCGTGGACGTCGAGTTCGGTTTTTCCTGCATGGGCTACGAGATCGCCGGCGGATGGGGCGCCCGCATCGCCCAGGCCGAGAAGGAGCCCGGCCAGGACACCATCGTCTTCACCGGCGACGGGTCGTACCTGCTGATGAACTCCGACATCTATTCCTCGGTGCTCACGGGCCGGAAACTCATCATCCTGGTGCTGGACAACGGCGGCTTCGCGGTGATCAACAAGCTGCAGAACAACACCGGTAACAGCTCGTTCAACAACCTGATCGAGGACTGCAACATCGAGGTCGAGCCCTTCGCGGTCGATTTCGAGGCCCATGCCCGCGCCATGGGGGCGGTTGCCGAAACGGTCGCCAATCCCGCCGAGCTGGCCGAGGCCTTCAAGCGCGCCAAGGAAGCGGACCGGACCTACGTGATCGCCATGCAGGTCGACGCCCACGAGGGCTGGACCACCGAAGGCCACACCTGGTGGGAGGTTGGAACGCCCGCGGTCAGCGACCACGAGACGGTGCGCGCGGCGCACGAAGAAATCGAGTCGGCGCGGACGCGCCAGCGGGTCGGCGTCTGAGGCGGCGATGACCGACCTGTCGCGCATCGACCGGAACGATTTCGTCATCGTAGGACGGGCGGGGATGGATTTCTATCCCGACCCGCCGGGGACGAAAACCGAAGAGGCCAGCCATTTCTTCGCGTGCCTCGGCGGGTCGTCCGCCAATATCGGCGTGGCGATCACCCGTCACGGCGGCAAGGCGGCGCTGGTGACCTCGGTCTCCGACGATGCGATCGGGCGGTTCGCGCTGAACCAGCTTGCCCACTACGGCATCGACGCGACCCATGTGAAGTCGGTCGGCGGCGAGGCCCGCAATTCGCTTGCGGTCGTGGAATCGCGGGTCGAGGACCACCAGTCGGTCATCTATCGCAACGGCGCAGCGGATTTCGAGATGACGGTCGAAGACGTCGCCGCGGTCGCGTATGCCGATTACGGTGCGCTGATCACGACCGGTACAGTGCTTGCCGCCGAACCGTCCCGCAGCGCCGCGTTCCACGCCTTCGACCTGGCAAAGCAGGCGGGCCTGCCGCTGATCTTCGACCTGGACTATCGGCCCTATTCCTGGCCGTCGGCGGCCGTCGCGGCGGAGACCTATTCCCGCGCCGGCGCGCTGTGCGACATCATCGTCGGCAATGACGAGGAGTTCGGCTTCATGGCCGGTGGGATCGAGAAGGGGCTGGACAAGGCGCGCTCTCTTGCCCGGTCCAGCGCCGCCATCGTCGTCTACAAGATGGGCGAGAAGGGCGCGATCACGCTGACCGCGGACGAGGAGTTCCGGACCGGCATCTACCCGGTCACCGCGCTGAAGCCGACGGGCGCGGGCGACAGTTTCATGGGCGGCTTCATCGCATCGCTTGCCGCCGGCCACGGCCTGCGCGACAGCGTCCTGCGCGGGTCGGCCTGCGCCGCCATCGTCGTCGCCCGGGTCGGCTGTGCGCCCGCCATGCCGACCACCGCCGAGCTCGAAGATTTTCTTGCAACCCATCCGGGCCCGACCGAAGCCTGAAAGGACGAACCCATGCATATCGCACCCTACGACAACCGCAACGAACCCATCGTCGCCCCCGACAACGACTGCGTGCCGCTCAACTTCTTCAACATCGTCAAGCTCGAGAAGGGCGAGAGCTTCGACTACAGCGTGCCGGAGTACGAGACCTGCATCGTTCCGGCGACCGGAACCGTCGACGTCGAGGTCGCGGGCCAGAGCTTCGAGAAGATCGGCAACCGCGTGGCCGACGTGTGGGACGGCGAGCCGGAAGGCGTCTACGTGCCCACCGGCGCGCAAGCCCGGATGGTCTGCGTTTCCGACAAGGCAGAGGTCTTCATCGCCGGCGCCAAGTTCGACGAGGTTCTGGAGCCGTTTGCCGTGCGCGCCGACGAGATCGATTCCGTGCAGTACGGTTCGGACGACACCAAGACGCACCGCAAGATCAAACACATCCTGGGCCAGAAGCAGCACGGCAAGGTCGGCCGGCTGTTGGTGTCAGAGCTGTTCACCGTGGGGCAGGGCGGCTGGTCCGGTTTTCCCTCGCACAAGCACGACACCGATCACCTGCCCGAGGAATCCCGGCACGACGAGACCTACAACTTCCGTTTCCGGCCCAACTACGGCTCGGGCCTGCAGATGCTGCAGCGCGAGGACAACCAGCCGGGCGACGCCTACCACATCGTCGACGGCTCGACCGTCTGCATCGACCGCGGCTACCACCCCTGTGCCGTCCTGCCGGGCTACGAGATGTACTACTTCACGATCCTGGGCGGGCTCAGCCAGCGCAGCCTGAAGCAGAACTTCCAGCCGACCCACGCCGACCAGCTCAAGACCATTCCGGGCATCATGGACATGGTCGCCAAGTTCAAGTGAGCCTCGCGACCCTCGCCCAAGTCCTTCAGCCCGCCCTGAAGGAGGGCTATGCCGTCGCGGGCCTGGTGGTCCTGGGGTGGGAGGACGCGCGCGCCTACGTGGCCGCGGCCGAGGCCGAGGGCGCGCCGGTCATCCTGCAGGCGGGGCCCGGCTGCCGGGCGCACACCCCGCTTGCCGTTCTGGGGGCGATGTTCCGGACGTTGGGCGACGACGCATCGGTGCCGGTCGTCGCCCATCTCGACCACGGCACGACGGCCGCGGAATGCCGCGAAGCGATCCGGTGCGGCTTCACCTCGGTGATGTATGACGGTTCGCGCAAGCCGCTGGACGAGAACATCGAAGAAATCGCCGCAATCGCCGCCATGGCGCACCAGGCGGGCGTCTCGTGCGAGGGCGAGATCGGTTTCGTGGGGTACGCCGAAGGCGAGGCGTCCGCCCGCACTGATCCGCAGGATGCCGCCCGGTTCGCGCGCGAAACCGGCGTCGATGCCATGGCCGTCTCGGTCGGCAATGTCCACCTGCAGCAGACGGCCGCCGCCGAAATCGATCTCGCCGCGCTTGCGGCGATCGAGGCGGTCACCGATGTGCCCCTGGTGATCCACGGCGGCTCGGGCGTGCCGTCCGACATGCGCCGGCGGCTCGCCAGGAACTCCAAGATCTGCAAGTTCAATGTCGGCACCGAACTCAGGATGGCCTTCGGCCGCGCCCTGCGCGAGGCCGTCGACCGCGATCCCGCACGCTTCGACCGGGTCGCCATCCTGAAAGAGGTCGAAGAACCGATCGAAGCCGCCGCCCGCAGTGTGATCCGGGAATTCGGGCCGGAGGTTAACGCCGCCCGCAGGGCCTAGCCGCCGGCTTCGGCGAAGTTGGACGTTTCGACAGCATGCCGCCATCTCCATCTGGAGATCGGCGGGCGGAGACACAGCGGATGCAAAAGACGGTTCTGATTACCGGTTCAACCGACGGTATCGGTTTGGAAACGGCCGGGATGCTGGCCGCGGCGGGTCATCGCGTGCTGCTGCACGGGCGCAATCCGGCAAAGCTGGAAGACGCCGAAGGAACGCTCTCGGCGCTGTCGGAGGGCGGGCGCGTGGAAAGCTATGTGGCCGATCTTTCACGTTTGGCCGATGTTGAGCGATTTGCGAACACCGTCGCCGATACGTGCGCCGGTCTCGATGTGCTGATCAACAATGCCGGCGTCTACCGCGCGCCCGAGACCGTTACCGAGGACGGTCTCGATGTGCGCTTTGCGGTCAATACGATCGCGCCATACCTCCTGACACGGCGTCTGTTGCCGCTGTTGGGCGCATCTGGCCGGGTGATCAACGTCTCGTCTGCCGCGCAGTCTCCCGTCGACCCCGAGGCGCTGGCGGGAAAGGTCAGGCTGTCGGACATGCCGGCCTATGCGCAAAGCAAGCTGGCGCTCACCATGTGGTCGCGCACGATGGGACTTGTGCTCAAGGACGACGGGCCCGTGGTCGTCGCGGTCAATCCCGGATCGTTGCTGGGCAGCAAGATGGTGCGGGAAGGCTTCGGCGTGGCGGGGGGCGATATCCGGATCGGCGCGGAAATACTGACCCGCGCGGCCCTGTCGGATGACTTCGCGGCTGCCTCAGGCGCGTATTTCGACAACGACTCAGGTCGGTTTGCCACACCGCATCGCGATGCGCTCGATCCGCAGAAGTCCGAGGCGATCGTTCGCGCTATCGAGAGCGTTCTGACGTAACGCGCGCGGCGACGGCCTCACCGAAGGCGGCCGTTCCAAGGGCGCCTCCGAGATCGCGCGTCCGGGTTTCCGGGACGCTGACCGCCGCCTCCAGGCTCGACCTGATCAGCGCCGCGACGCGTGACAACCTCGGATCGGAGCGCCGTTCTCCCAGCCAGTCGAACAGCAGCGCTGTCGAGCCGATGAGCGAGGACGGGTTCGCGAGGTCCTTGCCGGCGATGTCGGGTGCAGAGCCGTGCTGCGCCTGAGCGATTGCGGTGTCGTCCCCGGCGTTGAGCGAGGCGGCAAGACCGATCCCGCCCGCAAGCTCTGTGGCGAGGTCGGACAAGATGTCGCCAAACATGTTGGTGGTGCAGACGATGTCGAAATCGGCCGGGCGCCGCACGAGATGCGCGCACATCGCGTCAATCAGGATTTCCTCGTACGCGATCTCTGGGAAGTCTCGGCCGACGGCGCGCACGCATTCGAGGAAGAGACCGTCGCCAAGCCGCAGCACGTTTGCCTTGTGGACAGCAGTCACGCGGCCGGGGCCGTCGCCGTTCCGTTTGCGCCGCCGCGCCTCCTCGAAGGACGCGCGCGCGATCCGAACGCTCGCGTCGCGCGTGACGCGGCGAAACGAGATGACAAGGTCTTCGGTGGGCATGATCTCGCCGGGCCCGACGTGAAGGTTCCTGTCCGCGTAGAAGCCCTCGGTGTTCTCCCGAAAGATAACCAGATCCAACGGTGTGCCGGTCGCCGGACGAACGCCGGGAGGCGTCGTGACGGGGCGGATGTTGGCGAAGAGTTTCAGGCGCTTGCGCAGCTCGCCCGAAGGGTTGAGCCCGCCTTTTTCCCTTGGCGGGTAGTCATTGTGCGAGACCGGCCCCAGAATGACGCCGTCGGCTGCCGCGGCCGCCGCCACGACCTCGTCGGTGATCGTCCTGCCGAACGTCTCGAGCGCCTTGAACCCGATATCCATGTCTGTGAACCGCAGATCGACCTCCGCGCGGTCCGCCGCGGCCTTGAGGACTGCAAGCGTCGCAGATGTAATCTCCGGCCCGATTCCGTCGCCGGCGAGGACAAGCAGGTCCAGTGGTGGGTCGGAGATCTTTGCCATCTCTATCCTTTCTTCGGCGTCGATCTGGCATGCGGCGCGACCTGCCACGGTGCCCGGCAGGAGTGCAGCAACAGGCGATCGGTCTTGGCCGGCGAAACAAGACGGTTTGGTTTCGCGGATGCTGCGCGGCAGCCATCCGATGGCAGAGTATTCCGGACCACCAGGCCCTGATCAACGGCTACTGCCGTTGTTGGCTCTGCGGTGTGCACACGGCGGTTCGTCGCAAACAGGGGAATTTGACAACGGAGCGCTGTCAGGTCAGCTAGAAGCAGTCCAAGATTCATCGCGGTACAAGGACCATCCGAATGAAGGCCCACATCGTTCTGGCCCACCCGGAGGCGAAGTCGTTCAACGCCCACCTGTCGGGCATCTCGCAACGGGTGCTCGGCGCCGCCGGCTGGCGAACCACGCTGTCGGATCTCTACGCCATGGATTTCGATCCGCGCGAGGGGCCGCATCACTACACGGTTCGCAAGAACGCCGCGGTGTTTCGCACGCAAACCGAACAGCGTTTCAACGCGGAGAACGGAACCACGCCCCCGGATGTGCATGCGGAGGCGCAGCGCCTGCTGGACTGCGACTTGCTGGTGGTTCATTTCCCGCTTTGGTGGTTCGGCATGCCCGCCATCCTCAAGGGCTGGGTCGACCGCGTTTTCGTGAACGGCCGCCTGCATCGAACCAGCATGCGTTACGACAAGGGCGTCTGCCGCGGAAAGAAGACGGTCGCGTGCGTGACCACCGGCGCGGGCGAGGAAACCTGCTCTCCCAGCGGCAGGGAAGGAGACACGCGGCTTCTTCTTTGGCCGGTTCTCCACTGCTTCAGATACTGTGGCTTTGACGTTCTCGAGCCCGAGATCTTTCACGGCGTCGCGGGGACCGGCTTCGCGGACGGCCATGAAAGCGGCGACAGCATGTTCGATACCTACTCGGACCGATGGGCGGCCGCTCTGGGGACGCTCTCTTCGAGACCCCTCGTTCCTTTCAACCGCGACCAGGACTTCGACGACACGGAAAGGCTGGTTCCGGGCGCTCCGGTCTACTCGCCGTTCGTGCGGCACATGCCGGACCCAGGACCGCGATAGCGTGGCCTTGCCGGCCGCGCGGGCCCAATGCAGCTTTCAGGGCGCGTTTCGTTGCGACGGGTCGCGAAGGAATGCCTCCGGCCGATCGGTCCCGGCCTTGTTGCGCCCGTAGGCCGCGGCCGTTGCCCACCATTCCAGTTGGCTGAGCGCGCGATCGAAGTAGGACGCCCACGCGGCGCCGTCGACGCCATCCAGGTATCCGCCGCCGTCATCGAAGACCTCATGCGCCTTCGGCACGTGGATCATCGCCGATACCGGCAGGCAGCCCAGTTCAGCCAGAAAGGTTCGCATGTTGACCGCGGCCCGCGCCCCGCCCCATTGGCCGGCCGAGTACGTGGCAATGACGCTCGGCTTGTAGGAGAACAGCGAGCTGCCGAAGTGGTTGAGCAGGTTGGCGAGCGCCGGGCTCATAGCATGGTTGTACTCGGGGCTGACCATGACGTATCCGTCCGCCGCCTCGATCATTCCCGCGCATTCTTCCAGCGGGCGAGGCGCCTTTCCCCTGGCGTAGGCGAAGTGCGGCTTGAACGGTGTCTCAAGCGGGATCTCAAGCGGATCGACCAGCGTCACCTCGTTCGTGTCCGCGCGAAGCTGGGCGGCGAGGGCTGTGGCGATCCGCAGGCCAAGCCGGCTGGGGCGCGGCGGCGCACTGTCTCTGACGGTCCCGACAAAAACGAGGTAATTCATCGCCTGCCCGATCCTGTTTGTGCCCGCAGAACTGACATTACGCCGGCTTGTTTTTCAGCAGCTCTTCGTTCCGAATGGTTGGGAAGTGCTCCCGGCCTAGGTAGTCGAAGTACTCATCCAGATACGGAAGCGGCCCGTCGCAACAAATGGAAACACACAAAACTTCTCCATCGACGTTGCGCAGCTTGTCCAACTGCCCGCTATCCTTGGCTTTTTGTAGGTGCTGCACCAGCCCCGACAAGACCAGTCCGGAACTCGGGCCAACAAGCAGACCCAAACGGCTCATCTCCATGCTCAAGCGATAGGATTCGGAGGTTTCGGCCTCTTCGATATGGTCCAGATGGGCTCGCCAATCGAAGCCGACGAGTTTCAAGAGCTTTTCCGTTCGTGGCCCGGGCACGTAGTTGTCTGGCGCGCGCATCACCCCGACGACCGGCAGATCGGGACGCTGTCTTTTGAGATACATCGACGTGCCAATTAACGTGCCCGTCGTACCCAGACTTGAGCAGAACAAGCTCAGTTTGCCCTCGGTTTGATCCCAGATCTGCGGCCCGGTCCATTTCTCATGCGCCTTTGGATTGTCTGGATTGTGGTACTGGCCGGGATTCCAGGTGTCCTCGGCCTCCCCGTCGCGTTTGGCCTTGTAAATGCCGCTTCTTGGATCGCCCTCTGTGGGATTGTCGGGCTCTTGGTTCACGATTGGCTCTATGCCGTAGAAAAGCAGCATGAGCAGCTTGTTCCACGAGATCTCGGCGGGGACATAGGAACAGGTCCGTGGCACACCGAAGTGGCGCGCCACCAGTGCCAGTGAGGACACGGTATTGCCGGAAGAGTTCTCGATCAGCCGCCCGACCGTCGCCAGTTCTCCGCGCGCTGCCTTTTCGGCGACCATGTTATAGGCGGGCACCGCCTTCACGTTTCCGAGCGGCAGCAGGTTCATCATCTTGGCGAGAATACGCACCCCTTCATCGAAGAAAGGGTTCAGGCTCGCGGGCAATTCAACCAACGGGACATAAGGCAACTTGCCGGGGTTCAGGAAATCCCTGATCGCGTCCGGCCCGCTGAACACGTTCAGATGCTTGCTCATGTCTCACCTTTTTCGTTCTTCGGCCCGGCCGAGAGGCCACTAAGACCGGCTTTCGTCCGAAAGATCCAGAGTTATCAGAGCGGAGGGCAGATGAGCACCGTCAACGACCCTGCAAGCGCGGCGAACCGGCCGGTCGGACCGACGATCGGCGGAGGCGCCGGCCTTTGTGGAACAGGCCGGCGCGTATAAGCTTCGAGCATGAAGCGCGAGCAGATCAACGACCACTGTGCCGGACTGCCCGGCGCGGAATGGAGCGATCCCTGGGGCGGGGGGCACGACTGCTGGAAGGTGGGTGGCAAGATGTTTGCGGTTGCCGGGTCGGTGAACGAGGGAATCTCCCTCAAGTGCCCTGACGAGGACAGCGCCCGGATGTTGATCGAGGCCGGCCGCGCCGAGCGGGCCCCTTATCTTCCGCGCGGAGGCTGGGTCTTCGTGGGCTGGGGCGCGATGGAGGACGACGAACTGCGGGCGCGGCTCACGACCTCCTATCTGACCGTGCGGCGCAAGCTCACGAAACGCGCGCAGGCTACGCTTGATCCCGAGCCGACTGTCTGAGCGCCACAGACGGCGTTCGGACCCGGCGCGGCCTCAGGCAAAGGTCAAGTCGTCGATTCCCCAACGTTGCTTGGCCCGTTCACGGACCCAACCCACCGCATCGTCTCTGTCCCTGAAGATCATCGTCTCCCAGGTCGGCTCGCCCATGAAGACCGACCACATTCTTGCCAGACCGAAGAGCAAGTCTTGCGGGACGACGATGGCGACGATGCCATCGGGATTGTCGGTGTAGTTGGCCTTCGCGTATTCGACCGCCCGCCTGAGGCTGGATGAGGAAATATCGGTTCCGGTGACGGCGGAGAAGTCGCTGATATTGAACCGATATGACCACTGCCCCCGCTCGCTGATCGAATGCATGTGCTCATAAAGCCCGATCAGATCCTCGGCCGTCAGGATGCCGGCAGCCTCCCAGATGTTTCCCAAGCCGCCGTCGACTTCTCTGAATGCGATCGGCATCGCTCGCCCGCCCGAGCCTCCGCATGGTTCTCATTACCGGGTTGGAATATACCAGTTCGGGTTCCCGCGTATCCACCCGGCATGGCGGGCTGGAGGTGGTGTCAATCGAGCCGCGGCAGGAACCGTGATTGCGAGGTTCCGAGCGTCCCGGTCAAACGGGTTCCGATGATCTGCCAGAGCCGCCGTCGGGCGGCTGTGACCGTGTTGGCAAGCTTCTGCCACACAGACCCGAGGGCCTTGGCGGCCGTTTCCGAACGCGCCTGCCGTCCGGCGGCCAACGCCAGTTCGAAATTGATCGTTCCGTCGTCGTTGAAGAATTTCGGATCGGCGGAGTACCTGTTGTTCATGTTGCGTCTCCAATGGTCTGCGGTGTTGCTTAGGAGACGCTACCGTCGGGCTTGTGGCGATGCTTTCAGATCGCCTTAAGATGTCGTCCAGATATCCTCCATTCTGCCTATAATCCGGTATCCGAAGCCCGGATGATGATCGATGGACGATGCCGGCAAACCGCTGATCGAGTTCGAGGACTTCTCGTTGGATGTCGGGGCGGCCGAACTCCGCAAATCCGGCGTTCCCGTGCCGCTGGAACCGCAGGTCTTCGATCTGATCGTCTTCCTGGCCCGGCATCACGGCCGGGTCGTCAGCCGTGACGAGATCATCGAGGCGGTGTGGGGCGGCAGGATCGTCTCCGAATCCGCGATCTCAACCCGCATCAATGCCGCCCGGAAAGCACTCGGCGACGACGGAACGGCACAACGCGTCATTAAAACGGTCCATGGCAGGGGGTTCAGATTCGAACCCAGCCCCGATGGCCTTTCGCCGGGGCCATCGCGCGAGCAGAGATCGAACGGGGAAGGGCAAGACCTCGACATACGGTACTGTAGGGCACCCGATGGTGTCGGGCTGGCCTATGCGTCCGTCGGAAAGGGCCCGCCGGTGGTGCGGGCGGCGAGCTTCCTGACCCACTTGCAGCATGATTTCGAGAGTGTGATATCGCGGCACTGGGTGAAGGATTTTTCACGATTCTTCCGTTACATCCGCTACGACGAACGTGGAAATGGCCTGTCGGACTGGAATGTCGACGACTTCTCGATCGAGAAGATGGTCGTCGATCTCGAGACCGTCGTTGCGGCGATGGAACTGGACAGGTTCGCGCTCCTGGGGTCGTCGCAAGGCGCGTCGGTTGCGATCACATACGCCCATCGTCACCCCGAAAAGGTATCCTGCATAGTCATCTATGACGGCTATGCGGCCGGTTGGCGTCATTCCAAGGACGAAAAACACAGAGAAACCCGCGACGCGCTTTTGGAACTGACTCGGGCCTCCTGGGGGAACCCCAACCCTGTCGGGCGCCAAGCCTATACCGCTCTCTTCATGCCGGACGGGTCGGAACAACAGCACGCCGACTTCAACCGACTTCAACAAATCACGACCACGCCGGAAAACGCCTACGCGATCCTGAGCGCCTTCTCGACCCTTGACGTGCGTGACCTCCTCCCCGAGATCCGCGTGCCGACATTGGTCCTTCATCGCAAGGAAGATGCCGTGGTGCCCTTCGAGGCCGGACGCCTGATTGCATCGTCGATACCGCAGGCGCGGTTCGTGCCGCTGGAGGGCGCCAATCACATCGTGCTGGAGGACGAACAGGCCTGGCCCGTGCTTGTGAATGAAGTTCGACGCTTTGTTGCCGAGCACACGGCATGAGGATCGGTCGGCGGAACTGAAAAAGCGCCGCGATCACACTGAACACCGGGCCCTTTTTGGACCGCGTAACGCCGTGCAAAAAGAGCACGTCGCCGTTTGCCGAGGCTCAGCGTCCCGCCATGACGATTTCGAGAGCTCCGCCTTGAACCGGGAAGGTCGCAGGCATAGGTCCGAGTGGTCGTTGCGCCATCGGCGCCGCGCCGGATGTTCCCGTCCGACCAAAGACGCGGGGCCGCCAAATGCCGACGTTACGATGCCGGGCATGAGGTGGAGTAGGGACTGATTTCGTTGGGTTTTTCGTCATGGTTTAAATATGGCTTGCCATTTTTTAGAATAATTCTAAAGTAGGAGACCTAGCCATCGCGGCGGCTGCGGCTTGAATGCACCCAAGACGCAACGCGTCTCCGTCTTTAACGAGAGGGGCGCAGGCACAGGTGAAACTCAGACCCGGATCGGAGGGAAGAAATGGACGGAGACAGAATCACAGCGGCCGGCACATGTCCGGTGATGCATGGCGGACATACAGCCACCGGCACGTCGGTCATGGATTGGTGGCCCAACGCGCTGAACCTCGACATTCTTCATCAGCACGACACCAAGACCGACCCCATGGACCCGGGGTTCGACTATCGTGAGGAGGTCAAGAAGCTCGACTTCGAGGCGCTGAAAAAGGACATGCACGCCCTCATGACCGACAGCCAGGATTGGTGGCCGGCGGATTGGGGGCACTACGGCGGGTTGATGATCCGCATGACCTGGCACGCCGCCGGTTCCTACCGTATCGCGGACGGCCGCGGCGGCGCCGGTACCGGCAATCTGCGGTTCGCGCCCCTGAATTCCTGGCCCGACAACACGAACCTGGACAAGGCGCGCCGTCTGTTGTGGCCGGTCAAGAAGAAGTACGGCAACCGTCTCAGCTGGGCCGATCTCCTCGCCTATGCGGGCACCATCGCCTACGAATCCATGGGGCTCAAAACCTTCGGGTTCGGCTTCGGACGCGAGGACATTTGGCATCCGGAGAAGGACATCTACTGGGGTTCCGAGAAGGAATGGCTCGGCCGCAGTCGTTACGACAGCGACGACAACCCGGAATCCTTGGCAAACCCGCTGGCCGCCGTGCAGATGGGCCTGATCTACGTGAACCCGGAAGGCGTGAACGGTCAGCCCGATCCCCTCAAGACCGCGCAGGAGGTCCGCGTGACGTTCGCGCGCATGGCGATGAACGACGAGGAGACCGTTGCGTTGACCGCGGGCGGCCACACCGTCGGCAAGACCCATGGCAACGGCGATGCCAACCTGCTGGGGCCGGATCCCGAGGCCGCCGCCGTCGAGGACCAGGGCCTTGGCTGGATCAACAAGACCAAACGCGGCGTCGGCCGCGACACGGTCACCAGCGGCATCGAAGGCGCCTGGACGACCCATCCGACCACCTTCGACAACGGCTATTTCGACATGCTGTTCAAGTATGAATGGGAACTGAAGAAGAGCCCGGCCGGCGCGTGGCAGTGGCAGCCCGTCGACATCGCGGAAGAAGACATGCCCGTCGACGTCGAGGACCCCTCGATCCGGCACATGCCGATCATGACCGATGCCGACATGGCGATGAAGATGGACCCGGCCTATCGCGAAATCTCGCTCAGGTTCAAAGACGATCAGCAGGCCTTCGAGGATGCCTTCGCCCGCGCCTGGTTCAAGCTGACCCACCGCGACATGGGCCCGAAGGTGCGTTATGTCGGCCCCGACGTCCCGGATGAGGACCTGATCTGGCAGGACCCGGTGCCGCAGGGCAGCACCGGCTATGACGTCGATGCCGTGAAGGCGAAGATCGCCGCCAGCGGCCTCGGCATCGGCGAGATGGTCGCAACCGCCTGGGACAGCGCCCGCACCTTCCGCGGATCGGACAAGCGGGGCGGCGCCAACGGTGCGCGCATCCGCCTGGGCCCGCAAAACGACTGGGAAGGCAACGAGCCCGCGCGTCTGGCCAAGGTGCTATCCGTGCTCGAACCGATCGCTGTCGAAACGGGCGCGAGCGTCGCGGACGTGATCGTGCTGGCCGGCAATGTCGGTATCGAGCAGGCCGCGAAGGCAGCCGGCTTCGACGTCAGCGTCCCGTTCTCGGCCGGCCGCGGCGACGCGACCGAGGAGGCGACCGATGCCGCGTCCTTTGCGCCGTTGCAACCGCTGCACGACGGTTATCGCAACTGGCTCAAGGAGGACTACGCCGTCAGCGCGGAGGAACTGATGCTTGACCGCACGCAACTGATGGGCCTGACCGCCCACGAAATGACGGTGCTTGTCGGCGGCATGCGCGTTCTCGGTGCCAATCATGGCGGCACCAAGCACGGCGTGTTCACGGATCGCGAAGGCGCCCTGACGAACGACTTCTTCGTCAACCTGACGGACATGGCCTACGCGTGGAAGCCCACGGGCAAGAACCAGTACGAGGTCGTCGACCGCCAGACCGGGTCGGTCAAGTGGACTGCGACGCGGGCCGATCTGGTTTTCGGGTCCAACTCGGTGCTTCGCGCCTATGCCGAAACCTACGCCCAGGACGACAATCAGGAGAAGTTCGTGAACGACTTCGTCGCCGCGTGGACAAAGGTCATGAACGCGGATCGCTTTGATCTGGCCGCATAAGCCTCGACCCGGGCGTCTCCAGGCAACCAGCAACGGCTGTGTGGGGATGCCCGGTTCCCCTCGTCGCATGCGCGGTGGCGGGAGAGGGCGTTCGAAGGGGATGGAGCGCGTCCGGGCGACGCGAATTGCATAACTGACCGGTCTGTCCCGAGGTTCAGTCCGGTGTGGCCAGCGTCGTACCCGCCGCCTCGATTTCCCGCAGAATCAGCATGAGGAGATCCTCGCGGATCTCCTGGAACTCGTTCCAGTCGGTGGTTGTGATGTAGGCATGGATCTCGACGTTGAGCGCGTCCGGTCCGGCTGCGGTCAGCCGAACGAGCGACGGGTCGTCGAGAACGCGCTCGTGGTCGTCCACGACCTGCCGAAGGCGGTCCAGGACCCGCTCGAGCTGTACCGGCGTCGTCTCCAGACTGAGGCCCAGGGTCGAACGCCACAGGATCCGGTCCCGCCGCCCGACAACGTCGAGCTGGCCCGCGGAAAGCTCGGAGTTTGGGATCATCAGCAGCGTCCGCTCTGGCGTCCGGATCTGCGTGGACCGCAGTCCGATCTGCTCGACCGTTCCGACCTTGTCGCCGAAACGGCAGCTGTCCCCGATGCGAAGCGGGCGTGCGAGCAGCGTGAGCGCCCCGAACATGTCCTGGAGCGGCCCCTGGGCGGCCAACGCGACTGCAAGCCCGCCGATGCCAAGGCCCGTCACCACCGAATAGGCCGGCAGGCCGATCAGGTTCGCTGCAACGACCAGGATGGCCGGCACGGTGACAAGCGCCAAGGCTCTGGCGCCCAGGCGAATGAACTGTGCCTTCGTATCGTTCGTGTCCAGCTTCAAAGAGCGGAGATAAACCTCTGATATCTTGATCAAAAGAAGAGGGGCGCACCAGCTTGCGAGTCCGACCACGACTACGATCTTGATCAACCGTACGATCGCCAACAAGGAGACCGCGACGTTGATGACGTCTGCCAGGAGCCAATCCGCGGCGAAGATCAATCCCACTGCTACAAGGAGCGAGAGCAGTGTCCACCACCGTGCCTGGGCCGCTTCGGGAAACGTCTTCTCCGGCGCCGCCTTCTGCCGTGCGTCCCGGCGTCGCTTTCGGCGAACGTACAAACGCGCGTCCCAACGCCGTCCAACAAGGATTAGCGCGATGACCGACACGGCGCCGGCAACGAGCACAACTGCGGCGGCAATCCACTGCCAGACTTGCTGGCCGCCAACCATATGCTTTGTCCATTCCGGCAGATGCTCGCCCCGTCCCAACTGCAGGCCGCGCCCAGCCGTCAGCACGTAGGCCTCGTATATGTCGCGCGTCGCGGTCGTGCGGTAATCCAGATGCCTGACGAGTTGGTAGAATTCCGGGACACGATCCACGGTATCTGCCGTGAACAGGAACTCGCCACTGCGGGGGCCCTCGGTCATCAATGCGATGGCGATGGCGGTATTCGGGATCAGCCAACGCTCGATCGCGGCGCCGTCGGGCATATCGCCCGACCACGAGCGCTCGACCTCCTCGCGATCGGGAATCTCCTCGAAGGGCGGCAGCTCGATTCGGTCCAATATCTCCTTCAGCATCAGTGCGGATTCCGGCCCCAGGGTTGGGGCGAGATAGGGCGGCACTTCGCTGAGGTCCAGGGTCATGACCGCGCGGTTCAACGGTTCCAGCGTATCGCGCTGTCGGTCTGTTTCGCCGGCGATCTGGTACGCCTCCTCCAACGCCGCAAAGAACGTGCTCAGCGTTGCTTGCGGGCTCGAAGTATCGATTTGCATCAGCGGATGCTCGACCGTCGCCGCCGCGGCGGTCGCGTGGCCGGCAAGCATCATGATGCAAAGCAGACCAAGCACGTGACGCACGACACGGGGCGCAATTTCGACCATTCGGCACATCCATCCACGAGGCGAAAGCCAATTAAGCTTCAGATACCCGGAGCGGCAATTGCTCTATGTCAACTCCATCGCCACTCTTACGCCCGACAATCCGCCCTTCGAACCTTTACTTTGGTACGGCGGCCCGTTTCTCTTGGGCTGCGCCTTGGAAAAAAGGGGGGGGACAGTGATGAAGGCGGGACAGGAGAAACGCGGCTCAAATCTGGGCCTCGCGCAGGTCCCGCTGATTCCGCTGCTTCTCTTCGCGTTCTGGGCCACCGTGGCGACGGCACAAGATTCCGGCCAGGACGTCGATCCCAATCCACTTCGGCCGGCGGACATGTCGAGCCCGCGGGATACGCTGCGTACCTTCCTGGACGAATTCGGCGCGGCCGTTCGGGACTGGCAGCAAGGCAACCTGTCGTCGGCGACCTATCGCGGTTTCGAGCGAGCAACGAACGTGCTCGACTTCAGGTCGACCCCGAACGGCGATTCCTGGGCGGTGCGGATGATCCGCGCAATGATGCTGCAGGAGATCCTGGATCGGGTCGCGTTGCCGCCAGATGAGGAGATTCCCGGCGTCGAGGAGGTCGCGCAAGACGACATCACCAGTTGGAGGATTCCCGACACCCGTATCTCCCTTGTGCGGATCGAAGAGGGCCCGCGAGAAGGTGCGTTCGTCTTCTCAGCGCGCACGGTTGAGCGGCTGGGCAAGTACTACCGGCAGGTCGTCGACCTGCCCTACAAGCCGGGCGCGATCGAGGGGCTGCTGGAGGAGTATCTGGCGGCCGATCTGAGCTATTCCGCCGCAACGAGGCGGGTCCGCAATCGCCTGAAGCCCATCAGTACGTCGAGCCCGCGATGGCTGTTGCAGGGATTTCTCGACAGTATGAACCGCGCCTACACCCTGATACAGGAGACCGAAGCGGCGCTCCGCGCCGAACCGCCGACGATGACCCCGGAAGAGGCCCGCGAGGCCGAGGAGAGAGCGGCCCTGTACCTGCAGCGCGCGGCCGGCGGGCTCGACTTGAGCGAGGTGCCGCCGGCCCAGCGCGAGGTCGTCGGTCTCGAGACCGTTCTGAAGATCAAGGAGATCCTGGACCGGATCCCACTGCCGCCGCTGTCGTCGGTTCCCAGCGAGCGGACCGTAGCGGCGGCACGGGAGGGGTCACGTCTGGCATTCGTGGGAAACGACCTGCCGCTTAGGTGGAAGGTTCCGGACACCGAGATCGAGATCGCGGAGGTCACGGCAGGCGACCGGAACGGCGAGTTCCTGTTCAGCGCGCGGACGGTTCGAGAGATCGGGGCGTATTTCGAGGATGTCAGGGATCTGCCGTACCGTCCCGGTCTTTACAGCTTCACGGCGACCGCCGACTACGTTTCGCCCGCGAAATCGGAGAACTTCTACGAGCTGGTGACGGCGACACCGGGGTACCTGGTTCCCAGCGCCCATTTCCTCGGCAAGTTCGTCAACGAGCTGCCGGACCCGCTGAAGGGTGTCTATGGCGAACAGACGGTGTGGCAGTGGATCGGTCTGCTGCTTGCCGTTCTGGTCCTGGCCGTCGCCACCTATGTCTTCATCCGTGTTTTCGGGCTGTTGAAGGCGCGGATAGGACACCCCTGGAACCACATGGTCGTGGTTCTCGCGCCGCTTGCCGTTGCGATGAGTGTGAGCGTGGTCGAATTGTTCCTGTACCGGGACTTGAATCTGACGGGCGGTTTGTTCTTCGCCGTCGTTGCGGCCAGCGATATTGCGATCTTCGCGTTGATCGCCTGGGCGGTGTACCTCGCCTCGATCGCCATGGCCGAGATCATTATCCACTCGCCGAAGATTGCGGACGAGGGCATCGATGCCAGCCTCCTGCGGACCGCGGGGCGCGTTTTTGGGATCGTGCTCGGCATCTGGGTTTTTGTCGACGGCATCGCTGGACTTGGTCTGGACGTCCTGCCGCTGGTGGCGGGCCTCGGTGTCGGAGGACTCGCCGTGGCGCTCGCGGCGCAGACCACGATCGCGAACTTCATCGGCAGCGTGATCCTCTATGTCAATCGCCCGGTTCGGATCGGCGATTTCTGCCGTTATGGCGATCAGATCGGCACCGTCGAGGAGATTGGCCTGCACTCGACACGGATCCGCAGCTTGGAACGGACGGTGATCACCATACCCAATGCCGAGTTTGCGCAGATGCAGTTGGACAACTTCTCGCGGCGCGACCAGCGCCTGCTTCGAACCACGCTGCAGCTCCGCTACGAGACCACGCCGGAGCAGCTGCGCTACATTCTCGCCAAGCTGCGCGAGCTGCTGCTCGGCCATCCGATGGTCTCCCCCGATCCGGCCCGTGTCCGCTTTATCGGCTATGGCGCCTACTCGCTAGATGTCGAGATCTTCGCCTATCTCGGCTGTCAGGATCAGAACACCTTCCTCGCGATCCAGGAGGACATCCTGCTGCGCATTGCCGACATCGTTCGCGATGGCGGCTCGGGCTTCGCCTACCCCTCGCAGACGGCCTATCTCGCGCGCGATTCGGGGCTGGACGCCGAGCAGGCGGAGGACGCGACCGCCGAGGTCGAAACCTGGCGCGCCGCCGGCAGGCTGCCGTTCCCGGAGTTCGAAACCGAAGAGCGCAAGCGGCTCGAAGACGTTCTCGACTACCCGCCGGAAGGCTCTCCCGATCACGGACCTCGAGCCGAGCAATCGGACGTGGAGGAACAGAATGAACCGGCAACGCACGATGATCGCAAACGCGCGGGCTAGCGCCATGTCGGCAAGACGCGCGCTTGCGGTGGTTGCCGTCGTTTGCCTCGGCGGGCTCGGTGCGGGGTGCACGGTGCCACCGCCGCAACAGGAGATCGCGCAGGGCACCGCAGGCTACCGACAGGACGGCGAACCGGTCGCCGTCGACAGGGAGTTTTTCCGGTTCTCGGACACCGGCGACCTGTCCCACCAGGTCGAGCGCGGCGTGATCCGGGTCCTGGTGAGCACGGAAAAGACCAGCTTCGCATTCCGCAACAACAAGCCGATCGGCTTCGAGTTTGCGTTGATGGAACGCTACCGAGCGTATCTGAGGACGCAGGTGGACCGCCAAGACTGGCCGGTCCAGTTCGTTTTCGTGCCCTTGCCGGTCGACGCGCTCATCCCGGCCCTGCTTGGTGGGTACGGCGACATCGTCGCGGCGGGACTGACAGTGACGCCGGAACGGCAGGAGCAGGTCGCTTTCACGACGCCCTATCTGCGTGACGTCGAGGAGGTCGTCGTGACGGCACCCTCGGTCGACGGGATTGCCACGCCCGACGACCTGGCCGGGCGCACGATCTTCATCCGGCAAGGCACCGGCTATGCCAAGAGCCTGGCCGCTCTGAACGCCGACCTCGTGCAGCGAAAAATGGCGCCGGTGACGATCAACGCGGCCGATCCGGTGCTGGCCGCCGAGGATATCCTGAGCCTGGTCAACGAAGGCATTGTGGACGTCACGGTCGCACACGCACACCTGGCCAGGCTGTGGAGCGCGGTCTACCCGGACATGATCGTGCGCGACGACCTGGTTCTTCGCAGCGGTGCGGAGATCGCCTGGGCAATCCGGAAAGACAACCCCGAACTGCTCGCCAGCCTCAACGGGTTCCTCAGGGACAACCGGCAGGGCACGCTGATCGGCAACGTTTTGATCAACCGATACCTGATCGGGCCGGGCTGGTTCGCCGATCCGCTCGATGAAGAAGCGCAGGCGCGCTACGACAAGCTGTTTGACCTGTTCAAGCGATATGGCGAGATGTACGACGTCGAGCCGAATCTGCTGGCCGCAATCGCTTTTCAGGAGAGCCGGCTCGACAACGATGTGCGCAGCCCCGTCGGCGCCGTCGGCGTTATGCAGATCATGCCGTCGACCGCCGCCGCACCGCCGCTGGAACTGAGCCCGATCGAAGACGTGGAGGTGAACGTCCATGCGGGGGCGCGGTACTTTTCGTATATTCGCGACAACGTCTTCAACGAACCGGGCCTTGCCCCCGACACGCGGATCAACTTCACGCTGGGGTCGTACAACGCCGGCCGGACCCGGATCCAGCGGCTGCGCCGCCAGGCCGGGCAAGAGGGGCTCGATCCCGATCGCTGGTTCGGCAATGTCGAACGTATTGTGCGGCGGCGCGTCGGGCTGGAACCGGTCGAATATGTCGGCAACATCCGGCGGTTCCACTTGAAGTACCAGCTCATGGCGGCAACACGCGTCGATCGGGCGAAAGCGCGCGAGCGGTTGACGCAGTAGCGCCAGGCTCGACAATCGGGGACGTGGGAACATCAAAAATCGGCAAGTCACGATGATCGAAGAACGACAGGCTGCCGGGTCGGTTCGACCGCGCACATGCGCACTCCGCGTGCCGGCCGGCCGGCGACCCAAGGCGGGCTAGCCATGCGCAAACCGGTAACGCGGCGGCGGCCCCCCTCGAAGCTTCGGTTCCTTCTCGAGCAGTTTGTCCTGCGTGGCCTGAAGGCCCGGCTCCTGATCGCCGCGCTGATCGTCGTCGTGGTCGCGGTGACATTCGGCTTTCTGGTGGCGGCTCTGGACGAAGGCTTCTCCGGACCCGCGGAAGCGGTGTGGTGGGCCTTCCTCAGGCTCACCGATCCGGGCTACCTCGGCGACGACGAGGGTGTGGCGCGCGCGACGATCTCAACGATTGTGACGGTGCTCGGCTACGTCCTGTTCCTTGGCCTCCTGATTGCGATCTTGACTCAATGGCTCGACCAGACGATCGAGCGGCTCGAGTCCGGCGTTACGCCCGTTGCCCTCACCGACCACGTGCTCGTTCTTGGTTGGACGTACCAAACGGCGGCAATCGTCGAAACGCTGCTTCGGACAGGCGGTCGGGTCGAACGTTTTCTGGCGCGTCGAGGCGCGCAGGCGCTCCGCATTGTGATCATGACGGACCAGGTGGATGCGGCGCGCCTGGAGCGGTTCCGCGAGACGGTTGGTCCGGTTTGGGATTCGCGCCGGGTCCTCGTCCGCTCGGGATCACCGCTTGTTGTGGATCATCTCGAGCGTGTCGCCTTTCGCGACGCGGCGGTGGTGATCCTGCCGGGTGCCGGGTTCGCCGAGCGCAACCCCGAGCGCGTGGACGCCATGACCATCAAGACGCTGGCGTCGATATCCAGGTTCGCTAGCGAATCCGGAACGACACCGCCGCTTGCCGTTGCGGAGCTGTTCGACTCGCGGCGGGTCGAGGTGGCCAATCTGTCCTATCAGGGGCCGAGCGAATCCATAGCGGCCGACGGCATGGTCAGTCGTCTCATCGCCCAGAGCGTGCGCCACCGCGGGCTGTGGAGCGTGATGTCCGAGCTTTTCACGGTCAACGAAGGCAACGCGGTCTATCTGCACGCGGTGGAGGGACAGACCGACGCAACGTTCGGAAGCCTTCGCGGCCGGTTCCCCAAGGCGATCCTGCTGGGCTTTGTCCGGCCCGGCAAGCGCCGTCCGATCCTGAATCCCGACCCTGGGACGGTGCTCAAGGCGGACGACCTGCCGGTCTTCCTGGCCAGATCCTTCGAAGACTGCGTGCCCGGTGCTGACGAGACGATCGGGTCGGCAAGCGAGGCCGCAACCGAATCGCTTCGTCCCCCGGGCGGCGGTGCCCGTCGCGTGCTGATCCTCGGCTGGAGTCGCAAGGTCCCGGCCTTGTTGCGCCAGCTGGACAGGTTCGGAGGCGATGCGTTCGAGGTCGACATCGTCTCGCGCACGTCGCTGGAGGTGCGCGAGGCCGGGTTGGCGCGTGAGGGTTCCTGGAGTGCGGGCGCAAAGGTCAAGCAGATCGAGGCGGGCTTCTCCATGCCCGGCGTGATCGAGGAGCTGGGGCCGGCCGACTACGACAACATCGTCGTACTGGCGAGCGAGCTGCTTGAAGAGAAAGAGCACGCCGATGCTGTCAGCGTCGTCGCAGCCTTGACGCTTCGCGGCCTCTTCCCCGACGGAGCAGGCGGACCTCAGGTCCTGGTCGAACTCCTCGAGCAGGAGAACCGATACCTCTTCCAGGGCGGGGGCGAGGACGTGATGGTCAGCCCCTCGGTGGTCAGCTATCTGGTCTCGCAGGTCGCGCTGCGGCCCGAGCTGGCCAGCGTCTTCTGGGAGCTGACGAGGCCGTGGGGGGCCCAGATGGTGCTGCGGCAGGCCGATGCCTATCTTGGGGCGCAGGGACCCGTACGGTTCCGGGATGTCCAGGTCGCCGCTGCGGGACACGGCGAAATCGCGCTCGGCTATCGACGGCCCGCCGACCCGGAAAAGGGCCTTGCGCTGAACCCGGACCGTGACATGGAATGGTCGGTCGAAACCGGGGACCAGGTGGTCGTCTTGACGACGATCGAAGCGCCGGAAAGCGCCAAGGACTAGGCCGAACTATGTCTGGGTCCCGCGGGTTGCGATTGAAGGAGTGCGGTTGCGGGTGAATACCAAACCGGCCAAACCCCGTATCAGCTTGGCCCTTCAAGTCCTTATAGGCCTGCTGCTTGGTGTTGCCACGGGGCTGTTCCTTGGTGATATCGCCGCGCCGCTGACGTTTGTCGGCACCGCCTTTATCAGACTGCTCCAGATTGCGGTGATCCCCTACGTCGTGGTCGCGCTGATCACCGGCCTTGGACGTCTGAGCCTTTCCGAAGTCCGCGGGCTCGCGCTCAGCGGCGGCGGGCTGCTTCTTCTTCTGTGGTCGTTCGGGATCGTGCTGGTCTTGACCGCGTCGTTTGCCTATCCCGACTGGCCCGCCCGTTCGCTGTTCCAGAGAAGCAGCATCAATCCGCCGGCACCGGTCGATTTCCTTCTGCTGTTCATTCCGTCCAATCCGTTCAACGCGCTGGCGAACGCGATCGTGCCGGCGGTGGTGGTGTTCAGCATACTGATCGGCCTTGCCTTGACCGGGATCGAGAAGAAGGACGTCATCATCGAGCCGCTTTCGGTTCTTGGGGAGATCCTCACCAAGATCACGGGATCTATCTCGAAACTCGCGCCGATCGGGGTGTTTTCCCTTGTCGGGGGCGCGGCGGGCACCATGAGCTTCGCCGATCTCAGCCGCCTGCAGGTCTATATCGTCGTCTTCGTCTTCTTCACGCTCATCATGGTGCTGTGGGTCATGCCTGCACTTGTCGCCACGCTGACGCCGCTCAGGTACCGCGACATCGTTCGGGAACTCCGCACCCCGCTGATCACCGGCTTCGCGGCAGGCAGTTCGCTGGTCGTCCTGCCCATGCTGGCGGAGGCCTGCAAACGACTTATTGCAGCCCATCTCGCCGAACCGACGACGAGCGAGAGAACGGAAGAGGAGTCCTCGGTCGACGTTCTGATCCCGACGTTCTACAGCTTTCCAACCGTGGGCAATGTCCTGTCGCTGGGTTTCGTGGTGTTCGGCGGGTGGTACGTCGGAACGCCGCTTTCGCCGGACGACTTCTATGCGCTGCTCTCGGGGGGGCTCGCGAGCCTGTTCGGTGGAACGACGCTCGCGATTCCTTTTTCCCTCGGCCTCGTGAACCTGCCGTCGGAACTGTTCAACGTCTTTGTCTCGATCGACTTCATCGGCAGCCGGCTCTCGACGTCGATGTCGGTCATGCACTACGCAACGATCGGCCTGATTGGAACTTGCGTCGTGCAGGGGCTGACGGTCTTCAGGCCGCTCAAGATCCTGACGACGGCTGCCGTCGGGGTCGCTCTCTTCGCAGTGGTGCTGCCCGGTGTGCAGTTGTTTTACAACCATGTCCTCGTCGTCCCGTATACCGCCGACCAGGCGCTGAGATCTTTGCAGCTCTTGACGCCGCCGCGACCTAGCGTGGTTCACACGGAGGCGCCGTCTGCATCGCAGAATGGCGGCGCACCAACTCGGACCTATGCCGAGATCGTCCGATCGGGCGTTCTGAAGGTCTGCTACCGCTCGGGCAATTACCCGCTTTCATTCTTCAACTCTCGGGGCGATCTGGTGGGCTTCGACATCGAGATGGCCCACAAGTTCGCGGAACGCCTCAACCTCGCGGTTGAGTTCCTGCCGCTGGAGCGGCTTCGCGACGGCGCCGGGCGCTTACGCTCGGGCTACTGCGACGTGATTTTCAACTCCACCGCGAAAGCGCTGGACCGCATGGGGTCCGCGGCGGAGTCCGACCCGATCGGCGTTCGCACGATCGCCTTCATCGTGCCCGAACGCCTCCGCAACCGGTTCGACAGGTGGGAGCGGGTGAGGCGGCTGGGCCAGATCGAGATTGCCACCAGTGCGTTTCAGAGCCTTCCCCGGGCCATCCTCACTCGGATCCCGCAGGCAACGATCGTTAGCCTGGAAACGCTGGAAGAGCAGAAGAGACACTTCGGCGGCGATGGGGCGGGCGCGGATGCTTTCCTGGATACGGCCGAGGAAGGCGCGGCCTGGGCGATCCTCTATCCCCGCTTCACGGTCGTCGTTCCGCGCCCGGTACTGCAGGTCCCGGTCGTCTACCTCGTCGCAAAAGACAGGCCGGTTCTGCTGCGCGCCCTCAACGCATGGCTGTTGATCGAAAGACAGACCGGCGGCGTGGACACATTCGAAGACTACTGGATCGAAGGCAGGACGACCCAAATGGGTCAACCGCGCTGGTCGGTCATCCGCGATGTGCTGAAATGGGTTGATTAGGGCCTGTTGAGACCAGACAGCGGCACAACACGTGGCAGGCCTTCCTGGACATGTATCGAACTCTCTGCATTGTGGAGGGGGCCTTCGAGTTATGTCTGCGGAATATGCCAACAAGTGAGCCGAACTGCTTTCTCCAGCGACCGTTGGCGGAAAGCTCGGTCTGCTGGACTGCTCGGCCGACTCCGTACTGCAGAGGTTTGACTTCAACGCCTCCAGTACGGAAATACGGATCGGGGGAAGTCCTGATCTTTGCCTGGTGGTCGGACCCAACAGCCGGACTGCAGATCCATTCATGTCACGCGATCTGCTGCTGGCACGTTGCGACGACACCGAGGACAAATTCAAACAGTGGGTCATCAAACCCGCCAATCCACAGACAAACCCCGGTCGCAAGTTGTCGACAAGGCTTGAACCCGGATATCGTAGGTCAGCCGATACCCACGAACCGTCAGGCCGTTGTTCTCGTTGTTGTGGCCGTGGCGAAGGGGCAACGATGGAGGACACAGGTGGTTGAAGCGTTCCTTTGGGGCGGTGTTGCCGCGGCGACGTTGTTGCTCGGTGCCGTCATTGCGTATGTGTCGCGACCAGGCCCCCGGCTGAACGCGATCGTTATGGCATTGGGCGCGGGTCTCCTGTTGGGGTCGGTTTCCTATGACTTGATCGGAGAGGCCATCAAGGCCAGCTCGCTGACGCTGGTGGCGTTCACGTTCTTTCTTGGGTCCGCCACCTTCGTGATTGGCGACACGCTACTCGACCGCATTGGCGCCGCCCGCAGAAAAAACGCCAGTGGCGCCCAGGCCGGCGGGTCGGCTCCGGCAATTGTCATGGGGTCCGTGCTCGACGGGATCCCGGAGTCGTTCGTTCTGGGGCTTACCGTGCTGCAAGGCGGGATCAGCGTTCCCCTGCTTGTGGCGGTTGCGATCTCCAATCTTCCCGAGGGCATGGCGTCTTCCAGCGGTCTACGGACAGCCGGCTGGCCCCTGGCGCGGGTTGCGAAGATGTGGGGCGTTGTTGTCGTGGCATCTGCGCTGTCGTCGGCGGCAGGTTATGTCGTACTCGGGTCCGCGTCCGGCCCACTTGGAGCGGACGAACAAGCCGTCGCCAAGGCCTTTGCAGCCGGCGCGCTGCTGACGATGCTGGCCGACACGATGCTGCCCGAAGCCTTCGAGCAAGAGCGCAGCTTCACGGGCGCGCTGGTTGTGTTCGGATTCGCCGGATCGCTTGCCCTGTCAGCGCTCTAGCACGGCCAAGGCGTCGTCTCTCGTAACCGCACATTTGACGGCCGGCCGGCAAAGATCGCGGTGCGAGGCCCGTGACAATGCCAGGGAATCAATCTGTTTGCTGTGACCGCGCTGCCTTTTTGGCCTGGACCTGAGCCAGGCGTTCAACGCAGGACATGGACCGGGCAGGACGCGTGACGAACGACCCGCGCCGCCGTCGCGCCGAGCAGATAATCACTCAGTTCTGCTTTGTGAGAACCGACGACGATGCAGTCAGCGCCGATTTCATCCGCGAAATCCGGGATCAGGCGACCGGGATGGCCAAACAGAACCTTGGCCTCGGCGTCCTGGCTCTCACCGATCCGCTCTCGCACCTGATCCAGCGCCGTCTTCTTCAGCTCTTCCTCCTGCCCCTCGGGCAGGTAAAGGCTGGCCACACCGGGCACGGGCTCAATCACGTGCAGCGCGATGATCTCGCCGCCTTCCGACAAAAGCTGTCGTGCAACTTCCATCGCCCTGGAGCCATGTCCATGCTCAAGCCCAAGCGCCACAACGATCTTCTTGTACATTGCTTACCTCATCTTCGAGGCCGGATGGCCGGCCGGGGACGTGCGTTGATGGATTACGTTCCGCCTGGCCATCTCCCAATCGCTGAACGCACCCGGTGGTGCACTTTTTCCGCAACGGAGCCGATGCGCCGGCGAACACTATAAGGCCAAGCGCAAGGGGCACTTACAAGAAGAACGATCGCGCGTTCCGGCCGAAATGTCGGTCGGCCGCCCGGCTTAGGACATTAACAAGGTCTCGATACGGGATCATTGGTCAATTGAACCTGGCTGGCCTTCCTGGACTGGTTAATTCCTGGGTTGCGCAGCGCGGAGGAGGCCGCCGCGCTCCGGGCGCCGCCAATACTCAGGAATCAGCGCGGGTGCACCTCTTCATTCGAAGTGCACCCGCGGCCGTCGCGCGTTCGCTAACCCTCTTGCGGAGCGAGGTAGCGTTCTTCGGCCAGGTGCCAGTGCTCGGGCGATCGCCAGAGCCCCGACAAGAGCAGCTCGCGCAGGGCCCCGAACTCGCGCGGCAAACGGTCATAGATCCGCTCGAGCAGTTCCTCGTGGCTGAGGATCTCCTGCTTCCACTCTTCGCGCTCGACCGCCATCAGTTCGTCGAATTGCTGCTCGCTGAAGTCCAATCCGTCCCACTGGAGATCTTCGTACTTGGGCATCCAACCCAGCGGGCTCTCAACCGATCCCGTCCGGCCTCGGACCCGGTCAACGATCCACTTCAAGACGCGCATGTTCTCGCCGAAACCGGGCCAAAGGAAACGCCCGTCTTCGCCCTTGCGGAACCAGTTAACGCAGAAGATCCGAGGAGGTTCCTGCACCGCACGCCCGACCTGAAGCCAGTGGTTGATGTAATCGCCCATGTGGTAGCCCAGGAAGGGGAGCATGGCGAAAGGATCGCGGCGGACCGCGCCGATCTTACCGGCCGCTGCCGCCGTCATTTCCGAGCCGATGGTCGCGGCCATGTAGGTGCCGAAGGCCCAGTTGAAGGCTTGGCACACCAGGGGCACCGTCGTCGCCCGCCGACCACCGAACACCAGGGCATGAATCGGGACCCCTCGGGGGTTTTCCCAGTCCTCGTCGATCACCGGACACTGGCTTGCCGGCGCGGTGAACCGGGCGTTGGGGTGGGCGGCCTGGCGTCCGCAATCGGGCGTCCAGGGTTGCCCCTGCCAATCGGTGAGCTCAGCGGGTGGGTCCTCGGTCAGCCCCTCCCACCAGACATCACCATCGGGCGTCAGGGCGACGTTGGTGAAGATGCTGTTCTCCCGCAGCGAAAGCAGGGCGTTGGGGTTGGACTGCATGGAGGTCCCCGGAGCCACGCCGAAGAACCCGGCCTCCGGGTTGATCGCGTAGAGCCGGCCGTCAGGTCCCGGCTTGAGCCAGGCAATGTCGTCTCCGATTGTTGTGACCTTCCAGCCCTCGAATCCCTCGGGCGGGACGAGCATTGCGAAATTGGTCTTGCCGCAGGCGGAGGGGAAGGCGGCCGCCACATAGGTCTTCTCGCCTTCCGGAGAGGTGACGCAGAGGATCAGCATGTGTTCGGCCAGCCAGCCTTCGTCACGTGCCATGGTGGAGGCGATCCGCAGGGCGAAGCACTTCTTGCCAAGCAGGGCGTTGCCTCCATAGCCACTTCCGAACGACCAGATCGATCGCTCTTCCGGAAAATGGACGATGTACTTCTCCGGGTTACAGGGCCAGGGGACGTCTTCCTGCCCAGGTTCCAGAGGCGCGCCCACCGAGTGGACGCACTCGACGAAGCCGCCGTCTTCCCCCAGTTCGTCCCAAACCTGGTCGCCCATGCGCGTCATGATGCGCATGTTGACCGCCACGTAGGGTGAGTCGGAGAGTTCGATTCCGATCTGACTGATCGGCGACCCCAAGGGGCCCATGCAAAACGGAACGACGTAGAGGGTGCGACCGCGCATGCAGCCTCTGAAGCGATCGTCGAGGGTTTCCTTCATCTCCCGCGGGTTGACCCAGTTGTTGGTGGGGCCCGCGTCCTGCTTTCGCCGGCTGCAGATGAAGGTGCGCCCTTCCACGCGCGCCACATCGCTCGGGTCGGACAGTGCCAGGTAGCTGTTGGGACGCTTGGCGGGATCGAGTTGGGTGAAGGTCCCGCTCTCGACCATCTGCGCGCAAAGCGCGTCGTACTCTGCCTGGGAGCCGTCACAGAAATGGATCCGATCCGGCTGACAGTGGCTGGCAATGCGCTGAATTAGCCTTCGGGCCTTTTCGTTACGCACGGCCGCAGGGAAGTCGATATCGTAGGCGAGTTCAGTTGGACGCGTCATCAGCATGCCCCATCTGCTGTCAGGTTGCGGAAAAGAACGTCAACTCCGCCCCTGACAAAGCCCAGCCGCCACCCTTTGTCATTGAGATACGTCAGCCAGTCTCCTCCTCGCCTCGAACCGGCAGCCACCCGCCCGCTTGCCGCTTGGAACCCAGGCGTCGCCAAGCCTGGCTGCCCGCACTCGACGCTCTCGGGGAATTGTTGGCACGTGCCAATCGATCAGGCACAGTCTACCGCCGCCGGGCGAGATCCGGATTCAAACGTCCAGGCCAATTGCGTCTCAGAGGAGCCGTTAACAACAGCGGGACTGTGCAACCGCAAAGGCGCTCAATGACGGCCTGTCCCTACTCCAGCACCTTGGGCCAGTTCGCGTCACCGGCGGTGATATTGCCTGGGATGTCCTGCTCCCACTTCTGCTGCACCGACCGGCTGTAGTTCAGGTAGAGCTTTCCATCGACGATCTTCCAGGCCTCGGGATCGGTGCTGGCGGTGTAGCCTTGGGAGACGGCCCAAGCGCAGTAGCCGCCATACTGAGGCGCGTATTGGGCGGGGTTGGAGGCAAACGCCTCTCGGTTTTCCGCGGAAGCAAAACGCCAAACAGCTCCATCGTATTCAACCGTGAAGTCATCGGAGCCTTCGACCGGCTGACCCTCCGTGAAGTAGGCAACGGCATCATATCCGTTTATTGCCAGATCGCTGTGCCAAGCGGTGTAGACCCTATCCTTCGCAGCCTGGGCTGGGACAGCGCACAACACCAGCAACGCGGCGAAGATCGCGGCAAGGCGGAGGCGTGAAAACCTGAGCGTGGTCATGGGATGCCTCCATCCGAGGTTGTTTCTGCTGAGACTGAGTATGTAGTGCCTTGGCTCGGGATTCCGAGCACTAAACGTGAAAGCCTGGCCAATCAGGGGAATACGCGCGCTTCCCCCCGTGCCCCCTCCGAATTGATCTGATCGGCCCCGATCGACGGGTCCGGGTGGAGGGTCGTTGCATGACGGAACTTTGGCCCGAACTCACGATCCCCATTGGCGCCGCCGGCGCTTTTTTCCAATGCGAAGAGGGATCGTAGTTCGTTGCCTGGCAAGGGCCAGAAGCGGCCATCGCCGGTTCTGGCGAGAATGCCCGGCAGGCACCGCGCCGTGGATGGAAAGAGGCTGCGATGCGGGCTTTCTGGACAGATGATCGTGGCTGCCCCTCCCGGATAGGTATCGAACGCTTGGCAGGTGGCGGGGGAGGGCGACGCCGTCGGGGCGGATCGATCCGGATCGTTGCACGAGGCCGATGACCATGCTTGAGTGCCCAAGCCCAGGGCCAGATGATAGGGTCCTGCCGCAGGGATACAGCAGGTGTATTGATCCGCCAGTACCCATCCGGTGTGTTGATCGGAAAGTCCTTCCGCGACGAATTGTGATGCCGCGGTTCCTGCCTGTTCAGGCGGTTGAAGAGGCATTAAGGTGTTCTTTAGACGCACAAAACGGAAACAGGGGAGTTCATTCTCGTGACGGGCAAAACACTGCTGCGGCGTGCTTCAGCCGCACTGGCCGCAACCGGACTTGCGCTCGCGGCAAGCGCCGCGATGGCCGCCGATATCACGATCGTTCACATCAACGACCATCATTCCCACTTGCGTGCCGACGGCCGCATGGACCTTGAACTGGGTGGCGAGAGAACCCGCGTCCGGGCCGGCGGCTTCCCAAGCGTGGTCTCGCTTTATGACCGTTTGACCGCCGGTCGGGATAACGTCTTGAAACTGCATGCCGGGGACGCGATCACCGGCGACCTGTACTATACGCTTTTCAAGGGCGAGGCCGATGCGGCTCTCATGAACGAGGTCTGTTTCGACGCCTTTGCGCTCGGCAACCATGAATTCGATGATGGTGACGCAGGTCTGGCGCGGTTTCTGGACCATCTGAGATCGGGCGAGTGCCAGACACCGGTCCTGGCGGCCAATGTTGAGCCGGAAGTCGGCGTGTCTCCGCTCACGAAAAACAGCGAAACCGACTACTTTCGGCCTTGGGTCGTCCAGGACGTTGGCGGCGTCCAGGTAGGGATCATCGGGATCGTCATTGCCAACAAGACAAAGTTCTCCTCCAGCCCGGATGAGACCACGGAGTTCCTGGACGAGACCGAAACCGCCCAGAAGATGATCGACGAACTGACGGGCCAGGGGGTCAAGCACATCGTGCTGCTGACCCACTACCAGTACCGGAATGATCTCGCGATGGCGGAAAAGCTGACCGGTGTGGACGTGATTGTCGGCGGTGACAGCCACACCCTGTTAGGTGACTTCGCCGATGTCGGCCTGAGTTCCGCCGGCGCCTATCCGACCGTCGTGAAGGATGCGGCCGGCAACATGGTCTGTGTCGTGCAGGCCTGGCAGTATTCCGCGATCGTCGGCGAACTGAACGTGTCCTTCAATGACGACGGCACCGTCGCTTCCTGTGACGGCACGCCGCACCTGCCGTTGGCCGATTCCTTCCGTCGCAAGAACGCAGAGGGCAAACGGGTCGAACTGGAGGGCGACGCCCGCGCCGCCGTGATCGCCAGCATCGAGGCCAAACCGGAGCTTTCCGTCGTGGCGCAAGATGAACAGGCCGCCGCCGTGCTCGCCCGTTTCTCCGGTCAGGTCGATCAGATGAAGGGTGAGGTTATCGGCGAGGTCACCGAAAAGCTGTGCCTGGAGCGTATCCCGGGGCAGGGCAAGTCCGCCATGTGCGACCCGTCCGAGACCGCAGCCCACGGGTCGGATATCTCCAATCTGGTGGCGCATGCCTTCCGTGATATGAGCCGTACCAGCGAGATCGCAATCCAGAATGGCGGTGGGGTGCGCGTTGATGTGGCTGCGGGCCCCTATACCATCGGCGATGCCTATACCCTGCTGCCCTTCGCCAACACCCTCGTGGAACTGGACATGACGGGTGCGGAAATCCATGCGGTTCTGGAAGACGCCCTCGATTTCGCCCTTTCCGAAGGGGGGTCGACCGGCGCCTACCCCTATGCCGCAGGGTTGCGCTGGGACGTCAATGCCGGCGCTGAAAAGGGCAGCCGTTTCAGCAATATCGAGTTCCGGGGGCCGGCTGACAGCGCCTGGGTCGCTCTCGATAGGTCCCGCACCTACAAGGTCGTCACCAACAACTACATCTCCGGCGGCCGGGACGGATACCTGACCTTCAAGGACGTGGTGAATGATGGCCGGATTGTCGATACCTATCTGGACTATGCCCAGTCCTTCGTCGATTACGTGAAGAAGCAGGGGACGATCGGCAAATTGCCCGTTGCTGACTACTCCACGAAGTCATTCACACGCTGAACCCAAAAGGGCTGCGCTTTTTGCAGGGGAACGGGCCGCCGGTATTCCCGGCGGCCTTTTCTTTGTTCACGGAGAGGTCCGCATGTCTGGCTGGTATGTTCGATCTCGAGTAGGCCAGAGCGGTCCGGGTCACAGTGTCTGACGTGGAACGCCTCCCGGTGTGAGATCATATCGGCCGTGATTGCAGAAGACCGGCATCCTGCCAGTGTTCGTTGCTCGGCGTGTCAGGCGATGGCTTGCCATGTGTTGCTGCGGCGGTGTCGTGCCGCCGGGTCCAGCGGGCGTGGTTGCGTCTCGACCATTCTCCCCTTACGTCGTTGGCATGAACCTACAAGCAGGCGAACATAACTCTGGATCAGACAATGGCACCGGCCTCGCCAAGGTTCTTTCGCAACGCATCGGTATCTATTTCGTTGGCGGCAATATCCGATGCAACTGCCATGGCCGCGGCCAGACCAGCCGCCTGACCCGTCGCATAACACGGTGGAATAACCCGGACCGACGCTGCCGCCTCATGGGTCGCCGAGATGGGGCGTCCGGCGACCAGCATATTCGCCAAACCGACCGGCACCAGACACCGATAAGGAACGTCATAGAACTGCGGAAGGTTGGATTGCGGCGTGGGTCGGCCGTTTTCCGCGCCTTCCAGTGCAACCATCTTGGTCGTACTGCCTGTCGGGTCATGGATATCAATGGGGTATGCGCAGCGCGCTATCGCGTCGGGAAACCGCTGGCCGGACACCACATCATCACCCGTGAGAGTGTAAAGTCCCTCGATGTGACGGGTCTCGCGAATGCCGATTCGCGCTGCGGTCTCCAGCAGGCGCGCCTTCTCCATGCCCGGACAGTTGTTGCGCATGAAGCGGAAGATCTCCAGGCACTGGAGGCGCCCCTCCATCTCGGCCCGTGACAGGTCGTCCGGATCGGTTCCGTCGATTCCCAGCAAGCGGCTGATGTTCGCGCGGTATTCGCCCGGCGCCGGTTCGCGATATAGATTGAGGTATTCGCGAGGGATCGTCCAACGCCCTTCCGCCTTTGCCCGCGCAACGACGTCTTGGAACATGCGCTCGCCGGGGTGCGCCCGCATGTATTCCGCGATTTTCTCATCGTCGACATTGCCGATACGCATGAACATGGTCGCCGGCATCATATGGCCGTCGGCGCGCCCTTTCACGCAGGGGACGCCGGCACGCGCCGCAACGTCGGCATCGCCTGTGGTGTCGATGACGAAACCCGTCCGCATGACCGACAGGCCCGCTTTGTCGTGGACAATCAGCCCCGTGATCCGTTCGTCTTCCACCAAGGGCGAGAGAAAATTGGTATGGAATGCCGTCCGGGCACCGCTTTCGGCAACCAGCTGCGTCGCCGCCAGCTTCAGTGCCTCGGGGTGGCAGGGCGTCAGGCGGGCATGTCCCATCGTGATGAACGCGCCATGGGCCGTGCCGGCTTCAACCTCGCCGGGATCGATCGCACCGCCGAGTGCGACCATGCGGTCTACGAGCTCCTGAAAGATCCCCGCGATGACCGGTTCCGATCCGTCGGCCGAATAGGATGTCATCAGCGGCCCGACTAATGCCGCAGTCGAGGTGCCGCCGAGGACGCCAGACTGCTCCAGCAGCAGGACATCGGCGCCTGCCCGGGCGGCGGCAACGGCCGCGGCAATGCCTGCAGAGCCGCCGCCGACAACACAGATCTCGCAGGTCCGGGTGATCGCCAGATCGGCCTCGAACCGGATCGTCTGGCCTTGGTTCATCGCTTTCCCCTTCAAGACGTCGTCCCCGGTACCGCCCGCACGGCGCCACAGCAGTGTATTGCGCCAACCGCACTTGTGTAGTTAAACTAGATTTCTGTTGGTTATTATCATGTTTTTTGCGTTTGACGTAGTTTTACAACTCGGTCGGGCAAGCAGGGTATGCGCATCTCGGGAGTCCGAACCTACCCGCTGACGGTTCCCATTGGCGATCTCCAGCGGACATCGCAGGGGTCCTTCGGAACGATCTCGATCCTGGTCGTCGTGGTTGAGACGGATGCAGGCGTTTCCGGTGTGGGAGAGGCGTTGGCGCGGCATTGTCCAACGGCCTACGCCGATCTCGTACAGAACCTGCTGGCACCGAAAATCGTCGGCGCCGATCCGTTCGCGGTCGAGCGGATCTGGCGCGATTTGTTCCGAAGCTTCACGGGACGGTCGGGGGGCATGTTGATCGAGGCCATCGCCGCCATCGATATCGCGCTCTGGGACATCATGGGAAAGGATCTGGGACGTCCGGTCTACGACCTCCTCGGACATATGGGCCGGCAGCGGATTGCCGCCTACGCCTCGTCGATCCCGTGGGTCGGCGACGCCGATGCCGCGCGCATGACCGAGGAGTGTGTCGCGAAAGGTTTCACGCAAATCAAGGTGAAGATAGGCGCTCCGGTCGAAGCGGCGCTGGCCCGGGCGCGTCTGGTGCGCAAGACCGCAGGCCAGGACATTCGACTGATGGCGGATGCCAACTGGATCTTCGACATCGATGACGCCCGTCGCGTCGGCGACGGCCTGGCCGCCCTGGACTACGATTGGTTTGAAGAGCCCATCGTGCCGGAAGATCTTGAAGGCTATCGCTACCTTCGTGGCCAGCTCTCCATCCGCCTTGCCGCCGGCGAAAGCGAGCACACGGCGGCGGGCGCGGCACCGCTGCTGACAACGCGCGCGATCGGCGTCGTTCAGCCGGATGTTGCCCGGTCGGGCGGGATCTCCGAGACCCGGAAGATCGCCATTCTGGCGGATGCCCTGCACATCCCTTATGCGCCGCATGTGGGGGCGTCCGGCGCTGTTTGTGTTGCAGCGAGCCTCCACCTTGCCGCTGCGATGCCGAACTTCTGGACGTTCGAATGCATGATATTCCCCAATCCCCTACGTGACGACCTGCTGACGACGCCCGTCGGGAGCGTGGACGCCCTTGAGAATGGCGCGCTGCCGCTCCCCGCCGGCCCCGGTCTAGGGATCGAGCTTGATATGGCCGAGGTGGAGAAGTGGATAAGCCCCTGATCGAGCCCAATCTTCTGGACCTTCTTGCCCAGAAGTACGATGACATGAGCGCCGGGGAACGGCGGGTCGCGGACTTCGTTCTGGCCGACGTGACAAGCATCCCTCGCAAGAACCTGGCCGCCATCGCCGAGGGCGCGGGCGTCAGCGAACCGACGGTTCTGCGGTTCTGCAGGCTCGTCGGGCTTGACGGCTATGCCCATTTCAAGGTGGCGCTTGCGGCTGCGCTGGCGGCCGGCGGTGCAGCCTATGTGCATCGCGACGTCTCTTTCGGGGATGACGAAGCCACGGTTCGCGTCAAACTCATTCAGTCGTCGGTCAATGCACTGGCGAGACTGCAAGACAGTCTCGACGACCGCGCGATCGCGCGTGCGGTCGACAGGATCTGTGCGGCGCGGCGGTTGCAGTTGCTTGCCGTCGGGCTGGCCGGTGTGTTGGCATTGGATGCGCAGCAGAAGTTCATGCGCCTTGACCTGGTGTGCGATGCTCAGCGCGATGCCCACCTCCAGACGATGGCCGCGGCGACCCTGGGGCCCGACGATGTCGCGGTCGCCTTATCCTATAACGGCCGCATCAAGGACGTGATGCGTGCGGTCCAGACAGCACGCGACATGGGTGCGTATGTCATTGCCGTCACCCGGACCGGCTCGCCGCTGGCCAAGGCGGCCGACCTGCTCATCGCGGTCGACCCGCCCGAGGACACCTTCTTGTACGCCCCCATGACATCCCGGCTATCGCACCTGGTCGTCATCGATTTGATTGCGACCATGGTTGCATTGCGGCGCGGCCCCGATGTCGTCCCGCAACTGGAACGCATCAAGGAATCCCTGAGTGACCAGTGGATTGCCGAACGCGGCAGGCCGAAACGGCGGCCTGCAAACACCACCGCCTCGTCGGTGACCGGCAGAGGTGAAAGGAGGCAACTATGAAAAAACAATTCCTGATCGCAAGCATCACCGTCGGTATTGTGGCACTAACGCCCTTCGGCCTCGCCCAAGCGCAGGACAAGCCGGAGAAGCTCACCATCATCTCGCATCGCGTGCACCAGTCCGTCGCCACAGGCCAACAGGGCGGCGACATCACCAAGGACTGGCAAGACGCGCACGGTGTTGGCGTGGAATGGGTCACACTCGGCACCGGCCCGCTGCATGAGAGGCTGTTCCGCGAGCTCGAACTCCCGGAGACCGGCATCGACATCGCCTTTCTTCTGAACACGCGCGCAGTGGCCAGCGTGACGGCGTCGCTGGAGCCCTTGAACGCCTACCAGGAGGCAAATCCGGTCGAGAACATCGATGATATCTTTCCCGGCTTGCGGGCCGCGATGACCTTTGACGGAACCATGTACGGCGTTCCGTTCCGTCATGCGTCCAGCTGTTTCCACTACAATCAACGGATCCTGGAAGAGCGTGGGATTACAGCGCCCAAGACCATCGAACAGTTCGCGGAGGCGGCGCGGGCAGCCACGTTCGAGAAGGACGGGGCAAAGGTCCACGGATTTGTCATCAATGGCCAGGGTTACGCCAACGTTGTTGATCTCGCGAGAGCCTGGGACGGCGATTTCGTGACCCTTGACTACAAGGTCAAGACGGCGGAGCCAGGCATGATGAATGCAGCGAACCTTCTCCGGGACTTCTACGAGGAGGGCGTGTTGCCAAAGAACTGGGCGGCCATCGCCAATGAGGAGGTGAATACATGGATGCAGACGGGGCGCGCGGCGATGACCATTACGTCGTGCGGGCGCAACCGCCTGTACAACGACCCGGCCAAATCGCAGGAAACCGGCAACATCGTGACGGTTGCCTTGCCGGTAAGCGAGGCATACCAGGATAGATTCGACGTTGCGCCGGCCAAAGTCGAGTTTTGGACCATCGTGATCCCGGCGAATTCCCGCAACAAGGAGTTGGCGTGGGACCTGGTCAAGACGATGCTGTCGGAGAAGAGCACGCTCATGGCGGCGCTTAACGGGAACGGCCCGGTGCGGGCATCGACCTACGACAGCCCGGAGATCCAGAAGAAGCTTTCCTATGCAAACGAAGAGAAAGCCGTTCTGCTGGTGGGACGGGTCCCGCTGCCACCCTTCGAGAAGTCTGCGCGCGCCACGGATATCTTCGTCGAAGAGATACAGGCTGCCGTGCTCGGCCTGAAGCCCGTCGACGAAGCGATGATGGACATCGAAAAGCGCGTGACACCGCTGCTGCCATAGCAGTCTTAAAGCGCTGTGACGCGGGAAGAGGGCGCCGCCCTTATCCCGCGTCGTCAACCCATCTGCAGCCCGTTCGACGGCGCGGCCTCTAAGGAACGGGCTGCAGACGAGGAAACAAATGCGACCTCGCCCGGTCCACATTGCTCTCGTCGCCCCGGTCCTGTTGCTGCTGGTCTTCGTGATCGCAGTGCCGTCCGCCTATGTCCTGTGGCTCAGTTTCCAGGAGACCAGCTTCGGCCAGGCGCCTCAATTCGTCGGGCTGGCCAACTATGTCAACGTGCTGGCCGATCGATATTTCGCCCGCGCGCTGATCAACACTTTCGTCGTCGTGAACATCGTCGTCTATGTGGAACTCGCGGTCGCGCTCGCGATGGCGTCGCTGTTCGCCGCCGGGGTGCCATTTCGCCGACTCATGATCTCGATTGTCATCGCCCCCTATGCCGCCAGCGAAGTGGTCGCGGTCGTGATCTGGAAGTACATGTTCGAGCCGGACATCGGCCTTGTTTCCGCAATGCTCGCAGCCATGGGTTTGCCCGAACTTGCCTGGACGACCGACCGGTGGGCCGCGTTGGGGTTGGTGGCGCTGCTCAGCATCTGGCTGCACCTTCCGTTCAGCTTCCTGATCCTGTATTCGGCCCGTCTCGGCCTTCCGCCCGAACTCTTCGAAGCGGCCACAATCGACGGCGCCGGACCATGGAAACGGTTCACCAGCATCACTCTTCCGCTGCTGATGCCCGCGATCCTGGTGGCGCTCATGTTCCGCTACATATTCGCATTCCGCCTGTTCGCCGAGGTCTGGCTGCTGACGGGGGGAGGGCCGGCACGACAGACAGAAGTGCTGGCGATCTATCTCTATCGCCATGCGTTCAGTTATCAGGAGTTCGGCGTCGCCTCCGCCATCGGATGGCTCATGGTCATCGCGACGCTGCTGATCGCGTCCGGCTATCTCCGCACGATGTACAAACGGATGATGACAGCTGATGCGTGAGCGCAATCCCCTGGTCAGACTGATGAAGGCCTTTGCCTATGCGGCCATCGTTCTGTGGTCCGGGGCGCCGATCTTCCTGCTCGTGATATCGTCCTTCAAGCCGCCCCGCGACATCCTGGCCTTTCCGCCGCAGTTCATCTTTTCGCCGACGCTGGAGAACTACCGTGCGCTGGTCGCACAGTGGCCCGGCTTCTTCGATGCGCTGCTCAACAGCCTCGTTATAACAGTTGGCGCCACCTTGCTCACCGTGATCATCACGACGATGGCGGGATACGTCTATTCGCGCGTGCGCACACGCGCTGCCGCCGCTTCGTCCTTTTTCATGATCCTGATCCGCATGATCCCGCCGATCGTGATAACGCTTCCGCTCTTTCCGCTCGTGAACCTCATGAGGCTGGCCGATACGCACATCGTTCTGATCATCCTGTATTCAGCGTTTTTCGTCTCGTTGAACACATGGGTCATGAAGGCCTTCATCGACCAGATCCCGCGGGAGCTGGAAGAAGCGGCGATCTCGGACGGGGCGAGCCTTATGCAGGTGCTGCGCTACATCGTCGTCCCGCTCGCCAGCCAGGGCATGATCGCAGCGTCGACATTCGTGCTGATATTTTCTTGGAACGAGTTTCTTTTCGCTTTCATCTTCACGACCACGAACGCCAAGACGGCCCCGATCGTCATCAGCGAAATGGTCGGTGCGATTGACGGAGTTGATTGGGGCATCCTTTTTGCCGCCGCCACCGTCCAGCTCATTCCGATCCTCATTTTCGTCGTGGCCGTCCAGAAATACGTCATAGCCGGCCTGACCGCCGGCTCTGTCAAAGGATAGGGTGTGCACATGTTGAACGAGATGCAGGCAAGCCTCCTTCGGGCAAATCCTCAGCTTTCAAGGTTCGATCCGTTGCCCCGGATTTTCTTCTTCGACGACTTCGACACCGGCCTGAACGGCTGGACGGCGTTGATCGGCAACTATGAGGAAGACGTCGCCCGGATGCATCCCGGCTATCGCCAGATCACGACGCCCATGCTTTCGAACCTGTCATTCCGCGATGCCGGTACGCATGGCAGTTTCGACGGAAGTTATGCGTTGAAAATCGCCAGCAGACCGAAGGCAGGCGCGCAAAACGTTGCCTTGAAGCGCATCACCTATATCCAGCCCTGTCCGATCCAGGTGGAGTTCTTCTTTACATTCAAACCCGAGGCAAGCGCGGCGCAATTGCTGGAAACGGACCTGCGCTCCGTCGGAATCCTGCTTGACCTTCAGGACGACGCGCATCGGGTCATGCCGCATCTCAGATACCTGAACGCGTATGAAGGCAGGCGGATAGAGCATTGGCAGTACAAGGACACGCCCGTTCCATTCGAGAGATTCAGCGACAAGACGGTCACTCACTATCACTTGGCCGATCGGGACTGGAAGAACCTCGGGCCGGAACGCCAGATCCTCTGCTACAACGAGATACCGACGAAGGTGAATTGGCAGTATGCACGCCTGAAGTTTGATCTTCAGACGATGCGCTACCTCGAATTCCAGTGCAACGACGTCACCTATGACATGCGCGAGATCGGTTCTCTGACGTTGCCGGCGATGCCAAATCTGCGCGGCATGCTGAACATCGTCCTATTCGTGGAAAGCGACGCCGATCGCCGCGCGAGCCTTTACGTGGACTCGGTTTTGGTGTCGGGAGACTGGAACTGATGCCGGAACTTCGCGAGAGCGTTACCGCTGTCCTGATGCGGGCGGAGACTGTTGCCGACGGTCAGTCGACGGAACCCTACGAGGCCGGCTGGGCCGGCGAAGCGGTCGTCTTCGCGCAAACCGTCGAGGGGGAGGCCGTCGGCGAGCTCAAAGTCCAGGTTTCAGCCGACGGGATGGTGTGGGTCGATGAGGGCACCCGTCTGCCAGTGCCGGCGCAGGGCGCCGGCACCTTCGCTAGAATCACGCACTTCGGAAACTGGCTGCGTTTCCTGGTGGCGTTGCCGGACGGCAAGACGGGCCGGTTGACGATAACCCTGCATCTGAAGGCCTGACCGACGAACGCAGCGCCTGTATTCGCTCCGCCGGGGCATCCGGCCCGCTTCTCGCGTGGACCTGACGCCGTTCCAAGCGTGGCTGCCCTTCCTGGACGCGTATCGAACTCTATGTCTGGTGGCGGGGGAAGGCATTAGGGCGGAAACAGGACATTCGTTGCGGATCGAACAAAGGTCCGCAGGGCAGAAAAAAGCTGCCGTAAACTATCGGGAGTTTTCGTATCCAATCCGCGTTTTCAAACGTTCAAGTTCTTCGGTGTCACAGTCTGGCCAATGCCAGTAGCCTGGGTCCGATCGGCCTTCATAAAATCTACAAATGGCAAAACATAGGGGGAGTACGATGACATCGGCAGGACCACTCATTTCATTAAGCAGTTCCGGATTTTTCTCGTCCGGAAACTCATAAACCTTTTTTATGCTGAGTAAGAAACGTTCATCTTTCTTGCTTATATCCAATTCATAGTAGTGGGGTTCTAAACCCAATAAAAATTGCTGGTTTGATCCATCAGTTAGAAGGTTATTCAACCCAACAACCATTTCTCCAATGAAATCACACGGCACATCGGAAATGGTGTCACGCAAACAAAAGTCGCCATGGCTGATTACTAGATCAACCCAACCGTGTTTTGGAGTTCCAATTGTTACATCCATTGAAGGCTCTTGTTCTAATCGATTGTGAACGTGAAGTATTCATTCATCTGATCAGAAAGACCAACCGAAATAAGAACGATCTGAAAAGCTGCAGCGGTACTATCGAGTAGGTGGATTCAGGAATATCTGAAGCGTTTTTCCTTCATCTTGCATAGCAATTTGAACATCGCGGCAATTCAGGTTTACGTATTCCCGACCCTTCTCGCTAATCACTTACACCTGCGTTACTTCTCGAATACTCTGGATTGTCTCAGTCATGAAACCTCTCCAGCTTTGAAACATATGAACCTTAATGTCCAGACTAAGTTTCCGACAACACCAGTCATGATTTCCCTTTAAATTAGGAAGCGTCTATGCGTTTGATTGCCGAGCATATGTTCTGGTACCCAAACAGTATTTGGCATCTGTAACAAGCGTGCCGCCAGAGCTGAAACTTGGATGTCTGCTATGACTCAGATCCGGACCTGCGCCGCGCCTGACACCGATGTCGGTTCAGGGCCAGAACCGGACGTCGCCGGTTCTGCCGAAATGTCCGTTGGGCACCGGGCATTGGACATCGAATGGCTTCGATGCGGGATTGCTGGGCAGGCGAGCCTGGCTGGGGGACCTGGATTCGAACCAGGACTGGCCGGGTCAGAGCCGGCTGTTCTACCGTTAAACTATCCCCCACCAAGCACGAGGATGGCTGGGGTTCTACGCCCAAGCCCCGTGGGTGGTCAAGTCCGGCCCAATGCACCAATTGGTGTTTTGTGGAAGGGGCCCAGTTGTTCTAGGGTTGTCATACCAGTGCGGGACGCGTCGGGGGACTAAGAACGCTGCCCGTGCTGTGGGTGGAAAACGGCAGGCGGGCAAGAAGGGGCATGGTGTTTCACCGCAGAACCGGACGGCGCGGCCGCGATGGCCCCCGCGGGGCGGGCCGGCGCGCGCCCACCTATGCCGCGCTGGACCTGGGCACCAACAATTGCCGGCTTCTGGTGGCCGAAGCCGCCCGCGAGCGCTTCAAGGTCGTCGACGCCTTCTCGCGGATCGTCCGGCTGGGCGAGGGCATGGCGCGGACCGGCCGCCTCAGCGACGCCGCCCAGGCCCGCGCGCTGGACGCGCTGAAGGTCTGTGCCGCCAAGCTGCGCCGGCGCCGCATCGACGGCGTGCGGGCCGTCGCCACCGAGGCCTGCCGCAAGGCCGACAACTGCGCCGCGTTCCTTGAGCGGGTCCGTGACGAGACCGGCCTTGCCTTCGAGACCATCACGCCCGACGAGGAGGCGCGCCTGGCGCTCGGCGGCTGTCTTCCGCTGCTGGACGGCGAGCGGCCGCATGCCCTGGTCTTCGATATCGGCGGCGGCAGCACACAGCTCATGTGGCTGGACGTGCGGGCCGAGCGGCCGTCGCTGGTCGCCAGCCTCTCGATCCCGGCCGGCGTGGTCTCGCTCAGCGAACGGTACGGCACCGCGCCGCTCAGCCGGGGCGAGTACCAGGCCCTGATCGACGGGGTCGACAGCCATCTCGCCGCCTTCTGCGACGGGCTCGGCATTCGCGAGGCGGTTGCCGACGACCGGGTTCAGATGTTGGGCACGTCCGGCACGGTCACCACGCTGGTCGGCCTGGACCTGGGCCTCGACCGCTACGAACGGGCCAAGGTGGATGGCGCATTTCTGGATCTGGACGTGGTCCACGCGCTGAGCGACGAGCTGCGGGCGCTCGACCACGAGGGCCGCGCCAGCCGGCCCTGCGTCGGCGTCGAGCGGGCGGACCTTGTGGTCGCCGGCTGCGCCATCCTGGAGGCGTTGTGCCGGCGCTGGCCGGTGCCGCGGCTGAGGGTTGCCGACCGCGGCGTGCGCGAGGGCATCCTGTTGGACCTGATGGCGGCCGGGCGCGGCGGTGCCGGGCTGTTCGATGCCCGGGCGTAAGGGGCGCGGGGGCGGCGGCAAGGCCAAGGGCGGTGGGTCGGTCTCCGACCGGCGCGGCCTGGCCGTCCGGGTCAAGACCGCCAAGCGGCGCAAGACCTCGTCGACCCGCTGGCTTCAGCGCCAGTTGAACGATCCCTACGTCGCCGAGGCAAAGCGGCTGGGCTATCGCGGCCGCGCCTCCTTCAAGCTGATCGAGCTGGACGACCGCTTCAAGCTGTTGACGGCGAACGCGGTGGTCGCGGATCTGGGCTGTGCGCCCGGGGGATGGAGCCAGGTGGCGCTGGAACGGGTCGGCGCATCCGGCCACGTGGTCGGCATCGATTTGCAGGAGGTCGAACCGATTGCCGGCGTCACCCTGATCCAGGGCGACATCATGGAAGACGACGCCGTGGCGGCGCTATCGGCGGCGCTGGACGGCAAGGCCGACGTGGTGCTCAGCGACATGGCCGCCAAGGCGACGGGACACAAGCAGACCGATCATTTGCGCACCATGGCGCTGGCCGAGGCGGCCTACGATTTCGCCGCCCGCGTGTTGAAACCGGGCGGCGCCTTCGTTGCCAAGGTGCTGCAGGGCGGGACCGAGAAGGACCTGCTGGATCTGCTGAAGCGGGATTTCGAGAAGGTCGCCCATGCCAAGCCGCCGTCCAGCCGCAAGGGCTCGTCGGAAATGTACGTCGTGGCCACGGGCTTCCGCGGGGAAGGGGGTTCGGCCTGAGGCTCTGCCTCGGGGCACGACTATGTCGTCCGGCCGTGTCAGACTGCGCACGGCATGGAACGTTTGGCGGAGGCATTTGACGGATGAGCGCAACTTTCCCGGTGGTGATCCATCACAACCCCGACTGCGGAACCTCCCGCAACGTCGTTGCGATCGTCGAGGCGGCGGGATACGCCCCGACCGTTGTCGAGTATCTCCAGACGGGCTGGACGCGACCTCAGCTTCTCGCCCTGTTTGCCGCGGCCGGGCTTACCCCGCGTGCGGCATTGCGCGAGAGCAAATCGCCTGCCGCGTCGCTCGGCCTGCTGGAAGACGGCGTTTCGGACGAGGTGCTGCTGGACGCCATGCTGGAGCATCCGATCCTGGTCAACCGGCCCCTTGTGGCGACGCCGAAGGGCGTCCGGCTTTGCCGTCCGTCGGAAGCCGTGCTCGACCTGTTGCAGCGGCTGCCGCCGGGCCCGCTCGCGAAGGAGGACGGAGAACTGATCATCGACGAAGACGGACGGCGCGTGGCCTGAAGGTCCCCGTGGTCCATCAGTCGCCGACAAACGCGATCAGCCGACCGCAGACCAGCGCGCCGAGCCAGCAGGCGAGCGAGACCACGGCGTGCGCCTTCAGCCGGCCTTCGGCTGCGTTCTCCAGCGTTAACCCGTAGGCGAGGAACGCCCATAAGGACGACAGCGTCCCCACCGCAATGAGCGTGAGTTTGAGCTGGAACACCTCGAGCCCGGCATACTCCCGCGCCCGGATCGAGAACAACATCAGCCCGGCACTGACCGCCAGGACAAGGCCGGCCGCGGCGACAGGCGCCAGTACCCGCACCAGCATCGCCCGCGGCGCGAAGGACCACAGACCCAAGAGGCGCAGGTTCAACGCCACCACCGACCCCACCAACAGCGCGATCCCGAAGATGTGCGTCGCGTTGATCGCCGCATAGCCCCAGCGCGAAATGCGCATCGCCTGGGCCAGCGCGGTTCCTTCAAGGGCGCCGAGAAACGCCTCCAAGGCCGTCAGTCGCGGTTGGGATAGAGGTTGTAGAGCGTCTCGCCGATATAGATCTTCTCGGCCTTCAACAGCCGCTGTTCGACGTCGGCCGACGGCTGGCCGATGATCTTGACCTCGACGCCGACAGCAAGGTCGCCGTCCTTCAGGCCCGCGCGCTCGTTGCGCCAGGGCTGGCCAACCTCCACCGTCCAGACGTCGCCTTCCGCGTCGACCTCCAGAACGCCGTGGGGATTGCCGAGCTTGGCCGACTTGATGATGCCGAACAGTTCGATATTGCCGCCGGTGGTCCAGGACCAGCCGTGATGCGCCAGCGCCGCTGTGCCGCCCAGCACCAGCCCGAAGGCCAGGAGAACGGGGAACAGACGTTTCATCATGGT
This sequence comes from Alphaproteobacteria bacterium, assembly GCA_965603855.1. Lineage (GTDB taxonomy): Bacteria > Pseudomonadota > Alphaproteobacteria > UBA8366. Next base: position 1,444,195 of record OZ272519.1, read on the forward strand.
CTCTCTCCGGTGTCTCACGCCATGGATGATGGTGTGTCGCCGCCGGACGATCAAGGCCGGGCATCCGGCAAACCGGGGTGCGCGGCGCGAGACTTGCGCCCGTCCCGGCCGTCGAGTACCTGAGAACGGCTTGCGTCCGCGAAGGAGTAGAACCGGTGCGCCCCAGACGTCGACGCCGCCGTTTTGCGATTGCGATCGGGCTTGTGATCGCCCTGGTGGCGCTGGTCGGCCTGTTCGACCTGTCGATGCTGTGGCAGGCCGACCGCGAGACCGAGCTGGCGCCCGACACCGGCGCCGGCTGGGTGCTGGCGCCGCAGGTGCACGAACCGGCCGACGGTGCGGTGACGCGCGGCTCAGCCATCCTGTTGCACGGGTTCGTCGGCAGCCCCTACGACTTCCAGCCCCTGGTCGGGCCGCTGACCGAGATCGGCTATCGCGTCGTGGTGCCGGTGCTGCCGGAACAGTCGCGCAAGACGCCGGCCTGGGACCGCGGCGAGATCGGTGCCGACGGCCTGGTGCGCTGGGCGCGCGACCTGATCGCCGAAGAAACCGCGTTGACCGGCCGGCCGCCGGTGCTGGTCGGGTTCTCCATGGGCGGCGCGCTTGCCATGCTGGCGGCCGAGGTCGGCGGGATCGAACGTCTGGTTCTTTTGGCGCCCTATCTGGGGCTGGTCGCGGCCGACGGCGCGGCGACGGCGACCGCGGAACTGGCGCAATGGGCGATCCCGATCATTCCCAAGACCCAGCGCGGCCAGATCAACGACCCGGAAGGCTATGCCCGATACGAGCCGGGGTCCTACATGATTTCGATGGAGGGCTTCTTGCGCCTGCAGCGTCTGGCCGAGCGGGCGCGTCTTGCCGCGCGCCACGTGACCGTGCCGACGCTGGTGGTCTACGCGCCCGAGGACTCGGTCGTATCCGCCGAAACCCTGAAACGCGTCATCGCCGAGATGCCGGCCGCCGAACTGGTCTCAGCGGACGCCTCCGACCACGTTTTGCTGTTCGATTACGACGCCGAGGCGGTTGTCGAGGCGGTGCTGGCGTTTCTCGACCGGTCCTGAGCGGCAGGCCTTGCAAATTCGCTTGGCTGACCGAGGTTTTTCCGTATAGTCGCGCAAACTTCGGCCACAAGAGAGCGGTATGGACCTTCGCGAAGCCTACACTTTCGACGACGTCCTCCTCCAGCCGGCCCACTCTGCCGTCCTCCCGAACCAGACCGATGTGACGACCCGCCTGACCAAGACGATCGGGCTGGGCATTCCGCTGATTTCGTCGGCCATGGACACGGTCACCGAATCCCGGCTGGCGATCGCCATGGCCCAGCTTGGCGGGATCGGGGTGATCCACAAGGCGATGGACATCGACGAACAGGCCGAGCAGGTGCGCAAGGTCAAGCGCTTCGAGTCCGGCATGGTGGTGAACCCGATCACCATCACCCCCGACAGAACCCTGGCCGACGCCCTGGCGCTGATGGAAGCGCACAACATCTCCGGCATCCCGGTGGTGACCAAGCGGGCGGAGAAACTGGTGGGCATCCTGACCAACCGCGACGTGCGTTTCGCCAGCGACCGTCAGACGCCGGTCAAGGAACTGATGACCCGCAAGCTGATCACCGTTACCGAGGGCGTGGATCAGGACGAAGCGCTGCACCTGCTGCACAAGCACCGGATCGAAAAGCTCCTGGTGGTCGACGACGAGAGCCGCTGCGTCGGGCTGATCACGGTCAAGGACATCGAAAAGTCGGAATCCCATCCCGACGCCTGCAAGGACGAACAGGGCCGGTTGCGGGTGGCGGGGGCGACCGGCGTCGGCGCCCAGGGGATGGCGCGGGCCGAGGCGCTGTTGGATGCGGGCTGCGACGTCATCGTCGTCGATACCGCGCACGGCCATTCGGCGGGGGTGATCGACCAGGTTTCCGGCGTCAAGCGCCTGTCCAACTATGCCCAGGTGGTGGCCGGCAACGTGGCGACCCGCGACGGCGCCCAGGCGCTGATCGACGCCGGCGCGGACGCGGTCAAGATCGGCATCGGCCCGGGCTCGATCTGCACCACCCGCATGGTCGCCGGCGTCGGCGTGCCGCAGCTTACCGCGGTGATGGACGCCGCGAGCGCCTGTCGCGAGGCCGGCGTGCCGGCGATCGCCGACGGCGGCATCAAGTATTCCGGCGACCTGGCCAAGGCGATCGCCGCCGGCGCCGACTGCGCGATGATCGGATCGCTGCTGGCCGGCACCGAAGAGAGCCCGGGCGAGGTGTTCCTCTATCAGGGCCGGTCCTACAAGTCCTATCGCGGCATGGGCTCGGTCGGCGCGATGGCGCGCGGCTCGGCCGACCGGTATTTCCAGGAGGACATCGCCGAAACCCACAAGTTCGTGCCCGAGGGCGTGGAAGGGCGGGTCCCCTACAAGGGGCCGGTCGCCTCGGTGATCCACCAGTTGGTCGGCGGGCTGCGCGCCGCCATGGGCTATACCGGCAACGCCGCCATCGCCGAGATGCAGCGCAACTGCACCTTCCAGCGCATCACCAACGCGGGCCTGCGCGAAAGCCACGTGCACGACGTCCAGGTCACCCGCGAGGCGCCCAACTACCGCATGGACGGCGGCTGAGTAGGGGGCGCGTTTGCTGCCACACCCTTCGAGACGCGCCCTGTGGGCGCTCCTCAGGGTGAGGGGGTTATGTTGCGGCGACGCCTTCCATACCCCTCATGCTGAGGAGCGGTGCGCAGCGCCGCGTCTCGAAGCAGGTGGCTGTTGCATCGCCTGGTATTGCCAATGACCCCCGGTGCGCGCATCAACGCGGCGATCGGGATCCTCGAGACGCTGGCACAGCCGAACCCGCCGCCGATGGACCAGTTCCTGTCCCAATGGGGCCGGCGCAACCGGTATGCCGGGTCCGGCGACCGCGCGGCGATCGCCGCGCTGGTCTACGGCGTCGTCCGCCGACGCGCTCAGCTAGACTGGTGGCTGGCGGAGACGGGCGGCACGGCCGTTCCGCGCGGCCGGGTGCTGGCCTTCCTGGTGCTGGGCCAGGGCGAGACGCCGAACGATCTGGAACAGGCCTTCGCCGCGGGCCGGTACAGCCCGCCGCCGCTGAGCGTGGCCGAACTCGACCGCGTGCGCCGGCTTGCGGGCCAGGACCTCGACGCGGCCGGCCAGCCGGCGCCGGTGCGGGCCAACCTGCCCGACTGGCTGTACGACCGGCTCGCCGCCGCGCTGGGCACGGATGCCGAGCGCGAGTTCGCGGCGCTGTTGGAAGAGGCGCCCGTCGACCTGCGTGTGAACGCGCTTGCGGGCAGCGTCGAGGACGCCGTCGCCAGCCTCGCGGGGGACGGCATCGACGCCGTGCCCGGCCGGCTGTCGCCCCTGGCGCTGCGGCTTGCCGGCCGCCGCCCGCTGGGCGCGACCGCGGCCTTCAAGTCCGGCCGGGTGGAGGTGCAGGACGAGGGGTCGCAGGTCGTCGCGGCGCTGGTCGACGCGCGGCCCGGCATGCGCGTCCTCGATCTTTGCGCGGGCGCCGGCGGCAAGACCCTGGCGATGGCCGCGGCGATGCAGAACCGGGGCCGGATCCTTGCCTGCGACGTCGCTGCCAGGCGGCTGAACCAGGCGGCGGGGCGGCTTGGCCGGGCAGGGGTGCACATCGTCGAACGCCGGGCGATCGAAGGCACGGACGATCCGGCGTTGCAGGAACTGCGCGGCGGCTTTGACCGTGTCCTGGTCGACGCGCCCTGCACCGGCACGGGGACGCTGCGGCGCCGGCCCGATCTGCGCTGGACGCTGACGCCGCAGGACGTGGCCCGCGAGGCCGACACCCAGGCGCGCCTGCTTGCCGCGGCCGCGCCGCTGGTTGCGCCGGGCGGCCGGCTTGTCTATGCCACATGTTCGATGTTGCGCGAGGAAAACGAGGCGACCGTGGACGGGTTTGTCGCAGCCGCGGCCCAGTTTCACGCCCTGCCGGTCGAAGGGGTTTGGGCCGAAACGCTGGGCGGGGAATGCCCCGGAGCGGGCGCGTACCTGAGGCTGGCGCCCGCGCGCGACGGAACCGACGGTTTCTTCCTTGCGATCCTGGAGCGGCGGCTGTGATCCCGCCTGCCCGGATCCGCGATGCGAGCCCGCGCGACGCCGCGGCGATCGCCCATGTGCATGTGGAAAGCTGGCGCACTACCTATGCCGGGATCCTGCCCGACCTGGTGCTGCTGCAGCTTTCCGAGCGGCGCAGCGCGCAATCCTGGCGGCGCTATCTCGCCATGCCCGGCGTCTTCCTGGTGGCGGAGACCGGGGCGAACGGCGTCGTGGGTTTCGTCAATGCCGGCCAGAACCGCGTCCCCGGCACGGCCTACAGCGGCGAGGTCTATGCGCTCTACCTGTTGTCGGAATACCAGGGCCAGGGCATCGGCCGGGCGCTGTTGGGTGCGTCGTTCAGGAAACTGGCGCGCGCCGGCCACGATGGGGCGATGTTGTGGGTTTTGTCGCGCAACCCGACCCGCTTCTTTTACGAGGCGATGGGCGGGCGCAAGTTCGCCGAGCGCGCGGAGGTGGTGGGCGGAGCGCCGCAGCAGGAATTCGCCTACGGCTGGGACGATCTTTCCGCCTTTGGCTGAGCGCCTTGTGGCCGCTGTTGAATCGCGCTATCCAGCCGCTTTAGGGGCCAAGGGGCGTCATGTCCGACCGCATACTGATTCTCGATTTCGGCAGCCAGGTTACGCAGCTCATCGCGCGCCGGGTGCGCGAAAGCGGCGTCTATTGCGAGATCCATCCGTTCAACAGGGTCGACAAAGAGACGCTGCAAACCTTTAACCCCAAAGCGATAATCCTGTCCGGCGGGCCGGCCAGCGTGACGGGCATCGACACCCCCAGGGCGGACGCCGCGGTGTTCGAGGCCGGCGTGCCCGTGCTGGGCATCTGCTACGGCCAGCAGACCATGTGCGCCCAGTTGGGCGGCGTGGTGGAGAATGCCGACCATCACGAGTTCGGCCGCGCCATGCTGGACATCACCGAGGACTGTGCGTTGTTCCACGGTGTCTGGGACGTCGGCGGGCGCGAGCAGGTCTGGATGAGCCACGGCGACCGGGTCGAGCGTCTGCCCGACGGGTTCCGCGTGGTCGGCCGCTCGGACGGCGCGCCCTGCGCCGCCATCGCCGACGATGCGCGGCACTTCTACGGGCTTCAGTTCCATCCCGAGGTGGTCCACACGCCGCACGGCGCGGCGCTGATCCGGAACTTCACGCACCGCGTGGCAGGCTGTTCCGGCGACTGGACCATGGCCGCGTTCCGCGAACACGAGGTCGCCAAGATCCGCGCCCAGGTGGGCGATGGCCGGGTGATCTGCGGCCTGTCGGGCGGGGTCGATTCCGCGGTCGCCGCCGTTCTGATCCATGAGGCGATCGGCGACCAGCTTGCCTGCATCTTCGTCGACCACGGCCTGTTGCGGCTGGGCGAGGCGGAACAGGTGGTGCAGGTCTTCCGCGACAGGTTCAACATCCCGCTGGTCCACCGCGACGCGTCCGACATGTTCCTGGACGCGCTGGCCGGCGAGACCGACCCCGAGGTCAAACGCAAGACCATCGGCGGGCTGTTCATCGACGTCTTCGAGGAGGAGGCGAAGAAACTGGGCGGCGCCGACTTCCTGGCGCAAGGGACGCTCTATCCGGACGTGATCGAAAGCGTTTCCTTCACCGGCGGGCCGTCGGTCACCATCAAATCGCACCACAATGTGGGCGGTCTGCCTGAACGCATGCACATGGAACTGGTGGAGCCGCTGCGCGAGCTGTTCAAGGACGAGGTCCGCGCGCTGGGGCGCGAGCTTGGCATGCCGGAAGAGGTGATCGGCCGCCACCCGTTCCCCGGCCCAGGCCTTGCCATCCGCATGCCCGGCGGCGACATCACCCGCGAGACGCTGGACATTCTGCGCAGGGCCGATGCGATCTATATCGAGGAGATCCGCAATGCCGGCCTCTACGACGCGATCTGGCAAGCCTTCGCGGTGCTGTTGCCGGTGCGCACCGTGGGCGTGATGGGCGACAGCCGGACCTACGACTATGCCTGCGTCCTGCGCGCGGTCACGTCTACCGACGGGATGACCGCCGACAGCTATCCCTTCGACCACGCCTTCATCTCCCAGGTCGCGACCCGTATCGTCAACGAGGTGCGCGGCATCAACCGGGTCAGCTACGATGTCACCTCCAAGCCGCCCGGCACCATCGAGTGGGAGTAGACGTGCAGGATGAGATCAAGCACCTCCTGGCCCTGTTCGCCCAAGGCAAGTACCGCGACCTGATCGGCGAGGCCGCGCGGCTGAGTTCCGCCCTCGGGCACACCCCCGTCTTCCACAACATCCTGGGCGCCGCTCATGCGGGCCTGCGCGACTGGGACGAAGCCGAGGCCAGCTACGCGCGCGCGCTCGAACTCAAGCCGGACTATGCCGAGGCGCACAACAACCGCGGCATCGCGTTCAACGACCGGGGCATGCTGGACGCCGCGGTTGCGAGCTTCCGGCGCGCCCTGGAAATCAGGCCGGACTATGCCGAAGCCCACAACAACCTGGGCGTCGCCTTCAGGAACCGGGGGCTCTTGGACGATGCGGTGGCAAGTTACCGGCGCGCGATCGAGATCAGGCTCGACTATGCCGAGGCCCACAACAACCTGGGCATCGCCTTGAACGATCAAGGCGCCGTCGAGGCGGCGGCGGCAAGCTACCGCCGCGCGCTGGAGGTGCGGCCCGACTATGCCGAGGCGCACAGCAATCTGGGCGCGACGCTGTTGAAGGCGGGCGCGGTGGACCAGGCGATCGCCTGCTACCGCCGGGCGCTGGAGATCCGGCCCGACTTCGCCGAGGCGCACAACAACCTGGGCGCGGCCCTCAAGCATGCAGGGGCCCTGGACGAGGCCGTCGCCTGTTGCCGGCGTGCGCTGGAGATCAGGCCCGACTATGCCGAAGCCCACAACAACCTGGGCGTTGCGTTGAAGAACAAGGGCCTGTTGGACGAGGCGGTCGCAAGCTATGGGCGCGCCCTGGAGATCAGGCCGGACTATGCCGAGGCGCACGCGAACCTGGGCGCGGTCTTGGTCGCAAAAGGCGCGCTGGTCGAAGCGGTCGCCAGCTATCGGCGCGCCCTGGAGATCCGGCCCGAGGATGCCGAGGCGCGGGCGAAGATGCTGCACCAGCAGGCGCATCTCTGCGATTGGGCGGCGCTGGAAGAAGCAGCCGCACTGGTCCCGGTCCTTGGCGTCGAAGGCGCGCCCGTCTCGCCCTTCGCGCTGATTGCCATGGAAGACGACCCGGCGCGTCACCGCATCCGGTCGGAACGGCACGCGCGGGCCGAATACGCCCACATCGCTCCGGCGGTGTTTCCGCGTCCCGACGTCGCCCCGACGCGCCTGCGCGTGGGCTACTTCTCGGCCGACCTGCACAACCACGCCACGATGCATCTGATCGCCCGTCTTTTCGAGTGCCACGATCGCGCCCGTTTCGAGATCGTGGCCTATTCCTACGGTCCGGACAGGCAGGAGGACGACCAGCGCCGGCGCGCCGTCCGGGCCGTCGACGCCTTCCACGACGTGCGGCACCTGTCGGACACGGCGGTCGCGGCGCTGGCGCGCGCGCATGGTTTGCATCTGGCCGTGGATCTGAAGGGCTACACCGAGAACGGACGCCCCGGCATTTTCGCGTTCCGGGCGGCGCCGGTGCAGATCAGCTATCTCGGCTATCCCGGCACCCTGGGCGCGCCGTTCATGGACTATCTGGTCGCCGATCCCACGGTGATCCCCGACGAACAACAACCGCACTATTCCGAAAGCGTCATCTACCTGCCCGACAGCTATCAGGTGAACGACGACACGCGGCAGGTGGCCGCGCCGGTTCCGACCCGCGCGGAGCAGGGCTTGCCGGAAGACGGGTTCGTCTTCTGCTGTTTCAACAACAGCTACAAGATCGGCGCCGCCGAATTCGACTTCTGGATGCGCCTGTTGCGCGCGGTCGAGGGCAGCGTCCTGTGGCTGTTCAGGGCGAACCCCTGGGCGGAAAAAAATCTGAAGGAACAGGCCGCCGCGCGCGGCGTCGACCCGGCGCGGATCGTCTTCGCCGGTTGGGCGGATCCGCACGAACATCTTTCCCGTCACCGGCTTGCGGACCTGTTCCTGGATACCTTCACCTATAACGCGCACACGACCGCCAGCGATGCCTTGTGGGCGGGCCTGCCGGTCGTCACCACGCCCGGCCGGGGTTTCGCCGCGCGGGTCGGCGCCAGCCTGGTTAGTGCGGTCGGTCTGCCGGAACTGATCGCGGACACGCGGCAGGCCTACGAACAGCGGGCGCTCGAGTTGGCGACGAACCCCGATCGGTTAAGGGCAGTACGGCGCAAGCTGGAAACGAACCGCACGACCGCGCCGCTGTTCGATACGGTCCTGTTCGCCAGCCATATCGAAGATGCCTACCGGCAGGCCTACGGACGCTTTGTCGGGGGGCAGGCGCCGGCAACGATCAGGGTGGGCCCTAGCCCAACCCAATCCAGCGTCTGAGCCGAGACGCCTCGGACAACTGACCGTCCCCGATGGTGGCCTGGCCGCCCGGCTCCCGGCCGTGGTCGGGCGATCCCTCCGGCGGATAGGCGAGTTGGTCCTCGAGCTGCTTGCGTTCCTCGTCCGCGAACTCGGGGAACGGCAGTTTCTTCTGTTGCCGCCAACTCTCCACCTGCTGTCCGGCTTGCTCTGCGCGTTCCGCGTCCAGCCCCGAATCGCGCGACAGGTACGCCGTCTGCGAGGGGAAGGCGAAACCGGTGCCGGCCTCCTCGATGATGTCGTCGATGCGCAACAACAGATCCTCCTGCATCGCCAGAAAGGTGTTCTGGTCCTGGCAGTGCAGGTAGGAAAAGATCTCCACGTCCTTGGAATAGGCGCCGAAGCTCTTGAAGCGCACGCGCGCCGGATCGGGGCTGACCTTCGGGTGGGCCAACAGCAGGGCGCGCAGTTTCGCCAGCACGAAGCGCATCTGATCCGGCGTGGTTTCATAGCGCAATTGCAGGGTTGTCCTGAACAGGCGGCGGTCGCGCGTTGCCAGGTTGTTGACCTGCATTTCCGAGAACTGGCCGTTGGGAATGGTGATGATGCTGCGTTCCAGCGTTCGGATCCGTGTCGTCTGCAGCCCGATCTCCTCGACCGTGCCCATCTCGGTCCCGAACCGGCAGAAGTCGCCGACACGGACGGGCTTGTTGGCATAGAGGATCAGGCCGCCAATGAAATTCGCAAGCGTGCGCTGCGCCGCCAGCGCAACGGCAAGGCCGCCGACGCCGAGGCCGGCCAGCAAGGGAATAAGGTCCAGGCCAAGGTGGGAGAGACGATCGATCGCGAACCAGGCGCCTGCGAGAAACCCGATGACCCGCGCGGCGATCCTCAAGAGGCTTGCATCCAGGCTTTCTTCGAGGATCTTCGGCGACCTGATGATGAGTTCGCCGACGGCCTTACAAAGGATATAGATCGCCCAGGCGCCCATCAGATAGACGGTTCCCGTCCCCAGTGCCCCTACAACGGCCTGCGGGGCTCCGGTGATGTTGATGTCGTCGATGACGAATTTGGTCAGCACGAAAACGACGGCTGCAATTGCCGCGGGGGCCAGCAAGGGCGCCCAGTCGTCCTTGGGAGCGTCGAGCCTGCGCGAGAAGCGGGTGACCGAGGGAATCACGATCATCGCCGTCATGATCGCCAGCAGAACGCAGACGATAAGGCCGGTCCACTGCCAGATGGTCTGTCCGCCGTACTTCGTCTTCAGAGACGCAGGCATCGCGTCAATCAGGCGTCCCAGCGGCGTGGCTTGGGGAAGGAGAAAGCCGGGCGTTGAGATATAGAACTCGTAGAAGCCCTCGGATATGCCGGCCGAGAGGTATGCTTCGTCCTGGGTTTCCCTGAAGCGTTCCAAACCTCGACGGTATGGCAGGTCTGCGATGTCATTGTAGTGGTCGTCGAGGCGGGCGACCGTTGCCGCGCTGAACAGGAACTCTCCCTGCAGTTCTCCTTCGCTCACCTCGACGATGTCGAGCCTGGTGTTGGGGATGCGCCAGTGCAACGGCGTGCCGGCTTCACGCGCCGCAGCAACCCGTCTGGGGCCGGGCACGGTATCGTAGGGCGGCAGCGGGATGCGATCGAGGATCTCCTTCAGTTGCAAGGCCGATTCGAGGCCGACGTCTTCCTGCAGGGCTGCGGGCACCTCGCTCAGATCCAGGGCGCTGGCCGCACGTCTCAGCAGATTGAGCGCTTCCCGTTCGACCACTTCCGCTTCTTCGACGGTGATTCCCGGCGGCGATTCCCGCAGCGCGGCATCGGCGGTGCGAATCAGGTCATTGGCGCGGTTGACGCTGTCCATGAAGCCCTCCAGCGTCGCGCGCGGATGCGACGTGTCGACCGGCTTCAGGCGGTTGCGGACTTCTCGGCCCAGAGCGGACGGCGTCTCGTCGCTTTCGATGAACTCGAGATAGGCGCCCGGCGCGCGGCCTTCCTGGTAGGGCAGGTCTGCGACGTGGCGGTACAGGCGTTCCAGACGCTCGACCGTTTGGGCGTCGAAGAGGAAAGCGCCCTGTCGGGGCCCCGATTCGATCCGCTGGATCGCGATCGTCGTGCCTGGAATCCGCCATTCCGTGATACCGGTCTCGGTGACCTCGTCGTCGCCCGGAATGTCATCCGGCGAGGGCAGGGGAAGACGGCTCAAGACCTCGTAGAGAAGCAGGACGCTTCTTGTGCGCACCAACGCCGTGTCGCCGTGCGGCGTTGAGCTCAGGTCCAGCGCGTTGACGGCACGTCGGCGGGCGCGCGCCGCGTCTTCGTCCAGATCGTTCCGACGCCAGGCGTCGATCAGGACATCCATGTTCGCAAGAAAGCCGCCGAGCGTATCCCTAGGGCTGGAGTTGTCTAACGGCTGCAACGCGGTGGGTACGGTGCCGTCGTCCTGGTCCTGGGCAGATGCGGCCGGAATCCACAGCCCGATCGCCAATGCAAGACATGGTGCGACGATCCGTGCAAACGCGCCCGGCCGCCTGGCGATCCTTCGCATCCTGTCCTCCCGCTTGTTCGTACCCCGCCGCAATGTTCGTTCAAAAACAGGGTTCTATGCAAGCCCGCGTCCGTGCCGCCCGGCCGGCGCCCGTATCGCCCAAGATGACGGGGCTTTGCATATTTAGCCGCTCTGATGTTAGCGCTTGTGATGAAACGGCCCGGGGCGGAACATGGGCGGAACCACTGTACCGGGTCGACAAGAACAGGGGGAATCGCACCATGCCCAGGAATGTCAGTTTCGCCACGTTCAACCTCTATAACCTGCAGCTTCCCGGCAAGCGGGTCTATCGCAAGACGGTCAAGAAGGCCGACTACGACAAGCAGATCGCCTGGTCGGCGAACCTGCTGAAAGAGGTCAAACCGGATGTGATCGCGTTTCAGGAGCTCTGGGCGCAGGACTGCCTGGAGAAACTGTTCGAGAAAGCGGGACTAAAGAACTCATACCGGCGCGAATACATCGGCGACACATGGGGCGGCATCTCCGTCGCCGTGGCCGCCCGGAATCCGTGGCGGATCCGGAAGATCACGAGACACAAGAAGTTCCCGGATGGGTTCCAGCTCTTGAAACGCAAGCGCACGCCCAGCCAGGACAGGGACAGGCGCGACGACAACATCGATGTCAGCATCGACCAGTTCAGCCGCACCATCATCCAATTGACGGTGCAGCATCGGGACCGCAAGCAGCCGGCGGTCGAGGTTTTCTGCGTCCACCTCAAGGCCAAGCTGCCGACGGCGCTGGACAGGGAGGACGAGGACAACCCGATCCTGATGGCGAACGAGAATGCGCTGGGGTCGGCGATCTCGACGATCCGCCGCACCGCCGAGGCGGCGGCGCTGAGGATGCTGTTGAACGAGGTGATGAACGACACCGAGACGCCCGTGGTCGTCATGGGCGATTTCAACGACGGCTTGCTCAGCAACACGCTGGCGATCATCACCGGACAGCCGCCCTATCAGCTTTTCCAGGCCAAGAAGGTCAGCATGTCGAAAGGCAACATCGACAAGCGCGACCGCGGCCTCTATTCGGCGTCGATGCTGCAGCAATATCATTCCCTGCGCGACGTCCATTACAGCCACAACTACCAGGGCGTGAACGAGGTGCTGGACCATATCCTGGTTTCCGAGCAGTTCTACGACCACTCGCCGAACCGGATCTGGTCCTTCAAGACCGCACGCATCTGGAACGATCACGTGGACGAGCACGATCCGCGGGAAACCTCGAAGGACAAGACCGTCTCCGACCACGGCATCGTCAAGGCGGAGTTCGTCGTCGACCCGGCCTAGGCGGCTGGCCGGCACCCTCATTTCTTCCGGGGAAGGCAAGGCGTGCGCCGCCCGCCTGTTTCTCCTCACCGACCGGAGCGAGGCGCATGGAAAGACCGAAACCGAAGCCCCTGTGGACCGCCGACGAGATCGCCGCGACGCCGGAGATCCACCTCCGGCATCCCTGGAACCCGAATTCCGACGTTCATATCCGGCGACTGTCAATGGCCGCCGGGCTTGCCCGGGCGGTGCTGTCGATCGCGCGTATCCCGCCGGGCCGGGAGAGCTTTGTCTATCACGCCCACGAGCGCGACGAGGAGTTCGTCTACATCCTCTCGGGCCGGGGACGGGCGGAGATCGGCGACGAGGTGGTCGAGGTGGGGCCCGGCGACTTCATGGGCTTCACGGCGCCGGGCGTCGCCCACCACCTGACCAACCCCTATGACGAAGACCTTGTCTATCTGATGGGCGGCGAGAGGTCGGGCATGGACATGGGGTACTTCCCAAGGCTGGGGCGCCGCGCCGTGTTCAGCGCGTCAGGCATCGTCGCCATGGAGGAAGCAGACCTCACGCAGATGCGCTTCGAGGACTATCTGGCCAAGCCGGACGAGGGCTGAGCGGGCCCCGGCGGAGTCCTTGATTTTTGACACCATTTATGTATAATGACGTCATTCTATATTAATGATGTTAGTCTTACCTGTTGGATTTGAAAGCCATGCCCGCAACCGCCAGAAAAGCCAAGCCCAGACCAGCCACGACCGTCCGGTTGGCGCCGCATGTCAAGGAACGCCTCGCAAAGCTGGGAGAGGTGCTGAACCAGCCAATCAATGGTTTGGTTAACCAGGCGGTCGCGGAGTTCGTCGAACGGCGGTTCTTGGAAGTGGAGAAAGAACTGGAGGCGACGCTTTCGGAATTGCGCGCCTATCGGTCGCGCGATCCCGATTTTGAGGACGCGATTGCTGCGGTCGCCGCGGCGGAGGTCACTGCGGGAGAAGATCCCGCGGAAGGGCGCGTCCTGACGCGGGCCGGTCCCACGGAACAGGCCGTGCTCGACCGCCTGGATGAGTGACTGGGACGCGGACAGCGCGACACTTCGACAGAACCTCGTCACAGCCCTTCGCGACGCGCGGGATCATGCCCGCGGGCGGGACGTCCCGTCCATTGAACAGGCAAGGGCTTGGCAGAAAACCCTCATGTCAGGCCTTAAGGTCCCCAAGCGAGCCTATGTGGGCAGGTTTCGCGGCGAGACCGGATTGAAGAAGTGCGAGGTTCAAGTTGGGTCGATGCATGGTGTCCCACCTGCGGACGTTGCCGATGGTTTGCAGGCGTTCGAAAACAAGCTGCGCGGGGTGGTGGCGGACCTGGATAGTCGACTCGTTCCCGGCCAGAACCCGACCGCGGATGATATCGCGGCCGTGATCGACCTTTGCGCTTGGGTGCATGCCGAATGGGGTGCGCATTCACCCGTTCGCCAACGGCAATGGACGCACCGCCAGATTGTGGGCCAACTACATCGCCATGCGCTATGGCGTGCCGCCATTTGTGCGACTGCGGCCCAGGCCCGACGGCGGTTACGGCGCGGCGTCAGGGATGCGATGTCGGGGCAGTGGAAGCCGACGGTCAAGGTCTCCCGCAAGATGTACCTCGAGGCGATACGATAACGCTGCGGCCGCACCATCTTTCCGGCTTTTCTGCCTATACCGGCCGGATCGCGTCCTTGCAGAAGATCGGCTGCAGCACCGCGGGGATGCGCACCGATCCGTCCGGCTCTTGGTGGATCTCCACGATCGCGTTCAGCGCCCGGCGGTCGGCAACGCGGACATGTTTACGCGGAGATCTGCGGGAGGGACAGCCATCTAACCGGCCGTCCTCTAATTCGTCATCTCTTCTTCGACCGTGGGTTTGTCGGGCCAGTGTGAATAGACGTGCATTGGTTTCCAGTACTTGAAGTAGGTGTTTGGATGTTTGACCGTTTTGATGACCCTGTACCAGAACCAGGGGTTCCGTTTATCGGCTTTTCCTGAGTACAAACCCTTGAGGTTGTTATCCAAGTTCTTTCCCTTGGCGTATACGCCTTCCACTTGTGGGTGAATCTTGTTGGAGTATTTGGCCCCTTCGGGACTGATGAACGCAAGTTGTCTGGCCAAACTGTCGCAAATGTCTTTCTGGTCGCTGACGATCTCGAAAAGGTGCCCTGCCATTTGAAGGGCTGGATGGACTGCGCCGTATCTTCCGACAAAGACCCCGCGGAAATCGGTTTTGTAGAGAGCGCAGGGTTTTCCCATAGCGAAGTTCATGCCGGCTTCTGAAACGGCGCCGTCATCAGGCGTTCGCCCGTTGAGATTGATCACGAAATAGGCACAGGTATTGAGATAGAACACGTCGACTTCAAAGGAGTGATGGTCGGCGCTGTGGTTTTTCATCGCCTGTTCCAAACCACTCCCGGTCGGAGGTGGCTGAAGGCCGAAAGGCAGCGTAATGAGTTCCGCGGCCTTCAAATCAAGGAATCCAGAAGCCGGAATATCCAAGGCATCTATCATGGCCTCGGTCCCGTCCCGGTGCGGGACGTAGGTTTCCAGGCCCTCCTTCTCAAGAACCGCAGCGATGCCGTTCATTTCGCGAATATCGGCGGGACTGAAGAGAGGGCCGGAGCAATACACGCTGTTCTGTCCGAACTGGCTTTTGTAGATCTCAGGGTTGGCAATATCCAATCGTTCATACTTGCCTTCGTCTTCGACTGGGATCAGATCCTCCAGTTCGGGTGTTCCTGAGAGATCATCGATGGCATTCGCTAAACCCGCCCCACGGTTCTTGACCAGGTAATCCTGTATTTTCTTTCCCAGGTCCAAAACCTTCTTGTTGTATGCGGAAATCTTGCTTCCATCGAATGCACCGCTTGAGTACGCGTTGATCTTCTTTTCGATCAGCGAGTTCAGCGTGTTTAGATCCTTACTTACATCGAAGTCCAAAGTGAGCCCCGTGACCATGGAGTTGTCTCCGGTGGCCATGAACTGACGATAGTCGTCCTTCTGAATGATGACCGGCTTACCACTCGCAAAGGCTACCGCGGCCCAGAAGACGGAACCCTCGTCCGGTGTCCGTCCATTGATCACGAGAACGCAACCATCACACTGCATGATGTTGTGATAGTTCAGCGCACTGCTCAGAAGGATCGCTTTCTTGACGTTCGAACGCGTCTTCGCATCATCATTTCTGCCGAGCAGTTCGAATAGTTCGTTCTCGAACCCGCATGGATCTTTCGGTTTCTTTTCTTTGTCGGTGTATGGGCTGTAGGTTTTGTATTTCTTCTCGATTTCATCTTTTATTCTTCCAGCGACCCATCGTTCGTCTTCTGTATACATGGGGGCCAACAGTACGATTGTTTGCATCGTGTTCTCTCTCTTCCTGATCCGGACTTCCCGGATGGCGCCTCTTGATCTCCCGTAACGGTAGCATTGCGGGCACCCGGGTGCGACTCCGGCCTCAAGCGGTCGCGATGCGCCGTGCTCGGCGCGTGGGGCATCGTCGTCGTGGAAGAACACAAGCCGGACGAGCCATCGAAGGCATTCGTCTCTGAACCATCCGAACGCCCTCATCCAGCCCTGCGGTAAGAGGGTGGACGGCGCAACAGCGCCGGCCGGGTGAGGGTGTTCGGGTGCCGGAGGTGGCGGGCGCTCAGGCCGGCCGGATCGCGTCCTTGCCGAAGATCGGCTGCAGCACCGCGGGGATGCGCACCGATCCGTCCGGCTCTTGGTGGTTTTCCACGATCGCGATCAGCGCCCGGCAGTCGGCGACGCAGGTGCCGTTCAGGGTGTGCGCCAGCATGGTGCCCTTCTGGGCCGGGTCCTTGATGCGGATGCCCAGGCGGCGTGCCTGGTAGTCGGTGCAGTTGCTGGTCGAGGTCACCTCGCCGAAGTCGCCGCCGTCGCCGCGGCCGGGCATCCAGGCCTCCAGGTCGTACTTGCGGTAGGCGGGCGCGCCGAGGTCGCCGGTGGCGGTGTCGACGACGCGATAGGGGATCTCCAAGGAATCGAAGAAGTCGCGCTCGATTCCGTACATTTCCTGATGCATCTCTTCGCTGGTCTCGGGCGTGGTGTAGGCGAACATCTCCACCTTGGTGAACTGGTGAACCCGGTAGATGCCCCTGGTGGCGCGGCCGTGGGCGCCGGCCTCGGTCCGGTAACAGCGGCTGAGGCCGCACAGCCGGATCGGCAGGTCGCGCAGGTCCAGCACGCTGTCGGCGTGAAGCCCGGCAAGCGTGATTTCCGCCGTGGCGATGAGGCTCAAGTCCGTGTCCTCGACCGAATAGATGTTGGTCTCCTCGCCGCGGGGGATAAAGCCGGTGCCCGCCAGGATCTCGTTCCGCGCCAAGTCGGGCGTGATCAGAGGCTTGAAGCCGCGCGCTGCCAGGAAGGTGACCGCATAGGTCTGCAGCGCCAGGTCCAGCAGCACCGCGTCGTTCTTCAGGTAATAGAAACCGTGGCCGCTGACCTTGGCGCCGGCTTCCAGGTCCAGCATGTCCAGCCCCTCCATCAGTGCCACATGGTCCTTGGGTTCGTAGCCGAAATCGGGGATTGGCGTCTTGCCGCGGTCGATCTCCAGGTTCGCCTTGTCGTCCTTGCCGACCGGCGCGTCCGGGTGGGCCATGTTGGGGATCAGGGTGTGCAGGGCGTCGTATTCCGCGTTCAGCGTTTCCAGCTCGGCCGATTTGGCGTCGCGTTCCTCGCGCAGGCGCCGGCCTTCGGCGATCCGCGCCTCGCGTTCGTCCGCGTCCTTGGCCTGGCCGATGGTCTTTGCCACCTCGTTGGACCGCCGGTTCAAGTCCTGCAGGGCCTGATCGGCAGCCTTGCGCGCCTCGTCCAGTTCGACGAAGCGGTCCAGGTCCACGGTCATGCCGCGGTCGAGGCAGTTCTGTCTGACGGCGTCGAGGTTCTCGACGATGAAGCGGCGGTCCAGCATGGGGTGTCTTTCGGCTCGACGGAAATGCGCGCGTGAAGCTATCGGCGGGGATGGGGCAAATCAAGGGGCGGGGCGTGCGGCTGCCGCCGGGCGCGGGCGTGTTGGTCTCTCAGGCCGCGTCGCGGACGCTCGGGTCGTAGTTGAGGCTGGGCGCCAGCCACTTCTCCACCTCGGTCACGGTCATGCCCTTGCGGCGGGCATAGTCCTCGACCTGGTCGCGTTCGATCCGGCCGACGCCGAAGTAACGGGATTCCGGGTGGCTGAAGTAATAGCCGCTGACGGCCGCGCCCGGCTGCATGGCGCAGGTCTCGGTCAGCCGGATGCCGGTCCGCTCGGTCGCCTCCAGAAGCTGGAACAGGATGCGTTTTTCCGTGTGGTCCGGACAGGCGGGATAGCCGGGCGCCGGGCGGATGCCGCGATAGACCTCGGCGATCAGTTGATCGTTGTCCAGGGCCTCGTCCGCCGCATAGCCCCAGAACTCCGTGCGCACGCGCTCGTGCAGGCGTTCGGCGAAGGCCTCGGCCAGCCGGTCGCCCAGGGCGGCGACCAGGATCCCGTTGTAGTCGTCCTGGTCGGCCTTGAACGCCGCGGCGATCCGCTCGATCTCCGCGCCCGCGGTCACCGCGAAGCCGCCGATGTAATCGGTAAGCCCGGTCTCCTTCGGCGCCACGAAGTCCGCCAGCGCCAGGTTCGCGCGGTCCTTGGCCCCCCGGTTCATCTGCTGGCGCAGGCTGTGGATCACCGCTGCGACGCCGGTGCGGTCGGCATCGGCATAGACCTCGATGTCGTCGCCGACGGCGTTTGCCGGCCAGAAACCGGCGACGCCGCGCGGCGTGAACCACTTCTCCTCGATGATGCGCGCCAGCATCGCCTGGGCGTCTTCGTAGAGCGGCCGTGCGGCCTTGCCGACGACGGGGTCGTCGAGGATGTCCGGGAAACGCCCGGCCAGTTCCCAGGTCTGGAAGAAGGGCTTCCAGTCGATCCGGGTCGCCAGCTCGGCGAGATCGTAGTCCTCGAACGTCATCAGCCCGGTCCGGGCCGGGGCAGGGGGCTCGTATCCGGTCCAGTCGATCGCGGCGCGGTTGGCGCGGGCCTTGGCGATCGGCAGACGGTCCTTGCGCTCCTTCTGTCTCGCGTGGTCGGTGCGGATCTTGTCGTATTCGGCGCGCACGTTGCCGGCATAGTCGCCGGCGGTCTCCGGCGAGACCAGCGTGCCCGCGACGCCTACCGCGCGCGAGGCGTCCTGCACATAGACCAGCGGGCCCTGGTAGTTGGGCGCGATCTTGACCGCGGTGTGGACCTTGCTGGTCGTCGCCCCGCCGATCAACAGCGGCAGGTCCATGCCTTCGCGGCTCATTTCGCTGGCGACGTAGCACATCTCGTCCAGGCTGGGCGTGATCAGGCCGGACAGCCCGATCATGTCGACCTGCTCCTTGCGCGCCGTTTCCAGGATCTTGGCCGCGGGCACCATCACGCCCAGGTCGATCACCTCGAAGTTGTTGCACTGGAGAACCACGCCGACGATGTTCTTGCCGATGTCGTGCACGTCGCCCTTGACGGTGGCCAGCAGGATCTTGCCGTTGGATTTATGCCCCGTGCCGTCGGTCTTCTCGGCCTCGATGTACGGCAGCAGATAGGCGACCGCCTTCTTCATCACACGGGCGCTTTTGACCACCTGCGGCAGGAACATCTTGCCCGAACCGAACAGGTCGCCGACCACGTTCATGCCGTCCATCAGCGGCCCTTCGATGACGGCCAGCGGCCGGTCCGCCGCCTGCCGGGCCTCTTCGGTGTCCGCGTCGATATATTCGGTGATGCCGTTGACCAAGGCATGGGTCAGGCGCTGGTTCACCGTTCCGTCCCGCCAGGCCAGGTCCACCACGGCCCGCTTGCCGTCGGCGCGGTAATCTTCGGCAATCTCCAACAGCCGGTCGGTCGCGTCGGTGCGCCGGTTCAGGATCACGTCCTCCACGGCGATGCGTAGTTCCTCGGGGATCTCCTCGTAGACCGTGAGCTGGCCTGCATTGACGATCCCCATATCCATGCCCGCGGGGATCGCGTGATAGAGGAACACCGAATGCATCGCCTCGCGCACCGCGTTGTTGCCGCGGAACGAGAACGACACGTTGGACAGTCCGCCCGAGACGTGACAGTGGGGCAGCGTCTCGCGGATGCGCCGGGCCGCCTCGATGAAGGCGAGCGCATAGCCGTTATGTTCTTCGATCCCCGTCGCCACCGCGAAGATGTTGGGGTCGAAAATGATGTCTTCGGGCGGGAACCCGACCGTTTC
This sequence comes from Alphaproteobacteria bacterium, assembly GCA_965603855.1. Lineage (GTDB taxonomy): Bacteria > Pseudomonadota > Alphaproteobacteria > UBA8366. Next base: position 1,463,741 of record OZ272519.1, read on the forward strand.
CGTCAGGATCCGGTACGACCGTTCGCAGATCTCGACCTTGCGGTCCGTGGTGTCGGCCTGGCCTTTCTCGTCGAAGGCCATCACCACCACCGCCGCGCCATACCGTCTGATGGCCGTTGCCTGCTCGACGAACGGCGCCTCGCCTTCCTTGAGGCTGATCGAGTTGACGACCGCCTTGCCCTGGACGCACTTCAGGCCCGCCTCCAGCACCGACCATTTCGACGAGTCGATCATGATCGGCACGCGCGAGATGTCGGGTTCGGCGGCGATCAGCTTGAGAAACCGCGTCATCGCCGCCTCGGAATCCAGCATCGCCTCGTCCATGTTGACGTCGACGATCTGGGCGCCGTTTTCCACCTGCTGGCGGGCGATCTCCAGCGCGGCCTCATAGTCGCCATCCATGATCAGCCGTTTGAACTTGGCCGATCCGGCGACGTTGGTGCGCTCACCGATATTGACGAAACGTCCGTCCATGAAAGATCGATCCCCTAGAACGCGGGCAGGGTGAAAGGCTCGAGACCCGCGAGCCGCATCATGCGCGGCACCTCCGGGATCGGGCGGGGCGGCAGGCCGCGCACGGCGTCCGCCAGGGCGCGGATGTGCGCCGGTGTCGTGCCGCAACAGCCGCCGACGATGTTGACGAGACCCGACTCGGCCCATTCGCGCATATGGACGGTCATGCGTTCGGGCGTTTCGTCATAGCCGCCGAACTCGTTGGGCAGGCCGGCGTTTGGATGCACGCTGACATTGACGTCCGCGATCCGCGACAGCTCGGCCAGATAGGGGCGCAGTTCGGCGGGCCCCAGGGCACAGTTCAGCCCGACCGCCAGGGGGCGGGCGTGCCGCAGCGAGTTCCAGAACGCCTCGGTCGTCTGGCCCGACAGGGTGCGTCCGGAAAGGTCGGTGATGGTGCCCGACAGGAACAGAGGCAGCGTTTCGCCCCGTTCCTCCAGCAACGCGTCGATACCGTAGACGGCCGCCTTGGCGTTCAGCGTGTCGAACACGGTCTCCACGAAAAACAGGTCCGAACCGCCGTCCAGTAGGCCGCGCGCCGCCTCGTAATAGGCATCGCGCAGTTCGTCGAAGCTGACATTGCGAAAGCCGGGGTCGTTCACGTCCGGCGAGATCGAGGCCGTCCGCGCGGTCGGCCCGATCGAGCCCGCGACGAAGCAGCGCCGGCCCGGCTCGGCCGCCTCGGCCGCGTCCGCGGCTTCGCGCGCGATCTGCGCACCGGCCCGGTTGATCTCATAGGCCATGTCCTCCAGGCCATAGTCGCCCTGGCTGATCCGCGTCGCGTTGAAGGTGTTGGTTTCCACGATGTCGGCGCCGGCCGCGAAATAGGCGGCATGGATGTCCCTGATCGCGTCCGGTTTCGTCAGGCACAGGATGTCGTTGTTGCCGCGCAGGTCGACCGGGTGGTCGGCGAAGCGTTCGCCGCGGAATGCGGCCTCGTCCAGTTCCAGCATCTGGATCTCGGTGCCCATGCCGCCGTCCAGAAAGACGATCCGTTCGCCAAGCGCCTGTTCCAGCGCTCCGTCTCGCGCGGTCCGTTTCATGCGGCACCGCCCGTTGCGGTTTTCGGCCCCGCGGTTGCCGTCTCTGCAGCGGAGCCGTGCGCGCCCAGCGCCCGGCACAGCGCGACCGACAGCGGCGCCCGGTTCAGCGTATAGACATGAAACGCCTCGACGCCTTCGTCCATCAGGGCGTGACAGAATTCCGCCGCTGTGGCGGTTGCCACCATGTCGCGCACAGGCGGGTCCTCGTCCAGGCCGTCGAACCGTTCCTCCAGCCAGACGGGAACCGACGCCCCGCAGCGGCGCGCGAAGTCGCAGGCCCGCGCGAAATTGCCGATCGGCATGACCCCCGGGATGATCGGCGCGTCGATCCCGGCCGCCGCCACGCGGTCGCGGAACCGCAGAAAGCAGGCCGGGTCGAAGAAGAACTGGGTGATCGCCATGTCGGCGCCGTTGTCGAACTTCTGTTTCAGGTTGTCGATGTCGTCCTCGACCGTGGGCGAATCCGGGTGCTTTTCCGGGTAGGCGGCGACGGCGATGTGAAAATCGGCACTGCGTTTCAAGCCGCCGACCAGGTCGGCCGCGTTCAGATACCCCTGCGCATGCGGCCTGTAGGGACCCTTCATGTCGGGCATGTCGCCGCGCAGGGCGACGATCCGGCGCACGCCCATTTCCCACCAGTCTTTCGCCAACCGGTCGGTGTCCTCGCGCGAGGCCGCGACGCAGGTGAGGTGAGCCGCCGGCTCGAGGGTCGAGCCGTTCAGCAGTTGCCGCACGATCCGTTCGGAGGTGTCGCGGCTGGTACCGCCGGCGCCGTAGGTGACCGATACATAGGCGGGGTCCAGCGGCGCCAGCTTCTCCAGCGCCTGCCACAACGACACCTCCGCCTTTTCGGATTTCGGCGGGAAGATCTCGAAGCTGACGATCGGGGTCGCGCTCATCCGGCCTGCGCCTCCGTCTCCTGGACCGTCTGTGCCGCGGTCGGGTCGTTGGCCGGCCGGCGGGCGGCCCACAGGCTGACCGTCAAGGGGCCGCCGCCAAGATGCACAGGTTTTTCAGGAACCAAGCCGGCGGACTTGAAGTGGCGTTCGATGTCGCGGTCGGCGAATCCCAGCCAGCGGTGGGCATGTTCCTCGCGCATGGTTTCCAACTCGTGCGGCGCGAAATCGACGACGATGATCCGGCCGTTCCCAGACAGCACGCGCGCCGCCTCGGCGATGACCGCTTCGGGCTGGTCGGCATAGTGCAGGACCATGTGAAGGGTGACGGCGTCGAACCGGCCGGAATCGAAGGGCAGGTGATACATATCCGCCTGGCGCACCTGGCAGTTCGACAGGGCGGCGCGGTCGAGCCGGTCCCTCGCCACCGACAGCATCTCGCGGGAGGCGTCGATCCCTACGGCGTTCTCGACCGAAGGCCCGGCAATTTCCAGGACATGGCCGGTTCCAGTGCCGATATCCAACAATCGGCGCGGGTCGGACCGCAGCAGCATGCCCTTGAGCGCCAGGTCGACCTCGCCCTCGTCGATATGCAGGGCGCGGATCTGCGACCAGTTGTCGGCGTTGCGACGGAAATACGCGTCGGCCAGACGGGCGCGATGGGCCTTCACCTCCTCCAGCCGCCTGAGGTCCAGGCGGATGATGGGATCTTCGGCCGGTACCATGTCGATGATGGTGTCCAGAAACCCGTTGAGCGGCCCTTCGTTGACGATTCGGTAGAAGGACCAGCTTCCCTCGCGGTTGCGCTGCAGCAGGCCGGCGTCGACCAACAGCTTCAGGTGGCGCGAGACCCGCGGCTGGCTCTGGCCCAGGATCTGGACGATCTCGGACACGGTGAGTTCGCCGTGGCCGCACAGCACCAAGATCCGAAGCCGGGTCGGCTCCGATGCCGCCCGCATGCCCTGTAACAGTCGTTCCATCGCTTGTTCCCAAGAAATAACGACATAAGGATATCCTTATGTCGTTCTATGAGCAAGCCGTTTGATAGGGGAAGATAGACAAGGATCGGTAGCAATTCCCTAAAGACGGTTCACCGTTGCGCACCGGCGCGGCGTTGGCCGTGGACAATTCCGGGCGATCTGATACTAGCGAGGCGGCGGCCCTCGCCCGGGATGGGGGCCCGGCTGCCGTCCGGGGGAGAGGCTTGGATCTTCAGACCATCATTACCATCGCGGTTGCGCTTGCCGTCGGTGGGTTCGTCAAAGGCGCGACCGGCACCGGGCTGCCGATGGTGGCGGTCCCGGTGATGGCCGCCTTCATCGGCGTGCCGCACGCGGTGGCGGTTATGGCTATTCCCACCCTGCTGACCAACCTGTGGCTGGTGTGGTCGCATCGCGGGGCGGCGGCCGCCGCGTCGTCGCTGGTGGTCCTTCTGGCGACGGGCGTCTTGGGGGTATTCGTCGGGACCTGGGGGCTGGTTCGCCTGGACGACCGGGTGCTGTCGCTGATCCTCGCAGGCCTGATCTGCGGCTACATCGCCCTGATCCTGATCAAACCGGCGATGCGGCTCGAAGACGGGCTGAACCGGCGGATCGCGCCCGGCATCGGCTTCATCTCAGGCGGGCTGCAGGGCGCGACGGGGATCTCAGGACCGATCGTGGTGACCTATGCCCATGCCCGCCGCCTCGACCGCGAGGCGCATGTTTTCACGGTGTCGGCCATTTACGGGACCTTCGCCGTGATCCAGACGCCGGCGCTGATCGGGGTCGGTATCCTGACGCCGGCCCGCCTCGCCGAGGGCGCGCTGGCCCTGATCCCGATCCTGGGGTCCATGTGGTTGGGCACCCGGCTCGGTCGGGCGATCAGCGAACGCACCTTCAGCCGCCTGGTCATCGCTCTTCTGGTGCTGATGGCGATCAAGCTGGTGCATGCCGGCCTGGTGTCGGCCGGCTAAACAGCGGGCCGAAAAGCCAAGACCCCTGCCCGATCGGGCAGGGGTCCCGGTCTCCCGCACCTAAGCTGGCGCACGCACCAGCGGCGCGGTGCTTGGGGAAGGCTCAGGCGGCGTCCTCGCTCGACCGGCGATAGGCAAGCGTGCAGTGGGCCTCGCAGTACGGCTTGCCTGCGGTGGCATTCTCACCGCAGAACCTGAAATCCGGGTCGCGCGGGTGCCCGATCGGCCACTGGCAGGAGCGCTCCTTGATCGGCGTGATCGTGGCCGGTATCCGCTTGATCGGCGACGGACGGGACGACAACCCCAACCGGTGCGCCTTGCCGATGACCGCGTTTCGGGTCACGCCGCCGAGCTGCTCGGCGATTTGGCGCGCAGACAGCCCCTCCATCCAAAGCCTGCGCAGTTTCTCAACTCGTACGTCCGTCCACTCCATCCATATTCCTCTCGGCGTTCGCTGGTTTCGTTGGTCTCGCGGCCGCTCTCAGCTTATCTCCCGCGTTGGCACATCTTGTAGATCCCCATCCGCGATCCACAATAACTTGTGGGTTAACGGAGTCTCAAGCGGATTCAAGTGCGACTCGGCGGTTTTCCACAGAAAAGTGACGCAAAATAGCGCCCGGCACCCGGTTTCGGGGCGCGGCTGGGGCGAGAAGGGCAGTGAAAAGGGTGTTATCCGTGCCTTGTCACGCGGCCCAGTGACGGCCAAGCCGGCCGAGTCGCAACATCCTTCGAGCCGCAGCTGGAACACCGCATGGTGGCGCCGACTTCCGGTACGGGCGTTGCCGGGCCGAGCCGGGCGATCAGCAGCGCCAGGTCCACCGTCGCGTTGTGGCTGCATCTGTTGCACCAGCAGAAGACGGGGATATTGTCGGCCGACAGGTCGCCGAGACGGGTCGCGCGGCGTTCCGCCTCGTCGTCTGCGATCAGGTGTTCCTTCAACCGTCCCATGGCCGCCCCGTCGTCGCCCGGTGCCGCGCCGGCACCGCGGTTATTGTGAGAACAAAATAGGAACAAATCAAGCCCGGGCAACCGGCGGCCGGCGCGGTTCAACAGCGGCGGTTGGCTGCCCGCGTCAGCGTCCGGCCGAGACCAGCGTCATCGGTCGTTTGAATACGGAAAGGGCCTCGCGGATCGTCTTGCTTCGCTTCAACGTTTCACGGCCCGCCTGGACCTGAAAGTCGCACTGCTTGCCGTTGACCCGCTTGGTGATCGAGAACAGCGGGCTGTCGAAGCTGTGTCGGAAGACGGAGAACACCGCCACCGGGCCGGTCGAATCAACCGCATAGTCGCGCCATTCGCCCGTTGCCACCCGCCTGGAATATACGTCTAGGAGGAGCCTGAGCTCCTCGCGGCTGAAGAAGACCCGCGTTCGATGTGTCCGCCTGCCCGCGGGGAGGCGGACGAGATTAGAGCGTGTCAACTTGGTCTCTCTCCCAGGCTGCCCTTGGTCGGAAATGTTACAATAGGGCGACGGGAGAGGGCTAGCCTACAATGTCGGCACCGCTGTTGAAGGGGTCGGGTTGCCGGTAGCAATCGATCGATCCAAGCGTGCGGTAGCAGTAGAGCGGCGGCTCGATGACGATCGGTTCCTCGCGCCGGCACAACGGGCCCTTGTCGTTAATCATTCTGACCGTGCTGCAATCCAGTCCGGTGATCGCCTCGGCCAGGTGATCGGTCGGCAGCTTGTCGCTGTTGACGAAACTGGCGGTTGCAGCGGAGATGACATAGAACGACGTGGGATTGCCGCACCCCGCCGTCATCAGCAGGGCGGCCAGTGCCGGAATCCGGGACCATTTTGCCCATCGGGCGTTTCTTGCCCATCTCATCATCGTCACTCCATCCTCGCTGCGGCCGGTCGGCGGATCAAGAACTCCAGCCTCGGCGCCGCATATGACCCGTATGCCTGGGCCTGGTCCGGACGGACTCCGGCACAGGCTGCCCCTGACGTATCAAGTTGCATGCCAGTCCGGCGGCCCGTCTCGGCCCTTTGGGGGAGTTGCGGGCAAGCCGGAAAGGTCTTAAGAGTGGCGGCCCATAGGCGGGGGTTGACGGGGCCCGGCCGCGACCCGACCGCGTTTCGGGGGCGGCCGTCAAGGCGGGCCGAATTGCCATAAGGAAGCGAGCAGCGGTGGCGGACATATTCGATGAAGTCGAAGAAGAACTACGGCGCGACCGTGCCAAGGTTCTCTGGGACAAGTACGGCAAGATCGTCATCGCCGTCGCCGTCCTGATCGTGCTTGCGACCTCCGGAAACGTCTATTGGCGCAAATACACCGAATCGCAGCGCCTGGAGAACGCCCAGCAGTTTCTCGCCGCGCAGGGCCTCGCCGAGGCCGGCAGGCAGGACGAGGCGATCAACGCGTTCCTGGCGCTTGCCGCCGATGCCGGGGAAGGTTATGCGCTGATCGCGCGGTTCCGGGCAGCCGCCCTGAAGGCGCAGGCGGGCGATGTGCAAGGCGCGCTGGCCGACTATGCCGCGCTGGCGGCCGATTCCGACCTCGAGCCCCTCTATCGCGAATTCGCGGTCCTGATGGTTGTGATCAACGAGGGCGAGGCGGGCGACCCGGCCGCGCTGTTGGAGGAACTGGAACCCTTGACCGCGGCGGGCAAGCCGTGGCGCCATACGGCGCGCGAACTTGCGGCCGTTCAGCATCTGCGTCTGGGCGACACCGAAAAAGCCCGCGAGACGCTGACCGAGCTGGCCGACGATCTGGATGCGCCGCGTGGCGCACGGGCGAGGGCGACTGAAGTGCTGAGGGCGCTGGAACAGTGATGCGAGGCTTCCCGGGCCGGGGGGCGATCTTTGCCGGCGTCGCGGCCGTCGGCCTTGCAGGGTGCAGCTGGTTCGGTGAAGCCGAGGAGCCGCCGCTGCCGGGCGACCGCATCGCCGTCATGCTCTTCGAGCGCGATCTCGAACCCGATCCCCGGATCGCCGACCTTGCCGTCCGTCTGCCGCAGCAGTGGGAGAACAAGGCCTGGCCCCAGGCCGGCGGCGAATCCGACCATGCGATGCATCACCTGGCGATCCCCGATCAGATCGGCAAAGCCTGGTCGATTCGGATTGGCGACGGCGGCGACGACGAATCGCCCCTGATGGCGCCGCCCGTGATCTCGGAAGGTACGGTCTTCACCGTGGACATCACCTACGAGGTGGCGGCCATCGACGGCCAGACCGGGAAACAGCGGTGGCGGTCGGAGGTGGAGATCCCCGACGAAGACGAAGACGCCTTCGGTGGCGGTCTGGCCTATGCCGACGGGCGCGTCTATCTCAGCACGGGCTTTGCCAAGGTCTTCGCGCTGGATGCCGCCAACGGCAATATCCTGTGGGAACAGCCGGTCCCGGGTCCGGTGCGCGCACCGCCCACCGTGGCGGAAGGGCGGGTCTTCGTGATCACGCTGGACAACCAGGTCTTCGCGCTCGACGGCGAAACGGGAGAGCGCATCTGGAGCCATGCGGGGTTTACCGAGGCGGCCGGGCTGTTGGGGGCGGCGAGCCCGGCAGCGTCGGGCGGGACCCTGATCGTCCCCTATTCCTCGGGCGAGTTGTTCGCGCTGAGGATCGAGAACGGCCGCGTCATCTGGTCCGACAACCTGACGGCGATCCGCCGGGTCGACGCGCTGTCCGCGCTTGCCCACATCCGCGGCCGGCCCGTGATCGACCGGGGCGTCGTCTATGCCATCAGCCACTCCGGCCGCATGGTCGCGATCGATCTCAGGACCGGCGGCCGTGCATGGGAACGCAGCATCGGCGGGCTGCAGATGCCGTGGGTGGCCGGCGACTTCCTGTTCGTCCTGACCACCGAAGGCGAGATCGTCGCGATCACCCGGCGCGGCGGGCGGGTGCGCTGGGTGCGGCGCTTGCCGCAATGGGAAGACATCGAGGACAAGGTCGATCCGATCACCTGGGTCGGTCCGGTTCTGGCGAACGACCGCCTGCTGGTGGCCAGCAACAACGGCGACGTTCTTTCCATCTCGCCCTATACCGGCGATGCGATGGGCCGGATCGAGCTTGGCGACGGATTGCGCATGCCGCCGGTCGTGGCGGACGGGACGCTTTATTTCCTGACCAATGCCGGCGAACTGGTCGCCATGCGCTGAGCGCCGGGGACAGGCGCGATGTCATTGACGGTGGTGATCGTGGGGCGCCCCAACGTGGGCAAATCGACCTTGTTCAACCGTTTGGTCGGCAAGCGTCTGGCGCTGGTCGACGACCAGCCCGGCGTGACCCGCGACCGGCGCGAAGGGGTTGGGCGTCTGTCCGACCTTGAATTCACCGTGATCGATACCGCCGGACTGGAAGAGGCCTTCGACGAGTCCCTGCAGGCCCGCATGCGCCGCCAGACCGAGCGTGCGGTCCAGGAGGCCGACGTCGCCATCCTGATGATCGACGCGCGCGCCGGCATGACGCCGCTGGACCGGGCGTTCGCCGATTGGCTGCGGCAGTCCGGCAAGGCGATCGTGCTTGTGGCGAACAAGTGCGAGGGGCAGGCGGCGGAGGCCGGTCTTCTGGAGGCGCACGCGCTGGGGTTGGGTGATCCGGTCGCCATTTCGGCCGAACATGGCGAAGGCATGGCGGCGTTGTTCGCCGCCTTGGTGCCCTTCGAGGCCGAGGCCGTGCCCGAACAGGACGCGTCCGCGGATGCCGCCCAGCCGATTCAGCTTGCCGTGGTCGGGCGGCCCAATGTGGGCAAGTCCACGCTGATCAATCGGCTGATCGGCGAGGACCGTCTGCTGACCGGGCCGGAGGCCGGGATCACCCGCGATGCGATTGCGGTGTCGTTCACCTTCCGCGACCGTACGCTGAAGCTGATCGATACCGCCGGTCTCAGGCGCCGGGCAAAAGTCACGGACAAGGTCGAGAAACTCTCGGTTGCGGATTCGCGCCGTGCGATCCAGTTTGCGCAGGTCGTTGCGCTGGTGCTGGATGCCCAGGACCTTTTGGAAAAGCAGGATCTGACGATTGCGCGTCAGGTGATCGACGAGGGCCGGGCGCTGGTGATTGCCGTCAACAAGTGGGATCTGGTCTCCGACAAGAAGGCGGCGCGTCAGCGCCTGTCGGACCGGCTGCAGACCAGCCTGCCGCAGGTCCGCGGCATCCCGATCGTGACCCTGTCGGCGCTCAAGGGTCAGAACCTGGATCGGCTGCTGGACGCCGTGCTTGGCGCCTACGACGTTTGGAACCGGCGGGTACCCACGGCGAAGCTGAACGAATGGCTGGAACGGATGACCGAAACCCATCCGCCGCCGGTGTCCCAGGGCCGGCGCATCCGGTTGCGTTACGCAACCCAGGTCAAGACGCGGCCGCCGACATTCGCCGTCTTCGCGTCGCGGCCGGGCGACCTGCCCGAATCCTATATGCGATATCTCGTGAACGGTCTGCGCGAGACCTTCGGCCTGGTCGGCACGCCTGTTCGGATCCACCTCCGCAAAGGAAAGAACCCCTATGTCAGCAATGCCTAGCCTGTTCCCGATCCGCTGCTTGGCACCGGCAAGTGCCGCGCTGGTGCTGGTGCTGGTCCTTGCCGGTTGCGATACCGACAACCTGTTTCAGGGCGAGCCCGGCCCCCATGACGGGCGCTGGGCGGGGCGATTGCTGTTTTCGGCCGGCGAGTCCGGCTGTGTCAGGCGCGGCGCAGTCAGGGTGGAAGTCGCCAGCAGCGATGTGACCGGCACGGTTCGCGGCAGCGGCACGGATTTCGGGGTGCGCGGTCAGGTGCAGGAAGACGGTTCGCTGTACAAGGGGATGCTGACGCGCCACAACCAGCCTGCGGCGGAGGTGACCGGGACCTTTGCCGAGGGGGAGTTCGACGGCCGCTGGAAGGACTTGGACGGACGGTGCCGCGGCACGATCGAACTGCGCCAGGTCGGGCGCTGAACGGGCCGGTCCGGCTCAGGCGCTCAGCCGCTCGCCGTTGCGGGTACAGGAAGGCTCGGCCAGGTCAACGAACAGGTCGGTGACGTCATCCGGCGCGCGCAGCGTGCTCGGATCTTCGCCCGGGAAGGCCTGCGCCCGCAGCGCCGTTGCGACAATTCCCGGATCGATCAGGTTCGCGCGGACCGACGTCTTCTCGATCTCGGACGCGTAGACAAGAACAAGTTGTTCGAGCGCTGCCTTGCTGGCCGCGTATGCGGACCAGAAGGCAAACCGGCCTTGGGTCACGCCGGAGGTGACGAACAGCGCGCGGCCGGCGTCGGACTGGCGCAGCAGGGCGTCGGCCGCCCGCAGCAGGCGCTGGTTCGCCGTCACGTTCACGGTGAAAGTCTCTTCCCAGACCTGCGGCGCCACATGCGCGACCGGCGACAAGGTCCCAAGCATGGCGGCGTTTCCGACCAGGATGTCGAGCCCGCCAAACCGCTCGTAGATCGATGCGCACAGTGCGTCGATGGAATCGAGCTGCCGCAGATCAAGCGTGACGAGGGTGGCACGGCGGCCGGTCGCGGCGCGGATGTCGTCGTCGGTCTCCTCAAGCCCGCCGCGGGTTCGGGCCGTCAGCACGACCTGCGCGCCCTCGGCCGCGAACCGCCGTGCCACCGCCGCGCCTATCCCCCTGCTGGCGCCGGTGATCAGGGCGGTTCGGCCGGAAAGCCGGCCGGCGGCCATTAGCCGGTCTCCGCCAGAAGCGAGAGCTGGCGGGTGTTGGATCCCGATTCCTGATCGTGCAGGTCGATCGGGTAATCGCCGGAAAAGCACGCATCGCAGAACTGCGGTGCGTCGTCGAGGCGACCGGGGTGGCCCATGGCGCGGTACAGGCCGTCCATGGAGACGAAAGCCAGGCTGTCCGCCTGGATCAGCGCGCGCATGCTCTCCACGTCAAGCTGCGCCGCGAGGAGTTTGGCGCGCTCGGGCGTGTCGACGCCGTAAAAGCATGAATGCGTCGTCGGTGGGCTGGAAATCCGCATATGCACCTCGGTTGCGCCCGCGGCCCTGACCATCTCGACGATCTTCTTGGAAGTCGTGCCGCGGACGATCGAATCGTCGACAAGGATGACCCGCTTTCCGTCGATGTGCGGTCGGTTCACGTTGTGCTTGAGCTTGACGCCCAGGTGACGGATCTCGTCGGTCGGTTCGATGAACGTCCGCCCAACATAGTGGTTGCGGATGATGCCGTACTCGAACGGAATGCCCGCCTCCGTGGCATAGCCCATCGCCGCCGGCACGCCCGAATCGGGAACCGGGACCACCACGTCCGCCGTCGCCGGCGCCTCGCGGGCAAGTTCGGCGCCGATCTGCTTGCGCGCCTCGTAGACAGAGTTGCCGTTCACGATGCTGTCCGGGCGCGAGAAGTAGATGTACTCGAAGACGCAGAACCGGTGCGGCTGCGGCGCGAAGGGACGGTGGCTGTGCACGCCGTGTTCGTTCAGCACCACCAGTTCGCCCGGCTCGATGTCGCGCACGGCGGTCGCGCCGATGATGTCGAAGGCGCAGGTCTCCGATGCCAGCAGGTAGGCATCCCCCAGCCGCCCCAGCACCAGCGGACGCACGCCCAACGGATCGCGGACGCCGATCACGGCGTCGTCTGCCAGCGCAACCACCGAGTAGGCACCTTCGATCCGCCGCAAGGCCCCGATCAGCCGGTCGACGACGGTGCCCTTCGATGTCGCCATCAGGTGAATGATGATCTCGGTGTCGGTGGTGGATTGGAAGATGCAGCCGCACTCCACCAGCTCGCGCCTGAGCGACATCGCATTGGTCAGGTTGCCGTTGTGCCCGATTGCAAAGCCCCCGAACGAAAGCTCGGCAAACAGAGGTTGGACATTGCGCGGCAGCGGTTCGCCTGTCGTCGAATAGCGGTTGTGGCCGACGGCGGCGTGGCCCTGCAGGCGCCGCATTACGTTCTCGTCGCTGAATACGTCGCCCACGTGCCCGATGCCGCGATGCTGATGGTAGTGCCGGCCGTCGAAGGAAACGATGCCGGACGCCTCCTGGCCACGATGCTGTAGGGCATGCAGGCCCAGCGCGGTATGCGCGGCCGCGTCCGTGTTGCCGAAGATGCCGAATACGGCGCACTCCTCGCGCAGTTTGTCGTCGTCGAACGGGCCGGCGCCCGCCGTTGGAATGGGAATCATGCCCGTCAGCCCTTTCTCATCGGCTGTCTGTCATCTGCTCTGGTCGATCAGCGCTTCCATGTTGCGCCGGTCGGAATCTTCGTAGGAAGGTTCTTTCGCGGCGGCGCCATCGGCTTCCTGTGGTTTCGGCTGCGTCAGCTGGCGGAACGTCTTTTCCTGCTCGACCGCCATCGAGACGCCCTCCCTTACGCGGCCGATCGCGTCGCGCAGGCGTTGCGAGGTATCGGCCGGCACGAGTGCCAGCATCAGGTCCGATCCCAGTGCAACGAACGGCAGCGAGCGCGTCTCGTAGATCGGATCCGGCAGGTTGTCCTCGTTCAGGAAGAACACAAGCAGGATGAAGGCAAGACAGACCAGGAATGCTCCCCTTGCCAGTCCGAACAGGAAACCAAGCGCCCGGTCCAGCGGACCGATCGCGCTTTCCTTGACGCCGCGGGCGATGAAGCCGCTGAGAACCGTCAGAACCAGAAGCACCACAATAAAGACGCCTGCCATCGTGCCGAAGCTGGAGACGATTTCGATGTCGGTCCATTGCTGGGCATAGGGCAGGGCATGGGGATAGGCGACATAGGTGATCACGGCGGCGCCGACCCAGGCCCCGATCGACAGAACCTCCCGCACGAAGCCGCGCACATAGGCCAGCAGTCCTGACAGCACCAGGATTGCCAGGACCGTCAGGTCAAGCCAGGAGATCGGCATCGATGAAAGCGCGTCGCCCATATATGCCTGCTATCCGCTCATTGCCGTGCGCCGGCCGGACGGCTGCGCCGCCAACAGCTCGACGATTTCCGACAGCCGCGTCACCTCGGTCACCGCGACCGAGGCGGGAGGCTGAGGCCGTTTCGACCGGTCGCGGGCGCGGCGGGCGGGCATGATGACCCGGCTGAAGCCCAACTTGCCAGCTTCCTTGATCCGCGCTTCCGCGCGGGTCACGCCGCGCACCTCGCCGGACAGGCCGATCTCGCCAAATACCACAGTGTCGGTCGGCAAGGCCACGCCGCTGACCGACGAGGCAAGCGCCGCGGCGACGGCCAGGTCCGCCGCCGGCTCGCCAACGCGCATCCCGCCGGCGACATTCAGATAGACATCCCGGCCCGACAATGAAAGCCCGGCCCGCGTTTCCAGGACCGCGATCACCATGGCCAGCCGGCCGCTGTCCCAGCCCACGACCGTGCGGCGGGGTGTTGCAAGGGGCGAGGGGGCCACCAGCGCCTGGATTTCCACCAGGACGGGCCGCGAGCCTTCGATCCCGGCAAACACCGCTGCGCCCGAGACGTCGCCCTGGCGGTCGGCCAGGAACAGGGCCGACGGGTTGGCGACCTCCATCAAGCCGGCGTCCGTCATCTCGAACACGCCGATCTCGTCGGTCGGTCCGAACCGGTTCTTCACGGCACGCAGGATCCGGAACTGGTGGCCGCGTTCGCCTTCGAAATAGAGCACCGTATCGACCATATGCTCCAGAACCCGCGGCCCTGCGATCGTGCCCTCCTTGGTGACGTGACCGACGATCAGGACGGTGACGCCGCGGCGCTTGGCGATCCGGATCAACTCCTGGGCGGACGCGCGCACCTGGGCCACGGTGCCCGGTGCCGAATCGAGAACGTCCACATACATGGTCTGGATCGAGTCAACGATCACCACCTCCGGACCCTGTTCGGAATCCAGCGTCGCGGTGATGTCGCGGACGCTGGTCGCCGCGGCGAGATCGACCGAGGCTTCGGCCACGCCCAGCCGGCCGGCCCGCAACCGGACCTGGTCGATCGCCTCTTCGCCGGAGATGTAGGCGACCCGCGCCGCGTCGCCCAGCCGCGCGGCAACCTGCAACAGCAGCGTCGATTTGCCGATTCCGGGATCGCCGCCGATCAACAGCACCGAGCCCTCCACCAGGCCGCCACCGGTGACCCGGTCGAACTCAGCGATGCCGGTCTTGCGGCGCGCCGTATCGTCCAACGGCCCCTTCAGCGTCGAAAAAGCCAATGCCCGGCCCGAGCCCTGCGCCCCGCGTCCGGCGCCGCGGCCGACCGGCGGCGCTTCGACCACCTCCTCGACGACGGTGTTCCAGGCGCTGCAGGCGTCGCACCGCCCCATCCAGCGATGGTGCACCGCGCCGCAGGACTGGCAGACATATCGTGTTTGGGCCTTCGCCAATACAGGGTATCCCGTCGAGCCGCCGTCGCCGCGATGCGGCGCGCTACAGTCTGCGGATCTCCATCTTAATCGGGCCTTCGATCCGGCCGTGGATGAACTGGTCCACGTACTCGTTGCCGGTTTCGTCCATCGCCTTGGTATCGCCCTGCCAAACGACCTTGCCCTTGTAGATCATCGCGACCCGGTCGGATATCGCCCGGGCGCTGGACATGTCGTGGGTGATGGTGATGCCGGTCGCGCCGATCTCGCGGGTGACCTTCGCGATCAGCTTGTTGATGACGTCGCCCATGATCGGGTCGATGCCCGTGGTCGGTTCGTCGAACAGGATGATCTCGGGGTCGATCGCGATCGCCCTGGCCAGGCCCACACGCTTGCGCATGCCGCCCGACAGTTCGGCCGGCCAGACTTCCCCCACCTCGTCGCCCAGGCCCACCATGGCCAGCTTTTCCATCGCCTTGTCCCGGGCGGCATTGCGGCTCATGCCCTTGCCCTGGATCAGGCCGAAGGCGACGTTCTCCCAGACCGGCATGGAGTCGAACAGGGCGGCGTGCTGGAACAGCATGCCGATCTTGGCGTTCACCCTCTCGCGCTTGCGTTCGGACAGGCCGACGACCGACTGGCCGTCGATCTTGATCTCTCCCTCGTCCGGCGTCAGCAGCCCCAGCAGGCACTTGATCGTCACCGACTTGCCCGTTCCGGAACCGCCGATGATGACCACCGATTCGCCGGGCATGACATCGAGGTTGAGCCCGTCCAGCACGGTCTTCGGTCCAAACCGCTTGACCACGCCCTTCATCAGGATCTTGGGTTCGGTGCCCTGGCTCATGTGCCGAAGAACAGTTCCGTGATCAGGTAGTTCGAGGTCAGGATCAGGATCGACGCCGACACCACGGCGTTGGTGGTTGCCGCACCGACGCCCTGGGCGCCGCCGCGCGAGTAGTACCCGTTGTAGCAGCCCATCAGCGCGATGATGAACCCGAATACGGCGGCCTTCACCAAACCGGAAAAAACGTCCATGAATTCAAGGAAATCCATGGTGTTCTTAAGATAGGCCGCGGGGTTGAACCCAAGCTTGTAGACACCGACCAGATAGCCGCCGAAAACGCCGATGATGTCGCCGACGATCACCAGCAGCGGCAGCATGGTCAGCCCCGCGATCAGCCGAGGCGCCACCAGGTACTTGAACGGGTTCGTCGACAGGGTTTCCAGGGCGTCGATCTGCTCGGTGACGCGCATCGTGCCCAGTTCCGCGGCCATTGCGGCGCCGATGCGTCCCGCGACCATCAGGCCGGCCAGCACGGGGCCGAGTTCCCGGGTCATCGACAGGACGACCACGGTCGCGACGGCGCCTTCGGCCGAGAAGCGGGCAAAGCCGGTGTAGGACTGCAAGGCCAGCACCATGCCCGAAAACAGGGTGGTCAGCCCGACCACCGGCAGCGAGTAATAGCCGATGTCCACGCACTGCCGGCCCAGAAGGCGCAGATAGAACGGCGGCCGGATCGAATGGCTGACGCCCGATGCGCAGAACATGGTCAACCGGCCGGTCGCCTCCAGGAAACCCAGAAACGCTCTGCCGATGGGACGCAACGGATTCATGCAGTTCCCCCAACATAGTCGCGGACAAATCGATGCCCTAATCTCACGAGGATCTCGTAGGAGATCGTGCCGGCGCGGTCCGCGACCGAGTCGACGGAAATCGATGGGCCGATCAGATCAACGCTGTCGCCCTGGCGCAGCGCCGGAAGTGCGGTGACATCCAAAGTAACAAGGTCCATCGAGATTCTGCCGATCACGGGCACAACGACATTGCCGACCTGAGCCTCCCCAACACCGCTTAGCGATCTCAGATAGCCATCGGCATAGCCGACCGCAATCGTGGCCACGCGCGTGGGCCCGTCGAAGCGATGCGTCGCACCATATCCAACGGTCTGTTGGGCGTCAACGTCGCGGATTTGCAGGACTTTTGCGCTGAGCCGCACGACCGGCCGCATCGGGTTTTCGGCCTGTTCGTTGGGTCGACCGCCATAGAGAGAGATGCCCGGCCGCACCATGTCGAAGTGGTAGGCGGGCCCCAGAAAAATGCCGCTTGAAGCCGCCAGCGAGGCCTGCGGCGGCTTCAGGCGCTGCACGAGGCCGCCGAAAGCGGCCTGTTGTTCTGCGTTCAGCGCATGCGTCGGGGTGTCAGCGCAGGCGAGGTGGCTCATCAGGCAGCGCAGTGGGAAGCCCTGAAGGCGCCCGGGTTCACTGGCCAGGATATCCGCCTCCGCCTTGGGCAGGCCAAGCCGCGCCATGCCGGTGTCGCAATGGACCACCGCAGGCAACGGTCGGCTGCGGCGCAGTGGCGCTGCCAGGCCGAGATCTGGCCGAGATCGTTCAGGGCGGGGACGATGCCGTGGCGCTGATACACCGGCGCTTCGCCGTGCATCAGCCCGTTGAGCGCAACGATCTCCGTGTCCGCCAAAAGCCCACGCAGGGTGATCGCCTCGTCCAGCGTTGCGACAAAGAAGGTCTCGCATCCCGCGGCGGCCAAGGCGGGGGCCACCCGATCGATCCCAAGGCCGTAGGCATTGGCCTTGACCACCGCCGCGCAGCGCGCCGGGGCGGCGCGCGCGGCCAACAGTGCGTAGTTGGCGGTCAGTGCCGCGAGGTCGATGACCAGCCGGGTCGGTGCATCGGCCGCGTCGGTCACCTCAGTAGTCGTCCGGCTGATGTCGCGAATCGAGGTCGGCGAACTTGGTCAGCGCGCCATTGAAATAGAGGCTGATCGAGCCGGTCGGGCCGTGCCGCTGTTTGGAGATGATGACCTCGGCCGTGTTCTGCACGTCCTTCAGCCTTTCGTGCCACCGTTCCATGCGATCCTCGAACCGCGTCTGGTCCTCGTCTACCCGCCGAAGGGGTTCCGCCTTCTCGAGGTAGTACTCCTCGCGGAAGATGAACATGACGACGTCCGCGTCCTGTTCGATCGAGCCGGATTCGCGAAGATCCGACAGTTGCGGCCGCTTGTCCTCGCGCTGCTCGACCGCGCGCGAAAGCTGGGACAGGGCGATGACGGGCACATCCAGCTCCTTGGCCAGCGTCTTCAGGCCGCGGGTGATTTCCGAGATCTCCTGGACCCGGCCGTCGTTGCGCCGGTCCGAGGTGCTCTGCAGCAGCTGCAGGTAGTCGACGATGACAAGTTCCAGCCCGTTCTGGCGCTTGACCCGCCGGGCCCGCTGGCGGAGCTGCGAGATGGTCAAGGCCGGCGTGTCGTCGATATAGAGAGGGATCTGGCGCAGGTCCTGGGCGGCCATGGCGATGCGTCCGAACTCCTCGGTATCGATCTCGCCCCGACGCACCTTGTCGGACGGGACCTCCGAGCGTTCGGCCATGATACGGCTGGCGAGCTGTTCGGCCGACATTTCCAACGAGAAGAACAACGTGCGGGCGCCTTCGGTGATCTCGCGGCCGGTATTGTCGGTCACCCGCTTGTAAGATGCGGCGGCGTTGTAGGCGACGTTCGTTGCCAGCGCCGTCTTGCCCATCGCCGGCCGGCCGGCGAGGATAACCAAGTCCGACTTGTGCAGACCGCCCAGCTTCTTGTCCAGGTCGTGAAACCCCGTCGTTACGCCGACCACGTGGCTGTCGCGGCGGAAGGCCTCGTCCGCCGAACTGAGGGCCAGCTTGGCCGCCCCGTAGAGGTCGACGACGCCCCGGTCGAGTTCGCCCGTGGTTGCAAGATCGTAGAGATGCTGTTCCGCACGCGCGATCTGCTGCAGGGCGTCGTCCTCGATGACCTGGTCGAAGGCATCGTTGACCACCGTTTCGCCCAGCGCGATCAGCTCGCGCTTCAGATAGAGGTCGTGCACGATCGCCGCATAGTCGGCTGCGTTGATGACCGTCACCACGTTCGAGGCCAATTCGACCAGATAGGACGGCCCGCCGGCCGCCTCCAGGGACTCGTCCTGTTCGAAATAGTGGCGCAGCGTTTCGGGCTTGGCGACCTGACCGAGCTGGATCAGCTTGGCGATTGCGGCGTAGATCCGCTGGTGCGCAGGCGCATAGAAATGTCCCGCTTCCAGGCGCTCCGACACCTGCTCGAAGGCGCGGTTGTTGCGCAGGATCGCACCCAATAGCGCCGATTCGACCTCCAGATTGTGCGGCGGCTCCCGCAGTATCGGGGCGGACCGATCAGTCTCGTCATGGAGGGAAGCGATGTTGTTATCGGTTATCGAACTCACCATTTCGCCAACCTATGACACTCTCCGTCAGAACGTCCCTAGAACGAAGGCTGTGAATAAAGGGGATATCGGGAACGGTTCCACCATAGAACGATTCGCCGATGCGGCGGCATTCGTCTGGTGCCGGACCGAAAACGGCGCCGTCATTCCCGACGGCGCCGTTTCGTTCACGTCCGCAGCGAAAGCGGATCGACCGGCTTAGGATTCCGGTTCCGCCTTCGTCGTTTCGGGCTTTTCGCCCTGCGGTTCGCCAGGCGCCGCAGCCTCTGCCTCGCCGTCGCCCGACGCCTCGGCCGCGGCTTCGGTGTCGGGCTGCGCCTCTCCCTCCGCGGCAGCGGCAGCCTCGGCAGGCGCCGGCGCGCGTTCGCGCTGGTCCTGCTCCGCCTCCTGCTGGGCCAGGGTCTGCAGGGCGGGCAGGCCGCGGGCCACCCGGTCGGCCTGCACGGCGGCCTCTTCCTCGGACTTGGCCACATTGACGGAAACCGTCGACGTCACCTCCGGGTGCAGCCTGATCCTGAAATCGAAGATACCCAGGGTCTTGACCGGGCGTTCCATCAGGACCTGGTTGCGCGACACCGTGAAGCCGGCCTCGGTCAGGCTGGCCGCGATATCGCGGGCGGTGACCGAGCCATAGAGCTGGCCGGAGTCCGACGCGGCGCGGATCAGCGTGACCGAGACGCCGTCCAGCTTCTCCGCAACCGAGTCCGCTTCGCCCTTCCGTTCCAGGTTCTGCGCCTCCAGCTGGGTCCTTTCGGTCTCGAACCGGGTCCGGTTGGCCTCGGTGGCCCGCAGTGCTTTCTTCTGGGGCAGAAGGTAGTTGCGCGCGTAGCCCGGCTTGACGGTGACCACGTCACCCATCTGGCCGAGCCGTTCAATCCGTTCCAGGAGGATCACTTGCATGCTTCGATCCTCCTATTTGACCACGTAGGGCAGCAGGGCGAGAAACCGTGCGCGTTTGATGGCCTGGGCGAGAAGGCGCTGTTTCTTGGCCGATACGGCGGTGATCCGGCTTGGCACGATCTTGCCGCGCTCGGAGATGAACCGCTGCAGCGTCTTGACGTCCTTATAGTCGATGACCGGCGCGTTGGGGCCCGAGAACGGGCAGGTCTTCTTGCGCCGGAAGAACGGGCGGCGTCCGCCGCCGGGGCGACCCGGTGCAGCCATCAGCTTTCTCCCTTGGTTTCTTCAGCCGCAGGCGCTTCGGTGGCCTGCTGGCGCGGTCCCGAGCGGGGCGGGCCGCCGTCTCGGCCGCCGTCTCGGCCGCCGTCGCGGCCGCCGCGTGAACCGCGGTCGCGCTCGTCCCGACGCTGCATGACCACGCTGGGCGTCTCCGGAAGGTCGTCTGTCCGGATGGTCATGAACCTCAGCACGTCCTCGTTCAGGCGCATGTTGCGCTCCATCTCCTGGACGGCCGGGGCCGGCGCCTCAAAATTGAGGAGAGTGTAGTGCCCTTTTCGGTTCTTCTTGATCCGAAAGGCAAGGTTGCGAAGGCCCCAATACTCTTTGCGGCCAACGCTGCCGCCGCCCTCGGTGAGGATGGCGGAGAACTGGTCGGTCAGGGCTTCGGCCTGTGCGGCCGAGATGTCCTGACGCGCAATCATGACGTTTTCGTAGTAAGGCACTGGTCCTGTACTCCCTTTGGCTGTTAGCGAGCCAGCGCATCTGCCTCGCATCGAGGCCATGCCGCCTGGCTCTCACCGCCTTCTCCTCGACAGGACCCGACTGGGCGGGACGGTCACTTGGAAGGCGGAAGGAGTTCGGGATCCGCTGCGTCACCATGGCGCCCGCGGACCCGTAAACGGCGGCGGTTATAGCCGCAGCGGTCGGGAAGTGAAAGAGGTTTTTGGCCATTGCTTGACTTGGCCCCCAGCCTCGCTATGACATGGCGCCGGGGCGGTTCGAACCCGTTTCCACCGGACGTCCAGCCACAGCAGGATCGCTCATCACATGACGCGCGCATTCGTGTTTCCCGGTCAGGGCTCCCAGGCCGTCGGGATGGGACAGGCCCTTGCCGACGCCTTCGGCGAGGCCCGCATGGTGTTCGAGGAGGTGGACGAGGCTCTGAAACAGAACCTCAGCCGCCTGATGTTCGAAGGACCCGCCGACGAGCTGACGCTGACGGAGAACGCGCAGCCGGCGTTGATGGCGGTCAGCATTGCGGCGCTGCGCGCGATCGAGGGGCAGGGCGGCAGGGATCTTGCCGGCATGGCCGCTTATGTCGCCGGTCACTCGTTGGGTGAATACTCCGCCTTGGCCGCGGCCGGCACCCTTGGACTGGACCAGGCCGCGAGGCTGTTGAAGCTGCGCGGCCGCGCCATGCAGGCGGCGGTCCCGGTCGGCGAGGGCGCGATGGCCGCGATCCTGGGAATGGAATTCGACGATGTGGCCGGCGTTGTGAAGGACGCGGCCGGCGAGGGCGTGTGCGGAGTGGCAAACGACAATGCGCCCGGACAGGTCGTGGTCAGCGGCGATGCCGAAGCCGTCGGACGCGCCGTCGACCTTGCCAAGGAACGCGGCGCGCGTCGGGCCATGCTGCTTGAGGTTTCTGCGCCGTTCCATTGCCCTTTGATGGCGCCGGCGGCCGAGGTCATGGAAGACGCGCTTGCCAAGGAGACGCTGGCGGGGCCGAGTGTTCCGCTGATCGCCAACGTGACGGCGGACCTGGCCAGCACGCCCGATGCGATCAAGCGCCTGCTTGTCGATCAGGTCTGCGGCATGGTCCGCTGGCGCGAAAGTATCGTGAAGCTTAGGGATCTCGGCGTCGAGACCGTGATCGAGGTGGGTGCCGGCAAGGTCCTCAGCGGACTTGTTCGTCGCATAGAACCGGACTTCGCGACCGGAAACGCGGCGACGCCCGAAGACATTGAAGCGTTACTGAAACAGCTTTGAGGTCCGCGCCGGCCGGCGCGGTATGCAAGGAGGCAACATGTTCGATCTGAGCGGCAAAACGGCACTGGTGACCGGCGCCACGGGCGGATTGGGGGCCGCAATCGCCAGCGCGCTGCATGCCAACGGAGCGGCTGTCGTCTTATCGGGTACCCGGACCGAAAAGCTGGAGACGCTGAAATCCGAGCTAGGCGAGCGGGCGATGGTCGTGCCCGCCAATCTTTCCGAGGCGGACGGTGCCGCCGCTCTTGCAACCGCCGCGGAAGAGGCCGCCGGCCAGATCGACATCCTGGTCAATAATGCCGGACTTACCCGCGACACGCTTGCCATGCGCATGAAGGACGAAGACTGGCAGGCGGTTCTGGACGTCAATCTGACGGCGGCCTTCAAGCTGTCGCGCGCCCTGTTGCGCGGCATGATGCGCCGCCGGTGGGGGCGTATCATCGGCATCACCTCGGTGGTCGGTATGATCGGCAACCCTGGCCAGGCCAACTACGCCGCCTCCAAGGCCGGCATGATCGGCATGTCGAAGGCGCTGGCCTGGGAGGTCGCCAACCGCGGGATCACGGTGAATTGCATCGCTCCGGGCTTCATCGCGACGCCGATGACCGACGCACTGAGCGAGCAGCAGCGGGCCGACATCGATACCAAGGTCCCGGTGGGCCGGATGGGCGTGCCGGCGGAGATTGCCGCCGGGGCGGTGTTTCTGGCCTCCGAGGAGGCTGCCTACGTGACCGGTCACACCCTGAATATCAGCGGCGGCATCGCTATGATTTGAGGCCACCCTGGCCTCCGTCCGCCCGGTTGGAAGTCCCGGACTCCCGGGTTGGCACACCGTATGAAGTATGGTAGGGAACCCCGCTTTTTGGCGGGGCGGCGACGTTTCCGCAGCGCCTCCGACAGCAATTCACCCAATATCAAGCGGCCGGGCCCGGTCCGCACAAGTTGAAGGATTGAAACCAAAATGAGCGACGTTGCAGATCGCGTGAAGAAGATCGTGGTTGAACATCTCGGTGTCGACGAGGGCAAGGTTTCCGACAGCGCCAGCTTTATCGACGATCTCGGCGCGGACAGCCTCGACACCGTCGAACTTGTGATGGCGTTCGAAGAGGAATTCGGCTGCGAGATCCCCGATGACGCTGCGGAGAAGATCCTCACCGTCAAAGATGCCATCAACTTCATCGAGGAACACGTCAGTTAGGCATCGCGGTTTGGGTGTCGCGTCATGAGGCGCGTCGTCATAACAGGCATGGGAGCGGTCACGCCGCTTGGTCTTGGGGCCCGGCACGCTTGGTCGCGCCTGATCGAAAGCGACTCCGGCATCTCCCATATCGAGCAGTTCGACGTATCCGACCTGCCGGCGCGGATCGCCGGGCAGGTGCCACTTGGCTCCGCTGCGGACGGCGGCTGGAACCCAGACGAATGGGTCGACAGGAAGGACCAGCGCAAGATGGACACCTTCATCGCCTACGGCATGGCTGCGGCCGTGCAGGCGGTGGAGGATGCGGGCTGGATGCCGGACGACGAGGAATCCCAGAACCGCACCGGCGTCATGATCGGATCCGGCATCGGCGGGCTGAACGGCATTGCTGACGGAACGCTTCTGCTTGAGGAAAAAGGCCCGCGCCGCCTGACGCCGTTCTTCATTCCGGCCAACCTGATCAACCTGGCTTCCGGTTTCATCTCGATCCGGTACGGCTTTCGCGGGCCGAACCATGCCGTGGTGACGGCATGTGCGACCGGCGCCCACGCGATCGGCGACGCGGCGCGAATGATCATGCTGGACGATGCCGACGTCATGCTGGCGGGCGGGACCGAGGCGGCCATCTGCCGGCTGGGTATCGCCGGCTTCGCCGCGGCGCGCGCCCTGTCGACCGGCTACAATGACCGGCCGGAAGAGGCATCCCGTCCCTGGGACAAGGACCGCGACGGCTTCGTCATGGGCGAAGGCGCAAGCGTCCTGGTGCTGGAGGAATTGGAACATGCCCGCCGTCGCGGCGCAAAGATCTACGGCGAATTGATCGGCTACGGGATGTCGGGCGACGCCAACCACATCACGGCTCCGGCCGAGGACGGAAATGGCGGTTTCCGGGCCATGCAGGCCGCCCTGCGCCGGGCGAACGTGGCGCCCGAAAAGATCGACTATATCAACGCCCACGGAACCTCGACCCCGCTGGGCGACGAGATCGAACTTGGTGCTGTCAAGCGCCTGTTCGGCGAGCACGCCTACACGCTGTCGATGTCGTCGACAAAATCGGCCATCGGACATCTTCTGGGTGCGGCGGGCGCCGTCGAGTCGATGTTCGGCCTGCTGGCGATCGAGGACAATGTGGTGCCCCCGACTTTGAACTTGCACAATCCGTCGGAAGGATGCGACATCGATCTCGTGCCTCTGCAGGCAAAAGAACGCCGGGTCGACTATGTCATGTCGAACTCGTTCGGTTTCGGCGGAACGAATGCGTGTCTTATCTTCGGACCGGCGCCGTAACACGCTCTCGTCTGGCAGCCACCATGAGAGACATGGATGCGCCGCACGCTTAACCTGCTGCTGGGTCTTGCGTTGTTTGCCGTCATCGTTGCTGGGGGCACGGCAATGTGGGGCTATTTCGTGTTCACCGGTCCGGGGCCCCTGACGGGCCCTGTCAGCGTCGTGATCCCCACGGGCGCCGGCCTGCGTCCGATCGCTGCCCAGCTGGAAACGGCAGGCGTGATCCGAAACCCGTTTGTTTTCATCCTCGCGGCGCGGGTGCGCGGTCAGCATGGTTCGCTGAAGGCGGGCGAGTATGCCTTCGACAGCGCGGTCAGCCAGCAGGCGGTCCTCGAAAAGCTGGTTCAGCACGACACGGTGGTACGCAGGGTCACCATTCCCGAGGGACTGACCAGCGTCGAAATCCTGGCCTTGCTGGAAGAGGCGGAGGGGCTGGTCGGCGTGATCGAGACCCTGCCGGACGAGGGCGCGCTGTTGCCCGAGACATACCATTTTGCCTATGGCGATCCGCGTGTGGGCGTCCTTGAGCGCATGGAAGCGGAGATGGCCCAGGCGCTGGACGAGTTGTGGCGCGTGCGCATGGACGGACTTCCGTTCACCGATAAGGAAGAAGCGCTGACCCTGGCCTCTATCGTCGAAAAAGAGACTTCGGTGCCCGAAGAACGACCGCGCATCGCGGCTGTGTTCATCAACCGGCTGCAGCGCAATATGCGCCTTCAGTCGGACCCGACGGTTGTCTATGCCCTCACCGGCGGACGCGGGCCACTGGGCCGCGAACTGACGCGGCTGGACCTGAAAACGGACCACCCATACAACACCTACGAATACCCGGGCCTGCCGCCCGGGCCGATCTCCAACCCCGGCCGCGCCTCGATCGAAGCGGTTTTGAACCCGCTGATCACAGACGAACTCTACTTCGTCGCCGACGGGACCGGCGGCCACGCCTTCGCCAAGACGTTGGAAGAGCACAATCGCAACGTCGCGCGTTGGCGGCGGCTGCAGAAGAACGCGGGCAACTGATCGCAACCGGGGCTGCGGCTAGTTCGATGCCTTGCGGGGCATGCGGCCCGCGATCCACAGTTTGACCGGCATAGGCAAGGCGGCCAGCGCGGACACGACCATCCGCATCTGCCACGGAAAGGCAATCAGCGCCTTGTCCCGCGAAAGGCCGGCGGCGATGATCCGTGCCGCTCGTTCCCGGTCCATCAGGAAAGGCATCGGAAACCGGTTGCGGTCGGTGATCCGCGAACGCACGAAGCCCGGACAGATCACGCTGATGCGCACGCCGTCGGCCGCCGCATCGGCCCTCAGCGCCAACCCATAGCCCATCACCGCCGCTTTCGACGACGCGTAGGCCGGCGCTCCCGACAGTGGAAGAAAGCCGGCCATTGAACTCATCATCGCGATTTGGCCGCGTTGCCGCGTGCGCATGGCAACCAGGGCCGGATGCACCGTGTTCAGCACACCGGCCAGGTTGGTCGCGAAGATGTCTCTTGCCTGTTCGGCGCTTTCGCCCTGTCCGGACGAACCGCCCGAGATGCCCGCGTTCGCGATGACCAGGTCCAGAGGGGCCTCGGCATCGGCCGAGAGGATCCATGAGGCCATGGCATCGCGGTCGGCGACGTCGACGGTCTCGCCGGACGCCTGTGCCCCGCGGCGCCGGCACCGTTCGACGACCGCCTGCAGGCGGTCCCGGTTGCGGCCGGATAGGAACAGGACACTTCCGTCCGCGGCGTAGCGCTCGGCAAGTGCCTCGCCGATGCCGCTCGATGCGCCGGTGATCAGGATCGCTCTCGGACTGTTCATGGAATCGGACTCCCGGCCGTCTTCTGGCTGTGTCGGCGGACGGCGTGGCTTGTTGCGCCATCGCCTGCCGGATATAACACCTCGCGTTCGTTGCGTTGTCTTTCGAAAGGGCCCGCCGTTGTCGATTACCAGCATGACGGGATTCGCCAGGGCGGGTGGCCAGGACGAAGCGGCGAGTTGGGCATGGGAAGTCCGCAGCGTCAACGGGCGCTCGCTGGACATTCGGGTCAGGGTGCCGTCGGGCTGGGAGGCCCTGGATCCGCTGGCTCGTGCGGCGGTCGGCGAGAAGTTCAAGCGCGGTTCGGTGACCCTGACCCTGGAGGTCCGGCGCGCCGCCTCCGCTTCCGACATGCAGGTCAACGAGACCTTCCTTGCGGAACTGGTGGCCATGTGCGCATCGCCGCCGGCTGGCGCCGTCCGGTCCAAACCCCGCATCGATACACTTCTTGGTGTGCGCGGAGTGGTCGAACCCGCGCCCGAGGCTGGTGCCGAGGACCGGGACCGCCAGGGCGCGGTCATGGAAACGCTGGCAACGGCGCTTGACGCGTTGGCCGAGGCCCGTGCGGCGGAGGGTGGACGCCTGCACGCGGTCATGGTCGGGCATTTGACCCGTATGCAGGAACTGGCCGAGGCGGCCGCACGTTGCGCCGCTGCGCAACCCGAGGCGCTGGCGGAACGGTTGCGCCGACAGGTCGAGGAACTGTTGTCGGCGGCGCCGGCACTGGACGAGAACAGGTTGGCGCAGGAGGCGGCACTGTTGGCGACCAAGGCCGACATCCGCGAGGAGATCGACCGGTTGAAGGCGCACCTGGACGCCGCACAGGCGTTGATCGAAGAGGCGGGGCCGGCAGGCCGCAAACTGGAGTTCCTCTGCCAAGAGCTGAACCGAGAAACGAACACCGTCTGCTCCAAATCGTCCGACATCGAACTGACGCGCGTCGGTCTCGATCTGAAGTCGACGATCGATCAGTTTCGGGAACAGGTCCAAAACATCGAATAACGGCAACTGCCCATGAGCGAACCCTTTCACATCAAGCGACGGGGACTGATGCTGGTGCTGTCGTCTCCGTCGGGTGCCGGCAAGTCGTCGATCGCACGGCGCATCCTGGATACCGATCCGAACATCGCCCTGTCCGTGTCGGTCACGACGCGCGCCAAGCGGCCGGGCGAACAGGATGGGGTCGACTATCATTTCATCGACAAGGTGGAATTCGACCTGATGCGCAACCGCGGCGAGCTTCTCGAAAGCGCAAAGGTCTTCGACAACTACTATGGCACACCGCGCACGCCGGTTGCCCAGGCACTGGAAGACGGCCAGGACGTGTTGTTCGACATCGACTGGCAGGGCACGCAACAGCTTGAGGAAAAGGCCCAGCACGATCTGGTCAGCGTCTTCATCCTGCCGCCCAGCACGCATGATCTGGAACAGCGCCTGAAGACACGGGCGCAGGATACGTCCGACGTGGTCGCCCGGCGAATGGGCAAGGCGGCCGACGAGATGAGCCACTATCCGGAATACACATACATCATTGTCAATCGCGATCTGGAGGAAAGCGTCGCACAGGTCCTGTCGATCCTGACCGCCGAACGTCTCAAACGGGACCGGCTGGTCGGCCTGGGCGAGTTCGTCAAGAGCCTGCGCGAAGGCTATTGAGACCCTGCGCCAGCCGGGCGAAATCGGCCACCGTCAGGGTTTCCGCACGCCGCGTGGCGTCGATGTCGGCCGCCGCCAGCAACCGCGTACTGTCGACACCGAGCCCCTCCAGAGAACGTCGCAGCATCTTGCGGCGCTGGCCGAATGCCGCGGCGGTGACCTGTTCCAGGTCGGACTGTGCGCACGCGAAGGCGGGCTTCGGTCGGGGCTGCAACCGGACGACGGCGCTGTCGACTTTCGGCGGCGGCGTGAAAGCCCGCGCCGGAATGCCCGTGACCAACTCGGCGGTGCAACGCCATTGCGCCAGGACCGACAGCCGCCCATAGGCCGCATCGCCGGGTGCAGCGACAAGGCGTTGAGCCACTTCCTTCTGGAACATCAAGACCATGCATTCGAAGGCTTCGGCCCGGGTGAGCCAGCCGACCAACAAGGGACTGGCAATGTTGTAGGGCAGGTTGGCGACGATACGGCGCGGGGCGGAACCGACCGTCCCGAGATCCATCTTCAGAGCGTCGCCTTCGATGATCTCAAGCCGGCCGCCGGCGGCCTCGACCAGAGGCTTCAGCGCCTCGATGCACCTCCGGTCGCGTTCGACCGCGACCACGTGCTTGGCGCCGGCCAACAACAAGGCGCGGGTCAGACCGCCCGGACCGGGGCCGATTTCCAAGGCCGTGCCGACGGAAAGATCGCCTGCTGCCCGTGCAATCTTTCCCGTAAGATTGAGGTCCAGCAGGAAGTGCTGGCCCAGTCCCTTGCGGGCGCTGAGACTGTGGCGTGCGATGACCTCCCGCAGCGGCGGGAGCCCAGCGACCGGATCAGGCATCGGCGCCGTCGTCATGCGCCATTCGGTTGCGTGCGATCCCGTCTGCCAGTGCGATGGCTTGGATCAAACTTTCCGGGTTGGCCTTGCCCTGTCCGGCGATATCCAGGGCGGTGCCGTGATCCGGCGACGTGCGCACGAACGGCAGTCCTGCGGTGACATTGACGCCGCCCCAAAAATCTATTGTTTTCAATGGAATAAGGGCCTGATCGTGATACATGCAGAGGGCCGCATCAAAACCGGCGCGGGCGTCTGCGTGAAACAGGGTGTCCGCAGGGATGGGGCCGTCGACGGCGATTCCCGCGCCGCGAAGCCGTTCGACCGCGGGTACGATCACTTCGATTTCCTCCCGGCCCAACGATCCGTCCTCGCCGCCGTGCGGGTTGAGCGCAGCGACACGCAAGCGCGGTCGTTGGATGCCGAAGTCCCTGCGCAGGCAATGCGCGGCGATTTGCCCGGCGGTTTCGATCGCCGTCGCGCTCAATGCTGTGGCGACTTGCGCCAGCGGGATATGGATGGTGACCGGAACGACCCGAAACGTGCCGGCAACAAGCATCATGATGGGCTTGCAGTCTGCCCCGGACAGGTGTGCCAGGTATTCGGTATGACCGGGGAACGAAAACCCGGAACCGTAGAGCACCGCCTTGTGGATAGGGCAGGTGACCAGCGCGCTGGCGGCGCCCGAGCGGACCGTGGCCACTCCAAGATCGATCGCCCGTATCACGGCGGGCGCGTTGCGCGGGTCCGGCTGGCCCGGTTCCGGGCGCGCGGCAAGTTCGATCGGCAAGACCGGCAGGGCATCGCCGAAAAGGGCGGCAGATGCCCGCGCGTCTTCAACCGCACGAACGGGAACCGACAGGCCAAGTGCTGCTGCGCTTGCGGCGAGCCGATCCGGGCTGTCTATGCAGACGAACGGGGGGAGGGCTTTCTCTTGGGCCTGCAGCCACGCCTTCAGAACGATCTCGGCGCCAATGCCGGCCGGCTCGCCCATCGTGACGCAGACCGGTCGGTTGCTGTCCGTCAAACGCGGATGTCCACGAAGGCCGCGCGGCGCAGGTCGCGCAGATACCGGCGCGCCAGAAGGTCCAGTCGGCTCTGTCCGATCCTCATCTCGATCTCTTCACGCGACGGCAAGACCGCTTCTGCCGCCCCGCGGTTGCACAGCATGATCAGGACCAGTCCCGACCCCTGTGGGATGGGCGCTGCGGCCTGGCCGGGTTCCAGAGCGGCCACTGTTTCGGCCATCGATTTCTGAAGGTCCCCGAGCACGAGGTTGTCCAGGCGCGTGGAGATCGTTGCGCCCCCGGCCTTGCCGGCCTCGACCAGCGCATCGCAGCTTGATGCCTGGGCCAGAATGTCGTTTGCCTGCTGCGTCGGCGCAGCGCCGCCCACCGCAGGCAACAAGACCTGCGCGATGCTGATCTTGGCGTTCCCGGGATCGGCTGCGCCGAAGACGCGCCGGTCCCGAACCTGCAGGATGTGGTAGCCGGAGAAATCGCGGATCGGCTGGGACAATTGTCCGGGCCTCATGGCGGAGATCGCCTTGTCCAGTTCCTCGTCCAGCTGTCCGGGGAAGACCCAGCCGAGGTCGCCTCCGACGGCGGCCGTTGCGCTTTGCGAGAAGCTTCGTGCGATTTCCGCGAACGAGGCGCCGCTTCTGATCTGTTCGATCAGGCGCAGCGCGTTTGCTCTGATGGTGCGTTCCTGATCCGGTGAATCCACGCTCAAGAAGATCTCCGAGACCAGGCTTTGCGGCAGGTTTTGCACGGATCGAAGGCGACGAAGCTCTTCGTCCACCTCGTCGTCGCCCACGTCGACCTGGCGTCTGAGGCGGCGCTGCACGATCTTCTGCCAGGCGATGATCGCCTCTTGTTGCGCCTCCAGGACGGCGAAGTCGATCCCGTTCTGCGCCAACACCTGGCGTGCCGCTCCTTTGGGAAGGTTGTTGCGCTGCTCCAGTTCCTCGATCGATCCGGCTATGTCGCGCGTGGAAACGCGGATGTTGAGGCGTTTCGCCTCCTGCAGGCGCAGCCGGTCGTCGATCAGGTTGCGCAGGACCTGAGGGGTCAGCCTTCGCCGTGATTCGTTGGTCAGCTGCGTTCCGGTCGACAGCGCAATGAGACGCATCCGGTTTTCCACGTCCCAGATCGAAATGATGTCGTCGTTCACCACCGCGGCGATGCGCATCACGTCTTGTGCCGACGCGGGCAGCGCGCAGATTGCGAGGGCAGCGACGCCGACCAAAGCGGGGATCAGGCGGCCGACGCGCACACGTTTCGTGCGCCTGGATCGAAAAAATACGGCCAGTGACAACGTTGGTCCCGCGATCATTGATCAGGGCTGGGGCCGGCCTTGATTTCACCAGACTCGATCTGACCCAGCGTCTTGAACGTCAACCTAAAGAAGAACGTGTCGCCCGAACTCACGTCTGTCGAGGCGGTAAAGTCGCGAGACCAACTCCCATCAAATATGAAACACTCATCCTGATAGACCACGGAAAAACTGGCGGTACGCGACTCTTCCGTGTCCAGGTCTCTCGAGTAGGTGCTGCGCAACGACCACCAGACGTCGATCTGCGAGGTGGCCGCCAGATTGAGTTCCTCGCGAGTCCGGAATTCGGACGCGCTTGGTTCGTTGCGGACGAAGATATAGTCGCCGGAAAGGCGGAGCGCCCTCGGACCGAGGCTGAAGCTGACTTCGTTTACGTTTGCCTTCAGGTCCGTTTCATCCAACTGGAACCGGTGAAGCACGTCCATGTAGCGGTTAGGGACGATTTCCAACTGCCCGACAACGTCAGAGAAGTTGGGGTTCAGTCCTGCTTCTCTCTGCAACCGCGTATCGTCGCTGAAGCTGTAGCTCTGTCCGAGGAAACCGCGTATTCGCCCGCCCCAGGGGTCGTCCATTCCAGCGCCAAGACCGTAATAAACGCGTGCGCCTTCCTCGACACGATCCAGCCCGGGTGCGCGATCGATGCTGGCCAGGTTGGTGGCATCTTCTTCGATAACGGTGCTGTCGTCGTTGGGGATATCGTCGTCATTGAGATTGGTCGGCTTGACGACAAACCCCGCAACCGGCTGGACGATCTGATAATAGTCGCCTGCTTGTCGGCCAAAGGGATAGCGCATGTCGACCTGCGCCTGGGGGACAAAGCGGCCTTCGAAGCCATTGCTTTTGTCGCCGGAATTGTAGTCGACGTAGTAGATGTCGCCGCGCGCTGACGCCGACAAGGTGGTGATGAAACCGATCGGCGCAACCAGCGGGATACTGTAACCGGCCTGCGCCGAACCACGTTGGCTCTGGGGTGAGTCATCGACGTAAAGCGACCTGAAATCGCCGTCCAGTTTCCAGCGTCCGCCATATTTGTCCGCTTCGGTTAGCCCGGAATACTGGGCGGTCGGCAGGATCAGTTTGGTGTCGGGGCGCAGGCCAAGCCGCAGGTCCTGGAACCACCATGCGTCGACACCGATGTAGTTTCGCTGTCTGAATCCTTCGACGAAAGCGTGCGACGTCAGGACGTTGCCCGGTGCGCCGAAGAAGTTGAAACGCCGCAAATAAGTACGGTCTGTCGCACGATTGATGTCCGCGCCGGTGCGCCAGGTATTGTTGATATCCCAACGCGCGTTGGCGAAGATATGACCGCGGCCTTCGTTCTTGTTGGTTTGGACATTACCTTGTTCGCCGCTGTCGCGGTCGGCGATGGCAAGGCTGCCAGAAGCATTCAACTCACCGTTATCGAACCGCTGCCTATACTCGCCCGAATAAATCAGGCCGTCGTCGCTGGTATAGATCGGACGTAGTGTCGCGTCCTTGGTGTCGTCGATGGCAAAGAAATAGGGGACCTCGACGAAGGCGCCGACATTGTTGTCCGAACCATAGGCCGGAGCTAAAAAACCGGACTTGCGTGTCACCGAAGGATCGGCATGCGCCATGTAGGGCGTGTAGACCACCGGGAAGCCCCACATCTCCAGCCATGCATCGTGATACCTGACCTCCTGCGCCTCCTTGTCATGGATCACCCGGCGCGCCTTGACCTGCCACAGCGGGGCACGGTCGGGGTCGTCCTTGCAGGATTCGCAGGCGGAATAGACCGCCTGGCGCAGTTCCGTCCTGTTGCCGTCTGTAAGTTTGCCCGCGTTTGCGGCCAGCCGGCTGTCGTCGCTGAGGCGAATGCGCAGGTTCTCGACCACACCGTTCTTCATGTCGTCGGTGAGTTCGACATACTCGGCGAAAATTACCTCACCGGTGGGCTCCAACAGGCGGACGTTTCCCGACGCAGTGACGACGTTTGTCTTTTGATTGTAGCTGACCGTATCGGCAAGAAGGATGCGCGGACCTTGCATGATCTCGACGCCGCCCTTGGCGACCACCAGGCCAAGTTCGCGCTCGTAGACCAGCTCGTCGGCCTTCATGAGAACCGGTTCCTGCTCGGGGTCGATCTTCTGGCCAGCAGCCGAGCCCGCCGCAATCAGCACGATTGCAGCGCACGCGACAGCAAAGCCGATCACCCCGGTGCGGAGCGGTCTCATCCGTCCTCCAAATGCAGCAGCGCCGTAATGCCCAGCATCAAACTGACGCCCGCCGGCATAGACGCGGCAAGCACAGTTGGAATACTGGCAGACAACCCCAGTGCGTGTACGACGCTTGTCATGAAGTAAAGCAGAAATCCGCACGTAACGCCAAACAAGACCATTTTGCCGGTCGCTCCCTGCCGCGTAGATTT
Organism: Alphaproteobacteria bacterium; assembly: GCA_965603855.1. Lineage (GTDB taxonomy): Bacteria > Pseudomonadota > Alphaproteobacteria > UBA8366. Next base: position 1,496,953 of record OZ272519.1, read on the forward strand.
CAGGGAGAATGTAGCCGCCACCAGCACCATGGCGCAGAGAAGAAACGGCATGGCCAGTAGGGAATAATAATGAAGGCGGTGGCGGTCGGCGTTGAAGCCCGACATTTCAAGATTTTCGATGAATTCCGGAAGATTCCAGAACGACATGGTTTCCGGAGATGCGAAGCTGTCCAGAATCTTGTCAAGCGTCAGATCCGTCGTCAGTTGGTAGATGTCCGCGCGCTCGGCCGTGCCGTCCGGCCATGAGTAGATGGTGTTTCGCAGTTCCCAGAACCCTTCGCGCAGGACCGCGTCGTCGGCGTCTAGGCGTCCCGCGAAGGAGCCGACGGCATCCAGGAAAAACACGGTCACATCGCTGATTTCGGTGCCGCTCTGGCTGACGCTGCGCGCATGGATGACTTCTTGGCCGTCCTGGTCGCCCTGGCGCAGCCACAGTCCGGTCGCCGACACCGCGAGATCGCTCTTCTTGTAACGCAGCAGCCTGCTTTCCATCCGTTCGAACTTGGACAGCAGGATCGAGGAGAAATGGTTGACTGTCGTGATCTGGAAAATGCCAACAAGCATGGAGATGGCCAGCGCCGGCAGCAGGAACTGCCAGACTGAAATACCTGCCGCACGGGCAACGACCAGCTCGTTCGTCCGTGCCAGTCGCCAGAACGACAGCATCGCGGCGAACAGGATGATGAAAGGCAACACCTCGTGCACCAGGTGCGGCATCTTCAGAAGCGTCATCTGAACGACATGCTCGAGCGTCACGGCCTGCTTGCCAGACGAACGGCGCAGCAACTCGACGAAATCGAACAGTTCCAGGATGGCCAGCACAGCGACAAAGACGCTGATGAGCCAAAAGACGAAATGGCGTCCGAAGTATGTCGTCAGGGTGTAGGAAAGCCTCACGGAAAGTCTCCTGCCGTGTGGCCTCAGTTGATCGCGGCGGGCATCGCCGCCGCGCGCCGTATGCGACCAGTGTGCGCCAGATAACCCAGTCCGAGCATGATCGGCAAGAAGCTGTTGGCGTACATCGCCCACACGAACTGCGGCAGCTTGCCGGCGAGGTTGTGGAAGCCCAGACTGAGGATCAGAACCACGGCCATCAGGCCGATCGACCCCAACATCCTCTTGAGCTGGCCGCGCCTGTTGAACGTGCCGCCCAGCATCGCCGCGACACCGATCATCACGTAGCTCATCGGCAGGAATGCTGTTGCGAGCCTGTTGTGGCCCTCAGCGATCAGTTTGCTGCGATATCTTTGGTCGAGCTGACCTGTGCCAGGCGTCAACAGCTCGTGCAGAAAACGCTCCTGCGGCTGTCGCCAGCGTTGTTCGGCCTCTTTGGACTCAAGGCCCACCTCGACGGTGTATTGGTCGAACTCGATCAGGTCCAGCTTGCCGTCGCGGAAAACCTGCTGGCTGCCGTTGACGACCACGACGCGCGGCCCGCCACCGGTTTCCGAGATGAAGCCCCGCTCGGCCAAAATCGTCCAGGGTTCTTCAGGGTTGCGGTTGTCCTGGATCAGGATCCCGAGGATCTCGCTGTCGCCGACCCGTTCGCGCACATAGATCGTGATGCTGTCCCCGATGGTATTGAACTGGCCTTCTTTCAACAGCCCGGCCGACACCTTTGTCCGCGCCTGCAAGTAGTGATCCCGAAAACTCTGGTAGGAGATCGGGATGAAGTAGAGGTTGAGCAGGAAGCAGACGAGCACGCTCAGGACCGCGACAATCATGCCGGGCCGGGCCAGCGACCACTGGCTGAGGCCGGCCGACCGCATGACCACGACTTCGCTGTCGCTGATCAGCTTGTTGTAGGTGAACAGAGCGGCGGCGAACACCGCGATCGGCACGACGATCGCGAGCAGGCGCGGCGACATGAGCACCGTCATCGTCAGAAACTGGCCGATCGGCAGGCCGCGGTTGACGATGAGGTCGACCAGTCGCAGTGACTGAACCAGGAGGATCAGCATGCACAGGATGACCGTGCCGCCAATGGCGACCAGCACAATCTGGCTCGTAATGTAGCGCGTTAGCCGTGTCATGATCGATCGCGGGATCGCCCCAATCTGGATGGATACCGGGCCCGATTGGCCACCCCAAGTCCGCTGATTACGTCAATATCTACAATGCGCTGGCCCAGTCGTACAGCCCCGGCGGCAGCCTCGTGCCCTGCGGCCGACGCGGGCGGCGGCGAACCGCGCCGGCGGCTGTGCGGGCGGGCGCGTCCGGTCGTGCCGCGTCCGGCCTTTTCTCGGGCCCGCGGCGCGGGCTAGAGTGGCGGATTGCAGCCGAAAAAAACCGAGGATCAGACCCCCCATGAGGATCACGTTCGCCGAACCGTCCCAGCCGAAGGCTGGGGCAGTGGCCGTCGCTGTCGCCGACGGCGGCACCCTGAGTCCCGCCGCGAAGGCCTTGGACAAGCGCACGAAAGGAGCGATCGCCAAGGCGGTGAAGGTCAGCAGCCGCTTCGACGGCAAGAAGGACCAGATGCTGGAGATCGTGGCGCCGGGCGGCGTGGAGAACAGCCGGATCCTGGTTTACGGCGTCGAAGAAAAGACGGCGCCGCTTGATCTCCAGGCACAGGGCGGTCGCCTGTTCGCGCGCCTTGCGGCAAGCGGCGAACGCGACGTCAGCGTCCATGTGGACATCGGGGCCGAGGATCTCCCCGCGGCTGCGGCCGAGATTGCCTTCGGTGCCCTCCTGGCCAGCTATCGCTTCGACAAATACAAGACGCAAGACGAGAAGGACCGCAAACCCGCGCTGCGCAAGATCGCCATGCACGTCAAAGGGGCGGCGGCGGCCCGGCGGGCCTATCAGCCGATGGCGCGCATCGGCGACGGGGTCTTTATGACCCGGAACCTGGTGTCCGAGCCGCCAAACGAGATTTATCCCGAAAGCCTCGCGGCGGCTGCCAAGGACCTGACCGAACTGGGCGTGAAGGTTCAGGTCCTTGGCGAAAAACAGATGGCCAAGCTGGGCATGGGCGCCCTTTTGGGGGTCGGCAAGGGCTCGGCGCGGGAAAGCCAGCTTGTTGTTATGCAGTGGAACGGTGCGCCGCGGTCGAAGGCGCCCGTAGCCTTCGTAGGCAAGGGGGTGACGTTCGATTCCGGCGGCCTGTCGCTCAAACCGCCGGCCGGCATGATGGACATGAAATGGGACATGGGCGGCGCCGGCGTCGTTGTCGGGCTGATGAAGGCCGTTGCCGGCCGCAAGGCGCGTGCGAACGTGGTGGGCGTGGTTGGCGCGGTCGAAAACATGCCCGACGGCGGCGCACAGCGTCCGGGAGACATCGTCAAGACCATGTCCGGACAAACCGTGGAAGTGCTGAACACCGATGCCGAAGGCAGGCTGGTTCTGGCAGATGCCCTTTGGTACACGCAGGATCGCTTCAAGCCGTCGGCGATGGTCGACCTTGCCACGCTGACAGGGGCGATCATGATCGCGCTCGGGCCCGAATATGCAGGCATGTTCTCCAACGACGATGGCCTGTCCGATGCTCTGACCGAATGCGGCAGAGGAACGGGCGAACGCGTCTGGCGGATGCCGTTGGGCGGCGGCTATGACGAGATGCTGCGCACCGCAGCGGCCGATATGAAGAACATCGGCGGGCGCGACGCCGGCGCCTGCACCGCGGCCCAGTTCCTGCACCGCTTCGTCAACGGGACGAAGTGGGCGCATCTGGATATTGCCGCGGTGACCTGGTCGGGCAAGGACAAAGCAACGGTGCCGAAAGGGGCGACAGGTTTCGGCGTGCGCCTGTTGGACCGGTATGTACGGGACTATGCGGAGAAGGGAGCGCCGGCCGGCAAACAGCCCGAATGACCGAGATCCGCTTTTATCACCTGCAGCGGATGACCCTGGAGGCGGCCCTGCCGAGGCTCCTGGAACGGGCGCTCGAACGGCCGATGCGCGCGGTCGTGATGGCGGCGACCGCGGACCGGGTCGAGGCGCTGTGCGGCCAGTTGTGGACCTACGACGATCGGGCCTTTCTGCCGCACGGTTCCGCGGCCGACGGCCATGCCGAACACCAGCCGGTCTGGATCACCGAACGCGACGAAAACCCGAACGGCGCACAGGTTCTGTTCCTGCTGGACGGCGTGCGGTCCGAAAGCCTGGGCCTGTTCGAGCTGGTCTGCGTGCTGTTCAACGGGCGCGACGACGACGCCGTCGCCCAGGCCCGTGCCGACTGGCAGGCCTATCGGGAAGGCGGGCACACGGTGACCTACTGGCAGCAGACGGACAAGGGCTGGGAACAGAAAGCCTGAGCGCCCGCGGCGCCGGGCTGTTCATCACTCCTCCAGGCGTTCCGATGCGTCAAGCCAGCGCGCTTCGGCCGCGGCGATCTCCACGTCCACTTCCGCGACGCGTCTGCTCAGCGCCGCCAGCCGGTCGGGTGCGTCCTCATACAGGGCCGGGTCGGAAAGCCGGTCATGCAGGTCCTTTCTTTCTCCCGCCAGCCGGTTCAGGTCGGCTTCGGCCTGCTTCAGCGCCGCTCGAGAGGCCGCCGTGGCGGCGCGGTCCATGGCACGCGCCTGCCGGGCTTGTTTGCGATTGTTGCGCGGACCGTCGCGGCCGTCGGCGCGCCGGCGCGCACGCTCGGACGCGCGGCTCCGGGCCAGCAGGTCGCGATAGTCCTCCAACGAGCCGTCGAACCGCGTGCAGGTCCGCTCGGCCACCAGCCACAGCTCGTCGACCGTGGCGTTCAGGAGATGCCAGTCGTGGCTGGCAAGAACCACGGTGCCCTCGTAGGCGGCAAGCGCCTGGACCAGCGCCTGCCGGGTGTCGATGTCCAGGTGGTTGGTGGGTTCGTCCAGCAACAACAGGTGAGGAGACCACCTGCAGATCAGCGCGATCGCCAGGCGCGCCTTTTCGCCCCCGGAAAGGGACGCGATCTTCACTCCCGATTTTGCCTGGCCCAGTCCGAAGCGCCCCAGATGCGACATCAGCGCGCTGTCCGCCAGCTCAGGCCCGGTTCGCCGCACCGCGTCCAACGCCGTATCCGTCGGGTCGAGCTGGTCGGCGACATCCTGCGAGAAATAGCCGGTCACCAGCTTGTTCGACCGCTGGATTCTGCCGTCCCGCAATGTCAGGTGCCCGGCCAGCAGCCGCATCAAGGTGGATTTGCCGTTGCCGTTCTGGCCGAGAAGGCCGATCCGGTCCTGCGTTCCAAGGCGCAGGGTCAGGCGCTGCAGCACCACCGGCCCGTCGCCGTATCCCAAGACGCCGTCGTCCAAGGCCAGGATCGGCGCCGCCAGCGGTTCGGGGTCGGGAAACGACAGATGTGCGGTGCGCGCTTCGATCACGGCCGCGATCGGCTGCATCCGTTCCAGCATCTTGATCCGGCTCTGGGCCTGGCGCGCCTTTGATGCCTTGTAGCGAAAACGGTCGACAAACTTCTGAATATGCCGGCGTTCCTGCTGTTGCTTGCGGCGCATCGCCTCTTGGTTTGCGAGCCGTTCGGCGCGTGTCCGCTCGAACGTGTCGTAGGTGCCGCGATAAAGCGTCAGGCCGTGATCCTGAAGGTGCAGGATGGCGCTGGGCACGCTGTTCAACAGCGTCCTGTCATGGCTGACGATGATCAAGGTGCGGGGATAGCTGGAAAGAAACCCCTGCAGCCACATGGCCGCTTCCAGGTCCAAATGGTTCGTCGGTTCGTCCAGCAGCAAGATGTCCGGTCGAAGAAACAGGCAACTGGCAAGCGCCACCCGCATGCGCCAGCCGCCCGACAACGCGTTCAGGGGGCCGTTCTGCGCGGCGTCTTCGAAACCCAGGCCGGCGAGGATGGCGCCCGCGCGTGCCGGTGCCCCGTGCGCCTCGATATCGACCAGGCGCTCGTGGATCTCGGCGATGCGGTGCGGGTCTTTTGCATCCTCCGCCTCCGCGAGCAGACCGGTCCTTTCCCGGTCGGCCTTCAGCACGGTTTCAAGCAGGCTGTCGGCCGTGTTGGGCAGGGTCTGGGGAACGGTGCCGATGCGGCGGTTCTTGCCGATCTCGATCTCGCCGCCCTCAAGCCCGATCTCGCCTGCGATCGCCCGCAACAGGGTCGTCTTGCCGGTTCCGTTGGCGCCGACCAGGCCGATCCGGTCGCCATCGGCGATCTGTGCGGAGGCGGCATCCAACAAGAGATTGCCGCCGACCCTGAGGCTGATTTGGCGCAAAGCGATCATCGCCGGCACACTACAGAGCGTCTCCGGCCGGGTAAATTGCCCGTGGTGTTGCGCTTGCGGGGCAGCAAAGAGGCGGCTATAACCCCGCCCGGCCAAGTCGGGCCGTCATGTCGGGGAAGATCATCTATGGCAACGGAACAGACGCTTTCGATCATCAAGCCGGACGCCACGCGGCGAAACATAACGGGCAAGATCAACAAGCGCCTGGAGCGCGCGGGGCTTCGCATCGTCGCACAACGCCGTATCTGGCTGACCACGGCCCAGGCCGAGGCGTTTTATGCCGAGCACAGCGAGCGGGCATTCTTCGGCGATTTGTGCAGCTTCATGACCTCCGGGCCGGTCGTGGTCCAGGTCCTGGAAGGCGACGACGCGATCGCCAAGAATCGCGAGGTCATGGGGGCAACCAACCCGGCCAACGCCGAGGACGGCACCATCCGGAAGGACTTCGGCGAGTCCGTCGAGGCGAATTCCGTGCACGGGTCGGACTCGCCGGAATCCGCGGCCCGCGAGATCGCATTCTTCTTCAATCGGTGCGAAATCGTCGGCTAGGGCTGTCGGACCCCGTTGAGAATCGACAAAAAGGGCGCCCCACGGGCGCCCTTTGCTGTTCACAGACCGAATGCCCTGCGATCAGGTCAGGAAGACGGCCATCAACAGCAGGACGGCGGCGATCGCGATCACGCTGCCGACGATGATCCGCATCACAAGTTTCCAGGTCCGCAGGTTTTCCTGCGGCGCATTCAGCCATTGCATGGGTTCCATGTCGACGTCCCCTCGATGAACGACCGTCATTTAGAGTTCGGCGCCTAGGTACATCGCGGCGCCGTCACTGGCAAGAGGGCCGCGACGGATTGTCGGCGCCTTCGGCGATCTTGCGAACCGCTTCGGGATAGATCCGGTGTTCCTGCTCCAGCACCCGGGCGGCCAGGGTTTCGGCCGTGTCATCGGGGTGGACTGGAACCTTGGCCTGCAAAATGATCGGGCCGTCGTCCAGTTCGGGCGTCACGAAATGAACCGTGCAGCCGTGCTCGGACAGACCCGCCTCCAGGGCGCGGACGTGGGTGTCGAGTCCCTTCAGGGCCGGCAGCAACGACGGGTGGATATTGACGATCCGGCCTGCCCACCGGCGCACGAAATCGCTGCCCAGGATTCGCATGAAACCGGCCAGACAGACGAGATCCGGCTCGCATTCGCAAAGCCGTGCGTGCAGGGCCTCCTCGAAGGCCGCGCGCGTCGCGAAGTCGCGATGGCCGACGACAGCCGTCTCCAGGCCGGCGGCCGCCGCACGTTCCAGGCCGGCCGCACAGGGCTCGTTCGACAGCACAAGGACGACCGAGGCGGGGAAGCCGGGTTTTGCGCAGGCATCGATCAGGGCCTGCATATTCGAGCCGCGCCCGGATATCAGCACCGCCAGTCTCAGGTGTCGGCTCACTTCAGGCCCGCGATCTCGACCGCCCGCATCCCGGAGGTCCGCTCGGCGATCCGGCCGATCGTGAAGACGCTCTCGCCGTGGTCCAGCAGCAGGTCGCTCAGGGCCTCGGCGCGATCCGCGGCGACCACGGCGACCATGCCGATGCCGCAGTTGAAGACGCGCATCATCTCCGCCTCCTCGATCCCGCCGGTTCCGGATAGCCAGTCGAAGACGGCCGGCCGCGGCCAGGCGTTCCTGTCGATCGTCGCCGACAGGCCGGGGCCGGGCAGAATGCGCGCCACGTTCTCGAAGAGGCCGCCGCCGGTGATGTGCGCCAGGCCGTGCACGCCCCCGGCCTTGACCGCCCTCAGGCACGGTTTGACGTAGATCCGGGTCGGCTCCAACAGCGCCTCGCCCAGCGTGCGCGCCGGATCGAACGGGGCGTGATCGGCGACGCCGAGCCCCTCCAGCGAGAGGACCCGCCGGGCCAGGGAGTAGCCGTTGGAGTGCAGGCCGCTGGAGGTCAGGCCCAGAATCACGTCGCCGTCGGCAATCGCGCCGCCGTCAAGGACGCCGCTGCGCTCCACGGCGCCCACGGCAAATCCCGCGGCGTCGAAGTCGCCCTCCTGGTAAAGGCCCGGCATCTCCGCCGTCTCACCGCCGATCAGGGCGCAGCCGGCCTCGGTGCAGCCGCGCGCTATGCCGGACACCAGCGCCCGGCCGGTCTCCAGGCTGAGTTTGCCCATCGACAGATAGTCCAGGAAGAACAGCGGCTCGGCGCCCTGCACGACCAAGTCGTTGACGCACATGGCCACCAGGTCCACGCCGACCGTGTCGTAGCGCTGCGCCTCGACGGCGACCTTGAGCTTGGTCCCGATGCCGTCGGTTGCGGCCACCAGAACCGGATCCTGGAATCCGGCCGCCTTGAGGTCGAACAGACCGCCGAACCCGCCCAGCGCGGCGTCCGCGCCCGCGCGGGCCGTCGCCGCGGCCAACGGCTTTATCGCCTCGACCAGGGAGTTGCCGGCGTCTATGTCGACGCCCGCATCGCGGTAGGTCAGGTTGTTGTCATGCCGTCTGGCGGAAATCGTCCGACGCCTTCGTAAGTGCTTGTCCGTGGATGCCGGATGCCGGTAATAAGCAGCAGCCAACATACCCATCCATAACCGGTTTGCAACGTCTCCTATGTCGTCACTCCCGTACCCTGTCTTTCGTACCTTTCTTGTGGCATCGGTCCTGTATCTGGCCGCTGCAGCCGCGCATGCTGCACCGGCGGACATCTTCACCGTCTCCGGGGTGTCGGTCGACGCGACCGCCGCGACCGAGGTTGCCGCGAAGGAGGCGAGTGTCGCCCGCGGCAAGGCGGAGGCTTTCGCTGTTCTGTTGGACCGAATCGTCTTGTCCGAAGACCGTGCCCGGCTCGACATGCCCGACGATGCCTTGCTGGAACGGTTGATTCGCGACGTTTCGTTTTCGAGCGAACGTTTCGGCGGCGGCCGCTACCTGGCGGATCTGACGGTTCGATTCCTGCCCGACGCGGTGCGCGAATATCTCACCGGCCGTGACATTCCCTTCGCGGAAACGGTGAGCCGGCCGGTTCTGGTCCTGCCCGTGTTCCAGTCCGCCGGTGCCACGCTCTTGTGGGACGACGGGAACACTTGGTTTACCGCCTGGAACGAGGCCGAGCCGCCCGATGGCCTTCTGCCATTGGTGATGCCGCTGAACGATATGTCCGATGCGGCGCAGATCGGCGCGGAAATGGCGATCGCGCTGGACGGCGAGCGCCTCGATGCGATTGCCGAGAAGTACGGCGCCGCGTCGGCAATGGTGACGGTGGCGAAACTGCGCGCCGATCCCAAGACCGGGGCGCCGGCACTGACCGTGACGACCCGGTTTCACGGGCCCGGCTGGAGCGGTGGGCCGGGGCTGGAGCTGAGTTTCCCCGGCAACGCTGACACGACCCAAGCGCAGTTGGTCACAGATGCCGTGCCGGTGGTGGTCGCCGAGTCGGAGGAGTTGTGGAAGCGCCGCAACCTTTTGCGGTTCGATCAACAGCAGGTGCTGTCGATCCTGGTGCCGTTGTCCGGGTTGGAGCAATGGGTCAAAGTCAGGCGCACATTGGCGGACATCGCGGCCGTGCGTCACGCCTCGATCAGCCAGATCACCCTTGACGAGGCGGATGTCGACCTGTCCTTTGTCGGCGATATGGAGCAGCTCCAGGTCGCCCTGGCGCAGGAGGAGATCTCCCTGGCATATTCCGACCAGCGCGGGCGTTGGGTGCTGACGGCGCCGCGCTAGACCAGGACGAGGGCTTAGGACAGGAGGATGACGACCCACGAGAAGGCGGCCTATTGGGGCGCGGGACTGGTCGTCTTCCTTGTCCTCCTGTTCCTGTTGCGCGACGTCCTGTTGCCCTTTGTGGCCGGCATGGCGGTGGCCTACTTTTTCGATCCCCTGTGCGACCGCATCGAAAAGGTGGGACTGTCGCGGACGCTGGCGACCACGATCGTCACCGGTGTTTTCTTCGTCGGTTTTGTCCTGGTGCTGGCGCTGATCGTGCCGCTGGTCGCGGCTCAGGTGGCGGAACTCGCGAACGCCTTGCCGCGCTATATCGAGAGCATTCAGAACAAGGCGCTGCCGTTCCTGGCCGACCTGCTCGGCGCGGGCGGTTTCACCGACCCCCAGGAACTGCTTCCCTTGATCGGCGGCTATGCGGGGCAGGCCGCAAAAATTGCCGGCGAGTTCCTGCGCCGGGTGATCGGCGGACTGACGGCCGTGGTCAATGTGATCTCGCTGTTGGTGATCACGCCGATCGTCGCCTTCTATCTGCTGCGCGACTGGGACAAGATCACTGCAAAGATCGACGGGTGGTTGCCGCTTTCGCACGCCGATGAGATCCGCGAGCAGATCCGCGAGATCGACAGGACGCTGTCCGGCTTCGTTCGTGGCCAGGCGACCGTGTGTTTGCTCCTCGGCGTCGCCTACGCGATCGGGCTTGCCGCGGTCGGGCTGGACTTCGGCTTGATCGTCGGGTTCATGACGGGGCTGCTTTCCTTTATCCCCTATTTCGGAATGCTGATCGGATTCTGTGTCGGCATGGGCCTGGCGCTCTTGCAGTTCGACAGCGTGACGCCGGTGCTGCTGGTTGCCGCCGTCTTCGTGGTCGGCCAGTTCGTGGAAGGCAACTTCCTGACGCCCAGGCTGGTCGGCGGACAAGTCGGCCTGCATGCCGTGTGGATCATCTTTGCGCTGATGGCCGGCGGTGCCCTGTTCGGCTTTCTGGGCGTGCTTCTGGCGGTCCCTGCTGCTGCAGTGATCGGCGTACTGATCCGCTATTTCCTTTCCAAGTATCTGAAGAGCGCACTCTACCGCCACGGCGCGCCGCCCGGGAACGAATGAGGCGTGACAAGATCCGGACAACTGGCCTTCGATCTGATCCACCGGCCCGCGCTGACGCGTGAGGACTTCCTCGTGGCCGACTGCAACCGCGCGGCCATCGGTTTCATCGACCGCTGGCCTGACTGGCCCGCACCGGCGCTGACGGTTTTCGGGCCACCCGGATGCGGCAAGACCCATCTCGTCTCGGTGTTCCGGGCCGCTACCGGCGCATGTCCGATCGACCGCATCAGATTGGGCCTGGACGACCCGCCCGCGCTTCTGGGTGACGGTTCTGTCGCCGTCATCGACGGGTTGGAACCCGGCTTTTCGGAAACCGGGTTGCTGCATCTCTACAACATGTTGCGCGACCGTGGCGGCCACCTACTGATCACCGCGCGCGCGGCGCCCAGCCGCTGGGCGATCGAACTGCCGGACCTGCGTTCGCGTTTGACGGCGGCGCCAGCCGTTGCGGTATCGGCTCCGGATGACGGCCTGATCGCCGCGATGCTGGTCAAACAGTTTGCCGACCGGCAGATTTCCATCTCGGAGGATGTGGTGCGGTATGCGATGCCGCGACTGGAGCGCTCGTTCGCGGCGGTCAGAACCTTCGTGAACGCGATGGACCGTCTTGCGCTTTCGGATCGACGCGCGGTCACAGTGCCGCTGGCGCGACAGGTTCTGGACGAGATCGGTGCCAGTGAGGCGGCGGAACCAACGACAGGGGAAAACTGATGGATCTGGGAATTGCAGGAAGAAAGGCGATCGTGTGCGCCGCGTCGAAAGGGTTGGGGCGCGGCTGTGCGATCGCGCTTGCACGGGAGGGCGTTGATCTGGTGATCAACGCACGCGGCGAACCGGCGCTGGAAGCGACCGCACAGGAGATCCGGGATGCCACAGGCGTTTCCGTGACCGCTGTTGCCGGCGATATCGCGACCGACGAGGGGCGCGCGGCGGTGCTTGCGGCGTGCCCGGCGCCCGACATTCTGGTCAACAATGCCGGCGGTCCGCCGCCCGGCGATTTCCGCGACTGGGGTCGAGACGAGTGGTTTGCCGCGGTAGACGCCAACATGCTGACGCCGATCCTGCTGATTAAGGCCGTGGTGGACGGAATGATCGACAGGCAGTTCGGTCGGATCGTGAACATCACTTCCGGCGCCGTAAAGGCGCCGATCGCGATCCTTGGGCTTTCGAATGGCGCGCGCTCTGGTCTGACGGGATTTGTTGCCGGCATCGCGCGGGAGACACCGCGGCACAACGTCACCATCAACAATCTGCTGCCTGGCCAGTTCGACACCGACCGACTGGCCAAGAACTTCGAGGCCGGTGCGCAACGTACCGGGTCGACGCCCGAAGCGGTGCGGGCCAGCCGGCAACAGCAGATTCCCGCCGGAAGGTTTGGTGATCCGGCCGAGTTCGGCGCCGCCTGTGCGTTCCTGTGCAGCGCATCGGCAGGGTATATGACCGGACAGAACATTCTGATCGACGGCGGTGCCTATCCGGGCACGTTCTAGCGCGCAAGTGCGTCCCTTGGCCGTTCGGCATCGCTCGGCCTTAAAGTGACCATACTTCCTTAAGGGTTGTGTTACACTATTGTGCCTCTCGCTGGTGGACGCCGGCGGCAGGGCAACTATAGTATGTGGGTAGGGTGGCACAGCATCCGCGGTCGCATACAGTCGTCAAATGCGGATGGACGGCAAACTGGGGAGATCAGCGCGGGCAAACCCGCGGCGTTTCAAACATATAGCGGTCGATGGAAAACCAGGAGTTGGAGGTCAAACTCCGGCTGACGCCGGAGATTGCCGCCCGATTGAGGCGGAGCGCGCTAATCCGGTCCTTGAGAAGCGGACGGGGCAAATCCCAAAACCTGCGTGCGGTCTATTTCGATACGCCTGACCTTTCTTTGAAGGCCAGGGGGATGGCGTTGAGGGTGCGCCAGGAAAGTGGCAAGCGCGTCCAGACCCTGAAAGCGGCGAACGGCGCGGTTCCCGGCCTGCATGACCGGACGGAGTGGAATACGGTCATCGCCGGCACCAACCCGGACCTGGCCAAGATCGACAACAAAAAGCTGCGGCGATCGTTCCGACGCGAAGACCTGCAACACAGGGTTCGGCCCGTCTTCAAGACGGACGTCAAGCGGACAAGCTGGGTGCTGGAATACCGGGACTCGTTGATCGAACTGTCGCTGGACGAGGGTCGGATCTCTTCCGGCCGGCGGCGCAATGACGTCTGCGAGGCGGAACTGGAGCTGATCGCGGGCGATCCGCGGCATCTTCTGGGACTGGCCATGGAGATCGGCGAGACCTTGCCGGTCTTTTTGGACACGCGCACGAAGTCGGCGCGGGGCTATGACCTCTATCTTGGCGCGAAACCCCGCCCGCGAAAGGCGGAGGTTGTGGTGTTGTCGCCGCGGATGACGGTCTGGGACGCGTTTACCGCCATCGTCAACGAGGCTGTCGGACAGTTGCTGGCCAACGAGTGGCCGGTCAGGCTGGCGGACGATCCGGAGGGCATTCACCAGGCCCGTGTCGCCGTGCGGCGTTTGCGCGCCGCATTGGCGGTCTTTCGGCCTGTATTGCCGAAAAAGAAGGTGGCCAGCCTGAAAACCGAACTGGGCTGGCTACAGCGCGGCTTTGGGCCGGCGCGGGACTGGGACGTCTTCCTCAGCGAGACCCTGGAGCCGCTTTGCCATCGTCTGCCGGATGATGCGGCGTTGAAGTCGTTGAAGCGCTTGGCCCTGCGCGCCCGCAACCGGGCCTATGCCGATGCGCACGCCGTCCTTGATTCGCGCCGGTTCACCCATCTCGTTCTGATGCTTCAGCATTGGGTCTCAAAGGAACCGTCTGCCAGGAAACTCAAGCGAAAGATCCTCAAACCGGCCGGACAGTTCGTTGCCAAACGTCATGCCGAAGTCGTGCGCGCTGCGGGCGACGATGTGGAGGCCCTGTCGGAGCCGGATCTTCATGCGTTGCGGATCGAGATTAAGAAGGCGCGCTATACTGTTGAATTTCTGGGCGCTCTTTTCTCCAAGAAGGAAGCGAGAGCCTATGCGAAGCTGGCCAGCGCGTTGCAGGACTGTCTCGGCGGCTTGAACGACGCGGTCGTCGCCAGGCACCTGATCGAACTGATCGAACAAGACAACAGCACGGTCCAGGATCGGGCCAAGTCCCTGTTGGCCGGCTGGCATGCTGCGCGGATCGATGCCGGTTTGGGCGAGCTGAAGGAAAGCTGGAAACGCTTTGCCGACTTGCCCGAATTCTGGCTGCCGGATCGCTAAGAGGTTCAGGCGCCCGGCAGTTTCCGCGGCAGGATGAACTGAGCCAGGCGTCCACTTGCCGGTTTGACCGCGGCCCAATTCTTCGCGTCGAACTCGATGACCGCCAGGGCGGCGGTGGGGAACTTCGTCTCCATGGCATGACGATCGGTCTCGTTTCCCGCACCGGTCAACATCTCGGCCAACTGCTCCAGCAGGGGATTGTGCCCGACCAGCATCACGCGTTCCTCGTCGATCGCCTGGCCAACCAAATGGTCCCACAGCGCACGCGGCGATGCCAGGTCATAGAGCGCCTGGTCAAACGTGATGGTCTGCTCGCCCTTCAGGGCCGGCAGAAGGTGGGCCAGGGTTTCCCGGGCCCGCTGGGCAGGAGAACAGATGATTCTGTCCGGTGGCGCCAGGGTTTCGCGCATATGGCGGGCCATCGCGTTCGCCGCCTTGATGCCGCGGGGCGCCAGGGGTCTGTCGAAGTCGGCGAGGCTGGCGTCGTCCCAGCTTGACTTCGCATGCCTGAAAATCATCAAGGTCCGCATGGATCTAACCGAATGCTTAACTTTTCTTCTTCACTTGGTTCATGTTACTTCATCTGACTTCGGGAATGCAGGCCCGAATCGCACTATCGGCGACGCAAAACAGGTACGGACGGCAGGCCGACGATGGAAGAAACTGGCACCATGGCGGACGGAAACAACGTTGCGCGGTCAAACGAGGGCGGCATCGGCTTCGATTCGCCGGATCGCTTCATCAACCGCGAACTGTCCTGGCTGTCCTTCAACACGCGGGTCCTGGAGGAATGCGCCAACCAGAAACACCCGCTGTTGGAGCGGCTGCGGTTCCTTTCCATTTCCGCCAGCAACCTGGACGAGTTCTACATGGTGCGCGTCGCCGGCCTCAAGGGCCAGGTCGAGGCCGGCATCACCGAGATGAGTCAGGACGGCCTGACGCCAGCGCAGCAATTGAGCGCGATCGGGGCCCAGGCCAGCGAGTTGATGCAGCAGCAGCAGGTTTTCTGGCGCGAACTGGCCACGGAGTTGAAAGAGGCCGGCATGAAGGTGCTGGGGCCCGCGGACCTGACGGCCAAGGACAAGGCGTGGCTGGACAAGTGGTTCTTCGAGCAGATCTTCCCGGCACTGACGCCGCTGGCGGTTGATCCCGCCCATCCGTTCCCCTTCGTGCCCAACCTCGGGCTGGTGATGGCGGTCCAGCTCTTCCGCAAGCCCGACGACCGCGACCTCAGCGGCCTGGTTCCGATCCCCCACAACCTGGACCGTTTCATTCGCCTGCCCGGCAGCCAGATCCGCTTTATCATCCTCGAGGAGGCGATCAGCCTGTATCTCGACCGCCTTTTCCCGGGCTTCGAACTGCTGGGCAAGGGCATGTTCCGCGTCATTCGCGATTCCGACATGGAAATCGACGAAGAGGCGGAGGACCTTGTCCGGACCTTCGAGACCATGCTGAAGCGCCGGCGGCGCGGCCACGTGATCAGGCTGACCGTCAACCAGGAGATGCCCGAACCGCTGAAGGACTTCGTGATCCAGGAGATGGGTGTCGATGAGGAGGACGCCTACCGGTTGGACGGGATCCTTGGGCTGGTCGACGTCAAGACCCTGATCGTCGACGAACGCCGCGACCTCCAGTTCCCGCCGTTCAATCCCCGCTTTCCCGAGCGGATCCGGGACTATGGCGGCGATTGCTTCGCGGCGATCCGCGCGAAGGACATCATCATCCACCACCCGTACGAAAGCTTCGATTCCGTGGTCCAGTTCCTGCGCCAGGCCGCCGACGACCCGGCCGTCGTGGCAATCAAGCAGACGCTGTACAGGACGTCTGCCAATTCGCCGATCGTCAAGGCGCTGATGGAGGCGGCGGAAGAGGGCAAATCGGTCACCGCATTGGTCGAACTGAAGGCGCGGTTCGACGAGGCCGCCAATATCCAGTGGGCGCGCGATCTCGAGCGCGCGGGCGTCCAAGTGGTCTACGGTTTCATCGACCTGAAGACCCACGCAAAGATTTCGATGGTGGTGCGTCGCGAGGCCACAGGCCTGCGCACCTACGTGCATTTTGGAACCGGCAACTACCATCCGATCACCGCCCGCATCTATACCGACCTCAGCTTTTTTTCGGTCGACCCCGCCTTGGGAAGGGACGCGGCGCGGGTGTTCAATTACATCACCGGCTATGCCAACCCGGAGGCGATGGAAAAGCTGTCATTCGCCCCGCTGGGCTTGCGCAAACGCCTGTTGCAGGACATCGAAGAGGAGATCGAACACGCCAAGGCCGGCAGGCCGGCACAGATCTGGATGAAAGTGAACAGCCTCGTCGACGAAGTGATGATCGACGCGTTGTACCGGGCCTCCCAGGCAGGCGTGGAAATCGACATCGTGGCGCGCGGGATTTGCTGCCTCCGGCCGGGCATCCCTGGCTTTTCCGACCGGATCAGGGTCAAGAGCATCGTCGGCCGGTTCCTGGAGCACAGCCGAATCATCTGTTTCGGTGCGGGCAAGGCGCTGCCGTCTACGGACGCGAAGGTGTATATCTCCTCCGCGGACTTCATGTCCCGCAACCTCGACCGCCGGGTGGAAGCCCTGGTGCTGATCGAAAACGTCACGGTGAAGCGCCAGATCGTCCATCAGGTGATGATCGCCAACCTCAACGACGAGGCGCAAAGCTGGTACATGCGTCCCGACGGAACCTTCACCCGCGTCGAGCCGGCCGGGGAGGGCTTCAGCGCCCATACTTTTTTCATGACCAACCCCAGCTTGTCGGGCCGCGGCAGCGCGCTCAGGCATCCGCGTTCGCGCAAGGCCGCAAAACTCGTGCTGAAAAAAGCCGGTTGATGACATCGAACAGCGGCGTTGAGAACGACACGCCGCCCATCGCCGTAATTGACATCGGGTCGAATTCGATCCGGCTTGTCGTGTACGAGGCGATGTGGCGCGCGCCTTTGCCGGTATTCAACGAAAAGGTGCTTTGCGGCCTGGGCCGCGGGCTCGATGAAACCGGACGGCTGTCGGCGGCCGGCGTCGAGCTGGCGCTAGAGAGCCTTCCCCGTTTCGTTGCACTTGCCCGCTCCATGGGCGCGGATCCCTTGATGGCGTTCGCCACGGCCGCCGTCCGCGACGCCGCGAACGGCGGCGACTTTGTGAACGCGGTCGAGGCGGCAACCGGTCTGGCCATCGAGGTGATCTCGGGCGAGGAGGAAGCACGCCTGTCGGGGCTTGGCGTTCTGTCGGCGATCCCTTCGGCGAACGGGATCATGGGCGATCTGGGCGGCGGCAGCCTCGAGCTGGTCGAACTGCAGTCCGGCGGCAGCCACCGCCAGGCGACACTGCCGCTTGGGCCGCTGCGCATCGCGAAGGACGTTCGGAAAGATCCGAACCGGCTCAGGAAGGCGGTCGAAGATGCGCTCGATGCCGTCGAGTGGCTGCCCGGACACGCCGGTGACGAGCTTTATGCAGTGGGCGGCGCCTGGCGCGCCCTGGCGCGGATTCACATCGACCGCACCGGCCATCCGCTGCACATGATCCAACACTACCGGATCGACACCGAACAGGCGCTGGACCTGGCGCGCTCGGTTTCCAGGATGACCGAAGCGGACTATTCGGCGGTTCCGGGCATCAACAGGCGGCGGCTGGAGACGATTCCCTATGCCGCGCTGTTGCTGCACCGCCTTCTGAAACGCACGTCGGTGTCCAGCCTCGTGTTCTCTGCCTACGGCCTGCGCGAGGGGAAACTGTTTGAGCTTCTGCCGGCCGCGGTCCAAAGCCTTGATCCGTTGATCAGCATGTGTCGCCAGTTCGGACAGCCGATGGGACACAGCGTCGTCGACGGCGACGAGCTGTGGCGCTGGATGCGTCACATATTGACGGACGACGATCCTGCCCTGGATCGGCTGGGACACGCGGCGTGCCTGCTGTCGGACATTGCCAGGCTGGAGCATCCGGACTATCGGGCCGAACACGCCCTGACCCGGGTCTTGCGGTTTCCGTTTGTCGGCATCGATCATCCCGGCCGCGCCTTCGTGGCGCTCGCGGTCGCATCGCGCCATGCCCAAGTCGTCGACCTGCCGGTGATGAAGGCGATCAAGGGGCTCTTGAACCGCGGTTCGATCGATCGGGCGCGGGCCATCGGGCTCGGCATTCGGCTGGCCTACACGCTGTCGGGCGGCAATGTGGACACGTTGCGCCGTTTCCGGCTCGAGCGTGGCGGCGATGAACTGGTCCTGCGGGTTCCGGCGGACCAAGCCGCGCTTTCGGGCGACATCATCGAACGGCGGCTGGGCGTTCTTGCCCGGATGCTTGGCGTGCAGGCCGCGGTCCGCGAGGCGCCCTGCGCAACCCAGCCGCGCCGCGCGTGAGCGTCAGCGCACGGTCAGCTCGCGTTCCGCAAACAAGATCCGGCGTCCGCCGCGAAACAGTCCGAACGAGCCGCGATAGATGCCCGGCATCCAGCCCGCGTCGGGCATCCGTCGGCCGGCGAAGGCATAGAACGTGTATTGCGCCTTTTCCACCCTGCCCATGTTGCGCAGGACGACTGTCCCGTCGGGCCCGGTGACCGTCAGTTCGAAACGGTCGCTGCCCAGCGCGTTGGCGTAGTTCGCCCAAAAGGAGATCACCGGTGCGACGGTGGGCAGTTCGGTGACGGTATAGTCGCCGCGCCGGACGCCATCGGTCGTGACCGCCTGGTCCGCGAAGCCGGCGTTCAACAGCCACGCCGGCCGGTATGCCATCGCCGCAAGCGCCGCCTCGGACCACAGCGGCCGGCGCGGCACACTGCAGAAAAACTCTTCGATCGGGCCGACGAAGGGGTCGATCAGCTTGCCTTCGTGGTACACGACGAACTCAACGTGAGGGTAGTTGGTGCGCCCGGACAGGCCGATCAGCCCCAGCGGCGTGCCGGTCTCGACCCTGTCGCCCGCCTTGACGCGGACGCTGCCTTTCTTCAGGTGCGAATATTGCGCAAACCAGCCGTTGCCGTGGTCGATGCCGACGGCGTTGCCAGCGAACCGTCCTTCCAGCGCGTCGACGCCGGTCTCGGTGACGTTGACATCTTCCATTCCGTCGCGGATTTCCAGCACGACGCCGGGCGCCGCGGCGACGACCGGGACGCCACGCTCCATGTCGGCAAGGTTGCGAACCCGGATGTCCGTGCCGGTGCTGCCGTCGTAACTCAGCCGGCCGCACGCATAGTCTGTGAAACCGCCCTCCGACGGGTCGAGGTCCGGATAAAGCTGGACGCTGCACACGGATTCCATGTCGCACTCGACCGGCAGTTCGAACGGCTGCGGCGGCTGTTGCGCCTGGGCAGGCGATAGCCAGCCCAGCACCAGGGCCGCCGCGGCGAAAACCGGCCTCACGGCGTCTCCTCCACGTCGATCACGCGGACGGTCTTGTCGGCGGCGGTCAGTGCCAGCCGCCCGTGTTTCAAGGCAAGTGCCGCCTCGCCGAACAGTTCCCGGCGCCAGCCCCTCAGCGCCGGCACGTCGGCCTGGTCGTCGGCGGCGATCTGTTCCAAGTCGTCCGCGTTCGCGACAAGCCTCGGCGCGACTTCGTTCTCCTCGCAGTTCTTCTTCAGAAGCACCTTCAACAGGTCGGTCAACGGGCCCAGGCCCTGGGGCAGGGGTGGCCGCCGGTTCAGGACCGGACGCTGGTCCTCGGGCACGGCCTGGCCCCGGGCAATCGCCTCCAGAATGGCGCCGCCCATGGGCCCTTCGACGATGCCCCGCGGCAGCCCCCGGATCCGACCCATGTCGTCGCGCGTGCGCGGGGCGTTCGCCGCCAGGTCCAACAGCGATTCGTCGCGGACCAGCCGGTTGCGTGGTACGTCGCGGCGCTGGGCCTCCTCCTCGCGCCAGGCCGCAACCTCGCGCAGAATCGCCAGGAACTTTGGCTTGCCGCCGCGGGTCTTCAGCCGGCGCCAGGCGAGTTCCGGGTGCAATTCGTAGGTCTCCGGCGCGGTCAGCACCGCCATCTCCTCTTCCAGCCAGTGGGCGCGGCCGTTGCGCTCGAGCTGCTTTTTCAGCTTGGGATAGGCCGCCTTCAGATGGATGACGTCGTCCAGCGCATAGTTCATCTGTTTCGGCGTCAGCGGCCGCCGCGACCAGTCGGTGAAACGGGCCGTCTTGTCCAGCCGCGCGCCAACCAGTCGGGAGACCAGCGTCTCGTAGCCGACCTGGTCGCCGAACCCGCACACCATCGCGGCGACCTGGGTGTCGAAGATCGGGTGCGGCACCTGGCCGGTGCGGTGAAAGAAGATCTCAAGATCCTGGCGCGCCGCGTGGAAGACCTTAAGCACCGTTTCATCTACTAGTAGATTATACAGCGGTGTCAGGTCCAGGTCCGAAACCAATGTGTCGATACACGCCGCCTCGTCGTCGAAGGCGACCTGGACCAGGCACAGGTTCGGCCAATAGGTCTTGTCCCGGATGAATTCGGTGTCGATCGTGATGAAGGGATGTTCCGACGCGCGAGCGCAGAACGTGGCCAGCGTTTGGGTGTCGGTGATCAGTGTCGTCATGGTGCGGGCCTTGGATACACCGTCTGACCGGGGGAGGGAAGGGCGCGGACGGGGGTTTCCGGCGCCGGCGCCGAGAGGCGGTCCGCACCGGCTTTTCCGGGCGCCAGGGCCACAGTCGGCTTGACATTCCGCCCCGTTCCGTGGCCTACACCCGCCTGCGGCGCGCCCGGCGCGCCCGACCGGAACGCACATATCCCTCGGAGCGGATGATGCATCCTTATCGCACGCACACTTGCGGGGCGCTGCGGCCCGAACATGCGGGCCAGACCGCCCGCCTGTCCGGATGGGTCCACCGCAAGCGCGATCACGGAAACCTGCTGTTTCTCGACCTGCGGGACAGTTATGGCCTGACCCAGTGCGTGGTCGATGTGGAGGGCGCCCAGTTCGCCGCCGCCGAGGCCGTCCCCCTGGAATCAGTGATCTGCGTTTCCGGCAAGGTGGTGCCGCGCGACGAGGATACCATCAATCGCGACCTTCCGACCGGCAAGGTCGAGCTGACGATCGAGGACCTGGACGTTCTTTCCAAGGCCGATCCGCTGCCGATGCCGGTGAACCAGGATGCGGGCTATCCGGAGGATATCCGGCTGACCTATCGGTTTCTCGATCTGCGCCGCGAAGACATGCACGCCAAGATCGTTCTGCGCTCGCAGGTGATCGCCTCGATCCGCCGACGAATGATCGAGTCCGGTTTCCTTGAGTTTCAGACCCCGATCCTGACCGCCAGTTCGCCCGAAGGCGCCCGTGACTTTCTGGTGCCAAGCCGGCTGCACCCCGGCAGCTTCTACGCGCTGCCGCAGGCGCCGCAGCAGTTCAAACAGCTCCTGATGATCGCGGGCTTCGACCGGTATTTCCAGATCGCGCCCTGCTTTCGCGACGAGGACGCACGGGCCGACCGCTCGCCGGGCGAGTTCTATCAACTCGATTTCGAGATGAGTTTCGTCACCCAGGACGACGTCTTCGCGGCGCTGGAACCCGTTCTTGCCGGCGTGTTCGAGGAGTTCGCCGACGGCCGTGCCGTTACGGCGCCGCCGTTTCCGCGGATCCCCTACGACGAAGCGATGCTGAAATACGGCACGGACAAACCCGACCTGCGCAATCCGCTGGAGATCGCGGATGTCTCAGACGTGTTCCGGGGATCCCATTTCAAGATCTTTGCCCGGCTCGTCGAGGAAGGGGCCGTGGTGCGCGCGATCCCGGCGCCCGGCGCCGCCGCGCAGCCGCGCAGCTATTTCGACAAGCTGAATTCCTGGGCCCAGGGCGAAGGTCAGGCCGGGCTCGGCTATATCACCTTCAAGGAAGACGGCCCGGCCGGCCCGATCGCCAAGAACCTGGACGCTGTGCGGATCGACAAGATTGCGGACGCCGCGGGCGTCGGGCCGGGCGATGCGGTCTTCTTCGTCTGCGACAAGCCGGCCGCCGCGGCCGAGTTTGCGGGCGTGGTCCGCACTCGATTGGCCGAGGATCTGGACCTGATCGAAAAGGGCGTCTTCAAGTTCTGCTGGATCGTCGACTTCCCGATGTTCGAACGCGATCCCATCAGCGGCGAGATCGAATTCTCGCACAACCCGTTCTCGATGCCGCAGGGCGGACTCGAGGCGCTGGAGACGATGGACCCGCTGGACGTCAAGGCATACCAGTACGACATCGTCTGCAACGGGGTCGAACTGTCGTCGGGTGCGATCCGGAACCACCTACCCGCAATCATGTACCGCGCGTTCGAAATCGCAGGTTACGATCGCGAGACGGTAGAAACTGAGTTCGGCGGTATGCTGAATGCGCTGAAGTTCGGCGCCCCGCCGCACGGCGGATCGGCGCCCGGGATAGACCGAATAGTCATGCTAATCGCGGACGAGCCGAATATCCGCGAGGTTACCGCGTTCCCGATGAATCAGAATGCCATGGACCTGATGATGAAGGCGCCGGGAAAGATCTCCTCGCGGCACCTCAAAGAGCTCCACATTAAGCTTGATCTGCCCCGGGAATCCCGCGAAGAAAGCTAAGAAGCTACTGTTTTTTCGCGGTTTTTTAACCCTTACAGAGCGAAACTGCAACCGCACGTGTCACAAGCACGTGCGAAGGGGACAATTGCGTTTCGAAGGGCCGATTAACCAAGACAAATCCCTAATGAAAGGTTAGGAATCGCGTCTGGGGCTAGCGTCTAAGAAGGGAATCAGGGGGCCTTTCGAGCGTGCGGTAACGAGAAGGAGGTCTCGATGGCAGAACGTCAGGAGAGAGAAGCCAGAAAGGGCTTTATAGTTGGCAGAACGTTCGCTCTTTCGTTAACCATAATTTCGCCGGTTTTGCTTGGTGGTTGCGCGCTCCCCCCGGCAGTCGAAGCGATAAGCTGGGCCATGACGGGCTTCAGCTATGCCACCACCGGAAAGGGTGTCGGCGAGAATGCGATCTCGCTTGCCATGCAGGAGGACTGCGGCGTCTTCAATATCGCAACCGATGGTGATTTCTGCCTGCCTTACGATGATGCGCCCGATCCGGCCGGAACGATGCTGGCGGCCAATGACGGGATCGACAGCGATCTGACGCCTGCGTCGGGTCCGACCGAGTGGCGGCAGACGGCATCGACGATCACGGTGCAGTATGGTGCCGCCCAGGCGGCGGTGATGCCGGTCGATCTATAGGCAAGGTCAGAGGGCGGTCGGCGCTTCCTCGCCGCCCTCGATCGCCCTGAGGTGCGGGGCGTTCTGGCCGCGCTTGCTTGCGTACATCTTCGCGTCGGCGCGTTTGAGCAGCGTCTTGGGGTCGTCTCCGGCTCCGAATTTCTCCGAACCGACACTGGCGCGGACGCGCAGCGTCTTGTCCTCCCAGGGGACGCACAGGGCGTTCAGGCCGGATTCCAGCTTGCGGGCCTTGGCAAGGCCGATCGCGGGATCGGTGAAGCTCAGCAGAATGGCAAACTCGTCGCCTCCCAGCCGGGCAACCTCGTCGCTGCCGCGGACGCTGTGTTGGAGAAAATCCGCCACCGCGACCAGCACCCGGTCGCCGGCCGCATGGCCGTAGGTGTCGTTGATCTGCTTGAAGCCGTTGAGGTCGACGATCAGGAGGTAGCCCATTTCCCCATAGCGGTCGGCGCGGTCCAGCGCCCGCTCCAGGGCCTGGTTGAAGCCGCGCCGGTTGAACAGGCCGGTGGTCTCGTCGGTCATGGACAGCTTGCGGAGCCGCTTGATCTGGACATCGCGCGCCGCGACCGCCCGTTCCGCCTGGGCCACCGCGGCGACGGCGTTGCGCAACAGGTCGCGATAGGCCTTCACCGGCGGCGCGTCCCGGTCGATGGTCTCGATCAGACGGTCGGCCAGCCCATGGATGTCGTCGTCGTTTGCCCTGCGTTCGAAGAGTTCTTCGCGGCTGATGTATTTCGGCATATTCCCTTGGCTCCCGCATACATACCCGCAGGGAGCGGTCGCAAGCCCTGTGCCACGCCCATAACGCATTGAAATACAATCAGAATATGGGTGCGGTAAGGATCGCTTAACAACGTCTGCGGAACAATCTGCCGTCACGGAAGCGGGGCCAGGCAAATCCGTGCCCCTTGCCGCGACGCCCGTCGCAACCGCCGGGCGTCAAGGGCCTCAGAATGTCTCGACCCAGGGCCGCAGTTCCACCTCCCAGGTCCAGGCGCTGCGGTGCTGCTGGTGGACATTCAGATAGGTCTCGGCGATCGCCTCCGGCCTGAGCCGCGCGTCCGCCCCTTCGTCCGATGCACCCGGCGGCAAAATGGCACCGTCGATCACGAAATGCGCCACATGGATGTTCTGGGGCTGCAGTTCCCGCGCCAGGCTTTGGCAGAGGCCGCGCAGGCCGAACTTGCCCATGGCGAACGAAGAGGATTGGGGATAGCCCTTGACGCTGGCCGAGGCGCCGGTGAACAGCATTGTTCCGCTGCCGCGGGCCAGCATCTGCCGCGCCGCAGCCTGGGCGACCAGGAAACCGCCGAAACAGCTGATCTTGATGGCTTTCAGCACGTCGTCGGGATCGAGTTCCGTGACCGCGCCGCGGACCCGATAGCTGGGGTTGTAGACGACGATATCGGGGACGGCGATGTCCTGCGCAACCGCCTCGAACAGCCGTTGCACGTCGGTGGCGTCGGCGGCATCGCAGCCATAGGTCGCGGCACCGGTTTCGTCGGCCAGCCCGTCGAGCTTGCTGGGCTGGCGCGAGGCAAGCGCGACCTGCATGCGGTTCTTGACGAAAAGCCTGCACAAAGCGGCGCTCAGACCGGCGCCGGCGCCGATGACAAGGGCGGTTTCGTTTTTCATGCTCGTGTCCCTGTTTTCTCAGACCAGCCGGTCCGGCAGCGCGCGTCCGGCGAACCAGGCATCGAGGTTGTCGAGGCACTTGAAGCCCATCGCGTTGCGTGTCTCGACCGTTGCGCTGCCGACATGCGGCAGCAGGAAGGCGTTTGGCAGGTCGAAATAGGCCGGGTCGACCTGCGGTTCGCCCTCGAACACATCGAGGCCCGCGGCGCGGACCTTGCCGCTGCGCAGGGCCGCGATGAGGGCCGCATCGTCGACGACCGGCCCGCGCGAGGTGTTCACCACGACCGCGCCGTCCCTCAGCATGGCGATCCGGCGGTCGTCCAGGAAGTGATGGGTCTCCGGGCTCAGCGGACAGTTCAGCGACAGAACATCGACCGCCGGGAGCATGTCCTCGGCGGTCTCGTGATAGGTCGCGCCCTGCGCCTCGGTGTCGGGCAGGGGGCGCCGGTTGTGGTAGTGGATCTCCATGCCGAAAGCCCGGGCGCGCCGAGCCACCGCCTGGCCGATCCGTCCCATGCCGAGGATGCCCAGACGCTTGCCGCCGAGATCGATGCCCAGCATGGTCGTTGCCTCCCAGCGTTTCCAGTTGCCGGTCCTCAGTGTGGTGGCGGCCTCGTGCGCCTGGCGCGCGGCGCCCAGGATGCACAGCATGGTCACGTCGGCGGTGGCGTCGGTCAGCACGCCGGGTGTGTTGGACACGACCAGCCCCCGGTCGCGCGCCGCCGCCAGGTCGATGTGGTCGAAACCTGCGGAATAGGTGGCGACCATCTTCACCCCGTCGGGCAGGCGGGGGATCACCTCGGCGGTCAGTTTCTCCGACGAGCAGCACAGCATCGCATCCATGCCCTCGCAGCGCTTGAGCAGTTCTTCGGTGTCGAGCTGTGCGTCGTCCGGATTCAGCGTGGCGGCATAGTCGCGGGCCGCCCGTTCCTCCACCGCAGCGGGCAGTTTTCGGGTAATCAGCAGTCTTGGCTTGTCGGTCATGTCTTGGTTTTTCCTGCCTCTTGTCGGCGGGCCGCTAGATCGCGCGGCCCTTGGTGATGGCTTCCTTGCCGAGCTTTGCGCGGACCGCGTCCATCGCCCGTTCGACCTCGGCGGTCTTCTGTCGTTCGGGCTCGGCCAGGTCCGGTAGATCCGCATCGGCGGCATCGGCCAGGTCCGACACCCCGATCCCAACCAGGCGGTAGGAGGTGCCGTCGCACTGTGCGGCCAACAGCGGCTTGGCCGCCTGGAACATGGTCTCGGCCAGTTGCGTCGGCATGCCCAGGGTCCGGCTGCGCGTCGTAATCTTGAATTTGGACGTCTTCAGTTTCAGATGCACGGTGCGGCCGGCCAGCGCCTGGTCCTTGAGCCGGCGGGAGACTTTCTCGCTTTGCCGCCACAGGATCTTGGCAAGGCTCTCTTCGTCTGCCAGGTCGTGGTTCAGCGTGGTCTCCGACGAGACGCTCTTGGCGCCGGACCTTGGATTGACCGACCGCCCGTCGGCCCCGCGGGCGAAATGATAGAGCCGCGCGCCGATCGAACCGTAGCGTTCGGTCAGGTTATCTTCGGTCATGTCCTGAAGCTGGCCGATCCGGGTAATGCCGTCGCGGTGCAGCCTTGCCTGCATGGCCTTTCCCACGCCCCAGATCAGCGAGATGGGCCGGTCCGCCAGGAAGCCCATTGCTTCCTGGCGGCCGATCACGGCGAAGCCGCGCGGCTTGTCCAGGTCCGAGGCGACCTTGGCAAGCGACTTGTTGTAGCTGAGCCCGATCGATGCGGTGACGCCGACCTCGCGTTCGATCTTCAGAACCAGGTCGGCCAGGGTGCGGGCAGGGGAGCCGTGGTGCAGCCGCTCGGTCCCGCCCAGGTCCAGGAAAGCCTCGTCGATCGACAGGGGCTCCACCAGCGGCGTCTTCTCCCGCATCAGGGCCCGCACGGCCCGCCCGGCCTCTGCATATTTCTGCATGTCTGGTCGGATGACCACGGCGTCGGGGCAGGCCTTCAGCGCCTTGAACATGGGCATCGCCGAACGCACGCCGTAAAGCCGGGCCACGTAACAGGCCGCCGAAACCACGCCGCGGCGGCCGCCGCCGACGATGACCGGCCGTTCGGCCAGTTCCGGGTTGTCGCGCTTTTCCACGGCGCAGTAGAAGGCGTCGCAGTCGAGGTGGGCGATCGAAAGCGCGCTCAGTTCGGCGTGGCCGACCGCGCGCCGCGACCCGCAGTCCGGACAGCGTTTCGGCCCCGCGGCATCCTGCCACTGGGCCAGGCAATCCCGGCACAGCCAGTCCAGGCAGTCAGCCATTCGTCATCCCCGTCGGCGCCCTCCTGCCGGCCACAGGCGTTTCTTCGCCGCCTGGCAGCAATTTATTAACCAATTTCACTATGATACTACTCCACACGCGCGAGCAAAGGGGGGTGGGCCCGTTCCTGGGCCACGGCCTTTCCGTCGTTTCCCTGCAATGCCCGAAAGTGGTGTTCGTGGTGCGTTCGATGAGGCAACCGTTAGAGAGAACGACAATGGCGAAAACTGTGCTCATCGTCGAAGACAATGAGCTGAATATGAAACTCTTCCACGACCTTCTGGAGGCCCAGGGATACGGGATCCTGCAGACGAGGGATGGGATGGAAGCGCTGAAGATGGCGCGCGAGCACAAGCCGGACCTGATCCTGATGGATATTCAGTTGCCGGAAGTCTCCGGGCTTGAAGTGACCAAGTGGATCAAGGAGGACGACGACCTCAAGGCGATCCCGATCATCGCGGTCACGGCGTTTGCCATGAAAGGCGACGAAGAAAAGATCCGCGAAGGCGGCTGCGAGGCCTATATCGCCAAGCCGATATCGGTCAGCAACTTCCTTGCTACCGTCGAGAAGTTCCTGAGTTAAAGCCAAATGACGGCCCGCGTCCTGGTCGTCGACGACCTTCAACCGAACGTCAAGCTGCTGGAAGCGAAGCTGACCAGCGAGTATTTCGACGTTCTGACGGCGAACGACGGTCCGTCGGCGCTGGACATGATCCGCGACCGTGCGCCCGACATCGTCCTGTTGGACGTGATGATGCCAGGCATGGACGGCTTCGAAGTCTGCGAGCGCATCAAGCGCGACTCCGCGACCATGCATATTCCGGTGGTCATGGTCACGGCCCTGTCAGACGTTGCCGACCGGGTGCGTGGCCTCGAGGCCGGCGCGGACGACTTCCTCACCAAACCGGTCAACGACACCGCGCTGTTCGCCCGGGTCCGATCGCTGGTGCGGCTTAAGATGCTGATGGACGAGTGGCGGCTGCGCGAACAGACGTCCGGCCAGCTTGGTGTGCTGTCCGACGAGGACTCGATGGCTGCGATGGACGCGACCCGGGCCCGCATCCTGGTCGCCGAGGAAAGCAAAATCGATGCGGCCAAGATCGCAGACACGCTGCGCCGCGACGACAACGTTGTTGACGCGGTCGGGTCCGACGAAGACGCGCTTGCCGCGCTGCGGGCGGACGGCGCCGTCTACGACATGGTCATCGTCAATCTGCGGCTGGCCGGCCAGGATGCGCTGAGGCTCTGTTCGCGGCTTCGGGCCATGGAGAACACCCGTTATCTGCCGATCCTTCTGATCGCCGAGGACCACGACACGGACCGCGTCGCCAAAGGCCTGGACCTTGGAGTCAACGACTACATCATCAGGCCGATCGACCGGAACGAACTTTTGGCCAGGACGCGGACCCAGATCCGCCGAAGCCGGTTCCAGGAACGGCTGCGCGCCAACTACGAACGCTCGCTGGAGATGGCCCATACCGACAGCCTGACCGGCGTCTACAACCGGCGCTATCTGATGGCCCATCTGGACGGGTTGATCGCGCGCTTCGGCGACCGGTCGCAGCCGTTCTCGCTGTTGCTGTTCGACATCGATCACTTCAAGCAGGTCAACGACACGCACGGTCATGCCGTCGGCGACGAGGTGCTGACCGAGCTGACCCGCCGCGTCATCAATAACGTGCGCAGTTTCGATACGGTCGCGCGGCTTGGCGGCGAGGAGTTTGTCGTGGTGATGCCCGACGCGGACGCCCAGACTGCCGGCACCATCGCAGAGCGTTTGCGCGAGAACGTCGCGACCACGCCGTTCAAGGTCTCGGGCGGGGCGGGCGCGCTGGACGTGACCATCAGCATCGGTGTTACCACCATGCAATCCGCCGGCATCACCTGCGATGCGCTTCTCAAGCAGGCGGACGACGCGCTCTACGAAGCCAAGGGTTCGGGACGTAACAAGGTGGTCGACTATGCGGGGTCCCAGGCCGGCAGCGGCGCCGCGCCGTTGCGCAGCGGATCGGCCTAACGCTCCTCGTGCCTGTCGCCGGCCGTGGGCGCGCTCAGCGTCTCGGCGTTCTTGCGGACCTTCTCCATCAAACGGATCAGCGTGGCGCGTTCGTCGGTGCTGAGGCCTTGCAAAAGCTCCGCCTCACGTTTGAGCACCAGCGGCACCAACGTGCGGAATGCCTCGGCTCCGCGGTCGGTCAGGCGCAGCAAAGCGCGTCGCCGGTCTTCCCCGTCGATGTCGCGGCGCAACAGACCGGCGGAACGAAGTCCCTGGATCGCGCGGCTGACATTGACCTTGTCCATGCCCGACAGTCGGACGATCTCGCCGGCCGACAGAGTTCCGTGCGAGCCCAGGACCGCAAGTGTGCGCCATTCCGAAACGGACAAGCCGAACAGCGATGCATAGACCGGCGTCAGCGAGGCACTGACCGAGCGGTCGAACAACCGGACCATGTAGGGGAAAAAGGCCGACAGGTTGAACGCATCGGCTGCGGTTTCGTCGGTGGGTAGGGCACTCTTCATCGGCGGCGAGAATAGTTTCAACAGAAATTAATTTCAAGGGGGAACGACACGTCGATTGAGGGGAGGCTGTTTCTTTGAAGAAAAATATATAAAACAATGGATTGAGGGGGAAGTTCGACCCTGGGGTGCTGTTGAGACCAGGTGGATGTCGGGTTCGCAGTCGAAAATGACTTGACTTGGTTTCACCTGCAACTAATTTGGCCCTGCGCGGCTGGTACACTGCCGCAGATCAGGGGGCCATCCATGAGAAGCTGGGTCGAAAGCGCCAATTCGCCCGAAAGCCACTTTCCCCTTCAGAACCTGCCCTACGGCGTGTTCTCGAAGGGAGGCGATGCACCCCGCTGCGCGGTCGCGATCGGCGAGAATGCGCTGGATCTCGCGGCGCTGGAGGCGGCCGGCCTTCTGGATGCCGGGACTGGCGCTGGGCTGTTCGACCGCACGGCGCTCAACGATTTCATGGCCGCCGGGAGGGACGCCTGGGAACGGGTGCGGGACCGGTTGACAACGCTCCTGCTCGAAGGCGGTGACACGGCGTTGGCAAAAGATGCCGCGCTTCGGTCCCGCGCGCTGATCCCGCTGGACCAGGTGACGCTGCATCTGCCGTTCCGTGTGGCGGAGTACACCGACTTCTATGCCGGGCGGCAGCATGCGTTCAACGTGGGGACGATGTTCCGCGGGCCGGAAAACGCGCTTCCGCCGAACTGGCTGCATATCCCAATCGGCTATAACGGGCGCGCCTCGACGGTCGTCGTCAGCGGAACCGACATCCGTCGTCCGCTGGGCCAGATGAAACCGCCGACGGCGGACGCGCCGCTGTTCGGGCCGTGCCGGCGCCTGGACATCGAGCTTGAGATGGGCGCCGTCGTCGGACTGCCGAACACCTGGGGCGAACCCGTCACCGTCGCCGAGGCCGACGCGATGATCTTCGGTTACGTCCTGCTCAACGACTGGTCCGCACGCGATATCCAGGCTTGGGAATACCAGCCGCTGGGACCGTTCCAGTCCAAGGTCTTCGCCACGACCATCAGCCCCTGGGTGGTCACCAAGGCCGCGCTGGAGCCGTTTCGGACGGCCACGCCGGCGCGCGAAAAGGACCTGCTTCCCTATCTCAGGGAACCGGGGCCGATGCTGTACGACATCGCACTGGAAGTGACGATGAAGCCCCGGGGAGCGGCGCGCGAAACCACGATCTCGCGGACCAACTACAAACACATGTACTATTCCGCAGCCCAGCAGTTGGCCCACCACGCGATCGGCGGCTGCAAGATGAACACCGGCGATCTCCTGGGCTCCGGCACGATCTCCGGCCCGGAGAAGGACCAGTTCGGGTCGCTGTTGGAGCTGACCTGGGGCGGCAAGGAGCCCTTGACGCTGGATACCGGCGAAGAACGCCATTTCATCGAGGATGGCGACACGTTGACGCTGACCGGCTGGGCCCAGGGCGATGGCCATCGCATCGGGTTCGGCACATGCACGGGCAGGATCCTGCCGGCGCCCAACGAAAAGAACTGGTAAGCGAGGAGACATTCGAATGGCAAAGGCATTTGCGTCGACGGGGGACATGGAGGCCAAGACGATCTCCTTTACGGAGGTCGGCCCTGATCTCTACGCCTTCACCGCAGAGGGCGATCCCAACACGGGCGTCATCATCGGTGATGACGGCGTCATGGTGGTCGACACCCAGGCCACGCCGGTCATGGCCCAGGAGGTGATCAAACGCATCCGCGAGGTGACGGATAAGCCCGTCAAATACGTCGTGCTGAGCCACTATCACGCCGTCCGGGTTCTCGGCGCCTCGGCATACCAGGCCGAACAGGTGATCGCGTCGGACAAGTGCCGCGCCATGATCCACGAACGCGGCCAGGAGGACTGGGACAGCGAGTATGGCCGCTTTCCGCGGCTGTTCGATGCGGCCGACAGCATTCCGGGCCTGACCTGGCCGACCATGACTTTCGCCCGCAGCATGACCGTCTATCTCGGCCGGCGCCGGGTCGACCTGATGCATCTGGGCCGCGCCCATACGGCCGGGGATATCGTTGCCTGGATCCCGGACGCGGGCGTGATGTTCTCCGGCGACACGGTGGAGTTCCATTCCGCCTGTTATTGCGGCGACGGGCATTTCCGCGACTGGCCCGGGACGCTCGACGCGATCGGTTCTTTCGCTCCGCGGGCCCTGGCGCCCGGACGCGGCGACGCCCTGGTCAGCGCCGACCAGGTCCGCGAGGCCCTCGCGCTGACACGAGACTTCGTCGAAAGCACCTACCGCCCGGTCGCGGCCGCGGCGGCTGCGGGACGCCCGCTGAAGGATGCGATGGCGGCTTGCAGGGAAGCGTGCGATCCCAAGTTCGAAAGTTTCGCCATCTACGAGCACTGCCTGCCGTTCAACGTGGCGCGCGCCTATGACGAGGCCA
This sequence comes from Alphaproteobacteria bacterium, assembly GCA_965603855.1. GTDB lineage: Bacteria > Pseudomonadota > Alphaproteobacteria > UBA8366. The sequence goes on from OZ272519.1 coordinate 1,529,174, forward strand.
ATGGCATCGATACGCCCAGAATCTGGACCGCCGAACGCGACCAGGCCATGTGGGCGGCGCTGCAGGACTGACGCGCGCGAAGGGAGGCCGCAATGTCCAAGATCTTCGAAACGCCGCTCTACGAGTACGAACGCTCGCCCGACCAGGACGCCGAACGTCCGGCGCGGCATCGGGTCGTCGTGGTCGGCGCCGGCCCGATCGGCCTTGCCGCGGCGCTGGACCTGGCGCAGAAGGACGTGCCGGTCCTGGTCCTTGACGAAAACGACCGCGTCAGCACCGGTTCCCGGGCGATCTGTTATGCCAAGCGGCCGCTGGAGATCCTCGACCGCCTTGGCTGCGGCGATGCCTTCGTGGACAAGGGCGTCGTCTGGAATCTGGGCAAGGTGTTCTTCAAGGCGCGCCAGGTCTATCAGTTCGACCTCCTGCCCGAGGACGGTCACAAGCGGCCGGCCTTCATCAACCTGCAGCAGTATCATTTCGAGAAATACCTGGTCGACCGGCTGCGCGCCCTTCAGGAACAGGGCAAACCGATCGAACTCAGGGGCCGCAACAAGGTCCTGTCGGTAGCGCCGCGGGACGACGGCGTCGCGCTGGTCGTCGAAACGCCCGAAGGCACCTACGACCTGGAGGCGGACTGGCTGATCGCCTGCGACGGTGCAGGCTCGCCGATCCGCGCCATGCTGGGGCTCGATTTCGTCGGTCGCGTTTTCGAGGACAACTTCCTGATCGCCGACGTGATCATGGACGCGGACTTCCCGACCGAACGCTGGTTCTGGTTCGATCCGCCGTTTAACCGCGGTCAGTCGGCCCTTCTGCACAAACAGCCGGACAACGTCTGGCGCATCGACCTTCAGCTCGGCTGGGACATCGACAAGGAAAAGGAAAGGAGGCCGGAGAACGTTATTCCGCGCCTGAAGGCCATGCTGGGCGAGGACGTGAAGTTCGAGCTGGAATGGGTGTCGATCTACACTTTCCAGTGCCGTCGCATGGAGAAGTTTCGTCAGGGCCGGGTCATCTTCGCGGGCGATTCCGCCCATCAGGTCTCGCCCTTCGGCGCCCGCGGCGCCAATTCCGGCATGCAGGACACGGATAATCTTTGCTGGAAACTGAAACTGGTGCTGGACGGCCAGGCGCCCGAGACGCTGTTGGACAGCTATGACATCGAGCGCATTCACGGCGCCGACGAGAACATTCTGAACTCGACCCGCGCCACGGACTTCATCACGCCCAAGTCGGAAATCAGCCGGCTGTTCCGCGATGCGGTTCTGGACCTGTCGGAAGTCGCGCCGTTCGCGCGGCCCCTGGTGAACTCTGGCCGGCTTTCGATTCCCTGCGTCTATGACGGATCGCCGCTGAACGGCGCCGACGTGCCGGCCATGCCGTCACGGACGCGCCCCGGCGCCCCGGCGGCCGACGCGCCGCTGGCCGACGGCTGGCTGATCGACAAGCTGGGCGACCGCTTTCAGCTGCTGGCGATCGACGCGGACGTGCCCGCGGAACTGGATGTGGACGGCGTGCGGATCGAGGCCTTGAAGGTGGACAGCGCAAGCGCGCCGTCGGACGCCGTTCGCGCCCGGTATCTGGGCAAGGCCGAGGCGGGCGTCTACCTGATGCGCCCCGACCAGCACGTCGCCGCCCGCTGGACGGCGTTCGACCGCGACTCAGTCGTTGCGGCCTTGCGCACCGCCACGGCGCGGGCCTGAAGGAGGGACAAGACATGTCCAAACTGATCACTGCACCCAACATCGTGGAGCCTGACGGGTTCTATTCCGAGCTTCTTTCGCTGCACGAAGGGTGCGAGCCGGCCGAGAGCGACGCCATCAATGCCCGTCTGGTGCTGATCCTTGCCAACCATATCGGCGATCGCGCCGTCCTCAGCGAGGCCTTCGAGGTCGCCGCGAACGCAGGCCGGTCCATGCGCGCCCAACCGCAGAGGGATGAGAGATGAGAATCGAGAAGATCCATCACGTTGCCTATCGCTGCAACGACGCGAAAGAGACGGTCGAGTGGTACAACAAGAACCTGAACATGGACTTCGTTCTGGCGATCGCCGAGGACCGGGTCCCCTCGACGCACGAGCCCGATCCCTACATGCACGTGTTCCTCGATGCCGGCGACGGCAACGTCCTGGCCTTTTTCGAGCTGCCCACCAAGCCCAAGATGGGCCGCGATCCGAACACGCCGGAATGGGTGCAGCACATCGCGTTCAAGGTGAAGGACCGGGAGACGCTTCTGAAGTTCCGGGACCAGCTCGAGGCGAACGGCGTGGATGTCCTGGGCGTGACCGACCATGCCATTTTTCATTCGATCTACTTCTTCGACCCCAACGGTCATCGGGTCGAACTGGCCTGCCCGGATCCCGGCGAAGAGGAGAAGCTGAAGCGATTGGACGAGGTGAAGTGGGAGATGCTGGAGGAGTGGAGCCGGACCAAGAAGGCGCCCAAACACGCCGCCTGGATGCACGAGAAGGAGTTCGGCGGGTCTTGACCCGTCCGTGCAGGCCACTTTTCAGAAGGCCGCAAAAGGGGCACTCTTGACGCTACGGTCTGGCAAGACATGTATGTGCACGTAATCTCCGCCCGTGCGGGCGACCCAACCAACACAAGGGGAGTGCAGTGATGAAACGGTTTCTGACGGGGGTGGCTTTCGCTGCCGCGCTATTTGCCTTTGCCGGCGCGAAGACGGCGACCGCCGCCGGCCACGAACAGACGGTCTCGGCGACGTCGGCCTGGGTCAGCCAGGGCAGGTACTTCCTGACCGGCGACAAGGAAGCGCTGTTCATCGGCGTCATGGGCGGCATTCTTTATGTCGAAGACGCGGAAGGCCGGCTCGACGCGGTCGAGATCCTTTGCCCGGGCGATTTTGTGATCGACCTCAATACCGGCGCCCAGGAAGGCGAGGGCAAGTGCATCCTTCAGGACCTGGAGGGCCACAATGTCTTTGCCAACTGGACTTGCAAGGGCGATGACTTCAACGGTTGCGAGGGACAGTTCACCCTGACGGCCGGCACGGGCAAGTTCCAGGGCATCTCCGGCGGCGGCCCGCTTGAGGCCCGGACCGCGTTTTCCGGGATTGCGGTGAACCTTGAGAGCGGCGCCGTGGTCGAGGCCTCGGCCGGCCTGCTGAAGCTGCCGGAGTTGAAGTACACGCTGCCCTAGGGGCCGGCGACCGGACATGCAAAAGGCCGCCCTCGGGCGGCCTTTTTCGTGAAGATGGGGGAAGCCCCCTATTTCATCTTCTCTTCCTTGTACATGACGTGCTTGCGCGCCTTGGGGTCGTACTTGCGCAACTGCAGCTTTTCGGTCTGCGTGCGGGGGTTCTTCTTGGTCACATAGAAGTGGCCGGTGCCCGCGGTGCTGACCAGCTTGATCGCTAGGGTTGCCGGTTTCGCCATCGCCTTGAATTCCTTCGATAAATCGCCTCGCACGCATCCGGACGCCTGCTCCGGAGCGGGGCGCAACATACCGCGGCGCCGGGCAAAGTCAAGGCCGGCCCTGGGGTCAGAAATTCACGCCCGGGTATTTCAGGCTTGGGATCCACAGCGCCAGCGCCGGGAAGTAGGTCACCAACAGCAGCACCACCAGCATGGCGATCCAGAACGGCCACAGAGTCCGGGCGCAGCGTTCGATCGGCACCTTGCCGATCGCGCAGCCGACGAACAGCGTCGTTCCCACCGGCGGGGTGCACAGCCCGATCCCCAGGTTCAGCATGATGATGATGCCGAAATGGACCGGGTCGACGCCGATTGACTTCATCACCGGCAACAGGATCGGCGTGCAGATCAGGATCAGCGGCGCCATGTCCATGAAGGTGCCCAGCACCAGAAGCATGACGTTGACCATCATCAGGATGACGTATTTGTTCTCCGACAGCGTCAACAGGAAGCCGGTCACCTTCAACGGCAGCTGCATAAGCGTCATCAGGTAGGCGAAACCCGCCGCGAACCCGATCACGATCATCACCATGGCCACGGTTCGGATGACCTGGTGCAGGACCCGGGGCAGGTCCCGCCATTTCAGGTCGCGGTAAACGAACATGGTGATCAGGAAGGCCCAGATTACCGCTGCGGCCGCGGATTCCGTCGGTGTGAAGACCCCGCCGATCACGCCGCCGACGATGATGAAGACGGTCATCAGGCCGGCCAGTGCCTGCCAGGTGATCTGCAGCGCCTCCTTCAAGGGGATCACCCGGCCGCGAGGGTACTTTTCCCGCGCGGAGATGACGAAGGCCAGCACCATCAGCGAAAGCCCGATCATCACGCCGGGCACGATGCCGGCCAGGAAGAGCTGGGCGATGGAGATCGTGCCGCCGGTCGCATAGGCATAGATGATCGCGTTGTGGCTGGGTGGAATGATGATCCCCTGGGTCGAGGAGGTGATGGTGACGTTTACGGAGAACGCGTCGTCGTAACCCTGCTTTTTCATCATCGGAATCAGGATCGACCCGATCGACGAGGTATCGGCAATCGACGAACCGGAGATGCCGCCGAAGAACATCGAAGCCAGGATATTCACCATGGCCAGCCCGCCGCGCAGGAAACCGACAAAGATGTTGGCGAAGGCGACCAGCCGCCAGGCCATGCCGCCCTCCGCCATCAACGCGCCGGCGAAGACGAAGAACGGGATCGCCAACAGGGCGAAGTTGTCGACGCCGTCCGAAACCTTCAGAAGGATCGCCTCGAGCGGCAGGCCTACGAAGACGGCGGCGACCAGCGTCGCGACGCCCAACGCATAGGCGATCGGCACCCCCAGAACCAGGAACACGAAGAGAGATCCGAGCAGGACCAGAGGACCCCAATCGCCGCCCATGTCCGCCTCCTATCGCCCCAACACCGATTCCAGTTCTTCGCGATCCTGCTCGGTATCGTGCTCGTCCGGGGCGTAGACGCGCTGGTGCTTCACGTGTTCGGCGTGGAAGAACAGGGTCTCGATGACGAAAAGGAACGTGACCAGTCCGGCGCCCGGGATCGCGGTGTAGACTAGTCCGACCTTGACGTACTGGAACTCGGGATAGGACTGGAACCACGTCGTCTGGGACAGGCTGATACCCCAGATGATCATGAACAGGGCGAAAGCGGCCAGCACGACGTGGATCAGCCGGTCCACCCGATCGGGCCATGGCGGCGGCAGCAGATTGACGAACACCGCCAGGCGGAGATGCACGCCAGCGCGCAGACAGGCTGCGGCGCCGTAGAAGGTGAGCTGAATTGCGAAGAAAATCGCCAGCGGCTCTGCGAACTGGGCACCGTAATTGAACACATACCGCAGGAAGACGCCGGTGCCGATCAGCCCGGTCATCGCGACGACCGAGAACACGCCGACGGCGATGCAGAACCAGTAGATCCAGTCCATGGCTCGGACGTAACGCGCGCCCATCAGTTCACCCCCAATACGTTTCAGTCTTGCCGGCCTATCACCCGATCCAGGCTGCGGGCTTGCCGCCTGCACGTCGGCAGTCGTTTCGGGAAAGGGACGCCAAAAGAAACGGACCGGCAGTTCAGCCGCGTATAGCTGTCCTGCCGGTCCGTCCTGTCATGGCGTTGACGCGTTCGTTTATTCGACAGCCTGCGCCCGTTTGATCAGGTCGGCATACTCGCTGCCGAACTTGGCACGCACCGGCTCGGTCGCCTCGATGAAGGGACCCTTGTCCACGTCTGTGATGACGTTGATGCCGGCGGCTTTCAGTTCCTCCAACGCCGCCACTTCGCGTGCCGCCCACAACTCGCGCTCCTTGATGACGGCCAGTGCGGAGGCCTTGCGGATCAGTTGCTGGTCCAGCGGCGTCAGCGTGTCCCAGACCTTCTTCGAAAAGACGAAGATCTCCGGCACCATCAGATGCTCGGTCAGCGTGTAGTAACCGGCAATCTCGTAGTGCTTCTGGGAATGGTAGGTCGGCGGGTTGTTCTCCGCGCCGTCGACCACACCCGTCTGCATCGCGGTGTAGAGCTCGTTGAACGCGACCGACAGGCCGTTGCCGCCCATGGAGTTGACCATGTCGACGAAGATCGGATTCTGCATCACACGGATCTTCAGGCCTTCGAGATCGGCCAGCGTCTTGATCGGACGTTCCTTGTTGTAAAAAGAACGCGATCCGGCATCCATATAGCCGAGTCCGATCAACCCGCCCTTCTCGAGCTTGTTCAAAAGCTCGGTGCCGATCTCGCCGTCGACCACCTTATGCATGTGATCGGTGCTGGTGAAGAAGTAGGGCAGGTTAAAGGCGTTGAACTCCGGCACGATCGGGCCGACGACGCCGACGCTCACTCTGGTCATCTCAAGGGCGCCAACCTGGACCTGCTCCAGCGCCTCTTTCTCGCCGCCTAGTTGCATGGAATGGAAGATCTTTATCTTCATCCGGCCGCTGGTCCAGGTCTCCAACAACTCGCCCATGTACTGGATGGCGTCTGTTGTCGGATACCCCATCGGGTGCACGTCGCTGGACTTGATCTCCAGCGCCGTCGCCGTCGAGGCAGCACCGAACGTCACGGCCGCGGCAAGCGAGATGCCGGCCAGGTTCTTCCGCATCATGGTCATTTTGGTTTCTCCCCGTGGAGTAAGTGGTTCTTGTTGTCGTTGTTTTGCGATTGCCAATTCTGCCGTCACATCCCGACGGCGAACCCTCCAACTCCCAGCGTATCCAACCGGGACATGTCATACAAGTTGTATAGCCACAATCCCTTCGGGGTCATTGCGTCGCCACGCAAAACGAAGTGGAGGCGGCGACCGCACCTGTTCCGGCGCACCGGCAGGTGGTGCCGGGAAGTCGAGCGTGACGGACAAAGGCTGCTCAGCGTGGCGTCCATGTCTCCCAGTTCGAATGCATGCGGATGCCGTCATAGCGGAAGAGGCGGATCCTTTTCGGTGCCACGGCCGGATCGAAGCCCCGGTGCAGAATCTCCATCGCCACTGCAAGCACGGCACGGGTGATGTCGGCCGTCGGCAGCGTGCCCGTGGCCAGTTCGACGTCCTGCCAGCCCACCGCCTCAAGCTCGCCGCAGGAGCAAGGCGTTCCATCAGACACATCCAGAGTCGAAAGATAAAACACCGTGTCGAAGCGGATCGGCAGGATCTCGGGCGTGACCGCGTGGGCGATGGGCAGCAGACGCCCGGTGCCGGCGATGGTCAGGCCGGTCTCCTCGCGGGTCTCGCGCAGGGCAGTCCAGGCAAGCGAGCGGTCGTCGGGTTCGCGCACCCCGCCCGGGAACACGTAGTGTCCCGGCATGAAGCGGGCGGCGGCGGCGCGGCGTCCCATCAGGACCTGCGGCGCCGCTGCCGGGCCGCGCAACAGCACAAGGCTGGCCGCGGGGCGGGGAAGGGCCGGTGCGTTCACGCAGCCGGCGCCGTGATGCTCAGCGCGCGCTCGTACTCGGCCGGCTGTTCCAGCAGTCGGCGACCCACCGCCTTGTCCACGTCGCCTGACTGGTTCGGATCCCACGGACACCGTTCGCGCGCCACTTCGTTCCTTCGGTCGTCGTTGGACCGAACGGCGCGGCGGGCCTGGGCGTCGATCTGGGCCGACAGGAAGGCGTCGTACAGGCCGTGCGCCACGATGGCGCCAGCGTCGTCGCGGCCGCTGCTGCAGACCGTGGGCAGCACGCCCACATCGTCCAGGGGATAGCCGCTGGGCGCATGGAACCGGGCCCAGGTCAGGATCAGCTCTCCCTCGTTCGGCATGGTCAGCACGTTCTGCACCGTGCCCTTGCCGAAACTGTTGGTGCCGACCAGCACCGCGCGGTCCTGGTCCTGCAGCGCCGCGGCGACGATCTCCGCCGCCGAGGCCGAGGCGCCGTTGATCAGGACGACAATGGGTTCGCCGCTGGCGATGTCGCCGCGTTCGGCCTCGAAATACTGGATGCTCTCGGGATGCCGGCCCAGCGTGCTGACGATCAGGCCGTCGCTCAGAAAAAGGTCCGCGACATCCACTGCCTGGTCCAACAGACCGCCGGGGTTGTCGCGCAAGTCCAGGATCAGACCGCCTAGGTCCGCCCCGATCTCGGTCCTGGCCTGGCCGACCGCCTCGGCGACGCGTTTTGCGGTTCGTTCGTTGAAGGCGCTGATCCGGATATAGGCGATGCGGCCGATCGGTTCGTACGTCACCGTGTTTGGCACGATCTCGGTCCGTCCGACGATCACGTCGAACGGCTCGGGCAGGCCGTCGCGCGCAACCCGGATCAGGACCGGCTCCTCGACCGGCCCGCGCAGCATGCGGACGATCTTCCGCAGGCCGTATCCGGCGATTGCTTCGCCTTCGATCGCCACGATCCGGTCGCCGATGTGCAGGCCCGCGCCGGCGGCCGGCATGTCGGGCGTGACCGCGGTCACCAGGATGCCTTCGGGATGGGGTTCGATGGTTATGCCGATGCCGCCGAAGCCTTCGCGGTCGGCGCGGTTGTCGCGCGCGTCCTCGGCGCTGGCGTATCGCGAGAACGGGTCCAGGCGTTCGGTCACGCCGTTGAACATCGCCTCGTAGATGGCTTCGTCGGTGCCGCTGCGCAGCGCATTGGAGGCATTGACCGTCTTGACCGTCAGCTCGGCGGTGGCGAGAGACCAGCCCGACGGCGTCGTGTCGCTTGGAACACGGACGGCGGCCACCGACCGTCCGCCCAGCACAACCAGCATTTCCCTGCCCTGGCGGCGGATCTCCAGTTCCGGTTCGATCGCCTGCAGGCCGCCCAGGGCGGCCTCGCTCAGCTCGTCCAGATCGACCGGCTCGATATAGATGTCCTGAATGTCGGTCAGGCCGGTTTCCATCATCAGCCGGGTCCGGCCCTGGAAACTCTTGTCGTCGTAAAGCGTGCCGCAGGCGGCCGCCAAGAGGGCGATCAGCGTCGCGTACCGAAGGGCGGGCCGGATCAACCGCATGACGTCAGGCAAAGCCCCGTGGTCTCGTTGATGCGAAGGTCCTGTTTCGCTGCTCGAGACACCCACTGTCAACCGTCAGGCAATCAACCGCGCCGCGCGGACCGGCCCTTGCGTCCCGCGGCCGCCCGACGCCCGCGCGGCTTGCCGCGGCCCTGCCGCATGCGGCCACGCGGCCGGATGTCCAGCTCGTCGGCGCTGGCGCCGCCGGCCAGAAGATGAAACACCATGCCGCCCGTCACCGTGTCCGCCTCGTGGAGCTCCACCTTCACCCGTGCGCCGAGGCGATAGACCATGCCGGTTTCCTGTCCGACCAGGGCATGGTGCACCTCGTCGTGGTCGTAGCGGTCCCAAGGCAGCGTGCTGACCGGGACAAGGCCGTCGGCCCCGGTTTCGTCCAGCGTTACAAACAGGCCGAACCGCGTGACGCCGTTGATCCGCCCCGAAAAGGTCGCGCCAACGCGGTCGGCGAGAAAAGCCGTCGTATAGCGGTCCAACGCATCGCGTTCCGCGGCGGCGGCGCGGCGTTCGGTGCGCGAGATGTGCTCGGCCGTCTCCTCGAACTGCAGCATGTCCTCCTCGCTCAGCCCATCGCCCTTGCGGCCGGTCTTCAGGCCGGCGGCGGAGATCAGCGCACGATGGACAAGAACGTCCGCATAACGCCGGATCGGCGAGGTGAAATGGCAATAGCGCACCAGGGCAAGGCCGAAATGGCCGAGATTGTCCGAGGCGTAGACCGCCTGCGCCTGAGACCTGAGGATCAGTTCCGAGACGATCGCAGACGCCTCGGACTGGCTGGCCTTCGCCAGGATCCCCTTGAACAGCCGCGGCGTGACGCGGACGCCCTTGGCCAGCTTGAACCCCATGGCGTCCAGCGATTCCCGCAGCGACTCCAGCTTCGCCAGGCTTGGCGGCTCGTGCACCCGGTACATCACCGGCAACCCGCCGGTTTGCAGCGTCTCGGCCGCCGCGACGTTCGCGGCGATCATGAACTCTTCGATCAGACGATGGCTGTCCAGGCGCGGGCGCGGCAGGATCGTCTCGATGTGGCCGTCCTCGCCCAGCCGCACGACCCGTTCTGGAATGTCCAGGTCCAGCGTGCCGCGCTTGTCCCTGGCTTTGGCAAGGGCGCGAAAGGCGCCGTACAGCGGCGCAATGACAGGCTGTTGCAACGGTTCCGTCGTCTCGTCCGGATGGCCGTCGACGGCCGCCTGCACCTGTTGGTAGGTCAGCCGCGCGGCCGAGCGCATGACGGCGCGCAGAAACCGATGCGACCGGAGTTGGCCTGCCGCGCTGATGGTCATCTCCACCGCGACGCAGGCACGGTCCTCGTTCGGGCGCAACGAACACAGGTTGTTGGACAGCCGCTCGGGCAGCATCGGCACCACGCGGTCCGGGAAATAGACCGAATTGCCGCGCGTCCGCGCCGCCCGATCCAGCGCGCGGCCCGGCCGCACATAGTGCGCGACGTCCGCGATCGCGACGATCAGCCGCCATCCGCCCGGGTTTTCCGGATCGGTGTCGGCCTCGGCCCAGACCGCGTCGTCGAAGTCGCGGGCGGTGGCGTCGTCGATGGTGACCAGCGGAACGGCCCTGAGATCCTCGCGGCCGGAGGCCGACGCGGGTTTCAGCGCCTCGGCCTCGCGCAGGGCGTCCTCGGGAAACGCGACGGGGATGCTCTGCGCGTGGATCGCGATCAGGCTGAACGAGCGGGGGTCGTCCGCATGGGCGACGCGTTCCACCACCCTGGCGGGGCGGACCTTGTCGGCGCGGCCGGGCAGGCCTTCGACGATCACGACGTCGCCGGCGACCGCGTCGCCGCGCTGTTCGTTGGCCACGAAATAGGTGCCGCTGATGCGCCGGTCCGTCGGCCGCACCAACGCGCCGCCGCGCGCGTCTTCCATGACGCCGACGACGGTGCGCGGCGCCTGGCCCAGGACGCGGATCGGCGAAGCCTCGTAAAGTGTATCGTCGACGCGCCTGAGACGTGCCAGCACCCGGTCGCCCTTCTTCGGTGCCGCTGCGCGGCGACGGCTGGGCAGCAGGACGATGCGCGGCGGCGGGTCCTCGCCTTCCCAGGTCAGCGGCTTTGCGAACTGCTCGCCGTCAAAGTCGACGTCCGCGACCTCCAGCATCGCGACTTCGGGAAGCCGGCCCTGCGCGACCACGCGGCGCCGCCGGCCCTTGTCGATCAGGCCTTCGTCGGCCAGTTCGGACAGCATGGCGCGCAAGGTTGCCCGGTCCGCGCCCTTGATCTGGAAGGCGCGGGCGATCTCGCGACGGCCCACGGGACGGTCGCTGTCGCGGATGTAGTCCAGGATCTCCTGCTTGGAGGGCAGGGGGGCCGGCACGCGGCGTTTTGCCACCGATCAGCCGCCGGAGGCGGCCTTCTTCGCCGCGGTCTTCTTGCGGGTTCCGGATTTGCCCGACTTCGTCTTCGATGCCTTCGATCCGCCGCCTTTGGCGGCTTTCGCCGCCAGCAGCTCGAGGGCCTGTTCCAACGTGACGCTGTCCATCTCGATGTCCTTGGGCAGGGTGGCGTTGATCCTGCCATGTTTGACATAGGGCCCATAGCGTCCGTTTTGCACGGTCACCGGCTTGCCGTCGTCGGGATGCTCGCCGATGGTCTTGCCCTTCGACCCGCCACCACGGGATTTCGGTGCGTTTGCAATGACTTCGACGGCGCGGTTCATCCCGATTTCAAGGACGCTGTCCTCCGCCGGAAGCTTGGTATAGGCGCTGCCGTGTTTGAGGTAGGGACCGAAGCGGCCGACGCCGGCGAGAATCGGCTCGCCCGTGTCCGGATGGGTGCCAAGCTCGCGCGGCAGCGACAACAGCTTCAGCGCCACCGCAAGGGTGATCTCCGACGGCCGCATCCCTTTCAGCAACGACGCGCGTTTCGGTTTGGGCGGGGCCTTCTTGCCCTTTTCCTTCGGCGGCGCTTCGCCAAGCTGCACGTAGACGCCGTAGGGGCCCTTGCGCATCGAGACCGCGTCGCCGGTCGTCGGGTCGTTGCCCAGGATCACGGGATAGGCGATTTCCGCATCTTCCGCCGACTCGTCGTCGTTGCTGACGCTCAAGGCGCGGGTATAGCGGCATTCCGGATATTCCGAGCATGCGATAAAGGCGCCCCACTTGCCGAAGTTCAGGCTGAGCCGGCCCTTCTTGCAGGCCGGACAGGCGCGCGCCGCCTCGGTGTCGCCGTTCTCGTCCGGCTGGAAGAAGTGCGGGCCCAAATCGCGGTCGATGGTGTCGCGCACCTCTGTGCCGGTCAGCGTCAGCGCCTCTTCCGTGCGTTCGTGGAACGGCCCCCAGAAATCGCGCAGCACGTCTTTCCAGTCGACCCGCCCGCCCGAAACGTCGTCCAGGCGCTCCTCCATGTCCGCGGTGAATCCATACTCCACGTAGGTCTTGAAAAAGCTGGACAGAAAGGTTGTTACAAGTCGGCCTTTGTCCTCCGGCACGAACCGGCGCTTGTCCAGCCGGACATAGCCGCGGTCCTGCAGCACCTTGAGGATCGAGGCATAGGTCGACGGCCGGCCGATCCCCAGTTCCTCCATCTTCTTGACCAGGCTGGCCTCGGAATAGCGCGGCGGCGGCTGGGTGAAATGCTGTTCCGCCGCGACCTTCCGGGTGGTGGCGGGCTGTCCTTCTGCCATGTTCGGCAGGCGCCGGTCGTTGCCGTCCTTGTCGCCGTTGTCGTCGCCGGTCTCCTCGTACAGCTTCATGAAGCCGTCGAACTTGACCACCGAGCCATTGGCGCGAAGCTGGCAGGTCGCATCCTTGGGCGCCAGGTCCACGGCGACCTGGTCCAGCGCGGCGCTTTCCATTTCCGATGCGACGGTGCGCTTCCAGATCAGTTCGTAAAGCCTGTGCGTGTCGTCGTCCAGGATGGAAGCCAGCGAGCCGGGCCGCCTGAACAGATCGGTCGGACGGATGCCTTCATGGGCCTCTTGCGCGTTCTTGGCCTTGGTCTTGTAGACGCGCGGCTTCTCCGGCAGGTAGTCCTTGCCGTAGTCCTCGGGGATCAGGCGTCGGCAGGCATCGATCGCGTCTTTGCTCAACGTCACCGAGTCGGTGCGCATATAGGTGATCAGGCCGACGGATTCGCCGTCGATCTCGAAGCCTTCGTACAGCTTCTGGGCAATCTGCATGGTCCGGCTGGTGCTGAAGCCCAGCTTGCGCGAGGCTTCCTGCTGCAGCGTCGATGTGGTGAACGGCGGCGAAGGATTGCGCCGCACGGTCTTGCGTTCGACCTTGACGACCGACAGTTCCGCGGCTTCGACCGTGCGCGCGGCGACGCGGGCCGCGGCCTCGTCGCCCAGCGCGAACTTGTCCAGCTTCTTGCCGTCCAGGTGGGTCAGCCGCGCGGTGAAATCCTCGCCGGCCTCGGTCTTCAGCCATCCCTCGACGGTCCAGAACTCCTGCGGCTTGAAGATCTCGATCTCGGCCTCGCGCTCGCAGACCAGGCGCAGCGCCACGGACTGGACGCGTCCGGCCGAACGGGCGCCGGGCAGCTTGCGCCACAGCACCGGCGAGATGGTGAAGCCGACCAAATAGTCCAGCGCCCGACGGGCAAGGTAGGCGTCGATCAGTTCCTGGTTCAGCGGCCGCGGGTGGGACATGGCGTCCAGGACGGCAGCCTTGGTGATCTCGTGGAACACCACGCGTTCCACCTCGACGTCCTTCAACACGCGCTTCTTCGTCAGCACCTCAAGGACGTGCCACGAGATGGCCTCGCCCTCGCGATCGGGGTCGGTGGCCAGGATCAGCCGGTCGGCGCCTTTGACCGCATCCGCGATGTCGGAAATGCGTTTCTTTGCCTTGGCATCGACTTCCCACTGCATCGCGAAGTCGTTTGCCGGGTCGACGGACCCGTTCTTCGACGGCAGGTCGCGGACGTGACCGTAGGATGCGAGCACGTGGTAGCCCGCACCGAGATACTTGTTGATGGTCTTCGCCTTTGCCGGCGATTCGACGATGACGACGTTCTGCGCTGTCATGCGTCTGCCCCGCACCTTTGGAACCCGTGGGACGGGACGAATCCGTCCCGGCGTTTCCCACAGTTGGTATCGAAGACTTCTCTCGTCAACACAGCTTGGCTATCCACGTCTGTTTGCTGTCCAGTGAACCCATTGGATTCTCTGGGCAAATCCCACGTTTTTTCGGCCGGCATCTTGTCTGGCCAACCATACGAACGCGTTTCAAAACGGTCGAAAGGCGTGCCGATGCTGGCGTCAGCAGGGATAATATTCTCTTAACGGCCCTGCACGGGGCGCCATTCGGGGCCCCATATGCGGTTGTCTGGGCCGGGCGTCAATACCCCGTGCGGCCAATCAGGCAGATCCGGCCGCCGGTCTGACGCTCCAACTGGCCGGCGATTTCCATCTCAAGGATGGCGCCGCGCACGGCGGCGGGCGGCAGATCGAGATCGCGAATCACGGCGTCGACGGCGACCGGCGTCGGCCCCAACGCATCGAGCAGCGCGGCCCGCGCGCGGTCGGTTTCGCCTGGGTCGCACGTCTCCTCGGCGGACGCATCGGGCCTGACCGGCGCGGCGCAAGCCGGGATCGGCGTCTCCAGCGCCTCGCACACGTCCTCTGTGGTTTCCACCAGTGTCGCGCCGTGCCGGATCAGATCGTTCGCGCCGCGGGCGCGGGGGTCGGTGGGCGGGCCCGGGACGGCCATCACCTCGCGACCCTGTTCGGCCGCCAGGCGCGCGGTGATCAGCGAGCCCGAGCGGATCGCCGCCTCGACGACGACGGTCCCTTGCGCAAGGCCGGAGATGATGCGGTTGCGGCGCGGAAAATGTCCGGCGCGCGGTTCGGTGCCGGGCGGCATCTCCGAAACGACCGCGCCGTTCTCCGCGATCTGCCGGTAGAGCGCCAGGTTCTGCGGCGGGTAGGGGACGTCGGCGCCGCCTGCGAGCACCGCCACCGTGCGCCCGGTTTCCAGGGCGCCCGCATGGGCGGCCGCATCGATGCCGCGGGCCAGTCCCGACACCACGACCAGTCCGGCAGCCGCAAGCCCGCCGGCCAGCGTGCGCGCCATGCCGCGGCCGTTCGTCGAGGCATTGCGTGCGCCCACGACCGCGACCGCGGGTCGGTCGATCAGCGCGGGGTCGCCCAGCACTGTCAACACGGGCGGCGCGTCTGCGATGTGCGCGATCATTCGGGGATAGAGGGGGTCGCCCCAGACAACGACCGTGCCGCCCGCCGCCGCCGCTGCGCCGCATTCCCGCGCCGCGGCGTCGCGGTCGGGGATCTTGAGCGGCGCCCGCCGGCCGCCCTGGCGCGCAAGCTCCGGCAGAGCCTCGATCGCCAGGGTCGCGCTGGCGAACCGGTCCATGAGGTGCCGGAAACCGACCGGTCCCACCGTCGCCGTGCGGGCAAGTCGGATCCGGTCCAGCCGCTCGGGTGCGGTGTCGTAGACGTCTGCGGTTTCGGCACAGGCAAGCGCGCGCATGGACGGTCGCTCCATTCGGTGCATCCGTCCTGGGCTATGGCAGGGCGAGGCGGTTTACTGCGGCTTTGCCGAGCGGAAGGTGATCTTGGACTCTTCGCCCCTGACCAGCCGGGCGATGTTCTGGTGGTGCCTGACCACAGACAGGATCGCCAGCACGCCCGCCGCCACGGCAACGTCCGGGCGGCCCAGGAACCAGGCATAGGCCGGCGCCGCGACCAGCGACAGCAAGCCCGACAGCGAGGAGTAGCGAAACACCAGTGCGACGACCAGCCACGTAAGGCAGGCCAAGACGCCCACCGGCCAGGCCATCGCCAACAGGGTGCCCAGTGTGGTGGCGACGCCCTTGCCGCCCTTGAAGCGCAGCCAGACCGGGAAGTTGTGGCCGATCACCGCGGCCACGCCGGCGACCAGGGGAGCAAGCGCATCGCCGCTGAGCCACAGGGCGATCAGCACCGCGACCGCGCCCTTGCCGCTGTCCAGGATCAAGGTGGCGGCGGCGAGGGGCTTGTTGCCGGTTCTCAAGACGTTGGTGGCGCCGATATTGCCGGAACCGATCTTGCGGATGTCGCCGAAGCCCGCGGCCCGGGTCAGCACCAGGCCGAACGGCACCGAGCCCAGCAGATAGCCGCCCAGTGCGGCGAGGATCAGGTGCAGTTCGTTGATCATGCGGAACGCTCCGGCTCACGCCTCGAAGATGACACGCCCGTCGACGATCGTGCTGGTGGCGCGGCCTTGCACCGGCCGGGCGTCGAACGGGGTGTTCTTTGACTTGCTTTTCAATGCCTGCTCCTCGATGCGCCATGGCTGGTCCGCATCGAACAGAACCAGGTCCGCCGGCGCGCCGCGCTTGAGCCTGCCGGCCTCCAGTCCCAAAAGATCGGCGGGGTTGCAGGTCACCTTCGCCAGCGCCTCCAACAACGCCATGCTGCCGTTATGATAAAGCTCCAGCACCAGCGGCAGCAACGTCTCAAGCCCGACCACGCCGGGCTCGGCCTGCGCGAAAGGCAGCCGCTTGGCCTCCTGGTCCTGCGGCGCGTGATCGCTGGCGATGGCGTCGATCGTGCCGTCCGCGAGGCCGGCGACGATGGCGGCACGGTCTTCCTCGCTGCGCAGGGGCGGCGACACCTTGGCGAATGTCCGGTAGTCGCCCACCGCCATCTCGTTGAGTGCGAAATAGTGGGGCGCGGTATCGCAGCTCACCGACAGACCGTCCGCCTTGGCCCTGCGGATCGCGTCGACCGATGCGGCGCAGGAGATATGCGCGGCGTGATAGCGCCCGCCGGTCAGCGCCACCAGCTCCAGATCGCGCCGGATCAACATCACCTCGGCGACGGCGGGAATGCCGGCCAGCCCCAGGCGGCTTGCGATTTCTCCCTCGTTCATGGCGCCGCCCGACGCCAGCGACGGTTCTTCCGGGTGCTGCACCACCAGCGTTCCGAAGGCGGTGGCGTAGGAAAGCGCGCGGCGCATCACCAGGGCGTCGGCAACCGCCTTCTCGCCGTCGGTAAAGCCCAGCGCGCCGGCCTCGGCCAACAGGCCGAACTCGGTCAGTTCCCGTCCGTTCAGGCCCTTCGTCGCCGCGCCATAGCAGAAGATCTTCGCCAGCCGCACCTCGCGGCCGCGCCGCGCAATCGATTCGGCGACCGCTACGTCGTCGATCACGGGCATGGTGTTGGGCAGGCACACCATCGCGGTGATGCCGCCGGCGGCCGCGGCGCGGCCGGCGGTCTCGATGGTTTCCTTGTGCTCCTCGCCGGGTTCGCGCAGTTGCACGCGCATGTCCACCAGGCCGGGCGCCAGGCTGCGGCCCCGGCAGTCGACCTGGTTGCCGACCGACGGCGCGCCGTCGCGGAACAGGTCCGGGCCAAGATCGGCGATCCGCCCGTCTTCGACCAACAAAGCGCCCGTCGTGTCAATGCCGCTGGCCGGGTCCAGCAGGCGCGCGTTCAGATAGGCCGTGCGGTTCTGCATCTATTCCGGCCGCGCCTGGTTGCGGGTAAGCACGTCCAGGCAGGCCATGCGCACCGCCACGCCCATCTCCACCTGTTCGCGGATCACCGACCGGTCGATGTCGTCGGCCAGCTCGGAATCGATCTCCACCCCCCGGTTCATCGGACCCGGATGCATAACCAGCGCGTCGGGCTTGGCCGCCGCCAGCTTGTCCCGGTCCAGCCCGAAGAAACGGAAGTATTCCCGGGTCGAGGGCACGAAAGAGCCCTGCATGCGCTCCAACTGCAGGCGCAGCATCATGACGATGTCGCAGTCGGCAAGGCCCGTCTTCATGTCGGTGAAGACCTCGACGCCGAACCGGTCGATCGCCGCCGGCAGCAGGGTCGGCGGGGCGATCACCCGCACGCGCGCGCCCATGGTCTGCAGCAGGTGGATGTTGGACCGCGCGACGCGGCTGTGGGCGATGTCACCGCAGATGGCAACGGTCAGCGGCGCCAGGCGCTGTTTGCGCCGGCGGATCGTCAGCGCGTCCAGCAGGGCCTGCGTCGGGTGTTCATGGCTGCCGTCGCCGGCGTTGATCACGGCGCACTTGACCTTCTCCGACAACAGCTTGACGCCGCCGGAATCCGGGTGGCGCACGACCAGGACGTCCGGGTGCATGGCGTTCAGCGTCATCGCCGTGTCGATCAGGGTCTCGCCCTTCTTGATGGCGCTGGTCGAGACCGACATGTTGATGGTGTCGCCGCCCAGCCGCTTGCCGGCCAGCTCGAACGAGGTCCGGGTGCGCGTCGAGCTTTCGAAGAACAGGTTGATGATGGTCCGGCCGCGCAACTGGGCGGTCTTCTTGTCCGCCGCGCGGTTCTGCTCGACGTAGGTCTCGGCCAGGTCCAACAGAAGCGTGATGTCGTCCGCCGAAAGGCCTTCGATGCCCAGGATGTGGGCGTGGGGAAACGGTGCTGGCCCCGAGGCGTTCATCGGGCGCGGACTATAACGGCGGCCCCTGCCCACGCCAAGGGCGGACTGCCGCGCTGTCAGACACGGCGCGCGACCCAGATCTGTTCCTTTCCGTAGGCAGGCGGAGCGCCGGAGAAATCGGAAAACTCGTCCACGATCTCAAAACCGCAAAGTTCGAACAGATAGCGCATTTCCTGGCGCAGGACCCAGCGCAGGGCCCACCGGGTCTCGTGCTTTTCCACGACGGTGCCGGCCTCATCGAAGATCTCGAACAACAGGCGTTCCTCGACCGTCTGGCGGACCGGGTCGCAGATCCGGTCGACCACCGTGCGCCGATGGGTCAGCCCGCTCTTGGGGTCTTTAAGCTCACGGTTGCCTGACGGCGACGGACCGCCGGGTGTGCAGTGGTCCAACAGCGGGTCGAACAGGTCGATCACGAGATGGCCGTCGTCGGTCAGGTGCCGGTGGATCGATTGCAGGCACCGGCGCTGGTCTTCGGGTGAGGTCAGGTGTTGGAAAGCGCGTGCGGGAACAAGCGCCAGGGCGTAGCGCTGTTCGAGGTCCAGCACGGTCATATCCATATGCACCAGCCGGACCCTGTCGCGCACGGCGTTGGGGTACTGCTCGCCCTTTTGGATCGCGGCTTCCAGCATTGGCTGCGACAGATCGATCCCGGTCACCCGGTGGCCCGCCTCCGCCAACGGCCACAGCACGCGACCGGTGCCGGTTCCCAGTTCCAGAACCGGGTCGCCGTGCCGTGACGCACAGTCCAGGTAAAACGCGATGTCTCCTTCAAGGACCATCCCGCCCTGTCCCAGCAGCAGGTCGTATGTCGCCACGCCCGGTCCGCCGGCATAGTAGTCGATATCGCCGGCCAGCCGTTTCCGGCTTTGCTGGCTAAGGGCGCTGCGCTCGATATCCGACATGGCGTTTCCGTCAGAGTATGGGCCCGAAGGCCAGGTCGGCGAGCATGATGGCGATCGGGATTGTGACGGCGGCGACCAACGTCTCCACGGTGATGATGCCTGCCAACAGCACGCTGTCGCCGCCCATGCGCCGGGACAGCATGTAGGCGGTGGCGCTGGAGGGCAGGGCCGCGAACAGCACCGCCACCAGCGCGTCCGCCCCGTCGAGACCCACCCCCAGACAGCCGACGAAGGTCGCGGCAGGCAGGACGACCAGTTTCAGGGCGGCGGAGACGAACACCGGCCTTCCGGCATGGCGAACCTCGCGCATGCGCAGGCCCGCGCCCACGCACAACAGCGCCAGCGGCAGCGAGGCCTGGCCGAGGATCGCCGTGATCCCGTCGATCAGCGGCGGTGCGCCCCAGCCCAGCCCGTTGACGATCCAGCCCAGCGCCAGCGCGATGATCAGCGGATGGCGCAGCACGACCAGCGGCACCGCCAGCCAGCTTTGTTTCTTTTTCGACCGCGACCTTCCCAGGCGCGCCAGGACGATGATCGCCAGCGTGTTGACCAGCGGCACCATCACCGCCGCGGCCACGGCGGCGCGGATGTCACCCATCAGTCCCAGCAGGCCGGAAGCGACGGCAAAGCCGATATAGGCGTTCTGCTGGGTCGCGCCCTGGAACACCGCCGCGAAGGCCGGCCCGCGCGCATCGGACAGCGACTGCGCCAACACCGTCGCAAAGGAGGTGAAGACGATCGCCGCCAACAGGACCGACGCCATCGGGCCCACGGCGACGTCGGCCATATCGGCGCTGGCCGTCTTGTTGAACAAGAGGCAGGGAAACAGGACGAAGAACACCAGGCGTTCCGCGCCCTCCCAGAAGTCCTCGTCGAAATACCTGCGGCGCCGCAGGATGTTTCCGAACGCGATCAGGGCGGCGACCGGAACCAGGGTGGCCAGGATCGTCGTCACCGCGCCGCGCCTCCTTGCGCGCGGATGGCGTCCAGCGCGCCCTGCAGGATGTAGGCAGCCGCCATCTTGTCGACCACGGCGCCGCGGCGCTTGCGGGTCATGTCGGCTTCCTCGACCAGGAACCGCTCGACCGCGGCGCTGGACAGCCGCTCGTCCCAGAACGCGATCGGCAGATCGAGGCCCGCCTTCTCAAGGTTCTCGGCGAACTGGCGCACGGACTGACAGCGGGGGCCTTCGCTGCCGTCCATGTTGACCGGCAGGCCGATCACCAGACCGCCCACGGAATGCTCGTCGACCGCGCGTTTCAGCGCCTCCAAATCGGCGGCGAACTTCGTCCGTTTGATCGTGCCGACGGGGCTTGCCACGGTCAGGCCGGGGTCGGAAACGGCGAGGCCGATGCGTTTCTTGCCGGTGTCCAGGCCCAGAAGCCGCGCCCCCCCGGACAACGATAGGGCCAGCTCCGGCAGCGTCACGATCACGGCCGGACCGCCCCCGGTTCGGCCCTTGCGACGAGCCCGCGTGCGGTGTAGCTTCCGCCGCGTTTTTCCTGAAACATCGGCGGTTTGCGCGGGCGCGCGGCGCACGCGGGCCGACGAACACGGGGCCTCAGATGTCGCTGGACAAGACCACCGTCGCCAAGATCGCCCATCTCGCCCGAATCCGGGTGGAGGAAGACAAGCTGGAACCGCTGGCCGGCGAGTTGAACAACATCATCGGCTGGGTCGAACAGCTTGGCGAGGTGGACACGGACGGCGTGGCGCCGATGACGTCGGTGGTGCATGTCACCCTGCCGCGACGCACGGATGCGGTCGACGACGGCGGCCAGCCCGAACGGGTGCTTGCGAACGCGCCGTCGGCCGTCAATCACTTCTACACCGTGCCGAAGGTCGTCGAGTGATGGCGGAGCTGACCGCGCTCACCCTGGCCGAGGCGCGCGACGGCCTGCGTGCCCGCGACTTCAGCGCCGCGGAACTGACCGAGGCGTACATCGCGGCCGTCGAGGCCGTCCGTCCCTTGAACGCCTTCATCACCGAAACGCCCGACCGGGCCCGTTCGAACGCCAAGGCGTCGGACGACCGGCTGGCGCGGGGCGAAGGCGGGGCAATGGAAGGTATTCCGATCGGGCTGAAGGACCTGTTCTGCACGGACGGCGTCCTGACAACGGCGGGCAGCCACATCCTGGACGGATTCGTTCCGGGTTACGAGTCCACAGTCGGCGCCAACCTCGCGGCCGCGGGTGCGGTGATGCTGGGCAAGACCAACATGGACGAGTTCGCCATGGGTTCGTCCAACATCACCAGTTATTACGGCCCGGTCGAGAACCCCTGGCGCCGCAACGACGGTTCGGATGCCAAGCTGGTTCCCGGCGGTTCGTCCGGCGGCTCGACCGCCGCGGTCGCGGCGCACGCCGTCCTGGGCGCCACCGGAACCGACACCGGCGGATCGATCCGCCAGCCTGCCGCCTTCAGCGGCGTCGTCGGGCTGAAGCCCACCTACGGGCGCTGCTCGCGGTGGGGCCTCGTCGCCTTCGCCTCGTCCCTGGACCAGGCCGGCCCGATCACCCGGACCGTCCGCGACGCGGCGATCATGCTGGGCGCCATGGCGGGCCACGACCCCAAGGACTCCACCAGCGTCGACACGCCTGTGCCCGACTACGAGGCGGCGCTGACGGGGGACATCAGGGGGCTGAAAGTGGGGATCCCCGCCGAGTACCGCGTCGACGGCATGCCGGCTGAGATCGACGCCCTGTGGCAACAGGGCGCCCGCTGGCTGAAGGAGCGGGGCGCGGAGACGGTGGAGATCGCGCTGCCGCACACCAACTATGCGCTGCCGACCTATTATATCGTCGCCCCGGCGGAGGCCTCGTCGAACCTGGCGCGTTACGACGGGGTGCGCTACGGCTTGAGAGTCGAGGGCCAAACCCTTCAGGAGATGTACGAAAACACCCGCGCCGCCGGCTTCGGCGACGAGGTCAAGCGCCGCGTCCTGATCGGCACCTATGTGCTGTCCGCCGGCTATTACGACGCCTACTATCTGAAGGCGCAGAAGGTGCGGACCCGCATCGCCCAGGATTTCGAAACCGCCTTCGAGGCCTGCGACGTGGTCTTGACGCCGACCGCGCCCAGCCCCGCCTTTGCCCAGGGCGAGAAGATGGACGACCCGATCGCCATGTATCTGAACGACGTCTTCACCGTGCCGGCCAGCCTGGCCGGGCTGCCGGGGATCTCGGTGCCGGCCGGTTTGTCGGCGGACGGGCTGCCGCTTGGCCTGCAGGTGCTGGGCCGCGCCTTCGACGAGGAAACCGTGCTGCGCACCGCCGACGTGCTTGAACAGGCGGCCGGGTTCGATGCCAAACCCCAGTTCCTGGCAGGGGCCTGATCGATGGCAGCACCTCTGATCAAGGGCGAGACCGGCGATTGGGAGATGGTGATCGGGCTCGAAGTGCATGCCCAGGTGGCCTCCGAGGCCAAGCTGTTTTCCGGCGCGGCAACGGCCTTCGGCGCCGGACCGAACGAGCAGGTGAGCCTGATCGACGCGGCCTTTCCGGGCATGCTTCCGGTGATCAACGAGGCGGCGGTGCGCCAGGCGGTGCGGACCGGGCTTGCCCTGGGCGCGGAGATCAACCGGCACTCGGTCTTTGCGCGCAAGAACTACTTCTATCCCGACCTGCCGGCCGGCTATCAGATCTCGCAGTACGAACTGCCGGTGGTGGGCAACGGCTCGGTCAGCATCGACCTCGAGGACGGCGAGACCAAGGAGGTGGGGATCGAGCGCCTGCACCTGGAACAGGATGCGGGGAAGTCGTTGCACGACCAGCATCCCAGCCAGTCATTCATCGACCTCAACCGCGCGGGCGTGCCGCTGATGGAGATCGTGTCCAAGCCCGACATGCGTTCCGCCGACGAGGCGGCTGCCGTGGTGACCAAGCTGCGCTCGATCCTGCGCTATCTGGGTTCGTGCGACGGCAACATGCAGGAAGGGTCGCTGCGCGCGGACGTCAATGTTTCGATCCGCCGGCCGGGCGACGGTTACGGCACCCGCTGCGAGATCAAGAACCTGAACTCGATCCGCTTCATCAAGGAGGCGATCGAGGCCGAGGCGCGGCGCCAGGTGGAACTGGTCGAGGCGGGCGGCACGGTCGAGCAGGAAACGCGCCTGTTTGACCCGAACCGCGGCGAGACCCGGTCGATGCGGTCGAAGGAGGAGGCGCACGACTACCGCTACTTTCCGGATCCCGACCTGTTGCCGCTGGACCTCGACGATGCCGAGATCGAAGGCTGGCGCGCGACGCTGCCGGAACTCCCGGACGCCAAGAAGGCGCGGTTCATCGGCGACTACGGTCTTTCGGCCTACGACGCCGCCGTGCTGGTCGCCGAACGCGAGACCGCAGAGTACTTCGAGAAGGTGGCCGAAGGCACCGATCCCAAGCTGGCGGCCAACTGGGTGATCGTCGAGTTGTTCGCGCGGCTGAACAAGACCGACACGCCGATCGGCGACAGCCCGGTCACGGCGGACGCCCTGGCCAGGCTGATCGGGCTGATCGCAGACAACACCATCTCCGGCAAGATCGCCAAGGACGTCTTCGACGAGATGTTCGAGACCGGCCGCGACGCGGCGGCGATCGTCGAAGAGAAGGGCCTGAAACAGATCACCGACACCGGCGCCATCGAAGCCGTCGTCGAGCAGGTTCTGTCGGACAACCCCGACAACGTGGAGGCCTACCGCGGCGGCCAGGAGAAACTGATCGGCTGGTTCGTCGGACAGGTGATGAAGGCGACCCAGGGCAAGGCCAATCCGAAACTGGTGAACGAGTTGCTGAAGGCGAAGCTGGACGGCTGAGATGGCGGCTTCCGGGGGCCAGCGCACGCGCACCCAGCGCGTGGTGAACGCCGCGATCCTGGCGGTGGCGGTTTTGGTGACCCTGGTGGCCGTGTTCTTCGTCGTCGCGGCAGGGCTGTTCCACCTGAAATACGACGAGCCCGACCCGAAACTCGCCGAGCGGTTCGCGGATGCCGTGCGCGGCGCGGACGGGCGGATCGATCTTGCGGACGTCAGATCCGATGCCTGGGACACCGTCAGCCTGATGGGCCCGTTCACGGACCTGGACGCGGTGCGCGCCTGCATCGGCGTCTCCGACTGGGACCAGGACGGCGCGCTGGCCGATTATCTGAACCGCGACAACCAGTCGGCCCTGGTCTTCGTCCACGCCGGCGAGGTGACCGCGGCCACCTGGTCGATCTGGCAACAGATCCCGTTCGAGACGCCGCGCAATCTGTGCGGGGTGCCGCGGACGGACGCGGTTTTCGACATCGCGACCCGCACAGTCGAGGACCCCAAGGCGGGGAGGGTGGAGGTCTACCGGCTGGAACCCGGCCGATGACCGAGGGCCGGCCGTTCAGTTCCAACACCCTGTTGCGCGCCGCGATCGGGGTCGTGGCCGTGCCGTGTGCGCTGGTGGGCGGCATCTATCTCCTGGGCGAGCCGGCCGGCGGCCTGCCGTTCCTGCCGGAAATGGCGCTGGTCATCGCGGCCGAGACCTTCTTCATCTGCGTGCTGGTCCAGTTTCTGCTGTACCGCATGAAGAAGGCGAGCCGCCTGTGGTACGCCTGCGCCTATGGCGTGCCGTTCGCGGTCGGCGGGATCTGGCTTTCAAGCGGCCCGCAGGACGGTTCGCTGTCGCTGGTCTTGGTGATGGCTATTGCCGGCGCCGTCGGCGCGGTCGCGGGGCTCGCCCAGTGGACGATCGTCGTCTGGCGCAACGCGGCGCTGCAGGCCAAAGGGGACGGTTGAAAGCCTGCCGGATCGTAGTTCCGTCCGCGAGATAATCGCGGGCCAAGGAGCAAATCTGGCCGGAGGGGCGGACCGCTCGATTTCTGATCTATCTACTTCGGAACACGAAGCACGAAGTTATCGAAATCGACAACGGCGCTCTGGTTTGGACGAGAAGAAACCGACAGCGCGAACCCACCGCCCAGAAAATCCTGGTGCCACAACTGTTCGCCGATGATTTTCGAATTGATGGACAGTGTCAGGCGGCCGTCGACGGATTCGACTGCAAGGCGGTTGGTCTTGCGTGCTTCGAAAGAGGTCCAATCGACAAGTCGGTCGATTTTTCCATTGTCATAATGAGAGAGTGAGTACAGGTTGTTCGAAGTAATACTGAACGAGTAGTCTGCATTACTTCTCTTGCCAAACACCAGAGAAGCAGACACCGGCGCCGATGACTCCACGATGGAGACGTCAATTGCGGCGTAGAACTCAACCTTGGGACCATACGGGAGAGGGAAAATCCGGGTCCAGCTTGGACCGGAAAAGGCGTCGCTGGTCTGCATCGACCAGCGATACTTCCCTTCCAGCAAGGCCATTTCCATTTGGGGCGTTTCGGCAGTCGGGAACCTGCCGAATTCCCATTCCTCGGGCTGATTCACGAATGATACGTCCGCCAGGTCCGTCCATTCGGTATCTTGCGGTCTGGCTTGGAGCGGAGGTGGGTCTTCTTGTCTTGCACTCTGCGCGACGGTGGGTTGGCTCTCCTGTCTGTCAATCAGCACGACATAAAGGCCGCCTAGCGCCGTGATCACTGCGGCCAGTCCCGTCAGAATCCCAGGCAGTGTTTTCCAGAACCCCATCTTCCGCGCTTCCATCACTCAGAGTTGGTCTCATCGAGCGGCCAAGCTATGACGCGCGTTTTCTTTCGTCACTTACTTGCGTTAATTCGAATGGAGTTGTCACCCGTATCCTCCAACAAGCTAATAAACAACTCTAGACGGGCAACACACCGGCTCGATTGCCGTTGCGATGGACGTATGGCTCACAAGCGCCGCGGTTTGGGCGGCTGGTGGCGGATAGTGCCTTCTTGCGGCGTGATCGACGCTCTTTATGATCAACCACTGACGCGGGTCGACTATTCCTTCACCAGACCGATCCTGTTGCCCTCCGGGTCGGCGAAGATCGCCATGGTGACCGCGCCGGGGATCTCGGTTACCGGCATCACCACCGTGCCGCCGTGTGCGACGACCGCGTCCAGCGCCGCCTGCGGGTCGGGCACCTGGACATAGATCATCACCCCGGGCGCCATGTCCGATTCCGTCATGCCGCCGGCGATGCCCACGTCGCCCGCCTGCGTGTCGACCATGCCGTAGTGCTGCGGGTTGTCGGCGTTGATCCGCCATCCGAAGATGTCGCTGTAGAATCCGGCGAGCCTTTCCTGGTCCGTGCCGTGAATCTCGAAATGGACGACCGGCTGTCCCATGGTGTGCGCCTCCTGCGGTGTTGGAAGCCCCTGCTTTTTCGTCGCCGAGACGGGCAGGGCTGGTCCATGATGCAGGAAGCGGGCCGGGGCGGCAAACCGCTTGCGGGTGGCCTCGGGCCCGGCAATCACCATTTAATAGGAGCCGCCGCGGTGGCGGAGCAACGAAGGAAACGCGGAACGCCCGGATGCTGGTCCCCCTGAAGGACGACAAGGCGCTGAGATTCATACCGTTTCAGCTCGTTACGGTGGCGATCATTTCCGTCTGCGTGATCACCTACACCTACCAGCTTTCCCAGGGCGGACGCGGTCAGCAGGCCTTCATCTACGCCTTCGGCGTGATCCCCTCGGTGCTGTGGGACCAAAACCAGCTTGCGCCGGCGCTGGACCTTGTGCCGGCCTGGCTGACCCCCGTCACTTCGATGTTCCTGCATGGCGGGTTCTGGCACCTTCTGTTCAACATGCTGTTTTTATGGGTGTTCGGCGACAACGTGGAAGACGCCACCGGGCACCTGAAATTCCTGTTCTTCTATCTGGTCTGCGGCATCGCCGGCAGCCTCGCCCATGCCGCCTTCAATCCCGGCTCGGTGGTGCCGATGATCGGCGCCAGCGGTGCGGTTTCAGGCGTCATCGCCGCCTATTTCATCCTGCATCCCAGGGCCAAGGTCTGGTGCCTGGTGTTCAAGTTCCCGGTCAAGCTGCCGGCGTTTTTGCTGTTGGGCGCCTGGATCGCTTACCAGTTCTATCACGTCGCCATGGAGACCCAGAACGGCACGGCCTGGTGGGCGCATGTGGGCGGCCTGGTGACGGGTGCGGTGCTGATCCCGTTCCTCAAGCACCGCGATGTGCCGCTGTTCGACCGGCAGGCCCCGGGCGACGCGGCCGCCGGACAGCCGGGGCAGGGCGAGGCCGCGCCGCGGCCGACGGTGATCCCGTCCTCGGGCGGCAGGCCGTCGCCCTGGCGTCGACGTTAGACGACCCCTTCGACCGCGATCATGCGCGTGGTCGCGGCCCGGAACCGCTGGGCCTTGGGTTCGGCATAGATGTCGGAGGCGTGCCAGGCCTTCAGGGCTGCCATATCGGGGAATTCGATGACCACCACGCGGCCGGGCCGCCGGTCGCCCTCGATTGTCTCGGCCGCGCCGCCGCGTACCAGATAACGTCCGCCAAAGGCCTCGATGGTCGCCGGGACCTTGGTTTTGTACTCCTCGAACTCCTCCGGGTCGGTGACGTCGAGTTCGACGATCGCGTATGCGGCCATGCCCTGTCCTCCTGACGGTTCAGCGATTGCTTGCGATTTCGCTTGGGCCGACTATAACACCGCAGCCCGCTTGAACCGGCGCGGTCCGCGGGCCCGCGCCAAGACCGCAGGACATGAAAAAGACCAAGGACTACCGCCCGTCCACCAAGGCGGCCCAGGGATTGGGCTGGACCTGCCCGACGACCGGGGCGGTGATCCCGCCGCTTCATCTGTCCACCACCTTCGCGCGCGACGAGAATTACGAGAAGCCCGACGACCGCGGCTATGCCCGCGACGACAGCCCCGCCGTGGAGCAGGTCGAGGCGGCGATGGCGGCGCTGGAGGGCGGGGTCGACGCGATCACCTTCGCCACGGGCATGGCCGCCTGCGCCGCGCCCTTCCAATGCCTGGTCCCAGGCGATCACGTGGTCTGTCCCGACCAGCTTTATTTCGGCCTGCCCAAGTGGCTGGCCGAGTTTCCCATGCGCTGGGGCCTGGAGGTGACGCAGGTGCCGGCGGGCGACGTCGACGCAATCCGGGCGGCGATCCGGCCGGGCAAGACCCGGATGGTCTGGGTCGAGACGCCGGCCAACCCCACCTGGACGGTCACCGACATCGCGGCTGCCGCCGAAGCGGCGCACGGCGCCGGCGCCATCCTGGCGGTCGATTCCACCGCGGCGACGCCGGTCCTGACCCAGCCCATCGCGCTTGGCGCGGACGTCGTGGTGCATTCGGCGACCAAGTTTCTCAACGGCCATTCCGACGTGCTGGCTGGTGTGTTGGTGTCCGCGGCCAAGACCGACTTCTGGCAGCGGATCCGCGACCACCGGTTCCTGTCCGGTCCCATGTTGGGCGCGTTCGAGTCCTATCTCCTGATGCGCGGCCTGCGGACGCTCTATCTCAGGGTCGAGCGCCAGTGCGCCAGCGCCATGGCGATTGCGACGCATTTCGCCGACCATCCCAAGATCGAGCGCGTGCTCTATCCCGGCCTGGCCTCCCACCCCAACCACGACGTCGCGGCCAGGCAGATGCGGGGCGGTTTCGGCGGCATGCTGTCCCTCTTGGTAGCCGGGGGCGCGAAAGACGCGCTGGCCGCGGTGAAGGCCGTGCGCCTGTTCAAGCGCGCCACCTCGCTGGGCGGCGTGGAAAGCCTGATCGAACACCGCGCGACGGTAGAGGGGGGCGAGACGGCGACGCCGGACAACCTGCTCAGGATCTCGATCGGGATCGAGGACGTGGGCGATCTGATCGACGATCTGGAAACGGCGCTCGCGGCGGTCAGTACCTGACCTTGCAACGCGCCGCTCTGGCATTAGATCAGGTTTCGCGCCGAAACCACTCCAAGGAAAGCGAAACGCATGGCCCTCGACCTCTACAGCGCGGGCACGCCCAACGGCAAGAAGATCACCATCATGCTGATGGAACTGGGCGTGGACTACACCTACCACAAGATCAGTTTCGCCGAGAACGACCAGTTCAAGCCCGAGTTCCTGGCGATCAGTCCCAACAACAAGATCCCCGCCCTGGTCGATCCCGAAGGGCCCGAGGGCACGCCGATCTCGCTGTTCGAGTCCGGCGCGATCCTGATCTATCTCGCCGAGAAGTTCGGGCAGTTTCTGCCCCAGGACCCGGTCAAGCGGATCGTCACCCTGCAGTGGCTGATGTGGCAGATGGGCGGCGTCGGTCCGTTCTTCGGCCAGGCGAACCACTTCCGCCGCTTCGCGCCCGAAGAGGTACCTTACGGGATCAAGCGCTACACCGACGAGGCACACCGCCTCTACGGCGTGATGGACAAGCGCCTGGCCGAGGTGCCCTATCTCGCCGGCGACGACTACACCATTGCCGACATCGCGACCTATCCCTGGGTCCGGCTCTATGACTGGCATGGCATCACGCTGGACGAGATCCCCAACGTCAAACGCTGGTACGAGGCGATCGAGGCGCTCCCGGCCGTCGCCAAGGCGATCGAGCCCGACGCGGGGTAGGGGCCGGACGCTGGCACTCTTTTCTTCCCCTCTCCCTGGAGAGTGTACGGACCGGACACATAGCTGACAGGTGTTCGGAGACATGGTTGACACATCGAGGCATGGATCAGTGTTTCGATGGGGAGCCGAACCGTGCCGTGGGGAGAAGGGCAGGCAGTGGCTGCCACAACACGGGGCTTCAGGCCCGTTGACACGAACGCGCGGGCCCCGCTAGAAACCGGGCTCTCGCGGAGGGATGGCAGAGTGGTAATGCAGCGGATTGCTAATCCGTCAACGGGTAACACCGTTGCGGGGGTTCGAGTCCCCCTCCCTCCGCCACATTTCTCCCATAAGAGCCTGATATTGTTTATGTAATTCCAAATTATGCATAAAGCGTCCCACACTCCGACCCACTCGGGGAGGGGTATTGTTGGAAAGAACACGGCCACATGGAAATGGCTTGATTGAAAGACGGTTGTCTTCTGATGGCTAGCTGGGAACGTTCACGGTCAGGAACAGGCCGAAATGAGTGATCTTGCCTATATCGAAGCCAAGCTGTCCGATCTGATTGATCGAGGTATTGGATCAATTGGACAGGCTATCGTGAGGCAGCAAGGAGAGTTCGCCCTTGCAGGTGCGAACAATAGCAGCCAATCGAGAATGCACGCTGAGCAGATGCTCAAAAATGGATTCCGAGAAGAACTCGAAAAAGCGGCCAGACTGACTATCGATGTTGGTGCCAATCAAGAGCCGGAGGCCCTTGAAGAACTTAAAAATCAAGCGAGTAGGTTAGGTGAAAGCCTGTTGGAGCGACACAAAAATCGTCTGTTTGGAAGCCGAGGTTTTGACAAGGACGTCGAGGCTAAGTGGGCAGAGGGGAAGGCAAGGGTCGGAAGCGAGCTCTCAGCGATTTCAAACCTGGTTTTGGAGGATGTTAAAAGGGGCATCGTGGGGCATTCGAAGTATGAGGCGGTCCCTCCAGAACCGAGCGTCGAAATCAAGGCAAGTGGCAGCAATGTCGTAGTTGGCTCTCCGAACGCTAATGTCCAACAAGGGCGTGACAACCTCACTCAAAATGTAACCGATTGGGATCCGAGTGAGCTGCTGGCAATCTTGACCGATGTCAGGAAGCGTGAACGCGAAATCGATGCTTACATTGAGGACTCGGAAGCGTTGAAGCTTCAGGTTGCCGCATTGGAAGCACTAGCCACGTCCAAGTCCAAAGACTCAGGAATGATAGGCCAGGGCATCAATTACATCGCGCGAACGCTACTCACGGCCGCAGACGGCAGGTTTCAGAGTATCGTCAACCGGCTGTTTGAAGTGCAACCCCCACTGTCGTGAAGAATTCGCGATTGCACGGCGTGAATGCCGTTATTGCCTCTGCGCCTGGGATCGCAATGACGACTGGCTTCGGCAAGCCAACAAAAGCAATTTGCCTTGGTCACCTTGCATCATGACAAAACTGAACGCCGACGAACTGCAAGAGCTATTGCAGCATGGGCTGACGATAGTACGACTCCAAACGAATGAATGGGAAGCAATCGAGAACACGAAGCATCACGGCACTCAGTTTTCCAAGGCGTTTCCACACGCAATCGCTCGCAGCGGAAAGCGTCACTCTGTTGCCGTAATTGCCAAGCTAGGTGAGGAGCACGAACTGCGGATCGGTCGCATTAGATCAGTGCTACCAACTTCCACTTTCGAGACGCGCGTACTATTTGATTTGATCCAACCGATTAGTCCGAGTTCCTTGGACGCAGTCCTGGCCCAGATCACCGAACCGGCACTTCGTCCTAGCGCTGCCAGAGTATCGGGTAGCGACATGTTGTTTGAACCCGTTGGGCCTATGCTAGCCTTACGCCTGATTGAGTTCATAGCATCTATCCCCGAGAACACCGAGGCGCTAAGTCGCATCTTGTCTCGGATACAGCTGCCAAAGCAGTTTAGAAATGCGAGAGCGTTGCAGGTAGATGCGATCGGGCTCGCACTAAGAGCCTTTGGCGAGGTGGATGGAGCCGTGGCTATTGAGTTGCGTGCTGACACCGAGCTGAGTGGCATCCATTTACGGGAGGACGCTGTTGTCGAACATGATGCCCGCTGGATACCAGGCTGGAAGCTGGCAGATAGTGATTTAACGGGAAGGGCGGTTTTCAAGCGCGGCGATGAACGATTGGAGATTATCACCGCAAACAAGCAACCTTTGGAGGAGCTATTTGGCGTTGACCTGATCTACCTGAGTCAGAATCGTAGAGCGCTTGTAATGGTTCAATACAAGATGATGGAACCGGCCGGTAAGAAGAGGCATAGGGTCCAAACAGCCGGTGGCGAATTCTACGATACTGAGGACCCAGAGTGGACTGTACCGATTGACAAGCAGTTTCAGGATGAGTTGGCCCGAATGGATCGGTTCGACTTTGACTTGTCCCCCGATGGACCCTTCCGACTCAGCAGTGGTGCCTTTTATTTCAAGCTCGTAAAGCGGAACGCTTCCACCAAATCGCGCGGCATTGTTGTGAGCCGTGGTCACCTTGAGCACATGGTCAATGACGGCCAAGCTTTTGGACCAAAAGGAGGCCTTCGAATCAGCTACAGGACTCTAGACGGCCACTACCTAAGGGGCGATGCATTCGTAGAACTCCTTCGCTCCGGCTACATCGGGACCAGAGGAGCCACGACCGATCACTTGCTTAACCTGATTGATCCTGCTCTGAAAGGTGGTCGTGCTGTCGTTGCTGCGATCCAATCAAGAATGAAGAGCAGCCTCGCATGATGCAATGACAAGAGTCGCAACCGGAGCCTTTATCTCAGAGCATTTGATCGGAACCCCGGCATTAGAGAACCCCAACCCAAGCACCGCGTATGGGGAAAGATTCTGAAATTGTTGACGGGAGGGATTGACCCGTTCAATCAACAAATGCCCCTAGAGTGCGGCGGAGCAACTGGCAAGGACGTCAGAACGAATCGGGCCTCAAGGACAGCGTGAGCAGTGACTTCCTGTCCGCCGCTCATTTAGAAGACCCAATCCTCCCGATCAATCATTTCCAGCAGGTTCATGCACTCGATGCCTTCGGCCGAGCAGACATCTGGGATGTTGGGTTTGTCGATTTTGTTCGTAGGCCCCTCTTGGGTAACGACCAAGAGAGGGGGTCTATAGAGGGCCGCGAGGCTTATTACAAAGGGATCAGCCGCGGAGCGGTTCTTTCGCGTATCCACGAGGCGTGGATACTTAGACATGAGCTCCTGCATTCTGAGTTGGAGTTCCTCGCCTTCGATATCTATGAACATTTGCTCCCGATCCCTGGCCCACGCATAGACCTCGTCATCCCGTTTCTCGAGTTCGATAAGAACCTCGACGCTTGAAAAAAGCCGCTCTTCGTCGATGAGTTCATCAATCCTTTCCCAAAACGGACCAAATCTTCTGAGGGGGTAGGCGCGACGCCACCCGTGGAGGAGGGCGCTCGTGTCGATGCAGTATTGGTCAGGCGCATCACTCATGGCGCTAACTCTGCCATCAGAGCCTTTTCAAGCTTTGGGATGTGCCGTGTCTTCAGGTTCAGATGTGCAGAGACATCACGGAGCGTAATTCGGTCACTGTAGTAAGGCGTCATGACCATGCGCACGAAGTTGCGTCCCAACAGACTCAAGGCCTCGTTGGGCATGTACCTCCCGCGAAATTCTTTCTCCTTATAGTCAGCGCTCCGGCGCTTCAACCAAGCCAGGTATTCCTCGCGATATTGGTTTTCCTTTTCTACATAGAAAGCGTTTGTCGTCAGTCCGAACGTAAGCAACCTACGAACGACAGCCGTTCTGCTGGCAGAGAACGTCCCGGCTAGGTCTTCAATTTCGGCGTCGCTCCAAGCAACCTCTCCAGCCGGATGGTCCTGAACAGATTGCTCGCGGAGGAACATCTTGCGCGGAAAGATCGTTGCCGCCGCCACTGCATTACAGAAGACTTCTATGCGTTGCTCCTCAGGGGGGCGCTTTACGTTGACCTCGAATTCCGAAACACCACTCTCTTGCAGAAGGAGGTGTGCAAACTCATGCAGGAGCGTGAAGATCCGTCTGGAAAGAGCGTCCTTTCGGTTGATAGCGATGGCGGGGAGTGTTCTTTCTGCAAGTGCGAATCCGGATGCTTCAGAGGTATCAATTCCGTCTATCTGAAAGACAAGGACGCCCGCATTTTCAACATGCCGCCGCCACGCGTTGAACGCCTCGCGCGGACCCCTCCACCCCGATTGCAGAGATTCGGTAATCTTAAGGAAATTGCGGACTCCGGCCCCAACCTCCTCGGGGTCATCATCCAGCGTTGCCGCCAACGGAAACTCCGGTGGCTCCTCAGCCATTTCTGAAAGAAGGTCTAGAGCAACTTCGCGGCGCTCTTGTGCTGCCCGGATTTGTAGTCGGAGCTTGGGAGAAAGACGAGGCAGACCTTCACCGGGAAGACGGCGGAAATCGCGGATGACTTGAAAGTCTTCTGGTACTTCCTGAAGATAGAAGACAGCGAGAGGCCGTTTGTATTTCTTCCCTAGGTCTCGGAGCTGGCCGATCGTTGGTTGAAGCTCACCGCTCTCCCACTTCGCGACGTTCTTGAACCGGGGGCTGGCTGCGACTTCGTCCAGCTCGAAACCGGCACTCTTCCGGGCCCAAACTAGGACTTCCTTTCGAACGAGCGCGCGCACCACCTTCTTAGCCATGAGCGCAGCCCAGTACCCGTTTGAAAGCACGATGCATGGTCCGTCGGTCGACCACTAGCACAGCGGCCATGCTCCCAATGCTATTCTCGCCGGAGGTGACCATATCCCGTGGAAGCGGAGTCTAGGAAGCCCCTGGATGCGGTTAAGGGAGGCAGGTCACGCTGCCGCCTCCACCATCGACGAGGTGGGCTACCAAAGCTCCTGGACCATTGCAATTATTCTCGGGAAGGTTTCTCTCTCCGTGCTTCCTGGATTTCCATGATTTCTCTGGCCGCGGCAAGTTGGTCGTCCGACAATTCCATTTCCATCATCTCGTTAAGTTTAGGTTCCCACCTATCGACGATGGCATTAAGGGAAATCTCATCGGTTCGTCCGACGTTCAATTGGCGGTTGATCAGGGGAGCCAATTCAGGTGCGAGTTGTTTGTCCTCGAACATCCTCTTGAATATCCAGAGATAAATATCGACCAATTCTAAACCAGCGCTTTCTTTAACTGAGGAGAACCTAATTTCTGTTTGAGGCATGCCCCGAAAGTCGAGCGGGGGAAGGCCTGGACCATTCGCCAAATTCTGCCCACTCAACCTTGCGTACCAATCTGCGGTTCGTGCTTGTGCCTTGTTGAATTGGGATTGTCGATCCACAACGATTTCTAACGACTTTCGCGAGGAGTTTAAGAGTCGCTGTGCTATGCCGATCATCACGCTTTGAAACCCGATGGCATTTGGCATGACAGAAACAGCGTCAGATTTGCTACGGACGTTGTAGGAAATCTCGCTGGTATTATCGATGGTCCACCTAAGTGCATCAGTCACAATTTCTCGGGTGCGCGCATCAGGGAGGTTTGGGGAACGCCGGATTAATTCTTCGCAGACTTGCTTTAGTACTTCTTCGGCCTTCGCGTTGTTTGTAGTAATTCGAGCAGCCCAGGCAGCTCTCAAAAGCTCCTCGTCAAATAGCATTGCCAGACGCACTAACAGCGCGTAGCGAAGGGGCGTCCAATAGGAAGTCCAGGGTACTGCCGGGTTCATACCTTGGTCGAAAACTTGGTCAAAAAAGCATACTGCTGCGTGGTCAATCTTCTGGACGCGATAAAAGTCGAAACGAAGATCGAACTTCTTCTGCAACCTGACTAAGTCAGATGCAATTTCGCTCAATCCAGCATTTCCAATTTCATTGGCATGCAATTGGTCAACGCTCAGTCGTTTTCGCGTCTTCACCAAAAATGGTTCGGCAAGAACATCCAAATTCACGCGACTGCATAGCGTTCCATAGAAAAGAAACGGCTGATCGTGGTCGAACAGATTTGGGCCGGTATGGCCGCTTTCATCCACGTAAAAGAACACCGTGCAGATTCCCTAGCGGTAGTCTCAGTAAGTTTATATTTCGCCACCTGAACACAATTACACGGCGGAAGTCGGCTTAAGGTCAGAATCTGGCCATGAGCGGACTCGCGCAACAGCGCCCGCCGCAATCATGCGTTTCTGGGTAAGATCGACATTGCCTGAGAATAACCGGACATTCTCTCACAACAACTGGATCACCGATCCGGCCAGACTAGACAATTTGCAGTGCTTTTGTGGGGCGCGCCGTGGGACGCGCCGCTGACGCGGATCGACACTCGCTTGTCCTTCAAGGAGTTGCAGCCGATCGCGGGCGGACGCGATATCCGCCGCCGGCTTATTTCGGCCGTTCGGGTTTCCGATCATGCGTCGTACCTTTGGGGCAGGCCCGGCACGTCAGATACCCAATCCGGGGGCGCAAGGTCCGCATCGGGCAATGCGTCCAACGCCGGATCGGCCATGACAATACTGCCAAAACTACCGTTTGCGGTACCCTGGTGGGGTTTTGGCGGTTTTGTCATTTTGTCAGAGGGGAATTGTTCTGTGAGAACGGCCGGGTTGACCTCATAGTCAGACCGGGGGCGCCCCCCCTTCTGTCCGCTCTTTCCGGCCTCTCTCACAATGCCGTCATCGACCAGCAGGGCTAGTGCCGACATAAGGTGATTGCGGTCTGTAACCCCCGGAATCCGCCAGCCTTCGCCCCCTCTCGTTATCTCTCGGGCGTTAAAGGTCTGCACCTTGTGCTTGCGGATGTAGGCCAACAGGTGTGCGGCAAGGCGTTCGTCCGGGGGCAGAGCGTAGTTGCCGAACACTCTTTCAGACATAGGAGAGAGGTACTTTTTAAGCATAGTCCTTGCTGACAAAACTGACAAAACTGACAAAACCTCCGGTTCATGTTCCTGGGCGTTCGCTGAGAAATGGAGGTACTCGAAGATCAGAGACAGGCGCGCGACGATTCCGGGCGCCCTTTCCATCGCGGTTGCCAGATAACCGTGTTTTTCGCGGGCCGCGGTCTTGGCCTCCCGCATCACTTCGAACAGTTCCTTGCGGGCGTCGTCGGCAAACCGCACATAGACGGGGACCGGCTTGCCGTTTTCGTCGGTTGCCATTGGCAGGCGCAGAAGCTTCCTGAGTGCGGCCGTTGCCCATGGGTCGGGTTCATGGTCCTGGGGATCGGCAACGGGGATCAGGTCGGGGAATACCCAACAGAAGCGACCGGCCATGCCATCGTCGGCAGAGCCTAAACACCCGTCCAGCTTGTCGGGTTGCGTGCCGCCCAGGATGCCGACCGTGTGCCGGGGAACGTGCAACGGGTCCGCGCTTTTCCGGTCAACGTCATGTGGTGCGCCGTCGTACCGCTCCAGATACATCTCGCGGTCGCCGCCATCGGCATACCGGTTGAAGGATCCAAACCAGCCCGCCAACTCGTCATGGATCTTAGTCAGGCCGCGCGGGTTGCCGGATGCGAGAACGTGCAATTCTTCGGGCGTGATATCTCCAACGTAAATGCGGGGCCGCACCGGCTTTTCAGGTTCCACCGCATCCGAAGGCCGCGGGGGCAAGGGATCACCTTTCTTGCGGGCGTCCCTGTAGTCCTGTTGCCATGCGCTATGTTCTAGCTTCGAAGTCTCGACCTTCTGCCGGTATTCGGCCATCGTGCCCTCGAAGTCCCCGGCCATTTCTTCGGACAGGCTCGCCAGGATTGCCAGCACCGCTTTTTGTGCCTGGGATTTTCCGCTTCCGGGTTTTCCGACAAGACAAGTCCACAGGCTCGGGGGCGACCGCAAAGCCCTAGTTGTCTCTACCCAGCGGGCATTTCCCAACAGCGCGCCGGCCGCGGCAAACAGCGTCATTGCGACGAAATCGACCGGCGCATTGCACCCCGCCGCCTCTTTCACCACCCATTGCCGCCAGCGTTCGGGCAGGACTTCAAGCGGGAACGCGGGCGCGGGCGTGCGCGTTTCATGAAGTAATGACAGGTTGGGCTCCGGCCAGGATTCCGGCTCCCCGTTCAATTGCTCAGCCATCGGCCCGCCCCTTTTTTTGGTGTTCCATTTCTTCCGCCTCAGACATAGCCAAGCGCCTTCGCCGGCATGGCTTGCGCCGCTTCATTCCAGTCCTTGAGGCCGTCCGGCGGCCAGATCATCGACACCTTGCGCCCGGCCTTCGACCAATGGGCGAAAGCCCGTTCCGCCGCGATCCTGCCGGGCCGGTCGTTGTCGGCCGCAATGACCACTTCGCGCGCTTCGTCGGGGATCTCCACGTCCGCCAGGTTGCGGACGCCCAGGCAGGCCCACACGGCCGCGTCATGGCCGACAATGGAAGCGACGGACAATCCGTCCTCCACCCCTTCGCACAGGTACAGCACGCCGTCCTCTGCGAGCGCGGACAGGCGCACGGCGGCGCCGCGCTTGGTGCCCAGGTCCATCCGGCCTGCCTTCTGCCCGTCAGCGGTCAGGAACAGGCGCGACAGTCCGCAGAGTTCGCGCGACGGCCACCGCGCCAGGGCCGACAACATGGCTGGCCCGTTCGTGCCGTCCGGGTGACGCAGGGCGTGATGGAAGCGGAGGGTTGCGGGATAGGGCGGCGCGATCGCGCGGCCGTTCAGATAGGTTTCCGCCAGCGTCCCCGCCACCGGCCGGGCTTGCGACCACAACCGAAGGCACAGGGCTTCCCGGTCCCGCCGGTCCTTGTTGGCTTGCTTCCGGTCCAGTTCCAGTTGAGCCGGATCGGGCGGGGTATAGGTGCCGTTCAGCAGGCCGCGGGCCTTGAGTTCGTCCTTGACCGCTTTCCAGTCGCATCCGGCAAGGCAGTGAACCTGGACCCCGGCAGGCCCGTCCGACAAGAGAAGCGAGGGGGTCGCGTCGTCATGGGCCACGCACTTGACCAGCCCCTTGCGACCGTTCCAGAGGCCGCCCAGGGCTTGCGTGATTGCCATTGCGCCGGTCATCGGATTGCCCTCCACCGCTCGAAGATCGCTTGCGCTTGCGCTTCGCGTCTTCGGGCCGCATGGAACGCACAGGCCGCGCGCCGCCTCTCTGCCACCATCGCCGGGGGCATGGCAGGGCCAGGTTGAGGTTGGGCGGGCGGTGATGTAGGTTTCGGAGAGTTGATCGCCGTACCAAGCGACACGATTTCCGAAACCCCCGGATCCGCCGTCCGGGGGTTTCTCTTTCGGTGGTGTGTCATGCCGCGGCGTCCTCCCGCAGTTTGTCGACAAAAGCCTCCAGGCTTTCGCGCGGAACATAGGTCCGCCGGCCGATCTTCACCGCCACAAGGTCGCCAGCATTCACCAGCCGGTAAAACGTGGTGTTGCTGACGCTCAGTAGCCGCTTGGCCTCATTGGCAGAGACAAGCAGGCGGTCTGTCTGTTTGGTCTGGTCCATCGGGGCTTGCTCCGCACTGTTCGAGAATGTGCAGAGACGGTGAACCAGCCGACAAGGCGGGGCGAGCGGGAAGAATTAGAAAGCAATTCTTCCCCGCGCACACGGGGATTTCGGCAATTATTCCCCGTGTAGACAGGGATTTTTCAATGAGGCGGGAGTTACCCCGAGCGGCTTTCTTGCCACCTAATGAAGCCGCGCCGCAGCCGATCTATCGTTGATTCTCGGGTCCCGTTTCCAAGTGCTTTGCCTGCAACCTGTCTCGCCGCGGCAGTCGCGTCTTTCGCGTGGTCCTCTTGGATAAGTTTCAGCATGTCGGGGTAGAGCGCCCTGTCAGCCTCCGCGTATCCTTTGCCCTTTGGCCGACCCGGCCGCCTCTTTGCCGGCGGTTTTGGTTTTGGTTCCGGATTGGCCCCTCGCTCCAGTATCAGCCGGTCAAGTTCGGCGTCTACCGCTGATTGTATTGGCAGGAAGCTGTTGGGCCGTGGCGCCAGCTTGAACGCTTCCTCCAGATCCAACGCCTGCGCCAACCGCGCGCGCTCATTCTTTCTCGCGCGTTCCTTCCAAGGTTCTTCCCGTTTGGTCATGGTG
Source organism: Alphaproteobacteria bacterium (assembly GCA_965603855.1). GTDB lineage: Bacteria > Pseudomonadota > Alphaproteobacteria > UBA8366. The sequence goes on from OZ272519.1 coordinate 1,568,747, forward strand.
CGCCCTTTCCGCTTGGCGCGTCCGCTTATGAGAGACGGGGCAGGCCGGGCGGAAACCGGCTTTTCGGGCTGCAGACCCTATCCCCGCTCAACCATCAATCTATGCCTTCCGTGCCAGCGGGACCAACGTGCCGGCGGCGCCGCTCACGAACAGGCCCCACGCATCCATGACGGCCCGGCGCTTGTCGAACAGATCGGACCGGCTGTAGGCCCGTTCGGTCTGGTCCTTCACCACATGGGCAAGTGCGGCTTCCGCGACATTGTGCGGCGTGTTGGTCGCCTCGTTCATCCAGTCGCGGAACGAGGACCGGAACCCGTGAACCGTCGCGTCGATACCTGCCCGCCGAATGGCGCGGGTCCAGGTCATATCGGAGAACGGCCGGCCCGGCTTCGTGCCTTCGAACAACAGCCCGTCAGGATCGTTGAACAGGCGCAACTCCGCGGCATGTTCGAGGATCGCCACCGCACGGGCCGACAGGGGAACACGGTGCGGCTTGCCCGCTTTCATCCGTTCGGCCGGGATCGTCCACACCTTGCCAGCAAGGTCGATTTCCGACCATCGCGCGCCCCGGACCTCGCCGCTTCGCGTACCAGTCAGGATCAGGAATTCCAGCGCCAGAAGAACGGGCTCGCTTGCCGTCAGCTTGTCGGCCATGCCCGCGACGAAGGCCGGAACATCCTGCCAGGGCATCGCGGTTAGGTGGTTGTCGGCCTTCGGTTGCTTGGGCAGGCCCTTCGACACGGCCCGCATATCGATTGGGTGTGGGCGCCAGCCCTTCGCATGGGCGTAGTCCATGACCGTTCCGATCCGTTGCCGCACCCGCCGCGCCGTCTCGGGGATGGTCAGCCAGATATCGGCCAGCACGTCGCGGACCATAGGCCCGTCAATCTTGTCTACCGCCAGATCGCCCAGGGAAGGGAAGGCGTGCGCCTCTAAAGTCGCCAGCCATTGCTTGCCGTGCTTCGCGTTCTTCCACGTCCCGCGGATTTCCTCGTAGGCCGCGAGCGCAGTCTCGCGAAAGGTCTTGCCGCCTTCGCGCGCCCGGCGCCGCTCTGCAATCGGGTCCAAGCCCTGCCGGATCATGCGCCGCACTTCGTCGGCCGTGTCGCGGGCTTCCGACAAGGGAACGTCGATAGCGGACCCGAGGCCGATATCCCGCCGCCGGCCGCCGTACTGGACGCGCATGACCCACTTGCGCGAGCCGTCCTTGCCGATCACCAGCATGAGGCCGCGGCTGTCCGTGTACCGGCCAGGCGCTTTCGCGTTCTTCACCTTGAGAGCCGTCAGCTTGCCCATGTCTTTCGCCTCGGTTCCGCTCGGGGGTGCTCAGTGCGTCCCACGTTCCGTCCCACGATATATGTGGGACGCTAGCGAACGTCAAGGAATGCAGAAGTACAATGGTGGCTCTCTATGCCTTTCTTTTCCTGAGTGTTTTGAATGGTTGGGAACGTGTGCGGATGCCTGTTCTGCGGACCCTCCCTCCGCCACAATCCTGAGCCTAGGCAACGCCTTCGGCGGAATCGTAACGGAGCGCCCGACCATTGGCAGATGCCACGCCGAAGCCTCAGCGAAGGCCGGCTGCTTACGCGCGTCTTTGTCCCCTAAGCGCGCCACTCCGAAACAAGCCGTTCGGCATTCACCGTAACAACCCGTTCGACACCCATGTGCGCCACGTTTTCCGGTGTCACGGGGTTGGGCGATGCCAGAAGCGCCGTGGAGAACGCATCCGCGTCGCGTGCCCTGCGCGCGACGACGCTGGCGGAGACGAGACCGCGGCTCGGCAGGCCCGCATTCGGGTCGAACAGGTGGTGATGCCGTCCCTCGGCGTCGAACCGGGTGCCGGTGGTGGCCGAGGTGGCAAGCGCCCGGTCCGTCAGCGACAGTTCCGATAGCAGCGCATCCGGCGTGTGCGGGTCCTTGATGCCGACCGTCCACGGGCGCCCGGACGGATGCGATGACAAGGTCCGCAACTCGCCGAGATCGATCAGGGCGTGCTCCAGGCCCTCCGCGGCAAGAAGGTCGGCAACCCGGTCGGTGACTTCGCCCTGGGCGATGCCGTTCAGCGTCACCGCCATGCCCGGCCGGGCAAAGGCGATGCGCTTGGATGAAACGTCGATCGCCCGGAAGTCGACCAGATCGTGCGCCGCCTTGACCGCAAACTCGGGCGGACCGTCAGGGTCGGCGCCGGCTTTCGCGAAATGCGCGCCATAAAGCCGCCACAGCGGCTGTACCGTCACGTCGAAGGCACCGCCGGTGAGCGTGCCCCAGCGTTGGGCCCGGTCCAAAAGCGCGACCAGTTCGGCGGGCGGGTTGCGAAGTTCTCCGTCCGCGTTCAACCGCACCAGGGCCGATTCCGGCCGGTAGAGGCTGAAGATGCGCTCCAGCCGGTCGATCTCCGCCAGCGCGCGCGCGATCGCCTTTTCCGCGCGCGTCCCATCGGGCATGGCGATCGCAAGGCTTGCGTCCGCGCCCAGTGCGGTGCCGCGCCAGCGGTGCAGGGAGGTTTCGCGATCCGTCTGCCGGCCGGCGAATGCACCGATCGCAGCGGCAAGACCCACGCCCGTTGCGGCCGCCGCCAGTCGGATGACCCGGCGTCGGGTCAATAAAGGACGATCAATGCCGGAGGATGAGGATTTCACCATGATTGCCCGATCACCTGTCCCGCCCGCGAAGACTATCACGGTTGACGAACCGCCTGCACCAGTGCCGCGCCCGATGCCGCTCAATGAACACCGTTCGCTCGCACCTCGCTCGTCGGCCGCTCTGACCTTGCGAAATGCTGGCACGGTGTCGACACGGTGGGCATTGATCTAAGGCATTTGCCCTGCCGCGTACGCTTTAACCCACCGCAACGCCCGAAATGCCGCGCCGGCATTAGCATTCGCTGACCTTTGCAAAAGGGAGCCCCCTATGGCGCAGGCAATGCACAAGAGGATCAGACGTTATGCCGTCTTCTATTTCGGTGGCGGGAACAGGACGGCACGGTCGTTCGATTATCGTGCGGCGATCAGCCTGTTCGATGCGGATGGCGGCTGGATCGCGCAACTGAGATTTCACAACGACCCCAGCACTTTGCCGGACGGCGATTATCTGCCGGATGAAGGCCGTGCCCTGTCGCACTATCCCATCGAGGACTTTCCGCGGATCCTCGATCTGCTGCGCAACGAAAGGCCGGTCTACTACAACCAATGGGCCGATTGGCCGTCCATGGCCTGGATTGGGACGGCCAAGGAACCCGTCGGTGAGGGAGAGATGGGATAGCCCGTCGACTGACGGCCTGGTGTTGATCCTGACACGTCCGGCTTGTAGACCAAGGCGTGCGATGCAGGAGCAAGACGGGGACCATCGATGAGCACGAATCTACGCGATCCGAAGGACCAGAGCTGGGTCGACGCGGAGCTTGAGGACAGCTTCGACGAAGAGCTGGAGATGGAGATCGACGACCAGCGCGTCGCCGAAGAGCTGCGCGCGATCACCGGTCTCAAGCACAAACCCCAGATCGACCGCCGCAGCTATTTCCGCGAGCTCTTACGGCTGCAGGCCGAGCTGGTGAAGATGCAGGACTGGGTGATCCATACCGGCTACAAGCTGGTCGTTCTGTTCGAAGGGCGCGATGCGGCCGGCAAGGGCGGCGTCATCAAACGCATCACCCAGCGGCTGAACCCGCGCGCCTGCCGGGTCGTGGCCTTGCCGGCGCCGACCGACCGGGAGAAGACCCAGTGGTACTTCCAGCGTTATGTGCCGCACCTGCCGGCGGGCGGCGAAATCGTGCTGTTCGACCGGTCCTGGTACAACCGCGCCGGCGTCGAGCGGGTCATGGGCTTTGCCACGCCCGATCAGGTCGAAGAGTTCTTCAACGACGTGCCCGAATTCGAGCGCATGCTGGCCCGCTCGGGCATCAAGCTGATCAAGTACTGGTTCTCGATAACCGACCAGGAACAGCAGCTCCGCTTTTTGATGCGCATTCACGATCCGCTCAAGCAATGGAAGCTGAGCCCCATGGACCTGCAGTCGCGGGTGCGGTGGGAACAGTACACCAAGGTGAAGGAGGACATGTTCGAACGGACGAACATCCCCGAAGCGCCCTGGTACATCGTCGAGGGCAACGACAAGAAGACGGCGCGGCTGAACTGCATCGACCATTTGCTCCAGCAAGTGCCTTACGACGAGGTTCCGCACGAGCCGGTGCACCTGCCCGAACGCGTCTTCAGTTCCGATTACGAACGAAAGACGCTGCCCGAAGGGCTGCACGTACCGAAGCTTTACTGAGCTGCCGCGGCGGCGGTGCGCTAGCCCCGCACGATGAGGCAGGGCAGGTTGGTCAGGTGCATCACCTTATGCGAGACCGACCCCATGACGAGGCCTTGAAGGTTGGTCAGGCCGCGCGCACCCAGCACCAGCATGTCGGCCTTGTGCTTGTCGGCCAGCGTGAGGATGCCTTCGGCAGCATCGCCGATCGTGTAGTCCGTCTCGATCTTCTGCGCGCCGGACTTCTGCGCCACGGCGGTCGCCGACGTCAGGATCCGCTCGATCACCTCCTGGCGGCTCAGGTCCTCGGCACGAGCGAACTCCGCCACCGCGCCTTTGAGCGGGCCCGGTTCGTCGACGGTTGCAAGCACCAGCGTGCCGTTCAGCGCGCCGGCCAGCTCGGATGCGGTATCGAGCGCTCGGTCCGCATGGTTGGAGCCGTCGACGGCGATCAGGATCTTCTTCATGTTCCCTCCCCTCCGGTTCTTGGTCCGTTATACCCAAGTAGCGTGGCGCAGGGCGACCTCAAGCACCCGGCGCGCGGGGCTTGAGGATACGCCGAAGCGCTTCGATCTTGGGCGATCCCGCACCTCTCGGCCAAACCAAGAACGTGCGAAGCCGCCGCTGGGGCCGCGGCAACGCATGCACCTGCAGCCGTTTGCTCTCGGGGAAGGTGCTGAGCACGCTTTTCGGCACAAGCGCGGCGCCCATGCCGGCGACCACGCATCCGAGCATGGCGTGGTAGGAGCCAAGCTCGATCGTTCGTTCCGGCACCTCGTCGAGGCTTTCGTACCAGGCCTCAAGCCGCTTGCGGTGCGGGCAGCCGTGCTCGAACACGATGATCGTCCCGGGCACGCCGTCTGGCCCGCCGACGGGCGGGTATCCGGCCGCGGTGACGATCACCACCTCCTCGACGAAGGCGGGGGCGGACTCGAACTTCGCGGCGGCGACCGGCTCGGCGACCAGGGCGGCATCCAGTTCGCCCGCCAACAGCGCGGCGGCAAGCTGGGTCGGATTGCCCGTGCGCAGTTCCAGCGTCACGTCGGGAAACCGGCGGCTATATTCCGTCAGCGGCTTGGGCAGGCGCACCGCCGCCGTACTTTCCATCGCGCCCAGCCTGAACAGCCCGCGCGGGCGCGTATCGGCGACCGCCGCTTGGGCTTCGTCGGCCAGTGCCAGCAGGCGGTCGGCATAGTCCAGTAGGATCCGGCCGGCCGGCGCAAGCTGCAGGCGGCGGCCTTCGCGCAGGAAAAGCGGCACGCCGAGATCCTCTTCCAACAGGCGGATGCGGGTCGTGACGTTGGATTGAACGCGGTGCAGCCGTTCGGCCGCGCGGGTGACGCCGCCCTCGCGCACGACGGCGGAAAAGATCCGAAGATCGGACAGATCCATTCATCTCTCCAGAAGATGAAGATTATCACGATTATTCATTTTTCGGGATTGATCCGCAACCGGTATAACCTCGCGCATCGATTGCCATGCAAAGGAGAGATGCCATGACCAAGGCCTATTGGATCGTTCGCGTTTCGGTGAACAACGAACGCAATTACCCCGACTATCTGGAGGCTGCGAAACCCGCCTTCGAGAAATACGGCGCCCGCTTCGTGGTCCGCGGCGGCCGCTTCGAGGCCATGGAAGGCTCGTCGCGCCCGCGCAACGTGGTCGTCGAGTTCCAGGATTACGACACGGCGGTTGCCTGCTATCGCAGCGCCGAATACCAGGCCGCCAGGAAGATCCGCGCCGTCAACGCGGAGGCGGACTTCGTGATCGTCGAAGGGGCGGCGGCCTAGTGAAGGTCGTTCCGCCGTCCTATTCCAGGTTGGTGTGGCGCGCCCGCATCTCGTCGGCGGTCGCGCCCAGCCTGTCGCGCAGGCGCAGCACCAGGAACTCGAAGAACAGGAACTGCGCGCCTTCGAACAGGCTGCCCATCGGCAGGAACGAGCTTGGCGCGTCCTGGTCGCGGGCCATGGTCTGGGCCGGCAGCACGACCACCTGATCGACCGAGCGCGGGGTCGGGCCGCCCGGTTCCGCGGTGAAACAGGCGGTCCTGGCGCCCCCGGCCTTCGCGGTGTCGACCAGGGCCTGGGCGGTCGAAAGATACCCCGGACCGACGCTGACCAAGAGGAGGTCGCCTGGGCCCACGGGCGGCGTCGTCATGTCGCCGACCACATGGATATCCAGCCCCAGGTGGTACAGCCGCATGCACAGGGCCCGCATCATCAGCCCCTCGCGTCCGGCGCCATAGGTTGCGATGCGGCCGGCGCCCGCGATCGTCTCAACCAGGGTGGTGACCGACGCTTCATCGACGCCGCGCAAGACCGCACCCAGTTCCCCCAGCGCGCGGTCGGTCATTTCATCCAGCGTCATTGCGGATCCTCCTTGCCAATCAGGTCGCCGGCAGGATCGTCGTGGAAATCCGCCGGCGGACCTTGCTAAATTGCCGGGGGAGGTCACCATGCGTCCATCCTTGATTGCGGCAGGCGCGCTGGCGCTGTTGGTTCCGTTCGCGGCCGAGGCTTGCGAAGAGGCCCAGCAGGTCAAGTGCGCGCTGGCCACCTATTGCGCGCATAGAAGCGCCGGCGACGGCGAATGGGTCAGCTATCGCAGTCCGTCCGGGCCGGTGCGCTTTCCCAAGGTGCCGGACGATGGTGAGGTGGTCCTTGTTTTCGTGGAGGTCGAAGGCAACTTCGGGAACCAGCGCATCTACACCTTGGGCAATTTCGGCAAATGCTTCTGGACCTTCGAAAACGAGTATGTGGAGCGCAGCAAGAAGGGCCGGCGGATCTTGAGCTGGAAGCGGCTGGACGAGCCGCAATACGCGCAGTGAGGGGAACGTCCCTTCCGTGACTCCGCCGGCTATCGGCCGGCCGGGTTCCGCATTGCCCGAAGTTGGGCTTCCAGCGCCTCTGCAATGACGGTTGCAGCCATTCGCGAGCCGCGGTCCGAGAAATGCAGGCCGTCATAGAGGGTTTCCCGGGTCCATTCTCGATCGGCGAGTTCTATCAGCGGGACCTGTTCGCTTGACGCGACGTGACGGACGATTTCGTTGAAGTAGGCGTGCGCGCTGTTGAAGTCCGCCGCCGTGAAACCGCGTTGCAGGAGGCGGGCTTCCGCCAGGTAGTCGCCGGCCGCGTCCCTTTCCGATCCGCCCTGGCTTCCGATCTGGGCCTGCGTCATCAGGACGGGCACGATGCCCCAGGCCTCGGCCACGGCCACGAAACTGCGCAACGCGCTTTCGAATGAACGCGCCTGGGTTTCCATGGCCGCGGTGTCGGGCGCGACCGCGCGCGTATTGGTCTCCGCCGCCTCGGCATCGCCCACAAGACCGCCGTCCATGACCCTTCGTATTGCGCGGTATGTCTGTGGTGCGGCCATGTCCCTCACGTCTTTGACCACGGACTCCAGGTCTCTCGGGCGCGTTTGCAGCAACGCAAAGTCGGAGGCATCCGTCCAGTAGCCGCCGGGACGCGTGAGGACTGCGAGGTCGTTCGTGTTGTGCATCAGGACGACGATGTCGGGCTTCAGCGGCAATACCTTTCCGATCAGCGTCAGCGTCGAGTGGACCGTGTTGCCGCCCGACTTTGCGGCATTGAGCGTGTTGACGGCGATTCCCAGCCGGTCCTCCAGCAGTCGACCGACCAGGAACGGGAACCGCTCCGTCGGCGCGACATAGAGACACTCGGTGGTCGAGCCGCCGAGGAAAGCGATCAGAAGGTCTGCATCCGCATGCAGCCGCCCGGGCTCGATAAACCCGTCGCGATCCGTCTCCAGCACGTAGGTATCCGGGATGGTTTCATCCGGATGCGTCTTTCGAATGCCGGGCGGGGCGAATTCGAACACCGACCAAGGCAACCATTCGCGCAACACCAGGTGTCGTTTCGGAAGCGGCAGGCTGTCGCCGCCGCGGATCAGCGTCTTGTCATGACCGGCCGTCAGCATCCATTCGGTTGCCGAGACAATCAGGACGAACACGATGACCAGCAGGATTGCGATGGTCGTTTTGGGCCTACTTTCGAAACGGTTCATCCACCACCATCCAAGGAATGCGCGTCGCCGATGTCCGTCAAAGCGTGCCCGCCAACGTCCAAAGGACGGGCTGCTTCGGAAAGGCCGTTGACATGCAAGGGCGGATCCCACATTCGGACATAGACGACATTGCAGATTTGCAGAATGCCAAGCAGACAATACGTGGAAACTTAAATGGAAACCAAACCCTTGGGGCGCACGGGCGTTCGCGTTTCGGCCCTTTGTTTCGGCACCATGTCTTTCGGCGGCGATGCCGACGCCGAGGAATCGGCGCGGATGTACCGCGCCTGTCGCGACCGCGGCATCAACTTCTTCGACTGCGCCGACGCCTATTCCAACGGGCGGGCGGAGGAGATCCTGGGCGGCCTGATCGCGGGCGCGCGCGACGAGTTGGTCATCACGTCGAAATGCTTCAATCCCACGGGCCCCGACATCAATGCGCGCGGCGCCAGCCGGCGGCACATCGTGCGTGCGGTCGAGGCGAGCCTGCGCCGGCTGGGCACCGACCGGCTGGACGTTCTTTTCATGCACCGCTGGGATCCGATCACGCCGCTTGAAGAGACCCTGCGCGGGCTGGAGGATCTGGTCCGGGCCGGCAAGGTGCTGTACCTGGGCGCCAGCAACTATGCCGCCTGGCAGATCGCGAAGGGCCTCGGGATCTCGGCCCGAAACGGCTGGGCCCGGTTCGACGTGATCCAGCCCATGTACAACCTGGTCAAACGCCAGGTCGAAGTGGAGATCCTGCCGCTGGCCCGGGCCGAGGAACTGGGCGTCATCACCTACAGTCCCGTGGGCGGCGGCCTGCTCAGCGGCAAGTTCGGTCCGGACCGGCGGCCGGACGTCGCGCGCCTCGTCACCAATGCGGAATACACGGCGCGCTATGGCGAGCCGTGGGTCTTCGAGACCGCCGCCAGATTCACTGCCTTTGCGGGCGAGCTGGGCATCCACCCGGTCAGCCTGGCGGTCGCCTGGGTCGCGGCGCATCCGGACGTCACCGGTCCCATTGTCGGCGCGCGCAGCCTGGAACAGCTTCAGCCCGCGCTGGATGCCCCGGCCGTGGAGATGACGCCCGGCCTGCGGGCCGAGATCGCGGCAATGGCGCGCACGCCGCCGCCTGCGACCGATCGCCTGGAAGAACAGACCGCCGCCGGGTAACCTGACCCCGGCGGTGAACGAGGGGGTGGCCGGAACATGCGCGTGTTGATCTGCGGTGGCGGCGTCATTGGGGTCTCCATTGCCTTCTATCTCAGCCTGCGCGGCATCGAGGCCGTGGTGATCGAACGCACCGGTGTTGCCTGCGCGGCATCGGGCAAGTCGGGCGGCTTCCTGGCGCTGGACTGGTGCGACGGATCGGCCATGGAAACGTTGGCGCGCCGCAGCTTCGACCTTCACGCCGCGCTGGCCGAGGCAGGCCTCGGCGATTGGGGATATCGCCGGCTGGAGACCCTGGGCGTGGTCTGCCGCAGCGCCGGCGCCGTCGATGCCTATCGCCGGATCGCCTCGCCTGCATGGCTGGGCGATGCCGCCGCGGTGCACGGCGCGCTGGGTGACGAACACACCACCGCCCAGGTCCATCCCAAACAGTTCACCGAGGCGCTTCTGGCGGCCGCCGTCGACCGCGGCGCGTCGGTCGTGACGGGAACCGTCACCGGGCTTTCCCTGACCCATGGCGGCGATGCGGTGCGCGGGGTCGAGGTCGACGGCCGGCTGGTCGAAGGCGATGCGGCGGTGATCGCCATGGGTCCCTGGTCCGTCGTGGCCAGCCGCTGGCTGCCGTTGCCGGCGGTCTACGGGCTTAAAGGGCACAGCATCCTGGTGCGCCCCGAACAGACGGTTTCGCCGCAGGCCCTTTTCGTGGAACTGGAGGAGTCCGACGGCGAAAGCCATTCGCCCGAGGTGTTCCCGCGGCCGGACGGCACGGTCTATGTCTGCGGCCTGTCCGGCGAGGCGGCTTTGCCTGTGGATCCGGGCGCCGTGGCACCGGAGCCTGGCGCGGGCGAACGGCTGCGGGTGTTGTCGGAGCAGTTCTCGCCGGCGCTGGGCGGGGGCGAGGTCGTTGCCGTTCAGGCCTGCTATCGCCCGATCGCGTCCGACGCGCTGCCACTGATGGGGCAGGTGGGCGGCATCGCGGGGGCCTATGTGGCGACCGGCCATAACTGCTGGGGCATCCTGAACGCACCGGCCAGCGGCGAGGCCATGGCGGAGCTGATCGCCGACGGCGCGGCACACAGCGTCGATCTTGCGCCCTTCGATCCCGCCCGGCTGCCGGCGCTGGCGCCGGATGCCGTGGCCACGGTCTGAACGGACCCATGGCGCTGAAGGTCCTTTACGTCGGCGGCACCGGACAGATTTCCTATGACTGCGTGATCGCCAGCGTCGCGGCGGGTCACGACACCCACGTCTTCAACCGCGGCAACAGCAACGCGGGCCTGCCGGATGCGGTCACCTTTCATGTCGGCGACGTCAACGATGCCGAGACCTACGGGGCGCTCGCTGCGCACGGATTCGACGCGGTCTGCCAGTTCCGCACCTTCATGCCGGAGGAGATGGAGCGCGACATCGCCGTCTTTTCCGGCCATGTGGGCCAGTTCCTGTTCATCTCCACCGCGTCCGCCTACCGCAAGCCCATGGACGGCTATCTCGTTACCGAGGACGTGCCGTTGGAGAACCCGTTCTGGGAGTACAGCCGGCTGAAGGCCGCCTGCGAGACGTTGCTGACCGGGCAATCCGCGATGCCCTTCACGATCGTGCGCCCCAGCCATACCTTCCGCGACCGGCTGGTAACGGGGCTCAGCGAGCACGATCTCGCCGCCGTCCGCATCCTGGCCGGCAAGCCGGTCGTCGTGCCGGGCGACGGCAACAGCCTGTGGACGTTCACGCCCAGCGCGGATTTCGCGCCGCCCTTCGTGCGCCTTCTGGGCAACGGGCGCGCGCTGGGCGAGGCGTTCCATCTGACCGGCGGGGCGGCATTTACCTGGAACCAGATCTATGCCGCGCTGGGCCGTGCGCTGGGCACCGGCGTTTCCATGGTGCACGTGCCGACCGACACGCTGGTACGCTATCGCCCCGACTGGCGCGGGCCGCTGTTGGGGGACAAGGCGAACTCGGTCCTGTTCGACAATGCCAAGGTGCGCGGCGTTGTCGGGGACTTCGCCTACGAGACCGATCTCGACCGGATGCTGGAGCGGCCCGTCGCCGCGTTCCGGCGACGCCATGCCGCGGGCGCGCCGGTGGACGCGGACCTCGACGCGCTGTTGGACCGCATCATCGCCGATCAGAACGCGGTCGGGCCATCCGGCATCTGAGGCACCGCGATGCCGCTACGGCATCGGCAGCTCGTTCACCTTCTTCGGCACGTGATAGCCGCGCTGGACCGCGGGGCGTTCGGCGATGGCGAGATACCAGCGTTTGACGTTGGGGAAATCGTTCAGGTCCATGGTCTGCCACTCGAACCGGGAGATCCACGGCCAGGTGGCGATGTCGGCGATTGAATAGTCGCCGGCGATGTATTCGTGCTCTTCCAGGCGCCGGTCCAGGACGCCATACAGCCGCCGGGCTTCGTTCAGATAACGTTCCTCGGCGTAGGGCGCCTTGCCCTTGTTGAAGTGGACGAAGTGATGGACCTGTCCCAGGAACGGCCCGGGCCCGCCCATCTGCCACATCAGCCACTCGACGGTGCGCCAGCGCGCCTTTTCCTCCGTCGGCAGAAGCTGGCCGGTCTTCTCCGCGAGGTACATCAGGATGGCGCCGGATTCCATCATCGTGATGCCGGTGTCGCGATCGACGATGGCGGGGATCTTGTTGTTGGGCGCGATCTTGAGGAAATCTGGAGCGAACTGTTCGTCCTGGCCGATATTGACGGCGTGCGCCGTGTAGGCGAGGCCTGTTTCCTCCAGCATGATGGAGACCTTGCGGCCGTTCGGGGTGGTCCAGGTGTATAGATCGATCATGCCTTCCGCCTCGCGCTTTGTGTTCTGCTTTGGGACGCCGTCTTCGGTTTACTGTGCGGGCGTGCCGGCGGCAAAGGGTTTGAGGCCGGCAAGGATGGTGGCGTTGACGGGCGTCGGAATGCCCAGCGCCCGGCCGCGCGCCACCACGTGGCCTGCCAGCCAGTCGAGTTCCAGGCGCTTGCCGTTCTCCAGGTCGCCCAGCATCGAGGCCTTCACCGCGGGCGGCATGGTGTCGGAAAACGCGACGCTGCGCTCGACCACGTCGTCGGCCAAAGGCACCCCTTCGGCGCGTCCGACGGCCGCGACCTCCGCCATGCAGTCGCTGTAGATCCGGCGCATGTCGGGGTCCTTCAGGATCGGCCCCAAGGGGCCGCGGGTCAGTGTCGTCAGCCCGGACAGACCGACCAGGAAGACGAACTTGTTCCACCGGTCGACCAGGATCGTCTCGCTGAGGACCGCGTCGATGCCGGCGTCCTTGCAGGCGGCGTGAAACGCGGTCATGCGCGGGCTCAATGTGCCGTCTTCCTCGCCGAACTTGATGCGGGCGAAGTCGCCGGTCTGCCGTATGCGGCCCGGCCCGTCCAGGATGGCGGAGATCTGCGCGACGCCGCCGGTGACGTGTGCCGCCCCCAATATCGGGCTCAGGCGCGCGACGCAGTCCACCCCGTTCTGCAGCGAGATCAGGACCGTGTCCTTGCCGAACAGTGGCTGCGCCGCGGTTCCCGCCTGTTCCGTGTCCCACAGCTTGACCGCGAACAGCACAACATCGACCGTGCCGATCCGCCCCGGGTCGTCCGTCGCCCGGATGCCGTCGAAATGTCGCTCGCCGGCGGGTGTGGCCAGCGTCAGCCCGGCGGTGCCGAGCCGGTCGAGATGGGCGCCGCGCGCCAAGAACCAGACTTCGTTGCCCGAAGCATGCAAAAGGGCGCCGAAATACCCGCCCACGGCGCCGGCCGCCACCACTGCGATTTTCATCTTCCTTTTTCCTTTCTGGCTCTAATTGCCCGACACGCCGTCGACTGCGCCGAAGATGCCGGCCAGTCGCGCCAGGATCTCCGGCGGCAGGGGCGGCCCGTTGATCGATGCCAGGTTTTCCGTCAGATGCGCGATCTTGCCCGTGCCGGTCAGCACGACGTCGATACCCTGTTCGTGGCGGCAGAACCGGTATGCCGCCTCGGGCAGTGTACGCGCGATACCGGGCGCGGTGAGGAACCCCAACGGATCGTCCGGGTCGACGTCGCCGGCGTCGATCTCCCCGTCCGCGATCAAGCTGTCGATCACCGCACCAAGCGCGTCGGGTCGGCTCAGGGCGCGGCGAACGGCAAACATGTTCAAGACGCCGATGTCTCTTTCAGCCGCGGCCGCCAGCACGCCACGGCGGGCGGACGGGTTGATCAGGCTGAACCCGACCATGACCACATCCCAGACGTCGTCCTTCAAGGCGATGTCCAGCATGTCGTGGCGGGTATCGGCAATGAACCGTTCGGTCAGCCCAAAGAAGCGAACCTTGCCCTGGTTGCGCAGGTCTTGCAGGACCGGCACGAGGTTTTCGCGGCAATGGCGGTATTGCGACGGCATGACGCCGTGCAGATGCAGGATATCGATCCTGTCGGTGTCAAGCAGGCGCAGGCTGTCTTCGACGCCTGCGACGAAGTCGCCCGGCGATTTGTAATCATCGCCGTGGGGATCGCTGCCCGGGTTTATGATCTGCAGTTTCGTCGACAGGACAGCCTGATCGCGGCGTCCGGCAATCGCCCGGCCGACGATTTCCTCGGTCTCGTAGACCTGCGCGGTGTCGATGAGGTCGATGCCACGGTCCAGGGCTGCCCGCACCAGCGCAACGGAGTCCGTGACGCTGGCGCCCGTGCTCTGACCCAGGCGGCTGTGTCCGCCGCAGCCCAAACCCGCGACGCCGACTTCAAGCCCGGTCCGGCCCAGACGCGTCCTTTCCATTGCCGTCCCGCCCCCATGTCTTGCGGTATCTTATCGCAAAGCGGTCCGCGGCAAAGGGCGGGTGCGACGGGACTCGTGGTCGCGCGCCGGGCGGTCTACACTGTTACGCAATGCGATCACCGCCGAAGGGAAGGGGCGGCACCGATGCAACTGAGCGACAGCCGATTGGCCGCATTCGACCGGGACGGATATCTGTTCCTGCCCGAATGCTTCTCGCGCGCCGAAGCGGAACTGATGCTTGGCGAGGCGCACAAGATCTACGCCGAAGACCGGGAAGAAGTCTGGCGCGAGACCAGCGGTGCCGCGCGCACCGCCTTTGCGGCGCACACCTACAACGAGGCTTTCCGGCGTCTCGGCGCCCATCCGCGCCTGGTCGAACCTGTGATGCAGATCCTGGGCGAGGCGGTCTACATGCACCAGTTCAAGGTCAACGCCAAGGCGGCCTTCGACGGCGCGGTGTGGCAGTGGCACCAGGACTACGGCACATGGGCGCGCGACGACGACATGCCGGAGGCGCGCGCGATGAACATCGCGGTGTTCCTGGAGGACGTGACCGCGGCGAACGGTCCGCTGTTGATCATTCCGGGCAGCCACAAGCAGGGCGTGTTCGAGGCCGGACACGACCTTGAAACCACGTCCTATCCCCTGTGGACGCTGGATCGCGAGACAGTGACCCGGCTTGCCGAGGCGGGCGGCATCGTTGCGCCCACGGGGCCGGCCGGATCGGTGCTGATGTTTCACAGCAACATCGTGCACGCCAGCCCGCCCAACATCAGCCCGTTCGGCCGCACAATCGTCTATCTCAGCCTGTGCGCGGTTTCGAACCACATCCGCAAATTCAAACGCAAGCCCTGGATCGCGCACCGCGATTTCACGCCGATCGAGCCACTGGCCGACTCGTGCCTCGCCGAACTTGCGGGCACGGCCAAAAGCCTGGTCGACGCCTGACGGGAAGGAGCGGCGCTGTGCGGATCGAACTGGCGTACGGAACAAGCGGCATCTCGGTCACTGTGCCCGCGGGCGCAGAAGCCACCGTTATCCGCAAGAACCCGCTGCCTATCGTCGACGACGCCGCGGCGGCGGTGCGCGCCGCGCTGGACAGCCCGGTGGGCTGTCCGCCGATTGGCGAACTGGCCCGCGGCTGCAACAGTGCCTGCATCCTGATTTGCGACATCACGCGGCCGGTTCCCAACGGCCTGTTCCTTGGCCCGATGATCCGCGACATGATGGCGGCCGGTATTCCTGCGGAAGGCATCACCGTCCTGGTCGCGACCGGCCTGCACCGGCCGAACGAGGGCGCCGAGCTGGCGGAGCTGGTCGGCGATCCCTGGGTCCTGGAAAACGTCCGGGTCGTCAATCATTTCGCCCGCAACGACGAGGAACATGTCGATCTGGGGGCGACGCAGACGCGCGGTACGCCGGTGCGGCTGGACCGTCGTTTCGTCGAGGCCGATCTCAGGATCGCGACCGGTCTGGTCGAGCCGCACTTCATGGCCGGCTATTCCGGCGGGCGCAAGGTGATCGCGCCGGGCATCGCCCATGCCGAGACCATCCGCACCTTCCACAGCGCCCGCTTCATGGAGGACCCGGCCGCGGTGCAGTGCAATCTGCCGGGAAACCCGCTGCACGAGGAACAGCTCGAGATCGTCAAGAAGCTGGGCGCGGTCTACGGGCTCAACACCGTGATCGACGAGGAACGCAACCTGTCGCTGGTCAATTTCGGCGAGATCATCGAAAGCCACATGGCGGCGGTGGCGTTCGTTCGGCCGTCGACGGAGATCGCCGTCGGGCGCAGGTTCAAGACAGTGGTCACGTCGGCCGCCGGCTATCCTCTGGACAAGACCTACTACCAGACGGTCAAGGGCATGGTGACGCCCATGGACATCCTGGAACCCGGCGGGACCCTGATCATCGCCTCGGCCTGTTCGGAAGGGTTCGGTTCCGCAGCCTTCAAGGACGCGCAACGCAGGCTGGTGGAGCTGGGACCGGACGCGTTCCTTGAGACGCTGACGGCGAAACGACTGGCCGACGTGGACGAGTGGCAGACCGAGATGCAGCTCAAGCCGATGCGCGTGGGGTCGATCCGTCTGTTCACCGAGGGCTTGAGCGCGGACGATCTGGCGCTGACCGGGGTGGAACCGGCAGACAGCCTGGACGGAGCCGTCGCCGACGCCGTCGACCGCGCGGACGACCCCGCGGTCGCGGTGATCCCCGAAGGCCCCTACGTGGTGCCGTTCAGCCGGGTGGCCTGAGCCGTAACGTCAGGCAGGGGCCTCGACAGCCGGTGTATCGCCGCCGGTTCCCTTGAGCTTGCTGCCTCTGGCGCAATATGACTCCAAGCCGCAATGAACGAACAACAAGGGGAGGCCCGGCGCATGAAGATCGCGATCCTTGACGACTATCAGAACGTGGCGCGGGACTTCGCCGACTGGTCGCGGCTGCCCGACGGCGTCGAGGCGACGTTTTTTCGCGACACCATCGCCGACATGGACGCCCTGGTGGCGCGGCTGGAACCGTTCGAGGTGATCGGCGCGATGCGCGAACGCACGCCGTTCCCGCGTGCGCTGATCGAACGGCTGCCCAATCTGCGCCTGCTGGTCACCACCGGCATGCGCAACAAGTCGATCGATTTTCAGGCCGCGAAGGACAACGGCGTCGTCACTTGCGGCACCGGCGGCGTCGCCCACGCCACCGCGGAACTGGCCTTCGCGCTGATCCTGGCGCTGGCGCGCAACCTCGCGGAGGAGAACCGGTCGGTCCGGGAGGGCGGCTGGCAGCTTGGCGTGGGCCGCGATCTCAACGGCGCGACGCTGGGCGTGATCGGTCTCGGCAGGCTGGGCAGCCAGGTCGCCGCCATGGGGCGGGCCTTCGGTATGGAAATCCTGGCCTGGAGCCAGAACCTGACGGCGGAACGCGCCGCGGAGGCCGGCGCGACGCTGGTCTCGAAGGAAGAGCTTCTGGCGCGGGCGGATTTCGCGACCATTCACCTGCTGCTCAGCGAGCGGACGCGCGGGCTGATCGACGCTGCGGCCCTGTCTGCCGTGCGGCCCACGTCCTATCTGGTCAACACCTCGCGTGCGCCGATCGTCGATACCGCCGCCCTGGTCGCGGCGCTGAACGAAGGCGGGCTGGCGGGCGCGGCTCTGGATGTCCACGACGTCGAACCGCTGCCGGCGGACGATCCCTTGCGCCGTGTCGAGAACCTTCTGCTGACGCCGCACATCGGCTATGTCACGCGCCGCACCTACGAGGTCTTTTACGGCGAGATGCTGGAAGACATCCTTGCCTGGTTGGACGGGGCACCGGTCCGGGTGATCGAACCGGCCTGACCGGCCTCACGGACAGGGCGCGCGCACATCGGCCTCCACCGCGGCGATGCCGCCCGCACCGTCGCCGCGCCATCGGACCTCGTAGGTTATCGTGCAGGTCATGGTTTCCACCGCTGCCGCCGCGCGCCGCGGCCAGGCGGCGTCATCGACCGCCGACAGATCGAAGCCCTGGTTTCGAAGCGCGCGTTCCAGCAGTGCCTCGGCCGTTCCCGGGGGGTAGGCGTCCGCGACGCGCGTGCGGAAGGCGGCGCGGCGCGCCTCCCGGTCGCCGGGCAGGTCCACCGCGAGGTCGGGAGGGCGGTCGAACGAGACGTAAAGCGCGATCCCCACGGCGACCGGCGGCACAAAGAAGAAGAAGGCCGCGACTGCCAGCAACAGGCGGGACTTGCGGCGCGACGGGGCAGGGCGGTCGTCGCTCATGGCCGCGAGTCTAGCAGGAAACGCGACGGCGTCTTCTAGGCCATTCCACTAGGCCACCCTACTAGAAGAGCCTACTAGTAGATTCCACTAGTAGAGTTGACTAGTGGAATTGACTAGTCGATGCCTCTTGTAGACGGCCCGCGCCGAGCGGCGCGCCGTCCCGCCGCGTAAGCAGTTTAGGCGTCGGGGCTGTCGATGACGGTGACGGGGGTCCAGTTCGCGCGGCGGCGGGCGCGGCGGGCGTCTTCTTGCTCGTGGTCGTAGCTGACCGGTTCACCCGCGTCGCCGCGCGGCGGGCCGGTGTGGAACGTGTTGGCGTTGACGATGGCGACATCGCCGTCCGGGTCCGGCAGGATGGCCGCCACGTAGACGCCGCAATGGGCGCAGACCAGAAAATCCGCCGTCCTGAGGCCGAAGCGATACCGGTTCGCCGCGCCGGGCTCCGCGATCCGAATTGTCAGGTTCCCGTTCGGATCGCTCACCGTGCTGGCGCCGTGCGCGCGGCAGAACGAACAGCCGCAGGCCCTGACCGGGACCGTCTCGGCCGGCGCGTCCGTTTCGAAACGGACGGCGATCGATCCGCAGTGACAGGCGCCTTTCAGGACGGTCATGGCACCCACAGTCTAGACCGTGCCTGGCTGGGCCCAAAACGACAAAACCCGCCGTCGCGAGACGCGACGGCGGGATCCGACAGTTGCCGGTTCGGGAGGAATTCGGGTCTTTAAAGCGCGCCGACCCGCAGGATCGCGTCGGCGGTGCAGGACAGCGACTTGACCGCATTGCGGCCGGCCCGCTTGACGTGCGCCAGCGCCAGTTCCGCGCGTCTCAGCACGACATCGAAATTCTCGTCGCAGCGCGACGCGCCGGTGACGCCGATGCTGGCGGTCAGCATCGTCGAGCCGGTCGCCGTGCCGATCTGGACCTCCGACAGGTGCTCGCACAGCCGCTGGGCGGCGCAATCGGCCTGCTCGAGGTTCGTTTCCGGCATCAGGATCGCAAACTGTCCGCCGTCCAGGCGCGCCAGCACGTCTTCCTGGCGCAGCAGATAACAGATTTCCTTCGCGGCGCGGACCAGTGCTTCGTCGCCGGCATCCTGGCCATGGCAGTCGTTGATCGCCTTAAGGCCGTCGATATCCAGCATCATGACGCTGAGGTCGCGGTCGTGCCGCTGGATCCGCGACAGTTCGTTTTCGGCCATCGTGAAGAAGGATCGCCGGTTCAGGGTTCCGGTCAGCGGGTCCCGTGCGATCATGCGGGCCAGTTCCGCATTCGCCTCCGACAGCTTCTTGTTCGCATGGCGCAACGCCAGATGGTTGCGGATGCGCGAACGGACGACCGCCGGCTGAAAAGGCTTGCGGATGTAGTCGATGGCGCCGACCTGCAGACCGCGCTCCTCGTCGTCGCTGTCTTCCATGCCGGTGATGAAGATCACCGGCACATCGGCGACCGCGTCGTCGGCCTTGATCCATTTGCAGACGTCGAAGCCGTTCATGTCGGGCAGGCCGACGTCCAGCAGGACCAGGTCGGGGGTGTCGGATTTGGTTCGGCTCAGGGCTTCCTGGCCGGTGGTGGCGAAACTCAAAAGCGCCTCGTCGCGCAGAACCTCGGTAAGGATCCTGGCGTTCGTCTTCGAGTCTTCGACAATCAGCACATGTTGGTTCACGGTCTTGTCTCCCGTCTCGACCCTTGACCTCTTTGTTCTCCCGGGCCTTGGGCCTTGTTCTCCGTTGCGTATGCTTGTGTTGCATACTTTGGTAGGCAAGATAGCGGTGCAAACCTTAAAGGACGGTATATCGATCAAATTCAATGGGTTATGGTTTACGAACCGTAAACCCACGCGGAAGACACCGGAATCCCGGCGTCCGGAGGACATCCATGCATGCGATGGTGCTCAAGACCGCGGCGGCGGGCCGGCTGGAGCCGGCGGATCTCGCCCGCCCCGAACCCGGGGCCGGTCAGGTCCTTGTGCGGGTCAGCGCCTGCGGGGTCTGCCGGACCGACCTGCATGTGGTCGACGGCGACCTGCCTGAGCCGAAATTGCCGCTGGTCCCAGGCCACGAGATCGTCGGTACGGTCGAGGCCGCGGGCGCCGACGTCTCTGCGCTGGCCCCCGGCGACCGGGTCGGCATTCCCTGGCTCGGCTTTTCCTGCGGCGTTTGCCCCTACTGCCGGCGCGGCCAGGAGAACCTCTGCCCGGATGCCCGCTATACCGGCTATCAGATCGATGGCGGCTATGCGGATTACGCGGTGGCGGATGCGCGTTACGCTTTTCGCCTTCCCGACGGCTACACCGACGCCGAAGCCGCGCCCCTGTTGTGCGCCGGCCTGATCGGCCACCGTGCCTATCGGATGGCGGGCGATGCGCGGCGCATCGGGATCTACGGGTTCGGGGCGGCCGCGCACATCATGATCCAGGTGGCCCTGTGGGAGGGGCGCGAGGTCTTCGCCTTCGCCCGGCCAGGCGATCAGGCCGCGCAGGATTTCGCCCGTTCGCTGGGCGCCGCCTGGGCGGGCCCGTCGGGCGCGGCGCCGCCGGAACCCATGGATGCCGCCGTTATCTTTGCGCCGGTGGGGGCCCTGGTGCCGGAGGCCCTGAGCCATACCGACAGGGGCGGCACGGTGGTCTGTGCCGGCATCCACATGAGCGACATCCCGCGCTTTCCCTACCGGATCCTGTGGCAGGAACGCACCGTGCGGTCGGTCGCGAACCTGACGCGCCGGGATGCCATCGAATTTCTGGAGATCGCGCCCAAGGTGCCGGTGAAGACCCATGTGCGGCCCTACCCGTTGGCTGAGGCCAACACGGCGCTGGAGGATCTGAGGGAAGGGCGGCTGCAGGGCGCGGCGGTACTGTTGACGCCGTAAGAGAGGTCTGCGCCCTAAGCCGAAAGGGTCTCGAAACGCGCCGCATCCGGCGCCGTGGCAAACCCGTCGATCAGTTCGTACAGCGCCAGTCGCTCGGCAAGCGGCGTACCGGTCCCGACCGCGACCCGTGTCAGGCCGGCATCGCCCAGCCGCGCCAGGGCGTCGGCCAGCGTGCGGCGTGACAGATCGGCAATCCAGGCGCCGTGCCGGCCCCG
The DNA here is from genome assembly GCA_965603855.1 of Alphaproteobacteria bacterium. Lineage (GTDB taxonomy): Bacteria > Pseudomonadota > Alphaproteobacteria > UBA8366. Next base: position 1,589,753 of record OZ272519.1, read on the forward strand.
TGCCGTGGTGCAGCACAGCGCCAACCCGTCCGCGTGCAGCCGGATGTTTAGGATCCCGTCCTGGCCGGCGTCGGCGGCCGCGCCCAGGGCGCCGCTGATCGCGGTGACCAGCGGACGGCCTGTACGGATCCGCTGGAAGAAGCCGCGGTTGACGGCTTCGGCCTCGTCCTGACACACGCCCGTCGTCACCGCGATCCCCGCCGCCCGCAGGCCTTCGATCCCGCGCCCGTTCACCCGCGGGTCCGGGTCGCGTGTGGCGATCACAGCGCGGGCGATCCCCGCCTCGATCAGGGCCCGGGTGCATGGCGGCGTTCGGCCCCAATGGCTGCAGGGCTCCAGCGAGACATAAGCGGTCGCGCCGCGCGCCCTGTCGCCCGCCGCACGCAAAGCCATGGCTTCCCCGTGCGGCCGTCCGCCGGGCTGGGTCACGCCTTCCGCGATGACGCTGCCGCCCGTCGCCAGAACGCAGCCGACCGCAGGGTTCGGCCAGACAAGGCCAAGCGCCCCGCGGGCAAGCCCGATGGCCCGGCGCATGGCGGTTCGGTCGAAGGAATCGTCTTCTTGCATGGTGTCCCGATCGGGATGTCACGTATGGCGCGGACTACCGGAAACAAGAGCGTCTGTCACGCAAAACCGGCCGCATGCCGCACGGTCCGCCACCGTTGACCGGCCAACCGAACGGCGGCACTGTTGGCGCAACAAGGACGCGGGCCAGCAAACAGGGGGAAAACAATGCTGAAGGGTCTCAATCCACTTCTCACATCGGATCTGTTGCAGATCCTGCGCGCCATGGGCCACGGCGACGAGCTTGTGCTTTGCGACAGCAATTTCCCGGCCGACCAGGTGGCGCGATCCACCGTCACCGGCGTGCTGGTCCCGCTGGACGGCGCCGACGTTCCCCAGGCCGCCGACGCGATCCTGTCGGTGTTCCCGCTGGACAGCTTTGTGGAGTTCCCGGTCTACCGGATGGAGGTTGTCGGCGATCCGACAACCGTCACGCCCGTCCAGCAGGAGTTCAAGGCCATGGTCGACAAGCATGGCGACCGCGAATGGCCGATGGGATCGATCGAACGGTACGATTTCTACGACCGGGCACGAAAGGCCTACGCCGTTGTCTCGACGATGGAACGGCGGCCCTATGGCTGTTTCATCCTCGTCAAGGGCGTCATCGGGCCCGAAGGGGAAGTGGTTTGAGCCAGGCGCCCGGCGGGACCAGGCGGTGATCGGGCGGCGGCTCGGGCGATGACGGCGCGCGGTGGTCCGGCGGACGCACAGGCCGACAGGTTGAAGCGCGACGGCGTCGCCCTGCTGCGGACAGGGCGCGCCGCGGACGCGGCCAAGCTGTTGCAGCGGGCCGCGGCCGCCGCGCCGCGGGACCCGGGCCTGTTGGCGGCTCTCGGACAGGCGCAGCATCGTTCGGGCAAAAGCCAGGCCGCGGTCCGCACCTTGAAAAAGGCGGTCCGGCTCGCCCCGGAGCGGGCCGACCTGCAAGCCGACCTGGGTGTGGTGCAGGCAGATTTGCGGGCGCTGGCGCCGGCCGTTGCAGCCTTTCGAAAGGCGGCGGAACTGGCGCCGCGCGATGCCGAGATCCTGGCCGACCTCGCCCGGACCTTGAGCGAGACCGAGGCGCTGGACGAAGCCTTGGCCGTGGCGCAAGAGGCGTCCGCGATGGCGCCCGACAACGCCGAGGTCTTGAACAGTCTGGGCGTCGTCAACTACCGGCGGGGGGCCGTCGACGCGGCCCGCGAGGCGTTCGCGCGCGCGGTTGCCTCCGCACCGGCCCATGCCCACGCACGCAAGAACCTTGGCATGGTCGAATTGCTGTGCGGCGACTTCGAAGCGGGCTGGCGCGACTATGCCGCCCGCCATATGGCCGACGGAACGCGCCGGATCGCCGGCGTCCCGGAGTGGCGCGGCGACGGGCTTTACGGCCGGCGCCTTGTGGTGACCGCCGAACAGGGGCTTGGCGACACCATCCAGTTCGTGCGTTTCCTGCCCCGGCTGACCGCAATGGGTGCGGATGTGACGTTCCTCGCGCCGGCCTCGCTTGCGGACCTCGTCGCGGCGATGCCGGGTGCCGGCACCGTCCTTGCGGCGGGCATGCGCCCGGGCAGGGCGGACCTGCAGTGCGCCCTGATGGACATACCTGGCCTGTTGAAGGTGCGGACCGACACCATTCCATCCGCCGTCCCCTATCTTGCCGCGCCCCGGGCCATGGACCTGCCGCGGCGGCGGGACGGTGCGTTGTCGGTCGGCATCGTCTGGCGCGGCAACCCGGCCCACCGCGGCGACCGCCACCGTTCGATCGCGCCGGACCGCCTGCTTGGCCTGGAAAAGGTAGGGGGCATCCAGCTTTACAGCCTTCAGGTGGGCGAGGGCGCCCCCGCCCGGACCAAGGGTGCAGGCGCGGTCGATCTTGCGCCTCGCTTGAAAAGCTTCGCCGATACCGCATCGGCCATCGAAGCACTGGACATGGTCGTTTCGGTGGACACTGCCGTCGCCCACCTTGCGGGTGCTATGGGGCGACCGGTCTGTCTTTTGCTGCCGGTAGGGCCGGACTGGCGCTGGATGCGCGACCGCCCCGACAGCCCCTGGTATCCGACCATGCGGCTGTTCCGCCAACACACGTCGGGCGATTGGCAGGCGCCGCTTGAGGCATTGGCGACGCATCTCGGCGAATGCGCAGCCCGAAAAGCTGCTTGAGGACGGCGGCGCATGTTTATGGTTTCATTGTTGTTTCTGGCCGGTGCGGTGCTGTTCTTCATCGACTTCCGGCGCGAGCGCGACCTGGGGCACGACAAGGCGGCGCGCTCGCGACTGGTCTATGCCGGTCTTTCGTTCGCCATCTTCGTCGCCGTTCTGGCAGTCGGCTATGGTGGCGGTTGGGAACTGATGTCAGGGGTCAGCGAGGAACGCCTGCGCGAAGCGCGGTAAGACGCGGGATCGCGGCGAACAAACGGGGAGGACGCAATCATGGCGAAACCGATCACCATTCTCGGCATTTTCGTGGCCGATGTGGCGTTCCGGTCCGAGCGCCTGCCGACCATGGGCGAGACGCTGATCGGGGCCGGTTTCAAGCTGGGGCCCGGCGGCAAGGGGTCGAACCAGGCGGTTGCCGCGCGGCGTGCCGGCGGGACGGTCAATTTCATCACCAAGCTTGGCCGCGACCCGTTCGGTGCCATGGCGCGCGAGACCTATCGCACCGAAGGCATCTCCGAAGAGCTGATTCTGGAAAGCGACGTTGAACCCACCGGTGCCGCGGCGATCCTGATCGACGACGCGTCGGGCAACAACGCGATCATCGTCGTCCCAGGCGCGGCGGGTGCGATCACCGAGGCCGACGTGGCCGGTGCGGAGGCTGCGATCGCGGGGTCGGCGGTGTTCATGACCCAGCTTGAGGTGCCGGTACCGATCGCGGCCGCGGGCCTCGGGCTGGCGAAGCAGCACGGCGTGCCCACGATCCTCAACCCCGCGCCGGCCGCACCCCTGCCGGATGCCGTCTACCGGGTCTCGGACATCGTGACGCCGAACGAGAGCGAGGCGGAGGGTCTGACGGGGCGCCCCGTCGCATCGGTCGAGGACGCCGCGGCCGCGGCCGACTTCTTCTTGACGAAGGGGGTCAGCACCGCCGTGATCACGCTTGGCGAGAACGGCTGCTTCGTCAAGACGGCCGGCGTCGCCCGGCACGTGCCCGCCTTCGACATGGGCGACGCGGTGGTCGAAACCACCGGCGCGGGCGATGCCTTCAATGGCGGCTTTGCCGTGGCGCTGGCCGACGGCGCCGATGTGGTCGAGGCGACGCGGTTCGGCAACGCGACCGCGGCGATTTCAGTCACCCGGCCGGGAACCGCGCCTTCGATGCCGACCCGCGACGAGATCGAAACCTTTTTGCAGGAACGGTCCGACGCCTAACCGCTTGAGTCGCAATTGACCTTTCGGGGAACGGCCGTAAGATAGCGGGCGCAATCGACGGCCGCCCGGCCGGACAAAGCACAAAAACTGCAAACGATTGCAACGGGGGAGGACAGGTGCGGGAACCTGCCAAATACGTCTTCATCTGGCCGGCGGCTCTGATCGTGCTGCTGGTGACGCTGTTCCCGCTGGTCTACTCGCTGACCCTGAGTTTCCAGTCGATCCGCCTCGTCCCGCCGACGCCGCCGCGCTTCGTCGGCTTCGACAACTACGCCAACGCGCTGTCGCAGACCCGGTTCTGGGTGACGGTGGGCAACACCGCGACCCTGGCGATCCTGTCGGTCGCCGCACAGTACGTCATCGGCTTCGGCGTTGCCTTGGCGCTGCATGCCCGGATTCCGGGCGAACAGTTGTTCCGTATCGTCTTTCTCATGCCCATGCTGATGGCGCCCGTCGCCGTGGCGCAGATCTGGCGCATGATGTTCCACTCCACCCTGGGCCCGGTGAACGAGTTCTTCACGTTTTTCGGGCTCGAACACCTGCCGTTTCTCACCAACAACACGATGGCGATGGCCTCGCTGATCACGGTGGAGATCTGGCAATGGACGCCGTTCGTCTTGTTGCTGATGCTGGCCGGTCTCGCCTCGCTGCCGAACGACGTCTACGAGGCGGCGGACCTGGAGGATGCGACGCCCTGGCAGAAGTTCTGGGGCATCACCTTTCCGATGCTGGTACCGATCTCGGCCGCGGTCATCTTCATCCGCCTGGTCGAAAGCTTCAAGATCATCGACACGGTCTTCGTACTGACCGGTGGTGGGCCTGGCCTGGCGACGGAAACGCTGACGCTGTACGCCTACCAGGAGGGGCTCAAGAAGTTCAACCTGGGCTATACCTCTGCGATCAGCTTCCTGTTCCTGATCACGGTGATCATCTTCGGCACGGTCTATCTGGCGCTTTTGCGCAAGAGCATCGAGAAGAGGTCGTGATGTCCAGGTCAGGCGCGATCAAATGGTTCGTATTCGGGTTTCTGGTGGTTTGGCTCTGCTTTACCTTCTTCCCGATCTATTGGACCTACATCACCGCCTTCAAGCCGCCGCCCGCGGTTATGCAAGGGCCCACCTATCTGCCGTGGATCGACTTCTCACCGACGCTTTCCACGCTTGGCGAAGTCTTCCGGCAGGAGCGCGGCGACATCCTGGGGCCGTTAATCGCCTCGACCCTGATCGGCGTCGTGGCAACCATCTTTGCGGTGTTGCTGGGCGCGATGGCGGCCTACGCGCTGGTCCGGTTCGAATACCGGGTGCGCCTCTTGTCGGGGCTCCTGTTCGCGGCGGCCGGAATGGGCGCCTATCTGGGTCTCAAGGTCCTCGGGCTCAGCGACATGCAGGCCTTCGGACTTGCCTTCCTCATCGCGCTCGCGACCGGCGTTCTGTCCAACCTTCTGCCCCTGCCGGGACCGGTGCTGCGCAACAAGGACGTGGTGTTCTGGTTCGTTTCCCAGCGCATGTTCCCGCCGATCGTCAGCGCCTTTGCGCTTTACCTTCTCTACGTGCGCCTGGGCCGGGAAGGTATTCAGTCGCTGGACACGTTCTGGGGGATGGTGGTCTGCTACATCGCGTTCTCGATGCCGATCGTGGTCTGGCTGCTGCGCGACTTCTTCCAGGCCTTGCCGGTGGAGGTGGAGGAGGCGGCGCTGGTCGACAACGTGCCGCGCTGGCGGATCTTCGTCGAGATCGTCCTGCCCATGGCTCTGCCGGGGCTGGTGGCGGTCGCGTTGATCACCTTCGGTTTCATCTGGAATGAGTTTCTGTTCGCATTGATCCTGACCTCTTCGGATTGGCAGACCATGCCGATCCTGATTTCCGGCCAGGCTTCGGTGCGCGGTACGGAATGGTGGTCGCAGTCTTCGGTGGCGGCCATCGCGATCACGCCGATGATCGTGATCACCTTCATTCTGGCGCGCTTCATGCGTTCTGGGCTGATGTTGGGCGCTATCAAATAGCGTTAGAGTTTCAATTAATTACGCAACCTTTTGGGAGGATGAAATGAACATGAAAAAAATGGGCGCAGTGGGAGTTGCCGCTGCCGGGGTGATGTGGGCCGGGGCGGCATCCGCCTGCGACCCGGATTATTCGGGCGTCGAGATCACCGTCGGGACCATGAACCCGCCGTTCATCGGCGGTCCTGCAATCGCGCACGCCAAGACGTGGGAAGAGAAGACCTGTGGCAAGGCCAACGTGGTTCATTTCCCGTTTGGCGAGCTCTACACCAAGTTCATGACGCCGATGGTCACCAACGAGGCGGCCTTCGACGTGATCCTGCACGCCCCGGCCTGGCATGGCGACTTTGCGCCGTACCTGTCGGAGATGCCGGCGCAGTTCCAGCAGGGCAGCGAGTGGGAGGACATCCATCCGACCTATCGCGACCGTCTGATGAAGTGGGACGGCAAGCAGATCTCGGTCACCATTGACGGCGACGTCCATACCGGCACCTACCGCAAGGACCTGTTCGAGGATCCGAAGAACGCCGCGGACTTCAAGGCGAAGTACGGTTACGACCTGGCACCGCCGCGGAGTTGGACCGACTATTACAACATCTGCGAGTTCTTCACCGGCCGTCAGGAAGGCCTTTACGGCACGGCCGAGGCTTTCGTCCGTGGCGGACAGCAGTTCTGGTTCTTCTTCAGCCACGCCGCGTCCTATACCAACCATCCCGACAACCCGGGCGCCATGTTCTTCGATCCGGAGACCATGGATGCACAGTTGAACAATCCGGGTTGGGTGCGGGCGCTTGAGGACTATATCCGCAGCGTCGACTGTGCCCCGCCGGGTGCGCTGAACTGGAACTCGGGCGACATCCGCACCGCTTTTGCCGGCGGCCAGGTGGCGATGAACTTCGACTGGGGCGACACCGGCACGATCTCGGCCGACCCGGCGCAGAGCGAGGTCGCGGGCAATGTGGGCTTCTTCCTGGTGCCCGGTTCCAAGGAGATCTGGAACCACAAGACCAACCAGTGGGACACCTTCCCGGACATCGTCCACTCGCCCTTCATGGCTTATGGCGGCTGGGTCGCCAGCGTGCCGGCCACGACCAAGAACCTCGAGGCGGCTTGGGACTACGTCACGTGGTACACCTCGATGGAGAATTCCGGCAACGACGTGGTGACCGGCGGCACGGGCATCAATCCGTACCGTTACAGCCACTTCGCCAACATCAACAAGTGGACCAAGACGTTCACCGAGCCCGAGGCCGAGAACTATCTCGCCGTCCAGCAGGGCGCCATCGACCATCCGAACGTGGCGCTCGACTTCCGTCTTCCCGGCTACTTCCAGTACACCGAGGTGCTGGAAATCGAGCTGTCGAAGGCCCTGAACAAGGAAGTCTCGCCGCAGGAGGCGCTCGACACGATCACGGCTGAGTGGAACAAGCTCACCGACGAGTTCGGTCGGGACAAGCAGCTGGCGATCTATCGCTCGTCGATGGGTCTCTAGTCACCGTCACGGTGCCCCGGCGTCGCCGATGCCGGGGCACCTCTTTTTCCCAGTCGTTATTCCTGCTTCAGTGATCGGGTTGTCGGCATGGCCAGAGTTGAACTGATCCGCGTCACCAAGGCCTTCGGCGATGTGCAGGTCATCCCCGAGTTGGACCTGGACATTCCCGACAAGCAGTTCGTGGTCCTGGTTGGGCCGTCGGGCTGCGGCAAGACGACGACCCTGCGCATGATCGCGGGTCTGGAAGAGGCTTCGGGCGGCACCATCAAGATCGGCGACCGCGAGGTCACCAGCCTGCGTCCGGGCCTGCGCAACTGCGCCATGGTGTTTCAGAGTTATGCGCTTTATCCGCACATGACGGTTGCGGAAAACATCGCCTACGGCATGAAGGTCCGCGGCGTCGCCAAGGACGAGATCGCCGGCAAAGTCCAGGAGGCGAGCCGTACCCTGGGCCTGGACCCGTTTCTGGAACGCCGGCCCAAGCACCTCTCCGGCGGCCAGCGCCAGCGCGTTGCCATCGGCCGCGCCATCGTGCGCAACCCGGACGTCTTCCTGTTCGACGAGCCGCTGTCGAACCTGGACGCAAAGCTGCGCATCGAAATGCGCGCGGAGATCAAGAACCTGCACCAAAGGCTGCGCAACACGGTGGTCTATGTCACCCACGACCAGGTCGAGGCCATGACGCTGGCCGACCGGGTGGTCGTGATGAACAAGGGCGTGATCGAACAGGCGGCCTCGCCGATCGAGCTCTACGAGAACCCGGCGAACACCTTCGTCGCCGGCTTCATAGGCGCGCCAAGCATGAACTTCCTGCCAGGCACCGTCGTCGCCTCCGACGGCGGACTGGGGCTCGCGATCGCCGACGGCACGACCTTGCCGATCCCGCAGGACCGGGAAGGCCGCTACGGCGCCTACAAGGACCGTCCGGTCGTGTTCGGCATCCGGCCGGAACACATGGAAGGCGGCGACGCCGGGCCCGCGGTGGTCTCCATCACACCGTCCGTGATCGAGCCCCTGGGCCCGCACACCCTCTTGTTGGCGGAGATCGAGGGCGCCAGAATGACGCCACAGGTCGATGCCCATTTCCCGGCCGCGCCGGGCGAGAGTTGCGACATCACGCTGGATATGACGCAGATGCATCTTTTCGATTCCGAGACTGAACAGGCGATCTGATCCATGCAAATCGGCGCGAAACGGTGGTTGGGACGGGTCGAACTGGAGATCTCCCAGGTCGGATTCGGTGCTGCGCCGCTGGGCAATCTCTATCAGTCGGTCGGCGACGACGAAGCCCGCGCCACGCTGCAGGCGGCGCACCACGAAGGCATCCGCTATTTCGACACCGCACCGCTGTACGGCCACGGCTGGTCGGAACATCGGGTCGGCGAAGGCCTGCGCAACATCCCGCGCGCCGACTATGTCCTTTCCACCAAGGTCGGGCGTCTTCTGCATGCCGCCCCGCCCGGAAGTTTCGACGGCGGCCTGTTCCGCCCGCCGATGCCGTTCAAGCCGGTCTACGACTATTCCTACGACGGCGTGATGCGTTCGTTTGAGGACAGCCTGCAACGTCTGGGCACGAACCATGTGGAGATCCTGTTCGTCCACGATGTCGACGTCTGGACCCATTACACGGAGGAGGAGACCCAGGCGCGGCTGAACGAAGTGATGGCCGGCGGCTACAAGGCGCTGGTCGAACTGCGCGACCAGCGCGTGATCAAGGCGATTGGCGCCGGCCTCAATCAGTGGGAATGGTGCGAGAGGTTCGCACTGGCCGGCGATTTCGACTGCTTCCTGCTGGCCGGCCGCTACACCCTGTTGGACCAGAGTGCGCTCGACAGTTTCCTGCCGCTGTGCGAGGAGCGCGACATCGGCATCATCATCGGTGGCCCCTACAACACCGGCATCCTGGCGACCGGCGCGGTCGACGGGGCGACCTACGACTATGCGCCCGCGCCGCCGGAAATCATGGAAAAGGTGACTAAGATCGAGCAGGTCTGCACGGCCCACGGCGTCAAACTGGCCAGCGCCGCGCTCCAGTTCCCGCTGCTCCACCCCTGCGTCGCCAGTGTCATCCCCGGCGCCCGCACGCCCGACGAGGTTGCGCGCAACAAGGCGACGTTCGAGGTCGACATCCCTGATGGTTTGTGGGCGGACTTGAAGTCCGAAGACCTTCTCAGCCAGGACGCCCCGACGCCGTGACGTTTCCAATTGTTGCTTCCGTATGATTTGAGACGCCACCTGTGCTCAGCATAGCGAAAGCTTCTACATTTCTCCGGAGGTACCTGATCGATAAACAGACTGACATTCTCGTCTAGTCCAAATAAGCGCGCTTCACCAAGTTCTAATCTGCAACCAACGACAATGAGTACCTTTTTGCCCTGACAGCTTTGGACGTTGCTGCTACGTTCGATGCAGAAAGTTGTCTGTCTCGATACTGCAACCATCTGTTCTATACTATGCGTCTAGCCCAATTCTCGTGAAGCGACTTACTCTGGCTGACGCGATTCCGAGTTAAAGCGGTCGCCGCAAGAATCCATGAAGTCGGTTACACTGAATGCTGAATATCTGTTCTCGCCACACGGCAAGGTGGCGCTCATGTACTTTGAGTCAATTGATGTCTGTGCCACGAGCGAGACAGAGTTTGAAGCCACCTTGTCCAATCTTGTACGCGCGCATGGCGGATCAGAATTCACAGAAGATCGCTTGAGATCCATCTGCAAGTATCGGCCCGTCACAATCAATCCTTTTGCGGATCTTGGTCCAGAAGACCTCACTAACCTCCCAAGCTTCGGATCTGCCGGCGTTCTCTCCTCAATTGAGGAGATGTTTCAACGAGTCGGAGGACCTGTCATAGATTCAAACTTTAGTTTATTGGGTATGGGAAGTGCTGGCGATCTTGACGAAGCCTTGGAAGAGGCTCGACGGGAAGTCGAACAAAGGAAAGGGCTGGAGTCGCTTGGCGCCGGAACGGTGGTGCTATGGCCCTCCACACGTGATACGGCTCCCAAGGATCTTGAAGCAAAGCTGGAGGCTGCCGCTAGCACTGTAGAGTTTGTGACTCCAAACTTCCGAGAGATACCTTTGGATGTCGCATTGGAAGCAAGGGAGGAAGAAGAAGCCATAAGCGCCTTCAGAAGAATGATTGACCGAACTGCCGAACGTTCAAATGAGAGTACTGCTGAAGAAATCGGTGAAGCTCTCAAGGAAGCTTTTGCAAATGTAGCCTTTGAGAAGTATCGGGACCTAGAGATTGAAAAGAAGAACTTCTGGAGCACAAATACTGTCAGGTTCATCTTCAGTTTGGCCCCAGGTTTCGGCCCATTTCAAACGACTGCCGAGGCCGTTCCAGATGCAATGCGTATAAGCGAACAACGGCACAATCTTCGATGGATGGAGATTTGTGTCCGTTTCCGTGATGCCGGTGCCCAGAAGAACACTTCCGAAGATGCATGAATTGGCAAGTTCCGCTGAGAAGGCGTCGTGTTTTCTTATTGAGCTGTCCTGACTCACTCGCTTCGATGAGACAGGGCTGAGTTATGCTCTGCAATTCTATCCTCCGGTTGAGGGAATGACGCGATGCCTCATTCTATATCCTCATCGTGAGGAGGTGCGCGACGGAGCACCGTCTTGAACCACGCGGCGGCTCAAACACGATCCTGCTCACCCCGACCGGGCCGCCTTCTTTTTCGGTCCGTCGGCCAGCGCCGCGGCGCGCCAGGCTGCCGCATAGTTCTCCAGACCGTCCGGGATCAGCGGTTCGACCCGGTGCAGTTCGATGGGCACCGGCTTGGGCCGGTCCTGCCAGTCCCACAACAGTGCCGCGCCCACCGTGGTGCCTTCGCGCTCGGCCGAGACCCGCACGGTCTGGTCCGGCCTCAGGCCCGCCAGCAGTCGGCAGAAAAACGCGTTCTCGGCGAACACCCCGTCGATCACCACGTCGTTGGCCGAGCCGATATGCCCGATGGCGAGATCGGCCATCAGCGCGCAATAAAGCGCCGCCAGCGCGGTCCTGTCCGACGGCGAGGCCGGCGGTCGCCCCTCGATCCTGCCCTTCATGCCGGTGCCGGGGCAGGGGCCGCCGAGGTCGGTGAAACTGGGCAGGGCCATGGTGCCCCATTCCAGCAGCCTGAGAATGTCCATGGAACTGACCGTACCGGCGATCGACCCTTGGACGATGTCGAACTCCCGCCCGCCCATGAAGCGGCTGCACGAGACAGGGTTGCCGAAGACGTCGGTGTTGGTGTTGGTGTCCAGTTCGGGCCGCAGACGGTCGGGCGGAAAGGCGGGGTTGAAATTGATCAGCCACGTGCCCGTCGACAACAGCGTGAAATCCTCGATGCCCGCCGCAAGATAACGGAAATAGTTGGCGTTGCTGTCGTGGATGCCGGCCAGGACGGGCAGGCCCTCCGGCAGGCCGGTCTCGGCGGCGGCCCCCGCGCTGACGCCGCCGACCACGTCCCATGCCTTGGCCAAGGGCGCGAATTTCTCCCGGATCGCCAGTCGGTCGGTCAGGCTGGAATAGTCCCGGGCCAGCGGCGCCCAGATGTGGGTCTGCGCGCCAAGCGACGTCGCCTCAGACACCGCGTTTCCGGTCAGGCGCCAGGCCCAGTATTGCGGCGCCGGCAGGATGGTCTCGACCGCCGCGAAGGCGTCGGGGTCCAGCGCCCGCTGCCAGAAGAGCTGCCGGCCCAGCGTCAGCGCGCCCGGGTTCGTAGGCGCCAGCACCTCGGAAAAACGCGGTTCGATCCGCGCATATCCGGCCCGGATGTCGTCCGGCGGTTCCGCCTCGTAGAACATCATCGGCATGGCGAGGCCGTCCTGCCCGCGGGACGGTCGCAACAGCGCCAGCGCCGATCCGTGGGCGCAGGGCACCAGCGCGGCGACGTTCCATTTCGCCACCAGGGGCGCCAGGGTGTCCGACAGCCAGCGCCAGATCAGGTCGGTGTTGATGTGCAGATAGGGCGGCCCGGGAACGTGCCGGTTCCCGACCTTCACCGTCTCGAGGATCCTCCCCTGCCGATCGACGACAGACGCCTTCAGATTGGTGGACCCCAAGTCGAAGACGACCACCGTCTCCGGCATGTCGTTTCCACCCCTCCCTGTTCTTGTTACCCCGACTATATCGGGCTTGGAGCGTTACTTGAATGGCGAACCGCCTGCCGTTAGGGTCCGCGCTTTCAATGGCACCAGGGGACAGGGCGATGGCACGCAGGAAGGCGCATACCAAACTGAGGCGGGCCCTGATCGACGCCTGCCTGCGCATGGATACGCTTGGAATCAACCAGGGGTCGTCGGGCAACGTCTCTGTACGCGTAGAGGACGGTTTCCTGATCACCCCGTCGGGCGTGCCTTACGACCAGATGACGCCGGCCCAGATCGTCGAAATGGACATGGACGGCGGTTATTTCGGCGACTGGCTGCCGTCCAGCGAGTGGCGGTTCCACTACGACATCCTGCGCACCCGGCCGGAGGCGGGCGCGATCGTGCACACCCACTCGAATTACTCGACCGCGCTGTCCTGCCTGCGCAAGGAGATCCCGGCCTTTCACTACATGATCGGCGTGTCGGGCGGGGATTCGATCCGCTGTGCGGACTACGCAACGTTCGGTACCCAGAAACTGTCAGACAACATCCTGAAGGCGCTGAAGGACCGGACCGCGTGCCTGATCGGCAACCACGGCATGGTCTGTTTCGGTCCGACCATCGACAACGCGCTGTGGCTGGCAGTCGAGGTGGAGACGTTGGCGTTCCAGTACTGGCACGCGCTGCAGGTCGGCAAGCCCGTGATCCTGGGCAAGGCGGAGATGAACCGGGTTCTGGCCCGCTTCAAGACTTATGGCAAGCAGTCGGACGAACTGACGGGCACCGAACAGTCGGCGCTGGCCGTGACCCCGCCGCCGCGCCGCGACGCCTGACGCGACATGGCCGCCATCGGCGTGATCGAGACGGCCCGCCTGGTGTTGCGGCCGTTCCGCGACGAAGATGCCGAGGCCGCGCACGCGGTCTGGGGCGATCCGGACGTGATGCACCACTCGATTGCGGGGCCGACGCTTTCATTGGATGCGACCCGCGCCCACATTGCCCGCCACCAGGACAGCGACAATCGGGACGGCTACGCGTTCCGCGCCATCGTTGAGGCAGAGACGGGCGCACTGATCGGGGTCGGCGGATTGTTGAACATGCCCGATGAATGGAACGCAGTGGAGGTCGGGTACCGGCTGCGCCGCGACCGCTGGGGCCGCGGTTACGCGACCGAGGCGGCGCGCGCCTGGCTGGGTGCGGGGTTCGAAACCCTCGGTTTGGAAGAGATCGTCGGCGTCGTGGATGCGGACCACCGCGCCTCGATCCGCGTCTTGGAAAAGGCCGGTCTCCAGTACCGGGGCGAGGCCAGCTATCACGGGTTTGACGTGCTGCATTACGCCGCCGAACGCCGCGCTTGGCTTCGGGAACATGGCTGACGGGATTGCCATTCGCGCGGCGCGGCCTGAGGAGGCCGCCGCCCTGACCGAGCTTTGCATGCGGTCGAAGGCGCTGTGGGGCTATGACGCCGCGTTCATGGAAGTGGTGCGCGAACAGCTCACCCTGACGCCGGACTATATCCGCCGGCACGCGGTGTTCGTGGCCGACCGGGACGGCGTGCCTGTGGGTGTCTATGCGCTGGCCGACCAAGGGGACTTCGTTGATCTGGATTTCATGTTCATCGAACCCGACCACGTCCGCACCGGCATCGGCCGGGCGCTGTGGCCGCACCTGTTGGCCGAGGCGCGCCGCTTCGGCCATGCGCGCCTGCAGATCATCGCCGATCCCTATGCGGTCCCGTTTTACGAAAGCATGGGCGCGGTGCGATGCGGCGAAGAGCCGAATGTCCTCATTCGCGGCCGCTTGCTGCCGGTGCTGGAGGTGCGGTTCTAGACGTCCGCGGGCGCGCCAACGGTTGCTTCGCGCGGGTCAAGCCATGCACAATCGGCGCAAGGGAGAAACGATGTCATGATAGTCAGTTGCGGCGAGGCTCTGATCGACTTCGTGCCGATGGAGGGTGTGGACGGGCATACCGGCTACCGGCCCTGCGAAGGCGGGTCGCCGCTGAATATCGCGGTAGGGCTTGGCCGGCTGGGCACCCCGGTCGGGTTCCTCGGCAAGATCTCGACCGATTTTTTCGGCGACCTGCTGGTCAGGCACCTGGACGGTAACAAGGTGGACACGGGGCTGGTGGTGCGCGGACCGGAGAACTCCACATTGGGTTTCGTCAGCCTGCCTGAAGACGGCGGCGAGCCGCAATACGCCTTCGTCGCGACCGGTGCCGCGGACCGCACCATCTCCGAGGTCGACTTCCCCGCCAGCCTGCCCGATACGGTCGGCGCGCTGCAGTTCGGATCGATCTCGCTGGTCCAGGAGCCGGGCGCCAGCGCCTACGAGGCGCTGATGCGGCGCGAGGCCGGGCGCCGCGTGCTGGTCCTGGACCCGAACGTGCGGCCCGGCCTGATCGCCGACCGCGACGCCTATGTGGCGCGCATGGAAGGCTGGATCGGCATGATGGACCTGGTCCGCGCCAGCATCGTCGATATCGAATGGCTCTATCCCGGCGAGGCCATCGACGCCGTCGCCGCGCGCTGGCGCGACCTGGGTGCGGCCGTGGTCATCGTCACGCTGGGCGCGGAAGGCGCCCGGGCCTGGTCAGCCGGCGGTGGCGCCGCGGCGATGGGCCCGCCGGTGGTCGTTGCGGACACGGTCGGCGCCGGCGACAGTTTCTTCTCCGGAACCCTGTCGTGGCTGCACCAGAACGGGCATCTCACGCGCGAAGGCCTTGCCGCGGTGGACGGCGCCGCACTGGAGCGCGCGCTTGATTTCGGGTGTCGGTGCGCCGCGATCACCTGCAGCCGGCCCGGCGCCGACCCGCCTTGGGCCGAAGAGGTTGCATGAGCGCGGCGGAAGCCGCGCCGGATCGCAACAGGGCAGAACTGGTCTCGGCACTTGCCCGGTTCGGTCTCGTCGGTCAGGGCGAACAGCCGCAGTTCGTCCCGCTGGCGGGTGGGGTCTCCTCCGACATCTGGCGCGTCGACCTCGCCCGGGGGCCGGTCTGCATCAAGCGCGCCTTGGCCAAGCTGAAAGTGGCGGCGGACTGGCGCGCGCCGGTCGAACGCAATGCCTACGAGGTCGAATGGTACCGTCTGGCGGCATCGATCGTGCCTGAGGCCGCGCCGCACGTGCTGGGACACGACCCCGCGGCCGGTCTTTTTGCGATGGACTATCTCGATCCGGCCAGCCACCGCCTGTGGAAGGACGAACTGCGTCAGGGACGCGCCGATCCGTCCGTCGCGGCGGCCGTCGGCCTGCGCTTGGGCCGCATCCATGCCGGCACGGCCGACGACCCCGCGGTCGCGGAACGGTTCGACAGCGAGGCGATCTTCCGCCCGATCCGGCTGGAGCCCTATCTCCTGGCAACCGCGCGATCGCATCCCGACCGGGCGGACGCGCTGGGCGCCCTGGTGGAAACGACGCTGGCCAACCGGCGGGCGCTGGTGCACGGCGACGTCAGCCCCAAGAACATCCTGATCGGACCGCGGGGGCCGGTGTTCCTGGATGCGGAATGCGCCTGGTTCGGCGACCCGGCCTTCGATCTCGCCTTCTGCGCCAACCATCTGTTGTTGAAGTGCCTGTGGGTGCCGGAGGTGGCGCCGCGGTTCCTGGAATGCTTCGATGCCCTGGCAGGCTCATATCTTAAACAGGTCTCCTGGGAGCCCGTGGAAGATCTTGAGAGGCGTGCGGCCCACCTGTTGCCCGGTCTTTTCCTGGCCAGGATCGACGGCAAGTCGCCGGTCGAGTACGTGAGCGACGAGGCCGACAAGGATCGCGTGCGCCGGGTGGCGCGCGCCTTGCTGGCCGAACCGGTCGAGCGGATGTCGGACGTCCGCGCCGCCTGGGCACGGGAGTTGGGGATATGAGCGCCATGGCGATCGAGACCGTTCTCGGGCGGCGCCTGTGGGACTCCCGCGGCCGGCCGACGCTGGAGGTGGAGGTCCGGCTGTCAGGCGGCGCGCGGGGCAAGGCCATCGCGCCGGCCGGCGCATCGACCGGCAGCGGCGAGGCGGTCGACCTGCGCGACGGCGGCGCGGCTTTCGGCGGCTATGACGTGACCCGCGCCGTCGGCGCCGTGAACGGCCCGATTGCGGCCGCCCTGGCCGGCCTCGATGCCCAGGACCAGGGCGCCGTCGACCGCGCCCTGATCGAGACGGACGGCACACCCGATCGGCAGCGCCTGGGCGGCAACGCGATGGTCGCGACCTCGATGGCGGTTGCCCACGCCGCCGCGGCCGGCGCCGGCGTTCCCTTGTGGCGGTTTCTCTCCGGAGGCAAGGACGCGGTCTTGCCGTTGCCCGAGATCCAGATCCTGGGCGGCGGCGCCCACGCCGGCCGCCGCGTGGACATCCAGGACTACATGGTCATCGCGACAGGCGCGGCGGACTATGCCCAGGCGCTGGACTGGACGGCCGAGGTCTATCGGGCTGCGGGCGCGCTGTTGGCCGAACAGGGCCGTCTTCAGGGCGTCGCCGACGAAGGCGGTTTCTGGCCGGCCTTCGATACCAACGAACAGGGGCTCGCCCTGTTGGTGCGCGCCATCGAACGCGCCGGACTGACGCCGGGCGACGACGTCGCGATCTCGCTGGACGTCGCAGCCTCGGAATTCGGCAGCGGCGGGCGCTATCGTCTGGCGCGCGAGGACCGCGACCTCGACAGCGACGGTCTCGCCGCCTTGCTGATCGATTGGATCGACCGCTATCCCATCGTCGCCATCGAGGATCCGTTGGGCGAAGACGACGGCGACGGTCTGGCGCGGTTCACGGCCGCGGTCGGCGACCGCGTCGAGATCGTCGGCGACGATTTCCTGGTGACGAACGCGGCCCGCGTTGCCGCGGCGGCGGAGCGAGGTGCCTGCAACGCGGTCCTGATCAAGCCGAACCAGGCCGGAACGCTGAGCGAGGCGAAGGCGGCGGTTGACGCCGCCCGCGCCGCCGGCTTCGGCGCGATCGTCTCGGCCCGATCCGGCGAAACCGAAGACGTCACCATCGTCCACCTGGCCGTCGGCTGGGGCGTTCCGCAGTTGAAGGTCGGTTCGTTCGCGCGGTCCGAACGTATGGCGAAATGGAACGAGGGCCTTCGCATCGCCGACGACCTGGGCGCCGCCCTGCCGCCTCGGAGCACGTTCGTCTGGAACCGGTCCTGACTTCGATCGCCGGGCCTAGGACAGCACCTGCTCCCATGCACCGGTTTCTTCCGACCGGAACAGCGCGTCCAGCACCGCCGCCTGTTTGACGGAATCCTCCAGCTCGTATGCCGGCGGCGTGCCGCCGCGGATCGCTTCCGACAGCCGGTCGCCCTGGTTGGCGTACTGGTTGGTTGCCGGGATGACCTCGATCCGCTGCGACTTGTCGCCCAGCTCGGACCCGTCGTCGATGATGATGTTGGTCTCGCCCCAGTGCGGCGCGTTGAACGGGATTTCAACCGCGATCCGGCCCTTTGTGCCGAAGAACTGCATGCGCTGGTAGAGCACCAGTTGCGTCGAACAGACGAAGCTGGATTGCACGCCGTTGCCGAAATCCAGTATCGCGCTGGCCAGCCGGTCGGTGCCGAAGGTCGGGTCGCGGTCGACCAGCGCGACCACGCGCGTCGGTTCGTGACCCAGGACGAACCGCGATGTGACCGTGGGATAACAGCCGATGTCGTAGATCCCGCCGCCGCCGATGTCGGCCATGTTGCGGATGTTGTCCGGATCGTCGTTGTAATAGCTGAAGAAGCCCTGGATCGCCCGGACCTCGCCGATCTCGCCGCCTTGAACCAGCGTTCGCACCCGTTCCCACTGGGGATGGTGGCGCACCATGAAGGCTTCCCACACATGCACGCGGTTGCGGTCGCGCGCCTCGATCAGGGGCCTGATTTCGTCGGCGGTCAGCGCGATCGGCTTTTCGCACAGCACGTGTTTGCCGGCATCCGCGGCCTGGATGGACAGCGGGATGTGCAAATGGTTCGGCAGCGGGTTGTAGACCGCCTCGATCTCCGGGTCGGCCAGCATCTCTTCGTAGGATCCATAGGCCTTCGGAATGCCAAGCTCCGCGGCCTCTTTCTCGGCCTTGGCCAGATCGCGCGAGGCGATGGCGACGATGTCGCACATCTCGCCGCGCTGCATCGCGGGGATGACTTGTTTGGTTCCGATCAGGGCGGTCGAGATGATCCCCCATTTGACCTTTTCCATGTCCTTGTCTCCTTGTCTGTCTCAGACCGCGTCCAGTCGGTCGTAGTGACGGATGGCCTCGTCGTAAAGGTCGTCGAACAGCGCGGCCAGCCTGCCATACCGTTCGACCATGCGCGGATCGGGCTCGGCGCCACGCCGGATGGCGACCAGCCGCGATACCGCCTCGTCCACGTCCGCAAACACACCGGCGCCAAGACCGGCCAGCGCGGCGCAACCCAGGACCCCGCTTTCGGGATTCTCCGGAACGTCGATCGGCATGCCGTAGATCGAAGCCTTGATGCCCAGCCACAGATCGCCCTTGGCGCCGCCGCCGGTCGCGACGATCCGCTCGAACTGCGTCCCGGCTGCGCGCATCAACTCGATGTTGCGGCGGCTGGCAAAGGCGACTCCTTCCATCACCGCGCGGTAGAAGTGCCCCTTTTCGTGCCGGCTGGTGATCCCGAAGAACTGCGCGCGCGCGTTCGCCGCGCCGCCGATACGCTCGCCGGTCAGGTAGGGCAGGAAGATCAGGCCCTCCGCGCCCGGCGGCGTGGCTTCGGCCATGGCATTGATCGCGTCGAAATCCGTGTCCGGCGCGTTCAACAGCCGGCGCGCCC
Source organism: Alphaproteobacteria bacterium (assembly GCA_965603855.1). Taxonomy (GTDB): domain Bacteria; phylum Pseudomonadota; class Alphaproteobacteria; order UBA8366. The sequence continues at coordinate 1,608,997 of OZ272519.1, forward strand.
AGCGCATGGAATCGCCGCCGGCATCCATGATCGTGAACGGCACCCAGCCGCCGTTCGCGCCGGCCAGGTTGCTGACGATGTCGTGGATCACCGGCCGTTCCGACCAGACCGAGATCAGGGTCGACGTGCCCGTGATGTCGGATCCGACGCCCGGGCCGGTGACCCCGGACCCCAACAGCGAGACGAGAAAATCGCCGCCGCCGGCAACGACCGGCAGATCCTGCGGCAGGCCGGTTGCCGCCGCGGCCTCCGCGCTGACGCCGCCGATCGGGTGCGCGGATGGAAAGGCCGGCGGAAACTTGGCGAGGTCGACGCCTACGGCTGCTGCGACGGCGGCGTCGTACTGCAGGTTGCCGCAGTCCAGCAGGTAGCTGCCCGAGGCCTCGCTGTGGTCGGTGGCAATCTCGCCCGTCAGCTTGAAATTGACGAAATCCTTGGGCGTCAGGAAGGCGGCGGCGCGGTTGTAGACGTCGGTTTGGTTCTGCTTGATCCAGGCCACCTTGAACGCGATCCACGAAGGCGCCGGCGGGTTCCCGGTGACCGGCGTCAGGGCGCCCGTGTCGGCGCGCCGGGCGAACGCATCGACGATGTCGGCGGCGCGCTTGTCGTTCCAAAGCTGCACCCGCTGCAACAGGGCGTTGCCGTCGGCGTCGATCGGCACCGGCCCGTGCATCTGCCCGCAGACGCAGATGCCCCGGATCCGGTCTTTCGCTACGTCGGGCGCGCGCAGCACCGTGGCCAGGGTTTCGCACACACCCTCCCACCATTCCTGCGGGCTCTGTTCCGACCATCCCGGCCGGGGGACGTGCTGTTCGTGCGGGCGCGCCGCAAAGGCGACGACATGGCCGGTCGCATCCACCACCGCCGATCGGACGCTGCCTGTCCCGACGTCGATCGCAAGAAACTGGTCCGCACCCTGTGCCATCGTTTCAGCCGCCGTTGCGCACGCGTTCCGCGGCGTCCTCCAGCCGGCCCATCAAGGCCGCGTCGAGTTCCAGGCCGAAGACATCCGCGATCACATAAGCCCAGCCGAACAGGAAATAGCGCCAACCGTCGGCGACGGCGAGCCGCCGTTCTGCCTGATGCCGTCGGGCCTGCTCAAGAAACGTCAGACTGCCGCGATAGTTGAATTCCCAGGCGATGCCGTCCAGCGGAAAGATGGCCGCGTCGGTGACCGGCGAGCCGGGACGATCCTTGCCCAGGCCCGTTCCGTTCACCACCAGGCTGCCGGCGGGCAGGCCGGCGATCATGCGGTCGTGGTCCTCGGCGCCGCCAATCCGTTCCAGCGCCACGATGCCGCCCGGATCCAGCGGCGCCAGGTGCGTGCGCGCCAATTCCAGACGGCCGGCGTCGATGTCGGTCATCACGATGCCGGCGGGCCGGGCGCCCGGCGCGCGCGCCAGCAGGTTGGCGGCGAGCGCCACGCAGGCACCACCGCACCCCATCAACAAGGCCTTTGCCGTGTCGTGCCGCGCCCAGTGCCCGCCCGGTGCGATGAGGTCCAAGGCAAGCCCGGCGGTGATCGGGTCCTTCGCGGCGCCCACCAGACCCTGCGGCGTCTTGGTGATGCAACTGACCTCGCCAAGGCTTTCGGCATGGGCGTCCAGCGAGGCGAACAGCCCGCGGGCGTGGGTATAGACGGCGATCTTGTGGGTGGTGACCAGGGCGCCCTTGGACGTCTCGCAGTCGGCCAGGAACCTGATCGCGGCGACGATATCGTCCGCCGGCGCGTCCGGCGGCAGGTCGATCCCCTGGAACCCGACCGGCCCCAGGTTCATGACGTCGGCCCACACCGGAAACAGGCGGTTGATGAACGAGCCGCCCGTGCTGACGCCGACGAAGAACATGCTTGGCCGTTCGGGCGCGGGCGGGGCGCGAAAGCCGGTCATCCGTTCCGCCCGGCGGACATCGCCGCCGTCACCTGTCGTTTCGCCCCCACCAACTGCCTCCCCGGGCCTCGAAGTTCTTCTTGCTTGTCCAAACCTTTGCATCCTTACCGGTATTTTCGTATTCCCACAACGGCAGGTCGATCAGGGGATGCGGGGCAGAAACCATGACCACCGTGATGCGCGTTTTGGACATCCGCGCGACGCTGGGCGAAGGCCCAGTCTGGTGTCCGCGCGACCAGGTGCTGTACTGGGTCGATATCCTGTCCCAGACCGTGAACCGCTTCGACCCCGGCTCGGGCGCCAATCGGGTCTGGCGGGTGCCGGACCTCATCGGGTCCATGTCACTGCGCGAGGGCGGCGGCGCAATCCTGGCCTTGCGGCACGGCTTTGCCTTCCTCAATTTCGATACCGGCAACGTCAAACCGGCCGCGGCGCCCGATGGTCTCGGCCCCGACATGCGTTTCAACGACGGCAAATGCGACCGGCGCGGCCGCTTCTTCGCCGGGACCATGCACAATCCGGAGACCGCGCCGCACGGACGGCTGTACCGGCTGGACGCGGACGGCGCGCTGAGCGTGGTGGAGGACGGGATCACCACGTCGAACGGCATGGGCTGGAGTCCCGACGACACCGTCTTCTACTACACCGACACCATGAGCCAGGCGATCCACGCCTACGACTACGACATCGAAACCGGCAGCCTGTCGAACCGTCGCCTGTTTGCGGCGGTTCCGCCCGATGCCGGCCGGCCGGACGGCCTGACCGTCGATGGCGAAGGGTACGTCTGGAGCGCCCATTGGGAAGGCTGGCGGGTGACCCGCTATGCGCCCGACGGCAGCGTCGACAAGGTGGTGGAGATGCCGGTCGCGCGGCCCACGAACTGCAGCTTCGGCGGCCGCGACCTGTCGACGCTCTACGTCACCTCCGCGGCGATGGACGGGATCTTTCCGGCAGACGAGCGCGAACCGCAGGCCGGCAGTATCTTCGCGATTCCATGCGAGGTTGCCGGTCTTCCCGAGCCGCGGTTTGCCGGCTAGGGAGGCCGAGATGACGAAGATGCGTGTGGTCATCGTCGATGGCGGTTACGACACCTACGACCGCGAACGCAGCGTGCTTGAACCGCTGGGGGCGGCGGTGGAGCTTGAGGACTGTCACGGCGACGTCGGCGCGCTCAGAGCTTCGGTGGCCGACGCCGACGCCGTTTTGATCCGCACGACGCCGGTCGATGCCGAAACCATCGCCGCGATGCCGCGTTGCCGGGCGATGGTGCGCTACGGCGTCGGCGTGGACAGCATCGACCTCGCCGCCGCCCGCGACGCCGGGATCAAGGTGGCCAATGTCCCCGACTACGGCATCGAGGAGGTCAGCGACCAGGCCGTCGCCCTGTTGCTGGCGGTCAACCGCCAGATCGCGCGGCGCGACCGGGGGCTGCGGCAGGGGCGCTGGGATTTCGCGACACCGGAGCCGGTCTATCGCCTGAAGGGCGCCACGATCGGCATCGTCGGATACGGCCGGATCGCGCGTGCCTTTCGGCGCAAGATGGCCGGCTTCGAGCCGGGACGCGTGCTGGTTCACGACCCGGCGCTGACGGACTGGCCCGACGATGTCGAAGCTTCGGACTTCCAGGGTCTGTGCGCGGCAGCCGACTATATCTCGCTGCATTGCCCGCTGGTTCCGGCCACCCGCCACCTGGTCGATGCCCAGGCGATGGCCGCCATGAAGCCGGGCGTCGTCCTGATCAATACGGCGCGCGGCGGGCTGATCGACGAGGCGGCGCTGGCCCGGGCGTTGGACGCGGGCCAGGTGCGCGGCGCCGGCATCGACGTCTTCGAGGCCGAACCGCCGCCGCCCGACCATCCCCTGCTTGCTGAGGAAAACGTCGTCGTCAGCGATCACCGCGGCTGGTTCTCCGAACAGGCGATCGCGGACCTGCAACAGAAGGCGGCGGAAGAAGTGCGCCGCGTGCTTGAGGGGGGCGACCCGCTCAACTGGGTCAATCCGTGAGTGCATGAGCGCGGGACCGGCGAGGGGGATCAGGTGCCGAGGACTTGTAATCCGCGCCGCGACCACTAGGATCGGGCCGCGATAAGAAGCCATAACGGCAAAGGGGGAGGCCCGTGGGCGGACGGCTTGCCGGAAAGACGGCATTCATCACCGCGGCCGCGCAAGGCATCGGCCGCGCGACCGCGCTGGCGTTCCATGACGAGGGCGCGCGCGTCACCGCAACCGACATCAACGCCGATGCGCTGGCGGCGCTGGCGGCCGAGCGCGACGGCATCGAAACCCGCGTGTTGGACGTGACCGATGCGGCCGCCGTTTCCGCCGCCGCAGCCGATGTCGGGGCCGTGGACATTCTGTTCAATTGTGCGGGCTACGTGCACCAGGGAACGATTCTCGATTGCGGCGAAGAGGATTGGGACCGGTCCTTCGCAATCAACGTCAAGGCGATGTTCCATGTGATCAAGGCCTTCGTCCCGGCCATGCTGGAGGCCGGCGGCGGCAGCATCATCAACATGGCGTCGGTGGCGTCCAGCGTGAAAGGCTTGCCGAACCGCATGGCCTACGGCGCCTCGAAGGCGGCGGTCATCGGGCTGACCAAGTCGGTGGCCATCGACTTCATCGGCGGCGGCATCCGCTGCAACGCCATCTGCCCGGGCACGATCCAGTCGCCGTCGCTTGACCAACGCATTGCCGCCCTGGGCGGAGATCAGGACGAGGTCCGCAAGGCCTTCGTTGCGCGGCAACCCATCGGCCGTCTCGGCCAGCCCGAGGAGATCGCCATGCTGGCGGTCTATCTGGGATCCGACGAGTCCGCCTATACCACCGGATCGATCGAAATCGCCGACGGTGGCCTGACCATCTAACGACAATCCAAGGGGAACTGTTGTGAAGCTTTTGCGTTACGGCCCGCCGGGCCAGGAAAAACCGGGACTGCTGGATGCCGACGGCGCCATCCGCGACCTGTCGGCGCATGTGGATGACATCGCCGGCGACGCGCTGACGCCGGAAGGCATCGACAAGCTGCGGGCGATCGATCCGGCCTCGCTGCCCCTAGTGCAAGGCACGCCGCGGCTGGGCGCCTGCGTGGGCAGGGTCGGCAAGTTCATCGCCATCGGCCTCAACTATGCCGACCATGCGGCCGAAGCGGGCCTGGATATGCCGCCGGAGCCGGTCGTCTTCTTCAAGGCGACGAGCTGCATCGTCGGGCCGAACGACGACGTCGTGATCCCGCGCCATTCCAACAAGACCGACTGGGAGGTCGAGCTTGGCATCGTGATCGGCAAGGGCGGCAAGTACATCGAAGAGGGCGAGGCGCTGGACCATATCGCCGGCTACTGCGTCATCAACGACGTCTCGGAACGCGAATTCCAGATCGAGCGGGCGGGCCAGTGGGTCAAGGGCAAGAGCGCCGACACCTTCGGGCCGATCGGGCCGTGGATGGTCACCCGCGAGGAGATCGAAGATCCCCAGAACCTCGCTATGTGGCTGGAGGTCGACGGTCACCGCTATCAGGACGGCTCCACCGCGACGATGGTCTTCCAGGTCCCATTCCTGGTCAGCTATCTCAGCGGTTTCATGAGCCTGCAGCCGGGCGACGTGATCACGACCGGCACGCCGCCGGGCGTGGGCATGGGGCAAAAGCCCGAGCCGATCTATCTGAAGCCTGGCCAGACCATAAGGCTGGCCATCGAAGGCCTGGGCGAGCAGCAGCAGCGGACCGTGGCGTCGGACTGATCCGGCGTCCCCGTGCTGTGACCACGTGGCGCGGTTCTCCTCTTCGAAGGGCTGTGCTAGTTTTGGGCTCCAGGGGGACCTGAGACACTACCGGAACGACGAGGCGAACAGGAGACTTCAAGGATGAAAAAGACTGCATTGGCGATGGTCGCGGCGCTTGCGCTGGGCATCGGGGGAGCGGCAGACGCCCAGGACCTGAAAAAAGGCAAGCGCGTGTTCAACAAATGCAAGGCTTGCCACACCCTGGAATCCGGCGGCAAGAACAAGGTCGGCCCGAACCTGCACGGCGTTTTCGGCCGCGAGGCGGGAGCGGTCGAAGGGTTCAAGTATTCCAAGGCGATGATGGAATCCGGGATCGTTTGGGACGACGAGACCATGGACGGTTACCTGACGGCGCCGAAAAAATACCTCAAGGGCGGCAAAATGGCCTTCGCCGGCCTTAAGAAAGAGGAAGACCGCGTCAACCTGATCGCGTACCTCAAAGAAGAGACCCAGTAGCGCATTCGGGGCCCGGGGGCCGCGCTACAGCTCCTTCCCGTCGAAGGGGTGGCGGCCCTCCCGGTCCTCGAACTCCACGACCCATAGGTCCGGGTCGCGACCGACGGCGCGCGCAATATAGGCGTCTGCCTCCGCCTCGCTGACCGGGGCGTCGCCATGCGCCGCCATCCAGGCAAGGTTGCCGTCCAGGTCGCGGACCTGCGAGAGCACCCGGCAGCCCAGGTCGGGCTGGCTGACCTTAACCAGCACGGTTCCGCCCAGGCGCGCGCCCTTGCGCACCACATAGGCGGCAATCCCCGCATCGTTGGCCTGGCGCACATGCGCCATGACCCAAAGGTCTGTCGGCAGGCGGTCGTCTTCCATCGATCCCGTTCCGGCAGTTCGGCGGACAGCTTTTAGGGGCTTTCGCGTCTTCTCGCAATCGCGCCGCGCGACCCGCCCGACTTTAAGCTGCATCAGCGATACAAGTTAGACATGCGCCCCAGAATTAAGTAGGATCGCCAGTCTATCTTTATTTGAGTCGGGAGGAGGGCCCCTTGAAACTCACCGCTTATACGAACTTCGCCCTCAGGACACTGATGTATTGCGCCCTGCGCGGCGACCGGCTCAGCCGGGTTCAGGACATCGCCGATGCCTATGGGATCTCCAAGTCCCACCTCGTGAAGGCGGCCTATCAGCTCGGCCAGCTCGGCTATTTGGAGAACGTGCGCGGCCGAAACGGCGGCATCCGTCTGGCCATGAGCCCGGAAAAGATCGTGGTCGGCGAGGTGGTGCGCCACACCGAAGGCGGCATGGCGCTGGTGGAGTGCTTCAATCCGCTGACCAACACCTGCCCGCTGATGGAGGTGTGCCGGTTGAACCGGGCGTTCATCCGGGCCCGCGACGCCTTCCTGTCCGTGCTCGACGAACTGACCCTGGCGGACATCACCGCCAACCAGCGTCCGCTGCGCGGGCGGCTTGGCATCGAACTGCCGCCGCCGGGCGCCGAGGCCGCCTGACGTCGGATCCTTACTCCGCGACGGCGCTGGGCGCCGGCCGCAGATGCGGTCTGCCCATGGCACGGGCCGCGGCATCGGGGTCCAGCGTGGCGAACGCGTCGTACTGGCTGAGGAAGACCTCGCCGGTCAGTTCTTCGAGGAATTGCGTCCGTTTCAGCCGGTCCATCACCGGACCCTTGACCTCGGACAGGTGGAAGGTGACGCCCGAATCGCGCAGGCGGTGATTGATCGCCTCAAGGCTCTCCAGAGCACTGGCGTCGATATCGTTGACGGCGGGGCACATCAGCACCGCATGGCGGATCTTCGGATTGGCGGCGACCAGGTCGTAGAGACGGTCCTCCAGGAACCGGGCATTCGCGAAATAGAGGCTTTCGTCCACGCGCAAGGTGACGACCGTGTCGCTGGTGACCACCCTGTGCCGCTCGACGTTCCGAAAGTGCTCGCTCTCGGGCACCTGGCCGACGACGGCGCAGTGCGGCCGGCTGGTCCGGTAGAGATAAAGCACGATCGACAGCGCAACGCCTGCCGAAACGCCGACCTCAACGCCCAGCGCCAGCGTCACCAGAATGGTCGCCGCCATGGCCGCAAAATCGCTCTTGGAATAGGCCCAGGTCTGTCTGAGCGCCGACAGGTCCACCAGTGAGAGGACGGCAACGATGATCGTCGCCGCCAGGGTGGCCTTGGGCAGGCTGAACAAGAGGGGGGTCAGGAACAGGGTCGCAGCCGCGATGCCGACCGCGGTGAACGCGCCGGCCGCCGGCGTCTCGGCGCCGGCGTCGAAATTGACGACCGAGCGCGCGAACCCGCCGGTCACCGGATAGCCGCCGGAGAAGGAAGCGGCCAGGTTCGACGTGCCAAGCCCAATCAGCTCCTGGTCGGGGTCGATCCGCTGGCGTTTCTTCGCAGCGAGCGTTTGCGCCACCGAAACGGACTCGACAAAGCCGATGACGCTGATCAGGGCGGCCGCGCCCACCAGCGTGAGCCACAGCGAAGGATCGAACGACGGCAGGGTCAAAGGCGGCAGTCCCTGCGGCACCGTGCCGACGATGGCAACGCCGTGACCCTCCAGGCCGAAGGCGCGAACCGCCAGGATCGACAGCGCCACCGCTGCGACTGGGCCTGCCTTTGCTGCGATATCGGCAAGGCGCGGCGGCAGCCCGATTGCGGTCAAGGCCGGTTTCAGGCCGCGCCGCACCCAGAACAGGAAGGCCAGCGCCCCGGCGCCGACGGCAAGGGTGTAGAGGTTCGTTTCGGGCAGGTTGACGACCAAAGAGACCAGGAGGTCGGCCAGGTTGTGTCCGCCGGCATCGATGCCGAGGATGTGCCGCAACTGGCTGGCCGCGATGATCAGGCCCGACGCGGTGATGAAGCCTGAAATCACCGGATGGCTCAGAAAGTTCGCCAGGAAGCCGAGGCGGAACAACCCCATCGCCACCAGGAACAGTCCGGAAAGAAAGGCAAGAGTGATTGCCGCGGCCCAGAAGTCGGGCGAGCCCGGCTCGGCGATGCGGCCGATCGCGGCCGCCGTCATCAGGGACACCACGGCGACCGGGCCGACGGCCAGGGCGCGGCTGGTGCCGAACACCGCATAGGCGACCAGCGGCGCGATGCTGGCGTACAGGCCCACTTCCGGCGGCAGGCCGGCCAGCATGGCATAGGCCAGCGACTGGGGGATCAGCATGATCGTGACGATCACCGCTGCGATCAGGTCGTTCGACAGCGCACCGGGGCCATAGCGCCGGCCCCATGTAAGGATGGGAAAGTAACGCGCGAAGCGCCCGTTCATCGGCGTGGGTTCCGCTTTCCGTGTTCGGTTTCTGGCCGGCAGCGAGGCAACCGAACCGGCGCCCCCGCCGCTATCGGGCGAGGACGCCGGCCGGCCTCCTGCACTAACTCTGACGGACCACCGTCTCGTTGCCGGTCTCGCACGCGGCCTGGGCTTCGAAAGGCGTCGGGTTGTGCGGCAGGATCTCGGGGCCTGCCATCCACTCGTGGCCCTTCAGCATCAGGTTCCAGTAGACCGGCGGCAGCATCTTTTCCTTCAGGAACCATGCCCGCGCCGACGGTTTGGTGCCGTCGACCAGCCAGGTCGGGAAGGTCGGCAGCAACTTGCCGCCATAGCCGAACTCCGCCATCACGATCTTGCCCCGTTCAACGGTCAGCGGGCAGGACCCGTAGCCGTCATAGATCGCGCGCGGCGCCTTGTCGTCGAGGACCGCCATCGCGTTCTCGGCCACCACGGGCGCCTGCTTGCGAACCGCGGCCGCGGTCTTGGCGTTGGGTGCCGAACAGGCGTCGCCCAGGCCGAAGATGTTGCCGAACCGGGCGTGCTGCAGCGTCTCGTCGTTGACCTCGATCCAGCCGCTTTCGGCCGCCAGCGGGCTAGAGCGGATGAAGTCGGGCGCCTTTTGCGGCGGGCAGACATGCATCATGTCGAAAGCGCGTTCTTCGCGCGTGACCGTGCCGTCTTCCTGTTTGACGTCGAACCAGGCCTTCTTGGCAGGGCCGTCGACGGCAACCAGGTTCTGGTTCAGGTCCAGCCCGATGCCATAACGCTCGATGTAGCTCATCAGCGCCGGCACGTAGTCCTTCACCCCGAACAAGACGCCGCCCGCGTTCTTGAAAGCGACATCGATGTCGTTCAGCCGGCCCGTGCGCCGCCAGTAGTCGCAGGCCAGGTACATGGCCTTCTGCGGCGCGCCGGCGCATTTGATCGGCATCGGCGGCTGGGTGAACAGCGCGGTCCCGCCGCGCAGGCTTTGCACCAGCTCCCAGGTATAGGGTGCCATGTCGAACAGGTAGTTCGACGTGACGCCGTTCTTGCCCAGGGTCGACCGCAACCCCTCGACGCCGTCCCAGTCCAGCTTGATGCCGGGTGCGACCACAAGGACGCGATAGCCGAGCCGCTCGCCGTCCTCCAGGATCACCTCGTTGCGTTCGGGCTCGAACGCGGCCGCTGCGGCACGGATCCAGTGGACGCCTTTCGGCATCACGTCGGCCATGCGCTTTTCGGTCTGGGCGCGGTCGAAGACGCCGCCGCCGACCAGGGTCCAGCCCGGCTGGTAATAGTGGAACTCGCGCGGCTCGATCACGGCGATGTTCAGCTCCGGACGCCGCTTGAGCATGCCCGATGCCACGGAGATGCCGCCGGCGCCGGCGCCGACGATGACCACGTCGTGCTGTGCCGCCCGCGCGACGGGCAGCGGTTCCGTGCCGGCCGCGGCGGCTTCGGCCAGCGCCCCGGTGCGCGCGCGCACCTCAAGCTGCGGCAACAGCCCCGACAGGTCGTATCCGGCCGCGGTCGTCGCCGTCAGGATGGCGTCCGGTTCCAGGTGCCAGGCCTCCGACAGGGCCCACAGGGTGGCCGAACGCGTGCCGGTCCGGCAGAACGCCAGCACCGGGCCCTTGATCTCGCCCATCGCCTCGGCGAAGGCGTCCACATCCGCCTCGGTGACCTTGCCGGACACCACCGGGATGTGGCGGTAGGTCATGCCGTGGCCTTCGGCCGCCTCCTTCAACGCGGCCGCGGTTGGCTGGTCGTCGGATTCTCCGTCGGGTCGGTTGTTGACGATCGACTTGAAGCCGTGCGCCGCGGCGATCCCGACATCGCCGATGCTGATCTGCGGCGATACCGACAGGAACGGGGTGATCTGTTTGATTTCCATGTCTTGCCTCCTTGGCCCGTTCGCTTAAACGGCGTCGAGTGGGATCTTGAGATAGCGCTGGCCGTTCGCCTCGGGCGGCGGCATTTCGCCGGCCCGCATGTTGACCTGCACCGAAGGCAGGATCAGGCGCGGCATGTCCAGGGACGCGTCGCGTTCGGTGCGCATGCGCACGAAATCGTCCTCGCTGACGCCGTCATGAACGTGGATGTTCTTGGCCTTTTCTTCGCCGACCGTCGTCTCCCAGGCATAGGCATCGCGGCTGGGCGACTTGTAGTCGTGGCACATGAAAAGCCGGGTTTCGTCGGGCAGCGCGAAGATGCGCTGGATCGACTTGAAAAGCTGGTGCGCATCGCCGCCCGGAAAGTCGCAGCGTGCGGTGCCGAAATCCGGCATGAACAGCGTATCGCCCACGAAGGCCGCATCACCGATGACATAGGTCATGCAGGCCGGCGTGTGGCCGGGCGTGTGCATGGCGCGGCCTTCGAGCCCGCCGATCGAGAAGGTGTCCTCGTCCTGGAAAAGCTGGTCGAACTGGCTGCCGTCGCGCTGGAATTCGGTGCCCGCGTTGAACAGCTTGCCGAAGACGTTCTGGACCACCGTGATCTGGTTGCCGATCCCGATCTTGCCGCCCAACTCGTCCTTCAGGTAGGGCGCCGCCGACAGATGATCGGCATGGACGTGCGTCTCCAGGATCCACTCAACGGCGAGGCCGTTTTCCCGGACATAGGCGATGATCGTGTCGGCCGACGTCTTGGCCGTGCGGCCGGAACTGGGGTCGTAGTCCAGGACCGAATCGACGATGGCGCATTTCTTGGTCGCCGGATCGGTCACCACGTAGCTGACCGTGAACGTGTCCTCGTCGAAATACGCCTTCACTTCGGGCTTGTGCATTCTCGCTTCCTCCGTCTGATCGCGTTGGCACCGCTGCCAAAACTTGTATTGAAAAGGAAGCTTTTACCAAGGTTTTTTCTAAAAGCATTATCCTAGATCAAACTTTATGGGCCAGCCCTGTGGCAGGCGGCGGTGCGGGTAAGGTTCGTGCGCCGGAGCGGGGTCTGCTAAAAGCCGGCTGATGGAATGGCGCGACGAAGGCATCGTCCTAGGCACGCGGCGCCACGGCGAAAGCTCGGCCGTGGCGGTGCTGCTGACCCGGGAATACGGCAAACATGCCGGCCTGGTGCGCGGCGCCACGTCGAAACGCATGCGGGCCCTGTTGCAGCCGGGAACCGAGGTCCAGGCGAAGTGGCGCGCCCGGCTGGAAGAGCATCTCGGCAACTTCACGCTGGAGCCGGTGGCTGGCCACGCCGCGCCGCTGTTGACGCGCCCGGCGCCGCTTGCCGCGCTCAGCGCGGCCTGCACGCTGGTCGACATGGGGCTTGCCGAACGCGAGCCCCATCCGGCGCTCTATGCCGACATGCGTGAGCTGTTCAGGGCGTTGTCTTCGCCCGACTGGGCCGTTCATTACGTGGCGTGGGAAATCGCCCTGTTGGCGGAGTTCGGCTTCGGTCTCGATCTCAGCCGCTGTGCCGCGACCGGCCGGAACGACCAGCTTGCCTATGTTTCACCGCGCACCGGCCGCGCGGTGTCGCTGTCGGCGGGCGAGCCCTACAAGGACAGACTTCTGCCGCTGCCGGCGTTCCTGACCGGCGGTGCGGCGGTCTCGCCGGCCGAGATCGTCCAGGGCCTTCGCCTGACCGGCCATTTCCTGACGCAAAACGTGTGCGCGCCGCACAACCGCAGCCTGCCGGATGTGCGCTTGCGCCTGATGGAGCTGGTGGGCCGCGCAGGGTAGGGGCGTTTCGATGCGGAGGGTTTAGCGCAATCCCTCCGGCGCGAGCTCTCCGATCGAACTTTCTATCGCGTCCGGCGCATCCTTGCGCGCGCGCTTCGCGGCGGCGGGCACCGGCGTGTCGAACTGATAGCCCGGGTCGCTCTGTTGTTTTCGCCACGTGTCCAACATCTCGCGCCAGGCGCCTGCGAATGTGCGCGGCTTCGGCATGTCGTCGGCGATTTCCCGCGCGAGCCTCTTGAGGTTGTAGCAGGGGACACCGGCATACATGTGGTGCTCGATGTGCCAGTTCATGCGCCAGTAGAGAAATTCCGCCACCGGATTGAGCCTCATCGAGCGTGAGTTCTTGCGGAAATCCGGGACGTCGTCACGCAGGCCGCAGTGTTGCGTGAAACCGAGGGAGTAACTCCCCCAATTGCCGATGAACGGAAAGAACGTGAGGAGCAGCGGCAGCACCCACTGACCCGTGGCGATGGACACCACGAAGACCGTCCCATGGAAAGCCAAGAGAATGCGCGACCATATGATCGACTTGCGGTGCTGCGCCGGCTGGTCCGCGTGCAACGCTTCGAGCCATTCGGTGATCGGCGCATCCGCGGGCGCGTGCTTGCCGACGGCGCCCAGGCACGTCACCCAGATCGTCCAGAACAGCCCGCCTTTGCTGAAGTTGCGTGCAGGCCTGCCGAACAGATTGACCGAAAACAACTGGATCAGGTGCGTCAGCCGGGGGCTCGGGTCGAGCGGCAACAGGTTTTCCCGATCCGCTTCGGGGTAAAGGGTGTAGCGGTGATGGTAGGTGTGGCTGGCGGCGTAGTTGAAGGGATCCCACCAGCTCAGCAGGCTGATCCCGTAAAGGAAGATCTTGTTCAGCCGTTTGGTGCGGAACACCGTTCCGTGGCCCAGTTCATGGGGCGCCGTGCCCACGAAGAAACTGCCGACGGTTCCGTGGACGAAAAGCGCCAGGACGAACACCAGCCAGTTCTGCTGCGCCCAGAAAAGATACGCCACGGTCCCCGTCAGCGCGAACAGCGCGACGTGTCCCCCGGCCTGGAGCCAGCCCTGAAGATCGCTTCGTCTGGAGAGTTCCCGCAACGTGGCCCCTTCGATCGGGCACCGATACCAATCGACCCGCAGCGATTTGCGGACATCGCGAAGCGGTTGGTGGTTCATTCCGTCGTCTCCTCGCGAAACGGCACAGGCGCTTTCTTCTGATCGACAGGACCGTGCTCTCGACGCGCCGAATGCAGTGCACCCGACAGCTCCCGCAGAGCCGGTCCTGCAGGTGCTGAGGGGTGCGTGTTTTCACCCCAGAGGCACAAGCAGCCTCCGCCAAGTTGCCGGGGCAGTCAATCTTCAGGGACTGCGGGACGGAACCGTGGACCCTGTGATCGCCAATCCCGTCGATACTTTGGCCCGCACGCTCGCCCGCCAATCGCCCGTGGCCGCAACGGACGACAATGCCTTCGAACTGATCACGCCGGAAGACCTCTAGCCGGGTCTGCTCGGCATCAAATCCTAGACGCACCTACCGCAAAGCTTTGCAGGTTGGGCCACATCAAATACTATATCTGGTAGGAGGAACTCTATGGCAGCAAGTCCCGAGGCGGCCGAGGTGCGGGAAACCGGCCTGGCGGACGCCCTGAGTGAGCGGTACCTTTCCTACGCACTCTCCACCATCATGGCGCGCTCGCTGCCGGACGTGCGCGACGGGCTCAAACCCGTGCACCGGCGGCTGCTTTATGCAATGCGCGAGCTCAAGCTCGATCCCGAGGCCGGGTTCAAGAAATGCGCCCGCATCGTCGGCGACGTCATGGGCAAGTATCATCCGCACGGCGACCAGGCGATCTACGACGCCATGGTGCGTCTGGCCCAGCAATTTGCCGTGCGCTATCCGCTGGTCGACGGCCAGGGCAATTTCGGCAATATCGACGGCGATAACGCCGCGGCCATGCGCTACACCGAGGCGCGACTGACCGATGTCGCCCGGGCCCTGTTGGAGGGCATCGACGAGGACGCGGTCGATTTCCGCGGCACCTACGACGGCGAGGGGGACGAGCCGGTGGTGCTGCCGGCGAACTTCCCCAACCTGCTGGCCAACGGCGCCTCGGGCATCGCCGTCGGCATGGCGACCAACATCCCGCCGCACAACGTCGATGAGATCTGCCAGGCGCTGCAGCACCTGATCAAGTTCCCCAATGCCGGGTTCGACAAGCTGGTCGGCTTCATCCCGGGGCCCGACTTTCCCACCGGCGGTGTCCTGTGCGAGGACCGCGAGACCGTCGTCGAGGCCTACAAGACCGGCCGCGGCACCTTCCGGATCCGCGCGCGTTGGGAAACCGAGAAGCTGAAGGGCGGAACCTGGCAGATCGTCGTCACCGAGATCCCCTACGGCGTCCAGAAGTCGCGCCTGGTCGAACGCATGGCGGAACTGGTGCACGACCGCAAGATCGCGCTGTTGGCCGACGTGCGCGACGAGTCGGCCGAGGACGTGCGCATCGTGCTCGAACCGCGCAGCCGCAACGTCGACGCCTCCATGCTGATGGAATCGCTGTTCCGCCAGACCGAGCTGGAGAACCGGTTCTCGCTCAACATGAACGTCCTGGACGGCGGGCTGGTGCCCGGCGTCATGAACCTGCGCGACGTTCTCAACGCCTTCCTGGAGCATCGCCACGAGGTCCTGGTGCGGCGCACCTCGCACCGGCTGGAGAGGATCGAGCGGCGGCTGGAGATCCTGGCCGGCTATCTCATCTGCTACCTCAATATCGACGAGGTGATCCGCATCATCCGCGAGGAGGACGAGCCGAAGAAGGTCATGATGAAGCGGTTCAAGCTGACCGACCTGCAGGCGGAATCCATCCTCAACATGCGGCTGCGCGCGTTGCGCAAGCTCGAAGAGATCGAGATCAAGAAAGAGCACGCCGCACTCAGCGACGAACGCAAGGAACTGAAGGCGCTGCTCAAGGACGAGCCCAAGCGCTGGAAGAAGATCTCCGGCGAGATCGCCGACTTGCGGACGCGTTTCGGCGCCAAGACCGAGCTTGGCCGCCGCCGCACCGAGATCGGCGCCGCACCCTCGGCCGTGGTCGTTCCGGTCGAGGCGATGATCGAGCGCGAACCGGTGACCGTGGTCTGCTCGGCCAAGGGCTGGGTGCGCGCCATGCGCGGCCACGTGGAAACCGCCGCCGACATCAAGTTCAAGGAGGGCGACGGCGCGAAGTTCCTTTTGCACGCCCACACCACGGACAGGCTGTTGGTGTTCGCCACCAACGGCCGATTCTATACCGTCGGGGTGGACAAGCTTCCCGGCGGCCGCGGCCATGGCGAGCCCCTGCGCCTGATGATCGATCTCGGCAACGAGCACGACTTCGTTCAGCTCATGGTGCACGACCCGCAACGCCGGCTGCTGGTCGCGTCCTCCGACGGCCGCGGCTTCGTCGTCCCGGAGAAGGACGTTGCCGCGCAGACCCGCAACGGCAAGCAGGTTCTGAACCTCTCCGGCAAGGCCGAGGCGGCCGCCTGCGCGACGGTCGAGGGCGACTATGTGGCGGTCGTCGGCGAGAACCGCAAGCTGTTGGTGTTTCCGCTGGAAGAACTGCCGGAGATGACGCGCGGCCGCGGCGTCAAGCTGCAGAGCTACAAGGACGGCGGCCTGTCGGATGCCAAGACCTTCACCCGCGAGCAGGGCCTGACCTGGAAGTCCGGCGACCGCACGCGCACCCACACCGACCTGATGGCATGGGAGGGCAAGCGCGCCCAGGCTGGGCGCCTGCCGCCGCCCGGGTTCCCGAGGTCGAACAAGTTTGCCTGAGCCGCGCGCCCGCCGCTGAGATTTCGCAGGGGGATCGACCGAGACCAGCCGCGACCGGCCGGTTCATGGTCGGTGCGGCCGGGTAGCGTCGCCGCCGCCACGACAAAGCACTTCAAAGGATCTGCGTGCATCGTCCGAAACCGCGCCCCGGGCATTTGGGGCCTGACCGGGCCGAAGGCCGCGCCTTCTCCATACCCGCGATGTGTGGATGCCGACCTGCCGGCGGTTCTCCCGCGCCTGACCTGACTATAAGGTACTATAGGGTGCAAATTTATATATGAGATTGCAATGATGGTTGTACAGGTGCACAATCCCTAAATTCGCTTTAGCGAATACACAAGAAGGGTCGTCTCGAAGCGTCATCGATCGTGGCGTGACTCGATCAGCGATCGAAACGACGCAGCGCATGGAAGGTACCGCCTTGTTCGGCCACGAGAGGTCCGGGGCGGCGCGCACCGAACGTATTCAGGGTGTCGTAGCCATGTGCTGGAGCTGACCAGATTTATTGGGTCAAGGATGACAACAAAGAGGGGAGGCTAGAATGCCGTTGCTTGTCAGACTTCACGTTTATTCCGGTCAACCAGATCCAGTTTGGACATTGTCAGATGATCAAGAAAAAGAGCTTACCGTAAAGTTACGAGAACATAAGCTGAAGAAAAAACCCTTGTTGCGCGGTCTCGGGTATCGCGGTTTCAGTGTTCTTGAAACCGAGGCGGACAAGGATATTCAACCAATGTTGTTCAAGAACACCGAGTCCGACGAGATTATTGGATCGTTTGTTGCCGGTGAGCCCGAAATCGAGGACTATCTGCTTTGGACGGGTTCGGAAACTCTGGACGACGAACTCACCAGTCATGTACAGGAAGTCATGTTCACGGAAGGCCCAAAAATCCTGAGTGAGAAGAAACTGGCTTCCGTGAGTTGTCCGCCTTGCGGGGGCGGAGATGCGCCAAGCTACAATCCTTCCTATTGGAACAACAACAGCACGCGGCGCCGCAGCAACAACTGCTACAACTACGCGAACAATCGAGCGACCAACACCTTTGCACAACCGGGCCGAGGCAGTGGTCAAATGTACCGGTCGCTCACCTGTGGCAGTGTCGGACCGGCCGCCGTGCGGGACGGACTGCGGCGGGTCCCAAGCTTCAGAGCGAGCACGCCCGGGTGGTATACCGCGCTCGTCATCTGGCCAAACCGGGACTACCACTGGTATCGGCAGGACAGAAATGGGTGCTGGTCGCACAAACCAGGCCAGACGAATGCGCGCAATACTGACAACAGTGGGCGCCGCATTGTTGATCCTCGGCGTTGCGACAGAGGGCCGTACGTCAACTTCTGCTCCTACTATGTCACCAATCGAGGTGTCCGAATTCGATGAGCGGACAGCGTTTTCGAAGTTGCGGGTAACGGTCACGCTAGAGCTGTTTTCGGGTCTGCCGCCGCCAACGTGGGTGTTGCGGAATCAGGATGCGGAGGCTGTGGTCAGCTCTCTGAAACGTTTGTCACGGACCGAGCAACAAGGGCCGGAACCGCCGGGACTTGGCTATCGCGGAGTGCTGTTGCGCATCGAGGAACAGCGATCCGTGAAGGAATACATGGTGTATGGGGGCGTCGTCGCGCGGAATGGCGAGCATCTTGTCGATGCCGGGCGATCACTTGAGCGTTTCGTCATAGAGAGCGGACGGCACGTTTTGGCTGGCGATCTGCTGGGCGAGATACTCGAGGAGTTCTGATTGAGATACCCGCTTTTCGCGCTTGTCGAATGGGGCCGGGCGTCTTGGCGCGGCGTGGCCGCATAGGCCCGGCGAAAAGACGAGCGCTAGCGCGTGAAGGTCGCGTCACCGAGCGCCGCGGGATCGATGCTGGCGATGATTGCGAAGTTTGATCGGGTCACGCTCAGTTTCTCGCAAAGCTTCATCGAGGATGCGTTTTGCTCGTTGACGCCGGTGAAGAACCCTTTGGCGCCAAACTCTTGCGCCATCGATACAATGGCCTTGGCGCCAAGCCACAAGCCAATGCGCTGTCCCCTCCTGTCTTCTCTGGTGGCAAGTTTCCCCCAGAACGCGTCGTGGGCGTATTTGCTGGCCGGGTGACTGCAGATGTGTGCCGAAGCGGTTGAAACGACCTCGCCTGCGCGATCCACGGCGGCAAGGCAAACGCCCGGGACGCTCACGCCCCTCAGGGCCTCGCCTCCGACGGGCATGACGCCATAGGCGGTGGACAATGCGCCGACGCCTGCAACAAGCTCGCTCGAGGACTCCCGTGTCAGCCGTACCTCGGTCAGATCTTCGGGCAATGATGTGGATTCCAGGACCCGGCGGCTGGCGTCGATCGCGCCTTGGGTTCCCCACATCTGTTCATAGCGCGCAACGTTCAGGCCGTGGTCCGTCAGGGCGGACGAAAGGTCCTCGGCGATAACAGCGGGACAGAACTGGGCGCCCCCGGAACCTGACAGCTTCGCCAACGCCACAACAAGTGCGGCGTCCTTCACACCGGGTTCGTTGAGGAAGATCAGCCGGCCAAAGAAAGCGAAACGGCCATCGTTCTTCAGCAGAGACCAAAGCAGTTCCGCACGCTTGGTCAGCTCCACATCTGCGGGCGATCCGAAATACTCGTCGGTCTTGTAGGACACCAGGCCCCCCTCCGAGCACCAAATTCACCCAAGTAGAGCATTGGGACGACGACTGGGAAAGCCTTTTGCGCTGTTCCCCGCCGTCCCGCCGCCGGTGGCCCAGAGCAGACGCAACATGCATCGCTAATATTCGGCAGTCTTCTTGAGCCACGTTATGGCGGCGCGATGTCTCACCGGGTAATCCCTGCCAACAGGTCGTTCTCCCAACTGTAGGACGAGACGCACGGACCCATCAGGAACGGTCCCTCGCCTTGTTCGACCCCGCGCGCGAACGCCGACAACTCGGTGCGTTCTCGCATGACCCCCTGGTCTCCATCCTTTCGAACCTGGCCTGGATCCTTCTTGCGCTCGGCTATCCCGAGCAGGCGCTGGCGCGAAGCGAGGCCGCGGTCGACGAGGCGCGCGGCCTGAACCATCCGGTGTCACTTGCGGTGGCCTTGCACCGGTCCTGCCAGTTCCGTCATTTGGCGCAGGCGCTGGATGCCGTTCGCCCGCGCGTCGACGAGTTGCGGCATCTTGCCGACGAGCACGACCTGCCGTTCTTCCGCGCCTTTGCCTTGGCCTTCGCCGGTTCGCTCTTGGTCGGAGATGGCCAACCTGCAGATGGCGAACCGCTGATCCGAGATGCCATCGACATCTTCGATCGCACGCGGATTACGCTGCTGCGGCCCTATGTCGCCGCGCAACGCGCTGTCGCATTGTCGGCGGCGGAACGACCGGCCGATGCGCTCGCAGTCCTGGATGACGCCAGAACCGATACCGAACGCAGCGGGGCACGCTGGTACGAAGCCGAAATCTGGCGGCAACGCGCCGCAATCCTCCGGTCGATCGGGCGCCTGGCGGAAGCGGAGCAATCGAGCGAACGGGCGATCGACATCGCGCGCCGGCAACAGGCGCGGTTGTGGGAACTGCGGGCGGCATCGCTGCGCGCCCGATTGTGGGCCGAAAAAGGCGAAAGACAACGCGCAACCGATCTGCTGGCCCCCATTCACGCATGGTTCACCGAGGGCCACGACAGCCGGGATCTCGTCGAGGCGGAATCGCTTTTGAACGAGTTGCGTTGACACCGGCCTCGCCTGCAACACCGCGCCTGCGACCAAGGAGAGATCGGCCCAATCCGCCGGGATCGTAGTTTCTTGGTATAAACCCGGCGGTTCGGTATAACGACGCAACGGTCCGGGGGCGTGGTCCTTGGACGGAAAAGGGAAACGCCCCGCCGCCTGACCCGCCACCAAGCCGTGGCTGGTGAGGGCAGGGGGGCCAGTCGCGGGAGTCAGATCGGTCTCATGTCAAACAATGTCCTTGCCGCGCCCACGCTGATCGATACGGTCTGGCGTGGATCCGAAGGCGCACGTTTTCTCCGCCTTGCCGCGCTTGCGGTGATCGGCACGGCCCTGATCGCGCTGTCGGCGCGCATCCAGGTGCCGTTCTGGCCGGTGCCGATGACCATGCAGACCTTCGCCATCCTGGTGATCGGCATGGCCTACGGCTGGCGCCTCGGCGGCGCGACGGTCCTGCTCTACCTGGCCGAAGGCGCGGTCGGCCTGCCGGTCTTCGCCGGCGGCGGTGGCATCGCCTATTTCGCCGGTCCGACGACCGGCTATCTGGTCGGCTTCGTGGTCGCCGCGGCGATCGTCGGCGCACTGGCCGAGCGCGGCTGGGACCGCAGCGTCTCCAAGACCTTGCTGGCCAACACGCTTGGAACGGTGATGATCTTCGTGCCGGGCGTGCTGTGGCTGGCCATGTTCCTGACCCGGGCCAACGATCTGGAACCGGCGGCAGGGCTGATGGCGGCCTGGACCGCGGGCGCGCTGCCTTTCCTTGCGGGCGCGGCCGCCAAGATCGCGCTGGCCGCCGCGGTGATGCCGTTCGCCTGGCGGCTGGTCGGTCGTCGCAAGACGAACGGCTGACGCACGCGGCGCCGGTTTGGCGCCGCCGCGGACGCGCATGCTGAAGACCTTCATTACCGCCGTCGATGCGCTCAACGAGCGGGTCGGCCGGGCCGTCTCGTGGCTGACGCTGGCGATGGTGCTGGTCACCTTCGTCGTCGTGGTGCTGCGCTACGTGTTCTCGATCGGCTGGGTCTGGATGCAGGAAAGCTACGTCTGGATGCACGGCGTCGTCTTCATGGTGGGCGCCGGCTACACCCTGTTGCACAACGGCCATGTGCGGGTGGACATCTTCTATCGCGACGCCGATCCGCGGTGGAAAGCGAAAGTGGACCTGTTCGGGTCGCTGCTGCTGCTGTTGCCGGTGGTGACCATGGTGGCCTGGGGCAGCATCGACTACGTGACCGACAGCTGGATGCGGCTTGAAGAGAGCCGCGAGGCCGGCGGACTGCCGGGACTTTTCCTGCTCAAGTCCGTCATCCTGGTGTTCTGTTTCCTGATGGCGCTGCAGGGGCTGTCCATGGCCGGACGCAGCCTTTTGGTGCTGCGCGGCGATACCAGCATGCTGCCCGACGACGACAAACCCGCGCAGCTGGGGAACTGAGGCGCATGGACCCGGTCCTTCTGGGCGAAATCCTCTCGCTGGTGATGTTCGCCACCGCCTGCGTGGTGCTGCTGATGGGCTTTCCGGTGGCCTTTTCGCTCGCCGGAACCGCGTTCGCCTTCGCGCTTCTCGGCAACGCCCTCGGCATCTTCGACATGCCGCTGTTGGGCAGCCTGGATTCCCGCTACTTCGGCGTCATGGTGAACGAGGTGCTGGTCGCGGTGCCGCTGTTCGTCTTCATGGGCGTCATGCTGGAACGCTCGAAGATCGCCGAGCAACTGCTTGAAACCATGGGGCTGTTGTTCGGGCAGATGCGCGGCGGACTTGGCGTCTCGGTGATCTTCGTCGGCATGCTGCTGGCGGCCTCGACCGGCATCGTCGGCGCTACCGTGGTCACCATGGGCCTGTTGTCGCTGCCGACCATGCTGAAGGCCGGCTACGACCCCAAGCTCGCGACCGGCGTGATCTGCTCGTCGGGCACGCTGGGCCAGATCATCCCGCCGTCGATCGTGCTGGTGCTGTTGGGCGACATTCTCCAGGGCGCCAACACCCAGGCCCAGCTCAAGCTGGGCAATTTCGCGCCCGACCCGGTCTCGGTGATCGACCTGTTCGCCGGCGCCTTCCTGCCGGGCATGGTCCTGGTCGGCCTCTACATGAGCTGGGTCGTGATCAAGGGCCTTTTGCAGCCGGAGACCTGTCCGCCGGTCAAGCGGCGCGAGGGCGAGGACGTGCGCGGCAAGGTGCTGGAGGTGCTGCTGCCGCCGGCGGCCCTGATCGTGCTGGTGCTGGGCTCGATCCTGATCGGCGCCGCAACGCCGACCGAGGCGGCCGCCGTTGGTTCGGTCGGCGCGTTGCTGCTGGCCGGGCGGTCGTCCGTCGGCATGACCCGCGAACAGGCGATCGAGGGCGGGCGCAACCTGGTCGGCTGGTTCGTCAAGCGCCTGACCGACCCGGCGGGCCAGTCGGTGCGGCCGATCTACGTTTCCGCGTTCTGCCTGGTCGGGCTGATCCCGCTGGTCACCTTGTTCGATCTGCGCATGCAGCGGACCGAGATCCCAACCCCCGACGCCATCGCCTTCGGCGCCGCCGTGCTGCTCAGCCTCGGCATGCTGTACGGCATCTTCGTCAGCCTGCGCCGGGTCTACGAGGTGGGCATCCTGCAGACCGTGATGCGCTCCACGGTCGAGATCTCCTGCATGGTGTTCGTGATCCTGTTGGGCGCCTCGGTCTTCAGCTTGGTCTTCCGCGGCCTGGGCGGCGAGAAGATCGTCGAGGAAATCCTGACCGGCCTCCCGGGCGGGGCGTTCGGCGCCATGCTGGTGGTGATGGCGCTGATGTTCGTGATGGGCTTCTTCCTCGACTTCATCGAGATCGTCTTCGTGGTGGTGCCCATCGTCGGGCCGATCCTGTTGGCGATGGACCTGAACCCGGTCTGGCTCGGCGTGATGATCGCGGTCAACCTGCAGACCAGCTTCCTGACGCCGCCCTTCGGATTTGCCTTGTTCTATTTGCGCGGCGTGGCGCCCCCCAGTGTCACCACGATGGACATCTATCGCGGGATCATTCCCTTCGTCGTGATCCAGATTGTGGGCCTGTGCCTGATCGCAGCCTTCCCGCAGCTTGCGACCTGGCTGCCCCAGGCGCTGTTCGGGTCCTAGGACCGCCGCGCCGCCGCGAACAGCCGCACCGCCTGTTCGCTCGCCCGCGCCAACAGCGGGCCGGCACGGTCCATCGACCGTTCCAGCGACAGCGGGCCGTCCGCCAGCGCGAATACCGCGTCGACCCCCACGGCGTGCAGGTCGCCCAGCTCCTCGCCGACGCTGCCGGCGATGGCGATGCAGGGGATGCCCCGGGCCCTCGCCGCGGCGCCCACGCCCGCCGGCGCCTTGCCGAAAACGGTCTGAAAGTCGATCTGGCCTTCCCCGGTGATCACCAGGTCGGCGCCGGCGAGTTTTTCTTCCAGTCCGACCAGGTCCAGCACCAGGTCGACGCCGCGGCGGAGTTCCGCGCCGCAAAAGGCCTTGAGCCCTGCGCCCAGCCCGCCTGCGGCGCCGGCGCCCGGCAGGTCGCGGACCTCCTGGCCCAGGTCGGCTGCGATCACGCCGGCCAGGTTTTCAAGGCCGGCGTCCAGCGCCTGGACCTGGGCCGGCGTTGCGCCTTTCTGAGGCCCGAAGATGTGGGCGGCGCCCGTGGGCCCGCAAAGCGGATTGTCGACGTCGCACACGGCTTCGATCTGCACGTCGCGAACGCGGGGGTCCAGGCCGGTCATGTCGATATGCCGGATGCGCGCCAGCGCGGCGCCGACCGGCTCGACCGGGACGCCGCGCGCATCTAAGAACCGCACGCCCAGCGCCGTCGCCATGCCGATGCCGCCGTCGTTGGTGGCGCTGCCGCCGATGCCGACGCCGATCCGCCGGACGCCCAGGTCCAGGGCCGCGGCGATCAATTCGCCGGTGCCGCGCGTCGTGGTCCGGTCGGGGTTGCGCTGGCCGTCCTCCAACAGGGCGAGGCCGCTGGCGAGCGCCATCTCGACCGCGGCGAACGCCATGTCCGGCACGTAGCAGAACGCGGCCTGGAGAGGCTGTCCCAATGGGCCGGTCACCGTGACCGTCCGAATTTCGCCGCCCAGCGCCTCGGCGGCCACGTCGACCAGCCCGTCGCCGCCGTCGGCCACCGGCGCTTTGACGATCTCGCAATCGGGGAACACGCGCAGGACGCCGTCGGCCATGGCGGCGGCCGCCTCAGCGCCGGTAAGACAGCCCTTGAACGCGTTCGGGGCGAGAACGATTTTCCTCGCCGTCATGGGCGGTCTCCTTGCGGTTTCTTACGAAAACTTAACAAGCCCGCGATAGCACCACAACGCAATGCCGGTGGCGGCTTGACGCGCAACCGGCGGGGGCGCTATCCCGCTCCTGGTCGATCAAGATGAGAGGTTTCATGCAGTTCATATCCCGACGCCGCGCGCTTGCCCTCCTGTCCGCGTCCGCGGTCTGTGTCGCATCGCGCGCGTCATTTGCCGTCGCCGGCGGGGCCCGCACGCTCAGCTTCGAGCACATCCATACCGGCGAGCGGCTGACCGCCGCCTACCGGACCGACGCGGGCTTCGACCCCGGCGCGCTGGCCGAGATCAACCATGTTCTGCGCGACTGGCGGACCGGCGAGGTCTATGACATCGATCCGACCCTGCTGGACGACATCCACGACCTGCAGGCGCGGCTGGGACATCGCGGCCCGGTGCGCATCATCTCCGGCTACCGTTCGCCCAAGACCAACGCGGCCCTGGCCGGGGCGGGCAGGGGCGTCGCCAAGCGCAGCCTGCACATGCAGGGACGCGCGATCGATCTTGCGCTGCCGGGCGTGCCGACGCTGGAGACCCGTGACGCCGCGCTGGCGCTGCGCCGCGGCGGCGTCGGCACCTACTCGAAATCGGGCTTCGTCCACATCGATACCGGCCGGGTCAGACGCTGGGGCAAGTGACGCCGCCCGGCACCCGAACACCCGTCAACCATCTCTCCGGTCTGTACAGGTGGGGAGAGGGTGGCCCGAAGGGCCGGGTGAGGGGGCCCGATGTTGCCCGCCTAGCAAGACCGCCGACGTCAGAAGTCCAGCGGGTCGAAGGGCGAATCCAGGGCCTGTTTGATCGCCGGATCGCGTTCGTAGATGTCCGGCAGGTATTCGATCTCCTGGCCCGCGCGCAGCGGATTGGCCGTCCAGTAGAGGAGATAGACCGGCATCGGCTCGCTCAGGTGGATGGTCTTGGTTTCGCCGCCTGCAAGCGTCTGCTTGATCGCGTCGGGCTGCCAGGACGGCTGATCGGCCAGCAGCAGTTCGGCCAGCTCGATCGGGTTTTGGACCCGGATGCAACCTGCGCTGAAGGTCCGCTGGGTTTCGTTGAACAGCTCGCGGCTCGGCGTGTCGTGCAGATAGACCGCGTGCTTGTTGGGGAACATGAACTTCACGTCGCCCAGCGCGTTTTCGGGGCCCGGCTGCTGCACGATGCGGTACCGGAAGGGATCGGACCAGTCGGCGGTATAGGGATCAACCAACTGACCGTCGCCGTCATAGACCACCATGTTGCGGGTCTCAAGATAGCCCGGGTCCTCAAGCACTTTCGGCATGATGTCGTCACGCACCATGCGCACCGTCGGCGTCCAGGTGGGGTTCAGCACCAGATAGCTCATGTCGGCCTTGAACAGCGGCGTCTTGCGGTAGGTGCGGCCGACGATGGCGCGGGTTTCCCAGACGATATCCTCCTCTTCGAACACATAGACTCTGAAGCCGGCGATGTTGACGATGATGTGCGCCTTGTCGAGCGCGAGATCGCGGAACCAGCGGGCGCGTTCCAGGTTGATCCTGAGCTTTTCGATCCGTTCCTCCGGACCTGCGTTCAGCACCGCCAGCGTCTGGCGCCCCACCAGCCCGTCGGCATCCAGTCGGGCGTCCGACTGGAATTCCTTGACCGCCGTCTCCACCGCGGTGTCGAAGGTCGATCCTGCCGGCAGGTCCAGACGGGCGCGCAGGGCCGCCACGCGTTCGCCGTTGTCTCCCTTGCGCAGGGTCGGCCCGTCGGCGACCCGGACCTGGGGCTTGCGCGCGGAAAGGCGCTCCTGCGCCAGTGCCGCCCGCAGTTCCTCGTAGTAGGGATCGGGGCTCCGCAGCGATCGGAACAGCTCCGGGATCGACCGGTCGCGCAGCGCCGCGGCGACGAGCTCCGCCGGATCGTCGTCGTCCAGCGGACGGTCAAGGTTCCAGTTCGCGTCCAGCGTGCGCGGATCGACCTTGCCATGGTAAAGCTGATAGCCCAGCCGGACGAGCGCGTTCGTGAACAAGATGTCGCGGCTGGCGGTCTGATAGGGCGTCAATCCGTCCGGCGACCGCAGCCGCAGCAAGGCCTCGCGGTGAAAGTCGGTGGGTGTCAGGCCGTCGGTGATCGAGTCGTCCACGGCCTCGATCAGATCGTCGGCGTTCTTCGGGTCGGTCCAGGCAGGCTGGAAGCGCCGGGCACTGTAGAAGTTCCTGAGAAAGGTAGCCGTGCCGATCGGCCGGCCTTCCACCACCAGATGGCCCCGCACGGTCAGGCGTTCGACCGCCTGGCGAATCTGTCGTGCGGCTGCGTCGTCGTTCTGTGCCCCTGCCGGTGGCGACGACGCCCCGGCAAGAAGCAACAGGGCGCCGGCCCACAGCGCGCGCCTGAAAATGGTCATGCTCATTCCGCCGTTTCCCCTGATGCACGGTCTGCGGGAATGATAGCGGCGCGGAGGATCAAAAAGAACCGTCGGCGTTTGGCGTCAGACGCGCGCGGGAGGTCGGCTACTCGGACCCCGGTATCGTTCATCGGACCCGGCCGCTCACAGTTGCTCGCGCGTCCAGGCAAGACAGTCGCTTGCCCAACGGGACATGTCGACCTGGCCTGAGGCGTTGCCTTCTTCGATGAGGCGCTGCTGCCGCTCGGTCATCGCCTCGACGACCTCTCGCACGGGAATGTCGTCGGCATAGGCCGAAACGAACAGGTTCAGCCGGCGTTTTTGTTCCGCCGCTTCGATGGCCGCGTTGCCGATGTCGAGCCAAAGCCAGGCGGCATAGCCCAGATCGTCCAGGCGCCTGCCGGGCGCGGCGGCGTCGAAATCGATGATCGCCCTCGGTACGGCATCGACGAAAACGAAGTTGCATGGCGAGAGGTCGTTGTGACAGATCACTTCCACCTTGGGCATGAGGGAGACCGTCGTGTCGTGAAAGCGCCGGATCAGGCATGCCGCGGCGGCAAGGACCGGATCGCCGTGCCAACCGAGATCGATCGGGACGATACCCTCAATGAAACCGAAGACATCGCGGCCCAGGTCGTCGGTGCCGAGGGACTTCGGTGCGGCGTCGAAACCGGCGTCGTGCAGGTGGCGGAGAAGGCGCGCGACGAAGGGCGAATGCGGTCCGGAAGGGCGGCGAACGGTGTCGCCGACGCGAACGACGCCCTCGGTCGTGCGTCCGCCGGTCAGCGCGGCCTCTTTCATCTCCTCAGCACAAGACCCAGCCGTCCCTGCCGGAAAGAAAAAACCGGCGGGGCGCTTTGCCCCACCGGCTCCAGACTGCCCCCATGAATTACCCCCCTGGGGGATCTGCATACTAGCGCACTATTGCACCCATTTAAACGGTAGACCGCGGGCATTGTAGAACGCCTGTTCGGACACCTTGGCGTAACCGATCGACTGGGTGCGGAAGGACTGGATCGAGTCCATCACCTCGCGGCTCAGCGCGTCGGCGCCGGCCAGGTCGCCGATGACCTGTCCGGACAATGCGCCGAGGCCGTTCAGGACCTCGTCAGGGAACTTCTTCAACTGGACATTGTGCTTGGTCACCAGCGTGTTCAGCGACGTGTTGTTGTTCGCCATGAACTCGTTCAAAACGAAGGCGTTCGCATAGGCGTTGGCCGCCGTGATGATCGCCTGCAACTCGCTGTCGAGTTCGTTCCACACCTTCAGGTTGACGAAGTTGTCCAACAGCGTCGCCGGCTCGTGCCAGCCCGGGTAGTAGTAGCGGTTGGCGCTCTTGTAGAGGCCGAAGGCGAGGTCGTTGTAGGGACCGACCCACTCGGTCGCGTCGATGTTGCCCGACGCCAGCGCCGGCGGGATTTCGCCGCCCGGAAGGTTGATGACGTTGCCGCCGGCGGCCTTGACCACTTCGCCGCCAAGGCCCGGGATGCGCATCTTCAGGCCCTTGTAGTCTTCCAGGCTGTTGATGTCCTTGTTGAACCAGCCGCCCATCTGGACGCCGGTGTTACCCGATGCGAAGAACTTGCAGCCCAGTTCCGCATAGACCTTGTCAGCCAGTTCCTGGCCGCCACCGAACTGGATCCAGGCGTTCTGTTCCTGCACGTTCAGGCCGAACGGGATCGAAGCGATGAACTGCGAGGCGGGGACCTTGCCCTTCCAGTAGTAGGGTGCGCCGTGTCCCATCTCCAGCGTTCCGGACGACACGGCGTCCATGGTTTCGAACGCCGGGACGATCTCGTTCGCGCCGAAGACCTCGACGGTCAGGCGGCCGCCGGACGCGTCGGTGATGAATTTCGCGAGAACGTTGGCGCCGGTACCCAGGCCGGGAAAGTTCTTCGGCCATGTGGTCT
The DNA here is from genome assembly GCA_965603855.1 of Alphaproteobacteria bacterium. Classification (GTDB taxonomy): domain Bacteria; phylum Pseudomonadota; class Alphaproteobacteria; order UBA8366. The sequence goes on from OZ272519.1 coordinate 1,637,618, forward strand.
GCATCCGCCACTTCATCGTGCCCTGGCTGATCGCCGGCGTGGCCAGGCTGCTGGCGGCGGCAACGCCTCCAAGAGCCGCGGCCCCGGTGACGGAACCCTTCAAAAAGTCACGACGTTTCATGAAAAACTCCCTCGTTATTGGGCGGTCCGACTGTCTTCCGCCATCAATGTCGAACGCGAACCGATACACTGGAGGCCGGGGCTTTTTGCCTGCCCTTTTTCCCGCCGGTTCCTCGTTTTTTCTGCGATGTCTTATAGCCGAACGTCGCCCTCTTTCAAACCGCTGCATGCGCCGGATGGGCTAGTTCCCGCCGTCATCCTCCGACTGGGCGTCCAGGTTCACGAGCGGACGCCAGCCCGCCGCTCCGAAGCCTTCGATCGGGCGGAAACGGGTCTTGTATTCCATCTTCGGAGACTGGCGGACCCAGAATCCAAGATACACATACGGCATTCCCTCGGACGCGGCCCGCTCGATCAACCACAGGATGACGTGGCTGCCCAGCGACCGCTTGGGAAGGCTGGGTTCGAAATAGCTGTAGACCGCGGAATAGCCGTCGGTCATGCGATCGGCGAGGCAGACGGCGATCAGGTCGCCGACCTGGTTCCGGAATTCGAACAGCGTCGTATCGACCGGACTGGTCGCCACCATGTTGTGATAGTCGCGCCGTGTCATATTGGCCATGTCGCCGTCCCCGTGGCGCGATTCCACGTAGCGTTTGAACAGCGCGTACTGTTCGTCGGTGACCGTCTGCCCTACGTCCGTTGCAATCAGGTCGCGGTTTGCACCCAGCACGCGGCGCCAGGTGCGGGTCATGCGGAAGTCGTCGACGACCACGCGCACGGGCACGCAGGCGTTGCAGCCGTGGCATGCGGGACGGTAGGCGATGTGGTGGCTGCGCCTGAACCCGGCCTGCGACAGGTGCTGATAGGTGCGCTGCGCCTCGATGCCGATCAGTTCGGTAAAGAGCTGCATCTCCTTTCGGTCCGGCAGATAAGGACAGGACATCGGCAGCGAACGGTGGAAAGTGATCAGCTCTGTGCCACGCTGTATCGACATCGTTCGCCCCTAGATCTGGTCGCCGAAGTAGGCCTTACGCATGCTGTCGGTCACCCCGATCAGCTGCGTCTGTACGAAATCGAGGAACTCATGCGTCCCGCGCCCGATGACGTCGTCGATGGTCATGGAGTCCAACGCCGCGCGCAATTCGTCCAGCCGCTCCATCGCCTCGATGCCGCCGCGCAGCCGATAGCGCGACCGCAGTTCGGTCATCAGTTCGTTCACCTCGCGCACACAGCAGATCAGCGACCGCGGAAAGCACTCGTTGAACAGCATGAACGCGGCGACATTGCGGGGATCCATGCCACGCGGATAGGTCCGACGGAATGCGTGATACCCCGCCGCGCTGCGCAACAGCGCGTTCCACTGGCTGACGTCCAGCGGCGAACCGACGTCGTCCGTCGACGGCAGCAAGGCGTGGTACTTGACGTCCAGAAGGCGCGTCGTCTGGTCGGCGCGCTCAAGATACTTGCCGATCAGATAGAAGTACCAGCCCTGGTCGCGATAGAAGGTCCCCTCGGTGATGCCGGTATGAGCCTGGCAGGCCCTCTTGACCTGCTCATACAGCCTGCCGGCGCCGCCCGGACTGAGCCCGCGCGACCGCAACTCCTCCAGTTCGTTATAGACGGTGTTGATGTGGACCCACATCTCGGTCGAGATCAGCGGCCTCAGCGCGCGCGCGTTTTCGCGGCTCATGCGCACCGCCGACAGGATCGAGTTCGGGTTGTCTGCGTCCAGGACATAAAAGAAGGTGACCGCTTCGCGCGTCGGCGCATCGTACAGTTCCTGGAACCGCGCCACATCCGCGTTCAGGGTGATGATCGCGTCCCAGTTGTGCTGGCCTTGTCCGTCGCGGCTGAACACCTCGTTCACGTCCAACAGACGCGCAAGGTTCTCGGCCCGTTCGATGTAACGGGCCATCCAGAAGATACAGCCGGCATACCGTGCCAACAGAGACGTCATCGCTCGCACGCTCTCATCGCAGCACCCAGGTGTCCTTCGAACCGCCGCCCTGGCTGGAATTCACGACGATCGAACCCTCGCGCAGCGCCACGCGCGTGAGGCCGCCGGGCAGGACCCAGGTCTCCTGTTCCGTGATGGCAAACGGGCGCAGATCGACGTGACGCGGCTTGATCGCGCCGTCGGCCAGCGTCGGACAGACCGAAAGATTGACCAGCGGCTGGCTGATGAAGTTGTCCGGGTCGTCCTTCAGCTTGGCACGGAAGGCATCCAGCTCCTGGGCGCTGGCGCGCGGGCCGATCAGGATGCCGTATCCGCCGGACTCGCCGACCGGCTTGACGACCAGTTCTTCCAGCCGGTCAAGCGTGTATTTCAGGCCTTCCGCCTCGCCGCAGATATGGGTCTCCACGTTGGCGATGATCGGATCTTCGTCCAGGTAGTATTTGATCAGGCGGGGGAAGTAGGCATAGACGGCCTTGTCGTCGGCGACGCCGGTGCCGACCGCATTGGCCAGGCCCACATTGCCCTTCCGATAGGCCTCCATCAGGCCCGGCACGCCCAACAGGCTGTCCTCGCGAAAGGCGCGCGGATCCAGGAAGTCGTCGTCAATGCGGCGATAGATGGAGTGCACCGGCGTCAGGCCGGCCGTGGTGCGCATGTAGACCTGATCGTTGTCGACCACCAGGTCGCGCCCTTCGACCAGCGGCACGCCCATCTCCCGGGCCAGGAAGATGTGCTCGAAATAGGCCGAGTTGTAGACACCCGGCGACAGCAGCACGACCTGCGGGTCGTGGGTGCTGGGCGGGGCAATCGACGTCAGGGCCTCGTTCAGCTTTCTGCCATAGTCGTCGACGGGCCGGATGTTGACGCCTTCGGTCAGATCCTGGAAGGCGCGCATCATCATGTGCCGGTTCTCGATCACGTAGGAGACGCCCGAAGGCGTGCGCGCATTGTCCTCCAACACCCGGAAACTGCCGTCGTCGCCACGGACCAGATCGGTTCCGCAGACGTGCACGTAGGTTCCGTGCGGCACGTCCACATCGACCATCTGCGGGCGATAGTTCTTGTTGCCGAGCACCAGGTCGGCCGGGATCACGCCGTCCTTGATAACCTTGCGGTCGTGATAGATGTCCCACAGGAACAGGTTCAGGGCCTTGACCCGCTGCTTGACCCCGCTTTCCAGGACTTCCCACTCCGACGCCGACAACGGGCGCGGGATCACATCGAAGGGCAGGATGCGGTCGATCGCCTGGCGGTTGCTGTAGACCGTGAAGGTGATGCCCAGGTTGAACAGCTCGCGTTCGGCATCCTTGGCGCGGGCCGTCAGCTCCTCGATGTCCAGCGCCGCCAGGCGGCTGACGATGGCCGCGTGCCGCACGTCGGCCTCGCCGGCACCGCCGGTCAGTTCGCAGAAGTAACCGCCCGGGTCGTAGGAAAACTGGTCCGACTTGGACATGGACTCCCTGATTGCCCGCCTTTAACCAAACCTGCAACGCCGCGCGGCGCCAGCCTATGGCGTGCGGTCCGCTTGGACTTGGAGAGTATGGCCCGGATGCAGGGGCCAAGGCCAGCGCCGATGGCGCGGCCGGCCCCGGCCTGGATCAGCGCACGGGAATATGAGCGGGCGCCGCCAGGGTGCCGGCCACGAAGTCGTGAAGGCAGCGACCCCGGTCCGTGAACAGCGCCACCAGCAGGATCAGCCCCGACGTGGCGCCGACCGTCAGATAGAACAGAAGGGCAAGGATGAATGCCTGCAGCAAGTTGGGCGCGACGCCATCGATCGAGATCACGCGAATCCCGCAGATCCGCATGCCGATCGTCGCCGACCCGCGCGCGCCGACCGTCAGGGTGTGATAGGCCAGCGGGATGACCGGCAGCACCGGCCAGATCAGCGGCAGCAGAAGACCGAACGACATGATCCCAAGGGCGATCAGCGCGGCGCCGAGGATCGACAGGATCACCGCGTCGATCACAAAGGCGATCATGCGTTTGACAATGATGCCGTCGTATAGCGCCGGATCGCGCAGCCTTTGTGCCGATGCCGCGTGGCCGTAGTTCATGGTGGTCCCCATCCAGATGAATGCCCGGACCCCTCACTTATGAACGCGGGCGGGGCGGCGCAACCGCTGTTGTGCGCTACTGCGTTATCGGCGGGGGCAGGGGATTGTCTGATTCCGCCTCGTCCGGCGCCTGACGGTTCAGGACGATGACCACGCGCCGGTTCTCCGCGGCCGTCGGTTCGGTGTCGAAGGCGGGCTCGGTATCGGCCTTGCCAAGCACGGTTCTGAACCGGCCGCCGTCGATGCCCGATGCGATCAGGCTTCGGCGCGCGGTCTGGCTGCGATCCAGCGACAGCTTCCACTTGCCCATTCCGTCGGGTCCCTGGAAGGGGGTCGCGTCGTCGTGGCCGGTGATCGAGACGCTGTTCGGCAGCCGTGCCACGACGGTGGAAATGAACAGCAACACCTGTTCGGCCAGCGGCGTGAAGACCGCGCTGTTCGGTTCGAACATCGGGTGCCGTTCGTGGTCCAGAAGCTGGATCCTCAGGCCCTCTTCGGTGATGTCGACCTTGACCGTGTCGCGCAGGTCCTCGAGTTCCGGCGGAAGCTGGTCCATCGCCGACTCCAACAGGCGTTTGGCCGTGTTGAACATGCGTTCCTCATCGACCGGGTCGATCTCTGACACGTCGGAAGAAATCTCCGGCACGTCCTCGCCCTCGCCGCGGGCGTCGGAGTCCAGGTCTTCGTCCGACGGGTCCTCGAGGTTCAGCGATTCCTTGGCGCCCGGTTCGCGGATCGGCCCCGGGTCGCTGACCGAGATGCCGCCGAACATGCCGTCGCTGCCGCTGGAACCTTTGACCGCGCCGATCGGCTCGAAATAGTTGGAAATCCCGTCCTTCTGTTCCTCCGTCGTCGCGTTCAACAGCCACAACAACAGGAAAAAGGCCATCATCGCGGTCACGAAATCGGCATAGGCGACCTTCCACGCGCCGCCGTGATGGGAGTCGTCCTTGATTTTTTTCGTCTTGATGACGAGCGGTTGGGCTGCATCGTCCGCCATGTCGCCTGCCTCAGCCCGCTCTGCCCGCGGCCCGCCCTTCGGGGATCGGGTTCTCGCGCAGAAGAATGATCGAGATCCGCCGGTTGCGGGCCGATTTCGGGTCGCGCCGCACGAGCGGTTCGGTGTCCGCCTTGCCGATAACGGTGGTGACCCGGTCCTCCGGCAGGCCGGAACCGACCAACCAGCGGCGCGTGAAAGTCGCGCGGTCGCCGGACAGTTCCCAAATGCCGTAGGCCTCGTCGCGGCTCCAGTCCGATTGCTCGGTATGTCCGGCGATCCGGACCTTGTTGGGAAGGGTGACGATGATGCTGGCGACCAGCGCGATCAGGCGCTTGGCCCGTCCGGTCAGTTCGGCGGAATCGGGCGCGAACATGCCGCCTTCGTGGGTGTCGAGGATCTGGATCCTCAGTCCCTCGGGCACCACGTCGATCACCAGGTTCTTCTGCAGCTCCATCAGTTCGGGCGCGTCCTGCAGCGACTGCTGGATCGCTTCCTTGGCCCGGTTCAGCAGGTCTTCCTCCTCTTCGAAATTCTGAACCTTGGAAAGGTCGGGCTTGGACTCGTCGGCTTCCTCCGCGGTCTTGCGCCCGGGCTCGGCCTCTTCGGTTTCAGCCCCGAAGCTGGGGACCGGGATCATCACTGTCGGCGGCGAGCCGGCCGAGCGCAGGGCGCCTTCGCCCTCGACCGAGAGACCTTTCAGCGTCGCGCCGAGACCGGTGTCTTCCTCGGAGACGCCAATCGGTTCGAAAAAGTCGGAAATGCCGCGTTTCTGCTCCTCGGTCGTCACGTTCAACAGCCACAACAACAGGAAGAACGCCATCATTGCCGTGACGAAGTCCGCATAGGCGACCTTCCAGGCGCCGCCGTGGTGTTCGGCCGCCAGCTTCTTCTTCCGCTTCAGGATCAGCGGTTCGAGCGGTTCTTCCAGGGTGTCCGTCATCGGTGCTTTGCCGCGGCGGCGGGATTGAGCCGGCCTAGACCGGCGGCAGGCCTTCGACCGCCTCTTCCACCTCGGCGAAGGTCGGCCGCATGTGTTCGGCCAGCGCCTTACGCGCAAACTCGACCGAGATCGCCGGCGCATAGCCGGACAGGTGCGCCAGCAGGCCCGCCTTTAGGCACAGGAAGTAGGTGTGCTCTTCCTCGCGGATCGCCTTGACCGCGCCCGCCATGGGCGCGACGTACCCGTAGCACAGAAGGATGCCAAGGAACGTGCCGACCAGCGCCGCGGCGATCAGGCCGCCAAGCACTTCCGGCGGCTCGCTGATCGAACCCATGGTCTTGATGACGCCGAGCACGGCGGCGACGATGCCCAGCCCGGGAAAACTCTCCGCCATGATGGTCAGTGCGTGGCTGGCCTCGTGTTCAGCGTGGTGATGTAGCTCCAGTTCCTGGTCGATCAGGGATTCCATCTCGTGGGGATTGTCCGTCCCCATCGTGATCATGCGCAGATAGTCGCACATGAAGTCCAAGGCATGGTGGTCGGAGTGGAACTTCGGGAATGCCTGGAACAGCGAGCTGTCCTCGGGCTTTTCCACATGCTGCTCGACGGCCAGCGCGCCCTTCTGCTTGATCAGCTTGTAGACCTGGTACTGCATTGTCAGCAGCTCCAGGTAGTCGTCCTTCTTGTATTTCGGTCCCTTGAAGATCGCCCCCATTCCGCTGAGCGCTCGTTTGATCGTCCTCATGGGATTGCCGATGATGAAGGCGCCGACGCCCGCGCCGCCGATGATCACCAGCTCGAACGGCTGGTTCAGGACCCCCAGCTTGCCGCCCAGGGCCACGTAGCCGCCCAACACGCAAGCAGTCACCACCACAATGCCGATTATGACAAACATCGAGCCTCGCCGGACTGTTTGCCCGGAGGCGGGCGATGGCCCGCGCCGGGGGAACGCTTAGACAGCGCGTATTGTTAGGCAATTCTCAGTTAAAGAAGTACAAATGGCCTCACCCAAGCTCGCCCGAAATGCCAGACAGCGTGGTGCCATGCTCGAACGCCCGACAGCGCAGGAAACGAGGCCCCCGGTCTCCAGCCTCGAGTTCAGAGAGGCCTGCGGCAAGTTCGCCACCGGCGTCACGGTGGTCACCGCCGTCGGGACGGACGAGGTGCCCCTGGGCGTGACCGTCAATTCCTTCAGCTCGGTCTCGCTGGACCCGCCGCTGGTCCTGTTCTGTCTCGACCGCGGCGCGTTGAGCTATCCCGCCTTCGAGGGAACAAAGGCTTTTGCAATCAACGTCTTGCGCGACGATCAGCAGGCGATCTCTGTGCGCTTCTCGCAACAGGGCGCGCAGAAGTTCGGCGATCTCGACATCGTCCAGTGGGAGACCGGCTGTCCCATCCTGTCCGGCTGCCTCGCCAACCTGGAATGCCGGACCGAGGCGATCCATCCGGGCGGCGACCACATCATCGTCGTCGGTCGGGTGGTGCGGCTGGTCGTCGGGGAGCCGGGGCGGCCGCTGCTCTACTATGGCGGCGACTACCGCAGCCTGACGGACAAGGACTAGTGGCCGGTCCGGCCTTCTCCGGCATGGCGTGGGGCGGCGCGGGCGCCGAATTGCTCGTTCAGGCGCTTCTCGAATTCCTCTGACGGCATCGGCTTTCCGAAGAAGTAGCCCTGGCAAAGCGTCCCGCCATGGCGGCGCAGGAAGCCCGCCTGTACCTCGGTCTCCACGCCTTCCGCAACCGCGCTGGTGCCCAACTCGCGGCCCAGCGCAAGGGTGCCGCGCAGGATCGGCGCGTCGTCGTCCAGCGTGACGATGGCGGAGGTGAACGAGCGGTCGATCTTGATCGAATCGATCGTGAACCGTTCCAGGATCGCCAGCGAGGAGTGCCCGGTGCCGAAATCGTCCAGCGCCAGCTTCACCCCGAGCGCCTTCAGCCCTGCGAGCGCCCTTTCGGAGGCCTCGAGATCACGGGACAGGATCTCCTCGGTCAGTTCCAGGGTCAGGCAGTGAGCAGGCAGGCCGGTGTCGCGCAGCGTGTTCTCGACGGTGTCCAGGAACTGAGGATCGACCAGCCACCGGGTCGAGACGTTGACCGCGGCGGTCAGGCGGGTGTGGAACAGCCGGTTCCAGGCGACCGTTTCCCGGCACGCCTGGCGCAGGATCTGGCGGCTCAGCGGGATGACCATGCCGGTGGCCTCCGCGATCGGCAGGAAGCTGCCGGGCCCGAGAACCGTGCCGTCCTCGCGCGGCCACCGCGCCAGCGCCTCGGCGCCTTGAATCCGGCCGGTCTTGATGTCGACGATGGGCTGGTAGTAGGCCAACAGCTCGCGCGCGGCCAGCGCGGCGCGCAGTTGCGCCTCGACCTGCATCCGTCGGCCGGCGCCCTCATCCTTGTCCGAGCTGTACAGGGCATAGGCCGAGCCGGTCATTTGCTTCGCCCGGGCCATGGCCTCGGTGCCTGCACGGATCAGGGACTCCGCGTCGACCGCATGTTCCGGATACATGGCGATGCCGACGCTGATGCCCACATAGTGGGACTGTTCCTCGGCGTGGATCGGCTGGTTCAGGGTCGTCATCACCCGCTGGGCCGCCTGCAAGGCGGCCTCGGTGCCGTCGACGTCTTCCAGCATGATCGCGAACTCGTCGTCGCCGATCCGGCCGACGGTGTCGGATTCGCGGGCACAGACCTTCAGGCGCCGCGCAATTTCCTTCAACAGCCTGTCGCCGACCTCCGTGCCGAACTCGCGGTTCAAGGGGTCGAAGCCGTCCAGGTCGAGATACAACAGCGCGACGCAGCGGTCAGCACGCCGGGCCCGGGCCAATGCGAGGTTCAGCCGATCCTGAAACAACAGCCCGTTTGTCAGCCCCGTCAGACGGTCCTTGTGCGCCAGTTTGCCCAGCTGTGCTCCGTCCTGGCGCCGGGCCAGGTCCAGCGCCAGAACCCCGGTCAACAGAGCAAGTCCATGGCGTTCGGGCGCTTCGGGCAGGGCTTCGGCATCGTCGAACGCGATGCTGAGCGCGCCGCGCAGAAGAGAGCCGTCGTGCAGTGGAAGGACCAGGACGCCGCCGTCGCGCGTGACGATCTCCTCGCGATCCTGCAGCGTGCTCCAGAACCAGGGCGGGTCGCCCGCCGCCTGGGACGGTTCGCCGAACGCTGCGGCATCGGGCGTGGCGGACCAGTCCGCGCTTGTCGTCGGCGCTTCATCGCCGGCCGACGCGGTGTAAAGGACGGCGCGCGACGCGCCCAGCGCATGACCCAACAGACCGACGGCTGTCGACCAGACACGGGACCCGTCGGCAGCGTCGGCGCGCAGAAGGAGGGCAACCAGCGGTTCGCACAGCCAGTGATCCTGCGCACGGCGCTTGGTGCTTGCCATGCCGGCTTTGTAAGCATCGGCCGCCTCCTGGGCCGCCCGCAGCAAATAGCGGCGCGAGAGCCGTCCCGCGGCCGACAGCGCATCCTCGTCGGCGATGTCGGCGGCAGGAATCCGCAGCGCCGTGCCGTCCGTCGTCGCGATGGCGGCGGTCAGACGGGCCGAGCGGCCGAACGCCAGGGGTTCCCAGCCGAACAGCCGGCCCGGTTCCTCGATCATGTCGATTCCGACGGATATGCCCGAGACCGCGCCCGAGATTTCGAGCGTGCCGTCGATCAGAATGAAGGCTTCGTCGGCAGCAGTGCCGAGGCGGAAAAGACAGTCGCCCGAGCGGAACGAGACGCGGTTTACCACCGCCTCAAGCCCGGCCGGTGCGCCGTCGCTCAGCGGCACAAGATCCCCCCTCGACTTCATCGTAACCGCGCCTTCCTTCTGGATGCACGCTTCGGCCGCCGTATCGCCGCCGCAAGCCGGTTCTGCCCGGGTCTCATTCTGATTTCCCCCGGATCGCGCCCATCCTGCACCGACATTCTTGATAAAAAATCAAGCGAAGACAAAGGGTTGCGTTAACCATGTTGTGCTGAACCCGAAAGCAGCGACGGCCTGTAACCGGCCGCCTTGAGACGGGTCATAATGTCGCTCACATGTGCGGCGTCGCGGGTTTCCACCATGACGTCCAGTTCGGCCTGCTTGACCGAGACGTCGTAGAACATCCTGTGGTGGTTGACCTCGACGATGTTGCCGCCGGTCTTTGCGATATGATCCGCCACCCGGCTGAGCTCCCCCGGGGCGTCCTTGATCGCCACGCGCAGCCGGATCAGACGGCCGGCGCGGATCATGCCGCGCATCAGGATCGAAGCCAGGATCCGAGGGTCGATGTTGGCGCCGCAGATTACCAGGCCCACCTTGCGGCCCGTGAACAGCGCGGGGTTGGTCATCATCGCCGCCAGCGGAACCGCGCCGGCGCCTTCGGCCATGACCTTGCCGACGTCCAGCAGCGCCTGAACGGCCATCTCGATCGCCGTCTCGTCGACCAGAAGGATGTCATCCACCAGCCGTCGCACGATATCCAGCGTCAGCGTGCCGGGCGTCTTGACGGCGATGCCCTCGGCCAGGGTCTCGCCGCCGGACGTCGCCGGCAGGCCGTGCAGGGACTGGTACATCGAGGGGAAGAGGTCGGCTTCGACGCCGATCACCTCGATACTGGGCCGCAGGGCCTTGGCGACCGTGGCAATCCCGCCGATCAGACCGCCGCCGCCGATCGGCACGACCAGGCAGTCGAGATCGCTCACGGCCTCCAGCATCTCAAGCGCGATCGTGCCCTGGCCGGCGATGATCTTCTCGTCATCGAACGGATGGATGAAGGTAAGGTCCTGCTCGCGGGCAAGTTCCAGCGCATGGGGTTCGGATTCGTCGACCGTTGCGCCCTTGATCAGCACCCGGGCGCCATAGGCCCGCGTCTGGCCGATCTTCGTGAACGGCGTGCCTTCGGGCATCACGATGGTCGCCGGCATGCCGAGGCGTCGGGCGTGCATCGCGACCCCCTGGGCATGGTTGCCGGCGGAGACCGCGATCACGCCCTTGTTGCGCTGGTCCGGTGCCAGGCTTTCCAGTTTCACCATGGCGCCGCGCACCTTGAAGGAACCGGTCGGCTGCAGCGTCTCCAGCTTCAGGAACACATCGGCTGACAGCATGGCCGACAGCGCCTCGGACCGGATCGTCGGCGTGTTAAGGACGGGGGCCTGGATGATCTGGCGTGCGGCGCGCACGTCCTCGATGGTGATCGACACCGTCATCTCCCATAACCGGCGGGCAGGGCGGACCCGCCTCTATTGCGCCGGGCGCAGGCTCAGTTCGCGTGCGCCGGCCGCCCGCAGCGCGTCGATGCTGCCGGCGAGTGTGAAGCTGGCCCCGTCGCGCCAGCCAGTCAACAAGTCTCTGTAATGTCCGGAAAGGGGGTGTCCCGACTGGCCGCCGGCCATGGTGAAGCGGCTGGCATCCAGGTCCGACAGGTCGTAGACGGCCCGAAAGCCCGGTCCGTGGACGTGGGCGAACGGGGCTCCGCCGGGGCCGCCCACGGTGGTGCCGCGGTTCACGGTCTCGTCGCCGCCGTCGGTCTCGATCTCGTGGTTGACCAGCCTCCCGACCAGCGGCACGTCGCCGAGGACCTGATGTTTGAAGCGTGCCAGATGCACGCTGCCCCAGCGCCAGGCGGACATGTCGTCGCCGAATTGCCGGGTCAGCCCGTCCAGCGCGGCGCCCAGCGTGGCGTCCAGTGCGTCGTTGCAGGTCTCTTCGGCCGCGGTGCCGACACGGTCGCACCAGGCGGGGTCGGTGTTCAGGGCATGGATCAGAAAGCCCGGCCTGCCGTCCCAGTAATCCGCAAAGACCGGCCCCAGATCGTCCTCTGCCAGTTCCCGGACGAGTTCCCGCGTCCAGGCGGCATAGATCAGGGCCGCGGCCGAGGCACGGACCATGCGCAGGTCCCAGCCGGCCAGCATCTCCAAGGCGGCGCGGCTGCGCGGATCTTCGGTCTCCAGGCTCAATAGGGCGGGCATCAGGGTCTCGGCGGCGCGCGACCGGACGTCCATCTGCAGCGCCACGCTGTCGGCAAGGCGATGTCCGTCGGCCGGTTCCAAGGCGCCCAACAGGTGCTCGGCCCGGAACCCGGCCGGCCAGCGCCGGGTGATCAGGTGAGGGTGGTCCGGGCCCACCAGCCGGTTGTTGGCGTTGACGATCAGCCCATTGACGGGATCGGCCGACATCGGCGCGGCCTCTGTCGGCACCCGGCCCAGCCAGACCGGCCCGTCCGCGCCGCCGACCGGCACGCTGCCGTCGCCGCGGGGGCGGACGGGCAGCCGGCCAGGCGCGATCAGCCCGATGCGCCCCGCGCTGTCCGCGTACAACACGTTCTGGGCCGGCGCGCCCAGGGCGCGGGCGGCGTCGGCGAAGGCCTGGGCGTCGGTCGCGTGGTTCATGCCGTAAAGACCGGCCGCCGTTCGGTCCTCAGGGTCGAAGTTGGTCGACGCCAGGGCCAGTATGGTGCCGTCGGGCGCTGCGGCATCCAGGACATCGGAGATCACCGGGCCGTTTCGCGTCGCGCGCACCACCAGCGTGCGGGTCGTCCCGTCGCTGATCGGGATTTCCTCGGTGCGGGTCACGAACGCCCGGGAGCCGGTTTCGGTCAGATAGCGTTCGGCATCGTCGGGGTCGAGCGTCTCGACCACCAGATCCTCGGTGTCGGCATGGGTGGTCGTCAGGCCCCAGGCGACCCGGCCGTTGTGGCCCAACAGGTGGAACGGGACCCCCGGTACGGTGGCGCCGGCAATCGTCAGCTCCGGGCTGACGATCCGGGCCAGGTACCACAGCCCGGGTGCGCCGAAACCGAGGTGCGGATCGTTGGCCAGGATCGGCTTGCCGGTTGCCGTACGGGTTCCGGACAGCACCCAGGCGTTCGAGGCGCTGTCCGAGACCGCGGCGGCGGGGATCGCGGCATAAAGTGCTGCGGCAGCCTCGGCCAGGCCCGCCAGGGTGATCGGACGGTCGCCGGCTTCGACGCCAAGCAGGGCGTCGACGCGTTCCGGCGGCAGCCGCTCGAGCATGCGGGTCCGCAGCAGTTCTTCCCGCCAGTTGTTGGCCAGGCGCATGCCCATCAGGCGGCCCCACAGGATCGAATCGGACGGTTCCCATGGCGCCGGTTCGTAGCGCAGAGCCGCGAATTCCGGGGGCAGGGGGCCCCACCGTGTCGCAAGCCACGCGTTGACGCCGTCGGCATAGGCGGCGAGCGCCTGTTTGACTTGCGCGGGCATGGCGTCCGCCTGCTGTTTTGCCAGGCGTTCCAGGCCCAGCAGACGGAAGAAACGATCGATCCGGAGCGTCCGTTCACCCAGCACCTCCGACAGCCGGCCCGCCGCCAGCCGACGCAGGAAATCCATCTGCCACAGCCGGTCCTGCGCATGCACGAAGCCCAACGCGTAGTAGCCGTCGCGCATGCTGGCCGCGAAGATATGCGGGACGGCATTGGCGTCGCGCAGAACCCGGATCTCCTGTGTCGGCCCGTTCACGGCCACCGTTCCGTCATGCTTGGGCAGCGATGCGGCCACCCACGCGGCGGCGCCGCCGAGAGCGACGGCCGCCAGCACCGCGATCGCGCCGACGGTCCACAGGGCGGCCTTGCGGAGTCTGCGCATCATCGATGGTCCTTGCCGTTGCGAACGGTTGCGGGAGACGGTGCAGTCATGGTCATCTTTCCTGCCGGCCGGGCGAGTATGCGTCGAACCGGTCGGCCGCGACAGACTAACGGACCCGCATATCGGTCCGATGAACGGATTCCACGGCAGGTGCGGCAAAATGGGGATGAGGGCAAGCAGCGTCCGCTGCGTCTCGACAAGCGGCTTTCACCGCATGGCCTACGTGGAGTGGGGGGCGCCCTCGGCCGGGCGGACCGTGGTCTGCGTCCACGGACTGACCCGCACGGGAAGAGATTTCGACCGGTTCGCGGGAGCCCTGGAAAGCCGGTGCCGCGTCGTCTGCCCGGACATCGTCGGCCGTGGCGCCAGCGATTGGCTGCGCGATCCTGCAGGCTATGGTTTTCCCCAGTATGTCAACGATATGACCGTGCTCCTGGGGCGTCTCGGCGTCGACAAGGTCGATTGGGTCGGGACTTCCATGGGCGGGCTGATCGGCATGCTGATGGCGGCCGGCGAGGACAGCCCGATCGAGCGCCTGGTCCTGAACGACGTCGGCCCGCTGGTGTCCAAGGATGGACTGGCCCGCATCCGCGCCTATCTTGAGAGGCAGTGGGCGTTCGCGACGGCCGAGGAGGCTGAGGCTCACATCAGAACGGTTTATGCGCCTTTCGGGCAGCTGGGCGACGACGAGTGGCGCCACATCGTCGATCACAGCGTCAGGCGCAGCGACGACGGTCGCTGGCGGATGGCGTACGATCCGGCCATCGTGCAGCCGATGCTGGACGCCCCCGACGAAGACGTCGATCTTTGGCCGGTTTTCGATCGCATTGGATGTCCTGTGCTGCTGCTGCGGGGGGCGACGTCCGACGTCCTGAGCCGGGAGGTCGCAACGGAAATGACCAAACGCGGGCCGCGCGCGGAACTGGTCGAGTTCTCCGATTGCGGGCACGCGCCGACATTGATGCCGGCCGAACAGATCGCCGTCGTCAGGGAGTGGTTGATTGGCTGAGTTGCTGAACATCGAGTCCGAGATCGAGCCGTTTCGGCCGCGTGCACCCTGGTGGGGCGGCGACCTTCAGACGATCCGGAACTTCTTGGTCGTGGAGCTTTCCGGGGTCGACGCAGCCGATCTCGGCGCGATGCCGCTGGACCTGCCGATCCGGGACGGCAGCGGTGACAAGTTGGTCGGCGCGTACAGTCCCGGAATGGAAGGGTTGCCGCTGATCCTCCTGATCCACGGGCTCACCGGTTGCGCGGAGTCCAGCTACATGGTTTTCAGCGCGCGGCATTTCCGGCGCCTCGGCTATCCGGTGCTCAGAATTTCGATGCGCGGCGCGGGCGCGTCGCGTGCGGTAAGCCGCTCGCCCTACCATGCGGGCTTGTCGGAGGATATCGCCGACGTCATGGCGGCCGTGGAGACCGAGATCGCGCCGGTCGGCGTGGTTGCCGTCGGCTATTCGCTGGGCGGCAACATCCTTTGCCGCTATCTCGCGCGACAGGCGTCGGAACTGGTCAGGGCGGCGGTCATCGTCTCGGCGCCCATCGATCTGAAGGCGACGGCGCATCGGTTCATGGAACCGCGCAATCGGCTTTACCACCAGTGGCTCTTGAACCGGATGAAGCAGGACGTGCTGGAGATCGACGTCAGCGTGGACGAGCAGGCCGCGGTGCGGTCGGCAAAGACGGTCTACGAGTTTGACGACCGCTTCGTGGCGCCGCGCTTCGGTTTCGGCGATGCCGAAACATATTACCGGCGCTGTGCCGGCAAGCGGTTCCTGCCGGAGGTCGATATCCCGACCCTGGTTATCCAGGCGCGCAACGACCCCTGGATTCCGTTCGAGCCCTTTGCCGCATTCGACTGGCAATCCAACCCCCGCGTGACGCCGTTGCTGCCGCCGAGCGGCGGTCATGTAGGCTTTCACCAGGCGGGTGATTCGGTCGCATGGCATGATCGGATGATCGAGAAGTTTGTTTCGGAAGTCGTTGTTTAAAAGTCTGTTTTTCGCGATCGTCCGGACGCTGAATCCGCCTTTCGAGAAGCGCCGTATTTCTTGCGAAATCGTCCCGAAAGGGCTCGAAGGCCAGAGCTCCATAACGCCGTATAATAAAGTAATATCAATGTGTTAACCGGTAACATTAAGATCTTAATCCGTATATAAAGAAACGCTAAATTTAATCCAATATTAACCAGAACCGGGTAGTGCTTCAGTCGGGACTATTGTCGGAGTGAAGCATGCCGGACCTTTGCCGCCGCGTCGGCCGCGCCCTGCTGCTTGCCCTTGTGGTGACGGGGGCGGGCCTGCTGATGCTGCGCGCTGCGTCTGCCCAACCGACGGGTTCCGCCGATCTGCAAAACGCCGGGCCCGAACCCGGCCAGCGCGTCATCGTGGCAATCACGCGGACATTCCCGCCGTTTTTCCGGGTGGACGACACTGGCAACATTTCGGGCTTCTCGGTCGATCTCTTGGCCGAGATCGAGCGGTCGACGAACCTCACGTTCGAATACCGGGTCTTCGATGGCTGGTTGGATGCCTTGACGGCGTTCCGGACGGGCGAGGTCGACGTGCTGCCGAACCTTGCGGTCACCGAGGAACGCGCAGGCTACGCCTTGTTCTCCACGCCGGTTGCGACCACCACGGTCTCGTTGTTCGTCCGTGCCGAAAGCACCGCAGTTGAAAACCTCGATGACATGGCCGGCAAGACCGTCGCGGTCGTCGAAGGCAATGTCGGCGCCCGCCTGGTCCGCGGCCGGTCCGACTTCACGATCAGGTCCTATGCCACGGCTTCCGAGGCGCTGGTCGCCTTGCTGTCCGGCGAAGTGGATGGGGCGGTCTATCCCCGCAAGATCGTACAGCGCTGGGCCGAACGGATCGGCCTGGAAGACCGGATACAGGCGGCCGACAAGCCGTTGTTGGAGTTGCGCCGCGCCGTCGCCGTCCGGGCCAGTGCGCCGGAACTTGCCGCAATCATCCATGCCGCGGTCGATGAGACGGTCCATTCGCGGGCCTACGAGCGCATCTATTCCGAGTGGTTCGGTTCGCCGCAGCGCTACTGGACGGTCGATCGCCTGCTGTGGGCGGCCGGCGCCGCACTGGTGCTTGTGGTGGCGGCAATGGGAGGCTGGCGTTACGCCTCCGTGGTCAAGTTGAACCGGCGTCAGCGCCAGACCCTGGCGCGGCTTCAGGAGACCATGCAGGAACTGATGCTGGCGAAGGAGGAGGCGCAGCTTGCGAACCGGGCCAAGGACACCTTCCTGGCCCACATGAGCCACGAGTTGCGCACGCCGCTGAACTCCATCCTCGGTTTTTCCGAATGCATCTCCAACCAGATCTTCGGCAAGGTCGGGCGTCCGGAATACCTTGAATACGCGGGATACATTCACGATGCGGGCGGCCATTTGTTGAGCCTGATCAACGATCTTTTGGACATCGCCAAGATCGAGGCCGGCCAGCAGACCATCTCGGAGGAGAAGATCTGCATCGGCGAAGCGGTCGCGCGCTGCATCGAGATGGTGCGGGGCAGGGCGCTGCAGGCGAAGATCCGCATCGTCACGCAGATGCCCGAGGACATGCCGCGGCTGCTTGCCGATCCCCGGGTCTGCAAGCAGATCATGCTGAACCTGTTGTCGAACGCTATGAAGTTCACGCCCGAAGACGGCGAGGTAACCGTCAGCGTCGGCTGTACCAACGGCAGCATTTGGATGCGGGTCGCCGATACGGGGTGCGGGATCCCGGCGGAGCAGATCCCCGAGATCGTAAAGCCGTTCCGCCAAGTCGAGGATCCGCTGGTCCGGCGCCACGAAGGGACGGGGCTGGGCCTGTGCCTGGTCGACAACCTGATCAAGATGCATGGCGGATCGCTGACCATCGACAGCGAGGTCGGCGTCGGTACCGTCGTTACGGTCCACTTCTCGCCTGAACGGACCAGCCCGGTCTCCGCCGACGACAGCCAGCCAGACGCAGGTCAGGTGGCGGCCTAGACGGCCGCGCGCGCCGATCAGCGGTCGCGCAACAGCCGGGCGGCATCCTTCGCGAAGTAGGTCAGAATCGCGTCCGCCCCGGCCCGCTTGAACCCGGTTAGGGATTCCATTATCGCCCCGGTCTCGTCGAGCCAGTTGTTGCCGGCCGCGGCCTTGATCATCGCGTACTCGCCCGACACCTGATAGACGAACGTCGGCACGCCGAACGTCTCCTTGACCCGGCGGACGATGTCCAGGTACGGCATGCCCGGTTTGACCATGATGATGTCGGCGCCTTCCTCCAGGTCCATTGCAACCTCGCGCAGCGCCTCGTCGGAATTGGCGGGATCCATCTGATAGGTCCGTTTGTCGCCCTTCAGGACACCGCCCGATCCGACCGCATCGCGGAACGGACCATAGAAGCTTGAGGCGTACTTGGCCGAGTAAGCGAGGACCCGCGTTCTGGTGTGGCCCGCCTCGTCCAACGCCCGACGCACCGCGCCGATGCGGCCGTCCATCATGTCCGACGGCGCGACCGTGTCGCAGCCCGATTCGGCCTGTACGATCGCCTGGCGGACCAGCACCTCGACCGTCTCGTCGTTCAGGATCTGATCGTCCCGCATCAGGCCGTCGTGGCCGTGCAGCGTGTAGGGATCGAGCGCGACGTCGCAGACCACCATCATCTCGGGCAGTGCCTGCTTTATCGCCCGCACCCCCCGGTTCACCAGGTTGTCCGGATTGAGCGCCTCGGCTGCGTCTGCCGATTTCCGATCCGGCGGCGTCTGCGGGAAAAGCGCGATGGCCGGAATCCCGAGTTCCATGGCCGCCTCGGCTTCGCCCACAAGGCGGTCGACCGAGAGCCTTTCTGCGCCGGGCATGCTGTCGATCGGTTCGGTGCGGTTGCTGCCGTCGGTCAGGAAGACCGGCCAGATCAGGTCGTCCGGCGTAAGAACCGCCTCCGCGACCAGGCGGCGCACCGCGTCGCCGTCACGGTTCCTGCGCATGCGTGCGGTGGGAAAGCGCCCCGGGAATAGGTTTGGCATCGAAACAGACTGGCCCAATTGTTCTTCGTTGCGGTGCCGGAGTGTAGGAAACCCGGCTGCCCAAGGAAAGGGCCGGCCCCTCTGGGGCCGGCCCGCCGTATGAATCGAACGCGGGGAGGCTATTCGGCCGCCTGAACCACGTTGCCGGCCGCGTCCAGCGCGGAGGTCAGGTCTTCCAGGATGTCGTCGATGTGCTCGATCCCGACCGACAGCCGCACGAAGCCCTCCGAAACGCCGGAGGCCAGTTGCTCGTCGCGGTCGAGCTGGCTGTGCGTCGTCGTTGCCGGATGGATCGCCAGCGACCGCGCATCACCGATATTGGCGACATGGTAGAACAGCCTCAGCGCGTCGATGAACCGGCGGCCCGCCTCCCTGCCGCCCTTCAGTTCGAAGCCGACCAGGCCGCCATACCCACCGTCGAAGATGGCGTCGGCGCGGCGCTTCTCCTCGCCCGACTTCAGGCCCGGATAGGTGACGCTGGTGACCTCCGGATGGGTCGCCAGGAACTGGGCCACGGCGCGGGCGTTGCGGCAATGCTCGCGGAACCTGAGTGGCAGGGTCTCCAGGCCCTGGATGAACTGGAACGCGTTCTGCGGGCTCATGGCGCAGCCAAGGTCGCGCAACAGCGTTACCCGTGCCTTGATGATATAGGCGATCGGGCCCAACGGTTTGACCGCCTCCGTCCAGACCGCACCGTGATAGGAGGGGTCCGGCGTGTTCAGGGCCGGCTGGCGCTCCTTCAGATCCTCCCACGGGAAGTTGCCGCCGTCGATGATCACGCCGCCGATCGAGGTCCCGTGCCCGCCGATGTACTTGGTGGTCGAATGAACGACGATCGCCGCGCCAAGATCCAGCGGCTTGCAGATAATGGGCGAGGCCGTGTTGTCCATGATCAGCGGAATGCCGAAGGAACGGCCGATCTCCGCGACCTCTGCGATCGGGAACGCCGTCAGCTTGGGATTGGGCAATGTCTCGGCGTAATAGGCGCGGGTCCGGTCGTCGGTGGCGTTGCGGAAACCCTCGGGGTCCGACGGATCGACGAACCGGACTTCGATACCCTGGTCCTTCAACGTGTTGGCGAACAGGTTCCAGGTCCCGCCGTAAAGATCCGTGGAGGAGACGATGTTGTCGCCCGCCTTGGCCAGGTTCTGGATTGAAAGTGCGGTCGCCGCCTGTCCGGACGACAGTGCCAGCGCCGCGACGCCGCCCTCCAAAGCCGCCAGGCGTTTTTCCAGGACGTCCACGGTCGGGTTCATGATCCGGCTGTAGATGTTGCCCAGTTCCTTCAAGGCGAACAGGTTCGCCGCATGCTCTGTGTCGCGGAACTGGTAGGACGTCGTCTGGTAGATCGGGACCGCGACGGCCCCGGTTGTCGGATCGGCACGATAGCCCGCGTGCAGAACCTGGGTCTGCGGGTTGGTGGACGTGAATTCAGGTGTGTCGGCCATGATGAAGCCCTCCTTGTTCGTCAATCGTTGTCGAGGGGCCCCATTGGCTCTTTAGCTTTTGGTCACGCGGAGCAAGCTGCCCCTCTCAAATCACCGCGAGCCCGTCGGGGAGGGCCAGTCCCTATGCCTTTAGTAACGCACAAAAAAACCGCGACAAACGGCTGTCGCGGCGGTTTTTCCGCTCGCTTTAGCCGCATTTCTACCGCGCCCGCAAGCTGAGACTCAAATCGGCGCTGAGCCAACTTTAAACGCACCGCGCCGCGCCCCGTCAAGCGAAATCGTGGCTCTGGGTGCCGTACCCGCGGCCGTGGTCTAATGGCGGCGCATCCGCCGCCGAAGCCAAGGACAGGCCCGGAAGACCAATGGCCCAGGAACTGAAACAGTGGTTCAATCCCGCCTTCTTTCAGGACCTGGGCGCGCGCATGCGCACGGTCGAGCCAGGCTTCGACGCCGCCGGCTTCGCCGCCCGTGCCGCCGCCGGGCTCGACGATCTCAGCCTGACCCAGCGCATGACGCAGACCGTGGAGACCGCAAGGGCGTTTCTGCCGCAGGACTTCCGTGCGGCGGTGGAGGTCCTGAAGCAGATTGCGCCGGCCTATCGGGGCCAGTTCGCCGGCATGTTCATGTCCGAGTTCGTCGCCACCTACGGACTGGATGACCGTGCCTATTCGCTGGAAGCGCTGGCCCACTTGACCCGGTTTTCCAGCGCCGAATTCGCCATCCGCCACTTCCTGAGGGACGATTTCGAGGGCACGCTGGCGGTCATGACCAAGTGGGCCGCGGACCCGGATGCGCAGGTGCGCCGGCTGGCCAGCGAAGGAAGCAGGCCGCGCCTGCCTTGGTCCTTCAACCTGACCGCGCTGATCGCCGACCCGACCCCGGTTCGGCCGATCCTCGACCGGCTCAACCGCGACCCGGCGCAGACGGTCCGCAAGTCGGTCGCCAACCACCTGAACGACATCTCCAAGGACCATCCGGACCTGATGCTGGACTGGGTTTCCGGTTGGGACCTGTCCGATCCACGATCAGCATGGATCGCCAAGCATGCGGCGCGTTCCCTGATCAAGCAGGGCAGGCCGCGCGCCTTTGCCCTGTTCGGATTCGAGGCCGCGCCGGACCTGGCGGTCGAGGCGTTTGCCGTCAACCCACCGACGGCCGCGATCGGGCAGGATGTGCGGATCTCATTCACGCTGGCGTCCGGGGCCGCGCACGACCAGAAGCTTGCGGTCGACTATGCTGTGCATTTCGTCAAGGCATCCGGCAAGACCAGCCCGAAAGTCTTCAAGCTCAAGGAACTGGTCTTGAAGGCGGGCGAGCGCCGGCCCGTCGAACAGCGACACCGCTTTGTCGACCGCACCATCCGAACCCACCATCCAGGCGACCATTTGATCGAGCTGCTGGTCAACGGCCGCGTCGTCGCCGCCGGAACCATACGTCTCGATCGGGTTTGACTGGATGGGGCACGCGACTATGATCGCGCCCGGAAACCGCCGAGGACTTCATGGACTTCCAGCTCAGCGACGAACAGCGGGCGTTCCAGGACATGGCCCGTGATTTCGCCGTGGCCGAAATGGCCCCGCATGCGGCAACCTGGGACGAGGAATCGATCTTTCCCGTGGAGACGCTGCGCCAGGCCGCCGCGCTGGGCCTTGCGGGCATCTATTGCGATGCGGCACGTGGTGGCGCCGGTCTCGGCCGGCTGGATGCGACCATCGTTTTCGAGGAGCTTGCCGCCGCCTGCGTCTCGACCGCGGCCTACATCTCCATCCACAACATGGTCGCCTGGATGGTCGACCGGTACGGCAACGACGACCAGCGCCGCCGCTGGCTGCCGGACCTCCTGAGCTGCGCCCGGTTTTCCTCCTATTGCCTGACCGAGCCGGGCGCGGGCTCGGATGCGGCGTCCCTGAAAACCCGGGCGGTCCGGGACGGCGACGACTACGTCGTCAACGGGTCCAAGGCCTTCATCTCGGGCGGCGGCGTCAGCGACATCTACGTGGTGATGGTGCGCACCGGCGCCGACGGCCCGAAGGGCATCTCCTGTCTGGTGATCGAGAAGGACACGCCCGGCCTCAGCTTCGGCGCCCAGGAGAAGAAACTCGGCTGGCACTCCCAGCCGACGGCGGCGGTCATGTTCGAGGACTGCCGCGTGCCGGTCGCCAACCGCCTGGGCGAGGAGGGCGACGGTTTCACCTTCGCAATGCAGGGCCTGGACGGCGGGCGGCTCAACATCGCAGCCTGCTCCATCGGCGGCGCCCGCACGGCCATGGAGCGGGCGCGGGATTACATGCTGGAACGGCGCCAGTTCGGGCAGAAACTGGCCGAGTTCCAGGCGCTGCAGTTCAGGCTGGCCGATATGGCCACCGAACTGGAGGCGGCGCGCCTGATGGTCAGGCGCGGTGCGACCTTGCTTGAAAGCGGCGACGCCGAAGCCACCACCGCCTGCGCCATGGCCAAACGGTTTGCGACGGACGTGGGCTTTCGGGTCTGCGACCAGGCCCTGCAGCTGCATGGCGGCTACGGGTATCTGCGCGACTTCCCGATCGAGAGGATCTTGCGCGACGTACGCGTACATCAGATCCTGGAAGGCACCAACGAGATCATGCGCCTGATCATTGCCCGCCGGCTGCTCGAGACATGACCGAAGCGATCCGATTCGACCACCGCGGCGGCGTCGGCGGGGTGACCCTGAACCGGCCAAGGGCGCTGAATGCGCTCACCTTGGACATGATCCACCGGTTCGATGCGCAGCTTCGGGCCTGGGCCGGCGACGATACGATCAAGGCGGTTCTGATCGAGGGGTTGGGCGGCAAGGCGTTCTGCGCCGGCGGCGATGTCCTGGCGGTCTACCATGCCGGCCAGGAAGGCGAGGCGCTGGCGGCCGACTTCTTCCGGCACGAATACACGCTGAACCGGCGGATCAAGACCTTTCCCAAGCCCTACATCGCGCTGTTGAACGGCATCACCATGGGCGGCGGCGTCGGGGTGTCCGTGCACGGCGAATTCCGCGTCGTCACCGAGAACCTGATGTTCGCGATGCCCGAGACCGGCATCGGCCTGTTCCCCGACATCGGTGCGTCCTGGTTCTTGCCGCGCTGTCCGGGCGAAACCGGGACCTATCTGGGCT
Organism: Alphaproteobacteria bacterium; assembly: GCA_965603855.1. Classification (GTDB taxonomy): domain Bacteria; phylum Pseudomonadota; class Alphaproteobacteria; order UBA8366. The sequence goes on from OZ272519.1 coordinate 1,660,777, forward strand.
TGACCGGCCATCGCCTCGGGGCGGCGGACGCGATGGCCCTGGGCCTGGGCACCCACTATGTGCCGGCCGAGCGCCTGCGCGACCTGGAAGTCGCGCTCTATCAGGCCGATTGGGGCGGCGGACCCGCCGAGCAAACGGTCCGCGACCTGCTGGACGGGTTCGCCGCGGACCCGGGTCCGGCACCGCTCGACGCCCATTTCGACGTCATCGACAGGTGCTTCGCCTTCGACCAGGTGGAGCGGATCGTTGCCGCCTTGAAGGCCGACGGCTCCGACTTTGCAATGCAAGCCCTGAGGGCCCTGGAAGGCAAGTCGCCGACCTCGCTGAAGGTCTCTTTGGCGCAGTTGCGCCGCGCCGACGGGCTGAGCTTCGATGACTGCATGGCGATGGAGTACCGCCTCAGCCAGGCTTTCATGGCCGGCCACGACTTCTACGAAGGGATCAGGGCCCTGTTGGTGGACAAGGACAAGACCCCGGTCTGGTCGCCGGCGACGCTGGCGGAGGTGACCGATGCGATGGTCGCGCGGCATTTCGAGAGCCTCGGCCCGCGCGATCTCGGCTTTGCGGACTGAGAGAAGGCCGGGCAGGGCGCGCGGCGCGACCGGATAAGGGAGAAACGGCGATGGCGACGATCGGTTTCATCGGGCTCGGCAACATGGGCGGTCCCATGGCTGTCAACCTCCTGGGGGCAGGGCACACGGTGAAGGCCTTCGACCTGTCCGACGAGGCCCTTGAAAAGGCGGTCTCGGCCGGCGCCGTCCGGGTCGGCAGCGCCGCGGAAGCGGCGTTGGATTCCGATACCGTGATCACCATGCTGCCGGCCGGCAAACACGTGCGCAGCGTCTACGAGGGGGAGGTCTTCGGCCACGCGACCGCAGGATGTCTGATGATCGACTGCTCGACAATCGACGTCGAAACCTCACGGGCGGTGCATGCGGCGGCCGCCGATGCCGGATTTGCCATGGTCGACGCCCCGGTTTCCGGTGGCGTCACCGGCGCAGAGGCGGCGACCCTGACATTCATGTGCGGTGGCGCCGAGGATGCCTTTGCGCGCGCGCAGCCTTTGTTGCAGCAAATGGGCAAGACCATCGTCCATGCCGGCGGCCCCGGCAACGGCCAGGCGGCCAAGATCTGCAACAACATGATGCTGGGCATTCAGATGATCTCGGTGTGCGAGGCCTTCGGCCTGGCCGACCGGCTGGGGCTGGACCGTCAGAAGCTGTTCGACGTTTCCTCGACCGCGTCCGGCCAGTGCTGGTCGCTGACGACCTATTGTCCGGTCCCCGGGCCGGTGCCGACGGCGCCGTCCAACCGCGACTACCAGCCGGGCTTCACCGCCGCAATGATGCTGAAGGACCTCAAGCTTTCCCAGACGGCGGCACAGTCGGTCGATGCCTCGACCCCGCTGGGGGCGGCGGCAACTGCGCTCTACAGTCTGTATTGCAATGAAGGACAGGAGGGCGTCGACTTTTCAGGAATAATTAAGCTGATTCATGGTGAAAGTTATTAAGGATTATCTGCATACCATCAGGGTTGATAAGGTGAGAATTCGTTAATAGTGTAGTCCCGGGTCAGTCGAAAACCGAATGAGTGTGCGCCGTGAAGGACGAGTACCTTGAAGCGATAAGGCTGATTGAACGCCTGCATCGTCAGTTTCTGGAGGTGGTCAAAGGGGAAATCGACCGCCTTGGTATTCGCGACATCAACAACGTCCAGACCCTTATTCTGTACAATATTGGCGAGGACGAGTTGACGGTCGGCGAGCTGACGCATCGCGGCTACTATCTCGGCTCGAACGTCTCGTACAACGTCCGCAAGCTGGTCGAGAACGAGTACCTGCTGCAGGAGCGTTCGACTCACGACCGGCGCTCGATTCGCGTCCGCCTGTCCGACAAGGGGCTGGCGCTGCGCAATCAGATCGACGAAGTCTTCGACGGACACTCGACCAAGCTGGCCGACACCGGGATCGCCTCGGAGGAGCTGCAGTCGGCCGCGACCGTGCTCAAGCGCCTTGAGCGCTTCCTCTTGGCCGCGTTTGGCTACGGCCCGGCGCGGTAACCACCGCACGTCTTTTCAGGCAAAGCAAAACCGCCACCCCGTGGGGTGGCGGTTTGTGTTTTCCGACCGTTTCGCGGCGATCAGGTGCTGGTGAAGGCCTGGATCCCCGTTTGGGCCCGGCCCAGGATCAGGCCGTGGATATCGTGCGTGCCTTCGTAGGTGTTCACCGCCTCCAGGTTCATGACGTGCCGGATCACGTGGTATTCGTCGGCGATCCCGTTGCCGCCATGCATGTCCCGGGCGACCCGCGCGATGTTCAGCGCCTTGCCCGCCGAGTTGCGCTTGATCATCGAAATCAGTTCCGGCGGACAACGGTTCTCGTCGCGCAGCCGTCCGGCACGCAACACCGCCTGCAGCGAGATGGTGATCTCGGTCTGCATGTCGGCCAGCTTGAGCTGCACCAGCTGGTTGGCGGCAAGGGGACGGCCGAACTGGATCCTGTCCAGCACATAGCTGCGGGCCGCGTGCCAGCAGAACTCGGCCGCGCCAAGCGCGCCCCAGGCAATGCCGAAGCGCGCACTGTTGAGGCAGCCGAACGGGCCCTTCAGGCCGCGCGCATGCGGCAGCAGGTTCTCCTCGGGAACGAACACCTCGTCCATCAGGATCTGTCCGGTCAGCGAAGCCCTGAGCGAGAATTTCCCTTTGATCTCAGGCGTCGCCAGCCCCTTCATGCCGCGTTCCACGATGAAGCCGCGGATGACGCTGTTGTCGTCCTTGGCCCAAATCACCATGACGTCGGCGATCGGGGCGTTGGTGATCCAGGTCTTCGCGCCGGTCAGGCGATAGCCGCCGTCGACGCGGCGCGCGCGGGTCTTCATGGAGCCGGGATCGGATCCGGCGTCGGGCTCGGTCAGGCCGAAACAGCCGACGGCGTCGCCACTTGCCAGCGTGGGCAGGAACCGACGGCGCTGTTCTTCGCTGCCGTAGGCGTGGATCGGGTGCATCACCAGGCTGGACTGGACCGATACCGCCGAACGGTAGCCGCTGTCGACCCGTTCGATCTCGCGCGCCACCAGCCCGTAGGAGGTGTAGTTCACGCCCGCACAGCCATAGCCGTCGATGGTCATCCCAAGCAGACCGAGCTGGCCCATCTCGCGCATGATCTCGCGGTCGAAAGTGCCGTTGCGGTTTGCTTCCAGGATGCCCGGCATCAGGCGTTCCTGGGCGAACTGGTGGGCGGTGTCGCGAATCAACCGCTCTTCCTCGCTCAACTGCTCGTCGAGCAGGAAGGGGTCGTCCCATTTCATCGGGGCGGCGGGCGCCTCGGGTCGGCGGACCTGTTCTTGAGGTTTCGCAGGTTTAAAGCCTGTCATGCATCGGCTCCACTGGTGCAAAACACAGGGGGTGTTTTGTCAAAGGATTGTTAAGATACGGCAAATCCGCATCATTGGATGGACCGGGCGGCGCGGACCGCCATGCGGCGCCGACAGGACCCCAACACCACGCAACATACCACAAAAACCGGGATATCGTTAGTGAAGGACAGCATCCTGCCAGACGGCGCACTTGTAGAATTCGTGCCACAGGGTGATTACGTCAAGGTCTCAGCCGTGGATCCGGTGACCGGGACGGAGGTCTCGATCGTCGGCGATCCGTCTGCTGGGGAGGAGGCCCTGAAACGGATCGCGGTCAGAAAGCTGGAATACGTGCTCAGGCGGCAAAAGCCCGGCCACACGCGGAAGTCGCAAAGCGGCTGGGATATGTAACTTTATAATGAAACGCGTTCAGGCGCGGCGGCCGCTGCGTCCGAGGCCGATCTTCTTGGCAAACGCCGAGCGCTGTGCCGCATAGTTCGGCGCCACCATCGGATAGTCCGACGGCAGGCCCCATTTCAGGCGGTACTGATCCGGGCTGAGGTCGTAGTTTGTCCTGAGATGACGTTTCAGCATCTTCAGTTTCTTGCCGTCCTCCAGGCAGATCAGATAGTCGGGCGTCACCGACTTCTTCACCGGCACTGCCGCACGGACGCGGCGGTCCTTGCGGTCCTCGGCGCGTCCTTCGCCCAGTCCCTGCAACGTGCCGTAAACCGCCCGGATGATGTCCGACACCTGGTCGTGGCCACAGCGATGATTGCCGACGTAGGCCGAGACGATGTCAGCCGCCATCGCAAGCAGCCGGCCCGATGACGCGGCCTGCGAGTCCCGTTTACTCATGGTTTTCCCACCCCAGTCCTATACCTCCCGAAGCGAGAAAAGGTGCATAGATTTCAATCGAGAGTCAACAAGAGGAGAATAAAAAACCAATAGAAATGTCGGTGATTATTGGCTTCGTGGAGGTCGCACCAAGTTTTCGGCGTGGAAGATTCGAGATCTATGTGTAATCGCGATACTGCACACCATATCATGTGTTCGCTGAAATGACGCTGGAGGAAGGGTGAAAGACTGTCGCGCCCGGCGTTTTCGCGGCGCGCGTGCGCCGGCCACCGCCCCCGAAAGTTTGCCGCGACAGCTTGTGTCATGCTGGCACCGTTCCGCGAGATGTGGTATGCGACCCAAGCGAGAAGTGCCGGTCGGCAGGGGGCATGGCCGGTTCTTCCAAAGGAGGCAGGAAACGTTCTCCCGGAACGCTTTCTTGGGGCTTTGGTGGCGGGGTCTCGCCGCCTAGGGAAAACTCTGTTTTGGACTTGAGGATACGGGATTACATGTCGCAGGCGACCGCATCATCCGACTTTCTCGGTTTCGATCGACTGTTCACCGAACCGCTGGAGGACAGCGATCCCGAGCTGTTCGCCGCGATCAGTCAGGAACTTCGCCGCCAACAGGATCAGGTCGAACTGATCGCGTCGGAAAACATCGTCTCGCGCGCCGTGCTGCAGGCGACCGGGTCGGTTCTCACCAACAAATACGCCGAAGGCTATCCCGGCAAGCGGTACTACGGCGGCTGCGAGTTCGTCGACAGTGCCGAGGCGCTGGCGATCGAGCGGGCGAAGGAGCTGTTCGATTGCGCCTTCGCCAACGTCCAGCCGCACTCGGGCGCCAATGCCAATCAGGCCGCGTACATGGCGCTGTTGGAGCCGGGCGACACCGTCATGGGCATGTCGCTGGCCGCCGGCGGACACCTGACCCATGGCGCCGCACCGAACCAGTCCGGACGCTGGTTCAACGCGGTGCAATACGGCGTGCGGCGCCAGGACGGACTGATCGACTTCGACCAGATCGAGGAGCTGGCGCGCGCGCACCGGCCCAAGCTGATCATTGCCGGCGGTTCGGCCTATCCGCGCATCATCGATTTCGAGCGGTTCAGGCGCATCGCCGACGAAGTGGGCGCTTATCTGATGGTCGACATGGCCCATTTCGCGGGCCTTGTGGCCGGCGGCGTCTATCCGAACCCGGTGCCGATCGCCGATTTGGTGACCACGACCACCCACAAGACCCTTCGCGGCGCCCGCGGCGGCATGATCCTGTCCAGGGACGAGGAGTTCGGCAAAAGGATCAACACCGCCGTCTTCCCGGGCCTTCAGGGCGGGCCGCTGATGCATGCGATCGCCGGAAAGGCCGTCGCCCTGGGCGAGGCCCTGCGTCCGGAATTCGGGACTTATGCCCAGGATGTGGTCGACAATGCCATCACGCTGGCCGAGACGCTGACGGCGGGCGGGCTGCAGATCGTTTCCGGCGGCACGGATACGCATCTGATCCTGGTCGACCTCAGGCCCAAGGGCCTGACGGGCAATGTCGCGGAGGCGGCGCTCGAGCGGGCAGGGATCACCTGCAATAAGAACAGTATTCCCTTCGATCCCGAAAAGCCGATGATCACGTCCGGTGTGCGTCTCGGGTCGCCGGCGGCGACGACGCGCGGCTTCGGCCGGATGGAGTTCAAGCAGGTCGGTGAACTGATCGTCGAAGTTCTGGACGGCCTGGCGGCATCGCCGGACGACAACAGCGACACCGAAGCCGCCGTGGGCCAGAAGGTCAGGGAGTTGTGCGCCCGGTTCCCGATCTATACCAACGGCTTCTGAGCGGCCGCGTGAGTGTGAGGTAATCCATCATGCGCTGTCCGTTCTGTGGCCATAACGACACCCAGGTGAAGGATTCGCGCCCCACCGAGGACAACTCCGCGATCCGGCGGCGGCGCCTTTGCCCGAACTGCGGTGCGCGCTTTACCACCTTCGAGCGCGTCCAGCTCCGCGAACTGACCGTGCTCAAGCGCAACAACCAGAAAGAGCCGTTCGAACGGGAAAAGCTGTTGTCGTCGATGCGGATCGCCCTGCGCAAACGGCCGGTCGAGGAAGACCGGATCGAGCGTGTCGTCAACTCGATCGTCCGACGCCTGGAAAGCAGCGGCGAAAGCGAGATCCGCGCCGATACCATCGGCGAGATGGTCATGGAGGCGCTGGGTCAGCTCGATCAGGTCGCCTATCTGCGGTTCGCTTCGGTCTATCGGAACTTCCGCGAGATCAAGGATTTCGAGGATTTCATCTCGGACGAGGTCCGTGGCCCGGGAGACTGATCCCGCCGATCCCCATCACATGGCAGTGACGGTCGGCCTTGCGCTTCGGGCGCTGGGCCGGTGCTGGCCCAACCCTGCCGTCGGCTGTGTCATCGTCAAGGACGGCGCCGTCGTCGCCCGCGGCTGGACCCAGCCGGGCGGTCGGCCGCACGCCGAAACCGTGGCGCTGGCCGCCGCGGGACCGGCGGCGCGCGGCGCGACGATGTATGTCTCGTTGGAACCGTGCTGCCACCACGGCAAGACCGGGCCCTGCACCGACGAGATCATCGCTGCCGGCGTCGCCCGTGTCGTCGCCGCGCTGGAGGACCCGGATCCGCGGGTCTCCGGCGGCGGGTTCAAACGGCTTCGCGACGCCGGGATCGACGTGACAACGGGCCTGTTGCAGGACCAGGCCGCGGAAGCTGCCGGCGGCTATCTCCTGCGCCAGTCCGAAGGCCGCCCCGCGGTAACCCTCAAACTGGCAAGCACGCTGGACGGGCGGATCGCCACCCGGACCGGGGAGAGCCAATGGATCACCGGCGGGCCGGCGCGTGCCCGGGCCCATGCGCTGCGGGCGTCTCACGATGCCATCATGGTCGGGATCGGCACGGCCATGCGCGACGACCCGTCATTGACCTGTCGGCTTCCTGGCCTGTCCGATCAGTCGCCCGTCCGGGTGGTCCTGGACAGCCGCCTGCGTCTCAGCGGCGACGGCATTCTTGCCGATACCGCCGGTTCCGTCCCGACCTGGGTGATCACGCGCCACGGCCACGGGTCGCAAGAGCGGCTGCGGCTGGAACGACTGGGGATCGACGTCATCGAAGTGCCGCCTGACGCCGACGCGCGGCCGGACCTGGCGGCTGCCTTGTCGGCCTTGGGCAGCCGCGGCCTCACCAGCGTGCTGGTCGAAGGCGGCGGCACCGTGGCGGCTGCGTTGCTTGCCGCGCGGCTGGTCGACCGCATCGTCTGGGCGCGCGCGCCCACCGTGATCGGCGGCGACGGGATTGCCGCGGTCGCCGGGTTGGGGGTCGCGGCGCTTGAGGACGCGCGGCGTTTTGCCCGGGTCGGCGTGACGCGATCCGGTGACGACATCCTGGAAACCTACCGCCGCCTGCCCTAGATCTGCCCCCATGTTCACCGGCATCATCACAGACGTGGGCAGGGTTCGCGCGGTCGACCGCGGCGAGATCACCCGGATCACGATCGAGACCCGCTTCGATACCGCCGGCGTCGCCATCGGCGCATCGATCGCCTGTTCCGGCATCTGCCTGACCGTGACCGAGACCGGCAAAGACGGGGGCACCGACTGGTTCGCCGTGGACGTCTCGGCCGAAACGCTGGCCTGCACCACCATTGGAAGCTGGTCGCCCGGTTCCCGGGTCAACCTGGAACGCGCCATGCGGCTGGGCGACGAGTTGGGCGGGCACATCGTCTCCGGACACGTGGACGGGATTGCCCGCGTGGTCGACAAGAAACCGGACGACGGCTCGATCCGTTTCGTCCTGGAGGTGCCCGCCGACCTGGCGCGTTATGTGGCGGCCAAGGGTTCCGTCGCCCTGGACGGCACGTCGCTGACGATCAACGAGGTCGAGGACAACCGGTTCGGCGTCAATATCATCCCGCACACGGCCGCGGAAACCACCTGGGGCGCGCTGGAGCCCGGCATGGAGGTCAACCTTGAGGTTGATATGCTGGCCAGATATGTTGCGCGGGTCATCGGCCGCGATTGAAAGCCGATATCAAAGAGAAGAGATAACCGGTTGGCAGACAAAGCAGAATTGGCCAGCACCAGCCCCCAGGCTGTGCAGCGTGCCGTCGAGGACCTGGCGTTCTTGTCCGACATCGAGGACGTCATCAACGAGGCGCGCAACGGCCACATGTTCATCCTGGTGGATGACGAAGGCCGCGAGAACGAGGGCGACCTCGTGATTCCGGCCCAGTTCGCCACGCCCGATGTGGTCAACTTCATGGCCAAGCATGCGCGCGGCCTGATCTGCCTTGCGATGACCAGCGAACGCATCGGCGAACTGGGGTTGGAGCTGATGCCGCAGATGAACTCCAGCCGGCTCAGCACCGCGTTCACGATTTCCATCGAGGCCCGCGAAGGCGTGACGACCGGGATTTCCGCGCCCGACCGCGCGCACACCATCTCGGTCGCCATCGATCCTGGGAAGGGCGCGGCGGACATCACGACGCCGGGGCATATCTTCCCGCTTGCCGCCCGCGACGGCGGCGTCCTGGTGCGTGCCGGCCATACCGAGGCAGCCGTCGATATCGCTCGCCTGGCCGGGCTCTATCCGGCCGGCGTGATCTGCGAGATCATGAACGACGACGGCACGATGGCCCGGTTGCCCGATCTCATCCGGTTCGCCCAGTTCCACGGGCTGAAGATCGCCGCGATCGACGATCTGATCGCCTACCGCCGGCGCAACGACCGCACGGTTTCGCGGCTGCAGACCACCCGGTTCGAGTCCCGGCACGGCGGCGTGTTCGAGCTCAGGGTCTATGTCAACGACATCACCTATGCCGAGCACATCGCCCTGGTGAAGGGGGACATCGCCGGCAGCGACGAGCCGGTGCTGGTGCGTATGCATGCGCTGAACATTTTCAACGACGTCCTGGGCGAAAGCAGCAAGGGCAAATCGGGCGAGTTGCACCGCGCGATGGAGATGATCGGCGAGGCCGGGCGCGGCGTGATCGTCATCATCCGCGAGCCGACGCCCACGGCCCTGTCGGACCTTGTGGGTGCGCGCAGCGACGTCGCCCAGGGCAAGCCGCCCGAAGGCCGCGGCCAGCTGCGCGACTACGGCATCGGCGCGCAGATCCTCTCGGACATCGGCGTGCACGAGATGATCCTGTTGTCCAACACCGAAAAGACGATCATCGGTCTGGACGGCTACGATCTGAGGGTGGTAGAGCGCCGCCCGATCGTTGCCGGCTGAACACGCCGCCGGCGCCGGGAGCCAGCACGAAATGAACGAGACGGCACCGCATGTCCTGGTGGTTGAGGCACGGTTCTACGCCGACATTGCCGACGCCCTGATGAAAGGGGCGACCGAAGCGTTGCAGGCGGCCGGCGCCTCCTACGAACCGGTCGCGGTTCCTGGCGCGCTGGAGATTCCCGCCGCGATCGCGATGGCGGTGGCGGCCGAGCGGGCAAACGGCCGCCGGTTCGACGGATACATCGCATTGGGCTGCGTCATTCGCGGCGAAACCACGCACTACGACTATGTGTGCGGCGAGAGCGCCCGTGGCCTGCAAACCCTCGCAATCGACCATGCCTTGCCGATCGCGAACGGCATCCTGACCTGCGAGAACCGGGACCAGGCAATGGACCGGGCGCTGACCGACAGGCGAAACAAAGGCGGTGTCGCTGCCAACGCCTGTCTTGAGATGATCGCCTTGAAGGCTGCGCTCGGATCGTCGACGTCATGACGTCGGGGGCAGGGTCGGCGCGCACCACGCCCGGCAAGCGCCGCCGCGCGGCGCGTCTTGCAGCGGTGCAGGGGCTGTACGAGGCGGCGCTTTCGGGCGCCCGCATCCAGGACCTGGTGGGCGCGTTCCGGGCCCGCGGCGGAACCGCGCTGTTGGAGCCCGGACTTGATGCCGAAGCCGATTCCGAACTTTACGTGGATCTGATGACCGGGGTTGCAGACCGTCGCGACGACGTGCAACGCATGGCCAGCGCCGCGGTTGCCGAAGGCGGCCGACGCTTCGAACAGCTCGACCTTTTGATGCAGGCGATCCTGATGGCCGGGACATACGAGTTGCTTGCACGCAGCGACATCGACCCGCCCTTGACCATCAGCGAGTATGTCGACGTGGCGAAGGCGTTCTTCGCCGGCAAGGAGTCCGCCCTGGTCAACGGTGTCCTGGATCGGATCGCCCACACGCTGAGGCCCGAAGACCTGGTCGCCAAACCGCCGGACGATGCCTGAAAAACCCCGCGAGTTCCGCCGCATCGAGGAGTTCTTTGCTCCGCTGTCGCGCGGCGTCGCAGGCGCCTATTCCCTGGCCGACGATGCCGCGGTGCTCAGTCCGCCGGCCGGCCGCGACCTTGTGATCACGACGGACACGCTGGTCGCCATGGTTCATTTCATGGGTGAAGAGGCGCCGTCGGATCTGGCGGCCAAGCTGTTGCGTGTCAGCCTGTCCGATTTGGCGGCCATGGGTGCGGAACCGATGGCCTATACGCTGAACCTCGCCCTGCCGCACGAAATCGATGATGCATGGCTCGCCGATTTCGCAGACGGGCTTGCCCAGGACCAACAGCGTTACGGTATCCACCTGATCGGCGGCGACACCGTCTCCACACCCGGCATGCTGACGCTGGGCGCCACCTTGTTCGGGACGGTGCCGTCCGGCCTGGCGCTCCGCCGGCGCGGTTCGGTGCCGGGCGACCTGGTCATGGTCAGCGGCACGATCGGCGACGGCGCGCTGGGCCTTTTGGCGGCGCAGGAACGGTTGCCGGACGTTGGCGCCGAGATCGCCGACGAACTCGCCCGGCGCTACCGCCGGCCGGAGCCGCGGGTCGTCCTGGGGCAGGGTCTGATCGGTCTGGCATCGGCCGCGGTGGACGTTTCGGACGGACTTGCCGGCGACCTCGCGCATTTGGCCGCTGCGTCCGGCGTCGGCGTCGTGCTTGAGGCGCCCAGCGTGCCCTTGTCCGCGGCGGCGGTCGAAGTGCTGCATGCCGATCCGGCCAAGCTGCTGCGGGTGTTGACCGGCGGCGACGACTACGAGTTGGCATTTACGGTGCCGCCGACGCTGCGCGACCAGGTGGACAGGATCGCCCGGTCGGGCGGGGTCGATGTGACCGTGGTCGGCCGGGTCGAACCGGGCAGGGGCGTGACGATCCTGGATTCCGAGGGACAGGTGCTGGACCTGCCGGAACTGGGCTACAGCCACGGGTAAGCATCGGGCAACGATTTACCGGTTAAAATCTTCTTATCCGGCGCCCGACCGAGAACCTGGCCCCTAACCCTATGAAAAAGTGGATTATTATTACCGTCGCTACCCTCCTGCTGGTCGTGGGCAGCGGGGTCGCAGCCTGGTATTTCCTGCTCCAGGAGGAATTCGGCGATACAGCGGAGGCGATGCTGGCTCCGCTGACCAAGCAGGAGCCGGAGATGATGGAAATGCAGGCGCTGTCGATCCCCGTGATCCGGAACGGCGAACTGCAGAAATACGTCCTGATCAACGTCTCCCTGGAGCTCGATGGTCCCGAAAGCAGGGTCTTCGTCTATTCGCGGATGGCCAAACTGGAAGACGCCTTCTTCCGGGATTTGCACGGGTATTTCGGTAGCGTCGCCGATACCAGTAGGGTAAATGTGCGCCTCTTGACCGTGCGCCTGCAGCGTCAGGCAACAAGGGTGCTTGGCAAGGACAGGCTCAGAAGAGTCCACATCATCGGGGCTTACGAACGAACCCGCTAAGCGGGTCGAACACGGGGACGGCGGCGCCGATGGCGACCGAAGGGATGGCTGCGGAACAGGTCGAGCCGGCCGGCATGAAGCGCAATGTGCTGCTGCTGTCGGGCTGTGTGGCTCTGTCGGGCACCGGGGCGAGCATCGTCATGGTGGTGACCGCGCTCGCCGGCAAAAGCCTTGCTGCCGATCCCCTGCACGCGACCCTGCCGCTGGCCCTGCAATTCACCTTCACCGCCGTCGGTGCCGTTCCCGCGGCGCTGTTGATGCGCCGGATCGGCAGGCGCGCCGGCTTCACGCTGGGACAATTCATCGGCTGCGGTGCCGCGGCGTTGTCCGCCTATGCGATCTTTCTCCAGTCCTTCGCCTTGTTCGCGCTGGGCGGCGCCTTGCTTGGCATTCACAACGCGTTCTGGCAGCAACTGCGCTTTGCGGCGGGGGAGACGTCGTCCGAGAGGTTCCGAAGCCGCGCGATTTCCTACGTGATGGCGGGCGGCGTGGCCGGCGCGATCTTCGGGCCGGAACTCGCCAAGTACGGGTTCGATCTGTTCCAGCCGGTCCTGTTCGCCGGCTCGTTCCTGATCATCGCGATCCTGTGTCTTTGCGGCGTCGTCGTCCTGCAGTTCGTGGATATTCCGCGAACCGATGCCGACCGGTCCGGCGATTCCGGCCGACCCCTGGCCGAGATCCTGCGCCAGCCCGTCGTTGCGGTCGCCATTCTGGCGGGCATGCTGGGCTATGCCGTGATGTCCCTGGTGATGACCGCGACGCCGCTGGCGATGGAGGTCTGCGGCTTCGTCATCGACGATTCAGCCCGGGTCATCCAGTGGCACGCGGTCGCCATGTTCGCGCCCGGCTTCTTCACCGGTCACCTTATCCGGCGTTACGGCGTCATCCGGATCATCTTCGCCGGCGTCGTGTTGAATGTCCTGTGCCTGGTCATGAACACAACGGGCATCGCATTCTTCAATTTCTGGTTCGGCCTGGTCTTTCTCGGGCTTGGCTGGAACTTCATGTTTGTCGGTGCGACCAATCTCCTGACCGAAGGCTACCGCCCGAAGGAACGCGCCAAGGTCCAGGCGGCCAACGACTTTCTGGTGTTTTCCGGCGTGGCGGTGGCCAGCTTCTCTTCCGGCGCGCTGCACGAGGCCTATGGCTGGACGGCGGTGAACCTGGCTATTGCGCTGCCGGTCACCGTGGTCTTTGCCGCGATCATCTGGTACCGGTTTTTCTACCGGCCCGTCGCCGCGACCTAGGCAACGCGCCTTGAGGCCGCGACGGTCGGCGGCAGTTGCCTTTCAATGGCACTTCAACTATGTTCGCGCCGCCGCGAAGGGGGCTGGCCAAGGGGATGTGGGGAGTTGGCGCAGCGGTCCTGCCGGCGCACGCGATTCCGAAGACACGTTGGGCAATTCAGCAAGGCGTGTGTTCGTCACGGTTAGACAATCGATCACACAATAAAAGGTCTCTAAAGCAATGGAGTGGTTAGTCATTGCCTGCGGCGTGGCCGCCGTTCTGTATGGCATTCTGCAAAGCCGTTCGATCCTTTCCGCAAGCCCCGGCAACGAGCGCATGCAAGAGATCGCATCCGCGATCCAGGAAGGGGCCTCGGCCTATCTCAACCGCCAATACACGACCATCGGCATCGTCGGGATCGTGGTTGCCATCATCCTGGGGCTGCTGCTCGGCCTCAAGGTTGCGATCGGATACCTGATCGGCGCGGTTCTGTCCGGTGTCGCCGGCTATACGGGGATGCTGATCTCGGTGCGCGCCAATGTCCGCACCACAGAGGCGGCGCGCCAGGGACTGGCCCATGGGCTGTCGATCTCGTTCAAGTCCGGCGCCGTGACCGGCATGCTGGTGGCGGGCCTGGCGCTGCTTGCGATTGCGGTCTACTACGTCGTTCTGCGCGAACTGGGCGTTTCCCAGCGCGAATTGATCGACGCGCTGGTCGCCTTGGGCTTCGGCGCCTCGCTGATCTCCATCTTCGCGCGACTGGGCGGCGGTATCTTCACCAAGGGCGCGGACGTCGGCGCCGATCTGGTGGGCAAGGTTGAAGCAGGCATTCCCGAGGATGACCCCCGCAACCCGGCGGTGATCGCCGACAACGTGGGCGACAATGTGGGTGACTGCGCCGGAATGGCGGCGGACCTCTTCGAGACCTACGTGGTCACGGTCGTCGCAACCATGGTGCTGGCCTCGATCCTGATCCACGGCGCCGACCTTGGCGGCGCGCTGTTGCTTTACCCGATGGCGATTGGCGGCGTATGCCTGATCGCTTCGATCGCATCGACCTTCTTCGTCCGGCTTGGCTCCAGCCAGTCGATCATGGGTGCGCTTTACAAAGGCTTCATTGCCTGCGCCGTGATTTCCGCGATCCTGCTGTGGCCGATCACCCAGATGGTCGTCGGCATGGATACGACCTATGCCGCCGGCGACAGGACCTTTACCGGGTTCGACCTTTTCGTCTGCGGGATCGTCGGACTGGTGGTGACCGGGCTGATCGTATGGATCACGGAATACTATACCGGCACCAACTTCCGCCCGGTGCAAAGCGTCGCCAAGGCCAGCGTGACCGGACACGGCACCAACGTGATCCAGGGACTGGCCGTGTCGATGGAAGCGACCGCGGTCCCGGCCCTGATCATCTGTGCCGCGATCATCGTCACCAACATCCTGGCCGGGGTGATCGGCATTGCGATCGCGGTGACGACAATGCTGGCGCTGGCTGGCATGGTGGTCGCGCTGGATGCCTACGGACCGGTCACCGATAACGCCGGCGGCATTGCCGAGATGGCCGAACTTGAGGAATCCGTGCGCAACACCACGGACGCGCTGGACGCGGTCGGCAACACCACCAAGGCGGTGACCAAGGGCTATGCCATCGGTTCGGCCGGCCTGGGCGCACTGGTGCTGTTCAATGCCTATACCGAGGACCTCTCCGCGTTCTTCTCGGGCGTGAACGTCGACTTCTCGCTGGCCAACCCCTACGTGCTGGTCGGCCTGTTCTTCGGCGGTCTGCTCCCGTTCCTGTTCGGGGCGCTGGGCATGCAGGCGGTCGGCCGCGCGGCCGGCTCCGTCGTGCTGGAGGTGCGCCGGCAGTTCAAGGACATCCCGGGCATCATGGAGGGCAAGGCCAAGCCGGAATACGGCACCTGCGTCGACATGCTGACCCGCGCGGCCATCAAAGAGATGGTGGTGCCTTCGATGCTGCCGGTGCTGTCACCGATCGTTCTCTACTTCATCGTGCGGGCGATCGCAGACCAGTCGGCGGCCTTTGCCGCGGTCGGGGCGATGCTTGTCGGCGTCATCGTGACCGGCCTGTTCGTGGCGATCTCCATGACCGCTGGCGGCGGCGCCTGGGACAACGCCAAGAAGTACATCGAAGACGGCAACTACGGCGGCAAGGGCTCGGAGGCGCATAAGGCGGCGGTGACGGGCGACACGGTGGGCGATCCGTACAAGGACACCGCCGGGCCTGCCGTCAATCCGATGATCAAGATCACCAACATCGTTGCGCTGTTGCTGTTGGCGGCCTTGGCGCACTGACCTTGACCGGCGCCCAGGCGCGCCGCGATTGTCGCCCCGGGGCCGCGTGCTCCGGGGCGTTCTTTTTGGCGTAACGGTCGGGGACTACTTGTTGAAGCGGCCCAGGTTGCCGAAAAGCTGCTCCAGGATGGTCATGCTGTGCCCCGCGGTCGGCGTTTCACGCTCCACGTGGGCGACCTGGCGAATGTCGTCCTCGTTGTATTCCTCGATTCGCAGCAGCATGCCGGTCTCGTCGAAATAGAGCACGACCACCTTCTGAATGGCCACTTCCTTGGGCAGGAAGGCCCATTGCTCCGTCCGCCGCGAGATGTAGTACCAGGTCGTCGATTCGAAGGTTCCGATGGTCGAGGGCGAGCCCAGAATATCGGCCGCCTCCTGTTGGGTGGTCTTGCCCACCTCGAGCTGTTCGAGCTGGTAGTCGCGGGGCAGGTTGCCGCGAACCTCGGTCTTGGGCGTGCAGGCGGCCAAACTCGCCGCCAAGATCACTGCGGCGGCGACCATACGATGGGTGTGCAGCATTGCGGTCATGGGTCGATAGGCGCACTCTTGGGGTCGGTGAAGCAGTTGCCCTTGCACCGCCCGCTTGAAGGAAGGGCCGTTGGCGACCAGATTAGCGTGAAGATATGGCAATTTGGCGGGATTCTGTCAATCCACGGATGAACTTGCGACGATGCTGAGACATTTGAAGAAAGCGGTCACACAGGGTGCGCAGGGGCCGGCGCCGCGGATCTATGCGGCCGCCGTGCGGGCGGCCCGCAATCAGGAACTGTATACGAGGTTCGACGTTCCTGACACGGTAGACGGCCGTTTCGACATGCTGGCGCTGTACCTGTTTCTGCTGCAATACAGGATGCGCGACGAGCCCGGCGGCGCCGAGGTCATGCAGGACGTCATGGATCGCTTCGTGGCGGACATGGACCAGAACCTGCGGGAGATCGGCATCGGCGACCCATCCATGGGGCGCGCGGTGCGATCGATGGTCGAGGCGCTGCACGGCCGATTCATGGCCTACGCGGATGGTCTGGCCGCAGAGGCGGGATCGGGCATTCTTGCCGCGGCGCTGGCGCGGAACGTTTATCGCAACGATGGTCTGACGGGCCCCGCCGTCGACGGCCTGGCCGGCTACGTCCGGGCCGAGGCCGAACGTCTGGCCGCGTTGACGCGCGAGGAGATATTTGACGGCAGGCTGGTGCCGCAGGACGGACAGGCCGGAGGATCGGACGGATGAGCGAACAGCCCGAGTTTTCGCGGATTATCAAGCTTTCTGAGCTGGAGGAGCCGGTCTTGCGCGAGTTCGAAGCCGACGCCGGCGAGCGTGCCGCCCTGGCCGACCGTTTTGGGATCAGCAGCGTCGATCGGCTCTCCGCCCGCCTCGCGGTGCGCCGGGTTGCCGGCGGGCCGCTGGTCCGGGTCTCCGGCAGCTTCGAGGCGGAGGTGGAGCAGAGTTGCGTCGTGACGCTGAAACCCGTCCATTCCACCATCGTCGACGATATCGAGATCGAGTTCGGGCCCGCCGAGGCCGAGCCGGACGGTGGCCAGGAGGCCGATGACGAGGCGGATGCACCGGAGCCCCTGGAAGGGGATACGATCGATCTTGGCGAGATCGTCGCCCAGTTCCTGGCGGTTGGTATCGATCCCTATCCCCGGGCCGCGGGGGCGGTCTTGGAGCGGACCTCGTTCGGGCCCGATTCCCAGCAAGAAAGTTCCAATTCGGGGCCCGAATCGGACAGTCCGTTCGCCGTTCTGAAGGGCCTCAAGAGCCCGGAAAACAACGGCGGGTAGCCGCTTGCGTCGTCCCCGTGAAAGGTTTATGTAACTGCGCCAATCCCAGTCTTTTTAACGAAACCCTGAACTGAAGGTCGGAAACAAATGGCGGTTCCGAGAAAAAAGGTGAGCCGGTCGCGCCGTGACGCGCGGCGGTCCCACGATGCCCTGAAATCGGGCGCTTACGTGGAGTGCCCCAACTGCGGCGAGCATATGCGCCCGCATCATGTCTGTGGCGCGTGCGGATACTACAAGGGCCGGGAAGTCGTCGAAGCCGGCACGTCGTAAACCGCGGCCTAGAGCCCTTGTCGACCGACTGACCGCCATTGCCGCAATCACTTGTCATTTCATTGGATGGTATGGGGGGCGATGACGCCCCCGATATCGTTGTGGCCGGTGCCGCGCGCGCGCGTCGACAGCATCCGGAGGTTTCGTTCCTGATCTACGGCGACGAGACCAGGATCGGACCCTTGCTGGCCAAACACGCAGATCTGAAGTCGGTCACCCAGATCCGGCACACCGACGAGATCGTGCGCTCCGACGACAAGCCGTCGGTCATCCTGCGCAAGGGGCGGCGCACCAGCATGCGCATGGCGATCGATGCGGTCGCCAATGGCGAGGCAGCCGCCGTCGTGTCCGCGGGCAACACCGGGGCGCTGATGGCGATGTCGCTGTTCTCGCTGCGGCCGCTGCCCGGGATCGACCGCCCCGCGATCGCGTCTTTCTTCCCCACCATCAGCGGATCGACCTGCATGTTGGACCTTGGGGCGAACGTCGATTGCGATGCCCACAACCTGGTCCAATTCGCGGTCATGGGGGCGCTGTTCGTCAGGACCGTTCGCGGCATCCAAAAGCCGCGCACGGCGCTGTTGAATGTCGGTGTCGAGGAAATGAAGGGTCGCGACGAGATCAAGCAGGCGTCGGGGATCCTGCGGTCGGGCAGTCTTGACCTGGACTATATCGGGTTCGTTGAAGGCGACGACATCGCAGAAGGCGTGGCGGACGTGATCGTCACCGACGGCTTTACCGGCAACGTTGCGCTCAAGACGGCGGAAGGCGTGTCGAAGCTTTATACGACATTCCTGAAGGACGCCTTTGCCAGCACGCCCTTGTCCAAGCTGGGCTATGTGATCGCGCGGCGAGCGATGAAGCGGGTGCGCAAGCGCGTCGACCCGCGCCGCTATAACGGCGCGGTCTTTCTCGGGCTGAATGGCATCGCGATGAAAAGCCACGGCGGCACGGATGAGATCGGTTTCGCCAATGCCGTCAACAACGCGATCGACATGGCGCGCCGCGGCTTTATCGATTCGATCATCAATGAACTCGAACGCCTGTCGGAAGAAGGCGTCGAAGAGCAGGAAGCGGCGGTGTCTTGACAATGCGTCGGTCTGTTGTGTTGGGAACCGGCGCCTACCTGCCGGAGCGCGTCGTGACAAACGACGAACTGTCGAAAACCATCGAAACCTCCAACGATTGGATCGTTCAGCGGACGGGCATTCGCGAACGCCACATCGCCGGTGCCGACGAGGTGACGTCGGATCTGGCGATTCATGCGTCCCGGGCGGCGCTTGAGAGGGCCGGCCTTGCGGCCGCGGACATCGATTTGATCGTCCTGGCGACGGCGACGCCCGACAACACCTTCCCCGCAACCGCAACCAAGGTCCAGCAGGCGCTGGGCTGTCGCGGTGTGGCCTTCGACGTTCAGGCGGTCTGTTCCGGGTTCGTCTTCGCGCTGTCGGTGGCGGACAACATGCTGCGGCTGGGCCAGGCGCGGCGCGCCCTGGTGATCGGCGCCGAGGTCTTCAGCCGAATCCTCGACTGGGAGGACCGCACCACCTGCGTGCTGTTCGCCGACGGCGCCGGCGCGCTGGTACTGGAAGCGCAGGAAGGAGACGGCAAAAGCGACGACCGCGGCGTTCTGGCGACGAATCTCTATTCCGACGGCGCCCACTACGAACTGCTTTACGTGGACGGCGGTCCGGGCTCGCCGGAAGGCGGGGTCGGGCATCTCCGCATGGAGGGGCGCGAGGTGTTCAGGCATGCCATCGTCCGCATGGTCGAGGCCGTCGAGGCCTCTCTGGAATGCAGCGGACTTGAAAAGTCCGACATCAACTGGGTGGTGCCGCACCAGGCCAACATCCGGATCATCGACGGGGTGGGAAAAAAGCTTGGCCTGCCCTCGGATCACGTGGTCGTCACGGTGGCAGAGCAGGCGAACACCTCGGCGGCGACGATCCCGCTGGCCCTGGACGTGGCGGTGCGGGACGGCCGCATCCGGCAGGGCGACGTGGTCGCGCTGACCGCCATGGGCGGCGGCTTTACCTGGGCCGGCGCGATCGTCCGGTGGTAGGGCCGACGTATTTTCCGGCCTTGGATGGTCTTCGATTGACGCCGCGACTGCAACGGGGCTAGTGTCGAACTTGTTCGATACAACAAGACGTTAAGTCTGGGGGAAGCATGAGCCGAACAATCACGCGGCAGCAGCTTACAGAAGCGGTCTACCAGGAGGTTGGTCTCTCCCGGAACGAGTCCGCCGAGCTGGTCGAAGCCATCTTGAACGAGATTTCGGACGCAATCGCGCGCGGCGAACCGGTGAAGATATCCTCATTCGGCAGCTTCACGGTGCGCCAGAAGGGCGAACGGATCGGCCGCAACCCGAAGACCGGCGAAGAGGTACCGATCCTGCCGCGCAGGGTCCTGGTATTCCGGCCCAGCCATGTCTTGAAGAACCGCATCAACAACTCGGCCAACAGCTAGCGCGCCGGGGTATGGAAGACGACAGGTCAGACACGGCCACGCTGGATCCGGGCGAACGACGCGGCAAGTCGGCCGACGCATTCCGCACCATATCTGAGGTTTCCGCCGAACTGGACGTGGCCCAGCACGTCCTTCGGTTCTGGGAGACGCGGTTCTCGCAGATCCGCCCGCTGAAACGGGCCGGCAAGCGCCGCTACTACCGGCCCGACGACGTTGCGCTTTTGCGCCGGATCCGCCAGTTGCTGTACGAGGAAGGCTACACGATCCGCGGCGTACAGAAGCTGATCCGGGAAAACGGCGTGCGCGCCATCCTGGAGATGGCGCCGGCATCCGAGCCGGCGCCCCGGGAGGCCGTGGCTGCGCCGGCAGAGGCGCCGGCGACGGATCGGCACGAGGACGGCGGCGGGGAGGAACTGGGTCCCATCATCCGCGAGCTGGAAGCGCTGAGTTCCGCGTTGCGGGACCTCGCCCGGCGGGGCTGAGGCCGTTGCGCCCCCGTGGGCGGGACGCTATAACGGCGCGCCGGGCTTTCGGCACTGGCGGAGCGTAGCGCAGCCTGGTAGCGCATCACACTGGGGGTGTGGGGGTCGCAGGTTCAAATCCTGCCGCTCCGACCAACATGACGGAAAGGACCGGTCCCCTTGGGGACCGGTCCGTTTTGTGCTCGATGCCCGGTCTTGTGGCGGTTTCGCCGCGGCTGCACAATCGGATGGCGCCTCACGCGTCGAAAGCCCTCATTCCTGAGATGCCGGTCTACCATGCTTAATCGGGTTCTAATCGGTTTTGACGAACGCCAGCAGGTTTCCTACACGGCCCTGCAATCCAGCATCATCGCCCAAACATCCAAGCCGGTCGCAGTGATACCCATCATTTTGCGAACGTTGCCCATAACCCGGTCAGGCGTAACCCCGTTCACGTTCAGCCGGTTTCTAACCCCCTGGCTGTGCGACTTTCAGGGATGGGGTCTGTTCATGGATGTGGACATGCTGTTGCTGGACGACATCAGCAAGCTGTTCGATCTGGCCGACGAGCGGTATGCCGTCATGGTCGCCGACACGAAGGACAAGTTCGAACGGGCCAGCCTGATGCTGTTCAACTGTGCCCATGAGTCGAACCGCTGCCTTACGCCTGAATTCATCGAGGAGGGAAGCGGGTCGATAGATCTGCATTCCCTGGGCTGGCTTGACGAGGAGGAAGTCGGTTTCTTCGACAGCGAATGGAATCACATCGTCGGCATCGATGCGCCAAACCCGGACGCAAAGCTGGTGCATTACACCATGGGCACACCTGTCCATCCTGAAATCAACGGCTGCGAGCACACCGCCCCATGGACCGACGCCGTGAACATCGCCGTTTCGTCGCAAAGCTGGTCGAGACTGATGGGAAACACCGACTGGGCGATGGAACTGTCGGATGGTCGCGTTCTGCCGCGTCTGCATCCCGATGCGCGCAAAGAAGCGGACGAGATCGTCGCCGAGTTGGAATCCATACGCGCGCTGGGTCATGGCGCCGGCAATCCCAGCCAAGGCTACACAGACGCCCTCCAACGCCTGGGGAAGGCTGCCGACCCGGCTGACTGGCCGGACCCGTTCTCTTTCGACGCAGCGCCGGAAGCCCGTTTGATGTTGCCGCACATTGGGCCGGTCCGCCATCTCTGCAAAACCATGGGGGCGAAGACCGTCCTGGATTATGGCGGCGCCAGACAAGGTTTGTACGGGGCCGAAGGGATCGTGTTCCCGGACGGGAGCAAGGCGCGGTCGATGCGTGCCCACTGGGAACTGGACGGCGACATCTCTTTTCATGACCCGCGACGCGAAACCGAACAGCAGCCGTCAGACGGCCAGGTCGACGCCGTTCTGTGTATCGGCCTGTTGGAGCGGATGCCGGTTGAAGACATTGTATGGTTGATTGAAGGGCTTTTCACACGGGCGAACCGGTTCGTGTATGCCGTCGTTGCAGGTCGTCCGGCAGGCGAAACCGCGACCGGGGAGGGCAATTCGGATGCGTCGCTTCGGTCGAAAACGTGGTGGGAGTTGCTTTTCCGCACGGTTGGAGCCGGCCATCCTGATGTGCGTTTCTTCGTCATCGTCAATCGTCCGGCTGTGACCAAGGACGGCCGGTCGGTTATTCAGGGTGCTGTGATCAAGGGCTGACTTGGGCAGTGTCAGGCCGTTTGGCGGCTCCATTCGGCAAGCTGTGCGGCAGCGCGAGCGACAACGTCGTCCCAGTTGCCGAAGCTTTCCTGGCGGATCAGAGTCACCGATTGGTACCACAGCGTGTCTTTACCGGAACGCTGCCACCGCCAATCCGGGTCGACCGGCAACATAAGAAGCGTCGCCACACCAAGCGCTCCCGCCATATGCACCGTCGTGTTGTCTGCGGTCACCACCGCATCCATTGCGGCGACCTGGCCCGCGAAACTGTCCAGGTCCTTCAGCGAGTCGACCTCCGGATCGTCAAGAATCCGGACACCGGTCGCTTTCTCGGCTGTGCGCAGAGCAGTTTCCTGATCGCCGTACTGTAGGTTTACGAAGACACACTCGGGGGTCTGCAGGATTGGCTGCCACAGCGCAAGCGGCACGGTCCGAAACGGGCCGTTCTCTTTATTGGCGCTTTGCCACGACACCCCCACCAGGAAGCGGCCGGTCGCGCGGCCGTACCGCGCGGACAGCCGCTTGGTCTGACTTCTGTCCGCCGCCAGATAGGCGGCCTGGGGCGTCGGTCGCGACAGGCCAATCAAGTCGGCCATCGCGATTTTTCGGGCGAACGGCGCGTCACTGACCGCGCGCGACGGCGGACGCGTCCTGGGAACGAAGTCCAGACCCTGGAACGAGCGCGAAAACAGTGGGATCAGCCGTTCTTCACACTCGACCGTGACGGACGCCGCGGCGCCGACAGCGTGTTTCAACTGTCCGGCGAACAGAATCTGGTCGCCAACACCTTGTTCGCCCAGCACAATCAGGCTGCCATCCCCCAGGTCGGATCCGTCCCAGTCCGGTGCCTTGACCGGCGAAATGCCCGCTTCCCCGTCCATACGCACGGCCCAAAGCGCACCGTTCCACCGGTCCTCCTCGAGGAACTGCCTGGACGCCTCGCGCATCAATGCCTGTTTGTGATCCGGTTGCAGTTCGAGGACAGCGTCGAACTCCTGCGTGGCGGTGTCGTGATCGCCGACCACGTCCAGCGCCCACGCGAAGCCGTGCCTGATATGCGCCGACCGGGGTTGCAGCGCGACGGCCTTCGCCCCGTGCTGCAGCGCCTGTGTGGAGTCGCCCTGCCGGAGATAGACCTGCATGAGACGATGATGCGCCCATGCCGCGGTCCGGCCCTCGGAAAGCTGCGCCTCGCACACGGCGCTGAGCTCCTCCAACGCGTTCTTGCTCAGCAGTGCGCGCGTCAACTCCTCGAAGGCGCGAACGTCATCCGGATTGTCCGCAAAAACGGGGCGCACCACTTCTGCGGCGCTGTCAAACAACCCCGCTTGAGAATAAAGCCCCGCAAGCCGCACACGCACGTCCCGGTTTCTTGGGGCGAGCCTCAGCCCGGCTTCCAAGGCACGGGTCGCATCGGCGTGGCGGCCGACTGCCTGGAGCGTGATGCCCAGATTGTAGTGGGGCTCCAGGATGTCCGGTGCTTTGCTGACCGCTTGTTCGAATGCGGTGATGGCTTGGTCTGGTTGCCCCAGGGCGTTTAGGCACAGGCCCAGGACGTTCGCAATATGGCCGTTGTCGGGGTCGGCCTTGCGGGCCTGCTGGATGTTCTGTAAGGCCTGCTTCGGCTTGCCCAGTTGCAGTTGGGCAACCGCCGTGTAGAAGAGCGTATCGGGATGGCGTGGAAAGGCCTTCAGGATAGCCTTGAAAACGGGCAGGGCCTTCTTCGGTTGCCCCGACTGAAGCAGTTGCACCCCGGTGGCGAATTTTCGTTCGACGTCCTGCATTGGCCCGCGCGTCACTCAGGGCGGGAGGCCCCGAAACCCGCTGGACTTGTAGGGGGCGGACTTTGAGCTGGCAAGCGGGAGAAGGCTGGCGCGGGCAAACTAGCGTTGGCGCATGCACCGGTCGGTGTCGCGCAGCCGTTCGCCCTGGCAGGCAAAGTAGGCGGCGATGTCGGCCATGTCGGTCTCACTCAGATTGCCGGCGAAGATCTCCATGAAGGGGTGCTGGCGGGTGCCCGCCCGGTAGTGGTTCAGTTGCCGGACGAAATAGTCCTCCAACTGGCCGGCCAGGTTCGGCGCCTCCGCTTCGACCGCATAGCCGTCGACGCCGTGGCACTGGAAGCAGCGGTTGCGTTCGGCCAATACCCGGCCCCAGGCCGGGTTGGCCTCGACTTCCTGGGCGCAAACGACACCGGCGAGCGCCAGCTGGACAACAGCCAAGGCCGCGACATGGTTAAGAAATCGCTTCATAATCAAACCCTTGTTGCACCCAATGCTGGACCGCCCAGGCACGCGGGTCCATGACCTGCCTCAATCCGGCAGCGCCCGGGCGCACCGTGCTCAGGGCAGGGGCTCGTCGTCGTCAAACAGGATCCGTTGGGCTGCGCCTTCCAGGTCCTCGTACTGGCCGGACTTGAGCGACCACAGGAACGCCACCAGGCCCAGCAGGCCAAGCCCGAGAGCGGCGGGGATCAAAAACAGCAGCGCGTCCATCTCCTACCTCCCGCGCCGGGCCAGCCTGAGCGCGTTGGACACCACGAGGATCGACGATGCGGACATCGCCGCCGCCGCGATCAGCGGTGTGACGAAACCCATGACCGCGATCGGAACGGTCACCAGATTATAGCCCAGCGCCATCGCAAAGTTCTGTCGAACCAGCCCGCGGGTCCGCGTGGCCACCGTCAGCGCCTCGACCACCGGCTGCAGCCGTTCCCCCTGGAACACCACATCCGCCGCGGTCTGGGCAATGTCGGCCGCGGTTGCCGGCGACATGGACGCGGTGGCCGCAGCCAGTGCCGGGGCGTCGTTCAGACCGTCGCCGACCATCAGAACGCGGTGGCCGTCCCTGTCGGCGGCCTGCAATTGCGCGACCTTGTCAGCGGGCGTCAGGTCGCCCTGCCAGTGTTCGATGCCCAGGGCCTCGGCGACCGGCGCCACCGCCGCAGCGCGGTCTCCGGACAACAGGCGGACCGCAAGTCCCATGCGGCGCAGCGCGGCGACGACCTCCGCGGCGTCGCTGCGCGGTGCGTCGGCAAAGCGGAACCGCACCGGCGCGGTCCCGGGCCGGACGAACCACAGTTCCGGGCCGGCATGGTCGTCGACACCTTCGGCATCGATCCCGCACCAGCGGCGGTTGCCCAGCCGCCATTCGCCGTCCGCGCAGGAGCGGCTCAGCCCGGCGCCGGGATGCTCGACGACATCTTCGGCCGCGGCAGCCGGTCCGGCGGCGCGGCACAGGGCGCGGGCCAGGGGATGGCGGCTTGCCGCCGCCAGCGTGGCCGCCGCCGCGAGGTCCTGCCGCGTCCCGCCGTCGTCCGGGATCAGCTCGGGGCGTCCGTGGGTCAGCGTCCCCGTCTTGTCAAAGACGACGGTGTCGATGTCCTGCAGCCGTTCCAGGGCCGTCGCCGATTTAAGGAGGATGCCCTGCTGCATCAGCCGCCCGCTGGCCACGACCTGAACCACCGGAACCGCCAGCCCCAGCGCGCAGGGGCAGGTGATGATCAGAACCGCGACCGCGATCAACAGCGCTTCCTGCCAGCCGGCCGCGCCGAGGAAGACCCAGCCCAGGAAGGTCACCAGCGCCAGCGCATGCACCACAGGCGCATAGGCCCGCGAGATGCGGTCGGCCAGCGCCACATAGCGGTTCTTGCGTTGTTCTGCCGCCTCCATCAGCCGCACGATCTCGCTGAGCAGGGTGTCGGGACCGGTTGCCGTGACGGTCACCTTCAGCGCGCCGGTCAGATTGATCGAACCGGCGAACACCCGGTTTCCCCTGGTCGCGGCGGCGGGCACGGATTCGCCGCTGATGGCGCTGACGTCCAGGTCGGAGCTGCCGCTTTCGACAGTGCCGTCGACGGCGATGCGTTCGCCGGGCGAAACCAGCACCGTGGCCCCCCGGGCGACCTGGTCGGGTGGCATGGACCGCCTGCGCCCGTCGGGATCGATCACGGTCACCGTGGCCGCGCCCAGAGCCAACAGGCGTGCCGCGGCGGCGCGTGCCTTGCCGCGCGCCCGGCTGTCCAGATAGCGCCCGACCAACAGGAAGAACAACAGCATGACCGCCGATTCGAAATAGGTGTGGGCGCCGCCCTGGATGGTCTCCGACAGGCTGATGCCCGCCGCCAGCAGGATGCCCAGCGAAATCGGGACGTCCATGTTGGTATGGCCGCGGGTCAGGGCGGCAAGGGCACTGCGGTAGAACGGCAGGCCCGCATAGGCGATCGCCGGTAAAGCGATCAGGGCCGAGAACCAGTGCAGCATGCCGCGGGTGGCCGGGCCCATCTCGCCGTCCACGTGGCCAGCCCAGATCGAAACCGACAACAGCATCACGTTGGCGGACGCGAAGCCGGCGACGGCCAGGCTGCGCAATAGCTTTCTTTGCGCCGCTGCATCGCCGCTTTCCAGACGTTCCGCTGCGAAGGGAACGGTCTTGAAGCCCAGACCGTCGACCAGCGCCGCCAGGGCCGTACCGCGCGCGGCGGGACCTTGCCAGCGGACGGAAAGGCGCCGGGTCGTCAGATTGACGCGCGCCGTCTCGACGTCGGGTTCGGCGTTCAGCGCCTTTTCGATCTTGGCGACGCAGCCGCCGCACTGCAGTCCTTCCACCAGCAGGTTCAGGCTGTGGCGCCGGCCGGCTTCCGATGTCACGAAGGGCAGGATGTCCGGCCCGTCGCGGACGGGCACGGTCCCGGCAAGCGGCCGCAACGCCGCGCTGTCGCCGGCCAGGCTCATGGCCGCACGAAGATCCTTTCCTTCATCGCGTAGGTGCCCGACGGATGGGTGATGTCCAGTCGCACGTCCCATTGGCCCGGCAGGGGAAAGGCGGCATCCAGCCGATAGCGCCCCGATCCGACGGCCGGCATCTGCGCGGCGAAATCGCTGCCTTCGTGCGTCGGGCGCACGAAAGTGACGGCGACCTCGGCGCCGGACAGCGGCCGCGCCTCGGCGTCGGCAAGCGTGAGCGTTATCTGCGCCGCCAGGGCCGGGCGCGGTTCCACGTCCACCGCGGCGCTCCAACCCAGCGCGCGCTGCTGGGCGGCGGCCTCCAGCTTCTTGTTGTACTCGAGCCCGCGCCGGTAGGCGTTGTTCGTCTCCACGCCGGTCCAGGTGGTCACCGCGTAATACAGCATGGTGCCGTTCGCCACGAACATGACCGCGAAGAAGCCGAAGAAGCTCCACGGGATCCACCAGTTCGGATTGCCGGTTCGCATTCGGTCCAGCATGACTAGGGCCCCCTGAAGACGCTGCTCTCGCGGATCGTCTCGCCGCTCTGCGTCTCTTTCAGCATGAAGTCGAACTCCTGCGTTTCCGGCAGTCCCTTGGTGGGCGGCAGGCGCAGCAGGACACGGTATTCAGCAACCGCGTCAGGCGTGGCCGTCAGAACCGGTATGCCGTTTTCCGACCTGGCGCCGACCACGTTGATCCTGGCGCCGTCAAGACCTTCCACCGCCAGTTCATAGGACCGATCCTCGCGTTTCTTGTTCAGGATCTTAAGCGTATAGCCGTTCTGGATGCCACCGTCGGAGAGTTTCACGAAGATCGGATTGCGGTCGTGCAGCACGTTGAGCCCAAAGCTTGACCGAAGTTCCAGCGTGGCGAGCATGGCGGACGAGATCACGAGCAGGATCGCGACGTAAATGAATGTCCGTGGCCGGAAGATGCGCAGCGTTTCGGGCAGGCCCGCTTCGCGGTTCTCCTGGTTGCGGGTCGTGTCGAACTTGATCAGGTTACGCGGCCGTTCGACCCGTTCCATGATCTCGTTGCAGGCGTCGATGCACAGGCCACAGCCGATGCACTCAAGCTGCAGCCCGTCGCGAATGTCGATCCCCGTGGGACAGACGGCCACGCACTGGCGGCAGTCGATGCAGTCGCCGCGACCGTCCCAGCTCTGGCCCCTCTTGTGCTTGCCGCGCGGTTCGCCGCGATCGGTCTGGTAGGTCACGACAAGGCTGTCTTCGTCCATCAACGCCGACTGAAAGCGCGGCCAAGGGCACATGTAGGTGCAGACCTGCTCGCGGGCGAAGCCGGCAAACAGGTATGTCGTCAGAGAGAACAGGCCCGTAAAGAAGTAGACCGCCGGCGCCGCCTCGCCGACGAAGAACTCCCGCACCAGGGTAGGGGCGTCGTTGAAATAGATGACCCAGGCGCCGCCGGTGAGAAGGGAGATTGCGATCCAGGCGACATGCGTGGCGCCGCGCCGCATCACCTTTGCGGCCGTCCAGGGCGATTTGGCTTGCCGGATCTGCGCGGACCGGTCGCCGTTGATCAGCCGCTCGACCCACATGAACAGGTCGGTCCAAACGGTCTGCGGGCAGGTAAAACCGCACCACACCCGCCCGCCGATGCTGGTCGCCAGAAACAGGCCGAACGCGCCCAACAGCAGGATGCCCGCGAAGTAGTAGACCTCCTGCGGCCAGATCTCGATCCAGAAGAAATAGGCCCGCCGGTTCGGCAGATCGATCAGCAGCGCCTGGTTGGGTGCGTCGGGGCCGCGGTCCCAGCGGATCCAGGCCGCCAGGTAATACACCGCCAACAGCACGACAAGGACGGCCCACTTGACCGAACGCACCTTGCCCTTGATTGCCTTCGGGAAGACGTCGACGCGGCCGGCATACATCGGCAGCGCTTTCTGCTCGGTGCGTGAAAGCGCATCGTCGCTGACCGGAATTTCTCTCACGTTACCCACTTGTCAAGCGCCCCCTCGACATCTGGGCCGAACGTCCTACTGGCCGCCTCCAAGCCCGTGGGTGTAGACCGTCAGCATCTTGATCGTCGTCGGATCCAGTCGATCGATCCATCCGGGCATGACACCCTGCTGGGGCCGGCCGATCTGCGCGGTGATCTCTTCTCTGCTGCCACCGTAAAGCCAGATCTGGTCGTTCAGCCGCGGCGCGCCCTGATCGGGGTCGCCTTCGCCGTTTTCGCCGTGGCAGGAACTGCACTGTTCCGCAAAGATCTCCGATCCCGTCGCGGCTGCGTCCGCGTCGTGCTCCTGACCAGAAAGCGACAGCACATGCTCGGTGACGGCGGCGATCTCTTCGCGTTCCAGAACGTCGCGGTATACCGGCATTTCGCTGTACCGGGTGTCGTCGGAGGTGTGGCGGATGCCGTACAGCAACGTTGTATGGATGTCCTCCAGCGTTCCGCCCCACAGCCAGTCGTCGTCGGCCAGTACGGGATAGCCGCCCGGCAGACCGGCTCCGCCCAGCGCGTGGCACGGCACGCAATTGTCGGCAAAGGCGGCCTCGCCACCGCGGTTTGCAAAGGCCAGAAGCTCCTGATCCTGGACGATCTCTTCCAGCTCGGCATTTTCCATGCGCACCAGGTATTCACCCTGGCGTTCGCGCGCCGCGGCCATCTCCTGTTCCAGTTCGACCCGGCGCTGTTCCTGGAAGACGCCTGCCGTGTACCCGGTCAGGGTCGGGATCGCCGGATAAAGGACCATGATCACGACCGACCAGGCGACGCAGGCATAGAACACATACAGCCACCACCGGGGCAGGGGGGTGTTGAGTTCCTTGATACCGTCCCATTCGTGACCCGTCGTCTCGGTCCCGCTGTAGACGTCTTTCTCAACCTTGGTCGGCATCCTCTACCCTTTCTTCCGCTTGGAGTCCGGCATTTCGTCCTCCAGGGGAATGCGTGCCTGCTCGTCGAACTTCTTCCGGTTCCGCGGCCACATGGCATAGGCCACCACGGCCAGGAACAAGGCCATCAGCCAGACAGACCACAGGGACCGCACCGTCTCGTAGAAGCCCTCCATCGCCAGGCCTCCTACTGCAGCAGGTCTTCTGTTTCGTAGGCGCTGAAGTCCACCATCCGGCCCAGGATCTGCAGATAGGCGATTAGGGCGTCCATCTCGGTCAGATTGGCGCGATCGCCGTCGAAGTCGGCGACCATGGCGTTGGGGTAACGCTCCAGCATGTCGTCGTAGTCGGAGTCGGGATCGGCCTGGGCGGCCATGTCAGCGGCGGCGTTCTCGATCATCTCGTCCGTATACGGGACGCCGACCATCCGAAGGGTCTCCAGGTGTGCCGAAATGTCGTCCGTCGAAATCCGCTTCGTCGCCAGGAACGGGTAGGCGGGCATAATCGACTCCGGCACAAGGCTGCGCGGATCGATTAGGTGGGCCCGCTGCCATTCGTTCGAATACTTGCCGCCGACCCGCGCCAGATCCGGGCCGGTCCGTTTCGAACCCCACTGGAACGGGTGGTCGTACATGCTTTCCGCGGCGAGGCTGTAATGGCCATAGCGTTCGGCCTCGTCCCGGAAGGAACGGATCATCTGGCTGTGGCAGACATAGCAGCCTTCGCGGATGTAAATGTTCCGGCCGGCCTGCTCCAGCGGGCTGTAGGGACGGACGCCTTCGACTTTTTCGATCGTCGATTCGATGGTGAACAAGGGGACGATCTCGACCAACCCGCCGATCGACACGGTGATCAGGATCAGCACGGCCATCAGCAGGCCGTTGGTTTCGATCTTCTGGTGCCAGTTCCAGCTCATATCCGCGCCTCCCTTATTCCGCCGGGGCGGTCCGTGGCGTTGTCACGGCAGCCTCTACCGCGACGTCGCCGCGGGCCGTTCGCCAAAGGTTGTAGACCATGATGAACGATCCCAAGAGGAACAGGATCCCGCCGAAAGCCCGGAGCACGTTGAACGGGAACTTGGCCGACACGCTTTCGATGAAGGAATACTGGAGGAAGCCCAGATAGTCGAACGACCGCCACATCAGGCCTTCCATGATGCCGCTGATCCACATCGCGGTGATGTAAAGAACGATACCCAAGGTCGCGATCCAGAAGTGATAGCTGACCAGGCGCGTGGAATAGAGCCGGTCGCGCTTCCAAAGCTTCGGAACCAGGTAGTAGAGCGCGCCGAACGATACGAAGGCGACCCAGCCCAGTGCGCCGGAATGCACGTGCCCGACGGTCCAGTCGGTATAGTGGCTCAACGCATTGACCCGCTTGACCGACATCAGCGGCCCTTCGAAGGTCGACATGCCGTAGAACGCCACCGAAACGACCAGGAACCGCAGAATGGGGTCGGTCCTCAGCTTGTCCCAGGCCCCTGACAGGGTCATGATGCCGTTGATCATGCCGCCCCAGGAGGGCATCCACAGCATCACCGAGAAGGTCATGCCCAGGGTCTGCGACCAATCGGGCAGGGCGGTGTAATGCAGGTGATGGGGCCCGGCCCAGATGTAGAGGAAGATCAGGGACCAGAAGTGGATGATCGACAGCCGGTATGAATAGATCGGCCGGCCTGCCTGTTTGGGGATGAAATAGTACATGATCCCCAGGAAGCCGGCGGTCAGGAAGAACCCGACGGCGTTGTGGCCGTACCACCACTGAACCAGCGCGTCCTGAACGCCCGCCCACAGGATGTAGCTTTTCGTCCCCGCGAATGACACCGGGATCGCCAGATTGTTGACGATATGCAGCATCGCGATCGTGATGATGAAGGCCAGGTAGAACCAGTTCGCCACATAGATATGCGGTTCCTTGCGCTTCAGCACCGTGCCCAGGAAGACGATTAGGTAGACCACCCAGACAACCGTGAGCCACAGGTCCACGTACCATTCCGGCTCGGCGTATTCCTTGCTTTGGGTGATGCCCAGCAGATAGCCGGTTGCGGCCAGCACGATGAACAGCTGATAGCCCCAGAAAATGAACTGGGCTGCGGCTGGGCCGCCGAACAGCGGCGTCCGGCATGTCCGTTGAACCACATAAAGAGAGGTCGCGAACAACGCACTGCCGCCAAACGCGAAAATGGCCGCCGACGTATGAAGCGGCCGGAGCCGTCCGAAGGTGGTCCACTCCAGCCCCAGGTTCAGCACCGGAAAGGCAAGCTGCAGTGCGATCAGCACGCCGACCGCGAACGCGGCAACGCCCCAGAATGCGGTGGCGATGACGAAGAGCTTGACCACCTCCTCGTCGTAGCGCGGCAATTCGGCGGACGTGCTGGCGGACGTGTCCGCCGCGGTACCCGCTATGGCCATTCAAACCCCCCTCAATGTCCTGGCAAGGGCGAAACGATGGGAACCGGATGCCTTAATGACTGACCCCAGGCATCGCCAGCCGAGCGCTTGACGACGCGGCGGCACGATATGGGGCGCCCCTTTTCCGGATCATTGACATGCATCAAGGTGTTTCTCACGGTGGGGCGAAGAATACAAAATAGTCATCGCGGCCACTTGCGACACAAGCGCGCGCTTGTGGCGCAATGCTGTTTTGCCGTCCCGCGGCGAAAGCGTTAATCTGCCAGCACCAGTAGATGAGAGGTGAATGCCCGTGACAGACGTCGCTCATACGCCGACACCGGCCATGCCGGCCATCCGTCGGGTTGACAAGTCGCGCCCCTGGATGTGGCTGGCCGCCGGCTGGTCGGACTTGTTGAAGGCCCCGAAGACCAGCCTGACCTACGGCCTGATCTTCTTCATCGCCGGCCACCTGATCGGGTTCTCCATTTGGTTCTTTGACGTGGCGTACCTGGTTCTGCCGCTGTCGGCCGGCTTCATGCTGTTGGGGCCGATCCTGGCGGTCGGTCTTTACGACACGTCCCGGCGGCTGGAGCAGAACGAATCGACCAAGTTCACCGAGACGATGTTCGCGTGGGAACGCAACACGGTCCAGATCGCCTATATGGGGCTGTTGCTGATGCTGTTCCTGCTGGCCTGGATCCGGATCGCGACCCTGATCTTTGCGCTGTTCTTCTCCGACAACCCGCCGCGGCCGGAGCAGGAGTTCATCATCGACGTGTTCTTCTCCTCCACCAGTCTGCCGTTCCTGACCACCGGCACCATCGTCGGCGCGATCCTCGCGGTCATCGTGTTCGCGATCAGCGCGTTTTCCATCCCGATGCTGCTGGACCGGCAGGTAACGGTGATCACCGCGGTCGTGGCAAGCGTGAACGCCGTGCGCGAAAACACCGGAGCCATGATCATCTGGGGCGTGCTGATCGTCGGGTTCACCGCAGCCGGCATCGTCATCGGCTTTCTCGGTTTGGTGATCACCATGCCACTGATCGCGCACGCAACCTGGCATGCCTATCGCGAGACCATCGATTGGGGCGGTCAGTCCGCCGCGGCGACCCCATCGGCCTCGGCGCCGGAAGGAGCGGCGACATGAGCGGCAGCAAGGTGGTTCTGGGCCTAGTCTATGTGATCATAGCCCTGTTGGGCCTCGTGATGGCGTCGGTCGCCGTCGACGGCGGGTTTGCCTTCGCCGGCTTCGTCTTTACGCTTGCCGGCATTCTCTTGTGCTACCGGCTGATTGCCAGCGACTAGCGTCGCCGGCCGGCGTCCTGTTCGGCCCTAGCCGAACAGGGCACGGCCGCGGTCGGTCAGCCGACAGACCAGCCAGTCCGGCTTTGTCGGGTTATTGAACCAAGGTTCGGCCCAACCGCGTTCGATACAGCGGCGGATCGTGCGCTCGTCGTATCGTTTCCCGTTGGTGTCGAACAACGGCAGCTTTCCGCCAGCCTGGTCAAGACCTCGGCGCAACCACGCCATCTGGACGGCGCTGGGCTGGATCGTGCCGGTGGAATGGGACCTTTCGGTCGAACGGACCCGACGCGCGGCCTTCGGCCGGGCGTTGGGCAAATGAACGACATTCGTGCCGCGCAGCATTGCCCGCCATCTCCCCTGTCTGCCTCCGCGTGATATGCTAGGGCATTGGCATGCCGCGCGCCAAGCGCCAATCCGCCGGCCGGCCGTCGCACACAGAAGGAAGGGGGGCGCATGTCGGTCAGTCTCGTCTATATCACCGCCGAAAGCCGGCAGCAGGCAATCGACATCGGGCGCGCCTTGGTCGGCGAGGGGCTGGCCGCCTGCGCCAACGTTTCCGGGCCGATCACCGCGGTTTTTCGGTGGGAGGGGGCCGTCCAGGAAGGCGAGGAGTACGTGCTGATCGCCAAGACCCGCGCGTCGCTGGTCGATCGTTTGGAGGCCCGCGTCAAGGCACTGCACAGCTACGACTGTCCGTGCGTCGTTGCCCTGCCGATCACCGGCGGGCACCAGCCTTTCCTTGACTGGATTGCCCAGGAAACCGCGGGCTGAGGTGTCCGGTAGCGTCCTTAAAGGCCGGCGCTAAGCTCCTGAAAACGGGCGACGAACGCCTCCTTGGCGTCGTCCGGCGAGAGCGGTTCCAGCGCGTGGGCGAGATCGGCGCGCAGCCTGCCGAAGAAGCGGTTCGCCTCCTTGGGCGAAAAGCCGGCAAGCTGCGTCGCCTCCAGGTGCGCGGCGGCCCGGTCCGCCCGCTTGATCAGCTTCTTGGCCGGCGCCGGCAGCTTCGCCGGCAGCGAGAAGCGCAGGTGGATCGCGGTCTCAAGGCGCGCCTCGAAAGACGCATAGTCGATGCCCAGCGCCGCCTTGAACGGGGAGATCATGTCGCCGATCACGTATTCCGGCGCGTCGTGCAACAGCGCGGCAAGCCGCCACGGCGTCTCGACCCCGTCCTTCAGGCGCCCGGTCAGGTCCTCGACCAACAGGCAGTGCTGGGCGACGCTGAACGGCCACGGTCCGGCCGTCTGACCGTTCCAGCGCGCGACCCGCGACAGCCCGTGCGCGATGTCCTCGATCTCCACGTCCAGCGGCGAGGGATCCAGAAGGTCCAGCCGCCGTCCGCTGAGCATGCGTTGCCAGGCGCGTCCGGTCATCGATAACGGCCGAACCCTCTCATCCGGCCCTTCGATCTACCTTGTCCCTCGGCGGGGAGAGGGGGCGGGGTGGGGCGGGTCCGCTTGCGCCTAATCATGCCCGAACGCCTGCGCCGGTCCGTAGTCGCCGGGGAAGTCCAGGTGGCTGATCAGCCCCTGGTCCTCGCGCCAGACGTGGAACTGCACCGCCGGCGGATCGTAGCGCCAGGTCGGGGTGGCGCCGGGCCTGAGATCGAAGCTGACCTGATGCGCGGTGCCCGGCATGGTGGAGACGACCGTGCCGCGCCACCGCAGGTGGATCGGCCGGTGCAGGTGACCGCACAGGATCCGTTCCACCTGAGGGTTGCGTTCGATGATGGCGCCGAACGCCTCGGCACCCTCGATACAGCGCATCGCGTCCATGTGGTCGATGCCGGTGTGCACAGGCGGGTGGTGCATCATCGCGACGGTCGGCCTTTCGGGCCCAGCCGCAAGGGCCGTCTCCAGCCAGTGCAGGCGCCGGTCGCACAGCGCGCCGTGGGGTGCGCCCTCGACCACCGTGTCCAGGGCCACGATCCGGACCGGGTATTCGTCGATCGCGTATTGGATGAACGGCCCGTCCTGCAGGAACCCCATCTGCGGAAACGCGGCGCGCAGCGCCGGTCGGCTGTCGTGATTGCCGGGGATGGGAAGGACCGGCATGCCGAGGCGCCCCAGCAGACGCGCCGCCTCGGCATATTCCGATGCCGTCCCGTCATTGACGATGTCGCCCGTCACCAAAAGCAGATCGATCGGCGGCTGCATCGCGTTCAGGTGGTCGACGGTGCGTTCAAGCGCCGCATTTGTATCGATCTTTCCGAACAATCGGGCGGCGTTCGGTTGGACGTGCATGTCGCTGATTTGCGCTATGATCATGATCGAACCGATTCCCCTGGTGGGCTCATTCGGGTCTGGCGTGACGCGCGATTGATCATGGACGGTCGGGTGTGCTTCAATTTTGGGCAGTCATGGCCCGGACCCGGCCGATGCCGGGTCTGAGGCGAGCGCACCAACGCACTGAAAAAGTGGTGAAAAACCATAACAGAATGGCACCGTCCAGGGATCACGCTAACTGGTATACCGATTGCGAAACGACGGATCGGGCCGGCACCATTCGGCCCGCGATCATGCTTTAATTGATTGGGACACAAACGTCCAAGACCAAAGGCTAGGAGGCAAGACATGTCGGAGACCGTAAAAAGGAGAGTAGGGCGTCGCGCCTTTATGGCCGGGGCAGCCGCAACCGGCGCGGTGTTCAGTTTCGCGCCCTTCGTGAAACGCGCGGTTGGCCAGAACCGAACCTTCATCATGGGCACCAACTGGAAGGCCCAGGCCGAACACGGCGGCTATTACCAGGCAGTCGCTGCCGGCATCTACAAAGAGTACGGCCTCGACGTCGAGGTGCGCGCGGGCGGGCCGCAGGTCGCCCACGCCCAGCTTCTGGCCGCCGGCAAGATCGACTTCAACATGGGCTCGCACAATTCGGCGCTGAACTTCGTGGCCAACAACATCCCGATGATCTGCATCGCGTCGATCTTCCAGAAGGACCCGCAGGTCCTGATGGCGCACCCGGGCCAGGGCGTCGATTCCTTGGCCGACATGAAGGGGCGCAAGGTTCTGATCTCCAATGACGCGCGGACCGGATACTGGCTGTGGCTGAAACAGGCCTACGGGTTCACCGACGACATGATCGAACCCTACACCTTCAACCCGGCTCCTTTCATCGCCGACAAGTCGAAGATCCAGCAGGGCTATCTGACGTCGGAACCCTTGGCGATCGAACGCGAGGGCGGTTTCGTGCCGCGGGTCTTCCTGTTGGCCGACAACGGCTACAACGCCTATTCGACCACGATCGAATGCGCGCGCAAGCTGATCGACGAAGACGCGGACGCGGTACAGCGTTTCGTCGATGCGACCATCATGGGATGGGTCGAGTACATGCACGGCGACAACTTCGCGGCCAACGAGTTGATCAAGAAAGACAACCCGGATATGACCGACGAACAGCTCGCCTATTCGGTCGACAAGCTGAAGGAATTCGGGATCGTCGAATCCGGCGATGCTGGAAGCCTGGGCATCGGTGCGATGACCGACGAACGGTGGAAGGACTTCTTCGACTTCTCGGTCAAGGCCGGCATCCACAAGGCGGATCTGGACTACAAGCAGGCCTACACGCTGCAATTCATCAACAAGGGCGTCGGCCTGAAGACCTGACGCCGGTCAGGGGAATCCGTTTGCTGTGGCGGTCGGGCAGGGGGCCGGCCGCCGCGGCGCGTGTTTAGGTGTAATTGAGCCTGGGAAACATGGCAGCAGACATCACGACGGAAAGCGGCGCCAAGGCGGCGTTGGCGGACGAAGACCTTCCAAGCACGGTCCGCACCCCGGCGCAGAGGTTCGAAGCGGTGATGCGCTGGGTGATGCCGCTTTCCATCGGCGTTGTGGTGATCATCTGCTGGGATCTGATCGTCCGCCTGAACGATATCCCCCACTACATCCTGCCCGGCCCGGGCCTGGTGGCCCAAAGCCTGATCAACGACTGGCCGACCCTGTCGGGCTCGTTGTGGGTGACGGTCAGGATCACCTGCATGGCGCTGTTTGTCGCCGTCGTCGGCGGTGCGGCGCTGGCCATCCTGTTCAGCCTGTCGAAATGGGTGGAGCTCAGCTTCTTTCCCTATGCGGTGATCCTGCAGGTCACGCCGGTCGTCTCCATAGCGCCCCTGATCATCATCTTCGTCGACACGCCGATCACCGCGGTTCTGATCTGTGCCTGGATCGTCGCGTTCTTCCCGGTTCTGTCGAACACCACGCTCGGCCTGAACAGCGCCGATCACAACCTGCGCAACCTGTTCCAGCTGTATGGCGCGACCCGCTGGCAGGAACTGCGGTTCCTCAGGATCCCCAGCGCCATGCCCTACTTCCTGGGCGGTCTCAGGATCGCCGGCGGCTTGAGCCTGATCGGCGCCGTGGTGGCCGAATTCGTCACCGGTGCGGCCGGCGCGGGCACGGGGCTGGCCTTCCGCATCCTGGAGTCCGGCTACCGGCTGAACATCCCGCGCATGTTCGCCGCCCTGATCCTGATTTCGCTGACCGGGATCGTGATCTTTCTCTTCTTTACCTGGATCTCGCATCTTGCCCTGCACAAGTGGCACGAAAGCGCGATCAAGCGGGAGAACTAGGCGGCGATGAGCGTGCAGGAACAACCCGTGCCGGCCAGCCCGGCGCCGGCGGGACCGCCGCTGATCCGGATGACCGGCGTCGACAAGGTCTATTCGAACGGCACCGTCGCCGTCCGCGACGTCGACCTGGACGTCGGCCGCGCCCAGTTCATGACCCTGCTTGGGCCGTCCGGCTGCGGCAAGAGCACGCTGCTGCGGATGATCGCCGGGCTGGGCGACATCACCGGCGGGCGGATCGACTGGCCCAACTCGAACCACGCCACGAAGGGCAAGGCGGACCGCGACATCGGCTTCGTGTTTCAGGAACCGACGCTGATGCCCTGGGCCACCGTCTTCGAGAATGTGTATCTGCCGTTCCGCCTGAAGAACACGCCGAAGTCCAAGGTCCGCGACGCGGTGATGGAAGCGCTGGAACTGGTCCATCTTGAAAGCTTCGCGGATTCCTACCCGCGCGAGCTGTCGGGTGGCATGAAAATGCGGGTTTCGATCGCCCGCGCGCTGGTGACCAAGCCGAAGGTGCTGTTGATGGACGAGCCGTTCGCCGCCCTGGACGAGATCACCCGGTTCAAGCTGAACAACGACCTTCTGGACCTGTGGCAGGGGCATGACTGGACCATCGTCTTCGTGACGCACAGCGTCTACGAGTCGGTCTTCCTGTCCAACCGTGTCGTGGTGATGGCCGCCCGACCCGGGCGGGTGATCGCGGACATGCCCATCGACGTGCCTTATCCGCGCGACGAAAGCTTCCGGACCTCGACCACCTACAACGACTATTGCCGCGCCGTTTCCGCGCAGCTCAAGGTCGCCATGGGTGGTGAGGCGGAGGCATAGCGGCGGCGCGGTGGCAGTCTCTTCCATCGCATGGCCCGGCGGCGACCGGGTGCGTCTCGCCAATGGACGGGTGCCGGTCTGCCTCGTCGACGGCGTCGAAGGCCTGTTGCCGGACCGGGACGGCGTTGCGCCCGTCGATATCGACATTGCCGACGGGCGGATCGATGCCGTCCGGCCCGCTGGCGCAGCCGCCGCGGCGCCCGACCATGCGACGCTCGATCTCGACGGCGGCCAGGTCTGGCCCACCTATGCGGACGTTCACACCCACATGGACAAGGGGCACATCTGGCCGCGCACGCCGAACCCGGACGGCAGCTTCATGGGCGCGCTGGAGGCGGTTCAAGACGACCGGATGCGGCATTGGCGCGCCGAGGACGTGCGCGCGCGGTTCGACTTTTCCGCCCGTTGCGCCTTTGCGCACGGAACCTCGGCGATCCGCACCCACCTGGACTCGATGCCCGACCAGATCGCGATCTCCTGGCCGCTGTTCGAGGAAATGCGGTCCGAGTGGGCCGGCCGCATCGAGCTGCAGGCCGCCTGCCTGGCCGCGATCGAGTGGTTCCGCGAGCCGGAGATGACCGCGGTCGCCGACCAGGTCCGCCGCTCGGGCGGCATCTTCGGCGCGGTCGCCTATCCGGTGCCGGATTTCCGGCCGCTGATGGAACGGGTGTTCGACCTGGCGGCGGAACGGGATCTCGCGCTCGACCTTCACGTGGACGAGACGCTGGACCCCGCCTCCAACACGCTGGCCGACATTGCCGAGATCGCCCTGGAGAAACGGTTCGCCCACCCGGTCCAGGTGGGCCATTGCTGCAGCCTTTCGACCCAGTCGGACGCCGTGGTCGACCGCACCCTGGACCTGGTCGCCAAGGCCGGGTTCAGCGTGGTCAGCCTGCCCATGTGCAACCTCTATCTCCAGGACCGCGCACCCGAACGGACCCCGCGCACACGCGGGGTGACGATCCTGCACGAGTTGAAACGACGCGGCATCCCGGTTTCGGTGGCCAGCGACAACACCCGCGATCCGTTCTACGCCTATGGCGACATGGACATGCACGAGGTCTTCACACAGGCCGCCCGGATCGCCCATCTTGACCACCCGCTGGCCGACTGGCCGCGCGCCGTCAACCGCACGCCGGCCGACGTGATGGGTCTTTCGGACCATGGTCGGATCGCCGCGGGCGGGCCGGCGAACCTGGTTTTGTTTCGGGCGCGCCATTTCTCGGAGCTTTTGTCCCGGCCCCAGGCCGACCGGCTGGTGGTGCGCGACGGCCGCGCCATCGACAGCACGCTGCCCGACTACCGGGAGCTTGACGTTTATTTCGAAGGAGACGCGCGATGAGCGACCTGAGCGGGCTGTTGGACGCCCTCGACGGATTGCCGGTGGTGACCGAGGGCCCGGTGATGAAGCAGAAGAGCCGGGATTTCTATTGGTACAGCCCGGTTCTGAAGCGCCAGCTCGACGACGTGGTCGCCGACGCGGTGGTCACGGCAAAGACCGAGGCCGACGTGATCGCGGTCCTGAAGGCCGCCTATGCCCACGACGTCCCGGTCACGGTGCGCGGCGCAGGAACCGGCAACTACGGCCAGGCCATGCCGCTGAAGGGCGGGTTGGTGCTGGACCTTTCCGAGATGACGGCGATCAAGCAGATAGCACCCGGCCGGGTCCGCTGCGAGGCGGGCATCAAGATGCACGACCTGGATGCCGCCACGCGGGAGCATTCCGGCCAGGAGCTTCGCTTCCACCCCTCCACCAAGCGCACGGCATCGGTCGGCGGCTACGTCGCCGGCGGGTCGAGCGGCGTCGGGTCGATCACCTGGGGGCTGTTGCGCGACCGCGGCAACATCCTGGGCGCCCGCGTCGTAACCATGGAGGAGGAGCCCCGGATCCTGGAACTGCGCGGCGACGACATCAACCAGGTCAACCACGCCTACGGCACCAACGGCGTGATCACAGAGGTGGAGATGCCGCTTGCGCCGGCCTATGGCTGGGTCGACATGATCGCCGTCTTCGACGATTTCATGGACGCATGCCGGTTCTGTCAGGCGCTTGCCGAGCAGGATGCGATCGTCAAGAAACTGGTCACGCCGATCGCCGCGCCGGTGCCCGACCAGTACTTCAAGCCGCTGAAGAAGGTCCTGCCGGAAGGCAAGAACGTCGTGCTTCTGATGATCGCCGACATCGCGGTCGAGGCGTTCGAGGCTTTCTTCAAGGGGTATCCGGGCGAGATCGTCTACCGGCAGACCGCGGCCGACAAGGCCCAGGACGGGGTCCCGCCGCTGTACGAATTCAGCTGGAACCACACCACGCTGCAGGCGCTGAAGGTGGACCGCAACATCACCTATCTGCAGACGCTGTTCCCGCCGCCCGGGCATCTGGCGCTGGTCGAGCAGATGTATGGTCACTTCGGCGACGAGGTGCCGATGCATCTGGAATTCGTCCGCTTCGGCGGCCAGGTCGCCTGTTTCGGCCTGCAGGTGGTGCGGTTCAGTTCGGAGGACCGGCTGCGCGAGATCATCGCCTATCACGAGGCGAACGGCTGCCCGATCTTCAACCCGCACGCCTTTACGCTGGAGGAGGGCGGCATGAAGCAGGTCGACCACCTGCAGCTCGACTTCAAGCGCGAGGCGGATCCCAAGGGCCTGATGAACCCCGGCAAGATGCTGGCCTGGGACGACCCCGACTGGACGCCCGATAAGACCGACAAGGTGCACCTGTATCCCGCGGGCGGGTAGGGGCAGGTCTGTCGCCTGCAGCCATGCCCTTCGAGACGACCGTGTGCCACGGTCTCCTCAGGGTGAGGGGTGGGTTGGCGGCGCGTTCACGATATCCCTCATGCTGAGGAGTCCAGCCACCAACCGCGTTGGTGGCTGGGCGTCTCGAAGCATGCGGCCGCCACGTAGCCTCAGTCCAGCATGCCGATCTTCTTGTCGACGTCTTGGACCACGCCGATGCCCAGCTTCTCGGCGTTGGCCATGGCACGTGGCGAGAGCTGACCGGTGATCCAGAATTCCAGTTGCTTGGCGCCGTTCAGCTTGGGGTAGTTGTCGACGAGGTCCTGCAGCACAATTGCCGCGGTTTGGGTCCAGCGGCCGTAGTCCAGGG
This sequence comes from Alphaproteobacteria bacterium, assembly GCA_965603855.1. Classification (GTDB taxonomy): domain Bacteria; phylum Pseudomonadota; class Alphaproteobacteria; order UBA8366. Next base: position 1,702,696 of record OZ272519.1, read on the forward strand.
GCAGGGCGCACACCACCGTGCCGTTCTCCGCATAGCCCAGCGCAATGCCGTTGTAGAGCCTGAGTTCCACGATCTGCGAGACCGTTTCGTCGTATCCGACGAAGGTCTCGGCAATCTGCTGGAAGAACACGGCATCGACGGGCGTCTGGGCCTGTTCCGCAATCTGCAGGATGACCTCGCGGCCCTTGGCGGCCTTCATGGCGGCCAGCGCGTGGGTGATTGCCGTCTGATTGCGCGGCGTCAGGATCTTGTCATGGATGAAACGGTCCACCAGGTCGGGGTCGATGCCCATCCCTTCCAGCTTTTCGGTGTTGTCGAGTCTCAGTTGCGCGGGCGGCGTTTCTTCGATCACGTCGTTGAAATTGTCCGTCCAGGTGAGGCCGCTGATGGTCATGGCGACCGGCCCGGTCGCGGGCAACAGCACAACATTGGGGCCCAGATTGCCGGCGGCCGAGGCCCAACCGACGCGGTTCAGCTCTTCCTGCAGCACCGGATTCGCAGAATAGACGTCGACATCCAGCTTTTTTGCCATTTGGCGTTTGTAGTCTGAGACTTGCAGGACCGAAGCTACCGCGCCGTCTTCGTAGTCGCTCTTTTCGTTCGTGATCGATTCCTTGGCCCGGCTGAACAGGCTGGAGATGCCGTCGGGAATGCCCGAAACGGTGTCAACCGGATCCTCGATCAGCCGTTCGGCCCCCTCGATCGGCTTCTGCAGCGCTCCCTCCAGGCCTTCGCCGAATGCCGTCGAGGTTTCGATCTTCTTGAGCTGGGCGATGGCGTTGATCTCGCGGATCAGGCGCCGCAGCATGGCGTCGTTTCGCGCCTTGAACGGGCCGAAGTCGGACTGGACCGTGTAGTGGTTGGTGAACCCGTCCGTCACGACGCGCTCGTCGATGGTGTAGTGCGGGCCGGAAACCATCCCCTCCGGCAGGATTTCCGAGGCGCGGCGCTCCACGTTCATCGGCTCGAATTCGCCCTCCTGGGCCGATGTCAGGCCGGGGGCGGCGAGCATGGGCATGGTCAGCATCATTGCCACACGAACGAAACGCGCGCGGTCGGTCATCCTAGGCCTCCTTGGTTTCTGTGACCCGCGCGGTCCAAGCACGGGCATCGTCGCGTAGGGTTTCCGGCCCAACGAGTCAAGAGACATCCGGCGCGTGTTGCGACTAGAATGCCGCCGGGGCGACACAAAACGTGCAGGGAGCCGTCGTGCAGCAGGGCCACAGACCAGTCCGGTTTTTGCCAATGGGTCTTCCAAGCAAGGCCGGGGCGCTGTTTTCGCTGATACCTGTTCTGGCCCTGGCCGCAGGCTGCGAGGAGCAGAACACCTACGTCGCGCCGCCGCCGCCAAAGGTCACGGTCGCCCAGCCGGAGAAACAGACCGTGACTGACTATCTCGCGCTGACCGGCACCACCGCGGCCAGCAACACCGTGGAACTGCGCGCGCGCGTCGAAGGGTATCTGGACAAGGTCCTGTTCGAGGACGGTCAGCGCGTGAGGGAAGGCGAGCTGTTGTTCGTGATCGAACAGGCGCCGTACCAGGCGTCCGTCAAGGAGGCGGAGGCTGCGCTCGCCCGGGCAAAGGCCCAGGTCGAACAGTCCGCCCTGACCGCTGAGAGGGTGGGCAGAGCCCGGCAATCCGGGTCGGTCAGCCAGCAGGCCCTGGACGAGGCCGAGGCGCAGGAATCGGTGGATGCGGCCGACGTTCTTGGTCGCGAGGCCGCGCTGGTCAAGGCAGAGCTTGATCTCAGCTATACCGAGGTGCGCGCGCCGTTCGATGGACGGATCAGCCGCCGTCTCAAGGACCCGGGCAACCTTGTGGGGTCCGGTGAGGACACCGTGATCGCGCGGATCAACCAGATCGACCCGCTGTACGTCTATTTCACCATCAATGAAGAAGATCTCCTGCGCGCCAGGGAAACCTACAGGGAGTCGCCGCAGGTGGCCGCAAGGCGAGGGCAGTTCTCGCTGGAAATGGGACTCGCCAACCAGGAGGGGTACCCGTTCGACGGTACGATGAACTATTCGGCGATCACCCTAGACGGCAGTACCGGGACCCTGCTGCTGCGCGGCGAGTTCGACAATCCGGATGGCGAGATCATGGCGGGCCAGTTCGCACGGGTTCGCATTCCCGTCGTGGAACTGAAGGACCAGTTTGTGGTTCCGGAGCAGGCGATCGGCTACGACCAACAGGGCCCGCACGTTTACGTGGTGAATGCCGACGACGTGGTGGAGCGCCGTGCCGTAACCTTGGGTGTTCTGGCTGGCGACAAGCGTGTGATCAGCGAGGGTCTGAACGGCGACGAGCGGGTCGTGGTCAACGGTCTGTTGCGGGCGATCCCGGGCAATACGGTTGATCCGGTGACGCAGTCCGAGGCCGATACGGCCGCTGCGGCGAAGCCGGCCTCCTGAGGTTCCGGGGGGCCGCGCCGTCCATGTCCAAGTTCTTCATCGACCGGCCGATCTTCGCCAACGTGATCGCCATCATCGTGGTGATCCTGGGGCTGGTCTCGATGTTCAACCTGCCGGTCGCCCAATACCCGAATATCGTGCCGCCGACGATCCAGGTGACCACGAACTATCCGGGTGCCAGCGCCGAGATCGTTGCGAATACCGTCGGCATCCCCATCGAGAATGAGGTCAACGGCGTCGAGGGCTCGATCTATATGAACTCGACCAGCGCCAGCGACGGCAGCTACACGCTGACGGTGACCTTCGAGGTCGGGACCGATCTCAACGCCGCCCTGACGCTGGTGCAGAATTTCGTGAATGCCGCGCTGTCGCAACTGCCGGTGGCGGTCCAGTCCCAGGGGGTGACGGTCCGCAAGGTGTCCACCAACATGCTGCAGGTGGTCAGCCTTTTTTCCGACGACGACCGGTTCGACGAAACCTTCCTCGCCAATTACGCCGTGATCAACCTGCAGTATCCGCTGGGCCGGGTGAAGGGCGTCGGCCAGATCACGGTCAAGGGCGCAGGTTCCTATAGCATGCGGATCTGGCTGGACCCGACCCGCCTGCAGTATCTGGGGCTGACCACGCTGGATGTGCAGGACGCCATCGAGGCGCAGAACCTCCAGGTCGTCGCCGGTCAGCTTGGCGGGCCGCCGGTGCCCGACAATCAGGTCTTCCAGTACACGGTGAACGCGCTCGGCCGGCTTAGCGACGTCGAGCAGTTCGAAAACATCATCGTCAAGTCGAGCCGCGGCGCCACGGGCGAGGTGGTCCGTCTCAAGGACGTGGCCCGGGTCGAACTCAGCCAGGAGACCTACTCTAACTTCTCGGGCCTCAGCGGCAAGAAGGCGGCGCACATCATCGTCTACGCGTTGCCCGACGCCAATGCGATCCAGTTGGGCGAGGCGATCAAGGAAGCCACAGCAGAACTGAGCCAGCGGTTTCCGGAGGGGATGAAGCACGCGATCCAGTACGACACCACCGTCTTCATCGACGATTCGATCAACGCGGTCTACCACACCCTGGTCGAGGCGGGTGTGCTTGTGCTGATCGTGATCATGCTGTTCCTGCAGAATTTCCGGGCGCTGTTGGTGCCGGCAACGACCGTGCCGGTCACCATCATCGGCGCCTTTGCCGGCATGGCGCTGTTGGGATTCAGCATCAACCTGATGACGCTGTTCGCGCTGATCCTGTCGATCGGGATCGTCGTCGACGATGCCATCATCATCGTGGAGAACGCGTCCAAATACATCGACAAGGGGATGTCGCCGCACGATGCGTCGATCAAGGCGATGTCGGAACTGACAGGACCGGTCATCGGCATCACCCTGGTCCTGGCGGCCGTCTTCATCCCCGCCAGTTTCCTGCCGGGCATCACCGGTCAATTGTTCAGACAATTCGCGTTGGTGATCGCCGCGACCGCAATCATCAGCGCCATCAACGCCCTGACATTGAAACCGGTGCAGTGCGCGCTTTATCTGAAAAAGCAGACGAAGCCGCCCAACCTCTTCTATCGCGGCTTCAACCGCGTCTACCAGGTGATGGAAGACGGCTACATGAAGGTCGTGGGCGGGATGGTGGCCTGGCCCAAGACCAGCGTGCTTGTCTTTTTCGTCATCATCGCGGCTGCCGGATGGCAGTTCACCCGCCATCCGACCGGGTTCCTGCCGACCGAGGACCAGGGTTATGCGATCATCGCCGTGCGCCTGCCGGATGCGGCCTCGCAGCCGCGCGTGCGCGCAGTCTCCGACCGGGTCGACCAGATCCTGGCTGAAACCGCGGGCATCGCCGCCTGGGTGACGATCGGCGGGTTTTCGATCCTGGATGCGGCCAATGTTTCCAACACGTTTTCGACCTTTGCGATCTACGACTCCTTCGAAGACCGCGGTTCGGAGCTGAGCCAGGAAGCAATCATCGCCGATCTCAGGGCCAAGTTCGCGCCGATCCAGGAGGCGGCGTTCGCCGTGGTGCCGCCGCCGCCGATCTCCGGGCTTGGCGCGTCAGGCGGTTTTCAGATGATGGTCGAGGACCGCGGCGCGCTGGGCCTGTCCACCCTGGAAAAGGCGACCCTAGAAATGATCCGGGCCGGCGGCGGACAGTCCGGCGTGCAGGGCCTGACCACGACCTTCAGCGCGCGCAGCCCGCAGCTGTTCCTCGACATCGACCGTACCAAGGCGGAGTCCCTGGAAGTGGACATGGGCGATGTGGTGCAGACGCTGCAGGCCTATCTCGGTTCCGTTTACGTGAACCTTTTCAACAAATTCGATCAGACCTTTCAGGTGCGCATGCAGGCCGAGGCCGACTATCGCATTCAGCCCGACGATCTGGCCGACCTCTATGTGCGCAATGCCCGCGGCGACATGGTGCCGCTGCGCACGCTGATCGACGTCAAGCGCGCCAACGGTTCCGAACTGGTGACGCGCTACAACCTCTACCCGGCCGCGCCGCTGTTCGGCGCGGCGGCGCCCGGCTTCAGTTCCGGCGACGCGCTGAGGCTCATGGAGCAGGTCGCCCAGGGCCTGCCTCAGGGCATGGGCTTCGATTGGACGGCGACGGCCTATCAGGAACGCCAGCTCGGAAACCAGGCCTATTTCATCTATGCGCTGTCGATCCTGTTGGTGTTCCTGGTGCTGGCCGCCCAATACGAAAGCTGGTTCAGCCCCGCAGCCGTGATCCTGGTGGTGCCGATGGCCCTGGTCGGCGTGCTGCTGGCCCTGATAGCGCGCGGCTTCCAGAACGACCTCTACACCCAGGTCGGCCTGGTCCTGATGATCGCCCTGGCCAGCAAGAACGCCATCCTTGTGGTCGAGTTCGCTCGCGAGCTCAGGGAAGAGGGGCATTCCATCGCCGAGGCCGCGGTCGAGGCGACCCGGCAGCGGTTCCGGCCGATCGTGATGACGTCCTTCGCCTTCATCCTGGGCGTGGTGCCGCTGCTCACCGCCAGCGGGGCGGGGGCGGCCAGCCAGCAGGCGATCGGCACCGTGGTGTTCGGCGGCATGCTGTCGTCTACCCTGATCGCAATCCCCTTCGTGCCGGTCTTCTACGTGGTGACGTCGCAGATGGAACAGTGGTTCGCCGACCGCAAGGCCCGGAAAGCGGAGAAGGGGCCGGCCCCGGCCGCGTCCGAGGCGGATTAGAACAGGCTGACAACCCCTTATCCGAAAAGCCCCTCTCCCTGTGGGGCGAGGGGGTTACCGGCGCCTGCCGGCATTAGAGAAAGTGGAACAGCAGCCAGATGAGGATCGTCGGTCCCAAGGCCGCGACCAGCAACTTGGTCGGGGACACACCGTTCTTGAAATAGCCCTTCAGCAGCGACTGCCCGGCCGGATTGGGCGCGTTGGCGATGACCGTCAACCCGCCGCCCGTGACGGCGCCGGCAACCACGGCGAATTTCAACTCGTCGGTGAATCCTGGCACGAGGGTGCTCAAATAGGTGATTGCCGCATTATCGTTGAACGCTGTCAGCACCGACGCAATCGCCATCAAGGGCATTTCGCCAAGGCTGCCCAACACGGGTTCGATCCACCAGCCCTGGAGCCCGCCATGCACCACCAGGCCAGCCAGGAAGAAACCGACCAGCAGCGGCGGCTTGAGATCGATGCGGTTCTGGAATGGCGAGCTTATGACGGCGAAGCCCAGGAAGAACAGCATGGCCGCAATAAACATCTGCGGGTGGTGCGCATTCAGAATTGTCCATCCCATGAACAGCACGTGGACCAAGGTCACCCACAACGGGACGGGATCCTCGCGCATGTCCCATTCCGGATCGATGAAAACCGGGCGCTTGTCCTTCGGCAGCAGCATGGGAATGGCCTCGCGCATCTTGGCGAGCTTGATTTCCTCGAACCGTTCGTCGAAGGCCTTTGCCGCCAGCTCCCGCTCGACGCCCTGCTCGACGACGCCTTCGAAGTATTTCGGCGCCAACCGCTCCCGGAAGATGTCGACCGCTTCTGAGATGTTCGCCTGGAGCGTTTGCTCGAGCTGCGTTTCCTTGAGAATGCCCGCGTCCATTGCGTCGGCATCGGCTTCTATGAGGTGCCGCGGGACGTATTCCCGGCGGATCCGTTCCTTAAGGCTCCGGATAACGAACTGCTCTTCCAGTCGGCGGAATTCTCCCCGGAAGACAAAGAGGTAGATCAGGTTGCACAACACGACCCCGACGACGGTTTTCCATCCGAAATGGGTGGCCATGTAAGCGAAGTCCCACTCCCAGGCCTCGACAACCATCAGCACCGGCGGGGCGGCAAAATGTGTCAGCGTCCCGCCGATGGAGACGTTTACGAACAAAAGACCGATCGTCGCATACTTCAGGGGCTCGCTCGGCTCGAGTTCGTAGAACTTGTGCGCGAGCAGCAGGGCCGAGATTGTCATGGCCGCGGGCTCGGTGATGAAGGAACCCAATAACGGGCCCAGGGTCAGCACGGTGATCCAAAACGCCATCAGGCTTCCGCCCAGCAGCCGCGCGACCCGCGCCATGAAAGCTTCGGCCACTCTCAGGATCGGTCGCGTCGATGCCAAAGCCATGATCACGACCACGAACATGGCCTCGGTAAAATTCACGTTGTGGGCGATGTAGCCCTGGAAAGTCGCCCAATCGAAAAAGAGGACCACGGCGATTCCCAAAATCACCGCCCAGAGGCCGAAAATGACCTCGACCTCGCCCAGGAAGTGAAACGTGTTGGCGCCCAGGCTGACGGATCGGCGGGAGACCTTGCCCTCTGCCTTCAGCGCCTCGTGCTCTTCCGCCAAGCGATGTGCGATCGACATGAATTTGGAGGAGAGGAAAGTATGGGCGATGGCCAAGAGGAAGATGGCCGTTGCAATCACGTTGAACGGGTTCGCGCCGGCGCGGTGAACGAGCCGTGCCCAGATGCCCTGCATCTCCGCGTCGCCATAGCTGTCCAGCGGCGGCGGAAAATTGAACTCCTCGGCCCCGCCGGCCCCCGATGCCAACGCGACACCGGGAACGCAGGCCAAGGCGGTAGACAGGACGACCTGCAAGACCCGTTGCCGACACAAGCCTCGTTGTCCACTCATCGCAAATCCCCTATCGCCCCATTTCGCCAACACGGAAGTCATCGATAAAAGCCTTGTTCTGTTTCCTTTGTTCGGGCCGGAGCGGCCGCTTTAGAGAAAATGAAACAGCGCAAAAGCGAGGAGCGTCGGTCCCAGCGCCCCAAGCAGCAGCTTGGCCGGGGAAACGCCGTTCTTGAAATACCCTTTCAGCAATGACTGGCCTGCCGGGTTGGGCGCATTGGCGATGACGGTCAGGCCGCCGCCCGCGACGGCGCCGGCGACCACGGCATATTTCAGCTCGTCGGTGAAGCCCGGCACCAGGGTGCTGAGATAGGTAATCGCCGCATTGTCGTTGAAGGCCGTAAGGGTCATGGCGGTGGCCATCAGCGGTACCTCGGTCAGGCTGCCAAGAACCGGTTCGATCCACCAGCCCTGCAGTCCACCATGCACGACCAGGCCGGCCAAGAAGAAACCGACCAACAGCGGTGGCTTGAGGTCGATGCGGTTCTGATACGGCGAGCTGACGACCGCGAAGCCCAGGAAGAACAGCATGGCGGCGATGAACATCTGCGGGTGATGGGCATTGAAGATGGTCCAGCCCATGAACAGTACATGGATAAGGGTCACCCACAGGGGAACCGGGTCCTCTCTACTGTCCCATTCCGGGTCGATGAAGACCGGACGCTTGTCCTCCGGCAGCAGCATAGGAACCGCCTCGCGCAGCTTGGCGATCTTGATCTCTTCGAAGCGCTCGTTAAAGGCCCTTTCGGCCATGTCACGCTCGACGCCTTGCTCGATTACGCCTTCGAAGTATTTCGGCGCCAGCCTTTGCCGGAACTTCTCGGCCGTTTCCTCGATATGCCCGCTAAGGTTTTTCTCCAGCTGGGTTTCCTCGAGAATGGCCGCATCCATCGCGTCAAAGTCGGCTTCCATCAGGTTCCGCGGAACGTATTCCTGGCGGATCCTTTCCTTCAGGCTGCGGACAACGAACTCCTCCTCCAACTGGCGGAACTCGCTCTTGAAGATGAACAGGTAGACACTGTTGCAAAGGATCGTCCCGATGACGGTCTTCCAGCCGAAATTCGCCGCCATGAAAGCCATGTCCCACCCCCACGGCCCGGCGACCATCAGCACCGGAGGGGCCGCGAAGTGGGTCAGCGTACCGCCGACGGAGACGTTCACGAACAGAAGCCCGATGGTGGCGTATTTGAGCTTTTCGCTCGGCTCCAACTCGTAAAACTTGTTGCCAAGCAACAGGGCCGCGATGGTCATGGCGGCGGGCTCGGTGATGAACGAGCCCAGCAGCGGACCGACGGTCAGTACCGTGAACCACCAGGCCATCAGGCTGCCGCCCAGCATCCGCGCGACGCGGGCCATGACGGCCTCGGCGATCCTCAGGATCGGCCGGGTGGAGGCCAGCGCCATAATCACCACAACGAACATGGCCTCGGTGAAATTCACCTTGTGGGAGACGTAGCCCAGGAAGGTCGACCAGTCGAAGAACAGCACCACGGCAACGCCCAGCACCACCGCCCACAGGCCGAAGATCACTTCCACCTCGCCCAGAAAGTGAAACAGATTGGCGCCCAGGCTGACCGACTTGCGGGAGACTTTTCCTTCTGCCTTCAGCTTTTCGTGCTCGTGCTCCATGTGGTGGGCCATCGCCATGAACCGCGCCGACAGGAAGGTGTGAATGATGGCCAGCAGAAAGATCAGCGATGCGACCACGTTGAACGGGTTTGCGTTGGCGCGGTGAACCAGCCGCTCCCAGATGCCTTCCATGTCGGCATCGCCATAGCTGTCCAGGGGCGGGGGAAAGTTGAAATCCTCGCCGCCCCCGTGTCCGGTCGCCGCCAAAACCGCACCGGGCAAGCAGGCCAAGACACCCGGAAGAACAGCCAACAGCACCCGCCGCCGACCTTCTGCTCGTAGCCAGCTCATCGAAAGCCCCCCAGTTGCGTCGTCGGTCGGTTTCCCCAGACGCTAGTGGTCCCCACGGCGATGGTTTCGGATCGCCACGACTATCCAGAACAGGGCCAGCAACACGAACAGCCCGACGATCACGCCCACTGTAATGTGGGGAATATTCAATTCTTCCAGATTATCCCACAACAGCGATTCGGCAATTAGGATCGCCAGCAGCACGATTGCGACGGTTGCCGTTATCCAACGTCCCATAACTGTGTTACCCCGCTGCTTTGTCCGGGTTAGGCACCTTGTAGAACACGCAATAGAGAACCGGTACCAGGACCAGCGTGAGGATCGAACCGACGGTCAGACCGCCCATAATGGTTACGGCCATCGCCGTCCAGAACAAGTCCGGCACCAACGGGATCACGCCCAGCACCGTCGTTCCCGCAGCCAGCAGCACGGGACGCAGGCGAGAGACGGCAGACCCCACGATGGCATCGTACCGGCTCATACCGGCGGCCAGGTTGTCGTTCACCGCATCCAGCAAGACCACGATGTTCTTGTTCATCATGCCGGCCAGACTCATGGCGCCGAGGATTGCGAGGAAGCCGAATGGCGTGTCCAGCGCCAGCATGGCTGCGGTGATCCCGATCAGTGCGAAGGGAATCGTCAGCAGTATGATCATCAGCGGCTTGTACGCCTTAAACACGGTGAGGATCAGAAACACAATCAGCACGACCGCCGGAATAATGCCGGGAATAAGCGAGTCGACCCCGATCCTGGTGCTGTCGTCTTCGCCGTCCCAGAACATGGTCCACCCCTGCGGCAGCTCCATGGCCTCGATTTGGTCGATGATCTCCGCTTTCTGTTCCGGGTAGGTGTAGCCGAGGACCGGCGAGGCATGGACGGTGACGCCGCGCCGCCTGTTCCAGCGGGAGATGAGATGTTCCTCCCACTCGCTGCGGATGTCCGAAGTCACAGTCGACAGCGGCGCCGTGACCGTCGTGCCTTCGGGCTGGACCTGCAGCGCTCCGAAATCATTGAGCGACGCCGTCCGCTCGGCTTCGACGTGGCGCAACAGGATCGGATAGATGTCATCGCCCTCGCGATAGAGCCCGACCTGGCGCCCGTCGTACGACCGCTTGGTCGTCCGCGCGACGTCCTCGCGCGTTATGCCTGCCCAGCGCGCGCGGGCCTCGTCGTATTCCGGAACCACCTTTTTGACCCGGTTCATAATATCCGGGCGCATTTCCTTGGATCTCTCCGAGCCCTCCATGATCGCCACGACTTCGTCGGCAAGCCTTCGGGCGGTCCCCATGTCTGCTTCGGCCGGGCCGGAAATCCGCAGCTCCCACTTCCAGGTGTCGACGACGCCGACGCCGAACAGCCGCGTTCTGACAGTGGCGTCGGGCACGTTCTCGGCCGACCAAGTCTCGAAATATTTGGCGAAGGGCTGCAGTTCATCCAGGGATTCGAAGTTGACAACCAATTCGGCGTAGTTCGGATAAACGTTCCATTCCGGATCGACCGGCAAATAGAAGCGCGGCGGACCGCCTCCCATGAAGGTGCTGATGCCGGTGACCACCTCCCTGCCTTCTGCGTTTTCGTAGTGCCGGATCTCCTCCTCCAGCCGGCGCAGGTCTGCCGAGACCTGCTGGATGCGGGTGCCGTTCGGGGCCCAATAGTCGATCATCAGCTGCGGCCGCTGGGCGTCCGGGAAGAACATCTGACGCACGCTGCCGAAGCCGACGACCGCGACAGCCAGCAAGGCGGCCATCACGCCCAGCGTCATCCAGCGAACCCGGATCGCGCCGCCGAGAATACGCTTAAAGACCTTGTAAAAGCCCTGGTCGAACTCGTCGACCACCTCGCCATCTTCGCCTTCCTTGGCCGGTTTCGGCTTGGGCAGCATGTCCAGGCATTGCAGCGGCGTGATGAACATCGCGACCAGCCAGCTCAGGATCAGTGCCGACGCAATAACCGTGAACAGGGTCCGGCAATACTCGCCCGAATCCGAGGTGGATGCGAAGATGGGATAGAAGGCCAGCGACGCGACCAGCGTCGCCGATAACAGCGGCCAGGACGGACTGACCGCGCTTTCGATTGCAGCCTGCTTGGGGTCCATGCCCTGGCGCATCTTCACGGCGATCGCATCCGCCACGACAATCGAATTGTCGACCATCATGCCCATGGCGATGATCAATGCGCCCAGCGACATCCTTTGCAGCGGGATGTCCATGACCAGCATGACGATAAGCGTGCCCAGAATGGTCAGTACCAGGTCAAGCCCGATGACCAGGCCCATGCGAAGGCCCGATGGGATGATCAGAACGACCAGAACGATGCCGACGGCCTCGGCAAGGTTGATCAGGAAACCGTTGACGGCATTCGAGACCAGCTCGGCCTGCCAGGTGATCTTCGAGACCTCCAAGCCATGCGGGAAATTGCCCTGGATCTCGCGCAGGCGGTTGTCCAGCCGCGCGCCCACCTCGACGATGTTCTGGTCCTCCCGACCGGCGATCTGGATGCCGATCGAAGGCACTGATTCGTTGAGGCCCGGCTCCCAAAAACGCATGAGCGACTTGGGCGGCTGAAGGTATCCCACTTGGACTGTCCCGATGTCCCGGACCCGGATGAGCTCCTGATCGCGGACTTCGTAGGTAGAACTCACATTGCCGAAGGTGAGGGCGGCGCCCCCGGGCGACGCGCCGGCCGGGAACTGGCCCGTCGGATCGACCGGCTGCTGAAGCTGGTTGAGCACGTTCGGGCGGATAACCAGGTCGGCGATGTCCTCGGGATGTTGGAACGTGCCGGCCACATCGATGCGAAAGCGGTTGGTGGCGGCATCCACCATGCCGGAGTCGACGACCAGGTTCTGGTAGCGCAGTGTGCGTGCAACGTCCTCGGCATTGAGGCCGCGTTCCGACAGCTCTTTTTCCGAGACATCGATATAGATGACCTCGTTCTGCACGCCCCACAGCTCGACACGGGCGACGCCCTGGACCAGGCTCAAGTCCTTTTTCAACGCATCGGCGTAGTCTTCCAGCGCCTTGTAGCTGAAACCGTCGCCGGTGACGGCCAGCACGAAGCCGTAGACGAAGTTGAAGTCGTCGGATATGTCGGGCTTGCCGGCACCCGGCGGCAAATCGACCGAGACGTCGCGAAGTTTCTTCCGCATCTCGTCCCAAACCTGAGGCAGGCGGTCGGACCAGTACTCCTCCTCGATCTCCACGCGAATGGCCGAAATGCCGGGCTGGGAGATCGACCACATTGCCTTCAGTTGCGTCAGCTCTTGGATGCCCTTTTCCAGCCGGTCGGTGACCTCAAGCTCGACTTCTTCCGCGCTGGCGCCGGGATAGTAGGTGATCACCAGGGCCTTCTTGACCGTGAATTTCGGATCCTCGAGCTGACCGAGCTGGAAGAAGGATGCGAGCCCCCCAAAGGCCAGGAGGGCGACCAGGAAATAGGTGATCGCCCGGTTCTCGACGAAGTAGGTGACAAGGCCTTTCATCATCGCTTTTGCCCCGATTTATGACTGACGTTAGTCTTCCTTGCCGCCCGTAAACGGAGTCGTCACTTCGCCGCCGGTTTGTGTAGGCGTTGCCGGCACCTCGACCTGTTGCCCGGCAGCCTGCGGGACCCCGGTCTGTTCTGTTGCGGCCCTGGTCCTGACATTGGAGAAATCGAGAATCTTGACCTCCAACCCTTCGTGCAAAGAGAAAACGCCCGCCGTCGCGATCCATTCGCCATCGTTCAGACCGTCCGTGATCTGCACGCCGAAGTCGGTAAGAGCGCCAACCTGTACGGCGCGCCGGGACACGGTGTTGGACTGATCGTCGATGATCCAGACGAACGACTGCTGGGTGTCTTCCGGCGAAAAGACGGCCGTGATCGGAACCTCGAAGACGGTCCTGCCCACATCTGCCGGAAGGACGGCCTTGCCGACCATCTCGCCCGCCATGCCGGGCTGGATCACGAAGTCGTCAGGCTGGTCCATGATCAGCGTCACCGGATAGGTTCGGGTCGCCTCCGTCGCCTCGTTGCTGATCTCCTTGAACTGCGCGTCGATAAATCGGTCGGGGTAGGAATCGAAGTGGACCTTCATTTCGACCACATAGGGCGCGTAGGAGATGATGTTCTCCGGAACGTTGACGATCATTTCGATGCGCGACGTGTCCAACAGCCGCATGATCGGCTGCTTGACCTGGACCTGCTCGAAAGCCTCCACGTAGGTCGCCGAGATCTTTCCGTCATGCGGCGCAAGCAGCGTGCTGTCTTCCAGGTCTTTGGCCCGGATACGCACTTCCGCTTCGGTCGCCCTCAGGCGCGCCTCGGCATCGTTGACCTGCTGCAGCGGAACCGCGCCGGACTCGTAGGCCTGCCGGAGGCGGCCGACCAGGAGTTCCTCGCGTTCCGCGGTCGCCTTGGCCTGTTCCAGCGCGTTCTCGAAATCGCGCTGGTCCAAGGCGGCGAGCAGATCGCCTTTTTTGACGTCGGTGCCCACATCGACCGGGCGCTGGATCATGCGCCCGGCAACTTCGAATGAGACATTCGTGCGCTGTGTTGCGCGCGCCTTTCCGGGGAATCGGTTCACCTGGAACGCTTCCGCACCAACGACCTTCATGGCGCGCACGGGACGGACAATCTCCGGCGCCGGTTCCTCTTCGCAAGCGGCGAGAAACGGAATGAGAAGGACAATTGCGACAATCGGTGATTTACGCATCTTTCGCCCTTGTTTTCGGGTTCGGTATTCGCGTCGTCTGAAAGACGATGGACATGCCCTGGTCTCCTGTTCGCTCCGAATCATATTAGTGTCGAGGCAACGTCCGGATTTTCCCAAGGATGGTATCGGTTCTCACGGTACGAACCAACGGTACTTTTTCACGCAGTGCAACTTGACAGTCGGTGCCAAGCGGTTCAGCCGCTCGCTGGCAGACCCGCCGGTGCCGCAACACTGACGGATCGCCTTGTCGTCATCATAGCCGCGGTGAATGCCAGTCACTTGACATGTGTCAATGGCGGGTTACGACAGATGTGACCGCAGGGTACTTTCGGCACCGTCTCTCACCAGTTGAAGGCGCTTTTGATGGTTCGGCGCGTTGTCCCGTATATCCGGTCGAAGAGCCTGCACCTCCTTGTGTCGTTGGTCGCTCTGATCATGGCGTCGCCCTTCTTCGAAGGCACGCGCATGGGCCACCTCGCACTGAATGTGCTGCTTTGCGTCACCCTGTTGTCGGTCGCAAACGTGACCAGCAACGACCGGCGGATCAAGCTTGGCGCATTGGCGCTGTCGGTCTTGGTCATCTATCTGATCTTCGCGGAATCCGGGTCGCTGGTGTCGCCCACCGGCACGGCGGGCCTGATCCTTTACGCAGTGATCATCGTCGCGACGATCGCGCTGGTTCTGCGGCGCATCGTGAAGGCGCGCGTCGTCAATTTCGATCTGTTGTGCGACAGCGTCGGTGTCTATCTGCTGATCGGGTTGTTCTGGACGCTTGTCTTCATGGCGATGGACACGCTTTACCCCGGCGCCTTCGACGGGATTTCGCTGACGATGGAATCCGGCTGGTCGGATTTCCTCTATTTCAGCTTCTCGACGCTGACGACACTCGGCTATGGCGACATCACGCCCGCCGGAAACGTAGCGCGGGTGTGGTCCTCTCTGGAGGCGGTCACGGGCGTCTTCTATATCGCGGTTCTGGTCGCCCGCCTGGTCAGCATCTATCGCGCGTAGCGGCGGTCCGGTCGCCAGTCCTGCATACCCGAACTCCTGAAAATGGCGTACTATTCCCGGTCAACCGGTGAACGACCGGGCAGCAAAGAAAGAAAATCCCGGGGGGGAGAAAATGGAAAGCACGACCCGCAACATCCGTATGTTGACCGGCGCCGGCGCGGCCATGGCGGCCGCATTGTGCGTTTCCGCGACGGTTTCCGGCGCCAGGGCGGAAACGCTCTTGGAACGCGGCACCTACTTGATGCAGGGCATCGTTGCCTGCGGCAACTGCCATACGACCGTGGGACCCGAGGGTCCTTTACCAGGAATGGAAATGGCGGGCGGAATGCCGTTCAAGGAGGCGGCGTTCACCGCCTATGCCTCGAACATCACGTCGGACGAGGCGACCGGGATCGGCACCTGGACGGATGCCGAAATCATCACCGCCATCCGCGAGGGCAAGCGGCCCGACGGCACGACCATTGGCCCGCCAATGCCAATCGGGCTGTATCGCGGCCTGTCCGACCAGGATGTCAGGGCGTTGGTGGCCTATCTGCGTGCCGTGCCGCCGGTGCGCAACGAGGTCCGGAAATCCGAGTACGGTTTTCCGCTGCCGCCGGCCTACGGCCCGCCGGTCGGGCAGGTGCCGGACGTGGACTCGTCCGACAGGCTTGCTTACGGCGCCTATCTCGCCGGTCCGGCCGGCCATTGCATCGAATGTCATTCGCCGCCCGGCCCGAACGGGGCCCCCGACCTTCAGAACGGCCTGGGCGCCGGCGGTTTCGAGTTCCACGGTCCCTGGGGCGTCAGCGTCAGTCCCAACATCACGCCGAAGGCCCTGGCCGACTGGTCCGATGCCGACATCAAACAGGCGATCACGATGGGTGTCAGGCCCGACGGCACACGCCTGAAGCCGCCGATGGGCTTTGCCTATTACGCGACGATGCGCGACGAGGATCTGGACGCGATCGTCCTTTATCTGCGGTCGCTGCCGGCGAAATAGCACCCCGGGCACGCGGCGTTTGAGTTCGACGCGGCTCTTCTCTCGACCTGAGGGAGGAGTGCCGCGGACGCCTCTACAGACGTGCCAATGTGCGTTCGACCCTTTCCAGGAAAGCGTCACGCGACGCCTGCGTCGACTCGTCCATCCGATAGAGGCCCAGCCACGCGGTCCGGCAGTGGGGATGGCAGATCGCGCGGATGCCCGTGGTCAGGGTGCGGCGCCCGGGATCGCGGACGACCTTGATCCACCACCAGGGCGACCCGTAGGTCGTGATCCCGACGATGTGGCGGATGTTGGTCATCAGCCCGCGGATCGGTTTGTTGTTTTCCGGCAGGGTAAAGGTCACGTGCGGCACCCACACCCTGTCCAGCCATCCCTTCAGCATCGCCGGAAGGCCGTACCACCAGGTGGGATAGACGAAGACCAGCGCCTCGGCCCAGCGGATGTGCTCGATCTGGTCCGCCACCGGTGCCTCGTTGGCGCCGACGGTATGGTAGTCGACGCGTTCCTGGCGGCTGAGCACCGGGTCGAAGCCCATCGCGTAGAGGTCGAGGTCACGCACCTCGTGGCCGGCCGAACGCAATGCCGCCAGCGCGCGTTCGTGCAGCGCGGCGGCGAAGCTGTCCTCTACCGGATGGCAATAGATCACCAGGCAGCGCATCAGAACCGCTCCATTTCGGTGCGGACCTTGGCGAGGAAACGGGCGCGGGAGCGGTCTGTGGAAACGTTCATGTGATAGTGCGCCAGATACCGGATCGGCGCCGAGGGCGCAATCAGGCGCGCCACATAGCGCGTCATGATCTTGCGCGGCGGGTCGCCCAGCCACCAGGCCCAGTGGCGCGGGCGCCCGTAGGTGGTCACCGTCGCCGCCTTGCGGATGTGGTGCAGGTTCGGCGTGACCCGGCCGTCGTCCTCCAGGATGAAGGACACGCCCGGCAACAGGACCCGGTCAAACCAGCCTTTCAAGATGGCGGGCAGGCCGAAACACCAGACGGGAAAACAGAACACCAACGCGTCCGCCGCCTGCAGCCTGTCGACATAGCTTTGAACCGGAAGCTGGTTGACCGAGGTGTCGTGATAAGCCTGCCGCTCGGCGCGGCTCAGCACCGGATCGAACCCCTCGCGATAGAGGTCGCAGTCGTCGACCGCGTGGCCGCGCTCGGACAAGGTCTCCACCACGGTCCGGTGCAGGGCGGCCTGGTAGCTGTCTTCGACCGGGTGGGCGAACAGCACGTGCACCTTCAACGACCGACCTCCGGCAGGATCAGCCGCGATGGCGAACCCGCCCCCGACCCGATCGACAGCGTAATGGTGCGCTGGTCCAGGCGGCGCGCGTACCAGTGTCGCGCGCCGGTGCCGGGGTTGATCGGGAAGGCGGGGAACGCGGCGCCCGCGATCGACAGACGCAGCGCGTCGCCGGCCGGGATTTGGGCGCACAGGGCCCGCAGGTCCACCCTGACCGGTGCCTCCGTCTCGTCGACGCGGCGATAGCCCTGGGCCAGGGTCAGGACCTGCCCATCGGGCGTCACCCGGCTCAGCGTGCAGGCCAGGTCATAGCTCGGCCGGTCGGCCTCGACCCACAGTTCGGCCGCCAGGGGGCCGACCAGGTCCAGATCCCGGGCCAGCGGTGCGCCGGTATAGACCGCGACGTCACCGCGGTCGTCCAGGGCGCCGCGGTCGACCGCGCCGCCCGGATACGCCCAGTGTCCGCCCAACGCCGGCACCGGGCGCCAGGGATCGTGCACAAGGCTGTCCGAACCGGCGACGCCGGGGGCGGTGTCGACCAGACGGCCGGCATCGCTGCGCGCTGCGGCCAGGCCGTCGCCTGCGAGGTACAGCGGCCGGCGCGCGGTCTCGGGCCATTCCTCGTTTTCGACCCAGCGCCCGCCGCCAAGCTGGAACAGTCGCAGCGACGGATCGGGCGGCTGGTTGTCGTCCTTGAGGAATCGGTTGAACCAACGAACCTGCGCCTCGTCGACCGGGCTGACGGCGTAGCGGCCTTCGTCAACCGCGCCCGTGCGCCGGCCCCAGCTGCGGTGGGTCCAAGGTCCGACGATCAGCGACTGCGGCGCGTTCTTGGCCGCATGCAGGTCGCGATGGGCGCCCAGTGTTCCGGCCAGCATGAAGTCGTGCCAGCCGCCCACATGCAGCATCGGCACGTCGGGAATCCGGTCCAGCACGAACCGCGGCGCCATGGCGTCCCAGTAGGGGCCGCGCCGGTCGTTGGCGACCCAGTCCAGGTAGAACGCATCCTGGCGATGGGTTTCCAGGATCGCCGGCCGGCAGGGAATCGGATCGTCGAACGGCGGCGCGGCGGCGGCATGGGCAAGCGCGTTGTAAGCGGTTTCGTCGCCTTCCTGGCGGGCCTGCTGCGCACCCATCCTAAGCGCCCAATCCATCGCTTCGCCAAGCCTGAACGCGCCGCCCTCGAACACCCAGTCGTCGTGGATGTCCCAGGCGATCTGCGCCGGCGCCAGCGCCTTGAGGTGATGGTCGATGCCGCGGTCGGCCGCGCCGATGGCAGCGAAAAGCTGGGTCAGGCCTTCGTAGGCGGCGCCGTACATGCCGATGGTGCCGTTGGCGCGCGGCAGCGTCGTTGCCCAGGCGATGGTGTCGGCGCCGTCGGCGAACTCCGATTCGATCAGCCGCCATTTGCCCTGGCTGGAGCCGCAGCCGCGCACGTCCTGGATCACGACGATATAGCCCTGGTCGGCGTACCAGGTGGGATGGGCGAACAGCGCGGTCGAGGCCAGTCGCCGGCCGTGCGGCTGACGCATCAACAGGACGGGGAAGGGGCCTTCGCCGTGGCGTCCCGGGTCGGGCCAGTAGATGTCGGCGTCCAGCCTGACCCCGTCGCGCGTCTGCATCGACACGGTCTCCGGCGCCGTTGCACGGCGGATTGCGCCGTTCGTCATGGCGCGTCGTTCCTCCGTCTTTCCTTGCCAACCGGCGGTGTGGTGAATGCGCCCCCACGCGCGTCTTCGATACTGGGCATTGCCGGGGGCCAGGGTCAATCGGAAAGCGTGTCGCGGCGGCGCCGGCGAGGGGCCTGAGCGTGGGCCGAGGGCCAGTGCGGTATCCGGGTCCGTGCGTCCCGCGGCGGTTGTTTACCACTGGCTGTGGTGCAATTTGCGAAATGGGTCGCAAATTGAGAGGGATTCCGGCCGCCACTTCATGCCGGTAACCCTCTTTTTCCTTGATCCGCTTGAATCCGACCCTTTGGCACGGCCCCTGCAGCGCTGGGGTCACTGCCGGTGATAGAAGACTGCCAACTCCGACGTTACCGGCGCTAGTCCCCCTACAAGGGGCGGTCGGTTTTAAACCCCCTTCGGCCGACCGCCCCTTTTTACTTCCAGCTTCCTACACCGTTTCCAACGCCCTTGCGGTCGCCGCGCGGTTGCGTGTAGGTGGCGGGCATGACCACGCCTCCTTCCGCGGCATCACCGCCGGTCCCGGCGCGTCCAGGCGGCACCGCGGCCCGGCTGGCGGGGTACTACGCCGCCATCTTCTTCGTGCTTGGCGTCTATCTGCCGTTCTGGCCGGTCTGGCTTTCGGCCGAAGGACTGACCGCTGCGCAGATCGGGCTGTTGATGGCGACCGGTCCCTGGATCGCGGTCGTCGCGAGCCCCCTGGCGGGGCGCCTGGCTGACCGACTGGGACGCCGGCGGCCGATCGTGATCGGGCTCAGCATCCTGTTCACCGCGGCCTACTGCGCCTTGTTCGGCCTGCAGGGGTTCTGGGCCATCCTGGCGGTGATGTGCGTGGCGGGCCTCGCCCAGGCGCCCTTGGTTCCGCTGACGGACAGTCTGACGCTGTTTGCCCAGGCACGCGGGCGCGCCGATTATGGCCGGGTGCGGCTGTGGGGTTCGTTTGCCTTCATCGTTGCCTCGCTGGTGGTGGGCCGCCTGCTGTCAGACCTGCCCGAGCAGGCGATCCTGTGGGTCATCGTTTTCGGCGCCGTCGCCATGGTGCTGGCCGCGTTCGCCGTGCCGGAAATCCGGCCAGACGGCAGCCATGCCGGCCCCGGCCCGTTCGCAGCCCTGCTGGGCAACCGCACCTTCCTGGTCTTCCTCGGCGTTGCCGTCGTTCTGTTGGCCTCCCACGCCGTCTATTACGCGGTCGGATCACTGCATTGGCGCCGGGCCGGCGTCGACCCCACGGTGATCGGCCTGCTGTGGGCCGAAGGCGTCGTCGCCGAGATCGTGCTGTTCGCCTATGGGCGAAAGGCGCTGGCGAAGGTGGGGCCGGTCGGACTGCTGGCGATCTGCGCGGTGGCCGGCCTGGTGCGCTGGCCGGCGCTGGCGCTGACGACCGATGTCGGCTGGTTGATCCTGTTCCAGGCGCTGCACGGTCTGACCTTCGGCGCGGCCCATCTGGGCGGCATGGCCTTCATCGGCCGCGCCGTGCCCGAGGCGCTGTCGGGCACGGCCCAGGGACTCTACACCGCGGTGGTCGCGGGCCTGGGCCTCGGCACCATGCTGGCGGTGGCCGGCGTGCTGTATCAGGGGTGGGGCGGCGACGCCTTCCTGGCGATGGCGGTCCTGTCGGGGGCGGGCCTGGTCGGCGCGCTGGTGCTCTACCGGATGTGGGACGGCGGTACGCTGACCGTCAGCCGGCCGCGCCCAGGCGCGTGACGGCTCCCGCGGGCGCGGGATAGGCGGGGCGCCGGACCGAGGTGACCCCGTTTCCTTCGATGCGTCGGACATGGGCGATCAGTTCGTCCACGTCCCAGACCGAGACCATCATGTCCGTTGCGTTCGCGTGCACGATGCGGTCGGGTGCGGTCATCATGCCCACGTGTCCCGGCCAGAACATCAGATCGCCGCGGCGGAGGTCGCCGCGGCCGCCGTCGAACGGCACCACGGTCTCGATCGCGCGTTCCTGCATATCGGCATCGCGCGGCGCCTCGACGCCGCAGCGGACCAGCACGACCTGGCTGAGGCCGGAACAATCGAGGCCAAGGGCGGTCTTGCCGCCCCACAGGTAGGGCACGCCCAGGTAGCGAAGCGCCTCGGCCACGGGATCGGGGGCTATGGCGTCGGGCGGCTCCAGGTGCGCGGTGAACACGAACCCGCCGGTCGCGATCTCGCTGAACTTCTCCGCCGTGCCGACGACGCGGACGTACGCCGCCTGGGGCAGGACATCGCTGGGCGGCGCCTTGAGGTCCGGTTCCGGAAAGACGAAGCTGCGCAGGGCCGCCACCCGGTGCGTCGCCGCGCCGGTCTCGGCGCCGATGGCGGCCTCCGGCGTGTAGCCCACATAGCCGTCCATGTGCGACTGGACCCACGCCCAGCCGTTCGCCCGCTCGAAGACCCACAGCGGCTCGCCGGCGAGGATTTCCGTGTCCATGCGGGCGCCGTGGTCCGGCGCCTGGCGCAGCGGGCTTGCGCCTGCGACCGCCTGCGCCGGCGTCGCGTCGACGAACCGTTCGGCCTCGACCCGGCCGCGCAGACGCGCATCGGCGAGATCCGGCCGATAGGCGTTCAGGCGTCTGTCGAGCGAGGGGGCCGTGGCGGTCACGCTGTCCGTGCTCCTTGGGGTCGCGTGGGCTTTGATAGAGCGGGGCGACCCGCGCGGCAAGCCCCGGGACGGCAGGCTCGCCCATCCGGGCCGGTCCGTGCTATCTGCGGCTAGCCTGCAGGAGGAGCGTTAGCGTGGCGTTACCGGGAACCGATGGACGGCGGCGGATCTATCTGATGCGACACGGCGCGGTGTCCTATGTCGACGCCGGCGGTCGCCCAATCAATCCCCTGGACGTGCCATTGACGGCCGAGGGGCGGGAACAGGCGGCGGCGGCGCGCGACCTTATGGCCGGCATAGCGCTGGACCGCGCCCTGTGCAGCGGGCTGCCGCGGGCGCGCGAGACCGCCGAGATCGTGCTGGCGCCGCACGGGCTGGATCTGGAGGAGGATACGGGCTTTCGCGAGTTGCGCGGCGCGCGCCTGTCCACGATCGCGCCGGAACGGCGGGAGGCCCTGTTCGTCTATGGCCTGGAGCGGGCGCACGAGCCCGGCGCGCGGTTCGCCGAAGGAGACCTGTTCGCGGATTTCGAAGATCGCATAGCCGGCGCACTGGAGGCCTGTCTGGCCCAGCCGGGCTGGACGCGGATGCTGTTGGTGGCGCACGACGCGGTCAACCGGATGATCCTGTCGCTGGTCAGCGGCGCCGGCCTGGCGGGCCTCGGCGCGTTCGAGCAGGATTTCGGCTGCATCAACGTGATCGACGTGGACATCGCCGACGGCCAGCCGGTGCGGCGGCTGATCAAGGCGGTCAACGTGACGCCCTACAACCCCGCCAAGCACGGCAACTACCACACCAGTTTCGAGCAGGTGTTCCATTCGCTGGGCATCGGCGTGCGCAATGAATAACCGTGCGGGTGGCAGCCATGCCCCCTTCGACAAGCTCAGGGCTGGCTTTCGAGACGCGCCCTTCAGGCGCTCCTCAGGGTGAGGGGATACTGGAGGAAACACCTCACATTCATCCTCATGGCGCAAGGACCCCGCCAGCAGGCGGGGCGTCTCGAAGCAGAGGGCTGATGAAGTGCGCAGTCTTGGACGGGCGCGCCCGAAAGCTCAGTCGAACAGCTTGTCGATCTCGGCCTGGCTGATGCCGCCGCCCTGCAGCGCGGGGCCAGTGAGTTGTTCGCCCGCGTTCGTTTCCGGCTCGTCATCGTCGGCGAACCGGTCGGCCAAACGCTCGATATCGGCGCGGCCCCACAGGTCGGTGATCGCGTTGATCCGGTCTTCGACGAACTGGATCGACCGCACAATCTTGGAGACCCGCTGGCCTGTCACGTCCTGAAAGGTGCAGGCTTCGATGGCCGCGGTGGTCTTGCCGCTGATCCGGTCGCACAGCGCCGCCGCGACGCCGTCCTGGTCGGCGGCACGAACCTCCTGGACCGCGCTCTCGATTTCCTCGACCGCCTCCAGGATGGTGTGCGTCGCGCCTTCCGTGGCATGAACGATTTCATCCAGTTGGTCGCTCATGGTCTGGAACCGGTCCTGTTCGTCGAGACGCGTGTTGAGCTGCGCAATCTCGTCTTTCAGGCGGCGGATGTATCGGAACAGCGAGACGACCTCGTTCCGCAACTGGTCGTCTTCGTTGAATTCTGGGGCATTCGCCATGGATCGTGGGGCTCGCCGGAAGAAACGTTACGCATCGGCCGATATCCAAGCAGATTGGCCTTCATAAAGGGTAAACGGTGCTGTGAACCGCCGTGACAAAGGCTTTCCGGCGGAGTAAGCATCGCACGGTTCCATGCGCCAGGCGAGGCCGACCCGATGAGACAATCCGACGCCGCACCGGCAGGCGCGCTTGAAGGCCTGAAAGTGATCGACCTGACGCGGGTTCTGGGCGGGCCGTTTTGCACCCAGATCCTCGGCGACCACGGTGCGGACGTGATCAAGATCGAACCGCCGCAAGGCGACGAGGTCCGCGACTGGGGGCCGCCGTTCCACGCGGACGACGCGTCCTATTTCATCGGCGTCAACCGGAACAAACGCGCAATCGCGCTGGACCTGACGAAGCAAGAAGGGCGCGCCGTTCTGCTGCGTCTTTTGGAGGACGCGGATGTCCTGATCGAAAACTACAAGCCCGGCGCCATGGAGAAGTGGGGCCTGGGCTACCAGGACACGTTGAAAGAGACGTTCCCGCGCCTGATCCATTGCCGGATCAGCGGCTACGGCGCCGACGGCCCCCTCGGCGGCCAGCCCGGCTACGACGCCGTCGTCCAGGCGATGGCCGGCCATTTCAGCGTCAACGGCTGGGCCGAGACCGGCCCCACCCGGATCGGCATCCCGCTGGTCGATATCGGCACCGGCCTTTTCGCCGCGATCGCCATCCTGATGGCGCTGCACGAGCGGGCAGGCTCGGGCGCCGGACAGTTCATCGACATGACGCTCTTCGACAGCGCGGTGGCGCTGATGCATCCGCACATCCCGAACTATGTTCTGTCCGGCAAGGTCCCGGGCCTGACCGGCAGCGCCCACCCCAACATCAGCCCCTACGACACCTTCAACACCGCATCCGGCGAGATCTTCATCGCCGTCGGCAACGACCGAGCGTTCCGCCGTTTGTGCGCGGAGCTTGGTGCGGACGCCCTGGCGGACGACCCGCGCTTCCTGAAGAACGGCGACAGGGTGGTCAACCGCGACGCGCTGAAGGCGGAACTGGCGCCCCGGCTGGCGGGCGAGAACGGGCCCGAGTTGGCCGAACGCCTGCTTGCCGCCGGCGTGCCGGCCGGCGCTGTCCTCGACACAAAGCAGGTCGTCGACCATCCGCACACCGCGCACCGGAACATGGTGCCCGAGAAGGACTGGTACCGGGGCCCGGGCACGCCGATCAAGTTCTCGCGCACGCCGGGCGCGCTGCGCCGCACGCCGCCGCCGTTCGCGGCCGACACCGACCAGATCCTTGCCGAGGCGGGCTACGATGCCGACGAGATCGCGGCGTTGAAGGAACGCGGGATCACGCCGACCGAGCGCCGGTAGGTGTTGTTCCTGCGCCTCGGACGCGGAAGCAACCGTGGCGTTCTCTCCTGGCGGGCAGAGGGTGGCGAGGGATCTGGCCCGAGACGGGTGAGGTGGGGCCGGTCTACCCGAATGCCTTGAAGGTGATGATCGTGAAGGTGTCCTTCACACCCGGCAGGGTGTGGATCTGCTCGTTCACGAAATGGCCGATATCCATGTCTTCGGGCAGATAGCATTTCATCAGCAGGTCGTAGTTGCCCGAGATGGAATAGACCTCCGAGACGTGCTCGACGCTTTCGATTGCGGCATTGGCCACGTCGTAGGCACGGCCCAGTTCCGATTTCACCTGGATGAAGATGGTCTGCATGGGGCTCGGCCTCAGGTCTTGGTGGGGCGTTGCAGGAATGCAGGAACGTGGTCGCCCATGCCGACCACGCCGGCATCGTCGCGATCCTCGCTGGCGGCGCGCCGAGATTTCGCCGGCGCCGGCGGCTTGGGCTTGCCCGGCCGTTTTGTGCGCTGGCGCGACGGACCGGACTTTACCTCGCGCGGCGAAGTCGGCGTTGTTTCGCTCGCCGTTGTCTCCGCCTGGTCTGCGCCGTCCAGCATCCTGATGGGGATCTTACGGCCGATCAGCTTCTCGATTTCCGACAGCGCCTTGGAATCGGCGCGGGTGGCCAACGTAATCGACTGACCCCGCCGTCCTGCGCGGCCGGTGCGGCCGATCCGATGGATATAGTCCTCGGCGTTCACCGGGACGTCGTAGTTGATCACGTGGCTGACCGCGGAGATGTCCAGGCCGCGTGCGGCCACGTCGGAGCAGACCAGCATGGTGATCTCGCCGGTGCGGAACTTGTCCAGCCATTCCATGCGCTTGTACTGGTCCATGTCGCCATGCAATGCGCCCACCGGAAGACCGTACCGGACCAGAGACCGACATAGATCCGCGACACTGCGTTTGCGGTTGCAGAAGATCAGCGCATTCTGGATGTCGGTCGCCTGCAACAGGTTGCGCAGGACCTTTTCCTTCCTTTCCTTCGATACGGTGACCATCGACTGTTCCACCGTGTCCGCGGCGGACGACGGCGGATCGACCGTCACTTCTTTGGGATTGATCAGGAACTTCTCGGCCAACCGACGGATTTCCTTCGGCATGGTCGCCGAGAACATCACGGTCTGGCGCATCTTCGGCATCAGGGACGCGATCCGCTCAACGTCGGGGATGAATCCCATGTCCAGCATCCGGTCGCCTTCGTCGATCACCAGGATCTTGGTGTCCGTCAGGATCACCTTGCCGCGTTCGCAATGGTCCAGCAGACGCCCCGGCGTTGCGATCAGAACGTCGACCCCGCGGTCCAGTTTCTTGTCCTGATCGGAGAACGACACCCCGCCGATCAAAAGCGCCATCGTGAGCTTGTGATACTTGCCGTAGATCTCGAAGTTCTCGGCCACCTGGGCCGCCAATTCGCGGGTCGGCTCCAGGATCACCGACCGCGGCATCCGTGCCCGTGCGCGTCCCTGGGCCAGGATGTCGATCATCGGCAGCGTGAAGGAGGCGGTCTTGCCTGTCCCTGTCTGGGCGCATCCCAAGACGTCCCGGTTCATCAGGACATAGGGAATCGCCTTTTCTTGGATCGGTGTTGGTTGTTCGTAGCCGGCTTCGGAGACGGCGCGGAGCACTTCTGCGCCGAGACCTAAATCGGCAAAAGCGGTTGCCATGCGTGCCTTTCGGGGCCTTTCCGGAGGCTCCAGGACGATCGATACTTCAATCGGCGTAGGATGTTGTCAGAATCGGGCGGATAATAGGGCCGCAATACGCCCTGTCAACGGTCGAATCTTGTGCTAGTTCAGTAATTTGACGGGCGGCGCCGGGGCGGCACGGCGCACGGAACGCGTTCGCGGGGCGGGGAGACAGTCATGCTGATCACGGCGGAACGGTCGTGCCTTCTTCTGGTCGACATACAGGAACGTCTCGCGCCGGCGGTTCCCGACGCCGGCGCGGTCGTCGCGAACTGCGGAACCCTGCTCAAGGCGGCGGCCCGGCTGGAGATCCCGGTCCTGGCGTCCGAGGAGTATCGCGCCGGCCTGGGCGTCACGGTCTCGCCGCTGATCGAGGCCCTGGACGAAAGCCAGCGGCACGAGAAGATGCATTTCTCCTGCGCCAGCGAACCGGGCATCGCCGCCGCGCTGGCCGCGCTGGGCCGCGACCAGGTGGTGATCGCGGGGCTTGAGACGCATGTCTGCGTGCTGCAAAGCGCGCTCGGCCTGAAGGCGGCCGGCTACCAGCCGTTCGTGGTCGCCGACGCCACAGCCAGCCGGGCGCAAACCAACTATGCACTGGCGATCAACAGGCTGCGCCGCGGCGACGTGGGGATCGTCAGCGTCGAGATGGTCCTGTTCGAATGGCTTGCCGTTGCCGGCACGCCCGAATTCAAAGACGTGCTGGAACTGATCAAATGACGGAACGAACGCCCCTGGTCCTGATCCCCGGTTTGTTGTGCGACGAACGGCTGTGGGAGCACCAGATCCAGTACCTGGACGACATCGCCGACATCAGCGTCGGCAACACGCTGGAGGACGACTCGATCAGCGGCATGGCAGAACGGGTGCTGGACGACGCACCCGCGCGTTTCGCGTTGGCCGGTCTGTCGATGGGCGGCTATGTCGCCCAGGAGATCATGCGCCGTGCGCCCGAACGGGTCGAACGCCTGGCCCTGGTCGACACCTCGGCGCGGGCCGACACCGCCGAGGCGCTGAGACGGCGGACCGGGCTGATCGAGCTTGCGACCAAGGGCAAGTTCAAGGGCGTGACGCCGCGGCTGCTGCCGCTGTTGATCCATCCCGACCGGCTGGAGGACCAGCCCCTGACCAGCGTGGTCATGGGCATGGCGGAACGGATCGGCCAGGAGGTTTTCGTGCGTCAGCAGAACACCATCATGAGCCGGGTCGACGGCCGCCCCGACCTTGCCAGGATCGAGGTGCCCACCGTGATCATCTGCGGGCGCGAGGATGCGCTGACGCCGATGGAGGTTCAGGAGGAGATGGCGGCGGGGATCCCCGGGGCGCGCCTGTGCGTCGTCGAGGAATGCGGCCACCTGTCGCCGATGGAGAGGCCGCATGCGGTCACCGCGCTGATGCGGGACTGGCTTTTGCGCCCCTGAGGTCCGGTTACGAGTCGTTCCTGCGGGACGGTTCGTCGCGCGGGAACAGGGCGCGGGTGACCCGCCGGATCATATCGGTGAAGCGCGGATCGTCCGGCCTAAAGGCCAGGGTGGTGCTGCGCACCTCGGTCAGGCGCTGGTCGCCGCGGCAGTAGGCGGCCAGCACGGTGATGTAGTTGGCGGCCGCCGGCCGGTCGGGGCGCGGCCGTCGCTGGCCCTGGCACAGGGCCGAGCCGCTGAAGCTGCGCGGCGCGAAGTAGAACAGCACCACGCGGTGGTCCCGCGACAGGCCGGTCGGGCGATAGGCGACGAAGTTCACGCGCGGTCCGAAATGCGCACCGCGCATGGCGCGCCGCGCGATCTGGTCGGAAACGTACTTGTCGTGGAACCGGAACGGGTTGCCGTTGATGACAACCCACATGGACCCGTTGCCGGCCACATAATGAAACTCGCCGGCGCTGTAGGCAGGCGAGATCCGGCCGGTGTTGATATCGGAGAACTGGCCGCCGCAGGCCGACAGCGTCGCCGCGCAGGTTGCCAGGACGGCAATGATCAGACGGCGTCCGATCATCGACAGACGCCCGTCCCGACAGTCAGGAGCACAAGGCGGGCGAGGGGCAGGCCGCGGTCTGCCGGCCGCGGCGGACCTGCGGCAACAGCGAGCGGATCAACTGGCTCATCAGCTGATTGAACTGCGGCGAGCCGGGCGGCGCGTTGTCGATGGAGCCGAACGCCTCCGACAGCGGCCTGTCGCGCAGGCAGAACGCTCCCAGCACGTAGGTCGTGCCGGGCCGGGCCACGGGCTGGGGCATTTCTCGTTCGCGATTGCAAAGGACGAAACCGTTGGTGCTGTCGGGCGGATTAAAGAAGAACTCGATCCGGTATTGCAAGCGCGCTGAGTCACCGGGCGTCGTCGTGAAGTTCGTCCGCATGAAGGTGATCTGGTTCTGGATGCCGTCGATCACCGCCTGGTCGAACTGTTCTTGGGGCATGTCGCTGGGATTGTTGCGCACCACGACCTTGAAGTCGCGGTTGCCGCCGGCCCCCCACTGCACCTCGGTGACGTCGTACCGGCCGTAGAGCCGGTTGCGCGAGATCGATGTCGCCGAAACGCAGCCCGCCAGCATGACGCCGACAACCGCCAGCGCCACCGTCCGGCGCCATCGGACAGCCCGTGCGACGTTTTGGCAGTTCGTAAATCCCAGCATGGTTCTGTGCCCCTCGATGAATTCACTCCGCCCGTATCAGCAAGAGCCCGGCAGGCGGCATGAAGGCGATCTGCGGCCCGGCTGGCGCCGCGGCAACAGCGTGCGGATCAATTGCGACATCAGCCGGTCGAACTCCGGCGTGCCCGGCGCGGCGCCAACCATTGTCGCGAAAGCCTCGGTCAGCGGATCGTCGCGCAGGCACAGGGCGCCAAGGACGACGGTCTCCCCGGATTGCGGCGCTGTCGCCGGCAGGTCCCTGCGCCGGTCGCACAGGGCGAAGCCGTTCGTGGTCGAAGGCGCATCAAAGAAGAACGCGATTCGGTAGTTCGTGTTTGCGCTTTCGCCGGGTGTCGTCGTGAAGTTGGTGATCATGAACGTGATTTGACCCTGGATCGCGTCGATGACCTTCTGCTCGAATCCATCCGGCGCCGTGCCGGCCGGCGTGTTGCGGACGACCACCTTGAAGTCCCTGCCGCCGCCCGCCGCCCACTGGATCTCGGTCGTGCTGTAGCGGCCGTAGACCCGGCTGCGTGAGATTGTCGTTACTCCGTCCGCGCAGGCGGCAACCACCGTCACACAGACAAGCGCCCACGTCGTCGCGCTTCGCAGATGGAAACCCCGCTCGGAATCGGTCAGTTGCACGGCGGGATCGTACACCTCTCGTTCTCAAGGTCGCGCTTGTGCGGCGGCAGCACGCGCCGGATCAGGATCGAATAGATGGCCCTGAATCTCTCATCGCCGGGTTCCGCCTGGGCGATGGTTCCGCGCGCTTCCGAGACGACCTGGTCGCGTAGACAGAAGGCACCCAGAATGACGGTACGCCCTTTTTTCGGCGTCGGGGGCGGCAGCTCAAGCTGGCGGTTGCACAGCGTGCGGCCGCTGATGTTGTCGGGGGCGTCGAAATAGAACTCGACCCGGTATTGCAGGCGTGCGGTTTCGCCCGGCGTGGTGGTGAAATTGGTGATCATGTAGGTGATCTGCCCCTGGATGGAGTCGATCACGGCCTTGTCGACCTCCTCTTTGGGAAGGTCGTATGGATTGTTGCGCACGACCACGTGAAAGTCCCGGCCGCCGCCGGCGCCCCATTGCACCTCGTTCATGTCGTAACGGCCATAGAGGTACGGTTTGGTAATGGTCGTCTGCTCGCTGCAGCCAGCCACGGCCAGCACCATCAGAACGCACCAGACGTATCGCTTCATTCAATGCTCCCGCAGGTTCCTGCACGCCTTCGACGAAACGCCACGCGATTGCCGGGTTGCAGTGTAGGATGCCTGTATCGGGCGTCCATGTCACACAGAGTCGCGTCTGCGCGAGACCGGCGTGAGCGCCGTCCTACCCCTTCCGCTGGGCCTGGCTGCCGGGCAGGCGAGGGGTCAGACGTCGATGTTATCGACGAATTCGGCGTTTTCCTGAATATAGGCGAACCGCAGTTCCGGCTTGCGCCCCATCAGGGTCTCGACCGTCTTGGCGGTCGTGCGGGCGTCGGCAAGCTGGTCCTGGTCCCGGCGGTCCGGGATCTTGACCCGCAACAGCGTGCGTTTCCGCGGGTCCATCGTGGTGTCGCGCAACTGGTGCGGCGGCATTTCCCCAAGCCCCTTGAAACGGCTGACATCGACTTTCGCGTTGGCCTTGAACTCCGACTTCAGGAGCCGGTCCTTGTCGGCATCGTCGCGGGCATAGACCGACGTGCCGCCCTGGGTCAGGCGATAGAGCGGCGGCATGGCCAGGAACAGATGGCCGTTCTCGATCAGGCCGGGCATCTCGCGATAGAAGTAAGTCATCAGCAACGATGCGATATGGGCACCGTCCACGTCGGCGTCGGTCATGATGATGATGCGCTCGTAGCGAAGCCGGTCCTCGCTGTAATCGGCGCGCGTGCCGCAGCCCAGCGCCTGCATGATGTCCTTCAGTTCCTGGTTGCCGGCCAGCTTGTCGGCCGAGGCGCTGGCGACGTTCAGGATCTTGCCCCGCAGGGGCAGGATCGCCTGGAAGCGGCGGTCGCGGGCCTGCTTGGCCGAGCCGCCGGCGCTGTCGCCCTCCACCAGGAAGAGCTCCGTCCCGTCCGGTCCGCTCTCGCTGCAGTCGGCCAGCTTGCCGGGCAGGCGCTGCTTGCGCGGCGGGGTCTTGCGCCGTTGTTCCTTTTCCAGCCGCCGGCGCGTGCGTTCGTCGACGCGCTCCAGCACGCGCTCCAACAGGTCGTTCGCCCCGGTCGGGTCTTCGGCCAGCCAGTGGTCGAAGTGATCCTTCAAGGCGGATTCCACCAGCTTCGCGGCCTCCGGGGAGGCCAGCTTCTCCTTCGTCTGGCCCTGGAATTGAGGATCGGGGATGAAGATAGAAATCAGGGCCGAGGCTTCGCCGACGACGTCCTCGCCGGTGATCTGGGCCGCCTTCTTGTTGCCGACCAGTTCGCCGTGCGCCTTCAGGCCCCTGGCCAGCGCGGTGCGCATCGCCGACTCGTGGCTGCCGCCCTGGGGCGTCGGCACCGTGTTGCAGTAGGAATTGCAGAAACCGTCGCCGTCGGCCGCCCAGCCGATCGCCCATTCGACGCGGCTGGTTTTGTCGGTCGACGTGGCCTGGCCGGCGAACGGCCGCGGCGTGATGGTGGCGCGCGCGCCGATCGCAGACGAAAGATAGTCGACCAGCCCGTCGGGGAAGTGCAGCGACTCCTTCTCGGGGATCGCGCTGTCCTTCTTCAACAGCACCTTGTCGCAGCGCCAGCGGATCTCGACTCCGCGGAAGAGGTATGCCTTCGAGCGGACCATCCGGTACAGCCGGGCCGGATCGAAGCGGGCATCCGCGCCGAAGATCTTCGGGTCGGGGTGAAAGCTGACCGTCGTCCCGCGCCGGTTGGCGACTGCGCCGAGTTTCTTCAGTTTGGTGGTCGCCTTGCCGCGCTTGTAGCTCTGGGAGTAGCGCTGGCGGTCGCGGATGACTTCGACCTCCATCTTGTCGGAAAGCGCGTTCACCACCGACACGCCGACGCCGTGCAGTCCGCCCGAGGTGTAGTAGGCCTTGCCGGAGAACTTGCCGCCGGAATGCAGCGTGGTCATGATCACTTCCAACGCCGACTTGCTTTTGTGTTTGGGATGCGGGTCGACAGGGATGCCGCGCCCGTTGTCCCGGATCGTGACCCGGTTGTCCGCCTCCAGGTCGATCTCGATGCGGCTGGCATGACCGGCGACCGCCTCGTCCATGGCATTGTCCATGACTTCGGCGACAAGGTGATGCATGGCGCGTTCGTCGCTGCCGCCGATATACATCCCCGGACGGCGGCGGACCGGTTCCAGCCCTTCCAGGACTTCAATGTCTTTTGCGGAGTAGGATCCCGAGGTCGCCACGGCGGCGCTGAACAGTGTGTTGGCCATGAACCGCACTAGTAGTCGGTGAGGATGACGTAATCAAGCTCATACGGTAGCGATTTGCAACGCTGCCTACAAGATGTTGAGAGAGAGAGAGGAGCCAGGAATGGCGGACAATGCCGAACGGCCGCGCGGCGAACTGATGCTGAGAACGCTGGCCATGCCGGCGGACACCAATCCCGCCGGCGACATCTTCGGCGGCTGGCTGATGTCGCAGATGGACATTGCGGGTTCGATGATGGCGGTGCCGCGCGCGGGCGGGCGCGTCGCCACCGTCGCGGTCGACGCCATGGTGTTTCACAAGCCGGTCAAGGTGGGCAACATCCTGTGCTGTTACGTCGAACTCATACGTATCGGGCGGACCTCGATGACGGCGCATGTCCAGGCATGGGCGCTGGACGGCGAGGCGCGCGACAAGCGCGTCAAGGTGACGGAAGGCGTCTTTACTTATGTTGCGATCGGTGCGGACAGGCGGCCGCGTCCGGTGGACCCGGAGGACTGAGGCGTTGGGTCAGGCGGCGGCGCCGGAGGCGGGGACGGCGTCGGCTGCAAGGTCGGCCTGGGCCTTGACCCAGGCATCGTCGCTCAGCATCCGGGCGAAGTCGTCCCAGGGCCCTTCGAATTTATCGACCTGTCCGTGCACGAACCGGCCGTCGGAAATCCGGACCAGGACCTTGCGCAGGCTGTAACGGTCGTCGGATCGATCGCAGATGTACCAAACCCCGATCCCTTCATAGTCGAACGCGACGCTGGCCTGCATCGCCGCAGGATCGTCGTTGCGGTCATAGGCCCGGAAATCCATGGGCCCGGCATCGATCTCGTTGGGGTCGTAAAGCGCGAAAACGTAGAGGTCCGACGACGCAATGAGGCGCTCGATCTCGCGGGCAACGAGACCTTGCATCATCGAGCGCAGCTCATAGGGTTTCCCCGACATCGGTCGGACTCCTTCCGAATTCCCGCAGCGCAGCATAGTGGATTTCCGATTCGGCGCAACAACAAATGATGACAGTTCGAAAGGTAAATAAATAACCTCAAGGAATTGTAAAAAATGGAGCGCCGGACTCTCCAATACTACACAATATAGAGTGCCAAATTTTACTTGAACTGCTCGATATCGTGGTTGGGGGGCGTCACGCCGTCGTGACTGGCGTCGGTCCGGGTCGGCTCGCTAGTCTGCGCGTCGAACCGGGGAGGCGGCCATGGCACGGCGGGGGTTTCTCAT
This sequence comes from Alphaproteobacteria bacterium, assembly GCA_965603855.1. Taxonomy (GTDB): domain Bacteria; phylum Pseudomonadota; class Alphaproteobacteria; order UBA8366. Next base: position 1,736,208 of record OZ272519.1, read on the forward strand.
GATTGCTGCGGGCTGGCCCATTTGGCTTGGCGCGGCGTTCGCCGGCGATGCCGACGTGATCGCGGTCACGGCGACAAAGACGGCCTCCGGGACCTATCGCTTCGACGTGACGGTGCGGCACGAGGATGCCGGCTGGGACCACTATGCCGACCGGTGGGAGGTCGTCGGACCCGATGGAACGGTTCTTGGGACCCGGGTGCTGCTGCATCCGCACGACACGGAACAGCCGTTCACCCGCTCGCTGTCCGGGGTTGAGATCCCGGCCGAGGCTCGGACCGTCACCGTCCGGGCCCGGGACAGCCGGCATGGCTGGGGCGGCCGGGAGCAGGCGGTGGCGCTGCCCGACTAGGGCCGGTGCCTTCCGCGGAAGGCAACCATGTCTTTACCGTTTCTCGCCTAGTCTGCGGCCCGTCGCCCGTCCGGCCCCGCCCGGACGCGCGTTCCACGAGGAGACGGGCAATGACACATTTCTTGGTGTCCGAGGAGAATCCCAAAGGCCATAAGCTGGAAGACCTGCTTATTGCCCTGCGCCGCGACATCTTGCTGCGCTGCGAGAAGATCGTCGACGACCCCCGGCCCGAGGCCAAGCACGTCGTGGCGAACAACCTGCGCATCATGACGCTGATCACAGAGGCGATCGGGCTGGCGGAGGATTCCACACACGTGCTGGACAAGGCCTTCGGCCCCAGCCAGGCCGCCACCGGCGGACCGCCCCGCATCGGCACCGCCTAGGCGCGGCCCTCAGGGACGCCGCGGCGACACCAGCAGCTGCCGGTAGAGCCGTCCCATCAGGGGCGGCAGAACGAACATGGGGATCTGGCCCAGCGCGAAGAACACCAACAGGTCAATTTCCGCGCCGTCGCCCAGGACCAGATAGATCAGCCCCATATTGCAGTATCCGCTCATCAGGCCGACGGCCAGCGCCGTGCCGCGGCCCAGGAACCAGAACGCAGCCGTCCCGACCGCCTGCAGTCCGATGACCAGGGCGAAAGACATGGCGGTGGCCAGCGCCACATAGTCGGGCCGCTGCAGCCCGAGCGCGGTCACGCCGTCCATGATGGCGACGATGAAGACCGAAATCAGGATCACCGAGATCCCGTCCATCGGCATCGCCCAGCGTTCGATGCGGGCCTCGCCCAGAAGCCGTTTGACGACGAATGCCGCGAGGAAGGCGCCGAAGACCAGCGCCATCAGCCGTCCGGTGAAGGCCAGCAGCGATATCTCGATCTCCAGGCCCAACAGCAAAAGCGCCAGCGGCGGCAGGACGAAGGGCACGAAGAACATGGCGAAGACCGTGCCGACGATGATCACCGCGGCGTCCAGCCCGAGGAACAGGGCGATGGCGGCACCCGAGGCAAGCGGCGGCGCCGCCGCGGCAAGGATCATTCCCGATTCCAGCGGGCCGTGCAGGGGAACCGCCTGCAGTACAAGCCAGGTCAACAGCGGGCATCCCAACAGCACCCACGCCGTCAACATCAGCAACAGCGGCCAGCGCCTGAGATAAAGAAGCTGGTGCTCCCAATGGATGCGGACGATCGTGATGATCAAGGGGATGGCCAGCGCGGGCAACATCAGGACCTGGCACCACTCGGCCAACTTTGGAAACGCGATGCCGAGGACCACACCGACGGGCAGGGCCTTCGAAGCGCGCGTCCCGATCCAGTCGAGAAGGCGAACGGGCGCGTTCATTGCGGTGCCGGCGCGGCGACGAAGTGCAGTGTCGGGTACTGCCGGTCCGGCATTGCCACGCGCGCTCCTTCCTGGTCGGTCGGGTTTCCCGGGGCGTCCCCGTGACGCCCGGATTTGTCGCAGGATGGGACCGCACCTGCAAACGGTTCATTAAGCCGTGCCGTCCGCAAGACAAAGGCCCCGCCCGAAGGCGGGGCCAGTTCTGGTCTCCTGGAGGGCGGTGCCGGCGCCCGGCCGCATGGGCCGGGTGCCGGCGAATGCCGCCGGCGTCCGGATCAGACGCTGTAATACATCTTGAATTCGACCGGGTGCGGCGTGTGCTCAAGCTGGTAGACCTCTTCCCACTTGAGCTCCAGATAGCCGTCGATCATGTCGTCGGTCATCACTTCGCCGGCCTTGAGGAAAGCGCGGTCCGCGTCCAGCGATTCCAGCGCCTCGCGCAGCGATCCGCAGACCGTCGGCACGCCTTCCAGCTCTTCCGGCGGCAGGTCGTAGAGGTCCTTGTCCATCGGGTCGCCGGGGTGGATCTTGTTCTCGATCCCGTCCAGGCCGGCCATCAGCATGGCCGTGAAGGCGAGATAGGGGTTGCCCGAGGAGTCCGGGAACCGCACCTCGACGCGCTTGCCGTTCGGGCTCGCCGCATAGGGGATGCGGCACGAGGCCGAGCGGTTGCGTGCCGAGTAGGCCAACAGAACGGGCGCCTCGAAGCCCGGGATCAGCCGCTTGTAGCTGTTCGTCGTGGCATTCGAGAAGGCGTTGATGGCCTTGGCGTGCTTCATGATGCCGCCGATGTAATAGAGGCACGTGTCCGACAGGTCGGCATAGCCCGACCCGGCGAAGGTGTTCTTGCCTTCCTTCCAGATCGACTGATGGCAGTGCATGCCCGAGCCGTTGTCTTCCAGGATCGGCTTGGGCATGAAGGTGGCGGACTTGCCATAGGTGTGCGCCACCATGTGGGTGACGTACTTGTAGATCTGCAGCGAATCCGCCGCGCCGATCAGGGTGCTGAACTTCAGGCCCAGTTCGTGCTGCGACGGTGCGACCTCGTGATGGTGTTTTTCCATCTCCAGCCCCATCTCCGCCATGGTGGTGACCATCTCGGCGCGCAGGTCCTGGCCGGCATCGACCGGCGGAACCGGGAAATAACCGCCCTTCGGCCCGGGCCGGTGTCCCATGTTGCCTTCGTCGAACACCGCGCCGCTGTTGTACGGCCCCTCGTCGGAATCGATCATGTAGAAGGTGGCGTTCTGCGAGACGTTGAAGCGGACGTCGTCGAAGACGAAGAACTCGGCCTCCGGCCCGAAATAGACCACGTCGCCGACGCCGGTCGAGGCGGTGTAGGCGAGCGCCTTCCTGGCGACCGAACGCGGACAGCGGGAATAGGGCTGGCCGCTCAGCGGATCCAGAACATCGCAGAACAGGATCAGCATCGGCTGGGCCGCGAACGGATCCATGACCGCGGTCTCCGTGTCCGGCATCAGCGTCATGTCGGATTCGTTGATGGCCTTCCAGCCGGCGATCGACGAACCGTCGAACATCACGCCGTCGCGGAAGATATCCTCATCGATGGTCGAAACGTGCTGGGCGGTATGCTGCCACTTCCCGCGCGGATCGGTGAAACGGAAGTCGACGTATTTGACGTCGTTTTCCTTGATCATGTTCATGACGTTTTCAACGGACATGCTGTGTATTCCCCTTTCAGGTTCGGCGTTTTCGCCGGTTGTCTATGCTCCAGGTTGGGAAGTGGGTGGGACGCCGACCGCTAGATGGCGTCGGCGCCCTTTTCACCGGTGCGGATGCGGATGACGTCTTCGACGGAGGACACGAAGATCTTGCCGTCGCCGATGCGGCCGGTCTTGGCCGCGTTCTGGATCGCCTCGACGGCACGCTCGGTCAGCGCGTCGTCAAGCACCACCTCCAGCTTCACTTTCGGAAGGAAATCGACCACGTACTCGGCGCCGCGATAAAGCTCCGTATGGCCCTTCTGCCGTCCGAAGCCTTTCGCCTCGGTGACGGTGATCCCTTGAATGCCGACCTCGTGAAGCGCTTCTTTCACTTCGTCGAGCTTGAATGGTTTGATGATCGCCTCGATCTTTTTCATGGGTACCCCGGTTTGCTCCTCCGTCAACTAACGCCGCGCCGTCAGCGACGGCGCGGATCCGCGCAAGATCCGGTAGCACAGCGCGTGCCAATCCTTAGCGAAAGGTGAACGCGAGACATTCCAACGAGTTGAGCCTGAATTGCACAGAAATCGAGCAATCCGGCCTGCCTAATCTTTGGGCGATTGCCCAAACGGCATGCAAGTCGGTCGCGTACGGGGTCAGGCGCCCAGGACCGCGGCGATGCGGTCGATGGCGCGTTCGATGTTCTCGGTCGAATTGGCGTAGGAGAACCGCAAATAGCCCTCGCCATGGCCGCCGAAGCTGGTTCCGGCAACCGTTGCCACGCCGGCCTTGTCCAGGAACAGGTCCTGCGCCTCCTGGGCGGTCAGCCCGGTGCCTTCGATATTGGGGAAGGCGTAGAACGCGCCGCCGGGCTCGACACAGCGAAAGCCGGGCAGGGCGTTCAGCGCATCGACGATGACGCGCCGCCGCTCGGCGAAGGTTTCCATCATCGCGTCCACCGCGTCCTGCGGGCCTTCAAGGGCCGCGATGCCGGCATACTGCGTGGCGGCGTTGACGCAGGAATGGCAGTTGATGCACAGCCGGGTTGCACCCTCGACCAGCGCGGGGGGCCACACGGCATAGCCCAGCCGCCAGCCGGTCATGGCGTAGGTCTTGGACCAGCCGTCCAGCATGATGGCGCGGTCTTTCAGCGCGGGATAATGCAGGATGCTGGCATGCGCGCGGCCGTCGTACAGCATGCGGCTGTAGATCTCGTCCGCCATGATCGCGGCGTCCGGAAACGCCGCCAGACCTTCGGCCAGCTTGTCCAGTTCCTCTTTTGGCGTGACGCCGCCGGTGGGATTGGCCGGCGTGTTGATGATGACCAGCCGCGTCGCCGGGGTCATCCGGCCGAGCACGTCGTCGGCGGAGAAAGCGAAGCCGTTCTTCTCCAAAAGCGGCACCGGGACCGGCTTGGCGCCGGAGAACGCGACGGCGGAGTGGTAGATGGGAAAGCCCGGATCGGGATACAGGATCTCGGCGCCCGGCTCGCCGAACATCAGGATGGCGAAGAACATCGTGACCTTGCCGCCCGGCACCACGACCACGGTATCAGGATCGACCGCGACGCCGCGGCGCGCCTCCAGATCGGCGGCGACCGCCTGGCGCAGCGGCAGGATACCATTTGCCGGCGTATAGCCGTGATGACCCGCCTTCAACGCCTCGACCGCGGCATCGACCACATGACCCGGCGTCTTGAAGTCGGGTTGTCCGATGCCGAGATTGATGATGTCGCGGCCGGCCCGCTCCAGCGCGGCGGCGCGGGCCAAGACGTCGAACGCCGTTTCGGTCCCAAGCCTGCCCATAGCGTCTGCCACGTGCAACATAACGCTCCCCTTCGATCTGGTTTTGCGCCATAAAGACCCATCGTCCGGCGTTCCACAAGGGGGGCGTTGGACGGGTGCCGCCTGCCGGCTTGACGGCGCGCGGCACGGCGCTTAGAACGCGCCGCGGTGGCTGTAGCTCAGTTGGTTAGAGCGCCTGGTTGTGGTCCAGGAGGTCGTGGGTTCAAATCCCATCAGCCACCCCAGCGGCGCCGTCCTCTTCCCAAAGCATCGTCCGGGCAAGGTCGACCTTCGGTCGGACCGCGCATCGCTGTTCTGGTGCGTGGGGCAAATCCCTATACTGTCGGTCGGGCGGCGAAGGGGATCTGAAACCATGAGACGGAAAGGGCCGATTGCTGGGCGCGCCGGTGTCGCGCTGTGGGCATGTGCCCTGTTCGTGTTCGCTGCCTCTGCCCTTGCCCAGGAGCCCGGCTGGCCGAAATCCCTGAAGGGACACCTGCTGGTCGCCGAACCGAAGCTGGGCGACCCCAACTTCAATCAGACGGTCGTCTTCATGATTGCCCATGATGAGGAGGGGGCCTTCGGCGTGGTCGTCAACCGCAGTTATGGCGACGTCGCGCTGGGCGAGCTGATGTCCGGGTTCGGAATGGAAGAACCTGCTCCCGGGAAAACGGTTGAGGTGCTTTACGGCGGGCCGGTCTCGCCCGAGACGGGCATGGTGTTGCATTCCAGCGAATACGCGATCGCCGGAACGCAGGCGATAACCGACGCATTTTCCTTCACCACCAATGTCAGGGTCCTGGAGGACATCGCCGGCGGCCGCGGCCCGCGCCAGAGCCTGCTGATGATGGGCTATGCCGGCTGGGCGCCGGGACAGCTTGAAAACGAGATCAGGCGCGGCGACTGGTTCTGGGTTCCCGCCGATACCGAGCTGGTCCTCGACCTGCCGCATCACCGCAAGTGGCAGGCGGCGATGGACATGCGCGGTGTCGAACTCTAGCGGCCGCGGTCCCGGAACCCCTCACACAGGCAGGTGCGGGACATGACAGACACCGACGATTACATGACCGTCTTCATGGCCGTCTTCGAACGGATGGCCCGCCAGGGCCCCGGCAGCGCCGCCGCGACGCAGGCGATGTTCGAGCGCATCCCCGAAGGCGAACGGATCGAGGCGATCCTCGACATCGGCTGCGGCAACGGCGCAAGCAGCCTCGTCCTGGCGCGGTTGAGCGGCGGCATCGTGACCGCTGTCGACATCCATCAGCCCTTTCTCGACCGGCTGGCCGAACAGGCGGCGCGGCAGGGGCTTTCGGCGCATGTCCGGCCGGTGAACATGTCGATGGAGGAGCTGGCGTTTCCGCCGGAAACGTTCGATCTGATGTGGGCCGAGGGCAGTGCCTATCTCCTGGGCGTCGAAAAGGCCCTGGCCCAATGGCGGCCCCTGATCAGGACCGAGGGCTGGCTGTTCCTGAACGACGCCGTCTGGACCAGCGACAACGTCGATCCCGAATGCCGCGCCTTCTGGGAAAGCGAGTATCCGGATATCGGCCCGCTTGAGACCCGTCTGCATCAGGCCCGCGCGGCCGGCTACGACGTGGTGGCCAGCACGCTGTTGCCGCTTCAGGACTGGGAGGCGTTCACCGCCGACATGGAGCGGCAGCTTGACTGGGCGGAAAAGGCATTCGGTTCGTCGCCCGCCATCGACGACATGCGCCGCGAAGCCGAAATCCAGCACCGCTTCGGCGACCAGTACGGCTATGGCGGCATGCTGCTGCGGAAGACCGGCTAGGCGGGCCTAGCCCCAAGGCCCTCCGACGCCAGCCATCTCGCGCAGGCGGCGGATGCGTTCGGCGGTCTTCGGATGTGTGGAGAACAGGCTGTCGACGCTGCGGGCGTGCAGCGGATTGACGATAAACATGTGGGCCGTCGCCGGGTTCGCCTCGGCCTCCGCGTTGTCGATCCGCAGCGCACCCTGTTCCAGCTTTTCCAGTGCCGAGGCCAGCCACAAGGGCTGGCCGCAGATCTCCGCGCCGACCCGGTCGGCCTCGTACTCCCGTGTCCGGCTGATCGCGAACTGGACGATCATCGCCGCCATCGGCGCGAGCAGCGCGACCAGGATCGCGCCGAAACCGCCCAGCGGCGCGTTCCGGTTGCCGCCGAACATCCCGGCGAACATCGCCCAGTTGGCCAGCATTGACAGCGCGCCGGCAATGGTGGCGGTCACCGTCATGATCAGCGTGTCGCGGTTGCGGACATGGGCCAGTTCGTGGGCCATGACGCCGGCGACTTCCTGCTGCGACAGCCGGCGGAGCAGGCCGGTCGTGGCCGCGACCGCGGCGTTCTCGGGGTTGCGGCCCGTTGCGAACGCATTGGGCTGGTCGTTGTCGATCACGTAGACGCGGGGCATCGGCAGGTCCGCGCGGCGCGCCAGTTCCTTGACGATCCGGTAGTAGTCGGGCGCGTCGTCCGGCCCGACTTCGCGTGCCTTGTAGACGGCCAGCGCCATGCGGTCGCTGTTCCAATAGGCGAACGCGTTCATGGCGACCGCGACGACCAGCGCGATCAGCATGCCGCCTTCGCCGCCCATCAGATAGCCGGCGGCAAGGAACAGCGCGGTCAGGCCCGCAAGAAGGACTCCGGTGCGAATAACGCTCATGGCTGGATAGGTAGGCGGTACGCCGCCGGCCATCAAGGGCGGCGCCGAATGCCTTAGGGCAGGCGTTTTCCGGCGCGCCAGTCCGCCGGCGTGACGAACTCGCCGCGCCACAGCCCACGGCCAGCGGCCTGCGCCTCCGTTTCGGTCCTGCGATAGCGCTGCGGTGCGTCGGCGCCCGCGAGCGCCCAGCCGGTATGGACCATGTTGCCGCCGATATCGAAACCGTCCGCCGCGCAAAGGCCGATCAGAAGCTCTCCGGTTCCGCCGATGATCCGGCAGTCGACCGTTGCGCCGGTGATCAGGTCGCGCAGGGCATCGCCCGCGATCGCCCCGCAAGGGATGGTGCGGCCGCTCCAGCGGCAGGTCTGCTCCGGTTCCGGCACGTCGATGCCGGCGATGCGTACGGCCCGTCCGCGAACGTCCAGGGTGCGCCCGTCCAGGACCTTGGCGGGTCCGGTAAGGCTCGCCGGTCGATCGTCGGCACCGGCCCAGCCGGGCATCAACAGCGCCGCCACCGCCCAAAAGACGGTCAGGATGGCGAGGGGTCTGCATGGTTGCGTCGTCATCGTGGCATTGTCGCCAATCGGCTCGGCCGCATAAAGTCACAGCCGCGTCAGCGCGCCGTGCGCCACGGTTGAGGAGCGATGCGCCAGCCGCCATAATCGCGCGCCCTTCGAACCGCGCAGCCGCCATTGGGGAACCGGATCATCTTTGGCATCGAACTAGACCCCTTGGACGCCGCCGCCCTGGCGGTATTTTTCGCCGGCTGGATTGCCTACGCGTATTTCGCCGACATGCCGGGGCGCGACCGAGCCACGCTGACTGCGATCATGGGCGAATGGCGCCAACACTGGGCCCGCGAAATGCTGTCCCGCGACATCCGCATGGTCGATGTCCAGATCATCTCGGCGCTGTTGCGGGTCGCATCCTTTTTCGCCTCGACCACGATTCTGATCATCGCCGGCCTGTCCGCGTCGCTTGGCGCGTCCGAACAGATGATGTCCCTGGTGACCGATCTGCCCTTCGTCTACGCCACGACGTTGACGGTCTGGAAGGTCAAGACCCTGGCGCTGATCCTGATCTTCATCTACGTCTTCTTCAAGTTCACCTGGTGCCTGCGTCTGCACGGCTACACCTCGGTCCTTGTCGGCGCCGTGCCGGCGCCGCAAGAGGGCGGCCCGTCCGCGGATATCGTCGCCTTTGCCGACGACATCGCCCGCATCAGCACCCGCGCCGCGGTGCATTTCAACAGCGGCCTCAGGGGCTATTACTTCGGGTTTGCCGCCGTCAGCTGGTTCCTGCATCCCTATGCGGTGTTCGCCGCGACGGTGTGGGTGGTGCTGGTGCTGTATCGGCGCGAGTTCCGGTCGAACGCCCAGGGCGTGCTGCGGCACGCCAGCCGGGCAGGCGGTTTCGAGGGAGTCGACTGACATGTCCACAGCGCAACTTCCGGCCGGGACCGCCCTGTTGAGCGTGCAGGAGATGGCGGAAGCGGACCGTCAGGCGATTGCCGGCGGCGTGCCGGGGCTGGCGCTGATGGAAGCGGCCGGCGCCGCGGTCGCGGCGGCGGTGAGGCGGCTGGTCGCGCGTCCGGGCACGGTCGCGGTGCTGTGCGGACCCGGCAACAACGGCGGCGACGGCTTCGTGGCGGCACGGCTGCTCAAGGACGCAGGCTGGGACGTCCGGCTGGCGCTGTTGGGTGCGGCCGACGCCCTGCCGCCCGACGCCCGCGCCAATGCCGAACGGTGGAGCGGCACGGTCGCGCCGCTGGCGCCCGAGATCCTGGACGGCGCCGATATCGTCGTCGACGCCCTGTTCGGCGCCGGGCTGACCCGGCCGCTGGAGGGGACCGCGCGTACGGCGGTGGAGGCCATCGGCGCGCGTCCCTGCGTCGCCGTCGACGTTCCCAGCGGCGTCGACGGCAATACCGGTGCGGTCATGGGCATGGCGCCGCAGGCCGCGGTCACCGTCACCTTCTTCCGCAAGAAGCCGGGCCACCTGCTGATGCCCGGGCGTGCGCTGTGCGGCGAGACGGTCGTTGCGGACATCGGCATTCCGGCTTCGGTCCTGGGCCCGATCGCGCCGAAGACGGCAGAGAACCGCCCGGGCCTGTGGCTTGCCGACCTGCCCGTACCGCACGCGAACGACCACAAGTACAGCCGCGGGCATGCCCTGGTTGCGGGCGGCGCCCAGATGACCGGCGCGGCGCGCCTGGCCGCGCGGGCGGCACAGCGTGCGGGCGCCGGCATGGTGACCATCGTCTGCCCCCAGGAGGCCGTGACCGTCTACAAGGTCGCCATGGAAAGCGTCCTGGTGCACCCCTACCGCGACACCGGCACCTTCACCGACCTGTTGACCGAACGACGCGTCCGTGCCGCCCTTCTCGGGCCCGGGGCGGGGCTGCATGGCGGGCTCAGGGAACGGGTGCTGGCGGCGGTGGGGACGGGGGTCGCCTGCGTCCTGGATGCCGACGCGCTGTCCGTCTTCGAGGACGGGGCCGAACTGTTGTTCGAGCGCATCGGCAGCGCCCCTTGCATTCTCACGCCCCACGACGGCGAGTTTCGGCGGCTGTTTCCCGACATCGAGGGCGACCGTCTGTCGCGGGCGCGCGCGGCGGCGGCCCGGTCCGGCGCGGTGGTCCTGTTGAAAGGATACGATACCGTGGTGGCCGCCCCCGACGGCCGGGCCGCGATCAACGCGAACGCGCCGGCCGATCTGGCGACGGCCGGTTCCGGCGACGTCTTGAGCGGCATCGCCCTGGGCCTCGTCGCCCAGCAGATGCCGCCGTTCGAGGCAGCCGCGGCGGCGGCCTGGGTCCACGGTGCGGTCGCCGCGGACCACGGTCCCGGCCTGATCGCCGAGGACCTGATCGCCGGGTTGCCACGGATCTTGGCCGGTCTCAGGGTGCTGCGCGCCTGACGTGCGAACGGGCGCAAAAAAGAATTAATGCCGCCGTTGGAATCTGGTTAAGATCGGCGTCGCCGACGGGCACTTGCGCGCGTGCCGCGGCCGTCCGGCAGGGGTCAGCCAGATCGTTTTAGAGTTAAGCATTGTTTAAGGAATGTGGCGTATTACCCTAATATTGAAGGCAAAATCGAAACGTCTTCAGTTGACGGGAGCGCCCAATTCTCGATTAATCAGGGGTTGAGGGCAAATGCACTCGTTACACTTTTCAGGTACGTCGCACGCCGAGTACCTCGAGGTGAATGGAAGGAAACGGGCGAGCATGTTCTTCAGGCGCGGAAAGGGCATGGAGTTCATCAAGGCGGGGTCGTCATTCCGCCGGGTCCATCCTGACCGCAGCGTGGAGACCGCGCGCGTTTTGTCCGTCGCCTCCGACTCCTTCGGCATTCCGCACGTCCGCTATGAGGTGGTTTTCGAGCGCGCCCAGCGCACCGTCGTCGACGGCCCCCGCATCCTCGCGCTCAGCACCTTCACCGACACCTACCGCGAACGGGTCACCGCCTAGACAGGCAGGCCCGCCTCCGCCCGCGAGACGATGCGGCCGCCGGAAAGCTCCGGCGGCCTTTTTGATGGGCGCGCCTCGGACGCCCGATCGGCCGCTCTTGCAGTCTTTGACGCGGATAATGGCTTGGGCTATAGAGGGCCGCGCTCGACGGCCCGGCGGTCGCGTTGGGCGCGGTGTGCCGGGCGGGCGTGGCGGAACTGGTAGACGCGCCAGGCTTAGAACCTGGTGGTGAAATATCCGTGGGGGTTCGAGTCCCTCCGCCCGCACCATTCATCAGGCGTGTTCGCAACCATCGTACACGGGGGCTGTTTACACCGTCGGCTGCTGCCGTTATGTGCCCAACCTCCGAACGAACCGATCTCTTACGGAAATCCCGATGCAGGTTACAGAAACGAAGAACGAAGGTCTGACCCGCGAATTCGCGATCACGATCCTTGCCAAGGACATCGCAACCAAGGTCGATGCCAAGCTAGAGCAACTGAAGGGCGACATCCGGATCCCCGGCTTCCGTCCGGGCAAGGTCCCGATGAGCCTGCTGCGCAAGCGGTATTCCAAGGCGGTGCTGGGCGAGGTCCTGGAATCGGCGGTCTCGGAATCCAGCCAAAAGACGCTGGAGGACAACGGCTTGCGCCCGGCGGTTCAGCCGAAGATCGAGGTCACATCCTTCGACGAGGGCACCGACCTGGAATACAAGATGTCGGTCGAGCTGATGCCCGACTTCGAGCCCATGGACTTCTCCACGCTGAGCCTGGAGCGGCTGAAGGGCAAGGTCAGCGACAAGGAGATCGACGAGGCGATCGAGCGCATGTCGCGCGATTTCCGCAAGTCCGAGCCGGTCGCCCGGGCGCGCAAGTCCAAGGCCGGCGATATCGCGGTCATCGACTATGTGGGCAAGATCGACGGCGAGGCGTTCGAAGGCGGCAGCGCCGAGGGCCACCACCTGGAGCTCGGCTCCGGCCGGTTCATCCCCGGGTTCGAGGACCAGCTTGTGGGCGCCAAGCCGGGCGATCATGTCACCGTCGAAGTGTCCTTTCCCGAAGCCTATCCCAGCGCCGAGCTTGCCGGAAAGCCGGCGGTCTTCGACGTCGATGTGAAGGAGCTGCGCGAGTACGTGGATACGCCCGTCGACGACGAGTTTGCCAAGTCGATGGGCTTTGAGAATCTGGGCCAGCTGCGCGACCAGATCGCGGGGCGGCTGGAGCAGGAATACAGCCAGGTCGGCCGGACCCGGATCAAGCGCCAGCTTCTCGACAAGCTGAACGACGCGCACCAGTTCGACGTTCCGCCAGGCATGGTCGACAGCGAGTTCGAGGCGATCTGGCAGCAGTTCGAGCAGGCCAAGGAGCAGGGCAACTTGGACGAGGACGATGCCGGCCGCGACGAGGAGGAACTGAAGCAGGAGTACCGCTCGATCGCCGAGCGGCGTGTGCGTCTGGGCCTTCTATTGTCCGAGGTCGGCCGGCTGAACGACATCCAGGTGGCGCAGGAAGAGCTTAACCGGGCGCTGATCCAGGAGGCGCAACGCCACCCCGGCCAGGAACGCGAGGTGTTCGAGGCCTATCAGAACAACCCAGAGCTGATGGCCAACCTGCGTGCGCCGGTCTACGAGGACAAGGTGATCGACTTCATCCTGGAGATGGCCAAGGTGGACGACCGGGAGGTCACGATCGAGGAACTGATGAAGGCGCTGGAAAGCGACGACGAAGAGGCGGCCGCGCAACAGAAGAAGCCCGCCAAGCGGACGGCGAAGAAGACGACGGCTGCGAAAAAAGCGCCCGCAAAGACGTAAATTAACGAACGCCCCCCATATACCGGGTAGTCATTCGACACGCCCAAGGGGCGCCGTGCGGCGCCCGTACCGAAGGAGACCACATAACCGATGCGCGACCGTGATCCGATCGACATCTATGCCAACTCGCTCGTCCCGATGGTGGTCGAACAGACCAACCGCGGCGAGCGGGCCTACGACATCTATTCCCGTCTGTTGAAAGAGCGCATCATCTTCCTGACCGGACCGATGGAAGACCATGTGGCGAGCCTGATCTGCGCCCAGCTTCTGTACCTGGAATCGGAGAACCCTTCGAAGGACATCGCCTTCTACATCAATTCGCCGGGCGGTGTGGTCACCTCCGGCCTGTCGGTCTACGACACCATGCGCTACATCAAGCCGCACGTCTCCACCGTGTGCCTGGGACAGGCCGCGTCGATGGGGTCGCTGTTGCTGTGCGCCGGCGAGAAAGGCAAGCGGTTCGCCTTGCCCAACGCGCGGATCATGGTGCACCAGCCGTCGGGCGGCTTCCAGGGCCAGGCGACGGATATCGAGATCCACGCCCAGGAGATCCTGAGGGTTCGGCACCGGCTGAACGAGGTCTATGTGGAGCATACCGGCCAGGCGATCGATCGGGTTCAGGAGGCGCTGGAACGCGACAATTTCATGTCGCCGGAGGAAGCCAAGGATTTCGGCCTGATCGACGAGGTGGTGACAACCCGATCCGTCGAGCCTTCTGACGAGGGCAAGTGACCGGCAACGGAGGCGACGCCGCGCCGCGTTAACCAGTCGCGGTCTGTGCGCAGGCGTCGCGCCGTGCGACGCTTGCCGCAGAATTGCCGGATTGTCATAGCAATAGACAGTTGGCCGCGGCTTTTCCCGTTGGCGGGCGGGCCCGGCATTGGCTAACATGGCCGCAACCGTGCAGCAGGAACAGGCAAGTCGGGAATGACCACTCCAGGGGAAAAGGGCGAGGGCAAGAACACCCTTTACTGCTCTTTTTGCGGCAAGAGCCAGCATGAGGTGCGCAAGCTGATTGCCGGGCCCACGGTCTTCATCTGCGACGAATGCGTCTCCCTGTGCACCGAAATCATCAAGGAAGACAACGAGGGCCGCGGCACCAAGACCGGCGAAGAGGTGCCGTCCCCGCGCGAGATCCGGTCCATTCTGGACGACTACGTGATCGGCCAGGACCACGCCAAACGGGTGCTTTCCGTGGCCGTCCACAACCACTACAAGCGCCTGGCGCACGCCTCCGTCGCCAACGACGTGGAACTGACCAAGTCGAACATCCTGCTGGTCGGCCCGACCGGCTGCGGCAAGACGCTGTTGGCGCAGACCCTTGCCCGGATCCTGGACGTGCCCTTCACCATGGCCGATGCCACCACGCTGACCGAGGCGGGCTATGTGGGCGAGGACGTCGAGAACATCATCCTCAAGCTCCTGCAAGCGGCGGATTATAACGTCGAGAAGACCGAACGCGGCATCGTCTATATCGACGAGGTCGACAAGATCAGCCGCAAGTCCGACAACCCGTCGATCACCCGCGACGTCTCGGGCGAAGGGGTGCAGCAGGCGCTGTTGAAGATCATGGAAGGCACCGTCGCCTCGGTGCCGCCCCAGGGCGGGCGCAAGCACCCGCAGCAGGAGTTCCTGCAGGTCGACACCACCAACATCCTGTTCATCTGCGGCGGCGCCTTCGCCGGACTGGAGAAGCTGATTTCCACGCGCGGGCAGGGGTCCTCGATCGGGTTCGGCGCCGACGTGCGCGACCCCGACCAGCGCAAGGTGGGCGAGATCCTGCGCGAGGTCGAGCCGGAGGACCTGCTGAAGTTCGGCCTGATCCCCGAATTCGTCGGCCGTTTGCCTGTTGTGGCGACCCTGGGTGACCTGGATGAAAGCGCGTTGGTTGAAATCCTGACCAAGCCGCGCAACGCATTGTTGAAGCAGTACGAGCGCCTGTTTGAAATGGAAGGCGTGACGCTGCAGTTCACCGACGAGGCGCTGCGTGCGGTCGCCCAGAAGGCGATCCAGCGCAAGACCGGCGCTCGCGGCCTCAGGTCCATCATGGAGGCCATTCTCCTCGACCCGATGTACGATTTGCCCGGCTCCAGTGACATCGATCAATTGGTTGTTAACCAAGATGTAGTAAATGGGATGTCAGAGCCGATCCGTGTCTATGCGGACACGCGCGACATGGAGGCAGGCGCCTGAACCTGCAGGGTGGTTGATAAGGTCGCAGCGAATCTGACAGACCCAGTCTTGAAGCCGGTCCGCTGAGGGCCAACTTACCTTACCGACACGACGCGGCCGACCGCGATGGCCGCAAATCGAGACGCCCGGGCGGGCGAATCTTGATAGAGTACCGAAAGACCACAGTCAGATCATACGAAAGGCTCACATGCTCGAGACCCCACGCGGCGCGTTGTTTCCGGTCCTGCCTTTGCGGGACATCGTTGTATTCCCGCACATGATCGTCCCGCTGTTCGTCGGCCGTGAAAAGTCGGTGAAGGCATTGGAGGACGTCATGAAGGACGACAAGCAGATCCTGCTTGTCACCCAGAAGAACGCCGCCGACGACGATCCGACGACCGACGAAATCTTCCGTACCGGGACCATCGGCACGGTGCTGCAGCTTCTGAAGCTGCCCGACGGCACCGTAAAGGTGCTGGTCGAGGGCGTGCGCAGGGCGCGCATCCACGAATACACCTCGAACGAGGAGTTCCTGCAGGCCTACGCCGAAGAGATCGTCGACGATTCGGCCGAGCCCGCCGAACTTGAGGCGCTGGGCCGCGCCGTGGTGACCCAGTTCGAGCAGTACATCAAGCTGAATAAGAAGGTGCCGGCGGAGGTGCTGATCTCGGTCAACCAGATCGACGATTCCGCCAAGCTTGCCGACACCATCGCCCAGCATCTGACGTTGAAGATTCCTGACAAGCAGGAACTCTTGGAACTGGAAAGCGTCGGCGAGCGCCTGGAGCGGATCTATTCCTTCATGGAGGGCGAGATCAGCGTCCTGCAGGTCGAAAAGCGCATTCGCAACCGCGTCAAGCGCCAGATGGAGAAGACCCAGCGCGAGTATTATCTGAACGAGCAGATGAAGGCGATCCAGAAGGAGCTGGGCGAGGGCGAAGAAGGCAAGGACGAGCTCCAGGAGCTGGAAGAGAAGATCAAGAAGACGCGGCTGTCGAAGGAAGCGCGCGAAAAGGCCACCGCCGAGCTGAAGAAGCTGAGGGCGATGAGCCCGATGTCGGCCGAGGCCACGGTCGTGCGCAACTATCTGGACTGGCTGTTGTCGATTCCGTGGAAAAAGCGGACCAAGGTCAAACACGACCTGAACGCGGCCAAGGAAGTCCTGGACGCCGACCACTACGGCCTGGAAAAGGTCAAGGAACGGATCCTCGAATATCTGGCGGTGCAGAGCCGGATGAAGAAGGTGAAGGGCCCGATCCTTTGTCTGGTCGGTCCTCCGGGCGTCGGCAAGACGTCGCTGGGCAAGTCGATCGCGCGCGCGACCGGTCGCAACTTCGTTCGCATGTCGCTGGGCGGCGTGCGCGACGAGGCCGAGATCCGCGGCCACCGCCGCACCTATATCGGGTCGATGCCGGGCAAGGTCGTCCAGGGCATGAAGAAGGCGAAGTCGTCGAACCCGCTGTTCCTGTTGGACGAGATCGACAAGCTGGGCGCCGACTGGCGCGGCGATCCCTCCTCGGCGCTGTTGGAGGTGCTGGATCCCGAGCAGAACAACACCTTCGCCGACCACTATCTGGAAGTCGACTACGACCTCAGCGACGTGATGTTCATCACCACGGCCAACACGCTGCGCATGCCGCAGCCGTTGATGGACCGCATGGAGATCATCCGCATCCCCGGCTACACCGAGGACGAGAAGGTCCAGATCGCCAAGCGTCACCTCCTGCCCAAGCAGATGAAGGAGACCGGGCTGGATGCCGAGGAATGGTCGATCTCCGACGCGGCGATGCGCCAGTTGATCCGGCTGTATACGCGTGAGGCCGGCGTGCGCAATCTCGAGCGCGAGCTGAACGGCCTGGCCCGCAAGGCGATCAAGGAAATCATGATGAACGGCACGAAGCGTATTCGTGTCACGCCGAAGAACCTCGAGAAGTTCGCCGGCATTCCCAAGTTCCGCCACGGCGAGATCGAGGACGAGGATCTCGTCGGCGTCGTCACCGGACTGGCATGGACCGAGGTGGGCGGCGAGCTTCTGTCCATCGAGTCGGTCCTGGTGCCGGGCAAGGGCAAGGTCACCAAGACCGGCAAGCTGGGCGACGTGATGCAGGAATCGATCGAAGCCGCGGAGAACTACGTCAAGAGCCGCGCGCCTTCGTTCGGCATCGAGCCGACCGCGTTCGACAAGGCCGACATCCACGTGCACGTGCCGGAAGGCGCGACGCCGAAGGACGGACCGTCGGCCGGCGTCGCCATGGTGTCGTCGATCGTGTCCGTGCTGACCGGCGTGCCGGTTCGTCACGACGTTGCGATGACCGGCGAGATCACGCTCAGAGGGCGCGTGCTGCCGATCGGCGGCTTGAAGGAGAAACTTCTGGCGGCGCTGCGCGGCGGCATCAAGACCGTGTTGATCCCGCGCGAAAACGAAAAGGATCTCGCCGACATCCCTGCCAAGGTGCGCAAGGGTTTGGAGATCGTGTCGGTCAGCACCGTCGACGAGCTTCTGGAACATGCCTTGACCGAATCCTTGAAACCGATCGAATGGAATCCGGAAACGGACAAGGATGTGGAACAGGTGCCGGGTTCCGCCGAATCGAGACCGGTTGGACCGGTATTGCGGCACTGAACCGCCAACTAAAGCTTTGAATTTGCCGTCGGGGCCCGGTCAGCCGAAAGCTGGCCGGGCCCCGATCCTTCAAATCGTCCGAATTTGGCGAGAATCCTGTGGAAAACGGCAGATTTCCTAGGGTAACTGCGTTGACGCCTCGGCAAGCCTCACCTTACACTCGCCGCTATCACTCGTTGTGCAACAACTGCTCAACCCACCAACCCTGCCGCTTTCCCTAAGGGGGTCCTAACGTGAACAAGAACGATCTTGTAGCTGCTGTCGCTGATGACGCCGGTCTGTCCAAGGCAGATGCGGCCAAGGCAGTGGATTCCGTCTTCGATCAGATCACCGGTTCGCTGAAGTCCGGCACAGAGGTTCGCCTCGTCGGATTCGGAACCTTCTCCGTCACCAGGCGCGCGGCCTCGACGGGCCGCAACCCGCGCACGGGTGAGGCCATTCAGATCAAGGCTTCGAACCAGCCGAAGTTCAAGGCCGGCAAAGGCCTGAAGGACGCCGTCAACTAACCGACGGTCGTTCTGATGCGACTGGCGGCCGGCCGCCCCGACAGCGGGGCGGCCGGTTTGCGTTTCGGGGCACGCGAACGTTGTTTCGGTGGTTCATGTGGCGTAGAACGCCGCACCGATGCTCGGGCGGTTAGCTCAGCTGGAAGAGCACCTCGTTTACACCGAGGGGGTCGGCGGTTCGAGCCCGTCACCGCCCACCAGCATCGCCTCTCGTTTCGGGGCCGCACTTGGGGCCGCGCGAGAACAAGGCGAGACGGCTCAGAGCCCCCTCGACGCCCCGATCCGTTAGGATTCTGCTAGTTCCGGCCCGTGTAAGCTAGCAGCCACCGGACAACCCTGACGCAAGGCGACATTCGGTGACCGAGAAAACCGCTCTCGACTGGATCGACGGCCGCGCCGAGGCGATGCAATCGCGCATGCTGGCCTGGGCGGAGATCAACTCAGGAAGCCGCAACCTGGACGGCCTCGTCCGCATGGGCGATGCCTTGAAACAGGCGTTCCAGCCGCTGGCCGACACGACCGAGGTCCTGCCGCTGAGGCCGCTGAACGAGGTCGGCGACGACGGAACCGTCCGGGAGGTGCCGCTGGGACCGGCGCTGAGAATGGTCAAGCGGCCGGACGCCGACCGGCGCGTCCTTCTGGTCGGACACATGGACACGGTTTTCGGCGTCGACCATCCGTTTCAGCACTGCCGCGACCTGGGCGACGGCCGGGTCAACGGACCGGGCGTTGCCGACCTGAAGGGCGGCCTGGTGGCGATGCTGACCGCGCTCGAAGCGTTCGAACGGACGCCGCTTGCCGACCGTCTTGGCTGGGAAATTCTGATCAATTCCGACGAGGAGATCGGCTCGCCCGGATCGGCGCCTCTGCTGGCCGCGTCGGCGGCGAAGGCCGATGTGGGCCTGGTCTACGAACCCAGCCTGCCGGACGGCACCCTGGTCGGCGCGCGCAAGGGCAGCGGCAACTTCGCGATCCTGGTGCGCGGCCGCGCCGCCCATGCCGGCCGCGAGTTTCACCTGGGCCGGAACGCGGTTGCGGCGCTTGCCCGCGCGGTCGCCGAGATCGACGGATTGAACGGCGCCCGTCCCGAGGTGACGTTCAATGTCGGGCGCGTGATCGGCGGCGGACCGGTCAACGTGGTGCCCGACCTGGCCGTCGCGCGCCTCAACGTGCGTATGACGGCGCCCGAGGACACCGACTGGATCGAAGGCGAACTGAAACGCGTGGTCGCCGGGATCGACGGGCAGGAAGGCTATGAGGCGCAACTCTCCGGCGGCTTCACGCGGCCGCCGAAACCGATGAACGACGGCATCAAGACCTTGTTCGATTTCCTGCACGACTGCGGAAAGGACCTGGATCTGGACCTGGGATTGCGGGCGACCGGTGGCTGTTGCGACGGCAACAATCTTGCGGCGGCCGGGCTGCCGAACATCGATACGCTGGGCGTGCGCGGCGGCGAGATCCATTCGGCGGACGAATACGTGATCCTGGAAAGCCTGACCGAACGGGCCAAGCTCAGCGCGCTTGCCCTCATGCGCATGGCCGCGGGCGACTTCGCGTGGCCTGAAAGACGGCGCGATCGCGACGGGGAGGCGGTGTCATGATGGTCATTCGGCCGGTGCGCGAGGCCGACATCCCGCATCTTCTGGAACTGGCCGTCGGTGCCGGTCCCGGCATGACGACTCTGCCGCCGGACGAGGCGTTCCTTTCCGAACGCGTCTACGATTCGCTGGCCAGTTTCGTTCTGGCCGACCCCGAGACCGGGACCACGGAGACCTATTTCCTGGTCATGGAAGACCTGGATGCGGGCGCGGTGGTGGGTTCCAGCGCGATCTATGCCGGCATCGGCTACGAACGGCCGTTCTACAGCTACAAGGTATCGACGCTGATCCAGTCCAGCGAAGAGCTCGATGTCACCACGACGCACCAGATCCTCTATCTGGTGAACGACTATACCGGCGCGACGGAGGTCGGCTCGCTCTATCTGAAGCCGGACTATCGGCACAGCGGCAACGGCCGGCTGATGGCGCGCGCGCGTTACATGATGCTGGCCGGCTTTCCGCAACGCTTCGGCGATCTGGTCATTGCGGAATTGCGCGGCTGGCAGAACAAGGCCGGGCATTCGCCGTTCTGGGATCACCTGGGCAGCAAGTTCTTCGGGCTGCAGTTCGACAGCGCCGACCACTTGAGCGCGGTCGGCGACAAGCGGTTCATCTCCGAGTTGATGCCGAAGTACCCAATCTATCTGGACCTGTTGCCGCGCGAGGCGCGCGAGGTGGTCGGCAAGCCGCACGAGTCATCGGCGCCGGCGCTGGCGATGCTGAAGAAAGAGGGTTTCCAGTACGCGGGCTATGTAGACATCTTCGACGGCGGGCCGACGGTGCAGGTCGGCATAGAGGATGTCCTGGCCGCGCGCGAAGGCATGTGCCTTCCGGTTGCCGGCATCGCGGACAAAAAAGCGGAGACCGACGACACGGCCTATCTCATCTCCAACGACCGGTTGGAGGATTTCCGTGTCGGTCTCGTCAGCCTGACCGTGCGCGACGGCCAGGACGAGATCCGCCTGCCGCGCGCGGTGGCGGACGCCCTGTTGGTCGAACCGGGCGCACGGGTCAGGATCGCGCCGTTCTTCTGGGACCGTTCCGATGGCTGAAGGCAGGCTTTTGATCGGCGGCGCGTGGCAGGCGGCGTCCGGGCCCGCGCTGGTCTCGTTGAACCCGGCGAGCGGCGAGGAGATCTGGCGGGGCGCGTGTGCCGAGCCCGACCAGGTGGACGCGGCGGTCGCCGCCGCGCGCAAGGCCTTCGAAGGCTGGTCGGCGACACCGCTTGCGGCGCGGCATGACCTGGTGCGCGCCTTCGCCGACGCGGTGGAGGGCCGCAAGGAACGTCTGGCCGAGACCATCTCGATGGAAACCGGCAAGCCGCTGTGGGAGACCCGCACCGAGGTCGGCGCCGTGATCGGCAAGATCGCGATCTCGATCGAGGCCCATGCCGCACGGACGGGAGAACGCGTGACGGATGCCGGCGGTTTCGACGCCGTCCTGCGGCATCGGCCGCACGGCGTGGTCGCGGTGTTCGGGCCGTTCAACTTTCCCGCCCATTTGCCGAACGGTCATATCGTGCCGGCGCTGATCGCCGGCAACACGGTGGTCTTCAAACCCAGCGAACAGACGCCGCGCGTCGCCGAGGAGATGCTGCAATGCTGGATCGCGGCCGGTCTGCCGGCCGGCGTCGTCAACATGGTCCAGGGCGCGCGCGACACCGGTGTCGCGCTGGCGGGACATCCGGGTATCGACGGCCTGTTCTTCACCGGCAGCGCCGAGACGGGACTGCACCTCCACCGCCTGTTCGCGGATCAGCCGGAAAAGATCCTGGCGTTGGAGGCGGGCGGCAACAACCCGCTGCTCGTCTGGGACGTCGCCGATACGGACGCCGCGGTCTATCACACCGTGCAGTCGGCCTATCTCAGCGCCGGACAGCGGTGCACCTGCGCCCGGCGCCTGATCGTACCGCGGGGCGGAGAAGGGGACGCGTTCCTGGCGGGGCTGAAGGCGGCGGTGGAACGGATCATCGTCGGCGCCTACGACGGCGATGTGGAGCCCTTCATGGGCCCGGTGATCTCCAACGCAGCGGCCGATCGCCTTGTCGCCGCCGAGCGGGCGCTGCTGCAGGCCGGCGCAACGCCGCTGGTCGAGATGCGGCGGCCCGATCCGCACTTGCCGTTCCTGACGCCGGGTCTGCTGGACGTCACGCCGGTCGCGGCCCGGCCGGATGTGGAGCATTTCGGGCCCTTGCTGCAGGTGATCCGCGTTGACGACTTCGACGCCGCGGTCGCCGAGGCCAACGCGACCCGGTTCGGCCTGTCGGCGGGGGTGCTGAGCGACGACCGCGCGCTTTACGAACGGTTTCTGGCGCACGCCCGTGCCGGCATCATCAACTGGAACCGTCCCTTGACCGGCGCCAGCAGCGCCGCCCCGTTCGGCGGCATCGGCGCCAGCGGCAACCACAGGCCCAGCGCCGCCTATGCCGCCGACTATTGCGCCTATCCCGTCGCTTCGCTGGAGGCGGACACGCTTGCCGTGCCCGAGGCGGTCGCGCCGGGGTTGGGCCGATGACGGCATGGGAGGTGAATTTCGACGGGCTGGTCGGGCCGACCCACAATTTCTCCGGCCTGTCGCACGGCAACGTGGCGTCGGCCGCCAGTGCCGATAGCCTGTCGCATCCGAAAGCGGCGGCCCTGCAGGGCCTGGAAAAGATGCGGCGCCTGATGGCGCTGGGCCTGAAACAGGGCGTCCTGCCGCCGCACGAACGCCCGCATCTCGGCACGCTGCGCCGGCTCGGCTTCGCCGGCGCCACGGACGCGCAGGTCCTGGAACGCGCCTGGGCCAGCGATCCGTTGCTGGTGCGCCGCGCGTCGTCCGCGGCGGCCATGTGGACGGCAAACGCCGCGACGGTCTCGCCCGGGCCGGACACCGCCGACGGACGGACCCACTTCACGCCGGCGAACCTGACGACCATGTTCCACCGCTCGATGGAACACGAGCAGACCGGCCGGGTCCTGAAGGCGATCTTCGCCGACGAAGCGCGGTTCGCGCACCATCCCGCCCTGCCGTCCAGCCCGGCATTCGGCGACGAGGGGGCGGCCAACCACACGCGTTTCACCACCGACTACGACGCTGCGGGGGTGGAGTTCTTCACCTACGGCGCCGAGGCGATGAATGCAGATGCGCCCAAGCCACAGCGTTATCCGGCGCGGCAAAGCCGCGAGGCATCGGCCGCCGTTGCGCGGCTGCACGGCCTTGCCGCCGACAAGGTCGTCTTCGCGCAACAGAACCCGGACGCGATCGATGCCGGTGTCTTCCATAACGACGTGATCGCCGTCGGCAATGGCGGCGTCCTGTTCGCGCACGAGAAGGCGTTCCTTGACCGGGAAAGGACGTACCGCGATCTCCGCGCGGCATTCGCGCCGGCCGAACTGATCGTGGTGGAGGTGCCCGAAGCCGCCGTCCCGTTGGCCGATGCGGTCGCGTCCTATCTGTTCAACACACAGCTTGTCGCGCTGCCCGACGGCAACGGCATGGCCCTGATCGCACCCACGGAATGCGACACGACCGCCAGCGTAAAACGCCATTTGCAGGAGGTGGTTGCCGCCGACAACCCGATCACCGCGGTCCACACCATCGAGCTGACGCAAAGCATGCGCAACGGTGGTGGACCGGCCTGTCTGCGCCTGCGCGTGGTCCTGTCCGAGGAGGATCTGGCCAATCTCGGCGCCACGGTTCTACTAGACGATGCGCTTCTGGGGCGGCTTCAGGCCTGGGTTGAGTCCCATTACCGCGACGAACTGAAGACGAGCGACCTTGCCGATCCTGCTCTACTAGTAGAATCGCATACGGCGCTCGACGAACTGACGCGGATCTTGAAGCTGGGATCGATCTACGATTTCCAACGCTAGGCAGGCAGGGCGCGTCAGACCCGCGTGTTCGACGACATGATCGTCAGCATCTGTTCCTCCAGCGCGGCGCGACGGCGACGCAGGTTCTCCAGTTGCGTGCCGTCGGCCTGCGGCGAGCGGATCTCTTGGGTGAGCGATGCGTGCTTTTTGCACAGGTCGTCGAAATCCGGATCCCTCGCGGTGATCCGTGTCAGCATGTTCTTGAGACGGCTCGCAACGGTTTCGAAATGGTCGGCCATCCTGTTCCCCCGGGGTATCAGAGTTCGGCTTTCAGCCTGTCGTTCAGCGTCTTCAGTACTTTCACCCTGGCGAAGTATTTGTCATTCGCCTCGATCAAGGTCCAGGGCGCCTTGGCCGTTCCGGTTCGTTCGACCATGTCGTGCACGGCGTCGGAATAGGCGTTCCATTTCTTGCGGTTGCGCCAGTCTTCTTCAGTGATCTTGTAGCGCTTGTAGCCGATCTTTTCGCGTTCCCTGAACCGCTTGAGCTGTTCCTTTTTGTCGATGGCCAGCCAGAACTTGGCGACGATGATGCCGTAATCGGCAAGTTCCTCCTCGAACGCGCGGATCTCGCCGAAGGCACGCATCCACTCGTCCTTGGATGCAAACTTCTCGACGCGTTCGACCAGGACCCGTCCGTACC
Source organism: Alphaproteobacteria bacterium (assembly GCA_965603855.1). Classification (GTDB taxonomy): domain Bacteria; phylum Pseudomonadota; class Alphaproteobacteria; order UBA8366. The sequence continues at coordinate 1,760,657 of OZ272519.1, forward strand.
ACGAGCGGTCGAAGATGGTTGCATGTCCCAACGGCGGGATGTGTTGCCAGAACCGCCACAGATAGGGTTGTGCCCGTTCCTCGTCCGACGGCGCGGCAATGGGGATGATCCTGATCATGCGCGGATCGAGCGCCTGCACCACGCGCCTGATATTGCCGCCCTTTCCGGCGGCGTCGTTGCCTTCGAAGACGGCAACCAGCGCGCGTTTCTCGAACTTTTTGCTCAGCGTCAGGGCCGTCAGGCAATCCTGTTCCTTCTTCAACCGGTCCCTGTAGACCTCTCTTTCCAGCGACTGGGTCATATCAAGGGTGCTCAGAACGTTGACCTCGCCGCGCGGGACCCATGGATCCGGGTCGCATTTGGGCACCGGAACAGCCTTGCTCTCCAGGTTGGCGCGGATCGCGCCGTGCAGCGTCCGCCCGACCGTGAGGTTGCGATAACGGCGGTCGGCGGAAGCGACCGGTATCCACGGTGCGTGCACTGTGCTGGTCTTGCCGACCATGCTTTCGGCGATCTCCATCGCCTCGTCGTAGCGCTTGGTGAAGGCCCTGGCGAATTCCAGGTCCTGATCCGAGGCCTTCCAGGCTGTGGTCCTGCTTTTCACTGACTTCTTGATGGATTTGAGGTGCTGCTCCTTGGGCAGCAGGAACATGAACTTCAGAAGCTGCACGCGTTCGTGGGCCAGCATCTCTTCGAACCGGCGGATTTCGTCGATCCGGGACATGAACTGGGACTTGCTGATGCGCCCGACGAAATAGTCGCCGAAGGGCCCTTCGTACCAACTGTTCAGGAAGATGCCGACCCGGCCCTTCCGTGGCAGGGCCCGCCAATAGCGCCACATCCGTGGACGGGTGCGTTCCTCGTCGGTGGGCCGGAACATGGCGAAGGGCCTGACGTGGCGGGGGTCCATCCAGCTCATCAATTGCTTGGCCGTCGCGCTGCGGCCGAGGACGTCCATGCCAAGGATCATGGCGATCACCGAGGACGAACCGGATTCCATCAGATCGAACTGGGCATCGATCAGGTCCCCGCGCAGACGCGGTTCCTCCGCCTCGTACTCCGCCTTCTTGATTTTGTGTGGTTCCAGAAGTGTTTCGAACATGGCCCTCATCCTGTTTGGGTGCATGTTTGCACCCCGACGCCCGGTCTGGCAATGCCACTGGGGACGGGGCAAAATCGCGATCCGGTTCTGGCAGACCAACCGACCAAACAAACGACCTGAGATCTGATGTCGACAGCTTCCGATCACTTCACGCCCGACGAACGCCGTGAAACCGGCAGGGCTCTGCGAGAGACCTGTCTTCGCGCCGCGCACGCCGAGTGGTCGCCGGCGATGAACCGCCCAGATCCAATCGTCCTGCTGGAGGAGCAGAACGATGGGCGCGTGCCGTGGCTTGTACCGGTTCGCCGCGCCCGCATGGCGGCGTCGCCTTTCGCCTTCTTCCGCGGCAGCGCGCGGCTGATGGCCGCCGACCTCGCAGCGACTCCCATTACCGGGGTGACCGTGCAGGTCTGCGGCGATGCGCATCTCGCCAATTTCGGGTTCTTTGCCTCACCCGAGCGCCAGCTTGTGTTCGATATCAATGATTTCGACGAAACACTGGCCGGGCCCTGGGAGTGGGACGTCAAGCGACTTGCGGCCAGCTTCGAGGTTGCGGCTCGCCACAACGGGCTGGATAAACATGACCGTCGCGAGGTGTGTCAGCATGCGGTTCAGACATACCGCAGGGAGCTCCGCAAGCTTGCCGACATGCGCACATTGGACGTCTGGTACGCCTACCTGCACGAGGACGAAGTCCTCGAAATCGCGGACGATGTCGGGCGTGCGGATGAAACAGAGGATGTGACAAGGAAGGCAAAGTCTCGGCACAGCCAGCAGGCCCTGGAGAAGCTGGCGGTGGAGGTGAATGGCGAGTACAGGATCAAGAGCGAACCGCCACTCTTGGTGCCGTTGCGCGAGCTGCTTGACGACATGCCGCGTGCCGAGATCCAAGCCCAGCTGGAGGAGCAGTTTCGGGACTACCAGCAATCGGTTTCGGACAGTTGCAGGCTGTTGCTGAGCCGGTTTCGGGTTGTTGATGCGGCAGTGAAAGTCGTCGGTGTCGGCAGCGTCGGCACGCGGTGCTATGTGCTGTTGCTTGAAGGGCGCGATCGCAAGGATCCCTTGTTTCTCCAGATCAAGCAGGCTTCGCCCTCCGTACTGGAAGAGTTCCTGAAAGCCAGTCCGTATGAGACGCACGGCCAGCGCGTTGTCGAAGGCCAGCGTTTGATCCAGACCGCCAGTGACATTTTTCTCGGTTGGACGACCGGCCAGGACGGAACGCACTACTACTGGCGCCAGCTACGGGACTGGAAGGGCTCTGCCGAAGTCGAGGACATCGGCAAGCGGGACCTCCATCTGCAGGCGAAGCTGTGCGGCTGGACCCTGGCACGTGCGCACGCGCGAACCGGCGATCCGATCGCGATTGCGGGCTATCTCGGCTCAAGCGAACGCTTCGACGAGGCAGTGGCCGGTTTCGCCCAAATCTATGCGGATCAAAACGAGCGCGACTACGACGCTTTCATGACCGCGATCAAGACCGGGCGACTTGAGATCGCCGAGGAATAGGGCGGGAAGCACCTGCTACCCGCCCTGCACGGCCCGCGCCGTTTCCTGGTGGGCCGCCTGAAGCGCCCCCAGGTCGAGACCCGGCACCGCACCGTTTTCGACCGCCCAGCGGCCGGCCACCATGACCCGGTCGGCCGCGTGGCCGCCGCACAGCACCAGCGCCGCCAGCGGGTCTCCATGGCCCGAAAAACGCGCCTCGTCCAGCGTGAACAGGGCGAGGTCGGCAGCCATGCCGGGCGCGATGACGCCCAGGTCGTCGCGGCCCAACAGCCGGGCCGAACCGGCGGTGGCCCAGCGCAAAGCGTCCAGGTGGCTGATCCGGGCGGCGCCGTTGGCGATGCGCTGGAGAAGGAAGGCGTTGCGGACTTCCTGGATCATGTTCGACTGGTCGTTCGACGCCGACCCGTCGACGGCCAGTCCCACCGGCGCACCGGCGCTTTCCAGGGCCGGCACGGGACAGAACCCCGAGGCCAGGATCATGTTGGAGCCGGGGCAATGGGCGATGCCGGTGCCGGCGGCGCCCAGCGCGAGGATCTCGTCGGGGTTGAAATGGATCCCGTGCGCCAGCCACACGCGGTCGCCGAGCCAGCCGACACGTTCCAGGTAGGCAAGCGGCCGGCAGCCGAAGCTGGCCTCGCAGAACCGGTTCTCGTCCTCGGTCTCGGCGAGATGGGTGTGCAGGCGCACGCCGGTCTCCTCCGCCAGCGCCGCGGTGTCGCGCATCAGCGCCTCGGTCACCGAGAAGGGCGAGCACGGGGCAAGCGCGATCTGCACCATGGCGCCGGGCCCGGCCTGGTGATAGGCCTCGATCAGCCGGCTGCTGTCGTGAAGGATCTGGTCGGCGGATTGCACCACGCCCACCGGCGGCAGGCCGCCGTCCTCTTCCGACAGGTTCATGGATCCGCGCGTCAGGACCGCCCGCATGCCGAGCCGTCGGGCCTCCTCGACCTGGATGTCGATCGCCTCTTCCAGGCCGTCCGGGAAGACATAGTGGTGATCGACCGTGGTCGTGCAGCCCGACAGCAGCAGCTCCACCATTGCCAGGCGCGTGGAAAGGCGCACCGCCTCGGGCGTCAGCCGGCCCCAGACCGGATAAAGCGCCTTCAGCCAGTCGAACAGTTCCCGGTCCAGCGCCGGCCCGAAGGCCCGCGTCAGGGTCTGGTAGAAGTGGTGGTGCGTGTTGATCAGGCCCGGCAGCACCACATGCGCGCCGGCCTCGAACACGGCATCGGTCGGGGTCGCGGGCTCGGCGCCGGCGGCCACGCATTCCACGATCGTCGCGCCGTCGACCACGATGCCCCGTTCCGCACCGTCGCCCAGAATTGCCAGCGGGTCCTTGATCCACAGCGCCACCGCCTGCCTCCCTCGTTCTTGGCCCACGGCCGCGCGATTGCGGCACGGCGTGGATTTTGTGCCAGAATGCATGGCCCACAGGGCGGAGGCAAATGGTCAGGCGAGGGGAGGACGGCATGGATCAAGAAGCGCTGGTTGCCAAGGCCAAGGAGATCGCGGCCCAGCGCATCACGGCCGACATGGGCGTGATGGAAAAGGTCGATGTCCTGGAAGCCGCGATGATGGAACTGTTGGACGTCCAGGTGATGACCCCGGCCCTCGGCCGGGTCTCGTCGCTTGCCGCCGGTGGTTTCGTGGCCGAGCCCGGACGCTGGCAGATGCACGACGAACCGCGCCTGCCGGAAATGCCGGCGGCGCCCGGTCTGATGGATTTCTTTCGGTATCGGTTCCTGCTCGACCGGCGCGGCGGCAGCCATTTGTTGCAGAGCGCGAAACTGGCAATGAAGAACGGCCTTCCCGACGACATCGTTCTTGCGTGTTTGCTGCACGACATCTCGGTGATCGCGCTGATCCGCACCGACCATGGCCACTGGAGCGCGCAACTGGTGGCGCCCTACGTTTCCGAGGAAGCCGCCTGGGCGATCAAACACCACCAGGCGCTGCGCTTCCTGCCGGACCCCGAGGTCGGCTACGCCTATCCGAAAAGCTACATGACCTTCTTCGGCGAAGACTACGACCCGCCGGACTACATCAGGCGGGAATGGGACTATTGCCGGAACCACCGCTGGTACATGTCGGCCCGCCAGGTCACGCTGAACGACCTCTATGCCTTCGACCCGGATGCGGTGGTCGAGATCGAGGAATTCGAGGACGTGATCGCCCGTGCCTTCAAACAGCCGGAAGAAGGCCTCGGTTTCGATGGCAGCCCGGTCGCCCACATGTGGCGCACGCTGATCTGGCCCAACAATTTCCTTTAATCTTCCCCTCGCCCCGGCGGGGAGAGGGTGGACCGCGGCGCAAGCCGCGGGCCGGGTGAGGGGGTTCCGGTGGCGGCCAAGCCTGACTCCCGCCCCCAATCCCTGCATAGTGCCGTGGGTATGGCTCAGGGGTGGCTCTCAATGTCTTATCGGTCTGTCTTCGTCTTTTTCAGTACTTTTGCTTGGGCCACGGTGGCCACCGCTGCCGATCAACTTGCCAATAACGCCCGGACGCCCGGAACAAGTTTCAAGGACTGCGATGTTTGTCCGGAAATGGTGGTGGTGCCGGCGGGCACGTTCCAGATGGGCACATCCCCCTCGTATGAAGGATTTCGCAACGACAACGAAGCGCCGGTGCACCAGGTGACGATTCCGCGGGCCTTTGCCGTGGGCAAGTACGAGGTGACGTTTGCGGAGTGGGACGCCTGCGTCGCCGGCGGCGGCTGCGAGGGCTACCGGCCCGACGACAGGGGCTGGGGCCGCGGATCGCGGCCGGTGATCAAGGTCAGCTGGCAGGACGCCAACGCCTACGCGGCGTGGCTGTCGCGTAAGACCGGCAAGGCCTATCGCCTTTTGTCGGAGGCGGAGTGGGAATACGCGGCGCGTGCCGGGACAACGACCGCCCGCCACTGGGGCGACGAGATCGGCGTGGGCCGGGCCAACTGCGACGGGTGCGGCAGCCGGTGGGACAACGAGGAGACGGCGCCGGTGGGCAGCTTCCAGGCCAACGCGTTCGGCTTGCATGACATGCTGGGCAACGTTTTCGAGTGGGTGGCGGACTGCTGGAACGGCAGCTATGCGGGCGCGCCGTCGGACGGCAGCGCATGGACAAGCGGCGACTGCGACGAGCGCGTTCGGCGCGGCGGAACCTGGACCCTCGGTCCCGTTTTCCTGCGCGCAGGCCACCGCGGCAGGAGCGAACCCGACATCCGCCCCAGCTTCTTCGGCTTTCGGGTTGCCCGGACGGATTAATCCTTGCTGCCTTGCATCCTTGTCTTGGTCCTGTAGCCCCCTCATCCGGCCCTTCGGGCCACCTTCTCCACTCGGGAAAAAGGGGTGGGGCGAGGGGTTACCGGCGCTTAATCGCCCTGACTCCTGACCCTAAACCACTCATAATGCCTGCAAGATGTCGGGGAGGGCGATCTGAATGGCGATCAAACGACTGCTGCTTGCGTTTTGCGGCCTGATGCTGGTCGCCGCTGCGCAGGCCGCCGACCCGCCGGACCACCGCCATTCGGTGGCGGTGATCATCGGCAACAAGACCTATGCCGGCCGCATCCCCGAAGTCGCCTACGCCCACCGGGACGCCGAGGCGATGAAGGCCTACCTGACCCGGGTGCTGGGCTATCGCGACGGCAATATCATCGACCTGCGCGACGCCACCCAGGCGGAGCTGATGTCGGCCTTCGGCAACGAGCGCAGCCCGGAAGGCAAACTGTGGCGGTTCGTGCGCAAGGGCCGCAGCCATGTCACCGTGTTCTATTCCGGCCACGGCGTTCCCGGTCTGAAGGACGGGCGCGGCTACCTGCTGCCGGTCGACGCGGACCCGGACACGCCGGAGATCAACGGCTATCCGGTGGATCTCCTGTACAAGAACCTGGAGCAGTTGGAGGCGGCGTCGATAACCGTCTATCTGGATGCGTGTTTTTCGGGCGAGAGCGACCAGGGCATGCTGATCCGCTCGGCCTCGCCGGTGTTCGTGCAGGCGAGCCTGCCGGAGGCGGCCGCGGGCCTGACGGTGCTGACGGCGGCCAGCGCCAACCAGGTGGCGAGCTGGGACGAGGAGACCCAGCATGGGCTGTTCACCTACCATTTGCTGCAGGCGCTGCAGGGCGAGGCCGACAAGGCGCCGTTCGGCGACGGGGACGGCCGGGTGACGATGGCCGAGGCCCGGGCCTATCTGGACGAAGAGATGACCTACGCGGCCCAGCGCCGGTTCGGGCGCATCCAGAACGCTTCGGCTCGGGGCGCGGACGATGTGCTCTTGGGCGTGGCGACGGACGCGCCGGTCCAGGTGGCGGCGCTGGCGCCGGCGTTCGAGGTGACGGCGCTGGAGGACACGCTCTACACGCTTAAGAACGCCAATGTGCGCAGCGGCCCGGGGACGGAATACGAGAAGGTCGAACGGCTGGAGGCGGGGACCGAAGTCGAGGTGACCGGTCAGGTCGAAGGGTCGGACTGGCTGCGGATCGCGCTGGCCGGCGGCGGCACGGCCTTCATCTATGCGCCGTTGCTGGGCGACCGGGTACCGTCGCCGGCGCAGCCGGCGGTCGGCGCGTTTCCTGAGGCGCCGAAGCCCGGCGAGAGCTTCAAGGACTGCGACGTCTGCCCGGAGATGGTGATGGTACCGGCGGGCTCATTCCAGATGGGCTCGCCGTCTAACGAAGAGCGCCGGCACGACGACGAAGGGCCGGTGCATCAGGTGACGATCGCGCGCGCATTCTCGGTGGGCAAGTACGAGGTAACGTTTGCGGAATGGGACGCCTGTGTCGCGGGCGGCGGCTGCGAGGGCTACCGGCCCGATGACAGGGGCTGGGGCCGCGGATCGCGGCCGGTGATCAAGGTCAGCTGGCAGGACGCCAATGCTTACACGGCATGGCTCTCGCGTAAGACCGGCAAGGCCTATCGCCTTTTGTCGGAGGCGGAGTGGGAATACGCGGCGCGTGCCGGGACAACGACCGCCCGCCACTGGGGCGACGAGATCGGCGTGGGCCGGGCCAACTGCGACGGGTGCGGCAGCCAGTGGGATAATGAAGAGACGGCGCCAGTTGGCAGTTTCCAGCCCAACGCGTTTGGCTTGCACGACATGCTGGGCAACGTCAATGAGTGGACGGCTGATTGCTGGAACGACAGTTATGCGGGTGCGCCGTCGGACGGTTCCGCATGGACGCGGGGCAATTGTGGAAAGCGCGCTCTTCGCGGCGGGTCCTGGTCCGGCTGGCCCTGGTTCGTGCGTTCGGCGAACCGCATCTGGGCCGGAACCGGCAACCGAGACAACAAGTTCGGGTTTCGGGTTGCCCGGACCGATTAGGTCTTGGCGCTTTACTGATTTGCCGCTTGGGGTCCAGGGGACGTAGCCCCCTGGAATCGGTCCCGTTGGTGGCCAGCTATCCCTTCAACATCGTCAGGAACTCCTGACGCGTGGCCGGGTTGTGGCGGAAGACGCCGGTCATCTGGCTGGTGGTCATGGTCACGCCGGTCTTGTGCACGCCGCGGGTGGTCATGCACTGGTGTGAGCTTTCGATCACCACGGCGACGCCCAGGGGCTTCAGCACCTCCGAGATCGTGTTGGCGACCTGGGCCGTCATCTTCTCCTGGATCTGCAGACGCTTGGCGAAAACCTCGACGACCCGTGCCAGCTTGGAGATGCCGACCACGCGCTTGTCCGGCAGGTAGGCCACGTGTGCCTTGCCGATGATCGCCACCATGTGGTGTTCGCAATGGCTTTCGAAGTCGATGTCCTTCAGCACCACCATCTCGTCGTAGCCCTCGACCTCCTCGAAAGTGCGCTCCAGGATGGCGATGGGGTCTTCGGTGTAGCCGGCGAAGAACTCCTCGTAGGACCGCACCACCCGGTCGGGCGTGCCCAAAAGGCCCTCGCGGTCGGGGTCGTCGCCGGCCCACTCGATCAGGGTCCGGACGGCCTTTTCGGCGTCTTCCCGGGACGGCCGGCGGCGCAGGGCGGCCTCGCGTTCGCGCTTGAAATCCTCGATCAATTTGACGTGCTCGGCGCTCACGGCGGCCTCCTCGTTGGGTGAGTCTGAACAGCATTACGGGCCGGCGACCCAGGCGGATTAGTCTAAGCCCAAAGAGGGTTAATGCGCTGTTCTTTTGCGCAGAATCAGCGCCGCCGGACGGTCACGCGTTGATCGTGCCGCCGTCGATATTGATGCACTGTCCGGTTACATAGCTGGCGTCCTCGCTCAACAGAAAGGCGATCACGCTGGCGACCTCGCGCGGATGGCCGAACCGGCCCAGCGGGATTTCGCCCAACAGCTTTTCCGCTTTCCGTGCCCTAAGATCGGCGGTGAGCGATGTTTCGATCACCCCCGGCGCAACGGCGTTTACCAGCGCCTGGTCGGCAAGGCGCCGGGCGAGCGCGCGCACCATGCCGATGATGCCGCCCTTGGCGGCCGAGTAGGAAACGAAATCCACGCCGCCGCGCCGGAACGCCAGCGACGAGACGAAGATCAGGCGGGACATGATCGACGTGTCGAACCGTTCCGCCACCGCGGTCGCCATATCGTAGGCGTTGGTCAGGTTGTTGGCGATGGCCCGGTCCCAGACGTCGTGCTCGGCCGCAAGCTCCTGGTCCCGTTCGATGACGCCGGCAAGGTGGACCAGGCCGTAAATCGGCTCGTCGATATCCGACAGCGCATCGACGCAGGCCGGATAGTCGGCAATCCTGCTTTCGACCGTGAGCACGACCGCGTCGCGTTCGCCGAAACCGTCGCGGGCGGCGGCGACCGTATCTTCCAGCGGTGCGCCGGGAATGTCGATCAGCAAGAGGTCGTATCCGTCCGCCGCAAAGCGCCTAGCGCATTCACGGCCGATCCCGCCGGCGGCGCCGGTTATCACGATCCAGTTGGCCATTGTTCGCGATCTCCCTGTCGAATTTTCGTTCCATTCCAACATGGGCGGGATATAGAAGTCACCCGCTGCGTCCAAAGCTTCGCCTGGCTCCAAGGATCCGCCATGACCACAGTCCTCTGCCTCGGCATTGCCGTGCAGGACTTCGTTTTCGCCGTTGATGCGTTGCCGACCGGCGGCGGCAAGGTTCTGGCGTCCGACCGCGCCGAGGTGGGCGGCGGCTGCGCGGCCAACGCGGCCGCCACGGTGGCCCGCCTGGGCGGACGGGCCATCCTGCTGACGCGACTGGGCGACGACCCGACCGGCGACGTGATCGTGGCCGATTTGCAGGCCATCGGGGTAGACATGTCCCGTGTGCGCCGCGTTGCTGCGCATCGTTCTCCGCTGTCGGCCGTTATGGTCGACCCGGCGGGCGAGAGGCTGGTGGTCAACCATGCCGATCCTGACATGCCTGGGGGGACCGAGTGGTTGCCCTTGGAACTCGTGGAAAACGCGGACGCCGTGCTGGTCGATCCGCGCTGGCCTGACGGCGGCACGGCCATCCTGCGGGCCGCCCGGGCGGCAGGTGTGCCGTCGGTTCTGGACGCGGACCGGCCCGGCGTCGACGACCGCCTGATCGGCCTTGCAAGCCACGTCGTCTTTTCCGCCGCCGCCCTGCGTGGCCATGCGGGCATGGACAGCCTGGAGGACGGTCTCTCTGCAATGGCAAAAGGGCGAACGAGCTTCCTTGCGGTCACTGACGGGGAAAAAGGCGCCTTCTGGCTGGACGGCGCCACCGTTCGACACCTTCCCGCTTTCGAAGTGACGGCGGTCGACACGCTGGGGGCGGGAGACGTTTTTCACGGCGCATTCGCCCTGGCGCTGGGGGAAGGACGGGTCGAGACCGAGGCTTTGCGCTTTGCGTCCGCGGCGGCGGCCCTTAAATGTACCCACTTCGGCGGACGGGCCGGCATTCCCGACCGTGCGGCCGTCGACCGGTTTCTGGAGGAACACAAGACATGACCATTTCCGCGGGCAAGCTGTGGGGGCTGCGCCGGATGGCCGATGCGGCCGGGCGGTTCAAGATGACCGCGGTCGACCAGCGCCCGCCGATCAAGAACCTGATCGCCGAACGGCGGGAAACGGCCGAGGCGCCTTACGAGGACGTCTGCGCGGTCAAGGCGCTGTTGGTGGAAGAACTGGCAGGCCCGTCGTCGGCGATGCTGCTGGACCCGCACTACGCGCTCCCCGCCGGCGTGATGCACCTTCCGGCCTCGAAGGGTTTGATCATGACCCTGGAGGATTCGGTCTTTCGCGACACGCCGGGCGGACGGATCTCGTCCGAGATCGATCATTGGAGCGTGGAGAAGATCAAGCGGGCGGGCGGCGACGCGGTCAAGGTGCTGGCCTGGTACCGGCCGGACGCCGATCCGTCGGTCTGCGCCGCCCAGCAGGACTTCACCCGGGCCATCGGCGCGGCCTGCAGGGCCTACGACATCCCGTTCGTCTTCGAGTTGCTGGTCTATCCGCTGCCCGGCGATGCCGACCAGACCACCGACTATGTGGAACACCGAACCAAGAACCCTGAACTGGTGCTGGACAGCGTGCGCGCCTTCGCCGCGCCGGAGTTCGGCATCGACGTTTTCAAGCTGGAGAGCCCTTTGCCTGCCGAGACGGTTCCCGATCCGGATGGGGAGGGGGCCGCGGCGGTGCAGGACCTGTTCGACGAGATGGGGCGGCTGGCCGGACGGCCTTGGGTGATGCTGTCGGCCGGCGCCGGGAAGAACGCGTTCAGGCGGGTGCTGACCTACGCCTACCGGGCCGGCGCCAGCGGCTACCTCGCCGGGCGCGCGATCTGGTGGGACGCCTTCCAGGCGTTTCCCGACCTGGGCGCGATGCGGACGGATTTACGCTCGGCCGGGCTCGCCTATATGGAAACACTGAACGAATTGACCGATGCCAGTGCCGTGCCCTGGCATTCCCACCCGGTCTTTGCCGGCGATGCGGGGCTTGCCGGCGCGGGCGCAGGGTTCCGGTCGGCCTATCCTGATTTCGGGGGACGGACATGAGCGAGAAGAGACGGATCGGCATCGCGGCGCTGGCGCGCCCCACATTCGACGTGCCGTTCGCCGAACAGGTCGCCGCCCAGGCTTTCGCCGTCCTTGACGGATTGGCGGCGGAAATCGTCGGCCCGCGCACCCTGTTGTTCGACGCGGCCGAGGCGGAGGCGGCGGTGGCGGCATTGCGGGACGAACCGCTGGACCTGATGCTGATCCTGCAGGTGACCTTCACCGATGCGACCATGACCGTCGCCCTGGCCGAGGCGGTGGACGCGCCGGTCGCGATCTGGGCCTTCCCGGAACCGCGCACCGGCGGGCGCCTGCGGCTCAACGCGCTGTGCGGTCTGAACCTCGCCGGGCACGCGCTGGGCCGGGCCGGGATCGCGCCGGCTTATGTCTTCGGCGGACCCGACGATGCGGCGACGCGCGAGACCCTTGCCGCCCTGGTCACGCAGGGCCGTATTTCATCGTCTACTAGTAGTCAGCCCGGGACTGGGCCCGCCGACGACGCGTCACAGGATCGGGCCGCGGCTGACACCGTGATGGATGCCCTGGCGGAAAGACGCGTCGGCGTGGTCGGCCGCCATCCCGACGGGTTCGACACCTGCCGTTACGACGCGGACGCGCTGGCCCGTCTGACCGGCGTGGGTGTCGAGGAGATCGCGCTGCCCGACCTGTTCGACAGGGCGCGGGCGGTTGCCGACCGGGACGTGGCGGCAATCCGCGCCGATGCCGGCGCCGCGCTGGACAATCTGGACGAGATGGAGGCCGAACCGCTGGACAAGAGCCTGCGGGTCTACGCGGCCTTGAAGGGCATGGCCGCGGAGAAGCGCCTGGACGGGTTGGCGGTGCGGTGCTGGCCGGAGATGTTCACCGACTACGGCTGTGCCGCCTGTGGGCCGATGGCCATGCTGAACCAGGAGCGCGTGCCCTGCGCCTGCGAGGCGGACGTCTACGGCAACGTCACGACCCTGATCCTGCAGACCCTGGCCGATGCGCCCGCCTTCATGGCCGACCTGGTGGACCTGGACCGGGCAAGCGGCACCGGCGTCTTCTGGCATTGCGGGCTGGCGCCGCTGGACATGGCGGACCCCGAGGCGGTGCCGCATGCGACGATCCATTCGAACCGCAAGAAGCCGCTGTTGAACGAGTTTCCACTGAAACCCGGGCGGATCACCATTGCCCGGCTGAGCCAGGCCAAGAACGCGCCCAAGCTGGTGATCGGCGGCGCTGAGATCGAACGCGCGCCCAACAGCTTTTCCGGCACCTCGGGCGTCGTGCGTTTCGACCGGCCGGTGGACCGCGTCCTGGAAACGGTGATGGAAGAGGGGCTGGAGCATCACTATGCCTTCGCCTACGGCGAGCATCGGCCCGGCCTCAGGGCGGTGGCCGCGCGGATGGGCATTCCGGTGCTGACGCTGTCCTAGGCGCCAATTGCTTGCTTGACTTGCAAGGTCATCAGTCGTACCAATCCGGCCGCTTTGGCTGATCGCAAAGCACCACGCGGGCGTAGTTCAGTTGGTTAGAACGCCGGCCTGTCACGCCGGAGGTCGCGGGTTCGAGTCCCGTCGCTCGCGCCATCCTTCGCCCTTCGGGCTTTGGGTGGCCAGCCAGCAAAAAACCAGAACATGCGAGAAGGCGTGCCGTCCGAAGCTTCGGCGGAGGGGGCTGGTGCGTCTAGGTCTAAACCAGGGTTCCCTCGACGACCCACATCGTTTCCGGAAAGCTCCAGGGCAGGGTCAGTCCGTGGTTCATCAGGTAGCCGCCGCTCAGCGTCACCGGACCGGACTTGAGCAGAGGCTCTCCCCGTGACAAGGCCGGGGCGTCGCCGCGGTTGATCACCTCGACGCGGTAACTGGCGTCGGTGGTGAGCCGCGTCAGCGTCAGCGGCCGCGGCGTTATCTGCCGCGAGGTTTCGGCCTTTCCGGCGAACACGACGAAACGGTCGCCGCCTTCCGCAAGGTGCTGTTCGGCGAAGACCGCGGGGTCGGCGCTGTCGAGCCGCAGGATATCGGCACGGGACATCCAGTCCCGGTTCGCCTTCCACCACGCGGTCACGTCCTTGAGAACCTGCCTCTCTTCCTCGGTCAGCTCCCGCGGGTCCATCTCGAAACCCAGATACCGCTGGGCGGCGACCCAGGCGCGGAACCGGATGTCGATGGTTCTGCCCGACGTGTGGCAAACGCGCGGGCCCACATGGCTGCCGGTCACGACCGAAGGCAGGAAGATCGCCGCGTTGTGCTGCATTTCCAACCGCTCGACGGCATCGTTGCTGTCTGAAAGCCAGATCCGATGCGTCCGGCTCAGGATGCCGAAATCGATCCGGCCGCCGCCGGAGGCGCAGCTTTCGATCTCCACATCGGGGAACGCGGCGCGCAGACGGTCGATCAGGTCGTAGGAGCCGCGCGTCTGCGCGGCGTCCGGCATCGGCAGCACGCGATTGTGGTCCCACTTGATGTATTCGATGTCGTGATCGTTCAGCAGCTTGGCTATCCGCTCGAACAGAAAGTCGCGAACCTCCGGCAACGCCATGTTCAGCGCCATCTGGTAGCGGCCAAGGATCTGGTCCTCGCCGCCCAGCGCCCAGTCCGGATGTGCCCGGTGGATGTCGCTGTCGGGGCTGATCATCTCCGGTTCGAACCAGAGGCCGAAGGTCATGCCCAGGTTCTGTACATGCGCGATCAGCGGCTCGAGCCCGTCGGGATATTTGCGCGGATCGACCTCCCAGTCCGAGAGCGAGCGCGTGTCGTCGTCGCGTTTGCCGAACCATCCGTCGTCGAGGACGAAACGTTCCGCCCCGAGATCCGCGGCGATCTCGGCGATCTCGCGGAGCTCGGGCAGGTTCTGGTTGAAACTGACCGCTTCCCAGCAATTGTAATGGACCGGCCTGGCGCGGGCCGGGTCGGGAAATTCGACGATCCGGTCGCGCAGATGGCGCTGGAAGGCGACGCAGCATCCGTTCAGGCCGTCGTCGGAGAACACGGCGAACAGCGTTGCCGTCTCGAACCTCGTGCTTGGATCGTTTTCCAGCCGCGCGGCGTGTCCGAACTGGATTTGCCGGCGTCCGTCCGGCAGTTCCTCGGCGATCATCCGGTGCCCGCCCGACCAGCCGTAGTGAAACGCATAGGCATGACCTGCCGCGTTGGTCGCGCCGCGGCAGGGCACGATCAGGCCCGGAAAATGCTCGTGCCCGGTGCGGCCGGTGCGGTTCTCGCGATACCGCATGCCGGGCGACCAGGCGGTGTGGTTCATCTGGAACTCGCCGCACCAGCGGCCGGCGAAGTCGATCATCTCGTCCGACAGCTGCGGCGCCGGAAACACCGGCGCGGAAAGCCAATGCAGGTGCATCAACCGCTTGGCTTCCAGCGTCGCCTTGGCCTCGATCACATGGGTGACGGGGTCGATCGCAAAGTGGGCGGTGTAGGTGAGCGACTTGGTCTGGTCGGCATAGACCAGCGTCAGCGCGTTTTCGTCTTTCTTCTCCGCCTCGAAACAGAACTTCGGCAGAAACGGCGTGCCATCGCCGTGGCGAATGATCAGGCCCGGCTGGCCCGGAAAGGTGCGGGTCGCCTCGGGGCAGATCGACAATTCCGGGTTGGCGTCCAGCATGCCGCCCGTCACGTCGAGTTCATGCGCGCGGTAGACGGTCTCCAAGTCCTCGTCGTCGGGCAGCCTTGGCCCCCAATAGACGACTTCCGCGAGGCGTTCGCGTTTGGAGCCGAGGATTAAGGTCTGGCGCCCATCATCCAGCCGCCAGCACCGGATCATTTCACGGCGCCGAGCGTCAGGCCGGCGATGAAGTGCCGCTGCATCAGGAAGAACATCGCCACCGGCGGCAGGGCGGCAACGATCGAGCCCGCGCTCATCAGGTGATAGGCGGCACGGAACTGGGCGTTGAACGAGGTGATGCCGGCGGTGACCGGTTGGCTTTCCGGACCCTGGGTCAGCACGATGGCCCAGAAGTAGTCGTTCCAGATGAACGTGAAGATCAGCACGCTGAGCGCCGCGATTGCGGGTTTCATCAGCGGCAGGACCACAAACCAGAAGATCCGCCATTCGGCGACGCCTTCCACCCGGGCCGCCTCGATCAGCGGATAGGGCAGGGCGCGAATGAAATTGCGCATGAACAGCGTGCAGAAACCCGACTGGAACGCGATGTGGAAAAGCACCAGGCCTGTCTTGGTGTTGTAGAGCCCGAGATCGAGCGTCAGATCGCGCACCGGCACCATCAGGATCTGGAACGGCACGAAGTTCCCCGCGACGAACATGAAGAAGATCAAGAGGTTGGATCTGAACTTGTAGATGCCCAGGGCAAAGCCCGCCATGCAGGACAGCGCGACCGCGCCGACCACCGTCGGGACCGTGATCAGCACGGAGTTCAACAGATAGCGGGGCATATCCGAATTGAAGAAGACCTGTCCGTAGTTGTGCGCGCCTTCGAACGAACTTGGCAGGCCCCAGTAGTTGCCCTGGGTGAAGTCGATGTCGGGCTTGACGGAGAAGATCGCCACCGCGATCAGCGGGGCAAGCCACAGGATCAGTGCCAACGGCAGCAAAGACTGGTAGCTGATCTGCCAGGCGCGCGGGGTCTGCTGGATCGGTCTGGGAAACATCTCAGCGGCCCCTCTCTTCTCTCCACATCGAGTAGAGGAAATAGGCGATGAAGCCGAGCATGATGAGGAACAGGACCACCGCAATGGCGGCGCCGTAGCCCATGCGGAACCCGTATTCGGAAAGCGCCTTTTCGAACATGTAGAAGGAGAGCACCCGGGTCCTTCCGAACGGCCCGCCGTTGGTCATGATCGAGATCAGGTCGAACGAGCGCAGCGCGCCGATGATGGTGACGACGAAGGCGATGAAGGTCGCCGGCTTGAGTTGGGGAATGATGATGTACCACAGCATTCGCCAGCCCTTCGCGCCGTCAAGGCGCCCGGCTTCGATCTGCTCGGGGTCGACCGCGTTGAGACCGGTCAGGTAGAGGATCATGCAGTATGCGGTCTGCGGCCACAGCCCGGCTGCGATGATGCCGTAGGTGGCCAGCGTCGGATCGCCCAGCACGTTGATCGTCGGTATGCCGAAGACGCCGAGAAAACTGTTCAGCAGCCCGAAGGTCGGATCGTAGAACCAGGTGAAGACCAGGCCGACCACGACCTGGCTGATCACGAACGGAAAGAAGAAGAGCGACTTGTACAGCCGAATACCGGTGACCGTCTGGTTGAGGAACAGCGCGATGAACAGCCCGGCAGGGATCGCCAGCAGGTAAAGGACCAACCATTTCAGATTGTTCCAAAGCGACACCTCGAAGGCGCTGTCTTCGATCAGTTCCTGGTAGTTGCCGAGCCCGATGAACTCTGCCTCGCCGAGGCCGTCCCAGTCGTAAAGCGAGATCGAGAAGCTCTGGAAGATCGGGAAGATGACGTAGAACAGGAAGAACAGGATTGCCGGAGCGAGAAACAGCCACGGCGTCACCGCGATCTCGTTGCGCTTGTACCAACCGCGTCGCCGAACGCCCACACCATGGAGATCAGAGACAGTTGCGTCGGTCATGTGCGTTGCTCCCCGGACGTGCGGCGCATGCGGATCTCGCGAACGTGAACCTGCCTTTAGGTTGACTGCGTCCCAATTCGATCCGCGCAATGCGGAACGGCCGGGCGCCAGATGGCGCCCGGCCGGCCGGTACTACTTCTTGTAAACGCGCTCGGCGATCTTATCGAGGCGCTGCAGGATGTTGTCCAGTTCGTCAGGGAACACCATGAATTCCTGCAGTCCCTTCATGGCCTCGGCCGCCATTTCCGCCGGGAAGTCGCGGTCGAAGAACTGCGCGACACCGCCTTGGCTGTTGGACGACAGCATGGTGAAGCCTTGCTTCAGGAACTTGTCGTCGTCGACAGACGAATTGGCGTTCACGGGCAACTGGCCCAGGTTCTGACCGTTGTTGATCTTGGTCTGAACGGCGGGCGACACCACGAAACGCAGGAACTCCCGCGCGTTGTCCTTGTTCTGGGCGTTGACCGGGATGTGGAAGGTGTCGGTCGGCGCGTCTTCGGCCATTTCGACCCCGTCGGTGATCGCCGGGAACTGGTAGAAGTCGAGCTTGCTGTCGTCCAGGCCGGCTTCGCGCAGCGGCGCCACCGCGAAATTGCCGATCAGGATACCGGCCGCATCGCCCGAGACGATGAACGGGAGCGACTCCTGCCAGCTATAGGTCTGGTGGTTGTCGATGTAGCCGCCCATGTCGATCAGCTCGCGCCAGTTGGCGAAGGTCTGGCGCACGCGATCGTCGGTCCATTTCACCTCGCCCTGGGCCAGCGCCATGTGGAAATCGAAGCCGTGGGTGCGCATGTTGACGTAATCGAACCAGCCGCCGGCGGTCCACAGGAACTTGGTCCCGATGGTGAAGCACTTGCGGCCGGAATCGAGGATCTTCTGGCAGTTGGCCTTGAACTCATCCCAGTTCGTCGGCTCCGTAAGGCCCAGTTCCTCGTAGATGTCCTTCCGGTAATACACGCCCCACTGATAGTAGGTGTAGGGCACGCCCCACTGCTTGCCGTCGATCGTCAGCGCGCCCTTCGTCGAGGCGAGGGGACCGGCGATGTCCGGTTCCTGCCACAGGTCCGACACATCTTCGAACAGCCCGGCATTGACGTACGGCGCCATGCGGTTCGCGGCATACCAGGTTGCAACGTCCGGCGCGTCGGCGGTCAGGAAGTTGCGGATCTGGGTCTTGTAGGCCTCGCGGTCGATGACCGTGACCTCGATCTGAAGATCGGGATGCATCGCCTGGAATTCGGCGATCATCGTTTCCATCGTCGCGCGGGGCGCGGGGTTGGACGTATCCAGGAAAATCCTGAGATCGCCGGTCAGTTGCTGTGCAAAGGCACTGCCTGCAACGAGCATCGAGGCCGCGACCGCCGCAGCCGACCATGAGTGTTTGAAGTTCACGGTATCCTCCCTGTGATCCGCATGTTGAAGCGAACGTTTTGATTATTGAAAAACTATTCTGCACCGTTTTAAGCTGTCAACTCAAACTTAAAGCAAGAAAGCTGGGGGGATACGGCAGGGGTGTATGGCCGAAGGACGCGTAACAGCACGAAAGCACGAGACGGACGGGGCGACGACTGTCGCCAAGGCGCTTGAGGTCTTGGATCTGGTCGCTGACATAGGCCGTCCTGCACGATTCTCGGAACTGCAGGACTTGTGCAAGCTTCCGAAGGGAACGCTGTACCGTTTTCTTCAAACGCTGACCAAACAGAGCCTGTTGACCTACGATCCCGATCGGAAAGTCTATTTTCTGGGCATGCGCCTGGTTCGCCTGGCGCATGCGGCATGGAAGCAGTCTTCGCTGGCCCCGGTCGCCCAGCCGCATCTCGATGCGCTGGCAGGGCTTGTGCGCGAGACGATCCATCTCGCACAGCTCGACGGGGGACACGTTCTCTACGTCGACAAGCTTTACCCTTCGCGCCCTGTCGAGATGTTCTCCAGCGCGGGCAAGGTCGGGCCGGCCTATTGCACCGGCGTCGGAAAGGCGATGCTGGCCTTTCTCGCCGACGAACAGCTTGAACGCGCCCTCGACCAACAGTCCTTCTATCGATTCACCGAACGAACGATCACGTCGAAACCCGATCTGCTGGCCGAGCTTGCCGCGATCCGCAAACGCGGCTTCGCGATCGACGATGAAGAACACGAACGCGGCATCATCTGCGTTGCGGTCCCGATCCTGTCAGACCTCGGCCACCTGCTTGGCGGGCTGTCGGTCACCGCGTTGCGGGGCCAGAGGGACTTCGACGAGTTGGAAAAGCTGGTGCCGACGATGCAGGCGACGGCGGCGCGGATCGCCGCGGATACGGAGAATTGGCGTTTTCCAGAAACCAATCAATGCATCCAACCAATGGGGACGTATCAACGATGACCGGAGTAACGCTGAACAACGTCGTCAAGCGCTATGGCGACGCGCAGGTCATTCACGGGGTCGACTTGGACATCGAAGACGGGGAGTTCTGCGTCTTCGTCGGTCCGTCGGGGTGCGGCAAGTCCACGCTGATGCGCATGGTCGCCGGGTTGGAGGAAACGACGGAAGGCAAGATCCACATCGGCGAGCGCGACGTCACCAATATGGACCCGGCCGAGCGCGGTGTGGCGATGGTGTTCCAAACCTACGCGCTGTATCCCCACATGACCGTGCGCGAGAACATGGGTTTCGGGCTGAAAATGAACAAGGTGCCCAAGCCCGAGATCGACGCCAAGGTGGGCGAGGCAAGCCGCATTCTCAAGCTCGATCCCTTCCTGGAACGCAAGCCGGCGGCGCTGTCGGGTGGTCAGCGGCAACGGGTGGCCATCGGCCGGGCCATCGTGCGCGGTCCGGAGGTGTTTCTTTTCGACGAGCCCCTTTCCAACCTGGATGCCGAGTTGCGGGTGGAAATGCGCGTGGAGATCGCACGGCTTCACGGCGAAATCGGTGCGACGATGATCTATGTGACGCACGACCAGGTCGAGGCGATGACCATGGCGGATAAGATCGTCGTCTTGCGGCTGGGCAAGATCGAACAGGTGGGCGCGCCGCTGGAATTGTATCGCAATCCGGACAACCGCTTCGTCGCCGGTTTCATCGGGTCGCCGTCGATGAACTTCCTGGCCGGAACCGTAAACGGCAACGGCGCGATCGACGTGCCGGCACTGAAGACCTCCGTGACGCTGCCGGTGCAGCCGGTCGCGTCGGGAACGAAGGTCCATCTCGGAATCCGGCCCGAGCATCTCGAGATCGTCCAGGGCGATACCCATTCGGTCGAACTGACCGAGGCGCTTGGGGGCGTTTCCTACGACTATGTCAGGTCGGACAATGGCGAGCGCCTCATCATCGAGGAACGCGGTGACGTGCGATCGGACGCCGGCGTCCGGGTCGGCCTGAAGTTCGATCCAGCGCGCGCATACCTGTTCGACGACGAAACCGAACAGCGCCTGCGCTGAACGGCCGGCTGAGTCCCGACACAGTGACATTGAAGTCGCGCGCGCCGACGGTCGTGCGCGTCGAACGAGTGTGAGGCGGCGATGCTGGGCGTCTGCTACTACCCGGAACACTGGAACGAAGAGGACTGGCCGCGCGACGCCGCCCGCATGGCGGAGATCGGCATTCGTTTCGTGCGCATCGGTGAGTTCGCCTGGAGCAGGCTGGAACCTGTACGCGGCGATTTCCGATGGGACTGGCTGGACCGGTCGATCGACACGCTTGGGTCCGCCGGTCTGAAGGTGGTGATGTGCACGCCGACCGCGACCCCTCCCAAATGGCTGATCGACGAACGGCCCGAGATCCTTCCCTTCGACGCCGACGGCCGGCCGCGGCGTTTCGGTTCCCGCCGGCACTATTGCTTCTCCAGCCCGGCCTGGCTGGACGAGACGCGGCGCATCTGCGAGGCGGTCGCGGGCCGGTATGGCGACAACGCCCATGTCGCCGGCTGGCAGTTGGACAACGAATACGGCTGTCACGACACCGTGCTGTCCTATGCCGAACACTGCCGACCGGCGTTCCAGGCATGGCTGCAGCGACGCTATGGCACGATCGAGGAACTGAACCGGGAGTGGGGGACCGTCTTCTGGTCGAAGGAATATGCCGGCTTTGGCGAAATCGACCTGCCGAACCAGACCGTGACCGAACCGAACCCGGCGCACAGCCTGGACTTCCGGCGCTTCTCGTCGGATGCGGTGGTCGCCTACAACCGCCTGCAGGCGGACATCGTGCGTGCAAACGCGCCCGGACGGTTCGTCAGCCATAACTTCATGGGCTATTTCGACCAGTTCGACCACTACAAGGTTTCGGCCGATCTGGACGTGGCCACCTGGGACTCCTATCCGCTGGGCTTCACCAGCGAGCGGATGGGGCTGTCAGCCGAGACGCGGGTGCGCTGGGCGCGGTCGGGGCATCCGGACGTCGCCGCTTTCCACCACGACCTTTACCGCGGCATGACCGCCGGCAACCGATGGTGGGTGATGGAGCAGCAGCCGGGTCCGGTCAACTGGGCGCCCCACAACCCGGCCCCCGCCGACGGCATGGTCCGGCTGTGGACCTGGGAGGCCTTGGCGCATGGCGCCGAGGTGGTGTCCTATTTCCGTTGGCGTCAGGCGCCCTTCGCACAAGAGCAGATGCACTCGGGCCTGAACCTGCCCGACGGCACCCCCGATGTGGCCGCGCACGAGGCGGCGGCGGTCGGGCGCGAGCTTGAAGAGATTGCGATCTCCGAAGCCGAGCCGGCGGCATCGGCATCCGTTGCCCTGGTCTTCGACTATGAAGCCGCCTGGGCGATCGGCGTTCAGCCGCAGGGAGCCGAGTTCGAATACCAGCAGCTCGTGCGGGTGTTCTACACGGCGCTCAGGCGGCTTGGACTGGATGTCGACGTGGTGCCGGCGCACGCGGACCTGGCCGGATACGCCTTGGTCTGCGTGCCGACGCTGCCGATGATCGACGCCCAAGCGCTGCAGCGGCTGAGCGCGGTCACCGGCGATCTGGTGATCGGCCCGCGCAGCGGCTCGCGAACGCTGAGCCACCGGATTCCCGACGACCTGCCGCCCGGACCGCTGAAGTCGCTGATCGACATCAGGGTCACCCGGGTGGAAAGCCTGGACCCGGCCATGGTCGAGCGCCTGTCCTGGCACGATCGTGACTATCCCGTCAGCCTGTGGATGGAACATGTGGAGAGCGCCAAGGACCCGGTTGCACGGCTGTCGAACGGGAAGGGCGGCGTCTATCACAGCGGCGACGTCCACTACCTGTCGTTCTGGCCCGACGAACAGTTCCTGATCGACTATTTCGACGCCCTGCTGCGGGACCGCGACGTCGAGACGGTGCGGCTGCCGAACGCGCTCCGCCTGCGCCGCCGGGGCGGTCTGGTCTTCGCGTTCAACCGCGCCGGCTCCTCGATCGCCACGCCGGCGCCCGACGATGCGATCTTTGTCCTGGGCGACCGGCGTGTGGCGCCCTACGGCGTTTCGGCCTGGAGGGCGTGATGAACGAGGCCCGGCTGATCGGCATCGACTGGGGCACGACCAATTTCCGCGCCTACCTTCTGGACGGCGACGGAGCGGTCCTCGACAAGGTCGACGCCGGCCGCGGAATCCTGAATGTCGCGGACGGCGCCTACGCCGGCGCCTACCTGGACCTGGTCGGGCAGTGGCAGTCCGCCGAGGGCGGGCCGCCGGCGCTGATGGCGGGCATGATCGGCTCGCGCAACGGCTGGGTCGAGGCCGCCTATGTGGATTGCCCGGCCGATCCGGCCTCGCTGGCAGAACGGCTCCAGCCGGTTCCCTTCGAGGACGGCCGCGCGGTCTGGATCGTGCCGGGTCTCGCCTGCCGCAACGACGGTGTGCATGACGTGATCCGCGGCGAGGAAACCCAGATTGCGGGCGCCGTGTCGCTTGCGCCCGGCGGCGCGGACAGGGCGGTCTTCTGCCTGCCCGGCACGCACAGCAAGTGGGTCTCGGTCCGCGACGGTGCGATCGCCGGTTTCCGCACGGCGATGACGGGGGAGGTGTTCTCCGTCCTGAAAGACCATTCGATCCTCGGCCGTCTGATGGCGCCAGGGACAAGCGGGGCCGCAGGGCCGGCCTTCGCACAGGGCCTGGATCGCGCCCGGGATCCGGGCGGGTTGCTGCACCACCTGTTCGGCGTGCGGGCCGAGGCGCTGTTCGACGTGATCGACGAGACGGCGGTTGCCGACTATCTGTCCGGCATACTGATCGGGCACGAGATCCGCGCGCTGGGCGCCGACGAGACGGTCACGCTGATCGGATCCGACGCCTTGACCGACCGCTATCGTCGTGCCGTCGCGCACTATGGCCACCGGTCCCACTGCCTGTCCGGCGAACAGGCCGTCATCGCCGGTTTGCTGGCGGTGGCCCGACAGGCCGGCATCATAAGGAACGAGAGATGAGCGGACCCGACCTTGAGGCCTGCATGAACCGGCTGCCGCTGGTCGCGATCCTGCGCGGGGTAAGGCCGGACGAGGCCGTCGGTATCGCGGGCGCGCTGGTCGAGGAAGGGTTCTCGATCATCGAGGTCCCGCTCAACTCACCCGAACCGCTGACCAGCATCGAACGGATCGCAGATCGATACGGTGACCACGCCCTGGTCGGCGCGGGCACGGTGCTGGAGACCGCGGCGGTCGACGGGATCGCCGGCGCGGGCGGTCGGCTTGTCGTCATGCCGCACAGCGACGTGCAGGTCATCCGGGCCGCGAAACAGGCCGGACTCGCCTGCGTGCCGGGGTTCGCGACGCCGACGGAGGCGTTTGCCGCACTGGCGGCCGGCGCCGATGCGCTGAAACTGTTTCCGGCGGAGGCCAATCCGCCGGCGGTGTTGAAGGCGATGCGGGCCGTATTGCCGGCCGATGTCCCCGTTCTGCCTGTCGGCGGCATCACGCCTGAGGGCATGGCGGCCTATCGCGCCGCGGGCGCGGCCGGGTTCGGACTTGGTTCGGCCCTCTATCGGCCTGGCATGACGGCCGCAGAGGTCGGCCGCAGCGCCGCGGCGTTTCGCGAGGCGTTCGCGGCTCCATCCGGTGCCTAGAACACGGCGGTGCTGCGCTGATGAGTCGCGCGACCCGGCCTGTCGATGTGGTACATAAATCGGTGCAGGTTTCTCAGGCTTTACGCTTTGTTCACATGTAAAGTCGCTCTACTACAGGGGCCGATTACGCTTTGCATCGTTTGGGTGTCTCTCTATATTCCGACGCGCCGACGCTGGCGGTCGCAACGGCCCGTTGGCGGCGGTATTTGGGGGCTTTCAGCGCGCTGCGCCTGACTTGTCTGAATGGGGCGATTCGACCCCATCCGGAGGTGAGTGATCGAATGGTAAGGAGAGCGGAATAGTCATGGACGACCTTCTGCGCGAATACCTTCCGATTCTGATCTTCCTGGGAATCGCCGCCGCCTTGTCGCTGATCATGGTGTTCGGCAGCATGGTGGTCGCGCGGCAACATCCGGACTCCGAGAAACTGTCGCCCTATGAATGCGGTTTCGAAGCCTTCGACGACGCCCGCTCGCGGTTCGACGTGCGGTTCTATCTGGTCACGCTGTTGTTCATCATCTTCGACCTTGAGGTGGCGTTCCTGTTCCCCTGGGCGGTCAGCCTCGGCGAGACAGGTGTCTTCGGCTTTTGGTCGATGATGATCTTCCTTGGCATTCTGACCGTCGGCTTCATCTACGAATGGCGCAAAGGGGCATTGGAATGGGAGTGACATCCACGCCGGCCGGTGGTGCGCCGTTGCCGCCGGGCGAGGACCAGAACGCGGCCTTGAGGGCAGTCTCCAACGAACTGCAGGACAAGGGTTTCGTCATCGCCAATGTCGACAAGGTGGTGAATTGGGCGCGGACGGGGTCGATGTGGCCGATGACCTTCGGCCTCGCATGCTGTGCGATCGAGATGATCCACGCCTATACGCCGCGCTATGACCTGGACCGGTTCGGCGTGGTCGTCCGCGCCTCGCCGCGCCAGTCCGACGTGATGATCGTCGCCGGCACGCTGACCAACAAGATGGCGCCGGCGTTGCGCAAGGTCTACGACCAGATGGCCGAACCGCGCTGGGTGGTCTCGATGGGGTCCTGCGCCAACGGCGGCGGCTATTACCACTATTCGTATTCTGTGGTCCGGGGGTGCGACCGTGTCGTGCCGGTGGACATCTACGTTCCTGGCTGTCCGCCCACGGCGGAGGCCCTTGTCTACGGTATTCTCCAACTCCAGAAAAAGATCAGACGGACCGGCACGATCCTGCGGTGACGGGACGATCCTTCGAGACAGCGTGAAAGCACAGGCATGGACGAAAAGACCGAAGCCCTGATCGAGCTTGGCGAGGTGTTCGAAGCCGCATTTCCCGACGACGTGACGTGGCAAGGTCTCGTCAATGGCGAACTGGTCGTCGAGGTGAGGGCGGAGGAAATCGTCAAGGTCGCGAAGTTTGCGCGCGACGACGCGAATTGCCTGTGCAAGGTCTGTACCGACATCTGCGGTGTCGACTATCCCGAACGGGAGCTTCGATTCGAGGTCGTCTACAATTTGCTCAGCCTCAAGCACAACCAGCGCGTCCGGCTCAAGGTCTCGACCGACGAGGATACGCCGGTTCCCAGCGTTACCGGGATCTGGCCATCGGCCAACTGGTACGAGCGCGAATGCTGGGACCACTACGGCGTTTTCTTCACCGATCACCCGGACCTGCGCCGCATCCTCACGGACTACGGCTTCGACGGCCATCCCCAGCGCAAGGACTTTCCGCTGACCGGGTATGTCGAGGTGCGCTACGACGACGAACAGCGCAGGGTCGTTTACGAGCCGGTCAAGCTGACCCAGGAGTTCCGCACGTTCGATTTCCTGAGCCCGTGGGAAGGCATGACCCGGCACCTGCCCGGTGACGAAAAGGCGACGAAAGAAGGAGAGGGCGCATGACCGCGGCCACCGGCAGCCTCGCCAACACCGAGCAGGATCCCACCATCAAGTCGCTGACGCTGAATTTCGGGCCGCAACACCCTGCGGCGCACGGCGTTCTGCGCATGGTGATGGAGATGGACGGCGAGGTGATCGAACGCCTGGACCCGCATATCGGCCTGCTGCACCGGGGCACCGAAAAGCTGATCGAACACAAGACCTACATGCAGGCGGTGCCGTATTTCGACCGGCTGGACTATGTGTCGCCGCTGTGCCAGGAGCACGCCTTCGTGCTGGCGGCGGAGAAGCTCTTGGGCATCGAAGTGCCCCTGCGCGGGCAGTATATCCGCGTCCTGTTCGCCGAGATCACCCGCATCCTGAACCACATCCTCAACATCACCGCCTACGCCATGGACGTCGGCGCGATGACGCCCATGCTGTGGGGTTACGAGGAACGCGAAAAGCTGATGGAGTTCTACGAGGGCGTGTCGGGTGCGCGCCTTCATGCGGCCTACTACCGGGTCGGCGGCGTGCATGCGGACATGCCGGCGGGCATGGACGAGAAGATCCTGGAATGGATCGACCAGTTCCCCAAGTTCCTGGACGATACCGAGACGCTGTTGACCGAGAACCGGATCTTCAAACAGCGTTCGGTGGATATCGGCGTGGTTTCCGCCGAAGACGCCATGGCCTGGGGGTTCAGCGGACCCATGCTGCGCGGGTCGGGCATACCCTGGGACCTGCGCAAGTCACAGCCGTACGACGTCTACGACCGGATCGACTTCGACATCCCGATCGGCAAGAACGGCGACTGCTACGACCGGTACCTCGTTCGCATGGAGGAGTTCCGGCAAAGCCTTCGGATCATGAAGCAGTGCATCGAGGACATGCCCGACGGCCCGGTCATGACCACCGACGGCAAGGTTGGCCCGCCCAAGCGCAGCGAGATGAAACGCTCGATGGAAGCGCTGATCCATCACTTCAAGCTGTATACCGAAGGCTTCCACGTGCCGCCGGGCGAGACCTACACGGCCGTCGAGGCGCCGAAGGGGGAATTCGGCGTCTATCTGGTCTCGGACGGAACCAACAAGCCCTATCGCTGCAAGATCCGTGCGCCGGGTTTTGCCCATTTGCAGTCGATGGACTTCTGCTGCAAGGGACACATGCTGGCCGATTCCGTCGCCATTCTCGGCGCGATGGACATCGTGTTCGGTGAGATCGATCGTTAAGGACAGACTGTAAATGGCTTTGAACGTTCCACAATTCGCGTTCGAGGGCGACTACGCCGCACAGGCGCAGACGGCGATCGCGAAATACCCGCAAGAGCGCCGGCAAAGCGCGGTGCTGGCGCTGCTGGACCTGTCCCAGCGCCAGGCCGGCGGGTCGGTGCCGCCCGGCGCGATCGAGAAGATCGCCGAGATGCTGGACATGGCGCCGATCCGGGTGATCGAGGTCGCGACCTTTTTCACCATGATCAATCTCCAGCCGGTCGGCCGCTATCACCTGCAGATGTGCGGCACCACGCCCTGCATGCTGTGCGGCGCCGACGAGATCGTCGAGGCGACGGAACGGCACCTCGGGATCAAGCGCGGTCAGACCACCGAAGACGGCATGTTCACCATCTCCGTCGTGGAATGCCTCGGCGCGTGCTGCAACGCGCCGATGGTGCAGATCAACGACGACTATTACGAAGACCTGACGCCGGATGGCTTCCTGGAACTGGTGGACAAGTTGAAGGCGGGCGAGGCGATCCCACCGGGTTCGCAGACAGGGCGGACCTGTTCGCAGGGCAAGGACGGGCCGACGACGCTGACGACGCTTGATTTCGGACAGCCCGGCGGAGGCGAATAGGCGATGCTGGAAGACAAGGATCGCATCTTCACCAACCTTTACGGTCTGCACGACTGGCGCCTGCCGGCGGCGCGCCTGCGCGGCGACTGGGACGACACCAAGGCGTTGATCGAAAAGGGCCGGGACTGGCTGGTCAACGAGTGCAAGGAATCGGGCCTGCGCGGCCGCGGCGGCGCCGGGTTCCCGACCGGCGTGAAGTGGTCGTTCATGCCGAAGGAAAGCGACGGGCGGCCCGCCTATCTGGTCGTCAATGCCGACGAGTCGGAACCCGGGACCTGCAAGGACCGGGAGATTATGCGCAACGATCCGCACAAGCTGGTCGAGGGATGCCTTCTGGCCAGCGTCGCGATGGGCGCGCATGTCTGCTACATCTACATCCGCGGCGAATATGTCTACGAGGCGAAGATCCTAGAGGCCGCCATCGCGGAGGCCTACGAAGCCGGCCTAGTCGGCAAGAACGCCTGCGGCTCCGGCTACGACTTCGACCTCTACGTTCACCGCGGCGCCGGCGCCTATATCTGCGGCGAAGAAACCGCGCTGTTGGAAAGCCTTGAGGGCAAGAAGGGCCAGCCGCGCCTGAAACCGCCGTTCCCGGCGATGGCCGGGCTTTGGGGCTGTCCGACCACGGTCAACAATGTGGAATCGATCGCGGTGACGCCGACCATTTTCCGCCGCGGCGCGGCGTGGTTCAAAGGTTTCGGCCGCGAGAACAACTACGGGACCAAGCTGTTCTGCATCTCCGGGCACGTGAACACCCCGTGCAATGTCGAAGAGTCCATGTCGATCCCGCTGAAGGAACTGATCGAAAAGCACGCCGGCGGTGTGCGGGGCGGTTGGGACAACCTTCTGGCCATCATTCCGGGCGGCAGTTCGGTCCCCTGCATTCCGCAGGATGTCTGCACCGACGTCCTGATGGATTTCGACGCGCTGAAGGAGGTCAAGTCCGGCCTGGGCACCGGCGCGGTGATCGTGATGGACAAGTCGACCGACATCATCAAGGCGATCGCGCGGCTGGCGCACTTCTACAAGCACGAGAGCTGTGGCCAGTGCACGCCGTGCCGCGAGGGCACCGGCTGGATGTGGCGGGTGCTGGAGCGCATGGTCAAGGGCGATGCGTCGGTGGACGAAATCGACATGTTGCTGGACGTCACCTATCAGGTCGAAGGACACACGATCTGCGCCCTGGGCGACGCCGCGGCATGGCCGATCCAGGGACTGATCCGCCATTTCCGGCACGTGATCGAGGACCGGATCATGCAGAAGCAAGGCCAGGCGGCCGCCGAGTAGGGGACGGAAACGCGCAATGCCGAAACTGAAACTGAACGGCAACGAGGTCGAGTTCGAGCCGGGCATGTCGATCCTGCAGGTGTGCGAGCAGGAGGGCATCGAAATCCCGCGCTTCTGCTATCACGAGCGCCTGTCGATCGCCGGCAACTGCCGCATGTGCCTGGTCGAGGTCAAACCCGGACCGCCCAAGCCGGCCGCGTCCTGCGCCCTGCCTGCCGGCGACGGCATGGAGGTGCTGACCGATTCCGACATGGTCAGGAAGGCCCGCAAGGGCGTGATGGAGTTCCTGCTGATCAACCACCCGCTGGATTGCCCGATCTGCGACCAGGGCGGGGAATGCGATCTGCAGGACCAGGCCATGGCCTACGGTTTCGAAGGCAGCCGCTACGAAGAGAACAAGCGTGCGGTGAAGGACAAGTACATGGGCCCTCTGATCAAGACGATCATGACCCGCTGTATCCATTGCACCCGCTGTGTCCGCTTCATCTCCGAGGTGGCGGGCGTGGACGATATCGGCCTGTTGAACCGCGGCGAGAACGCCGAGATCTCGTCGTTGGAAAAGGCGGTCGGCAGCGAGATGTCCGCCAACGTGATCGACCTGTGCCCGGTCGGGGCGCTGACGTCCCGGCCGTATGCGTTCCACGCGCGGCCGTGGGAGTTGAAGAAGACCGAATCGATCGACGTGATGGACGCCGTGGGCTCGAACGTGCGCGTCGATGTGCGCGGCAACGAGGTCCTGCGCGTGCTGCCGCGCCTCAACGAGGACGTCAACGAGGAATGGCTGTCCGACAAGAGCCGCTATGCCTGCGACGGGCTGAGGCGCCAGCGTCTGGACAGACCCTATGTCCGCAACGATGCCGGTGCGCTGGAACCGGCGTCCTGGGAGGAGGCCTTCGCCGCGATCGCCAAACGGCTCAGCAGTGTCTCCGGCGGGCGCATCGCGGCCCTTGCCGGCGACCTGTGCGACGCCGAGTCGATGTTTGCGCTGAAGCAGTTGATGACGGCGCTCGGTTCGCCGAACCTCGATTGCCGGCAGGACGGCGCCGCGCTGGATCCGGGTGTCAGGGCCGGCTACGTCTTCAACAGCACCATCGCCGGGATCGAGGAGGCGGACGCCTGCCTGATCGTCGGCTCCAACCCGCGCTGGGAAGCGCCGATCATCAATGCCCGGTTGCGCAAACGCTGGCTGCGCCGGGGACTGAAGGTCGGCGTCATCGGGCCGCAAGTGGACCTGACCTATCCTGCGGAGTATCTGGGCGCCGGTCCCGACACCTTGAGGCAGATCGTCGACGGTGCGCACCCGTTCGCCGACGTGCTGCGCCAGGCCGAGCGGCCGATGCTGATCCTGGGGCAGGGGGCGCTGGCCCGCGCGGACGGCGCAGCCGTTCTCGCGCTTGCCAGGCAGTGCGCCGAAAACCTCGGCATGGTGAAGGACGGCTGGAACGGGTTCAACGTGCTGCACACCGCGGCGGCCCGCGTCGGCGGTCTGGACATCGGGTTCGTTCCGGGCGACGGCGGACGCGACACCGCCGGTATCATCGCCGGCTGTGCCGGCGGCGACGTGGAGGTTCTTTACCTGCTGGGCGCCGACGAGATCGACATGTCCGGCCTGGGCGATGCCTTCGTCATCTATCAGGGCCACCATGGCGACGCCGGCGCGCACCGGGCCGACGTGATCCTGCCGGGGGCGGCCTACACGGAAAAGAGCGGCACCTACGTCAATACCGAGGGCCGGGTACAGATGGCCAAACGCGCGGCCTTCCCGCCGGGCGACGCCCGCGAGGACTGGACCATCATCCGCGCGCTTTCCGGCGGCCTTGGGAAACCCCTGCCGTTCGACGACCTGGGCGATCTGAGACGGGCGCTGCACGCGGCCTGTCCGCACTTCACCCATTTGGACGAGACGCCTCAGGCCCAGTGGGGCGCGTTCGGGCGCGCTGGCGAGACCGGACCGGCGCCGTTCCAGTCGCCGATCGAAAACTTCTACATGACCGATCCGATCAGCCGGGCTTCGGAAACCATGGCCGAGTGCACGCAGATCTTCCTCGATCGCCAACACGGGACGGGCACCGATGGCTGAGTTCTGGACCTTCTATGCCTGGCCGACGATCTGGATCACGTTCCTGATCCTGTGCATCGTGGTGCCGCTGTTGATTGGGGTCGCCTATCTCACCTATGCCGAGCGCAAGGTGATCGGCTGGATGCAGTTGCGCAAGGGCCCCAACGTCGTTGGGCCGCTGGGCCTGCTGCAGCCCTTCGCCGACGGCGCAAAGCTGTTCCTGAAGGAAACCATCGTCCCGTCGGGCGCCAACCCGGCACTGTTCCTGCTGGCGCCGATGCTGACCTTCACGCTCAGCATGATTGCCTGGGCCGTGATCCCGTTCGACGAGGGCATGGTGCTGGCCGACATCAATGTCGGCATCCTCTACCTGTTTGCGATCTCGTCGCTGGGCGTCTACGGCATCATCATCGCCGGCTGGGCGTCGAACTCGAAATACGCCTTCCTGGGCGCCTTGCGTTCCGCCGCACAGATGGTGAGCTACGAAGTCTCCATCGGATTCGTGATCATCACGGTGCTGTTGTGCGTCGGCTCGCTCAACCTGTCGGACGTGGTCCTGGCGCAACAGGGCCTCTGGTTCTTCATCCCGCTGTTTCCGATGTTCATCATCTTCTTCGTCTCCGCGCTCGCCGAGACGAACCGCGCGCCGTTCGACCTGCCGGAAGCGGAGGCCGAGCTGGTGTCGGGCTACAATGTCGAATATTCGGCCATGGCCTTCGCCCTGTTCTTCCTGGGCGAATACGCGAACATGATCCTGATGAGCGGCATGACGGTCGTCCTGTTCCTGGGTGGTTGGCTGCCGCCGTTCGATGTCGCGCCGCTGAACCTGATCCCCGGTCCGATCTGGTTTGCCTTGAAGATCGCCATGGTGCTGTTTGTCTTCCTGTGGGTGCGGGCGACCTTCCCGCGCTATCGCTACGACCAGTTGATGCGGCTGGGGTGGAAGGTCTTCCTGCCGTTTTCGTTGCTGTGGGTCGCGCTTACCGCCGGCTTCCTGGTTGCGTTCGACAAGGTTCCGGGGGCTGGTTCCTGATGACAAGGACACGCTTTAAGAGGCTGGGAACACATGGCTTTCATTGACCGAACGGCGCGCTCCTTTCTGCTGATGGAGTTGGTGTCGGGCATGGCGCTGACATTGCGCACCATGTTCCGCCCGAAACACACCATCAACTATCCTTACGAGAAGGGTCCGCTGTCGCCGCGGTTCCGCGGCGAGCATGCGCTGCGGCGCTATCCCAACGGCGAGGAACGCTGCATCGCCTGCAAGCTGTGCGAGGCCGTTTGTCCGGCGCAGGCGATCACGATCGAGTCCGAGCCGCGCGACGACGGGTCGCGCCGGACCACGCGCTACGACATCGACATGACCAAATGCATCTATTGCGGACTCTGCCAGGAGGCATGTCCCGTCGATGCCATCGTCGAGGGACCGAATTTCGAGTTCGCGGCCGAGACCCGCGAGGAGCTTTTCTACAACAAGGAGAAGCTTCTGGCGAACGGCGACCGCTGGGAAGCCGAGATCGCAGCAAACATTGAAATGGATGCGCCTTATCGTTAGACACGGATCTGCGCGCGCGCGGCGCGCATGGGCGCACCGTCCGGTCGACGGGGCGCCCGTTCTCGGCGGACCGAAGCCGGCCGGCAGGCCGATCCGAGACAGCGGGGCACGGGGGGTTAGATGATCGTTCAAGGCCTGGCCTTCTATCTGTTCGCGATCCTGACGATCGCCGCAGCCGTGATGGTGATATCCGCGCGGAACCCGGTTCATTCGGTGCTTTTCCTGATCTTTGCGTTCTTCAACTCGGCAGGGTTGTTCGTGCTGCGCGGGGCCGAGTTTCTGGCCATGATCCTGGTCGTCGTCTATGTGGGCGCGGTGGCGGTCCTGTTCCTGTTCGTGGTGATGATGCTGGACATCAACTTCGCCGAACTGCGCAAGGGCGTCCTGCAATACCTGCCGATCGGCGCGCTGATTGGGTTGGCGCTGTTGGTCGAACTGGCCTTCATCCTGGGAACCTGGGTTTTCGCGCCCGAAGTCAGCGCCATCGCGGCCGCACCGACGCCGCCGATCGACCAGGTCAGCAACACCGAGGCGCTGGGGCGGATCATCTATACCGAGTATTTCTACCTGTTCCAGGCGGCCGGCTTGGTGCTGTTGGTGGCGATGGTTGGCGCGATCGTGCTGACGCTGAGACAGCGCAGCGGCGTCAAACGGCAGAAGATCGCCCATCAGTTGGCCCGGACCCGCGAGGAATCGGTCGAGGTGGTCAAGGTTCCGACGGGGGGCGGGATCTGATGCTGGAAATCGGACTGGGTCATTACCTGACGGTCGCGGCGATCCTGTTCACGCTGGGGCTGTTCGGCATCTTCCTGAACCGGAAGAACGTGATCATCATCCTGATGTCGATCGAACTGATGCTGTTGGCGGTCAACATCAACCTGATCGCCTTTTCGACCGAGCTGGGCGACCTGATCGGCCAGATGTTCGCCATGTTTGTATTGACCGTGGCCGCCGCCGAGGCGGCCATCGGGCTTGCGATTCTGCTGACCTATTACAGGAATCGCGGCTCCATCGACGTCGACGACGTCAACCTGATGAAAGGCTAGGCGCCGGTCATGGAAGTCGCGACCGTATTCCTTCCCTTTGCGGGTTTCCTGATCGCCGGGCTGTTCGGCCGCTGGATCGGCGACCGCGGCGCGCAGATCGTGACCTGCGGCCTGCTGATCCTGAGCACGATCCTGGCCTGGATCCTGTTCTTCGACGTCGCCATGGGTGGCAATCCGCGGACGGTGCCGCTGTTCGACTGGATCGTGTCCGGCGACTTCGTGGTCGACTGGGCGCTGAAGGTCGACCAGTTAACGGCGGTGATGCTGATCGTCGTGACGACGGTTTCGGCCGTCGTGCATGTCTATTCCGTCGGCTACATGTCGCACGACAAGTCGATCCCGCGCTTCATGGCCTATCTCAGCCTGTTCACCTTCTTCATGCTGATGCTGGTGACGGCCGACAACCTGGTGCAGTTGTTCTTCGGCTGGGAGGGCGTGGGCCTCGCCTCCTATCTGTTGATCGGCTTCTGGTACGAGCGCCCGTCGGCGAACGCAGCGGCGATCAAGGCGTTCCTGGTCAACCGGGTCGGCGATTTCGGCTTTGCGCTGGGCATCTTCGCGACCTTCGTCCTGTTCGACACCATCAAGCTGGACACGATCTTCTCGCTGGTGCCGGAACGTGCGGATGCGGTGATGACCTTCCTGGGCGGCGAAGTCCACGCCATGACGCTGATCTGCATCCTGCTGTTTATCGGCGCGATGGGCAAATCGGCCCAGCTTTTCCTGCACACCTGGCTGCCCGACGCGATGGAGGGCCCGACGCCGGTTTCCGCCCTGATCCACGCCGCAACGATGGTGACGGCCGGCGTCTTCATGGTGTGCCGTCTGTCGCCGATGTTCGAGTATTCGGACACCGCGCTGGCGCTGGTGACCATCATCGGCGCCTCGACCGCCTTCTTCGCGGCGACCATCGGCCTGACGCAGAACGATATCAAACGCGTCATCGCCTACTCGACCTGTTCGCAGCTTGGCTACATGTTCTTCGCCGCAGGCGTTTCCGCCTATCCCGCGGCGATGTTCCACCTGACCACGCACGCCTTCTTCAAGGCCTTGCTGTTCCTGGGCGCGGGCTCGGTCATCCATGCCATGTCCGACGAGCAGGACATGCGCAAGATGGGCGGCATCTGGCGCCACATCAAGCAGACCTACGTCCTGATGTGGATCGGGTCGCTTGCGCTGGCCGGGATCTTCCCGTTCGCCGGCTACTATTCGAAGGACATCATCCTGGAATCCGCATTCGCGGCCGACAGCGGCGTCGGCGCCTACGCCTTCTGGCTGGGCATCGCCGCGGCGATCATGACCGCGTTCTATTCCTGGCGGCTGTTGTTCATGACCTTCAACGGCGCCCCGCGCAGCGACGAGAAGACCATGGCGCATGTCCACGAATCGCCCATGGTCATGCTGCTCCCGCTTTACGTCCTGGCCGCCGGCTCGATCGCGTCGGGCTTCCTGCTGGTCCACGGCACAGGCCTGGTCGGCGAGAACTGGGCCGATTTTTGGGGCGATTCGATCGTCATCCTTGAGACGCACGGCGCCCTCGAGGCGGCCCATGACGTGCCCGCCTGGGTCGTCTATGCGCCGCTGGCCATGGGCGTTCTGGGCATCGCGCTTGCCTGGTACGTCTACATCGCACGGCCCGGGACCGCGGCGGTGCTGGCCCGCCTGTTCCGGCCGCTCTACCTCCTGTCCTACAACAAGTGGTACTTCGACGAGCTGTACGACTTCCTGTTCGTCCGGCCGGCCTTCTATCTGGGCCGCGGACTTTGGAAGTCCGGCGACGGCGCGTTGATCGACGGTGTCGGGCCGGACGGCATCGCGGCGACCACGCAGTCGCTGTCGCGCCGCACCAGCCTGCTTCAATCGGGCTATCTCTATCACTATGCGTTCGCCATGCTGATCGGCGTCTTCGTGCTGATCTCGTGGTACGTCTTTTCAGGGTAGGGCGGGCCGGTGATCGCACTCGATTGGATCCTGACGACGACGATCTTCCTGCCGCTGTTCGGCGTCGTCGCCATCCTGCTGATCAACCAGAAGAGCGCGTTCGCCGACCGCAACGTGCGCTACGTGGCACTGTGGACGTCGGTCGTGACGTTCCTGGTGTCGCTGTTGATTTGGTGGAACTTCGACTACACGACGGCCGAGTTCCAGATGGTCCAGCGTGCGGAATGGATCCCCAGCCTGAACATCAATTACATGGTCGGCGTCGACGGGATCTCGGTCTTCTTCATCCTGCTGTCGACGCTGCTGACGCCGCTGTGCATCCTGGCAAGCTGGGATGCGATCAAGGTGCGGGTCCGCGAATACATGATCGCCTTCCTGGTCCTGGAGACCATGATGGTCGGCATGTTCTGCGCCCTCGATCTGGTCGTCTTCTACATCTTCTTCGAGGGCGTCCTGATCCCGATGTTCCTGATCATCGGGGTTTGGGGCGGGCCGCGCCGGATCTACGCCGCGTTCAAGTTCTTCCTCTACACGCTGGCGGGCTCGGTCCTGATGCTGCTTGCCATCATGACCGTCTACTTCGAGTCGGGCACCACCGACATCCCCAGCCTGATGACGTTCGTTTTCGACCCGGAACTGCAGCGCTGGCTGTGGCTGGCCTTCTTCGCCTCGTTCGCGGTCAAGGTGCCGATGTGGCCGGTCCATACCTGGCTGCCGGACGCGCATGTCGAGGCCCCGACGGCGGGCTCGGTGATCCTGGCCGGCGTGCTCCTGAAGATGGGCGGCTACGGGTTCCTGCGTTTCTCGCTGCCGATGTTCCCGGACGCCAGCGCCTATTTCGCGCCGCTGATCTTCTCGTTGAGCTGCGTGGCGGTGGTCTACACCTCGCTGGTGGCGCTTGCCCAGACCGACATGAAGAAGCTGATCGCCTACTCGTCGGTGGCGCACATGGGTCTGGTGACGGTGGGCATCTTCGTGGTCAACGAACAGGGCGTCTCGGGCGCGATCATCCAGATGCTCAGCCACGGCCTCGTTTCCTCGGCGCTGTTCCTGTGCGTCGGCGTGGTCTACGACCGGATCCATTCGCGCGACATCGAGCGCTATGGCGGGCTGGTCGAACGCATGCCGCGTTACGCCCTGTTCTTCATGGTGTTTATGCTGGCCTCGGTGGGGCTGCCGGGCACCAGCGGGTTCGTCGGCGAGTTCCTGGTCATGGTGGGCGCGTTCCAGGCCTCGACCCTGCTGGCGGCGCTGATTGCGACGGGCATGGTGCTGGGCGCGGCCTACATGCTGTATCTCTATCGCCGCGTGATCTTCGGAATTCTCACCAAGAACGACCTGAAGGCCATCCTCGACCTCACGCCGCGCGAGATCGCGGTCTTTGCGCCGCTGTTGCTGGTCGTGATCTGGATGGGCGTCTATCCGCGGTCGTTCCTGGACCCGATCGAGGTTTCGGTGACCAACCTGGTTGAGACCTATCACAGCCGGCTGGCGGCAAGCGCAGACGCCTCCGGCGGCGCGCTGGCGTCGCGCTGAGGGAGAGGGAGCCGGGATGAGCGACGTTCCTGTGATGATGCCCGCGCTGCCGGAGATCTTCCTGGCGGTGGCCAGCATGGCGCTGATGATGGTCGGCGCGTTCTCGCCCGAGAAGCGGGCCTTCCGGTGGGTGACGATCCTGTCGCTGGCGACCCTGGTCGTGGCCGCCGTGTTGGTTCTGTTGCCGGGGCGAGGGTCCGAGCTCGCCTTCGGCGGCCTGTTCCTGGTCGACGACTTCACGGTTTACATGAAGATCCTGGTGCTGATCGGGTCGTTCCTTGCGATCGTGATGAGCCTCGGCTTCGTCCAGCGCGAGGGCATGGCCCGGTTCGAGCTGCCCATCCTCATCATCTTCGCCACGCTCGGCATGATGATGATGATCTCGGCGAACGATCTGATCGCGCTCTATATCGGCCTCGAGCTGCAGAGCCTGTCGCTTTACGTGGTCGCGGCATTCAAGCGCGATACCCTGCGCTCCACCGAAGCCGGGCTGAAATACTTCGTCCTCGGCGCGCTGTCGTCGGGCTTGCTGTTGTACGGCTGCTCGTTGATCTACGGCTTCACGGGCACGACCCAGTTCGCGGTCCTTGCCGAGCGGTTTATCTCGCTGGACACCGTGCCCGTCGGTCTCGTCGCCGGCCTGGTCTTCCTGGCCGCAGGTCTTGCTTTCAAGATCTCGGCGGTGCCGTTCCACATGTGGACGCCCGACGTCTACGAAGGCGCGCCGACGCCGATCACCGCCTTCTTCTCCGTGGCGCCCAAGATCGCGGCGATGGCGCTGTTCCTGCGGGTGATGATCGGGCCGTTCGGCGAACTGATCGGAGAATGGCGCCAGATCGTCATCGTCATCTCCATCCTGTCGATGGTCCTCGGTGCCCTGGCGGCGATCAGCCAGACCAACATCAAGCGCCTGATGGCCTACAGCTCGATCGGCCATGTGGGCTATGCCCTGGTCGGACTTGCCGCCGGGACGGAGGAAGGCATCAAGGGCGTCATCATCTACCTCACCATCTATCTCGTGATGAATGTCGGCACCTTCGGCTGCATCCTGTCGATGCGTGTCCAGGGGCGGATGGTCGAGCAGATCTCGGACCTTGGCGGACTGGCCAAGACCAACCCGCGGATGGCCGCGGCGCTGTTGCTGTTCATGTTCTCGCTGGCGGGCATTCCCCCGCTGGCCGGGTTCTTCGGCAAGTGGTTCGTCTTCGCGGCCGCGATCAATGCGGGGCTTGTCACACTGGCGGTGATCGGCGTCCTGGCCAGCGTGGTCGGCGCCTTCTATTACCTGCGGATCGTCAAGGTGATGTATTTCGACGAGGCGGTCGAGCCGTTCGAGAAGCCCGACCGGTCCATGGCGGTGGTTCTGTCCGCCTGCGCCGCGGGCGTTTTGGCGTTCTTCCTGGTCCTCAGCCCGGTCGACACGTCCGCCACGCTGGCCGCAACCGCCCTGTTCGCCAATTGATCCATTGACCATGCCGGGCCCGGTCGAGGTTCCGCCCGGATTCTCCGTCGTTGCGCGCGGCGCCGTCGCCTCGACCCAGGACGAGCTGCGCGCCCTGGCCGCGGACGGCGCCCCGGACGGCACGGTCGTCTGGGCGGAAAGCCAGGTTTCGGGTCGCGGCCGGCAGGCACGCCACTGGGACAGCCCTCCGGGGAACCTATATCTTTCGTTGCTGGTCCGGACGTCCAGGCGCCTTGCGGAGGCGGCGCAGCTTTCGTTCGTGACGGTTCTGGCGGTCGCGGACGCCTTGGCCACACACGTGCCGGGCACCGGCCGGCTGGCGCTGAAATGGCCCAACGACGTCCTCTTGGACGGCGCCAAGGTCTCTGGGATCCTGCTTGAAGCAGCGCCCGGGGACGGGCCTGAGGAGACCCAGGTGCTGATCGGGTCGGGCGTCAACCTGGCAAGCCATCCGGCCGGCACCGCCTATCCGGCGACCGACCTGGCCGCTGCCGGGGCCGGACCCTTGACGCCAGGCCGCCTGTTGGGCGATTACCTCTCGGCCTTTGCGGGCTGGCGACGAACCTGGGATACGGAGGGGTTTGGGCCGGTGCGCGCGGCCTGGCTGGACCGCGCGGCGGGTCTTGGCGGCCCGGTATCCGCCAGGGTCGCCGGCCGGACGCTGGAAGGGACCTTCGCCGCATTGGACGAGCGCGGTGCGCTGGTCCTGGAGACCGAGGCCGGCGAGCGCCATGTCTTGACCGCCGGTGACGTGTTTGTTGGATAGGAAGACGACCGCCCATGCTGTTGGCGATTGATAATGGAAACACCAACGTCGTGTTCGCCGTCTATGACGGGGACCGGGCGGTCGGCACCTGGCGGTGCCAGACCGAGGTCAAGCGCACGGCCGACGAATACGCGGTCTGGCTGACCCAGTTGATGACCCTGAAGGGTCTCAAGCCCGAGGACGTGAAGGCGTCGATCATCGCCAGCGTGGTTCCCGGCGCGCTGTTCAACCTGATCACCCTTTGTCGGCGCTATTTCGCCGGCGATCCGCTGGTGGTGGGCGCGGAAGGCGTCGAGCTTGGCATGCAGGTCCTGATCGACCACCCGGAACAGGCCGGCGCCGACCGGCTGGTGAACGCGGTCGCCGCCCAGCGGCACTATGGCGGGCCGGCGATCATCATCGATTTCGGGACCGCGACCACGTTCGACGTGATCGACGGCGACGGCAATTTCCGCGGCTCCGCCTTCGCACCGGGCATCAACCTCTCCATGGAGGCGCTCTACATGGCGGCGGCTCGGCTGCCGCGCATCGAGATCAAGCCGACCGAGACGATCATCGGCAAGGCGACCGTCCCGGCGATGCAGTCGGGCATCTATTGGGGCTATGTCGGCATGATCGAAGGGCTGGTGCAGCGCATCCGCAACGAGTTCGGCACGCCCATGAAGGTCTATGCCACCGGCGGGCTGGCGGCCCTGTTCGACAAGGCGACCGACGTCTTCGACATCGTCGATCCGGACCTGACCATGAAGGGTCTGGTCGAGATCTATCGCAGGAACCGCTCGGCATGAGCGAACCGCGGCACGGCTACGAGATCACCGGCGAGCCGGGCGACGACGAGGTGCTGTTCGTGCCTTTGGGCGGTTCCGGCGAGATCGGCATGAATCTCAATCTGTACGGCCACGCAGGCCGCTGGATCGTTGCCGACATGGGGATCACCTTCGGCGACGAAACCACGCCCGGCATCGACATCGTGCTGCCCGACCCGGCTTTCCTGGAGGAACGCCGGGACAGCCTGGACGGTATCGTCCTGACCCATGCGCACGAGGACCATATCGGTGCCGTGCCTTATCTGTGGACGCGGTTCGAGTGTCCGCTTTACGCCACGCCCTTCACCGCGGCGGTGCTGCGGCGCAAGCTGCATGCCGAGGGCCTGGGCGATGTGGAGATCAACGAGATCCCGATGTCCGGCAGCGTCACGGTCGGGCCGTTCGAGATCGAGCTGATCACGCTCACCCACTCGATCCCCGAGCCCAACGCCCTGGTCCTGCGTACCGGCGTCGGAACGATCCTGCATACCGGCGACTGGAAACTGGACCCGTCGCCCCTGATCGGTCCCACGGCGGACGATGCGGCGCTGAGGGCCGTCGGCAGCGAAGGCGTGCTGGCGCTGATCGGCGACAGCACCAATGCGCTGGTCGACGGGCATTCGGGCTCGGAAGAGGACGTGCGCGACACGCTGGCAGAGATCATCGCCGGCTGCAGTCAGCGCGTCGTGGTCGCCGCATTCTCATCGAACATCGCGCGCATGGACTCCGTCGCCTGGGCCGCGCGCCAGGCCGGCCGCGAGGTTGCGCTGGTCGGGCGTTCGTTGTGGCGCATGCACGACGCGGCCAAGGAAACCGGCTATCTGAACGGGCAAGCCCGGTTTCTCACCGACGAGGAGGCGGCGCATCTGCCGCGGGACAAGGTGGTTCTTCTGTGCACCGGCAGCCAGGGCGAAAGCCGGTCGGCGCTGGCGCGGATTGCCCGCAACGACCACCCCCACGTGGTCCTGGACGCGGGCGACACCGCGATCTTCTCCAGCCGCGTGATCCCCGGCAACGAGAAGGTGATCGGCGCGCTGCAGAACACGCTTGCCCAACTCGGTGTCGACATCGTCACCGCGGACCAGGAAGCCGTTCACGTCTCCGGGCATCCGAACCGCGACGAGCTGGTCCAGATGTACCAGTGGGTAAGGCCGACCATCGCCATCCCGGTCCACGGCGAACCGCGTCACATGATGGCGCACGCCGCCCTGGCCAGGGAATGCCAGGTCCCCTTCACGCAGGTGCCGTTCAATGGTGCGGTCATCCGACTGACCGAGAAGGGGCCGGAACTCATCGACGAGGTTTATGCGGGCCATCTCGCCGTCGACGGCAACCGCATCGTTCCCCTGGAAGGGGCGGCGATGCGCACGCGTCGCAAGATCGGCTATACCGGTTCGGCGACGGTCACCGTCGCCGTGGACGCAGACGGACGCCTGGTTGCCGACCCGCAGGTCAGCGTGACGGGCCTGTTGGACGAGGACGACGCAGACGTGATCGACGCGGTTGTCGATGCGGTGTGCGAGGCGATCGACGATCTGCCGCGGTCGCGGCGTGGCGATGACGAAGCCTTGAAAGAGGCGGCGCGGGTGACGGTCCGGCGGACGGTCAATGCGTTGTGCGGCAAGCGGCCGCCGACGACGGTGCATCTGGTGCGGCTTTAGGAAGACAACGACGCGGGAGGCGAAAATGATCGGTCGGCTGAATCACGTGGCAATCGCAGTCCCCGACCTTGCGGCGGCGACGGCGCAGTATCGGGACACACTGGGCGCATCGGTGTCCGAGCCCCACGATCTGCCGGAACACGGCGTGACAACGGTGTTCGTCGAACTGGACAACACCAAGATCGAGCTGCTTCATCCCCTGGGCGAGAACTCGCCGATCGCCAAGTTCCTCGAGCGCAGCCCGTCCGGCGGGATTCACCATGTCTGCTATGAGGTGGGCGACATACAGGCGGCGAAAGAGCGCCTGCAGGCCGCGGGCGCGCGCGTTCTCGGCGATGGCGAACCGCGGATCGGCGCCCACGGCAACCCGGTGCTTTTCCTGCATCCGAAGGATTTCAACGGCGCGCTGATCGAGCTGGAGCAAGTCTGAGACCGCCCATGCAGATCTTCACCGGCATCATGCTGTTCGTCATCATCTGGTGGATGGTGTTCTTTACGGTCCTGCCCTGGGGGAACCGCGCTGTGGAGGACCCCGAGCCCGGACATGCCACCAGTGCGCCCGCCAAGCCGCGGTTGTGGCTGAAGTTGGGGGTGACGACCGGCATTGCGGCCGTCCTGTTCGTGGTCGCGCGTCTGGTCATCGAAAGCGGCGTGATCGACCTGCGCTCCTGACCCGGTCAGGGCGGTTTCGCGTTGCCCGGTTTTTGGGCATCGGCGCAGGCATCTGCCGCCGCGGTCCGCAGATTCCGAAAAAAGCGACCGGTTTTCGCCGGTTCCGGGTTTTCCTGCTTGCCTCACAGCGGGCGGAACGGGAGACTGAAAAAAGAAAGCGGGGACTGGCCCCGCTTCGTTCAACCGGATGCCCTTCACGGCATCCGCAAAAGTCATCCGATTGGTGAGTTCCTCCCTAGACTTGGGCCGCGCCTTTGCATCCATGATGCCGGTGCGGTTTTTCTTGTGGCCCGGAGTGTACGCAATCCGACCCCCGCCGTCATCGGTTTTCTTCCTATAAGTGCCAATTTTGTAAGGAAAATTCGCTTCCGCGCATGCGCCGCATGCGGGGCACAATATAAAGTTGCATAAGGTGTGCCACATACGATCTGCCGATAACCTGCCGGTCGGCGTGGCGCCGGACCGACGGCTGCGCTGAAGATGACCGGTGGCCGGATGGGGAGGAAAATGCGGGCGATTGGCGCCCGGCGGGGGCGGCTGATCGCCCGTGGACAAGGCCAAGGGCATTCCTTATGTAGGATGCGCCATTGCGGCCTTTCCTGATTCCTTCGAGCGCTTCCATGCATCTGAACCCTTCCGTCCGCCTGTCCCGCTATTACCTGCCGACCATGAAAGACACCCCGGCGGAGGCGGAAATCGTGTCGCACCGCCTGATGCTGCGTTCGGGCATGGTGCGCCAATCCAGCGCCGGCATCTATTCCTGGCTGCCGATGGGATTCAGGGTCTTGAAGAAGATCGAGCAGATCGTCCGCGAGGAGCAGGATGCCGCCGGCGCGCACGAGATCCTGATGCCGACCATCCAGGCCGCCGACCTGTGGCGCAAGTCGGGCCGATACGACGATTACGGCAAGGAGATGCTGCGGATCCTCGACCGTCACGAGCGCGAGATGCTGTACGGCCCCACCAACGAGGAACTGATCACCGACATCATTGCGAACAGCATCCGCAGCTACCGCCAGTTCCCGCAGCTTCTGTACCACATCCAGTGGAAATTCCGTGACGAGATCCGGCCCCGCTTCGGTGTCATGCGCGGCCGCGAGTTCTACATGAAGGACGCCTATTCCTTCGACGTGGACGAGGCCGCCGGGCGGGTCGCCTACAACAAGATGTTCGTCGCCTACCTGCGCACCTTCGCCCGGATGGGCCTGCAGGCGATCCCGATGGCGGCGGCGACCGGGCCGATCGGCGGCGACCTCAGCCACGAGTTCATCATCCTGGCCGACACCGGCGAAAGCAGAGTCTACTGCCACAGCGATTTCCTGGGTTTCAACCCGCTGGAGGAAAGCATCGACTTCGACGGCGACCTGCAGCCGATCGTCGACCGCTGGACCGCGTCCTACGCCGCCACCGACGAGCAGTACGACGAGGCGGCCTTCCACGCGGCGGTTCCCGAAGACAAGCGCGTCACCGAGCGCGGCATCGAGGTCGGCCACATCTTCTTCTTCGGCGACAAGTACTCCAGGCCGCTTGGCGCGATGGCGATGAATGCCGAAGGCGAGGAAGTGCCGGTCCAGATGGGCAGCTACGGCATCGGCGTGTCGCGCCTGGTCGGCGCCATCATCGAAGCCAGCCACGACGACAGCGGCATCGTCTGGCCGGAACCGGTGGCGCCGTTCCGGGTCGGCCTGATCAACCTGAGAACCGGCGACGAAGCGTGCGATGCGGCCTGCGAGACCATTTTCCGGTCGCTGGTCGAAGCCGGAACCGATGTGATGTACGACGACCGCGACGAGCGGGCGGGCGTGAAGTTCGCCGACATGGATCTGATCGGATTGCCGTGGCAGGTGGTGGTCGGGCCGAAGGGCCTGGCGGCGGGCACCATCGAGCTGAAATCCCGGAAGACCGGCGTGCGCGAGGAACTGTCGATCGACGCCGCGCTTGCCCGGCTGACGGGGTAGGCGACGGCATGTTCTCACCGTTCGAGCGTCTGGTCGCGTTCCGCTATCTTCGCGCCAGGCGCCAGGAAGGCTTCATCTCCGTCATCGCCTGGTTCTCGCTGTTGGGGATTGGGCTGGGGGTGGCGACCCTGATCATCGTCATGTCGGTGATGAACGGCTTCCGGGCCGAACTGTTGGGCCGGATCCTGGGCCTCAACGGCCACGTGACGATCACGCGCTA
The DNA here is from genome assembly GCA_965603855.1 of Alphaproteobacteria bacterium. Classification (GTDB taxonomy): domain Bacteria; phylum Pseudomonadota; class Alphaproteobacteria; order UBA8366. The sequence goes on from OZ272519.1 coordinate 1,805,388, forward strand.
CAGCGAACCGCTGGCGGACTACGACCGGCTTGCCGGCGTCGTCCGGGACATCGACGGCGTGGTCAGCGTCACGCCGCTGGTCGAAGGCCAGGTGATGGCCACCGCCAACAGCGTTGCCGGCGGAGGCCTGGTGCGCGGGGTGCGCGAGGCCGACTTTCGGGCGCGCGAGGCCCTGGCCAAGGGGCTGGTGCGCGGCTCGCTGGACGGCTTCGACGACGGTGCCGGCGTCATCATCGGCGTTCGCATGGCAAACCGTCTCAGGCTGCGGGTCGGCGACAACATCACGCTGATCTCGCCCAAGGGCACCCAAACCGCGTTCGGGACGGTGCCGCGGCTGAAGGCCTATCCGGTGCTGGGCGTGTTCGACGTGGGCATGTACGAGTACGACAACACCTACATCTATATGCCGCTGGAACAGGCGCAGATCTATTTCCAGGTGGAGGGCGCCGTCAACGCCCTGGAGGTCATGGTCACCAACGCCGACGACGCCAGGCGCATGCGCGGGGTGATCGGCGAGGCGATCGGGCCGGTGGCCAATGTCCTGGACTGGCAACGGGTCAATTCCAGCTTCTTCACCGCGCTGCAGGTGGAACGCAACGTGATGTTCCTGATCCTGACCCTGATCATCCTGGTTGCCGCCTTCAACATCATCTCCAGCCAGATCATGCTGGTGAAGGACAAGGGCCGCGGCATCGCCATCCTGCGAACCATGGGCGCGACCCGGGGCATGATTCTGCGCATCTTCTTCATCACCGGAAGCAGCGTGGGCGTCATCGGCACCGTGTTCGGCAGCATCCTGGGCATTTCCTTTGCCGCCAACATCGAGACCATCCGCCAGTGGATCCAGGGACTGACCGACACCAACCTGTTCCAGGCCGAGATCTACTTCCTGTCCCAACTGCCGGCCAAGATCGACCCGGACGAGGTCACCGCGGTCATGCTGATGGCCTTGATCCTGTCCTTCCTGGCCTCGATCTATCCGGCATGGCGGGCCGCGCGCCTCGATCCGGTCGAAGTGCTGCGTTATGAGTGAGCCGCCCGTCCTTGCGCTGGACGGGGTCGGTCGCACCTACCGCCAGGCCGGCGCCCCGCTGGAGGTGCTGAAGGACGCCAGCCTTGAGGTCAGGCCGGCCGAACTGGTGGCGCTGGTCGCGCCCAGCGGCGCCGGCAAGTCGACCCTGTTGCATGTGGCCGGGCTTTTGGAGCCGCCGGACGCGGGCGAGGTGATCGTGACCGGTAAATCCAGCCGGCGCATGGGCGATCACGAACTCACCGCGCTCAGGCGCAACACCATCGGCTTCGTCTATCAGTTCCATCACCTGCTGCCGGAGTTTTCCGCCCTGGAAAACGTCATGCTGAGCCGGATGATCTCCGGCGAGCAGCGGCGCACGGCCTCGGACGTTGCGCTGGGGATCCTCGACCGGGTCGGTCTTGCGGCCAGGGCCGACCATCGTCCGGCGCGGCTGTCCGGCGGCGAACAGCAACGCGTCGCCATCGCCCGGGCCATCGCCAACGAGCCGGCCGTCCTGTTGGCGGACGAGCCGACCGGCAACCTGGACCCGCACACGGCGGACGACGTGTTCGATCTGTTGTTGGGCCTGGTGCGCGACAGCGGGCTTGCCGCGCTGATCGCCACGCACAACATGGCGCTGGCGCAACGCATGGACCGGGTGCTGACGCTGCGGGAAGGCAGCGTCGTCGACTATCGGGGCTGAGGCCCGCGCCCGAGTCGCCCGGCCCCGTGTCCGCCGGCTTGCCGCGCCCCGGTCGTCGCCTCCACCGGAATGGCGGAAACCGTGACGACACACGTCGACCGCGGCACGTCGCTTGGACGAGACCTGGGGCTGGTGTATCACGGTCGTGCACGCCATGACCCACGCGCCCTTCGTTCATCTTCGCACCCATTCCGCCTATTCGCTGTCCGAAGGGGCGATGCACAACAAGACCCTGGTCTCGTTGTGCGCCGAATTGGGGATGCCTGCGGTCGCGGTCACCGACACCAGCAACCTGTTCGGCGCGTTGGAGTTTTCGCTGGCGGCGCGCGACAAGGGCGTCCAGCCGATCGTCGGCTGCCTGATCGGCTTGACCCGGGAAGATGCCGGCCCGCACGCGGGCGACGTCTCGGTTCCGGACCAACTGCTGCTGCTGGTCCAGTCCGAGGCGGGGTACAGGAACCTGCTCGACCTGATCAGCCGCGCCTACCTGGAGACCGAGCCGGGCCACCCGCCGCAGGTCGACAGCGATGCGCTTGCCGCGCGCAGCGACGGCCTGATCGCGCTCAGCGGCGGACCGGCCGGGCCGGTCGGCCGGCTGTTGGCGGAGGGGCAGGGGCCGGCGGCGCAGCTTTGCGCCGAGCATCTGGCCGGCGCTTTCGCGGGCCGGTTCTACATCGAACTGATGCGCCACGGGCTGGAACGCGAGGAACGGATCGAAGGCGACCTGATCGACCTTGCCTATCGCCTCGACCTGCCGCTGGTGGCGACGAACGACTGCTTCTTCGCCGACGAGAAGATGTTCGAGGCGCACGACGCGCTGTTGTGCATCGCGGACGGCAACTATGTCGCGCAGGGCGATCGCCGCCGGCTGACGCCGCATCACCGCTTCAAGTCGGCCGACGAGATGCGGACCCTGTTCAAGGACGTTCCCGAGGCGGTCGACAACACGCTGGTGATCGCCCAGCGCTGTGCCTACATGCCCGACACGCAAAAGCCCCTGCTGCCGCCGTTCCCCAAGCTGGACGGCCGCAGCGAGGTCGAGGCCCTGAGCGAGATGGCGAAGCAGGGGCTGGAGCGGCGGCTGGATGCCATCGCCCGCGCCGAGAACCTCGACGCGGAGGCCCGCGAGGCGGCGGCCGCGCCCTATCGGGAACGGCTGGACTACGAGATCGGCGTGATCGATTCCATGGGGTTCAGCGGCTATTTCCTGATCGTTGCGGACTTCATCCAGTGGGCGAAGGCGCAAGGCATCGCGGTCGGCCCCGGGCGCGGGTCCGGCGCCGGGTCCGTGGTCGCCTGGTCGCTGACGATCACCGACCTGGACCCCCTGCGGTTCGGTCTTCTGTTCGAGCGGTTCCTGAACCCGGAACGCGTGTCGATGCCGGATTTCGACATCGATTTCTGCCAGGACCGGCGCGACGAGGTGATCCGCTATGTCCAGGATGAATACGGGACCGACCGGGTGGCCCAGATCATCACGTTCGGCAAGCTGCAGGCCCGCGCCGTCCTGCGCGACGTCGGGCGTGTCCTGGAGATGCCCTACGGTCAGGTCGACCGGATCTGCAAGCTGGTGCCGAACAACCCCGCCAACCCCGTCACGCTGGCCCAGGCGATCGACGGCGAGCCCTTGCTGCAGAACATGCGCGACCAGGACGAGGCGGTCTCGCGGCTGTTGGACATGGCGCTCAAGCTGGAGGGGCTTTACCGGCACGCCTCGACGCATGCCGCGGGCGTGGTGATCGGCGACCGGCCGCTGTCCGAACTGGTGCCGCTTTACCGCGATCCGCGTTCCGACATGCCGGTCACCCAGTTCAACATGAAATACGTCGAACAGGCCGGCCTGGTGAAGTTCGACTTCCTTGGCTTGACGACCTTGACGGTGATCGAAAAGGCGCTGGCCCTGATCCGCGACAGGACCGGAGAGGAACTCGACATCAGCTCCATCCCGCTGGACGACCCAAGCACCTTCGAAATGCTGTGCAGGGCGGATTCGACCGGGGTCTTCCAGCTGGAATCGTCGGGCATGCGCGATGTCCTGCGCAAGCTGAAACCCGACCGGTTCGAGGACATCATTGCCGTCGTCGCGCTTTACCGGCCGGGGCCGATGGACAACATCCCCAGCTACATCGCGCGCAAGCACGGTGTGGAACGGGTCGCCTATCTGCACCCCGTTCTGGAACCGGTGCTGGAAGAGACCTTCGGCATTCCGATCTACCAGGAGCAGGTCATGGAGATGGCCCAGACCCTGGCGGGCTACACCTTGGGCGCCGCCGATCTGCTGCGCCGGGCCATGGGCAAGAAGATCAAGTCCGAGATGGACGCCCAGCGGTCGGACTTCATCGACGGCGCCGAGGCGAGCCACAACGTGCCGACGGGGCTGGCCGGGCAGATCTTCGAGCAGATCGAGAAGTTCGCGGGCTACGGCTTCAACAAAAGCCACGCCGCGGCCTATGCCCTAGTCGCCTATCAGACGGCCTGGCTGAAGGCCAACTACCCCGTCGACTTCCTGGCCGCGTCGATGACCATGGTGATGGGCAACACCGACAAGCTGAACGCCTTCAAGGTCGAGCTGGAACGCCAGGGCATCCCGCTGTTGGCCCCGGACGTGAACCGCTCGGGCGTGCACTTCACGGTGGAGACCGGTCCCGACGACGCGCTTGGCATCCGTTATGCGCTGGCCGCGCTGAAGAACGTCGGGCATGGAGCGATGGAACAGCTTGTCGCGGAACGCGACGCCAACGGCCCATACCAAGATCTGTTCGACTTCGCATCGCGGTTGGATATGCGGGCGCTGAACAAGCGCTCGGTCGAGAACCTGATCAAGGCGGGCGCCTTCGATCGCCTCAATCCCAACCGCCGCCAGGGCATGGAATCGGTCGAGTTGTTGATGCGTCACGGCTCGGCCATGCAGGCCGAACGCGAGAGCAACCAGGAGAGCCTGTTCGGCGAGGCGATGGCCGAGATCGCGAGACCGCCATTGCCGGACGTGGCCGATTGGGGGACCCAGGAACGCCTGGCGCAGGAATTCGAAGCGGTCGGGTTCTATCTGTCGTCGCACCCGCTGGAAGCCTACAAGTCGAGCTGCGCGCGACTTGGCGTCCTGCCCTGGGCCGAGGTCGCCGCGGGTAACGTGCCCGAGGGCAGGATCAAACTTGCCGGCATCGTCGGGTCGCGGCGCATCACCACCACCTCGCGCGGTTCGAAGATGGCGTTCGTCGCCATGTCCGACGCCAGCGGTTCCTACGAGGTCACGCTGTTCCAGGAAGTCCTCAACGACGCGCGCGAACTGCTGGACAGCGGCCAGCCCCTGATGGTCACCGCCGATCTCCAGCGTCGCGGCGACGACGGCGACTTCCGCCTGACCGCGACCAGGGTCGTGCCGCTGGACGAGGCGGCGGCGTCGGCCGCGGAAGGCATGGTCATCTATCTCAAGGATCCGCGCCCGCTTGACGGTCTGGCCTCGGTCCTGGAACACCACGGCCGGACCGGCCGCGGCCGGGTCAGCGTGGTCGTGGACCTGGACGACAAGGAGGTCGAGATCGACCTCAACCGCACTTTCCAGATCGACGCCAAGATGCGCCAGGCGGTGAAGTCGATCCCCGGCATCATCGACGTGCGGGACGTTTGAGCTCTGAAGGCGCGGATCTCTGCCCGTCCGTGAGCGTTCCCGCAGAACCGGTCCCGGAAATTGCCCTGAACTGTGGATAGGACTAGCTTGGAAGCCGGCTGGCGGATGCGCCATGCGGCCCAGTGAGCCGGGTTTTTTGGGGGGAGCTATTGTGTTGGAATTCCGTACCGGTCGAGAAATCACGAAGGGCGGGGGCCGCAAGCGCCGAAGCCGCCCGTGCGTCCAGTTTGTCATGCCACTGCTTTTGGCGGTCGCGGCGTGCTCGCCCGGCGCTGTTGACAGGAGTGCAGAGGATTTTCGGTCGGACAATGACGCCGAGGCGGTGGTCGCGGACCTGCAAAAGCAGAAGTCGCTGCTGCTGGCCAGGGTGGCGCAGGAGCAGATCGAGGCGGGCCAGCACGTAAACGCGGCCTTGCTTGCAAGACGCGGATTGCCCGACAGCGCCTTCGATGAGGACTATCCGTTGATGACGGCCCCCTACGCGGCGCTTTATCGCGCGCTGTACCTGCAGCGCGAACAAACGGTGTTGCATAAGGATGCCAGCGGGGTTCAGCGTCCCATGTTCAGCCATGACGGAACGCGGGTTCTAACCTTGGCTGAGGACGATGTAGCACATGTACGGGACGCCTCCAGCGGAGAGGTGCTTGTGGTGCTGCGCGGGCATCAGGATAAGGTGGAGAACGCCGTCTTCAGCCCGGACGGGTCGCGGATCCTCACGACGTCTTGGGACAGAACGGCGCGTCTATGGGACGCATCCGACGGGGAACCGCTTGCGGTGTTTCAAGGGCACGGCGGTGTCGTTACGGACGGGGCGTTCAGCCCGGACGGGTCGCGGATCTTGACCACATCCACGGACTATACGGCGCGTCTTTGGGATGCCTCCAGCGGGGAGGCGCTGTTTGTGCTGCGCAAGCAGGACGAAGATGTCTGGTTCGCCGCGATGAGCTTGGACGGGTCGCGGGTGTTGACCTTGACCTTCGCGAACACAGCGCTTACCTGGGACGCCTCCAGCGGGCAGGCGCTTGTCGAGCTGCCTGGGCATGGCGGCGAACTCACCTACGGCGCCATCAGCCCGGATGGGAAACGGTTTGCGACAGCGTCCTCTGGCGGAACCGCGCAGGTGTGGGACGCATCAAGCGGAAACGTGCTCTTCGTGCTGTCGGGGCATGAGAGCGTGGTCCAGCACACGGCATTCAGCCCGGATGGAACCCAACTCTTGACCGCTTCGTCGGACGGCACCGCACGTCTGTGGGACGCGTCGAGCGGGGAGTCGCTCGTCGTGCTGCAGGGCCATGAAGACCAAGTCGTGAGCGCCGCGTTCAGCCCGGATGGTGCACGAATTGTAACCGCGTCGTATGACGGGTCCGCGCGTTTGTGGGACGCAGCGGACGGGGCGCCGCGCGCCGTACTGCGCGGGCACGACACGGGGGTCTTCCATGCCGCATTCAGCCCTGATGGGATGCGGGTCATCACCGAGGCCGGCGACGGGACCGTGCGTCTGTGGGATGCCACGGACGAGGAACTGGTCGTCATGCAGCAGTGCAACGAATGCGCGATCGTGCACGCCGCGTTCAGCCCGGACGAGACAAAGATCCTAACGGCCTCGTCCGACGGCACCGCACGCCTATGGGACGCTTCGAACGGCGAAGCGCTTGCCGTCCTGCAGGGGCATGAAGACCGGCTCGAGCACGCCGCATTCAGCCCGGACGGGAAACGTGTTGTGACGGCGTCTTTCGACAATACGGCCCGCCTGTGGGATGCGTCCGGCGGGGCGGCCCTGGCCGTGTTGTCGGGGCATGAGCGCGCTGTCCGATCCGCTGCGTTCAGTCCGGACGGGGCGCTGATCCTGACGGCTTCGTACGACGGGACGGCGCGCCTGTGGGACGCGTCCGGCGGGAAGCCGCGTGCGGTGCTGCAGGGGCACACCGATGAAATCTGGCATGCCGAATTCAGCCCGGATGGGGCACGCATTGCCACCGCGTCGTTGGACGGGACCGCGCGCCTGTGGGACGCCGCCAGCGGCGAGACCCTTGTCGTGTTGCAAGGGCACAAGTACGGCGTGTGGCAAGCGGTATTCAGCCCCGACGGAACCCGGATCGTCACCACTAGTATCGACGACACGGCTCGCGTTTGGGACGCGGTAACCGGCGAGGCGCTTGCCGTGCTGGAAGAGAGCCTAAACGACATCGGCCACGTGGCGTTCAGCCCCGATGGGACGCGGGTCGTGATCGTGTCTCGCGACGGCACGGCAAGCGTATTGGATGTTTCCAGCGGCGAGGCGCTTGTGGTGCTGCGTGGGCATGACGCCGGCGTCTGGGACGCCGCATTCAGCCCCGACGGGACGCGGATTGCGACCACTTCCGCAGACGGAACAGCGCGTTTGTGGGACGTCGCCAACGGCGAAACGCTCGCGGTCCTGCGCGGGCATAGGGGGCAGGTCTACAACGTCTCCTTCAGCGAAGACGGGATGCAAATCTTGACCAGTGCGCAAGGCGGGAGCGCGCGACTGTGGGAAGTCCTTCCTTACGGCAGGGCGCTGATCGACCATGCCGACCGTGTGCTGCCACGCGATTTGACCGCATGCCAGGAGGTCGAACTGTCCCTCAGCGAGTATCACGGGTTGCTGGATTGTCCGCGACCGAACGGCGCTCCGTAGGTCCTTGCCATCGCTGCTGCACGCGCATCGACCATGTCTTCGCGCGCCTTGCAGGCACTCTCCACTCTGAGGGGGCTCACAGCCTCAGCGGGTCCGTTCGACAAGGAGGTCGAGATCGACCTCAACCGCACTTTCCAGATCGACGCCAAGATGCGCCAGGCGGTGAAGTCGATCCCCGGCATCATCGACGTGCGGGACGTTTGAGCTCTGAAGGCGCGGATCTCTGCCCGTCCGTGAGCGTTCCCGCAGAACCGGTCCCGGAAATTGCCCTGAACTGTGGATAGGACTAGCTTGGAAGCCGGCTGGCGGATGCGCCATGCGGCCCAGTGAGCCGGGTTTTTTGGGGGGAGCTATTGTGTTGGAATTCCGTACCGGTCGAGAAATCACGAAGGGCGGGGGCCGCAAGCGCCGAAGCCGCCCGTGCGTCCAGTTTGTCATGCCACTGCTTTTGGCGGTCGCGGCGTGCACGCCCGGCTCTGTTGACAGGAGTGCAGAGGATTTTCGGTCGGACAATGACGCCGAGGCGGTGGTCGCGGACCTGCAAAAGCAGAAGTCGCTGCTGCTGGCCAGGGTGGCGCAGGAGCAGATCGAGGCGCACCAGCACGTAAACGCGGCCTTGGTCGCCAAGCGCGGACTGCCCGGCAACGCCGTCAACGCGGACTATCCGTTCGTGACGGCCACCTACGCGGCGCTTTATCGCGCGCTGTACCTGCAGCGCGAACAAACGGTATTGCATCAGCACGGCAATTTCTTCCTAGACTCCAGCTTGAGCCCTGACGGAACGCGGGTCGTAACCGTGGATTCAGACGACACTGCACGCGTGTGGGATGCCTTCAGCGGAGAAGTGCTTCTGGTGCTGCGCGGGCATCAGGATAGTGTGGAGAGCGCCGTCTTCAGCCCGGACGGGTCGCGGATCCTGACCGCTTCTCAGGACGAGACGGCGCGCCTGTGGGACGCGGCCAGCGGGGAAATGCTCGCTGTCCTGCACGTTCATGGCGGTTCTGTTTATCAAGGGGTATTCAGCCCGGACGGATCGCGGATCCTGACCGAGTCATCGACCTATCCGGAGGACAACCCCGTGCATCTTTGGGATGCCTCTAGCGGCGAGGTACTTCTGGTGCTGCGCGCGGCTGGCGAGAATATCTGGCACGCCGCATTTAGCCCGGACGGGTCGCGGGTTTTGGCCTATACCGATGCGCAGTCGGTGCATGTGTGGGACGCATACACCGGAGAGGCAATTGCGGCGTTGCGCGGCCCTAGCAGCCACCTCAATGACGCCGCCTTCAGCCCGGACGGAACCAAGATAGCGGCCGCCTTTCTAAACGGGACCGCGCTGTTGTGGGACCTCTCCGACAGCGAAACGCCGGTTGTGATGCAGGGGCATCGGGACTACGTCATGAGCGTCGCATTTAGCCCGGACGGCACGCAAATCTTGACCGGGTCCGCGGACGGCACGGCGCGTCTTTGGGACGCGACCAGCGGGCAAGTTCTTGCTGTGCTGGACGAGCATGAAAACCCCGTCACCACCGCGCAATACAGCCCGGATGGAACACGAATCGTGACGGCGTCGACTGACGGCACCGCGCGTTTGTGGGATGCAGCGGACGGGGCGCCGCGCACCGTATTGCGGGGGCACGACAATTCGGTCTGGCATGCCGCGTTCAGCCGGGATGGTGCACAAGTCATCACCAGGTCCGAGGACCGGACCGTGCGCCTGTGGGATGCCACGGACGAGGAATTGGTCGTCATGCAGCAATGCAACGAATGCTCGATCGTGCACGCCGCGTTCAGCCCCGACGAAACCAAGATCTTGACGGCCTCGTCCGACGGCTCCGCACGCCTGTGGGATGCCTCGAACGGTGAGGTGCTTGCCGTCCTGGAAGGGCATGAAAGACTGGTTCAGCATGGCGTCTTCAGTCCGGACGGGAAACGTGTCGTGACGGCGTCTTTCGACAACACAGCGCGTCTGTGGGATGCGTCCGGCGGGGCGGCGCTGGCCGTGTTGTCGGGGCATGAGAGCGCTGTCCGATCCGCTGCGTTCAGTCCGGACGGGGCGTTGATCCTGACGGCGTCGTATGACGGGACGGCGCGCCTGTGGGACGCGTCCGGCGGAAAGCCGCGTGCGGTTCTGCGGGGACACACCGAAGAAATCTGGCACGCCGAATTCAGCCCGGATGGGGCACGCATTGCCACCGCGTCGTTGGACGGGACCGCGCGCCTGTGGGACGCCGCCAGCGGCGAGAACCTTGTCGTGTTGCAAGGACACAAAAAAGGCGTGTGGCATGCAGCATTCAGCCCCGACGGAACCCGGATTGTCACCACAAGTGGCGACGACACGGCTCGCGTTTGGGACGCGGTAACCGGCGAGGCGCTTGCCGTGCTGGAGGGGCATGAATTCACGGTCTTTCACGCCGCGTTCAGTCCGGATGGGTCGCGCGTTGTGACCGCGTCTAGTGACGACACTGCACGTGTGTGGGACACCTCGGGCGGCGAGGCGCTTGCGGTGCTGCGCGGGCATCAGGATGCTGTGGAGAGCGCCGTCTTCAGCCCCGACGGGACGCGGATTGCGACCGCGTCCAAAGACGGAACGGCGCGTTTGTGGGACATCGCCAACGGCGAAACGCTCGCGGTCCTGCGCGGGCACAGGGTATATGTTTACAGCGTCTCCTTCAGCCAGGATGGGAAGCAGATCCTGACGAGCGGCGCAGGCGGGAGCGCGCGGCTGTGGGAAGTGCTTCCTTATGGCAGGGCACTGATCGACCATGCCGACCGTGTGCTGCCTCGCGATTTGACCGCATGCCAGGAGGTCGAATTGTCACTCAACGAATATAACGGGTTGCTGGATTGTCCGCGACCGAACGGCGCTCCGTAGGGCCTTGCCGTCGCTGCTGCACGCGCATCGACCATGCCTTCGCGCGCCTTTGCAGGCAGTCTCCACTGTGAGGGGTCTGGCAGCGCCGGCGGTTCCGTTCGACCAAGAGATCGAGATCGACCTCAACCGCACCTTCCAGATCGACGCCGAGATGCGCCAGGCGGTGAACTCGATCCCCGGCATCGTCGACGTGCGGGACGTCTAGGCCGATCCGACAGGTCCCTGGAAGAACCGCTCAGATCCATGTTTATGAGCAACGTGGCAAATGGCCCGTTCCGCGTTCAGACGGAAACGGCGTTCCAGGTGTTTGCTTTGGGTTTTGTTGGGAGGTCTCGTCGTGTCAGGTAACCAAAAGGACGGCAGCGTGTCGGTGCGGGAACTTGCCGTGCTGAAGGGGCACGATGATTGGGTCAAAGGTGCCGAATTCAGCCTTGACGGCACACGGATTGTGACCGCGTCAGGTGACGCGACGGCGCGTGTTTGGGACGCCTCGGGAGGGGAGGCTCTTGCCGTGCTGGAGGGGCATGAAGGCTGGGTCTGGTACGGCACCTTCAGCCCGGACGGGACGCGCGTGGTGACCGCGTCAGATGACGCGACGGCGCGTCTTTGGGACGCGTCGGGAGGGGAGGCGCTGGCCGTCCTGCAGGGGCATCATGACAGGGTCACGCACGCCGCGTTCAGCCCGGACGGAACGCGGGTCGTGACCGCGTCACATGACGCGACGGCGCGGCTTTGGGGCGCGTCGAGCGGAGAGGTCCTGGCCGTGCTGCAGGGGCATGAGATCAGCGTCAGTCACGCGGCGTTCAGCCCGGACGGAACACGCGTCGTGACCGCGTCGACGGATTGGAATTACTGCACGGCGCGTCTGTGGGACGCGTGGAGCGGAGAGGCGCTTGCCGTGCTGGAGGAGCATGAAGACAGCGTCAGTCACGCGGCGTTCAGCCCGGACGGCATGCGTGTGGTGACCGCGTCGGATGACGCGACGGCGCGTCTTTGGAACGCGTCGAGCGGGGAGGCGCTGGCCGTGCTGGAGGGGCACACGAGTGACGTCGAGCACGCCTCCTTCAGCCCGGACGGAACGCGGATTCTGACCGCGTCCTTGGACGGGACTGCGCGTCTGTGGGACGCGTCGAGCGGAGAGGCTCTTGCCGTGCTGGAGGGGCATGAAGGCTGGGTCTGGTACGGCACCTTCAGCCCGGACGGGACGCGCGCGGTGACCGTGTCTGCCGATCCGCGGTTGTGGGACACCGCAAGGGGCACTGCGATGGCGGTTCTGCTGGGGCATGAGAAGCCCGTCGCCCGCGCGTCTTTCAGCCCTGATGGAACCCGGATCCTGACCGCGTCCATGGACGGGACGGCGCGGCTGTGGGAAATCCTTGCCTGAGCCGGGCGTCGCATTCCAGCGGAAGCGTGGTTCAACCTGATTAAGGGCGTTCCTGTGAGTGAGAATGACAGTGTCGGATGACAGGACTAAGAAGAACCGGGCGGTGCGAAACCTTGTCCTGCTCCAGGGGCATGAAGATTGGGTCTGGTATGCCGCCTTCAGCCCGGACGGAACGCAAGTTGTCACCGCGTCTCAAGACGGGACGGCGCGTCTGTGGGATGCCGCGGGGGGCAAGGCGCGTCTGGTGCTACGCGGTCATGAGGGGCCGGTCTGGCATGCCTCATTCAGCCCGGACGGAACGCGGGTTGTAACTGCATCGAAAGATGGAACGGCCCGCCTGTGGAACGCGTCAAGCGGGGACCTGCATGCTGCCTTCCAGGGCCATGATCGCGGCGTCGGGGCCACGTTCAGCCCGGACGGGACGCAGATTGTGACCGCATGTGCCGACGGTACGGCGCGCCTTTGGGACGTGGCCAGCGGAGAGTGTCAAAGCGTGCTGCGCGGCCACAAGGACGGGGTCAGTTGCGCTGCTTTCAGCCCGGACGGGTCACGGATTGTGACCACGTCGAACGACGGGACGGCACGCGTGTGGGACGCCTTGGGCGGCGAGGCAGTTCTCGTATTACGCGGGCACCAGGGTCCAGTCTGGGGCGCCTCGTTCAGCCAGGACGGGACGCGGGTCGTCACTGCATCGAGAGATGGAACGGCCCGCTTATGGAAGGCGGCAAGCGGGGACACGCTTGCGGTCTTGGCCGGCCATGATGGCGACGTCGGCGTCGCGTTCAGCCCTGACGGGACGCGGGTCGTGACCTTCTGTGATGACGAAACGCCGCGTTTATGGGATGCATCGTCCGGTGAGCAGGTTGCCCTGCTGCAAGGGCATTCGGGCGATGTCCTGAATGCCGCATTCAGCCCTGACGGACGACGCGTCGTGACCGCGTCCGAGGAGTGCGAGGCGCGTCTGTGGGACGCATCCGACGGGGCGCCTCTGGCGTTGCTCTACCACGGGGACACCGTTTGGAGTGCTGCGTTCAGCCCGAATGGCACACGGGTTGCGACCGCATGTGCTGACCGAAGGGCGTACCTGTGGGAAATCGGCCCATGAGACGGGCGGCGGCGATCCACCTTGCGCCAACCTCCAAGTGCGAGACCGAGATGCGCTGGGCGGTGCGGTTGGGCGCGGGACCCGCTGACCTAGCCGACAGTTGGCAATGAAGGCAACCACAGCAACCGGTATGCGCCCGCACACGAATGCGGAAATCCCGAAGAATTGTCCTGGCCCATGGATATCAGTAGCTTAGACGTCGTTTCGCGCCCCAAATCGGTGGGTGCGCCGTTTAGCAGTCTTTGTCAGGAGTAGGTGACTTGCCGGATAACAGTATGACGAATGAGTACTCCAGAATTAGGCTCAGCGCACGCCTGCGACGGCTGGGGGCGCCCTGGCCGTCCTTCAACTGGTCTTGGTCTCCGCGCCCGGGCTGCCCGCGCTTCAGGCGATGGAGAAGAAAGCCGAGCAGCCCCAGTCGGTGGAGGCGCTTCAAGCCGAACTTAAGGAGACGCAGAGGCGGGAGTCCCTATTGCTGGCCAATCTGGCGCATGACCGCAGACGAGCGGGCGACCACGTGGCGGCCGCGTTGATTGCATTGCGCGGATTGCCGAGCGCTTCGGCCGTCGACGACCATCCCATGTCTGCGCCCGCGTATGCGGCGCTTTACCATGCCCTTCACTCTCAGCGCGAACGGGCGGTGCTGCGGGGGCATGAAGACGTTGTCATTCAAGCCACGTTCAGCCCGGACGGAACACGCATCGTCACCGCATCAGATGACGGGACGGCGCGTCTTTGGGACTCGTCGGGAGGGAAGGCGCTGGCCGTGCTGCGTGGGCACAAGGGCCGGGTGGGGCACGTGGCGTTCAGCCCGGACGGAACGCGGGTCGTGACCGCATCAGTTGACGGGACAGCGCGCCTGTGGGTCACGGCGAGCGGGAAAGCAGTGGCCGTGCTGCGCGGGCACAAGCGCCCAGTCTGGCACGCGGCGTTCAGCCCGGACGGGACACGGTTGGTGACCGCGTCCCGTGACCGAACTGCGCGCCTTTGGGACGCGTCGAGCGGAGAGGCGATTGCCGTGCTAGAGGGGCATGAAAACGACGTCTGGTCCGCGGCGTTCAGTCCGGACGGGACGCGTGTGGTGACAGCGTCCGCTGATCGCACGAACCGTCTGTGGGATGCGTCAAGCGGAGAGGCGCTGGCCAAGTTGGACGGGATTGACGTGGACGCCGAGCACGTTGCGTTCAGCCAGGACGGGACGCGAATTCTAACCACGTCAGGCAGACAGACCGCGCATCTTTTCGACGCGTCGAGCGGCGAGGCGCTGTTCGTGCTGGAGGGGCATGACGGCATAGTCACAGGCGCGGCGTTCAGCCCGGACGGGACGCTGATTGTGACCGCATCAGATGACGGGACGGCGCGCCTGTGGGAGACGGCGAGCGGGGAAGCGGTGGCCGTGCTGCAGGGCCACGGTGCTTCTGTCGGGCACGCTACATTCAGTCCGGACGGGACGCGGGTCGTGACCGCATCAGTTGACGGGATGGCGCGCCTGTGGGACACGGCGAGCGGGAAAACTGTGGCGGTGCTGCGCGGGCACGAGGGCGGGGTCAGTCACGCCGACTTCAGCCCGGACGGAAAGCGGGTTGTAACCGCTTCTGGCGATGGGACAGCCCGTGTTTGGAGCGCGTCGCGCTGGGAGGCACTTGCCGTGCTGCGCGGGCAGGAGCGCTCACTCATGCACGCCGACTTCAGCCCGGACGGGACACGGGTGGTGACCGCGTCCTATGACGGAACTGCGCGCCTTTGGGACCTGTCTAGCGGCGAGGCGCTGTTCGTGCTGGAGGGGCACGAGGGCACGGTCCCGGTCGCCGCGTTCAGCCCGGACGGCGCGTTAATCCTGACGGCCTCGCATGACGGGACGGCGCGTCTTTGGGACGCGTCGGGAGGGAAGACGTTGGCCGTGCTGCGCGGGCACAAGGGCTCGATCGTGCACGCGGCCTTCAGCCCTGACGGGACGCGGGTTGTGACCGCGTCCGACGACACCACGGCGCGCCTGTGGGACACGGCGAGCGGGAAAACGGTGGCCGTGCTGCGCGGGCACGAGCACGAGGGCCCGGTCTGGCACGCCGACTTCAGCCCTGACGGGACACGGGTGGTGACCGCGTCTTATAACGGAACGGCGCGCCTTTGGGACGCGTCTGGCGGAGAGGCTCTGGCCGTGCTGCAGGGCCACGCAGCTGATGTCGGCCACGCTGCGTTCAGCCCTGACGGGACGCGGGTTGTGACCGCGTCCGGTGACAATACGGCGCGCCTGTGGGACGCGTCGAACGGTGAGGTGCTTGCTGTCCTGCAGGGGCATGAACGCATGGTCAACCACGCTGCGTTCAGCCCGGACGGGACGCGGGTCGTGACCGCATCAGTTGACGGGACGGCGCGCCTGTGGGGCACGGCGAGCGGAAAAGCAGTGGCCGTGCTGCGCGGGCACAAGGGCCCGGTCCGGCACGCGGCATTCAGCCCGGACGGCACACGGGTGGTGACCGCGTCTTACGACTGGACGGCGCGCCTGTGGGACACGGCAAGCGGAGAGGCGCTGGCCGTGCTGCGCGGGCACAAGGGCCGGGTCCGGCACGCGGCATTCAGCCCGGACGGGACACGGGTTGTGACCGCCGCGCTCCGGAACGACGGGACGGCGCGCCTGTGGGAGGTTCTTCCCTATGGTAGGGCGCTGCTGGATTATGCCGACCGGGTTCTGCCGCGCGCCTTGACCGAATGCCAGGAGATTGCCCTGTTCCTGCGGCGCGATAACGGTCTGACAGACTGCCGCTGATTTGAAGCCGGCTGGCAGAGGGCATCGCGTTTCAAGACAGCGGCTCGATACCCCCGATTTCCCTTGAATCCCGCCGCTTGAGGCGGTATATCCCGCGCCATTCACGCACGCGGGTAAGGTGGTGGCTGGCGCCGAAAAGGTGGCGGCGATCCCTCCGGTCCGGGCCTAGGCCCGGTTCAGCCCGCGGAGGCTAACCGGAAAAAAGGGTTTAATATCATGTCGATGCCGACCTTTACCATGCGCCAGCTGATCGAGGCGGGCGTTCATTTCGGGCACACGACCCGGCGCTGGAACCCCAAGATGAAGCCGTATCTGTTCGGCGAGCGGAACGGGGTCCATATCATCGATCTGGAACAGACGGTGCCGATGATGCACCGGGCTTTGGAACAGGTGCGCGACATTGCCGCCGGCGGCGGCCGCATCCTGTTCGTGGGCACCAAGCGCCAGGCCCAGGATGCGGTCCGGCAGGCGGCCGAACGCTGCGGCCAGTACTACGTCAACCACCGCTGGTTGGGCGGCATGCTGACCAACTGGAAGACCATCTCCAACTCGATCAAGCGCCTCAAGACCCTGGACGAGAAGCTCTCGTCGGAGGATCACGGCCTGACCAAGAAGGAGCTGTTGGGCCTGCAGCGCCAGCGCGACAAGCTGGAGCGCGCGCTGGGCGGCATCAAGGAGATGGGCGGTCTGCCCGACATGCTGTTCGTCATCGACACCAACAAGGAATCGATCGCCGTGCGCGAGGCGAGCCATCTGGGCATCCCCGTCGGCGCGGTGATCGACAGCAATTCCGATCCGGACATGATCACCTTCGCGGTGCCGGGCAACGACGACGCCATGCGGGCGATCGCCACCTATTGCGACCTGGTCTCCAGCGCCGTGCTTGACGGGCTGCAGCAGGAACTGGTGGCCTCGGGCGTGGACGTGGGCGAAAGCCTGGAGCCGACCGAAGAGGGCCTGGAGGCCGCCGAAGCTGCCGAAGCTGCCGAAGAGGCGGCGGCCGAGGCCGCGCCGGCCGAGACCGGCGATGCGACACCCGAGGCCGAAGCCGCCGAACAGGCGCCGGCCGATGCGCCGGCGGAAGAAACCGCCGAGGCTGTGGCCGAGGAGGCGCCGGCCGAGAAAACGGGCGAGACCGAGGAGAAGGCCGCCAAGACGGCGTGACGCTCGGGCCGGAGTGTTTGACGGAATTGGACGGCGGCGCAGGTGCCGCCGTTCCTGTGTAAGTGCAGGGCATTCGGTTCTGCGACCGGGAATTTCGACCGCCGGTGGCCGGCGGCGTGAACTGAAAAGGGGTAACGGCGGATGGCGGCGATCTCTGCTGCGATGGTGAAGGAACTGCGCGACAAGACGGGCGCAGGCATGATGGATTGCAAGAAGGCGTTGAGCGAGACCGGCGGCCAGATGGAAGAGGCGGTCGACTGGCTGCGCACCAAGGGCCTTGCCGCGGCGGCGAAGAAGGCGGGCCGCGTGGCCGCCGAGGGCCTCGTGGGCGTCGTCGCCGAGGCGAACCGGGGCGCGATGGTCGAGGTCAATGCCGAGACCGACTTCGTCGCCCGTAACGACACGTTCCAGGCCTTCGTCGCCAATGCCGCCCAGGCCGCGCTGGAGAACGACGGCGACAGCGCCGCCGTCCTGGCCGCCCCATACCCCGGCAGCGACAACAGCTTCGAGCACCAGCTCACCGACAACATCGCCACCATCGGCGAGAACATGAACCTGCGCCGGGCCGCCGCACTGTCGGTGGAGAACGGCATCGTTGCGGCCTATGTGCACTCGGCCCTGGTTCCGGGCCTCGGCAAGATCGGCGTCCTGGTGGCGCTGGAGTCCGAGGGCGATGCGGGCGCCCTGGCGGGCCTTGGCAAGCAGATCGCGATGCATGTCGCGGCGGCGCGGCCCGAGTTCCTGTCCGTCGATGCGGTCGACCCGGCCGCGCTGGACCGCGAGCGGGCGGTGCTGAGCGAGCAGGCGCGCGAGAGCGGCAAGCCCGAGGAGATCATCGCCAAGATGGTCGAGGGCCGGCTGCGCAAATTCTACGAAGAGGTGGTCCTTCTGGAACAGGTCTTCGTCATCGACAACGAAACCAAGATCAAGAAGGTGATCGAGAACGCGGCGGCGGATGTCGGCGCGCCGGTGACCCTGAAGGCCTTCGCCCGTTTCAACCTGGGCGAGGGGATCGAAAAGGAAGAGGAGGATTTCGCCGCCGAGGTTCAGGCCACTCTGAACGCCTGACGCGTAGGCGTTTCCTTCTCCCAACGACCGGCAGGGGCAGCATGACCACAGCGACGCCGACGACCTCCGAACCCGCGTCCGCGGTCTATGGACGCGTCCTGATGAAGGTGTCAGGCGAGGCCCTGATGGGCGATCGCGAATACGGGCTCGACCCCGACACCGTCGGCCGCATCGCCAACGACATCAAGGCGGTGCACAAACTCGGCGTGCAGATCTGTCTCGTGATCGGCGGTGGCAACATCTTTCGCGGCGTGTCCGGCGCGGCGACCGGGATGGACCGCACGACCGCCGACTACATGGGCATGCTGGCGACGGTGATCAACGCATTGGCCATGCAGAGCGCGCTGGAACGCCTGGGCATCTATACCCGCGTGCTGTCGGCCATCCCGATGCAGTCGGTCTGCGAACCGTATATCCGGCGCCGCGCCGTCAGGCATATGGAGAAGGGCCGGGTCGTGATCTTCGCGGCCGGCACCGGCAACCCGTTCTTCACCACGGACACGGCCGCGGCCTTGAGAGCGTCGGAAATGGAATGCGACGCGCTGTTGAAGGGGACCCAGGTCGACGGCGTCTATTCTTCCGATCCGGCCACGGACGCGAACGCGAAGAGGCATGAAAAGCTAAGCTATCTCGATGTGCTGAGGCGCGACCTTAAAGTAATGGATGCGTCGGCCATTTCGCTCAGCCGCGAGAACGGCATCCCGATCCTGGTGTTCTCGATCCACGAGGCCGGCGCATTTGCGGACGTGATTCGGGGCCAAGGTCGGTATACGATCATCGCCGACCAATAACCAAACGGACCGCATGATGGTCTGCAAACAACAACGAGGGTAGGGCCGTGCCTGAGTTCGATTGGGCCGACATCAAGCGCCGGATGCACGGCGCGGTGGAGGCGTTGAATAACGAGTTTGCCGGGCTGCGGACCGGCAGAGCCAATCCCCAGCTTTTGGAGCATCTGCAGGCCGAGTGCTATGGCGCGATGATGCCGTTCAACCAGCTTGCCAGCATCTCGGTGCCCGAGCCGCGCATGCTGAACGTGCAGGTCTGGGACGGCTCTAACACCAAGGCCGTCGAACGCGCGATCCGCGAGTCCGACCTGGGCCTGAACCCGCAGACCGAAGGAAACCTGATCCGCGTTCCGATCCCCGAACTGAACGAGGAGCGCCGTCACGAACTGTCGAAGGTGGCCGCGAAATACACCGAACAGGCGCGGGTTGCGGTCAGGAACATCCGGCGCGACGGCATGGAGAAGCTGAAGCGGATGGAAAAGGACCACGAGATCTCGCAGGACCAGCATCATCGCGATGCCGACGAACTGCAAAAGCTGACGGACGGCCACATCAAGCAGATCGACGATCTTCTGGCCTCAAAGGAACAAGACATCATGCAGGTCTAGCGTGATGGACCTGACCGACGCGCACAAGACGGAACGACCACCCCCGACCCATGTCGCCATCATCATGGATGGCAACGGACGCTGGGCGAAGGCGCGCGGTCTGCCGCGCACCGCAGGCCACGCCAAAGGTGCGGATGCCGTGCGGCGCACCGTCGAGGCGGCGGGCGAGATGGGGATCCGTTATCTGACGCTGTTCGGTTTCTCGTCTGAGAACTGGAAACGCCCCGACGTCGAAATCGGCGATCTGATGGGCCTGTTCCGGCGCTATCTGCGTTCGGAGGTGGCAGAGATCCACGCCCGCGGCATCTGCCTGAAAGTGATCGGCGAGCGCGGGCGATTGGACGACGACATCGTGCGCCTGATCGAAGACGCCGAGGCGCGCACCGCCGGCAACGACCGCATGACCGTGGTCTTGGCGATCAGCTATGGCGGCCGGCAGGAACTGGTCGATGCGGCCAAAAGCCTCGCCGAACAGGCCCGCGCCGGGACGCTGGACCCGGAAAAGATCGACGAGGCCGCGATCGAAAGATCGCTCTTGACCGACGGGATTCCCGATCCCGATCTCCTGATCCGCACCAGCGGCGAAAAGCGGATCAGCAACTTCCTGCTGTGGCAGCTTGCCTATACGGAACTGGTCTTCGTCGACCGTCTGTGGCCGGATTTCGGCGCGGCCGATCTGTCCGCGGCCGTCAGCGACTATCAACGCCGTGACCGCAGGTACGGCGCAACCGACAGCTCAGTCCGTGTCGAGCAACCTGGCACTTAGGATACGGTCGGCCGCCGTCATTCTGCCCATTGCAGTTCTTGCGATCTGGGCGGGCGGCGTTTGGTTCACGATCTTCGTCGCCCTGATCCTGGTGGTCATGGCGTGGGAGTGGTCGGCGCTGTGCGCGCCCCGCCAGGCGGCGGTGGTGGCGGCGACCGCGGCCCTGGGCGTCGTCATCCTGCTGATCGTGTCGATCGGCCTCTATTGGCCGGCCGCGGCGCTCGGCGGATTGGGTGCGGTCGTCGTCGGCGCCGTGGTCCGCCGGCAGACCCTGGTCAACCGGGCGATCGCCGGGTTCGGCGTGATCTACCTGTCGGCGGCCTGCGCCGGCGCGGTGTGGCTGAGGGGACTTGGCGAGACGGGCGCCGTGATCGTCTTCTGGCTGGTGGCGGTGATTGTCGCGACCGACGTCTGCGCCTATGTGGCCGGTCGGGCGATCGGCGGTCCTAAGCTGGCACCTCGGATCAGCCCCAACAAGACCTGGTCGGGCGCGGTCGGCGGCGCTGCCGGGGCGGCGGTGGCCGGCGTCGCGGTGGCACAGTTCGCGGCCGGACTTGGCGGCCAGCCGGCGCGCGCCGCGCTTCTGGCGGTCGGCCTGTCGGCGGTGGCGCAGGCGGGTGATCTGCTGGAATCCTATCTGAAACGCCGTGCCGGCGTGAAGGATTCGGGGGTTCTGATACCGGGGCACGGCGGCGTGCTGGACCGGCTGGACGGTGTCCTGGCCGCCGTACCGGCCTTCGTTGCCGTCGTGCTGGCCGGAGGCGCGATCTGATGGTCGCGTCCCTGGCACAATGCGCGCCCGAGGCCTCTGTGGCGCCGCGCCGCGTCACCATCCTGGGGGCGACGGGGTCGGTCGGACGCAACACCATGGACCTGATCGGCCGCCATCCCGAGAGGTTTCGGGTCGTGGCGCTGACGGCCCTGCGCAACGTCGAGCCGCTGGCCGAGTTCGCGCGGCGGTTCAAGCCGGAGTTCGTTGCGATCGGCGATCCCGAACGCTATGGCGAGCTGTGCGACCTGTTGCAGGGGACCGGCGTGGAGGTCGGCGCCGGACCCGAGGCGCTGGTTGCCGCGGCCGAGATCGAGAGCGACTGGACCATGGCCGCCATCGTCGGCGCCGCGGGTCTGGCGCCGACCTTGGCGGCGGTGCGCCGGGGCGGGATCGTCGCCCTGGCCAACAAGGAATGCCTGGTCTGCGCCGGCCATCTGATGCTGCAGGAGGTCCAGCAGAGCGGCGCCCGTCTGCTGCCGGTGGATTCCGAGCACAACGCCATCTTCCAGGTGTTCGACACCACCCGGCCCGACACGGTGGAGAAGCTGATCCTGACGGCATCGGGCGGACCGTTCCGGACGCTGGACGTCGAGGCCATGCGGACGGTGACGCCGGCCCAGGCCTGCGCCCACCCGAACTGGGAAATGGGCGCGAAGATCTCCGTGGATTCCGCAACCATGATGAACAAGGGGCTGGAAATCATCGAGGCGCACCACCTGTTTGCGGTGCCGGAACCGCGGATCGACGTGCTGGTACACCCGCAATCCGTGATCCATTCGATGGTGGCCTATGTTGACGGCTCGGTGCTGGCCCAGTTGGGGTCGCCGGACATGCGCACGCCGATCGCCCACACCCTTGCCTGGCCGGAAAGGATCGAGACGCCGTCGCAGCGGCTGGATCTGGCGGCGCTGGCGAGGCTCGACTTCGAGCCCCCGGATCTGGAGCGTTTTCCGGCCCTTGGCCTGGCTCGCAGCGCGCTGAAGGCCCAGGGCGGCGCGCCGACAATCCTTAACGCGGCCAACGAGGAGGCGGTTGCGGCATTTTTGGCCGAAAAGATCGGCTTTCTGGATGTGGCGGCCGTGGTGGCCTATTGTCTCGAAACCGTGCCCGGGACGGGCATTGATTCACTCGAGGACGTATGCCACCTAGACCTCGAGACGCGGCGCGTGGCTGCACGGAAAATCGGTGGCGTGGCGGCCTGAGCCGCCGGCCAGACAAGGTGGGATCAAATGGAGTTGGTTACCTGGATCGGGCACAATGTGGGCTGGTTTCTGGTCGTCCTGACGGCGCTGGTCTTCGTTCACGAACTGGGCCACTACGCGATCGCGCGGCGTAACGGCGTGCGGGTGGAGGTGTTCTCCATCGGCTTTGGTCCGGAACTGTTCGGGCTTACCGACAAGGCCGGAACACGCTGGAAATTCAGTGCCATACCGCTCGGCGGTTATGTCAAGATGTTCGGCGAGGCATCCCTGGAACCGCACCCGGATGTCGTCATGACCGACGAGCAGAAATCGGTCTCCTTCAGTCACAAGACGCTTGGACAGCGCGCGGCCATCGTCTTTGCCGGTCCCGCGGCCAATTTTGTTTTTGCCATCATCATTTTAGCCGGCCTTTTCATGGCGGTCGGGCGGCCCATGCCCCAGGAATTCGTCGAAGCCGGCATCGGCGGGGTGGTCGAAGGGTCGGCCGCCGACCAGGCCGGGCTCGTGGCCGGAGACCGGATCACCGCGGTTGACGGCAAGCCGATCGGCGATTTCTTTGATCTCAAGGCTGTCGTAGAGGGCAGCGGCGGACGCGCGCTCGCCTTCGAGATCGATCGGGACGGGACGGTCTTCACCGCGACCGTCACGCCAAGGATCGACACCACCACGACGGACACCGGCACCGTCCAGGCCTACCGGCTGGGCGTCTACGCACCGGGTCCGGAATACGTGCGGCTTGGACCGTTGTCGGCGGTCTGGGAGGCGGCGGTGGAGACCGGCCGGCTGACCATGGGGACGCTGGCCGCCGTCGGCGAGATCATCGTCGGCGACCGGGGGACGGACGAACTGGGCGGCCCGCTGCGGATTGCGAAACTGTCGGGCGACTTCGCCGAAAGCGGCGTCATTACGCTGTTCAGCTTCATGGCGCTGTTGTCCATCAATCTGGGTCTGATCAACCTGTTTCCGATCCCGATCCTGGACGGCGGGCATCTGTTGTTCTACGCAATCGAGGCGGTGCGCGGAAAGCCGCTGGGCGAAAGAGCGCAAGAGTACGGTCTTCGGATCGGACTGGCTCTAATCCTCAGTCTTATGGTATTCGTGACGATAAATGACTTTGTTCATTTGTCTGTTCTTGATTTCATAAGAGATTTATTGACGTAGGCTTCGCGCGTGTTGGAGGCATAGTGCGGGTTTGTTTGGGAGTTTGGCTGGCGGTCGCACTCGTGCTGACCGCCCTGTCACCTTGGCCGGTTGCGGCGCAGGGACAGGGACCGGCCATCCTGGCGCCTGCGCCCGCTGCGCCGCCCGTTCCGCGTGCGGCGCCGACGATCGACGTCCAGCCCGAAGTGGTGCGTCCGTCGGGGCCGGTTGTCGCAAACATCATCGTTGAGGGGACCCAGCGGATCGAAGCCGACACGGTTCTGACCTACCTTTCCGTGAAGGTGGGCGACCCCTTCGACCCGTCTCTGATCAACCGGTCGTTGAAGACGTTGTTCGCGACCGGCCTGTTTGCCGACGTGACCCTGCGGCGGGAGGGCGACACGCTGGTGGTCCGCGTGGTCGAGAACCCGATCATCAACCGTATCGCGTTTGAAGGAAACAAACGCATCAACGACGACATCCTGAGCCAGGAAGTGCAGCTCCGGCCCCGGATCGTCTATACCCGCACGCGCGTCCAGAACGACGTGCGCCGGATCCTGGACATCTACCGACGATCCGGCCGGTTTGCCGCCGCGGTGGAACCGAAGGTCATCCAGCTTGAACAGAACCGCGTCGATCTCGTGTTCGAGATCACCGAAGGACCCGTGACCGGCATCAAGAAAGTCAGCTTCATCGGCAACGACTACTTCTCCGACAGCGAGCTGCAGCGGGTCATCCAGACCAAGGAATCGCGCTGGTACCGTTTCCTGACCAATGCGGACACCTACGACCCGGACAAACTCACTTTCGACCGGGAACTTTTGCGCCGCGCCTATCTGGAGGCGGGTTTTGCCGATTTCCGCGTCGTGTCGGCGGTTGCCGAGCTGTCGGACGACCGCAAGGACTTCTTCATCACCTTCACGGTCGAAGAGGGCGAGCGATACATCTTCGGAACGACCGACGTGATCTCCAGGATCCGCGACGTCGAAGCCGAGCCGCTGAAGGCATTCATCGATCTGGAGCCCGGCGATTGGTACAACGCGGACGATGTGGACCAGACGGTCGAGGCCTTGACGCAGGCTGTGGGCGACCTGGGCTATGCCTTTGTGGACGTCCGGCCGGTCGTCGACAGGGACCGCGAGAACAAGACGATCAACATCACCTTCGAGGTCCAGGAAGGTCCGCGCGTCTATGTGGAACGGATCGACATCCGCGGCAACGTGCGGACGCTGGACAAGGTCATCCGGCGCGAGTTTCGCCTGGTGGAAGGCGATGCCTTCAGCGCATCGAAGTTGCGCCGGTCGCGCCAGCGCATCTCCAACCTCGGCTTCTTCAGCGCCGTTGACGTGAATAACGTCCCGGGCAGCACGCCGGACAAGACGGTCATCCAGGTCGATGTCGAAGAAACCTCGACCGGCGAACTGACCATCGGCGCCGGTATCTCCACCAGTGACGGCGCGCTGGGCGACATTGCGCTCCGTGAACGCAACCTTCTGGGTAAGGGGCAGGACCTGCGGCTGTCTTTGACACTGGCCCAGAAGCGACAGAACGTGGATTTCAGTTTCACGGAACCCTACTTCCTCGATCGAGACGTCAGTGCCGGGTTCGATGTGTTCCACACCCTGCGCGACAACGACGACGAAAGCTCCTTCAAGAGCCGGGCGACAGGCACGGGGCTGCGGTTCGGCTATTCGATCACCGACGACGTCACCCAGCGTCTGCGCTATTCGCTGCGTCGCGACGAGGTCACCGACGTCGACGACGATGCCTCACGCTTCATCCAGCAAGAAGAAGGGTCGCGGGTAACCTCCTCGATCGGGCAGGACCTGCGGCTCGATCGTCTGAACAGCCGGATCGACCCTTCCGAGGGCTATTCCGGTGAGCTGTCCAACGACTTGGCGGGCCTTGGGGGAAGCGTAAAGTACTTCCGCACCGTGTTGCGCGGCTCCTACTACCACCCGTTCACCGATGAGATCATCGGCGCGATCACCGGCCAGGGCAGTTTCATCACCGGGCTCAACGACGATGTCAGCATCACCGACCGGTTCTTCCTGGGCGGCGACAACCTGCGCGGCTTCAAGGACTCCGGTGCCGGCCCGCGTGACAAGGGGACGGAGGATGCACTGGGCGGCAACAATCTGATTACCGGAACGGCGGAGGTCGTGTTCCCGGTCGGGTTACCTGACGAGTTCGGGATCAGCGGCGCGGTGTTCACCGACGCCGGAACCCTGTGGGACGTGGACAACACCACTGGCATCGACGACAAGGCGACGCTGCGCTGGTCGGCAGGCGCGGGCGTGGCTTGGAAATCGCCGTTCGGCCCGGTCAGGGTCGATCTGGCGAAAGCGATTTTGAAAGAGGATTTCGATGAGACAGAAGTGATCCGGTTCCGCTTCGGAACGAGGTTCTAAGATGCCTCTGTTCCTTGCGCTGCTTCGCAGAATCGGACCGGCCCTGTTGGTGATGGCGCTGCTTGCGACGCCGCTCAAGGCATTCGCCCAGACCGATGGGCTTGCCGGCATTGCGGTCATCGATACCGAACGCGCAACCAAGGAAGCCACGGCGTTCATCAGCCTCAATCAGCAGATGCAGGAACGCTCGGGCATGTTCGAAGAGGAGATCCGGCAGATCCAGAACCAGCTGCAAGAGGAGGAACAGCAGTTGGAGGGGCAGCGCGCGCTGTTGTCCAACGAGGCGTTTCAGGAACGGGTTCAGGCCTTCCAGGCCCGCGTCAACGAAGCCCAACGCGGCGTCAACGAGCGCAAGAGGCTGTTGGACGAGGCCTATGTCTTCGGGCGCCAGCAGATCAAACAGGAACTGCGTACGATCCTGCTTCAGCTTGCCGAGGAGCGCGGCTATCGCCTCATCCTGAACTGGGAAGTGACCGATACGATGGTGATCTTCGCGGACCAGTCGTTGGACATCACGAATGAGGTGGTCGCCCTGTTGAACGAACGCCTCCCAAGCGTGTCTCTGCCCCAGCAGTAAGACGATGGCCGATCCACGATTCTTCGATAACGCCGGGCCGCTGTCCCTCGGCGATCTGGCGGCCCGGATCGACGGCCGGCTTGCCGACGGCGTCGATCCTGCGCTTGAGATCGGCGACGTGGCGCCGCTGGACCAAGCCGGTCCGCGCGATCTGAGTTTTCTCGACAACAAGCGGTACCTGGAGCATTTCCGGCGCTCCAACGCCGCCGCCTGCATCATCGAGCCGGCCTTTGCGGACCAGGCGCCGGACGGCATGTCGTTGGTGTTGAGTGAAGATCCCTACCGGGCCTTCGCGCTTGCGGCGCGGGCGTTCTATCCCGACCGAACCACCAGCCCGGGCATCCATCCCAGCGCGGCGATCGCGCCGACGGCCGAGCTTGGCCCGGATGTCAGGATCGAGGCCGGGGCGGTGATCGGCGAGGGTGCAATGATCGGTGCGGGCGTCGTGGTCGGCCCGAATGCGGTCGTCGGCGACCGGGTCGAGGTCGGATCCGGCACCAAGATCGGTGCCAACGCATCGCTCAGCCACTGCACGGTCGGCGCGCGGGTGAACCTGCATCCCGGTGTCCGGATCGGCAACCGGGGGTTCGGTTTCGCAATGGGCAAGTCCGGGTCCGTCGATGTGCCCCAGCTTGGGCGGGTCATCATCGAAGACGACGTTGAAATCGGCGCAAATTCCACCGTGGACCGAGGCGCCGGCCCGGACACGGTGATCGGCGCCGGGGCGAAGATCGATAACCTCGTGCAGATCGGGCACAATGTGGTGGTCGGACGCGGCAGCGTGATCGTCGCACAAGCAGGCGTCGCCGGCAGTTCGCAGCTGGGCGATCATGTGGTGATCGCGGCCCAAGGGGGCGTTGCCGGCCATCTGGCGATTGGTCCGGGCGCGCAGATCGGGGCCCAGGCGGGCGTTATGCGCGACGTGGAGGAAGGTGCGCGGGTGATCGGGTCGCCCGCGATGCCGGTCAAGCAATTCTGGCGCCTGCAGGCCACGCTCGCGCGGTTGCTGGAAGGCAAGAACAGAAAAGGCTGACAGGACGATGTCTGCTCCGGAAACCAGTGATACGACGCTGCACGCCGATATTGCCGGCGTGCTCAGGTCGATACCCCACCGTTATCCCTTCCTGTTGGTGGACAGCGTCAGGGACATCGTGCCGTTCGAAAGCGCCACCGGCGTCAAGAACGTGACCGTGAACGAGCCTTTCTTTCAGGGGCATTTTCCGGGACACCCCATCATGCCGGGCGTTCTGATCGTCGAGGCGATGGCGCAGACCGCGGCCGTTTTCGTGGTTCAGTCGTTGGGTCCGGACGCGGAAGGCAAGCTGGTCTACTTCATGTCGATCGAAGGCGCCAAGTTCCGCAAGCCTGTCATGCCTGGGGATCTGTTGTTGCTGAACGTCCGAAAACTGCAGCAACGCGGGCAGGTCTGGCGCTTCAAAGGCGAAGGGCAGGTCGACGGCAAGCTTGTGGCCGAGGCGACGATCTCGGCAATGATTAGGGACCCATGATGCCAACTATCCATCCAACGGCCGTGGTCGAGCCCGGCGCGGAGATCGCGGAGTCGGTTTCCATCGGGCCTTACTGCGTCATCGGTCCCCATGTGCAGCTGCAGGACGGTGTCGAACTGCTTGCCCATGTGGTTGTCCAGGGCAGGACGCGGATCGGCGCGGGCACCCGGATCTTCCCGTTCGCCTCGATCGGAACCATTCCGCAGGACATGAAGTACCGGGGCGAACCGTCAGAGCTGATCATCGGCAGCAACAACACGATCCGCGAACACGTCACCATGAACCCCGGCACCGAACTGGGCGGCATGGTGACCAAGATCGGCGACAATTGCCTGTTCATGACCGGCGCCCACGTGGCCCACGATTGCGTGTTGGGCGACCACGTGATCATGGCGAACAATGCGACCCTGGCCGGCCATGTCACGGTCGGCGACTATGCGATCGTCGGCGGTCTGTCGGCGGTGCACCAGTTCGTGCGGATCGGGGCGCATGCGATGGTCGGCGGCATGTCCGGCGTCGAATACGACGTCATTCCCTACGGATCCGTGTTGGGGGATCGGGCGCGGCTGTGCGGGCTGAACCTTGTCGGTCTGAAACGCCGGGGCTTTTCCAAGGAAGACGTGGACAGCTTGCGCAAGGCATACCGGATGCTGTTCGCCGAAGAGGGCACGATCCGCGAACGCGTCGAGGACGTTGCGGCTGAATTCTCGGAAAGCGCCCTGGTGAACGATGTCCTGGAGTTCATCCGTGCCGTCATCACCGCCGAATCCAAGCGGAGCCTGACGCAGCCCCGTTGACGGTATCATCGACAAAGCTCGGAATCCTGGCCGGCCGGGGCGATCTACCGCTCCGGATCGTCGCCCACTGTCGACAGATCGGGCGGCCGTTCTTCGTCGTGGCGTTCAAGGGCCAGGCGAAGGAGGACGCGTTCGTCGATATGCCGCATATCTGGGTCCGGCTCGGTGCGTCGAGCAAGGCTCTTGATGCGCTCCGCGAGAACAACGTGAAAGAGGTCGTCTTTGCCGGCGGCATCAGACGTCCTTCGCTGGCGGCGCTGCGCCCGGATGCCCGCGCCTTCAAGTTTTTCTCCAAGGTGGGCACAGCCGCCCTGGGCGACGACGGTCTTCTGCGGGCGATCGTCGAAACCCTGGAAACGGAGGAGGGGCTGCGTGTGGTCGGTGCAGATCACGTTATCGGCGGGTTGACCGTTTCCGCCGGCGCGCTGGGCGCGCATACGCCGGATCAGGATGCGGTCCGCGATATCGAACGCGGCGCGGATGTGCTTGCGGCGCTTGGCGCCTGCGATGTGGGCCAGGCCGTGGTCGTCCAGGATGGTCTGGTGCTTGGCATCGAAGCGGCTGAAGGAACGGATGCCCTGTTGGACCGGTGCGGCCTGCTACGCCGCGAAGGGCCGGGCGGCGTCCTGGTCAAACTTGCGAAACCCGGGCAGGAGACTCGGGTCGATCTGCCGACCGTCGGCCCCGAGACCGTGCGCCGGGCGGTGTCTGCCGGCCTTCGGGGCATCGCCATTCACGCCGGGCGGACACTGGTGGTCGACCGCGACGAAGTCGTCGCGCGGGCCGACGCCGCGGGCTTGTTCGTGGTCGCGCTCGACCGCTGACTGGCATGGCCGACACGCCTCTTATCTTCCTCGTTGCCGGAGAGCCGTCCGGCGATGCCCTGGGCGGGCGTTTGATGGCGGCGCTGAAACGCCGGACCGGGGGGCAGGTCCGGTTCGCCGGCGTCGGTGGCGAGGCCATGGCCGCCGAAGGCCTGGAAAGCCTGTTCCCAATGACGGAACTGTCGATCATCGGCGTGTTCGAGGTGCTGCCGCATGCGCGTCGGATCTTCAGACGCATGGCCGAAGCCGCGGCGGCGGTCGACCGGCTCGAACCTTCCGCCATCGTCACCATCGACGCGCCGGCCTTCGCGCACGGTTTCGTGCGGCGGATCGCGACGCGATCGATACCGCGCATTCACTATGTGGCGCCGACGGTCTGGGCCTGGCGTCCCTGGCGGGTGCACAAGTTCCGCCGCAACTTCGACCACCTGCTGGCCCTTCTGCCCTTCGAGCCGGCGCATTTCGAGGCCGCGGGCCTGCCATGCACCTTCGTCGGGCACCCGGCGATCGAAGAGATGAACCCGGATGCGGACGGTCGCACCTTCCGGGAGGTCCACGGCATTCCGCCGAACGCCGCCCTGTTGTGCGTTCTGCCCGGCAGCCGGCGGTCCGAGGTGCAGCGGCTGATCGATATCTTCGGTCGGACCGTGGCCGTGCTGTCCAAACGGGTCGGCGGTCTTGCCGTCGTGGTGCCGACGGTGGCTGGCGTGGAAGACCTGGTGCGGACCGCGGTTCTGGATTGGCCCGTGGCGGTGTCCGTCGTCAAAACCCGGGACGAGCGCCAGGCCGCAATGGCGGCAAGCAACGCCGCCTTGGCGGCAAGCGGCACCGTCGCCTTGGAGCTCGCGGCGGCCGGCGTGCCGAGCGTGATCTGCTACCGGTTTCCGCTGGCGACCAGTCTGGTCCTGCGTGTGATGATCAAGGTCCGCTATGCCAATCTGATCAACATCATCCTGGATGCCCCGGTGGTGCCGGAACGCCTTCAGAATGAGTGCAGACCCGATCTGCTGGCTGCCGATCTGCAGGCCTTGCTGGGTCCGGCCGGGGCCGAACAGATCGCCCGTCTCCAGCCGGCGCTTGAACAGTTGCGGCCGCGCGGAATGACGCCCAGCGAACGCGCTGCGGACGCGATCCTGGGGATCGTCGAACGGGACGGCAAGGCAGGCTGAGGCGGCGGAGGAACCGCCGCCTCGTCGCGGTCAGCGGGATGCGATCGGCGGGAAGGCGCGCGGAGAGGCGCCGGTGTAGAGCTGTCGTGGCCGGCCGATCTTCTGGGTCGGGTCCTCAATCATCTCTTTCCACTGGGCGATCCAGCCCACCGTGCGCGCAAGCGAGAACAGAACCGTGAACATGCTGGTCGGGAAGCCCATCGCGCGCAGGATGATGCCCGAATAGAAATCGACGTTCGGGAACAGTTTGCGCTCGACGAAATACTCGTCCTCCAGGGCAATACGCTCCAGTTCCATTGCCAGGTCGAGAAGCGGCTCGTGCCCGACGCCCAGTTCTTCCAGCACCTCGTGACACGAGGTCCGCAGGACCGCCGCGCGCGGATCGTAGTTCTTGTAGACCCTGTGGCCAAAGCCCATCAGCCGGAACGGATCGTCCTTGTCCTTGGCTTTCTTGATGAATTCCGCCACCTGGTCCTTCGTGCCGATCTGCGACAGCATGTTCAGGACCGCCTCGTTGGCGCCGCCGTGCGCCGGCCCCCACAGCGACGAGATGCCGGCGGAGATACAGGCGAACGGGTTGGCGCCCGACGACCCCGACAGGCGTACCGTCGAGGTCGATGCGTTCTGCTCGTGGTCGGCGTGCAGGATGAAGATCCGGTCCATCGCACGCGCCACCTTGGGATGGACGATGTATTCCTCGGCCGGGACCGAGAAGGTCATGTGCAGGAAGTTCTCCGCGTAGTTGAGGTCGTTCCGCGGATAAACGAACGGTTGCCCGATTGAGTACTTGTAGGCCATGGCCGCGATCGTCGGCAGCTTTGCGATCAGGCGGTGCGACGCGATCAGGCGCTGCATCGGGTCGTTGATGTCCGTGGAGTCGTGATAGAACGCGGACAACGCGCCGACCACGCCCACAATGATCGCCATCGGGTGCGCATCGCGACGGAATCCGCGGAAGAAGTTCAAGAGCTGCTCGTGCACCATCGTATGGTTGGTGATGGTGCTCTCGAAGCTTTCGAGCTCTTCCGCGTTCGGAAGCTCGCCATGCAGCAGGAGATAGCAGACCTCCAGGAAGTCGCAGTGCTCGGCCAGGTCCTCGATGGAATAGCCGCGGTGCAGCAGGATTCCCTTTTCGCCGTCGATGTAGGTGATCTGGCTTTCGCAGGAAGCCGTGGAGGTAAAGCCCGGGTCGTAGGTGAACATTCCGCTTTCAGCATACAGCTTGCGGATGTCGATCACGCGCGGCCCCTCGGTGCCCTCCATGACGGGAAGATCGAAGCTTCGGCCCGTGGCGTGATCCGTCAGCGTAACATGATTGCTGTTTGCGGCCTGATTGGCCGCCGTCGCGTCATGGGTCATCTAATTCCCCTCAAAAAGTGATTGACTGCCCGACCGCCGGCACCGGGTGAGGCGGGGTCTGCCGGTCGATTGCGCCCTGCTGCAGTGCGGAAAGATATAGCATTCGGGGCTCATCATGGCAAATCGCACCGGCCCGTCAGGCCACGCCCGGAACGGCCCGCAACCGGGCCAGACACTCGTCTTTTCCGAGGATTTCCACCACCTCGAACAGGCTCGGGGAGGCGTTCGAACCGGTCAGCGCAGCCCGTATAGGTTGTGCAATCTTTCCGAAGCCAACGCCAAGGTCATCGGCCTTGCCGCGCAGCGCGGATTCGAGGTTTTCCGCGTCCCACGGCTCGATCGCACCGAGGGTATCCAAGCATGCAGCCAGCAGCGTCGGTGCATCGCCGGTCAGTGCCTTGGCGGCTTTGGGAACGGACAGGGGATGGCTTGGGCGCCTGACGTAGAACAGCGCTGCGTCGGCAAGCTCGACCAGGGTTTTCGCCCGTTCCTTCAGGCCGTCCATGCCGGCGGTCACCCGCGCAAGACCTGCCTGATCCACCGGCGCGCCCACCAGATCTTCCAGGCGGGGCGCGATCAGTGCGGCGAGATCGGCGGAACCGGTTTCGCGCATGTACACCCCGTTCAGGCTGTCCAGCTTTGCCAGATCCATACGCGACGGCGAGCGGCCAACGCCGTCCAAATCGAACCAGGCGATCGCCTGTTCGGTTGAAATGATCTCGTCATCGCCATGTGCCCAGCCAAGGCGCAAAAGGTAGTTTCGCATCGCCGCGGGCAGATAGCCGAGGTCGCGATAGGCCTCGACGCTGAGCGCGCCGTGCCGTTTCGACAGTTTCTTGCCGTCCGGGCCATGGATCAGCGGGATGTGGGCGAACACCGGCGTGTCCCAACCCAGGGCCCGATAGAGCTGATGCTGGCGGAACGCGTTCGTCAGGTGGTCGTCGCCCCGGATGACGTGGCTGACCTCCATGTTGTGATCGTCCACCACCACCGAAAGCATGTAGGTCGGTGTGCCGTCCGCGCGCAGCAGAACGAAATCATCGAGCTGGTCATTGGCGATCCGGACGGTGCCCTGAACGGCGTCTTCGATGACGGTTTCGCCCTCAAGCGGCATTTTCACGCGCACCACCGGGTCGACGCCGGGCGGGGCGTCCGCGGGATCGCGGTCGCGCCAGCGTCCGTCATAGAGGCGCGCACTGCCGGCAGCGCGGGCCTGTTCGCGCATCTCGACCAGTTCCTCGGGGCTGCAATAGCAGAAATAGGCCTTGCCTTCGTCCAGCAGGCGTTTGGCCGCCGCGGCATGGTCGGCGGCATGTTCGGACTGATATACGACGGGGCCGTCCCAGTTCAGGCCGAACCAGTCCAGACCGTCGAGGATCGCGCGGATTGCGTCGGGCGTGGAGCGCTTGCGGTCCGTGTCTTCGATCCGAAGCCGGCACGTTCCGCCGTGATGGCGCGCGTAGAGCCAGTTGAACAGCGCTGTGCGCGCGCCGCCGATGTGAAGGTACCCGGTCGGGGAGGGGGCGAAACGAGTGACAACCGGCATGCGGGCTCCATCCAGGCAAAACGCCGCGACCGCGGCGGGCGCGATGTAGCACAGAACCCAGGGGTGCGGCAAAACCGTTCTTAGCTCAAGCCAGGGCCCGGGCCAGAACGCGTGCCGGGCCGAGGATCTGACGAACGATTGTCCGCATGACCGCCTCTGCCGCTCCGATCGCCGCGTTCCGATTTGCGTCCCGCGCGCCGCTCGACGCGTTTCTAGAGGCCCAGCGCGAGCGGTTCGTTCTGTGGGCGCCCGTCTTCTATGGAACGGGGATCGGGATCTATTTCGCGCTTCCGGTCGAACCCGCAAGTTGGTTCTGCACAGCCGCCATGGTGTGTGCCCTGGGTCTGGTCTGGATGAGCCGAGGGACGTCGGTGCCATTGCTGCTTTCGGCGGCGATCGCGCTTGGCGTCGGCGGGTTCTCCGTCGCCAAGCTGCGCACTGCCGCCCAGGCGGCGCCGGTACTTGAACGCGATACCGGCGTCGTTTCGCTGACGGGCCGGGTCGTTTCCCTGGAAACCAAGGGCACCGCGCGCCGAGCGGTCTTGGATCGACTGGTCGTGGAGAGGCTTGCGCCGGCGGAAACGCCGGCGCGGGTGCGCGTCCGCCTGCATCCGGACGATACGACCGGGCTGGGAAAGCGGGTGGAGTTGCTTGCTAAGCTGCGGCCACCGCCGGTTCCC
The DNA here is from genome assembly GCA_965603855.1 of Alphaproteobacteria bacterium. Lineage (GTDB taxonomy): Bacteria > Pseudomonadota > Alphaproteobacteria > UBA8366. Next base: position 1,839,894 of record OZ272519.1, read on the forward strand.
GTTCTGCCGGGCGGCTACGATTTCCAGCGGCGCGCCTATTTCCTGCGACTGGGCGGCGTCGGCTTTGCGCTCAAACCCGGCGAACCGGTTCCAAATGTTGCCCAGGCGGGTCTGGCGGACGCCGCCGGTCTCTGGATCCAGCGGGTGCGGCTTGCCGTCAACACGCGGATCGAGGCGGCGCTGCCCGGTGTGCCCGGTGCCGTCGCGACGGCGCTGGTGACCGGAGAGCGCGGCGCGATCCCGCGCGACATCCTCGAAGACATGCGGGCGGCGGGCCTTGCCCACCTCCTGGCGATCTCGGGCCTGCATCTGGGGCTTGTGTCGGCGTTGATTTTTGGCGGCCTTCGCCTGGGCCTCGCCTGCATCGGGCCGCTGGCGGTGCGGTTTCCGATCAAGAAATGGTCTGCGGTCGCAGCCTTGGTGGGCGGTTTCGGCTATCTCTTGTTGGCGGGCGCGACCGTTCCAACCCAGCGGGCCTTCATCATGACGGGTGTGGTGCTGGTCGCGGTTCTTGCGGACCGCCGGGCGCTTTCGATGCGCATGGTGGCCTGCGCCGCCATGATCGTCTTGACGTTCAGGCCGGAAAGCCTGACGGGCGCCAGTTTCCAAATGTCCTTCGCCGCGGTGACGGCGCTGGTCGCCGCCTACGAGGCGCTGCCGCAACGCCGGGCGCGTACGGGCCTCGGTCTGCGTTTGGTCGGCTATCTTGCCGGCATCGCGTTGACCACCTTGATCGCCGGCAGCGCGACGTCGCTGTTTGCGCTGCACCATTTCGGGCGGATATCCAGCTACGGAATGCTGGCGAACCTGGTTGCGATCCCGGTGACGGCCTTGTGGATCATGCCGTCCGCGATCACGGCGGTTCTTGCCATGCCGCTGGGCCTCGAAGGGTTGCCGCTGTCGGCGATGGGCGCCGGGATCGAGGTGGTGATCGGACTTGCGGACCGGATTGCCGCCTGGCCCGGGGCGGAACGAGCCGTTCCGACACTGGGCACGGCGGCCGTTGCCGCAGGCGCACTGGGCGGGCTTTGGCTGTGCCTATGGCGTGGACGGCTCCGGTTGTTGGGCCTCGCCGGCCCCGCGGTCGCCGTGGCGAGTTTGTTGTGGGTCGCGCCGCCCGACCTGTTCGTTTCGGGCGACGGCCGGCTGGTCGGCGTCACCGACGACACGGGTCGCCTGCTGCTGTCCAGCCGGCGGGTCGGCGCCTGGACCGCGCGCTCGTGGCGGGAACGGCTTGGCGAGCGGTCGGCCGATGCGTGGCCGAAGCCCGACGGGGCGCCGGACGCCGGGCCGCTTCGCTGTGACCGATCGGCCTGCCTTTACCGCCACCGCGGCGCGCTGGTGTCCATCGTCTTCCGTCCCGAGGCCTTGGTCGAGGACTGTCGCCGCGCGTCGGTCGTGATCGCGCGCATGCCGGTTCGCGTCGCCTGCGGTGCGGACGTGGTGATCGACCGGTTCGATCTGGCGCGAGGCGGAACCCACGCAGTCTGGTTCGAAAATGCGGGCCGCGTGCGGATCGAAACGGTCGCCGAAGCGCGCGGCCATCGCCCCTGGGTCGGCGGCCGTTAGAGGCGCCCGGCCCTCGGCCATGCTAAACTGGCGTCGGTGGTGTTCGCTGAAACCGCCGGCGGATCGTGCCGGTGCGGTTAGGAGGCCGCGCGTTGCCAACGCTGCATTTCACGGCGCATTTGCGTGCCGTCGTCCCGCCAACGCCCATGGACGTCGATGCGGCGACCGTGTCCGGCGCACTCGACAGCGCGTTTGCGACCTTCCCCAAGCTGCGGAGCTACGTGGTCGACGATCAGGGGCAGATCCGGCGTCACGTCGCGGTGTTCGTGGACGGCGAGATGCTGGATCGCGCCACCGCCCTTGAGGCCGCCGTCGGCCCCGCGTCGGAAATCCACGTTTTGCAGGCCCTGTCGGGCGGCTAGGGCCCGGAAGGAGGATACGTCATGGTCGGCATTCTGGCGGTCGGGACCCGCAAGGGCCTGTTTCTGTTGCATCAGAACGCGAGCGGCGGCTGGGACATCGGGGAACCGGCCTTTCTCGGCGTTCCGGTTTCGATGGTGGCAAAGCGTCCCGGCACGCAGGATCTCTTCGCGGCGCTGGACCATGGCCATTTCGGCGTCAAGTTCCATGCCTCGACGGACGGCGGCGCGACATGGATCGAACGCACTGCCCCGGGGTTCCCGGCCGACGCCTCGTCGGACAAGGAGTCCGGGAAGGCGCCGTCGGTCAGCCTGTTGTGGAGCCTTGAGACGGCGTCCCGCGACGGCGTCCTGTGGGCCGGGACCATTCCGGGCGGTCTGTTCCGTTCCGACGACGACGGCGAGAGCTGGTCCCTGATCCGCGGATTGTGGGATCTGCCGGAACGGGCGGACTGGTTCGGCGGCGGCTTCGACGATCCGGGAATCCATTCGATATGCGTCGATCCGCGCGACAGCGACAGGGTCGTCATCGCCGCCTCGTCCGGCGGCGTCTGGTTGAGCGAGGACGGCGGCGAAACATGGTCGCCGTCCGGCAAGGGGCTTTGGGCTGCCTACGTTCCGCCCGAAAGGCGGGAGGACCCGGCCTACCAGGACCCGCACCGGGTCGTGCAGTGTCCCTCAGCACCCGACACCTACTGGATGCAGCACCACAACGGCATCTTCCATACCGAAGACAATGCACAGTCGTGGCGGCAGATCGAACCGGTGCCGGTGTCCGATTTCGGTTTCGCGGTCGCGGTTCATCCGGCCGATCCGGACACCGCGTGGTTCGTTCCCGCGATTGCAGACGAAAAGCGCGTGCCCACCGACGGGGCGCTGTGTGTCCTGAAGACCGAGGATGCCGGCCGCAGTTTCGTGGAGCAGCGTCAAGGTCTGCCGCAGGCGAACGCCTACGACCTGGTCTACCGGCACGGGCTGGATGTCTCGGCCGATGGCTCGACGCTGGCGATGGCTTCGACGACAGGCAATCTATGGATCAGCACCGACGGCGGCGAAGGCTGGTCGTCGGCGGCCGCGCACCTGCCGCCGGTCTACTGCGTCCGGTTCCTGCCGGACTGATCTCGCGGCAAGCCCACGGGCCAAGCCCGATTACCCTCTCGACCGCGTCGCCATTCTCCGGCCGGCGTCCGTTTCCGGCGGGTAGACGTGGCTGTAGACATGGCGGAAGACTTCGAAAATGAACGCCGTGCTCCAGCCGAACAGGATCATGCCGTTGATCGCCTCGAAACTGCTGAGCAGCCGCCAATCCTCCGAGAGGACGAGATCGCCGAACCCGACCGTCGTGAAGCTTGATGTGGAGAAGTAGAGCGCCGCTTCCATCGTCGGGATCTCATTGATCGGAGACTTGAAGTAATAGAACAGCGCCCAGATCGAGATCTCGATCACGTGCGCGACGAACACCGCGAGGATCACCAGGGCGAATGCCACGGTCCGCCATCGCACTTCGATCTCGCTGCGAACCGAAAGGAAGACCTTGAGAATGAACTCGAGGCAGACGGAGTGCACGACAACCGTCGTGACGATCAGCGCCGCGCCGATGGAAAGCTGTGTGAGCATGGGACCACGACCTCTGGAGAATGAGACTGCGACTGGGTGGAAAGGGCATTATGGCCGCGTTGTGTGCCGCAAGGCCACGCAGGCCGTTCGGTGTCGTCAGGGAATCCTCCATGCCGGCATTGGGCTATGCCGGCACTTACGCCTTCGCCAACGTCCTGCTGACGGTGGCCGGCACGATCATCATGACCCTTTAGGCGGCCGCGTTGCGACGATGGACGGCGTGGAAGGCGGCTCGCGGCGCCTCAGTAACGCCGCAGAAGGCCAACCAGGCGTCCCTGCACCTTGACGCGGTCGGGACCGAAGATCCGGGTCTCGTAGTTGACATTGGCCGGTTCCAGCGCGATCGAATTGGCCTTCTTTCGGAACCGCTTGAGCGTGACTTCGGAATTGTCGATCAGGGCGACGACGATGTCGCCGGTATCCGCGCTTTCGGTGCGTTCAATCACCACCACATCGCCGTCCAGGATGCCCGCATCGACCATGGAATCGCCATCCACTTCCAGGGCGTAGTGCTGGCCGCGGCCCAGAAGCTGGCTCGGCACATCCACATGCATGCTGTCGTCCCGTAAGGCTTCGATCGGCGTTCCCGCCGCGATCCGGCCATAGAGCGAAAGGCTGGTCACCTCCCGCGCCGCCGCCGGCTGGCCGACCGCCCGCCGTGCGGAAATCGCCTCGATCACCTTCGGGTTGCGCGCCGGCTGTTCGGAGAATGCGTCTTCCGGAAGCTTGACCACCTCCAGGGCGCGCGCGCGGTGCGGCAGGCGCCGGATGAAACCGCGTTCTTCCAGCCCCGTGATCAGCCGGTGGATCCCGGACTTGGATTTGAGATCCAGGGCCTTCTTCATTTCCTCGAACGAGGGAGACACGCCCGTGTCGTTGAGCCGTCGGTGAATGAAAATCAGCAGATCATGCTGTTTCTGCGTCAACATCGTGCGGTTCTCCAGTTTCGCGCAGTGGCGGGAAGAAACCGCCAAGGGCCATGCGAACAAAAACGAAACATGGGCAAGTGTTCTACTTGCGTTCTTCTTCGAAGTCAACGCTGTGGATAAACGGCACGGCAAAAAAGGTCAGACCGCGCAGATGCCGCGTTCGAGAAGCAGGATCTCCACCGTCTCGCCGGCCGCCGCCGCCGGGGCATGCGGCGCCCGGACGATCAGACAGTCGGCCGCGGTCAGGGTCGCCATCATCGAGCTGTCCTGGACCTTGAACGGGGTCGCCAGATAGGCGCCGTCGGGGCCACGTGCGAGCTGCGCCCGGAGATAGTCCTCGCGCCGGTCGTTGGCGGGCAGGGGCGCGGCCAGACGCGCCGGCTCCAGTGGCAGGGCGTCGCCTTGCTGGCCCAGTAGGACCGCCATCGCCGGCCGCAGGAACATCAGCGCGCAGACCATGCTGGAAACCGGGTTCCCGGGCAGGCCCAGCATGGGCGTGCCGTTGAAGTCGCCGAAGATCAGCGGTTTGCCGGGGCGCATGGCGATCTTGAAGAAGTCCAGCTTCAACCCGGTTTCGCCCAGCGCGTCCTTGATCAGATCGTGATCGCCGACCGACGCGCCGCCCGTGGTGACCAGCAAGTCGGCGCCCTTTGCACCCGCGGCCATCGCCTGCAGGGCACGGCTGTCGTCGGGGGCGATGCCGAGGAGGGCAGGAACGCCGCCGAACGACCGGACCGCCGCGGCAAGCCCGAGGCCGTTCGAGCTGACGATCTGGTCGGGACCGATGGGATCGCCCGGCATCACGACCTCGTCGCCGGTGGACAGGATCGCCACCCGCGGCCGACGGTACACCATCAGCCAGGGCACGTTCATTGCCGCGGCAAGCCCGACGTCGCGCGCGCTCAGGGTGCGGCCTGCCGGCAACAGGACGTCGCCGGCGGCAAAGTCCAGGCCGGCCGGGCGGACATAGGTGCCTTCGGCCGCGGATTCCTGGACGACCACGGTGCCTTCTTCGGGCCGGGCGGTGTTTTCCTGGATGACGATGGTGTCACTGCCCTCGGGCAGCGGCGCACCGGTGAAGATCCGGACGGCCTCGCCGGCACCGACCGTGCCGGGATAGGCGCTGCCGGCGGGTGCGGAACCGATCACCGACAGCGTCGCCGGAACCGACGCAACGTCTGCGGCGCGCACAGCATATCCGTCCATCGCCGAGACCGCCTGCGGCGGCTGGGTGAGCCGCGAAACCACAGCGTCGGCCAGAACCCGGCCGTGCGCCTCGGCCAGGGAAACCTGCTCCGCGGCCAGCGGGCTCAGCGCCGAAGTGATGCGCTGCCGGGCTTCGGCGACGGAAATCACCGTTCAGTCCGCGGTGAAAGAGCCGGACTTGCCACCGGCCTTGTGGGTCAGGCGGATGTCCGTGATGTGCATGCCACGGTCGACGGCCTTCAACATGTCATAGACCGTCAGCGCGGCGACACTGACCGCCGTCAACGCCTCCATCTCCACACCGGTGCGGCCTTTCAGCCGGACCGTGGCTTCGATGTCCACCGCGTTGCGCGCCTGATCCAGACTGAGATCGACCGTGACCGACGTCAGGGCCAGCGGATGGCACAGCGGGATGAGATCGGCGGTGCGTTTTGCGGCCATGATACCGGCAAGCTGGGCAACGCCCAGCGGATCGCCTTTCTTGACGCCGCCGCCGGCGATCATCTCCGCCGTCTCCGGCGCCATGATGACCGATCCGCGGGCCGTCGCGGTCCGTTCGGTGACGTCCTTTCCGGAAACGTCGACCATCACGGCGTTTCCGTCCTGGTCGAAGTGGGTGAGGTCGGACATCCGGTCAGACCGTCGCCGGAGCCGGCGTAGCCAGTAGGGCGCGCGTGGCCGCCGCCACGTCATCCTGGCGCATCAGCGACTCGCCGATCAGGAAACAGCGCGCGCCGACCGCCGCCATCCGCGCAAGGTCCTCCGGGCTTGCAAGCCCGCTTTCGGCGACGACGGTGCGGCCGTCGCCGACGCGCGGTGCCAGGGCCTCGGTGGTGGCCACGTCGACCTCCAGGGTCTTGAGATTGCGGTTGTTGATGCCGATCAACGGCGACGCCAGGCCAAGCGCCCGATCGAGTTCGGCCTCGTCGTGTACTTCCACCAGCACATCCATGCCCAGTTCGACCGCCAGGGACTCCAGTTCAGCCGCCTCCGCATCCTCCAGCGCAGCCATGATCAGCAGGATGCAGTCGGCGCCGATCGCGCGGGCCTCGTGGACCTGGTAGGGATCGATCATGAAGTCCTTCCGCAGCACCGGCAGATCGGTCACCATCCGCGCCGCCGTCAGGTAGGAATCCTTGCCGCGGAAATAGGGCTGGTCGGTCAATACCGAAAGGCAGGTCGCGCCGCCGCTTTGATAGGCCCGTGCCAGCGCGCTGGGTGCAAAATCCTCCCGGATCAGGCCCTTCGACGGCGAGGCCCGCTTGATCTCCGCGATCAGGCCGTAACCGCCCTCGGCCGCCGTGCGCAGGCGTTTCGCAAAACCGCGCACCGCCGGTCCCGCTGCGGCACGGGCGCGGATCTCGGCGTCCGGCACACGCTGCTTGCAGGCGGCGACGTGGTCCCGCTTGTCCTCCAGGATCTTGGCCAGAACGTCGCTCATGCGGTCTCTTCGTTGCTGATGGCGACCACCTTGTCCAGCACCTTGGCGGCGTTGCCGGAATCCACGGCCTCGGCGGCGCGCTCGATGCCGCCGGCCAGGTCGTCGGCCTTGCCGGCAACCACCAGCGCCCCGCCCGCATTGACCAGGACGATGTCGCGATAGGGGCCGGGTTCGCCGTTAAGGACCGCCCGCAGGGCCTTGGCGTTGGTTTCCGCGTCCGCTCCTTTGAGCTGGCTGAGTTCCGCGCGGGCGATGCCGGCGTCGGCCGGGTCCACCTCGAAACGGCTGATGGCGCCGTCCTCCCATGCGACGACGGTCGAGGGGCCGGTCGTGGTCAACTCGTCAAGGCCGTCGGCGCCGTGGACGACCCAGACCTTCTCCGCGCCCAATGCGCCCAGGGTTTCGGCCATCGCCTGCTGCAGGTTGGGATCGTAGGTGCCGACGAACAGGCGGCGCACGTTCGCCGGGTTCGAAAGCGGCCCAAGAATGTTGAAGACCGTTGGCGTCGCCAGCTCGACGCGGGTCGGCATCACGTTGCGCATGGCGCCGTGGTGGCGCTGCGCCAGCATGAAACAGAAGCCGGCTTCGCGCAGCGACTTCTCCAGCAGCGAGAAATCGGCCTCGACGTTCACACCCAGTGCCGTCAGGACGTCGGCGGCGCCCGACTGGCTGGATGCGGCCCTGTTCCCGTGTTTGGCGACGGGAACGCCGCTGCCGGCCACCACCAAAGCCGCACAGGTGGAAATGTTGTAGGTCCCCGACTTGTCGCCGCCGGTGCCGACCAGGTCGATGGCGTTGTCCGGCGCCCAGATGTGGCGGGCCTTCGCGCGCATCGTGGCCGCCGCGCCGGTGATCTCGTCGACCGTCGCGCCGCGCAGCCGCAGCCCCATCAACAAGGCACCCATCTGCGACGGCGTGGCATCGCCCGACATCATGATGTCGAACGCCCGGCCGGCCTCTTCCCGGCTGAGGGTGGCGCCGGTCGCCACTTTGGCGATCAGCCCTTTCATGTCGGCCGTCGTCGGTTCGCCCATTTGCCCGCAATCCCTCAGTGTCGCGTTGTTGTAACGAAATTCTTCAACAGGGCGTGGCCATGTTCCGACGCGATGCTCTCGGGGTGGAACTGGACGCCGAAGACCGGAAGCTCCCGGTGTTGCAGACCCATGATCAGACCGTCTTCCGACTCTGCGGTGACGACGAGCTCGTCCGGCAGGCCGGTGCGGTCGATCATCAGCGAGTGATACCGCGTGACCGACAGCGGCGAGGGGAGGTCGGCGAAGACCCCCTGGCCATGGTGCCCGACATGGGAAGTCTTGCCATGCATCGGAACCGGCGCGCGGACGACTCGGCCGCCGAATGCCTGGCCGATGGTCTGATGCCCGAGGCAAACGCCCAGGATCGGCACCCGGCCGGCGGCGGCGGAAACCAGGTCCAGGCAGATCCCGGCGCGGTCCGGATCGCACGGCCCGGGCGAGATGACGATGCCTTCCGGGCCCTTATCAAGGGCCGCGTCCACCGCGATGGCATCGTTTCTGTAGACCTCGGTTTCCGCACCGATCTCGCCCAGAAAATGCACCAGGTTGTAGGTGAAACTGTCGTAGTTATCGATCAGGAGATACATGGAAATCCGCGCCTTTTTGGCCCCCGAAAGGGCGCAGCCTTATAGCAGGGAATCCGAGGGGACGAAAGCCGCGCGCCCCGACCAATTGGCGGGCCAACGGGCCTGAGATGACTATCTACTAGTCGACAAACGGGCGGCTGTATCGTGAGCCTACTAGTAGATATTTAGGTATTCATATCCCTGTATTCACGATGAAACGGCCGCGATTTCGGGGCTGGCAAATTGCCGGCCAGTTCAATTAGGGTCGGGCCACCGATGACCACTGCGCACGCGCGCGAAAGCATGGCCGACATACCCACAAGGCGACGAGACCGAGGCGGGCTTCTGGGTTTGCTGGGCAGGGCCCTGGCGACCGCAGTGGTTGGCATGGCGCTGTTCTTCGTGGCGGTCGTGCTGGGCGTCGGTGTGGTCGGCTACCTGGAACGGATGGGGCTCGTCGGCCCCTCCGAGACCACCGCCGCGGCAAGACCGACGGCACAGATTGCCTATCCCGTGGAGACCCCGGCAGAAAGCGCGCCCGCACCGGCATCGGCTGCGTTATCCGAGCCGGCGCCCGTTGAGCAGACACCCGCGGAGGACGCGACCGAGGCTCCGGTGCCTGCCGGCGAGATCACGCCGGCCGCCGCGACCCCAGGCGAAGCGGATCCCGACGACGCGCTCGGCCCGCCGGAAGCGACGGCACCCGCATCGGCCACCCCTGTGATCCCGGCATGGATGCTGGCGGCCGTGCCGGTTCCGGTGCCGACCGATCGGCCGATGGTGGCGATCGTCATCGACGACCTGGCGGTCGACCAGGCGCGCTCGCGCCGGGCCATCGCGTTGCCCGGACCGCTGACCATGTCGTTCCTGCCGTACGGCGACAATCTTCGGCGGCTGGCCGCGGCGGCACGCGATCGGGGTCACGAGATCATGGTACATCTGCCCATGGAGCCGTTGGACCCCGAAGCGGACCCGGGACCGGACGCCTTGATGACGAACGCCGACAGCGACGAAATCCGCGCCCGGCTGCTTCGCAATCTGGACGCGTTGGACGGCTATATCGGCGTCAACAACCACATGGGAAGCAAGTTCTCGGCATCCGAGCCGGGCATGCGGCCGGTGATGGAGGAGATCCGCGACCGCGGCCTGATCTATCTGGACTCGCTGACGACGCCGCAAACCGTCGGCGCCGACCTGGCCAAGGCGATGAACGTTCCCTATCTGGCGCGCGACGTGTTCCTCGACTACGACCGCAAGGCGGAAACCGTGAAGCAACAGCTCGAACAGCTCGAGACGATCGCCCGGCGGCGCGGTTATGCGATCGGCATTGCCCATCCCTACGACAGCACCATCGACGTGATCGGACAGTGGCTGCAGACGGCCGGTGAGAGGGGGTTTGCGGTGGTGCCGGTCTCGGCGATCGCGCGGTACGACTTTGCGCTCAGGGGGTGACGCCGCTCAGCCGTGGCGGGCCGAGAAACGCACCGCCTCCTGGGCCGCGCGCACCAGGGCGCGAGCCTTGTTGAGGCATTCCTCGTGCTCGCTGTCCGGGTCGCTGTCGGCGACGATGCCGGCACCGGCCTGGATGTACATCCGGCCGTCCTTCACCACCGCGGTCCTGAGCGCGATGCAGGTGTCCATGGCGCCGTCGGCACCGAAATAGCCGATACAGCCCGCATAGAGGCCGCGCTTGACCGGCTCCAACTCGTCGATGATCTCCATCGCGCGGACCTTCGGCGCGCCCGAGACCGTGCCCGCCGGAAAGCCCGCGACCAGCGCGCCGAGCGCGTCGTAGTCGGAGCGGATCTTGCCCTCCACGTTCGACACGATGTGCATGACGTGGCTGTAATATTCGACGATGTTGCGCTGGGTCACGGTGACCGATCCGATCTGCGACACGCGGCCGACATCGTTCCGGCCCAGATCCAGCAGCATCAGGTGTTCGGCGCATTCCTTTTCGTCGGCCAGCATGTCCTGCGCCAGCGCCTCGTCTTCCGCCGCCGTCCGCCCGCGCGGGCGCGTGCCGGCGATCGGGCGGATCGTAACGGTGTCGTCGCGCAGTCTGACCAGGATCTCGGGGCTGGATCCGACGATCGCGAAGTCGCCGAAATCAAGGAAGGTCAGGAACGGCGACGGGTTTGTCCGACGCAGAGCCCGGTACAGCGCAAACGGCGGCAGGGCAAACGGGGTTTCGAACCGCTGGCTGAGCACCACCTGGAAGATGTCGCCGGCAAGGATGTATTCCTTGGCTGCGCGCACCATCGCCTTGTAGTCGTCGGGCGACATATGCCCGATCGGTTCCGGCAGTTCGCTTAGACCCACCGAGTCCCGCCGATAGGGCAGGGACCGGGCGAAGTCCGCCACCACGTCGCCCAGCCGTTCGCAGGCCTGGGCGTAGGCGGCGTCCGCATCGAGGCCGTCTGCAGGCCGGACCGGTGTCACCACCGTCACCTGGTCCTCGATGCTGTCGAAGATGGCGATCACCGTCGGCCGAACGAACAGCCCGTCCGGCAGGTCCAGGGTATCCGGGTTTTCGTCGGGCAGATGCTCCATACAGCGCACCGTGTCATAACCCATATAACCGACCAGCCCGGCGGCCATCGGCGGCAGGCCGTCGGGCAGGTCGATCTCGGACTCCTTGATCAGGGCGCGCAGCGACGCCAGTGTGCCGTCGGGGCAGGGTTCGAAGGCGTTCGGATCGACCCGGGCACGGCGGTTGATTTCCGCACTGTCGCCCCGACAGCGCCAGGTCAGGTCGGGCTTCAGTCCGATGAAGGAATAGCGGCCGCGGATTTCGCCCCCTTCGACGGACTCGAACAGGAAGCTGTTGGCGCGTCCGTCGGCCAGCTTCAAGAAGGCGGAGACCGGCGTTTCCAGATCGGCGACCAGCGTTGTCCAGACGACCTGGGCCTTGCCTTCGCCGTATCCTTTGCGAAAGGCGTCAAGGGACGGACTGGTTTCCATCGGCGCTAGCGACCGGCGCCCAGCCCGTCATAGACCAGATCGACCATCGCACTGTTGACGGTGACCGCGTGCTTGTCGCGCAGGCCCTTGTTGAACTGCTCCAGCAGGTCGCCTTCGATCTGCTGCACCAACTGTTCGTCGACGCGCGTTCGCAGATCGTTGTCGGATGCGGTGACGGCGGACTGGACCTCCTTGAGGCGCGCGACCACGAAGCCGTCCGGGCCGTCGCCAACCGCGACTTCGCCGGTCCGCAGCCCGAACAACTCACCGACCAGTGCGCGCGGCGGCACGTCGCCGAAGCCGCCGTCCTGGCGGGTCAGCGGCTCGCTGACCGTTAGCTCCGCACCGGCCTCCCGTGCCACGTCGGCGATGGCGGTACCGTCGCGGACGCTTTGGGCCAGGCTCTCGGCGCGTTCCTCGGCTGCCGCGCGCCGTTGCTCGGCCTGCCAGCCCTCGATGGCGGCCTGGCGCACCTCGTCCAAGGTCTTGGTGCGCGACGGCGTGATCGCATCGACGCGCAGCACGAAGAAGCCGTCGTCGTCGGTCTCGGTCAAGAAGCCGTCCTCGTCCTGGAACTGCTCGAAGGCTACCTCCAGAAAACGGCCCGAAGGCAGGCCCTCGACCGGCATGCCGTCGGCATCCTCGCCGCTGGGGCCAAGCGCCGGTACGGTTACCGTGGCCAGGTCCAGTTGCGACGCGGTCTGCTCAAGGCTGGTTCCGGACGACACCAGGTCTTCGACGTCGCGGGCGAGCTCGTAGACGCGATCGATCGCCATCTCCCGCGCCAGCTCGTCACGGATCTCGGCGCGCACCTCCTCGAACGGCTGCGTGCTGCCGGGCTGGATCTCGGTTGCGGTGACCACGTACCAGCCGAACAGGCCCTCGACCGGTGCGCTGATCGTATTTGCCTGCAATCCGAAGGCGGCTTCCGCCAGGGCAGGATCGGGGACCTGGTCGCGTGTCACCAGGCCAAGATCGATGGCGGCTGCGTCTTCGCCGGAGACGTCCTGGGCGACCGCGGCGAAGTCCTCGCCCGCTGCCAGTCGTTCGGCGACCGCCGCGGCGGTCTCCTGGTCGTCGACCAGGATCCGCATGACGCGGCGCTGCTCGGCGACGGTGAATTGCAGCAGCCGGTCGTCGTACTCGGCGCGCAGACGGTCTTCCGCGATGTCGATGCTGTCCAGCACCGCATCCGGCGTGATCGCAAGAAAGGTGATCTTGCGCAGTTCCGGCGCTTCGAAGCTTGCCAGGTTGTCGTCGTAGTAGGTCTGAAGCGCGCTGTCGCTGGGGGCGCCCACGTCCGCGTTCCGGTCAACCGGCACGTTGAAGAACTCGGCGACCCGTTTCTCGCCATAGTATGCGAACAGGCGCTCGACCAGTTCCCGCGGTGCCTGCACGCCGCGCGCCATGGTGCCCAAAAGCTGATCGCGCGTCGTCTCCTCGCGCAGCTGCGCCGTATAGGCCGACTCGCTCAGGCCGTTGACGGCGAGGATCTGCTCGAACCGCAGCCTGTCGAACTGTCCCAGCTCGTTGCGGAAGGCCGGGTTGTTGCGGATCTCGGCGGCAAGCGTGGAATCGTCGGTGGTCAGGCCGAGGCTGGCGGTTTCAGCATCGAACAGGGTCTGGACGATCAGGCTCTGCAGGACCTGGTCGGCAAGGCCCAGCACCCGTGCCTGCTCGGGCTCGATGCTGCTGATCTGAAGCCGCGTCAACTGCCGCTGATAGCTGTCGTAGAGCTGATAGGTGGTGATATCGACGTCGCCCACCGACGCGGCCGGGTCGTCGGTCGGCTGGATCTGCAGGTAGTCGGTCACGCCCCACGTGCCGAACGCCAGGATCAGCGCCCCGAACAGGACGAACTTGATGATCGGGTTTCTGGTCGATTGACGCATTCGTGTCAGCATGGATCACCTGCCGAAGGACATGATTTTGTGCGGCGCGCGGGCCCCATCGGCCCGCGCGGCGCGGCATATTAGGGGCGGCCCCGGAGGCCCGCAACCGGGAACTGGCGGTGTTCACCGGATCGTTGACCGGCGTGTGGCCGCGCGCGGCTTCACGGACCGCGCGCGCCCGTGCTAGTGAGACGTTGGTTGGGCCTGTAGACGCAAAAGGGGGCGCAAGGGATGGCTGAGACCCGCACACCAATGGTGGCCGGAAACTGGAAGATGAACGGCCTGACGACCGAAGCGGTCGACTTGGCCGCCGGCGTCGCCGCCGGGGCCGAGGAGGCGCCTTGCGACCTGGTGGTCTGTCCTCCGGCCGTCTATCTGGCGGTCGTCGGCGATGCGCTGGAAGGCAGCGGCGTCGGCCTTGGCGGTCAGGACTGCCACCCCGAGACAAAGGGCGCCCATACCGGCGACGTCAGTGCGCAGATGCTGGCCGATGTGGGATGCGGCTATGTGATCGTCGGCCACTCGGAAAGACGCACGAACCATCACGAGGCCGATGCGCTGGTCCAGGCCAAGGCCGCGGCGGCGCATGCCGCCGGGCTGACGGCGATCATTTGCATCGGCGAGACCGAGGATGAGCGCGACCGCGGCGAGACCCTCTCGGTCGTTCATACGCAACTGGAAGGCAGCCTGCCGGCGTCGGCGACGGCGGCAAACACGGTCATCGCCTACGAGCCCGTCTGGGCGATCGGGACCGGCCGGACGCCGACGGCGGACGAGGTCCAGGAGGTCCATGCCCGGATCAGGGACGGCCTGGCGGACCTCCGCGGCGCGGCCGATGCCGCGGGCACCCGGCTGCTGTACGGCGGTTCGGTGAAACCGGACAACGCGGCCGAACTCTTGGGGCTGGCGGACGTGGACGGCGCCCTGGTCGGCGGCGCCAGCCTGAAGGTCGAGGACTTTCTCGCGATCGCGTCACATTCGCGCTAGCCAAACCGCCGTCCAGACATTACATACCTGCCGGTCGCGCGGCCCTTGGCCGCGGCGGTTGTGAACGGAAAGTCGACAGCATGACGCAGATACTCCTGGTGGTTCACCTGCTGATCGCCATTGCGATGGTGGTGACGATCCTGCTTCAGCGCAGCGAAGGCGGTGCGCTGGGGATCGGCGGCGGTGGTGGCGGCGGCGGCGGCATGGGCTTGTTCTCGGCCCGCGGCACGGCAAACGCGCTCAGCCGGACGACCGCGATCCTGGCGGTTTGTTTCTTCATCACCAGCATCGGTCTTGCCCTGCTGGCGGGCGGCAACCGCGAATCGGGTTCCATTCTCGACGCGCCGGCGGTCGAAACGCCGGTCCAGCCGGCAGAACCGGCCGAGCCGTCGGTTCCGCTCTCGCAATAATGCGGCGGAATTCCAGACAGTTAGACCGAGGCGGCCCCCGTGCCGCCTCTTTTCATGGTGTTTTCGCTGATCGCGATCCATTAGACTAAGGGTCCATGACCACCCGCTTCATCTTCATCACAGGCGGCGTTGTTTCATCACTCGGGAAGGGTCTTGCCTCGGCGGCCCTGGGCGCGCTGCTCCAGGCCAGACGCTACCGCGTGAGACTGCGCAAGCTGGACCCGTACCTCAACGTCGATCCGGGCACGATGAGCCCCTACCAGCACGGCGAGGTCTACGTCACCGACGACGGCGCCGAAACCGACCTCGATCTCGGCCATTACGAACGGTTCACCGGGGTCGCCGCGCGCAAGTCGGACAACGTCACCACCGGGCGGATTTATTCCGGCGTCATCGCCAAGGAACGGCGCGGCGACTATCTGGGCGCGACCGTCCAGGTGATCCCGCATGTGACCGACGCGATCAAGGAATTCGTCACCTCGGACCTTGCGGGCGAGGATTTCGTCATCTGCGAGATCGGCGGCACCGTCGGCGACATCGAGGGTACGCCGTTCCTGGAGGCGATCCGGCAGCTTGGCAACGAGCTTGGCCGCGACCGGGCCATGTACTGCCATCTGACATGGGTGCCGTACATCCCGGCGGCGGGCGAATTGAAGACCAAGACGACGCAGCACTCGGTGAAGGAGTTGCTGTCGATCGGCATCCAGCCCGATGTCCTGCTGTGCCGGTGCGACCGCGAAATCCCCGCCGAGGCCCGGCGCAAGATGGCCCTGTTCTGCAACGTTCCGCCGGAACGGGTGATCCCGGCAATCGATGCCGACACCATCTACGAGGTGCCGCTGACCTATCACCGCGAGGGCTTCGACACAGAGATCCTGAAACAGTTCGGGATGCTGGACGAGAAGGCCGAGGAAAGCATCGACCTCGGCCGCTGGCACGACATCGTCGGACGGGTCCGCGCGCCGGACGGCGAGGTCACCATCGCCGTCGTCGGCAAGTACACAAATCTCCTGGATGCCTATAAGTCGCTGGCCGAGGCGCTGAACCACGGCGGCATCGCCAACACCCACAGGGTCAAGCTGCGCTGGCTGGAGTCTGAACTCTTCGAGCATGAAGACCCGGTCCACCACCTCGAAGGCTGCAACGGAATCCTGGTGCCCGGCGGCTTCGGCGAGCGCGGCTCGGAGGGCAAGATCGCGGCGGCGCGGTTCGCCCGCGAGCGCGGCGTGCCTTACTTCGGCATCTGTTTCGGCATGCAGATGGCGGTGATCGAGGCGGCCCGCAATCTGGCGGGGATCAAGGATGCCGGGTCGACAGAGTTCGGCCCGGTCGAGGATCCGGTGGTCGGGCTTCTGACCGAATGGACCCGCGGCAACACGGTGGAACGCCGGGCGATGGGCGACAACATGGGCGGCACGATGCGGCTCGGCGCCTATCCCTGCAAGCTGAGCGAAGGCTCGCGGGCGTTCGACATCTACAGTCGGGTGCCGTCGATCTCCGAGCGGCACCGGCACCGCTACGAGGTCAATATCAACTACAGGGACCGGCTGGAGGAGGCGGGCGTGCGGTTCTCCGGCATGTCGCCCGACGACATGCTGCCCGAGATCGTCGAGATCCCCGGCCACCCCTGGTTCATGGGCGTCCAGTTCCACCCGGAACTGAAATCCAAGCCGTTCGACCCGCACCCGCTGTTCGCCAGCTTCGTGCGCGCGGCCATCGACCAGTCGCGCCTGGTCTAGGGCCGGTCCGGTTCCCGGCCCGGCGCCGATTCCCGCTTGAAGCGCGCCTATGGCGCGGCTATGAGAGCCGTTGGCGCACTCGCATCGGGATCGGAGCAACATGGCCACCCAACATCACATCTCGGTCGGCGATCTCAGCATCGGCAACGACCTGCCCTTTGTCCTGCTGGCGGGGCCGTGCGCCATGGAAAGCCGGGGCCACGCGCTGGAGATGGCCGGCGCCCTGAAGGAAATCACCGACGGCCTGGGCATCGGCCTGATCTACAAGACCTCCTTCGACAAGGCGAACCGCACCTCGCTCGGCTCCGGGCGCGGCGTCGGCCTGGACAAGGCGCTGGCGGTCTTCGCCGAGATCCGCGAAAGCCTGGGGCTGCCGGTGGTGACCGACGTTCATGCACCGGAACAGTGCGCGCCGGTCGCGGAAGTGGTCGACGTCCTGCAAATCCCGGCCTTCCTGTGCCGGCAGACCGACCTTCTGGTCGCCGCGGCGAAGACCGGCCGGGCGATCAACGTCAAGAAAGGGCAGTTTCTCGCCCCCTGGGACATGGCCAACGTGGTGCGAAAGCTGAAGGAATCCGGCAACCCCGATGTCATGGTGTGCGAGCGGGGTGCGAGCTTTGGCTACAACACCCTGGTCACCGATTTCCGCGGCCTGCCGATCATGGCAAGTGAGGGCACGCCGGTGGTGTTCGATGCCACGCACTCGGTCCAGCAGCCGGGCGGGCAGGGGGCGACCACCGGCGGTCAGCGAGAATTCGTGCCGGTCCTGGCCCGCGCGGCGGTTTCGATCGGCGTTGCGGCGGTGTTCATGGAAACCCACCAGGACCCGGACAGCGCGCCTTCGGACGGGCCCAACATGGTCCGGCTGGAGGATATGCCCGCCCTGTTGAAGACCCTCAGGACCTTCGACATCGTCGCCAAGGACGCGCCGATCGCCATCTGACCGGTGCGGCGCTGGGCGCCGTGACCCGCGTTAACAAACTGTGCTTGAACTGTCGTCACCGGCCGGTATAAGCCGGGACAGGCATCACACCAACCTGGGCGTGCGGGGGAAAGCAATGACGGCGATCATCGATCTACATGGACGGGAGATTCTGGACAGCCGGGGCAACCCGACGGTCGAGGTGGACTGCGTGCTTGAATCCGGCGCGATGGGACGCGCGGCGGTGCCCTCGGGGGCGTCGACCGGGGCCCACGAGGCCGTCGAGCTGCGCGACGGCGGCGAACGGTATGGCGGCAAGGGCGTGCTTCAGGCCGTCGAGGCCGTCAACGGTGAGATCTTCGACCTGTTGACCGGCATGGAGGCCGAGGACCAGGTCCAGATCGATGCCATGATGCGCACCCTGGACGGCACGGAAAACAAGGGCCGGCTGGGCGCCAACGCCATCCTGGGCGCGTCGCTGGCGGTCGCAAAGGCGGCGGCCGAAGAGGCCGGACTGCCGCTTTACCGCTATGTCGGCGGGGCGTACGCGCACACTTTGCCGGTGCCGATGATGAACATCATCAATGGCGGCGCCCATGCCGACAATCCCGTCGACATCCAGGAATTCATGATCATGCCGGTCGGGGCGGATGGGCTGAGCGAGGCGGTGCGGGTCGGTTCCGAGGTGTTTCAGGCCCTGAAGAAGGCGCTGAAGGATGCCGGCCACAATACCAATGTGGGCGACGAGGGCGGTTTCGCCCCCAGCGTGGGTTCGACCCAGGAAGCCCTGGACTACATCATGAAATCGATCGAGGCCGCAGGCTACCGGCCGGAAGAGGACGTGGTCCTGGCCATGGACTGTGCGGCGACCGAGTTCTACCGCAACGGCAAGTACGAGCTGGCCGGCGAGGACAAGAGCCTGGACAGCGGCCAGATGTCCGACTACCTGGCCGACCTGGTCGGGCGCTATCCCATCATTTCGATCGAGGACGGGATGGCCGAGGACGACTGGGACGGCTGGAAGATCATGACCGAGGCGATCGGCGGCAAGGTGCAGCTGGTCGGCGACGACGTCTTCGTCACCAACCCGGTTCGCCTGGAACGCGGGATCGAGACCGGCGTTGCGAACTCGATTTTGATCAAAGTGAACCAGATCGGCACCCTGTCGGAGACCCTGCAGACGGTCGAGATGGCGCACAAGGCGGGCTATACCTGCGTGATGTCGCACCGGTCCGGCGAGACCGAGGATGCGACCATTGCCGACCTCGCGGTGGCGACCAATTGCGGTCAGATCAAGACCGGCTCGATGTCGCGGTCGGACCGTCTAGCAAAGTACAACCAATTGATTCGTATAGAAGAATTGCTGGGCGACGCTGCCCGGTATGCCGGGCGATCGGCCTTCAACGTCTGACGGCCGATCATTACGCAGACGAATCGGAACGGACTCTCGGGGAGTTAGCGGGCAGGGCTCGACTCGCGTACAAGGGCACCCAGCTAAGCAGCGGATTCTATTAGGCCTTGACCCGGGAATCGCGCCTGTGATTCACTCCCGCACATGGGTTTGGTCAAGGAGTTCGAACGGCGGTCGCGGCAGGTGTTCCTGCCGGTCATGGGCGTGTGCCTGATCGCCTATTTCGCCTATCACACGGTGCAGGGTGAACGCGGCCTGTTCGCCTATTACCAGCTTGGCCAGGAAGTCACGCGGGCCGAGGCGACGCTGTCGGCCCTGAATGAGCGGCGCGAGCGGATGGAGCACCGGGTTTCGCTGCTGCGGCCCGACAATCTCGATCCGGACATGCTTGAAGAGCGGGCCCGCGCCGTGCTGCACCTGATCCGCGACGACGAGGTCGTCATCCTGGACCCGGCGCCGCGCTGATCCGTCGGCCTGCGCGCCGCACCAGCTCAACTCTCCTTCGCAGACTTTGCGGCAGTGCCGGAGCCCGCCCCCACGCCTTGATTTCCGCCGAAAACGACCGATCTGCGTAGATGCCGAGCCGGTTTCCGTGCAGTGGCAAGCGGCAGACTTAAACCATAATTCAGTTAAGATCTGATTTTCGTATTTAATTCATATAGTTAGTGAATGCTCGCATGACTTGTCGGACTCTGGTTTTCGGCACGGAAGTGTGCTAGGGGACGCCCCTTAAACCATCCGGCGCCGTCGCAACCATCAAGAGGGGACTTCACATGGCCGCCGCACCCGCAAAACGCAGACCCAAGACCGCCGCGAAGCAGGCGAACATCGACGTCGACGCGCTCTCCCAGCACTACCGTGACATGCTGTTGATCCGCCGCTTCGAGGAGAAGGCGGGCCAGCTCTATGGAATGGGCCTGATCGGCGGGTTCTGCCACCTCTATATCGGCCAGGAGGCCGTGGTGGTGGGCATGCAGGCGACGGTGACACCGGACGACGCCGTCATCACCACCTATCGCGACCACGGCCATATGCTGGCCTGCGGCATGGACCCGCGCGGCGTGATGGCCGAACTGACCGGGCGTGAAGGCGGCTATTCCAAGGGCAAGGGCGGCTCGATGCACATGTTCTCCAAGGAAAAGAACTTCTACGGAGGACATGGGATCGTCGGCGCCCAGGTGCCCTTGGGCACGGGCATCGCGTTCGCGCACAAGTACCGCGAGACCGATCTGGTCTCGCTGACTTATACGGGCGACGGCGCAATCAACCAGGGGCAGGTCTACGAAGCTTTCAACATGGCGGCGCTTTGGAAGCTGCCGGTGGTCTACGTCATCGAGAACAACCGCTATGGCATGGGAACCAGCGTGGAGCGCGCCTCGGCCAGCACCGAGCTTTACAAGCGCGGGTCCGCCTACGGCATTCCCGGCAAGCAGGTCGACGGCATGGACGTTTTGGCGGTGAAGGAGGCCGGCGCCCGCGCCGTCCAGCACTGCCGCGCCGGCAAGGGGCCGTTCATCCTGGAGATGCAGACATACCGGTATCGCGGCCACTCGATGTCCGATCCGGCCAAGTACCGGCCAAAGGACGAAGTTCAGAAGATGCGCGCGCAGCACGACCCCATCGAGCATGTGAAGACCCTGTTGGTCGATGGCGGACATGCAACAGAAGACGCGCTGAAGGCGATCGACAAGGAGGTCAAGGCCATCGTCTCTGACGCGGCCGAGTTCTCCCAGACCTCGCCGGAACCGGATCCCAGGGAGCTGTGGACCGACGTCCTGGTCGAAGCCTGATCAAAATAACGCACTAAAATCATAAAGTTATAACGCCCACAGGGGATGAAATATGCCAATTGAAGTTCTCATGCCGGCGCTGTCGCCGACCATGACCGAGGGAACGTTGGCACGCTGGGTGAAGGCCGAAGGTGACCAGATCGCCTCCGGCGACGTGCTTGCGGAGATCGAGACCGACAAGGCGACCATGGAGGTCGAGGCGGTCGACGAGGGGATCATCGGCAAGATCCTGGTCGCCGAAGGCACCGAGGGCGTAGCCGTGAACACGCCGATCGCCCTGTTGCTGGAGGACGGCGAGGATGCCGACAGCCTGACGGGCGCGGCGGCCGCGCCTGCTGCGGCGCCGGCGCCCGCGCCTGCAGCCGCGCCGGACGGGGCCGCACCGGTCCCGGCCGCAGCCGCGCCGGCGGCCGCACCGCCGCCCGCCGAGACGGAATGGTCCGGTCCGACCGTAAGCCTGACCGTGCGCGAGGCGTTGCGCGATGCCATGGCGGAGGAAATGCGCGCCAATCCGGATGTGTTTCTGATGGGCGAGGAGGTCGCCGAATACCAGGGCGCCTACAAGGTCAGCCAGGGCCTGCTGGAAGAATTCGGGTCGAAACGCGTGATCGATACGCCGATCACCGAGCACGGCTTCACCGGTCTTGGCGTCGGCGCGGCCTTCATGGGGCTGAGGCCGGTCGTGGAGTTCATGACCTTCAACTTTGCCATGCAGGCGATCGACCAGATCATCAACTCCGCCGCGAAGACCCTCTACATGTCGGGCGGCCAGATGGGCGCGCCCATCGTGTTCCGCGGCCCCAACGGCGCGGCGGCACGGGTCGCGGCCCAGCACAGCCAGTGTTACGCGAGCTGGTACGCGCACTGCCCGGGCCTGAAGGTGATCGCCCCCTGGTCTGCTGCGGATGCCAAGGGGCTGCTGAAATCGGCGATCAGGGACCCCAACCCGGTGATCTTCCTGGAGAACGAAATCCTCTACGGACAGTCGTTCGACGTGCCCGAGGACCCTGACTGGACCGTCCCCATCGGCCGCGCGAAGGTGCTGAGACCCGGCACCGACGTCACCATCGTCGCCTTCTCGATCATGGTGGGCAAGGCGGTGGAAGCCGCGGAAACCCTGGCCGCGGAGGGTATCCAGGCCGAAGTGATCGACCTCAGGACGATCCGGCCCCTGGATGTCGAGACCATCGTCGCATCGGTCCAGAAGACCAACCGCATCGTCAGTTGCGAGGAAGGTTGGCCCCAGTCCGGCGTCGGGTCGGAGATCGCCGCCTTGATGATGGAGCATGCCTTCGATCATCTCGACGCGCCGGTCGCGCGCGTCGCCGGCGCGGACGTTCCGATGCCCTATGCCGCGAACCTGGAACGCCTGGCATTGCCGCAGGCGGAACAGATCGTCGAGGCGGCAAAGGCCGTCTGCTATCGCGGCTGACGCCGGACGCAGGGAGAAAAAACGATGCCGATCAAGGTTCTAATGCCGGCGCTGTCACCGACTATGACGGAGGGCAATCTTGCCGCCTGGCATGTGAAGGAAGGCGACACCGTCTCTTCGGGCGACGTCATCGCCGAAATCGAAACCGACAAGGCGACCATGGAGGTCGAGGCCGTCGACGAGGGGGTCGTCGGAAAGATCGTCGTCGCCGAAGGCACCGAGGCGGTGCCGGTGAACGAGATCATCGCCGTCCTTTTGGAGGACGGCGAGGACAGCTCGGCCGTCGACGCGGCCCTGTCAGGCAATGGCGCGGCGCCTTCGCCGGCTCCCGCCGTGGCCGCACCGGCCACGCCACCGCCGGCGGCACCGGCCGCAGCGGCGCCCGCACCGGCGCCTTCTCCGGCACCCGCGGCCGCGCCGGCCGCAGCGGCACCGGACGGCGGTCGCGTCTTTGCCAGCCCGCTGGCCCGGCGCATGGCGAAGAACGCCGGGCTGGACCTGGCGGCTATCAAAGGTTCCGGACCGCACGGGCGCATCATCAAGATCGACATCGAGGCGGCCATTGCCGGCGGCGTCCCCGCCGCGGCACCGGCCGCAGCGCCGGCGGCCCAGCCTGCGGCCGCGACGCCCGTTTCGGCCGCCGCGCAGCCTTTCGAACCAGAGTTCGAGCTGGTGCCGCACACCACGATGCGCAAGGTGATCGCCGCCCGCCTGAGCGAGTCCAAACAGCAGGTCCCGCACTTCTATCTCACCATCGATTGCGAGATCGATGCGCTGTTGGCGATGCGCAAGGACCTTAACGACAAGGCGGATGGGGCCTACAAGCTGTCGGTGAACGACCTGATCATCAAGGCCTGCGGCATCGCGTTGCGCAAGGTTCCCGAGGCGAACGCGTCGTGGACCGACGAGGGCGCCAAGCTGTACAAGCGCGCCGACGTTGCGGTGGCCGTGGCGATCGAGGGCGGTCTGATCACGCCGGTAATTCGCGATGCCGGCAATAAGGGCCTTGAGACCGTCTCCAACGAGATGAAGGCGCTGGCCGCGAAGGCGCGCGACGGCAAGCTGCAGCCCGAGGAGTTCCAGGGCGGCACCTTCTCTCTGTCGAACCTCGGCATGTTCGGGATCAAGCAGTTCGAGGCGGTGATCAACCCGCCGCAGGGCTGCATTCTGGCCGTGGGCGCCGGCGAACAGCGACCGGTGGTCAAGGACGGCGCCCTGGCGGTGGCGACGGTCATGACGTGCTCGCTGTCGGTTGACCATCGGGTTGTCGACGGCGCGGTCGGGGCGGCGTTCCTGGCGGCGTTCAAGAAGCTGATCGAAGACCCGGTCACGATGCTGCTGTGATCCGGCTGGCAGCCTGTCTCTTCGTGCTCGTCGCGGTGGCTATGCCTGTCCGGGCGCAAACCGTTCCGCCGTCGATCACGGCGGTCAAGAACGAGATCCGCGAGAGCTTCGAACAGTTCCGCCGCGCCGTTCTGCGCGGCGACCGGATGGCGGTCGCCAAGATGGTGACGGGCGACGCGGTGAAGTACGGCAACGCCCTGTTGCGCATGGCCCAGGCTTGGGACCGGCAGCGGCTGGCCAAGCAGAGCGCGCTGACCCAGATCGCTGTCCTGGGCCTGCGGTTGGACGCCGAGCCCGGCGAGCTGGAGGAAATGCTGCCGGCCGAGGCGTTCGCCAGGACCTACGAGGCAGGCGTCGTTGACCCGCTGGTGTTCGAGGAGATGAGCCTGTTGCAGATCGACCTCGGTTCGGGTCGTGAGACGGCGACGGCCTTGATCGGGATTGGCGAGCAGCGCAGCGATGCGCCGATCGCGTTCGCCAAGCTGGACGAGCGGTGGCTGGTCGACCCGACGAGCATCAGCAATCAGATCAGCCTCAGCTTGACGGTCTACCTGGAGAGCAAAGGCGTGTCGGAAGAGACATATGTTGCTGAATTTATGCGCCAAATGTATGGCGAGACATTCGACGAACAGGCCTGGGAGCCGACCGCGCAGCGGTCCGGGTCAGGCCAGAACTAGCGGCGGAGGGCAGAAGCGTGGCTGAACAGACGTTCGATATCATTGTCATCGGCGGAGGCCCAGGGGGGTATGTGGCTGCCATTCGCGCGGCCCAGCTTGGCATGAAGACGGCGGTCGTCGAGGCGAACCATTTGGGCGGGATCTGCCTGAACTGGGGCTGCATCCCGACCAAAGCGCTGCTCAGATCCGCCGAGATCTATCACTACATGCAGAACGCCGACGCCTACGGCCTGACCTGCGCCGAACCCGGGTTTGACCTGTCGAAAGTGGTGGCGCGTTCCAGGGCGGTGTCCAAGCAGCTCAACGGCGGCGTCGGCCATCTGTTGAAGAAGAACAAGGTCACCGTGTTCGACGGCTGGGGCAAGCTGGCCGGCGGCGGCGCGGGCGCCCGCAAGGTCACCGTGGAGAAAGACGGGAAGAAAATCGCCGACCTGAGCGCCAGGAACGTGATCCTGGCAACCGGCGCCCGTGCGCGGACGCTGCCGGGACTGGAGGCGGACGGCAAGCTGATCTGGACCTACCGCGAGGCGATGGTGCCCGAGAGCATGCCCAAATCGCTGCTGGTGGTCGGGTCGGGCGCCATCGGCATCGAGTTCGCCAGCTTCTACAGGACGCTGGGCGCCGAGGTCACCGTGGTGGAGGTGCTGGACCGGGTGCTGCCGGTCGAAGACGAGGAGATCTCCAAGCTGGCCGAGAAGGCCTTCAAGAAACAAGGCATGAAGATCCACACCGGCGCCACGGTCAAGGCCCTGAAGAAGGGCGCCAACGACGTGACCGCCACCATCGAGGCCGGCGGCAAGACGACGGAGCTGACCGTCGATCGCGTGATCATGGCGGTCGGAATCGTCGGTAACGTGGAGGATATTGGCCTGGAGGGCACCAAGGTCAAAGTGGACCGCACCCATGTGTTGGTCGACGAATGGCTCGCGACCGGAGAGCCCGGCGTGTACGCGATCGGCGATCTGGTGGGGCCGCCGTGGCTGGCCCACAAGGCCGAACACGAGGGGGTGATCTGCGTCGAGAAGATCGCCGGGGTGAACGACGTCCATCCGCTGGATACCGGCGGCGTTCCGGGCTGCACCTATTGCCAGCCCCAGGTCGCCAGCGTCGGCCTGACCGAGGCCCAGGCGAAGGAGAAGGGGCACACGGTCAATGTGGGCCGGTTCCCGTTCATCGGCAACGGCAAGGCGATTGCGCTCGGCGAACCGGAGGGGCTGATCAAGACCGTGTTCGACGCCAAGACGGGCGAGCTTCTGGGGGCGCATATGATCGGCGCGGAGGTGACCGAGCTGATCCAAGGCTATGTTATCGCCCGCAAGCTGGAGACGACCGAGCAGGAGCTGATGCACAGCATCTTCCCGCATCCGACCCTGTCGGAGATGATGCACGAGTCCGCCCTTGACGCCTATGGGCGCGCCATCCACTTTTGATCGGTAATCCCCAAGGGGCAGCAAAGCCGATGACCACGTCGTCCGAACGACCGCATCGCCATCCGGAAAAGCGCAACCGGCCGGATAACCCGATCCAGCGCAAACCAGCCTGGATCCGCGTCAAGGCGCCGGTCAGCCGCGCCTTCCAGGAGACCCGGGACGTCATCCGCGACAACCGGCTGGTGACCGTGTGCGAGGAGGCGGCCTGTCCCAACATCGGCGAATGCTGGGCCAAGAAGCACGCCACCATGATGATCATGGGGGACATCTGCACCCGGGCCTGCGCCTTCTGCAACGTCGCCACCGGCAAGCCGGCGCCGCTCAACGCCATGGAGCCGTTCAATGTTGCGGCCGCGGTCGAGAAGCTGGGGCTGGAGCATGTGGTCATCACGTCGGTCGACCGGGACGATCTGGAGGATGGCGGGGCGGCCCACTTTGCCGCGGTGATCGAGGCGATCGGCACCCGCGCGCCGAAGACGACGGTCGAGATCCTGACGCCGGACTTCAAGGACAAGGCCGGGGCCGTCGAGGTCGTGGTCGCGGCCCGGCCGGACGTCTTTAACCATAACCTAGAGACCGTCCCGCGGCTCTATCCCTCGATCCGGCCCGGCGCCCGGTACTTCACCTCGCTGGAGCTGTTGAGCAGCGTCAAGAAGCTGGACCCGTCCATGTTCACCAAGTCGGGGATCATGGTGGGCCTGGGCGAGACCCGCGAGGAGGTCGGCCAGGTGATGGACGATCTGCGCGCCGCCGACGTCGATTTCCTGACCATCGGCCAGTACCTGCAACCCACTCCCAAGCACGCCCCGATCGACCGCTTCGTGACGCCGGACGAATTCGAGTCCTACGCCGCCCTGGCACGCGGCAAGGGCTTCCTCATGGTCTCCAGCACGCCGCTGACCCGGTCTTCCTATCATGCCGGTGACGACTTCGCGCGGCTGCGCGCGGTACGGGAAGAGCGGCTTGCGGGCCGGGGCGCCGGCGCCGACCGTTAACCGTCTTTTCCGTCCCTTTCACGACCTGCGACCAGATCGATCCGATGCCCACGCATGCCGAAGAGCGCTGGCTTCCCTATCCGCCGGAGCGCCTGTACGAACTGGTCGCCGATGTGGAGCGCTACCCCGAATTCCTGCCCTGGTGCGTCGCCGCCCGGATGCGGCGCCGGTCCGAGACCGAGTTGGTGGCCGATATGGTCATTGGTTTCAAGGGGATAAGAGAGAAGTTTGCAAGCCGGGTAACGCTTGACCGGCCAAGTCTCCGGATCCACGTGGCTTATGAAGAAGGGCCATTCAAGTATTTGAATAATCATTGGTATTTCAAGGACACCGGGGATGGCGGCTGTATCATCGACTTCTTCGTCGACTTTGAGTTTCAATCGAAGATCCTGCAGAAAATGATCTCGCTGTTGTTCAACGAGGCGGTGCGGCGGATGGTGGCGGCTTTCGAGACGCGCGCCAATGACCTGTTCGGGCCGGCGCCGGTATCGGACCCGTCATTGCAGCCAAAGTCCTGAACGCGTGGACCCAGGGTTTCCGCGGGCTACTGCATTGGTAGACAGACTTGTTCTCCGGCCGAAACGAAAGGGCCGTGGCCCTAGGTCTTGCGGGTGTCCCCGCTTCGTCTTCTATATCTGCCGCTTCTCTCCGTGACAGCGAAAGCAGGACCGATTATATTAGGTCTCATCCGTAATTCGGGCGGCCCAAGCCGCCATGGAGCCGGGCGGCCGCGTTCGGCCCGGCCGAGCGGGAGACCGACCTGTCTTGATTACCCCAGCGCAGATCAGAGCCGGACGCGCACTTATCAACGCCAAACAATCGGAACTCGCAAAGGCGGCCGGTATCTCTTTGGCAACGTTAAACAATATCGAGCGTGGTGTCGGCGATCCGCGGTCCAGCACCCTGGAGGCGATCGAACGCGCCCTGGGCGAGGCGGGGGTGCGGCTGGAAAATGACCGGGTGACCGAAAGCGTGGTTCTGCGCCGTCTGACCCGGCCCGACGCCTTCGACACCTTCTTCGCCTCCGAACGGGTGCTGGAGGTGTTGCGGCCCGGGTCGTTAACCAAAGTGGAGAAGGTGCTGTTCTTTGCCCGCTGGAACCGCGACGGCGTCGGCGGCGAAGAGGCCGACCGGGTCCGGGTCTGCCTGTTGATCGAGGGCGAGGCGCGGGCGATCCTGTTCGACCAGGTGGGTTTCTCGGTTGCCGCCGCCAGCCGGGTCGCCGAGGTTGCCGGCATGCTGGTCGCCGCCTTTGCCTTCCACCGGGACAAGCTCTTCTACCTGGACCAGGTGCTGGAGGACACCACCGTCGCGGCCCTGGAGGAGGCGGTCCCGCGGCTGCGTTCGCTGCCGTGGCAGGCATTGCAGCACCCGGCCGCCTTCTTCGACGTATTCGACGACTGGGAGGGGCGGATGAAGGGCTTTGCCGAACGTCCCGGCCATCCCATGGCCGAGCTGGTCAGGCTGGCGGAGCTGGCTGCGACAGGTTGAGCGCCAGCGCCAGCGCCCGGTCCACCGTCGCCAGCCGGACCGCATGCCGGTCGCCCGGGAAATGGTGGCGTTCCACCCGGACCTCCGCGCCGCGCCGTGCCGCCGCCAGGTAGACCAGACCGACGGGCTTTTCCGCGCTGCCGCCGCCGGGCCCTGCGACGCCCGTCACGGCAAGCGCGATGTCGGCCGGGCTGCGGGCCAGGGCCCCGTCTATCATGGCCCGCGCGACGGGCTCGCTGACGGCCCCGTGCGCCTCCAGAAGCGCGTCGGACACCCCGAGCATCGCCTGCTTGGCGCGGTTGCTGTAGGTCACGAAACCGCAATCGACCACGTCCGACGAGCCCGGAATCTCGGTGAACAGGCCCGCGATCAGCCCGCCGGTGCAGGATTCTGCCGTGGTCAGCATCAGCCCATGTTGGCGGCAGTTTTCGAGTATTTTCGCCGCTTTGTCCAATAAAACTTTGTCAAACATGAGTTTTTCCGGATTACGACGGGGGCAGGGCGACGCTGATGATCGCCTGGGCGGCGATGCCTTCGCCGCGGCCGGTAAAACCCAGCCGTTCCGTGGTCGTTGCCTTCACCGCGACCCTGTCCGCTCCGATGCCCAGGAGTTCGGCGATGGCGGCGCGCATGGCGCCGCGGTGCGGGGCGATGGCGGGGCGTTCGCAGATCAACGTCACGTCCGCGTTCCGGACGGCGCCGCCGCGGGCCTCCAGCAGGCTGCGGGCGTGGCTCAGGAACACCGCCGAGGCGGCGCCCGCCCACCGCGGGTCCGACGGCGGGAAGTGGGTGCCGATGTCCGCTTCGCCGATCGCCCCCAACAGCGCGTCGGTCAGGGCGTGCAGGCCGACGTCGGCGTCCGAATGGCCGGCCAGCGACCGGTCGTGCGGGATCGCCACCCCGCACAGCATCACCCCGTCGCCTTCGGCAAAGCGGTGGACGTCGAAGCCGGAACCGACACGGATATCCGGCTCGCCCCGCATCAGCCTGGTCGCGCGGGCAAAATCGTCGTCGGTGGTGACCTTGATGTTGTCCTCGGATCCCTCGACCACGGTCACGGCCATACCGGCCGCCTCGGCCACGGCCGCGTCGTCGGTGAAGGGCCGGTCAGCAAGGCGCCGGTGCGCCTCCAGGAGGGGGACGAAATGAAAGCCCTGCGGCGTCTGGGCACGCCAGATCCCCGACCGGTCGACCGTCCCGCCGATCTGTCCCGTCGGGTCGGCCCGCTTCAGCGTGTCGGTCGCCGGGACCGCGGCGATCGCGCCGGCATGGGCCTCCAGGGACGACACGACCCGCTGGATGGTGTCGGCGGCCACCAGGGGGCGGGCGGCGTCATGGACCATGACGACGTCCGGCGGGTCGTCCGCCAGCGCCTCCAGCCCCATGCGCACCGAATGCTGGCGTTCGTCGCCGCCGGCGATCGGCGCCTCCAGGTCCAGATCGCCGAGAGCGGCGTCGTAGTGCGCGCGGTCCGCCGGCTGGATCACGAGGCGCACCCGGTCGACGGCGGGGTGGTCGAGGTAGGCCAGCACGCTGTGGCGAACCATCGGCATGCCGGCCAGCGGGCGGTACTGCTTGGGCAGCGACCCGCCGGCCCGGACCCCGCGTCCGGCGGCCATGATCAGTGCAGCGACGTCCCCCATGCGGTGGCCTCTTGGTAACTTTCGCGCCGATCGGCGGCGCGGGTATGCGCATTGGTAAACCGGCATGCTATATAGCGCGCCGAGATGGGAAAGTCGCTGCTCCTCCCGGCCCTTGTCCTGATCAGTCTGGCGCCCGCGACCGTGATGGCCGTACGCGGACAGCTCCAGGGACGGGGATACGTGGTCTGCCTGCTGCTTGCGGTGGTGGGACCGGTCGGCTGGGCGGCCTACCAGGTCGGCCCGGGCTGGCAGACCGGCTTCTCCGCGGCTCTTTGGGTCACCATCGCTGTAACGATGGGTCTGTACGCTGTCCTGGCGCTGCTCAACCAGGCGCTGGGCAAGCTGGCGCCGCTGTTGCTGCCCTATCTGATGGTGCTGGCGGCGCTGGCCCTGATCTGGGGCCAGGCGCCATCGCAGCCGCTTTCGGGCGGCGCGCCGGAACCCTGGCTGGTGGCGCATATCGGCATCTCGGTCCTGACCTACGGCCTTTTGACCCTGTCGGCGACCGCGGCGGTCGCCGTCTTCCTGCGCGAACGGGCGCTGAAGCGCCGCGTCTCCGGCGGTTTCAGCCGCCACCTTCCGTCCGTGGCCGACGGCGAGCAGCTCGAAATGCGGCTTCTGGCGGCGGCGGAGATGGTGCTGTTGTTCGGCATGGTGACGGGCATGGCCAATGAATACCTCGCCACCGGAAGCCTGCTGCGGCTCGACCACAAGACCCTGCTGGTGGTGGCCGCCTTCGTGGTGATCGGCCTTCTCTTGATCGGCTATCAGGCGACCGGGGTGCGGGGGCGCCGGGCGGCCCGTGTGGTGCTGGTTGGCTATCTCTTGGTGACCCTAGGTTATCCCGGGGTGAAGTTCGTCACCGACGTCCTGATGTCGTGACGGCCTCTGCCGGCGCGAATCCGTATGGACAATCCCGGCCGCCGCGGCTAGGAGTCCATTTGCACAAGACTTAAGCACAAAATGGGGTTGCACATTTGATGGGCATCACAGTGGGGCCCGTTCACCTGCCGGTGCCGGTGGTGCTGGCGCCCATGTCGGGCGTGACCGACCTGCCGTTCCGCCGCATCGCCCGGCAGGCGGGGGCAGGCATGGTGGTCTCGGAGATGATCGCCAGCGGCGAGGTGGTCCGGCAGACGCGCGAAACGCTCAAGAAGACCGCGCGGCCCGAGAAGGACGGGCCGATGGCGGTCCAGCTTGCCGGCTACGAACCGGCGGTCATGGCCGAGGCGGCCAGGCTGTGCGCCGGCCTCGGGGCCGACATCATCGACATCAATTTCGGCTGTCCGGCGAAGAAGGTCACCCGCAAGCAGTGCGGCGCCGCGATCATGCGCGATCCGGCCCTGGCGGCCCGGATCATGGCGGCGGTCGTCGGCGCGGTCGATCTGCCGGTGACCATGAAGATGCGCACCGGCTGGGACGCGACCGACCGCAACGCGCCGGATCTTGCCCGGATTGCCGAGGATTGCGGTATCCGGATGCTTACCGTCCACGGTCGCACCCGCGACCAGTTTTACGAGGGCAGGGCCGACTGGTCGTTCATCCGCAGGGTCAAGCAGGCGGTCTCGATCCCGGTGCTGGCCAATGGCGACATCGCCTCGCTGGACGACGTCGATGCGTGCCTTGGCGCCTCCGGTGCCGACGGCGTGATGATCGGCCGCGGCGCCTGCGGCAGGCCCTGGTTCCTCGGCCAGGTCGCGGCCTACCTGCGCAACGGATCGCGCCGCGCGGCGCCGCCGCTGTCGGATCGGATGGCAGTGGTGTGCGGCCATTTCGGCGCGCTGGTCGACCATCACGGCCCGGTGCGCGGCGTCAGGCTGGCCCGCAAGCATCTGGCCTGGTACGCGACCGGCCTGCCGGGCGCCGCGGCGTTTCGCGAAACGGTGAACCGGCTCGACGATCCCGACCAGGTGCACGACGCCATTCTCGGTCTTTTCGAGCCGGCCATCGCGGCGGAGGCGGCATGAGCAAGATCGAACTGGCTCTCAAACCGGATGCCGGAGAGGCTTCGCGGGTGGCGCCTGATGCGGCCGCCTTGTTGAACGCCTTGCCCCACCCGGTCGTGGTCGTCGACCGCCGCGACGACATCGCCTATCTGAACGCCGCCGGCGAGCAGTTCCTGGCCGGCAGCCTGGCCAGTCTGGCCGGAACCAACCTTCAGAACCTGATCCCGCACGACAATCCCCTGTTGTCGCTGGTCGGCAAGGTTCGGAAGACCGGCAACAGCATGACCGAATACGGGATACGGCTGAAAACGCCGCGCATCGGGGCCCACTGGGTCAGCGTCGACGGCGCGCCGATGGGCGGCGGGTCCGGCCATGTGGTGCTGATGCTGCAGGAACAATCGATCGCCGGGAAAATCGACCGGTCGATTACGCATCGGGGCGCGGCCCGTTCCGTGACCGCGCTGGCCGCCATGCTGGGGCACGAGGTCAAGAACCCGCTGTCCGGGATCCGCGGCGCCGCGCAGCTTCTCGACGGGCTTGTCGCGCCCGAGGATCGCGAACTGACACGGCTGATCGTGGAGGAGGCGGATCGGATCGTCGCCCTGTTGGAGCGGATGGACGTGTTCACCGAACGGCCGCGGCTGGAGCGCAGGGCGGTCAATATCCACGAAGTCCTCGATCACGTGATCCTGTTGCAGCAGAGCGCCGGAACCAAGCCGGTGCGCTTCGAGGTCCGCTACGATCCGTCGCTGCCGCCGGTCTATGGCGACCGTGATCAGCTCGTTCAGGTCTTCCTTAACATCATTAAGAATGCAGTGGAAGCCATTGATATCGAAGGAGGAGAAGTGGTCGTTCGCACGGCGTATCAACATGGCGTGCGGCTTGCCGTGCCGGGCTCGGAAGCCCGCATGCACCTGCCCTTGATGGTGCAGATCCAGGACGACGGGCCGGGCATTCCGGACGACATGCGCCGGCACATGTTCGATCCCTTCATTACCACGAAACCCGGCGGCACAGGACTGGGTCTGGCCCTGGTCGCCAAGTTCGTCGACGACCACGGCGGGGTCATCGACGTGGAATCGCAACCCCGGCGCACCGTGTTCTCGGTCATGCTGCCGGTCATACTCAAACCGGAGGAGGCAACCGGTGAGCGCTGAGACCATTCTGGTCGCCGACGACGACCGCGCGATCCGCACCGTTCTCGGCCAGGCGCTGGGTCGGCTGGGCTACGACGTGCGCACCACGGGAAACGCGTCCACGCTGTGGCGCTGGGTGGAGGATGGCGGCGGCGACCTGGTGATCACCGACGTGGTCATGCCCGACGAGAACGGGCTGGATCTGGTGCCGCGGATCCGCAAGCTGCGGCCGGACCTGCGCGTCATCGTCATGAGCGCCCAGAACACCCTGTTGACGGCGGTCAAGGCGACCGAACGCGGCGCGTTCGAGTACCTGCCGAAGCCGTTCGACCTGAAGGAGCTGATCCATGTGGTCAAGCGCGCGCTGACCGAGCCGCGCCGCCAGGATATGCGCGACGTTGCCGGGCCGGCCGCTGACGACGAGAAACTGCCGCTGATCGGCCGGTCTTCGGCCATGCAGGAGCTCTACCGGGTCATCGCCCGCCTGACGGGCACCGACCTGACAGTTCTGATCACCGGCGAATCGGGCACGGGCAAGGAGCTGGTGGCCCGCGCGCTGCACGACTTCAGCAAGCGCCGTGGCGGACCGTTCGTGGCGATCAACATGGCGGCGATCCCGCGCGAGCTGATCGAGAGCGAGCTGTTCGGCCACGAAAAGGGGGCTTTTACGGGCGCCACCAACCGTTATGCCGGCCGGTTCGAGCAGGCCCAGGGCGGTACCCTGTTTCTGGACGAAATCGGCGACATGCCGCTGGAAGCGCAAACCCGCCTCTTGCGGGTCCTGCAGGAGGGCGAGTACTCCACCGTCGGCGGCCGCCGGGCGATCCGGACCGACGTCAGGATCATCGCCGCGACCCATCGCGAGCTGCGCAATCTGGTCGCCCAGGGCCTGTTCCGCGAGGATCTCTACTACCGGCTGAACGTGGTGCCGATCCGCCTGCCGCCGCTGCGCGAGCGGCGCGAAGACATCGCCGATCTGGTCCGGCATTTCATGGTCCAGGCGGGCGCCGAAGGCCTGCCCGCCAAGACGCTGGAGAAAGGCGCGATGGAGCGCCTGGAGTCCTATCGCTGGCCCGGCAACGTGCGCGAGCTTGAGAACCTGGTGCGCCGCCTGGCGGCGCTCTACTCCCAGGACCTGATCGGCACTGAGATCATCGAGGCCGAGCTTGCCGAGACGTCGCCCGGCAACGGCAGCGGGGTGCCCGCGGCGTCCGACGACGAGAGCCTTGGCGAGGCCATCGAGCGCCACCTGAAACGCTATTTCGACGCCCACAAGGACGCCCTGCCGGCGTCGGGCCTGTACGATCAGGTCCTGCGTGAGATGGAGCGGCCGCTGGTCGCGTTGTCTCTGGCCGCGACCCGGGGTAACCAGATCCGCGCCGCACAGCTTTTGGGGCTGAACCGGAACACCCTGCGCAAGAAGATCCGCGAACTGGATATCCAGGTGGTGCGCGGCGTAAGATAGGGCCATTCACCACGGACGAGGCATGACGGCCACGACACCCAACGATCAGGCGTCGCAGGAGACCGCCACCGACGGTGGCAAGAAACGGTTCCCGGGGCTCAGGATCCCGGCCCGGACCCGTGCCCGGCTGGGGCGGACCTTTGCGCTTGTCCTGGCTTTGGCGGCCGTCGCGTCGGCCCTGGCGACCTATGGTGTTCTGACGGGATCGCCCTATTTCGGGACCAGCCCGCAGATCCTGGTCCTGTTGATCAACATCGATCTGGTCCTGTTCCTGCTGTTGGGCGTGTTCGTGGCACGCCGGGTGGTCGCCGTATGGTCGGCGCGGCGCAAGGGGCTGGCCGGCTCGGGGCTGCATGTCAGGCTTGTGGTGCTGTTCGGGCTGTTGTCGGCGACGCCGGCGATTATCGTCGCCCTGTTCTCGGTCCTGTTCTTCGATCTGGGCATCGAATCCTGGTTCAGCAGCCGCGTCCGCACCGCGCTCGATTCCAGCACCGCCGTCGCGCGCGCCTATCTGGCCGAGCACCAGAAGAACATCCGCGGCGACGCCCTGTCGATTGCGCGCGAACTGACGATCAATTCGGGCCGGATCGACCGGAATCCGCAGTTGCTGGAGGAAATCCTGAGGTTCCAGTCGCAGCAGCGCGGCATCAACGAAGCGATCGTTCTCAAGCGCAACGGCGAAATCCTGGCCAAGGCTGGACTGACCTTCACGCTGCAGTTCGAGCCGCTTGAACAGCGCAAGCTCGACGCGGCAGCGCGCGGCGAGGTTGTGCTGATGATCAGCGAGACGGATCGCAAGGTCCGGGCGCTGATCAAGCTCAACAACTTCGTCGAAACCTTCCTCTACGTGGGCCGTCTGGTCGATTCGCGGGTGCTGAACCACATTTCGCGCGCGGACGCGGCGGTGCAGACCTTCCTGCAGATCGAAACCGTGCGCGAGGATCTGCAGATCTCGTTCGCCCTGATCTTCGCCCTTGTCGCCCTATTGCTGTTGCTGGCCGCGGTCTGGGTCGGCCTGAACGTGGCGACCCAGATGTCGCGGCCGATCAGCACGCTGATCACCGCAACCGAGCAGGTGCGCGCGGGCGATCTGTCGGCGCGGGTTCCCGACGAGGCGCCGGACGAGTTCGGCCTCTTGAGCCGCGCGTTCAACCGTATGACCAGCCAGCTCGACGGGCAGCGCCGGGAACTTCTGGAGGCGAGCGCCCAGATCGACGAGCGGCGGCGCTTTACCGAGGCGGTGCTGACCGGCGTTTCCGCGGGCGTGGTCGGTCTCGACGCGGACGGGCAGATCAACCTGCCGAACCGCTCGGCATCGCGCCTGTTGGGCGTCGACCTGGAAGAACTGCTGGGTCACGCGATGGGCGATGTGGTGCCGGAGATGAACCCGCTGTTGAACCAGGCGCGCCTTGCCCGGTCGGAAAAGCCGATCGAAAGCCAGATCCAGCTGCGCGTCGACAACCGGCAGGTCACCCTTCTGGTGCGGGTGGCGACCGAAATGGCGGACGGCAAGGTCGGCGGGTTCGTCGTCACGTTCGACGACATCACCCAGCTGCTGACCGCCCAGCGCAAGGCGGCCTGGGCCGACGTCGCCCGGCGTATTGCCCATGAGATCAAGAACCCGCTGACGCCGATCCAGCTGTCGGCCGAACGGCTGAAACGGAAGTATCTGAAAGAAGTGCAAAGCGACCCGTCGGTGTTCGAAACCTGCACCGACACCATCATCCGGCAGGTCGGCGACATCGGGCGCATGGTCGACGAGTTTTCCAGTTTCGCCCGCATGCCCGAGCCTGTGATGCGGCAGGAGAACCTTTCGGACCTGTGCCG
Organism: Alphaproteobacteria bacterium; assembly: GCA_965603855.1. Classification (GTDB taxonomy): domain Bacteria; phylum Pseudomonadota; class Alphaproteobacteria; order UBA8366. Next base: position 1,876,116 of record OZ272519.1, read on the forward strand.
TCAGGCCGTGTTCCTGCAGCGCAACGCCAATGCCGTGATCGACTACGATCTGGACCTGCCGGACCAGCCGGTCCGCCTTGCCTGTGACGGTCGGCAGATCAGCCAGGCCGTGACCAACTTGCTGCAGAACGCCGCCGACGCGATCGAGGGGCGGACGGGCGACGACCTGCCCAAGGGCCGGATCGCGCTGGCCCTGAGCTGCGAGAAGGGCGATGCGGTGATCGCGGTCGAGGACAACGGCAAGGGCCTGCCCACGGAGGAACGGGAACGCCTGACCGAACCCTATGTGACGACCCGAGCAAAAGGCACTGGCCTTGGTCTCGCGATCGTGAGAAAGATCATGGAAGACCATGGCGGTAGACTGCTTTTGGAGGATGGCTCCGAAGGCGGGGCCAGGGTCACGTTGCGCTTCCCGGCGGTGACCGCCGAGGAAGAGGACCCGGCAACCCAGGACACGGCGCAGGACGCAGCAGACAATGTCGCATGACATTCTGATCGTCGACGATGAGGACGATATCCGCTTCCAGATCTCCGGGATTTTGGAGGACGAGGGATATGAGACCCGTGAGGCCGCCAACAGCGCCGATGCCCTGTCGGCGGTTGCCGACCGTCAGCCCTCGCTGGTGATCCTGGACGTCTGGCTGGCCGAAAGCGAGATGGACGGTCTGCAGCTTCTGGAGACCTTTCGCCGCAACCAGCCCGACATGGCGATCGTCATGATCAGCGGCCACGCCACCTTCGACATGGCGGTCAGCGCCACCAAGATGGGCGCCTACGACTTCCTGGCGAAGCCGTTCAAGACCGACGCCCTGTTGCACACGGTGAGCCGTGCGATCGACACGACCCGGCTGTTGCGTGAGAACCGCGAACTGAGAGAGCAGACCGGCGGCGGCGGGTACGACCTGGTCGGCGATTCCGCGGTCATCCAGGAGGTCCGCCGTTCCATTGACCGGGTTGCCGCCACCGACAGCCGCATCCTGATCACCGGTCCGGCGGGTGTGGGCAAGGGGATCGTGGCCCGCATGATCCACGACAGGTCCAATCGCAAGGACGGCCCCTTTATGCGGCTGAGCTGTGCCGGCCTGGACTCCGCCGACCTGGAAGCGGAGCTGTTCGGGGCGGAGGCCAACGGCGAGACCCCCCGCGTGGTCGGCGCATTGGAAGAAGCCCATGGCGGCACGCTGTTGCTGGACGAGGTGGCCGAGATGTCGCCGGAGACCCAGGGCAAGCTGGCACGGGTGCTGCACAACACGCGTTTCCAGCGGAGCGGCGGCAGCCACTGGGTCGAGGTGGACGTCCGGGTCATCGCGTCGACCAACCGCGATCTGACCGCTGCCATGGCGACCGGCATGTTCCGGGAGGATCTTTTCTATCGCCTGAACGTCGTGCCGATCCGGATCGACGGGCTGAGCGGCCGGCGCGAGGATGTCCCGCCGCTTGCGCGTTACCTGATGGCGCGTTCGGCGGCGGCCAAGGGCTGGACGCCCAAACCCCTGACGGAAGGAGCGCTGGCCGCGCTGCAGGCCCACGAATGGCCGGGCAACGGGTGGGAACTGGGCAATGTGGTCGAGCGGATGCTGCTGGCCAGCCGCGACGACCCCTCAGACGCGATCGACGCCGAACTGGTGATCGAGGCGATGGGCCAGAGCGGCGGCGACAGCGCCCGCTGGGACCAGGCCCACGAGGTGATGAACCTGCCGCTGCGCGAGGCGCGCGAGGCCTTCGAACGCGAGTATTTGTTCTTCCACCTCACGCGCTTCGGCGGCAATATCAGCCGGACGGCGGAGTTCGTCGGAATGGATCGCGCAGCCCTGCACAGAAAGCTCAAGATGCTGGGCGTCCAAGGCCCGATCCGGCCGCAGAAAGCCAGCGCCTAGTCCTTCAGCCATCGGAAAGCTTCATGAAAGTCGTCATCTGCGGGGCCGGCCAGGTCGGGTTTAACATTGCGCAGTACCTCGCAAGCGAAGCCAACGATGTCAGCGTCGTCGACCAATCGCCTGACCTGATCGGCAAGATCAACGATTCGCTGGACGTACAGGCCTTCGTCGGCCACGCCTCGCATCCGCACGTGTTGGAGAAGGCCGGCGCCGGAGAGGCCGACATGCTGATCGCGGTGACCTTCGCCGACGAGGTGAACATGGTCGCCTGCCAGATCTCGCATTCGCTGTTCAACACGCCGACCAAGATCGCCCGGATCCGCGAACAGAGCTATCTGGACCCGATGTGGGCCGATCTCTTCGCCCGCGACCACCTGCCCATCGACCACATCATCTCGCCCGAGATCGAGGTCGCGCGTGCCATCGGACGCCGGCTCAGCGTCCCGGGCGTCTTCGACGTCATCCCCATGGCCGGCGACCGCGTACGCGTGATCGGCGTGCGGTGCGACAGCAACTGTCCGGTCGTCAACACGCCGCTGAAACAGCTCACCTCGCTGTTCCCGGACCTGAACATCGTCATCATCAGCATCATTCGCGGCGACCAGCCGATGATCCCCACCTCCAACGACCAGATGCTGCCCGGCGACGAGGTCTATTTCGTGGCCGAAACCGCGCATGTCGACCGCGCCATGGCGGCGTTCGGGCACGAGGAGGAAGAAGCGCGCCGCATCGTCGTCATCGGCGGCGGGAATATCGGCCTCAATGTCGCCAAACGCATTGCCGACAGTCCGGAACGGACCAGCGCGCGGGTGATCGAACTGTCGAAGGAGCGGGCGCGCGTGGTCGCCGAACAGCTTCCGACGACCAATGTCATTCTGGGCGACGCCCTGGATACCGAGATCTTGGAGGAGGCCAGCATCAGCAGCGCCGAGGCCGTGGTCGCGGTGACCGATCACGACGAGACCAATATCCTGTCGTCGCTGTTGGCCAAGCGCTACGGCGTCGAGCGGGCGGTGACCCTGATCAACAAGACCAGCTACACGCCGCTGATGACGACGCTGGGCGTCGACGTCGTCGTCAGCCCGCGCGCCATCACCGCCTCGACCATCCTGCAGCACGTCCGGCGCGGCCGCATCCGCTCGGTGCACTCGCTGCGTGACGGGTTCGCCGAGGTGATCGAGGCGGAGGCCCTGGAGACCACCTCGCTGGTGGGGCAGCCGCTGAAGGAGGCGGACCTGCCGGCCGGCGTCATCGTCGGCGCCATTGTGCGCGGCGAGGAGGTGATCCTGCCGCGGCCCGATACGACGATCCAGAAGGCCGATCTGGTGATCCTGCTGGCCGCGGCCCAGGCGGTGCGCCAGGTCGAAAAGACCTTTGCGGTGGGCCTGGAGTATTTCTGATGATGAGGTTCGCGGCCGCCGCAAAGACAACCGGAAAGGGGACCCGATGGCGCGTGACGCCTACGTAAACGGCCGCTTCGTTCCGCACGGCGCGGCGGCGGTTCACATCGAGGATCGCGGTTACCAGTTCGCCGATGGCGTCTACGAGGTCGTGCCCGTCGTCGACGGCCTGCCGGTGGACGAGGAGGGGCATCTGGACCGCCTGGAACGGTCGCTTGGCGAGCTGTCGATCCGGATGCCGGTGAGCCGTGCCGTCTTGGAGCTCAAGTCGCGCGAGCTGGTCCGCCGCAACGGGCTCAGCAACGGCCTGCTTTACATGCAGGTCACCCGCGGGGTGTCGCCGCGCAACCACGCCTTTCCGGGCGACGGCGTCAGGCCCAGCCTGGTGATGACCACCAAACGCATGAACTTTGCGGCCATGGAGAAGTTCAAGGACGGGGTCAGTGCCGTCACGGTTCCGGACATCCGCTGGGGACGCTGTGACATCAAGTCCATCGCCTTGTTGCCGAATTGCCTCGCCAAACAACAGGCGGCGGAGGCGGGCGCCTACGAGGCGTGGTTGGTCGACGACGACGGCCACGTGACCGAGGGATCGTCGTCGAACGCCTGGATCGTCACCAAGGACGGCGCGCTGGTCACCCGGCAGGCCGATCACGGCATCCTGCGCGGGATCACGCGCCAGACGATCCTCAAGCTTGCCGCCGAGGCGGGGCTCGATTTCGAGGAACGGCCGTTCACCGTTGCCGAGGCCTACGAGGCCAAGGAGGCCTTCGTCACCAGCGCGACGTCCTTCGTTACGCCGGTGGTGCGCCTGGACGACCGCGCCATCGGCAACGGAAAGCCGGGTCTGCTGACCGAACGGTTGCTGGACGTCTATCGCCGGTATGCAGCGGGCGGCGAGGGCGGCGCCATCGAGGCGGAAGGGCAGAGTGCGGCCGCCTGAAGCCATCATCTTCGACTGGGACAATACCCTGGTCGACACCTGGCCGGTGATTCACGCCGCGCTGGCGGAGACCTTCGAGCATTTCGGCCGCGAGCCCTGGAGCCTGGACTATGTCCGCCGCAACGTCCGGCGTTCGCTGCGCGATGCCTTTCCGGTGCTGTTCGGCGATACCTGGCGCGACGCGACGGACGTCTTCTATGCGGCCTTCGAACGCCGCCACCTGGACGCCCTGGTCGCCGCCGAGGGCGCCGATGAGATGCTGCACCGGCTGTTCGGCACGGGCATTCCATTGTCGCTGGTCAGCAACAAGACCGGCCGCTATCTGCGGCAGGAGGCGACGCATCTTGGATGGGACGGCTATTTCCATCGTGTCGTCGGCGCCGGCGACGCCGCGCGCGACAAGCCGGCGCCGGACCCGGTTCACCTGGCGCTGGACGGATCGGGCATCGATGCGGGCGAATCGGTCTGGTTTGTCGGCGACGCCGGGATCGACATGCAGATCGCACATGAAACCGGCTGCCTGCCGGTGCTGATGTGCCGGGACACCGACCGGGAAGAGGAGTTTTCGGACTTTCAGCCGGTGCTGCGCGTGACGTCTTGCGGCGATCTGGCCGAGCGGGTACTGGACATGATTTCCGCAAACGCGTAAGGACTCGACGATCCGCTGTGTTCCTCCCACAACCCGCAGTGGTTTCCGGCGCGGCAATTTGGACTATTATCACGTAAGATGACCGTACGACGTTTCGCGGGAAGCCCAACAACAAGACAAACGGACCTCAGGACATGTCCTCAGAAAAGAGTCAGAACCTTCAAGACGTCTTCCTCAACCACATCCGCAAGAACAAGGTTCCGGTCACCATTTTTCTGGTGAATGGGGTCAAGCTTCAGGGGATCATCACCTGGTTCGATAACTTCTGTGTCTTGTTGAAGCGCGATAACCACTCGCAACTGGTCTACAAGCACGCGATTTCGACGGTGATGCCGGTGTCGCCGGTCCGGCTCGGCGAAACGGAGACCAAGGAAGTCACCGAAGACGCCTGATCCGTCGGACCCGTCAGGAGTGGAGAACGACCAAGCGGGCGAGACCGGCCGGGCGATTGTGGTGCAGCCCGTCTCGCGCCGTCGCAACGGCGACCTGCGCGACCCCGCAAGCCAACTCGAAGAAGCTGTCGGCCTCGCTGCCGCGATCAATCTGGACGTTGCCAGCGCCGAGAAGGTGCGGATCGACGGCGCCCGACCGGGAACGTACCTGGGGCCGGGCACCATTGAGCGGCTGAGCGATCTGGCGGACGCGCAAGAGATCACTTTGGTGGTGGTCAATGCCGCGCTCAGCCCGATCCAGCAGCGAAACCTGGAACGCGCGCTGAAGACCAAGGTCATCGACCGCACCGGCCTGATCCTTGAGATTTTCGGCGCCCGCGCGCGCACCCATGAGGGGCGGCTGCAGGTCGAGCTCGCGGCATTGACCTACCAGCGCTCGCGCCTTGTTCGAAGCTGGACGCATCTCGAGCGTCAGCGCGGCGGGTTCGGATTCCTGGGCGGACCCGGCGAAAGCCAGCTTGAAATCGACCGCCGCCTGACCGACGAACGGATCGGCAAGCTGCGGCGCGAGTTGGAAGGGGTCAAACGCACCAGGGCGCTGCATCGCCGCGCCCGGCAGCGCGTGCCTTATCCGGTGGTCGCGTTGGTCGGCTATACGAACGCCGGCAAGTCGACGCTGTTCAACCGGCTGGCCGGATCGGACGTCATGGCCCGGGACCTGCTGTTCGCCACCCTTGATCCGACCATGCGCCGAATCCGCCTGCCGGGCGGCCGGCAGATCATCCTTTCCGACACGGTTGGTTTCATCTCCGAACTGCCGACCAACCTGGTTGCCGCGTTCCGGGCGACGCTGGAGGAGGTCAGCGAGGCGGATCTGGTGCTGCATGTCCGCGATGCGGCCAACGAGGAGACCGCCGCGCAGAAACAGGACGTGGACCAGGTGCTTGCCGATCTCGGCGTCGGCGAGGACCCGCCGCCGCTCGAGGCCTTGAACAAGATCGACCTGGTGGCGCCGGCGGAACGCCAGGCACTGGCCGCGCGGGCCGCGCGGAACCACGATGTGGTGCTGATATCGGCAAAGACGGGGGAGGGGTGCGATACCCTGCTGGCGACCGTGGAGCGGCGCCTCAACGCGGCCCGCGTGGTCCGCGACTTCGATGTCGACCTTGTGGACGGCGCGGCGATCGCCTGGCTTTACGCCCATGGCGAGGTGCTGCGGCGCACCGACGACACCGCCCAGGCCCACCTCACCGTGTCCATGGATGCGGCCGACGCGGCCCGTTTCCAGGACCGTTTCGGGCGTGCGCGCGGGCCGGCCTGAGCGCCGGACCGGGATTCAGGGTTTACGACCACGAATCGTATTGACGATCGGCGCCACCTTACCTATATCGCTGGCACTCGCTCGATGTGAGTGCTAACGAATCCTGCCGATCACGCCAGACTGGTCGGCATTTCAAATGGTTAATCAACGCGAACGGAGGGTACGGCATGGATTTTCGGCCGCTACATGACCGCGTGCTGGTCAAGCGCGTGGACGCCGAAGAAAAGACTGCGGGCGGCATCATTCTGCCCGACACGGCACAGGAAAAGCCGATGCAGGGCAAGGTCCTGGCGGTCGGCACGGGACACAAGGCGGACGACGGCAGCGTGACGCCGCTGGATGTCAAAAAGGGCGATCGGATCCTGTTCGGAAAGTGGTCGGGCACGGAAGTCACCATCGATGGCGACGAGATGCTGATCATGAAGGAATCCGACGTCATGGGCATCATCGACTAGGCGCCGGACCTACCGGAAATCATCGAATTCAAAGCGCAGGAGCAAAGCTGAAATGGCTGCTAAAGAAGTGAAATTCTCGGTCGACGCCCGCGAGCGGATGATCAAGGGCGTAGACACCCTGGCCGATGCGGTGAAGGTGACGCTGGGTCCGAAGGGCCGCAACGTCGTGTTGGAAAAGTCGTTCGGTGCGCCGCGCACCACCAAGGACGGCGTCACCGTGGCCAAGGAAATCGAGCTTGGCGACAAGTTCGAGAACATGGGCGCCCAGATGGTGCGTGAGGTCGCGTCCAAGACCAACGACATTGCCGGCGACGGCACCACCACCGCGACGGTACTGGCCCAGGCGATCGTGCGCGAAGGCGCCAAGGCGGTTGCGGCCGGTTTGAACCCGATGGATCTAAAGCGCGGCATCGACGTGGCCGTCGAGGCGGTCGTCGCCGAGATCGAAAAGCGGTCGAAGAAGGTGCGGACCAGCGCCGAGGTCGCCCAGGTCGGTACGATCTCCGCCAACGGCGAGGCCGATATAGGCCAGATGATCGCCCAGGCGATGGAGCGCGTCGGCAACGAGGGCGTGATCACGGTGGAAGAGGCGAAAGGCCTGGAAACCGAGCTGGACGTGGTCGAGGGCATGCAGTTCGACCGCGGCTACCTGTCGCCTTACTTCGTGACCAACCCGGACAAGATGGTGTGCGAGCTGGAAAGCCCGTTCATCCTGTTGCACGAGAAGAAGCTGTCGAGCCTGCAGTCGATGCTGCCGCTTCTTGAAAGCGTCGTTCAGTCCGGCAAGCCGCTCCTGATCATCGCCGAGGACGTGGAAGGCGAGGCGCTCGCCACCCTGGTGGTCAACAAGCTGCGCGGCGGCCTGAAGGTGGCCGCGGTCAAGGCGCCGGGCTTCGGCGACCGCCGCAAGGCCATGCTGGAGGACATCGCGATCCTGACCGGCGGCCAGGTCGTGTCCGAGGATCTTGGCATCAAGCTCGAGAACGTGACCTTGGACATGCTGGGTTCGGCCAAGAAGGTGCAGATCACCAAGGACGAGACCACCGTCGTCGACGGCGCCGGCAAGAAGAAGGAAATCGCCGCGCGCTGCACGCAGATCCGCGCCCAGGCGGAGGAAACCACCTCCGACTACGACCGCGAGAAGCTGCAGGAGAGGCTGGCCAAGCTGGCCGGCGGCGTTGCGGTGATCCGGGTCGGCGGCGCCACCGAGATCGAGGTGAAGGAGCGCAAGGATCGTGTCGACGACGCGATGCACGCGACCCGCGCCGCGGTCGAGGAGGGTATCGTGCCGGGCGGCGGAGCGGCCCTGCTTTATGCCAGCCGCGTCCTGGCCAAACTTCCGGCGGCCAACGACGACCAGCGCGTCGGGGCGGACATCATCCGCCGCGCCGTTGTCTGGCCGGCCCGCCAGATTGCGGAAAACGCCGGCACCGACGGGGCCGTGGTTGTCGGCAAGCTGCAGGAAAGCAAGGACCAGAGCTGGGGCTTCGACGCCCAGGAGGGCAAGTACCGTGACCTGGTCAAGGCCGGCATCATCGATCCGGCCAAGGTGGTGCGCACCGCGCTGCAGGACGCGGCGTCGGTCGCTGGTCTTCTGATCACCACCGAGGCGATGGTCGCCGAGAAGCCCGAGCCGAAGGGCGCGGCCGCGCCCGGCGGCATGGGCGGCATGCCCGACATGGGCGGGATGGGGATGTAAGGCCAAGGCCTTATGCCCTGCCGTACGGGGATTGGGCCGCGCCACGCAGGCGCGGCCCTTTCCGTTTAAGAACCCTCGTTGCGAACGTACACGCATGCGACTTCCCGACCCCGCGCGGGTCATCGATGCCCTTGCCGAGACCGCCGCACTGGACGTGCTGCCGCGGTTCCGTGCGCTTGCGGCCGGAGAGGTGATGGAAAAGGCGCCCGGCGATGTCGTGACCGTTGCCGACCTGGACGCCGAACACCGCCTGACGCCCATCCTGGGGGGCTTGCTGCCGGGCTCGCGCGTCGTCGGCGAGGAGGCCTTTTCGAACAGGCCCGAGATCCTGGAACATTTCGAAAGCGAGGACGCGGTCTGGGTCATCGACCCGGTCGACGGCACGGACAACTTCTCCAAGGGCAAGCCCGTCTTCTGCATGATGGTGGGACTGATCGTTCGCGGCGAAACCGGCATGGCCTGGATCCACGATCCGATCTCCGGCGAGACCGCGGTCGCGGAGAAGGGGGCCGGTGCCTTCTATCGCGGCGCTCGGCTGGCCGTCCCGGCCCCGCCGCGGTCTCTCGATCGGCTGGTCGGGTCGATCAACCTCGGTTTCTGGGCGCGCAAACACCGCGCCAGGCTGAAGGCGCACAGTCGCCGCTTCGGCGAGGTTTCGTCGCTCAGATGCGCCGGGCACGACTTTCTCGCGATGGCCGACGGCGCGCGGCATTTCTCGTTGTACCGGCGGCTGTGGCCGTGGGACCACGTGCCAGGGGTCCTGATCTTTCGCGAGGCCGGTGGCTGGGCGGCGCGCATGGACGGCGGTCCCTACCGCCCCGGAGACCGGGTGTCCGGCCTGTTGTCGGCTGCCAACAGGCAGATCTGGGACGAGGTGCAGGCGTTTCTCGCCGCGGCGTGATTTTCCGCATCGTGGATTGATATATCGCATTACGGCATAAATGATGGCATAACCGGGTCGCGCGTGAGCGAGATCCCGCAAAGAAAGGCATGGAGGCCTGATAGAAATGGCAAAGGCAGCGTTTATCGGTTTGGGCGTGATGGGTTACCCGATGGCCGGGTTTCTCAGGACCAAGGGCGACCACGACGTGACGGTCTACAACCGGACCGCGGCAAAAGCCGAGAAATGGGCCCAGGAATATGGCGGCACCGCCGCGGCGACGCCGCGCGAGGCGGCGGAGGGCGCGGACCTGGTCTTCACCTGCGTCGGCAATGACGACGATCTGCGCTCGGTCGTGCTGGGCGACACCGGGGCCCTGGCGGGAATGGCCGCCGGATCGGTGCTGGTAGACCACACCACGGCGTCGGCCCATGTCGCGCGCGAGCTGTCCGCCATCGCCGCCGAAAAGGGCATCGGTTTCGTCGATGCCCCCGTGTCGGGCGGCCAGGCGGGCGCGGAAAACGGGGTTCTCACCGTGATGTGCGGCGGCGAACAGGACCACTACGACGCCGCGGCGCCGGCGATCGACTGCTTTGCGCGCGCCTGCCAGCTGATGGGTCCCGTCGGCGCGGGACAGCTCACCAAGATGGTCAACCAGCTCTGCATCGCCGGGCTGGTTCAAGGGCTTGCCGAGGCGCTCAATTTCGGCATGAAGGCGGGCCTGGACATGGAAAAGGTGATCGCCGTCATCTCGAAGGGCGCCGCCCAGTCCTGGCAGATGGAGAACCGCGGCCAAACCATGTGCAAGGGCGAGTTCGAGTTCGGCTTCGCGGTGGACTGGATGCGCAAGGACCTGAGCATCTGCCTGGAGGAGGCCAATTCGAACGGCGCGCGGCTGCCGGTGGCGGCACTGGTGGACCAGTTCTATGCCCAGGTTCAGGAACGCGGCGGAAACCGCTGGGACACGTCCAGCCTGATCCACCTCCTGGCCAACCCCTAGGCGGGGTCGGCGGCTCGATCAGGTCGACGAGGCGTCCGTTCCCTCGGACGCCTTTGCGGCCTGCCAGCCCGCCTCCATTTCCTCAAGCGACGCTTCGTCCAGACTGCGTCCGCTATCGGCGATTTCGGACTCCATGGTTCGGAACCGGCGGTCGAATTTCGCATTGGTGGACCGCAGCGCCGCCTCGGGGTCCAATTTCAGATGGCGCGCCAGGTTGGCGATGCAAAACAAAAGGTCGCCCAGTTCGTCCATCAAACGCGCGCGCGGAGCGCCGCCGGTGATTTCGGTCCTCAGCTCGGCGATCTCCTCTTCGATCTTGGCGAAGATCTCGTCGGCGCTGGACCAGTCGAATCCGACCCGTGCGGCACGTTTGGTAAGCTTCTCCGCCCGCATCAGGGCGGGCAGGGCGTGGGCGACCCCGTCGATCGCAGAGTGGTCGTCGCCGTTGCGCCGGGCCTTGTCGGCGCGTTCGCGCGCCTTCAGTCCTTCCCATCCGTCGCGCACCGCGTCGGCCGTCTGCCAGGCGTCGTCGGAGAAGACATGAGGGTGGCGTTCGACCATTTTGTCGGCGATGGTTTTCGCCACTGATTCGAAGTCGAAAAGTCCCAATTCCTGCGCCATGCGGGAATGAAAGACAACCTGAAGCAGCAAGTCGCCCAGTTCCTCACGCAGATCGTGCATATTGTCCCGGTCGATCGCGTCGGCGACTTCGTAAGCCTCTTCAATGGTGTAAGGGGCAATTGTTGCGAAGGTCTGATCGACGTCCCAGGGGCAGCCCTTTACCGGGTCGCGGAGAGACGCCATGATGCTGAGCAACCGATTCAGGTGGGAGTTCATGGGGCGACCTTGCGTGACTTGGCACAGATGCGCAAGGCCGGAGGCTCGGCGACGTTGCAAATGGGGGGACTGCGGCGCAGCCCAGTGAGCGCATGGGGATTTTCAGGACAATATGGCGACGGCTAAAGCCCAGGCGAAGTGGCGTGCGAAGAATCGATTCGTAAAGTCACAGCTCAACGTCATGGCCCGTCGGATCGTGCATGACGATCTGGCACAGATATCCGACGAGTTTACGTTGAGGGGAAAAGGGGAGGCGGTGAGTTTCGCGGCCCATGTCACCAAGGGCCTGATCCAGCACGCCGCGCACAACGAAGAAGCGCGCCGGTTGTTGCGGGTCTTTGCCGAAACCTTCCAGGAAGACCGCGACCTCTACAAATAGAAGGATCGCCGATCGGAGGCGGTGGCCGCGCATCGGGTGCCGGCCATGTCGTTTCGCGGCCGACGCCCAAACCCCGTCCGCGGGGCGCAGAGATCCGTGCCGGGCGGGGACCGCTCAGGCCCCAGGGCGGGAACGGCTTTTGCGCATAATGTATATTATGGAAAATATCCGATAGGGCCGGCAGGGGCGGTTTTCCCGCGTTTGCGGCCTTGCGGCCGTGCCGCCGCGGACGCTAGGCCGCGCGCACGCTGCTGATGAACGCGTCGACCTCGTCGCGCAGCGAGCCCGCCTGCTCACTCAGCGCATCGGCTGCTGCGGCGACCGCGCCGGCCGACTGTTCGTTGCCGTCGGTGATCTCCTGGATGCGGGACATCTTGTCCTTCACCGACTCGGTCCCGTCTGCGGCCTGCTGCGTGCTTCTGGCGATCTCGCGCATGGCGGTCGCCTGCTCCTCGACGGCTGCCGAGATGCCTGTGGCGACGGAATCGATCTCGACGATCGTGTCACGGATCTCCTTGATCGCGCCGACGGCGTCGTTGGTGATCGCCTGCATGTTGCCGATCTCCGCGGAGATGTCCTCTGTGGCCTTGGCCGTCTGACCGGCCAGGTTCTTCACCTCGTTGGCGACGACGGCAAAGCCCTTGCCGGCTTCGCCGGCGCGCGCCGACTCGATCGTGGCGTTTAGGGCCAGAAGGTTCGTCTGTTCCGCGATATCGCTGATCAGGTTGACCACGTCGCCGATCTTGTCGGCGGCTTCGGCCAGCCCCTGGACCGTGCGGTCGGTGCGTTCCGCGCTGGCGACCGCCGCCTTGGAGATCTCCGCCGACCGGCTCACCTGGTTGGCGATTTCCTTGGACGACGACTGCATCTCCTCGGCCGAGGACGCAACCAGCGTCACGCTCTCCGATGCGTTCTCCGCGGCACCGACGCTGGCGGTGCTTTCCTGGGACGTGTTCTGCATCGCCGACATCATATCGTGCGCGGTCTGACGCATCTCCACGGTCTTGTCGGTCAGTCTGCTGACCAGCTGTCCGACCTTCTCGTCAAAGCTGTCAGCTAACTTTTTCATATCATTATGTTTTTCGGCTTGTGCAGCCCGCTCGGCCTCGGCCTGCTTGGTCGCCATCCGCTCGGTTTCCTGGCGTGCATTCTCGACATCCTGCAGCGCCGTTTCGGACTGCTCGAAGGCCGCGACGACGCGCATCGTCAGCCAGACCAGCACGGCGGACTGCACGACGACGATGGACGCATGGGTCAGAACCCGCGTCAGGTCGGCGCCGTCCGGGAAAAGCGCGACGGGCATCAGAAGGTTCAATCCCAGATGATGCACCGCGACGGTGAAGGCCGCGGCGAGAATCGCCCGCCAGTCGCAGAAGGCAGCCGTCATCGACAGCACGGCAAAGAAATACATGTGCATGTCCATCTGCCACGGATGGTTTGCAAACGCGTAGACGAACAGGGACACCATCACCATCATGCCGGCGGCGTGGAAATAGCTCGTCGCCGGCGCATCGGGCATGACCTTGTGGGCAACGATGGCAGCGAGGGCCAAAACGGCGACACCCGAGGTCGGGATTACCCAGTCGGCCCCGATGACGTAGCAAGCCCCGGCGATGATCGGCACGTTGATGCACATGAAGATCGTCAGCGCCTTCGACGCCAGCTTGCGAATTTGGGACAACGCGTTCATTCCATCGTCTCCGTTTTTTCTACGCGTTTCGGCCTGTCCAGGGGACGCCGGACGGCGCGAAACAAGCGCCCAGTCCGCGTGGATCGACCACCAGCCACGCCCCCCTGCCCTTGATCTGGTCAATGAAACCCGGCGCCGAACCGACCGCGACCACGATGTTGGCGAATGCGCCGGTGCGAACGACAAGGCCGTCGGCCTGCGCAACGTGCCGGACCGCCTCGGTGAGGCTGGTTCCGGGTGCGAAGACGATGGCAACCTGGTCGCCCGGCCTGTCCGACGGCTGGAGCTGCAAGACAGCCAGAGCAATGGCGCTGAACAGCGCAAGGCCGAAGGCCGGCAGCAAGGCCGCCGGGCCGGGACGCGGCACGGGTGAAGACAGTTCGGACATGTCCCGGAAACCATCGCCGATCAGGGTTAACAGGGCCTTTACCGGGAAACCGTGTAGGCCGGCGCGCCGAAGTCCGGCCGCGAACGAAAGAACCCGACCCGGCCGCTAGGCCTCGATCACCTGGCCGTCATAGGCAGGTTCCACCCCGGCGGGCAGCATGTCCTGGACCGCGCGATAGTCCATGTTGCGGTTCATATGGGTCAGGACGGTGCGGTCGGGCCCCAGCCTGTCGACCCAGCCCAGGACTTTTTCCAGGTTCGCGTGGGTGGGGTGCGGATCGAGCTGGAGGCAGTCGACGATCCACACATCGACCCCTTCCAGCGCCGCAAATGCCGTCTCGTCCAGGTTAACGACGTCCGTCGAATAGGCGATCGGCCCGAACCGGAATCCCAGGGTGGTCGAAAACCCGTGATCCTGGACGAAGGGAATCACCTCGATATCGCCGATGCGGAACGGGCCCTCGACGGCGCGCGGATCCAAGACGGGCTTGTAGTAGTACGGGCCTTTCACTGGCGTGAAGGCGTAGGCGAACCTTTCGCGCAGCTCGTCGAGATGTTCGGCTGCGCCATAGGCGGGCAGCGGCGATCCGTTGAGCTGGCAGATCCAGCGCAGGTCGTCGATGCCGTGGCAGTGGTCCGCATGGGTGTGGGTGTAGAGGACGGCGTCCAGATGTTTCACTTCCGCATCGATCAACTGCTCCCGCAGATCCGGCGTAGTATCTACTAGTAGAGATACAGTATCGGATTCCACCAGGACGGAGGCGCGCCGGCGCCGGTTTCGGGGCTCCGCGGGGTCGCACTCTCCCCAGCCGAGGCCGATCACCGGCACGCCGCTGGACGTGCCGCAGCCGAGGATCGTGGTTTTCACGCGCCCGCCCCCGCGGGCTGTTCGGCCTTGGCGAACAGGCGATGGAAGTTGGCCGTGGTCTGGCGGGCGAAGTCCTCCCGCGAAACGCCCCGAAGATCGGCCACGAAGTCGCTGACATGGCGCACGAATGCCGGCTCGTTGGTCTTGCCGCGATGGGGCACCGGCGCCAGATAGGGTGCATCGGTCTCCACCAGCAGGCGGTCGGCCGGGACGGCCTGGGCCGTGGTCTGGATGTCGCGCGCCGACTTGAAGGTCACGATGCCGGAGAGCGAGATATAGAAGCCCAGGGCAAGCGCCCGGTCGGCAAGCGACCGCGACGCCGTGAAACAGTGAATGACGCCGGTTAACGGCTTGTCGGCAAACGCGTCTTCGAGGATCGCCATGGTATCCTCGTCGGCATCGCGGGTGTGCACGATCAGCGGCAGCCCGGTCTCCTGCGCCGCTGCGATGTGGCGCCTGAAGCTCGATTGTTGTTTTTCCCGGGAGCTGTGCTCGTAATAGTAGTCAAGTCCGGTCTCGCCGATCCCGACCACGTCGGGATGGTCCGCCAGCACCGCAAGCTGGGCCGCGGTGACCTCGCCTTCCGGCTCGGCCTCGTGCGGATGGACGCCGACGGAGCAGTAGACGTTCTCGAACCGGTTGGCGATGCGCCGTACGCGTTCGGCCTCCGAGACCTTGGTGCAGATGGTGACTATCTTGCCCACCCCGGCCAGGGCGGCACGACGCACCACGTCTTCGAGGTCCTGATCGGTTTCCAGGTAGTCGAGATGGCAATGGCTGTCGACAAGCATCGCTCTGCTGTTCCTGCCGCGACCGGTTCAGTCCGCCGCCTCGTCCGTGTGGCGGGGAAACACCGGTTTCGGCGCCGGCAGGGCTGTACCGGGCGCCAGCGCGTTTTCGACGTCTGCAAAGCTGCGGGCTTCGGGCGGCAGCGCAAGCTGGTCCAAAAGCCGTGCGGCGGAACCGGGCACGACGGGCTGGACATAGATCCCCAGCATGCGGATGACGTCGGCCAAGACGTACAGCACCGTCGCCATGCGGTCGGGATCGGTCTTTCGCAGTGCCCATGGCGCCTGGGCGTCCACATACCGGTTGGCTTCGCCGACCACGCGCCAGACCGCTTCCAGGGCCTTGTGGATCGCCTGGACCTCCATCGCCTCGCGCATCGCCGGCAGCACCGCCCACGCCGCGTCCAACAGCGCATCGTCCTCGGCCGACAGCGGCCCGGGCGTCGGCACCGCCGCGTCGCAGTTCTTGGCGATCATGGAAAGCACCCGCTGGGAGAGGTTCCCGAGATCGTTCGAGAGGTCGCTGTTGATCCGATTGATCATGCCGTCGCGCGAGAACGAGCCGTCGTTTCCGTACGGCACCTCGCGCATCAGGAAATAGCGGATCTGGTCCAAGCCGAATTCGGCGACCAGGGCGTCCGGTGACAGGACATTGCCCAGCGACTTGGACATCTTCTGCCCCTGGACCGTGAGGAAGCCGTGGCCGAACACGCGTTTCGGTAGGGACAGGCCGGCCGACATCAGAAAAGCCGGCCAGATCACGGCATGGAACCGCAGGATATCCTTGCCGATGACATGCAGGTCCGCGGGCCAGAAATCCACGAATTTCTGTTCTTTTTCATTGGGATAACCAAGCCCTGTGATGTAATTCGTGAGCGCGTCGAGCCAGACGTACATCACATGGTCTTCGTCGCCCGGCACCGGAACGCCCCATTTGAAGCTGGTCCGCGAAATCGAAAGATCGTTCAGGCCCTGGCTGACGAAGCTGACGACCTCGTTGCGCCGATAGTGCGGCAGGATGAAATCCGGGTTCGCCTCGTAGTGGGCCAGCAGGCGGTCGGTGTAGTCCGACAGCCGGAAGAAATAGGACGGTTCCTCCAGCCATCGCACGGGCGCACCGGACGGGGCGAGGTAGTTGCCCTCCTCGTCCTTGGTCAGTTCGCTCTCGGCAAAAAAGGCCTCGTCGCGGACCGAGTACCATCCCTCGTATTTGCCCAGATAGATGTCGCCGGCCTCCGCAAGCCGCTTCCACAGTGCCTGGCTTGCCGCGTGGTGACGCGGCTCGGTCGTCCTGATGAAATCGTCGTTGGAGATGTTCAGAAGGGCGTCCATTTCGCGGAAACTCGCCGCCACGCGGTCGCAGAAGGTCCGCGCATCCTGGCCCGCCGCCGTCGCGGTTTCCTCGACCTTCTGGCCGTGCTCGTCGGTTCCGGTCAGGAACCAGACGTCATAGCCGTCCAGGCGTTTGAAGCGGGCGATCACGTCGGTCGAAATCGCCTCGTAGGCGTGCCCGAGATGCGGCTTTGCATTGACGTACGAAATCGCCGTCGTGACGTAAAATCGCTTGGACACGCTGCGCTTTTCCTCTTTTCCGGCGGGGTCCGCACCCCGGTCCGCCGTCAGGGGCGCCTGACACCCGCCTCCATCGCGAGGAAGGCGCCGAGGACCACCTGTTTTCGGTCTAGGTTGGCCGGTGCTCCCGCCTTGGCGAGCAGGCCGGTCACCTTCTCCCATACCTCCAGCCAGCGATCAAGGCCGGCCTGGCCGGTCAAACGCCCGTGCAGCCCCTCCTCCTCACTGACCAGAACCGCCGGCGTTTCGCCCCGTGCCTGGGCCCTCAGGAACCGGCGGAACCACCATTGCAGAAGGCCGGAAAAGGTTCGAAAACCCGCCTCGGCGACGGCGCTGCGTCCGCCCAGACGCTCGCTCAGTTGCTGCAGGGCCTTGGGGTCCAGGTTGGGCAGGGTGGCGATGGTGCGGACGACCTCGCCGTAGAGCGCCACGCCGCCCTCGTCGGCAAGGCGCAGGGCCTGGCCGACGCTGCCTTCGGCCAGACCGGCCAGGACGGCCGCGGTTCCGGGTTCCATATCCGGGCGGTAGCGCGGCAACAGATCGCTCAGCTCGGCCAAGCCCAAGGCCGAAAGGTCGAGCCTCCGACAGCGGGACCGGATCGTCGGAAGCAGCCGCCCGGGTGCGCTGCTGACCAAAAGGAACAAAGCGTTCGCGGGCGGTTCCTCCAGCACCTTCAACAGGGCGTTGGCGCCGGCCGGCGCGAGATCGTCCGCCGCGTCCACCACGATGACGCGCCACTGTCCCTCCGCCGGCGTCAGGCGCGCAAAACGCAGTGCCTTGCGAACCGTATCGACCGGGATTCCCGCCGACAGGGTGCCGCGCTTGGGATCGACGACCCGCTGCAGGGTCATCAGATCGGCGTGACCGCCCGATGCCACGCGCGCGAAGGTTCCGCTGTCGGGATCGATGTCGAGACTGTCGGGCGGCAGCAGGGCCGCCCCCTCCTCCTGGGCCAGGACGAACCGGGCGAGACGGTATGCCAGGGTCGCCTTGCCGATCCCCGGCGGACCGCCGATCAGCCAGGCATGCGGCATGCGGCCGCTGTTCCAACTGTCGAGAAGAATACGTTCCGCGCGCCCATGACCGACCAGGAGCGGGTTTTCCCGCGGCGGCGGATCCAGCGCGGGTGGCGCTGCCTCCTCAGGCGCGCGCGCCATCCGGCAACGCTACTGGCCAGCGGCGTCGCCGCCGCCCCAGACGAGGTATTCGAGCGCCGCCGCCACGCGTCCGAGCGGGCTGAGAACCGCAACGTCGGCCCCGGCCTGAACCGGGACCTCGATCGGGTCGGCGTCCGGCACGGTGACGACCAGGATCCCGATGTTGGTCCCGCTGGCGATCGGCGCAGGTACCGGCTCTTCGAACCGCACCGCCACCTGCATGTTTTGACGTGCCTTGCGCGGCAGCGTCAGAACCACGTCTTCGGACACCACCAGCGGCACCGTCGGGCTCTCGCCAAGCCAGACGGGCGCCTCGATCACGGTCTCGCCTGCCTCGAACAGCGCGTAGTTGTTCCACTCGCGGAAGCCCCAGGTCATGAGCCGCTCGGATTCGGAAGAACGCTGCTTTTCGGACTCCATGCCGTTGAGGACGAGAACCAGGCGCCGCCCGTCCCGGATCGCCGATGCCACCAGGCCGTAGCCGGCGGCCTCGGTGTGTCCGGTCTTCAGGCCGTCGGCGCCGACCCCCTTGTTCAGCAAGGGATTGCGGTTGAATTGCTTGATGCCGTTATAGGTGAACACCTCTTCGGCATAGTAGTGGTAGAACTCCGGAAAATCGCGGATCGTCGCTGCCGCAAGGGTCGCCAGGTCGCGGGCGGTCGTGTAGTGGTCCGGGTCGGGCCAGCCGCTGGCGTTGCGGAACTGCGAGCCTGCCATGCCCAGATCGCGCGCCTTGGCCGTCATTTCTTCGGCGAAGGCCTCTTCGCTGCCGGAAAGGCCTTCGGCGACGACGATGGTCGCGTCGTTGCCCGACTGGACGACGATGCCGCGAACCAGGTCTTCTACCCGTACCTTCTTGCCCACCTCGACGAACATCTTGGAGCCGCCCTTGCGCCACGCCTTCTCGCTGACCCGCAGCGTGTCCTCCAGCGACAGGCTGCCGTCGCGCAGCCTTTCGAACAGCAGGTGCGCCGTCATCATCTTTGTCATCGAGGACGGGTACATGCGATCGTCGGCGTTCTTTTCCAACAGCGTCGCGCCCGTCTGGTAGTCCAGCAACAAGGCCTGTTTGGCCGGTGTGTCGAAGGCTTGCGCCAAGACCGACGATGCCGCGGCCAGGCAGAGTGCCGCGAGGGTGATCAGTACCGAGCCAATGCGTGCCATTGCGTCTTCCTGCGTTGGATGCGTCCGGGACGGACTGCGTCGGGGCGGCGGCTTTGCATGACGCCTCCTTCCGGGGCCCATGCCGTCACCGGCCGCCTGCGGCGCACGGTGTCAGATTACTCCGTTACGATTATGCGGGCGTCAGGATATCCCGAAGCGGCGACCCGGGCGAGCAGCCGATCCGCCGTGTCCACCGACGCGATCGGGCCGACGCGCACGCGGAACAGCGGAACGTCGTCGTTGACGATCTGGGTGACCTTGACCGGCCCGAGCTCGGACAGGATGGCCCGCGCCCGGTTCGCGTTGTGATATTGCGAGAATGCGCCGGCCTGAATATAGACCGCCGCGCCCGGCTCGGTCGCGACCACCGTGACGCGGCCGTCCGGTTGCGGCATCGCGTCGTCGTCGGCGGCATCGACCGTTACCGGCGGCGCATCGACGGCGGCCACCGCATATTGCGGCGAGGTCGGGTCCGACGCCCGCTCGCCCGGCGGCGGTTCAAGGGTCTGGCTGGTCACGGCGATTGAAGGCGCGGCCTTGGGTTTCGATACGTCGTCGCGCGTGCCGCGGGCCGCCATGGCCAGGCGCCGGCTGTCGTCGGCAAGGATCTCCACTCGCACCTTCGCGGTGCCCTGGCGTTCGAAGCCGAGAAGCTGGGCGGTGCGACGCGACACGTCGATGATCCTGCCGCGGGCGAAGGGACCGCGGTCGTTGACCAGGACCTTCATGGAACGGCCGTTCTCCAAGTTGGTGATCTGCACCATCGATGGCATCGGCAGCGTCCGGTGCGCGGCCGTGATTTCGTTCTGGTCGAAGACGTCGCCGTTTGCCGTCTGCTTGCCGTGAAAGTTCGGCCCGTACCACGAGGCGATGCCGGTCTCGACGTACTGGTAGTCCTCGCGCGGGTAGTACCAGATGCCGTCGATACTGTAAGGCTTGCCGATCTTGTAGTTGCCGTCTGCTTCGGGCGGTTCATCGGTGGTGCCACGCATCTCCTTGCTGGCGTGGCTGATGAACTGAACCTCCGCGCAACCCGCCAGCGCGAGCGCGGCGCCCGCGCACAGGACAAGCGTCGCGCGTGACACACAACGTGCAACCGGGGAGAAGAAGGTCGCGGTACGCATACCCAGATATTGTGCCTTGGTCACCGGGATCGGGAGGATCTTGTGGTGCATTCTAACTTTCCTGATCCTGCAGCGCAATTCGGTCGAAACCAAGGCATGCACGACTCAACGCGCGTCCTGCAGACGTTTCCACAAACCGTGGTCGGCATATCCGTCGGCCGGCAGTGCGGTCCTGCGCTGGTAATCCTTGATCGCCTGGCGGGTCATCGGGCCGACGACACCGTCGGGCTCGCCGGGCTCGAAGCCCAGGGCGGCGAGCCGGGTTTGGATTTCGATCACCTGCGTCCTGCTGAGCGGCCGATCGTCGGCCGGTGCCTTTGCCACCAGCGGACCGAGCCCGACAAGCCGGTCCGCCAAATGTCCGACGGCGATGGCATAGGAAATCGACCGGTTCCAGACCATGATGGTCCGGAAGTTCTGATAGACCAGGAACGCCGGTCCGCGGTGGCCGCCGGGCAGGATCAGCGAGGCCTGCATGTCCGCGACCTGCGGCAAGTCGGCGCCGTTCGCGCGCCGGACGCCGAGCCGCTGCCATTCGGCCAGCGAGCGTCTCTGTTTCAATCCGGTCAGGTCGAGGTCGAAACCCTTCGGCAGCGCGACCTCCCTGCCCCAGGTCTCGCCCTGTTTCCAGCCGGACCGTGACAGATAGTTGGCGGCGGACGCGAAAACGTCCGGCAGGGTTGTCCAGATGTCGCGCCGGCCGTCGCCGTCATCGTCGACCGCGTGGCGGACGAAGGTGCTGGGCATGAACTGCGGCTGCCCCATGGCCCCCGCCCACGAGCCTTTCATGTCGGCCGGTGTCACGTGACCGCCTTCCAGGATCTTGAGGGCGTTCAGCAGCTCCGCCCTGAAGAAATCGCTTCGGCGGGGGTCGTGCGCCAGGGTCGCAAGCGCGCCGACCACGGGGAACGATCCCATGTAGTCGCCGAAATTGGTCTCCAGGCCCCAGAAGGCGACCAGGAAACGGGCCTGGACGCCGTAGCGGTCCTGAATGCGCTGCAACAGCGCGGCATGCTGTCTCAACATGGCCCGCCCGCGTTCGATCCTGACCGCGCTGACCCGTTTGCCGAGATAGGTCCAGAAAGTCTGGGTGAATTCCGGCTGATCGCGGTCGAGTTCGATGACCCGGGGGATCGGCGCAAGGTCGCCAAGGGCGGCGTCCAGGATGCCCTCGGAGATACCCTGGTTGCGCGCTTCGACGCGCAGGCCCGCAAGCCATGTCTGAAAGTCGTCCTGGGCCGACGCTGCGGCCGGCAACAAGGCCGCGAGCACGGCAAGGGTGCAGCAGAAGAGTCGGTGCACGCTGTTGGATCTCCGCAAAGGGTGAAAGTTAAGTCCAGGAACCTTCGATGTGGTGCGTCATGTGCGGAAGGACCAGGGCACGGCCGTTGTTTTCGAATTAACGCGCCGTCTTTGCAAGCGGAGTTTCAGGTCATCGGCACATTGCTGATTTCGCGAATGAGTTTGATCCGGATGGCCCGCCGGTAGTCGTCGTAGTTGTTGGCGGTGATCATGAACGCTCCTGTCCCGCCGATCACCTGGGCCGCGTAGTAGCGGTCCAGCGTGGGTTCCTCGTTGAGAATCGCGAGGCCGTTGATCGTGACGCCGCGCGCCGTCGCACGGGCGCGCGCCACCACCGGTGAAACGCCGTGATTGTTGACGCCGTCGCCGGACACGTCGATGACCTGGCGCGTGCCCGCAAAATCGTTCTGCCGCAACGCTTTTGCTGCAAACTCGATGGCCGCGCCCAGGGCCGTCGGTCCGCCGACGATGGCGCGCTGGCTGGCTGCGATCCGTCCGGCCAGCAGATAAGACGTGGCGGCGTCGTGGACCAGCGAGAACGGGACCGTCTGCTCCTGCCATCCGGCGCCGGACCATTGGATCAGCGTGACCGCGATGCCGTTCGGCGCGCTGTCTTCGATCGCCGCGATGACGTCTGCGTGCTGAAACGCCTGCGCCAATCCCAATATCTGCAACGCGAACTCCTGTTCCGACACGCTGGAGGACGTATCGACGGCCAGGACCAACTCCAGATCGACGATGCCGCCCTTGCCTGCCTGCGGCGGACTGGCCAGAAGGGCCATGAAGGCAATCCCCATGACCGAGATCAGGAACCGCACGAGCGGGTGGCTCACGTATCGTTCCTCGCAAAACTTTGTATATTTTTCATATACTTATTCTAACACTCTGCGGCAACAGCGCCGCTTGATCGACGATAACGCGGGACCGGTCGACCTGGTCCAGATTAACCGGCGGTGCGGGCCGGGCCCGCGACTCGGCAGGGCTTGCGGAACATGGTACTATCCGCCCCGTCGACCGGCCTGTGTCGATCCCTGATCTGAATCGGAGGTGCATTGTGCTTAAGCGATTGTCGGCCGCCATCGTCTCGGCTCCCTTGCTGCTACTGGGCGCTTGGTCGGCCCATGCGGCGCCGCAGGTGCTTGGATTGGTGGCCACCTTGGGGCCCGTCGAGTTGCAGTGCGACCGCGGTGTGTGCAGTGCCGAGTTCAGCACCGTTTGTTTGCAGCAGCGCCGCGCGTCGCCCGCGAAGGGCCAACGCTACCTGATTCATGATCCCGATTCCATGACGGCCGTGGGCCGGACCGCCGATGGAACGCAGGTTGCGGTCGCGGTTGAGGAAACGCTGACGTTCGAGTCCTTGCGCGGCCACTCCGCGGTTCGCGTTTCCGCGCCTGCGCACCTGTTGCGCAAGCTGGGACTGGAGAAGATCGAGATCTCCGTCGAACGGCATGTCGCCCTGGTGCCCGAGGCGATGCCCGGCGACCGTCGACCGCAGACCGATGCCGACATCGCGCTGGCGACGGGTCCGCTTCTGGATCTGGCCGGCGAGGTGCTGGCCGAGCGCGGCGAACGGGTCGAGGCCGCGCGGGTGGCCGCGCGTCTGGCCAACGCCCTGCCGGAACGCGGCCGGGCCAGCGACGACGCCCGTGCGCGGGTATGGCAGGACACGGTCGGTGCGGACGAGGCGAAAGGCGCGGCTGCGGCGCTGGTGCGCCAGAGCTTTGACCGCTGTGAGGCGTTGACGCGGGTCGGCAGCACCACTCTGCGCAACTGTCTCGGCACGGCGCACGATATCCTCATCGGCCGGGTCAACACCGAATACTGGGACCGCTCCGGCGCAGGCAGCTAGGACGGCTCGTCCGACCGGACAAAAAACGCGGGCCCGCACGGCCCGCGTTTTCGTTTCCGCGTTTGGACCGCGGAGCCGCTAGCCCATGATGTGGTAGCCGCCGTCGATATAGATCGTTGCGCCCGTCAACAGCTTGTCCGCCGGCGTCGCCAGCGAGGCGGTGACGAGGCCCACATCCTCGATGCTGACCAACTGCCGCGCCGGTGCCCTTGCCGCGGCCTTTTCCAACAGTTCGTCGAACTCCGCGATGCCCGAAGCGGCCCGGGTCTTGATCGGGCCGGGCGACAGGGCGAGGACGCGGATGCCCTTTTCGCCCAGCTCCGCGGCCAGATAGCGGCAGCTTGCCTCCAACGCGGCTTTGGCCGGCCCCATGACGTTGTATCTGTCGACCACCTTTTCCGCGCCGTAGTAGCTCATCGCGAACAGCACGCCGCCGTTCTTCATCAATGGCTCGGCAAGGCGGGCCATGCGGATGAAGGAATGGCAGGACACGCTCATCGCCTGCAGGAAACCGGCCTCGGAACAGTCGGTCAGCCGGCCGTGCAGGTCCTCGCGCGGTGCGAAGGCGATCGAATGCAGCGCAAAGTCGATCGTGCCCCACTTGTTCTCCATCTCCTCGAACACGCCTTCCAGGTGACCGGGTTTGGTCACGTCGCATTCCATGAAGATCGGCGCCTCCAGTTTTTCCGCGAGCGGCGCGACGTAGGGTTTGGCCTTCTCGTTCAGGTAGGTCACGGCGAGTTCTGCGCCCAGGAACCTGAATCCTTCGGCACAGGCGTAGGCGATTGAGTTTTCGTTGGCGATGCCGAGCACCAGCCCCTTCTTGCCGTCCAAGCGGCGGTCTTCCTGCGTGTACACGATCACTACCCCTATGTTGGTATGCTGTGAACGGGGGCCGGCCGCACGGCCGGCCTAGCCTGACAGGCCGAGGACGTCTGCGGTGTGCATGGCGATCATCTTCTCCTCGTCGGTGGGAATGACGAGGGCCGTGACCTCGCTGGTCGATGTCGAGATCACCGTCTCGCCCGCCTTGTTCGCTGCATCATCCAGAACCACGCCCAACCAGGTGGCCCTTTCGCATACACGCCGGCGGATGGAGGGCGAACGTTCGCCGATCCCGGCGGTGAACACCAGTGCATCCAACCCGCCCATAACCGCCGACAGGGCGCCGAGCTGCTTGGAGATCTGCAGCACGAACACATCGATCGCTTCGGCCGCATGCGGGTCGTCGCTGGCTTCCAGGTCGCGCATGTCGTTGCTGATGCCGGACACGCCTTTCAGCCCGCAATCGTGATAGAGCGTGCGTTCGATCGCGTCGACGTCCATGTCGTAGGCGCGCATCATGTGCAGCAAGACGCCCGGGTCGATATTGCCGCAACGGGTCCCCATGGGCAGGCCGTCCAGGGCGGTGAAACCCATGGTGCTGTCGACGCTCTGGCCGTTTTCGATGGCGCACATGCTGGCGCCGCTGCCGAGATGGCAGACGACCGCCTTGCCGGTGGCGATTTCCGGCGCTTCGGCGGCCAGCGTGCGCGCGATGTACTCGTATGACAGACCGTGAAAGCCGTAACGCTGTACGCCGTCCTCGGTCATCCTGCGCGGGATGGCGAACAGGTCCACCGCGCGCTGGTGCCCCCGGTGAAAGGCGGTGTCGAAGCACGCCACCTGCGGCACGTTTGGCATCGACTGCCGGATCAGCCGGATCGGCGTCAGGTTGTGCGGCTGGTGCAGCGGCGCCAACGGCACGAACGAGGCCAGTTCCTCCAGCACGCCGTCGTCGACCAGGACCGGACGGTTATAGGTCGGCCCGCCATGCACGACCCGATGGCCGACCGCCTGCAGCGTATGGTCTGCCAGGAAGTCGCCGAGCCAGCCGCCGAGAAAATCGAACACCTGGTCGTGTCCGACCGCATTGCCGTTAGACCAGGCATGTTCGACCAGGACGGCGCCCGCGGCATCCTTGGCCTTGAAGGCGGGGTGGCTGCCGATGCCCTCGGCCAAGCCGTTGGCCGCGAGCTGTTGTTCGCCGTCCGGCGCCGTCAGATAGACGGAAAACTTGACGCTGGACGAGCCGGCATTCACCACGACGACGGCATCAGACATGTCGCGAACTCCCTCAGACGACGCCGGCTGCCCCGCGCAGGGCATGGGCGAAGATCAGCGCGGTTGCGCAGGACGCCAGGCGCGCGCGGACCGAATCCGCCCGGCTGGTCAGCATGATGGGCACCCGTGCCCCCAGCACGATGCCGGCGGATTCCGCATTCGCCAGGAACGAGAGCTGTTTCGCCAGCATGTTGCCGGCCTCCAGGTCCGGAACCAGAAAGATGTCGGCGTCGCCCGCGACCGGTGAGTCGATGTGCTTGGTCTTCGCCGCCTCGGCGCTGATGGCGTTGTCGAAGGCCAGCGGGCCGTCCAGCAGGGCGCCAGAGATCTGGCCGCGGTCGGCCATCTTGCACAGCGCGGCCGCTTCCAAGGTGGAGGGGATTTTCGGGTTGACCGTCTCGACCGCCGACAAGATCGCCACCTTCGGCCGTTCGACCCCGAACGCATGGGCCAGCTGTACGGCGTTCTTGACGATGTCGGCCTTCTCTTCCAGCCCCGGATAGATGTTGATCGCCGCGTCGGTGATCACCAGCGGCTTGTGATAGGTCGGCACGTCCATGATGAAGCAGTGGCTGAGCCGCCGTTCGGTCCTCAGCCCGGTGTCCCGCTTGACCACGGCGCCCAACAGCTCGTCGGTGTGCAGGCTGCCCTTCATCAGGGTCTCGGCCTCGCCGCTGCGAACGATCTCGACCGCCCGGGCGGCGGCCGCGTGGCTGTGCGGTGCGTCTTCGACCCGGTAGCTGCCGAGATCGATGCCGAACTCTTCGGCGACCGCGCGGATCTTGCTTTCCGGGCCGACCAGGATGGGGTTGATCAGACCCGCCTCCGCCGCCTCGATCGGGCCGCGCAGGGACGACTCGTCGCACGGGTGGGCCACCGCGGTCGAAACCGGTTCCAGCGTGCCGGCATGCTCCATCAGGGCCTTGTATCCGTCGTGCCGGGTCACCTGGACCCCGGGCGCGTCCGGACGCTTGACCTTGATTTTCTCGATCGGCGCGACCACACGGGCGATACCGTCGAAGATCTCGGAGCCGTCCTGGTTGACGCCCTTGCAGTTGAGAAGAACGGTGCTTTCGCCCGGCATCTTCTCGCGCACGTCCAGCGTGATGGTCACCGTGTCGCCGACCGAAACCTGCCGCCTGAACGTCAGGTCCTGGCTGCGGTAGACCGTTCCGGGCCCCGGCAGTTCGTTGCCCAGCAGGCTGGAAACCAGCGCGCCGGCCCACATGCTGTGCGCCACCTCTCCGTTGAAGCCTTTCTGTTCGGCGAACTTGGGGTCCAAATGGGTCGGGTTGAGGTCGCCGGAGACCGCGGCGAACAGCGAAATGTCGTCGCGCGTCAACGTCTTGGTCATGGATGCGGTGTCACCGACCTTGATCTCGTCGAACGTCTTGTTCTCGATCAGACCCCGGCTGCCCTTCGGCTCATTGTCGGCCATGTCTCTCTCCTGTGCACTGCCGTTTCGGCGCGACGGCCGCTCAGCGGCCGAACAGCGCCCAGAACGGGCTCTCGAATATCACGCGGT
This sequence comes from Alphaproteobacteria bacterium, assembly GCA_965603855.1. GTDB lineage: Bacteria > Pseudomonadota > Alphaproteobacteria > UBA8366. The sequence continues at coordinate 1,903,477 of OZ272519.1, forward strand.
ACGCGGTTCTCAGCACCTGGTCGCGCACCGTAACGCACGATGCGAAGATCGTGCTGATGCGCCGCGCCAGTGACCTCTCGGCGTAGACGAACTCGTTGTCCCGGGCCGCCGGCCTGCGGTCTTCGCGGACCATCGCGGCCAACGCCTTGACCGCCGGCATGGCGATGTTGGCATCGGACAGCGCGCCGCGCCAGGCCCGCGCCGGATGGAACGCCCTCAGTGCGGCTGCCAGGCCGGGCGTCGGCCAAAGCCGGACCCATGGGCGCACCGCAAACTTGTAGTGCCAGTCCAGGCTTTCCGAGGCATCCGCGGCCCGACGGGCGGCGGGCAGATCCTGCGCCGGTTCGGCGAACACCGGGTTGTCGCGGAACGCGCGCGGAACCAGCGCTGTCTCGACGTCCCATTGCACCGGCGTGCCGCCCGCGTCGGGGTGCGGCACCCTGCGCACGGCAAGCTCGTAGAGGCCGGGCGGCACGGCGCCCAGCGTCGACGCCGTCCCTGGGGGCCGCGCGCCGCTTGCGCGTGCATGCTCGGGCAGGATCAGGAACGCAAGCTGCCCGGTCCGCCGGTCGGTCGCGTAGACGACGGTTCTGCCGGCGCGCCGGATCGCGGCGACCGACCCGAAAGCCTCGGCAACCGTGCGGGCCGCCAGCGCGCCGGCCGCGGGGCGGCCAAAATCGGCGGCGTAAAGCAGGAGCGAACGTTCCGACGTGCGGACATCGACGGGCGTCCCGTCGTCCAGTTCGAGAACGCCCGGCGCCGACGTCGCGCCGGCGAGCCCCGCGCCGCCAACGTGAAAGCGGCTGGTCTGTGTGCGCTGTTTGAACAGCCGGTCGCGCCGCGCCGCACGTTCCAGATAGGGCCGGTCGGCGGTGTCGATGTCGGCATAGAGGCCGTAGGGTTCCGTCCACAGGCGGTCGACCGGATCCGTGTGGAACGCGGCGCAGGCGCGCGTGCCGCCGTCCTGGCGGCCGGCGCCCAGGTCCCGGTCAAGCGATGCCATCCACTGGCCACCCAGAAGGCTGCCGGGATCGCGAAACGGGCTCGAGGGCTCCAGGCCGCTCCAATAGGAGGACGGGACCGCGTCGATGAGATCGGCGTCCACCGCGTCCGCCGCCAACAGCGACAGCGCGGCGACGGCCGGGATGTCGGCACAGCGCCCGATCCGGCAGGGCCTTGCCTGCGCCTCCGGATGGCGGCCGGCGATGTCGTCCATGACCGCCGCTTCGGCCTCGGCAAGCTGTTCCGTGTCCGGCGCCGGGCCGGCCGCGAGCGTCGCGCGGTAGACATAGTGGCCGGCGTAGAGCGCCTGGCGCACCGTTTCGTTTGTCTCCCCTTCCCCGGCCTCGGTACCGGTCCGGGGATCGAACACGACCACCGGCCGCTTTGCCGGGTCCAGGCGTACATCCTCGTCGGCGCGCAGAAGCTCGACACGAAGGCCGGCAACCGTCCGGCTCTCGGCGACCGTGTCCGTCCGTTCGGTCTCGTCTTCATCCTGCAGATAGGCGTTCCCCGCCCTGCGCAGACAGTCCCAGAACAGGACCCAGCGTTGGGTGCTGTCGACCCAGTAGTCGACCGCGTCCGACATCACGTCCATGCCCGGGATTGCCAGGAAGTCGAAGGCGGGCGCGGCGGCCCCCGCCGCTCCGTTGCCGGCCGCCAGGGCGGCCCCGGGCAACGGCAGAGAGGCACCGGGGAACGCCGCGATGCGCCCATCGCGCCCCGGATCCGCCTGGGCAGCGGATCCGGTCATTGCCTGCAGCGTGGCGAAGGCTTGCGCAAACACGGCTTAGGCCGCGTCTTCGTAAGAAAGATCGAGGACGGCGCAGATCTCGCGCGCCGCCTTCTCTTCCGCCTCGGTCAGTTCGCCCGAGACCATCCTGACGGATTCGAACACCCGCGCCGCTGCCTCGCGGTCCTCTGCTGTCGGCAACAGCGACGGCAGGGTCTGCACCGCCAGGTCGTGATCGACCCAGACGATGTATGCCTGGTGCTTGACGATCTCGTCGAGCTCGTCGTCGCTGAGGCCTGCGAACCGTGTGTCGTGCGGCAGGACCTGGTCGGCCATCCGCATCGACCGCTCGTCGATCCACCCGCGAGCCTCGAACATGATCATCGCGATCCGGACAAGTCCTTCCACGAAGCTGCCCTTGTCGGCCATGGTGCGGATCTGCTCGCGCGCGAACTCGGTCAATTTGCGCTCGATCGGGCTCATCGCCCGTTCTTGCTGCTCGGCCTCCTTCTTGTCGCCGAACATCAGCGATTCCAGCCAGGTCGGACCGTACAGGGCCTTGAACAGCATCTCCGAACCGGTGTCGCGCATATCGCGATAGGTGTTCAGCCAGCCGACGATCTGGTCGGACATCTGCCGTTCCATCTGCAGGAAGAAGTTGTCCGCGCCGACGGGCTGGCGCCGGCCGCGCACCTGTTCGGCCGCCGGCTTGAGCCACCACATCCACGGATTGCGGTCGGAAAGGACGAGGTTCTCCATGCGCTTGGGATTGGACCACCGCAACATCTCGGCCGTCTTGTCGTTCGACATGGCGCGCACCGCCGGGCTGACGAACCGGTCGTAGAGGCGCTGGTTGATCTGGGAGATCATGGCGACCGAGCGGAAATCATCCTGAGCCGTGCTGTCGACCCCAAGTTTGAGCAGGTCGTCGATCGTCCGTTTTTCGATCCGCACATAGTATTCGCTGTCGACAAGGTCGCCGTGCGCGGTCTCGGCCGTCTTGTCCTCGATCACCATCTCGTAAAGGCCAGGCGGCAGGCCTTCGATATCGCCCAGCGCGCTGACGATCTTGGCGTGTTCCTTTTCCGCGACCTTGCCGGACACGAAGATGCCCAGGTGCCCGATGTCCTCGTGCAGGATGTAGACGATCGTCTGTCCGGCGATCTTGATGTCCGTGTCGCTGCGATAGACGCGGGCGATCCAGTTCAGCGCCTGTTGCGGCGGAGTGATGTTGTCGCCGCCCGAGGCAAAGACGATGATCGGCCCCGGAACGTTGCGCAGGTCGATCGGGCCGCGGTCGGTGGTCGCGATCACGCCTTCCTGCAGCTTGTTGCCGACGAACAGGTTTTCGACGATGAAGTCCATCTCTTCCTTGTTCATCAGGAAGAACCCGCCCCACCACCGTTCGAAGCCGAGGAAGCGCGGCCCCTCCGTGTCGATCTTGGAATAGAGGTTGTACTGTTTGGCCCACAAGGTATTGGCCGGGTTCAGGTTTTCGAAGTTGAGCACCAGCCATGCGCCGTCGAAGATACCGTTCCCCAGGTCGCTGGCCAGTGACGCAAGCCATGAGCCGCCCAGCAGGCCGCCGGTGTAGCGCATCGGGTTCTTGCCGTCGGCGCCGGCCCAGTAGGAAAGCGGCGCGCCGTTCAGGACGATCGGTCCCGTCACTTCGGGCGCCACGGCACTGAGCATGGCGATCGCCCAGCCGGCCTGGCAGTTGCCGATCACCACCGGTTTCTTGGCCTTGGGATGGCGACGGGCCACCTCCTCCAGGAACATCGCCTCGGCACGGCCCACGTCGAAGATGGTCTGGCCGGGCTCGGGGTCCGGGAAGAACGTGACGAAATAGGCGGGATGGCCGTCGCGCATGGCGACGCCGATCTGGCTCGATTTCTTGAAGCCGCCGATGCCGGGCCCGTGGCCGGCGCGCGGATCGACAATCACATAGGGACGCTTCTCAGGCAGGATCGTTACGCCCTCGTCGGGGATGATCCGCACCAGGGCGTAGTTGACCGGACGCTCGAAGGTGCGGCCGTCCATCAGCATCTCGTATTCGAAGTCGAGGACGGGCGGCTTGCCCTTCTGCTTGTGCTCCAGGAACAGGTTGCCGCGTTGGCGCATGGTGTCCCAATAGAGGATCTGGCGCTGGGCCGAGTCGACCCAGTATTCCCAGGCATCGGCCGCCGCGCCGCCATTGAGCCCGGCGCCCGGCTTCGACCACATCTCGCTCATCGCCTGGAACGGCGCGGACCAGGCTTTCTGCATCGCTTCGATGCCTTCGACCGGGTTGGTCACCGCCGGCGTTTCGCCGCCAAGCAGGGCCTGGAACGGGGCGGACCAGGCTTTTTGCATCGCCTGGAGGTTTTCCATCGGGTTGGGCATTGCCGCGCTCTGGCCGCCGAGGAACGCCTGGAACGGTGCCGACCAGGCTTTCTGCATCGCCTGGAGGTTTTCCATCGGGTTGGGCATTGCCGCGCTCTGGCCGCCGAGGAACGCCTGGAACGGCGCCGACCAGGCTTTCTGCATCGCCTGGAGGCTGTCCGTCGGGTTGGGCATCGCCGCGCTCTGGCCGCCGAAGAACGCCTGGAACGGGGCGGACCAGGCCTTTTGCATTGCCTGCAGGCTTTCGGACGGGTCGGGCATGCCCGCGTTCTGGCCGGCGAAGCTGTCGGCGACGGTCTTCTGCCAGGTCGACAGCGCGTCGAACCAGGGGGATAACGGCGGTGCCGCGGCGGCGCCGTTGGGCCCGGCCTTCTTTTCGGCGCGTGGCGCCTGCGGCTTCGCGCGCGCCCGCGCCTTGGCCTTCGACGCCGGGACGTTCGCGGCGATGGTGGTCACCTCGCCGTCGGTCCCCTTGACGCTGACGCCTTTCTTGGCCGCGGCCGTCCGGGGTTTGCGTTTCGTCGTGGTGGAGCGGGTCCGGCTCTTGCGGACATCGGTGGAGGACTGGTCGGCCATCGGCGGGATTCTCCTCGGTCACAGAGGTGGCGCATGGGCGCGGGCAAAGGCGGGGACGACGCCGCGCGCACTGAATATCATTCGTGTAACAGTCGTATGACGTCCGGCGAGCCGGGCATTGCCCCGTGTTCGACACCCGCCGCGGCTGGTCTTGACGCTGGCCGGGCGGAAAATTGTGCACTGCACAATATACCGGTTCTGGCGGTTCGGTGCAATCAAGAATTGTCGCTGCAGGGGTCGGGAAACATGGCGTTTAGCCGGCTGGTATCGGTGTGCCCGCATGTGCCACACGCCGTGTTGCAGCGCATTGATGCCGGTCAAGACGAATGCGGGATACGCGCTTGCGCACCGGCGGTTTGTTCGGGGTTTTCGCCGGGCCGGCCGTTTTCTGGGCAGCTGTCGCATTCAGTGCGCCATGACCGGACCCAAGAGCGGGTAGCGGATAGGGTGTTCGTCTATAGACCGTTCCGGGGTGTTCCATGTCGATTTGAAGTCACGCATCCTTTTGGACCACTAATATGGGGCAGGCCAAATACGTCATGCAGGAAGACGACGTAGGCCTTCCAGAATGCGCGGGCGTCGATTTTCACGTAGTGCCGTCTTCGGTGAGCCTGCACCTACAAGAACGGCGCGGGATGTCTCAAGTCGGCGTCCTCCGCACCAAGAAGTGGTGCCAGCACGCCGCAAATCAGCGACAGGCCATACTCGCGCCCACCCGCTCCCTCAACCGGGCGTTCGGCGACATAGCCGCCGCTGATCAAGCTTCCATTGCCTTCCGCTTGCCGATGGACCAATCGGAAAAGGGCTTCATACGTCATCCTCCCCTGGCGATGCCTTCTCTACTTTAGAACAAGCTATTGCATCAGTTAATGAATTAAGATTGACTGATGTCTCAGCACCCGCGTTCGTTGTAGGAACATGATAAGGGCGCAACCCAACAAAAATATGCAGCGGCTGACGGCAAGAAGTTTGGAATCGTCAATGAGTGTGAAAGACGCGTGCCGGCCGATCATAACTGCGTGGCTGGGGGGGGACGTTGGAGGCGGCGGCGGCGGTCCTGGAGACCCACGCGTTTTTTCGGCGTTTGCCGGCCCAGCGTCGCGCGCGTCTCAAGGCCGCCGTGCGGCATGTGCCGAAGGATCGTTACCTCACGACAATAGGTGATGTCGCCGCCAATGCGTTTCTGGTGGTGACCGGCTGTTTCCTCCTCAAGGTGACGACGCGCGACGGGAAAGCCCTGCTCGTGACGCTGCGCCGCCCCGGTGACTGGATCGGCCTGCTTGAATCGCTTGACGGCGGCGGCGCTTTGTTCGAGGTCTGCGCCGGCTGCGATGCGACGGTGGTGGTGTTCCACCAAGCGGTGCTGAAAGAGCTCAGTGACGACGCACGGTTCTGGATGGAAGTCTATCCGCGCTTTGTTGCCGCGCATCGTCAGGTCGTCGAGCGCCTGCAAATCGGCGTCCTCGGCTCCCTGCGCGCACGGTTGGCGCAGGTTCTCTTGGACTTCGCTCCGGAAATCCAGGGTCGGTCACCGCTTGTCCTGGATCAGGGTCTGATCGCCCAGGCCGTAGGGGCCAGCCGCCCCAAGGTCAATCGCTGGCTCAAGCTGTTTGAAAGCGCCGGTTTGATCACCTTGCGACGCGGGCGCGTGGTCTCCCTCGATAATCCGGCCGGTTTGTCGCAATTAATCTGATGGCTGTTCCCTCCGTAACAGCACGCATGAGTTGTGGCGGCTATACGAACACGTCCAACACAGGATTGTTCGTGATCCATGCCGCATCCCATACAGTCCGACACGCGCACGTCACCGGCGGAAGCTGCGATCAGGGCAGCCAATCGCGCCGTGTTTCGCGAGTTGTGGATCCGCGATCGCGCGCGCCTCTTGGGTCGCGCACGGGGGCTCTGCGGCGGCGATGCGCACGCGGCCGAGGACCTGCTGGCCCAGGTCGCACTGAACATCTGGACCTACCTGGAAACATGCCCGAAACGAATCGACACGCCGCGCCATTTCCTCGCGCGCGTGATGAAACGGCTCGCGATTGATCATCATCGTCGAAAAGCACGGGAAGCCCGCCTTATCGATCATGGCATCGATCCCCATGACGCCGACGCCAACTTTGCCGCATCGACGACCGACCCGGATGCGCGGCTCGACAACAAGCGTTGCCTAAGGCGACTGGACGCGCTGTTGACCGCCGAGCCGACCCCGATGCAGGCGCTTTTTCGCGCTAGGTTCATCGAGGCGCTCAGTTATCGCGAAATCGCCACGCGCTACGGCGTCAGCGAGATGCTGGCGCGCAAGCGCATCCAGGCCCTTCGCCGGCGTCTCAAAGCGAGTTTGGATGGTTGTGGCGACCATTCCGTTCACACAGACCGGGCTCACACGTCTGACCATGTGAGCATAACGTGAAACCGAGGTGACGGACCGATGCCGGCTGATCCCCAAACAACAGTGAATGCTCAGGTCACGGACGCCGTGACCCAAACCAACGTCAAGGTGGTCGCAGAAGCGCCCGCCCAGGCCATGGCGGCACTCTACCAGGTGGTCTCCTCCGCCAATGGCATGGCCGTGCAGAACGCCGTTGCCAACCAGCACAATCTCAATCAGCTCAATCCGAGCATCGTCGCGGAAGCCATCAAAATCATCACCAGCGCTTAGCCGCATGATCGACGTCCGGGAGATGTGACATGACCGATGAGCCGAACCTAGACGCGAACGACCCGCCGGTCGGCAACGGGTCGGGCTCGCCAGGTCTGCAGGCGGTGGAGAACGCGGTCGGCTTCACGAACGAAACCGTGCTCGATCCACCTGACGAGACGGACCTGTCGATGGGCATGAAGACGATGATCGACCAGTCGCTGGCGATGATGGTTCAGGACGCCCGGTCGTTCCTGCAGAGCATTGAAATGCTGCTGGTGCCAACGGCTGCCCAGTTGATTGCGAAATACCTGCTGGGGAGCGCCGAGATGGCCAAGGTCGACGGTATGCATAAGCCGGTCCAACCCACCGACCCCGCGCACGGCGAGATACCCGATTTCGTAGCGCAGATGACACCGGAACAGCGCGCCGCCATGCTCGCGGCGCTTTCCGACTTTCACGCGTCGATCACGGGTTCGGTCACCTCGATCATCGAGACCGCCGTGAAGCACCAAAGTCAGCGGAAATGACGGCGCTGGTTGCCATTTTTCTCCATTCGGAGCGGTTAGGGTCGCCGCCTGGCGCCCTCGCCGCAGCCGCGCCCTAGGTCGGGAGGTTCAGTTCAATGAATGCGGCGAATTCCCATAATGCGAGACCGGGTCACGACCCGAACGTCGATCGGATCATCGCGCAGATCAAGCGCCAGACCCAGCGCACGTTGCATGCTTTGGAGCGCGAGGTGTCACGGCTCATCCATAGCATCGACGAGGACGTCTCGAAGGAGAGCCGCGAGATCGACAAATTGATCGATGAGGAAATCCGCGTCGACGAAGAGTTGGAGCGTGCAGAAATCAAGAAGGTGGACGAGATGCTGGGCGAGGCGGCGCGCAATCTGGGTCACCACGAGCGCCAGGAGCCCCGCGCCATGGCGTGGGACGACCGCGCAGACCCTGACGCGCGCCCCGGAACCGGCCGTGCCGACGCATCGGACAGCCAGTGGCTCGAGCGGCGCCTGGACGAGGAGCGGCGGGCGATGCGCGAAACGCTGGAACATCGGATACGAGACGAACTCAACGGTCTGCGCCGCGCGATCGAAATCGAAACCCCCAAACTGGTGCGCGACGAGGTGGAGCGGCAGATGCTGGCGTTTGCGCAAAACCTCCAGGCACAGATGCAGGCCAACGAACGCGAGGCAAGCCGGAAAAAATCGTCCGTGCGCGGCTCACGTCGCCGGCGCTGAGGCGTCTGACTTTTTGAATGGCAAAATCGAAGGGAGCGTACCGATGCCCGACAAGAACGCAACTGTGAGTGAGCCGGCGTGGGCGACGAATGCGGAAACAGTCGCCTATGCGCCCGCGATAGGCTTCGGCACGCAGATTCTGTCGAGTTCGTTCGCACTGGCCCAGACGTTTCAGGCGAGCGCCAATCAACAGCAGCTCAATAACCTCGCCGCTTTGACGCTCACCATGTTGAGCGCCGAAAGTTTGCTGAGAAACACGGGCAGTGCCGCGTCGACGGACATCGCCGACATCTTCGAACTCGCCCGTCAATCCCGAAATGCAGAGTAGTCCCGATAGCAGTTGTTTTTCCTGAAGACATGTCACGACCCAACCTTGGAAAGGACTCCCAATGGCTGCGTATCCGCTGGAATTCGTCTCTCCGCAAATCACCGATGCGGTGACTCAATCCGACGTCAAAGTGGTGGGCGAAGCGCCCGCCATGGCAATGGGCACGATCTATCAGGCTCTCGCGCACTCCACGAGCATGATGTTCGAAAACTCGGTGAACTCGCAGCAGACGCAAAACATGCTGCAGCAAGCCGCTACCTCCCAGGGCGTCATGCAGATCTACAGTGTCGACACCCTGTCCGACGCCGCCGCCGCGACTTCGATCATCGAAGGCATCGTCGACGTCCTGGGTACCAACGGTTAACCCCGCGCCGGCGCGGCGACAGGACGCCGAACCGCGCCCCTTAAGCCTGTAAGAAAGGAACGACCATGGCTTATCCGCTCGAATTCGTCGCGCCGCAAATCACCGACGCGGTGACGCAGTCCAATGTCAAAGTGGTGGGCGAAGCGCCCGCCATGGCGATGGGTACGATCTATCAGGCTCTCGCCCATTCCACCGGCATGATGTTCGAGAACTCGGTGAACTCGCAGCAGACGCAGAACATGCTGCAGCAGGCCGCCACCGCCCAGGGCGTCATGCAGATCTACAGTGTCGACACCCTGTCCGACGCCGCCGCCGCCTCGTCGATCATCGAAGGCATCGTCGACGTCCTGAATTCCGGCAAGAAGCAGGAGTAGTTCTTTCCAGCAGGTGATGTGGAAGGCGGCCCCCGGCGACGGGGGCCGACCTCTTTTGGCGATGCGCTTCAGGCTTGGCCCGGTGACGCGCGGGGAAAGCTCCGGGACGTCGCCACGGTGCGCTCCGGACCGGCTCCGGGCGCGGGTCTCCGTCACTCGACGTTTCCCGCGTATTCCGACGCCGGACGCTGGTTCCATCTCACATCCATGGCGACCTCTGCGGCGTGCAGCAGGTTCATGACCGGGCAGCGAAACTCGACATTCTTCCTGAGCTGATCGAACCGTGCCTCCGCCTCGTCACTGTACGCGGCGATCTCGAGCTTCGCCGTTTCGAAATCTCGAAGGAGTAGCCGCAATCGCGAAGAATACTGTAGGCGAGACTGTCGATAAGGTGTGGTTGCCCAACCTATTCTCTATTTTTTTCAATGCGTTACGCGAGCCAAATGGCGGATGGGGTGGGATTCGAACCCACGAGACGCTCTCACGCCTGCCGGTTTTCAAGACCGGTGCCTTCAACCACTCGGCCACCCATCCATGGCTTGAGACGGATGCTGCTTAGCAAACGGCCCGCTTGGCGAAAAGCCTGAAAAGCGCGATGCGCTGCGGGGGCGGCAGGCGCCTTCGGCGTTGCGAGGCCCGCTACCCCGCCAGCAGATCCTGCACCGATTTCAACAGCTCGGCCCGGCGGTAGGGCTTGTTGAGGATGTTCATGTGCGCGGCCAGGTCCTCCTTGCCGACCAGCACCTGGTCCGAATAGCCGGTCGTGAACAGGATCTTGATGTCAGGCTGCAGCCGGCCGAGGTTACCCGTAAGGGTGATATCGCCAAAGCCGGTCGTGGTCAGTGTGGCGACCGTGAAGTAGAGCGCGTCGACGTAGTTGCCTATTTCCGGGTTCTTGCCGAATTGAGAGACGAAGACGAGCGCGGTCACAAGGAAGATGAAGACGCCCAGATTGACCGAACTGACGATCACCTCCTCATTGCGGCGAAAGAACGGGGTGTCGCGCCGGAGATCGCGCAGCACATGATAAGAATGCAGCAAGCGCAGGGTGCGAAGCACGCGCAGGAAGGCCATGTTCTGGGCGATGAACGGCGCACGCAGAAGCGAGAGTATGACCAGCGCATCGGTGATCGTGTAGAGCTGCCGCAGCATCCACAATTTGTTCGGCGCTATCCAAAGGCGGGCCAGAAAATCGGCCAGAATCAACGCTCCAATCACGAAATCGGCCAGCAGGATGTCCTACGTCGAAGCCAACGGCGTCGTGATGATGAAGAAGACAATGGTGGAGACATCAAAACCCAGGCGCTCACCGGCATGGAGATCGAGCGGGCCTATGTGGACAAGGGATACCGCGGCCACAATGCGCCGAAGCCGCTGCGCGTCTTCCGTTCGGGCCAGAAGCGCGGCGTCTTCGGCGCCATCAAGCGCGAACTCCGGCGCCGTTCGGCCATCGAGGCCGTCATCGGGCACCTCAAGACCGACGGCCATCTCGGACGCAACTTCCTCAAGGGCAGAGACGGCGACCAAGCCAACGCCGTGCTCACCGCCGCCGGCTACAACTTCCGTCTCATCCTCAAATGGCTGAGGGCTTTGTTGCCCCAAATCCTCGCGGAGATGATCGCCGCGATCGTGCCCTCGTCAGCACTCAATCCCGCTTCTTAACGGACGACTAAGTATCTGGAAGATCTGGAATAGGACAGGGCGATGGAGACCGCGTTGGGTGGCAAGACCTACACCTTCATCCTGGATGAGCCGTACCGATGGGAAAGCTAGGCCGCACCCAAGACTCAGAATGGCAACATAGATCACAACCGGGCGCTGACCGGGGACGATCTATGCGACTTCGTCAACGATCAGCTTTTCCCATATCTGAAAGATCTCAAGCAACGGGCCAGCAGACCGGCCAAACTCGAATACAAGATTGGTGAAATCTTCGGGAAATCGGAAACAAAATCCGAAGTGGCTAAAATCTGCGCGAGATCATCGATCATATCGACGAATTGCAATTTCGCGCGCAGACAGAGAAGCACGAACTCTCCGTGCTGTACGAGGAAAAGACCGAGCGCATGGGCAACGTGGGTCGCAACACGCGCGAGTACTAAACGCCGCGCCTATTGATCCGCGCCAGCCTTGACCACTTTTTTTCTAAGGCAGGCTACGCGCCTTCTTCGCCACTTCGCGCAATGCCAGCCCGCCTACCGCGTACCGTTTCGCCATCACAGAACCCCCAAACCGAAAAAAGCTGGAACTCTATGAGTCACATAAAGTCACGTTTGTGAACACTGAATGCCGATTGGACCTAGACGTATCCGTTTCATTTTCACTTCGCCGCCACAACCAGAAACGATCCGCCCGACGAGCCACACACTTTCCGCTAGCCCGTCGATCTTATTGAATGATCCTGTCTAGTTCGTTTGATGGCTTGGAAAGCGCTCCAGCAGTATTGAACCTATGCGATCAGCGATCACAGAGTTTCCGTTCTGTGTGACGTGTGCGTAGTCGATGTAGTAGGCTGTAGTCCCATCAAGAACGTTGGATAGATCAATGAACCAATCGGTATCAGCCATACGATCCCGAATGAGGCCATACGCTCTATTGAACCATCTATCCCAGTCTTGGGTCTCCGGCAGATAGTCTCGCCGTGGTGATCCAACCATAGACACAGGTTGAAGGACTGCCAGAAAATCTCCTCCATTCGCCTCTGTGATCACGCGGGCTGAATTCCAGTTTGTGATGAGTGTGCTGACAATATCGCTGATCGCACTGAGGTCTTCATTACATCGGATCGCTGGCACCTTTCTGGCATCTGTTGTCGACGCTGGCGGAGACAGAAGATCGAATATGTTGCCGGCAATCGCATTCCAGGCGCGGATTCGCAATTTCCGCTCGGAAAGTTCGCGCGCGAAAATGTCCTTGAGCTGATTTTCAAAGCCGTGGCCGTCAAGGCTGGCGGTACCGTTACACCCCATAAAGATATCGTTTACACCGTCATAGAATACAACAGTCCCAACTGGCTCACCCCTCATTAACACGCGCTGTAGCCCGGCTAGCTCTTGCCCTGATACATGCCCAGACTGCCCATGATTCACTACCCTTAGGTGACTAAACTGCTCTTGCAGCAGTGAAGGGATAGTGCCTTCATCCGCTGAACCAGTTCCCCAAACTGTCGAACCACCGAAAACACGCAAAGATCTCCCGCCAACACGGCTCCCAGTAGTAACTCGCAACCCCTTTTCATCTACGTTTGTTGTCTCACTTTTATGGGGCAACAGTCTGATCGCTTCGAAAGGGGCATAGGCATACTTTGTATTATAGAAATCTCGGAAGATTGCCCGCGCCCGTTCCTTGTCTGCATAAGCTGGATAATTAATGCGCCCGTCTTTGGTACCATCTGCGTTTTTCGCTACACTAAAGTCAAGCCAAACCCCTGCCGCGATATTAGTGATCAAAAGAAGAAAAACAAAAATAAACCCACTAATGACTATGTGTCGTGTCATTTCCCTTCCTTTCTATTTTTCATCGCTCATGATTTTTTCAGACGCCTGACGCATCCCAACTCTGCATTTGCATGCAATGATCGATACCTCAGAACTATCTCGTCCAGTGCGATGTTCTGACGTGCTGTCTTTTCGCGACTCGTCTATGCGGCATTAGTCCAGTAACGAGTTGGCGATGTTAGAAAAACTGCTTATTGTTGACAAGCCTACGGTCGGGACCTCGGGGCTCGCCGTATTATTTCGACCGTCGACTAAAGCGTGAGTCTCATAGTTCGAAGGTCATCTTGGATGCAGTTCATGGTTCCAAGATGGAGCCCCTTCGCGTACCTTTAAGTTGATTTTGGGGGCACCTGGTGAATGTCGATTTGTGCAATCCAGCGAGTGCATTGCACCCGCGATCACGTTATTCTTTCCGCGGCAGGATGGTCGGTCTTTGGAAACGAGCCCTCCACACGCTCCTGACGGATCGATAGGACGAGCTTACAGGTTTTCATCGCTTGGTCATCAGCCAGAGACTTAGCTGTATCCGGGCTAAAGGGCCTTGTATCAACCGGGACCCCGAATTGAATCCATGAAACCTCTTCGCCAGACCGACCGCGCTTTCGGGCTAATGTTCGCCGCCGCCCTGTCGGTGGTGACCGGCGTCATCTGGCTGATTACGGGGCATGTGGTTCTGCCGCTGCTGTATATCGCGGGCGGGTTCCTGGCTTTCGCCCTGGTGGCGCCCGGGGTCCTGTTCCCCTTGAACCGCCTATGGGGATGGTTTGCTGGAAAGCTCGCTCATCTGAACAACCACCTTTTGCTGGGGCTGGTTTATTTGCTGGCCATTATCCCGGCAGGCACGATCATGAAGCTGTTCGGCCGCGATCCCATGTATCGCCGCCTCGAGGCAGGAACGAGTAGTTATTTCGTTCCCGTGGGGCGTCATACGGACGCCGAAACCCTGCGCGACCTATTCTAAGAAAGCTCGTTCCATAACTTCCCTGTTAAGCCAGCTTGTCAAATACATGCGGACCTACCGCAAGTTCTGGATGGCGCCCATCATCCTGCTGCTGCTCACTATCGGTGGACTCCTAGTGGTGGCGCAAAGCACGGCCATCGCCCCCTTCATTTACGCGATCTTTTAGAGTTTGACTCGAAACTCTACGCGACAAAACAATAGCTTGCGCGGCCGCGTGTGACGAATGCGTCTGTGAGCAACGAGGAAGCACGCCTCGGCGGAAGCGATGGGTTTTTCCCAATCCTTGGCCAACCTGCGGCATCGACCGACCCAAGCGAAGGTGTGCGCGGCGACCCAGCAGCGGCCTATGATCTCCAACCTTTTAACTGTATCGGAGCGTTTCACGAGCCCCACCGTCTGGTCGCCGATCCCGTCCAGTTCGCCATGCAGCGTCGGCCTGGCATAGTCACCGTCGGCGAAGAGGTAGCGCAAATACGGGAAGCGAAAGCGAATGGTTTTGAGGACATCAGGTCAGGAGCGCCATCCCGGTCTTGGGTGCTGGCGGGATGGACGAGGAACACGTCGTTCGAGAGGCCGAGGGTATCGGTGACGATATGGCGCTTGCGTAGCGCCCTCCACGGCGCACATAGTCAGTTCTAGTGATTTCAGTCCACATGTTGTGTCTCCTCAATTGCTTGGACATAAACGAGGGAATCACAACGGGCTGAAATCGCTCAGATAGTTTCGGATTGGGCTTTTAGGCATGATCGTCCTCGGCATCTCGGCTCTTTATCACGACAGCGCAGCGGCCCTCGTCCGCGACGGCGAGATCGTCGCCGCCGCCCAGGAGGAGCGCTTCACGCGCCTGAAGGCCGACGCCGGGTTTCCGTCGAAGGCCTGCGCCTATTGCCTGGACGAGGCAGGCGTCACCCTGGACGAGGTCGATTACATCGGGTTCTACGACAAGCCGCTGCAAACCTTCGACCGGCTTCTGGAAACCTATCTGGCCTATGCGCCCCGCGGCTTCGGGTCGTTCGCCAAGGCGATCCCGGTCTGGGTGAAGGAAAAGCTCCTTCTTAAAGGGATGATCCACAAGGAACTGAACGCACTTGATCGCGGGACCGTCCCGGAAGAGAACATCCTGTTCGATTTCCACCACCATTCCCATGCGGCCAGTGCCTTTTTCCCTTCGCCCTTCGAGGAAGCGGCCGTCATGGTCATGGACGCTGTCGGCGAATGGGCCACGACGACGCTGGGCGTTGGCAAGGGGAACGGCCTCGAACTCCATAAGGAAATCCGCTTCCCCCATTCGCTGGGCATGCTCTATTCGGCAGCGACCTATTACCTGGGTTTCAAGGTCAACGACGGCGAATACAAGGTCATGGGCTTGGCGCCCTACGGCGAGCCCAAGTACGTGGACCGGATCCTGGACAACCTGATCGACCTCAAGGACGACGGGTCCTTCCGGCTCGACATGAGCTACTTCAACTATTGCACCGGTCTCACCATGACCAACGGGAAGTTCGACGCCCTGTTCGACGGCATCCCGCCGCGCAAGGCCGCCGATCCCCTGGAACAGCGCCACATGGACATCGCCCGGTCGGTCCAGGCGGTGACCGAGGAAGCGGTCCTGCGGCTGGCGCGAAACCTTCACCAGACCACCAGACAGAAAAACCTCTGCCTGGCGGGCGGGGTGGCGCTAAACTGCGTGGCCAACGGCCGGATCCTGCGCGAGGGGCCCTTCGAGAACCTCTGGATCCAACCCGCCGCGGGCGATGCCGGCGGGGCGTTAGGGGTGGCCTTGTCCATCTCGCACGTGGAAGGCGTGGAGCGGAAGTCCCCCGGCGGGGCGCGGGACGCCATGGGGGGATCCTATCTGGGGCCCGCCTTCGATACGCACGACATCCGTGCCGTGATGGACCGTTATGATGCCGTCTTCCACGACCTGGACGACGCGGCCCTGTTCGAGACGGTGGCCGGTGCCCTGGCGGACGAAAAGATCGTCGGCTGGTTCCAGGGCCGCATGGAATTCGGTCCCCGGGCACTGGGCAATCGCTCGATCATCGGCGACGCCCGGTCCGAGAAGATGCAGAAAATGCTGAACCTCAAGATCAAGTACCGGGAAAGCTTCCGCCCCTTCGCGCCGGCGACGCTGCGGTCCGACGTGGCCGATTACTTCGATCTGGATGGGGACAGCCCCTACATGCTGATCGTCGATCAGGTGAAGGCCGAACGGCTGTGCAAGCCTTCGGACAAGGAAGCCGCGCGTTCCGGTTTGGAGCGCCTGGACACGGTGCGCAGCGACATCCCGGCCATCACACACGTGGATAATTCGGCCCGTATCCAGACGGTGCACGAAGACACCAACCCCCGGTTCCACCGCCTGCTCGAAGCCTTCAAGGTGAAGACCGGCTACGGGGTGCTGGTCAACACCAGCTTCAACATCCGCGACGAGCCCATCGTCTGTTCGCCCGAAGACGCCTACAAATGCTTCATGGGGACCGAGATGGACATGCTGGCGCTGGGCAACACGGTTCTCTACAAGGCGGAGCAGTGACGGCCATGCGGCTCTTCTCCGACAGGATCCTGGCCTGCCTAAAGGCCCCCGGACAAGGGAACGATACCACCATCGAAGAGGTAGAGAACGGCCTGCGCTGCCCTCAGACCGGCGAGGTCTGGGAGCATGTCCGCGACGTCCCGTCGCTGTTCGTCCCGGCCGAAGGCGAGGGCGAAGACGTCACCACCCGGGTGAAAGCCTTCTATGAGGAAAACCCCTTTCCCAGCTACGAAGGGCTGGAGGAATTCGGCGAACTGGTCAACAAAGGCTATTCCAACCCCTTCTCCCGGGATCTGTTGAAAGCCATCGGCTACAACAAGACGGTCCTGGAATGCGGCTGCGGAACGGGGCAGTTGAGCCAGTTCCTGCAGCTCAACCACAACAACGTTTTGGGCATCGATATGTCGCTGGGCAGTCTAGGCCTGGCACTCGAGCACAAGAAGCGGAACTTCCTGGAACGCTCCAACTTCGCCCAGATGAACATCTTCGAGCTGGCAATCAAGGACGAGTCCTTCGACGTGGTGATTTCCCACGGGGTGCTGCACCACACCTACGACGCGCGGAAGGCGTTTTCGCAGATCGTTCGCAAGGTAAGACCCGGCGGGATCGTCATGGTGGGGCTGTATAACAAGCCCTCGCGGTTCCCTACCTGGCTGCGCTCCAAGCTGATCCGGGTCCTGGGCCCCAAGATCGACTACGTGGTCCGCACGCGCATCCGGGATGAACGCAAGGCCGACATCTGGATCAAGGACCAGTACTTCAACCCGCACGAGACTTGGCATTCCATCGACGAGGTTATGGGCTGGTTCGAAGAGGACGGGTTGGATTTCCTCAACTGCTCCCCGTCCATTCTGGGCAGTTCCGGCGAGGACGCGCCGGGCCTGTTCGACGAGACCGATCCGGGCACCCGTTACAAGCGCCTGACGACCCAGGTGTCCTGGCTGGCGACCATCGCCCGCGAAGGGGCGCTATTCGACGTGATCGGGCGTAAGAGGGCCTAGCAGGCTGCTGAAGAAGTATTCCGCCTGAGGTTCGGTCGTGATTCGATCTTCCTGTCGCGGACAGGGAGGATGGTATGCGTGGTGGGGACGAACTGACGGAAGTTCTTTTCTCGTATGTGAGCTGCAAGGGGCGGGTCCCTTCGGACCATCCGCTGCGACCGATCCGGGCGATGGCGGACGAGGCGCTGGAGGTATTGTCTTCGGAGTTTGACGGGCTAGGATCCACGATCGGGAGAACCGCAAGCGGAAGGAAGAAACCGAACGCCGTATATGGCGAGAAGCGGAGGCGATACAATGAAAGCCATTGTTCGCTATACGGACGGGCGCGGCCTGATGCTGGACATTGGCAAGGACGGAAGCCGAAAGTGGGTGATGCGTGTCCAGTACGGCGGCCGGGGCCGGGACATCGGGCTTGGGTCAGAACCTACCGCACCATTGGCTTCGGCACCCATTGGTGCCACTAACCTCAAGACCCATCTGCAATGTTGGCAATTCCTGATCGTGGGTCACATAGTTGATAAGACTCGCCTTCTCCTCGTAAATTCATTTCATATCAATTGCTTAGATGATAATAGTGGCGGATGGGGTGGGATTCGAACCCACGAGACGCTCTCACGCCTGCCGGTTTTCAAGACCGGTGCCTTCAACCACTCGGCCACCCATCCATGGCTTGAGACGGATGCTGCTTAGCAAACGGCCCGCTTGGCGAAAAGCCTGAAAAGCGCGATAGGCTGCGGGGGCGGCAGGCGCCTTCGGCGTTGCGAGGCCCGCTACCCCGCCAGCAGATCCTGCACCGATTTCAACAGCTCGGCCCGGCGGTAGGGCTTGTTGAGGATGTTCATGTGCGCGGCGAGGTCCTCCTTGCCGACCAGCACCTGGTCCGAATAGCCCGTCGTGAACAGGATCTTGATGTCGGGCTGCAGCCGGCCGGCCTCCTGCGCCACCTCGATGCCCGAATGGCCGCGCGGCAGGACCACGTCGGTGAACAGAAGGTCGAAGGTCTCGCCCTTCTTGAAGCGGTCGATCGCCTCCTCGCCGTCCGAGGCCTGGACGATGCTGTAACCCTGGCGGGTCAGGATCTCGACCGGGATTTTCAAGACGTCCGGATCGTCCTCGACGATCAGGATGCGGCCCATGCCGCGGGGAAAGGCGGTCGTTTCCTGCGGCCCGGCCGCGTTTCGGGCGGCGGCGTGCTGCGCGCGCGGCAGGTAGAGCGCGACCGTCGTCCCCTGCCCTTCGTTGCTGTGCACCGTGACATGGCCCTTGGACTGTTTGACGAAGCCGTAGACCATGCTGAGGCCGAGACCGCTGCCCTTGCCGACCTCCTTGGTGGTGAAGAACGGTTCGAACACCCGCTCCAAGGTCTCCGGCGCCATGCCATGACCGTTGTCGCTGACCGCGATCTTGACGTAGTCGCCGGGCGCCACGTCGCCCCAGCGCCGCGTGGCGGTGCGGTCCAGCACCTGGTTTGCGGTCTCGATCACCAGCGTGCCCGCGCGGTGCATGGCGTCGCGGGCGTTGACGGCCAGATTGACCAGTGCGTTTTCGAACTGGTGCGGATCGGTCGTCGCGTCCCACAGGTCCGGCGCCGCAATGATCTTGAGCTCGATGGTCTCGCCCAGGGTGCGGTCCAGCATGTCCTGGAGACCGGCGATCAGGCCGTTCACGTCGGTCGATCGCGGCGCCAGCGTCTGTTGCCGCGAGAAGGCCAGAAGCCGGTTGGTCAGCGCGGCCGCGCGATCCGACGCGCGTTCGATCGCGGCAAGCCGTTTTCGCGCATGCGCGTCGCCGTCAAGACGCTGGCCCAGGAGCTCGGCATTGCCGGTGATCGCGACAAGGATGTTGTTGAAGTCATGCGCGACGCCGCCGGTGAGCTGGCCGACCGCTTCCATCCGCTGGGCCCGGCGAAGCTGTTGCTCAACGGTCTTCTGGTCGGTCAGGTCGATGATCGATGCGACCACCCAGCGGGTGTCGGAAAACGCGACCGCGCCAAGGCTGAGCAGGATCGGAAACGGCGTTCCGTCGGTGCGGCGCGCCTCCACCTCCTCGCTGATCTCCACGGCCGAGGCGCTGCCGGTCTTCAGGTATTCGCCGAACCGCGCACAATAGAGGTCTTGATGCGCGTCGCCGATGAGGTCCGTGAACGGTCGCCCGATCAGGGTGTTGGGCCCGCCGCCGAACAGGGCTTCGGCTTTCCTGTTGCAGCTGGAGATGTGCTGTTTGTCATCGACGGTCAGGATCGCGTTCGGTGCGGCTGCAAACACCGCCTCCAACTTGTCGCGCACTCTTTCCACGTCCAGCCGCGCATCGACCAGTTCGGTGACATCCTCCTGGATGGCGATATAGAACGTGGTCCGGCCGGTTTCGTCCGCAAGCGGCGATATGCTGAGCCGGTTCCAACAGGGCGTCCCGTCGCATCGGCGCGTTCTGAAAGTCAGATCCTCCGCCTTGCCGGATGTCATCGCCTCGCCAAGCCGCTCGCGTTCGCCATCGTCCTCGACGCCGGAGATCAGCAGGCGCCAGTCGCGCCCCAGAATGTCGTCGGGCCTGCAACCGGTCGACTGCACGAAGCCGCGGTTCACGAACAGGATCGGATTGCCCTGGCTTGCATCGGCAATGACGACGCCGCAGGCGGCCGCATCCAGCGCAGCGCTGCGCAGGGCCATTTCCGTGCGCAGCCGCACCTCTTCGGTTTCGTCGATATCAGCGCCCACGGCGTAGGCTGGCG
Organism: Alphaproteobacteria bacterium; assembly: GCA_965603855.1. Taxonomy (GTDB): domain Bacteria; phylum Pseudomonadota; class Alphaproteobacteria; order UBA8366. The sequence goes on from OZ272519.1 coordinate 1,923,834, forward strand.
TGCGGTCGGTCTCGTCGAAAAAGCGCGCCTGCGAGCGGATGTGGCGGGTGTCGCCGTCCGGTGTGCGGATCCTGAACCGCAAATCGGACAGCCCGCCCGTTCGCTGTGCCTCGCCGATGGCCCGCTCGACCCGATCCCGGTCTTCTTCGTGCACACGTTTCCAGAAGTCCTCGAAGTGAAGAGAGTCGCCCGCCGTGCCCGCCATCAGCGTACGCTGAACCGAGTCCCAGCTCAGCGCCTGGGACTCCATGTCGAGCCGCCACACCCCGATGCCCGCTGCCTGGCGGGCCTGCCTGGAGGTTTCCGCTTCGATCATGTGCCGGTCCCGTTCTTCGGCGACCGACAGCAGGTGTTCCACCATCAGTCCAAGAACCAGGATGCCGACGACGTTGCCCAGGGCCAGGACATGCCAGAATTGGCTGAGCACGGCCCAACCCTTGGCCGCCGGATGGGCGATGAAGAAACAGGGCAGAACGGCAATCGTCGCCAGGACCGACAGCAGGACCAGCGTCCCCGGACCGAGGCGCCTTCCGGCAAGTCGCCGCATCCCGCCGCAAAACAGAAAGCCGACGGCACAATAGATGAAGAAACTGACGCTGCCGCCGATGGCCATGGGGCCGCCCAAGTTGAACCGGGCAACGGCACCGATCGTCGCGGCAATCAGACCGCCGACGGGGCCGCCGTAATAGCCCGCCAACACGATCGGCGCGGCGCGGGTATCGAAGCTGGCGCCGAACGGCCCCATGACGGGGATATTGACCACCAGAACCGACATGGCGCCGAACACGACGCCGATCAGAACGTGCCGGCGGCTGTCTTCCTGCGGCCAGCCGAACCGGGAGATCCCGACGAAGAAGACCACCGCTGCGAGAGCGAGCAACCCCAGGTTACTGATCAGCGCGACGATCGTGGACATTGTACAGGAAGAGGCCCGGTCGATTCCTAAAAGGGCGGGTCATGCAGCAGCGCGGCAACCGCCCGGTGCCCGCTGAGGTAACAGGGCATGGTCCGTCCTTAAACTTACGGAAGTATTAACGGCTTCTTATTCGTCGGTCGAGGGTTTACCGCGCAGACGCTTGACCGTGGCGCGCCGGCCTTTCGCCTCGCGGCGACGCTGTTGGCTGGCGGCGGTGGGCCTGGTGGCCTTGCGCGGCGTCGGCGGGACGGCGGCGCGTCGGATCAGTGCGACCAGGCGCTCGAGCGCATCCTCGCGGTTTCGTTCCTGCGAGCGGAAGCGGCGGGCCGTGATGACCAGGACGCCCGCGGAAGTCAGCCGGCGCCCCGCCAGGCGTTCCAGGCGCCGGCGCACGCCGTCGGGCAACGACGGCGAACGCCGCACGTCGAAGCGCAGCTGGACGGCGGCGGCCACCTTGTTGACGTTCTGTCCGCCCGGCCCGGAGCCCAGGATGAAACGCTCGGAGATTTCGTCTTCGCGGATGGCGATCTTGTCGGTAACCGGGATCATGCCCGTATCGATGCGCGTTGCGCCACCGATGTCCAGCGGTAACGAAAAGGGGCCCCGGCATGCCGGGACCCCTGATCGGACCAAGCTTTGCTTCAGGCTTACGAACCGCCCGCCTGACGGGCCGCGTCGATCACCTGGGCCTGTTCGGCCGTGGGTTCGCCGATCGAGACCAGGATCAGCGGCTGTTCGATCGAACCGTCGGTGCTGAGCGCGCTGACGCTGCCGTCGATGGTGGCGTCGATGGCGATGCCGATGGAGTTCGGCACCTGCGCCACGACCTTGACGACCTGCGGCGCGTTCGGCAGTTCGCGGACCTGACCGCCGATGTCACCACCGCCCAGCAGTTCCTTTTCGACCATGGAACGCACGCCGCCGCCCTTCGATTCCGAGATGATAACGATCGGCTTGTCGGGGCCGCCGACCTCGGACCAGTTCTTGATCTTGCCGGCCATGATGTCACCGATCTGGGCCATCGTCAGGCTCTTGACCGGGTTCGAAGGATGCAAGGCGAAGGCCACACGGGTCGCGCCGATCTGATGAGCGACCAGCTTGGACCCGTCGACCGAACCAGGCTTCTTCTTGTTCGCCTTGGCGACCACGGTCGGCAACGGCGCCGAAATCATGGCGAGGTCCGCCTTGCCGGCCATCAGGTCGGCAATGCCGCGCCCGGTTCCGTTCGCGACGATCTTGATCGTATGGCCCGAGGCCTGCTCGATCGCGCTGTGGTGGGGTGTCAGGATATTGGATGCCACGGTCGTGGAACCATGGACGTTGACGTTTGCCGCCTCGGCGGCGAATGCAAGGCCGGCCGCACAGAGAACGCCGGCAAGGGTACGTTTCAGCATGTCTAACTCCTCAAAGTACGCACGTACGCGCGCCCCTTTTGGGGCAGTTTCCGAGCCCGGCCGAGCGGCCGGAGCCCGATTCGTTGACCCCCTTCAGGGCCGTTGCCCGCGACCGCGCGTGCGGCCGCGGGCGGTTCCATCGGTTATCCGGCGTTCACGTGCTTCAAGAAGCGCTCGGCTTCGTTGCGCAGCTTGCCGGAGTTCTCGGCGAGTTCCTTCACCACGCCCAGCACCATGGTGGCCGACTTGCCGGTCTCGCTGGCGCCGGTGCTGACGTCGGCGATGTTCCGGGTCACCTCTTCGGTGCCCTGGGCGGCCTCGCTGACGTTGCGGCTGATTTCGCCGGTGGTGGCGGATTGTTCCTCCACCGCCGCGGCGATCGTTCCCGCGATGGTGTGGATCTTGCCGATAGTGTTGGCGATGCCCTCGATCACCTGGACCGTGGACCCGGTCGCCTGCTGGATCGCCGTGATCTGTGAGGCGATCTGTTCGGTCGCCTTGGCCGTCTGGCTGGCCAGGCTCTTGACCTCCGAGGCAACGACCGAGAAGCCCTTGCCCGCCTCGCCCGCGCGCGCCGCCTCGATGGTGGCGTTGAGCGCAAGGAGGTTGGTCTGCTCGGCGATGTCATTGATCAGGTTGACGACCTCGCCGATCTTCTGCGATGCGTCATCAAGCTCGCGCACCTGCGTGGCGGCCCGTTCGGCCTCATCCACAGCGGATTGCGAAATCGAGCTGGATTCCGTGACCTGGCGCGAAATCTCCTGAACCGACGAGGCCAGTTCCTCGGTCGCCGCGGCGACGGTCTCCACGTTGCTGCTGGCGTGTTCGGACGCCTTCGACACCGTGTTGGCCTGTTGCGAGGTCTGTTCGGCGGTGCTGGCCATCGTCTGGGCCGACTGCGCCATCTGTTCGGACGCCGAAGACACAGAGGAGACGACGCCCATGACGCTGGATTCGAACTCCGAAGCCAGCTTCAGGCTCGCCTCGCGCTTTTCGCGCGCGGTGCGCTCCTCCATTTCGGCCTGCTGCTTTTCCAGCTCGCGTTTCTCGATTGCCCTTTGCTTGAAAATCTCGACGGTGCGGGCCATGTCGCCAATCTCGTCCTTGGAGTCCGTAGCGACCACCTCGACCGTGATGTCGTCGTCGGCCAACGCGGTCATCACGCCGGTAAGGCCGACCACGCGTCGCGAGATCTCGCGGGCCAGGTAGAACCCGATACCGATCGTGAAGACGACCGCAAGCATGCTGACGCCGGCCAGGATCATGATCATCCGCTGCTGGGCGGCGTCCATGTTTTCCAGCTGGGTGGCGGCATTGCCGTCCTCGATCGCCGACAGGGCCAAGATGCCGGTTTGCACGTCCTGATCCGCGGCATTGAAGGTGCTGCCGAGGACTTCGTTGGCCTGATCCTGGGCGAACTGTGCGGAATAGTCGAAAACCTGGACGGCGGCGGCGTTCATGGCATCGAACGAATCCACCAGACCGCTCAGTGTCCCGGCCACGTCATCGCTTGCTTGTGCGCGATAGCTGTCGATACGTGCCCGGGTCCTTTCCATGACCGTGTTGAACTCGTTGCGGAACTGTTGCTGGCGGTCCAGGTCCAGTTCGGCCGGCGCGCGTGCGACCAGGCCGCTGAGGCGCTGGGCGGCAATCTCGATCTGGGAAAGGTTCTTAAGGCTGGTGGCGCTGACCGAATGCAGGGTGCGCCCCGCGGTCGCCATTTCCGAGGTGCCAAGCCAGGATGCGCCGACCAAAAGGCCCAGGCTGATCACTGCGACACCGATGATGGTATAAAGCTTGAACGCTAGTTTTTTCATTGGATTTCACTCTCGCCATTCCTAGTTCGACCGGCGTAATGCTCCCTTTCTTCGGCCGAAACGGCTGGCGTCCTTTTTCGTTGCCCCAACACACTGTTTTGACCCATGTCCGATGCCCTTATGCCGGGCACTTCCACCATGAGCAGCGCGACCGTGTCACAAATATCTGAAACAGTTATTACCGCGCGCGGCCGAAAACCCCGCTGCGCGGAGAAAAACATTCGAATATGAGAGATTTCTGGACCTTCGAGCGGCCGAAACCCGCCTGGAGCTTTGGGTCTAGGCCCTAACGGGGCCTTAACGGCAAAAACGCCGAATTTTCGAAAATTTCCGTAGAATGCGACCGAATACCACCGAATGCAGGGGCGGCTATCCCAACAGGGCCGTCACAAGGGCATCCCATTCCCGTTCCAGCGGCCCCGACGCGTGGGGTCTGCCGGCCCGGCGGTACCAGTATCCCGCATTGCCCTCGTCGCCTTCGAAGCGATGGAGATAGGCGTGCACCCAGTCGCCGTCCCTGTCCTTCTGTGCCTGGGCCAGGCGGTGCGCCGCATCCCAGTCGCCCTTCCCCGCATGCCAGAGGGCCTCCAGAGCCCGGCCCAGCTCGGGCGGCGGGTGGTCACGTTCGAGCGAGGCCCTGAAGACGTCGAGATTCATCCGCGGCTCAGGCGGGCGCCGTCGTCGCGGCCGGACCCGCGGTCGCTGGCTCTTCGGGTGCCCTCAGCCGGTAGAACGTTGCATATAAGGTGGGCACAACCACCATGGTCAGGACGGTGCCCACCGCCAGACCGGCCATGATCGTGACCGCCATGCCGACCCAGAAGACGTCCTGCAACAGCGGGATGACGCCAAGCACCGTGGTCCCGGCTGCCAGCAGCACGGGCCGAAGTCGAGAGACCGCAGCGGACATGATGGCCTCGTAGCGCGGGGTCCCTTCCTTGACCTGGCCCTCCGCCTCGTCCAACAGCACGATGATGTTCTTCGACATCATGCCGGCCAGGCTCATGGCCCCCAACAGGGCCATGAAGCCGAACTCCGCACCGGAGATCAGCAGCCCCGGCGTGATCCCGATGATCACCAGGGGCAGCGTCAGCATAATGATGATGAACGGCCGGAACGCGTTGTAAAGATATACGAAGATAAAGGCCATCACCGCGAAGGCCGGGATGATGCCGGGGATCAGCGCCTCTTGGGAATCCAAGGTCTCCTCCCATTCGGCGCCCCATTCCCACCTGTAGCCCGGCGGCATCTCGACGGCGTTCATCTGATCGATGACACTGTCGATCAGGGTTGGCAGCGTATAGCCAATCTTCGGGTTTGCCTCGACTTCGATGGTGCGCCGGCGGTCGCGACGCCGGATGATGGATTCCTCCCAGGCCGTGTTAATGCCGTCCGTAACCTGGGCCAGTGGCACGGCGGATGTGGCGAAGGATGGCTGGACCTGAAGAATGGGCAGGCCGCTCAGGTTGACGCGTTCCTCCTCCACGTGGCGCATCAATATGGGGATCTGATCGTCGCGCAGCCGGAACAGTCCGACCTGCCGGCCGTCGTACGCCCGTTTGGTTGCCCGCGCGATGTCGTCACGCGTCACGGCCGACCAGCGGCCGCGTTCGGTGTTGTAGACCGGCACGACCTTTTGAACACGCTCCATCCAGTTGGTCCGGGCGACGTCGGTGTATGGGCTTGCCTTGACGATATCGAGGAATTTGTCGGCCTGCTCTCGCAAAATCCTGGGATCAGCGACCGCAGGCCCGCTGATCCTGATTTCGTATTTCCAGGTGTGGCCTGGGCCTACGCCGTACTGTCTGGGCGACACCAAGGTGTCGGGGTAGTTCTCCTCGAACCACGGGTCCAACTCCCGAAACAGATCAGGGATCTCCTTGAAATCGCGAACGTTAACGATCAACTGGCCGTAAGACGGTTTCGGTTCCTCCGATGCGACCGGCAGGTAGAATCGGGGCGGACCCTCGCCGATATAGGCGGCCACGGATTCGACCCGTTCGTCCTGCATCAGTTTTTCTTCCAGCCTCCGCAACTGGGCCTCGACGTTCCGGATGCGGGTTCCCTCCGGCGCGAAATAATCGATCATGAACTTGTTCATGGACGAGGCCGGGAAGAACAGCTCGTCGACGAATCCGAACCCGCCGACCGCCATGACAAACAGCCCGGCCACGCCGGACAACGTGATCACCCGCAACCGGATTGCACCGGCAACCAACTTGCGGTACCGGCCATAGAACCGCCCCGCGTAGGGGTCGGTGCCGGCCTCCTGCTTTGGCGCCTTCAACATGTCGACGCATTGAACAGGTGTCAGAGTGAGCGACACCACCCAACTGATCAGAAGCGAGATCCCGACGACCTGGAACAGGGCCTGGCAGTATTCGCCGGTGCTTTCCGGAGACCCCGAGATCGGAAAGAACGCCATGACGGCAATGACCGTCGCGGCAAGCAACGGAAAGGCAGGTTTCGTGGCGGCCTCGACCGCCGCCTGGATGCGGCCCATGCCATTCTGCATGCGCACGACCGCACCTTCCGCGACGACGATCGAATTGTCGACCATCATGCCGAGGGCAATCACCAACGCACCCAGCGAAATCCGGTGCAGGTCGATATCCAAAATGGCCATGACGACGAATGTGCCAAGCACGGTAACGATCAGCCCGCTGCCGACGATAACGCCCATGCGCCATCCCATGGCCAGCGCCAGCACCACCAGCACGATCCCCAGCGCCTCGGCGAAACTGATCAGGAAGCTGTTCACCGCGTCATCGACGACTTCGCCCTGCCAATGGACGATGTGCATATCCACACCGACGGGAAAGAAGGGTGCGATTTCGTCGATCCTCTGGCGGATATTGTCTCCGACCTCGACAATGTTCACGCCCGGTATGTTGGTGATGGAAAGGCCGATGGCCGGCATTCCGACCAGGGTCTCGCCGCTGGGTGTACGCGCGTTCATGTACATCAAACGGGCCGGAGGCTCTCGGTATCCCCGTGTGACCTCGCCGATGTCGCGGATCCGAATGAGATTCGATCCACCCTTTATGCCGCGCTCGGTCTGCTCGCTTTGCAGGGTGTCGATCACGGTCGGCCGGATCACCAGGTCTGCAATGTCCTCCGCCGTCCTAAACGCGCCCGTCGGGGCGATTGGAAACCGTTTGCTCTGCAGATCGACGCTGCCGGCGTCGATCACCATGTTCTGGTTCTTGAGCGTTGCCTCGATGCTTTCGTCCGACAGCCCGAGCAGGCTGAGCTGGGTTTCCTTGACGTTGATATAGACGACCTTCTCTTGGACACCCCACAGATCCACCCTGGCGACGCCCTCGACGACGCGCAGCTCCCGGCGGACCTCCTTGGCGAAGGTTTCCAGTTCCTCGTAGCTGAAACCGTCGCCTGTCAGTGCAAGCTGAAACCCGTAGACATCACCGAAGTCGTCGCTGATGTTCGGCCGGCCTGCGCCAGGCGGCAACTCGGCCTCCACATCGCGGATCTTGCGCCGCATCTGCTCCCAGACCGTCTGCAAGTCGTCGCCCCAGAAGGTCGGCAGGGCCTGCACCTTGACGTAGGAGAACCCGCGCCGCGAATAGGACTCCACCCACTTTATCTGCTTCAGTTCCTGGAGCTTGGTCTCGATCAGGTCGGTGACTTCCAGCTCCACCTCTTCCGGGCTTGCGCCTGGATAAGCCGTCGTGATGACCGCATCCTTGACCGTGAAGTTGGGATCTTCCAACTGGCCCAGCGAGAAATAGGCGGCGATACCGGCCAGAACGACCAGCACAGTCCCGAAATAGGTGACCGGTTTCCTTTCAATCGATGCCGATGCCAGGCTCATTGGGCGCCCCCCGATTGCACCTGGATGCTGACGCTTTGACCCTCCTCAAGGTAGTGAACGCCGGCGGTGGCAATCAGTTCATCGGGCTTCAGCCCTTCGGTGACGGCAATGCCAGTGTCCGTCAATGGTCCCGTGGCCACCTGGCGGCGGGTGACGGTCTTGGCTTGTTCATCCACGATCCAGACAAAAGTGCCGTCCCCGTCCTTCGGCGAGAACACCGCCGTGACGGGGACGATGATGTTCTGCGGTCGTTGCGCTAGGAGTTCCGGCGGTTCCTCACCGGTTGCGCGGCCGGCCATGCCGGGCAGGACCTTGATGTCGGACGGCTGGTCCATGATCAGGTTGATGGGGTAGGTCCGGGTGGTCTCGGCCGGTTCGGTCGCGATCTCCTTGATTTTTGCGGGGATCTCGTGGTCGGGAAAAGCGTCGAACTTGACCCTGATGTTATGGGTGTCGCGCACATAGGGCATCAGGCTTTCGGGCAGGTTCACCACGAACTCGATGCGCGAGGTATCGACGATGCGGATGACCGGGTCCTTTGCCCGTACGTTGTCGTAGTTTTCGACATAGGTATAGGACACGGTTCCGTTGAACGGCGCCTTCAGCAGGGTATCGTCCAGGGCTTTCTGGCGGATCCGCAGGGTCGCTTCGGCGGCGTCGTACTGCGCCCGAGCGTTCGTCAGCTCCTGCTGCGCCACGGCACCCGACTTCGCTGCCTTTTCGATGCGTTCGAACTGCGCTTTCGCACGGTCGCGTTCCGCCCTCGCCACGCCGACGTCGTTCTGATAGTCGCGATCGTCCAGGCGGGCGAGAATCTGACCGGCCTCGACGTCGTCACCGATGAAGACGGGGCGCTCGATCAGCTTGCCGGAAACCTCGAAGGCCAGATCGGTTTCCTGGGTCGCCTTGGCGACGCCGGGAAACCACTCGTTCAGCAACGCTGAGGCGTCTTCGACGCGCATGATGCGAACAGGGCGCACCTGTTCGACCGCTTCCGGTTCTTCCTCGCATCCGCTCAGTGCCGCCAACGGCAAAAGCGCGATGCAGAGCATCTTCCATAACGACCGTTTCATGTGCCTGTCCCCGCCTGACCTTTTGTCTTGCTTGTGCGCTACCCCTAAACACGCGAGGGTAGAGTGACGCGGCCGGTGCGGTGCGTCAACCGGACACCCTGCGGCGGAATCGCCCTGTTCTCAAAGCGTTGGGCGCAGCGACCGCGGCGATCAGAGCCGCCTTTTTGCGTGCGCGAAACGCTGATATCGTAGCGGGACACTGACATGATCGATTGAGGTGCAGCATCGGTATGGTCCCGATGCCGCATCGCGCCGGGGGGAATGCGGCAGGCTGTGCAGGGAGTGACCGGTTGACCTTGGCCATGGCCCCGTACGACGCGATGGAAGCGCTGATCGCGGCAGTCGTTCTCGCGCTGGCGCACCTGGGCGTAACCCGGCTTCGACATGTGGCCGGTTCGGCTCGCGACACGTTGCTGATGGCGGGCGCCGGCGTATCGCTTTCCTATGTTCTGCTCTACATCCTGCCGCAACTCGCCTCGAAACAGGACCTCATGCTGGCCAGTGAACAGAAGGGCCTTCTGGGGTTCATGCAGCACCATACCTATGCGATGGCGCTGATCGGTCTGGTGATCTATGTGGGGATTGCGCAGTTCTCCGCCGGCGGCGCGGATTTGCGAACGACACAATCGGTCTTTCGGTATCGCGCGTCACTCATCGCCACCGTCGCGTTCTCAGCCGCATACAGCGTCCTCGTCGGGTACATCATGGTGCACGGCCTGAATGTGGAACGCGTCGCCATTGTCCTGTTCACCTTTGCCATGGCGACCTATTTCATGGTCAGCGACTACGGACTTCGGCGCAAATGGCCGGACGCCTACGACCGTGTCATCCGGTGGATTTTGGCCGCCTCGCTGTTGCTGGGCTGGGCGCTGGGCGTCGGCACGGAAATCTCGGATCGTGCCAAGGTCCTGTGGTTCTCGTTCCTGGCCGGCGTCGTGTTGATCGATACCATCAGGGAGAAACTGCCGCGCGATTCAGCGGGCTCATTCTGGGCTTTCCTTGCCGGCGTCGTCGGTTTCAGCCTGCTGGTTTTCGTGGTGCGGATGATCGCGTGACACGGTCTTTTCTCGACGGAGCTTAAGCATGAAACTCCCCCTGACCGGCGGCTGCCAGTGCGGCGCAATCCGCTACGAGGTGCGGGCGCGGCCGCTGACCCTCTACGCCTGTCATTGCGGCGAATGTCAGAAACAGTCGTCCAGCGCCTTCGGCATGTCCCTGTCGGTGCCCGCCGCCTCTTTTGCGATCACCGCCGGATCGCCGCGGCACTGGCAGCGCCCGGCAGACAGCGGCGGAACCGTCCACTGCTATTTCTGCGGCACCTGCGGCGTGCGCCTCTACCACACCGGCTCCGGCGGAAACACCTGGCTCAACGTCAAGCCGGGCACGCTGGACGAGACGCGGTGGCTTCGCCCCGTGGGGCATCTCTGGGCCGACAGCGCGCAGGGCTGGGTGGCGTTCGGCGACGATACACTGGTCTATCCCGGTCAACCCGACGATATGGCCGACCTGTGGCGACGCTGGGACGCGGCGGGGCCGGCGTGACCTAGAGCTGGCGGATGCCGTGTGTGTTGAGAAGCTCGACCAGCATGCGGCCCGCCCGTACCCGGTGCTGGCGGTGGATGTCGCGCGCCGCGTCGGCGTCCTGGCGCGCGATGGCGTCGACCACCTCGGCATGTTCCTTGTTCGAATCCTTAGGCTTGGGGCGCATCCTTAAAGTTGCCATGCGAACCCGGTGCGCCTGGTCCCAGCAGGTGCGGACCATCGCGCGCAGTCGCTCGTTGCCGCAATACGCGACCAGCATTTCGTGGAACCGTTCGTCCGCTCGGGCCCAGCCGACCATGTCGTCGGCGGTCAGCGCCTTGTCCATGTCGAGGACCGCCTCGTTGAGGGCCGCGAGGCGGTCTTCGGAAAGGCCGTTGCGGGCGACCAGTTCTGCCGCGGTCGATTCCAGGCTGGTCAGAACATCGTAGATCTCGCGCATGTCCTGCGCTGAAATCGGCAGGACCCGCATGCCGTGCCGCGGCCGGACCTCGACCATGCCTTCGTTGGCAAGCCGGATCAGCGCCTCGCGGACCGGCGTGCGGCTCATGCCCAGCAGTTCGGCCAGTTCCTGTTCCAGCGCCTGGTATCCCGCGGCCATCTCGTTGTCGAGAATGCGGCGCTTCAGCTCGTTATAGGCGCGTTGCGTGTTGGACAGCCGTCCGGCGGCGTCGTCTGGGTTCTTGTCTGAATCTGCTACGGCCACTGTTGCGATCTCCTGAACTCACCCGGCGTCGGGCGCCAGCGTGACCGTCCGCCCGGTCCGGTCGGACTCGTAGACGGCCTGTTCGATGCGGAGGTTGGCGAGATAGCTGCGCCCCGTGTTCATGATCTCGCCTTGGCGCCGTCCGCCGAGCCGGTCCACCACGTGACGCTGCAGCCGAAAGACGCAATCGCCCCCAAAGCCGCGGTTTTCCCAATGGTAGTTGACCTGCTGCGGTTCGTTAAGCCCGTGGCGGCGGAGAAAAAGCCGGCCGTCCCCGTCCAGACTGAGGGTGGCGTCCGACCCTTCCAACAGCATTTCGCCCATGGTCAGGCGCCGGTTTTCTGCGACATGGTCGGACAGCCGATTGCCGTCGAACAGACCCCTGGATCCGTCGGCGAAGTCGAAAAGAATGAGACCCGCATCCTCGCCCGCGATGACCGGGTTCAACCGCGCCAGGCGCGCCGTGACCCCAGTCACCTCGCCCAGGAGATAGCGGAAGGTATCGATCAGGTGAATTGCGGTTTCGTGCACCAGGAACCGTACCATCTTCTGAAAATAGGGCTGGCGGTCGAGATAGGCTTCGGGTCCCTGCCCGTCGCCCGGGCGCAGCCGGAAACTGATCTGATAGGGCGTGCCCAGCGCGCCCTCGTCCAACAGCCGTTTCGCTTCGCCGTACCAGGGCTGGAACCGGAAATTCTCGTGAACGACCAACGGAATGTCGGCCGCCGCTGCGGCCGCGACCGCCGCTTCGGCTTCTTCGGCGGTGTTGCAAAAGGGCTTCTGGCAGATCGTTGCCACCCCACGCGCGGCGGCCTTGCCGACATAGTCCAGGTGGGTGACCGGCGGCGTGATGATATCCACGAGGTCCGGTTCGGTGGCGGCCAGCATCTGATCGAAGTCCGTGAACACCGCCGGTATCGCGTATGTCTTGGCGACCTCTCGGGCGACGGCTTCCGTGCGGTTGCATATCGCAACAAGCTCGACGTCGGGCATGCGCGACCAGGCCTCGTATTGGAACTGGCTGAAGTATCCCGCTCCGACGGTGGCAACGCGCAGCTTATCGGTCACACCACGTCTCCCGGTTCAGAAGATGTCCACCAGCGGCCCCGGATCGACCGACCAGTGCGGCGGCGTATGGCCGGCCACCGGCATCGGGATCCGGGCGATCGCCTCGCCCAACAGGCAACCGAGATACCCCGTCCTCAGCTCCGGACCGCCGAACGCAAGGCTGGATATGTTGGCGAGCCGCCGGGCACGGATCTTGTCCAGATGGGGGCGGTCCATCGTGCCGGACTGGAACGCGTCCTCGACCCACGCCAGGTGTTCGGGTTCGTTGTCTTCCAGGTGGATTTCCTGTCGCCCGTCCGGGCCGATCCGCAGGACGCGGTTGCTGACGATGCTGGTGATCCAGATGCCGCCATCGGTATCGAAGGTCAGGCCGTCGGGAAAGGTGCCGGTGCCGAAACGCGCCTCCACGCGGGCGTCGGAAAGACCGCTGTCCGGTTGAATGGCGAAGCTGGTCAGGCGTCGCGCGAAGGTTTCGTTGACGAACAGGCGCGCGCCGCCGGGATCGACGATGCACTCGTTGGTATAGCCGAGGCCGTCGGCAACGATGCGCGCGCCGGCGTCGTCGACCAGCACGATGAAGCCGTCGTCGACGTCGGGCCTGTAGCCCAGGGCGCGAGGCGTGCGCCGGGTGCTGACGGTGATCCATATGCGGCCGGCGTCGTCGAGATGGACGAAGTTGGTCGGCGGCAGGGGCGCCCCGTCCAGATGCGTGAGAACGGCTTCGGTCGTGCCGTCGGGGAACAGACGCCAGACGCCTCCCTCCTCCGCCCCCAGGTGCGCCGTCAGAAACGACCCCCCGGGTTCGAACGCGATGCCGTTCGGCCGGAGAGGTTCCGACCGGTCCACCGCCAGGATGCGTGCGACCCTGCCGTCGGGGGCCAGAACGCTGACGCCGCCGGCGCCGGCCCAGTCCGAGACGAAGATCAGACCCGAGGCATGGCACAGGACGCATTCCGGCCGGACCAGGCCGGCGCCGACAAAACGCACGTCCTCAAGATCGACCATTGTTGCCGCCTGTCGTTCTTCGCCTTCGACCGCCGGTGCGGGGCGACTTTCTTTCTAGGGGATTGGCGTCGCAAGGTCCAGAAAGTATGCGGTAACGCATACATTAACGGACGAGGCGTCACGTGGACGCTATCGCGATCCGTCGCTGCCCATCGAGCGCATCATGGCAACGGTTTCCGGTTCGGCCCGCTTGCACCCGACCGGCGGCAGGCCCCGCAGCATCAACCCGATGTCGCCCAGGATCAGTTCGCCCATCCTCCAGAAAACGGTGTCGATGGCGCCCGCGCGATGGGCGGACAACAACAGGCCCTCGACGCTGCGTACCGGATCGTCGGGCGCGACCGGTTCCTCGGGAAAGACATCCGTGGCGGCCAAGAACCGGCCCTGCGACACGCAGTCGATCAGCGCATCGAAATCCACGACGGCCGCACGGCTCAACAACAGAAAGCTCGCCCCGGGCTGGATCAGCTCCAGCTCGCGCCGTCCCACGAAGCCCTGGTTCCCCGCGGTGACCGAGGCGAACACGAAGATAAAGCGGCTGGTCGACAGAACCTCGTCCAGGTCTGCCGGCGCGCAGCCGTGGGCGCGTATGACATGGTCGGGCAGCCAGGGGTCGTAGACCTTGACCGGACACCCGAACGGCACCACAAGCGGCCGGAAAGCACGGCCGAGATCGCCGAAACCGATCAGGCCGACGGGGCTGTTCTGCATCAGACCAACGCCGTGGTTCCCATCCATCTGGTAGAGCTCGCGGCCTTCGCGGAAGGCCCTGTCGGCCGGCGCCAGACCGCGCGATACGGCAAGCGCCATGCCCAGCGCCATTTCCGCCACGGTCTGCGCGAAGACCGGGCCGGTATGCATGACGCGAATGCCGTTCGCGAAGCAGTAGTCGTAGTCGATGTTCTGCCGGAAATTGCCTTCGACATTGATGATCGCGCGCAGATTTGCCGCCCTCTCCAGCCGCTCGCGCGGCAGATCGGTCTGACCCAGAACGAACGAGGCCTGCGGCAGATACTCCTCGACCAAGGCATCGGGCATGCGCCCGTCGTCGTGATTGACGACCGTCGCCAATCCACGCAACGCGTCCAGGTCCGCCGGCGTGAAGATAAGGTCCAGAGTCCGCGGTGACGGGTCCGACAGGATGACCGGTTTTTCGGTTGCCACGTCGCACCTCCCCCGATGCTTGACCGCGCGGTTCCAAGCCGCTGCCATAACGAAAGAATCAGTCTTTGTCTTTTTCTCTACAGCGTCAAGAATGGCGGCAGACCAACGGAACGGATCGATGGACGGCCGCAAGACACCCGAGACGGATGCCTTTTTCGACGCGTTCCGCGCGGCGACCGGCGCGGCCACGGGAAAGTATGATCTCGTTGTCTTCGGCGACAGCCCCGCCATGAACGATGCGCTGTGCGACCTGGTCGTGGGCGGAACCAAGCGGGCGACCGCCTCGCTTCTGCGGGACGTCACCGAGGCCGGCGAACCCATGCCCGAAGTCGGCGGCTATTTCGTCGCCGCGGACGCGGCAGGCCAGCCGCGTTGCGTTTGCCGAACGACCGAAGTGACGATCAAGCCGATGATCGAAACCGACGCGGCATTTGCTTTCGATGAAGGCGAAGGCGACCGGACTCTGGCATGGTGGCTGGACGCCCATCGGGACTATTTCGCCCGCCGGGCCGCACGCGAGGGGTTTCACATGCACGACCGTATCGAGGTCATCCTTGAACGTTTTGCCGTGGTCTGGCCGCCCGAATACGCGGACGAAAAACCGTGAACGCATTGCAGCCCCCTCTCCTGTTCGCCCTGGAAGGCAGCCGCGCGCTCGGCGGCCGGATCGCCCAAGAGCTTGGCATCGCGCTTGCCGATCACGAGGAACGTGATTTCGAGGACGGCGAGCACAAGGCCCGTGCACTGGAAAACGTCCGCGGCCGCGACGTCTTCGTGCTGCACCAGTTGGACGGCGCGCCGGGCGCCAGCGTCAACGACAAGCTGTGCCGGCTGCTGTTCTTTCTAGGCGCCTTGCGCGACGCGTCGGCCGCCTCGGTCGCCGCCGTGATCCCATACATGGTCTATGCCCGGAAGGACCGGAAGACCAAGACCCGCGACCCCCTGACCAGCCGCTACATGGCGCAGATCCTGGAAGCCGTGGGCACCGACCGCGTGGTCACCATGGATGTGCACAACCTGGCCGCCTTCCAGAACGCCTTTCGCTGTCGCACCGACCACCTGGTGGCTCGGCCTGTGTTCGTGCGCCACTTTGCGCCCCTGCTGGCGGCGGGGCCGGTTTCCGTGGTCTCGCCGGACGTGGGCGGCGCCAAGCGGGCGGAAGCGTTCCGGACCGCACTGGGCGCAGCCACGGGCGCCGAGATCGCCGGTGGCTTCATGGACAAGAAACGCAGCGGCGGCGTGGTGTCCGGCGACATGCTGGTCGGGGCTGTCGACGGACGGGCGGTGATCATCCTGGACGACATGATCAGCACCGGCACGACCATGCTTCGCGCGGCCAAGGCCTGCCGGTCCCATGGCGCGACACGGGCCGTCGCGGCTGCCACCCACGCGGTCTTTCAGGAAGGCACCCGGACGCTTCTGTCCGATCCCGCCATCGACCAGGTTGTCGTGACCGACACCGTGACGCCCGGCCGACTGGCGCTTCCGGGCAGTGCCGAAAACCTGGTCGTTCTGGAAACCGCACCGCTGTTCGCCGAGGCGATCCGCCGGATCCACGAGGGCGGTTCGGTGACCGCCCTGGACGATGCCCTTCCGGCCTAACGGCCGGCCCCAAAATGCTGATCTGAATCAAAGTTGTCTGCCCGGTCGGGTCCTAAAGTGGCCCTGGTGGTCGGTTCCGATTGCCGGAACCGAGGGGGGCCGAAACCACCGCATCGAGAGGCGTCGCGTCGCTGACCGGCCACCGGCCGGCGAGCGCCAAGTCGGAGCGCAGCCCGTGCATAGTGTCGAATCACCGCTGACGGATTCCTCGGGAAATCAAACGGTTCGCGTTTCTCCGATCGGCCTGGAAGGGCTGTTGGGCGTGCCCGACGGCGCCACGTCGCTGATCGTCTTCGCCCATGGCAGCGGCAGCAGCCGGCTCAGCCCGCGCAACAACCACGTTGCCGAGGCCTTGCGGGGCGCGGGACATGCCACGTTGCTGTTCGATCTCTTGACCGAACACGAAGCGCGCGACCGGGCCTGTGTCTTCGACATCGAGCTGTTGGCGACGCGTTTGGTGATGGCCACTGAATGGGTGCAGAGCGACGCGCGCACCCGCGGCCTGCAGATCGGCTATTTCGGCGCCAGCACCGGGGCCGCGGCCGCGCTGGTGGCGGACTCCCTGGCCGGCGGATCGGCGGCGGCGGTCGTCTCGCGCGGCGGTCGGCCCGACCTTGCGGGCGATGCGCTGTCACGGGTCACCGCGCCGACGCGCCTGTTGGTCGGCAGCCTGGACGTCGGCGTGGTTGAACTGAACCAGGCCGCCTTCGAAAGCTTGCGGTGCGAACGCGACCTGCAGATCGTGCCGGGCGCCAGCCATCTGTTCGAGGAACCCGGGACCCTGGACCAGGTCATCAAGCTGGCCTGCGACTGGTTCGACCGGCATCTGAAGGCGTGAGGTGGTGGGTGTTCGGCGGAGCGTTCACCGATCGGCGCGACGCGGGCCTTAAGCTTGCCGATGCGCTGGAGAAGATGGCCGACCGCGATCCGGTCGTTCTCGCCCTGCCGCGCGGCGGCGTGCCGATCGGGGTGGAGGTCGCGCGGCGCCTGAAGGCACCCTTGGACCTTGTGATGGTGCGCAAGATCGGCGTTCCCTGGCAGCCGGAACTGGCCTACGGCGCGGTCGTCGACGGCGACGAGCCGGAGACCGTGATCAACCGGGACATCGCGGCCCAGGTCTCGGTGCCGGAAGACTATCTGGAAAAGGAAACCGCGCGCCAGCTCGACGAAATCGCGCGCCGCCGCGCGCTTTACCTCAAGGACCGGGCGCGTCCCGGGATTGCCGGGCGGACGGCCATCATCGTCGACGACGGGATCGCCACCGGTGCAACGGTGCGCGCCGCGCTGATCGGTGTCAGACGGGCCGGCCCGCAGGGGTTGGTGCTGGCCGTGCCGGTCGCCCCGGGCGACACGGTCGCGGCGTTGCGCGGTGATGCCGACGAGATCGTCTGCCTGGAGACGCCGCTGATGTTCGGTGCCATCAGTCAGTTCTACCGCGACTTCCACCAGGTCAGCGATGACGAGGTGATCGCACTGTTGGACGGATTTGCGAAGGAGTCGGACCCGGCAGCACGCCCGGACGGGTCGGCCTAGAGCAGGATCGGCTCACGTCGAAACACCGAAGCGCTTGCAGCCATGTGGTTCGAGACGGCGCGCTGGCGCGCGCCTCCTCACCATGAGGGTGTTCGGTATCGAAGACCTTAGACTATGTCCTCACCCTGAGGAGGCCGCGGAACGCGGCCGTCTCGAAGGGCTTGGCTGCAAGTGGCGCGCTGTTGTCCGTTCTCAAACGGCGTCAAACGACCCGACCACAGGTGATCACGCTCTGGGCGGCCTACGCGTTCGATTGGGCGGTTTGGCCCTCGCGGGTTTCGGGCGGAACCGGGAGATAGAGCTCGCGGTTCTGAAGATGGGACAGATCGACGTCCTCGGCCGCCGTGCCGTCCTCGCTGACAAGGACGACGTAAGGTTCGCGGTCGGCGGGATTGTGCAGCACGGCATCGACCACCCAGATATGGCCGTGGTCGCACGCTTTCCAGTATTTCTGGCCTTCCAATACGGTCGTCATCGTGCTGGCCTCGCTGTGAACTGTCCGATCAGACTGCGGATCGAGGCTAGCGCGAAACCGCGGCAAAAGCCTTGATCGCGGTCAAACGGCTCGGTGGGATCAGGCGGGTTCCATCGGACGGTCTTCGCACCCGTCGCGATTCCGGCCACGCCGCTCGGCGTCGGCCGCCGCCTGCAGCATGGCCGCCCGCAGCTTTTCGATGGCCCGTCCTTCGATCTGGCGAACCCGCTCGCGCGAGATCCCGTACTCGTCGCTGAGGGTCTGCAGCGTCTGCGGCTCTTCGACCAGGCGGCGCGCCTTGAGGATCTTGCGCTCGCGTTCGTTCAGGGTCTCCAGGCCGCCCTGCATCAACGATCGGCGCCAGGTCAGCTCGTTTGCATCCGCCACGACGGAGTCGGGCCCGGGGGCGCCGTCCGCCAGCCGGTCGATCCACGCCTCGCCCTCTTCGTGCGGGCTGTCGTTCAGCGAGGCGTCGCCGGACGAAAGCCGGCGGTTCATGTCGATGACCTCTTCCTCGGGCACGCTGAGCTGGGTGGCGATCTCTGCGACCGCGTCCGGGTCGAGGTCGCCGTCTTCAAACCGCTGAAGCTGCGCCTTCATGCGGCGGAGGTTGAAGAACAGTTTCTTCTGTGCGGCGGTCGTGCCGATTTTCACCAGCGACCAGGAATAGAGCACGTGTTCCTGGATCGCGGCGCGGATCCACCAGCCGGCATAGGTAGAGAATCTAAAGCCACGGTCGGGGTCGAACTTCTCCGCTGCGCGGACGAGGCCCACATTGCCTTCCGAGATGAGGTCGGACAGCGGCAACCCATAGCCCGAATAGGAACGCGCCACCTTTGCGACGAGGCGCAAGTGGCTGCCCACCAGTCGGTCGAGGGCGGCATCGTCTTTTTCGTTCTGCCAGCGTTTGGAAAGGTCGATTTCTTCTTCGCGGCTCAACAGCGGATAGCGCCGGATCTCCGCGAAATAACGGTCGAGGTTCGTTTCGGGGTTGAAAGTCGTGCTGTTCATATCGCCTCGGAATTTGTTGATCCGATGCCCGCGGTCCGGCTCCGCGTGTTCCGCGCCCGGACAGAACCGCCCGAAACCGGCGGAAACTGGGGATTGTCGAGACCGCTTGCCCCTATGAGATGGGAACAAAATCGGAACTTTTCAAGGGGCGGCGGGCTCAGGCCTCTTCGCTGTGCACGATGTCGAAGGTACGGACGTCCACCTCGAGGCCGTGGCGTTCGACGAAATCCATGAAGGGCTGACCGCCGGCAGCCACCTCCGGGCTGGCCATGCAGGCCTGATGGTCGGCGGCGCTCTGCCACTGGATGTAGTTGATCACCCGGCCGGCATCATGGCTGCGGTGCAGGTGGGACGACACGAAACCCGGCTGTGCGGCGAAGACCGGTGCGGTTTCCACCATGATCGCGACCAACTCGTCGCGGTGACTGGGCGGAACCGTGACGGTCACGATCACGGTGAAACAGCGGTTGTTGACGGAAAGCGTTGCCATCGGCCGTTGCCTTTCCCTGAGGCGGCCCTTCGGGCCGCGTCTCGTCGGATCCAGCTTAGTGCGGAATCGCCGTTGCGGGAAAGGCGGTCGCGGCTCAGCGTCCGTCCAGGTATTTCGGGTTGGCGATCCGCAGGCGGCGTTCCGTGTCGGCCAGCAGAACGGCGTGCAGTGCGCGCGCCTGATCGGCGGCGTCGAACCGGCCGGCGCGGATGTCCGCGGCGAGCCGGTCCGGTCCGGCACCCTCACCTTCGCCGGCGCCGTAGAGGCCGGCGATGGCGGCTTCGGTCCGTCGCGCCGCTTCGCCGGCGTCGGCGAGTTCGGCTTTTGCAATCGCCATCGCACGCGCCACCATCAAGGCGTCAAGGCGCTTCGGTCCGTCCACGTGGGGAAGCACCTGCCGCCGCAGCACCTGTTCGGCGATCGCCAGGAGGGCCGCGCCGTCGGGCCGGTCGCCGGTCATGACGCCGGCGCCAGGGACGGCCCGGTCATGGACAGGATCTCCCATTCCATCTCCGGCGGGCGACGGCCCGTCAGTGCCAGGTCCAGGTTCTGCTCGCCGTCGACGAGGAAACGCGCCGCCTGCTGCAGCGCGATTACGCCCCAGCGGACGTGCGCGAAGACCTCCCAGAAGAACACGCGCTCGGGCTCGATCCTGCGGCCCGCTTCGGCCTGGTAGGCGGCATAGAAATCGCTGCGCTTGCCGATGCCGCCCGCTTCCAGGTCGCGGCGGCCGAAGCGCCAGCAGGCCGCGCAGAACCAGCCGATGTCCTCGTGTGGGTCGGACCACCCGGCGAACTCCCAGTCCAGGATCGCGGTCAGCCCGTTATCGTCGACCATGTAGTTGCCGGTCCGAAAGTCGTGGTGGGCCAGCACCACGTCGCCCGGTGGCGGCAGGTTGAGCGTGAGCCATCGAAGGCCCCATTCCAGACCCGGGTGCGGCGTGCCGATGGCGTCGAGATACTCGCGGAACAGGGCAACCTCGGCCCGCGCAGGGTCAGGGGCGGGATCGCCCAGAAAACCGAACCGCCGGGTTTGAGGCGTGATCGAATGGATGCGGGCGAGTTCGCCGCCCAGGCGTCCGGCCAGCCGCGCCCGGTCGCCGCCCAGGCTGTCCGACTTGACGATGACCTGGCCGACGGCGGTGC
This sequence comes from Alphaproteobacteria bacterium, assembly GCA_965603855.1. Lineage (GTDB taxonomy): Bacteria > Pseudomonadota > Alphaproteobacteria > UBA8366. The sequence continues at coordinate 1,944,604 of OZ272519.1, forward strand.
CCGCGGCCTTGCGCATGACATAGAAGGGCCGCCCGATCACCGCCGGATCGCGGCACAGGAACAGCGGCTCCGGAACGGTGACGCCGGCGTCGAACGCCGCCTCCAGCAAGGCGAACTCGTCGGCGCGGCCGTGGCTGACGGCGACCCCCGAAGGCGCGTCCGTGCGCAGGACCAGCGCCTGCGCCCCGGCCATTGGGCCTTGCTCAAAACGGGCCTCGATCGACCAGTTCTCCTGGATGGCGCCGCCGCCCATCAGCGCAACGTCGTCCAACGTGCACGCCGCGCCTGCCCGCTCTTCCATCCACTGGGCCAGGCGCCGTGCGACGGCCTCGTCCTTCAGCAACATGGGCGCCGCGCCGCCTCAGCCCCAGGACCAGAAATCTGCGCCGGCCTTCGCGTAGTTCCGGGCCAGCACCATCTTGTGGACCTCCGACGCGCCGTCCACCAGGCGCGCCTGGCGCGCGTAGCGGTAGATCCACTCAAGCACCGTGTCCTTGGAATAGCCCTTGGCCCCGCACAGCTGGATGGCGGTGTCCACGGCCTTGTGCAGCGTCTCGGAGACCTGGATCTTCGCCATCGAGACCTCGGTGCGCGCCTTCTCGCCCTGTTCCAGTTTCCAGGCGGCATGCATGGTCAGCTGGCGGCCAACCGAAACCGCCATCGCGGCCTCGCCCAGCATCCACTGAACGCCTTCATGGTCGATCAGTTTCGCGCCGAAGCTCTCGCGCTCGGTGACATAAGCATTGGCGATTTCCAGCGCACGCTTGGACAGCCCCAGCCAGCGCATGCAGTGGGTCAGCCGCGCCGTTCCCAATCTGATCTGGGTCAGCTTCAGCCCGTCGCCCACCTCCATCAGCCGGTTTTCGTCCGGAATCGTCAGGCCGTCGAATTCCAGTTCGCAATGGCCGCCATGTTCCTCCGGTCCCATGATCGGGATGCGCCGCACGATGCGCCATCCGGGCTGGTCGGCGTGGAACAGGAACGCGGTCAGGCCGCGCCGCGGATCGTCGCCCGTCTTGGCGATCAGGATGAAGTGGCGGGCGACGCCGGCGCCGGTGATGTACCATTTCCGGCCGTCGATCACCCATTCGTCGCCTCGGCGCGTCGCGGTCGTGCGGATCATCGACGGGTCCGACCCGCCTCCGGGTGCCGGCTCGGTCATCGCGAAGGACGACCGCACCGCACCGTCGACGATCGGCTGCAGCCACTTGTCTTTCTGGTCGTCGCGCGCGACGCGGTTGAGAACGAACATGTTGCCATCGTCCGGCGCGGCGGCGTTGAAGACGACGGGGCCGAAGATCGAGCGGTTCATCTCCTCGTAGCAGGCCGCCATGCCGACCGGACCGAGCCCCTGCCCGCCCCGTTCCTTGGGCATTTGCAGGCACCACAGCTTTTCCGCCCGCGCCTTCTCGCGCAGGCTCTGAAGCAGGTCCTCGCGGATGTTCTCGTGCGCGTCGTAGCTGTCGCTTTTGTCCTCCAGCGGCAGCAGGTGCTCGGCCACGAAGGTGCGCACCGCGCGGCGGGTCTCCTCGATATGCGGGGGCAACGTGAAGTCCATGGAGGCCGCGTTTCCCTCAGCCTGCGGCCGGGTCGTAGAACGGCGCCGGCGCCAGGATCTTGTTTTCCATATGGTCCAACAGATGCATCGATTCGCCCAGATATTCCTGCCATGCGGGATCGGCCGCAAGACTGGCGCGGCGGTCGGCGCGGTCCGACAGGCTGTCATAGCCCCACAGATGCACGACCTGGTTCAACGGTCCGATATCCATCGAGACGTACCAGCCGAGGCAGTTCCCCAGGTGCTGTTTCTGCACCGGCCAGCCTTTTTCCTGATAGACCTTGAGAAAGGCCGGCAGGCTGCCCGGTTTGACGGCGTAGGTGCGGTGGTCGACGATCATGTTCTATGGCTCTCCCGTTATTCGGCCCGTGAAGGATGGAACAGGTTGCGGCACCGCGCCTTCATTCGCCTTCGCGGGCGCGTTCGCGCAGGACGAATTTCTGGATCTTGCCGGTCGAGGTCTTGGGCAGCGGCCCGAATATGACGATCGACGGCGCCTTGAAATGGGCCATGTTGTCCCGGCAGTAGTCGATCACGGCACGTTCGTCCAACGCCCCTTCCGCGCCGGGCCGCAAGGTCACGAAGGCGCAGGGCGTTTCGCCCCACTTCTCGGACGGCGCGGCCACCACGGCCGCCTCCATGATCTCCGGATGACGGTACAGCACCTCCTCGACCTCCAGGCTGGAGATGTTCTCGCCGCCTGAAATGATGATGTCCTTGGCCCGGTCCTTGACCTCGACATAGCCGTCGGGGTGTTTCACCGCCAGGTCGCCGGTGTGGAGCCAGCCGCCGCGGAACGCGTCTTCGCTGGCGGTCGGGTTGTCGAGATAGCCCTTCATCACGGTGTTGCCGCGCAGCATCAGCATGCCGATGGTTTCGCCGTCCGCCGGCACGTCCTCCAGGGTTTCCGGATCGGCGACACGCTGGCCTTCCAGCGTCAGGTAGTTGACCCCCTGGCGCGCCATGCGCGCCGCCCGATCCTCAAGCGGCAGATCCTGCCAGTCGGGCTGCGGCACGGAGATCGTGCTGGGCCCGTAGCACTCGGTCATGCCGTAGAGGTGGGTGACCCTGAAACCCATGCGTTCCATCGCGGCGATCACCGCCGACGGCGGCGCGGCGCCGCCGGTCGCGACTTCGACCGACTGCGGGAAGGCCGTATCGACGCCGTCCGGCGCGTGCGCCAGCATGTTGAGCACAATCGGCGCGCCGCACATGTGGGTGACGCCGGTTTCGCGGATCGCGGCGAAGATGGGTTCGGCCTCGACCCGGCGCAGGCACACATGGGTCGCGCCGATGGCGGTCACCGCCCAGGTGAATGTCCAGCCGTTGCAGTGGAACATCGGCAGCGTCCAGAGATAGACGCTGTCGGGTCTCAGTCCGAAACTGATCAGGTTGCCGAGCGCGTTCAGATAGGCGCCGCGGCTGTGATAGACGACACCCTTCGGATTGCCGGTCGTCCCGGAGGTGTAGTTCAGTGCGACGGCGTCCCACTCGCTTTCGGGCAGCGACCAGTCGAACGCCGGATCGCCCTCTTCCAACAGCGCCTCGTAGGTGGTCTCGCCGATCGGGGCGCCCGATCCGTCCAGGGGGTCGTCGATATCGATCACCGGGAGCGCGCGGTCCAGCGCCGCCACGGCCGGGCCGACCGTTTCCGACAGGCTGCGGTCGGCGATCAGGATCTTCGCGTTTCCGTGGCCCAGGATGAAGGAGATCGTGGAGGCATCCAGCTTGACATTGATGGTGTTCAAGACGGCGCCGAGCATCGGCATGGCATAGTGCGCCTCCAGCATCGCCGGGACGTTCGGTGCGATGACCGATACCGTGTCGCCGCGGCCGATGCCGCGCCGCGCCAGGGCCGAAGCCAGCCGGCGACAGCGTTCGTAGAAGACGGCGTAGCTGTAGCGGACGGGACCGTGGATGACGGCGGTCTTGTCCGGGTAGACCTCGGCAGACCGGCGCAGGAAGCTGACCGGCGACAGCGGCGTGTGGTTCGCGGCGTTCGGTGCCAATCCCGCGCCGTTCGGACCATAGTCGTTGGGCACCCCGTCCTCCCCGTTCCGGCTCTCGCGGACACGTGATTTCGCTTTTGTTTCCGGATGCCTATCACGATATCCCGGAGGGCGCTATTGTCTGTTCCGGCGCCTCCGTCCGGTCCGGCGGCAGCGCATCGCGGAGGACCTGTATGAACATCGACATCTTTTCGGACACCGTCTGTCCCTGGTGCTTCATCGGCAAGCGTCGTCTGGAGCGTGCCCTGGCCGAACGGCCGGAACTGCGCCCGACCATCCGCTGGCGGGCCTTTCAGCTCAACCCGCAGATGCCGCACGAGGGAATGGACCGGCAACGTTATCTGGCGCTGAAATTCGGCGGCGCGGCGCGCGCCAGCGAGCTGTACGACACGATCCACAAGGTCGGCGAAAGCGAGGGGATCGCGTTCCGGTTCGACGCCATCGCGCGCACGCCGAACACCGTCATGTCGCACCGCCTGTTGCGGTTTGCCGAAGGGCACGGGTGCGACGGGCCGCTGTCGGAAGCGTTGTTCAAGGCCTATTTCCTGGACGGCCAGGACATCGGCGACGTCGCGGTGCTGACCGCTGTTGCCGCAGAGGCGGGGATCGACGGCGAAAAGGCGCGCGCGTTTCTGGAATCGGAGGAGCTTGAACAGGAGATCCTGGCCGAAGACCAGTTCGCGCGGCGGCTCGGCATCGCCGGCGTGCCCTGCTTCATCGTCGACGGCAAGTACGCCCTGTCCGGCGCGCAGGAGCCCGAAGCTTTCTATCCGATCTTTGAAATGGCGGCGCAGGACCAGTCGATGACGTCCACCACCGCCGGGTGACGGCCGTTCAGACGGCTTTCGGGACCTTGTGCTCGACGAACAGGAACACGCCCGGTCCCGGCGCCTCGTCGCTCATGCGCGACACCGAAACATACGAGCGGAAGCCCTCTCCGCCCTTTCGATAGCGGACCAGCTCGGTCTTGGTGAAGCCCGTGCGCAGCAGCTCCTCGCGTTGTTCCTGCAGTGCATCGGTGTCGGTCTCGGGGCCGGCGAAGATGTTCGTGGATTCGCCCAGAATCTCGTCCAGGTCATAGCCAACCATCTTTCTGTAGGGCCGGTTGGCATAGAGGATCCGCAGGCCGTCCCGACCGAGGTCCGTCGAGGTGATCATGATCGGCGAATGGGAATTGTCGATATGCGCCAACAGCGCCTCGGCCGTGGCCAGGTAGGTCTTCAGATGGGCAAGGGCGATTTCTTCGGCGTCGCCGGAAACGGCGTCTTCAACGGCCCCTCGAGATACGGGGGTCGGTGCAACTTGGGCGGGCATCCGTGCTCTCCATTCCTGGCTCGGAACCCCCCGAGTGTCCCGATCCTTGCGTTTCACTCCACCATCGGGGAGACGCGACACAAGGGATATAGGGTGCGACGGTTAAGGTTTCATTAACTTGTGTCATTGCCCGGGGGTTAATGCCCTGATTTTTCGGAATCAGCCGCCGGCGAGTTCCGTCAAATCGCGCACCAGCCGCTCGACGCCCTCGATGCGGCGCTCGGGCTCTTCCCACGGACGCATGCAGACCAGCTTGTGGTCCGGCCGCAATTTGACCGATCCGATCTGCTGCTGGATATAGCCGATCAACCGTTCCGGATGGGCGAAGTGGTCGTTGCGGAACGAGACCACGGCGCCCTTCGGGCCGGCATCGATCTTTTCGACGCCCGCGCGTTTGCAGAGCTGTTTGATGGCAATGACATGCAGAAGATTTTTCACCTCCGGTGGCAGCGGGCCGAACCGGTCGACGAGCTCGATCTCGAACGCCTCCAGCTCGCGCTCGTCGGCCAGCGTCGACAGACGCCGGTACAGGCCCAGGCGCACGGACAGGTCGGAGACATAACGTTCGGGGATCAACACCGCGGTTCCAAGCGCGATGGTCGGCGACCAGGTCTCCTCCGCCAGGCCGTCCGCCCGGTCGGACCTCAGCGCGGCAACCGTCTCTTCCAGCATCCGCTGATACAGCTCGACGCCGACCTCGCGGATGTGACCTGACTGTTCCTCGCCCAGCAGGTTCCCGGCGCCGCGGATGTCGAGGTCGTGGCTGGCCAGCGTGAATCCGGCCCCAAGGCTGTCCAGGGTCTGCATCACCTGCAGCCGCTTTTCGCCCGCTTCCGTAACCACCTTGCCCGGCGGCACGGTTAGGTAGCAATAGGCCCGGACCTTGCCGCGCCCGATGCGCCCGCGAAGCTGGTAGAGCTGCGACAGGCCGAACATGTCGGCGCGGTGCACGATCATCGTGTTCGCGTTCGGGATATCCAGGCCGGACTCCACGATGTTGGTGCTGAGCAGGATGTCGAAGCGTTTGTCCAGGAACGCCCCCATCACGTCTTCCAGCGCCCGCGGCGCCATCTGTCCATGGGCGGTGGCAATCTTCAGATCGGGAACCAACGCCCGCAGCCGCTCCTCCACCCGGGCCAGGTCGCGCACCCTGGGGCAGACATAGAAGACCTGACCGCCGCGGAAATGCTCGCGCATGATCGCCTCGCGCACCACGACGCCGTCATAGGGCAGAACGAAGGTCCGGATCGCCAGGCGGTCGACCGGCGGAGTCGCGATGACGCTCATCTCCTTGACCCCCGACAGCGCCATCTGAAGCGTTCGCGGGATCGGCGTCGCCGTCAGGGTCAGCACATGAACGTCGGCGCGAAGCTGCTTAAGGCGTTCCTTTTGCTGGACGCCGAAATGCTGTTCCTCGTCGATCACCAACAGCCCCAGATTGGGGGCCTTGATCGACTTCGCCAAAAGGGCGTGGGTTCCGATCGCAATGTCGACGGTGCCGTCTGCGATGGCCTGCTTCACCGCCGCGGCCTGCTTGCCGGTGACCAGGCGCGACAGATGTTCGATGCGCAGCGGCAGGCCGCGAAAACGTTCGGTGAAGGTTGCGAAATGCTGCCGCGCCAACAGTGTCGTCGGCACCACGACCATCACCTGCTTTCCGGCCATTGCCGCGATGAAGGCGGCGCGCAGCGCGACCTCGGTCTTGCCGAAGCCGACGTCGCCGCAGATCAGGCGGTCCATCGGCCGGCCCACGTCGAAGTCCGCGAGGACGTCTTCGATGGCGCGCAACTGGTCGTCGGTCTCCACGTATCCGAACCCGGCGCAGAACTCCTGGTACACCCCTTCCGGCGTCTCCAGCACGTCACCCTTCCGCAGGGTGCGTTCGGCGGCGATCTTGATCAGTTCGAATGCGATCTCGCGGATGCGTTCCTTGACCCGGGCCTTGCGCGCCTGCCAGCCGTGACCGCCAAGCTTGTCCATGGTGACCGCGGCGTCCTCCGAGCCGAAGCGCGAAAGGACCTCGATGTTCTCCACCGGCAGGAACAGCCGGTCGCCTCCGGCATAGGTGAGCTGCAGGCAATCGTGCGGCGCGCCTGCCACCTCCAGCGTTTCCAGGCCGTCATAGCGGCCGATGCCGTGATCCACGTGGACCACGTAGTCGCCGACCGACAGGCTGGAGACCTCGGTCAGGAAATCCTCGTTACGCCGGCGCCGCCGCGGCGGGCGGGCCAGGCGCTCGCCCAGGATGTCCTGTTCGCTGAAGACGATCAGCTCGTCGGTCTCGAACCCGTGTTCCAGATCGAGAACCGCGAAGGCCGGGACCCCGTCGGGCAGCGCCTCAACCTCGGCCCAGGTCTCGCAGGCCACCCCGCCTTCCAGTCCGTGTTGCGTGAACAGGGCCAGGATGCGCTCGCGCGAACCGGCGCTGTGGGCCGTGACAAGGACCCGCCGCCGCGCCGCCTCGTCGGCGACGCGCCCGCCTGCGGCCGCGAACAGATCCGTGTTCGGATCGGTCCGGGCGGCGGCGAAATCCATCACCTGCCGGCCGCCGGCGTCGGCCGCCCCCGCCGGCGCGCCCTCGGGCAAGGCGAACGGCGACAGGACGGCGGTCGCGCGCGCGTCCAGCGCCGCCGCCAGTTCGGCCTCCTCCAGATAGAGCTCGGCCGGCGGAACCGGCTTGTAGACCGCCTGGCCGTCCTCGGCCCCCTCGCCGCCAGCGCCCGTGCGGTTCGCGATCTGCAGATGTTCGAGCCGCGCGTCGTAGTGTTCTGCGATCATCTCGGCGCGCGCGGCGGCGGCCTCTTCCGCCTGCGCGTCCAGAATCACCGGCACCGCGCCCAGATAGTCGAACAGCGTTTCCAGACCGTCATGGAACAGCGGCAGCCAGTGCTCGGTTCCGGGATGGCGATGGCCGGCGCTGACCGCCTCGTACAGGGGATCGGCGCCGGTGACCGCTCCGAACAGATTGCGGTAACCCTGCCTGAACCGTTGGATCGAACTCTCGTTCAGCAGAACCTCGTTGACCGGCTTCAAGACCAGCGCGGCGGCGTCGGCCTTGCTGCGCTGGGACATGGCGTCGAAGCTGCGGATCGATTCCAGATCGTCGCCGAAGAAATCGAGCCGCAGCGGGTCGGGCGCGCCGGGCGGGAACAGGTCGACCAGTCCGCCGCGCACGGCATATTCACCGGGTTCCCGAACCGTGCCCGTGCGGTGATAGCCATGCGCCGTCAGGTAGGCCATCAAACGGTCCGCCGGCAGCGCCTCGCCGGGGCTTGCGCGCAGCGTCTCGCCGGCCAGCGCGCTGCGCGGCGGCACCCGCTGCAACAGGGCGTTGACGGTCGTCATCACCACGCCTGCGCCGCCAGGGTCGGACGCAAGCGCGCACAGCGTATCGAGCCGGCGGGCGACGACGTCGGGATGCGGGCTGATGCGGTCGTACGGCAGGCAGTCCCAGGCCGGTAGTTCAACGACCGAAAGGTCGGGCGCCAGGAAGGTCACCAGCCCCCGCATGCGGTCCATCGCCGCGTCGTCGCGCGCGACGTAGAGCACCCTGCCATCCGTGGCGCCGGCCGTTTCGACCAGGATGAACGCGTCGCGGCCGGGCGGCGCGCCGGCCAGCGTTCTGCGGCCGGTTGCGCTGGCGGACGCCGGAAGCGCGGTCAAAGGGCCGTGCGTTGCCGACTGAACGCGATGATGGCGCGCATCACCGCATGGTCCAGTGCGGGCGGCACCGGTGCGTCGGCAACGATCATGCCGTAGAGGTCCTGATCGGGCACCTCCAGCAGGCTTTCGAACTGATCCAACTCCTCCGGGGTCAGCCGGCCGAGCGCCTCGTTGGCAAAGCCGCCGATCAGGATATCCATCTCCTTGGTCCCGCGATGGTTGGCGCGGTAGATCAGGCGCTTGCGGCGGATGTCCATGTCATCTTCGTTTGCGGCTGGCGGCATGGCGGCACTGCGGAATGGTCGAACGGCGTGGCGAAGGATATAGGGCGAAGGCGACGGCCCGTAAACATGTTCGGTGCCCGTGGCGCGGCGCATCGGCTAACATAACCGTCGCCCACTGCCCGCCTTTTCGAACGAGCGCCTGGTCCCGTGCGTCCCGAGATCCTGTTTCCGCTGTTTGCGCCGATCACCAGCCTGCCGGGGATCGGCCCCCGAAACGGCCGCCTGGTCGAACAGCTTGCCGGACCGCACGTGGTCGACCTGGCCTGGCATCTGCCGCGGGAACTGGTCGACAGGCGGTTCTCGCCCACCGTCGCGGAGGCGCCCGCCGGCCGCATCGCCACCCTGACGCTGAGGGTCGTACGGCACAACCCCGCCCCCGACAAGCGGCGCCCCTATCGCGTGATCTGCGAAGACGATACCGGGCGCATCACCCTGGTCTATTTCCACGCCAAGGGCGACTATCTGGCGCGGCTGTTGCCCGAGGGCGCGACCAGGGTCGTCAGCGGCCGGGTGGAGTATTACGGCGGCGCGCCGCAGATCGCCCATCCCGACCACGTGATGCCGCCCGAAGAAGCCGACACGATCCGCACCATCGAACCGGTCTATCCCCTGGCCGGCGGGCTGACCGCCCGTGTCGTGCAGCGCGCGGTCGCCGCCGCGTTGGAACGCCTGCCCGAACTGCCGGAATGGCAGGACGCCGCCTACCTGCGGCGCAACGACTGGGTTTCCTGGAAAGACGCGGTCCTGGCCGCCCATGCGCCGGCCGCGCCGGCCGACCTGGAACCGACCGCGCCGGCGCAGATGCGGATCGCCTATGACGAATTGCTGGCCAACCAGCTTGCCCTGCTGATCATGCGCAACACGGCCAAGGCGGCGCCGGGCCGCGGCATCGACGGCGACCGCGGCCTGACGCGCCGGGCGCTGGCCGCGTTGCCGTTCGAACTGACCGGCGCCCAGGTCCAGGCGCTGAAGGAGATCCGCGCCGACATGGCCGCGCCGTCGCGCATGCTGCGGCTGTTGCAGGGCGACGTCGGCAGCGGCAAGACCATCGTCGCCTTCTTCGCCATGCTGAACGCGGTCGAATGCGGCGGCCAGGCGGCGATCATGGCGCCGACCGAGATCCTGGCGCGCCAGCACTTCGAGACGATCGAACCGCTGGCCGCGTCGCTGGGCGTGCGGGTCTGCCTGCTGACCGGACGCGACAAGGGGGCGGCGCGCCGGGATCTGTTGGGCGCGCTGGAAGCCGGCGAGATCGCCATGGCGATCGGCACCCACGCGCTGTTTCAGGAGGATGTTGTCTTCAAGGACCTGATGCTGGCCGTCGTGGACGAACAGCACCGGTTCGGCGTGCATCAGCGCCTGGCGCTGGCCACGAAGGGCAAAGGCGCAGACATGCTGGTGATGACCGCGACACCGATCCCGCGCACCCTGACACTGACGGCCTATGGCGACCTCGACGTGTCGCGGCTGACCGACAAGCCGGCCGGGCGAAAGCCCGTGGACACCCGTGTGATGGCCGCCGACCGGCTGGATCAGGTGGTCGCCGCCGTCGAACGGGCGCTGGCGTCGGCGGCGAAAGTCTATTGGGTCTGCCCGCTGGTCGAGGACTCCGAGGTCCTGGACCTTGCCGCGGCGGAAGAACGGTTCGCGCACTTGAAACAGCGTCTGGGCGAAGACCGCGTCGTCCTGGTGCACGGCCGCATGAAGGCAAAGGAAAAGGACGCCGCCATGCGGCGCTTTGCGGACGGGCCGCCCGCGGTCCTGGTCGCAACAACGGTGATCGAGGTCGGTGTGGATGTGCCCGACGCAACGGTCATGGTCGTGGAACATGCCGAGCGGTTCGGGCTTGCCCAGCTTCACCAGTTGCGCGGCCGGATCGGGCGCGGCGCGCGGGCGTCGACCTGCCTGTTGTTGTATGTGCCGCCGTTGGGCGAGACGGCGCGCGCCCGGCTGGGCGTCATGCGCGAGACCGACGACGGTTTCGCGATCGCCGAGCAGGACCTGAAGCTGCGCGGCGCGGGCGAGCTTTTGGGGACGCGGCAAAGCGGCCTGCCCCTGTTCCGGCTGGCGGATCTGGGCGCGCATGGCGATCTGATGGCGACGGCGCGGGACGATGCCCGGCTGGTGCTGGAGACCGATCCGGACCTGACCGGGCCGCGGGGCCGGGCCCTGCGCATCCTGCTCTATCTGTTCGAGCGGGATGCTGCGGTGCTCAATCTCCGCTCTGGCTGACCTTCATCGGCTCGGGCCGCGGCACCTCCTGCGGGGTCAGCACCTTCGCCCCGGCCAGCCGCTCGGCGGCGGCACGGTCGGGCGGTGTGACGATGCCGGCGGAGATCACCATCTTCACCGCCTCCTCGACGGTCATGTCGAGAAGGATGGCGTCCTTCGCCGGCACGAACAGCAAGAAGCCGGAGGTGGGGTTGGGTGTGGTCGGCAGGAAGACGTTGACCAGCTCGTTGTCCTCCAATTGGCGCTTGATCTCGCCGGTCGTGGGTGCGGTGACGAATGCGATGGCCCACAGTCCGCGCCGCGGATACTCCACGAGGACCGCCTGACGGAACGCCTTCGACTGTTGTTGCAGCACCGTTTCGAGGATCTGCTTGGAGCCCGAATAGAGGCTGCGCACGATCGGCACCTGGTCCAAAATCCGTTCGCCCCAGCGCACCAGCGTGCGGCCGACGAAGCCGGCGGTCAGTGCGCCGATCAGGGTGATGCCGACCACCAGCACCAGAAGGCCGAAGCCCGGCAGGCCGATTTCCACGCCGAGCACTTCGCGCAGATAGATGTCGGGATTCCACTCGGCCGGGATCAGCGGAACGATCCGCTCGTCGACGAACTCGATCACCCAGCGCGCGAGCGCGAAGGTGATCGCCAGCGGCGCGGTAACCAGGATCCCGGCCAGGAAGTAGGCGCGCAGCCGACCGAACATCGTACCGCGATGATGATGTTGTTCGCTGTCCTTGTGCCGGTCTGGCGACATGGGCCGTGGGCTCCCGCGGGGCGACCGTCGGCGCGGCCGCTGAGTGTGTCCGAATGGGGCGTTATATATCGCCGGCAATCATTTCCCAAACGTTGTTGCAGCCGTGACGGAGGCGTGCGCAAGGCGGAATTTCCCTCAGTTCCGGATTCCGCATTGCTCGATTTGGCGAATGCGCTAGGTTAACGGACAGGGGCAATGGGAGAGGGTCGAACGACGCCCGCGGCGGCGTCCAAGGCCAAGGGGACGCAATGGTCTGGAGAATGGATTTTCGGCGCACGGTACGGGGTATCGGTTTCCTCGGCGTGGCCGTCTTGATGGCCGCGGCGGCGGCGCAGGCGCGTGACATCCGGCCGCCGCTGCAGGCGACGATCACCGCCAAGAGTTACGAGGCGGAGCCGCCCGGCGGACCGGTGAACGTCCAGCCGATCAACGACACGGTGGAGAACGAGCAGGTCATCCAGGCCTTCTACGAAACGTTCGACCTGACCGGTCAGGAGGTTGCGGAGAAGGCCGCCTTGATCTTCGCCTTCGACACCGAGGTGATCTGGCCTTACCAGCGCCGCTCGACCCTGACATCGCAGCACCTCAATTCCAGCGTCAATCGCGACCCTGCCTCCTACTCGCGCACCGACAACGTGGATTTCCGCGTGTTGGGCGACAGCGACCGCGGCGATATCCGACTGCCGACCTACAAGCTGATCGTCGAGTTGCGCCAGATCGGCCGCGTGGTCTGGCGGGCCGAAGCGCGGTCCAGCCACACCAACAAGGACCCGAACTATGTCTTTCGCCGCATGGTGCCCGTGGTCCTGGAAACGGTTAACACCACCCTCGAAGAAGAGACGTTCTTTCTGGACTGACCGCGGCGCCGGCCGATTCGCGCGGCGCCGTCGCGACACCGCCCGCGGTTAACCAAGACCACCCCGGATTGTGCCGTGCGCCCTCTTGCGCAGGTGTTTTTTCGTGATTCCGCGTAGCGGAATACGCGTGTTCCCGCCCGCGACCATTGCGTTAATCTCATTTCGGGCTTTACAAACAAGGATATGAATGCGATTCCTTGAATGAGTGCCAGAGTATGACCTACGCTTGAAAATTGTTCATTGAAGATAATGATTTATTAGGCCAGCGATAAGAGTATATATTGCGGCCTGCGTGAGAGAGGCACCGTGCCGTCTAAAGACTTCGGACACCATTCCCGGTGTAGACGCAACCGGGTTTATTCCCGGTACGGGCGCGGCCAGACACTGGAAAATCCCAGTGAGATGTGCCACTTTTCTGACGCATTGAAGGGGGCAGGTAGTACGATAAAAAAGGAGAAACCGAGGTGGCGTTTGATGCTGTAGACGTGCATGTCGGAAGCAGAATTCAGCTTCGTCGCACGCTGCTGGGAATGAGCCAAACAGAGCTCGGAGAAGCCTCAGGAGTGACGTTCCAGCAGATCCAGAAGTACGAGCGAGGCGCGAACCGTGTCAGTGCCAGCCGATTGTGGCGGCTTGCGATCGCGCTTGATGTTCCTCTTCAGTATTTCTTCGACGAGATGCCCCAGGATCTTGTGGGTGCAGGCAGGTCGAATCACAGCGAAGACGGAAGCGTGGACGGGCCCTATTCGGCCCGGGAAAGCCTCGAGCTGTTCCGCGCCTACTACCAGATTAAGGACCAGCATCTGCGCGACCGCGTGCGGGCATTGGTCCAGGCCATGGCCGGGTCGTTCTCGGACGACGCCGGGGAAGGCCGCGACATCTGACCGGCAACGCCGGCAACCGACAAAAGGGCGGTCGCGACGGATGTCGGGCCGCCCTTTGCTTTTCCCGCCTCTGGGATTGACCCGCCCCGCCCCTGGCAATATGTTCCGCCGCGCCGCAGGTTTTCGGCGGCGTAACCACCGCACAAGGCGGGCCCGTAGCTCAGTTGGTAGAGCACCTGACTTTTAATCAGGTTGTCGCAGGTTCGATCCCTGCCGGGCTCACCAATAATTTCAATGGGTTAGTGACCATTCTACGAAAGTAGCGTAGGACGGGTTACTGATCTGGACGGAACTTGGTCCCGGCGCGGTAATGCGGTGTAGCGGACGAGCATTCCGTTCTTCAGCAGGCTTTGCCTTGTTCTTTTGCCGGCAATGCTGGCCGTCTTCGCCCAAGCCGATGCCTCGGGCCCCGTCACCGGTGTCATCGACGATGACACCTGTGACGTTGCCGGGGACCGCGTTCGGTTGCATGGGCATAGATGCGCCCGAACGAAAGACGGCCGACGGCAAGGCAGCGAACATCAGGGGCGACCGGACTGCCTTGTCCGCGTGCGGTCACCGTACCAGTCGCCGGAACAGGTACTCTGCGTTGGTCGCACCGAAGATGCCGGACTGCTTTGGAGGTTCGTTGACCTTTACCGTGCCGAACCCAAGCCGCTCGACGAAGGCGACAACGTCGGCGGTGGACGCACTTTCATAAGGGTAGCCGCCCAACCAGTCCCGCTTGTCGATTAGATAATTCATACCGCGCGCCTTGGTTTTTGCCATGCGGCGCCGGAACCGCTTGACCGGATTACGACCGCGCAACAGGTCTTTCAATCCGTGCATCGCGACATAGAAGGCAAGCGCGACGTTCTGAAGCGGGCGCGACGCTGAACTGTACAGCCGTTTTTCCCAACGCCAGAACCCACATAGCGGCGTTCTGACGTACAGTGCAATCGCCAGTTGCCCACCCGGCCGGACCAAGCCTGCCGCAGCTTCAATCGCACGCCACATATCGCCGGTATGGTGCAGCACACCCCAGGAATAGACCAGATCAACCGGATCGATTTTGAGGTCAAACACATTGCCAACTCGGACGTCCGCCGTCTGTCCGTTCAGAAGTTGGCGCGCCGTTTCGACCGAGACAGGGTCGATGTCGATCGCCGTGACCGCGGCACCCAGACGGCAGGCCGCTAAACTGTGGAGCCCCGATCCACAGCCGATGTCCAACACGCTCATTCCATCCAGTCGTCCGACAAAACCCTGCAAATCTGCCGTTGCACGCTCAATGGCCTCGGGGGGCATGCCGCTGGCGAAGTCCCGCCAGTTCTCGCCAAACGCGAAATGAGTTCCGTGATCATCCGTTATCGACATTGAAAGCTACCTGAAAGCCAAAGCATAGACGTCGCCATAAAACGACATGGACGCGAGGACAAGTATCATTCCGGATGATCGTCTCCAACTTTCTTCTGTTCCTCAGGGGGTTTTTCCATCGGCATTTTGGAGATGGGACCGAGCCCGGCTGGCAGTGTTTGGCCTACGATGAGCCTGCGTTTTCGAGGAGCGTTTCCAATGCCCACAGTGCCTCCCGCGCCTTGCGGCTGGCCTCCACACGCTCCCGCGGATATCGACCGTGCTTCCAGGCGGTTTTGTTGCCCTTCGGCGCGCTCCTTCGCAGCTTTTGGATCTGCTCAATCCCTTTTTGGAAGCTCTCCGGCAAGCGGGCCGAAAAAGCAGACAAATCTGCCATCCGTGCGCTCACCAATTTTTACGGAACGTTTCGCCGGTTCACTTCTGCAACCGCAATTTGCGCAAAATCCCTAGTTTAGCGACCCCTTAACTGCCCTCGGCCAGGATGGCTTCCGGCGGCCGCGCGGCGCGTGGCTGTGATTTCTTCGTCCTGGTACGCGATCGAGGCGCCATGTCCACTCGCCGGCTTTGGCCCATGGGGCGGACCTGCGTCCGTCTGGTCCGGAAGTTCACGCTCAACGACCTTGCCCTGGTGCTGACCATCGGCATCGTCTGCGCGATGGTGCTGGGCGGCTGATCGGCCAGATGGTCGGAAGCGTTGTCGGCGTCTAGCGACCGACGACCGCGACGCCCGCCGGCCGCCGCGGCAGGCCGAACGACAGCCCGATCGCAAGCACGGCGTGCCAAAGCCCGAAATAGAGCGGAAAGAAGACTTCCGCCGGCAGCAGCCCGCGCCAGAACACGAGCCCGGTCGCCCAGCAGCCGGCGACCGTGAAAAGGATGGTCCGCCAGCTTGAGAAGAAGCCCAGGCTGAGCCGCAGAAGCGTAACCAGGATCGCGGCGTCGAGAGCGGCCAGGGTCCCGAAGAACAGAACATAGGCATCGACCCAGGCGATGCCGGACAGACGCAGCGGGCCCGCCGCCCGCATGAGAACCAGGACCACCATAAGCACGGCCATGGTGATGGTGCTGAGCGCGACCAGTGCGTTCGCCTCTTCGACCTGGGCGAGAGACCGTCGGATCAGGTACGCCCTGATCGAAAAGCCGAAAACGGCGCCGGGCCCGCCGAGTAGGAAGAATCCGAACAGAGGGATGATCACGAAGCTGGCGATGGCGCCGCCGTCAAGGAGGCGCGCCAGCCCCATGGAGCCGACAATCGGCAGGATGCTTGCCAGTCCCGCCAGGAAACCGATGATGCCGAGCTGCACCGTGTGACGGTCGCGAAGCGCGGTTTCGATCTGGCCCAGTGTCACCGGTAACCCTCCCCGACCGGAGCTCTCCGCGGCCGGATGTTCGACAAACCGGTGAAGCATAGGCAACGCTTTGCTAACGATCCTTAAACCGGTCGTGGCTGCCGGTCCGGGGGGGGGCCGCCTAACCGTCGATCCGCGCCCTGCCCCCGTCGTCCAGCGCGACGGTGACCTGCGCGCCCGACGCGACCGGGCGCGGCGGCGTGAAGGGGTGGAATGCCTGGTGCCAGTGGCTTCCCGCCTCGGGTGCGTTGCTCGCTGTCTCGGCCCCGAAACGCAGGGCGAACCAGGATAGGATCCCGTGCGCCCGGCCGGCCTCGGTCAAGGTGACCGGTCGCGCGCTGGACGGGTTCGCCGCACCGTAGCTGTAGCGACGCAGCAGAACCGGTTCGCACAGGCGTCGATGGTCGTGTAGGGCGGCCCAGACCGGCAGGTATCCCGGTGTCGAGTAGGTGTTGAGAAACGAAAGATCGAAGCCGCACACGTCGTCCACGAAGTTGAGATCGTAGAACGCCTTGGAGTCGACGATGACGCCGTACTGGTCGATCCGCTGCGGCAGCACCAAGGTGCCGGGTCCCATCAGGTACTTGATATCGGCGCTGATCTCGAAGAACCCTTCGCCGATCACGCCGCTGTCCACCGTCTCGGTAAAGATGATGTCAGGCGTGCCGGGCAGCAGTTCGCGCCGGATCACCTCGCGTGACGACATCGCGAGAATGTCGATGCGGTCGCGGTACGGTGTTGCATCGGCAATCCGGCGTGCGATCTCGCACAGGGATGGGTTCATTTCGCAGGTATAGACGTGCGCGGCGCCGTATTTCGCGAACAACAGCGCAACCAACCCCGACCCGGCACCGATCTCAAAGACGACCTTGCCTTCCACGTCGGCGGCGGCGATTGCCGCCTCGATTGCGCGGTTGCGGTCGTCGTCGTTCAGCATGCGGTAGTGCCAGGACGGGAATCCGCGCGCCGGGTTGTAGACCACGTCCTCGTATTCCGGCGCCTTTTGCGAACGTTCGCCCGTCATCTGCCCGTGCACCGAAAGCCAGACGGAGAGATCACCACACGAACCGCAAGACACATCATGGAAGCAGCATATAAGGAACCGGGATCGACATGAAACCGGATTCGCACCGGTGCGGTGGTTCGGTCAGCTGCGGTGGCTGGAATTCGCATGCGTCGTCGAGCGGGCACCGAAGCGCGCGGCAAACCCGCTTTGCGCCCACGCGCGATGGGTGACCAGCGCATGGCCGAGGATCAAAACGGTGATCCACCATTCGAAGGCATCCTCGACCCGGTCGAAGGCCGGCACCGCGGCCGACAAGACGAGGCTGACCAGTCCCGCCACGACGATGACAAGGGCAAGCGCGGCCATCAGGCGCCGCACCGCGCGCGATACCCCCGTCGTCCCGCGCCGCGCAAGGGCCAGAACCTCGACGGTCAGCAGGCACTGGGCCAGCACGGTCATGATGTAAAAGCTGGTCACCCCGGCGCGGCGCTGGATGAAGAAGACGCGTCCTTCCGAGCCGAGGACCGTCGTGTACCAGATCAGGCCCGCGGCGCCGGCGACCCCGAGGACGAGGACCGCGTGGCGCAGTGCCGAGCGACCGCTTCCCAGCGCCTTGAGCCAAGCGTGCGCCAGCAGCCAGTAGACCATAAAGACCACGCCCGTCGGGATCATCAACCCGCGAAACACATAGCTTTCGGGGCTCTGCCGCCCGGTCGCGCTGATCGAGACGCAACTGTCCCAGTAGGGATTGCACCAGGGCACGTGACCATGAGATGCGGCAAGGACGAAGCAAAGGTGAATGGTCACCGCCGGCATCAGCGCGGCCACCAGGGGAACGGCGGAGAGCCGGTTCATCCGCGCCTCAGCGTGATCAGGACCACCTCGCCCCGGTTGAAGAACCGGACCGGCAGCGCGGAGACGCCGACGCCGGTGCTGGTATAGCCCTGCATGTCGCCCAGGCGCCACCGGCCGCTGGCGAACCGGCGGAACCGGCCCACATGGGTGATGACGGGAACGCCGCCGGGCAGGCAGACCTGACCGCCGTGGGTATGGCCGGCAAGATAGAGCCGGTACTCCTCGCGGGCCGCCACATCGGCAAGCTCCGGCGAGTGGATCAGCGCGATGCGGAACCCGTCGGGTGCGGCCGCCAGGGCTGCCGGGGCGGCATCGGTGAAAAAGTAATGCACATCGTCCGTGCCGGTGATCTGCAGCGCGGCGCCGTCGCGTGCGATCGTCATTGTCTCGTTGACCAGCATGGTGATGCCGAGCGTCTCAAAAGCATCGACCATGGCGGCATCGTCGTGATTGCCAAGGACCGCGCAGATGCCGTGCCGAGCCTCGACCCCGGCCACCAGGGAACGCATGCCGGGCAGGATCTGTTCGAACGGTCCCTGGACCCGGAAGCGATAGTCGCCGGTCAGCACGCACAGGTCGACCGTGCGACCTGCTGTGTGTGACAGGGCCGCTTCCATCGTCCCTGGCAGCCCGTCCACGTGCAGGTCGGTCATCTGCAAGATCGTGAAGCCGTCGAACGCGTCGGGCAGATCCGGGTAGGCGAGCTCCATTTCCGTCAATCGGATGTCGAGCGCGTTCCGGACCCCGCGGCCGTAGAGCCCGACCAGCTTCAATGCCAGACCGAAAATCCGGATCGCCAGTTTCAGCAATTGCCAGCGGCTGCGGCTGTGGGTGCCGTCCGGCCCGTGGCGGTCGCCGCCGGCCTCCATCTCCAGGCGCCGCCGACGCCAGGCGTCGCGGGACGGTTTGGGGGCGTGCATCGGCGCTAGATCCCCTGCCCCAGCCAGGTCACGGTCACCAGCGACCCGACCGTGGTGTAAAGAATGATGCGTGCGATCGTGGCCGTGGATTGGCCGTATTGCAGCGCCAGGACCAGCGGCATCGCGCCGGCAGGACCGGCCGCCGCCATCAGAGCCGGCCCCGCAAGCGCCGGCGGCGCGTCCAGCCAGAGGGTAAACGCAGCCCAGGCCGCCGCCGGCATCGCCAGCAGCTTCAGGACCGAGACCACGAAGGGCAGAGCCGAGCGGGCGCGTATCTCGCCGGCCGCCAGCATCACGCCCAGCGCGAACAGCGACACCGGGGCCGCGGTGCCGCCGACGAAATCGGTGAACAGGTCCAACCCGCCGACGACCGGAACGCCTGCCAGAAGCCCGGCGATACCCGCGGCAATGCCGATCACCGCCGGATTACGGGCCAGCTTCGCAAGCACCGCAGCAACCGAGGCGCCCTTCGCGTCCTCGCCGGTCGCCTGCATGATCATGGTCGTGCCGCCGAACAGCACGACGGCGTCGACGGTGATGATCGCGACGATTGGCACGGCCGCAGCCGGCCCGAACAGCACCTGGGCGATGGGAAGGACGAAGAACACGTGGTTGGCGAAGGCACCGCTCATGCCGATCAACAGGCTCTCGCGGGCGGTCCTCCCAAAGCCGTAGCGGGCAATGGCAAAGCCCGTGGCATAGATGACGATTTCGATCGCGAAATAGGCACCCAGCAGGCCCCACTGGAACGTCTCGGGGCGCGCCGAGGCGATCAACCGGAACAACAGGACCGGCAGAGCCACGTAGAACACGAACCGGTTCACCGCCGCCGCCATGGGAGTATCGAACAGTCTGCCGCGCGCGCCGGCATATCCGATCAGGACAACCGCGAAGACGGGAAAAACCGCGTCGAGAAAGACATCGATCATGGCGGAAGAGGTTTAAGGCCACAGGCCGACGAAGGGAAGCGGGCCTGGCGACGCTGAAGATGGAAAAACGCCGCCCGGCAAGCCGGGCGGCGTGGCAGGTTTTCGAAGGGTAACGGTG
The DNA here is from genome assembly GCA_965603855.1 of Alphaproteobacteria bacterium. Taxonomy (GTDB): domain Bacteria; phylum Pseudomonadota; class Alphaproteobacteria; order UBA8366. Next base: position 1,964,689 of record OZ272519.1, read on the forward strand.
CGCAACGGCGACCGCCACCTGCACGGACTAACTGTTGAGGGTGCGAACCTCGCGCGCGAGCAGGAGCTCTTCCATCAAGCCTGTCTCGGCGGCCAGTTCCTCCATCATGCCGCGATAGTCGTGGTATTCCGATTTCTCGATCAGCTCGTCCAGAAACGACGCCGCCGCGACGTCGACGATGTGACAGGTTGCCGGCATGTCGGCTGCGTTCAGCAGACGTTTCAAGATCCGCAGCTCGTCGCGGATGCTGGCAACCAGGACCTGCTTGTCGCAGGGTCCGGTGACCCTTGGCGCGTTGTCCCCTTCGTTCATCTTTCCATCCTCTGTTTCTTCTTGCCGAACGAATACGGACTTACGCGGCAGTTTCGATTTCACGCGGCCTGTGCATGACGGATCCCACAATGCCGGATCTTTCGCGCACTGAACGCAGGGTTTGCTCAGACATCGTTCCCAGGCCCGCAACCGCCATCACGTTGCCGATCTTGTGCGGCTCGCCGTAACGCTCCCATGACATGCGGCTGCGTTTGATGATGATCTCCATCCGTTTGTCGACGACGGTGACGATGTGGCTGATCCCCCGGGCCATGCTGAACTCGATCAGGCCGAGGAAGAGCTCGTAGGTTGTCCGGGCGACCCCGGCCGAGCGATCGTCGTCCCTGACTTCATGGTCCACCGAGAATCGACTGGATTCCAGAATCAGCGGGTCGCTTGGCGCCACGTGACCGCCGAGAAGAACGGGAAAGACATCCTTCAACATGTATGGGCCGGTGGTTGGAAGCAATCGCAGGCTGCCGCGAACGATGCCCTCGTCGTCGATGCTGAGCATGTATGTCGGAGACAAGGTATCGAAATTGTCGAACTCCATATCTCCGCTTGTTTGCACTTCCCAGTTCAAGCGCTCCGCAAACACCCTGTAGCGCAGCTTGTGCATCTGCACGATCTGGTCTGCGTATGCGCCGATGTTATCTACTGTGACGATGTGGATCATATCGACTAAACCCCCTTTGGTTCCGGCCAACCATGTCCAACGCTAGTCTAGGACATGACAAACTGGGCCATAACTGTAGGTTCCTACAGTAATCGCGATGGTTTGCCGGCTGCATGTGGATGCAGCCTTCGGTTATCCTATGTGCGTTCGAAGGGGGGAGACTAGAGCGCGATCGCTTTCGATTTCATTGCGATCGCCACGGCTTGCGGCACGGTTTTCGCGCCAAGCTTCAATTTTGCGTTGTCCATATGGAATTGGACCGTTCTTTCGCTGATAGAAAGTATTTTAGAGATTTCCCACATAGTTTTTCCATGCGCCTGCCAGCGCAGGCACTCCACCTCGCGGGGCGTCAGGTGAAATCCCAACTGCTGGTCCGTCCGCAGCAGCCGGTCGGCGTGCAGATAGAAATACACGCCCAGAAGGTTAAGCGTGGAGGTGTTTTCCGCGATCAGTTTGTTCAGTTCCGTTTCGCACAGATTGCTGGCAATGCTGAGCGCGCCGGCTGGCTTGTCGTTCTGGTGAAACGGGATCGTGAAGCCGGTGCGCACCCCGACCTCCGCCGCCTCGTCGAAGAAGTCGCCGAACTTCTTGCGTTGCTCGCCGAACCAGTGATTTTGCCAGTCGAACGGGATCTGGGACAGGAACGTCGCCTTCAGCACCGGATCGATGGCGACGTAGTTCTGCTCGATGTAGCGTTCGATCCAGTGTCCCGGGTAATTGGTCAGATAGACCGCCTCGGTGGTCACTTCGGGCGTCGGCAACTGCAGATAGATGTAGTTGTCGAAGCCGAGGGATCGGATCGCATCTTCGAAACACAGACCCAGGTCCTCGCAGTCCTTCGCACGACCTGCGTCCTCGATGAACGTCTGAAGCGCCCCCTCCATCCAGTCCCACCGTCCGCTGGAGCAGTCCTGAAGGAAAGTATGTCACGGCGATTTGGCATCGCCAACACCACATCGCCGATCGGGTCGCGGCAAGGTCCAGATTTTCGTTTGATTTCATATAGTAAATGGGCAAAACCAATGCCGCGAAGGCAGCCGTTCGCGGGGTGCCCGTCCCGCCGTTTCGGTAATTTTTTGACACGCCGGGTGAACTATGGTGGGTATCGACAACCCATAGTAGCGAACGCTAAACCTCGAGTCGGGGCGGTGCTGAATTACCCTTCAGCTCGGCCCTGCGGGCCTAGCGGCCGACCTTCTCCATCAGCCGGCCAGCCACCCGGGGCGACACGAACTGATCGATCGCGCCGCCGAGGCGGGCAATCTCCTTGACGAAGCCGCTGGAGATAAACTGGTAGCGGTCCGTCGCCATCAGAAACACGGTCTCGATCTCGGGATCCAGCTTGGTGTTCATCCCGGTCATCTGGAATTCGTACTCGAAGTCGGACACGGCGCGCAGTCCGCGGATGATCGCCGTCGCGTTTTTTGACCGCGTGTAGTCGATCAGCAGTCCGTCGAAGACCTCGACCTCGATGCGCCCCGCCACCTCGGACTGCAGTGCGTCGATCTCGCCTTGCACAAGTTCGCGCCGCTCGGTCATGTCGAACATCGGTCCCTTGCCTGCATTTTCGGCGACACCGATGATCAGGTGGTCGACCAGGTGCGTCGCCGCCCGCGTGATGATGTCCATGTGGCCATAGGTGATCGGGTCGAACGTTCCCGGATAGACGCCTCGACGCATGCGCGGTGTCACGACGCGCCCTCCCCGTCGGTCTTTTCGTCTTCGCCCGTGCCGTTCGTATCGACGATCAGGCGCGCGACCGAGACCACGCGATGGTCTTCGTCCAGCTCGAACAGCTTCACGCCCTTGCTGGTCCGGCCAACCAGACGCACCGAATTCACCGGAATGCGGATGATCTGCCCGCCGTCGGTGACCAGCATGATCTCGTCGTTGTCCGGGTCGATCACGAAGCAGGAGACGACGTTCACGCCGCTCGTGCGCAGATCCATGTTGCGAATGCCCTTGCCGCCGCGTCCGGTGACCCGGTAGTCGTAGGACGAGCTGAGCTGGCCGAGGCCGGTGTCGGTCACGCTGAGCACGAATTCCTCGCGCGCCTCCATATCCGCGAAGTGCGGCTCGGCCAACAAGGCCGCGCGGGCCTCGTCGCGTGCCCGGTCTTCGGCGTTGGCTTCCGCATCGGCCGACGAAACGCGGCGCTTGGCGTTCGCGGCCAGCAGGTATTCACCGCGCTCGTCGGTCGAATCCTCGCTGTGGCGGATCAGGGACATGGAAATGACCTGATCGTCCGCTCCCAGCTTGATGCCCCGCACGCCGGTCGAGTTGCGCCCCGCGAAGACGCGGATGCCAAGCTCGTTTCCTTTCTCGTCGATCCGGCTGACCGGGAATCGGATCGACATGCTGCGCCGCGTCGCCAACAGGACGTCCTGGTCTTCGGTGCAGGTATGCACGCCGACCAGCCGGTCGCCTTCGGCCAGTTTCATGGCGATCTTGCCGTTCGCCTTGATGTTGGTGAAATCCGAGAGACGGTTGCGCCTGACCGAGCCGGAGGCCGTGGCAAACATCACGAACAGGTCCTGCCAGGTCTCTTCGTCCTCGGGCAGCGGCATGATGGTCGAGACCGTCTCGCCTTCGCTCAGCGGCAGCAGGTTGACCAGCGGTTTGCCGCGCGCCGTGGGGCTTCCTTCCGGCAGTTTGTAGACCTTGAGCTGGTAGACCATGCCGCGCGAGGAGAAGAACAGGATCGGCGTGTGGGTCGAGGCCACGAAAACGTTGACCAGGACATCCGCCTCGCGCGTCCGCATGCCGGCGCGGCCCTTGCCGCCACGCTGTTGCGCGCGATAGGTCGACAGCGGCACCCTTTTGATATAGCCGGCGTGGGTCACGGTGACGACCATGTCCTCGCGCGGGATCAGGTCTTCGATGTCGTGCTCGAACTCCTGCTCGACGATCTGGGTGCGCCGCTCGTCGCCGAACTGCTCGCGGATCTCCGCAAGCTCCTCGCGCATGACCTGCATGCGCCGCGGCCGCGACTGCAGGATCTCCAGGTAGTCCCGGATCTTGTCGGCCAGCTCCTCGGTTTCCTGGACCAGCTTTTCGCGCTCCATCCCGGTCAGGCGCTGCAGGCGCAGCTCCAGGATGGCGCGCGCCTGGGCCTCCGAGAGGCGGTAGTGACCGTCGACCACCGCATGGCCGGGATCGTCGATCAGCTTGATGAAGGGCTCCACGTCGCCGGCCGGCCAGTCGCGCGCCATCAGCTGTTCGCGGGCGGTCTGCGGGTCGGGGGCGGCGCGAATCAGCTCGATCACGGGATCCAGATTGGTGATCGCGACCAACAGCCCGGCCAGGACATGCGCCCGTTCGCGGGCCTTGCCCAAAAGATACGCGGTGCGCCGGGTGATCACCTCCTCGCGGTGCTCGACGAAGGCGGCGACGATGTCCCTGAGCGGCATCATCCGCGGCCGGCCGTTGTCCAGCGCCAGCATGTTGACGCCGAAGCTGGTCTGCATCGGCGTGTGGCGGAACAACTGGTTCAGGACGACGTCGGTCATGGCGTCGCGGCGCAGTTCGATCACCACGCGCACCCCGTGACGGTCCGATTCGTCGCGCAGGTCCGAGATGCCTTCGACGGTCTTGTCCCGGACCACCTCGGCGATGCGTTCCAGCATCCGGGACTTGTTCACCTGGAAGGGGATCTCGGTGACGATGATCGATTCGCGGTCTCCGCTGCGCTGTTCGATGTGGGTCAGGGACCGCATGATGATCGAACCGCGTCCGGTCATCTGCGCCGCGCGGATGCCGGCGCGGCCGAGGATCAGGCCGCCTGTCGGGAAGTCCGGGCCAGGCACGATGTCCATCAGTTCCTGCACGGTAATCGCCGGGTTGTCGATAAAGGCAACGCAGGCGTCGATCACCTCGCGCAGGTTGTGGGGCGGAATGTTCGTCGCCATGCCGACGGCAATGCCGCCGGCGCCGTTGACCAGAAGGTTGGGAAAACGCGCCGGTAGGACGACCGGCTCGTGCGCCGATTCGTCGTAGTTCGGCTGGAAGTCGACGGTATCCTTGTCGATGTCGTCCAGCAGCGTTTCGGCAGGCTTGGCCAGGCGCGCCTCGGTGTAGCGCATGGCCGCCGGCGGATCGCCGTCCATCGAGCCGAAATTGCCCTGCCCGTCGATCAACGGCAGGCGCATGGAGAAATCCTGCGCCATGCGCACCATCGCATCGTAGATCGCCTGGTCGCCGTGCGGGTGGTAGCGACCCATCACGTCGCCGACGATGCGGGCCGACTTGCGATAGGGCTTGGACGAATCGTAGCCGTTCTCCTTCATCGAATAGAGAATGCGGCGGTGCACCGGCTTCAGTCCGTCCCGCGCGTCGGGCAGCGCGCGGCTCACGATCACGCTCATCGCGTAATCGAGATAGGAACGCCGCATCTCGTCTTCGATCGAGACGGATGTAACGTCGGACGGCGGCGGTGTGACGGTTACGTCGCTCAAGGCAGGCTTACTCTCAAACCTCTCCCAAAGGGGCTGTCGAAGGTCCGGACCGACGGCGATCGGGCAACGTTCACGGCCGGTGATCCTGCGTTAGTCGTCTGCTGGGGTCCGACCGGGGCCGGGAGACCGGCCGGCGGACGTAGCGATCGGGCCAATTCCGATGCTGCATTGCGATGGCGTATGTAGCATGCGGGTCCCCTGCAAACAACGAAATAAGGGCATCCACGGCCCGCCGCGGCACCCGTGCCTTCGGCGGTGCACAAAGGCCAGAAGCGGCAGAAATGCTGGGGTTCGGAAAGAAAAGCGGAAGCGGCATCCCGGGGGGTTTGGATGCCGCTTCCTGAGCGTGCGAGACGTGAGGCTGGCCGATAAATCGACCCGGCGGTTGGCTGCCTCGCAAGCGCCTTACTTTTTGCTGACGGCCGCGTTTCGTGGACCGTCTTCGTCCCTGCCGTGGCCAGCTCGGGATTTGCCCCTTGTTGTCTGGCCGCGGTGTTTTTCACCCTATTGTCGAACGGCCGCGTTCGTCGGGCCGTCTTGTCCTTTGTGACCTCCCTGGGTTTGTCCCTTGTTGCTCGGCCACAGTCGGTCTTTTTTTCCTGACGGCCGCGTTCCTTGGACCGTCTTGCTCCCTTTGTGACCGCTCCCGGGATTGTTCCCTTGTCGTCCGGTCACGCCACAGACAGGAGCAAGCGGGATGCCAACCGTGCCAGCTTTACAAATCGGCCAATAAGTATTTGAAAAATATGCATTAACCAGATTCATTGATGGGTCGCACTTGGCTCGCATTTTGGAGAAATGCGGCTCCGTGTTTGCAATTTGCAACACAATCTGCGGAATTCGGCCGGCCCGGCCGGGGCCGGTTCAACGGCTGAAGGCGCGGTCGAACAGGTCCTGGTCGTCGAAATGCCGGCGGCCCACAAAGGCCGTGGCATGGGTGCCCCATTGGCGCATGGCGCCGGCGCTGTCGATCCCCATGGGCCACAAAAGCCAGCGTTCGGCGCGCTCGGAGCCCGCCACCAGTCCCACCTCGTCGTAGAGGCTGCGGGTTCCCGAGCCGTCCGGAAGGTCCAGCATGCGAAGCGGCCCGTCCGGCTCGGGCGTCAGGATCAGGTCATATTTCTCGTCCGTGGGCGAGCCGGCCGCGGTCTTGCCGATCGCCTGGATATAGTGGTTGGCGCTGGCCAACCGCACGACGATCCGTTCGCCGGGCGCCAGGCGTGGTGCGGTGGCCGGCACGACGGCGCCTTCCCGCGCGTCCTTGTCTTCGGGCATGTCCTTGCGGACGGTCGGCGGCACCGGGAAGAACAGGTGATAACAGCCGCACGGGTGCATGGAATCGTAGACCATCGGCGTGCCGTCCGGTGCCAGAGTGACGCGCCAGACCACACCGTCCAGTCGGCCGCTGTAGATGTCGAAACCGCCGTCGGGCGGGCGCTCGGAAAACCAGACCGTATAGACGAGCTGCGGCAAGACCGCGCCGTCGAAACGCGTGTGGCTGAGCCGGAAATAGACCACGGGCCGGTCGGTCCGGACCGTCGGCAGAACCGTGCCGTTGGCGCCGGTCAATGCCGGCGCGCCCGGGCGGTCGAAGTCGCCGGCGACGTCGATCCTGAAACGCGGCGCGTGCAGGGCGGCCAGCCGGACGATCTGGTCGTCCGTAAAGACGGGCATGCCCAGGCCGTTCCGCGGTGCGGACGCCACCAGGGCGCGGCCGTCGTCGGAGGCTGCCTCGGCCGGTGCGTAGTCGGTAAGACGGCCGGTCACCGGCAGATCCGCAGGATCCTGATCGAAGCTTGCAAGATGCTCGCGCTTCCAGGCGTCAAAGCCCGTGGTCACGCCGACGGCGGTCAACGGATAGAGCCCGAACACGCGGCGCGCGGTGGAGTAGTTGTCGGGGACCCGCACGCGGGTGCCAAGCGCGGCTTGCGCTTCGGGATCGTCGAGAAGGGCCTCGGCCAACAGATCGCCGCAACGGGCGAGAACCGCCTTCGGCCTGCCGTCGAAGCCGAGCGTGGCGATCCCCTGCTCCACAGCCGCAGTCCGTTCCTGCGGCAGGTTGGCGAGTTCGACCACCCTGCCTTCGCGGTCCAGGCGGCGCATCTCCGCCACCCAGTCCCGCAGGGCGGCTGCGTCCAGTGGTTCTTCGCGGAACGACGCCAGGAACCGGTTCGTGCGGAGATACGGGTGGCCGACGACCCGCACCGCTTCGGCGTCGCGGACGCCGGCGGTGGCGACGTGGTGGTCGGCCAGCTTGATGGCGCCATGACAGCGGTCCTGTTCGGAAGCGCGGACCAGGGAATCGAGGTCGGGTGCGCGCGGCGCGGGCGGCGGCGCGCTGGCACAGGCCCCGAGCCCGCATGCCAGCATAATAACCGTCGCCGTCGCCCATGGTCGCATGGTCCGCTCCTGTCGAACGTCAGCCCGTCGTCAGGCTGATATAGAGCGGCAGCGGGCGGTGCCGAGTCGCAACGGCATCAAAGCCGCAAGAGCCGGGTGTTCGGCTCAGAACGGGATTTCGTCGTCCAGTTCCTGGCTGTAGTCGCCGCCGGACCCGCCGGCGCCCGCGCCGGCACCTGCATAGGCCGGTTCGGGTGTCCGTTCGCCGAAACCGCCGCCTGACTCGGCACGGCTGTCCAGCATCGTCAGCTCGCCACGGTACCGCTGCAGCACCACTTCGGTGGTGTAACGCTCCTGACCGCTGTTGTCCGTCCACTTGCGCGTCTGAAGCTGGCCTTCGAGATAGACCTTCGACCCCTTGCGCAGGTAACGCTCGGCCACGTCGCCCAGCCTGTCATTGAAGATCACCACGCGGTGCCACTCCGTCCGCTCTTGGGGGTTGCCCTCGCGGTCCTTCCACCGCTCGGAGGTCGCAACCGACAGGTTTACGACCTTGCCCCCGTTCTGCATGCTTCTCACTTCCGGGTCCCGGCCGAGATTTCCGACCAGAATCACCTTGTTCACACTGCCAGCCATCGGGCCCTCTTTGCCATTTGGTTGTGCGTCAATCTATTGGATAGCAGCCGGGGCCGCCACCATGCGTGTTAGGAACGGGAATGGTCCCGAAATCCGCCGGCCGCGTGCCTTGCCAGGGCCACGACGCGGAATAAGCACGACCGCGCCCGGATGGGCAAGGGGGGATCGCCGCGGACCGCCGCACGAAGGCGCGGACACCGCTGTCAGGAGAGTTTCAAATGGGGCTCGCCTCGATCCTGGGCGCACCCTATATTCTGTCCCTGTGACCGCGGCAAAGCGGCCCGCACTCGATCCAGTTCAGGGGCATTGAATGGCCGGCGTCATCTCTGTGCGCGGGGCACGGGAGCACAACCTCAAAAACGTCAATGTCGACCTGCCGCGCGAACGGCTGGTCGTGATCACGGGCCTGTCCGGTTCGGGCAAGTCCTCATTGGCCTTCGATACCATCTATGCGGACGGCCAGCGCCGCTACGTCGAAAGCCTGTCGGCCTACGCCCGCCAGTTCCTGGAACTGATGGAAAAGCCGGACGTGGATTCCATCGAGGGACTGTCGCCGGCGATTTCCATCGAGCAGAAGACGACCAGCCGCAATCCGCGCTCGACCGTCGGCACGGTGACCGAGATCTACGACTACATGCGCCTGTTGTTTGCGCGTATCGGTGTTCCCTACTCGCCCGCAACGGGCCTGCCGATCCAGAGCCAGACGGTCAGCCAGATGGTCGACCGAGTGATGGAGATGCCCGAGGGCACGCGGCTGTACCTGCTGGCCCCGATCGTTCGTGGCCGCAAGGGCGAGTACCGTAAGGAATTCGCCGATCTGCAAAAGCGCGGGTTCCAGCGGGTCAAGGTGGACGGCACGTTGCACCTGATCGAAGAGGTGCCGGCGCTGGACAAGAAGCTGAAGCACGACATCGAAGTGGTGGTCGACCGCGTCGTTGTCCGTCCCGGACTGGAGGCGCGCCTGGCCGATTCATTAGAAACGGCGCTCAACCTCGCCGATGGGATCGCATTTGCCGAAGACGCCGAAACCGGCGCGCAGACCATCTTCTCCGCGCGGTTCGCCTGTCCGGTCTCGGGCTTCACGATCGAAGAGATCGAGCCGCGCCTGTTTTCCTTCAACAACCCCTACGGCGCCTGCCCGGCCTGCGACGGGCTGGGGACCGAGATGTTCTTCGACGAGGAGCTGGTCGTCCCGGAGCCCGAGCGGACCCTGTCGCAAGGCGCGATCGCGCCCTGGTCATCGTCGTCCAGCCCCTACTACCGGCAGACGCTGATCTCGCTGTGCGAGCATTTCGATGTTTCCATGGCGACCCCGTTCGCCGACCTGCCGTCGAAGGTGCGCAAGTCGATCCTTTACGGCACCAAGGAAAAGGTAACGTTTTCCTACGACGACGGGCTCAGGTCCTATACCACCAAGAAGGCCTTCGAGGGGGTCGTCACCAACATGGAGCGCCGCTTCCGCGAGACAGAATCGAGCTGGGTCCGCGAGGAGCTTGCCAAGTACCAGTCGATCCATCCCTGCGATGCCTGCAGCGGTTATCGCCTGAAGGCGGAGGCGCTGGCGGTCAAGATCCGGGATCTGCACATCGGCGAGGTCGCCCGGATGTCGATCGCCCAGGCGGTTCTGTGGTTCGGTGCGCTGGACCAGCATCTCAGCGAGAAGGACCGCGAGATCGCGTCGCGCATCCTCAAGGAGATCAACGAGCGTCTCGGCTTCCTGGACAACGTGGGTCTCGAATACCTGACGTTGTCGCGGAACTCCGGGTCACTATCGGGCGGCGAAAGCCAGCGCATCCGCCTCGCCTCGCAAATCGGCTCGGGGCTGACCGGTGTCCTCTACGTCCTGGACGAACCGTCGATCGGCCTTCATCAGCGCGACAACGACCGTCTGCTGCAGACGCTGAAGCGGCTGCGCGACCTGGGCAACACAGTCATCGTGGTCGAGCATGACGAAGAGGCGATCCGGGCCGCCGACTATCTGGTCGATATGGGGCCGGGGGCCGGCCAGCATGGCGGCGAGATCGTTGCCAGCGGTGCACCGCCGGAGGTGATGGCGAACCAGAACAGCCTGACCGCCCAGTACATGACCGGGATGAAGCAGATCGAGGTGCCGAAGGCGCGCCGGACCGGCCATCACGGCCAGGTCCTGGCGGTGGTCGGCGCCGCCGGAAACAATCTGGACGCCGTGTCCGTCGAGATCCCGCTGGGCACCTTCACCTGCATCACCGGGGTCTCCGGCAGCGGCAAGTCGACCTTGATCATCGAGACGCTGTACAGGGCCCTGGCCCGCAGCCTGATGGGCGCGCGCGAGCACCCGGCACAGCATGACACGATCAAGGGCATCAAGTTCCTGGACAAGGTGATCGATATCGACCAGTCGCCGATCGGCCGCACGCCGCGTTCGAACCCGGCCACCTATACCGGTGCCTTCACGCCGATCCGGGACTGGTTCGCCGGCCTGCCGGAAGCCAAGGCGCGCGGTTACGCGGCCGGCCGCTTTTCGTTCAACGTCAAGGGCGGGCGCTGCGAAGCCTGCCAGGGCGACGGCGTCATCAAGATCGAGATGCATTTCCTGCCCGACGTCTATGTCCAGTGCGACGTCTGCAAGGGCAAGCGCTATAACCGCGAGACGCTGGAAATCGCGTTCAAGGACAAGTCGATCGCCGACGTTCTTGACATGACGGTCGATGAAGCCGCCGAGTTCTTCAAGGCCGTGCCGGCAATCCGCGACAAGCTGGTGACGCTGCAGCGGGTCGGTCTCGGCTATATTCATGTGGGCCAGCCGGCCACGACCCTGTCGGGCGGCGAGGCCCAGCGCGTGAAGCTGGCCAAGGAACTGTCACGCCGGGCCACGGGCAAGACGCTCTATATCCTGGACGAACCCACGACCGGCCTGCATTTCGAGGACGTGCGCAAGCTGTTGGGCGTGCTGCAGGCGCTGGTGGAGCAAGGCAACACGGTCCTGGTGATCGAGCATAACCTGGAGGTCATCAAGACCGCCGACTGGATCATCGATCTTGGCCCCGAAGGCGGCGACAAGGGCGGCAGGATCGTCGCGACCGGCACGCCGGAAGATGTGGCCGCCGTGTCGGACAGCTTCACCGGGCAGTATCTCCAGCCCTACCTGGGCAAGCGGGGCAGCCGCCGCACCGCCTGATCGCCCTCGCCGCTTGGCGGGTGAGGACCGACGCACTACGTTCAGTGAATGGACGAGACTGCCGGCAACTCACTGGTCGCACGCTCACTGGGCCTCAGCGCGGTCGCGGACTGGTTGCTGGAAGACGCCTGGCGCCTGCCCGAACTGCGTGATGTGATCGAGGGTTTCTTCGACCAACTGGACGACGGACCCCTGCCCCTGCTGCGCGGCATGGTGATCGTCCAGACGCTGCACCCGCAATTCGTGGGTTACGGGTTTATCTGGAAACGCGGTGAGCCCTTGTTCGAAGGCCGCGGCGAACGCGGCATCATGCAGGCCGACAGCTACAAACTGAGCACCATGCCGGCGATCATCGAGCGCGGCGAGACCGTGCGCGTTCACTTGGAAGACGAGGCCGAAAGAAGCCGCTATCCGGTGACGATGGAGATCTTCGAACAGGGCGGCACCGACTATATCGGCATGCCGCTGGAGTTCAGTTCCGGCCAGAACAACCTCTTGTCGCTGTCGATCGACCGGCCGGGCGGGTACAGCAACGCGGAGCTGGCCTCGTTTCCGGCGCTGGCCTCGATCCTGGCGCGGGTGCTGGAGCCGAAGGCGTTGCAGGCGGCGGCGGTCAATCTTCTGGACACCTATGTGGGCCAGCGTGCCGGCGAGCGCATCCTCAAAGGTCAGATCCTGCGGTCCAGCGGCGAGACCATCCAGGCGGCGATCTGGCTGTGCGATTTGCGCGGTTTCACGCGCCTGTCCGACAGCCTGCACCGCGCCTTTCTGATCGATCTGTTGAACCAGTTCTTCGACTGCGTCGCTCCGGCGGTTCAGGAGGAAGGCGGCGAGATCCTGAAGTTCCTTGGCGACGGCATGCTGGCGGTGTTTCCGGCGGATTCCGACGCCGACCTGGACGAGGCCTGCGCCCGGTCGCTGCGCGCGGCCTCCGCGGCGTGCCGGGCGCTCGACGCGTTGAACGCGGAACGCGGCGGCTTCGGCGAAGAGGCGCTGGATTTCGGCCTGGCGCTGCACGTGGGCGAGGTGATGTTCGGCAATGTGGGCAGCGTGAACCGCCTCGATTTCACGGTGATCGGTCCGGCCGTCAACATGGCGGCGCGGCTGGAGCGGCTGTGCGGACGTCTCGGCGAGCGGATCCTCGTTTCCCGGGATTTCGCCGACCGCGTCGATGCCGATTTGCGCGCGCTGGGCCCGCGTCCCCTGCGCGGCCTCGCCGGAGAGCACGAAGTCTTCGCGGCCAACTCGGGACCGGCATGAACGGCGGATCGAAACGGGCGCTTCAGATCGTCGATTGGCTTCAGGACGCCGCTGTCCGAAAGCTCTCCATGGCGGAACTGGTGACGGCGTTGTCGGAGAAGCTCCGGTCCTATGACGTGCCGATCGATCGCCTGACGCTTCATCTCCGCCAGTTGCATCCCTTGTTCCTGGCACAGGGGTATGTCTGGGAGTCGGAGACCGGCGCGGCACGCGAGGTCAAACGAGAACATGGCGTGCAGCATACGGACGCATACCTGAAGAGCCCCGTGCGCATCGCCTTCGAGGAAGGGCGCACTGTCCGCTATCCGTTGGAAGACCAGTCGCAGGCGCTTCCCTTCGACCTTCTCGAAGGGCTGCGTGACCGCGGCTTCAGCGAATATGTGATGGTGCCGCTGTTCTTCCGCGATCGGAACCAGGCCTGCAGCATCGCCACCAAGCGCGCCGGCGGATTCTCCGACGACGACATCGACCTGTTGGTCGGTTTGTGTTCGACGCTGACACAGCAACTGGAGCTGTTGCTGATGGAAGAGACGGCGATCGTGCTGTTGGACACCTTCGTGGGACCGCGGGCCGGCCGCAAGGTGCTGGACGGCCAGATCAAGCGCGGCGACGGCCAGACGATTCCGGCGATCCTTTGGTATTGCGACCTGCGCGGTTTCACCGCGCTGTCCGAGGCGTTGGATCGCGACGAGATGATCGGCGTTTTGAACACATACTTCGAGGCGATGTCCAAGCCGGTCGAGGACGCCGGCGGCGAGATCCTGAAATTCATCGGCGATGCGATGCTGGCGATCTGGCCGATGCCCGAACGCGCCCATCAGATCGGGGCGCGGGCCGACGTGGCGGTTGCGACGGCCGAACAGGCGATGGCCAACATGGCGGCGGCGAACGACCTGCGGATCGATCGCGGTTCACCGCCCTTGCGGTTCGGCATCTCGCTGCATCTGGGCGATGTGATGTGGGGCAATATCGGCGCCATCGACCGGCTTGATTTCACCGTCATCGGCCCTGCGGTGAACCTTGTGGCGCGGCTGGACGACGTGGCGGCGCAGTTGGGCGAGCCGCTGGTGGTGTCCGATGCCTTTCAGGCGGTCAGCAGCAGGATTTTCGAAAGCGTCGGCAGCCATCGGCTCAAGGGCATCGAGAACCCCCAGGAGGTGTTTCGCCTGCCGGTCTAGGCGGCCCCTGCCCGCTTGTCCGGGCGCTGTCGGTACTGTATGTCCCGGATCATGACGGAAGCGAAACCCATTCACATCATCGGCGGCGGCCTGGCGGGGTCGGAAGCGGCGTGGCAGGCGGCCGAGGCAGGCGTCCCCGTCGTGGTCCACGAGATGCGGCCGCGGCGCAGGACCGACGCGCACCAGACCGACCGCCTGGCCGAACTGGTCTGCTCCAACTCGTTCAGGTCCGACGATGCGGAAAACAACGCGGTCGGCGTTCTGCACGAGGAGATGCGGCGCTGCGGCTCGCTGATCATGCGCTGTGGCGACCAGGCCAAGGTGCCGGCCGGGGGCGCGCTGGCCGTCGACCGGGAAGCCTTCGCCGATGCGGTGACGGGCGCCCTGGAGGTGCATCCCGCCGTAACGATCGAGCGCGGCGAGGTCGGCGGGCTGCCGCCTGCGGACTGGGACAACGTGATCGTTGCGACCGGCCCGCTGACGTCTCCGGCGCTTTCGCAGGCGATCCTCGATCTGACGGGCGAGGAAAGCCTCGCCTTCTTCGACGCGATCGCGCCGATCGTCTACACCGAAAGCATCGACTTCAGCCGTGCCTGGTACCAGTCGCGCTACGACAAGGGCGATGGCAAGGACTACATCAATTGCCCCCTGTCGGAGCCGGAATACCGACACTTCATCTCCGCCCTGATCGAAGCCGACCAGACCGAATTCAAGGACTGGGAGAAGAACACCCCCTACTTCGAAGGCTGTCTGCCGATCGAGGTGATGGCCGCCCGCGGGCACGAGACCCTGCGTTTCGGACCGATGAAGCCCGTCGGACTGACGGACCCCAATACCGGACGGCGGCCGCATGCGGTGGTGCAACTTCGCCAGGACAACGCGCTGGGCACGCTCTACAACATCGTCGGGTTCCAGACGAAGCTGAAGTACGCCGCGCAAAAAGACGTCTTCCGCCTGGTGCCCGGGCTGGAACGGGCGGAATTCGCCAGGCTTGGCGGGATCCATCGCAACACCTTCCTGAACTCGCCGCGGTTGATGAACGCGACGATGCAGCTCAGGGCCGATCCGCGCCTGCGGTTCGCGGGCCAGATCACGGGCGTTGAGGGGTACGTGGAATCCGCCGCCATCGGACTGTTGACCGGCCGCTTCGCCGCCGCCGACAGGCTGGACCGGGAGCCCGCCCTGCCGCCGCGAACGACGGCGTTGGGCGCGCTGCTGGCGCATATCACCGGCGGCGCCGAGGCCGATACGTTTCAGCCCATGAACGTCAATTTCGGGCTGTTCCCGCCGCTGGAACTGGAACCCGGCCAGCGGGTCAAGGGCCGCGACCGCAAACGGGCGATGGCCCGACGGGCGCTTGCCGACCTCGATGCCTGGCTGGCCCGGCCGGCCGCGGCCGCCTAGAACCTTCCGAAGACGCCGCGCAGCCACAGTTCCGCCGGCTGCAGGACCGGACGGCGGGCCGACCCGGCGTCGAACGGGTTGTATTGCGACCGACGCAGTTGCCGCAGATGCCCGGCGGCAAGCGGCACCGACATCAGGATCGGCAGCGCCGGCCCGACCGGGCGCTGCCATGTCCGCCGCGCGTCTTCCAGGTGCCCTCCGGCCCGGGCGCAGATCACCTCCACCGCCGCCGCAAGGCCCGGCGACGGCTGCAGCGCCATGAGGCGGGCGCGGTCGACCGCATGCCGCTGCATCAGGGCATCCGGGATCGCAACGCGGCCGCTGCGCAAGAGGTAGGGCAGCGCCCGCATCAGGCCGACCAGGGCATAACCGGTCCCGATCGCGCGGATCGACCCCTCGGCGCCGGTCTTGGCCGCCAGGACGTCGAGCCCCAGTTCGATCAGCGGGACGGTTGTTGCGGCGGCATAGCCCTCGAGATCTTCAAGGGTGGCGAAGGTCAGGTCGTCCAGGTCGCGCTCGCGCGCATCGATCAGGCGTTCGAACGCCGTTCGGTCAAGGTCGTGGGTCGCGATCGCGGCCGCCAACGCCTCGACCACGGCATGGTGGCGCGGTCGTCCGGTTTCGTAGATCTCGGCCAGGGCATCGCGCCACCATTGCAGCCGCATCATGCCGATCATGGTTTCGGAGACCGCCTCGCGCGTCTTGGCGATTTCGAGATTGAAGGCGTAAAGCGCCAGGAGATCTTCTCGCCGTTCCGGCGGCGCGAACAAGGCGGTCAGGAAACGGTCGCGGTCATAGCGGTGGACGCTGTCCGCGACATATGACAGCCCGGCCGGTCCCTTGGTCATGAACGCTGGGGCAAAGCCCTTTGCAGGGTCGCGCGCTGCAGTCGTCTGAGCCCCTCCGGATCGGCGATGACGGCATCCGGCCGCTCTATGATCTGGGCATGAACGGTCGTATAGGCGCGGTAGAGCGCCATCAGCAGGTGAAGCTGATCGGCATCGAGCAGGTGCGCCAATTCGCCGAGACGTTGTTCCGCCCGCATGCGGTGGTCTTGTGCCCGCGCCGCAAGATCCCGGGCCACGCCTTCGACCTGTGCGGTCCGGCGATGCCTGATCGCCGACTGAAGATCTTCCGGCGACAAACCGTGGGCCGCCAGCGCCGAATGCGGGATCGTCAGCAACTGTGGATCGCCGTCTGCGTCCGCCGCCATGTCGCGCAGGATATGCACCAGATAGCAGAAGACGGCGATGTCGCGTGCGTAGTGGGACGGCGGTTCCGCCAGCTGCCACCGAAAGCCGTCCGCCTCGCTGCGGCAACCGAGGATGTAGATAAAGACAATCGCGGGCGCGACCGTGGCGCCCTCGCAATAGCGGTCGAACCCGGCCCAGTCTTCCAGCGGCTGTTCCTCGATATCGCGCCGCATCGCCCCTGCCAGCGCCTGCCATGGCGCCGTCCCGAGATCGGCGCGCGGCAGGACCTCGGCCAGCGCCCGGAACACGGGCGCGTCGGGTGCATGGGCAGGCGCGAGTCCCCCGCCCGCGGCGTTTTCGATGCCGTTCGACCAGGCATCCAGTCGTGCGAGGGCGTCCGGACGGGACTGCGGCCGCATTTCCGGCGAAAGCTGCAGAAAGACATCGTCGACAAAATCGTCGATCACGCGCATCGACGCGTAGGCGGCGGCGAAGAACCGGCGCTTTGCCGGCGGCAAGGAGCGTCCCACCAGCCACAGCGGCGAGCCGTTGCGCGCCGCGATGTCAACGCAATGCGCAAAAGGATCGTCGGGCACGGCGTTGGCGTCGCGGGGCGGCTCGGTCATGGGCACCCGCTTGTGCCACGGCGGGACCGGGTTGGCAACGCGGCGCACTGTCCGGCACGAGGTGGCGGTTGTGGAAGAGCCAGAATCACCCCATAGTCGTAGGGATATAGGCGTTACAAACCAGGATACCGAGAAGATGAAAAATCCTCTGGATTCCCTGCAAACGACAATCGTCATGGGCATCATCCTGACGGTCGTCATGGTCATACTTGTGGAGCTGATCGGCTCCACGCCGGCTGCGGGTTAGGGAGGATCTGCCATGGACTATTTCGACTATACCTGGCTGGTCTTCTTCTTCCGTTTTCTGCACGTGCTCAGCGGCGTGATGTGGATCGGGCTCTTGTGGTACTTCAATTTCGTCCAGGTGCCCAGCATGCCCAAGATCCCCGACGATCAGAAACCCGCCATCGCCAAGGTGATTGCGCCCACGGCCTTGTTCTGGTTCCGATGGGCGGCCATGTCCACGCTGGTCACCGGGCTGATCCTGGCCTGGCTGAACGGCTATCTGATCGATTCCATCGCGCTGGGCCTGACCTCCGGCGTCGCCAAGCATGCCGCGATCGGCTTCGGCATGTGGTTCGGCGCGATCATGGCCTACAACGTCTGGATGATCATCTGGCCCAACCAGAAGATCGCGCTGGGCATTGTAGACGCCCCGGCGGAGGCCAAGCCGGCGTCCGCCCGAAAGGCGCTGATGGCCTCGCGCACGAACACGATGCTGTCGATCCCGATGCTGTATGCGATGGTCTCGGCGCAGAACCTTTACTGACCGGGTGAACGGTCTACATTTCCAATGGCGGGACCTGCGGGTCCCGCCTTTATTGTGCCGTGTGTCGGGCAGTCCCCCACTGCGATTGCACATGACCCGGCCGCCGCCGATCCCTGCATCCCGTGCAGACCAGCGGCGACCAAGGCGGTCATGGGCAGCAGGTGGTTGACGGCGCGCCCAGCGGCAGGAGCTACAAACAGGCAACACTGATTTTAACGAGGGGCCGCCAATGAGTTTCACACTTCCGGATCTGCCATACGCACACAATGCCCTGGCGCCGCATATCTCCGAACAGACCCTGCAATTCCATCACGACAAGCACCACGCGACCTACGTCACCAACCTCAACAACCTGACCAAGGACACGCCGATGGCGGGCATGGACCTGGAGGCGGTGATCCTGGAAAGCGCGGGCGATGCGGCGAAAGCCGGGATCTTCAACAATGCTGCCCAGGTGTGGAACCACACGTTCTACTGGCACTCCATGACGCCGAACGGCGGCGGCACCCCGTCGGGCGCGCTGGCGGCCAAGATCGACGAGGACCTCGGCGGCTTCGATGCGTTCGCAGAGGCATTTTCCACTGCCGGCGCCACCCAGTTCGGCAGCGGCTGGGCCTGGCTGGTGGTGGACGGCGGCAAGCTGAAGGTCACCAAGACGGGCAACGCGGATACCCCGCTGGTGCACCATCAAACGCCGCTTCTGACGATGGACGTCTGGGAGCATGCCTACTATCTGGACTTCCAGAACCGGCGCCCCGACTACATTAAGACTTTCCTGGCAAGTCTGGTGAATTGGTCCTTTGCGGAAGAAAATTTAGCCAAGGCCAACTAACTGAAAAAGAACTGCTTTTCTGTGCGCGGCGGGGTATTCGAACACCCCGCCGCCTTCATTAACAAAATGTAAATCCTTATGAATAGAATCTGACGGTCTGCTTTCCCGGGGGGGCACCGTCACATGAGCGAGAGAACAAACGTAGCGCCGTTTTTGGACCTTGCGGCCGCCGATTTCGTTCCAGGGGTCGGCGAAGACGATTCACTGACCTTCACCTATCGCCAGCTTATCGAACACGCCGGCATCGGCCTGTTCCAGGCGCGCCCCGACGGCACGCTGATGTACGCCAATGACGCATTCGCACAGATGATGGGCTACGCCTCCGCCCAGGACTTCATCGCCCAGTCGGAAGCGCCCGACGGCGCCCACCATATCCAGCCCGACGAACAGGCCCGCATCCTGGAGATGCTGGAGGAAACCGACACTGTGACCGACCATATCCTGTCGGCGACCTGTGTGGACGGCACCCGGAAATGGATCAGCCAATCCGCGCGGGCGATCCGCAACATGGACGGAGCGCTGCATTCCGTCGTCGGCACGGTGATGGACGTCACCTACCAGGTCAACACGCTGGAGGCCCTGAAAGAAGCGGAGCGCAGCTACCGGGACATCTTCGAGAACGCCGTCGAAGGCATCTATCGCTCGACGCCGGACGGCCGCCAGTTGCGTGCCAACCCCGCCCTGGTCCGCCTGAACGGCTATGACAACGAAGCCGAGATGCTGGAGGCGGTCAAAGACATCGAAACCGAATGGTACGTCGATCCTGAACGCCGGGCGCTGTTCAAGCGCCTGATGGAGGAACGCGGCAGGGTCACGAACTTCGAGTCGGAAGTCTATCGGCACAAGTCGCGCGAAAAGATCTGGATCAGCGAGAACGCCCATGCCGTGCGCGACGAGACCGGCACCATCCTCTATTACGAAGGCGCGGTGCACGACATCACCGACCGCAAGCGGGCCGAACGCGAGCTGCGCGAGGCCGAGTTCCGGGCGGTTTCCGCGAACCGGGCGAAGTCGCAGTTCCTGGCCAACATGAGCCACGAGCTGCGGACGCCGTTGAACACCATCATCGGCTTCACCGAGGTTCTGAAGAACGAGATCTTCGGCCCGCTGGGGTCCGAGCGTTATCACGAGTATGTCGACGACGTGATCGCCAGCGCGACGCTGTTGCTGCAACTGATCGAAGACATCCTCGACATCACCAAGCACGACTCCGGCAAGATGGTGCTGCAGCTCGGGACGGTCGAGGCCGATGCGCTGGCCGATGGCGTGATCCGCATGATGCGCGAGCGCGCCAAGCGCAAGGACCTGAAGCTGGAATGCCGGGTTCCTGCCGATCTGCATTCGATCGTCGGCGACGACCGGCGCCTGCGGCAGATCCTGCTCAACCTGGTCTCCAACGCGGTCAAGTTCACCCCGAACGGCGGTCATGTCACGTTGGACATGAAGGGCACCGACCAGGGCGGATGGGTTTTGAAGGTGATCGACAGCGGTGTCGGGATCGCAACGGAGGATATCGACCGTGCCTTCCAGCCGTTCGAACAGCTCGGCTACTTCCTGGTCAAGAAGCAGCAAGGCACCGGGCTGGGTCTTCCGCTGACGAAGAAACTGGTGGAGGCCCACGGCGGCACGATCCAGCTTGACAGCACCGTCGGCAAGGGCACGACCATTACGGTGACGCTGCCGGCCAAGCCGCCGGTCTCCTCGATCGGGATCTAGGGACCGCCGCCGGTCAGATCGCGATCAAGGCCGCGGCAACCCGCCTTTCTTCGGCCACCAGCACGTTGTAGGTCCTGCAGGCGGCGCCGGTATCCATGATATCGACCGGCAGTCCCCTCTCCCGCCACGCCGCCCTGATCGCGGCCGGGATCAGCGTCATCTTGGCCCCGCAGCCCAACAGCACCACTTCGTAAGGCGGCGCCAGCGCGTCCAGCGCCTGGAGGCTGTCCGGTCCAAGCTGTGCCGGATCCTCGATGGTCCAGGGGGCGACGCTGCTCTGGCACAGCACCAGCGATCCCTGGTAAGCGGTTCCCGATATCCTGAAACGGCCCGGTCCGTAGCTCTCGACGATCAGGCGCCCTTCCGGCGTTATCGGCGAGATATCGACGGTCAAGACGGGGTGCTTTCCGCCGGTTCCTCGGTTTCCTCCTCCGACTCCGAGCCCCGCTCGGGCTTGAGGTAGAGGAGGATCGGCACGGCCAGGGCCACCGACGAGTAGGTCCCGACCAGCACACCCCAGATCAGCGCGATGGCGAAGCCACGGATGACCTCGCCGCCAAGCACGTAAAGCGAGACCAACGCAAGCAGCGTGGTGACACTGGTCATGACCGTGCGCGACAGCGTGCCGTTGATCGACAGATTGAACAGCTCATCCAACGGCATCTTCTTGTAGCGCCGCATGTTCTCGCGCACCCGGTCGTACACGACCACGGTGTCGTTGATGGAGTAGCCGGCAATCGTCAGCACGGCGGCGACGGTGGCCAGGTTGAAGTCGAGCTGCAGCAAAGAAAACAGCCCGATCGTCGTGGCCACGTCATGCACCAGGGCGACGACCGCGCCGACGCCGAACTGCCATTCGAACCGGAACCAGATGTACAGGAGAATGGCGATGATCGCCGACACGATGGCGTACAAGGCCGCCTTCTGAAGCTCCGCGCCGATCGTCGGTCCCACGGTTTCGGTCCGGCGGTATTCGACGACCCGGTCGCCAAGCGCCTGCTTGACCACGGCGACGGCGGCCTGCTGCTGTTCCTCGCCGCCTTCCTGGCGCTGCAGCCTGATCAGCACGTCGTCCTCGGCGCCAAATTCCTGCAACGAGACCTCGCCCAGGCCGAGACCGTTGAGATCGGACCGCAGCGAAGAGAGGTCCGCCGGCCCGTCGGTCTTGACCTCCAACAGGATGCCGCCAAGGAAGTCGATGCCCAGGTTCAGGCCCTGGGTCGCGAACAGCCCCATCGAGGCCAGCACCAACAGCGCGGAAAAGATAAATGCGAGGATCCTGCGGCCGACAAAGTCGATGGCCGGCGTGGAGGGGACGAGACGCAACAGCTTCATGATCCGCCGCCTCCCTAGATCGGCAAGGTCGCAGGCCGCGTCCGGCGCAGCCACATGACCACGATGAACCGGGTCAGCATGATGGCGGTGAACATCGAGGTGACGATGCCGATCGACAGGGTGACCGCAAAGCCCTTGATCGGGCCCGAACCGAAGGCGAACAGGAAGACCGCCGCGATCAGCGTCGTCAGGTTGGCGTCGATGATCGTCGTCAGCGCGCGGCGGTAGCCGGCGTCGACGGCCGATATCGGCGTGCGTCCGTTGCGCAATTCCTCGCGGATACGCTCGAAGATCAGGACGTTCGCGTCCACGGCCATGCCGATGGTCAGAACGATACCGGCGATGCCCGGCAGCGTCAGCGTCGCCTGCAAGGCCGACAGGACGGCCAGGATCAGGATCATGTTGACCAACAGCGCGACGTCGGCCATCAGGCCGAACAGGCCGTAGCTCAAGACCATGAAGACGATCACGCCGATCATGCCGATGATGCTGGCGATCTTGCCGGCGTCGATCGAGTCCTGCCCCAAGCCCGGCCCGACGGTGCGTTCTTCAAGCACGGTGAGATCCGCCGGCAGCGCGCCCGCGCGCAGCAACAGGGCCAGGTCGGCCACCTCCTGCACCGTGAACTGGCCGGTGATGATCCCGCTGCCGCCGACGATCGCGGTCTGGATCCGCGGCGCGCTGATCACCTTGCCGTCCAGCACGATGGCCAGCAACTGCCCGACATTGTCGCTGGTGACGTCGCCGAACCGTTTGCCGCCGACCGCATCGAACCGGAACGAGACCACGGGCCTGCCGTCTTGGAAACTGGGCTGGGCGTCGACCAGGTTTTCGCCGCTGACGACGACGCGTTTCTTGACCAGATAGGTGATCGGCTGCCCGGCCCCGTCCAGATCTTCCGAAGGAAGCTGGAAGGTGCCCGGCGGTTCGCGGCCCAGTGTCACCTGCGAAGCCGGAACGGAGCTGTCGACCAGGTGGAAGGTCAGCTTCGCGGTCTGACCGATCAGCTGTTTCAGGCGTTCCGGTTCGTCGAAGCCGGGGACTTGGACCAAGATCCGGTTCTCGCCCTGGCGCTGGATCAAAGGTTCGGTGGTGCCCAGCTCGTCGACCCGGCGCCGGATCACCTCCACCGCCTGGACCAACGCGTTCTCGCGGATCTGGACCAGATCGGGCTCGGGCAGCGTCACAACGAACTGGCCGTTGTCGGCATCGTCCACCAGCAGCCTGCCGTCGGCCTCGCGCAGCAGCGTTCGCGCGCGCTCGTTTTCCGACGGGTCGCGCAGCGTGAACACGACGGACTCGCCCGTCACCCGCGGCGTCTGGCTCATCCGGATGCGCGCGTCGCGCAGCAGTTCCTGGCGCACCAGATCCTCGATGCTGTCGAACTGCTCGCGCACGACGACCGCGGTGTCGGCGCGCAGCAACAGATGCGAGCCGCCCTGCAGATCCAGGCCCAGGCTGAGTTGCTTTCCTGGCATCGGCGATCCCGGATCGCCGCCGGTCAAAAAGTCGAAACTGCCGCGCGGAAAGAAGTTGGGCGCCGCATAGGCAAGTCCAAGCAGGCAGACCGCGAGGACCAGAAGGCGCTTCCAGGCAGGGAAATCAAGCATGGCCGTGTGCCGGCGGGGCTATTTGCGGCCCAGGATCTTGCCCAGGAAGCCGCCGCCCTTGGCCGCCTCGTCGTTTGCGGGCGCGGCGCCCTTCTTCTGCTCGCCGGTCGCCGGCTCGGGCTTGGTCAGGACGTCCAGAACGGTCGCCCGCGCCGCCGTCACCTTGACGCCCTCGGCGATCTCGACCGTCAAATCCTGTTCCTGGACCTTGGTCACCGTGCCGTAGATACCGCCGCCCAGCATGATCTTGTCGCCGCGGCGGATCGCTTCCAGCTTGGCCTGATGAGCTTTCTGCTTTTTCTGTTGCGGGCGGATCAGCAGGAAATAGAAAACCACAAAGATCAGCACCAGCGGCATGAGCGCGCCGAACAGATCACTTCCCCCGGCGCCTGCGCCCTGCGCCCAAGCGGTCGAAACGAACATGAATTGCTCCAGTTTATTGCCGCGGCCTGGCCGCAGGATCCGGCGGAATATACAGGCCCGCCCCGCAATTGCAATCACCGCAACGACCGGATTCGCAGCACCTCACGCCGGCTTGACCGGGCGTTTGCCTACGCTTAGGGTCGCGCGCCTCTAGAGCGAGACAAAGGCATGAACAAACAGCAGCTTGGGCCGGTTTTGGGGCGGATTGCGGACGCCCTGGAACGACTTTCGCCGGGCGTCGCCCCGGGCGCCGGGATCGACGCCGCCGATGCATTCGTCTGGCATGCCGACCGGCGCTGCCTGGAACCCGTCCCGGTGGTCAACCGCGTCGAGATCGATCTGCTGCAGGGAATCGACTTCCAGCGCGATACCCTGTTGGAGAATACCCGCCGCTTCGCCGAGGGCCTGCCGGCCAACAATGCGCTTCTGTGGGGCGCGCGCGGCTCGGGCAAGAGCTCGCTGGTCAAGGCCGTGCACGGCGCGCTGAACGCCCAGCGTTCTGGCGCCCTTGTCCTGGTGGAGATCCACCGGGAGGATATCCCCAGCCTGCCGGCGCTGCTGGGGCAACTCAGACAAAGCACGCGGCGTTGCATCCTGTTCTGCGACGACCTCTCCTTCGACGGCGAGGACGCGAGTTACAAGTCCCTGAAGGCGGTGCTTGAAGGCGGCATCGAAGGGCGGCCGGAAAACGTCCTGTTCTATGCCACCTCGAACCGCCGCCATCTGATGCCACGCGACATGATCGAAAACGAGCGCTCCACCGCGATCAACCCGGCCGAGGCGGTGGAGGAGAAAGTTTCCCTGTCGGACCGGTTCGGTCTGTGGCTCGGCTTTCACAACTGCGACCAAGACACCTATTTCGCGATGATCGCGGGCTATGTGAAAGCCTTCGGGCTCAAAGCGGACGAGGCGGAATGGAAACCGGCCGCTGCCGAATGGGCGGTCACCCGCGGCGCCCGCTCGGGCCGCGTCGCATGGCAGTTCGTCCAAGACCTCGCCGGCCGGCTGGGCCAGCCACTGACGCCCAGATCCTGACGCTCCGCAGCTTACCCGCCGAGGTAACGCTGCGGGTCAAGTGCTTGTTTTTTCTTTCGAATTTCGAAGTGCAGCTGCGGGCTGGAAACGGCACCCGATGTGCCGACCTTGGCGATGGTCTGGCCGCGGCGCACCGTTTGTCCGCGCGTCACCAACAGCGTGTCGGTGTGGCCGTAGGCGGTCATGTAGCCGTCGGCATGGCGGATCAGCACCAGGTTGCCGAACCCGCGCAGCTCGGCGCCGCTGTAGGCGACGACGCCGTTCTCCGCGGCCTTGATCGGCGTGCCGCGCGGGGCGGCGATGTTGATGCCGTCGTTGTGCAGGCCCTTGGCCTTGGGACCGAAGCTTGAGATCACCCGCCCGCGCACCGGCCACAGAAAACTCCCACTGCGCGCGGGCGGTTTCGGAATTGCCGTCCTGGGCAAAGCGGTCGGGCGTTTCGGCGGACGCGGACCGGTTGCCCGGGCGACCTGTTCCGGCTGCGGTTTCGCCGCCGCAGGTTCGGCTCGTCCTGTGTCGACGGCAGATTTTGCCGGCGGTCGCGGCGGGGCAAGCGTCTCGGCCGTGATGCCCTTCGGTGCAGGCGCAGCCGTTCGATCGGGTGCGGCGTTGGCGGGCGGTTCCTTCGCCTGTGCAGCGGGCGTCGCGGGACGCGATGCCAACTGCAGCGGCCGCGCAGGCTCGCTGCGTGCCGGCAGATAAAGCGTCTGTCCCGGCGTGATCGTGTAGGGCGGGCCCAGATTGTTGAGCCGCACGATCTCGTGCCTTGCGACCTGATGCTTGCGTGCAATGCTGTAAAGCGTCTCGCCGCGCGCAACGACGTGCGTGCTGGCCTGGGGGATTGCCAGGGTCTGTCCAGGCTCCAAACGGTAGGGTGGAACCAAGGCGTTCGCCTCGATCAGATCTCGGATCGGTACACCGAAGCGGCGCGCGATGAGATAGAGGTTGTCGCCTTTCCGGACGCTGTAATTGCTCTCCCCGTTCGCGACGGCCTCGTGTGACGGGCGCGGTGCGGGCGCGGGTTTCGAGACGGCAGCCGCGGTCTCTTCGGTCGGCGCCGGCCCGCGGTAAAGCGTGACCGTCGGTCCTCCGTCACTGCCGGCACAACCGGCAAGCAGCGAGACCAACAGAGCAAAGATCGGTGCGGCGACTTTCGGGCGCATGGCCGGAACATAGTGTGCCGGTTGCGCACACTCAATCCGTTGGTGGCAATGCGGTATCGTTCAAATGCGGTTGGCGCCGGCGACAAGCGGTACGAACCTGACCTCGCCGAGGTCTTCAACCTCCAGGCCGCCATCGGTCCGGGTCACCCGCAACAGTGTCTGCAGGGCCGGATCGTCGCCCACCGGAAGAACCATGATGCCGCCGATCGACAACTGGTCGGCCAGGACGGGCGGGATGTCGTGTGCCGCCGCGGTCACCAGGATCCGCTCGAACGGCGCCTGTTCGGGCCAGCCGCGCGCGCCGTCGCCGCACATCGTGGTGATGTTGTGCCGTTTCAGGCGCCGGAACACCGCCTCGGCCTGGGCCATCAAGGCGCGGTGCCGTTCGATCGTGTAAACCCGGCGGCACAGATAGGACAGGATCACGGCCTGGTATCCGGATCCGGTGCCGATCTCCAGAACCTTGATGCGATCGTTCAACGCCAGCGCCCTGGTCATTTCCGCGACCACCAGCGGCTGGCTGATGGTCTGACCCATGGCGATCGGCAGGGCCGCGTTCTCGTAGGCGTAGTCGGCGAAGACCGGCGGCACGAACAGCTCGCGGGGCGTCCGTTCGATGGCCTTGAGGATTTCCATGTCGCTGATCCCGGCCTGACGAAGCTCCATGATCAGCTTCATCATGGCCTCGGGATGGGTGCCCGTCGGCGTGCTCACGTCCTGTCGCCTCCGCGCGGCACGGGCCGCGCGATCGGTACTGAACTCTCGGTACTCATCCCCCTCCCGACCAACGTTTCAGCCCTTCGGCATGCTCCCTTTAGGTCTCGTCGGTAGCGTCGTTCGCGTCGTCGTCGGCGCCGCCTTCAAGTTCCTTTTGCCGCTTGGCCGCCGATTTCTCGACCATGCGTGCCGATACGATCGATATCTCGTAAAGCAGGATGATCGGCAGCGCGAGACCGATCTGGCTCAGCGGGTCGGGCGGCGTCAGGATCGCAGCCGCGACGAAGGCAAGCACGATGGCATAGCGCCGCTTTTGCTTGAGGCCTTCGGAGGTGGCGAGCCCGGCCCGCGCCAACAGCGTGATGACCACCGGCAGTTCGAAACTGATGCCGAAGGCAAAGATCAACCGCATCACCAGGCTGAGATATTCGTTGACCTTGGGCTCCAACTGGATCGCGAGATCGCCGTCCGAGGCCGGCTGTTCGAAACCGGCGAAGAACTGCCAGGCGACGGGAAGCACGACGTAGTAGACAAAGGCTGCGCCGATGAAGAACAGGACCGGCGTCGCGATCAGGAACGGCACGAACGCCGATTTCTCGTGCTTGTACAGCCCGGGGGCCACGAAGATGTAGATCTGCCCGGCGATCACCGGAAAGGACAGGAAGAAGGCGGCGAAGAAGGCGATCTTGATGTCGGTGAAGAACTTCTCGTGCAGTGCCGTATAGATCAGCCGGCGGCCGGCCTCGCCCTCCCACAGATCCGCCAGCGGCGCGACCAGGAAGTTGAAGATCGGCCCGGCGAAATAAAAACAGATGAAGAAGCAGACGATAAACGCGATCACCGAGTAGATCAGGCGCTGGCGCAGTTCGACCAGATGGCTGAGCAGCGGCGCCTTGCTATCGTCAAGACCCGCGGTCACGAGCCCGTCCCCGTCGAGCGGCTGTCGGAGGGCCGGGCCTGCTTGGCCTCGGGCTCAGCTTCGGCCGTCGCGGACGCATCCGAGGCGGTCAGGCTGTTCGGCGGCGTCTTTGCGCTTTGGTAGGCTTCGCTGATCGATTCCGGCGTGACCGTGCCGTCGGGCTGTTTGGTGTCGTCGTCACCGTCCCCGGTCAGCGCGGACGGGCCCTTCTCCACAGACGACTTGAGCTCGCGCAGGGAGCCTTCGGTCTCGCCTGTGGGGTCGATCATGTTCTCGACCTCCTTGGACAGATCGAACTTGTCGGAGGCCTGAACCGACTTCTTCAGATCATCCAGCTCGGCTTCCCTGGCCAGTTCGTCGATGCTGCTCTGGAACTCCCGGGCCATGCCGCGGATCTTGCGCATGGCCCCGGTGACGGTCCTGAGCACGCGCGGGATCTCCTTCGGGCCGACGACGATGACCGTCACGACGGCAACCAGAAGCAGCTCATGCCATGAGATGTCGAACATGGGCGCGACCCTGCGCGTTCAGCCCGGCAAGCGAACCGGTCGGGATGGCGCCTAGCCGCTGGCCGCCTTGTCTTTTTCCGGCCGGGCTTCTTCCGCCGAGCTGGACTCGGTCTTGATCTGC
Source organism: Alphaproteobacteria bacterium (assembly GCA_965603855.1). Classification (GTDB taxonomy): domain Bacteria; phylum Pseudomonadota; class Alphaproteobacteria; order UBA8366. The sequence goes on from OZ272519.1 coordinate 1,993,074, forward strand.
TTGGCCGGCTCGGACGCGGTCTCTTCGTCGTCCTTCATGCTTTTCTTGAACGATTTCAAGCCTTTGCCAAAATCGCCCATGAGGCTGGAGATCTTGCCGCGGCCTCCGAAAAGCACCAGGACAACCGCAAGCACGATCAACCAATGCCAAATGCTGAATGTACCCATTACCACTATTCCTCTTTGGCTCGTCTCGGCGTCCGCCGGGATGCCTGTCAGCGGCATCTTGAGGCCGACGGTTGTTCCAGGTGTCAGCCGTTGGTCCAACGAATCAGGTTATTTAACTGCCTCAAGCGGAAAAACAAAGGCCTGACTGCGGTCCAGTTCCACGTCCAGGGTCGCCTTCTCCCGGGGTAGATATCGGCCGGGAACCCTGGCATGCAAGTGCAAGTCGTACCCGGTCCCCGGCAAGGTGGACAGATGCAGCAGGCTGGACCGCCCAAGCAGACGGGCGGCCGTGACCTCGACGGTGGCGCCGCCCCCGTTCCGGGGGGACTGCGAGACCTTCAGCGCCTCCGGCCGGATGATGATTTCGGCCATCGCGCCGTCCGGCAGGCCGCCGGCCGGAAGCGGACCGAAGGGCGTCTGGACCTCGCCGTTACGCACGGTTGTGGTGACCCGGTTGACCTCGCCGAAGAAGCCGGCCACGAAGGCGTCGTGGGGCTGGCAATACAGCGCCTCGGGCTCGCCCTCCTGGACAATCTTGCCCTGGCGCATGACGCAGATCCGGTCGGCCATGAACATGGCCTCTTCGGAATCGTGGGTCACCATCAGCACGGCGGCGCCGCTTTGTTTGAGGACGTGCAATGTACTGTCGCGGACCGCGTCGCGCAGGCGGGCGTCCAGGCCCGAGAACGGCTCGTCCATCAGAATGACCTTGGGCTCCGGCGCGATCGCCCGGGCCAGTGCGACCCGCTGTTGCTGGCCGCCCGAGAGGATATGCGGGTAGGCGTCGGCCAAGGCCGCCATGCCCACCTTGTCCAGCACCTCGTCCGCCCGCGCGTTCCGCAATTTCGGCGCGAGCTTCGTCAAGCCATACGCGACATTGTCGCGAACGTTCAGGTGCGGGAACAGGGCATAATCCTGGAAGACCAGGGCGACGCCCCGGTTTTCGGGGGGAACCAGTGTCTGGCCGCCGGTGACGACCGCGCCGCCGATGGTCACGCGCCCGGCCTGCGGACGCTCCAATCCGGCCGCGATCCTGAGGACCGAGGTCTTGCCGCATCCCGACGGCCCCAACAGGCAGACCACCTCGCTTTCGGCGACGCCAAGGCTGACGCCGTCGACCGCGGGGATCCCGTCGTAGGCAAGACGGGCGTCTTCGATCTCAAGAATGCGCGGCTGCACGTTTCCTGCCATCCGCCGGCCCATGGGGCCGGGCATTGGGTGTCATCCAGGGGTGTGAGACTATTGCGCGGGCCGTAAGGCTGCAACGGCCGGCGACGGTGCCGTTCGGCGGCGCCTCAGGTCAGGTCCTTCAAAAGCTCCTCGTCGTCGAGGTCGATATCCTCGTCCAGAAGCTCCTCGTCGTTGTCGTCTTCCAGAGCGTCGTCCGCTTCGTCCGCGTCGTCCGCTTCCGAACTCTGCATCGCCAGGGTGCCGACGCCGGCCCGTCGGTCCAACAGGCCGGTCGCCTTGAGCTCTTCGATGCCCGGCAGGGCGTCCAGACCTTCCAGGCCGAAATGGTCGAGGAAGCTGTCCGAGGTGCCCCAGGTAACCGGCTTGCCGGGGGCGCGTCGGCGTCCGCGGGGCCGTATCCAGCCGGCCTCCAAAAGGATGTCCAGGGTGCCGCGGCTGACCGCGACGCCGCGGATGTCCTCGATCTCCGCGCGCGTCACCGGCTGGTGATAGGCGATGATCGCCAGGGTCTCGATTGCGGCGCGCGACAGCTTGCGCCGGACGACGGTCTCGATCTTCAGATGCGGCTTCAGGTCCGCCGCCGTGCGCAAGGTCCAGCCCTTGCCGATCTTGACCACGTTGACGCCGCGATTGGCGTAGAGCCCCTTCAGTTCCTCCAACAACGGTTTGACCTCGATGCCGTCGGGAAGGCGGCTTTGCAGCACCGTCTCGGGGATGGGTTCCGCGGATGCGAACAGGATCGCCTCCAGGATCCGGACCTGTTGAAAGCGGTCTAGGCTCATAACCGTCACTGGGATTTCCTCACATAAATGGGCCCGTAGACGCCCGACTGGCGGATCTCGACCACGCCTTCGCGGGCCAGTTCCAGCGTTGCCGCGAAGGTGGACGCGATGGCCGAGCGGGCGACCAGCGGATCGGCGATGTCCGTTGGCAGGAACCGTTCCAGCACGGTCCAGTCGGGCACGTCGCCGACCAGTCCGCGCAGGCGCAGGATGGCCTGCTCCATGGACATCAGCGCGGTCGGCATGATCCTCAGCGTGCTGGCTTTCTGCCGGCTCTGTTGTTCGCCATAGGCCTTCAACAGGTCGAACAGGGTGACGTCGAAGACGGTGGTGGTTTCCCGCGTGAATTGTTCGGGCGCGCCGCGGGCGAAAACATCCAGTCCCAGTTGCGGCTGGGCGAACAGTTCCTTGGCGACCTTCTGCATGGCTTCCAGACGTTGCAGCTGGAAGGCCAGGCGCGCGGCCAGTTCGGCGGGGTCCGGCCCCTCCTCGTCGGACTCGACCGCAGGCAGCAGCAGGCGCGACTTGAGGTAGGCCAGCCAGGCGGCCATCACCAGATAGTCGGCCGCGATCTCCAGCTTCAGAGAACGCGCCTGCCCGATGAAGTCGAGATACTGGTCCGCCAGCGCAAGGATCGAGATCTTCGTCAGGTCGACCTTCTGTTCCCGGGCAAGCGACAACAAGAGGTCGATTGGCCCCTCGAACCCGTCCAGTGTCAGCACGAGGTTGCCCAGCGCCGGCGCCCGCGGATCGGGATCCTCCTGGAACTCCGTGGCGTCCGCGGCCGGTGGGTCGGCCGGGGCGTCGGGATCTTTGGGGTCTGTCGGGTCGGTGCTCATCTGCAAGTCCGCGCGGGCTCTCTGCGCTGCGTCGGCGGCGCGATCTTAGCTGAGTCGGTGACGGCTTTCACTGGCATTCAGGCCTCCTCTCCCGGGGCCAGAAGGCCGTCCAGGCGCTGAAGGGCAGCGTTCCGGTCCAGCGGCACCGGCGCGGTCCGCTGCGCCGTGGCCCGCTGCCAGCGCCCCCAGCCGCGGTCGGTGATCTCGCCCACCCGGTCTGCGACGTCCTGCATTTCCTCCATATCGCCGTTGCAGTGCAGGGCGACGTCGCAGCCGGCCGCCAGCGCCCGCTGCGCCCGTTCGCCCAGGCTGCCGGACAATGCGTTCATGGACAGATCGTCGCTGAACAACAGGCCGTCAAACCCGATGTCGCCGCGCACGATCTCGGCGATCACGCTGGACGACTGCGTCGCCGGCGCCTCCGCATCGATCGCCTCGAACAGCAGATGCGCCGTTATCATCAGGGGCATGCCGGCCAATTGCCGGAACACCGCGAAGTCCCGTGTCTCAAGGTCGTTCCGGGGCGCGGTGACGACGGGAAGGTCGTGGTGGCTGTCCACCAGGACCCGCCCGTGTCCGGGCACGTGTTTGACCACGGGCAACAGCCCCGCATCGAACAGGCCGCGCGCGGTTTCCCGCGCCAGGGCGACCACGCATTCGACATCGGTGCCGAACGACCGGTCGCCGATCACGTCGTGCGCCCCAGGCTCGCGCAGGTCGGCGACCGGAGCGCAATCGATCGTGATGCCGCAGGCGTCGAGGTCGGCGCCGATCAGCCGTGCGTTCAGATAGGCGGCTTCACAGCCTTCGGCCGCCGATCGTTGCCAGACCGCGCCAATACGCTCGGCGGCGGGCGCCTTGCGCCAATGCGGCGGCCCAAGCCGCTGGACCCTGCCGCCTTCCTGATCGACCAGCACAGGCACATCGTCGCGGCCGACGGCGGCGCGCATTTCGGCGGTCAATCGCGCCACCTGGTCGGGGGTGTCGACGTTGCGCTTGAACAGGATGAATCCGAACGGGTCGGCCTCGCGATAGAATGCCGCCTCGGATTCCGTCAGGTGCAGACCGCTGCAGCCGAAAACGGCCGCCCGCGGCTTCCTACGGCCGGACAATCAGGCACCCCACCTTTTTGTCCTTCAGGTCGGAACACAGTTTCTGGGCCGCTGCCCTGTCTTTCAGCGGTCCGCCCTGGACCCGGAAATAGGTGCCCTTGTCCTTCAGGGTGACGCGTTTGACGGTCAGGTCCAGACCGCCTAGCAGCTGCGGGTTTGCCTTCTGCTGGCGTTGCCATTCCGTCCGCGCCGAATCGGCCGAGCGGACCGAGGCGATCTGGATCCGCCAGCCCTGGCCGGCCGCCGCAGCCTCGGCCGGAGCCGGCGTGGCCTTTGCGAGCTGCGGAGCGGGTTGATTCACCGGTGCGGGCTTGGCTTCGGCCTTCGGTTCTTCCGGCGTCTTGCCGTTGGCCGGTTCCAAAGGCTGCGGCTGGGGTTCCCGGCTGGGCGGCTCGGCTGCGGCCGTTGTTGCCCGCGCCTGCGCGGCCGTCCTGGTCGGCGTTCCCGACATGGCCGTGGACCCGAGCGGTCCGATGGTGCTGGCGCGCTGTGCGGTTGCCGTCGCGGCGGGTTCGTCGGTTTCGCCCGCCTGCGGCGGTGGGCTGGTCGGTGCTGCCAGTTGCGGCGCCGGCAACGCCGGCTCGCCCGGCGGCTCGTCGGCACCTGTGACCGAGGGGATCGGAACGTCGCGCTTGGGCAAAAGCGCGCCGCCCCCTTGTCGCGCGACGCTGCCCGCCGGCGGCCGCATCGGGTCTTCGGGAGGCGGCAGAAGCTGTTCGACGCGGCTGTCGTCGGCGGTCTTGTCCAACGCGCCGTAAACCAGCTTGTCCTGGTGCGGGACTTCAAGGCCACCCGGATCGGCCGGCTTGATCTTGGCCGGCCCCTCGGGCGTGATCAGCGGCGCGGCAACCTCGGTGCCGGTCGTCAGGCCGCGGTTGTACGCGTAATAGATGATCGCTCCGAAGCTGAGCAGCGCCACCGCGGCCACCATCATCGGCAGCAGCCGTGCCGCCCTGGTGGGCATGCGTCTGCCCTCCTCCTCATCGATCTCCGCCAGTTCCCGCTCGAGACCATCAAACTCCGACGACATCAGCGCATTTCCTCCACCGGTTCGACGCCAAGGACCCGCAGTCCGGACGCGATCACCGTTTGCACCCCGCGGACCAGGGCCAGGCGGGCCTCGGTCAGGGCCAGGTTGTCCGACATGACAAACCGCAATTCGGGCCGTTCCTTGCCTTTCGTCCACAACGCGTGGAACTCGGATGCCAGATCGTACAAGTAAAACGCGATTCGGTGCGGTTCGTGAGCCTCTGCTGCGCCTTCGATCAACCGCGGCCACCCCGCCATGTTCTTGATCAGTGCCAGTTCGGCCGGATCCCGGAGTTGGGAAAGGTCGGCCTCGGCCAGAACTGCGGGCGAAAGATCGATGTCGGGGAACGCCTCCTTGACCATGCGCATGACCGAGTGGCTGCGCGCATGGGCGTACTGAACGTAGAACACGGGATTGTCCCGGCTCTGTTCCTTGACCGCAGACAGGTCGAAGTCGAGCGGCGCGTCGTTCTTGCGGGTCAGCAGGAAGAACCGCACCACGTCCCTGCCCACCGCATCGATCAGGTCGGCCAGCGTGACGAAAGTGCCGGCCCGTTTCGACATCTTGATCGGCTCGCCCTTGTCCAGCAGCTTGACCAACTGGCAGATCAGGACGTCGAGTTCCGCCTCGCCGTCTGAGATCGCCGCGGTGGCGGCCTTCATGCGTTTCACATAACCGCCATGGTCGGCGCCCAGGACGTCGATCTGAGAGGCGAAACCGCGCCGGTACTTGTCCAGGTGATAGGCGATGTCGGAGGCGAAATAGGTCCAGCTTCCGTCCGACTTCTTGATCGGGCGGTCGACGTCATCGCCGAACATGGTCGAACGGAACAGCATCTGCGGCCGCGGTTCCCAGTCCTCTGGCGTCTTGCCTTTGGGCGGGTCCAGCGTGCCGATATAGAGAAGATCGCGCTCCTGCAGCACCGCCACCGCGTCGTCAACCTTGCCCGCATCGACCAGCATGCGTTCGGAGGTAAAGACGTCGTGATGGACGCCGAGTTTCCCCAGGTCTTCGCGAACCCGTTCCATCATCGCGGTGACCGCGTGGTCACGCACGATCGGCAGCCAGACCTCCTCGTCCTCGTCGCGCAGATCGGCGCCGTATTGCCGCTTCAGCGCCTCGCCGACCGGAACCAGGTAGTCGCCGGGATAGAGGCCTTCGGGGATTTCGCCGATCTCCTCGCCCAGCGCCTGGCGGTAACGAAGAAAGGCCGAGCGCGCCAGGGTGTCGACCTGGGCCCCGGCATCGTTGACATAGTATTCCCGCGTCGCCTCGAAACCCGCCTTGCGCAGCAGCGATGCCAGAACGTCGCCGACGACGCTGCCGCGGGCGTGGCCGATATGCAGGGGGCCGGTCGGGTTCACCGAGACATACTCCACATTGATGCGGCGTCCCTGCCCCATTGTGGAATCGCCGTAGGCCGTGCCGGCATCGAGGATTGCCTTCAGACAGCGGTGCCAGACGCATTCGTCCAGCCGCCAATTGATGAAGCCGGGGCCCGCGACGTCGACCGCGATGACCGAATCCATCCGCCTGAGCACATCGGACAGCTTCGCCGCAACGTCGCGTGGCGGCATGCCGGCCGGTTTCGCCAGGACCATGGCCGCGTTGGTGGCCATGTCGCCGTGGCTGGCGTCGCGCGGCGGTTCAACGGTCATACGCGCCAGGTCCAGCCCCGTCGGAAGTTCGCCGGCGGCGGCCAAGTCCTCGACCGCCTTATGAAGGCCGTCCTGAAACTCTCTGTAAAGGTTCATCATTCGGTTTTGTCTTCGTGACTCTCTCATACTCGCCGGTGGCGAAACGGTCGGTCATGCCGGCGATGTAGTCGGTGATCAGGCGCGCCCGCGCTGCGGTGTCGCGGCCGACGCAGCCGGCGCGCCACGTTTCGGGCAGCAGGTCCGGCGCGCCGAGAAAAGCATCGAAAAGCGCCGCGACGATCTCGGCGCCGCGCTGCCGCTCCTTTTCGATCGCAGGGTTCCTGTACATGTTCTCGAACAGAAACCGCTTCAACGACCGCTCCTTGTGGCGCATTCCCTCGCTGAACGCAACCATAGCCGCGGGCGCCGCCCGGACGTCTGCGGCCGTTTCGACGGAGGCCTTCGTCAGTCTTTGCCGGGTCTCCGCAAGCACGTCCGCAACCATGTCGCCGATCAGGCGGCGCACGGTCTCGGAAACCAGGATCTGCCCGTCCAAGCCGGCATAGTCGGCCTCGACACCGCGCATTGCCGCGTTCACGTGATCGACCGCGCTGACCTCTTCCACCGTGAACAGACCTGCGCGCAGACCGTCGTCCATGTCGTGGTGGTTGTACGCAATGTCGTCGGCAATCGCAGCGATCTGCGCCTCGATCCCGGCGTAGGAGCCGAGCATCAGGTCGACCTGTTCGCAGACTTCGGCCAGGGTGACCGGCAGCGTCCGGTCGGACGTGCCCGGTTCCAACAGCGGGCCGTTGTGTTTGACGACGCCTTCCAGCGTTTCCCAGGTCAGGTTCAGGCCTGCAAAGCGGGGGTAGCGTTGTTCCAGCCTCACCAGAACCCGCAAGGCCTGGTCGTTGTGATCGAAGCCGCCATAGGGCTGCATCTTTTGCTGCAGAGCCTCCTCGCCGGTATGGCCGAACGGCGGGTGGCCGAGGTCGTGCGCCAGCGCCACGGCTTCGGTCAGATCCTCGTCTACGCCGATGTCGCGCGCCATCGAGCGCGCGATCTGGGCCACTTCCAGGCTGTGGGTCAGGCGGGTTCTGAAATGATCGGCCCGAGGCGAAATGAAGACCTGCGTCTTGTGCATCAGCCTGCGGAACGCCGTCGAATGGATGATGCGGTCGCGGTCGCGCTGGAACGCCGTGCGGGTTGCCGACGGCGGCTCGGGATGGATCCGACCGCGGCTTTGCGCCGGATCGCTGGCAAAGGGGGCCCGGGCCTGGCTCATGGCCGGGAAACTACCGTCCGCTGGCGAAAACGCAACGATTTGGCCCGGAATTGACATCCGGTTTATAATGCCTACATCAAAACCCGGCATTATCAGCCGGTTATCGCAGAGAGGCGGGACGTTCGCAGGCCATGTCCGATCCATTCTCGGTTAATCTCGACCAGGGGCCGATGGAGGTGACCATCTCCGAGTCGGCGGCACAGCGGTTGACCCAGCTGGTTGCCGCGGAAGGCGACCCTGACCTGATGCTGCGCGTGACCGTTTCCGGCGGCGGCTGCTCCGGCTTTCAGTACGGCTTCAGCTTCGACGACACCGTGACCGGCGACGACCGCGTGTTCCGGCGCGACGGTGTGACGGTCGTCGTCGACCAGGTTTCCCTGGGCCTGCTGGACGGCTCGGAGATCGACTACAAGGAAGAGCTGGTCGGGTCCTACTTCACCGTGAACAACCCGAATGCTACGGCGTCCTGCGGTTGCGGCACGTCCTTTTCGATCTGAACCGTTTCGCCGACATGCTAGGATTTCGGGCCGCCTGAGGCGGCCCTTTTGCATTCCGAGCAACGCGGCCGGGGATCCATGCGCATCGCAACCTTCAACGTGAATTCGATCAAGGCGCGGCTGCCGCGCGTCGTCGAGTGGCTGGCGGACTTCGCGCCGGACGTGGCGCTGTTGCAGGAGATCAAGACCGTCGACGAAGGCTTCCCGCGCCTGGAGATCGAGGATCTTGGCTACAACGTGGAGACCCACGGCCAGAAGTCCTACAACGGCGTTGCCATTCTGTCGAAACGTCCGATCGAGGACGTGCAGCGCGGCCTGCCGGGGGATCCGGAGGACGAACAGGCCCGCTATATCGAGGCGACCGTGGACACGGTCCGCGTGGCATCGATCTATCTGCCGAACGGCAATCCGGTCGACAGTGCCAAGTTCTCCTACAAGCTGGCCTGGCTGGACCGGCTTGTCGCGCATGCCCGCGACACGCTTCTGCCAAGCGAGATGCCGGTGGTGCTGGGCGGCGACTACAATGTCATTCCCGATGCCCGCGACGTGCACGACCCGGACGCCTGGGCGGACGATGCCCTGTTCCGGCCGGAGAGCCGCGCGCGGTTTCGGACACTGTTGAACCTGGGCATGGTCGAGGCCTGGCGCGCGCTGCACGACGAAGCGGGCCAGTTCTCGTTCTGGGACTACCAGGGTGGCGCCTGGCAGAAGGACGAGGGCGTGCGCATCGATCACCTGGTGCTTTCGCCCCAGGCCGCCGATCTGCTGGCCGACTGCCAGATCGACCGCAAGCCGCGCGGCAAGGAGAAGGCGTCCGACCACACGCCGGTGTGGGTGGAACTCGCGGCATAGGGCCATGCGGCGCCTCTTGTTCATACTGTGCGGACTGGCCATGCCGGGTTTGGCCGCGGCACAGGATCTGGAATCCCTGCTGCCGGCGCTGGGCGACGAACGCGCCGCGGCAGTGCTGGCGGAGCTTGAGAACGGCGCGGCCCAGGGCGATCTGGCGGCCACGATCACCCTGGGGCGGATCTATTGGAACGGCATCGGCTACCGGCAGGACGCGATGCGGGGGTGCGATCTTTTCGAGAAGGCCGCCAATGCCGGAAGCGCCGAAGCCGCGGCTCGGCTGGCCCTGTGTTTCGAGGAAGGCAGAGGTCGCGAGGCGAGCGTCGCGAATGCGGTCGCGTGGTACCAGGCATCGATTGACGGCGGCTACGCGTTGGCAAAGTGCCTGATGGGCGAGGCCTACATTCGCGGGTCGCTTGGACCGGCCGACCCCGAGCGCGGGATCCAGCTTTGCCTCGATGCGGCACTGGACGGCGTGCCCAGCGCGCAACTGACCATCGCGACGTTCTACCTGACCGGCGAACACCTCGAGCAGGACTTCGACAAGGCGTTCATCTGGATGACGGCGGCGGCCCAGGCCGGCGTCGCCCGGGCCCAGTACAATCTCGCCATCATGTACGAGAACGGGGACGGCACGGAAAGCAGCCTCAACGAGGCCAGCCAATGGTACCAAGCTGCCGCACGTCAGGGATACGATGCCGCCCTGCTGCCGCTGGGCCGGCTCTACTATCGCGCCTCGATCGAGGAAGGAACGGGCGACATCAAGGGAAGGCCGGCCGAGATCGCCTATTTCTGGCTGACGATCGCCCAGTACAGGGCCCCGACCGAACGTGAGCGCGTACTGGCGCGCGAGATGCTGGGCGTCTATCGAGAAAACGTGGATCCCGAACACATCGCGGAATGGGAAAGGCGGATCGTCCAGGAGCTCGGCCAATGACCCCGATGACCGGCGGCTGTTTGTGCGGCCACGTCCGCTATTGCATTGACGGACCGATCCAGGGCGAGACCGCGCACTGTCATTGCAGGATGTGCCGGCGCGCCTCCGGCGCGGTGGCGGTGACCTGGTTCACGGTCAAGGACACCGACCACGCGATCACCGAAGGCGCGCCCAAGACCTATCGATCCTCCGCGCACGGCGCGCGAACCTTCTGCCCGTCCTGCGGCACCCCGCTCACGTTCCGCACCGACCATGCGCCGGGCTACGTCGACATCACGGTCGCCAGCTTGGACGATCCGGAGAACCATCCCGCAACCCTGCACATCTGGACGGCCAGCCGCCTGCCCTGGCTGCGTCTGGACGAGCACCTGCCGGAGAAGACGGGCGAAGGCGCGCTTGAGGACTAGATGTGATCACCTGTGTTCGGGTCGTTTGACGCCGTTTGAGCACGGAGTGAAGCGCGTCACTTGCTGCCAAGCCCTTCGAGACGGCCGCGTTCCGCGGCCTCCTCAGGGTGAGGAAACAGTCTAAGGTCTTCGATACCAAAAAAACCTCATGGTGAGGAGGCGCGCGCCAGCGCGCCGTCTCGAACCACATGGCTGCAAGCGCTTCAGTGTTTCGACGTCAACTGATTCTGCTCTAGAACGCGCCGATCGTGCTGGCGAGCGCGATCATGACAACCAGCGAGATCATCGGTCCGACGATCGCCACCACGGCGACATCGGCGTAGGAATCCCGGTGTGTCAGCCCGCAAACGGCAAGAAGCGTGATGACGGCCCCGTTGTGCGGCAGCACGTCCAGCGTGCCCGACGCCACCGCGGTTACCCGGTGCATTGCCTCCAGCGAAACGCCGGTGGTCTGTGCCAGGTCGACAAAGGTCGCGCCCAGCGCGTCCAGCGCAATGCTCATCCCGCCCGAGGCCGACCCGGTCATTGCCGACAGGGCCGTCACCGCGGCCGCGACCGAAACCAGCGGGTTGTCAGACCCCATGGACATAACCCCGTCGCTGATCATGGCGAAAACCGGTAAGGCGGCGATCACCGCCCCGAAGCCGACCAGACTTGCCGTGTTGAAGATCGGCAGGACCGACGCGTCGGTGCCCTTGTCCAGGCTCTCGCGCAGGTCGGTCAGGCGCCGCCAATTCGTCGCGATCAGCAGAACGATTGCCGCAAACAGCGCTGAGATGACGGCCCAGACGCCGCGCACGCCGTCGATGGTGGTTGCCCCGAACAAGGGGTCCGCCAGGAACGACGTGTCCATCATCGGGACGATGAAGGTGATGAAGGAGAAGTTGCCGACGATCACCACAACGACCGGCAGCGCCGCCAACATGAACGGCGGCAGGTCCTCGTCCTCGGCATGAGGTTGCGGCAATTCGGCGATGTCGTACCCTTTGCTTTGCGCGTGTTCGCGCATCACCACGTCGGCCTTCGGCAGGCTGTCGGCGTGCTCGCCATAGCCCTCGCCCGCTGCACGGGCCCGCGCCGCCCGGCGGTTCAGCCAGAACACGCCGGTGCCGAACATGATCACCGCCGCAATCACCCCCAGCCCCGGCGCCGCAAAGGCCGTAGTCCCGAAGAAAGGCATCGGGATCGCGTTCTGGATCGCCGGCGTGCCCGGCAGCGCGGACATCGTGAAGGTGAAGGCTCCGAGCGCGAGGCTGCCCGGGATCAGGCGCTTGGGGATGTCGGCATCGCGGAACAGCGCGGCTGCAACGGGAAAGATCGCAAAGGCGACGACAAAGGCCGAAACGCCGCCATAGGTCAGAACGGCGCAACAGATCACCACCGCAACGATGGAGCGCTGGGGACCAAGCCATTTGCAGACCGACTGGGCAATGGACTTTGCCGAACCGCTGTCGTCCATCAGCCGCCCGAAGATCGCCCCCAGCATGAACAGCGGAAAGAACGCGACGATGAAGCTGCCCGTGTTGGACATGAAGATCTGGGTATAGGCGCCGAGGATCGGGAGGTCGCCGGTGACCAGAACGGCAAGCAGGGCCGCCGCAGGCGCCAGCAAGATCAGCGTGATCCCCTTGAACGCCAGGTACATCAACAGCCCCAGCGCCAAAAGGACGGCGAGGAGGTCGATCATGACGCGGCCTTGCCCTTCATCGGTCGCGGGCCCGTTTCGACCAGGCGCTTCGCCCCCTCCGGCAGGTGCGCCGGCGCCAGGCTCTCATTCAGCACGAAATCGGGCACCCAGGTCGTTTTGACACCGATGTCTTCGAAATGCCGCTCCAGCCACTGTTCCGCGGTCCGCCAGCCGATGTCGTGCAGGTGCTTGAGGAACTCCCATTCGGCATTGAGCTTGCTGGAGACGCTGAGCTCACGCATCTCGTCCTGGGCCTCGATCCGATGCAGACGGGCGTCCCGGTACCCCTCACGCTCGAGATCCTCGTGCTCGATGATCTCCTTGAGGAAATAAAGGGCTCGCAGTTCCTTGATCAGGCTCGCATTGAAGGTGATCTCGTTCAGTCGGTTCTCGATCTCGTAGGCGGTGCGGGGCAGTTCGTTGCGGGCAATGGGATTAATCTGGATCAGCACGAGATCGCGTATTTCGGTCTCATCGACCAAAGGGAACAGTGGCGGGTTGCCCATATAGCCACCGTCCCAATAGGCCTCCCCGTCGATCTCGACGGCATGGAAAAGGAACGGGAGGCAGGCCGAGGCCATGACCGTGTCTGCCGAGATTTTGGGCTGCCGGAAGACCTTCGGCAGACCGCTGCGCACGTTGGTCGCGGACAGGAACAGCTTGGGCGCGTCCTTTTGGTTGACGGTATCGAAGTCGAAGAAGTCCACGACGATGTCCCGCAGCGGGTTGAAGCCCATGGGATTGAGCTCGTACGTGGAAAACGCCCGCTGCAGGTGTTGCGACGCGACGAACCCTGGCGACAGGTCCAGGCTCCAACGCCCCATCAGTCGGTCGAAGAAGGTGCGCTGCATCGGACTGAAACGCGCAGCATCGCTGATTTCCGACCAGAATTGGCGCAGCAGATCCTGCGCCGCTTTGTTTCCGCCAGAGGCGATCCCCTGGACCAGCGCCGTGGCGTTCATCGCGCCGGCACTGGTGCCGCTGACCGCGTCGATCTCCAGCCGCCCGTCGTCCAGCAATCGGTCTAGCACGCCCCAGGTGAAGGCGCCGTGGGCGCCGCCGCCCTGCAACGCGATTTCGATCTGTTTCGTCTTCTTGACTGCCATCCCCCACCTCCAAAGACCGTGTTGCCGACGCCTGCCCCTGGGCAAGCGCGCGGGGAGACCCGTGAACGGAAACTATCCGAAGAAAAACGGCGCGCATCACACTGCGCGCCGCTTACAGGACCGGCGTATTTGACGCCGTGCCTGGTGACAAGTCGTTGACATGCGTCAAGCAGGCGGGCGCAGCAAACGATCTTCGCTGCGCGCCCCGCGTCGGGCGTTGCCTCAGTCGATGTTGCCCTTCTTGTGTTGGTCGTAGAGATAGCCGCCGACCAGGCCTGCGCCTGCGCCGATCCCTGCGCCAAGCAACGTGTTGCCCGAGGCCGCGCCGATTGCCGCGCCGGCGCCGGCGCCGATGGCGCTGCCGGTGAGGCTGCGCGACGTCGTCGTATCGCCGCAGCCGGCAAGACCGAGCCCAAGGCAAATTGCGGCGGCAAAAGAAATCGTTCTCATTCATCAACTCCTAGGTATGCAGATATCTCGGTGCGTGGCTGTCGCTCCGTTACCTTCAGGTGCAGGGCCATTTCTGGGCCAGTGCCTTGATCACGCCCTGCACCGGCGGCGTTCCCATAATCGGGTCGTCGCTGTCTTGTTCCTTGCCCCAGGCAATGAAGACCGAGGCTCCAAGCTCCAGCGTCGCCGTTTCGGGATAACAGACCAAGGGCTTCAAGTCCTCGTGCGCCGTCAGCACGTCGTGGTAATCGACCGCCCCGTCCACATAGCCAAGGCAATAGTTGATGGCCGAAGGACGCATCGGATCGTCCTCGGGAAACGTGCAAATGGTAATGAGGTCGCCGGTGGTCTTGACCGCGAAAATGTTGTCGCCCTGCGCCGGTGCCTGCCCGGGCCAAAGCAAGGCGCCTGCCGCCAGCGCAAGCATCGGTCTTAGGAACTTTCCAAATGCCATGTGGGACTCCCCTGTTTCACTTCCCTGGATGCGTGACCGCCGAAGCTAATGCTCGATCGGCCGTGCGGCGTCAACCGATCTTAAGCGCTGGCCGCAGCTTCCGATAGGTGAGCGTCGCCGGATCCGCATAGACCGGGCCCGGCGCGGCGACGACCAGGATCTGCTCGGCAATCGGCTGGAAGTCGGCGCGGAAATGGACCGAGCTCTTGAGAGCCATGATCGGCATCTCCGCCGGCTCGATGCCGAGATGCCGGAACATCGCCTGGTCGCCGGCCTGCATCGGTTTCGACGCCAAAACCACACGCACGCCTTCGACCTCGATCAAGGCCATGGGGCCAAGGTCCATGCGGGACCCGCCCCACATGGGTCCTGTTGCGGTGAAGCGCCCGTCGCCAAGGTTCAGGACGGACGCCCAGACCTCCATCGGCCGGTCGCCCGGAAACAGACGCCCGCCCAATCGGAGCGACAGGCGCTTGCCCAGTCCCGCCTCGTGACAGGCGCCCGCGGCGGCGGGGTCGTTCAACAGGCCCAGCACCGCGCCCTTGGCGCCGCGTTCGACCAGCACCCGCAACAGGCCCGTGGTATCGCCGGGCCCGCCGCCGCCCGGGTTGTCCTGGGTATCGGCCAGCACCACGGGCCGCGCCGAGCGCGACGCCAGGTCCTTCGCCAGATCGACCGCGTCCGCGGGGTGATAGACATGGCCTTCGAACGCGGTGCGCCGGTCGTTCAACGCCTGGAACAGGGCGTCCGCCGCGGCGTCGGCCGCGGGCTGGCTGTGTCCGTAGGCCAGCACCGCCGGGCCCATCTCGGCGATGTCGGAAAGGTGAAACCCCGCGGCGAGCGAGAGCCAAGGCACCTGCGCCGAAACCAGGCCTGGAATCAGGCCGTAAAGGCTCTCGGCCGGTTCATGCAGGGTGCAGCCCCAGTTGAGCGGAATGCAGAAGTCGGCTTTACGAAAGGCCTTCGCCGGCCGGTCGCCTGCGGCGACGAGGTCGACCAGGCCGTGGACGGTACGTTCGCCGGTCTCGGCCATGTCCACGTGCGGATAGGTGCGGTAGATCTCGATCAGATCGGCCAGCGCGACCATCTCTTCTGTGACGTTCGCATGCAGGTCGAGGCTGACCGCGATCGGCAAACTGTGGCCGACCGCATCGCGGATCCGCCGCAACAGTTCACCCTCGCCGTCTTCCAGGTGCTCGCAGACCATGGCGCCGTGCAGATCGAGATAAAGACCGTCCAGCGGCATGGCCGCGCGCGCCTCTTCGACGATCAGTGCGGCAATGCGTTCGAACGCATCCCTGGTCACGTGCGCGCACGGCGTGGCCGAACACCAGAGCAACGGCACCGGCTCGTGCCCCGCCGCGCGCAAGCCCTCGACCGCACCGGCAATGGGAATCTGCACGCCGTCGACCGCCGGAAACAGCGCCGCCCCGCGCGACAGCGCCGGCCAGCCGTCCTGGCGTTCGAAACGCGCAAAGTCCGCCCGTTCCGGTGCGAAGGTGTTGGTCTCGTGCTGAAACCCGCCGACGGCTATGCGCATTCAGTGGTGATCCACTAGTAGACTACCGCAACCCGCTCGCCACCGTCAGATATCCGCAAATACATGCGTTTCCGCCTGGCCCCCCGGATGGGTCACCGCGCCCTTCTCCGCCGAGCCCACGGTCTGGGCGTAGCGCCACAGGGCGCCCGACTGGAAGTCGTGCTTGCGTGGCTTCCACTCCTGACGCCGCGCGTCCAGTTCGGCGTCGCTCAGGTCCACCTCGATGGTGCCTTGCGTGGCGTCGAGGGTGATCACGTCGCCGTCGCGGAGAAGCCCGATCGGCCCGCCAACCGCGGCCTCCGGCCCCACATGGCCGATGCAGAAGCCGCGCGTCGCGCCGGAAAAGCGTCCGTCGGTGATCAGCGCCACTTTGTCGCCCATGCCCTGGCCGTAAAGAGCCGCCGTGGTGGCCAGCATCTCGCGCATGCCGGGGCCGCCCTTGGGCCCTTCGTAGCGGATGACCAGCACCTCGCCTTCCTTGTAGCTGCGGTCCTCGACCGCCTTGAAGCAGTCCTCCTCGCAGTCGAACACGCGTGCCGGGCCGGAAAAGCGCAGATTGTCCATGCCGGCGACTTTCACAATGGCGCCTTCCGGCGCCAGATTGCCCTTCAGGCCGACGACACCGCCGGTGGGCGACAGCGGGCTGGAAACCGGTCGCACGATGTCCTGATCAGTCGGGAAAACCACGTCTTCCAGGTTCTCCGCGATGGTCTTGCCGGTAACCGTGATGCAGTCGCCATGCAGGTAACCGCCGTCCAGCAGCGCCTTCAAGATGATGCCGACGCCGCCCACCTCGAAGAGGTCCTTCGCGACGTAGCGGCCGCCCGGCTTGAGGTCGGCGATGTAGGGTGTTGAGCGGAAGATCTCGGCCACCGCGTGCAGGTCGAAATCGATCCCGGCCTCGTGCGCGATCGCCGGCAGGTGCAGCGCCGCATTGGTCGATCCGCCAGAACAGGCGACGATGCGTGCGGCGTTCTCCAGGGACTTCGGCGTGACGATGTCGCGCGGGCGGAGTTGGCTTTCGACCAGCCTCATCACCGCCTCGCCCGAGGCGGTCGCGTATTCGTCGCGGCTTTCGTACGGCGCCGGCGCGCCGGCCGATCCGGGCAGCGCCAGGCCCATCGCCTCGGAGACGCAGGCCATGGTGTTGGCCGTGAACTGGCCGCCGCAGGAGCCGGCCGAGGGGCATGCGACGCATTCCAGCGCGTGCAGATCCTCGTCAGACATGTTGCCGGCGGAATGGGCGCCGACGGCCTCGAAAACGTCCTGGACGGTGACGTCCTTGCCCTTGAAGTGCCCCGGCAGGATCGAGCCGCCATACATGAACACCGACGGCACGTTCAGCCGCACCATCGCCATCATCATGCCCGGCAGCGACTTGTCGCAGCCGGCAAGGCCGACCAGCGCGTCGTAACAATGCCCGCGCATGGTCAACTCCACGGAATCGGCGATCAGGTCGCGGCTGACCAGCGAGGATTTCATGCCGGAATGGCCCATGGCGATGCCGTCGGTCACCGTGATGGTGGTGAACTCCCGCGGCGTCCCGTGCGCCATCTCCACGCCCTTCTTCACGGCCTGGGCCTGTCGGGCAAGCGCGATGTTGCAAGGCGCGGCCTCGTTCCAACAGGTGGCGACGCCGACGAAGGGCTGGGCGATCTCCTCTTCGGTCATGCCCATGGCATAGTAGTAGCTGCGGTGCGGCGCGCTTTCCGGCCCCACCGAGACGTAACGGCTGGGCAGATTGGACTTGTCGATCGCCATCGGTGCCTCCCGATCGTTTGTTGCTTGTGCCGGACCATAACCAGCGCCGAAACCGCTTTCCAGGGTGAATCGGGCGCAGAGTCCGGGGGGCTGCCAGTTGGCGCTTGCATGGCTTTGGCCGGGCCCGTATGAGCAGGTCATTGCGGCCGGCGGCGGGGACCGGGGCCGGATTCCGACGAGGGGGCAGGCCCATGAGCCCATGGTGGCGCGGCGCGGTCATCTACCAGATCTATCCGCGCAGTTTCCGGGACGCGAACGGCGACGGCATCGGCGATCTGGCGGGGATCACCGAGAAGCTGGACTATGTCAGGTCCCTGGGCGTGGATGCGATCTGGATCTCGCCCTTCTTCCTGTCGCCGATGAAGGACTTTGGCTACGACGTCGCCGACTATCGCGCGGTCGACCCGATCTTCGGAACCAACGAGGACTTCGACCGCCTTTTGGCGGCGGCACACGACCGCGGCCTGAAGGTCGTCATCGACATGGTGATGGCCCACACCTCCGACCAGCATCCCTGGTTCGCCGAGAGCCGGTCCAGCCGCGACAACCCCAAGGCCGATTGGTATGTCTGGGCCGACCCGAAGCAGGACGGCTCGCCGCCCAACAACTGGATCTCCACCTTTGGCGGCAGCACCTGGCAGTGGGACACCCGGCGCAGCCAGTACTATCTGCACCATTTCCTCAAAGAACAGCCGAACCTCAACTGGCACAACGACGAGGCGGTCGCCGCGATGCTGGACGAGGCGCGGTATTGGCTCGCCAAGGGCGTCGACGGCCTGCGCCTGGACGCGATCTCGACCCTGGTCCACGACGCCGAACTGCGCGACAACCCGCCGGCACCGCCGGACCTGGGGCGCGTCGCGGTCGCCACCGAGCGCGGCAGCAACTTCTCCATGCAGCTCCACATCCACGACCGCGACCGGCCGGAGATCATGCACAAGTTCGCGGTGCTGAAAGACCTGATGGACGCATTCCCCGACGCCTTCACCCTGGGCGAGATCGGCGAAGGCGGCGCCATCGAGGCGGCGGCGAAATACACCAACACCGAACGCGGCCTGGACACCGGCTATACCTTCGAGCTGACCAAGCCCGATTTCGGCTGGGAACGCCTGCACGAGGTGGTGGGCCACGTCGAACGGGTGATCGGACGCGGCTGGAAGACCTATGCCTTCTCCAACCACGACGTGGTGCGCGCCGTCACCCGCTGGGGGGCGCTGCCTCACCTCGCCGGAGACGGGCCGGCGCTGGCCAAGCTGTTGCTGGCGCTGATCACCAGCCTGCGGGGGTCGGCCTGCATCTATCAGGGCGAGGAACTGGGCCTGACCGAGGCCGAACTCGCCTTCGAGGACATCGTCGACCCGCCGGGGATCGAGTTCTGGCCGGCCTACAAGGGCCGCGACGGATGCCGCACGCCGTTTCCCTGGGCGCACGACCGGGAGAACGCCGGGTTCGGCAGGGCCAAACCCTGGCTGCCGGTGCCTGCGGAGCATGTGCCGATGGCGGCGGACCTGCAGGAGCGCGATCCGGCTTCGGTGCTGAACGCGTTCCGCACCCACCTCCGATGGCGCAAGCTGCACCCGGCGCTGATCCACGGCAGCCTTGAACTGATGGAGGAGCCCGATCCCGTCGTGGGCTTCGTGCGCGCGACGGCGGAGGAACGCATTCTCTGCCTGTTCAACCTGTCGAACGAACCGGCCCGGGCCGCGCTGCCGCCCGGCTCTAGGCCCCTCGACGGACACGGGTTCTCGGCGGACATGGACGGCGACGAGGTCGCTCTTCCGCCGTTCGGGGTGTTCTACGCAGGACTGGACAAGTAGCGGAATAGTCCATGCCACTACTCGGCCTGACATAGCCTCAACAGACAAGGGTGAGGATGGTTGGGATGACAGCCGTCGAACAAAACCCTGATGTCTCGAGGAGCGGCGCAAAGCGCCGCGTCTCGAAGCATGTGGCTGAGACGGCGCGAAGTCCTAGAGCGCCGCGGCGATGCGGGCGTGGGCGTCGGCCAGGCGGGACTTCAGCGCCTCGACGTCTTGCAGACGCTCGCGCTGTTCCTCCACGACCTCCACGGGCGCCTTGGCGAGGAACCCGGCATTGCCCAGCTTTTTCGACAGCTTGTCGATCTCGCCTTCGGCTTTCGCCATTTCCTTCTCCAGGCGTGTCTTTTCCTGTGCGAAGTCGATCACGTCGGCAAGAGGAAGCGCCACGGTCGCTTCGTCGTGGACCAGCTGGACCGATCCTTTCGGCGGCTCCGCGTCCAGCGTCACGCCGTCGACGCGCGCCAGCCGTTCGACCAGCACGCCATGGGCCGCAAGCCAGCCCTTGGCCCGGTCGTCGGCGCCGGTGACAAAGAGGCCGAGCACCGCCTTGGGCGGCACGTTCATCTCCGCGCGCACCGAGCGGATGTCGGAGATCAGCCGGATCACCCAGTCCATCTCCTGCTCGGCGGCACGATCGACAAGATCGGCGCCGTAGGCCGGCCAGGCGGCGCGGATCAGGCGGCCGTCGCGCGCCGCGCCGGTCTGGCTCCACAGTTCCTCGGTGATGAAGGGCATGATCGGGTGCAACAGCACGATGATCTGGTCGAGCGCCCAGGCCGCCGTCTTCTGGGTTTCGGCCTTGGCGCCCGCATCCTCGCCCTGCAGCAGGGGTTTGGCGAACTCCAGGTACCAGTCGCAGAAGGTGCCCCAGATGAACTGGTAGAGACCGTTCGCCGCGTCGTTGAAGCGGAAGGTCTCCAGCGCCTGGGTGGTGTCATGGGCGATGCCGGTGACGGCGCTGACGATCCAGCGGTTGACGGTTTCGCTGCACGAGGCCGGATCGAAACCCGGGTCCGCGACGCAGCCGTTCATCTCGCAAAAGCGCGCGGCGTTCCACAGCTTGGTCGCGAAGTTGCGGTTGCCTTCGACGCGCGCCGGCGACAGCTTGATGTCGCGCCCCTGCGCGGCCAGCGAGGTCAGCGTGAACCTCAGCGCATCGGCGCCGTACTGGTCGATCATGCCCAGCGGATCGATGGTGTTGCCCTTGGACTTGGACATCTTCTGGCCGCGCGCATCGCGCACCAGCGCATGGATATAGACCGTCTCGAACGGAATGGTCTCCATGAACTCAAGCGTCATCATCATCATCCGGGCGACCCAGAAGAAGATGATGTCATGCGAGGTCACCAGGACGTCGGTCGGGTGATAGCGTTTGATCTCGGGCGTTTGGTCGGGCCAGCCCAGCGTCGTGAAGGTCCACAGCGCCGACGAGAACCAGGTGTCCAGCACGTCCGGGTCGCGCTCCAGCGCCACCTCTTCGCCGTAATGCGCCTTGGCGGCGGCGGCGGCCTCTTCCTCGGTCAGTTCGACGAAGACCTGCCCGTCGGGCCCGTACCAGGCCGGGATCTGGTGGCCCCACCACAACTGGCGCGAGACGCACCAGGGCTGGATGTTGCGCATCCATTCGTAATAGGTCTTGGTCCAGTGCTCGGGCACGAACTTGGTGCGCCCCTGCTCCACCGCCTCGATCGCCGGCTTGGCCAACGTCTTGGCGTCCACGTACCACTGGTCCGTCAGATAGGGTTCGATGGCCACGCCGCCGCGGTCGCCCGTGGGCACCACGTGGACGTGGTCCTCCACCTTCTCCAAGAGGCCCAGCGCCTCGATGTCTTCGACGACCTTCTTGCGCGCCTCGAACCGGTCCATGCCGCGATAGGCCTCCGGCGCGTTGTCGTTGATCCGCGCGCGCCGGTCGAAGATGTTGACCATCTCCAGATCCTGGCGGCGGCCCACCTCGAAATCGTTGAAGTCGTGCGCCGGCGTCATCTTCACCGCGCCCGAGCCTTGCTCCGGGTCGGCGTAGTCGTCGGCGACGATGGGAATGCGGCGCCCGACCAGCGGCAGGATGCAATGCTTTCCGACCAGGTGGCGGTAGCGTTCGTCATCGGGGTGCACGGCCACGCCGGTGTCGCCCAGCATGGTTTCCGGCCGGGTCGTGGCGACGGTCAGGCTGACACCCTCCATGTCTTCGACGGGGTACTTGAAGTACCAGAGGTTGCCCTTGGTCTCGACCTGCTGAACCTCCAGGTCGGAAATCGCCGTTTCCAGCTTGGGGTCCCAGTTGACCAGGCGCTTGTCCTTGTAGGCCAAGCCCTTCTTGTAGAGATCGACGAACACCTTGAGGACGGCGCGGGACAGCCCTTCGTCCATGGTGAAGCGTTCGCGGCTCCAGTCGCAGCTCACGCCGAGACGCTTGTCCTG
This sequence comes from Alphaproteobacteria bacterium, assembly GCA_965603855.1. Classification (GTDB taxonomy): domain Bacteria; phylum Pseudomonadota; class Alphaproteobacteria; order UBA8366. Next base: position 2,015,049 of record OZ272519.1, read on the forward strand.
GTTGAAGATCATGCCGCCGGACTCGGCCTTCCACTCCCACACCTTCTCCACAAAGGCTTCGCGGCCCATGTCGCGCCGGTCGATGTCCTTTTCGGCAAGCTGTCGTTCGACCACCATCTGCGTGGCGATGCCGGCATGATCCATCCCCGGCTGCCACAGGGTGTCGCGGCCGCGCATCCGCTCGAAGCGGATCAACACGTCCTGCAGCGTGTGGTTCAGCGCGTGGCCGATATGCAAGGACCCTGTCACATTGGGCGGCGGCAGGACGATGGTGAAAGGTTTGGCGCCTTCGGGCCGGCCGCAGGCGAAATCGCCGTGTTCCTCCCACAGGGCGTAGATGCGGCCTTCGACGGCCTCGGGTCGATAGGTCTTGTCCAGCATTGCTGAACGGTCCTCCTGAGGGAGAGCAGTTCCGGTCCAGGGACCTCCTGGCGGACGCCCCTTCGCGGGAGCGGACTACCGGCCGCGCGCTTGCGCCGACAGTTTCTCGATCTCCTCGCGAACCAGCGTTTCGACCATATCCGGGAGGTTTTCGTCAAGCCACTCCCGCAACATCGGCCGAAGCAGTTCCTTCAGCAGTTCCTCGAGGGTCAGCGTCGCATTGCCGATCTGGGTGGCGTTGACCAGTTTGAACAGCGACGCAGCGCTGGCGGTGGCCACGTCGTCGGAGATCAACCGATCCACGTCCTGCATCGCCGCCGTTGCCGGCACCTCGACACGCGGTTCCGGTTCCTCCACCGGGACCGGCGCCGTTTCCGGCTCCGGCTCGCTCTCCACCATTTCGATCTCGGCCGCCTCTTCCTGGACCAGTTCCGTCAGTTCCAGCGGCTCTTCTTCGGGTGCCGGGGGTTCCGGTTCGGGCTCAGGCTCGGGTTCCGGTTCGGGCTCCGGTTCGGGCTCCGGTTCCGGCTCGGGAGCGGGCTCGGGCTCTGCAGCGACCTCGGGCTCGGCCGTCTGCTCGCCGGCCGCTTCCTCCCCATCCTCCGAAATGATTTTCCTGATCGATGCCAGGATCTCTTCCATGGATGGTTCTTGCTGCGTGTCGCTCATCACATTACTTCCTGCGTTTGCCCGACGGCCGTTCGCCGGGGCCCTCCCTGCGGTATGGTCTTAGTCGGCCGGAATGACTGTATCGGGTTCCGGAACACCGGGTTCAGGTGTCTCGCCAACTCCCCACCAGAGATTGCGGACCTGATCATAGTATTCCTGTTCGTTGTAGATTTGCAGTGGCAGTCCAAGGTCCCGCGCGGTCAGCGATCCGACCGCCGACAACAGGGAATAGCCGGCGACGTAAACGTCGCGGCGCGCCCGGACCAACGAGACCTGCGCGTCGAGGAATTCCTGTTCCGCATCGAGAATATCCAGGACCGTACGCGAGCCCACCGCGGCTTCCTGCTGGACGCCTTCCAGCGCAATCCCGGTCGCCCGGACCTCCGCCTCGTTGGCGATAATCTGGGCCCGCGAAGACTGCAGCACCTCCCAGGCGCTGGTCGCGTCTTCGATGGCCTGCCGTCTTGCGTCGACGATGCGGTCGTTGGCCTGCCGCACCAGTTGCTTGGCCTCGCGAAGCTCACTGGTCTCGGCGCCCGCCTGGTAGATCGGGATCCGCACGTTCGCAGTGACGCTGGCGCTCTTGACCGTGGAGTCATCGGACGCGGTGTTGCGCCTGCGCTCCACTTCGCCCTCGATATCCACACTGGGCAGGAGATCCGCGAACTCCTGGTCGACGGTGCGTTCCGCCGAGCGTCGTTCGTAAAAGCTGGTCAGCACTTCCGGGTTGCGCTCGCTGGCAAGCCGGCCCGACTCCTGGCGTGTCGCCGGCAGGCTGGGTTCCTCCGCCTCGGGATAGGCAAGGTCCTCGCCGGGCGCCTGGCCCACCACCTGCTCGAAGAAGGCGTTGCTGACTTCCAGGTCGGATTCCGAGGCGATCCGGTCGGCAGTCGCCCTGGCCAGCCGAGATTCCGCCTGCGCGACGTCGGTTCGTGTCACTTCCCCGACTTCGAAACGGTCCTGGGTGGCTTCAAGCTGCCGTTCCAGGCGCGCTTCGTTGGCAATCTGCAGGCTGAGCACCTCGCGGTCGCGCACCACGTTCAGATAGGACGTCGCCACATCCAACAGCACGGTCTGTTCCACGGACAACAGTTCGGCACGCCCGGCCAGGACGTCCGCCTCGGCGCGCGCGATCGTTGCCTGGGTGCGGCCGCCCTCATAGATGTTCTGGGTGATGCGGACACCGGTGGAGAAGCGGGTCCGGTAGTCGGTGCCAATACCACGGTTGCGGTTTTCCCGCACGCGGCCGAGATTGCCGGTCGCCTCAAGGGTCGGGCGCCATCCCGCCAAAGCCTGCGGTACGCTTTCATCCGTGGCCCGCAACCGCGACCGTTCCGAAAGGATCTGCGGGTTGGTTTCGTACGCAATGGCCATCGCCTCGTAAAGCGTCTGGCCCACGGCACGTTCAGGAATCGCACAGCCGACGGCAAAAGCCGCGGCGGTCAGGCCGGCGAGCCCGGCGCGGCGCAACCAACCTGGTCGCGGACGACACACCGGCTGTGCCGCGATTGTTGGCGCGCAGGTCAATAGACCCTCACGCGATGATCGATCTGCCGTGCCCACGCGTCGATACCCCCGTCGAGATTAACGGCGTTGTCAAACCCCTGCTGGCGGAGCCAGTGAACAGCCTGTAGCGATCTGACACCGTGATGGCACATAACGACAAGAGGTCTGTCCATTGGCAACAAGGGAATGCTCTCCGCTAGTTTGGTTAGAGAGATATTAAGGCTTCCTTCAAAAGCGCAAATCTCTCGCTCCCAATCTTCCCTGACGTCAAGCACGGCATGCGGAACCGAGGACCGCTGCATCGCGTAGAGGTCATCCACTCCCAGATGCACGATCCCAACTTCCACCTTTCGCTTGGCACTCTAACTACAAGATATGCCCGTTACTAGCGGTCAAAACACAAAACCTGCTTTTTGTTCGAAACCGGGACAGGGGCCGACAAGGGCGTCGAACAGCGTGCAATGGGACACCGAGCCGGAACGTTTGCCGTACAGCACCCCGCGCCCGACCGCCTCGCCTTCCTGCAGTATCGACACAAGACGGCCGCCCTCGGCAAGTTGTTCAAGCAGTGCAGCGGGAACCTCGGGCACGGCGCCGTCGATGAGGATGACGTCGAACGGACCCTGTTCCGGCCAACCGCCGCGGTGCGCCCGTGTTTCGACGACCACGTTGTCGATGGCGAGCTCGGCGAGAATGGTGCTCGCTTCGGCGGTCATTTCCGGATCCGCATCCATTGCGAACACCGTCGCGGTCATGCCCGCAATCAATGCCGCGGAGTAGCCCGTCCCGCACCCGATCACCAAGGCAACGTCCGTGGGCTGCAAGGCGGCGCTTTGCAGCAGCCTTGCAAGTGCGCAGGGTTCCATCAGGTAGCGGCCGTCGCCGATGCTGAGACACTCGTCCACGTAGGCCAGCGGTCGTCTGGCCTTTGGCACGAACAGTTCGCGCGGCAGGGTCTTCATGCTGTCCAGGACTCGCTGGTCGGTGACCTTGTTCGTCCGGACCTGGCTTTCGACCATGTTCTGGCGAGCGGTGGCAAAATCCATCTTGGCCTCGCGATGAATGGCTTTGACGTCCGGCGCTGGCCCCCTCGCCGACGGACCGGAGGGCATCGCCGTACGTGCCTGTTATATTGAGCCAAACGGCGATTTACAACGCGTTCCGCCGTGGCCCGCATGCTTGACCGGCGAAAACCCAGTGCGTATATCACGCCCGCGGCCGGCTGGCCCGGCCGCAGTCACGGAACGCAAGAGTCCGGACCAGGCGCGGTGGCGGAGAGGCTACGCAGAGGACTGCAAATCCTTGTACACCGGTTCGAATCCGGTCCGCGCCTCCATCCGGGCCGCCGTTCCCGACCCGCGCGCACATGGGTTCAGCCGGGCAATCCCTCCCCAAATAGCCTGCAATAGCAACGGTTTCGTTGCAGGCCGCGCGAACCCTGCGGCGCACTCAACACACCGTTAACGCCCACCTTGCATACTATAGGTCCCGGGTGTCTCAACCCGGCGGTGTGGTGTGCAGTTCGTTACCAAATACTAAACAGCTCCCGCGGCCGGACGGCCCGGAGCGCGTCGCATGTCAGCGGTGGTAAGCCGCGCGCGGCGTCAATAATGGGCGAACGGGGATTTGAGCCATGAGATCTCTTGCACTGAAGATCAAGGTCAAGCTGCCTTTGGTCATCCAATCGCTGGCCATTCTGTCACTCAGCGCAACCGGACTGACCGGCTATTTCGTAGGCCAGGAACAGCTCAGATCCGAGGCGGCCTCGAAACTGACCGGGCAGCTTCAAGCGCGCAAAACCACTCTGGAGCAATACCTCCAATCGATCGAGCAGGACCTGCGGATCATCGCACGGACCGACACCGCCATCAGCGCGGTCGGCGCCTTGACGTCCGGCTACATCAATTTCGGCGACGAGGCTGTCGACAAACTCCAGACGCTGTACATCGCCGAGAACCCGCACGGCGAGACGGAGCGGCACAAATTGAACAGTTCGCCGGCGGACACCCCATACGACTGGGCTCACGACCGGTTCCACCCCTGGTTCCGGGGCGTGATGCAAGAGAAAGGCTACAAGGACATTTTCCTTGTCAGCCGTCAGGGCGCCCTGGTCTACAGCGTTCGCAAGAAGACCGATTTCGCCAGCAATCTGTTGGACGGACCGCTTCGCGACACCGGCCTTGCGCAGGCGTTTCGCAAAGCCGAAGAACAGAAGGAGCTGATGTCCGCCGACGAGGTCGGAATGATCGCATTTACCGATCTGGAGGCTTACGAACCCAGCCGCGGTGCAGCGACCAGTTTCGTGGCGACGCCGATTTTCGATCGGGATGGGTATAGCCAGGGGATTCTGGTCGTCGAACTGCCGATCGGCCGGTTGAACACGGTCTTGCAGGAAAGTGCGGGCATGGGCGAAACCGGCGAAACCTACATTGTCGGCGACGACCGCCTGATGCGCAGCGATTCCAGAAATATCGATGAACCGACGACATTGAAGAAAGAAGTTGCGTCCGATGCGGTCGAACGCGCCCTTTCTGGCGAGACCGGCATCGGCGAGACCACCGGACTGCACGGCGTTCCGGTGCTGGCGGCTTACGAACCCATGACATTCAACGGCATCACCTGGGCCTTCATCGCCGAAATCGCCGAAGCGGAAGTCCTGGAACCCATCCACCGGATGCGCGACCTGATGCTGGCCGGCAGCGCCGTGATTTTCCTCGTGGTTGGCGCCGTCGGGTTCTTTTCCGGCCAGGCCGTGACCCGTCCGCTCACCGCGATGTCGGACGCCATGCGGCATGTTGCCGACGGCGACCACGACGTCGAAATCCCGGCCCAGAACCGGACGGACGAGATCGGCGAGATGGCGGCCGCGGTGCAGGTCTTCAAGGAAAACGCCATCGAGTCCGAACGCCTGCGCAGCGAGCAGGAGGAAATGAAGGCCAAGTCCGAGGCCGACAAGCGCGCGCAGATGCTGAAGCTGGCCGATGCCTTCGAGGCCGAGGTCAGCCGGGTCGCGGAAGAAGTGGCGAACGCGGCGTCCGGCATGCAACTGCGTTCGCGCGACATGACCAGGATCGCGGAGAACGCCCAGGAACAGGCATCGGACGTGACTGCCGCAACCGAACAGGCCTCGGCCAATGTCCAGACGGTGGCGACCGCGACCGAGAGCCTGACGGACTCGATCAAGCAGGTCGCACAGCAGGCCGACACGGCGCGCCGGGTCGCCGAAGACGCGGTCAGGCAGGCCGAGACAACGGACAACCTGGTCCAGAGCCTGGACCGCGCTGCAAAGGAAGTCAGCGAGGTCGTCGAGCTGATTGCCGAAATCGCGGACAACACGCATCTCCTTGCCTTGAACGCCAACATCGAGGCGGCGCGTGCGGGGGCGGCCGGCAAGGGTTTCGCCGTGGTCGCAAACGAGGTCAAGAACCTGGCCGGCCAGACCGGCCAGGCGACGGAACGGATCACGACGCAGATCGGCACGATGCAGACCGCCACGAAGGATTCGGTGGACGCGATCCAGCATATCCGCAAGGTCATCACGGAGATGAACCGCGTTGCGCTGACCATCGCCACTGCGGTCGAAGAGCAGAGCGCGGCAACGGACGAGATCGCACGCAACGTTGTGGAGGCATCCCAGGGCACGTCCACGGTCGCAACGAACATCGTCCAGGTCAGCGAGGCCGCGAGCCAGACGGGCGGCGCGGCAGGCGATGTGCAGCAGATGGCCGAGGACATGAGCGCACGATCCGAGACCCTGACCTCGCGCGTGAAGGAGTTCGTCGACCGGCTGCGCGCGGCTTGAGCACACGGCAAAAGCCCGCTTGGCAAGGTGCCGGACGGCTGTTATAAGCCGTCGCACCGGCTCGGTATGGCGCCGCGCGCCGTCCCCGGGGCTCTGATCCGCGGTAGCTCAGCGGTAGAGCAACCGGCTGTTAACCGGTTGGTCGTAGGTTCGAATCCTACCCGCGGAGCCAATTCAGCGGCTCAGCCTAACGGCTGGGCCGCTTTGCTTTTCGGCGGCCAGACCGGGGCGATCGGGGCCGGAAAACAGGCTTAAAAGGATCTTAAGTAATCCTCTCCACGATGCCCGGGAAGCCTTTGTCTCCCGGTCCGTTTTTGTAGATGGTCACGGCGGTTGGCGGGAGATGCGGGGCACCCGGTCTGCGTGCCAGCGCCGGGCCTGAGGGGAGGTCGATGTGAGCAGCCTTGTCCAGCGATTGTTCGGTGCCGCGCGGCGCGATCGCCGCAAAGCCGCGCGCATTCGCAACCTGCTCAACAAGGTGGAAATCGACCGCCACGTCTTCCAAGTCGAAAACTGGAGTTGCGACGGATTCCTGATCAGGCCCTATGGCGGGGCGCTGACGGCGGATCAGCGTTTCTACGCGCGGTTCTGGCTGCACACGGAACGCCGGGGCCGCGTCGATCTGCCTGTGCGCTGTCGCGTCGTCCGAGTGGAACGCGAGGGCCTCGCGGCGCAGTTCATCGAGATCAGCGCGCAGTGCCGCGAAATGCTCGAACGCGAAGCCTTGCGCCAGATCAAATACCAGGAATCCTAACGTACGTTCCCAAAAGAAAACGGCCCGGTGTTTCCGGGCCGCTGCAGGTTGGCACAGGGAGGTCGGGAAAGAACGCCCGCATGCGTGCGCCCATGGGTTATCCGACAGCTGTGCCTAAGAACGGACGAGCCGCGTTTTCGGCGTCCCTCCCCTGGTTTGGCCTACGCTTCGAGCCAAACCTTGTTCCACTGGTGATACAAGGTCGGATGGGTCACGTAGCCACGGACCCGCGGACTGGTTGCCGAAAAGACCGCGCGGAAGAACGGCTGCACCATGATCGCGTCTTCCTGAATGATTCTCTGCACGCGTTCCATCGCCTTGCGGCGTTCCTCCACGTCCAGGATTGATTCTGCGGCCGTCAGCGCCTCGTCGAATTCGGGATTGGCATAGGCGGTTTCGTTCCACGGCACCCCGGTCCGATAGGCCAATGAAAGGACCATCGTGCCCAACGGACGATGGGCCCAGGTTGTCAGGCTGAACGGCGCCTTGTCCCATTGTTCCCAGTACTTGGCCGAGGGCATCACATTCACGGTGAGGTTGATACCTGCCTCGGCGAGGTTCTGTTTCAGGATAAGGCAGGAGTCCTGCTCCCATGTCCCTAGGGTGTTGCCCACGTTGACCGAAATATCCAAGCCGTCGGCGAAACCGGCCTCGGCCAGCAGCTCCTTCGCCTTCGCGACATCGCGTCCGACCGACGGCAGCTTGAAATACTCCGGATGGATCTCCGCGACGTGATGGTTTTCACCAACCGAGCCAAACCCCCGGTGCGATTTCTCGAAGATCTCCTGATTGTCCGCGGAGAGCTGAATGGCCCGCCGGACCCGGACGTCGTCGAAGGGCTTGTTCTTGACGTTCATCCGAATGACACCGGTCTGCGCTGTCACCGCATGTGAGACGACGATGTTCGGAATCGCCTCCGCGGTTTCCAAGGTTGTCATGTCCAGCGTGTAGATGCCGTCGACCTGGCCCGAGGCAAGTGCCGCAATCTGTGCCGCGGCCTCCTGACCCACGTCCAGATAGTGGATTTCGTCCAGATAGACTTCGCCGCCCCAGTAGGGACCCTCGCGTTTCTTCAAGACTGCCAGTTCGCCCACGCGGAAATTCGCAAGCGTGTAGGGTCCGGTGCCCACCGGGTTCTTCGACAGATCGCCGCCGTCCTTTTCGAAGTCGCGATGCACGATCGCCGTCGGATAGTCGTAGAGGTTCTCCGGGATCGACAGGACCGGCGAGTTCAGCGTGAGCTTGACGGTATAGTCGTCGACCTTCTGAACGGCGCCCTCGGTCATGCGGGTCTTCATCACCGCATTGCCTTTGTCGTCCTTCTCACCGGAATCGTATTGCTCGGTCATTGCCGAGAAGAGCCCGATGTTGGACGACCCGGTTGCCGGATCCAGCCAGCGCGTGAAGTTGAACACGACGTCGTCGGCGTTGAAATCGTCGCCATTTGACCATTTGATGCCCTGGCGCAGCTTGAACGTCCATTCGGTCAGGTCGGCCGACGCGGTCCAGCTTTCCGCCAGGTAAGGGCGCGTGACGTTGTCTGGCCCTGTGATCGTCAGGTATTCGACAATGTGCCGGGCCTGGTTGGCCTTCTCGCCCCAGTCGAAGGTGGCCGGGTCCTGCATCTCCTGCACCAGCATGGCGAAGCGCAAGATGCCGCCCTTCTTCGGTTCGGCGGCCTGGGCGGCGGGCATCATGAAATCGCCTGTGATGCGCCCGGCGACGGCATAGGCCGCCGTCGCCGACATGCCCAGAAGGCAGGCCGTGCGAAGGAACTCGCGTCTTTCAACGCGCCCCGTCTTCAGTTCGTCGATCAGTTCGGGGATGTGGGGATGAACCGCTTCATCGGCTCCGTTGCCCGGGTCGTTTTTCGTCCTGTTCATGGTGCTGTCTCCTGCTTCATTTGCGTTGCACGGCTGCTAACGTTGAACAGCAAGCCAAACCCAATGTGAGATCTCCGCGGATCGAGGCAGTCTGTCGATGCGCAGCGGTGGCCTTTATTCGCCCGGATGCGCGGGCTGCGGCTCTTTTTTCGCGTGCAGCACCGGCTCGAAGGTTCGCAGTTCCTCGACCGGAATGTGGCACGCGATCTGGTGGCCACCCGGACCTTCCTGCAGAGGCGGCCGCTGGTCGTCGCAGATCTGGCCGACCTTGCGCGGACAGCGGGTGGCGAAGGGGCACCCTTTGGGCGGGTCCAAGGGCGAGGGAACGTTGCCTTCCAGGACGATCCGCTTTTTCTCGATCGATGTGTCCGGCACCGGCACGGCCGCCAGCAATGCCTCGGTATAGGGGTGGTATGGCGGCGAATAGACCTGCTCGACCGTCCCCTGCTCCATCACCTGCCCGAGATACATGACCACCACGCGGTCGGCGAGGTAGCGCACGACGGCCAGATCATGGCTGATGACGATCAGCGTGGTCCCCTGGGTGCGCTGAATGTCCATCAACAGACCGGTGATCGCGGCCTGGACCGAGACGTCCAGGGCCGAGACCGGCTCGTCGGCGATCACCAGTTCAGGGTCGCCCGCAAAGGCGCGCGCAATGCCGACGCGCTGTTTCTGGCCGCCGGAAAGCTGACGCGGCTTGCGGGTGGCGAACTCCTGCGGAAGCTTGACCAGGTCCAACAGATGGGCCACGCCCGACCGGACGTCCGCCCCGGTTTGTGCCTTGCCGAACTTGCGCAGCACGCGGCCGATCTGCGCGCCGACCGAGCGGCTGGGGTTCAACGTGTCGTTCGGGTTCTGGAAGACCATCTGCATGCCGCCGATCTGCTCGGTGGTGCGGTCCTGGACCTCGCACGTTGCGATCTCGTCGCCCATGAACAGGATCGAGCCTTCGGTGGCGGTCTCCAGCCCCATCAGTACCCGTGCGAAGGTGGATTTGCCGCAGCCGGATTCGCCGACGATCGCAAGCGTCTGCTGTTTCTGCGCATCGAAGGTGATGTCTTCGTTGGCTTTGACGTACTTGGTCGCTTCGCTGGAGAAGATCGCACCGAACGGACCCTCGTCGACCTCGTAGTATTTGCGGAGGTCGCTGACTTCCAGCACCTCTTCGCCGGCTTCCAGCTCGGGTTGGGCTTCGCGATCGGGACGGTAATGATCCCAGTCGATCTCCTGCCAGCGGGCACAGCGCACGTGGTGGCCGATGCTGCCGCCGACCTCCGCCATCGGGATGCCGTCGGGTGCGTCGCAGACGCCGGCGCGGAAGTGGTCGCAGCGGGGTCCGAAGTAACAGCCCGCCGGCCGCTCGTTGGGCAGCGGCAGGCGTCCCGGGATGGGTACGATCGGGTTTTCGTTCTTGTCGGCCGCAGGCCGGGGAATGCAGTCGAACAGGCCGCGCGTGTAAGGATGGCGCATTCGGTCGAACACGTCCTCGACGAGCCCGTATTCGACCGCCTCGCCCGAATACATGACATAGACCCGCTGGCAGGTCTCCAGGATCAGGCCCAGATTGTGCGAGATGTACAGCATCGACGTGCCGAAGGTTTCGCTGATCTCACCGATCAACTCGACGATGCCCGCCTCGACCGTGACGTCCAGCGCCGTGGTTGGCTCGTCCAGGACCAAGAGCGACGGGTTGGACAAAAGCGCCATCGCGATTACCACGCGCTGCTGCTGACCGCCGGAGACCTGGTGCGGGTAGGATTCCATCACCCGCTTGGTGTCGGCCAGCTTGACCCGGGTGAGGATATCAGCAGCGCGGTCACGGGCCTGGCTCTCGGTGCAGTCGGCCTCGTGGCACAGCGGCACTTCCATCAGCTGCTCGCCGATCGTCAGCGACGGGTTCAGGGCCGCCATCGGCTCCTGATAGACCATGGCGATGTCGGAACCGCGCAATTGGCGCAACTCCTCGTCGTTGAGGTCGCGGAGGTCGCGGCCCTTGTAGAGGATGCGGCCGGTGTCGATGCGTGCGTTCGTGCCAAGGTATCGCATCAACGCCATGGCAACGGTCGACTTGCCGCAGCCGGATTCGCCCACAAGACCGACGCTTTCGCCGCGCCCCATCTTCAGGTTGAAGCCCTTCACCGCCTGGACCTCCGCGGCCCGGGTCAGATAGGTGATGGACACGTCCTGCATGTCCAGGATCGGGACTTCCTCGGTATGGGATTGGTCGGTCACGGTGCCTCCTTCAGTCGCGGATCGAGATTTCCCGCAACCCGTCGGCCAGCAGATTGAGCCCCAACACCAGCGACGACAGCGCGATGCAAGGGAACAGCGCCATGTGCGGAAATGCCTGCGCCATCTTGTAGGTCTCGGCGATCATGCCGCCCCAGTCCGGCGTGGGCGGCGGCAGGCCGAGGCCCAGGAATCCGAGCACGCCGATCGTGATCGTGACATAGCCAAGCCGCAGGCAGGCATCCACGATCAGCGGGCCCTTTGCGTTGGGCAGGATCTCGACCAGCATGATGTACCAGGCACTCTCGCCGCGCACCTGGGCGGCGGCGACATAGTCGCGCGACCGCAGATCCAGGGTCAGGCCGCGCACGATGCGGAAGATCCCGGGCGCGCTGGCGAACACGACGGCCAGCACGATGTTGATGCCGGAGGCGCCGAACACGGTGATGATGATCACGTAGAGCACCAGCACCGGAAACGACAGGATGACGTTGGCGACGAAGGACAGCACCGCGTCGACCCAGCCGCGGAAGTAACCGCCCGGCAGCCCCATCAGGATGCCGACCATATAGGCGCAGAAGGTTGCAAGCGGGGCATAGATCATCACGGTCCGCGAACCGTGGATGATCCGCGACAGGATATCGCGCCCGAGATGGTCGGTTCCCAGGATGAAGATCTGGCCCGGTTCGCCGCGCGCATAGGCGGCGCCCGGCATGGCCATCGGCTGCATGGTCGCCAGCGGATCGTAGGGTGCGATCCACGGCGCGAAAACCGCGACAACAACCCAGAAGGCGCAGATCGATGCCCCGATCATGCCCACGGGGCTTTCGCGCAACAAAAGGACCGCCCGGAAAAGCTGGGTCAGGATGCTCGGATGTGCGGCCGGTGCCGCCTTGATTGCTTCGTCGGCCATGATCAGGCGAACCGGATGCGCGGGTTGAGATAGGTGTAGCCGATGTCGGCGATCAGCTGGGTCATGACCGCGACGAACACCGCGACCATGGCGCAGGCCTCGATCAGGTAGATGTCCTGATTAAGCGAGGCCTCCAGCAAGAGCTGTCCGAAGCCTTTGTAGGAGAAGAAGGCCTCGACCACGATGACGCCCGACAACAGCCAGTTGATCTGCAGCATGATCACCGTAAACGGCGCGATCAGCGCATTGCGCAACGCGTGTTTCAGAATGACCCTGCGATAGGGCAGCCCCTTCAGAACCGCGGTCCGGATGTAGTGGGTCATCATAACCTCGGCCATCGAGGCGCGCGTCATGCGGGCGATGTAACCGAACCCGTAACCGACCAGGACCATGGTCGGGAGGATCAGTTCGACGAATGAAAAGCCCGCCGACATGGTGCTGGTCCCTGGCAGCCACTTGAGCCAGAAAACGAAGACGGCGCTGAAGATGACGGCGCTGGCGAATTCGGGGACAGAGGTGGTGACCGTGCAGACGACGCTGATCGTCCGGTCCAGCCAGGACCCCTCTTTCATGCCTGCCAGTACGCCCAGGACCAGGGCCAGCGGAACCATGACCGCGAAGGTCGAAAGCGCCAGGATCCCGGTCTGCGCCAGGCGCGGACCCAGCACGTCGATGACCGGAACCTTGAACCGCGTTGAATCGCCGAAATCCAGCGTGATGGCCGACCAAAGCCAGCGCAGATAGCGTTCGTAGAACGGATCGAGGTAACCGTTCTCCTCAAGCCAGATCTGCCGCGATTCCTCGAGCGAGTACGGGCCGAGGACCTTGATGGCGACATCCTCGATGTTGAATTCGAGAAGCACGAACAACACCAGGGACACCGCAACCATCGTCAACAGCATCGCGACGATCCGGCGCCCGATCAGACTAGCCATTCAACGCTTTCCCCCTGGAATTTCTTGCCGCGGCCGCCACGGAGATCGGTTCGGTCCCGTCCGAACCGAAAGGGCGGCGCCCGATGGACGCCGCCCGTGACCTGACCCTATGCCTTCAACCAGACCTTATGCCACTGGTGGTAGCGGGTCGGATGGGTCTCATAGCCCTGAACCTTCTCCGTTGCCGCGGAGAAGACCGCACGGAAGAACGGCTGAACCATGATCGCGTCGTCTTGAAGGATCTTCTCGACGCGTTCCATGGCCTTGCGGCGCTCTTCCACATCCAGGATTGCCTCGGCCGCGGTCAGCGCCGCGTCGAATTCCGGGTTGTTGTACGCGGTTTCGTTCCAGGGCACGCCGGCGCGGTAGGCCAGCGACAGGACCATCGTGCCCAGCGGTCGATGGGTCCAGGAGGTCAGGCTGAACGGCGCCTTGTCCCACTGCTCCCAGTACTTCGCCGCCGGCATGACGTTCACCGTTACGTTGATGCCCGCCTCGGCGAGGTTCTGCTTCAGGATCACGCAGGAATCCTGCTCCCAGGTTCCCTGGGTGTTGCCGACATTGACCGAAACGTCCAGTCCGTCGGCGAAGCCGGCCTCGGCCAAAAGCTCTTTCGCCTTCGCGACGTCGCGCTTGACCGGCGGCAGCTTGAAGTATTCGGGATGGATCTCGCCGACATGGTGGTTTTCACCCAGCGACCCCAGTCCGCGATGGGACTTCTCGAAGTTTTCCTGGTTGTCTGATGCCAGCTGGATCGCCCGGCGGACGCGGATGTCGTCGAACGGCTTGTTATTCACGTTCATCCGAATGACGCCGGTCTGCGCGGTCACGGCGTGCGAGACGACGATACCCGGGATCGCCTGCGCCGTGTCCAGCGTGGTCAGACCCAGGGTGTAGATCACGTCGACCTGGCCGGACGCCAACGCCGCGATCTGTGCCGCCGCGTCCTCGCCAAGGTCCACATAGTGGATCTCGTCCAGGAAGACGTCGCCGCCCCAGTACGGATCCGGACGCCGCTTCAGAATCGCGATCTCGCCGACCCGGAATTCGGCCAGCGTGTAGGGCCCCGTGCCGACCGGGTTCTTGGACAGATCGCTGCCGTTCTTCTCGAAATCGCGGTGAACGATGGCGGTCGGATAGTTGTAGAGGTTCTCCGGGATCGACAGCACAGGAGAGTTTAGCATCAGCTTGACGGTGTGATCGTCGACCTTCTGGACGGCGCCTTCGGTCATGCGGGTCTTCATCACCGCCTTGCCGTTTTCGTCCTTTTCGCCGGAGTCGTACTGCTCGGTCATCGCCGAGAACAGGCCGATGTTGGACGACCCGGTCGCGGGATCGAGCCAGCGCGTGAAATTGAAGACCACGTCGTCGGCCGTGAAATCGTCGCCGTTGGACCACTTGACGCCCTGGCGCAGCTTGAACGTCCATTCCGTCAGGTCAGCCGACGCGGTCCAGCTTTCGGCCAGATAGGGCCGCGTGACGTTGTCCGCGCCCGTGATGGCCAGATACTCGACGATGTGACGCGCCTGGTTGCTCTTCTCGGTCCAGTCGAACGTCGCAGGATCCTGCATCTCCTGAACCTGCATCGCACAGCGAAGGATGCCGCCCATGACCGGCTCGGCCGCCTGGGCTGCCGGCATCATGGCGTCCCCGGTGATGCGGCCGGCAATGGCGTAAGCCGCCGTCGCCGACATCCCCAGAAGGCACGCTGTGCGGAGAAACTCACGCCGGTCAACGCGGCCGGCCTTCAATCCGTCGATCAGTTCGGGGATGTGCGGATGAACTGCCGATCCGTCCTCCTCCCCATACCCGTTTTTCTTCAAGAGCATGTAACTGCCTCCCGTGTCATTGGCGCTGCGTTACTGTTGAAGGCGAACACCAAGACAAAATGCATCGGAGGTCTGGGCAAGACCGGGCAATAATTCTGTACTTTTACTTGTTTGGATTATTGCCATACCCGCTGTATTTCGTCTTTATTTTTATTTTTCTTTCCTGTGCACTCGCCAAGAAGAGATTGAATTATTGACGACGCGACCTGCAGAAGTCAAATACTAACCGGTGCGTTGGCCGACCATTACCCCTTGAAGTATCGGGCTATAAGCCCGTCTCCTCACCTTCCCTTCAGCACCTTTTCGCCGCGACCGTCTGGAGATGCGCATGGACCGCCACGATGTGGAACTGATCGAAACCGAAACGCCTTTCGAGGGCTATTTCCGCATCGACCGGCTGAAGCTGCGTCACCGGCGGTTCGACGGCGGCATGAGCCCGCCTTTGGTGCGCGAAGTGTTCGAGCGCGGACACGCCGCCGCCTGCCTGCCTTACGATCCGCACAGGGACATGGTGGTGCTGCTCGAGCAGTTCCGGCCGGGCCCGTTCGCGGCAGGCGATCCTCGGCCCTGGTTGATCGAAGCCGTCGCCGGGATTGTCGAGCCCGGCGAAACCAACGAAGACGTGGTTCGGCGCGAGGCCGTCGAGGAGATCGGCAGGCCGCTGGGTGCGCTGGAACACGTGATCGACATGTATCCGACCCCGGGCGGTTCGACCGAATGCATCGCTGTCTATGTGGGACAGGTCGACGCCGACGGCGCCGAGGGGGTGTTCGGCGCCAGGGACGAGGGTGAGGACATCCGCGTTTTTGCCGTTTCGCTTGACGAGGCGCTTTCGATGTTCGACGAGGGCCGCATCAGCAATGCCAATCTTGTCGTTCCGTTGTTGTGGCTGGCACGCAATCGCGAGCGGTTGCGTGCCCGGTGGGCTGCGGGGTAACGTCCGCACCCGTCGCCACGGGGGCAAGCAAGACAACCAGACGGCCCGGGCAGGAGGCACATGGACATAAGACAGGATTTTGTCGACGCGATCGGCAACACCCCGATGATCAAGCTGGCCGCGGCGTCGGAGCGGACGGGATGCACGATCCTGGGCAAGGCGGAATTCCTGAACCCGGGCGGTTCGGTCAAGGACCGGGCCGCAAAGGCGATCATCCTGGATGCGGAGGCGAAAGGGCTGCTGCGGCCCGGCGGCGTCGTGGTCGAGGGGACCGCCGGCAACACCGGCATCGGCCTGGCGCTGGTCGGCAATGCGCGTGGCTACCGCACGGTGATCGTGATCCCCGAGACCCAGAGCCAGGAAAAGAAGGACATGCTGTTGTTGTGCGGCGTGGACCTGCGTCAGGTCCCGGCGGTGCCGTACAAAAACCCGGAGAACTACGTCCACGTCTCGCGCCGCCTCGCCGAGGAACTGGCCGAGACGGAGCCGAACGGCGCGATCTGGGCGAACCAGTTCGACAACGTCGCGAACCGCCAGGGCCACTACGAGACGACGGGTCCGGAAATCTGGGAACAGACAGACGGTACCGTGGACGGGTTCATCTGCGCGGTCGGCACCGGCGGCACCTTGGGCGGCGTTGCGGCCGCGCTGCGCGAACGGCGTTCGGACATCAAGATCGGCATCGCCGATCCGATGGGCGCCGCGTTGTACGAGTACTATGCGCACGGCGCCTTGAAGTCCGAGGGGTCGTCGATCACCGAAGGGATCGGCCAGGGCCGCGTCACCGCCAATCTCGAGGAACTGGAGGTCGACTTTGCCTACCAGGTCCCGGACCAGGAGTGGCTGCCGATCTGTTTCGACCTTCTGCGCCACGAAGGGCTGTGCGTCGGCGGGTCCGCGGCGCTGAACGTCGCCGGTGCGATCAGGCTGGCCGAGGAAATGGGACCGGGCCATACCATCGTGACGGTGCTGTGCGACAGCGGCGTGCGCTACCAGTCGAGACTGTTCAACCCCGCGTTCCTGCGCGAAAAGGGCTATCCGACGCCCGATTGGCTGGAGTGAGCGACATGACGACCGAGCTGTTTCGCGACGACGCCTACCTGAAGGAATGCACTGCGACAGTGGTCGCGGTGAACGATCGCGGCGGAATCGTCCTCGACAAGACCGTCTTTTATCCAACCGGCGGCGGCCAGCCGGGCGACAGCGGCGTGCTTGTCCTGGAGGACGGTTCCGAGATCGCCATCGCCACCACAGTGAAGGGCGACGGCGCGGACGAGATCGTGCACGTGCCTGCCGAGGGCGCCGCCCTGCCCGCGCCAGGCACCGGTGTCGTGGCGCGGATCGACTGGGACCGGCGTTATCGCCACATGCGCATGCATTCGGCCATGCACATTCTTTGTTCCGTCGTGAATTGCGGCGTCACCGGCGGACAGGTGGGCGCAGACAAGAGCCGGCTGGATTTCGACATCGGCGATGCGACGCTGGACAAGGAGCAGATCCAGGCGGAAATCTCGCGGGTCGTCGGCGAGGACCGCGCCCTGGCCGCACGCTGGGTGACGGACGAAGAGATGGAGTCCAACCCGGAGCTTGTGCGCACCATGTCCGTGGCACCGCCAAGCGGGTCGGGCCGCGTCAGGTTGATGGAGATCGACGGCGTCGACCTTCAGGCCTGCGGCGGCACCCATGTCGCACGCACCGGCGAAATCGGTTCCGTGCGCGTCGGCAAGATCGAGAACAAGGGCAAGCGGAACCGCCGCGTGAACATCCATCTGGAGAACTAAGACGCATGTCCGATGCCCTGCCGGGGGCGCTGGTGTCCACCGAGTGGCTGGCCGCACATCTGGACGACGGCGCGCTGCGCCTGCTCGATGCCACCTATCATCTTCCGTCCGTCGGACGGAACGCCCGCGAGGAATACGAGGGCGGCCACATACCCGGTGCCGTCTTTTTCGACATCGATGCCGTCGCCGACCCCGATACCGACCTGCCGCACATGGTGCCGGACGACGAAGGTTTCGCGGCGGCGGTGTCCCGCCTGGGCATCGCCAACGGCAACGCCGTCGTCGTCTATGACAGTTATGGCATCTTCTCCGCGCCGCGCGTGTGGTGGACCTTCAAGCTTTTCGGTCACGAGAACGTCGCCGTTCTGGATGGCGGCCTGAAGAAATGGCTGGCCGAAGGCCGGCCGGTCACCGCGGCGGCGGAAAGCCCGGCTCCCGCCGTCTACCAGGCGCGCAGGAACGATGCGCTGCTGCGAAGAATCGAAGACGTGCGACGGAACGTCGACACCGCCGCGGAGCTTGTCATCGACGCCCGCTCGGCGGGACGGTTTAACGGCACCGCGCCCGAGCCGCGCGCGGGCATGCGGTCCGGCCACGTTCCGGGCTCGGCGAACCTGCCGTTCGACGGCCTGATCGACAAGGAAAGCGGCTGTTTTCGTTCGGTCGAAGAACTCCGCTCCGCCTTCGACGCCGCCGGCATCGACGGCGCGCGGCCGCTGGTCACCAGCTGCGGGTCGGGCGTGACCGCCTGCGTCCTGTCGCTGGGGCTTCATCTGGCCGGGCGCCCCATGGGCGCGGTCTATGACGGCTCCTGGACCGAATGGGGCGGTCGCGACGATACGCCGGTGGAAACCTGATGACTGACGTCCTCAATGTCCGTCCCATCACCGACCGGGATACCGAAGCGGTGATCGCCCTATGGTCGGCGACGGGAAATGTCAGGTCCTGGAACGATCCGGCGTCGGACATCGCCCTGGCGCGGGCGGCGGCCGATGCCGAGGTCCTGGTCGGGTTCCTGGAAGACAAGCTGGTCGCCGCGGCGATGGTGGGCTTCGACGGACATCGCGGCTGGGTCTACTACGTTGCCGTCGATCCGCAGTTTGGCGGCCAGGGCCACGGCGCGACGATCATGCACCATGCGGAGGCATGGCTGAAGCACCGCAAGTGCCCCAAAATCGAACTGATGATCCGCGCCGACAACGAACCGGTGAAACGTTTCTACGAACGGCTGGACTACCGGGAAGAGCCGCGCACGGTGATGTCGAAATGGCTGATCCCGCCGCCGGCGCCGCAGGTCGAGGTCGTGCACGGCGGAACAGTGCCGGACATTCCGGAATCGCTGGAAGTGACGATCACCTGGCTGGAAATGGCGGCCCGACCGCACAAGCCGCCGGTGCCGCAACCGGTTTTGGAACAGCCGCTGTCGCTGTTGCGCCTGGAGAAGCCGACGGTCGGCTATTGGCGTTACCTCTATGCCGCCGTCGGCGAGCCGTGGTTCTGGTGGGAAAAACGCACGCTGAGCGACGATCAGGTCGCGACGGTCATTCACGATCCCCTGGTCGAAATCTATGTCCTGTCCGTCGGCAACACGCCGGCCGGCTTCATCCAGCTGGACCGGCGTCCGGCGCCGGCTGCGGTGGAGGTGGACTACTTCGGCCTGGTTCCCGACTACATCGGCCGCGGTCTGGGCGCCTATTTGCTGGACTGGGGGATCCGGGTCGGCTGGGACCACGAGCCGCGCCCGAAAAAGCTGACCGTCAACACCTGCACGCTGGACCATCCGGCCGCCTTGCCCACCTACCAGCGAGCCGGCTTTGTACCGGTGCGCCAGGAGACCATCGTCGGGCCGGACCCGCGCCATCTGGGCTATCTGCCGGCGGATCTGGAACTGCCCGCCCATTTCGCGGCGGTGGCCAACCACAAGGGCCGCGACTAGGTCCTCCTGCGTTCATGACGGTTAGGTCCCGTTAATCTGCATTGACTAGTCTCAGGGTCCGAGGCGGCCCAGTTCGGCCGCGCCGTGCCATCCAGCGCGACCACATAATATGTTGAAAACAAATCAGAAAATTCTTCTGGCGGGCCTCGTCCAGTCTGCGGTCATGACTGTTCGGCATCTGTTCGGCAAGGGGCCGATCACCAAGGTGCGGCGAAGCGGTGTCGATTGGGAACTCGATCTCAGCGAAGGCATCGACTTTGCCGTCTGGCTGTTGGGCGCATTCGAAAGCAGGACGGTCCGCCGCTATCAGAAGATCGTCAAGTCGGGCGACGTGGTCCTCGACATCGGCGCGAATGTCGGCGCCCACACCTTGCTGCTGGCCCAGTCGGTCGGAGCGACCGGCAAGGTCCTGGCCTTCGAACCCACCGACTTCGCGCTTGCGAAGCTGCGGAAGAACATGACCCTTAACCCGGGCCTGGCCGACCGCATCGAATGTCATCAATACATGCTGGTCGACGCCGAATCCGAGGGGGAGCAGACGCCGGAGATCTACTCAAGCTGGCCGCTGAAAGACGATCGCAACGTGCACGCGTTGCATCGCGGCAAGCTGAAGACGACGCTGGGCGCCCAGGCCCGCACGTTGGATTCCGTCATTTCTTCCCTGGATGTCGACCAAGTCGATTTCATGAAGTTGGATATCGACGGTTTCGAGTGCGGCATGATGCGTGGTGCCGATGCGGTGCTGTCGCGCTGGCATCCCACGATCATCTTGGAGCTGGCCCCCTACTCGCTTGTTGAACAGGGCGAAAGCCTGGGCGAACTGATCAGGATTCTGAAGAAGCACGGATACCGGCTTTTTGATCTGGGAACGGGCCAGGAACTGGAAATGGAGCCGGCCGTGTTGGAACAGAGGATCCCGCCCGGCTCCAGCATAAACGCCGTGGCACGCGCCTCCGCCGCGGCGGCCTAGGCATCGGCATCGCAGGCCGACGTCACGCCCCCGCCATCTCCGTCACCAGTTCGGCAAGCGCCATCGAAGCGGTCAGGCCCGGCGATTCGATTCCGAACATGTTGATCAGGCCGGCAACGCCGTGCTCGGCCGGACCCTGCAGCACGAAATCCTGCGGCTGTTCGGACGCCGGCTTGATCTTCGGCCGGATGCCCGCATAGCCGGGCTGCAGGGCGCCGTCCGGCAAGCCCGGCCAGTATTTCCGGATCGCCGCGTAGAACCGTTCGGCGCGCGCCGGGTCGACGGAGTAGTCGATCCGGTCGATCCATTCCACGTCCGGGCCGAAGCGCGCCTGGCCGCCCAGATCCACGGTGATGTGCACACCAAGGCCGGCCGCCTCGGGCACCGGATAGATCAGGCGGCTGAACGGCGCCCGGCCGGCCAGCGAATAGTAGTTGCCCTTGGCGTAGTAGGCCGTCGGCACATGCCGAGACGCCAGCCCCCGGATCCGTCCGGCGACGGCCGGTGCGTCCAGACCGGCGGCGTTGACCACCAGCCGGCAATCGAGCGCCAGTGGACCGCCCTCGCCGTCCGTGTTCAAGACAACGCCGTCTTCGGCGACGGCGGCATCGGTGACCGAGGTGTTGAAGGCGACCGCGCCGCCGTGCGCCTCGGCCTCGCCCTGGAAGGACAGCATCAGCGCATGGCTGTCGACGATGCCGGTCGACGGCGACAACAGCGCCGCGACACAGGCGAGGTTGGGTTCCAGTGTCTTCGCCTCGGCCGCCGTCAGCGGTTCGAGGTCGTCCACGCCGTTCGCCTGCGCGGCGCGCGCGAGCGAGTCCAGCCTGGGCCTCTGGTCGTCGGCGGTTGCAACGATCAGCTTGCCGCATCGCGCATGGTCGATGCCGTGCGCGCGGCAATAGGAATAGAGCTGGTGCTTGCCGGCGACGCAGGTCTGCGCCTTCAGGCTGTCCTTGGGGTAGTAGATCCCTGCGTGGATGACTTCCGAATTGCGGGAACTGGTGCCGGTGCCGATGGCGTCGCCCTGCTCCAGGACGATCACCTCGCGCCCGGCCAGGGCCAAGGCCCGCGCTGCGGCCAGGCCGGCCACGCCGGCGCCGATCACCACGCAGTCGACCCGTTCCCTGTCCATGCGCTGCTTGCCCCTTGTGCGGACCGCTGCTATCACGATGACCGCCGCCGCGCAACGCGATCTGGCGCCTCGCTTTTTTGCCAACCGGGACAAGCCGATGGAAGACGACACCCTCCTGGCACATGCCGGGCGACACCCGTTTGACAATCATGGGATCGTCAACCCGCCGGTCTATCACGCCTCCACGGTCCTGTTTCCGACCTACCAGGCCTTTCGAAACGCGAGCAGCGCCGAGGTCCGCTACGGCCGTCGCGGCACGCCGACCAGCTTTGCGCTGTGCGAGGCGGTCAGCGCGCTTGAACGCGCGCACGGCACCGTCGTCGCGCCCAGCGGCCTGGGGGCGATCACCACGGTTCTTTTGGCTTGCACCAAGGCCGGCGACCATGTCCTGGTGACCGACAGCACCTATGCACCGACCCGGCAGTTCATGGACAACGTGATGGTCCGATACGGGGTCGAGGCCGAGTATTACGATCCCCTGGTCGGCGGCGATATCGCCGGCCTGCTGCGGGACAACACGGCCGTGGTGTGGACGGAAACGCCGGGTTCGCAGACTTTCGAGATGCAGGACATCCCCGCCATCGCTGAGGCGGCGCACGCGCGCGGCGCCGTTGTGGTGACCGATAACACCTGGGGCGCCGGCTATTTCTATCGGCCGCTGGAACACGGCGCCGACATCTCCGTCCAGGCCGGAACGAAGTACATCGTCGGCCATTCCGACGTGATGATGGGAACCGTCGCCTGCAACGAGGCGACGTTCCAGCGCGTTGAAGACACCTGGGGCTATCTGGGCCACATGCCCGGCCCCGACGACATGTATCTGGCCCTGCGCGGCCTGCGCACCATGGCGGTGCGGCTCGAGCGGCACCACAAGAGCGGACTTGAGATTGCGCGCTGGCTGGCCGCCCGGCCCGAGGTCGCGCGCGTCATGCATCCGGGCCTCGAAAGCGACCCCGGCCATGGAATGTGGAAGCGGGACTTCACGGGTTCCAGCGGGCTGTTCGGGTTCGTGCTGAACGGCGACCGGGAGGACGCGGTCGCGGCGCTGTTGGACGGTCTTGAGTATTTCGGCATGGGCTACAGCTGGGGCGGCTTCGAGAGCCTGCTGATCCCGACCTGGCCGGGCCGCGCGCGCACGGCAACAAGCTGGGACCCGGCCGGGCAGAGCTTTCGCATGCATGTCGGCCTTGAGGACACGAAGGACCTCATCGCCGACCTCGAGGCCGGCCTTGAGAGGTTTAACGCCGCCCTTTAGGGTCATGACATGGAACAGTTATTTGAGGTCATACAGTTTGACGATGCGGGCCTCGTTCCGGCCATTGCCCAGGACGCCGAGACCGGCGAAATCCTGATGATGGCCTGGATGAACCGTGCCGCGGTCGAGGAGACGCTGCAGAAGGGCCGGGTCTGCTATTGGTCGCGCTCGCGCGGCCGGCTGTGGCGCAAAGGCGAGCAGTCGGGCCACGTCCAGCGGCTGGTGGAGATGCGGGTCGACTGCGACGGCGACACCCTGGTCCTGAAGGTCGAGCAGACCGGTGCGGCCTGTCACACCGGACAGCGAAGCTGCATGTTCCGGGCGGTGCGCCCCGACGGCACGGTCGAGACGGTCACCGAGCCCATCGTCGACCCGGGAAAGGTCTACGGCCCTTGAGGGTGACGTTCGCGTTCGTCGGACTGTGCAGCGGTCTTGCGTTGTTCTTGGCCGCGGTTCAGGCACCGGCACGCGCGGATTCCGATCAGATCACCGTCTTCGCCGCGGCCAGCCTGCGCGACGGGCTGGATGCCGCCATCGATGCCTATCCCCTGCGGGACGACCGCAAGATCGTGACCGTCTACGCCTCCAGCGGCACCCTGGCGCGCCAGATCGCCGCCGGGGCGCCGGCGCATCTCTACCTCTCGGCGAACCGGGCCTGGGCCGACTGGCTGCAGAATGAAGGCGCGCTGGTCGCCGACAGCGCGGTCGTCTTGCTGCGCAACAGGCTGGTCCTGATCCAGCCTGCCGACGCGACCGATGCGCTGTCTGCGGATGCCGGTCTGGCGCAGGCGCTGGACGAGCGGAGGCTGGCGATCGCCGATCCGGACCATGCGCCGGCGGGCATCTACGCGCGCGAGGCGCTGGAGGCGCTGGGGATCTGGGATGCGGTTCTGCCGCGGCTCGCCCGGTTCCAGGACGCCCGGGCGACGCTGGCCTGGGTCGAACGGGGCGAGGTTGCCGCAGGCATCGTCTATGAAAGCGACGCCGGCGCAAGCCGCGGGGTCCGCGTCGCCGGGCGTTTCGAGGCCCGCCTGCACGGCCCGATCGACTACGTGCTGGCCATGGTGCGCGAAACCCGCACGGCCGAGGCGGAGGATCTCTACCGCTACCTTCAGTCGCCGCTCGCCGCGTCCGTCTTCGCGGCCCACGGTTTCTTGCTAGAGTAGCGCCCCATGTTCACCCTATCGCCGCTCGAAGCGGAAGCCTTGCGCCTATCCTTGCGCGTGGCGGCCGTAGCCGTGGTCGGTGCCCTGCCGCTGGCGCTGTTCGTAGCGTGGCTTTTGGTGCGCCGGCGGTTTCCGGGGATCCTGATCCTGGACGGGATCGTGCACCTGCCGCTGATCCTGCCGCCGGTCGTCGTCGGCTATCTCCTGTTGATCGGTTTCGGGACGCAGGGGCCGGTCGGTGCGTTCCTGAAGGACGTGTTCGGCGTCACGCTGGTGTTCACCTGGAAGGGCGCGGCCCTGGCCGCCGCGGTGATGGCCTTTCCGCTGATGGTGCGTGCGATCCGCCTGTCGCTGGAAGGGGTCGACCGGGGTCTGGAGGCCGCGGCGCGAACGCTTGGCGCGGCCCGGCTGCGCGTCTTCCTGACCATCACCCTGCCACTGACGGCGCCGGGGCTGCTGGCCGCCACGGTGCTTGGCTTCGCGCGGGCGCTGGGCGAGTTCGGCGCGACCATCACCTTCGTCTCGAACATCCCGGGCGAAACGCGGACCCTGCCTCTCGCGCTCTACACGCTGACCCAGTCGCCGGGGGCGGAGGCCGGCGCGGCGCGCCTGGCGGTGATCTCGATCGTGCTGGCGCTTGGCGCGCTGATCGGATCGGAGATCATCGCCCGCCGGGTGTCGCGCCGCCTGGGACAGCGCTGATGCTGGATATCGCGGCGGTCAAAACCTGGCCCGGATTTCGGCTCGACGCCCGGGTCAGCACCGAAGAAAGCGGCGTCACCGCCTTCTACGGCCCCTCGGGATCGGGCAAGACAACCCTGGTCAACATCCTGGCGGGCCTGGAGGTTCCGGACCGGGGCCGCGTCGCCGTTGCCGACACCGTCGTTTTCGACAGCGATGCCGGGATTAACGTCCCGCCCGAGCGCCGGCGGATCGGCTATGTGTTCCAGGACGGCCGCCTGTTCCCCCATCTCAGCGTGCGCGCCAATCTCCTGTACGGCAAGCGGCACGACGGCGGGCTGTCGTTGGATCGCATCGTTTCGCTGTTGGATATCGCCCCCCTGCTCGACCGGCGCCCGCACGCCCTGTCGGGGGGCGAGAAACAGCGCGTCGCCATCGGCAGGGCCCTGCTTGCCGATCCGGCGCTGCTGCTGATGGACGAACCGCTCGCCTCGCTGGACGCGCGGCGCAAGGCGGAGATCCTGCCCTTCGTGCGCACGCTGCACGCCGAGACGGGAATCCCCGTGGTTTATGTCAGCCACGTCATGGACGAGATCGTCGAAATCGCCGATGCGCTGGTCCTCCTGGATCGCGGCACCGTCGTTGCCGCGGGCCAGGTCGAGGAACTGCTCAGTCGCCTGGACCTGCGCGAACAGACCGGCCGGCACGGGCCCGGCGCGGCGGTCCATGCGACCGTTCAGTCTCACGACGCCGCACACGGGCTGACCCGGCTGGGCTTCGCGACCGGCGGCATCCTTGTGCCGCAGCTCGACCAGCCGGTCGGCAGCACCGTGCGGATCCGTATCCGCGCGGCCGACGTGGCGCTTGCGCTGGAGCGGCCGCGCGACATCAGCACCCTGAACATCCTGGAGGGCACGATCCGCGAGATCAGCCCGGCCGAAGGCGCGCAGGTGGATGTCCTGGTGGATGCGGGCGTCCTGTTGTGGGCACAGGTCACACCGTTGGCTGTGGAACGTCTGCATCTTGCGCCCGGGGCGCGCGTCTTCGCGCTGATCAAGGCCGTCGCCATCGGCGGACCGCCGCCGCAGGAGGCCTCGCCGGTCGAAACGGCCTGAAATCGGCACGATCTTGACGCAAATCAATGTGCGCTGCGGCATAACCGGCTATTCATTCACCCGTAACGCTTTCCTTTTTTCGGCACCTGGGCTGGAGAGATTTTGTTTGCACCCCTCTCTCCAGCCCAATTTTTTTGCGATAACTGCAGCATATCTGCGCCTGGCGCAGGGAGGCGTGCGCGTACGGCCCGGGCGCCGCGAAAACGCTTGAATAATATGGTTAACGAAAACCTGCGTTCACTTGTAGTTAACCTTAACAAAAACCTTCCGCCCTAAAATAATTTGAAAGTATTGATCGGCACTATTCCTGCACGGCTTCAATGCCTATATTGAGGCTGAATTCACTAGGAGGCGGACGCCGTGAACGCACTTGCGAAAAGGACCTTATCCGTGCTGCAGCATTCGGGGCTGGCCCTCGTCCTTGCCGGGACGATCGGCTCTGCCGGCCACGCCCAGGAGGGGCCCATGTGCGGCCAGCAGTCCATGGGCCAGGTCTCCTGCATGGCGAACCGCATGTGCGAGTGCATCTATGACAGCGGCGGCTCGGTAACCGGCGTGCCGGAAGGTTTCCGGTGGAACTGCAGCATCAATCGGGCGAGCTGCGAAGTGGAGCCCGGCACGATCATCGAGTATCGCGGCAACACGCCGTCGATCCCCTACTCGGTGTCGATCGAACGTTCGGACAGCGTCAACAATTCGAACGCGAACACCAACACGAACACGAACAACAACAACAACTGACGCCTTCTCACGCGGGCTGGTATGGCCTGCCACCCGAAGCGCAGGGCGTGAGGCGTGGCGACCCCGGCAGGACTCGAACCTGCAGCCTCAAGATTAGAAGTCTCGCGCTCTATCCAGTTGAGCTACGGGGCCTTGAAACGGGCCGTGGCCTCAGTGGGTCCAGGGGACCGGGCGGTTGAAGTCGAAGTTGTCGGCATAGGCCTTGGGACGGATCCGCCGTTCCTTCGGCCGGACCACCGTATAGGCGTAACCGTGCTTCTCGGCGTAGGCCACCGCGTCCTCTTCGGTGTGGAAATGCAGCCGCACCTGTTTGCGCGTGTCGCTGGACCCGACCCAGCCCATCAGGGGGTCCGGTCTGCTGGCATCGGCGGGCTCGAACTCCATCACCCAGTCCTTGGTCTTCGCACGTCCCGACTGCATGGCCGTCTTGGCCGGTTTGAAGATGCGGACTTCCATCGTTGCTCCTTCGCCGAAGGCCCCAATGCGCGCGCCGGATCTTAACACGACACGGTGTTGGTCGGGGCGACTGGATTCGAACCAGTGGCCTCTCGCTCCCAAAGCGAGTGCTCTACCATGCTGAGCTACGCCCCGGGCCACTGGCGCTTCTCATAGGGGCTTCACGGGCGGGCGGCAAGGCTTTTCGCCGGCCTTGCCTGGACACCGCCGCGCGCGCGATAGAGAAGTTGCAGGCCCGCACTAAATCATCCGTTAACGCCGGCGCCGCGTCCGGACCGGCCGATAGGAAAGCCGCCGCATGAGCACCCGCACGCTGAATATCGACGACCGCCTTTACGACTACATCCTGGAAACGTGGCTGCGCGAACCGGCCCCGCTGCCCGCGCTTCGCGCGGAAACGGCGCGCATCCCCGGCGCGGGCATGCAGATCTCACCGGACCAGGGCCAGTTCTTGAGCCTTTTGGTCGAGCTGGTCGGCGTCCGCCGGGCGATCGAGATCGGTACCTTCACCGGCTACAGCTCGATCTCGATCGCGCGCGCCCTGCCGCCCGACGGCCGCCTCATCTGCTGTGACGTCCGCGAGGACTGGACGGACGTCGCGCGGCGCTATTGGGCCGAGGCAGGTGTCGCGGACCGCATCGAGCTGAGGCTGGCGCCGGCCCTGGAAACCATCGAGCGCCTGATCGCCGACGGCGCGGCCGGCACCTTCGACTTCGCCTTCATCGACGCAGACAAGGGCAACTACACGCTCTACTACGAACGCTGTCTCGAGCTGTTGCGGACCGGCGGTGTGATGGTGGTGGACAACGTCCTGTGGGACGGCGCCGTCGCCAACAACCTGGACAAATCGACGGATACCCGCGCGATCCGGGATTTGAACGCGATCATGGGGACCGACGAGCGGATTTCGGTGTCCCTGGTGCCGCTGGGCGACGGCCTGACGGTGGCCCGGAAACGCTGAGGCCGCCTCAACGGTCGAACAGCGGGTGTTCGACCTTGTCGCCCGGCTTGATCTTCAGGCGTTTGACAGTGCCGCCGTTGACTTCCAGGACCGCGCGCACGGGACCGGGCGAATCGATGGTCTCGAGCGACTGCGGGACCGCCCGCTCGTGGGTCCCCTTGACCGTGCCCGTCGCGTCCAGGAACACCATGTCCAGCGGGATGAAGGTGTTCTTCATCCACATCGCGATCTCTTGCGGCCGGCGATAGTCGAACAGCATGCCGTGATCGGCCGGCATGTCGCGCCGGTACATCAGGCCCTGGGCGCGCTGTTTCCCGTTTACGGCCAGCTCGATTGAAAACTTGTGCCGTCCGGTCTCGGTCACGATCACAAGCTCGGACCTGTCGAAGGTCTCCAGGGTCGCCGCGCCGCGCGGCGCAACCACGCCCGTCGCCACCAGGGCGAGGGCGGCCAGAAATGCGACGAGAACGGGGCGGCGCGCTGTCATCGAAGGGGTTTTAAGGGCCCGCCATGGCGGTTGCAACGCTTTGGCGGACGGCCGCGCCGACCGGACCATCGCGCGCCGGGTCGACCAGGGTCGTCATCCAGTGGTCCGGCGGGTCCCGGCCCTCGCGCCGGTTCCATGTCAGCGCCCGCAAGACAGCCTCCGCGGCGGGCGGCAGCGTTTGCGGCAGCGGGATGTCGTTCAGCACGGCCCAGACGCCCGCCCAGCAACGCGCCACGGTCCAGGGATTGTAGCCGCCGCCGCCGAGGACCAGGAGCCGCTGCGCCATCGGCTTCAAGGCCCGGATGGCCGCGAAGTGGGCGTTGTTGGAAAGCGCCAGCTTGCTGAGCGGGTCTTCCAACAGCGCATCCGCGCCGCACTGCACGACCAGGGCATCGGGCGCGAAGGCGTCGACCAGGGGCAGGATCGCGGTCTTGAGGACATAGCGGAACTCGCTGTCGTTGAAGCCCGGCGGGACCGGCAGGTTGCGGGCCGCGCCCCCTGCCCTGTCCTCGGCGCCGCCGGTGCCGGGCCAGCGGCCCTGTTCGTGGACCGAGACGGTGAGCACGCGCGGATCGTCGGCGAACGCGTCCTGGACGCCGTCGCCGTGATGGGCGTCGATATCCACATAGGCGATCCGCGAAAGCCCGCCGTCCAGCATGGCCAGGATGCCCAGCGCGGGATCGTTGAAGTAGCAGAACCCGCTGGCCCGGTCGGGGCGGCCGTGGTGGGTGCCGCCGGCGGGGCTGTGCACGATGCCGCCATCCTTCAGCAACCGGGCCGCGGCGATCGAGGCGCCGCAGGCGGTCGCGGGCCGGCGGAAGATCTCGCCATAGATGGGGTTGCCGTTGACGCCGATATTGAACCGCTCGCGGTCCTCGCGGCTCAGTGTCTGGTCCCGCTCGGCGCGGATCACGGCGTCCACGTAGGCGGGATCGTGAAACCGGACAAGCTGATCGGGCGTGGCGCGCGGGCTGTCCAGAAAGGCGTCGTCGTCCAGCCAGCCCATCGCCCGGATCAGGTCGGTCACCGTCGAAACGCGCGGGATCGCCAGCGGGTGGCGCGAACCGTAGGTGGAACGGCGGTAGATCTCAGATCCGATATAGATCGGGCGCGTCATCGTCCCCATCAACTAGAACGGCCCCGTCCCCTTGCCAAGAGGGCGGATAACCGTCATGTATCTGTCATCAGCGGGGGGAGCCGCACGTAAAGCGGCTGAGAGGTCCCCGGCCCGGTTGGGCCCGCCACGGACGACCCCTAGAACCTGATCCGGCTAGAACCGGCGTAGGGACGCGTGGACATGACTTTTTCCGGCAACCAGGCCACCGATGTGATCGTCCGCAACGCCGGCGTGCGGTACGACGGCGCCTGGCTGTTTCGCGACTTCTCCATGACGTTGGAGGCCGGCCGGACCACCTGTTTGCTGGGCCCCAGCGGCGTCGGCAAGTCGACGCTGCTGCGGCTGGTTGCGGGGCTGATCGAGCCGGCCGAGGGGGCGGAGATCGTCGACCAGAACGGCCGCACCCTTGGCGGCAGGATCGCCTGGATGGGCCAGCAGGACCTGTTGCTGCCCTGGGCAAGCGTGTTGGAGAACGTCGTCATCGGGGCGCGGCTGCGCGGCGAGCGCCCCGATCTCGGCCGCGCCGGGCGGCTGTTGGCCGAGGTGGGACTTGAGGACCGCGCGCAGCACCGGCCCGCGGCGCTTTCGGGCGGCATGCGACAGCGCGTGGCGCTCGCCCGGACCCTGATGGAAGACCGGCCGATCGTCCTGATGGACGAGCCGTTCTCGGCGGTCGACGCGATCACCCGGTTCAATCTGCAAAACCTCGCCGCGCGGCTGTTGGCCGGCCGGACGGTGCTGTTGGTGACGCACGACCCGCTGGAGGCGCTGCGCCTGGGCCACCGGGTGCATGTCATGAGCGGTTTTCCGGTCGCCATCGATGCCGGGATTTCCCCGCCCGGCGCGCCGCCGCGTGATTCCCACGACAGTGCCATCCTGACCCTGCAGGCGGACCTCCTGGAGCGTCTGGCAACGGGGACGGAGGCGGCATGATCGCCCCGTTTCGCGCGCTGACGATCGCAGCCGGCCTGATCGCCGCCTGGCAGGCGGTCGTCTGGCTGACCGGCGCGCCGGTCTACATCCTGCCGGGACCGGCCCAGGTGCTGACGGTGCTGTGGCACAGGCACGACATGATCCTGGGGCACGCGGCCTATACCGCGGCCGAAATCCTGCTCGGGCTGATTGGCGGGACCCTGTTGGGCGCCCTGTCCGCCCTTGTGATGACCGCCTTCCGGCCGGCGCGGCGCTGGTTGTTGCCGGTCCTGGTCGTGAGCCAGGCGATCCCGGTCTTCGCGCTGGCGCCGATCCTGGTCCTGTGGGTCGGCTACGGCATGGCGTCCAAGGTGGTGATGGCGATCCTGATCATCTATTTCCCGGTCACCGCGGCCTTCTATGACGGGCTCAGGCGGACCGATCCGGGCTGGCTCGATCTCGCCCGGACCATGGGGGCGGGCGGCTACCGCCAGCTTCGCCTGATCCGCCTGCCCGCCGCCTTGCCGGCCTTCGCGTCGGGCCTGCGCATCGCCACCGCGGTTGCCCCGATCGGCGCGGTCGTCGGCGAATGGGTCGGGTCGTCGGCGGGGCTCGGATACCTGATGCTGCATGCCAACGGCCGCATGCAGATCGACCTGATGTTCGCCGCGCTGGTGGTGCTCGCCGCGCTTGCGGTCGCGCTCTACACCCTCATCGACGTCGTTCTTCGCAAGGCGCTGCCCTGGCAGCCGGAAACACTGGACACCTTGTCCGCATAAAAACCCAAGAGGAAAGCATCGTTATGCCCTGCATTATTGCCCGATTTGCCCGCGCCGCCCTGGTCCTGGCCGCCCTTACGGCGGCCGGAACCGGCGCGCAGGCCGCCGACCGGATGACGGTTCTGCTGGACTGGTTCGTCAATCCCGACCATGGGCCCCTGATCGTTGCCCAGCAACGCGGTATGTTCGCGGCAGCCGGCCTGGAGGTGGAACTGGTCGCGCCCGCCGATCCCAACGACCCGCCGAAGCTGGTCGCCGCCGGCAAGGCCGATGTGGCGATCTCCTACCAGCCGCAGCTTCACGTGCAGGCCGCCCAGGGCCTGCCGCTGGTCCGCGTTGCCACGTTGGTGGCGACGCCGCTCAACTCGCTGGTGGTCCTGGAGGACGGGCCGATCAAGTCGATCGCCGATCTGAAGGGCCGCAGGATCGGCTTCTCGGTCGGCGGCTTTGAGGACGCGCTGCTTGCGGCGATGCTTGAAAAACACGGGCTAAGCCTCGACGATGTTGAGCTGATCAACGTCAACTGGGCGCTGTCGCCGTCGCTGTTCGCGGGCCAGACGGATGCGGTGATCGGCGCCTTCCGCAATTTCGAACTGAACCAGATGGACATCGAAGGCAAGCCGGGCCGCGCCTTCTATCCCGAGGAGGAAGGCGTGCCGGCCTATGACGAGCTGATCGTGGTCGCGCACCGGGACAACAAGGACGATCCGAAGATCGCACGGCTGATCGCGGTTCTGGAAGCCGCGACCCAGTACATGATCAACCATCCCGACGCGGCCTGGGAGGAGTTCAAGGCCTACAACCCCTCGGAGCTGGACAACGAGCTGAACCGCCGTGCCTGGGCCGATACCCTGCCCCGTTTCGCGCTCAGGCCCGCCGCGCTGGACCGGACGCGGTATGACCGGTTCGCGGCCTTCCTGCAAAAACAAGGGCTGATCGACGAGGCGCCGGCCCTGGACAGCTACGCGGTGGAACTGCGCTAGCGCACAAAAGGAAACCCTCCCCCGTTTCCGGGGGAGGGTCGTCCCTTTCAAGCCCGTTGTGGCCGGCCGCTTCAGTCCTGCGGCTGCGGCACGATCCTGAGATAGGGTTTCACCGTCTTCCAGCCGCCCGGGAACTTCTCCTTGGCCTGCTCGTCCGAGACAGCGGGGACGATGATCACGTCTTCGCCCTGTTGCCAGTTCACAGGCGTTGCGACCTGGTGCTTTGCGGTGAGCTGGCAGGAATCGAGCACCCTCAGCACCTCGTCGAAATTGCGGCCGGTGCTCATCGGGTAGGTCAGCATCATCTTGATCTTCTTGTCGGGTCCGATCAGGAACACCGTGCGCACGGTGGCGTTGTCGACCGGGGTCCGGCCTTCGGACGTCTCGCCGGCGTCGGCCGGCAGCATGTCGTAGAGCTTGGCGATGGCCAGCTCGGGATCGCCGATCAACGGATAGTTGACCGCATGGCCCTGGGTTTCCTCGATGTCCTTCGACCATTCGGCGTGGTTGCCCACGGGATCGACGCTGAGCCCGAGGATCTTGCAGTTGCGTTTCGCGAACTCGTCCTTCAGCCCGGCCATGTAGCCCAGTTCGGTCGTGCAGACGGGGGTGAAATCCTTGGGGTGGGAGAACAGGATCGCCCAGCCATTGCCGATCCAGTCATGGAAGACGATGGTCCCTTCCGTCGTTTCGGCGGTGAAGTCCGGGGCCTCGTCGTTAATTCTAAGCGGCATTGCAAGCCTCCTTTTTTGCGGTGCCGACAGGGGCCGGCGTACCGGTCCTGTCCGTTGACTGAAATGTGGATGTGAACGGGATGCCGGCAATGCAAAACGGCGCGTCCCGCATGCGGCAGATCGTACACCAGGACACCGCACCGGTCGATACGCCGGCGGCGCGGGCCTGTCCCGCATGGCTATCGAAGTTCGTCGGGCGGTCCAGTGACCCGGATCACAGTGTCCGTCCGGACGAACGCCCTTCCCCGCCGCCTGCTCGACACGGTCGGAAAAAGCAAACAGACTGCGAGAATGCCGGGACCGGCTGGACTTGGATGGGGAGGACTTGAACCGATGTCGGAAAATGCCACGGGGCGCCAATACTCGTTCCTGACCGAGCAGACGTCCGAAGAGGCTGTGCTGGCACGTCTCGATACCTGCGATAATCCGCGGCTGGTCGCGGTGATGACTTCGGTCATCCGCCACCTGCATGCCGTCGTCAAGGAAGTCGAACCGACCCAGGACGAGTGGATGAAGGCGATCGATTTCCTGACCAAGACCGGCCAGATGTGCGACGACAAGCGCCAGGAATGGATCTTGATGTCCGACACGCTGGGCGTGTCCATGCTGGTCGATGCCATCAACAACCGGCGTCCGTCGGGCTCCACGGAAAACACGGTGCTGGGACCCTTTCACGTCGCTGATGCGCCCGAATACGAACTGGGCGCGAATATCTCTCTGGACGGCAAGGGAGAGCCCTGTTTCGTGCACGGCCGCGTCATCGACGGCAACGGCGACCCGATCGCAGACGCCACCCTGGATGTCTGGCAGTCCAACGCGGACGGGTTCTACGACGTCCAACAGCCCGGCATTCAGCCGCCGATGAACCTGCGCGGCGTCTTTCGCACCGACCCGGAGGGCCGCTATTGGTTTCGGACGCAAAAGCCGCAGTTCTATCCTGTGCCCACGGACGGGCCGGTCGGTCGGCTGCTGGAGGCGATGGGACGGCACCCCTACCGGCCGGCGCATCTGCACTACATCGTCACCGCCGAAGGATATCAACCGGTGACCACGCACATCTTCGTCAAGGGCGACCAGTACCTCTACTCCGATGCCGTGTTCGGCGTGAAGGACAGCCTGATCCGGGAGTTTGCGGTCGTCGACGACGCAGCCCGGGCCGACGAGATCGGCCTGCCCAATCCTTTCGCGGAGGTCGAATTCGACGTCGTTCTTGTGAACCGCTGAGCGCCGGGGGGCGCCTTCGCCGCCCTCAGTCGGCCGCGTCCGGCTCCAGCGACGGCCGCGCCACCGGGCCTTCGACCTGCTGGGCCTCCTGCTGGCGCGCCCACATCGTGGCATAGGTGCCCTTGTGCTGCAGAAGCGCGGCGTGTTTGCCGCGTTCGACGATGCGGCCCTCGTCCAACACGATTATCTCGTTCGCATCGACCACGGTGGACAGGCGATGGGCGATCACCAGGGTGGTGTGCCCGGCTGAGACCTCTCGCAGGCTCTTCTGGATTTCCCGCTCGGTCGCGGTGTCCAGCGCCGAGGTCGCCTCGTCGAACAGCAGGATCTGCGGTTTCTTCAGGATGGTGCGCGCGATCGCGACCCGCTGTTTTTCGCCGCCGGACAGCTTGAGCCCGCGTTCGCCGACGCGGGTGTGGTAGCCGTCCGGCAGACCCATGATGAAGTCGTGGATCCGCGCGTGGCGCGCCGCGTCCTCGATCTCCGACGGGCTGGCGCCGGGACGGCCGTAGGCGATGTTGTAGAAGATCGTGTCGTTGAACAGGACGGTGTCCTGGGGAACGATGCCGATCGCGCGCCGCAGCGACTGCTGGCTCAGCGTCCGCACGTCCTGGCCGTCGATGCTGATCGTGCCGTCGGTGACATCGTAGAACCGGAACAACAGCCGGCTGATCGTCGATTTGCCGGCGCCGGTGGGCCCGACGATCGCCACGGTTTCGCCCGGATGGGCGGTGAACGACACGTCTTTCAGGATCGGCCGGCGCGGATCGTAGCCGAAGAACACCTTGTCGAACGTGACCTCGCCGCGGTTCAGCGCAAGTTCGTCCGCATCGGGCCGGTCGGCGACGTCGGTCCGGATGTCCAGGATCCGGAACATCTTGTCCATGTCGGTCAGCGACTGGCGGATCTGGCGATAGACGAAGCCCAGGAAGTTCAGCGGAAGATAGAGCTGGATCATGTAGGTGTTGACCAGCACGAAATCGCCGACCGACATGGTGCCGGCGACAACGCCCATCCCCGCCATTGCCATCAGCGACACCAGGCCGATCGAGATGATGAAGCCCTGGCCGATGTTCACCGCGGACAGGCTCATGATCGACTTCACGGCCGCGTCCTCGTAGCCGCGCATCGCTGTGTCGAAACGCGAGGCTTCGTGGGCTTCGTTGCCGAAATACTTGACGGTTTCGAAGTTCAGCAGGCTGTCGACGGCCTTGGTGTTGGCCTCTTCGTCCTTGGCATTCATCGCGCGCCGGTATTTCAGGCGCCACTCGGTGACGATCAGGGTGTAGGCGATGTAGGTGACGATGGTGACGAACGTGACAAGCGCGAACCAGATGTCGAACAGGCCCCACAAGATGGCGCAGACCAGAAAGATCTCCAGCAGCGTCGGCAGGATGTTGAACAGCATGAAGTTCAACAGGAATTCGATGCCCTTGACCCCGCGTTCGATGACGCGGCTGAGGCCGCCGGTCTGGCGATCCAGATGGAATCTGAGCGACAGGTCGTGCAGGTGCTGGAAGGTTCGCAGCGCAACCGTGCGGATCGCGTGCTGGCCGACCCTGGCGAACAGGGCATCGCGCAACTCGCCGAACACCTGGGTCATCAGACGGGTCAGGCCGTATGCCAGGATCAAACCGATCGGCAGGGCGATCATTGCGCCGGCTTCGGCGCCGAGAGCGTCGACGGCGTCGCGGTAAAAGATCGGAACCGTCACATTGGCGAGCTTGGCGGCCACAAGGCAGGCCACGGCCAGCACCACCCGCAGGCGCAGGTCGGCGCGCACGCTGGGCCACAGGTAGGGCAACAGCGTCTTCAGCGTGCCGAGTTCGTTCCGTTCGCCCCCGGCACCGGCAAGATCCGCCTGGTTCTGACTCATACCTTTTCCGACACTAAACCGCGAAGACTTGGCCGCATGTTAACGGGATTTGCGCCGTCGGGGGCCATAATCAAGGGACCGGGCGCCAGCCGGCGCCAGTGCCGCCCCGATCGTCATTGCAACGGCGGGGGACGCAGATTAGCTTCCGACCCAGTTCGAA
Organism: Alphaproteobacteria bacterium; assembly: GCA_965603855.1. Classification (GTDB taxonomy): domain Bacteria; phylum Pseudomonadota; class Alphaproteobacteria; order UBA8366. The sequence goes on from OZ272519.1 coordinate 2,051,359, forward strand.
GAGGCGAGAAGATTCATGGCGACAAAGAACATCTTGGTCCATCTGGGCGACGATCCTGAGACAAACCTGCGTATCGACGTTGCCGTCGACGCCTGCAAGCACTTCGGAGCGCATCTGACGGCGCTTTACATGCATGAGATCAAGATCCCCGTCGGCGCCGTCGGTCGCGGCGGGTACCTCGCGGAAAACCAGGAGAAGATCAAGAAGCATGCCGACGCGCTGCGGCACAAGGTCGGCCGGCAGTGCAAGCAGGCCGGTATCGATTGGGAATGGGCCCAGACCGACACCGAGCATTTCGAGGAAGTGTTCCGGTACACGTCTCTTTCGGACCTGATCATCATCAGCCACATCACGATTGAAGACCTCGAGGACAAGATCTTCTTCAAACAGCTTGAGGAACTGGTCATACGCGCCGGCGCGCCGATTCTGGTTCTGCCCAAGGATTACCAACGGACCGGCCCGCCTGGGTATGCGGACAAGGTCCTGATTGCCTGGAAACCAACGGGCGAGGCCATCCGGGCGGTGCGAGACACGTTGGACATGATCAGATCGGCCGCTGAGGTTACCGTCTTCACCGCAGATGACAGCCCGGACAATCCCGACAACCCGGCAGACGGCATCCTGCGATACCTGAAGAGCCACGGCATCGAGGCAAATTCGGAGCACCATATCGAGGATGCGCGGATTGGCGATCAGATCGTCAACGTCGCCGTCGAGCACGGGGTCGAACTGATCATCATGGGCGCCTACGGTCGCGGAGGAATTGCCGAGAAACTGCTCGGCGGCGCGACCCGCCACATCATGACCCGTTGCCCGTTACCGGTCCTGCTGTCGCACTAAGGGCAGGCGGTCATAGGAAGAAGACGAACGTCACCACCACGAACAACGGCGTCAGGATCCCGAACGACCAGACCATGTAGCCGAAGAAGCTGGGCATGTTGACGCCGGACTCCTGTGCGATCGAGCGGACCATGAAGTTCGGCGCGTTGCCGATGTAGGTATTGGCGCCCATAAAGACCGCGCCTGCGGATATCGCCAGTAGGGTCGCCGCCATCGGCCCCATCAGTTCCACCGGATCGCCGCCGGCAGTGTTGAAGAACACGAGATAGGTCGGCGCGTTGTCGAGGAAGCTGGACAGGATGCCCGTCGCCCAGAAGTACATGTAGTTGACCGCCGATCCGTCCTCGCGGGACACCAGGTCAACCACGGGCGCCAGGGCCCCATCGGTCCCGGCCTTGAGGATCGCGATTGCCGGAATGATCGTGATGAAGATGCCCACGAACAGCTTCGCAACCTCGACGATCGGAAACCAGGTGAAGCCGTTCGCCTTGCGGCTTTCAAGATTGGTCAGCTTCCAGGACGCATAGGTGATCGCCAGCAAAAGGAAGTCGCGCACGACGTTCTGCAGCTCGACCTCGACGTGGAAGATCTGGGTCGAGATCCCCGGCCGCCACAACCCGCTCAACAGCACGGCTCCTATGACGCCCAAAAGCAGGATCAGATTGACGCGGCCCTCCAGGCGCAGCGCGCCTTCTTCCTGGTTGTCCTCCGGCGCCGGAGCCGCCTCCTCCCGTTTGTAAAGGACGACATCGACCGCGTAGTACAGCACCAGCAGGATGCCGGACACGAGCACCATCGGAAGAAACATGTTGGTGGTCGGCCAGAAGAACGAAACGCCCTTCAAGAAGCCGAGGAACAACGGTGGGTCGCCCAGCGGCGTCAGCGATCCGCCGATGTTGGCGACGAGAAAGATGAAAAACACAACGGTGTGGACGCGGTATTTCCGCCATTCGTTCGCCCTGAGCAGCGGCCGGATCAACAGCATCGCCGCACCGGTCGTTCCCATCCAGCTTGCGATCATGGTGCCGATCAAGAGGATCAGGGTGTTGACCAGCGGCGTGCCTTGCAGGCTGCCGCGAAGGCGGACGCCGCCGGCAACCGTGAAAAGGGCCAGCAACAGGATGATGAATGGGATGTATTCCAACAAAAGGACATGCAACAGCTCGAACAGGGCAAGCTGCCAGCCGTAAAAGACAAGAAACGGCAACAGGAACGACAGCGCCCAGAATGCCGAGAACTTGCCGAAATGGTGATGCCAGATCGTCGGAAGTGCGAGCGGCATGATGGCGATCGAGAGCAGGATCCCGGCAAACGGCAGCGCCCACAACAGGTTCAGCTCCGCGCCTTCAAGGTGTGGTGCGCCCGCGCCTGCCGCCATCGCGGGCACGCAGAACAGCACCGGCGCCGCGGCACCGGCCAGGGCCGCCCCAGTTCGACGCAAGATCGCCTTGTTCATGCCCCCCCACATCTTCTTCTTTTGGACGGACAGCTTGGCACCTGTCCGCCGCGACCACCCCTGAGTAGAACCGAAACGGCCGCAAGAGCAACCCCTCGTTCCGCACAGTGGACAATCGGGGCCGGTTTCTGACCCGCGCGGCGGCATGCTAGGTAGGAGCGAAAGGCGTCACGAACCCAAGGAGTGCAAGGCATGACCCCGGAACAGGAGGTTCGCGACCACTACACCCACGGGACGCTGTTCGCGAGGATCGCCGAGGCGCTGGATGCCGCCGGCATCGATATCGAGACCGCCAGCGTCGCCGACTTGGCGCAGTTCGATCATTTCCACGGCCGCGGCCTTGCCGCGACGGAGGAGCTGCTGGCCAAGATCGACCTCGCTCCGGGAACGCATGTCCTGGATGTGGGCTGCGGCATCGGCGGGCCGGCGCGCTATGTGGCGGCGCATTTCGGCGCCCGCGTCACCGGCATCGACCTGACGGAGGAGTTCTGCACCGTGGCGCGCCGGCTGAACGGCATTGTCGGACTGGATGACCGGATCGCGATCGAAGTCGGCTCGGCAACCGACCTACCGTTCCAGCGCGATACCTTCGATGCGGCCTATTCGCAGAACGTTTCGATGAACATCCGCGACAAGGACCGGTTCTATGGCGAGATCTTCAGGGTGCTGAAACCGGGCGGCGCGGTTGCGCTGGCGGAGATCGCGCTTGGCGATGCCGGCGTGCCCGACTACCCCGTTCCCTGGTCGTCGGACGGGTCGAACAGTTTCTTGCAGGCACCCGATGCGGCGAAGGCCGCGCTGACCGCGGCTGGGTTCGAGATCGTTTCCTGGCAGGACCATTCCGACGCGGTGATCGCCGCAAACCGGGCTCAGCGCGCCGCGATCAAGCGCGACGGCCCGCCGATGCTGGGGCCACACATCCTGATGGGCGACGGCGCGCGCGAGAAGATGCGCAACTCCGCCCGGAATATTGAACAGGGTCGGACCAGGCCGATCGATATTGTCTGCCGCAAACCCGACGTCTGAGACGTCAGTTGTGGGTGACGCTGCGGGCGACCGGGCGGCTGGTGGGGATCCACTTCTGCAGGCGCCGTCCGTCCGGGGTCTTGATCGTGCGGCGGCGCGGCGTCGTGCCCAACTGCTGGAAGAACGCCGCCATCAGGGAGAACGGGATCTCCTCGCCCTCGCCCTTGCGCAACAGGCGCCAGACGATTTCGTGACCCTTGACCTCTTGGTTGAGATGGTCGGTGCCATGATGGCCGTAGCGCAGCCAGATCCGCTCCAGGAAGTTGGTGACCTCCGGCGGCAGACCGACCGCGCGGATGTCGGGCCGTCCGGCCTCCATCAGCCTGTAGGTGTTCGGTTCGATCGGACCGGGCTGGTAGACCAGGAAGACCGCCGGCATCAGCTTGCGGCCGTGATAGGCCTGCGCATAGTGACCCTGGGCCAGGTACAACAGGCGCTGCAGCTTTTGCGCCTGGAGGTAGATGTCCTCCGAGCGCGCCTTGTCCATGAACCAGATCGCGACATCAATGACCGTATCGACTGCTGCAGTGGCCATCCGTGTCCTCCAAGCGAATGTCCAATGGTAAGGCAGCTATCCCTAATCGGGCGTTAACGAATAAAGCGGGCCGGAATCCAAGGCGTTGCGCGCCCCCCGGACGGTTCCGGTGTTGCTTCGGGTCGATCCGCGCACTAGCTTTCGGGTCAGACAAGAACAACACGGTAGATCGGGGGTTTACGTTCCCATGGACATGACGGGTGAATACAGGATCGCCGCCCCGCGGCAGGCGGTTTGGGATGCGCTCAACAATCCGGACGTCTTGAAGGCAGCCATTCCCGGCTGTCAGACCCTGGAAAAGACTTCGGACACCGGGTTTTCAGCAACGGTTCAGGCCAAGGTGGGTCCGGTCAAGGCGAACTTTACTGGCGATGTCACGCTGTCCGACATCGATCCGCCGAACGGCTACAAGATCAGCGGCGAAGGCAAGGGCGGCGCGGCCGGGTTTGCCAAGGGCGGCGCCACCGTTGCGCTTGAAGAAGACGGCGATGCGACACTGTTGAAATACACGGTGCACGCCACGGTCGGCGGCAAGCTTGCGCAGATCGGATCGCGTCTGATCGATTCCACGGCAAAGAAGATGGCCAACGACTTCTTCGGCAAGTTCGCAGAGGAGGTTGGCGGGCCCGCCCCTGCCGCCGAACCGGCCGCCGCCGCCGGCGAAGCGGCTCCGGCGACACCGACCGAGGCCGCCGTCGCCGCGGTCGACAAGGCGGGAGAACGTCGCCGGGGAATGCGTCCGCTGACCTGGATCGTCCTGATCGTGGCGGTCGTCGCGGCGCTGTTGCTGTTGGCGGGCGAGTGACCGGCGCGTCGCGTGCCGCGGTGCGGCATGCTCGACCTTGACCTGTGACGGGGCTCGCCTCACACTCGCGTCAGCGATAACGAAAACGTCGTGAGGCGGCCCCAATCCGTTCGACGCATCAGGCGGCGTGCGGACAAGCAAGAGCCGCCAAGGGATAGGGGTTACAACCAAATATAGGGAGGACAGGTATGCCCACCGTTTCCATGACGGTAAACGGCAAGTCCGTTTCGGGTGACGTCGAACCGCGCACCCTTCTGGTTCAGTTCTTAAGAGAGACACTCGGCCTCACAGGCACGCATGTTGGCTGCGATACCAGCCAGTGCGGTGCGTGCTGTGTGATGGTCAACGGCGATTCCGCAAAAAGCTGCACCATGCTTGCGGTGCAGGCGGACGGCGCCGAGGTGACGACCATCGAAGGGCTTGCGAGCAACGGCACCTTGCATCCCATGCAGGAGGCCTTCCGCGACAATCACGGCCTGCAGTGCGGTTTCTGCACGCCGGGCATGGTGATCAGCGCGATCGATCTTCTGCAGAAGAACAGCGATCCCTCCGAAACCGAGATCCGCGAGTGGCTGGAGGGAAATATCTGTCGCTGCACCGGTTACCACAACATCGTCAAGGCCATTCAGCAGGCCGCGACGACCATGCGCGGCTGACCGCGCCGATCCGAGGGAGGAGAAGTCATGAGCGAAACCGGAATCGGCGCCTCGGTGAAGCGTGTCGAAGATCAGCGTTTCCTGACCGGCAAGGGCAACTACACCGATGACATGAACCGTCCGGGCCAGACCCATGCGCACATCCTGCGCAGCCCGCACGCGCACGCGAGGATAACGGCAATCGACACCAGCGCCGCGGAAGCCGCGCCGGGCGTGGTCGCGGTGTTCACGGGCAAGGACGTGGCCGAGGCAGGCATCGGCGGCCTGCCCTGCGGCTGGCTGATCACGTCGAAGGACGGCAACCCGATGCAGGAACCGCCGCATCCGATCCTTGTCGCCGACAAGGTGCGGCATGTGGGCGACCAGGTCGCGCTGGTGGTCGCCGAGACGCGCGCCCAGGCCCGCGACGCCGCCGAGAAGATCGAGGTCACCTACGAGGTGCTGCCGGCGGTGCTGGACATGGCGGCCGCGTCGGACGCCTCAAGCCCCAAGGTGCACGACGACACAACGGGCAACGTCTGCTACGACTGGGAGCTGGGCGATGCCGCCGGCGTCGATCAGGCGTTCCAGGGCGCGGCCCACGTCACCTCGATCGACATCACCAACAACCGCCTGATCCCCAACGCCATGGAGCCGCGCGCGGCGATCGGCGACTATGACCGGGCGACCGGCGAATACACGCTGGTGACCACGTCGCAGAACCCGCACGTCATCCGGCTGTTGATGGGCGCCTTCGTGCTGCAGATCCCCGAGCACAAGCTCAGGGTCGTCGCACCCGACGTGGGCGGCGGATTCGGTTCGAAGATCTTCCACTATGCCGAAGAGGCGCTGGTGACCTGGGCGGCGGGCAAGGTCGAGCGTCCCATCAAGTGGACGGCCGAACGCTCGGAATCCTTCATCACCGATGCGCACGGCCGCGACCACGTCACCCATGCCGAACTGGCCATGGACGCGGACGGCAATTTCCTGGCGCTCAGGGTCTCCACCATGGCCAACATGGGCGCGTACCTTTCGACCTTCGCGTCGTCGGTGCCGACCTACCTCTATGCGACGCTGCTGGCGGGCGTCTACACGACGCCGGTGATCTACGCCAACGTGAAGGCGCTGTTCACCAACACGGTGCCGGTCGACGCCTATCGCGGCGCCGGACGGCCGGAATGCAGCTATCTTCTCGAACGTCTGGTCGACAAGGCCGCGCGCGAGATGAACATGGACCCGGTCGAATTCCGCAAGAAGAACATGATCCAGGCGGATCAGTTCCCCTACCAGACGCCGGTCGCGCTGCAATACGACGTCGGCAACTATCCGGCGGTGTTCGATCAGACGCTGGAGGCGGCCGACTATGACGGCTTCGCCGCTCGCAAGGCCGAATCCGAGGCCCGCGGCAAGCTGCGCGGCATCGGCATCTCGACCTTCATCGAAGCCTGCGGCATCGCGCCTTCGGCGGTGGCCGGCGCGCTCGGCGCCCGGGCGGGTCTTTATGAATCGGCGCAGGTGCGGGTCCATCCGACCGGTTCGGTGACGGTGTTCACCGGCACGCACAGCCACGGCCAGGGCCACGAGACGACCTTCGCACAACTCGTGTCCGACCGGCTTGGCGTGCCGTTCGAGGCAGTCGAGATCAGCCACGGCGACACCGACAAGGTGCAGTTCGGGATGGGAACCTACGGGTCCCGTTCGCTGGCCGTGGGCGGTTCGGCCATCCACAAGGCCTGCGAGAAGATCGTCGACAAGGCGACCAAGATCGCGGCGCACATGATGGAGGCATCGGAAGCGGACGTGGAGTTCAAGGACGGAACCTTCACCGTCGCGGGCACCGACAAGTCGCTCGCGTTCGGCGAAGTCGCCCTGCAAGCCTATGTGCCGCACAACTATCCCATCGAAACGCTGGAACCGGGCCTGGACGAGAATGCGTTCTACGACCCGCTGAACTTCAGCTATCCGATGGGCTGTCACATCTGCGAAGTCGAGGTCGATCCAGAGACCGGCGTGACCGAGGTGGTCAAGTTCACGGTGGTCGACGATGTGGGCAAGGTCATCAACCCGATGATCTGCGACGGCCAGGTCCATGGCGGCGTCGCCCAGGGCATCGGCCAGGCGTTGCTTGAGGGCTGTGTCTACGACGACGACGGTCAGCTTCTGACCGGGTCCTACATGGACTACGTCATGCCCAGGGCCGACGATATCCCAACCTTCTCGGTCGGCAACCTTGAAGTGCTGGGCGCATCGAACCCGTTGGAGGTCAAGGGCGTCGGCGAGGTTGGCGCGATCGGCTCGCCGCCGGCGGTGATCAATGCCGTCGTCAATGCCCTGCAGCCGCTGGGCGTCGACGACATCTCCATGCCGGCATCGCCGCACAAGGTTTGGCAGGCCATCCAAGAAGCAAAACAGCCGCTGGCGGCTGAATAAGGGAGGTTACGGGCAATGTACGAGTTCAATTATCACAAGCCGGCCTCGGTTTCCGAGGCTTCGGCAGCCGTCAAGGGCGCGTCCGACGGCACGCTTTTGGCGGGCGGGCAGACCATCCTGCCGACCATGAAACAGCGGCTCGCCTCCCCGTCCGACGTGGTCGATCTGGGCGGCATCGCCGACCTTAAGGGCATCTCGGTCGACGGCAGTTCCGTCGTCATCGGGGCCATGACCACGCACGCCACGGTCGCCGCGTCGGCCGAGGTCGCGGGCGCCATTCCGGTGCTGGCGTCGCTTGCCGACGGGATCGGCGACCCGCAGGTCCGCAACCGCGGCACCATCGGCGGTTCGATCGCCAACAACGACCCGGCGGCGGACTATCCGGCCGCCTGTCTGGGACTTGGGGCGACCATCGTGACCGATTCCCGCGAGATCGCCGCCGATGACTTCTTCACCGGCATGTTCGAAACGGCCCTCCAGGACGGCGAGATCATCACCCAGGTCCGGTTCCCGGTGCCGGAGGCCGCGGCCTACATGAAGTTTCGCAACCCGGCCTCGCGCTATGCGATGGTCGGCGTTCTGGTGGCCAGGACAGGCGGGGGCGTCCGCGTCGCCGTGACCGGCGCCGGCGCCGACGGGGTGTTCCGGGCGTCCGAACTGGAAGCGGCGCTTTCGGGCAGTTTCTCGGCCGGCGCGCTGGACGGCGTTGCGGTGTCGCCCGACGACCTGAATGCCGACATCCACGCCAGTGCGGAATACCGCGCGCATCTGGTCGGCGTGATGGCCAAACGGGCGGTCGCGGCCTGCGGCTAGGGCCGTGATCTAGCGGGTGGATTGAGGCGGCGCCTCCGGCATCGGGGGCGCCGCCGGTTCTTTTGGCATACAAACCAAGCCGTTCCGCCCTATCTCTAATCCGTCCCCCCGCCCGCTTGCCCTGTGTTAGTGTGCGGCCCGCACCCGGAACCTTAAGACAAGGCCAAAATGACCGCTGCGCTGCCCAAGAACGTCGACGAGACCCTGACGCTGTTATCCGAGGGCGACTATGTCGCTGACCGCAGCCTGGCGACCGCTCTTTACCTGTCCTTGAGCCTTAACCGGCCGCTGTTCCTCGAAGGCGAGGCCGGCGTCGGCAAGACCGAGATCGCCAAGGTCCTGGGCGCCACCCTGGGACGGCGCCTGATCCGGCTGCAGTGCTATGAAGGCCTCGACGTCGCCAGCGCCGTCTACGAGTGGAACTACGCCCGCCAGATGGTCGAGATCCGGCTTTCCGAGGCGGCGCACGACCGCGACCGGGAACAGCTTGAAGACGACCTGTTCTCCGAGAAGTTCCTGATCAAACGGCCCTTGCTGCAGGCGCTGGAGCCCAGCATGGACGGCCCGCCAGTCCTGTTGATCGACGAGCTGGACCGGACCGACGAGCCGTTCGAAGCCTTCCTGCTGGAGGTGCTGTCGGACTTCCAGGTGACGATCCCCGAGATGGGCACGGTACATGCGGACAAGCCGCCCCTGGTGGTGATCACCTCGAACCGGACCCGCGAAATCCATGACGCCATCAAGCGGCGCTGTTTCTATTACTGGGTCGACTATCCCGATGCCGCGCGCGAGCGGCAGATCCTTTCGGTCAAGGCGCCGGCCACGCCGGCGGCATTGAGCGAGGAGATCGTCGGGTTCGTCCAGAAGGTGCGCACGCTGGACCTGTTCAAGAACCCCGGCGTGGCGGAAACCATCGACTGGGCGCTGGCGCTGACCCAGCTCGATGCGTTGAGTCTGGACCCCGATACGATCAACGACACACTGGGCACGCTGTTGAAGTACCAGGACGACATCGCGCGGGTCGAAGGGTCCGAGGCGTCCCGGATCCTTAAGGAGGTCAAGACCGAGCTGGCCTCCTCGCGGGCCGGCGCGGCGTGACCGACCGCCCGCATCTGAACCGTCCGGAACTGGCCGCCAACGACCCCAACGGCGGCCGCATGGCCGACAACATCATGCATTTCGCGCGCGTGCTGCGCCGGGCGGGCCTGCCCGTGGGGCCGGGCAAGGTCCTGGAGGCGTTGCGCGCGGTCGAAGCGGTGGGGTTCGAACACCGCGAGGACTTCTACTGGGCCATGCACGCGGTTTTCGTGAACCGCCGCGACCAGCGTCCGGTCTTCGACCAGGCGTTTCACGTGTTCTGGAAGAACCCAAACCTGTTGGAGCGGGTGATGGCGCTGATGCTGCCGTCGTTCCAGCAGCCTGGCGGGGCTGAGGACGACGCGCAGGAGCTGTCGCGGCGGGTCGCCGAGGCGCTGCAACGCGAGGCCCCCGCCCAAGGCCCCGACGGCGAGGAGGCCGGCGAACAGGAAATCGAGATCGACATGGCGCTGACCTTCTCCAAGGAGGAGATGCTGCGCGGCAAGGATTTCGAGGACATGTCCGGCGAGGAACTGGAGGCGGCGCGGCAGATGATCCGCCGCCTGCGCCTGCCGATCATGGAGCTTCCGACCCGGCGTTTCGCCGCCCACCCGGCGGGCCCGCGCGCCGACATGCGCGCGACGCTCAGGGCCTCGGCGCGTCAGGGCGCGGATATGATCCTGCTGAAACGCAAGAAGCGGCGCACGCGCCATCCGCCCTTGGTGGTGATCTGCGACATCTCCGGTTCGATGGACCGATATTCGCGCATGCTGTTGCATTTCCTGCATGCGATTACGAACGACAGGGACCGGGTCTTCACCTTCTTGTTCGGAACGCGGCTGACCAACGTCACCCGGTATTTACGCGCGCGCGACCCGGACGTCGCGCTGGACCATATCGGCGACGCGGTCGAGGACTGGGCCGGCGGCACGCGGATCGGCGGCTGTTTGGAGGACTTCAACCGGTTCTGGGGGCGGCGCGTGCTGACCCAGGGCGCCGTGGTCTTGCTGATCACCGACGGGCTCGACCGCGAAGGCGCGAAGGGCCTGTCGGTCCAGATGGAGCGGCTGCAGAAATCCTGCCGGCGCCTGATCTGGCTGAACCCGCTGTTGCGTTACGACGCCTTCGAGCCCAGGGCCCAGGGCGCGCGGGCGATCATGCCGTTTGTCGACGAGTTCCGGCCGGTGCACAATCTTGAAAGCCTCCAGCAACTGGCCGATGTCTTGGGCGAGGCCAACCTGGACCACGAGATCGAAATGCGAGCCTGGCGGGAGCGAGCGGCATGACCGGAACCGGGAAATGGGACCACGACGACGTGCTTGGACAGGCGGCCCGCTGGCGCGCCGAGGGCAAGGACGTGGCACTGGCGACCGTGGTGACCACCTGGGGGTCGTCGCCGCGGCCGGTCGGCAGCCAGCTTGCGGTGACCGGCGAGAACGAGTTCATCGGCTCGGTCTCGGGCGGCTGCATCGAAGGCACGGTCGTGCACGAGGCCCAGGGCGTGATGGCGTCCGGCGAGCCGAAGCTCCTGGATTTCGGCATCAGCGACGAGATGGCCTGGGAGGTCGGCCTTGCCTGCGGCGGCAAGGTCCAGGTCTTTGTCGAGAAGGTGGAATGAAACGCGAGACGTTGGACAAGGTCCTGGCAGCGCGCGAGGCCAAGACGCCGGCCGCGCTGGTCACGGACATGGTCACCGGCGCGCAAAGCCTTCTGGTGGACGGCGCCGTGGCCGCGGGCGCGCCTGTGCCGGCCGACGTGATGGCCGAGGTCGGCGACGCGTTGCGCAAGGACAAGGGCCGCGTCGTCGAGCGCGACGACGGCAACCTGTTCATTCAGGTCTTCAATCCGCCCAAACGCATGATCGTCGTCGGCGCGGTCCATATCAGCCAGGCATTGGTGCCGATCGCGACCCTGGCGGGCTATGACGTGACCCTTGTCGACCCGCGCGGATCCTGGGCGACGGACGCACGGTTTCCCGAGACGACGATCGACCGCCGCTGGCCGGACGAGGCGATGGAGGCGCTGGCCCCCGACACGCGGACCGCGGTCATCACGCTGACGCACGACCCCAAGCTGGACGACCCTGCCCTTGCGGTCGCGCTAAAAAGCCCCGCGTTCTATGTGGGCGCGCTGGGCAGCAGACGCACGCACGGCAAGCGGGTCGACCGTCTGAAGGCGGAGGGTTTCGGCGATGACGCGATCGGGCGCATTCAGGGCCCGATCGGTCTCGCCATCGGTGCGGTCGCGCCGGCGGAGATCGCGATCTCGATCATGGCCCAGGTCACCCAGCACCTGCACGCGGTGGAGCCCGCCTGACCGGCCGCGGCTATCGAGATGAAGTTCGGCGAAATCGACATCTTTGAAGCGGAAGGCGCGATTCTGGCGCACGGGACCGCCGCCGGCGGCGTGCGTTTCAAGAAAGGGCGCGTGCTGTCGGCCGACGACATCGCCGCGTTGCGCGAGGCCGGGGTCGAACGTGTGATCGGCGCGCGCCTGGAAGCCGACGACGTCGGCGAGGACGCCGCCGCAACCCGGGTTGCCGAGGCCGTCTCGGGCCCCGGTCTTGAGGCCACGGCCGCCTTTACGGGACGCGTCAACCTGCTGGCCACGGAAGCAGGCGTTGCCGTCGTGGATGCTGCTGCGCTCGACGCGCTCAACCTGATCGACGAGACGCTGACCCTGGCGACCGTGCCGCGCTTCGAGGTGGTCAAGCGGCGACAGTTGGTGGCGACCGTCAAGGTGATCCCCTTTGCGGTGCCGGAAGGCGTCGTCACGGCGTGGGAGACGGCGGCCCGCGCGGCGTCGCCCGTGGTCGCGGTCAAGCCGTTCGTCCCGAAGTCCGCGGCGCTGATCCAGACGCGCCTGCCCGGCACCAAGGAATCGGTCCTGGACAAGACGGTCGCGGTGATGCGCGCGCGCCTCGATGCGCTGGGTGCACGCATGGCTGCCGAAGAACGCTGTGCGCACGAAACCGCGGCCGTGACCGACCGGATCGAACGCTGCCGTGCGCTGGACATGATCCTGGTTGCCGGTGCGTCCGCGATCACCGACCGGCGCGATGTCATTCCCGCCGCGATCGAGGCGGCGGGCGGCAAGATCGATCATTTCGGCATGCCGGTGGATCCGGGGAACCTGTTGCTGATGGGGCACCTGGAGGACACGCCGGTGATCGGCCTGCCCGGGTGCGTGCGCTCGCCCAAGCTCAACGGCTTCGACTGGGTGTTGCAGCGCCTGTGCGCGGAGGTGCCCGTCGTGCCGGGCGACATCATGCGCATGGGGCCGGGTGGCCTTTTGAAGGAAATCCCCAGCCGGCCCCTGCCCCGAGCCGATGCGGGCCGCGACCGCACAACCGTGGAAGAGGTGCGGACGGCGCCACGTGTCGGCGCACTGGTGTTGGCCGCCGGGCAGTCGCGGCGCATGGGGCCGACGAACAAGCTGACCGCAGAAATCGACGGCGTCGCCATGGTCCGGCGGGTCTGCGACACGGTGCTTCGCTCCGGGGCGGACGGCCTGATCGTCGTCACCGGGCACGAGCGCGATGCCGTCCGTCAGGTGTTGAGCGCCGTCGACGCCACCTTCGTGCACAATCCCGACTTTGCCGACGGTCTCAGTTCCTCGCTGTGTGCAGGCCTGGCCGCGGTGCCCGACGGATGGGACGGCGTCGTGGTGTGCCTTGGCGACATGCCGGGCGTCGCCGCGGAAGAGCTCGACCGGTTGATCGCCGCGTTCGACCCGGTAGAAGGGCGCAGCATCTGCGTGCCCACGCACAACGGAAAACGCGGCAACCCGGTGCTGTGGGGCCGCCAGTTTTTCGAGGAAATCCGCTCGGTCGCCGGCGACGTGGGCGCCCGGCATTTGATCGGAGTCTATCCTGAGGCGGTGTGCGAGGTTGAAATGACGACGGACGCGGTGCTAAGCGACATCGACACGCCCGACGCACTGGATCGGGCCAGGGGGTAGCATGCTCGTTGTGAGACAAAAGGTGCAGCACAGGATAGCGCATTTCTTCACCGTCGCTCTGATTGCGGTGGTTGCCGCGTTCGCGATACCGAGGGGAGCGACAGCGCAGGGCGCGGAAGCCACGACATACAATGACTGGACGTTGAACTGCGGTGTCCAGTCCGAAAGCGGCGCAAGGGTCTGCGAGATGTATCAGACCATCTTCACCGACGAGACCCGCACGAACCCGATATTGACGGTGGTGGTCGGATACCCCCAGGCGGGCAACGACCCCGGGATGCTGTTGGTCCTGCCGCTTGGCATCTCGCTGCCGGCGGGTGTGTTCCTGCAAATCGACCAGAGCGAGCCGCAACCCGTTCCGGTGGAACGTTGCGAACCGGACGGCTGCAGGATCGAACTGCTGCTTCCGTCGGCCTATCTGGACGCCCTGAAGGCGGGTGCGCAGGCCACGGTTTATGCCCACGACGGCCAGCGTCAACGCTTTGCAGTGACTTTCTCGCTGAGCGGCTTTACCGCCGGGTTAAACGCGATCGCCGCCAACTGAGGCGCCCCGTTCGGCCGCAGCACGGCGGCGACAGGTCAGCGCCCTAGAGCAGGATCAGTTCACGTCGAAACACCGAAGCGCTTGCAGCCATGTGGTTCGAGACGGCGCGCTGGCGCGCGCCTCCTCACCATGAGGGTGTTCGGTATCGAAGACCTTAGACTATGTCCTCACCCTGAGGAGGCCGCGGAACGCGGCCATCTCGAAGGGCTTGGCTGCAAGTGACGCGCTTCACTCCGTGCTCAAGCGTCGTCAAACGGCTCGAACACAGGTGATCACGCTCTAGCTATTCGGGTGGCGCAGGCGGCGGTCGAGGAAGTCCATCACGTACTGCATCAGCCCTTGGGTATGCAGATCGTTGTGGGCGCCGCCCGGGAAGTGGATGAATTCCTTCGGTTCCGCCGCGGCGTCGAACAGTTTCCTGCCGTACCGCATGGGAATGACCCGGTCGCCGTCGCCGTGCAGCACCAGCAAAGGCGTATTGATTCGATCGATCCAGCGCATGGAATCGAACTTGTCATGCACCAGCCAGCGCGCGGGGACGTACCAATAGTGCCCCTGCGCCACTTCGGCGACGGACGAATAGGGGGTTTCGAGAACGACGGCACCGACCGGCCTTTGCGCCGCCATTTGAACGGCGACGCCCGTCCCCAGCGATTCTCCGTACAGCACCAGGCGGCCCGGGTCGGCCCCGGTTTCCGCCAGCACGTAGTCGATGGCGGCCTTGCCGTCCAGCAACAGGCCCTCTTCGCTGGGCTTGCCGCCGGCACCGGCATTGTAGCGCCAGGTAAGCAGAAGAAGGCCGTAGCCCGCATCCAGATAGGGCGCCGTCTTCTCGACCCGGTCGCCCAGATGACCTGCGTTGCCGTGGAAGTAAAGCAGGATGGGTTTCGTTGCGTCGGCGGGCGCGCGCCACCAGGCGTAGACCTTAAGGCCGTCGTCCGTGGTCAGGCGCACCCCTTCCATCCTGGGTGCGCCCCATCGCACAGGGTCCGGGACCGTCTGGTCCGGGTGATACATCATCGAGCGCTGCGCGACGAAGAGCAGCAGAACCAGCATTGCATAGGCGCCGGCAAAACCGCCCACCCAGTTGATCATCGTGCCGCCGATCGCCATTGCCGTTCTTTCGGGTCGCCCGTGCGGTCCGCCGCCGCCTGCGCTGGAAATTGGTCCGAGATTCCTGACAAGATCAAGACTACATTTACATAATTAGCGCCACATTAAACGTGGCCCAGTCCCTACTGCCGATTGACGACTGCCCATGACCGACCTCTCCCGCGAAGAAATACGTGCCCACCTGTCCGCCGTCGAGGCGCAGGTCCGCGCCGCGCTCAGGATGATCGCCTCGGAAACCAAGTCCGTGCAGCAGGCCAACGGTGCGCTGAGGGCGGACCTGTCGGCGGCGTTGGTCCGCATGCAGTCCGACCTTGCCGCCGCCACACAGGGGCTGGAGACGAAGGTCGACGCCCTGCAACAGGACGTCAGGGCCTTGGCCCAGCAACGGCGCTGGCTGATGGCCGTGCTGTGCCTGATTCTCTTGTTGTTCGGGGTCGTCGTCGGGTTGTTGTCGGGCGCGGGCTGGTATCTGATCCGCGAAGGCCTGATCGGCGCCGCCCCTTTGCTGGAGAGGTTCTTCGGTTTTGCCTGACCCGACTACAGCGCAATCACCTTGCAATACTGACCGCGCTGGCTGAGCACCCTACAGCGTGCCTGTGCCGTCGCGCGGTCGGTCACGGGACCCGCCATCAGCCGATAGAAGACCCCCTTCGTGCCCAGGTCGACGCGCTTGACCACGGGTTCGTATCCGTCCAGCACCTCGCCGTATCGCCGTTTAAGCTGGCGCCAGCCCGGATCGACGTTGGATTGGTTCTTGTAGGACGCGATGTGAAGGCCAAAGCCGCCCGCCCCGTTCGGCAGCGCCGCGACCGCCACCGGCGCCGGTTTGTCAGGCATCGTCTTCGCGCTTGGCTTGGGCATCTCGGCGTCGGGCGTCGGTTTGTCCTGCATCGCCGCCATGGCGCCCGAAGGCTGTTTCGGTTCCGGTTCGGCGCTGATCACCGTCTCGCCCGCGGGGTCCGTGCCGATCACCAGCGTACTGGCCCGTGCCTTGGTGAAGGCGACCAACTGGCGCGAGCGCAACGGTCCGTCCGCCTTCTCGCGTGTCGCCGAGATCACCCAGTGGCCAAGATCGGGTGCGTAGTAGAACCGGTTCTCGTCCACGCCGGCGCGCGTGCAGACGACCTCGAACGTGTTGAAGCTGCCGGCGGGCACCTCGATCTGCCTGGCACCGGTCACTTCGCACGTCCAGTCCGCCTCCCAGGCATAAGGCGGGCGGTCCATGCTGACCGTTGACTTGAACGTCGTCTTGGCGCCCACCGTCAGCGGGAAGAGATTTCCCTCCACACCGCTGATCAGGCGTTTGCCGCTGCCCTGGGTTTCGCTGCTCCATTCCAGCGCCGGCAACAACGGGTTCATGTCGGTCACCTGCGCGTCGCCGGAATCGCTTTCCCACTGGGCACGGCCGTCTTCGATCGCGACCACGGTCCATGTCGCGTCGGGATTGTCGAACTCAAACGTATCGCCGACCTCGAAACCGGGCGGCGCGTCCAGCCCGATCTCTGGCATCGAAGTGCCGTCGGGCATGGTCTCCGGCCCGCCGGCACATCCCGCGGCAACCATTCCCACGATCAAGATCACATGCGGTGCCGCAGTCCTGCCGCGTGTCATGCCCATACACTCCTGCCGACGGATCGACGTACGCGATACGACCATCGCGCGCCCCTGCCGGTCAAGGCCGGCACCGTAAGGCGATTCCCGACGCCGGTCGCGTGCAATCTTTGTCGCGCGCGCCCGCGACCGTTCAGGGCAACAGCCGCTGGGGCACCGCGATCCCCGCTTCGCGGTAGTACCTGACAGCCCCCGGATGAAGCGGCACGGTCAGCCCCTCCAGCGCGCCGGCCAGCGACATGGCCTTGGTTGCAGGGTGATTTCCGTATAGAAAATCAAGGTGCTGATAGACGGTCTTCAGGATCTGGTAGACGGCTTCCTCGTCCACGTCGGCGCGCGCGATCAAGGCGTTGGTCTGGGCCATCGACGCGATGTCCTCGGACTGGCCCGGATAGGTGGCAAGCGGAATGACGCGCCTGAACCAGATGCCGAGACCGGCGTCGGCGGCCTTGAGCTGCGCGTCGGTGACCTCCAACAACGCCACCTGACGATCATCGGGCAGATAGAGCTGCGTTACCGCCGTGACCGGCAGCCCGCCCGACATGGAGGCCGCATCGATATCGCCCCGCATCAGCGCCGCTGCGCTGTCGCCGTAGTCGAGGGCCATCTGCCGGAATGCGGTGTCGGGGTCGATCCCCTGGGCCCGCAGGATATGGCGCGACGCTGCAAGGCTGCCGGAACCGGCCCGGCCGATCGAGACGGGCCGCCCCTTCAGCGCCAGAAGATCGCTGAGGTCGCCGGACTTGCGATGCTCACGCCGAACCAGGAAATGTTCCACGTCCGGCCACAAGGCCGTCACGGATCTCAGGCCGTCGACCGGGCCCGCATCGGCGAACGGCCCCTCGCCCTTGCTAGCGAGGGTCGCGACGATGCCGAGAACGATGGCGAACTGAGCCCTGTTCGATTGCAGCAGGGTGATGTTCTCGATCGAGCCGGCGGAGTTGCGCGCCGACATATCGATCCCCTTGTCCGCAGAAAGCCTGGCCTTGACCAGGGTGGAGATCGCCACGCCGACCGGATAGTAGGTACCGCCCCGGGTTGCGGTGGCCAACGTGTAGGTCTGGCGTCCGGCCGCACCCAAAGGCACAGGCAGCGCACCGACCATGAAAAGTCCGGCGCCCGACAACACGCCTTTCAGGATGCCGCGCCTTTTGATCGTCATTTCCCGCCCCCACCGTCCCTCGTTTAAACCGCCACGCACCCCTGTGCCGATTTCAAGGCGTGCGTACGAATTGATCCTTGACTTAATGTATACGTCACATTAAAACACTGAAATCAAATAAGAAAAGAGCGTTTCAATCGCATGCGTCGGACCATGACCACAGACCTTTAGCGTTTGCGCCGCGTGTCCCTGCCGCTAGTATGCCTGCTGAGCGCGGTTGTTCCGACAGCTTCAATCAAGAACGCGGGCATCAAGAAGCCTCAATTACCCAGGGAGAGACCATATGCATTACCGTTCCAGACTTCTCGTCGGCGCGGCCATCGTTGCATTTAGTGCAACGGCGGCGCAGGCAAAGGTCGAGGGCGACACCATCATCCTCGGCTCGGCGATTTCGCTGACCGGCAAGTACTCGACCAATGGCGAGCACGCCAAGAACGGCTACGACTTCGCCGTTCAAAAGATCAACGACGCCGGCGGCGTGATGGTCGATGGCAAGAGCTACAAGCTGAAGGTCGTCTACTACGACGACGAATCAACGCCCGCACGCGGTGCCCAGCTCGCCGAACGCCTGATCAACCAGGACGGCGTTCAATACATGCTTGGCCCGTACAGCTCCGGCCTGACGAAGGCGATCGCGCCCGTCACCGAAAAGTACCAGATCCCGATGGTCGAAGCGGAAGGTGCGTCCCGGTCGCTGTTCACCCAGGGCTACAAGTACCTGTTCGCCGTGCTGTCCACGTCGGAGCAGTACCTTGCCAGCGCGGTCGATCTGGCCGCCGAAGTCGCGAAGAAGCAGGGCAAGGACCCCTCGTCGGTGCGGGTCGCCATGGCTTTCGAGAACGATCCCTTCTCGCTTGACGTCCGTGCCGGCGTCGTGGCCGACGCTGAGAAACACGGCATGCAGATCGTCATCGACGACAAGCTGCCGCGCGATCTGTCCGACATGAGCCCGACGCTGAAGAAGGTGAAGGCGCTGAAGCCCGACCTGCTTGTGGTTTCAGGTCATTCCAAGGGCGCCGCCACCGCGGCCCGGCAGATCGGCGAGGAACGCATCGATGTGCCGATGATCGCGATCACGCATTGCGAGGCGGCCGACATCACCGGCAAGTTCGGCGCCACGCCGAACGGCTTCCTGTGCCCGACGCAATGGTCCGAGACGCTGTCCTATAGCGACGAGCTGTTCGGGACCGCTGCGGAGTACGAGCAAGAGTTCAAGGCAGCGTTCCCGGCCTATGCCGAGAAACTGGTTCCCTACCAGACGGCGCAGGCCAGCGCGGCGGTCTATGTCTTCAAGGACGCTTTCGAGCGGGCGAACTCGTTCGACAAGGACAAGTTGCGCGATGCCATCTCGGCAACGGAGATGGAGACGTTCTACGGCAACATCAAGTTCTCCGAGGCCGGCAACAACATCGCCAAGCCGATGGTGCTGCGGCAGATCCAGGGAGGTAAATACAACGTTGTTGCGCCTTCCGCCTTTGCTTCGCACGAGCTGCAGTGGCCGCGTGAAGTGCCGATGAACTGAGGTTCGTCGTTTCGGATAGCCGATGGGAGCCGGCCGGCCGATTGGGTCGATGCCGGCTCCCGCGGTTTCCGTCTCGGCGCTTGGCCGCTGCTTTTTCAGATTAATCCTTTGATTGAGGATCCCGCGTATGTCGCAGATCCTGGGTAACCTCTCCATTCTGGTGGAGGCGCCTGTCTTCAATCTCGCCCTGCTGATCGACGGACTTTTGATCGGGGGGGTGTTTGCCTTGGCAGCCTACGGCCTCGCGCTTGTCTGGGGCGTGATGAACGTGAAGAACCTGGCGCAGGGCGATTTCGTGATCATGGGCGGCTATGTCGCCTGGTACATGTCGCAACACGGCATTCATCCCTTGTTCGGCGTGCCGGTCGCCTTCGTCCTTCTGTGGGCGTTCGGCTGGGTCGTCTACCGGCTGATCATCCGCCGCGTCGTTGAGATGGACCTTTTCACGTCGTTGCTGGCCACGTTCGGCCTTGCGATCGCGATCGAGCAGGTCTTGAACCTGATCTTCGGATCGGACACGCAAACCGCGAATGCCGGGTTTGAATCGATCTTCCTGTTCGACGGGATCGTCACCATTCCCCAGGTGAAACTGATTGCCTTCTTCCTGGCTGCGTTTCTGGCCACGTGCGTCATCCTGTTCATGAAGAACAGCAGAATGGGACAGGCAATCCGGGCGACCGCGCAGGATGTGCGCGCCGCCCGCGTCATGGGCATCGACACCGACAGCGTCTATTCCTTCACCTATTCCTTGAATGCGGCGATCTGCGGTGCGGCCGGTGCGCTGATCTCGATGATCTGGGTGATCCAGCCCTTCTTCGGCATCACCTATTCGATCCGGGCCTTCGTGATCGTCACCGCCGCCGGCTTCGGCAATCTGCCGGGCGTCATTGCCGCGGGCCTCGGCATGGGCGTCATCGAGCAGTTCGGCGGGTTCGTCTTCGGCGCCGAGTTCCAGCAGGCGATTGTCGTCGGGCTTCTGATCCTGGTTCTGGTGCTGCGTCAGTTGCAGCAGGCGCGCGTCAGGCAGGTGGTGCAATGAACGCGCATCGCAAGGTCAAAATCGGCCTTTATGCCGGGATCCTGCTGGCGGGAATCCTGGGACCGATCGTCTTCCCGGCCTACACCTATCAGTTCGCGATGCTGTGGCTGATGATCGTCTTCGCGCTCACCTGGGACATCATGGGTGGGCAGATGGGATACAACTCCCTTGGCAATATCTTCTTCTTCGGCGCGGGAATGTATGTTTGCGCGGTCACCCAGGTCGGGCTCTTCTTCAATGTGGGCGAATACACGGCGCACTTCGGCGCCGTGAAGGTCGACTTCACCACCCAGCAGTACTTCATCGGTCTGGCGGTGGGGCTGGTCATGGCCGCCATCCTTTCCGCCGTGTTCGCGATTGTCTTCGGATGGATCGTGTTCGGCCTGCGCGGGCCCTACTTCGCAATCGGGACGCTGGGCGTCGCGATCGCGGCCGGCGAGCTGGTCGGGGCATGGGACTGGGTCGGCGGCGGCGGCGGCATGTCCCTGCCGACCTATCCGGGCAACCCCGATACGGCGAAGAATTTCTTCTATGTGCTGAACTTCGGGCTGGCGATTGCCGTCTTCTGCTTTGTCAGTTGGCTATATTCGACCCGGTTCGGCCAGGCGCTGAACGCAATCCGGGACGACGAGGAAAAAGCCGAGGGCATGGGCATCCACACCAAGCGCTATAAGACCGTGGCTTGGTCGGTTTCCGCGTTCTTCCTTGGCATCGCCGGCGGCATCTTCGGCAACATGACCGGCTTCATCGAGCCCCTTGAGGTCGCCTTCCCCACCATCACCTTCGGCATCTTCATGGTGGTTATGGTGCTGTTGGGCGGAAAGGGAACGATCTGGGGACCGGTGATCGGCGCGGTGGTGTTTCACATCATCAAGGAGGTCACCTGGACCTACCTGCTCGGCTGGCAGTGGGTTGCGCTGGGCGTCCTGATCATCGTCATCGTCGTCTACTTCCAGCAAGGCATCATCGGCTGGGCCAGCGCCAAGTGGCCGGAGCTGTTCGGCATCCGCGTCGAACGGAAGGAGGCGGCGGAATGAGCGACAAGATCATCACCGTCTCGGAAGTCAGCAAGTCCTTCGGCGGGGTCGTGGCCAACCGGAACATCTCGCTGACTGTGGAGCGCGGCGGCATTACCGGACTGATCGGGCCCAACGGCTCGGGCAAGACGACGCTGTTCAATTCGATCGTCGGCTATCATCCCGTCGACTGGGGTTCCATCACCTTCGAAGGCCAGGAAATCTCGCGCATGCGCGTCCAGGAGATCGCCCGTCTGGGGCTGTTGCGCACATTCCAGCAGACGCGGATCTACGGCAACATGAACTGCGTGGAGAACATGCTGATCTCGCTGCCGCATCGCAAGGCGAGGTTCATGGACATGTTCAGCCGATACACGGCTGAAGAACGCAAACGCGCTGAGCATCTGTTGGATTTCGTGGGGCTTTACGAGAAACGCCTGCTGACGTCGGGCAGTCTGTCGTTCGGCCAGCAGAAGCTGTTGGAATTCGCAATGGCCCTGATGAACGAGCCGACGGTCCTGCTGCTGGACGAGCCGACCGCCGGCA
Source organism: Alphaproteobacteria bacterium (assembly GCA_965603855.1). Taxonomy (GTDB): domain Bacteria; phylum Pseudomonadota; class Alphaproteobacteria; order UBA8366. The sequence goes on from OZ272519.1 coordinate 2,073,489, forward strand.
TCAACCCGACCCTGATCAACGGCCTGATCGACCGTCTGAAACGGGCCAACAAGGAACTGGGGATCACGCTGTTGGTCATCGAACACAACATGCGCGTGATCATGAACATGGCGGACAAGATCTATTGCCTTGCACACGGCGAACTCCTGGCCGAAGGCGGGCCCGACCAGATTCAAAACGACCAGCGCGTCATCGACGCCTATCTGGGAGCGCACTGATGTCCGACAGCAACGGCGATAGCCGGACATCGGGCTATCACGGCGGTTCGGTCGACACGGTCATCTCCGTCGACGAAGTCACCAAGCAGGCGGCCCGGATCGCCCAGGAGGTTCGACTGGAGGACCTGGAGGGCTATGCGAGAGGCACGCCCTACCTGTCGTTGGAGAACCTGGTTGCGGGCTATGGCCAGATGCAGATCCTGCACGGGATCAACCTGCGGGTCGCCCGCGGCCAGTCATTGTGCATGATCGGGCCGAACGGCGCCGGCAAGTCGACCGTGCTGCACGCGATCTTCGGCTTCAATAACATCTTCTCCGGCAAGATCGTGGTTGGCGACGAAGGCAGCAAACAGGACGTCACGGCGCTGAATTCCAGCCAGAAGCTGAGCCGCGCCGGCATCGCCTACATCCTGCAGGACAAGTCCGTGTTCCCCGGCATGACCGTGGAAGAGAACCTGTGGATGGGGGGCTATCTGATGGAAAGCCCGCGCGACGCGAAAGAGGCGGCGGAACGGGTGTTCGAGAAGTACCCCCGGCTGGCGGAACGCCGCAGACAGCAGGCGCGGGTCCTGTCGGGCGGCGAACGGCGGCTTCTGGAGATCTCCCGCGCGCTGGTGATGAACCCGGATGTCCTTCTGGTGGACGAGCCCTCGATCGGCCTGGAACCGCGCTTCATCGACATGGTTTTCGAAATCCTGGGCGATCTGCAGAACAACGAAGGCAAGACCATCGTCATGGTCGAGCAGAATGCCAAGAAAGGCCTGGAGTTCGCCGATATCGGCTATGTCCTGGTCTCCGGCGAAGTGGCGCTGGCGGGTCCGGGAAAGGAACTGTTGGAGAACCCGGACGTGGGCCGCCTGTTCCTGGGAGGCTGAGCGGCGCCGATCAACAAGCCGTGCGCTCACGGCGATGTGTCTCCCGTTGCTCAAGGCCCGCGCCTACATATCAAGCTGTTGGGGAACCGAGAGTCTCGCTTCGTTGACGAAGAGAGAGGAGGTTCGAGATGGGGTTTGCACGCGTCATGGCGATCGCGGCGGCACCATTGATCGCAGGCCTTACAGCGGGGTCTGCGCCAGCCCAGGAAGAGGTGCCGGTCGGCCATTTCAAGATTTCCAACCCGGCGTCGCTGAGCAAGGCAACCGCGGAATCGATCTACAAGCAGGTCTCCGGCCAGATGGCGCGGGGTTACCGGGTCTCGCACCGAAAGGAGGCGGACGAATACCTGACATGGACGCGCTACAACACGGCGCCCTACATCTCCGCCACCCACGGCGCGCGTTATGTCAGCAACTATGCCAACGCCAAGGCGAGAGCCTATGCCAGGTTCGAGAACGCCGGTAGGTTTCCGGTCGGATCCATCGTCGCCAAGGACAGCTTCACCGCGACCGACGACGGCCAGCTTCACGCCGGGCCCCTGTTCACAATGGAGAAAATGCCGGCGGGCTTCAGCCCGGAAAGCGGCGATTGGAAGTATGTCATGATCATGCCGGACGGCAGCTTCTTCGGCGAGACCAACGGCGAAGGCAGCGAGAACGTCAAGTTCTGCATCAGCTGTCACGCCGCAGTGGCGAGCCAGGACCACCTGTTCTTCATTCCGCAGGACTTCCGCCGGGCGCAGCTCGCCGTGGAGTAGGATGGTCCTTGAAATCCGGGCCGGCGTCTATTTCTCGTCCAGTAACCAGACGCCGTCCCAAGGTTCCTGCGGCGGATCGCGCACCAGCGCGGAACACCGTGTGATGTAGAGGGCGGCGGCATTGTCTTCGGGCGCTTGTGCCGCGCAATCCTCGAAGAAGCTGCACGCGCCCTTGAAGTCGCCCTGTCGATAGAGCGTCAGTCCTTGTGCGAACAACTCGTGCGTCGATTGCTTCTGCGCTCTGATCGGCTCGGTGTCGCAGTCGAACAGCTCGTATATGGTCACCGCCGCGGTCCTTCCCTTCACCCTGACACGGTCCAGTTCGCGGAAACAGAAGGCGTCCTGGTTTTCGAGCCGGGCGCGGGTGAACTCGGTAAACAGCGCAGACACCCCGTAGAGTTTCGTCAAACCCTCAACCCTGGAAGCAAGATTTGCCGTGTCGCCGACGACGTTTGAATCCAGTCGTTTGCCGCCGCCGATCGCTCCCAGCATCAATGGGCCGCTGTTGATTCCCAGACCGAATCGGATGGCCATTTCGCCGCTGCCACTGCGCCTCGCGTTCAGCGCGCGCGATTCCGACAGCATATCGACCGCACAGCGCAGTGCCGCATCGCTGCCGCCGGGGAAAAGCGCCATGATCGCGTCACCAAGATACTGGTTCACGAATCCCTGCTGTCGTCCGATGACCGGCTCCACAGCCACCATGAACTCGTTCAGCGACGCAAAGGTGCCGGCCGGCCCCAGCGCCTCCGACAGACTGGTGAAGTCCCGGATATCCGCAAACAGTACGCTCATCTCGAGGGATACGTTGTCACCGGCGTCGATCTCCTCGATCGACGACCGATCCAGCAGGTCCAGGAACTGGAAGGGCACGAAACGGCTGTAGGAGTCCGTCAGGCTGACGAGACGCCCGTTCTGGACCCGGATCTCGTCATTCAGTTCGCGGTTCGCCCACAGCGAACCGGCTTGCTGGACCATCACCGTAAAGGCGGTCTGGTGCTCCTCGCTGATCTGTTCGAAATAGTCGACACTGTTCTGCGTGATGCCGCCGAGAATGGCGCCGGCGAAATCGCCGTTTCTGTCGCGGAACGGGCATATGATCGCCTGGGCCAGCCCCAAGTCACGCCAGGCCTGAAGCAGGAAGTCGTCCGCGTTGACGATCTCGCTGGTGGTTCCGCCGATCCATTGCGGCGAAAACGGCAGCTCTTTCGGCGGGTCCTCGAACCCGAACTCCCCGGCAACGGTCAACAGCTTGTCCGTTTCGATGGCGCGCAGAAACAGCGCCACTTCGAACTCGAATGCCTCGATCACCGCTTCCAGGGTCAGCGTACAGAACGTCTCGGCATCCTCCGCCTCGAGCGCGTTGACGATATAAGACTGGATCGCCTTGAAGCGCATCAGTTCGGCGTCGACCTGATCCTTCGCTCGGATCAGGTTCTGCTGCATCACGATGTGATGGCCCGATTCCGCCTCGAGCTTCGCGCACAGCGCCGCCAGTTCCTCGTAGCTACGCTTGTGCGCCGAGTCGCCCATCGCACGGACTGTCGATCCAGCGGCGTTCAGGCGGTCGCGCGCCGGACGATGGGAAACAGCGAGGTCGTGTAACTGTGAAACCGGTTCTTGCCTCCGAACCGGCAATACTCGCTGAACCCATAAACGCCCAACCAGGGCACGACATCTTCGCCGCAGATCGGGTGCTGCATCTTCGCGATGATCTCGTCCTTCAAGACCCGATTGAACATATGCCGGCCGCGGGCCATGCAGTCGGCGTGGAAGACCGCAGCGGGTCGGCGGCCATCCAGTTGCTTGACCAGGCGCTGCATCAGCCGGTCGACACCGTCGAAGATGTACTGCTCGTCGCGCTGCATCAGAACGAAGCGGGTGCCCTCGGGGGCCGAGGCGGGCAGGAAGAAGGACTGATGATCCTCGGTTACCTTCACGGGCACGCGGAGGATCTGCGGATTGTCGTAGGCGTCGCGATCCTCCTGCCCCAGGTCCTGTCCGAGGCCCGCGATGGGCAGTGTTTCAGCCGGTTCAGTCTCTTCCGGCGACAGCCCCAGCCGGTTCAACAGCGCCGGCCAGGCCGGTTGACCATCCAACTCGATGACGTGATTTCCCTCGGACTTCGTAACCTCGAAGGTGATTCCCTCGACCGGGATCGACCCGTGATGCACGCCTGAAAGCACCTCCAGGTCTGGGTCCGAAAGCCCCACCATCACGATCCCGTTCTCCATCACTTCGGATCCGTAGAACTGAAACGTCCCTTTGGCCTTCCCATTGTCCGCCGCGGTCGCGCCGAAGATGGGAATATCGGGGCCGAAAACGGCCTCGATGCCTTCGATGACCCTGTCGCCGCAAAGGTCGAGCCCGCCGCTGAGGACGTAGATCATGTTGATGCCGTCGTCCTTGTCGCGAAGCCGCTCGGCAACGGTCCTGCCCACATCCGCGGAGTTCGGCCCATTCAGCCCATCGGCCGCGGCGACCGCGCATTCGTCGCCCAGGATCGCCATGACGGCCATGGCGCGCATCGCCTCGCTGACACCCTCGCGGCCGATCACGCCGCTGCCGGTACAGCCGACAATCTCGGCCTTCGGACACTCCGTCCTGGCCGCTGCCACCACCTGCGCGAAGTTGTGCCCCATCGTCGTATGAATGATCAGCACGCGACACTTGCCGCTGTCGCCGTCACCCAGCGCACGCTGGAGACATTCCTGGACAGCTGTCTTGGAATTGACTGACGTGCTGCTCCCGGACCGAAATTCGAGCATGGCCGTTCCCCCGGGTATGCGCTCTGCCGAGCATCTCGCGGCGCTATTCTTTAAGCACTGGGGTGCATTCTACCGGATGGCAGGCCGCCGCGAAAGGGCCCGGAAATCGGGCGTTTTTGGGTTCAGCAAGCCCTATACCGCAATACCCTTACGCGTCCGCCTCGCGGCACGAGGCCGCGGTTCACCAGGCAGCAGTCAGGCACCCCGGCGCACCGCCGCGGTCATGATGCCCGCGCCGATCAGAACGGCGGCGCCCGAGCGCGCGATCAGACGCTGCAGCCCGGGACTGGAGAACCGCTCGCGCATCTGCCCGGCAAGCACGGCCCACAGGGCGGTATTGACCGCTGCGAGGGTGAGAAAGGTTGCTTCCAGGATCACGAACTGCATCAGGACCGGCCGGCCCGGATCGATGAACTGGGGCACGAAGGCCATGAAGAAGACGATGCTTTTGGGGTTGAGCGCGGTCACCACATAGGCGCTCCAGAACATCGCGCCCTGCCCCTTGACCGGACCCTCAACGCCAAGATTGCCACCGGGCACGCCGGCGCGCCAGAGCTGGACGCCCAGCCAGATCAGATAGCCGGCCCCGGCAAGCTTGAGCACCGTGAACAGGGTTGCCGAGGCCGCCAGAACGGCGCCCGCCCCCATCAGCGACACGGTCATCGCCGTGAAATCGCCCAGCGTGACGCCCGGCACCGTGGCAATGCCGGTGCGTCTGCCGCCGGCCATGGCATAGCTCAGCACCAGCATGACGGTCGGCCCCGGCACGGCAAGAAGCGCCGCGCTGGCAACTGCAAAGGCGAACCAAAGCTCAAGGCTCATCGTGTGAAAGGTCTCCCACGCCCGACGCTCGACTAAGCCTGCGTCCGCGCGGCCTGTCAACCGCTCGACCTGCCAGGTTCTGGCGCCTAAACTTCCGGCCGATTTGGTGCGCATGCGGGAGATCCATGAAAGCGTCGTACGAAACCCTGCTGTTGGACAAGCCGGATGAGGGAGTCCTCACCGTCACCCTGAACCGGCCCGACCGGGCCAATGCCTTCAACACGCGGATGGCCGAAGAACTGTTCGCGGTCTGGGACGGGCTTGCACGCGACCCGGCGGGCACGCGTTGCGTGGTGCTGACCGGCGCCGGCGAACGCGCCTTCTGCGCCGGGGCCGACCTGAAGGAACGGAACGCCATGTCCGATGCGGACTGGCACCACCAGCACCGGATCTTCGAACGCGCCGCCTATGCCTTGATGGACTGTCCGGTCCCGGTGATCGCCGCGGTCAACGGGGCGGCGTTCGCGGGCGGCTGCGAGTTGGTGCTGGCATGCGACTTCGCCTACGCGGCCGAAACCGCCCGCTTTGCCCTGACCGAAACCACGCTGGGGCTGATCCCCGGGATCGGGGGGACGCAGAACCTGCCGCGCGCCGTTGGCCTGCGCCGGGCGAAGGAGATCATTCTCGGAGGCCAGCCCTTCGACGCCGAGCGCGCGCTGGCCTGGGGCCTGGTCAACTGCCTGTGCCCGCCCGAGACGCTGATGGACGAAGTGCAGGAAACCGCCGGGCGGATCGCGGCGAATGCGCCGCTGGCGGTCGCCCAGGCGAAAAAAGCGCTGAACGCCGCGGGCGACGCGGACCTCAAGACGGGGCTCGCCTTCGAGATCGAGGCCTATAACCGGGTCGTCGGCTCGGAAGACCGCAAGGAGGGCATCGCGGCCTTCAACGAGAAGCGCAAGCCCCGCTTCAAGGGTCACTGACGGCCGATGGACACAGGCCTGGATTATGCCGAGATCCGCGACGCGGTAGAACGGATCTGCGCAGGCTTTCCGGGACAATACTGGCGCGACCTGGAACAGGAATCCGCCTACCCGACCGCCTTCGTCGAGGCGCTGACCGAATCCGGTTTCCTGGCGGCATTGATCCCCGAGGCTTATGGCGGCGCCGGCCTGCCCCTGCGCGCCGCGGCGGTGATCCTGGAAACGATCCACGCATCGGGCGCCAGCGCATCCGCCTGCCATGCCCAGATGTACATCATGGGCACCCTGCTGAGGCACGGGTCCGATGCCCAGAAGCAGCGCTACCTGCCCGAGATCGCGTCCGGGCGCATGCGCCTGCAGGCGTTCGGCGTGACCGAACCGTCGACCGGTTCAGACACCACGCGGCTGAAGACCCGCGCCGTGCGCCATGACGACCGGTACGTGGTCAGCGGCCAGAAGGTCTGGACCAGCAGGGCGCTGCATTCCGATCTGATGCTGCTGTTGGCGCGCACAACGCCGCTGGACCAGGTCGAACGCAAAAGCGACGGTTTGTCCGTGTTCCTGGTGGACCTGCGCACGGCCGTCGGCGCGGGCCTGGAAATCAAACCCCTGCCCGCCATGATCAACCACAATACGACCGAAGTGTTCATGGACGGACTGGAACTGCCGCTGGATGCGCTGGTCGGCGAGGAAGGCCGCGGCTTCCGTTACATCCTGGACGGCATGAACGCCGAACGCATTCTGCTGTCGGGCGAAGCCGTCGGCGATGCCCGCTATTTCCTGGCCAGGGCCACCGCCTATGCCAAGGAGCGCGAGGTTTTCGGGCGCCAGATCGGCCAGAACCAGGGCATTGCCTTCCCGCTGGCGCGCGCGCTGGCCCAGACCGAGGCGGCCGACCTGATGGCGCGCAAGGCGGCCTCGCTGTTCGATGCAGGGCTCGCCTGCGGCCCCGAGGCGAACATGGCGAAACTGCTGACGTCCGAAGCGGCATGGGCCGCGGCGGAGGCGTGTTTTCAGACCTTCGGCGGGTTTGCGTTTGCCAGGGAATACGATATCGAACGCAAGTGGCGCGAGACCCGGCTGTTCCAGACCGCGCCGATTTCGACCAACATGGTGCTGGCCTACCTGGCCCAGCACGTGCTGGGCCTTCCGCGGTCCTACTGAGCGCCCGTCTGGACGGTTACCTCCATTACCAGGCGCGGCCGGTAGAACGCACGGTGATAGACCTGACGGGCGCCGGGCATCATACCGATCAGGGGTTCGAACTCGTAGAACACCTCCGCGACGATCAGCGTCTGTCCGCCGCCGACCAGTTGCGGCTCCTCCAGCGTTGCCGCGCCGCCTTCGAAACCGACCAGGCTTGTCGCGGCAAGGGTTCCGTTCTGGCGCTGCCAGGCGACCTGGGGATTGCCGCTGGAGTCCTCGTTGATGGAACTGAGAATGACCCGGCCGTCGGCATCCAGTTCGAAGGGCCGGAACACCTCGGTACCGGCAGCGAACAGGTTGGCGATGTCGTTGACGTCCAGAATGTCGTCGCGGGCCGCAAGGTCGGCGACCGACATCGCCGTGCGCTGCAATTTCTGGTTCAGGATCAGGAACCGCGCCATTTCGAACCCGTTCAACAGGACGAACACCAGCATCGGCATGATAAGGCCGAACTCCAGCAGCACGCCGCCGCGGCGGCATCTGATCAGCTTTCTCAGCATTGCGCGGCCCCCCTTACGTCCCCGTGCCGACGCCGACCAGATAGGGCTCGTTGCGTACGGCCATCGAGGTCGACATCTGCATCGAGGTCCCCATGCTTTCGGTCAAAAGGCCGAACATCAACGGCCACTCGTAGTCGATGCGATAGAGCACGACCTCGCCGGGCCCGCCGGCGCCGGCCTGGCCCATGTCGCTGTCCCAGGCGTTGTTGCCGTTGATATCCGTGTAGGGCTCGCCGACGTCGTAGGCCGCATTGGCGTTCTGGTCGGTGAACGGCTCAGGCTGGCCGATGTCGCCGAAACTCGGATAGACCGAGATCGAGACGTTCGAGTTATCGACCTCGATCAGCCCCATGGTGATGTCCTGTATTCGCTGCACCACATACTCCTCGCGGGACATGCCGGGCGGCGTCGATCCGGTGAGTCCAAACCGAGCCGCCTCGCGCACGCTGCCCTCGACCAGGGCCGAGACGAACATGATCATCGAGATCTCGATGATGCCCACGATAATCAATATAAGTATTGGTGCAACAAAAGCGAACTCAACAAAAGACGTTCCGCTTTTGTTATTACGTAATTCTCGCAATAACGCAGACAATGCAAAACGATTATTCATGCGCACCGCCTCCGTTTGATGTAGGATTTACCACAGTACTTATCGACGAACCGACAAAAGTGTCATTAACACTTTCTTTTCCAACTCTGGGCTTATCTTCTGCGCCAAGGACAATCCGAGAAGACAGTTGATGCGGATCCGCCTGTCGAAATGCCTCTATCCCCTGCTCGCCGGAGCGGCGATCTCGCTTGCCGTGAACGGCTGTTCCGTGTCGCCGCAGGCGCGCGTTGCCGCCGGTGCCGAGGGCAGGACCGAGGCCGTCCCCAATGCGCTGCTGCGGGCGGCCGACGCGGCCATGGAGCGGCGCGACTATGCGGCCGCGGCGTCGCTTTATCGCCAGGCCCATCAGATGCGCCGCAACCGCGTCGAGCCCCTGATCGGCCTCGGACACGCCCTGAGCAGCGCCGGCGCCCCGCAGGAAGCGGCCGAGGCCTATCGTGAGGCGCTGAAACTCGCGCCCCGCGATCCCGAGGCACTGCGCAGCCTGGCCAACGCCATGGTCGCCCTGAACCAGCCCGAACTGGCCCTTCCCTACTATCGCGACGCGCTGGTCGAGGACCCGACCAACTTCCGGATCCACATGGGCCTGGGCGTTGCCACCGACCTGATGGGACAGCACGAGGCGGCCCAGAGGCACTACCGCGACGCCCTGATTATCGCGCCCGACGACCTGGACGTGTTGAGCAACCTCGGCCTTTCCCAGGCCCTGGCGATGGACCTTGACGGTGCGATCGAAACCCTGCGCGATGTCGCGCGCGACCCGCGCGCGTCGGCGCGGCATCGCCAGAACCTGGCGCTTGCCTACGGGCTGGCGGGCCGCAGCGAGGAAGCCGCGCGCATCGCGAGGCTCGACCTCGACGAAGACACCGTCCGCCGCAACGTCGCCTACTTTGCGACGCTGCGGGCGATCAGCGATCCGTCCCGCCGACTTTCTGCCATTCGTGCCTATCAATCCCAGCAACGGTTCTGACCTCCGGCATCACAGGCTGAGCTTGGAAATGTTGTCGAGCACCCTGAGGATGCCCGGCCCGATCAGGACGATGAACAGCGACGGCAGGATGAACAGCACCATCGGCACGGTCAGCGTCGCCGGCAGGCGCGCCGCCTTTTCCTCCGCCTTCATCAGGCGTTCGTCCCGCATCTCGTTGGCCAGCACCCGCAGCGACTGAGCGAGCGGCGTGCCGTACTTCTCGGCTTGCGCCAGCGTGCTGACCAGCGCGCGGACGATCGGCAGGCCGGTCCGGACCTCGAGGTTTTCAAGCGCCTGGCGCCGTTCCGGCAGGAATCCAAGTTCGATCGACGTGAGTTCCAGTTCGTCCGCCAGTTCCGGGCAAGACAGACGGATCTCCCGGGCGACACGCGAGAGGCTGGAATCGAGGTTCAGACCCGCCTCTGACGTGATGACCATCAGGTCCAGCGCGTCGGGCAGCGCCCGGGACAGGACCACACGCCGGCGGTCGGCAAGGTTCTTGACGAAGATCTCCGGGGCGTAGAAACCGATCAGGACGCTGGCGCAGGCGATCATCAGGTTGGCCTGGTCGTCCAGCCCCCAAGGATCGACGCCATACAACACAAAGGCCATGGCCAGCCCGAAGGCCGCCGGCAGGACCAGCTTGGCGAACATGTACAGCGGAACCGCGTCGCGCGACCGGAAGCCGGCCTGCATCAGCTTGTGGGAAGCTTTCGCGGCCTGCTCGCCGGTCAGAAGCTGAAAACGCTTGGTCACGCGCCGTGCAAATCCAAGGCCCTGCTCGGCGAGTCCGCGACGCTTGGGCGTTACGACCGAGGTATAGAGGTCGTCGCGCCGTTGCTTCAGGGCCTTGAGCCGGCCGGCGGACGGCTGTCGTTCGATGGTGGCAAACCACAGGGTCACGATGCCGAACAGCACCGACATGCCTGCCACGTAGGCGACGAGCTGGTCGTAGGTCACTCCTTCCGGCAACAGGGCTTCGAAGTTCATATGTCGAACCTGACCATTTTGAACATGACAAGGGCGCCGGTCATGATCATGCCCAGACCGATGCCGATCATGACGTTGCCGCGCGGGTCGTGAAAAAGCTCCATCACGTAGCCCTGGTTCGTCATGTAGAGGATCCCGAACATGACGAACGGCAGCGAGCCGATAATGTAGGCGCTGGCGCGCGCCTCGGATGACACGGCGCGGACCTTGAGTTTCATTTGCCGGCGCTTTCTCAGGATCTCCGACAGGTTCTCCAGCGTCTCGCCGAGGTTGCCGCCGGTCTCCTTCTGAACGGAAAGCGTGATTGCCAGGAACTTCAGTTCCGGCGTGTCCATCTCCTTGGCCGCCTTCTCGATCGCGTTCTCAAGGGCATCACCGACCTTGACCAGGTCGGATATGCGCCGGAACACCGAACGCACCGGTTCCGCGGACTCGTTGCCGACCGCGTTGATGGATTCCGACACCGGAAGACCGGCCTTCAGGCCGCGCACCATGATGTCGATGCCTTCAGGCAGCTTTTCGGTGAACTTGCGCTGCCGGCGGTTGATGAGATAGCCGACCGCCTGGTGCGGAAGCACGAGGCCGCCACCAAGGCCGACCAGGGCGGAAAGGCCGGGCGACCACTCGAACATCCAAAACCCGGTCGTGAACAGGGCACAGGCGACGCCGACGCAGATGATGGCGTAGTGCCCGATCGCCAGGTTGAAACCGGTCCGCTGCAGACGAACCGCCAGCGCGTCCGGCCGGGGCAGATAGCGCTGCATCAGACCGTCGGCGAAGGACCGCGACTCGTGGCGGCGAAGGCTTGTCACCTGTGCCGCGCCGGCCATTCCCGGCATGAACCTGCCGCGCACCAGTTCGACCCTGCGCAACTGGCGGCGCCGGCTGCGATTGGCAAGCGTCCCGCCGACGAAGACCAGGCTGACCACCGTCGCCGCCGCGGAGCCCATAACCAGAATGGCGGGCCAGCCGCCCGCGATATGGAGAAGAACGTCCATCAGCCGATCGCCTCCATCAGCGGGCGTTCGAGCCCGAAATAGGCGGCCTTCTCGGAGAAGTGCGGCCGCAGGCCGCTGGGCTCGAACCGGCCGACCAACATGCCGTTGTTGTCCTCGCCCTCGAACTTGTAGGTGAACAGCTCCTGGGTGGTGATGATGTCGCCTTCCATGCCGACGACCTCGGCCACGTGGGTGATGCGCCGCATGCCGTCGCGCATGCGGCTGACCTGGATGATCATGTCGACGGCCGAGGCGATCTGGGTCCGCATCGCCTTGGACGGCAGGTTGATGCCGGCCATGCCGATCATGTTCTCCAGGCGGGTCAAGGCCTCGCGCGGATTGTTGGCATGGATCGTACACATCGACCCTTCGTGACCGGTGTTCATCGCCTGCAGCATGTCGACCGCCTCGGACGAACGCACCTCGCCAAGGATGATGCGGTCCGGCCGCATGCGCAGCGAGTTCTTCACCAGATCGCGCATGGTCACCTCGCCTTCGCCTTCCAGGTTGGCGGGCCGGGTTTCCAGGCGAACCACGTGCGGCTGCTGAAGCTGCAGCTCGGCCGCGTCCTCGATGGTGACGATCCGTTCCGCGGCGTCGATCTGCCGGCTGAGCGCATTCAGCAGGGTCGTCTTACCCGAACCCGTACCGCCGGAGATCAGGATGTTGAGCCGGGCCCGGCCCGCAATCTGCAGCACCGTCGCCATCGCCGAGCTGATGTTTCCCTGGTTGACCATCTTGTCCAGGGTGATCTTCTGTTTCGAGAACTTACGGATCGAGATCGACGGACCGTCCAGCGCCAGCGGCGGGATGGCGATGTTGACGCGGCTGCCGTCGGCGAGGCGCGCGTCGCACAGCGGGCTGGATTCGTCGACGCGCCGCCCGATCGCGCTGACGATGCGCGTGCAGATCTGCATCAGATGGGCGTTGTCGCGGAACGTCACGTCGCTGAGTTCCAGCTTGCCCTTGCGTTCCACGTAGGTCTGTTTCGGACCATTGACCAGGATGTCGGTGATCGCTTCGTCCGCCAACAGCGGCTCCAGCGGCCCCAGGCCAAGCATGTCGTTGACCAGAATCGTTACGATGTCGCGCTGTTCCAGCGAGTTCAGGTGCAGCTTCTCCTCGCGCAGGATTTCCTGGCAGATGTCGCTGACTTCGCTCGCAAGGACGCCGCGGGTCAGTTTCGCGGCGGCCGCGACGTCGATCCGGTCCATCAATGCCGGCCGCACCCGCTCCAGCGCACGCTCGATGCTGTCGCGGCTGGTTGCGGTGGACGGCTCCTCGGCCGGTGCGGCGGCGCCGTTCGGCGATGTGTTGATGCCCTTGGGCGAGATGATCCCGCCGGCCGCGCCGTTGCCGTTTGGTGTCCGCGGCGGACAGGGCGCAGCCGGCGGGGCATTCTGAACCTGCGGGACTGTGGCCGGCTGGGCCTGGCCGTTGGATTGCCGTTCGGCGGCGGCGCCGTTCGGCGGCGGCGCGGCGGCCGTGGCATCGGAGGCTGAGTCAGAGGCCTTGTCCAACAGCTCGTTGACGATGATCGTGACCAGGTTCCGCTCCTCCAGCATGTTGAGCTTGATGCCCTCCTGCCGGAGATACTGGCCGATCAGCGATTTGACCCTGCCGGCGAGGTCGCCGCGATTGAGGCTGCGCACCGTGGCGAGGTCGAGACCGCTGTCGATGACCGGCCTGATGTCTGCGACCAAGGACGTGCCGGCGCCGTCGGGTGCCGGCGCCGGCGCTCTGCCATTGCTCGAGGATCGACTGCCTAGAATCGCCACCATGCCCTCCCGGACTTCTGTTTGCCCGCCTGGCGCGGCTCGCCGCAGGCGTCGGCGATCCGCCGCATGGACTTGACCAGGGGGTGGCGGGCGCCGGCCAGCGACGGGATTGCTCGGCCCTGGTTGGACGCGGCCGCCGTGACCTTCGGGTCGTAGGGCAGCAGGATGTCGATCTTGCCGTCGATCCCCTTCTCGAATTCCTTGCGGGTCATCGGCGGCTTGCGGTTCGCCGGCTCGACAGCAACGATCTTGATGCTTGCCTGGCGCGCGTTCTCCTTCATCAGGTTCTTCAGGCGCAACGTGTCGCGCAGCCCGCCGATCGACAGATCCGTGACGAGGACGATGGTCGCCGCATCAGCCAGAAGGTCCTGCTGTGCGGTGATCATCGAGCGCGGCAGGTCCACGATCATGGCGTTGAAGTTGGGCTGGATCGCCGCCAGAAGCTGATGGATCGCGGCACTGGAAGCGTAAAGCTCGCGGTCCAAGGGTTCTTCGCCGCCCAGCACGAAGAGCTTTTCAGTGGCGTTGATCATGGCGCTGCCCACGAACAGCGAGTCGATGCGTTCGGGGTGTTCGATCGCCTCGCGCAGACCGCGTCCGGGCACCAGGTCGAGCGCCAGAGCGCAGGTGCCGAAATTCAGGTCGAGATCGACCAACGCCGTTTGCAGGCCGAAGTCTTCGGCCAGGATCCAGGCGGTGCTGACGGCGACGGTGCTGGCGCCGATACCGCCGCGCACCCCGGTGATCACGGTGGTGCGACAGCCTTCAGGCTCGATTTCCTGGATACCGGCATTGCTGGGGCTGCGGCTCAGCGCATCGACCAGCAACTCGTCGGTGACCGGCTGGATCAGGTAATCCACCGCGCCGGCGGCCAGGATGTTGCGGTACAGCGTCACGTCGTTTTGGACGCCGATCGCGACCACCTGTTTTTGCGAGCGCTGTACAAGGTCGGCAACGTCGCTCGCCGGGTCGGTCGAGGCCGTCACGTCGACGACCAACGCATCGCCGTCGAACGCGATCTGCGCCAGCGCCTCGGCGATACCGCCGGGCATCACCTCTGCCGGCTGCAGGATACCGCCGTCCATCAGGCGGCTGAGCACGTCGCGGGTCGTCGGATCGTCGGTAAACGCCTGGACGCTTCCGGTAATCTGGTTGGCCTGGACTGCGCTGATTTCCGCGCTCATTGCGACCCACCGCTCTGGCTGCCGCCCGCGGACATGTCGGCCTGAGTGACGTTGTACTGCTTCTGGCCGGCGCGGAACTGGCGCAGACCGAGCGATTCCGCCTCGGCGTCGTAGGGCTGCAAGGTTTCCCCGCCCAGGAGGTCGGCCGGATTTGCGACCATCTGCGCCAAGGCGGCGTTGGTGGAGCAGCCGACATTGGGTCCGGCCGAGTTGGCGTGGTCCTTCTCGGACGGCTTGCTCCAGTCGCCGCAAGCCGGTGCGGTGACAACATGCCGGACGACCGTGACCGTCACCGCGCCCTCGGAGCCGAGGTCGGGATAGGCCCGAACCTCAAGCATCAACGGCTTCAGGTATTCCGCCACGGCGCGCCGCTGTTCGGGCGTGCCGCCGCTGAGCGAGATGCTGTCGCCGAACCCCGCGTCGATGGTGGATAGAAAACCGTTCAGCCGGATCACCTGATCGTCGGCGGGCGCCCGGGTTCCGGGCGCGAACGCAACGTCGTGGGCAAAGGTCGCCACATCGACGCGATAGTTGATGTCCTGCTCGTAATCGGTGCGCTGGATGCCCCAGCCGCACGCGGAGACCAGCAAACCCAAAGAGAGCACTGCGATGATGTTTTTCATGTTTCCCTCTACCTGACGATGAACCCGGCGTCGCCGACGCTGCCCGGGCGTCCGCCACGGTCGGCGGGCGCGGCATTGTTGTCCGGGACCCGGGGACGGTTGGACTGGCGCATCAGCCTGTCCGCGTCGGTGGGCGGCACGAAGCCGTCCATCGGCAAGGCGATCTGCGCATTGGTCGGCCGCACCAGATAGGGTGTGACCACGACGAGCAGTTCCGTCTCGTCCTTCTGGAAGCTTTCGGACTTGAACAGCGGTCCCAGAATCGGCAGGTCCGCCAGTCCGGGAAACTCCTCGACGCTTTGGTTGGTGACGTTTTGCAGCAGGCCGGCAATCGCAAAGCTCTGGCCGCTGCGCAGCTCGACCGTGGTTTCCGCGCGCCGCGTGGTCAGCGCCGGAACCGAAAAGCCGCTGAAGCTGACGGCGCCTGCTTCGGAAAGCTGGCTCACCTCGGTCAGGACCTTGACGTTGATCCGGCCCTTCTCGAGGATCTGCGGCGAGAACGACAGGCTGACGCCGAACTGCTTGAAGGTGATCGAGATCGTGTCGTCGCCCTGGGCGATCGGGATCGGGAATTCGCCGCCGGCCAGGAAGTTGGCGACCTCGCCATTCATCGCCGTCAGGTTGGGTTCGGCCAGGACCGTGACCAGGCCTTCGTCGTCCAGGGCGTCGATGATGGAGTTGACGTCCCAGTTGCCGGACGAGAGCGCGGCCGCGGCAACGTTGCTGGTGGCGCTGGAAATCGAGCCGACACCCAGGGTTGCGAAGCCGATGGCCAGCGACCCCGTCTCGCGCAGGACATCCCAGTTGAAGCCCAGTTCCTTGCTGATCTGCCGGTTCACTTCGGCGATCCGGACCCGCAGGTTGACCTGGTTGACCCCGGCGACCTTGATACGGTTCATCACCTGCCCGGTCTCGCCCATCACCTGGCCGGCCAGTTGGAAGATGTTCTCCGCGGTGGCAACGTCCGGGACCAGGCCCGTCAACACGATGGTGTTGTTCAGGGACTTCACCTCGACGATCGCCTCGGGGTGCACGGCCCGGATCAGTTCGTTCAACGGATCGAGATTGTGCGCCACCTGGATGCGCTGGTTCAGGACGACGGTTTCGTCGCGCGCGGTCGCATAGATCGTGGTTTCACCCGGCTGTTTACCGAACAGGTACAGCAGGCGGGGTGATTTCAACTGGATATCGGCGATATCGGGCTGCGCCACGAAGACGGCATCGACCGCCTCGGGCAGCCGCAGCATGCGGCCCTTGCCGGTCTGGATCGTCAGCGGCGCGCCGCGGCCATCGATCGAGATCGCCTGCGTGGACACCGCCGCCTGCGGCGCCAGCGCGGCGACCTGGGTGCCGGCATAGTCTGGCTTGGGCATCGGCCGCGGCGGTGCGCTGGCGGGATCGGCACCGCTTGCCAGGGTCGGCGCCTGCGAGGCGGCCGACGCGTCATCGTCTGCCGACCGGTACTGGGGCAGCACCAGCGGGATCGGATCGGCGGACGCAACCTGGGTCGACTGCGCCGCGGCGTTGGCGTTCAAAAGGTCGGCGTGGGCCGTCGGCGACTGCAGCGGAACCAGGGATTCCGCCGGAACCTTGTTGCGCGGCGCCTCCAGTCCCAGGCTGGCCAGCGCGTCCTCTTGGTCGCTGAACACCACCGCGCGCCCGCGCTCGGCGAAATGGGCAAGCTGTGTCCCGTCGACCGTCGCCTCGGCGACCGGCAGGGAAAAGTCGAGATCGAGACTCTGCTCTTCGACCGCATCGTCGATGCGCATCGGGACCGGCATTCCGTAGGGATCCGCCGGCAGGGCCGCAACCTCGATCCCGGCCGGCAGCAGAACCTCCTCCGGCACAACCAGGATGTTGGAGGGGACCTCGACAAGCGGTGTCCGTTGCGGCATCGGCACCGCATCCGGGGCCGGATCGATCGTCGGTTCGGCGATCGTCAGCGCAGCCACCTCCTGCCTGGGTTCGGCGGTACGGATCGGCGCGGTCACCGTCGGCCGGCTGAGGTATTGCTTCAGGCGGTCGCGCAACTGTTCCGACCCGATCTGGTCGGCCGCCGGCCGGCCCGCAAGATAGAAAAGACCGTCGTCCGCGCGTACAGGGACGGCCGCAAGGGCCGCCACAAGCGTGACTGTCAGGAGCTGGCGTTTCATTGCTGTTCACTCCCAAACGTCACGGACTGGGCTTCGTTGCGCCTATAGACCATCACTTTCGGGCCCTGCGTCGTAAGCCCGCCGGACAAGAGCCGGCTCGTCTGGGTATCCCACGTGTGGGTGCGATGCTCGACGATCTTCGGCGTGTCTTCATCGATCCCCAGGCTGCGCAGGGTCAGCGACAACCGTCCGAGCTGCATCCCGACCGCGATCATCTCGGCCTGCTTGGGAGTCACCTCCACGGTTGCCGTCTTGGCAATCTTCGGCGCGCCGTTCTGATCGTCGACGGACTGATCCACCGCCAGCACGCGCAGATCGTGCAGCATCGTTTCGGATGCCCGACGGGTTATCGCCTCGCCTTCGCGCTGGAACTCGTGTGTCAGGATGAGGTCGACCCGATCGCCGGGAAAAATGAAACCGGCGACGCCTGCGGTCGCGTTGACCGGAACCGAGACCGCACGTTTGCCCGGCTCGAGCACCGCCGCAAGAAAGCCGCGGTCGCCGGGCCGGACCAGCCGTCCGATGGTGACGGGTTCGCCAACGGTCAGACCGTTGCGGACGACCGCGCCGACCATGTCCTGGAACGAGACGTCCGTCTCGCTCTTGCCCTCTCCACGCGTGATGTACTGCTCGGTGACGCCGTCCTCGGGCCACGGCTGCCAGCGCAGGTGGCTCTCCTTGACGAAGGTCCCGCGCGGCATGTTCTCGGCCGCGACCAGGACCTCGACCTCGGGCGCGGTCTCCACCTGGCGAGCGGCCAACTGGGCGTTCAGGGCGTCACGCTGGGCCTGCAGCCAGTCCTGCGCCAGAAACACCGTGCCACTCGCCATCCCGACGGCGATCAGGGCAAGTATGATAATTCGCAAACGCACAAGTCACCTTCCCCGCTAGGCTTTCGGACGTGGCTAGACGCCCCAGAATTTGCCGGCGCTAACCGGCAGCGAATCGTTGACGAAACCGTGCATGCCGCCGTTGGCGACCTCCAGCCAATGGCCTTGGGTCACATGTGCAGCAGACAGCGCGACGGCCGCGACGACGAGGAACAAGGCAACCGCTCGGAAATGTGTCATCTCCTTCTCCTCTCACAGTCCGGCCAGGCGGACCGCCATAAACAGCCCGCCGGCAGCGATCGCCACGCCATAGGGCACCTGCGCCGGGGTCTCGAGGGAAACCGGGACCCCGTAATAGGCAAGCGCCATGCGCGCCTTTCCGGACAGCATCCAGAGAAGCGACAACACCCCCCCGGCAATGGCGATCTGAAAGACCAACGTCAGTACTCCTGGAAAACCGGCCCACAGTGAGACAGCGGCGATGAGCTTGACGTCGCCGCCGCCGAAGGCGCGGAACGCGAACAGGACCGTGCCTGCCGCAAAGACGACGACGCCCGTCATCAGGCTGGCGAGCGGATCCACCGGCGCCACCAGCGTCCAGACGCACCACAAAAGGGCAATGGCGGCTGGTATCCAGTTGGGAATGAGATAACGCCGAAGGTCGGAGACCGCGGCGGCGGCGACCAGGATCGAGAACAGAGCGAGCAGGACCAGCGAAACGTGCGGGTCAGCTTGGATGATCACTCCTTGAAATGTTGGGTCGCCGTTCATGACAAAGCTCCGGCCTGGCGCTCCCCGGGCGCCAGCGGGCCTCTTGCGAGACCGCCGGACATCCCGGGGACAGAGCCAGGGCCAGAAACCTTTTACGAGGTACCGGTGCTCTGGGCTGCCGATGCCGCGCTTTCCAGCTCGTCATCGACGACGCCAAAGATTTCGACCAGCGAGTCGCCCATGCCGCCCAGGGCGCCAATGGCAGCGACCGAAACCAGCGCGGCAATCAGGCCGTACTCGATGGCGGTGGCGCCGGACTCGTCTCTCAGAACTTTCTTCACGATAGTCAACATGATGGCCTCCTTAAGGCTCCCGCGATTGTGTGATCTTCGCTGTCCAGGAGAGTATCCAGAAATACAAAATCAGCAAGTACTATCGTTTCGATTTCAGAGGACTTAACTGGTAAAAGCACTGCAAAGCAACATCAAATACCTCTGGTATTTTTAACTGCATTTTATTCTTTTAAATCAGCCTAAAATGCCGATCAAATCTCTCGAAAATGGATGCTAACCATATGAAAAACATACAAATTATAGCGTAAATGGGAATCGATAGTTCGTGTGCCCGGCGCAAATAATGACTATTATAGGAGCGAATAGCCAGAGTGGCCTTCGCCGCCGGCAAACCATGGAATACGACCATGTCAGCACAGCCGTTGATCTGTTATTTGGGCGATCTCGCTGCGCGCACCTGGCGCACGGCGAAAGATGAGGCATTGGCCCTGATCCGCGACCGCGCGGGCGGCACCGCCGTGATGCTGGGCGTCGCGATCATCCCGATCGGCGGGTTCGTCGGCGTCTCCATCGATGTGACCCGCGGCTATATGCTGAAGGCCCAGCTCAGTCATGCGTTGGACGCCGCCGGACTTGCCGGCGGCAAGCAGCTGTTCGCTGAAGACATGAACCAGATCGTCCAGCGCTTCTTCGATGCAAATTTCCCCGAAGGCTATATGGGCGCGACGATCGACGGGCCGACGGCGACGGCGGATTCGTTCGGCACGACGCTGACGCTGACGGCGAGCGCCGAGATCAATACGACCTTCATGCGCCTGATGGGCTATGACAACATGACCGTCAGTGCCAGCACGGTCATCGAACGTTCGATCCGGGGCATGGAACTGGCCCTGGTCATGGACGTCACCGGGTCGATGCGCCCCGGCGGCAAGATCGACGCCATGAAGACCGCCGCCAATACGCTGTTGACGATCCTCTATTCCGGACGCGAGACGGTCGACGACTTTTGGGTTTCCGTCGTGCCGTACGCGGTGACCGTCAATGTCGGCGCGACAAGGACCGGCTGGCTGACCGGCTACGACCCGGCCAACTTCGGGTCCACGACCTGGAAGGGATGCGTCGAGGCGCGGAGCGGCGGGCTGGATATCGACGACACGCCCCCGTCCGGCGGTCTGTGGACGCCGCATCTTTGGGAGACCGCATCTGACAATGTCTGGGAACCGGTCGACGAGACGAACGGCGCCCAGAACAACGGCACCGGTCCGAACCTTGGTTGCGGGCCGGCGATCACCCCGCTGACCGATTCCTACACGACCGTGAAGACCGCGGTCGACGCCCTTCAGCCCTGGCACCGTGGCGGCACCATGGGCAATCTGGGGCTGGTCTGGGGCTGGCGGGTCCTGTCGCCGGAATGGCGTGACCTGTGGGGCGCGCCGACGCCGTCCGATATGCCGTTCGACTACGGCAAGCCGCTGATGGACAAGGTCGTCGTCATGCTGACCGACGGTAACAATCAGTGGTACGACCATCCGCCCTCCGGCCCCGACGGGTCGGACTACGGCGGCTACGGCCGGCTCGGCTGGGGCCGTCTTGGAACCACCAGCGGCAATGACGCGCTGACCGAGGTGAATTCACGGATGCTGCAGACCTGCACGGCCATGAAGGCCCGAGGCATCATCATCTATACCATCACCTTCCAGCTCAATAACGAGACCACCAAACAGCTCTACCGCAACTGCGCGACCGGCCCGACCTACTATTTCGATTCGCCGTCGAACTCCGAACTGCAAACCGTGTTCCGCACGATCGGCGACGAACTGTCCAACCTGCGCATCAAGGGTTAGCCGTCGACCTAAGGGGCGACGCACCGACGGGCGTCGCCCGTCGGTGCGGCTGGCACGGATGGCGGGAGGATCGGGGGCAGCCGTCCGTGCCATCGGCCCCGCCGAGGCCGCTACATGCGCCAGTTGCCGTACCAGTCCTGGCAGGCGGTGCCGTAAACCGTGTCGGGTGCACCGTCGATGTAGACGGTGGTCTGGTATTCCTTGCAAACGCCGCCGTGGCCCGTATGGGTCCCCACGTTGGTCACCACAGTATGGCCGTGGTTGCCGGTGCGCTGGTTGCGCCAGGCGATCCGCTGTCCCAGGTTGCCGTTATAGACGGCCTGGCGCTGGCTCTGCATGGCGTAGGCGCGGTCCGCCCGGTCCATCGAGGCGCCGATGGATCGGCCGATCAGCATGCCGCCCGCCGTTCCCAGCGCGGTCATCGCAACCCGGCCCGAGCCGCTGCCGAACTGAGATCCGACGACGGCGCCGCCGACGCCGCCCAGGATGGTACCGGCCGTTTCCTTCGGCCCGGACGTCTCGCATGCCGCCAGCGCGACGATCAGCGCCGCCGCCCAGGTGGTCCTGATCAGAGTTTGTTTCATGGTCGATGCTCCCTTGTGACCCGGCCGTCGGCCGGTCCGGCTGAGCCGGGCTAGGGACGGATTTGGGCGAATTTCTGCGGCATCGGAACCGGGCGTTAACACTTTGAAGACTATAAACAATCGCACCAATCCGCGGCGTCCGCCGGGCGCCGGGAGAAAGCCGGGAACAGCGCCAAATGTCGATTGCTGAGCTCAAGACCGCCGCGCCGTCCGCGGCCGGCAGGCGGGGGCCGGTCATCCTGGTCATCGGCTTCTGCCTGTTCGCGATCGCGCAAATCAGCCTGACCGTCACGCCGCTGTTGGAGCGTCCCAACCCGCCCTGGCCCGCCGACGCCCTGATGTACATGGCCAAGGCGATCCAGGTGCGGGACTGCTTCCGGCAGGACTGTCAGGCCATGGAGGCGCTGCAGCAACAGCTCACCGCGCCCACCGACGACCCCGAGATGAAGACAAAGCGCGACCGGCAGTATCACCGCTCGCTCTACCAGTATCACCTGCTGCATTCCTTCGTCCTGGAACGTCTTGAACGCATAACCGGCGACTGGGAAGGCACCTACAGGGCGATCGCCATGGTCGGCGGCGTGACGATGGTCCTGGCGATTACGGCCTTCATGGTGACGCTGTACGGACCCGCCGCAGCCGGCGTCGGGCTGGCACTGTTGTCGACCACCGTTTTTCCCGGTTTCCACGGCATCCACTGGATCGTTCCCAGCAACATGACCCTTGCGGTCGGGTTCATCGCCTGGACCCTGTTGCTGCGCCGGGACCGGATCGCCCTTCCGGCCCTGCCCCTGTTGGTGCTGGTCATGGTTTCGCTGCACACGGTCGGTCAGATCTACGCCGGCACCGCGGTCTTGATCGCGGCTTACGTATCGTTCCGGCGCGGCCCGGTGCCCTGGCTCTTCATCGGTCTTTCCGGGGTGATCCTGGTGGGCAACGCGCTGTTGCCGTCGCTGGTGGAGCGCCCTGCCCTGTCGCTGTTGCGCGAACAGCTGCCCGCCGACGTGACGTGGTGGCAGGCCATCATCGACAACGTGATCGCCTGCTGGGAACACGCCGACGAGTTCGGCGCGCCGTTTCACGGGCCGGACGCCCTGCTGTGTCTCATGGTACTGGGCCTTCTGACCATGCGCGGCCGGGGCCGCGCCGACGCGACCTTCCTTGCGGTCCTGTTCGGCGGGCTTTGCGTGGCCGGCGCCCTTTACGTCATGCCCCACTACCCGGCCGAGGTCTTTCGCCGCGTCTGGATACCTTTCGTCGTGCTGGCGCTGGGCGCCGTCGGCGCGCTGGCCTGCGGCGTCATGGCAAGCATCCGCGCCCTGATGAAGGACAGGCCGCGCTACGCCCGCGGCAGCGCCGGAGTCTTCGTTCTGACCGCGCTGGTTTTCGGCGGCGGGCTTGCGACGGTGCTTGCCGGCGTTCCCGACGTGATGCGCAAATACGTCGCGCTGCGCACCGGTTCGGTCTTCGAGCTGGACCATGGCCAGCCCGGTCGCATCCTCGCTTCGATGGGCCCGGACCAGGGCCTGGTCTATATGCACGAAGTGCCGATGTTCACCTACCTTCTGCACGGCGGCCTGGAGAGGAATGCCGTCTTCTACCCGGCGGTGGAGGGCACGCCCGATGCGGACGCGCTTTTGCGTGGCGCCGACGACCTGACCGTTGCAGTCGCCACCCATCCCAGCGACTTTGTTGCCTTCCACAACGGGATCTGGCTGCCCAGGGAGGGCGACATGCGCATCGATACGGGCGGCGGTCCGGGATGGACGTCGGGTGCGATCCGTATCAAGACGCTTACAAAGCCGGTGGAAATCGAAGCGGAGCTGCGCTGGCCCTCCGGCAAGACCATGACATTCCAGTTCGAGGCACCGCCCAAGCAGTTCACCTGGGTCGATCTTCCACCGGCGGCCGGCGCCACAAGTCTGACACTGCGCCACACCGGCGGCGGGTTCTCCAGGGTCGCCGGTATCCGCCTGGACAGGAACGATCCGACCCAATGGCCCTGGGACCGCGGGGTCACCGTTTTCCCGACGCCCCACGAGGACAACGAAGAAACCGAGGTCCGTTTCGAGAGCCTGGATCTGGTGCCGGAAGAGTGCGAAAGCGGCGGCGTTCTGGACGATGTCGGCGGAACCATCGTCGTGGCCCTGCGCTGTGGCGGGGCACAGGCCGGCTAGCCGCCCGCCTTGGCATCAAAGCCGCGCAGCGGCATGTCTGCGCCGCGCACCAGCCAGTTGTCCTCGGGATATGCCGCTTGTCCGTCGATGACGTGCAGCGTATAGGCGTGACGGGACCTCGGCGAACGGTTGACGCCGCTTAGGTGCGGGAACTGTCCGTGCAGCACGATCAACGTGCCGGCCGGCACCTCCAGCGGCACCTTCGCCTCTTCGGGCCAGGGGGTTTCGTCGAGAACCTGGAACTCCAGTCCGGCGTCGGTGCGCCGGTACCGGGTCTTCAGTCCGGCGCGGTGCTGGCCGGGCAGGCCCCACAAGCACCCGTTTTCCGTCGTTGCATCCTCAAGGGCGAACCATAAACCGATCACGCTGGGCGGCTCGGTATAGAGGAACGTGGAATCCTGATGGCAGACCACCTCGCCGCCGATGCCCGGCTGCTTGAAGATATACATCGACTGCAGCAACAGCGGCCGGACCATGCCCAGCGACCGCAGCACCCGTTCGAGCCGCAGGTCGCGCGAGAAACCGTCGAACACGGGGTCGAGGTCGTGCAGGGCATGGCCGATCTTGTTGACGGCGGTCTGTTTGTCGCGGACGAGCCTGCCTGAGGCGTCGACCGCCTCTTCTTCCAGGAAAAACCTGATCTTGTCGCCGGATGTTTCGAAATAGCTGTCGGCGGAATGGGCGTGAGTCTTGCTGGAAAAGACCGACTGGATCTCTGCCGGGTCGAAGCCGGCGACCAGCTCGCCGGCCCGCGCGATCAGCCCGCGGCAGACACCGCGGTCGGCGAACCCTTGCAACACCAGAACCCCGTTGCGGTCGAAAGCCGCACGCATGGATGCGTCCAGCGTCCCGTCCGCCGGCGCATCGAAACGCGGCACGTCCAGCCCGTCCGACGCGGTAGACATGGCGTCTCAGGCGTCCAGGAAGGCCGTCCCGTGGTCGAGCGGGGCAAGGCCGAGATGACTGGCAAGCGTTTGGCCGATATCGGCGAATGTCCGACGGACACCGATCGCGCGGCCGACGATACCCGGGCCAAAGGCCAGGACGGGTACGTTCTCGCGGGTATGGTCGCTGCCCGGAAAGGTGGGGTCGCAGCCATGGTCGGCGGTCGCCACGACAAGGTCCCCTTCGCGCAGGCGCGCTTCGAGTTCAGGCAGGCGGCGGTCGAACGCTTCCAATGCGGCCGCATAGCCCGCGACGTCGCGTCGGTGGCCGAAGAGCGAATCGAAATCGACGAAGTTCGTGAACACGATCGATCGGTCCGGCGCGGATTCCAACTCGTTCAGCGTGGCATCGAACAGCGTCTCGTTGCTGGCCGCCTTGACAACGCGGCTGATGCCCTGGTGCGCGTAGATATCGCCGATCTTGCCAACCGCGATCACCGTGCCGCCGTCGGCGACCAGCCGGTCAAGCACCGTCGGCGCCGGCGGCAGCGTCGACAGGTCCTTGCGGTTGGCGGTGCGGACGAACCCGGCGCTGTCCTCGCCCCCGAAGGGGCGCGCGATCACCCGGCCGACATTGTAATCGTCGACCAGTTCGCGCGCGATCGCACAAAGGTCGTAAAGCCGCTGCAGGCCGAAGTGGGTCTCGTGCGCGGCAATCTGCAGGACCGAGTCCGCGGAGGTGTAGACGATCGGCTTGCCGGTGCGCACGTGTTCTTCGCCCAACTCCGCGATGATCTCGGTCCCGGACGCATGTTTGTTGCCGAGGATGCCCGGAAGCCCTGCCCGGTCGACCAAGGCCTCGGTCAGGGCAGCCGGAAAGCTCGGCTGTTCGGGCGGGAAATAGCCCCAGTCGAACATCACCGGCACGCCCGCCATCTCCCAGTGTCCGCTGGGCGTGTCCTTGCCCTTGGAGATCTCCGCGGCGCAGCCGTAAAGACCGGCCGGCGCCACGGCCGGATCCAGCCCGGCGGGCGCCTGGCCCGTGCTGGTGACCGCAACCTGGGCCAGGCCAAGCCGGGTGAGATTGGGAAGCTTCAGGGGACCGCTGCGAAGGCCGTCCCGGTCGGCGGCGCCGCTGGCACAAGCCGCGGCGATATGGCCAAAGGTGTCTGCGCCGGCATCGCCGAACTTGTCGGCATCGGCGGCTCCGCCGACACCGAAGGAGTCCATCATCATGATCACCGCGCGCCTCATCCGGCAGGCTCCTCGTCGTCCAATGGATCGGCAAGACCGTTGCCCGAAAGCAAGGCGTGCCGCCGGTCCTCCGGCGCGAACCCCGCCTCCAACGCGGTGCGGGTGATCGCGCGCAGATCCTCGGCACCGAGGCCGAAATGCTCGTGCGCGACCTTATACTCCAGGCCGACGCTGGTGTGGAAGAACGGCGGATCGTCGGAGTTGAGGGTGACCCGCACGCCGGCGTCGCGCAGGGCGGTGAAGGCGTGCGACGCGAAGTCGGGATAGACCTTGGTCGCGATGTTCGAGGTCGGACAGCATTCCAAGACGATGTCACGGTCGACCAGGTCGCGGACCAGCGCCGGGTCCTCGGCCGCCCGCACGCCGTGGCCCAGGCGCACCACCGGCAGCATGTCGATCGCCTGGCGGATCGATGCCGGATCGCCGAACTCGCCCGCGTGGACCGTGCACGGCAGGCCCTCGGCCGCCACCAGGGCAAAGACCTCGGCGAACTGGCCGGGCGGAAAGCCCAGTTCGTCCCCGCCCATGCCGAACCCGACCAACAGCGGGTGGTCGTGCCGGACCGTCTCGCGGGCAACAGCCATGGCGCGGTCGACACCGAAATGACGGACGCAGGTGACGATGATGAAACCCTCGATGCCGTGGTCCCGCCGCGCATCATCGATACCGGCGGCGATCCCCTCCAGATGATCGCCGTAGGTCATGCCGTTCGCGGCGGCATGGTCCGGCGACGACATCATCTCGCAATAGACCACGCCCTCGCCAGCACAGCGACTGAGGTAGTCGTAGGTGACGTCGCGGTAGTCCTCGGGCGTGCGGATCACGCTGGCCGCGAGATCGTAGGTCTCAAGGAAATGCAGGAAGTCGGTCCAGGCAAAGGCGTTCTCGTGGGCGAACAGGGCCTTCGGAAGGGTCATGCCGTTGCGTTCCGCAAGCGTCCTGACCAGCGCCGGCGTCGCCGTACCCTCCAGGTGAACATGCAGTTCGGCCTTGGGCACGCTTTCGATGTCAGGCGCCATCGGCGACATCCTCCGGTCCGATCCGCTGTGCGACCACGGGGCCGGACGCGGGTGCGCCGTCGGCAATGCCGACCGCCGACCTGATCGTCGCCGCCGCCGCCTCGGCGGCCGCGTCGCTGCGGGCATGAACGACCGCAAGCGGCTTGGCTGCGCCGACCTCTTCGCCAAGACCGGCGATATGCGTCAGCCCGACCGCGTGATCGACGGCCTGGTCCGCCCGGGTGCGGCCGCCGCCGAGGCCGACCACGGCCACGCCCAGCGCACGCGTGTCCATGTCCGCGACGATGCCGGAACGATCCGGAACGACCGGCAACTGGACCTCGGCCGCCGGCAAGTATGCGTCGGGCCTTTCCAGCAGATCGTCGGGCCCGCCCAGGGCCCGGATCATGATGGCAAAACGTTCCGCCGCCTGGCCGCCATGCAGCGCCTCGTCGACCTTCTCGCCGGCGATGTCCTCGTTTTCCGCAAGGCCGCTGGAGCAGAGGAGTTCGACGGCCAGCGCCCGTGTCACCGCGTGCAGGCGGGGCTCGCGCGACGCCTTGTCGGTCAGGTAGTCGACGGCCTCGCGCACCTCCACGGCATTGCCTGCGGTCCTGCCAAGGACCTGGTCCATGCTGGTCATGAGCCCCGTCGTGCGCATGCCGGCGCCGTTTCCGACCGCAACGATCGAGCGGGCAAGCTCCAATGCGTCTTCCATGCGCGCCGCAAAGGCCCCGGACCCGAACTTGATGTCCATGACAAGGGCGTCGAGGCCCGCGGCCAGCTTCTTCGACAGGATCGACGCGGTGATCAGCGGGATCGACTCGACCGTCGCGGTGACGTCGCGGATGCCGTAGAGCCGCTTGTCGGCGGGCGCTAGGTCGGCGGTCTGGCCGATGATGGCGCAGCCGGCCTCTGCCGTGACCGTCCGGAAGCGGTCGATGTCGGGTGCGGTGTCGTAGCCGGGCACGCTGTCCAGCTTGTCCAGCGTCCCGCCGGTATGGCCGAGACCGCGTCCGGAGATCATAGGCACGAAACAGCCGCAGGCGGCCAAAATGGGCGCCAGCATCAGCGAGACCTTGTCGCCGACGCCGCCGGTGGAATGCTTGTCCACGACCGGTCCGTCGAAGCCCGCGTCGGCCCAGTTCAGCACGGCCCCGGAATCCCGCATCGCCAAGGTCAAGGCAACGCGTTCGTCCATGTCCATGCCGCGGAAGAACACCGCCATCGCAAAGGCCGCCGCCTGGCCCTCGCTGATCGTGCCGTCGGCGATGCCGCGCACAAAGCGCGCGATTTCGTCGGGCTCTAGAGTGCCGCCGTCGCGTTTCGTGCGGATCGTTTCCTGAGGAAGAAAGCCCGAGCCCCCGTCACTCCCCATAGGGCACCCAGACGTTCTTTACCTGTGTTGCGTGCCGCAGGAACGCCGTTCCTTCGGCCTGCGCGCCGGCCAGCCAGTCGCGCCGCTTGCCGTGGTTTACCCAGGTCTGCTTCAGGTTGCCGGCCGATGCCGCCTCGACCATGCCACTGCCCGCAGCCGTGCCGTCGTACCAGATGCCGTCGACGGCCTCGTGCTCTGCCAGCACCTTGGCCAGCGCATCCTTCTCGCCGGTGACGATGTTGACGACACCACCCGGCAGGTCGGACGTGTCGAGGACCTGGTAGAAATCCGTTGCCGACAGGGGATGAGGCTCGCTGGGCACGGCGACGACCCGGTTGCCCATGGCGATCGCGGGCGCGACCATCGAGACGAAGCCCAACAACGGCCTGTCGTCCGGACAGACCAGCGCCAAAACGCCGACCGGCTCGTTCATGGCGATCGTAACGTCGCGGATGGGCGGGCTGTGCACCGCCCCGTCGTATTTGTCTGCCCAGGCCGCATAGGCAAAAAGCCGGCTGACGGACGCCGCCACCTCCTTTGCCGCTTGGGCCCTGCGCAGGCCGGTCATCGCCATCAGCCGGTCGCGGAACTCCGCGGCACGGGCATCCAGGTTCTCTGCAACGTAGTAGAGGATCTGCGCGCGCAGGTGGGCCGCAGCCGTTGCCCAGCCGGCCGCCTTGCGGGCGGCCTCGACCGCATCGCGGATGTCCTTGCGGTTGCCCTCGCCGACCTCGCCGACGATCTCGCCGTCCGGCGACAGGACCGGCCGGTTGTAGTTGCCGTCCGGCCGTTTCTGGGCGCCGCCGATATACATCTTCGCGGTCCGGTCGACCGGCGGCAGGCCCGCCGCCTGGTCTGCCGGCATGGGTGTCGGGGTCGGGGCCGGCGCGCCGTAGTCCGGTAGATCCGCCTCCCACGCCGGTTTCAGATAGGCGTAAAGTCCTTCCTTGCCGCCTTCGCGGCCGAAGCCGGACTCGCGATAGCCGCCGAAGCCGCAGGCCGCATCGAACAGGTTGGTGGAATTGACCCAGACGACGCCGCATTTCAGCTTGGGCGCAATGTCCAGGGCAAGGTTGATGTTCTCCGACCAGACACTGGCGGCAAGGCCATAGCGGCTGTTGTTGGCAAGCGCCACGGCCTCGCCCGGCGTGCGGAAAGTCATCGCCACCAGGACCGGACCGAAGATCTCCTCGTTGGCGATGGTCGCCGCCGGCGCGACGTTCGTGAACAGCGTCGGCGGGTAGAAAAGCCCTTCCGCCGGACAGGCCCAGCTCGGCTGAAACAGCTCGGCCCCCTCCTCCACGCCCTGTTTCACGAGGCTGTCGATCCGCTCCAACTGCACCGGCGCGACGATGGCGCCGATGTCGATCGACTTGTCCAGCGGGTCGCCGACGCGCAGCGTTTCCATGCGCGCTTTCAGCTTGCCGATCAGACGTTCGGCGATGCCTTCCTGAACCAACAGGCGCGAGCCCGCGCAGCAGACCTGGCCCTGGTTGAACCAGATGGCGTCGACAACCCCTTCGACCGTGCTGTCGAGGTCGGCGTCGTCGAACACGATGAAGGGCGACTTGCCGCCGAGTTCCAGGGTCAGCCGCTTGCCGGACCCCGCGGTGGCGCTGCGGATCAGCCGGCCCACCTCCGTCGATCCCGTAAATGCGACCTTGTCCACGTCCGGATGCCTGACGATCATCTCTCCGGTTGCGCCGTCGCCGGTGACGACGTTTAAGACACCGTCCGGCAGCCCTGCCTGGCGGCAGAGGTCGCAGAACAACAGCGCGGTCAGGCTGGTGAACTCGGCCGGTTTCAAGACCACGGTGTTGCCCGCGGCAAGCGCGGGCGCGACTTTCCAGGCCAGCATCAGCAACGGGAAATTCCACGGGATGACCTGGCCCGCAACGCCCAGCGGAACCTGGTCCGGAAACTCGCTGTCGATCAACTGGGCCCAGCCGGCATGGTGGTAGAAGTGGCGCGCCACAAGCGGAATGTCGATGTCCCGGGTCTCGCGGATCGGCTTGCCGTTGTCCATGCTCTCCAGGACCGCCAGCACACGCGCATGCTTCTGGACGAGGCGCGCCAGCGCGTAGAGATAGCGGGCGCGGCCATGCCCGCCGAGGCCGGCCCACGCCGGCTGCGCGGCCCGCGCAGCCGCGACCGCGGCGTCCACGTCGGCCTGGGTGCCCTGGGCGATTTCCCCCAGTTTCCGGCCGTTCGCGGGATTGACGGTTTCGATCCAGCCGCCGTCGGCGGGCTTGGTCCACTGGCCGGCGACGAAATGCCAGAACTGCCCGCCGTAGCGTTCGATCCAGCCGCGCGCCTGGGCGTCCGCCTCGGGCGCGGGTCCGTAGTCCATCGTGTCGAAGATTTCCGCAACACTCATCAATCGGTCCGTCAGGCCATGGGATTGTGGTGGTCGGCCGCGTAGCGGCCGGTGACGAAGTGGGAAAGCTGGCGCTCGATATCGCCCAAGAGGCTGGAGGCGCCGAACCGGAACAGCGACGGTTCCAGCCACGGCCGACCCAGCTCGTCCTTCATGAGATAGAGATAGCCCAGCGCCGCCTTGGCCGTGCTGATGCCGCCCGCCGGCTTGAAACCAATGCGATGACCGGTGCGTTCCAGATACTCGCGGATCATGCGCACCATCACCAGGCTGACAGGCAGCGTCGCGTTGACCGGTTCCTTGCCCGTCGAGGTCTTGATGAAGTCGCTGCCGGCCATCATGCACACCATGGATGCCTTGGCCACGTTGCGCAGGGTCACCAACTCACCCGTCGCAAGGATCGACTTCATGTGTGCCGGGCCGCAGGCCTCGCGGAAGGCGCGCACCTCGTCGTACAGCGCCTGCCAGTCCTGGGTCAGGACATGCCGCCGGGAAATCACGATGTCGATTTCCGCCGCCCCCGCCGCGACCGACTCCTCGATCTCGGCGATGCGCGTGCCAAGCGGCGAAAGACCGGCCGGAAAGCCCGTCGAGACCGCGGCCACCGGAATGCCCGAACCCGACAGGGCCGAAACCGCTGCGGGCACCATCTCGTGATAGACGCAGACCGCGCCGGTGGTGATCTTGCGGTCGCCCAGGCCCAGGGCCGAAAGGATCTCCGGCCGTATCGGCTGGCGCGCCTTGGCGCACAACCGGGCAACGCGGCCCTCGGTGTCGTCGCCGGCCAGCGTCGTCAGGTCGATGCACGTCGCCGCCTTGACCAGCCATGCGGCCTGCCATTCCTTTTTGACGGACCGGCGGGTCAAAAGAGTCCTTGCGCGTCGTTCGACGGCGCTCAGGTTGACATGGACATCCTCGATCCAGTCCAACTCGAGGTCCATTCCCGGGTTGCTGGTCGGATCCGGGCCCGGCTCTCCGGCAATGCCGATCGTGTGGACCGTCGCCCCTGTGCCAGAAGGTCGGCCCAATTCGCCGCCAGTCATGCGGCCACTCCTTCTTCTTCGGTTTGATCGGAACAGTTTGCGCGATGCGCCCGGCGAAGGCGAGTCCTGCGTACCGGCAAGCGCCAGGCGCGGGTTCGGTTGCGTTTCGATTCGTCTATTTATTCTAAGCCTTTAACAGGAAACGTCGTGACCCGCGGTCGTCTACGGCGCTAGCGCAGGACTTTGCCGCCGTCGCCGGTGCAGGATTCCAGCTTGGTGCCGACGATCCGGCCATCCGGCATGCGGCAATTGACGTAGCCGCGGGGCAGCGGCCTCTTCTCCAGGTGTTCCTCAAGGGTGATGGCGAAACGCGCGCAGTGCTCGGGCGCGAGACCACCGCCCGGCATGATGACATAGGTGGTCTTCTCCACCTCGATCTTGTAGGCGCCCTCGCAGTCCGCCGGCACCTTGGGGTCGTCGCCGGCACAGGATGCAAGCAGCATTGCCGCGACCAGGAGGATGCCCTGCCGCATGACCGCGCTACCCAAGCTTGACGTCGGCCACGAAGCGCGTGATCAGGCGCTGAAACCGCTCGGCCGCCTTCGCGGATTCCGAAACGGTCTCGTCGTGGCTCAAGGCATGCGCCTGCAGGCCCGCCGCCAGGTTGGTGATCACCGAAACGGCGATCACCCTCAACCCGCAATGGACCGCCGCCAGGCATTCCGGAACCGTCGACATGCCGACCGCGTCGGCACCCAGGGTCTGGAAGGCGCGGATCTCGGCCGGCGTTTCGAAGTTTGGTCCGAGGTACCAGAGATAGACCCCTTCGGCGAGATCGATGCCTTCGGCACCCGCCGCCGCCTTCAACTGCTGTCGCAGGTCGGGATCGTAGGCCTTTGACATATCGAAGAAACGCGGCCCCCGGCTTTCGTCGTTCCGGCCGATCAGGGGGTTGGTTCCGGTCCAGTTGATATGGTCGGTGATCGCCATCAGGCTGCCGGCGCCGACGCCCGGCCTCAGCGAGCCGGCGGCGTTCGTCAGCAACAGCATTTCGCAGCCCAGATCCTTGAAGGTCCTGACGCCGAAGGCGAGCCGTTCCGGGTCGTGCCCTTCATAGGCATGCACGCGGCCCTGCATGCAAATGACGTCGCGGCCGCCAAGCCGGCCCAGGATCAACTGCCCCGCATGCCCTTCGACGCCGGGGCGCGGGAAGCCAGGAAGCTCCTCGTAGGGCAGCACGACCGGATCTTCGATCCTTTCCGCCAGACCGCCAAGCCCGCTGCCGAGCACCAGCGCCATTTCCGGCCGGCGTTCGCCTGCCCGGGCCCTTATGATCTCGACGACCGCGCGGATTTCCTCGTTCATGTCAGATTGTCCGGTCCAAACGACTGCGGCAGCAACTCGCCCAGCGTGAACCGCCGGCGCACGCCCTCGGGGCCGCAAACGAGAACGGGTGCGGTATCGGCTGCAAATTCACGGATCTTCTGCCGGCAGCCGCCGCAGGGCGTGCACAGGCCCTCGCCCGCCCCGACGACGGCAATCTCCGTCGCCTTTCGTTCTCCGGCCATCACCATCGCCCCCAGCGCATTCGCCTCCGCGCAGATGCCTTCCGGATAGGCGGCGTTCTCCACATTGCAGCCCGCATAGATCGCGCCGCTTTCGCCGCGCACAGCCGCGCCGACCTGGAATTCCGAATAAGGTGCATAGGCCTTTTCGCGGGCGGCGATCGCTGCGGCGATCAGCGTGTCTTCGTCGGCGGCCATGCGCGCTTATCTTTCCTTCACATAGGGGATCCCGATGGACTTGGGTGCGATGGCCCTGCCCACGAAGCCCGCCAGCAGAAGCACAACCAGGATATACGGCAGCGCTTCGATGATGAACGGGACCGCGCCGATCAGTGTGCGCACGAAGCCGGACGTGGCTTCCAGGTCGATGGCGCCCTGAAGGCGCGCCGCAACCGCCTCGAGAAACCCGAACAGCAGACAAGCCAGCATGGCGGGGACGGGACGCCACTTGCCGAAGATCAGCGCCGCCAGCGCGATGAAACCCTTGCCCGCCGTCATGTCCTTGATGAACGAGGCGGATTGCGCCGTCGACAGATACGTGCCGGCGATCCCGCACAGCATGCCGGTCACCATGACCGCGCTGTAGCGCATGCGGGACACGGATATTCCGGCGGTGTCCACGGCCTCGGGGCTTTCGCCTACCGCCCGCAGGCGCAGGCCGAAACGGGTCTTGTAGACGACCCAGTACGTCACCGGCACCGCAAGAAAGGCGATGTAGACCAGCACGTTGTGGCCGGACAGAAGCTCGCTGTAGATGTGTCCCAGAACGGGGATCTCCCGGATTGCCTCCGCACCGGGCCAGGTGACCGGCAGAAAACGTCCTTCGGGCGGAAGCTGTGGCGTGCGTCCGCCCTGGCTGAACCAGGAAATGCCAAGCACCACCGTCAGGCCCGCCATCAGGATGTTGATGGCGACACCGGAGACCACGTGGTTGCCGTGGTAGCGGATGCAAGCCACGCCGTGCAGCAGCGCAAGAGAGATCGACCAGACGATCCCGGCGGCAAGGCCCGCCCAGGCCGAGAGCGGTGCCAACGCGGTCAGGCCGGTGTCGACGGTCCACTGGTAGAAGACATAAGACGCAGAAGCGGCGGCGAAGGCGGCGCCCAGCATCTTGCCTTCGAGACTGATATCGATGATGCCGGAGCGTTCGGAGAACAGGCCCGCAAGCGCGGCCAGCACAAGCGGGACCGACACCCTGAGGGTCGCGTCCAGGAGCAGGATGAAGAAGCCGAAGGAGTCCATGATGCGCGGCCGCCCCCTATTCCGCCGGCTGGGCTTGTGACTTGCGCCACGCCCTGAACATCGGCAGCAGGAACGGCAGGAACAGGAACTCCAGCGCGCCGGCGAACAGGATGACCAGTCCCTGGATCACCACCACCATTTCGCGGCTGATCTTCGGCATCTCGAAAGCCAGGTCCGCGCCGCCCTGATAGAGCGCACCGAACAGCAGGCTGGCCAGGATAATGCCGACCGGGTGGTTGCGCCCCATCAGCGACACGGCGATCCCGACGAACCCGTAGCCTGCGGTGAAGTTCAACAGCAGACGGTGGTTGACGCCCATGATCTCGTTGAGGCCCATCATGCCCGCCAGGGAACCGGAGATCGCCATCGCCAGCATGATGTTGCGTTGCGGCGAGATGCCGGCGTAGATCGCCGCGTTCGGGTTCGTACCGACGGTCCTGAGTTCGTAGCCCCAGCGCGTGTGCCAGATGAAGACCCAGACGAAGAAGCAGCACAAAAGCGCCCACAGGAACGACATGTTCAGCGGCGTGCGCGAGAACTCGATCCCGATCCAGCCCAGCATCTCGTGCATGCCCGGCAGCGTTGCGTTCTCGGTGAACGAGCGGCTTTCTGGCGACATCTGGCCCGGTTTGATCAGCACGTTCACCATCAGATAGACCATCAGCGTCGCCGCGATGAAATTGAACATGATGGTGGTGATGACGACGTGCGACCCGCGCCGGGCCTGCAGATAGCCGGGAACCCACGCCCAGGCCGCACCGAACAGGGCGCCGCCGAGGATGGCGATCGGCAGGATGACGATAAAGGGCAGGAAGTCGAGATAGAGGCAGACCAGGCCGACGCCCAGGCCGCCCAGATAACCCTGTCCTTCGCCGCCGATGTTGAACAGGCCGCAATGGAACGCCACGGCGACGCAAAGGCCGGTGAAGATGAAGTTCGTCGTGTAATAGAGGGTGTAACCCCAGGCTTCCTGGTATCCGAACGCACCGTTGATCAGGATCAGCATCGCATCGACGGGGTTCTCGCCGATGATTAGGATGACGAGGCCGGACACCACGAAAGCGGCAAGCAAATTGACCAGCGGCAGGACCGTGACCGTCGCCCAACGGGGCAAGCCGGTGGTGGAATCGATCGCGGCCATGGGCTAGGCGACCTCGCCCTGCTGAGACGGGTCGATCCCGGCCATCATCAGGCCCAGCATCTGCTCCGTCGCCTCGGCGGCCGGCACCTCGCCGACGATCAGACCGTCGAACATCACCAGGATCCGGTCGCTGAGCGACATGATCTCGTCAAGCTCCACGGAGATCAGCAGCACGGCCTTGCCGCGGTCGCGCATTCCGATCAGGCGGCGATGGATGAACTCGATCGCGCCGATATCGACACCGCGCGTCGGCTGCCCCACCAGCAGGACATCGGGATCGCGTTCCATTTCGCGCGCAACGATGATCTTCTGCTGGTTGCCGCCCGAGAAGCTGCCGCTGCGCAGCATGGGATCGGGCGGGCGCACGTCGTATTCGTCCATCTGGCCCTGGCAACCGTCGATGATCGCCCGGCGGTCCATCAGGATCGGCCCGTTGAAGGCCGGATCGTCCTGATAACCCAGGATCGAGGACTCGTTCGCGGCAAAGGCGGTGACCAGTCCCATGCGTTGCCGGTCTTCGGGCACGTGGGCAAGGCCGATATGGCGCATGTCCTTGGCATCCTCGCCGGCGATGACCGTGTGATTGATCCTCAAGGTGCCCTTGTCGGGCCGTTTGATGCCGGCCAACAACTGCATCAGTTCCGACTGGCCGTTGCCGGCAACCCCGGCGATGCCGACGATTTCACCCTGTCGCACGTTGAAGCTGACATCCTTTACCCGGCGCACGCCGAACTCGTCGGTATAGTCCAGATGCTCGGCCTGCAGCATGACCTCGCCCGGCTGGGCCGGCGTCTTCTCGACCCTGAGCAGGACCTTGCGGCCGACCATCAGTTCGGCGAGCTGTTCGCGCGACGTTTCCGCCGTGCGCACATTCGCCACCACCTCGCCGCGGCGCATCACCGTCACGTTGTCGGTGATCGCCATGATCTCGCGCAGCTTGTGCGTGATCAGGATGATCGTCTTGCCCTGTTCCTTCAGCGAAGCAAGGATCCGGAACAGGTGATCGGCCTCCTGCGGCGTCAGCACGCCCGTCGGTTCATCCAGGATCAGGATCTCAGCGCCCCGATAAAGCGCCTTCAGGATTTCCAGCCGCTGTTGGATGCCAACCGGCAGGTCGGCGACAACGGCATCGACATTGACCTCGAGGCTGTATTCCTTCTCCAGCCTCTCCAGCTCCTTGCGCGCCTTGGCCATGCCCTCCTTCAAGAGCGGCCCGCCCTCTGCGCCCAACAGGACGTTTTCAAGCACGGTGAACGGATCCACCAGCATGAAGTGCTGGTGAACCATTCCGATGCCGGCGGCGATCGCATCGTCAGGATTGCTGATGGCCGTCAACCGGCCGTCGACTTCGATGGTTCCGGAATCGGCCTGATAGAACCCATAGAGGATGCTCATCAGCGTCGACTTGCCGGCGCCGTTTTCGCCGATGATGCCGTGGATCGACCCCTTCTCCACGCGCATCGCGATGTCCTTGTTCGCGTGGACGGGACCGAAACGCTTGTTGATGTCTTTCAGTTCGATCGCCGCGGGGGCCCCGCCCGTTGCGGGCGGGGCCGTGCCGGCGTGTGTCGGCGGTTCCGTTTCAGACATGCCGCACCTTCATTGCGCCGCTCGGGGCGCAATCAATAGGTGCAGGAGTTGTCCGCCATATAGTCGTGGACGCTGATCTTTCCGGCGATGATGTCGGCCTTCGCGGCCTCGACCTTCTGCATCATATCGTCGGAGATCAACGACTTGTTGTTGTCGTCCAGCGCCCAGCCGACTCCTTCTTCCTTCAGGCCAAGCACCTTGATGCCGGGCGACCAGGTGCCGTCCATCGAGGTCTTGTAGACGTCGTAAGCGGCGACATCGACGCGTTTCAGCATCGACGTCAGAACCGAGCCCGGATGCAGG
The DNA here is from genome assembly GCA_965603855.1 of Alphaproteobacteria bacterium. Classification (GTDB taxonomy): domain Bacteria; phylum Pseudomonadota; class Alphaproteobacteria; order UBA8366. Next base: position 2,111,019 of record OZ272519.1, read on the forward strand.
TAGTTCTGGTTCGAATCGACGCCGATCGAGAGCTTGCCGCCGTCGGCCGCAGCCTGAAGCACGCCCAGCCCGGTGCCGCCGGCCGCGGCATAGACCACGTCCGCACCGCGGTCGAACTGGGATTTCGCCAGTTCACCGCCCTTGACCGGATCGTTCCAGGCCGCCGGCGTGGTACCGGTCATGTTCTGATAGACCTCGGCATCGGCGTTTACATATTTCACGCCCTGCTCGTAACCGCAGGCGAATTTGCGGATCAGCGGAATGTCCATGCCGCCGACGAACCCGACCTTGCCCGTGTCCGACGCCAACGCCGCCAGCATGCCGACCAGGAACGACCCCTCGTGTTCCTTGAACACGATCGACTGCACGTTCGGCTTGTCGACGACCATGTCGATGATCGAGAACTTCGTGTCGGGGAACTCGGCTGCGACCTTTTCCAGCGCCGGCGCCTGGGCGAATCCCACCGCGATGACGGGGCTGTAGCCGCGGCGCGCGAAGTTGCGCAGAGCCTGTTCGCGCTGGGCTTCGTTCGTGACCTCGAACTCGCCGTATTCGACCCCGGTTTCTGTCCGGAACCGCTCGACGCCGTTGAAGATCCCCTCGTTGAAGGACTTGTCGAACTTGCCGCCCATGTCGAAAACGACGGCCGGCTTGATGTCGGCCGCGATGGCCGTGCTGACGCTCAAAAGAGCGGCGCTAGCAGCAATGATGAAACGCTTCATTACAGGCCTCTCTGCCCAGTTTATTGGTTGATTTGATGTTCTTCTGTGTGACCGCTTCGTGCGTGGGGCGAAGGCCCCTTGACGATCATCTTTCCACAAGAACCTGATCCCTGCAATCAGCCAGACTCCGTGACCGCGGAAAAGAATCCGGAGAGTTTGGCGCGATCCAGCCGGTCGTCCGTCCGCACGCCGCTGCAGAGATCAAGGCCGAACGGACGGACCGTGCGGACCGCCTCGCCGACGTTTTCCGCGGTCAGACCGCCCGCCAGATAGACCGGCACCGGGACCTCCTCGACGATCCGGCGGCTGACCGCCCAATCGTGGGTCCGGCCGGTTCCGCCCAGTTCCTTGACCGCAAGATCGGGGTTCCCGGAATCGAGCAGAATCGCGTCGACGGCGTCGGCGACCGTCTTCGCCTGCTCCAGGGCGTCGCCGCCCCGCACATGGATGACCTGAACCAGCTTGATGCCCGGCAGCGCCTCCCGCAGCGCCCGGTGGGTTTCCGCCGCGACCGCGTCCACAAGCTGCAGCGTGTTGACGCCGGTCCGGCGCTGTTGTGCGACGATGGTCGCGGTATCCCGGCTGGAGGTCAAAAGGAAGGTGGCGATCCCCGGCGGCACGGTGGCCGCGATCTTGGAAATCGCGCTTTCGGTAATGACGCCCGGGCCGGACGGCATCTCGGACACCAGGCCCAGCGCCGCAGCGCCGGCGGCGACGGCCATGGCCGCCTCTTCCGAAGAAGAAATGCAGCAGATCTTCACGCGCGTTCCCATGACCCCGATCATAGCGGCTGGAAAGGCCGCAACGGAACCGCGCGTTCTGACCGATCTAGCCGTATTGATGCGGCGCTGACCCGCGGGTAGGCTGCGCGGCGTTATCGCTACAGGAACCTCCCGCATGGCCATTGCCTTCATCAGCCGGTCCGATTCGGCCGAGGACTGGGTCAACGCGCTGCGCGGGGCCGCATCCGGCGAGGATATCCGCGTCTGGCCCGACCTGGGCGACGACGCGGATATCGACATCGCCATCGTCGCCAACCCGCCTCCGGGTGAGTTGGGCCGTTTTGCAAATCTGAAGGCCGTCTTGTCGTTGTGGGCGGGCGTGGACGCGGTGCTGTCGGATCCGGCTTTTCCGCGCCACATTCCCCTGGTGCGCATGGACGAACCCGGCCTCAACCAGGGCATGGGCGAGTTCGTGCTGTACCACGCCTTGAAATACCACCTTCGCGACCACCTCTATCGGGCCCAGCAGGCCGACGCCGAATGGGCGCCGCAACAGCGTCTGGTCGCGCGCCACCGCAAGGTGGGCGTTCTCGGACTGGGCGTTATCGGGCGCGTCGTCTGCAAAATGCTCGCGGACTGTCATTTCGACGTCGCGGGCTGGAGCCGGTCTGAGAAGACGCTTGCGGGGGTTGCCTGCCTCCACGGAACGGACGGCCTCCGGCGCCTGCTTGAACGTTCGGAGATCCTGGTCTGCCTGCTGCCGATGACCGAGGAGACCACGGGCATCCTGAACCGTGACCTGTTCGACGCGCTGCCGAAGGGCGCCTTCCTGATCAATGCCGGCCGCGGCCCGCATCTGAACGAAGCGGACCTTCTTGCCGCCTTGGGTTCCGGCCAGATCGCCCATGCGACGCTGGACGTGTTCGAGACGGAACCCCTGCCGCGGGACCATCCGTTCTGGCGCCACCCCCGGATCGACGTCACGCCACACATCGCCAGCATCACCCAGGTCGATACCGGGGTTCAGGTGCTGTTGAAGACCATTGCGAGGGTGAGGCGCGGCGAGGCCTTGGAGAACGTGGTCGATCCCGAGCGCGGCTACTGATCCGGATTATCCCGATTGCGCTTCGCGGCCACGGCGGCGCTGTTCATAGACGCGGTCAACCAGCACGAACTCGATATAGTATCGGTTGATGTTGCTGACATACTGGACGGTTTCCAGCCCAATCCGTCGGCGCGCAATCTTCTCCACGTTGTCGAACCACAGGTTTGGATCCAGTCCCTCCTTCTCCGCCTCCCGGCGCAGCCGGTTGATCCGGGTCGGGCCGCCATTGTAGGCGGCGAGCGCGAAATCGATCCGCGCAGAACCGGAAATGAGCGGGTCGCTGAAACGGGTGTCGCGCAAATAAGCGAGATACTTCGCGCCCGCTTCGACATTGGCCTCGAGGTCCTCGATGTTGTCGATCTCGATCGGCGGCGCGGCGGCGGTGGCGGGCAGGACCTGCATCAACCCGACGGCGCCGGCCTTGCTGCGGACGGAGTGGTTGAACTCGCTCTCTTGGTAGGCCAGAGCCGCAAGAAGCCGCCAGTCGAAACCGTAGCGGTCGGCATATTTGATGAGCAGTGCCGAGATCTCGTCCAGCTTCCGGCGGGATTCTTCGTCCAGCGGGTTCTCATACCATCGGGCATCCAGAAAATAGCGGTTCAGCAGGATGTTGCCGATCAGCGTGCCTTGGGCGGCGGTCCCGATGAATGTGTTCAGGCTTTCAATCATCTGCGGGCTGTTCTTGCGCACCGCCCAGGCGACTTCGCCGCCTTCCGAGAGTTTCAGGTCATCGCGCACGACCATGTTCGGATAGATCTTGGACCAGAGTTGCGCGAGGTGCCCGTCGACGACCGTCAACGCGATCGCATCGGCATCGACCAGCTCGATGATGTCCTCCGTCGCCAGATGCTGGTTCGCCGCGACGATCTTTATCGGCGCCAGGCCACGGTCCTTGAATGACTGGTTCAATCGGTCGAGGCTCGCCGCATAGCTGGTGTCTGCGCCGACATAGACCTCACGCCCGCTGAGATCGTCCAAGGCGTTCAGACCCTGCACGCTCGGCGCGGCGATCACCACCTCGGCCACGTTTCGAATGTAGGGCCGGGTAAAATCGACCTGCGCGGCGCGTTCGGGCGTGATGGTCAGACCGGCGGCAACGATGTCGCCACGCCCCTCGATCAGGGTCGGCAGGAGCTCGTCGGCGGGCAGCGGAATAAAGACGAACTGGACCGGCCAGCTGCGCGGATTGACCCGCGTCCTCAGATAGGCGCGGTACTTCATCATCAGTTCGTACTCGAAGCCGCGGGCCTGGGAATCGGCGACCTTGTAGTTGGTCGTGTTGTAGCTGACCAACACCCGGATGACGCCTTTGCCGATCAGCGCATCGAGATCGTCCGTGCGCACGTCGGCCAGGACGTCCATTTCCCCGATCGTCAAACCCGAGGCGTCATAGGCCGGGTTGCTGCGCCTTTCGTCCGCCACGGGAGGCTCTGCGCCGTTCTCCGCGCAGGCTGCGAGAGCGAGGCAAAGCCCGAAAATAGCTGCGCGGGACCATCGGCGCCTGCCGCGTCCAAGACCGGAGGTTTTGTTCGACATCGCTTCCGTTTGCTGTTGCCAATCCGTCGAGGGGCTATACCTGATCTCTCTACAACACAATTACTGCGACGCAACAAGACGGGGCCGGCGGAAGCATGCAACACAGATGGAACCGCGCAATCGCGTTCGCCGTGGCAGGCGTGGTCGCATTGGTTGGCGTTGCCAGTGCCGAGCCGGTCGACCTGGAACTGGTCTTCGCCGCGGACGGTTCGGGCTCGATCGACAACGAGGAACTCGCCTTCCAGCGCGCCGGCTATGCGGCAGCGATCACCGACCCCGTCGTGCTGAACGCGATCCGCGGCGGTTTCCACCAGAAGATCGCGGTCGCCTATATCGAATGGGGCAGCGCCTTTTCCCAGCACACCATCGTCGACTGGACCGTGATCGACGGGCCGGAAAGCGCGCAACGGTTTGCCGACCGCCTGGTCGCCGAACCGCGCGCGGCGACGGGGTGGAACTCGATCTCCGAAGCCGTCGCTTATTCCCAGAACATGCTGGAGACCAATTTCTACCAGGGCAGCCGCAGGATCATCGACGTTTCGGCCGATTCCGGAAACTACGGCGGCCGGCCGATGGTGGTCGCGCGCGCCGATGCGATCGCGGCGGACATCCGGATCAACGCACTGGTGATCAACAAGCCGGGCAGCGGTCTTCCGGGCATGGGTCCGGGTTCGCTGGCCGATTACTTCGAGCGCGAGGTGATCGCCGGTCCGGGTTCTTTCGTGATCATCGCGCGGAACCGCGAAGAGTTCGCCGACGCGATCCTGAAGAAGATGATCATGGAGGTGGCGGGGACAGAACCCGAAGCCGGCAAGGTCGTCGTCCTGTCGGACGAACCTGGCCGCCCGGTCAGGCGTTGACCGCCGCCGCCTCGCGAATGCGTTCGACCATCGCGTAAAAGCCGTTGCGCCGGTTCGGGCTGAGATGCTGGTCAAGGCCCAGGCGCGCGAATGCGTCTTCGATGTCGAAGGCCACGATCTCGCGTGGGGTCTTGCCGGAATAGATCGCGAGCAGGATGGCGATCAGGCCCTTGACGATATGCGCGTCGCTGTCGGCGAGGAAGGTGATGGTCGGCGGATCCGATTCGCCGTGCACGCGGCTGACCATCCAGACCTGGCTCATACAGCCCTGGACCTTGGTCTGGTCAGTCTTGTCCGCCTCGTCCATCAAGGGCAACCCGCGGCCCAGATCGATGATGTAGCGGTAACGGTCCTCCCAGTCGTCGAGATATTCGAAGTTCTCGACGATTTCGTCGATATTCATCAACATGGCGCCGGGCCGCATCCTCGTAAGGTTAATGCGCGTAAGCGATATAGTGTCTCAGAGGCCACTGGGGAAGCCAAGAATTGCTTGATTTTCGAAGGGTTTCGAGGGTTTACGAGGGCAAGATCGTATTAAGGTTCCACGTGGTACGCTTGACCTTGGGCAGGCCTTCGCGCTAGAGGCTTACGAAACGTGCATCCGGCCCGCCGGGGCCACGGTGTACCGCCACAAGCGCCGGAAGGGCGCAGGGGCTGCCAGGCATACAGGGCCTCCACGGTGGCGGCGCACGAGTAGACCGGAGTGAATTGAACATCCAATGAGCAAGACCTCGGACGACGACGGCAAGACCACGATGTACTGCTCTTTCTGCGGAAAGAGCCAGCACGAGGTCCGCAAGCTCATTGCCGGCCCGAACGTGTTCATCTGCAATGAATGCGTCGAGCTGTGCATGGACATCATCCAGGAGGATCACAAGGCGGCGCTGTCGACCTCTGGCGACAGCGTGCCGACGCCGCGCGAGATCCGTTCGATCCTGGACGACTACGTGATCGGCCAGGACTATGCCAAGCGGGTGCTTTCCGTGGCCGTCCACAACCACTACAAGCGCCTGGCGCACGGCACAGAGGGCGACGAGGTCGAACTGGCCAAGTCCAACATCCTGCTGATCGGCCCGACCGGCTGCGGCAAGACGCTGTTGGCGCAGACCCTTGCCCGGATCCTGGACGTGCCCTTCACCATGGCCGACGCCACCACGCTGACCGAGGCGGGCTATGTGGGCGAGGACGTCGAGAACATCATCCAGAAGCTGCTGCAGGCATCCGACTACAACGTGGAACGGGCGCAGCGCGGCATCGTCTATATCGACGAGATCGACAAGATCACCCGCAAGTCCGACAACCCGTCGATCACCCGCGACGTCTCGGGCGAAGGCGTGCAGCAGGCGCTGTTGAAGATCATGGAAGGCACCGTCGCCTCGGTGCCGCCCCAGGGCGGGCGCAAGCACCCGCAGCAAGAGTTCCTGCAGGTCGACACCACCAACATCCTGTTCATCTGCGGCGGCGCCTTCGCCGGACTGGACAAGATCATCTCCGGCCGCGGCAAGGGATCGTCGATCGGCTACGGCGCCGATGTGCGCGACCCGGACGAGCGCAAGGTGGGCGATATCTTGCGCGAGGTCGAGCCGGACGACCTTCTGAAGTTCGGTCTGATCCCCGAATTCGTCGGCCGTCTGCCTGTGGTGGCGACGCTCAGCGACCTGGACGAGGCCGCGCTGGTGGATATCCTGACCAAGCCGCGCAATGCCCTGGTCAAGCAGTACCAGCGGCTGTTGGAGATGGACAACGTCAAGCTGGAATTTTCCGCCGACGCGCTGAAGTCGATCGCTCAGAAGGCGATCCAGCGCAAGACCGGCGCGCGGGGCCTGCGGTCGATCATGGAGAACATCCTTCTGGACCCGATGTACGATCTGCCCGACCTGAAGGGCGTGGAAGAGGTCGTCATCAATTCAGAGGTGGTCGAGGGCCGCGCCAATCCCCTGCTGATCTATGCCGAGCAGGGCGACGTGGAGACCGGCGCCTGACCGGCACCGGGCCGCGGGCCCGGTATTGCCCCTAACGCACTGTCCACGCTCGCATATCGAAGCCTGCCTCCGTGCGGGCGTTAGCGGAGAATTAACCCGTTCATGGTGCTGTAACCGCCTGACCAGCAGGCGGGACCCCGACCGAGATGGCCGACGACGATATCCAACTTGAAGAGGATGTGCCGGAAGGCGCCGCGAATGGCGCCGAGGAAGAGAACCGGCGTGCCGTCCACGATATCGACGTCGAGGTCTATGCGGTCTTGGGCACCGCCAGCATGCAGGTTAGCCAGCTTTTGAAAATCGGCCGCGGCGCCATCATCGAGCTGGACACGGGCGTCGGCGACCCGGTCGACATTCTTGCCAACCAGCACCTGATCGCCCGCGGCGAGGTCGTGGTCGTCGACGACCACCTGGCCGTCTCGCTCACCAAAATCATGAAATAGGCCCGACCGGGGCCCCTCTTCTGTGCTAGGACCGGTTGCGGCGTCGACGTTGGCGCCGCTTTTCGCAAAAGGCGCAAGGGAGACGGGCGACCGTGATCACACTGTACGACCTGGTGGGCGAGAACGACCGGCGTTTCAGCCCGCATTGCTGGCGTTCGAAAATGGCGCTGGCCCACAAGGGCATCGATTTCGAAACCCGCCCGACCCGGTTCACGGAAATCGCGACGATCTGCGGCGGCGGCCAGAAGACGGTGCCTGTCCTTCAGGACGGCGACGTCACGGTCAGCGACAGCTGGGCGATCGCGCTTTACCTGGAGGAGACATACCCCGACCGCCCGAGCCTTTTCGGCGGCCAGGTGCCGATGACGCTGTTCTTTCAGAGCTGGGCCGCAAGCCGCCTGCACCCTGCCCTGATCCGGCTGATCGTCTTCGACATCTTCCAGCATCTGGACCCGGCCGACCGGGCCTATTTCCGCGAGACCCGGGAAAAGCGGTTCGGCAAGGAGTTGGAAGCGATGCAGCAGGACCGCGACGCCTCGCTGCCGGCGTTTCGCGCCATCCTCGACCCGCTGCGCCTGACTCTCAACGCCCACGATTTCCTTGGCGGCACAGCCCCGCTTTATGCCGACTACCTGGTCTTCTCCAGCCTGCAATGGGCGCGCACCATAAGCGCCTTCCGCCTGCTGGAGGACGACGACCCGGTCAAGGCCTGGTTCGACCGCTGCCTGGACCTGCACGGCGGTCTGGGCCGCAGCGAGCCGGGCTACGACTGACGGCGCATCAAAACATCGCCCCCATGTCCGGGTCCTTTTCGGGCTCCGGCGCTTGTTGTGCGGGCAGGTCCGCCGCGGGTTCGCCGGCCGAGACCGGCGCGACCGGGGCGGCGCTTGGGGGCGGCGTTTTGGGAATGGTCCGGGCCCGCGTGGTTCGGGTCGCGGCATCCTTGCGCCCGCCGAGATAGGGGCTGGCCACGTAACCGGTCCGCCCGTTATCGAGCCGGACCTCGGTCCACCCCTCGGCCAGCGGTTCACCGATCGCCAGCACCCTGGTGCCGCGGGTCATCTGCTGCATCACCGGATAGTCCTTTCCCGGTCCGGCGCGCACGTTCAGCCGGCTTACGGTGACGACCTTGGCCTGCGCCCGGACCGATTGCCGTCCGCGTTGCGGCGCGCCGGCGATCGGTGCGTCCTCGGGACCACGCGCAATCCTCAGGGTCGGCGACAACTCGCCATCGAAACCGGGAATGGTTGCCACCAGGCGCCGCGCCAGGTCCCCGGTCACGCGGTGAATCTGCTCGTCCCGAGCATTGCTGGAAGCATCGAAGATCTCGGTGACGACACTGAAGGGCGACAGGATGAGGCCGCCGCCGTGGCTTTCGGCGGTGTGGCTCGCCCGCCACAGCTCGACCCCGTCGCGGGTGCGCAGAATCTTGACCACGGCGCCCACCTCGACCCGGGAATAGACCCCGTAGAACATGTTCCGGTAGACCGTGACCTGCCCCACGAGGTAGCTGTCGCATCCAAGGATCAGGGACGCGCGGCGAAACCGGTTGCCGGTGCGGCGGTGCTGCCTGGACATCACCTCGTCCACCTGCTCAAGCTCGATGTCCAAACGCGCGGATGGCGCAAGCGCGGCGTAGAAGGCGCGCCGCACCAGATCGACGTCGGTTTCGCCGACCTTCGCGGCACCGGCGTCCTCGTCCCACGCAGACGTGAACGGCATCACCGCGATGCAGCGCGGCGGCTCTTCGAAGAAGGTCTCGCGGACCGCATAGGCGACCGGGTCCATCAGAATGGCGCCGATATCGCCTTTCGGCTCCTCCAGGCTCCGCCCGGCGCCCTGGTTGATATAGGCCGGCGACAAACAGCCGCCGAGCGCCGCCGCCAGGGCAACAGAAAGCGCGATCCCGAACCGCTCCGGCACGCGACGCCCTATGACATTGCGTTCCAACAACCAACCGCCCCCCAACTCGTGGCAAGTCGCCGGAGTGTAGGAGCGGGTTGGAGACCGCGCCACAACTATCGGTTAAGAAGCATTCCTAATTCGATGATTTCTTTAGAGAAAATGCGATCTAAGTGCCCCGGAACGGCACGAATCAAGGCTTTTCGGGGCAAGTTCTCAGCGGTCAGTTGAACATGCTGTTGGGCAGGACCAGCGCGATCTGCGGAAAGGCGACGAGGATCGCCAGGCAGACGCCCATGGCCAGCCAGAACGGCAGGATACCGGCGAAAATACGCCCCATGGGCACGTCTGCGGCGATCCCCTTGACCACGAACACATTGACGCCGACCGGCGGGCTGATCAGCCCCATTTCCAAGACAATCACCATGACGACGCCGAACCAGATGGGATCGAAGCCAAGCTGCACGATCAGGGGGAACACGATCGGCAGGGTCAGGACCAGCATGGCGAAGCCTTCCAAGAAGGTCCCCATGACCACATAGGCCAACAGAATGATGGCCAGGATGCCGAGCGGCCCGATGTCCAGTCCGATCAGCAGTTCCGCAAGGTCGCCCGGAATGTGCGTCAGCGCCAGGAACGGCGAGAAGATGTGCGCCCCGATCAGGATCAGGAAAGACATCGCCGTGGTGCGAACGGTCTGCAGCAGCACGCGCTCGATCCCTGCGCGGTTGAGCGAGCGGCGCACCAGGGCCACGATCAAAGCCAGGAACGCGCCGACGCCCGCGGCTTCCACCGGCGTGAAGACGCCGCCATAGATCCCGCCGATGGTCACCAGCACGATCGCGACGATGGCCCCTGCCCGCCGCAGGCTGCGCAGCTTCGCCCTGACGTCCGTTGTCGGCCCGGCCGGCCCGGCCGCCGGTTCGATCCGCGTCAGCACGTAGATCGTCACCATGAAAAGCCCGGTCAGCAAGAGCCCCGGCAGGATGCCCGCCATGAAGAGCCGGCCGATCGATTCCTCCGTCAGGATCGCGTAGATGACGAACCCGGTCGACGGCGGGATCAGGATCCCCAGGGTGCCGCCCGCGGCAATACAACCGGTGGCGAGCTTGTCGTTGTACCTGTAGCGACGCATTTCCGGCAGGGAGACACGCCCCATGGTCACGGCGGATGCGATCGACGAGCCGCTAAGCGCCGCGAACCCCGCACAGCCGACGATGGTCGACGATGCAAGGCCGCCGCGCCAGCTGCCAACCCAGGCGTAGGCCGCGTCGTAGAGGTCGCGGCTCATGCCGGAGACGGCCGCGAGATTGCCCATCAGCACGAACAGGGGAATGACGCTGAGCTCGTAGAACCGGGCGATTTCGAAAGTCTCGCCGCTGACGATTGACATGGCCGCCGGCCAACTGTTGAGAAACCCGGTTCCGACAAAACCCACGACGATCATGGCGATGGCGACGGGCACGCGGATCGCCAGCAACACGAACAGGCAAACGATGCCGAGTATCCCGGTTTCGGTGGGCCCCATGCGCGGCGCTACCCTTCCGCTTCGGGGTGCCCGATCAGCGACAGGACCTCAAGCAGCAGAACGGCCACGTAGACGGCGAAACCGAACGAGAGGAGGAAATAGAAAGGCAGGAACGGGATGTTCAAGAGGTTGGAGGCTTCGCCGTAGTCGGCCGCGTCGAGACCGTTGACGAAGCAGCGCCACACGACAACCGACAGGATTCCGACGGAGATCAGGCGCACGACCACGCCCAGGAAACGCTCGGCACGCGGGGCGAGCACGCGGCCGATCAGGTCGACGGAGACATGACCGCCGGACCGGCCGCAATAGGCGACTGCCAGCGCCACCACCGACAACAATGCCAGTTCCGCGATGTCCTGGCCGCCGAACAGCGGTGCGTTGAACACGTACCGCAGCGTCACGTCCACGACGGTAAGCAGCATCAGACCCACCAGGGTCAGGCCGCTCAGCAATGCCAGGCCCCGCAGGAGCCGGTCGACAAGCCGTGTCAGGGGCCGCTTACCTTCGCCCTGAACGGACATCCCGGGCTAGTAGCGGACCTGGTTCATGGCGCTGAGAATCTCGGAGGCGTTGATGCCGTCCTTCTTCAGCTCGGCCATCACGTCGCCGATCACCTTCTGGTTCGCCACCTCGAACTCGCCGTAGGCCTCCGGCGACAGTTCGATGATTTCCTTGCCAGCGTCGGCGGCCACCTTGAGGCCGCCCTCGGCCGCCATGCCGTAGACACGCGCGGCCTTCAGGCTGAACTCGAAACCGGTCAGGGCTTCGATCTCGGCCTGTTCTTCCGGAGTCAGCCGGTTCCAGCTGTCCTTGTTGGCGATCAGGTAGAATGCCGCGACGGTCGACGGCAATCCGGTCGTGAAGTAGTTGCCGATCTCGTGCAGCTTGAAAGACCGGATGCCGCTGGCGCCGATCATGACTCCGTCGACAACGCCGGTGTTCAACGCATTGTAGATCTTGCTGACCGGCATGTTGACCGGCGTCCCGCCCCAGGCCTCGATCGCCCTTGCGCCCACCGCGTCCGGGGCCCGGATCTTCAAGCCCTCGACGTCGGCGAGGCTGCGGATCGGCTTGTCCTTGGTGATCAGGACCGCCAGCCCGTTCGCCCATAGCCCAAGCATCTTCACGCGCGCGAATTCGTCCGCCAGATGCGCGTCATAGATGCCCCACATCTTCCGGGTCGCATCCTCCGGCCCCTCGGTCACGCCGGGAAGCGCGATCAGCAGGGTCTTCGGGAACTGCGTCGAGGTGTAGCCGGGAATGCCGAACACCATGTCGGCGACCCCGTCCACGGCGCGTTTGTATTGCTGGACCGGTCCCTTGCCCAGTTCGCCGGCGGGAAAAATCCGGATGGTCAGCTTGCCGTTGCTGGCCTTGGCCAGTTCTTCGGCCATCGGCCGCATCACCCTGGAATCCATGGGATGCTTGGGCGACATGAAGTGCGCCAGCTTGAGCTCCGTCGCAGAACCGGACGACAGGCCGAGACCCAGCGTCAGAACCGAAGCAGCGCAACCAAGCGCGACGCGGTTGATCCAGCTTCCCATTTTAGCCTCCAAAGAGTCGTTCTTCGTTGCGGCCGAGATCGGCCTTCATTGACCGGCAGTCTAGAACAGCATCGACGGCAAAACCAAGACGCCCCTCCGCCGCATATCCCCGACCCTCACATGGCTGTGAACGCCGCCGGTATCGCTTCAAGCAAAAAGAACCGCATGCTTTAGTTGCCGCGTGGCGACGGCGGATTATTTCCTTAGCCACAGTGGGGATTATCCGAAGAACCTGTGGGAGGCTCTGATGAGACGTTTGACACTGCTTTTGGCCGGCCTGTGCGTCGTCGGCAACATGACGGCCGCCTTGGCGGACAACCACGCCGAGGCGGTGGTGAAGTATCGCCAAACGGTGATGAAGGCGATCGGCGCGCACACCGGCGCGATCGCCGCCGTCGCGAAGGGCCAGGTCGAATTCGGCGACCACGTTGCCCATCACGCGGCCTCGCTGGCCGAGATGGGCAAGATTTCGGCAAACCTCTTCCCGCCCGGCACCGGACCGGACGCCTATGCCGATACGGGCGCGCTGAACGATATCTGGACAAAAGAGGACGAGTTCAAAACCGTCGTCGCCGCGTTCCAGGATCAGTCCGCCAAGCTTGCCGAAGTGGCCAAGGGCGGCGACATGAAGGCGACCATGGCCGAGTTCCGGGAACTCGGCAAAACCTGCGGCGGCTGCCACAAGCCCTTCCGCCAGAAGAAGTGACGCCTGCGTTGCGCGTAGCGAGATCGGCGGTACGCCTGCTGGCCGGTCTCGCCGCCGCCGGCGCGCTCGGCCTTTCCGCCGCTGCGGACGACGATGCGGTCGCCCGCGGCGCCTACCTGTTCGACGCCGCGGGTTGTCTGGGGTGCCATACGGCCGAGAAAGGCGGAGCGCCGCTGGCGGGCGGCCGTCCGCTGGAAACGCCGTTCGGCACTTTCGTCAGCCCCAACATCACCTCCGACGCGCAGCACGGGCTTGGGCAGTGGAGCGAGGCCGATTTCGTCCGCGCCATGCGCGAGGGACGCGCGCCCGACGGCAGCGCGTATTATCCCGTGTTCCCTTTCACCTCGTTCGCCGGCATGACCGATGCCGATCTCGGCGACCTGTGGGCCTATCTGCAGACCGTGGAACCTGTGGCCCAGCCGAACCGGCCGCACGAGGTCTCCTTTCCCTTCACGACGCGCTGGCCGGCCCTGGCCTGGCAGTGGCTGTTCTTCGAGCCGGCAGCCTTCCAGCCAAGCGCGGACCAAAGCGAAACCTGGAACCGGGGCGCCTATCTGGTCCGGCATCTGGGCCATTGCGGCGAGTGCCACACCGCCCGCGACAGGTTCGGCGTGATGGACGAGACGCGCTTCCTTGCCGGCACCCTGCACGGGCCGGAAGGCAAGAAGGTGCCCAACATCACGCCCGACAAGGACAGCGGCATCGGGGACTGGGCCAGCCTGGACGTGACCTATTTCCTGGAAACCGGGTTCCTGCCGGACGGCGATTTCACCGGCGGCGCAATGGAGGAAGTGGTGGAAAACACCACAAGCCGGCTGACCGACGACGACCGCGCCGCGATGGCCGAATACATGCTGTCTCTGCCGGCGCTGGAGGGTCCCTAAAGGCCTATTCGGGGCGATCGGATGGCAAAGGCCTACTTGGTGTCTTCGGTCAGCGTCACCTTAAGGCCATCCAGTTCAGGCGAGAATTCGATCTGGCAGGAAAGCCGAGAGTTGTCCTGGACGATCATCGACGCGTCCAGCATGTCGATCTCCTCTTCCTCCTGCTCCTTCAGCTTGGGCAACCACGCCGCGTCCACATAGACGTGGCAGGTCGCACAGGAACAGCAGCCGCCGCAGTCCGCCTTGATCGGCAGATCGGCCTCGCGAATGATCTCCATGATCTGCCAACCATCGGTCGCTTCGACCTTGTGTTCGACCCCGTCATGGTCAACCACCAGAATGTGCCCCATGTATCCCCCGTTTCCCTCAGCTTTGGCCGCTCATGCGCTACATATAGCGCAGAAATCCGCGAGTCGAGCAGGAAGGCCGATTAAGACGCTACGGCGAGCGTTGCGACAGCGCCACGGCGCGCCGCAGGTCAGAGATGGCTTTCTCACTGAACAGTTCCCGGTAGGCCTCCGTCAGTTCGCTATCGCGCGGCACCTCACGGACCTCTTTAGCGATCGCCGCAACGCCCGCACGCGCATCCGCGTAAACGCCTGCCGCAACGCCGGCGAAGATCGCGGCACCCTGGCTGACCGCCTCGGGCTGGGACAGGACCACCAGCGGACAGGGCGCCATGGCCGCCTTGATCGCCATAAACAGGTCGTTTCGGGTACTGCCGCCAATCGCCCTGATCTGCGTCGGTTGGCTTCCGGCGGGAAGGGAAGCCATCGCGTCGATCAAGCACTGTGTGTCGAAGGCAAGTCCCTCAAGGATGGCCCGGCACATGTCGGCGCGGGTAACCGCGGGATGCAAACCCCAAAACACGCCGGTTGCCGGTTTGGACCCATAGGGCGGCGTCGCATATCGAAGGTGCGGCAGGAACCGAACACCGCCGCTGCCGGGCGCGGCTTGGGTTGCGACCTGTGCCAATCCTTCCGGGCCGTCACCGCCGAACAGGTGCTTTGCCCAGTCGACCGCGACGCCCGAGGTCCTGCAGCCGGCAGCGCGGAAATAGTGCGCGACCTCGGTGACGAGCACGCCATGATCCATGCCCAGGTCCGTCGCCTCGAAGTCGTCTGGACAGCCTTCCAGCAGATTGAGGACGAACTCCGCGGAACCCATGGAGTTCAACGTGGCGCCCTCGTGAAGCACGCCTGCGGCAAGCGCGCCGCAGACATGATCATGTCCGCCAGGCGAGACGACGCAGTCCCGCGGCAGACCGGTTGCGGCCGCGGCATCCGCACTGATCGTGCCCAGCGCCGTGCCGCTGGCACAAAGCGGCGGGAAGATCGTTCCATCGACACCCGCCTCCGAAATCATGGTGTCGGACCATTCCAGCTTCGCCAGGTCCAGCGCATAGGTCCGGGACGCCAGGCTGTAGTCCGAGGCGGCCACGCCACAAAGGCGGAAGGCCGCATAGTCTGCCATGTTGAGCCAGGTTCGCGTCCTTGCATAAGCGTCGGGCGCGTTCTCCTGTATCCACTTGAGCTTGAAGATGCCGAAGATCGGTTCGGTTGCCAGGCCCGTGATCGCGGCCATTTCTCTGCCGCCCATCCGTTTCACCAGGGCACGGCACTGGGGTTCGGTCCTTTTGTCGAACCATGCGATGGCAGGATGGGTGGGCCGGCCGTCGGCGTCGATCGGAACGGCGGCCTCGCCCACGCTGCCGGCCGCGATACCGACCACGTGGTCGTTGGGTCCAAGGCCGTCCAGCGCGCTGCGGATCGCGGACGCGGTTGCCCGCCAGATCTCTTCCGGCTCGTAATGGGCGTGGTCCTCGCCGCTTGGGTGGACCGGCGTTGGCAGGCTTGCCTCTGACAGCGTGACGCCGTGCTGGTCGAAGGCCAGGGCCTTGATGTTGGTTGTACCCAGGTCCAGGCCCATCAGGACGGGACGGTCGGCCATCGAGGCTATCCGCCGATCATCAGCCTGATGACCTCGTCGCCGTCCGTTTCGACCGCGCGCCGTTCGCCGGCCGCGATCCCGCGCCGAAGCACCAGGATCCGGTCCGCCACCGCGAAGATGTCGGACAGGTTGTGGGAGATGAAAATGATAGCCACCTCGCGTTCCTTCAGCCGGTTGATCAGCTCGATCACCTTGCGCTGTTCCGGTACGCCGAGCGCGGCCGTGGGCTCGTCCATGATCAACAGCTCGGCATTCCAGAAGATCGCCCTGCCGATGGCGACCGCCTGGCGCTGTCCGCCGGACAGGGCGCCGGCCGGCTGTTTCAGCTTGCGTTCGTCGATGTCGATGTCCAGGACCCCGAGCACATCGTGGGCGTCCTTCTCCATGCCCTTCCGGTCGAGCGCGGGCAGGACGCCGAACCGCTTGTAGACGCGCTCGCGTCCGAGGAAGACGTTGGCGCTGATGTCCAGATTGTCGGCCAGCGCCAGGTCCTGATAGATCGTCTCGATCCCCAATTCCCGCGCTTGGCTTGGATTGGAGAACCGCACCTCCCGGCCCTTGAAGCGGAGCGTTCCGCCATCGGGCGGATAGACGCCGGAGACGATCTTGATCAGCGTCGACTTGCCGGCGCCGTTGTCGCCCGCCAGTGCCAGCACCTCGCCCGGCCACAAGTCGAACGAAACGTTGTCCAACGCGGTCACACCGCCGAAACGTTTGGTGAGGCCGCGCCCCTCGAGGATTGGCTCACTCATCCTTGCCCCCTCCTCCCGGCAACCTTCGCTGGCTCTGGTCGATCAGAACCGAGACGATGATCACGACGCCGACCGCCACGAACTGCCAGAACGGCTCCACATTGATGAACACCAGCCCGTACTGGATGACTGCGATGATCAGGGCGCCGATGACGGTGCCGATAATCGTTCCCGATCCGCCGAACAGGCTGGCGCCACCGATCACGACGGCCGCGATCGAGTCCAGCAGCAGGGGCTCGCCGGCCTGGGCCGCGCCGGCGGAGAACCGCGCGGTATAGATCATGCCCGCGACGCCGGCGCAGCCGGCGGCGATCAGGTAGATCTTCATGGTATGCGCGCGCACTTTGATGCCGGACCGGATCGCCGCTTCGCGGTTGCCGCCGATGGCGTAGGTAAAGCGGCCGAAACGCGTTTCCGACAGCACGTAGTGCATGATCAGGACCAGAACGATGGTGATCAGTACAGGGATCGGCACCCCAAGGATCTTGCCGCTGCCCATCCAGAACAGCCAATCGTTGTTGACCGGCACGGTTGTCCCGTCGGCAGCCAGGAAACCGGTGCCCCGCGCGACACCGTACATGCCCAGGGTGCCAATGAAGGCCGGAACGCGCAGCCGGGCGATCAGCCAGCCGTTGATCAGGCCGGGCACCATCGAGACCGCGAAGGCGCAGAACAGGCCAACGAACAGGGCTAGGCCCGCCAGCGCAGGGTCGAAGACCTGCATCACCCGCGCCATGATCACGGCCGCCAGACCCATCACGAAACCCACCGAGAGGTCGATACCGCCGGAGATGATGACGAAGGTCTGACCCAGGCCCAAAAGCAGCGGCGCCGCAGCAAACAGCGCGATGCTTTGCACGTTGAAGGGATTAATCAGGAATGACGCGCCATAGGCCGCCCGCGACCAGATCTCGAAGAACGCAATCAAAAGGACAAGGAACATCCAGGACCAGGCGGCCCCGAGAAAACGCACCCAGGTCTTCTCGCGCGTTTCTGTGTCTTCAAGGCTGAGGTCTGCGGCCACGGGCCTCTCCGGGGGTCAACGGGATGCGCGCCGTGTGCCCACGGCGGAAACGTGCGAAGACCGGGACGGCGTGCGCAAGCGGCCGCCGCCCCGGTCCCCGGGTCTACGAAGGGATCAGTCGGAATACACGTACTTGAGGATGTCCGGGTCGTCGATGTTGGATGCATCCATCACCGTGAAACCGGTGCCGATGGCCGTTGGCGCCGACTGCCCGGTCAACAGGGCATAGGCGGTCATCACGCCGTAATAGCCGATTTCGGCCGGATGCTGGGCGATCGCCATGTCGATCAGACCCGACTTGATGTCGTCGACGATGCGACTCGGCGCGTCGAAGGCGACGACCTTGACGACGCCGGTCTTGCCGACCGACTTGACGCCGTCCGCGGCGCCGATCGCCGAGAACAGGTTGGCGCCGAACACACCCTTCAGGTCGGGGTTGCGGGCCAGAACCGCCTGCAACTGGGCCGAGGCCTTGTTGGCGTCGTCGTCGTTGAACTGGGTCTCCAGGACCTGGATGTTGGGATAGTTCCGCATCGCCACCTTGAAGCCTTCCTCGCGCTGGTCGGTGGTGGAGATGCCCGGTTTGACGTTGGAGACGTAGACCTTGCCCTCTTCGCCGATTGCCTTGGCCAGCGCGCGACCGGCCATGATGCCGCCCAGCACGTTGTCCGACGCGATGTAGGACATCGGGAAGTCGCCCGGCCCCGTGCCGGTCTGGTAGTCGCCGTCGTCGATGAACGTATCGACGGTGATCACCAGGATGCCCGCTTCATGCGCGGCCTTCAGCGGCGCAATAAGCTGCTGCTTGTCGGTGGGCGCGATCAGGATGGCGTCGGGCTTGCGCGCGATCATGGCGTTCAAAACCGGGACCTGCAGCGTGGCATTGAATTCCGGCGCGCCCTGGAACAGAAGTTCCACGCCCAGGCTGTCGGCCGCATGTTGCGCGCCCTTGCGCATGGTGATGTAGAACGCGTCCGTGGTCAGCCCCGGGATCAGAGCGATGGTCAAGTTCTTGCCGTGACTGTCCGCACTCGCCGGCGTGGCAAACAAGGACAACGTCAATACGGCTGCGCCAACAACGGCGCTGAACAAACGTTTCATTTTTTCCTCCCCTAGTGTGCCTCCTGTGGAGATGGTTGAGGATTGTCGTGGAGAAGCAATCTGCGCGCAATCCACATTTCTTGTCCGGCCGGCGCCCGGCACCTTCGACGCGGCTTGACATCCCCCCTTGGCCGCGAGAGGAAAGAGAGAGCATACCGGCCTTTCCCGGTCGGGACGCCGGATAACAAATTGATTTGGTTAACGAACGCGGACCGATACCCAAGGTCCGGACAGAACCGATGGGAGGCATTGGCACCATGAAACGAACTTTCGCAAGGCTTGCCGCAGGCGCGGTCTTGGCCGCCGCGACCGCGAGCGGAGCAGCCGCGGATGTCAAAATCGGCATGATCACGACGCTTTCGGGAGGCGGCGCGTCACTTGGCATCGACGTCCGCGACGGCTTCCTTCTGGCAGTCAAGGAAGAAGGCGGCGCGCTTGGCGGACAGGCGGTCGAGGTGCTGGTCGAGGACGATGCACGCAAGCCCGACAAGGCAAAGCAGATCGCCGAGCGCTATCTCAAGCGCGACAAGGTGGACATCGTCACCGGGATTATCTGGTCCAATCTGGCCCTGGCGGTGGTGCCGTCGGTCACCAAGGCCGACACCTTCTATCTCAGCCCGAACGCCGGCCCGTCGCAACTTGCCGGCAAGGCCTGCCACCCCAACTATTTCAACGTCGCCTGGCAGAACGACAACCTGCACGAGGCGATGGGCCAGTACGTGAAGGACCAGGGCTTCAAGCGCCCCTATATCCTGGCGCCCAACTATCCGGCCGGAAAGGACGCGCTGACCGGGTTCAAGCGGTTCTACGGCGACGGCGTCGCCGGCGAGGTCTACACCCAGCTGGGCCAAAAGGACTACGCGGCGGAAATCTCGGCGCTGCGGGCCGCCGACCCGGATTCGGTGTTCTTTTTCCTGCCCGGCGGCATGGGGATCGCCTTCCTCAAGCAGTACAAACAGGCGGGTCTGGCGAAAGAGATCCCGGTGTTCGGGCCCGCGTTTTCATTCGACCAGGGGATCCTGAAAGCCGTCGGCGATTCCGCGCTTGGCGTGAGGAACAGCTCGCAATGGTCCCGCGATATCGACAACGCCGCGAACAAGGCCTTCGTGGAGAACTTCCAGAAGGAATACGGCCGGCTGCCGTCGCTTTATGCCAGCCAGGGCTATGATACGGCCCGCCTTATTTCAAGCGCGATCAAGGCGGTGGGCGGCGATCTTTCGAACAAGGATGCATTCCGCAAGGCGCTTGAATCGGCCGACTTCGCATCCGTGCGCGGCGCGTTCAAGTTCGGACCGAACCACCATCCGATCCAGGACATCTACGTCCGCGAAGTCTACGTGGACGATGCCGGTGTGCTGACCAACCGGATTGTGGGCAAGGCGCTGACCAACCACGCGGACGCTTACGCGAAGCTCTGCAACATGTAACCAGAACGGGCCGCACCGCCCCGGGAATGCCTTTCCGGGGCGGCGGCGGTTCAGGCATCCGATGTCCGGTTTGCTGATCCTCGAACAGGTCCTGAACGGTCTTCAGTTCGGCGTCACGCTGTTCCTCATGGCGGCGGGACTGACGCTGGTGTTCGGCATCATGGGCCTGATCAATCTGGCGCACGGCTCGCTCTACATGCTGGGCGCCTATTTCTGTGCGGTCTTCACCGGCTGGACCGGATCGTTCCTGGCCGGCCTGGCCCTGGCCCTGCCGGCGACCGCGGCGGTGGGGATTGCCATCGAGCTGGTCGTGCTGCGCCGACTTTACGCGCGCGATCACCTGGACCAGGTGCTTGCCACCTTCGGCCTCATCCTGTTCTTTAACGAAATCACCAAGATCATCTTTGGCGCGCAGCCCCTGTATCTCGATGTGCCGGACGCATTGGCGGCGACCGTGGAAATCCTGCCCGGCGCGCCCTACCCCGCCTACCGCCTGGCGATCATCGCCGTCGGCCTTGCGGTGGCGGGATTGCTCTATCTGCTGGTCGCGCACACACGGGTTGGCATGCTGATCCGTGCCGGCGCGACGAACCGCGAAATGGTGGCGGCGCTCGGCGTCGACATCCGCCTGCTCTATACCCTTCTGTTCGGCCTTGGGGCGATGCTGGCCGGGCTCGCGGGCGGCATGGTCGGCCCGCTGCTGTCGGTGGAGGTGGGCATGGGCGACGGCGTGCTGATCACCACGTTCGTCGTCATCGTCATCGGCGGGATCGGTTCCATCAAGGGCGCCTTCGTCGGCGCGTTGCTGGTCGGGCTGGTGGATACGCTTGGCCGGGCCTTCCTGCCCGACCTGTTCAAACTGGCGTTCGATCCGGCAACCGCAACGGGGATCGGCGCGGCGCTCGCATCGATGAGCATCTATATCCTGATGGCCGCGGTGCTGGCCTTCCGGCCGCGCGGGCTGTTCCCGGCCCATGGCTGAAGCCTCCGGCCCCAGGCGCTGGATCCCGCTGGCAGGCGTGGTCCTGCTGGCATTGGTGCCGCCGATCGCGGGGTGGCTGGACCAGCCCTATCTGGTGAGCCTGTTCAACCGCGCCGTTATCCTTGCCATTGCCGCGATCGGATTGGACCTGATCCTGGGCTTCGGCGGCATGGTCAGTTTCGGCCATGCGGCGTTCCTTGGCGTCGGCGGCTACGTGGCCGGCATCCTGGCGCACCATGCCTTCGAGGACAGCACCGTCTTTGCCTGGCCGTTCGTCCTGTCCGGTGCGGAAAGCGCGCTTGTCCTGTGGCCCGCCGCGGCCGTTGGCGCGGCCGTTGCCGCGCTAGTAATCGGTGCGATCTGCCTGCGCACGGGCGGCGTCTATTTCATCATGATCACGCTGGCTTTCGCGCAGATGCTGTTTTTCCTGGCGGTGTCGTTCCAGCGTTACGGCGGCGAAGACGGCCTCAGCCTGTTCCAGCGTTCCACGTTGCCGGGGCTCGATCTGGGCGACGACACGGTGTTCTACTATGTGTGCCTCGCCCTGATGGCGGGCTACCTGTTCCTGTGTTTCCGGATCGTGCAGGCGCGTTTCGGCTGGGTGGTGCGCGGCTGTCGCCAGAACGAGGCGCGCATGCGCGCGCTGGGTTTCGCAACCTACCGCTACAAGCTCGGCTGCTTCGTCATCGCCGGCGCCGGCGCGGGCCTGTCCGGTGCGCTGATGGTGGACCTAGACAGCTTTGTCAGCCCCGCGCTGTTGACCTGGACCCGTTCGGGCGAGCTGTTGATCATGGTGATCCTCGGCGGCATGGGGACGCTGTTCGGGCCGGTCCTCGGCGCCACAGCGCTGCTTTTGCTGGAAGAAGTTCTCGGCGCCTATACCGAACACTGGATGGCGGTGCTGGGGCCGGTCTTGATCCTGATCGTTCTGGTGGCCCGGCGCGGCCTATACGGCCTGATCGACGGGAGACACAGCAATCATGCCTGAGCCCGTCCTGGTCGTCGAACGGCTGAACAAGCGCTTCGGCGCCCTGCCCGCATCTGAAGATCTGTCGCTGGATCTGATGCCGGGCGAGATCCATGCCGTGATCGGCCCGAACGGTGCGGGCAAGACGACGCTGGTCGCGCAGCTTGGCGGCCAATTAGACCCCGACAGCGGCCGCATCCTGCTGGACGGACGGGACATCACGAAGGAACCGCCGGAACGGCGCACCCGCGCGGGCATCGCCCGGTCGTTCCAGGTGACTTCGGTCTTCCCGGAATTCACCGCGGAGGACAACGTCGCGCTGGCGGTGCAGGGCAACAGCGGCCACTCGTTCTCATTCTGGCGACCGGCACGCACGGACCGACGCCTGCGCGAACCGGCACGCGCCGCGCTGAGTCAGGCCGGTCTCGCCGGTCGCGCGGAGACGCCTGTGGCCAGTCTCAGCCACGGCGAACAGCGCCAGCTCGAGATCGCCATGGCGCTGGCCACGCGTCCGACCGTGCTGTTGCTGGACGAGCCAATGGCCGGCATGGGTCCGGACGACTCCGCCGCAATGACCGCGCTGTTGGCGGATTTGAAGACCCGCTATGCGATCCTGCTGGTGGAACACGACATGGACGTGGTGTTCGCGCTGGCGGACCGGATCACGGTGCTGGTCTACGGCCGGGCGATCGCGACCGGCCGGCCCGAGGCGATCCGCGCCGACGCCGAGGTGCGCCGCGCCTATCTGGGCGAGACCGCCTGATGCTGAACGTCGAGGCAATCGAAACCAGCTACGGCCGCAGCCAGGTGCTTTTCGGCGTGTCGCTGCAGGTCACGGCCGGCGAAGTGGTCGCGCTGATGGGCCGCAACGGTATGGGCAAGACGACCACGATCCGTTCGATCATGCGCCTCACCCCGCCCCGTTCCGGCCGCGTCGTCTTCGACGATGCAGATCTTTCCGCGGCGCCGCCCCACCGCGTCGCCCGTGCGGGCCTGGGACTGGTGCCCGAAGGCCGCCAGGTATTTCCGACGCTCACCGTGCGCGAAAACCTGATCGCGACGGCGCGCAAGCGCCGCGGTCCGGGCGCCGACTGGACGCTGGCGCGTGTCTTTGACCTGTTTCCCCGCTTGAAAGAACGCGCCGGTCAGGTCGGCCGCACGCTGTCGGGCGGCGAACAGCAGATGCTGGCCGTTGGCCGTGCATTGATGACCAACCCCAGGCTTCTGATCCTTGACGAGGCGACCGAGGGGTTGGCGCCGCTGATCCGCGCGGAAATCTGGGATTGTCTCGCCGCGTTGAAGGCCGAAGGCCAGGCGATCCTGATCGTGGACAAGAACCTTGAAGATCTCACCCGCCTCGCCGACCGCCACTACATCCTGGAGAAGGGCCGCGTGGTGTGGGACGGCACGTCGGCGGCGCTGAAGGCCGACGCCGAGGCGGCGCACCGGTATCTGGGGGTGTGATTGCGCCCGGGCGGCGAGCCACTAGGCCGGAACCGGGACAGGTCGGTCCTTGAAGTGACGTGCTAGTATCACCGACATGCTCACCCATTGCCGCGCCATTCGTATCGAGGCAAAGCTAGGCAAAGCGCATCCGCAGCGGAGAATGCGATGAATTTCAGAGTCGGTTACGAACTGCGGTACGCGTTTCCGCAACCGACTCCTGCAATCTTGATGTTGAACATCCATTACACGCGTGTCTCGGACCTCGCGATGCCGGACCAGATCGTTGTCAAACCCTCGGTTCCCATCTCCGGCTACCGCGACGGTTTCGGCAATTGGTGCAGCAGGATTGTCGCTCCCGCCGGCCGCATGACGATCTCGGCCGATTTTGTCATAAGAGACAGTGGCCAGCACGATCCTGTGGTGCCGGATGCCCTTCAGGTGGCTGTTGAACAGCTTCCGGAAGAGACACTTGTCTTCCTTCTGGCAAGTCGCTTCTGCGACAGCGACCGGTTTCTGGATCTGGCCTGGGAACTGTTCGGTGCGACCGAACCGGGGTGGCCACGCGTCCAAGCGATTTGCGATTTCACGCACCGGCATATCGCTTTCGGCTACGAGCACGCGCGCGTGACCAGGACGGCTTCCGAAGCCTACGAGGAGCGCCGTGGCGTGTGCCGGGACTTCGCCCACCTGGCGGTGGCGTTCTGCCGCGCGCTCAACATTCCCGCGCGTTACTGCACCGGCTATTTGAGCGACGCCGGTACCTCGCCGCCTTACCCGCCCGGCGATTTCGCGGCGTGGTTCGAGGCTTTTCTTGGTGGCCAATGGCATACCTTCGACCCGCGGAACAACGTTCCGCGGATCGGTCGGATCCTGCTGGCCCAAGGAAGAGACGCCGCGGACGTCGCCATGACAACGACCTTCGGCCCGAACACGCTTGAAGGCTTTCGCGTCTGGGCCGACGAGGTTGTTGAGTCGACGTAAAAGAAACTCCGTGTGACTGGACCGGCCGATGAGGTAGCGGCGCAACGCCCTCCGGAGTGTGACGTCCCCTCCGCCGCCCCGGTCGCCGGTGGCTTGCACAAAATTCCAAGACCCCGGATTTACATCTTGCTACATTTCCACTTGTGTGGGTGTTCAATGCAGGATCAGGAACGGGGGTGACGGCATGTTCTTTCGAAGAGCAGCTTGCTGCGCTGTGCTGATGTTAGCCGGGCTGGGCGCCGGCAGAGATACCGGCGCCGCCGGTTTGGAAAGCGGGTATCTGCACGGGACCTGGGTCCTTGGCAACACGGCCTGCACGGATCAAGCATCTGAATTTGTAAGCTTTCGCGAAAGCGGCGCGTTCGAAAACACGCACGCCGGTAGACTGCAAGCGGCCGGGTTCTGGGTGGTGAACGGCGACGTGGTCGAGGCGCATCTCGTCGCATCGCCTGCATTTTTCGAGAAGTACTTCGAAGCCCAAGGAAACATGCAGGAATTGGCGTCGTCTAGCACGCCGGTCAGAGCGTTTCGGCTGCGCATCGTTCCCCTGAATATGCAGCAAGATCAATTCGACGCGGTAGGCTTGTTGGGCGACCAGGTGGCGCAAGCCGTCTTCCGCCGTTGCACGTCCTGAGAGCCTAACAGGCGCACAGCCAAACCACGAGGAACGCACGATGAAGAAATCGAAGAAAGTCGGCGGCATTTGCGCGGCGGGCGTTATCGCCGGCGCTCCCTTTTTCTTGCCTCCCACTCCGGCCGACGCGGGCGAAGGCGGGGCCTTTGTCGGCGGTTTGCTGGCCGGTCACGTCATCACGAACATGGCCAACCAGCAGGAGCGCCAGACACGTGCTGCAGAACGCCAAGCCGATATGCAACAACAGCAACTACAGCAGCAACAACTGCAGCAACAGCAACAGGCTGCACAAAAGAGCGAGCCGACGGTCGAGGAACGCCTGAATACCCTCGACAAGCTGGCCGCCAATGGCATGATCACGAAAGAAGAATACCAAAGACGGCGCAAGGCCATCATCGACGGGATTTGACACGTACGGGAGGCCGGATGGCCTCTTTCAGTACCGGGGCATCAGACGATTCGCATAAGCGAGATACCGGCCGATGAGCGAAGCTGAAACCAGCGATTTCGGCATTGAAGTGGTTGCCTCCAGCGGCGACGCGAGGACGCTTAAGCTTTTGGGCAAGTGGTCGGCCGGACCCGGCATTCCCGACGCCGGTTCCGTGTTCGACTTGCTCAGCGACCCGGAAGCGGTGCAAAGGCTGGTATGCAATGCCGATGGTCTGCATGACTGGGACAGCGGCCTCGTCGCATTTCTGCGAAATCTCAAACAGATCTGCGACGGGCACGGCATCGAGCTGGATCTGGGGAATGCGCCCGAAGGCCTGCGCCGTCTTGTGGAACTGTCGCTGGCGGTCCCGGCCCCACGCGACGCACACCGCACCGCCCGAGTGCCCGGCCTGATCGAGACCGTCGGCCTCGAAACCATCAACGCGGTCAAGGCCAGCGGCGAAATGCTCACCTTCCTGGGCGAATCCGTGCTGGCGATGTATTCGGCGATCTTTCACAAGGTCCACTTTCGCCGCCGTGATCTGACCGCCGCGTTGCAGGTGTCCGGGCCGGATGCGCTGGCCATCGTAACCCTGATCAGCTTTCTCATGGGTCTGATCCTCGCCTTCGTCGGCGCCGTGCAGCTCAGACAGTTCGGCGCCGAGATCTACGTGGCCGACCTTGTTGGCATCGGCATGGTGCGCGAGGTGGGCGCGATGATGACGGCGATCGTCATGGCCGGCCGCACCGGCGCCGCCTTCGCGGCCGAACTGGGAACCATGCAGGTGAACGAAGAGATCCGCGCGCTGGAGACGTTTGGTATCTCGCCGATCGAGTTCCTGGTGCTGCCGCGCCTGCTGGCGCTGATCCTCATGCTGCCGCTGTTGGTGATCTACGCTAATCTGATCGGCATGTTCGCCGGCGCCGTCGTGTCCTGGTCGATGTTGGACATCGGGTTCCTGGAGTATTTCGTGCAGCTTCGCAGCGCCGTCACCCTGAACGACTGGGCCGGCTGCATGATCAAGGCGTCGGTCTTCGGCACCATCGTCGCCATCGCCGGCTGCCTGCGTGGGATGCAGTGCGAACGCAGCGCCATGGCCGTCGGTGGCGCGACGACATCGGCCGTGGTCACCGGCATCGTCTTCGTGATCGCGTCCAATGCCCTGTTGACCGTGCTCTACACCGCCTTGGGGTTTTGACCGTGGACAACACGCCTGAAGACACCAATACGGCCTCTCGTCCGAACGGCGACGACCAAACCCATGTGGAAGTGCGCGATCTCACCATGGCTTTCGGCGACTATGTGCTGCAGCACGACCTCAACTTCACGATCAACCGCGGCGACATCTTCATCATCATGGGCGGCAGCGGCTGCGGCAAGACGACCCTGATGCACCACATCGTCGGGCTTCGGGAACCGGCCGAGGGCAAGGTTCTGTTGAACGGCAAAAGCCTGTGGGACTGTTCGACGGAAGAGCGTGAACGCATGCGCCAACGCATGGGCGTCGCCTACCAGGGCGGCGCGTTGTGGAGTTCCATGACGCTTGCAGAGAACATCGCGCTGCCCCTTGGCGCCTATACCGCGCTTTCCAGGGCGGAGATTTCCAAGCTGGTCTCGTTGAAGCTGGCGCTGGTCGGGCTGACCGGATTCGAGGACTACTACCCTTCGGAGATCAGCGGCGGCATGCAGAAGCGCGCGGGCCTCGCCCGGGCGATCGCGCTGGATCCGGAGATCGTGTTCCTGGACGAACCTTCCGCCGGCCTCGACCCCTTGAGCGGCCGCAGGCTGGACGATTTGCTGATGGAACTCAGGGACAGTTTCGAAATGACAGTGGTCATGGTGACCCACGAGCTGAGCAGCATCTTCACGGTGGGAACCAACGGGGTCTTTCTGGACCCCAAGACCAAGAGCCAGCTGGCCGTCGGCAACCCGCGCGAACTTCGCGACAGCTGCGAAGTCCTGGAGGTGCGCAATTTCCTGACCCGCGGGTCCGCTGCCGAAGCGGCCGGGCAAGCCTGAGGCCGGCGCATGATAAGAACCAAGCCAGGGAGCATACGAAGATGAGAGCGCGGGCAAATCCGAAGGCGGTCGGGGCCTTCGTGGTCGGAGCGGTGCTGCTGGCGGTGGCGATCGTCGCGGTTTTCGGCAGCGGTCAGGTCTTCCAGGAGAAGAAGCGGTATGTATTGTTCTTCGAAGACTCGCTGCAAGGGCTGAGTGTCGGCTCACCGGTTCAGTTCCGCGGCGTCGCCGTCGGCCACGTGACCGATATCCGGGTGGTCTACAGGCCCGACACGTTCAAGATGCTGGTCGCCGCGATGATCAATTTCGAACCGGAGCGCATCCAGGAGGTCACGGACGGAAGGCAGGTGCAGGACACCACCGAGGAGATCGAAAGTCTGATCGCACGCGGGCTCAGGGCACAGCTTGCCACGCGCAGCGTGGTCACCGGCCAGCAGGCAATCCAACTTGTTTTCGAGCCCGAAACCGAAGCGGTGCGCATTGGCCTGCTTCCCTTTGACGAGATCCCCACGATCCAGGGCGGATTGGGACAGCTCCAGCAGGCGCTGGAGGCGGAAGCCCCCGAACTGGTCCGCGAGGCCCGCACCATGGTGCAAGAAGCCACCAAGTTCCTGTCGGAAGACAACCAGACGCTGGTCAACCAAATCCTGACCGACGTCTCGAAGTTCGCCGCCGCCCTTGGCCGCAGCGATGAGGAACTCGAGGAGATGCTGGCCGGCGCGAACAAGCTGGTCGCGGATGCCGACGACGCCGTCATCGAGTTCCGCGATCTGGGTGAGCGGGCAAACGGGATCCTCGAAGACAACGAAGAAGCGATCGCGTCGGCCATCGAGAACATCGACGGCGCAGGCGAGCGGGTAAACGAGACGGCCGCCACGATCGAAGACGTCTTGGCTGAGAACCGGGATGCGGTGAAGGACTTCACCAACACTGGCCTCTATGAACTGACCAATCTGATACAGGATACGCAGGATCTGGTCGCGGACCTGCGCCGCGTGGTCAGCGACCTGGAACGCGATCCGGCGCGGTTCCTGTTCGGGGACCAGCAACAGGGAGTGGAGACCCAATGACCAAGCGCGCAAGCCGCACCATCAACCTGGCCTCGCGCCGTTACTTCCTGACGATCGCCCTTGGCGCGCCCGCCGCGGTGGCGCTCAGCGCCTGCGGCGCCGGCCAAGGCCCGCCGCCGCGCACCTTCACGATCACGCTGAAGTCGACCTATCCCGAAGAGCTGCCGGCGGTGGACTGGGCGCTGGAGATCGAGGAGCCGCAGGCCGGCGAAGGGATCGATACGACCCGCATCGCGCTTTTGTCCGGCGGCACTGAAATCCAGTACTACGCGAAGGCTGTCTGGTCCGCGCGCGCACCGGAGATGCTGACCGGCCTGATGGTGGATTCCTTCAAGGCGACCGACCGCATCTCGGCCGTCGGCGACCGACGGACAAGGCTGCGCCCCGATTTCCGGCTGAAGACGGTGTTGCGTGCGTTCCAGGCCGAGGGCGCACCGGGCGAAGCACCCGAGGTCAAGGTGCTGATGGCCGCTTCGCTGGAGCAACTGCCGAAGCGCAACCAAGTGGGCGCCGAGGAGTTCCGCGCGGTGGTGCCCGCGTCCTCGGACAAGATCGAGGACATTGTTCTGGCCTTCGATGAAGCCTTCGGAAAGGTCATGAAACGCATGGTGGAGTGGGCACTGGTTACGGGCCAGGAGGCTTACACGGCTGCGGGCTGAATCCGGCACCGCCTTCGGGTGGCGACAGACGCAGGCCGGCCGTAACCGCCTTGAACCAGCCCCAGGCCACATGCGGGGCGGCGCCGTCGACGTTGGGCGCGGCGCGTCCCGCACGGACATCTTCCGCCCAGACCGTGCGCAACTCGAGGCTGAAGCGCGCGCGGTCGGTTTGGTTGGGGACCGAGGCATGCAGGTGGGCGCCGGAAAAACACAGGAGATCGTCCGGGTCGATGGCAAGCCGTACTTCGCTGGATTTGTCCACCGGTTCCAGAGGCTCGGGAAGAACCGGATAGTCGTCGGCGTGCGGACGCGCCCAGGCGTCGACGGGGTCGGCGCGGCGCCGGGCCCGCATCTCGTCGAGGTCCCAGCCGGCGCTGGAATTCCGAAGCGGCCGCGACCAGTACGCGGGATAGACCGCCATTGACCGGCCTTCGGTCAGCGGAAACAGGGTCACCCACCAGTTGGTCTGGCAATAGACGTTGGAACACCAGGTGTCGCGATGCGGTCCCAGCGGCCGGGTCGCCCGTGCGACGTTCCCCTCGCCCGGCGGCAGCGACCGCAGGTGGCACCAGTCCCAATAGGCCGCGTCCAGCGCGCAGCCGGCCTCGGTCAGCACCGCCTTCCAGGCGGCCGCGATTTCCGGGTCCTTGCGGTGGCGCATCTGCAGCCCGGCCACTTTCAGCGCATAGTCCTGCGGCGCGATCCTGAGATGCGCCGTCACCGGATCGTCGTCGCCAAGCGCCGCACAGATCATGCCGACCGAACGGTCGCGCAGGGCCCGCAGCGCCGCAACCCGCTTGAACACGATCACGTCGCCGCGGAAGATGGCCTGCCCGCGGGCACCGTCGTCCATGGGACCGTCCTGATGAATCACCCTCGTCATATCGAGGCCGATGGTAGGAGAGAGCCGCACCGTGAGCCAGCTTCCCGAAACGATGCATGCCGTGCTGCTGACCGGGCATGGCGGGTTCGACCGGCTTGAATACCGGGACGACGTGGCGGTTCCGAAGCCCGGCACAGGCGAAGTCCTGGTCCGGGTGGGCGCGGCCGGCGTCAACAACACCGACATCAACACACGGACGGCCTGGTATTCCAAGGAGGTGACCGTCGGGACGACAAAGGAAGGCGGCGTGGCGGGTTTCGTGGACGCGTCGAACAGCGATGCCTCCTGGGGCGGCGCGGCACTCAGCTTTCCGCGCATCCAGGGCGCCGACATCTGCGGCCGGATCGTGGCCGTCGGCGACGGCGTCGACGCAGACCGGGTCGACGAGAGGGTGCTGGTCGAACCCTGCATCCGGCTGCCCGGCGGGGTGGTCTATCTGGGCTCGGAATGCGACGGCGGCTTCGCCCAATACGCGGCCGTCCCGGCCGCTTATGCCTGGAAGGTCGACAGCGCCCTGTCCGACGCGGAACTCGCGTCCTTTCCCTGCTCCTATTCGACCGCGGAGAACCTGCTGACCCGCGCCGGGCTGCAACGGGGCGAGACAGTGCTGGTGACCGGGGCTTCGGGCGGCGTCGGATCGGCCGCCGTCCAGCTTGCCCGGCGCCGCGGCGCGCGGGTGCTGGCGGTTGCGGGCGCCGCCAAGGCCGAAGCGGTGCGCGCTCTTGGCGCCGCCGAAGTCATCGACAGGGGCGCCGACCTGATCGACGCGGTGGGGCGCGATTCCGCGGACGTCGTCGTCGATCTGGTGGCCGGACCCGGCTGGCCCGCCCTCATCGAAGTGCTGCGGCCGGGCGGCCGGTACGCCACCGCCGGTGCGATCGCGGGGCCGATCGTCGAGCTGGACGTGCGCACGCTTTATCTCAAGGACCTCAGCCTGTTCGGTTGCACGGTCCTGGGCGATGCGGTGTTCGGGAACCTCGTGCGTTATATCGAGGCGGGCGAGATCCGCCCCGTGCTGGCGGCCACTTATCCCTTGAGCGAGATCGTCGCCGCCCAGGAGGCGTTCCTGGCCAAGGCCCACACCGGCAAGATCGTCCTGGTCCCGCCGCAGTGATCCGGCACCACGCCAATTGGCAGCCACGCCCATCGAGACGCACCCTGTCGGGCGCTCCTCAGGGCGAGGTTTTGTGTTGGCGGCAGGGTCTGAAAAAACACCTCATGCTGAGTTGCATCGCGCAGCGATGCGTCTCGAAGCATATGGCCGCAACCGGTACGCCCCCTCAGCTCTCGTAGCGCGTGTTGCCGCGGCGCTTGGTGTCGATGGGCAGGTCGACGAACAGGGGCCGGTGCGCGCGCTGGGAACAGGCCTGGCGCGGGCAGAGGTGGCAGTTGATCCCGATCGGGCTGAAAAGTGCGTTGTCCTCGGTGTTGAAAGGCGCGGCGTAACCGATGCGGTGCGCGTGCTCCATCCCACAACCCAGCGACAATGCCAGGCGGCGGTCCTGGGTATCGCGGCTGAAGACCGGCCGTTCCGTGGTGCGGCTGATGGTGAAGAACCGCTCGCCGTCCGGCAGTTCCACGAACTGGGGCACGATCACGCCCGGGGTCCGAAACGACGTGTGGATGTTCCAGACCGGGCAGGCGCCGCCGTGCTCGGCGATGGTGAACGAGGTCGCGTTGAACCGCTTGGTCACGTTGCCGGCCTTGTCGACGCGCAGGAAGAAAAACGGCACGCCCTTGGCGCCCTCGCGCTGCAGCGTCGTCAGCCGATGGCAGACCTGCTCGAACGAAACGCCGAAGGCCGCCGCAAGCCGGTCGATGTCATAGCGGTTGGCCTCCGCCGCCGCGCGGAACGGCGCATAGGGCATGAGAAACGCCGCCGCGAAGTAGTTCGCCAGTTCCACGTGGCATCGGGCCACGCCCGTCTCGGTCAGGATGCCGCTGTCGGCGGTGATCTGCGCCAGGATGTGCGGCAGCTCGATCAGGCACAAGACGTGGGCGAGTTGAAAGACCCGGTTCTGGTGGTCCAACGCCTCGGACAGGCGCACCTCGGCGGTTGCCTCGTCATAGATCCTGAGCGCCTGGCTCATCTCCTCCACGGGCGCTGTCTGCACCGAGATCCCATGCCCGTTCTTCAGCCTGGCCTTGAGCACCGCATAGACGTCGTCGGCGTCGCACGGCTCGGCCGCGCGCAGATCCTCCGCCGCCGCCTCCAGCGCCGGAAAATAGTTCGCATGGTCGCGAAAGAAGTCGTGGATGATGGTCTCGGGCGAGGATGCAAGCAGGTCCTCGGGCATGCCCTCGCTGCCCAGACGCATCATGCGTTCCAGCGCGTTGCGGTGGTTTCGGTAAAGCTGCAGGAACCGTCCGACCAGACCGGGTGCGTGGTCGATCGCCGCGCGCAGTTCCTGCAGGTCCGGCGCGATGCCGGCGAAGACGGGATCCTGGACCGCGTTCCTGAGGTCGGTCAGTACCGTGGAGCTGTCATCCTTGATCAGGTCGCGCCAGTCCACGCCATAGGCATCCGTCAGCGCCATCAGCATCTGTACCGAAAGGCTGCGCTGGTTGTTCTCCAACAGGTTCACGTAGGCCGCGCTGACGCCCAGCGCCTTGGCCATCTCGGCCTGGGTCTGCTTGTGCTGGCGCCGGAGCTGACGCAGGCGTGGTCCGATCAGGGTCTTGCGCATGCGGTTGCTTTCTGAATTTACAAGTTAACAAAAATATCCCTTTGTTATGCGAACAAGCAACACAGAAACCCGATTTAGCGTGCGGCAACCCCGCCCGATGGTTAATCTGGTATACCACAGTCACTCAACGGGTCCGGCGGTGGGCCCAAACCAGCGGGGTGCAAGTCATGGCCTACAACGTCCTTATCCTCGGCGCGTCCTACGGATCGCTGCTCGGCACCAAACTTCTGATGGCCGGTCACAACGTGACGCTGGTCTGCCGTGGCTCGACCGCCCAGTTGATCAACGAAGAAGGAACCGAGGTCCGCATCAAGCTGCGGGACGAGGACACCCACCGTTCCATCCGCTCCGGCGACCTGCCCGGTCGGCTTGACGCCAAGGCGCCCGAAGAGGTCGACCCCAGCAAGTACGATCTGGTGGGCCTCGCCATGCAGGAGCCGCAATACAGCGTGCATGCGATCTGGTCGCTGATGGTTCGCATTGCCGAGGCCAGGGTGCCGTGCCTGTCGATCATGAACATGCCGCCCCTGCCCTACCTGAAGCGCATCGAGGGTCTGGACACCGCCGCACTGGAGGTGTGCTACAACAACCCGCGCGTCTGGGACCGGTTCGATCCCGATCTGATGTCGCTGTGCAGCCCCGACCCGCAAGCCTTCCGCCCGCCGGAGGAAAAGCCGAACGTCCTGCACGTGGGCCTGCCCACCAATTTCAAGGCGGTCAAGTTCGCGGATCCCGCACACAACGCCATGCTGGAAACGCTGGAGGCCGACATATCAGCGGTGCGGCTGGACGGCAAGGACGTGCCGGTGAAGCTGAAGGTCCACGACTCGCTGTTCGTTCCCATGGCCAAGTGGAGCATGCTGCTGACCGGGAACTACCGCTGCGTGACGTTGGGCGATCCGCAGGCGATCCGCGACGCGGTCCATGGCGACCTGGAGAAGTCCCGCGCGATCTACGCGCATGTGGATGCGATCGCCCAGCGCCTGGGAGCCGATCCGGCCGACCAGGTGCCGTTCGACAAGTACGCCAAGGCGGCGGAGAACCTGCTCAAGCCGTCGTCGGCGGCGCGCGCGCTGGCCGCCGGTGCACCGGTGATCGAGCGGGTCGACAAACTGGTCCAGCAGATCGGCGAAACGCTGGACATGAACCACCCGGGCGTCGACGAAACGGTCCAGACGGTCGAGGGCCGGCTTGCGCTCAACCATCGTCTGACGGCCTAACACCCTCCCGCCCGGCGGCAGAGCTGGCCGGATTCGGACCTCGTAAGCCGATCCCGTTCGCCGGCGGCCGGGCCGCCTGCTAGGATGAGCCGCATGCTGGATTTCGACACCTGCAATGCGGCCCGCCTCAGCCGCGACCCGGCCTTCGACGGCGTGTTCTTTACCGCCGTGAAGTCCACCGGGATCTACTGCCGGCCTGTCTGTCCGGCCCGCAAGCCGAAGACCGAGAACGTCGCCTTCTATCCCAGCGCCGCCGCAGCCGAGCGCGCGGGCTTTCGCCCGTGCCTGCGCTGTAGGCCGGAAACCGCACCGTTCTCGCCGGCATGGAACGGCACCCGGACCACCGTCGGCCGCGCGCTGAGACTGATCGAGGCGGGCGCGCTGGACGACGGCAGCGTGGAGGAGCTGGCCGCGCGGCTGGGGATCGGATCGCGACATCTCGCCCGGCTGTTCCGCCGGCACGTGGGCGCAAGCCCGGTGGAAACGGCGAACACCGTGCGGCTTCAGCGCGCCAAGCGGTTGCTGGACGAAACCGACCTGCCGATCGCGGAACTGGCACTGAAAGCCGGGTTTAGAAGCGTGCGCCGCTTCAACGACGCCTACGCGGGGCTTTACAAGCGCCCGCCCTCTTCCTGTCGGCGACGCAGGCACAGCCCGCGGCGCGCGAACGAGGCTCATGCCGACCTTTGAGCCAGACCTCTATTTCAGCGAGTTCGACAGTCCGGTCGGGCCCCTTTTGTTGGCGGGAGACGGGGCGCGGCTGCATCTGGTCGCCTTTCCGACGGACCGCTATGCCCGGCGACCGCGGGACGGATGGCGTCGCAACGATGAGCCCTTTGCAGAAGCGGTCCGGCAACTCAGCGCCTACTTCGCCGGCGCGCTCACCCGGTTCGACCTGCCGCTCCACTTTGCCGGTACGGCGTTCCAGAACCGGGTCTGGCGCGCGCTGACGGAAATTCCCTTCGGCCAGACCGTCTCTTACGGCGAACTGGCCCGGCGGATCGGCAAACCGACCGCAAGCCGCGCCGTGGGTGCGGCCAACGGCGCCAACCCGCTGCCGATCGTGGTGCCCTGCCACCGGGTGATCGGCGCGGACAGGACGCTTACCGGCTTCGGCGGCGGCATCGAAATCAAACGCTATCTCCTGGAGCACGAAGGGCGCGTGGCCCCGCCGGCGGAGCTGCAACAGGCGCTGCCGCTTTAGAAGAAAGGCGGAGCACCGAAGCTCAACGCCCGCTACAAATCCTTGCGCCGGTTCTTCGATCGCACGACCGTATTCACCTTGCGTGCAAACGCCTTCGCCCGGGCGCGCCTTTCGGCAAGGCTCTCGCGGTTACGCAATTCTTCGCGCGAGAGCTTGCGATAGCGGTCCAGCCGCTTCGGGTCCAGGTCCCCTGCCCCGATCGCCGCCTGCACGGCGCAGCCGGGTTCGCTTTCATGGCCGCAATCGGCGAAACGACACAGCGCGGCCAGCGCCAAGATGTCGTCGAACACCGTCTCGATGCCGGTTTCCACGTCGACCAACTGCAATTCGCGCATGCCCGGCGTGTCCAACAGCCAGCCGCCCGCCGCCATGCGGAACAGGGCGCGGCCGGTCGTGGTGTGCCGGCCGCGGTCGTCGTCGGCCCGCGCGGCCGCGGTTTTCAGGTGGGCCTCGCCTGATGTGAGCGTATTGATCAAGGTGGACTTGCCGACGCCGGAGGACCCGAGCATGGCCACTGTCTGGCCCGGACCGCACCAGGCCGCCAGGCCCGCCAGCATGGAAGGATCTCGGGCATCCACGGCCTCGACTACCAGCCCGGGCAACAGACCTTCCGCGGCGCGCCGGTAGTCCCCGGTGTCCGGGCATTCATCGGCCTTGGTCAGCACGACAACCGGCGTCACCTCGGTTTCCTTTGCCAGCGCGAGGTAACGTTCCAGGCGGGCGATGTTGAAGTCCTGGTTGCAGGACGTGACGACGAACAGGGTATCGATGTTGGCGGCGATGAGCTGTTCGGTCCGCCCGGTTCCGGCGGCGCGCCGTTTGAAGACGCTCTTGCGCTCCAGCACGCGCCGGGGACGGTCGGTTTCGTTGTCCAGCAACAGCCAGTCGCCGGCGGTCGCCGCAAGGTTGGCCGGGATGCGCGTGGTGCCGCCGTTCCCGGCGACCTCCAGCGCACCCCGGTGGACGGCGAGCACCCGGACGGGGCGGCAGGTCTCGACCTCGGTCAGGTCAAGCTGCGATTGGAAGAAGGCGCTCCAGCCCAGGTCGGCAAGCGCCGGGAGAGGATCGGTCATCGGTGGGTCTCTCTCGATGCAGTGGGCAATATACATCACCGGCCCTGCAAAAGGCGTGGTGCTTCAGGTGCTTGGCTGACCGACATGCCCTATGGCGAGACGATTTCCTACGGCGAACTGGCCCGGCGGATCGGCAGCCGCGCGGTAGGTGCGGCCAACGGCGGCAACCTGCTGCCGCTTTGAGGCAACGCCCCCCGCTTGTGCATTTAAGCATTCTGGCAATTGGCGTACGCCTGGGCTATGAAACTGCCCCTAGGGCGTTGAAAACTGCCGCAAAGTGCGGCATGCCCGGGCGGTCACCGGGTCGAAGCGAGGCGTTGGCAGGGCAACAAGGACACGCGCGGCGGGCAGGTCTGGTCACAGGGCTTGAAAAGCCATTCCGCCCCGCACTTGCCGGTCAATCACCACCGGCAATATGCGTGAAACGCCCGATCGGATCAGGCGGCGATGGTCATCTCGATGTATCCGCTAGTGGCGGGACGATGCGATGCGCCTGGGCACGTCCGC
Source organism: Alphaproteobacteria bacterium (assembly GCA_965603855.1). Taxonomy (GTDB): domain Bacteria; phylum Pseudomonadota; class Alphaproteobacteria; order UBA8366. The sequence goes on from OZ272519.1 coordinate 2,147,969, forward strand.
AAGTCGAAGGCGTCTCAAATCTTCGATGTCGCGCAGGCGACAAAGACTGTTGAGGAACGGGCCGTTCCGGGACACCAGTTTGACATCCAGACGGCCATCGAATCGGATCGCCGTGGAAACGATGTTGGCTCGCAGGATCGCGAAGCCCTCGGGTCGATTACCGTCAAATACCGGTTCCAGGCAATGACTGTACTGAATGGGCAGGAGCAGGAGCGACGGACCCGCGCTTTCGGCGGACACGCGCACGCCGTCCAAGGTCACCTCGAAGGCTTGCGTGCTTGCTTCGACGAGCGGTTCCGATTGCGGCACCGTCAAGAGAACATCCGTCCGGAAATCGAACGGTCCTGCCATGACGGCCATGGCGTCCGCCGCATTGTCCACCCGACGTACATTGGTCGGAGAATAGGTCGCGAGGTTCGGGTGCGGCAGTTCATAGAGCCTCAAGGTTACGGTGTCGCCCACCGCCAGCGTCTCTCTTTGCTCGGCCGGCGCACGCAAGACGCGATCGCTGATGACGTAACGCGTACCAAGCATCTGCAGGAGATCGAAATCCGGCGCGGTGAGCAAGAGGATGTTCCTGACCTCCTCGTCTTTCGGACGGGTGAGCAGCCTCGACGCGACGAGGTAAAGCGGCGCGGAGATGTGCTGCGAATACTCGTTGATGGTCGGAATTCGGTGGTACCAAAGCCCGACGAAGCGGTGGTCGTTGCCGATGGTTTTAACCAGTTCAGCCCGGTCGAAGGCATGAAGGTCGCGCCAATCGACACCGTCGTGGTCAATCTCCGAACCGGTGAATGTCGCGGTGTATCCGCGAAACGGCTTGCCCAATTCGACTGCGGCGTTCTCGACGAGATGACGGATGATCGGCGTCTCGTCGGGCGGGTATGGATAGTTCGGAGGACGGGTGGTTGACGACCCGGCAAAAAAGATCGCGAGCACGACGGGCGGTACGAGCGTGGCGTAAAGGGCCATCATGACCGGGGTTGACCATGCAGTGGGCAGCCGAAACCACTCGAAATCGTTCGTGCCAGAACGTGTTGCGGGGACCAAGCGCCTGCGGACAATCCAACTATGAAGGGCCCGAAACGCTCTTTGCAGGAGAAGGACGGAGTAGATCACATACAGCGGCCAAAGCGCGGTTTCGAAATAGTACCCTTGTGGCCCGCGCCACGTCTCTATCACGTAGGTGAGCAGGAAGCTGACTGCGAGCAGCAGAGCGGTCGTGAAAAGAAACATCAAGGCGAAGGCACGACGTTCCTTGCCACGATCCCAAACCGCCAGGATCGCGCCCGCGACGCTCAGGGGAACGAGGAACATCCCGACCGGATAATGCGTCTGGAACAAGACGGAGATGTCGAGACTGGTCCCAGCTGTCCTGACGTACTCGGCGTGAAAGTAAGCCGCGGCCGCGTGCATCGTGTTGCCGTAGAGGAAGGTCAAAACTCCTCCGGCGACGACTACGAGGACAGCAAGCGCGAGCGCGGCAATCCGGACCGCAAGCACAGCCTTTTCGGTCGATCGAAGCGCCAAATACAGCGCAAACAAGGCCGTGACAGGAACGACGATGGGCGAGTTAAGCGGATCCGAAAGGACAATATAGGCCGGGGTCAGGGTGACGAAGAACAGGCAAATCGCGTTCGGCAGGGACACCGCGGTTGTGACGCGGCTTAGGCAGTAGAGAAAGATCGTCGAAAAAAACAACAGATTGCCCCAATGGGGGACGAGCTGAAAATTCGGGACCAGCATGTGTTCGGGAAGGTAAGGCAGGGCGAGTATCGCCGTCAGCCATCCGGCTACAATGCCCATCCACGCGTCGAGATCGGCCATGCGGGCCCACAGGTAGGTCGCCGCAAGCATGAACGCGCCGACGATCGCGTAGGTCATGACGGGATCAATGGCATCGGTCAGCCAGAGTTGCACGACGTAAACGGAAACCAGCGGCATGTTGCTCGGGTAGATTAGACTGCCGGCCCCGGACATGAGATTCAGCGCAAAACCAAGGTTTCGCGGCGTGTACTGCCATTGGTGGGCAACCGTCATTCGCATGTACGCGCCGTCCAACCTGTTGAACAACTGGTCTGCATGCTGCGGCAGCCAAAAAAGCGAGAAAACGAACAGGATCGCGATGGACAGCGCCCACACCAAATGCAGCGTTGGCGAAGTGCGGCTTAGCCGGACCGGTTGGCTTTCGCCCTCGAACGCTCGGGATCCAGGGCCCTGCTTCATCGGTCGTCTCCTAGATCCAACATATCAAACCAATATCGGATTGCGGGTGAGCCGACGGCCTTATATGGCGGATCGGCCGCAGTCGATTGTTGTGTGCCACGCCGTCCATGCTCTGGCGGCTTCGACGCCTGACCCATACAGCCACTGTTATGCACTCCGTGCGACGAACCCGATTCTGTAACCGTCGCATCACAGCGCACGCGGCTTCGTTGTTCCAACGTCATGCTGAACATGTGGGGAGGATTTCTTTTGATGGCTTACGTGACCGACGTAGGCGCAGTGCCACGACCCACTCTGTATTTGCGATTTCCGTCTCGTTTCGGGATTAATGCAGGCCACTGCGGATCACAAGTGAAAACAAGCTTGGCCCTTGGCAACAGGGGCCTTGGCGGGCGGGCTTGCAGATCATGGGCGCATTGACGGCGAAAACGGCGCAGGCCCTCGCGGGCCGCAAGGCGGAGCGATTACTTCCAGCGTTGACCTGCCCCTGATCAGTGGTCCAGCTGTTGCAAAAGAGTCCGGACGATTTCACGGTATGGCGATCTGGACTCTGCTGGCAAGATCGCAACTGGTGCAGGTGGCCGACAACCCAGCGAATTGTGTGGCCGGATGGTGTTGTAGTGCCAGCGCCAACAATCGATAAGCGCCTATGCCTCCTGTGGCGTCTGGGAAACTTCCCCATTCAGCGGTTAGTCGCGAAGCTTGCCATTGGAGCTCTCGTTGTAACTGTTCTCCCACGGGCTTCCCGGTTCGATGAACTGCGCCCCCACCTCAATGCGGCACAGCCAGTCGTGGACGGCCCGAGCCGCGAACGCCGATCCATTCTCGGAGTGGATTTGATCAGGTGTGCCGTGTTGTACGAAGAGTTCCGCCAGAACGTGCAATACATCGTCCGAACGCAGATGACACGCCACCTCGATCGCTAGGCACCAGCGGCTGTAATCGTCGATCGCCGTCAGCATCCTGATCATCCGGCCATCATGCGTGCGATCACCAACCAAGTCGGCGGCCCAAAGTTGGTTGGGCCAGCTCAGCCGCAGACGGATGCAGGATCCATCATTGAGCCAGAGCCGACCGCGCTTCGGTTGTTTGGTAGGATCCTTCAGCACCTCGCACCGCCAGATCCGCCAGACTCCCTGATTCAACCTGGACCGGTTTCCAGGGACTAAATCACCACGCCATCTGCCGGTACACCTGCTCTTCCAGCGGTCAGAAGCCCTCTTTTCGTTCGATGACGTAGATCGGCCGTCGTTTGACCTCGTCGTAAATCCTGCCCACATATTCGCCGACGATGCCGATGAACAAGAGCTGAACGCCGCCAAAGAACAGAACCGCAACCAAGAGCGACGCGTAGCCGGGAATGTCCACCCCGAGAATGAGTGTCCTGAAAATGATGTACAGGGCGTATCCGAACGAAAACAGCGAAATGACGAAACCCAAATAAGTCGCAATCTGCAGCGGTGCGATGCTGAAGCTGGTGACGCCTTCGATGGCAAAGTTCCACAGCCTCCAATAGCTCAGCTTGCTTTGGCCGGCGTTCCGCGGTTTCCGCGAATACGGAAGGCTGATCTGTCTATAGCCGACCCAGGAGAACAGGCCTTTCATAAAGCGGTGCGTTTCCTTGAGTTCCTTCAGTGACTCCAGGACCCGGCGGTCCATCAGCCGGAAGTCCCCGGTATTGGCGGGAATCGAGACGTTTGCGACCCTGCCGATGACCTTGTAGAACGCCTCGGCAGTGACGCGTTTCAGCCAGGTTTCGCCAGCGCGGCTTGTGCGCGTGGCATAGACGACGTCGTTTCCTTCCGACCATAGGCGCAACATGTCGGCAATCAGTTCGGGGGGGTCCTGCAGGTCGACGTCGATCGGGATCACCACGTCGCCTCCGGCGTGATCGAGGCCCGCCGTCAGGGCGGCCTCCTTGCCGAAGTTACGCGACAGGCCGATGGCGCGTACCCGGCCGTCCCGCCTGTTGAGGGCCTGCAGCTGTGTGAAGGTGTCGTCGCGGCTGCCGTCGTCGACGGCGATCAACTCCCAACGGCTGACCAGTCGGTCCAGAACCGCACTGACGGCCTCGTAGAACGCTGCAATATTCTCGCTTTCGTTATAGGCGGGAACGACGACGGAGACAAAGGGGTCGGCGCCTTTGTCTGTCATTGATAGACCCACCTCTTGCGGGCGGCATAGTTCCAGATCGTGACCAGGGCCATCGCGATGGCCCCGCTGAGATAGGGGTTCAGTGCGATCGGCAGGTTGGTCAGGGCAGCGACTATAAGCAGGTTGAGGCCTAGTCCCAGGACCGTCACGGTCGCGGTCGCGCCCAACTCAACGGACAGGGTTTTGACAAGCCTTCCAAAACGGAACACCCAGCACCGCGCAAGCAAGAAGTTGACCAGATAACCCGTCACGTATGCCAGCGTCATTGAAAGGAAGTAGTTCCACCCGACGAAAACGAGAGCGACATAGACCAGATAGCCGATGACGGTGGAGATCCCGCCGACAACGAGAAAACGTGCGAATTCAGCCTGCATGGGGTGGCCGACGCTGGTTGCAACAAATCGCAAACATAGCCTCTGGCTTCTGCGAGGCCAAGGCGCGGCCGGTACGGCGCGTTTGTTCGCACGGGATTTCCTGTAGAAGATCCGGCCGAACGCAGATGAATCACAAACGGGCTGGCTGTTGCGGCGTGAGCATCCGCTGATGGCCGCGTCGAACTGAGTTTCCCGCTCCGGTGGCGCCGCTTTCCTAGCCTGTGTATAGCAGGTCCTGGCGCCGACTCTCCGCCCCGGCGACATCGTGGTGATGGACAACATGCCCGCCCACGGGCCGATGGACGCGGTGTGCCATTGAGGGCGCCGGCGCAGAGCTGCGCTTCCTGCTGCCACACAGCCCCGACTTCAATCCCCTCGAGATGGCCTTCGCCACGTTCAAAGCCTTCCCAAATAAAGCATGCCCCGCGTACTGTCGACGGCCTTTGGGACGCCATCGTCGAAGCCATCGACATCTTTATATAAACAGACTGCCAGAACTCCTGTTCTGCTGCCGGCTATGACCTCGTGCGATTGAAAAACGCTCTGGTGGGCATTCGCTTAAGGTTTCTTGGCCAAGCAGAATACGGTCAGCCCCACCAGACGATTGAAGGGGAATAGAAGCCGTCTCTCTGCACTATGGATAGCGGTCAATATGGTATTGATCGTTGCCGGCAGTGGCTTCAGATCGCTCTTTGGCTCGTACGCCTTTTCCTTCATGCGCAGTTTGCTGATCCAGCGTATCAACACAATCAATGGGAACAAGCTACCAAAATAGTAGCGGGTTGATAGTGGAGTAAGACCGGCGCAGCACACCAGATCCTCCATCGTCCCCAACGTATAGCGACGATGGTGTTCCAAGAAAACGTCGTGACCGGACCAGAGGAACTGGAAAGCGGGGACCGTGATCAGCACGTGCCCACCTGATTTCATGAGAGTCGTGTAGGTCTCAAGCAGGGCCAAATCGTCCTCCACATGTTCCAACACATCCATCATCAGAACCAGCTCTGGTTGTGCGCCCTCGACACAACGGACGAAGCGTACGGACTTGCCGTGAACCGTTTCCTCGGACTCCTGTAGATACGCAGGGTCAACGCATATTGCTGTCTGCGCGACGCCGCTCTTCAGTAGCTGCTTCGAAAAGATGCCCGATCCGGCGCCCACATCTAGAACCTCGTTTACCTGCATCCCAGCCAGCATGCTATGCATGGCTCGACCTTTAGAAACGTAGTACCAGTGGTCGTAGATCTGGTTGCCGAGAATGGCTTCTTCTTTAACATCCATTGAAAACACTTGTGATTAAGTTCAAGCTATGAATACCGATGGGCATCTATACTAGCTCAATTGAAGGGGGCCCCTAGGGTAGCGCTCAAGAGGCATTTCTTGGACATACAATCCACGATGCATCAGCATAGTTGTTCGTGTCTCGTCCGCCAAATTCTGAAGAAGTACCTTATTCAGGGCTGGTCAAGTCCAAGAAGTGCTGGATAAGTCGGCTAGGTCTGCATCGGCCAAGGGCTCTGCCTTCAGGTCGTTCTGGTCTTGGTATTCGCGGTCGAGTTCCTGTCTGAGCGCATCCATCTGACGGCGCTCGAAGTCGGTGACCTTGATGGCCCGCCAGCGTTCGGCGGCGCGGTTCATGGCGCCCGTCCTGCTCGGCGCCAGCGTGCTGCTCAGCCTGTTGTTCCTGCCGCTGTCTTTTCTCGGCGTCCTGATCGGCTATGTCGCGGTATCGCTGCTTTACTCGTTCTGGATCAAACGTTTCGCAATCATCGACATCGTGGCGCTGTCGGGCATGTACACGGCGCGGGTCTTCGCCGGCGCTGCATTTCTCTTCTTCTGCTATCTCCTCGGCCTCAACATCATGCGCTGAACTGTCGGGCGGTCCGTGCAGCCGCGCCCGCGACGCACCGATGCGAAAGTCTCATGCCGCACCCGTTGCAGGCTCCGTCAGCCCGCCAAGCCGCTCGATGAACCCGACGATGACCTCCAGCCCCTCTCCCGCCTTCAGGTTGGAGAACACGAACGGCCTGTCCCCGCGCATCTTCTTCGCATCCCGCTCCATCACGCCCAGGTCCGCGCCGACATAGGGCGCGAGGTCGATCTTGTTGATGACCAGCAGGTCCGAGCGCGTGATGCCCGGCCCGCCCTTGCGCGGGATCTTGTCGCCGGCGGAGACGTCGATCACGTAGATGGTGATGTCGGCAAGCTCAGGCGAGAAGGTGGCGGAAAGGTTGTCGCCGCCGGATTCCACGAAGACAAGGTCCAGGTCCGGGAACTTCTCGCCCATGTCGCGCACTGCGGCGAGGTTGATCGACGCGTCCTCGCGGATCGCGGTGTGCGGACAGCCGCCGGTCTCCACCCCGGCGATGCGCTCGGGCGGCAGTGCGCCCGAGCGGGTCAGGAACTCCGCATCCTCGCGGGTATAGATGTCGTTGGTGATCGCCGCGACTTCGTAGGTGTCGCGCATGGTCTTGCAGAGGGCATCGACCAATGCGGTCTTGCCCGAGCCGACCGGGCCGCCGATGCCGACGCGCAGCACGTTTCTCATGACCGGAACAACCTCGTGTATTGGGTTTCGTGGTTGGCCGACGTCCAGTCGACCATTGGAACCGCGGCGCCGAAGTCCGCGGCAAGCGTTTCGGGGTCGGCGGCGAGCGTCGCCGCGACCAGCGCCGTCACCGGCGCCTCCAGGCGCGCGATCACGCGTTGGCCGTCGGTCTGGCCAAGCGGTACGAGCCGCACGCCCGCATTGACGAGATTGCCGGCAAAGGCCGCGAGATAGGCGCCGAGCGCCGCGCCGGCGTCGATCTTCGCGAGCGCCGCGACCGTTGCCACGGCCACGGCATAGCTGGGTGTCTCAAGCCGCGCCCGCCATTCACCGAGTTGCGACACCGGCCAGGCATCGGCAACCGTCGACAGGAACGCCTCGCCCTGGGCAGTGCTCTCCAGGGCGAGCTCCGCCGTGCCGCGAAAAAGCGCGCCGCGTTCGGCCGCGTCGGCGAACGCCGCCGCGTCGTCCGCCGCGACCGCGGCATGGGCAAGCCGAAAAACCGCGGCGTCCATGCGCCCCGCGCCATCGCGCACGACGGTCTCGACCCACTGCCCGAGCGTCTCCGCGTCGTAGACCAGCCCCTCCTCCACGGCGGTTTCGATTCCGTGTGAGTAGCTGTAGGCGCCGACAGGAAAGGACGGCGACAGCCAGGTCATCAGGCGGTAGAGCGCGGCGTCAGTGGTCATGGCCGGCATAGGCGCCCGGTTCGGGAGCGAACGGCGCGGTGAGTGCGGTGACCTCGGCCCCCAGCCCCTGCAGCATCGTTCGAAGCACGTGGTCGGCGCGGATCCTGAGCCGCCCGTCGTCCAGCACCTGCAGCGGCACGTGTCGGTTGCCCACATGCCAGGCCAGCCGCGCGGTGTGCGCCGGCGTCGTGCCGGCAAAGTCGAGCACCGCCTCGGGCGCGGCGCGCACGGCGATGACACCGTCGTCCGCCAGTTCCAGCCCGTCGCCGTCGTTCAGCAGCGTCGCCTGGGCCAGGTCCAAAAGGAACGGCTCGCCTGCATCGTCAGTGAGGCGGATGCGGCGGCGGTGGCGGTCGTCGAAGGCGAGCGTCACGGTCGCAACGGTCCGGTCTCCGGTCCAGTCGCCCCTGGGAAGTGCGGTCACCGCGCGACGCATTACGCTCATCGGCCCGAACTGTTGCAGCCACGCCCTTCGAGACGGCGGCTGCGCCGCCTCCTCAGGGTGAGGTGGTTGTTTGACGATACCAGTTCGCCCTGCCCCCTTACGCTGAGGAGCGGCGCGCAGCGACGCGTCTCGAAGCGCGTGGCTGAAGCTTTCTCCGTTTTGTCCACAAGTAGACTATCAACTAGTAGAGGAAATACTTCTGCGCCATGGGCACTTCCGCCGCGGGCTCGCAGGTGAGCAGTTCGCCGTCCGCGCGCACCTCGTAGGTCTCCGGATCCACCTCCATTTCGGGGCAGGCGTCGTTCAGCACCATGTCCGTCTTTCGCACGGTCCGGGTCCCGGCAACGGGGATCACCTGTTTTTCAAGTCCCAGCGTCTCGTTCGCCCCGTGCTCGATCGCATAGCCGGAGACGAAGGTCACCGCGCTTGTCGTCAGGGCGCGCCCGAAGGCGCCGAACATGGGGCGGTAATGCACCGGCTGGGGCGTGGGGATCGAGGCGTTCGGGTCGCCCATGGCGGCCGCGGCGATGGTGCCGCATTTCAGGACGAGGTCGGGCTTCGCCCCGAAGAACATCGGCTTCCACAGCACGAGGTCGGCAAGCTTGCCTACCTCGACCGAACCCACATGGTCCGCGATGCCGTGGGTCAGCGCGGGATTGATGGTGTATTTCGCGATAAAGCGCCGGGCGCGGAAGTTGTCGTTGTCGCCGGTCTCTTGCGCCAGGCGGCCCCGTTGTTTCTTCATCTTGTCGGCCGTCTGCCAGGTGCGCAGGATCACCTCGCCCACCCTGCCCATGGCCTGGCTGTCGGATGCGATCATCGAAAAGGCGCCCAGGTCGTGCAGGATATCTTCCGCGGCGATGGTCTCGCGCCGGATCCGGCTTTCGGCGAAGGCCACGTCCTCCGGGATGCGCGGGTCCAGGTGATGGCACACCATCAACATGTCCAGGTGTTCGTCCAGCGTGTTGACGGTGTAGGGCCGCGTCGGATTGGTGGACGACGGCAACACGTTCGCCTCGCCGCACAGCTTGATGATGTCGGGCGCGTGGCCGCCGCCGGCGCCTTCGGTGTGAAAGGCATGGATCGTGCGGTCCTTGAACGCGGCGACCGTGTTCTCGACGAAGCCCGACTCGTTCAGCGTGTCGGTGTGGATCGCCACCTGCACGTCGGTCTCGTCCGCGACCGCCAGGCAGTTGTCGATCGCCGCGGGCGTCGTGCCCCAGTCCTCGTGCAGTTTCAACCCGCAGGCCCCCGCATTCACCTGTTCGTGCAGCGCCTCGGGCAAGGTGGCGTTGCCCTTGCCAAAGAATCCCAGGTTCATCGGGATACCCTCGGCCGCCTGCAGCATCCGACCCATGTGCCAGGGCCCGGGCGTGCAGGTCGTGGCATTGGTGCCCTCGGCCGGGCCGGTGCCGCCGCCCAGCATGGTGGTGACGCCCGAATAAAGCGCGTCGTCGACCTGCTGCGGGCTGATCCAGTGGATGTGGGCGTCGATGCCGCCTGCGGTGACGATGCGCCCCTCGCCCGCGATCGCCTCGGTGCCCGGGCCGATCACGATGTCGACGTCGGACTGGATGTCCGGATTGCCGGCCTTGCCGATGGCCGCGATCCGGCCGTCCTTGATGCCGATGTCGGCCTTGACGACACCCCAGTGGTCGAGGATCAGCGCATTGGTGATGACGGTGTCGACGGCACTTATGGCGTGCGATGCCTGGGACTGGCCCATGCCGTCGCGGATCACCTTGCCGCCGCCGAATTTCACTTCCTCGCCGTAGGTTGTGCGGTCCTCTTCAACCTCGATCACAAGGTCCGTGTCGGCCAGCCGCACCTTGTCGCCCACGGTGGGTCCGAACATCGCCGCATAGCCGGCGCGGTCGATCTTGTAAGCCATGGCTCAGCCTCCCACCGGGCCGTTGACGAGGCCGTTGAAGCCGTAGACGCGGCCGCGGCCGGCATACCTGACCAGCATCACCTCGCGCGACTGGCCAGGCTCGAAGCGCACCGCGGTGCCGGCCGGGATGTCGAGCCGGAAGCCCTTGGTCTTGTCCCGCTCGAAGTCGAGGGCGGTGTTGGTCTCGAAGAAGTGGTAATGGGACCCAACCTGCACCGGCCGGTCGCCGGTGTTTGAAACGGTCACCGTGACGGTATCGCGGCCCTCGTTCAGAACGATCTCGCCGTCGGCGACGATGGTCTCGCCCGGGACCGTTCCGGCCGCACCGGCGCCGCGGATCGGTTCGTGCACCGTCACCAGTTTGGTGCCGTCGGGGAATGTCGCCTCGACCTGGATGTCGTGCAGCATCTCCGGCACGCCCTCCATCACCTGCTCGCGGGCGAGCACGGTCGCGCCGGATTCCATCAGCTCCGCGACACTTTTGCCGTCGCGGGCGCCCTCGACGACAAAGTCGGAGATCAGCGCCGCCGCCTCGGCGTAGTTGAGCTTGACCCCGCGCGCGAGGCGGTTGCGCGCCACCATCGCCGCCATCGCGATCAGCAGCTTGTCTTTTTCCCGGGGCGTCAGATTCATGGGTGTTGTCCCCTCCTATGCCTTATCATTTCAAACCGACCACAGCCGCGGCAGCACCGCGGGCCAGCCGGCGGCCCGGTGGCGATACCAAGCCCAGAAGCCGCCGAACGCATCGCGCAGCGCCAGCGCGTCAACGGCCAGGAACCGCACGACGAGGACGCCGTTCACGACGGTCGCGCCGGCACGAACCGGCGCCACACCCGCCAGGTTTTCGCGCACTGCCGTCAAGTGCGCGTCGGCGTCGGGACCGGAATAGACCGCCGTCGCGGCGGCAACGGCGCCCCCGAAACCGGCGGGGGCCGCAAGGATTTCATGGAAGCGCGCGTCGATGTGGAGCGCATCCGCCCAGACGGCGCGGCCGTCCCGGACAACCCGCCAGGTTTCGTTGAGCAGCCCGCGGCACATGGCCTCGCCCATGGCTGTGCGGCCGAAGACGACGATCTCGCCGGCCAGCGCCCGGGCGTCGGCCTCGACCGCGACGGTGGTCGCCCGGCGCAGCCGCGCACCCTCGAACAGGATGGTCTCCTGGGGCAGCCACTCCAGCCAGCCGCCGGCGGCGGCGTGCAGGGCCACGTCGACGGTGACGTCCGGGCCGGTTGACCGGTAGATCTTCTCCGCCGCCTGCCCGGCAACCTGCGCGGCGGCCGACGGTCCGACCCGCGCCTCGACCGCGAGGCGATCGCCGCCGACCAGCCCGCCCGACGTGGTCACCAGCGCGGCGCCCGGTACGTCGCCCGCGGGCCGGCGCGGAAACAGAACCCGCAAGGGGTCGGCCTGGTACAGCCCGGCCAGGCGACTTGCCGCGCCGTCACCTTCGAAGGCGATGCGCGCGCGGCCGAAGACGTGCTGACGGTGGGCCGGCGCCGCAGCGTCGCGCGCCGCTTCAAACCGTGAGATAACGCCTGACATCCGCCTCCACCATCTCGTCCGCCCGCCCGGCGAGCATGATTTCGCCGCGATCCATGACAGCGAATGTATCAGCAAGGTCGCGGGCGAACTCAAAATACTGCTCGACCAGCAGAATCGCCATATCTCCGCGCGCCGCCAGGGACCGAATGACGCGCTCGATATCCTTGATGATGGAGGGTTGTATGCCTTCGGTGGGTTCGTCCAGCACCAGAAGCCGCGGCCGCATCACCAGCGCCCGGGCAATGGCGAGTTGCTGCTGTTGGCCGCCGGACAGGTCGCCGCCGCGCCGGCCCATCATGTCGCGCAACACCGGAAACAGGGTGAAGATCTCCTCGGGCAGGGTCTTGAGGGCGCGGGCGAGCGGCGCAAATCCCGTGCGCAGGTTCTCTTCCACCGTCAACAGCGGGAAGACCTCCCTGCCCTGTGGCACGTAGGCGATGCCGCGGGCAGCGCGCTTGTGCGGCTGGGCATCGGTGATGTCGTCATCGTCCCACCGCACCGTGCCCGAGGAGACAGGAAGCTGGCCGACGATCGCCCGCATCAGCGTGGTCTTGCCGACGCCGTTGCGGCCCAACACGCAGGTCACGCCGCCCGGCGCCGCCTCCAGCGAAACGGATCTGAGCGCCCGGCTGGCGCCGTAGTGGACATCGATGCGGTCGACTTTCAGCATGGCATGACCCGATCAGCGGCCCAGATAGACCTCGATCACCTTCTCGTTTTCCTGGACGGTGGCCAGGGACCCGTCGGCCAGCACACTTCCCTCGTGCAGCACGGTCACGTGACAGTCGAGCGCGCGTACGAACTCCATGTCATGCTCCACCACGATCACCGAACGGGTGGTGGCGATCTGGCGCAGCAGGGCAGCCGTCTGCTCGGTCTCCGCGTCGGTCATGCCCGCCGCCGGCTCATCTACTAGTAGCAAGAGGGGGTCCTGGGCCAGAAGCATGCCGATCTCCAGCCATTGTTTCTGGCCATGCGACAGCGCGCCCGCAACCGTTCGGGCCTGTTCGCTCAGGGCAATCGTCTCCAGGACCTCTTCCAGGCGAACCGTCTCGTCGCGCGTCGGCTTATGAAACAGCGTCGCCCAGGGCGCGCGGTCGGCTTTCAAGGCAAGCTCCAGGTTCTCCCAGACCGAATGGTTCTCGAACACGGTCGGTTTCTGGAACTTGCGACCGATGCCCAGTTCTGTGATGGCAACCTCGTCGAGGCGAGTCAGGTCCGTTGTTTCCTTGAACAGCACGCTGCCCAGATCGGGCCGCGTCTTGCCCGTGACCACGTCCATCATGGTGGTCTTGCCGGCACCGTTGGGGCCGATGATCGCGCGCAGTTCGCCCTCGAGCACGTAGAAGCTGAGCCCGTTCAGCGCCTTGAAGCCGTCGAAACTGACACCGACCCCGTCGAGGTAGAGCAGTGTCGCCGCCGCGCGGTCGGGCCCGGTTGCGTCCATCGCCCCTACTCCGCCTGCGCCGGCGCCTGCGTGCCGACCGGACGCGCGCGCGGACGCCGCAGCAGGCCCATAAGGCGCGGCATGGTGCCGACGATACCCTTGGGCAGGAACAGCGTCACGGCGATGAACAGCGCACCCAGCACGAACAGCCAGATCTCGGGAAAGGCTGCGGTGAAGTAAGTCTTGCCGTAATTCACCAGGATGCCGCCCAGGATGGCGCCGTGCAGATAGCCGCGTCCGCCGACGGCGACCCAGACGACGATCTCGATGGAGTTGGCGGGCGAGAATTCGCCGGGATTGATGATGCCCACCTGCGGCACGTAGAGCGCGCCGGCAATGCCGGCGATCACGGCGGAGATCACGAACACCACCAGCTTGTAGTGCTCGACCCGGTAGCCCAGGAACCGGGCCCTGCTTTCGGCGTCGCGCACGGCGATCAGAACCCGGCCGAACTTGGAGGCGACGATGAAACGGCATGCCAGATAGGCGGCCAAAAGCGCGACGGCCGAGGCGGCGAACAGTCCGGCGCGGGTCGTGGGCGCCTGCAGATCGAAGCCCAATAGGTCCTTGAAGTCGGTGAGGCCGTTGTTTCCGCCGAAACCCATGTCGTTGCGGAAGAAGGCCAGCAACAGCGCGAAGGTCATGGCCTGGCTGATGATCGAGAGATAGACGCCGGTGACGCGCGACCGAAAGGCGAACCAGCCGAAAACGAACGCGAGCGCCGCCGGGACCAGCGCCACCATGAAGGCCGCGAAGACGAAGTTGTCGAAGCCGTACCAGTACCAGGGCAGTTCCTTCCAGTTCAGGAACACCATGAAGTCCGGCAGAACGGGATGGCCATAGACGCCGCGGTCGCCGATCTGGCGCATCAGGTGCATGCCCATGGCATAGCCGCCCAGCGCGAAGAACGCCCCGTGGCCGAGGCTGAGGATGCCGCAAAAACCCCAGATCAGATCGACGCTGAGCGCCAGCATGGCGAAACACAGATACTTGCCCAACAGCGCCACAACATAGCCGGGCACGTGCAGCGCGCTTTCGGGCGGAACCGCAAGGTTCAGCACCGGCACCAGAACCGCCGCGGCGGCAAGCAGGGCCACCGTGATCACCGCACCTGGCTTGTCGATCAGGCCCATGGATCAGCTCTCCACCGCGCGGCCCTTCAGCGCGAACAGGCCGCGCGGGCGCTTCTGGATGAACAGAATGATCAGCACCAGGACCAGGATCTTGCCCAGAACTGCGCCGGCATAGGGTTCCAGGAACTTGTTGAGCAGACCCAGGCTGAAGGCGCCGACCAGCGTGCCCCACAGGTTGCCAACACCGCCGAACACCACGACCAAGAAACTGTCGATGATGTATGACTGGCCGAGGTTTGGGCTGACATTGTCGATCTGGCTGAGCGCCACGCCCGCCATGCCGGCGATGCCCGAGCCGAGACCGAAGGTCAGCGCATCGACCAGGCCCGTTCGGATGCCCATGCTGGCGGCCATGCGCCGGTTCTGGGTCACCGCGCGCATCTGCAGGCCGAAACCGGTCTTGCGCATCAGCAGCATCAACCCGGCCAGCACGCAGAGGCTGAAGACGATGATCCAGATCCGGTTGTAGGTCAGGGTCAGGCCGCCGGCGACCTCGACGGCTCCGCTCATCCAGCTTGGATTGCCGACCTCGCGGTTGGTCGGCCCGAAGACGGTGCGGACAAGCTGTTGCAGGATCAGGCTGAGGCCCCAGGTGGCAAGCAGCGTTTCCAGCGGCCTGCCGTATAGGAACCGGATGATTCCCCGTTCGATCGCGATCCCGACCGCGCCCGCGACCAGGAAGGCCAATGGCACGGCAACCGCCAGCGAATAATCGAAACCGCCGGGCATATGGGTGCGAAAGACCTCCTGCACGACGTAGGTGGTATAGGCGCCCAGCATCACCATTTCGCCATGCGCCATGTTGATCACGCCCATCACGCCGAATGTGATGGCAAGCCCGATCGCCGCCAAAAGAAGGACGGAACCCAGGCTGAGACCCTGGAACACGTTGCCCAGGCCCGACCAGAACGCGATGCTGCGTTCGATTTCGACCAGCGTGCCCGCAGCGGCGTCGCGCACGGCGGCGTCCGGTTCAACCGGTTCGCCCTTGTCGTTCTTCAACAGCAGGCCGTTGATCAGCGCGCGGACGTCCCGGTCGGGAAACTTGGCAAGCACGTCCAGCGCCGCGACGCGGATCTCGGTCTCGCCCCCGGTCGCAAGCCGCGTCGCCGCAAGCGCGCGTTCGATCCGGGCGGCGACCGGCGCGTCGTCTTCCGATGCCAGGGCCAGTTCGAGGACCGGCACCATGTCCCTGGGCCGGGTCTTGAAGACCGCGTCTGCGGCCTCGACCCGCCGATCCGGATCGGGATCCATCAGCGACAGCCGGCCAAGCGCGCCGCGGACCATGCCGCGCAGCTTGTTGTTGATCTTGACCTTTCTGAGGTCCCGCTTGCCCGCCTCGCCCAGCGCGGCCAGGGACAGCGGGTCGAGCAGGTGATAGATCTTGCCCGATTTCTCGCCGATCACCAGGCGGTCGTCTGATTTGCGGCGGAAAAGCCGCTGTTCCAGATAGGCTCTGAGCACGGGCACGGCCCGCGCATCGCCCGATGTGGCAAGCCGCTCGACGGCTTCGCCCTTCGCCTTGTAGCCCTTCGCGGCAAGACCCGCCACGTCGGCGCCGATGTCCGCCTGTGCCGGCATGGCGGCCAGAACGAACGCGGCCGCAAGCAGCAACGGAAAGATCAGGCGCAAAACGGCGGTGTTCGGCATCATCCAAATGCGGACGGCCGGGATGCGGTCAGGGGACATCCCGGCCGTCGCCCTCGTCAACGACTTAGAACAAGGGCTTTTCGCAGTTGCCGCAGACCCACGGATAGGTCCAGTCGGCCTTCAGCTTCGCGCTTTCGGGGATGTAGTCGCTCCACGCATCGCCCATGATGACGTCGTCGGTGGACCACACGGTCTCGATCATGCCGTCATCCTGGATCTCGCCGATCAGGACCGGTTTGGACAGATGATGGTTTTTGTTCATCATCGCCATGCCCCCGGTCAGATTGGGGACCTGCTGGCCGTACATCGCCTGGCGCACCGCATCGACATTGGTGGTGCCCGCCTGCTTGACCGCCTGCACCCACATCTTGAAGCCGATATAGGTCGCTTCCATCGGATCGTTGGTGACGCGGTCCTCATCCTTGATGAAGGCATGCCACTTCTCGATGAAGGCGTCGTTGACGGGGGACTCCACGCTCATGAAGTAGTTCCACGCCGCGAGATGTCCGACCAGCGGCTCGGTGTCGAGGCCCGCCAGTTCCTCCTCGCCGACCGAGAAGGCGACCACGGGGATTTCCTCGGCGCTGATGCCCTGGTTCGCAAGTTCCTTGTAGAAGGGAACGTTGGCGTCGCCGTTGATGGTGGAGACGACGGCCGTCTTCTTGCCTTCGGACGCAAAGCTCTTCACCTGGGCGACGATCGTCTGCCAGTCGGAATGACCGAACGGCGTGTAGTTCTCCATGATGTCGCCATCGGCCACGCCCTTGGACTGCAGGAAGGCGCGCAGGATCTTGTTGGTCGTCCGCGGATAGACGTAGTCGGTGCCAAGCAGGACCCAGCGCTCGGCGCCGCCGCCGTCCTCGCTCATCAGATACTCCACCGCGGGGATCGCTTGCTGGTTGGGCGCGGCTCCGGTGTAGAAGACGTTGCGCGAGCTTTCCTCGCCTTCGTACTGGACCGGATAGAACAACAGGCCGTTCAGCTCCTCGAACACCGGCAGCACGGACTTGCGCGACACCGACGTCCAACAGCCGAACACCACGTCGACCTTCTCCTTCTCGATCAGCTCGCGCGCCTTCTCGGCGAACAGCGGCCAGTCCGATGCGGGATCGACGACGACGGCTTCGACCTGTTTGCCCAACAGGCCGCCCTGCGCGTTGAGGTCATCCACCATCATCAGGACGGTGTCTTTCAGGGTGGTCTCGGAAATCGCCATCGTCCCCGACAGGGAATGCAGGACGCCTACCTTGATCGTTTCGGCTGCGTTCGCTGCGCCGGCCAACAGCGCCGACGCGGCCACGACCGCCGCGGCTGCGTTGCCTCGCAATGTTCTCATTTCAGAATTCTCCGCTAGAGGTTGTTGTTGCACTGCAACAGTGTTCGACAACAAACGCCTTTGCGCAAGTCAAAATTCATCATTTCATGATGAAAATTAGTTATTTAAGACGGTTATTAGAATCATTTTGGTAAGCAGATAGCGGTCCGCCGCCGGCTGTGCGGTGGCAGGGTCGAGTATCTGTTCGGACAGGAGAAGACGGAGCGCGCGTCAGCCCGCCGGCGTCATCTGTGTTGACCTGACCCCTGGCGCGGCATAGTGCTGTGCGGTGGAGGAGCGAGAGATTCCTCCGCAGGAGGTTGTTGTTGCACGCACTGACCTCCGGTCCCTCGTGCGCCGCAGGGCGCGCGGGGGACTGCTGCTTCTACCGCGCGGGTTTTTTCCTTGTCTTAGTCGTCGTCCGGGGCAATCTCCTCGATCGCAGCCGTCGTTCCTGGGTAAAGCCTCCGCAAGCGTCGTGCCAATCCGGCCGCCGTGCGCATCCTCCCCGCCTTGAAGCCGGATTCAATGCCCCCTGTCAGTCTGTTACGCGGCGTCCTTCGGATTTCGTCGCGGTGCAAACGACCGAAACGACCGCCACCGCGCGGGGCAGCGTGTGCCCACAGATTGTGCAGTTGCAGCATTGTGCCCAGATTGCGATCATTCGCGCATGATGATCGATCGTGAACAATGGCGCCGGCGCGCGGCCTGCATCGTGACGGTGGCGGGCCTTGCCTTGCTGGCGTCGAACGCCCAGGCAGACGGTCGATCGGGCTGTGCAGCGGCCTTTCCCGCGGGATCGATCGTAAGCCTGACCGGAACCACGGTCGCTGGGCACAAGAATCAAAGAGCGGGCCCGGTGAAGCTAGATCTCACCGCCGACCCGCCTTCGTCGGCCGACGCCGTCCCGATCACCTCCGGAAAGGTGGCCGCGGCCTTGCTGCAGGACGGCGGCCTCGCATACACATCCGAACCGGACGCCCCGTGGGGCAACCGCTGCCTCGACGCCGTCGCGCCAGACGGACGCCGTTGGTCGTTCCTGGCCTTGAACTGGGAGCGAAGGAACGCACACCCCAACGTCCACGGCGTGATCGATTGGTCGCGCGATACGCGCGAACTGGTCGGCTTCATGGACACGAAGGACGGCGCCTATCACGAGGCAATGTTGATGCTGAAAGACACAAGCGTCGGCGACACCGCCAGGACTGCCCGTGACACGGCCGAGGGCGCCGATGACGGCACACGCGGATCGCTGTGCGAGGCGCTGTTTCGCGGCGACGAAGGCCACATCTTCGTCGGCACCGGCTATGCGGCGGAGGCCGGGACAAACCCTGGCCACATCGCGCTCCGCCTGCATCCTGTGCAGCGCGCGCCCGGATCGATCACACTAAGCGGTCATTTCATCGCCACCGACGGGCCGGGCGGCCCGGTACCGCACGCCTTCAAGTCCCGACACAGCGCCTGCATCGACCTGCCTGACCCACGCTATGCCATGCTGCAACTGGTCGGGCACCGCGGCGCGGAGATGGTGCTGTGGCTATGGGGACAGGACAATACGCCTCAGAAGAACGACCGCCTGATGGGATATCTGACCTTCGGGGGCTCGGCGATCGAGCGCAGCAAGATCGCCCTGTGGCGGTTCTGATTCAATCGCTGAGCGGCACCTTCCCGAACTGGTTCCGCCGATCGCGCCACCATTGTCCTCGATCTCGGCAACGAGACGTCAGATTGCGCTATCGCAACGATTCCAAGGATGAACGGATGCTTCACTCGGCTGAGCTCTAAGCCTTGGGCGTTGTCGCGCGTGGGACTCTCCGAGCATGCCGTCACGTGACGGCAACGCCTCAGGAAGGAAGGGAAACTGCCATGAAACGGCCTTTGGCAAGCGCAGCGGTCCTTGCAGCTTTGGTGGCCGCGTCCCCGTTCGCACCCGCCCGCGCGCAAGATCAGGAGAAACCGCGTTGCGTCGAACAGCTGGAGATCGTCAAAGCCGAATTCGACAAGGCGCCTGCGGGGCCGAAGAAGGATATCGCAGAAACCCATTATGTCAGGGCCGAAATGGCCTATCAGGGTCTGGGGCGAGAGAAATGGAAACGCATCCAGGAAAGGAAATGCCTGGAACACCTCGAAAGAGCGAGAGCGGCGCTGAAGGAGTGACGACGTTTCGGGATCGCGCCATGCCGGGCGTGGACACGCCGGAACCTAGGCCAGACTGATCACCACGTTCCCGTTCTCCACATGAACGGGGATCGGATCGAGGAAGCAGTTCTCCGCCGCGCCGGACACGCAGAACCCGTCCTCGAAGCGGAACTCGGCAAAGTGCATGGAACAGCGGATCAGCGAGCCGTCGTCGTTGACGAACTCGCCCTCCCGGTAATTCAGCGGCAGGCTGTAGTGCGGGCAGATATTGAGATAGCCCCAGACCTCCTCCCCGCGCCGCACCACGAACATCGAAAAGGCGCTTTTTCCGCGGCCGAAGGTGTATTCCTGCCCCTTGCGATCGGCGATCTCATCCAGCGGCCCGAGCACCGTGCCCGGCGCCGGCGCGCGCGGCCGCCGGCGCCAATAGGTCGGATCGCCGCCGGTCGTCGTGTCGTTCATTTCCGTCCCTGCGGCGGTCCAAGGCTCCAACCATAGGGACGGATCTCCACACGTTCGTAGAGCCCTGCGGCATGGTAGGGAATCGTCGGGACGAAACGCCGGACCGTTTCAAGGTCTTCCGCTTCGACCAGCAACAGCGATCCGATCATCGTCTTGCCATCGTCCGCGAAAAGCGGCCCGGCGACATGGACGTTGACCGGGCCGGTCGATTGGGACCGCACGAAGCGCTTGTGCTGGCCGCGCACCTGATCGCGCAAATGCGCCTTGTGTGGATCGTCGATGGCATAGATCGCGAAATACACGCGGTCGTCTCCCCCCAAAGGCCTTCGCCGTTGCAACACCGTGGATTGTACAGCGTGAGCGGCGCTCGCGTCGATGTCAACGCCCGCAGGGCGCGGGCGGTGCAGACAGCGACATTGGAATCCCCTTTAAAAGACGACGGTTTGAGACCGATCCGGTCGGTCTCGGCACCGTTGTTCGTATCGGTTCGGTTCACGTCGGCCCCGCTGCCGTCAGACCCGCTCGACGATCATGGCGATCCCTTGGCCGACACCGATGCACATGGTGCACAGCCCATATCGGCCTTGCCGCCGCTCCAGCTCGTAAAGCGCCGTGGTCACCAGCCGCGCCCCGCTCATGCCCAGCGGATGACCAAGCGCGATGGCACCGCCGTTGGGGTTCACATGGGGCGCATCGTCCGGCAGGCCGAGGTCGCGGGTGACGGCGAGCGCCTGCGCGGCAAAGGCCTCGTTGAGCTCGATCACGTCCATATCGGCAATGACAAGGCCCGCCTTTTCAAGGACCAGTCGGCTGGCCGGCGCGGGACCGAAGCCCATGATCCGGGGCGGCACGCCGGCCGTGGCCGTGGCCACGACGCGGGCCCGCGGGGTCAGGCCATGGCGGGCCGCGGCGGCCTCGGACGCAAGGATCAGGGCGCAGGCGCCGTCGTTGACGCCCGACGCGTTGCCCGCCGTCACCGAACCGTCCTCGCGGAACGGCGTCGACAGTTTGGCCAGCCCTTCCGGAGTCGTCTCCGGTCTCGGATGTTCGTCCGTTTCGACCTCGATCGGATCGCCGCGGCGCTGTGGCACGGCAACCGGCACGATCTCCTCCGCCAGGGCGCCGTTTTCCATGGCGGCCTTGGTCCGCATCTGCGAGCGGTGGGCGAAGGCGTCCTGGTCCGCGCGAGTGATCTGGAAATCCTCCGCCACGTTCTCCGCGGTCTCGGGCATCGAATCGACGCCGTACTGTTTCTTCATCAGCGGATTGACGAAACGCCAGCCAATTGTGGTGTCTTCGATAGACGTCATGCGTGAGAACGGCTTGTCCGCCTTGGGCATCACGAAGGGCGCCCGGCTCATGCTTTCGACGCCGCCGGACACCATGAGATCGGTCTCGCCGGCCTTGATGGCGCGGGCCGCAACGCCGGTTGCGTCCATGCCCGATCCGCACAACCGGTTGACCGTCGAGCCCGGAACCGTCTCGGGCAGACCTGCCAGCAGCAACGACATGCGCGCGACGTTGCGGTTGTCCTCGCCGGCCTGGTTGGCACAGCCGAACACCACGTCCTCGACCGCGTCCCAGTCCACATCCGGGTTTCGCGAGACCAGCGCCCTCAGCGGCACCGCGCCCAGATCGTCGGCGCGCACCGACGACAACGCGCCGCCATAGCGGCCGATCGGCGTGCGCACCGCATCGCAGATGAAAGCCTCGGTCACTGGTCCGTTCCTTTCAGGATCACCCGGCGTTGAACCGGGAAGAACCGGATGTCGTAGCGTTTCGCGATCAGCCCCCACACGCCCTGGGGCGCGAACAACATGACGCAGACCGCGATCGCGCCCATGATCACCAGGTACCAGCTTCCCCAGTCGGCCAGCAGTTCGCGCAGCGCGAAGAAAATGATCGTGCCGATGATCGGACCTTCGATGGTGCCGATGCCGCCGATCACCACGATGAAGATGACGCTGGCCGTCCAGTCGCCCAACGAAAAGCCCGCGTCGGGCGCGATCCTGAGCTTTTGCAGGAAGATCAGGGCGCCGATCATGCCGGTCATCGCCGCGGCCGCGATATAGACCGCGATCTTGGTCCTGAAATTGTTCACGCCCAGGCTTTCCGATGCCGGTTCGGAATCCCTGATCGCGGTGAGCGCAAGGCCGTTCCTGGACCTGAGCAGCCAATAGACCAGGGCGATGGTCGCAAACGCCAGAGCCAGGGCGATCAGGTAGCTGACCAGGTCGCGCGCAAAGGTGGAACGCACGTCCAGCACCGCCGCAAAAAACTCGATGCCCCAGGTCTCCTTGGCGATCTTGCCGGGAAGGCTCATGCCCGACCCGCCGCCCAGCGTGGTTACCTGGGCGAAGCCCAGCCGGTAGACCTCGGCCACCACCCAGGTGCCGATGGCGAAGTAGGCGCCGCGCAGACGGAACACCACAAAGGCGGTCGGGACCGCGAAGACGGCCGCGGTCACCCCGGCCAGCGGGATCGCGAGCAGCGGGTTGATTCCAAGCGTCGTCGCCATCATGAACAGGGCATAACCGCCGAGGCCGACGAAGGCCTGCTGGCCGATCGAGACCAGCCCGGCATAACCCGCCAACAGGTTCCACATCTGCGCCAGCGCCAGGTAGTAGGCGATCTCGGCGATGGTGCGCATCGCCGCACGCCCGCCGAACGGCAGCATCGGCAGGGCCAGCAGCAGGGCGATTATCAACAGCGCGGCAACGAGGCCGACCTGGCTTGCCCGCGTGGATCGCTGAACCGAATAGCTCGGGATCGCAGCCATCGCCTCGCCTCCCCTCAATCCACCGCCCTGGGGAACAGGCCGCGCGGCCGGAACACCAGGATCAGGAGGAACGCAATGTGCCCGGCAAGGATCTGCCAGCCCGGATCGATCTTCGCACCGATCGACTGCGCGACGCCCAGGATGATGCCGCCCGCCAGCGTCCCCCACAGGCTGCCCAGACCGCCGATGATCACGGCCTCGAAGGCATAAAGCAGCCGCGCCGGCCCGATGGTCGGGTCGACGTTTGTGCGGATCGCCAGAAACACACCGGCGATGGCGACCACACCAAGGGCGATCGCCATGGCAAGGCCGAAGATATGCCGGTTGTCGATCCCCATCAGCTTGGCGATGTCCTGCTTGTCGGACGTGGCCCGAAAAGCCCGGCCCAGTTCGGTCCGGTAGAACAGCCACTGCAGGCCACCGATCACGACGACGGCGGTCAGAAAGATGATCAGCGGGAACACGCCGATCGCCATGCTCTCGCCAAGCTGCAGGCTGGCGGTTTGGATGGGGCCCGCCTGCAGTTTGCGGCTGTCGGCAGTGAAGATTTCGAGCAGCAGGTTCTGGATGATGATCGAAAGGCCGAAGGTCACCAACAGCGGCGGCAGGATGTCGCTGCCCAGCGTGAAGTTGAGAAGCCCGCGCTGCAGCGCATAGCCGACGACGCACATCGCCGGCACGACGATCACCAGGCTGAGCAAGGGGTTGATGCCCAGCCCCTCGACCACCGCGATGGCGATGAAGGACGCCAGGATGATGAGGTCGCCGTGCGCGATATTGACGAGCCGCATGACCCCGAAAATCAGGGAGAGGCCCGTCGCGAACAGCGCGTAGAGCCCGCCCAACAGGACACCCTGAACGATGGTATCTGCCCATTGCACCATCACAGTCCCCTACATCCCGAAGTAAGCGGTTTTGATCTGCTCGCCGGTGAGGTCGGCGGGCCGGCCCTGCAGCGAAACGCGTCCTTCCTGAAAGCAATAGATCCGGTCCGCGATCGCCAAGGCCTGGTTGATGTCCTGTTCGACCACCAGCACGGTGGTTCCGCCCTCGCGGATGCGGGGCACGGCCTCGTAGATGTCCTTGATGATGATCGGCGCCAGGCCGAGCGAGATCTCGTCGCACAACAACAGCTTGGGGTTGGACATCAGCGCCCGGCCGATCGCCACCATCTGCTGTTGCCCGCCCGACAGCGCGGTGCCGGGATTGGCGCGCCGCTCTTTCAGGATCGGGAACAGGTCGTAGACGCGCTCCAGAGTCCACTCGCCGGGCCGCTTGGAATAGTTGCCGATGCGCAGGTTCTCCTCCACCGACAGCGACGGAAAAAGCTGTCGTCCCTCCGGCACCAGCGCGATGCCCAGCTTGACGATGTCGAATGCAGGTTTGTCGCCGATCGGCGCGCCGTCGAAGCGGATGCTGTCGGCCGGCGAGGACAACAGCCCGGTCAAGGCGCGCATGAAGGTGGTCTTGCCGGCGCCGTTGGAACCGATGATGGCGACGGTTTCGCCCGCGCCGATGCTCAGGTCGATACCGAACAGCGCCTGGAAGTCGCCATAGAACGCGGTCAGGTCGGAGGTCTCGAGCAGGCTCATTCGATGCTGGCCCCCATGTAGATCTCCTGAACCGCCGGGCTGTTCATCACCCGTTCGGGTTCGCCCTCTTCGATCTTCTGGCCGAAATTGATCACGATCAGCCGGTCGACCACTGCCAGAAGCGCATGCACCACGTGCTCGATCCAGATGATCGAGGTGCCGGCGCGGTGGATGTTCTTGATCGTGTCGACCAGGCTGACGCACTCGTGCTCGGTCAGGCCGCCGGCGATCTCGTCCAACAGCAGAACGCGCGGCCGCGTCGCAAGCGCCCGGGCGAGCTCCAGCCGCTTGCGTTCCAACAGCGTCAAGCTGCCGGCCAGGACGTTCGCCTTGGGCAACAGGCCGGTTTCGTCGAGGACCCGCACGCAGTCGTCGTAACAGTCCGCCTCGCCGCGGTCGGAGCCGTAGGTGGCGCCGACCAGGAGGTTCTCGAACACGGTCATGCCGACAAAGGGATGCGGGATCTGGTAGGAACGGCCAATGCCCGCCTTGCACCGGTCGAACGGCGGCAGGGCGGTGATGTCGGTATCGTCATAGACCACCTTGCCTTCGTCCGGTTTCACGCCGCCGGCGATCAGGTTGAACATGGTGCTCTTGCCCGCACCATTGGGCCCGATCACGCCCAGGGCCTCGCCCGCGTCCAGATGCATGCTGAGATTGTCGGTGACGCGCAGCGACCCGTAGGTCTTCGAGACATTTTCCATGCGCAACAGCGCGGACATGGGTCTACTCCAGCCTGTTCCGTTGAGGCCGCAGGCGACGGCCGGAAGGCACGAACCGAACGCGCCGTCCCGCCCGCCGCCACATCCCCCTCAGGAGATCGCTTCCATGCTGCCGCCGGTGGGCACGTCCGGCGCCGTTTGGTTATCGGTGATGACCAGATCGTATTTGAAGTCGCCACCCATGCGCCACTGGCCGCCGACCAGAGGCGTCTTCGAGACGTTCTTGACCGGCCCGCCGTCCCAGCCAACGCCGCCGACAACGGTCTGAAGCTTGGTCTTGGTCAGGGCGTCGAGCGTGGCCTCCGGGTCACCGACTTCTTCCGACCGCTTCATCACGTCGACCGCCACCTCGAACAAGGCGTGCACAAAACCGATCGGCTGGGTCCACTGCTTGCCCGTCTCGCTCTGGTAGGCAGCGGCGACGTCGCCGGCCGACTGGCCGGTCAGCGACGACGAGAAAGGATGGTTCGGGCTCCACCACACCTCGGAGCTGAGATTGTGGCCCGCCTCGCCCAACGCCTCGACGGCGACCGGGAACAGGATGGCCTTGCCGACCGAAGCCGCCTTGGGCGCGAAGCCCTGCTGCTTGGCCTGGGTCCAGAAGGTGGTCCAGTCGGGCGGGATCACGACGCCGGTGACGATCTCCACGTCGGCGCCCTTAAACGCGCTGATCTGGGCGGAGAAATCGTCCGTCAGGTTCTGATAGCGGCCGGGATCGGTCAGCGTATAGCCGTTTTCCGCAAGCACCGGCGGGAAGCCCAGCTTGGGATCTCCCCAGGCATTGCCATCGCCGTCGTTGGGGAACAGACCGCCCACGGACTTGTTGGTGTCGAGCTGTCCCCACATGTTCAGGAACACCGCGATCACGTCCTCCAGGCCCCAGAAGAAGTGATAGGTCCAATCGAACCCTTCCGCCGGATCGCCGCCGCGCGTGAAGAACCACGGCTGCCACGGCGCGACGGTCGAGACGCACGGGATCTCGTTGACCTCGCACTGATCGGAAACCGGGTTGGTCGTTTCCGGCGTGGAGGCGACCAGCATGATGTCGACCTCGTCCGACAGGATCAGGTCCGACGCCACTTCGGCCGCGCGGTTGGGGTTGGACTGGCTGTCCTTGACCAGGATCTCGACGGGATAGTTCTTGCCACCGATGTCCAGGCCGCCGGCCAGTGCCTTCTGCACCCCGCCAAGCACGAAATTGTCGGCTTCGGCGAACGGCGCCAGCGGGCCCGTCTGCGGACTGACATAGCCGAACTTGATGGTATGGCCGTCGGCGATGGCCGGCATCGGGAAGGCGCTGGATAGCGCCGCCGCGCCGACACCCATGCCGGTATGCTTCAGGAATGTGCGGCGGTTGAGCGGTCGTGCGCCAGCCCCGTTTTTCCGTTTTGTGGTTTTTGTCATTTCGTCCTCCCTCGGTGACTGTTGATTATCAGGCCGCCGGCCGGTGGCCATGATAAGCCTGTTCCAGCAACGCGCGCACGCCCTCTCGGGTGACGGGGCGCGGGTTGTAGTAAGGGTTCTGAGTGGCGAGATCGGCCGCCTTGTCCAGATCCTGCTCGGTCATGCCGATGTCCTTCAGCGCCAGCTTCGCGCCGATCGCCTGTGCAAGATCGTAAAGCGCGCCGGGTCCGTCCTCGGTTCCGAGCGCGCGTGCCAGCCGCGCCATCGCTTCGGGCGCGGCGTCGCGGTTGTAGTGCGCGGCATGCGGAATGATCACCGTGTGAACGTCGGCATGCGGCAGGTTGAAACTGCCACCCAGCGTGTGACACAGCTTGTGATGGATCGCCATGCCGACCGCCCCAAGCGACGCCCCCGCAAGCCATGCGCCGTACAGCGCCTTGGCGCGCGCGTCGCGGTCGTCCGGCGTCGCCACGACCACCGGCAATGCCTCGCCAAGGGCGCGGATGCCCTCTTCCGCCATCAGCGAGATGATCGGGTTGGCGTTTTCGGAATAAAGCGCCTCGACGCAGTGGGCGATGGCGTTCATACCGCTGGGCCCGGCAATGAAGGCGGGCAGCGTGAGAGACAGGGTGGGATCGTAGATCACCGTTTTCGGCAGCACGCGCTCGTCCCGTCCGGTGCGTTTCAGCCCCCCTTCGGTCAGGCCCCAGATCGGCGTCATCTCCGAACCGGCATAGGTCGTGGGCACCGCGATGATCGGAAGGCCGCTGTCCAGCGCGATCGCCTTGCCCAGCCCGATGGTGGAGCCGCCGCCGACGGCCACGCAACAGTCGGCACCGCGGGCGCGCGCCTCTTCGCGGGCGGCCTTGGCGGTTTCGATGGGCACGTGCATGACCGCGCGGTCGTAGGTCCCGGCGGACCGTTCGCCAAGCCGCGCCGCGACGTCTTCGGCCTGGGCAACCTGTTCCGGCGTGCAAAGCACCATTGCCCGTTCCGCGCCGAGGCGTTCCACTTCCTGTGGCAGCCTGTCCAAGGTGCCGTAGCCGAACAGAACGCGTGACGGCAGGGCCTGGTAGACGAAATCAAGCATCGCCCGCCTCACGCATCGCCCGTATGCGCGGCAGCGGTCCGCGCGTTCAGGTCGCGCAGGGTCGCAAGCTCGCGCTCGCTGGGCGCCTCGGTCGTTGCCAGGTCCGCCGCGACTTTCAGGTCCCATCCGGTCGCTTCGCGGGCCTGGTCGACCGTCGCGCCCGGATGCAGCGCGGTCAGGGTGAATTCCCTGGTCTCCGGATCGGGCGTCATGATCCCCAGATCGGTGATGATCCGGGTCGGTCCCTTGCCGGGGATACGGAATTCGTCCCGGCTGTCGCCGCCCTTGTAGTGGCCAATCGAGGTGATGAAATCCAGCGTCTCGACGAAGGCGCGTTTCGACTGGCGCAGCATGACGAAGACTTCGCCCGACGAGGTGGCGATTTCCGATGCACCGCCGCTGCCCGGCAGGCGGACCTTGGGGCGGGCATAGTCGCCGATCACGGTGGTGTTGATGTTGCCGTACTTGTCGATCTGCGCGGCGCCCAGGAACCCGACATCGATGCGGCCGCCCTGCAGCCAGTAACGGAACATCTCGGGCACCGACACCACGGTCCTTGCGGTTTCCGCAAGCTCGCCGTCGCCGATCGACAGGGGCAGCACGTCGGGCTTGGTGCCGATGGTGCCGCTTTCGTAGATCAGAACCACGTCGGGGGCGTGGGTGAGACGCGCCAGATTCGCGGCGGCCGACGGCAACCCGATGCCGACGAAACAGACGGTGTCGTCGGCCAGCAACCGCGCCGCGGCAACCGTCATCATCTCGTCGGCGGTGAACGGAAGGTCAGACAAGGCAGTCCTCCTTCAGTTTGCGCCAGGTGCCGGCCCAGTCGGACGCACCCAGGACGTATTTCTCCATCCAGGCGCGGAACCGGTCGCGGTCCCGTCCGATCGGATCCCACGCCTTGTAGAAGGCATTGTGCCGCTTGTAGTAGCCGTGCGCGTAAGACGGATGGGCGCCGCCCGGCACCTCGGCAATCGCGGTGATGGTCCAGCGCGGCAGCACGATGGAATTGGGCTTGGCGGTGTCCAGCTCGTCGACGACCTCTTCGACGGTGACGATCGCCCGCTTGGCGGCCAGGACCGCCTCTTTCTGGACACCGACGATGCCGGAGATATGGACGTTTCCCTTGCGGTCGGCGCGTTGGGCGTGAATGACCGCCACGTCCAGGTCCAGCGCGGGAACCGCCGCCAGCACCTCGCCGGTGAACGGGCAGGCGATGCGTTTGATGTTCGGATTGACCCGTTCGTGGTCGGTTCCGAGATAGCCGCGGAACACCGCGAACGGCAGGCCCGCCGCCGCCGCCTCGTATGCGTTCGCCATCGCGGCATGGCTGTGTTCTTCGATTTCAAGCGGGTGCGGCCAGCCGTTCTCGATGGCATCGCGCAGCCGGTGCAGCGACCCGACGCCGGGATTGCCGCCCCAGGAGAAAATGAGCTTCCGGACCGCGCCCATGCCGATCAGTTGGTCGTAGATCAGGTCGGGCGTCATCCTGACAACGGTCAGGTCCTTGATCTCCTGGCGGATGACCTCGTGTCCCGCCGCGTGCGGGATCAAGTGCGTAAAACCCTCGAAGGCCACGGTGTCGCCATCTTGGATGTTGCGGGCGACCGCGTCTTTCAGTGACAGGAATTCGGCCATCTTGCCGTCCTCTAGCGCGGATAGAAGGGCGGGATCTGCGCATCGACGTTGACCCACACGGACTTGGGCTCGGTGTACTCGCGCATCACTTCAAAGCCCATTTCGCGCCCGTAGCCCGACATGCCGACGCCGCCGAAGGGCGAACCCGGGTTGACCCGCTTGTAGCAGTTGATCCAGACCATGCCCGCATGCATGTGCCGGGCGACCTTGTGGGCGCGCGACAGGTTCGATGTCCACAGCCCGCCGCCCAGGCCGTACTGCGTGCCGTTGGCGATCTCCATGACCTCTTCGTCGGACGAAAAGGTCGATACAGACACGAACGGCCCGAAGACCTCTTCCTGGCAGACCCGGTCCTGGGGCTGTGCCTTGACCACGGTGGGCCGGACGTAACAGCCGTCCTTCAGCGCCGGATCGTCCGGCACCTTGCCGCCCGTGAGAACCTCGCCGCCTTCCTGGTGCGCGATCTGACAGTAGGTTAGCACCCGTTCCTGATGCATTTTCGAGGTGAGAGGCCCCATCTCGGTCTCAGGGTCCAGCGGGTTGCCGAGACGGATCGACCCGGCAAGCGAGACGAAGCGGTCGAGGAACTCTTCGGCGATGCGTTCGTGCAGGATCAGACGCGAGCCGGCGATGCAGGCCTGACCCTGGTTGTGGAAAATGGCGAAGGCGCTGCCGCCGACGGCTGCGGGAATGTTGGCATCGTCGAAGACGATGTTCGCACCCTTGCCGCCCAGTTCGAGCTGCACCTTCTTGACGTTGCCGGACGAGGCCTGGACGATCTTCTGACCGACCGCCGTCGAACCGGTGAACGCGATCTTGCCCACGTCGGGATGTTCGGCCAGGTGCTGGCCGGCGGTCTGCCCGTAGCCCGGCACGATGTTGACGACGCCGTCGGGAAACCCGACCTCGGCCATCAGTTCCGCGATCCTCAACGTCGACAGCGGGGTCAGTTCCGACGGTTTGAGCACGACGCAGTTCCCGGCCGCCAGTGCCGGCCCCATCTTCCAGCTCGTGAACATCAGCGGGAAGTTCCAGGGCACCACCTGTCCGACGACGCCGATGGGCTGGCGCAGGACGTAGTTCAGGAACCCTTCCTCGACCGGTACGACATTGCCTTCCAGCTTGTCGGCCATGCCGCCGAAATAGCGGAAGGTGACCGCGGTGCGCGGCACGTCCAGGATTTGCGTGTCGCGGAACGGATGGCCCGTGTCGGTGGCCTCCAGGCGCCCGAGCGCTTCTTTTTCTTCCTCGATCCTGTCGGCAAGCTTGAGCAGCAGCCGGCCGCGCTCGGCGGCGGCCATACCGCTCCATCCGGGGAAGGCTTTCCTGGCCGCGGCGACCGCCTTGTCGACATCCGCCGCCTTGGCCTCGGCGATCTGAGTGATCAAGGAGTTGTCGTGCGGGTTGAGCACGTCGATGGTCGCGCCATCTTCCGCGTCGACGAACTGCCCGCCGATGAACAACTTGTTCTGCATTGTCGGAACGCCTCCCCTGTCGCGCCCCGCTGGCGGGCCGCGTTGTCGTTTTGCGTCACGGTGCACCGGGGCGGCGGTCCGCCCCGGTGCCGGTAGGACGCAATCAGAACTGAACCGGCGTAACGGGCGCCTTGCCCTCTTGGATCAGGGCCGGGATCTTCGGCGACCCGTTCTCCCAGACCAGCAGCATGGAACGTTTGGTCGAGAAACCCTGATGGCGAATGTCCGCGGGCATGCAGGCGCAGTCGCCGGCCTTCATGGTCACCACGGCGCGGTCGCGACCGGTGTCCTTATGCTTGATCGACCAAATGATCTCGTCCGACAACTGGACGAACCACTCGACCCTGTCGTTGCCATGCTCCACCGGAAGGATGAATTCCTCCGACGTCGGGCAGAACAGGCTTTCGCGCAGGACCGAACAGACGGACGGGTTCCAGGTCACGTCCGAGCGCGAGAGATAGCCGAACAGGTTGAAGGCCGAGACCTCGTCCTCGAAGCCGGGCTCCGGATAGACCTCGGGCTGGTCCTGCGGCACGTCCGCGAACATCCGGTTGACCGGAAAGCCGCTTTGGTCGGTGCGGACGGGCGTGTCGCCCGGCAGGCCCACCATGCGCTTGGCGGTGACGCGCTTGCGGGTGACGGCCTCTTCGTTGTAGCCGTTCTTCGTACCCCAGGGCGCCCCCGTCTCCATCGGTGCGGCAAACGGGTCGTAGCCGTCGTTCGTCCAGTCGTTGATCATCTCTTTGAAGATCGCCATCAGGTCTTCGGACTTGAACCGTTCCTGATGCTCGCGCCCGACGGCCGTGAAGGACTCGTTCATGGAGCCGGCGAACATGTCGACCTGCCCATAGAGGTTGGTCGTGCCGAAGACGTTGTCGAAATTGACCGTCCCGTAGAAGAAGCCCCAGGCGACGTCGCGCATCAGCGCGCGCAGGAATACGTCGATGGCCATCTGATGGCGGCCGTTCGGCCAGGTGATGTGCGCAAAATACTCGTCTCGGGCAAAGTTGAAGGATCCCGCCTTGAAGGTTTTGTAGCCGGTCTGGTTGTTGACCGGAAAGACCTCGAATTCCGTTTGAAGTTCCGTCGTGACAGTCATTTCTGTGCGTCCCCGTGAATCGGTTGTTGGTCAAAGCGCCGTCCGGTTCCCCGGCGTCGCTATTGCGTCTGGCAGATCTCCGCCCACTTGTGCACGGTCACCGGGCCGTCGATGGTCTGGAT
Organism: Alphaproteobacteria bacterium; assembly: GCA_965603855.1. Lineage (GTDB taxonomy): Bacteria > Pseudomonadota > Alphaproteobacteria > UBA8366. The sequence goes on from OZ272519.1 coordinate 2,179,905, forward strand.
CATCAGCGTCGTCGGTGTCGCGGCGTCGAAACGATAGGCCGAGCCCACGGGCAACAGCGCCATGTGGCCGCGGCGCAGGACGATGCGGCCCATTTTCTGGCCGGCGGGCAGATCCTCCAGCTGGTGCGCCCCCTCGCTTTCGGGGTCGACCACGCTGTCAGGGTCGTCCAGCTTGACGAGATGCACCTCGACCTCGTTGTCCATGCAGGTGACGAACTCGTCATGGGCCGTCGCGTACCAGGGCGAGACGCCCTCGGCGCGGGCCGCCTCGATCACGTATTCGAAGTTCTTCGCAACCGCGACGCGCTCGTAAGGCGCCGAAGATGCCGCGACTTCGAACATGTTGGAGAAGACGTAATTCTTGGGGTCGTCGTCGACGACCTGGACGCCGCCTTTTGCGTAATCGTCGATGGATCCGAATACGGTCGTATAGTCCGCCACGTTTCCCTCCGTCTGTCTGTCGGCCGCCGGCCTTCGGCTGAAGCGCGTGCCTCTTTAGGGGTTGACAATGTTCGCAATGCGAACGTATGTTCTTATTACGAACAATTAATCATACATCGGCCGGTCGGAGTCAAGCGGTAATTTGGCGCCCGCCGCGGCAAGGGACAGACGGACGTGGAACAGACTCTGCTGAACGCGGACAACGACAGGGAATTCGTGGCGTCTTTCGCCAAAGGCCTTTCCGTCATCTGCGCCTTTGGTCGCGAGACACCGGAAATGACCTTGAGCGAGGTCGCACAGAGGACCGGGATGACGCGGGCGGCTGCGCGGCGGTTTCTGTTGACGCTGGAGGCGCTGGGCTACGCCTGCAGCGAGGGCAAGCGCTTTTCCCTGACGCCCAAGGTGCTGGAACTCGGCTTTTCCTACCTCTCGTCGATGGACGTCTGGGACGTCGCCATGCCGTTCATGGAGCAGGTGACCGAAGAGATCAGCGAGAGCTGTTCGGCTTCGGTCCTTGAAGGAAACGACGTGGTCTATGTGGCCCGCGTGCCGACCAAACGCATCATGTCGGTTTCCCTGCATCTCGGCGCGCGCCTGCCCGCGTTCGCAACCTCGATGGGCCGCGTGCTGCTGGCCGCACTCTCCGACGCCGAGGCGCGGGCGATCCTGAAATCAAGCCACCGCGCCGCGTTCACCGGCTCGACCGTCACCGGCATCGACGCCCTGATGGCGATCGTCCGCGACACGCGTGCGCAGGGCTACGCCTTGGTCAACCAGGAGCTGGAACAAGGTCTCTGCTCGGTCGCCGTGCCGCTGGTGAATTCGTCCGGCCGGGTGCTGGCGGCGCTCAACGTGAGCGGTCATTCATCGCGCACGACGCCGGAAGAGATGGTCGAGAAGTACCTCCCTGCCCTGCTCCGCGCGCAGGAGGGGATTGCAAAGGCGATCGTCTGAGGCATCGCGACGCCCAAGCGGTTCAATACCGGGGCTGCCGAATCACAGCAAACAGGCGTGCGCTTCGTGCTATCCTGCGGAAAACCCGGGGGAGACGAGATGGACGTCGGAACCTGGTTGCGAAGCCTGGAATTCGACCATCATGTGGCGGCATTCGAAGAGAACGGCGTCGATGGCGCCTTGCTTCGCGAACTGACGAACGAAGACCTGAAGGATCTCGGCGTCACGCGGTTGGCCGAGCGCAAGCGACTGCTCAAGGCCATTGCGGATCTGTCGGCGCTGACCGACGAGACACTGGGGTCGGCATCCAGCACCGACCAGCCCGCCGGTCCGGAACGCCGGCACCTGACCGTCATGTTCTGCGACCTGGTCGGTTCGACGGAACTATCGACCCGGCTCGATCCCGAGGAGTTCGGAAATATCGTCCGGGCGTATCAGGATGCCTGTACGACTACGATCGAGAGCCATGGCGGCACCATCGCCAAATACATGGGCGATGGTGTGCTGGTCTATTTCGGCTTTCCGCAGGCGCAGGAGGACGACGCCGAACGCGCCGTGCATGCCGGATTGGGCGTCATCGATGCGGTCGCGGCGCTGGGATCCGAGGGAATGCCGCTTCATGCTCGTGTCGGAATCGCCACGGGGCTTGTCGTCGTCGGAGAGCAGATCGGTCGTGGCACGGCACAGGAACAGGCCGTCGTCGGGGAAACGCCGAACCTGGCCGCCCGCTTGGAATCGATCGCCAACCCAGGGGCTGTGGTCATCTCCGATTCGACATACCGGCTGACTGGGCAGAGGTTCGAAACGGAAGATCTCGGTACGCACAGCTTGAAGGGGTTCTCCGCACCGGTCCAGGCCTGGCATGTCACCGGGATCGACATCGACGCCACCCGCTTTGAGGCCACGCGCGCCGCCGGCGGTCTGACCCCATTGGTAGGGCGCGACCGCGAAATCGAACTGATGATTGGGTGTTGGCGGCGTGCAAAAGCCGGCCATGGGCAGGTGGTTCTGCTGTCCGGCGAGGCAGGCATCGGGAAATCGCGCATCCTCAAGGCCCTGCAGGAACACCTTGAAGACGAACCGCATACCCGGCTGCGTTACAACTGCTCGCCGCAACATACCAACAGCGCTCTTTACCCGGTCATCTGCCAGTTGGAAGCCGCGGCGGGATTCGCGCGGGAGGACTCGGTCGACAGGAAGCTCGACAAGCTGCAGACGGTGTTGCAGCAATCGTCAGAGGACGTTGCCACGGTAGCGCCATTGCTTGCCGCGTTGCTTTCGCTACCCGCGGAAGAGCGCTATGGCGCGCTCGACATGGAGCCCAAGCAGCAAAAAGAGGCGACGATGGCCGCCCTGATGGCGCAACTGGAAGGGCTGGCGGCGCGCCAGCCCGTGGCCATGTATCTGGAGGACGTGCACTGGATCGACCCGACGACACTGGAGCTTTTCGATCGCCTGATCGACCGGATTGCCGCTTTTCCGGTCCTGCTGGTTATGACATTCAGGCCGGAGTTCGAGGTGCCTTGGGAGCTGGACGAGAACCTGCACGGCGTTGCACTGGAACGTTTGGGTCGAACCCAGGTGGTGCGCGTTATCGATGGAATCACCGGCGGGCGACGCCTTCCGGACAGCGTGGTCGAGGAAATCCACGCCCGGACCGACGGCGTGCCGCTGTTCGTGGAGGAACTGACCAAATCTCTCCTGGAATCAGCGCTCCTGCGCGAGGACGGCGCGCAATTCGTGCTGGAAGGACCCTTGCGCCAACTGAGAGTGCCGGCAACCCTCCAGGAGTCCCTCCTCGCGCGGCTTGACCGACTGGCGCCGATCAAGGAGGTCGCGCAGGTCGGCGCCGCCCTCGGTCGCGTGTTCTCCCATGCGGTGCTGGCCGCAGTGACCGAATTCCCCGAACCCGCGTTGCGCGATGCCCTGGTTCAACTTGAGGATGCCGAGCTTCTGTTTCGGCGCGGGCGGCCACCGGAGGCGACATACCGTTTCAAACATGCGTTGGTTCAGGACGCGGCATATCAATCGATGCTGCGAAGCAGCCGGGCGCAACTGCACCAGAAGATCGCCCGGATTCTGCAGGAACGGTTTCCGGATACCGCCGATGCAGCGCCGGATTTGCTTGCGCAACACCTGACCGAAGCGGGCGAAACCGAGGCGGCGATTGCAGCCTGGCGCCGTGCTGCGCGACGGGCTGTCGACCTGGCGGCTCTTGCGGAGGGGGAAGCCCAACTGGGCCGTGCGCTTGACCTGCTGCTATCCCTTCCCGAAACCGAGGGGCGGGCATCGACCGAGCTGGATCTTCGGATCGAATTCGGCCAGGCCCTGATGGCCACCAAAGGCTACATGGCGCCGCAAACCGGGCAGAACTTCCTCAGAGCCCTGGAGCTCTGCGAAACGGTTGGTGCAACCACGAGGATCTTCCCGGTCCTCTATGGTCGATGGTCGGCCCTCTATGCCAGCGGACAGGTAAATCGCTGCAAGGAACTCGCAGAGAAGATCCTGGGACTTGCGGAAGAAAACGCCGACAGCGGCGTCATGGCGATGTCGCATCGCATATACGGGACCGCGTCCCTTGTCTGCGGCGACCCGCGCCTGGCAAACCACCATTTCGAACGTTCATTGGACAACCACGATCCGGACGGCCATCGGTCCCTGGCCAAGCTCTACGGGCAAGACCTCGGCGTGGCCACCCTGAGCGGTCAATCACTTGCACTGTGGCATCTTGGGCTGATCGACCAGGCAAGGGCCTGCAGCGACGCGGCGATCGAGTCGGGGCGCGCACTTGGACATGCAAATACCCTTGCCTACGCCCTTGTTCACAACTGCGTTGCTTTGCAGATGCTGTGCCAGGATCTGGACGCCGCCCAAAGAGTGTCGGCCGAACTACAGCGGATTGCGCGCGATCACGACATGGGCTTGTGGCTGCCGATTTGCGACATGCTGGTTTGCGCAATCCGTGCCTACCGGGAGCCAAGCAGGGAGCACAACGCGGCGTTTCGACAGGCAATTCTCGCGCTGGGCGAACGGATCAATTTCGAGCTGTGGACGCCGATGTTCCTGTGCTGGCTTGCGGAGACGGAGGCGGCGGCCGACCAGTTCTCCGAGGGTCTGTCCACGTTGAGCGATATTCAAACCCGTATCGATGAACTGGGCGAGAAATGGGTCCTCCCGGAGCTCTACCGGTTGCGCGGCACGCTTATTCTGGCGCGCAGGGACAACGACCCCGACGAGGCGGAGCAATGGCTCGGGCGGGCGATCAGCACCGCCCGGCAAATGCACGCGCGGACATACGAGTTGCGTGCCGCCACAAGTCTTGCCGCGCTATTGAGCGAGAGCGGCGAGAACGCTAAGGCGCGCGCGGTGCTGACACCGGCCTACGAACGGTTCACGGAGGGATTCGACACGCCGATCCTGCAAAACGCGAAGGCGACGCTGGATCGGTTACAATAGTAACCGGCGCCAGACTCGATTGAGCGGAATTAAGGCACAGCACCGATCGGACGGGCAGGATCCCCGCGCAAAGCGAGGTCGCGAGAATGACAATGCGCACGGACGTCATCCAGCAAAAGGCAATAAGCGCGGCATTGCGGGCGATGTCGGCCTGGGCGGTCTTGGTGCTTGTTTTCCTGCTCGCCCCGAACCCCGCATACGGCCAGGACGAATGCCCGACCGGCTATCCGGTCGATTGCGGCGAGTATTGCTGTGCGGACGGGTACGTGTGCGGTGGCGGGCAATGCGGCGACTGTATTCCTGCAAGCCGCGGCGACGAGTGCCCGGCCGGCAGCTGTGCCTGGTGCCCGGCCACCCATCCGCAGTGCGTCGGATGGCCGGGAACCAATCACACCTGCTGCACGCGGGACGCGACGACCTGCAATGTCGGCAGCGATGTGTGGTGTTGCAGTTCCGACGACAGGTGCGGTTCCATCAAGGGCCAGTGCCTCTAGGCGAAGAGCCCGTCAAGGCTAGTCCTTGATCTGAAAACTCTCCGCGCGCCTGACCGCCGCCTGGAACCGGTCTTCGAAGTCTTCCATGTTCTTCTTCGGTTCCTTGTAGTAGGCGGTCATCTTCACCAGCGACAGGAACAGGGAATTCACCAGCCGGCCCAGCGGCCGCATGGGGCGGGTGAACTGCATCAGCAGAACCACGCGTTCCTGGTCGGTGTCGTTCCAGACCTCGTGGCTGAGGCTGTCGTCGAACACGATGGTCCGCCCCCGCTCCCAGTGGTGCACCTCGTCCTCGACCCGGATCCGGCAGTTCTCCTTGTCGTCCGGCACCACCAGACCGAGATGGCAGGTCAGAATCCCGCGGGTGACGCCGCGATGGTCGGGGATGTGATAACGCGGCGTGATGATGGAGAACCATGCGGTCTGAAGTTCCGGCATGCGTTCCAGAACCGCCGCGGTCTTCGGGCACAACGCGCAGTTCTTCTCCATCTTCTGTTTGAAGCCGAACAGGACGAAGGTCTTCCAGTTGTCGCCGGTGGAAATGCGGTACTGGTCGGGCGAGACCTCGTGAAAGGACGGGATCGCGTCGCGCGCCTTCAGGACCTCCAGCGCTTCGTCGCGAATCGCCTCCCAGTTCTCCTCCAGCATCGGCGTGAACGGGAACAGCGTCCTGTCGAAAAAGGGCGTGTCGCCAACCGTGGACTGCCTGCCGAAGAAATCCGACAGCCACCGCGTCAGGCGTTTGCCCAGGCGTTTGACCTTCTTGCGTCGGTAGGTCCTGAACCGGTCGATCGTGGTGGCCTGCTGTTGCATTGCCATCCGCGTCAGGTCCCGGACTTCTCGCGCAGTTTCTCGTCCCAGACGGCCACGTTCTTCTTGCCTTCCTGGATGAAGGGGCTGAGCCTGAGCCCGGTCATGAAGGCGCTGGCGATCAGCGAGCCGGGGAACCTCAGCGGCCTGCCGAACTGCACCAGCAGAACCACGCGTTCCTCGTCGGTGTCGTTCCAGACCTCGTGCTTGTAGGTGTCGTCGAACACTATGGTCTTGCCCGGCTCCCAATAAAGCGTCTGGTCGTCAACCTGGATGCGACAGTTTTGCCGGTCCTTAGGGATGTTGAGCGCAAGGTGGCAGGTAATCATCCCCTTGGTGACACCTTTGTGTCGGGGGATATGGGCATGCGGCGTCAGGATCGAAAACAGCGCCGACTTCACGCCCGGAATCCGGTCCACGATTTTTGCGGTTTCCGGACAGCGACGGCAATTCGCATCCACGCGGTAACCATATCCCCACAGGAAAAAGGACTTCCAGGATGAATCCTTGGTGATGCGGCGATGGTCCGGCGAGATCTCGTGCAAGGGCGGCAGCGCCTCGCGGTGTTCGAGCAGGACCTGAAGTTCGCCGCGGATCGTCTCCCAATTGTCCTCCAGCATCCTGGTCCAGGGGAAATCGGCCGTGTCCAGGACAGGCGTCGTCGGCACATTCGACCACTTCGCGATCGCGCCGTTCAGCCAGGGCCTCAGATTCCGGCCGGTTCTGACGATAAAGGCGCGCCTTTTCTCGGCGAATGTCTTGGCATAAGCCTCGGGTCTGTCGAGTTGTTGGGTGGCCCCCATTCTTCTCATCGCTCCCATAGTGCGCGCCGGTGCCCGGGCCTGAGCGGGGCCCGCGCGCTTGTCTTCATTCTAGCATATACTGAAACCGTACAGCGGTCGCGACCCTAAAGCGCCCGGTTGGCGGGCAGATTGATCAAGATCAAACTACCGTTTTGGCCGGTTTTCAGCCCCCTCGCCCACCAGACGGAGAAAACGGGCGACCGCGGTGGCCAGCGCGCCGCTGTTGTCGATGGTCACCACATCATGGCCTGCAGGTGCACAGATACCGCGCCGGCCGAGCCTGCGCAGAATCTCGGCCTCCGATTCGCCCCCCCGGTCGGCGAATAGCCGCTGCCGATCCGCTCGTGCCTGCGGTCGATCTCCCGGCGCGCCGCCCCGTCGGCTATCTTGTCGACAAGATGGCCGATGTCGTGCAGCAACGCCGCGACCACCAGCGCGGCAGGCGCGTTCTCCCGCTCGGCCAGCATCGCACACTGCAGGGCGTGCTGGAGTTGGCTGACGTTCTCGTCGCCATACCGCTGCGCGCCGGCTTCTCCAAGGATGCGGAAAAGCTTGTCGACGATGACGGTCATGACCGCCTCCTCATGACAGCGCGTTTTCATCCTTCGCGGACGATCCCAGCGGAAACCGGCCGGTCAGCAGGAAGGGCGCGCGGCGCTCTTCCTGTCGAAACAGACAAACGGCATCCACCACCAATGGGTCCGCCGTGATGGGAGCGAAAATCCCTTTCAGCGCGTCCTCGATCCTGTCCCGCAGGAGGTCGTCGTCGAACGCGCCGGTGAGGCTCATGTGAAACCGGAACTCGTCCATGACGTAGGGATATCCCCAGGCCACCAGATGTGCCTCTTGACGCGGCGTAAGGCCCGCCTGTCGGCGGCGGTCGAGCTCGCCCCGGTCGGGCGGCGCGCGAAACACATCCAGTTCGCGCACGGTTGCGCCGGCCAGGGCGTTCATCTCCGACGAGCCGTCGGTCAGAACGAGAGCCAGAAACCGGCCGAGGCGGCCGACTCCGAGGCGCCCGGCGGAGAAGACGCTTTGCCGGGAGGCGAATTCTTCGACTGCGGCGGTCAGGGCGGCTTCATCCGTGCCGTCCTTGAGACGGAACGGCGGTTTCAACGTTGCATGGAAGCCATAAAGGCGCGGTGCCGCGGTGATCTCGGCGAGCCGCCCGGGATCGATGCCGTTGCCGGCCGGCTGTTCGAGCGCCGCACCGGTGGCGGCGTCCCGGCCAAGCCAGCGGCTGCCGGCGTGCCACAGGGCGCTGTCTTGCGCCGGTGCGAAATAGACGGCATAGCGCCTTGTTGTGGTGGGTTCCGGGCGCACCTAGATGACCTGTCTTCCGTGCCGCCACGCGGTCCCGACCAGGGGCACGGCCATCGCCGCCGTCGTCGAGGGCCAATCGACGCCGGGCGGCGGCTGGAGATGCTCTTCCATATTGCCGGTCTGCATCTCGATCAGGCCGCCGCCTTGCAGGCGGTCACATCGAAGGTGCGGGTGCCGACGGCGGCGCGGACGTCGGCGTCATGGAAGATTCCGACCACGGCCGTCCCGCGTGCCTTGGCCTCCTCGATCAGCTCGACCACGGTCTGCCGGTTGGCATCGTCCAGCGATGCGGTGGGTTCGTCCAACAGCAGGATCGGATAAGGACGGATCATGCTGCGCGCGATGTTGACCCGTTGCTGCTCGCCGCCGGAGAAGGTGGCTGGCGGAACGTCCCAGAGATCCTCCGGCAGGCGCAAACGGCGCAACAGGGCGCACGCCTGCCGATGCGCCGCATCCGCGCCGACGCCGGCCTCGATCAAAGGCGCCGCCACCAAATCGACGGTGCCGATGCGCGGGATCACCCGCAGGAACTGGCTGACGTGACCCATCGTGCGGCGTCGCACGTCGAGGACGGTGCGCGGCGGCGCGGTTACCAGGTCGACCCATTTGTCGTCGTGACGGATCAGCACCGCGCCGCCGCCGGGCTTGTAGTTCGCATACAGCGACCGCAGCAGCGTGGATTTGCCGCTGCCCGACAGCCCGGCAAGCACGACGCATTCGCCTTCCGCAACGTCCAGATCGACGCCGGAAAAGACGGGGATCCTGAGACCGCCACGCATATGCAGCGTGAAGGTCTTCTCAAGCGCCTGCACTCTGATCAGTGTCCTGGGTGCCACGGACGTCATCCTTCAAGCCTGCAAGACGGCGGAAACCAGCAACTGGGTATAGGGATGGTGCGGATCGTCCAGCACCTGATCGGTCAGCCCGCTTTCCACAACGTCGCCGCTGCGCATCACCATCAGGCGATCGGCCAGCAGGCGCACCACAGCAAGGTCATGGGTCACAACGACCGCCGCAATGCCCAGATCCCGCACCAACCCGCGCAGAAGATCCAACAGCCGCGCCTGCACCGAGACGTCCAGCCCGCCGGTGGGCTCGTCCATGAAGACAAGCCGCGGCCGGCTTACCAGGATGCGAGCGATCTGGAGGCGCTGTTGCATGCCGCCGGAGAAGGTGCGCGGTTGGTCGTCGATCCGGCTTTCGTCGATCTCGACCTTTCGCATCCAGTCGAGGGCTTCACCGCGGATCGTGCCATAGTGGCGCGCGCCCGCCGCCATCAGGCGTTCGCCCACGTTGCCGCCGGCGCTGACGGTCATGCGTAGGCCGTCGCGCGGGTTCTGGTGCACGATGCCCCAGTCGGTGCGCATCAGAAGGCGGCGCTCGGGCTCCGAAAGCGCGAAGATGTCCGTCAGCCCGTGCATGCGGGTATCGAATCGCACGCACCCGGACGTCGGTTCAAGCTGGGCTGACAGACAGTTCAGTAATGTCGACTTGCCCGATCCGGATTCGCCGACTATTCCCAGGACTTCGCCGGGAAAGAGCTCGAAACCGACATTCCTGCAGCCGACAGTGTCGCCGTATTGCTTGCTGAGGTCGGAAACCTCGAGAACGGGACCGGAGACGTTCACTGCGCCGATCCGTCGTCTTCCGGGCCGGTCGGATATCCGGCCGCACCGGCTTCGGCCGACATCGGGCCGGTATGCCCCTGCTCCCTTCGTCCGGCGCAGTGGTGGGAATCCGAACACACATACATGTGCCGCCCGCGGTCATCGAGAACGACCTCGTCCAGAAAGCTGTCCGTTGCGCCGCAAAGGGCGCAGCAGTCTTCCCAGCTTTGGATCTCGAACGGGTGGTCGTCGAAATCGAGGCTGCGCACGTCGGTGTATGGCGGGATGGCGTAGATCCGTTTCTCCCGCCCTGCTCCGAACAACTGCAGCGCCGGCATGTCCTGCATCTTCGGATTGTCGAACTTGGGAATCGGCGTCGGCGCCGTGACATAGCGGCCGTTGGTCATCACCGGATAGTCGTAGGTCAGCGAGATCTCGCCGAACCGCGCGATGTCCTCGTAGAGGCGCACCTGCATCAAGCCGTATTCCGAATAGGCGTGCATCTTGCGCGTTTCTGTTTCCCGCGGCTCCAGTTTGCGAAGCGGTTCGGGCTGCGGCACCTGATAGACGATGATCTGGTCCTCGGTCAGTGGCGCCTCCGGGATGCGGTGCCGCGTCTGGACGATGCTGGCCCGTTCGGTCGCCTCCGTCGTGGCGACACCTGCGACGCGCGCGAAGAATCGGCGGATGCTGACGGCGTTCGTGGTGTCGTCCGCGCCCTGGTCGATCACCTTCAGGACATCGTCTGGGCCCAGCACGCTGGCGGTTACCTGGATGCCGCCGGTGCCCCAGCCGTAGGGCAGCGGCATCTCCCGCCCGCCGAAGGGCACCTGATAGCCGGGGACCGCAACCGCCTTGAGGATGCAGCGGCGGATCATGCGTTTGGTCTGTTCGTCGAGATAGCCGAAGTTATAGGTGCCGTCGACGGACGGCCCCGGCGTCGCGGCGGTTTCATTCGAACCGCTCATTCCGCCGCCTCTGTCCGGGACTTTGCATTGTGCTGCGCGCGCAAACCCCGCACCAGGACCAGTTCCGACTGGAAGTCGACATAGTGCGGCAACTTCAAATGCTGAACGAATCCAGATGCTTCGACATTGTCGCTGTGGGAGAGCACGAACTCCTCGTCCTGTGCCGGATAAAGCGCTTCCTCATCAAGCTCGCGCGCGCGCAAGGCCCGGTCGACCAGCGCCATCGCCATGGTCTTGCGTTCACAGTGCCCGAAGGACAGGCCATAGCCGCGGGTGAACTGCGGCGGCGCTGACCTGGACCCCTTGAACTGGTTGATCATCTCGCATTCCGTCACCGTGATCTCGCCGATCTGGACGGGAAAGCCCAGTTCCTCGGGCACGATCTCAACGGCCACCTCGCCAAGCCGGATCTCGCCCGCGAACGGGTGGTTGCCGCCGTAACCGCGCTGGGTCGAGTATCCGAGCGCCAACAGGAACCCCTCGTCACCCCGCGCCAGGTTCTGGAGACGCTGGTCGCGGTCGGCCGGAAAGCGCATCGGATCGCGGGTGACATCGAACGGCTCCGCATCGTCCGCCGCCAGCCTCTCTTGTTCGATCAGCCCTTCGTTGTTGAGAATGTCGGTCACCCGCGGCATCGCCGCGACCGGGTCTTCCGCCCGTTCGGCCTGCGGCGCGTCCGCCTGCTCGGCGGCCAGGGCAAAATCCAACAGCCGGTGTGTATAGTCATAGGTGGGGCCGAGGACCTGCCCGCCCGGCAGATCCTTGTATGTCGAGGAAATCCGCCGCCGCACATCCATCGCCGCGGTGTCGATCGGCCGGCTGGCTCCGAAACGCGGCAAGGTGGTGCGATAGGCACGCAACAGGAAAACTGCCTCGACGAGATCACCTTGCGCCTGCTTGATCGCCAGCGCCGCCAGATCCGGATCGTAGAGCGAGCCTTCGGTCATCACCCGGTCGACGGCGATCCTCATCTGGTTCTTGATCTGCTCGGTGGAGAGTTCCGGCACCGATGGGTCGCCACGCCGCTCTTCGGCAACCAGTTTGTGGGAGTTAAGGATCGCTTTCTCGCCACCCTTGACCGCGACATACATTCCTCAGCCCTCCGCCCTGATGCTGCGCGGCAAGCCGACGAGCGCATTGCCTGAGGCAAAGATCACGTCGACCCCCGTCGGGAACAGGAGGCCGTTGGCCGCCCAGTCGTCCCAGAACCAGTCCGGCAATCCGGCAACGGCCAGTTCGGTGACGCGCTTGATGCCCGGACCCGTCGCGCGTACCGATCGCCCTTCGTCAAGCGATGGCACCTGGACCAAAAGCGTCGCCGACCGGTCCGGATACTGGTCGTCGCCCGGGTCGAAGGCCGCCAGGCGCGGCATTGCGTGCGGTGCGGCGATGACGGCAAACCGCGCCGCGACAGGCTCCGCTGACAGCGGACACCCGCAATGAAATCTCAGATAGTCGCGCACCGCACCGGTATTGGCCTCGGGATCCAGCCAGACCTGCGTTTCCGCGTCCATCAGCGTCAGGCAGACCGCGGCTGCCGCATGACCCAGCGGCGCCGGCGCAGCAACCTTCAGATCGACGGCCTGGCGTCGTCCCGGATAGGACATCGCCCGTAGGATGGTGCGGAACACGGACTGGCTGTCCAGCACGGGATCGCCCAAGCCGGCCGTCAGGCCTGATCCGTCCAGGTGCCCGTTCATGTGGGGTTTTCCCCGCGCACCATGGTGAAGAAATCCACCCTTGTGCTGTTGGCCCGACGGGATCGTTCGTGCTTCCGGGCCGTTTGCGCGTCGGCAAGGGACCCGATCAGCGATTCCTCCAGTTCCGCCCCGCTCTCTTCCTGCTGCAGCAAGGCGTCGAAGACCGCCGCAAGTTCCGCGTGGCGCGACCGGCGGCCCTGCACGTAGGCGTGGCCCACGGGGCCGTCCCTGCCCAGACGCAGCGCACAGCGCGTCACCGTCATTTCACCCAGATTGAAGGGCGCCCCCTTTCCGCCGGCACGGCCCCGGACCATCACGGCGCCGAACTCCGGCGGGCGCAGCCAGGTGTAGGCAGGCGCACCGCCACGGGCTTCGAGATGCGATTCCAGATCCTCCGTCGACGCCATCGCCAGCACGGCCATCCAGCGCTGTCGTCTGGCGGTGACGCCCGCTGCATCGCCGTCGTCCTCGCATTCCTTCGAACCGGCCATAGACAAGATCCGTATTTGTCTAGACATCCATATCAATCTTTGCGTACACTACCGCCATCGCCATGTATTGCAAACCCCGCTGTCAGGAAAGTGACGGGGCGATGAGATGCGTTTGACGCGCGGCGAAGGCGTGGCCCTCTGGCGCCAGATCGCGACGGAACTCGAAGAGGACATCCGCCGGCAGACCTTTGCCCCCGGCCAGCGCCTTCCGACCGAGCAGGAACTGGCCTCGCGTTTCGGCGTCAACCGGCACACGCTGCGCCGCGCAGTGGCCTCACTGGAGGAAAGAGGCCTGGTGCGCGCGCAACAGGGGCGCGGAACATTCGTCCAGGAGGACGTTCTCGACTACAAGGTCGCGAAAAGAACCCGCTTCAGCGAAACCATTCGGCGCCAGCAAAAAACGCCCAAGGGCGAGCTGCTGCAGGCCCTGGAGGTGCCTGCCGACAGATCCGTAGCGAAGGCATTGAAGATCAAGCCGGGGGCGCCGGTCATCCGGTTGGACAGAATGGGTTATGCCGATGACTTGCCCCTGTCGGTGGCCGCCCACTACTTCCCCGCAAAACGCTTCCCCGACCTGATCGCCGCCTACCGATCAAGCCGTTCGATAACCGCCGCGTTGAAGAAGTCAGGCGTTGCAGACTACACACGACAGTCCACGAAACTGACGACGCGGATGCCCGACAGCGAAGAGGCGCGTCTTCTGCGTCTGCCCCGCAGCCGGCCCATTATGGTGGCGGAGTCGATCAACATCGACGGCGAAGGCAGACCGATCGAATTCGGCGTCGCCCGGTTCGCCGGCGACCGTGTCCAGATCGTCTTCGAACCCTAGCTGCGCGCAAAACGCGCGGCGAGCCGCGTTCCAAGAGCCCAGCCGCTGTCGAATGCGGCCTCGACCCGGGCGCCGAGGCACCAGTCGCCGGCAGCGCCCAGGGTGCCGTCCTCACCGATCAGGCAGGTGGTCTGCAGCGGCGTCTCGCACAGGGCATAGCGCCAGCGATGCGCGGACAGGAAAGCCGGTTCCGGGACCCGGTTGCCCAGCAAGGACGCGAATGCCTGCTTGAGGTGGTCGGCGACATCGGCCGCGTCCTGCTCCAGGTTCTCACGGCTCCAGTCCGGACCCGCATGGACAACCCAGGCTTCTCCGTCACCGTTGCGCCCTGGTTTGCCACTGTTTCGGGCCGCCCACCCGACCGGCCCACTGTCGGGCCGTATCACGTCGCCCACTCCCTTGATCGGCGCCTCGAACGTCATCATCACCGCCCAGCAGGGCGCCATGGCCGCCCGCTCGATCCTTGCGAAAGCGCCTCCGTGCGCCGCCAACAGCGGCGAGGCTTGCGGTCCGGGCACGGTGACCGCAACCGCATCGAATGCTTCCAGCGCGTCGCCATCGGTCGTGACAAGCCGCCACTGCCCGTTCGGACGCTGGAGCGACGCGATGCGCGTGTTGTGATGGATGCGCAAGCCGTCGGCCAGCGGCTTCACCATCGCGCTCATCCCCGGCGTGCCGACGAACCAAGCCTGGTCCACGCCCGCCGTGCTTGCCGTCGCGTTTTCTCGACCCTGAGGCCGCCATTCGGCCACCGAGCCCGCTTCGCCCAGGCGTTGAAGCAGGGTCTCGAACCGGCTGCCGCGCGCTGTGACATACTGGGCGCCGTGGTCGAACGATCCGGCCTCGCGCCGGCGCGTGGCGATCCGCCCGCCGAGCCCGCGGCTCTTCTCGAAGACCTCGACCGACAGCCCGGACTGGCGCAGAGCCGTCGCACAGGCAAGCCCCGCCATCCCGGCTCCGACGACGGCAATTCTGGGTGCGGACATGTTCGAAAGCGGGCCTTTCCGGAAAGAACGCAGATCGCGGTGGGATCAATCATCACTGGCGTGCTTGACTGGGCATGTCAAGGAACCTTGTCCGCCAGGATTGGAGGCCGGACCGTCCCGACTGGCCGCCCCTGACGCCGTACGATTACCGTCCCATCAGATTGGTCCGAATTTGAGGTAGGTCAATGGCAGATCAACCCGAGAGTGTATTACTAGAGTAATCATCCCGGGCCTTTCGCATTAAGATTAACTTATTAAGTAATTGGTAATTCCGGTTCCTGGCCGCAAACGGCCGCTGCGATAAAGGTGGATCGTGCTGACGTCGAACGCACCTGGCTCGGACTGGCTGAATACGGACCACACAGATGGTCCCGAACGCCGGCCGAAGGATGAAAACGTGGACGCGTGCATGCCGGCCAATGTCAGGCAGCTGGTCGATCTCTGGGAAGAGAAGCGTCAAGGCCGTGCAATGCCGGCGTGGAGCGCGATCGACGCCTTCGATCTCAGACCATGGCTGGGCGATATCGAAGTCGTCGACGTGATCCGAAGGCCGTTTCTCAGGTTTCGTTTCCGCCTCGTCGGCACCAACATCACCGCGATCGACGGAACCGACTTGACCGGTCAGTTCGCCGAGGACTTCTTCACGGGCGAACTTGCGGGCGTTCTGGACGAGTACCGCGATGTCGCCGAAAACGGCGAACCTGCCTATTCCTGGCGCTTCGAGCGACCGAATGCCAAGGGGTTCTGGACCTCGTATGACAAGGCCATTTTCCCGCTCGGCGAAGACGGTTGGGCCGTCGACAAACTTTTGATCTACATGTCCGAAAACGAGCAGGAATAGCGACCGCGGCGTTGAGCTAGGTCGAACCCGGAGGGTTCAGATAGCAGTATTCGCGGGCCAGCGCGTAGCGGAACCGTGCATCGTCCGCAAACCCCAGTGCGTTCGCATAGGCTCGAAAGCCGCCGAACTGGGGCCGTCCCAGGCGTTCCTTCACGAACCATCCAAGCAGGGCCTCGTCGTCCAGACCGCAGGCCGCAAGCGCGGCCGGCCCGTCGTTGTGCGGCCCCAGTCTGTCCTGCTTGTCCACGGCGCGCCGGGCAAGCGAGGGGTAAAGTCCGGAATCGACGATCACGGCCTCCAATTCGCGGTCGGCCCCCTGCCCCACCGCCTTGCGTAGCAGCCCGATCCGCGCCTCGTCTTCGATCAGGCTCCGGAAATCCTCGTCGCCGATCGCGTTTCCATCCATCCATGCGCGGATGTCCCGGGCATCGCGAAGTCCCTCACGGCACCGCAATCCGGCAAGGACTTCGGCCTGCTCGTCCATGACATCGGGTATACCTTGCCGCTCGGCCTCGTGCAGGGCCAGGACGCGCCCCAGGGCCGCCTTCTGCGCCAGCCGGAAGGACGCGGGATCCAGGCACAGTTCGTCGACAAGGTCCTGCCGCGGCAGCCGGTCGCCCCCGCCCGTCTCTTCCTCGTTCAGGGCGATCGACCGCGCGTCATGCCAGAAGGCGGTCTGCGCCAGCCTGTAGGAGACCCGCATCGCATCGGTGCCGTTTTCCAAATGCGTCGAGATCGCCTGCAACAGCGCCAGCGCATCGAGGCGCTTCTGGTCGATCTGGCCCTCCGGCAGCCACTGCTCGAGGCGTTTCAGGCTGGCGGCGGCCAGTCCCCTGGCGACGGCCGCATCAAGGACGGCGGGGTAAGTCCGCTTCTTGTAGAAGATCGACTTTGCGGCCTGCGCGATCTCACGTGCCTCGTCCGCTTCGACGATGCCCCGGTCAACGGCCCGCGCCAGGGTCACCCTGACATTCACCATCGGTTCGTTGATCTTCAGAAAACCGGTCTCTGCGGGACCGTGGGTGACAGCGACCTCGTCGTCGTCTTCAAGCACACCGGATCGATAGTCGTCGAAAATCCGACCGACACCGACCATACCGAACGGCTCCAACTCGGCAGCGCGCAGGGCACCGATGCTGGCGGCGCCGAAGACATGGATCCCCTTGGCCATGGCCCACAGGATCTCCTTGTGCCAGACCGCAGGCTGGCCTTCGAAGTAGCCATCGATGATCCCAAGCGCGACGGGCCCTTCGCTGGCCGCACGAATCACGTCGCCGAACCCGGCCGGCGGCCGGTAGTCGGCATCCAGCACCGCCCGCGCCTCATCGGCGGACAGTGTCGGCCCCAGGAAGACAATCGCGCTCATTGCGCCCGCCTCAGCACCGCACCGGCACGGGTTCCGACTGCATATCCGGGCGCGGAATGCATGCTTTCCAGTCCGGGCACGATCACGCGCACCGTCGGAATCCCGATCTCCTCGCGCGTCAGATCGACGACGATCATCCGCTCCAGGCCGACCGCCGCGAGGCGCTGTTGCAGGACGGTGAAGTCGTCGAGCAGCGAGTCCGACGGATAGCTGGGCGTCTCTGCGAAAACGCGCATTGGAGACGCGGCGGCGACGCCCGCATCGTCCCACCCCGCCGCAAGCGGCTCGCCCTGCGACGCGTAGAGAGAGGTCGGAAGGTCGTCACGGGCGCCGGAGATCATCGTCAGGCGCGACTGTGCGGCCTCCGTGATGGCGCGGCACAACGCAATCTCCCGACACAGGTGGGCGCCGCTGCCGACGAACCAGCGCGCGGCCGACCGCGTCGCGTCCGGCGTTTCCCGCAATCCGACGACAAAGCCCGGGATCCCGACGTCCGAGGCGATGTCCCAGATTGCGACGAAGAACCCTCTGTCCCGGTATTGCGCCAGCAGGGAAGCGCAGGTGTCGTCATCGACGCTGTCGGGGTCGACCCTGTCCTCCGCCCGCCCGGGACCGCCGGTCAGGTACCACAGCGTTCGTGCGTCGCGTTCGACCAGTTCGCACACCGCGTGAACGCACGCTTCCAGTCGATTGTTGCCGGCGCCCAGGCCATTGGACGTCGCATGAAAGCAGCCGAAACCCGGCGGCGCCGGAACGCAGTAGTCCGTACTGACCAGCTCGAGGGGCACCCACACCGACTGCTGGAACTGCAGATCGACACCCTCGATCCAGAGCATGCGCAAGGCCGGGTGAAACTGTGACGCCGCCGTCGGCGGCAGCGTCTCGGGGTCGACCACCGACACGCGTTCGGCGAGGTCCTCATATGACTGGAACTGAACCGGGCGCAGGATCTCTTCGGCGTGAAACAGCTCGGCCGCCTCCATCACGGCGGACGCCTTCGCGGCGTCGACCGACACGCCTTTGCCCATGGCAACGGAGATCGAACGGGCATTGGGCCTGATCGCGGTCACGACCGGCAGGCCGATGGAATCAAGGCCGGTCAGGTTGGCAATCCGTGTAACGCCAAGCTTGTCGAGGACGCGGCGCGCCCTGTCGACGGTGGCGTCCGGTGCGATACCGCGATGGGTGCCTTGACGAAACGGCTTGGCCGTCGGCACGTCGGCAAAACTGAAGGCGGTCATGCTGACTGGTTACTCCAACCGACGGATCGGGAACGCACCTTGACCGGTCAAGCTGCCCGCCGGCGACGGAGTGATGTGACGGCCTTAGTCTTCGTCGTCGTCCTTCCGATCCCGCTTGACCATGTGTTCGACGCCCACACCATCCCCCAACGGCGTGAACTCCCAGTCAATGGAGATGGCGTTCTTGACGCCAGACAGTTGCACGAGACAGTCGAACCAGTGGTTGAAGGCCGCAGTGGGCGCATGCGGACCCCGGCCGGGCCTGACCCTGTACTTATCGAGGTCCTTGCTGGGGATGTAATAGACCTCGTCATTGTCCAGGCGCAGCAGGATGCCTGGATCCCAACCGGTAACGGTCCTTCGTTTTGCCATGCTGGAACCCCCCAATTATCGAATTCATCATGGATGAAAAAACCACGATACAACAAAACTACAACGCGTCTCCAGCCAAGATATGTCAGGCGTCCAGATGCAGCCCGATGGTGTCTTGTATCCGCTTGGCCGATGCCTTGGCCTTCATTGCGATGTCGGACCGGCCGAGGCTCTCGTACGCTTCGCCCAGGGCGAACCGGCACTTCGCCAGCAACGGCAGCAGCCCCTGTTCCTCCGCGATCGCCTCGCATTTCTCGTAGGCCTGGATGGCGTCGGAAAGCTGTTCCGGCCCGAACGCCATATGCACGTCGCCCAGCGTCTTCAGCGCCCAGGCGCTGTTGGAGGTTTCTTCATACCGGATCGCCTGCTGGACCCCGGTGTTGGCCTCGGCGAGCGCTTCCGACAACTTGCCTTCCAGAAGATAGGCCTCGCTGAGCCAGACATGAACCAGGCTCAGATAGACAGGGACGTTTAGTGCTTCGCCGACCTCTGCAGCGCGCTGGAGGTTTGCGATGCCGCTTTCATGCTCGCCGCACAGAGCCTGGGCATAGCCCGCGGCACCGGCCATGCGTGGAAAGAGCAGGCCCACGTCGGTCTCCCCGCACAATTTCAGACCGTGGCCGAGAAGCTCGTTCGCACCGACAAGATCGCCCTGGCGCAACAGCGCGATACCGAGTTCCCGATAGGCATAGACGATGCCGAACGGATCGCCCGCCCGTTCGGAGATCTCCTTCGCGGCGGTCCCGTACTCCACGGCCCGTTTGAAGTCGCCAAGCTCGGCATAGTCACGCGCGATGGTCGCCTTGCACAGGACCGTCCCGGGCGCCGCCAGTCCGTATCGTTCGAACTCGTCGCCCGCGCCCAGCGGTCCCAAAGCATCGAGCAGGATTTCCAGCGACCGCCGATAGTGGCCCCGCCCCTGCGAGGTCAGGCCGCGCCTGAGAAGGGTGTGGACTTGCAGATACGAATCACCGCTCTGCCGCGCCAGTTCGTATGCCTTCGACGCGGAATCGTCCGCATCGATGGGCTTTCCGGACATCCAGTTGTACAGCGCCAGGTGCGAATAGGCCCAGGCAAGCTGCGCGCTGTCGTTCGACGAGCGAGCCAGTTCCTCGGCGCCGCGGATGCTTTCGATGTACTGACCGCCGTCGCCAAGCGCGAACGCCGCCGCGGCGGTGTCCAGGCTGATCTCGAACATGCGGTCCGGACTGTCGGGCATGCGCTGAACGCTCTCGGCAGCGCGTTTGGCCTTCTGGAACATCTGCAAGGCCGAACGGTTGGCGGCCTTCGACAGGGCCAACCGACCGGCGCGCAGCAGATAGTCGACGGCGCGTTGCCAGTCCTGGCCTTCCCAGCTGTGATAGGCAAGCTGTTGAAGATCCCGGTCGACCAGCTTGCCGTTCGCCTTCGACTCGATGGCATCGACCACCTGGCGGTGCAAAGCCATCCTTCGCCGTCTGGTCACCCTGCGGTAAGCGACCTCCTGCATCAGCGGATGACTGAAGGCGAACTGAGATTCCGCGCGCCCGTGGGTGATCAGGCCGGCGTCGAGCAGCTTGTTCATGTTGTCGTTGGCCTCCTTGCCGCTGATCATGGCAAGGATCGGAAACTGGAATCGCGTCCCGACGACGGCCGCAGCCTCCAGAAGTTCGCGTTCGCTCTTCGTCAACCGGTCGATGCGATTGCCCATCAGACCGGAGATCGACACGGGCACCTGCGCCCCCTTGAACCCGTTGGCGCGTCTGTACTGGCCGCGCCCGCCCAACAACACGCCGGACTCGGTCAGTTCGCGGATCATCTCCTCCAGAAACAGCGGATTGCCGGCCGCCTTCTCGACGGCGGTCTCCTTGACCGGTTCCAGGCTGTCGTCATTCCCCAGAACGTGGTCCAGCAGGTCCAGGCAGTTCGCATCGGTCAGCGGTTTCAGATCGATCGTCACGTCGCAGTCCAGCGGCAGCAGGTTGCCGGGCACGTCGTCCCTGAGGCTGGCCAACAGCAGGACCTGGGATTCGCCGACGCGGCCGGCCAGGGTTTCCAGCGTCAATCGGCTGTCCGCGTCGATCCAGTGCACGTCTTCCCAGACGATCACCAGCGGCGTGACCTGGCTGATGGCCACGACGAAATTCACCACCTCGGTGTTCACCTGCAGACGCCGGTCCGGATAGTTGATGCTTTGCCAGCCGGTCTCGGTGTCGCGGTCGATCAGGATCGCCTTCAGCGCGTCCAGCGAACGGGCCTGGACGGTCGGATACTGCTGGTGAAAGCGGCCGAGCTTGGCGATGATTTCATCGCGCCCGTCGTCGCTGTCGATCTGCAACAGCGATCTCAGGATCTGGTGAATCGGCACGAAGTACCGGCCGCGGTCGTATGGCAGGGACTGGACCTCGACGACGCGGCAATGGGGCTTGACCGCCTTCTCCACCAGTTCGAACAACAGCCGGCTCTTGCCGATGCCGGCCGGCCCGGTGATGGCAATGGTCTGCCCCGCGCCGTTGCGGAACTGCTCGACAGACCGCTCCAGGTCGTTCAACTCCTTCTCCCGCCCGATCAGCGTGCTCAGCCCGCGCGTCACATGCGCGCGAAAGCGCATGCGCTCGTCACCGATACCGGCGAGCTGATAAAGCTCCATGCGGCTGGAAAGGCCCCTGATGGCCCGTTTCCCCAGATGACGGGCCTTGACGAAGTCGGCGACCAGCCGATGGGTGTCGCCGGTCATCCAGACGGAGTTCTTGGCCGCCATGGCCTGCATCCGGCTGGCCACATGGACGACCTGACCGACGACATCGATCTCGACGGCCCCGTCGGTCAGCACGTCGCCGACCATCACCTCGCCGGAATTCAGCCCGACCCGGACCGAGAACTGGGGCAGGTCGCTGGACCGGTTCTGCTGCTGTAACGCCGCCACCGACGTGCAAATCTCCCAGCCGGCAAGGCACGCCCGCAGCGCGTGGTCCTCCTGCGCCGTTGGCGCGCCGAACAGGGCCATGACGCCGTCTCCCATGACCCGGCAGAGATAGCCTCCATATTGGTGAACCGCCTGGACCATCGCATCGATCACAGGCTGGATCGCCTCGCCCGCATCCTCCGGGTCCAGGTCCTCGATCAGGGTAAGAGACCCGGACAGGTCGGCGAACATCACCGTCACGGTCTTCAGTTCGCCGCCCATTTCGGGGTTCATCCCCCGTCGGCCGACACCTCCGTTTCTGCGACTGATTTCGACCATCGTTGGCTGTCTTTCCAACCGCTTTTTGTTCGTCCAGGTCCGGGCTCCGGTGATCCGGTTCAGACCGTCAAGGATACCGGGGTACCGCCGCCTCGCGACACCTCAAACTGTTATGATTCCCGCTTGCGCATCGCTTTTCAACTTTCGGCTAATATAAACGGCCCCCTCCTGCCGGCAGCCGTTGTCGAAATAATGCCGCCCCGGGGACGAATATCATAGCGTGTTTTCAAGCACTCCTGCCGGATTTCCGGTAGCACCCGCCCAGTCTCCGACGAAGCCTGCGCGCCCAATCGAGCAACTGCCGTCCTCATTCATCCGCCGGGCCAGCGCGTGACAGCGGCCTTGTTGCCGATATTCTCGTCCTTGCTGCTGCGTGTGGCGGCCAGCACGAACAGGTGGCGGCCTCTATCTGCTTGCGGCCAGACCACCTTCACCGACAATCGACGCGCCGTGCCTGCCGGCAGTCGCTTGAGGCGGGCCACGGCGGGCGAATCGTCGCTGCCGCGGACCGGGCGCCAGTGCGCAGCGGCTGGCATCCCGTCGGCCCATTGACAGAAATACCGTACCTCGCCCCGGCTCAGATCCGCGCCGCCCAGGTTCCGCACCGTGGCAACGATGCTCCCTGGCGTTCCGACGGAACCGATGCAGCGGACATCCGGGCTTTGCCACATCCCGTTTTTCGGATCGGGCGCCCAGGAAAGCTCCCTGCCCGCCGGCGCGTTCCAGGAGGTCAGCATGAGATCAGGCAGCGGCGAAGCGGGCTCGACGGTCAATTCGTACTCGGCCGAACGGGCCACGCCGGTCACGACCACCACCAGCCGCTCGATCCGCGACGGGCCGCGGTCGAGGCCGATGGTCCGGTCGAAACCGGACCTGTCGGTGCGGATGATGTCGACCAGCCGCCCCTCAGCGTCGATCAATCCGACCTGCAGAAGGAGACTGCGATGGGGCGCGGTTGCCGCCAGCATCACGCGGACGGATCGGACCGACGCATCGAGCTCGACGCCGTAGAACATGCTTCCGAAATCGCCCAAGTCCCCGCGCAGCGCGATTCCGGCGCCCGGCCGAACCACGTGGAACTCGGTGGCGCGGGGCGGCGTCGCTTTGGCGCCCGCGACCGCCGCCACGTCGGCCGGCATCTGTTCGGCCAGGCCTTCGGGCAATAACGCGAAACGCCGATCCGCCGGCACAAACCCGATGTCCTCCAGGCACGCGGCCATGGCGAAATTGCCGACCAGGGTATCGGCGCGCAGCACCGTCGCGTGCGGTCCGGGGCCGTCATAGCGAAAGCGATAAAGATCGGTGCCGGGCACCTTGCCGGCCAAGGCCGCGCGGATGTTGACCGCACTGTAGCCGCGCGCGGCGCACCGCTCGAGCACCGCGCGGTAGAGGAGCGGCCCTCGCGGCCGCCCGTCCTTGGCCCGCCGGCCGGCGTCGTACTGGTGCCCGATATAGGCCCAGAACAGGCCGCAGTCGTAGGCGGCAACGGTCAGGGGCCGGTGCGGTTCCCGAACGATGCGCCGGTACGTCCGCAGCCTGCCCCGGGCCGCAGGGCCTGTGTCGTAGAATACGTCCGTCACGAACTGCTCGGCGAAGACGGCGCCGCCTTCGATCACGGCCGGTCGCCAGCGTCCGCCGTTGCGTTGGTACTCGTACTGGGCGACGTGGAAGACCTCGTGCGCGACCGTCAGCGCAAGCACCTCCGGAGAGAGGCTTCTGTGCAGGATGATCATCCGCTTGCGGCTAGCCCTGCCGACCGCCCGCAAGGTCTCGATGCTGATCTGGATCCTGCCGTCGCGGGCCGGGTTCACCAGGTGGAATGGTGCTGCGGTATACCGCGCAAGCGCGCGTTCGGCCCAGTACAGCACCTGGACGACATAGTCGGGCGTGTCCTTGCCACGGCGCCGCATTCCGGGCACCGCCATGGCCCGCGCGTCGCGGCATCGTCTCTTGCGGACCGCGTCGGGTCCGTCGAGCGTGTAGCGGACGACGAAATTGGCGCTGGACCGGGTTCTGAATGTTTGTTCGGTCTTGGCCATTGCCGTCCCGCCGCCGGACTGGAGAGGTAGGGGATTTACGCACAGCCCGCAGGGCGGTGGCAATCCGACCGGATATCGACTCAGCGGAGGTGTCGCGATGGCGTCCCCAACGGGATTCGAACCCGTGTTGCCGGCGTGAAAGGCCGGTGTCCTAGGCCTCTAGACGATGGGGACGCAAGAAGGCGGAAACGCCGGCTATGTAATCGGGACCGGACGCCGGGTCAAGCCACCTTCGCCGCCGCGCCCCCGGAAACGCGAAGGGCCGATGCGGGCAGGATTTGCCTGCGCCCGGCAGGGCCTGCCCGGCGAGACCGGCCACCAGCGCAAGAATGGACAGTAATCCATTGATTTTACTGCGTTTTTAAAGAGGAGGGCCTGGCATCCGCCTTGCACCTGATCGGGGGACTATTCTAGGACGGGATACGGCAAATGACCTATGCATCGGCTTTCTCCCCCGGCGTGACGGCCATGCGGGGCCACGCCTTGGCGCTGGCGGCGATTTCCGAAAACATCGCGAATTCCACCACCACGGGCTACAAGGTCACGGATATCCGGTTTCAGGAGGTGGCCAGGGAAACCATGGCCGGGGCGCCGGGCGACTATGGCGGAATCCAGCCCACGGTCCATCGCCATATCCTGAACCAGGCGCCGTTGCTGCCGACCGGAAAATCGTTCGATGCGGCGATCGACGGCCGCGGGTTCTTCGTGACCAACACGCAATCCGACGTGGCCGGCGAATACCAGCTCAGCCGCGCCGGTGAATTCAAGCCCGAGCTCATCGACGAGGCGGGCACCGAACTCACCTATCTGGCGGATGCAGGCGGCAACTATATGCTGGGGTGGCCGGCCGACGGCAACGGCGGCTTTACCACCGGCACGACCGTCGACAGTTTGGAGGCGGTTCGCTTCGATCCGCAGTCCAACCTGCAGGCGGCGGTCGCGTCGACCCAGGTCACGGTTGAGGCCAACCTGCCGGCAAGCACGGCGGTCGGCGGCACGCAGCGCATCACCGGGTTCGTCTATGACAGCAACGGCACCGTCCAGCCGCTTGATATGACCTGGACTCGTCAGCCGGCCGTCAATACCTGGTCGCTGGCCTTCAACTCGACCGGCGGCACGGTGACCTCGGGCACGCCGGTCACCATGACATTCGACGCAACCGGCGCCTTGGTCTCGCCGACCTCGACCACGATCGGTGTGAGCTGGACCGACCCGACGGCCGCGGCCAGCACGCTGACCTACGATTTCCTGGGCATGACCCAATATGCGGGCGAACTCAGAACAACGACCCTGGAAGCCAATGGCGCGCCGGAAGCACGGATCGAGAAGATCTACGTCAACGACCGCGGCGAAGTGGTCGGCCGATACTCCAACAACCTCGACGAACCGCTGTTCAAGCTGCCGCTGGGTGACGTGATCAGCCCCAACCGTCTGTCGCCGCGCAGCGGCACCCACTTTGCCGCCAACGACTATTCCGGCGACATCACGCTGTACGATACGGCCGTGTCGACGCGGGGCAAAATCCTCGGCGGCGTGATCGAACAGTCGGCGACCGACCTGGCGCTTGAGTTCACAAAGCTGATCCAGGCCCAGCGTGCCTACGACCTGGCGGCGACCGATCTGCGCACGATCGACGAGATGATGCAGACGGCCGTTCAGCTCTGATCCGAAGCCGCGTCCTCGATCGTGAACTGAACCTGCTCGCGACCCTGCCAACGGTCGATCTTCAACCGTCCGGCAACGTTGATCGTCATCCCGTTGTTCTCGGCCAGCAACAGCCGGCCGAGCGGCGTCTGGGCGCATCGAAACGCGATCGCCTTCAGCCGCCCGCCGCCCTCGCCCGACAGGAAACAGCGGACATGGTCGCTGCCGACCACCTGGGCCTGGTGGACACGAACGCGCGGCAGGGCGAAACGCGGCTCGCTGTTGCCGCTGCCGAACGGGGCCAACCGCTGCAGCGACAGGACCAGATCCAGCGAGGCCGCACCCGCCTGCACCACGCCGTCCAAGGAAAGACGCGGCACGATGCCCTCCGCACCCGCCGCCTGCTGCATCCGTTCTTCGAGAAAGGCCAGGAAGGCCTCCTGGCGCCCGGCCTCAACCGTGAAGCCGGCCGCCATCTTGTGGCCGCCGCCGGCCACCAAGAGACCGGACTGACGCGCGGCGATCACCGCGGCGCCGAGATCGATTCCGGACACGGACCGTGCCGATCCCTTCCCCAGGCCCGCCTCGAGGGCCACGACGCAGGCAGGACGGTTGTAGCGGTCCTTTAGCCGGCCGGCGACGATGCCGATGACACCGGGATGCCACCCTTCCGCGGCGACGTAGACCAGCGTCTCACCCGCGCCGCCTGCCTCCGCCTGTTCCAGCGCCTCGTCCAGACAGCGGGCCTCGATCGCACGCCGCTCGGCATTGTACCGGTCCAGCTCCTCGGCGATCCGCCGCGCCTCGGCGGGATCCTCGGTGGAAAGCAGTCGTGCCCCGGCACCGGCGCGGCCGACGCGACCGCCCGCGTTGACCCGCGGTCCAAGGACGTAGCCCGCGTGATAAGCGGCGGGCGGCTCGGTGATGCCCGCCACATCGCACAGCGCCGTCAGACCGACATTGCGCCGCGCCGCCATCACCTTCAGGCCTTGGGTCACCAGCGCGCGGTTGACGCCCGTCAGGGGCACGACGTCGCAAACCGTGCCCAGGGCCACCATGTCCAGCCACTGCAAGAGGTCCGGTTCGGGCCGCTGCCCATAGTGGCCCGCCTGGCGCAATTCTCGGTTCAGGCCGACCACCAATAAAAAAGCAACGCCGACCGCGGCCAACTGGCGGTGCGGACTGGTCTCGTCCAGCCGGTTGGGGTTGATCACCGCCGCCGCATCGGGCAGGCGCGGCTCGGCCACGTGGTGGTCGACAACGACAACGTCGAGACCCGCCTGACGAGCCGCCGCCAGCGGCTCGAAGGCGGTGATGCCGCAATCGACGGTCACCACGACCCGGGCGCCGCGCGCTTGCAGGGCCTTCAGGCCGTCGATGTTGGGGCCGTACCCTTCCTTCAGGCGGTCGGGAATGTAGATCTCTGCGGCGCCGCCGGCGGCACGGATGAAACGAACCAGCAGCGCAGAGGCGGTCGCGCCATCCACATCGTAGTCACCGAACACGCCGACCGGCTGGCCGTCGCGGATCTCCCTGGCGATCCGCTCGATCGCGGGCGCCATGTCCAACAGATCGCCGGGATCGGGAAGCTGCGCCTTCAGGGACGGAGAGAGATAGGTTTCCGCCTGGTCCAGATCGACCCCGCGCGCCGCCATGGCACGGGCCACGACCTCCGGAAGCGCGAAACGCTGTGCCAGGGCCGCTGAGGTGCGCTCGTCGGCGGGCCGCTCCTCCCAGCGCAGCCCGCTGACCGACCGGCCGACGCCCAGGACCGGGGCGTCCGGCGCGGTGTCTAGTCCTGCGGCTGTACCCAAGGCTTGCGCGTGAAGTCGTGCCGGGACTCGATCAGGCGCACGGTCCCGGTCTTGGAACGCATGACGATGGACTGCGTCGTCGCCCCGGTCGCCGTGATGCGGATACCGCGCAGCAGCGGGCCGTCGGTCACGCCGGTGGCGGCGAACATCACGCTGCCGCTGGCCAGCTCGTACAGGCTGTACTTCCGTTCCAGGTCGGTGACGCCCCACCGCGCCGCACGCTCTTTTTCGTCGTCATTGCGGAAAAGCAGCCGGCCTTCCATCTGACCGCCGATGCACCTGAGCGCAGCCGACGCCAGCACGCCCTCCGGGGCGCCGCCGCTGCCCATGTAGATGTCGACACCGCTTTCGGGTTGGCTCGTCGCGATGACGCCGGCGACGTCGCCATCGGAGATCATCTGCACCCGCGCGCCCGCTTCGCGGATGTCGGTGATCAGATCGCTGTGCCGCGGCCGGTCCAGAACGCAAACCACCAGGTCCGCCATACGCTTTCCCAAGGCCTCGCTCAGATTCTGCAGGTTCTGCTTCGGCGTATGGTCCAGATCGACAATGCCCTGGGGCAACCCGCCGCCGACGGCGATCTTGTCCATATAGACGTCGGGTGCGTTCAGGAAGCCTCCCTTGTCAGCCATCGCAACCACGGCCATGGCGTTCTGCCCGCCCTTCGCGGTGATCGTTGTGCCTTCAAGGGGGTCCAGCGCGACATCGATCTCCGGTCCCTTTCCGGATCCGACTTCCTCGCCGATGTACAGCATCGGCGCCTCGTCGCGTTCGCCCTCGCCGATCACGACGGTCCCTCGAATGGCGAGGTCGTTGAGAGCCCGGCGCATGGCATCGACGGCCGCCTGGTCGGCGGCCTCTTCGTCCCCGCGCCCCATCCAGCGTGCCGACGCCAGGGCGGCGGCTTCGGTGACCCGCGTCGCCTCCAACGCCAAGTTGCGGTCCATATGACGGCTGGCATCGTCCATTCTGTAGGTCCCCCTGTTCCGCCTTCGCGGCGTTGCACACCCCGTTTCAGAACTGCTCGATCCGGATCACCCGCGGCGGTTCCGTGACCGCCTCAAGCGTGCCGATCTTCGTCAATGCCCTCTGCAGGGCATCTTCCTGGATCTCGTGCGTGGTTAGCACCACCGGCACGGCATCGCCACCATTGGATCGCGACCGCTGGACAACGGTCTCGATCGAGACGTCCTCGTCGCGCAAGGCTGCCGCAAGGTCGGCGAAAACCCCCGGCCGGTCCAACACGGTGAGCCGGACGTAATAACAGCCCCGGTGCCGCTTCATGGGTATGACGGTCGCCGTGACAAGATCGTCAACCGGAACCCCGAAGGCCGGGGACCGCCGCCCGGCCGCGATATCGACGACATCGGCGACCACCGCCGACGCGGTCGGTTCGGCACCGGCGCCGCGCCCTTCCAGCATGGTCGTTCCGGCATAATCGGCGTCGATCTCAACGCCGTTGAACACGCCTTCCACCGCCGCAAGCGGTGCGTCCAGCGGAACCATCGCGGGGTGCACCCGCTGTTGAATGCCCTGTTCTGAAATCTCCGCGATCCCCAACAGCTTGATCTTGTAGCCGAACTCGGTGGCATAGGCGATGTCGTGCGGCGAAACGTGACGGATGCCTTCCACGTAGACGGAACCGAAATCGACGCGCGTGCCGAAGGCAAGACTGGTCAGGATCGCCAGCTTGTGCGCCGCATCGACGCCGTCGACATCGAACCCCGGATCGGCCTCGGCATAGCCGAGCTGCTGCGCCTCGGCCAGAACCTGGTCGAAGGGCCGACCGGTTTCGCGCATGCTGGTCAGGATGTAGTTGCAGGTACCGTTCAGGATGCCCAGCACCCGGTTGATCCGGTTGCCGCTGAGCCCTTCGCGCATGGCCTTAAGGACCGGAATGCCGCCGGCGACCGCCGCTTCGAAGGCCAAAGCCACGCCGGCCCGCTCGGCCTCCTCAGCCAGGTCGGCGCCATGCAGCGCAATCAGCGCCTTGTTGGCGGTGACCACGTGCCGGCCGGCGGCGAAAGCGGCATCGGCAACGGCGCGCGCGACGCCGTCGCTGCCGCCGATCAGTTCAACGACAAGGTCGGCGTCCGCGTTGCGCGCCATGTCGGCCGCATCGTCGTACCAATCGTAGCGCGAGACATCGACGGGGCGGTTTCGGGTGCGGTCGCGGGCCGAAACGGCCGACACCACGATCGGCCGACCGACCCGGCTGGTCAGCCAACGTTCCTGACGCTGGATCAGGTCCACCGTGCCGGCGCCGACCGTTCCCAAGCCGGCGACGGCGACCTTGAACGGTTCGGTCATTGGGCGACGGCCTGGCGCAACGTGTCTTCAGAGAGGCTGTCGGCGCGGGACAGGAAGGAACGGATATTGCGGGCGGCCTGGCGTATCCGCTGGGTGTTCTCCACCATCGAGATCCGGACGAAACCTTCGCCGTGTTCGCCGAAGCCGACGCCCGGCGAGACGGCGACCTTGGCCTCCTGCATCAACAGCTTGGAGAAGGCGAGCGAGCCGATGTTGTGGAATGCGCGCGGCAGCGGCGCCCATGCGAACATGGTGGCGGCGGGAACCGGAATGTCCCAGCCGGCGCGGGCAAGGCCTTCGACGAGGGTGTCGCGGCGGTCCTTGTAGAGCTGCCGGATTTCGTCGACGCAATCCTGCGGCCCGTTGATCGCAGCCGTCGCCGCAACCTGGATCGGCGTGAAGGCTCCGTAGTCCACATAGGACTTGATCCGGCCCAAGGCCGCGATCAGCCGGCGGTTGCCGGCGGCAAATCCGATCCGCCAGCCCGGCATGGAATAGGTCTTCGACATCGACGTGAATTCCACGGCGATTTCCCGGGCCTTCGGGATCTGCAGCACCGACGGCGGCGGCCGGTCGTCGAAATAGATCTCCGCATAGGCGAGGTCGGACAGAATGAAAATCTCGTGGCGCAGGCAGAACTCGACCACCTCGCCGTAGAAGTCCAGATCCACGCAGTGCGCCGTGGGATTGGCGGGGAAATTCAAGACGACCGCCAGCGGTTTGGGGATCGAATGGACCACCGCCCGTTCCAGCGCCGACATGAACTCCGTTCGGAACGAGCCCTGATCGGTTTCCCACGCCGGCAGAGACCTGAGGGCGCCGCCAGCCATGATGAACCCGAAGGCATGGATCGGGTAGCAGGGGTTGGGCACCAGCACCACGTCGCCCGGACTGGTGATCGCCTGGGCCAGGTTGGCAAGCCCCTCTTTCGACCCCAACGTGACGATGATCTCGGTCTCCGGGTCGACCTCGACACCGAACCGGCGGCCGTAATAGGCGGCCTGGGCGCGCCGAAGCCCCGGGATTCCGCGGCTTTGCGAGTAGCGGTGCGTACGCGGGTTCTGGACCGCCTCGACCAGCTTGGCAACGATGTGCGGCGGCGTGGCGCTGTCCGGGTTGCCCATGCCGAAATCGATGATGTCGTCGCCCGCCGTGCGTGCCGCCGCCTTCATCGCGTTAACCTCTGCGAAGACGTAAGGGGGCAGACGCTTGATCCTGTGAAAGTCCTCAATCATCGGTTTCAGATGCTCCGAAACGGGCCTTGCTTTGCGTGCAGCGACAATTTTTTTGGGCATTTTCGGTTGCCCAGAAGGCTTTTCTACTTGCCACGGCGGTGGCTGTTTCTACCCTTAAGCCTCACGCAGTGTCGATAGTTTGTTAAGGCCGAACCGGCCGTCGGGCCGACTTGAAATCCGGCGAGGTTCGGCGCCCGGGAGGCCGGCTGAAAAGGGCGGAATCCAGGGGTTTTTGCGGCGCGCGTTGGCGGGTGTGGTACTCAGGGACCGCTAAGCATGGCAGATTTGTGACGCCCCTCACTGTGTCGGGCCGGTCCGTGCTAGTATGTGTTTCTGGGGTTTTTGAGGGTAGACGACGTAAAGCCGTTTTGGTCGTCCCGCCGGGGTGGGGCCGGACGGATGGCGACCGTGGGGAGGGAGTTACAAAATGTTCAGTCAAGTGGACGTCTTAAGGTTGGGTGCGACGGCACGGTCCATGTGCGCGTCGGTTGCAATCGCCGCGGCGGCAATGCTGTCGCCCGCAACATCGATCGCCAGCGAATCCGCGGACGCGGTCCAGTTCATCCAGAGCTTTACCGACGAAGCGATCGTTAAACTGACCGACGAGCAAAAGACGTCCGCCGAGAAAGAGGGCGAATTTCGCGAACTGTTGGTCCGCGGGTTCTACCTCGACGGTATCGGCCGCTTCGTGCTTGGGCATCACTGGCGCAGGCTCGACGAGCAGGCCCAGACTGAATATCTCAATGCCTTCGAGGACTATCTCGTGGCGACCTACAGTCGCCGCATGGATGCCTATTCCGGCGAGACGCTGGACGTCGTCAGCGCCCGCCCGCGCAAGCGCGACTTCCTGGTCCTAAGCTGGCTGAAAAGCGACAGCAATACGGACATGCGCATTGATTGGCGTGTCCGCAAGATGGACGGGGATTGGAAGATCCTCGACGTCTCGATCGAAGGCATCTCGATGATCGTGACCCAGCGTTCGGAGTTCGCGTCGGTGCTGCGGGCCTCGAACGGCGATGTGGGACCGCTGGTGGCGGACCTCCGCAAGATCTGGAAAAACTACCAAGAGTCGCAGTCGGAGACCCTGGCCACCAACTGAGCCGGCGGTTTCCGCCCTTCCCCGTTTCGCCCGTTCAGCGGTCGAGAAAGATCTCAGCACGTCGGTTGGCGGCTGCGCCGGCAGCGGTTTCCTCGGAATAGATCGGCTGCGAGTCGCCGCGCGCCTCGACCACGACGCTGTCGCCGGACAGCCCCAGATCCTGGAAGTTTCTTGCGACCATTGTCGCGCGATCCAGCGAGACCTTGAAATTCGCCATGCGTCGGCGCACTGGATCGGCGATCCCGCTCGACATGCTGGAATGCCCGACCACGCGCAACATGCCGCCGCCGTCCTGCTGGATATTCAGAACCTGGCGCAGGACCTCCAAGTCCTGAGCCGTCAAAACCGTCTGTCCGTCGGCGAAATAGATGGTCGCAATCAGCGTCGTCGTTCCCGGTCGAACGACCGGCTGCTGGGCCGGCGCCGGGGTGGACATGGCCGTCCCTTGCGCTGATCCGGTGCCCTGAGGCGCGGTCACCGCCGCGACGGGCGGCGGCGCCGGGCGCGGGCGTTCCGGCGCCGCATCCTGACGTACCGGTTCAGGCGCCGGCGCCCTAGGCGGGACCCTTGGCTGGCGAGCCGCGGTCTGGGTCGCGGCAGCGGGGCGGGGCTGCGCCGCAGGCTGTGGAGCCGCCCTCGGCTGGGGCGCGGCCGCCATCGGCTGGGGCGCGGCCGCCATCGGCTGCGGGCGTCCTGCGGTCTGCGCCGTGGCGCTGGGCGTCGGTCTCGTGTCCGATGGTTTGACCGCAACCTGGGCCTCGGCCGGTGCCGGGGCCGCGGGCGTCGGCGCGGCACGCGTGGCCGCAGGCGAGCCAGCCGGCGCCGGCGGCGGCCTGCGCGCCGCAGGAGTCCCGGGTGGCGGGGGCGGCGGCGCACTGGGCCTTACGGCGCTGTCGGCCGGCGCGGGACCGTCCGTTTCCGGAGCCTGTGGTTCGCTGGGAACGCGCGGGCGCGGCCGCACGTTGGCCGTCTGGCTGCGCAGTTCCTGGTCGGTATAACGGGCGTTGTTCTTGTCGGCGACCAGGCCTTCCTTGGCAGAGACCGCTTCCAGCTTGATCTCCGGCGGGCCCGGACGCTCGGGAACGCTGGACAGATTGGGGAACGGCCGGTCGACGGGCTGCTGCGCGCCGCCCCCTTCGCCATCCTCACCCTCGCCCTCGCCCTCGCCTTCGGCGGTCTCTTCCTCGTCGTCGTCGTCGAACCAGTCGACCGTATAATCGGCCGTGTCGCAGGCGCCCACGGCGACCACGATCGACACAATCGCGACCGCCCGGGCAAGCCAGGAAAGGCACGAAAGCCGATTCCAGTTGTGATCAGTCATACAAGCCAGGGAAAATGCGACGAAATCCGCCCGTTTTCCGCATCCAATTCGGTTTGCCAACGCACTGTGACACCTGTATGTAATGCCGCGGCACGGATGAGGCTACTCCCATTTGGTTGAGACCATCGACCGGTTGCGGGTTTCTGCCAGAAATCCGGCGCGTGGTTGAACGGCATCATAGGGAACGGGATATGGGGGATCAATCGGCTTCGAACGGCATGTGGCCGGACCCGGTAGAGTGGTCGCAGCAAATGGCGGGAATCGCCGAGCGCAGCCGCAACATCGTCACCGACTTCTTGAAGAACCATCCGGTACAGGGACCGCTGGGTCATGGCGACCCGTTGAATGTCGGCCGTGCGTTCCTGGAAATGACCGCGAAAATGATGACCAATCCCGCGGTTCTGGTCCAGGCACAGATGAACCTGTGGCACGACTATCTGAACCTCTGGCAGAACACGACCCGGCGCATGCTTGGCCAGGAACTGGAGCCGGTGGTCGAGCCCGACAAGGACGACCGCCGGTTCAAGGACGAGGCCTGGACGGAGAACACCGTCTTCGATTTCATCAAGCAGTCGTACCTGTTGAGCGCACGCTGGCTGCAGTCGACCGTCAACGAGGTCGAGGGTCTGGACGAAAACACGGCAAAGAAGGTCGACTTCTATACCCGCCAGTTCGTTGACGCGATGGCGCCGTCCAACTTCCTGATGACCAATCCGGAGGTGCTGCGCGAAACGATCGACAGCAAGGGTGAAAACCTTGTCAACGGCTTGCAGAACTTGCTTAAGGATCTGGAAGAGGGCGAAGGCAAGCTGAAGATCAAGATGACCGACACCGAGGCGTTCAACGTTGGCGAGAACATCGCCACCACGCCCGGCAAGGTCGTTTTCCAGAACGAACTGATGCAGCTTATCCAGTACACGCCGTCGACCGAGACCGCGCACAAGGTGCCGCTGCTGATCATTCCGCCCTGGATCAACAAGTTCTACATACTGGACTTGAGGCCGAAGAACTCCTTCATCAAATGGGCCGTCGACCAGGGCTTGAGCGTGTTTGTTGTGTCCTGGATCAACCCCGACGAGACGCTGTCGGACAAGACCTTCGAGGACTACATGTTGGAAGGCACGCTGGCGGCGGTGGAGGCCGTCACCGAGGCGACCGGCGAGAAGCAGATGAACGCCATCGGCTACTGCCTGGGCGGGACACTGCTTGCGGCGACGCTGGCCTATATGAAGGCGAAGGACGACAAGCGCATCAAGTCGGCGACGTTCTTCACCACCATGATCGACTTCACCCAGGCCGGCGAGTTGTCCGTCTTCATCGACGAGGAGCAGCTGCGCGCCCTGGAAGAACGCATGAACGAACGCGGCTATCTGGAAGGCCACGAGATGGCGACCACGTTCAACATGCTGCGCGCGAACGACCTGATCTGGTCGTTCGTGGTGAACAACTATCTTTTGGGCAAAGACCCCTTCCCGTTCGACCTGTTGTACTGGAACTCCGATTCAACGCGCATGCCGGCGGCCATGCACGGCTTCTACCTGCGCCAGATGTATCTGGAGAACAAGCTGATCGAACCCGGCGGGATTACGCTGTGCGGCGTGGACATCGACCTGCGCACCATCGACATTCCGGTCTTCGTTTTGTCGACGCGCGAGGACCACATCGCACCTTGGATGTCCACATTCGCGGCGACGCAGACCTACTCGGGCCAGGTGAAATTCGTGCTTGCGGCGTCCGGTCACATCGCCGGCGTCGTCAATCCGCCGGCCGCGGACAAATACTCCTACTGGACCAACGGCAGCAAAGCCAAGACGCCGGATGCCTGGCTGAAAGGCGCGACCGAGCACCACGGATCGTGGTGGCCCGAATGGTACAAGTGGGTCGGCCGCAAAAGCGGCGCGAAGATCGCCGCCCGCGTGCCCGGCGCCGGCAAACTGAAGGCCATTGAAGACGCGCCGGGGTCCTTCGTCAAAATGCGGCTGCAGTAACGCCAGCCCGCAGCGGCGCCGTGCCAGATGCGGCGCCGTTGTTTTTGCGCTGATTGTTCTTGTTTTGTTCTACATTCCCGTCTACTGTCGTCGGATGGAACAGGGACCCGACGACGCGCTGGTGCCGGACCGCCCGGTCAAGGGCCGCGGCTCGCTCAGCAGCCGGGACGGCCGCTTCGAACGCCTCGTCCACCAGAAGATCGACGACGGCTGGGCACGCCTGCCCGAACCGCCGCCCAGAACGCGGGCCACGCGCGAGTTTCCAAAACGCATCATCACCCGCAACGCCTCGCCGGATGTGGGATTCGAAACCTCGATCAATCCTTATCGGGGGTGCGAGCATGGCTGTGTCTACTGTTACGCCCGTCCCACGCACGCCTATAACGGCCTGTCGCCCGGGCTCGACTTCGAGACGCGGCTGTTTGAGAAACCCAATGCGGCCGCGCTGTTGCGCGCAGAACTCTCGGCCCGTGGCTATCGCTGCAAGCCAATCATGCTGGGCGCGAACACCGACGCCTACCAACCGTTGGAACGGGACCGTGGAATCACCCGGTCGATCCTGGAACTGCTGGCGGAAACCGACCATCCCGCCCTGATCGTCACCAAGTCTGGCCTCGTCACACGCGACCTCGATCTTTTGGCGCCGATGGCGGCACGCAACCTGGTTGCGGTGGCGGTCTCGATCACGACGCTCGATCACCGCCTCGCCAACAAGATGGAGCCGAGGGCCGTAACGCCGTCCCTGCGCCTGAAGACCGTGCGCGCGCTGAGCGAGGCTGGGGTGCCGGTCATGGTCATGGTGGCGCCGATCGTGCCGGCCCTGACCGATTGGGAGATCGAGCGGATCCTGGATGCGGCGGCGGAACATGGCGCAAGCCGGGCAGGTTACGTCCTGTTGCGCCTGCCGCTGGAGATCAAGGACCTGGTCGGCGAATGGCTCGAGGCGCACAAGCCGGGCATGGCGAAGAAAGTGATGAACCGGATGCGCGAGATGCGCGACGGAAACTATTACGTCTCGCAGTTCGGGACGCGCATGCGGGGCACCGGAAAACACGCCGACCTGATCGCCGAGCGTTTCCGATTGGCCTGCAAGAAGAACGGTCTGGCCTTCGGCACCGCCGCGGAAAGCAGGCTGGACACGACCCGGTTCAGGCCGCCGCCTCGGGACGCGCGGCAGATGGCGCTGTTGTAGGCCGGCCGTGACCTAGTCCAGATCCAGCGCAACCCGGAAGCCGGCATCGAAGTACCGGTCGCCCGCGGGCACGCCGACACGTTCGGCGGACCGGACGAACCAGGGTCCGTAATACCACGACCCGCCGCGCAGGATCCGGCTTTCGCACGGACCGTGCGTCCAGGCGCTGCCGTCGTCCGGAGCGCCGGCGTAGTCGTCGATCCAGCAATCCGCGGTCCATTCCCAGACATTGCCCAGGGTGTCGTAAAGCCCGAAGGAATTCGCGGCATAGCGGCCCACCGGCGCGGTCTTGGCAATGCCGTCGTCGCAGTCGTGCGGGCTATGGCCGTCCGGACTTGCCGCCTTGCCGGTCCGGTCCTGCACGTTCGCAAAACCGCAGGCGGCGGCACTGTCGTCGCCCCAGAACCGCGCCTCTGACGAACCGGCGCGGGCGACATACTCCCACTCCGCCTCGGAGACCATGCGATAGGACCTGCCCGTCCGACCGGCCAGCCAGACGGTATAGGCGCGCGCGTCATCCCAGCTGACGCAGACGACCGGATCGACGTCGGTCTGGTCGTATCCCGGGTCGCGCCAGGACCGATCGGGACGATCCTCCCAGCTTCCGGTCTCTTCGACGTAGCAGCCGGGAATGTCGGCGCGTCCGGTGGCGGCGACGAAGGCGGCAAATTCGGCGCGCGTCACCTCGAAACGGCCCACCGCAAACGGCCGGCCAAAAGTCACGGAATGGACCGGCCCCTCGTCGTCGCTGTGGGCTTCCTGGTCGGGCGGTGAGCCCATCCGGAACGTGCCCGCCGGCACCGCGACCATCTCCGGGCAGACCGCGCAGTCCTTGAAACTCTCCGGCGCGGCGGCGACGGAGGCGGCGGGCAGAACCGCCGCAAACAGGATCGACAGCCGACGGATCATGGGTTCAGCTGGCGCTGCCTTCGATCCGGCCGATCCCCGCCTCGAGATACTCCTCGGCCAGCCTGCAGTAGTGTCCGGGCAGATGATCGATATAGGCGATCTCCTCGGCGCTCAGCGCACGCACCTTACGGGCCGGGCGGCCGGCCCACAGCTCGCCGCTGGGAACGGTCTTACCGGGTGTCACCAGCGCACCGGCGGCGACCATGGCATGGGTCTCGACCCGCGCGTCGTCCATGACGCAGGCCTGCATGCCGATGAAGGCACGGTCCTCGACGGTGCAGGCATGCACCAGCGCGGAGTGCGCGATCGTCACCTCCTCGCCGATATAGGTCCCCTGCCCGGTGCTGGATACGTGGATGACGGTCGCATCCTGCACGTTCGTCCGTGCGCCGATGCGGATTTCGTTGACGTCGCCGCGCACCACGCAGTTGAACCAGATGTTCGTTTCCGGCCCGATGACCGTATCGCCGACGACGGCGGCCGTCGGCGCAACGAAACAGCCGGCACCCAGCGTGGGCATCACGCCCCGGTACGGCAGAATGACCTGGGACATCGCAGCGCGCCTTACGGGAACAGCGCCACCTGGGTCAACCCGGTGGTCTCCTCGATGCCCAGCATCACGTTCATGTTCTGGATCGCCTGGCCGCTGGCCCCCTTGACCAGGTTGTCGCTGACCGAAAGCACGATGGCCCGGCCCGGCACACGATCCTCGAAGACACCGATCAGGACATAATTCGACCCCCGCACGTCCCGAGTGGCCGGACTGACCCCTTCCGGCACCACGTGAACAAAGGGCTCGACGTCGTATTTGTCCTTCAGCGCCTCGCGCAGCGTCGCCGCATTGGCGCCGTCCGCCAGCTTGACATAGCAGCTTGCAAGGATGCCCCGGTTCATCGGCATCAGGTGCGGCGTAAAACTGACAGTGACGGGCAGGCCCGCCGCGCGCGAAAGCCCCTGTTCAATCTCCGGCGCGTGCCGGTGTTCGCCGACGCTGTAGGCGTGGATGCCTTCCGACACCTCGGCGTGCAGAATGTTTCGTTGCTCCGAACGGCCGGCACCCGACACGCCGGACTTTGCATCGATGATGATGTCGTCGGTTTCGATCACGCCGGCCTCGATCAGCGGGATCAGCGGCAGCTGGGCGGTGGTGGTGTAGCAGCCCGGATTGGCAACCAGGCGCGCGCCGGCGATGTCGTCGCGGTAGATCTCGGTCAGCCCGTAGACGGCCTGGGGCTGGATCTCCGGCGCCTTGTGTTCCTGGCCGTACCAGTGCGCATAGACATGCAAGTCGGCCAGCCGGAAGTCAGCCGACAGGTCGATCACCTTGGTTTGGGGCGATTCGTCCAGGACCTGGGCGATCACCTCCTGGGTGGTGCCGTGCGGCAGGGCGCAGAAGACCACGTCGCAGGTGTGCCAGTCCGACTCTTCGATGCGCGTGAGTTCGGGCAGGTCCAGGGCGCTGAGGTGCGGAAACACCTCCTGGATCATCTGGCCTGCGTGCCGGTCGGCCGTCAGGACAACGATGTCGGCCGCGGGATGCAGGCTGAGCAGCCGCAGCAGTTCCGCCCCCGTATATCCGCTGGCTCCGAGAATACCCACTCTGACCTTTTCCATGTTGCTTCCTGCTGACTGACTGCAATTGAAATCTTCGGGCACTATGCCCAATGCGAAAGGGGCGTTCCACCCGGAACGCCCCTGGAACTGGCCCTCAAGGGGCCGAAATGCGTTCGCTGCGGATCAGCGTTTCGAGAACTGGAAGCTGCGGCGCGCCTTGCGGCGACCGTACTTCTTGCGCTCGACCACGCGTGCGTCGCGGGTCAGGAACCCGCCGCCTTTCAAGGTGCCGCGCAGGCCGGGCTCGAAATTGACCAGCGCCTTGGAGATCCCATGGCGCACCGCGCCGGCTTGTCCGGACAACCCGCCGCCGGTCACCGTGGCCAGCACATCGAACTGGCCGTCCCGGTGGGCGGCGCCGAACGGCTGGTTGATAATCATCTGCAGGACGGGCCGGGAGAAATAGACCGCCAGGTCCTTGCCGTTGACCGTGACCTTGCCGCTGCCGGGCTTGATCCAGACGCGCGCGACGGCGTTCTTGCGCTTGCCGGTGGCATAGGCACGGCCGAACGCGTCCAGCTTGGGCTCCGCGGGTGCCGCTTCTTCGACGACCGTTCCGGTCGCCTGCCCCAGATCGGCGAGATCGGTCACCACCTGTGTTTCGTCAGACATCGTGCTAGGCGCTCCGTTTGTTCTTGGCGTTGCGCGCGGCCAGGTCCAGGACCTCCGGCTGCTGCGCCTCGTGCTTGTGATCGGCCCCGGCATAAACCCGCAGGTTGCTCATCTGCTGGCGGCCCAGCGGGCCTTTCGGGATCATGCGTTCGATGGCCTTCAGCACCACCCGCTCGGGATGCTTGCCATCCAGAACCTGCTCGGCCGTGCGGCTCTTGATGCCGCCCGGATAGCCGGTGTGCCAGTAATAGACCTTGGCCGTCCGCTTCTTGCCGGTCAGCCGAACCTTGTCGGCATTGATCACGATGACGTTGTCGCCACAGTCCACGTGCGGCGTGTAGCCCGGCTTGTGCTTGCCGCGCAGCACCTTGGCGATCTCCGCCGCCATCCGGCCCAGCACCAGCCCGTCGGCATCGACCACGTACCACTTCTTTTCGACCTCGGCCGGCTTCATCGAGTAGGTCGTCATTGCCTTCTCGCCTTTGTTCGATGGGCGCCCAAGCGCGCCGCATTTGTCCTGACATGAAAACGCGCGCGGCACGTTGCCCGCGCGGTGAGCGGTTTCTAGTCGGGGCTGGCAGGGGTGTCAACAGAAATGTTGATGGAAGTATTTAATTTCTTGTGTTATATCAATAGGTTATATAAAGGGTATTATTTTACCGCTCCCTAACTCCCGGTTTTGCCGTCATTTTCCCGCGGCGGGATCGAATAGGTCGCCGTCACATGGGCACAGGGAAGCCCCTCGCCCGCCGGCGTCAATAACAGATCGCCGACCGCCAGGCGTCGGCCCAGCTTCAGCAGGCGCGCGGTGCAGATGATGTCCGTGTTTGCGGGCTTGCGCAGGAAGTTGATGTTGAGGCTGGTCGTCACCGCCAGCGGCACCGGGCCGATCGCCCCCAACAGGGCGGCCCACAAGGTGAAATCGGCAAGCGCCATCATCGCCGGTCCGGAGACCGTGCCGCCGGGACGCACGAACTTGTCGTCGTAGGGCAGCCGCACCCTGGCGGTGCCGGCACCGATCTCCTCGGTCTTGAAGGCGAAGTAATGCACGAACGGCGCGGAATGGGCGCACAGTTCCTCGAACTCAGGCAGCGTGATCTGGGGGGCTTGGGCGTCGTGCATCGGATGGGCTAGTCTGCTTGGCGACGGCTCTAGATAGCCGGTTTGGGCGGCGACGGAAAGGACGGGACGGCAAACATGGCAACGGCAAACGCAGCCGCCACCGAGAACGCCCCGCTGGTGTTGCGCGAGGACGGCGACGGGGTCGCGACCCTGACGCTGAACCGGCCCGGTGCGTACAACGCCCTGTCGCTGGACCTGATGCAGGCCTTGATCGACGCCTTGGAAGCGGTCGGAGCCGACCGGGAGATCAAGGCCGTGATCCTTGCCGGCGCCGGCAAGGGCTTCTGTGCCGGCCACGATCTGAAGGAGCTGCGCGCCGATACCTCCCGCGGCCACTACGAAAGGACGTTCGAGCTGTGCTCGCAGCTGATGCTGCGCCTGGTCGGCCTGCCCCAGCCCGTGATCGCACAGGTCCACGGCATCGCAACCGCGGCCGGCTGCCAGCTTGTGGCGACTTGCGACCTTGCGGTCGCGGCCGACGACGCCCGGTTCGCGACGCCTGGCGTCAATATCGGCCTGTTCTGCTCGACCCCGATGGTGGCGCTGAGCCGTGCGGTCGGCCGCAAGCAGGCGATGGAAATGCTGTTGCTGGGCGAGATGGTCCCCGCCGCGCGCGCGGTCGAGGTCGGGCTGATCAACCGCGCCGTCCCGGCAGGGTCCCTGCAGGCGGAAGCCAGGTCCCTGGCCGGCAAGATCGTCGGCAAATCGCCGCTGGTGATCAGGACCGGCAAGGAGGCGTTCTATCGGCAGATCGACAAGCCGCTGGAGGAGGCCTACGCCTACACGGCTCAGGTGATGACCGAAAA
Organism: Alphaproteobacteria bacterium; assembly: GCA_965603855.1. Lineage (GTDB taxonomy): Bacteria > Pseudomonadota > Alphaproteobacteria > UBA8366. The sequence continues at coordinate 2,221,515 of OZ272519.1, forward strand.
CATGCTGGCCCGCGACGCCGCCGAAGGCATCGACGCGTTCATCGAAAAACGCGCGCCGAACTGGTCGGGACAGTGATGGACGCCAGGACCGTCTCCACCGACTACACGGACCGCTATATCCGCGACCTGTTGGGCCGCGTGAAGACCATCGCCATGGTCGGGGCCAGCGCCAATTGGAACCGGCCCAGCTTCTTTGCGATGAAGTATCTGCAACAGAAGGGCTATCGCGTGATCCCGGTCAATCCGGGCAAGGCCGGCGAGACGCTGCTGGGCGAGGCTGTCTATGGCACGCTCGAGGACATCCCGGACCCGGTCGACATGGTCGATATCTTCCGCAACAGCGAGGCGGCCGGGCCGATTACCGATTCCGCCATTGCCATCGGCGCCAAAGTGGTCTGGATGCAGCTTGGCGTGGTCAACGAGGCGGCTGCGCACAGGGCTTTGGAGGCGGGCCTGGAGGTGGTGATGGACCGCTGTCCGAAGATCGAATATGCGCGGCTCAACGGCGAGCTTGGCTGGAACGGCATCAACAGCCGCGTAATCACGGCAAAACGACGCAGGATCTGATGCAATGAGCGACGACAAACATGGCGAACCTGGATTCGACACACTGGCCGTCCATGCGGGCGCCGCACCCGACCCGGCGACCGGGGCGCGGGCGACCCCGATCTACCAGACCACGTCCTACGTGTTCGACAACGTCGACCACGCCGCCTCGCTGTTCAACCTGCAGGTCCCCGGGTTCATCTACTCGCGCCTGACCAACCCCACGGTCTCGGTCCTGGAGGAACGCCTTGCTGCGCTGGAGAACGGCCGCGGCGCCACGGTCACAGCGTCGGGCCATGCGGCGCAGATCCTGGCCATGTTCCCGCTGATGGGACCGGGCGACAATCTTGTGGCGTCGCGCAAGCTGTATGGCGGGTCGCTGAACCAGATGGCGCACACCTACAAGAAGTTCGGATGGTCCACGACCTTCGTCGAGCCAGAGGACATTGACGCCTTCAAGGCGGCGATCAACGAGCGCACCAAGGCGATCTTCATCGAAAGCCTGGCGAACCCCGGCGGCGTGGTGGTGGATCTGGAGGCGGTCGCGGCCGTCGCCCAAGCGGCCGGGATCCCGCTGATCGTCGACAACACCATGGCGACGCCCTATCTGTGCCGCCCGCTGGACTGGGGCGCCGACATCGTCGTTCATTCGACCACCAAGTTCCTGACCGGCAACGGCACGGCAATCGGCGGCGCGGTGATCGATTCCGGTCGTTTCGATTTCCTGGGCAACGAGAAGTACCCGAGCCTCAGCGCGCCGGCGCCGGAGTATCACGGGCTGACCTTCGCCGAGACCTTCGGCGATCTGGCGTTCACGATCTACGGCCATGCGATCGGCCTGCGCGATCTGGGCGCGTGCCAGTCGCCCATGAACGCCTGGCTGACGCTGAACGGCATCGAGACGCTCAGCCTGAGGATGGAAAAGCACTGTTCGAACGCGCTCAAGGTTGCCGAGTTCCTGGACGGACACGACAGCGTTTCCTGGGTGTCGTACGCGGGCCTGGCCTCCAGCCCGTATCACGCGCTTGCCCAGCGTTACCTGCCGGCCGGCGCGGGCGCGGTCTTCACCTTCGGGCTGAAGGGCGGTTTCGAGGCGGGTGTCCGGCTGGTGGAAAGCGTCGAGCTGTTCAGCCATCTGGCCAATATCGGCGATACCCGTTCGCTGATCATTCATCCGGCATCGACCACGCACCGGCAGTTGGAAGAGGAAGACCAGATCCTGGTGGGCGCCGGCCCGGACGTGGTGCGGCTGTCGGTGGGGATCGAGGATCCCGACGACATCATCGCCGACCTGGCCCAGGCGTTGGACGGCGCCGGTGTCGCAGAAGCCGCGGAGTGATCAGGACAACAGGCACAAGACGCCGTAACAGCGCCCCAATCCGAAGTGAAACAGTGCGAACAGCACCAGATCCAGAACGACGCACAGCCCCAGAAACAACAGGATCGCCCTGGGCGTGATGCGAGGGTGTCCGGCCGCACGCTTCTTCATGGTGCCGCATCGTCGCACCGCCGAGGCGGCGACTGCAAGATGACATCGGTTCGCCTTGAATGGCCGGTGCTCTCGCGCGAGGACTGGCAGGTCCTGATCGACCGATGTCCGCGCTCGAACCTGTTCCAGACCTGGGACTACGGCAAAGCGGTCGCGGCGGTCGAAGGCCACGTGCCGCGCCGCGCGCTGATCCGGGCCGACAGCAAGCTGGTCGGTTTCGTTCAGGTCTTCGCCAAGAACCGTTGGGGCATCGCCACTGCGGCCAAGGTGGTCCGCGGCCCGTTGTTCCTGAAACCAAACCCGCCGCCCGCCCTGGTGGCCGAATCGGTGAACCAGATCAAACGCGCCTTTCCGATCTGGAAACGCACGATCCTGCAGATCATGCCCGAGGTCGCCGAAGGGACGGCCGGCGACGCGGTGCAGCAGGCGGCTGGACTGACCCGCGTGAAAACGGGTTATGTCACGGCCTGGCTGGACCTGACGCGGGACCCTGCCGCCTTGAGGGCGGGTCTCAAACAGAACTGGCGCAACCAGCTTGGCGCCTCGGAGCGCAGCGACCTGGTGGTGGACCCCACCACGAACGCCGAGACCCGGGACTGGCTGTTGCAGGCCTATGAACGGCACAAGACCGACGCCGGTTATGCCGCTCCGTCCGCGGATCTCCTGGCAACGCTGCCGCTCGACGATCTCAGGGTCCGCCGGGCGCTTGTCGACGGGTCGGCAGTGGCCGGCACGCTGTTCGTCCGCCACGGACGCGCGGCGACCTACCAGGTCGGCTGGACCGGCCCGCAGGGCAGAACCGCGCATGCGCACAACCGGCTGATCTGGGAAACCTCCATCGCGCTAAGGGCGGAAGGCGTCGAAGCCGTCGACCTGGGCGGTCTGGACGAGGACAACGCGCCGGGCGTCGCCCGTTTCAAACGCGGCCTCGGCGGCGAGGAAGTGACGCTGATGGGGACATTCGTCTAGGTCCTGGACACACAACCGCGAAGCCATGACCGGACTTCGCCAAGCAAGGAGCCGCATGAGCAGGCAGGAACCAGACCTGGAAAGCCTCGCATCCGAAACGCCCGGGGTGTACGAGCGTCACGCAGCCGAGTTCGACGCCCAGCGCCCCAAACGCCTGCATGAGCACATCTGGCTGGAGCGTTTTGCGGAACGGCTCCCGGAGGGGGCCGCGATCCTTGATCTTGGCTGCGGGGCCGGCGAGCCCTTCACCAGATGGTTTACCGGGCGCGGTTTCCGGGTCACCGGTGTCGATATCGCCGGGGCCATGCTCGACATCGCGCGGCAACGGTTTCCGGACGGGGACTGGCGGCGTGCCGACATGCGCAGTCTCGATCTCGGCGAGCGTTTCGACGGTATCATCGCCTGGCACAGCTTTTTCCACCTGACGCGCGCGGAACAGCGCAGCACGCTTCCACGGCTTGCCGACCACTTGGCGCCGGGCGGTGTCATGCTGCTGACGGTCGGTCCTGACGACGGCGAGGTCATTGGCCACGTGGCCGGCGCACCGGTCTATCACGCGAGCCTTTCGCCAGCGGAATATGAAACCCTGTTGCAGAAACTGGGAATGACCGTCATCGCATTCGTTGCGGAGGACCCAGAGTGCGACCTGAACACCCTCCTTCTCGCCGCCAAAGCGGAAGCGCAGGCATGACGGTAGGCGGGAGCGCGATACAGGGTCAGATCCTGGTTGTTTCTTTCGGATGCGGCGTTGAACGCGGCCGTTCCCCCTACCTCTCCACTGACAGCTCGATCAAATTCCCGTCGGGGTCGCGCAGGTAGACCGACGTGATCGGCCCCCGGGTGCCGGTGCGCGGCACCGGACCCTCTTCGATCTCGGCATTTGGCGACGAAAAGCAATTGAACAGTTTGATATGTGGTCTACAAACGGATTCCAGCATCTTATGCGGCCCCCTCTAGTCATGAGTAGGCGGAATTATGGCGTCAGGAGAAATGGGTTTAGCGGGGATACTGGCAGGGTTGCTCTCAGGCGCTGGAGCAGGCCTCGTAAGCTATTTCCTCCTCATTAAACGGATCAGAGAACAAACCAAAGCCGAGGTCGACCTGGATCTTCGGAAGCTTCGAATTGCAGTATACGAAGATCTATGGAGGCACACTCAACCGCTGTCTGAGTCAGCAGATGGTAGTCAACGCACTAAGGAAACAGGAGTAATCTCAGAGGAACTTGCAAGTTGGTACTTTGCAACCGGTGGATTGTATCTTTCTGAGACAAGTCAGAAAGCGTACAGGGTTCTGCAATTGGCTCTCAAAAAGCATTCCAGCAAGCAGTTGGATCAGTTGAGTCCGAAGTCCTACAAACAACTACGACGGGATGCCAGTGCCCTGAGGACGTGTCTCGCTCGTGACATTGGCAGTCGAGAGGAGTGGCGTTCCAAATATGGAGACGAAACACTCACAAGAGTGGACTCAAGGCTCAGGTCACTAACTAGCGGTGCTGAAGGCGTATAGGGGTATCTGATCCGTAAACCAGAATCCTGCTGAAGCGCGCGTCAGGCGTTTGGACACTTCCTAGCTTGAAACGCCGCGGTACTGCTGGTCATGGCACATCCGCGACACAAACGGTCCTTGCGCTTGGGTCGGAACCCGCGCCAAGGCCGGAAGTCGGGTTTTTGAACTCGCCCTTGTCGTCCATGAGTGCACGCCCCTGCGGCCGTTCCCCTACCCTTCCACCGACACTTCGATCAGGTTCCCGTCCGGGTCGCGCAGGTAGACCGAGGTGATCGGGCCCCGGGCGCCGGTGCGCGGCACCGGTCCCTCTTCGATCGCAACGCCGGCGGCGCGCAGATGCGCCACGATCGCCTCGACGGGACCGTCGGCAATGAAACAGAGGTCGCCCGAACCCGGCGTCGGACGTTTGGCCTTCGGTTCGAATTCACGGCCCGCGGTGTGCAGGTTGATCTTCTGACGTCCGAAGGTGAGCGCGGTGCGCCCCTCGCCGAAGGTCTCGCGCGTCATGCCCAGCACGCGTTCGTAGAATGCGCAGGCGGCTTCAATGTCCTGGACGGTGAGGACGAGATGGTCCAGCCGGCCGATCCTGAGGGCCATGGCCTATTCGGCCGGCGCGACCGCGACCTGGCGGTCCGACGGCAGCAAGAGGACGACCAGGAACACGAACGCGGTGACCGCGCTGAGCCCTGCGAACAACAGGAAGAAATCGCCCGTCCGTTCGCGCACCACGGACACGATCTCGATCGCCACGGGCGCGGCGCCGAACGCCAGCACGAATTTCAGGCCGAACGCCAGACCGTGGTGGCGTTCCGGCGTGAACCGGGCCAGCAGCATGTTCTCCGCCGGAAGCTGTGCGGTCGAGATAGTGGCAAGCAGGATGGCGGTTGCGAAGACCGTCAGCCCGGCGCCGCCGGCAAGCGCCGCGAGAAACCCGATCTGAACCAGCCAGCAGCACACGTAGACCCGCTTTAAGGGATAGCGGTCGGCAAGGTGACCGCCGACAAGCTGCATCACCGCCGCGACCCCATAGACGATCGTGACCAGGATCCCTGCCCTGAAGACGCTGCCCTGCACGAAATCGGGAACCCGTTCGGTGAACAGCTTGGGCAGCACGGCCTGGGTCGCGTGGTAGATGATGCCGGCGATGAACATGGAGACCAGCAGGACACTGAACCCGCGGATCGCCTCGCTGCGGCTGTGCCCGACGTCGCTGGCGGTGCTGCCCGTCGATTCGACGACGCGGCCGGTCGCGATGTACCACCACAGGTGCAGGCCCGAGGCGATACAGACCGCGCCCGGCACCCAGAATGCGGTCCGCCACCCGAAGACGTCCACGAACATGCCCGCCACCGAACCGGCCGCGGCCGCCCCAAGCCCGCCGAAGACGCCGTTGATCGCCAGCATCTTGCCGGTCGCCGACGGCGAGCTGCGGATCACCCAGGGGATGCCAACGGGATGGTAGATCGAACCGAACAGGCCGATCCCCGCCAGCATGATCATCAGGCCGGTCGGGCCGGTCACGCTGCCGGCACCGACGCAGGCCGCGCCCATGCCCACGAAAAACACGGCCATCACCTTTGCCGCGCCGAACATGTCCGCGAGTTTGCCGGCCGGCAGCGCGGCCAGCCCCACCAGCAGGGCGCCCAGCGTCCACAACTCGATCAGCTCGTGGAACGGCCGGTCGAAGCTGTCGCCCAGGCCGAGCACGATGGTGAAATACATCGCCGTGAAGAAGTGAAAATAGAAATGCCCGACGGCCGCGAAAATCAGCGACCAGCGGTTGGACAACCGTACGGGATCAAGGGTTCTTTCGGCCATGAGCGGCCCGACTATGCCAGCGCAGTCTAGGGGCCGCAAGCAAGCGGTCAGGCGGCCAATCGGTGGGCGCGCAAGGCCTCGTAGGCAGGCATCACGGCCGATGCGACCGCCTCCTGCGCGGGCGTCAGTTCCGGCCTCGACGGCTCGTAGCGCTTGAACCCCGTCGACTTCTGGACGTCGGCATACCAATACGGCGCCCAGACGCCGTCGCTGTCGCGCGGCCCGGCCGGCCAGGACAGCATGCGTTCGCTGAACGGAACGCCAAGCGCCTCGCACAGGCGGGCCAGCGTCCGATGCGGGGTCCTAAGAACGTCTTCGCTGTCGATCACCGCGGGCACCGCCCCCGCCCCGTCGCGGACCGCCTCGAACAGCGCGAGCTGGACGTCGAGACCGATATCGGCCGGCGCAACGGTCGGACGCGTGCGGGCGTAGGAGGCAACCACCGCCCGCGGGTCCCTGATCAGGAAAGCGTGCCGGAATCCGTCCAGCCAGTCGAGTGCGACCTCCGGCAACATGTGATGCGCCATGTGTTTCTGATACCAGACCGCCGCACCGCCCGGCGCCGGTCCGGTCAGCATGGCAACCACCTTGCGCCAGTCGACCGGCTGGGACCGCAGCACGGCCTCCCTGCCCGGATGGTCGAGGCCGGTCCGGTCCAGATAGAAAGCATAGAACGGCTCGTCGGTCACCGCGCAGTCAGGCCGGTTTTCGAACGACCGCATCAGGGCGGTTGAGATGTTGCGCGGTCCGGACCACATCGCGATCCGGACCGCGCCGTCTTCGGAAATCACCGAAGTCGATCCGCGCGCCCGGCGCTATTGCACCGTCACCCACCGCAGATTGAAGAAATTGTCCGCCCGCTGGGTCAGGCTGACCGTGTCCTTGGCAGCCCATGCCAGCGCCTGCTGGTGCAGCGGAATGTGACCGACCATTTCCTTGTGCATGCTGTTGGCCCGGTCGATCATTTCCTGTCGCTTGGCCTGGTCCACCTCGGTCCCGATCCGGTCGATCAGCGCATCCAGCTCCGGGTCGGACAGACGGGCAAAGTTCCAGCTTCCGAGCTTGCGGGCAGGATCCGTGGTGTGCATCAGGAACCGCATGGGGTGGTGCGCATCGTAGGTCCCGGCGGTCCAGCCCAAGAGATAGAAGCTGGTATCCAGCTCCTTCAGCTTGGCGAAGTACTGGGTCTTCGGCATCGCGTTCAGGCTCACCGTGATGCCCACCTTGGCCAGCATGCCGACGATCGCCTGACAGATGCGTTCGTCGTTGACATAGCGGTTGTTCGGGCAATCCAAGCCGACCTCGAACCCGTCCGGATAACCCGCCTCGGCCAGCAGCGCCTTCGCCTTTTCCGGATCGAACGCCAACCGGCCGTTCAGGTCGGGATTGAAACCGTTGATCCCCGGCCCGATCAGAAGGCCGGCCGGTTCCGCCGCGCCGCGCATCACCTTTTTGACGATCGCGTCTTCGTTGATGGCGTGATAGACGGCGCGCCGCACCCGCACGTCCTTGAACGGGTTCTTGCCCTTTACCGACGAGTAGAGCAGTTCGTCGCGGTCGAGATCCATCGCCAGGAAGATCGTCCTCAGTTCCGGGCCCTGCAGGACAGCGAGACCGTCGGCGGCTTCGATCCGCGGGATGTCCTGAAGCGGTACGGGATAGACGAAATCGACCTCGCCCGACTCCAATGCGGAGACGCGCGTGGCATCCGCGCGGATCGGCGTGAAGATCACCTTGGTCAGGTTGTGTTCGGCCTTGTCCCACCAGCCGTCATAGGGTTCCAGGACCGTCTCGTTGTCGGTGACCCTGCGGGTGACCTTGAACGGGCCGGTGCCGTTCGTATTGGTCGATGCGAAGTTCTCGATCTTCTCGCCCACATTACCGGACTGGACGGCATCGTTCTTCTCCGCCCAGCTCTTGGACATGATCAGCCAGTTGGCGATCGCCTGGGGCATGATCGGATCGGGTGCCGGGGTTACCAGATCGACCGTGAAATCGTCGACCTTCCGCACGTCCTTGACGACCGCCAGCATGCCTTTGATACCGGCCTGGGTCCCGCCCGCACGCTGGAAGCTGAAGACCACGTCGTCGGCTGTGAACGGGGTGCCGTCGTGGAATGTCACGTCGCGCCGCAGCTCGAACCGCCAGACGGTCGGCTCGGTCGTGTACCACTTGGTCGCCAGGGCCGGTTCCAGGCTCAGATCCTTGCCCCGCCGGACCAGACCCTCGTAGACGTTGCCGAGAAAGCTCAGGGTGAAGGCTTCGGCCAGCGCGTGCGGATCCAGCGATCCGGCGTCCCCCTGGGCCGCCCAGCGAAACTCCTTCGTATCGGCGGTCCGCGGCGTCGCCGCCAGCACCGTCAGGACCACCAGAACGGCCGCCATGGCGGCCCTGGCGTAACGCATACCTGGCATGACATCCCCCGTCGTTCGTGTTCAGCCGCGGCAAAACTGCCGGCAACCCGCTATTGTTTCACGATCTGGGGGATCTGCAAGACGCCTTTGCCCGAGGGCGCCGGCGGAGGGATTTCGGCCCTGGCGGGCCGGGGCGTCAGGACGCCTCTTCGACGAACTCCAGCAGCAGGTCGCTGTTGTCGTAGGTGATCGGCTTGGCCGGACGGACCAGGCTTTCCAGTTCGACCGACATGATGACCAGCTCTTCGGCATAGGCCGGTTCCTGCCGCGCAACATCGCGCAGCAGATCGACGGCCTTCAGCAGCTGCTGCCCGCTGAGGCCGGAAAGACCGTAGTCGAACTTTTTCAGGATGTTCGTCATGGAACGCAGTTTGAGGGGAACGTTCCTAAAATACTCTTAATCGTCAATCCTTTCGTAATATCAATATATTGTGGTCATGCTTTAAAATCGAGGTTCCACTCGCTATATCTAGCGGGGTCGTCCACCCAGTTCTCGCGGACCTTAACAAAAATATACAGTTGAACCGGCACGCCGAACTGCTCGCCGAGCTCTTCCCGGGCCGCCTGGCCGACTTTCTTAACCATGCGGCCGCCCTTGCCCAGAACGATGGCTTTCTGGGAATCGCGGCGGACATAGATCGTCTGTTCGATCCGGATCGAACCGTCGCGCAGGGTTTTCCAGCTGTCGGTCTCGACCGTCAGCTCGTAGGGCAACTCCTGGTGCAGATACAGGGTGAGTTTCTCGCGCGTCGCCTCCGCCGCCATCAGCCGTTGGGGCATGTCGGAAAGCTGGTCTTCCGGGAACAGCCACGGCCCTTCGGGCGCCAGTTCGGCAAGGTGCTCCAGCAGGTCGTCCGTGCCCTGGCCCTTGGTCGCGGAGATCATGAAGACCCGGTCGAAGATCCCCGCCCTATCGAAGGCGGCGGCCACCTCCAATAGATGCTCCTTGCCGATCGTGTCGATCTTGTTGATGGCCAGGATCGCCCGGCGTCCGTCCTCTTTCAGGCCGTCGACGATGGCCTGGTTTTCGTCGTCCAGGCCGCGCCGGGCGTCGACCAGCAGAACGATCGCGTCCGCATCCGCAGCGCCGTCCCATGCCGCTCGGACCATCGCCCGATCGAGCCGGCGTCTCGGCTGAAAGATGCCGGGCGTATCGATAAAGATGAGCTGGCTGGATGCGTGCATGACGATCCCGAGGACACGGGTGCGCGTCGTCTGGACCTTGTGGGTTACGATCGACACCTTCGCGCCGACGAGCCGGTTCATCAGGGTCGACTTGCCGGCGTTCGGCGCGCCGATCAGGGCGACAAACCCGGCCCGCGTCGCCTCATTCATCGCTTGCGAGCGTGGCCAACAGCTTGGCCGCCGCCTCCTGTTCGGCGATCCGCTTGGACTTGCCGGACGCGGTCTGCGGCGGCCGCGTGCCGACGCGGACCTCGATCTCGAAGGCCGGGGCATGGTCGGGCCCGGTCTGCCGCAACAGGCGATAGACCGGGAGGCCCAGCCCGCGGGCCTGGGCCCACTCCTGCAAGGTGGTCTTGGAATCCTTCGGCGGTTCGGCGGTGCCTTCCAGCAAGGGACGCCAGTTGCGTTCGATGAAGCCGGCCGCCGGCTCGAGGCCGCCGTCCAGATAGATCGCGGCAATCACGGCCTCGACAACGTCGGACAGGATCGCTTCGTTGCCCCGGCCGCCGCCCTCCTTCTCGCCCTTGCTCATGCGGATGTGCGGCGCCAGGTTCAAGGCCCGACCCACCTCGGCCAAGGTTTCGCGACGGACAAGGGCGACCAGGCGTTTGGCCAGCGCCCCTTCCTCTTCGTCCGGGAACCGGAGATACAGCATCTCGGCGACGACCAGGGCCAGGACCCGGTCGCCCAGGAACTCCAGCCTCTCGTAGCCCGCGTGACCGGGGCCGGCGGCGCTGCGGTGGGTCAGAGCGTCTTCGATCAGCGTCGGGTTCTCGAACCGATGGCCACACGCCGCCTCCAGTTCCGAGTCCATGGCCGGGGTCCCGCTTGCCGCCCTAGTCGATCAGCGTGAACAGGCGATCGAAACGGATTTTCCAGCCGTCGCGCGAGAAAAAGATGATCTCCGCCCGGCCGATGAAGTTCTCGATGGGAACGAAGCCGACCGACGGACGGCGGCTGTCGGTGGAGTTGTCCCGGTTATCGCCCATCATGAAATAGTGCCCGTCGGGCACGACGAACTCGGGCGTGTTGTCCAGAAAACCACCGTCGCCATCGGTCTCCAGGATCCGGTGCTGCACCCCGTTGGGCAGCGTCTCCAAGTATTGGGCAACGCGTCGCGGCCGTCTGTTGTTCTCGGTCAGAAGATAGTCCTCGATCCGGCGCCGCTTTACCGGCTGGTCGTTGATGTGCAGGACGCCCGCGGTCACACGGATGCGTTCGCCCGGCAGTCCGACGATGCGTTTGATGAAGTCGACGCTGGGATCGGTCGGCTTGCGGAAAACCGCAACGTCGCCGCGTTCGGGGGCATCGTTGAAGACCCGGCCCGAGATGGGGACAAGAGCGAACGGGAAGGAATAGCGGCTGTAGCCGTAAGACAGTTTCGAAACGAACAGGTAGTCGCCGATCAGCAGCGTCGGCTTCATCGAACTGGAGGGGATGTTAAACGGCTCGTAGGCAAGCGAACGGATAGCGACCGCAATCACCACCACCGAAAGGACCAGCTTCACCGTCTCGAGGCTGAAAAGGTCGTCCTTTTCGCCGAACAGGAAGGTCCCGATCCGGCCAAGCACCGACTTGCTTTCGCTTGATTTTTCAGAACTCATGAAGCCGCCGTTGCGCCCTGGTTGAGGCCGTGCGCCGCCCGCGCGCCCGTCCCACAAGCGCGCCGCATATGGCCCGTGGTCGCCTGGGATGTCAAGTCGGCCGCTCGACGCCGTGGGGCAAGGCGGAGATGATCACCATGGCGTGAGCCAGCGGCACCTCGTCGGTCAGGGAAACGTCCACGACCGGGTGCATTCCTTCCGGTGCAAGGCCGTCCATCACCGCACGGGCGCCGCCGCTGAGTTCAAGCGTCGGCTTGCCGCTTGGAAGGTGGACCACTTCCATGTCGCGCCAGTAGACCCCTTCGCGGAACCCGGTTCCCAGCGCCTTGGAGCAGGCCTCTTTCGCCGCGAACATCTGCGCATAACGGGCCGCGCGCCCGGCCTGACCCCGTCGTTCGGCGCGCTGTCGTTCCTGTGGCGTGAACACCCGATCGAGAAAGCGGTCGCCAAACCGCTGCAGCGTCCGCTCGATCCGGCGGATGTCGCAGAGATCGGTTCCCGTGCCCAGAATCATTGCCGTGGCGTCCGCGGTCGCAGGGTCAGGCGCCGCGCGCGCCGGCGCTGTCCAGCCGCGCCTGATCCATCAGGGCCCGCATTCTCCTGATGGCGCTGTCGAAGCCGCCGAAGATTGCCTCGCCGACAAGGAAGTGTCCGATGTTGAGCTCTTTCAGCGTGGCAATGGCGGCAATCGCGCCCACGTTGTCGAAGGTCAGACCGTGCCCGGCGTGGCACTCCAGGCCGATCGTCTCGGCATGCGCGGCAGCCGCACGGATCCGTTCAAGCTCCGCATCGCGTTCCGCGCCCGTCTTCTCGGCATAGGCGCCGGTGTGGATCTCCACCACCGGCGCGCCCAGGCGTAGCGCGGCGTCGAGTTGTGCGGGATCGGCCTCGATGAACAGCGAGACACGGATGCCCGCGTCCACCAGGCGGCCGACGAAGGGTTTCAGGTGATTGTGGCCGCCGCGCGCGTCCAGCCCGCCCTCGGTTGTCCGTTCCTCGCGCTTCTCCGGCACGATGCAGGCCGCATGCGGCTTGGCCCGCAGCGCGATCTCAAGCATTTCCTGGGTCGCCGCCATCTCGAGATTGAGCGGCACCGTCAGTTCGCGGGTCAGTTTGTCGATGTCGTCATCGGAGATATGCCGCCGGTCTTCGCGCAGATGCGCCGTAATCCCGTCCGCGCCCGCCGCTTCCGCGACCTTCGCCGCCCGGATCGGATCGGGGTGCCGGCCGCCGCGTGCGTTCCGGATGGTGGCAACGTGATCGATATTGACGCCGAGGCGGAGCGAGGCGCTCATGCGTTGGCCTCCCCTCTTTCCGCGCGGTACTGCTTCAGTTTGCGCAGGCGCCGCTGGCGGCGCCGTTCCTGATAGGTCGCAACCACGACGCGCAGCGGGAAGTAGCAGCCGAACCAGGCGACGATCGCCATCGGAAGTCCGCCGACCGCCATCGGCACGAAGACGTCCCAGAAGTGCTCCCACAGATAGCTGGGCGTGAGTTCAAGGAACTTCACCCGCTCGCCGTCACGGTCCAGAAGCCAGCTACCCAGCGTGTAAATCCACGCCCAGATGAAAGGGAAAGTCCAGGGGTTGCCGACGGCGGTGCCGATGGCGGCGGCAATGATGTTGGAGCGCGAGACCCAGGACATCAGCGCCGCCAAGACCAGATGGCCGCCGACAAAGGGCGTGAAGGAGATTGCGGCGCCGAACGCGAAGCCGCCCGCGATCTCGTGCGGCGTCGCCGGCAACCGGGCCACCCGGTGCCAAAGATAGCTGAACGACCGCCGGAAACCGGTGGTGGGCCAGATCAGGTTTCGCAGCCTGTGGTGGGGCTGCAGTTTTCGTCGCCGCTGGAACATGCCGTGAAGAGCCTACCCCCGCGCCCTTTCTACGGAGTTTATGACACGCGTGGCCCGGAGTGCCGCAATAATGTTGGTCAGTTGTTTTACGTCGCTTACTTCGACATCGATCAACATTTCAAAGAAATCCGAAGAACGGTTCGTGATCTTAAGATTGCTTATATTGCCACCGTCCCTGCCGATAACAGTCGACAAGGTCCCCAGGCTTCCCGGCTCGTTCGCCAAAACGACGTGGATGCGGGCCGTGTAGCTGTCGGGCGTTTCCGGGTCCAGTTCCCAGGCCACATCCAGCCAGCGTTCCGGCATATCGGCGAAACTGGCCAGGGTATCGCAATCGATCGTATGGATGGTCACGCCCTTGCCCGTGGTAACGATCCCGACGATGCGGTCGCCGGGCAAGGGATGGCAGCAGCCCGCGAAATGCAGCGCCATTCCGGGGATCAGCCCCTTGATGGGGATCGCGTGGCGCTGGTCGGGTTTGGGCTTGGCCCGGCCGATCGGCACGATATTGCTGGGTTTTCCGGCCTGCTTCGATCCCGGATAGACCGCGCCAAGGACCTCACGTCCGGTATAGCGGCCCTCACCCACGGCGGCATAGACGTCATCCGTCGTTTCCGCCCCGAAACGCTTGAGCACGCCCTTCACGGCCTTTTCGGTCAGCTCGTAGCCAGCCTGCTCGAAGGCCTTCTCGATGATCTCGCGGCCAAGCCGGATGTATTCCTGGCGCGCCTGCGAGCGCACGAACCGCCGGATGCAGGCCCGTGCCTTGCCGGTGACGACAAAGCTCTCCCAGGTCGGCGACGGCGTCTGGGCATTGGACGTGATCACCTCGACCTGGTCGCCGTTTCTGAGTTCGGTCCTCAGCGGCATGATCCGGCCGTTGATCTTGCCGCCAACGCATTTGTTGCCGATCTCGGAATGCACCGCATAGGCAAAGTCCACGGAAGTCGCGCCGCGCGGCAGGGCAAACAAATCGCCTTTCGGAGAGAACACGAACACCTGGTCCGCGAACATCTCCATCTTCGTGTGTTCCAGAAAGTCCTCGGCGCCGGCCGCATGATCCAGGATCTCCAGCAGTTCGCGCAGCCAACGATACTGGCGCCCTTCCGTCGGGCCCGACTTGTGGCCGGTCTTGTAGATCCAGTGCGCCGCAACGCCGAGTTCCGCGACCTCCTGCATGTCGTGCGTTCTGATCTGGATTTCGATGCGCTGGTTCGCGGGGCCGAATATCCCGGTATGCAGAGAGCGGTACCCGTTGGGCTTCGGCAGGGAGATGTGGTCCTTGAACCGTCCCGGCACCAGGCGATAGCGGCCGTGGATGATGCCCAGCGCCTGGTAGCATTCCTCAACCGTGTCGACGACGACGCGAAACGCCATGATGTCGGAAAGCTGCTCGAACCCAATGTTCTTGCGCTGCATCTTGCGCCAAATCGAATAGGGCGTCTTTTCCCGGCCCGACACCTCAGTGGTCAGCCCCTTGTCCTTCAGGGTGTTGGACAGCTCCTGGATCACCGCGCTGACCAGGTCCTCGCCTTCCGAGCGCAAGAAGCTCAGGCGGTTGATGATGGAGGTCCGGCCGTCGGGGTTGAGGATCTCGAAGGCCAGATCCTCCAGTTCCTCCTGCCAGTCGCGGATGCCGATCCGCGCGGCCAGAGGCACGTAGATCTCCATGGTCTCGCGCGCGATCCGCCGGCGTTTGTCCTCCGAGGCGATGTGGTGCAGCGTGCGCATGTTGTGCAGCCGGTCGGCAAGCTTGACCAGCAGGACCCGGATGTCCTCCGACATCGCAAGCACCAGCTTGCGGAAGTTCTCGGCCTGTTTCGTCTTGTCGGATTGGAGTTCAAGCTTCGAGAGCTTGGTGACGCCATCCACCAGCGTGGCGACCTCTTCGCCGAACAGGCCGCCGATCTCGTCCAGCGTGGCGGCCGTGTCTTCCACGGTGTCGTGCAACAGGCCGGTGACGATGGACGCCGTGTCGAGGCGTTTTTCCGACAACAACCCGGCCACCTCGACGGGATGGGAGAAGTAAGGATCGCCGCTGGCCCTGGTTTGGGTGCCGTGGGCCTTCATGGAAAAAACATAGGCGCGGTTGAGGACATCCTCATCCGCGCCCGGATCGTAGCGGCGTACCCGCTCGACAAGCTCGTATTGCCGCATCATGGCGCCGGACCCTCAACGCGCATGCGGCAAGGCGCCACGTGAAATGCGGCGCCCCGGCGTCATTCCTTGGTGATCTCTTCCGCCGTTATGTCTTCGAACATCGGCATCTTGGCGCCGGCAAAGGGATCTTCGCTGTCGATCGGCGCAGCAGCAGCCTCGCCGCCCTCTCCGGCCATGTCCTGGCCAACCATCAGTTCGGCCTGCTCCTCTTCCTCCGGCTCGTCCATGTCTGCCACCTTCTGCAGCCCGCGAACGAGGGACTCCTGGAGCTGTTCGATATCGACCGTCTCGTCGGCGATTTCGCGCAGCGCCACAACCGGGTTCTTGTCGTTGTCCCGCTCGACGGTGATCTGCGCGCCCGCGGAGACTTCTCTGCTGCGCTGTGCCGCCGTCATCACCAGATCGAACCGGTTTGGAATCCGCTCAACGCAATCTTCGACAGTTACCCGTGCCATGTTTCGAACTCTCCAAAATATCCGCTGCCAATCAGCGCCGGGAATATATGGATCAGGGTAGTGCCCTGCAAGTGAAACTCAAGACCATAGTTGCCAGGTTTCAGCGCTTTCGGCCGCTTGGGCCAAGGACCGGTCCGGGCCGTCGTCCGAAGACGCTTGCAGGTGCCTTTGGAAGCCATTACCTATTCCTTAATGCGGACTAGAACACCGCGGTCCGTCGTGACATATTGTGCGTGTCAGTTGTATTTTCGCACAGTCCTGAAAGGCTGAATTGCAATGATCTCTGGCTTCTACCCCCAGGAGCGCATCGCGCTTTTCATCGACGGGGCCAACCTGTATGCCGCCGCGAAGACCCTGGGCTTCGATATCGATTACAAGAAACTTCTTGAGATTTTCAAAAGACAGGGGCGCCTGATCCGCGCCTTTTACTACACCGCCATGTTCGAGGACCAAGAATACTCGCCGATCCGACCCCTGGTCGACTGGTTGGACTACAACGGCTACACCATGGTCACCAAGCCGACCAAGGAATACACCGACTCGATGGGGCGGCGGAAAATCAAGGGAAACATGGACATCGAACTGGCGATCGACGTCTTGGACATGGCCGATCGCCTGGACCACGTGGTCCTGTTCTCCGGAGACGGAGACTTCCGGAGATTGGTCGAAGCGGTTCAGCGCCGTGGCGTCCGCGTGTCGGTGGTCAGCACGATCAAGTCGTCGCCGCCGATGATTGCCGACGAACTCCGGCGCCAGGCCGACAACTTCATCGAGCTGCAAGAGCTGTCCCAAGACGTGGCGCGGAACTTCCACGACCAGACCCGGTCGACGGGACCGGCCGATGCCGACGAAGAAGAGGCGCTGGAAGAGGATTTCGGCGAGGCGATCGTCGAACGCCTTTGAGCGCCCAATGCGGCGTCTTGAGGCGCCGGTGAATCGTGTAGTCTCGGTTCATGATCTCGCCCCTGCCCCAAACACCGGCTGCGGACTGTACCCTGTGTCCGCGTCTTGCCGGCTACCGTGCCCAGAACCGACGGGCCCATCCGGAATGGCATAACGGGCCGGTCGAGAGTTTCGGGCCGCTGGACGCCAGGCTGCTGATCGTCGGGCTGGCGCCGGGCGTGACCGGGGCCAACGCGACGGGCCGCCCGTTCACCGGAGACTTCGCCGGTGACCTGCTGTATCAGACGCTGGAGCGGTTCGGTCATTCGCGCGGCCATTTCGACAAACGCGCGGACGACGGGCTGGCGCTGGTCGACTGCCGGATCACCAACGCCGTCAGATGCGTGCCGCCCCAGAACAAGCCGACCGGCGCCGAAATCAACACCTGCTTGGCGTTCCTGAAGTCCGAGATCGCGGCCATGACCCGGCTGAAACTGATCCTGTCACTGGGCGTGGTCTCGCACAACGCGGTCTTGAAGGCGCTCGGCCTGAAGCAGAACGGCTATCGGTTCGCCCACGGCGCACTGCACACCCTGCCTGACGGACTGCCTCTGTTGGCCGACAGCTATCACTGCTCGCGCTACAACACCAATACAGGGCGCCTGACCGAGGCGATGTTCGAAGAGGTGTTCCGGACGATCGACGCACGGATGGCGGCCTGAGGCCAGCCCGGCCTCAGCCGCGATCGCGAATCAGCCGGGACTGGCGCCGCTTCCAGTCCCGCTCGGCGATGTCGCGACGCTTGTCCACAGTCTTCTTGCCCTTGGCCAATCCCAGCGACAGCTTGGCGATGCCGCGGTTGTTGAAATAGATCGCCAACGGCACCAACGTCATGCCCTCACGCTTGGCCGCGCCGATAAGCCGGTCGCGTTCGCGCCGGTGCACAAGGATCTTGCGGGCGCGCTTGGGCGCGTGCTGGAACCGGCCGGCGTTCTTGTATTCGCCCACATGGGCGTTCATCAGATAAAGCTCGCCGTCCTTGGGACCCACATACGCATCGGAGATATTGAGCTTCCCGGCACGCATGGCCTTGACCTCGGTCCCGGTCAGGACCAGGCCGCACTCGATCGTATCCTCGATCGCATAGTCGTGCCGGGCGCGCCGGTTCTTGGCGACCGTGCCCGTGGCCGTATCTTTCGCCATCGGATTTTCGGGTTTGCGTCGGCCCGACTAGAGGAGCCCTGCGCTCTCCATCGCCGTGCGGACCCGATCCTTCGATCGTTCGGTGATCGGCGCGAGGGGTTGACGGGTATGCGGTTCCGCGAGGCCCAGGAGATGGGCACCGTATTTGACCGGACCGGGCGAGCTTTCACAGAACAGCGCCTCGTGCAGCGGCATCAGCCGGTCGCGGATCTGCGCGAAGGTGTCGAGCGCGCCCTGCTGCCACGCCTCGTGCAACTGCGCGCACAGCCGCGGCGCAATGTTCGACGTGACCGAGATGCAGCCGTGCCCGCCCTGCGCCAGGAACGCGGCCACCGTGGCGTCCTCGCCCGAGAGCTGGCTGAAGTCGTCGCCGATGGCAAGCCGGGTCGCCAGCGGACGGGCAAGGTCCGCCGTCGCATCTTTGACGCCGATGATATTGGGGCAGTCGCTGGCCAGGCGCGCCATGGTCTCCACGGTCATGTCGACGATGCAACGGCCCGGGATGTTGTAGATCACGATTGGAATATCCACCGCATCGGCGATCGCCCGGTAGTGGCCGTAGAGCCCCTCTTGCGTCGGCTTGTTGTAGTACGGGGTGACGATCAAAGCCGCATCTGCGCCCGCTTCCTTCGCGTGCCTGGTCAGGTCGATCGCCTCGGCGGTTGAGTTCGACCCGGAACCCGCCACGACATGAGCGCGTCCCTTCGCAACCTCGACGCAAAGCTCGACGACGCGTTTGTGCTCCTCGTGACTCAGCGTCGGCGACTCGCCCGTCGTGCCGACCGGGACCAGGCCGTGTGTGCCCTCGTCGATCTGCCATTGGACGAGGTTCCGAAACGCGTCTTCGTCGATCGACCCGTTTGCGAACGGGGTGATCAGCGCCGTGAACGAACCCTTCAACATGATGCGCACTCCGCCTTCCCACGCGTGTCGCGCGGGCCATATCTGCCGCGTTATAGCCGCTTGCCGTGAACCGGACAAGGAGGCCGCCGTGACGGCGACATGCCCGACTTCTCAGGATTCCCTTGTAAATCACCAGCTTGGTTAACCAAACATCAAGCAAACTCTCACACCCTGGCACGGGCAATCCGGCGTCTCGGGCGGCCCGGGGGCCCTTCGCAGCGACCGTCACAAATCCGTTACGTGACAATGGCTTGCTCTTGGCCGATGGGGTCAATTACAGTCCCGGGGCAAACGCGCCGGGGTCGGACATCGGAGCCGCAAGATGCAGGGCGCGAAATCGAAACGGGGCGCGCGAGGGGTGGGTTTGATCCGAACCACGATACTGGTCGTTCTGGCCTTGCTGACGGTTGTGGCGGCGTCCGTTCCGACGCAGGCCGCGAACCCGCTGTCGGAAGCCGACCTCAAGGCATACCGCGCCGCCTTCTCCGCCGTCCGCGCCGGCAAGTGGTCCGCCGCGCTTTCCAGGATCGAACGGGCCGAGGACCAGCACGCCGCAAAGGCGGTTCGCTGGATGTGGTACACCACCCCGGGGAGCAATCCGCGTTTCGAGGAGGTGATCTCCTTTATCGAGGAAAACCCCCATTGGCCCGACCAGGACGAACTGCGCCGGCGGGCCGAGGACGTGCTGGGCGACGGGACGCCGCGCGCACGCGTGCTTCAATGGTTCGATGCCAACCCGCCGCTGACCGGGCGCGGCATGCACAGGTACGCAGAGGCGCTGATGGCCGCAGGCCGGAAGGACGAGGTGCGTCCCCTGGTCCGGCGTGCCTGGGTCGACTACGACATGCCTCGACGCATCGAAGTCGGCTTTCGCAAGCGCTTCCGCAAGATGCTCACCTATCAGGACCACCTGGATCGCCTCGACAGGCTGATCTGGCAGGGCAGACTCAACGCCGCCATGCGTCAGGCACGCCGGGTCAAACAGGACGACCGCTATCTGGCCGAGGCACGGATCGCGCTCAGACGTTTTCGCGGCGGCGTCGACCCGGCGATCGCGCGTGTGCCACAGCGGCTGCTGATGACGCAGGGCCTGATCTACGAACGGTTGCGATGGCGCCGCCGCAAAGGCTTCGACGCGCGTGCCGCGGAACTGCTGGTGCATCTGCCCGAGACCCTGCAGGAAGAGCGATTGTGGTGGCGCGAACGGTCGATCCTGGCGCGTCGGGCGCTGAACGACGGCGACGCCGCGCTGGCCTACAAGCTGGCGGCCGACCACAAGCAGACCGCCGGCTTCGGTTTCGCCCAGGCCGAGTGGATGTCGGGCTGGATCGCGCTGCGCTACCTCGACGTCCCCGACGTGGCGCTGGACCATTTCATGAAGATGTACCGGGGCGTTCAGTATCCGGTCAGCAAGGCCCGCGGCGCCTATTGGGCGGCCCGCGCCCTGTCACAGGTTGGCCGGGACGCCCAGGCCCGGGAATGGTACGCGCGCGCAGCCCAGCATGTGACGACCTTCTATGGGCAGACCGCGGCGCTGCATCTGCCGCTGGACGACCGGCCGCGGCTGCCTGTCGAGCCGGAACCCGATGAGGCGACCCAGGCGGCGTTCAACAAGCGCGAGATCCCGACCGCGGTCCGCCACATGCACGCCGCAGGGGCCGAGGAACTGATGGACAAGTTTCTCAAGCACCTGGCCCGCACGGCCGAAAGCGGCCCCGATTGGGTCCTGTCGGCCCGTCTCGCCAAAGAGGTGGGCCGAAACGACGAAGCGGTGAAGATCGCGAAGGCCGCGCTGCGGGACGGCCACGTTTTGGGCACGTCGGGCTATCCCTGGCTGGCGCTGGGCGAGGACGACGAACCGGAACACGCGCTGGTCCTGGCCGTGGTGCGCCAAGAGAGCGCCTTCGACACGCGCGCGCGCAGCAGCGCCGGGGCGCTGGGCCTGATGCAGGTGATGCCGGCGACGGCGCGTCTGGTGGCGCGCAAGATCAACGTCCGCTATTCCCGCGACAAGTTGACGGGCGACCCCGACTATAACCTGAAGATCGGACGCGCCTACCTGGCCGACCTGCTGGAAAGCTACGACGGCTCGCTGCCGCTTGCCCTTGCGGCCTACAATGCGGGTCCCTATCGTATTAATAAGTGGGTGAAGAAATACGGCGATCCACGCAAGTCCTTGGATCACGCCATCGATTGGATCGAAACGATCCCGATCTACGAAACGCGGAACTACGTCCAACGGGTCATGGAGAACCTGACCGTCTATCGCCAGCGGATATCCGGCCGCCATGTCTCGCTGAGCCTCACGGCGCAGCGCGGCGCACCCACGTCGCTGAACGGCCTGTGCGACGTCACATGCTGAGTGGCATCGAGGCCTGCGTTTTCGACGCCTACGGAACACTCTTCAACGTCCACGCCGCCGCAGCCAAATGCCGGGACCAGTTGGAGCCGCACGCCGATCGGCTGTCCGCACTGTGGCGCCAAAAGCAACTCGAATACACCTGGCTGCGCAGCCTGATGAAGGCGCATGTGGACTTCTGGCAGATCACCGGCGACGGACTGGATTTTGCGCTGGAGACTTGCGGCATTTCCGACCCGGCTCTGCGCGAACGCCTGATGGAGATCTATCGCACGCTGGATGCCTATGAAGAGGTGCCGGCGGTCCTGGCCCGGCTGCGCGAAGCCGGCCTGCGCACCGCCATCCTGTCCAACGGGTCGACCGAGATGCTGGCCAGTGCGGTCTCCGGTGCGGGAATCGGCGAGCTGATGGACGCGGTGCTGTCAATCGACGACGTCGGCGTCTTCAAGCCGGACGCCCGGACGTACCAGCTTGCGGTGGATCGACTGGGTTGCGCGGCGGATGCGATCTGCTTCATGTCTTCCAACGCCTGGGATGTCGCCGGCGCGGCGCATTTCGGTTTCCAGGTCGTCTGGGTGAACAGGTTCGGTCAGGCACCGGAACGGCTGCCCGGGGCGCCCAAGGCCGAGATCCGCTCGTTGGACGCGCTCCCGCCTCTACTAGTGGATTAATCCGTGGACGAGGTCAGGAACACGGTGCCGGGCCCCCTGCCCGTATTCGAAGACGTTCTTCAGGCAGCGGACCGCATCGCCGGACATGCCTTCAAGACGCCGTTGTTGGAAGCGGCACTGCTGAACGAGGTTGCCGGGGGGCGGCTTCTGGTCAAGGCGGAAAACCTGCAGCGGACCGGCTCGTTCAAGTTCCGGGGCGCCTACAACAACATCGCCTCCTTGCCCGAGGAGGTCCGGGCCAAGGGCGTCGTCGCCTATTCGTCCGGCAACCATGCCCAGGGCGTCGCAGCGGCGGCGGCCATCTTGGGGGTACCCGCGCTGATCGTCATGCCGGCGGACGCGCCCGCCCCAAAGATCGCAAACACCCGCGCCTATGGCGCCGAGACCGTGTTCTACGACCGGTATACCGAAAGCAGGGAAGAGATCGCCGCAGCGATTGCGGACGAGCGCGGGGCCACCCTGGTTCCACCCTACGACCACCCAAGGACCATCGCCGGCCAGGGCACGATCGGGATTGAAATCGCGCACCAGTGCGAGGACGCCGGCATCGTGCCCGATGCGGTGCTGGTCTGCTGTGGCGGCGGCGGTTTGATCGCCGGGATCGCGCTGGCGCTGGAACAGCGGATGCCGGGGACGCCCATCTACGCGGTCGAGCCCGAACTGTTCGATGACACTGCCCGGTCGCTGGCGAGCGGCCGGCGCGAATCCAACCCGGCCGATGCCCGGTCGATCTGCGACGCGCTGTTGGCCCCTTCTCCCGGCGAACTGACCTTCGCGATCAACCGCGAGCGTCTGGCGGGTGCACTGTTGGTCAGCGACGACCAGGTGCTGGACGCCATGGCCAGTGCATTTCAGCACCTGAAGATCGTCGCCGAGCCGGGCGGCGCGGTCGCGATGGCTGCCGTCCTGTCAGGCGCGATCGCGTTGAACGGCCGCACGGCCGTGGCGGTGTGCTCTGGCGGCAATGTGGAAGCGGGTCTGTTCAAGCAGGCGTTGGACCGCCTGTGACCGTCTGACCCGGCGGGAGATCGCTAACCGGCCTTCTTTTCCTGCTGAGAGGACCTGGTTTCGGCGACCGTCAGCTTCTGAACGGCCGAACCCGCGTCGGACGACCGGGGTTCCTCCGACTTCGCCAGTTCCAGGCGCTGTTCCTCGACACGCCGGCACAGCCCCTGGACGTAGGCGCCGGCATCGATGGCCAAGCTTTCATGGACGATGTCGCCCGTCACCTTGGCGGTCTCGGTCAGCTCCACCTTCTTGGCGGTGATCTCGCCGTTGACGGTGCCGGAGATGCGGACCATGTCGCCTCTCACCGAGCCGTTGATGACGGCGCTGTGCCCGATCGTCAGACGCTTGGAATGGACATCGCCGTCGATCGTGCCGTCGATCTGAATGTCGCCCTGGCTGACCAGATTGCCGGTCACCGTCAGGTTTTCGCTGATGATCGACGGAGCGGCAGGCTTCTCAACCGGACGCGCGGACTGGGCCTTCGCCTTGTCAGCTTTTGAAAACATGGTACCCCGCTTTGATGAAATTGCTTGGGTCAAGCGTCGTGTTCCGGTATCGGACCTCGTAGTGGACATGCGGACCCGTGCTGCGGCCGGTGCTGCCCAAGAGGCCGATCTTGTGCCGGTGTCCGATCTTCTCGCCCTTCTTGACCAGAACCTTCTTGAGGTGCCCATACCGGGTCTTGATGCCGCAGCCGTGGTCGATCTCGACCATCAGGCCGTAGCGGCCCCAACGCCCGGCGCGGGTCACGGTGCCCGGCGCACCCGCCCATACCGGCGAGCCCGGCCAGCCGGCCAGGTCCAGACCCCGGTGAAGGGCCATCTTCTTGGTGAAGGGGTCGCGGCGTTTTCCGAAGCCGCTGGCGACGTGATAGAAGTCCACCGGCGAAATCAGCGGTACGCACCGCAGAGCCTCGCGCACGGCCTCCCACCGGCCCATCTGAGCGTTCAACGCATAGACCACGTCGGCGAGGCCGTTTTCGGCGTCGCTGTCATCGACCAGCTCCAACGGACCGCCCAGCCCGCTCGGGACGCCCAGGTTGGACAGGAAATTCTCGACGTCCAGCCCGGTCATCTGCAGCAGCTCCTCGGCTTCGCGCAGGCTGCCGTCGGTCCGCTCGCCCAGGTGCTGCAGAAGCGCCGCCTGGCCGGCGTGGATACCTTCCAGTTCCGCCAACAGGTTGCGGGCCCGGACCGCGGGGTCGATCTGACGGCGTTCCGGCGTGTCCGGATCGCCTGTCACCGTGACCAGGCCTGCAAGCACCGAATTGAGCGACTGTTCGACCGTCTGGACACGGTTGCGGGCCGATCCCAGTTCGCCAAGGATCGTTGCGACTTCGTCGTCGATCACCTCCATCGGCGGGCGGCCTTCGACAACATGTTCGCGTTCGGCATCCACGCGCCCGAACTCGCGCACCACCGAAACGAGCTTGTTCTCGTACTGCTTGGCCAGAGCCCGGACCTGGTTCAGGTCGCTGTGGGCCACGGCCAGGCGCTCGCGCAGGCCCTCGCGCTGTCCGACCACGGTTTCCTGGTCGCGGCGGGCCGATTCAAGGTCTTCGGTCAGACCGGCGACCTCTTTTTCCAGCCGGCGCCCGTTCTTCCGGGCCTTGCTCAACGAGGCCTCAAGCTCGGCAACGCGCCCGGAGAGCGTGCTTGCCTCGTCAACCGCGCGCCGGCGCGCGGCCTCTTCGTCCTGCAGGTTCCCCCGCAGATCGATAAGGCGCTGCTGCAAGCGGTCGCGTCGGTCGATCACGCTGTTCAGTTCGTTGGTAACGCTGACGACACGTTTGCTGAGCATGTCGCGCGACTGGATGATCCGGTCACGCTCGGCTTCCGACAAGTCGACGTCGGTCGACAGCTTCTTCAACGAAGCCTTCAGGCGTTCGCTCAGCGTCACAAGCTTGCGGACGTCGTTGCCGAGCTTGTCTGACCCTTCGGCAATCTCGCTGTGCCCGTCCGGCCCGTCGGCCTGGCCGTCCGAACGGGCCATCCGCTGGGTAAGCTCGGCGATCTGCGCCTCGTAGTTAGCGAGGTCCTCACGCAATGCGCTGAAGGCCAGCTTCGCCTCGTTGATCTCGCCGGACTTGCTGTCGATCAGGTGATCCTGGAAGATCGCCGTCGCGGTCGCCGTGAGACCCCAGATGCCGACGGCGACGAGGCCCGCAAAGATCGACACGAGGACCGGCGGTGTGAGGCGAAGAAAACGGACCTGGCCGTCGGAGCGCAGCAAAAGCTCGCGCTCGCGGAACCAATACTTGACCTGGGCGACGAAGGCTGCCCCGACCCCTTCGGGTTCGTCGTAGCTACTGCGCGGCACGGCAGCGACCTCCCCCACACCCTGGTGCGGAGACGCCCGAAAGGACGCTCATCCCTTCCTGGTCGTACGCATCAAACCGACGCACGATAACGACCCCCTCTTGGACCTTGGATCTCCCGATCCGGCATCCTAGACGACGACAGACTGCGAACCAACCATGCACAGCCAACCGACCAACGATACCGACGGCCACCCGACCCGAGCTTCCGCGGCTCGCCAAATATAGTTTGCAGACAGTTAAAGTAAGCTTGACCGGACCGCCAAATCTCGGCCCCAAAAGACCAAAAACGAGATAAATCTCGCGCATACGCCCGGAACGCGCGAAATCGCCCCACGGCCTGTCGGCGGCGCGGTGCGCGGGACCGGCCGAAGTGGAATCCGAGGTGGTCTGAAGTGCCCCGCGGGGCCCTGTCACATCAGTGGATGTCGGGTCCGGTGAAGGTCTCGCCCCACTTGCGCAGAATCGTTTTCTGCTTGGCGTAGAGCATCCACCTGACGTCGGGATAACGTACCGAGACGCGCCGGAACTGATCGGCCCACCACTCGGGCGGCTTGATCGTGCAATGGGCGTTCTCTCCGTTGGGCAACGTTTTGCGGGCCGGATAGCAGGCCGCGACCCCGTAGACAAAGCGCGTCGCGCGGCGGAACAGCTCGTGTAGAACCCAGGGGATGTCCTCCTCCGGGATGTGTTCCAGCACGTCGGTCGTGATCACCCCATCAAAGAATCCTTCCGGCTCGGAAGCGAAGGGCGGAAACGCGGGGTCGAAACAGGTCACCCTGGGATCGCCCCAGGCCGCCAGCGTCTTGAAGCGGCTGTCGACCGGTTCGTCCGGCAGCCGATCGTAATGCAGGCCCTTTCCGGAGCCGTAGTCGAGGATCGTCCGAGCACCGGTGGCCTCGACCAGCGAGCGGATGCGATCGACGTGACGGGGCAATGAATGACCGTCGAAGGTCTTGGCGGGATCGCCGCCCTCTTCCGGCGCACCGTTTTCGTGCAGGTGCGCATACTGTTCCAGAATGTCAGTGAACCGCTGGGAGGGACGATCCTTGGAAAAGACCGTGAAACCCGATGCATCAGCCTCGCGCTCCAGCCGCTCCCAGACCTCGGTATCCTTATGGTCCCGGTACTTCAACTGCTCGGGGAACGGTCGCCAGGGCTGGGTCTGAAGTGTCGTGAAGTGGAACAGCTTCGACTCGCCAAGCGTGAACTCGCCGTCGCGGGCGTTCCACTCGGGCGGCATCGGCCCCCAGCAGTCCGGAACGGCAATCGCCGCCTCGCGAAAGTGCTTTTTCTTCCTGACCTGGGCGTCGGAATAGTGCCAGATCCGGGACATCTTCTCGCAGTCCAGCAGCATCACCGAGGTTTCCTGGCGCGTCAGACACAGATAACCGTGCGGCCCCATGTCCATGTCGAATAGCTCGGCCGGATCGCCGAGATAGATCTGGTCGACATCGTTGTAGATGGCCCGGCCATGCCCGCCGGCCATATCTGGGATGGCAAACCGGTAGCAGGTGAACCCGGTCTTCCAGCTTCGCCGGTCGAAGCCCTCAAGCTCCTTCATCAGGTAGATCTCGTACACCCGGGACGGGTCGCGCACCTTCATGATCGACCAGATGAAGACCCGCTCGGCGCGGTACTGTGCCGGTTCCGTGCCCAGATAGATCCGAACCGGCGGCTTGTCGGACGGCGTTACGCCCGGTTCGACATCCAGACGGACGCATTCCGGCTGTGACCGGACGCCAGGCCCGCGATGCCACCCCGCAAACAGAAGGTAGGGAAGCTTGCGGTCCTTCAGGGTCGTTGCGAATTCACCTTTAGCCAACGCTGTATCCTCGATTACGCACGGAATCACATGTCGCCGGAAGACGCGAACAGCCTGGTCATCAGCTTTTGGAGCTTCGACGGCTTTTCGACCAGGTACCAGATCAGCATCAGCGTGTTGCGCGGCCTGTCGCTGTCTTTCATCTGCTCGACGCTGTGCCAACTGTCGGTCGTGACGGGAAACGCATAGCCCGAGTTGGGCGTGAACGGCAGCGTCTTGACCTTCTCGAACGACCTGTCCGCCTTGCGGCGGTGAAAAGACGTTCCAAGATGCACCTGGGTGTCGTCGCTGGGCAGATAGATCTGCGAGGTGATGACCTTGTCCAGGTTGTCGGCATGCACCGAGATCTTGTAGCCGGCGATGTCCTTGAACAGGACCGGGCGCTGGACCGTTTCGATCTCCATCGGGTCGCAGCCGAATCGTTTGGTCAGCGCCGCCCGGAATTTCTCCTTGTAGGCGCGTTCGATCTCGGGCGAGCGAACGTCCTCCAGCACGCCCCGCCAGAAACTGCGCTTCGGGTCGGCGAGCCGGGCGATGTTCTCCTCGGTCAGCTCGAACCGCAGCCGCGCATAGCGGCCGTCCGGCAGCAGCGCGTCCTTATGCTCCTGTTCCGCATAGAGCTCCTGATCGGGCAGGTTTTCAATAAGCTCGCGGCTGAGTTCGGGATCGAAGATCTGTTCCAGGCGGACGTGATCGCACGGCTCTCGATCCAGTGCCGTGGTTTCGATCCGGCTGACCAGAGAGCCCCGGAATCGGCTGCGTTCAAGCGTTGTCTGCATACAACAAACCCCAATCGACCTGTTCCAACGAACCTAGCGCTCCGCGGCGTCTTTTAGCGCAGATGCGCCGGGTTCCACAACGCCCCGGCCAGCCCCTCCGGCCAGGGTTTCGGCGAGAACATCGCTCAATATCGTGACCTCGCCTTGATACATCTCAAGCGCGCGTCGGATTATCTGGATCTCCACTTGCCGGTCGTGCCTGGGGGTATAGTCGTTAACCGTCTGGCGGTCGCCCGGATAGCTGCCCCGGGGGTCGAGGAACAGGTCGATGCCGGCAATGATGAGGCGTTCCGGGGCCAGCGCCACGGCGGTTGCCAGCATGGTGGAACCGTTGGTCGGGACGACCGGCAGGTGCATCTCGTCGAGGAAGGTCCCCAGTGCGTCGACGACCGCGAAGCGCAGCGGCGGATCGACGAGGCCGAGCATCCGCTGGAGCTTGAGGCGATCCGCGGCGGCCTCGTTCTGGAACGCGAAGATCGACCCTCGGACGGTCGCCACCGTCGTCTTGTCGCCGGTAAAGACCATATCGGGCGCGCACAAAAGCCCACGATCCACCCAGCGGTCGTTGACCCGGAACAGACAGTCGAAGTCGAGTTCAGAAAGACGCGGGTCCTCGGACGACGGACCATTACCGAGACACAGGATCGTCCTCGGCCGCCCCAGGGCGGCGCGAAGGGCGTCGATGTCGGCAATCCTGCGGTAGCGCCGGTCGACGATGGCCTGCCCGGCGGCGGAGTGGAGAAACGCGACCCCCAGCCGGTAGGGATGCAGCGGCCCCGCCATTTCGCTGCGCCGCTGTTTCAGGTCCCGCTGCATCAAGGGAACGACCCGATCGACCAATTGCGCGGGGTCGGTCTCGGCTCCGAGAGCCACCTCGATGCCCGGCTGGGCGGCAGCATCGGCTTCGGTGGGCGCGAGACGGAGCACCGGCACGTGGCGTCCGCCGGCGGCCTCGATCACCGGCTTTTCGCGCGCATCGCCGGTACCCAGAAGGAAAACCAGGCGCGGATTGAGGCGAACCAGCATGCGCCGAACGCCCCCCTTCAAGGGTAGCGGCGCGCGCAACACCGTCACGTCGGGATGGGTCGTCCGCAAGAGGTCGGCCGTGTCGCGGCGCGGCGTGACGAACAAGGGTCGGACGCGTTTGAAACGCGCCGACAGCGCGCGCAGAAACGGCCCAACGGAATCGAAGTCCTCGGGTTCGGTGCCCTGAAACCAGAAGGTACGGCTGTCCGACGTCGCCACGAATCCGAAACGGGCGGGCAGATCGCCGTCCCTGGGCGCGCGCGCGGTGCGCGGCGCATCACCGGCTTCGATGATGGAACGCACACGCGCCACGATCGCCGCCGTATCGGGCAACGCGGAATGAACCGCATCGGACAGCGGAACGCCCATGGGGTTGGCAGATCCCGCCCGGTAGAGGGCCGCATGCATTTCCTCCAGCCGGCGTGGCGGGTGGATCAGGCCCCGCTGCAACAGCCAGCCGCAGGCCGCGGCGGTCAGACCGGCACCTCGAGACGCCTGCAGGACCTTCTCTCCGAAACGGCGTTTCAGCGTGTCCGGCTTTTCGGGGACCGGATGGATATACAGGGTCTTTCCGGTGGCCGCCGCTTCGGCCAGCATGGATTCGCTCTCGCCGGTCACGATCAGCACATCGGCCAGCGCGAGATAGCCGAGATACGGATTCTCGGAGGCATCCCTTCTCCATTCATGGACATGCGCGTCGTCGCCCACGACACGCCTGAGAGCCGCCGTCGCCTTTGTTCCCGTCCGCCGGCTGGTGACGATGTGCAGGGTGCCGCCGGCCTGCCTGGCGAACACCAAGGCATCGCGCGCCATCTGTTCGGCGATCGCGGCGTTCAGACGATGCTGCGCGGTCGTCCCGCCCACAAGGAGGGCGATATGCGGCTTGGGTCCCTCGAACAGCCCTTGCCAGCGGCTTGCCTCGGCCCGAAGGCTGTCTTCGCTGACTTGGGTGATCGGAACCGTGATCACCAGTCTGCGGCTGTGCGGCGGCAGGCGGAAATGCGCGCAGGTGACCGACAGGTCGAAGGGGTCGGCGGAGTCCGCTCCCTTGCGGCCCAACTGAACCAGTCGCGTGTCCGCCCCGCCTTGCGCGCCGATCCAACGTGCCACCGGTGCCGACCGGCGGCCCATGGCGATGACCAGATCCGGCCACGGCGCCGCCAGCGGCGACGAACGTGTCCGGTCGAGGCCCAAAAGACTGGCGCCCAGCAGTCGGTTGCTGATCCGATTCAAGGGCGTGAAATGCAGGTCTTTGATTTCGAAGTCCCAGCCCAGGGACTTCGCCAGCCCGACCACCTGAGTCCGGTGGCCGGGGCGGTCATCCGCCAGCACCCAGACCCGCGGTGCGGGCGCGTCCTGGGCTTTCGCCTCTATCGACATGGATCGCATGGCCGCTTTCTAGTATAGGCCCGGCACGGGGCAAAGCAGATTTGCGCGGCTGAAAGGCGTGCGGCAACATGGATTTCCCCTGCGGTCTGGTCTACATAGCGCGCGGGCCGAACGAACGACGACGGGCGTCGAAAACGCCGGGAAACCAGAAACGTAGCCATGCATACCCTTGTGTTGATGCGCCACGGCGAAACCGAATGGAGCCGGCAGCACCGGTTTGCCGGTTGGAGCGACGTCGACCTGAGCCCGCAGGGCGTCGAAGAGGCCAGGCGCGCCGGCGACACCCTTGCTGCGGAAGGCTGGAGTTTCGATCAATCCTATACGTCAGTCCTGCGCCGGGCCGGTCGGACGCTGGATATCGTGCTGGAGCGCATGGGGACGCCGGCACTGCCGCGGACCGTGCGTTGGCAACTGAACGAAAGACATTATGGCGCGCTGCAGGGGCGGGTCCGCGCCGATGCCACGCGCGAATTCGGCCAGGACGCCGTCTTCGCCTGGCGGCGCGACTATACCGCCCGGCCGCCGGCCCTGCCCGACAACGACCCGCGCCTGCCGCACGGCGACCCCCTCTATACGGGCCTGACCGCCGAACAGTTGCCCCGAACCGAGAGCCACAAGGACACCGTGAACCGTGTCATCCCGCTTTGGGAAACGGAGCTGGCGCCCCTGATCCGAAGCGGCGTCGCACTGTTGATCGTGTCCCACACATCCAGCATCCGCGGCCTCGTCAAGATCATCGAGGACATTCCCGACAGCGAGATCGAAGGGTTCAAGATCCCAACCGCGGTGCCGCTGGTCTACGAACTGGACAGCGCACTGAAGCCCCGTTCCAAGCGCTATCTGAGCACGGGCCTTGCCGGACGGACGCGGCTGTTGGTCAGCAAGATCAAGCCTCGTCGCCACAGCCGCTGGCTCGGCTGAGGCGATGGCCGATGCCCCATCGTCCGACGGCGGGACGACGATACGCCCCGTTCGGGACAAGCGAGATCTGGACCGTTTCATCCGCGTGCCGTGGGCCATCTTCCGGGACGACCCGTGCTGGGTCCCGCCGCTGTTGATGGAGCGTCGGGACCACCTGGACCCCGACAAGAACCCCTACTTCGCCCACGCCGAGACGTGCTTTTGGACCGCCGAAAAGGACGGCCGCACCGTCGGGCGCATTTCCGCGCAGGTCAACCGCGCCTCCTTGTCCAGGCATCACGACGCCGTCGGCCATTTCGGCCTGTTCGACGCCGCGGACGACCCCGCCGTGGTCGGATTGCTGGTCGAGACGGCGGCCGCCTGGCTCAAGGACCGGGGCATGGAACGCATGCGCGGGCCGTTCAGCCTGTCGATCAACGACGAGTCCGGCGTCCAGGTGGACGGCTTCGACCGCCCGCCATCGCTGATGATGCCGCACGGCCGTCCCTATTACGGGCCCCGCCTGGAAGCGGCGGGCCTGACCAAGGCGATGGACCTGATCGCCTATCTCTACCATGCCGACCTGGAAATGCCGCCGGGTCCAAGCGCCCTCGTCGCCAAGCTGGCGGACGAAGAGTCGGTCCGCTTGCGCCGGCTGAACATGCGCGCTTTCGAACAGGACATCGCCGACGTCCTGGATATCTTCAACGACGCATGGGCCGACAACTGGGGCTTCGTTCCCTTCACCGAAGCCGAGGTGCGTTATGCCGCGCACAACATGAAACCGCTGATCCAGCGTGATCTGGTCTGCATCGCCGAGGTGAAGGGCGAGCCTGCCGCCATGATCGTCAGCCTGCCGAACCTCAACGAGGCGATTGCCGACCTCGACGGCCGTCTGTTGCCGTTCGGCTGGCTGAAGCTGCTGTGGCGGTTGAAGGTGAGCGGCCTGAAGAGCGCGCGGGTTCCGCTGTTGGGTGTGCGGCGCAAGTACCAGGGCACGCTGTTGGGATCGGCCCTGGCATTCGGCGTGATCGACCGGATCCGCGAGGCGCACCTCGCCCGCGGGACCGAAAGCGTCGAGCTGTCCTGGATTCTGGAGGAAAACGCGGCGATGCGCCGGATGATCGAAGCCTTGGGAGCAAGCGCCTACAAGACCTACCGGATCTACGAACGAGGCCTTTCTTGACTGCCGTTTCGGAGTTGCAGGCCATCGTGCTTGCGGGCAGCCGCGCATCGGGCGACCCGGTGGCGCAGCACGCCGGCGTCAGCCATAAGGCGCTGGTGCCTGTGGCAGGGACGCCGATGATCGGGCGGGTTGTCGCGGCGCTGCGCGAGAGCGGCCTCGTCACGCGGATCGCCGTGGTGATCGAGGACGCCGCGCTGCTCGGGGCCGTGCCGGGCCTTGGCGAACTGATCGACGACGGCATCGTCCTGCCCGTGGACAGCGCGGCGACGCCCAGCCTGAGCGCGGCCAAGGCCGTTGCGGCGCTGGGCGCGCGCTACCCGGTTCTGCTGACGACTGCCGACCACGCGCTTCTGACGGCAGACATGGTGCGGGAATTCGTCGTTCAGGCTGCCGCCGACGGTGCGGATGTCGTGGCCGCCCTGGCTGACCGGCAGACCATCGTCAATGCCTACCCGGACACCCGTCGCACCTATCTCAGGTTCCGCGACGGGCTCTATTCAGGCTGCAACCTGTTCTTTCTTGCGACCCCGGCGTCGGATAACGCGCTCGCCTTCTGGCGACGGGTGGAGGAAAACCGCAAGTCGCCCTGGCGCATCGCCGGCGCGGTCGGCGTGGGCACGGCGGTCCTTTACGTCTTGGGGGCGCTGCGGCGCGATCAGGCCCTGGCACGGCTATCCCGTGCAATGGGCGCGACGGGAAAAACCACGGTCCTGCCCTTCGCAGAAGCTGCCATAGACGTCGACAAGCCGGAGGATCTGCGTCTGGTCGAGCGGATCGTCGCGGAACGGTCGGCCTAGAGGCCAGCGGCGCTGGCCGCGTCGGAGGAAGCCGCGCTGTCGAAGGAGTCCACCAGTTCGTAGGCGCGTTCCAGATCCAATGGATAATCCACTTCGCACCAGCGATGACCCGCGATCAGTTGGGTCCGCACGTCGTGGGATAGCGCGATCTGCCCGATGATGGAGAGGTACCACTGTTTCAAGGCGACGGTTTCCTGCATCGCCCGTTCCAGAGCGGTCCTGAAGAGCCCGGGGCCGTCGTCGCGGAAATACAGCATCCCGATGGACTCCCCGTCGACCACCTCTGGCGCCAGGGTCTTGCCGATCTCCATAAGGCGCGTGCCGTCGCGACGGACCTTCATGTCGTCTTCGTCGTAGTGCGCCTTTTCGTCGACCGCCAGCGTGATCGGGGCCTTCGGGCTGCCCAAAAGGGTCCGCAGAACCGGCGCCTCGAACAGCGTGTCGCCGTTCAACAACAGGAAGTCGTCCTCCATCTCCTGGCGCACCATCCAGCAGCTCGCGAGGTTGTCGGCCACCGTATAGAAGGGGTTGTGCACGGCACGAAACGCGCAATCGGGGTGTTCCTGACCAAGCGCCTCGATCGTGCGGTCCACCTTGTCCGCCTTGAAGCCGGTCACGACGACGAACTCGCGGACGCCGCAACGCACCATCTCTTGCACCTGCCAGCCGATCAGGCGTTTGCCTCCCACGTTCAGCAACGCCTTCGGCTCGTCCGCCGTGAGCGGGAGCAGGCGCTTGCCCTGGCCGGCACCGAGAATGATCGCTTTCACGTTTCTTCGACCTTCACCTGGAAATCGGTCCGCAACGGCCGGCCCCGCCCGGTTTGGGCAGGCTCCACCCACTCGCCTTGCCGGCTGTTCGACCTCCCGAATTCTGCACCCTCATAGCGGTTGGCCCGGCCCAACGCAAGCGCAGGCTGAGCCGCCAACCCTTGGGAATCACTTGACGACTGACGGCGTTCCGGGTGATCAGACGGCTTTCCAACCGGACCGGATCTGAATGTTTCGTCTCGCCCATATCTCCGACCCGCACCTGGCGCCCCTGCCCCGGCCGACCCTGCGCCAACTGTTGAACAAGCGCATCACCGGCTACCTGTCATGGTCCTATAGGCGCCATGCGATCCACCGCACCGACGTCCTGGAGACCATGGTCGCGGATCTCAGGCAGTTTGCGCCCGACCATCTGGTGGTGACCGGAGACCTGGTGAATATCTCTCTGCCGGCCGAGTTCGTGCA
The DNA here is from genome assembly GCA_965603855.1 of Alphaproteobacteria bacterium. GTDB lineage: Bacteria > Pseudomonadota > Alphaproteobacteria > UBA8366. The sequence continues at coordinate 2,255,996 of OZ272519.1, forward strand.
GTCCGCGGAATGGCTGCGCCGCCTCGGCCCGCCGAGCGAGGTGACCGTGATCCCCGGGAACCACGACGCCTATGTGTCGGTTCCATGGGAACAGTCCTGGCAGCACTGGGCCGATTACATGGCCGACGAACGGAACGGCACGTCCCGGCCGGCGCAAGGGTTCGACGACTTTCCCTTCGTCCGGGTGCGCGGCAAGGTCGCCCTGGTCGGCACCTCGTCGGGGCTGCCGACGATGCCCCTGATGGCATCGGGCAGCGTCGGCGCGGCGCAGTTGCGGCGGCTTGAGGAACGACTGGGCGAACTGGCCCGTCAGGGGCTTTTTCGTGTGGTTCTGATCCATCATCCGCCGCTGCGCGGCCAGACCAAATGGCGGAAATGCCTGACCGACAGCGCCGCCTTCGTGGAGACCCTGAGCCGTGCGGGCGCGGAACTGGTGCTGCACGGCCACATGCACCACTACCAGGCCCTGACGCTGGATCCCGACGGCAAGGCCATTCCGGTGTTCGGTGCAACGTCGGTATCCGGCGTCGACCCCACCAAAGGACCCGACCATCAGGCCGGCTATCATCTCTATGAGATCAGCGAGAGCGGCAATGGCTGGGAGGTCGCCGTGACCGCCCGCGGCTATGACCGCGAAACCGGCGCCGTCACCGAGACCGACCGGCGCGTGATCGCGCTGCCGATAGCCTAGCCTGTCGTCAGTCTCCGGGACCGCTTCTGTCGACCAGATAGCGCAGGTCGACCTCGATTTCCGTCTGGTCGCCGTTGATCTCGAACAGGATGTCCTCCATGTCCGGCACGCCGAACGTGAATCCGGGGTTGTTCGAGAAACCGTACCCTTCCTCCGGGATCCCCAGAAAACCTTGATCCAGCCGCTTGTTGGCGTTCTCGTCGTGGAATACCGCGACGGCATACTCGCCGGGCGGCGGCGACGGCAGGCAGACCTCGGTGCGGCCCTTCTTGGCCTGCTCGCGGACCCGGTGCAGCTTGCGGCCGTTCTTCAGGAAGTTGTCCGGGTTGTCGTCATAGATCAGCGCCGCCACCAGGCCGGTGTCGTTGCGGACACCGTTGACGCTGACCTTGACAAACGGCGCCTCGCAAGCAGCCGCAGGGGCCGTCGCGACGAGCGCCGCCGCCGCGAACCATGTCGCGGGCAACAGCCCTATTCGATTGCGCCTTCGCTTTCCGCCAGTCATGCCGCCGTCTGCGCCTTTGAGGCCCACTTGGGGGCAGTCTAGCGGCGCGGGGCCAGTTCGCAAGGCCCGGAGACCGGCATGCATGCGGCTTTCTGTTACCGGCTTGGCTCAGCCGTGCTAGGGTACGGGCGATACAAGTTAGAAGACTGGGATTCCTTGAACTTTCGGTTCCTGAGGACACCGGCGAACAGATCGAATGGGGGCGCGGGTGGCTGGCGCAGTGAACGAAACCATGACCAGGTTCGGATACCCCGACACCTTGATCAAAGGGTATTCCGCGTGGGCGGTCCTGCTGCGGCCGGCTCAGCCGACCCTTGGCTCGATGGTGCTGGTGTGCAACGAGGAGGCGACCGCCTTCGCCGACATCTCCGCGGCGGCTGCGGGCGGACTGCACCCGGCGGTGCAGGCCATCGAACGGACCGTGAAAGCCTTATGGCCCTGCAAAAGAATGAACTATCTGATGCTGATGATGGTCGACCCGCATGTGCATTTCCATGTAATACCGCGGTACGACGAGGATCAGCAGTTCGACGGTCAAACCTTCAAGGACACCGGTTGGCCCAAGCAGCCCAACCTGGGCGATGCGGTGACCTTGGAGCCGGAACGGCGAGACAGCCTTGTCGCGTACCTGCGCGATCATTGGCGGGACTGAAGCACGACAATCGGGAAAGGCTCGGCAGTCCGACACACGCCGATCGAAGAACCAGGCATGCATACCGCTGATCTCTACATCCTCCGACGGATATTCGGCCCTCTGATGGCCACGATCTGCATCGCCCTGTTGATCCTGCTGTTGGAACGGATGCTGCGGCTTCTGGACCTTGCATTCAATTCCACAGACGCCTTCACTATCCTGTTCAAAATGCTGGGGAATCTGGTCCCCCACTATATGGGAATGGCACTGCCGGTAGCCTTCTTCGTCGGGATCCTGGTCGCCTTCAACCGGATGAGCAAGGACAGCGAGCTGGACGTCTTTCACGCAGCCGGGATCGGTCTGCACCGGGCGTGGCGGCCGGTCCTCCTGCTGGCGCTGGTACTCAGCCTTCTGTCGTTCGCTGTAACGGGGTATCTGCAGCCCTTGGGCCGCTACGCCTATCGGTCGCTGGTCAGCTTCGTCACTCAATCGTCGATCACCGCCGGCCTGGAGGCCGGCGCGTTCGTCCATCTGAACGACATGACGATCCTGGTTTCGCGAATGGCGGCAGACCGCCAGCAGTTCGAGAACATCTTCATTCATAAGACCGACGAAGACGGCACCACCACCGACTTCACCGCGCGGGCCGCCGCGCTGGCGCGTCTCGAGGCCGGACAGCGCCCCCAGATTTCGCTGAGGGATGGAATCCGGGTCACCACCCCAACCGAAGGCCCGCCGGCTGTCCTGACCTTCGAGCAGTTCCAGACCCCGCTGGGCAAGAAAGACAGCGGTTTTCGAAGCCGCGGCGAAGACGAGCGCGAGCTGACTTTCCACGAGCTTTTCCGCGCACTGACCAATCCCTGGCAAGGCATCAGCTATCGCGAGGTCTCGGCAGAGTTTCACGGTCGCCTGGTTCGGGTTCTGTCGATTCTCTTCCTGCCGTGCCTCGCAATCCCCCTTTCGATCAACGGCGGCCGCAACCGGCGCTCGTCGGGGATCGCCATCGGTCTGGTGATCCTGATCGCCTACAACGACCTGTTGCAGTTCGGCAGGACCCATACGGAAATCGGCAACGTCCCCGCCTGGCTGGGGCTTTGGACGCCGTTCGCGGTGTTCGCGGTGTGCAGTTCGTTCATGTTCTATCGCGCCAGTTTCCGGATCTGGGAAGACCCCCTGGGCAAGATCAATTTCGGGCTGGACAGGATTGGCACGCTGGCGATCCGGACGCTGGCCCGGGTCGCGCGCGTCGGGCGTTCGTCGTAATGTCGGTTCTCATTCCTTACATTTCGCGGATATTCGCGCTCAGGTTCATCACCGTCCTGCTTGGGATCACGTCGTTCGTCGTGCTGCTTGACGTGATGTCCAACGGCGATGAAGTCATGGAAGTGTCCAAGGACCGGGCCAACAGTCTTGCGCAATATGCCTATCTGCGGCTGCCGGAAATCCTCTCGCAGGTGATCCCGTTCTGCGTCCTGATCGCCACTTTGTTGTCGCTGGCCGAGCTGATCCGACACAGCGAACTTGTTGCCATCAGGTCGGTCGGGCTGTCGCAGTTCAGCGTCTTTCTCAGCTTCGCGCCCTGTGCGCTGGTCATCATTCTGGGGCACATCATCGTCAACGAGGCGCTGATGCCGCGATCGGTCGCGGCCTTGCGGTCCTGGGGAATCGGCGACTACGGCAAGGGGCTGACGGCAATGGGCCTCAGCGAAGGCGTTCGCTGGATGCGCCAGGGCCCGCACGTGATCCGCGTGTCCATGGCACCGCGCGCCGACAACCGGTTCGGACAGATCCTGATCTTCGAACGCGACGATCAGGGCCAGATGCTGCGCAAGATCGACGCGGTCAGCGCCGACACCAGAAGCTGGACGCTGTTCGACGCCAAGGTTCTGTCCATCAGTTCTTCCGAGGTCACGGCCTACGAGGCGCTGGAATGGCCCGAATACCTGCGACCGGCGGACCTGATTCCGTCGGTGACCCATCCGCGAGAGATGACCCTGCCGGATGTGGCGCTTGCCGTGGAGAACGAGGGTTTCGGACTGAGGCCCCTGTTCCTCTACGAGACATGGTTCCACAAAAAGATCGCCGCGCCTGCGGCGATCCTTCTGATGGTTCTTTTGTCCGTGCCCCTGGCCCACCGATTCCAGCGTGCGGGCGCAATCACCTGGATGCTGGTCGGCGGCATCTCGCTGGGCTTCGTCTTCTTCGTCTTCGACGGCATGGTCCTGGCGATGGGTGAGGCGGGACTTCTGCCGCCGGCGCTGGCGGCCTGGGTGCCCACCTTGGTCATGGCGCTCATTGCGCAAGGCCTGATGTACCACTACGAGGGGTTCTGAGACCGCGCCGCGGTCTTGCCTTTTGTCTACACTTTGACCGGCCAAATCCCTATAAACCGGGCGAAACGGCCCCCGCCGGGCCCTGGCAGCACGAAACCACCGCGCCGACGATTGGACGACTATGCGTGAAAGCGGCCCCTCGCTTGTCATTGTGGGAGACTGTGAGGTCCGCCTCTGGGGCCGCCCTGCGCGGGACCGGATCGAACGACAATTCGCACGCGCCGGCATCGAAACGGTGGTCGCACCGGTCGCGCCTCTTCCCGAGGTGGGGGCGGTCATCCTGGTCAGGGCGGACTGCGTGCTGGATGCACCGCTGGTGGCGGCGCTGGCCGAGAGACCGGGTGTCGTGCTGCTGAACCATGGCCGCGCCGTGGCGGCCCATGTGGATGCGGATACGGCCGCGGAGATCAGCGCCATGGTGTCCGAAAACGCCGCGCCCGATGGGTTACCTGCATCCGTCCAGGCGGTCACCGTCGACGATCTCAACACCGCCTACTGGCATGCACTGCGCAAGCGCGAGACGCCCTATCTTCTTGAACTGAAAAGGGAAACGAAGGCAGACGTTGAGTGGCGCAGCTACATGGGGACCTACAAGGGCGTCACCGACCTGGTGACGAAATATGTCTGGCCCGTCCCCGCCTTCTGGGTGACCCGACTGTGCTCGGCACTTCGCCTGACGCCCAACATGGTAACCGCGGTGGGTCTGGCGCTGACGATATGGACCTATTTCCTGTTCCTGGACGCGGCCTGGGTGACCGGCCTGATCGCGGCCTGGGCGATGTGCTTTCTGGACACCGTCGACGGCAAGCTGGCCCGCGTGACGCTGACATCCAGCAAGTTCGGCAACGTCTTCGATCACGGTATTGACCTGATCCACCCGCCCTTCTGGTACGCCGCATGGGGTTTCGGTCTCGCCAAGACGGCCACACCCCTGTCCGACGGTGTGCTGTTCTGGGCGCTGGTCGCGATCATCGGCGGCTATGTGGCGCAACGGATCATCGAAGGTGTCTTCATCTACTTCTTCAAGATCGAACAGCATGTCTGGCAGCGGATCGATTCCCGCTTCAGACTGATTACCGCCCGCCGCAACCCGAACCTGATCCTGCTCAGCCTGTCCGTGCTGGCCGGCCGGCCGGACCTTGGTCTTCTCGCCGTTGCGGTATGGACGGTTGCTTCGCTGCTGTTCCACTGCGTGCGACTGGCGCAAGCGGCTGGCGCCAGGAACCGGTCGGGCGCCCTGGAATCCTGGCTTTCGGAACCGGCGAAATCATGACGCCGAAAATCGGAATCGTCACCAACCCGGCAAGCCACCGCAACAAGGGGGGCATGGACGATATCCATACGGCGATCGCACAGCGATCCGACGTCATCCATGCGACGCTGACCTCGATCTCGGACATTCCGGACATCCTGGCCGATTTCGCCAAGCGCGAGGTCGGCATCGTCGTGCCAAACGGGGGCGACGGGACGGTCGTCGCCGTCCTGACCCAGCTGTTCGAAAACCGGCCCATCGATCCGATGCCGCGGATCGCCATCCTGCCGCGCGGCCTCACCAACATGATCGCGGACGACGTGGGATTGACCGGCCGAACGCACATCGGCCTGGCACGTCTGTTCGCCGCCTGCGAGGACGGCGATGTCGAAAGCCACGTCGTGCATCGGCGACTGATCCGCATGGACGGCGCCCGCGAACAACCCGCACAGGTCGGCCTCTTCTTCGGCACAGCCGGTCTGACACGGGCAATCCTGGCCTGCCGCAAGGTCGCCCATCGCAGGGGACTTGGCGCAAAGATCGCCGGCGGCCTGATGCTGGCCAGGGTGGTGGCAGGCAACGCGCTGGGCCTTGCGGGCAAGGACGGCGTCTTCCGGGGCGATCCGATCGACGTCGTCCTGGACCAGCAGGCGTCGGACACCGATCAGTACCTGATGATCCTGGTGACCACGCTGGACCATATGCTGTTTCGCTCGCGGCCCTTCTGGGGCGTCCAGGAGGCGCCGCTGCGCTATACTGCGGTGCGCTATCCGCCGCACCAGTTGGTGCGCGCGATCTGGCCGCTGATGTATGGCGGCGGCGACAGGCGGCTGCCCAACGACGATTATGTCAGTGAAAACGCAGCGGAAATCCGCCTGACAATGTCCTGCCCGTTCACCCTGGACGGTGAGATGTTCGAGCCCGACCCCGGTCGCCCGCTTATACTGAGCGGCGAACACGAGGCCGCATTCATCAGGCTGTAGGGCGATGTCGCAGGAAGCGAAAGGGCTGGAAGAATGGATTTCGGGAGAGCTGGCGCGGCCGGTGCACGCCTCCGCCCTTGCCGCTGCAGAGGACCTGCGTGCCCAATTCGGGACCGGCGTTGCGGCGATCCTGTTCTACGGGTCGTGCCTGCGCGATCCCGACTTCGCCGAGAAGATCGCAGACTTTTATGTCTTGGTGGATGACTACCAGTCGGTTCATCGCTCGGCCCTGATGGCGCTGTTGAACCGTCTGTTTCCCCCCAACGTCTATTTCCGCGCCATTGAGACGGATGCACTGACCGTCCGTGCGAAGGTCGCCGTTCTGTCTGTGCAGGCTTTCGAGTCCGGCGCCGCACCTTCGGCGTACCTGGCGTCGATCTGGGGGCGGTTCTGCCAGCCGTCGCGCCTTGTCTTCTGTCGGGACGACACGGTGCGCCGTCGGGTCACCGGCGCGGTTGTTCAGGCGGTCCGGACCTTTGCATCGCGGACGGGGCCATTGCTGGCGCCCGACAGTTCGTCGGCGGAATTCTGGACCCGGGGCCTTGCCGAAAGCTACCGCACCGAACTCAGGGCCGAAGGGCGCGACCGCGCCAATACCATTTACACAGACGACCGGGCCTATTTCGACGCCTTGTTTGCCCACCTGGAACCGCCCTACGGCAAAGCCCGGCGCAGCACGAAAGCGGGATGGGTCGCCAGAAGGATTTTGGGAAAGGCCTACTCCGTGATCCGGCTGGTCAAAGCGGCGTTCACGTTCGACGGCGGGGCAGAGTACATCTGCTGGAAGATCTCACGGCATTCGGGCGTCGAGGTCTCGCTGACGCCGTGGCAACGGCGTCATCCCATTCTCGCCTCGACGGTCCTGTTCTGGGACCTCTATCGCAAAGGCGCGTTCCGGTAGGTCACCCGGATCTAGCGAGCTTTCGCGGCGCGCGCACCCTGGGACGCGCGGAACGCCTCCAGCTCCTGCTTGACGGCGGCGAACGCCTTGATCACTTCCTGGACCTGCTCGCCGGTGTGCGCCGCCGACAGGCTGCAGCGTAGAAGGCATGTGCTGTTGGGCGTGCCCGGCGGCAGCGCCAGGTTGGCATAAACGCCCGTCGCCAGAAGCCTGTTCCACATATAGATCGCAGTCGCCTCGTCCTCAGCCACCACCGCCACGATAGCGCTTTCGTCGGCGCACAGGGTGTAGCCAAGCTCCGCAAGCCCGGCATAAAGCTGGCGCGCGTTCTGCCAGACCTGGCGCTGCAGCTCCGGACGGTCGCGCAGCTTGCGCAGCGCCGCCCGCACAGAGGCAACGTTCGAAGGCGAGGCAGACGCCGTGAACATGTACGGACGGCTGGCGTATCGCAGGATGTTGAACTTCGGATGGCTGGAAGCGACGAAGCCGCCCAGCGCACCAAGGCTCTTCGAGAACGTCCCGACGATGAAATCGACGTCGTCCACGCAGCCCAGTTCGTGAACCTGGCCGCGCCCGCCCTCGCCCAGCACGCCGAGCGAGTGCGCCTCGTCCACCATCAGATAGGCGTTGTGCGCCTTTTTGACCGCGCAGATCTCTTTCAGCGGGGTCTGGTCGCCGAACATCGAATAGATGCTCTCGACGATGATCAGAACGTTACTGCAGTCTTCGCCCAGCCGCCGCAGGCGTTTGTCCAGGTCCGCGGCGTCGTTGTGCCGGAACCGGATCACCGTCGCACCGCTCAGGGTGCAGCCGTCGTAGATGCTGGCATGGCAATCGGCGTCCAGAAGGATGTAGTCCTTCGGACCGGTCAGTCCCGCAATCAGGCCCAGGTTGGCCTGGAACCCGGTCGGGAACACCATTGCTTCGCGATAGCCGAGGAAAGTTGCGATTTCCGCCTCAAGCTGCAGGTGCCGGGCATAGGTTCCGTTGGCGATGCGCGAGCCCGTGGTGCCGGTTCCGTCGGATGCGATGGCGCCCTGGGCAGCCTGGATGCACTCCGGATCGAAGGTCAGCCCGAGATAGTTGTTGGTGCCCAAAAGAAGCACGCGACGGCCGTCGATGATCGCCTCGGTCGGCGACAGAACCTCGTCCATACAAACCGCGAAGGGATCCGCGCCGTCGGCGGTTACCTGGGCATGCCTTGCCAGAACCCCGTTATGCTTATCGAACAGATCCATCTCACCGATCTTTCGTTGTGATTTGTTGGACGACGCTGGCCAGGTCACCGATCGTCTGCACCTCTGACAGCATGTTGACGGGGATCGAGATGTCCAGCTTTTCCTCAAGCTCCATCACGAAGTCCATCACGGCCACCGAATCGATCTCCAGGTCGCTGGTGATATTCGTCTCCTTGCCGAGACTGATCCCTTCCTTGTTGAAGGGTTCGAGCAGCGAGATGATCTCCTCGACGAGCGTGTCTTCTTCGACCTGCATGCAAAGATCCCCTTGTTTCTTGCCCGGCCCCCAGGTCAGCGGCGCGAGTTTACTGTGCCGTCCCGGCCAGGTTCAAGAGATCGTAACCCTTTAAATTAAAAGGACTTCCTTCTCTTCAAAGCCAACCTTCACGGCGATACCAACTTGCCGTCAAACGCAGCCCTTCGGCAAGTCCGGTGCGCGGCCGCCAGTCGGTCTTGTCGACCAACGGATTGCCGCGGCAGACCCAATCCGGGTGGAACAGTTCCCGCACCTTGTCGGTGCTGAGCAGCGGTTCGCCGCCGGCAAGGCCGGCCCAGACACCCATCAAGCCCGCAATGCCCAACATCACGGGCCGCGATACGCCATATGAAGCGATTCGTCTATCGAAAACGCCCTCGGCCGCCGTCGCGACATCCGCCCAGCCATAGCCCCCGGCATGGCCGTCGTGGATCTCCATGATTTCGCTGATAGGCTCGTCCAGGGCCGCCAGCTTGGCGACCGCGTCGGCGAGGTCAACGGCATACAGCAACGAAAAGCGGGCCTCGGCGAGCTTTGGCACGACCGCAAAGCCACCTCGGAACTGTTTGAAGAACTGAAAGATATCGCGATCGCCGGGGCCATAGATCGCGGGCGGACGCAGGATCGCCGCAGGCAGGCTGTCAGCGACCTTCGACAGTTCCTCCTCGGCCTGGTGCTTGCTTGCGGCATAGGGGGTGAGACCCGGCTCGCGTGCGGCGAGAGAAGAGATCTTGATGAAACGCGGCCTTTTCTGAAGGCCCAGTGCAACGGCAGCCAGCCGCGCGGTTCCGGCCGCGTTCACAGTGAAATAGTCGGCCGCCGCACGGGCCTTCGTGAGGCCGGCGCAATGCACGATGACATCCGCGCCGTCCAGCAAGGCCTCCAGCGACGGAGTATGACCGAGATCGCCGGTTACGGGCACCAGCCGGGCATGCGGTTCCAGCGATTTTCCGCGGCGGACCAAGCAGCGGACGGTCCAGCCTGCCCCCAACAGGGCGTCCAGAACGTGCTGGCCGACAAAGCCGGTGGCGCCGGTCAGTGCTGCTGTGCCCGGCATGGCGTGTCAAAATGCGGATAATGCGTGGGGCGCACCGCCATCGCGGCCGCGGTACGGCGCGTCAGTCGGCGCCGACAGCCATCGCCTCGGCACGACGGGGTGCCGCCGCCTCGGGCCGCACCTTCGGCGCTTCGAACGAACCGGCGAGATACTCGACCTTGGCGGACGAGCGGCTGAGCTTACCCGACGAGGTGAAGGGCAAACTGCGATGGGGCGCGAGGACGACCTCGCATTCCACGCCTGCCGTCTGCCTGACGACGCCGTGGACGTCGTGCCGCAGTTCCTCGCGTTCTGCCGGATCGGAAAGCCGGCACTGAACCACCACCACGACGCGTTCCGGACCGTTGTCGTCGGACACCGAGAATGCCGCCGCATCACCGCGCCGCAGCCCGTCCATGCGTTCGACCGCCCACTCGATGTCCTGCGGCCAGATATTGCGGCCGTTGCTGATGATCAGGTCCTTGCTGCGTCCGGTAATGACCAGTTCGCCGTCAACCAGATATCCCATATCGCCGGTATCCAGCCAGCCATCGGCCTGACGCATGCGCGCCTTCGATTCGGCGTTTCCGAAATAGCCGTCCATGACGCTGGGCCCGTGTATCACCACGCGACCGATGTAGCGTTCTGGCAGGGCTTCGCCCGCCTCGTCGCGGATCTCGATCTGGTAACCCGGCAACACCTTGCCGCAAACCACCAGCGAGCGCGTCTTGTCCGTGTCCAGCGCGCCGTTGGTCTTCGCCTTCACGGCGCGACGGCCGAAGGTGAGTGCGCGCCGCTCGATCGTGTCGATCTTGATGCCCTCGTCCAGCGCCGCGAAGCTGACGGCCAGCGTCGCCTCGGCCAGCCCATAGCTTGGCAGGAAGGCGGTCCGGTCGAAGCCATGTTCCTCGAACGTGTCCGCGAAACGCTTCAGAATATCGCCGCGCACCATTTCGCCGCCGATGCCGGCGACGCGCCACGACCGCAAGTCGATCTCCTTCGCCGCGCCATTGACGGCACGACGCAGGCACAACTCGTAACCGAAGGTCGGGCTGAACGAAATCGTGCTGCGGTTCTTCGTGATCGTCTTCAGCCACAGGAACGGGCGACGCGCGAAATCGGCGGTACTGATGTAGTCGACGGTGACCTGCGAAAGGGTCGGCGTCAGCATAAAGCCGACCAGCCCCATGTCATGATAGAGCGGCAACCAGGATGTCGCCCGGTCGCCGGGCCGCAACTGCAGGCCATGCTGTCCGATTGCGCGGCAGTTGGTCGTGATTGCGCGCTGCGAGATGGCCACACCCTGAGGCAAGCGCGTGCTGCCCGACGAATACTGGATATAGCAGAGGTCGTCCGGACCGTGCGGACGCAGATCCCCGCCATTCAGGGGCAGGTCGTGAAAGTCCTGGTGCGAACCGACCATGCGGATCGGCAGATCCTTTGTCGCTTCGCGCAGATAACTGGCCAGAGGCTGCGAACACACGGCGGCGTCGGGCCTGGCGCTGATCATCATGGCGCGCAGACGTTCCAGATAGGCGTCGCGACCGCCAAGGTTCATGGCATAGGGCAAGGCGACAGGAACCAAGCCCGCGTACTGGCAGGCGAAGAAAAAGACCATGAACTGAGGATCGGTCTCCGCGATGATCGCCATGCGCGCCCCGCGCGGCAGGCCCGCATGCGTCAGACGTTGCGCGAGCTCGATCGCCTGGTCCCGAATGTCTCGATAGGTGACCGCCTGGAGCAGTTCTCCGCGGCCCGCATAGAAATTGAGCCCGGTCTCGCCGAGGGCCGCGTAGTCGAGCCCATCGGTCAGCGTCTCGAACTCGCCAACGAGCAACGGCAAGTCTGCGTTTGCCGTGGCCGTCGGCTCAGCGTCCCGAATTTTCTGTTCGGCACATTCAACCGTCTGTGCCAATGCGCCTGCGACCGACCCCACCATCATTCCTCAAATGTCAATGCGATCCCCAAGTACAGATTCCCCCATCGCTGACCACCGGTTCTGAGAAGACCGCACATGACCCTGCGGCGACCGGCGACCCAGCCTTTAGAAAGGAACTGTCAGATGCAAAACCAAAACCCTACGCAGTTATCGTCGACGTTGATCCCGACACATACCAGGGCGCAAAGTTTCGGCTCTGAAGATGGCCTCACCTGTTACACCCCCCTGACCGTGACGACAACATAATCCCGGCCGTTAACCATGCCAAATAAAACATTGTTTCAGATTGCTACCGGAATCGCGCCATCAACCTGACCACGACATACTACACCTGCCGTCGATTTGTCACGAACATACCTGATATTGAGAATTTCGAGAGAAAGCGCTCGAGCGCATCGGCCGCCTGTCCGGCGTCGTCATCGTCGCGTTCCGGTAAACGGCGACAGCGCGATGCATACATCCGGCTTCAAACCGGCACCCGCCACATCTTGAGATAAAAATGTATTCATATCAATAATTTGGACTGGTCTTCGGATCTCGGCGGAGGTTCGTTCGCCGATTGAAGGCCGGTCGTCATGCGGACCGCCCAGATCGATCCCGCCGAACCTTCCGGTTCCTGCCGCACCATCTGTGGCCATCCCGACGACGGAAATAAGGACGGCCAAGTATGACGCTTTCTGCGCCTGTCTTCTTGCTGTGCAACGGCCGGCCATTGCGATCACGAAACCGCCGTTTCGGTCCGGATTTCCAGTTTGCATTGCGTTCTTTGAGCGGACCCGGCGCGGTCCAAGGCCGTCGGTTCGGCGCCGAAGCAGCGGATACGATCGAGGCGATTACCGGCCCGTCACATGGGATGACTTTGCCATGACAGTAATCTCAAAAGAAACGCAAAGCCGGCCAAGCATTGGACGACTGCAAAGAGCCATCGGCAGAGCCGGCGTCCGGCACGAAGGCGTGCGTCGCCGACAGGAGGCGCCATGTCGCAGGCAAACGGTGTTCGATGAACGCCGGCTTCCTGTCATACGATAGCCAACAGCGCACCCTATCGCGGGGTCGGTGCAAGCACAGGGAGAGGAAGCACATGGCGAACGGACACGCTGAACGCGTTGGCCTTGATGTCGGACGGGCACGCCTGGAAATCTGCCCCGGTCTCGGCGGTGTGGTGACCGAGTATTCCTGGGATGTGGCGCATACGCGCATCCATTGGCTGCGCCCGGCACCGGAAGGATCGGCGTTCCCGCCGACCGATGCAGCGAGTTTTCCATTGGTTCCGATTTCCAACCGCGTTCGCGACGGACGGTTCCGATTCCAGGACCGGGACTATGCGATGGCGCTCAACTTTCCGCCGGCCCCGCACGCCATCCACGGCCATGGCTGGCAAACCGCCTGGCAGGTGCACGAGAAGACCGACAACGCGATCGCGATCTCCTTCCGGCACGAGGATGCGGATTGGCCGTCCGCCTACGAAGCGGTTCAGCGTTTCTCGCTAAGCGAGTCCGAACTCGCGATATCGATGGCCGTGCGCAACGTTGGCGAACGCCCGATGCCGGCGGGGCTGGGGCCCCACCCCTACTTCATCCGCACGCCGGAGGCGCGCGTCACCGCACCTGTTGAAGCCATGTGGACCGGCGGCCCCGACGTCATGCCGGTCGATCTGGTGCCGCTGCCGGACGATCGCAGGCTGCCGGACGGCATCGTTGCGGATGCGGTCGCCATGGACAACATCTTCACCGCGTTCGGCGGCACAGCACGGATCGAATGGCCGGAATGGCACGCCGGGCTCACCTTAAGGGCGGATCCCGTGTTCGGTTTTCTGGTGGTCTTCACGCCGCCCGATGAAGACTTCTTCTGCGTCGAACCGGTGAGCAACTGCACGGACGGGCTGACCATGCTGGCCGAAGGCCGGCCGGACAGCGGCATACGCGTTCTCCAGCCCGGGGAGGAACTGTCGGGCACGGTGACCCTGACGCCGGACCTCCACCGCTAGGAACGCGCTGTCTCCGTCCCGCGATAGCGGCCTGGCGTGTGCAGCACCGCGATGGTGATACGCGATGCGCAAACCAGCCTGTCGGCCTCGTCGGTGATTCGGATTTCCCAGACCTGGGTCGTCCGGCCGAGATGCATCGGCCTGGCGGTCCCATAGACCCAGCCGTCCGCCACGGAACGCACGTGGTTGGCGTTGATTTCCAATCCCACGATGTGATGCGTGGCAGGGTCGACGCAGTGCGACGCCGCCCACGACGCCAGAGTCTCGGCAAAAGCCACGGAGGCGCCGCCATGCAGAACACCGGCCGGCTGGCGGGTGCGGCGATCGACAGGCATCCTGCCCTTGAGGTGGTCGGGGCCGGCCTCCAGAAGCTCGATGCCCAGATGCTCGACCATCGTGTCGCGGCTGAGATCGCCCATCGCCTCGACGTCCGCGCCTTCGAACCAGATCCGCTTCATGCCTGCCCCCAATCCCGATCTCTCGGACGAACAGTTTGCCCGCCCAAATCGCGCAACGCCAAGGATAAAGCCGGCCTCCGCTCGCCTCCCTCTGCCCTTGCGAAAGGGCTGTCCCCCTCCCATACTTGAGGGCACAAAAGATGGAGACTGCACTCCACGGACGGGAGAATGGCGCAAACTTACGATCCCGCGCTGGTTATGTTGTCGGCGGTGCTTGCCTGCCTCGGTGCCTTTCTCGGTCTGCGGGCGGCCAGCACCTTGTCACAGTTCGGCGGCATCCAGCACAAGGCAGTGCTGTCGGTCGCCGCGATCACCATCGGCGGCGGCATATGGTCGATGCATTTCGTCGGCATGCTGGCGCTGCGCCTGCCGATCCCAATCAGCTATGACGTTCTGTGGACCCTCGTCTCCGCGCTGGTCGCCATCCTGGTCACCGGGGTCGGGCTGTTCTTCGTCGGCGTGGGCCGGCTGACGATCGGCCGCCTGGCGATTGCCGCGCTGTTCATGGGCAGCGGCATCGCCGGCATGCACTACATCGGCATGGCGGCCGTCCGGGCCAACTGCATCATCGCCTACAGCCCCCCGCTGGTTGGCCTTTCGGTCCTGATCGGCATCGCCTCGTCGGCACTGGCACTGTGGCTTGCGTTCAAGCGGCGCGGTCCGATCCAAACCGCGGTCGGCGCGGTTGTCCTGGGTGCGGCCATTTCGGGCATGCACTACACCGGCATGGCGGCGGCCTCGTTCCAGCCGGTCGACACCCTCAGCGCGGCCATCACGCCCGCCATCAGCGCCGGTATCCTGGCGATCATCGTGGCGATCGCGACATTCCTGATCTTCGCCTTCACGCTTTTGACGCTGATGCCGTCGGTTGCGCGCCAGAAGGACACCGCACGCTCCGATTCGGCGCCGGCGTCGACGTTGCCTCCGCCGCGCGCCGCCAACGATTCCGATGGGCCCGCCACGCCGGTCTATCTTCAGAAGCTGCCGGTCGAACAGCATCAGCAGACCGTGTTCCTGGACGTGGACGACGTTGTGCGCATCAAGGCCGATGCGCATTACACAACGGCCTATACCGAAACCGACTCGTTCCTTTGCAACAAGAAGGTGTCCGAGCTGGAAAAGAGCCTCGATCCGGCCAAGTTCCTGCGCGTGCATCGCAGCCACATCATCAATATCGAAAGGGTCACCGCGCTGCAGCGGGTGAAGGACCATGGGCTCGTCAAACTGGCCGGGCCGGAGTCGCTGGACGTTCCGGTCAGCCGGGCCAAACTGCCCATCCTGCGCTCCGCGTTGGGCCTGTGAAGGCGCCGTTCGTTCAGTCATGACGCATTTCGTGCACGAATTTCCGCATTTCGGGTAATCGGACCGCGTCCACGGCCTCCCCCGCTCTATCATCGCGACACAACTCGGCCAGACGCATCCGCGCCAAGGCTAGAGATCGCGTGGGCCGACGTCATGATCCGGCGCCGGCACTGAAAGACTGGGAGGAGCGCGTGATACCAGGATCCTTCGAATACCACCGGCCCACGTCGGTGGCAGAAGCGGTCGCCCTTTTGGACCAACACGGCGACGAAGGCCGGCTTCTGGCCGGCGGCCATAGCCTGATCCCGATGATGAAGACGCGGCTGGCACAACCGTCGCACCTGATCGATCTGCAAGACATTGCCGACCTGCAGGGCATCAGGGAAAACGACGACGTCATCGAGATCGGCGCCATGACGACCCAGCACGACGTTCTGGCGTCGGAACTGGTCGGGCGACGGCTGCCGATCATCCACGAAACCGCCGTTCTGATCGCCGATCCGCAGGTGCGCTATTGCGGCACCGTCGGCGGGAACGTGGCCAACGGCGACCCGGGCAACGACATGCCGGCGCTGATGCAGTGCCTGGACGCCAGCTACGTCGTCCAAGGATCAGGCGGCGCCCGAAACATCCCGGCCCGCAACTATTACGAGGCGGCCTATTTCACGGCGCTGGAGGAAGGCGAAATTCTGACCGCCGTCCAGATCCCCGTTCCAGCCGCGGGTCACGGCTTTGCCTATGAAAAGCTGAAGCGCAAGGTGGGCGACTACGCCACCGCAGCGACCGCGGTGATCCTGACCATCGCAAACGGCGCCTGCACGTCTGCGTCGATCGCGCTGACAAATGTCGGTGACACGCCGCTTTGGGCGGAGGCGGCCGGTCAGTCCCTGGTTGGGACCCGGGTCGAAGACGCCGACGTGGAGCGGGCCGCCGCCCTGGCGGCGGAGATCACCGATCCGGTCTCTGACATGCGCGGGCCCGCCGAGTATAGGACCCATGTCGCAAAGATCATGACGGCACGCGCGATCCGCGCGGCGGTCGAGCGCGCGTCCTGACCGGCGCGCCAGCGGAGAGTTTCACAAGATGGCAAAGACACACATCAAGATGACGGTGAACGGCAAGCCGGTCGAAGCGCTCGTCGAGCCGCGCACCCTGTTGATCCATTTCCTGCGCGAGGATTTGAACCTGACCGGCCCGCACATCGGATGCGAAACGTCCCATTGCGGCGCCTGCACCGTCGACATCGACGGTAAATCGGTGAAATCCTGCACCATGTTCGCGGTTCAGGCTGACGGGGCGGACATGACCACCGTCGAGGGCATGGCTGCCGCCGACGGCACCCTTTCCGCGATCCAGGAAGGCTTCATGCAGGAGCACGGGCTGCAGTGCGGCTTTTGCACGCCCGGCATGATCACCCGCGCCCATCGCCTGCTGCAGGAGAACCCCAACCCCACCGATGACGAGATCAGGTGGGGCCTGTCGGGCAACCTCTGTCGCTGTACGGGCTATCAGAACATCGTCAAGGCGGTGCGCTATGCCGCCGACAAGATCAACACGGCAGCGGAGGCCGCGGAATAATGTCAGAAGCGCAAGAAATGACCCACGAGGAGCGCGAGGCCACCCTGGGCGGTGTCGGAACGGCGCGCAAGCGCAAGGAGGATCTGCGCTTCATTCAGGGCAAGGGCAACTATGTGGACGATATCAAGCTGCCCGGCATGGTGTTCGGCGATTTCGTGCGCAGCCCCTATGCCCATGCCCGCATCAAATCGATCGACGCCAGCGCGGCCAAGGCCCTGCCCGGCGTTGTCGCCGTGCTGACCGCGGAAGACCTGAAACCCCTGAACCTGCACTACATGCCGACGCTGGCCGGCGACGTCGCCGCCGTCCTGGCCGACGAAAAGGTGCTGTATCAGAACCAGGAGGTCGCCTTTGTCATCGCCGAGGACCGTTACATCGCGTCCGACGCGGCGGAACTGGTCGAGGTCGACTACGAGGAACTGCCGCCCCTGGTCGACCCGTTCAAGGCGATGGACGCAGACGCCGTCGTCCTGCGCGAAGACATCAAGGACAAGACCGAGGGCGCGCACGGCGCGCGCAGGCACCATAACCACATCTTCACCTGGGAGGCCGGCGACAAGGACGCCACCGACGCTGTCTTCGACGGCGCCGCAGTAACGGTGAAGGAACTGATCACCTATCAGCGGGTGCATCCCTGCCCGCTGGAGACCTGTGCGTCGCTGGCATACATGGACAAGGTGAAGGGCGAGCTGACGCTTTACGGCACCTTCCAGGCGCCGCACGTGGTGCGCACCGTTGCGTCGCTGCTGTCAGGGATCCCTGAGGCAAAGATCCACGTCATCGCGCCGGATATCGGCGGCGGTTTCGGCAACAAGGTCGGGGTCTATCCGGGCTATGTCTGCTCGATCGTTGCTTCGATCGTGCTCGGCGTCCCGGTGAAGTGGGTCGAGGACAGGATGGAAAACCTGTCGACCACCGCCTTTGCCCGCGACTATCACATGACCGCGGAACTGGCGGCGACCAGCGACGGCAAGATCACGGGCCTTCGGGTCCATGTTCTGGCCGACCACGGCGCCTTCGACGCCTGCGCCGACCCGACAAAGTTTCCGGCCGGGTTCTTCCACATCGTCACCGGCAGCTACGACATTCCGACAGCGCATGTCGCCGTGGACGGCGTCTATACCAACAAGGCGCCCGGCGGCGTCGCCTATCGCTGCTCGTTCCGGGTGACCGAGGCATCCTACTGCATCGAACGGATCGTCGATGTGCTGGCGAAAAAGCTGGGTATGGACCCCGCCGAGCTGAGGACGAAGAACTTCATCCAGCCGGAGCAGTTCCCCTACCAGTCGGCGCTGGGCTGGGAATATGACAGCGGCGACTATCCGACGGCCATGACGAAGGCCCTGGAGGCGGTGAATTACGAGGGGCTGCGCCGGGAACAGGCCGACAAACGCGCCAACGGCGAGCTGATGGGGATCGGCATTGCGTTCTTCACCGAGATCGTCGGCGCCGGACCGTCGCGGAATTGCGACATCCTGGGCGTGGCGATGTTCGACAGTTGTGAAATCCGGGTCCACCCGACGGGCAGCGCGATCGCGCGTCTTGGCACCAAGTCCCAGGGCCAGGCGCACGAGACGACCTATGCCCAGATCCTGGCCACCGAAATCGGCATTCCGTCCGAAGACATCATGATCGAGGAGGGCAATACCGACACCGCGCCTTACGGACTCGGCACCTACGGGTCGCGTTCGACGCCGGTTGCCGGCGCGGCCGCCGCCCGTGCGGGCCGCAAGATCCGCGCCAAGGCGCAGGCCATCGCCGCGCACCTGCTGGAGGTCGGCGAGCGCGACCTGGAGTGGGACATCGACCGGTTCCGGGTCAAGGGATTGCCCGAGAAGGTCGCGACCATGAAGGAGATCGCCTGGGCGGCCTACAACAACCTGCCGGAAGGCATGGAACCGGGTCTGGAGGCGGTCGATTACTACGATCCGCCGAACATGACCTATCCGTTCGGGGCCTATATCTGCGTCGTCGACATCGACCGCCAGACCGGCGAGGCCAAGATCCGCAGCTTTTACGCGCTGGACGACTGCGGCACCCGGATCAACCCGATGGTCATCGAAGGACAGGTCCATGGCGGCCTGACCGAGGCCTTCGGCATCGCCATGGGTCAAGAGATCTCCTACGACGAGAACGGCAACGTCATGGGTGCAAGCCTCATGGACTACTTCCTGCCGACCGCCGTGGAGACGCCCTTCTGGGACACCGACTATACCGTGACGCCGTCGCCGCATCACCCGATCGGCGCCAAGGGGGTGGGCGAATCGCCCAATGTCGGCGGCGTTTCAGCGTTTTCCAACGCGGTGATCGACGCGTTCTCGCATCTGGACGTGAACCACATGCAGATGCCGCACACGTCGGCCCGCATCTGGCAGCAGTGCCGGGCCCTGGACCTGGACGGCTGAGCCATTCGGGCACCCGCCATCCCGGCCCATCGGCACGGGGTGGCGGGGCTGCTCTTCTGCTATGATCGCGGTA
Source organism: Alphaproteobacteria bacterium (assembly GCA_965603855.1). GTDB lineage: Bacteria > Pseudomonadota > Alphaproteobacteria > UBA8366. The sequence goes on from OZ272519.1 coordinate 2,275,567, forward strand.
TGAAACGGGAAGATTTCCTCGAACGTTTCCGGACCGTCGGCTACGTGGCCGACCCCGAGCTTGCCATGGCCCTGTGGCTGATGCAGGAGCTGAAACGGCCGCTGTTGCTGGAAGGCGATGCCGGCGTCGGCAAGACCGAGGTCGCCAAGAGCCTGGCCGCCGTGCTGGACCGGCCCCTGATTCGCCTTCAGTGTTACGAGGGGCTGGACGCCAACGCCGCGGTCTACGAGTGGAACTACCAGAGACAGCTTCTTGCCATCAAATTGTGGGAAGGCGAGGAGATGTCGGCGCAGGAAAAGGAAAACCACATCTTCCAGGACGAGTTCCTGCTGCGCCGGCCGCTGTTGCAGGCAATCAGCATGGACGTTCCGCCCGTTCTACTCGTCGATGAAATCGACCGCGCCGACGAAGAGTTCGAGGCCTTCCTTCTGGAGGTTCTGTCCGACTTCCAGATCAGCATCCCGGAGATGGGAACGGTCAAGGCGACGAGCATTCCCTACGTGGTCCTGACCTCCAACGGCACGCGCGAACTGAGCGATGCCCTGCGCCGGCGCTGTCTCTACCACTATGTGGACTACCCGTCCGAGGACAAGGAACTCAGGATCCTGCATGCCCGGCTACCGGATCTGGACCTCGCCGTCGCTGCCCAAGTCGTCCGCTTTGTCCAAGCGATCCGGCGCGAAGACCTGAAGAAGAAACCGGGCATCGCCGAGACCCTCGACTGGGCCGCGGCGCTGGTGGGGCTGGACGTCCGCGACCTGCGCGACGATCCCGACGCGATCCATTCAAGCCTTCTTTGCCTGCTGAAAACACACGAAGACCGCGCGGTCGTCTCCCGAGAGGTCGTGGAACGCCTGGCCGCGAAGGCGGTGTGACGCGAATGGTCGCCGCATCCGGCACCCTGCCCTTTCCCGGCCCGGTTCCGGGGACACGCCGCAGACTGGCCGGTTTCGTCCGACTGTTGCGGGAGAACGGGTTTCCGGTCGGACTGCCGGAGGTGGAGGATGCGGAACGCGTGACCCGCGCAGTCGATCTGTCGCGGACCCACGAACTTCGTTGGGCCCTACGCGCGCTGTTGACGGCAAGCGTCATCGACTGGCGCCGCTTCGATGAGCTTTTCGACGCCTACTGGCTTCGTCACGGCATGAAGAGCGCCATCAAGATCTCCGGCCAGACCACTCAGTCTGGCGCACGCCGGCTGCCTGGTGCTGGAGCCCCTTCTGGACGGACCGGTCCACCCGATCGTGTAGAACGAAAAAATACAGACCAAGCGGTGAGCCACCCAGATGGCATGGGTCAGCGCGAAGGGGCATCCGGCACCGAAAACCTTGCCACGACGGACCTGCGACACATCAATGATCCGGACGAGCTCAGAAAGGCGCACGACCTTGCCGACCGACTGGCCGCGCGCATGCGCTACCGATTGACCCGGCGCGAACGCATCCGACGGCGCGGCCGCCGCCTGGACCTGCGCCGCATCATTCACAAGTCGATCGCCTATGGCGGCGTCCCCATGCGTCTGGCGTTCAGGCGGCGCTGGCCCAAGCCGTTGAGGCTGGTGGTGATCCTGGATGCCAGCGGGTCGATGAGCCAGTACTCGGCCTTCTTCGTACGTTTCATCCATGGCATCCTGGACAACTTCCGCGAGGCCGAGGGTTTCGTCTTTCACACCAGGCTGGTGCATATCAGCCCGGCGCTCAGGGAACGCAACGCGACGCGCGCCCTGGAACGGCTGTCGCTTATGGTCTCGGGCTGGTCAGGCGGTACCAAGATCGGCGACTGCCTGGCGGCGTTCAACCGCGACCACGCAGCCTCTGTGGTCAATTCGCGCACGGTCGTGATGATCGTCAGCGACGGATACGACACCGGAACGCCCGAGCTGCTGGGCCGTGAGATGCAGCGCTTGCGCAAGCGTACCAAACGCCTGGTGTGGCTGAACCCCATGCTGGGCTGGAACGACTACGAGCCGGTGGCCGGCGGCATGCAGGCCGCGCTGCCGCACATCGACCTGTTCGCACCGGCCCACAACCTGGAAAGCCTGATGGAGCTGGAACCCTATCTGGTCAGGCTCTGAGACGAAGGAGACCGTCCGATGACCGTCGACCCCCAGGAACTGATGGACGCCATGGCGCGCCTCTATCGCGAGAACGAGCCTTTCGCGCTGGCCACCATCGTGCGCACCGAGGACGCGACCTCGGCCAAGGCGGGTGCGAAGGCGGTGGTCCGCCAGGACGGGTCGTTGACCGGTTGGATCGGCGGCGGCTGCACCCAGGGCGCGGTGAAGCGCGCCGCGGCGCAGGCGCTTGAAGACGGCAAGTCGCGCATGATCCGGGTGCGCCCGGTGGAGAAGATGGCCGACGGCAACGTGGTCGAAGGTGTCGAGCAGTTCAAGTCGAGCTGCCCCTCGGGCGGCACCGTCGATCTGTTCATCGAACCGATGCTGCCGCGGCCGACGATGGTCGTCGTCGGCGGGTCTCCGGTTGCCGTCGCGCTGGCCGATCTCGCCCAGAAGATGGGCTACAGCCTGACGATCGCCGCCCTTGCCGACGACCAGGCAAGCTTCGGCCAGGCCGACCGCCGGATCGACACCGTGGAGTTCGAACCCGATTGGATCGCCGGTGACGCCTTCATCGTCGTGGCGACCCAGGGCAAGCGCGACCGCGCGGCGCTCAAGGCGGCCCTGTTGTCGCCGGCGTCCTACGTCGCCTTCATCGGCAGCCGCCGCAAGGGCGCCAAGCTGAAGGAGGCGCTGAAAGCGGAACTGCTCGAGGCCGCGTCGGTCGAACGACTGCGCTCGCCGGCGGGGCTCAATATCGGCGCCATTACGCCGGCCGAGATCGCCCTGTCGGTCCTGGCAGAGATCACGCAGATGCGCCGCCAGAACGTGCGCCGCGTGCCGACGCCCGACTCTTCGGTCGAAGAGGTCGAAGGCGCGGTCGTGGAGACGAACATCGTCGGCGGCGGCGGTTCGCCCGCCGTCGGCCGCGCTGCCGGGTGAGGCACGCCGCCCTGCGGCAGCCTCAAGGTGAGGTCCTAATTTACCCTCATGCTGAGGAGCAGCGTGGTACACGCTGCGTCACGAAGCATGTGGCTGCCAATCACGCCGATCTGTAATCAGATCCGTCCATAGGCGAGGCATGGACAACGCCTACGTCTACATTCTCCACTGCGCCGACGGCAGCTACTATGTGGGCCTGACGAAACGAAGCCCCGAAGCTAGGCTCGCAGAACACAATCTCAGTTACATGGACGGGTATACGAAGAAGCGCCGACCGGTTCGCCTCGACTATACGCACGCGTTCGATCGCATCGTTGAAGCGATCGCGGCGGAACGGCAGCTCAAGGGCTGGAGCCGCGCAAAGAAGGAAGCGCTCATCCGTGGCGATATTGTTGCGTTGAAGGACCATTCGAAGCGGAAATAACGATGCGCTTGCAGCCACATGCTTCGTGACGGCGGCTCCGCCGCCTCCTCAGCATGAGGGTTATAGAAAGGCCGCACCGAAAACCTCCCCCATGCTGAGGAGCAGCGTGGCACACGCTGCGTCACGACAGCCTGCCCTGAGGTTCCCGAAGGACATGTGGCGGACGCATTTCCCGTTCTACGACACCTCGCCGCTTGAAATGATCCCGTAGGTTTCCGGCCGGCGGTCGCGGAAGAATTGCCAGAGGTTGCGGACTTCGCGCACCTTTTCCATGTCCATGTCGGCATAGATCAGCTCGTTCCGGTCTTCGCTCGCCTCGCACAGTAACTCGCCGCGCGGATCGACGATGTAGGACGAGCCGTAGAAGCGGCCGATCTCCCAGGGCTTTTCGGTCCCGACCCGGTTGCAGGCGCCGATAAAGACGCCGTTGGCGACCGCCGAGGCCGGCTGTTCCAGCTTCCACAGATACTGGCTGAGGCCCGCGACCGTAGCCGAGGGATTGACGATGTATTCCGCCCCGTTCAGCGCCAAGGCCCGCCAACCTTCCGGGAAGTGGCGGTCGTAGCAGATATAGACGCCCAGCTTGCAATAGGCGGTCTGGAACACCGGCCAGCCGGAATTGCCGGGCTTGAAGAAGAACTTCTCATAGAAGCCGGCGACCTGCGGGATGTGGGTCTTACGGTACTTGCCGAGATAACTGCCGTCGGCGTCAATGACGGCCGCCGTGTTGTAATAGATGCCGGTCTGCTCCTCCTCGTAGATCGGCACCACGATCACCATGGAATGCTTCTTGGCCAGTTCCTGCATCAGCTTGGTGGTCGGCCCGTCGGGGATCGCCTCGACCGCGCCGTACCATTTCACGTCCTGGCTGGGGCAGAAATAGGGCTGGGTGAACACCTCCTGCATGCACAGGACCTGGACACCGTTCTGGCCTGCCTCCTCGATCAGCGGCAAATGCGCCTCGATCATGTTGCGCTTGATGGTCTCAGGATCTTCGGATGTGTCGGTGTTCAGCGCGAACTGAATCAAACCGCCCCGGACGGTGGTCATAACCCATTCTCCCCGTTCGTTTTGTCCGGCCCGAGGGCCGCTTGGTCGCCCAAGAGTGCAACCGGGCGCGGGGCCAGGCAAGGGTTTTCGGTACGGTCCGCCGGACTGGCGCGGCAGCCGGAATTGGGTCTAAACTGACCGCAAATCTGCCAGTCGCGGCGCCTCAGCGCGCGCATATCCAAGGGAGAACGGGGATGGCCTTATTCATTCGTGGCGGCACGGTCGTCAATGCCGATCGCAGCGTCCGGGCCGACGTCCTGATCGAGGGGGACAAGATCGCCGCCGTCGGCGAGAACATCGACGCGCCGGCGGGCGCGGAGGTCGTGGATGCGGGCGGCTGCCTGGTGATGCCGGGCGGAATCGACCCCCACACGCATATGCAGCTTCCCTTCATGGGCACGGTCGCGTCGGAGGATTTCGAAAGCGGCACGGCCGCGGGCCTTGCCGGCGGCACGACGATGATCATCGACTTCGTGATCCCCGATCCCCAGGAAGACATCCTCAGCGCCTATCGGAAGTGGCGCGGCTGGGCCGAGAAATCGGTCAGCGACTACAGCTTCCACGTGGCGATCACCTGGTGGGACGAGACCGTTCATGCCGCCATGGGCACCCTGGTCAAGGACCATGGCGTCAACTCGTTCAAGCACTTCATGGCCTACAAGAACGCCATCATGTGCGAGGACGAGACCCTGGTGAATAGCTTCACCCGCGCCCGCGAACTGGGCGCGATCTGCACCGTGCACGCGGAAAACGGCGAGCTGGTCTACCACCTGCAGAAAGAAGTCTTCGAGCAGGGCATCACCGGGCCGGAGGGGCATCCGCTGTCCCGGCCGCCCGAGGTCGAGGGGGAAGCCGCCAACCGCGCAATCCGCATCGCCGAGGTGCTGAACGTGCCGTTGTACGTGGTGCACACCTCCTGCATCGACGCCCTGGAGGCCATCACCCGGGCCCGCAACGAGGGCCAGCGCGTGTTCGGCGAGGCGCTTGCCGGGCATCTGCTGATCGACGACAGCGTCTATCGCAATCCCGACTTCAATGTCGCTGCGGCCCATGTGATGAGCCCGCCCTTCCGCTCGGCCGAACACCAGGCCGCCCTGTGGCGCGGCCTGCAGTCCGGCAACCTGCAGACCACGGCGACCGATCATTGCTGTTTCTGCGCGCCCCAGAAGGCGGCGGGGGCCGACGATTTCCGCCTGATCCCCAACGGCACCGGCGGGGTGGAGGACCGGATGGGCGTTCTGTGGCACCACGGGGTGAACACCGGACGGCTGACCAAGGAAGAGTTCGTCGCCGTCACCTCGACCAACGCGGCCAAGATCTTCAACATCTACCCGCGCAAGGGCGCGGTCGTCGCCGGCGCCGACGCCGACCTGACGGTCTGGGATCCCAGCCGCAGCCGCACGATTTCGGCCAAGACCCATCACCAGCAGGTCGACTACAACATCTTCGAAGGCATGGAGGTGCTGGGCCTGAACACCAAGACCATCAGCCAGGGCAAGCTGGTCTATGACGACGGCGACCTGAAGGTGACCCGCGGCGCGGGCCGCTATGTGGACCGCCCGCCTTTTGCCGCCTATTACGAGGCGTTGAAGGTGAAACAGGCGGTCGAGCGTCCGCAGCCGGTCGAGCGCGAGGCCCAGGCGGCGGAATAAGCCGTTACCACAGGCTGCGCGGTCGCGTGCCGCCATTTGTCTTGAGACGCACAGCCACCAAGTTTTGGTGGCTGTGCTCGTCGAGAATGAGGCGGATGGTCGGCGATCGTCCCAATACCCTTCACGCCTCAAAAGCCGCCCGAAGGGCGCGTTGCGAAAGCCAGCCCTGCTGCGCCTGCCCTTAACCCTCCGAAAAGACAAAGCGCGCTAAGACGACGGCGATGGAGATCCGCATTCTGAACGAAAAGCGCGACCGGATGTGGGCGGACGCCATGGTCAGGCACCACTTCGGCTCGACCATCGTGGTCTCGCGCGGCGTCGCGCACGACACCGCGGCCCTGCCGGGGCTGATCGCGCTTGAGGACGCGCGGCCATGCGGGCTGTTGCAGTACCGGCTTGCGGGGGACCAATGCGAGATCGTGACCGTCGCGGTCAGCGAGCCCCGCAGGGGCAACGGGCGGATGCTGATGCGGGCAATGGAGGGCGTTGCGGCTGGGCACGGCTGTGTCCGGTTGTGGCTGGTGACCGGCAATGACAACACGGATGCCCAGGCCTTCTGCCGGGCGATCGGCTGGCGGCAATGCGCGGTTCATGAGGGCGAGATCGACGCGGCCCGCGCGATGAAGCCGGAGCCCCCCGAAACCGGCCAGGGCGGCGTTCGGATCTCCGATGCGATCGAGTTCGAATGTCTGCTCGCCACCGAGGCGGGCGCATAAGAAGAACGGGGGCCAAGCCCCCGTTCCCAAAAACCGATCTCTTAGACTTACTTGGCGACCTTTGCCGCGGCATCGGTGACCGCGTGGGTCCAGGCGCCATCCGGCCGCTTGGTGATCACCGGCGTGGACGCGTTCGCCAGAAGCACGTCGACCGTGCGTTCGTAGTCGGCGGGGTCCAGCTTTCCGACGTTCTTGGTGCCAAGAAGCTTGATGATCTCGCCCATCATGCGTTTCTGGTGCTTTTCGGTCTGGGCCCCGGTCAGGTCGTTGTCGAGCACGATCAGCGCCGCCGCGCCGGGGTTCTCGCGCGCCCAGGTCCAGCCCTTGTTCGACGCAGCCACGAACCGCGCCATGACGTCGACGAACGCGGGGTCGCTCAGCCGGTCCTCCAGCACGTAGAGGCCGTCCTCCAGCGTCGCCACGCCCTGGTCCTCGTACTTGAAGACCTGCAGGTCGTCCGCCGCAAAACCGGCATCGATCACCTGCCAGTACTCGTTATAGGTCATGGTCGAGATGCAGGCGGCCTGCTTCTGCAACAGCGGATCCACGTTGAAACCTTGTTTCATCACGGTCACGCCGTCGGGTCCGCCCTCGGTGGAATAGCCGAGCTTGGCCATCCAGCTCAGGAACGGATACTCGTTGCCGTAAAACCAGACGCCCAGCGTCTCGCCCTTGAATTTCTCAGGCGTGGTCACGCCGCTGGACTTCAGGCAGGTCAGCATCATGCCGGACCTTTCGAAGGTCTGGGAAATGTTGACCAGCGGCACGCCCTTCTCGCGCGATGCCAGCGCCGACGGCATCCAATCGACGATCACGTCCGCGCCGCCGCCCGCGATCACCTGCGGGGGCGCGATGTCGGGCCCGCCCGGCTTGATGGTGACGTTGAGACCCTGTTCCTCGTAGAAGCCCCTGTCCTGGGCCACGAAATAGCCGGCGAACTGCGCCTGGGTGACCCATTTCAGCTGAAGCGTGACATCGTCGGCGGCCTGGGCGATCCCGACGGAAAACGCCATGGCCGCAGCCGCGCCTAAAAGCATGATTTTTCTGGTTTTCATCTGCTTTCAACCTCTCCTGTTCTTGCTCAATTCTTGGCAAACGCGAGGCGCGTTTGGGCCAGTTTATCGCCTGTGGCGATAGGATGCGTGCCAAAACGTAACGCTGCGCTCAAGCATCGCGAGCGCCCCGTAAAAGGCCGATCCGGCGACCGCCGCGACCGCGATCGTCGCCCAGACCAGATCGATGTTCATCCGCCCCACCTCGGTGGAGATCCGGAACCCCATGCCGACGATGGGAGTGCCGAAGAACTCGGCAACGATGGCCCCGATCAGGGCCAAGGTCGAGTTTATTTTCAAGGCGTTGAAGATGAACGGCAGGGCATTGGGAAGCCTTGCGCGCACCAGTGTCTGCCAGTACCCGGCAGCGTAGGAATGCATCAGGTCGCGTTCCATCGCATCGGTCGCGTTCAGCCCGGCGATGGTGTTCACCAGCATCGGAAAAAAGGTCATCACCACCACGACCGCCGCCTTGGACTGCCAGTCGAACCCGAACCACATCACCATGATCGGGGCGATGCCGACGATGGGAAGGGCGCTGACCAGGTTGCCCAGGGGCAACAGGCCGCGCTGCAGGAAGGGCGTGCGGTCGACCAGGACCGCAACGCCGAACCCGCTGGCGCAGCCGATCAGAAAGCCCGGGATGACCGATCGGACGAAGGTCTGGTGAAAGTCGGCGGCAAGGATCTCGGTCCCCTGCGCAATGGCCTGTGCGATCACCGTTGGCGCCGGCAACAGCACGGCGGGAACGCCGAACCCCACGACGGCCGCCTCCCACAGAAACAACAGCCAAAGCCCGAAGGCGGCTGGAACCGTCAGGCCGACCAGTCGGGCGGACACGCCGTCCCGACCGGACGCAAGGCCCGACAACAGTTCCATGGCCCGCCAGGCGAGAAAGCCGAGGCCGAGGACGAATATCCAAAGCCCCGGCGCAGAAACGCCGAGCGGATCGGCCGCCAGCCTCAGCGCGTTGAGGGGCGCAAGCGCGCCGGCCAGCGTCGCCGCGACGGCGAGCGCCGCGGCAACGGCGCCGCGGGCCGGCAGGACCAGCAGAACCGCCGCGCCTGCCACAACGGCGAGCCAAGGCAGGAGCAAACCCATATGGCCGATCCACCCGACCAGTGGCCCCATCGGTGCGGCCAGCGCGCACAGAAAGGTCGCGACCGCGACGAACAGCGGAATGTCCCGATGAAGGGTCATGCCGCCCCCATCCGGCGGCGGACCTGTGTTTCGACAAAACCGACCAGACCTACGAGACAGCCGGCCAGGATCGACGCGGTGATCAGGGCCGACCAGATCTGGATCGTCTGGCCGTAGTAGGACCCCACAAGCAGCCGCGCCCCGATCCCGGCCGATGCGCCGGTCGGCAACTCGCCGACGATCGCGCCGACCAGACTGAGCGCGATGGCGACCTTCAAGCTGGCCAGCAAGTAGGGCATCGAAGCCGGCCAGCGCAGCCGCCAGAAGGTCTGGGCGACGCTGGCATGGTAGGTGCGCATCAGGTCGAGCTGCAGCGGGTCGGGCGCGCGCAGGCCCTTGACCATGCCCACCGTGACCGGAAAGAAACACAGGTAGGTCGAGATGATCGCCTTGGGTACCAGCCCCACCAGGCCGATCGATGCCAGAACGACGATGATCATGGGCGCAATGGCCAGGATCGGGATCGTCTGCGAGGCGATGATCCAGGGCATCAGCGACCGATCCAGCGTGCGGACGTGAATGATGCCGACCGCGAGCAAGATGCCCAGGACGGCCCCCATGGCAAAACCCAACAGCGTCGAGGACAGCGTCACCCACGAGTGATAGACGAGGCTGCGCCTCGACGTCGGCCGGATCTGGAAGATCGACCTGTTCATCTCCGCAACAACCTGGTGCGGCGCAGGCAGGACGGGCCGTTCCATCGCATAGGCGTCGGCGATCAGGCGCGCGGCGTCCCAGGTCTGGTCCTGGCGCTGGTACCGGTCGATAAGTTGCGGCGCGTTCAGATAAACCGCGAAGCCGTACCAAATGGCGACGATCGCCAGGACGATGACGATCAGCGGTCCGGTCCGGCCCGACCGCAGCCTGGCCCAGACCACGGCGGACGCAGGCAGGCGCGCAGCCGGCGCCTCAGTCGTCGTCATAGCTGTGCCCTGCCCTCAGGCCCTCGCGGACCTGGTGCGCGATGCGCAGGAATTCCGGCGTTTCCCGTGTGTCCAGGGTGCGGTCGGCGGGCAAGTCACTGTCGATCACGTCGATGATCCGGCCGGGCCGCGGCGACATCACCACGATCCGGGTCGACAGATAGACCGCCTCGGGAATCGAATGCGTCACGAAGACCACGGTCTTGCCGGTCCGCCTCCACAGTTCCAGAAGCTGCTCGTTCAGGTGGTCCCGGGTGATCTCGTCCAGCGCGCCGAAGGGCTCGTCCATCAGCAACAGATCGGGCTCGAAGCTCAGCGCCCGGGCGATCGAGACGCGCTGTTGCATGCCGCCGGAGAGCTGCCAGGGGTGCTTTTTCTCGAAGCCCTTGAGGTTGACCAGGTCCAGATAGTGGGCGGCACGCCGGTGGCGCTCCTCCCGCCCGATCCCCATGATCTCAAGCGGCAGGGTGATGTTGCGCTCGACCGTGCGCCAGGGATAAAGCACCGGCGCCTGAAAGACATAGCCGTAGGAGCGGTCGACCCGGGCCTGATGCGGCGAGACGCCGTTGACGGTGATCGTGCCCGACGTGGGCTGTTCCAGGTCCGCGATGACGCGCAACAAGGTGGTCTTGCCACAGCCGGACGGACCGATCAGCGAGACGAAATCACCGCGCCCAACGGCCAAATCAACCTCGGACAGCGCATAGACCGGCGCGTCGGCCGTCTGGAAGGTCAGCGACAGGGTCTCGGCCCGGATGACAGTGTCAGCCGCGGCCGGCTGATGCGCCGGCCGCGCGCCGGTGGTCGCCGCCTCCGACACCGGTTAGACCACCGCGCGCCGCAGCATGGCCTGCAGCAGAACGTTACAGCCCGCCGTGAGGTCGTCTGGCGTCGCGCTTTCGATCTCGTTGTGGCTGATGCCGTCGGCGCACGGGACGAAGACCATGCCGGTCGGCGCGACGCGGCTGATGTAGCAGGCGTCGTGGCCGGCGCCCGAAACGATGTCGCGGCTGGCATAGCCCGCTTCCGCGGCGGCCTGGCGCACGGCTTCGACGCAGTCGGCATCGAACTCAAGGGCCGGCGTGTGCCAGATCTCCTCGATCTCGTGGTCGAGTCCCATGGGATCGAGCACCGTTTCGCAGGCGACGCGCAGCGCTGCGTCCATCTCTGACAGGACCGCGTCGCGGGGATGGCGGAGATCGACGGCGAAGAACACCTCGCCCGGGATCGTGTTGCGCGAATTGGGCGAAACCTGCATCAGCCCGACCGTGGAAACCGCATCGGGCGCATGGTCCAGCGCGATGGCGTTGACCCGTTCGACCAGCCTCGCCGCCCCGACCAGGGCATCGCGCCGCCGGTTCATGGGCGTCGTGCCGGCGTGGGCTTCCGCGCCGCGCACCGTCACCTCGTACCAGCGCTGGCCCTGGGCCCCGCGGACGACGCCAATGGTCTTGTTTTCCGCCTCCAGGATCGGCCCTTGTTCGATATGCGCCTCGAAGAACGCCCTGAACGGATGGTCGCCGCAGGGCGTACCGCCGGCATAGCCGATGCGCTGAAGCTCCGCCCCGATGGTCTTGCCTTCCAGATCGGCGCGGCCATGCCCGTATTCCAGGTCGAAAACGCCGGCGAACACGCCCGACCCGATCATCGCCGGCGGAAAGCGCGAACCTTCCTCGTTGGTCCAGACCGAGATTTCGATCGGCGCATCGGTGTCGTAATCATGGTCGTTCAGGGTGCGGATGACTTCCAGCCCGGCGAGGACGCCGAAAACGCCGTCGAACTTGCCGCCGGTCGGCTGGGTATCCAGGTGGCTGCCGCACGCGACGGGGGCAAGGTCCGGATCGCGGCCCGGCCGCCGGGCGAAGATGTTGCCCATGGCGTCGACCGTGACGGAACAACCCGCCTCCTGGCACCATTCCACGAACAGATCGCGCGCCTGTCGGTCGAGATCGGTCAGCGCCAGCCGGCAACTGCCGCCTTTTTCCGTCGGACCGATCTCGGCCATCGCCATCAGGCTCTGCCACAGCCGCTCGCCGTCGATCTTGATGTTTCTCATGATCCGAAAGGCGGCGCGTCGTGGCTGCCATATGCTTCGAGACGCGGCGCTGCGCGCCGCTCCTCAGCATGAGGGGCGTGCTGGCGGTCGACCACGAGAACGGCCCTCACCCTGAGGAGGCCGCAAAGCGGCCGTCTGGAAGGGTATGGCTGCAACAGGCACGGACTCATTCGGCGGCGGCCGTCTGGTTCGCAGGGTTGCGGGGGTCTTCGGCCCAGGTGACATAGGGCTTGCCGTTGTCGACCCGGCGCATGGTGATGCAGCCGTCCACGGGACAGACGTGCATGCACAGGTTACAGCCGACGCATTCGGCATCGATCACCTCGTAGCGCCGCGCGCCGTCGACGCGGGCGGCGGCGATGGCCTGGTGAGAGGTGTCCTCGCACGCGATGTGGCAAAGGCCGCACTTGATGCAGGCCTCCTGGTCGATCTCGGCGATGATCTCGTAGTTCATGTCGAGATCGCCCCATTCCACATAGTTGCCGACCGCGGCGCCCTGGAAGTCGCCAAGGGTCCTGTACCCCTTCTTGTCCATCCAGTTGGACAGGCCGTCGATCATGTCCTCGACGATCTTGAAGCCGTGATGCATGGCCGCGGTGCAGACCTGCACCGTGCCCGCCCCCATGGTCAGGAATTCCGCCGCGTCGCGCCAGGTGGAAATGCCCCCGATGCCGGAGATCCCCATGCCTTGGCATTCCGGGTCGCGCGCGAGGTCGCCGACCATCCTGAGCGCGATCGGCTTGACTGCCGGCCCGCAATAGCCGCCGTGGGTGCCCTTGCCGTGCACCGTGGGCAGGGGCGCCATCGCGTCGAGATCGACCCCGACCACCGAGGCGACGGTGTTGATCAGCGACACCGCATCTGCGTCCGCCTTGCGCGCCGCCCGGCCCGGGTGGCGGACATCGGTGATGTTGGGCGTAAGCTTGACGATGACCGGCATCCGGGTGTGCTGTTTGCACCACCGGGTCACCATCTCCACATACTCCGGCACCTGCCCCACGGCGGCCCCCATGCCGCGTTCGGACATGCCGTGGGGACAGCCGAAATTAAGTTCGATCCCATCCGCCTCGGTCCCCTCGACCTCGGCAAGGATCGTCTTCCAGCTTTCCTCGTCGCACGGCACCATCAGCGAGACGACCAGCGCGCGGTCCGGCCACTCTTTCTTCAACTGCTTGATCTCGCGCAGGTTGACGTCCAGCGGCCGGTCCGTGATCAGTTCGATGTTGTTGAAGCCGGCGACCCGTCCGCCGTTGTATTCGACGGCGCCATAGCGCGACGACACGTTGACGATCGGCTCGCCCAAGGTCTTCCAGACGGCGCCGCCCCAGCCGGCTTTGAACGCGCGTTCGACGTTGTAGTACTTGTCCGTCGGCGGCGCAGACGCCAGCCAGAACGGGTTGGGCGAGGAAATCCCGACGAAGTCGGTGCGAAGGTCAGCCATCTGTTGCGCCTCCCGTTGTCAGTTCTTCAAGAACCGGTCGATGGCGATCGCCGCGACCTTGCCGTCTTCGACCGCCTGCACCGTCAGATCGAGCCCGTCGATGCAGTCGCCGCCGGCGAACACGTCCGGCAACGAGGTCTGCCGATCGGCATTGACGACGATGCGGCCGTCAAGAATGTCCAAGGGCGCCGCCGAGCCGTTCGCCAGCGGATCGGCCAGAAAGGTCTGACCGATGGCGGTGAACAGCATATCGGCCGGCAGCGTGGTCCGGTCGCCGGTGCCGGTAAGCCGGCCCTGCGCGTCCAGCTGGGTGTATTCCAGTTCGACCTCGGTCAGGTGGCCGTCTTCCGCCGCGATCCGGACCGGCATCACCCAGTGCTTGATCTTGACCCCGTTGGTTTGGGCGACCTCCTGCTCGTGCGGGGTCGCGCTCATCTGTGCCGGCCCGCGGCGATAGCACAGGGTGACGTCTTCCGCCCCCAGCCGGCGCGACTGCACGGCGATGTCGATCGCCGTGTTGCCGCCGCCGATCACAACCACGCGCCGCCCGACCGGCAAGGCCGCCTTGTCGGGCGCCTGCCGCAAGGCCGCGATATAGTCGACCGCCGCCTGGACGCCTTCGACGTTCTCGCCTTCCAGGCCCAGGGCCTTTACCCCGCCCTGCCCCAGGCCCAGAAAGACGGCATCGTGGTCCCGGCGCAGATCGCCCAAGTTCAGGTCTTCGCCGAGGCGCCGACCGGTCTCGATGCGGATGCCGCCGACGGACAGGATGAAGTCGAGTTCCCGTTGCGCGAAATTGTCGGTCACTTTGTAGGCGGCAATGCCGTATTCGTTGAGGCCGCCTGCCTTGTCCCGGGCGTCGAAAACCGTGACTTCGTGGCCCAGCACGGCAAGACGGTGAGCACAGCTCAGTCCGGCCGGCCCGGCGCCGACAACGGCGACATGCTTGCCGCTGGCGGGTGCACGTTCGAAGGGCCGGTCGCCGCTCTCGAAGAAACGATCGGTCGCGTGGCGCTGCAACAGCCCGATATTGACGGGTTTGTGTTCCTGGGTGTTGCGCACGCATGCCTGCTCGCACAGAACCTCGGTGGGACAGACCCGTGCACAGATCCCGCCGAAGATGTTGGCGCCCAGGATGTCCAGTGCCGAGCCCTTGAGGTTGCCGGTGGTGATCTTGCGGATGAAGCTGGGGATATCGATGCCGGTCGGGCAGGCTTCGATGCATGGCGCGTCGTAGCAGAAGTAACAGCGGCTGGCTTCGATCGCCGCCTGGCTGGCCGTCAGGGGCGGTTTGATGTCCTCGAATTCCGCCTCGTAGGCATCCGCCGGCAGCCGCCCCGCGGCAATATCAGGCCGCCCCGCCATCTTTCTTTCCCTTCTTCATGATGCCAATCCCTGTGCGCGTTCTTACCCGCGGACCGCGGGCGACGATTTCTTTTTGCACTGCAATGCCTTTGAGCCTGTCGCCCTGGCCGAAAAAGCGTAGAGTTGGGTCCACCAGCCGTCAAGCACACATGGTGCCCGCTTCCCGCCTCCGGGCCCGTCGATTGACAGCCCCCTTTCAGACGCGTGACATTGGCCCGGACAGGAGGTCGATCGATGGCAACCACCCTCAAGGGCCGCAGCTTTCTCAAAGTGCTCGATTTCACGCAATCGGAGCTGCGCGACCTCCTAGACCTGTCGAGCGCTCTGAAGAAAGCCAAGAAAGACGGGACCGAACAGCAACTCCTGAAGGGCAAGAACGTCTGCCTCATCTTCGAAAAGACCTCGACCCGCACCATGTGTTCGTTCGAGGTCGCCACCATGGACCAAGGAGGCGGGGTCACCTACCTGGCGCCGTCGGGCTCGCAGATGGGCCACAAGGAATCGATCAAGGACACCGCCCGCGTTCTTGGCCGGATGTACGACGCCATCGCCTATCGCGGCTTTGGCCAGGCGGTCGTCGAGGAGCTGGCCGCCCATGCCGGCGTGCCGGTCTATAATGGCCTAACCGACGAGTTCCATCCGACCCAGATGCTGGCGGACCTGCTCACGATGCGCGAGCATGCCGACAAGCCTCTGAACGAAATCACCTACGCCTTTGTGGGCGACGCCCGCTGCAACATGGGCCATTCGCTGATGATCGCCGGGTCGATCATGGGCATGGACGTCCGCATCGCCGCGCCGAAGAACCTCTGGCCGGCCGAGGAATACCGGATCAAGGCGGACGATCTTGCCGCCGCGAACGGTGGCCGCCTGACCGTGACCGAAGATCCGGTCGAAGCGGTCCGCGGCTGTGACTTCATCCATACCGACGTCTGGGTGTCGATGGGCGAGCCGCTCGAGGTCTGGGACGAGCGCATCAAGCTTTTAACGCCGTACCAAGTCAACCGGGCCTTGATGGACGAGACGGGCAATCCGGCCACCAAGTTCATGCATTGCCTGCCGGCGTTCCACGATCGCGAAACCAAGGTCGGCAGGGAGATTCACGAGAAGTACGGCGTCGCCGAACTGGAAGTGACCAACGACGTGTTCGAGTCGCCCGCCGGCATCCAGTTCGATCAGGCGGAAAACCGCATGCACACCATCAAGGCCATCCTGGTCGCGACGATCGGTGACTGAAAGGGAGAACGAACACATGGCTCACCCGGCGCTTACTGAAGGTTCGGTCGCGGTCGTCACCGGCGGCGGTGCAGGAATCGGCCTTGCCATCGCACACCGCTTCGCCGGACTTGGCATGGCTGTGGCCATTGCCGACGTACGGCAGGACATACTGGACGGCGCGTCCGAAGAACTGCGAAGCGCAGGGGCGCGGGAGGTTCTGGCCTGCCGGACGGACGTCTCCGACCGCGACGCCGTGGTCGATCTGGAAAAAGAGGTCTCCGGACGCCTGGGAGGCACGGATATCCTGGTGAATAACGCCGGCATTCAGCCCGGAAGCGCGATGTTCGGCCCGCCCGATGCATGGCAAAGCGTGCTTGGCGTCAACCTTTGGGGCATCATCCACGGAACGCAGGTCTTTGCGCCCGGCATGATCGCCCGTGGCCGCCCGGGTGCCATCGTCAATACCGGCTCCAAGCAAGGCATCACCACCCCGCCGGGAGATCCCGCCTACAACGTTTCGAAGGCGGGCGTGAAGGCGTTCACGGAGGCGCTGGCGCACGAACTCAGAAACACCGACGGCAGCCAGCTTACGGCGCACCTGCTGATTCCGGGGTTCGTGTTCACGGAATTGACCAAGGGGGACAGGACGGAGAAGCCGGCGGGGGCCTGGACGCCGGATCAAACGGCCGATTTCATGATCGACCGTCTGAACGCAGGCGATTTCTACATCCTCTGTCCCGACAACGATGTCACGCGGGACCTGGACGAGAAACGCATGGCCTGGGCCATCGGCGACATCATCGAGAACCGCCCTGCGCTGTCACGCTGGCACCCCGACTATGCCGCGGCGTTCGAGGCTTTCATCAAGGCGGAATGAACCGACCTCAAAGCTCGTCGATCGAGCGCGGCCAGTCCTTCTTCAAGAGGCGCGATAACGACCTGTCTGCCAGGATCTTCCCGTCGGTCTGGCATTTCGGGCAGTAGTTGGTCTCGTTGCTGGCATATCGAATGCGCTGGACCGGCGTGCCGCAGACCGGACACGGCTTGCCGAACTTTCCGTGCACCGCCATTTCTTCGCGAAAGGCCGTGACTCTTTCTGGGAACCCGTCGCCCACGTCGTTGCGCAGGATCTCCACCCAGTCCTTCAGCGTGGACTGGACGGCCTTGTAAAGCCTTTCCATCTCCGCCCCCGTCAGTTTGCCGGTCATCGCGATGGGCGACAGGCCGGCACGGTGCAGGATCTCGTCCGAATACGCATTGCCGATGCCGCTCAACGATTTGGGATCGGTCAACGCCCTCTTCAGCGTGTGATTGCCGGCTCGCAGGGTCTGTTCGAAGGTGGGAGCATCGATTTCCAGCGGTTCCCGGCCGCCCGGATCGAGCGCGGCCAAGCCGCTCTCTTCGGCGACCATATGCAGGGACGCCCGGCGTTTCGAGCCCGCCTCGGTCAGGAGCAGCGTTCCCTGTTCGAAATCGAAGGCCGCGAGTCCGATCTTGCCGGGCGGCTTCGCACCCGCTTCGCGCCAGCGCAGCCGTCCGGCAATCATCAGGTGCAACACCATCCAGACGCCGTTCTCGAAGCCAAGGGCGATGCGCTTTCCGATGCGGCGCAGCTCGACGACCGAATGGCCCGTCGCGGCATCGATGCCCGGCTCGACCGTTCGCAGCAGGAACGGGCTGAACACCCTGGTTCCCTGCAAGGTCGTGCCTTTTACGTGGCGTTCCAGCGCCTCGATATAGACGGTCACGTCGGGCAGTTCCGGCACGCGTTTCTCCCGATCAAACGGCGACTATGCACCTGGGAAGCGCCGCACATCCACAGCGCCGGACAGGAGACCCACGTCCATTCACCGCCCGGAGCCGAGGCCCCCTGCGAACAGCGCGCTTCCAATCACGGCGTCCGCGGCAAGCCCGTGCGCGATCCCGTTCCAATGATTGTCGTTCGGAAACTCAAAGCGTGTCCCATGTGCGCTGTGTTCCGGAAAGAACACCAAATCCATGTCGATCGTGCCGTAGCCGCGTGATGCCGCCATTTCCAACAGATACTTGCGTATCCTGACGAAATAGGCATCCGGATCGTACTTGACCGGATAGCGCACTCCATCAACGACGAACAAGATCCGGTCGGGTGCCAGTCCCGAGGCTTGCGGCAGATCGCGAAAGAAGGCGTCGACCGCCCGCTTGGATTGCAGAAAAAGCGCGCGGTCGACCGTGCGCGCAACGTTTCCCAGATACCGATCGTCGTCGGTCTGTCTGCCGGTCGCGTTGGCGGGCTTCGCCACCGTCAAGGCGTGCAGAAGCCCGCCGACTTCGGGAAGCCTCTCCAGGATTGACAGGTTGAGAACCAGGTAACGCACCAATGCCGACCGGCGCAGAAACACGCGCAGGGCGCTGGGGCGATAGTCCACACGGGTCAGGGTGAGTTCTCCGGCGGCGTCTTCGGAATAGTGATGAAAGCCGGGGCCCTGCCGGTATGAAAGGATGCTTTGATCGAAGTCGTTGCCGAACACCAGGAACACCATCATCTCCGGATCAAAAGTGTCCCGGGCATAACGGGCCCACACCAGATACTGGCTGAGCGGCGCGCCTGAGGCGGCGAAACTGTAGACGCGCCCCGTCCCCTGCAGCCTTGCCGCGAGCCTGCCGTGAAGGGTCTGCGAATAGGGAACCATCGCCGCCTCGACATAGGAATCCCCGATCACGGCAAGCAGCGGCGACGTTTCACCTGGATCGTAGTCCTGGTCGTTCACGAAGCCCGATCCGTTGACCCAGCCGGAATTGACGATGGTGAAATTCCAGTCCCTGGACCAGAGGTATTCGCGGTTTTCCTTGAACCGGAACACGGGGTTCGTTTCGTTCACCGCCTGGGCCATCAGCCCCGTGGATACCGGCAGGAACCGCAGGGTGATTTCCGCAACAACCAGGGGCGCTGCAAACCCGATTGCGATTGCGGCGACGGCAAGTGCCAGCTTTCTCATGCCTTCAAGGCCACCTTATCTGCTCCCGGCAGCGCAGCCACACCGGCGGCGATTGATGGCGCAGAAGCGTCGCCCCGGCAACCGATTTGGTGCGAAAGCGCCGCGCCGACGATTGCGCCGCACGCGCGAGGCCCCTAGCATCCCGCGTCAAACAAACAACCGCGCAGGAATAACATGGGAACCACGCCGCTGGCGGGCTTTCGCGTCCTGGATCTGACCAACGTCCTGGCCGGCCCGTTCTGCTGTCACCAGCTTGCCCATCTGGGCGCCGACGTCATCAAGGTCGAAGTTCCGGGCCGCGGCGACCTCGCCCGCCAGCTTGGCGCCGACCAGGAACTGAACCAGCGGCTGATGGGGATCTCCTTCCTGGCGCAGAACCCCGGCAAGCGCTCGATCACCCTGAACCTGAAAGACGACCGGGGTAAGGACCTGTTCCGCCGGTTGGTCAAGACGGCCGATGTGGTGGTGGAGAACTTCCGGCCGGGGGTGATGGACCGTCTGGGGGTCGGCTACGAAGCCCTGCGAGAGGAGCGGTCCGACCTGATCTACTGCGCCATTTCCGGGTTTGGACAGGACGGCCCGCTGCGGGACCTGCCGGCCTACGACCAGATCATCCAGGGCATGTCCGGTGTCATGAGCATCACAGGCGCCGCCGAGACCGCACCCTACAGGGTCGGCTATCCGATCGCCGACACCATCGGTGGCATGACCGCAGCCTGCGCGATCAGCGCCGCCCTGGCGGGCCGCCACGGCAATGGCGGAGTCTTCATCGATGTTTCGATGCTGGAAGCGACGCTGGCCACGATGGGCTGGGTCGTCTCCAACTATCTGGTGGGGGGCGCGCAGCCCGCGCCGTTCGGCAACGAAAACGTCACGTCCAGCCCTTCCGGCACCTTCCAGACCGCCGACGCGCCGCTGAACATCGCGGCAAACAAGCAGGAGCAGTTCGAGGCCCTGTGCCGGGTCGTCAACCGGACGGACCTGATCGACCACCCGGACTATCGCCGGCGCGACGACCGCAAGCGCAACCGCGAAGCCCTGAAGCTGGAGCTCGAAACCACGCTTGCCACCGGCACAGCCGCCGACTGGGCCGAACGGCTGAACGCCGCCGGCGTGCCGGCGGGGCCGGTGCTGAGCGTGCCCGAAATCCTGGACCATCCGCAGATCCGTGACCGCGGCATGATCGCCAGCTTCGACGCGGTTCCGGGCGCGGACCGGGACGTGCGCGTGGTCAGGACCGGGTTCAAGCTGTCGGGCGCCGCGCCGGCCGTCGATACCCCGC
The DNA here is from genome assembly GCA_965603855.1 of Alphaproteobacteria bacterium. Taxonomy (GTDB): domain Bacteria; phylum Pseudomonadota; class Alphaproteobacteria; order UBA8366. The sequence goes on from OZ272519.1 coordinate 2,295,922, forward strand.
CGCCCCGCCTGGGCGCGCACAATGCCGAGATTTACGGCGAACTGGGACTGGATCAGGACACGGTGGAACGGCTTACCGAGGAGGGCGTGATATGACCGACGACCCGGACCGGGAGGTGCGCGACTGGTGGCGGACCGAAATCATCGAGATGGAGCCGGGGATGATCCGCTATCGCGGTTATCCCATCGAGCAGCTCATCGGCAACGTTTCGTTTCCGCAGATGATCTGGCTGTTGCTGCGCGGCGACCTGCCCTCGCCGGATCAGGGGCGGCTGTTGGAGGCGGCCCTGGTGGCGGCGGTCGACCACGGACCACAGGCCCCTTCGATCGCAATCGCGCGCATGGCGGTGACCTGCGGCGTTGGCCTGAACAACGCCATGGCGTCGGCCGTCAATACGCTGGGCGACGTGCATGGCGGCGCCGGCGAACAGGCGATGGCGCTGTACCGCGATATCGACAAGACCTGGGACGGGGCCCTGGAACTGGAGGCGGTGGTCGCCCAAACGGTCGATGCCTTCATCGCGGAGACCGGGCAATTCCTCCCCGGCTTCGGCCACCGCTTTCACCCGGTCGACCCGCGCGTGCCGCGCCTGCTGGCGTTGGTGGACGCCGCCGCGGGACGGGGCACGGTCAGCGGCAGGATCGCCGCGATTGGCCGCGCGGTCGAGAAGGACCTGGAACGGCGCAAGGGCAAGCTGATCCCGATGAACATCGACGGGGTGACCGCCGTGGTCTATGCCGAACTGGGCTTTCCGCCGCCACTGGCGCGCGGCTTATTCTGCCTTTCCCGTTCGGTCGGCATACTTGCCCATGCCTGGGAGCAGTCGCAGCTGGGCGGCCGCAACAAGGGGCCGATCCCGCGCCGGATGATCTGGAGCTACGACGGGCCTGCCCGGCGCGACGTTCCGCCGCGCGAAACCGAATAGGGTCGGGTCATATCGTTTTGGGTGGCATTCGTTCTATCACTGGCCTGACATGAGATCGCTCTTCCATCCCTCCTCCACCTGGACGCGCCGGCAAGCGATGATCGGAGCCGGCGCAACGCTTGCCGCGGTCGCTCTGCCGGTCCGGCGCCGGGCGAACGCGGTCGCGACCGCGCCAACTGTCATTCGCGCGCGGCCGGGCAAAGCCCAGCTGCTGCCTGACGGAGAGCCGAAGACCGCCATCTGGGGGTTTGACGGCCGCGTACCCGGCCCTGTCGTCCGGGCGCGGCAAGGCGAGACCGTTCGCGTGCGGCTGCAAAACGACCTGCCCCAGCCAACGACGATTCACTGGCACGGGATCCGCATCGACAACGCAATGGACGGCGTTGCCGGCCTGACACAGCAGGCGGTGCCGCCAGGCGGGCATTTCGACTATGTCTTCAACGTCCCGGACGCCGGCACCTTCTGGTACCACCCGCACAACCTGTCCTGGGAACAGGTGGCGCGCGGCCTCTATGGTCTGCTGATCGTCGACGAGGCCGATCCGCCGGCCGTCGACCAGGACATCGCCCTTGTGTTCGACGACTGGCGGTTGGACGAAACCGGGCAGATTCACGAGGCCAGTTTCGGCGCGATGATGGATTGGAGCCATGCCGGACGCCTGGGCAACACCTTGACCATCAACGGCCTGGACCTGGCCGAGATCCCGGTGATGGCGGGCCAGCGCCTGCGGCTACGGGTCTGCAACACGGCGAACGCGCGCATCCTGAACTTGCGGTTCGAAGACCACGCCCACACGGTCATCGCGATCGACGGCCAGCCCGTGTCGCCCTTCGAACTGGAAGACGGCGCATTTCGGATCATGCCGGGACAGCGGATCGACCTGATCGCCGACATGTCGCTTGCCCCCGGCGCGACGGCCGCTATCACTGAAACGTCGGGCGGCGGCCGACTGGTTGCAGGCCGGTTGGTCTACGGCCCCCAGTCGGTCGATCGCGCCGCCCCGCCGGAACCGTTCGTGGCGCTGCCCGCCAATCCCCTTCCCGAAACGCTCGATCTCGACGGCGCGCTGGACGTGGAACTCAGGATGGAAGGCGGCGCCATGGGACGCATGCAAGGCGCGACCCTCAACGGCCGGCAGATGGGCATCCGCGAACTGGTCGCCCAGGGCAAGGTCTGGGCCTTCAACGGGCAGGCCGGTATGACCGATAAACCCTTGTTCGCGGCCGGGCGCGGCCGGACGGTCCGCGTCACAATGGTCAACGACACCAACTGGCCGCATGCGATGCATTTCCACGGCCACCACGTGCGCGAGATCGAACGATCACAGGGAAGTGTTCGCAGCGATGCCTGGCGCGATACCGTCATGCTGGATCGCGGCGAAACCGTCTCCGTGGCCTTCGTGGCCGACAACCCCGGAAAATGGATGCTGCATTGCCACATGCTGGAGCATCAGGCAGGCGGAATGGCCACGTGGTTCGAGGTGACGGTCTGACGCAAGGTGCCGGATTCCCTGGACCTTCCGGGGCCCGGGAGGTAAGAATGCGGTGCTTCCGACCAGAAAAACAGGGCCGCTCGAGCGTGGCGAAGGGACGGCGGGGCAGGCAAAAACACCATGCTGGAAACCCAAACGACTCCGCTTGAAAAGGGCGGCACGACGAAACCCGAACCGCATGCGGCGGTGGTCCGGTTTGCGGGCGATTCCGGCGACGGCGTCCAGGTGCTGGGAACCGAGTTCGCGAAATCCTCGGCGCTGGCCGGCCACGGGCTGATGACCTTTCCGGAATTCCCGGCGGAGATCCGGGCGCCCGCCGGCACGACCTTCGGCGTTTCTGCCTATCAGATACAATTCGGCGGCGACGATGTGCGCACCCACGGCGAACTTGCGGACGTGCTGATCGCCTTCAATCCTGCCGCGCTGAAAACCAACCTGACCTCTTTGAGACAGGGCGGCACGATCGTCGCAGACGAGGGCGCCTTCAGCGCGCGCAACCTGGAAAAGGCAGGTTATGCGGAAAGCCCGCTGGAGGACGGTTCGCTCGACGGCTATCAGGTCCTGACCATCGACATCACGCGCCTGACCCACGAAGCGGTGGCGGATACCGGGGTCGGCCGCAAACAGGCGACACGGTCGAAGAACTTCTGGGCACTGGGTTTCGCATACTGGATGTTCGACCGCGATCGGGGCCCGACGCGCGACTGGCTGGAGGCTCGGTTCGCCGCGACGCCGGAAGTGGCCGCTGCGAACATCGCGGCGTTGGACGGCGGCCATATCTTCGGCGAAACCTCGGAAATCGACGTCACGCCGGTGCAAACGCATGTGGCGAAAGCGCACCCCGAACCGGGTACATACCGCACCGTCACCGGCACCGATGCCATCGTCTACGGCGTGGCGGCGGTTGCCGCCCTGTCCGGCCTCCGCGCCACCTACTGTTCCTATCCGATCACGCCTGCCTCGGCCATGCTGCACGGACTGGCGCGGTTGAAGGGCAAGGGCGTGCAAACCTTCCAGGCCGAGGACGAGATCGCGGCCGCGTGCGCCGCAATCGGCGCTTCCTACGCAGGCGGCCTCGGTGTCGTGGGGTCTTCCGGCCCGGGCATCGCCTTGAAGGCCGAGTCGCTGAGCCTCGCTGTCGCTTCCGAACTGCCGTTGATCGTCATCGACGTACAGCGCGCGGGTCCGTCGACGGGGATGCCGACAAAACCCGAACAGGCCGACCTGTACATGGCAATTCATGGTCGACACGGCGAATCGCCGATGCCGGTCTTCGCACCGGCGACGGTGGGCGACTGTTTCGACATCATCATCCGTGCGGCCCACGTAGCGACGACCTACATGACGCCGGTGATGATCCTGTCGGACGCCTATCTGGCGAACGCGGCCCAGCCGTGGGCCCTGCCGGACGTTTCGGCGCTGCCGGACCTGACGCCCACCTTCCGCACCGATGCAGAGGGTTTCCAACCGTTCCAGCGCGACCCCAAGACCCTGGCGCGGCCCTGGGCGGTGCCGGGCACGCCGGGTCTTGCCCATCGGGTGGGCGGACTGGAGCGGGCATCCGACAGCGGCCACATCTCCTACGACCCCGACAACCACGCCCACATGACGGCGCTACGCGCCGAAAAGATGGAGCGCATTGCCCAGGACCAGCCAGCGGCAACCGTCACGGCCGGGGCGTCTTCCGGCGACCTCGTTGTCCTGGGCTGGGGCGCGACCTACGGCGCCCTACGGGCGGCGACCGAGGAACTGGTCGCCGATGGGCTGTCGGTTGGGCATATCCACCTGAACCAGCTGTGGCCGCTGCCGCGGGGCCTGGAAGACCTGTTGCGCGCCTATCGCAAGGTGGTCGTGGCCGAACTGAATACCGGACAGCTGCGTGCAATCATCCGCGGGCAGTACCTGATCGACGCTGTCGGCCTCAATCAGGTGACCGGCCAGCCATTTCGTACTGGAACCATTATCGAAGGCCTGCGCGCGGCGCTGGATGACACGCCATGAACGAGATCCGTATGACCGCAAAGGACTTCACCTCGGACCAGGAAGTCCGCTGGTGCCCCGGCTGCGGCGACTACGCCATCCTGAAATCGATCCGCGCCGCCCTTGCCGAAATCGGCCGGACGCCGGACGAGGTGGTGTTCATTTCCGGGATCGGCTGTGCCGCGCGGCTGCCCTACTACATTTCCACCTACGGTTTCCACACGATCCACGGCCGCGCCCCGGCGATCGCAACCGGAATCAAGCTTGCCAACCCGGATCTGGACGTCTGGGTTGCCGGCGGCGACGGCGATTTTCTTTCGATCGGCGGCAACCACCTGCTGCATGCGCTTCGGCGGAATGTGGATCTGAACCTGTTGCTGTTCAACAACGCGGTCTACGGGCTGACCAAGGGACAGTATTCACCGACGTCCCATGCCGGCACGCGCACGCCGTCGACGCCGGACGGTTCGGTTGACACGCCGGTCAATGCGGCACTGTTCGCGTTGGGTGCCGGCGCGCGTTTCGTGGCGCGGTCGGGCGATACGCTGATGGATCACATGCCGCAGGTCCTCAAACGGGCCCACGACCATATCGGATCGTCTTTCGTCGAGATCTTGCAGAACTGCATCGTCTACAACGACGCGGTATTCGACCATGTCACCGACAAGAAGACAGGCGCCGACCAGTCGATCCGGCTGGAGCACGGACAGCCCATGGTCTATGGCCGGGAAAGCGACAAGGGCCTGATCATCGAACACACCACAGGCACCGTCCGCAGCGTGGCGCTGGGCAACGGGACAACTGAGAAGGACCTGTCGGTCCATGACGAGGCAAATCTTGCGCAGGCGGCCTCGCTGGCGGTGATGGATGGAAATGAACTGCCGATGGCCCTTGGCGTGCTTTACAACGCGCCGGCGCCGGACTTCACCGGTCTGCGCAACGCCGCCTTCGATGAAGGCGCTTTCGGCCGCGACGATCTGGAAGAAATGCTGAACAGCGGGGCGACCTGGACGGTCGGCGGACCCTCAAGCCAGGCGTGAAGCCGGCAGCCTGAGATAGACCGTGGTCCCGGCGTCGACGTCGCTGACCAGTTCAAGCGTCCCGTCGTGAAGTTCGGCGAATGCCTTTGCGATGGGCAGCCCCAGTCCGGTCCCGCCATAGCGGCGCGCGTATGCCCCTTCGCTTTGTACAAAGGGCTGGACGACTTTGTCGATGTCGCCGGGGGCAATCCCGATGCCGTTGTCGCGGACAGAGATCGTGGCGCCGTCGGTGTCATCGACCGCAAGCGTGATCTCGATGGTGCCGTCGGTAGCGGTGAATTTGGCGGCATTGGAGATGACCTTCGAGAGCATTTCGAGCAGCTTTGCCGCATCGCCACGAACGCGGACCGGTGAGAACGTGTCGCGCGACACCACGCGCACGCTACGGCCTTCGGTCTGCGGTTTGAGAGCGTCGACGCAGTCCGCCACGAGTTTCTGAAGATCAACGACGTTTTCGTCGAGCTGGACCTGTCCCGCCTCGATCAGCGACATGTTGAGCGAATCCTGGATGAGCGCCGTCAGGTTCTCGCCGCACTCAATGATGCTGTCGAGGTATTCACGGTATTTCGGCACGCCGACGGCGCCCATCACTTCCGAACGCATGGTTTCCGACAGGCCGAGGATGGCGTTGAGCGGCGTGCGCAGCTCGTGGCTCATGTTCGCCAGGAACTCCGACTTGGCGCGGCTGGCCGCCTCTGAGACCGTGGCGGTGCGCGTCAGGTCGACAATTTCCTTTTCGCGGCTCTTCAGCTCGGTCACGTCCTGGTAGGTCACCACCGAACTGCCGCCGCCCATGGGTTGGTGCATCACCGCGATGACGCGGCCGTCGTTCAGATGCTGCTCGTGAACCGCCCTCTGGCACCGGCTGGCCTGGAGGTGCCGCTCGCTGAACACGCGTTTCGCCACCGCGGGGCTGTAGTTGCCCAAGGACACGCTGTAGTCGAGGATCTGCTTCAGGCTGATGCCCGGTTTCACCACGGACGGCGAAAAACCGTAGATCTCCAGATAACGCCTGTTGCAGACGATCAGCTTGTGATCGGCGTCGAACATGCACAGGCCCTGGATCATGTTGTTAAGCGCGCTCTCGAACATCAGGTTCTGCTGTCCGAGCTGTTGGCTCAACAGTTCGAGCGCATCCTTGCGGCGCTTTTCTTCGGTGATGTCCTCATAAAGCGCGACGGACCCGCCGTTCGCCATGGGGCAGTGCTTGACAGCGATCGTCCGACCGTCGCGCAGCTGCTGTTCAAGGGTCGCCTCCTCCCGACGGTCGGCATGGCGCGGCCGCGCCATCAAGGCAGTCTCTGCCTGGTCGCGGCCGTAATTGCCGAGCGAGACACTGTATTCCATGATCTTCTGCAGCGTGATGCCCGGGCAGACCACGTTGGGCGAAAAGCCGTAGATCTCGAGATACCTTCGGTTGCAGAGAATCAGCTTCTGGTTCTCGTCGAACATGCACAGGCCCTGGGACATGTTGTCCAGGGCAACCTGAAACAACTGGGCGTCCCGTCTGACCTCCTCGGTCGTAACGGTGTCTGGGTGCGCTGCCGTTATGGGGCGGGAACTTGGAAGCATCCCTGCACGCCTGCATTTTTGTTATGAATATCAAGGCATTATTTGTCATTTGTCATAACAGAACATCCTTTCCGAAACCTTAACGACGGGCGCTGGCCCGCAGTTTGCCTGGTTCTTGCGGGGCCTGGACAAGAGCACACGGCAGTTGGCAGGGTTGGAATCCCGCCATCCACCGCCGAAAGCCGCCATGAGCCACTCGCCGGAACACACCCTGCCCGATCATCCGGCCCGGCACGCCGACCTGGACACGCCGGCCCTGGTCTTGGATCTGGACGCCTTGGAACGAAACATCCGGGCGATGGCCGACCATGCAAAGGCCCGCGACATCGGGCTCCGGCCGCACGCAAAAACCCACAAGTCCGTCGAGATCGGCCGTTTACAGATGGCCGCGGGCGCCGTCGGACTGTGCTGCGCCAAACTGGGCGAGGCCGAGGCTTTGGCGGCGGCCAGTCTCGGACCGCTGCTGATCACCTCGCCGATGGTCGGCAAGCGAAAGCTGGACCGTCTGATGGCGCTGCATGGCAATACCGACGACACTGCCGTGGTCGTCGACGGCCTGCAGAATGCGGATGCCTTGGCCGCCCGCGCCGAACAGGTCGGAAAGCCCCTGCCCGTCCTGATCGACGTGGACGTGGGCCTTCACCGCACGGGTGTGGCGACCGTGCCGGACGCCGTGGACCTTGCGCGCAGGATCGACGACGCCCCATCGCTGTCATTCAAGGGCGTCCAGGGCTATGCCGGCCATGTCCAGCACATCGAGGAGCTTGCCGCACGCACGCGCGAAGCCGCCGCGGCGGCGGATCGGTTCCGCGGTACCATCGACGCCTTGACGCAATCCGGCATCGCCTGCGAGATCGTCACCGGGGGCGGCACCGGCACCTTCGATATCGATCCCGGTTTCGACCTGTTCACCGACCTGCAGGTCGGCTCCTACGTCTTTTCCGACGTCGAATACGACGCCGTGGCGCTGGGCCGGTCCGACCCACGCCCTTTCACGAACGCGCTGTTTGTCCTGACCCAGGTCGTCAGCGCCCAACACGACGCGTTCGTCACCGTCGATGCGGGCACCAAATCGTTCTCCATGGACGGTCCGATGCCGAAGGTGGTGGCGCCGGGCGGCGGCGCCTTGACCTATGCGCCGTTCGGCGACGAATTCGGCAGAATTGCAGGCAACGGCAAGCCGGTCGACCTTGCCTGCGGTGACCGCGTGCTGTGCGTCGTGCCGCACTGCGACCCGACCATCAACATGCACGGGTTCTATCACTGCGTCCGGGGCGACAAGTTGGTCGATCGCTGGCCGATCCAGGCCCGGGGCGCGTCGGCATAAACCACCCGGCAAGCCTGCGGCACAACCGCGCCCTGCCGCGCGCCCGCGGGTTACACGATTGACGCTGATCAACGCCACGCCGTACCGTTTCTGTATCGTGGCGTTGCAGGTCTGCGGGGCAAAAAACAGGGAGGCCATGGGCATGTCCACCGAACAGGAGGCCGCACCCCCTGAGACGGGTACGCATGGGCATTCGGTTGTTCTTTCCCGCGGCGGACTGAAGGACCTGATCCGGGTCCTGAAGGCCCGCGGTTACACGCCGATCGGCCCGGTGGTGCGCGACGGCGCGATCGTGTTGGACGAGCTGGACGACGCCGACGATCTTCCCTGGGGCTGGACCGACGACCAGGAAGCGGGGCGCTATCGCCTGGCGCACGAGCACCATCCCTCGGCCTTTCATTTCACGCAGGGGCCGCAGTCCCTGAAGAAGTACCTCTACCCGCCGGAAATGCGCCTGTGGCGGGCAACCAAGAACGACAACGGCTTTACCGTCGAGGAAGACCGCCCGCAGGCGCCGCGCTACGCCTTTGTCGGTGTGCGCGCATGCGATCTGGCCGCGGTCGATGTCCTGGACAGGGTGTTCGACCGCAGCGACCATCCCGACCCCACCTATCAGGCCTGCAGGCACGAGGCGCTGTTCATTGCGGTCAACTGCGCGACCGCCGGCGGAACGTGCTTTTGCGTCTCGATGGACACGGGCCCCAAGGCGACATCGGGATTCGATCTGGCGCTGACCGAGGTGGTCGACGAGCCACGGCATGACTTCGTCGTCGAGGTCGGCAGCGACCGCGGCGGCGAGATCCTGGCCGACCTCGCCGTCAGCCCTGCCGACGAGCACGATCTGTCGGCCGCCGCGCGTGTCACCGAACGAACGATGGGCATGATGGGCCGGTCGCTGAACACGGACGGACTGGCCCAGAGCCTGAAGGACAACATCGACCATGCGCACTGGAACGACGTCGCCGAGCGTTGCCTGACATGCGCCAACTGCACCATGGTCTGCCCGACCTGCTTCTGTTCCACCGTGGACGACCGGCTCGATCTGGACGGTCAGCATGCCGAACGCTGGCGCCATTGGGACTCCTGCTTCACGCTGGATTTCACCTTTACCGCCGGCGGCGCGATTCGCCAGGGCGGCGCGTCGCGCTATCGCCAGTGGCTGACGCACAAGTTGAGTACCTGGGTCGACCAGTTCGACACTTTCGGCTGCGTCGGATGCGGCCGCTGTATCGCGTGGTGCCCCGTCGGGATCGACATCACCGACGAGGCCGCCGCCATCGCCCGGCCACATGCCGGGCAAGGAGTCTTGCCATGAAAACGATTGAAGACCTTGTACGCGAAAACCCCGTCTTCGAAGACGTCGACAACGACATCGTCACCCTGATCTCGGGCTGCGGTCAGAACGTCGCGTTCGAGCCCGGTGAGCTTCTGTTCCGAGAAGGCGATTCCGCCGAGCGGTTCTTCCTTCTGCGCGGCGGCACCGTCGCCCTGGAGATCTTCGTTCCCGGCCGCGGGCCGATGATCTTCAAGACGCTGGCGGAGAACGAATTCGCCGGAACCTCCTGGCTGATTCCGCCCTACCGCTGGAAATACGATGCCCGGGCAAAAACCCGGGTGCATGCCATCTCCTTCGACGCGCAATGCATGCGCGACAAGAGCGAGGCGGACAACAGGGTCGGCTATGCCCTGATGAAGAAGTTCGTTCCGGTGCTGATCGATCGCCTGCAGACCGCGCAACTGCAGATGCTGGACGTGTTTTCGCGCCACGACGAAGCAGTGGGCCAATAATGGAGATGACAACGCCAGCAGCGACGGCGTTGGCGCCGTCACCAATGGTGCCCGTACCGGCCACCGTGCGACGGGTGCATCGCGACTATGCGGGTGTCTATACCCTGGAGATCGAGCCGCCCAACGGTGGAACCTTTCCGTTCCGGCCCGGCCAGTTCAACATGCTGTATGCCTACGGCATCGGCGAGGCGGCGATCAGCATTTGCGGCGATCCGGAGAAGCCGGAGACCCTGACCCATACGATCCGTGCCGTCGGCGCGGTAACGCACGGCCTGACGCGCATCAAGGCCGGCGACCAGATCGGGCTGCGCGGACCGTTCGGCAGTGCCTGGCCCGTCGAGGCGGCGCGCGGCCAAGACGTCCTGGTGGTGGCCGGCGGTCTCGGCCTGGCACCGCTGCGCCCGGCCATCTCCTGGCTGTCCAACCACCACGAGGCATACGACCGGATCACGCTGTTGTACGGCACGCGCGATCCCTCGACGATCCTTTACGAGCGCGAGGTCGGGCGGCTGTCCTACACCGGCGACATGAGCGTTTATGTCACCGTCGACCGCGCGGACCCGGACTGGAGCGGCAACGTGGGTCTGGTCACCAACCTGGTCGACAAGGCGCGCTTCGATCCCGCGAACACCACGGCCCTGGTCTGCGGGCCGGAGGTGATGATGCGGTTCGCGGCGCAGGCCATCGAGGACGCCGGCGTTCCCCAGGAACGGATCTTCCTGTCGCTTGAGCGGAACATGAAATGCGCGATCAAACAGTGCGGCCGCTGTCAGTTCGGCCCGGTCTTCATCTGTCAGGACGGCCCGGTGTTCTCGCTCGATGTGATCAAACCCTACATCAATCTCAGGGAGTACTGAGATGTCGGCAGCCAAGCCCAAACTGGCGGTCTGGAAATTCGCTTCCTGCGACGGCTGTCAGCTCAGCCTGCTGGACTGCGAAGACGATCTATTGAAGATCGCCGAGGCGATCGAGATCGCGTACTTCCGCGAGGCCACACGGGTCGAGGTCGAGGGACCCTACGACCTGTCGATCGTGGAAGGCTCGGTCACCGCGCCCGAGCACATTCAGGACATCCGAAAGATCCGCAAACAGTCCAAGTTCCTGATGACCATCGGCGCCTGCGCCACGGCCGGCGGTATCCAGGCCCTGAAGAACTATCGCGATGCCGACGACTTCGTCGCCGCGGTCTATGCGCGGCCCGACTACATTGACACGCTGGCCACGTCGACACCGATCTCCGACCATGTGAAGGTCGATTTCGAACTGAGAGGCTGTCCCATCAACAAGGGCCAGCTTCTGGAGGTGGTGAACGCCTATCTGCACAAGCGTCGCCCCCAGATCCCCGAATACAGCGTCTGCATGGAGTGCAAGCGGCGCGGCACCGTTTGCGTCATGGTCGCGCACGGCACGCCCTGCCTGGGGCCGGTTACGCACGCGGGCTGCGGCGCCATCTGCCCCAGCTACGACCGCGGCTGCTACGGCTGTTTCGGGCCGATGGAGACACCCGTCACCGGAAGTCTTGCCAACCAATGGTCGGGGCTGGGCGCCAGCAACCAGGCGATTCACGACGCCTACCAGACGTTCAACGCACACGCCGAGCCCTTCCGCGCAGAGGCCGCACGCCATGACAACTAGGAATATCGAAGTCGATTATCTGGCCCGCGTCGAAGGCGAAGGCGGGCTCTACCTCAAGATCAGGGACAATGCGGTCGAGGAGGCGAAACTCAGCATCTTCGAGCCGCCGCGGTTCTTCGAAGCGTTCTTGCGCGACCGCAGGCATACCGAGGTCCCCGACATCACGGCCCGGATCTGCGGCATTTGCCCGATCGCCTACCAGATGAGCGCGGTGCATGCGATGGAAGACGCCGCCGGCGTCACGGTGGACGGGCCGCTGCGCGAACTGCGCCGCTTGCTGTATTGCGGCGAATGGATCTCGTCACACGCACTGCACATCTACATGCTGCACGCGCCCGATTTCCTCGGGTTCGAGGATGCAATCCAGATGGCTGCGGATCACGGCGCGGTGGTCGAGCGGGGCCTGAAACTGAAGCAGGCCGGCAACGACATCACCACCGTCTTGGGCGGCCGGGAGATCCATCCGATCAACATCCGTGTCGGCGGCTTCTACAAGGTGCCCAGGCGCAAGGACTTCGAGGCGCTGGCGGAGAAGCTGAAATGGGCCCGCGACGCGGCGCTGGAAACGGTGCGCTGGACCGCCACCCTGCCCTTCCCGGACTACGAACACGATTACGAGTTCGTATCGCTGAGACACGACAGCGAATATCCCTTCAACGAAGGCCGGGTCGTCTCTTCGAAGGGCATCGACATCGATGTGCAGGCCTACCCGGCGCATTTCAAGGAAGTGCACGAACAGCATTCCACCGCGCTTCACTCGGTGATCCGCGACCGGGGCGCGTACTTCGTCGGCCCGCTGGCGCGGTTCAACCTGAACCAGGACCGTCTGAGCCCCATGGCCGCCGAGGCGGCGAAGGAGGCGGGTCTGGGCGACGGCTGTCTGAACCCGTACAAAAGCATCGTCGTGCGGGCGATCGAGACGCTGTTCTCCTGCGAAGAGGCGCTGCGCGTGATCGAGGCCTACGAGCCGCCGGACAGACCCTACGTCGACGTTGAGCCGCGCAACGCCGAGGGCCACGGCGCCACCGAGGCGCCGCGCGGCATGCTGTATCACCGCTATCGGCTGGACAACGAGGGGCGCGTGACCGAGGCGCAGATCGTCCCGCCGACGTCGCAAAACCAGGGCATCATGGAACAAGACCTGCGCCAGGTCGCCGAACAGAACCTCGACATGAACGACGCCGACCTGCAGTGGCGCTGCGAACAGACGGTACGCAACTACGACCCCTGCATTTCCTGCTCGACCCACTTCCTGAAACTGGAAATCGACAGGGAATGACGGCCGGCGGCGAAACGCTGGTCCTGGGCGTCGGCAACCGCAGCCGCGGCGACGACGGCGTCGGACCTGTGGTCGCCGAGCGTCTATCCGCGTCCCTGCCGCAAGGAGTCGACGTGGCCGAGGCGCCGGCTGACGCCAGCGCGATTATCGGCGCCTGGGAGGGCGCGACCCGGGTGATCCTGATCGATGCCTGCCGTTCCGATGCACCGGCCGGCGCGATCCGGCGCATCGATGTGGGCTCGCAGACGCTGCCGGCCGACCCACCCGGCTGTTCGACGCACGGTTTCGGGCTGGCCGCGGCAATCGACCTGGCACGGGCCCTGGGCCGGCTGCCGAAGAGCGTCGTGATCTATGCGATCGAGGCGGAGACCATGGACCACGGCGCACCATTGTCGCCGGCGGTTGCCGCGGCGGCGGACGAGGTAGCCGCCCGCGTTGCTGCCGAGATCGGCATATCTACCTGACGCCGTTCTCCATGTAATCGTTCACCCAGGCCACCATCGCTTGCTGGACCTGCGGGTTCTTGTTCACCCAGTTCGTCAACAGGACCGCCAGGAACGGTGACAGGCCGGTGACATTGCCCATGCCGGGCGTCGCCCCGACGGCCCGACCGTCCGAAAACCACACCTTCGGCGCCAGCGTAAAGCGCGCCTGCAGCGGACGGCGGTCGGTGGCGACGTCGCACTTTACGGGCTGTGCCGGAACGGCCAGGTTCTCGGCATGCACCAAGGCCTCGAAGACGTTGGCCCGTTCCAGTCCGACCTCGACCAGGCAGCCGGCATCGCGCACGACCCCGCCGGTAATGCGCATCAGGTCCTCGCGTGCCCTGCTCTTCAGTACGAACTCGATCGTACAGGCGATGATATCGACGTTCGGGTCGCCGAGCTGGTCGATGCAGTCCTGTGCGGCTTCGAGGTCGTTGGCCCGGCCGTCGTGCGGCAAGAAACTAAGGGCCAGCGCGATCATCGCAACGGCGAAGGGCCGAAACCGGACGGTTCGAGAAGGCATGCAAAGCGATAGGTTCGTCATGGAAGGCACGGTCTTGCGGTGACGGCAACAGTCGAGGCCCGGCGAGAGGGACGGGCGCATCATGACATCGCGCCGCCCTGGAATCGACCACGCAAATGGCGCGTCAGGAATACCCCCCGGCGCGAACCAGCCGGTTTCCATCGTCGCCGTAACGGCCGACGATCCGCTCGGCGGGCAGCACGACGGTGACGGTGGTACCGACGTCCTTTTCGCTTTCCAGGTACAAACTTCCGCCGTGTAGTTCGGCAAGCGCCTTCGCCAGCGGCAGTCCGAGGCCGGTGCCCTCGTATCGGCGCGAGAAGCTGTTTTCCACCTGCCCGAACCGGGACAAAGCCAGCGGGATCTGCTCTTCGTCCATGCCGATGCCGTTATCGGCGACGACAAACTCCAACTGGGAGGCGGTATTGACGTGGGCGGTCAGTGCGATTTGGCCGCCCGCGGACGTGAACTTCACGGCATTGCTTAACAAGTTGAACAGGATCTGCTTCAGCTTGGTGTGATCGGCGCGAACCGCCGGCGGCGCACCGTCGGTGTCCACCGACAGCGTAAGGTTGGAGACCTCGCAACGGTGGCCGATCATCCGAACGCATTCTTCGACCAGGTCTGCGACAGAAATGTCCCGTTCCTTGAGCGATTCCGCGCCGGCTTCGATCTTCGAGAAGTCGAGGACCGAGTTGATCAGGTGCAGCAGGTGTTCGCCGCTTGAATGAATGTCGTTGACGTATTGCTCGTAGCGCTCATTGCCCAGCGGCCCCATGATCTCTTGCTGCATCGCCTCCGAGAATCCCAGGACGGCGTTCAGGGGGGTCCTCAACTCGTGGCTCATATTGGCGAGGAACAGCGACTTGGATCGGTTTGCGGTCTCCGCCTCTTCCTTGGCTTCGATGAGCCGGCGCTGATTTTCCTGCCTCTCGGTGACATCGCGCAGCACGCTGATGAAAATGTGCCTGCCGCCATAGTGCATCTCGCTGATTGTGATCTCGAGCGGGAACTCCAGACCGTCGCGCTTGCGTCCCCTGCTTTCGAGCGTATTGTCGCCGATCCGCACCCGGCCCTCGGATTGCGCCTGCACCATCGACGCAATCGGCAACCTGCCGACCTGTGCCGGAATCAGACGGGCTATGCTGCTGCCAACGATCTCCTCGGCGCGATAGCCGAACAAGTGCTCGGCGGCCCGATTGACGCTTCGGATCCGGCCGCGGTCGTCGGTGGCAACGATGGCGTCCGCAACGGTTTCAAGAACCGCACCCAGATAGTCCCGGTCGGCCTGGGCCTTGCTTTTTTCCGCCTCCAGTTCGGACGTGCGGTCGGCGACCCGCACTTCGAGTTCCTCGTTGAGATGTCGCAGTTCGGATTCGGAGGCCGCAAGCGCCTCGTAGGTGCGTTTCATCTCGTCTTCGCGCCGCTCGTCGCGGTCCTGCATGTCGTCGAACGCCGCGATTACCTGACCGAGTTCGTCCTCGCGTTCGATATCCACCTTCGTGCGCTGTCCGGTCTCGACCGACTTTCTGATTGCAGCGGAAAACGCGGCCAACGGTCCGCCGACGATGAACCGGAAGCCGATGGTCGCGGCAAACACCGAGCAGACGATCGAAACAATGACCACGGCAAAGACGATGTTGCGGCGCTGTTCCTGCGACGCGGCGATCTCGGCGTTGGAGAATCGCACCATCAGGGTCATCCCGCCCTTCTCGCGGATCGGCAGAACCAGCGCGTGCGCGCCGTCGTTGCCCCTGCATCCCAAACCCTGCGGCAAGGCGATGAATGGCGGTGCGGTCTCTGCCACACGCAACTCGGCGCACTCGAAGGCACGGTCGCTTGCCAACGGCGCCAGCAAGTCGAGGCCCAGTTGCCGGTTGTCGATGACATCGTGCCTGGCAAGCGCGATCGATGTGCGCGCGGCAAGTGCGCCGATGCGGGCGGCTAGCGAATCGTGATCGCCGCGCAGTTCGTAGCTGACCATGGCATTCAGCCCGGGCAGCGCCAACAGCACGAAAACCGGAACGAGGACCCACAGGAACTTGGCCAGCAGGCCGGACCCCACCAGGCTTTTGAGTTTGCTTTTTCTTGAACGAGCCATGATGCCGCCGATCGCGGTGAGGCACCCGCGTTAGCCGTCGACCTTTGTGACGACGCCCGATTTCATCAGACGATAAAGCAGCGCGCGGTTGGCGATGGCGGTGTGGAAGACGACGAACGAATCGTCTCGCCACGCCACGTAGTAGTCCACCAACACCTTATTGCCGGTACCGTCCTTGAAGTCGAAACACAGCACGTAGTGCTCGCCCATCTTCAGGATC
The DNA here is from genome assembly GCA_965603855.1 of Alphaproteobacteria bacterium. Classification (GTDB taxonomy): domain Bacteria; phylum Pseudomonadota; class Alphaproteobacteria; order UBA8366. The sequence continues at coordinate 2,312,289 of OZ272519.1, forward strand.
ATCGGATGCGCGGTCACCGGATGCAGGACGCGCGTCTCGTTCAGACTGGTATCCAGGAACAGGTAGGCGCCGTCCACCAACTGCGAGTCGATGTATCGCTGGATTTCGGCCTGCAGGACCGCGCGTTCAGAGAGAGTCAGCGCCTGGCTGGCCGTTGGAGCAATCAAGAGGATCGCCAATACCAACGCGCGCCAAGCGTTCCCCGGCAAATGGCACATCACACTACTCCAGGTTTCATTACTTTCGTTTTCCCGTAAGTATAGAAACCGGCGCTTAATGGCCTGTTAAGTGAAATCGCTTTGCCCGGTTAACCTTTATGTGTGTATCCGTCATGCACGCTTTGGTAGGCACAGGAACGGCTAATTCCGCTGCGCAACCGGCGCTCTGAGGCCCCGCATACTATCGTGTGCAATGCTTGCTGGCGATTCCTGGGCTGGTCGGCGGCAGGGTGGGTGCGGCGGCGCCGAACAACGATTTCTCGATACCGCTTCGAGTTCCCCTGAAGGTTGTATCGTGCGTGTCCGTGCCCTCACCGCCCCACAGCGTATCCTTGCATAAAACGCGGGTTGGCAGCCGCCTTCAAAACGTCGCCGTTCCTTGCAGTGGCGCTGACCCTGCCGAGACACCAGTCTTCGTCGACCGTGAGGGCGTGGCCGCGGCGGCGGAGGTCTGCCGCCGTCTCGGCCGGGAACCGTCCTTCGATGGTCAGGCTGCCCGGTTGGCTCTCGCGGGGGTAGAACGAGCTTGGGAAATGCGCGGTCTGGAATTCCGGTGCATCGATTGCCGCCTGCAGATCGAGCCCGTGATGCACGTGGCGCAGGAAAACGTGCAGCGACCACTGGTCCTGCTGGTCGCCGCCCGGCGTGCCGAAAGCCATATGGGGCACGCCGTCGCGCAGGGCCAACGACGGCGTCAGCGTGGTGCGCGGCCGCTTGCCGGGCGCGAGACTGGCCGGTTTGCCTTCCTCCAGCCAGAACATCTGAGCCCGCGACGTCAGGCTAAATCCAAGCTCGGGAATGACCGGCGAGCTTTGCAGCCAACCGCCGCTTGGCGTCGCCGAGACCATGTTGCCCCACCGGTCGATCACGTCCACATGGCAGGTATCGCCCCGCGCATTGCCGGCCGCATCGGTCGGGCGTTCTTCGAACCGGGCCACGGTCGGCTCGCCACCGCCATGGGCACCCGCATGGGCGATGTCGCCGGCGGGCGCTGCGGAACGCACGACGGGCGCCGCGCCATAGCCGGAGATCTCGCCTGGCCGCAGTTCGAAGGAGGCGCGGTCGGAGACCAGCGCCCGCCGTTCCGCGTTGTAGGCGTCTGACAGCAAGGTCTCCATCGGAACATCGACGAAGTCCGGATCGCCGTAGAAGGCCTCCCGATCGGCGAAGGCAAGTTTGGCGCATTCGATGACCGTATGCACGAACGCGGCGCTGTCGGTCGCCATGCCCGCGAGATCGAAACCCTTGAGCAGGGCGAGCTGTTGCAGGAACACGGGTCCCTGGCCCCAGGGCCCCGTCTTGCAAAGGGTGTATCCGTGATAGTCGTAGGTCAGCGGCCGCTCGACGCCGGCCTGCCATCCGGCCATGTCGTCGGCCGTCAGAAGACCCCTGTGACGCCGGCCGCTGACATCCAAGACTTCGGTCTCGCGGCAGAAACGGTCGATCGCCTCGGCCACGAACCCGCGATACCAGGCTTGCCGCGCCGCATCGATGCGGCCTTCGCGGCCGTTGGCGCCCGCTGCCTCGTTCAGGATCCGCCTGTAGGTCTCCGCCATCGTCGGGTTCCGGAACAGGGTACCCGGCACGGGCACGCCGTCCTTCAGGTAGACCGCGGCGGAGGTCGGCCATTCCTGCTCGAACAGCGTGCGCACCGTCTCGATCGTGTTTGAAATGTTGGGAACCACGGGATATCCGCCCTCGGCATAGCCGATGGCCGGTTCCAGGACATCCGCAAGCTCCATGGTTCCATGATCGCGCAGCATGGTCAGCCAGGCGTCGAAGGCGCCCGGCACCACCGCCGCGAGCAGCCCCGTTCCCGGCACCAGGTCCAGTCCGAGATCACGGTAGGTTTCGATCGTGGCCGCGGCGGGCGCGGTCCCCTGCCCGCAGATCACGTCGACCCGGTCGGTCTGGGCGGAATAAAGAAGGATCGGCACCTCGCCAGCCGGTCCGTTGAGGTGCGGTTCGACCACCTGCAAGGTGAACCCAGCCGCGACCGCCGCGTCGAATGCGTTGCCGCCCCGCTCAAGCATGGCCATCCCGGCTGACGAGGCGAGCCAGTGGGTGGAGGCGACGACCCCGAAGGTGCCTCTGATTTCAGGACGTGTGGTGAAGCCGATCATGCCGAACCCCCAGTCTTCTTCCGCCTTTTGTTCGTGGCGGCGGACGGTAGCGACATAGGTTTCCCGACACAACAAGGAACCGGCGGTGCGTCCTCCCCATGCGGCCATGGACGCTGGCCCGACGCCGGTGCTATGCAAATGGCGCCCGCCATCCGGTCAGTCCAACCTTCCGAGGCACGACGGTGGAGTCGAAAAGCGTTGCGGTCGGCATCGCATGGATGCTGGTGACCACCTTCTTCTTCGTGTGCGTGCACGCGACCGGCAAGTATCTGGTCGTCACCCAGCCGGTCGGCCAGGTCGTGTGGGGCCGTTATTTCTTCCACCTGCTGTTCGCGGCCCTGATCCTGGGGCCTCGGCTGCGGACGCTGATCCGAACCGACAACCTTCCGGCACAGTTGATCCGCTCTGCCTTCATGCTGGGCGCGACCGCGTTCTATTTTGCCGGCGTCCAGCTCCTACCCCTGGCCGAGGCCAACGCGATCAGCTTCCTGACCCCGATCTTCGTGGTCATGCTGGCGCGGCCGGTGCTGGGCGAACGGGTGGGGCCGCATCGTTGGGCCGGCGTGTTCTTCGGCTGTGTGGGCGCGGTCGTGATCATTCGGCCGGGCGACGGCGCGGCCGACCTTGCGGCGCTGTTCCTGGTGGCGAGTTCCTTCTGCAACGCGCTTTACCAGATCACCACGCGCCAGCTCGGAAACAAGGACGATCCGTTGACCACGCTGTTCTACACCGCCATCGTCGGCACCGCCGGGGCCAGCGCCGCCTTGCCCTTCACCTGGGCGCCCGTATCGTTGTCCGGGTGGGCGCTGTTCGCCGCCATCGGCGCGTTTGCCTGCATCGGCCATCTCACCTTGATCAAGGCCTTCCGTGCCGCGCCGGCTGCGATCGTCGCACCATTCAATTATGTGAATCTCGTCTGGGCGGCCCTGTTCGGCCTTGTCATCTTCGGCGACCTGCCGGACAGATCCACCCTGATCGGCGCCGGCATTATCGTCGCCAGCGGGCTTTATATTCTGTTTCGCGAACGCAAGGTCGCGGTATCCATGCGCGAACCGGTCTGAGACGCGAGAACGCACGCCAGGGGATTGCCCATGTCCGCCTTCGAAAAACGATACCGCGACCGCTTTGGGATCGATTGTACGGATGCCGCGCCATCGCCGGACGACGCCGTTCTGTCGCTGTTGGCCCGGCGCAGTGTCAGGCGCTACACGCCGGATCCCGTCCCGGAACCGCTGCTGACGGCCCTCTTGGCCGCGGCGCAATCGGCGCCAACGAAGTCGAACCTGCAGCAGTATTCCATTCTCGTCATCGACGACCCGGCCCGGCGACAGCGGCTGGCCGACCTGATCCCCACTTGCGCATGGGCTGCCGCCGCGCCTCGGTTTCTCTTGTTCCTGGGCGATATCCGCCGCGGCCGCCGGATCGCCGGGATGCGCGGATACACGCACCGCAACGACAACCTCGACACCTTCATGAACGCAGCGGTGGACGCAGCCCTTGCCATGCAGTGCCTGATCGTTGCCGCGGAGGCATCGGGGCTCGGCTGTTGCCCGATCAGCATGGTGCGCAACGACCCGGAAGCCCTGGCCCAACTGGTCGACCTGCCCGACGGCGTGTTCCCGGTGGCCGGTCTTGCCATGGGGTGGCCGGACGAAACGCCGGCGGTATCGTTGCGCCTGCCGCCTTCAGTCGTTGTGCACCGCGATGGGTATGACGACAGCGGCTTGGAAGCGGCGGTCTCCCCCTATGACGAGCGCGTGTTCGCGGCAAAGCCAATACCGCCGGAGAAGCAGCGCCACGTCGACCGCTATGGGGTGGCCGAACGGGGCACATGGTCGGAGAACGTCGCCCGGCAGCTTTCGGTGCCGGAACGAGACGGTTTCAGGGATTGGCTGGCGGGCAAGGGCGTGAAGGCCGGCTGATCCGTACGCTGAGATTACCGCTGTCGACCCTGAGGTTCTGCAGGATCTGATAGCGGCACTGGAGACCCGCGCCGCGGATCCAAAGCAAAAGGCGATGCGCGATCATTGCCGTACGCGGAATCCACATTCGACGCCGTCGTCTTTCATACGTGTCTGACCCACGTGCCGGAACCCGAGCGGGCAATCAAGGAAGCCTTTCGGGTTCTACGGCCCGGCGGACGACTGGCCATCTTCGACGGCGACGATGCGACGACGACCTTTGCCATCGGCGATCACGACCCGTTGCAGGACTGCGCGGATGCGGTCATTTCCGCGCTTGTCAGCACCGTCGGGTTCCAGATCGATCGCTTTGACAGTCACGGCTACGTTCAGACGTCCGAGCCCGACTATCTGCTGACCTTGATCGACCGGGGCGCCGACGCGCTTGGAAGCTGGGGCCGGATCGATCCGTCCATGGCCGATGCGCTGAAGTCCGAGGCGCGCCGTCGGATCGAGGACGGTTCGTTCTTCGGCTTCATCGCCTTCGCGAGCCTGATCGCCCACAAAGGAGGGTGACGGGTTCGCAAGACCCGGTTCGCCGAGCGGGTTTCACAGCGCTGCCGCCCGTGCGGCCTCGATCTGCATCAGAACGTCGAGTTCGTTGAACAGCAGCCATTCCCGTGCGATCCGGCCGTCGCGGATCTCTTGTTGCGTGATCCCCCAGATCTGAACCCGCGCGCCCGTAGGCGGCCCATACAGCGATCCGCCGTCGTGGGTGCCCCCTGCGCTCCAGCGAGTTGAAACAAGGAAACCGTCAGTCTCGTTCCCCATCCAGTAGACTTCGTCGACCTCTGCCTCCAGATCGGAGAAACAGCGCCAGATCGAGGACAAGGCACCGGCAAACGCGCCGGCACCTTCGGCCTTTCGGTTGGTCGGGCCGGCGAATGCGAACGACGGTGCGTAGAAGGATTCGATCCGGTCGACGTCCCTGCGCACCATGACCGCATCGAACGCCTGCCTGACGAAGCGGTCGACGTCGAAACCCGAGACGGGTTGGGCGTCCGACAAGGGCCGGGCCGGCCTTACCGACTGGCGCAGTTCGTTCCAGGTCTCGCCCGAGCGCGGCCAGCCCGGAAACGGATCGCGGGCAAGCCGCCTCGCTTCATCGGCGACGTCCAAACCGAGCTGCTGCAGCATGCCCGACGTGTTGTAGAGCACGTGTTCCAGGAAAATGTCGTTCTCCAGCGCAACGCAGTTCGCGATGACGAGGAAATCGACCGTGCGCCCCGTGGCCGGTCCGTACTTGCTGGGCCCGTCATTGGTACCCCGGATGATGGTGCGATGTGACGTGTGAAACCCGATCTCGTCGTTGCCGGCCCAGATGACTTCGTCGGCAATCAACTGGATGTTCGAGAATGCCCCGGTCGTATGCCGGGTGTCGGAGACGATCTTTTCGTTGCCCCGTTGGAGACCGTAGTCGTCGAAGACGCGGCTGTCCGGCGCGTAACAATCGAGAATGTATTCAACGTCGCGTTCTTCCCAGATCCGGTAGGTGATGCGGACGATGTAGTCGATGATGTTCCGGTAGGTTTCCTCGAACCCGCGCATCGGCTGTGAGGGACCGAAATCCTTCGGGATCCGCGCTTCTTCCGGCGTTCCGCGGCCTGTATATGCGGCAAGCGAAATCGAATAGTCGCCGGGCATGTGCTCACGGCCGAGCGGTGCCGCGGTGTGTGACCGTGTCTTGCCGTTCACGAATTCCTCCCCCCTTGGCCCCGCGCGCCCTTCAAAAGCCGAAGCTGTCCGCGCGGCAAGGCGGCGATTGTCGTGGCCGAAACCCGAAAACGCAACAGCGGCATGGGCGCAAGACGGACCGCGCAAATGACTGTAGTTTCAAGAACACGCCGCGGCGTTTGGCGAACCATTGCGGAGGGCTTCGACAGGTATGAGGATCTCGCGTCTGCTGATCGCCGTCGCGCTTCTGGTCTTCGTCGCGGCCGCAGGCGCCGTGCTGTTCCGCAAGCCCTTGCTTCATCGGGGCCTGGAATGGATCGCAGCGGACCTGGAAATTCCCGTCGATGCACTGACCGTCGCGGACCTGGACCATCGACGCCTGGTCCTGACCGGTCTCTCGCTGGGCCCCGGTCAGTCCCTGTCGGCGCGACGCGTGGAGCTTTCCTTTACGCTGCCCGATCTCCTGGCGGGCCAAATGCCATCGATCCGCATCCAGGACCTGGGGCTGACGCTGGACCTTGTCCGCCGTCCGACCTTGCTTGCGGACCTGAATGCCGCCTATCGCCGGGTGCGGGCGCGCTTTGCGACGGACACCGGGTTTGCCGAGGTCCCAAGCGTCGAAGTTGCGAGCGGTCGGCTCGTTCTTCTGTCCGATGCCGCCGTTGCGGATATGACGTTCCGTGCCGACACTCGGCCGTCTCAGACCGCATGGCTGACCGTCGCCGCCGCGCTGTCCGATGGCCGTCTCGAAACACCCGGCGCGACCCTGACCGACATCGCCGGCCCCTTCTTGCTTTCCCTGGACCCGGATAGGCGCGCGGCCTTCACGTCCACCGTGTCCATCGGAACCGTCCGTCTGGATACAGGCCCGGCACTGTCCTTCGGTTTGAACACCGATATCGATGCACGCCTCACCGCCGGCTGGACCGCGCTTGAGCTCTCCGCAGCGCTTCGATCGCCAGACGCCGGCTTCGCCATCGATGCGGAGACGACCCTCTCAAACATTCTGAGCAGGCCCGAGGGCACGTTAAGCCTCTCCGGCACGCTCGACGCATCGCGCGACGCCTGGAATGCCTATGCACCGCTGCGCGGCAGCAGCGGTGCACTCTCTGTCAGTTTCGACGCCGCACTAAAGCCAAATCCGGACAAAAGCGCCCTTGCCGCCACGGATATCCAACCTGCAGGTTTGTCCGGCACCGGCCGACTGGCGAGCGACGCGCTCTTTGTTCCCGGTTTCGGGCGGATATCCAGCGACGCGGTCTCCTTCGATCTGACGGCCGGCGAGCGAACCGCCAATCTGACAATCGGACAAGGCTCGATCATTTCAATTCAGCCTTCCGACGGCCCAAAGGCGGCGCTGCCGGTTGCCTTTGCAAGTAACCTCGACGGGACATTCACGCTCGATCCATCGCGAACACGTCTGGAGATCACCGCCCCGTCCACCACCGACACGGAGGCCTGGCGGGCGCACCTTCAGCCGCGGATCGACGTGGCGTCGAACAACGGCTTGAAGGCGGCGCTGGACGGCGATGCCACGGTAACGACATCCAACGGCCTTCAGTCCATAGCAGCGGATGGAACCGCACGGTTCTCGGCGTCCGGCGTATCTGCAAAAGCCGGCAATACAACTGCAGAATACATACAGACCATTCTGCTTACCACGTTCTCTATAAATGACAGTAACTTCGACCTTGAGCTTTCGAGCATAGGCACACTTGGAATCGATGCCTTTTCGACGTCGGACGTGACACTTGCTTCACCGGTCCTCTTCGATCTCGCCACCGGATCGATCTCCGGCCGCGACATCGGGTCCGATGAAGCTCGTTACTCGGCAACGCTCGACGTTGAAAGCCGAGAACCCGTCCGGATGACGTTTCTTGCGGAAGAGGCTGCCGATCGGCTTGTAACCGCAACGCCTGGCTCAGCGAGGTTTGGTTTTTCCACCGTCCCGGGCGACTGCGCGGACGCATCGCTCGCGGTGGACGAGACCCGTCTCGATGCAGACGGCGTTTCGGTTGCGCTGGCCGACACGCGCCTTACCCTCTCCTACGGCTGCCCTGAGGGCGGATCGTCGGTATCGGCCGAGATCGGGACCCTTCGCCACCTCGACGAGCAGCCCTTGTTGGCGCCCGTCGCTGTGCAGGCGAACTTAACCAAAAGGACGACCGCCTTCGCGCTCGATGGTGCGGTCACGCTGTTGGACGGAACGACGCTGTTCGATGTTGCTGGCAACGTGTCGAAGGACGGCACCAGCGGAGAGGTGGTGCTCTCGCGGTCCGCGCCGCTCGTCTTCTCTGCAGATAGCCCCCCACCCGCGGGGATCGTGCCATCCTTGGGCGTATTGAAACGGGTCCGCGGCGCGGTCGACGGCACGGTCGTTTATCGCTGGGACGATGTCAGCGCGTCGAACATTGCGAACCTGACCATTCGCGATCTCGGTTTCAGACTTGGCGCCGCATCAGTTCAGGATCTTGACCTGTCACTGGCGCTGGACCCTGCATGGCCCCCGGCAACGTCCGGCAGCCAAGCCCTGTCAATCGGACGCATCGATGCGGGAACCGCGCTTGAGGACATTCAAATAGCTTATGCCGTCCCTCCGGCCCGTCCGCCGCGGCTCCGGTTGGACGGTTTCGACGCCCGTTTTCTTGGCGGATCGCTGCGGCTCGATCCTTTCATCGTGAACCCCGACGAACCGGATGTTCAAACGGTGCTGCACGTTTCGGGCGTGGACATGACGGCGCTGGCCAAGCTTACGCAACTGAAGGGACTGAACGCGACCGGCCGCCTTGATGGCCGCATTCCCATCCACGCCAAGGCCGGCAAGATAACCATCCGCGACGGTCGGCTCGATGCCCAGGCGCCTGGAACGTTGTCATTCGCGTCCCCGCGGGCGGAGCAGTTGCTGCGAGGCCAGGGCGAGCAGGTCGCCCAGATGCTGCTTGCCCTGAAGGACTTTCGGTACGAAACCCTCGGCATCGATTTGGACAAGACCGCCCAAGACGACCTGACGCTCAAGCTCTCGGTGCTTGGCAACAACCCGGATGTGCTGGACGGATACCCGTTTCGCATCAATCTGAACCTGACGAGCCAAATCGCCCCGGTCCTGGATGCAATCGCGACCGCCCTGCGGATGTCGCGACAGACCCTGCGACGCATCTGGACAAGGCAGTGACAGTTGCATCACAGTGTTGGCGTTCCCATGCCCCGATCGCGCTCGATCGGATACGCCCGGAGCCGAGACAATGATTGCACCGCTGCCCAAAGCACAGACGTTCAGACGCATCGCACTTTGTTTGCCGGTCTTGGCCGTGGCGGCCGCATGCTCGCCGACGGTCAAGGTCGAAGCGCCCAAGGAACCGATCACCATCAACCTCAACGTCACCCTGGACGCAAATATCCGCGTCCAGCTGGAGGAAGGCGCGCGCGAGGATATTGCCGCCAATCCGGACATATTCTGATGGCGAGGGAGAACGGCACGAGGGCCGTTGGAGGAGGATCGCATGTTTGACCGGAGACAGTTCCTCGCCGCCGTTTGCCTGGCGGCCATGGTTGGCGCCATCGGGCTTTCGCCCGCCGACGCACAAGACCTGGACGATCTCAGGCGCCAGGGCGCGGTTGGCGAGCGGTACGACGGGATGGCCGTGGCCCGGGATCCCAGCGCCGCCGCCTTTGTCGACGACGTCAATCGCCAGCGCAAGGAGGTCTATGCCCAGCGCGCGCAGGCGCAGGGCGTGGAGACGGACGTGGTCGGCCAGATCTTCGCCCAGGAGATCATGGCAAAGGCGCCGCAAGGCACGTGGTTCCTGAACCAGGATAACCAGTGGGTGCAGAAATAGGGTCTCTGGATTATACTACGTACTCGTTCGACATCGGAGACCTTGCCGATTGTTCCGCGACCACTTTTTCTGAGGAGCTCGGTGTAGTTCTCGGCTGATTGGAAGCGACTTTGTATTGTGGAAGGCGCAGCTCTGGACATACCGCGCCTCAAAAGCTTACCATTACGACTTTGACTTTGTCGCTTAGTTACTCTCGGCTATAAAATCAAAACTAGAGTAATACAAGAAAACTTCAGTTTCGCCGAATTCGGAGAGGCAGTTCCGGACTGCGTCGATAATTCCTCTTGTATTCGTCTCCGGACACAATCGTAAGGGTCCGGTATATGGTTGCCGTCAATTGCAAACTCGTAGCCTTGCACCCGAGTAACGCGGGATCTGGATACCAACCTATACAACAGTTTAGGTGGCCCACTACCATTAAAACACTGGGCCCTATACATCCGATAGCTAATAATAGGCAACGGCATGACGAGAATGCACAAATCGCCAACCTATCTCTGCTAATAGGGGTACCCAAATGGGGACTCGTACGGGTACGACCAGAAATACCCATATCCGCCACGCGACCTGCAGTTCTAGATACGCGTGTCAATTAGCCAAAATAACAATTGCAGTTGGTATGCGTATTTGGATCGTTGCCGCACTGTTCGTTGCGCCAATGCAACCAATTGCAAATGCTGCGTCAACTATCTACGGACTAGAGGACAGAATCCAAGCTATCGCAATTGACCCCGAGTCAGCCCAGCAGTCAGTTGTGGTGCGGATGAGTGAATCTGTCTCATTCTCTTTCACAGTGCAGAGTCCGCGTTTCGTTCAGATAGATATTCGTGGAGATGTCACCAAAGAACTCCCTCGACCGAACACTATAGGCGTTGCTGGTGTTTCAGTGATTGATCGAAGCACCGAAAGATACATCCCTGAATGGGCGTACAACGACAATTATGATGAAAAGACCAAAAAAACCGACCATGCAATCAAGACCTATTTTTTGCAGAAGGGAGACTACAACATCAATATCAAAGGATATGTTCCACTATGGCGTGACGAAGCAGAGTTTCGTGATCATGAACTGAAAGTGAAGCTTAGGATCACAAGCAAGAACAACGTCCCGCAACCTGAGTGGATCTCAAAAATCAATGAGTGGTTTCATGATATCGGCTTGCAGGACAGTTTTCACATAGTCGCTGCATTTGAAGAGCATGCTTTTTTGGCACTGTCAGAAGACTTGAAATATGGAGAAGTCGGATCTGCATTTGTACGCCACCTTGATCGCAAGAAGGCATTGGAATCACAATTGTATCCACGTTCTAAACAGTCCGGCGAGGCTGTCGGTTCGGCGGACTCGAATTCAAACTCGCCCTCGCACCTGTTTTTCTACATTGCAAGTCGATTGAACCGAGGATCGCTCCGAGAGTTTGAATTACAATTCCTGAAGAAACACAGTGTCTCTTTCTGGGGCCGTGTCTTCCGGAAGATTAGTCTGCTCTCGGACAAGCCTTCCAAGAGAATTGTGGGATTCACACCAGTATACTGTGGACCTGAGCTGCTGCTTGAGGGCAGGCCTGGGGTCGTTGGCCGCGGCGGTATAGAGTGCAGTTCATCTTCTCATGCTAGAGACGTACCTGCATGGCTGACCGGCAGCCTAGTGTCTGCAGCAATTTCCGAACCTGATGGTGGTCAGATACGTTTTTTGAACGCTGTGGAGGCCTTCCTTGAAGAAAAAACCAGGGTCGCGGGTGGGACACTTAAGTATATATACCGAGATCAGACCTACATTGAGGCCGTTGTTCATGGTGTTCGTGGATGGGTCGTGAGAGGTGGTAACCAATGGGAAAAAGTCCAGATCGCATTTTCAATTCTTGGATCGGGTGACAGTTCTAAAGTACGCATCTTTGTTGATGGGATGCTTGCTTCAGGGATCGGCAGTGTGCCTCCTCCCGATTCCAAATTCACATACAGCATGGAGCCGAAGTATGCATCGCAGTTGTCGGAATTCGCACAGACAAAACTAGATGAGTTTCTTAGGGGCAATAGAAACGCCAAATGACAGAGAAAAAGCTCAAAGAACTTGTTGGATTCACGCTAATTTTTTTGCACTTTGTCCTATTGTTATTGGTGTTCTATTTGTTTCTGGCTGGTGGATTTCGGTTTGATGAGTTTACTATCACACTAGCAATTATCATCCCGATGTTCTCGGGCTATACAACCTCAATAGCAGTCTATTTCGCGCGCTACCGACTCAAGCAAACTGATAGTACTTCCGAGGTCTCGCGGGCATTTACGATCATGAGTATGGCATTGCCGACCGTCTTCTTTGTCGCGCTGACCACCTGTGTCACCCTTTTTGCACTTGGTCGCGCATTTGAAAGCTTCGAAGACTTTATGGGCACGATCACGGTACTTGAGGCAGCTTTTGCGTCGTATGTTGGGATCTTTATCTTCACGTTGTTCGATACGAAGCGTTCCTAATTTGCACTCGATCCAATTTCGATTCTTGTGTGCGAGTTAGCCTCCCCGGAGAGAAAGAAATGCAGTTCTATCTGGCGGTCTAGTTCAAGGCGTTCTGATCGCAAGACAGCAAATCAAAGAACGACAACCTATTGATTGGTGTTGGAAATGGCCAGATCTTCGCCCAGGAGATCATGGCAAAGGCGCCGCAAGGCACGTGGTTCCTGAACCAGGATAACCAGTGGGTGCAGAAATAGCGTCCCCACGGCGGACGTGATCCCATTTATTCGGCCGTCTTGCGGTGCCCTGAAAAAAGGTCCGTCCGCGGGCCCCGCGCGCGCCGACTCAAGGAACGCTTCCACGCCGTTTCGCGGTGCCGCAGGCGTGGGCAGCGTCGCAGGAGGATTGCAGATGGATGTGACCCCGGAATTCGTCCTGAAGATCGCCCTCAATCTCTTGATCGCGTTCGGGATCCTTGCGGCGGGTCTGACCCTTGCCGCCGTCTTTATCTTCAAGGGGCACAATCTCAGCGGACAGAGCCTTGCGCTGATCGTCCAGCGGACAGAGATCGCGAAGGTCGCAACCATTGTCCTGATCATCCTGACGGTCGCCTTTCTCGGTCTTTTGAAGATCGTCGAGGGCGAGGCTGTCGTTGCCGTGTTGAGCGGCATTGCCGGCTACGTTCTGGGCGGCAGAACCAAGGACGGCCGCACCGAAGCCAACGGCGAAACATGACCGCGGCCGGCGCAGAGGTCTCTTGAACCCTCAGATCGGCGGCAGCAGGCCGACAAAAAACTTGATGATCAGGGCATTCAGGATGTCGATGAAGAACGCCCCGACCAGCGGCACCACCAGGAAGGCCTTCGGCGACGGCCCATAGTGCGAGGTCAACGCGTCCATGTTGGCGATCGCCACGGGCGTCGCACCCAATCCCAGCCCGACGAAACCGGCGGAAATGACGCACGCGTCGTAGTTCCGGCCCATGGCGCGAAACACGATAAACACGACCACCAGCGTGATCACCAGCATCTGCGCCATCAGACAAACGATCATGGGCCCGGCAACCGCGGTGAGCGTCCAGAGCTGCAGGCTCATGAGGCTCATGGCGAGAAAGATGTTGAGGGCGACCTCGCCGAACTTCTCGATGGTGACGGGGTGAACCTCGAACTTGAAGACGTCCGCAAGGTTGGTGATCGCGATGCCGACAGCCATCGACGTGAGGAAGCCCGGCAGCAGAACGCCTTGCTCGAACAGAAACCTGTTGACGGAATCGCCAAACCCGACGCACACGGCCAGCAGCAGGATGGCTGTGAGAATGTGGAACAGCTCGCCTCCGCGGCCGTCGTCGCCGGCGGTTTCGTCCTCTGCTTCGATCCTATGCGCGCGGGCAGCGGGCCGCAGGCCATGGCGCTTGATCAGCCAGTGGGCGATCGGGCCGCCCAAAAGACCGCCGGCAACCAAACCGAATGTGGCCATGGCGATGGCAACCTCGGTGGCCCCATCCAGTCCCGCGGCTTCGGCCTCCGCACCCCACGCGATCGACGTGCCGTGACCGCCGGCGAAGGAGATGCTGCCGCCCAACAGCCCGTAACCGGGATGGTCTCCGAAGCCGAGCGCAACCAGGACGCCGGTCGAATTCTGGATGACCAGGAAGACCGCCGAGAGCGCGGTCAAGATGACCAGTGCCTTGCCGCCAGCTCCCAGGGTTCGGATCTTCGCCGACAGTCCGATCGTGCTGAAAAAGACAAGCAGCAGGACGTCGCGGATCTGCATGTCGAAGTCGATCTCGAAATTGGCAACGCCATAGACGATGCCCACGATGACACTGCAGATCAGGCCGCCGGTGACGGCTGCCGGAATGAAATACTCATCGAGGAGGCGGACTTTGCGATTGATGAAAAGGCCGAGATAGAGGACGAGGATGCTGAGCATCAACACGTGTATCGGCTGCATCTTGTATACGGTGAGGGTGTCCATGGACCGTCACGACGTTCACGCGCAAGACCAGACTATCCAGCGTCAATCCGGACGGCAACGATTACCAAGCCGCGGTCGGTCAGCCGCTGAGGGGCCGCACTGTCATTCCTCGTTCACGGTGCTCTGCCTGAGCAGTCCCTGATAGATCTCGTCGTCGCCGATGACGCCGACGACCCTGCCGTCGTCCAGGAACACCACCGGCGTGCCCGTCTGGTGACGGATCTCGATCGCCGTTCGCATGCGGATATCGGGCGACGCGGTCACCATGGTGTCGCACGGCAGCGCGGTCGCATCGTCGCCCATGCGATAGGGGGTCAGCGGCACCGGCTTGCCTTCCACGGACGCGCTTGCCGGGCCGCCCTTGTCATCCAGCTTGAGACGGTTGTGGCCGGACCAGTCGAGCACCAGATCGTCCCCTTCCCGCTTCAGTTCCTGCACCGGCGTCATCAGCGACCGGCCGCGCAAGACGTTGATCGTATTCATGTGGGCCACGAATTCCGCAACGTAGGCGTTGGCCGGGTTGAGAACGATCTCTTCGGGTTCGCCGTACTGGACGATCCGGCCCGCCTCCATGATGGCGATGTGGTTGCCCAGTTTTAGCGCCTCGTCCAGGTCGTGGCTGACGAAGACGATGGTCTTCTTCAGGGACTTCTGCAGGTCCAGCAACTCGTCCTGCAAATGATCCCGGATCAGCGGGTCGAGCGCCGAAAACGGCTCGTCCATCAACAGGATATCGGCGTCGGTGGCGAAGGCGCGAGCGAGACCCACCCGTTGCTGCATGCCGCCGGAAAGCTCGTGCACGTGCTTGTCGGCCCACTGGTCCAACTCCACCAGCCTGAGCTTTTCCGATACCACGGCGTCGCGCTCGGCCTTGGGCACGCCGCGCAACTCCAGACCCAGCGCGACGTTGTCGTGCACGGTGCGCCAGGGAAACAGCGCGAACTGCTGAAACACCATGGCGACCCGTTCCATGCGCAGGCGCCTGAGCGTCGCCGCATCGCAGCTGGCGACGTCGATTTGGGCGTCACCGTCCCGCACCAGGACCTCTCCGCGGCTGACCCGGTTGAGGCCGTTTATCGCCCTAAGCAGCGTGGACTTGCCGGACCCCGACAGCCCCATCAGGACGCAGATCTCACCTTCATCGACGCAGATCGACGCATCGGCGACGCCGATCACCGCCCCCGTCGCCTCCAGGATTTCGTCGCGGGTGCCGCCCTGGTCCAGCAGGCCCAGCGCCTCGCTCTCCTCGCCGCCGAACACGATGTCGACGGATCTGATATCGACGGTGTTGATCGCCTAGCCCCCCGCGTTGCCGCCGCCGCGCTGTTTGCACACCCGGTCCAGCAGGATGGCGACGATCACGATGGCAAGGCCCGCCTCGAATCCCTTGCCGATATTGACGGTGTTCAGCGCGCGCAAGACCGGCACGCCGAGACCGGGCGCGCCCACCATGGCCGCGATCACCACCATCGACAGGCACAGCATGATGCACTGTGTGATGCCCGCCATGATGGTCGGCATGGCGTGCGGCAGTTCGGCCTTCCACAAAAGCTGCCAACGCGTTGCGCCGAAAGACTCGCCGGCCTCGATCAGGTTGGTGGGCACGCCGGAAATCCCCAGATAGGTCAGCCTGATCGGCGCCGGAATGGCAAAGATCACGGTGGAGATCAGGCCCGGCACCACGCCAAGCCCGAACATGATCATGGTGGGGATCAGGTAGACGAAGGTCGGGATCGTTTGCATCAGGTCGAGCACCGGACGGATCGCGCCGTAGAGCCAGGGGCGATGCGCCGACGCGATCCCCAGGGGCACGCCGACCACCACGCAGGTCAGCGTCGAGAACATGATCAGGGCCAGGGTCTGGATGGTCTCTTCCCAATAACCGAGGTTGATTACCAGGACCAGCGGTAGGACGACCAGCGCGACCAGCCGCCAGGACCGGTGCAGCCAAAAGGCGATCGCGGCGAAGATGACGACCAGCAACAGCGCCGGCACCGCCAGCATCAGGTCGGTCAGCCCCTCGATCATGAATTCCAGCACCTCGGACAAGAGATCGAAAAAGCCGGCGCCGTGATCCAGCACGAAGTCGACGAATTGCTTGATCCACTTGCCAAGCGGGATCTTGTTGTCGGTCAACCAGTCCATGTCATGTTCCGTTCGCGGTGAAACACGTGCGCGCGGTCAGCGGCCATCGGCAAGGACGGGCCACGGCCGGGCCCGGGCGGCCCGTCCGCATCCCCGCCAATCTCCTAGTTTCCGATGTGGGCCTTGACGGCGGCGAGACCGTCCCCGCCGTCCAGCGTGGTGACCCCGTCCAGCCATCCGGCGTAGACGTCCGGGTTCTTCTTCAGCCAGGCCATGGCGGCATCGTTGGGCTCTTCGCCATCGTCCAGGATCGCGCCCATGATCTCGTTCTCCATGGCCAGCGAGAACTCAACATTTGTCAGGAACGTTCCCAGGTTCGGACACTCGTCGGCATATCCCTTGCGCACGTTGGTGTAGACCTCGGCGCCGCCATAGTTGGGCCCGAACCAGTCGTCGCCGCCCGACAGATAGACGAGATCGAAATTGGCGTTCATCGGGTGCGGTTCCCATCCAAGGAACACCACCCACTCGTCGCGCCGTTCGGCCCGGGCGACCTGGGCCAGCATTCCCTGCTCGCTGGACTCGACGACCTCGAACCCCTTCAGTCCGAACGCGTCCTCGTCGATCATCGTCTGGATCAGCCGGTTGCCATCGTTGCCCGGTTCGATGCCGTAGATCTTGCCGTCCAGCTGGTCGCGGAACTTGGAGATGTCGGCAAAGCTCCTGATGCCGCCGTCGGCCGCAGCCTTGTTGACCGCCAAGGTGTATTTGGCGCCGGTCAGGTTCTTCGCCAGGGTCTCGACAGATCCGTCCTCCCGGTAGGGCTTGATGTCGGCCTCCATGGTCGGCATCCAGTTGCCCAGGAAGACGTCGATGTCGCCGTTCTTCAGGCTGGTATAGGTGACCGGCACCGACAGCACGGTTGCCGTCGGCTCGTAGCCCAGGCCCTCCAGCACGACCGACGTCGCGGCAGTGGTGGCGGTGATGTCGGTCCAGCCCACGTCGGAGAACCGCACCGTGCTGCAAGAGGCCGGATCGGCCGCCTGGGCGCCCGACGCCACGACCAAGGCCGCCAATGCTCCGCCGAGAATGGTCTTTTTCATGGTTTCCTCCCAGTTCTGCGGCCCCGCGCGGTTCTGCCGCCGGCGGCCCGTTCTTGTCAGCCCCGATCCTAGCCCCGTCTTTGGTTGACGGTCGAATCCCAAAAGCCGGATACTGGCCGCAAAACCGGGCCGGCTGAGCTTTTGAGAACCCAGTGCCGTGTTACGCTATCCGTATCGCTATCGCTATCGACTGCTTCTTTGCGTCATCGTCGCACAACTCCTGGTGCTTTCAGTTGGATTGGCACACCCCTGGAATGCGGTCCTAAGCGCCGTTTTCAATCTTGCCTTGTCGGCGATGCTGTTCTCGATCACCAGGCAGCGGCGGGATTTCTGGGTTTTGTTGATTCTGGGCACCGCGGGATATGCAATCGATCTCGCAATCCCTTGGCACGCAGCCGTTTTGGCCGTCAACCTGATCAAACTGTGCTTTTGGCTGGCCGCACCGGCGTTTCTGTTGGTGCGGGTCTTCCTGACGGTCTACGAGGCAGACAAGATCAGGATCGACGAGATCGCCGGCGCCGTTGCAGTCTATGTGCTGTTGGCGCACCTGTTCGCAAACGTCTTCGAAATCCTGCTGTTGCTGGACCCCGGTGCGGTCCAGTTCGGCGATAACTTCCCAGTACAGGCGATCGGCTTTGGCGAGATCCTTTATTTCAGCTTTGTCACGCTTTCGACCCTGGGATATGGAGACATCTCGCCGATCACGGCGCCGGCCCGGGTAACGGCGGTTCTGGAGTCGCTGACGGGCGTGATGTATCTGGCGGTCATGGTGGCGCACTTCGTGTCGCTGCGCCACGTCCAGCTGTTCCGCCGGATCGAAAGGAAACGGTGACGCCCCTTCTTGCGGGCATCCACGCGCCTATGGACAATCGGCAATGACCGCAGCGCTTCGATTCGACTATGTCATCGTCGGCGCCGGCTCGGCGGGATGCGTGCTGGCGGACCGGTTGAGCCAGGACGGCGCGGCGACGGTGCTGCTGCTCGAGGCAGGCGGCAGCGACAACAGCGTCTTCATCCAGATGCCCTCGGCGCTGTCGATCCCCATGAACGACAAACGCTACAACTGGTTCTACTGGTCGGAACCCGAGCCGCACCTGGGCGGCCGGCGCCTGCACTGTCCGCGCGGGCGGGTCTTGGGCGGCTCGTCGTCGATCAACGGCATGGCCTATGTGCGCGGCAACGCGCTGGACTACGACGGCTGGGCCGAAGGCGGCGCGGACGGCTGGTCTTATGCCGATGTGCTGCCCTATTTCAGGAAGGCGGAGACCTATGCCGGCGGCGGCGACGCCTATCGCGGCGACAGCGGCCCGCTGCACACGTCGAACGGAACGCTGTCGAACCCGCTTTACCACGCTTTCATCACTGCGGGGACCCAGGCCGGATACCCCGCGACCGCCGACATGAACGGCTATCAGCAGGAAGGCTTCGGCCGCATGGACATGACCGTGCATGACGGTCGGCGCTGGAGCACGGCGAACGCCTATCTGAAACCGGCGCAGGGGCGGCCCAACCTGAAGGTCGAACAGCGCGCCTTCGCCACCCGGATCCTGACGGACGGCCGCCGCGCTACCGGCATTGCGTTTACCCAGGGCGGCGCCGAGAAAACCGCGCAGGCGCGGCGCGAAGTGATCCTGAGCGGCGGGCCGATCAACACGCCGCAACTCTTGATGTTGTCGGGGATCGGGCCCGGCGGCCATCTGCAGGAGATGGGGCTTCCGGTTCTCCACGATCTGTCCGGTGTCGGCCGGAACCTGCAGGACCACCTGGAGCTTTATGTGCAGCAGGCCTCGACCCAGCCGATCACGCTTTACGGCGCCATGAATCCGCTGAAGAAAGCGATGATCGGGCTCACCTGGATCGTCGCCAAGCGGGGGCTGGGCGCCACCAGCCATTTCGAGGCGGGCGGCTTCATCCGCTCGCGCCCGGACGTCGCCTGGCCCGACATCCAGTATCACTTCCTGCCCATGGCGGTTTCCTATGACGGCTCCAGCCCGGCCAAGTGCCATGGCTACCAGGCCCATGTGGGGCCGATGCGCTCGAAATCGCGCGGCCATGTGCGCCTGCGCACGCCAGACGCGCGCGACCACCCGGAGATCCTGTTCAACTATATGAGCCATGCCGACGACTGGACGGAGATGCGGGCGGGCGTGCGCGCGACGCGCCGGATCTTCGCCCAGGCCGCCTTCGACCCATACCGGGGCGAGGAACTGGCGCCCGGCCCGGCCGTGCAAAGCGACGACGACATCGACGCCTTCGTGCGCGAGACGGTGGAAAGCGCCTATCACCCCTGCGGCACGGCCAAGATGGGGACCGACCCCATGGCCGTGGTCGATCCGGAATGCCGGGTGCACGGGGTCGACGCCCTGCGCGTGGTCGATTCCTCGATCATGCCGGTGATCACCACGGGCAACCTCAACGCGCCGACCATCATGATTGCCGAGAAGGCCGCCGACATGATCCGCGGGAAGGACCCGCTGTCGCCGTCGAACGCGCCGGTCTACAAGGCGACAACAGTCGCCTGACGGCCCTACGCCGCAACCCCCTCACCCTGAGGAGGCCGTGGAACACGGCCGTCTCGAAGGGCGTGGCTGATCACACCCCCTACCCCCGCATTCTTTCCCCGGCGGGATCGAGCAACGGTTCGGCGATGATGCGCGCCGGGCGGCGGTCGCCGAGGATCTCGACCTCAAACGCTGCGCCGTCGTCGGCAAGCGACCGCGGGATCATGGCAAGCGCGACGGACGCCTGGGAATAGTGTGCATAGCCGCCCGAGGTCACGAACCCGACCACCGTGCCGTCGTGCCAGACCGCTTCGTCGGCGACGACGTCGGCGTCCGCGGCATCGACCACCAGCGTGACCAGCGTGCGGTCCGGCGGCGCGTCCCGTTCCTCCATAGCCCGGTCGCGGCCGATGAAGTCGTTCTTTCCGAAAGCGATGAACCGGTCGAGCCCGGTCTCGGCCGCGGTGAAGTCCGGCCGGTATTCCCGGAGCCATGAGCCGAACGACTTTTCGAGCCTCAGCGACATCATCGCCCGCATGCCGAAGGGCCTGAGACCCAGATCCGCGCCGGCATCAGTCAGCGCTTCGTAAAGGGCCAGCTGGTGGCTGCGCTGGACATAGATCTCGTAACCCAGATCGCCGGTATAACTGATCCGGCAGATCCGCGCCGGCACCAGCCCCACCTCGGTTTCGAGAACGCTGAGGAAGCGGAACGCCTCGTTCGACACGTCGGCGCGCGTGACCCGCGACAACAGCGTGCGCGCCTTGGGCCCGGCGATCTGAAAGCCCACCCACTGGATCGACTTGTTGCGCACGCGCACGCCCCTGTCCGGCAGGTTCCGTTCGAACCAGCGCATGTGATAGGCCTGCGAGGCGAAGGACGCGGTCAGTTGAAACGCCTCCTGACCCAGCCGCGCGATCGTGAAATCGCCAATCAGCTTGCCTTTCGGGCTCAGCATCGGCGTCAGCGCGATCCGCCCCTGTTTCGGCGCGCGGCCCGCCATCAGGCGGTTCAGCCAGGATTCCGCCTCCGGCCCGGTCACCTCGTACTTGGCGAAATTGTGGATCTCGTTGATCCCGACCGCCTCGCGCACGGCGCGGCATTCCTCCGCAACGGGCGCGAAGGCGTTCGAGCGCCGGAAGGTCGGGGTCTCGAACGGCTCCTCGCCCGCCGGCGCGAAGTAGTTGACATGCTCCATGCCGTAGCCGACGCCGAAGACCGCGTTCTGCGCCTTCCAAACCGAGTAGACGGGCGTGGTGTCCAGCGGCCGGCCGGCCGGCAGTTCCTCGTTGGGATAGGAGATCGCAAACCGCCGCTGGTAGTTCTCGGTCACCTTGCGGCGGGTGTAGGTGCGGCTGGCATAATCGCCATAGCGCGCCACGTCCATGGCGAAGACGTCGCGCGACGGCTCGCCTTCGACCATCCATTCCGCCAGCACCAGCCCGACGCCGCCGCCCTGGCTGAACCCGGCCATGACCGCGCAGGCGGCCCAGTAGCCGGGCCGCCCCGGCATGGGTCCGACCAGCGGGTTGCCGTCGGGCGCGAAGGTGAAGGGCCCGTTGATCACGGTCTTGATCCCGGCCTTCTGCAAGACGGGATAACGCTGGAAAGCGGCCTCCAGGGGGCCTGCGATGCGGTCCAGGTTGTCGGGCAACAGCTCGTGCCCGAAGTCCCAGGGCGTGCCGTCCACCGCCCAGGGATCGCAGTCGTGCTCGTAGATGCCCAAGACCAATCCACGCCCCTCCTGGCGCAGATAGGTCTCGCCCGCGGGATCGATCGCGTGGGCAAGTTCGGTTTCGCGCTCGTAGACCTCGGGGATGTCGTCGGTCACCAGGTACTGGTGCTCCATCGGGTGCAGAGGGTGATAGACGCCGGCCATCGCGCCGACCTCACGGGCCCACAGGCCGCCCGCATTGACGACGTTCTCAGCGTGGATCGTGCCCTGCTCGGTGACCACGTCCCAGGTGCCGTCGCCGCGCGGATTGAGCTCCAGGACCCGGTTGCGCAAATAGATCTCCGCCCCCTGCATGCGCGCCGCCTTGGCGTAGGCATGCGTCGTGCCCGACGGGTCGAGATGGCCGTCCAGGGGGTCGTAAAGCGCGCCGACGATGCCTTCGATATTGATGATCGGCAGGTGGTTCTTGATTTCCTCAGGCCCGATGATCTCCGTCTCGAGCCCCATGTAACGGTGCTTGGCGCGCTCGGCCTTCAGGTAGTCGAGACGGTCCTGGTCGGTGGCCACGGTGACACCGCCCACATGGTGCAGCCCGCAGGACTGGCCGGAGATCTCTTCCAGCTCCTTGTAGAGCCCGATCGTATAGCCCTGCAGCGCGGCCATGTTGGTGTCCGCGTTGAGCGTGTGGAACCCGCCCGCCGCGTGCCAGGTCGAGCCCGACGTCAGTTCCGAACGTTCGATCAGGACCACGTCGGACCAGCCGAACTTGGTCAGGTGGTACAGCACGCTGCAGCCGACCACGCCGCCGCCGATCACAGCGACGCGCACATGCGATTTCATGGGCTCTCTCCTGCGGACGTCCGTGGGGCCGCCGTGACCGGCCTAAAGATTGCCCGTGAAACTGCGATCCTGCTCCAACTGGGCCTCGAAATCGCCGAGCGCGTAGTGCTTCGACATGTCGGCAGAATACCTGCTGGCCTCGGGCCGGCGTCCCAGGGCTTCGGCCATGGCCCGGATGTGATGCGGTCCGGCCCCACAGCAGACGCCGAAATACTTCACGCCGAGGTTCTTTGCCGCCTGGGTGAACCGTGCAATGTCGGTCCGTGTGCAGGTGTGGGAATCCAAATTGACCGGGAACGGCCGGCCGTCGTCGGGGTGCCCGTGGCCAGGGTCGGTCAGCGACTGGAACGTGGGTTCGGCAGCATTGGTGCGGAACGGCACCGGAAGTGCCGCAATCGGGATCGTGCACTTCGCTGCGATCTCTTCCAGGATCGGCAGCATGGTGTCGGGCCCGCGGGCGCAATTCAGCCCGACGACCGCGGCACCACGGTCTTCCAGCGCCTTGCAGGTGTCGGCGGGCGCATATCCCTCGCGGGTGAGGCCGTCCTTGTGGATCGCCAGCGTGACCACCGCGGGCAGGCCGGTCTTGACCACCGCGTCCAGCGCCAGTTCCGCCTCACCCTGCCAGGGAAGCGTCTCGGCGATGACGAAATCGACGCCCTCGTCGGCGATCCACTCCATCTGCTCGGCGTAGATCGCCTCGACCTTGGCGATGCTCTCCGCGTCGTCGGGGTCGTAGATATTGGTGTTGCAGATGTTCCCCGCCGCCAGCGTCCCCGTTTCGGCGGCGACCTCCTTGGCGATGCGGATCGCCTGCCGGTTCATCGGCTCCAGCTCTTCCTCGCGCCCGACCAGTTTCATTTTCTCACGGTGGGCGTAGTAGGTCAGCGCCTCGACCACGTCCGATCCGGCGCGCACGAATTCCAGGTGAAGCTGGCGCACCACCTCGGGATGCTCGGAGACCACTTCGGGCACGAAGGCGCCGGCCTGCAGATAGCCGCGCCGTTCCAGTTCGAACAGGTAGCCTTCCGCACAGAGGACGTCGCCCTCGGCGATCCGCTTCAGGAACCGGTTGGATTCGCTCATGATTGTCTCTCCCTACGCCGCCGGCTTGTCTCTGCCGCGGTCGATACGGAGCGGAGTTTCAAAGAAAACGTGCCGATGGGCAATCGGAGATTTCAGCCCCGCGGATTCAGGCGTCCGGCGGCAGCGACCAGGGCCTCGGCTCGTATCCCGGCACGTAGGACGCGTTGGTGATGGCCGGGTTCCGGTTGACCAGAGGCCGGGCATAGAGCGGGTGGGTCATGGACCGGACCTCGTGTTCCAGGCTGAACAGCGGCGCACCACTTTCCGGGTCGACGATGGTCTCGAACCGGTACTGGTGCTGGTCGCTTTCTTCCGTCACCAGCCCGCGTTCGTTGAGCCGCGTGTGCGGGCCGGAGAAGTCCGCGACATAGATCTGGATGTGATGGCCGTCGTACTCCGCCGGCCGCGCGTCGGATTCGCGGAACACCAGCGTCTGGCGCGATCCCACACCAACCGAGACCGCCGCCCCCTCCATGGTCACGGGTGCGTCGAGGATCTCCGCGTAGAAACGCCCGATCCCGTGCGCCGTCCCGGGCGCGACATCAAGTTCAAGATAGGGCATGCCAAGCGCGACCGTCCCGAACCGCCGGTCCGGCGCGTGGCACCGCAGACGGTTTCCCCAGGGACAGACCACCTCCAACGTCTCGTCGTCCTTCGTGAAATCGAACGCCGTCCCGGCCAAGTCCCCCCGCACCGCCTCCAGCCGCCGCACCGCCGCGTGGAGATCGGGCAGGACCAGACCGATCCGGCCGCGAAAGGCCTGCGCCTGGCCGGTCGGCAGATGGAACTGGTTGCGCCCCACGTTCACCCACATGTTGGTCACGCCCGTCACCAGATAGGGATCGCGGGTCAGACCCAGACCGGTGATATAGAACAGCGTCGCCAGCCGCTGGTCGGGAATGCGGAGATTCACATGCTCCAGCGCGACGATGTTGCCGGTGTCCTCGGCGCTGCGGTCATAGGTCTCGGTCATCACATGTCCTCATCGCGATGTGGCCCTGCGATCCTCCGCCATCATATCCGCCGCCTTCTCGGCGATCATGATGACCGGCGAATTGGTGTTGCCCGACGTGATGGTCGGCATGACCGACGCATCCACGACCCGAAGGCCGTCGATCCCGCGCACCCGGAGCCGGGGATCCACCACCGCCGCATCGTCGGTCCCCATCTTGGCGGTCCCCACCGGGTGGAAGATCGTGGTGGCGATGTTCCCGGCCTCACGGGCAAGGTCCTCGTCGCTGTGGACCTGCGGGCCCGGCAGCATCTCCTCGGGCGCATAGTGCGCCACCGCCCGTGCCGCCATGATCCGCCGTGTCAGCTTGATCGATTCCGCAGCGACCTTCCGGTCGGCCGGCGCCGACAGGTAGTTGGGCTTGATCGCCGGCTGAACCCGATGGTCGGGCGCGGTGGCGTGGATCGTGCCGCGGCTTTCCGGCCGAAGGTTGCAGACCGATGCGGTGATCGCAGGGAACGAATGCAAAGGATCGCCCAGCTTGTCGGTGCTCAGCGGCTGGATATGATATTCCAGGTCGGGGGTCTCCTTAGACGGATCGCTCTTGGCAAACAGACCCATCTGGCTTGGGGCCATTGTCAACGGACCGCGCTTGAACAGGGCGTACTGGAGCGCCATTCCCGCCTTGCCGAGCAAGCTGTTTGCGCGCTGGTTGAGCGTCTCGGCGTTTCTCACCTTGAAGACGGTCCGGATCTGCAGATGGTCCTGCAGGTTCGCCCCCACCCCCGTCAATGCGTGAACGGCCTCTATCCCAAGGCCCCGCAGGATCTCCGGATCGCCAATCCCGGAAAGCTCCAGGATCTGCGGCGAGTTGACCGCGCCCGCGGCCAGGATCACCTCGCCCTCTGCCGCGGCCTCGGCCGGTTTTCCGTTCCAGTCGAAGGCGACGCCGGTGGCCCGCCTGCCGTCCATGATCAGGGCGGACGAATGCGCGTGGGTGATGACGCGCAGGTTCGGGCGTTTCTCCACCGGCTCCAGGAACGCCTTGGCGGTGCTCCAGCGCACGCCGCGGCGCTGGTTGACCTCGAAATAGCCCGAGCCTTCGTTGGTGCCGCCGTTGAAATCGTCGGTCTTGGGGATCCCGACCTCTTCGGCCGCGTCGCGGAAGGCATCGAGGATTTCCCAGGACAGGCGCTGTGTCTCCACCCGCCATTCGCCGCCTGTGCCGTGCATCTCCGAGGCGCCGCGGTGGCTGTCTTCCGACCGCTTGAAATAGGGCAGCACGTCGTCCCATCCCCAGCCCGCATTGCCAAGCTGGCGCCACTGGTCGTAGTCGCGGGCCTGACCGCGCATATAGATCATCCCGTTGATGGACGAACATCCGCCCAGCACCTTGCCGCGCGGGTAGCTGAGGGCGCGGCCGTTCAGTCCTTGCTCGGCCTCGGTCGACATGCACCAGTCGGTGCGCGGGTTGTTCATGCAGAAGAGGTAGCCGATCGGCACGTGGATCCAGAAATAGTCGTCGCGCCCGCCCGCCTCCAAGAGCAGCACTTTGACCGCAGGATCGCGGCTCAGCCGGTTGGCGAGCACGCAGCCCGCCGACCCGGCGCCGACGATGATGTAGTCGTAGCGGCCGACGTCGGTGGGCACGGTCTCAGGCATGACGCGGTCTTCCGGTGGTCATCATATGGTTCTCCCCTGACCGTTCTTTTTCAGCAAGATATCACAGCGAAGGCATGGGAGAGATGCCGCGTGCAAACCCTTCAGAAAGCGAGATGGCGCGCCGGGGCGCGCCATCTCCAGCCGTTCGGCAGCCGCCGAAGGGCGCAGGCCGGTCTATCCCCTGGCCAGTGACTTGCCCTTGGCCCCGAAGGTCACGAAAGCCTCTTCCAGGCGATCGACGATGCCCTTTTCGCCCTCGCGCAGCCATTTGCGCGGGTCGTAGAACTTCTTGTAGGGCGTGTCGTCCTCGGGATCGATCTGGTACTTGAAGGCCTTGGGGTGCTCGTCCTTGTACCGTCCCACGGCCTCGGCAAAGGCGAACTGGGTGTCGGTGTCGATGTTGATCTTGAAGACGCCGTAGCTGATCGCCTCGGCGATCTTCTCCGGCTCCGACCCCGACCCGCCGTGGAACACCAGGTCCAGCGGTTTTTCACCGCCGCTGGTCTTGCCGACCAGGTCCTGGGAGTTTTTCAGGATTTCCGGGCGGAGCTTGACGTTGCCCGGCTTGTAGACGCCGTGCACGTTGCCGAACGATGCGGCGACCGTGAAATGACCCAGCGGCGCCAGCACCTCATAGGCGCGGAGCACGTCTTCGGGCTGGGTATAGAGGTGCGCGTTGTCGGCGCTTTCCTCGAACGCCGCGCCGACACCGTCCTCCTCACCGCCGGTCACGCCCAGTTCGATCTCCAGGCTCATGCCGAGCGGCGCCATGCGTTTGAGGACCCGGGCGCAGATCTCGATATTCTCGTCCAGAGTCTCCTCGGAAAGGTCGAGCATATGCGAGCTGAACAGGGGCTCGCCCGTCTTCTCGAAATGGGCCTCGCCATGATCCAGCAGTCCTTCGACCCACGGAACCAGTTTCTTGTTCGCATGGTCGGTGTGCAGGACCACGCAAACGCCGTATTCCTCGGCAAGAAGGTGCACGTGCTGGGCCGCCGAAACGCCGCCCAGGACCCGTGCCTGCTGCGCGTCCGGCATGCCCTGGCCCGCGAAGAACTGGGCGCCGCCGTTCGACAGCTGGACAATCACGTCGGCCTGGTTCTTTGCGGCCGCCTCGAGGACCGCGTTGACGGTGTTGGTGCCCACCACGTTGACCGCCGGCAAAGCATAGCCGCCCGCCTTCGCCGCGGCGACCAACTGGCGATACCCGTCCCCGGTCACCACGCCGGGAGCAAGCCCTTCGCCCGAACCGGCCACTTGTTCCGTCGCAACCATTTCACCTCTCCTTCTGGGGTCCCTGCATGGGCGAAGAATAACACAGCGCCCTGTCACGTTCGACGGCGAAGCCTGCCCGATATGCTAGGCTGTCGCTTTGATCGAGATTGTCTTGAGAGGACAGACGAGCATGGATCCGGATGCAGGAATGGGGGCAGCCAACGCCCTGTTGGGCGAGGTCAAAGGGGCGGAAAAACTGTTTCTGTCGGGACGGCGCGGCCGAGAGGCGGATCTGGAAAGCGCGGTCCGGATTTTTCTGGAGTTTCTGCGCGGCTTCGAGAGCATCGAAACTCAGGGCCCGTGCGTCAGCGTCTTCGGCTCTGCCCGGTTCGGCGAAGACCATCCCCATTACCAACAGGCGCGCGCCCTGGGCCGGGCGCTTGCCGAGGCCGGCTATACGGTCATGACCGGCGGCGGGCCGGGCATCATGGAGGCGGCGAACCGCGGCGCCAAGGACGCCGGCGGCGTCAGTCTGGGGATCAATATCCAGCTTCCGCAGGAGCAGGAGCCCAATCCCTATGTGGACCGGTTCGTGGAGTTCGAGCATTTCTTCGTGCGCAAGGTGATGCTGGTGAAATACTCGTCCGCCTTCGTGGTGATGCCGGGCGGCTTCGGGACCTTGGACGAGGTCTTCGAAGTGGTGACGCTGATCCAGACCGGCAAGCTGGAGAGATTCCCGATCGTCGCCATGGGCGGCGACTTCTGGGATCACATGCGCCGTTTCGGCCAGGATTCCATGCTGAACGCCGGGACGATCAGCGTTGAGGACCTGGACCTGATCCGGCCGGCGGACACCGTCGAGGATGCGCTGCGCCTGATCGCGGAGGGGATTTGATCCCGGGCGGGACCGCGTATGCCTAGGCCACCGCGTCGGCCAGTGCGTGATCCTTTGCCAGCGTGTCGGCCAGTTCGCGGCCCTTCTCCATGCTCATCGGCAACAGCGGCGGCTGCACGGCCGCCCAGCGCTGGTCGCCCGACCACAGCGCCAGCAGGCGTTTCTGGGCCGGGATCGGCGCATAGCCCTGGACCGTCAGCCTGAGCGCCCGCGCCTTCTCGTGCAGTGCCTGTGCATCGCCATGGCGGCCCTCGTCCCAGGCCTTGATGACCGCGGCGATCTGGGCGGCATTGACGTTGGCGGTGGCGGAGATGCAGCCGGGCGCCCCCAGTTCCAGCGCGTCCAACAGCGGCAGTTCGGACCCGGGATAGACGATCAGCCCCTCGATCTCGGTCAGAAGGCGGCGGGTGTTCTCCCAGTCGCCGGAACTGTCCTTGATGCCGACGACCTGTTTTGGGAAGGCCTCGCGCAGGCGCGCCACCACCTCGACCGGCACGCCGACGCCGGCCACCTGGGGAATGTGGTAGAGATAGATCCTGAGATCGTCGTGACCCACGGTCTCGATCAGGCGCGCGTAGTAGGCGAACAGCCCATCGTCGGGAACGTCCTTGAAATAAAACGGCGGCAGCACCATCGCCCCCGCACAGCCGAGTTCCACCGCGCGCCGTGTCAACCGCGCGGTGTCGGCGACGTTGGTAAGACCCGTGCCGGGGATGATCTTCGCCGGGTCGATGCCCGCCGCGATCAGGCTTTCCAGGACAACGATACGCTCGCCCATCCCGATCGACAGTGCCTCGCCGGTGGTGCCGAATGGCGCGACGCCGACACAGCCCTTCTCCAGAAGGCTTTTTACGTGGGCGACATAGAGGTCATGGGCGACGTTGCCGTTGGCTTCGATCGGCGTCAGGTTCGGCGCGATAACGCCGCGCAGGGCTTCGGTCATGGGGTCACGGTCCGGTTTCTTGCTTCGAAGTTGCGCCGTTTATACACCATCCTGAGACCGGCGTATCATGGCCAATTGACCTAGGTCTTCTGTGTCTCCAACACGCGAAACGCCCGCGCTTCCCGTCCCTTCTGCACGCTGTAGATCGAGCCGTACTCAGCCGGCGACGGGATCGGCATGCGCACAGGCACCTCCGCCAGGCGCGGCGTGGTCGTCGGTTCGCCGCACAGAAGGCGCCGGTCGTACTCCTCGAGGCTTCCGAACTCGCTCAGGCTGCCCATCAGCGGCCAGGCGTCGGCCGCGGTGATTTCGTACAGCAACAGCCCGCGATCCTTGCCCGATGTATTGAGGTCTGACCCGTGCAGGACGCGCACGTGGTGAAGCGAGACCGATCCGGCCGGTCCCGTCAGCGCGACTGCCCGGTTCAGTCCCAGGCCGGCGGTGGCGGGGTCGACCGCGCCGCAGAACATGCCGTCGCTGTGATGGTCGAAGACGGGGCCCTTGTGCGAGCCGGGGACGATCAGCAAAGGCCCGTTGTCCTCTTCCACGTCGTTCAGCATGACGCCCACGGCCAGGATGTCGTCGTTGGTGTGCGGGTAGAAAGCCCAGTCCTGGTGCCACTCGACCGGCGCGCCGTACTCGGCGGATTTGAGATTGAGCTTGCTGCTGTGCAGCCTGAGCGACGGTCCGATCAGGTCGCGCACCGGCTCCAGGATGCGCTCGTCCCGCATCAGGGCGTCGAAAACCGGGCTGACCGTGTTCGGCCGCTTGATCCGGCGGACCCGCGGCCGGTCCGGCGTGTGGCTGTCTTCCAGGTCGTAGAGGTCGTCGCTTTCGCGCAGGCCAGCCGCGCCCGTGACCAGGCGCCCGACCTCGGCGCGGATGGCCGCGATACGGTCGGTTGGAATCAACCCCTCCAGCAGGAGGTAGCCGTTCTCGCCGTAGAATGAAATCTGTTCCGCCGTCAGCATCGTCCCCTTTCCTTCCGGGCGCAGTTTACGGCTGCCCGGCCGGCGTTCCAATCGCCACGTCGGTTTCTGCTATTCTCCCGGACCACGGTTGCCGAAGGCCTGGAGACGCCCCCATGACGTCAAGAATCGACAAGATCGAAACGCTGAGACTGGACGAGTTTCCGAACCTTCTGTGGGTGACGATCCACACCGAGGACGGGCTGGTCGGGCTGGGCGAGACCTATTTCGCGGCGACGGCGGTGGAGGCCTACATTCTGGACATGGCCGCACCCAGGCTGATCGGGGCGGACGCGCGCGCGATCGAGAAGATCCGCACCGAACTCAGGCCTTATGTGGGCCACCAGGCGGCGGGCGCGGAGTTGCGGGGCAATTCCGCCATCGACATCGCCCTTTGGGACCTGTGGGGGCACGCGACCAACCAGCCCCTCTGCCAGCTTCTGGGCGGGCGGACGCGCGAGTGGGTCCGCACCTACAACACCTGCGCCGGCTATCGCTATGTGCGCTCCGCCCGCGGCCAGAGTACCGAGAATTGGGGTCTGGACGCGCGTTCCCAGGGGCCGTTCGAGGATCTGGACGCGTTCTTGCACAGGGCCGACGAGCTGGCGCTGAGCCTGCTTGAGAGCGGCATCACCGCGATGAAGATCTGGCCGTTCGACGCCTACGCGGAACGGTCGGGCGGCCTTTACATCGCGCCGGAGGATCTGGCCCGGGGCATCGAGCCGTTCGAGAAGATCCGCGCCGCCTGCGGGGCGAAGATGGACATCATGCTGGAATGCCATTCCCTGTGGTCGCTGCCCGCCGCGGTGCAGATTGCGCGCGCGTTGGCGCCGCTCGATCCCTACTGGATCGAAGATCCGGTGCCGGCAAACGGCATCGCGTCGCTGGCGTCCTTCAAGCACCAAACCGGTGCGCGGGTAACGGCAAGCGAGACTATCGCGACGCGCCAGGGGTTTCGCGAACTGATGGCCGCGGGCGCCGTCGACGTCGTCATGCTGGATGTCGGCTGGGTCGGCGGCCTTTCGGAGGCGAAAGCCATCGCCGGAATGGCCGAGGCCTATCACTTGCCGGTCGCGCCTCACGACTGCACCGGGCCGGTGGTCTACGCGGCCTCCACCCATCTGTCGGTCAGCGCGCCGAACGCGCTGGTCCAGGAAAGCGTCCGGGCGTTCTATACCGGCTGGTACACCGAACTGGTGACTGCCCTGCCGGAGGTCAAGGACGGGCAGGTGCGGCCGCCGGAAGGGGCCGGTCTTGGCATGGCGCTGTTGCCCGGCCTGCGCGACCGGCCGGATGCCCATGTCCGGACGTTCAGCGCGAAGGACCTTTGAAACCGCAAGAGATGAGAAAACAGGGGGCAACATGTCTGAGACGATGAACCAACAGGTCCTGCTGGCGTCGCGGCCGGTGGGCGAACCGACGCCCGACGACTTCCGCCTGGCCGAAACACCGGTGCCGCAGCCGGGGCCCGGAGAGTTCCTGGCCCGCGCGATCTATCTGTCCATCGACCCCTACATGCGCGGGCGCATGAGCGACGCCAAGTCCTATGCCGAGCCGGTGGGTCTGGGCGAGGTAATGACCGGCGGCACCGTGTCGGAGGTGGTGACGTCCAACAATGACGACTTCCAGCCGGGCGACATCGTCGTCGGGCTGCTGGGCTGGCAGAGCCATGCGGTGTCGGACGGCACGGGCGTCCTGAAGGTGGATCCGGCCCTGGCGCCGATCTCCACCTCTCTCGGCGTGCTGGGCATGCCGGGGCTTACCGCCTATGTGGGACTGCTGGACATCGGCCAGCCCAACGCCGGCGAGACGGTCGTCGTTTCCGCCGCGTCTGGCGCGGTCGGATCGGTCGTTGGGCAGATCGCCAAGCACAAGGGTTGTCGCGTCATCGGCATCGCCGGCGCGGCGGAGAAATGCGCCTACGTGACGGACACGCTGGGCTTCGACGCCTGCCTCAGCCATCGCAGCGACGCCCTGTCGGACGAACTAGGCGCCGCCTGCCCGGACGGCATCGATGTCTATTACGAAAACGTCGGCGGCAAGGTCTTCGATGCGGTCCTGCCCTTGATGAACACCGCCGGCCGCATTCCCGTCTGCGGTCTTGTCGCGAACTACAACCTGACCGAACTGCCCACCGGCCCGGATCGGATCCCGCCCCTGATGCGGTCGATCCTGGTCAAGCGGCTCAAGCTGCAGGGTTTCATCATCTTCGACCACTATCACAGGCTGGGCGCCTTTCAGTCCGACATGGCGGGCTGGCTGAAGGACGGCACGGTCAAATACCGCGAGGACATGGTCCAGGGGCTGGAACGGGCGCCCGAGGCGCTGATCGGCGTGTTGGCCGGGCGCAACTTCGGCAAGATGGTGGTCCAGGTCGCCGACGACCCGACGAAATCCTGAATCATAGAAAGGGCTTGTGCCGTGCGGGTGACAGGTCCGATTCGAGCTTGCCTGTGCCGTCAACGCCGCTGAGGTGCTTGCGGTTGGCCAGAGCCGACGTTTGGTTAATGGGTCTTCACCCAATCGAAAGACTGACCGGCGTTTTATCCTCAATCGCAACACTGCGGGTCAGCTGCAGGGAGGAGAAGGCGAAATGTCGGCGGAACAGGTGGAACCGGTCGTCGTCAGGACACCGAAGTTCTGGTCGTTTCTTGGCCTTTTTGCTGCGGCATTGATGTTTGCCGCCAGCCTGCTTATCGCGCTGACCGATCCCTACCCCCAGCTGATTGCGTGGCTAGGCGTCCTCCTTGCCATTGGCCTCGCAGTTGCTTGCCTGAGCAATATCTTTCGCGGTGTCCCGCGAATCGAGGTTGGTCCCCGGGGCATTCGTTATCTCACCTCGTTCAAGACGCGCACTTGGTCCTGGTCGGAGGTTGGGCCTTTCGAGATCGTTGCCCTTGAACGGATATACCCCTTAAAGCCCCACTTCTGCGCCTGTGCCTTTCTACAGCGGCACCATGCGCTTTTGTCGTTCAGGAACACCTCCCAGGAGCTCAACGACGAGACGGCAGACGTCACGCTTCATCTGAAACACACATGGGCGGGCCGAAATAGAGAAACGGCAGACGCCTTCGTCAACGACCTCAACGAATGGCGCAGCCGCTGCGGCAACCCGGAAGCCGAACTCGACGAAAGCGACCCACACGGCGCCTTGGCGGCGTTCAGGAAATCGCTGAAGGACCGGCGGCGAAATCTATGGATCGCCATTGGCGTCATCGGCGTGGTTACCTGGGTCGGCCACACCTTCATCTTCCCTTATCTCGTCCAAGGGTTCTTCTGATTGAGAGACCCGTCCGGTACTTCCCCGGAGGCGCGGATCGGACTCCTGGCCGGCGCACCTTCGGCAAGTTGATGGTGCGGGACGCCGCCGACGCTGCTAAATCGTAGGGTCATGCAGGTCTTCCAATCATTCGAGGAACTCTCAGACGCCGTCGGCCAGGAGATCGGGCACAGCGACTGGGTCACGGTCGGACAGGACCGGATCGACCGCTTCGCCGACGCGACCGACGACCACCAATGGATCCACGTGGACCCGGAACGCGCAGCCAAGGAGTCCCCCTACGGCGCCACGGTCGCGCACGGCTACCTCACGTTGTCGCTGATCCCGTCCTTCCTGCACCAGGTCTTCGACTATGCGCCCAAGACGGCGGCGCTCAACTACGGGCTGGAACGGGTCCGCTTTACCAACCCCGTCGTGGTCGACAGCCGCCTGCGCGGCGCGGTCACCCTGGACAGCGTCAACCGCATCAATGCCGAAACGATCAAAATCACCTGGACCGTCAAAATCGAGATCGAAGGCCAGGAACGCCCGGCCTGCGCCGCGAGGGTGATCGCGCTGTTGCTGACGGAGGGGACGTGACGCGCGGCGCCGCAGATCAAAGAAACGGCAGATCGACCATTTCGCCGGCAACGAGGCCTTCGCCCTGAACGACCTTAACGGGATCGCCGATTGAGATGTCGCGCGAGATGAGCGCGAACCCGATATTGCGCTTCAGGCGCGGCGACCAGGTGCCGTTGGTCATGTCGCCCACCTTGCGGCCGTCCACCAGGATGTCGCGCCAGGACGTCGCAGGCGGCATCGGGTCCGCGCCTTCCAGGATCAGCCCAAGCTGGTGCCGCGCCGGTCCTTGCGACCTGATGCGGCGCAGGGCTCCGATGCCCACCACGTCATCGGGCACGTCGAGGTCGACGTAGCGTTCCATGCGGACTTCAAACGGGTTGGTGCGGTCGTCGGTGTCCCCGCCCCAGGACAGAAGGCCGCTTTCGATGCGTTCGGCATGGTTGGGTGTGCCGGGGCCGATGTCCCAGGGCCCACCCGCCTCGCGCACGATGTTCCACAGCGCCGTGCCCTTGGTCCCGTCCATCAGGTAAATCTCGAAACCGCCCTGCTTGGACCAGCCCGACCGCGCAAGGATGACCGGGATGTCTTCGACCACCGCGCGGCGGAACCAGAACAGCTTCAGCTCCCGCACCCAGTCGCCGAAGATGGCGGCGATCACCGCCTCGGCCTTGGGTCCCTGGACGGCAAGCGGCGAGACGTCCGGCTCGTCGAGACGCACGTCGAGGCGGCGTTCCGCGGCGATCGCGCGCGCCCAGAACAGCATGTCGGAATCGGCGATCGAGAACCAGTAACGATCATCGTCCAGCTTCAGCACGACGGGATCGTTGAGAATCGTGCCGTCGTGGTCGCACAGCGCCACGTAGCGCCCCCGACCCTCCACGCACCTGGACATGTCGCGCGGGCAGAGGATCTGCGCCAGACGGCCCGCGTCGGACCCGGTCACCTGCACCTGGCGCTGGGCCGCAACGTCCCACTGCGATACGCCGTTCAACAGGCGCGCATACTCGCCATCCGGATCGCCGTAACCCGTCGGCAGCAGCATCTTGTTGTAGGTGGAAAAGCTGGCGACGCCTTCGGCGACCGTCGCCTCGAAATAGGGCGAACGGCGCAGGCGGGTGTTTGGGGTGATCTCGAACATGGTTTCGATTCCAACGTAAGGCGGTTTTATAGCTGGCCGCGCCATACGGCACAGCCCTCACCCTGAGGAGCGCCCGCAGGGCGCGTCTCGAAAGCCAGCCCTGAGCCCGTCGAAGGGGGCGTGGCTGCCGATGGCCGCCGATGCTTGAGCCCATGACAGCCATATGGTTCGAGACGGCGCGCTGACGCGCGCCTCCTCACCATGAGGGGAAAGTTAGACGCCATGGGAACCACCGGAGAGGCCGCCGAAGGTTCCACCCTCTTTCGCCAACCGTTCCAACAGCGGCGCCGGTTCCATCAGCTCGCCGTGCTGCGCATGGAACGCGGCCATCTTCTCGTAAACCCGGTCGACACCCACCGTATCGGCATAGAACATCGGACCGCCGCGCCAGCGCGGAAAGCCGTAGCCGTTCATCCAGACCACGTCCACATCGCCCGGCCGGATCGCGATGCCTTCCTCCAGGATGCGCGCGCCCTCGTTGATCAGCGGATAGAGACAGCGCGCGACGATTTCCTCCGCCGTGAAGGCGCGCCTTTCGATGCCCGCATCCCTGGAGGCTTGAAGGATGACCTCCTCGACCTCGGGGTCCGGGATCGGCGTGCGGCTGCCGGGTTCGTAGCGGTACCAGCCGGCGCCGGTCTTCTGGCCGAAGCGCCCCCTTTCGCAGAGCCGGTCGGCGATGTGGGAATAACGCAGGTTGCTGGGCCGTTCCGCGCGCTGGCGTTTGCGGATGCGCCAGCTTACGTCTAGACCGGCCAGGTCGCCCATGGCGAACGGCCCCATGGGGAACCCGAAATCGTAGATCGCCTTGTCCACCTCCTGCGGCAGGCAGCCCTCCTCCAGCAGGAACCGCGCCTCGCGGGTATAGGGGCCAAGCATGCGGTTGCCGACGAACCCGTCGCAGATGCCGACCAGCACGCCGATCTTGCCGAGCCTTGCCGAGAGGTCCATCACGGTGGCGATGGTCTGGTGCGACGTCGCCGCACCGCGCACATTCTCCATCAGGCGCATGACGTTTGCCGGGCTGAAAAAATGGGTGCCGATCACGGCCTCGGGCCGCGCGGTGACCGCGGCGATGCGGTCGATGTCCAGCATCGAGGTGTTGCTGGCCAGGATCGCGCCCGGCTTGCAGACGCCATCCAGCCGCCGGAAGACCTCCTGCTTCAGATCCATCTCCTCGAACACCGCCTCGATGACGATGTCGGCATCGGCGACCGCGTCGAAATCCGTGGTGCCGGTGATGGCCGCCAAGCGTTCGTCCATCTGCTGTTGGCTGAGGCGGCCCTTCGAGACGGTGCCGGCATAATTGCGGCGGACGGTCTCAAGCCCCCGTTCAAGCGCCTCGTCGTCCGTTTCCAAAACGGTCACCGGGATGCCGGCATTGGCGAAGTTCATGGCGATGCCGCCGCCCATGGTGCCGCAGCCGATTACGGCGGCGCGGTCGATCGCTGTTGCCGGCGTATCGGGCGGAACATCGGGGATCTTGCGCACCTCGCGTTCGGCAAAAAAGGCATGGCGCATGGCGCGCGCCTCGTCGCCGCCAACCAGCGTGCGAAACGTCTCCCGCTCCCGCGCCAGCCCTTCGTCGAACGGCAACGCCACGGCCGCCTCGACGCAGTCGATGGCGGCATAAGGCGCACGCATGCCCCGGGCACGGCGCGCGATCCTGGTTCTGAACTCGTCGAACAGGGCGGGCGCGGCTCGCGCGGCCTCCAGCTTGTCATCGAGATCGCGCGTGCGGCGCGGCGGAAGCCGATCCGCCGCCTTCCGCGCAGCCGCGACGGCGGCCGTTTCCAGATCGCCGTCGGCCAGTTCGTCGAGAATGCCCAGCGCCTGCGCCTTGGCCGCCGGCACCAGCGTGCCGGACAGGATCAGGTCCAGCGCCTCGGCCACGCCGGCCAGCCGCGGCATCCGCTGGGTGCCGCCGGCGCCGGGTACGATGCCGAGCGTGACTTCCGGCAGCCCGACCCGCGCGCCGGGGTCGGCGAGACGGACATGGCAACCGAGGGCCAACTCCAGCCCGCCGCCTGCGGCAACGCCGTGGATGGCCGCGACAACCGGCTTGTTGGCAGCCTCGATCCGGTCGATCAGGTCGGGAAGGTGCGGCACGCCGTCGGCCGGCGGCTGGCCGAACTCGCGAATGTCGGCGCCGGCGCTGAACATGCGGCCCGCCCCGATCAGCACGAAGGCCGCGACACCTGGGTCGGAGAGCCCTTTATCCAATGCGTCCGCAAGCTCCGCCCGCACCGCCGCGCCCAGGCCGTTCACCGGCGGGTTGTTGAGCGCAAAAACCGCGACACCGTCGCGCATGCGGTACTCGACTGCGGCCACGTGGTTCCCTCCCGTGCAGCGGACCGGCGAGTGTCGTGCGGCCGTCCGCGGGCTGTCAAGCAGACCGCGGCGCCTGGCCTGCAGCCTCTCCGATCCGGACGACGGCGCCGCCTTCTGCGGCGGACCGGATCGCCGCCTCCATAAGGGCAAGGCTCTTCACATTGTCGGCCGCGGTCGAAACAAGACGCGACGGCACCGCCCCGCGGACCGCATGGGCGAAGGCGTCCAGCGTCCCATATCGCCCGTAGCTGGGCATCGGATCCAAGGCGACGGGTCGTTCTTCTCCGCCAAGCGGGAGAATGCTGACCGCGTCGGCGTCAAGAGACGTGTCGCCGGAGGCACGCGAGGTGAAACCGATCACGCCGTCGCGGCATTGAATGCGCCATTGCCCGGCCCAGGGCGTGCGCGGCTCGCGGCTGAGCCAGGAGCCGCGCACGGTCACGACCGCGCCGCCGGCAAGCCGGATCAGCACGACGCCCGACGGATCGTGCCGGAACGGGCTGTCGGCCGGGTTCCAGGTCCAGCATGCCACCTCGACCGGTTCTCGGCCGAACACAAGACGCACGAGGTCGAACAGGTGGATGAACATGTCGCCCAACAGCGGGTTCTCAAGATCGTAGTAGCGGTAGCCGATGCTGGGCGCGTGTTGGTGAAAGACGACATCCGCGTTCAGAACAGGGCCCAACGCCCCGTCCGCGATCAGCGCCGATGTTTTGGTCACGGCCGGATAGAAACGATAGTTCTGGCTGACATTGAGAATGAGACCCGCATCGGCCGCCGCAGCAGCCAGCCGCGTGCCGTCCACCGCGGTGGGCGTGAACGGCTTTTCGATCAGCAGATGCTTGCCAAGGGAGACGCATTGCTCGGCGACCTCAACATGCGCCGCCAGCGCCACGGTTCCGAGGACGGCCTCGGCTTCGACCTGCGCCACGGCTTCTTGAAGCGTCGCAAAACACCTGTCCGCGGGAAGACCCAGTTCATCCGTCGCGGCCTTGCGCGCGTCGGGCGACGCATCGACCCAGGCGACGGCATCAATGCCGGGAACATGGGGAACCACCTCGCGTGCCCAGTTCCGCCCCCAAGGCCCCAGGCCAACCTGAATGATGCTTACCGTGTCCGCCATGCGCCTTGCCGCCCGCCCCTGGTTTGCCGTCGGCGAATGCTAATCGAGCCGCGCGGCAAACGAAATGCGCGATGGCCTCGCCCGCAGCACCCTGTTGCAAGCCACAGTTGGAGGATGCGACCGCGTCACATAGAATGCACCGGGTTCGCTCCCTGGGAAGGGGAATAGAATGCATATCGAGGAATATGCACCGGACAGACAACAGGCCGTCATCAGGCTTGCGGACCGCGTCTTGGGCGCAGGGTTCTTCGAGAACCCGTCGCTGATCAAACGCAAGGACGGCGGTGTGCTGCTGCTTGCCGTGGAGGACGAGGACCAGGTGCTGGGGTTCGTGCGCGGGCGGCTGCTTCCGGCAGGCGGGCTGTCGGACTACGTGGACAGCCGGCTGGTAGATGTCCCTGAAGTGCTCCAGGACGCGGACGCCAAGGGGGCCCTGGGGGTCATCCAGACCGTGATCACCGACCCCGATTCCCAGGGCAAGGGCGTCGGCACGAAGCTGATGCGGGCGGCCCATGACACGCTGATCGGTCTGGGCGCCGACAAGCTGATCGTCACCTTCAAGCGCGGCCCCAACGTGCCGCATGTCGACCGCTGGATGTCCAAGCTGGGCTTCGACCTGTGGGTCAAGCTGGACTCGTTCTGGAAGGATCGCTGCGACAGGAACGAGTTCAAGTGCGCCGCGCGCACCGACCACTGCATCTGCGAAGCGATGTTCTATCGCAAGCACATCTTCTAGAAAGCCGTATCGCCATAATCGACCGGCGTCGCAAAGCGCGGGTCGGCATGCGCGCCCCAATAGGCCTCGGACAACTGTTGGAAGACGGGACCGGGCTGTCCCGCGCCGACCGGTTGGTCGTCGATCCGCGTCACGGGCATGATCCCGCCCGCGGTGCTGGTTATAAAGACCTCGTTCGCCGCACGGGCCGAAACCGCCGGCAAGGGACACAAGTCGACCCGCAAGCCGGCTTCGCGCGCAAGCTCGATCACCGTGCGGCGCGTGATGCCTTCCAGCGCCCCTCGCCGGGGCGAGACCACGGTCCGGTCGAAGACCGCGAAGATATTAAAGCCGGGACCTTCGACCAGGTTCCCGTCCCCATCGACCAGCACGCCGGTCTCGCCGCCGCGCTCGAACGCTTCCATCAGGCCGGCCGTCAGATCCAGCCAGTGGTAGTTCTTCACGGTCGGATCCACGGACTCGGGCTGGATCCGCTGCGTCCGGCTCACAACGAGATGCAGGCCGCGCTCCAACTGCTCGGCCGTGGCAATCGACACGAAGGGAATGGCAAAGGCATAGAAGGCGTTGGCGCACTGGCGGGGATCGCGCGAACCGGGCCGCGGGACGCCGCGGGTTGCGATCATCTCCACATAGGCGCGTCGAAGGCCGGCCAGCGCGACGCACCGGTTGAGGACGGCGTGCAGCGCCTCGCCCTGGTACGGGCAGGTCATCTGCAACCGCCCGATGCCGCGCCGGAACCGCTCCATATGATCGGCCAGCCTGAAGAACCGGCCGTCCCACACGTGGACCACGTCGTAGGTTGCGTCCGAGCGCAGGAAGCCCCAGTCCAGGATCGGAATGCGCGCCTCGGCAATCGGGACGTAGGCGCCGTCGATAAAGGCGGCCCCGTCGGCGAATCGGCTGTCCAGTCGAGCGCTGTCGGTCACCTCACCCTCCTCGCACCATTGCACTTTCGGACTGCACAGCCGATATCACAAGGCAGCGGGCCGAAAAAACCGGAGAAAACGATGACCGAAGCGAGGAAGGCACGCGCCATGGGTTTCAATCACGTGGCGCTGGAGGTGGGCGACATCGACGAGGCGCTGGACTTCTACGGTCGCCTGGTAGACTTCCAAGTGACGTCGAAGAGCGAAACCGCCGCCTTCATCTACCTGGGCGACCAGTTCATCAACTTCGCCAAGGGACGCCGGCAGGGGCCGGACGATGCACGGCACCTTGGCCTGGTGGTCGACGACAAGGAAGCCGTCAATAGCGCCCTGGACGCGATGGGCGTGGAGATCCTGCCCGGGCCGTTCCTGGATTTTCTCGATCCCTGGGGCAACCGCATCGAGATCGTCGGCTATGAGAACATCCAGTTCACCAAGGCGCCCCACGTGCTGCGCGGCATGGGCATGGAGCACATGAAGAAAAGCCAGAAGGCGATCGACGAGTTGACCAAGAAGGGCATGGCGCCGGACGCTCAGGCCGCACCACAAAGGGCGAGCCATTCACCAGCCATACCCTTCGAGACGCGCCCTGCCGGGCGCTCCTCAGTGTGAGGGGAAATGGGGTGCAGCCCACAAACGCCCTCATGCCGAGGAGGTCTTGGAACACGGCCGTCTCGAAGCATGCGGCCGCGAATGATAAGGCCGCGCGAGAGAGCGATGCTCCTTAGACCACCGTCAGGCCGTGCGCGGCGAACTGCCCGCGGACGCGTTCGGTGAGATCGTGGTCCGGCGGTTCGGTGTCGACCAGCGTGTAGTCCAACCCCAGTTCCCGCCACTTGTATTCGCCCATCTTGTGAAACGGCAGGACTTCGACCCGTTCGACGCCGCGCAATCCGGCGACGAAGCCGGCGAGGCCGTCCACGTTTTCGACCGCATCGGTCACGCCCGGCACCAGGACGAAACGAATCCACATGGGCTTGCCGTGCTCGGAAAGCCGCTCGGCGAACGCGAATATCGGACCGGGCTCCACGCCGGTGAGCGCCATGTGCGTATCGCGGTCCCACGACTTGAGGTCCAGCAGGAACAGGTCGATGTCGTCGAGAAGCTGGCCCCGGACGCGGTGGCCCAGATAGCCGTTGGTGTCCAGCGCGGTGTGCAGCCCCAACTCCTTGCAGCGGCGCAGGATCCGAGCCAGGAAGGCGTTCTGGACCAGCGGCTCGCCGCCGCTGACGGTGACGCCGCCCTTGTAGCGGTTGAGGAAATCGGCGTACTTGCCGATCTCGGCCATGACCTCCTGGACCGTCGTCTTGCGTCCGTGCTTGAGGTGCCAGGTGTCGGGGTTGTGGCAATACCGGCACCTGAGCTGGCAGCCGGACAGAAACAGCACGTAACGCATGCCGGGACCGTCCAGCGTGCCGCATGTCTCGCAGGAGTGGACGTAGCCCGCCAGGCCGTCCGGGTCGGCCTCGACCTCCGGTTCCTTTGCTTCGGCGACGTGCAGGTCGAACCGGCTGCCGGCAAGCGGCTGATCGACACCGACGCGCGCGGGCCGTTGCGTAGGCATGAAGGGTCCGTCCCTATTCCGCCGCTTCGACCGCGACGGCCTCGGCGCTGCCGGTCTCGACGCCGTGGCGCCGCTCCGCGCCTTCGCGCGCAGCCACCATCGTGTGGAAAGTACGGTGAATCACCTCTTCCTGCTGCTCGCGGGTGAGCTTGATGAAGTTCACCGCATAGCCCGACACGCGCACCGTGAGCTGCGGGTAGTTCTCCGGATGCTCCATGGCGTCGATCAGCGTTTCGCGGTCCAGCACGTTGACGTTGATGTGGTGCCCGTTGTGCTCGTTATAGGCATCCAACAGGGTGATCAGGTTTCCGATCTGGTCCTGTTCGGTGCGGCCCAGCGCGCCGGGCACGATGGAGAACGTGTAGGAGATGCCGTCCTGGGAATCCTCATACGGCAGCTTTGCCACCGAGGAGCCCGC
Organism: Alphaproteobacteria bacterium; assembly: GCA_965603855.1. Lineage (GTDB taxonomy): Bacteria > Pseudomonadota > Alphaproteobacteria > UBA8366. The sequence continues at coordinate 2,354,528 of OZ272519.1, forward strand.
GGCGACCGCACCGTGCGTGTCGCGCCCGTGCATGGGGTTGGCGCCCGGCGCGAAGGCTTCGCCCGCCTTGCGGCCATCCGGCGTGCTGCCGGTGTTCTTGCCGTAGACCACGTTCGACGTGATCGTCAGCACCGACTGGGTATGCACCGCGTCGCGGTAGGTCGGGTTCTTCCGGATCTTGCGCATCATCGCGCGGACCAGCCACACGGCAATGTCGTCGACCCGGTCGTCGTTGTTGCCGAACTTTGGGAAGTCGCCGTCGGTTTCGAAATCGACCACAATCCCGCGCTCGTCGCGGACCGGCCTGACCCGCGCGTACCTGATCGCCGAAAGGCTGTCGGCGACCACCGACAGGCCGGCGATGCCGCAGGCCATGGTGCGGAAGACGTCGCGATCGTGCAGCGCCATCTCGAGGCGCTCGTAATTGTACTTGTCATGCATGTAGTGGATGACGTTCAGGGCGTTGACGTAGGTCTTCGCCAGCCACTCCAACATGATCTCGAACTTCTCCAGCACTTCCTCGTAGCCCAGCACCTCGCCGGAAACGGGTTCGACGGCCGGACCCACCTGGTCGCCGCTGATTTCGTCCCGGCCGCCGTTGATGGCGTACAGCAGGGCCTTGGCCAGGTTCACGCGCGCGCCGAAGAACTGCATCTGCTTGCCGATGCGCATGGCAGACACACAGCAGGCGATGCCGTAGTCGTCGCCCCAGTAGGGCCGCATCAACTCGTCGCTTTCATACTGGATCGAGCTCGACTGGATCGATGTCTTGGCGCAGAACGCCTTGAACGGCGCGGGCAGATCGGGCGACCACAGAACGGTCAGGTTGGGTTCCGGCGCCGGGCCCAGATTGTGCAGGGTCTGCAGGAAGCGAAAGCTGGACTTGGTGACCAGCGGGCGGCCGTCTTCGCCCATGCCACCGATGCACTCCGTCACCCACACCGGGTCGCCGGTGAATAGCTGGTTGTAGTCGGGCGTCCGCAGGAACCGCACGATACGAAGCTTGATGACGAAGTCGTCGATCAGCTCCTGGGCGCGCTCTTCGTTCAGGCTGCCGGCCGCCATGTCACGTTCGAAATAGATGTCGAGAAAGGTGGAGACCCTGCCCAGCGACATCGCCGCGCCATTCTGGTCCTTGATGGCCCCGAGATAACCGAAATAGACCCATTGGACCGCCTCGACGGCGGACTCGGCGGGCCGCGCGATGTCGTAGCCGTAGGCCGCGGCCATGCGTTTCAGCTCGTCCAGCGCCTTGATCTGGTCTGCGATCTCCTCGCGCAGGCGGATCACGTCTTCGGTGATCTTGTCGACCTCCAACGACTGGCGCTGGACCTCCTTGTCGGCGATCAGTCGGTCGACGCCGTAAAGCGCCACCCGCCGATAGTCGCCGATGATGCGTCCGCGGCCATAGGCATCGGGCAGCCCGGTGACGATGTGGCTGCGGCGCGCGTTCCGGATCTCGGTGGTATAGGCGTCGAAAACGCCCTGATTGTGGTCCTTGCGATAGGTCCGAAAAATGGAATCGATCCGCTGGTCGGTATCGAAGCCATACGCCTTGAGGCCGGCCTCGACCATACGGATGCCGCCGAACGGAAAGATGGCGCGTTTCAAAGGCGCGTCGGTCTGCAGGCCGACGATCAGCTCGTTCTCGCGATCGATATAGCCGGGACCGTGAGCGATCGGCGACGAACCCACGTCGTTCGCCACGTCCAGGACGCCCTTCTTGACCTCTTCGCGGTAGAGGCCCAGAACCCGGTCCCACAGGGCGCGGGTGCGCGCCGTCGGTCCCGCCAGAAAGCCGTCGTCGCCGTCGTAAGGCGCATAGTTGGCCTGGATGAAATCGCGGACGTTCACCTCGTTCTGCCAGATGCCCGGCCTGAAGCCGGACCAGGCCGTTCCGAAGTCCGTCGCCCCTGCCGTCTCGGTCTCTGCGCTCATTGACTTGCCCCTTTGCTTGCCATCCGCACCGCACGCGGGGCGCGGATGCGGCGGTGTCCTGCCTGCCGTGGCCACCACCGGATTTCAGCCCTGATACACCGGATATCATGCAACTGTAACGACATTATGAGGGGACCCGCCCGGTTCAAGTCCCTGGGCGCCCTCTCCCCTGTCGCCGTGCTCGCATGCTACACGAAGACAGCGCATGCAGGCAGAGGACAGAGGCGATGACGATCCTGGTCACCGGCAGCTCTGGGCATCTGGGCGAGGCCATCGTTCGGACGCTGCGCCAGGCAGGGCGCCGGTGTGCGGGGCTCGATATCGAACCGTCGGACTTCACCGCCCACGTGGGATCGATCACCGACCGGACCTTCGTGGCCCGCGCGATCGAAGGCGCCGAGGCGGTTATCCACACCGCCACCCTGCATAAGCCGCACATCGCCACCCACAGCCGTCAGGACTTCGTCGACACCAACATCACGGGCACGCTGAACCTTCTTGAGGAGGCGGTCGCCGCCCGGGTCACAGCCTTCGTCTTTACCAGCACCACCAGCGTCTTCGGGCGGGCGCTGCAGCCGCCGCCGGACGGGCCGGCGGCCTGGATCACGGAGGACGTGACCCCCGTCCCCAGGAACATCTACGGCGTCACCAAGGCGGCGGCGGAGGACCTGTGCGCCTTGTTCAGTCACCGCGACGGGCTGCCGGCGGTGGTGCTGAGAACGTCGCGGTTCTTTCCCGAGGAAGACGACAGCGCCGCGGTCCGGGCGGGCTATGCGGATGCCAACATCAAGGCCAACGAATTCCTGCACCGCCGTGTCGACATCGCCGATGCCGCGGACGCCCATCTCCTGGCGCTGGACCGCGCCGCAACGATCGGCTTCGGCCGCTACATCATCAGCGCGACCACCCCGTTCGAACGGGAAGACCTATCGGTCCTGCGCCGCGACGCCCCGGCGGTGGTGCGGCGGCATCTTCCGGCCTTCGAAGCGCTTTACGCCGCGCGCGGCTGGACGATGTACCCCGGGATCGATCGTGTTTATGTGAACGCACGCGCGCGTGCCGACCTGGGCTGGCGGCCCGCCTACGACTTCAAGCGCATCCTCGACCGGCTGGCGGCCGGGGAAGACATGCAAAGCCCGCTGGCGCGCGCCATCGGCATCAAACGCTATCACGCGGAAACCTTCGACGTCGGCCCCTATCCCACGGAGTGACGGATCAGTCGTCGGCGCGGCTGAACAGACGCGCCATCAGCCGGTCGGCGCGGCCGAGGCGGTCTTCCAGATAGGCGCGCGTGCGCGCCTGCCCCTCGCTGTCGTCGCGGGCCCAGACCCACAGGGTGGCGAGGAACAGGCCGCTCAGCCCGATCTCCTCGACCTGCCGGCGCCGGCCGCCCGCATCCAGCAGCGCCGCATCGCGCAGCCAGTGGATGGTGCGGGAAAGGTTGAAGATCATCGGCACCCAATGGTGCGGATGGGAGGGATAGAGCTTGTCCTGCAACATCTCCGCGGCGACCGTCCGGTGCGGCGCGAGCGCGTCGAACCAACGCATCAACAGGAAATACAGCCGCTCGGCCGCAGGCCAGTCGGCGAACTCGGCGGGATGCGGCTGAAGCATCGCCTGCCAGGCGCGTTCGAACAGAGCATTCGCCACCGCATCCTTGTCGCGAAACAGCGCCTGGACCTCGGCAAGACCGATGCCCAGGTCCGCCGCCACATCGCTGAGCTGGACGTCGGACCAGCCGATGCGCTCGGCCTCCGCCAGCGCCGCATCAACGATGCGGTCGCCCAGCGGCTTGGTCGGTTTGCGTTTTCGTGTCGTCCCTTTGGCTGCCATCGATCTGCCCTCGCTGCAGGCTCAGCCGCCCGGCATCACGGCCGTCGCCTCGATCTCGACCTTGGCGCGATCCTCGACCAGGGCGGAGACCTGCACCAACGTCATCGCCGGATAATGGCGTCCGAAAACCGCGCGATAGGCGACGCCGAGATCGGCCAGTCGGTCGAGATATTCCCGTTTGTCCAGAACATACCAGGTAAGCCGGACAACGTGGCGCGGTTCGGCCCCGGCCTCGGCCAGAACAGCCGCGACGTTGCGCATCGCCTGTTCGGCCTGGCCGGCGAAATCATCGGTCTGAAAGCGGGCGTTTTCGTCCCAGCCGATCTGACCGGCAACGAAGACCTGCCTGCCCTCTGCAGCGACGCCGTTGGAGTAGCCCTTGGCGGGTTTCCAGTTCTTCGGGTTCAGGAATTCCACGGTCTCACCCTTTGCCGGTGCCGTCTTCGCGCAGGCGAAAGCGCTGGATCTTGCCGGTCTGCGTCTTCGGCAGCGCGTCGGTGAAGACGATGCTGCGCGGATACTTGAAGGGCGCGATGGTGGCCTTGACGTGTTCCTGCAGGGTCTGGACGGTCGCCTCGCCGCGGGCGACGCCCTCCCGCGGCACCACATGCGCCTGGACGATCTCGCCGCGCTCGGTGTCGGGGATGCCGATCACGGCGCATTCGACCACGTCGGGATGGCTCAACAGCGCGTTCTCCACCTCCGGACCGGAAATGTTGTAGCCGGACGACACGATCATATCGTCGGACCGGGCAACGAACGAGAACACGCCGCCTTCGTCCATGGACATGACATCGCCGGTGACGTTCCAGCCGTCGCGCACGTAGCGGCCCTGTCGGTCGTCCGCAAGATAGCGGCAGCCCGTCGGGCCCTTGACCGCCAGAAAGCCGGGCTCGCCGTATGCGACATCGGCCATGTTCTCGTCGACGACCTTCGCCCGGTAGCCGGGCACCGGCGTTCCCGTTACACCGGGTATCGCCGTTTCCGGACGGTTGGTGATGAAGATGTGCAGCATCTCGGTCGATCCGATGCCGTCCAGGATCTGCGCGCCGACGGTTTCCATCCACAGCGCATAGATCGCCGCCGGCAGCGTCTCGCCCGCCGAAACGCAGAGGCGCAGACTGGACAGGTCCCAACGACGCGGCTCGGCCTGCACCATCTCGGCGATCGCCCGGTAGGCCGTGGGCGCCGTGAAGACCACGGTCGGCCGGAACCGGTCGATCGCCTCGATCAGCTTGGGCGGCCGCCCGTCCTCCAGCAACAGCCCCGATGCCCCGAACCTGAGCGGAAACGCGACCAGACCGCCAAGCCCGAAGGTAAAGGCGATGGGCGGCGAGCCGATGAAGATGTCCTCCGGGTGGGGCCGCAGCACCTGGCCGGCATAGCCGTCGCAGATCGCCAGCACGTCGCGGTGGAAGTGCATCGTCGCCTTGGGATTGCCGGTGGTCCCGGACGTGAAGCCCAACAGGGCGACGTCGTCGCGCCCCGTCGCCACGGGCTCGAAGTCGGGCGACGCCTTGTCCATCAGCCCTTCCAATTCGTCGGCGCCGTCGCCGGATCCGTCAAAATAGACAATGCGTTTCAAAACGCCCGAGCCCTGGGCACAGGCTTCCAGGTCCGCGGCCAGCCGCCGGTCGCACAAGGCCGTCTCGACCTTGCCTTTTTCGACGATGGCGGCGAGCTCGCCCGCGCGCAGCATGGGCATCGTCGCAACGGCTACCAGCCCCGCCTTCAGAACGCCCGCCCAGGCCGCGACCATGCGCGGGTTGTTCGCGCCGCGCAAAAGGACCCGCGCGCCCGGCACCAGCCCCAACTCGCCGCGCAGCACACCGGCGATGCGGTTGGAGGCGTGCATGAGGTCACTGTAGGTGAAACTCTCGTTCCAGCTGACGATGGCCGGGCGATGGCCGTGGCCCTTTGCGACCATGGCATCGATCAGTTCCACCGCCGCGTTGATGCGGTCGGGATACCGGTACTCGGACCGGTCAAGCAGGAACTCCGGCCAGGTTTCCTCGGGCGGAAGGTTGTCACGCGTGAAACTGTCGATATGCGCGGTCGGTCCCAGCATCGTTCGGTGTCCTGCTTTCAACCGCCGGCGGCGGCGAGCGCGCTGCGCGCGATGATGACCTTCTGCACTTCCGATGCGCCCTCGTAGATCCGGAGCGCGCGGATCTCGCGATAGAGCGCCTCGACCGGATTGCCCACGCGCACGCCGTCGCCGCCGTGGATCTGCACGGCCTTGTCGATCACCGACTGGGCGCGTTCCGTGGCGAACAGCTTCGCCATCGAGGCCTCGCGGCTGACCCGTGCGGCGCCCTGGTCCTTCGACCAGGCGGCGCGGTAGATCAACAGCGCCGCGGCATCCACATCGACCGCCATCTCCGCCAGCATGCCCTGAACAAGCTGCAACTCGGCCATCGGGGCGCCGAACAGCTCCCGCTTCGCAGCCCGGTCCAGCGCCAACTCGAATGCCCGGCGCGCAAAACCCAAGGCTGCGGCGCCGACGGTCGATCGGAAGATGTCGAGAACCTGCATGGCGATCTTAAAGCCGTCGCCGGCTGCGCCGATCCGGTTGGACGCGGGCACCTGACAGTCCTTCAGTTCAAGCCGCGCAAGCGGATGCGGCGCGATCGTCTCAAGCCGTTCGGCAACGGAGAAACCCGGCATGGTCGGCTCGACAATGAATGCGGACAGTCCTTTCGCGCCCGGCCCTTCGCCGGTGCGCGCGAAGAGAACGTAGAGATCGGCGATCCCGCCGTTCGAGATCCAGGTCTTCTCGCCATTCAGGACATAGCCGTCGCCATAAGGCACCGCCGCCAGTTCGATATTGGCGACGTCTGACCCGGACGCCGGCTCGCTGAGTGCGAAGGCCGCGATCGCCTCGCCGCCGCGAACCCTTGGAAGCCACGTCCGCCGCTGGTCCTCGGTGCCGGCAAGCGCGATGGCGCCCGCCCCCAATCCCTGCATGGCAAAGGCGAAATCAGCCAAACCATCGTGGCGCGCCAGGGTTTCCCGGATGAGGCACAACGTGCGCACGTCGTGCCGCGCCGCGGGATGGGCCGGGTCGGGTGCCGCATGGCACAGCCAGCCGTCCGCACCCAGCGCCCTCACATAGGCGCGGCAGGCCACATCGACGGCCGCGTGGTCCGCGCGCGCATTGGCCGCCGCCCAGGCTTCAAGGTCCTCGGCCAGGGATTTGTGCCGTGCCTCGAAGAACGGCCAGTCAAGGAAGCTGCGGTCAGCCATGCGTCAGTTGCCTTCGAAGGCGGGTTTCGCCTTGGCAACGAAAGCCTCGTAGGCGCGCCCGAAATCCTTCGTCTGCATGCACAGGGCCTGCGCCTGCGCCTCGGCCTCGATCGCCTGGTCCAGGCTCATGTCCCATTCCTGGTTCAACATGGTCTTCGTCATCATGTGCCCGAAGGTCGGCCCCGCGGCGAGCGCGGCCGCGGCGTCCAGCGCTTCGCGCTCTAAGGCGTCGGGCGCACACAGGCGGTTGAAGAAGCCCCAGCGCTCGCCCTCCTCCGCGCTCATGGTCCGCCCGGTGAATAAAAGCTCGCTTGCCCTGCCCTGGCCGATCATCCGCGGCAACAGGGCGCACGCGCCCATGTCACAGCCGGCGAGACCGACGCGTGTGAAAAGGAACGCGGTCCGTGCACCCGCGGTGCCGATCCGCATGTCGGCGGCAAGCGCGATCATCGCGCCGGCGCCGACACAGACCCCGTCGACCGCAGCGATGACCGGTTGCGGACAGGCCCTGATCGCCTTGACCAGGTCCCCCGTCATCCGGGTAAAGGCGAGCAGTCCCTTCATGTCCTTCTTAAGCAGCGGCCCGATGATCTCATGCACGTCGCCGCCAGAGCAGAAGTTGCCGCCCGCCCCGGCGACCACCACCGCCTTCACGTCCTCGGACTGGGCCAACCCCCGGAACATATCGCGCAGTTCCGCATAGGATTCGAAAGTCAGCGGGTTCTTCCGATCCGGCCGATTGAGGGTAACGACGCCGACGTCCCCTTCCATGCGCCACATGAAATGGGAAGGCTTGAAACTGGCCATGTCGGTCATGCGTCCACCTCTCTCAGCGAGGCATTCAGTTTGTCCAAATGCCGGATCAACTCGTCGATCGCCTCGCGGTCCAGCGACGCGAACAACTCGTCGACCCAACCTTCATGCTCGGCAGCCATCTGCGCGAACGCCGCGCGACCCGCGTCGGTCAACCGCACCACGCTTGCCCGCCGGTCATGCGGACTATGCCCGCGCGTTAGCAGACCGTCCTCGACAAGTCGGTCGACCACGCCGGTGACGTTACCGTTCGACACCATCAACAGCCGCGACAATTCGGACATCTTAAGGCCGTCTGGCGACCGCGCCAGCGCCGCCATCACGTCGAACCGCGGCAGCGTGGTATGGTATTCCCGCCGCACCCGCTGGCGCAGAACCTGTGAAACCTTGTTCGTCGCGCGCAACAGCCGTAGCCACAGCTTGAGCTTCGCCTTCGCGGCATCGTCGAACAGATCCGTCTGTGCGCCGTAGACCGTCTCGTTCATGGAGTGATCTCTCCACCCGACAAGGACAGCGCCTGTCCCGTCACCGAAGCGGCATGGTCGCCGCAAAGCCACAGCACCGCATCGGCGACCTCCTCGGGCTGGATAAAACGGCCCTGGGGATTGAGCCGCGCAAGCGCCTGGCGCGCTTCGTCCGGCGACCGGCCGGTCGTCTGCGAGATATTGGCGATCGCATCGTCCAGCATGGGCGTCTCGGAATAGCCGGGACAGACCGCATTGACGGTCACCCCAGCCTTCGCGGTCTCCGCCGCAAGGGCACGCACCAGCCCGATGACACCATGCTTGGCGGCGCAGTAGGGGGCGACATAGGGATACCCCTTTAGCCCGGCGACGCTGGCGACGGCAACCATGCGCCCCCAACCCGCCTGCCGCAGAGCCGGCAGCGTGGCCTGGAACAGATTGAAGACGCCGGTCAGGTTCACCGCCAACATGTCGTCCCAATGCGCCTGGTCGATTTTCTCGAACGGCGCGCTGTCGGCAGCCCCTGCGTTGGCGACCACGATTTCCGGGGGCCCGAACATCTTGACTGCGCCGCCAAGCGCCGCCTCCAGACCGGGCCGGTCGGTGACATCGGCAGCGATCGCCTGGCCCTGCGGATCGCCGGCGACAACCGCCTCAAGCGGCGCGACGCGCCGTCCGAGGACGGTGACCCGCGCGCCCGCCTGCAGCAGGCTTTTCGCAATGGCGGCGCCCAGGCCGGTCCCGCCGCCGCTGACCACGGCATGCCGACCGGCGGTCATACCTTCAACGCCTGCATTTCGGCCTCGCGTTCCGCAAGCCTTTCGAGCTGCGCCTTGCCGGAAAGGTACTGTTTCGGCCAGGCGATGTCGCGATAGCCGAGCTGGGCGGCGGCATGCAGCGTCCAGTAGGGGTCGGACAGGTGCGGCCGCGCCAGGCAACAGAGGTCGGCGCGGCCCGCCATCAGGATCGAGTTCACATGGTCGGGCTCGTAAATATTGCCGACCGCCATCGTCGGAATGCCCACGTCGTTGCGAATGCGGTCGGAGAACGGCGTCTGGAACATGCGTCCATAGACGGGCTGGGCGTCGACCGAGGTCTGGCCGGCCGACACGTCCACAATGTCCACCCCTTCGCTCTTCAGCATCGCGGCAATCCGCACCGCGTCGTCGGGCTGAATACCGGCATCGCCGACCCAGTCGTGCGAGGAGATGCGCACCGAGATTGGCTTGTCTTCGGGCCAGACGGCGCGCACCGCGTGGAACAGCTCGATCGGATAGCGCATGCGGTTTTCCAGCGACCCGCCGTATTCGTCGGTTCGTTTGTTGGTCAGCGGCGTGATGAACGCAGACAGCAGGTATCCGTGCGCGTAGTGGAGCTCCAACAGGTCGAACCCGGCGCGGTCCGCCATTTCGGCCGCCCGGACGAACTGTCGGGTGACCTGATCCATATCCGCCCGGGTCATCGCATGCGGAACCTGGTTCGCCTCGGACCACGGCACGGGCGACGGCGCCATCACCGACCAGTTGTCGTCGTCCAGCGGTGCGTCCATTCCGTCCCACATCAGTTTGGTCGACCCCTTCGGCCCCGAATGGCCGAGCTGGATGGCAAACTTGGCGTTTCCGTTGGCGTGCACGAAATCCACGACCTCGCGCCAGGCCGTCTCGTGCTCCGGCGCGTAGAGCCCCGTACAACCGGGCGTGATGCGGCCTTCGGGCGAGACGCAGGTCATCTCGGTATAGACCATGCCGGCACCGCCGAGCGCCCGGCTGCCGTAATGCACCAGGTGCCACCGGTCGGGCGCACCATCGGTCGCCGAGTACTGCGCCATGGGCGAAACCACCACGCGGTTCTCCAATCGCATGCCGCGCAGCTCGAAAGGCGTGAACATCGGCGGACGCGGGGCGTTGGGTGCGCGGCCGGTGGCCTGTTCCTCGAACCAGGCCTCGGCCATTTCCAGCCAGTGCTTGTCGCGCAGGCGCAGGTTCTCGTGGCTCACCCGCTGGCTGCGGGTCAGCAGACCGTAGGCGAACTGCACCGGGTCCAGATCCACGTAGCGTTCGATTTCCTCGAACCACTCGGTGGAATTGCGCGCCGTGCTCTGCAGCCGCAAGACTTCGACCCGGCGCTCGTCTTCATAACGGTCGAAGGCCGCCTGCAGGCTGGGTTCCACATGCAGGAACGCGGCAAGCTGGATCGCGTCCTCCATGGCAAGCTTGGTGCCGGAGCCGATGGAAAAGTGCGCGGTGTGAGCGGCGTCGCCCATCAGCACGATGTTCTCATGGCTCCATTTCTGGCACAGCACGCGGGGGAAGTTCAGCCAGGCCGATCCGCGCAGATGCTTGGCGTTGCTCATCAGGGCATGGCCGCCCAGGTCGTCCGCAAAGAGCTCTTCCAGCCTTGCGATGGTCTCGTCTGCGTCCATGCTGTCGAAGCCGAGACCGGCCCAGGTCTTATCGGAGCACTCCACGATGAAGGTCGCCGTGACCGGATCGAACTGGTAGGCGTGCGCCCAGATCCAGCCGTGATCGGTCTCCTTGAAGCTGAAGGTGAAAGCGTCGTCGAACTTCTGGTGCGTGCCGAGCCAGATGAACTTGTTCTTGCGGATATCGATCTCCGGCTTGAAGACCTCGGCATAACGCTCGCGCGTCTTGGAATTGATGCCGTCGGACGCAACGATCAGGTCGGCGTCGCCATAGGGCTCGACGCCGTCGATCTCGGTCTCGAACACCATGTCGATGCCCAGTTCCCGGGCCCGGTCCTGCAGGATGTTCAACAGCTTCTTGCGCCCGATGCCGCAGAAGCCGTGCCCGCCGGAACGCAGGGAACGGCCATGGATGCGGACGTCGATATAGTCCCAGTAGGCGAAGTTCTCCTTGATCGCCCGGGCACTGACGGCGTCGTTCGCCTGGAGGTTCTGAAGCGTCTCGTCGGACAGCACCACGCCCCAGCCGAACGTGTCGTCGGGGCGGTTGCGCTCGACCACCGTCACCCGGTGCGACGGATCGTGCAGCTTCATGCTGATGCCGAAATAGAGCCCCGCAGGGCCGCCGCCCAAACACACGATCTTCATGGAACGAGCCTCCATGCCAGAGGTGCGGCCATGACGCACCTATATATAAGGTCAGAACCGGGTCAAAAGTTCAAGAATAAAATATTTAGACCTAAAGCAATTGGAGGAAAGCGTACTCGCCCCAATCGCCTAGATTCTACTAGTAGATATCGAGCTGGTTGAGCCCCGGCCTAGTCCAGATCGCGGGCGACGCGAAACCCGCCGTGAAAACCGGCATAGTCGGTTGTCGACCAGCCGCGGTTCGCGGACCTTGAACGCGTTGGGCGCTGGAACCAGGTTCCGCCGCGCACGACCCGTTTGCCGCAGTCGCCCGCGGTCCAGGCACTACCGTCCGACGGTGCGCCGTTGTAGTTCTCGTTCCAACAGTCGGCTGTCCACTCCCAAACATTGCCCAGCATGTCGTGCAACCCGAACGAGTTCGCGCGATAACTCCCGACCGGCGACGTTCGCACGTAGTTGTCGTGACATTCCGCAGCATCCGACCAATGGCTGAAGGTGTTTTTCAAGGTCTGATCCCGCACGTTGGCATAAGCGCATCCCAGATTTGGGTCATCACCCCAATACCGCGCCGTGGTGGTGCCGGCCCGCGCCGCATACTCCCACTCGGCCTCGGTCAGGGGGCGGTAGTTCACGCCGGCCTTGGCGGAGAGCCAATCGAGGTACCTGGACACATCCGTGAAAGTCACGCAGACAACCGGATGCCGCCCGTCCTGATAGTAGCCGGGATCGCGCCAGGAATTCGCCCGATAGTCCCACTCGTCGTCCACGTTGGTGCTGCACTCCTGCGAAGCGACGTAGCCGGTTTCGTCGATAAACACGCGAAACTGCTCTTTCGTGATCTCGAACTTCGAAACGGCGAAGTCGTGGGGAATCGCAACGCGGTGCAGCGAATCCTCCCAATCGCGCCGCCCTTCCTCGTAGGACGGAGACCCCATCTGCAAGGAGCCGGCAGGCACCACGACCATCTCCGGGCAGATGTCACAGTCTTGAAAGCTCTCGCCCGGCGCGGGCTTGGCCGGAAAACTGCCAACCGCCGGATCAACCGGCGCCGGCAGGGCATCACGCAACAGCGGCGCGTAAATGTAGGCCACCTGGCCGCCCGCCAACGCAATGCGGTACCAGTCCTGCCCCTCGACTTTGCCGGTCACCTCGACTTCGGTGCCGCGGCTGAGCGATTCGACTTTGTCGAAGCCGGTTCCCGGGCCCGAACGGGTGTTCACGCGGACCTCGGCAACGACCATGATCTTGTCCATCTCCTCCACCTGGAACGAAGGAGACAGCGCCGCGACTGCGGCAGGCATCGTAACGGGTTCCTCGGAAGCGACGCCCAGCACCGTCTCGTCGTCGCCCCGGACCGAAGCGTTCTGAACCCGTCCGAACCGACGGCGCGCCGCATAGGTCATCTCCGAATCCAGGTAGGCCCGCGTCTCGGAAACCGTGACCGTACCATCGCCGTCGCCAAACGGCGCCGTGTCGGCCGCGCCCTGCAGCGCCTGCAGCAGGTGCCAGGTGAACAGGCCGTGCTGGTTTTCCTCGTCCCAGCTTGCCACCTGTTCGGCACTCGCCGCCGACAGCACGGTGAGGCCTTCGGTGACCTGCGGCGCCTGGGCCTGCACGAACACCGGCGAGGCAGACCGGATCAGCATGCCCCGGTCGCTCTCGCCCGAAAAGCAGGCGTCCAGGTAGACGGTGACCGAGGCGGCCTCCAGCGCACCCAAATTCTCATAGAGCAGGTCGACCGGATAGCCGTTGATTTCGGGGGTGTCCGGGTCGGCATCCACGGGCAGCAGGTAACCGCGCTTGTCCTTCAGGCCAGGCACGCCGTGTCCTGAATAGAAGACCGTCACGTGGCTGACCCCGGGGCGCATAAAACGCCAGACCTTGCCCTGGTGCGAGGCGCGGTTGCCGAAGGCGGATTCCATCTGCGACTTGGTGGCGTCGCGCAGGTCGATGATATTGCCTTCGCGGTAGCCCAGGACCTGGACAAGGTAGGCCTTCATGGCGTCGGCATCCCGGTGCGCGTAGGCCACCTCCGGGATCCGGCCTTGATAGCTCTTGTTGCCGATGACGACGGCGACCGAGTCCCGGTGCGCCGGCGGATCGGCGGCGTGCGCCGAAAAGGCAGCGGCCAGGACGGCCAGAACGAACAGGAGACGTGTGGTCATGATAAGCCCCGAACCTCTGTTACCGTGCCCATTATGCAAGATTCAGAAGCGAAAAACAGGGACTTCCGGCGCTCGAACGGGCTGCTTATGCTGCGGAAAAAGGGGGAGGCGCGCATGCTGAGGGCCCTGATCTTCGACGTCTTCGGAACGGTGGTCGATTGGCGCACGGGGGTGGCGCGGGAGGCCGCGGTATTCTTCTCCGAGCGCGGCCTGCAGGTGGACGCACGCGGTTTTGCCGATGCCTGGCGGGCCAAGTACCAGCCGGCGATGGAACGCATCCGCAGCGGAAACCGAGGCTACGTGGCGCTCGACGTCCTGCACCGGGAGAACCTGGACGCCACGCTTGAGGAGTTCCGCCTCGGCGAGGCGATCGAAGACGACGCGCGGACGGCGCTCAACCGCGCGTGGGAGAAGCTTCCGCCCTGGCCCGACAGCGTGCCGGGACTGACCGCGCTAAAGAAACGATACGCAATCGCGCCCTGCTCCAACGGTTCGATTTCGCTGATGACCTGGCTGGCGCGCTATGGGGGCCTGCCGTGGGATGCGATCCTGGGCGCGGAGATCGCGCGAGACTACAAGCCGCAGCCGGCGGTCTATCTCGCCTCTGCCGCGGCGCTGGGCTTGGCGCCCGCCGAGGTGATGATGGTCGCGGCGCACAACAGCGACCTGGCCGCGGCGCGCGCCGCCGGCCTCAAAACCGGCTTCTTCCCAAGGCCGAAAGAGCACGGGCCGAGCCAGACGACCGAGCTGGAACCGACGGGTGATTGGGACGTGGTCGCGGCGGACCTGGAGGACCTGGCGGGCAAGCTGTCGGACTAGCGCAGCCTTGTCAGCGGGCACCGGGCTGCTTCCACCGCCATGGCTCGGTGCGATCGAACGCGTTGCGGAAGTGCCGGAGGTTGCGTGACGTAACGACGGGGAGCGAGCGCCCATGCAGTCGACAAAGGGTCGCCAGCGGCGAGAACCAATCGAACCTGACGTCGCCCCAGAACCACGTGCATGGTCGTTCATCGACCGATCGCACCAGAACCAATTCGACCATCGAACCCGCAATTCGGAAGGCGCGCTTGTGGGCAAATCGTTTCGCGTCAATGTCAAAAAAGCCAGTTCGACTGTCAGCCATTAGACGGTCGTAACCGCCGAAGTCCGATGCGAACAGCAACAGATCGATGTCGCGGTGGGGGCCCGGCGGACGCAACCCGCGTGCCTCTTCCGCCCAGCCACCGAACAAGGCACATCGCAGGCCCATGATTCCGAGACGCGCGATGACATCGGCGACGGACTCGGCATCCGCCGCAACTGCGGACACGACCTACTCGCCCGGCGCCGGCGCCAGCCGCGCCGCGATCACCGCATCCATGTCCTGGTCGGGGTCGGCGAGCGCGGCGGCGCGCAAATCGCGCAGCGTGGTTGCGGCCCCGTCGGCCGGCAGGCGCGGCACCGCTTCCAACAGACGCGCCAGGTTGCCGGCGCCGCGCTCGTGGGTTTCGCCGTACCCCTTGTTAACGCTTGCGGTCGCCGCGATTTCCGTGGCCAGCGCATAATCCGACGGCGCCGCGGCGGCGACGGCGTCGAGCCAGCGGTCGATGCCGGCCTGCTCTTGCTTGTAACGCAGGCCGATCGGGCGGACCCGCCGCAGCGCCGCGATCGAACGCAAAGCAAGCGTGCCGAAAATGCCGGTGGAATTGAGGTGTATCTCCATCTGCATCTTCCAGCCGGTCCTGGCCGCGACGAACAGGACCGCGCGGCCGAGAAAGGCCGGCAACAGGGCCGACCATTCCTGGAGGCCGGGCTTGAAGAATTCGTGCACGGTCAGCACATCGCCCGCGCCGGCGCCCGCCTCCGCGCGCAGCCTGGCCCAGCGTTCCGGTTTCAGCTTGAGCTGCGCAACCCGCATCAGATCCTCATAGGCCATCCACAGCGCGAGATGCCGCGCGGTTTCCCGCGCAAGCGCATACCCGTGCGCGGCGCTGTCCAGACCGACGATCCGTTGCAGTCGCGCGAGGTACTTTTCGGCATACCGGGCATTCTGGTAGTCGAGGAGACGGGCCACGCCCAGGGACGCGGTTTCCTGCACCGGCGCCGGAAGGCGCGTGACGGAGTGGTCCAAAGCGACCTTTGTCGTCACGGCCGGCGCCGCATCGGCAGGTGTTCCCGCATGCGCCGCAAGCCCGGCCTCGAACCCGGCGAGGTTCGCCGCGACCGCGACCCCCTCCCGCTCGATCGCCGCACGAAACGCGTCTTCGCCATAGGGGCACGCCCCGCTGGCCGCAAGCAGGCCGAGCAGCACCGCGTTCGGCTGGACACCCGCCCTTTCCGCGATCGACCCGATGTCCACTAGTAGATGATGCCTGGTGAGTTCGGCGACGGCCTTGCGGATCGGGGTGTCGTCCTGGCGGCCGTCGGCCATGGCCATCTTCTCACCGATGGTGAAGGCCCGGCCGGTCGACGCGATCAGCGTGGTGCGGTCCGGCGCAACGAAACCGCGGCTTGCCATCCGACCCGCCTCGACCAGTTCGGTTGCCAGGACCACGTCCACATCCCCCGGTCCCGGCATCAGGCTGAAGACCGGCGCCGCGCCCGCGGGCACGTCCGCGCGCGCCAGGCTCTCGATATAGTAGATGGTCGCGCCGGTGCGCTGGGCGACACCGGGCACGGAGGTATGCTGTACCAGATGGCCCGCCTCCTCCGCGGCATTGGCCACCCATTGGGCGAGCAGGCCGCCGCCCTCGCCGCCGATCGCGGCGATCAGACAGGTGAAGGGCCGTGCCGCGCTCATGAAGCCTGTTCGCGCGCGTGCCCGCGCAGCCAGACAACCGCACGGCTGCGCGTGCGGTCCCACCACCGTTCGAAAGCGTTCGGGTTGCGGACCAGTTTCAGGCGATAGAAGGACGGGCACAGGGCCGCGGCATGGGCGACCTCGCCGCAGACGCCGCAGCCGACGCACGAGTTGTCCACCTTGGCGATGGGATCGGTGCGCAGAGGGTCGGGGTTGTCCGCCACCGTCAGCGACGGACATCCCGACAGCCGGATGCAGGAATGGTCGCCGGTACAGACATCGGGGTCGACGCCGAACCGCGGCGTGACCACCCGCCGGCCTTCCCTGAGCCGCGCGGCATCCTCGCGCCGCACCCGGCGCTGGCGGTTGAGCTGGCACTCGCCGCGCGCGACGATCACGCGCAGGCCCTTGCCGGGCGCGGTCAGTGCGGTCCTGAGCGTGCGGATCATCCGGCCCATGTCGTAACTGTTCACAGTCTTGAGCCATCTGACGCCCAGGCCCCGGACCGCGCTTTCGATCGACATGCCCGTCGGGCCGCCCGCCAGATTGCGGGCCGAGGACGGGATGTACTGGCCGCCCGTCGCGGCCGAATAGCCATTGTCCACCACCAACAGCACACCGTCGTCGCGGTTGAAGCTGGCCGACGCCACGCCGGTGGCAAGACCGTTGTGCCAGAACCCGCCGTCGCCCATGACTGTGACGACGCGCTTGCCGAAATTGGGCGCAACGCCGGTCGATGCGGCGAGGCTGAGCCCGTAGCCGACGACGGTGTTGCCCATGTTGAAGGGCGGCAGGGTCGCGAACGTGTTGCAGCCGATGTCGGACGAAATGTGGGTTTCGCCGATCTCCTTTCTGAGGAGCTTCATGGCGCTGAAGATGGGGCGTTCGGGACAGCCGACACACAGACCCGGCGGCCGGGCCGGCACCGCGCCGTCCAACAGCGCGCCGGCCCGCGCCTGCGGCGCAAGCCGTTCTTCGGCCCGCCGACCCGCATCGACCGCATCGAAGCCTTCGGGCAGCGATCCCTGCAGGTATTCCAGCAGGCCCTTCAAGACGACGGCGCCGGTATATTCCCCGGCCATCGGCAGGACTTCCTTGCCGATCACCCGGGTCGCGACATCGTGGCGCTTGAGAATGGCATTCAGGGCCTGTTCCAGGAAGTCCGGCTGGCCTTCTTCGACCAGACAGACCGTCCTCTTCGAAGCGCAGAAGGCGACCAGCTCGTCCTCGATCAACGGGTAGGTCACGTTCATCACGTAAAGCGGCACCCGGGTCCTGCCGAAGGCGTCGGCAAGGCCGAAGATCTGCAGCGCGCGGATGACGGCGTTGTACATGCCGCCCTGAAGCACGATACCGACGCTGTCCATCTCGCCCTCGAAGATCTCGTTGAGGGCATGCCGCTTCACGAACGCGATCGCCGCAGGCAGCCGTCGTTTGATCTTGTCCTGTTCCTGCGCGTAGGTCGACGGCGGCAGAACGATGCGGTCGTAGTCCCACTCGTGCGCCGCCAGCGGGTTCTTGGCCGAGAATTCGGGCGCCACGTTGTCGCGTGCCGCGAACTCGCCATAGACGTGGCAGGCACGAATCCTGAGTTCCAGCATGACCGGCGTCGACGACGCCTCGGACAGCGCGAACCCCTTCTCAACCATCTCGACGATCTTCGGGAGCTGCGGCCGCGGGTCCAACAGCCACATCTGCGACTTCATGGCGAAGGCGTGGCTGCGCTCCTGCATGATCGAGGCGCCTTCGCCATAGTCCTCGCCGATCACGATCAGCGCCCCGCCCTTCACGCCCGCCGAGGCGACGTTCGACAACGCATCGCTTGCCACATTCGTGCCGACGGTCGATTTCCAGGTGACCGCACCGCGGATCGGGTAGTTGATCGAGGCCGCCAGCATGGCGGCCGCGGCGGCCTCGCTGCCGCAGGCTTCGAAATGGATGCCCAGGTCGTCAAGGATCGGCTTCGCGTCGGCGAATACGTCCATCAGGTGGGAGATCGGCGCGCCCTGATAGCCGCCCACATAGGCGACCTGGCTCTGCAACAGGCCCTTTGCGACGGCGAGAATGCCCTCGCCGCGAAAGGTCTCGCCGTCGCCCAGCCTGAGCGACTGCACCTCCTTCGCGAACGAGCGTTCAGCCATGGTTCATTTCTCCTGACGCCCGCCGTCGCCCGGCGGCGGCGCGGCAACCCGGGCGGCCAGGCGTTCGGCCCGTTCGGGAAGAATACCGCCGGGAAACCGTTGAAGCACGGCCTGCAGCAGAAGCCCCACAAGCAGGACGCGGATATAGGCCAGCCGGCTTGCCCAGTCCGGCGGAAGCTGGCTGGAGATCAGCTCCGTCGCGCTCCACAGCACCCAGATCACCGCCGCACCGACGATGGCGCCCTTGTTGTTGCCGCTGCCGCCGGCGATCAGCATCACCCAGACCAGGAACGTGGTCAGCAGCGGTTCCGTCGCGTCGGGGCCGAGATAGCGAAAGTAATGCGCGGTCAGCGCCCCGCCCAGGCCCATGATCGCCGCGCCCACCGCGAAGGCCTGCAGGCGAAAGGCGTTGACGTCCTTGCCCAGCGCCAGCGCCGCATTCTCGTTGTCGCGGATCGCCCGCATGGTGCGGCCCCACGGCAGCCGCTGCACCCGTTCGTTGAAAAGATAAAGCGCGGCCACGATCACCAGCACCAGGACCGCGAAGCCCACATCGGGCCAAGGCGCCGGAAAACCGTCGAACGGGCGCGGAATCGCCCGGATCCCCAGCGAACCGTTGGTCAGCCAATCCTCGTTGCGAATGACCAGCCGCAGGACTTCGGCAATGCCGATGGTGGCGATCGCGAGATAGTCGCTCTTGAGACGGATGCAGATGCGCCCGACGGCATAGCCCAGCGCGCCGGCAAGCACCATGCCGGCAACCACGCCGATCGGCACGGGCAACTGGAAGCCGCCCAACCGGTCCTCCACTCCGGGCGAAGAAAAGATCGCCGCGGTATAGGCCCCGACTGCGAAGAACGCGACGATGCCGGCGTTGAACAAACCGCCCATGCCCCACTGGATGTTGAGACCCAGGGCCAGCACGGCGTAGATCCCGCTCATGGTGACCAGCGAGACGAAATAGATGCCAAGCCCGTAGAGGTCCGCCGACATCAGAACTGGCTCCCCTTGAACAGGCCGCGCGGCCGGAAGATCAGGACGGCGACCATCAGGATGAACGCGATGGCCGTCTTGTAGCCGGGCGAGATCAGCGACGCCTCGCCGATCCAGGGATAGGTGGAAAGTTCTTCCGCCAGGCCGATGATGTAGCCGCCCGCGATCGCACCGTAGGGCCGGCCGATGCCACCCACCAGGGCCGCGGCGAAGACCGGCAGCAACAGATCCCAGCCCATGTTGGGGTTGAGCTGGGTGTCGATGCCCACGAAAACGCCCGCGACGGCCGCGAGGCCGCCGCCCAGGATCCAGACGTTTCGCACGACCGCTTCGGTGTGAATGCCCGACACGCGGGCCAGCTCGGGATCGTCGGCAACCGCGCGCATGGCCTTGCCGGCGCGGGTCTTGGTGAGAAACAAATGCAGCAGAACCACGACGAGCACCGTCAGGGCGACAATCCAGATGTGGCGTTCAGCGATGCGGATGGAATCGAAGAAGACCAGCGGGCGCTGGATCCCGGAGACGTAGGACGTGATCTTGGTGCCCCAAATGAGCTGCACCGCCGCGCGCAGCATCAGCGCGACCCCGAAGGAGGCGATCACCACGATGATCGTCGGCCGCGCCCTGAGCGGCCGGTAGAACAACCGGTCGAGACCCAGGCCGATGACCACCGTGCCGGCGATCGCCACGGGCAGGGCGAGAAACGGCGAAAGGCCCACCGCCAGCACCACCGTCAGCGCCAGATAGGCGCCGGTCGTCATCATGTCGCCGTGGGCGAAATGGGCGAAGCGCAGGATGCCGAAGATCAGCGAAACGCCGACCGCGCCCAGGGCATAGATGCTGCCCAGGATGATGCCGGGGAACAGGTAGAAATTGACGAACTCCAGCATGCGCCCTATCCGCCCAGGAAGGAGGCGCGCACCTCCGGGTCGGCCAGCAGCTCCGCCCCGGTGCCGGTATGCCGGTTCTCGCCCGAGGCCAGCACATAGCCCGCGTCGGCCACCGACAGGGCCTGCTTTGCGTTCTGTTCGACCATCACGATGCCGACGCCGGTGTCGCGGATCGCAAGGATGCGGTTGAAGGTCTGTTCAACGAAGGCCGGCGACAACCCAGCCGTCGGCTCGTCCAGCAAGAGAACGCGCGGCTCGCTCATCATCGCGCGCCCCATGGCCAGCATCTGGCGCTGTCCGCCCGAAAGCTGGCCGGCCGGCGTGGTCCGGCGTTCGTTCAGGGGCGGAAAGATTTCGTAGACCTTCTCCAGGGTCGCGGCATAGTCGTCGCGCCGCTGGAACGCCCCCATCTCCAGGTTCTCCTGGATCGAGAGGCTTGCGAAGACGTTGCTGGTCTGGGGCACCATGGCAAGGCCGCGGGTCACCATCTGGTCGGCGCGCAGACCGACCAGCGACTGACCCTCCAACAAGACGTCGCCTTCCTGGACCGGGATCAGACCGAAGATCGCCTTCAGCGCCGTCGATTTGCCGGCCCCGTTGGGCCCGACGATGACCGCGATGGCCCCCGCCTCCACGCCCAGGGTCACGCCCTTCAGGATCATCATCTTGCCGTAGCCACCGACAAGGCCGTTCGCTTCAAGCAGCATTGCCGTCCCCGGAGCCCGCAGCGTCGGAACCGGCGCTCATATACTTGCCGCCGCCGAAATAAGCCTCGATCACGCGCTCGTCGGCGCGCAGTTCGTGCATCTGGCCTTCGGTCAGGACCTGCCCTTCGGCCATGACGATGACGTGGTCGCAGATGTCGGCGATGAAATCCATGTCGTGTTCGATGATGCAGAAGGTGAAGTTGTAGTCGCGGTTCAGTTCCTGGATGCGCGCCGAGATGTCCTTCAGCAAGGTTCGGTTCACGCCGGCGGCGATCTCGTCCAGCAGGATCACCTTCCCGTCGGCCATCAGGGCCCTGCCCAGCTCCAGGAGCTTTTTCTGACCGCCGGAGATCTCGCCCGCCAACTGCTCGGCCAGGTGGTCCAGGTTCAGGAAATGCATCACCCGTTCGGCCTTGGCACGGATCTCGCGCTCCTGCGCCTGCACGTCCGCGGGCTTGAGAAAGGCGTGCAGCAGGTTTTCGCCGGCCTGGTCGGGGGCGGCGGCCAGCAGGTTTTCGAACACCGTCATCCGGTGGAATTCGTGCGCGATCTGGAAAGTCCGCAAAAGACCGCGGGCATGCATGGCGTAGGGCGGCAGGCCGGTCACGTCCTCGCCGTCAAGGCTGATCCGTCCGTGCGTGGGTTTCAGCGCCCCCGCAATGACGTTGAAGATGGTCGACTTGCCCGCGCCGTTGGGCCCGATGATGCCGGTAATCTTGCCGGCCTCCACCGAGAAGGAACAGTCGTCGACCGCCTTGAGCGCGCCGAAATGAAGGCTGACCCCATCGACCCGGATCATTTCGGCGGCTTTCATGGCCTTGCACCTCGCGGGCGGCGGGCGGAGACGCGGGGTGCCATCCGCCGGCGCCCCGCATCCGGCCGCGCGTGCGGCTTACTGGAAGACGCCAACCTCTTCGTAGCCGTTATCGGTGATCACGAACTTGCCGATAAAGCCGGTGACGTCACCATTTTCGTCGAAGTCCTGCGGACCCGAAACGCCCTCGTAGTCGATGTCGGTTCCCGCGGCGATCAGCTTTTTGGCCTTGGCCCACTCGCCCGGAAGGATCTTCTCGCCCGGCGGGTTCGCGACGTCGCGCAGCGCATTGCGGATCGCCGTGCGGTCGGTGTTGCCGGCCTTTTCGATCGCCAGGGCCAGCAGGAACGACGCGTCGTAGGACTGCTGGATGAAGAAACCGTCCGTCTGGTCGGGATGCTTGGCGGCAAAGGCCTCTGCAAAGCGTTTGCCCGCCTCGCTCTCGGGCGGCGACGTCGGCGAAGAGAAGATCGAACCCTTGATGTTGGCAATCCCGATCTCCTCCAACAGCAGGTTGTCACGCAGGCCGTCGGTGCCGATGAACTTTTCGAAGAAGCCGTTCTCCAGGGACTGACGGACGATCTTGATGCCGCTGTCGCCGGCATAGGCGATCACCACCAACGCATCGCCGCCCCCGCCGGCCAGCGTTGCCAGCTCGGACCGGTAGGAGTTCTTCTTTTCCTCGTGCTTTTCGAAGCCGGTGATCTTGCCGCCGATCTTCTCGTATTCGCGCTTGAAGGCGTTGCCGATGCCGACGCCGTAGTCGTTGTTCACATAGGTGACCGCGACCGATTTGATGCCTTCGTCCATGACGATCTTGGCCAGGACGCGGCCCTGATAGTCGTCGGCCGGCACCACCCGGAAGGTATAGTCGTTGTCGTCAAGGTTGGTCAGCTCGGGCGAAGTCGCGGTCGGCGAGACCTGCAGCACCTGGTTCGGAACCGACACCGCGCTGGCCGACGCCATCGTCGCGCCCGATGACAGCGCCCCATACAGAGCAACGACGTTTTCCGCACCGACCAGTTTGTTCGCGGCATCCACGGCCGGCTGGGCGGCGGCCTGGGTATCGGCCACGATCAGCTCCATCGGCCGGCCGTCCAGCAGTCCGCCCTGCTCGTTCACCTGGTCGGCGGCCAGCCGCGCCGCGTTCTCGATCGGCGGCACGAAGTTGGCCAGCGGCCCGGTAACGCCCATCAGCGCGCCAACCTTCACGGATTCCTGCGCCTGGGCCACCGGGGCCGCAGCCACCAGGGCGCACGCGCATGCCGCGAATAGTGCTTTTTTCATTGTCTTTCTCCCTGTTCTTTCGGTTCGGCTTTGTCCTGGTCGTTGCCTTGGGATTTATCACGTTTTGTGGCCGCGCGTCACCGCAGCGTTCTGTGATCGAAGCCACTTTCCAGAAGCGCCTTGATCAGGCCCGCCTCGAAGGCATGGGCCGTGGCCAGCCCCTGCCAGCGCTCCTCGTCCATATCCGCGGTCCGCAGGGCGACAATGGACAGCATGGCATGGCCCGGGTCGATTCCCACCGTCCCGCCGGGGGTCACACGCGCGTAGATGCGGGGAGCCAGGGCATCCGGGGCTGTTCCGATGGCGTAGTCGATCAACAGCCGGTCCGGGTCGGGGTCGATCCGCACATAGGTGTGCGAGCCGTCATAGATCGCCGTGCCCTTT
Organism: Alphaproteobacteria bacterium; assembly: GCA_965603855.1. Classification (GTDB taxonomy): domain Bacteria; phylum Pseudomonadota; class Alphaproteobacteria; order UBA8366. Next base: position 2,378,052 of record OZ272519.1, read on the forward strand.
ACCAGCCCGTCCTCAGCCACCTCGACCCGCCAGGTCCCGAAGGACCAGAGGTCGAGGCGATGCGGGTCGGCCAAGAAGTCGAACACGGCCCGTGCCGGCTTTTCGATGACGGCCGTTGCCACGTCTGCGGCGGGCGCATTCATGCCTCGTCCCCGACAGGCCTCAGGTCGCCGGGCCTGCCGTCGCGCGAGACGACGACCAGGATGCGCGCAGGACCCTTGCCGGCAGCGACATAGGCATGCCCCTGCAGGCCGTCGAAATAAAGGCTGTCGCCGGCCTTCAGCACCGTCGGTGCGTACCACTCGCTGTGCACCGCCACGCTGCCCTCCAGCACGAAAAGAAACTCCTCGCCGCCGTGCCGGGCGAGACCGCCCGCCTCTTCCAGCGAGCGCGCGCGGATGGTGTTGATCGCCGGGTGCATGCCCTTGGCCGAGAGATCGGCGCACAGCACTTCGGCGTCGTAGCGTTCCATGTTTTCGACCGCGCCTTCGCCCTTGCGCGTCATGGACCGCACGCCGGGCGTCAGCGGCGCCGCCGCGTTGTCGAAGAACCGCGCGATGTCGACGTCCAGATAGCGGGCAAGCGAGAAAAGGTGCTGTGCCGAGACGGCGCTGTGGCCGTTTTCGACCCGCGACAGGGTTGCCTCCGACAGGCCGCAGGCCCGCGCGAGCTGGGCAAGCGTCAGGCCCCGCTCCTTGCGGAGCGTGGCGATGCGCGCGCCAAGCGGCGGGTCGTCGAAATCCTTCGCGGGCTGGGTTGCGGTATCGGCCATGGCCTCCTGCCCCACGTCTCAGTAGTTGATGGCAGGGTTGTCGCCGGGATAGATCACGCCCGCCAGCAACATGCCGCCCGGATCGGTGCATTGCAGCGAGTGGATCTGCTTGCGCGGCAAAAAGATGACGTCGCCGGTGCGGACCGGGGTCTTCCTGTTCTCGGTCCACATCATGCCGGACCCGCGCAACACGACCAGCGATTCCTCGTAGAGATGCCGGTGCGGCATCGCCTTGGACAGTGGGATCTCGCCGATGAACTGGGTCGCCATGTCCGACCCCACGGACTTGTCCACCAGGATCTGGAAAAAGCGGTCCGCCATGGCCTGGCGGTTCACCGGATCGATCCGCACCCGGCGTTCCGGATAGGCGGCATCGAACCGGTGGGCCATTTCCGGAAGGATCTCCGGCCAGTCGGCCAGGGGACAGACGGCGGCATTGAGGCCGAGACCGCCGTCGGTCTCAAACTGCACGGTCTCGCCAGGGCGCGCATAAAGCCCCATCTCCGGCGCGACCTCGAACCGGTGGCCGCCGATCTCGACGAGGCCGCTACCATGAGTGACCAGCAGAATGCTGTGCCGGTTGCCGAAGCCCAGGACCGGAGAGCGCCCGGCGGCCGCGACGATGCGGAAGTGCGACTGCCAGATCGCGCCGTCTTCGCCGCCGATCGCCCGGGCCACGGTAAGCGTGCCTTCGGTGCGGCGGCCAAGCTCATCGACACGCGCCACGAAACAGCCGCCATCCAGGCGCGCCTTGCCGTCGGGATCGCTGCCGACCTCGCCAATGGCGCGGTTCTCGGCGCTGTCGGGGTCGTCTTCGTCGTAGGTGTCGCGCAGGTTGTTGTGCGCGCCGTCGCAGAAGGGCGCGGTCGCGGAATGCTTGCAGCCGCAGAACAGGACCTCTTCGCCGTCGGTCTCGCACTTGTAGCGGACGGGCGTGATGCCGGTCCCCTTGTGAGAGCCGTCGCAGAACGGCTGGTTCTGGCTCAACCCACAGGCGCACCAGAAGTAGGATTTGCCGGCCTCCAGTTCCCGGTAGAAGGGCTTGTACCGCGCGATCCGCGGCATGGTCTGCGATTCGCTCTCCGCACTCATGTCCCGCCTCTCAGACCGACACCTTCTGGAACCTCGGATCGCGCCAGCTTTCCGTCTCCAAGATTTTGCGCAAGCGCGCAACCGCCTCCCAGATGTCCTCGTGGCTGGTATAGAGCGCGCCCAGCCCGAAACGAATGGCATTGGGCTTTCGGAAGGACCCGACCACGTTCGCCGCCAACAGCGCCTCGACGACCGGCCCGGCGCCCGGATGACTGAAGCCCACATGGCCGCCGCGTTCGTCGTAGATGCGGGGCGACGTCACCTCCACGCCGAGGGATGCGCATTCCTGGTCCAAAAGCGCGATCAGCAGATCGCCCAGGGCCCGGTGCTTGTCCCAGAGCTGTTGCGGCTCCACCTCCTGCCAGATCTCCGCCGCACACCACGCAACCTCGTTGGCGATCACAAGCGGTGTCCCGGCCCCGTGCCGCGCGGCGCCGGGCAGCGGACCGTACTGCTTGGCGAAGGCGAAGACGTCCTCGTGCCCCATCCAGCCGGCAATGGTGGGCCATGCGGTATTGCCGTGACGCGGATGCACCCACAGATAGGCCGGCCCGCCGGGGCCGGAGCAGAGATACTTATACCCGCAGCCGACGGCATAGTCCGCATCGGTCCCCATCAGGTCCACCGGCACCGCGCCGGCGGAATGGGACAGGTCCCACAGCGTGACCGCACCCACCGCATGGGCGCGGGCGTTGACGTCTGCCATGTCCCAACGTTCGCTGGTGCGATAGTCGGCGTGGCTCAAATAGACGACGGCGGTGTCCGGCCCGATGGCCCTGAGCAGCGCTTCGCGGCTGTCGCAAACCTCGACCTGCGGGTCGCCGACAATCGTCCCCGGCAGGCCCTGGGCCACGTAAAGGTCGGTCGGGAAATTGCCCTCTTCGGTCAGGATCACGCTGCCGGAGGTGCGCGTGCGCCAGGCATAGGTCAGCAGCTTGTAAAGGTTCACGGTGGTGCTGTCGCAGGCGAGCACGTCCTGCGGGTCGGCGCCGATGAACGGCGCGAAGACGGCGCCGATCTGGGCCGGTCTTTCCAGCCACTCGAAATGGTTCCACCCCTGACGGCCAAGATCCACCCAGGCCTCGGTCCAGAAACGGGCCATGCGCTCGGGCACGGTGGCGGCCATCTTTCCCATGGAATTGGCATCGAGGAAGATGCGGTTTTCCTTCGATGCGGCGAACCGGTCGCGGAAGCGCGCCAACGGATCGGCCGCATCCAGCCGGCGGCAATGCTCGCGGTCGATGGGCGTGCCGTGCATCGCTGTCCTCCTCGGCCCGAAGGCTAGCAGGCCTGAGATTTCTTGCAAGAATGAAATCTCTGTTGCAGATTAGAAACAACCGCGCCAAGGAAGGACGCATGACCAGCGGAACCGCACGGCTTGCCGTCGATATCGGGGGAACCTTCACCGACGTCGTACTCGAAACGGCGCAGGGGCTGACCACGACAAAGGTGCTGACCACGCCGCGGGCGCCCGAACTAGGCGTGATGCAGGGCGTGACCCGCGTGCTGGCCGAGGCGGATGCCGCCCCGGGCGACGTGCGTATCCTGATCCATGGAACCACGCTGGCAACCAATGCGCTGATCGAGCGCAAGGGCGCGAAGACGGCCTTTCTGACCACCGAGGGCTTTCGCGACATCCTTGAGATGGGCTTCGAGAAACGTTTCGCCCATTACGACCTGACCGCCAAGCGACCGGACCCTCTGGTGCCGCGGCAGTTGCGGTTCACGGTCCCCGAACGGAAGTCCGCCGCAGGCGAAACCGTCGTTCCGCTGGATACGGACGCCGTGCGGACCGCGGCACTGGCGATGCGTGACGCCGGCGTGGAGGCGGTGGCGGTGGGTTTCCTGCACGCCTATGCCCACGACGCCCACGAGCGCGCGGCAGGCGCCATCCTGGCCGAGGCATTGCCTGATGCGACGGTCTGCCTCTCAAGCGCGGTCTGTCCGGAGATGCGGGAGTACGAACGCTTTTCCACCACCGCCGCCAATGCCTATGTGCGTCCGCTGATGGCCGGCTATCTGGGCCGCCTGCGCGGGATGCTGGACGATGCCGGTTTCGCCTGTCCGCTGTATCTCATGATGTCCGGCGGCGGGTTGACCACCCTGGAGCAGGCGGCGCGGTTCCCCGTGCGCCTGGTGGAGTCGGGCCCGGCGGGCGGCGCGATCCTGGCCGCCGACCTGGCGCGCGCGCGGGGTCTGAACCACGTCCTCTCCTACGACATGGGCGGCACCACGGCGAAGATCTGCCTGATCCAGGACGGCAGCCCCGACCGCAGCCGCACCTTCGAGGTGGCCAGGGTGCACCGCGACATGAAAGGCAGCGGCCTGCCGGTGCGCGTTCCGGTGATCGAGATGGTTGAAATCGGCGCCGGCGGCGGCTCGATCGCGCGGATCGATGCCATGGGCCGGATCACCGTCGGCCCGGACAGCGCGGGATCGGAGCCGGGTCCGGTGGCCTATGGCCGCGGCGGCACCGAGCCGACGGTGACCGACGCCAACCTTGTGCTGGGCAAGCTGGACCCACATCGCTTCGCAGGCGGACAGATCGCCTTGGACAGAGCGGGCGCGGAAGCGGTGCTGACACAGCGGATCGGCGACCGGCTGGGCCTCAAGGAATTCTGGTCCGCCGCCGGCGTGGCCGAGTTGGTCGAGGAAAACATGGCCAATGCCGCCCGGGTGCACGCGATCGAGCGCGGCAAGGAATCCTCGGAACACACCATGATCGCCTTTGGCGGCGCGGCGCCCCTGCATGCCGCGCGGCTGGCCGAAAAGCTGGGCATGACCTCGGTCGTGGTGCCGCCGGGCGCCGGCGTCGGTTCCGCCATCGGCTTTCTGCGCGCGCCCGTTTCCTATCAGGTCGTGCGCAGCTTGCGCACGACGCTGGAGGACGCCGACCTTGCCGCGGTCAACGCGCTGGTCGCGGACATGACCGCCGAGGCCCGGGCGGTGGTGACCGAAGGCGTCGGGGATGCGCCGCACGTCGAGGACCGGCGTGTGGAACTGCGGTACCTGGGACAGGGCCACGAACTGGCGGTTCCCCTGCCCTCGCGCCCCCTGGACCGGTCCGATCTCGCCGCCATACGGGCGGAGTTCGAGGCGCTTTACCAGAGGGTCTACGGCCTCACCATGCCGGACGTCGCGGTCGAATGCGTCTCCTGGTCGGTCACGGTCGCCACCCTTCCCGAGCACAGCGACCCCCTGCCCGCCGTGGCGGCGACGGCGGCCGCGGACGCTGCCGGCACGCGCCAGATCTACGACCCGGCCGCCGGCGCGCTGGTCGATGCCGCGCTCTATTGGCGGTTCGATCTCGCGCCCGGCGCCACCCTGTCGGGCCCCGCCGTGATCGCGGAGGACGAGACGTCGACCGTGGTGCCGACGGGCTTCGTCGCCGCCATCGATGCCGGTGACGCCATCGTGCTGACGCGGCAGATCGCGGAGGACGCAGCATGACCGCCCAATCCCTCGATGCGATCCACCGGCAGGTCATGTGGACCCGGTTGATTGCCGTCGTCGAAGAACAGGCCCAGGCCCTGCTGAGAACGGCGTTCGGGTCGATCGCGCGCGAGGCGGGCGACCTTTCAGCCGGCGTCTACGACACGCGCGGGCGCATGCTGGCCCAGGCGGTCACCGGGACGCCCGGCCATGTCAACAGCATGGCGATGGCGGTCGGGCATTTCCTGGACCGGTTCCCGGTCGACGGCATGGCGCCGGGCGACGTCTTCATCACCAACGACCCCTGGATGGGCACGGGCCATCTGTTCGACTACGTGATCGTCACGCCCGCCTTCCTCGACCGACGGCCGGTCGCGCTGTTCGCCTCGACCTGCCATGTCGCCGACGTGGGCGGCGTCGGCTTCACCGCCGATGCGCAGTCGGTTTTCGAAGAAGGCACGCTGATCCCGCATATGAAGATCCGGGACGAACGCGGCCTCAACGAAGACCTGTTCGCGATCATTGCCGCGAACAGCCGGAACCCGATCGAGGTGAAGGGCGATGTGCGCTCGCTGATCTCCTGCAACGACACGGGCGTCGCGCGGCTGAAAGACATGATGGCGGAATTCGGGCTTTCGGACGTCGACGGCCTGGCCGACCACATCCTGACCGCCTCGGAAACGGCGACCCGCACGGCGATCGCCGCGGTGCCCGACGGCACCTACCGGACGGAGATGACCATCGACGGGCACGAGGCGCCGATAGCGCTGAAGGCAAGCCTAGAGATCAAGGGCGACCACGCCAGGCTCGATTTCGCCGGATCCTCGCCCGCCTCGCGCTTCGGGATCAATTCGCCCAAATGCTATACCGACGCCTATTCGGTGTTCGGCCTGAAATGCGCCATCGCGCCCGACGTCCCCAACAACGCAGGCTCGCTTTCGTGTTTCGACGTCGCGGCCGAACCGGGCAGTTGCGTCGCGCCGGAACGGCCGTCGCCGGTGACCGCCCGCCATGTGATCGGTCAGATGCTGCCCGACCTGGTGTTCGGCTGTCTCGAGGAGGCCCTGTCCGACCGGGTGCCGGCGGAAAGCGCCGGGTCGATCTGGGTGCTGGCGATGGCGAGCGCCGAAGAAGGCGGGCCGACACCGGGCGCCAACCGCCCGGCGACGCGCTTCAACGTGATGAATGTGGGCCTGGGCGGCATCGGCGCGGGACCCCGGTGGGACGGCTTCAACACCACGGCCTTCCCGTCAGGCGTCGGCGCCATCCCTGTCGAGGTGACCGAAACGGAATCGCCGCTGATCTTTCGCCGCAAGGAACTGTTGCCGGATTCCGGCGGTGTCGGCAAACACCGCGGCGGCCTCGCCCAGGTGATCGAGATCGGCAATACCGAGAATGCCCCATTCACCGCCTCGGCCGCCACCTGGGACCGTCTCAAGTTCCCGGCACAGGGCCGCGCCGGCGGCAAACCGGGACGGCTCGGCAGCGCGCGGCTCGGCTCGGGTGCGCCGCTGGAAGGTAAGATCACGCATCGCATTCCCGCAGGCGACACACTGGTGATCGAACTGCCCGGCGGCGGCGGGTTCGGCGACCCGCACGAGCGGGCGCAGGATGCGTTGAAAGCCGATGTGCAGGCGGAATACGTGACGCCCAAGGCGGCGCGGCGGGACTATGGGCAGGACGCCGACTGAGCCACCGCGCCTAACCCGACCCTTTGATCGCCTCGACTTCGATTTCGACCTTGCAGTCGGGCACCGCCAGCGGCGCACAAACGGTGGTGTTGGCGGGACGCGCGTGGCCGAGGCGATCCTTCAGCACGGTCGAAACCGCCATGATGTCACCCGGGTCCGGCACGTAGACGCGCACGCGCACGACGTCGCCAAGGTCCGAGTCCGCCTCCTTGAGCGCCCATTCGATGGTGTCCAGCGCCTGGTTCGCCTGGTCCTCGGCCGTGTCCGCCATCGCGCCGGTCTTGAAGTCGACGCCGACGGTGCCGGAGACGAAGATGCGGTCGTCGACCACGACGGCGCGGGCGTATCCCGCAAGCTCCTCGTATTTCGATCCGGAGAAGATGTGCGTGCGTTTTCCGGCCATGCGGTGCCTGCCTCCTCAAAATGAAGGCGGGGACGCCCCGGGACGTCCCCGCCTGTTCGCTGTCGGCGAAGCGCTCAGTTGTCCAGTTTCTTGATGAGCGCGGCAACGTCTTCGATGGAGAAATAGTCGATCTCGACGTTGTTTTCCCCTTCGAACCGCCAGGTCAGCTTGGGCGCCTGGACGTCGCCGTTCTGGTCGAACTGCAACGGCCCCGTCGCGCCGACGTAACGGATCGGCTTTCCGGCGGCCAGCAGTTCCTTCGCCTTTTTGATGCCGTCCGGACCCGGATAGACCGGCTCGCCGCCTTCGGCGGTCACCTTGCGGATATTGTCGCGGATGGTCGTGCCGTTGATCTCGTCGGACGCCTCCATCGCCAGCAGGACCACGGTCACCGCATCGAACATGGAATGCAGGCCCGGGCCGTCGGGCGGCCCTTCGAACCGCTTCTCGAACATCTCGTTGAAGGTGTTGACCGAAGCCGTGCGCGGCTGGGCGCTGTCATACCCGACCAGGTTGGTGAGGTATTTCGGCCCCACCGCCTTTAAGTAGTCGGCCGAGCGCAGCGAATTGTTTACGATCAGGTTGTCCGTCCCGCCCAGCGACAGCCATTCGCGCGTGATTGTCGCGCCGTCGACGGGAAAGGCCACCAGGAAAAGCGAGTCCGGTTCGCCGTCCAGCGCGGACGTCACCTCCGCCCGGTAGCTTTGCTGGTTCTCGTTGTAGGCGACCATCTTGGTGATCGATCCGCCCAGTTTCTTGATGTCCTGTTCGAACCGCTTGGCAAGGCCGACGCCGAAGTCGGTGTTCACATAGATGACCGCCGTCTTTTTGAAGCCCTTGCTGGTCGTCAGCATCGCACCCATCGCCGCCTGGCTGCGGTTCGTCGCGTATGTGCGGAACCAGTAGCCGCCGGTCTTGCCCTCTTCGGCAAGCTCCGTGAAGCTCTCGGACGACGAGCAGCATGAAATCTGCGTGGTCTTTGACGGCACCGCCACCGAGGTCAGAATCGGCAGGCTGACGCCCGAAGAGATGGCGCCGACCAGCACCGGGACGCCTTCGATGTCCACAAGGCTCTTGGCCGCATCGACGCCCACTGTCGACTGGCCCTGGGTGTCGCGCAGCAGGTATTCCACCGTGCAACCCTTCACGCCGCCCGCATCGTTATAGACGTCGACCGCGAACTGACCGGTTTCGGAGATGCGCTTGCCCACCAGGCCCATCGGGCCGCTGACCGGCAGCACCGCGCCCAGCTTGATGGTGCAGTCCTGCGCCTGGGCCTGGCCACCCGTGCCCAGCGACAGTGCCACCGCAACCGCAGCCGACATAACCGCGCCGCTTAAGATCTTCATGCCCCTTCTCCTTGTTCGTGTTCTCTAATTCTTGGCTGCGCCTATGGTATCCGGCCCACGGCCCCGGTCAAATGCTCAGGTATGCAACCGCCGGTCGTCGAGCCTTCCTTTCATGAGCCAAAGGTGCGGTAGGGCGCGCGCCAGACCGGCCAACGGGACCGGTTTCAGCGGCATCAGCGGGATCGCGGTCTCCGCCTCGGCGCATTCACCTTCGCGCACCAGGCGGACCAGATCGCGGGCCAGCACATGGGTCGATGCGATGCCGCGCGCGTTGCAGGCAAAACCCGCATAGGCGCCGGGACCCAGCCGGTGGATCGCGGGCAGGAAGTTGCGGGTCACCGCGGCCGTCCCCCGCCACAAGGCTGCGACAGGCGGCAAACCGGGAAGCCCCAGTTCGCGCTGAAGACGCCGCTGCATGCGCCGCGCGATTCGCTCCGCCGCGCCCAGGGGCAACGCCGCCATGCCGCCGGTGATCAGTCGGTCCTGCGCATCCAGCCTGTAGGTGAAGACGTCCGCGCGGGTGTCGGACACCGGCTGGCGCCCGGGCGACAGGCGCGCCGCCGTCGCCGCATCGACCGGCGGCGTCGCCATCTGATAGACGGTGAGCGGCACAAAGGACCTTGCGAGCGTCCGGTCGAGCGGTCCGGCCAATGCGTTGGTGCAGACCAGAAGCCGCTCTGCCGTCACGGTGCCGGTGTCCGTCACAACCGCCCAGCCTCGGCCGGCGCGGGACCATCGTCGAATCGGGCTGGCGCACGCCAGGCGTCCGCCGGCGCGGACAAGCGCCGCCGCCAGGCCATAGAGATACTTCACCGGATGGATCGCGCCGCCGCCGCGGTGAACCCAGCCGGCGGCAAACCGCTCGACGCCCGTGACCGCGGCCACGCCATCGCGGTCGAGCCAGTCGACCGGCTGGTCCAGGGCCGACCATTGGTCGAAACGCCGCCGCAGGGCGTCGGTCGATGCGGAGCCGAAAGCCGGCTGGACCCAGCCGGTTTCGACCTGATCGCAGGCGATGCCGTGCTTGCGCGCAAGCTCGAAAACGCCGCGCCCGCCGGCGCCGACGGCACGGGCAAGCCGTTCGCCCCGCGCCGCGCCGAGGATGTCGCGCATGGCATCGGGGTCGGCACGCGACAGGGTCGGCACGACGAAGCCGGCATTGCGGCCCGAAGCGCCCCAGCCGGGTTCCGCCGCCTCCAGCACCAGGACCGTCGCGCCGGTTTCGGCCAGCAGCAGCCCGGCCGTCAGCCCGGTAAATCCCGCACCGATCACCGCGACGTCGCAGCGGCCGTCACCTTCCAGCCGAATCGCCTCCGGTGCCGGCCCCGCCGTCTCCAGCCACAGCGACCGTTCAGAGACGCGCGTGCCGGGAGACATGCTCCTCCTCGCCGATCAGGCCCCGCGGGCGGAAAAGCAGCATCACCACCAGCAACAACCCGATCAGCACCGCCTGCAACGCGCCCGACTGGACCTGCAGTTCCGGCGGCACGGCCCTTGAGATGATGAATCCGCTGGTGGTCCAGATCGCCCAGACCAGGATCGCCCCCAACAGCGCGCCGCGGTTGTTGGCGCTGCCGCCGACGATCAGCATGGTCCAGATCTGGAAAGTCAGGATCGGCTGGAAGTCGAACGGGCTGACATAGCCGATGAACCCGACATAAAGCCCGCCGGCAAGGCCCATGATCATGCTGCCCAGGACAAACGCTTCGAGCCGGATGCGGACCGGATCCTTGCCCAAGGACGCAGCCGCCGTTTCGTCCTCGCGGATGGCCTTGAGCGTGCGGCCCCAGGGCGACTGGACGATGCGCGCAAGTCCCAGATAGGTGCCGCCGACAACGACCAGAACGATGCCGAGATAGGCGATGTTCTGGGACAGCGGGCCGTCGGTGAAACCGGCCGCCGGGTTGGGAATGCTGATCAGACCGAGCGTGCCGCCGGTGAGGTATTCCCAGTTGAGCGCGACGAGCTGGATCGAGACCGCGATGCCGAACGTGGCAACGGCGAGATACTCCTCGCGCAGGCGCAGGGTCGCCAGCCCGACGATCAGGGCGCCGATGCCGGCCACCACCATGCCGCCGGCCAGCCCGACGACGAACGGCAACTCGAAACCGCCGAACACCGGGTCACGCGACGGTCCGATCAGGATCGCCGTGCCGTAGGCGCCGATCGCCATGAAGCCGGCCACGCCGGCATTGAACAACCCGGTGAAGCCCCATTGCAGGTTGAGACCCAGCACGGCGACCCCCAGGATCAGCGCGATTACGAAGAAGAACACGAGATAGGAGACGACGCCGATCACCGCTCGCCTCCGAACAGGCCCTGCGGCCGGAAGTAGAGAATGAGCAGGATCAGCAGGAACGGAACCGCCGGCTTGTAGCTTGCCGGGATCACCATCACCGAGAGGTTTTCCGAAAGGCCGACGATCAGGCCGCCGACGACCGCGCCATAAAGACTGCCGGTACCGCCCAGGATCGCTGCGGCGAACAGCGGCAGAATCAGGCTGAACCCGAGTTCGGGCCGAAGCTGGACCGTCAGGCCGTAAAGAACGCCGGCAATCGCAGCGCCCGTGGCGCCGATGATCCAAGTCCAGCGAATCACCGATTCCACATCGACCCCGCTGACGCGGGCAAGCGGCGGGTTCTCGGCCACAGCACGCATGCAGATGCCCGTGCGGCTGCGCGTCATGAACAGGTGCAACAGGATCACCACGACCGCCGTCAGACAAAGAACGAAGATCTGATCCGGCATCACGCGCACGCCGCCGACGCGCATCGCGATCTGCAACTCGTTCGTGTAGTAGAACGGGTCGGGCCCGAACCCCATGACGATCACGTTGCGCACCAGAAGCGCGATGCCGAAGGATGCAAAGACGAGGGTCATATGGCCGGCCCGACCGCTGAGCCGCGCGAACACGAGCTTGTCCAGCACCAGCGCGAGCGCCGCCGTCAGGCCGCCGGCAAGAACGGTTGCAACCACCAGTGCCCAGCCGAACGAGAGCGGCCCAAGCGGCCCGCCGAGGACGTCGTCCATCGCGGCGAAGAACCCGACGAAGACCAGCGCGGAATAGGCGCCCCAGGTCAACAGTTCGGAATGCGCGAAATTGGCGAACCGCAGGATGCGCATGGTCAGCGACAGGCCGATCGCACCCAGCGCAATGATCGCGCCGGAAAGAATGCCGTCAGCGACGTGTTGCAGGAACATCAGGGCCGCGCCTCGCTCGACGCGGTGCGTTGGCCCAAGAAGATCGCGCCGATCTCCGGATCGCCGGCAAGATCGGCGGCGCGGCCGTCGATCCGGTTCCGCCCTTCGGCCAGGACATAGCCCCGGTCGGAATGCTCGAGCGCGGCACGCGCGTTCTGCTCGACCATCAGGACGGCGACGCCGCGCTGTGCGAGCCCGCGCACCATCTCGAAGACCTCGCCCACCACCTTGGGCGCGAGGCCGGCGGTCGGCTCGTCAAGCAGGATCAACGTCGGATCGGTGATCAAGGCGCGGGCAATCGCCAGCATCTGTCGCTGCCCGCCCGAAAGCACCCGCGCCTTGCGGTCGCGCCGTTCGGCCAGCGGCGGAAACGCAGCGTAGGCCGCCTCGATCCGTTCGGCGACCCGCTGCCGCGGCAGCGGAGCGGCACCCACCCGCAAGTTCTCGTGGATGGTCAGCGTCGCGAAGACGTTCTCGGTCTGCGGCACATAGGAGACGCCGTCGCCGGCAAGCCGATGGGCCGGCGTGTTCGCGATCTCCCGGCCGTCCAGCCGGATGCTGCCTTCGCTTACCCGAACCAAGCCGGCAATCGCCTTGATCAACGTGGACTTGCCGGCGCCGTTGGGGCCGATCACGGTGACCACCTCGCCACGGTCAACCTCTGCCGAAACACCGTGAAGGATCGGAAGGTCGGGCCGATAGCCCGCGACCACGTCACCCGCCTGCAGCAGCGGCCCGCTCATCCCGGAAGATCTCCGAGATAGGCATCAAGGACAGCGCTGTCGCGCCGCGCCCCGTCGGCATCGCCCTCATAAATCAGCCGCCCCTGGGCCATCACCATGATCGGCCGACAGATCGACATCACCAGATCCATGTTGTGCTCGATGACAAGAAACGCATAACCCTGCGCATTGAGCGCGGTGATCTTCTCGACCAGCGTTTCCATCAAGGCGGGGTTGACGCCTGCCGCCGGTTCGTCCAGCAAAATGATGCGCGGTTCGGCCATCAACGCCCGCGCGAGTTCCAACAGCTTGAGCTGGCCGCCCGACAGCGTCCGCGCAAGGTCACCTTCGACACGCTCAAGACCGCAAAACGCAATGATCTCGCGCGCCCGCTCCCGGTTGCGGGTTTCCTGGCCACGCACCCGGCCGGGGGCGAACCAGTTGTTCCAGAACCGCTCGCCCGCCTGGTCTTCGGGCACCAGCATGACGTTCTCCAGAACCGTCATCTCCGGGAACGGACGCGGAATCTGAAAGGTGCGCGCGAGACCCGCCGCGAACACCCGATGCGGCGGCAGTCCGTCCACCCGCTGACCGGCAAGGGTCACGCTGCCCTCCTCGGGCGCAAGAAGACCCGCCACCGTGCTGAACAATGTCGTCTTGCCGGCACCGTTGGGTCCGATCAGACCGGCGATCGCATCGGCCTCGACGGCGAAGCTGACCTGGTCGACGGCACGGAAACTGCCGAACCGCTTGGTAAGTCCATCCAGAACAAGCAATGGCTCGCTCAACGCACGCTCTCGCCGGTCTGAAGGTCGTATTTCATGATCCGACCGTGCGGACCCGTCCGGTCTCGCTCCAGTGCGTAGACCGATCCGTTCGGTCCTTTTGCTTTGGAGAGTATATCTTCAATTACGGATCGATCGTTCTGTGTTAACAAAAAAGAAAATGCCTGGAGAGTGCTGCTCACGCGATCCGCGTACCGCGCGCCAACAATCACCGCAGCGACGTCGGGCGCCTCCAGCATCGCGCGCAACGCCACCGCAGAGATATCCACGCCGTGCCGGTCGGCAATGGCGCGCAACGCGTGCAGCAGTTCCTGGAACAGCGCCCAACCGCCGAAGTCCTCGACGATCAGGCGATACTTAACAAGCGAGCGGTTCTCGAAGTCGAAGCCCGGATCGGGCGCATCGAGCCAACGGTCGCTGAGGAACCCACCCGCCAGCACACCGTAGGCGATGATCGCGACATCGGCCGACCGGGCCCACGCGGCAAATCCGCCCTGCGGTCTGCGGTCCAACAGCGAATACTGGATCTGCGCCGAGACGACGTCTATGCCGGCATCCGTGATGTGCGCGAGATGTTCGTGATCGAAGTTGGTGACGCCGATCCGGTCGATCTTGCCTTGCTGTTGCAAAGCTGCCAGGTGGCCGGCGCATTCGACCGCACCCGGCACGTCATAGTCCCACCAATGAAACTGGACGAGATCGAGCCGGTGGCGGCCGAGGCGCGTCAGCGACCGGTCGATGACGGCCGCGACCGCGGCACGGTCGATCCGGCCGAGTGCCGCAAGGTCGGGCACGAACTTGGTATGGACCCGGACCGCCGCGGCCGCTTCGGCGCCGCGCGCTTCTTTCAGCCGCGCAAGGAAGGCGCCGATCATTTCCTCGACCCCGGTGTAGATGTCGGCGCAATCGAAAGCCGTGATCCCGGCATCGACGAAGCGGATCATGTCGGCGACCGCGCGGTCGCGTTCGACCGGGCCGTGATCGCCGGCAAGCTGCCAGCCGCCTTTGATCAGCCGTGAAATCCGGTATCCGGGCCGAAGCTCGACCATTTCCACCTGAGGCATTTGCGCGTTCACCCCGTCCGTTCCCGTTTCGGCGGCAGCGGAACGGCGGTGGTGTCGCCATGGCGAAAGGTACGCTTGCCCGTGCGGGTGATCCGGAAACGCGCCCCGCAATGGGGGTCGGGACAGGCCACCTCCGCATCGGTGGTCATCCAGTCGTTTTCGTCGGTCGGTCGCTGTTTTGCCGGCAAAAGCGGCAGCAGCGCGGCCAACGGATACAGGGGAAAACGACGCCGGCCGTCTTCGGGGAAGACGATCATTTCACCCTGCACCAGGAAGTATTCGCCGTCCCGATGGTCGCAGACCATCGGCCGGTCGGTCGCAACCACTTCGACCTTGAGATCGTACAGCGTGAACCGGTCTTCGGCCCCGTCGCCCTGGTTGTTCGTTTCGTCGGACGGACCCATCGCACCCCCTGAGGCCGGGAAGACTACACGAGCGCCGGAAGCGTTGGAAAGGGATGACCTGGCCTTGCGGATCCCTGCGCTCAGCCCTTGGCCGTATCCGCGTGCCCTTCTTCTTCGAACTGCCGGTAAAGCTTGTTCGCGCGCATCAGGTGACGTTCAAGGGCGTTCGCCGCTGCGGCGATGTCTCGGTTTCGGATGGCGTCCAGGACGTCGCGGTGTTCGGAAATGGTCAGGTCCTCCAGGCCGGGCTTGCGCACCATGCCGACATGATAGCGCTTGAGCCAGTCGAACATGGCCTCGCTGACGGCTGCATAGATGGGGTTGCCGCTGATGACGGCGATTTCGCGGTGGAACGCGCCGTCCGCCTCCATGAAATCCGCCGGGATTCCGCGGCTCGTTTCCTGCAACGACAAGATCCGTTCCAGCCGTTTCACGTCTTCGTCACGGCACTTCACCACCGCCTGGCGCACAACCTGCAACTCGAACATCAGGCGCGCCTCTTTCAGATGCTGCAGACCGGCCGGCGATACCTCCAGGATGTGCCGTGCGGTCTGGCTGATCTGATCGAGAATGTGGCCGATCTGCGGTTCTGCGATGCGCGCCCGTTCGCCATGCGAAATGCGGATGATCCCCATCCGCTCCAGGTTCTGCATGGCCTCCCGCACCGCCGGCCGGCCGACGCCAAAAAGGCCCATCAGTTCGCGCTCGGACGGCAGCGGATCACCGGGCGAAAGGCCTTCGCTTTCGATCAGCTTCAGCAGGCGGTCGAGAATCTCGTGCGCCAGCTTGCGCCGGTGGATCGGCTGTTCTGGTGTGATCATCACCCAAGATGATAACGCGACAGGGTGCTGTTCCGAAAGGCGCCGATGCAGATCCTACGCGGTTTGCCCCCGGTTCACCGCCTTCCGGGGCCTGGCGAAGTCGAAATCGACGCCCTCTTCCGCCTGCAGCACCGAGCGCAAGAAAAGCCATCGGTAGCCGGTGGTGTCGTTTGACGTGTCGGCGACGGGGGCCTCGGCCCGGCGGCGGGCCAGCTCGGTAGCATCGACCTGGAGGTCGAGGCGCCTGGCCTCGACATCCAGGCAAATCCGGTCGCCCGTGCGCACCAGCGAAAGCGGCCCGCCGACCGCCGCCTCGGGACTGACGTGCAGAACGATGGTGCCCGCCGCGGTGCCGCTCATCCTGCCGTCGGAGATGCGGACCATGTCCGTCACGCCCTGGCTTGCAAGCTTTTTGGGGATCGGGATGAGGCCTGCCTCGGGCATGCCCGGCGCCCCTTTCGGGCCGATGTTCTGCAAGACCAGGACATCGTCCGGCGTCACGTCGAGGTTCGGATCGTCGATCCGGTTTGCAAGATCCTCCAGGGACGCGAACACCACAGCCCGGCCGGTATGGACCAGAAGGTCCGGCGATGCGGCGGATTGTTTGATGATCGCCCCGTTCGGCGCGAGGTTGCCCTTCAGAACCGCCATGCCGCCGCCGGCATGCACCGGATCCGAGACGGGACGCACAATATCCTGCGGCCAGGCCGGCGGCGCATCGTCCAGATTTTCGCCCAGCGTGCGACCGTTCACCGTCATAGCGTCCAGGTTCAGGAGGCCGCGCAACGCGCGCAAGATCGCGGTCAGCCCGCCTGCCCTGTGCAGATCCTCCATATAGTGCCGGCCGGACGGTTTGAGATCGACCAGCACCGGCGTCTCCCGGCCGAGGCGGTCGAACGCCTCCAGGCCCACAGCAATCCCGAGGCGTCCGGCAATCGCGGTCAAATGGATGATGCCGTTGGTCGAACCGCCGATCGCCAGCAGAACGCGCAGCGCGTTCTCCACCGCCGCAGGCGTCATGATCTCGGCGGGCGTTGTGCCGCGCGCCGCAAGCTTCACGGCCTCGGCCCCGGTGGTCTCGGCGATCCGCCGGCGTTCCGCCGAGACCGCGGGCGCCGTCGCGCTGCCCGGCGGCATCATGCCCAGCGCCTCGGCGATGCAGGCCATTGTGCTGGCGGTCCCCATGACGCCACAGGTGCCGACCGTGGGCACAAGCTGGTCGTTCACGCCGGCGATCTCGTCTGCATCGATTTCGTCCGCCCGATAGCGCGCCCAGTAACGCCGGCAGTCGGTGCAGGCACCGACCCGCGTTCCGCGATGCGATCCGGCCAGCATCGGGCCGGTCACCAACTGGATCGCCGGCACGCCGGCGCTGGCCGCGCCCATCAATTGCGCCGGCACTGTCTTGTCGCAGCCGCCGATCAAGACGACGGCGTCCATCGGCTGGGCGCGGATCATCTCCTCGGTGTCCATCGCCATGAGGTTGCGCAGATACATGCTGGTCGGAAACGCGAAACTCTCGTGCAGCGACACCGTCGGAAACGGCACTGCCAAGCCACCGGCCAGCATGACACCCCGTTTAACGGCATCGACCAGGTCGGGCGCGTTTCCGTGGCACGCGTTGTAGCCGCTCGCGGTATCGGCAATGCCGATGATCGGCCGGTCCAAGGCGTCGTCGGTGAGCCCCATCGCCTTGATGAAGGCCTTGCGCAGGAAACGCGAAAACTCGACGTCGCCGTAGCGCGTGAGGCCCTTGTCCATGCCGCGATCGGTCTTGCGTGCCATCGGTCAGTCCCCTGCTTCCAGCATCCGTTTGATCCGCCGTTCCAGCAGTTCGGCGGAGACGGCGAAATTCACGCCGGCGTTGGCGTCGGACTCCTTGGTGAAGATCGCGCTCAACATGCCGACAAGACGCCCCTTCTCGTCCACAAGTGCGCCTCCCGATGCGCCGGGGTTGGCGGCGGCATCGGTCTGTATGAAATCCTCGATCCGGTTGAAACCGATGCCCGCGCGCGAACGGGCAGAAACCACGCCGCATGTGATGCTGAGATCGAGGCCGAAGGCATTTGCGATGACACAGACATGGGCGCCGGTCACCGGCCGTTCCGGCGCCAGAACTATCGGCCGGAGGGTCGCGTCGACCCGCAGCAGGGCGAGGTCGGCAGCGGCGTCAAACGCGACGATTTCCGCATCGTGGCGCGTGCCGGCATGATCTCTGACGGCGACCTCGGACGCCTTGGCAACCACATGCCCGGCGGTGACGATCAGACCCGGTTCGCGGATGACGACACCGCTGCCCTCGGGAGCGGTGCCCGGCGGTGCGCCGAAGCCCGGCCGCCGGTAGCCGGGCCAGGTCGGTTCGACGGAGACGACCGAGACCGAAGCGACCCGCCACGCGTGTTCGGCGTGATCGGCAGGAGACATGGACGGCATCCCAGCAAGCAGCAGGCAAAATCCAACGTGCTTGAAGGAAATGTGGCGCACCTGCCGCCCCCGCGTCTCTGTGGCTGTTCGGTCCGACAAAGAGAGTAGTTCAGGATCTCGATGCGCGTCATCCTGCCAGTCGCAGAATCAAAGATCCGGTTTCACTGCTGACAAGATGCTGTCAGGAGGCCTGTGGGACGATGGCGCGATCAGATGCAGCGATAAAGGAGCACCAGTCATGAGCTTTACACCTGAGCATTTCACGGTCTGGGCGGAAATCCCGGTTACCGACATGGACAAGGCGATCGCGTTCTACGGCGCGGTCTTCCAGACCGAGCTGAAGAAAGAAGACGCGGGACCGAACGTGATGGCCACATTCCAGACGAAGGAAAACAAGGGTGTCGCCGGGCACCTTTATCCGGGCAAGCCGGCGCCCGAGGGATCCGGACCGACCGTCCATCTCGTCTGCCCGGACAACCTGGAAGACAGCCTGCAGCGCGTGCGCGATGCCGGCGGACAGGTGGTCTCCGACGTGATCTCGATCCCGGTGGGGCGCTTTGCCTATTGCCTGGACCCCGACGGCAACTCCATCGGGCTGTTCTCCTACTAGCGCGGCGGCCCGCCCCGTTCAGGGGGCGAAGGTCGGCTGGTCCAGATGCTGCAGCGCGGGCTCGTCGGCGCTTTCGATGGCGTGGATCAGAGCCCGCGCCAGATACTGACCGGCCTCTTTCACGTCCTCCTGGACCACGATGATCTCGTTGCGGAAGAACCGCAGGAACGGAACGGCCTCTTTCGACACGATGTCCAGATCGAGGCCGATCCGCCTGCCCGCACCTTCCGCCGCCGCGACCACGGCCATGGTGGCGCTGGCGGCGCCGACGACGACGCCATCGGGGAAACCGGTGTCCGGCATGATCTTGCCCACATCCTCCTCGATGCGTCCGATCGAGCTGTCGCTTGTGATGCCGGCGAACACGCGATGGTCGACGTTCAGTTCCCGGGCGGCGCTTTCGAACCCTTCGACCATGTGCCGTCCATAGGTCTGGTCCACCGGCGGCGCCAACAGCGCGAGCCGACGGCGCCCGCGGCGCGCCAGTTCCTGAACCGCCAGTTCGGCAAAACGCCGGTTGTCGAAATCGAAGTAGGGATGGGTCAGGCCCGCCTCGGTCCGGCCGTGGGTGGCGAACGGAAACCCGCGCTCGGTCATGTATCGCACCCGCGGATCGTCGGGCATGATCTGGTTGATGATCACGCCGTCCGCCGACTTGGTCTCGACGATATACCGGATCGGATCCATCGGGTCATCGGCGGAGGTGTAGGGCGTGACGATCATGTGATAGGCGGTGCCGCGCAGGGCATCCGCGATCGAATAGATCAACCGCGCGGTGTGGTTCATCACGTGCTCTTCGGTCGAGAGCACAAGCGAGATCACGTTGGTCTTACCGGTCCTTAGCCGCACGCCGGCCCGGTTCGGCCGGTAGCCCAACTCCTGCGCCACGGCCCTGACCCGTTCCTTCGTCTGCGCGCCGATGTCGGGCGCGTCGTGCAGCGCCCGCGACACCGTTGCAACCGCGAGACCTGTCGCCTCGGCGATGGTTTTCAGCGTCGGCCGTCCGTCGCCCGCCCTCGGCTTATCGCTTGGAAGTTCGGCGGATCCGGTCATCGCGCGCGCGGCCTTGCGGCCGTTCTGTGAGGCAAATTCGGCGATTCCATATTGATTTCATAATCTATAACGTTATAGGCTGCAATCTATAACGTTATAGTTCTCAAGGGAGGCCTCAATGAGACTGAAATCGCTGGCCATGACGCTGACGTTGGCGTCCGCCATTCCGTTTACCGCCACCGCCGCCGAACTGGAAGTCACCCACTGGTGGACATCCGGGGGCGAAGCCGCGGCCGTCGCAGAGTTTGCCAATGCGTTCAACGCAATGGGCGACGACAAGTGGGTGGACGGCGCCATCGCAGGCTCGGGCGGCGTGGCCCGGCCGATCATCATCAGCCGCATCCTGGGCGGCGATCCGATGGCGGCGACGCAGCTGAACCATGGTCGGCAGGCCGAGGAACTGGTCGAGGCCGGTCTGATGCTGGACCTGACCGACGTCGCAGAGGCCGAAGGCTGGAAGGACATCGTCAATCCGACCTCGCTGTTGGACTCCTGCACCTACGAAGGCCGCATCTATTGCGTGCCGGTCAACATCCATTCCTGGCAGTGGATCTGGCTGAGCCACAAGGCCTATGCCGATGCGGGCGTGCCGGTCCCGCAGAACTGGGGCGAGTTCGTGGCCGCCGCACCCAAGCTGAAGGCGGCCGGCAAGATCCCGCTGGCGATGGGCCAACAGTCGTGGCAATCGAACGGCGCCTTCGGCGTCATGTCGGTGGCCCTCGGCGGCATGGAACTGTGGGGCAAGGTCAACATCGAAAAGGATGCCGATGCCGCGGCCGGGCCGGAAATGGCGAAAGTGTTCCAAGCCTTCGGTGACGCGCGCAGCCTTTCGGAAGGCTCCAACGTGCAGGACTGGAACCAGGCAACGAACCTGGTGATCACCGGCCAGGCCGGCGGTCAGATCATGGGCGACTGGGCCCAGGGCGAGTTCCAAGTGGCCGGCCAGACGGCGGGCGTGGATTACACCTGCCTGCCGGGGCTGGGCGTGAACGAGGTCATCTCCACCGGCGGCGATGCGTTCTACTTCCCCGTCATTGACGACCCCGACATCGTCCGTGCGCAGAAGAAGATGGCCTCGATGATGATCTCGAAGGAAGTCCAGGTGGCCTTCAACCTGAAGAAGGGCTCGCTGCCGATCCGCGGCGACGTGGACCTGGACGCGGCCAACGATTGCATGAAGAAGGGTCTGAAGATCCTGGCGGAGGGCCACATCTTGCCCGACGCGAACCAGCTTCTGACCCCCGATACCCTTGGCCAGATCGACGACCTGATGGTCGAGTTCTGGAACGACCAGAGCATCACGCCGGCCGACGCGCAGGCGCGTTACGCGGCAATCATCGCGGAAGCGGACTGACCCGCACTTCCGTATCCGGCTGGCCCGCTCCTCCCGGCGGGCCAGCCGCCTTCTCTGCTCGTCTCGAAGGGGTGTGACATGGCCGAGGCCAAGCGTCCGGTCGGGCTGTTCCGGAACCTGAGCGCGAAGATCGCGGCGATCCCGATGATGCTGACGGCGCTCGTCATCTTCGTCGGATGCACGGTATGGACCATCGTGCACTCTTTCACGAAATCCAAGCTTCTGCCCAAGCTCAACTTCGTCGGCCTCGACCAGTACGACCGGCTTTGGGGCACGAACCGGTGGCTGGTTTCGATCGAAAACCTGTTCATCTACGGAATATGTTCGCTGATCTTCTCCGTCGTGATCGGCTTTTGCCTTGCCGCCCTTCTGGATCAGAAGATCCGCTTCGAGAACACGTTCCGTACGATACTTCTCTATCCTTTCGCCCTGTCCTTCATCGTCACGGGCCTAGTCTGGCAGTGGGTCCTGAACCCCGAGTTCGGAATCCAGAAGATCGTGCGCGACCTGGGGTTCGAGAACTTCGTCTTCGATCCGCTCTACACCGCCGATATCGTGATCTACGGCGTGCTGATCGCGGGCCTGTGGCAGGGCACGGGGCTGATCATGGTGCTGATGCTGGCGGGCCTGCGCGGCATCGACGAGGACATCTGGAAGGCCTCCCGCGTCGACGGGATCCCGGCATGGAAGACCTACCTGTTCATCGTCATCCCGATGATGCGCCCCGTCTTCATCACGACCCTGGTGCTGATCGCATCGGGCATCGTCAAGGTCTACGACCTGGTGGTCGCGCAGACCAACGGCGGGCCCGGCATCGCCTCGGAAGTGCCCGCGAAATACGTCTATGACGCGATGTTCAAGAACCAGAACCTGGGCCAGGGCTTTGCGGCATCGACGATGATGCTGTTGTCGGTCCTGATCGTGCTGATCCCCTGGGCCTATCTCGAGTTCGGGGGCAAGAAGAAACATGGCTGAGGTTGTGGACACCGCAGGGCCGCGCGGCCCGAAACCCCGACGCAAACTGTCGCGCCGGAACATCATCATCTACGGCACGCTGATCGTCGTTGCGGTCTACTACCTGCTGCCGCTTTACGTGATGATCGTGACGTCGCTGAAGGGCATGCCGGAGATCCGGCTGGGCAACGTGTTCGCCCCGCCGCTGGAAATCACCTTCGAACCGTGGGTCAAGGCCTGGGCCGAGGCCTGTACGGGCCTCAATTGCGACGGCCTTTCGCGCGGTTTCGGGAATTCCGTGAAGATCCTGGTGCCGTCGGTGCTGTTGTCGATCGCCGTTGCGTCGGTCAACGGCTACGCCCTGGCCAACTGGCGTTTCAAGGGCGCCAACGTCTTCTTCACGATCCTGATCTTCGGCGCCTTCATCCCTTATCAGGTGATGATCTACCCGATCGTCATCATCCTGCGCGACCTCGGTCTCTACACCAAGCTGGAGGGGCTGGTCCTTGTCCATACCATCTTCGGGATGCCGATCCTGACTTTGCTGTTCAGAAACTACTTCACTTCGGTCCCTGAAGAGCTTTTCAAGGCGGCGCGCGTGGACGGCGCCGGTTTCTGGGGCATCTACTTCAAGATCATGCTGCCGATGTCGCTGCCCATCTTCGTGGTCGCGATCATCCTGCAGGTCACCGGCATCTGGAACGATTTCCTGTTCGGCGTGATCTACACCAAGCCCGACAACTATCCGATGACGGTGCAGTTGAACAACATCGTCAACTCCGTCCAGGGCATCAAGGAATACAACGTCAACATGGCGGCCACCATCCTGACGGGGCTGGTGCCGCTGATCGTCTATTTCGTCTCCGGCAAGCTGTTCGTGCGCGGCATCGCCGCCGGCGCGGTCAAGGGGTGACGCCATGGCTTCGATTACAGTCAACGACCTGAAGCTGGACTTCGGCACGATCGAGGTGCTGCGCGACCTGAACCTGGACGTCATCGAGGGCGAGTTCCTGGTCCTTCTGGGCCCGTCGGGCTGCGGCAAGTCCACTTTGTTGAACTGTATCGCCGGATTGCTGGACGTCACCGACGGGCAGATCTTTATCAGCGGCCGCAACGTCACCTGGGAAGAACCCAAGGACCGAGGCATCGGCATGGTGTTCCAGTCCTACGCGCTTTATCCGCAGATGACCGTGCGGGGGAATCTGTCCTTCGGTCTGAAGAACCAGCGGATGGCAAAGGACGAGATCGCACAGCGTGTCGACCGCGCCGCCAGCATCCTGCAGATCGAGAACCTTCTCGACCGAAAGCCCGGCGCCCTTTCGGGCGGACAGCGGCAGCGTGTCGCCATCGGGCGCGCGCTGGTCCGCGACGTTGACGTCTTCCTGTTCGACGAACCGCTGTCGAACCTGGACGCCAAGCTGCGTTCAGAGCTTCGGGTCGAGATCAAGCGCCTGCACCAGCGGCTGGGCAATACGATGGTCTACGTGACCCACGATCAGATCGAAGCGCTGACCCTGGCGGACCGCATCGCGGTGATGAAGGGCGGCGTGATCCAACAACTTGGCGATCCGCGCACCATCTACAACAAGCCCGCGAACCTGTTTGTGGCCGGCTTCATCGGTTCGCCGTCGATGAGTTTCGTCAGCGGCACGGTCGAAGGCCAGGACGGCGCAGCGGCGTTCCGGCTGGGCGGACATGCGGTTCCGCTGGCCGGCTATGACGGCGGCGCCCTTGCCGCGCAGTCCGATGCGATCCTGGGTGTCAGGCCCGAGCATGTATCCATCTCGCCCAGCGCGTCCGAGGGCAGCGTGCCGGCGACAGTCGATATCGACGAACCGATGGGTTCAGACAGCCTGTTGTGGCTCTCGGTCGAGGGACAGCAGATTTCGGCAAGGGTCGCGCCCGAGATGACGATGACCGCCGGATCGACCGTGCATCTGACGTTCGACATGTCCAAGGCGTCGGTCTTCGACGCCGGGACCGAACTGCGCATGTAACCGACAGCGGTCGATGATCGATCTTTCCGGTTCCTGGTCGCTGTGCGACGCGGAAGGCGGGCATGCCTGCGACATGGCGGTGCCCGGCGACGGGTTGTCGGCGCTGTTCGCCGCGGGCCACATTCCCGACCCCTATTACGGCCGCAACGAGTACGCGTGCCGCTGGCCTGCCGATCGGGAATGGGTCCTGCGCCGCCGCTTTGTTGCGGAGGGCACGGCGCTGGAACTGGTTGTTTCGGGCTTGGACACGGTTGCGGAAATCACCATCAACGGGCGCGCGGTGCTTGCCGCCCGGAACTGTTTCCGGCGCTATCGCGTCGACGTGTCGGACGCCGTAAGCGTCGGTGAAAACCAGATCGAGATCCGCTTTCGGTCGAACACCGAGGCCGCGAACGCCGCGGCGGCCGCCCTTCCCTATCCGGTGCCCCACAGCAAGAATTGCCCGATCCCGAACGGCAACCTCCTGCGCAAGCCGGCCTGCGATTTCGGATGGGACTGGAACATCGCGCTGGCGCCCTTCGGTCTCTACGGCGACATCCGGCTCGAGCCGCGGCGTGCTGCACGGATCGCGGACGTGGTCGTGACCCAGGCCCACACGCCCGGCAACGTGGATGTGACGGTGGAGGCCTTCGTGGAGGGCGATCACGGGTCCGCGCCGGTCGCGTTCAGCCTGTGCGGCAAATCCGTCGAAGCGCCGGTCGTCGCCGGGCGTGCAACGGTTATCCTGCGCATCTCAGATCCCGAGTTGTGGTGGCCGGCCGGTCTCGGCCCGCAAACGCTGCATCCTCTGACCGTCACGTTGGGCGACCACGTCGAAACCCGCCGGATCGGCCTCAGGGAGCTTCGGCACACGGTCGAACCCGATGCGGTGGGGACCGGATTCCGGTTCTCGGTCAACGGCCACGACGTTTTCGCCCGCGGCGCCAACTGGATCCCGGCGGATGCGCTGCCGTCCAGGATCACGCAGGCCGAGACCCGCGCATTGCTGCGGTCGGCGGTCGAGGCGAACATGAACATGATCCGCGTCTGGGGCGGCGGCCGATACGAAGCGGACTGGTTCTACGACCTGTGCGACGAACTGGGACTGATGGTGTGGCAGGACTTCATGTTCGCCTGCAATCTTTACCCCGCGTCGGAAAACTTCCTGGCCGAGGTCGGCATCGAGGTTCGCGAACAGGTCCTGCGGTTGAACCACCACGCCTCGATCGCCTTGTGGTGCGGCGACAACGAACTGGTGGGCGCGCTGAACTGGTATGAGGAAAGTGTCAAGAACCGGGACCGTTACCTCGTCGCCTATGACCGTTTGAACCGCACCGTCGAAAGCGGTCTGAAGGCTGTCCTGCCGGATGCCAACTGGTGGCCGTCCAGTCCGGCGTCGGGTCGCCTCGATTTCGGCGATGCCTGGCACGACGACCGTTCCGGCGACATGCATTTCTGGTCTGTCTGGCACGAAGGGCGCGATTTCGAACACTATCGCGACGTCCGTCCGCGTTTTTGTTCGGAGTTCGGTTTCCAGTCCTTCCCTTCGATGCCGGCCATCCGCACTTTCGCGGGCGCCGAGGACTGCAACATCGCCGCCCCGGTCATGGAGAGCCATCAGAAGAACGACGGCGGCAATGCGCGGATCGCCGAGACGATGTTCCGCTATTTCCGGTTTCCCGTCGATTTCGAAAGCTTCGTCTATCTGTCTCAAGTCCAGCAGGGTCTGGCGATCCGCACCGCGGTCGACTACTGGCGCAGCCTGAAGCCGCACTGCATGGGCGCGCTTTATTGGCAGCTCAACGACACCTGGCCGGTCGCAAGCTGGTCGAGCCTCGACTATGGCGGCGGTTGGAAGCTGCTGCACTACATGGCGCGGCGGTTCTTCGCGCCCGTCTTTCTTGCCGCCATTCCCGGCAAGGACGGCATCGCACTGTCCGCCGTCAACGACACGCTGTCGCCCGTCGAAGTCTCGGTCGCCGCATACGCCGCGGCCATGGACGGCACACTGCGCGAGATCACAAAGGTCGACAGCGCGGTCGGCACCGAGGCCGCCACGGTGCTGGCGACACTCGCGCCGGATGCCGTTTTGGCGGACGAGATCCTGATCTATCGTTGGTCGGCATCGGACGGTTCGCAAGGCGCCGACCACCTGGCGCCGGTCCCCTACAAGGCTCTGCCGCTGTGCGAGCCGGGAATGCAGATGGAATGCCATCGCGACGGGAATGACTGGCGGCTGTCGGTGCGGTCCGCCGCGACCGCGCTGTTCGTTTCGGTCGAGGCCGATGAAGCCGGTCGCTTCTCGGACAACGCGCTGACGATCCTTCCGGGAGAGCCGGCCGAGATCCTGTTCCGCCCCAAGGACACGGGCGCGGTGCCGGCCTTTACACTTCGCAACCTCTATTCAGCAACCCATCACACGGCCGCACCGGGACGGACCTAGGCCGCAAGAGGCAATCCACATGGCAGGCTTTTCATACCAGCTCTACTCATCCCGCAAGTTCCCACCCCTCGATGCGACCCTGGCAATGCTGGCAGGTGCCGGTTATGCGGGCGTCGAGGGTTTCGGCGGCCTTTACGCCGACCTGTCCAAGGTTCCCGCGCTGAAGGCGGATCTCTCCGCGACGGGCCTCAGGATGCCTTCCGGTCATTTCGCGCTGGACCTTCTGGAAGGCGCGCCTCAGGACGTGCTGGAGACGGCCCGCAGCCTTGGCATGGAGACCGTCATCGTTCCGCATATCGCCCCGGATGATCGGCCCCGGGACAGCGACGGCTGGCGTCGGTTCGGCGCGCGTCTTGAACGGGCGGGCGAACCCGTCCGCGACGGCGGCCTGGTCTTCGCCTATCACAACCACGCCTTCGAGTTCGAACCGACGGACACGGGGCATATTCCGATGGCGTTGCTGCTGGAAGGCGGCCCGACACTGAAGTGGGAAATCGACGTTGCATGGGTGGTGCGCGGCGGCGCCGACCCGCTGGACTGGATCGCCGCGCACGGAGACCGGATCGTTGCGGCGCACATCAAGGACATCGCGCCTGCCGGCGAAATTGCCGACGAAGACGGCTGGGCGGACGTGGGCCACGGTACGCTCGACTGGGGACCGATCATGGCGGCGCTCGCCCGGACGCCATGCCGCCATTTCATCATGGAACACGACAACCCGACGGATGACCGACGCTTTGCCGAACGCTCAATCGTCGCCGTCAAGAGGTTCGCATGACCGCGCTCGGCGTCGGGGTGATTGGCTGCGGCAATATCTCCACGGCCTATTTCGCCTTCGGGAAGTTGTTTTCCGGTATCGAGATCAAAGCCTGCGCAGACCTGAACCAGGCCGCGGCCGAGACGCAGGCGGAACGGTTCGGCCTCAGGCCGATGTCCGTCGACGAACTGCTCCACAGCGACGAGTTGGACATCGTCGTCAACCTCACCGTCCCCGACGCCCACTACGCGGTCTCACGGTCTATCCTCGAAGCAGGCAAGCACGCCTATTCGGAAAAGCCTCTTGTCCTGTCTCTTGACGAAGCGATCGCGCTGAAGCGCCTGGCTGAAGAGACAGGACTGCGCATCGGTGCCGCGCCGGACACCTTCCTGGGCGGCGCCAACCAACAGGCACGCGCCCTAATCGACGACGGGGGCGTTGGCCGGATCACCTCGGCGACGGCGATGTTCATGAACCACGGGATGGAGCATTGGCACCCCAACCCCGACTTCTTTTTCCAGCCGGGCGGCGGTCCGGTCCTGGACATGGGGCCCTACTACATCGCCGCCTTGGTCAACCTGATCGGCCCGATCCGCCGCGTGGCGGCCCTGACCACGACGGCCACAGAGACCAGGACCATCTCCAGCGAACCACGCAACGGCGAGACCATTCGCGTCGCCACTCCGACGAACATCCATGCGCTGCTGGAATTCGCAAACGGCGCGACGGCCACCATGATCACTAGCTGGGACGTCTGGGCACACCGCCACGAAAACATCGAACTCTACGGCACGGAAGGCTCGCTTTACGTTCCCGACCCCAACTTCTTCGGCGGCATCGTATCGGCGGGCGGCCGGGACCGGACGGGCGTTGCGGCACTGGAAGACTGGAACCATCCGCTGAGCCGGCCGAACGAAGTGAAGGGCGAGATCAGCCGCGCAAACTATCGGGCGGTCGGACTGGCCGAGATGGCCCAGGCGATCGTCGAGGACCGTCCGCATCGCTGTTCGCTGGAACTCGCCATCCACACCGTCGAAACCATGACAGCGATCCTGGAATCCGGCCGGACAGGAGAGTTCATGACACTGAGCAGCACCTGCGACCGTCCCGCTGCGCTGGACCCCGAAGCGGCGCGAACGCTGCTTGCTGCGGGCGGATGATCCGCAACCCGATCCTGCCCGGCTTCAACCCGGACCCGTCGATCTGCAGGGTCGGTGAGGACTATTTCATCGCGACCTCGACCTTCGAGTGGTTCCCGGGCGTGCAGATCCACCGCTCGCGCGATCTCGTGAACTGGGATCTCGCGGCCCGCCCCCTGAACCGCGCATCACAGCTCGACATGCGCGGCAATCCCGACAGCTGCGGCATCTGGGCGCCCTGCCTGTCCTTTTCGGACGGACTTTTCTGGTTGGTCTGTACGGACGTCAAGCGGTACGACGGCAACTTCAAGGATACGCACAACTACATTGTCACCGCGCCGGCGGTCGACGGCGACTGGTCCGATCCAGTCCACGTCAATTCTTCGGGCTTCGACCCATCGCTGTTTCACGACGACGACGGACGCAAGTGGTTCGTCAATCTGCAGTGGAACCACCGCGGCCCGGGAACCGGAGGCAATCCGGCACATGCCTCCTTCGACGGCATTCTGCTCCAGGAGTACGATTCCGGCGCCGCCCGCCTGGTCGGGGCGCCGCGGATCATCTTCCACGGCTCGGGCCTGGGGCTGACCGAAGGTCCGCACCTGTTCAAGCGACGCGGCTGGTACTATCTGACGGTCGCGGAAGGGGGCACGGGATATGGCCACGCGGTGACGATGGCGCGGTCGCGATCCATCGAGGGGCCCTATGAGCTTCATCCCGATGCCCATCTCTTCACGGCCAAGGACGCCCCGGACCACCCGCTGCAGCGCGTTGGTCATGGCCAGTTCGTGGAAACGCCGGATGGCGCGGTGTTCCATACGTTTCTGTGCTCGCGCCCGCTTGCCGGCCGCAGAAGCCCGCTGGGCCGCGAGACGGGCATCGAACGTTGTGTCTGGAAGGACGACGACTGGCTCTATCCCGAAACCGGCAGCCCCCTGCCCCGCCTCGAGGTGCCGGCGCCGCCGCAGGCCGATGCGCCGCGGCCTGTTCGCGCCATCCAGCGGCGTTTCGACACCGACGCGCTGCCGCCGGAGTTCCAATGGCTGCGCACGCCGGAACCGGATCGGATCTTCAGGTTTGAAGACGGCCGCCTGTTCCTGATCGGGCGCGAGAGTATCGGAAGCTGGTTCGAACAGGCGCTGGTCGCGCGCCGGCAGCAGCATCATCGCTATTGCGCGGAAACGGCCGTCACTTTCGATCCGGTGACGTATCAACAGGCGGCGGGGCTGACGACCTATTACAACCGCCACAAGTTCCACTTCCTGGGGCTGACCCACGACCCCAGCGCGGGGCGATGCCTGACGCTGATGTCCTGCCTTGGCGACTGGCCGGACTGTGGCCTGACCTACCACCTGGCGGCCCCCGTCCCGGTCGCCCAGGGTCCGGTCGGGATGCGGGTCCGCGTCGACGGCGCGGCGCAGCGGTTCTCATGGCGGCAGGACGGCGGCGGTTGGAACGAGATCGGTCCCGTCCTCGATGCGTCAATCGTTTCCGACGAGGCGGGACGGGGCGAACACGCATCTTTTACCGGCGCCTTCGTCGGGCTTGCCGCCTTCGATACCACCGGCGGCGGCCGCGAGGCGCGCTTCGACGGGTTCCTCTACGACCCGACGCCCGCGGCCTGATCGCGCGGCTGGCAGGTTTCGCAAACGAAAGCCCTGCGGCCGTCGATCTCGACGCGCCGGACCTCGCCCGCGCAGGCCGGGCACAGGTCCTTGCCGAAAATGTTGACCCGCTCGCGATAACGGCTGCGCGAGGCCGGCGCGCCGTCGACGGTGACGATGGCGTTGCGCTTTACGCCCAGTTCCAGCAACGAAGCGGCGTCCCGCCACAGCGCGTCGAACGCACCGCGGTCCAGCGACCGGCCCGGCCGGTCGGGATGGATCCGCTGACGCCACAGCACCTCGGTCCGATAGATGTTGCCGATCCCGGCCATCACCGACTGGTCCATGATCAAACGCCCGATCGGCGCCCGGCTTTTGGAGATCCGTCTGAAGGCGCGGTCGGGATCGGCAT
Source organism: Alphaproteobacteria bacterium (assembly GCA_965603855.1). Classification (GTDB taxonomy): domain Bacteria; phylum Pseudomonadota; class Alphaproteobacteria; order UBA8366. The sequence continues at coordinate 2,408,514 of OZ272519.1, forward strand.
CGGCGCGCAGCACGTCGGGTCCGATCCGATCGATCAACGCCGCAAGCCCCGGCACGTCAAGCAGTTCGCAGATCGTCGGGCCGTTGATGTCGACCACATGGGTCAGGCCGACAAGCCGCACGCGGACGGCGCCGCGCGGCGGCCCTTCCGGCAGCTTGGACTTGCGGATCCTGCCGAACAGACCGAGATGCACATGCAGCGCCTCGTCATGGTCGAACCGATAGACCAGGTGTTTGCCATAGGCTTCGACATCCAGGCAGCGGTGCCCGTCGATCAGTGCGGCGCCCTCGGCAAACCGCCCCTGCGGCGAGGACACGGAAAGGACCTGCCCGGCCAGCATGCGGCGCTGGTCGCGCGCCGCGCGATGAATGGTATGGCCTTCGGGCATGGTGGCTCGCGTGCGGTTGATGTGCCGGCAAGCATATAGGACGGAACGGCGGGGTTTCAGCACGGCGCGCGCCGGTGCGCCGTGCCTCAGTCTTCCGGGTTCAGTTCCACCACCAAAGTCGAGGTCTCGGCTGTCTCCAGCACGTCGACCGACGCATGCGCGGCCTTGTAACCCGCCGCCGCGCACTGCAGGTCGTATCGGCCGGCGGCGGGCAGGCTCATCACGACCTCGCCCCGGACATCGCTCAACGCGGCGATGTCCGGGTACGGTTCGGGACCGGCCTCGATGAAGACGCGCGCGTCGGCGATGGGACGGCCGTCGCGGCCTTTAACCCGTACCTGCAGCATCCTACGGCCGCCCATGTCCTCCCTCAGACGCGTAGCCAGTTCTGCAGGTTATTGTAGACCGGCGTGGTGATCCGGGTCGCGGAATTGCTCCATCGGCCACCATAGGCATGAATGCCGAAGGCCGTTCGAAAACCGTCCGCGTCGATCCGGTAGACGGCCGCGCCGCTCTGCCCGCCTGCGGTGTCGATGTCGTAATAGACCTTGTGCGACGTGATCGAGGCAATACGGTTTCGGTCGTACCACTGGGTCCCGTCCGGCTTGTCGCCGGGATAACCGGACAGATTGCCGATCACGCGGCGCAGATCTGACCTGCTGTAGACGCCGAAACCCAGGGTACCGACGGTTTCGCCAAGACTTGTGGGGATGGTGATCGCCGCATAATCGTAGGTTTCGTCGCCATCCTCGGTCCAGCCGACCACGGAATGGAAGACCTCGCTGCGGACGGCCCCGAACGGCAGGTGGTTGCCGTTGCGGCCGGGCATCACCTCGATCCGGCTGACCCAGCCGTCGCGCTGCGGCATGCCGCTGTTCTTGATGTAGACCACGTGCCCCGCGGTCACCAGCGTGCGCGGACCGATGAACCAGCCGGTGCCGATCCAGCGCGACCCGTCGCGCGCGGTGACCAACAGCGAAGCGTGCACACGCCAGGGATAGTCGGCGGTGCTGTGGATCTGCACGCGGTTGTCGCGGCCGTGCACGGTCTCCGCCTCCGGTGCCGGCGGCCCGTACGTTGCTTCGGCGATGTTTCGCAAGCCCTCGGTATTGGGCGATTCGGCCGCTTCGTGCCCTTCCGCCTCGACATAACCGGCGACCATTTCTTCGCCCTTCCGCGTCTTGTGCAGCCCGCTTTCGGCTTCGCCTTCGCTGCCGGGATGGGCGACAAGCACGTTGGCCTCGATCTCGCTGTCCGTGTCGGTGTTTGACACGGGCGCATGCTTGCCGGTCGGGATCTCCGCGGGCGGCGGCGGCAGGGTGTCGTCGCCCTGGTCTCCCTGGTCGCCCTTGGCCGCGCGTACCGCGCGCAGCACGTTCAGCCTGCCGTGTCCCATACGGTCGTTGCGGCCGTTCTGATAGGGAATGCCGCCGACCTTGTCGGCGGAGTTGCGGATGATGGCGCACACCTCTTTTTCGCTGAGATTGGGATTAGCCGACAGAACCAGGGCGGCCGCGCCCGCGACGATCGGCGTGGCCGACGACGTGCCGTTGAAGGCGGGGTTGTAGTTGCCCTCGGGCGGCGGCGCGTCGTTGTGACCGGCCTCGCCCATGATGTCGGTCGTATAGTTGTGGACGCCCGGAGCCGCGACATCCACGTTCGGCCCGAAGCTGGAGCCCCACCAATCCTCGCCGTCCTGGCTGGTCTTGGTCTTCGGCTCGTCGAATTCGTTGCTGGCCGAAACCGTCAGCACGTCCTCAAGCTCGCCCGGATAGTCGTGCAGCGTGTCGGCATTGCCGGCGGCGACGACCACCACCGAACCGAGGCCGTTCCGGCCCTTTTCGCGGGCCCGGTTGAAGGCGTTCGTGATCGCCGTCGACGGCGCGCCGCCGCCCCAGCTGTTGCTCAGCACGTCGGCGCCGTTCTGCCACGACCAGTCGATCGCGCGGGCGATCCAGGACGACCTGGTCTTCCAACGTCCCCGCGGGCTCTCGGAGAACGCGATGCGCACGGCCATCAGCGAGCAGCCGGCGCTGACGCCCTTGATCCCGGTGTCGTTGCCGTGGATGGCACCGGCCAGTCCTGCGCAGGCGGTACCATGGGAATCCCAGGGCTTTGGTTCCTGGAAGGTATCGTCGTCGACGCCGTCATAGGTGCCGACGACCGCGCTGGCGAGGTCCTCGTGGGTGGTGTCGACGCCTTCATCGAGGACCGCGATCTTGATGTCGGGATTTCCGGTCTGTTCCAGCCACGCCTCTTCAGCTTTCGTGATCCTTATGGCGTACTGGTCGGGTGCTAAAGGGTCCGCGGGCCTCATGTCCGAAGCAGGCTGGGGAACGTGGCTGCCGAAACTGACGAAATCGGGCTCGGCATAGGTGACCTGCGGCAGGGCATCCAGCGCGGCGATGACCTCGAACGGATCGGCGCCCGGATCGATGGAGACAACGAACTCGTTGTCCACCTGCTCGACGATCTCGCATCCTTTGTCCTTCAGGATCTTCTTGGCGCTGCCGGCGGACTTGAAGCCGACCAGAAGCCGTTCGGTCGCGATGGCATAAGCTTCGCCGACAACGAAGACCGGTGCGCACCGCTCGACGCTGGGGTCGGCCCTCATCGCCGACAGCGCGCCTTCCAGGCGCTCGCGCGGCGCCTTCGGCAGCGGCGCGACCTGCAGGACAGTGTATTTCTCCTTCGGGACTTCGTACCGGTTCTGGAAGTCGCCCAGCTCGGGCTTTGCGGCCGCGGCAAGGCGCGCGCTGATCGGGGACGGTTCGCGAAAACGCACCACCACCATGTCCTCTGCGATCTTCAATTCGACGCCTTTTCCGCCGACTTTGTAACCGTATGCCATATCGTTCCCCTCCCATCGAACGGCAGGCCGGTTCCTTGGGACCGGCGCGGGTGTTCCGTCGGGCCGTCACGGAAGCAACGCGCGGCGGGTGTCGCGCGCGCCGACTGTCCGCCCGGACAATCGGGATGGCCTACGACGATCGGTGTAAGCGTGCAGGTCGAGAGCGACGAACTCTCGATCGCCCTATTCTTGTCCGGGACGAGCCGGGCGGTCCACTGAATACGTGGGCATCCGGATCGGCCAATCGCACCAATCGTACGGACCCGGCGGTGGGCGATGATGTGATCCGCCTCACAGGTCGGGGCCGTGCCGGTGCGGCACGGCCTGGCGCCGGCCCGGGTCCACCGGGGACGCCGCCGGGTGAGACAGATTATCCCAGCGAAAGAGCGGGTTTGCGGCCTCCCCGGTGTGGACATTTCGATCCCGGTACCCGCCTAATAGCGGGCAATGGTTTCCAAGGGCGGCCGGCCCGGATTGCGGAGAAGAAGAATGGCAGAGTTTCCGGACAAGGCGAATGTCGTCATCATCGGCCTGGGCGGCATCGTCGGCGCCTCGGTGGCGCACCACCTGATCGAACGGGGCTGGGACGACATCGTCGGCATCGACACATCGGCGATCCCTACGGACGTCGGATCCACCTCGCACGCCTCCGACTTCTGCTATGGGACCAGCCACGACTTTCTCTCGTGCTGGACGACGCGCTATTCGATCGACTTCTACGAAAGAATGGGACATTACGAGAAGGTCGGCGGTCTGGAGGTCGCGCGGGTCGGCGACGATGACCGGATGGACGAAATCAAACGCAAGGTCGCGTCCGGCAAGGCCTTCGGCACGGGCGTGCGTCTCGTGACCCCGGCCGAGATCAAGGAAAAGTTCCCGCCGATCGAAGAAGACCTGGTGCAGGGCGGCATGTGGGACCCCAATGCCGGGCTTGTCGTTCCCCGTTCGCAGATCGTTTCCGGCATCCTGGTCGACAATGCCGAGAAGACCGGCAAGCTGAGACCCTTCGCCAACACCCCGGCCACCGGCCTGATCATCGAAGGCGGCCGCATCGCCGGCGTCGAGACGCCGCGCGGCAAGATCATGGCCAACACCGTCATCGTCTGCACCGGCCTTTGGGGGCGTCTGGTCGCGGCGATGGCGGGCGAGGACCTGCCCGTGATGCCGGTCGACCATCCGCTGCTGTGGTTCGGGCCCTATGACGGGTTCGCAGGCACCGGCAAGGAAATCGGCTGGCCGCTGCTGCGCGACCAGGGCAACTCCGCCTACATGCGCGACACCGGCGACCCGACGTCGACCGAAGGCGGCATGATCGAATGGGGCTATTACGAGGAGACCGAGCCGCGGCTCTGCCACCCCAGCGACATTCTGGACAAGACCGAGGCGCGCCTCTCGCCCTCGCAGCGCGACCTGGCGATCGAACAGGTGATGGAACCGCTGGAACGCGCGATGGAACTGACCCCGATTCTCGCGGAGTTGGGATACGACGAGAAACGCTCGTTCAACGGGCTGCTCCAGGTCACCACGGACGGCGGACCGTCGATCGGCGAGAGCCAGAAGGTGCGCGGCCTTTGGTATGCCGTTGCGATCTGGGTGAAGGACGGCCCCGGCATGGCCAAGCTGCTGGTCGACTGGATGACGGACGGCCGCACCGAGATCGACCATCATGCGATCGACTATGCGCGGTTCTATCCGTTCCAGACTGACGGGGATTTCATCCACGCCCGCTGTACCGAGACGGCGATGAAGATCTACAACCCGGCCGTCCATCCGCGCGAGCCCTTCTCCGGCGGCAGGGACGTGCGCCGCAGCCCCTTCTACGCGCGCGAGAAGGAACTCGGCGGCTATTTCATGGAGCTTGGCGGGTGGGAACGCGCGCACGGCTATGCCAGCAACGAACATCTCCTGGAGAAATACGCCAACCAGGTGCCGGTACGCGAGAACGAGTGGGACAACCGCCACTTCTGGCGCGTCTCGAACGCCGAACATCTCGAGATGAGCGCGGACGTCGGGATGGTGAACCTGTCGCACTTCGCCATCTATGACGTGACCGGGCCGGACCACGTGGCCTTCATGGAGTATCTCTGCATCGCCAAGATCGGCGGCGACGACCGGATCGGCAAGGGCATCTATACGCACTTCCTCGACGAACGGGGCATGGTCAAGGCCGACTTCACGGTCTTCCGCATGCCCGACCGCATCCGCTTCGTCGACGGCGCGGATGCCGGCAACCGCGACTTCGTCTATATGCGACGGATGGCTGAGGATCTGGGCTACGACGTCGAGATAACCGACATCTCGACCGACGTCGTCACCATCGGGCTGTGGGGTCCGAACGCAAGGACCACACTGCAGAAGGTGGTGGAAGACCCGCACGGTCTTGCCCACGAGAACTTCCCCTTCGCCACGATCAAAGAGATCAAGATCGCGGGCCAGGATGTCACGGCCTTCCGCATCTCCTATGTGGGCGAACAGGGCTGGGAACTGCATGTTGCCTATGACGACGCGCTGGCCGTGTGGGATGCGATCCGGGCGGAAGGCGTGATGCCGTTCGGCGTGGAGACCTATGCCAACTCGCGCAGGATGGAAAAGAGCCTGCGCCTCCAGAACGCCGACCTCCTGACCGAGTACAATCTCCTGGAGGCCGACCTGGCACGCCCGAAGGTCAAGCAGGCGGACTTCATCGGCAAAACCGCCCATCTGGAACACCGCGCCGCCGCACACCAGCCGGCGACGCTGTGCACCCTGGTGATGACCGACAATGCGGATGCCACCGGCGTCTTGCGTTATCCCGTGGGCACCCTGCCGATCATGGACCCGGACACGGGCGAGACCCTGGTCGATGCTGAGGGGCGCCGGTCCTTCACGACGTCCATCGCCTATGGCCCGACGATCGGCAAGAACATCGCGCTTGGCTACCTGCCGCATGACCAAGCGGTCAAAGGCAAGACCTTCCATGTGGGCTATTTCGGAGAGACTTATCCCGTCGAGGTGGCCGGCGTCGGCTACGAACCGCTCTACGATCCGGAGAACCTGAAGCCGCGGACGTGAATCCACTTTGCCGCATAGGGTCGGGCGCATGACCGGGAACGACGACCCATTCGGGCTGGACGAGGAAATCGATCGCCGGGCGGTGCCGGCGCTGAAGGTGCACCCGCGGGTGCTTGGCGCCGACGGGGCCGAGCTGTTCCCGGCCGGCGTGGCGGACATGGATTTCAAGGCGCCGCCCGCGGTGCTGGCCGCCATGCAGCGGCGGCTGGAACATGGCGTTTTCGGCTATGAGGCCGTGCCCGACGGTCTATTACCCGCATTGACGCGGTGGCTCGACTCGCGCCACGGCTGGACGGTCGACGAAGGCCATATCCTGCGCGCCCCGAACATCCTGAATGCGCTCGCCATGGCCGCCACGCTGTTCACCAGGCACGGAGAGGGCGTCATCGTCCAGCCGCCGGTGTTCTTCGATTTCTTCGATATCCTGCGGGAGAACAACCGTTCTGTCGTCTCCAATCCGCTGGTCCTCGAGGATGGCCGGTACCGCATGGATTTCGAGGACCTTGAGACAAAGGCCTCCGATCCGGCCACGAGAATGATCTACCTCTGCAACCCGCACAACCCGGTGGGGCGGGTCTGGCGAAGGGATGAGCTGGAAACGCTGGGCGAAATCTGCGCGCGCCACGGCGTGTTGGTCGTGTCGGACGAGATGCACGGCGATCTGGTATTCCCCGGCAACAGGTACACGCCGCTTGCGTCCCTGGGACCGGCCTACGCCGCCAACGCCATCACCTGCCTGTCGCCCGCCAAAAGCTTCAACATCGCCGCCTGCTGCTCGGCCTTCACCGTGATTTCAAACGACGAGAGACGCCGCGCCTTTCAGGCCGAGAACAGCCGGCTGACGGTCAACAAGAACAACGCCTTCGCCAACGTGGCGATGGAGGCCGCCTACCGCGACGGTGAACCCTGGCTGGACGCCGTTCTGGACTATCTGGAAGGCAACGTCGCGCTTGTCAGGGCGCGCCTGAAGGACATGCCCGGCGTGGAGATGATCGAACCGGAAGGAACCTTCCTGGTGTGGCTGGACTTCAGGGGCCTGGGCCTGGCGCCCGACGACCTGACGGCGTTCCTCAGGTCCAACGCCAAATGGGCGGTGACGCGCGGGCACGCCTTCGGTGCCGAAGGGGCCGGTTTCGCCCGGCTCAACGTCGCGTGCACGCGGGCGAAACTCGCCGCCGCGCTCGACCGGCTCACGATGGCCGTTGCCGCGCCGTCACACCAGGAATGAGTCTTCGTCCAGGTCCGAGAGATTGACACCAAGCAGCGTGACCTGATCGTCGGCGTCGAGCTGGATCACCACGTCGGATCCGACCTGCGACGCATACGAGGGAAGATCGTCGAACTCCGGAAGCCCGAAGCTTCGCGCGTCGATCCTGTCGATGGTCTCGAAGTCGGTGATCGTGTCGCGGCCCGAGCCGTCGGTGAAGACGAAGGTGTCGCGATCGCCGCCGCCGGTCAGGATATCGTCCCCGGCACCGCCTTTCAGACTGTCCAAACCGGCCCCGCCGTCGAGACCATCGTCGCCCTCGCCGCCCAGCAACGTGTCGTTGCCGGTCCCGCCGAAGAGCTGATCGTTGCCGGTCCCGCCGTCCAGAATGTCGTCGGCTCCGCCGCCGAACAGGCTATCGTCGCCGGCGCCACCGAAGAGCGTGTCTGCTTTGGTGCCGCCCTCGAGGAAATCGGCGCCGATCCCGCCATCCAGGACGTCGAGCCCGTTTCGGCCGAACAGCCGGTCATCACCATCGCCACCGAAGATCGTATCGTCGCCAGCCTCCCCATCCAGGACGTCGTCGCCCGTTCCGCCATCGATCGTGTCTCCGCCGGTTCCGCCAAGGATCGTGTCGTCGCCACCGTTGCCGAACAGCATGTCAGCGCCGCCGCCCCCATCCAGCGTGTCGTTGCCGTCGCCGGCGTTCACGGTGTCGCCGCCCGTCCCGCCGATCAGCACGTCTTCGCCAGCCAGGCCGTTCAACGTGTCGCCGCCGGCGAGGGCCGTGATGGTGTCGTTGCCGGCGGTGCCCGTCAGCGTCTCTGCATCACCGGTTCCGGTCAGCGTCACGCCCGGCGGCCCGATATCCTGGTCGTCGAAACGCAGCACCTCGATGCCGGTCAGAGTATCGGTTCCGTCCGGCCCGGAAACCGTGACCACAGTCGCGCCCGATACGACGACATAGTCGGCAAGAAGACCGCTGAAGATGGCGACGTCGGTGCCCTCACCCCCGTCCAAGAGGTCGTCCCCGCCGTTGCCCTGAAGGATGTCATCGCCGGCAAGGCCGCTGAGGGTGTCGTCGCCCGACACGCCGACCAGCACGTCGTCGCCGGGCGTGCCGACGAGATTGACGCTCTCGGCAAGATCATTGACGGCAACGGTGATTTCGGTCTGGAAGGGCAGACCGCCGGAATCCAAGACCTGGACGACGACCACATGGCTGGTCGTCGTCTCGAAATCGAGCAGGCTGCCGTCCGCCACCTGCAATTGATCGCCGACGATCCGAAAACGTCCCCCGGCATCGTCCAGCAGTGCAAAGCCGGCCGTATCGCCGGCGTCCACATCCTGCGCGGAGAATGACCCAACCACGGTGCCCGTCGGCGCGTTTTCGTCGACGGCCGCGTTGGTGAGAAGAATACCGGTCGGCGCCTCGTTGCGATCGCCGACAAGAACGGTCAGGGACTGCACGAGGCTCAGTCCGCCGGAATCGGTGACCCGGACCGTGATCTCGTGGCTGGCCGCCGCCTCGTGATCCAACAGCGTGCCGTCGGCAACCCTGACGGTTGCGCCGGCGAGCTGGAAACGTCCGCCCGCGTCGTCCAGCAACGTAAAGCTCGCGGTGTCGTTCAGGTCCTGGTCGGCGGCCGCCAAGGTGCCGACCACCGCCTGGGCCGGCGCGTTTTCGCGAACGGCCGCGTTCGAGAGGCTGATCTCCGTCGGGGCCTCGTTTTCGTCAGAGACCGCGATGGTGAAGGTCCTTTCAACGAACGCACCGCCGCTGTCCGTCGCCCGGACGGTCACGTCATGGCTGGATACCGTTTCGAAATCGAACAGCGCGCCGTCCGCCACTTGCAGGGCGTCGCCGACGATCCGGAAAAGACCCTGGGCACTGTCCAACAGCTCGAATGCGGCCACGTCGCCGGGATCGATGTCCACAGACGCAAGCGTCCCGACAACGGTCCCCGCCACGGCCGTTTCGCCCACCGACGCCGCGGACAATGCGATGTCCGTGGGTGCGTCGTTGACGTTGGCGACATTGACCTGGACCAGCCCGGTATCCCGCGCGTTGTCCGGATCGGCGACCACATATTCGAAACTGGCCACACCGGTGAAGTCGGCGTCGGGCCGGAACGAGACGTTGCCCTGCGCGTTGATCCAGGCGATGCCGTTGGCCGCATTGCGGACCTCGACCAGTTCGAGCGCCAGGCCCTCGGGGTCCACATCGTTCTGCAGGAGCACCGCCAGGGCGATCTCGACCTCGCCGTCCTCGTTCACCGCGGCGGTGTCATCGCCGGCGGTCGGTGCCAGGTTCACCGCAATGGTGTTGAAGACGGTTCCGTCTCCGTCAAAGCGCAGATCCTCGACGCCGAACAGCGTATCCCGACCATCGCCGTCGGCGCGAAGGTCGACGACGACCGTGCGATCCGCCAGCACGTCGATCGTGTAATCCGAACGGGCGCCGCTGAACACGGCAACGTCGCGCCCGTCCCCGCCGACCAGCGCGTCGTCGCCCTTTCCGCCCTGCAACGTGTCGGCGCCTTCGCCGCCATCCAGGATGTCGTCGGTATCGAAGCCGATGATGGTATCGGCATCGATGGTCCGTTGCGCCTGCAGGATGACCTCCTGCACATCTCTCCAGCCTTGAACGTCTCCGTTGGCATATTCGAACAGTTCAATCCGGTTCGCCGGGTCGGAGAACTGGTTCTCGATGGTGAGGGTCAGGCGTTCGTCGCCGCCCACCTCGATCAGGAGATCCGCGCCGTCGTCGCCGACCCTGGAGAAGGCGACATCACCGGGGAACACGTTCGCGCCGAACCGGATCGTGTCGAAATCACCGCCGGCATCGACAATCCGGTCCTGGGAATAGCCCCGGTCGAACAGATAGACATCGCTGCCGCTGCCGCCGAGGAGCTGGTCCAGGCCGCCGCCACCGTCGAGGGTGCCGCCAGCATCGGTCGTCACGATCGTGTTGTTGCCGGCCAGATCCTGGTCGATCGCAAGGTCGGCGGCCTGGTTGCGGGTCAGGATCGAACCGTCGGCGAACTTGAACTCCTTGATCCCGTTGGGATTGCGGAAGAACGGCTCAAAGGCGTTTGGTCCATCGAATTCGTTCGGATCGGGGTCGGGCGCAAGCTGCCCCTTGATCAGCAAGGTCTCTCCGGTGGCCGTGATCCGAACGACAAGATCCTGCAGGGCGTCGCCGGAACGGAAGAAGGCAAGATCGCCAAGCGACAGCCCGGCGCCGAACTCGACGATATCGGCGCCCAGCGGCGCGCCCAGCGTCAGAACGTTCTGGAGCCCGAAGTCGACGACCGATTCCACGATCGTGTCGTTGCCGTAGCCGAGACCGAACCGGTAGGTGTCGTTGCCGACATTGCCGATCAGGAGATCGTCCCCGGCACCGCCGTCAAGAACATGGCTGTTGTAGTCGCTGACAAGGACATCGTCTCCGGCCGTCCCGGCCAGCAGCAGGTCGACATAGCTGGCCACCGTAGCGGAGGTGCCGTCGCTGAAAAGGACTGTGTCGGCGCTTGCCACCTTGGTCCGTTCAACGAGCCGGACGGTCTCGCCCGTGTCGATGATCGTGAACACCAGATCCTCGCCGACCCATTGAGCCGAGATGTCGGCCTGGGTCAGCCCGCCGATCAGCGAGAGCGTTCCGCCGCTGCCAACGCTGAAACTGAAGTCTCCAACGGTGTTGGCGGTGGCGATTTGGTCGTTGCCCCCGCCGCGGCCGAATTCGAAGACTTCCGTCCCGAAGACGCCGACCAGCAGGTCGTCTCCGGCCCCGCCGTTCAGGATGTCGCCGTCGACCGAGCCCGGCAGGTAGTCCGCCCCGCTGGTGGCGACCCGCGATGCGACGCTCAGATCGGAAATCTGCTGTTTGCTCAGGAATGTGCCGTCCGCGAAGCGGATCTCGGAGATTGTCGGCTCGCTGATCTCACCTTCGAACCCGAACGCCGGGGTGAACTGCCCGACGGCGATAATCGTGGCCTCGCCATCGTTGAGGATGATCTGGAGGTGGTCGCCTTCGAGACCGCCCAGGGTGCCGCGAAGGTGGCGCAGATCGAGATCGTCGGCGGTGATCCCGGCACCGAGCGACAGAACGGAGCTTTGCAGGGGCCTGCCGTCCACGGCATCCACGGGGTCGATCAGATCGTGTCCCGAGCCCGCATCGAAACGGATGACGTTCTCGCCCAAACCGACGATGTAGGTATCGTTGCCGACGCCGCCATCCAAGACGGCTTTGGAAACGAACCCGACGATCGTATCGTCGCCGGCGGTCGCTTCGGAGGCCGCCGCCAGTGTTTCCAATTCAGCGCCGGTCAGCACCTGGCCGTTGGCGAACTCGAAACGCTCGATCCGGCCGAGACCCAGATCGTCGACTTCAATCGTCAGTGCGTCACCCGTCGCGGACACCTCGATGTTCAGACCAAGGCCGCTTTCGCCGCCGCGACTGACGATCAGATCCTCCAGGGCAATACCCGCGCCGAACCGGACGGTATCGCTGTTGTTGAAAGGCGCGCCGAGATCGGCGATGACGTCGCTGTCGTAGCCAAGCCCGAAGAGGTAGGTCGTCCCCCGACTGTCGCCCTCGAGGCGGTCGTTTCCGGCGCCGCCATCCAGCGTTCCGCTGCCGAACGCCAGAAGAAGGTCGTCGCCGGCCGTCTTTTGCAGGACCTGGGCCCTGACCTGACTGTTGTTCAGGATCGAGCCGTCGCCGAAAGTGATCCGCTCGATATAGGGTTCGTTGAATCCCGTCTCGAGGACGAACTGATCCTTGAGCACCAGGCGGTCGCCGGTGTCCGTCACATCGATGACCAGGTCGCGGCCGGCGCGCGACAGCACCGTATTGGCCTGGGTGATCCCGGCGCCGAAGTTCACCTTGTCCAGATTGCCGTCGATCTCCTGGACGACGTCCAGGCCAAAACCGCGTTCGAAGACGAATGTGTCTCCACCGAACGCATCGGATCCCTGGATGAAGTCGTTGCCCGGGCCAGGCTGGAAGGTCCGACCGCTCCGGGTGACATTGAACAGATAGTCATCGCCGGCCGTGCCGATCACCCTGCCAGCGACGATCTCGTCCAGGGTCACGACGGTGCCGTCGGCAAACCGGAACTCCTCGATCTGGGGCGACGCGCTGGAGCTGAGGCCGCTGCGGATGAGGAGGCTGTCATCGGTCCCATCAATCAGGATATTCAGGTCGCTGGAATCCGGCACGAAACGGATATCGGTGACCGACACGCCCGGCAGGAACTCGACCGCATCCAGGGCGCCGCCGCTCTCGCGGATCGCGTCCGCGCCGTAACCGCGACCGAAGACATAGACGTCGCTGCCCAGGCCGCCTTCCAGCACGTCGATGCCGGCCCCGCCGTCCAACCGATTGTCCGTGGAATCGCCTTTCAGCACGTCACGCCGAGAGGTCCCGGTCAGGGCGTCCCCGACGACGGGATCCGCCAGCGCCGTCAGTTCCTGGCCGGTGATGAAACTGCCGTCGTCGAACTGGACAAGGGAAATGACGGGTTCGCCGCTTTGCCCCTTGATCTCGACGGCATCCTGGCTGCCGGCGATCTGGACCGTCACGTCGCGCAGACCAACGCCCGTCCGGGTGACTTCCAGATCGGCAAGGGCAATGCCCGCGCCAAGCCTGAGGATGTTCGCACCGGACCCATCGTCGATGCTGTCTTTTCCGGAACCTGCACCGAACAGATAGGTGTCGGCGCCCGATCCGCCCAACAAAAGGTCGTCGCCCAACCCGCCGTCCAGCGTGTCGTCCCCTTCGAGACCACGCAGGCGATCGTTGCCTGCGCCCCCGAGCAGGACGTCGCCCCGGCCGGTTCCCAGGATGTCGTCGTCGCCGTCGGTGGAAGCCAGCAACTGCTGCTCCACCTCTTCGGCGGTGACGACGACGCCGCCGGAGAACTCGAAGGTCTCCACGGGCCGCAGGTCGAAACTGAATTGATCGAAGACGGTCAGGCTGTCGGTCAGGCCGTCAAACCTGATCACCAGGTCCTGCGCCTCGGGATCGGCCGACCGCGCGAACCGAACCGTGGCCGGGTCGATGCCCGGGCCGAAAACGACCTTGTCCGTCGATGTCTCGAAGACCCGCCGTTCGACGATGGTGTCGTTGCCATAGCCCGCATCGAAGCGGAAGACATCGTCGCCGTTGCTGCCGAACAGCGTGTCGTCACCCAGGCCGCCATCGAGGTCGCCGGGCTGGCCCGAGAACGCAAAGAGCTGATCGTCTCCGTCCGTCGGCGCAACAAGCGCCGCGATCAGGTCCTCGTATGACACGCTCGAGCCGTCGGAGAAGCGGAAGCTGGAAACCTTGGTGCCAAAACCCACGCCCTGGTCGACCACGCGCAATTCGTCGTCGGTCCCGACGATGCGAATGTAGAAATCGACATTGGGGCCGTCCTGCTCCAGCCGCACCTGGAGGTCGCCAATCGCGATCGGCCCCAGGAACCGAACGACGTTCTCTTCGCCGCCGCCGGACTCGAAGTAGTTGTAGCGGTCGCCACGCAACACCAACCGTTCGGAAATCGTGACCGTCTCGTGGCCCAGCCCGAAAAGGTAGGTGTCCCCGCCGAGTCCGCCCTTGAGCAGGTCATCTCCGGCACCGCCCATCAGAACGTCCGCCCCTTCCCGCACGAGGTAGTCGCCGGAACCCGAACTGGTCCCGGTCAGGACGTCGGCGCCCTGCCCGCCGATGAAGCCCAGGCGAATCTGCTCGTAGGTCAGCCCCACGCCTTCCAGCGCAAGCACGTCGTCGATGGTCGCGGCAAAGACCTCGTCCGTCTCGGGGAATTCGCTGCGGAACGCCGAAAGGACCCGCGTCATGCCGTTCCAGTACTGGATACTCTCTGTCGCATCGACGGGACTGTTCGCCTGCATGGCGCCCAGCACGCTGGACAGACTCGCGGCGGCGTCCTTGTCGAAGAAGGCGCCCAGGGCGAGGTTGAGACCGGGAATGATCTCTGCGCCCAGCGAAATCTGGGTCAACAGCTTCGCCGCGCTGACCGCCACATACTCCTGCCAGCCTTCGGTCATGATGGCGCCCGCCTGCGGTCGCGGGTCGGAAATGCTGCCGAGCTGCTGATAAGGCAGGCCCGACCGCGCCTCCTGGGCGGCGAGCCACTGGCCGTTGGCAAACGGTCCGCGGCCGTCCGCCCGGACATCATCGACGCCGTGCCAACGCAGCAGAACGTCCTCGACCTTGCCAATGAAAAGGTGCGCCTGATCCGGCGTCAGCGCGGCGATTTCCTCCACCAGTTCCTGAAGCAACGGATCGCGCGCCATTGCCACATCCAGATCCGCAACCGACCCGTCGCCGATCAGGAACGGTAATGCGTCGATCTCCGCCGAGATCTCCACGTCGCCATTCAGGTCCACGGTATCGAACTGGTCGATCGCGAAATAGACGTCGGAGATCTCGCGCACCGACCCGTCCGTACGCGTATACTGGCCCACGTCCATGACGAGGTTCTGGCCGTCGGCGATCTGCAAACGCTCGAACCCGCGATCGATGCTCTCGATCCCAAGCTCGGAAAGGGTAAACAGTTCGGTCTCATCGCCGACGCCGTCGCTGTTGAAATCCCGCCAGACCCGAAGGTCGGCGAAGCCTGCGTCACCGACGCTGACAACGCCGTCGGCATTGCTGTCGAAATCGCCGAGGCGGGCGAACCCGGATTCGATTGGTCCGTTCAGGGCGAGCTCGCTGTCCAGCGTCACCGGGTTCGCACCGAACAGTTCGGCTATATCGGTGATCTGGCCGTCGCCGTCGCGGTCAACGGCAAGCAGACCGTCGTCGCTGAGGACCCAGCCTGTCCGCTCGGCAAAACCGTCGCTGTCGAAATCGAAGAAGACGGTGCTGTCGATACGGTCGATCAGCTCCAGCCCGTCGCCGTCAAGGTCCAGAACCAGGGGCGAACCCTTGCATTCGGCCTCTTTCTGGGGCGGATCCTTCTCGCGCAGCTTGATGCCGGCATCGCCATTGCTGAAGTTCTTGATCTGGATGGTGGCGCCATCCGACGAGGTCACGCGAAGCGCGTTCGCCGCCTCGTCATAATCGTAAGTGGTCCCGTCTTCGTCCGTGTAGGTGCCGCTTGAAGGCTCTTCGGAACCGCCGTGATCGTCGTCGCCGCACTCGCTGCGTTCCTTCGCGCCGCCCGTCAGTTTCTTGCCGGAAAGATAGATGGCCTTGTCGTCGCCATCGACGGTGACCACGTCCTTGTTCTGGGCACGGTAGATGTCGGCGCCGGCACCGCCGTCCATCGTATCTCTTGCGTCATCCTCGCCGCCGATCAGCTCGTCGTCGCCGGATCCGCCGGTAATGTCGTCCTCGCCGGTGCCGCCATCGAGGACGAGGCCCTTGATCTGGGGCCGCAATGGTTCCTGGGTCGCGTTATAGAGCGCGTTGCCGTCAATCGTGTCGTTGCCGGCCTGCGCGTCGACCTGGCTGATCGCCGACAGGAACAACAGGTCGCCGCCGGACTTGAGCTTGTGGAAGCGGCCGATTTCATCGTCCGAAGACGTCGCGATCAGCTTGACGTCCTGGAACACCCCCTTCGGGAACCCAAAGGTGATGCCAGGCTCGACACCAATTTCGTAACCGCTGACGCGGTTGATGCCGTCCAGCACGGCGACGCTGTCGACGGCGAATTCAACGCCGTCTTCCAGCGCTGCGAGGGTGTTGAACTCGTTCTCGTCAATCGCGCCAACCCCGTGGTCGAGAACGATCAGCCCCTGGGATTCCCAGCCTTTTTGCACCAGGTAGTAGTCGTCCCCGACGCCGCCGATCAGCGTGTCATTGGAGTCCGTGGCAAGCAGGACGTCGTCGCCGGCACCGCCATGCAGGAAATCGGCGCCGTCACCGCCGTCGAGATAGTCGGTCCCGCTGCCGCCAAAGAGGACATCGTTGCCGCCGTTGCCAAAGACCAGGTCCTGGCCCTGTTCGCCAAGCAGGATATCGCCCGCGCTCCCGCCTTGGACCTCTGCAACGCTGACGCTGTCTTCGGCATCTCCTCCGCCGAGGACGAGATTGAAGGTGCCCTCTCCAATCAGCAGTTTGGCACTGTTGCTTTGATTGATGATGAAGGTTGCGTTCTTTCCGCCGATGAGCGCGTCTGTCGAGGCGTTGGAAAGCAATACGAGGTCGTAGAACTGGCTGCCTGCGATGTTTGACAACTCGGTGAGCTCACCGGACGACAGTGTGCCTGCAGCCAGTTCGGCCTCAAGCCCCTGTTCCAGAAGGCCGGTTGCCTGGCCACGCCACAGGCCGTCTATCAGCGACTCGCGGCTGCCGAATTCCTCCTCAAAAAGGGAGATCTCGACCTTTACGCCACGCCCCTCGCCTGCGAAGTTGACGATCCCCTCATGACTGTCCTGGTTGAAGAAGTCGCCGACGATGTCGGTGAAATTAACGTTCTCGCCAACGCGCTGGGCGAATAGCCGGGACGTGGTGAGGACGCTCCAGCCAAGCGCCCCCTCGGTCTGGAAGTCGACCCGTTCGAGCGAGTTTATTTCGGCCAGATCATTCGACGTCGTATTGGACGAATCCTCGTTGCTGGCGACCTCCTGGTTGATGACGTCCGAAATCTCTTCCAGGAGGATCCGGATCCCCTCGTCATGTTGGAACTCGAGCCCGGTGACCAGGGCATTCGCCGTGATCTCGTTCAAGAACTTGGCAAAGGTGGCCTGCTGGGGACTGATCTTTCCGGCCTCGACCATGGCGTCGAGGGACCGGCTGAGTTGTGCGAGGAGCGTCAGG
The DNA here is from genome assembly GCA_965603855.1 of Alphaproteobacteria bacterium. Lineage (GTDB taxonomy): Bacteria > Pseudomonadota > Alphaproteobacteria > UBA8366. The sequence goes on from OZ272519.1 coordinate 2,425,783, forward strand.
TCGAGACCGAGCACCACGAGCTGCTCGATGATGACGCCTTCAATCACCTCGTTCGCGCGTTCGGGCGAGTAGGACGCCACATACCCTTCGAGATAGTCATCCCAGCGAGTAAGGATGTTGGAGAACTCGCCGAGCGTCGACAACGCCTCCGGGGTGAACGGTGTCAGACCGGCATCGATCAGAACCTGAGGGTTGTCCGCGAGGACATCCAGGTAAGTCCCGAACTGGCCCGAGAAGAATGCCAGCACATCGTAGATCTCGAGGTTTGTCTCGGCGCGCGGATCGGCAACACCGCTGTAGTCGACCATGATTTCCCCCTCCCTGAACGCTTCGCCGTCTCAATTCACGAGCTCGCTGAAACGGCCTGTGGTTTAATCCTGTCTGCGGCCCGGACAGCGCCCCACTTCGCGTCCGTTGGAGCCTTCGACCCTATTCCTGCTTCATGCGCCTCGGAGCCTCCGCTCTCGCACTTCCGTATCGGTTCCTGCCGGTCAGTTTCCCGGCGGCACAAGTTTCCCCCTAGCCCGGGTATTCGCAGGCCGCGGCGCCCATTCCACCGCCCGCACCTCATCCCCCGCACGGACGATCTGCCAGATCTCCGCAACGGCCTCGGCCGAGTCCGCCTCGGCGACATCGAATTCCAGGCCGGCCTCCGCAAGCCGCACCAGGCTGTCATCACGCTGCCAGCCCTGGTCCCCCAGGTCGCCTGCCCTTACTGCCTGGACAAGAGCACCGGACCGCTCGGACCGGATCGTCACCTTGCGCAGAACCCTCTTGCGCCAGCGGGTCAGGAAGTAGAGCTGGTCTTCGATGCGGATGAGCCTTGCGAGCATGCCTTCCGGGACGCTCATGTAGGAACGCGTCACACCCGGCGTGTGGACGATGTCGGAACCGTCCGCGCCGGCGCCGGGATAGCGGACCGTCATGTGATAGGTGGTTTCCATCGTGGCCCGGCTGGCAAAGACGATGCCGCCGGCATACCGGCACGATGGCAGCAGGACCAGGTGCAGGATCCCCCGGTCGCCCCGCCGGGAATCGGTGTTCCGCTCGGGCCAGCCGGTGAGATCGCCGGACGGCGGCAACTCGGCATAGGATTCCGCTTGCACCGCATAAAGCCGCTCTGGCCCGCCGGCATTGCCCAGATCGAAAAGGTCGATGGCGCCGCGCGCGACGATTTCGACGGGCGTGTCCGCAACATCGATGCGCAAACGGTCCAGCCTGAGATCGAAGGCCACCCCGGCCAGCCCGCTGCCCTTTGCGATCACGGGCAATGGCGGCAGGTTTCGGCAAAGATCGATCAAAGCCCGGAAAGCCGGCGCCGCGGCGTAGTCGGCGCCGGAAACGGTTGCGGCGGGCGCAAGCGTTTCGAACGTCCGTTGCTTGAACGCCCTTGCGATCGACGCCTCCGCGAGCGAAGCCGGCGTCTCGTCAGGCGGGCTCGCCCGATCAGGGAGCCTCTGCGGCGTCATCCGGCCAAACGCGCTCTGCCGGCAGGTGGCGCCGCTGCGGTTCAAGCCTGCGGCGCCGCGGATGAGCCCCTCGAACCGGCAGGGCTGGCCGGACAGGCGACCTTGCAAGCGATCGAAGCTGTATTGGGAGGGATCGCTGGCCTCGGCCGGCCCGGCGGCGGCCACAAGAACCGTTATCACAAAGACCGTTCCGCAGACCCGGTTGAAGGCACCTGAAGGACGATGATCGGACGCAGGCCTTGTAGCGACGCGCCGGCTTATGGGTTTCGGCGCCGTCCTTGTCTCGTCCCGTTGGTCGTTGTCGCCCGCGGGAATGCTGCAGACCTCAATGACCATCGCGGCGAATATGCCCCCCTGTGAACAACATACGTAATATGCAATTCAAGTTTGAGTAGATCCTCACGTACGGGTAGTAACATTTCCAGTGTACCCATATTTTGGTTGGTTGCTACGGCAAAATTCACTTGACGCTAATATCCTTGCTTTCCCGCTTGTCGATGGTCGAAGGGGCAGAGAAACGAAAACCGACCGCCTGCGACCTTCGCCCTCGCCTCGGATAAAGGCTGTTCGGGCGCGCCGGGCGGACGCCGCCGGCACGTCTTCACCGAGGCGCATCAACGCCGTTGCATTTAAATTGGTCGATGGACGCGTGCGCGCGCCTGTCGAAGACCGGGCCCGTCGGCCTGGCCTTCGACGGGACCCACATCCGGGCGCTCAGTTCCCGAGCGGTGCCGTCGCCGTCTTCAGGTAATCCAGGTCCGCCCCCGACAGCTGCGGCGCTAGTGCCTCGGCAACCTGCGCGTGGTAGGCGTCGACCCAGGCGATTTCCTCTTCGGTGAGGTGCGGGAGCGAGATCAAGGCCCGTTCATAGGGCACCATCGTCAACATCTCGAACTCAAGCAGCTCGCGGTCGGCCAGTGGTGGCGGATCCGCGACCGTGCGGACAACGGCCAGGTTCTCGATCCGGATTCCGAACGCGCCGATCTTGTAGTATCCGGGCTCGATCGAGACGACCATTCCCGGGACCAGAGGCACACCGGCACCGCGCTGCGAAATTGATTGGGGTCCCTCGTGCACCGACAGATAGTGCCCGACGCCATGGCCGGTGCCGTGATCGAAATCGACACCGTCGCCCCAAAGAAACTGCCGCGACAGACCGTCGAGCTGGGCACCGGACACGCCGCGCGGAAAACGCTGACGGCATAGGGCCACATGTCCCTTAAGAACCTGGGTGTAGCGCAGCCGCATTTCGTCGCTTGGCTGGCCGGTCACCGCGACCCGGGTGATGTCGGTGGTTCCATCGAGGTACTGCCCGCCGCTGTCGACCAGATAGATCTCGTCCTTGCCGAGCGTTCGGGCGCTGCCTTCGCTGACTTGATAGTGCGCCAGCGCCGCGTTCTCCGCCGAGGCCGAAATGGTCGGGAAACTCGGCCCCTGGTAGTGCTGAAGCGTTTCGCGAAAACCGGCAAGCGTCTTGACCAGGTCCCACTCGGTCGCGCCGTCCGGCCGCTCCGAAGCGAACCATCTGAGAAACCGCAGGACCGCCGTGGCATCCCGCAAGTGGGACGCGCGCATGCCATCGACCTCTGTCACGTTCTTCGCCGCCTTCATGGCGGCGATGGGATCGGGACCCAGATCGACCTCGACGCCTGCGCTTTCGGCAAGCTGAACGAGCCGGACGCTGGCGGTGACCACGTCGAGCCGCAGCCGCCGGCCCTTGAACGCAGCAAGCGCCCCCGCCAGCGCGTCCGGCGCGGCGATCTTAAGACCGCCGTCTCCCACCAGCGCCGTACGGGTCGGCTCATCCAGTTTGGCCTCGTCGACGAAGAACGTCGTCGCGCCATCGGCCGCGACGAGCCCGAAACCGAAGACAACCGGAACCATGTCGAGGTCGCTGCCGCGGATATTCAGAACCCAGGCCAGGCTGTCCGGCGCCGAGATCAGGAGCCCGGCGCACCCCGCCTGGCGCAGCGCCGCGGCCACGCGCGCACGTTTGTCCTTCGCCGCTTCACCGGCAAACGCGACGGGATAAAGCTCGACCGGCCCGGCGGGCGGCGCCGGCCGGTCTTGCCAGACCGTGTCGATGGGGTTGGGGTCGAGGGGGGCCGTCTCGATGCCGTATCGTGCCAGTTTCTCGTTCAGTGCCCCGATCTTGCCGGCGGGGTACAGTTCGGGGTCGAACCCGACCCGATCCCCCTTGCCGAGGCGGCTGCCGAGCCAGTCGGTGACGCCGTCGCCGGCCACGGGGCAAATCTCCCAGGACCCGCTGGGCAACTGGCGTTCGGCCTGTATCGTGTAACGACCGTCGGTGAACAGCGCCGCCTCCGTGCCGGTGATGACCGCGATGCCGGCAGTGCCTGAAAAGCCGCTGATAAAGCGCAGCCGCTCGTCGGACGGAGCGACGTATTCGTTCTGGTGGCGGTCGGCGCGCGGCACGATCATGGCCTGCACCCCCGCCGCCTCAAGCTCAGCCCGCACGGCGGCCAGCCGCGCCTCAAGTCTGGAAACCGTCGTCGTCATCTCATTGGGTCCGCGTGGTTCTAGGCTTATTTAGCCCCGCGGCAGGGTGATCACAAGGCATCGTGGCGCGCCGGTTGGCAGGCGCGCCTGCGGCGGGTCTTCCGCGACTGGTCCAGGTTCAGCCGTTCTCCCGGGCGCAAGCCACCCGACAGGGTCCTGACGCGCAGCCCGCCCGTCCGATAGACAAAATCGTGCCCGCTTGGCATAAGCGAACGACATAAACCGGGCGCGACGATTGCCGCTCGCGCCCAAACGACGTTCCACAGGGAGGACACCATGACTTTACTCTTTCGCCGCAGCGCCGTGATGGCATCCGCGGCCTTATTCTCGCTGGGCCTCGCGACCGCCGCCGCGGCGCAGGACACCATCAATCTGCGCATGTCCACCCCGGCGTCTGACACCGACCAGCGGTCTATCGCCCTGGCCGAGGTGTTCGCACCGGCGGTCGCCGACTTCGCCACCTATGAGCCGCATTACAACGCCTCGCTGATCGCACAGGGCGCCGAGCTCGAGGCCATCGCCACGGGCGATCTCGAGATGTCGATCGCCTCGGCGCAGGAACTGGCGACCTTCTTCCCCGAGTTCTCGATCTTCGCCACCGGCTATGTCCATCAGGACGCGGCCCACCAGGTCGCCGTCTTCAACGACCCGCTGATGGATCCGTTCAAGCAGAAGGTCGAGGACGAGCTCGGCGTCAAGCTGTTAAGCGTGATGTATCTCGGCCGCCGACACGTGAATCTGCGCCAGTGCCGCAACGAGGTGAACGTGCGCACGCCCGACGACCTCGCCGGCGTCAATCTGCGCATGCCCGGCACGGACGCCTGGCAGTTCCTCGGCAAGGCGCTCGGCGCGAACCCGACGCCGATGGCGTTCACCGAGGTCTACACGGCGCTTTCGACGGGCTCGGTCGACGGCCAGGACAACCCGCTGCCGACCGTGGTCGACGCCAAGTTCTACGAGGTGACCTGCCAGATCGCCCTGACCGCACACCTCGTCGACCTGAACTACGTCGCCTTCTCCAAGGCGGTCTGGGAAAAACTGACGCCCGCGCAGCAGCAGACCGTGCAGAGCGCGGCCGATGCCGCCGCCGAGCAGGGTCGCCAGCGCCAGCTGCAGAAGGAGGAGGAGCTTGTCTCGTTCCTGCGCGAGAACGGCCTGGAGATCTACGAGCCCGACCTGAAGGCTTTCCGCGAGCACGTACAGGGGCAGTATCAGAACACGGAGTTCTCGGCCTCCTGGCCGGACGGCGTGCTCGAGAAGATCAACGCCCTGGGCAACTGACCCAGGACAACGGCGCCGCGGAGATCCGCGATGGGAGGGTCCTTGAGCTGGATCCGCCGCGGCGCCGAGTTCCTGGCGGCCATGATGATGGCCGCCATGTTCGCCACCTTCATCATCCAGGTCGCGATCCGCTATACCGCGCGGCTTGAATGGATCGCCGAAGCGGTGCCCCTGTTCGACCCGACCCGCTATGGCTGGACGCTGGAGTTCTGCCTGGCGCTGTGGGTCTGGATCGTTTTCTTCGGCAGCGCGACGATCGTGCGCGAGCGCGATCACGTCACCTTCGACATCGTCTATGCCGCGGTGCGCCCGGGCCTGAGGAAGGCGTTCGCGATCCTCTCCTGCATCGCGATCTGCGTCGGCCTGTTGCTGTCGCTGGAGCCGACCTGGGGGAAATTCTACATCCTGCGGCTGAAGAAGACGGCAACCCTGTCGCAACTTATCGGCGACTGGATCCGGATGCGTGACATCTACTCGGTCTACGCCTTCTTCCTGGTGGTGGTGTCCCTGCGCTACGCCTGGCGGGCGGTCCATGTGTTCCGCCACGGTGCCGAAGCCGACATCCACCACTACAAAGACCTCGCCGACGGGAAGAGCGGCGCGCGCGACGAGGCCGCCGACAAGTGAGCCTCGAATTCGCGCTTTGTCTGATCACGCTGTTCGCGCTGGCCGGGATCGGCATGCCGATCGCCTACGCCATCCTGCTGGGGTCTTTCGTCTATCTCGCGTTGGGGGGCCAGGGCATCGGCGTCGCCGGCAAGGTGCTGATGGACGGCATGTACCAGAGCTTCATCCTGCTGGCCGTGCCGCTTTTCATCGTCGCGGCCAACATCATGAACGCGGGCACCATCAGCGACCGGCTGCTGCGGTTCTGTGTCGGGCTGGTGGGCCGGTTCAAGGGCGGGCTCGGGCACGTCAACGTCGTCGCCTCGCTGATCTTCTCGGGGATGTCGGGCTCGGCCGTCGCCGACGCCGCCGGCATCGGCAAGATCGTCATCGAGATGATGACCAAGTCGGGGCACTACACGCGCGGCTACGCCGCCGCGATCACCGCCGCCTCGGCGACCATCGGCCCGATCATCCCGCCTTCGATCCCGATGGTGCTGTATGCGCTGGTCTCGAACAGTTCGATCGGCTACCTGTTCCTCGGCGGCATCGTTCCAGGGCTGATGATGGGGCTGGTGCTGATGGCGATGAATTGGTTCATCTCTCACCGCCGGGGCTTCCTCACCGAGGACGCGGTGCCGCTGAGGGAACTGCCGAAGCTGACCGCGAACGCTTTCCCGGCGCTGCTGATGCCGGCGATCCTGCTGTACGGGATCTATGGCGGCGTCACCACGCCGACCGAGGCCGCCGCCGTCGCCGCCTTCTACGCGCTGATGCTGGCCGCCTTCTTCTATCGGGCGCTGTCGCTGGCGAATTTCTACCGCATCCTGACCGAGAGCGCC
>OZ272519.1:2440000-3695000 GCA_965603855.1 Alphaproteobacteria bacterium
ACCCCGCGGATGATCCAGTAGAGCGATCCGCCGTCGAGAATCTCGTCCCGGCGTTTGGGATGGTTGCGGGTCTGGTGAAACAGCGTTCCGGGCCGACCGCCGGCCGCCGCAAGACGGCGCGCCTGCCAGGCGGCGAGCTGGTCGGGATGGTCGACGCCGACGCACAGCTTGCGCAGGTGGACGGTCACGGGACCCGCCTTCGGCTCGGGCGTCAATCCCAGTCGATGTCGAAATCCGCACCGGAATTGGGCAGCGCGGCCGCCTCCGCCTCGGTCCGGATCTGCCGCGAGGTCAGCCGGCGGTCTTCGAAATCGATGGGGATCTGGCGCCGACGCCGATCGGGACCGAAATAGTTCGGCGTGCGAATGAACGGCCGCGGCCGCTCGATCACGGCCACGATCCGGCTGTAGAGCGAGCGCAGCGAGACCGGCTTGGCGATGATCTCGGTGACGCCGGCATCCCGGGCCTCGATGACCCTGTGCAGCTCGGTATAGCCGGTCATCATGATGATCGGCACGTAGGGGTTGGAGACCGTGTTGCCGCTGCGGATCTGACGGGTCAGCTCGATGCCGTCCATCGGGGTCATCTGGAAGTCGGTGATCACGATATCCGGCATCATCAGCCGCATCTCGTCGATCGCCATCATCCCGTCCAACGCCTTGCGCACAGCCTCTACACCGCAGGCGTCCAGGATGGACCTGACCAGCATCTGCATGTGGGCATTGTCGTCAACGACGAGAACGTTGATTCGGCTTAGATTGTACCCCATGACCCGTGACTACCCAGGAGACGGTGCCCGGCCGCTGGACGCACGTGTTGACCCGGCGCGCGCGGTCGGGCGCAACACTACCTGCACCGAATATGCTTTACAAATCGTAACCATTGCGTGGCAGACCGGGAAACGGAGCCATAAATCGGGCGGGAAACAACTTCTGGTGGAGGATAAAGGCGATTCCCGCCTTTTCAAGCGCAGAACGGCGGCATCTCAGCCGCGCCGCGCCGCAAGCGCGGCGGCCACCCGCGAGACCGGCTGCCGGCCCAGCGCCTCGGTGATCCCGCGCCCGGCCTCGAACACGCCGTCCAGATCGACGCCGGTCTCAACGCCACAGCCCTGCATCATATAAAGGACGTCCTCCGTCGCCACGTTGCCGGTGGCCCCCTTGGCGTAGGGACAGCCGCCGAGCCCGGCGACGGCGGAGTCGACCACGCCGAGACCCGCCTCCAGACAGGCCAGGATATTGGCCAGCGCCTGGCCGTAGGTATCGTGGAAATGCCCGGCGAGACGCTCGATCGGCACCGCGACGGCGACGGTTTCCAAAAGGCCGCGGGCCGCCACGGGGGTGCCGACGCCGATGGTGTCGCCGAGCGAAATCTCGTAGCAGCCCATCTGGACCAGGGCGGCGGCGACATCGCGCACCGCCTCGGGCACGACCGCGCCTTCGTAGGGACAGCCGAGAACACAGGAAATATAGCCGCGGACCGCGACCCCGGCGTCGGAGGCGGCGGCGCAGACCGGCTCGAACCGCTCCAGGCTTTCGGCGATCGAACAGTTGATGTTGCGGCGGCTGAAGGATTCGGAGGCCGCCGCGAAGACCGCGACCTCGGTCGCGCCGGCGGCGAGCGCACGCTCGAAGCCTTTCATGTTGGGGGTGAGGACGGAATAGGTGACGCCCGGCCGCCGGCGGATGCCGGCCATGACGGCTTCGCTGTCGGCCATCTGCGGCACCCATTTCGGCGACACGAAACTGCCCGCCTCGATCGCCGTCAGACCGGTGTCCGAGAGACGATCGATCAGGGCGATCTTCGCAGCCGCCGGCACCGTGCCGGGTTCGTTCTGAAGTCCGTCGCGCGGTCCGACCTCGACGATCTTGACGCGGTCCGGCAGGCCGTTGCGGGCCGTCATGCCTGTTCCTTCGGGCGGGGCTTGATTTGAGGCCGCATCATACCGTCAATCCTGCAGGCCCGTCTTCAGGCATCCGCGAAAACGATGAGTTCGGCGCCCTCTTCCACCTGCTCGCCGGCGGCGAAACGCACCCGTTCGATCGTGCCGGCCGCAGGCGCCCGGATCGTATGCTCCATCTTCATCGCCTCCAGCACCAGAAGCGCCTGGCCGGCCGAGACAGTGTCGCCGTCGGCCACATGAACGGCGGTGACCGTGCCCGGCATGGGCGCCGAAAGATGCGCGCCGCCGGCCTCGTCCACGGCCGCGGCGGCGATCGGATCGAACAGCGTCAGCCGGTGGCTGCGCCCGTCGGCGATCACGATCCGGTCGAGACCGTCCTCCAGCACCGTCCCCGACCGGCGGACGCCGTCGATCTCGGCATCGATGCGGCCCCGCGCGTCAAACCTCCCGGAAACCTCGAGCCTTCGGCCCGCAATCTCCAGGTCGAAGTCGCGGTCGCGGTAGTGCGCCGTGATGGGGATCTCCTCGCCGTCGTCGAGGAATCGAAGGACCGTGTGGCTGGTGTCGTTGAGGCGCCAGCCGTCGGTCCGATGCCACGGCGAGTGGGGGTCGGCGCTGGACCGGGCCACCTGTTCGGCCGCGCCGGCGCGCGACAGGAGGTCGTGCAGCGCCGCGAATGCGAGCACGGTTTCGGTGGCGGGTCCCGGCGGCCGTAGCAGCCGGTCGCGGTGGCGCTCGATGAAGCCGGTATCGACCGCGCCGGCGGCAAAGTCCGGATCAGACGCCACCGCCCGCAGGAAGGCCAGGTTCGTCGCAACGCCGGAGATCTCCGTTTCGTCGAGCGCGGCGCGGAGGCGCCGCAGCGCCGCCTCCCGGCTTTTGTCCCAGGCGACGATTTTGGCGATCATCGGATCGTAATGCACGCTGACCGTATCGCCCTGGCGCACGCCGGTCTCGACCCTGACATCCTGGGCAAACTCCGGCAGGACAAGGTGATCGAGCCGGCCCGTGGCCGGCAGAAAATCGCGCAGCGGATCTTCCGCATAGAGCCGGGCCTCAAAAGCATGGCCGGAAGCACGCACCTGCCCCTGGTTCAAAGGCAGCGGCTCGCCCGCGGCGATGCGCAACTGCCACTCCACAAGGTCAAGCGCGGTGATCTCTTCCGTCACGGGATGTTCGACCTGCAGCCGCGTGTTCATCTCCATGAAGTAGAACGCCTGCGGGCTGTGGTCCGGTCCGGTCGAGACGATGAACTCCACGGTGCCGGCCCCGACATACCGGATCGCCCGGGCGGCCGCCAATGCCGCCTCGGCCATCTCGCCGCGCATCTTCTCCGACAGCCCAGGCGCCGGCGCCTCTTCGACCACCTTCTGGTGGCGCCGCTGCAGGGAACAGTCACGCTCGTACAGGTGGATCGACCCTCCAAGCGTATCGGCAAAGACCTGCATCTCGATGTGGCGCGGTTGGGTGATGTATTTCTCGACCAGGACCCGGTCGTCGCCGAAACCGGCCTTCGCCTCGCGCCGCGCCGCCGCCAAGGCGTCCGAGAACGCCTCGGGCCCTTCCACCAGCCGCATCCCCTTGCCGCCGCCGCCGGCCGAAGCCTTGATCAGCACGGGATAGCCGATCTTGTCGGCCTCGTCCTTCAAGTGCGCCGGATCCTGATCGGCGCCGTGATAACCGGGGACCAGCGGAACGCCCGCCGCCGCCATCAGCGCCTTGGCCTCCGACTTGGAGCCCATGGCACGGATCGCGGCCGGCGGCGGGCCGACGAAGACCAGACCCGCGTCGGCACAAGCCTCGGCGAAGTCCGCGTTTTCGGCCAGGAAACCATAGCCGGGGTGCACCGCCCCGGCTCCGGACCGTGCGCCGGCATCAAGAATCGCATCGATGTTCAGATAGCTGTCCTGAGCCGCGGCGCCGCCGATCCTGACGGCCGCATCGGCATGCGATACGTGCAGCGCGTCCCGGTCTGCATCGGAATAGACGGCAACCGTGCGAAGACCCATGCGCCTGGCCGTCAGCATGATGCGACAGGCGATCTCCCCGCGGTTCGCAATCAGGAGAGAGTCAAACACGCGCCGAAGCCTTTGCACATGACAAGAAATATCGGTCGGTATAGGCGTCGAACATACTGACCGTTCCTTTTATACTCTGCCAGTCCAGTTGGGTTTTCGTTTCTCAAGGAACGCGCGCATTCCTTCCCGCGCCTCGTCGGTCGCACGAACGCTCGCGATCCAGCGCGCCGTCTCGTCGATGGTCTCTTCGCTGACCGCACCGCCAACGGAAAACACCAGTTTCTTGGTTTCCTGCACCGCGTTGGGACCGTTGGCCAACAGAGCATCGACCGCGGCTTTGCCGGCCGCAACAAGCTCCGCCTCGGGCACCACCTGGTGGACAAGGCCCATCGCCGCAGCGGCTTCGGCATCGAACCGCTCGGCGGTCAGCATAAAGCGGCGCGCGGCGCGCGCGCCAATCGCAGCCAGCACGTAGGGAGAGATGGTCGCTGGAATGATCCCCAGCTTGACTTCGGAAAGGCTGAAGCTGGCCCGGGTGCTGGCGATTACGATGTCGCAGCAGGCGGCAAGCCCGACGCCGCCGCCGAAGGTCGGCCCCTGGACCAGGGCGACTGTCGGTTTGGCGACCATGTTGATGGTCTGCAGCATGCGCGCCAGCGCGCGTGCATCGCGCAGGTTTTCCTCGTGGCTGTTCTCTGCCATGCGGCGCATCCAGTTGAGATCGGCGCCGGCGGAGAAACTTCTGCCTTCCGCGTCGAGAACGATGACGCGCACGTGCTCGGCCTCGCCCAGATCGGCAAAGGTGCGCGTCAGTCCGGCGATCAGGCGGTCGTCGAAGCAGTTGTGCTTGTCGGGATTAGAGAGCGTGACATGGGCGACAGGCCCGTCCCTGCTGATGCGATAGGTTTCTGTCATCGGATGTCCTACATGCGGAAGAGACCGAAACGCCCGGTCTCGATCGGTGCGTTCAGTGCCGCGGACAGGCCGAGGCCGAGAACGGTGCGCGTATCGGCCGGGTCGATGATGCCGTCGTCCCAAAGCCGGGCGGTTGCGTAGTAAGGGTGGCCCTGGTCTTCGTACTGGGCGCGGATCGGCGCCTTGAAGGCCTCAGCCTCGTCTTCCGTCCAGGGCGTGCCCTGGCGCTCCAGGTTGTCGGCCCGCACCTGGGCCAGCACGTTTGCCGCCTGCTCGCCGCCCATGACGGAGATGCGTGCGTTCGGCCACATCCACAGGAAATGGGGGCTGTAGGCCCGCCCGCACATGCCGTAGTTGCCGGCCCCGAACGAGCCGCCGATGATGACGGTGAGCTTCGGCACCCAGGTCGTGGCAACCGCCGTTACCAGCTTGGCGCCGTCCTTGGCGATGCCGCCGTGTTCGTACTTGGACCCGACCATGAAGCCCGTGATGTTCTGCAGGAAGACCAGGGGGATGCCGCGCTGCGAACAAAGCTCGACGAAATGCGCGCCCTTCACCGCGCTCTCGGAGAACAGGATGCCGTTGTTGGCAAGGATTCCGACGGGATAGCCGCAGATATGCGCAAAGCCGCAGACCAGCGTCGTTCCGTAGAGGGCCTTGAACTCGTCGAACGCGGAGCCGTCGACGATGCAGGCGATTACCTCGCGCACATCGTAGGGCTTCTTCAGGTCGGTCGGGACGATGCCGTAGAGATCCGCGGCAGGGTAGAGCGGCGCCTCCGGCGCGCGCACGGCCAGGGGAACGGATTTCCGCCAGTTCAGGTTCGCGACGATGCGCCTGGCCAGGGCCAGGGCATGGGCATCGTCCCGGGCATAGTGGTCGGCCACGCCGGAAATCCGCGCATGAACGTCGGCGCCGCCGAGATCTTCGGCACTGACCACCTCGCCCGTCGCGGCCTTGACCAGCGGGGGGCCGCCGAGAAAGATCGTCCCCTGCTCGCGGACGATGATCGCCTCGTCCGACATCGCCGGCACATAGGCGCCGCCGGCGGTACAGGAGCCCATCACGACCGCGATCTGAGGGATGCCCTCCGACGACATCCTGGCCTGGTTGAAGAAGATCCGGCCGAAATGGTCGCGGTCGGGGAAGACCTCGTCCTGGTTGGGCAGGTTCGCGCCGCCGGAATCGACCAGATAGATGCATGGCAGGCGGCACTGCCGTGCGATCTCCTGGGCGCGCAGGTGCTTCTTCACTGTGACCGGATAGTAGGTGCCGCCTTTGACGGTGGCATCGTTGGCCACCACCATGCATTCCACACCCGACACCCTGCCGACGCCGGCGATGACGCCCGCGGCGGGAACCTCGTCGCCGTACAGGCCGTGCGCGGCAAGCTGGCCGATCTCGAGAAAAGGCGAGCCCGGATCCAGAAGCGTGCGCACCCGGTCGCGGGGCAGCAGCTTGCCGCGGCCGAGGTGGCGTTCGCGCGCCTTTTCGCCGCCGCCCTGCTTGATCCACGCGACGGTCTCGGCCAGCGTTTCGACCAGCCCGCCCATGGCCGCGGCGTTCTCCGCAAAGGCGGGGTCCTTTCGGTCGATCGTGGAATGCAGAACGGTCACGTGGCCTCTCCCGTCACCAGCCGCCGGTGTCCAGCCAGCGTTCAAGCTGGTGCAGGTGGTCGACCCCCCAGAACGGCTCACCATCGACAATCACGAAGGGCGAGCCGAAAACCCCGTGCGCGATCGCGGCATCGACCTCCGTCCTGAGACGGTCCTTGACGGACTGATCCTGCAGGGCCGCGCGAACGGCCGCGGCGTCGTGGCCAAGCGCACCGGCAACCTCGACAACGTCGTCGGGTCGGGCGATCGAGCGTCCTTCCACGAACGCGGCCTTGTAGAGCGCCATCGCAAGCGTCCGCGCCGCGGCGGCATCGTCGTCGACCAGCCAGTAGAATGCCCTGCAGGCGGAAACGGAAACGAACGGGAACGGGTCGGGCAAGGTGAAGGGAAGGCCCATGAGACGCGCGGTGCGGTGCAGGTCGCGTCGGGCATACTCGCCCTTCAGCGGGATCTCCAACAGCGGCGTCTGGCCGCTGACCTTGAAAACGGCGCCCAACAGCATCGGCCGCCAGGTCACGGCGCGGCCGTAGCGGTCGGCGAGCGAATCGATGACGTTGGCAGCGAGATAGCCATAGGGCGAAGAGAAGTCGAAGTAGAAGTCGATCGGTTCAGCCATTGGGTGCTCCGGCCATCTGGAATTCGGTCACGCCGCGATCTGACGGGCGATGATCAGGCGCTGGATGTCGCTGGTGCCTTCGTAGATCTTGCAGACGCGCACATCGCGGTAGATCCGCTCGACCGGATAGTCGGCGAGATAGCCGTAGCCGCCGTGCACCTGGATCGCATCGGAACACACGGTCTCGGCGATCTCGGAAGCGAACAGCTTGGCCATGGCGGCTTCTTTCAGGCAAGGCGTGCCCGCATCGCGCAGGGACGCGGCGTGCAGAACCATCTGCCGTGCCGCCTCCACACGGGTGGCCATGTCGGCAAGGCGAAAACCGACGGCCTGGTGGTTGACGATGGCGGTCCCCATGGATTCGCGTTCGCGGGCATAGGCCAGGGCGTGTTCGTAGGCCGAGCGGGCCAAGCCGACGGCCTGCGCGGCGATGCCGATCCGGCCGCCTTCCAGGTTGGCAAGCGCGATGCCGTATCCCGCCCCCTCCTCGCCCAGCATCAGATCGGGCGTCAGTTCCAGGTTCTCGAACACGATCTGGCAGGTATCGGACGCCTTCTGGCCGAGCTTGCGCTCGACGCTTGCAACCACGTAACCCGGCGTGTCGGTCGGCACGATGAAGGCCGAGATGCCCTTCTTGCCGGCCGACGGGTCGGTGCGTGCGAAGACGATGGCGACGTCGGCCGTGCTGCCGGACGTGATGAACTGCTTGGTGCCGTTCAACACCCACTTGTTGCCCACCTTTTCCGCCCGCGTCGCGATGGCGGCCGCGTCGGAACCCGCCTGGGGTTCGGTCAGGCAGAAGGCGGCCAGCATCTTGCCGCGCGCCATCGGTTCCAAGAAGCGGCGTTTCTGTTCGTCGGTGCCATACTTCAAGACCGGCATGCAGCCCACGGAGTTGTGCACGCTCATGATCGTCGATACCGAACCATCGCCGGCGGCGATCTCCTCGATCGCCAGCGCATAGGCCACATGGTCCGCACCGGCGCCGCCCCACGCCTCCGGGACCAGCATGCCCATCATGCCGAGTTCCGCCATTTCCGCGATGGCCTCCTTCGGGAACCGGCTTTCGGCATCCCACCGTGCCGCGTTCGGCGCAAGCCGCCCGGCCGCGAACTGGCGCGCGGTCTCGCGGATCAGGACGTGGTCTTCATTCAGCAGCATCGCTGGAGTCCTCGGGAGCGGGAAAACGCTCCTTGAACGAAAAGGCGTGCGGCGTGGGACCGTGGTCGGTCAGATGGCGCAGCCGCTCCAGGCCCTCCTCCGGCGTCGGCAGATGGCCGGCCGGCACCCACCACAGCACCTGATAGGCCCCGTCATGCTTGCGGAACCAGTCGCGACGGCGCGTCATGACCTTGGTATGCGCGGTCTTGTAGACATAGTCGAACAGCGCCTCGACGGATTCCCAGACCGACATGTTGATCAGGAAAGAAGGATCCGGCGTGACGATGATGTCCGTGGCGTTGCCGGAGTCGCTTTGCAGGCGCCAGACGAAGCCCGGCGCGTCGTCGGCCATGGCATTGATCTCGTCAAGCTGCGCCATGAAGTCCGCCATCTGCGGATCGTCCATGGGCGCAACCGCGTGCGCGACGTTCATCTGAGCAAGGTGATGGTTGGGCATTCAGCCTCCTACCAGGCGATCTCGGCGCCATCGTAGTTGAAGAAACGGCCGGTGTCGGCCGGCTCGACCCGATCGAGAACACCCTTCATGCCGGCGACGCTTTCTTCGACGCCGATGTCCGCAGCATCCGTTCCCATCTGCGTGCGCACCCATCCGGGATGCAGCAGGATCACAGTGACGCGGCGCGGCGCCAGTTCCAGCGCAAGAGACTTCGCCGCGGCATTCAGCGCGGCCTTGGACGACCGATAGGCATATGCGCCGCCCGACACGTTGGAGGCGATAGAGCCCATGCGCGAAGTGGTGAAGGCCATCAGCCGCCATTTCGACGCGGCAACACTGTCCGCCAGAGCCCGCGCCACCAGGATGGGCGCGATCGTATTGATTCGCAGGGTCTCGGCCCAGGTCGTCTGCTGCGGCCCCTCGTCGTTCCGACCGCGATCGGGGTAAATGCCGGCGTTGTTCCAAAGGAGATCGATCGGCCGGCCGTCCAGGGTCCGCACCAGGCCGTCCAGCGCGCCGGAGTCGCCCACGTCCAACGACACCGTTTCGCAGGAAAGATCGGCACGGGACGGGTCGCGGCAGGCCGCGATCACCGACCAGCCGGCCGCCTGGTACTGGCGGACGATCTCGCGGCCGATCCCCCGGTTCGCGCCGCTCACCAACAGCGTGGGCATGCGCGTCTCCTGCCGCGACGGCGTCTCACGCCGTCTCCTCGAACAGCTCGCGTCCGATCAGCATGCGTCGGATCTCCGACGTGCCGGCACCGATCTCGTAGAGCTTGGCGTCCCTGAGCAACCGGCCGGTCGGGTATTCGTTGATGTAGCCGTTGCCGCCCAGTGCCTGGATCGCCTCCAGCGCCATCCAGGTGGCCTTTTCCGCCGCATAGAGGATGGCCCCCGCCGCGTCCTTGCGCGTGGTCTCGCCCCGGTCGCAGGCCTTGGCCACCGCGTAAACGTAGGCCTTGGTGGCGTTCAGCGTGGTGTACATGTCCGCAAGCTTGCCCTGCATCAGCTGGAAGGTCCCGATGGGCTGGTCGAACTGCGTGCGTTCGTGCACGTAGGGCACGACGATGTCCATGCAGGCCTGCATGATGCCGATTGGTCCGCCGGCCAGCACCAGACGTTCGTAGTCCAGACCGCTCATCAACACCCGCACGCCGGCACCTTCCTGGCCGAGCACGTTCTCTTCGGGAACCTCGCAATCCTCGAACACCAGCTCGCAGGTATCGGAGCCGCGCATGCCCAGCTTGTCGAGCTTTTGGGCGGTGCTGAAGCCCTTGAACCCCTTCTCGATCAGGAATGCCGTGATGCCGCGCTTGCCGGCGCCTGGATCGGTCTTGGCATAGACCACCAGTGTCTCGGCCTCCGGGCCATTGGTGATCCACATCTTCGTGCCGTTCAACACATAGCGGTCGCCCTTTTTTTCCGCACGCGTCCGCATGGAAACCACGTCCGACCCCGCCCCGGGCTCGGACATCGCGAGCGCGCCCACATGCTCGCCGGTGATCAACTTCGGCAGGTAACGCTGTTTCTGAGCCTCGGTCCCGTTGCGGCGGATCTGGTTGACGCAAAGGTTGGAATGGGCGCCGTAGGACAAACCGACGCTGGCCGACGCGCGGCTGATCTCCTCCATGGCAAGCGTGTGTTCCAGATAGCCCATGCCGGAACCGCCGTATTCCTCTTCAACGGTGATCCCCAACAGGCCCATCTCACCAAGGCGCGGCCACAGATCCCGCGGAAAGGCGTTTGTGCGGTCGATTTCCTCGGCGCGCGGCGCAATCGCATCGTCTGAAAAGCTGCGCACCGATGCCCGCAAGAGATCGGCCGTCTCGCCAAGGTCGAAGTTCAGGGTCGGATACTCGTTGGAGATCATTTCGGTGTCTTGCCTTTCCTAGACCGATCGCCGTTTGCCGGCAGGGTCGCCTTCGTTGAGGCACATCAGGGTCTGCAGCAGGGTGGCGCACAGTTTTTCGGAGCCATCCGCCTGCACGAGAACGTCGGCGCGCGACGTGGTGATCGTGCGGCCGGCGCGAACGACCGTTCCACGGGCAATCACCCTGTCGCCCGCAGCCGGCGCCACCAGGTTGAGCTTGTATTCGATCGTCAGCACGCGCGTGCCAGGGCCCATCAGCGTCCAGCCCGCATAGCCGCCCGCACTGTCGGCGACCGCGCCGACGGCGCCGGCATGAAAGAACCCGTCCTGCTGTGTGAGGCCTTGATCGAACGGAAGTTCGATGGTGCAGCGCCCCGGTGCGACCTCGGTCAAGCTGGCGCCCAGGGTCGCCATCAGGCCCTGCCGCGCAAAGCTTTCGCGGACCCGGGCCTCGAAGTCGGGATCGCTGACCGCGAAATCGGCGGTGTCGCTCATCGCCCGGCTCCAATGCCGATCTGTTCCTGACGCCGGCGGCACCGTCGTTCGACCTCGGCGAGATCGGCCAGGGTCTGGTCGATGTCGCGGCGCTGCTGTTTCAAGGCCGCGCGGCGCTGGTCGATTCGGTCAAGCAACAGGGCAAGCTGCCCCCCCTCGCCCGGCGCCGCATCGTACATGTCCAGGATTTCGGCGATCTCCGACAGGCTGAAACCAAGGCGCTTGCCACGCAGGATAAGCTTGAGGCGCACGCGGTCGCGCGGCGAAAACAGCCGCTTTTGCCCGTCCCGGCGGGGCGCCAACAGGCCTTCGCCTTCGTAAAAGCGGATCGTCCGCGTGGTCACGCCGAACTCCCTGGCAAGCTCGGCGATGCTGTGGGTTTCAGCCATGCTCCGATGATGCCTTATCTTGACGTTTACGTCAACGTAAAGCATAACCTCGGGCCGTTTGGCAGCATTCCGCGCACCCGCCAAGTCGGACGGGAAATGGTGGGTTTCCGGATGTTTATCAGGCGCGGTCGCGTGATCGCCCTTGCCGGCGCAATTCTTACGGATGCCCGGGCTGGGAACCCGTCGACTGTCACGTGACCTCAAGCATTCCTGAAGGGCCAGGCCTGATGTCAGGTAAGAAAGGCGGCTGGACGGTCTTCCGAATCGAAGAGAAGAAGTAGATTCCGAAAACCGACTCCACGGCCGAAGCCGACTGCCAACAAGACGTAGACTTGCGAAGAAAATCATCTTCGGTGTCTCCGCTTTGCGGTGTTGTGGCGGGACCGGCTTTGCGTTGTCGCGTTTGTGCAACAAGGCGGCGACAAATACGCGCCCGAGTCGGATTCCTGACCCAGCAACTTCCATTGAAAGCTTACTCTTTGCTGGCGAGACGGATGAACCTGGGGTTCCGAAAGCAACAGCGTTTGATGGCTTTGCGTTTCGGAGTCACACCAGATGGGGGCGACCAACGCGGTCGATGTGACATGGCAATTCGTGCTTCCAAGTCGCTAGCCGGACTTCTGACGACAACGGTCATTGCGACAGGAGTTCTCTTCTCAGCACCGGCCGGCGCGCAGGAAGTGGACGCCGAATTGCTGAGACAACTGCAACAGATCATCGAAGCGCAGCAGGAACAGATGCAGAAGCAGCAACAAGCGCTGGAATCGCTGCAGCAAGAGGTGCAACAGCTCAAGGCAACGGAGAAGCGCGACGAGTTCCAGGCAATGGCGGATGAAGCCAAAGCCGCCGCCGACGAGGCCAAGAAACACAAGGAAGAGGCGCAGGCTGCCTCGGTAGACGCGCAAACGGCAGCCGGGACGGACGTGCCAGGCAAGACCGTCACTTCGTCCAACGAGCGGGTCAGTCTGGTGGTATCCGGCCAAGTCAACCGAATGGTCAACGCCGCCGACGACGGCGAGTCCACCAAGCTCTATCACGTCGACAACGACAACAGTTCCACCCGGTTCCGCTTTGTCGCCAAGGCGAAAGTCACCGAGAAATTCTCGATCGGCAGCAATATCGAACTTGAGGCCGAATCGAACTCGTCGGGCGATGTGTCGCAGGACGATCAGGAAACATCGTTCCAGGTGAAAGAACGCATTTTGGAGGTCGACCTCGCGCACACCGATTTCGGACGCCTGCGGGTCGGTCAGGGATCGGTCGCTTCGGACGGCACGTCGCAGATAGATTTTTCAAGGACCTCGGTGATTGCCTATTCATCCGTTTCCGACCAAGCAGGCGGCCTGAAGTTTCGGGACAGCAGCGGCAACCTGCTCAACTTGAAGATCAAGGATGTCTTCGACGATTTCGACGGCTTGAGCCGCCGCGATCGGGTGCGGTACGACTCGCCGAGATTCTTCGGTTTCCAGGCATCCGGTTCCGCAATTTCCGACGACCGGTGGGACCTTGCGCTGCGCTGGGCCGGCCAGGGCTATGGCGTCAAGGCCGCCGCCGCGGCCGCCGTGTCCGACCCGCAGAACTCCCAGACGAACAACATCTACAACGGCTCGGCGTCGGTCCTTCACGAGAACACGGGCCTGAACCTGACGGTCTCCGCCGGCACGAAAGAGCGGACCGCCGGGCGCCAAAACGAGAGCTCCTTCTACGTCAAGGGCGGCTGGATCGCCGACTTCTTCAAGTTCGGCAACACCGCATTCGCCGTCGACTATTCCAACAACCAGGATGTCGGCCAGAATGGCGACGATGCGCAGATGTTCCGCGCCAGCGCGGTTCAATTCCTGGAGGACTTCGGCACCGAATTCTATGCCGCTGTCGCCAATTTCGACCTGGATCGCAGGGGGCAGTCGACCGACGACATCACCGTCGGCTCGCTCGGCACCCGCGTGAAGTTCTAACGATGTCGGGCCTGCGAAGGACGGTGTTCGGATGCGCGGCAGCACTGGCCGTCGCGCTCCTGAGCGGCTGTTCCGGCTGGGAAGAACTCGACTATCACGACAATTCGGAAATCCCTCAGGGCCCGGGCCTTGTCTCGGGCAAAAAGGGCGGCTGGACGATCTTCCGGGTGGAAGAGCGGAAACGCGAGCCGGCGGCGGAAAAGACCGCCGAGGGCAAAGACCAGAGCGAATAGGAACGCGGCCAGCCCGGTCCTAAAGCAGGACCCAGGTCGCCAATCCCAGAAAACAGAAAAAACCGACCACATCGGTCACGGTGGTGAGGATCACCGTCGAACCGACGGCGGGATCGGTGCCGATCCGCTCCAGCCCCAGCGGGATGACCGTGCCCGCGAAACCCGCGATCAGCAGATTGATGATCATTGCAACGGCGATCACGCCGCCCAGCGCCGGGTCCTGGAACCAGAACCAGGCGATGCCGCCCATCAAGATGGCGAAGACAATGCCATTGACGCCGCCTACGAGGACTTCCTTCCAGACGATCCTGACGGCGTTCTGGGCGGTCAGTTCGTTGGTGGCGAGCGCGCGCACGGCCACTGTCAGCGTCTGCGTGCCTGCATTGCCGCCCATGCTGGCAACGATCGGCATGAGCACAGCGAGCGCGACCACCTTTTCGATCGTCTCATCGAACAGCGCGATAACCAAGGATGCGATGATCGCCGTCAGAAGGTTCAACGAAAGCCACGACCAGCGCGAGCGTGTGGTTTCCACGACGTCGTCATAGAAGTCGTCCTCGCGCACGCCGCCCAGCTTGAGAATGTCCTCCTCGGCCTCCTCCTCGATCACGTCGACGATATCGTCGACCGTGATGACGCCCACCAGCCGTCCGTCCTCGTCCACGACGGGCGCCTCGACCAGCCCGTACTGGCGGAACAGGAAGGCCACTTCCTCCTGATCCATTTCGGCCGGAATCAGCTTGGGCTCGGCTTCCATGATCTCGGTGATATCGACCGGACGCCGCCGACGCAGCATGCGCGACAGATGCACAAGACCCAGCGGCTTGTGGGCCGGCCCGACGACCACGATGTTGTAGAAGTCGTCAGGCAGATCGACGCCCGAACGCATGAAATCGATGGTCTGGCCCACATTCCAGAACGACGGAGCCGTCACGACCTCGCGGCGCATCAGACGGCCGGCGCTGTCCTCGGGATAGCGCAGGCTGTCCTCGATCAGGACGCGCTGGTCGGCCGGGACCGCCCGCAACAGGGCCTGCAGATCCGTCTCGTCCAGATCCTCGACCACATCGACCGCGTCATCGGATTCGAGGTCGGAAACGAGCGACGCGAGCTGTTTGGTGTTCAGATCCTCGACAAGTTCCTCGCGCACGGACTCGTCGAGATAGGACAGCACCTCGCCGTCAAGCTCGTCGCCCAGGGCGCGCACCAGTACCAGGCGTTCCTCGCCGGACAGCCGTTCCAGAAGGTCCGCGAGATCGGCCGGATGCAGCTTGCCCGCGGAGTCCGCCGCGACGCCCGGCTGGCCCAGCTCCAAGGCCGTGCTGACCGCTTCGACAAGCTCGTCGGAGAGCCCGTAGAGCTCCTCGAAGGCGTCGGCCTCGGGTTCGGCCTGGTTGAGTTGCGGATCCGTCATGGGGCCTTTGGCCGACCTAGCCGGCCTGCTGCATGACCTGCGCCTCGACGCAGGCGATCGCGGTCATGTTGATGATGCCGCGCCCCGTGACCGACGCCGTCAACACATGCGCCGGCTGTTTAAGTCCCAGCATCATCGGGCCCACGGTCAAGCCATCGCCCAGGATCTTGAGGAGATTGTAGGAAATGTGGGCTGCGTCCACGGTGGGCATGATCAACAGGTTCGCCGGCCGGGTCAGGCGCGAACCGGGCAGGATGCGCTCGCGGATCTCGTCGTCCAGGGCGGCGTCGGCATGCATTTCTCCGTCGGCTTCGAGGTCCGGAAAGTCCCTGTGCAGGATTGCCACGGCCTCGCGCATGCGCTTGGAGGAGTTGGTGTCGGTGGACCCGAAATTGGCGTGGCTCAGAAGGGCGATCCTCGGCTCGATCCCGAAACGCCGGACCTCCTCGGCCGCCATCACCGCCATCTCTGCCAACTCCTCGCCTGACGGGACGAAGGTAACGTGGGTGTCGGCCACGAAGAACGTGCCCCGGGACATGATCAGCATGATCAGGGTCGAGAGATCGCGCACGCCGTCCTGCATGCCGATCACGTCGCGCACGTGCTGTTCGTTGACTTTGAAGTTACCCTGAACGCCGCAGATCATGGCGTCGACCTCGCCCCGGCGCAGCATCAACGCCGCGATGACCGTGTTCTGGGTGCGAACGACGGTTCGGGCGAGATCGGGAGACACGCCCCGGCGGCCCATGAGCTCGTGATAAACGGTCCAGTAGTCGCGGTAGCGCGGGTCGTCTTCGGGGTCGACGATTTCGACCTGCGATTCCAGATCGATGCGCAAGCCCAGTTGCTTGATTCTAAGCGCAATCACCTCGCGCCGCCCAACCAGCACCGGCCGCGCAATACCTTCGTCGAGGACGACCTGGACCGCATGCAGCACCCGCCGGCTTTCGCCCTCGGCATAGACGACCCGCTGGGGCTGTTGCCGCGCCGATTCCATGATCGGCCGCATGACAAGGCCCGAGCGGTACACGAACTCGTTGAGGCGCTGGTCGTAGGCGTCGAAATCCTCGATCGGCCGCGTCGCAACACCGCTCTCCATTGCCGCGCGCGCAACCGCCGGGGCAATCTCGAGGATCAGTCTCAAGTCGAACGGACGCGGGATGATGTATTCGGGACCGAACCCGGCCTGCGCCTCGCCGCCATAGGCCGCCGCCACCGTCTCCGACGGCTCGAGACGCGCGAGTTTGGCAATGGCCTGGACCGCGGCAACCTTCATCGCCTCGTTGATTTCGGTCGCGCCGACGTCAAGCGCGCCGCGGAAGATGAACGGAAAACAAAGCACATTGTTGACCTGGTTCACATAATCCGACCGGCCGGTCGCGATGATCGCATCGGGCCGCGCCGCCTTGGCCTCCTCCGGCATGATTTCAGGAACCGGGTTGGCCAGCGCCAAGATCAGGGGCTTGTCCGCCATGCGCGCCACCATGTCGGGCTTCAGGACGCCGGGCGCGCTGAGGCCCATGAAAACGTCGGCATCGCCGATGACGTCGCCAAGCGTGCGCGCATCGGTCTTCTGCGCGAACGCCGCCTTGTAAGGGTCCATTTCCTCCTGACGGCCTTCGTAGACCACGCCGGCAATGTCGCAGACGAAGACGTTCTCGCGCTTCAGCCCCAGCGCCAGGAGAAGGTTGAGACAGGCCAGCGCGGCGGCGCCGGCGCCGGAGCACACAAACCTGACCTGATCGATCTTCTTGCCGACGACCTCAATTCCGTTCAGCACCGCTGCCGCAACGATGATGGCCGTGCCGTGCTGGTCGTCGTGAAACACCGGGATGTTCATGCGCTCGCGCAGCCGCTTTTCGATCTCGAAACACTCGGGCGCCTTGATGTCTTCCAGATTGATGCCGCCGAAAGTGGGCTCCAGCGCCGCGACCACGTCGACGAAGCGGTCCACGTCGGTCTCGTCGACCTCGATGTCGAAGACGTCGATGTCCGCGAATTTCTTGAACAGAACCGCCTTGCCTTCCATGACCGGCTTGGAGGCCAGCGCGCCGATCTTCCCCAGGCCCAGGACGGCGGTGCCGTTGGTGATGACGCCGATCAGGTTGCCGCGGGCCGTAAGATCGGCCGCCGTCGCCGGGTTCTCGGCGATCTCCTCGCAGGCCGCGGCGACGCCCGGCGAATAGGCCAGCGACAGGTCCCGCTGGGTTGCCAGCGGTTTGGTGGCGACGATGCCCAGTTTGCCGGCCGGCGGTCGGCGATGAAACTCGAGGGCGGCTTCTTTTAGGTTCTCGGCCATGGCGGCGCCTCCCTGGCGGGCCGATCGGACCCTGTGCCCGCCGACCGATCGCATGAAAAAAAGACCCGCTTTCTCAGCGGGTCCCCGACAGAACGTTGGTGCGGTCGAGAAGACTCGAACTTCCACGGGCTCTCGCCCACAGCGACCTCAACGCTGCGCGTCTACCAATTCCGCCACGACCGCATCTCGTGTTCTGTCGACCCTTCAGAAAACCGGCGGACCGGTGCCCGCCACAGGCGCGTTGAATTAGCAGATAGGCCCTAGCCGATCAAGGTTTTGAGCGGCTAAAACCCTGCTATGGAGAGCATTCGCGAGGCCCCCGTGGAGTGGCGGATCAGCGACCGGCCGGAAGCCTATGAACCTGCCGTCCAGGCCATGGAGAGCAGGGTCGAGGCGATCCGGGCCGATGCGGCGCCGGAGCTGGTCTGGCTGTTGGAGCATCCGCCGCTTTACACCGCCGGGACCAGCGCCGACCCGCGCGACTTGCTGGTCCCCGACCGGTTCCCGGTACACCGGACCGGCCGCGGCGGCCAATACACCTATCACGGCCCCGGCCAGCGGGTCGCCTATGTCATGGTCGACCTGAAACGCCGAGGCCAGGACGTACGCCGCTATGTGTCGGACCTGGAGGAATGGGTGATACGGTCGCTTGCCCAGTTCAACGTGCGGGGCCTCAGGCGCGAAGGCAGGGTCGGGATCTGGGTCGAGCGCGGCGGCGGCCGCGAGGACAAGATCGCCGCCATCGGCGTCCGGGTGCGCCGATGGGTGACCTTCCACGGCATCGCCATCAACGTCGAGCCCGATCTCAGCCATTTCGAGGGCATCGTGCCCTGCGGCATCGGCGAGGAGAAACTTGGCGTGACATCCCTGGTGGACCTGGGCCTGCCGGTGTCGATGATGGACCTGGACAACGCGCTGATGGCGACGTTCGACGATATCTTCGGATAGTGTGCAAACGCCGGCCGGGACGCAGGTCCTTCTCGCAACCGCCCTGTCTCAGCACCCCCTGCTCCAGATGCCTCGGACGAAGCAGACCACGGGACCTGCCGGCTGACGGTCGTAGACCACGATGCTGACCGGCTGGCGGCTGTCGGCGGCGACGCCGCTGATCCTGATCTGGGCGCTGCCGACATCGTCGCTGTGGGACACGATATCCCATGCAACGCCGGTGACCTGTACTGCCACGAACACCAGGGCCGGCGCGACGATACTTTTCTGGAACAGATCGAGGCGGCGGCACTCATCCTTCAGATACATTGCGGATGCAACGCCGAGCAGGGCGAAGCCAAGAATCTGGACGCCGAAGCCCGCCAAGGTCGCCACGCCGCTCCAGACCGCCGTTCCGTCGACAGGCAACGCCTGGGCGACAAACCCGACCGCATCGAGAACGGGTTTACCCTGGACCACGGCAATCGTCAGCAGAACCGGCATCACGCCCGCGGCTGCGCCAATCGCGGCACGCTGTGCATCCGGCATTGTCATACGAGCGGCCGGCGTTCGATGCGCCGCACCGTCGTGATACGAAACGGTAGCCATCGTGTTCCTCCCTGGCCCCGACCCTGCGCCGCCCTGGAGAAACCAATCAGAACTACCGGCGCAATAACGGAACGACCTGTCTGTCGAGGCGCTTGCCATCGAGCCCCCTGACGGCTCGTGATACAGGATGGATCCTAGGTGCGTCGGTGGGCGGCGACTATGAGGTCGATCACAACAGGAAACCGACAGCTAAGACCGCCAAAACGTCAGCGTGTGACGAGGAATCCTGAAACGGACGGCTTCTCGGCCGGAAACTCCTCGATCTCCTCCACCCGCGCCGCGGGCGGCCCCCGATAACAACGCGCGATCATCTCGCGCACCGTCTCTTCCGGTCCACAGAACAGCGCCTCGACACTGCCGTCGGCGCAGTTCCTTACCCAGCCGTCCAATCCGCGGCCCCGCGCTTCGCCTTCGGTCCAGGCGCGATACCAGACACCTTGGACACGTCCACGAATGATCACACGGACCGCTGTTTCCGGCATGCTCAGGACCCTTGCAAAGGTTTTCTACTAGTAGGTCCGCGCACAAAACTACTAGTAGAACACCACCCTACTCGAATTCGAGGATCACCTGGTCGACTTCCAGGCTGTCGCCGGCTTGGGCGTGCAGCGTGGCGACCACGCCGTCCTGGGCGGCGCGCAGGATGTTTTCCATCTTCATGGCCTCGACGACGGCAAGCTCCTGCCCTGCCTTGACGTTGTCGCCCGGCGCGGCCGACAGCCGCACCAGAAGCCCGGGCATCGGCGACAGCAGGAACCGCGACATGTCAGGCGGCTCCTTGTACGGCATAAGGCGCGCGAGCGCCGCGGCGTGCGCCGACAGCACGCGGATTTGCGCCTCGCGGCCGTGGTGATGAACCACGTGGGAGACGCCCTCGCGCTCGAGGCGGGCGACCACGAGGCCGCCATTCACGGTGGCAATGAACACCGGCTCGCCCGGCGACCATGCGCTTTTGAATTCGTAGGCCGCCTTGGCGGTGGCGACCGTCATGGCACCGGGCTGCCCGCTGACCGCCATCTCAAGCTCAAGCGGATCCTTCTGCCCGACGAAGGCCACATAGGCATGCTGGATATCCCGCTCGCTGTCGATCACGCGATCGCCGACGGCGGCTTCGCGGCAATCCATGAATGCCTGAACATAGGTGGCGATGGCTGCCAGGAGGTCGGGTTCTTCGGGCTGCAACATGGCGAGGCCGAACCCGTCAGGATACTCCTCGTCGATGAACCCTGTGCTGAGGCGGCCGTCGCGGAACCGCGGGTGCGAAATCACGTGCGCAAGGAAGGCAATGTTGTGTCCGACGCCGCTGAGGTAGTAGGCGTCCAGCGCATGCGCCATTCTTTCGATCGCTTCGTCGCGCGTCGCGCCTGCGGTAATCAACTTGGCGATCATCGGGTCGTAGTAGATCGATATTTCCGATCCTTCGACCACGCCGCTGTCGACCCGCACCGCATCTTCGATCGCTTCCGGCTCCACGTACCGGACCAGCCTTCCGGTCGACGGCAGAAATCCGCGAACAGGATCCTCGGCATAGATTCGTGATTCCACCGCCCAGCCGTTCAACCTGACGTCGGACTGGGCAATCGGCAAGCGTTCGCCTGCGGCGATCCTGATCATCCACTCCACGAGATCGATGCCCGTGATGAACTCCGTGACCGGATGTTCCACCTGCAGGCGGGTGTTCATCTCCAGGAAGTAGAAGGACCGGTTCTTGTCGACGATGAACTCCACAGTGCCGGCGGACCGGTAGCCGACCTGCTGTGCCAGGGCCACGGCTTGCGCGCCCATGGCTTCGCGGGTTTCCGGGTCGAGAAACGGGCTGGGGGCCTCTTCGATGACCTTCTGGTGACGCCGCTGGATCGAACATTCGCGCTCGCCGAGATGGATGACGGTGCCATGGCTGTCGCCGATCACCTGAATCTCGATGTGTCGCGGCTCTTCGATGAACTTCTCGATGAAGACGCGATCGTCGCCGAAGGAGGACTTCGCTTCGTTGATCGCGGAGACCAGGCCCTCTTTGACCTCCTGCGCATTCCAGGCCAGCCGCATGCCCTTGCCGCCGCCACCGGCGGACGCCTTCAGCATCACCGGGAACCCGATCTTCTTGGCGATCTTGACGGCTTCGGCCGCATCCCGAACGGGATCGAGCGTTCCGGGAACCGTGCTGACGTCCGCCTCGCGGGCCAGGCGTTTGGATTCGATCTTGTCGCCCATGGCGGCGATGGCATCGGGTCGGGGTCCGATGAACGTCACGCCCGCCTTGTCCAGCGCCTCGGCAAAGGCGCGGTTCTCCGACAGAAAGCCGTATCCGGGATGGACCGCGTCGGCGCCTGTCTTTGCGATGGCGTCGAGAATGCGGTCGACGCTGAGATAGCTCTCGGCGGACGGCGCCTTGCCGATCAGGACCGCCTCGTCCGCCTCATCGACGTGCTTTGCATCGACGTCGGCCTCGGAACAGACGGCAACGGTGCCAATTCCCATCCGACGGGCGGTCCGGATCACGCGGCAGGCGATCTCGCCGCGATTCGCAATCAGGATCTTCTTGAACATGCCTTTTCTGGCCAAAACACCCTCACTCCCTGCCCCGGTCGCTGCGCGCGCCGACCAAACCCATCACCCAGGCGCAATGAATGCCAACCGCGCCGCCCCACAACAGAAGGGGCAGCCAGACGACCAGGCGTTCCGGCGCATAGGCGATATTGACCCCGAACCCGGCCACCGTGGCGATGAAATAGACCGCCAGGTGCCGCAGAAACCCTCTCAGACGCGCCGCCCCTGTCATTGCCGCCTCAAAGCGGGATGTTCCCGTGTTTTTTCCAGGGATTCTCCAGCGACTTGTTGCGCAGCATCCTCAGCGCCCGGCACAGCCGCAGCCGTGTATGGTGCGGCATGATGACGTCATCGATGAAGCCAAGGCCGCCGGCGATGAACGGGTTGGCGAACTTGGTTCGATATTCCTCGGTCCGCGCTTCGATCTTTGCCGGGTTGTCCCGGTCGGCGCGAAAAATGATCTCAACCGCTCCCTTGGGTCCCATCACGGCGATCTCAGCCGACGGCCAGGCATAGTTCACGTCGCCCCTGAGATGCTTGGATGCCATGACGTCGTAGGCCCCGCCATAGGCCTTGCGGGTAATCACGGTCACCTTGGGCACGGTCGCCTCGGCATAGGCGAACAACAGCTTGGCGCCGTGCTGGATGATCCCGCCATATTCCTGCGCCGTGCCGGGCAGAAAACCCGGGACGTCGACGAAGGTGATGATCGGGATATTGAAACAGTCGCAGAACCGGACGAAACGGGCCGCCTTGCGGCTGGAATCGATGTCGAGGCAGCCGGCCAGCACCATCGGCTGGTTGGCGACGATGCCGACCGGGTTGCCCTCCATGCGGGCGAACCCGGTGATGATGTTGGCGGCAAAATCGGGCTGCAGCTCGAAGAACGCCCGCTCGTCGGCAACCTTGTGGATCAACTCCTTGATGTCATAGGGCTTGTGCGGATCGGTCGGGACGAGACTGTCCAGCGAGTTCTCGGATCTCTCCGCCGGGTCGTCCGTGGGGCGATGCGGCGGTTTCTCGCGGTTGTTGGACGGCAGGTAGCCCATGAACTCGCGCAGGCGCAACAGGGCCTCCACATCGTTTTCCAAGGCGAGATCCGCCACACCCGACCGGCCGGCATGGGTGACGGCACCGCCAAGGTCCTCGGCGGAGACCTCTTCGTGCGTCACCGTCTTGACCACCTCTGGCCCGGTCACGAACATGTAAGACGAGTCCTTGACCATGAATATGAAGTCGGTCATCGCCGGCGAATAGACGGCGCCGCCCGCACACGGCCCCATGATCATCGATATCTGCGGCACCACGCCCGACGCCAGGACGTTGCGCTGGAAGACGTCGGCATAGCCGGCCAGCGAAGCGACCCCTTCCTGAATGCGCGCGCCGCCGGAATCGTTGAGGCCGATCACCGGCGCACCAACGCGCACGGCTTGATCCATGATCTTGCAGATCTTGCGTGCATGGGCGGCCGACAGCGAACCGCCGAACACCGTGAAATCCTGCGAAAAGACGAAGACCAAACGGCCGTTGACCGTGGCGTGCCCGGTGACCACGCCGTCGCCGGGGATCTTCTGCTCGTCCATGCCGAAGTCGTTGGAATCATGCTCAACGAACATGTCCCATTCTTCGAAGGACCCCGCATCCACCAACAGCTCGATGCGCTCGCGCGCCGTCAGCTTGCCCTTGGCGTGCTGCGCATCGATGCGCCTCTGTCCTCCGCCCAGGCGGGCCCGGTCGCGCTTTTCCTCCAACTGGCGGATGATTTCCTGCATGGCGCGCCGCGTCCCCCTTTGCCGATGTACCGTTGGCAACGGGATAGCATCGAGGCCCGAAAAACGCCAGTTTCAAAGGGGTTCAGGAGGAACTGGGATCAGCTCTCCAGCGCACGCAGAAACGCCGCACAGCGCTCCAACTCGGACAGAATGGTGGCCTTGCGGGCCTCCGCTTCCTCGTCGGCGCCCCAACGCTCGGCCTGATGTTCTTCGTCCAATTGACTGAGAGCGAATGCCTGCCCCGCTGGAATATGGGAATCGAGCACGGCCAGGGCCAGGACGAGGGACCCAAGTCCGCCGGCCAGCGCCTGCAGGCCGGTGAGGCAGAAGGTATCGAGAGATTCGACCTGTTCACGAAGACGCCCGACGGTTTCCGGCGGCTGGTCGACCGGAAGGATGCCGCTGGTGACGGCGAAACGGACGCCGTAGCGGTCCTCAGCCCAGTCCAGTACAGGCTGCCAAGCGCGTGCCTGGCGTTCCACCAGCGATTCCGGTGCGTCGGCGCGATAGCATAGAAGATCAGTCTCGGCATAGGCGACAAGCGCATCGACGGTGCCGTCCCTGTTCGCGCTGACGCTGTCGATGGCGGTGCAAGCCAGTTGCATATGGACCATGCCCTGATGGTCGATCTGGTCGTCCTGGTCCTCCCACTCCGCCGCAATCGCCTGGGCCAGAGCCTGCGTGGGCACCACCAGCACCGTCTTGGCGGGCGTACGGACCGGCCGGCCGTCAAGCGCAACGGTGTGGCCGCCCTCGCCTTTTGCTGCCTGGGCACGCTTGTAGAACCGCTTCGTCACTGGCCGAGGATGCCTTCGAGGAACCTGTTGAGCTTCTCTTCCAGCTTATCCTTTTCGCCATCTTGGCCCTGCGCTTTTGGCGTCTCCTCGCGCTTCTTCTCCGGCTGACGTTCGGCGATCTTCACGTTGCTGGCGCCGGGGATGCCCTGGCACGGGAACTCGCTGCCGCCGGACAGCGTGCCGATCAGCCCGGACAGGGCCGAGGACCCTGGCACCGCCTTTCCCAGAACCTCGCCCAGGAACAGGCCGCCCGCGGCACCGACCGCGCTGGTCTTGTCGACCTTGAACTCGGGGTCGGCAAACGTCCCTCCGATCTTCAGCGCCACTTCCGGCGCAAGTGCCCGGCCTTTTGGCCGGCCACCGACGAAAAGATCGAGCCGTTCGGTCGCCAGGTTCGCATCGCCCGACCCCATCACGGTGACGATGTCGGTGTCCAGCAGCGCCTTTTCCGTCCGCATGACACCGCCCGAGACCGCGTATCTGAGATCGATGCAATTGATCGTCATGTCCTTGACCTGCCCGCCACCCAGCAGAAGACGCGCAAGATCCGCAGCACCGCCCGACAGCTGATTCACCTCGCCGGCATCCATGCTGCCCGCCCCCATCCGCAAGGCGAGCGTGCCGTTCAGGTTCGCCGACAGGGCGCGCAGCGTTCGGCCGTTGGACGTAAGGTCCGACATGGTGATGTCCGCACGCCCGCGGAACCCTTGCATGATCCGCCGTGCGGCAAGCAGGCTTCCCAGGTTGTACTGACGGATCGTCAGCTGTCCGGACAATGCGGGCTCGCTGAGCGAAGCATCGAGGACCATGTTTCCGGAGATCAGGCCACCATCGAGACCGCCCTGCAACGGGTCGAGCGTCAGCTTTCCACCGACCAGATCGACCTTTGCCTGCGCACTGTCGATACGCTGGCCATCGAAGATCAGTTCGGCAACCTGCACCTCGGCATCCAGGTCGAGCGCCTTGAGGTCGTCGACCGGCAGGGGATCGTTCGGGATGACACGCCGGCCCCCGTCCGGACCCGCCGATGGCTGTTGCACGGGCGTGGCGGGCCCCGCAATCGGCGGGACCGCGGTCACGCCCGGACCGGCCTGGGGCGTCACCGGCGCCTCCACCGCGGCGAGGCCACGCAGGGCATCGAGGTCGAGGCGCCGCGATTCGACGCGCGCGCGCAGGCTCGGACGCGCTTCCTTGAACGCCACGTCCAGATCCCCGGCAAGGTCGCTTTCGCCGATGCTGGCGACAAGGCCGCCGATCGAGAGCTCTTCCTGCCAGTTTCCCTTGACGGCCGCGGAAAACGAAAACGGATCGGTTTCCGGAAGCTCAGCGCCCACAGCAGGCGAAAGCGCCGCCAGCGACCCGCCCCGCGCGCCGACCTGAAGGTCCAGGCCCTGTATCGCGCGAACGTCGGTGACGGTTCCCTCGGCGGTAATCAATGCGCGGTCTTCGGTCCCAATTGCGGCGTTCAGACCGGTCACCGCAAAGACGCCGTCGATGTTGCCTGTCACCGTGCCCGCGACATCATAGGGTCCGAGGCTGGGCAACGTGGTGTTGCCCAGGATGCCCGGCGGCACCAAGGTATTGAGCCGGCCGGTCTCCCACCCTTCCAGACGGGCCTGAAGATTGATGCCGCGGCCGGCCCGAAGGTCTTCGACCGCGCCGCGCGCCGTCACCTGAACGGTCTTGCGCGCGCCGAGCCGCGCGTCGAGGTCCGACAGCGACAACGCGCCAGACGCATCGCCTTGGAGCCGGACGATAACGTCGAACGGCCCCAGCGCGGGCAGACGGATGTCGCCCAGCATGTCCGGCGGCAGGACGTCGTTGACCATGCCGAGATCGGCACCGACTGCATGCAGCCGCAAATCCAGCCCATCCCCGACCATGACAGAGGCGACCGAACCCTCAACCCCCAGACTGACGAACTCGGAACGACCGACCGATGCGTCGATATCGCCGATGGCAAGAACGCCGTTCGCGTCGCCCAGGGCCGTCAGCCCGATCCGGAACGGCCCAAGCTGAGGCAGCCTATCGCCGCCCGGCACGAAATCGGCCGGCAGCATGGCAACGAGATCTTTGAACTCGGCGCCCTGCAGTTCCGCCGTCACATCGATCCCGCCACCGTCCATGGCCGAGGCCACGGCGCCTGTCGCCACCAGCGAAAGGGTATCCGGCCCGCCAAGGTCAACCCTGAGACCGTCCACGGCCAGGATGCCGTCCACGTCGCCCCGCACCGACGCCGCGACGTCAAAGGGACCGATGTCTGGGAACGAGACGGGCCCCAGACCGTCGGGAAGAACCTGCCGCAGCCGACCCCATTCTGTTCCTTCCGCCGACAGATCCAGGGCAATGCCGCCGCCCTGCATGACGGAGGCAACGTCGCCCTGCGCCGTGATGCGCACTGTCTCGGGCACGCCGATCTCGGCGTCCAGATCGCTGAGCGCCAGCGTGCCGCCAAGGTCGCCCTTGACCTGTGCCGCCGCCCGATAGGGCCCGACCGGCGGGATCCGCTGCCCGACGATCGCCGCCAGCGTCTCAAGCGCGGCGCCTTCGGCCGTCAGGGCAAGGTCGACGTTCTCTGCTTCAAAGACGGAACCAACGGTCCCACGGGCGGTAAGCGTCATCTCCTCGGTCTGCCCGAGTTCGGCATCGATATCCTGGAGGGCCAAGGTTCCATCCAGATCGCCAAGAACCGTGACGAGGATCTTGAAGGGCCCCGCCCGAGGGATCTCGGTCGCAAAAAGATGGCCAAGCGCTGCAATCTCCGGTCCCCGTGCTTGGATTGCCACGTCAAGACCCCGCGCGGCCGTGGGTTCAGTCATGGTTCCGGCGATGTCCAGCGAGATTCCGCCGGCGGTCCCGACCAACGACAGCGGCCAAGCCTCGGTTGGCGTCAGCATCTGCGCCGGCGATCCAAGCTGGCCAACGATCTCGATGGCAACCTGGTCAAAGTCGCCGATCATCGAAACGTCCAGCGGCGTCTGCGCACCGAGGCCGTCGATATCGATTTCGGCGACATGCAACGTTCTGACATCGCCCGAGGCCTGGTTCTTGAAGACGACCGTTACGTTGTCGAAGTCGGCATCGCGGACGATCGGGATGTTCGGTGTCGGAGGCGGCCCGGGCGGTGCCGCGGACGGCACGGGGCTCTCCACGGCCGGCGGCGGAATGTCGTCGCCAACCGCAGCCGCCGGTCTGGTGCGGAAGTCCAGGTTGCTGCGGCCGCCGGCGTCGGTCTCGATCAGGATGTCGGCGTCCTTCAGGGCGATGCGGGACAAATCGATCGTGCCACCGATCAACGGCACCAGGTCTATAGCCACCTCGATATACCCGACCCGTGCCAGTTCTGGCCGGGAACCCCATTCGGCATTCTGAAAGGTGATGTCCTCTGCGATCACGGACGGCGTCAGAGAAAGGTCGATCTCAAACCTGCCGTTGATCGCCAACTGGCGGCCGGTCTGCGCCTCGACACGGGCGATGATCAGGTCCTTGAGGTCCTCGGGGCCCATGGTCAGGAGATACCCGAGCGCCGCAAGCGGCAGCAGCACGATGGCCGCCAGCACCAATATGATGACAGTGCGCAGCCGCATCGGACCTACAGGCCCCACTGCGCCGCCAGTGCAGCGGGCAAGGCGGCGAAGTCCTCGATGACGGTCGCGGCGCCTGCCTGCATGAGTTCGGATCCTTCGTGGTAGCCCCAAGCAACGCCGATCGCAGCGACTCTGGCCGAAACGGCCATCTGCACGTCGAACACGGTGTCGCCGATCATGACCGTATGGACGGGAAGGACGCCGGTTTCAGACATCGCCGCCTGCAGAATGTCGGGCCGCGGCTTGCCCGGACCGTCATCGGCCGTCTTCAGAACCGCAAAGTGGTCGCGAATTCCGTGATGGTCCAGGACCGCCTCGAGGCCGCGACGGCCCTTGCCAGTTGCCACGCCCAGGAGGATATCGCGATCCGCAAGGCTTTCCAGCACCTCTCTGGCGCCGTCGAACAGCGGCTCGGCGGGCGCGCCGGCGGCGCGCATGCTGTGAAAGGAATCGCGATACCCTTCGGCAATCGCGTGGTGATCCGCCTTTCCAACCTCCGGGAACAGCTGGGCGATTGCCTGGACCAGGGGCAGCCCGATCACGCGGCGCACCGCGCCGGGCTCCGGCCGGCCGAAGCCGCTTTCAACGGCGGCCCGGGTCATGCATGCGACGATCAGATGCTGCGAGTCGACCAGCGTTCCGTCGCAATCGAAGACGGCCAACCGCAGGGGTGCCTCCGCACTCATTCGCAAATTCCACGATTCTTGCGTTCACCTATATATGGGAAATCCGG
This sequence comes from Alphaproteobacteria bacterium, assembly GCA_965603855.1. Taxonomy (GTDB): domain Bacteria; phylum Pseudomonadota; class Alphaproteobacteria; order UBA8366. The sequence goes on from OZ272519.1 coordinate 2,468,316, forward strand.
TCCCGGAAGGAAACAATCCCGGCAACGCGAAAGGCTGACCTACCGATCGGACATCAGTCCTTCGGAAAAGGGTCGACCAGACCGTCGGCCGGGTCGAAGCCATAGAGCTCAAACGCCCGCACAAGATGCGGCGGCGGCGGCGCGACGAACCGGAAGTCCTTGCCTGTGCGCGGGTGGGCAAGCACCAGCTCGCGCGCGTGAAGGTGAAGCTGCCGGTCGAGATCGCGCCCTTCGATGAAGGCCTTCTTGCCGCCGTACTTGCCGTCGCCCAGGATCGGGCACTTGATTTCACCCATATGGACGCGGAGCTGGTGCGTCCGGCCGGTACGCGGCCACAGAACGACCCAGGCGACCTCGTCGCCGGCCTTCTCCAGCACCTTGAACAGGGTTTCCGCACGCTTGCCGCGCTTGGCGTCGACGAATGCGCGTTCACGTCCGGCGCCGCCGCCCTTGGAGAGGGCAAGCTTGATCGTGCCCTGCTCCGGTGCGGGAACGCCCACTGTCAGCGCCCAGTAGAGCTTGCGCGCCGAGCGTGCCTTGAACGCATGTCCCAGCGCGGCCGCGGCCGCGCGGTGGCGCGCCAGAAGCATCACGCCGCTGGTGTCCTTGTCCAGCCGGTGCACCAGCCGCGGCCTTTCCTCGGCATCGAAACGCAGGCAATCCAGCATCCCGTCAAGGTGGCGTTCGGTCCGGGTTCCGCCCTGAACCGCAAGGCCGGCCGGCTTGTCGATCGCGATCACGTCATCGTCGCGGAAGAGCACCAGTGACTGTACAAATTCCGCGTCGGCGCGGTCGATCTCAGCGGGCCGTTTCGGTCGTTCGATGCCGGCGTCCAGCGGCGGCACGCGGATTTCCTGCCCCGATTCCAGACGCTGGCCGGGCTTCGCGCGCTTGCCGTTGACGCGTACCTGCCCGGTCCGCAGCAGCTTTTGGAGACGCCCGAAACTGAGATCAGGGTAGTGCTGCTTGAACCACCGGTCGAGGCGCATATCGGCATCACGTGCCGCAACCGCGCGGACCACGACGCCGCTCACGACCCATCCTCCGAGCGGTTCAGCCGCAGCTTCGACCAATAGTCCAGACGTTTCTTGATCTCGCGTTCGAAACCGCGTTCGACGGGTTGGTAGTAGACCTGCCGTTCGATCCCGTCGGGGAAATAGTCCTGACCCGAAAAGCCGTCTTCCTGGTCATGGTCGTAGGCGTATCCGGCGCCGTAGCCCAGGTCCTTCATCAGCCGCGTCGGCGCATTCAGGATATGGGCGGGCGGCGCCAGCGATCCGGTGTCCCGCGCCGCGCGCATCGCCCCCTTCATGGCAACATAGGCCCGGTTGGATTTGGGCGCGGTGGCCAGATAGATAACGACCTGGGCCAATGCAAGATCGCCTTCGGGCGAGCCGAGCCGCGTATAGGTGTCCCAGCCTGCCAGCGCCTGGACCGCGGCATGGGGATCGGCAAGCCCGACATCCTCGTAGGCGAACCGGACCAGTCGCCGCGCCACGTAGAGCGGGTCCTCGCCCCCTGCCAGCATGCGCGCCAGCCAATAGAGCGCGGCGTCGCAATCCGACCCCCGCATCGATTTGTGCAGCGCGCTGATCAGGTTGTAGTGGCTTTCCTGCGCCTTGTCGTAGAGCGGCATGCGTCGCTGCACGGTCTCGGCAAGGCCCGCAGGATCGAGCGTTTCGTCGATTTTCAGGTCGAACAGGGTCTCGACCATGTTGAGCAGGTGACGCCCGTCGCCGTCCGCCATCGCACGCAATGCCTGGCGGGCATCGTCGTCCACGGGAAGCGGGGCGCCGACCAAACCTTCGGCGCGGGCAAGCAGGGTTTCCATGGCCGCGTCGTCGAGCCGGTTCAGCACGTAGACCTGGGCACGCGACAACAGCGCGGGGTTGAGCTCGAAACTTGGGTTTTCCGTGGTCGCGCCGATCAGGACGACGGTTCCGTCTTCCACATAAGGAAGAAACCCGTCCTGCTGGGCGCGGTTGAACCGGTGTATCTCGTCGACGAACAGGCACGTGCCCTGCCCGGCGGCTCGCCGCTGTTTGGCGCGTTCAAAGACCTTGCGCAGGTCGGCGACGCCGGAAAAGACGGCCGACAACGGCTCGAACGCCATCGAAGAACGCTGTGCGATCAGCCGGGCGATCGTCGTCTTGCCGGAACCCGGCGGACCCCAAAGGATCAGGGACTGGAGCCTGCCCGCCTCCACCACCCTGCGCAGCGCCCCGTCGGCGCCCAGGAGGTGGTCCTGGCCGACGACCGCGTCCAGCGTCTCGGGCCGCAGACGGTCCGCGAGGGGACGCGGTGCTGCCGCCTCGAAAAGGCCCTTGGCCGGATCGCCCGCCATCTCAGCCGACCTCGAGCGTGATCCGCCGCCCTTTGCGAACCACGACGATGTTCCACACCTGGCGTTTCTGGTTGGAGAGACGAACGAGGTCGCGGGTGGTCTCCACGCCCTCGCCATTCACGGCAACGATGATGTCGCGCGGGCGGAAACGCAGGCGGTGCGCCGAAGAGCCACGGGTGATCTCCATCACGACGACCCCGTCGACCGTCGACATGCCAAGCTCCTGAGCCAGCGCCGGAGAAAGATTACCGACGGCCATGCCGCTGAGCGGGCCACGGTTGATGAGCTGGCGGTCGCGCGGCGGATCCTCTGGCGGCGCGACCAGCACGAACTCCAGCTTCGTCGTCTTGCCGCCGCGGACGATCTCAAGGATCGTTGTCTCGCCAAGCTTCTTGGTGGCCAGCCTGAACCGCAGATGCTGCGCGTCGAACAGGGCCTTCTTGCCCATGGCGCGGATGACGTCGCCGCGTTTCAGGCCCGCCTTGTCGGCCGGCCCGCCCTTAAAGACGCTTTCCACCAAAACGCCGCCCGGGCGCCGCAGGCCCAGCGCCTCGGCGACTTCGGCGGTGACATCGCGGCCCGAGAACCCAACCCACGGCCTGACCAGCTTTTCACCCGACAGGGCGCTGGTGACGACGGAATCGACCATGTTCGCGGGCACGGCGAAGCCGATGCCCAGGGAACCGCCGCTGCGCGAGAAGATCGCTGTGTTGACGCCCACAAGCCGGCCGTCGACCCCGATCAGCGCGCCGCCGGAATTGCCGGGATTGATCGCCGCATCGGTTTGGATGAACGAGCGGAAATCGGTGATGCCAACGGTTGTGCGGGCAAGGCCCGAGACGATCCCGCTGGTCACGGTCTGGCCGACGCCGAAGGGATTGCCGATCGCCAGCACCAGGTCACCCACCTCAAGCTCATCGGAATCGGCAAACGGCAAAAAAGCGAGGGATTCCGGGCCAGGATCGATCTTCAGGACCGCAATATCGGTGCGTTCGTCGGTCAACAGGACCCGGGCATCGAACTCTCGGCGATCGCTCATGATGACGGTGATCTCGTCGGCATTCGCGATCACGTGGTGGTTGGTGACGATCACGCCTTCGGCGCGAACGATAACGCCGGAGCCCAGGGAATTCTCGATCCGTTCGCGGCTCTGGTCGCCGAACGGCCAGTTCTCGCCAAAAAATCGCCGCAGCAGCGGATCGCCCAGCAGCCCCTCCGCCCGCGAGCGGCGGACGACCTTCTTCGCGTAAATGTTGACGACCGCCGGCGCGGCCTTCTTGACCAGTGGCGCAAAGCTGAGCGTGATCTCGGATCGGGAGACGGGAACCGTGTCCGCCATGGCCGGCAGTGCCGGGGCCGACAGCGCCAGGACAGCAGCCGTCAGCCCCAGAATGGTTGGTCGTGCCAGCATGGAACCAATGTATGACGGCGAAGAGGCCATCACAAGCCGACCCCAACGCGACCGGGGCGGCCAGGAACCGCCCCGTCGGGAACGCAACCGGCCGGGCCTAGGCCTCGGCGGCCTCGACTTCGAGTTCCTCGGGAAGCGGACCGGAATCCAGGCCTTTCGCATCGGGATCACGATCGACCAGTTCGATGATCGCCATCGCGGCGTTGTCGCCGTACCGGTAGCCTGCATGAAGCACGCGGCAATACCCGCCGGGCCGGTCCTTGTAGCGCTCGGCAAGCGTATCGAACAGCTTGACGACCATGGCATCGTCGCGCAGACGGGCAAACGCCTGCCGGCGGCGGTGCAGGCCGCCTTTTTTGCCAAGCGTGATCAGCCGGTCGACAACCCGCTTCAGCTCCTTGGCCTTGGGCAGGGTCGTCTTGATCTGCTCGTGCTTGATCAGCGCGTTCGCCATGTTCATGAACAGCGCGCGACGGTGCGCCGGCGTGCGGTTCAACTTGCGATGGGCAAGACGATGTCGCATGGGTTGCGGTCCTTTTCTTCTGTTTCAACGTTGGCGCCGGTCGCTCAAGGCTACAGCCGACGCTGGATCTCGCGTTTTCGAAGAAGCGGCCCCTAGAAGGGCTCGTCCAGCTTCTTCGCCATCTCTTCGATGTTCTCAGGCGGCCAGTTCGGGATCTCCATACCCAGATGCAGCCCCATCTGCGCCAGAACCTCTTTGATCTCGTTCAGCGACTTGCGTCCGAAGTTCGGCGTCCGAAGCATCTCGGCCTCGGTCTTCTGAACCAGATCGCCGATATAGACGATGTTGTCGTTCTTGAGACAGTTCGCCGAACGCACCGAAAGCTCCAGCTCGTCGACCTTGCGCAGGAGGTTGCGGTTGAACGGCAGTTCCGAAGCCTCGGCCTCGCGTGCCTCAACGGCGGGCTCCTCGAAGTTGATGAAGACCTGCAACTGGTCCTGCAGGATCCGCGCCGCCAGCGCGACCGCGTCGTCGGGCGTCACCGCACCGTTGGTCTCCAGCGTCATCGACAGCTTGTCATAGTCGGTAACCTGGCCGACGCGGGTGTTGTCGACCTTGTAGGAGACCTTGCGGACCGGGCTGAACACCGCGTCCACGGGGATCAGGCCGATCGGCGCGTCTTCCGGACGGTTCTGACTGGCCGGGACATAGCCCTTGCCCGTCTCCACGGTCATGTCCATCGACAGTTTCGCGCCGTCGTCCAGCGTGCACAGAACCAGGTCGGGGTTCATCACCTCGATCTCATGGCCGGTCTCGATCATCGAGGCAGTGACCTCACACGGTCCTTCGGCGACGAGACGGATGCGCTTGGGTCCCTCGCCATGCAGACGCAGCGCCAGCGCCTTGATGTTCAGAACGATGTCGGTCACATCCTCGCGCACGCCAGGGATAGACGAGAACTCGTGCAGAACGCCATCGATATGCACGGACGTCACCGCGGCGCCCTGCAACGACGACAGCAGAACCCGGCGCAGCGCATTGCCAAGCGTCAGGCCGAAACCGCGTTCCAACGGTTCGGCGACCACGGTCGCGACGCGGCGCTTGTCGGTGCCGGTGTCAACGTTCAGCTTGTTCGGCTTGATCAGGGCCTGCCAGTTCTTCTGGATGATCGGCGAAGTCTCAGACATTCATTCCTCGCATGCCGGCATATGGCCGGCGCCTTTTGACGGGGTCGTCCGCTGTGCGAACGGATACCAAAGCGGCGTCGGCGGCTCCGTGCCGCCGTCGCCGGATCAGACGCGGCGCCGTTTTGGCGGACGGCAGCCGTTGTGCGGGATCGGGGTCACGTCCCGGATCGCCGTGATGGTGAAGCCTACGGCCTGTAGGGCGCGCAACGCGGATTCGCGACCCGAGCCGGGCCCCTTCACATTGACTTCCAGCGTCTTGACGCCGTGCTCCATAGCCTTGCGGCCCGCATCCTCCGCGGCCATCTGCGCGGCGTACGGCGTGGACTTGCGCGAGCCCTTGAACCCCTGCATGCCGGCCGACGACCAGGCGATGGCATTGCCCTGCACATCGCTGATGGTGATCATCGTGTTGTTGAACGTCGCGGCCACGTGGGCGATGCCCGACGTAATGTTCTTACGCTCTTTACGCTTGCGAACAGCTTTTGCCATGTCACTTCATCCTGCGGTCCCGGGGCGCCGTCGCCCCGGTACGGTTGCTTGACTATTTCTTCTTGCCGGCGATCGGCCTGGCCGGGCCCTTTCGGGTCCGCGCGTTGGTGTGGGTCCGCTGGCCGCGCACGGGCAGGCCCTTGCGGTGCCGAATGCCGCGATAGCAGCCGAGGTCCATCAGCCGCTTGATATTCATCGCCACTTCGCGCCTCAGATCGCCCTCGACCGTGTAGTCGCGGTCAATCACCTCGCGAATGCGCGTGACCTCGTCGTCCGAAAGCTGGTTGACCCGGGTCGCCGCTTCGATGCCGCACTTCTGGACGATCTCGTCGGCTTTCGTCCGCCCGATCCCGTGGATATAGGTCAACGAGATGCCGACTCGCTTGTTGGTGGGAATATTCACCCCAGCAATACGCGCCACAATGCCACTCCTTCAATAACGCGACCCGGACAGCCACTGCCCGACCCGCCTCCGGTTGTCCACCAGAGGGAACGCTTGGATGTTAACGAATGGATCCTGTCCTTGTCGGCCGTGCGCAATGCTGCACTGCACAGCCTGGCTCCGCGCGCGCGGAGTATACGGATTGGCACCTCGCTGTCAACGGCGAGAGCCGCAGAATCCCTAGCTTTCAGCCAAGCAGAATCCCCTCGATCTGTTGCGCCACTTCCTCGATGTCGGACATGCCGTCGACCTGCCGCAGCATGCCCTTTTCCCGATAATAAGGCAGCACGGGCGCGGTCTGGTCGTGATAGACCTGCAGCCGCTTGCGCAGGGTCTCGGCATTGTCGTCCGCCCTGGCGCCGCCCGTCTCGGCGGCCCGATTCTCGATCCGCTTGTAAAGCTCGCCCTCGTCGACCGTGATTTCGATCACATGGTCGATGCCGATGCCTTTCTCGCCCAGCATCCGGTCCAGGCCCTCGGCCTGGGCCACGGTCCGCGGAAAGCCGTCCAGGATGAACCCCTGCTGGCAGTCGGGCTGGTCGATACGTTCGGAGATGATGCCCAGCATCGTCTCGTCGTCCACCAGCTTGCCGGCATCCATCACCGCCTTGGCCCGCTTGCCAAGCTCGGTCCCGGCCGCGACCGCCGCTCGCAACATGTCGCCCGTCGAGAGCTGAATCATGCCGTGGCCTTCTTCCAGCCGGACGGCCTGCGTTCCCTTGCCGGCGCCCGGCGGCCCGAACAGAATGATATTGCGCGTCACCCCCGCCTCCCTCGCAGTTTGGACTTCTTGATCAGTCCCTCGTACTGGTGTGCCAGTAGATGGCTCTGGATCTGCCCGATCGTGTCCAACGTGACCGTGACGACGATCAGCAGGCTGGTCCCGCCGAAGTAGAACGGCACCGCGAACTGGCCCCGCAGGATTTCCGGCAGGATACACACTGCCGAAAGGTAGGCGGCGCCGACCACGGTCAAGCGCGTCAGGACGTAGTCAAGGTAAACGGCCGTATTCTTGCCAGGACGGATGCCAGGAATGAAACCGCCGTACTTCTTCAGATTGTCCGCCGTGTCATCGGGATTGAAGACGACGGAGGTGTAGAAGAAGGCGAAGAACACGATCATCGCGACATAGACGCCGAGGTAGAGCGGCTGCCCCGGACCGAGCCACGCCTGAACCCAGGACAGCCATTCCGGCCCCTGCCCGCCGCTGAAACCCGCAATCGTCAGCGGCATCAGCAACAGAGAACTGGCGAAGATCGGCGGGATCACGCCCGCCGTGTTGAGTTTCAGCGGGAGATGGGAGGACTCCCCGCCGAACATCTTGTTGCCCACCTGGCGCTTGGGATACTGGACGATGAGCCGCCTCTGCGCCCGTTCCATGAACACGATGAAGGCGATCACCACCACCGACAGCACCAGCAGCGCCAGGATCACGATGGTCGGCAGCGCGCCGCGCTGACCGAGATCCAGGGTCTGCGCCAGGGCCTGTGGCAGGTTGGCGACGATGCCGGAGAAGATGATCAGCGAGATGCCGTTGCCGACACCGCGCTGAGTGATCTGCTCGCCCAGCCACATCAGGAAAATCGTTCCGCCCGTAAGCGTGATGACCGTCGTCGCGCGGAAGTACCAGCCGGACTCCAACACCACCGGCCCGGTCGAGGACTGCGCGCCTTCCAGACCGACGGAAATGCCGTAGGCCTGCACCGACGCCAGCAGCACCGTGCCATAGCGAGTGTACTGGTTGATCTTCTTGCGGCCCGACTCGCCCTCTTTCTTCAGCGCCTCCAAGGTCGGCGAGACCGCCGTCAGAAGCTGCATGATGATGGCGGCGGAGATGTAGGGCATGATGTTGAGGGCGAAGATGGTCATCCGCCCCAGGGCGCCGCCGGAGAACATGTTGAACATGTCCAGGATGCCGCCCTGTTGCTGCTCGAAGATCTCTTTCAACGCAAAGGGATCGATGCCGGGCAGCGGGATGTAGGTGCCGAGGCGGTACACGATCAGCGCGCCAAGCGTGAACCAAAGCCGCTTTTTCAGATCGGAGGCCTTCGCAAGCGCTCCGAAGCTGAAATTGGCTGCTAGTTGTTCAGCGGCAGATGCCATCTGGTGTATCCTTTCAAACGACCCCCCTGAGTATATGGGTCGTCCGATCAAACCTCGCTATGCCCTTATCACGTCAGGCTTTTTCCGCCTCGGCGGGCTCTTCCGCCGGGGCCTTCTCGACCGCCGCGACGGTCACCGACCCGCCGGCCTTTTCAACCGCCTCGATTGCCCCCTTCGAAGCACCGGCCACCGAGATCTGCAGCTTCGCCTTCAATTCGCCCTTACCCAGCAAACGCACGCCGTCGCGTTCGCGCCGGATGACGCCGGCGCCGATCAGCGCCTCTGCATCGACCGGCTTTTTCGGGTCCAGCGCCTTGTCATCGACGGCCTGCTGCAGGCGGCCAACATTGACCTCGACGTATTTCTTGCGGAACACGTTCTTGAAGCCGCGCTTGGGAAGCCGGCGGTAAAGCGGCATCTGCCCGCCCTCGAACCCCTTGATGGAGACGCCGGAGCGGGATTTCTGGCCCTTCATGCCGCGCTTGGCGGTGCGGCCGGTGCCCGAACCGGGCCCGCGCCCGACCCGCGTGCGCTTTCTCCGGGCGCCCTTGTTGTCGGAAAGCTGATTGAGCTTCATCTTCTTGATCCCTAAACGAACGACGGACGGTTCAGCCGGTCTCTTCCACGCGCACCAGGTGGCTGACCTTGTCGATCATGCCGCGCACGGAGGGCGTGTCTTCCAGTTCCCGGGTCCTGTGCATCTTGTTGAGGCCCAGTCCGATCAGCGTCGCGCGCTGGTCGGCCTGACGCCTGATGGGGCTGCGAACCTGCGTTACCTTGACAGTCTTCTTAGCCATTCGCCTGCTCCTTGGGGGCTTCGGCGACGTCGCTGCGCCGGCCGGTGATGTCGGCGACCTTCTTGCCGCGGCGGCTGGCAACCATGCGCGGAGAAGCGCATCCCTTCAGGCCCTGGAACGACGCCTTGACCAGGTTGTGCGGGTTCGACGAGCCGACCGACTTGGCGACCACGTCGGAGACGCCGAGCGCCTCGAAAACGGCGCGCATCGGACCGCCGGCGATGATGCCGGTACCCGCGGGCGCCGCCCGCATCAGCACCCTGCCGGCGCCGAAACGGCCGTGCACGTCGTGATGCAGCGTGCGGCCCTCGCGCAGCGGCACGCGGACCATGCTTTTCTTCGCGTCCTCGGTCGCCTTCCGGATCGCTTCGGGCACCTCGCGGGCCTTGCCCGAGCCGAAGCCGACCCGGCCGCGGCCGTCGCCCACCACGACCAGTGCCGCGAACCCGAACCGCCGGCCGCCCTTCACGACCTTGGCGACGCGGTTGATCGCCACCAGCTTTTCGATCAGTTCGGACTCTTCCCGGTCGGAACGCCGGTCTTCCCTGGAACCTCGTGCCATAAGTCCTGCCCTCGTGCCTAGAACTGCAAGCCGGCTTCGCGCGCGGCATCAGCCAGCGCCTTGACCCGACCGTGATATCGATAGCCGCCGCGGTCGAACACGACCTGTTCGATGCCGCCGGCCTTGGCGCGCTCTGCGATCAGCTTGCCAACCTCCACCGCAGCGTCCGAATTGCCGCCGCTGTTCAGCTTGCTGCGCACGTCCTTTTCCAGGCTCGACGCATTGGCCAGCGTCCGCCCGGCCAGGTCGTCGATCACCTGCGCGTAGATCTGCTTGTTGGAGCGGAAGACCGAAAGCCGCGGCTTGGTCTTTTCAACTTTGCGGATCGCGTAGCGCGAGCGTTTTTTGCGCCGCTCCCGCAGTTCCTTGGACTTCAGCATCGTCTTTCGCCTTACTTCTTCTTGCCTTCCTTACGCAGGATGGACTCATCGGAATAGATGAGGCCTTTGCCCTTGTAAGGTTCGGGCGGCCGGTACGACCGGATCTTGCTTGCGACCTGGCCAACCAGCTGTTTGTTCGGCCCCGACACGGCGATGATGTTGCCGCGATCGCCTTCCATCGCGATCTTGATGCCGTCGGGGATCGGGAACTTGACGTCGTGGCTGAAGCCGAGCTGCAGGTTCAGGGTCGATCCCTGCACCTGGGCGCGGTAGCCGACGCCGCTGATGCTCAGACGGCGCGTGAAGCCCTCGGACACCCCCTTGACCGCATTGTCGATCAGGCTGCGCGTCGTGCCCCACAACTGGCGGGCCCGCTTGGAGGTGTCGCGCGGGACGACCCGGATCGAACCGTCGGCGTTCTCCACGGTGACGTCGTCGTGCAGGGGCACGGACTCCTCGCCCAGCTTGCCCTTGGCCGTCAGGATGCCGGCAGCAATCGTCACTTCGACGCCGTCGGGAACCGCAACGGGGTTGTTTCCTATGCGAGACATAGCCTTGGTCCTCAGAACACCCGGCAGAGCACTTCGCCGCCGACATTGGCGGCGCGCGCCTCTGCATCCGACATCACGCCGCGCGGCGTCGACAGGATGGAAATGCCCAACCCGTTGAATTCCCGCGGCAGCTCCTTGATGCCCGAATAGACGCGCCGGCCCGGCTTGGAGACGCGGGACAGCTCGCGGATCGCCGGCTCGCCGTCGGCATATTTCAGCTCGACGGTCAGTTCCGACACGCCCGAACGCATCTCGGCCCAACTGAAGCCGCGGATGTATCCCTCGCGCTGCAGCACGTCCAGAACGTTGGCGCGCAGCTTCGAAGCAGGCGTGGTGACCGTCCGTTTCCGGGCCCGCTGGCCGTTGCGGATCCGGGCCAGCATATCGCCGAGCGGATCGCTCATCGACATCTCGTCTTCCTCCTTACCAGCTCGACTTGGTGACGCCGGGAACCAAGCCCAGCGACGCCAGGTCGCGCAGCGCAATGCGCGACATCTTAAACTTGCGGTAGAACCCACGCGGCCGCCCGGTCACCTCGCAGCGGTTGCGGACGCGGACCTTCGATCCGTTGCGCGGCAACTTCGACAGCTTGATCTGCGCCGCGAACCGGTCTTCGGGCGACAGGGCGCGGTTCTTGATCGTCGCCTTGAGCGCGCTGCGCTTGTTCGCGTTTTTCGCAACAAGCCGCTTGCGGCGCGAGTTCTTCTGAATGGCACTCTTCTTGGCCATAAGGCGTCACTCCAATGCGTTTTCGTCAGTTCGTGAACGGCAGGTTGAAGCCGCGCAACAGCGCCTTTGCCTCGTCATCGGACCTGGCGGTCGTGCAGATCACGATGTCCATCCCGCGGATGGTATCGACCTTGTCGTAGTCCACCTCGGGGAAGACGATCTGTTCCTTAAGCCCCATCGCGTAGTTGCCGCGGCCGTCGAAACTCTTGCCGTTCAGGCCGCGGAAGTCGCGGACGCGCGGCAAGGCGATGTTCACCAGGCGGTCGAGGAATTCGTACATGCGGTCGCGGCGCAAGGTCACCTTGCAGCCGATCGGCATTCCCTCGCGCAGCTTGTAGTTGGCGATCGACTTCTTGGCGCGGGTCACGACGGGCTTTTGGCCGGTGATCACGGTCATGTCGTTGACGGCGCCGTCCAGGCGCTTGCGGTCGGCGACCGCCTCGCCCACGCCCATGTTCACCACGATCTTCTCCAGCCGCGGCACCTGCATGTCGTTCGTGTAGCCGAATTCGTCCTTCAGTGACTTCTTCAGCTCGCCCTCGTACTGGGTCTTCAGACGCGGACTGTAACGATCTTCGCTCATGGTCGTCCTATTCCCTCGCCGCCTAGCGGTCGATGACTTCGCCCGAGGCGCGCGAGAACCGCACCTTGGTGCCGTTGTCCAGAACCCTGAACCCGACGCGCGCCGGCTTGTCCGTCTTGGGGTCGATCAAGGCCACGTTGGACACGTGGATCGATCCTTCCTTGTCGACGATCCCGCCCGGATTGACCTGGGTCGGCCGCGTGTGCCGCTTGACCATGTTGATGCCGCGGACAAGCACGCGGTTGTCCTTGGGCATCACCTTGAACACCTCGCCGGTGCGGCCCTTGTCTCGACCGGTCAGGACAACGACCTTGTCCCCTTTTTTGATCTTTGCGGCCATAACCGCCTCTTCCTTTGCCTTGTGTCCCGTGGTTTCACCCGCGGCCCCTGCGGCCTCAGATGACCTCCGGAGCCAGTGAAATGATCTTCATGAAGCGCTTCGCACGCAGTTCGCGGACGACCGGTCCGAAAATACGCGTGCCGATCGGCTCGCCCTGCTTGGTGATCAGGACCGCCGCGTTCCGGTCGAACCGGATCGTCGATCCGTCCTGACGCCTGATCTCCTTGGCGGTGCGCACGATCACCGCGCGGTGGACGTCGCCCTTCTTCACGCGGCCGCGCGGAATCGCCTCTTTAACGGTCACCACGACGACGTCGCCGACCGAAGCGAACTTGCGCTTGGACCCACCCAGCACCTTGATGCACTGGACGCGACGCGCGCCTGAGTTGTCGGCTACGTCCAGGTTCGTTTGCATCTGGATCATCGGACCAAATCCTTCAACATAATCTTCGACGCCAAGCTACGGCAGGAGGCTCAGGCCTCGACCGTCTCGGCGATCACTTCCCACGTCTTCCGCTTCGAAAACGGCCGGCACTCGCGGATCCGGACCAAGTCGCCCTTCTTCGCGTTGTTGGCCTCGTCATGCGCCATGAACTTTTTCGACTTGCGGATGATCTTCTTGTACAGCGGATGCTTGATCCGCCGTTCGACCAGGACGACGACCGTCTTGTCGGCCGCATCCGATACCACCGTGCCCTGCAGGACGCGTTTTGGCATACCGTTACCCTCCGGATCAGACCGACGCCGTAAGGCGTTCGTTCATGATTGTCTTGATGCGCGCGATGTCGCGGCGGACCTCGCGCACCCTTGCCGTGTTCTCAAGCTGGCCACTGGCCGCCTGAAAACGAAGGTTGAACTGTTCCTTGCGCAAAGACGACAGCTCCTCGCTGAGCTCGTCCGGCGACTTCTGGCGCAGATCTTCGGCTTTCATTTCTATCCTTACCCTTCTCCGCCGACGCGGGACACAACCCGGCAGCGAACAGGCAGCTTTGCCGCGGCCAGCGCGAAGGCCTGCTTCGCGATGTCGGGCTGCACGCCGTCCATCTCGAACATGATGCGGCCCGGCTTGACCCGGCACATCCAGAACTCCGGCGAACCCTTGCCTTTGCCCATACGCACCTCGGCCGGCTTTTGGCTGACCGGTACGTCCGGAAAAACACGGATCCACACCTTGCCCTGGCGGCGGATGTGCCTGACCAGCGCACGCCGCGCGGCCTCGATCTGGCGCGCGGTGATCCGGCCCGGCTGTATCGCCTTCAGGCCGAAGGAGCCGAAGTTAAGCGTGGCGCCGCCCTTGGCGTTTCCGTGGATCCGCCCCTTGTGCGCCTTGCGGTATTTCGTCCGTTTCGGGCTCAGCATCGTTCTATCGTCCCAACTGTCCTATCGTTCCGCGCCGCCTAGCGGCCGACCTGCTGTTCGGCGAGCCGTTTGTCCTGGGCCATCGGATCGTGGGCCATGATCTCGCCCTTGAAGATCCAGACCTTGACGCCGCAGATCCCGTAGGTCGTCTTGGCCACGGCGGTGCCGTAGTCGATGTCGGCGCGCAGCGTGTGCAGCGGCACGCGCCCCTCGCGGTACCATTCCATGCGCGCGATCTCCGCCCCGCCCAACCGTCCGCCGCAATTGATGCGGATGCCCTGGGCACCGAGCCGGATGGCCGACTGGACCGCCCGCTTCATGGCGCGGCGGAACGCCACGCGGCGCGTGAGCTGCTGGGCGATGTTCTCTGCCACCAGCTTGGCGTCCAGCTCGGGCTTGCGGATCTCGACGATGTTCAGCGCCACGTCGCCGCCGGTCATCTTCGACAGGTCCTGGCGCAGCTTTTCGATGTCCGCTCCCTTCTTGCCGATCACGACGCCGGGCCGTGCGGTGTGAATCGTCACCCGCGCGCGCTTGGCGGGGCGTTCGATCACGATTTTCGAGACGCCGGCTTGGCTCAGCCGATTGTCCAGGTATTCCCTGAGCGCGATGTCCTCGTGCAGGAGATCGCCGTAGGTCTTGCCGGCGAACCAGCGGGAGTCCCAGGTCCGGTTGATCCCAAGACGCAGGCCGATCGGATTGACTTTCTGCCCCATCAGGCGGTCTCCTCGCGCTCTCGCACCACAATTCTCATATTGCTGAACGGTTTCTCGATCCGGCTGGCGCGACCGCGGGCACGGGCGCGGAACCGCTTCATCACGAATGCCTTGCCGACCGTCGCTTCCTTCACATACAGCCGGTCGACGTCCAACTGATGGTTGTTCTCCGCGTTGGCAATCGCCGCCTGCAACAGCTTCCTCACCTCGCCGGCGACACGCCGGCTGGAAAAGCTGAGCGTGGTCAGCGCCTGCCCGGCATCCTTGCCGCGGATCAACTGAGCGACCAGGTTCAGTTTCTGCGGGCTGGTCCGGATGGTCTTGGCGAAGGCCATCGCCTCGCTGTCCTCCAGCGCCCGTTCTCTTGCCGCCTTGCCCATCGTCAGGCCCTCTTCGCCTTCTTGTCTGCGGCGTGGCCGTGATAGGTCCGCGTCGGCGAGAATTCGCCGAACTTGTGGCCAATCATGTCCTCGGTCACCAGCACCGGAATGAACTTCTGGCCGTTGTAGACGCCGAAGGTCAGCCCGACGAACTGGGGCAGGATGGTCGAACGCCGCGACCAGGTCTTGATGATCTCCTTGCGGCCCGATTGGCGCGTCGCCTCTGCTTTCTTCAGCAGAAACCCGTCGACAAAGGGGCCCTTCCATACAGAGCGAGACATATCCCGGCTCTCCTCTACTTCTTCGCGTGCCGGCGACGGATGATGTATTTGTCCGTCGACTTGTTCGATCGCGTCCGCTTGCCCTTGGTCGGCTTGCCCCACGGGGTCACCGGGTGGCGGCCGCCCGACGTACGGCCCTCGCCGCCGCCATGCGGATGGTCGACCGGGTTCATGGACACACCGCGCACCTCGGGCCGCTTGCCAAGCCACCGCTTGCGCCCCGCCTTGCCCAGCTTGATGTTCTGCTTGTCGGCGTTGGAAACGGCACCGACGGTCGCCATGCAGTCGCCGCGCACGATCCGGACCTCGCCCGAGCCCAGCTTGAGCTGCGCGTAACCCTGGTCGCGGCCGACGAGCTGGGCGTAGGTGCCCGCGGCACGCGCGATCTGTCCGCCCTTGCCGGGCTTGAGCTCGACATTGTGGACGATCGTTCCGATCGGCATGCTGGACAGCGGCATGGCATTGCCGGGCTTGACGTCGACCCGCGCGCCCGAAACGACCTGGGCACCGGCGCGCATCCGCGCCGGAGCAAGGATGTAGGCCAGCTCGCCGTCATCGTACTTGATCAGCGCGATGAAGGCGGAGCGGTTCGGGTCGTACTCGATCCGCTCGACCACTGCCGGCATGTCGAATTTCCGACGCTTGAAATCGACCACGCGGTACTTGCGTTTGTGGCCGCCGCCGCGCCGGCGCGCGGTGATCCTGCCGTTGTTGTTGCGCCCGCCCTTCTTGGTAAGACCTTCGGTCAAGGTCTTGACCGGGTCGCCATTATAGACGTGGCTCCGGTCGATCAGGACCAGACCGCGCGTCCCCGGCGTATTCGGTTTGAATTGTTTCAGCGGCATCGTTCTACAGCCCCGTCGTCACGTCGATCGAATCGCCTTCGGCAAGACGGACGATCGCCTTCTTGGTATCGCTGCGCCTTCCAGGGCGGCCACGGAACCGCTTGGTCTTGCCGTCCTGACGCATCGTGTTGACCGCCGTCACCTTGACCTTGAACAGCTTCTCGACGGCCGACTTGATCTCTGGCTTGGTGGCGTCCAGCGCCACCTCGAAGGTGACCTGGTTGTATTCGCCGATCAGCGTCGCCTTTTCCGTGATCACCGGGCGGCGAAGCACCTGGTAGATCCGTTCGTCGCTGACCGGGCGTTTGTTGAGGTATTTCCAGCTCATTTCAGGCGGTCCTCCAGCGTCTCGACCGCTTCCTTCGTCAACACCAGGGTCTGGTGGCGCAGGATGTCGTAGACGTTCGCGCCCACGCTGGGCAGCACGTCCAAGTTCGGAACGTTGCGCGCGGCCAGCGCGAAGTTGTCGTCGACCTCGGCCCCGGACACGACCAGAACGTTCGACAGGCCAAGCTTCTCCAGCTTGCCGACGAGGTCCTTGGTCTTGGGCGATTTCAAAACCGCCGCATCCAGGATGATCAGATCGCCGTCCGCCTGTTTCGACGACAATGCCGAACGCATGGCCAGCTTGCGTACTTTCTTGGGCAACTTGTGCGCATGGCTGCGCGGCGTCGGGCCGAACGCACGGCCGCCGGAGCGGAACTGCGAAACCTTGCCGCTGCCGCGCCGGGCGCGGCCGGTGCCCTTCTGCCGAAACTGCTTGGCCGTGGTGCCGGAGATTTCGCTGCGGCCCTTGACCTTGTGTGTGCCCGCCCGTCGCTTGGCAAGCTGCCAGTTCACCATACGCGCGAGGATGTCCTTGCGCACGGGTGCGCCGAACACGTCCTCGGACAGGGTAATCTCGCCCGCCGCCTTGTTATCGAGCGTGATGATCTTGGTTTTCATCTTGCCCGGCCTTCTCAGTTCTCGTTGTTGTCGTCGGCGGCTTCGCCGGACTGCGTCTGCTCAGACGCGGCGTCGGCCGGCTCGGCCGCATCCTGCGGCGCAGGCGCATCGGCCTGGGCCGCGGCCTTGATTCCGCCCGGCAGGGGCACGTCTTCCGGCAACGGCCGCTTGACCGCGTCGCGCACCTCGACCCAGCTTCCCTTCGAGCCCGGCACCGCCCCCTTGACCATGATCAGGCCACGGTCCAGGTCGGTGGCGACCACCTCGAGGTTCTGCGTCGTCGTCCGCTTCGCGCCCATATGGCCGGCCATCTTCTTTCCCTTGAAGACCTTGCCCGGTTCCTGGCACTGGCCGGTGGAGCCGTGCGCGCGATGCGAGATCGACACGCCGTGACTGGCGCGCAAGCCGCCGAAATTGTGCCGCTTCATCGCCCCGGCAAAGCCCTTGCCGATCGAGGTGCCGGCGACGTCGACGAACTGTCCGGTCACGAAATGCTCGGCGGTCAGCTCGTCGCCCACGTTCAACATGGCGTCGTCGGTGACGCGGAACTCGATCAGCCTGCGCTTGGGTTCGACCTTGGCCTTGGCGAAATGGCCGCGCATCGGCTTTTTGACGCGCGACGCCTTGGCCTGGCCGGCGCCGAGCTGCACGGCCTGATAGCCGTCCGTATCGACCGTCCGGACCGAAACCACCTGGACCCCGTCGAGAGCAAGAACGGTGACCGGAACATGCGCGCCCTCTTCCGAGTAGAGCTGAGTCATGCCCAGCTTGCGTGCGATCACACCACTACGCATAGCCGTCATCCCTAAAGCTTGATCTCGACATCGACGCCGGCCGCCAGATCCAGCTTCATCAGCGCATCGACGGTCTGGGGCGTCGGATCGACGATATCCAGCAGCCGCTTGTGCGTACGCACCTCGAACTGCTCGCGGCTCTTCTTGTCGATGTGCGGCGAGCGCAGCACCGTGAACCGCTCGATCCTGGTCGGCAGCGGGATCGGCCCGCGCACCTGCGCACCGGTCCGTTTGGCCGTGTTGACGATCTCCAGGGTCGACGTGTCGAGGACCCGGTGATCAAAAGCCTTCAGGCGAATTCGTATGTTCTGGCTGTCCATGCCATCCTCCACAACGAAGGCGCGGTCCCAGCGACCGCGCCTGCGTCTGTGGTTCCCGTTAGTCGATGATACCGGAGACGACGCCCGCGCCGACGGTGCGGCCGCCTTCGCGGATCGCGAAGCGCAGGCCTTCGTCCATCGCGATCGGCGCGATCAGCTCGACCTCCATCGCGATGTTGTCGCCCGGCATCACCATCTCCGTGCCTTCCGGAAGCTTCACAGAACCCGTCACATCAGTCGTCCGGAAGTAAAACTGGGGACGATAGTTCGAGAAAAACGGCGTATGACGGCCGCCCTCGTCCTTCGTCAGAATGTAGGCCTCGCACGTGAACTTCGTGTGCGGCGTGATCGACCCAGGCGTCGCAAGAACCTGACCACGCTCCACATCCTCGCGGCCCACACCGCGCAACAGAACGCCGATATTGTCGCCAGCCTCGCCGCTGTCCAGAAGCTTGCGGAACATCTCAACGCCCGTGCACGTCGTCTTCGACGTCTCCTTCAAGCCGACAATCTCGATCTCGTCGCCGACGTGAACCTTGCCGGCCTCAACGCGGCCCGTCACAACCGTGCCGCGCCCCGAAATCGAAAACACATCTTCGATCGGCATCAAAAACGAACGGTCAACCGGACGGTCAGGCTGCGGAATGTAGTCGTCCACAGCCTTCATCAGCTCCATCACCTTCTCCGCGCCAACGCCAGGGTCCTTGCCCTCAAGCGCCGAAAGCGCAGAACCGGCGATGATCGGAATGTCGTCGCCCGGAAAATCATAAACCGACAACAGCTCGCGAACCTCAAGCTCCACAAGCTCAAGAAGCTCCTCGTCGTCGACCTGATCAACCTTGTTCAGGAATACGACGATCGCCGGAACGCCAACCTGGCGCGCCAGAAGAATATGCTCGCGCGTCTGCGGCATCGGTCCGTCGGCAGCCGAAACAACCAAAATCGCGCCGTCCATCTGTGCCGCGCCCGTGATCATGTTCTTCACGTAGTCAGCATGACCGGGGCAGTCCACGTGCGCGTAGTGACGCGCGTCCGTCTCGTACTCAACATGCGCCGTGTTGATCGTAATACCGCGCGCCTTCTCTTCAGGCGCCTTGTCGATATTGTCGTAATCCATGAAATCGGCGCCGCCCGATTCCGCCAGCACCTTCGTGATCGCGGCCGTCAACGTCGTCTTGCCATGGTCAACGTGACCAATCGTTCCAATGTTGCAGTGCGGCTTCGTCCGCTCGAATTTCTCTTTCGCCATTGATCAAGTTCTCCGTTGACCTGTTGCCTCAGGCGAGCTTGGCGCGGACTTCGTCCGCAACCGCCTGGGGTACCTGCTCGTAGTGATCGAAATGCATGCTGTACTGGGCACGGCCCTGGGACAGCGACCGAAGGGTGTTCACGTAGCCGAACATGTTGGCCAGCGGCACCATGGCGCTGATCACGCGCGCGTTGCCGCGCTGGTCCATGCTGCCGACCTGGCCGCGGCGGCTGTTCAGGTCGCCGATGATGTCGCCCATGTATTCCTCGGGCGTCACCACCTCGACCCGCATCACCGGCTCAAGAAGCTTGGCCCCGCCCTTCTGCATGCCCTCGCGGAACGCCGCGCGGGCGGCGATCTCGAACGCCATGACCGAGGAGTCCACGTCGTGGAAGGCGCCGTCGACCAGCCGCGTCTTGAAGTCGATGACCGGGAACCCGGCCAGGACGCCGCTTTGCATGGCTTCCTTGAAGCCCTTCTCGACGCCCGGGATGTATTCCTTGGGCACGGCACCGCCGACGATCTTGCTTTCGAACTCGAAGCCCGAACCCGGGTCGGACGGCTCGAAGTCGACGATGATGCGTGCGAACTGTCCGGAACCGCCCGTCTGTTTCTTGTGGGTGTAGTCGATCTGGCAGGGCTTGCTGATCGTCTCGCGATAGGCGACCTGGGGCGCGCCGATGTTGGCGTCCACCTTGAATTCCCGCTTCATGCGGTCAACCAGGATGTCCAGGTGCAGCTCGCCCATGCCCTTGATGATGGTCTGGCCGCTTTCGTGGTCGGTCGCGACCTGGAAGGACGGGTCCTCGGCCGCCAGCCGCTGCAGCGCGGTGGACATCTTCTCCTGGTCGCCCTTCGTCTTGGGTTCGACCGCGATCTCGATAACCGGATCGGGGAACTCCATCCGCTCCAGGACGATCGGCTTTGCCGGGTCGCACAGGCTGTCGCCGGTGGTGGTCTGCTTCAGGCCGCACAGGGCGACGATGTCGCCGGCGCGCACCTCCTTGACGTCCTCGCGCTCGTTGGCATGCATCAACAGCATGCGGCCGATCCGCTCGCGCTCGCCCTTGACGGTGTTCTGCACGTAGCTGCCGGATTCCAGGACGCCCGAATAGACCCGCATGAAGGTCAGCGAGCCCACGAACGGGTCGGCCATGATCTTGAACGCAAGGCCCGAGAACGGCGCGTCGTCCGACGGCGGCCGCGAATCCTCTTCGTCGCTGTCGACCTTGACGCCCTTGACGTCCGGCAGTTCCACCGGCGACGGAAGGAAGTCGACGACCGCATCCAACAGCGGCTGCACGCCCTTGTTCTTGAATGCCGAACCGTTCAGGACCGGCACGAAGGCGCCTTCGATCGTGCCCTTGCGGATACAACGCAGCAGGGTCGCCTCGTCGGGCTCGTTGCCCTCCAGATAGGCTTCCATGGCGTCGTCGTCCTGCTCGACCGCGAGCTCGATCATCGTCTCGCGATAGGTCGCCGCCTGGTCGGCATACTCGTCCGGGATGTCGATCGCCTCGTACGCCGCACCCAGGTCCTCGCCCTTCCAGAAGACGTACTTCATCTTGATGAGGTCGATGACGCCGCTGTAGTCGGCCTCCGCCCCGACGGGCAGGTTGATCACCAGCGGCACCGCGCCCAGTCGATCCTTGATCATGTCGACGCAGCGGAAGAAGTCGGCGCCCATCCGGTCCATCTTGTTGACGAAACAGATGCGCGGAACACCGTACTTGTCGGCCTGGCGCCACACGGTCTCGGACTGCGGCTCGACACCGGCGACCGAGTCGAACACCGCAACCGCACCATCCAGCACGCGCAGCGAGCGTTCGACCTCGATGGTGAAGTCGACATGGCCGGGGGTGTCAATGATGTTGACGCGGTGATCGTTCCAGAACGCGGTGGTCGCGGCGGAGGTGATGGTGATGCCGCGCTCCTGCTCCTGTTCCATCCAGTCCATGGTGGCGTTGCCGTCGTGGACTTCGCCGATCTTGTAGGACTTGCCGGTGTAGTAGAGGATCCGCTCGGTCGTGGTCGTCTTGCCGGCATCGATGTGGGCCATGATGCCGATGTTGCGATACCGCTCGATTGGGGTCGTGCGTGCCATGTCTGGTTACTCCTTTCCCGTCACCAGCGGTAATGAGAAAAGGCCCGGTTGGCCTCGGCCATCTTGTGGGTGTCTTCGCGCTTCTTGATCGAGGCGCCACGGTTGTTGGCGGCGTCCATCAGTTCGCCCGAAAGCCGCTCGACCATGGTGTTTTCCGACCGCTTGCGCGCCATCTCGATGAGCCAGCGGAAGGCCAGCGCCTGGGCCCGCTCCGCACGGACCTCGACGGGAACCTGATAGGTGGCGCCGCCGACGCGACGCGACCGCACCTCCAGGTGCGGTTTCACATTGTCCAAGGCGTCATGGAACATGCGAACCGGATCGGGGGATCCGCGGCTCGCCATCTGGTCTAACGCGCCGTAGACGATGCGCTCGGCGACGGCCTTTTTGCCGTCGACCATGACGGAATTGATGAACTTGGAGACAACGATATCACCGAACTTGGCGTCCGGAATGATCACTCGTTTATCAGCGGCGCGACGTCGCGACATGGCCCGGTCCTCTACTTCGGCCGTTTGGCGCCGTATTTCGAACGACGCTGGCGGCGATCCTGGACACCCTGGGTGTCCAGCGTTCCGCGGATAATGTGGTAGCGCACGCCCGGCAGGTCCTTGACGCGGCCGCCGCGGATCATCACCACGGAGTGTTCCTGCAGGTTATGTCCCTCGCCCGGGATGTAGCTGGTGACCTCGAAGCCGTTGGTCAGACGCACGCGTGCGACCTTGCGAAGGGCCGAGTTCGGCTTTTTCGGCGTCGTGGTGTAGACGCGCGTGCACACGCCGCGCTTTTGCGGGCAGGCGTTCAAGGCCGGCACCTTGTTGCGCTCGGGCTTGTCGTGACGACCCTTGCGGATCAGCTGGTTGATCGTCGGCATTCGTTGTTCCGTCTCTTCAGTCCAATTGGCGCCAGGACACAAAACCGGCAGCCACGCCATCCGGCGCAGGCCGCCAAAACCGTCTTCAATAGCCAATACCCACTTGCCGCCCCTTCACCGTCCAAGCCCGGCCGTAAAGGTCGGACTCCAGTGTTCGGGTACGCGCAACGCCGCGGGTCAAGCAACCTTGCTTCACCAGCGGGTTGTCGAAGCAGCCAGCGGTCCGGCTTATGGTGTCTCATACAAGCTTTCGCCCGGGCGCCGTGTTTAGGTCGTCGCGCTTCCCGTATCGGCCCGATGCCGTCTCAGACAAAGCGTCCGGCCGCCGACCCACAGGGTCCCGTCCGGATGTGACCTACTACCAGCCCCCTTGATGAGGCGCGCGGATACTATTTCCGCGACCTTAACCAGTCAAGCAGGAAAACCCGCTTTTTTCGCTATTTTCGGGGGAAAAACAGCGTTAACGCGGGCCCGCCCGGGACGCAGGATAATTGCGCCGCGGCACCCTGCCGGCGCCGAAAATTACCGTCCGTGGGCAACGACGGAAGCGATGCTTCCAAACGGCGAGCCCCCCTCGACCGGACGGCCGAGGGGGGCCCGAATCCGTGCCTTCGAGAAGGCTTATTCCGCCGCGTCCGGTGCCTCGGTCTCTTCCGTTGCGCCGGCATGTTCCAGGGCGGCGGGCTGTTCCTCGGCCTGCATGGCCTGGATTTCCCGGTCCTTGGCGGCCGCGACCTGGCGCAGACGCTTCATCACGGCCCCGGTGCCCGCCGGGATCAGCCGCCCGACGATGACGTTCTCCTTCAAACCCTGCAGGCTGTCGATCTTGCCGTTGACCGCCGCCTCGGTGAGGACGCGGGTGGTCTCCTGGAAGGAGGCCGCGGAGATGAAGGACTTGGTCTGCAACGAGGCCTTCGTGATGCCCTGCAGAACCGGGCGCAGCCGCGCCGGCCGCTGGTTCTCGGCCATGGCCTTTTCGTTGATCGCCATCGCCTCTTCGCGGTCGATCTGCTCGCCCGCCAGAAGGATGGTATCGCCGGGATCGGCCACCTCGACCTTCTGCAGCATCTGGCGCACGATCACTTCGATGTGCTTGTCGTTGATCTTCACGCCCTGCAGCCGATAGACGTCCTGGATCTCCTTGCTGAGATACTCCGACAAGGCCTCGACGCCCATCACCTCGAGAATGTCGTGCGGGACGGGATTGCCGTCCATCAGCATCTCGCCGCGGCCGACGAAGTCCCCCTCCTGCACGGTGATGTGCTTGCCTTTCGGCACCAGGTATTCCGTCGTCTCGTCGTTCTCGTCCGTCGGAACCACGACGATCCGGCGCTTGGACTTGTAGTCCTTGCCGAATTCGACGCGCCCGTCGGTCTCGGAGATGATGGCATAGTCCTTCGGCCGCCGCGCCTCGAACAGCTCGGCCACGCGCGGCAGACCGCCGGTGATGTCGCGCGTCTTGGAGCTTTCCAGCGGGATGCGCGCCAGCACGTCGCCGGCCTTCACCGGCTGGCCGTTCTCGACCGACAGGATGGCGTCCACCGACATGAAGTAGCGGGCTTCCAGACCGTTCGGCAGGTTGATCACCTCGCCCGCATTGTCGCGCAGCGTGACGCGCGGCTTGAGCTCGGCGCCCTTGGCCTGCTGTTTCCAGTCGACCACGACCTTGTTGGAAATGCCGGTCGCCTCGTCCATCACCTCGCGCATCGACACGCCTTCGACAAGGTCGACATAGTGCGCGACGCCTTCCTTCTCGGTGATGATCGGTTTGGTGTAGGGGTCCCAGTCGGCGATCGACTCGCCCTTGGCCACCTCGGCCCCCTCGTCCATGCGAAGCCGGGCGCCGTAGGGCACCTTGTGGCGGGCGCGCTCGCGCCCGGCATTGTCGATGATCACCAGCTCGGTGTTGCGGCCCATGACCACGGGGCGGCCTTCGGAATCGATGACCACGTTGCGGTTGTGGATCTTCAGCGTGCCGTCGACCGAGCTCTCGATCGAACTCTGTTCGGCACCGCGCTGAGCCGCGCCGCCGATATGGAAGGTCCGCATGGTGAGCTGGGTGCCCGGCTCGCCGATCGACTGAGCCGCGATCACGCCGATCGCCTCGCCCGAGTTGACCATGGTACCGCGGGCCAGATCCCGGCCGTAGCAGGTGGCACAGGCGCCGCCCTTGGACTCGCAGGTCAGCACCGAGCGCACCTTGACCGCGTCGATGCCGGCGGTCTCGATCCGTTCGGCGACCTCCTCTTCGATCAGCTCGCCGGCCTTGACGATCACCTCGCCGCTGAGCGGGTCGAGAACGTCGTCGGAGGCGCAGCGGCCGAGGATCCGCTCGTTCAGGGACTCGATCACGTCGCCGCCCTCGATGACCGCCCGGTGGGTCAGGCCTTCGGTGGTGCCGCAGTCGTGCTCGATGATGATGCAGTCCTGCGCCACGTCGACCAGCCGCCGCGTCAGATAGCCCGAGTTGGCCGTCTTCAGCGCCGTGTCGGCCAGGCCCTTGCGGGCGCCGTGGGTGGAGTTGAAGTACTCCAGCACGCCGAGACCTTCCTTGAAGTTGGAGATGATCGGCGTCTCGATGATCTCGCCCGACGGCTTGGCCATCAGGCCGCGCATGCCGGCGAGCTGCTTGATCTGCGCCGCCGAACCGCGGGCGCCGGAATGGGCCATCATGTAGACCGAGTTGACCGACCCGTCCCGGCCGCGCTCCATTACCTTCATCATCTCGTCGGCGACCTTGTCGGTGCAGGACGACCAGACGTCGACGACCTTGTTGTATTTCTCGCCCTGGGTGATCAGGCCGTCGAGATACTGCTGTTCGTACTCCTTGACCTGGGCCTGGGCCGTCGAGATCAGCGCGTGCTTGGAGTCCGGGACCATCAGGTCGTCCTTGCCGAACGAGATGCCGGCCCGGCAGGCCCAGCCGAAACCAAGCGCCATCAGGCGGTCGCAGAAGATGACCGTCTCTTTCTGGCCGGTATGGCGATAGACCAGATCGATGATGTTGGTGACCTCCTTCTTGGTCAGGAGGCGGTTCACCATCTCGAACGGCACCCGCGGGCTTTTCGGCAGGATCTCGGCCAGCATCATGCGGCCGGGCGTGGTGACGACCTTCCGGGTCATGGGCTCGCCGTTCTCGTCGACCCCACGGTAGATCGCCTTGATCCGGGTCTGCAGCGACACCGCGCCGGTGTTCAGCGCATGCTCAAGCTCGCCGGAGCTGGCGTACATCGGGATGCGATAGGCCTTCAGCTTGCCGGCCTTGACCGCCTTGAACGCGGCGGCCGCATCCTGCTCCTCGATCTCGGCCAGCATGTCGGCGGGATCCTTCAGCAGGACATCGCGCCGCTCCAGCGCCGCCGCCATCGCCTCCTTGGAATCGATGCCCACCTCTGGACCGACGGCGTCGGGACGCTCGTCGCTGAGATAGTAGAGGCCCAGGATAATGTCCTGGGACGGCACGATGATCGGCTTGCCGTTGGCGGGCGACAGGATGTTGTTGGTGGACATCATCAGGACGCGCGCCTCGAGCTGCGCCTCGAGCGACAACGGCACGTGCACCGCCATCTGATCGCCGTCGAAGTCGGCGTTGAACGCGGCGCAGACCAGCGGATGGAGCTGGATCGCCTTGCCCTCGATCAGCTTGGGCTCGAATGCCTGGATGCCGAGGCGGTGCAGCGTCGGCGCCCGGTTCAACAGCACCGGGTGTTCGCGGATCACCTCTTCCAGGATGTCCCAGACTTCGGGCCGTTCCTTCTCGACCATGCGCTTGGCAGCCTTGATGGTCGAGGCCATGCCGTAGAGCTCGAGCTTGGAGTAGATGAACGGCTTGAACAGCTCCAGCGCCATCTTTTTCGGCAGGCCGCACTGGTGCAGCAACAACTCGGGCCCGACCACGATGACCGAACGGCCGGAATAGTCCACGCGCTTGCCGAGCAGGTTCTGGCGGAAACGGCCCTGCTTGCCCTTCAGCATGTCGGACAGCGACTTCAACGGGCGCTTGTTCGCACCGGTGATGACGCGGCCGCGCCGGCCGTTGTCAAACAGCGCGTCGACGGCTTCCTGCAGCATGCGTTTCTCGTTGCGCACGATGATGTCGGGCGCCCTCAGTTCCATCAGCCGCTTCAATCGGTTGTTGCGGTTGATGACGCGGCGATAGAGGTCGTTCAGGTCCGACGTCGCGAACCGGCCGCCGTCCAGCGGCACCAGCGGGCGCAGCTCGGGCGGGATCACCGGCACGACCTCCAGGATCATCCACTCCGGCCGGGTGTTCGACTCCTTGAAGGCTTCCAGCAGCTTGAGGCGCTTGACCAGCTTCTTGCGCTTGGCTTCCGAGCCGGTTTCCGCAAGCTCCTCGCGGGTCGTCTCGATCTCGGTGTCGAGGTCGATCTCCTCCAGCATGGATTTCAGCGCCTCGGCACCGATCATCGCGGTGAAGGACTCCTCGCCGAACTCGTCCTGGAAGTCGTAGTACTCTTCCTCGCTCAGAAGCTGGAACTGGTTGAGCGCCGTGAGACCCGGCTCGGTCACCACGTAGTTCTCGAAATAGAGAACCCGCTCCAGATCCTTAAGCGTCATGTCCAACAGCAGACCGATGCGGCTGGGAAGCGACTTCAGGAACCAGATATGCGCCACCGGCGAAGCCAGCTCGATATGGCCCATGCGTTCGCGGCGGACCTTCGACAGGGTCACCTCCACGCCGCACTTCTCGCAGATGATGCCGCGATACTTCATGCGCTTGTACTTGCCGCACAGGCACTCATAGTCCTTGATCGGACCGAAGATCCGGGCGCAGAACAGGCCATCCCGCTCGGGCTTGAAGGTCCGGTAGTTGATCGTCTCGGGCTTTTTGATCTCGCCGAACGACCAGGACCGGATGCGCTCGGGGCTCGCGATCGAGATCCGAATGTTATCGAAACTCTGCGGGCCCTGGGGCTGACCGAAGATCTGCATCACATCTTGCATCGAAGCTCTCCTCGCTTCTTCCGTTCCGCCCCGCCCGGCCGGCGGGCGTGACTGGAACAGACAAATCCATCACCAAAGGTAAGGGTCCGCCGCCGGCCGCCGGACCGGCAGCGGCACTGACCCCTCCTAGAACTCTTCCTGCTGCAACTCGACATTCAGGCCGAGCGACCGCAACTCCTTGACCAGCACGTTGAAGCTTTCCGGAATGCCCGCCTCGAAGTTGTCGTCGCCGCGCACGATCGCCTCGTAGACCTTGGTCCGGCCCGACACGTCGTCCGATTTGACGGTCAACATCTCCTGCAGCGTGTAGGCGGCGCCGTACGCCTCCAGCGCCCACACCTCCATCTCGCCGAAACGCTGGCCGCCGAACTGGGCCTTGCCGCCCAGCGGCTGCTGCGTGACGAGGCTGTAGGGGCCGATCGAACGCGCGTGGATCTTGTCGTCCACCAGATGGTGCAGCTTCAGCATGTAGATGTAGCCCACCGTCACCTTGCGGTCGAACGGTTCGCCGGTGCGCCCGTCGATCAAGGTCACCTGGCCGCTGTCGCTGAGACCGGCCCTTTCGAGCATGGCGTTGATGTCGACCTCGTGCGCACCGTCGAACACCGGCGTCGCCACCGGAATGCCCGTTTCCAGGTTGCCGGCAAGCTCGACCAGTTCGCCCTCGTCCATTGCCTTGATGGCCTTGGCCTCGTCAGGGTCGTCATAGATATCGACCAGGGTCTTGCGCAGGTCGGTCATCTTGCCGCCGTTCTGCATGGCCGCAAGCGCATCGCCCACCTGCCGGCCGAGACCGGCGCAGGCCCAACCCAGATGCGTCTCCAGGATCTGGCCCACGTTCATGCGCGACGGCACGCCAAGCGGGTTGAGCACGATGTCGATCGGCTCGCCGTTCTCCAGGTAGGGCATGTCTTCGGCCGGAACGATCCGGCTGATGACGCCCTTGTTGCCATGACGGCCGGCCATCTTGTCGCCCGGCTGCAGCTTGCGCTTCACCGCGACGAAGACCTTGACCATTTTCATGACACCCGGCGGCAGCTCGTCGCCGCGCTGCAGCTTTTCGACCTTGTCCTCGAAACGCGCCTGCAGCCGGCCGATGGAATCGTCGAGCTGCTTGGACAGCGCTTCCAGGTCGTCGTTGACCTTGTCGTTGGTCGTAACGATCTGGCGCCACTGGCCCGGCGTGAACTCGGCCAACAGCGCGTCGGTCGCCCGACCGCCGGTCTTCATCCCCTTGGGCCCGGACTTGATCGTCTTGCCCAGGACAAGCTGTTTGATGCGGGCGGCGAACGAGTTCTCCAGGATCGCGCGTTCGTCATCGCGGTCCTTGGCCAGACGCTCGATCTCGGCACGTTCGATCGCCAGCGCGCGCTCGTCCTTGTCGACGCCGCGGCGCGAGAACACACGCACCTCGACCACCGTGCCCTGGACGCCCGGCGGCACCTTCAAGGAGGTGTCGCGCACGTCGGAGGCCTTTTCGCCGAAGATCGCACGAAGCAGCTTTTCCTCCGGCGTCATCGGCGATTCGCCCTTGGGCGTGACCTTGCCGACAAGAATGTCGCCGGCCTTCACCTCGGCGCCGATATAGACGATGCCGGCCTCGTCGAGGTCCTTCAGGGCCTCCTCGCCGACGTTCGGGATGTCGCGGGTGATCTCCTCCTGACCCAGCTTGGTGTCGCGGGCCATCACCTCGAACTCCTCGATATGGATCGAGGTGAAGACGTCCTCCTTCACGATCCGTTCGGAGATCAGGATGGAGTCCTCGAAGTTGTAGCCCTGCCAAGGCATGAACGCGACCAGCACGTTGCGGCCGAGCGCCAGCTCGCCGAGCTGGGTGGAGGGACCGTCGGCGACGATGTCACCGGCATTGACCTCGTCACCCATCTTCACCAACGGCCGCTGATTGATGCAGGTGTTCTGGTTGGACCGCTGGAACTTCAGAAGGTTGTAGATGTCGACGCCGGATTCCGAACTTTCGGTCGCCTCGGTCACGCGCACGACGATGCGGGTCGCGTCGACCTGGTCGACCACGCCGGACCGCCTGGCGACGATTGCGACGCCAGAATCCCGGGCCACGCGCTCTTCCATGCCGGTGCCGACCAGCGGCGCCTGCGCCTGGATCAGCGGCACGGCCTGACGCTGCATGTTCGAGCCCATCAGCGCGCGGTTGGCGTCGTCGTTCTCCAGGAACGGAATCAGCGCCGCGGCCACCGACACGATCTGCTTCGGCGAGACGTCGATGAACTCGATGTCCTCCGGCCGCGCGACGATGTATTCGCCGCCCTTGCGGCAGGAGACCAGCTCCTCGGTCAGGCTGCCCTTGGCGTCCAGCGCGGCGTTGGCCTGGGCCACGGTATAGCGGCCCTCGTCCATCGCCGACATGTAGGTCACCTCGTCGGTGACCTTGCCGCTTTTGACCACCCGGTAGGGCGTCTCGATGAAGCCGTACTGGTTGACGCGGGCATAGGTGGCCAGCGAGTTGATCAGACCGATGTTCGGGCCTTCCGGCGTCTCGATCGGGCAGATCCGGCCGTAGTGCGTGGGGTGCACGTCGCGCACCTCGAACCCGGCGCGTTCGCGGGTCAGACCGCCCGGCCCAAGGGCCGACAGGCGCCGCTTGTGGGTGATTTCCGACAAGGGGTTGGTCTGATCCATGAACTGGCTGAGCTGCGAGGAACCGAAGAACTCGCGCACCGCAGCGGCCGCCGGCTTGGCGTTGATCAGGTCGTGCGGCATGACACTGTCGATGTCGACCGAACTCATGCGTTCGCGGATCGCGCGTTCCATGCGCAACAGGCCGACCCGGTACTGGTTCTCCAACAGCTCGCCCACAGAGCGGACGCGCCGGTTGCCCAGATGGTCGATGTCGTCGATCTCGCCCTTGCCGTCCTTCAGGTCCATCAGGACCTTCAGGATCGCGAGGATGTCGTCCTTGCGCAGCACGCGCACCGTGTCCGCCACCGCGGTGTCGCCGGTGAAGCCGAGCCGGGAGTTCATCTTGACCCGGCCGACGGCCGACAGATCGTAGCGCTCGGCGTCGAAGAACAGGCTCTTGAACAGGGCCTCGGCCGTTTCCATCGTCGGCGGCTCGCCCGGACGCATCACGCGGTAGATGTCGATCAGCGCGTCCTCGCGGGTCTCGTTCTTGTCCGCGGCCAGCGTGTTGCGCATGTACGGGCCGACGCTGATGTCGTCGATGTGCAGGGTCGGGATTTCCTTATGGCCCGACTCGCCAAGCGCGGTGACCATCTCCTCGGTCAGCTCGTCGCCGGCCTCGGCGATGACCTCGCCGGTCTCCGAGTTGATCATGTCCTCCGCGACGAACCGGCCGACCAGTTCCTCGGTCTCGACACGCACTTCCTTGAGGCCGCCGTCGACCAGCTTTTTCGACAGCCGCGGCGTGATCTTGGTGCCCGCCTCCGCCAGGACCTTGCCCGACGCCGCATTGACCAGGTCGTGGCGCAGCTTGACGCCGCGCAGCCGCTGTGGATCGAATGCGGTTTTCCAGCCGTTCTTGGTCAGCGCATAGACGACCTTGTCGTAGAAGACCGCGAGGATCTCCTCCTTCGACATGCCGACCGCCTCGCCCGGCTCCAGCTCCTTGCCTTCGGCAACAAGCGCGCCGCGCCGTTCGGCGGTCGCGGCGCTGTCCAGCGCCATCAACAGCGTGGTCGCCGGCAGTTTGCGGCGGCGGTCGATACGCACATAGGCCAGATCCTTGGCATCGAACTCGAAATCCAGCCACGAGCCGCGATAGGGGATGACACGCGCGGCGAACAGGAACTTGCCACTGGAATGGGTCTTGCCCTTGTCGTGGTCGAAGAAGACGCCGGGCGAACGGTGCATCTGCGAGACGATGACCCGCTCGGTGCCGTTGACGATGAAGGTGCCGTTGTTGGTCATCAACGGCATGTCGCCCATATAGACGTCCTGTTCCTTGATGTCGCGGATCGAGCGCGCGCCGGTGTCCTCGTCGACGTCCCAGACCACAAGGCGCAGCGTGACCTTCAGGGGCGCGGCATAGGTGATGCCGCGCTGCTGGCATTCCTCGGTGTCGTATTTGGGGTCTTCCAGCTCGTACTTGACGTATTCAAGCTGGGCGCGCTCGGAGAAATCCTTGATCGGAAATACCGAGATGAACACCTCTTCCAATCCGAACGACGTGCGGTCCGGTGCCGCGACGCCCTTCTGCAGAAAAGCGTCATAGGAGGTCTTCTGGACCTCGATCAGGTTCGGCATCGGCGCGACCTCGGCGATGCGGCCGAAGGTCTTGCGGATCCGTTTGCGTTCGGTGAACGACTTGGCCATGTTCATCCTCGTGCAGCAGTACGTGTTTCAAACAGTGCGGGCGTCCGGGCGGAACCGCATGCGGCCCCGGCCCGAGCGACCGTATTCAGCGCAGGTAGGGGCATCGGCCCGAAGCCAGGCCGATGCCCCTCCCAATCTGCGCCGTTTCGTCCAGGCGTAAACTCAACCGTTTTACTTCAGCTCCACGGTTGCGCCGGCTTCCTCGAGCTTCTTCTTGAGCTCTTCCGCTTCGTCCTTGGCCGCGCCTTCCTTGACGGCCTTCGGCGCGCTTTCGACCAGTTCCTTCGCCTCTTTCAGGCCAAGACCCGTGATCGCGCGCACTTCCTTGATGACGTTGATCTTCTTGTCGCCGACCGCGGCCAGAACGACGTCGAAGGAGTCTTTCTCTTCCGCCGGGGCAGCACCCGCCTCGGCACCGCCGGCGACGGCGGCGACCGCAACGGGAGCGGCGGCCGAAACGCCCCAACGCTCTTCCAGAAGCTTGGAAAGATCCGCCGCTTCAAGAACAGTGAGCTGGGACAGCTCGTCGGCGAGTTTCTCGATATCAGCCATTTCTTCGGTTCTCCCGGGCCATGGGCCCAACTTGATGTTTGCCGATCTGCACTATTCCGAGGACCCATAGGCGCTGAAAACCCGGGCCAGATGTCCGCCCGGCGCCTGCAGCACGCCTACGATCTTGCCGGCCGGGGCCTGCAACAGGCCGACCAGCTTGCCGCGCAACTCGTCCAGCGACGGCAACGTCGCCAGCGCGTTGATGCCCGCGGCATCCAGAGCCTTGTCGTCGAGACCCCCGGCCAGAATCGTGAGCTTGTCGTTCTTGTTCGCGAACGCGACAGACACCTTGGCCGCCGCGATCGGATCAGACGAAAAGGCCACAGCCGTGGGCCCGGCGAAATGCTCCTCCAGGTACTCGAACTTAGTGCCCTTCAGCGCCAGCTTCGCGAGGCGGTTCTTGGTCACCTTGAACCCTGCGCCCGCTTCGCGCATCTGATGCCGAAGTTCCGAAACCTCCGCCACCGACAGGCCCGACTGGTGCGTCAGCACCAGCAGGTTCGCTGCGGCGAAAGTCTCGTGCAGCTCGGCGACCAGGGCTTCCTTCTTGGATCGATCCACTGATCTGCTCCGCTGTTGAACCGGACGGCCCCGAAAGACCGGCCGGTCGTTGGCATTTGAACCCGAGCGGCTTGTCCCGCACCGGATCCGGCTCTCCTGCCCGGGAGGTCCGAACCTTGTCGCGCGCCCCGAAAGGCAACGCACAAACCTCTTTCCCACCTATCTCTTGGAGGCTGGTTTCCCGCTTAAGGCCGCCAGGCGGCCACCTCCAGTCTCGGACAGGTTCTGCGAAGACAACCAAAACCCACCGGCCGCTTCGCATGACCGCCGCACCCAAGGGGTCCGGCGGCAACTCTTGTACGCCGCGCCGGCCTACGCCGTTTGCGGCAGCACGCTGGTCGGCTCGATCTTCACGCCCGGCCCCATCGACGACGAGATGGCGACCCGCTTGACGAAGGTGCCCTTCGCGCCCGACGGCTTTGCGTTGACGATCGCGGCCACGAACGCGCGCGCGTTCTCCGCGATCTGGTCCTCGCTGAAGCTCGCCTTGCCGATGCCGGCATGAATGATGCCCGCCTTCTCGGCGCGAAACTGCACCTCGCCGCCCTTGGCCGCCTTCACCGCATCGGCCACGTTCGGCGTCACCGTGCCCAGCTTGGGGTTCGGCATCAGGCCGCGCGGGCCAAGCACCTTACCCAGCTTGCCGACCACGCCCATCATGTCGGGCGTGGCGACGACCCGGTCGAAATTCATCTCGCCGCCCTGCACCTTTTCGGCCAGGTCCTCGGCGCCGACGATGTCGGCGCCGGCCGCCTTGGCTTCCTCGGCCTTGGCGTCCTTGGCGAAGACCGCGACCCGGACCGTCTTGCCGGTGCCATTCGGCAGGCTGACCACGCCGCGCACCTGCTGGTCGGCGTGGCGCGGGTCGATGCCGAGGTTCATGGCGATCTCGATCGTCTCGTCGAACTTGGCCGTCGCGCCCGACTTGATCAGCTTCACAGCCTCGTCCAGCTCGATCAGCGTGTTCCTGTCGATGCCGTCATAGGCGGTGCGCAGGCGTTTTCCGTTCTTGGCCATCGCAGTTACTCCACCACCTCAAAGCCCATCGACCGTGCCGACCCGGCGATCGTGTTCATCGCCGCTTCGACGTCGTTGGCGTTCATGTCCACCAGCTTGGCCTCCGCGATCTCTCGGATCTGCGACTTGGTCACCCGCCCCGTAATATCGCGGCCCGGCGTGCTGGACCCCTTGTTCAGTTTCGCCGCCTTGCGCAGGTAATAACTGGCCGGCGCGGTCTTGGTGACGAAACTGAAGCTGCGGTCCTCGAACGCGGTGATCACCACCGGCGTCGGCGTGCCCGGCTCGATCGACTGGGTCGCCGCATTGAACGCCTTGCAGAACTCCATGATGTTGATCCCGCGCTGTCCCAGCGCCGGACCGACCGGCGGCGAGGGGTTGGCCTGCCCCGCCGGTATTTCGAGCTTGATGTAGCCCGCGATCTTCTTCGCCATGCTCTGTCCCTTCAACTGACCGGCCGGAGCCGGACTGCGCCATCTACCCGGCGCCTGGGTGTTGTGGTGCGGCCCCCCTTGGTCTTTCGGGGACGGCCTCCCACAGAATGCTTCGGCCTAGACCTTCTCGACCTGGCTGTATTCCAGCTCGACCGGAGTCGCGCGGCCGAAAATCGACACCGTCACCTTCAAGCGCGCCTTCTCCTCGTCGACCTCTTCGACCAGGCCGTTGAACGAGGTAAAGGGCCCGTCGCAGACCCGCACCTGCTCGCCCACCTCGAAGATGATCGACGGCCGGGGACGTTCGACGCCCTCTTTCACCTGGTAGAGGATCCGCTCCGCCTCCTTCGCCGAGATCGGCGAAGGGCGGTTGCCCGTCCCCAGGAAGCC
The DNA here is from genome assembly GCA_965603855.1 of Alphaproteobacteria bacterium. Taxonomy (GTDB): domain Bacteria; phylum Pseudomonadota; class Alphaproteobacteria; order UBA8366. The sequence goes on from OZ272519.1 coordinate 2,502,791, forward strand.
CGTCACCTTCGGCGTGTTCTTCACCAGGTGCCAGGACTCGTCGGACATATCCATATGGGCCAGCACATAGCCCGGGAAGAACTTGCGCTCGCTGGACACCTTCGATCCGCGCCGCATCTCGACCACCTCTTCGGTCGGCACCAGCACATCTTCGATCAAGTCCTCCATGCCCATGGCCTTGACCTGTTCTTTGATCGATTCGGCGACCTTCTTTTCGAAGCCCGAATAGACATGGACGACGTACCAGCGTTTGGTCACGCAAATTCTCCGTCTTCGGCCGCTTACCAGCCGAGAATGAACTGCACGGCGTTCGACAGGATCCAGTCGACCAACAGGAAGAACAGCGCCATGATCGTGACCATGACGAAGACCATCACCGTCGAGATGCCGGTTTCCCGACGCGTCGGCCAGGTGACTTTTCCCGCCTCCTGGCGGACCTGACGAACGAACTGGGCCGGAGAGGTCTTGGCCATCCTGAAGTTCCACTTTCTGTCTAACGCGTCCGGGCCGCCCCTTGTCGGGGTCGGGCCCGGGATTTCTTCGACCGGCTGGCAGGGGCACTAGGATTCGAACCCAGGACCTTCGGTTTTGGAGACCGACGCTCTACCAGCTGAGCTATACCCCTTCGCCACGATGCCGCGCCCTCGCCCCTGTCTGGACAGAGGCGAGGATCGTTTCATCCCGGTCAGTCGATGATACCGGAGACGACGCCCGCGCCGACGGTGCGGCCGCCTTCGCGGATCGCGAAGCGCAGGCCTTCGTCCATCGCGATCGGCGCGATCAGCTCGACCTCCATCGCGATGTTGTCGCCCGGCATCACCATCTCCGTGCCTTCCGGAAGCTTCACAGAACCCGTCACATCAGTCGTCCGGAAGTAAAACTGGGGACGATAGTTCGAGAAAAACGGCGTATGACGGCCGCCCTCGTCCTTCGTCAGAATGTAGGCCTCGCACGTGAACTTCGTGTGCGGCGTGATCGACCCAGGCGTCGCAAGAACCTGACCACGCTCCACATCCTCGCGGCCCACACCGCGCAACAGAACGCCGATATTGTCGCCAGCCTCGCCGCTGTCCAGAAGCTTGCGGAACATCTCAACGCCCGTGCACGTCGTCTTCGACGTCTCCTTCAAGCCGACAATCTCGATCTCGTCGCCGACGTGAACCTTGCCGGCCTCAACGCGGCCCGTCACAACCGTGCCGCGCCCCGAAATCGAAAACACATCTTCGATCGGCATCAAAAACGAACGGTCAACCGGACGGTCAGGCTGCGGAATGTAGTCGTCCACAGCCTTCATCAGCTCCATCACCTTCTCCGCGCCAACGCCAGGGTCCTTGCCCTCAAGCGCCGAAAGCGCAGAACCGGCGATGATCGGAATGTCGTCGCCCGGAAAATCATAAACCGACAACAGCTCGCGAACCTCAAGCTCCACAAGCTCAAGAAGCTCCTCGTCGTCGACCTGATCAACCTTGTTCAGGAATACGACGATCGCCGGAACGCCAACCTGGCGCGCCAGAAGAATATGCTCGCGCGTCTGCGGCATCGGTCCGTCGGCAGCCGAAACAACCAAAATCGCGCCGTCCATCTGTGCCGCGCCCGTGATCATGTTCTTCACGTAGTCAGCATGACCGGGGCAGTCCACGTGCGCGTAGTGACGCGCGTCCGTCTCGTACTCAACATGCGCCGTGTTGATCGTAATACCGCGCGCCTTCTCTTCAGGCGCCTTGTCGATATTGTCGTAATCCATGAAATCGGCGCCGCCCGATTCCGCCAGCACCTTCGTGATCGCGGCCGTCAACGTCGTCTTGCCATGGTCAACGTGACCAATCGTTCCAATGTTGCAGTGCGGCTTCGTCCGCTCGAATTTCTCTTTCGCCATCTTATTCCGTGTTCCCTGACAGGCGCCGATTTGGTGGAGCGGGTGAGGGGAATCGAACCCCCGTCGTAAGCTTGGAAGGCTTCTGCTCTACCATTGAGCTACACCCGCAAAGTATGTCGTGAATTCTGCCGGTCCAGCCCTTGTGTCCCAGGCCCGCGGCTGGCGCCGACCTGCAGTGATTCCAACGTGAACTCAGTTCCGCCGCGCCTTGCGGCCGTGCCGTGGTGGAGGGGGTTGGATTCGAACCAACGTAGGCTAAGCCAACGGGTTTACAGCCCGTCCCCTTTAACCACTCGGGCACCCCTCCGGCCCGCGCACAGCCCTCGCCGCACCGGTTAGCCGGGTGTATTGCGGTTTACCTTATGTTGTCAACTTCAAAACGACGAAATCGGACGCTGTTGTCCGCCGTCGGCGGGCATCAGGTCCGGTGATCGGAAAGGGGCGGACTTGTGCCCGTCCCCGCTCGTGAATAGTAAGGTCAGTCATGGGGCGACGCAAGCAACGTTCGAAACCGCACGCCCGGGCGAAACCCCGGCCGGCCCGGGATGGCGGCGGCACCGTGTGGCTCTACGGCCAGCATGCGGTGAGCGCCGCGCTGGGCAATCCGGTGCGGGACCGCCGGCGGCTGCTGGCAACGAAAGAGGCCGCCCAGCGCCTGCGCGAGCATGCGCCGGACCAGGCGGACGGCGCGGAAATCTGCGCGCGCGACGCCATCGAGGAGGTCTTGCCGGCCGGCGCTGTACACCAGGGCCTGGCCCTGTCCACGGCCCCCCTGCCCCAGCCGGCGCTGGAGGACCTGTTGGCCGCGGTCGGCGCGCGGGCGCTGATCGCGGTCCTGGACCAGGTCACCGACCCCCAGAACGTGGGCGCGGTCCTGCGCTCGGCGGCGGTTTTCGGGGCCGCGGCCGTGCTGCTGCCGGCCCGCAACGCGGCCCCCGAAAGCGGCGCGCTTGCCAAGGCGGCAAGCGGCGCCCTGGAGACCGTGCCGCTGGTCCGGGCAAGCAACCTCGCGCGGGCGCTGGAAACCCTGAAAGAGGCGGGTTTCTGGCGAATCGGCCTGGAAGCCGAGGCTGAGGCCGAAATCGCGGCCGCCCCCCTGGACGAGCGCGCCGCCCTGGTGATGGGCGCGGAAGGCACAGGCCTCAGACGGCTGACGCGCGAGAATTGCGACCTGTTGGTCCGCCTGCCCATGCCGGCCAATGCGGTGGGCAGCCTCAACGTCTCCGCCGCCGCTGCGATCGCCCTTTACGAGGCGGCGCGGCGGCAGAATTGACACCGGTCAATGTGACGCTTGAGGCTGGAACCCTAAGATCGCATAGTGCGTTCAAAGCGTAGCCGGGAGGCAGCCCCATGATCGAAATCGATCCCGCCGTCGTCAGTTTTGTCATTCTCAAGGCCCGCGAGTTCGACGTGAAGGTCGACCCCGTTGCCGCGGAATCCGATTCCGAAGACGACGAGTTGGCCATCCTGGAGAACTATGCGGACGACCCGACGTTTCAGGAAGTGCACGACTTCATCGAGGCGCTCAACGTCTCCGAACAGCGCAACCTAGTGGCGCTGATGTGGATCGGCCGCGGCGACTTCTCGGCCGAGGAATGGGCGGACGCGGTCTCCGAAGCCCGCGACCGCGCCACCAATTCCAGCGCGGATTACCTCTTGGGCACGCCCCTGTTGCCGGACTATCTGGAAGAAGGCATGTCCGCCATGGGGTATGCACCCGAGGACCTGGAGAAGGCCTGACGAGGGCTTGCGATTTGGCGGATGCATCCGCCGCCTGCATCGGGTAAGAAACGAATCTCATCCGCCACGGGGCCGCAGTAGCTCAGTTGGTAGAGCACCTGATTTGTAATCAGGTGGCCGGGGGTTCGAGTCCCTCCTGCGGCACCACTTGGAGCGGGTTCCGGCCCGGGCGGTCGGTAGGCCGCGCCCCCTGACCCCTGGGTATTGAGGCGCTAGAGCAGAACTGCCTAGTCGGAGCGGGCAACCCTGAACCCGGTGCCGCTGTGCCGGTGGTCAGTAGAGCCCTGCCAGCGATGAGCGGATCTCACGCTAAATCGATGGAATTCCCATGAGCTTCCGCGCCTTGTCCGGCTTGTGCACTTCAGGTTGGGCCCAAGTGTGCGTACTTGTCCGGACGACGGCCCGGCGTCGTAGTACGCGATCCAGCAGTCCGCAGTCCATTCCAAGGTATTGCCAAGCATGTCATGCAAACCGAAGGCGTTCGGTTCAAAACTCCCGACCGGTGCCGTTTGCGCATAACGGTCGTCGCAGGCATGGGTAGGGTACTTGTTATCGGGGTGCAGGCCGTTTCTCTTGCTCGTTTTGTCGTGCACATTGGCATAGTTGCACGCCGAAGCGCTGTCATTTCCCCAGTGACGGGATGTCGTCGTTCCCGCACGGGCGGCGTACTCCCACTCGGATTCCGACAGCAGGCGATAGGGCGCGCCCGTTTTTTGCGAAAGCCATTCTGTATAGGCACGCGCATCGTCCCAGCTTACGCAGACGACGGGGTCGCGGTCGGACTGCGGAAATCCTGGATTCCGCCATGATCGCCCCGGTCGGTCTTCAAAACGTCCGCTCTCGTATCCGCTGCATACCGAAGGGCTGGAATAACCCGTTTCCGAAACAAAAAGACCGTACTCGCCCTTCGTAACCTCGTATTTGCCTACCGCAATCGCTTGCCGGATCGTCACCTCGTGCTGTGGGCTTTCGTTTTTCAGCATGAACTCGACAACGTCCTCCGTGAAGTCCCGTCCCATCTCCCGTTTGTCGTCCGGCGACGCTCCCATTTGGAAAGACCCCGCCGGCACCACGACCATCTCAGGGCAAACGTCGCAGTCCTTGAATTCCTGACCAGCGGACGGGAGCGGTGGCACTGGTTCCGGCTCCGGCTCGGTGTAGACCCCGACAGCCGGCTGGGCCGGCGTCGGTACCTGGTCTTTCAATGGAGGGCTGGCAACAGCAGCGGTCTGCTCGGTAGGCCACTGCTCTTCGAACATCGGCGGATCCGGCTTGGCTTTTTCCGTGGGCTCGCTTTCGGCCGGCTCCGCTTGGTCCGACACCCGGTCGCCCAAGAGCGGCGCATAGATGTAGGCCGTTCTGTCCGCAAGAGCGATCCGCAGCCAGTCGGCGCCGTCGACCTGCCCTGTGACTTCGACCTCGGTGCCTTCATCCAGCCGATCGACCTTGTCAAATGTCGTTCCCGGCCCGGCCCGCACGTTCGCCGTCTTCAACGTATAGAGCGTGTCCTCCAGCGCCGTCACCGTGAAGGACGGGGCCGGTGCAAGGGACGCCACCTGCCAATTGGACGATGCGGGCACCGCGTTCAACACTGCACCGCCGTCGCCCTGCACGGTCGCATGCTGATCCCGGCTGAAGTGCCGGCGGGCATGATAGGTCATCTCGCTGTCCAGCCAGCCCTGCAATTCGCCGAGCGTCACGGTGCCGTCGCCGTCGCCGAAATCCTGCCCGTCGGCGGCACCGTAGAGCCCGTCCAGCAGGTAAGAGGTGAACAGGCCGTGCCGGCGGTCCTCGTCCCAACTCGCCAGTTCCGAACCCGATGCCGCCGTCAGAACGGTCAATCCCGACACCGCCTCGGGCAGCGTCGCCTCGACGAACACCGGAGAAGCCGACTGGATCAGCATGCCGCGCGGCGTGTCACCGGAAAAACACGCATCAATGAAGACGGCGACGGATCTCGCCTCGATCTGCGCCAGGTTTTTGTACAGCACGTCGATGGGGTACCCGTTCAGGCGCGCTTTTGCGGGTTCCGCATTCGCCGGCAGGAGGTAACCGCGCCGATCGGCTCCGCCGCCCGGCACGCCGTGGCCGGAATAGAACACCACCACGTCCGACCTGCCGGGACGGACCCAGTCATAGACCTTGCCTTTGAAGTCGCTTTCGTTGCCGAACGCCGCCACCATCTGGGCCTGGGTCGCGTCACGCAGGTCGATGACGTTGCCTTCGCGGAAGCCAAGCACATCGATCACGTACCGCTTGAACGCCTCGGCGTCCCGGTGGGCATATGCCACGTCCGGCACACGCTCGTGGCTGTACTGGCTGTTGCCGATGATGACCGCTACGCCGAACCGGTTCTCCGCCGCGAACCCGGGCACGGCCACTGCAACCATGACCAGTACCGCGAACAGCAATCGGCTCGATTTAGGCCCCAGACACATTTACACTTTCACCGCTTTCATTCACCGGGCGTATGAAAACATCAGACGAATTATGAAGGCAACGGTCCTTGTCTTCCGGCCTGACACCAGACCCATTTGAGGGCATACTCTGTCCCTCTCCTGCGGATCGTCCGGTATCCATCGATGGAGGTCCCGGATCATGTTGGTTAATCGGTTCAAACAATTCTGCATGGCCGTCGCAGGTTCGCTCCTGCTGACGACGGCAGCCGCCGCAGATACCCCCGACCATAAGCACTCCGTCGCCGTCGTCATCGGCAACAAGGCCTACAAGGAACCGACGCCAGCGGTCGCCTACGCTCACCGCGACGCCGCAGCCATGAAACGCTATCTGGTGGAGGTCCTGGGGTACGACGAGGACAACATCATCGACCTGCGCGACGCGACCCAGTCCCAGATCGAGGCCGCGCTTGGCAACGCCCGGTCCCACGAAGGTCTGATGTGGCGGCTGATCCGCCCGAACCGTTCGCATGTCACCGTCTATTACTCCGGCCACGGCGTGCCCGGCCTCAACGACAAGCGCGGATATCTGTTGCCCGTCGACGTCGAGCCCGACAGCGCGGAGATCGGCGGCTATCCGATCGATGTGTTGTACGAGAACCTTGGCAAGCTGGAAGCGCGCTCGGCCACCGTCTATCTGGACGCGTGCTTCTCGGGGAACAGCAGCGAGGGCATGCTGGTGCGCTCGGCCTCGCCCGTATACGTCAAAACGGAGATGCCGAAGTCCAAAAGTGCACTGAACGTTCTAACTGCTGCGACGGCCGAACAGGTTGCAAGCTGGGACAACGACAACCAGCACGGTCTGTTCACGTACCACCTTCTACGCGGCCTTCGGGGCGAGGCGGACAAGCCGCCGTTCGGCGACGGGGACGGCACGGTCCGCGTGCGCGAGGTCCGCGCCTATCTGGACGAAGAGATGACCTATGCCGCACGGCGCGCCTTCGGCCGGCGTCAGCATGCCAGCATCCAGGCCAGCGACGACGTCGTGCTGGGCCATGTCCCGACGGAACAGACGCCGGCTCCCGTTCAGGCACCGGCCGAGGAAACGGCCGAGTCAGACGCGGCGGAAGAGCCGGCGGCGCCCGCACAGCAGGCACGCGCGCCGGGCATCGAGGTCTACGAGTTCAGCTTCAAGTCCAAACGCGCCGGCGCCTACATGTGCGAGGAACGGAGCGGCACCTTCGAAGTCGAGGTCGCGGACGGGAAGATCGTCAGTTCGACCTTGGAGCACGCGCCGGTACGGGGGACCATCGGCGAGTGGACGGCCAGGGGCAATTTCGGTGTCCATCTACCCTTCGAGGCGCGTCGTGACGGTGACGTCTACAAAGGCGAGTGGACCGACAGGAGCAACATACACGGCAGCAGCATCAATGGCTGCGCCGGCAGCTTCGAAATCACCCGCAAGCCGGCCTCGTGACGGGCCGCGCACGGCCCGCCGTCCGGCGACGTTCGCCTAGGAACAGCAAACACAGCTCGCTTGGATGACCCTGGACAGGCCCCGCTCGTTCAGCTCGCCCCCGGCCCGGTCCATTCGACAGGGCCCCGGGTCCAGGCATTGCGGAGCTGGCAGTCACGGTGCATGGAAAACACCAAGGCCCCCTCGCGATCGGTGAAGCGCACCCAGCCCTGAAAGCCCTGGAAGCGCCGGTCGCCGTCGTTGTTCGTGCGGAACTGGGCATCGACGCGGATCGAGGCGACCGTCGCAGGATCGACCCCGCCCTGCGCGAGATAGGCCTCCACACTCGGGAGACAAACCGCGCCGTCGTAGTTGTCGTCGCAGGCACAGGCGTAGCCGGCCGCCTGTACGCTGAGGCCCGCCGCGCATGCCGCGACCAGGATCCACCGCGGTGTGCGCCTCAGCATGTTCCGCCCGGTTCGTTCCATTCGATGTCTCCTTGCGTCCAGGATCGCTGAAGCCGGCAGTTTTTGTACATGGAAAAGACGATGGCGCCGTCCCGGTCCTTGAACCGGACCCAGCCCTGCCAGCCCTGAAAGACCCTGTCACCCTGGCCGTTGGTCCGCGAGCGCTTGTCGATCTTGATCGATTCCACGGTCGCCATATCGACGCCGCCCTCGTTCAGCAAACACTGGACGATGGCAACGCACTCCGCAGCGTCCCTGCCCTTGCTGCCGGCATTTGCCGAGCCCGGCGATGCCAACGCCCAGGCTGTCGCGCACGCGACTGCCAACATGATGTGAAACGCGATTCGCCCCATCTCGTTCTCCGCACCTGCGGTGAAACTTGTACCACAGCCAGCGCAATCCTGCATCGCACAGTTGCGGGAGTGCTTCGCCTCGCGCACGCACGACCGTCACGGCGGAGAATTGTCCTCCACCCAGTCCAGAGCACGCGTTTCGAGATAACCGTAGAAGGGATTGTATCTCAGCCGCATCAGCCAGTTGTCAGGGAAGCGCAGCAGCCCCCGCTCGCCCCGCAGCGCCATCTCGCCCAGGAACAGCACGTCCCTGTTGTCGGGCGGCCTGCGCCCATAGAGGGGATCGTCCGGCGGGAACGGCAGGGCGACGTGCGACAGCGATATCAGTCCGGGCGTCCAGGCGGCGTTCAGCGGTTCCGAACGGGAAACGGACGACGTCCGGGGCGGCTTGGTATCGACCCGCACCATGCGGCTGTCGGGGGTGCGGTTGGTGAGGAAACTGACGGTCACGGGCAGGTCGTCGGCCTGCATAACCCGCTCGCTGAGCGGGGCTGCGTTCGCCAGCATCAGGTCGGACTTCACCGCGAAACGGTTGATGTCGAACAGGACCAGTTCATGGCGCGCCGGCGCGAGCAGACCCAGCAGGTTGTCGATCAGCGCATCGTTGGTGACCGTTGCATCGACCGTGGATTTGAAGACGATGGTCGGCGGCAGAACCTTGTCGGGGCTGTCGGCGGCGCGGTTACGGACGCGTTCGGCCACGCGGCGGGTCAGTGCGAACACCTGGGCCGCCCCGTTGGTCGGGAAGGAGTTGTACTTGAAGGGGTCGAACTCCGGTACGATCGAAAGCCACGCATGGGCACCGAGACCGGGCAGAGCGGCAAGACGCGCCTTCGCGCCGGCAAGCGCCGCGGTCGGATGCACACCAACCGCGGGCGAGACCAGAACCAGGCTGGACGGTACCGGCCCGGCCAGGCCTTCCAGCGCATCAAGGGTATAGAAGACCGCCAGCGGCGCCCCGGTTGAATAGCCGACGATATGGATCGGTTTGCCCCCGACCCGGTCCGCCAACGCGCCGGCGGCCGCCGCGACCGCCGCCGTCATGTCCTGCCAACGCACGGTCATCAGGCCCGAGGGCGCGGTCCCATGCCCCGGCAGGCGCAGACCCAGCACGTGATAGCCGCGGCGCCGATAGGCCTCGCCGAGGGCGCGCAGACTGTAAGGTGCGTCTGTCAGCCCGTGCAGCAGCAGGACCCCGCCGAGGGGCGCGTCAGCCTCCAGTTGGAAGGTGCGGTTCCAATCGCGCGGGCGCGCGCGCGGGTCGGCTGCGCTGTCCGCGCTGTAGCGGTTCAGCGTCTGGCCCGGCCCGGTCGGAACGCGGTCGAACACTTTTTCGTCGAGCTCTTGGAAAAGCGCATCCTCGAGGCGCAGATAGTCCGCAAGCGTGCGGATGTCGCCGGCCCGCTCGGCCGTGAACTCGGCCTCGAGGATCTCCGTATGCCAGACCTCCAGCACCGGCCCGCCGCCGCGCACGGCCAACAGCGCCAGGCCGTAGCCGCCCGCCAGCACGAGCACCACCAGCACGACAAGCCGCCTGGCCCAGCGGGCCGCTCTGCCGCGGCGAGGCCCGTATGCCATCGTCTTCCTCTACCGTCCCCGAGTCAGCACCCAATAACGCGTGCCGTTCGGCGCTTCGACCTTGTAGAGCAGCCGCGTGTTGGGGTTCGACCGGTTGGTCAATCTGAGGAACAGATCGTCGAAAAACTCCGGCGTTTCCAGACTGAAATTGTGGAAGTTCCGGGTCCGGTTGACCGGGGTCGCGTCGATCAAGGCGATCGCATCGCGGTTCGGATCGATCAGTTCCGTAATCAACACCGCCTCCTCGAGTTGATCCGGCGTCAAGGTGCTCTCGCCCAGCCGCGCCTCGCGGTTGACCAGACGGCTCATGATCAGCGCGCGATCGTTCGACGAGACATAGACAGTGAGGTGCCGTGCCAGGGCTTCGACCTGTTCCTTGAAGTCCATGTCAAAGGCGGAACGATCCACATCCGGCGCGGTCAGAACCACGTCTTCCAGCATCCTGTCCGCATCGCCCGAATTGCCACCTTGGTACAACACCGGAAGCGCATCCACGACCACCTGGGCGCCCATGCTGTTGGCCAGGACCCACAGCCGCTCGGGACGAACGTCGCGGACGATCAGCGCCAGCATCTCCGCCAGATCCGGGCCGGAGTCCTGCGCGATCCGGTTCGCCCGCCGATATCCCCGCGGCGTCGAGCCCTGGTCGCCCGGCCAGTCGAACACCAGGACGGGTGTGTTGATATCCAGCACGTGACCGACAAAGGCGGTCTTGCGCAGCGCGGAATGGAACCGCTCGCGAAAGCCATGAACGACCACCAGCAGAGACCGCCGCGGCGACGACTGCACGAACCGCGAAAGCTCCTCGACGAAGGCCGACCGGTCCAGCGCGACCACTTCTTCCAGTTTGATCTCTTCGTTCTGGAACCATTCCGTCGGATTGATCAGCATACCGATGCCCAAGGTCGGTTCGATCCTGGCATCGAACTGGCCCAGGGTCAGCGTATCCTGTCTTTGGTTCGTGAAACTGTTCTCCACCGGTCCGTCGCCGGCCGCGGGCTGGCGATTGGTGGCGTAGAAATAGCGGTAAATCCCCTGTTCGCTCAGTTGGGCAACGGCCATGCGGCGAAACAGGAATGCCTCGGCATGGCGAAGCGCAATGTCCGTGCTGTGAAAGACGGCGTAGAAGACCCACGCGCCTGCCGCCGCGGCCAGGACAACGACCACACCAACGCTCCACCAGACGATCTTCTTGAAGCGACCCATCATGCGCTGCTTTGTTCCGCAGGGATCGCGGACCAGTCAGTCTTCTTCAGCCACGGCAAATCAGCATTCTGATCCCGGGCCATCCCAGGCAACGTCATCCGATGACCAGGAATGCATCATCTGGCAGTTACGCTGGAGCGAGAAATTGATCGTGCCTTCCCGGTCCTTGAAACGCACCCAAACTTGCCAGTTGAGGAAGCGAGAATCGCCGTCGTTGTTCCTGCGCACGTTGGCGCGCACGTCGATCGATTCGACGGTGGCAAGATCGACGCCCCCTTCCTGCAACCATCCCTGAACTGCGGGAATGCAGGCGCTGCCGTTCCCCCTCCCTTTGCCCGCAGCGTCCGCAGGCTGTGAAAACGCCAGGACGCAGACCGCGGCGCACAGGCCAAGCATGGCAGTTCGCATCGGTATCCTCCGCACGTGATTTTCCACGACTGAACTCTGCCCCCGACCCACGTCAGCACAATCCGGCGGCGCATGCACGCGGTTTCTCCCGGTGACCGTCATCGTGCGCGCTTCTTGAGATATCGGCGCGCAGCACGCACCATGACCGGGACGATGACCGCTCGACGATATGCCTGCATCTCTGTGTTGCTGGCGGCTGTTTTGCTGGCCGGCTGCGTGGTCTCGCGCGACTTCGCGCAAGGGCCCGCGTTGGACCCTGCCCCCTTGCCCGCATACCGTCCCGGCGACACGTTCCAATTCGACAACGGCCGGACGGAAACCGTTGAATCCGTCGATGCCGCAAAGGGCGAGGTGACCTGGCGCAACGGCGACGTGGTCAGCCGACGCCTTGCCAGCTTCGTGGTGCCGCGCCTGGAATGGCGGAGCGCGGCCGGCGGCGGCCGTTTCGTCTCGACCGACGCCTCCAATGCGCTGTGGCCGCTGGGACCCGAAAGCCGCCAGCGGTTCAGCGGCGAGCTGTTGCGGGACGATGGGGAGGTCGGGCTGGGGCACCGCGAACGCCTGGACGTCGAGTGCTGGGTCGCGGCAACCCAGACCGTCACCGTGCCGGCGGGCACCTTCGACACCTTTCGCGTGACCTGCCTGCGCCGGTCGACCGGCAGCGTGCGGCGCAGCCGGAAATACACCTGGTTCTATGCGCCGGAGGTCGGCCACTACGTCGCGCGCGTCATCGCCGGCGGGTTCGGCGACATCAACCAGCGCATCGAACTGGTGCGCTGGATCCGCCTCGACCCGCCGGGCACAGGCTAGCCCCCTGGGCCGGTCGCCTGGCCCTTTTCAATCAGGTAGCGGAAGGTTCCGCCCTGTTCGCCGCTGTCCAACAGGCGGTGTCCCTGGCCTTCGCAGAACGCCTTGAAGTCGGCGACGGATCCGGGATCAGTGGCTAGCACCTCCAGTGTCTGGCCGGCATCAAGCCCCTTCAACGCCTTGCGCGCCTTCAAGACCGGCAGCGGGCACAAAAGCCCGGTCGCATCCAGTTGCAAGTCCGCCATCACCCTTCCTGTTTTTCCAACCCGCGCAGGCGCAGGCTGAGACCCACTGTCACGAGAGCAAACACGCCCAGGAACCACGGCGCAACCTGCCAGCCGCCGGCCCAGGCAACAAGAGCCGCCAAAGCGGGCGGTCCCAGCATCTGGCCTGTGTTGGAGCCCTGCATCAAAAGCCCGTTCGTCGCCCCGATCAGGTCGGGCGACGGCGCAAGCCGGGCCGCAGCGGAAAACAGCGACGACGGGATGAGGCCGCCGACCAAGGAAAAGAAGAACGCCGCGGCAAACCTGACCCCGTCCGGCAAGGCGTCCGCGTAAACGGCCGGCGCGGCGGCGCCCATCAGGACGCTTGCCGCAAAACAAAGCGCCCAGGGCGGCCAGCGGCGATGCAACATCAGAGCGCCGATCACATTGCCCACGGCGTTGGCGCCGGCCACCACCGCCGTGATCACCGCCGAGGCGCCGATCCCATAGCCGCCCTGGGTCACCATGATCAGCGGCAGGAAGCTGACGAGGCTCAGGTACTGCAGGGCATAGGTCCCGAACAGCAGGCCCAGGGTGACCGGACCGGCGGCGGTGGCGGTCCGCCGCAAGCCCGACCATGCGCCGCCGCGCGACGCCGCCCGCGCGGCGGCGCTGCGCCCGGGCAGACGGCTGACCACCAGCCACAGGAGACCGCCCGCAACCAGCAACAAACCGGCGTTCGCCCACCACAGGCCGCGCCAACCGCCCGCGGCCAACAGTGGCGGCGCGGCGAGCATCATGGTCGCGGTACCGATGGGCATGAAGGTGCCCCAAAGCCCGACCACCATCGGCCGGTCCCGGTCGCCCGCGAGACGCGCCAGCAGCGGCGGGACCGACACGGCGACGATCACCAGCCCCAACCCCTCGAAAACCCGCGACAGCAGCAATAGGCCGGCGCCATCGGCAACCGCGCCGACCCCGCTTGCCGCCGCGCCAAGGACCAGCCCGCCGACGACGCCGCCGCGGTGCCCGAACCTGTCGCAGGCGACGCCGACCGCCGTGCCGATCGCCATTGCCAGCATGTTGAAGATGGACACCACCCAGCCGGCCGTGACCAGCCCGAGTCCCAGCTCGCGTTGCAACACGGGCAGAGCCGCCGGCGCCTTGCCCACCTGAAACGCCACCAGAACGCCGGCCGAGATCAACGCGGCGATCACCGGCCACGGCGTGGCGCGTTCGGCCGGCGACTCGGTCAAGGCAACGGCCCTAGATCGGCGCGGCAATGGCGCGCAGGCTTGCCGTCAGCCGGTGGTCGATTGCGTTGCCGAAAGGGCACGGCATCCTCAACAGCGGGGTGGACACCCGCAGATCTGCGGGCCGATCCGTTCTTATACGCCGTCGATGGCCCGGATCGCAGGAAATCCTCGCCGGCGCGGCCATGCACCCCGTTGACCTTTCGCCGAGAAAGGTTCAAACACATGGCCTGTCAAAGAGTTGCCTGAAGAAGCCGGGCCATCCGGACAACCGGGGCGATCCGACCGAATGCACATCTACCTGCCCATCGCCGAGATGTCGGTGAACGTGTTCCTGATCCTTGGGATGGGAGTGGGCGTCGGACTATTGTCGGGTATCTTCGGCGTCGGCGGCGGGTTCCTGATGACGCCGCTGTTGATCTTCCTGGGCGTGCCGGCGCCGGTGGCGGTGGGCACCGAGGCCAATCAGATCGTCGCCTCGTCTGTCTCCGGCGTGCTGGCCCACTGGCGCCGCGGCAACGTCGATTTCAAGATGGGTTTCATTCTGCTGGTGGGCGGCGTCATCGGTTCCACCTTCGGCGTCTGGCTGTTCGCCTGGCTGCGCACGCTGGGCCAGATCGATCTCGTGATCCGGCTGTCCTACGTGGTGTTCCTGGGCATCATCGGCGCGTTGATGCTGGTCGAAAGCCTGCGTGTGATGTTCCGGCGCCAGCGCGGCGGCGCGGCACGGCGCAAGCTGCACCAACACACGTTCCTGCACGGCCTGCCGTTCAAGATGCGGTTCCGCCGTTCAAAGCTTTATATCAGCGCGCTGTTGCCGCTGTTGGTCGGGTTCTTCGTCGGCATTCTTGCCGCGATCATGGGCGTGGGCGGCGGCTTCGTGATGGTGCCGGCGATGATCTATCTGCTGGGCATGCCGACGTCGGTGGTGGTCGGCACCTCGCTGTTCCAGATCATCTTCGTCACCGGCAACGCCACCTTCCTGCAGGCCTACCTCAACCAGACCGTGGACGTGGTCCTGGCGATCCTGCTGTTGGTCGGCGGCGTGGTCGGCGCCCAGTTCGGGACCAAGATCGGCTCCAAGCTTCGCGGCGAGCAACTGCGATCGTTGCTGGCGCTGATGGTGCTGGCGGTGTGCCTTAAGCTTTTCTCGGACCTTGTCATTACGCCGCCCGATCTCTTCTCCATCGGCACGCCGGGGACGCACTGAGATGATCCGCGGACTTGCCGCTCTCCTGGTCGTTGTCGGTCTGGCGTTCAGTGTCGGCGGCGCCCGGGCGTCCGAGCCCTTGGTCGTCGACCTGTCCAAGCATCTGGTGGCGATCACCACCGGGTTCACCGGGTCGGACGTCCTGTTGTTCGGTGCGACCGACGGCGAGCCCGACACGCAGGTCGTTATCGTCGTGCATGGCCCGCGCGAGGACGTGGTCGTGCGCAAGAAGGACAGGGTCGCCGGGATCTGGATCAACCGGGATTCGGTGACGTTCGGCGATGTGCCGTCGTTCTACCAGCTTGCCGCGACCGACAGCCTGGATGTCTGGCTGCCGTTGCCGGTGCGGGAGCGCCACCAGATCGGCGTGGAGTATCTGCGCTACCGGCCGATCGATGCGGATGTCTCGCCGGCCCTGGTCACCGATTTCCGGATCGCGCTGGTCCGCAACAAACAGCGCGCCGGCCTTTACAGCCGCAGCCCCGGGACCATCGTGCGCCGCGGCGAACGCCTGTTCCGGACCACGGTGCATTTCCCGGCGAACGTGCCGACCGGCACCTACAACATCGAAACCTTGCTGATCAGGGATGGCGAGGTCTTCAGCGCCCAGACCACGCCGCTGTTTATCAACAAGACCGGCGTCGGGGCGGAAATCTTCCGCCTTGCAAACACGCAGTCCGGCATCTATGGGGTGGCAGCCATCATGATCGCGCTCGCGGCCGGCCTGGGAGCGAACTGGATTTTCAGCAAGGTTTAGTCGGTGTCGTCACGTAATCCTTTCGCAACGGTCACGGAGTCCGTCGATACTTCTCCGCCAGTCTCCGACACGGTCAAGACGACCACCTGCTACATGTGCGCCTGCCGCTGCGGCATCCGCGTGCACCTGAAGGACGGTGCGCTGCGCTACATCGACGGCAACCCCGACCATCCCTTGAACAAGGGCGTCCTGTGCGCCAAGGGATCCGCCGGCATCATGAACCACCTGTCGCCGGCACGCCTGAAGAAGCCGCTGTTGCGCACGGGCCCGCGCGGTTCCGGCGAATTCAAGGAGATCGAGTGGGATGAGGCGCTGCGACTGGCGACCGCTTGGATGGGCGAGGTGCGCCGGACCGACCCGCGCAAGCTCGCCTTCTTCACCGGCCGCGACCAGAGCCAGTCCCTGACGGGGTGGTGGGCGAGCCAGTTCGGCACGCCCAACTTCGCGGCCCATGGCGGGTTTTGCTCGGTCAACATGGCGGCGGCGGGGATCTACTCGATCGGAGGGTCGTTCTGGGAGTTCGGCGAGCCGGACTGGGAGCACACGCGTTACTTCATGCTGTTCGGAGTCGCGGAGGACCACCATTCCAACCCCTTGAAGATGGGGATCGGCCGCCTGAAGACGCGCGGCGACGCCAAGATCGTCTCGGTCAACCCGATCCGCACCGGCTATTCGGCGGTCGCGGACGAGTGGGTCGGCATCCGTCCGGGCACCGACGGGCTGTTCGTCTTCGCGCTGATCCACGAACTGCTTCGGGCCGAACGGATCGACTGGGATTACCTGGTCCGCTACACGAACGCGCCCTGGCTGGTGATCCGCGATCCGGGCGCGCCCGACGATGGCCTTTTTGCCCGCGACGGCCAGGGCAACCCGCTGTGTTTCGACACCGCCGCGAACACGATCGCCAGCGCCCTTCAGCCGGAGATCAAGCCGGCCCTGGTTGGCGGGCGCAAGCTGGCCGACGGCCGCACCGCCGTGCCGGTGTTCCAGATGCTGGCCGAACGCTACCTGGACGACGCATACGCGCCGGAGCGTGTCGCGGAGCAGATCGGCATTGCTGCCGATAGGATCAGGCGCATCGCTGCCGAGCTTGCCGACGCCGCATTCGAAAAGGAAGTCGTGCTGGACGTGCCCTGGACCGACTGGGCCGGGCGGCGGCACGACAAGATGATCGGCCGGCCGGTCTCGATGCATGCCATGCGGGGGATTTCGGCTCACTCGAACGGCTTCAACACGTGCCGGGCGCTGCACGTCCTCCAGATCATGCTGGGTTCGATCGATGCGCCGGGCGGGTTCCGCTATAAGCCGCCTTTCCCCAAGGCCATCCCGGCCGGCCCGACCCCGGCCGGCAAGAAGGCCAGGCCCGGCGTTCCGCTGGAAGGCATGCCGCTGGGCTTTCCGCATTCGCCGGACGACCTGCTGGTGGACGGGGACGGCGCGCCCATAAGGATCGACAAGGCCTATAGCTGGGAATATCCGCTGGCCGCGCACGGACTGATGCATCTGGTGATCCACAATGCCTGGGCCGGCGATCCCTACCCCATTGACGTCCTGTTCATGTTCATGGCGAACATGAGCTGGAACTCGTCGATGAATGTGCCGGCAACCCTGCACTATCTGACCGACACCGACCCGACGACGGGCGCGTACAAGATCCCGAAGATCATCTATTCCGACGCCTACTATTCCGAGATGGTGCCCTATGCGGACCTGGTGCTGCCGGACACCACCTACCTGGAACGCTGGGACTGCACGTCCCTGTTGGACCGGCCGATCAGCTTCGCGGAAGGTCCGGCCGACGCCATTCGCCAACCGGTGCTGCAGCCCAAGCGCGACGTCCGCCCGTTCCAGGACGTGCTGATCGACCTTGGTGTGCGCCTGGGACTGCCCGGCTTCTGCAACGATGACGGCAGCGCGCGCTATCCGGGCGGCTATGCCGATTATCTGCAGAACCACGAACGCGCGCCGGGCATCGGGCCGCTTGCCGGATGGCGCGGCGCCGACGGCACGGAAATGGGCCGCGGCGCACCGAACCCCAACCAGCTCGAGCGGTATGTGGAGAACGACTGTTTCTGGCACGAGCCGTTCGCACCGGAGATCGCCTATTACAAGATGGCCAACCGCGGCTATCTGGACCACGCGCACAAGATGGGCTGGCTGCCGGTGATCGAGCAGATCGTGCTGCAGCTCTACAGCGAGGAGCTTCAGAAGTTCCGCCTTGCCGCGCGCGGTCACGGCTCGGTTCAGCCACCGGACGCCCACCGCAACCGGATCGAAACCCATTTCGATCCCTTGCCCTTCTGGTCACCGCCCTTCGAGGAAGAGCATATCGAAGACGGCGACTACCCGCTGCACGCCCTGACGCAGCGGCCGATGCAGATGTACCACTCCTGGGGTTCGCAGAACGCGTGGCTGCGCCAGATCACGGGCAAGAACCGGTTGTTTGTCCACCCGGACGCGGCGGCGCAACAGGGAATTGCCGACGACGACTGGATCTGGGTGATCAGCCCCTACGGCCGGGTCAAAGGCCAGGCCAAGCTGATGCGGGGCGTCAACCCGAACACCGTGTGGACCTGGAACGCGATCGGCAAGCGGCGGGGTGCCTGGGGTCTGAACAAGGACGCTCCGGAGGCCGAGCAGGGTTTTCTGTTGAACCACGTCATCACCGAACTGCTGCCGCCGGACAAGTCCGGTCTGCGGTATGCCAATGCCGATCCGGTAACCGGCCAGGCCGCCTGGTTCGACCTGCGCGTCCGCATCGAACGCTGCGACCCGGCCGAGGCCGGCTTCACCGAACCGCGGTTCGAGGCGTCGGCACCCATGCCCGGAAGCCCCGACGCACCGCAGATCCTGCGGTATGGCGTTCAGTTCGCAAGCCCGCCAAGCGGTAAGACGGCGGGCGCCCACCGGGAATATGTGGGCAACCGCGAGGAGGTCTCGCACGCGGTGCCGGGGGTGCGTCCGGGTCACGGCAACCTGACCAAAAAGCGGGGCGAGGAATGACGCGCCTTCCCGCAACGGAACCGGCGGTCAAGCTGGGCCTGGTGATCGACCTGGATATCTGCGTCGGGTGCCATGCCTGCGCCGTCAACTGCAAGGAATGGAACACCGGCGGGCATTCCGCCCCCTTGACGGACACCGATCCCTACGGCGCCGATCCGTCCGGCGTCTGGTTCAACCGCATCCACAGCTTCGAAGTCGAGGCGGAGAACGGCGACGGCCGGACCGTCTATTTCCCGAAATCCTGCCTGCATTGCGACGACGCGCCCTGCGTCACCGTGTGCCCGACCGGCGCCAGCTACAAGCGCCAGGAGGACGGTATCGTCCTGGTCAACGCCGATATCTGTATCGGCTGCAAGCTGTGTTCGTGGGCGTGTCCCTACGGCGCCCGGGAATACGACGCCGATGCGGGCGTGATGAAGAAATGCACGCTGTGCATCGACCGGATCTACAACGAAAACCTCCCCGAGAGCGATCGGGTACCGGCCTGCGTTTCGACCTGCCCTGCGGGCGCGCGCAGCTTCGGCGATCTGGGCAACCCCAACAGCGACGTTTCCCGGTTGTCGGCAGATCGCGGCGGCTTCGAGCTGATGCCCGAACAGGGCTGCCGGCCGGTCAACCGCTACCTCCCGCCGCGCGACCACGGCGGCGACGGCAAGGCTGCGCTGGAGCCCGTCGTCGAAGACCGCGAGAGCGCACTGTCGCGCTGGGCCAAACAACTGTTCGCGCGATAAGGGTCCATGCATCCGTCAAAATCCGTCATCTTCCTGACCACCACCACAGGCGCGGGCTACGGTCTGTTGTTCCTGACGATCGTGTTGGAGATGACGGGGCAGTCGCCCGGCGACAGGGCACCGCTGCTCGTCTCATACGGCGCGGCCTACCTCCTGGTCACGGCCGGCCTTCTGGCCTCGACATTCCATCTCGGCCATCCCGAGCGGGCGTGGCGCGCGCTGAGCCAGTGGCGTTCTTCGTGGTTGAGCCGTGAGGGCGTAGCGGCCGTCTTCACCTATCTGCCGACGATGCTGTTCGTGGCAATCTCCTCCTTCGTCTCGCCAACCAACCCGGCCGCCCTTGCGGTCGGCGTTGTGGGGCTGGTCGGCTGCGCCGCCACCGTGTGGTGTACCGCGATGATCTATGCGTCGCTGAAACCGGTTCATGCCTGGCACAACGGCTACGTGCTTGCGGCCTATCTGTGGCTCGCGCTGATGACGGGGGGCCTTATCCTGGAATTCGTGCTGCTGTGTTTTTCGGTACGGGTGCCCGTCCTGGAGATCGCCCTGCCGGTGACGCTGTTGGTCGGCGTGGCGCTGAAATGGGCGTACTGGCGGCGGATCGACGCACAGCCATCGGCCAGCACGCCGGAAACGGCGACAGGTCTCGGACGCTTCGGCAAGGTGCACCTCTTGGAGGCGCCGCACAGCCAGGCCAACTATCTGATGCAGGAAATGGTGTTCCAGATCGCCCGGTCCCACGCAACGGCACTGCGGCGGGCGGTCTATGCCCTGTTGTTCGCGGTCCCGGCGGCGCTTGGCATCGCGGTGGGTCTGCTGCCGGCGTCGGCGGCCGCCGTCGCGTCGGGGCTGGCGGTGCTGTCAGCGGCGATCGGGGTCGCGGTGGAACGCTGGCTGTTCTTCGCCGAGGCGCGGCACACCGTCGGGCTCTACTACGGGCAGAGCGCCGCCTGAGCGACCTCAGTCGAACATGGTCATCTGAACGTCCGCACGCGGGAGCGTGAAGGAGACCGTCGTGCCTTCGCCCAGCTTGCTGTCGATCGAAAGCTTGCCCTCGTGCAGTTCGACAAGCGACTTGGTCAAGGCGAGGCCGAGGCCCGACCCCTCGCTGGAATAGTCCTGGGACGTCTCGACCTGCTCGAAGGGCTCGACAATGCGGGCGACGTCGCGCGCGGCAATCCCACAGCCGGAATCCGAAACGTCGATCCTGAGATCCGCGCCGTCGTCGGTCACCTCCACGCGTACCGTCCCGCCGGGGTCGGTGAACTTCACGCCATTCGTCAGGAGGTTGAGCAGGATCTGGCGCACCGCCCGGCGGTCAGCGTAAGCAGGGCCCACCTCGCCGCTGATGTCCTGTTCCAGCCGGACACCGGCCTTCTCGGCGCGAACCTCCAGAACCCGGAAGCAGTTCCTGGTCTCCTCGACGATGTCCAGGGCGCGGCGCTGGAGCAGCAGCTTGCCGGCCTCGATCCGCGACATGTCGAGCAGGTCGTTGATCAGGTCCAGCAGGTGACGGCCGCTGTCGCGGATGTCGCTGGCGTATCCCTTGTAGCGTTCATGGCCAAGCGGACCGAGAAACTCGCTGACCATCAGTTCCGCGAACCCAAGGATCGCATTCAGCGGCGTCCGCAGTTCATGGCTCATGTTGGCGAGGAACTGGCTCTTGGAGATGCTGGCCGCCTCGGCACGCTCCTTTTCCAGCGCGTATTTCGCGGCGAGATCCGCCAGCTCCGCCTCCTGGTTCTTCAACGCGGTGATGTCGTTGACAAGACCGACGACGCGGATCACGCCGCCGTCGGCGCCCTCCACCGCTTGCGCGCGGCTGTCGACCCAGATGACCGACCCGCCGGGATGCACGATACGATGGACAAGCTTGAACTCCCTGATCGCGCCCGAGCGGATGCTGTCCAGCGCGTCGAGGAATTCCACAAGATCGTCTGGATGCAGGAACTTCTGAATGATGCCTTTCCGGCCAAGCGAGATGTTGCGGTCCGCCTGGCACAACCGATACATGCTGGGAGTCCAATAAAGCTCGTCGGTAACGACGTTCCAGTCCCACACGCCTGTCCCCGCGCTCGCAACGGCAAGATCCAGCCGCGCGGCCTGAACCCGGACCGCCTCGGTCGAAAGCTCGCGCGCGGTAACGTCCCGCGTGATCGCGACGATCTCGCGCGGCGCCCGGCCCTTCGCGTCCCGCAGGACCTGGCAGTTCACCTCGACCCAGACGACATGTCCATCGCGGTGCCGGATCCGGAACGTGAACTGGTCCGAACTGCGCCGACGCAACAACCCGATCATCTGGCGCCGAACCCGCGTGAAATCGGCGGGATGGACCAGGTCGAGAGGATGGGAGTTCACCGTCTCAGCCGGCGAAAAACCGGTCAGTCTTTCTATGGCGGCGTTGACGTAGCTATACCGACCGTCTGGTTCATGGCGGGAAATCAGGTCCGAACCATGTTCGGCAACAAGCCGGACGGCGTCGGCATTCCAATCGAATGCCTCGCTTGAATTTGCCAACCGGCTATCGGAAGTGGCGGCCGACAAGCCCGGTACCCCCAAGTAGGTTTCCTCCCGCAACGTCTTGGACCCTATTTATCCAAGACTTACCGAATTCTTAATCGACACCCTAATACCCCATCAAGTCAAGCACTATTCAATCATAGCGAGCAACGTCTCCAGGCGGTCCGCCTCGCCCGCGGGCTTGTCCCAGCGGATTCTGTGGATACGCGGAAACCGCATCGCCATCCCCGATTTGTGGCGCGTCGAACGGTGTACGGAATCGAACGCCACTTCAAAGACAAGACGAGGACTGACCGCGCGCACCGGACCAAATCGGTCTGTCGTGTTTGCCCGGACCCATCTGTCGAGTTGTAGGAGTTCTTCGTCGGTGAATCCGAAGTAGGCCTTGCCCACGGGGACCAGCTCAATCCCGCCGTCGTCGTCCGGGCGCCAGCATCCGAATGTATAGTCCGAGTAGAAGGAGGATCGTTTGCCATGCCCGCGCTGGGCATACATCACCACGCAGTCGGCAACCAGCGCATCGCGTTTCCACTTGAACCACGGCCCCTTGGGGCGTCCCGCCTGATAGGCGCTGTCGCGCCGTTTCAGCATCAGCCCTTCGATACCGTTCGCCCGGGCACCGTCGCGCAGGCCTGCCAGCGTGCCCCAGTCGTCGAAGAGGATGCGCTGCGAAAGGTCCATGCCTTGCGGGCCGACGCGCGCATACCACGCCTCCAGCCGGCCGCGCCGGTCGTCATAGGACAGGCCGCGCAGGTCCTCGCCCTCGTCGAACAGGATGTCGTAGAGCCGCACATGTGCCGGATGGGACTGCAGCATCTTGGCACCGACGGCCTTTCGTCCGAGCCGTTGCTGCAGGTCGTTGAAGGGTGCCACGGCGCCGTCGCGCATCACCAGGAGTTCTCCGTCCAAAACGGCATCGAATGTGAGCGATTCGGCGATGTCTGGAAAGGCCGCAGATATTTCGTCGCCGGTGCGCGAAAAGACACGGCCCTGCCCCTTGCGGGCCGCAAGCTGGACCCTGATGCCGTCCCATTTCCATTCGGCGGCGTAAGCCTGGGGCGCCATAGACGAAAGCTCCGCCTGGTCAAGCGGGTTGGCCAGCATCAGCGGCTTGAAGGTGATGCGGTCGCTGACGTCGGGCATGTCCGCATGCCCGTCCAGCCAGGCGAACAACTCTATGAATGGAGGTTCCAGTCCGTGCCAGAGCTCTTCGATCCGGTCGACCGACTGGCCGCCGTAACGGGCAAGCGCCTGTTTCGCGAGCCGGCCGGAGACGCCGACCCGCAGGCCTCCGGTGATCAGCTTCAACAGCGCATAACGCCCGGGGGCATCAAGCTGGTCGAGCCAGCGTTCCACCAGGCCCGGCACCTGGGAACGGCCGGCCGCCGCAAGCGTCTCGACCACGTGGGAGACCTTGAGGTCGGTCTCGGCAGCGGCCGATCCCGGCCAGATCAGCGAAACCGTTTCGGCCAGGTCGCCGACGAAGTCGTATGACCAGCGGAACAGCTCGGGGTCGACACGCATCTCGACCAGACCGCGGATCAGTGCCGGCTTGGCCGCGCCCAGGCCCAGGCCGCCCGTCAGGGCCGCCAAGGCATAGCCACGGTCGGGATCGTCCACTTCCCTGAAATAGGTTTCCAACAGGCGCAGCTTGCCGTTGCGCGACGGCGTGAAGACCAGGCCGTCCAGCAGTGCGGCGAACGCCTTCACGCCCCTTCCTCCTCGTACCCGACCAGCGACAGGGCCATTGCATCGAAGCCGTCCTGCCGGGCCTGGTGGACCAAGGCCTCCTCGCGGCCATGCGTTACCCAGACCCGCGGTGCGTTGACGTCGGCCAGCGTCGTGCAGAGTTCGTCCCAGTCTGCGTGGTCGGAGATGATCAAGGGCAGTTCGACGCCGCGCTGGCGGCCGCGCTGGCGCACGTTCATCCAGCCGCTGGCAAACGCCCGAACCGGATCGCGAAAGCGGCGCGACCACCGGTCCTGCAATGCCGAAGGCGGACACAGCACGATCGCGCCGTCCAGGGCGCGCGGCGGTGCATCGGCGACCGGGCGCAGGTCGCCCAGCCGCACGCCCAGCGTCTCGTAAAGCTCGCACAGCGCGACCAGCGCGCCGTGCAGCCAGATCGGCGCGTCATAACCCGCCTGCCGCAACAGGCTGATCAGACGCTGGCACTTGCCCAGCCCGTAGACGCCGACGAGGTGGCAGCGGTCCGGAAACGTCGCAAGCGAGCGCGTCAGCTTGGCGACCTCGTCGCGGTCGGGCGGATGCCGAAAGACCGGAAGGCCGAAGGTCGCCTCGGTGACGAACACGTCGCAGGGCACCGGCTCGAAACCCGTACAGGTCGGGTCGGACCGACGCTTGTAGTCGCCCGAGACGACGACCCGGCTGCCGCGATACTCCAGCACGGCCTGGGCGCTGCCGAGAACGTGGCCGGCCGGAACCAAGGCAACCGACACGTCTCCGACGGTGACCGCCTCGCCGTAGGACAGAGGCTGCAGGTCCCTGCCGGCATCTTCGCCATAACGCGCGCGCATGATGGCGATGGTCTCCGGCGTCGCCAGGACCGCGCCGTTGCCCGGCCGTGCATGGTCCGCGTGCCCGTGTGTCACGACCGCCCTGGGACGGCCACGGTGCGGATCCACGAAAAAACCGCCGGGTTCGCACCAAAGCCCGTCGGCGGTGGGCTTGAGCCACGTCTCGGGTTTGGGCCGATCGCTCATGCGACCCTATATAAGCCGCGGGTCCTGCCGCTTCTATGGCCTTGGTCCGGACCGAAAGTTATGCTGCGTTCAAGAGGACTTCGCATGCCGCAAACCACCATTCTGTGCATCGGCGCCGCACACATCGACCGTGCGGCGCATGTGCAAGGGCCTGTGCGCCTGGCGGCGAGCAATCCGGTTGCGCTTAGAACCCGCGTCGGCGGCGTCGCGTGCAATGTCGCACGCAATCTCGCCCGGCTCGAGAACGAGGCCGTTCTGATCGCCGCGGTGGGCCGCGATACCGACGGCGATGCCGTCGCAGGGGCCGTCGCGACGGCGGGTGTCGATCCGTCGTCCCTGGTTCGCGACGACAGGCCGACCGGGTCTTATGTCGCCGTCTTGGACGACGCGGGCGAGCTGGTGATCGGCCTTGCCCATCTTGAGATCTGCGATGCGATGACGCCGGCCGCGCTGTCGCGCGAAAACGGCCGTTTCGGATCGGCCGCCGCCGTGGTGGTCGACGCGAACCTGCCGCCCGAAACGCTGGTCTGGATCGCCGAAAACGCGCCCCAAGACCAACCGCTGTTCGCCTGCGCCGTTTCGCCCGCCAAGGCCGTGCGGCTGGAACCGCTGTTGCCGCGGCTGGCGGGTCTGTTCGCAAACCGGCAGGAGGCGGCCGTTCTGAACGGTGCGGACCCGGCCGCCATTACGGATCCCGTGGCGCTGGCCCGAGAGCTGCAATCCAAGGGACCGGATGCGGTCTTCATCACGCTGGGGCCGGACGGCGCCGCGGCGGCGGCCGCCGACTTCGCCGGGAAGCGCGCGCCGCCCGTTCCCGATCCACTGCGCGACGTGATCGGTGCCGGCGACGGTTTGATGGCCGGCGCCGTTGACGCCCTTTTGCGTGGGCGAAGCACCGAAGACGCGTTAAGACAGGGTCTGGCGGTCGCGAGCCTTGCTTGCGAAAGCGACCAGGCCGCGAACGCCACACTGTCGCCCGCCGCCGTGGCCGCCCGGGTCTCAGCCCCGTAACCGAGAAGACCACAGCAAGCATGAAACATATCGAAGTCCGGCCGGACGTCGCCAAGGCGCTGCAACAGGGACGCGCCGTGGTGGCGTTGGAATCCACGGTGATCGCGCATGGGCTGCCACGGCCCGACAATCTGGAAACGGCGCAGGCGATGGAACGGGCGGTTGCCGCGGCCGGCGCGGTTCCCGCGACCATCGGCGTTGTCGGCGGCCGGATCAAGATCGGTCTTGAGCCGGACGAAATCGCGCGCTTCGCGCACAGCGACCAGATCGCCAAACTCAGCAGCCGCGACCTTGCCGCCGCGGTGGCACAGGGCGTCGACGGTGCGACGACCGTGGCCGCCACGATGATCGCGGCGGCGCGGGCCGGCATCCGGGTTTTCGCGACCGGCGGCATCGGCGGCGTCCACCGCGGCGCCCACGAAAGCTTCGACGTCTCGGCCGACATCGTCGAACTGGGCCGCACGCCGGTTCTGGTCGTGTGCAGCGGCGCCAAGTCGATTCTGGACCTGCCGAAGACGCTGGAAATGCTGGAGACCGAGGCCGTGCCGGTGCTGGGCTACCGGACGGACCGCCTGCCGGCCTTTCACGCCCGCGACAGCGGACTGGAGGTTCCGGCGCGTGCAGACGATCCACGCACCGTCGCGGAAATCGCCGACACACATTGGGAAATGGGGTTGGCCGGACTGGTCCTGGCGAACCCGGTCCCGGACGATGCCGCGATCCCCCGCGAAGCCATCGAGGCCTGGATCGAAACGGCGGTCGACGAAGCGGCGGGTGCGGGCGTGAGCGGCAAGGACGTGACGCCGTTCCTACTGGGCCGGCTGGCCACGCTGTCCGATGGGCGAACGCTGGCGGCGAACAAAGCCTTGCTGATCGACAATGCCGGCCTGGCCGCACGGGTCGCACAAGAGATCTGCACGCGATGAGCTTCGTCTTGAACCAGCGACTTGCCGCCGACACCGCGCCGTTGGACGACCTGCCGCTGTGCAGTGCGCGCCTAATGGACGACAGCCGCTGGCCCTGGATCATCCTGGTGCCGCGCCGTGCCGATATCACCGAGATCCATGCGCTGAGCGAGGCCGACCAGGGTCAGCTCATGCGCGAAACGACGGCGGCGTCGCGTGCCCTGGCGGCGGCATATCAGCCCGACAAGATCAATGTGGGCGCGCTGGGCAACCTCGTTCCGCAACTGCATGTGCACGTGATCGCGCGCCGCCGCGACGACGCCGCTTGGCCCGGCCCTGTGTGGGGCGTCGGCACAGCGGTTCCTTACGGCGATGCGCTGGATGCGACGGTTGACAGGATCCGGCTGGCGCTGGTCGAGGCCGGCGCAGAGGTCGCCTGAGCGGAATGGACAGGACGGTCTCGCCGACCCGATCGAGCCGAATGGAAGGCACCGACGGCATGCCGACCGGCCCTCTGCCCGCGCCGTTTGCGGGCTGGTTCGCGGGCCGCGGCTGGGCCCCGCACCCGCACCAGCTCGCCATGCTGGACGCGGCGCGGGCGGGCGAGGACCTCCTTCTGATCGCCCCGACCGGCGGCGGCAAGACGCTTGCGGGTTTTCTGCCGTCGATGATCGATGCCTGGGAGCGCGGGCACGAAGGCCTCCACACGCTCTATGTCTCTCCGCTCAAAGCTTTGGCGGTCGACGTGCAGCGGAACCTGGAAACGCCGATCGCCGAGATGGGCCTGGGTCTTTTGGCGGAAACCCGGACCGGGGATACGCCCCATGCCAAACGCATGCGCCAGCGCGCGCGCCCGCCGCATTTCCTGCTGACGACCCCGGAATCGCTTGCCGTTCTGCTGTCCTATCCGGATGCCAAAGACCTGTTCGGCGGGCTCCAGCGGATCGTGGTCGACGAGATCCACGCCCTGGCCGGGACCAAGCGGGGCGATCAATTGGCGCTGTGCCTTGGAAGGGTCCAACGGCTGGCGCCAAGCTGCCGCCGCACCGGGCTGTCGGCAACGGTGGCCTGGCCCGAGGCGCTGAAGGCCTGGCTGTCGCGCACGGCCGATCCCGACGGCGTCAGGATGATCGAGGCCGGTGACGGGCCCGACCCGACGGTCCGAATCCTCACAACGCGCGCGGTGATGCCCTGGTCCGGCCATTCCGGGTTGCATGCCTTGGCCGAGGTCTATTCCGAGATCGGCAAGGCCAAGACAACCATCGTCTTCGTCAACACGCGCGCCCAGGCCGAGATGGTATTCCAGGAACTGTGGCGCCTGAACGAGGACTCGCTGCCGATCGCGCTGCATCACGGCAGCCTGGAGCGCGAACAGCGACGCAGGGTCGAGGCGGCCATGGCGCGCGGCGACCTGCGGGCCGTCGTCGCGACGTCATCGCTGGACCTCGGCATCGACTGGGCCGCCGTCGACCTGGTGGTCCAGGTGGGTGCGCCCAAGGGCGTCAGCCGTCTGATCCAGCGGATCGGTCGGGCCGGCCATCGGCTGGACACGCCGAGCCGCGCCCTGCTGGTGCCGGCCAACCGCTTCGAGGTGCTGGAATGCCGCGCCGCGGTGGACGGCGTCCGCGAAGCAACGCTGGACGGCGATCCGCCGCGGCCAGGCGGTCTTGACGTTCTGGCCCAGCACTTGATGGGCATCGCCTGCGCCGGTCCGTTCCACGTGGAAGAGGTCTATGAGGAGGTCCGCGCGGTGGGACCCTATGCGACGCTTGCCCGCCAGGACTTCGACGACGTTCTTGGGTTCGTCGAGAACGGCGGCTATGCGCTGAAGGCCTACGACCGGTGGCGCCGCCTGATCCGCCTCAGCGACGGCCGCTACGATGTGGCCAACGCCCGCCTGGCGCACCGCTTCAGAATGAACATCGGCACCATCGTCGAGACCGTGACGCTCAAGGTCCGCCTCAAGCGCGGCCGTTATCTCGGCGAGGTCGAAGAGTATTTCGCGATGAGCCTGGAGATCGGCGATACCTTCATGTTCGCCGGCCGGCTGTTGCGCTTCGAAGGGATCCGCGAAATGACGGTCGAGGCAACGCCCGCAGTGGGCGACGCCCCTAAGATCCCGGCCTATCAGGGCGGGCGGCTGCCCCTCTCGACCCACCTGGCCGACCGGGTGCGCGCCATGCTGGCCGATCCGTCGCACTGGGCCGACCTGCCGGGACAGGTATCCGAATGGCTTGAGCTTCAGCGCTGGCGGTCGGTTCTGCCGGCCAGCGACGGCCTGTTGATCGAGACCTTCCCACGCGGCGGGAAGCACTTCCTGGTCGCCTATTGTTTCGAGGGGCGGAACGCCCACCAGACGCTGGGCATGCTGTTGACCAAGCGCATGGAACGTGCGGGGTTCGGCCCGTTGGGTTTCGTCGCCACGGACTACGTGCTTGCGGTTTGGAGCGTGCATCCGCCGAAGGCGATCGATGCTTTGTTCGAGGAGGACATGCTTGGCGACGACCTGGAGGCCTGGATGGACGAATCCTCGATGTTGCGCCGCACGTTCCGCAACGTCGCGATCATTGCCGGCCTGATCGAGCGGCGCCAACCGGGCCAGCAGAAGACGGGCCGTCAGGTCACCTTCAATTCCGATCTGATCTACGATGTGTTGCGCACGCACGAACCCGATCATGTGCTGTTGCGCGCCACCCGCGCCGATGCGGCGCGCGGATTGACCGACATCGGGCGAATCGCGGATATGTTGCGGCGGGTCAAGGGACGGATCAGCCACAGAGACCTGGACCGGGTCTCGCCGCTTGCGGTCCCGATCCTGTTGGAGGTGGGCAAGGAGCAGGTCTATGGAACGGCCATGGACGAGTTGTTGAACGAGGCGGCGGAGGAACTGATCGAAGAGGCCATGCAGGCGCCGGAAGCCGCGGAGCTGCCGTTGTGACGGCCGAGATCCGGCTGAACGGCGAGCGTTTGCTTGCGGATGCCGACGGCGCGCTGGTCTGGCCCACGCGCCGCACGTTGATCGTTGCCGATCTCCATCTGGAAAAGGGCTCCAGCTACGGCCGCCATGGAACGTTCCTTCCCCCCTATGACAGCCGTACCACGTTGAACCGGTTGACGGCGCTCGCCAAACGCTACATGCCGAGACGGATCATCGCGCTGGGCGACAGTTTTCATGACCCTGAGGCGCCCCGTCGCCTGACGCCCGGCGACCGCGCAGCGTTGGAGGCGCTCACGCACCGCCATGCCTGGGTCTGGATCGCCGGCAACCACGACCCCGCGCCGCCGCCCGACTGGGGCGGCAGTGTTGCGGAAACGCTGACGGAAGGCGCCCTCGTCTTTCGACATGCGGCCGAACCGGGCCGGGCCGTCGGCGAAGTCTCCGGCCACTTTCATCCCAAGGCCGCGGTTCGGGTGCGCGGCCGTCTTGTCTCGAACCGCTGTTTCGTCTGCGACGGGCGGCGGCTGATCCTACCGTCCTTCGGCGCCTATACCGGCGGGCTGGATGTCTTCGATCCGGCCATCGCATCGCTGTTCGAACGCAACTTCAAGGTGTATATGCTGGGTCGCCGAGCGGTTCACGCGCTGCCGCGCGCGGGGCTTCGGCCGTCGCCGCATGCCAGCGCAGCGACGTGAACAGCACCCAGAAAAAGGGGCCGGGATCGATACCCCGGCCCCTCAGCCACCGCGATAGCTAGTTGGGGGGAGGGTATATCGCGGCTGAAAACGACAGTGCCATCCACTCGGATCCAAGCGCGCGGCGCGAGCGCGCGCCCCCAAGCAGACACGCGCACTGTTAACAGAAACTACAATTTATACAAGAAAAAACCTACCTCTTTACACTGTTAATCCAAGCAGCCGCAGAAAGCGTATCTGGTTAGTCGACCAAATAACCGCATCTCGATCATGGGAATTACGCGGGCCCACCGGAAGCAAAATGTCACCTGTCCTCGTCTGGTTTCGAAACGACCTCCGCCTCGGAGACAACCCCGCTCTTGCGCGTGCGGTCGAGTCCGGCCAGCCCGTCGTCGCGCTCTATGTGCTTGACGAAGAAACGCCGGGCGTCCGGCCATTGGGCGGCGCCCAGAAGTGGTGGCTGCACCATTCGCTGAGCAAGCTTTCGGCCTCGCTCGCCTCGGTCGGCCTACCCCTCGTCCTGCGTCGCGGTCCGGCCCATGACGTGGTTCTGGCTGTGGTCGAGGCGACCGGCGCGCGTGCCGTTTTCTGGAACCGGGTCTACGGACCGCACGAAATCGCTCGCGACACGGAATTGAAGACCGATCTTCAAGCCCGTGGCCTGGAGGTGCACAGCGAAAACGGGTCGTTGCTGCACGAACCCTGGGACGTCGCGACGCAGCAAGGCAAACCCTATTTCGTCTTTACACCCTTCTGGAAAGCCGAACGGTCGAAAGGCGCCCCGCAGCCACCGCTGGCAGCGCCCGCCCCGGCGAGCGCGAAGAGCGATACCGTTGCCTCCGATCGGCTTGACGGCTGGAAGTTGCTGCCGCGGAAACCCGACTGGGCCGGCGGTATTGCGGAGACCTGGACACCCGGCGAAGAGGGCGCCCGCGAAAGGCTCCGCCGCTTTCTCGACGACGCCCTGCACGGCTATGCGACAGACCGCGACCGGCCCGCGGTCATTGGCACCTCGCGGCTTTCCCCGCATCTTCGTTTCGGCGAAATCAGCCCCCGCCAGGTCTGGCATTGGACGATGGACCACGTGCGGGCGAACGGCGGCAACGAAGATGCAGCCTGGTCCTTCCTGCGCGAGCTGGGCTGGCGGGATTTCAACCACAACCTGCTGTTCCATCGTCCGGAAATGCCGGACCGCAACCTGAAAGCCCCGTTCGACGCCTTTCCCTGGCGCGACGACGACGGCGACTACATGGCCTGGTGCGAGGGCAACACGGGCTATCCCATCGTCGACGCCGGCATGCGCGAATTGTGGCATACGGGCTGGATGCACAACCGCGTCCGCATGGTCACCGCCTCGTTCCTGATCAAACACCTTTTGCTTCCGTGGCAGCGAGGCGAAGCCTGGTTCTGGGACACGCTGGTGGATGCGGATCTCGCCAACAATACCGGCAACTGGCAGTGGGTTGCCGGCAGCGGCGCAGACGCCGCACCCTATTTCCGGATCTTCAACCCGGTGCTGCAGGGCGAGAAATTCGACCCCAAGGGCACCTATGTGCGGAAATGGCTTCCGCAGCTGGCGGACGTACCGTCGGCCTATGTCCATAAACCCTGGGAGGCACCGTCGTCCGTCCTGGAGACGGCCGGCGTCACGCTGGGCGAGAACTACCCGCTTCCCCTCGTCAACCACGCCGAAGCCCGGGCCCGGGCATTGGCCGCCTACAACGACATCAAGAAAGGGGCTGCATAAGACAATGCGGATTGCTGTTATTGGCGCCGGGATAGCGGGGCTTGGCGCCGCTTGGTTGCTGTCGAAACGCTACGACGTCACGGTTTACGAGAAGAACGACTACCTGGGCGGTCATTCGAACACGGTCGATGCGCCGACCCGCAAGGGGGCCATCCCCGTCGATACCGGGTTCATCGTCTTCAACGAGAGGACCTACCCCAACCTGCTGCGGCTTTTCCGGCATCTCGACGTGCCGACGAAAGAGACGGAGATGTCGTTCGCCGTCTCGTTGGACGACGGACGCCTGGAGTACGGCGGCAAGAACATCTGGCAGTTGTTCGCGCAGCACCGGAACTGGTTCTCGCCGCGGTTCCACGGCATGGTTTTCGACCTTTTGCGGTTCTACCGCACCGCCGAGACGCTGTTGCAGTCGCCGAGCGCGCGCGATCTCAGCCTGGGCGACTATCTCAAACTGGGCAATTTCAAAGACGCTTTCGTCAACGACCATCTGCTGCCGATGGCGGCGGCGATCTGGTCCTGCCCGGTGGAAACCATGCGCGCCTTCCCGGCTCAGAGTTTCGTTCGGTTTTTCGTCAATCACGGCCTGTTGGAGGTCGACACGAAGAACCGGCCGCAGTGGCACACCGTTGACGGCGGCAGCCGCGAATATGTCCGCCGCATGCGTGCGGATATGCACGGATCCGTCTCCACGTCGCGCGCGGCGGTCTCGGTCCGCAGACAGGCCGGCAAGGCGGTCGTGCGGGATGTGCACGGCACGGAGCAGACGTTCGACGAAGTCGTGCTGGCGTGCCACGCCGACGAGGCGCTGGCGTTGTTGAAGGACCCGAGCGCGGAAGAACGGCGCATTCTGGGGGCCTTCCGCTATTCGAAGAACCTGGCGGTGCTGCACACGGACGAGACGCATATGCCGCAGCGTCGGCGGATCTGGTCGGCGTGGAACTACCTGCACGATCGCAGCGGAACCGACAGCGCGGTGGCTGTCACCTATTGGATGAACCGGCTGCAGTCGTTGGACCCGTCCTGCCCCCTGTTCGTCACGTTGAACCCGACCCGGGCCTTCGCGCCGAAGACGGAGCTGCGCCGGTTCATGTACGACCATCCCATCTTCGACGGCGCAGCAAACGTGGCGCAGGGCCTTCTGCCGACAATCCAGGGCGTCAAGAACCTGTGGTTCTGCGGTTCCTACTGCGGCTATGGCTTCCACGAGGACGGGCTGGCATCGGCGATCGCGGTCGGACGGGCGCTGGGCGTCGCGCCGCCATGGGGACATTTCGACGCCCATGCCATGAAGGCCGTCGCCACGGCGCCGGGCGAAATGGCCCTGGCGGCGGAGTAGTCCGATGACGGCAAACGCGCACGAGGTTCCGGATCCGCAGATCTATATCGGGTCGGTGATGCACCGACGCCTGAAGCCGATCTCGCATCGGTTGGACTACCGGGTCTTCTCGCTGCTTCTGGATATCGACCGGCTGGGGGCGGACGACCGGCGGCGCGGGCTGTTCGGTTACAACCGCGCTGCCCCGATCTCGTTTCACGACCGCGATCACGGCGCGCGGGACGGCACGCCGCTGCGGCCCTGGCTGGACGCGCTGTTGGAGAAACACGGGCTGGTGACCGGCGGTCCGGCACGGCTTCTGTGTTTTCCGCGCCTGTGGGGCTACGTGTTCAACCCGCTGTCGATCTATTTCTCTTATGACAGTGACGGACGCCTGCAGGCGGTGCTGTACTACGTTTCCAACACCTTCGGCGAATGGCACGGCTATCTCCTGCCGGTGGACGCGCACAACGGCGAAGCCATCCTGCAACGGGCGGACAAGCGGTTCTATGTCTCGCCGTTCAACAGCGTCGACGGCCACTACCGGTTCCGGCTCAAGCCACCCGGCAAGAACCTCACGATTCTGATCCGGCAGTTCGATGCGACCGACGAAGAACTGTTGCTGGCAACCCACACCGCGAAAGGGCGGGCGTTCACACAGCGCAATCTGGCGGCCGCGCTGATCCGATTCCCCTTGATGACATTCAAGGTGATCGGTGGCATCCATTGGGAGGCCCTGAAACTGTGGGTGCGCGGCCTCAGGATCATCGACCGTCCTTCGCCGCCCCAGGAGCAGGTGACGTGGCAAACGGATGCACGATAGGCGTTTCGATGCTAAAACCCTGGGCAGGCAAAAAGAGGGTGAATAAGCCCGTGTCGCACAACAACATCAGTCTGACGGCGTCGATGCGACTTGTCCTGTCGTTGGTGCCGAAGTGGCAGCAAGGCACCATTCGGGTTCGTCTTCCGAACGGAGATGTCGTCGAGCATACCGGCCCCCTGCCTGGGGGGACCGGCGAGATCATTATCCACGATCAACGGGCGGCGCGCCGCCTTTTGACCGGCGGAACCGTCGGCATTGCAGAATCGTACATCCTTGGCGAATGGGACAGCCCGAACCTGCGCGAGTTCCTGACCGTCGCAGCACAGAACGAGACCATTCTGAAGGAGGCGATGCGCGGGTCGGTGGCGTACCGCCTGCTGTCCCGGTTGCTTCATCTCAAAAAGCGCAACTCCAAGCGCGGCAGCAAGAAGAACATCTCGTTCCACTACGACCTTGGCAACGAGTTCTATGCCCATTGGCTGGACAGCACGATGACCTACAGTGCCGCCCAGTTCGATCCGGCGTCCTCGATGTTGGAACAGGGCCAGGAGAACAAATACCGGCTGCTGGCCGAGCGGATGTCGCTGCGGCCCGATCAGCACGTCCTTGAAATCGGCTGCGGCTGGGGCGGCTTCGCCGAATATGCGGCGAAGAACTACAACTGCCGCGTCACCGGGCTGACCATTTCGGAAGAACAGCATGCCTACGCGTCCGAGCGCGTGCAGCGTGCCGGCCTGAACGATCGGGTCGAGATCCGCTTGCAGGACTATCGCGACGTCAACGGAACGTTCGACCGGATCGCCTCGATCGAGATGTTCGAAGCCGTGGGACAGGCCTACTGGCCGGTGTTCTTCGAAACGCTGAAGACAAGGCTGGTCGAAGGCGGCAAGGCGGCATTGCAGATCATCACCATCGACGACGGGTTCTGGGACGAGTACCGGTCGCGGCCGGACTTCATCCAGCGGTACATCTTTCCGGGCGGCATGCTGCCCTGTCCTTCCGAACTGAGGCGCCAGATCCGGCGCGTGGGATTGAACGTGGTCTCGGAGGACTGGTTCGGCGACCACTATGCGCGGACGATCGCAGAGTGGTACCAGCGCTTCCAAGAGGCCTGGCCGCGGATCTCCGACAAGGACTTCGACGCGCGTTTCAAGCGGACGTGGGAATACTATCTGGCCTATTGCGAGGCCGGTTTCCGGTCACGCAGTACGGACGTTGTCCGCATCACGGTCGCCCCCGCCTGAGCCGACGAGACCACGCGACATGTCTCCTCCACGCCCCCTCGCGGCCGAGGCGGGTGGCCTTTCGCGGCCCCTGCTGGCGGCAATGGCCCTGCCGGGAGTTCCGCTGGCCGCGTTCAGCCTGCCCGTCTATGTGCACATTCCTGCGTTCTACGCCGTGGAGATGGGGCTCGGCGTAACGCTGGTCGGCGTGGTCCTGTTGTTCGCGCGCATCTGGGACGTCTTCACCGACCCGCTGGTGGGCTGGCTGTCGGACCGGACGCACGGCCGATACGGTCGGCGGCGGCCATGGATCGTGGCCGGCGCGCCGCTGACGCTGTTCGCGACCTGGCTGTTGTTCGTTCCGCCAGCCGGCATCGGCCTTGCCTATCTCGGCACGGCGACCTTTCTGCTCTATCTCGGCTGGACCATGGTGATCGTTCCCTACACATCCTGGGGCGCAGAGATCACGCCGGACTATCATCAGCGAAGCCGGGTCACGGCCTGGCGCGAGGGCGCCGTCATCATCGGGACCGTCCTGGCCGCCGGCCTGTTCGCGCTGCCCGCCGCGGCGGATCGGGCCGTTGCATTGAAGATGCTGGCCATCGCGATCATCCTGCTGCTGCCAATCGCCCTGATTGTAATACTGGTTAGGGTGCCCGACCCACAGGTGCAGCGGCATACCGCCCTGTCGTTCCGCCGGGGCGTGGGTCTGCTGTGGGAGAACCGGCCCTTCGCGCGGCTGCTTGGGGCCTGGCTGCTGAATGGGATCGCAAACGGGCTGCCGGCCTCGCTTTTCGTGCTTTTCGTGGAGAACCGGCTGGAAAGCCCGGAGAGATCTGGATTGCTGCTGCTTGCGTATTTTGTATGTGGAATCGCCGGATTGCCGCTCTGGCTGGCGCTTAGCAGACGGTGGTCCAAGCATCGGGCGTGGTGCGTCGCAATGCTCTGGACCTCTTTCTTCTTCGCCTGGGTGCCAATCCTGCAACCGGGTGACGTTTGGATCTTCTTTGGAATCTGCGTTGCGACCGGTTTGGGCCTCGGGGCCGATCTGGCGTTGCCGCCGTCAATGCAGGCCGACGTTGTCGACATAGACACGGCCCGCGGTGGCGGCAAAAGGACGGGTTTGTACTTTTCCCTGTGGGGCATGGCGACGAAGTTGTCGCTGGCCCTGGCGGTGGGACTGGCCTTCCCCATACTGGGCATGGCCGGCTTCGACGCCACCGCCGGCCAATTGGCATCGCAGGGAACGTTGGTATTGGCACTGTTGTACGGAGGTGCGCCGATTGCATTCAAGCTTGCCGCCATCGCCTTGGTTTGGCGGCACCCGGTTGACATGTCGGTGCAGGAGAGAACCCGTGAAGAAATCGAAGGTGCGATATAGCGATGTTCAGATTGTCGCCGGGCCGCGTCGCGGCTTTCTTGCTCGCGTGCGGATTGCTGGCAGTTGCGGGATGTGGGTCAATGAAACCTGAGGATTTCGAGGACAGCGAGCCGGCGTTCCTGCCCGAGGAGTATTTCATCGGCAGGACAAAGGCCTGGGGCTTGTTCCAGGACCGGTTCGGCGACGTCCGACGGCAGTTCAACGTCGAGATCGACGGCACCTGGGACGGCGAGGTGCTGACGCTGGTCGAGGACTTCGTTTATGACGACGGAGAGACCGAGCGTCGCATATGGCGGATCAGAAAGACCGGCGACAACACCTACGAGGGTGAGGCCGACGGCGTGGTCGGGATCGCAAAAGGCGTGCAATACGGCAGCGCCATGAACTGGAAGTATGACTTCGATCTCAAGGTTGGCGACAATGTCTGGCGAGTTCAGTTCGACGATTGGATGTTTCTTCAGTCGGACGGTGTGATGCTGAACCGAGCCAGCGTCACGAAACTGGGCTTCAACCTGGGGACCGCAACGATCGCGTTCAGGAAAGAGGCCGACCAGGTGGGAAACATCCAGGACGTGGACACGCGGCGCCTGGTCGCCGCGGAATAGCGCCGACGGCGTTCAGGCTCTTACGCTGAGGCGACGGCGCACAAGTCCGATCAGTCCGCGCAACACCGGCAACCGACTGTAGAACTGGGCACCCGCATCCCAATGGTCGAGATGCGCCGTGACCTTGCCGGCGGCATCGAAGTGGACTTCGCTCATACCTTCGATCAGCCATTCCGAACCGCCGCCGCGGTGCGGCGTGAACCGGAAACGCCACTTCAGATAGCCGGCACCATCCCCCAGCGCCCGATCCAGCACCTCAAAGCGCGGGTCGCTGCAGGTTTCGAACATGTCCTGGAATACCCGGATCAGCATGTCGATGCCGGACACGTCGTTGAACGGATCGCGAAACCGAACGTCCGGCGTGCACAGCGCCCGGAAGTCCTCGAGCCGCTGGGGCGTCAGGTCTTCGAACAATGCCGCCCACGCCGCAAGAGCGGCCTGCCGCGGATCGCTCACAGCCCGGTCGCCCTGCGGATCAGCGGGAAATAGGCGGAATTGGGCAGCTTCTGCATCATCTTGAGCTGCCACGCAAAACGGCGCGGGAAGGCCACCTCGAAATCATCGCTGGCGAGCCCGTCCCAGACTCGCTGCACGGCATCGTCGATTTCCATCAGGTAGGGCATCTCGAATTCGTTCCGGTCGGTCAATGGCGTCCGGACAAAGCCGGGGCAGATGACCTGCATCTTGATCCCTTTGGGCTCCAGTTCGCAATTGAGCGATTCGGCAAGCGCGATCAGGCCGGCCTTTGTGGCGCAATACCCGCCGGCCATGGGCAGGCCTCGGTATCCGGCAACCGACGCCATGATTGCGATATGCCCTTTTCCCCGCTCCAGGAACCGGCTCAGCAGCGGCTCGAGACAGTTGACGACCCCCATCAGATTTACGTCGACGAGGTTGGCGACCTGCCCGGCCTGGAAGTCCGTGGCCGGCGTCGGCATATGGGTCCCCGCGTTGAGCACGGCGTGCGCGATGGGGCCGTGATCGGTTTCGATCCTTTCGACCGCCGCATGGCAGGCCGCCAGATCGGTCACATCCAGGGCATAGGACGCGACGGCGCCCTTGGCGGCGTCTGCCAGGTCGGCGAGACCCTTCTCGCTTCTGGCACTGGCGGCCACACGACAGCCCTGGGCGGCCGCCTTGAGGGCGAGCCCGCGTCCGATGCCGGAGCTTGCGCCTGTGATCCAATAGAGCTCGCTCATGGCCTTTCCGTCTCCGATGTTCTGCAACGACACATATAGTTATACGCAGGCCCAAATGCCCAGTTCACTGGGCCGATCCGCCGTGCCCCAAAACGAAACCGGGGCGACTTGGTCGCCCCGGTCCCCGGTATCGGTATTGCCGGAAGGCGTGCCAGGCTAGCCGCCCCTATGGTCCTTCTCGAACCGCGCGACCAGCAGGTCGATGCCCTTGAAGACGGCGTCCCGCGGCCCGATGGCGGGACCGCCGGCATTCGGCTGGCGCATCACCTCCACGCCGATGACGCCCACTTCGTAAAGCGCAACGGGGACTTCCTGCAGCCGCTCGATCGCTTCCATGGCCTGCTGCGGGATGTTCGTCAGGTTTTCCTTGGTCAGAACGGCCATGAAGGTCAGGCGAACGTGGTAGGTGCACTGGGAACTGAGCGGCCCGAAGACCGTCCCGCTGATCCCGAGATTCGCCGTCAGCGCGCTTTCATCGTTCTGTGGAATGACCTTGCCAAGCGATGCGGCAAGCCGTTCTTCGAAAATGGCCGGATCCTGGAGATTGCACCGCGCGGCATTCTCCGAAAACGTGACCTTGATGCGGCCGTAACGTTCGATCTCGGTAGCGACGCCCTGAGCGTGCGCCGAAAAAGAAAACACGCAACCAATAAGTGCCAGTAGGAAAGCTCTCAGCATGTCCCGTCCCCTGTTGTGCGCTGAATTCTCAGCTTAACGCACCTGTAGCAGCCCTGACGCCGGGCCGCAAGCGCGCGGGACAGGCGGGCTACCACTTGTAGCCGATCAGCACGCCTCCGAAGACTTGATCCGAAGAACCCCGGTCATCGACGATCGGGCTGTCGTCCGCATCACCGAGAAGACGGTCATACTTGAACAGGAAGCTTGCACCCCAGTTTTCCGCAAAACCCCAGTCCACATTGGCGTCGAAGCCCACGTCTTTGACGCCGGAATCCGCCGAGAACTCTTTCAGGCCGCTGCGACGGGAGTTGTCGGCGTCGACGCTGAAATACTCGTCCATATAGTCGTTGCTGGCCCAGGAGCCGCCGGCCCCGAGGCCCAGCCGCCAGTTTTCGGCCAGCGGCATGCGGTACTTGCCGCGCAGGTCGACCAGCCAGCCGCTGTGGCCGTTGGCGACGTCCTTGGAAACCTCAAGATCGGCGCCGATCGTGTAGCGGCTGTCGGTCCCGTTCTTGATCCGAAAACCGCCGAACGCCCCCACTTCCCAGGCTTCGTCAACGGTCCGCAGATCGTCGACCCGGTCGTCATCGACGTTATTGCGCTTGAAGCGGTAGTTGAGCAGCGGGCCCGCGCGAAAGATGTCGGAGGGAACGACGTTTGCGATCAGCTTGGTCCCTTGAAGCCGCGCAAAATAGGGGCCCTTCTCGATCCGTGCGGCAAACAGCGGTACCGGTTCGTAGTCGTCGGAACCTTCGTAGTCGGGCGCCACACCGGCACCGGCACCGAGTTCGAACTTCCATTCGTCGGCCAGCACTGCGCCGGGCGCTCCAAAGGCGCAAACTGCCCCAAATACAGCGATCCATCGACCGAACCGCATCTTCATTCCCAAACCCCCGTGGCGCCTCCCCGCGAAGCACGGGGCTACGCATCAAAAGAAACGCCGTCGCAAAATAGAGCCATCGCAACAATGGACCGCCCGGTCAAGCGGTCGGCGGGCAGGCGCCCGCGAATCCCTGTCCGGCGATGCAGAGATATCACAGTCCGAGCTGGCGGAGGTCGCTGTGACCAAGTGGCGCCGCTTCCAGCCGGGGGCGCCAAGGGGGTGGCGATAGCGCCCTAGCGGTGGCTCTTTGATCCGCCGCGAGGCGGGCCGAAGGATCGGGGTCCTACCATCTGTATGCGATCAAGGCGCCGCCGAAGAACTGGTTCTCCGAACCGCGGTCATCGACAACCGGGCTGTCCTCGGCATCGCCCAACAGGCGGCTGTAGGCGCCCCTGAAGCTGACCGCCCAGTTATCGGTAAAGCCCCAGTCGAGGTTCGCATTGACACCGACGTCTTTTACCCCGGAATCTGCCGAAAACTGGCGCAGGCCGCTGCGCCTAGAGTTGTCTTCGTCGACGCTGAAATACTCGTCCATATAGTTGCTGCTGGCCCAGGTTCCGCCGGCGCCCAGGCCCATTCGCCACCCCTCAGCGATCGGAAACCTGACCAGACCGTTGAGATCGACCAGCCAGCCGTTGTGCCCTGCCGCGACGTCCCTTGAAGCGGACGCGTCGGCGCCGAGGGTGACTTTCGTTCCCGCGACGTCCCGAAACCTGAGACCGCCGAACAGGCCGAGCTCCCAGGCCTCGTCAACCGTCCGCAAATCGTCGACCCGGTCGTCATCGACATTATTCCGCTTGAAGCGGTAGTTGAGCTGCGGACCGAGGCGAATTACCGGCGACGGAATGACGTTGACCAGCAATTTGGTGCCCTGCAGCCGCGCGAAATAGTGGTCCTTCTGGACCCTGGCCGCAAACAGCGGCACCAGCTGGTAATCCTCCGATCCTTCATAGTCCGGCGCGACCCCGACACCGGCACCCAAGTCGAAGCGCCATCCGCCATTGTCAGTGGAGTCAGCGTCTTCGGACATGGTTTCGGCATCGTGACTGTCGGCCAGAGCGGCGACGGACATCGCCTGTGCCAAGCACAAGATCGCAGCAATCGCGACAGCGCTACCGGGCTTTCCCATCAGTCTTCCTTGCATCCAGCGTCCCGCGCTCCGAAACGGGAACGCACTACCAGGCCGACAGTTCGCAAAGAGCACGGTTTCCATCAAGCGCAAACAGCGCAGAACGGCATTCTTCGTCCACGGCGTGGCGAATGTGTCACAGCCCCAGATACGCTTGGCGGACACCGTCGTCCCGCAGCAGGTCTTCGCCCCGTCCCTGCAAGGCAATCCGGCCGTTTTCCAGCACATAGGCATGGTCGGCGAGACGCAGGGAAACCGCGACGTTCTGTTCCACAAGGATCACCGTGATCCCCTCCGCGTTGAGATGGCGGATCGTCTGGAAGACCTCTTGAACCAGCGCCGGCGCAAGCCCCAGGGACGGCTCGTCGAACATGATCAGATCGGGCGCCCCCATCAAACAGCGGCCGATCGCCAGCATCTGCTGTTCGCCGCCCGAAAGGGTCCCGGCAAGCTGGGACGCGCGTTCGCCAAGCCGCGGGAACATCGCAAAGACCCGTTCCAGGTTGCCATGCCGCCCGGCACGCCCGCGCGGCAGATAGGCACCGATCTCCAGGTTCTCAAGCACGGTCATGCCGGCGAAGACCTGCCGGCCTTCGGCAACCTGGCCGATCCCAAGGTCGCAGGTCATGTAGCTGGGAAGCCCGGTGATGTCGGCGCCGCGGAAGGAGATCGATCCGGCTGCCGGCGTTTCCATGCCGGCGATCGCGCGGATCAGCGAAGACTTGCCCGCGCCGTTCGCTCCGACGATGGCCACGAGGCCGCCCTCCTTCACCTCCAGCGAAACGCCGTCCAGGGCCTGGGCGTCGCCGTAATAAAGATCGAGGTCACGAACGGAGAGGATCACAGTGCCTCCTCCCCCAAATAGCACTCCAGCACCGCAGGATCGCGGACCACCGCCTCGGGCGCGCCGTCAGCCAGCAGTTGGCCGTGGTTCAAGACGATGACATGGCGCGACAACGCCATCACCGCCCGCATCACGTGTTCGATCAACAGGATCGTCAGCCCGGTCTCGGCATTGAGCCGGTGCAGGGTCGCAACCATGCGGTCAGTTTCCGTGGGCCTCAGGCCCGCCATCACCTCGTCCAAAAGCAACAGCCGCGGCTCGGTCGCAAGCGCACGCGCCACCTCCAGTCGTTTGCGATCGGGCAGCGTCAAGGCGGAGGCGAGGTGATGCCGTTTGTCCGCCAGTTCCAACAGCTCCAGGATCTCGACCGCCCTGGCCTGCGCCGCGCCGACGTTGCCCGCGCCGCGCAACGCGCCGACGGTGACGTTGTCCAATACCGTCAGGCCCGCGAACGGCTTGACCAACTGGAACGTGCGGCCAATCCCCTCGCCGCAGATCTGGTCGGGCCGCAGCCCGGTGATGTCACGGCCGCGCAGCGTCACCATGCCCTCGTCGGGCGCAAACACGCCGGCGATAACATTGAAGCAGGTGGTCTTGCCGGCGCCGTTGGGTCCGATCAAGGCGACCAGGCCGCCCTCCTCCACATCGAACGACACGTCGTTCAGCGCGCGCAAGCCCTTGAAGCTTTTCGAGATGGACCTGACGGAAAGCATCTCGGTCATCGGGCGTCGCCGCCCGGCGTGCGTTGCGAAAGCCGCAGGTGCGTCGCCAGCCACGGCCACACGCCGTCGGGCCGGAACAGCACGATCACGATCACAAGCGACCCCCAGAACACCTGCTTCAGCCCGGGAATGTGAAGCTCCTCGGTATAGACCGTCAGCGTCTCGCCAATCGGGGTCAGGATGAACGAGCCCAGGACCGGCCCGATCAGGGTCCCGACGCCGCCGATGATTGGCGCCAGCAACAGCTCGATCGAGTTCTGGATCGAGAAGATCTGCTCGGGGAACAAATTCTTGTAGTAGAACGCGTTGATGACGCCCGCCTGGCTGGTCAGCGCCGCCGACAGCACGACCGCCAGCATCTTGTAGCGGAAGACGTTCACGCCCACGGCTTGCGCCGCCTCCTGGTCCTCGCGAATGGCCAGCCAGTAGTAGCCCAGCCGCGAGCGCAGAACGATACGGCTGATCACAAGGACGGCCACGGTCATGAACAGGAGGATGTAATAGAACATCTGCGGCGGCCCGCTGAGCGTCGCCAGGTCGAGGCCGCTGCCGCGCGCCGGAATGAAGAAACCGCCGGAACCGTTCACCCATTCCCAGTGATCGAACAGGACCCGCGTGAACTCGGCGAACGCGATGGTCAGCAGCGCGAAATAGACCCCCTGGATCGAAAAGCGGAAGCCGAGAAAACCGATGAAGGCGCCGGCCGCGCCGGCAACCAGGGCGGCCACGGGCATTGCCAGCCAGGGCAAGACGCCGAAATGAACGTAGAGCGTCGCACCCGTATAGGCGCCGAGCCCGATATAGAGCGCGTGTCCCAGCGACAGCAGCCCGGCGAAGCCCATCATGATGTTCCAGGCAAGCCCCAGATAGGCGAGGTAAAGGACCAGCACCAGGACCGAAAGCACGTAGTCGCCGGCGACCAGCGGAAGCGCAACCAGCACCGCGAAGATGCCGATCAGCATCGCCAGCGCGCGCGCCGGAAGCCCCAGCATCACGATCCGGCCTTGCCGAGAAGGCCCTGGGGGCGCAGCAGCAGAATCAGGATCATCAGCCCGAAACTCACGACGCTTTTCATGGACGGCTGCAGAAAGAGCCCGGACATCGCTTCGGAGATCCCGATCAGCGTGCCCCCGAGAAGGGCGCCCGTCATCGAGCCCAAACCGCCGATGATGACAATGATAAAGCCCAGAAGCGTCAGCTCGGTCGCCAGATAGGGGTGCACGTCGAACAGCAACAGCAGGATGCATCCCGCAGCGCCGATGCAGGCGGATCCGATGCCGAAGGTCACCGCGTACAGGCTCTTGACGTTGAGGCCGACGACCTGCGCCCCCACCCTGTTGTCCGCGCAGGCGCGGATCGCCTTGCCGATGCGCGTGTAGCGAAAGAAGGCCAGAAGCCCGCCGGAAATCACGATCGCCGCGCCGGCCGCCAGAAGCCGCGTCTTGTCGAGGATCAGGCCGCCGACCTCGTAGCTGTCATAGGCGTAGTCCAGATCGACGACGCGGGCATCGGGGCCGAACGCCATCAGGCAAAGATGCACCAGGATCAAGGCGACCGAGGCCATCAACAGGAACTGCATATGTTCCGGCCGGTCGAGCAGCCGATTGACCAGAACCTTCTGCAAGCCGTAGCCGGCGGCGAAAAGCAGAATGGCGACGACGGGAATGCTGAGCAGTGGATCCAAGCCGACCGTCTGGGCCAGCATCAGCGCCACGAACATGCCGACAACCATGATCTCGCCGTGGGCGAAGTTCACCACGCGGATCACACCGAAGATGACCGACAGGCCAAGTGCGCTGAGGCCGTAGACAAGCCCGGTCATCAGCCCCTTGACCGCGAAGTCGAGGACGATTTCGCCGCTATACATACCCCTTTACGGCGCAGGCGTCCCCAGCCGTCAGCCGCGCTGGCCCCAGCCCGGAACCGGGATCATCGCATCGGCGACCTTGGCGGCCTCCGGCATCACCACCCGCGGTTCGCCGTCGAAGTTCTGGGTCACCGCATTGCCGAGGCCGTTGTTCTGCCCCTTCTCGTCGAAGGCGATGCCGGGGCCGACCGAGACGTTGTCGGTGATGTCGGTGGTCCGGAGCGCGGCCTGCAGTGCGGCCGCGTCCGTCGAACCGGCGCGCTTGTACGCATCGG
This sequence comes from Alphaproteobacteria bacterium, assembly GCA_965603855.1. Lineage (GTDB taxonomy): Bacteria > Pseudomonadota > Alphaproteobacteria > UBA8366. Next base: position 2,547,718 of record OZ272519.1, read on the forward strand.
CGGCAATCAGCAGGCCTTCGAAGGTGTAGACAACGTTGGTGTCGACTGCGATGTCCGGATACATGTCCCGGAATTCGGACCTGAGCGCCTTGGTCAGCGGCTTGTTGGGGTCGTACCAGGGAACGATGGAGATGACATAGTCACCGCGCGGTCCCAGGGCCTTGAGGTACTGATCTTCGTAATAGCCGGGCCCGTTGGTGATGATGGCAGCCGGTTCCCAGCGCTGCTTGATCATCTCGCGGGTGAGCCCGATGGCGTCGTTCAGCCGACTGACGGGCCAGACAATGTCCGATCCGGTGGCCTTGGCCTTGGCGATCTCCACCGACAGGTCCCGCGCCTTCGGATCGTAGGAGATCACCTCGGTCAGCTCGTAGGGCATCTCCATCTTCGGGAACAGCTTGGCAACGGCGCCGCTGACGGCCTTGCCGAAGGTGTCGTTGACGGCCAGCATCACGCCCTTCTTCGGGGCGTAGCCGGTCGCCTCGAACAGGGCCTTCTGATACTTGAAGGCCTCACCGACCAGGGTCCTGGCGGTTGGGAAGTTCCGGAAGATGAACTGGTATCCCTGTTCGGTGATCGGCGGCGCGGCGGCGATGTTGATGACGAAGGGGATCTGCTTCTGTTCGGCCACGGCGGCGATCGCGATCGTGGCACCGGAATCGAAGGCGCCAACCAGCAATTGCGCGCCGTCGTTGATCAGACGCTCGGCATTGACGCCTGCCTTCTTCGGATCGGACTCGGTGTCGCCCGGAATGACGTCGAGCTTGGGAAAGCCCATGTCGGCGAGCATCTTCAAGGCAACGTCGACGCCGCGCTGGCAGCTCTCGCCCAGTTTCGCCTGATGGCCCGATCGGGGCAGGATCACACCGACCTTCAAATGGCCGTCGGCACGGCCCTGGCGCAAGGGATAAAGCGCCGCCAGCGACCCGGCCGCAAGACCGGCCGAAAAGGTGCGCCGGCCGATGCGCGGGCCGCCGGTCGGGATCGATGGCTTGGACATGGGAGTCCCCCTTAGCGTTTGTTTTGATTGGTTGGTTGGCGGCGAGATTACGGGATGGCGGTCAACACGGCAAGCCGCCCCTCTGGAGGCAGTACAGCGCCTCCAAGAGGTAGAAATCGCCCCACAGAAGCTCGTGCCGATCGGCGAACCGCTTGACGTGATTGAAGCAGCCGTCCACCAGCATGCCGGCCGGACGGGCGTCGCCGGATGCGACAGGCGTCAGGTGTCGACACAGTCCTTCAATGAACGGTTCGCAGTGGTCCGAGAAATAGCTGACCTCCGGCGGCACGGATGGCAGCACCGCCAGCCGGGCCAACTGGGCGGCAACGATGGCGGCGGCCGACGTGTCCACGGGATCGCCCTGCGTCCAGGACGTATCGAAGAAGTCCCAGGGAGGCACGAAATCGGCGTCGCAGTGACCGAGATAGCAGTCGAACAACGCGCGCGCCGCAACGAGATACCGGCGCTCCTTCATTTCCTCCCAGGCTCGGAGAAAGCCGCCGATCGCCCAGGCCTGGCCGCGGCTCCAGCAACTGTCGTCATGGGCGCCCAGCAGCGTGAAGTGGCGCAGGATCGCGCCCGAGTCCCAGTCGTATTCGATGAACTCGACCGTCGAACCGTCCGGGCGCAGGAAGTCGCGCAGCGTCAGATCGAGGTGTTTGCGGGCGCCGCGGTGGTAGCGCGGGTCGCCGGTTGCGCGGGCCGCCCACCAGTCCAGCATCAGGTTGGGATGCACGTTGTCGACGGCAACGACGTTCGGCCCGGACAACGTCGTGGTCAGCACCTGCACCTCGCGGCCGATCGCCATGCCGCCGTTGACCGGAATGGCCATCGCGCGCATCCGGTCGGCCACGTCCAGCGCCAGCGCCTTCATCTCCGCATCGCCGGTCGTTTCGGCAAGACGGGCTGCGGAGTAGTAGAACTTTGGCGCGCGGAACATGTCGTGCCGGTCCGCCTTCGGGCGCAGCGCCCGCGTCCGGCTCAGCGCTTCGTCGATCAGCGAGTCCCTGCCCAGGAGCTCGCCGGCGATCCTGAGGCATTCGATCCAATGCCCCGCGCACCAGTCTCCGTCGGCGACGGTTTCCCAGATGCCGGTTTCCGGATCGGCGTAGTAGGGCCATGCGGTTCCGCAGGCGTCACGGGTGGCGACAACGCGCGACAGAAGGTGATCGAGGGCGTCGTCGCGCAACGCCATGTGTTAGAGATCGGTCCTTGTCATCGAAATCGAAACCGCTGGCGGCGTCCGCTCACGAAAGGGGGATCACCATGTTTTCCCGTGCCAGCACCGCGCCCGGCCAAAGCGCGCGGGCCTCGCCTTCGAGGAGATCGAGAAAGTCGTCCTCGTGGTCGGGCTCGTGATGGAAAATGGCCAGCATCTTCACATTCGCCGCCTGGCAAAGTCGGACGCCTTCCTGCCAGGTGGAATGCCCCCATCCGACTTTGGATTTGAACTCCTCGTCGGTATAGGTCGAATCGTAGATGACCAGGTCGGCCCCCTCGATCAGTCCGAGAACGTTCTGGTCGGGCTCGCCGGGCTTGTGTTCGGTATCGGTGACGTAGCAGACGGCTTTGCCCTGGTATTCGATGCGGTATCCGGTCGCGCCGTTGGGATGGTTGAGCGCGGCCGTGCGCACGAAGATGCCGTTCTTCAGCGAGAAATGGTCGCCGGCGCGGAAATCCGAGAACTCCAAACCCGCCTTCATCGCTTCCAGCGGCACCGGAAAGAACGGCTGCATCATCTGTCCCGACAGCACCTTTTTGATGCCGCCGTCATCGATGACATGGCCGGCCATGATCTGGAATGTGTTGGTCTTGATGAAAGCGGGCTCGAAGAACGGGAACCCGTTGATATGATCCCAGTGCGTGTGAGACAGAAGCAGGTGCGCCTGTTGCACCGACCGTTTCATCATCCAAGCGCCAAGACTTCTAATGCCGGTGCCCGCATCCAGGATGATCCGCTCGCCGCCGCACGACACTTCGACGCAACTGGTATTGCCGCCAACGTTGATATGGCGCGCCGACGGCGTGGCGATGCTGCCTCTGACGCCCCAGAATTTTACCTTGAATGACATCTCACCACGTCGCCATGGAACGGTTGCACGTCACATCTCTCATGAAACATGTTGGTTCAGCGCCGAATGGAAACAATACCTCATTTCCGCGCCGGTTGGGTCTAAAGGACGCCCCGGGCCGGTCCGAAACGGGCTTTTTCCGTCGAAACGGGCCAAAATGGCCGGCGCTTTCCACACTAAAGCGGCGTCCTTAATCAAGCCTTTCCGGCGTTCCTTTTCCGTTTCAGGCGGTGGACGGCGCCCCTGCCCGCGCGGCGCCAATGGACCGCAACAGCGACGGATATTGCAGGCCCAGTGTGCCGGCCCTGAGTGCCATGAAAACCACCAACGCGGCCCACAGGCCGTGATTGCCCCAAACCGACAGCCCGACATTCGCCGCGGCCAGATACAGGATCAGCGATATCAGCATACCGTTGCGCAAGGCCCGGGTCCTGGTGGCGCCGATGAAAATACCGTCATAGGCGAAGGCCCAGACCGAGACCAAGGGAAGAACGATCGCCCAGGGCAGATAGTCAGCGGCCAGGTGACGGACCTCGGCAAGATCCGTCATCAGCGCGATGATCAGGTCGCCGGCGAGCCAATAGAACAGGGCGAACAGCGCCGCGAACAATCCCGCCCAAAGCATCGAGACCCGGGCCGCACGGGCGAAGGCCGCCCGGTCGCCCGCGCCCTTTGCACGGCCCACCAATGCCTCGGCGGCATGCGCAAAGCCGTCGAGGCCGTAGGCCGCGAAGGTGTTGAAGTTGGCGAGGACGGCGTTCACCGCAAGGATCGTATCGCCCAGCCGTGCGCTTTGCGCCGTCCAATAGGCGAATGCGAAGATGAGGCACAGCGTGCGGATAAAGATGTCCAGGTTGATGACCATCATGCGCCCGATCTCGCGTCCGTCAAAGACGCGCCGCCAGCCGATCCGCACCTCGCCGCGCCGGCGCAGGCGCGAAACCACGAAGGCGATTCCAAGCCCGAGACCCGCGAACTCCGCCAGCACCGTCGCACCCGCGACGCCGGCAACGCCCCATCCCAGGCCGAGGACGAACCACAGATCCAAGAGGATGTTGACGCCGTTCGTGAAGACCTGCAGCGCCAGCGGAATGCGCGCATTCTGAAGGCCCAGGAACCATCCGAGGATGGCATAATTGGCAAGCGTCGCCGGCGCCCCCCAGATCCGGATCGAGAAATAGACGTCCGCAAGCGTTTCAACGGCCGCGCTGGCATCGATCAAACGAAACGCCGCCCACGCGATCAGCGCCTGCAACACCAGGATCAACAAGGCGATCGCCGCGCCCAGGACCAGCGCGCGGTACAGGATCAGGCGCTGGGCACCGGGCTCGGACGCACCCACGGCCTGCGCCGTCAGCCCGGTCGTGCCCATGCGGAGAAACCCGAAACCCCAATAGAGAAAACTGAAGATCAGCGCGCCGATCGCCACAGAGCCGAGATACTGCGGCCCCGGGAGGTGCCCGACTACAGCGGTGTCCACGGCCCCCAACAGCGGCACCGAGACATTTGAAATGATGATCGGACCGGCCAGGCGCCAGATCCGCCGGTGCATGTCACGGTCAAGGGATCGGTCCTTACCCATGCCGTGACATCTAAACGCAGCACGGGCCGGGGTCCATGCCCGGCCCGCCGGACTCCCTAGCTGTCCTGGTCGCCGCCCGGCAGTTTGCGCCGCGCAAGGCGTGGCAACATCGGATCGATGTCGATGTGGTTGACGAACTCAACCGTCATCTTGTCGTCCGACAAGACGAAGTCCAGCACGCCTGCCAGGAATGCAGGGTCGCCGAGGCGTCCGGAGACATCTTTCTGCCCGACCCCGCTGGACGCCAGAAAGCGGGCCAGTCTGTCCTCGTCTTCCGCCACGAATGCCAATGCCCGCAGCGCGATTGCCTGTGCGTCTTCTTCCCCAATATCCATGAAAACGATGACCTTTGCTCATAAGAGTAAGGTCCGGCCCTCCCCACCTGGACGAAGCTATAACACGTCCTGATCCCGAGGCGGGACTCAGTACTTCACCCTGCATAACCAACCGTCGGTTGCAGTGCAAGCGATAGGCGGTCAACGTGATAACAAGCGGAATACGAACGGCGCGCCGAGCACGACCAGGGCAACGCGGGCGATGTGGTGCATTGCCACATAGGCCAGGTCCTCGCCGCGCGTGATCGCAATCAGGTTCATCTCGGCCTGGCCGCCCGGCGTGTAGGCAAGCACGACGGACATCAGGGGATAGGCCGTCAACGCGTAGACACCCGCGGCGAAACCCACCGTCACAGCGAACATCGCCGCCACCATGCCGACCGTCAGCGCAATGATCCTGGCGATCTCGCGCAGGCGAACGCCGACGAACGCCGCGCCGATGGCGGCGCCGATCACCAACTGGGCCAGCTTGATCAACTCGTCCGGCGGTTTCGCCTGGGTCAGACCGGCAAGGTGGGCGGCGGCGCTGAGAACCATCGGGCCGACGATGGTCGCGCCCGTCAGTTTGAGTTTCGCCGCACCCCACCAGCCGGCAATCCCGCACACCAGCAGAAGCCCGGCGTCGCTAAACGACAGGTCCGTCAGACCTGGACCGAAGCGCGCCCTGGCCGACAGGTCTATCCCTTCGCCCAGCTCCAATACGAAGGGTGCCGCGAACACGATGATCAGGACGCGTGTGCTGTGAACCAGGGCGATCCGCCGTTCGTCACCGCCCATTTCCCGGCCGAAGGCGGTCATGTCCGGAAGCCCGCCCGGCATCGCCGAGAAGTAGGCTGTCGGCAGATCGTATCCGGCGAACCGCCGCAGGTAGGGAACGCCGACCAATCCGAGCACCGCGACATAGGGGATGATGAAAGCGAGACTGAGCAGGATTTCCGGCAGCTTCGCGATCATCGATGGAGTGAAGGCCGAGCCGATCATCACCCCGAGCACCATCCGCATGGGACCCATCAGGATGGTCGGCCGACCCTGGGGCACGCCGGCAAGCGACGCGGCGAGGCATGCGGTCATGGCGCCCAGCATCCAAGGCAAGGGCATATCGGCGACCGCGAACACAAGCGCGCCGAAAGCCCCGATCAGCAGCGCAAGGGCGGGACGGCCAACCCGGTCCGCCCAGGCGAGGTTCCCCGGCGTCGTCACCAGGCGCCGGGCGACCGCGGTTCAGCCGGCACTGCGGTGCACCAGGATCGCAGCGGCCAGATCCTCCAGCGCCGCGCCGACGGATTTGAAGACGGTGATTTCCTGGGGCGATTCGCGGCCCGCATGCTGTCCCCGGACGAGCCCGAAGAGGTCGGATTCGATGGACTGCTGGTCAAGGACGCCAGCGCGCATCGGCTGTACGATGTCGCCGGCTTCCTCGCAAGCACCGGCAAAAGTGTCAACGAAGACCGATGCGCGCCTGACCGCCTCGTCGTCGGCCTCGCGCATGGCAGGCGTGAAGCCGCCGACCAGGTCCAGGTGGGTGCCAGGCTGGAGCCAGCTCCCCCTGATCAAGGGATCGCTTGCCAGCGTGGCGCAACTGACGATGTCGGCCTTGCCGACGGCGGCCGCGAGATCGGTGACCACATGGACCTCGGCCCCGGCAAGATCCAACGCATCGGCGAGGTCCTTCGCCTTTTCGACCTGCCGCCCCCAGACCGAAACCGTGCGGAGCGGCCGGACGGACGCGTGCGCGCCGATCAGGTTCGGCGCCAGCCGGCCGGTCCCCACCATCAAGAGATGCTCGGCGTCGGGCCGCGCCAGGTAGGATGCCGCCAGGGCCGAGGCAGCAGCGGTCCGCCTGGCGGTCAGCTCGCCGCCATCGATCAGCGCCAGCATCTCGCCGGTGCTTCCGCTCATCAGGACATAGGAAGCGGTGATCGACGCGAGGCCTCGCTTCGCGTTGCCGGGAAAGACGTTCAGTACCTTGACGCCAAGGAACCCGCCTGAGGTCCAGGCCGGCATCAGCAACAACGTCGCATCGGGCTCGTCGGGCACCGGTACGGTATGGTGGTGGCGCGGCGGCATCTCGCAGCCGTCGTGGAACATTTCGCGCAACGCCTCCTGCAGGGGCTGCCAGTCGAGCGCAGCTTTTGTTTCTTCCGGTCCGAATGTCCGCATCTTCGACTCCCCACCGACGCTTGCGGGTCTTATGGTAGCAGGCTGTATCCGGCAGGCCAGCCTACGACCGCAGGAGGCCCGATCCAGATGAACCGGGATCAGCAAGACACACAAGGCGGCCTGCCGACAATACCCTTGATCAACATCGGCAACGGGTCGATGGCCGAACTGCTTACGGACGAACGCGACCGGGCGCTCGATCTTGTGCGGTCGGGCAGCCGCATGCTGACGCCGCCGGTTCTGTGGATGCTGGACGTTCTTTCGAAACGGTGGGCCCACCGGGCGCGCAATCCGTACCTTCCGGAAATGCGGCAGGTTGCGGCGCGTCTGCCCACCGGCGCCTGGTTCATGAACATCGCCTACGAATGGGGCTGCAGCACCGGCGTCGGACCCAGCGGCGAAACCCGGGCGCCGATCATGATCCGCACGCTGGACTGGCCGTTCCACGGCATGGGCCGAAACCTGGTGGTGGCCCAACAGGAAGGCCCGGCCGGAGCATTCTTCAACATCACCTGGCCAGGATACACAGGCGCCGTCACCGCGATGGCCCCGGGACGCTTTGCGATCGCCATCAACCAAGCGCCCATGCTGCGCCGCAAGGGGATGCCGATGGGGGTCGACTGGCTGTTGAACCGGGCGGCAGTCTTCCGCACGCGCCACATCACCCCCGCGCATCTGGTGCGACAGATCTGCGAACGCTGCCCGGACTATGAAAGCGCCCGGCGCAAGCTGATCGAAACGCCGATCTCGACTGCGGCTTTCTTTTCCATCGCCGGCACCTGGACCGACCACAGCGCGGTCATCGAACGCCTGCCGGGCGAGGCCTTCGTTCATCCGGGCCCCGCAGCGATCACAAATCACTGGCGAGCGGGCGACCGCCCGTCCTGGCCGCGCGGATACAAGAGCGCGGAACGCCTGCCGATTGTCGAGGCCTGCCTCCAAACGCCAGTCAACGGTTTCGACTGGCTTGTCGACCCGGTCCTCAACCATGAGACGCGGCTTGCAGCCGTGATCCGTCCATCCACCAGCGAACTGTGGCTGCGCGGCTATGAACGCGACGGCGTGGCCACAAAGGATCTGCATATCAGCGCGGCGAAACTTGCCTGATCGGCGACCCCGCATGCCCTCGGCAAGCATTGACACGCGGTCCGGCCCCGCTAGAACAGGGCGTCCCGCCGATGCGCAACACGCGCCGGCATTGCCAACGTAACGGACGGATTGAATGTTGGGTGGAGGAGACATGCCGGCGTCAGGTCGGCCCGCGCCTGGTGCAATCGCGCTGACGGGAAAGCACCGATGAGCGGCAACGACAAAGGACGTCCGGCCGCGGCGCTGTTGGTCGACTGCCTGCTGACGCACGGCATCGACACCGCCTTCGGCGTTCCGGGCGAGAGTTACCTCGCCCTTCTGGACGCCATGCATGACGTGCAAAACCGGCTCAGGTTCGTGATCTGCCGACAGGAGGGGGGCGCGGCCAATATGGCCGATGCCTATGGAAAGCTGACGGGCAAGCCGGCGGCCTGCATCGTCACGCGGGGACCGGGCGCGGCCAATGCAGCGGTCGGCCTGCACACGGCCTTCCAGGATTCGACCCCGATGATCGTGCTGATCGGCCAGGTCGCGCGCCATATGCGCGGCCGCGAGGCCTTCCAGGAAGTGGACTATCCGAACTTCTACGGCGAACTGACGAAGTGGACCGCGGAAATCGACGATCCCGACCGGATCCCCGAACTGGTGAGCCGTGCCTTGCACGTGGCCTGCACCGGCCGTCCCGGCCCGGTGGCGCTTTCCCTGCCCGAAGACATGCTTGTGGAACTGACCGATGCGGTTCCCGGCGACCCGTTTCTGCCCGCGCGCGCGTGGCCGGGTGCTCCCGATTTGGAGCGGATGCGCGACCTTCTGTCGAAGGCGAAACGGCCGCTGTTGATGATTGGCGGCGGCGGTTGGAACGCCCAGGCCAGCGCGGACATCACACGCTTTGCGGAGGCCAACGATCTGCCGGTGGTGTGTTCCTTCCGGTGCCAGGACTATTTCGACAATGTTCATCGGCTGTATTGCGGCGACGCAGGCGCCGGCATGAGCCCGATGACGGGCCAACTGATCAAGGACGCGGATCTCCTGATCGTTGCCGGCCCCCGTCTCGGCGAAATGACGACCCAGGACTACAGCAATGTCGAGGTGCCGCGTCCGAAACAGACGCTGGTTCACGTTCACCCGTCGGCCGACGAACTGGGCAAGGTCTATATGGCGGACCTCAAGATCAATGCCGACCTGCCATTGTTCTGCGCCGCCGCCGCGGACCTGCCGCCGGTCGATAGCTCGCCATGGGCCAAGACCTGGACGGTGGCGGCGCATAACGACCATGTCGCCGACTTCGACCTCCCTGACCAGCCGGGGCCCGTCGACATGCGCGAGATCATGAAATGCCTACGCCAAACGCTTCCGCCAGACACGATCGTGTGCACCGGCGCCGGAAACTACGCGATCTGGGCCCAGAAGCAGTGGCTGTTCAAACCCTATCGCACGCAGGTGGCGCCCACCAGCGGCGCCATGGGTTACGGGGTCCCTGCCGGCGTCGCGGCGAAACTGGTCCACCCCGACCGCACGGTCCTGTCATTCAACGGCGACGGGTGTTTCCTGATGAACGGGCAGGATCTGGCAACCGCCGTCCAGTACGGACTGGATCCGCTGTTCCTAGTCGTCAATAACGGGATGTACGGAACGATCAGGATGCACCAGGAACGCAACTATCCAGGCCGCACCTACGGGACCGAACTGTCGAACCCGGACTTCGCCGCCTTGGCACGCGCCTATGGCGCGCACGGCGAGCGTGTCGAGACGACCGCCGAATTTGCCCCGGCGCTGGAGCGTGCGCGGGCCGCCGGCAAGGCTGCCCTGATCGAGATCGTCGTCGATGCCGAGGGCGTGACGCCCCGTGCAACGCTGACGAGCCTTCGTAAGGCTGCCCTGGCCCGCAGGGCCGGATAGGCAGGCGAATGGCCGTCACAATCCGCGCGATGACGCGCACCGATCGCGACGCCTGGGCAGACATGCGGATTGCCATGTGGCCGGACACGACGCGCCACGAACACCTGAAGGAGATCGACGATATTCTGGGTGCGGCAGACTGCTGGGCGTTCATCGCCATATCGGCGGACGACCGTCCTGCGGGCTTTGCCGAGGTATCGATCCACAAATACGTGAACGGCTGCACCCAAAGCCCTGTGCCGTTCCTGGAAGGTATCTGGGTCGAGCCTGGCCAGCGCCGCAGCGGCGCGGCAACCGCCCTGATCGCCGAGGTCGAACGCTTCTTCCTTGCTAAAGGATTCGGGGAGCTTTGTTCCGATACGTTTGCGGACAACGCGGTATCCCGGACCGCACACAGGCGATGGGGTTTCGAAGAGACCGAAACGGTGGTCTTTTTCCGGAAATCAATCCATGCCTCCAAACGACGGTGAGCTGACGCTGGGGCCCTGCCCGATCTGCGGACGGGAAATGATCGAAGGGCCGTCCGTCAACCGCCATCACTGGATCCCCAGGGGACATGGCGGATACGACTGGGCGGCGCTGCACGTGATCTGCCATAAGAAGATCCACAGCGTGCTGTCCGACCGGGACCTGGCCGAGAGGTATGCAACGGCCGAAACAATCCGGGCGCATCCGGAAATCGCCGCCTTTGTCCGCTGGGTGCGGCGGCGCCCGCCGGAATACATGGATCGCCACGACAAGCCGCGAGAGCGCTAGAAGGGCCGTGCGCGGTACTGCCTAGATCGGTCTCTCTAGTACTCCGTCATCGCGTTACCTCGCCGAACAATACGTTCTGACCGGTCTTCATCCTTGGACGTTGAGCCGATACCTCACGGGGCGTAAGATAATCAAAACGAACGGAGAGGCACAGGCAATGAAACCCGTGACCGGCGCCGGCCTGGCGGCGCTTCTGCTGGCGGCCTGCACCAGCAGCCCGCCCGAGGCAACGCCCGAGCAAAAGATGCGCACCCTTGCCCGCCATCTTGCGACCGCCGAAACACCGGCCGGCTGGACGTTGGTCCGCTATCGGCTGAGGGACGGAGATGGTTTCATCGATGCCAACCTCGACTTCAAGGGCCGGGTCGACGCGCTGGCCGTCGCACCAGGCGACCGGTTCGACTATTTCACGACACCCTGCCCCGACCGCAATAGCCAGACCTGGCGCGTCTTCCGCAGCCACGAGCGGGTCTACATCAGGGTCAATATCGACGGACGCCAGGCATTCCTGGCCCCCTGCCGCCGCTAGCGCGCCTCCGCCCGTTCAGTCCAGAACGAAGGTGATCTCCAGCGTCGCGCGATACTCGGTGATCTTGCCCGCTTCCACCTTGGCCTTCTGGGAAACGACCTCAAGCCCGGTGATGCTGCGCAGGGTCTGAGCCGCGCGTTCCAGACCCGTATCGATGGCGTGCTGGAACCCTTCCGTGGATGACGCCGTGATTTTGGTGACTCGTGCAACCGCCATGACAGCCTCCAGTTATTTGCGCGGACGGAGGGATTTCCGCCCGTGCGGTTTCAATTCTGAAGGCAGCGACAGAAGGCTTCAAGCGCTGCGTGAGGCGGTCAGTTCGTCGAACTCAGGCAACCCGTCGTCCGCCACGCCAGACCGCGCGGACCTGGTGCCGGTTTTCAACGGTGCGCACGCGGATCAGGTCGGCCCGGGCACCGGGCGCAATCTCGCCCCGGTCGTCCAGACCCACCGCGCGGGCCGGGTTCCGCGTGACCGTGGCGACCGCCTCGGGCAAGCTGTAGCCGCCGCCGGGTTCGGCCAGCATCATCGCCGCCCGCAACAGCGCCACCGGCACATAGTCGGACGCGATCACGTCGACCAGCCGTTCCGCAGCCAGCTCTGCGACGGAGACATTGCCGGCCTGCGATCCGCCGCGCACCATGTTGGGCGCACCGGCGACTACGATCTGGCCGGCCGCGCGCGCCGCGCGCGCCGCCTCCGCAGTCGTCGGGAACTCGGCGATCGCGATTCCAAGCGCCGCGGCCTCCTGAACGTGTGACAGGGTCTCGTCGTCATGGCTGGCAATGGCCAGCCCGTGTTCGCGGGCCATCCCCGCGACGCGGGCCCGGTATTGCGGCGCGAAGGTGCGCGATGCTTCCTTGTCGCCGGCAATCTGCCGTTCGACCTCTTCTTCGCGTTTGCCGAACCGCTTGATCAGCAGCTCCCGGTATTTCTCCTCGTTCGCAAACTGCCGCTGGCCGACCGTGTGCTCCATCACCGAGATCAGGCGCAGCGTGGGCTCGTGGAGGAAGGGCTCGACCCGGTCCAGCAGGTTTGGGTCGGTCAGCTCGCATCGCAGGTGCAGGCAGTGCTCCGCCCGGAACAGATCCCGTTCGGCCCCGTAGCGCAGCGCCGCCACCAAGCCGTCCAGCAGATCGTGCCGCTCCTGGTCCTCGTCCCGCAATCCGACAACCAACGAATCGAGCACCGTCGTGATGCCGACGCTGGTGATCAGTCCGTCGTGGGCAATGGCGGCCGAAACCGCATCCCAATAGACGCCGGGCCGGGGACGGGCCTGGCCTTCCAGGTTGTCCGTATGAAGGTCGACCATGCCCGGCATGATCAGGTCGCCGTTGCAGGCAACCGCAGCGGGCTCCTCGACCGAACCGCGAATGATCTCCTCGATCAGTCCGTCGCGTGCCACGACGGTGCCGTAGAATGCATCATCGGGCGTGACCACCATCGCATCGGTCCAGACAACGGTTGCCTGCGGCGCGTCCACAGAGGGTCGGTAGGTGTCGGAATGCTGTCCCACAGGCATCGTGGTTTCCATGAAAGACCGTGCAAGTTAAAGCTTCTATATCCCGGGTGCGGCATGTGCGACCCCAATGAACAGGGGTTTTGTCCGAAGCCGCGGGACCTTTGTATACTGCGCGGCGCGGCCGATCACCAGAGCGGACAAGACCCATCCCCGACGCCTTCACTCCCGAAGAACGAACCCGCTTTTTGAACCTGCTGAAGCTGGCGGCAGACAGCCCCTTTGCGGGCGAACGGGACAATGCGCTGGCCGCGGCGGAGCGTCTTGCCGCGCGCAAAGGCCTGACCCTGGACGAGGCGGCGGCCGGCGGCCGGCGGCAGCGGCCGCGCGACGAGGAGAGCTTCGACCACACCGACGGGTTCGACGGTCGCGCCGACAGCGCGGGTTCAACCTACACGCCCACCTGGATGGACGTCATCGACCAGCGGATCTTTCTGGAGAAGGCGCGGCGGGAAAAAGCCCTTCAGGCGGCGATCGCGCGCGGCCTGGACGCGGACGAGCGCCGGGCGAAGGACCGGGGCCTGTCGAACCCGACGCGCAGCCGGCGTCGGCGCGACCCGTGGTCGCATGCTCGCGCGCTGTTGTCGGAGACCTCGCTGCCGCTGAGCGAGGTGGTCGACATCACGGGCCTGGACATCTACCAGGTCGCCGGCCTGAAGCTGAAAATGCGCGGCAGCGGCTGAACGTCCAGGTTCAGCGGGCGGTCCAACCGCCGTCGATTGAAATCGAGGTGCCGGTGATGGACGCGGCCCCTTCCGAGCACAGGAACACCGCAAGCGCCGCGACTTCCTCGACCTCGACGAACCGCTTGGTGGGCTGAGGCTCCAGCATCACGTCGCGGATGACCGAATCGCGCGGTATGCCGCGGGCCTTTGCCGTGTCGTCGATCTGGCCGTCGACAAGCGGCGTGTGAACGTAGCCCGGGCAGATCGCGTTCACCGTGATGCCCTGTTCCGCGACCTCCAGGGCAATCGTCTTCGTCAGACCCAACATGCCATGCTTGGCCGACACATAGGCCGCCTTGAATGGCGACGCCACCAATCCGTGCGCCGACGCCACGTTGATGACCCGCCCCCAGCCCTTGGCCTTCATCATCGGCACGGCGGCACGAATGGTGTGGAATGCCGAAGACAGGTTGATGGCCAGCACTGCGTCCCATTTCTCGATCGGGAATTCCTCGACCGGTGAAACATGCTGGATGCCCGCGTTGTTGACCACGATGTCGACGCCGCCGAAGGCGTCGGCCGTTGCCGCCATCATGGCTGCGATTTGATCGGGTTTGCTCATATCCGCCGCATCGTAGCGGACGTCGACGCCGTTATCGGCGGCCAGCCGTGCACGGTTCTGCTCGATCTCGTCGGCATCGCCGAATCCGTTCAACACCACATTCGCACCGGCCTTGGCGAACCCCTCAGCGATGCCGAGCCCGATGCCGCTGGTCGAGCCGGTTACGACTGCCGATTTGCCCTTCATCCCGTCGGCCTCCCTGTCCTTCTGGCTTGATGACACGCAAGTGTGCCGGGCAAGTGTTACGCAGGCTCTTGCCCCCGCGCAACGACAAGCTTGCACCGCGGCGCGACAATCCCCCACAGCCGACCGACGCAGCAGTCGGTTTACCGAATCCGGCCCAAACGATAGCATGCCGATGTTGGCGGTCCGTGCGGCAACGCCGCGTTTCGGCCCGTCCGCGCGTTCGAAACGGGACCTTTCAAGGATGTTCAAGGCGCCTTTCAAAAGAACGGCCTTCGCGCTTCTTGCGGCGGGCCTGCTTGTTGCGGCGACGGTGTCGGCGCAGGACGAAGGGCCTTTGCCGCTGTCGCCGCAGCCCGCGGGAACGGCGCTCAAGCCGGGCATCGCGGTCACCTATTATTACAACTTCGTCCGTCATATCGACGAACTGCGGCGTTGGATGACCTACAAGGAGGGCATCCCAGGCGACCCGATCACGATGCTGAACTACAATGTCGGCGAAGACCCGATGCTGACCAGCACGCGCTCGAAGGGTCTGGGCGCCCATATGACTGGGGCGATCTATTTCGAGCAGGCCGGTTCCTATTCATTCTCCGCCATGTCCAACGACGGGTTCGAGCTCTCCATCGGGGGGGCGGTCGTCCTCCAGGACCCCGAGGTGCATTACGACCGGATGACTGACGTTGTCCGAGTCGAGATCCCGACGCCCGGTTGGTACGCGCTGGAAATGCACTACTTCCAGCGCAAGGGCACGGCACGGCTGGAGCTGTTCTGGCGCCCGCCCTGGGACAAGGGCGACGGCGAGATGTCACATGTGCCAGCGGAGGTGTTTGCGCATATCGCCACGGATCTCCGCTCCTGAACCACGGCGCACCCCGGTTCCCACGGGATCGTCATCACCTCTCGGTTTACCCCCGGGACCTCAAACGGTAGCATGCAAGGCTCGGCGGTCAGGGCGATGAGGCGATGCCCCGGCCTGTCGAGAACGGCAATAAGGCACAGACAAGACGGAACTTAGGACGCATGACAACTTCGGCTCTTGGAAAAATGGCGGCCGCGGGTGCCGCGGCGCTTTTGATGCTTGCGGGGGTGGCCCTGGCGCAGGACGAGCAACCGGTTCCCCGGTCGCCGCAGCCCGCCGAGGCGGACCTGAAGCCGGGCATCGCGGTCAACTACTTCTACGGGTTCGAGGGCCGGCACACCGGCGCGGCCTGGCGGATCGTCGATACGGTTAAACCGGATTCCGGCGATCCCATTCCGATGCTGGACTACAACGTCGGAAACGACCCGATGCTGACCGCCACACGGAACAAGGGCCTGGTCGCCCACATGACGGGGCTGATCTATTTCAAGGAACCGGGAACCTACAAGTTCACCGCGCTGACCAACGACGGGTTCGAGCTGAACATCGGCGGCGCCTTCATCCTGGAGGATCCCGACGTCCATTTCGACCGCTGGTCGGACATCGTCAGCGTCGAGATCCCCGAAGCCGGCTGGTACGACCTGGAGATGGTCTACTTCAACCGTAAGGGTACGGCCACGCTGGAGCTGTTCTGGCGCCCGCCCTGGGACAAGGGCGAAGGCGACATGGCGCACGTACCGGCCGAGGTGTTTGCGCATGTTCCGGGCGACATGCCGTCCTAAGCCATCTTGTAGGCGGCAGCCAGGCCGTCCTTGCATGGAAACGAGACGAGGCGGGTTCTCCCGCCTCGTTTCATTTCGGGCGGCCGAAGAGCCCGGGTTTCGTCGTCAAACCAGCTCGCGGTCGACAAGCCGCTCCCAGGCCTCGTCGGCGATCGACGCCGGCGGGCGGATCGCGCCGGTGTCGTCGAAAAGGGAGATGACCTCCCATGGCGCGATGGTTCCATTTGCGGCCAGCTCGTCGTAGATCGCCGCACAGGTCTCCAGATAGTCGGAGTCCTGTTCATGGACGTCCAGCGTCCGATCGGTGTAGGTCCGGGCCCTGTTGCGCGACAACAGCGACTTCGAGCTTGCCGCCGATCCCTTGATCAAGAGCTGAATATCGGGCCTGGGCAGATCGACGATGCCGAACTCGACCTCGACGAGGGCGTCGATCAGGCGCTGGCGCTTTTCCTGCGGCAGGCGCGCGGCCTGGTAGACCAGGTTGGAGGCGACATAACGGTCGAGGACAACCACGTCGTGGTCCCCGATCAGGCCGAGAAGATGATCGCGGGATTCGGCGCGGTCGAGGGCGAAAAGCATGCCCGAGAACCACGGCGAAACCTCGTCGATGGTCCCAAATCCGCCGTTCAGATACTTGGCACAGCCGGCCGATGCACGGGTCTGGCCATAGCGGGGAAAGCCGCACGCCGCGACGCTGCGCCCGACATCGGCAAATCGGGCCTCCAGGTTCTCGGTCAAGGTCTGCTTGCCGGAGCCGTCGAGCCCCTCGATGGTGATTACCCGCGCCATGAAAAAGTCTCACAGAAGCCGATGCGGGGCTGTTCTAGCAGAGGCGGCGGCGGTTGTACCGCCCGAAACGCGGCGTCTCCCTAGAGACCGCCGCTCGGCCAGCCCCTGGCCTGCGGCGGCGGCGTTCCGCCGTCGTCAAGCACGCACCGGCGCGCATGCCGCGGGCAATAGGACGTGCCCCGCCGGGACGGCCGCCCGCAGAACCGGGTTTCCGCACCTGTCCCGGAGATCGGATAGCTGCACCGACGCGAAGGTCGGATGTCGCCGCCCGCCAGGGCGGTGGTTACGCGATAGGGATAGCCGTCGGCCCAATCTTGCATGCTGCTGCTCCTGCCCGTTGACAGCGTCCTTGTTGCGGAATATATTCCGCTTTGTCAACGGTAATTTTTCTTCATACAGCACGTGATGATGCAGACGATGGTCGAACGATGAGTGCAGGAATTGTCGCGGAACGAATCCGCGCGCGGCTGGACGCTTTGGGAAAGACCGCCCGCGGCGCGTCGCTGGAGGCGGGCTTGTCGCCCGATGCAATCCGCGGGGTCCTGCGGGGCATGTCGAAGACGCCCAGGGGCGAGACGCTGCAGCGGCTGGCCCGGGTGCTGGACTGTTCCATCACCTATCTGCTTGGCGAAAGCGACGATATATCAGCCGCCGTCGACGTGGCGGCGGGGAACGGATTGCGCGTTTTCGTGCGCGGCGCGGTGCAGGCCGGCGAATGGCGCGAAGCGGTGGAGCTGCCGCGCGAAGACTGGACCTACTTCGACCTGCCGGCCGACGGACGATATCCCGGCGTCGAACGGTTTCTCCTGAAGGTCGTCGGTCCGTCGATGAACCAGATCTTTGCAGACGGTTCCGTCATCGAATGCGTCCGCTTCTTCGATATCGGACGCGTTCCCCAGCAGGGCGACTATGTGGTCGTGCACCGCGCCCGCGCCGACGGTCTGTACGAGGCGACGGTCAAGCAGTACATGGTCGACGACGAAGGCAAGGTCTGGCTGTGGCCGCGCTCTACCCATCCGGCGCACCAACAGCCGATCGCCCTTGAACCAAACGGCCGGATCGAAGAAACGACCGTCCATGCCCTGGTCATCAGGGCGACGGTCCTGTTCTAGATCGCTATCGGGCGGCCCAGACGCTCAACGGCTCGCGCTTGCCACGCAGTTCCTGCGGCGGCGCCTTTTCGAACCCTTGCAAAAGGTCCTCGGTGTCGGCGCCTTCCTCCCCGGCCGCAACTATCAGCGCATCGCTGATCAGCGACCTCACGCCCACCGTGCGCGTCAGATGCTCAAGCCGGCTGGCGGTGTTGACCGTATCCCCGACGACGGCGAATTCCAGGCACCGCTCCTCGCCGATATCACCGACGACGACCGGCCCGTAATGGGCGCCGAGCCCGAAGCGGACCTGGGAACGTCCGTCGGACGCGCGCTTTTCGTTCCAGGCCTGCATCGTGTCCAGGATCGAGCGAACGCACCGAAGCGTGCGGGTTGCGTCGTCTTCCGCAGTGTCGGGCGTTCCGAAGGTGGCCAACACCGCGTCGCCCATATATTTGTTGACGGTCCCGCCGTGCTGGAAGACAGCCGTGGCAATGCGACTGTGGAA
The DNA here is from genome assembly GCA_965603855.1 of Alphaproteobacteria bacterium. Classification (GTDB taxonomy): domain Bacteria; phylum Pseudomonadota; class Alphaproteobacteria; order UBA8366. The sequence goes on from OZ272519.1 coordinate 2,566,161, forward strand.
GGATTGCAGGAACGCGATGACGGCCTCGGGCTTGCGGCTTTCGGAATAGGCTGTGAAGCCGACGATATCCACGAACAGCACGCCGCCCATCTGCGCACGCCCCTGCCCCATGACATGACGCGTGTTCGCCAGCGCCTCGACCATGTTCGGCGAGAAGTAGCGGGCCAGGTTGGCGCGTTCCGCGGCCACCGCGGCCTGCCGGATAACCAGGCGGCGACCGCGCCAGACGGCGACTGACAGGATGCCGGCCACCAGCACGCACAGGATCACCTGCTGGATCCAGATATCGAAACTGACATAATTGGGATCCAGCAGCTGTTCGACGATCTGGTCCACAGGCTGCGACTGGACGTCGCGCCAGTTGGTGATCGTGAACGGCTCGGGCCGGCTGATCACCCAACCGACGCCCAAACTCCAGGCCGCAGCGGAGGCCAGCCCTGTCCACAAGGCCAGACCGGGCGAATAGCTTAGGACAGCAAAAGCGATGAAGATGAAGAAATACGAGAAGCTGCCAAGCCGAAGTTGCATGGCAAGCGGCCAGGCATCGTCTGCGGTCGGTGCGGGAACCACAAACGCGATGGTCAAAAGGGCCATATCCAGGAAAATGAGACCCAACCACAGCGCCCGCGCCCGCATGCCCTCGCGCCGGCTGACCAACAGCTGAACCGCGCCCAGAACGCCGAACAGCACGACGATCGTTCCGTAGTAGAACAGCGCCGGACCCGCGACGCGCAGGACCAGCCAGCCCAACACGACGGCCAGCACCGCCAGGCGGACCTGAAGCATCAGGCGGACACCACCGCGTTCCTCGCGGCGCAGGCTCTCGATCACAGTGGATGACGAGGCACGATCTGACGATCCGAACATGGAGACCCCTCTTCCGACCCCGACTTTGGGCCGGACTCCGCGGACCGTATCGTCGTAGCACGCATCGGGCCGCTAGACCTGGATGCCGCCCTTATCCCTCATCTCTCCCCCGAAAGATACGGCTGGATTGGGAATCGAGATCACCGGGCGGCGCCCGGCAGTCAGGGACCCCCAAACCGAACGGCCCGGCAAAAGGCCGGGCCGTGAGGACGGACTGAGGGACGCGGTCGCGCCCTAAGGCATCGACAGCGGTCGTTTCGCGACGGGATCGAAGCTCTTCGCCTCAAAGCGGAAGTAGCCCTGGTTCTCGATCGACCGTTTCGCCAGGTGTTCGTCGAACGCGGCCCGCTCTTCGCCCATTTCCTCGAAGACGCCGAGCTTTTCCATCTTGTCGCCGGCGCTGGGGCAAAGGGATGCCGCCTTGACCTGCTCGAGATGTGCCGCATCGGTGACGATGAAGTAGTCCCTGTCCGCTTTGCACTGAAAGACATGGAATTCCATCACACACCTCCATGGGCGCACGAACGCGCCCAGTCGTTGACGATCAACGCCCATTGAAGCCCAGCCTCGCGGAACGCGCATTAAAGTGGATCAGTCTTTCCTGAGGCTCGCGGCATAGGCGGCGAGGTCGGCAATGCCGGCCGGGCTGACCTCGAAGACGGCAATCGTGTCGGGATCGCCGGAGCGTGGCGGAACACCGGGCACGCGCACCATCACGGGGTGCGGGGGCCGTTCGAAAAAACTGAGGAACCGTTCCTCCCAGTCGTTCAGCGAGACCAGGATCATGAAGGACGGCGTCGAATTGATGCCGGCAAACCGGTTCTCCGGGCTGACGACATGGCAGCGCTGGCAATGCGCTTCGGCAATGCGACGGCCGTTGGCGGGGTCTCCGTCGGCCGCAACACCGGACAGGGGCGCAAGCGCCAGCGCCGTGGCTGCTGGAATGGATCGGATCACGGACACGGGCGCAACACTAGCATCTGTGCGGGTGCCGGCAAGCCGGGCGGCTCGCCCCTGTCGGCGGCGGATTGTACTTCTTTCGCCCAACGGCTCGCCTATAGTGCCGCTTCGCCGCGGGCCAGCCAGCCCCGCGCCCCCGAACCGAGCCGTCGCGGCTCGCCGCTTCGTGCAAGGATCGACCGCCGGTGGACCTCTCGCTTTATGCCCTGACCGTCATCCTGTGGGGCACGAGCTGGCTTGCCATCAAGTTCCAGCTTGGCGTGGTCATGCCCGAGGTCTCTCTGGTCTACCGTTTCGTGCTGGCCGGTGCCGTCATGCTGGCGCTGTGCATGCTGGGACGGCGGCGGATGCGCTTTTCCCGGACGGACCATCTGTTCTTCGCACTACAGGGCGCCTGCCTGTTCTCGACCAACTACTTCTTCGTCTATCTGGGCAGCCAGTATCTGACCACCGGCCTGGTCGCGGTGGTGTTCTCGCTGGTGGTCGTCTTCAACATCCTCGGCGGGCGCGCTCTGTTCGGAACGCCGTTCCGGCCGGCGGTGCTGGCCGGCGCCGCCCTGGGCCTTGCCGGCATTGCGTTGGTCTTCTGGCCCGAACTCCAGGGATTCGATCCGGCGCGTTCCAGCACCGCAGGCGCCCTGTTCGCGCTGACCGGCACGGCGATCGCGTCCGCGGGCATGCTGACGTCCGCATGGAACCAACAGCGCCGAGGGCTCCCGGTTCTGCAATCCAACGCCTACGGCATGGTCTATGGCGCTCTTCTGCTGACGGCCCTGACCCTTGCCCGCGGCAGCCCGTTCGATTTCGATCCCGCCTTTGCCTACACCGCCTCGCTGATCTACCTCTCGCTGTTCGCAACGGTGCTGGCGTTCTGGTCCTACCTGACCCTGGTCGGGCGAATCGGCGCCGATCGTGCGGCCTATGCGACGGTGCTGTTCCCGATCATCGCGCTGGCGCTGTCGACCTGGGTCGAAGGCTTCGTCTGGACATCGACGGCCGGCGCGGGGATCGCGCTGGTTCTTTTGGGGAACGTCCTTATCCTGCGCAAGCCGGCATCGCGCAGCAAGTATGCCGATTGATCGCCGTCAATGCGGGCCGACCGCTTGTCCCGTCTGATCGGCTTTGCACCATCAAGAACGGAGCAACATGATGCTGTTCATGGTCCGAACCGTCGCCTTTGTGGGCATCCTGGTCTTGTGCACCAGTGCGACCGCACAAGACGACATGCGTGAGCCGATTTCGCTGCCACCAGAATTGAAGAGCCAGTTCATGGCGGAGATGCGGGCCCACATGGGCAACCTCGACGACATCATGCTGACCCTGGCCGAAGGCGATTTCAAAGGAGCCGCGCGCATCGCCGAGATTCACATGGACTTCGGGCACAGTCTTTGGGAGGCGATGGCGGCCGAGGGCAAATCGGATGAGGAGATCGCGGCGGCGAAAAAACGCTTCCGGACGGCCGGCGGCGGTCAGGGACGCGGCATGGCGCACAGCCCGGGACAAGGCGGAGGTGCAGGCGGAGGCGGAGGCATGGGACTGGGACGCTTCATGCCGGAAGATTTCCGGGCCATGGGTGCCGTCTTTCACGACGCCTCGGCGAACTTCGCGGAAACCGCCCGCGCCATCGGACCCGATCCCAGCCCCCAGGACTATCAGGCGGTGATCAGCAGCCTGCAGGAGATCACGACAGCCTGTCGCGCCTGTCACGAGGCCTATCGCCTCGAGTAGGGCTCAGGCCGCCGCCCGGTCGCCGCGCTTGACCAGGTCCAGCGCCTGGTTCAGGTCCTCAAGGATGTCTTCCGGCGTCTCCAATCCGACCGACAGACGAATCAGTCCATCGGAGATGCCATGCTCGGCGCGCTCTTCGGGCGTATAGGTGGAATGGGTCATGCTGGCCGGGTGCTGGATCAGGCTATCGGTATCGCCCAAGCTGACCGCGCGCCGGATCAGTTTCAGGGCGTTCATCATGTCGCGCCCCGCGGCAAGCCCGCCGGCAAGCACGAACGCGATCATACCGCCGAAATCGCGCATCTGACGCCGGGCCAGTTCGTGCTGCGGAAAACTCGTCAAGCCCGGATAGTGGACCGCCTCGACGGCATCGTGCCCTTCCAGCATGCGGGCCACGGTCATCGCTGTCGCGCAATGCCGGTCCATCCGCAGTTCCAGGGTCTTCATGCCGCGCATTACCTGAAATGCCGTCATCGGCGCCATCACCGCGCCGGTCATATCCTTCAGCCCTTCCAGCCGCACGGCATGCATGTCCGCTTCCGAGCCCGCGGCCAGGCCAGCGACAATATCGCCATGCCCGCCCAGATACTTGGTCGCGGAATGGAGGACGATATCGGCGCCCAGATCCAAAGGGCGCGTCAGATAAGGCGTGGCGTAGGTGTTGTCGACGACCGTCTTGGCGCCGTGGGCGCGCGCGATGCTGGATATCGCCGCGATATCCACCAGCCGCATGTTGGGGTTGGCCGGCGTCTCGAAATAGACGACCGCGGTCTTCGAAGAGATAGCCCGAGCGAGGTTTTCCGGATCCTGCATGTCGACATAGCGCGGCTCGACGCCGAATTTCGCAAGGCCGGTCCGGATGAAGGCGAAGGTGCAGCCGTAAAGCGTCTTGTCGACGATGATCTCGTCGCCCTGGGACAACAGCGTCCAAAGGACGGCGCTGATCGCACCCATGCCGGACGCGAAGGCGACGGCCGCCTCGGCGCCCTCCAGTCCGGCGATCCGCCGTTCCAGAAGCTCCAGGGTCGGATTGCTGATCCGGCTGTAGAAATGGCCCGTCTGCTCACCGCTGAACAGCGCGGCCCCTTGTTCGGCGGACTGAAACTCGAAGGTGGAGGTCATGTAGACGGGCGGGACGATGGCGCCCTGCTCGGCCGCAGCGTCATAACCTTCATGGATGGCGCGGGTGGCGAAGCCAAGCGGGCGGCGATCGGCATCAATCGGTTTCATCGCACGGATCTCCGCTGCGGGCGGCCGCAGCGCCGCCCAACTCGAAAAAAGGACAATGGCAGTATCGCAGAAACCGGCCGGCAGATGCTTGCAAAGTCTGCCCCCAAACGTTAACCATTTGGCAGAATCTGCCACATAAGGTGTCAGCAAGGGCAGGAAATGGACGCCATCGACCGAAAGATCATCCGCGAGTTACAGGCCAACGCGCGCCTGACCAACCAGGAACTGTCGGAACGGGTCAACCTGTCGCCGTCGCCTTGCCTGCGCCGGCTACGCAACCTGGAACGCGAGGGCATCATCCTCGGCTACACGGCAATCGTCGATCAAGAACGCTACGGGCTTCCGATCAACGTGTTTCTGTCGGTGAGGCTTGAGAAACAGACCCGCGACGTGATCCGAACCTTCGAGGCCCGCATCCAAGACATCGACGAAGTCCTGGAATGCTACACCATGACCGGCACCAGCGATTACCTGCTGCACGTGGTCAGCGACGGTCTCAAATCCTACGAACGGTTCGTCAAGGAGACGCTGGCGACGATCCCCGGCATCAGCACCATCGAATCTGCCTTCACGTTCGGCATCGTCAAACGGCGGTCAAGCTTTCCGCGGCTCGCCCACTTCGAGCGCCAGCGCTGAACCGACTGCATGCCGGGGCCGGATTGCGCCTTGCGGACAGCCCAGCCGGCGGCGACCCGGCGCGATCAGCCGGCGGCCAGCGCCGCGTCCAAGGTCCACAAAAGGACCCAGGCAGTCAGGACCAAGAGAAACAGGAACGGCCGGACGTCCGGCCTGTCGTCACGGACCTTCGCCCGAGCGCGACGCGATCGCAGTCTGTAGTTCATGGTGCCCGCCTTGCCTCTGGTTGTTGCGTGGGACCTTTTTGGTGGCCCCGTTAAGCTTCCGAAAACCTATTTTATACCGCGAAATCAGATAGTTACAGAAAAAATGCGTTAACCAACCAAACCCCTGCCAGCGTTGCCGTCTCTCAAGCCTAAGGGGCCGGACGAACCTCTACCGCGCGGGCCGGCACGCCAAGACCAGCCGTGATCGGCACACGCGCCCGTTGCATATCTTTACATAGTCGGTCTGACGGCGCCGGCAACTTCAATTAAACTCTTTCCGTAAGATTCGATCCCGGTTGCGCAACGAAGGAAGCAGGGGGCCTCGTGGCAAACCAGGAACCGTCCGGCGTTTCGCCCGCCTACCCAACGCTGTCCAAGCCCTATCTGGTGTTCGTCGGCGACGTCACCGATCCGCTTGATGCGAAAACCGCCTCGGGCGTCGTCCACTGGCGGCGCGATTGGTGCGCAGGTCAGCTTCGTTTGACGGGCAAGACGGTCGATCTGGGCCTGCCGGACATGTCCGTCGCGGACGCCCGCGGATTGGGCATCGAGACGCTGCTGGTGGGCATCAGTCCGCTGGGCGGCCAGATCTCCCCGGATTGGATCCCTCCGCTGGTCGCGGCATTGCATGCGGGCATGGATATCGTCTCCGGCCTGCACGCGCGGCTTTCCGACCATCCCGAGATCGCCGTCGCCCGCGCCGCGACCAAAAGGCGCGTCTACGAGCTGCGCCATCCCGAGGGCCCCTTCCCGCTGGGCAGCCCGCGACGGCGCCCGGGCAAACGCTGTTTAACCGTGGGATCGGACTGCTGCGTCGGCAAGATGTTCACGGGGCTGTCCCTGGACAGGGCACTGGCCGCGCGCGGCGTCTCCTCGCGTTTCTGCGCGACCGGGCAGACGGGCATGATGATCGCCGAGTCCGGCCTCTGCGTGGACGGCATCGCCAGCGATTTCGTCTCCGGCAGCCTTGAGATCATCGCGCCCGACGGGCCCGAGAACGGCTGGCAGATCGTGGAGGGCCAGGGTTCCCTTTGGCACCCGTCCTTTGCCGGACTGACGCTGGGCCTCGTGCACGGCGCCCAGCCGGATGCCATGGTCTTCTGCCTGATCGCCGGCGAGGAGGCGATCGTCGACTTTCCTTCCGTCAAGCTCCCGCCGGTTGAGGAGTGCTTGAGGCGATACGAAGAAGCGGCACATCTCACAAATCCAGCGGCCCGCGTGGTCGGCATCAGCGCCAATACGTCCAGGCTGAACGCCGAAGACCGCGATCGTTATCTCGGCCGGCTCAGCGATAGGCTGGGGTTTCCATGTGTCGATCCCGTGGCCACGTCGGTCGAGCCGATCGTCGATGAATTGATGACGCTGGCAAGCAGCCGACCGAAGGCGGAGGCCCGGTAGGTGACGGCCGACCCGGCGGGCAGTGTTGCATGAGACTCGGGATCGACACGGGGCCGATTCAGAAGAACGCCCGGTACCTTCAGCGACTTGCCGCCGGCCGGGGCCTCGACATTGCAGGCGTCGTCAAAGGCGGAGCGGCGCGCCACGACATCGCCGCAGCCTTGGCCGCGGGCGGCATCCGGCGTTTCTACTTCTCGGGCATGGCCGAATTGCGCGACATGGGCTTCATCCCGCGCGAAAACAGGGTGCTGTTGCGGATTCCGCGCGTCGCCGAGGTGTCGGATATCCCGCGGGCTTTCGGCACAAGCCTGCAGTCGGACATGGCAAGGATCGAGGCGCTTGCACGCGCCGCATCGGCAGCGGGCGTGAAGCACCGCATTCTGCTCGCCCTCGATCTGGGCGACCGCCGGGAGGGACTGCTTCCCGAGGAGATCAGGAGCTTCGTCGCGGCCTTGTCCGGCCGCCTGGGCAAGGCGCTGGCGCTTGAGGGCGTGCTGGTGAATTTCGCCTGCTGCACGGGCTTTCTGCCGCGGCCGCATCACTTCAAAGCCATCTCCGGCATCGCCCGGGACATCGAGGCGATCACCGGCGCGCCGCTCAATACCCTGTCGATCGGCGGTTCGGTCGTACTGGACTATCTTCTGGATCGGGTCGATTTCGGCCGCGTCACCGAGATGCGCAGCGGCGAGGCGCTGTTGCTCGGGACCATCACCAATGCCCGCAAGCGCATGCCCGGCCTCGACCCGAACGCGTTCGTCTTCTCCGGCGAGGTCCTGGAGGCCAAGACCCGCCCCATCGCCGCCGGCGGTGCGCGCGGCCTGGATGCCATGAACAAGGCGCCGCGCATCGGACCCGAAGGCCTCCGGCATCGTCTGCTGACCGATTTCGGCTCGCTGCATACCGCGGTGGAAGGACTGCAACCCCTGCAAAAGGGTCTGGAAATCGTGACGGCGTCCAGCGAATACACGGTCGTGGACGCCACTGCGCGCATGCCGCGGCCGAAGACCGGCGACCGCATCGACTTCCGGCCGGACTATGCGGCGCTAGCGGTCGCACTGTTGTCGCCGCTGGTCGAGGTGACGGCGCTGAACGGATTTTCACGCAGCCCACCGCGAAGCCGGACGGCCCGGCACACGCGCCCGCTGCGCGGGCAGGCCCACACAGTGCCCCTACGCGCGGGCCAACGCTGGCTCGCGTGAACGGGCGGGACAACAACCCCTGCTGCGGGAGCGGGCCCCGTAAAGGTGTTCTTCGACGTCGAAGGCGTCCTGATTGACGGTTGGACCCAAACCCCACGCTTGGCCCCTCGTCCGGCAAAGATCCGAACAGCATTCACGCATTCGACACGGCTAATTTCGATTACTGCGGTAACCAGGGATGAAACCGGCCAACCTGGCCGGATCCATTAACCCTCTGTTAGACCGCACTAATGCAATTAAGCATTGATATGTGGAAACCGTCTTTCCGCAGTGTTTAGTGTATTGAGGACACGGCGATGAATCACGAAACCGAAGCCAGCATCACACAAGAAGACTTGCGTCAGCGACTGGATTTCATTGGCATGGATGAGTCCGGACGCACGCGGCTCGCCGATCTTCAGGAGACGATTGCCGAAGTCCTTCCCGGTGTCCTTGACGATTTCTATGGCCATATCCGCAACTGGTCCGAGATCTTTAGGATGTTCGGGGGCGATGCGCACATCGCACATGTCAAGGAACGCCAGCTTCAGCACTGGCAGACGATTGCCGCAGGCAGATTCGACCAAGACTACATCGACTCGGTGCGAAAAATCGGCGGAGCGCACCACACGCGGCAACTCGACCCGAAGTGGTACATCGCCGGTTACGCCCTGATCCTGTCTCAGCTTGTGCGCACACTGCTGCAGAGCAAAGGCAAGATGAAGCGGCGCGACGAGGCGATCCAGGCGATCGACCTGCTGATCCGCGCCGTCTTCATCGACATGGACCTGGCGATCTCCGTCTATCTGGATGAAGGCCGCAAGGAGAAGGACCGTGTCCTAGCGGACCTGACAGAGGACTTCGAGGCCAATGTCGGCAATGTCGTTGACGCATTGGCTTCGGCGTCCAACGAGCTGGAAGCGACGGCGGGCTCGATGGCCAATCTGGCGGATGACTCCAGCAAGCAGTCCACCGCCGCTGCTGCTTCGGCGGACGAAACCACCGAGAATGTCAGCACCGTGGCCGCCGCGGCGGAACAGATGTCCAACTCGATCGCCGAGGTCGCGTCCCAAATCGCCGCCTCCGCTGCGTCGGCGGGCGATGCTGTCGTTCTCGCTAAGGGCGCCAACGAAAAGGTCGCCGGGCTGGTGCAGTCGGCCAACGAGGTGGGCGTCGTGATCGGCCTGATCACGGACATCGCCGAGCAGACAAACCTGCTGGCGCTGAACGCCACCATCGAGGCTGCGCGCGCGGGCGAAGCCGGCAAGGGCTTCGCGGTCGTTGCCCAGGAAGTCAAAGCCCTGGCCAATCAGACGAAAAAGGCGACGGAAGACATCGCAGCCTATGTCCAGGACATCCAAGGGGCGACGGACGAGGCGGTACAGTCGATCCGGTCGATCGGTGAGGCGATCACCAGCATCGAGACCAGGACGTCGGAAGTCTCGGCAGCCGTTGAGGAACAGACAGCGGTCGTCCAGGAAATCTCCCGCAGCGTTCAGGCAGCCGCCACCGGCACCGGGCAGGTCTCCACCTCCATCGCATCGGTCAGCCAATCCGCAAACGAAGTGGGCTCTGCGTCGGAACAGTTGGTGGGCGCAGTCAAGGAACTGGTGCAGCAGAACCATGCCCTCAAACGCAGCTCTGACGACTTCCTCGACAAGGTACGGACGGCCTAAGATACGATGCTGCGCGGCACGGTCCACGCCCCGTCGCCGCGCGCCGAGCGACGCTGGTTGGCGTGAATGGGCCGGTTGACCGGCGTGGGCGACGGATTTCCCTTGTGAAGGTGTTTTTCGATGTCGACGGCGTTCTGATCGACGGCTGGCATGCAGACCCGGCGCGCCGGCGACCCTGGACCACGACGCTCGCGGAGGACACCGGCATCGATGTCGAGCGGTTCGAGACACTGATGTTCGGCCGCCCGAGCGGCGCGGCACGATCGGTTATCCAGGATTGTGCGGTCGGCCTGCGCGACCTTGTCGACGCGCTGGCCCAGATCCTGCCCCAGGCGGGCTATGACGGCCCGGCCCGGGATTTCCTTGCCTATTGGTTCGAGAAGGACTCCGTCACCAATGAACGGGTCTTCGACATCGTCGCTTCCTTGAACGCGATACCCGAGGTCGAGACCTACATCGCCACCGGCCAGGAACACCATCGCGCCGCCTATCTTTGGCGCGACCTCGCCTTCAACCGGCACTTCACGGCAATGTTCCACAGCGCCGAACTCGGCCTGCCGAAAAACGACCTCCGGTTCTTCCGTGCCATCGACGAGGCCCTGAAGATCGGGCCCGACGAAAGGCCCATCATCGTTGACGACTCGCGCGCAATCGTTGCGCTTGCACGGCAGGCGGGCTGGGACGGCATCCTGTTCGAGACCGCGGACGACATTCCGCGGCACCCGCGTCTTGCCGCGCTGCTGGGCCGAACGGCCGGCTCCTAAAACCCGGGGCGCCCAACCGTCAGGCCGGGACGCAGCGCAGACTGACGATTTCGTAGGGCTTGAGCTGGAGGACGACCCAGTCGCCGTCAGCCGGCAGCGAATCCTTGTTCTCCTCCAACAAGTTGCAGCGGTAGATGGCCGCGGGCTTGAAGCCCAGCGTCAGCGTCACCGGGCCGCGCGTGCGCTGGTTCTCGAACAGCCGGACGATGATGCCGTCTCCGTCCTCGGCGGCCTTCACCGTCTCGATGACCACGCCCGGCCGGTCGACGGATACAAGCCCAAGAACAGGTGCATCGCCCGCGCACCCCTTGACCGGCTGCAGGATTATGGGATCGTTCAGGTCGTAGGCGGCGGCTGTCACGCCGTTGCGCCAGTCGCCTTGGTGCGGCAACAGGCTGTAGGTCAGCCGGTGCTCGCCCTGGTCGGCCAGCGGGTCCGGCATCGTGGCGCTCTTCAAGAGGGACAGGCGCATGACGTTGTCGCGGATGTCGTAGCCGTATTTGCAGTCGTTCAACAGCGCGACGCCGTAGCCGCCTTCGCTCAGATCGGCCCATTTTTGCGCGGCGACCTCGAAACGCGCCATGTCCCACGACGTGTTGCGATGGGTCGTGCGCTGGATATTTCCCCACTGGATGTCGTAGGTGGCGGTCGGGCTCAGGACATCCACCGGAAAGGCCACCTTCAAAAGCGTGTTCGTTTCGTGCCAGTCGATCAACGTCTCGAAATCGATCCGTTTGGTGTTGTGATGAAGCACGATGTCCTGGCGAATCACGCTCGACCGATAGGACCGTTCGACCCGGAATCTGGCGCGCAACGGCCCCGCCTCGAGTATCTCGCGGCCCGCTTTGCCGGCAACGGGCTCGACCCGGTCCTCGTAGAACACATCGATGTCCCACGCATCCCAAGACAGCGGGCGGTCCTCGAAGGCCAAGAGCCGGTTCCCGACCGCGCCGGGCGCAAGAACCTCCCGGTCGCATTCCTTGTCGAACAAGGACGTCATCTCGCCCGAGGCATCGAAGACAGCGCGGACGAGCGCGTTCTCGATGACGACCAGGTCGCCGTTGGCGGCGATGGAAAGACCGGTCGCCGGCGCGCCTGCGGGGCCAGGCGCAAGCGCGACGATCCCGTAGGGCGGCAATCCGGAGAGATCGACCAGCGTTCCTCCCTCCACCGGCTGGGTCGCCACAGACCGGTCGTTTCGCAGGTCCACGAGGCCGCCTTCCAGCGTTTCCGGACAAAGGCCGATCCGGTCGCCGGAAAACGGCGCGGGGTTGACCGCCATGACACCTGTTTTCGGCGGCAACAGGCCGGCCAGCGATTCCAGAGCCCGGTCGCGTGCCCCCTCGCCCAGCGCGCGGACCCGGGCGTGGTCGGCGGCACAGTCTTCGTAGACTTCCGTAATCGATACCCCCGGCAGGATGTCGTGGAACTGGTTGAGGCACAGCAGCTCCCATGCCTCGGCGAAGGCTTCGTGCGGATAGTCCGCCCCGGTGGTCACGGCGGCAAAGGCCGCAAGGAACTCGGCATCGTGCATCAACGCCTCGCACCTGCGGTTTGACCGTTTGGTGCGCGCCTGGCTGGTCAGCGTGCCGCGATGAAGCTCAAGGTAGATCTCGTCGTTCCAGACCGGCAGCGTTTCGGCGCACTCGCGCTCGACGCGCTCGAAGAACTCCCGCACCGTTCCCATCCTGACCCGCGGCGCACCGGGCATAGCGGACAGGACCGTGGCCTTCTCGATCAGCTCGCGCGTCGGCCCGCCGCCGCCGTCGCCGTAGCCGTAGGCCAGCAACAGTTCCGCGTGCGCCTCTTTCTGGAGAAAATTCTCCCAGGTTCCCATCACCTCGGCGGCGCTGAGATCGCATTTGTAGGTGGTCGGGTTGTTCAGGTATTGCACCTCGCGCGGGGTCGTCAGGAAGTGCGCCAGCACCCGGGTGCCGTCGATGCCCTGCCACCAGGTAAGCTGCGTCGGCATCGGGTTTGTCTGGTTCCAGGACACCTTGTTGGTGACAAACCACTTCAGCCCGGCCTGCGCCATCAGTTGCGGCAGCGACCAGATGAAACCAAACGTGTCCGGCAGCCATAAGACCGGCGTTTCCGCATCGCCGAACCGGTCGCGGAAATAGCGCCTGCCGAGCAACAACTGTCGCACCAGCGATTCCGCGCCGGTCACGTTGCAGTCGGCCTCGACCCACATCCCGCCAAGCGGTTCCCATCTGCCTTCGGCAACCTGCCGACGAATTCCCTCGAAGATCTGCGGATGGTCCTGTTCGGTGAACTTGTAGAGCTGCGGCTGGCTGTGCGAGAAGCGATAGTCCGGGAACGTGTCCATCAGGCGCAGGACATTCGAAAACGTGCGGCCGCACTTCAAGCGCGCCTGCGCGACCCGCCACAGATAGGCGATATCCATGTGCGCGTGGCCGACCGCGACGATATCCACATCCATCGGCGCACCGGCCGCGGCAAGACCGTCCTTCAAGATACGCAATGCTTCCGGCACGCTGCGATAGAACGGCTCGCCCGCGACGGGGTCGCGCGTGTCGAGCGTCCGAAAGGCCGCATCCAGCGCATTCAGGATCCGTCGCTTCTCGGGGCGGCTGTCCTCCATGGCATCGGCAAAATCCAGCGCCAGCTCGGCATGCAGCACGAATTCGCGGGTCGGCGTATCGATCGAGACGACCGCGCACGGCCGCATGAACAACTGGGTCTCTGAGGTCGGATCAGGCGGCCAACCAGAAAGACCGGTCCATCCATGAAGCGCCAGCGCATGCCAGTTGCCGTCGCAATACGCCTCGGGCAGGACGATCTCGTGATGATAGCGGTCGGCAGAGGCGTGCGCCGTGCCATCCAGATAGACCAGCGCTTCCGGGTGCGTGAAGATATCGCCCGCCGTGCCCAGTGGCAGGTGTAGGGCGACCCGCCCGCCGTCCCATTCCCGGGGCACGCGAAAACGCGAACGCAGGACGAAATCCGTCGCCCATGTGCCCCAATGACTGTCGGGCGCGATCGCCTCCCATTCCGCGTCGTCCAGGTCCGTCTCCACCGGCGCCGGCACGTCGGGCCCGGACAGCGCCTTGTATCGGAAGGCCGGGATCTCCGCGCGCCTGCGGTGCACGAGCGGCCGGATCAACGCGATGCGCGCCGCGATCTTCTGAGGGGTCCAGGACAGCCGGTGTTTCAATGCCTCATCCCTTGGGGCCTGGGTCAGCCGGGACGGCTATCCTGTGGCGACTGTGCGGGCTCGTGCAGGAAACAGGACGCAACGTGCCCCTGCCTGCCCACCGCATATAGCGGCGGCAGGCTGGTATGGCAGCGGTCCATCCGGTGCGGACAGCGGGGATAGAAGCGGCAGCCCGCGCTTTGGGCGGAACGCATCTCTTCTTCCGCCGGGAGTTCGATCTCTCCCTGCCAGCGCACGCCCGGATCGGGTTTGGGCACCGAGTCGATCAGGAGCTGCACGTAAGGATGCTTGGGGTCGGAGATGACCTCGACCGCGTTTCCTTCCTCCGCGACCGTTCCCTGGTAGAACAGCACGATCTTGTCGCCGATCTGAAAGGCGGTCGATAGGTCGTGTGTGATGTAGAGGAAGGAGATCCCCGTTTCGTCGCGCAGCTTCATCATCACGTCCAGGATCGATGCCCTGAGCGACGCGTCCACCATCGAGACGGGCTCGTCCGCGACAATGAGTTTCGGTTTGAGCATATAGGCCCGGGCCATCATGATGCGCTGGCGCTGGCCGCCCGAAAGCTGGTGGGGATACTTGCGCAGGACATCGTCACCGGTCAGGCCGACGGCATTTAGCGCCTCTTCCATCATGTCGCGGGCTTCGGTCGCGTTGCGGCTCAGCCTGAAGTTCCTGATCACCATGTCGAAGACGTGCCGCACCCGATAAAACGGGTTGTAGACGCTGAACGGGTCCTGGAACACGGCCTGGACCTGCCGGTGGTATTCCCGCATATCCGCAGCGCCGGCGTGCGCCACGTCAACGCCGTCAAACTTGATGGTCCCGAAGGTCGGTTTGGTAAAACCGAGCACAAGATTGGCCAGTGTCGACTTGCCGGAGCCGGACTCGCCCGCGATCGTTACGATTTCCGCCGGCGCCTTGGGGATCGACAGGCTGAAATCATGCAGGGCGACCAGACCGGCTTCGGGCGGCCCGTAGATCTTCGAGACGTTGCAGATTTCAAGAAGCTGTTCGGACATCGACGAAGCTCCCGTCGTTCTGCTGTTGCCAAAGGTGGCAGTGGACCTCCTGGTCCGGGTGTATGTCGCGCGGCGCCGGCCGTTCGCGGCGGCAGACATCCATCACATGGGGACAGCGCAACTGGAAGATACAGCCCTTCGGCGGATCCCGCGGGTCGTGGGTGATGCCGCCCATGATCTTCATCGGCTGGCGCTGGGTCAGCGACGGGATCGAGTCGATCAGGATCTTGCTGTAGGGATGGGCCGGGCTTTCGAAGATCCGACCGACCCCGGCGATCTCGACGATCTGGCCGGCATACATGACCGCGACCCGGTCCACCATCTGCGCCATCAGGCCCATGTCGTGGCCGATCATGATCATCGACACGCCCAGCGCGTTCTTCACCTTCAGCATGGTTTGCGCGACAACACGTTGCACGACGACGTCCAGCGCCGAGGTCGCCTCGTCGGCAATCACCACCGTCGGGTCCAGAGCGATTCCCATGGCGATGCAGACGCGCTGTTTCATGCCGCCCGACAGCTCGTGCGGATACATGTCGTAGATGCGCGCCGGCAGTCCGACCATCTGGAACAGATCGAAGATCCGCTGACGTAAGGCCGTTCTGGCCTGGCGACCGTTGTGCGTTTCAATGACATCGGCGATCTGGGCGCTGATCTTCATGGTCGGGTTCAGCGAGTTCATCGCGCCCTGCGGGATCAGCGACAGGGTCTGCCAGCGCTGGCGGCGCAGCTCGCCTTCAGACATCTTCAACATGTCCTGGCCGTCCAGCAGGATCTCGCCGCCGGCGATCCGGCCCGGCGGCGATATGAGCTGCAGCACGCCCGACACCGCCGTCGACTTTCCCGAACCGCTCTCGCCGACCAGGCCGAGTGTCTCGCCCTCGTAGAGACGGAAGGTGACGCCGTCGCAGGCCTTCACGTCGCCCTGGGGCGTGGCGTAATAGACCTTCAGGTCGTTCACCTCCAGGACGGTGCGTTTGTCGCCAGCGCTCATCGCCCCCTCCCTCTTCACGACGCCTTACGCAGGCGCGGGTTGGAGACCTCGTCCAGTCCCAGATTGATCAGCAGGAGAGCGATGAACATGAGGATCAGGAGCAGCGTCGGCAGGCCCCACCACCACCACATGTTCCTGAGAAGCGCCGCCGCATTGATGGCCTCGTAAATCGTGCGGCCAAGCGTCGGAATGCGCTGGGGTCCGAGGCCCAGCGTCTCCAGACCCACCGCCGTGACGATCGCGGTGGTCATGTTCGCGATGAAACTTCCGAAGAGATACGGAATGAGGTTGGGCAGCATCTCTTTGAACATGATGTCGAAGGTCGGCGCGCCGGAAAGCTGGGCCATCTGCACGTAACCCGACTCGCGCATCGAAAGGACCTGGGCACGGATCAGCCGGGTCGGCGACTGCCATTGGAACCCGGCGATCAGGACCGCCATCATCAGGATGCCGACATCCCCGATCGCCGACTGGAACACGATCAGAACCATCAATGGCGGTATCGTGATCATCACGTCCGAGAGGATGCGGATCGTGTCGTCCGTGCGTCCGCCGACGAAGCCGGAAGTGAAGCCAAGCGCGATCCCGACTGACATGCCGATGATCGAGGCTACAGCGCCGATCAGCAGTGTGTTCGGCGCCCCGACCACCAGCAGAGCCAGCATGTCGCGGCCGCTGTCCTGAGTGCCGAGCGGATGCTCCCACACACCCGACTTACCGCGCAGGTTCTCAAAACCCACCGGCGGCAGATTGAGTGGTGCCGAGCCGGTAAAGACCAGATCCGGATCCCAGAGGACACGGCCGACCAAACCCAGAACCACGATCGCCGCGATGATGCCGACGCCAATCAGCAGCTTGGGCGCCAGCCAGGGATTTTCGAACCGACGCATGCGGCGCTCGCGCCGGCGAGCGGCGCGTTCTTCGGTGCTGTTCAAGACGGCTTGCGTCATCACCGGGCCCTCGCATGACGGACCCGCGGGTCAATGAAGGGATACAGCATGTCGACCAGGAAGACCGAAAGCGCGGTCATCAGAATGATGATGTAGGACGCACCTTGGATGACCGCGAAATCCTGATCCAGAATCGCGTCATAGATGAGCTTGCCCATTCCATTGTAGCTGAAGATCCGCTCGACCAGGATCTGGCCGGAAATCATCAGACCGATCTTCAGCGCGAAAGCGGTGATCTGCGGCAGGATCGCGTTGCGGATCATGTAACGATAGAGGATGTAGAGCGGCTTCAGGCCCTTCGCCTTGGCAAGCTGGACATAGTCCTCGCCCTGGACCGTAACCATCAGGCCGCGCATACCCAGCGCCCAGAAACCAAAGGTAACAAGGACGATCGAAAGCGCCGGCAGGGTCCCGTGCTGAACGACGCTTGAGAAGAACGCCCAGGTCCAGCCGGGTTCAACGCCGAACCCGTACGCCCCCGTCAATGGCAGCCACTGGAGCTGCGCGGCGAAAATCCACAACAGCAACAATCCCGACAGGATGGGCGGAATCGACGTGAAGATCATCGCCGCCGGAATGGCCAGCTTGACGTAGTTCGGGGAACGTTCCCAAACCATGAAGGCTCCCGCCGCGTTGCCGATGATGAAAGTGATCACCACCGACAAGAACATCAGCCCAAGCGTCCACGGCAGCGCCTGCGCGACCAGTGCCGAGACCGGGGTTGGAAAGGTCGCGGCGGACAGACCGAAGTCGAATGTCGCGATGTTGCGCAAGTACTTGACGTACTGAAGCCACAGTGGGTCGTTAAGTCCGAACCGTTCACGCAGGTTGGCAAGGATCAGATCGGCATTCTCCACCGTGCCGGCAAAGGATCCCATGCGGCCCAGCATCACCTCGGCCGGATCCACCGGCGACAGACGCGGGATGATCCAGATCAGGGTCGCGGCAATCCAGACCGTCAACAGGAACGTGACGATCCTGTTGGTGAGATAGCTCGCTGGAATTCGTCCCATCTGCACCATTCCTTTGTGTACCGTTCGGTCCGCCTTTCCCGAAAACAAGCCCCGCCTATCTATACGCGCCGGCGGTCGCGCGCGTGGTGTGGTGGTTCCAGCCGCGCAGCACGACGGCCTCGTTGGGATGGCGGCTGTCGGCATCGACCTGGTCGTCGCCCGAGTAGAGTTGGACCAGAACGGTCTTGCGGGTCCGATCCGATCGGTTGGGCATGGATCCGTGCAGCGTGAAGTAATGGAAGAACACCACGTCGCCAGCTTCGGCCTCGATGACGGTGCCCTTCTCGACCGGGTACTGGTCCAGCACCGCGGAGTCGACCCGTCCGTTGGCATTCGCCAGGCGCCCGAGCCTGTGGCTGCCCTCATACACGCGCAGGCATCCCATCTCGTCGGTCGCATCGGACACATGGATGATGCCGGCGATCATCGTGTCTTTTGCGGTCGGGAAATACGGCCAATCCTGGTGCATCGGAAACGGCGAGCCCCGTTCCGGCGGTTTCTGGAACAGCTTCGAATGATGCAGCACGATGTTCTCGCCCAGGATCTCCGCGGCAATCCCGAGGAAACGTTCGTTAAGGAACGCGTCGAGCCAGGCGCGGGAGTACTTTTGGACGTTGTGGGTATGGATGATCTCATCGTCCTCGCGCGCCAGGCGGGCCGTCTCGCGACCTTCCCAGGTCGCGTCAATCTGTTCTCCCGATGCGCGCAACTGCTCGACAATCTGGTCGAAGTCGCGCTCCAGCGCAGCGATCTCGCCCGGCGAGTAGACGCCCTTGGCCAAGTAATAGCCGTTCGCGCCGAAAAAGCTCTTGATGGCAGACACCGTTCTTCCGATCCCGCACCGTGACCGAGGCGGGCGGGCGCCCGAAGGCACCCGCCCTCGCTGCAACGCTATTGGGCCTTCTTCAGGTTGTGGATCACCTGATGCATATGGCCCCACCAATGAGCAGGGTGGTTGTAGTTGTTCTCCGCGGTCGGCCAGCCGGTCCAATAGGTCGTGTTGTACGGCAACAGCTTCGACGCCTGGACGACCGGGATGAACGGAAGCTCGTCGTAATAGTACTGGTAGGCTTCCACCACCATGCCCTGGATCGCGGGATCGCCGACCGCCATATTGGCCATCTTGTCGACAATTGCCGAGTACTTGGCAGTCGCGTCGGTGTTCCAACGGCCGGTATTGTTGAAGCCCGGCGCCCGTTCGCCAACCGGGACGACCGAGGCGGCCGTGTAGCGGGACATCGTCGCCCAGGGTTCGTTGACCGACCCGCAGGAAAGCCAGGTGTAGGCAAGGTCATATTGTCCCAGCGGCAGCGCGGCACCCCAGAAGACACCGTTTTCCACCGGCACGGCCTTTGCGTCGATGCCTGACCTGCGCAACTGTTCGATGATGATATCGACGGCGCGGGTCAGTTCAGTGGATGCGGTGTTGACCGTGATGTTGGCGGTCAGCCGCTTGCCGTCCTTCTCGTAGATTCCGTCGGAACCCAGGCTCCAGCCCTCCTGTTCGATCAGAGCCTTGCCTGCAGCGGCATCGGCGGTTGGCGCAAAACCCATACCGGCATCAACCACCGCGTCGATATAGGGGGCCATGGCGCCGTACTGGACAAAGATCGACCGGGACGCCTCGGTCGTCCCCTCATAGGCCACTTCCACGACCATGTTGCGGTCCAGGATCAGGTTGACGGCCTTGCGCATGGCGGCACTGCCCCAGGGTTCGACCGTGGTGTTGAACTCAAGCTGGCGTGCACAGGGATCCGGCCAGGACAGGGGCATGTCCTGACGCCAGGCAATGATCTTGGGATTGCGGGCCTGGATCGCCTCGAACGCGCCCAGCGTTACGGTATGCGCGGCGTCAAGCTGGTTGGTCACCAACAGTTGAGAGCGGCTTTCCTCGCCCCCCGATTCCAGCCAGATCAGCCGCCTCGGCTCGGGCAGGTCCTGGAAGCCGGCCTTGACGCCCCACCAGTCGTCGTTGCGATCCCACACCGCGCGGTTCGTGGTGGCCGACGAAAACTTGTAAGGGCCGGTGCCGATGGGCGGATTGAAGGCAAAGGATGCGGCGTCCTTTCCGGCCCAGACATGCTCGGGCATGATCAGGAACGAACCGAAAATCCGGTTGCCGAAATTCTCCACATGGAAGCGTGGATTGGACTTCTTTAGCGTGAAGACAACGGTCAGATCGTCCACCTTCTCCACACTTGCGACCTG
This sequence comes from Alphaproteobacteria bacterium, assembly GCA_965603855.1. GTDB lineage: Bacteria > Pseudomonadota > Alphaproteobacteria > UBA8366. The sequence continues at coordinate 2,586,169 of OZ272519.1, forward strand.
GGCACGGACCGTGGCGGCCTCGCGGGAGGACAGATCCTCATTGCCGAGCGCCATGTTCACCGTGAAAACGACGTCATCGGCATTGAAGGCCTCGCCGTCGGACCACTCGACGCCTTCACGCAGTTTCAGGGTCCAGACGTCGTGCGATGCGTTCGGCTCGAAACTGACGCCCAGCCACGGATCGAGATTGCCGCTCTCGTAATTCAGAATGAACAGAGGCTCCCACATGGCCTGATGCGCCCCGTGGAGCCGCTTGGTGCCGGGTGTGAACCAGTTGAAGTTGTTCGGATCCTTGATCGTGCGGTCCAGGTCGAAGACGACCGTGTCCTCGCGCGCGACGTCCTGTGCCGTCGCATCGATCGCAAGGCCGGCCACCGCCATGGCCGTCGCAAGCATCAAACCCGTTCGAAAACGCAACATACCGCTCTCCTCCCAGTGCTTTGCCGGCACCGTCGTCGGCGCCGATCATGTCGTTCGTTTGCGTGCCCGTATCCTAGAAACCAGCCGCGTCCGCCTCCTCCGGCGTGAAATCCACATGAATGTGATTGCCGTCGGGATCCGCGATGTTGACCTGAAGCAGTCCCAAATCGGGAACGCGGACCGTGTCGTAGCCGATGGCGCGTTCTTCCAGCCGGGCAATCAGGCCCGCGAGGCCGGTCGCGGAAAACGCGAAATGCTCCAGCCTGGGGTCCTGCGTCTTCGGCTGCACCGCTTCCTCGACCAGGTGAACCACCGGCATGTCGCCGGCATAGAGCCAGGCGCCCGGGACGTCAAAAGGCGGGCGCGCGCCGCTTTTCATGCCGAGGACCTGGCAATACCAGTCGACCATGCCCGACAGGTTGGCGGTGCGGATATTGACGTGTTCAAGCCTTTCGAGCCGCATTCGATCCCGCGTCCCGCTTTTCAGTTGCCGCCGATGTTGCGCGGACTGTTCTGCGGCGAAACGTCGTCGCCGACCGGCCGTTCGTGATGCTTCCAGCGTCCGGTCGGGTCGCTGCCCCGGCAGATGATCGCCTCGACACCGCGTTCCCAAACCGAATCGACGACGCGCACCTCGGGCGGACAATAACGCAGCGTCAGGCCGCAACGTCGCCTGTCGGACAGGTTGGGCTTGGACCCGTGGGCCAGCATGTCCGCATGCAGCGAGATTTGACCCGCCGCCAGGTTGTTCGAAACGGGCTCGCCCAGCGCGTCGGCACCGACGATTTCCTGATGCAGGGCATTCGGCCGGTCGCTGTCGCGCCACTTAAGATGGCCCAGCCTGTGCGTCCGCGGGATGAACTGCATCGCCGAATTCCCTTCGTCTGCATCGTCGATCGCCAGCCAGACAGTAACCGTGCGCGCCGGCGACAGCGACCAGTAGGACGCGTCCTGATGCCATGGCACCGCCTTTTCGTCGTGCGGCAGCTTGCACAACACGTGGCTTGCCCAGCAGACGATGTCCGGACCGATCAGGTCTTCCACATAGTCGAGGATTCGCGGTTCGTTGCACAAGTCCCAGATGCCCTGACACCGCGCCTGATAGCAGTTGATGGCGTAGGCGCCGCGTTCGCCGACCTGGTCGAGCAGGCTGTCGAAATAAGCCCGGTTCGCCTCGACCTCTTCCGGCGAAAAGACGTCCAGGGGACCTACGTAACCTTCGCGGTTGTAGAATTCGATCTGCGCGGGCGACAGCCGACGCGGCGCGGGGTTCAGAACCGGGGCGAAGGACAGATCAAGGGCAGGCGCGGCCATGCTGGAGAACTCCTGGGACACAAGGCACGGTAATTGATGAATTTTGAGCAATCCTGCCTGTCATTGATGTTTTCTTATGGTAATTTGATTTAATGCGCCGTTTGACCTTCCGCATGGAGAACTATGTCCGCGGCGGCGAGGCTTTCCACTTCGCCCGGAAGCGGCTGGAGCCCGCCCCACCGCGGATCGTCCATACCCACGACTATTTCGAGTGCTTCTGGATCGAAGAGGGCGACGGTGTCCACTGGATCAACGGCCGGAAGGAACCGCTTCGCGCCGGCGATCTTGTCTTCGTGCGTCTGTCCGATACGCACGGGTTTCAGGGCAAGGGCGACAAACGCGGCGTGATGGTCAATGTCTCGTTCCCGGCGGCTTCGGCGGCGCATCTGGTCGCGCGCTACCGCGACGATCTCGAAGGCCGCTTTTTCTGGTCGCGCCGGCCGCTGCCATGGTCGCAGCGCCTGGACGACGCGCAGATGGCGATGCTGAACCGGCTTGCCCGGGAGCTTGAAATCGGACCGCGCAGCCTTGCCCAGATTGAGAGCTTCCTGCTCGGCTTGATGACAAGGGTCGTCGGGCGGCCGGCCGGCGTCGCCGAGCATGTCCCGTCCTGGCTGGGGGCGGCCTGCAACGCGGTGCGCGAGCCGGTCCTGTTCCGGCAGGGCGCCGCGGGGTTCGTCCGCGCCGCCGGGCGCAGCCACGAGCATGTCTGCCGCGCCGCACAGCGGTATCTGGGGCTGTCTCCGTCGGCCTACGTGAACCGTGTCCGCATGGAGCATGCCGGGCGGCTGCTGGCCGGTTCGGACGAAACGATCGCCGCCATCGCAATCGACTGCGGCCTGGAGAACCTGAGCCACTTCTACAGGGTGTTTCGCGACCACTATCGCATGACACCGCGCGCCTATCGTCGACGCCACCAGGTGGAGATCGTTCAACCGCGATCCTAGGGCGGCCGCCCGGCGGGTGCTGAAGAACGCATCGGCCGGACTATTTGACCTTGCCGTAGAGCCCGCAGTGATCGGACAGGTTCCAGAGGAAGTCCGCCTTTCTGGCGCCCGACAGCTGCCGCCATCCTTTGACGTGGACATCCTCGCCGCCATCGCCGGCCGGCTCGAATTCGACCTCGTCGGCCGCAATGACGTGATCGAGGTTGGAGGTCATGAGATCTCCCAGTTCCGAGACCCTCAGCTTTCTGCGGCCGCCGTTGGTTCTCTTGCCCCACTCGCTCCAGGTCCTGTCCCAATCCTTGGAGAGCATGCGCATGCCGTTTCTTTCCGCGGCCCTTTCCAGGCGGCGGATTTCGGACGCGCCCGAGATCGTCGCGCCCTTGCCCATGGTATTGAGATCCCCGAGGACGATGAGGTTCGACTTTCGCGATGCCGCACCGCGCGCGAGCGCCCGCTTGAGGTTCCAGACCTTTCTGAAGACGGTCTGTCTGTTGTTGTAATCGGCCTGGCCGGTGCCGGAATCGGTATGAAGAAACAGCAGGTTGTAGAACTCGTTTCCGAGCCGGAGCGAGATCAGGGCGCCGGGGCGCAGGCGGCGGCGCCGGTCGTTGAACTGTCTCTTCTGCGTCCAGACGACCTGCTTGAACTTGCCGCGGCGATAGCCGATCACCATCTCCAGATTGCCGGTGCTGTCGGTCACCGCGAAGTCGTACTTCGGGAACCGGTCGACCATCAGTTCGCGGATGGCGGACTTGCCCTGATACTCGATCAGGCCGAACACGTCCGGATCGAGATCGGTGATGAGGTCCTGGACGTCGTTCAGCCGTGCCCGGCTGCCTTTGAAATGCCTGACGTTCCAGGACAGAAAAGAGAACTTCGCCATGCTCCTCCCCCCTTGTTCTTATGGCAATTAGCAAAGCCTAACATGCAACCCGCCCCCTGACGATAGGTCAGGCGGCGGCGCGAAGCTGCGCAGGGGGAGGTTCGGGTCGGGCGACGGCACGCCGCGGCCCGCAGTCGCCGAGGATGGTGTCGCAATGAAAAACCCCGCAATCGCGCGGATTGCGGGGCCGAATGTTGGTAGCGGAGGAGGGACTTGAACCCCCGACACGCGGATTATGATTCCGCTGCTCTAACCAACTGAGCTACTCCGCCACAGTGTGCCCGATTTAAGGCCGCTGCCCTTCCCTGTCAAGGACCGGCTCAGGCGCCGAACTTGGGGAACGGCAGGCCCGTGACGCCGGGCACGGTCAGCGCGAAGATGCCGCCGGCGTGGGGCTGGCGGGCCTCGGTGCCCGGTGTCGTCTTTTCCGAGATCGAGGTGACGTAAAGCGTGTCCAGGTTCGCGCCGCCGAAGGCGATGCGGGTCGGGCGTTCGACCGGCATGGGAATGCGCATGTCGATGGCGCCCGCAGGCGTCAGCCGCACCAGTTCCCAGCCGCCGACGCCGGCCATCCAGTAACAGCCGTCGGCGTCCACGGTGCCGCCGTCGGGCCGGCCGTCGACCGCGCGGCTGTCGAAGAAGACCCGCTTGTTGGACCAGACCGCATCGTCCGGATCGTAGTCGTAGGCCCAGATCGTGCGCACGTCCGGGAAGGTGTCGGCCAGATAGATGGTGCGGCCGTCGGGCGACAGCGCCAGGCCGTTGGTGACGTAAAGCCCCCGTTCCACGGTGTGGATCGCGCCGTCCGGGTCGAGGCGGTAGAGCGCGCCTTCCGGGCCCCTCGCCCCGTCGGCGCCGGCGATCGGCATGGTGCCGGCGTAGAACCGGCCCTGGTAGTCCACCGTGCCATCGTTGAAACGGTTGGCCGGCTTGTCCGCCTCGGGATCACCGATCGGCGCGAGCGCGCCGGTCTCGGTGTCGAAATCGGCGAACCCGTCGCGCAGCGCCAGGACGAACCCGCCCGATCGCTTGAAGGCGAAACAGCCGACCGGCTGGCCGACGGACCAGGTCCGGTTCTCGGCCGTCGCGGGGTCGAACCGGCACAAGTGGCCGGCCGGAATGTCGACCCACCACAGCGCCCGGTCCTCGATGGACCAGATCGCGCCCTCGCCGATCCCGGCCCGGGCGTCGAGCACGCAGTCGACGGCGATCGCGCTCATGCCTGGCGGGCCGCCTGCCATCGCGTGGCGTCCTCTGCCACGACGTCGGCCGCGGCAAGGCGGACGTCGATCCAGCCGCCGCCCAGGACGCGGGTGCCGTCGTAGAAGACACCGGCCTGGCCCGGGGCGATGCCGTGCTGGGGCCGGTTGAACATGACCAACGCATCGCCGCCGTCCAGTCCCGAGACCACGGCCGGAACCGGATCCATGGTCGAGCGGCACTTGACGGTCACGGCCTGTCCTTCGGCCGGCGGAGCGTCCCCTGCCCCCAGCCAGTTCACGTCCTTCAACCTGACGCCATGGGTTGCCAGCGCATCGTGCGGGCCCACCACGACCCGGTGGGTCTCCGGCTCGAGGCGCACCACGTAGAGCGGCGCCGTATCCGGCGCATTGCCGCCCAGCCCCAGGCCGCGGCGCTGGCCAATCGTGTAATTGATGATGCCCTCGTGCCGGCCAAGCACGTTGCCCTGAAGGTCGACGATCTCGCCCGGCACGATGGCCTCGGGCCTGAGCTTCTCGACGATCCGGGCATAGGAGCCGTTCGGCACGAAACAGATGTCCTGGCTGTCGGGCTTCTCGGCCACCGGCAGGGCGAAACGGGCGGCAAGGTCGCGCACCGCGCTTTTCTCCATGCCGCCCAGCGGAAACCGCAGGAAATCGAGCTGCGCCGCGGTGGTGGCGAACAGGAAATAGGACTGGTCGCGGGACGGGTCGACGGCGGCGTGCAGCTCCGGCCCGTTCGCCCCGCCATGGCGCCGGATATAGTGGCCGGTGGCCAGCGCCGCCGCGCCCAGGTCGCGCGCGGTCGCCAGAAGGTCCCGGAACTTGACCGTCTGGTTGCAGCGCACGCAGGGGATCGGGGTCTCGCCCCGCACATAGGCGTCGGCGAAGTCGTCGATCACGTCCTGGCGAAAACGGCTCTCGTAGTCGAGGACATAGTGGGGGATGCCGATCCGGTCGGCCACGTTCCGGGCATCGTGGATGTCCTGGCCGGCGCAGCACGCCTTGCCCTTGGCCGTCGCGGCGCCGTGGTCGTAGAGCTGCAGCGTGATGCCCACCACGTCGTAGCCCTGCTCGGCCAACAGCGCGGCCGTCACCGAGGAATCGACGCCGCCCGACATGGCCACCACCACGCGGTTGTCGCCCGGGGGCCCGGGCAGATCCAGACTGTTCAGCGCATCCGACATGGCGCGGAATATAGGGTTCGGGGGGGCCGAAAGAAAGGGGCGGCCCAAAGCCGCATCGGCCTCAGCTCGCCAGCTTGACCTTCACATAGGACCCGGGCGCGTCCTCCAGCGGCGCAAGACCGCCATTCCTGGGGACACGCGCCTTCACCTTATGGCCGCTGTGCCGGGCCAGCCAGCGGGACCAGTGGGGCCACCAGCTTCCGGCCGTCTCGGTGGCGCCGTCCAGCCACTTGTCCGGATCGGCCGGGCACCCCTGCCTGGTCCAATAGCAGTACTTGTCCGCGGCCGGCGGGTTGATGACGCCCGCGATATGTCCAGACGCGGCCAGCACGAAGCGGACGGATCCGCCCAGCAACTGCGTCCCCGCATAGGTGGACTTCCAGGGCGCGATGTGATCCTCGCGTGTCGACAGGAAATAGGTCGGTTGCGTGATCCGGCCGAGATCGATGGGCACGCCGTCCAACTCGATGGCACCAGGCTCGCGCAGCAGGTTGTGCTGGTACATCGACCGCAGATAGAACCGGTGCATCTCGGCCGGCATGCGCGTGGAATCGGCGTTCCAGTACAGAAGGTCGAACGGAAACGGCTCGCGGCCCATCAGATAGTTGTTGACCACGAAACTCCAGATCAGGTCGTTCGCCCGAAGCAGGTTGAAGACACGGGCCATGTGATGGCCCTCCAGATACCCCTTCTCGCTCATATGGGCGTCGATCAGATCCAGCTGCTGTTGATCGATGAAGACGCCGAGGTCGCCCGGCTCCGCGAAGTCCAACATCGAGGTCAGGAAGGTCGCGGACGCCACGCGGTCCTTCTTCTTGGCCGCGAGATAAGCCAGCATCGAGGCCGTCAGCGTGCCGCCGATGCAATAGCCGACGATGTTGACCGTGTCCTCGCCGGTCTCCTCCTCGATGGCGCTCAGTGCCTCGACCGGCCCCGACAGCATGTAGTCCTCGAAACGGGTGTCCGAGAGATCCTCGCCCGGATTGACCCAGGAGATCACGAACAGGGTGAACCCCTGGTCCACCAGCCATTTGATCATGCTGTTCCGCGGGCCGAGGTCGAGGATATAGAACTTGTTGATCCAGGGCGGCACGATCAAAAGCGGGCGACGATAGACGGTCTTGGTGGACGGCGTGTACTGGATAAGCTGCATCAGGCGGTTCTGGTAGACCACCTTGCCCGGCGTCACCGCGATGTTGACGCCGACCTCGAAGGCGGTGTCGTCGGTCATGCGAATCGCAAGCTGCCCCTGGCCCCGCTCCACATCCTCGACCAGGTGTTCCAGTCCCTTCAGGAGGTTCTGGCCCTTGGTCTCGGCGGTCCGCTTCAAAACGGCCGGGTTCGTGCCGGCGAAGTTCGTCGGCGACAAGGCGTCGATGAACTCCTGGGTATAGAACCGGACCATGTGGTGGGTGTGCCGGTCCGGGCCCTCCAGCTCGCCGACCGTGTCGTGCAGCCAGCGCGCATACATCAGGTAGGACTGCTTCAACAGGTCGAAGGCCAGGGACTCTTCCCACGCCTCGTCCTTGAACCGCCGGTCGGCCCGTTCGGGCTGGAACAGGGGCGCGGCCTCCTGGCCCAGGAACCGGCTCCAGCCGTGCTGCCACAGCGTGAAGGATTCCTGCCAAAGCTTCATCTGGGCGGTGTACAGCTTCTCGGGCTCTTCGGCGACATGGCCGCCCCAGCGGGCGAAGGCGCCCAGGATCACGCCGGGATCCGGTACGGTGAAGCTGTTCGGTTTGCCGTCCTCGTCGACGCCGCCCATGGTGGCACGCTGAAGACGCTCGACCAGGGTCATCCACGCCTGGGCATAGCCTGCGGGATCGAACTCCTCGCCGCCGCCTGGTTTTTCCTGCGTCACCGGCCACCGTCCCTGCGGACGGGCCGGGCCGCCGCTACCCGGCCAGCCGCTCGCACCGTGCCGAAAACCGCTCCAGAACCAGGCTCAACTGGCGGGCATGGCGCCGATGCCCCAGCCGTCTGGCGGTGACGATATCGTCTTCGATAAAGCGCCGAATGCGCGCCCGGCCGGGAACGGTCTTCATCAAACACGTGCCCAGCTCCAGGGCGACGAGCTGCGAAATGTGCTCGTGTTCGGCAATGGCGGCAATTTCCTCGGGCGACAGATCACAAAATCCGACACAGTCGTCGAACGTAAGCATTGCGGTCCTCCCAAAAAGACCCCCGACGTACCGATTGGACGTCGAGTCCTTCGGACCCCTCTTCGCGCCTCTGTGATCATGGGTTTTGCGAACAGTTTGTGCCACGCTGTTCTTGTTATCCAGCGTACGACCGGCCGGGGCCGAGGTCAATTCACGTTGCGCGCCGACGCGCCCGTTAGGAGACCGAAAAGCTCTCGCCGCAGCCGCAGCGGGCGGTTTCGTTGGGGTTGGAGAAGACAAAGCCGGATGAGAGCTTGCTTTCCTGATAGTCCATCTGGGACCCGATCAGGAACATCACGGAAGCGGGGTCGATGAAGATCTTGACGCCCTTGTCCTCGACCACGTCCTCGAAGTGTTTCTGCTCGGAGGCGTATTCCACGTAATAGCTGAGGCCCGAGCAGCCCTTGGAATTGACGCCGACCCTGAGGCCCAGGATGGTCTCATCCCGGTCGGCCTTCGCCATCAGGTACTTGACGCGGTCCGCAGCCGCATCGGTGAGCGTGATCATCGGTGGCATAAGGGCCTCGCCTCGTTCACAAATCCAGAGCCATGCGGGCGTCTTCCGACATCCGGTCCATCCCCCAGGGCGGGTCCCAGGTGAGCTTGACGCTGACCGCGCCGACGCCATCGACCTGGGCGACCCGATCGGCCACCATGCCAGGCATTTCGCCCGCCACGGGGCAGGCCGGCGCCGTCAGTGTCATCAGGATATCCACATCGCCCGCGGGTTTCATATCGATCTCGTAGATAAGGCCGAGATCGTAGATATTCACGGGGATTTCCGGATCGTAGACGTCCTGCAGCGCCTCGACGACCGCGGGCTCGGCGGCCGGCGTGACTCCGTCGGCCAGAGGCGCGCCGGCATGCGCCTCCAACTCCTCCGGCTCGGCCGGCGCGGCGCCCGGATAGGCGCCGTAGGGATTGAAGTACGGACCGGCCGTGGGGTCTTCGGTTTCGTCCGACATCGTCTACTCCGTCGTCACTGTCTGACTGTCGCCGGTCAGCGCGGCGTCCATGGTGTGCCAGGCCAGGGTCGCGCATTTCACCCGCGACGGGAATTCCTTGACGCCCGACAGCACCTCAAGCCGCTCGAGCGCGTCCTCGGGCGCGCCGCGGGGCGGTTCCGCACCTGTGCACATGGCGCGGAAATCAACGAACAGGTCCTCGGCCTCGGCGCGGGTCTTGCCCTTGAGCAGTTCCGTCATCAGAGAGGCGCTGGCCATGGAGATCGCACAGCCGCGCCCGTCGAATGAGATGTCGGCGACCCGACCGTCCGCGTCAAGCCGCAGGAACACCGTCACCCTGTCGCCGCACATGGGGTTGTCGCCATGCGCCGACGCCGACGCGGTTTCCATGACACGCCGGTTCCGCGGGCTGCGCCCGTGGTCCAGGATCACCTCCTGGTACAAGTCGCGCAGTTCGGCGGCCGCGTTGCGCATCAACCGAAGATCTCCTTCACCTTCTCAAGGCCGTCGACCAGGGCATCCACCTCCTGTTTCGTGGAATACATCCCAAACGACGCGCGGGTGGTGGCGTGCACGCCCAGCCGCTCCATCAAGGGCTGGGCACAATGGTGGCCGGCCCTGACGGCAACGCCCGACCGGTCCAGGATCGTCGCCACGTCGTGCGGATGGGTCCCGTCCAAAGTGAAGGAAACGACACTGACCTTGCCGGGCGCGGTGCCGCAGATCCGAAGGCCGTCGACCGAGGCCAGTTTCTGCGTGGCATAGTTCAGAAGGCCCCGTTCGTGCGCCGCGATCCGGTCCATCCCGACGCCCGAGACATAGTCGACGGCCGCGCCAAGCCCGATCGCCTCGGCGATCGTCGGGGTGCCGGCCTCGAATTTGGCCGGCAGCGCCGCCCAGGTGCTGCGTTCGTAGGTGACCGTCGAGATCATGTCGCCGCCGCCAAGGAACGGCGGCATCGCGTCCAACAGCGCCTCCTTGCCGTAAAGAACGCCGATCCCGGTCGGCCCGTAGAGCTTGTGGCTGGAGAAGGCGTAGAAATCCACGTCCAGGGCCTGGACGTCCACCGTCATGTGCTGGATCGCCTGACACCCATCCAGCATCACCAACGCGCCGGCGTCGCGCGCCATGCGGATGATCTCGTCCACCGGCGTCACGGTGCCGAGGACGTTCGACACGTGGGTGATCGAGACCAGCTTGACCCGCTGGTCCAGCATTTCGGCCAGCGCATCCATGCGCAACTCGCCCGCATCGGTGATCGGACAGACCCTGAGCTCGATCCCGGCCTGATCGCGCAGCAACTGCCAGGGAACGATGTTGGAGTGGTGTTCCATGTCGGAGATCACGACCGCATCGCCGGGCCCCATGTTGCTGCGGCCCCAGCTCTGCGCCACCAGGTTCATCGCCTCTGTGGCGTTGCGGGTGAAGATCACCTCGCCCTGCTTGGCGGCATTGATGAAGCCCCGCACCTTCTCCCGCGCGCCCTCATAATCCGACGTCGCCGCCTCGCTCAGGAAATAGGCGCCGCGATGAACGTTCGCATACCGCGTCGCGTAGGTGCGCATAAGCTGGTCGAGCACGGCCTGCGGTTTCTGCGCCGATGCCGCACTGTCCAGAAAGGACAGCGGCCGCCCGTGGATCTTCTGCCGGAAGATCGGGAAATCCTCGCGGATCGCCTCGACATCGTAGTCCGTCGCCATATGGTCCAATTCGACTGCGGCGCTCATGCCCCTGCTCCCTCACCCGTTGCGGCAGCCACAGCAGCCAGCTTGCGTTGCAGCGTGCCGGCAAAGGCCTCGCGCACCCGCTCGTTCTCGATTTCGTCCAGCACCTCGGTCAGGAAAGCCTCGACCAGGATCCGCCGCGCCGCCAGTTCGCCGATGCCGCGGGCGCGCAGATAGAAGAGCTGGTTCTCGTCCAACTCGCCCGCCGTGGCACCGTGGCTGCACTTCACGTCGTCGGCATAGATCTCAAGCTCGGGCTTGGAGTCGATTTCTGCGCCGCGCGACAGCAACAGCGCCCGATTGAGCTGATGTCCGTCCGTGCCCTGGGCGCCGCGCCGGACAAGGATCTTTCCCTGGAACACACCGCGCGCCGTCTCGGCGAGCACGCCCTTGTACACTTCGCGGCTCTCGCAGTTGGGCGCGGCATGGTCGATGAAGGTGGTGTTGTCGAGATGCTGGTCCGCCCGGGCGGCATAGGCGCCGTTCAGCCGGCAGCCCGCCGTTTCGCCGTCCAGCAGTGTCCTGATCTCGTTGCGGGCAAGGCTTGCCCCGGTCTGCAGGACGAAACTGTCGTAGAGACCGCCTTCCGAGACGACCGCGGCCGCCGCGGCGACGTGGAACCCCTTCTCCGCTTCATCCTGACGCTTGTAATGGCCGAGCCTTCCGTTCCTGGCCACGAAGACCTCGGCAACGGCGTTCACGAAATACTCGCCCGTGCCGCGATGGGTTTCGACGATGTCTGCGCTGGCACCCTCGCCCACGGCATAGATCATTCGCGGGCTGCTGGATGTCGGGCTTACAGAACCATCGGTCCAAAAGACAATATGGATCGGTCTGTCTAACTTAACGCCATCTGCAACAGATACATAAAGCCCGTCTTCGAACCCGACCGTGTTCAGCGCCGCAAGCGGCATTCCCTGATGCGAAAGCACCTTGCCCAGCCGGGACCGGACGATGTCGGGCGCACGCTCCAGCGCATCCGCCAGACCGGACACCGTGACGCCGTCGGGCATGCCAGCAAGGTCCGACATCTCTTCGTCGAACCGTCCGTTCACCAGAACCGCGCGCCAGGCGTCGAGATCGCCCGCCTCATCAGGCAGCCGCTCGGGCCGTTCGCCCGCCTTGCCGGGCAGAAACGCGATGTCAACCAGACGGGTTAGGCGGGTGTACTTCCAGGCTTCGGTGCGCCTGCCGGGCAGGCCTTCGGCATCGAAGGCCTGCCGCGCGTCGCCGCGCAGCGCATCGAGCCACGGCGCCGCGGACACCGGCTGCGACAGCAGCCCCTCCAGCAGTGCCACGTTTTCGGTATCACTCATGACTCACGCCCGCTCCCGTGCCTCATGCCGCCGCGCCGACGATGTCGGCATAGCCTTTCTTCTCAAGCTCCTGCGCCAGTTCCTTGCCACCTGAGGTGACGACGCGGCCGCCGGCCAGCACGTGCACCCGGTCGGGGACCACATAGTCCAGAAGGCGCTGGTAGTGGGTGATCACCAGCATCGCCCGGGCCGGATCGCGCAGTTTGTTGATGCCGTCCGCAACGATCTTCAAGGCGTCGATGTCGAGACCGGAATCGGTCTCGTCCAGGACCGCCAACCGCGGTTCCAACGCCGCCATCTGCAGCATCTCGTTGCGTTTCTTCTCGCCGCCGGAAAACCCGACATTGACGGGGCGCTTCAGCATGTCGTCGGGCACGCCAAGGTCGCGCGCCTTGGCCTTGACGTATTTGACGAACTGCAGCGCGTCGAATTCGTCCTCGCCGCGATGTTTGCGCTGGGCGTTCACCGCGTGGCGCAGGAACGTCGTGCCGGCGACGCCCGGGATCTCGACGGGGTACTGGAAGGCGAGGAAGATCCCTTCCCGCGCCCGGTCCTCGATGTCCATCTCCAACAGGTCATGCCCGTCGTAGGAGATGGAGCCGCCGGTCACTTCGTATCCGTCGCGGCCGGCAAGCACGTAGGAGAGCGTGCTTTTGCCCGACCCGTTGGGGCCCATGATCGCGTGCACCTGGCCCGCGTCCAGCGTCAGGTCGATCCCCTTGAGGATCTCCTTGCCGTCCACCGTCACGTGCAGGCCCTTGATTTCAAGCAGCGCCATAACTCGGTTCTTTCCCTTGCTGTGTTTACCCGTGCGCCGTCAGCCGACGCTGCCTTCCAGGCTGATGCCGATCAGCTTCTGCGCCTCGACCGCGAATTCCATCGGCAGGGTCTGCATCACCTCCTTGCAGAACCCATTGACGATCAGCGCGATCGCCTCTTCTTCGTCCATCCCGCGCTGTTGGCAGTAGAAAAGCTGGTCTTCGGAAATCTTGCTGGTCGTCGCCTCGTGTTCGACCATGGCGGTGGGGTTGCGCGATTCGATGTAAGGAACCGTGTGCGCGCCACAGCGGTCGCCGATCAGCAGCGAGTCGCACTGGGTATAGTTCCGCGCGTCCTCTGCCTTCGGCAGCATACGCACCAGTCCGCGATAGGTGTTGTCCGCGCGGCCGGCGGAGATGCCCTTGGAGATGATGCGGCTGGAGGTGTTGCGGCCGATATGGATCATCTTGGTGCCGGTATCGGCCTGCTGCGCGTTGTTGGTGATCGCCACCGAATAGAACTCGCCCACCGAGTTGTCGCCCTGAAGGATGCAGCTCGGGTACTTCCAGGTGATCGCCGAGCCGGTCTCGACCTGGGTCCACATGATCTTGGAGTTCTTGCCCCGACAGGCGCCGCGCTTGGTGACGAAGTTGTAGATGCCGCCGCGGCCTTCCTCGTCGCCCGGGTACCAGTTCTGCACCGTGGAATACTTGATCTCGGCATCGTCCAGCGTGACCAGTTCGACCACGGCGGCATGGAGCTGGTGTTCGTCGCGCTGCGGCGCCGTGCAGCCCTCGAGATAGGAGACGTAGGACCCCTCGTCCGCGATGATCAGGGTCCGTTCGAACTGTCCGGTGTTTTCGGCATTGATGCGGAAGTAGGTGCTGAGCTCCATCGGACAGCGAACGCCCTTGGGGATGTAGACGAACGAGCCGTCGGTAAAGACTGCCGAGTTCAGCGTGGCGAAGAAGTTGTCCGTATAGGGCACGACCGAACCCAGATACTTGCGCACCAGTTCGGGATGGTCCTGCACCGCCTCGGAGATGGAGCAGAAGATCACGCCCTCTTTCTCCAGCCGTTCCTTGTAGGTCGTCGCGACGGAAACGGAATCGAACACCGCGTCGACCGCGACACCGGCCAGCATCTCCTGCTCTTTCAGCGGGATGCCCAGCTTTTCGTAGGTCTCGAGAAGCTTGGGATCGACCTCGTCCAACGACTTCGGCCGGTCCTTCTGCAGCTTGGGCGCGGCATAGTAGTAGGCGTCCTGGTAGTCGATCTTGGGATAGCCGACCTTGGCCCAGTTCGGTTCCTGCATGGTCTGCCAGATGCGGAACGCCTTGAGGCGCCATTCCAACAGCCATTCCGGCTCGTTCTTCTTGTGCGAGATCAGACGGACGGTGTCCTCGTTCAGGCCCTTGGGCGCGTGTTCCATCTCAATGTCGGTCGTGAAACCGTACTTGTACCCGCCGTCCGACAGGTCGCTGACCTGCTGCATCGTATCAGGGGTCGCCGCCATCCTGTGCCCTTCCGTTACCCGTTATCGGACGCGCCGACCTAGCGCGCCCGGTCCTCTTCCTTGCGCGGCCGTTCGGCCGCCGTCTGAAACATCGGCGGCACGCTCGGCAGGATCATGTCGGCCAAGGTCACCGATTCCAGTGCCGTGCGGACCGCGGTGTTCACCGCATCCCAGTGTCCGCGGATGGCGCACATGCTCTCGACCGAGCAATCGCCTTCGTGCCCGTCGACGCAGGCCGTCAGCGCAACCGGGCCGTCCAGCGCCGTGACCAGGTCGGCCACGGTGATCGCCCCCGGTTCGCGCGCCAGGCTGTATCCGCCCTGGTGCCCCCGGTGCGAGCGCACGACCTCGCCGCGCGCCAGCAGCTTGAGGATCTTGGCGACCGTGGGTGCCGGCAAAAGCGTCGCCTCGGCAATCTCGGCCGCGGTCGTCGGCCCGGCGCCCCGCTCGCGCATCGTCGCAAGCCGGCCAAGCACGACCACCCCGTAATCCGCCAATCGGCTGAGCCTGATCATCCAACCGTTTCCGTCATTTCAATCCGCACCGGAATTGTACGATTTAAAGAAGACCAAACAAGTCCTGATTGGAGATATACCAAGTTTTCTTGGGGTTTCAAGCGCCGAGAGACGGGTTTTCGCGCGCCGGCGAGACCGGCAGTCAGTCCTCGGGGCCGAGCGTCACGACCAACCCGTCAATATCGTCTGACATCGAAATCTGACAACCTAGGCGCGAGGTTCGGGTCAAGCCGAAGGCGAGGTCCAGCATGTCCTGTTCCTCCTCGCACGGCGGCGCCAGTTTTCCATACCAGTCGGGATCGACGATCACGTGGCAGGTCGCACACGCCATCGAGCCTTCGCAGGTTCCCTCCACGTCCAGGTCGTGGTCGCGGGCCAGGTCCAGAATGGAATCGCCGGCCGCCGCATCGAACGTGCGACGACTGCCGTCGCGCAAAACTACCGTGACCTTGGGCATGGGCGGGATCGGAACCTTCCTGTCTGACCGGCGGGGACTTGGGCGATCGGTTAGTAAATGTGGGCTGGTGGCTCGGTTGTCAAAGGCCGCGGATCGGACCCGAAAGACGCGCGGCTCAAGACGCGGCGCGGAACCGCTTGGTCAGCCGGCGCGCCGTCTCGACGATGTGGCGCGAGGCCACGTCGACCTCTTCCTGCGTCGTGAAGCGGCCGACGCCGATCCGGATCGAGGCCTGGACCCTGGCCGGATCGAGCCCGATTGCCTGCAGCACATGGCTCGGTTTGCCGACACCGGACGAACACGCCGAGCCGCTGGACACGGCGACGCCGTCCAGCGCCGCCATCAGCTCGCTCGCCTCGATACCCGGAAAAGTGACGTTCAGGTTGCCGGGGATGCGCCGGTCCAACGAGCCGTTGACCTGGATGGCGGGGACGCCCTCGCGCAGCCGCGCAAGCATGGTGTCGCGGAAACCGGCGAGCCGGGCGGCCTCCGCCTCCATTTCCCGCGCCGCGATGGCGCAGGCCGCGCCCAGACCGACGCACAGCGGCGGCGCCAGCGTTCCGGACCTGAGGCCCCTTTCCTGGCCGCCGCCATGGAACAGCGGCTCGAGCGGCACGCGCGGGCGCCGGCGCACGAACAGCGCCCCCACGCCCTTGGGTCCGTAGATCTTGTGGCCGGAAATGCTGAGCAGCGCGGCGCCGATCTCCCGGACGTCGATCGGGATCTTGCCCACGGCCTGGGCGGCATCGGTGTGGAACAGCGCGCCCGCCTCCCGGCACAGACGGCCGATCTCCGCCAGAGGCTGGATCACGCCGATCTCGTTGTTGACCGCCATCACCGAGACCAGGGCCGTGCGATCGTCGAGCGCGGCACGCAAGGTTTCGGGGTCGAGCAGACCGCCCTCGTCGACCGGCAGTTCGACCACATCGAACCCCTCCCGGCGCAGGGACCGCGCACTTTCCAGAACGCAGGCATGCTCGCTGGCCACGGTGATGACGCGGCGTCGGCCGTCCCGGGCCGCTTGCGCGCGGGCAGCCCCGATGACGGCGAGGTTGTTGGCCTCGGTCGCGCCCGAGGTGAGGGTGATCTCCTTGGCCGATGCGCCGATCAGCGCTGCGATCTCCCGGCGCGCGGCATCGATCGCCTCTGCCGCCTCCCATCCGTGCCGATGCTCGGCGGAGTGCGGATTGCCGAACCGTTCGGTAAACCACGGAAGCATACGGTCGAGGACCCGCGGGTCGGTCGGCGTCGTCGCCTGATAGTCCAGGTAGATCGGCGCGTCCTTTCGGTTCATGCCGCCACCCCCAGCCGCGCCGCAAGGGCCGTCCAGGCTTCCAGGAACCTGTCCACCTCCGCCTCGGTGGTATTGAGTCCGATGCTGACCCGGATCGCGCATTCGGCAAGCGCCGCGGGCACACCCATCGCCGTTAGGACGTGGCTGCGCTGCACCTTGCCGCTGGAACAGGCGGCGCCGGCGCTGACGGCGACGCCGGCGAGATCCAGCGTCATGACCTGTGTCTCGGCCGAAACGCCGGGCATGGCGATGCAGGTCGTATTGGCAAGCCGCGGCATCTCGCGGCCGAACACGACGGCGCCCGCACAGGCGGCCAGGGCGTCCGCTTCCAGCCTGTCGCGCAGGCGCGCAACAGCGCCGAAGCCGTGTGTTTCGGCCGCCGCGAGGTCGGCAGCGACGCCGAAGGCGACGATACCGCAAAGGTTTTCCGTGCCGGCGCGCCGGCCCCGCTCCTGCCCGCCGCCCCGGTTCAAAGCCGCAAGCGACAGCCCGTCGCGCACGATCAGCGCACCCGTCCCGGGCGGTCCGCCGATCTTGTGGGCGGAAACCGACAGCATGTCGACACCGTCGGCGACCTCGTCGAGAGAAAGCCGCCCTGCCGCCTGGACGGCGTCGCAGTGGACCAGGGCACCGGACGCGCGGGCCAGCGCGGCGGCCTCGCGCAACGGCTGGATCACGCCGGTTTCATTGTTGGCGGCCATGATCGAAACAACGGCGTCTTCCGCTTCGACGGCCCGCAACTGCCGTTCGAGATCGTCCAGGTCCAGGGCGCCGGTTTCGGTGACCGCCACGATGCGCGGGGTTTCGGCGGCCTCCAGCACGGACGCATGTTCGATCGCCGAGACCAGCACCGTGCGCCGCCCGCACCCTCTGAGCGCCAGGTTGTTCGCTTCGGTGCCACCGCTGGTGAAGACGACGGCGCCCGGTCCCATGCCCGCCAGCGCCGCGACCTTGCCGCGTGCGTCTTCCAACCGCCTGCGGGCGGCGCGGCCCGGCGCATGCACCGACGAAGCGTTGCCGCCATTGGCCAGCGATGCAGCGACCGCCTCGATTACCTCGGGGCGAGCCGGCGCGGTGGCATTATAGTCAAGATATGCAATCTCCGGCATCAACGGTCCTCGTCAGACCGAAGCTATATCCCAATCGGGCCTGTCCTGCGAGGCGCTTTCGCGCCGGTGCTACTGCGCAGCGGCGGCGTAGCGGCGGGACTCCGGAAAGCTTTCGGCCAGGCCCCGGACGCGGCCCGAACAGACGTCTTGGACGGTGATCGAGTCTAGGAAAGAGGCGATCACGCTGTCCAGTTCGGTCCAGAGATCGTGGGCAACGGCACCGCCCACGCGGGCGAAACGTCCGCCGTTTGCGGAGCCTTGGCCATTCACGACCGCCAGGGACGAGTCGACAGCGAGAACGATCTCCGAGATGCGGATCTGATCGCCATCGCGGCCCAGGAGATAGCCGCCGCCGGGCCCGCGCACGCTGGTGACCAGACCGGCCCGGCGCAGTTTGGCGAAGAGCTGTTCGAGATATGACAGTGAGATCCGTTGGCGCTGTGCAATTTCGTTCAGCGCAACCGGGTCGCCGTCGCTGTTCTGGGCGATATCGACCATCGCAGTGACCGCATACCGTCCCTTCGTGCTGAGACGCATCTTGTCCTTCCCCGAAAACGGCGTGCGGTGAATGCCGCGCGCTTTATCCAGGGTAGGTAGGCCGTGACGCCGGACGCTCTATAGTCCGTTCGCTCTATGGGTGTATTACAGGGCGCGCGCCGGACGCGGCTCAGACGTCTGTGCGGGACCCGCGGCCGGTTTCCTCGTCGGCCTCGTAGGCGACGCCGGGCGCCACCGTGCGGCCGTTTTCCACGCGGCTCTCAAGCTCCTGGACCTGGGCCTTCAGGGTCGTGACCTGCTCCATCAGTCCGTCGATCGCCCGGGCAATGGGATCCGGCAGGTCGCCGACGGGCGTGCCGTAGGGCGAGAACTCCTCGCCGGACTTGCCGCGCGGCACGACGACGCGCGCCGGGATCCCGACAACCGTGACTTCCGAAGGCACATCCTTGATGACGACCGCATTGGCGCCGACCCGCGCGCAACGGCCCACGGTGATCGGCCCCAGGATCTGGGCACCCGATCCCACGATGACATTGTCTTCCAGGGTGGGATGGCGCTTTGTGCAACGCTGTCCGTGCGAGTCCACCGATGGCGCCACGCCGCCGAGGGTCACGTCATGATAAAGGGTAACGTTGTCGCCGATCTCGGCCGTTTCGCCGATCACCACGCCCATGCCGTGATCGATGAAGAAATTGCGTCCGATCTTCGCGCCGGGGTGAATTTCGATCCCCGTCATCAGGCGCGCGAATTGGGAGGTGAATCGCGCCAGGAGGAAGCGACGCTTTTTCCAAAGCCAGTGGGCCACCCGGTACTGCCAGATGGCATGGAACGCCGGATAGAACAGCACAACTTCCAGGCGGGACCGTGCCGCCGGGTCGCGGGCGATCATGCCGTCGATTTCTGCGACCAAGCTCTTGAGCATTCTCGCGCGACCTATGCTATGACCACCCCGTGGTCCTGGTTGGCGGCTTGCCATGCTGTTGCCGCGGGCTTATTTACGCCATATGGCGACGGACTGCGGAGATTAAAGGCCCCACACGAACAGCGTCAATACACAGACCGAGGTTTTGTGGTTTCCTTTCAATAATTTGATGAGTTTCAGCGGCGTTTCCGCCTGACAACCCCAGAAACCAGACAGTGGAATAGAGGCAGAAGAACAATGCCCGAGGTAATTATTAACGGCCCGGAGGGACGGTTGGAGGGCCGCTATGCGCAAGGAAAGGAGCCAGACGCCCCGATCGCCCTGTTCCTGCACCCGCATCCCCAGCACGGCGGGACGATGAACAACAAGGTCGTCTACACGATGTATCATGCCTTTGCGAACCGCGGCTTTTCGTGTTTGCGGTTCAATTTCAGGGGCGTGGGACGCAGCCAGGGGACCTTCGCACGCGGCGAAGGCGAGCTGTCGGATGCAGCCTCGGCGCTGGACTGGCTGCAAAGCTACAATCAGAACGCGCAGCAATGCTGGATCGCGGGATTTTCGTTCGGCGCCTGGATCGCCATGCAGCTTTTGATGCGCCGGCCCGAGATCAGCGGCTTCATCAGCGTCGCGCCGCCGGCGAACATGTACGACTTCAGCTTTCTTGCGCCATGCCCGTCGTCGGGCATGGTTCTGACGGGCGAAGCCGACGAGATCGTCCCCGCCGAAGCCGTTCAGAAACTTATCTCCAAGCTGAGCCAACAGCGCGGAATTGAAATCGATTGCCGCATCCTGGCAGGCGCCGACCACTTCTTTCCGCGCCACCTGCGCGACATTGAAAAACACGTCCACGAGTATCTCGACAGCGCGATGCCCAAGATCGTGCCGGCCGCAGCCCGCTCGCCCGCCGGCGCGCTGGCTGCCGAGGCCGAGGAGGAATAGCCTGTCGCAGGCGGCCGGTCCGGTCCGCGCCGCCTCGGATTGTCGGCCAACGCGGGCGGTGTTATACCTCGCCGCCCTTTCGACAGGCTGAACCCAAGCGCCGTTGCACCGCCATGTCCGATGTGAAATCAGACTTCCTGCGCGCCGTCACCGATCGCGGTTTTCTGCATCAGTGCACGGACCTCGCCGCACTGGATGACGCGGCGCGCAAGGGCGTGGTGACGGCCTATATCGGCTTCGACGCTACGGCGGATTCGCTGCACGCCGGCTCGCTGGTGCCGATCATGCTGTTGCGCACCCTGCAGCGGACCGGGCACAGGCCCGTCGTCCTGATGGGCGGCGGTACGACCCGGGTCGGCGACCCGTCCGGCAAGGACGATTCCCGCCGCATGCTGACGGACGCGCAGATCGAAGCGAACATGGCCGGCATCAAGGGGATCTTCGAGAAGTTCCTTACCTTCGGCGACGGACCGACCGACGCCGTCTTCATCAACAACGCCGAATGGCTGAACCAGCTCAACTACATCGATCTTCTGCGCGACGTCGGCACCCACTTCACGATCAACCGGATGCTGACCTTCGATTCCGTGAAGCTTCGGCTGGAACGGGAGCAGCCGCTGACCTTCCTGGAATTCAATTACATGATCCTGCAGGCCTACGACTTCGTCGAACTGTCGCGCCGGATCGGCTGCCGGCTGCAAATGGGCGGATCGGACCAGTGGGGCAACATCGTCAACGGGGTGGAACTGGGCCGGCGGCTTGACGGAACCGAGCTGTTCGGACTGACGTCGCCGCTGTTGACGACCGCGTCAGGCGCGAAGATGGGAAAGACGGCGGCGGGCGCCATCTGGCTCAACGAAGAGCGGCTCAGCCCCTACGACTACTGGCAGTACTGGCGCAACACCGAAGACGCCGACGTCGGCCGGTTCCTGCGCATCTTCACGGATCTTCCGATCGACGAGATCGAGCGGCTTGAGGCGCTGGAGGGCGCAGAGATCAACGATGCCAAGATCGCGCTGGCGAACGAGGCGACGGCCTTGTGCCACGGCGCCGATGCGGCACGGTCCGCGGCCGAGACCGCGCGGCGCACGTTCGGCGAAGGCGGTGCGGGCGACGACCTTCCGGTGTCCACCGTGTCGCGTGCCGAGCTCGAGGCGGGCATCGCCGTGGTCGACCTGTTCCTCGGGACCGGCCTGACCGCCAGCAAGGGCGAGGCCCGGCGCTTTATCAAGGGAGGCGGCGCGCGGGTGAACGACATACAGGTCTCGGACGAGACCGCGACGGCAACCGATGCGGACGTGACCGACCAGGGCTACATCAAACTGTCGATCGGCAAGAAACGCCACGCGCTGGTCAAGCCGGCCTGAGGCGGCGGTCCTCAGTCGGGCGGGTCCGCCACGTCGTAAGAGCGGTCCTCGTCGAACACGCCGCAGGCGTGCGGCACGTCTTCCAGTGACGCCCTCGCCCAGTTCCGCGCCGCGCCGGGGATCAACATGGTCCCTTCGTTGACCTCGATTTCGGGATTGTCCGCCTGCCCCTTCACGGTATAGGTCGCCGCGAAGATCCCCTCGTCGCCGCCCAACAGCTCACCCAACAACGGAATGTCCTCGATCACGTCGGTGACGCCGGATGCGCCGCCGACCGTGCCGCGAAAGCCGAGACTGTCGAGATTGACGTCGTAGCTGCCCTCGGCCGAAACCCGGATCGATCCGCCGGCGGCCAGGGCCCGCTCCACGGTCAGCAGGCCGTTCAGATAGCAGTAGCGGCCCTGCAGTCGGTTGAAGGCGAGCCCTTCGTCCCCCATTTCGGGCAGACCGAGCGACACGAGCTGTAGAATGCGGGCCATGATCGGCGCCTTGACCAGGCGGAAGTTGTCGACCAGGACCTCGCCCTGCATCGGCTCTTCCAGGGTCGGACGGTGCCCGGTGATCAGCAGGGTCCCGCCCTCCAACGATTCGACCCAGTCGAACGACCGCAGCGCGCGGCCCGCATCCTGCGCCTTGACGGTCAGGGCGTAACCGAAGGAGTCGGGTTGGTACCGGACCTCCAGCGAACCGCCGCCCTCGACGATCGAGTCCAGGATAAAGGCCTGGATATCGCTGCCGTCATACCGAAGCGTCAGCGCCACATTGTCGAGGCGCCGGTTCGGCCCCGCGGTCAGCACGTCCACCTGGCCGGTGATGTTGATCGGGATCGATACCTTGTCCGTCGAGTCGGTCTCGATCAGACGACCGACATCCAGCCGGTTGCCGATCACATCGAACTCGTAGACGCCCTTTTCGGTGATGACGATCGACCCGCTGATGTCGTTGTCGCGGTACTTCAGCCTCTCGAAGTCGACGCGTTTCAGGGCCTGGGTCTTCCAGTCCACGTCGGCGCCGCCGTAGACGACCAGATCTCCCGATTCCAGCCGGAAGGTGTTGAGATGCGGGGTCCCGTCCGCGTCCAGCTTGATCCGCACCTCGGCCTTGCCCGGCGTGTCGGACTGCTTTGACCACTCCAGAACCGCGAGCTCGAAGGCCGCGTTGTCCAGATCGGCCTCCAGGTCGATCTGGTACTCGCCCGATTCCCTTTGCTCGAGATCGGCGTCGATCGCCACGGTTCCCTCGAATAAATCGCTGGTCGGCAGGCCCAGGGCCGCCAGCCCGGCCGCGTCCGCGGTGGCGCTGGCTGACAGTTCGATATCGCCCTTGTTGTCGGCGCCGAACGATTGTCTGAGGCTGATCGTGACCGGCTGATTCACCAGGCGGACGATGCCGGCGATCTTCATCGAGGTGTCGTCGGCGACCATATCCAACACGCCGTCTGTCAGGTCGTAGTCCAGGAATGCCCCGACCAGGATGGTATCGGTCGTGCGCGCCTCGACGCTGGCTTTGATCTCGGACGGGTCGAGGTTTGCATGCAGCGGAAAGGCCAGATTGGCCGTCGCGACGACCCGGCCGCTGAACTGCTCGGGTGCGAACCCCAGCTTGGAGATGAACCCGAACGGCTCCTTATCGATCAATTGCAGGGTCCTTTTGAGGGCACCGTCGATTTCGATGGTTGCATCACCGGTACCCTCGCCCTTTCTGCCGAGCTGTCTGAGACGCACGGTTCCACCGGTCACCGCAATTTCGTCGATCATGCCGCGCTGGACCTCGAAATCGAGCCAGTCCGGACCGAACGTCCCGGTGGCGTCGACCTGCTCGACCGACGGCAGCGACTCAAGGACGCGGACCGAGGTGCCCTGGAACGCGATGTCGCCTTCGAGTTCGACGATCTCGAACCTCGCGACATCGTCGAGCGGGATCCGCGCCGAACCGCGCGCCTGGGCCTGCGCGATGGTCCCGCCATTGACGTTTTCCAGCATCC
The DNA here is from genome assembly GCA_965603855.1 of Alphaproteobacteria bacterium. Lineage (GTDB taxonomy): Bacteria > Pseudomonadota > Alphaproteobacteria > UBA8366. The sequence goes on from OZ272519.1 coordinate 2,609,667, forward strand.
AGGCCCTGGCATCCTTGCCGAAATGAGGCATCCAATACCGGTCGACGCGTGCCCAAGGCAGACCCGCCATGCTGCCATCGAACGACACGCGGACCGCATCTTCCGAACGCGTCGCCTCGCCCGACAGCCTCAAGACCGCCTCGTCCTGGACGATCTCGGCCGCGTCCAGTCGCAGGGTCTCGAACTGGCCGGTAATCCGGCCGTTGGCCGACAGGCTCTGAACCGCGATCGGTTCCTGATACAGGACCGGGACCGTGATCGTCCCCTCGCCGCCGTTGATGGCGAAATCGAGCCTGTTCAGAACGCCGTCGGTGGTCCCGACCAGGGTCGCGGCACCGTTGATCGGCACGCCGATGCCGCTGAGATCCGCCATTTCGGGAATAGCCGCCGAAAGGCGCGCAAGATCGAGCCGATCGAAGGAGACCTGCGCGACCATCGTCTTGTCGTCCTCCGCAACCGTCAGGCTGCCGGCGACACGGCCCGAATCGGCACGCAGGTCGAAGCTTGCGGACTCCGCGATCCCGTCGAACCCGATCCGGCCGCCCATCGCCCCCGACAGACGTTCCTTGAAGCCGGCGATCATCTCCAGTTCCGGCAGCATGCGCGCCACGATCTCCGGTGCGAGATCGGCGAACCGGACCGTGATCGCGAAGGCATCCTCGCCCTGAACGTGGTTGAGCCCGCCGCTGATGCGGGTCAGCCCATCCGGCAGCTCCACGTCCGACGACAGCGTCCCGCGCGTGCCGATCTCGTCGCTGATCAGGACGAGGTCGGTGCTGCGCGCAACGAGACGCGTGTCTGTCAGCAAGTCGTTCACCGACACCCGGGCCCCGAGAATGGACAGCCGCCTGAGATATCCGAGCTCGCCGCCGCGGCCCGCGGGATCGAGCAGATCGAAGAAATCGATCAGCGAGAACCTCGGCGCGACATCGTCGTCGGCGGGCGAGTCCACTTCGCCGAAGCCGAACGAGAAGGTGCCGTCCAGATCGCGCGAAAGCACCGCCGCCGGCGCCATGACGTCGACCGACGTGGCGGCGATCTGGCCGTTCATCAATGCCCGCAGCGACAGCGTGATCGAGGCCTCAGGCAGCACCACGATCGGGGTCGTGGAGGCACCATAGACCTGAACGTCCGTCGTCAGGATGTCGACCGCCCTTTCCCAGCCGGCCCAGGTGAGCACGGTCTCGCCGATCTTGATGCGGTATTCCTCGACCTCGTCATTGACCGTCTGTTCAAGCAAGGGCGTGAGGAACTTCAACGAGACAGGACCGGCGCTGAGGCGCCAGACCGCGGCGCCCGCCAGGATTGTCAGCCCCACCAGAAGCCCGGCGACCAGCTCCAACGCCACAACCAGGGCGCGCCCGCGAACCGACGGTTTGCGTCGGGGCGGCTCTGCCTTGACCTCGTCCTGCGCCTGCGTCAGGTTGCGCGGCGAGGCAGGTTCCTCCTGATGGCGAATTTCGTTCATTCCCTAAACCAAGCCCAGCTGCCCCTCCCATACGATGCCGATCGACTGGATCGGGGGATGGAGCGCTGGCAACGGCTGGCCGAGAGCGACCCGGAATTGGCGGCGTTCGACCAATTCATGCTGCACGAGGAGTCGGTCCTGGCGCTCACAAAGGCCCTGTTCGGCAACAGCCCCTATCTTACACAGAGCGTTCTGCGCGAGCCGCATTTCTTTCGCAACATTATTATGCGTGGTCCGGACGAGGTATTCACGGAGGTCATGGCCGAAACCAGGGCCGCGCTGACCGGAGACATCGCGACCAACGAGCTGATGACCGGCCTGCGCAAGGCCAAACAAAGGGTGGCGCTGGCCGTCGCGGTGGCCGATATCGCAGATTTCTGGGAGCTGCACCAGGTCACGGGCGCGCTGTCGCGGTTTGCCGACCTGGCCCTGGATCTGGGCGTGGAAGCCGTGCTCAGGGATATGGCGTCGGCGGGGCACATTGCGCTTTCGGATCAGGAAAACCCCTGCGCCGCGTCCGGCCTGACCATCCTCGGGATGGGCAAGCTGGGCGCGCTGGAACTCAACTATTCCAGCGACATCGACATCATCGTCATCTACGACCCCGACGGCATGCGGGCAACCGACAGGGATCGCCTGCGCGAGGCCTGCATTCGTGCGACCCGCCAGTTGATCAGGATCCTGGATGAGCGGACGGCGGACGGATACACCTTTCGGATGGATCTGCGTCTGCGGCCCGACCCGGGTGCGACGCCGCCGGCGGTCGCGCTGCCGGCGGCACTGTCCTACTACGAAAGCATGGGCCAGAACTGGGAACGGGCGGCGATGATCAAGGCCCGGCCTGTCGCAGGCGACCTCGCCCTGGGTGCGGAATTTTTGGAAATGATCCGCCCCTTTATCTGGCGCAAGAACCTGGATTTCGCTGCGATCCAGGACATCCATTCCATCAAGCGGCAGATTGCCGCCCATCGCGGCGGCACCGAGATCGCGGTCGAGGGCCACGACGTCAAGGTGGGACGCGGCGGCATCCGCGAGATCGAGCTTTACTCCCAGACTCAGCAACTGATCTGGGGCGGCCGACAACCGCCGCTGCGCCAGCGCGGGACCCTGGCGGCGCTGAGGGAGTTGGTGGCGCTGGGCCATGTGGAACCGGCTGCCGCGGACGAACTGAGCCACGCCTACGGGTATCTGCGCCGGGTCGAACACCGCCTGCAGATGACGGAAGACAAACAGACCCAGCGTATCCCCGCATCGGCGGAAGGCGTGGATCATCTGGCTGCCTTTCTGGCGCATCCCAGTTCGGACGATTTCCGCCACAGCCTGATCGAGGTGATGCAGACGGTCGACCGGCGGTTCGCCGTTCTGTTCGCCGACGAACGCCCGCTTGGCGGTGAACGGGCGCTTGTCTTCACAGGAACGGACGACCATCCGGACACGTTGGAGACCCTGCAGGAGATGGGCTTCGAGGACGCGGCGCGGGTATCGGCTCTGATCCGGGCCTGGCATGCGGCGCGCTATCGCGCGACCCGATCGGAACGGTCCCGCCAGATCCTGACGGAACTGATGCCTCGGCTGCTGGGGGCGTTCGGGCGCACCATCAAGCCGGACGAGGCCTTGGTCCGGTTCGACCGTTTCCTCGGCGGGTTGCCGTCGGGCGTGCAACTCTTCTCGCTGTTCCATGCCAATCCGCCGCTGCTGGACCTGGTCGCGGAAATCATGGGCAACGCGCCGCGCATGGCCCAGTGGCTGAGCCGCAAACCGTCGCTGCTGGAGGCGGTCCTGACCGAGCCGCTGACCGAGACCTGGACAGATCCGTCGGCGCTTGCCGCCGAATTGGACGAGGCGCTGAAGCAGGCCAAGGACTATCAGGATTGCCTGGACATCGCGCGGCGCTGGGTCGGCGACCACAAGTTCAGGATCGGCCTTCAGGTCCTGCACGGCCGTTTCGACATCGCCGCGGTCGAGGAATGGCTGTCGAACGTCGCGGACACGGCGATCGCGGTCCTCGTCGCCGAAACCGCCCGCAACTTCGCCGCGGTCCACGGCGAGATCGCAGGCGGCGGCCTGACGGTCGTTGCCTTCGGCAAGCTGGGCGGGCGCGAGCTGTTGCCCGAGTCCGACCTGGATCTGGTCTTCATCTACGACCGCGGGCCGGGAGACGGCCAGTCCAACGGCGAGAAGCCGCTGGAAGCGAGCGTTTATTACAACCGGCTGGTACAGAGAATCATCACCGCGCTGACGACGCTGACGCCGGAGGGCGCGCTTTACGAGGTGGACACCCGGCTTAGGCCGGCCGGCAATGCGGGCCCGGTTGCTGTGCCGCTGGACGGGTTTCTGAAATACTACGAGAACGACGCCTGGACCTGGGAACACATGGCGCTGACGCGGGCCCGCACCGTGTGCGGCCCGCCGGAGATGCAGCGAGAGATCCGCGACATCATCACGACCGTGCTGGAACGGCCGCGCGACCGCGACCGGCTCTATGTGGATATCGCCGACATGCGCCGGCGGATCGAGAAGGAACATCCCGGCAAAAACCAGTGGAGCATCAAGCATCGCCGCGGCGGTCTGTTCGACCTGGACTTCATCGCCCAGACGCTCACTCTGGAGAACGGCCACGCCAGCCCGGGCCTGGCGGCCGCCAACACCACCGCGACGCTGGACAACCTCGCCGCGGCAGGCATCCTGGACGCCGACACCTGCGGCGCCCTTCAGCAGGCTTTGCGTTTCTGGCACCGGCTGCAGGCCTTCCTGAGGCTTACGGTGGAGGGCGGGTTCGATGCGGAGACCGCGCCCGCCGGCCTCAAACGCACACTGTCCGAAGTGGGCGAGGTCGACGATTTCGACGCCTTGCCCGACAAGATGGACGCCACCGCGAAATCGGTGCAGGCGATCTACAAAAGGCTGATCGACGACCCGGCGGACGACGCACGGACGCGTCTGCCGCAAGGGGAGAACGGGGAGAAATAGCATGCTGACCGACTGGTTCCAGGTCATCGACCCACGGTTCCGGCGTTTCATCCTGGGTAACGTGCATGTGGACACGCTGGCCACCGGCATGCGCTGGGCCGAGGGTCCGGTCTATTTCGGTGCGGGACGTTTCCTTCTGTGGAGCGACATTCCCAACAACCGGATGATGCGTTGGGACGAGACCGACGACAGCGTCAGCGTCTTCCGCGCGCCGTCGAACAACACCAACGGCCACACGCTGGACCGGCAGGGACGGCTGGTGTCGTGCGAGCACCGCACGCGCCGGGTCACACGCACGGAACCCGATGGCAGCATCACTGTCCTGGCCGACCGGTTCGAGGGCAAGCGTCTGAATTCGCCCAATGACGTTGTGGTCAAATCGGATGGAACGGTCTGGTTTACGGATCCGCCGTACGGAATCCTCTCGGAATACGAGGGCGATAAGGCCGAAAGCGAGATCGGTGCGAACAACGTCTATCGTTGCGATCCGGAGACCGGCGAGGTGACGATTGTCGCGGACGATTTCGACAAGCCCAACGGTCTTGCCTTCTCGCCAGACGAGAAGACCCTCTACGTCGCTGACAGCGGCTATTCCCACGGCGAAGACCGGCCGCGCCACATCCGCGCCTTCGACCTTGCCGGCGACGGCGCGGTACTGGGTGAAGGCCGCGTCTTTGCCGAGTGCGACATCGGTCTGTTCGACGGTTTCCGCTGCGACACCGACGGCAACGTCTGGACCAGCGCCGGGGACGGCGTGCACTGCTATCTGGCCGACGGCACCCTGGCGGGCAAGATCCTGATCCCGGAAGTGGTGGCGAACGTGACCTTCGGCGGCCCGAAGAAGAACCGCCTGTTCATTTGCGGCACGACGTCGCTGTATGCCGTCTACCTGAACCGCCGCGGCGCCCAGTGGCCGTGAGCATCAGGGTCCAGTTCAGGCAGACGGTTCGAAATCGGCGGACAGTTCGCCGTCTCCAACCAGGCGATAGATCTGTTGCGATCCAAAGCCGCGGATCTCGGCCTCGCCCATCGGTTCCATCTGAAAGGCGTCCCGCAGAAGCGGGTACATGCCTTCGCTGAGAATGATCTCCATGGGATTGCACAGCGCCTCCAACCGCGAGGCCAGATTGATGCCGGGACCGAAGATATCGTACACGTACTTTTGGATGCCCACGACGGAGCCGATCACCGGCCCGGGCGCGATACCGACGCGGCAATGCCATTGCGGATGGTGCGTCTGGTTGCGCCGTTTGAGATAACGCACGAACATCAGCGCGACCCGCGCGATCGAATAGGCATGGTCCGGCGACGGGTCCGGCAGGCCGGAAACAGCCACATAGGCGTCGCCAATGGTCTTGATCCGCTCGCAGCCCTGTTGTTCGGCGATCCTGTCGAACGCCGTGAAGATGTCGTTCAGCTCGGTGATCAGGCTGACCGGGTCATGGGTCACGGACATCTGGGTGAAGCCGACGAAATCCAGCATCAGGATCGACGCGTCGTCATAGCGTTGCGGCGTCGTCACACCGAAGGTCTTCAACTCGCGGTAGACCGACTCGGGCATGATGTTCAGCAACAGCTTCTCGGCCCGCTCCTTTTCCTTCTCCAACGACCGGTTTTGCCGTTCGACCATCTGCGAGTAGGACGAGATCATGTACTCCAGCTCTTTCATCTTGGTGACGTTCTGGAGTTCGATGATGATCCAGCTTGCATCGCCGTGGCCGGTTCGCGTGGCGGAGACATTGAGCGAAACGGCCCGGCGCCCGACTTTCGTTTCGACGTTGTCGGTGTAGATCTCCCCAGCATCCAGCGCAGACAGCATCCGATCGCCGTCCAGTCCCGGCAACGAGTCGGCGATCCTGCCGGTCGGGTCCGACAATCCTGGGAACCACTCAGCCACATGGTGGTTCCTGAAGATGACTGACAGGTCGGGATAGCTGGCGATGACCAGACCGACGCCAACGGTTTCCAGAAGTTTCTTGTTGAAATCGTCGATGATCATGGTCTGACGGGTCCAAGCCTTCAGGACACGGTGACGATGTAGGGTTGCCGGCTTTTGATGTCCGCCATGATCCTCCTGACGTCGTCGTTTTCGACACCGCCCTCGACCAAGGTCTCCTCCAGAAGCCCGGCCATCTCGTCGAAAGCCTTTTGGTCGATCTTGAGGCGGCGATGGACCTGCTCCAGGACCTCGTTGGTGTAGGTCACCGGCCCGCCCATCACCTGGGACACGAACTTGGTCTGATGGTCCACCAGGCGCGCCATATCGACATTGTCGAAGTAAGGCGCGACGACGTCGGAATCGAGCATCTTGTCGTAGAAGCGGAAAACGAGCTTGTGGACCGTCGCAAATCCACCGTAGCGATCGAACATGGAATGTTTCATTTTCTTCTACCCTCCGCACCGCGGCTCCCCGCCAGATCACACGATCTCGGTGGGATTTGGGCCGGGGCCGCAACATGCCCCCTTGTTTTTCGAACAGCGTAACGCTTTTCGGCACATCCGGCCACCATGCCCGGCGAACCGCGCCGCAGCGGCGAGGTATGGCACTCGACCGGTCGGCGGATTGCGGCTAACGTTGACCGCAAAAAAGGGGTCCGAACTCTGCCTGCCTGTTGTGCTGCCGCTCCCCGAGACACCGGTTAAGCCTCGGTCGCGAATGACCTGCGGCCCGATGGAGGCGTGAGGCGAGCAAAGGCCCGAGCAAGGAAAGCGATGTGCTGAGCGCCGTAAGAATCTACGTCCGGACCGTGGAGCGCATGAGCAGGTGGATCGGGCGTTTCGCGATGTACCTGGTCTTCGTGATGATGGGCATCCTGTTCTATTCGTCCATATCCAAGACCTTCTTCCTGCCGTCGCTGTGGACCCTGGAGATGGCGCAGTTCGTGATGGTCGCCTACTACCTGCTGGGCGGCGGCTATTCCATGCAACTGGACGGCCATGTGCGCATGGACCTGTTGTACGGTCGCTGGTCGGACCGGACGCGCACGCTGGTCGACGCGTTCACTGTCTGCTTCCTGATCTTCTATCTGGTCTTCCTGCTTTACGGCGGCCTGTCCAGCACGAGCTATGCGCTGCAATACGGCGAGCGGAGCTATTCGGCCTGGCGACCTTACATGGCGCCCATCAAGATCACGATGTGCGTCGGCGTCGTTGTGATCCTGCTGCAGGCGGTCGCCGCCCTTTTCAAGGACATCGCCAAGCTGCGCGGGGTCGAACTCACATGAGTTATGAGCTGATCGCGCTCACGATGTTCGCGTCGATGATGGTCATGCTGTTGACAGGCCAGCGGGTGTTCGCCGCCATCGGGTTCGTCGCCGTGGCGTCAGCCCTGCTGCTGTGGGGCGATGGCGGATCGGAAATGGCGTTCAGCGCGGCGGTCAAGCTGATGAAATGGTACCCGCTGCTGACGCTGCCGATGTTTATCTATATGGGCTACATGCTGTCGGAATCGGGCATCGCCGACGATCTGTACAAGATGTTCCACGTTTGGTTCGGCCCTTTGAACGGCGGCCTTGCCATCGGCACCATCGGCCTGATGGTGGTGATCTCGGCGATGAACGGATTGAGCGTCGCCGGTATGGCGATCGGCGCCAGCATCGCCCTGCCCGAACTGCTGCGGCGCGGTTACGACAAGATCATGGTGACCGGCGTCATCCAGGCCGGCAGCTCGCTGGGCATCCTGGTGCCGCCCAGCGTGGTCCTGGTTCTCTACGGCATGATCGCGCGCCAGCCGGTCGGACAGCTCTGGCTGGCCGGGGTGTTCCCCGGACTTCTGATGGCCAGCCTGTTCGTGCTTTACATCGTCGTGCGGTGCCGGCTGCAGCCCAGGCTCGGGCCGGCGCTGGGCAAGGACGAACGCCAGGTGTCGTGGGGCGAAAAGCTCAGGCTGCTGCAGGCCGGCATCCTGCCCTTCTTCATCTTCTTCGCGATGACCGGCCTGTTTCTGATGGGTCACACCAGCCTGGTGGAAAGCTCGGCGGTGGGCGCGGTTGCAGCGACCCTTGCCGCGCTGATCAAAAGACGGCTGAACCGGCAGGTCTTGGAAGACACGCTTCGCAAGACCCTGACGGTGAGCTGCATGTTCATGTGGATCATCCTGGCCGCATTGTGTTTCGGCGCGGTTTTCGACGGGCTCGGCGCGGTCAAGGCGATCGAAGGCTTCTTCGTCGATCGGCTTGGCCTGGGTCCGTGGCAGATCCTCATCATGATGCAGCTTTCCTACCTGCTGATGGGTACCTTTCTGGACGACACTGCAATGCTGGTGATCGTCGCGCCGCTTTATGTGCCGCTGGTGGGAGTGCTGGGTTTCGACCTGATCTGGTACGGCGTTCTCTATACCATCACCTGCCAAGTCGCCTACATGACGCCGCCGTTCGGGTACAACCTGTTCCTGATGCGGGCGATGGCGCCCCCGGAGGTGTCGCTGGCCGACATCTACCGCTCGATCATCCCGTTCGTCGCGGTGATGATCCTGGGCCTTGCCATCGTCATGCTGTTTCCCGAGATCGCCCTTTGGCTGCCCGAGCTCTATTATGGAAAGTGAGGGGGCCAGATCGTCCTCATAACAACCAAAACAGGGAGTCCTGGAAAATGAAAAACAGACGTGAGTTCCTGAAGAAGGCGGGCGTTGCGACCACCGCGGCGGTCGGCGCATCGACACTGAGCGCGCCCTACGTAAAGGCGCAGACGATGATCAAATGGCGCCTGCAGACCTATGCCGGCCCGGCGCTTGCCGAACACGTGATCAAGCCGTCGATCGACGCCTTCAACAAGGTTGCGAACGGCGAGATGGAGATCGAGCTCTACTTCGCCGACCAGCTTGTGCCCACGGGCGAACTGTTTCGCGCTATGCAGCGCGGTACCATCGATGCGGTGCAAAGCGACGACGATTCCATCGCCGCGCCCGTCGACGTGTCCGTCTTCGGCGGCTACTTCCCCTTCGCCACCCGCTATTCGCTGGACGTGCCGGTGCTGTTCAACCAGTACGGCCTGAAGGAGATCTGGGAGGAGGCCTATGGCGAGGTCGAGAACGTCACCTGGCTGAGTGCCGGGGCGTGGGATCCCTGTCACTTCAACACGGTCGATCCGATCAAGAGCCTGGACGACCTGAAGGGCAAGCGGGTCTTCACCTTCCCCACCGCCGGCCGGTTCCTGTCGCGGTTCGGCGTCGTGCCGGTCACCCTGCCCTGGGAGGATATCGAGGTCGCGGTCCAGACCGGCGAGCTGGACGGCATCGCATGGTCCGGCATCACCGAGGACTACACGGTCGGCTGGGCCGACGTGACCAACTATTTCCTCACCAACAACATCTCCGGCGCCTGGTGCGGCTCCTACTTCGCCAATTCGGAGAAGTGGGAGGCGTTGCCGGCGCACCTGCAGGAGCTGTTCCGGCTGTGCATGGACAGTTCGCACTACTACCGCCAGCACTGGTACTGGGGTGGCGAGGCGCACCTGCGCACCAAGGGCACCAAGCTGCAGCTCACCTCGATCCCCGACGAAGAATGGAAGGTGGTGGAGGACGAGGCGATCAAGTTCTGGGACGAGATCGCGTCCGAGAGCGAGCGCAACGCGCGCGTGGTCGCCATCCTGCGCGAGTACAACGACGTGATGCGCAAGGCGGGACCGCCCTATCGCTACTGAGCGGGCATTGCCGCCAATCGACAGCGAGGCCGCCCTCATGGGGGCGGCCTCTTCTTTACCGGACGCAAGGCATGCGCTCGCCCGCTGGCGTCGCTGCGTGTCGTCCTGTGTCTATTCGAACCTGCATTTGGTTATGCAGCATTGCGGTTTTTGCCGCCGGGGGAAACTGAACACCTCCTTGTGCTGTCCGGGGTACAGTCTGTGTCGCACCGTGTCCCTGCGCCACCGGCCGTTGTAGAGCCAGCGTCTCTCGATGGTCACGCCGGCATAAACGTCGCCGTTGTTGGTCAGGTAGTACCAGGCATACTCCCTGTTGCCCTCCTCGGTGACCTTCACCAAGCCGTCGCAACCTTTTGCATCGCATCGGTTCTTCGAGAGATCTGTCTCGACTTCCTCGGTCTCCGAGACCTTCTCCTGCGTCGGTGGGAATTTGAACTCTGTCGCCGCATCGTCGGTCTCGAAATAGCGCCCCGCCAGATGCGGTGCGGAGAGGTCCAATTTGTCCGTCATTAGCGCCCCGGGCTGATCTGCCAACCGTATTTGACGGGGACGATGGCCGATTTGGTCGTCGTTGTAAACGCGCCCGACCGGACATCGCAGGCGGCGTGCGGCGGGCCCGCCGGCCGAGACGCCGCGCCTGACTTCGCGCAACGGTAAAGTATGCCCGCCCCCGACATACGCGGTGTATTGTTGTCGGGACCATCGACACGCACGAGGATCGGTCCCTGCGAAGCGGATATCGGCGAACCTTTCCCCTGCGATGCGCAACGGGAAAGGAGTCAGGACGATCTCGCTCGATCCAGCCTCACCGGTGATCCCGCGGGCCGGCCCAAGGCGGTCGGAAAGCGGTCTCGGCATCGCCTACATGGCCGGCGGCATGTTCCTGTTCTCGGCGGTGGACACCCAGGCGAAGTTCCTGACCGACACCTTGCATCCGATCCAGATCGTCTGGTCGCGGCAGTTGGGTCTGCTGTTGGGGGTCGTCGTGATGCTGGCATGGCGCGGGCCGTCGATCCTACACACGGCCAGGCCTGTCCTGCAGGTCTTTCGCGGCGGTCTTGCGGTGGGTTCGGCGACCCTGTTTATCGTCGCGATCAGTTTCGTCCCGCTGGCCGACGCGGTCGCGGTCAGCTTCGTTGCGCCCTTCATCGTAACCGTCCTCGGCGCGCTGGTGTTGCGCGAACCGGTCGGCATCCGCCGGTGGACCGCCGTCGTCATCGGCTTTCTCGCCACGCTGATCGTGATCCGGCCGGGCATGGGCGTGATCCACCCGGCGGTGATGATCGTGCTGGTGGCGGCCATCCTGTTTGCGCTGCGCCAGATCGTCTCGCGTGCGCTCAGCGACACGGACCGGACGGTAACCACGGTCGCCTATACGGCGCTGGTCGGGAGTTTTCTTCTGACACTGCCGCTGCCCTTCGTCTGGCGGTGGCCGACCACGACTTTGGAACTGTCGCTTCTGGTCAGTATTGCCGTTCTTGCCGGGCTGGCGGAACTTCTGGTCATCAAGGCGCTGGAAGTGGCCCAGGCGGTGGTTGTGGCGCCGGTGCAATACACGCTGCTGATCTGGAGCACGATCTACGGCTATCTGGTGTTCAGCCAGCTTCCCGACCTGTGGACCTGGATCGGCGCCCTGATCATCGTCGCCACCGGTTTCTACACCCTGCATCGCGAACGGGTGGTCGCGCGGCAACGCAAAAGGGACGCGGAAGGCGCCTAGCGGCCTTGGCGCCGGCCCGGTCGGATGGCGGAGCCGCCGGCGCGCAATCCAGGCCCGGGCCATTTAGATCTGGCAATTTCTGCAGCAGGTTCCATCTCAATCGGGAAAGCGGACGGTCCGCCGTCCAATGAATCCTACCGTCTCGAAGGAGACTGCAGCGTGGCCAATGCCGCCGACCGCTCCGATGCCGTGGTCGAGAGAAAAAGGACCCGTATTCGCAAGTTCGCGTTCCGGGTCTTGCTGGTCTTCGCGCCGGCGCACCTGTATGTGGGCTGGAGCCTGCTTCCCGACCTGCCGATCGGACCGGCCCTGACGGCGCTGGGGGCCGGCGTGCTGGTCGTGTCGACTTTCCTGATTCCCTACGGCACGCTCGCCCGGATCTTCCTTGATAGTCAGACCATCGTCGACCGCCTGGTCTGGGCGGGCTCGCTGACCATGGGCTGGTTTTCGTCGCTGTTCATTTTCAACCTACTGCGCGATCTGGTCCTTCTGGTCTCGCAGAGGCCCGACTGGGCGGAGACCGGAGCGCTTGTCGTCCTTGCGGCATCGGTCCTGGTGACGCTGATCGGCTTCTTCAACGCGCGGCGCGTCGCAAAAGTCGTTCAGGTCACAGTCCCTCTTGCGACCCTTCCAAAATCGCTGGACGGGTTTACGATTGCCCAGATCACCGACATCCACGTAGGCCCGACGATCAAGGGCGACTATGTGCGCGGCATCGTCGACCGGGTGAACACGCTCGACGCCGACGTGGTCGCGATCACCGGCGATGTCGTGGACGGAAAGGTCGACCAGCTCAACGGGGATACGGCGCCCCTGGGGGACCTGAGGGCCCGATACGGCGCCTACATCGTCACGGGCAACCACGAGTACTACTCCGGTGCGGACGAATGGATCGCGGAGTTCCGGCGCCTGGGCCTCCGGCCGTTGTTGAACGAGCATGTCGTGATCGCGCACAACGGCGCGGACCTGGTCCTTGCCGGCATCAACGACTACAGCGCGGCGCGGGTGCACATGTCGCACGACAGCGACCCCCAAACCGCCCTTCAGGGAAGCCCCAACGGCTCGCCGAAGATCCTGCTGGCCCACCAGCCGCGCTCGGCGCACGCGGCCGCGGAAGCCGGGTTCGACCTGCAGCTTTCCGGCCATACCCATGGCGGCCAGTTCTGGCCCTGGAACCACTTCGTGCGGATGCAGCAACCCTTTACCGCCGGGCTGCGCCGGCTGGGCGGTCTTTGGGTCTATACCAGCCGCGGGACAGGCTATTGGGGGCCGCCCAAACGCTTCGGCGCACCCTCTGAAATCACGCTGATCAGGCTATCGGCGGCGGGCTGAGCCGGGCGCGACGGTTTTTTTCAACGGCCCCACCGGGGGGCCCTGGCCGCAAAACCGATCTGCCCCATATGACGCCATAACCGTGCAAGTGCCGAGAAACAGGAGACCGACGATGAATGTCATTGGCCTTTCGGGCAGCCTGCGCAAGGGCTCCCTCAACACCGCGTTGCTGGTGGCCGCGCAGGAGATTGCCCGGCCGGAGATGGCGATCCGGATCGAGGACATCTCCCAGATCCCGCCGTTCAATTCCGACACTCACCAGGACAGCCTCCCCGCGCCGGTCGAGAACCTGGTCACACGGATCCGTGCCGCCGACGCAGTCCTGATCGCCACGCCCGAGTACAACTATTCGATCCCCGGTGTCCTGAAGAACGCGATCGACTGGATCAGCCGCGCAGATAACCAGCCCTTCAACGGCAAGCCGATCGGCATCATGGGGGCGAGCGTGGGCACCCTGGGGACGGCGCGCGCGCAATACCACCTGCGCCAGGTGTTCATATTCCTGAACGGCATGGTGATGAACCGGCCCGAGGTCTTCGTCGGGGCGGCGCATAAGAAGCTGGACGCGGAAGGGAACCTGACCGACCAGGCGACGCGCGACTTTCTTGCAACCTATCTGACCGCTTTCCAGGACTGGACCCACGGCGTCCACAGGATGGCCGACCGGCAGGACCAAGCCCTGTCCGCGGCGGAATAGGCCCCCGAGCCGTCAAGGCGACGGCGCGGGGCGGACCTTCTTTCAAGCCCTTCACCGGGCACCCACAGATCGACGATACAGGAGCGCAACACATGGCAGTCGACATCGGCAACAACGCGCCGGACTTCTCAATGCCAACCGACGGCGGCGGCACGATCAAGCTGTCCGACCTCAAAGGCCACAAGGTCGTTCTCTACTTCTATCCCAAGGACGACACCTCGGGCTGCACCAAGGAGGCCATCGGCTTCAACGAAGCGCTGAAGGACTTCGAGAAGGCCGGCGCCAAGATCGTCGGCGTCTCCAAGGACAGCGTCAAGAAACACGATAAGTTCCGGGACAAGTACGGCCTGAACTTCACCCTTGCGTCGGACGAAGAAACGGCGGTCTGCGAGGCCTACGGCACGTGGGTCGAAAAGAGCATGTACGGCAAGAAGTACATGGGCATCGAGCGGTCGACCTTCCTGATCGACGCGGACGGCACGGTCCGCGCGGTCTGGCGCAAGGTCAAGGTGCCCGGGCACGTGGAAGCGGTCCTGGAAGCGGTTAAGACGCTTTAGGAATTATCAAGGTTTGCGGCGTTTACTCCGGACGGGGGCCTCTTGTTTAGCGGCCCCCGTCACCTCTTTTTGGGGCCAGGGAACAGTCAGCTATGCCGCACGGGGAACGCTTCGAAGACCAGGTCGAGCAGGAATTCGTCGAAGAAACGCGCGATATCCTGGGTGAACTGGATGTCGTGATCGGACAGCTCGCCAACAGCAGCGACGAAGGAAAGCGACGTTTCAAGAAGCTGCTGCGCGACCTGGGCGGCCTGCGCGGGGCCGGCTTGTATTCGGGCTTTCCGCTGTTGGCCGTGACCGTGCACCGCCTCTACGACTATCTGGCCGGCCTGGACGTCCCCTCGCCCGAAGAAGTACAGGACGTGCTGACCTTCGCCGATGTGATGAACGGAATTCTCGACGGCGAGATCGCGCACGACGCCACCGACCTCAGCGAGTTCGTCCGCTCGTTGCCGGTGCGACGCCCCTTCGACGTCGAAGACCTCGAGCATCTGGATATCGAGATCATGGTGGTCGAGCCACAGCGCGCGACCGCCCACATCATCGAGCGCGAGCTGCAGAATTGCGGTTATCGCGTGGTCAACGTGCACAATGCGCTGGACGCGGTCGGCCTCGCGGTGCGCACGCGCCCGGACATGGTGATTGCCAGCGCCACGCTTGACGCGCTCTCCGGTATCGACCTGGCCTGCGCGTTTGCCGCCATGCCGTCGACAAAGACGCTGCCGTTCGCGCTGCTCACCAGTTTCGAGAAGGACGATCCGCGCCTGGCCGATCTGCCCGAGGGCGCAAAGGTCATCCAGAAGGGCGGCAAGTTCGGACAGGGCCTGAGCGAGGCCCTGGACCACTTCGGCATCACCTAACCCCGCCCGGCCCGCCACGAGGCGTTTGCCGACCCCACCGACCACCACCGCACGGCGCCGCGCTTGCGCCGCGGCCCGGGCCGCGCTACCCAACGCGGCCATGACCCCGCAATCGCTTTCAGCGGGCGCCGTCAGCGTCCTCACCACCGCCGATGCCACCGGAAAGGCACGCCTCACCCGCACCCTGGCGGCGGACTGGCGCGGGCGCGGCTGGCCTCCGGTCGGCCGCGCCGTTCCGCCCGACCGGCCGGCAAGGCCCGAGCGTCCGGTCCTGCGTGCGCCGTGCGACGTGCCGCGACGCGCCGTCACGGCGGGCCCCAAGGGGCGCATCGCGCTGTTGCATGCGCTGGCGCACATCGAGCTGAACGCAATCGATCTCGCCTGGGACATCCTGGCCCGGTTTGCGGACCTTGACCTGCCCGAAGCGTTCTATGCCGACTGGGTCGGCGTTGCCGACGACGAGGCGCGGCATTTCCTTTTGCTTGCCGACCGGCTGGCGGCGCTGGATGCGCGCTATGGCGACCTGCCGGCCCATGACGGGCTTTGGCAGTCGGCGGCGGCTACGGCGCACGACCTGTTGGCGCGTCTGGCCGTCGTTCCGATGGTCCTGGAGGCACGCGGCCTGGACGTGACGCCGGCCATGGTGGCGAAGCTGGAGGCCGTGGGCGACACTGCTTCGGCGGCCTCATTGCAGGTGATCCACGACGACGAGATCGGTCACGTCGCCGTCGGCCGGCGCTGGTTCCAATTCGTCTGTAATGCCCGTGGGCTGGAGCCGGCCGCCACGTTCCAGGATCTGGTGCGATCCCATTTCGGCGGCCGGGTCAAACCGCCCTTCAACCGGTCCAGCCGCGACCGCGCCGGTCTTCCCGCCGCCTACTACGAGCCGCTGGCGGCCGGCTGACCGTCCGTTCCGACACGGTGCCGTTTCCCCCCAGGCAAGACAGTCGTGCCCGGCGGGCGCTGGCCTCCCTGTCCCGCCCTCACTAGATTGCATCGTCGAGGGAGAGAAGTTCCAAAGCGCGATGGCTCAAGATACCGAAACCCGTCCGCCGCCCGGCACCGTGCGGTCGCTTTGGGAAGACACGCGGACGGCCTACGTCCTTCTGGCGGTCGGACCCGCGCTGTTCGCGTCGAACATGCTGGTGGCGCGGTGGACGGCCGATTTCTTCCCGCCGGTGGCCCTGGCCTTCTGGCGCTGGGCGGTGACGCTGGCGATTCTGCTGGCATTCGTCGGACCGCGCCTGTGGTTCAGGCGCCACGCCATTCTGCGCGAGTGGCGCGATCTGGTCTGGCTGGGCGCGCTGGGCATGGGCGTCTGCGGCGCCTTCGTCTATATCGGCGCCGACACCACGACCGCGACCAATATCGGCTTGATCTACGCCGCCTCGCCCGTCCTGATCATCCTGATCGCCCGGTTCTTTTACGGCGAGGCGATGTCGCTGCGGCAGGGTCTGGGCGTTGCGCTGTCGTTGGCCGGGGTGGTCGTCATCGTCTGCCGCGGCGATGCCGCGGTCCTGCTCGGCCTGCGTTTCGCCCCCGGCGACCTGTGGATCGTTGCCGCCATGGCGGCCTGGGCCGTCTACGCGATCCTATTGAAGTACCGGCCCAGCGAGATGGGGCCGATGACCCGCTTTGGCGCGATCGTCCTGTTCGGCGTCCTGGTGCTCTTGCCGTTTCACGCCTGGGAGGCGCTCTCCGGCGAAGTGCCCGAGCTGACGCTCAAGACCGCCGGCATCGTCCTGTTGCTGGCCGTGGTGCCGTCCTTCGGGGCCTACCAGGTCTATGGGCGCATCCAGGAGAGCCTCGGCGCGGCGCGGACCAGCCTCCTGATGTACCTGATCCCGCTTTACAACAGCGTCCTGGCCTTCGCACTGTTGGGCGAGCGGTTGGAATCCTACCACCTCGCAGGCGCGGCACTGGTTCTGCCGGGGATCTATCTCGCGACGCGGCGTCCCTAGATCTCAAGGCTGCGACAACCGCCTGAAGGCAAGCACGACCTTTAGACCTGGCTGGTTGTCCGCCAGCGAGACGGTCGCGCCGTGCAGCCTGGCCACCGCCGCGACAAGGCTGAGCCCCAGCCCCGCACCCGGACCGCCACGGCTGGCATCCAGTCGGACAAACCGTTCCAACACGCGCGCCCGGTCGGCGGCCGGGATACCGGGACCGGTATCGCAGACCGACAGGACGGCCCGGTCCCCTTCCTGCGCCAACGAGACCGTTACGGTGCCGCCGGCCGGTGTGTATTTGACGGCGTTGTCCAGCAGGTTGGCGACCGCCTGGGACAGAAGCTCGCCATGCCCCACGATCGGCACCGGATCGGACGCCGCAACCGTCAAGGCGACACCCTTCTCCTCGGCCACCGGCTCGTAGAGTTCGGCGCCGGCCTGCGCGAGGGCCGCGAGATCGACCGGCGTCATCTCGCCCGCCTTCGCGCCGCCTTCGGCGAGAGCGATGCGCAAGAGGCTGTCGAACATCGCAAGCGCGGCATCGGCATCGTCGAGGATGCCTTCCAGCACCGCCCGGTCGCCGGCGCCGGTGCGCGAGTCCCTGAGCGCCAACTCGATGCGGCTTTTCAGACGGGTCAGCGGCCCGCGCAGATCGTGGGCCAGGCTGTCTGTCGCCAGCCGCATGCCGGTCATCAACCGGTCGATCCGGTCCAGCATCTCGTTCAGGCTGCCGGCCAGACGGTCGAACTCGTCGCCGCTGCCGTGCACCGACAGACGACGGGAAAGGTCGCCGGAGACGATGCTGTTCGCGGTCCGGGCGATGCCGTCGACCCGGGCCAGCATGCCGCGGCTGATCAACAGACCGCCAATTATGCCCAGCAGGACCATGGCGGCGACCGACCATCCCAATGCCTGGACGACCGTGCGCCGGAAGGCCTCGCGCTGTCGCGTGTCGCGCCCGACCAGAAGCCGAAATCCGCCCGACAGCGTGAAGGTTCGCGCCCGGACCACGTGCACGGAACCGTCCGGACCTTCGCTTTCGCGGCCGAGGGAAAGGTCGACCCATTCCTCGTCGCCGCCGACGGCGTGCCGCGGCCAGGCATCCAGGTTTCCCGCCATCGGCGACAGATCCGGGGCGGTCAGCAGATAGACGTTGTTGGGATCGCCGGAGGGACCGCTGCGCTCGCGCACGATCGCACGGAGACGCGGCAGACCCTGCAGCCGGTATTGCTCGGCCAGGCCACGGATCTCCGACTGGATCGTCTCCTCGGTCTGGCGTTCGATGACCGCGACAGTGGACCAGTAGATGAATGCCAACAGCGCTAGCACGGAGACGCAAAACAGCGCCAAGTACCACAGCGTCAGCCGAAAGGCCGACGTCCGGAAGACGTTAGCGAGGGGCACGGATCGAGTAACCGGCGCCGCGGACCGTATGCAAAAGCGGCACGTCGAAACCTTTGTCGATCTTGCCGCGCAGGCGGCTGATATGGACATCGATGACGTTGGTTTGGGGATCGAAGTGATAGTCCCACACGCCTTCCAACAGCATGGTGCGGGTGACCACCTGGCCGGCATGGCGCATCAGGAACTCCAGCAGCTTGAATTCCCGCGGCTGCAGCGGGATGGTCTTGCCCTGGCGCGTGACCTTGCGCTGGAGGACGTCCAGTTCGAGATCGCCGACGCTGAAACTGGTCTTGAGCGGCTCTTCCGCGTGGCCGCGCCGCAGCAAAGCCTCCAGCCGCGCATCAAGCTCGCTGAATGCGAACGGCTTGGTCAGATAGTCGTCGCCGCCCGCCTTCAGCCCGCGCACGCGGTCGTCCACCTGGGCGAGCGCACTGAGGATGAGAACGGGAACCGACCTGCCTTCGCTGCGCAGGGTTTCGATGACGGACAGGCCGTCCATGCCGGGCAGCATGCGATCGACGACCAGAACGTCGTAGCTGCCGTCAAGCGCCATGGCGAGGCCCTGCGGCCCGGTGGCTGCTTGGTCGATGACGTGACCGGCCTGGGTCAGGCCGTTGACGATGAATGCCGCCGTCTGCGGGTCGTCTTCGATGATCAGGATACGCATATGCGAAGATATCGCGTGCGGCACGACCGGCGAAAGGTACATGATCGGATCCCGCCTGGAGCCTTGAAGAAAGGCACGGGGCGCGTCGCTGCAACCCACTTGTCACGACACGCCCCGGCCTGCCACACCCGTCGGTCTAAGGGGGCAGCCTCAGCCGACCTTATTGTCCGGTGTGGGCATCTTCAGGGCGACAAAACGCCGTTCGCCGCCGCGTTCGATCAGGAACAAGGCAGACGACCGGTCGCGCGAGACCGCCTCGTCGATCGCCTTCGCGACCGCTTCGGGGGCCGCAACCGGCGCCTGGTTGATGCTGACGATCAGGTCGCCCGCCTTGAGACCCTTGTCGGCGGCCGGCGTGCCGGCGGCGACGCGCGTGATCAGGACACCGCTGGCCTCTTGGTCGATGCCGAAACGGTCGCGGGTCTTCTCGTCCAGCGCGGCCAACGCAAGGCCCAGCGACGCCAGTTCCTTGCCGTCTTCCGCCTGGCGTGCAACCGCAGCCAACTCGGCCGGCGCCTCGCCGATGGTCACGTCCAAGGAAACCGCCTGCTCGCCGCGCCAGACCCGGATGTCCTCGCGGGCGCCCCTTTTGGTGTCGGCGACGGCGCGGGTCAGATCGCGGATGGTCGCGATCTCCTCGCCGGCGAAGCTCTGGATTACGTCGCCCTGCTTCAATCCGGCCTCCTCGGCGGGGCTGTCCTTGCTGACGGAGGCCACCAGGGCGCCCTTGGCTTCGTCCATACCCAGGCTTTCGGCCACGTCCGGCGTCACCGGCTGGATTGTCACGCCCAGCCAGCCACGTTCCACAACGCCGTTCTCCTTAAGCTGGGCGACGACGTCGCGGGCGAGGTTGGCGGGGATCGCAAAACCGATGCCGACATTGCCGCCGTTCGGCGAGAAGATCGCCGTGTTGACGCCGATCACCGTACCGTCGCCGTTGAACAACGGCCCACCGGAATTGCCCCGGTTGATCGGCGCGTCGACCTGAATGTAGTCGTCATAGGGACCGGAGCCGATATCGCGCCCACGCGCGGACACGATGCCGGCCGTAACCGTCCCGCCCAGGCCGAAGGGGTTGCCCACGGCCAGAACCCAGTCGCCGACCCGCGTGTCGTCGGAATCGCCCCAGGTCACGTGCGGCAGCGACGCCTCGGTGTCGAGCCTGAGCACCGCAAGGTCGGTCTTCTTGTCCGCCCCCAGGAGCACCGCGTCGAAGACGCGCCCGTCCCTCAGCGTGACTTCGATGTCGCTCGCCTCGCCGACCACATGGTTGTTTGTCACCACGTGGCCGTTGCCGTCGATCAGAAAGCCCGACCCCATCGCCATGCGCTGGCGGGGCATCGGCTGCCCGGGCGCGGCATCGCCGTCGCGGTTGCCGAAGTGGCGGTCGAAGAAGTCCTTGAACGGGCCTTCGCGGAACTCCTTCGGGATCTCCGGCATCTGGCCCCGCTCGGCCGAAACGGCGTTTCCATCGTGCTTGACCGCGATCTGGACGACCGCGGGGCTGACCGTTTCGACCAGGTCGGCGAAGCTTTCGGGCATCGGGCCGGCAACCGCCGCCGATGGACCAATCACCGGCGCCAGGGCCAGCGCACCGGCCAGGGCGCAGACGGCGAGCCGGCGGCCGACCGGCCCCCTGCCGTCGCGGATCACAAAAGGTTCGACTGTCATTGGATGTTCTCCCATTCCAAAGCATCTAGATGCGTGTCGAACGGGAGATGGGCACCGAAGATGACGGTGTCCTTACCGGGAGATTACAAAACGTTCATGATTGAACGAGCGGGGCTGCACGGCCAGGCGCGGCGCCCTTCCAGGCGCTAGCCGGGCGCCTTGGTGGCCTCGATCGTGCCAAGGTCCGTCTCTTCCGCTTCCTCGGGCTCGGCTTCGGGCTCCGGTTCCGCCGGTGCCTTGGCCTCCGCAACGGGCGCCTCGCCGCGCTTGCGGGAGAACTGTTCGACGGCGACATGCGCCATGGGCGCCTTGCCTTCCTTGTCCTCGCCGAAATAAAGCGTCTGATGCGGGAACGGAATTTCGATACCGCGTTCGTCGAACACATGCTTGATGCGGCGGTTGAACTCCCGCCGCACGGCCCACTGGCGAAGCGGAATGGTCTTCAGACGCACGCGGATATCGACCGAGGACGCGCCGAAATTCTCCAAGCCCAGAACCTCCAGCGGTTCGAGGATGTCCTGACCATATTCTTCATCCTCGCGCATGCCGTCCGAAACTTCGCGCAGGATTTCGATTACTTCGTCCACGTTCTCGCGATAGGCGACACCGATGTCCAGCAGGGCGTAGGAAAACTCTTTCGTCCGGTTCAGGACGGCATTGACCTGGCTGAACGGGACGATGTGCACGTCGCCGCCAATGTCGCGCAGGCGGACGCTGCGGATCGTCAGCCCCTCGACCACGCCGCCGTGGCCGCCCACGTCCACCACATCGCCGACCGCGATGGCGTCCTCCAGGAGGATAAAAATGCCGGTGATGATGTCCTGGACCAGGGTCTGCGCGCCGAATCCGATCGCCAGACCGACCACGCCAGCGCCGGCGATCAGCGGGCCGACGTTGACGCCCAGTTCGGACAGAACGGTAATCGTGGTGATCACCGCGATGGTCACAAAGACCACGTTGCGCAACAACGGCAACAAAGTCTGGAACCGGGTGCGCCGGCTGGCGCGGCGGGTCGGCAGCGCCGTCTGCTGAAGCGAACGTTCGATCATTGCCGAAACGCCTTCCCAGGTCATGATCGCGACCAACAAGATCAAAGCGATCTTTATGAGACCCGCAATCAGATCTCTTCCTTCGGGCGTTCTGAAAATGTCAGCGACGCCGAGGCCCCAAACATCGAGCAAAAGAAACATGCCGACCACCGTGATCACGACCTGAGCGGCCTTCTTCAGGACAGGCAGGTAACGATTGACCCTTTTTTCCAGCAGGGGATAGGTGCGGTGCAGTTCGTGGCTCAAGGTGAACAGGCGATCCAGACCGCGTCGGACACCAAGATTGGCAAGCCGAACTGCGACAAGGATGACGATCGTGAGCCCGATGGCGCGCGCAAGGAATTCGAAGCCTCCCGGGATTTCAAGCGACCAGACAACGTAGGTGGCGATCGCAAGAACGATTCCGACCACGTGCCAAACGTCGCCCAAACGGCGCCGAACGATCGCCAGGTGACCTGTATGAATGTCGCCTCGGATCAGTGTTGCCACGTCGCCCCGGATCTGCATCAACAGGACGATTACCATGCCCAGCACTAACAGACCCCAGAGCTCCAGGACTTCCCGGTAGGCTTCGAAGGGCAATCCGAGGATATAGGCGGCTTCGACGATGAAGTAGCCGTAGACGACCACAATCGCGAGCCGGCGCACCCAGACGAACCAGTAGGCCGCAGTCTGGTCATCCAGCTTTGCGAGACGGAGCCTGGGCGCGGTCGGCGCCAACAAGACGCGTGCGGCAATCATGACCGCCCGCACGATGATGTGCGCATTGATGACGGTGACGGCAACGATTCGGGTAACAAAGCGCGGTTCAACGACCGACAAGGCACCGTAGGCCACACCGGCGAAGGCGGCGATGGGAACAATCAGCATCAGGAACCGCAGAATCCCAAAACCGATCAAAGCCAGGCGACCGGCCTCCCGGACCTCCAACGCGGCGCGTGGTCGACGCAGGATCCACTTGACGATCCATTCGGCCACGAGGCCTGCAGCAATGACGATCAGGATCTTGGTCAAGAGCTCGATCCAGCGCTGTTGCTGTTCCGGCTCTTGGATTCTTTCGATCGCAACGGCAATACCGGCGGGGATCTCGGCCAGGACCTGTGCGTTCTCGGCGAAATCTTCGCTGACCGTCGCCGCTCTTTCTGCGATCGCCTCGATCAATTGCGTGCCGACGCCCAGGGCCTCGGGCGTGTCGGCCTGCTGTCCTTTCCTGATTTCAATCAGGGTCTTCAGGGTCTCGAGGAATTCGGTGCGTTGCTGCTCGTTCTCCAGCGTCGCGACGAGGGCCTCGAGGTCTTCGAGGCGGATCGAGGCCAGATCGGGGTCTACCGCCGCGGCAGCGGAAACGTCTTGATCTTCAGCTTTCGCTTCCTCAGGCAGGGCATCGGTCGGCGCCGCGGCCGGCTCTTCCGGCGAGGCGGCCGGCGCCTCCGGCGTTGCCTCGGGGCGGGACGGTGGCTCTACCTTGGCGTCGTCGGGCAGGGCCGCCGCAGGCGACCGCGTGTCCAGGTCGGCCGGCGCCTCCTGCGCCAAAGCCGATCCGGGCGCATGGCAAATGGCGGCGAAAACCACCGCGAATGCCAGATATGCGCCCCTCAGTGCGTTGCGCCGCGTCATGGGCCGCAGACTAGTTCGGGAGCAACGGGATGTCACTTGCAGGGATCGACCCACCGGAGCGCAGGAGGCCAAGCCTAACGCTGAACGGTCGCGGCAGTCTGCCCGAACAGGATCTTGCGCGCCTCTTCGTCCCGGACCGCCGGCTCGGCATTGATTTCCTTGGCCTTTTCGTATGCCGCGATCGTGCCCGGCCGTTCTTTGATCGCCTCGAACCATCGCTTGAGATTGGGGAAATCGGCCAGGTCCTGCTTCTGGCGCTCGTGCGCCACGATCCAGGGATAGCTGGCCATGTCCGCAATCGAGTAGAAATCACCGGCAACGAACGCCCGGTCGGCCAGGCGTTTGTCCAGGACCGCGTACAGCCGCGCCGTCTCGTTCACGTATCGGTCAATCGCATAAGGCAGGCGTTCGGGTGCGTAGGTGACGAAGTGGTGGTTCTGACCGGCCATCGGCCCCAGTCCACCCATCTGCCAGAACAGCCATTGCATGACCTCGGTTCGCGCCCTGAGCTCGGTCGGCAGGAACTGGCCGGTCTTTTCGCCCAGGTAGTGCAGGATGGCGCCGGACTCGAAGACCGGTACCGGCGCACCGCCGCCCACGGGTTCGGTATCGACGATCGCGGGGATGCGGTTGTTGGGCGCGATCTTCAGGAAATCCGGGTCGAATTGGTCGCCCTTGCCGATATCGATCGGATGGATGGTGTAGGGCAGACCCGCCTCTTCCAGGAACATCGTGACCTTGTGGCCGTTCGGCGTGGTCCAGTAGTAAAGCTCGATCATGGATTGCTGTCCTCGTTTCGGTCCAACAGCTATCTAGTGCGTCAGACCGCCGCAGGCCAGTCCCGGCGATCCATAGATCGGATCATCAGACCTGTGACGCGGCGGAACAGCAGCAACGGCTCAGGCCGCCTTCGGTGCCGATACCCGGCGCCTTTCCTCGGTCGCCAGGATCATGTCTCTGATGCGCGGCTGGATTTCCGTGCGCCAGCGCCGGCCATTGAAAACACCGTAGTGGCCGACGCCTGGCTGGACATAGTGATAGCGATCCGCTGACGGGATATTGGGACAAAGCGCGTGCGCCGCCTCGGTCTGGCCCAATCCGCAGATGTCGTCCTTTTCGCCTTCGACCGTCATCAGCGCCGTCCTCGTGATCTTGCCGCAATCCACCAGCCGTCCACGGTGCATGAACCGACGTTCGGGCAGTTCGTGGTCCTGGAAAACCGTGCGCACCGTCTGCAGAAAGAACTCGGCCGGAAGGTCCATCACCGAGAGATACTCGTCGTAGAACGCCTCGTGACCTTCGGCGGAATCGCAATCCCCCTCGACCAGATGCATGAAATAGTCGAGATGCGCCCCCATGTGGCGGTCCAGGTTCATGGCCATGAAACCGGACAATTGCACGAAACCCGGATAGACCCGGCGAAACGTGCCGGCATGCGGATAGGTGACCCGCGTGATCACGTTGCGCTTGAACCAGCGGACGGACTTCGCCGTCGCGTGCTCGTTCACCGCCGTGGGATTGCATCGCGTATCGATGGGACCGGCCATCAACGTGATCGAAGCCGGCTGGCAGTGGTCACCGTCCGCCGCCATCACGGCCGTCGCGGCAAGAACCGGAACAGAGGGCTGGCAAACGGCAAGCACGTGGGTGTCGGGGCCGAGATGCCGGAGAAACCGGATGATGTGGTCGATGAAATCATTGAGATCGAACGTGCCGGCGGACAGCGGCACCAGTCGCGCGTCGCGCCAGTCCGTCACATAGACCTCGTGCTCGGGCAGCATCGCACAGACCGTCCCGCGCAGCAGCGTGGCGTAGTGCCCCGACATCGGCGCGACAACCAGCACCTTCGGGTCGGCCCGGCCGGCAGTCGCCGTGCCTGTGCGTGCGAAATGCACCAAATCGCAGAACGGCACGCTTAGGACGACCTCTTCGGTGACAGCAACCTCCCTGCCATCGATTTCGGTTTCCTCGATGCCCCAGGCAGGCTTGCCGTACCGTCGGGTCACACTCTCGAAAACGTCGCAGCCGGCCGCAACCAGACGCCCGGCGGGCGTATAGGCCAGCGGATTGAGACCGCTCTTCAGGATGTATTGCAGACTGTCCGACTGCATCCGCAGCGGCGCCATCACCGCATGGGTCAGTTCGTAAGTATGGTAAAGCATGCGCGGCGCTCTCCTTTTTGCTCGCTGCAAAACGTCAAGTCACCCCTGCGCCGCAATGCGGAAGGCCATCGTCGTTGCGATGGCCTGCACGTTGCGTCTTATGGTTATTTGCAGCCTGTCCCGACTGCTGCAGTGCACAAGATCGTAGCATGAGTCGGGGCCGCGTCAAATCGGCCGTGGCGACGGCCGGCGGACCGGACCGCCGTTATTCCAGATCGGCCACGCTCTCGGTTTTGCCGCCGATCACGCGCTGTGCCAGGGCCGCCTCGAGATAGGCGTCGATATCGCCGTCGAGGACGCCCTGCGCGTTGCCCTTCTCGACGCCGGTGCGCAGGTCTTTCACCATTTGATACGGCTGCAGGACATAGGAGCGGATCTGGTGCCCCCATCCGATCTCGGTCTTGGCATCGTGTTCCGCACGTGCTTCGGTCTCGCGCCTTTGTAGCTCCAGTTCGTAGAGTTTCGCCTGCAACATCTTCATCGCCTGGGCGCGGTTCTTATGTTGTGACCTGTCGTTCTGGCATTGCACGACAACACCGGTAGGAATATGCGTTATACGGACCGCACTGTCTGTTGTGTTGACGTGCTGGCCGCCGGCCCCTGACGCGCGATAAGTGTCGACGCGCAGGTCCTTGTCCTGGACATCCAGTTCGATGTTGTCGTCGATTTCCGGATAGACGTTGACCGAAGAAAAGCTGGTATGCCGCCGCGACTGGCTGTCGAAGGGGGATATCCTGACAAGCCGGTGTACGCCGTTCTCCGTCTTCAGCCAGCCATAGGCATTCGTCCCTGAAACCTTCAGCGTCGTCGACTTGATGCCGGCCTCTTCGCCGGGCGACTCCTCCAGGATCTGGGTCTTGTAACCGTGCGCGTCGGCCCATCGCGCATACATCCGCAACAGCATGGCGGCCCAGTCCTGGGACTCGGTCCCGCCGGCACCGGCATGCACTTCCAGGAAACAGTCGTTGGCGTCGGCTTCGCCCGAAAGCAGACTTTCAAGCTGCTGTTTTTCGGTCTTCTTCCGAAGGGGCTCCAACGCCGCTTCGGCCTCCTTGAGGACCTCCTCGTCGCCTTCCTCCTCGGCCAGCTCGATCAGGTCGATCGTATCGGTGAGGCTGTTCTCAAGGTCGCGATAGCCGGAGAGCTGTGCATCCAGATGGTTGCGGTCGCGCATGATCTTCTGCGCCGACGCGGGATCGTTCCAAAGGTCGGGGTCTTCCGCGCGCGTGTTCAGTTCCTCGAGACGCTTGACGGCAGCATCCCAGTCAAAGATGCCTCCTCAGCAGTTCCAAGGACTGCTTGATTTCGGTAACGATGGCCTGGATTTCTGCGCGCACGCCGGATGTCCTTTCTGGGTTCCGCCTATGAAATAAAGACTACGCCGATGTAAGGGATGTGACGGACCGAGGCAAGTGCCGGTCCCAGCGTGCGGGGTCAGTAGAGGCCCCGCGTCGAGCCTTCGCCGGCGGCCGGCACGGTGCCGGTCTCCGCACCGGGAAGCCCGCCTCCGATCAGAACCGCCTCGCCCACATAGTCCGGCTCGGTCCCGGCCTTGAAGGCCTCTACGATCGACCCCTTGGTGCCGGCGCGCGCCGCAAGGCCCGTGGCGGCGTCGATGCGCACCATCCTGAGGCCTGGCGGTATCCGGAAGGGGATTGCCGGCTGGTTCGACAGCGCCTCCTGCATGAACGCCTTGAAGACCGGCGCCGCCACCGTCGAGCCGGTCTCCTGAACGCCGTTCGGCATCCTGCCGAGCGGGCGCGGCGTGTCGAGCCCCATGAAGACGCCGACGGCGAGGTCCGGCGAAAACCCGACGAACCAGGTATCGCGGCTGTCGTTGGTGGTGCCCGTCTTGCCGGCCAGCGGCTTGCCGACGGCGCGGATCCGACGGCCCGTTCCACGCAGGACAACGCCTTCCAGCATATGCACGACCTGGAAGGCGCTGGCCGGGTCGGTCAGGCGTGCCCGCGGGTCGGGCAACGTGGGGATCGCCGCAGGTCCCGCCGCCGCGGCGTCCACGCAGCCGGGACAGTCGCGCGTGTCATGGCGGAAGATGGTCTGTCCGTTCCGATCCTGGACCCTGTCGATCAGGGTCGGCGTGATCTCGCGCCCTCCGTTGACCAGCATCGCATAGGCGGTGGTCAGCCGCAGAAGCGACGTCTCTCCGGCCCCAAGGGCCATCGAGAGCTGTTGGGGCATGCCGTCCATGATGCCGAACCGCGCCGCCTGTTCGGAGACCATCTCCATGCCGATCTCCTGCGCCAGGCGCACGGTCATCAGGTTCCGCGATTTTTCGATCCCGACCCGCATGGGACTGGGGCCGTAGAACTTGCGGGTGAAGTTGGCCGGCTTCCATTTCCCCTGCCCCGGCCCCTGGTCCAGCACGAACGGCGCGTCGAGAATCAACGTGGCCGGCGTGTAGCCCTGGTCGAGTGCCGCCAGATAAACGAACGGCTTGAACGCCGACCCCGGCTGGCGGACCGCCTGGCTGACGCGGTTGAACTCGCTGTGCTCGTAGCTCCAACCGCCCGCCATGGCCAGCACCCGGCCGGTATGCGGATCCAACGCCACAAGTCCGCCATTGATCTCGGGGATCTGCCTAAGGCCGTAGGTGTCGGCGGGATAGGGAACGGGCTCCTCGTCGTCCTTGGCCGGCATGAAGGCGACCGGCTCGACGAGAACCACATCGCCCGGCGCCAGGACGTCGGCCGGCGTCTCGACCTTGTCGCCCCGTTTCTGGTCGGCGACGGCCTCCCGCGCCCAGGTGAGCTCGGTCAGCGGGATGGTCCCGCCGGTGCCGTCGGCAAAGCCGATATCGGCAGCATCGTCGGTGAGATAGAGGACCAGCGCCATCCGCCATGACCCGATGCCGGGCGGACTGGGAACGGTCGCCAGCCGGCCCGGCCAGTCGGCCGCCAGTTCGATCTTGGCAATGGGCCCGCGCCATCCGTGCCGCCTGTCATAGGCCTCCAGCCCCTCGCGCAGGGTGCGCTCGGCAATTGCCTGCAGATCGGGGGAAACCGTGGTCCGGACAGAAAGCCCGCCTTCGTATAGCGCGTCCTCGCCGAAGCGGTCGACCAGCTCGCGGCGCACCTCTTCGGAGAAGTAGGCGGCATCGACGAACTGGGTTTCTTCCGGCGGCACCACCACAAGCGGCGCCGCGCGCGCGGCCACCGCGGTCGGCCGGTCGATGTACCCGTCCTCGAACATCCGCCCGATAACGTAGTTGCGCCGCGCCCGCGCGGCCTCCAGCTTGCGGATGGGGTGGTAGTTGTTCGGCGCCTTGGGCAGCGCGGCCAGATAGGCCGCCTCGGCGGTGGTCAACTCGTTCATCGACTTGTTGAAATAGTTCAGCGCCGCCGCCGCGACCCCGTAGGAGCCGTAGCCGAGATAGATCTCGTTGAGATAGAGCTCGAGAATCCGTTCCTTCGTCAGGGCACGCTCGATCCTGAAGGCCAGGATGGCCTCCTTGATCTTGCGTTCGATGGAGACCTCGTTCGTCAGGAGGAAATTCTTCGCCACCTGCTGGGTAAGGGTCGACGCGCCGACAGGCCGGCGGTCGGTGCCCAGGCTTTTGATGTTGGTGACGACCGCGCGGACCAGCGCCATGAAGTCGACGCCGGGATGGCTGAAGAAGTTCTTGTCCTCCGCCGCGACGAAAGCGTGGATGACACGCCGGGGAAAGGCCTGGATCGGGACGAAGACGCGGCGTTCGCGCGCGTATTCGGCAATCAGCCTGCCGTCGCCCGCATGCACGCGGGTCGCCGTCGGCGGCCGGTAGTCGGCAAGCTGTTTGTAATCGGGCAGATCGCGCCCGTAGTGCCACAGCCCATAGATCGTGCCCCCGGCGACCACCAGGGCGCCAAGCAGGCCGAGCGACAGCAAAGCCACGAATGATCTCAAGACAAAGCGCATATCAGGCGAATCCAGCGGCTCCCGCAGTCACCGGTGATACGAACGGAATATGGCGAGTTTATGATCCCGGTCGCGCCATCAAGACCGGCTGAGTTGCGCCTGGCGCAGGAAATAGGCGTCCAGCGCCCGCAGCAGTCCCTCTGCAACTTTTCCGTGATATTCGACCTGCTTCAACAACTTTTCATCCTTCCGGTTGGATAGATAGCCAAGCTCGACCAAGACCGAAGGCACGTTTGGCGATTTGAGAACCGCGAAGCCTGCATACCT
The DNA here is from genome assembly GCA_965603855.1 of Alphaproteobacteria bacterium. Lineage (GTDB taxonomy): Bacteria > Pseudomonadota > Alphaproteobacteria > UBA8366. The sequence goes on from OZ272519.1 coordinate 2,639,612, forward strand.
ATGTGTGTTTCGCAGAACCCGCACGTCCTTGGCAAACTCCCTGACCATGGTCTCGGCGACGTCGCGGCTGTAGCGAACGGTGGATTCCTGGGCCAGGTCGATCAGGATTGAGGAGACGTCGGGCTCGTAGATGCTGAGATCGGTGCCGGCAATGATGTCGGCCTTGTTCTCCTGCTTGGCAAGCGCAGCCGCCTCCGCATCGGAAGCCTTGTTGGACAGCGTATAGACCGACAGGCCCCGCACGTCGCGACGCGCGATCTTGTCGGCATGCAGAGAGATGAACAGGTCCGCGTCTTCCTCGTGAGCGACCTTGTAGCGGTCGCGCAAGGACAGAAAGACATCGCGGTCGCGGGTGAGACGGACGCGGTAGCGGCCGCTGGCCTCCATCCGGCGTTTGATGGCCCGCGCCACCTGCAGAACGATGGTCTTCTCGTAGGTGCCGGTCGCGCCGATCCCGCCCGGATCCGGCCCGCCGTGGCCAGGATCCAGCACCACCACCTTACGCGTATCGTCCGCCCGCCGCGGCGGCCGCGGCGCAGGCTTGTCGGGCACGGCCAGGCTCGCCTGGTACTTCTCCCAGTCGGGAGACAGGGCGCGGCGCTGTTGGTCGGCGAAGGTCGCCGCATCCACCTCCTCCAGGTCGAGAACGACCCTGTGGCCGGCCTTTCCGGTGGGCAGCAGGCGGAAGTGGTTCTTGATCCGCACCGGCACGCTGGTGTCGATCACCACCCGCGTCACGCCGGACTGGAACAGGCCGTGGCGGTAGCTGGCGATCACGCCCTTGGTCTGGCCGCGCGGCGCCGGGCCGGCGGCCCAGGTGCTCTCGGGCGTGTCGATCACGACCCGGTAGGGCGAATCCAGAAGGAACAGGCGATAGGAGACCCGCTGATCGAACTCCAGAACGAAACGCGTGAGCCCCGGGTGGACCCCGATCCGCGCCGCCTTGACCTCCAGCGCCGCCGCGGGCGCGCCGCCGGCAACGGCCGCAAGCGCAGCCGTTAACAGAATCAACAGCGCGGCAAACGCGCGACGGGCGACCTTTACCGCCGGGAATTCAAACATCTCGTATCCCTCTTTAAAGAAGGCTACCATATATTGACCCCGAAGAACGCAAGTATCAATGCGATTTCGTTAACAGGACACTAGCAATACTCGTGGAGCATGCAAAAGTATCGACAAACAGTTTGTCCTTTGAGGCCGAATACGCCTATGTTAGCCAAGTGCGAGTTTATCCACGAATGAGCAAAAGACCGCAACAGCTTGCGGTCTGCAGTGTTCGTGGGGCGGAACTGCATCCATTCTCCCGACACCCGTGTCCACGGCCTATACCGGCGGGCACCCGGTAAGGGAGACATGCGGCCGTCATTAAGCGCAGTGCAAAGTGAACCCATGACTTCTGTACGGAACATCCAAATCGCCACACCCGCCCGGTACTTCCGGGCGAAGCGCGTGGCTGTGTCGTCCTTTCCCGGTCCTGGTCCGCGCGACGCGCGGCCGTTTGATCGGGCGATCGGCACGGCCATGGAGGTTCCGCCTTACAAAACAAAGAATCGCATGCCACCCCGCCTTCGACGGCAAATCGCCGGGCGGGTGCGTGCCGGAGAGAGTTTGAATGACACGACGTATGCTGATCGATGCGGCCCACCCGGAAGAGACCCGGGTCGTGGTTGCCAGTGGAAATCGACTTGAGGAAACGGACTACGACACAAGCCACAAGGCACAGCTTAAAGGAAACATCTATCTCGCGAAGGTAACCCGCGTCGAACCGTCCTTGCAGGCGGCCTTCGTCGACTATGGCGGAAACCGCCATGGGTTCCTGGCCTTCAGCGAAATCCATCCTGACTATTACCGGATACCCATCGAGGACCGCGAAGACCTTGTCGACGACGACAACGGCGAGGAATCGGAAGGCGACGAGGAAAGCGAATCCGTCGAAGAGGTCGGCGGCGACGACGACGAGATCGCCGAGGCGACGCGCCGTCGGCCCAGACTGCGCCGGCACTACAAGATCCAGGAAGTCATCAAGCGGCGGCAGATCCTGCTGGTCCAGGTCGTCAAGGAAGAGCGCGGCAACAAGGGCGCCGCGCTGACCACGTATCTGTCGCTGGCCGGCCGGTATTGCGTCTTGATGCCGAACACGTCGCGCGGCGGCGGCATCAGCCGGAAGATCACCAACTCCACCGACCGCAAGCGGCTGAAATCGATCATCTCCGACCTGAAGACGCCGCCCGAGATGGCCGTGATCCTGCGCACGGCGGGCTCCGAGCGCTCGAAGGCGGAGATCAAACGCGACTTCGAATACCTGATGCGGCTGTGGGACGACATCCGGGAGAAGACCCTGGAATCGACCGCACCGGCGCTGATCCACGAGGAAGCGAACCTGATCAAGCGGTCGATCCGCGATCTCTATTCGAAGGACATCGACGAGGTGCTGGTCGCCGGCGAAGAGGCCTACAAAACGGCGCGCGCCTTCATGTCCAACCTGATCCCCAGCCACGCCAAGAAGGTCAAACGCTACAAGGAGGACATCCCGCTCCTGCAGCGCTATCAGATGGAGAGCCAGCTTGCGGCGATCCACGACCCGGTCGTGCAGTTGCGGTCGGGCGGCTACATCGTCATGCACCAGACCGAAGCCCTGGTGGCGATCGACGTCAACTCGGGCCGGTCGACCCGGGAACGCAACATCGAAGAAACCGCGCTGAAAACCAACAGCGAGGCCGCCGAAGAGGTTGCCCGGCAACTGCGGCTCAGGGACCTCGCCGGTCTGATCGTGATCGATTTCATCGACATGGAGGACCAGCGCAACAACCATCAGGTCGAACGCCGGCTGAAGGATGCGATGCGCCGCGACCGGGCACGCATCCAACTGGGCCGGATCAGCCCGTTCGGCCTTCTGGAAATGTCACGACAGCGCCTGCGCCCCAGCCTGCAGGAGGCGACCAGTCAGGTCTGCGTCCATTGCGGCGGCACCGGCTATGTCTTGTCGACCGAGACCCAGGCGCTCAGGGTGCTGCGGGCGGTCGAGGAAGAAGGCCTGCGCCGCCGGGCGCTGGAGGTCACCGCGCGCGTCCCAGGCGCCGTTGCGCTGTATCTGTTGAACAACAAGCGCGAGACGATGGCCGAAATCGAGGCGCGCTACGACTTCCAGATCATCATCGAGACCGACGACGAGCATATCGGGCCGAGCGGCTTCGACGTCACCCGCACCAAAACGCGGGAAGACAAGGGCCAGGCGGCCGAGGAGACCGAAGAGCGGCCTGAGGAGGCCGGCGACGGCGAGCGCAAGCGCAAACGCAAACGCGGCCGGCGCCGCAAGCGGTCGGATGCGGCGGAGGATGCAACGGTCGAGCAGATCGCAGAGACCGACGACGAGGCCGCGGCCGAGCGCGACGAAGAGGAAACCGAGGCGACTGGCGAGGACGAACCCGAGCCCACGCGCCGCAGGCGGCGGCGCGGACGGCGCGGCGGCCGGCGCGCACGCCGGGAGGCGGGCGAGGCCGCACCGGCAGCAGAGGGAGAGGCCGACGCCGAAGCGGTGGAGCCCGCACCGGCGGATGCCGGCAAGGTCGATGCGGCAGAGGCAGAGGCGGCCGAAGCGGCCGAGGCCGACGTCGATGCAGCGGAAGAGACCGCGCCGGAGAAGCCCGCCGCCAAGCGCACGCGCCGCAGGAAAAAGGCCGACGACGAGGCCGAAGAAACCGTGTCCAAACCGCGCCGGACACGGCGGCGCAAGCCGACCCGCGTGGGGGCCGAGGAGGAAGATGCCGACGCCGCACCGACCGCATCGGACGATACCGACGCGGCCGTGGCGGAAACGGCGGAGGCCGCACCGTCCGAAGACCTGGACGATGAGGAGCCGTCGCTTCTACCGGCGATGGACGGCGCGGAGAGCGATGCGGAGGAGGTCAGAGAACCCGCCGCCGCCACTGCCGAGGAACCGCCTTTGCCTGAACTGGACGTTCCCCCGGCGGCGCCCGAACCCGCGCCTCCCGAGCCGGCCCTGCTTGGCGCACCCGATGCCGCCGCAGCGGAACTCGCTCCGCCGCAGCCGGAAGAGGAAACCGCACCGGCCGAGCCGCGCCCCAAACGTCGCGGGTGGTGGAACCGGGGCTGACGGACGGGGCCGCCGCGCGCCTCAGCGCCGCCAGGCTTTGAGGGCCGCAAGCGCGGCCGCGACTTCCTCGGTCGTCCCGGCATAGGAAAACCGGATGTCCGTGTGGCCCCGGCGTGGATCGAAATCGACGCCCGAGGTCAGCGCAACACCCGTCTCGTCCAGGATCCGCCGGCTGAACGCCAGGGAATCGTTGGTCAGGTCGCGCACGTCCGCATAGACGTAGAAGGCGCCGTCTGACGGCGCGAGGTGGGTGAAGCCCGCCTCGGGCAGTTCCGCCTGCAGCAAGTCGCGGTTCGCCCGATAACGCGCCACGTTCGCCTGCAGCTCGGAATGGCAGTCGAACGCCGCAGCCGCGGCGACCTGGCTGAGCGAAGGCGGCGAGATGAACAGGTTCTGCGCCAGCCGTTCGACCGGCCGCACCAGGTCCTGCGGCACCACCATCCAGCCGATTCGCCAGCCGGTCATCGAGAAGTACTTCGAGAAGCTGTTGATGACGAAGGCGTCCTCGGTAAAGCGCAGCGCCGTCTCGGCGGCATGCTCATACGTGATGCCGTGGTAGATCTCGTCGGAAATCAGGCGGATTCCGGCGGCGTCGCAGTACCCGCACAGCGCCCCCAGCGCCGCCTCGTCCAGCATGGTCCCGGTCGGGTTGGAAGGACTGGCGACGATCAGCCCGTCGATCGGTCCCTCCGTCGCGATCGTCCTGTCCAACAGCGCTGGCGTCGGCTGATAGCGGTCCTCCAGGCCCGCCTCCACGACGACCACCTCGCAGCCCAGCGCCTGAAGGATCGCGCGGTAGCAGGGATAGCCGGGCGTCACGAGCCCCACACGGTCGCCGATATCGAACGCGCTGAGGAACGACAGCACGAACCCGGCCGACGAGCCGGTGGTCACGGCGATGCGGTCGGGATCGACGCTGCAGCCGTAGGTGTCGCGGTAGTGGCCGGCGATCGCCTGGCGCAGGTCCGGTATTCCCAGCGCATCGGTATAGCCGAGCTTGCCGGCCCGTAGCGCCGCCTCCGCAGCCTTCAGGACGCCCTCGGGCGCGCCGGTGCCGGGCTGGCCCACCTCCATGTGGTAGCAAGCCTGGCCGTTGCGGTCGCGCTCGAACGCCCGCCGCATCACTTCCATGACGCGAAACGGCGCGATCTCCGCCCGCGACGAGGTTTTCAGCGCCATGCCCCTGCCCCGCCCCCGGTCGGCTCAGTCGGCCTGAACGGCCATGCCGTAGCCGCGCCGATCGCCCGATGCCGAGCAGGAGACCTTCGTGACATCAGGATCAAGCGGCGGCAGGTCGGAGGGACAGTAGATCACGTTCACTTGGCCGAACCGGTTGGCCGTCGCCACGTCGTACCCGAGCGCAGCAAGCGCTCTCATCACCTCCTCGCCCAAAGCGTCCTCTGCGACCAAGGTATCCGGCGCACCGCCGTGATGGACCCGCGGCGCGTCCACCGCGTCCCGCGTCGGCCCGTCGACCAGCAGTGAACGGGCGGTTACGTTGGCAAGCGAGGTCGAGGCCGCAATGCCGCCCGATGCGGCGGCGGCGTAGTGGAACAGGAACTGATCCGGACGCACGACCATGACCGGACCCAGCGGCAGCGGGTTGCGGGCACCGCGGTCGGGCGCCGCGGCCAGGACGATGCCCGTATTCGGCACGACGCGTCCGGTGCCGAACAGGTTGTACATGGTCAAGGTGCAGGCGACGGCGCCGCCCCGACCGTCGACCACGACGAAGCTGGCGCCGGCCGGGTTTTCGCGGATCCGCACCGGTTGCGGGTCGAGTGCCGCCGACGGTGTCGCGCGGTTCGGGTCGAACCCGTCCATCAGTGTCTCGAGAATCTCGCCGTCCACCAGGTCTTCCAGCGGGTCGGCGGCGGTGAAGTCCTCCTTCAACCATCCGGCGCGTCCCGCGTAGGCGCGCTGTGCCACGGCCGCAAGAAGGTGCAATCGAGCCGTCTCGTCGGCCTCCAGATACCGGTCGTCTTCGCGCAGCATGCCGATCATCTGCGCGGACAGGATGCCACCCGCCGCCGGCAGCGGTGCTGCATGCAGTTCGTATGTCACGAAGTTCTTTTCGAACGTCTGGATCAGGGTCGGCCGCCACTGGGGCAGCCAGTCGCGCAGATCGGTGACCGTGAGGGTCCCGCCCGCTTCGGCCACCCCATCGACGATCTTCTTGGCGATCGGACCGGTGTACATCGCGCCAGCCCCGTTGATCCGCAGTTGCCCCAGCAGCGCGGCAAGATCGAGCTGCCGGTATTTCGCGTTCTCGGGAATCGGCTGGTCGCCGCCGCCGGCGGCGAAGACGCGTCGCGCCTGCTGGTCCGCGAACAGCGGCTTGGCCGCTCGTTCCAGGTCCTTGTAGAACGCGCGCGGCAGGCGGTGCCCGAACCGAGCCAGGTCCTCGGCCGGCCGCAGCAGAGCGCGCCAGTCCAACTCGCCATAGCGGGCATGCATGGCCACCAGACCGCGGGTCAGCGCTGGAATCGCGCTCGGCCGGTCGGCCCTGGGGTTGTTCGCCGTCCCGGCAACGGGAATGAAATCCAAGGATTCTGTCGATCCGGTCGCCGGGTCGTGGACCAGGCAGACGCCGCCGCTGCCGAGGCTCGCCCGGGACGGCAAGGTCACCGCAAGCGTGAACCCGACGGCAACCGCCGCATCGGCGGCGGTTCCACCCGAAGAGAGGATATCCCGGCCGACCAGCACGGCATTGGGCTCGTCGGCAGCGACCGCGCCGAAGAACCCCTCGACGTAGCCGATCGTGCCGAATTGGGGGCCATCATCGTCGTCGCCGCCGCACGCCGAAAGCCCCAGGACCAGGCCTGCGACGACAGCACTCAAGGCAGCACGATTGCTTCGCGCCGGTCCGCCACCTACATTACTGAAGCACTTGGGGACCAAAAAGCGAGCGGGCATGCGGTATCGAGGTCTAATTCTGTGGACGGCGGTTTGTCTCTACTGCCTGGCCGCACTATCCGCGCGGCCGGGCATGGCGCAGGGTATCTCGCTGATCCGAGACACCGAAATCGAAAATACCATCCGCGTTTACGCGGCGCCACTGTTCAACGTGGCGGGCCTGGACCCCACGTTCGTGAGAATCCATCTGGTCCAAGACAAACGACTTAACGCCTTCGTCGCCGGTGGACAGCGCATCTTCATGAACACCGGCCTCTTGGTTCGGGCCGACGACGCCAACCAGGTGATCGGCGTGCTGGCCCATGAAACCGGACACATCACCGGCGGCCATCTGGCGCGCATGCAGGATGCCATCCGCAACGCCCAAGCGACGTCTATCGCGGCGCTGATCCTGGGTGTTCCCGCCGCCATCCTTTCTGGGCAGCCTGAAGCGGCGGCGGCCGCCAACGCGGCCGGCCAGTCCATGGCGATCCGCAATTTGCTTGCCTATACCCGCACCATGGAACGTTCGGCCGACCAGGCGGCGGTGGAGTTCCTGAACGAGTCGCAGATCTCGTCGCAAGGCCTGCTGGATTTCCTGGAGATCCTGGAAAAGAACTCGCGGCTTTATGCCAGCAACCTGGACCCGTACCTGCAGTCTCATCCACTGACCGAAGACCGGATCATCTTCATGCGCGAGCAGGTGGCGCTGTCCCCCTACACGACCGTGCCGATCCCCGCCCAGATCGTCGACATGCACGAGCGGATGCGGGCCAAGCTGATCGGATATCTGGACCCGATGCCGCAGGTCCTTGCGCGCTATCCCGAGAACGACAATTCGATCTATTCGCGCTATGCCCGCTCGATCGCCAATATGCGGATCAGCCAGACCGACCGGGCGCTTGCGATCGTCGACGACATGCTGGCGGAGTATCCGAACGATCCCTTCTTCTGGGAGCTGCGCGGCGACATCCTGCGCGATGCAGGCCGCCTGCAGGGCGCGATCGCGTCCTACGAAAAGGCGGTGGAGATCCTGCCCTGGGCGGCGCTGATCCGCGTTGCGCTCGCGCAGTCGCAGCTCGCGCTCAACGACGACCGGCTGCTGCCGGCGGCGAGCGACCACCTGGAACAGGCGCTGCGCTACGAGCCGTGGCTGGCCAACGCGTGGCGACACCTGGGCATCGCCTATGGCAGGGCCGGCGACCACGGGCGGTCCTCGCTGGCGCTGGCGGAAGAGGCATCGCGCCGCGGCAACCTGAAGGCCGCGATCCAGCAGGCCAGCCGCGCGATGGACCGCCTGCCGAACGGCTCGGCCGGCTGGATGAAGGCGCAGGACATCAAGCTGTTGGCCGAACGCATCCAGAAGGAACGGGAGGCGCGCTGAGGGCGCAAGCTCCGGCCGCACCGCTCAGGTCACAACGCCCGCCAATCCGCCGTTCATAAGCCCGTGATCGCCACTGTCCGGACCGGCCCCGGCCTTGTCTCGGGCCTGCCCGGCGGCGATAGTACGGCCCAACTCAATGGCAAAGGACCGCATGCAATGACGATCATCCAGAAACTGCCGCTGGCTGCCCTGGTCGGGCTCTCGCTGGCGTTCGGATCCGCCACGGTCCGGGCCGATGCGTTCGACGAGGCGGCGCGCGACGAGATCCGGGAGATCGTCAAGGAATACCTCCTGGAGAACCCGGACGTGGTCCTGGAAGCGCTGCGCGAGATGGAACGCCGCACCGCCGCCGCCCAAGAGGAGGAACGCCGCAAGCTGATGGCGGCCCTAAAAACGCAGATCTTTGACGACCCGATGACGCCTGTCTCGGGCAACCAGGACGGCGATGTCACGGTGGTCGAGTTCTTCGACTATCAGTGCGGCTACTGCAAACGCATGCTGCCGGCGATGATGAAGGTCCTGGAAACCGACCCGAACGTACGCATCGTCTGGAAGGAACTGCCGATCCTTGGGCCGGTGTCGCGTTATGCGGCAGAAGCGGCAATGGCCGCGGCCAAGCAGGACAAGTATCTGGAGTTCCACACCGCAGTGATGGGCCATCGCGGACGCCTGACCGAGGACGTCGTGCTGCAGCGGGCGCAATCGGTGGGGATCGACATCGACCGGCTGAAGGAAGACATGGCGGCGCCCGATATCAAGACCCACCTGGACGGCAACCTGGCGCTGGCCCGAACCCTGCAGATCAGCGGAACTCCGGCCATGATCATCGGCGACAAGCTGGTGCCGGGCGCGATCTCCAACGAACAGATCGTCTCGATCATCGAAGAGGTGCGCGCCGGCGGGTGACGGCTCCTTACCGTCAGCGTGCGGCCGCCGCCAGCGCCTCGGGAAACACCCGCTCGAAGAGATCGAGCTCTTCATCACGGCCGGCGCTGACCCTGATGCACCGGTCGAGCGGCGCCACGCCCGGCATGCGCACGAAAACATCGCGCGCGCCAAGTTCCGCAAGCACCCGCCTGGCATAGGCGCCGTCGCGCCCGCAATCGACCGCGACGAAGTTGGTCGCCGACGGCAGCGCGGCAAGGCCATTCTGTGCCGCGATTGCGCCGATCCGTTCGCGCGCCGCGGCGACGCGGTCGACCACCGACCTCAGGTAATCACCGTCGCCAAGCGCCGCCAGAGCGCCGGCCTGGGCGATCCGGTTGACGCCGAAATGGTTGCGGATCTTGTCGAAGCTCTTGATCAGGTCGGCCTCGCCCAGCACGTAACCAATGCGGCATCCGGCCAGACCGTGCGCCTTGGAAAAGGTCCGGAACCTGAGGACCCGCCCGTCCGACACATCGACCGGCGGCGCCGTGCCGTCGGGCGCGAAGTCGATATAAGCCTCGTCCAGACATAACAGCGCGCCATCCGGGATGCCGGCGATCATCCGCCCGATCGCATCGCCGTTCCACCATGTGCCCATCGGATTGTCGGGGTTGGCCAAATAGACCAGCCGAGCCTTCTCGCGGGCCGCCAGCGCCAGCAGGGCATCGGGGTCCTCGCGGTCGTCGCGGTAGGGGACGGTGACGATCCGGCCGCCGCAGGCCGCCACCTGGAAGTTGAAGGTAGGATAGGCGCCTGCCGAGGTGGCAACCGGGATCCCCGGCTCGATGAAGAGCCGCGCGGTATAGCCGAACAGACCGTCGATCCCCTCGCCCACGACCACGTTCTCCGGCCCGACGCCGTGGTGTTCCGCCAGCGCCTGCTTCAGGTCGTAATTCTCCGGATCGCCGTACATCCAGGCGCCGCGGGCGGCCTCCTGCATGGCGGCGATGGCCTTGGGCGACGGCCCGAAGACGCTTTCGTTGGCGCCGATGCGCGCCCGGAACGGCCGCCCCCTGGCCCGTTCCTGGGCTTCGGGGCCGACGAACGGAACCGTCGCCGGCAGCGCCGCCACCACCGGGGTAAAGGGATAACCGCGTGGCGGCTTGGGCCGGTCTGACGCACTCATGGAAGGATCCCGGTGCCTATTCCGCGTCCGGCTGTTTTTCCGGCACTGCATCGGCAAGCGCGGGCAGCGCCAGGCACGCGGCATTGATGCGTGCGATCGTGGGATAGGGCCGCATGTCGCAGTTGAACCGCACGGCATTGTAGACCTGCGGCACCAGCGCGATGTCGGCCAGCGTGACGCTGTCGCCGTGGCAATAAAGGCCGGTCTGCGGGCTGTCGGCCAACAGCGCCTCCAGCGCAACGAAGCCCGCATTCACCCAGTGCAGATACCACTGGTCGCGCTGTTCTTCGCTGAGCCCCAGCGGACCCGTCAGGTACTGCAGAACCCGCAGGTTGTTGATCGGATGGATGTCGCAGGCCGAGACCATCGCCAACTGCCTGACCCTGGCGCGGCCGGCTGCGTCCGGCGGCAGCAGCGGCGGATCGGGGTGGGTTTCGTCCAGGTATTCGACGATCGCCAGCGACTGGCCCAACACCAGGTCTCCGTCAACCAGCGTGGGCACGAGCTGTTGCGGGTTGAGCCTGGTGTAGTCGGCCGACTGATGCTCCTTGAAGCGGAGGCGGTAGTGCGCCTCCTCCGGCTTCAAGCCCTTGAGGTTTAGCGCAATACGGACCCGGTAGGCCGCCGAGGAGCGATAGTAGCCGTAGAGCTTCATGACCGCACCGCGGACGTTTCCGCCCGGCGTCCGGCCCTGCGCGGCCATACCACGGGGAACCAGTCTTCCGGCAGCGGGTCGCCGTCTTCCAAGGACAGGCCCATGTCGGGATAGGGCGGAGACGGCTGGCCGGGCCGGCTGGCCCAATGGGCGTCCTCGCCGAAGAAGCGCCAGGCGATGGCCCGCCGTCGGGTCGTCGACGCATTCACCGGCGCATCGTGGACGGTGAGAAAGTGGAAGGCGACCACGTCGCCGGGGCGCAGGTCCCACGCCGCGATGTCGTACCTGCCGGGGTTGCCGTCGATGTCGGGAACCGTCTCGAACCCGGGCCCGGCATAGTCGTAGTCGGAACCGTCGAGGAAACGGCGCGGATAGAAAAGCTTGCCCCAGCGGTGGCTGCCGCGCACGAAGCGCGGACAGACGGCGTGCGCCACCGGGTCCAGCGGCACCCAGAAGGAAACCACCTGGCTGCCGCCGACGACATAGTAGGGCTGGTCATGGTGCCAGGGCGTCGTTTCGCCGGTGCCCGGCTCCTTGACCAGGACGTGCTCGTGAAAAAGCTGCACCCGCGCCGACCCCATCAGGCGCGCCGCGAGACCGGCCAGATTCGACCTGAAAGCAAAGGCGCGATAACCCGGGATCCGTGCCCAGTTGCAATAGTCACCGAAATAGCGGCCCGACTTTCCGCCGCCGGTATAGTCGTTCGCCATCGGACCCGGCGCGTCCATGTTCTGCGCAACGGCCTCGGACAGCCGGCGCAGCCACGACGGTGCCACGACATCGCGCAGGACGATCGCGCCGTCCTGCCTGTACCGCTCGATTTCCGCGCGGCGGAGTTGCCTCATCGCCCTGCCCTTCCGAACGGGCCGCTGCCCGTGCCGATCCAGCGTTACAGATTGCGGATTGGGACCGGTTCGTCAATTCCCGGCGGTTCGAACCCGAAGACCTGTCCGTAAAAGGAAAGCTCGGCCACCAGGGCCCGCTTGATGTTCTCGGCCTGACGGAAGCCGTGCCCCTCGCCGTCGAACAGGACATAGGCAACCGGCAGCCCCTTGGCGTCGAGCGCGGCAACCATGTCGTCCGCCTGGTTCGGAGGCACGACCTTGTCCTCGCTGCCCTGCAGGAAGATGACCGGGCAGTTGAGGCGGTCGATGGCGTGGATCGGCGACCGGTCGCGATAGACGGCCTTCGCCTCGGGCCAGGGCCCGACCAGCCGGTCCAGATAGCGGCTTTCGAACTTGTGGGTGTCGCGGGCAAGCGCTTCCAGGTCGCCGACGCCGTAGTGGCTGGCACCGGCGCGGAACGTGTCGGTGAAGGTCAGCGCACACAGCGTCGTGTAACCGCCGGCGCTGCCGCCGGTGACGATCAGCCGATCGCGGTCGACCAGCCCCTTGTCCGCCAGAAACAGCGCACCCGCCGCAGAGTCCTCGACATCGGCAATGCCCCACAAACCGTCCAGTGCCCGGCGGAAGTCCCTGCCGTAGCCGCTGCTGCCGCGGTAGTTCACGTCAAGAACGGCAAATCCACGGCTGGTCCAGTACTGGATCTTAAGATTGAACGACCGTTCCGTCTGGCCGGTAGGGCCGCCGTGACTTTTGACGATCAACGGAGGCAGTTCGTCCGACCGGGCCTGGTGGTCGGCGTTTGCGGGGGCGTAGAAATAGCCGTAGGCAGTCTCGCCGTCCGCGGTCGGGAACGACACCTCCTCGCCTTCCGAGACGAACCCGCCGGGAACCTCGATTTGGGCGGCCCTGCGCACGACCCTTTCCTTTCCGGTCTCGAGGTTCAGCAAGCGCAGTTCGTCGGGCCGGGTGGGCGTGCCGGCGAGGTAACACAAGAGGCCGCCGCCGCAGGCAATCTGCGCGATCGCACTGGCGTCGGTTTCGACTGCATCGATCGCGCCGCGTTCGGCGTCCAACAGGCCCAGCCGCCAGGCGCCATTGACCGCGTAGCAACACAGGATCCGGCGGGCATCGACGAAGCCGTAGGTCCGCATGCCGAAAACCCAGTACGGCATCCCGAACTCGGCCTGCATCGGACACAGTGCCGTCTGGCTGTCGCCGTCGAGGCGATAGAGGTTCCAAAACCCGGTGCGGTCGGAAACGAAGTGAAGACGGCCGTCCGGCGCAAATTCCGGCTGGAAGATCGCCTCGTCGGTTCCGCCGGCGACGACCCGGTCGTCCTCGACCGCGCCGCCTTCGGCCAGGTGCGCCAGCCGCAGCCGGGTCCCGTCCCAGGGCATGTTCGGGTGGTCCCATTCGATCCAGGCAAGCTGGCCGCCATCGGGAGACAGGCGCGGCGCGCTGTAGAAATCGGCGCCCTGAGCCAGGATGGAAACCGAGCCGCTTTCGAGGTCGACGGCGCTCAGCCGGTTGACGGGCTCGGCACCGGACCCGTGCACCTCCTCGACCGCGACCAGCCGCCGTCGCGGCGCATCGTGCAGCAGATCCGCATAGCGGCTGTTCTCGCTGTCGGTCAGCGCCGTGGCTTCGCCGCCGGGTCGCAGACGCATGATCTGCTGCGACTGTCCATCCACGTAATAGACGCTGTCGCCCGCGGCCACATAGGAGGCGCCGCCATATTCGTGCACGCGGCTGCGCACGTTGATCGGCTCGGGCGTCACCTCCTCGATCGAACCGTCCGCAAGCCGGCGCAGCAAGGCCGTCCGTCCGCCCTCGCTGGGGCGCAATTCGGTCCAGTAAACCATGCCGTCGTCCAGGCTGACCTGGCCGATGCCGACCACGCCGCCGGTGATCAGATCGGCAGTGATGGGGGACGGCCACGCGCCGTACGGCGTGGTGGTCTTGGCGTTCGTCATGCGGTGCTCCCTGCTGGCCGCATCTTTACCGTGCGGCCGACCTCAATCCAAGCGCGCATCGGGTCGCGGCGACAAGGGGCCCGGCGGTCCGTGCCGCGGCGCCCATTGCCCAGCACCTTCGCGTGCGATAAACATCGCGTTTGGATTCCCCTACGCAGGTCTGCGGAGCGTTCGGTGGCAGAAGAACAAAAGCCCGTCTACGTTTTGAACGGGCCGAACCTGAACATGCTGGGTTTGCGCGAGCCGGAGATCTACGGCGACGCGACGCTGGCGGATATCGAGACGATGTGCCGTGGCGAGGCCGACAGGCTGGGCCTGACCGTGGAGTTGCGCCAGTCCAACAGCGAAGGCGCGCTGGTCGACTGGATCCAGGAGGCGCGCACTGCGTCAAGCGCCGTCATCATCAACGCAGCGGCCTACAGCCACACCTCGGTGGCGCTGTTGGACGCACTCAACCTGTTGGAACAGCCGGTGATCGAGGTGCATATCTCCAACATTTACGCCCGCGAGGCCTTCCGGCACCATTCCTTCATCTCCCAGGCCGCGGACGGCGTGATCTGCGGCCTCGGCATCAAGGGCTACGCGCTGGCCCTGGAAGCCATTGCCGGCATGCGCCGGTAACGGCGGCAAAGCGAACAGGACGTCCATGCCCACCAAGCCAGATTTCGATACCAAGCTGGTCGAGCAGATCGCCGACCTGATGACCGAGAAAGGCCTGACCGAGGTCGAGATCAACGACGGAACGCGGTCGATCCGACTCGCGCGCGGCGTGGCCGGACCGGTCGCGCTTGCGGCTCCGGCGCCCGCGGCGGAACAGGCCGAAAAGCAAGCCGAATCGCCGCCCGAAACGGCGGAGACCCACCCGGGCACGGTAAGCTCGCCCATGGTCGGCACGGCCTATCTGGCGCCACAGCCCGGCGCCGCGAACTTCGTCCAACCGGGCGACACGGTGTCAGAGGGTCAGACCCTGTTGATCATCGAAGCCATGAAGGTCATGAACCCGATCCCGGCGCCGCGCGCCGGGCGGGTCAGCCGCATTCTGATTTCCAACGAGCAGCCCGTCGAATTCGGCGAGGCCCTGCTGATCCTCGAATAGCCCGACCGCGGCCGCCTGCTTGTCATGTTCGAGAAGGTCCTCATCGCGAACCGCGGCGAAATCGCACTTCGAATCCATCGCGCCTGCAAAGAGATGGGCATCGCGACCGTTGCGATCCATTCGACGGCCGACGAGGACGCGATGCATGTGCGCCTTGCCGACGAAAGCGTCTGCATCGGCCCGCCCAGCCCCGCAAAAAGCTATCTGAACGTGCCGGCCATCCTGTCGGCGGCAATGGTCACCGGGGCCGACGGGCTGCATCCCGGCGTCGGTTTCCTGTCCGAGAACGCCGGTTTTGCCGAGATGGTGGAAGAACACGGGATCAGTTTCATCGGGCCAACGCCGGAACATATCCGCCTGATGGGCGACAAGGTGGCGGCCAAGCAGAAGGCGCGCGAACTGGGGATCCCCGTGGTGCCCGGCTCGCCCGGCGAGATCCGCGACGACCGCGATGCGCTGGCCGCGGCCAAGGACGCGGGCTTTCCTGTGCTGATCAAGGCGGCGGCCGGCGGCGGCGGGCGCGGCATGAAGGTTGCCCAGGACGCCGACGGTTTCATGGAGGCCCTGGGTCTGTGCCGGACCGAGGCGAAGGCGGCGTTCGGCGACGACGCGGTCTATTGGGAGAAGTACCTGGGCGGTCCGCGCCATATCGAGATCCAGGTCATGGGCGACGGGCGCGGCAAGGTGCTGCATTTCGGCGAACGGGATTGCTCGATCCAGCGGCGCCACCAGAAGGTGATCGAAGAGGCGCCGTCGCCGGCGCTCAATCCGGAGATCAGGGCGGAAATCGGCAACACGGTCGCCACGGCTCTGTCGGCGATCAACTATCGCGGCGCCGGAACCATCGAGTTCCTGTACGAAAACGGCGCCTTCTACTTCATCGAGATGAATACCCGCATCCAGGTTGAACACCCGATCACCGAGATGGTGTGCGGCGTCGACCTTGTGCGCGAACAGATCCGGGTGGCCGCCGGTGCGCCCCTGGATATGTCCCAGGAGGACATCGTCCTGACGGGCCACTCCATCGAGTGCCGGATCACGGCCGAAGACCCTGAGACCTTCCGCCCCACGCCGGGCCGGATCACCGACTACCACGCGCCGGGCGGGCTCGGGGTCCGGGTGGATTCCGCCCTGTATTCGGGTAGCTCGGTACCGCCCTACTACGACAGCCTGGTGTCCAAGCTGATCGTCCAGGGACGCAGCCGGAACGAATGCTTAATGCGGCTGCGCCGGGCGCTGGACGAATACGTGATCGGCGGGATCGAGACCACCATACCGCTGCATCAGGACATCATCATGCAACCGCAGTTCCTGGACGGCGATTACAATATCCACTGGCTCGAGAAATTGATGGGCTTGCGCTAGACGCTGCACTAACATGGCCCTGTTAGGCATTGAAAACGTTAACGAACAGGGCACAATGGAACCGCTTGACCTAACCCCGGAGATGCTGCTCCGGGCCTATGCGATCGGCGTTTTCCCGATGGCCGAGGATCGGGATGACCCGGAGCTCTTCTGGATCGACCCCCGCCTGCGCGGCATCATTCCGCTGGACAGCTTTTACGTTCCGCGGCGGTTGCGGCGCACGATCCGGCAGGGCGTCTATGAGGTGACCTTCGACAAGGCCTTCTGCGATGTCATGGAAGGCTGTGCCGAGGCAACCAATCGACGTCCGCGCACCTGGATCAACGACAAGATCCTGACTCTTTATGCGTCGCTGCACTATATGGGCAACGCCCATTCGGTGGAGGTCTGGCGCGACGGCGAGCTTGTCGGGGGCCTCTACGGCGTGGCGATGGGCGGCGCGTTTTTCGGCGAAAGCATGTTCAGCCGACAGCGCGACGCCAGCAAGGTGGGCCTTGTCCACCTGGTGTCCCGTCTTGTAGCGGCCGAGTACAGCCTGCTGGACAGCCAGTTCATCACCGGCCACCTGGAGCGGTTCGGCGCCATCGAGGTGCCGCGTGCCGACTACCGGTTGCTGCTGGCGGATGCCCTGAAGATCGGGACCGGCTTTCACAGCAACCCGGGCAGCGACGCGATCGACGACATTCTGTCGCGCTCGAAGCCGACGCAGCTCCTGTCCTGAAGCGCTTTTGCGACGGCCCGCGCGCCCGCCGCTATTGCGCGGGCGCGGCCTGGGGTGGCGCGGGAATGCACTCCAGCACCCAGACATCGTAGACCGGATGCTCCAGCGCGCTGAGTGCCGGGCTCGAGGCGAACATCCAGCCGGAGAAAAGCGCGTTCCGCCGCTCTCCCGGTTTGATCTCGAAGACCTCCAGATAGGCCGCGGACTCCGGCGGATCTTCCGGCGGCGTCCGGTCGCACGCGCGCGCGTAGATCTGCAACGTGCCGAACCGCACCGATACGCCGATCGGCACCTCGAAGGTGGATACCCGCGCGGTCACCTTGTCCAGGCCCTGCATCACCACGGTCTCGCCGGGCAATGAAAGGGCCGGCCGGGCCCCGATCGCAAGGCCTGCGAGCAGGATCAGGAGAGTGGTTGACCGCCTGGAACGGTGAACAAGCATGTTTCGCACGGGCCTGGCCCTCAGGTCGGCAGCACCGCGGCGACGCGCAGCCGCACATAGTCGGCAACCCAGGTGCCGTCATCGCGCCTGAGATCGGCTGCCAGCGCCGTCGCCACGTCCTGAACAAGACGCGGCCGTTCGGCGGGGTCGAGGGCGAACAGGAAGCTCTCGGCGAAGGTCTCCAGCCAGCCGCCGATCTCGCCCGGCAGCGGCGTCGGCCGCGGGTGTAGGCCGATCTCGACAACGTCGAACCCGGCGGCCTGCAGCTTGCCGGCATAGGCCTGCGGCGTCGGGAAGAACCAGGGATTGACCGCCTTTGCGTCGACACCGCGCGCGCCGAGCGCCGTCTCCAGGGCCGCGACAATCGTGGCAACATTGCCGTGACCGCCAAACTCGGCGACGAAGCGGCCGCCCGGCTTCAAGGCGCGGGCAACGCCCGCGATTGCGGCGTCGGCATCCTTGACCCAGTGCAGGACGGCGTTGGAGAAAACGGCGTCGAACTCGCGCCCGAACCCAAGCGCAGCCGCGTCAGCGACCCGGGCATCGACGCCACGGTCCCTGGCCGCCTCGACCTGCTCGGCGCTTGCGTCCACGGCGACCACGTCGCACCCCTGCTCGATCAGCGCCGCGGCAATCGTGCCCTCGCCGCACCCGAGGTCGAGGATGCGTTCCCCCGGCGCCGGCGCCAGAAGGTCGAGAACCGGCCCCGCCAGTTCCGAGACGAACGATGCGTTCCTGCAGTAGCGTTCCGGATCCCAGCGCTGTTGGCCGGGCATGTCGCCTGTCACAAAGGGTCCTATCAGCCGTCCGGCGTTTCGTCGGTCACCAGGAAGATAACCTTGCCCAACAGCTCCTCCAGCGAGATCACGTCCTTCGTGTTGCGAAGCTCGTCGCCGTTGCCGACGATGGTCTCGCTGCCGCCGGGGTCCAGCTTGAGATACTTGCCGCCCAACAGGCCGCTGGAGGTGACCGAAACGAGGGTGTCTTGCGGCAGCCTGATTTCCGGCCTAACCGTGAAGTCCACCACGGCCTGATAGCGGTCCTGATCGATCGCCTGGGAGACGACGGAGCCGACCTTGACGCCGCCGATGCGCACGTCGCTGCCGACCGTCAGACCGTCGATGGAGTTGAACCGTGCGGTCACCTGATATCCCAGAACGGGCTTCAGGTCGCTGCTTGTGTAGGCGAAAATCAGAAAGACGGCCGCGACCAAGAGCACCATCGCGCCCAGCACTGTCTCAATGACGCTTCGACGCATCAGTTCGTCTCCTCAGTCGCACCGTTTTGTTCCGCCTCTTCGCGGGCCCGCATCCGCTTGGCCTCCGCGCCGAGGATCACCTTTTCCAGCAGTTCTTCGAAGACGACCGAGTCCTGGACGAATTCGAACTCGTCACCGTCCTCCAGCATGTCAAGCGCACCGCCCGGCGTTACCTTGATGTATTTCTCGCCGAAGACGCCGTTGCTGACGATCATGGCCACCGAATCCTCGGGGATGTTGATCCCGCCGTCGATCGCCATGGTCAGCAGCGCCGACTGCATGTCGGCTTCGTAGGACTGGCCGACCACCTTGCCGACGGGAATGCCCACCAGCACGACCTGGCTGCCGATGGTCACGCCGTCCGTTGCGGTGAAACGTCCCTCCAACCGGAAGCTGTTGGCGGCGGTCGCCGTCGGATCGTCGGCATTGATGAACCCGGCAAAAGCCAGGACAGCCACCACCACGCCGGCGCCGACCCAGGCATGGGTTGATTCGCGGGACATTCTGCTCATGTGTTGTTCGCCTTTTGCGGCGCCTCGGACGGGCGCCATGCCTCGTAGTCTCCCGTCGCTTTCGCCCGCTGACCGCCGGCCAGCGTGTGGCCGGGCGGGCGGTACGCCTCGGGGGTTCCGGTCCGATTGGGCAGGTGTTCCTTCTGCCACGGCCGGCGCGTGCGTTCGCCAAGCGGCGGTTCGTCAACCGTGTAGTGCAGCCACGCATTCCATTCCGGCGGAACCTTGCTGGCCTCGTCCTCACCCTTGTAGATGACCCAGCGCCGGCGTCGGCCGGATGCCGGTGTCTTCTTGTGCTGGTAGTAGACGTTGCCGAGCGAGTCTTCGCCGACGCGCTGGCCGTAGAATTGCGTGATCACGCGTGTGATGAGCGTTGTCATCCTGCTGCGTGTACTCCCACCCTTGAGTCCGTCTCTGTCGTTGCGGGCGGAATATGGCATCTGGCGAAATGCCCGTAAAGCCCCGCGCCCGGCGCACGCGCATGTGCCGCGGCGACACCGGCGGTCGGGCGGGCGGGCGCGCGCTCGGCCGTGACACACCGAGATATGGTGTCCATCAGCTCCTGCCCCGCGATATTTATTGCCAGCATCCATATATTGTGTAGTAATGCCGCCCACATCGCAGATGTGGGGGGTAGAGCTGCTTTTTGCGGCGCGGCGCCGGAGCGACAGAGCGGCGTCGTTTTTGTCTCTCAGACACTGCAGACGGGCCAGACAACCGGAGATAGGGAGCATTTCGGCATGCAGATTGTGCGACGGTTCACGAGGAAGGATGAGAGTCCCTACGAACGAATCGAGTTCCGTCGCACGAACAGCGAGATACGAGACCCCGACGGCAGCATCGTCTTCGAACTGAAGGACATCGAGGTTCCGGCAGACTGGAGCCAAGTCGCCGCCGACGTCCTGGCCCAGAAGTATTTTCGCAAGGCCGGCGTGCCGCGGGCGCTGCGCCCGGTCCACGAAATCGATGTGCCGGAATGGCTGTGGCGCCATGAATCCGACACGGCGGCGCTTGACGCGCTTGCGGAGGACGAACGAACCGGATCGGAAACCAGCGCAACGCAGGTCTTCGACCGGCTTGCCGGCACCTGGACCTATTGGGGTTGGAAGGGCGGCTATTTCGACGGCGAAGAAGACGCGCGCGCCTATTTCGACGAAATGCGGTTCATGCTGGCGAGCCAGATGGGCGCCCCGAACAGCCCGCAGTGGTTCAACACCGGCCTGCATTGGGCCTACGGGATCGACGGCCCCAGCCAGGGCCACCATTTCGTCGATCACCGGACCGGCGAGGTCGCCTTGTCGCCATCGGCCTACGAGCACCCGCAGCCGCACGCCTGCTTCATCCAGTCGGTCGACGACGACCTGGTGAACGAGAACGGGATTATGGACCTGTGGGTCCGCGAGGCGCGCCTGTTCAAATACGGGTCCGGCACCGGAACCAACTTCTCGTCGCTGCGCGCTGAGAACGAGCCGCTGGCCGGCGGCGGCAAGTCGTCGGGCCTGATGTCCTTCCTGAAGATCGGCGACCGCGCCGCCGGCGCCATCAAGTCGGGCGGCACCACGCGGCGTGCGGCGAAGATGGTGATCGTCGATGCCGACCATCCCGACGTCGAGGCGTTCGTCTCGTGGAAGGTGCGCGAGGAACAGAAGGTCGCCGCGCTGGTCAGCGGGTCCAAGCTGCACAGCCATCACCTGAACGCGATCGTCAAGGCCGTGCACGATATGCCGGGCGAAGACGGGACCGACCCGGCCCGGAACCCCGGCCTGAAACAGGCGATGGTGGCGGCGCGCCGGTCCCAGATCCCGGAGAATTATGTCCAGCGGGCGATCCAGTTCGCCGCCCAGGGGTATACCGAGATCGTCTTCCCGACGTTCGACACCGACTGGGACTCCGAGGCCTACGGTACGGTTTCGGGCCAAAACGCCAACAACACCGTGCGCCTGACAAACGGTTTCATCGAGGCCGTCGAGCAGGACAAGGACTGGGATCTGATCCGGCGTACCGACGGCAAGGTTGCGAAGACCATCAAGGCGCGGGATCTGTGGGAACAGGTCGCAGAAGCCGCCTGGTCCAGCGCCGATCCGGGCGTCCAGTTCGACACCACCATCAATGACTGGCACACCTGCCCGCAGTCGGGCCGCATCAACGCGTCGAACCCCTGTTCGGAGTACATGTTCCTCGACGACACGGCCTGCAATCTCGCCTCGATGAACCTTTTGGCCTTCCGCGCCGAGGACGGGTCGTTCGATATCGAGGCGTTTGCGCATGCGACACGGCTGTGGACCGTGGCATTGGAAATCTCCGTCCTGATGGCGCAGTTCCCGTCGCGGCGGATCGCCGAAGGGTCCTACCGCTACCGCACGCTGGGGCTGGGTTTCGCCAATATCGGCGGGCTTTTGATGTCGATGGGGCTGCCCTACGACAGTGCCGCCGGGCGCGCCACCTGCGGCGCCATCAGCGCCCTGATGACCGGCACCGCCTATGCCACCTCGGCCGAGATGGCCGAAGAGCTGGGCCCCTTCCCCGGCTATGCGCGGAACGCAGAGGCGATGTTGCGCGTCATCGCCAATCACCGTCGGGCCGCGCACGGCGAGACCGAGGGATACGAAGGCCTGTCGATCGGTCCCGTGCCGCTGGACCACGAATGCTGTCCCCAGCCTGCGCTGGCCCGGGCCGCCGCCGCCGCCTGGGACAAGGCCCTGTCGCGCGGCGCCAAGTACGGCTACCGCAACGCCCAGACATCGGTGATCGCGCCGACCGGAACCATCGGGCTGGTGATGGATTGTGACACCACGGGCATCGAGCCGGACTTCGCGCTGGTCAAGTTCAAGAAGCTGGCAGGCGGCGGCTATTTCAAGATCATCAATCGAACCGTGCCGGACGCTTTGCGGACGCTGGGCTACAGCGCGGCCGAAACCGACGACATCGTCCGTTACGCCGTCGGACACGGCACGCTGGCGGGCGCGCCGGGGGTCAACCATGACCGGCTGCGCGACAAAGGTTTCGACCAGGCGGCCATCGACAAGGTCGAGGCCGCGCTGGCCAACGCCTTCGACATCAAGTTCGCCTTCAACAAGTGGACGCTGGGCGAGAATTTCTGCACCGAAACGCTCGGCTTCGAAAATGCGCAGCTCGACGCGGTCAGTTTCGACATGCTGGCCGCCCTGGGTTTCGGCCGCGACGACGTCGAGGCGGCCAACACCTATTGCTGCGGCGCCATGACGCTGGAAGGCGCGCCGCATCTGTCGGAGGACCATCTGCCGGTCTTCGACTGCGCGAACCCGTGCGGGCGCACCGGCAAGCGTTTCCTGTCGGCCGAGTCCCATATCCGCATGATGGCGGCGTCACAGCCCTTCGTGTCCGGCGCCATTTCCAAGACCATCAACATGCCCAACGCGGCAACGGTGCAGGACTGCAAGGACGCCTATCTCCTGTCCTGGCGGCTGGGCCTGAAGGCGAACGCCCTCTACCGTGACGGGTCCAAGCTGAGCCAGCCCCTGGCCGCCGCCCTGTTGGACGAGGACGAGCTTGCCGAGGACGTTGCCGACGCCCCGGCGGCCGTGGCCTCTTCGGTTGTCGCGGAACGCATCGTCGAACGCATCGTCGAGCGCAGCGCCACGCGGGCGCGCCTGCCCGACCGTCGCAAGGGCTATACCCAGAAGGCCGTGGTCGGCGGCCACAAGGTCTATCTGCGCACCGGCGAGTACGAGGACGGCCGGGTCGGCGAGATCTTCCTGGACATGCACAAGGAAGGCGCCGCCTTCCGGTCGGTGATGAACAATTTCGCGATCGCCGTTTCCATCGGCCTGCAATACGGCGTGCCGCTGGACGAGTTCGTGGACGCCTTCACCTTCACCCGCTTCGAGCCGTCCGGCATGGTGGAAGGCAACGACGCGATCAAGATGGCGACGTCGATCCTGGACTATGTCTTCCGCGAGCTTGGCATCAGCTATCTGGGACGCGACGACCTGGCGCATGTCCTGCCGGGCGAGAGCCTGATGCCCGACACGGTGGGCGAAGGGGAAAAGGAGGGCGCGCTGTCTGAACAGGCCGCCGAAACCCTGGCGGCGATCAACCGGGTGACCAGCACGGGCTATGTCCGCCGGTCGAACCTGATGGTCTATTCCGGCGGCGCCGGCGGCGCGACCGCGGCCGCGGCCGAGGCGGACGTGATGGAAGCCGCGATCGTCACCGATCACGACGGCCGTGCCGAGACCCGGCTGGACCAGATCCGCACTGCCCGGGCGCGCGGCTACGAAGGCGACGCCTGTGGCGACTGCGGCAACTTCACCCTGGTCCGGAACGGGACCTGCCTGAAATGCGTGACTTGCGGGGCGACCACGGGGTGTTCCTGACGGTCCGCGGCCAGCATATGACGGGATTCACCCTGGTGCGTTGCGCCCCGTAACCGTGGGGCCGGGCAGACCGGCCCCACGGTTCGGGAGCGCCCGCGGCGCCTTGCCCGCCATACGTGCAAAAACCCCGGCATTTAAGCCAACCACCGGGTTTTGAAATTAACCTGCCCAGACGCTAGACTCCCTGTCATGGGACGGGCGTCGCTGCTCCCGGCCGTGCGCGGCCTGCATTTCGCCCTGGTCCAGCTCGCATCGCTGGGCCTTGGCGGGTTCTTCTGGTTTACCCTGATGATGATGACCTGGCGCACGTTGCCGCCAGCGGACGCCGGCGGCCACGCCGCGCTTGTGGCGGCTGCCCCCTATCTGGCCGCCCTGGCGGTTCATTTCGTCACCCTGTGGTATCTCGGCCAGACGTCCTACGTGATGCAGATCCGGACCGTGATCGCGGTGCTTTCCGGATCGCTGTTGACCTATCTCCTGATGTCGCTGTTCCAGGCCGAATACGCGGTCGTGAAGCCCGAGCTCGCCGGCAGGCACCTGCAAGGCCTTGCAACGACCGTTCTGTTTTTCCTTCCCGGCTGGGCGCTGGTGCAATGGCTGAGGCCGCGCCTCGAGCGCGACCCGGCGAAGGAAGCCATCCGCGTGCCGGTCACGCTGGCGTGTTTCTCGGGCGCCGGCACGGGCGCGGCGGTCTACCTGCTCTCCAACAGCACGCCGATTGCGGCCGTGGCCCTGCTGGGCGCTTTGTGCGGCGTGTTCGTCACGGTCCACTGGATCTATCACGGCCGCATCGGCTTCCGCGAGGACGGCACCGAAAGGGCGATCCGAAGCTAGCCTCTCGCCATCGGCAAGTCGGCCCGCTACATTGGCCCCACTGCACTCGCCGCCGCCAACGGAGCCGGACACGCGTTGATCGACCTGGATTTGTCCCCACACGCTGCCGGCAATACGGGCATCGACTACGTTCACTCTTTTGAAGGCCGCGAACCCGGGCCGCACGCGATGATCGTCGCCCTGGTTCACGGCAACGAACCCTGCGGCGCGATCGCGTTGGACTACATCCTGCGCAAGGCGGTTCTGCCGTCGCGCGGCAGGCTGACGCTGTGTTTCGCAAACACCGACGCGTTCGACGGCTACGACCCGGAAAACCCGGCGGCCACCCGTTTCGTCGACGAGGACATGAACCGCCTTTGGTCCCCCGACCGGCTGGACGGTCCGGGCGACAGCGTCGAGCTTGGCCGCGCCCGTGCCCTGGCGCCGATCGTCGCGACCGCGGACTATCTTCTGGACCTGCATTCGATGCAGTTGCCGGGACGGCCGCTGATTCTGGCCGGCGCGCACGCCAAGGGGCGCGCCTTTGCGCGTTCGATCGGGCTCGACGCGCCGGTGATCGTCGACGACGGGCACAGCGCGGGCGTGCGCTTGCGCGACTATCGGGGTTTCGGACGCCCCGACGACCCGCGCGTCGCCCTGTTGGTGGAATGCGGGCAGCATCGCGACGACGAGAGCGCGACGGTGGCGCTGGACTGTGCGTTGCGGTTCATCCGGGCGACCGGCGTGGCAACCGCCGCTTCGGTGGCGCCGCACCTGGCCGGCCCGCCTTGCGGCGCGGGTTCCGATACCACGATCGAGGTGACCGACGTGATCACCTGCGAGACCGGGAACTTCACCTTCATGGAGCCCTATGACGGGCTGACCAGGATCGCGCGGCGCGGGACCGTGATCGGCCATGACGGCGACCGGCCGGTGCGCACGCCCTACAACAACTGCTACCTCATCCTGCCGGCACGGCTTGCCGGGCCCGGCCAAACCGCGGTCAGGCTGGGCCGGGCCGTCGCATGACGGACCCGGCGCCTGCGCGCTGGGCCGTCTCGTGGACCCGCCTGGGGGCCATGGGCCTTGCGCTAGCGGTCGGATTGGCCGGCGCGCTGTTGTTCACCTGGCTGGAGACGCCGCTGCCCTGGATGCTGGGTTCCATGTGCCTGGTCACGGTGGCGGCCCTGTTGAAACTGCCGCTCGCCTCGCCGCAGGGCATCCGCGCGCCGTTCGCCATGGTGCTGGGCGTCATGCTGGGCAGTTCGTTCCATCCCGAAATCCTGGCCCAGGCGGGCCGCTGGCTGGCCAGCCTGGGCTTCCTGGTCGGCTATATCGTGGTCGTCGCGCTGGTGGCCTATCCTTACTTCCGGCGGGTCGCCGGATACGACGCGCTGACCTCCTATTTCTGCGCCATGCCGGGCGGTCTCAACGAGATGATCCTGGTGGGCGCCCAGATGGGGGCCGACGAACGCCGCATCGCGCTGGCCCACGCGACGCGTGTGCTGTTGGTTGTGTTCGCGGTGCCCATGTGGTTCCGCCTGTTCGAGACCCTGGACATGACCGACCGCAGCCGGTTCGGCGTCGCCCTGGTCGACAGCGCGCCCATGGACCTGGCGATCCTGCTTGCCTGCGGGCTGATCGGCTGGCCGTTGGCCAAGCTGTTGCGGACGCCGTCGCCGGCGCTGTTGGGGCCGATGGCGGTCAGCGCGCTGGTCCACGCCCTTGGCATCACCGCCGCGCCGCCGCCGCAGGAGATCGTCAATGTGGCGCAGCTTGTGCTGGGCACCTGCGTCGGCGCCCGTTTTCTCGGGATCCCGCCTATCCAGGTGCTGGCGGCGATCCGGATCGGGCTGGGCGCGACCGTCCTGATGCTGGGCGTGACCGCCGGCTTCGCCTACGTGGTGCCGCAAGTCACCGGGGCGCCCACAGCATCGGTGGTGCTGGCCTACTCGCCGGGCGGCCTGGCGGAGATGAGCCTGGTCGCCCTGGCTCTGGGCGTGGACGTCGCCTATGTCTCGGTCCACCACCTGTTCAGGATCATGTTCGTCATTGTCGGCGCGCCGATCACGATGCGGTTCGTGAAGGCGCGCGGCGGACAGAACGATGACGGCTGAGCCCCGCGCCGCGCCGGCTGATCCGGCGTTGCCGACGGCGCGGCAAAGCGGTATTCAACGCGGCTCACTCCCCACTGCCCGGTGCCTCCCCTCGTGAACAGCCCTCCCCGACAGCCGATCCTCAACGCTCCCGCGCCGGTCCGCTGGCTGGCGGGCCTGTGCGTCGGCGTGCATCTGGTGCGTTACGTGCTGCCGCGCGACATCGAGATGGCGATCCTGTTGGAGATGGCGTTCATCCCGGCGCGCTACGGCGTGCCGGGCCTTTGGCGCACCGACGTCTTCGCCGCCGTGATCAGCCCGGTCGCCTATACGTTCCTGCATGCCGGCTGGCTGCATCTCCTGATCAACATGGCGATGCTGCTGGCCTTCGGGGCGGCGGTCGGCCGGCGCATGAACACGGTCCGCTTCCTGGCGCTCTATTTCCTGGGCGGCATCGCCGGCGCCGCGGCGACGCTGCTCTTCGACCCGATGGCCCGGGTTCCCGTCCTGGGCGCCTCGGCGGCGATCTCTGCCTTGGTGGGGGCGGTCGCGGCGATGGCGCTCAGCCGGCACAGGACGGCGCCCAGACCGTTCCACGACCGCCGCACGGCGTGGAGCTTCATTCTTCTGTGGCTGGGCCTCAACCTGCTGTTCGGCCTGATCCCCGGCGAGGCGCTGGGCGTTTCCGGACGCATCGCCTGGGAGGCGCACCTGGGCGGCTTCGTCGCCGGGATGGCCCTTCTGCCGCTGTTCGAGCCAAAACAGCGGACGCCGTTCAGCTAGGGTGTGTCGGCATCGACGACGGGGTCGACTGTGATAACCCGACATCAAATCTGAGGTTGGTGCCCGACAAGAGTGCCCTGATCACCAACCATGCAAGCCAACACCGGGCCACGAGCGAGAGGTTGGGGTACCACCCACATTGCTACAGTAGTAGGCTCTAGGGTTGGGGTTATTTGGTCTGACTTGCTTTTCACAGAATCACTTTGCTGAGAAATCCAGATGCCGAAATTCACAAGAAACAACCCGAGTCCGCGCTACCGCGAGATGGAAGCTCTGTACAAAGAAATGCATCAGAGTGGAGACGTAACCAACGCGATCGCGCCGGAAGAAACGTTTGATGGACGATCCCTGCTGCCGCACATAAAGGCTATCGGCAATTGCATTAAGGCGACGCAGAGCAAGACCCTGCTCGACTACGGGTGCGGAAAAGCCGGCGCCTACGAGCATGCATCCCTCAAACTCCCGAATGGTGAATCCATCAAAGGCCTAAAGTCCATTTGGGGGCTGGAAGAGATCCGTCTGTACGACCCTGGATTTGCGCCATATCAGGAGTACCCTACGGCCAAATATGATGCCGTGATCTCGACGGATGTCTTAGAACACATCACGAAGGAAGACATGGATTGGGTAATCGAAGAGATCCTCGGATTCGCCAAGAAGTTTGTCTTCCTGAATGTTGCTTGCTACCCGGCAAAGAAGGTCCTACCGAACGGCGAGAACGCGCACATTACGCTGGAAACGCCTGGTTGGTGGCTCGACCTTGTCCACGAAGCAAAACGGTCAAGGTTCGACGACCTCAAGGTGTACATGATTGTCTATGACCAGAAACTCAGACAGATCTTTGTCGAATTGTGAGCGGTTCGTGACGGACCGCTTCGGGTGAATCCGCGACGTTCGCCCCTTAGAGACGAAAGCCCGGGTTTTGTGGCACACCGACCATCGCTTTGCATACTCAAGGCCAATTCCTACCGCTAATCCGGCGCCCCATCGCTGCCCAATATCGGTCCGTACAGATCGGGCCGTCTGTCCCTGAACAGACCCCAGGAGGCCCGTGCGGAACGCTGTGCGTCTAGATCGAAGCGGGCCGTGACGAACCCGGGCGTTTCGCCGTCCGCTTGGGCCACGATTGCACCTGAACCGTCAGCGATGAAGGAATGGCCGTAGAAGGTCATCTCCGCGGCGTCGGACGTTTCGGTGCCGATCCGGTTGCTGGCGACCACGGGCACCATGTTCGCACCCGCGTGGCCCTGCATGACCCGCTGCCAGTGATCCGTTGAATTGATGGTCGGGTCCTGGGGCTCGCTGCCGATCGCCGTGGGATAGAACAGGACCTCCGCCCCTTTCAGCGCCATGATCCGCGCGGCCTCGGGGAACCACTGATCCCAGCACACCGCGGCGCCGATCCGGCCCCAGGCCGTGTCCCAGACCTTGAAACCCGTATCGCCGGGGTTGAAGTAGAACTTCTCCTGATAACCCGGCCCGTCAGGGATGTGGCTCTTGCGGTAAAGATCCAGCCGGCGTCCGTCGGCGTCGATCACGACCAGGGAATTGTAATAGGCGTTGTTGGCCCGTTCGAAGAAACTGATCGGCAGCACGACGCCCAGGTCGCGTGCAAGGTCCGACATCCGGTCAAGAACGGGATTGCCGTCCACCGGCCGCGCCAAGGCGAAGAATTCCTGCTTCTGGTCGGGGCAGAAATAGGGCGTCTCGAACAGTTCCTGCAACAGCACGATCCGGGCGCCGGCACCGGCGGCGTGGCGCACCACCGCCTCGGCGCGGTCCAGGTTCTCCTCCGTCGCCCACGAACAGGCCATCTGCGTCGCCGCAACCGTGACTTCGTGTGCCATCGTCTATCCCACCGGCTGTTGCTGGGTGATGCAGTGGATGCAGCCGCCGCCGCGGACGATTTCGAGACCCGGAAGCTGAACGATCTCCCGTCCCGGCAACGCCGCCGCCAGCCGGTCGCGGGCAAGCGCGTCGGCGGGGTCGTCGAAGGACGGCATGATCGCCGCGCCGTTCGCCATGTAGAAGTTCACGTAAGAGGCGGCCAAGGCATTCCCCTGCCATTCCATCCGGCGCGGCCGCGGCAGGTGGACGATCTCAAGCCGCCTGCCGTTGGCGTCGGTCGCGTAGGTGAGGATCTCCAGGTTCTTCAAGAGCGCATCGTCCATCGCGTCGCCCGCCCCGCCGGGCGCCATCGCCGCGACGACGCCTTCGGCGAGAAAACAGGCAAGGTTGTCCACGTGCCCGTCGGTGTCGTCGTGCTCCAGCGCGTCTTCCAGCCAGATCGTGCGTTCCACGCCCAGCCAGTCGCCGAACAGCGCCTCGGCGTCCTCGCGCGTCAGGCCGGGATTGCGGTTCTCGTTCAAGACCACGCTGGCGGTGGTCATCAGGGTGCCGGCCCCGTCGGTATGGATCGCGCCCCCTTCCAGCACGATCGGCGCCGGATAACGCCGCATCGAAAGGCTTTCCAGAACCGCGCCCGCGACTGCCTCGTCCAGCGCATGGTCGGGGTAGTTCTCGCCCCAGGCGTTGAACCGCCAGTCGATGCCGGCAACCCCGCCCCTGCCGTCGACGACGAAAGTCGGGCCGGTATCGCGCATCCAGCTGTCGTCGATCGCCACCGCCTTGAGCGCGACCGCACCGCCGCACTGCGACGCGGCGTCGTCCGCATCGTCCGGATGGGCCAGCATGGTCACCGGCTCGAACCGCGCAATGGCGCGCGCCACCGCCGCATAGGCGTCCCGCGCAGCCTCCATGTTTGCGCCGAAGGTCTCCTCATGGCGGGGCCAGGCCATCCAGCACCCGGCATGGGGCGCCCATTCGGCCGGCATGTGAAACCCGTCTTCGACCGGCGTCGCCATCGCCGCCCCCGTTCAGGCCTGCGCCGCCATCTGGGCGTCCAGCCGGCGCTGTCGTTCCTGGCGCTTGGCGATCAGCGAGGCCGCGACCACGCCGGTCGCCACAAGACCCACCAGGATCGTCGACACCGCGTTGATCTCGGGCGTCACGCCCAGCCGCACCTGGCTGTAGATCTTCATCGGCAGCGTCGTCGCGCCCGGCCCGGTGGTGAAGCTGGCGATCACCAGATCGTCCAGCGACAGGGTGAACGCCAAAAGCCAGCCGGACACGATGGCCGGCATGATGATAGGCAGGGTGATCGCGAAAAAGGTGCGCCCCGGCGGACAGCCCAGGTCCATGGCGGCCTCTTCGACCGACCGGTCGAAGCTGATCAGCCGGGACTGGACCACGACCGCGACGTAGCACAGCGAAAAGGTGATATGCGCGATCGTGACGGTCCAGAAGCCGCGGCTGAACGAGATCGCGACGAACAAGAGCAGCAACGACAGACCGGTGATCACCTCGGGCATCACCAGCGGCGCATAGACCATGCCGGAGAACAGCGTGCGTCCCGTAAAGCGGCCGAAACGCGCCATCACCATCCCGGCCATGGTGCCCAGGACCGTCGCCAGGGTGGAGGACAGGACGGCGACCTTCAGCGTCACCCAGGCTGCGTTGAGCAGCCCCTCGTTGCGCAGCATCTCGCCGTACCATTTCAGCGAGAACCCGCCCCACACCGTCACCAGCTTGGACTCGTTGAAGCTGTAGAGGATGAGGATGACGATCGGCAGGTACAGGAAGGAGAACCCGACCACCATCGACGTTATCGAAAACCAGCCGATGCCCTTGTTCATAGCAGCGACCCGCCTTCCTTGGACTGGCGCCGCTCGAACAGCATGATGGGGATGACCAGGATCGCCAACAGAACGACCGCGACCGCAGCGGACAGCGGCCAGTCGCGGTTGTTGAAGAATTCGACCCACAAGGTCTTGCCGATCATGATGGTGTCCGACCCGCCGAGGAGATCGGGGATGACGAACTCGCCGACTGCCGGGATGAAGACCAGGAAGCAGCCGGCGACGATGCCGGGCAGCGACAGCGGCACGGTGATCACCCAGAACGCCTTGATCGGCCGGCAGCCAAGATCGGACGCCGCCTCCAGCAGTGACTCGTCCATCTTCTCCAGGTTGGCG
Source organism: Alphaproteobacteria bacterium (assembly GCA_965603855.1). GTDB lineage: Bacteria > Pseudomonadota > Alphaproteobacteria > UBA8366. Next base: position 2,671,006 of record OZ272519.1, read on the forward strand.
TAGAGCGGCAGGATCATGAAGGGCGAGTAGGTATAGACGATGCCGATATAGACCGCCCAGTCGGTGTTCAGAATGGTAAGCGGCTGGTCGATCAGCCCCGACCACAAGAGCACCAGGTTCAAGAGCCCTTCTTTCTTGAGGATACCGATCCAGGCATAGACGCGGATCAGGAACGACGTCCAGAACGGCAGGATGACCAGCATCACCAGACCGGCGCGCCATTCGCGGGGCGCGCGCGCCATCGCATAGGCCAGCGGATAGCCGAACAACAGGCAGAGTAGCGTCGAAATGCCGGCGATCTTGACGCTGTTCAGATAGGACACCCAGTAGAGGTCGTCCTCGAACAACAGCGCGTAGTTCTCCAGGTTCAAGGTGATGCGCGGGATCAGCCCGTCCACCCACTCCAACAGCGGCGCATAGGGCGGCATCGCGATCATCGGCTCGGAGAAGCTGATCTTGAAGACGATCAGAAACGGCGCCAGGAAGAACAACAGCAGCCACAGGTAAGGCACCGCGATGACAAGGCTGCGTGGGCGAAACCCGGCGCGTTTCAGCAACTGCACGACCACCCGATAGGGCGCGAACAGCATCAGCCGAGCATGGACACCGCCCAGCGGGTCCTGAACGGCCATCCGGCCCGAGACGTAGGCGACCTTCTGGCGTGATCCGCCCGGCGTATCCGTCATGCCGTCAACTCGCCAGCACCACGCAGGATTCCGCCGGCCAGGTCAGATAGACCTGATCCTCCCAGGTGATGGCCGGTTCGGTATGCCGCGCCCGGTTGATCTGGCTTGCGATCACGGTGCGGCCCGAGGCCAGCCGCACGTGATAGATCGACTCCTTGCCCATATAGCCGATGTCCCAGACCTCGCCGGTGATGCAGTTGGTCGCCTGGTCGGGCGGCGGTTCCTTGGAGATCGTGAGTTTTTCGGGCCGGACCGCGATCCAGACCGGCGCGCCGGGCGCCACGTCGACGCCGTGGGCGGGGCGGATGGCACAGCCCGCGTCCGGGCTCTGCACCACGACCTCGCCGTTCGTCGCCGGCGCCAGCTTGCCTTCGAACATGTTGACGTCGCCGATGAACTCGGCAACGTAGCGCGAATTCGGGAATTCGTAGATTTCGGTGGGCGTCGCCACCTGGACGATCCGCCCGTGATCCATCACCGCGATCCGCGAAGAGACCGTCATCGCCTCCTCCTGGTCGTGGGTGACGATGATGAAGGTGATGCCCAGTTCCTCCTGCAGGTTCATCAGCTCGAACTGGGTCTGCTCCCTGAGTTTCTTGTCCAGGGCGCCAAGCGGCTCGTCCAGCAACAGCATCTTCGGCTTCTTGGCCAGGCTGCGCGCCAAAGCCACCCGCTGGCGCTGGCCGCCCGAAAGCTGGTGCGGCTTGCGCCGCGCGAACTGGCCCAGCTGGACCAGGGAGATCATCTCCTCGACCCGCGTCTTGATCTCGGGCTTGGGCATGCGGTCCTGTTTCAGGCCGAAGGCGATGTTCTGCTCCACGTTCATGTGCGGGAACAGGGCGTAGGACTGGAACATCATGTTGACCGGCCGCTGGTACGGCGGGACCCTGGACATGTCGTCGCCGTCCAGCATGATGCTGCCTTCGCTTGGGACCTCGAAGCCCGCCAACATGCGCAACAGCGTCGTCTTCCCGCAACCGCTGGGGCCCAACAGCGAGAAGAACTCGCCGCGGAAGATGTCGAGCGACACGCCATCCACGGCGGTGAAGTCGCCGAAGCGCTTGGTAACGGTCTGGATCTGGACGTAGGGCGTCTCGCCGGGATCGTTCCAGGGTTCCCAACTGTTGGCGGAACCGCCGCGCGCATCACTCATGATCGAGCCCCCCCGGGCAGTGCCGTTCGGAAGAAGCGCCCCGCGATTGCGCATCGCGGGGCGTTCCCGACGGGGTTACTGACCGCTTTTGACCTTGGTCCAGAGCCGCGTGACCGTGCGCTGCGAGCGCGGGTCGTACGGGGTCGTGGTGTAGAGCTTGGCCATGGTCTCGTCGTCCGGATAAACGGCCGGATCGCCGATCACGTCCTCCTCCAGCATGGGCTGGCTGTCCTTGTTGCCGTTGGCGTAATAGACGTAGTTGGACGCCTTGGCGATGACCTCAGGCCGCATGATGAAGTCGATGAACTTGTGCGCGTTTTCCGGATGCGGCGCGTCGGCCGGGATCGCCATCTGGTCGAACCACATCAGCGCCCCTTCCTTCGGGATCACGTAATTGACCGTGACGCCGCTATCGGCTTCGGCCGCGCGGTCGCGCGCCTGCAGGACATCGCCCGACCAGCCGACGGCCAGGCAGATGTCGCCGTTGGCCAGCCCGTTGATGTATTCGGACGAGTGGAACTTCTGGATATAGGGCCTGATCGCCGCCAGCACGGCCTCGGCCTTGGCGATCACGTCCTTGTCGTGGCTGTCCGGATCCTCGCCGATATAGTTCAGCGCGGCCGGGATCATCTCGTCGCTGGCGTCCAGCATGTGGATGCCGCATTCGGCGAACTTCGCCGCATATTCCGGATTGAAGATCATGTCCCAGCTGTCGACCGGAGCGTCCGGGTCGATCGCCTTGATCTTCTCCTCGACATAGCCGAAGCCCGTCGTGCCCCACATGTAGTTGATGGAATGGGAATTGCCGGGGTCGAACTTCTCCACCCGCTGGGCGATGTCCTCCCACATGTGAGTCGCGTTGGTGAGCTTGGACTTGTCCAGCTTCTGGAAGACGCCGGCCTGGATCTGGCGCGCCAGGAAGGTGCCGCTGGGCACGACCACGTCGTATCCCGTGCCGCCCGCCAACAGCTTGGTTTCCAGGATATCGTTGGAATCGAAGACGTCGTAGACGACCTTGATGCCCGTCTCTTTCTCGAAATCCTTGAGAATTTCCTCGTCGATGTAATCGGACCAGTTGTAGACGTGCACCACGCCCGCCTCGTCTGCGGCCATGGCCGCGCCGGGCGCGATCGCCATGACCAGGGCCGCGGTGACCGCCGCCGTCGAAAATTGCACTTTCATGGAGTACTCCCTGTCCTCTGTGGCCCCCGGTTTCGTCCGAAAGGGCGCTTTTCCAGCCGGCGGCGCCGCCGCCAGCCGCCTTCGACTTGCCGCCATTTCAGTCCCGGGACGGCGGATTGTCAATCTGCGGCAAGACCGGCCTGGGTCCGGTCCAGGCAAAGCCGCGCAAGGCGCACGATCGCGTCGATTTCGGCCGGCTGGACGATCAGCGGCGGCGACATCACCATGGTGTCGCCGCAGGCCCGCATGACGAGGTTTTCGGCGAAGCAGTGGTCGCGGCAGACCGTACCGGCCCGCCCCGTCGGCTCGAACCGCGTGCGGGCTTCCTTGTCGGCGACCAGTTCGATCGCCCCCAACAGCCCGACCGAGCGGACCTCGCCCACCAGCGGGTGGTCGGCAAGCCCCTGCAGCGCCTGGGCAAGGTAGGGGCCGCTTTCCCGCGCCACGCGCTCCACCAGGCCTTCGTCACGGATGATGTGGATGTTCTCCAAGGCGACCGCGGCCGCGGTGGGGTGGCCGGAATAGGTGAAGCCGTGAAAGAACTCCCCGCCCTCGGAAATCAGAACGTCGGCCACCCGCCGGCCGACGCCGAGCGCGGAAATGGGCAGATAGCCGGACGAAAGCCCCTTCGCCATGGGGATCAGGTCGGGCTCGATGCCGAAGGTCTGGTGGCCGAACCAGGCGCCTGTCCGTCCGAAACCGCAGATCACCTCGTCGCACACCAGAAGCACGTCGTATTGCCGGCAGATCCGGTTGATTTCCGGCCAGTAGCTGTCGGGCGGGATGATCACGCCGCCTGCGCCCTGCACCGGCTCGCCCACAAATGCGGCCACCTTGTCCGGTCCGATCTCCAGGATGCGTTCCTCGACCGCCCGGGCGGCCCTGAGGCCGAAGTCGTGCTCCGTCTCACCCGGTTCCGCCTCGCCGAACCAGTAGGGCTGCATCACGTGTTCGATGTCCGGAATCGGCAGGTCGGCCTGCGCATGCATCGATTTCATGCCGCCCAGCGAGGCCGCCGCGACCGTCGAGCCGTGATAGGCGTTCCAGCGGGTGATAATCGTCTTCTTCTCCGGCTGCCCCATCAGGTTCCAGAAATGCCGGACCAGGCGAACCATGGTGTCGTTCGCTTCCGAGCCGGAATTGGCGAACAGCATATGGTTGAAACCGTCGGGCAACAGGCTCGCCAGCTCGGCGGCCAGCGCCGCTGTCGGCGGGGTCGCCGTCTTGAAGAACTGGTTGTAATACGGTAAAGCCAGCATCTGCTCGAACGCGGCTTCGGCAAGGGCGCGCCGGCCGTAGCCGACATTGACGCACCACAGGCCGGCCATGGCATCGAGGATTCGGTGCCCCTCGGAATCCCAGAGATAGCACCCCTCCGCGCGGGTGATGATCCGCGCGCCGCCCTGCGAAAGCAGGGCCTGGGTGTCGGTGAAGGGATGCAGGTGATGGGCGCTGTCGAGCGCGCGCAGATAATCGGTGGCGGTGGATACGGTTCTGGCGGTCATGGTGTCTTCCCCGTCGGTTCGTGCCGAAAATCAAAACGAGCGGAACCGGCGGCGGACTACGGCGTATAGTCGATCCGCGCACATTGGATGAGAAGGTCGGCATGCACCGACCGGCGGCTGGTCGTCAGGGGCAATTCCGCGTCCCACGCCATGTTTCGATGCGGCCAATCTAGCAGATTTGGCGCGGCGGCGTCACACGTTGAGCAGGAGGTTTTCCCGCTCCCACGAGCTGATGACCTGCTGGTAGAGGTCGTACTCGTGGTTCTTCACCTCGATCAGCGCCTTGACGAACCGCTCGCCCAGCACCTCCTTCAGGGGCTTGGCGTGGTTCAGTTTGGCGAGCGCATCGGCCTGGTGCCGCGGCAGGGTAAAGGCCAGCCGGTAGGCGTCGCCCTCGACGGGGTTGGCGGGCTCGAGCCCGCTTTCGATCCCCAACAGCCCGCAGGCAAGCGAAGCGGCAATCGCCAGATAGGGGTTGGCATCGGCGCCGCCGACGCGGTTCTCGACCCGGCGCGATGCGCCCTCGGCGCCCGGCACCCTGAGCCCGACTGTCCGGTTGTCGCGGCCCCAGTGCACGTTGATCGGCGCATCCGAGTAGGGCGTCATCCGGCGGTAGGAATTGACGTTCGGCGCCAACAGCGGCATGGCGGCCGGAATATAACGCTGGAGCCCGGCGATGTAGCTGAGAAACAGCTTGGATTCGCGGCCCGACTTGGTGGAGAAGATGTTGGCGCCGGTGCGCAGGTCGACGATCGACTGGTGCACATGCATGCTGGAACCGGGCTGGCGCTGGTGCGGCTTGGCCATGAAGGTGGCGTGGATGCCGTGCTGCACCGCGCACTGCCGGACCGTGCGTTTGAAGGCGAGCACCTGATCGGCCCGCGACATGGCTTCGCCGTGTTTGAAATTGATCTCCATCTGGGCGACGCCTGCTTCGTGCGCCATGGTGTCGATGTCGATCTTCTGGCGCTCACAATAGTCGTAGATATCCTCCATGACCGGGTCGAACTCGTTGGCCGCCTCGATGCCGTAGGCCTGGCGGCCGGACTCCTCGCGTCCCGAAAGGCCCTCCGGCGGTTCCAGCGGATTGTCGGGGTCGGTGTTCCGGCGCACCAGATAGAACTCAAGCTCCGGCGCGACGATCGGTTGCCAGCCCTTGGCGGCAAACTGGTCCAGGACCCTTTGCAGAACCGCTCGCGGGGCCAGGTCCACTGGCGCGCCGTCGAGGTAGTACACATCGCAGACGACCTGCGCGGTGGGCTCTTCGTACCAGGGGACGACCCGCAGGGTGTCGGGGTCCGGCCGAAGGAAGAGATCGACATTGGCGGGGTTCGCCACATCGGACTCGTAGACGAAGTCGCCGGTCACCGTCTGGATGAAGACCGCCTCGGGCAGACGCAGCCCCCGACCGGCCGCGCCCTCGAGAAAGCGGGCGGTCGGCATGATCTTGCCGCGGGCAATGCCCGACATGTCGGGGACCAGGCATTCGACTTCTTCGATTCGATTGGCCGTCAGCCACTTCTTCAGCTTGGCCAACGTCGCGTTTGTTTCGCGCGCGTCACGCGGCATCACTTTCACCATTCACTTGCTGTGGGATTGCAGGACCGTCAGCGCATCGACTGTGCGGCAGAAAGTGTGTCAGTGCCAGACCGGCGCCGACCCTTCCAGCCACTCCTGCAGGGCGTTCTCGATGGTCCCGTCGCTGGCATGGACCACATAGCGGACCGGCCGCCCGCGTTCGTCCTCGCCCCAGCCGAAGGAACCCTGGCCTCGGCCAAGCGCCCGGAACTTGCCCGACGCCATCCGGCCGGAATCGCACCACAGAGCCCAGGAACCGACGTTGTGCCACTGCATGCTGTAACGCACATCGCACAGACCGTCGGCCTGCCACATGCTTGCGCGATAGCGTTCGCCGCTTTTGGTGAGGCCCAGCAGGGCAATGTTGGACTGTCGCACCAATGCGTCGCGTTCCCAGTAGATCGAGATGACCCGGTCGCTGTTGCCGCTTGCCGGCGTGACGGTCTCGTGAACGGCCGCACCCTGTTCGGGGGCGGCGGCAAAGCCCGCGAGCGCAAGGCCCGCGGCAACCGCCACCGGGACAAGGATCAGCCGTGCAATGGAAAGCGCGGCAAGCCGCATACATCCCGCTCCGTTCGTCTCCAGAGCCCGACCGGGTCGGGCACACGCAGAGGTTTTTAATCAGCCCAGGCTTGACGGTAAATAGCGATTCCGTCCGAATGGGAAGAATGAATCGCATGAATCCCGACCAGGCGGCGGAAGAATACCTGCGCCGCCATCCCGATCTGACGGTGATCGAAGCCCTGCAGCCGGACATGTGCGGGGTGTTGCGCGGCAAGAGGGTCATGGTCCGGGCCCTTGAATCGCTTCTGAAAAACGGCATCAGGCTGCCGGGCTCGACCTGCTTTCTCGACGCGACCGGGCAGAACATCCCCGCGGTCGCCTATGGCGGCAGCGACGGCGATCCGGACAAGTACTGCCGCCCGGTGCCGGGACGGTTGTGCCCGGTGCCGTGGAACGACCGACCCATGGCCCAGACGCTGTGCTCTCTGTTCGAGGCCGACGGCACGCCCTACTTCGGGGACCCGCGCCACGTGCTCGAGCGGGCCTACGCGCCGATCCGCGAGATGGGGCTGACCGCGGTCGCGGCGATCGAGCTGGAATTCTATCTCCTGGACCCGCGGCCGGACCGCAACGGCCGGCCACGACCGGCCACGGTGCCCGAAACCGGCATGCGCCCGACATTGTCGCAGGTCTACGGGCTGGAAGAGCTGCACGATTTCGATGCGTTCCTCAGCGATGTCGATGCGGTGTGCGCGGCCCAGTCCTTGAGTGCGGAGGCGGCCATCAGCGAGTATTCGCCGGGCCAGTTCGAGATCAATCTCCACCACGTGGCCGATCCTTTGGACGCCTGCGACCAGGCGGTGCTGTTGAAACGGGCGATCAAGGGCGTCGCCCGCCGGCACGGGCTGGTGGCAAGCTTCATGGCGAAACCCTTCGCCGAACACACCGGCAACGGGCTGCACGTGCATATCAGCCTGGTGGACGACCAGGGCCGGAACGCTTTCGCGGCGGACGCGGCCGAGGACGTCAACGCGGCCCATCGCCATGCGATCGGCGGTCTGTTGGCATGCATGCGGGCGTCGATGGCGGTGTTCTGCCCCAACGCGAATTCCTATCGTCGGTTCCTGCCAGGGTTCTTCGCGCCGACCGCGGCAGACTGGGGCATCAACAACCGCGCGGTTGCCCTTCGCGTGCCGCCGTCGGGGCCGGCCGACAAGCGCATCGAGCACCGCGTCGCCGGCGCGGACGCGAACCCCTATCTGGTGACCGCCGCGGTGCTGGCCGGGATCCATCACGGCATGACGAACGCCATCGAGCCGGGACCCGCCGCCGACGGCGGGGCGGCGGGCGGCGGCGCCGTGCTGCCTAACCGGTGGGAGGCCGCGCTCGACGCCTTCCGGCAATCCGAGACGTTGCCGGGCTATCTGGGTGCGGAATATGCGCGCGCCTTCCACGACGCCCGGCGCTGGGAATGCGACCAGCACCACGCGCACATCCCCCGCCTGGACTACGAGTGGTACCTGAGAACGGTATGAGCGCGGAGGCCCCGCAAGGCTATTACGCCGCAAGCGCCCTGCCCTGGCAGCGCCAGCCGCCGCTTGCAGGCGATATTGCGACCGACGTCTGCATCGTCGGCGCGGGCTATACCGGCCTTTCGGCGGCGCTGGAACTTGCCGAGCGCGGGTTCGAGGTTACGGTCCTGGAAGCCGAAAGCGTCGGATGGGGCGCCTCGGGCCGCAACGGCGGCCAGGTCTGCACCGGCCCCAACGGCGCGATGGAGAAAGTCGAACGCAGGCTGGGCGCGGCGGACGCGCGGATCGTCTGGGACGTCACCGAGGCGGCAAAGACCCTGATCCGCGCCCGCGTCGATCACTACGGCATCGACTGCGACCTGAAGTGGGGCTACGTCCACGCCGCGGTCAAGCCCGGCCATCTGAAGGAGATCGACGAATTTGCGGCGGAATACGCCGCGTACGGGTACGAGCCCATTGAGATCCTGGACGCCGCGGCGATGCAGGCCCAGGTGGGATCGGACCGGTTCATCGGCGGGCTCAGCGACCGGGGCGCCGGGCACCTGCATCCCCTGAACTACTGCATCGGGCTTGCGCGCGCGGCACAGCAGGCGGGCGTCAAGCTGTTCGAGGCCTCGCCCGTCGTTGCTGTCGAGACAGGCGACAATCCACGCGCCCGCACGGCCGGGGGCACGGTCAAGGCCCGCTTTCTGGTGCTGGCCGGCAACGCCTATCTCGGCGGTCTGGTCCCGTCGATGGCGCGCCGGATCATGCCGGTCAGGAGTTACATCCTGGCGACCGAGCCGCTGAGCGAAAACCGTGCCCGGTCGCTGATCGCCGAGGACGTGGCGGTCTCGGACCTCAATTTCATCGTCGACTATTTCCGGCTTTCGGCAGACCGTCGCCTCCTGTTCGGCGGACGCGCGAGTTACACAACCCTGGAGCCGCGCGACCTGTTCCGGTTCATGCGCCCGCGCATGCTGCGCGTTTTTCCGCAACTGCACGACGTGCGGCTGGACTATTGCTGGGGCGGCAAGATCGGCATCACGGTGGACCGGCTGCCGGACCTCGGCCGGATCGGCGCGGCGACCTATTTCGCCCAGGGTTATTCCGGCCACGGCGTCGCCTTGAGCGGGATGTGCGGCAGGCTGATCGCCGAGGCCGTCGCCGGCCAGGCCGAGCGGTTCGACGTGATGGCCCGTTTCAAGCATCCGCCGTTTCCGGGCGGCAAGCTGCGCACGCCTTTGCTGGCGCTGGGCATGCTGTACTACCGGCTGAAGGACGCGTTGCCCTAGTTTCCGTCCTTCGCCAGGGTCTATTCCGCGTCCAGGTCCTGGCCGAACATGATGCGGTGGCCGTCGGGCGTGCGCACGGCCATCTCGCGCATGCCCCAGGGCTTGTCGGCCGGCGCGGCCAGGATCTCGGGCGCGCCGCCCGCGATCTCGCCGTGGTAGGCATCGAGATCGTCGACGACGATGTAAGCGAAGTACTGGTGATCGCCCAGGTCCTTCGGATCGATCGCGTCCGGACATTCGCCCAGCATGATCATGCACTGGTCGCGGCCGACGAAATGCCAGCCTTCGGGCTGCATCACCGAACGGAAGCCCATGACGTCGGTCCACCAACGCGCGGTCCGCTCGATGTTCGGAACCGCCAGCACATGGTAGTTGCGGCGGATGGCGGCGCGGGTTTTCTCGGCAGCCATTTCTCTATCCCCATCGTGAACGACGGCAACGGTCACTTCGCCAAGTCAGGATAGAACCGACACGGCGCGGTTCAAGCGTCCAACGTCGACGCCCGCTCCATCGGTCCATGAACAACTCCGTTCATCAGCTGACTGGTGCCGGGACGTTTGGGCGAGACTTGTTCAAGGGAGCGGCCGGTGGTGAGCCGTCCAAGGGGACGGTTTAGGTTCCGGCGGGATTGCAGTCCGGCGGCTGAGCCCACACACTGAACTGATGAACGACGACACAACGCGGGCTGTACGAAGCAACCCAACCAAACACCCAAGCCAGGGAGGGGATCATGGCCGAGGGTCTTAGTGGCAACTGTTTCTGCGGTGCGGTGGAATTCGACGTGACCGGCGAACCGGCGGTGATGGGCTATTGCCATTGCGTCGATTGCGCCCAGTGGGCCGCAGCGCCCGTCACCTCGTTCGGCTTGTACCCCATGGACAGCGTGAGGATCACAAACGGCGAGGCGCATGTCGGTTCCTTCAGCAAGACCGAGAAGGCCGCGCGGAAGTTCTGCAAAACCTGCGGCGGCCATGTGATCACCGAATACCCCGGTTACGGCCTGGTTGAGGTATACCCGGCCCTGGTGCCCGACATGGTTCACAAACCGACCGTGCACGTGCACTACGCGTCCAAGACGGTTTCGGTGACGGACGGTCTGCCGAAGTTCAAGGATCTGCCTGCCGAGTTTGGCGGGTCCGGGGAGACCCTGCCGGAATAAAGCGGCACCGGGCGCGGCGCGCCGCCCTCATTCCGGCGCGCCGGCCTGCCTCATCGTTTCCGCGAAACTCTCCCAGGTGCCCCTGTCGCGGAAAGGAAGCGGCTTCATCTGGGTCATGCGAAAGTCGGGCTCTTCTTTTGTCAAGCGTGCGATCGCGTGCCGGGCGCTCTCCCGGTCGCCCTCTCGCCACTGGCTGACAGCGAGGCCGCAAAGGTTCGGACACAGGCCGGGCGACAGATAGTCGGCCTTCTGGAACCAGACCGCGGCCTCGTCGGGGCGCCCTGCCCCCAGATGCCCATAGGCGGCGATGCGGCTGTAGAGGTGTACGTAGGGATCGCGGATATCAAGCTCGACGGCGTGTTGGGCGGCCTGCGCGCCGGCTTCGTTTTCGCCCATGAACACCCGTGCGGAGCCCAGCATCCAGTAGCCCATGTTGAAGTCGGAATTGAGCTCCAGCGAGCGTTCGGCGGCCGCGGCGGCGTCCTTGTGGCGCTCGCGCCCGTAAAGCAGCAGCAGTGAGTTCGTCACATGCAGCATGTCGGTGCGGCTGTTCTCGCGCAGGGCGCTCTCGATCCGCTTGAAGGCCAGATCGATGACGTCTTCGGGGGTTGGACGGTAACCGTAGAGCGCCTCTTCGCACCCCAGACCTGCCGCCGCCATGGCCAGGGCCATGTAGTTGCCGGGTGCCAGCGACAGCGCCTTTTCCGCAAGGCGGCCGCCGCCGCCCCAGCCGGCCTTGGTCGGTTTGAAGAAACTGACGCCGGCGACCGCCAGAAGCTGTTCCAGCGACAGTTCGTCCGGGTTGGTGTCCGCCAGCCGTTCCGCATCGTCGGCGGCCACGCGCCGGCGAATGGCCATTGCGATGCGCGGGACCGAGCGGTCGAGAATTTCGAAAGGATCGGAGGTGGCCTCGTCATAGCGATCCGACCAGATCTGCCGCGCTTCCGAATCGACGATCAGCCGCGCGAAAATCCGCGACCGATCCGATGCCAGTCGCACGCCGCCCTCCACGACATAGTGGGCGTCGCGACGCTCGGCCGTGATGTCCAGGCCGGTCAGGCGGGCAAAATGCGCCCGCAACTCGTCGCGCACGTCGGCAGCGCAGCGCGCTTCCTCCTCGCTGCGGCCTTCGAAATCCGCGACATAGAGGCGCGGCTTGCCTTCCGCGCGCACGATCGGGAGTTTCCGCGGCCAGGACCAGGCACGCACCGGCCGTTCGATGTTCTTCAGGTCCTGTTCGCCGTTGTCGCTGAACTCCGACTTCAGGGCGCGGTCGACGCTGTCGCAGGCATTCTGCGAAATAACGATGCCGCCCGGTTCGGCGAGCTGTTCCAGGCGGGCCGCCACATTCACGCCATCGCCGAAGATGTCGTCCGCCTCGACGATGACGTCCCCCAGATTGATGCCGATGCGGAAAACGATGGCGCGTTCGGGCGCTTCGCTCTGGTTCCGCTCGGCCATGCCCTGCTGGACTGCCAAGGCGCAACGGGTCGCGTCCACGACCGACGGAAACTCCACCAGCAAACCGTCGCCCATGGTCTTGACGATGCGGCCGCCGTGGCGGGCGATGGCCGGATCGACGAGTTCGGCGCGATGCCGGCGAAGCGCCTCCAGGGTGCCGGCCTCGTCGGCGCCCATGAGGCGCGAATAGCCGACCACATCAGCACACACGACCGCCGCAAGCCTGCGCTGCTCCGTTCCCACCACCGAGCCCCAAGAGGATTGATCCCGTGAAATCGTACGGGGCGGCCATAGGAGAGGCAATGGGGAGAGTGTAGGTGGCCTCCGACCCCTCAAAGCATCGCGACCTGGTGACGGCTCGCAGCGGACGTCAAGGACTCTGCCGACCCCCGTCCTCATTTCGGTGTGGATGGGAGATTGCGCAGCCGTTGAAAGTGGCGTTGCATGGCGCGAGCGAGAACCCGCCGCGGGATGCCGAAAGGAAGAGACCAATGCTGGAACTGAGGCCGAATTGCGAATGCTGCGGCACCGACCTGCCGCCCGACAGCGCGGATGCGCGGATCTGCACGTTCGAATGCACGTTCTGCGTCACCTGCGTCGAGGAAAAGCTGAACAACACATGCCCGAACTGCGGCGGTAACTTCGTTGAACGGCCCATTCGCCCCGCCGCGGCGCTGGCCAGGTTCCCTGCGTCGACCGCGCGGGTGTTCAAGCCGGAGGGCTGCGCCTAGGCGGGTTTTTTTCGATCACCTGAGGGCGGGATCCGCCGCGACGCGTCAGACGTCGAACAGCGCAACTGCAAGCTTATCCAGCGTGGCGATCTCGGCAAGCGGGACCAGCGCCGGCAGCTTGTAAAAGACGTCCATTGAATGGTGCTGGGCAACGCCGTGCCACTGGCGGCAGAGTGCCATGCCCATCGCCTTCGCCGCGAAGTCGGACGCCACCGGCCAGTCGCTTGCCCGCAGGAAGGCGTGCAACAGCGTCCTGTCGCAGTCGAACAGGTCGAGATGCAGCTTGGCGAGCTCGTAATGCCGGTCGGTCACCATGGCATCGCCCCAGTCGACAAGGCCGACGAGCCGGCCCTTCCGAACGAAGACATGCCGGAACATCACGTCGCCATGCACGAAAACCCGATCGAACGGTCCCAGCCGCGTAACGAATCCTTCTGCCTGTGCGATCAAGTGCGGCGGCAGCGAACTCACCTTCAGCGCGTCGACGAGATCGTGGCCGTCCCAGTCTTCATGGACGGCGCCCGCCGCGGGCCGCAGCGCGTGCACCCGGCGCAACTGCCGGCCCAGGTCCTCGGCGACCGCCCGCCGCTCCTCCCCGGTCGGCGCGGCATCCTCCCAGGCGACGCCCGGCATCCGGGTCGTCATCAGGTATGGCCAGGGCGCGTCGGGGTCGTCGTAGAGCCGCCCCTCGCCGACGACGCGCGGCGCCGCGATCTCGGGATCGGTCGCCAGAAGGGCATACGCAGCGCGTTCGGCCTCATAGCCGGTACGCCATAACCGCCGGTGGCCGAACAGCTTGACCACCACCTCGCCGCACAGGAATGTCGGATAGGTCGCACCGATGCCGGCGGTCGCGCGATGGCGCGCATCGGCCCTGTTATGCCTGTGCAGTATGGCGTCGATGTGCGGCCGCCAGAAATCCGCGTCCGCCAGCCTATTCACATAATCCGCGTTCGACGCGAAGACGGGCGGTGCGGTCATCGCAAACCCGGCACAATCACTCCACGGCCAGGGTGACCCGGACCACGGAAGGATCGTCCTGATCGATCTTGCTGGTGAAGCCCAGCACCTCGCACAACCTGAGCATGGTCGAGTTCTCGCGTAGAACGTCGCCGTGGATGAACTTGATGCCGCGGCTCTTGGCATAGTCGATGATCCGCCGCATCAGCACGATGCCGAGGCCCATGCCCGTCATCTCGCCACGAATGACGATGGCGTATTCGGCCTTTTCGTTGTCCGGGTCGGCGGTGATGTGAACGACGCCGTAGATCTCCGTTTCGCCAGCGACGCCGGGCTCGGTCAGGACCAATGCCATCTCGCGGTCGAAATCGAGCTGCGTGAAACGCGCCGCGGCCATGTGGCTGAGCGTCTTCTTCTGAACGAAGAACCGCAGGCGCACCTCTTCGGGCGTCAGCATGCCGAAAGTGGCCTGCAACGACGGCTCGTCCTCGGGCACGATCGGCCTGATCAGCAGCACGCGCCCGTCGCCCAGTTCGATGGTCTCTTCCAGTTCCTTCGGATAGGGCCTGATGGCCAGGCGTTCGACGGCGGCCTTCTCGGTCTTCTGGATCCTGACCCTGGAATCCACGGCAACGACCCCGGCGGCGTCGGCCAACAGCGGATTGATGTCCAGTTCGGCGATTTCCGGGAAGTCCGTCACCAGTTGCGAGACCTTGATCAGCGTCAGCGCAATGGCGTCCAGATCGGCCGCCGCCCGGTCACGATAGCCCCGAAGCTGCTTGTAGATCCGCGTTTCCGAGATCAGCTCGCGCGCAAGGTGCATGTTCAGCGGCGGAAGACCGAGCGCCCTGTCTCCTATGACCTCGACCGCCGTTCCGCCCTGGCCGAACAGAATGACAGGTCCGAACTGTGCGTCTTCATGCATACCGACGATCAGCTCGAAGGCGCCCGGCCGGTCGATCATGGTCTCGACCGCCAATCCCCTGAGCGCGGCATCGGGTTCGGCCTGACGTGCACTCTCCAACAGCCGATAAGCCGCGCCTCTGACCGCGTCCGCGTTGACGATGTTCAGCGCAACGCCGCCGACGTCCGACTTGTGGACGATGTCGGGCGACAGGACCTTCAGCGCAACCGGAAATCCGAGGGTGCTGGCCACATCCGCCGCCTCGTCCGGCGAGGTGGCCACCCGGGTCTCGCCGACCGGTATCTCGTATGCCTTCAGCAGATCCTTGGCCTCCGGCGCGGTCATCCAATCCCTGTCCTCGGCAAGCACCCGATCGATCAGGCCGCGCGCCGCCTGCCAGTCGGGTTCGAAGACCTCGGGCACCGACGGCGGCGTCTCCATCAGAAGATCCTGGCTGCGCCGGTGGTTGACCAGGTACATGAAGGCGCGAATCGCCTGTTCCGGCGTCTCGTAGGTGGGGAGGTTGTGTTCGGCCAACACCGTGCGGGCCGGGCGCGCAAGGGTTCCGCCAATCCAGCTTGTCAGGACGGGTTTTCGCGGCTTCGGACCGATCACATCGACAACGGCTTCGGCCGCGTCCATGCTGGAGGCGACCGCGGTCGGACAGTTGAGCACCAGGACCGCATCGACGTTCCTGTCTTGCAAGACAACGTCCAGCGTATCGCCGTAGCGTTTCGCCGGGGCGTCGCCGATGATGTCCAGGGGGTTGCCGTGCGACCAAGTCGGCGGCAGGACCTTGTTCAACTCATCGATCGTTTCTTCTGAGAGCTCCGCAAGCCGGCCACCGGCCTCCATCAACGCATCGGTCGCCATGACGCCGATGCCGCCGCCGTTGCTGACGATGGCCAGGCGTTCGCCGACGGTCTTGGTCTGATAGGAGAGGATTTCGACCGCGTCGAACAGCTCGTGCAGCGTAAACACCCTTAACATGCCGGCGCGCTTGAAGACCGCGTCGTAGACGTCGTCTGCGCCGGCAAGGGCGCCCGTATGCGACGCGGCCGCCTGGGCCGCTTCGGCGAACCGGCCCGCCTTGACCACGATGACCGGCTTCATGCGGGCCGCCGCGCGCGCCGCCGACATGAACCTGCGGGCGTTCTTGACCGCCTCCACATATAAAAGGATCGCGCGCGTGCGCGGGTCGTTGGCCAGATAGTCCAGCATGTCGCCGAAATCCACGTCGACCATGTCGCCCAGCGACACCAGGTGCGAGAAGCCCAGAGCGTGGCTTTCCGCCCAGTCGATGACAGATGCGACGACGGCGCCGGACTGGGCGACGAAGGCCAGCTTGCCGTCGGTCGGCGCGGCGGTGGCAAAACTTGCGTTCAGTCCCGAATGCGGCACCAATACCCCCAGGCAGTTCGGGCCGACGATTCGCAGCAGGTGCGGCCTGGCGGCATCCAGCGCGGCCTGAAGCAAGGCACGGCCGTGTTCGGAGCCTTCCTCGCCGAATCCCGCCGAGATCACCACGGCGCCCTTCGTCCCGCGGGCGCCCAGTTCCGCAATGACGCCGGGAACCATGTCGGCCGGCGTGCAGACCACCGCCATGTCGGGCACGATCGGCAGGCTGGCCACATCGGGATAGGTGATGACGCCGTGGACCGATTTGTGCCGTGGATTGACCGGCATCACCGGACCGTCGAACTCGCCAGCCAGAAGGTTGTGGGCAACGACCGATCCGACCGAGGACGGCCGCGAGCTCGCCCCGACCAGCGCGACCGACTTGGGCCTGAAGAGATAGTCGAGATTGCGAACGGTCATCGCGCGGCGTGCCGGTCGGCCGAGGAAGGCGGCGTCACGCGCCCTGCCCTGCGGACGATCTGTCCCTTAGATAGGTCAGGCAACCATCCAGGCTCGACAGCTTCGGATAGTCCACCTCGCGAATGCGGACATCAAGGCGTTTCTCCAGCGCGATCATGAAGTTCAGAAAATCCATGGAATCGATGTCAATCTGATCCCGGAAACTCGTCACAGGTTCCAGCGAGCCCAGGTCGGCCTCCGGCGCGATGGACTGAAGGGTTTCAAGGACGATGTCGCGGATTTCTTCGTCGTGCATGGTGCCGTCCATCCTTGGTGGCATTCGCCAAAACGAGCGGGAATCATTCCAGCGCAGAGACGTCGCCCTCATCAAGCCCAAGTTCGCGTGCCTTCAGAAGTCGTCGCATGATCTTGCCGCTTCGTGTCTTCGGGAGTGTGTCGGCGAATGCAATTTCTTTCGGCGCGATTGCCGCCCCAAGACGCTTTCGCGCATGCGCCATCAAGTCGCGGCGCAGCGGTTCCGATGCCGTTTCGCCGGCCTTCAGCGTGACGAACGCCTTCACCAGTTCCATCGCCATCGCATCGGGTTTGCCGATCACGCCGGCCTCCGCGACGGCCGGGTGCTCCATCAGGACGCTCTCGACCTCGAACGGACCGACCATGTGGCCCGACGTCTTGATAATGTCGTCGGCGCGCCCGACAAACCAGAAATAGCCGTCGACGTCGCGCCGCACGAGATCGCCCGAGAAGTACCAGCCGTCCTGGAAGCACCTGGCGTACCGTTCGGGTTCGTCGAGATAGCCGCGAAACATCGAAGGCCATCCGGCCCGCAGGACCAGTTCGCCTGTCCGGTCCGGACCCTCGAGGAATTCGGGTTGGCCGTCTGTGCCGCGCCGCGCGACCGCAGCTTCGATACCGGGCAGCGGCTTGCCCATGGAACCCGGTCTTACGTCCATGTCGACGGTATTGGCGATCATGATGCCGCCGGTCTCGGTCTGCCACCAGGTGTCGTGGAACGGACGGCCGAACGCACGCAGGCTCCACATCACCGCCTCCGCGTTGAGCGGCTCGCCGACGCTGGCCATATGGCGCAGCGCCGGCAGCGACCCGCCGGGCTCCCGGTCGGCACCCAACCGCATCAACAAGCGGATGGCCGTCGGCGCGGTGTACCAGACATTGACCTCGTGCCGTTCAAGGATTCGGTACCACCGTTCGAGGTCGAACTCCGCCTCGTCGACGATCATGGTCGCGCCGATCGCAAGCGGGGCGACGATCCCGTAGGAGGTGCCGGTGACCCAGCCCGGATCGGCGGTGCACCAGTAGACGTCGTCCTGGCGGAGATCGAGCGCAAAGCCAGCCGTCGCACGATGCGCAACGACGGCTTCGTGCACGTGAACGGCACCTTTCGGCCTGCCGGTCGTGCCGCTGGTGAAATGCAGGAGCGCAGGGTCCTCCGGCGCGGTGCGCGCGGTGTCGAACCGCGGAGACGCGTCGCCAAGCAGGGAATCGAAGTCGTGGACACCGTCGCCCGGCGGCAGCGTCCCGCCGGCGCCGACGATCAGCACATGGTCGAGCGCGGGCAGCGTCGCGCGGATCGGCGCGATTTTCTGCCGGTAGATCGCCTCGGTGGTGACCAGCGCCCGCGCCCGGCCAATCTCCAGCCGCGCCTGCAGCGGTTCGGGCCCGAAGGCCGAGAACAGCGGACAGTAGACGCTGCCATGCTTCATCGTCCCCAAGGCCGTCGCGTAGAGCGCCGGCGCCCGCCCCAGCGCGGTGGACACCGTCTCGCCCGCGCGCACGCCCAGGCGCGACAGCACGTTGGCGAAGCGGCCGGTCATCTCGGCCAGGCCCGCATAGGTGATGTCGCGCACCGTGTTGTCGCGGCCGATGCAGCGCAAGGCGACCCGCATGCCGCGCCCCGCCTCGACATGGCGGTCGGCCGCCTCGTGGGCGATGTTGAGCGCGCCTCCGGGAAGGCCGTCAAGGGCGCCGCGCGCCGCCTGCCAGGTGAAGCCGGCGCGCGCCACATCGCCGTCGGATCGGCGGCTCTTCGCGATGATCGACCCCATCTTGGCTAGAGCCGAAGCACCTCTTCGGCCGGCGAGTAAGGCAGGTCCAGATCCTTGGCGACGGCCGCATAGGTGATGCGGCCTTCATGGACGTTGAGACCGGCGCGCAGATTGGGGTCTTCGTAGAGTGCCTTGCGATAGCCGCGCTCGGCCAGCGCCAGGACGAAGGGCAAGGTTGCGTTGTTGAGCGCGAACGTCGACGTTCTGGCGACCGCGCCCGGCATGTTGGTGACACAGTAATGGACCACACCGTGTTCCACATAGGTGGGTTCGGCATGCGTCGTCGGCCTCGAGGTCTCGAAGCAGCCGCCCTGGTCGATGGCGATGTCCACCACCACCGAGCCCGGCCGCATCGCCTTGACCATGTCTTCGCTGACGAGCTTGGGCGCCGCCGCGCCCGGCACCAGAACCGAACCGACCACGAGGTCGGCGCCCGTGACATACCGTTCGATGGCATCCATGGTGGAGTAGATCGTGTTCAGGATCGGGCCGAACTGCATGTCCAACTCGTTCAGCCGTTGCAGCGACCGGTCGATCACCGTGACCTTCGCCTCCATGCCCATGGCCATGCGCGCCGCATTGGTGCCGGCAACGCCGCCACCGATCACCACGACGCTGGCGGCCTCAACGCCGGGCACGCCGCCCAGCAGCACGCCGACGCCGCCCTGCTCTTTCTCCAGATAGTGGGCGCCGCACTGGATCGACATCCGGCCCGCAACCTCGCTCATCGGCGCCAGCAGCGGCAGCCGCCCGGCATTATCGGTGACGGTTTCGTAGGCGATCGCGATCGCTCCGCTGTCGATCAGGCCGCGCGCCTGTTCGGAATCGGCGGCGAGGTGAAGATAGGTGAACAGTACCTGGCCCGGCCGCAGCATCTTGCACTCGGAGGGCTGCGGTTCCTTGACCTTGACGATCATCTCGGCACGCTCGAAGACGGCGCCGGCCGTCGGCGCGATTTCCGCGCCGACCGCTGTATACGCCTCGTCGCTGCAGCCGATGCCGAGCCCGGCGCCCGTCTCGATCAGGACGTCGTGGCCATGGTGCGTGAGCTCGCGCACGCCGGCGGGAACAAGCCCCACCCTGTACTCGTGGGTTTTGATTTCCTTGGGCACACCGACAAGCATCACGCCTCCTCGAACACGCAAGCAGGGTTCACCATGCGCAGAAGTGTGTCAGAGCGACGGATGCGCGACAAGCCGGCGCGCGCCGGTTCAGCCTTGGACTTCCTCCAGCGTATGGCCAAGCGTGGCGCAGATCTCGTCGACCTGCCGACGCTCGGCCTCGGAGAACTCTCCGTCGGCGTTGCTGATCGAGACACAGACCTTCAAAAGGACGAGCGGCGCGTCGGGCTGGTCCTTGATCTTGTCGATGGCCGCCAGGGCGGCGGCGCGACCCGACTGTTCGTTTTCCGCGATCTGGTCCAGATACCTGTTGAAAGTGTCGGTCGCCTCGTGCACGTCGAACACGCGAAGCTGGGTCAGGTTCTCGATCACCTGGTCGACGCGATTGCGCTCGGAGAAGGAAACGACCCCGTCGGCGATGGAGACGAGCGCGCTGGCCGCCATGGTCGCCTCCATGAAAGGACGGTTTTTGTGGCGCTCCACTTCCTTGGTGATAGACGCTTTCAGACCCGCGAACATGGCCCTGGCCTCCCCCCTTGGACGGGTATTCTCGCCGGGACGCGGCAGGCGGTCAACCGGATCGAATATTCCGGTTTTCCCGCCCTCGGCAGGCCATATATCCTGTCGGGACCCCGGGCTGACCGGAGAAATGGTTAAGGCGTGGCATGAGAAATCGGTGCTGTCTGGCCCTCGCGGCCGTTCTGTTCGTTCCCCTGGCTATCTGGCCCCGTCCGGGTGCCGCGGCGACGGTGGAGGAGAAGGCCCTGGAGCGGCTTGCAGCCGCCTTGCTGGCCTCGGTGCCGCGCGGCAAGGCGCTGGCCGTCCGGCCCTTCACCGAGGCGGAAACCGGCCTGCCCCAGGACGTGGCTGACCAGCTCTACGACAAGCTCCTGAACAGCCTGTTCGCCGCCAGCCGGGGCCGGCACGAGCTGAGGGAACGGGAGGACCTGAAAGCCCTGTTCAGCTCGGCGGCCGAATTCTCCGACGCCAAGATCAAGGAGCTTTTGGAGGCGGCGCGGGCCGACGTCGACGTCCTGTGCGACGTGACGCCCAACCTGCACGGTGTCCAGCTCTCCTGCAGCGCCACCGACATCCTGGAGGCCACCATCGTCGGGCGCGGCGATGCGCTGGTCCAGGTTCAGGCCGCAAATGTCCAGCCGTTCGCGCCGGCGCTGATCGGCCTGGCGACGGACATGTGGCCCTATATCACCGACATGGGATCGATCAGCAGCGAGGGCATCCGCGACCAGCAGACCGGCGCGCTGACCACGCTTGGGGCGCACGTGGCCGACCGGCTGATCGTGCAGTTCAACGCGCGCTTTGCCGAAGCCGAACTGAAACGCAAGCGCGACCGCGACTTCCAGGAGGCCATTGCGCCGGGCGACGAAACCGAAGCCGCGCTGAGGGACTATCGCCTCAGCGGCGTGATCTGGACACTGGACAAGGACCTGATCGAGATCACCGCCAAGGTCAAATGGCAGAACCGGGTCGTCGCAACCCGCAGTGCGCGGGTCGCGCTGGCCACGGTGCCCAAGTCGCTGCGCGCCGGCACCTCGGCCAACGGCGAGTTTTTCGAGGCGATCGGCGAGGCCGTGATCTCGGCGCGGCTGGACCGAGAGGCGGCCGCCCGCGCCGCCCGCAACCTGGCGCGCGCCCGCGTGATCGCCCAGGCAATCGGCGTCAGCGGCCCGACCGCAACGGAAGTGACCGACGAGGCCGACGCGGCAACGCTGATCCAGTTCCTGAGCTACGG
The DNA here is from genome assembly GCA_965603855.1 of Alphaproteobacteria bacterium. Classification (GTDB taxonomy): domain Bacteria; phylum Pseudomonadota; class Alphaproteobacteria; order UBA8366. The sequence continues at coordinate 2,692,393 of OZ272519.1, forward strand.
GATCCCCAAGAACGAACGCTCGACCCCGATGCCGACCGGCGGCGCGCGGAACAGGATCGCGGTGTCGCTGAGGGCGCAGGTCGTGCCGGTCGGCTCGTCGGCGGCGCCGGCAATCTCGGCATCGCTGAATAAGCCGGTCTATCGGGCGATGGAGCCGATCTCGATCGAGGTTTCCAGTCCCGTCACCGCCCATCTCGGCATCTTCGCCTGGGGCGCGGACAACATGGTCGTCCGGGTCTACCCGAACGCCGCGATCCCCGACGTCGTGATCGAACCGGACCGGACGGTCGTGTTTCCGCTGCCCGGCGAACAGGTGACCATCCGCAGCGCGCCCGTGCCCGTGGCCGGCAACCGCGAGGACCACGAGGCCTTCATCGTGGTGGCGTCGGCCGCGCCGATCAACTTCCGCAGCATGGCCGAGGCTGCCGGCGGGAGCCTGGACGAGACGATGCAGTTTGCCGTTCCGGCGCCGCAGTTCCTGTCCGCCCTGGGGCGGTCCGACCTGACCAAGACGCGGGTGCTGTTCCTGCCCTACCAGGTGCGCAACTGACCCTCGCCTATTCGGTGATCGCTTCGCTGCCGCCGTCGCCGCCCTTGTCGGTCTCGGGCTTGGGCGGCGAGAGATTGACGATCTCCACGCGCCGGTTCTCCGCCGCGTTGGGGCGGCGGGTGTTCTTCAGTTGCTCCTCGCCATAGCCGAAGGTGTCGAAGCGCGCCGGATCGAGCGAGAACGCATCGACCAGATAGTTCTTCACCGCCTCGGCCCGCTTTTGCGACAGGCGCTTGTTGTTCCTCGCGCCGCCGCTGGCATCGGTATGGCCGTAGATGCCGATCTCCGCCTCCTTCAGGGGGCCGTCGCTCAGCGCGTGCCCCAGTTCGTCGAGCTGGGTGCGCGCGCGTTTCGTAAGCTTGGACGAACCAACCTGAAACTCCACGGCAAGGTCGATGGCGGGACCGCCCGATATCGGCTGCCACAGGCTTTCGACGATGGTCTCCCTGGAGACGACCTCCGAGGCGCCGGTGGACCCCGCGGCAATGGCGGCGATGAAGGACAGGATCACGATGAAGGCGGATCGATTGCGCATCTTTCACACTCACTGGACCAGTCTTGTGTCGGGCAAAGAAACCACAATTCGGCGCACGGCGTCATCCGCGACGGACAGCCGCACGTCGGGATCGGCATGCTGGGCGCCGGCGGCGAACAGGTTGAGCGCCGCGCCGATGACGGAGGTGGGCAGGCCGCCTTCCGAGCGGGTGGCGGCGTGCCGGGCGCGCCAGACGACGAAACCGTCGCGCGCGCGCCGCATGCGGACGTCGAGGCCGATCCGCGCCTCCGACCAGAACAGGGCATAGGTGTCGCCGTCGCGCCAGGGTTCGGCCTCGACCGTGTGGGCGCAGCGCTGTTGTCGCGCGAACGTGCGCCGGTCCCGTTCGTCGGAGAGGTCGACGGCCAGGTCCCTGACCAGATGGTCGCGCTCCATCGGCCCGATCACCCGTTCGACGCGGTCGGCGAGATGGCGCGCCAGCGTGCGTTCGACGACGCCGGAGAAGGCGACGGGCCGTCCGTCGACCCGGATCGGCAGAACGACCACGCAATAGGGCGGGTCGCGATAGAATTCGTTGTCCAGCACATATTCCACCTGTCGGGGACCGACGGGCGGGTCGTCTTCGGATTCGCCCCAGTCCACGTACTGGGTGTTGACGCAGGCGGCCAACAGGAAGGCCGGGATACAGGCGGCGGCACTCCGGCCGGGGGCGCGGCGGGTCATCGGCATCGCCCCCGATGCGCCGGGCTGAGCGCCACGGCCTCCGATACCGCCCTGCCGTCGGCGGTGATGCCGGTGACAAAAAGGCGGCCGCCCCTGATGCTGTAGCGGCCGCGGATGGTGCCGGCGCGGGAATAGCCCTCGCCCAAAAGCCCGTGCAGGCCGCCCAGCAGAGAGGCGTCGACGCCGCGCGGGAAGACGCGCACGATCGCCCCGGACGACAGCCGGTGATGCGCCGAAATCCGGTCGGCGGCCGCCCGTTCGGCGGCGGTGATGCGGCCCTCGGCCTGGCGCACGAAGCCGCTGTAGCGGTCCATGTTGATGGCCCAGGGCGTACCGGGCTGGCCCCTGGCGGCGAACAGGCGGCCGCCGCCGTCCATCAGCGCCACCTGCATGCCGTGGCAGTCGACCAGCCGGCGGTAGAGCGCCGCGCGCGCCGATGAACCGTCGGGCCAGGCGATTTCGATGGTGGGGCCCTTGCCGTGCTCGAGGATGCGCAGCAGCGACCGACCCGCCTTTTCCACCTGGGCCCGGTCGGGTGCAGGAACCGGCGGCGCCTTGTCGGGCAGCGCGGCCACCCGTTCGGGAACCGGTTCCGGCGCCGGCGCACGCACGGGCCTGGGTTCCGGGGCGGGCTTTGGGGCCGGTTCGGGCCGCGGCTTGAGAGCCGGTACCGACGGGGGCACCGGTTTGGGCGGCGCCGGTTTGAGCGCGTCGCGGGGCACCGGACGGGCGACGGGTTTCGGCTTTTCCGGGACCAGCGCGGTGCGCTTGAGCGCGGGCCGCGGCTTGGCCGCCGGCGCCGGTGCTTCGGGCGCCGGCTGCAACGCCGGCCGCGGCGGGGTCTGCGGTTTCGGCGGCGCCGGCGGGTCCGGCCGCAGCGCCGGCCGGGCCACAGGGGCCGGTTTCGGCGCCGCCGCCTCTGGCACCGGCGGCGGTGGCGGCAGTTCGACCTTGAGGACCGCAACCGCGGCGTCGTCCCGGGCCGGCGGCTTGGCGGCCGCCTTTTCAGGCGGCGTCTGGGTGGCAAGCACGGACGGTGCGGCGGCCTCCGTATCGATCGCGCGATACAGCGCCGCCGCACCCAACAAGGCCACCAGCACGAGGGGAGCAAGCCTTTCCGCCCGTCGTTTCATCGGCCGAATGTCCCTGTCCTACTCGTGCACGCGCGTCGCGTAGAGCAGTTCCATCTCCTGGGCCAGCGAGAACAGTTCCTTGCGCCGGTCGGCGGAAGACATCATCGGCTCGGCGATCTCGATCTGGCCGTCGGCCGGCCGCGCCGCGACCGGACCGGTGTCGCCGGGCTTAGGAACCCGGTGCGTCGGAACCGTCGCGATCTCGCGCTCGGGCAAGGGTTCGACCGCCTGCGGCGCCGCGGGCGCCGGAGCGTCGGCCGCCGCGGCCACCTGGGATGCGGGCTTTTCCGCCGGTTCCGGCGTCCGGGTCGGCTCGGGCCGCGGGGCGGGCTCGGGCGCAGAGACAGGCTCGGGCGTCGTCTCCGGCTGCGGCGCCGGGGCCTCCGGCGCGGCAGCCGCCGGCGCGCCGATCGGGTCGGCGGTCACCTCCTGCATCTGCTCGGCACGCTGAACGGCCGCCTCGCTGAGCGCGGCCAGTCGCGCCATCGCGTCGTCGACGGACCGGCGCGCGGCCTCGCCCGGCTGGTCGGCGCCGCTGAACAGGTAGATCAGCGCGCCGGCAACGATGGCATTGAACAGAATGAACCTCATGTCCTCTCTCCTTGGGAATAGGCCTCCTCGGGCGGCAGCACGGTGCACAGCGCATGCGGGCGGGCGACCACCCGCGCATGCGTCACGGTCAGCAGCGTGCGCAGGACGGCGGCCGTCGGCAGCCCGATCACGGTCGTCATGAAGGCCATGGAAAAGCTGGCGGTCAGGTCCTTGATGACCAACTGCACGGTGTCGGGCGTCAGCTCCTGGTCGGACAGACCGCCGATGCCGAGCGAGATGCCCAGCAGTGTATAGGTCAGCGCCAGGGTGGCGACGCCGTTCGACGCCTGCAGGCCCGCCTCCAGCCAGGGCCGGTGGCTCTCCTCCGGCCCGCCGTCACGCATCACCTTGACCCATGCAAAGACCGAGGTCAGGACCAGAACCGCCATCAGCGTCAGGAAAGCCGGTCCGACCACCTCCTGGGCGCGGGCCAACAGCGCCTCGGCCGGCACGGAGGTGGCCATCACCGTGGCGGCCAGCGCGATCACCCCGGCCCCGAGGCTGTAGGCGATCGCGCGGCTGCCCGTGTCGATGAGACTGACGACGCTGCGCATGTCAACGCCGCCCGAGCCGGGCGCTCATCAGGTTGTGGGTGTTCAGGCCGACCTGGTCCATCCAGTGATCGACGATCAGGAGGTCCTTCTCGGTCGAGGCATGCACCAGGAAGGTCAGATCGTAGTTCTGGAACGCCTTGCGCACGATCGGCGTGTTCTTGCCGGTCAGGCTCTTGTCCCGCAGCACCATGCGCTCGAGATCGACAAGCCTGTGCGTAAAGGTGGTGGTCTTGGCCTGGCGTTCGTCCGGCGACATGGACGGATCCAAAAGCGTGGTCAGCATCAGCGCGCGTTCACGCTCGAGGTTTTCCAGGGTGTCGGCGACGGCCGGGGTGCCGGCCGTGGCCGCGACGGCGGCGATCGAGGCCGCAAGGATCAGTTTGCGCATCGTCAGTCTCCTTAGTTTTGCCGGACCGGCGGTCATTCGCCGGTGAAGAAATCGACGGCGGAGGTAAGGGTCATTTCGTCCTCTTCCACGCCGTATTCGTCGGCTTCGGCCGCAAGGACCTCTTCCGAAAGGGCCATCGCGTCGAGCGCCACCAGCTTGGCCATGTAGCCGAGGATGTTCTCCTCCTGGTCCATGATCGCAAGCTGGGAGTCGGTCTGCTGGATCAGGCCGCGCAGGAACTCCTCCTTGGTGACCTCGCGCCCGTCGACCTCAGGTCCCTGGGCCATCGGATGGCTCTGGATCGCCGCGACCAGCCGCTCGATGGCGGCCATGTTGCCGGCATACTCCTTGGCATAGCGGCTCTGGGGCATGGTGTCGGAGGCGAACAGTTTCATGTCCACCGACGACAGCGTCCGTTCGAACCGCTGATAGGCCTGGGATTGACGCTCGACCAGGTCGGCCCGCGCCGGCGTCATGGCGTTCTTGTCGCGCGTAACCTTGCGCAACAGACGCTGCAGCACCTTCTTCTTGGTCTCGACCTGTTTGCGGCGAAGGTCGAGCCGTTCGCCCACCATCTCGATGTAGGTCTTCTTCTCGACCAGGAACTGGTGACGCAGCTCTGTCTGGACCTCGCCATCGGCCTGTCCGACCGCGCCCTGCAGGTCGGACAGGGTCCGGGTCTTAAGCCCGATCTGTCCTTCCACGTCGGTGAGCGCGGTCGCCAGTTCCGACCGGGCGAAATCCTGGTCCAGCGCCTTGTCCAGATAGTTGCCGGGCAGCTTGATCAGCCGCTCGCTGGCCTGCGGGTTCCAGGACGGGCCGGCGGCAACCGCCTCGTTGGCGAGCGACAGCCCGGCAAGGATGACGACGCCGGCCAGAAGCGTGGTCAGAAGCGCGATCCGAAAGGCGCGTCCGGGGCGGTAGGGTCGATACATTGTCGGTCTCCTCGTCCTTTACGCGTGACGCGCCTAGTTCTTGCGCCAGTAGGTGACGCGGCGCATTTCCGTTTTCAGGCCGTCATTGACGTTCAACGTCGAGTACGGCCCGAGGTCGTGGGTTTCCACCTGACCCAGAAGGACGCGGGTGGTGTCGATGAAGCTCGACCCGTCCGTGTAGTAGAGGTCCTTGCCGGGGAACGCGGCCTGGAAGGTCTGAAGGTTGCCGCGGGCGGATTCCAGATCGCCGCCGCGAATGTAGTTCTGGATGCTCAGCGCATAGGCACGGACCCGCTCGTCCTCGGCGATGCCGTTGACGTCGGGACCCAGTGTCGATTCGCACTTCTCAAGCAACCGTGCGCTGGCCAGGTAGCGGCCGGCATTGCCCGTGGCGCGGGCCTGGTGGTCCAGTTCCATCGCCTCGTCCCGACAGGCCCGGTATTCCCGCATGGCCGCGATCTCGTTGAAGCGGGCCTCGCGGAAACCGATGCCGCTGCCGTCGGAAGGCGGCGGACCGTACATGGTGCAGGCGCCGAGCGTGGTTAACGCGGCGACTGCGGAGATGACGCGCACGGCATATTGCCGGGCGCGCGACTTGGGTGTGTTTCGATCAGGTCTCATGACGACCCCCATCCTGTGAACGCCTATGGAGCGGCTTATGGATGGGTCTGGGCGGTTTTCCCGCCCCGCCCGCGGCAGGCCGAATCGCCCCGGAATCCGGGGATCTTGACCCACCTCAATGCCTCAGGGCTGGCGGACTGGCAGTCTGGTAACCATATCGGGTGTCAAGGTCCGGACTTCCCGGCAGGAGAAGGAGCAACCCGCCATGACGGAAAAAGGCAAGGATCTGAAACGGGTCAAGGCGCAGGAAGACGCCCGGCATGCAAACGAGCAGGCGGCGAAAAAGGCGTTCAAGTCCCGCTCGGAGACGCATGGCGTGGACGTGGCCCGCGGCCTTGAGCAGGACGAGGCGCGGCTGGCCCACGAGGAGCAGGCCAAGAAGGCATTCCAGGAGAAAACCGGAACCCACGGCGTCGACATGGCGCGCGGTGTCGCCCAGGAAAAGGCGGACCGAAACGCCGACGCCAAGAAGGACGCGCTGGGCCGGAACCTGGGCAGCGAAACCTGAGCCGGACGCCGCCTTTGCTTTACTGAAACCGCGGCGGCGCGGGCGCGATCCTGTGGTCCGCCCGCACCAGCGTTAGCCCGGCGCGCGCGAGGCGCCGGGCCAGCGGTGCGCCCGCCGCGGCGCCGGCGGCCGCCTCGCCGATCAGCCTTTCCAACCACGGCGCATACCGGTCCAGCGGCGCGTCGGCCGCGACCACGAAGAGCGTCACGGTCATCGTTTCCCCCAGCCGGGCCGGCAGTTCCACATCCACCGGAAGGCGCCCGCCCGACGGCAGCGTCGCCACGTCAGGATCGCTGAGGCGAAGCGTGGCCTCGCCCAGCCGCATCGCGGCCATCACCATGACATTGAGGTCCGGGCCTGTGTTGGTAACGCTGTATTCCACCGCGCACAGGCCGTTGCCCGACGTCTCGGCAAAGCCCGCACCCGGCGTATGCGGGACCGGGCTGCGTTCCAGGAGATCGGGTCGGAACGCGGCGACCCGGCAGGTGCGGAAGCGCGGCACACTGAGCGCGGTGGCGCCCAGCGCCAGCGCGCCGGCATCGGGGCCGGCGACCTTGAGGCTGCGATCCAGCGACTTGACCGCCCACCGGCACGGCGCGCAGTCGCCGGCCTCGATGGCGTTGAGCCTGGTGTCCAGTTCCTCGTAGGCGCCGGCCGCCGCAAGCGCGCGCCATTCAAGCACCCCCAGATCGACCACCCACCAGCCCAAGGCGGCGACCGCCGCCACGACCGCTGCAAGAACCAGCGCGAGGCCCCCTCCCCGGCGGCGCCTTGCCGGCGCCGGCCGCTGTTCGACCGGGGCAGGCACCGGCGTCGCCTTTCCCTCTGCGGCGGCGCCTGCGTCGAGGGAGGCAGCGGCGGCACGCGGCAGCCGGTCGACGCCGAGCCAGACAAGCGCGTCCTGGACGGTTTCCACCGGCACGACCTTGCAGCCGGCGATGTGTTCGGGCAGTTCGGGCCGGTTCCGGGTGGGAACGAACAGGATCACGGTCTGGTCGTCGGCTGCTGCCTCGGCGAACAGCGGTTCGGCGACCCTGCACTTGTCGGCGACGTGATCGACGGCGCGCACGTGCAGATCCCGGTCGACCTCGCCTGTGGCGAGAACGATCCGGTCGGCCGGCTCGCCCTTGCCCGCAAGCCGTCCTTCCCGCGCCAAGGCATGCGCCAGGTAGATGCCGAGCTGCCAGCTCAGGCCCTCGGTTATGCGCGCCCCCACATCGACCCGATAGGAGGCGTGGCCGAACTCGGCCTCGATGACACCGGTGGGCTTGCGCACGAAACTGTCATAGGCGGCGCTGACCGGCAGTTCGACCGCCTTGCCGTCGAGGCAGATGACCGACCGGATCTCGGGATCCTCCTCGGCAACCCTCTGGATCTCGGCCGGCGCCTCGGTGGTGGAAATGTAGACCCTGACGCGGGTCAACGGAGATAGACCTCCGTCTTGGGATCCTTCAGGGCGCGGACCAGATCGGAATCGCTGCTCGTCAGGATCTGGATCGTCCCGTTGACCGGCGGCCCCAGATCCTCCTTGACCGGCGCCCCGTCGGGCGGCTGGACCAGGATGGTGCTGGGCTCGCCGGTGATGCCGGCGCCCAGCGCGATCGAGACATAGGTCTGGTCGGGCGCGGCCTTCGACGTCCTGAGCTCGATCCGGTAGCCTTCGCCGACCCGCTGGGTCACCGAGCCGCTGCTGGCCGCCGCGGCCAGGGGAAAGCGGTAGAGCGCGGTCCGCTCCAGGATCCGCTCCAGATCCGCGCGCAGGCGCGGGCTGGCGGCCAATGCATCGATCACCGCCCGGTCGCCCGCGGCGGCCGGCTTGGTCGCGTAGTCGAACAGCGCCTGCACGCCGACCGCGGGCGCCGCCCCGTCCGGCAGGTCGCCCGACAGACGGTCCATGGTCTCACGCGCGTCGAACGAGGCTTCCGCCAGTTTCTTCTGTTCGGGGCTGAGTGAATTCCAACGCGTGGTCATGTCATGGCTCCTTCGTAGAGCACCTCGAAATGGGCGGCAAACCGGTCGCGGTCGGCCTGGCAAAGGCCGTCCCAGCCGCCATCGGGCAGCGCAACGCCGTCCAGCCTGCCGAGATAGGCCTGCACCTGCTTGGCAATGTCATCCAGCAACGGCACCGCCCGGGCATGGGCCTCGATCACCAGATCGGCGTCGGCCTCCTGTTCGCCGAACCCCTGCCGGGAGATTCCCTTGTAGGCGCGGCGCGCCTCGGCGATTGCCTCGGCAAGTTCCGGTCCGACCTGTTGCGGGTCTTCCAGGAGATCGATGAAGCGGTCGGTGATCCGATCGCCGTGCAGGGCGACCACATTACCCGTCGCGCCCCCCGACGCCTTCAGCATCTCGGCCACCGGGGCAAGGTCGAGCGCCGGCCACAAGGTCAGGATCGCTTCGACGGCCTCGCTGCGGCGCGAACGGATCAGGGCATGCACGGCCGCAAGCTGGACCCGGCGGATATGCTCCAGGCGGTTTTCCAGAACAGCGCGCCGCTGGTCGTAGGTTTCCTCGGCGGCGTTTCTGAACAGTTCCCGAAGCTCCGCCCGATCGGCCTTGCGGCGCAGCGCCTGCGAGATTCTGCCCTGCGCCCTGCCGAAGACGATGGCGCGCAGGATCGAGATCGGCAGACGCAACGCCTCGGCGCCGGTTTCCAGAACCAGCTCCAGATCGCCCAGCTCCTGCTTGTTGAGGAACTTGACCGCGCTCATCGGTTCTTGGCCCAGGCCGTCGAGGGGGTTGTGCCGTTCCCCGCCATGTTCGATCGCCCCCAGAACCGCGTCGGGGTCGACCTCGCCGGCCTCGCGATCGGTGCCGATCGAACGGGTATGGCGCATGTCATGCTGTGACTGGGCGTCCTCCAGCGCGCGAATGATGTGCACGAAGGACCTGAGAACGGTCTGGAACGTCCGGAAATCGGTGCCGTCCTCGCTGGGCTTCGGCGACTCGGCCAGCCAGAAATTCAGAACGGTCTGGTCGTCGACCATGCTGATGTCGAAGCCCTCGCCAAGCTCTGCCTTGAGGAAAGCCGTCAGGCGCTGGAACTTGCGCTGGTTCTGCGCCGACGGCAGATGCTCGCGCAGGAATTCGTAGACCGCGCGGGCAAGACCGTTGGCCGCGTCCGAAACTGCGGCACGGGTCGGCCCGGCGCCGGTCATCGCGGCGACGGCCTCGTCGACCGCCTCGAAGCCGATCGCATTGACGACGAAGTCCAACATGGCGGAGAGATAGGGCATCCGGCCGAAGGTCACCGTGAAAGTGCCGTCCGGATAGTCGACGGTCACCCCCTCCGAGGCGACGGTGAACCCGTCGCGGCCGAACCCGCCGGCGTCGATGGCCTGGCGCACGTAGCCGCGGAAGGCGCTGGGCCGGGCCGGGCCGCTGTCCCAGAAGAAGTAGAGATAGCCGCCGCGGCCGGTCACGCAGGCATCGGCGATGTTGAGAAGATGACAGAGTTCCAGCAGGCTGCGCGCATAGGACCGGCAGGCGATGTGGCGGACCAGGGCCCGGCAGGTGTCCGGCGAGAACTTGGGAACGCCGTCCACTTCCGATTCGCTGGTGCCGCGAAAGACGGCGAGCAGCGTGTCGCTTTTGCCGACCTCGACAAGCAACTGATCGATCGAGGGGCCTTCCATCCGTGCCGACTCCACCCACTGGGACCGCGCGGCATGCCGGGTCCGCGCGAAATGCGCGCCATCATACCTTTCTGTGGGTCTGGGCCAAGCCTCATGGCGGGATCGGCCGCGGCGCGCCGCCGGGCGCCGGACCGGCCGCCCCGGCCGGATGGCCGGGGCGGTGGGGTAACCGGATATGGCGCCGGGCCTGATGGTCACGGTCGGTCCTCCCAATAGGGATAGGGATCGCCCAGCACCGGCTGCCAGCGGCCGCGGTCGGTTTCCAGCGACCGGCGGAACCGTCGTTTCAGGTCACCGATCTGCCGCTTCAGCCGCACCGACGGGGCCTCGTCGGCCAGGCCGCCATAGGCGGCCGCCACGGCGGAGTCGCGATCGTCGGCTGGCGTGACGGCGCCGGCACCGGCCATGGCAAGACCGGCCTCGTCGCGCTGTTCTCTGGGTGTCAGCCAATACTCGGCCGCCTTGAGATAATCGCGCCAGTTCCGCTCGATCTGCGGTCCTTCGATCATGGCATAGGCCGCCTCGGCCTGCTCCCGTATCTCGGCGCGATCCTCCTCGACCGCCTGCTGGGCACTGTCCAGCGCCGCCAGCGCGGTGGTCCGTTCGTAGTCGGTCCTCAGCGCCAGAACCTTGTCGACGTATTTGCGGGTCGCCGGGATCACCCGTGCGTTGGGCGGCGTGCCGACCCGCGAGCCGCCGTTATAGTGGGACAAGGCCAGGTCCCAGCGGCCGTAGCGCCGATACAGACGCTGCAGGAAATCGACGCCGATTCGGATGTTGAGACGCGGGTCGAACAGGTCTTCGCGCGGCACCTGATAAATCGACCAGGCCGTGCGCGGCATGATCTGCATGACCCCGACCGCACCCTTGTGGCTGACGGCGCGGGGATTGAAGTTGCTTTCGACCCTGGCCACGGCCAGCGCCAGGGCGGGCGGAACGATGGTCTGCTGGGCTTCGGCGACCAGCATGCGACGGATCTGCACGTCGCTGTGGTTCCCGGAATGCGGCGTGGCGCCGGCGGCGTTGAGCGACATCCAGCCGGTCAGCATGCCAAGGCCGATGCCGAGGCCGATCAGTGTCTTGCGGACGGGTCTGCTCATCATGACGATCATTGTGCGGTCCTTTCGAGGCGTTGCAGCCAGCGTTGATCGAGCGTCGAGACCACCAGATCGGCGGACGCCAGCGAGGCGCGGATCCGGATGGCCTCTTCCATGGAAATGGCGGGATCGACGGCCAGGATGATGCGGCGGTCGGTCGGCACGTCGGCGACGGCGATGGCCGCCAGGTCCGCCGTCATCAAGCGGCCGCCGTGATAGATCAGGATCACGTCGTCCTGGTTCTGCGTGACGACCGCGGCGGGGTCGGCGTCGGACGCAGGTGCGGCAAGCCGGGCGGCCACCGCTTCCGTCTTTTCGCCGGTGCCGGCGCCCATGGAGACCATGGTCAGGACCATGATCGAGAAGAAGCCCATCGCCAGCGCAAGCGCGATTTCCGTCATCGCATTGCCGGAACCGACCGTGTCCATCCATACCCTCCGTTCTTTGCGGCCGACGCCGGCCCATGGGCCGTGGCGCCGTTGACGGGTCTATGGGCAGAACAGACCGGAAATCCGGGCACGGTCCGGCGCAGGGCGGCGCCGGTTAACCATGTGCGGGCGCGCGCGCAGAACGAGCCGAAACCCGTGTTCCGGCGCAAGCGCAAAAAACAAGGCGCGCCACCGGGTGGCGCGCCTTCTGAGCGGCGAATGCTTGGGACCGGTTATTCGGTGACGGCGTTCCAGTCGCCCGCCGGGTTCTTCGGCTCTTCGGCGGGCTGTGCGGCGGCGCCGGCATTGCTGGTCTGGGCGTCGTAGCTGCGGTCGATCAGGACCCACTGGGTCCCGTCGAAACAGACCGTCGCGATGCCCTGACCCTGCGCGTCCTGGAAGTTGTGGATCTGACAGGGGCGACCCGCCGCATCGGTGTAGGTGTTAACCGGCGCAACGGAGACCGAGACGTTGCTGCCGCCGATCACACTGACCAGCGTCGTCTGACTGATCGTGGTGACCCGCGAATTGTCGATATAGGTGGTGTTCCGGGTCTCGCATGCGGACAAGGCGAGAGCCAGTCCCGCACCGATCAGAACGACACGCGCTTTCATGATTGTTTGCCTCCGCGAAAAGGCCGCCCCGCAACGCGCGGGGCGGCTTTGTTTGTTACTTGAACCGCGGCGTTGCCTCGCCGGATACCTTACTGGACTGATCGACGGCCAGTTTTTCGACCATGAACTCGTTGCCGCGCACGATCATCTCGAAATCGCGGTCCGGATCGAAGCCCATGTCCATCAAGAGGATGGTCATCCACTCCTCGATCTTCGCCGGCTTCGCACCGCTTGTGTAGGAGTAGCGCCGCACGCCGGAGCGTTTCGTGATCAGATCGTGCGAGGAGTATTCCGGGAACTCCTCGGACATGACGCCGATGATCGACATAACCTCGGTCGTCGAGAAGTGACGGAAGGTCAGCGTGTAGGTGTTGATCAGCCCGTCGCCCGTGGACGCCATGGTGTTGCCGCGGCCGGGGTCGATGGTCAGACGGTCCAGCTTCTTGCCAAGGACGTCGCCCAGGCTGGTGGCGATCTCGCGGGCGTGGTCGCCGACGACCTCGCTCAGGCAGCCTGCGTTGCAGTCGGCCGGCGCCGGGTAGGACTCGCGGGGGATCTCGAACGTGCCCAGGAAGTTGTTGTTGGTCACGTCGTAGATCTCGCCGTCCAGGCGGACCTGCACCTTGGTGGAGAAGTTGAGATCCTGTTTGAAGGCGTGGATCCGGAACAGGACCATGGCACGCACGTGGTGCGAGGCCACGTTGCTGGAATTGGCCAGCTTGGCGGCCTGCAACAGTTCGGTCTTGGGACGGCGTTCAGTGATCGCCCAGCCGAGATCCACGGCCAAGGATTCCTCATCGACCATCTGGAAACCGTAGCGCTGCATGCTGCCTTTCAGTTCGGCAAGGACGCGCTTGAAGATGTCGCTGGTGCGTTTCACCGACTTGGGATCGCTGTCTTCGCCCATGACCAGGACGCGTATGCCCGTCCCGCTTTGCGCCATCGTTTCGCCAGGCGCGGCGGCGCAGGAAATCAACAGGAAACCGGCCACGAAGGCGATGCCCAGACGATTGATGACGCTGTATGGTGTTTTCACTTTACCCTCCTCGCGGAAAACCCTGGAATTGGTTGTCCCGTCCTATGCGTGGTCCAGGGCCGTTTTGCCGCAGCCCTGCCCCATTTCGGCGCATCTGATCGCGCGCCCTTAGCCTCCCCTCTCGGATCTTTACCAATTGTTAAAGCACGGCGTTTATCCAATTCCGGTGGCACCTTAGCAGCTTCGCGCCACTGCTGAAACACCTGGGGAGGTTCCGCTTTGTCGACCAAGACTAAGGTTTTCGGACAGCAATCCATGGACATTCGCCACTCCAAGCCGGTGGCGCGCCGCCAGCTCTGGCGGCCCCGCGGCGACGGAATTCGCCGTCAACTGATCGGCGCCGAAGGAATGGCGGCCGAGCTTGACCGCCAGATCGGACACAGCCGGCCGGTCGCTTCACCGCGCCGCCGGCGCCACAGCCGATAGCATCGCGCTGCGGGCCGCAAGGCCCGGCACTCTCAGACAAAAACGGTTAAAGCAGCCGCTCTGGATCGGCCTAATCGAACATGGCGTCGATTTCGGCCTGGGTGATCTTTTCTTCCTGGTCCAGTTGCGGGCCATTGAGCAGGGCCGCGTCGTCTTCCGCATCGGCGTCCGTCGCACCCGCATGATGGGCGAACTCCTCGCCCCAGATCTCCAGCATGCGGTGAATACGCTCGTCGACGAACTTCATGGTGCGCACCACCTTGGTGATCCGCTGGCCGGTGATGTCCTGGAAGTTGCAGGCTTCCATGATGCGGATGATGTGCAGCTTGATGTCCTCGGCCAGCTCCCGTTCTTCGTCGTCGTTGGCGTTCTCGTAGAGCCGGACCGCGATGGTCTCGATCTCCTCGGCATTGTTGAGGATGGTGTTGGTGGCCAGTTCGGTCGCCTGGACCACGGCATCAAGCTGGGTGGTGGCCGAATCGATGGGGATCTCGTCGCCGCCGCCGGTGCGCAAGGTGGCGATCTCTCTCTTGGTCCTGTCGATCGCCTGGGACAGCTCCTTGATCTCGAGCTTGAGATTGGCGCTGGCCTCCATTTCCTGGCGGTACTGGTCCAGGAGTTCGGTGCTGACGGCGGGCAGGGTCTTTTCGATGGCTGCGGCATCCACCGCGCCGCCGCCGATCGAAGACAGGGCGTCCCGGATCTGGCCCAGCGCGTCCATCAGCTCCGCATGGCGGTCGTCCAGGCGACCCGCAACGGCCTTGCCGGCACGCGGCGAGGACGCACCGGCGCCGGCCGCTCGGTTGCGGCTGCGCTCGATGCTGAAAACCTGTTTCTGGGGCGCCTTGGACATATCTGTTCTGCTTCCGTTCCGCCTGAACCACTCTGGAATGCGGTGCCCAGTGTCTGCAACTCCGTTTTAGGAACCCTTAATTCACCACAAAAATCGGTCTCTGGATCGGGTGAAGCCCAGCGGCTAGGCTCTCGGCGTTAACCATACCTGCGGCGTCGGGGCGGGCCGGTCGCGCTCGCCCCGCAAGGAGGCAGCCGATGACGCAACCCTATCCCCGCGACATGGTGGGCTATGGCCGCACGCCGCCCGATCCCCGGTGGCCCGGCGGCGCCCGCATCGCCGTCCAGTTCGTGATCAACTACGAAGAAGGCGGCGAGAACTGCATCCTGCACGGCGACGCCGCGTCGGAAGCCTTTCTGTCCGAGATCGTCGGCGCCCAGGCGCTGGACGGCGTGCGCCATATGAACATGGAATCGATCTACGAATACGGCAGCCGGGCCGGGTTCTGGCGGCTGCACCGCCTGTTCACCGCACGGGCGATGCCGGTGACCGTCTATGCGGTCGCCATGGCCCTGGAACGAAACGCCGAGGCGGTCGCGGGCATGCGGGAAGCGGACTGGGAGATCGCCAGCCACGGCTATCGCTGGATCGATTACCAGTACATGGAAGAGGCCGAGGAACGCCGGCATCTGAGGGTGGCGATCGACATCCACAAACGCGCCACCGGCGCGCGGCCCTTAGGCATCTACACCGGCCGGACCAGCCCCAACTCGGTCCGCATCGCCGCAGAGGAAGGCGGCTTTCGCTATTGCGCCGACAGCTACGCGGACGACCTGCCCTACTGGTACACCGAGGCGGAGAAACCGCTGTTGATCGTGCCCTACACGCTGGACGCCAACGACATGCGGTTTGCGACGGCCCAGGGGTTCAATTCGGGCGACCAGTTCTTCGCCTACCTGAAGGACAGCTTCGACATGCTGTATGCCGAAGGCGCGGACGCGCCGAAGATGATGAGCGTCGGCCTGCACTGCCGGCTGGCCGGCCGGCCAGGGCGCGCGGCGGCGCTGGCGCGGTTCCTGGACTATGTGGCCGACCACGACGCGGTCTGGGTCGCACGCCGCATCGACATCGCCGAACACTGGCACGCCAACCATCCGCCGGCCTGAGGGAAGGACGATGCTCAAGGGCCTGATGGCGGTGCGCCTGTTCGTGACGGACCTCGCACGCGCGCGCCGGTTCTATTCCGACAAGCTGGGCCTGGCGCTCAGCATGGACGAACCGGACTACCTGATCTACGACGTCGGCGGCCCGATGCTGATCGTCGAGGCGGTAGAACCGGACGACCCCGAGGCGGCCGACCTGGTCGGCCGCTTCGCCGGGCTCTCCTTCAAGGTCGACGACATCGGCGCCACCTATGCGGCCATGCGCGCGAAAGGCGTGACCTTCACGGAACCGCCGGAGACCCAGCCCTGGGGCGGCACCCTGGCGCACCTTGTCGATCCCGACGGGAACGAGCTGACGCTGGTGGAATAGACCAATACCGGAACCCCTCACCCGGCTCGGGCTGTAGCCCTCGCCACCCTCTCTCCGTCGGAGGAAGGGGAGCCCCCTAAGACGCGATGTTTTCCTTCAGGCGCCAGTTGGGGCGCGGGAAGTGGCAGGTGTAGCCCATGGGGTAGCGCTCAAGGTAATCCTGGTGCTCGGGCTCGGCCTCGGTGAACGGGCCCGAGGGCACGATCTCGGTCACCACGGGACCGGGCCACAGGCCCGAGCGGTCGATCGCCGCGATCATGTCGCGGGCGGTCTTCTCTTCCGCCTCGTCGGCGACGAAGATCACCGAGCGGTACTGCGAGCCGACATCGTTGCCCTGGCGGTTCGGCGTGGTCGGATCGTGAATCTGGAAGAACAGCTCCAGAAGATCGCCGAACCCGACCTGGGCGGGATCGTAGACCACCTCAAGCGCCTCGGCATGCCCGGTCGTCCCGGTCTTGACGTCGTTGTAGGTGGGATCGGCCGTCGTGCCGCCGGCATAGCCGACGCGGGTCGAAACGACGCCCGGCAGGCGGCGGAACAGGTCCTGCATGCCCCAGAAGCAGCCGCCGGCAAGGATCGCGGTCTTGGTCATGGCTGAGGTCTCCTTTGCTGGGGAGGAACATGGTGTCCGGGACGGGTCATTTCCAGTCGCCGATGCAGTTGCCGCCACGCCCTTCCCGCGTCCCTACTCCGCCGCCCGCTTGGCCGAGCGGCGCATCAGGTCCTCCACCGCGTCCAACACCGCCTCCGGCGTTGCCGGCGGGTCGAGATTGACCGGCAGTCGATGGCCGGCGAGGCTGCCGACCGCGTCGCGCAGCGCCAGCCACACCGACAGCGCCAGCATCAGCGGCGGTTCGCCCACCGCCTTGGAACGGTAGACCGTCCGCTCCTTGTTCGGGCTGTCCTTGAGAATATGCACATTGAACACCGGCGGCACGTCGCGGCTACCCGGGATCTTGTATGTGGACGGCGCGTGGGTCTTCAGGACTCCCGCCTCGTCCCACCACAGCTCCTCCATGGTCATCCAGCCCATGCCCTGGACGAAAGCGCCCTCGATCTGCCCCTTGTCCACCGCCGGGTTCAGGGACGCGCCGACATCGTGGACGATGTCCGTCTGCAGGACGCGGCTTTCGCCGGTCAGGGTGTCCAGGGCGACCTCGGACACGCAGACGCCGTAGGCGAAGTAATAGAACGGCCGCCCCTGCATGGTCTTGGGATTCCAGTGGATCTTGGGCGTGCGGTAATACCCGGTCGCCGACAGCGAGATCCTGTTGCGCCAGGCGAGCTGGGCCGCCTCGGCCAATGTCAACCGCTTGTCGCCAACAAAGACTGAATTGTCTTTAAACAGAACGGTACTTTCCTCAACGCCATATTCGCTGGCCAGAAAGCCAACCAGCCGGTTTCGGATCACCATGGCCGCCTCCTGGGCGGCCATGCCGTTCACGTCCGACCCGGTGCTGGCCGCGGTGGCCGAAGTGTTCGGGACCTTGTCGGTCCGGGTGGCGCTGACCTTGACGCGGGCAAGATCGGTGCCGAAGGTCTGGGCCACGACCTGGGCCACCTTGACGAACAGCCCCTGCCCCATCTCGGTCCCGCCGTGATTGAGGTGGATGCTGCCGTCGGTATAGAGATGGACCAGTGCGCCCGCCTGGTTGAGCGCGGGCAGGTTGAAGGAAATGCCGAACTTCACCGGCATCAGGGCAATGCCCTTCTTGATGACGGCGTTCTGCGCATTGAAGGCGTCGATCTCGGCGCGCCGCTCGGTTAACCGGGCGTCTTTTTCCACCTGGTCGACCAGCGCCTCGATGATGTTGTCCTCGACGACCTGCCCGTAGGGCGTGCGGTCACGGCCGCCCGTGCGGTAGTAGTTTTTGCGGCGGACCTGTTCCGGCTTGAGCCCGGTCGCGCAGGCAACCGCTTCGATGACCCCTTCGATGCCGACCATGCCCTGCGGCCCGCCGAAGCCGCGGAACGCCGTGTTCGACACGGTATTGGTCTTGCAGGCATAACCGCGGAAATGGGCGTGCGGGATGAAGTAGCAGTTGTCCGCATGGCACAGCGCCCGGGTCACCACCGGCGGCGACAGGTCGGCGACGTTGCCCGCCATCGCGGCAAACGTCATGTCCAGGGCGGTGATCGTGCCGTCGTCCTGGAAGCCGACCTCATAGTCGATGTTGAAGTGGTGACGCTTGCCGGTGACGATCATGTCGTCGTCACGCGACAGGCGCAGCTTGACCGGCCGCCGCAGCTTGTCGGCCAAAAGCGCCGCGATGCCGGCAATGATGGTGGGATGGCTCTCCTTGCCGCCGAACCCCCCGCCCATTCGCCGGGTCTCGACCGTGATGTCGTTGGAATTGAGGCCCAAGAGGTGGGCCACACCGTGCTGGACTTCGGTCGGGTGCTGGGTCGAGCTGTAGACCAGCAGGTCCCGGTCCTCCTGGGGCACGGCAAGCGCGATCTGCCCTTCGAGGTAGAAATGGTCCTGGCCGCCGCAGGTCACCCGCCCCTTGAGCCGGTTCTTCGCGCGCGCCATCTGGCCGGCCGCATCGCCGGACTTCATCTCCTGCGGGGCCGAGACGAAGGACCCGGCCTTCACCGCCTCGTCGATCGAAAGGATCGGCTCCAGGTCCTCGTAGGCGACTTGAACCGCCTTGGCCGCATCGCGGGCGGCTTCGAAACTTTCCGCGGCGACCGCGCCCAGGGGCTGGCCATGGTACTCAGCAACGCCTTCGGCCAGGCACGGCTCGCCGGAAAGGATCGGCGCGATGTCGTTGACGCCAGGAATGTCCGCCGCCGAGACGAAGCCCACGACTCCCGGCATCGCCAGCGCCGCGGCCGGGTCGATGGAGACGATGCGCGCGTGCGGCCGCGCGCTTTTCACCACGGCCGCATGCAGCGTCCCCGGCAGGGCGGGTATGTCGTCGATATAGACCGCATCGCCCGTCACGTGCTTGACGGCGCTGTCGTGCGGCGCGGACGCGCCGACGCCGCCGGTGATCGGTCCGGCCGCGGGCCGTTTGCCGGCGGCGCTCATAGAGCCATCACCTCGACCGGCGCGGCGCCCCGACCGCCGGTTTCCAGCCACAATCGCTGTATCAGGTTGGCTGCGACCCGGGTGCGGTAGCTTGCGGTCGCCCGGAAATCGGTCAGCGGGGTGAAATCCCCGACCAGCGCGGCGGCCGCCCGAACGGCCGTTGCCTCGCTCCAGGGCTGGCCGACCAATACCGCCTCGCACGCCGGTGCGCGTTTGGGCGTTGCCGCCATGCCGCCGTAGGCGACGCGGGCGGCGGAGATCACGCCGTCATCGATCTGAAGGCAATAGGCGCCGCACACCGCGGAGATGTCCTGGTCGTAGCGTTTGGAGGTCTTGTAGGTGCGGAACAGCGTACCGGGCCGCGGCCTGTTGAACCGCACCGCCGCCAGGACCTCGCCGGGCCCGAGCGCCGTCTTGCGATAGTCCAGGAAGAAGTCGTCGAGAGAAACGGTGCGCAGCCCGGCGCCGCCGACCAGATCCACCTCTGCCTCGAGCACCAGGAGCGCCGGCGGCGTGTCGCCGATCGGCGACGCATTGGCGATGTTGCCGCAGATCGTGCCCAGGTTCCTGATCTGGCGCGAGCCGATGCGGCGTACGAGCGTGGCAAACGACGGATAGTCCCGGTCGAGGACCGGAAGCGCGTCGGCATAGGTCACCGCCGCGCCGAAGGTGATCCTGTCTTCGTCGACCGTGATCGCCTTCAATTCCCCGATATCGCCCAGCGAGACGACCGCGTCCATCTTCGCGTGCTGTTTGGTGACCACCAGTCCCTGGTCGGTGCCGCCGGCCAGAACGTCGGCCTCGGGCTCTTGCGCCAGCACCGCCGTCAGTTCCTGCAGGCTGCGCGGCACATAGAGCCGGCGGCCGTCGTGCGTGGCGGCGACGGCCGCGCGTGCCGCAAGCGCGCCGAGGCGGGCGACCAAGGAGGCTTCGTCCGCGGTGAACCGGTCGCTCGCAACCCCGCCGACGCGGCGACAGGCATCGACGATGGGCCGATAGCCGGTACAGCGGCAGAGGTTGCCGGCCAGCATGTCGTGAATGGTCTCGTCGTCGGTCGGTTCGCCGGAATGGTGCCAGGCAAACATGGCCATGACGAAGCCCGGCGTGCAGAAACCGCACTGGCTGCCGTGCAGATCGACCAGGGCCTGCTGCACCGGGTGCAGCGTCCCGTCGGGCGCCGCCAGCCCCTCCACGGTCAACAGCAGCTTTGCGTCAAGCTGGCCGACCAGGGCAATGCAGGCATTGATCGCGCGGTACCGCATGTGTCCATCGACCGCCTCGCCCAGGACGACGGTGCAGGCGCCACAGTCGCCTTCCGCGCAGCCTTCCTTGGTGCCGGTGGCGCATTCTACGGTCCGCAGATACTCAAGCACCGTCAGGTTCGGATCCGGGTCCGCGATCGCCCGGTCCTCGCCATTCAGCAAAAAGCGGATCTCGGCGGTCATGGCGGCCCTAGCTGCCCCGGTAGGTGGCGTAGCTCCAGGGCGAGGCCAGCAGCGGCACGTGATAATGGCTGTCCGCGTCGGCCAGTGAAACGCGGATCGGCACTTCGTCAAGGAAGGGCGGATCGCTGATCGGTTCGCCGATCGCCCGGAAATAGTCGCCCACATGGAAGACCAGCTCGAAGGTCCCGCCGGCGAAATCGTCACCGTCCAACAATGGCTCGTCGGTGCGCCCGTCGGCATTCGTCGTCACCGTCTTCACCAGGCTGCGCCCGCCGGGTTCCAGCCGGTAGAACTCAACCTTCATGCCGGCGCCCGGCGTGCCGCGCGCGGTGTCGAGGACATGTGTGGTCAGTCGCCCCATTCCTCACCCTTTGCAAATGTTACAAGTCTGCCGTTTCGCAGCCCGCACTGGCTGGGCAACGGGGAATGATACACCCGAAGGCGCCCCCCGGAAAAGCCGCGCAGCGCCGCGCCGCCCCCTCCTCCGGACACGGAAAATCAAGCATTTCTGTTGCAAAAGACGGCGCGGACGGACAGAAATGACCCGTCCGGGCGATCGCGCCGGAGGGTGGAGAATGAGCGAGCACAAAATCCTGGTCGTCGATGTCGGTGGCAACAACATCAAAGTCATGGGCAGTGACGCGCTGGAAAAACGAAAGGTGCCTTCGGGCCCCGAACTGACGCCGAAACGCCTGGTCAGCGCGGTGAGCGACCTGATCGAGGGAAACGCCTACGACAAGATCACGATCGGGATACCGGGTCCGGTTTCGCACAACCTGCCCGCCCTGGAGCCCCACAACCTGGGCAACGGCTGGGTCGGGTTCGACTTCCAAAAGGCCTTCGGCAAACCCACCACGGTGGTCAACGATGCCTTGATGCAGGCCCTGGGCAGCTACGAGGAAAACACCATGCTGTTCATCGGGCTTGGCACGGGGCTGGGCGCCGCACTGGTTGTCGACGGCAAGCCCGCCCCCCTGGAACTGGCGCACATGCCCTACAGGTCGGGCCGCACCTACGAGGATTACGTGGGCCGGCGCGGGCTGAAGCGGATGGGCCGAAAACGGTGGCAGCGTGCCGTCTTCGAGGTAATCGAGGTCCTGCGCGCCGGCATGGTCGCGGACAACGTGGTGATCGGCGGCGGCAATTCGAAACTGCTGACCAAGTTGCCGCCGCACTGCCGGCTCGGTCACAACGACAATGCGTTCCTTGGCGGGTTCAGGATCTGGGACCCCTCGTTTGCGGGCCTGAAGCCGGTGATCAGCGACACGCCGTCCGGTCAGTGAGGGCGCCGCCCGCCCGCCTGCCGGCCGGGCCTGAGCGGCCGGGATATCAGCTCTTGGACTTGCCTTTCGGCTTGGCGTCTTTCTTGGCTCCGTCCGAGCCTTTGCCGACGGTCGACGTCTCGTATCGGACCTCTTCGGTCTCGGCATCGACGCCCGACATGGAAACGTCGTAGCCCCACAGACGCCTGATGTGCCTCAGCACCTCGTCCCGGTCGCGTTCTGCCAGCGGCACGCCGTCGCGCATCGCGTGTTTCAGCTTGAGGATACGGTCGCCGCGCAGATCCACGTCGACCACCTGGATATCGGGCTCGATCATGGAGATATCGTAGCTGCGCGCCAGGCTTTCGCGCACCTTGTGATAGCCGCGTTCGTCGTGGATGCCGCTGACCGTGTAGTGGGTGTCCTCGGAATCGTCGTCCAGCACGAACAGCCGCAGTTCGCGGATCAGCCGCGGGCTGAGATACTGGCGGATGAAGCTCTCGTCGCGATAGTTGGCCCAGGCATCCTTCAGCGTGCCGCGCCAGTCGCCGCTGCCGGCGATCTCCGGGAACCACTCGCGGTCCTCGTCCTCGGGCTCGGTGCAGATGCGGCGGATGTCCTGCATCATCGCGAAGCCAAGAGCGTAGGGATTGATGCCGCCGTAGCGCGGGTCATCGTAGTCGGGCTGGAACAGCACGCTGGAATGGCTGTGCAGGATCTCCAACAGCGCACCGTCGGTGATCCGGCCCTGCTTGTGCAACTCCGTCATGATGTAGTGGTGCACGAAGGTCGCGCAGCCCTCGTTCATCACCTTGGTCTGCTTTTGCGGATAGAAGTACTGCGAGATGTTGCGCACGATCCGCAGGATCTCCCGCTGCCAGGCCTCGAGCGTCGGGCTGTTCTTCTCCAGGAAGTAGAGGATGTTCTCCTCGGGCAGTTTCAGATCCTGCTTGCGGCGCGCCAACTGCTCGGCTTCCGCATCCTGCTCTTCGTCCGCCGCCGCGCAGGGAACCGTGCGCCACAGGTCGTTGAAAGCCTTCTCTTCATGCTCGATCCGGGCCCGCTCCTTCTCCAAGGCCTCGCGCAGGCTCGGGCGCGCCTGGCGCCGGTAACGGAAGACGCCCTGGTCCATCAGGGCATGCGCGCTGTCGAGGATTTCCTCGACCGCATCGTCGCCGTACCGTTCGGAGCACTTCGCGATATAGCCCTTGGCGAACTCGAGATAGTCCAGGATGCCGTCCGCATCGGACCATTGCAGGAAAAGGTAGTTGTTCTTGAAGAAATGGTTGTGACCGAAGGCAGCATGCGCCATCACCAGCGCCTGCATCGCCATGGTGTTCTCTTCCATGTTGTAGCTGATGCAGGGGTTCGAGTTGATGACGATCTCGTATGCCAGCCCCGCATAGCCCTTGCGGTACATCTGCTCGTCGCGGACGAAACGTTTGCCGAAGGACCAGTGCTTGTACATCAACGGCATGCCGTGCGAGGAATAGGCATCAAGCATCTGTTCCGCCGAGATGATCTCGATCTGGTTCGGGTAGATCGACAACCCGAGATCGTTGAGCGCGATGTCGGAGATCGCCTCGAGAGTCCGCTGCATCGTCTCGAAGGTCCAGTCGGAATCCTCGAAGAGGAACCCCGCCTCGGATCCGGTTTCCTTGACGGTCGCCGTCTCGTCGGGGATTTGTCCGATACCGTGCATGGCTACCCGTTTTGCGTGGCGAAAAGCTCTCGGAACACCGGGTAGATGTCACCCGGGCCTGAAATCCGTTTCATCTCGAAGTTCGGCCACGCCTCACTGACCGTCCTGTAGCTTCGCCACAGGGCCGCACCGTTCTCGGGGTTTCCGAACAGACTGGTTTCTCTCTCGTCCAGGATCTCGACATAGGCGTAGTACTGACACAACGGCATCAATGCGTCGTTCAACAGCGAGATGCACTTGTTGCTGTCGCCGGAGAAATTGTCGCCGTCGGAGGCCTGGGCGCCGTAGATGTTCCAATCCTTGGTGGGATAACGCGCCTGGATCACCGACAGCATCTCTTCCAGCGCGGTGCTGACGACCGTGCCGCCGCTTTCGCGGCTATAGAAGAAGGTCTCCTCGTCGACCACCTGGGCCTGGTGCGTGTGGCGGATGAACACCACCTCGATGCGTTCGTAGCGGCGCTGAAGGAAAAGGTGCAACAGCATGAAGAACCGCTTGGAAAGGTCCTTCTCGCGCTCGCCCATCGAACCCGAGACGTCCATCAGGCAGAACATCACCGCATTGGTGTTGGGCTCGGGCTGGGCCTGGAAGCTGGAATAACGCACGTCGATCGGATCGATGAAGGCGACCGCCCGCCGCTTGCGATCCAACCCTTCCAGGCGCTTCTTCAGCTCGATCAGGCGCTCGGAATCCTCCGGTTCCCCGTTTTCCTCCAGGGCCCGGATCTCCTCCAGCAAGGCGTCGACCTGGGCCTTGCCCGGACGCCGCAGGGCGATCCGGCGGCCCAGGCTGTTCCGCATGGTCTGCATCACGTTGAGGTTGGCCGGCATGCCGGCGGTGGTGTAGCCGGCGCGCCGCATCTTGACGGAGCTGATCTCCTTGAGACTGGTCTTCACCAGGTCGGGCAGCGACAGGTCTTCGAAGAACAGGTCCAGGAACTCGTCGCGCGACAGGGCAAACTGGAAATCATCCTCGCCCTCGCCGCTGTCGGAGCCCTCCTTGCCGCCGCCCTTGCCGCCGCCGGTAGGCTTTTCGATGCGGTCGCCGGAAACGAACTCCTTGTTTCCGGTGAACACGCCCGAACGCCGGCCGCCGTTGCGCGAGTGGCGCAGGCGCGGTTCGTTGATGCCCTTCGACGGGATCTTGATCTGTTCGCCCGACGCAACGTCGGTGACGCTGCGTTCCTTGATCGATTTGTTGACGACCTCCTTGATCTGCGCACGGGCCCGTTTCAGGAAGCGCTGGCGGTTGCCAAGGCTTTTGTCCTTCGGGTTGAGCCGGCGGTCGATGAAGAAGCTCATCTCATCTGCACGGGCGTTATGAACCAGCCTTATTGACGCGCATGTACCATTCGACCAGGCGGCGTACCTGGCGTTCGGTATAGCCGCGGTCGATCATGCGGGCCACGAACTCGGTGTGCTGCTTGTCGATTTGGCTGTCCTTCTTGGTGCCGAAGCTGATCACCGGCAGCAGTTCCTCGACCTGGCTGAACATGCGCTTCTCGATCACTTCGCGAAGCTTCTCGTACGACGTCCAGGACGGGTTCTTGCCTTCGTTGTTGGCACGCGCCCTGAGCGCGAACTTCACCACTTCGTTGCGGAAGTCCTTGGGATTGGCGATGCCGGCGGGCTTTTCGATCTTCGACAGCTCCTGATCCAGCACTTCGCGATCGAAGATCTGGCCGGTGTCCGGATCCTTGTAGTCGTCTTCCTCGATCCAGGCGTCCGCGTAGGCGAGATACCGGTCGAACAGGTTCTGGCCGTACTCGGTATAAGATTCCAGATAGGCCTTCTGGATCTCGTGGCCGATGAACTCGGCATAACGCGGCCCAAGCTCGGACTTGATGAAATCCAGGTACTTGTCCTCGGTCTCCTTCGGGAACTGCTCGCGCCTGACGGCGTGTTCGAGGATGTACATCAGGTGGACCGGGTCAGCCGCGACCTCTTCGGTGTCATGGTTAAAGGTGGACGACAGGACCTTGAACGCGAACCGCGTGCTGACGCCGTCCATGCCCTCGTCGACGCCCGCGGCCTCGCGGTATTCCTGAACGGACTTGGCCTTGGGATCGGTGTCCTTCAGGCTTTCGCCGTCATAGACCCGAAGCTTGGAGTACAGCGTCGAATTCTCGTGCTCGCGCAGCCGCGTCAGCACGGAGAAGCGCGCCAGCATCGGCAGCACCTCGCGGGCGCAAGGCGCGTCGCCCAGCTCGCTGTTGTCCAAAAGCTTCTGATAGATCTCGGTTTCTTCCGTGACGCGCAGGCAGTACGGCACCTTGACCACACTGATGCGGTCGAGGAAGGCCTCGTTGTTCTTGTTGTTCTTGAACTGCTGCCATTCCGCTTCATTGGAATGGGCCAGAACGATGCCCTGGAACGGGAAGGCGCCGACGCTGTCGGTGCCGACATAGTTCCCTTCCTGGGTCGCCGTCAAAAGCGGGTGCAGGACCTTGATCGGCGCCTTGAACATCTCCACGAACTCCAGGAGGCCCTGGGTCGTGCGGTTCAGGCCGCCCGAATAGCTGTAGGCGTCCGGGTCGCTCTGGCTGTAATGCTCGAGCTGGCGGATGTCGACCTTGCCGACCAGGGCGGAGATGTCCTGGTTGTTCTCGTCGCCCGGTTCGGTCTTGGCAACACAGATCTGGCGCAGCTTCGACGGGCGCATGCGGACCACGGAAAAGCGCGAGAGGTCGCCGTCGAACTCGTCGATGCGCTTCATCGTCCAGGGAGACGCCAGGCCGGTAAGGCGGCGGCGCGGCACCCCGTATTTATCTTCTAGTAGATCACCGGTGCGGTCGGGATCGAACAGGCCCAGCGGCGATTCGAACAGCGGGCTGATCTGGTCGCCGGCCTTCAGAACGTAGATCGGCTGCAGTTCCATGAGCTTTTTCAGCCGCTCGGCGATGGACGACTTGCCGCCGCCCACGGGGCCCAGCAGGTACAGGATCTGCTTGCGCTCTTCCAGGCCCTGCGCCGCGTACCGGAAGAAGTCCACGATCCGTTCGATCGTGTCTTCCATGCCATAGAAATCCTTGAATGCCGGATACCGCTTGATCGTCCGGTTCAGGAAAATCCGGCCAAGCCGGCTGTCCTTGCTGGTGTCGATCAGTTCCGGTTCACCGATCGCCGCAACCATGCGCTCGGCGGCGGTGGAGTACATCTCCTTGTCCTCGCGACAACCCAGCAGGTAGTCCTGCAGGCTCATCTCTTCCTGACTGTCGCGGACGTAGAGATCGGCGAAGCTAGACGACATTTCCATGGTCGGTTCCCGTCAATTCACCAGAGTGCAAAGCTTGTCGTACTATGAACGAATATAGTTAATGAGCCCTTTCCTGCCCGTCGAAAGTTCGTGATAGTCGTTTTTTTACAAGCCCATGCCCGGATCGGACTGGTAGCACCACAGGCGCAAGAGCCCCGTTCCGTGCGGGCTTCAGGGCGGTTGCACGGTCCCGACAAAAAAAAGTGTAAAGAAGTGTCGCACCCTGTCGTATGGCGCGATTTTCTTGTTTGGCATGCGCGTGGGGCGCGAAAAAACGCGCGACTCGGGATCAAAACGCGCACCTACGAACCGCGTATTGACGATTGCCGGCCATGTGCCGGTACGCGACGCGAAACCGCGCCCCCTCCGTCGCGGCGAGGGCGCGCGACGCGTTATTCGGCGGCGACCGACGGAAGACCGGCAAGCGCCATTGCCAGTTCGCCCTCGTCGTAGTCCTGGTCCAGCAGCTTGCCGTCGCGGTAGTCCATATAGGCCTGCATGTCGAAGTGGCCGTGGCCGCACAGGTTGAACAGGATCGTCCTGCCCACGCCCTCCTCCTTGCATTTCAGCGCCTCGTCGATGGCGCCCTTGACCGCGTGGTTGGCCTCCGGCGCCGGCAGAATGCCCTCGGTCTCGGCGAACTGCACGCCGGCCGCAAAGCAATCGCCCTGGTGATAGGCGACCGCGTCGATCAGATCCAACTCCTTCAGGTGGCTGACGATCGGCGCCATGCCGTGATAGCGCAATCCGCCGGCATGGAACCCCGGCGGAACGAAGGTCGAGCCCAAAGTGTGCATCTTGACCAGCGGCGTCAGGTGGCCGGTATCGCCGAAGTCATAAGCATAACGCCCGCGCGTCAGCGTCGGGCAGGCCGACGGTTCGACCGCGACGATGCGCAGGTCGCCGCCATCCCTCAGTTTGCGGCCCAGGAACGGCATGCAGATGCCGGCGAAGTTCGATCCGCCGCCGGTACAGCCGACAAGGACGTCGGGATAGTCGCCGGCCATGTCCAGCTGGATCAACGCCTCCTCGCCGATCACCGTCTGGTGCAACAGCACGTGGTTCAGAACCGACCCAAGGGCGTATTTGGTGTCGTCGCGCTGGGCCGCGAGTTCGACCGCCTCGGAGATCGCAATGCCCAGGCTGCCGGTGGAATCGGGGTGTTCGGCCAGAACGGCGCGGCCGGACTGGGTCTGGTCGGACGGGGACGCCACGCACGAGGCACCGTAGGCCTCCATGAAGGCGCGGCGGTAGGGCTTCTGGTTGAAGCTGACCTTGACCATGAAGACTTCGATGTCGAGGTTGAAGAGCGCGCCGGCGAAGGCGAGCGCCGAGCCCCACTGGCCGGCGCCGGTTTCGGTCGTGATCTTCTTGATCCCCGCCTCCTTGTTGTAGAAGGCCTGGGCAACGGCGGTGTTGGGCTTGTGACTGCCGGCGGGGCTGACACCTTCGTACTTGTAGTAGATCTTCGCGGGCGTATCGAGCGCCGCCTCCAGCCGATGGGCGCGGTAGAGCGGCGTCGGGCGCCACTGGCGATAGATGTCACGGACCGGTTCGGGGATGTCGATATACCGCTCCTGGGTGACTTCCTGCATGATCAGGGAGTCGGGGAACAGCGGACCCAGGTCGGCCGGGCCGACAGGCTGTTTCGTGCCGGGATGCAGCACCGGCGGCAGCGGTTCGGGCAGATCGGCCTGGATGTTGTACCAGGCCTTGGGCATGTCGGATTCGTCCAGCAAGTACTTAACGCGGTCAGACATCTGTCCCCTCCCTTCGTGCTTTGTCAGGCGCAGTCTATCGCGCGCGTTTGACCGCAGATTAGCACGGGTCAAAGTCGCGGGAACATCCGGGATCGGCCGGCTCAGGCCTCGCCGCCTTGCGGACCCCAGAAGACCACCCAGGTCCGAAAATCGTCGGAAAAGTCCTCGAACCGGTGCACCGCGCCCGCCGGCACGAAGATCACGTCGCCCGGCGAAAAGCTGCGCCGTTCGTCGCCGTTGACGAAGCTGCCCGAGCCGCGCTCGACAATGTAGAGTTCGTCCTGGTCGTGCGGCTGTTGCGGGTCGGAGCCGCGCGGCGCGTAGACGCCGACGCGCATGGTCCCGTTGCGGATCGGATAATGGAACCGCCTGCCGTCCGGGTCCCGTTCGATCCGGTCCATGATGTCGCCCAGCGACACCAGCCAGTCTTGCATGGTCGTGCCTCCCTTCGCGGCGGTGTGCCTGGGTTCAGGCCTGGGCGCCGCCCTTGAAAGCAGTGAACACGATGTAGGCGCCCAGCGCCAACAGCGCGACGAAGAAGACCCGCCTGAACCAGTCTTCGGACAGCCGCCTCCTGATCCACTGACCCGCCGCCATGCCCAACGCGGCCGGCACCAGCGCCGCAACGGACAGCGCGCCCAGTTCGACGGAGAAGAGCCCCGATCCCGTGAGGCCCACGGCAAGCGCCAGCGTGGAAAGCGTGAACAGCGCCCCCATGGCCTGGATCAGCATGTCGCGCGGCAGGCCGATCGCCTGGAGATACATGACGCCAGGCACGACGAACGACCCCGTCATCCCCGTCAGCACGCCGTTCACCGCGCCGAAGGCGGGCCCGGCCCAGCGTTCCTGGCGCGCGCCGACCGCAATGCGCAGGCCCGACAGGCTGATCGCCGCATAGAAGATCAACAGGGCGCCCAACATCCCGGAGAGCAGCGAAAGGTCGACCCGGGTCAGCGCCCCAGCCCCGATCCAGACCGTGGCGACCGCCATCAGCAGGAACGGCCACAGCCGACGCAGGATCGCGACCGCGTTTCCGCCGACACAGGCCTGCCACAGATTTGTCGCGACCGACGGCACCAAAAGCAGGTTCATGGCTTCCGGAAGTCCCAGGGCGACCGTCAGGACCGCGAGGCTGACCGTCGGCAGGCCCAGGCCGATCACGCCCTTCACGGCACCGGCAGCCAAGAACGTCGCGGCAACGATCAGGACCGTCATCGTATCGAACATGGGTGCACTTTAGCGCCACGCCGGGCGCCGGGTCTTGCCCCAACGTTGCGGCGCGCGTGAGTCGCCGGGCCGAATCGGGCATAAGGGGGTGCCATCATCCCCTCCCCGCGCGAGACACCCATGACCGAGACCCGACCCACCATCGCCGTCTTCGATGTCGGCAGAGTCCTGATCGAATGGGACAGGATGGCGCTTTATCGCCGGCTGTTGGGGTCGGACGCGGCGGCGGCGGCATTTCTGGATACCGTCTGCACCGAAGCCTGGAACGTGCAATTCGACCTGGGCGTCCCGTATGACGAGAACATCGCGTCTCTTGTCGCCGAGTTCCCTGAGCACGAGGCGCTGATCCGGGCTTACGACGAGAACTGGATGGAGATGGTTCCGGACGCCATCCATGGGTCGGTGGCGATCCTGGAAGATCTCAGAAGCAGGGGCGTACCGCTTTATGCCATCACCAATTTCTCGGCCGAGAAATTTACGCTGGTCAAGGAGCGGTTCGACTGGTTCGGCCACTTCATCGATATCGTCGTTTCGGGGGAGGAAGGGATCATCAAACCCGACCCGGCGATCTACCTCCTGCTGTTGGGTCGCAACGCGCTGGAGGCCGAGGCAACGGTCTTCATCGACGACAGCCCCATGAACGTAGACGGTGCCCGCGCCGTCGGCATGCATGCGATCCATTTCACCGGACCCGATGGCCTGGAGTCCGGACTGCGGGAACACGGCCTGCTCTAGGCGCGATGGCGGCCGTCCGCGAGACCGACCTCTATCCGCCGATCAAGGCGTTCCTGGAAGGCCAGGGCTATGCGGTGAAGGGCGAGATCGGCGCCTGCGATCTGGTTGCGCTGCGAGAGCCGGACCGGCCGGTGATCGTGGAGTTGAAGGCGACCTTCAGTCTTGCCCTTCTTTTGCAGGCGGTCGACCGGCTGGCGGTTTCCGACACAGTCTATCTGGCGTTCGCGGACCCGGGCCCACGGTCATTGTGGCGACGCGAACGCCGGCGCATCGTCAGGCTGTGCCGGATGATGGGGCTTGGCCTGTTGCTGGTCCGGCTGAACGGCGCGGGCACAGGGGTGGAGCCGGTGCTGGACCCGACTGCCTACCGGCCGCGCCAGAACAAGCGTCGCAGGACGCGTCTGCTGAAGGAGTTTTTCGAACGGGTGGGCGATCCAACGCCCGGCGGCACCACCCGGCGCCCGGTCGTGACCGCCTATCGCCAGGCCGCGCTTGCCTGCGCCGACGCGCTTGCCACGGCAGGCCCCCTTCCGTTGCGCGATCTGCGCGAGCGGGCCGGTGTCGGCGAGGCGGCAAAGATCATGCAGCGCAACGTCTATGGCTGGTTCGACAGGGTCGGGCGCGGAACCTACGCGCTGTCTCCGTGCGGCGAGCGCGCGCTGGAGACGTTCGCGGACGTGATCGCGGACCTGCGAAACCGCAGCTAAGACGCGTCAGCGATCGGCGCAGACCGGCGGTTTCCTGTGCGCCCACGGACGCGCCTGTTCCAGTTGCCCGGCAAGGCGCAGCAGCGTCGCCTCGTCGCCGTATCGCGCGGCGAACTGGATACCGATCGGCAGGCCATTGTCCGCCCATTCGATCGGAACCGACATCGCGGGCTGGCCGGTGAGGTTGAACAGCGGCGTAAAAGGAATGAAATCGAAGATGCGCTTGGCCGTCGGGTCGAGACTGTGGAGGGTCTTGGTCAGGCCCGCGAGTTCGAACCGTGCCAGCAGTTTCTGGAGCGCCGCCGTCGCCCCCGTCGCCCTGACCGAGCCCGTCGGGATCGGCAGCTCGCCAAGGGTCGGCGTCATCAGCAGGTCATGGTCCGTCAGAAAGGCGTGACACAGCGGCGCAAGCGCCCGCAGCGTCGCCATCGCATCCACATAGGCATCGGCCCGGTGCCGGGTACCGATCAGCGCCAGAAGCCACGTCTCGGTCTCGAAGTCTTCGCGCCGCGCCTTGCGGCCGATCATCTCTTCGGCCTGCCTGATATTGACGGCGGTTCCCGCAGCCACGATCAGCAGGAAGGCGTCCAGTACCTTCTGGCGATCGTATTGCGGCCGGGCCGGACGAACCTCGTGGCCCAGGTCCCGCATCAGCGCGGCCGCCCGCTCCAGCGCCTCGGCGCAGACGGGATCCACGGTCTCGCCCAGCAGCGGTTCGGCGGTGTAGGCGATCCTGAGCCGGCCCGGCGGGGTCGCAACCTCCTCCAGGAACGGCCGCGCGGGCGGTGGCGCGTAATAGACCGCGGCCGGCTCCGGCCCGGCCAGCGCGTCCAGCATGGCCGCACTGTCGCGCACCGACCGGCTCACGACGTGGCCGACCGACGCGCCGAGCCAGGTATCGGTGTCGTAGGGGCCCGTGGGCGTGCGCGCTCGGGTCGGCTTGAGCCCGAACAGCGCACAACAGGAGGCCGGGATCCTGATCGATCCGCCGCCGTCGCTTGCCTGCGCCATGGGCACGATCCGCGCGGCCACGGCGGCCGCGGCGCCGCCGCTGGACCCGCCCGGCGTCCGGGCCAGATCCCACGGGTTGTTGGTCGGACCGAAGGCCTCAGGCTCTGTGATCGGCGCGAGGCCCAGCTCGGGGACGTTGGTCTTGCCCACCGTGACCAGCCCGGCCCGGCGCGTGCGAACGGTCATCTCCGAATCGTAGTCCGGCACGTAATCGGCAAAGAAGCGGCTGCCGTTAGTCAGGCGCGCGCCCGCGGCCGCATAAAACAGATCCTTCATCAGGTAGGGAACGCCGGCGAACGGCCCTTCCAGGGGGCCGGCGGCGGCGGCGCGCGCGGCGTCGTACATGGGCGTGACGACGGCATTCAGGGCTGGGTTCAGCGCCTCGATCCGGGCGATCGCCTCCTCGACCAGTTCGATCGGCGTCACCTGGCCGTCGCGCACCAGCGCGGCCAGCGCGGTGGCGTCGTATTCGCCATATTCGGGGATGCCGGTCATATCACTCTTTCTTAACCAAGAAATGCGAGAAACGAGGCCGGACACGGCCCAGGGCCGCGGTGGACGCCGCGGCGCGACTCACCCTAAGGTGCCCGCGTGTTCCTTATGCGACGTTGGGGATCAAGTGGATATCGACTTTTCAAATCTAAAGGTGTTGATCGCCGATGACGACCCGTTCATGCGGATGATTGTCGTTTCGGTTCTTGAAAGCCTTGGCGTCGCCGAGGTCAATATCTGCTGCGACGGGGCCAGCGCGTTTGCTGAAACCGTGCGGTTCAGCCCGGACTTGCTGATTATCGATCACGCCATGCGGCCGATGACGGGCATGGCCCTGGCCGAGCGCATCCGGCGCGGCCCGACCGGCCCGTTTCGGCGGATCCCCATCATCATGGTGACGGCCTTCGCCGACGAGGAAATGGAGGCTAAGGCCCGAAGTGCCGGGATAGACGAGTTCTTGGGCAAGCCGGTCACTTCCGAGGGCCTACTCGCGGCCGTCGAAGGCGCGCTGGACCCGCGCCGGTCGTTCATTGAATCGCCCCACTATGTGGGTCCGGACCGGCGCCGCAAAGGATCGGCCTATTCGGGCGAGGACCGCCGCGACAGGCTGCGGGTGATCGGCGAATAGGCCGGCGCCGGCGGCCCGCTAGTTGACGGCGGGAAGCACCTCTTCGACCGCGCGGCGAAGCTTGCCGGAACGCGGGCTCGTCGTCGAGGCGAACCATTTAACGGGCCGGCCATCGGGCGAAATCAGGATCTTGTAGAAATTCCAGCGCGGCTTGGACATGGCGCCGAGTTCCTGGGCGGTCCAGCGATAGAACGGGTGTGCATCGGCGCCCTTGACCGCCACTTTTTCGGTCATGGGAAAGTCGACCGCGTAGTTGACTGTACAGAACGCCTTGATTTCCTCTGCCGTTCCCGGCTCCTGACCGCCGAAATCGTTGGACGGCACGCCCAGGACGACCAGGCCGCGGTCGCGGTATTCGTCCCAGAGCGCCTGCAGGCCCTCGTATTGGCCGGTGAAGCCGCAGAAAGAGGCGGTGTTCACCACCAGAATCGCCTTGCCCTTGTACTGGCTGAGCGGCATCGGCTGTCCGTCGATCGACGTGAAATCGAAGTCATAGGCCGTTGCCGCCATCGTGGCGGTCGAAAGACCGGTCATGATCGTCACTCCCGCTGTGAACAGGCGGCTCCATCGCGCCGCCGCCGAGATCGCCCTCATCATCGAAGCCAATATCCTCGTTTTCATATC
Source organism: Alphaproteobacteria bacterium (assembly GCA_965603855.1). Lineage (GTDB taxonomy): Bacteria > Pseudomonadota > Alphaproteobacteria > UBA8366. Next base: position 2,726,336 of record OZ272519.1, read on the forward strand.
ACGACCATTTTACGCAGCCGACCCTGCGGCCGATCACCAATCCCTGCTACAACCAGCCGACGATGCCCCGTTCAAGACACCTTATAAAAGCCGTGCGCGCGTTGGCCATAGGCCTCGCGGCGGCCTGGAGCATGCCCGCGCTGGCCGCCGGCCGGCCCGCCGACGTGCCGGGCTGGGAAGGCGCGCGGTGGGGCATGAAGGAACCGCAGCTGGATGCGGCGCTGGGACCACGCCTGGAACGGCTGCCCGGCCGGTGGGAATACGGCAAGGCCTATGCCACCCGCGCGATCAACGATGCCCGGATCGGGACGCTGCGGTTCCGTGCCTTCTTCCAGATGCGGAGCGAGAACGACGCCCTGCAGCAGGTTCTTCTGGAACGGCGGCGCGAGGATTCCAACCGGTTCCGGTTCGAAGACGTCAAGGCCGCCCTGGAGGCCGATTTCGGTCCGGCCGACCGGCTGTGCCTGAGGCCGCGCCAGGCGGGCCAGCCGCGCATCGCCGATATGACCTGGCGGTTTCCGACCACCACGATCCACGCGACGTTCTTCGATTTTCATTCCTTCGGCATCCTGTTCCGGGACGCCCGGCTGCCGGTCAACACCTACCTGACCGACAGGGAAAGGCGGAAGATCAAGCGCCGCTCGCTGCCCAAGAAGCTGCTGGTCCGATTCCACCCGACCGCCCGGGACGACCTGGAGCCCAAGGGGCCGTGTCTGGCGCCGCCGGAACCGGAATGACCCGGAATTCGGGCGTTTCGGCCTGCCCCGCATGGCCGTACCGGCTGTCCTGCCGTCTCGGAACTTGAGGTTCCGGGCCCAATCCTGCCATAGTCGAGCCTGGTGCAGGAGGTCGTTCGATGAACCGAGTGTATGTCGCCGCCGCGGTGCTGGCGGTCTCTTTCTGGGCTTCGGTCGCCCACGCCGTTTCCAATCCCGACGCAGTCGCGGTCATCATTGGCAATCGGAACTACGAGGGCCGCGTGCCCAACGTGGACTACGCGCACCGCGACGCCGACGCGATCCGCGGCTATGTGGTCGATGTGCTGGGCTACGACCCCGATAACGTCATCGACCTGCGAGACGCCACCAAGGCCCAGCTTGAGACCACCTTCGGCAACGACCGCTCGCACAAGGGCATTCTGTGGCGCTATATCGACCCGTCCGGCGGATCGGACGTGACGGTCTTCTATTCAGGCCATGGCGTGCCGGGCCAGCGCGACGGGCGCGGCTATCTCTTGCCCGCCAACGCCAACCCGGACACGGCAGAGCTGAACGGCTATCCCATCGACCTCCTCTACGAGAACCTGGGCAAGCTGGAAGTCCGGTCGATCACGGTCATGCTGGACGCCTGTTTTTCCGGCGACAGCCCGCAGGGCATGCTGATCCGATCGGCTTCGCCGGTGTTCGTGAAATCGGAAATGCCGCAGACGACTTCGGGCATGACCGTGCTGACGGCTGCCACCGGCAGCCAGCTTGCCAGTTGGGACGACGAGGCGCAGCACGGCCTGTTCACCCGTCACCTGCTGGACGCGGTTTACGGCGCAGGCGACGAGGATGACGACGGGACCGTCACGGCCGGCGAGGTCAAGAAATACCTCGACCGCAAGATGACCCGTGCCGCGCGGCGCGAGTTCGGCCGTGAGCAGGAAGCCACCTTCACGGGCGACAGCAATCTGGTCCTGGCCGCAGCAACCGGCGGCAAGTTTCCGGAACGCTCTGCGCCGTCCGGCTCCGCGACAGTTGCACCCGAGATCGCGCTGGAAGTCCAGGACATGACCATGTTCGTGGGCGCGCAACGCGTCAACGTGCGCAGCGGTCCGGGAACCAAGTTCGAAAAGGTGGGGGTTCTGGAGGCGGGCACCGAGGTGGCGGTAACGGCCAAGGTCAGAAATCGCAACTGGTACCAGATTGCGCTTGCCGGCGGCGGACAGGGTTTCGTTTTCGGCGATCTCCTGACTGACCGGGCCCCGCGCGGGGCAACGCCGGCGGTCGGTACGTTCCAGCAGACGCAGCGGCCCGGCGAGACCTTCCGCGACTGCCCCCATTGCCCGGAGATGGTCGTTCTGGGAGCGGGAAGCTATGCCATGGGCTCACCCATCTCGGAAACCCAACGCCAGGACGACGAGGGCCCGGTGCACCAGGTGACGATCGCGCGGCCGTTCGCGATCGGCAAGTTCGAAGTCACCATGAACGAGTTTTCCGCGTTCGTGAACACGACCGGCTACAACCCGGACGGTCCCTGCAATGTCTGGGCAAACGACCAGTGGGAGACCCAGACCGGCGTCACGTGGCGCTCGCCCGGCTATCCGGTTGGCGGCGACAAGCCGGTCGTCTGCGTCAGCTACAACGACGCCAGGGCCTACACGGAATGGCTGACTGTGCAGACCGGAAATCGCTATCGCTTGCCGTCCGAGGCCGAGTGGGAATACGCCACCCGGGCGGGTACGACCACGATCCGCTATTGGGGGGACGATGTGAACGCCGGCTGCGCCTATGCCAATGTCTCGGATATGACGGCAAAGGACGCCAACCCCCACTGGACCACGACGACCTGCCGTGACGGCTCGCTCCACACAGCGCCTGTCGGCAGCTACCAGCCCAACGCGTTCGGTCTTTACGACACGCTGGGCAACGTCTGGGAATGGACCGAAGACTGCAAGCATGCCAACTACGCCGGCGCGCCGGCCGACGGTTCGGCGTGGACGGTTGGCGGCGACTGCAACGCGCGCGTCGTGCGGGGCGGTTCGTGGTACGTCACGCCACCGACGACGCGGTCGGCCAACCGGGCGACCTACTCGAAAAAGCACCGCTACGATGTCGGCTTTCGGGTCGCGATGGACCTGGACTAGCGGCTGAGAGGCGAAGGAGGGGCGGCCCGGCCGCCCCTTAACCCCCTACTCCTCCAGCGTCACCTTGACGCCTTCCGGGCCGGCCTTGAGCTGCAGCCCGGTCTTGCCGACCTCGGCGTTGAGGACGACGCAGTTTGAATTGGTGAGCGAGACGCCGCCGATGCCCTTGATCACGGCAGCGCCGGTGGTGACGCCCGAGAACGTGCCCTCGAATTCCTTCAGATCGTTCAGATTGTAGACGGTCCCCTCGAACTCGGTCGCCGACCCGCCGATATCCAGGATCGATCCGCCGGACATCTTGAAATTGAAGGTCGAGCCGTCGTTCAAGGTCACGGTGCCATTGCCCCAGCGCGCGCCGATGATCAGGCCGACGCTGGTCAGCTCTGCCGTGAACGTGCCCGATTTGACCCACTCCATCTGGGCGCATTCCGGATAGACGTCCGCCGCCTGGGCCGAACCCGCGGCCAGCAACGCCGTCAGAGCCACCCCCACCAAACATGCCTTCTTCATGACCGTCTCCTGATTGGTTCTTGTGCCAAGCGGGACTATAGGCAATCAGCGGCTGAGGGCAATAGAGCGTTGTTTTTCCTGTATCACCGCCGCTCCCCGCCTCCAGCCCCGGCCGATCCGAGGCGGCGCAGCCTCGGGCGCGGCGTTTGCCTCGACCGCATTGGGCTGTCATGCTCGCGCGATGACAAAGGAAGCCGAAGACCGGCTGTATGACGAGCTGGCCGCCCACTATCACCTGATCTACGAGGACTGGGAGGCGGCGATCACACGCCAGGGCAATATCCTCTATCACCTGATCAGGGCGGAAGGTCTGTCTCCGCCGGCGACCATTCTGGACTGTACCTGCGGGATCGGAACCCAGGCGCTGGGCCTTGCCGCGGCGGGCTACGCGGTAACCGGCAGCGACCACAGCGCGCCGGCCGTGACCCGCGCCCGGGCCGAGGCCGCGTTTCGGGGCCAGGAGGTCTCGTTCCGCGTCGCGGACGTGCTGGCCCTGTCGGAGAGCTTCGAAGAAAGCTTCGACGTGGTCCTCTCCGCGGACAATGCCCTGCCCCACCTGGCCAGCGACGACGATCTCCTGAAGGCCCTGACCGAGATGGCCGGCCGGCTGCGTCCCGGGGGGCTCCTTGTAATCAGCATCCGCGACTATGACGAGGCCGTCTACGAACGCCCGGTGACGGTTCCGCCACGTTTTGTCAGCGCATCGGGACGAAGCCGTTTCGTGCACCAGATCTGGGAGTGGCTGGACGACCGCAGCTACCGGCTGCACCTGTACCTGACCGAGGAGATCGACGAGGGCTGGGTATGCCGTCATTTCGTGGGACGCTACCGGGCCGTCCTGCGCCTGGATCTGTCGGATATGCTGAAGGTGGCGGGGCTGGTTCGGCGCCGCTGGATCATGCCGTCGGACAGCGGCTTTCACCAGCCGATCCTGGTCGCCCACAAACCGGACCGCGCCGGAACCTGACGAAATCTGTTCGTCAGGACCGGCGCGCCGGGGAGCGGGTCGTACCCGGGGAAGCTGTCAGTAGGCGTTCTGCCGGCTGAGCACCACGAACACCGTCTTCAGGACGATCTTGATGTCCAGCCACAGCGACCAGTTCTCGATGTAGAAGAGGTCGTGCTCGACGCGATTGCGGATCTTGTCGTCGGTATCGGTCTCGCCGCGCCATCCGTTCACCTGGGCCCAGCCGGTGATGCCGGGCTTGACCTTGTGGCGCGCCGCATAGTCGTCGACGATGTCCCAATAGGTCCGTTCGCCGACGCCCGCATGCACCGCGTGCGGCCGCGGACCGACCAGCGACATTTCGCCCTTCAGAACGTTCAGCAGCTGCGGAAGCTCGTCCAGGCTGGTGGCGCGCAGGATCCGGCCGATGCGGGTCACCCGCGGATCGTCGCGGCTGGCCAGCTTGCGTGCGGTGGCGTCGGTTTTGTCCGCATACATGGTGCGGAACTTGTAGACCCCGATCAGGTTGTTGTTGAAGCCATAGCGCTGTTGACGGAACAGGACAGGACCCCGCGAATCCAGCTTGATCAGGATCGCAACGAGGGCCATGACCGGCAGCGCCATAAGAACCAGCAGAGGCGCGGCGACGCGGTCTTCCAGCGTCTTGACCACCGACGACCAACCGGAGATCGGCCGGTCGAAGACATCCAGCATGGGAACGCCGGCCAGAAAGCTGTACTTGCCGCCGGCATAGTCGAAGCCGGTGAAATCGGGCGCCATGCGCGCCTGAACGGGCAACAGCGACAGACGGTGGGTCACGGCGTGCAGCCGCTCCTCAGCGTCCCACGGCAGGGCGATGACGACCTCGTCGACCTCGTGGTTGCGGACCATCCGTTCCAGCGCGTCCATGTCGCCCAACATCGGATAGCCTTCCAGCGTGTCCGGCGCCCGGCTGCCGCGCTCGTCAACGAAACCCATGATGCGGGTGTTGATGGCGCCGTTCTTGCGGATGTGCTGTGCCAGACGCTTGCCGTGCGACCCGGCTCCGATGATGACCGTGCGGGCGCGCAACATGCCCTGCTTGGCCCAGTGCGCCACCAGGCCCATCAGCACGCAGCGATGCAGCACCAATGCGACGCCGACCGATGCGATCCACGTCGCGAACCAGACCCGCGAATAGTGATCCGAGGTCTTGAGGCCGAAGGCGATCAGCAGCAGCAGGCCGACGGTCGTGGCCCACGCGAAGACCAGCGGCCGCACGGCATCGCTGCCGGCGAACAGGCGGCGTTCGTTGTAGGCGTCGAAATTCCGGAACGCGATCGTCGCAATGAACAGCGCGATCAGAATGGCCAGAAAGTAGTCGTCCGGCGCCGCGGTGCCGTCGTTCAGCGCAACGACGTGCGCAGCAACGACGCCCAGAGCGCCGATGATGAGCATGTCAAACGCACGGGAAAGACCCAGCACGATCGGCAGGGAAATCTGCAGCGGCGGTTTCTTGCAACTCTTGACAGATGCAAGGCTGTCAACGTGGCTGACCATTGTTATTATTGCCTCCGAGGACCCCAACCGCCGGCCCTGTAAACCCGGCGGTATTCAGACCGATTTCATCGGTCTCTCGTTGTTTGCCCCCGTATGCTTGGCCAACGCCCTCTCAAGCACACGCCCGTATGTTCATCTAAAATTCTCAACAAATGCATAACAGGGTGTGCTGCATACGATAAAAACCGGATTCATTTCTAAACTCTTGCCGTTCAGGTTCTCTTAAGCCGGCTTTCCCTAGACTTCCCGGCACGACGGTAGGCGGCGGCCGCGCATTTAACGATGCGTTTACCACGCAACGGCAAGAACGCCGCCGCAGCCACGGTCGGGCGTTCAGAGGACAGGAAATGGCGACGGTATTGGTAACGGGCGGCGCGGGCTATATCGGCAGTCACACCTGCAAGGCCCTTGCAGCGGCGGGTCACCGTCCCGTGGTTTACGACAACTTAACCAACGGACACGCATGGGCGGCAAAATGGGGCCCCCTGATCGAGGCCGATATCCTTGACCAGGCGGCACTGAACCAGACGATCGAGACCTACAAGCCCGATGCGGTGATCCATTTCGCCGGCTCCATCGAGGCCGGAGAGTCCGTCCGCGATCCGGGCAAACACCATGGGAACAACTCGTTCGGGTCGTTGTCCCTGCTGCGCGTGGTGGCCAAGGCCGAGATCCGCAAACTGGTCTTCTCCAGCACTGCCGCGGTCTACGGCACGCCGGAACGGACGCCGATCCCGGAGGACCACCCCTTGCTGCCGATCAATCCCTACGGCAACAGCAAACTGGCCGTGGAACGCATGCTGGGCGATTTCGAGACCGCGTTCGGCATACGCCACGCGATCCTGCGCTATTTCAACGCGGCCGGCGCCGACGCCGAAGGCGATACCGGCGAGGCGCACGATCCCGAAACCCACGTCATTCCGCTGGCGCTCAGGGCAGCGCTGGATCCCGAGGCGGGGTTCACCGTTTTCGGCACGGACTATCCCACCGACGACGGTACCGCCGTGCGCGATTTCGTGCATGTCTCCGACCTTGCGAACGCCCATGTGGCGGCACTGGATTTCCTTGCGCGCGAGGACAGGTCCGACTGTTTCAACATCGGCACCGGATCGGGGCACTCTGTCCATCAGATCATCAACGCGGTCCAGGAAGCCACCGGCAGACGCCTACAGGCCCGTCTCGGAGAACGCCGGCCGGGTGACCCGGCGATCCTGGTTGCCGATCCCGCCAAGGCAAAGCGAACACTCCACTGGGCGCCGCGCTTTACGGACATCCAGGAGATCGTCGAATCCGCCTACCAATGGGAGCGCAACGGCCTGCCGCGGCAGCGTCAGACACGGCCGCCCCGCCAAGCTTCGGATGCGGCCTGAGTTGATCGCGTTAAACGGTTGTTAGCCGTTCCGGCCGTTCCATGGCCTGCGCAGATCCTGTCCAACCATGACGGAGAGCACGATGTCGGAGGTGGCGCTGCCATCCTCGCCGGCCCCCGGTGGCGCGGGCCAAGGCTTCCGCCACGCGATCAAGTCGCTGTGCCGGGCGCTTGGGCTCAAGGTCCAGCGCTTCCACCCGCGCTACGACGAGACCATCCGGCTTGTCAGGCTGTTGCAGGAAAACGGCATCGACCTGGTTTTCGACGTCGGGGCCAGCACGGGCCAGTTCGGCATCGATCTGCGCCGTGAAGGCTATCGCGGACGGATCATTTCGTTCGAGCCGCTCAGCCGTTCCCACCAGCGCCTGACACATTTGGCATCCGCCGACCCGGACTGGCAGATCGCGCCTCGCTGCGCAGTCGGCGCAACGCCCGGAACGACGCGGGTCAACATCGCGGGGAACAGCGACAGCTCTTCGATTCTGGGCATGCTGGACCGTCACCGCGACGGCCTGCCCGGCGTCGACTATGTGGCAAGTGAAGAGGCCTCGGTCACGACCCTGGACGCGTTCATCGACGGGTCGGGACAGGGTTGCCGCAACGCGGCGCTCAAGCTCGACACCCAGGGCTTCGAGATGGAGGTCCTGAAAGGCGCCGAACGCCACATGACAAGCCTGAAAATGATCTATACCGAACTGTCCTTACAGCCTGTTTATGACGGCGCACCCGGCTTTCTGGAGATGTATCAGTACCTGACCCAGCGCGGCTTCACTTGCGTGTCGCTGATGCCGACCTTCGTGGACACCGTCAACTACGAGGTCCTTCAGGTCAACGGCGCGTTTCTGCGGAAATAGCCGCGCCCTACCGCAGTAAGGCGTACTGCACGATCCGGCAGACCGAGATTACCGTCATTCCGGCGACCATCGCCCATGCGACTTCCGTGACGCCTGCCGCCGCATTCATCTGCAGCCACCCCAGAATCGACAGGGTCGTGGCCAGGCCGCACAGCGAAAAGAACAGATCCCGGCGCACCAGGTCACGGAACTGCAGGACCGCGCTGATCGGCGAACTCATGGTCAGGACGACGTTGCCCAGCATCAGAATCAGGAAGATGTCGTAAGCTTCGACGAAGCTGGGGCCGAACAGGCGAAGAATGTATTCGCCGACCAGATAGACCGCGGCCAGCGCCACCGCCCCGCAGCCTGCGGTGATCAGGATCACGGGCCGCAACACGGCCTGCTGTTCCTTCGACCAACTCATGCCCAGCTTGGACGACACGAAGGGCGTGACCACGTTGTAGCTGATCAAGCCCACGATCTCGGCGTTGCGGGACAGAAACGCGGCGGCGGCATAGCGGCCGACCTCGGCGGGCGCCGCGAACTGACCCAGAAACATCCGGTCGATGTGGAAGAAAACCTCATAGACGAAGATCAGCGAGGTCATGCCGATCCCGAACCGCAGGATCATGCCCGATTGAAGGGGCACCCGTTTCGCATACCGCCGGCCGGTGACGCCGGCTTGCGCGAAGGCGCGCCGCAGGTAGCCGCCGGACACCGCCGCCGCGACCGCGAAGCTGATCAGGAACAGGATCGCAACGGTCTCGGGATCGATCCCCCCGAACAACAGCGGCGCGGACACCACCAGAAGGGCGAAGACGACGTTACGCAGGAAATTCCGAAAGAACGCGTCGGGCCCGAACTCGTCCATTGCCCGGAAGGCATAGCTGGACATCGTCAGGCTGGTCATGAACGGCAAGGCCAGGGCCATGATCTGAACGACGGGCACGTACTGGTCGTAAAGCCCGTTCTGGCCCGCGATCCAGGCCGCGGCGTAAAGCAGCAGGGCAACGATACAGGCCCCGATCAAGGTGGAGCGGGAAAACCGCCTGTACAGCGACGCGAACGTGCTGAGCGCGCGCGACTGTGCGCTTTCGGCGCCAAACCGGATCAGCGCCTGGTGTAGCCCCAAAAGCGCCAGCACCGAGGCTGGCATGATCACCGACAGACCGAAGCTGAAATAGCCGTAAACCGCATCGCCGGCCATGTTGGCGATGATCAGGTGGGTGACGATCGCCAGCACCTTGGTCATGACCAGGCCGATGGCGAAGATCGACGCGTTCTTCGCCAGTCCCTGAAGGACGCCGGTTGCTGTCGTGGTGTTCATCCGCCCTCGCCCGGTCGGCCGTCTTGAGGCGCGGCGGCGGGGTCCGCCGAACCGGGCCCCGGAGGCCGCCATGCGTTTGATTCCGCGGGATTCTTCGCGACAAGCCTTAAGACTCTGCAAAGACGGTGCATGCCACAGTCGGACCACAGCAATCCCGAAGGGCACCGCATCGACCATGACCGACCTCCCCCGCAGCCAGGCGAAACGGTTCGGAATCGTGATTCCCGCCTACAACGCCCATGCGACGCTGGCAGCCGCCATCGATTCGGTGTTGGCACAGGCGGACCAGGGTGTGGACGTCGTCGTCGTGGACGGCGGTTCGAGCGACGGCAGCCAGGCCCTGCTGGCCGGATACGGCAATCGGATCCGGTGGATCTCCGAGCCGGACAAAGGCCAGACCGACGCCATCAACAAGGGCATGCGGCTGGTCGAGGGCCAGATCATCAAGTTCCTGAACGCCGACGACCGGCTGTTGCCCGGCGCCCTGAAACAGGTCTGGCGGCATTTCGTCGACCACCCCCTGGACGACTTCGTCTATGGCGATATCGACTTCATCGACACCGACGGCAACAGGGTCGGCGGTCACAAGGAACCCCGTTTCTCCTCCTTTATCGTGACCTACGGTCATAACCTGTTCGCGGATCCAGCCTGTTTCTGGCGGCGCGGGGTCCTGGAAAAAGTTGGGCTGTTCGACGAACGCTGCGAATACTCGATGGATTTCGAGTTCTGGCTGCGCTGCATCGACGCGGGCGTCCGCTTCGGCCGGATCCCGGCACCACTGGCGCAGTTTCGCGTCACCGGGCGCAACAAGTCTGTGAAGGACCACCAGGCCATGCGGCAGGAACACTGGGACCTGGTGATCGAACGGCGCGGCTGGCTCTCGATCCTGCCGCGCAGGTTCTCCTATGCCGCCTTGAAGGTGCTGATGCTGGCCGCCCGCCTCTACAAGAAATGCCTGGTCCTGTTGGACCGCGGCCCGGAGGCGCCCGGGCAGTTCAACCGGATCATGCGATCGGTCGACAGCGGCGCCTGACTTACATCTGCTTGTAGATGCCCCCGCCCCGCGTGCGCTTCCAGATGATGCGCATGACGTCGAAGAAGAAGAACGGGTTCATCATGTGCGCAAGCTGGACGAAGGCGGACCTGATCGAGATCGGATCGCGCAGCTTCTCCAGGAAGACCAGCCAGAAACAGGTGTTCGAGAAGTTGTAGGGCAGCGGACGCTCGCTTTGCGCCAACAGCCGGCCCTCCGCCTTGCCCGACGGGAACTCCTGCAACAGCGCCAGCAGCGGATCTGGAACGAATCCGAAATGGCGCTGGTGCAGCGCCGCGGTCACCGCGAGGTTGGCGGAAGCCGCGCGGGCGCAGCAGTTGTTGCGCACGGCGGCGACGAACTTGTCGCACTCGTCACGGCGTTCGATCTCCGACAGGTAGTGCATGATCAGATAAAAGGTCTCGATCGAGTACGTCTTTTCCGGAAAGACGTTGTGGATCATGATGGTGATCAGTTCCAGCGCCGGTTCCAGCGTGGGCGTCGGCACACCGTCCACCTCCGTGATCACGCTGTGCCCCCGCAGCTTCGCCGGGTCGAGATAGACGAAATAGTCTGCCCCCGGCATCTTGTAGCAATCGATGTAATAGACACCGCCGCGCTTGTCGCTGTGCGTCATGGCGAGGCCCGATTCCTCCACCAGAGTGGTCTGCAAAGGCGCCTTCTCGAGAAAGCGGAAACCCGATTTCATGAGGTGGTCGCACAATTCGCCGTGGCGGGCCGGATCGAACGGAATCCAGTCGGTGTCGTTGGGGGTGGACGGGAACGGCTTCATCGACTTCAGCAGGGTCCACTCGCCTTCCGCGACCTCGTTCAGGGCCCTGCTCAGCTTGGCGATGACAGCGTCGGTCTTGCGCCGCCGTTCGCGCAGGCGTTTGTGTTCCCACTGCATCGATTCGGTCAGCGGGATGCGCAGTTCCTCGCACCGTTCCAGCATCATCAGCGCCACACGGTTCTGAAACGCGAACTCGAACAGCGACTGCACGTCGATGCCCGCCGGAGGGCGCGTCGGCCGCTCGCCCATGGGCGAGCCCAACAGGGCGAACAACATGCTCTCGCCGCCCCGTCCCGAAACCGGGGAGAGCAGGCTTCTCATTGCGTCATCTGGCATTTTTCTTCCTCCAAGAACGCCTGCCCCATGGCGTCGTGGTACAAAGTCTCGGTCAGGCTGAGGATGCGCGATTTGTCCGTCAGCACGAGGGTCCGCGCGCGGCCGAACTTGGCGAGCCGGGCGCACCGGTTGGGATCGTTCAACAGAGCCTCGATCGCCTCGGCAAGGCGATCGGCATCGCCCGGCGGCACCAGAAGGCCGTCGCGGTCGTCGCGGATCATCTCCGGAACGCCACCGCCGTCGGCGCCGATCACGGCGGTCCCGGCCAGAAGGCTTTCCAAGACCACGCCCGGGAACGGATCGGGCCGGACGGATGCATGGACGGAGATGTCGGCGTTGCGCAGGATGGCGGGAACGTCGTTGCGTTCGCCGAGGTAGATCATGCCCGCCTGCCTGGCAGCGGTCAGCACGCGTTCTGCGTAGTCGTGCTTGCCTTTGCCTTCGACCTCGCCGCCGATCAGGTAGAAATCCACGTCCGCGTGTCTGTCGGCGATTTTCGAGACCGCTTCGACGAAGACGTGCTGGCCTTTCCAGTGTTCCAGCCGACCGACCATCACGACGCGGCGGCGGTTGGGGGCGAGGTCGGCCGGCAGTGGCGCATCCTCGAGTTCCACAAGCGTGTCGTTCGCCCAATCGGGCACCACCTCGGCACGATGGTTCAGCTGCGGCGAGTCCGCGTCGAAATAGGCGGCCCGCACGGCGCCGGAGACCGAAAAGGACACGCGCGCGCACCATTCGATCAGCCTGGCGAACAATTGCCGCTCGGCGGCGCGCACACGGATCATCCGGATGTGATAGATGACCGGAATGGCCAGAAGCCGCGCGGCAATTGCCGGCGCGAAGTCGTAGAGGTCGTTCACATGCACCAGGTCCGGCCGCTGGCGCCGGAACAAGGCCAGGAAATGCGCGATGCTGAGGGTGATCTCAAACGGGAGCAGGCACAGACCCAGCAGTCCGCGGCTGACCTGCGGGCGGTGGAATCCGCCGATGAGTGCCGGCACGCCGCCCGCCTGGTAGTCCTCGACGATGCGCGTCGGCAGGCGCAGGCTGACCGACACGTCCCAGGACCTGAGGCGCATTTCCCGCGCCAGCCGGCACAGGCAGAAGTCGGCACCACCCAGGTCAGGGTTGTTGGCATGCACATAGTGCACATGCGGCCGTTCGCGCGCGTCCGCGACCAGGGACAGGATGCGCGCCCGGACGTTCTCGGGCGATTCCTCGCCATCGAGGATGGCAAATCCGAAGGCCTCGGCGACGGCCTGGTAGTAGTCGATCCTGAGCGCGATGTAGCTCGCGTCGGGGACGTCGTCCTTGCGGCGCATGACGGTTTCCGGCGAGACCCTGACCAGGCATCGCACCTTGGGCAGCGTGTATCCGCCCATCTGGCGCTGCAGGAACCGGATCAGCCGTTCGGCCGGCCAGTTCAGCGTCAGCGCCAGGTTGACCGCCACGTCGAAAACGTAGCGGTCGGTGACCAGGATCTCGATATGCCGGCTGCGCCAACGCTTCCAGAAATACTGCAGCCGGTAGTCGGCCATGATCATCCAGACGTAAAGCGGCTCCAGCCATGCCAGCCGCCGTACCATGGAGTGTTTCTGGGCGACTTCGGCGCGGTAGCCGCCCTTGCCCGCCTTTCGGGCGAACAGCCCGCGCCGCAGCAGCGACAGCCCCAGGCGCAACGGCGCCATCAGCACGGATTCCGCGCCGAGCCACACCCGCGCTGCCCGATCGGCGCCGATTGCCTGGACCACGCCCTCGCTGGCCGTCGTCTTGCCGCTGCCGTCGACCCCGACGATGGCGACCATCGTTTGATGCGAGCGGCTCATGGCGCCGCCTCCACCATGCGCACGACCTTGCCTGCAAGCTGCGCCAGATCGAATTCGCGTGGCAGCGCGGTCGCCGAGGCGGCGCGGTCCGACCGCGTGCGCAGCAATGACGCGCAACGATTGGCAAACACCTGCGGCTCGGCGAACGTGACGCCCGGGACCGAGGACAACACCTCGGGCGTCGCCCCGAACGGCGTCGTCAAGACGGGAACGCCCACCGCCAATGCCTCCAGGACGCTGAGCGGCAGGTCGATCGCCCCGCCTTCCGCGTCGGACGCGGGAAAGAGATACAGATCCGCGGCGCCGTAGGCCCGGGCGAGGTCCGGCGCAAAACCGACCTGGACGTGGGCCCCGACGGACTTCAGCGCCTCAAGAATTCCGAGATCCGGCGGAAATGTCGGGCTGCCCAGAACCACCAGTACCGCCTCGTCGCCGAGGCGGCGCTTGGTCTCGACCAGGAGCTCGAGGCCGCGGTTCGGCCGGATATGACCGACATGCAAAAGAACCGGCCGGTCGGGCGGCGACGCAAGGCCCAGCGCGGCGGCCCGTTCGACGGCGTCGAGCGCGGGCATCGGCCGGAACCGTTCCCGGTCCACACCGTGCACCGTCTTGACGAACATGGCCCCGCACCGCTCGACGATACCCGCCAGTTCGGCGGTGATGCGGCTGCTCAGGACAAGGTCGACACGCGTCAGCGCCGCAAGCAGGCGCGGACAGGAGCCGAGGTCCGGCCGCGGCGCCAGCCAGACGATGCGGGCACGGGTCAGGCGGCCGATCAAGGCGGACATCAGGACGGCGCGGCTGCCCGGGCCGTGGGTGAAGACCACCGCCGCGGGCCGACGGCGCATGGCCTGCCAGAGCTGCGCGCCCATTCGGCTCGGCTCGAACACCTCGACCGTGCGGCCTTCGCGGCGCAGCCCATCGACCACGGCGCGGGTCAGCACCTGCATGCCTTCCGCAGGCCGGTCGCGGTACTGTCCGATGACGAAATAGGCGCTCATCTAGTGGTGCACCTGCAGTACGCGACGGAACAGCGCCCTGGAGACGGCAAGCGCCAGGCGCCGCCAGGGCCCGGGCGGCAGCGGCGGTGTGTCGCACGCTGTCCCGCGGTCCCAGTCGCGATACCGGACCCAGCGTCCGCGGCCGTCGAACACCAGGAAATGCCGGCACTTGCTGGCCACAAGTTCGACCTCCCAGGCCGGATAGGGTCCGCGCACCTCATTCTCAAACCAGATCCACGCGCCGCGCTCATGCATGCCCCACCATCCGATCCAGGCTGGTGATAGGTGTCTCGCCGTTCAGGTGCCGCTTGATTTCGGCGACGGCATCCTCGTCGGCGACGAGACAGACCTCCTGAACGCTGCGCATCAAAGGCAAGTCGTCCATGTGATCGGTAAACAGGATGGTACGTTTGTCCTCCCACCCCATGCGACGAACGTAGTCACCGGTGCTGCGCTGTTTTTCCTCACGCAGGTTTTCCGTCCAGGCTTCGCTGCTGGCGCGGGGCGTCGCCACCGCGCCGTCGAAGCCGAGACGCCGCGCAAGCGGCAGGGCATAGTCGCCGGGTGCGGCGGTCGTCAGAACGGCGACTGCGCCGCCGTCGCGGGCATTGTCGATCCAATCGACGATTCGCCCGTCGATCCGCGGCATCAGGGCGGCAAGGAAGCTGTTAAGCTCGTAGTCGGGGTCGGCCGAACGGGCCATGGCACGGCCCCAGACGCGCTGGCAGGCCCTTTTGAGCCTGGCATGGGTGATCATCCGGCCAAGCCGCAGGGCCGAATAGAAGCAGATGGCAAGCCGGCTTGCGAAGCGATCCGCGGGTGCAACGGTCCTGAGGCCTCCGGTCAGCATGTGCCGAAGCCACAGATGAAAGCTGTTGCCGCGCAACAGCGTTCCATCCAGGTCCACGAGGACCAGAAGATTAGCCGCGGTAGTCATTGGACCAAGGGAAGCGGCAAAGGACACCGTCATAGAGCCGATAGTCCGGCTGGACGGCGACATCCTTCTGGGTTTGAACGATGACGGCGGTCTTCACCCGGTCGGCATCGGTCCGGTCGCGCAGCGTGCCGGCGACCGCGGCGAGGGTCCGGCCGCTGTCCACCGCATCATCCACCACCAGCACTCGGGCATCCGTGGCACCGGCAATGCGCCCCAGTGCGGCGGCATCCTCGGCGGACAGAGCCGGCCGGTTGTCCTGGACGCGGCCGCGGTTTCGACGAGCAAGTGCGGCGGCCTCCATCACCCGCAGGCGGTCGGTAACGGCATAGGGCAAGCGGGACAGCAGGCGGCTGGATGCGCTGCGCCGTTTCAGGTCGGTTCCCGGACGGGCCATGGCCACTGTGACGGTCTGCACGCCGTCCGGCAGGGCGGCACGCATGCGGTCGACCACGACGGCGCCGCCGGTGACGATCCCGACCACGTGCGTCGGCCGAAAACCGCTCCGCTCAACCGAGGACCAGAGGTCCCGGCTGGCCTTTTCCAGGGCCTCCTCGTTCAGTGTTACGACCTGCATGAAATCCGCCTGAGTTCGCTAACCGGCGGATTCTAGGGACGAATTGCAACCCGTTGGTTAATCGGTGCTGCGGCGCGATTTATGGTTAACGCCTGGTTTACGGCGCGTCTTCGCGGCATTGCGGGCCCCCACCCGCCGCGCGTCGTTGATCGCGGCATAGATCAGGATGATGGCGAAGGAAACGACGGCGCAGGACCGGAAATTCATCGCAAAGGGGGGCGTCGCCAGAGTCCAGACGAACTCCGCAACGAGGAAGCTCGCCCCGGCAAACGCGCCTGCCACCAGCCACGGATCGCAGACGGCACGGATCATCGCGCGGTTCCGCCAAAAGGCGACCAGTGGGATGAGAAAGGTCAGGATGAACGTGGTCACGCCCAGCACCCCGAACTTGACCCACATATGGACCAGGCTCTGGTGAATGACCAGGGATTCGGCCTTGCCGTAGGTGGCGACCCGCGCCAGCGCGAGTTTGGTCCCTGCCCCGTGGCCCAACACCGGATGGCGCTGGATCACCTCCCATCCCTGGATGATGTCCATTTTCCGACCCCAGTCGGATTGGGCGACGTTCTTGTCCACCCCCAACAGGCGTTCCAGGGCGCCTTGCAGGAAGCCGGGCAACAACCCCGTCTCGCCGAAGAAGGCGAACAGCACGAAGGCCGCCGCCAAAAGCATCAACGCGATCATCAGCAACCGCGACCGGCCACCGGCGAAGGGGATCCCCGCCAGAACAATGAAGCCCAGTCCCATGATGCCGCCGCGGCGCAATGCGGCGACGATCACCACCATGAAGATGACGGCGCACAGTGCCAGGAACCAGCCCCGGTCAGTGACGTCGCGCCGACCGCCGGGCATGAGGAATGGTGGGATCTTCGTGCTCTGCAGGAACCAGAACATGGCGACGGCCGCAGCCAGCAGGGCGACCTTGACCGACTCGTCGGCGCCAAAAAACGCGGCGTTGGCCCCCACATAGCCGCTGGCGTGGGACGTCCAGAGAATATCGACCCCGAGATACATGGAGAGCGCGGTGATCGCGACCTTGAGCATCATCAGGATGACGAACATCTTCAGGAAGAACCGCACCTCGCGGCGGACGTAGTTGTACATCAGGACAAGGAACAGGGCGAACAGCGCCGGCGACCGCACTTCCGAGAAGATCAGCGCATTGTACAAAGACACGTTGTTCATCTGGCTGACCAGCAGGCCCTGGACGATTACCAGGAACCACATGAAGATCAGCACCATGATGTTCCGATTGATCAGGGACAGGCGGCGTTTGTGGAAGAAGAAACGCCCTGCGAGCGCAATCACCAGAAACTCGACGGCCTTGCCGCCCAGGATGTCTCGCTCGTAGACGGTTTCCGGTGCGCCTTCGGAGATGAACCACAGTGACTGTTCGAAGAAGACGATGAAGGCGACGACCGTGACGATGAGAAAGCGCTCGGAGAAGAAAAACAGCGGCGCGCACATGACGAAGAAGACCCAGACGATCGGAAACACGTCCGAGCCCTGCTGAAAGGCGAACCTGGCCGAGAGCGCGAAGACCAGGGCATAGACAATGAAGACCACGTCGCGGGAGATGACGGTCTTGCGGTCGCCCTTAAATCCGGCCGACCCGGCCCCCTCGGCATACGGTTGGAGCGAGGCCACAGCCTAGCCCCCCGGGCGGGTCGCGGGTGCGGCCGGCAGCGGCGGCGCGATGGGCGCGCGGGCCGTCATTCCTGGTAGTACTTCTTGTAGTCGCCGTAGTAGTAGCCGGAATCGCCGTACCCGTAGGTCGCGTTCCGCCGGACGTTGACCTGGCTCAGCACAACGCCGGCAAGTTTGGCGTTGGCCGTTTCCATCTGGTGCAGGGCGTTGCGGGCGGCGGCCCTGCGGGTCGCGCGCCACTTGACCACCAGTACGCAGATGTCGGCCCAACCTGTCAGCACCTTGGCGTCGGACACGGGCAGGACCGGCGGTGCGTCCAACAGGACCACGTCGTAGTGGTCCTTCATGCGTTCGACCAGGTAACGCATTCGCTCGGCGCGCAAAAGCTCCTGCGGATCTTCGGTATGGTGGCCGGCGGAGATGAAGTGGGCGTCCGACTGGGTGTCCTTTTGGATCAGGTTCTCGACGCCCGCCTCGCCGGTGATGAATTCCGTCAATCCCGTCCCCTTCTCCGTCCCGTATACCTTGTGGATGCGGGGCCTCCGAAGGTCGCAGTCAAGCACCAGCACCTTGCGGCCCGAACGGGCGACGACGCGGGCCAGCGACGAGACGATCGAGGTCTTGCCCTCGCCCGGGACCGCTGAAGTGAACATGATCGCGATGCCCTTGTCGGATTGGGCACGCTGCAGAAGAATGGCGGTGAACAGCGACCGCATGGATTCGGCGAACGCCGACAGGGGCTTCTTGATCACGAAGTCCTGCGGGTTTGGCCGGCTGCCCTTGATCTGGGGGACAAGGCCGAGGCCCGCAATCTGCAGTTCGCGTTCGATCTGGTCGGTGCTGAGGAAACCGGTCTCCAGGATCTCCGCCACGTAGACCAACCCCAAGCCGATGCCCAGCGATCCGACGAACGCCACCGCCAGGAGAAGTCGCTTGTTGGGGAACGACGGATCGGTCGGTATGTCCGCCTCGTAAACGATGCGCGCGTCGGGTTGTTCGAACCCGATCTGCTCGGTTTCCTTGAAGCGGTTGAGAAACGTCTCGAACACCGCGCGGTTGGCCGCCGCTTCGCGCTCCAATGCCCTTAGCGCGACCTCGTTGCTGTTCAGGACGGCGGCTTCCTGCTTCAGGCCGTCCAGGGACCGCTCGTAGGACAGGACACGCTGCAGCGAAACCGCGACCTCGCTGCGCATCTCTCGGATCACGCGTTCGGCCTCGGATGCGATCCGCTCGCTCAAGAGGTCCATCTCTTCGCGCAGGTTCTGGATTATCGGGTGTTTCGGCCCGTATTCCGACAGCAGTTCCGCCTCGCGTCGCTTGAGCTCGGTCTCCTGCCTGCGAAAGCGGTTGATCGTTTCGGAACCGAGAAGATCCAGGATCGACGTGAAGCCGCTCTCGGTGAACAGCTCCTCAATCTTCGCAAGCTGCGCCTTGGTGCCTTCGTATTCCGACCGTGCCATCACAAGCTGGGTGTTCAGCTCGGTGATCTGCTGGGCGATGATGCTGGTGTCGCGGCCTTCGATCAGGCCGCTTTCCGCACGGAACGTCTCGACCGTAATCTCGGAGGCCTCGACCTGCTTTCTGAGGTCGCCGAGACGATCGTTCAGCCATTCCGTGGCCTGGCGCGTGCCTTCGAACTTGGTCCGAAGCTGTTCGACGATATACAGGCTCGCCAACGCGTTGACGACGGCGGCGGCCAGTTCGGGGTCTCCACTTGAGAACGTGACGTCGACAACGCGGGAACGGCCTACCGGCTTGACGCTGATCCGGGACGCAACGCTGTTCAATACACGGGTCCGCTCGCGCCGCGCCTCGACCGCCGGATCGACGGCGATGACCTGCTTCTTGGGCAAGATCTTGTCCAGCCAGGCACGCGGCAGGATCTTGTTCCAGTCTATCAGGGGCTCTTTCTCGGCCGCCTGCCTGGCCCGCAAGGCCGGATTGAACTCGGCGCGCCGATAGAGCTCCAGTTGGTCGATCACCTCGCCGATCAGCGACCGCGACTGGATGACGGCGATCTCGCTCTCCACCATCTGGTTGTCGTAGGTCAGCGCCGAGACCACGGACTCGATGTCCACGACCTGCTGTTTCTTCGGGTCCAGGAGAACCTTCGTACTGGCGGTATAGCGGGGCGAAAGCTGGGACACGCCGATGGTCGCGACCACCATCAGGAAACAGACAACGCCGAACAGAAGTCCGGCGCGGCGCTGGAATATGCGAAGGAACTCGGCAAGATCGATCAAGCCGGGTTCGTATCCGGGATAGTATCCCATCCGGATCTCGTCCGGCACTTCGCTCAGCACACGTTCGTTCACGTTCCTGCTCTCGCCTCCGGCGGTCGGACAGGCAAGCCGATCCGCGAAGCCTGGGCTTTGCGAAATGCCGACTGTCCGAGGCCCGTCGGCGCCCTCGCCGGACACGGCCATCGCGACTGGCCATGCCTTTGGCAACACAGCACAAACGCTGCTTTTCCGGGCCTTGCGCAACTATGCTGAGGCCAGTGTTAAGGCGGCGTTAAAAGGGTTAATGGCGATCGCCGGCGGGCAAGGATTTGGGAGGTTTACACGGTAAACGACGCTTGCAACGGCGTGACCCAAGGGCCTGCCCCGACCGGCCTTCTGCGCGTTATCGTATGCAGTCGGCCCGATCAGCCGGCGGCCGCGTCATCCTTCAATAAGGGTTCGGAGAGGATATCCCGCGACTCAGGGTCTGGGGAAAGGATCGCATTAATCAAATATTGTTTGTGATTCCCCATAGTCGCCGCTTCGACCCGACTGCGTAAGGCAACCATGCGATGAGCGCTGCCTCTGGAATCGAACGCCGGATGGTGCTCCGGATCATCAAGCACTGGGACATGCTCCGGCACGAGCGGGCATACCCGACCCCGCAGGAACTGGATCCGGCCGTGCCGCCGCTCGCGGAATTCTGGCAGGACTGCTTCATGATCGTCGTCGCCGAAACCGCGGATCAATCCACTTTCGAGTTTGTCGGCGACAACGTGCTGGGTCTCAGCCATCTGCCCACGGATTGGCACAAGCAGGAACCCCGGTCGTTGGGCAACTGCCCGCGGGACACGCTTTTGGGCCGGGCGGTCTCCTATGCGGACCAAGTTCTGGACAAGAGCGTGCCGATCTCGCGCGGCGACACCTTCGCCGACGGCCCCGTCATCGTGAAATTCCGCAGCATCCTGTTGCCGATGTCGTCCGACGGCCGCACCGTCGATCGCCTGTTCGGCGCGGTCAACTGCCTGCGCGTGGACGCGGACCAGTCCGCCGCAGTCGAACAGAACTAGCGGGACCGGAGCGCAGCACGATGTCACGGCTCACCGCATTCGAAGTCCAGTGCTACAGCGGCGGATCCTGGGTGATCCAGTCGATCTTCGACGACAAGGAACTGGCCTTGATCGAGGCGCGGCGGATGGAGGAATCCGGTTTGCGCCGGCAGGAAACGCGCGTCGTCAAGGAGGTCTACGACCCGGACCTCGACAAGACCCGCTCGCAGGTCATCTATGAAAGCCCGATGGTGCGCAACCAGATCCCGCAGGAGCCCGCCAAGCGCCCGGCCGGAAAACAGCCGCCACCGCCCGCTGGTCCGCGCCCCGCGGCCCCCACGGGCAGACGCCGGCCGCCGGCCAAGCGGAAGAAGGACACCGGACCCAGCGCGGTGACGATCGGAATGTCGGCGGTCGGGTTGGCGGTGGTCGCCCTCGGCGCGCTCTACGTCCTGCGCCTGGCGGGCTGACCGCCGCGCGTCAACAGCGTCCTCGCCCCTCGTTCTTCAAAAGCTCCAGCCCGCGCTCCGTCGCGGCTACCATGACCGTGCCGGCGCCGTTCTGGGTCCGCGCGACCAGCCCGTGATCGACCGCCTCCTCCCAGACCGCAAGACGCGGGCATGACGTCCGCCAGGCATCCATGACCGCATCGTAGGGACGCGGCGCCTCGGCCACCCATTCGACGAGATCCAGAACCAATGCGCGGTTTTCCAGGTTCATGGCTTGTCCTCCGGGACCGGTCAGGCGAGCGTCCGCAGGCGCCCCTTGTGGGCCGCCTCGATATGGGTTCGCGCAGCCAGCTCCGCCGCCGCTGGATCGCGGGCGGCAATCGCCTCGACGATCGCGGCATGTTCCTCGATCGCGTCCGTGCGTCGCGCCGGATCGACGAACGTGGTGCCGCCCAAAAGCAGCAGGGACTGTTTCATGTGTTCGATCTGCGCGGCCAGGTAGCGGTTGTGCGAGGCCAGAGTCAGCCGTCGGTGAAAGGCCCGGTTCGACGCAGCCAGCCGGTCCGCGTCATCGTGCATCGCGCGGTCGGTCTCGACCATGTCGGCCAGGATCGCAACCTCTGCATCGGTTGCATGCTGGGCCGCCAGGCGCGCCACCGTTCCTTCCAGGACCGCCCGAACCACGTAAAGCTCGTTGATCTGGTCGTTGTCGAGAACCGGGATGACCATGCCGCGGTTCGGTTCGTGAACCGCAAGCCCCTGGGATTCCAGCCGTTTCAGGCCCTCGCGGATCGGCGTTCTGCTGACCCCGTAACGTTCGGCCAGTTCGGCCTCGCGCAGACGCGTGCCCGGCGCAAGGGCGCCGGCTTCGATGCCCTCGACAAGCCTCCGATAGATATCAGCGCCGTTCATGGATGGCCTCGCAAGGCGCGCGCCGCGACCGAACGTCTTCGCCGGTTCGAGTGTAGGAACTCATCGTGACGACGGCAACGCATCGCTTGCCGGAACCGGGGCCGCCGTCGCAGCCTGCGCAGGTTCGGCTTCGCCTGCATAGCGGACAAGCGCCGCGAACCGATAGAGGCCGTGCACGAACTTGCCGTAGGGCATGGTGAGGAACAAAGCGAAGACGACACCGAGATGAACTGCGAGCAACAGGCCCATCGCCGGCGTCGCCCGCAAGAACAGGAGCAGAAGCCCCGTCAGGCTGGTCAGGAACAGCATGACCAGAAATGCCATGTCCATGCCGGCCGCGCCACCTGACTTCAACTCCCGCGCCCGGGTGACCTTTGCCCGCGCCAATCCCCAGGGGCCGATCAGCAGGCCGATCCCGCCCACCGTCCCCAACAGCACGACCGGGTTGTACCAGGCATAGGGCGCCTCCCAGCCGAACGCGTAGTGAAACACGGTGCCCAGGGAGGTGGAGGCGAAACACAGCAGAAAACCGTAAAAGGTGAGATGGTGATACAGCCGCCGTTTGTCGTCGGGCGTTTCGTCGTCGTTCATGCATCCGACGCCGCCGCCGTCGAGATACCTGAGGCGGCTGGCGTCGACCACCGCCTGCCAGAACGAGCCCGTGTTCAAGGTCCCCGATCCGCCCGTCTCGACCCAGAACTTCCGCAGTCCCATCGCCAGGGCAAACAGCGCATAGGCGAACACGCCGCCGAACAGGGCGACCATGGCATTGTGGGGCATCAAACGGTAGAAGGCGCCCGGCCCCGTGTGGCTTGCGAACAGAACCGAGGGGTCGCGCACCGCGACGAAACCGGCGATGAAGGCTGCCACGCTGATGGCGGCGATCACGGCGATCCAAAGTCCGTTGCGGACGAACAGGCCGGACATGAAGCCGGGCCACGCATAGCGGGCATAGGACTCTTCGCGAAGATCTGCAAAACCGACCGGTACGTTGATTGCGAACTCGTGCGGCGGCGCATACTGGCAGTCGTGAAAACAGGCGCCGCAGTTGTGGCAGAGGTTGGCGAGGTAGTCGACGTCGCCACCGAGGAAGAACGTGCGCCGTTCCATCGCCGGGAAGACCGCACACAAGCCTTCGCAATAGCGGCAGGCGTTGCAGACGGTCATCAGGCGCGCGGCTTCCGCCTGGGCGCCGGTCATTGTGTTTTCAGTTTCGTGCTGCATGTGCCGCTCCGTTGCCGGCCAGCCGCCCGAAGACGCTGCCGATGGTCATGCCGATTCCGGCCAGATAGCCCTTGCCCAGGACGTTGCCGGCCATGATTTCCCCGGCTGCGAACATGTTCGGCGAGACGGTGCCGTCATCCATCACCATCCGCGCGTCCCGGTTCACCTTGACGCCCAGGTAGGTGAAGGTGATGCCCGGGCGCAGCGTGTATCCGTAGTAGGGCGGCGTATCGATCGGCCGCGCCCAGTGGGTCTTTTCGGGCGACAAGCCTTGGGTTCGGCAGTCGTCGTGTACCGTATGGTCGAAGTCGCCCTTAACGCACGCCGCATTGAACTCGTCGACGGTTGCACGCAGTCTGTCGGGCGACAGGCCCAAGCGGCCCGCCAGGTCCTCCACGGTGTCCGCCCGTTCCGGCGGAAAGACCGACGGCATGAAAAGCTCGATCGACTTCCGGTCGATGATCACAAAGCCGACCTGGTTGGGCTGTGCTGCGACGAGCCGGCCCCAGATCGCATAGCGCTTGGGCCAGAAATCCTCGCCTTCGTCATAGAAACGTTCGCCGTTTTCGTTGACGACAATGCCGAAGGGCACGCAATCGAGCCTGGTGACGATGCCGCCGTCGAACTTGGGCGCGCGCCCGTCGATCGCGACCGCGTGACACTGTTTAGGGTCGCCCACGGGACGCACCCCCTTGTCGAGCAACAGGGACAGAACACCGCCGCGGTTGTAGGGCGTGCCGCGGATGAGAAAGTTCTCCGCCGCATCGCCCCAGGCTTCCTTCAGCCACTCGATATTGGCCTCGAAACCGCCGGCCGCGGCGACGAAAGACCGCGCCGCGACGTAGTCCCGCTTGCCCGCGCATTGGATATCTACGCCCAGGAAGAACCCGTCCTTCACGTCGATATCGACGATCTCCGTGTCGTACCTGACCTCAACGCCCAGTTGCCGCGCGGCGAGATAAAGCGCGTTCAGCATCGCCCTGCCGCCGCCCAGAAAGAACGCGTTGGTCCGGCCCAGCGACAGGGTTCCGCCCAAGGACGGCTGGAACCGCACGCCCTGCGCGTGAAGGAAATCCCATAGCTCGGCCGACTGATGCAGCGTCAGACGGGCAAGATCCTCGTCGGTCTCACCCTCGGTCACGCGCATCAGGTCGTCCCAGAATTCGTCGAAGGGATAGGGTCCCGTCAGCGTGCCATGGGCCTGTTCGTGCGCGATGCGCATGTTGCGCGTGTGGCGCGTGTTGCCGCCACGCATCGCCTTCGGCGCCGCCTCGATCACCACGGTGCGCGCCCCTTCCCGGGCGGCGGCGATGGCGGCGCATAGCGCGGCATTACCGCCGCCGGCAATGAGAACGTCGTAGGTCATCTCTCCGCGCCTTAATTGTACGCAATTGTATACAATTTATCCCCCATGGAATCAACTGGGCTTTGCCTGGTCTGCCCAGGCAAAGCCCACCGCCGCACCCTGGCGCCGTCTCGCCGGCCGCACTACGCTGTTGGTCCGAGCAGCCGAGCCGCTACGCCATGACCACCCAGCCATTCGAAACCGAAGCGTTGTCGCCGGCGATCGGCCTTGAGATCCGCGGCCTGGATCTGTCCACGCCGCCGACGGGCGCGGAAGGCGCGGCCTTGCGTACGTTGTTCAACCGGCACCATGTTTTGGTGTTTCGCGATCAGTCGCTAACGCCCGCACAACAGCTCGCGTTTGCCGAAACGATCGGCGAGCCGGACACCTACCCTTTCGTCGATGGCATCGAGGGCTTCCCCACCATCACTCCGGTGCTGAAACTGCCGGACGAGCGGGTCAATTTCGGCGGCGTCTGGCACAGCGACACCGCCTATCTGGAGAGACCGCCGATGGCGACCTTGCTGTTGGCGCGCGCCCTTCCGCCGGTCGGCGGCGACACGCTTTTTGCCAGCCAGGTGGCCGCCTTTGCGGCCCTGTCCGACGGCCTGAAGGCTGTGCTGTCAGGCCTGCGCGCAATCAATGCCTCGGCCAAGCCGGACATCGCGGCCACACGGGCCCACCGGATCGATCCCGAGACCCAAGACGCGGGCAACGGTTTCGAGGCGGTTCACCCGGTGGTGCGCACCCATCCCGAGACCGGCGCCCGGGCGCTGTTCGTCAACCGCGCCCACACGGTGCGTTTCGAAGGCATGACCGAGGCGGAAAGCGCGCCGCTGTTGGAGTATCTGTTCGCCCACCAGGTGCGCGAGGAATTCACGTGCCGCGTCCGCTGGCGCACCGGGACCCTGGTCCTCTGGGACAACCGCGCCTGCCAGCACTATCCGCTGAACGACTATCACGGCTATCGTCGCGAACTGCACAGGATCACGCTGAAAGGAGACATACCAAGGTAACCAGTCAAGCCACCCCGCATGACCGTCCTCACGCTGACCCAAGTTAATGCGGATGTCTCCCTTCCGACGCGAGACTTGAGGGTTTCCAGGTCGAAGGCAAGCGGCGGAAACCGGGCAACGACGCGACAAAATCGCGGCTTTCAGGCATAATTCCAGGCTCCGGGACTTGGCCATCTGTGCGGCTGACCGCGTGCGCTTCGACAGCTTGGGAGGGTAACGATGCGAGCCGCCCGTAACCTTGCGAAATCCATCGTCGGCGGAGGCATGCTGTTGGCGCTTGGCGCATGCATGACCACGCCGGAATACACGGCCGATCCGCTGGCGGATCTTGGCACCGGCGGCGGATCCACCGCCTATTCGGAGGTCAAGCTGGGCCTTATCCTTTCGGAAAACGCGCACCAGTCGATGGCGCACATCAGAGAGGCGCATCAGGCGATGGCGTCGATGGGGATCTTCGCCAACCAGTCGGCGATGCAGGACATCGAACCGAGCTATCTGATGGACGGTCTGAACCGGACTCTTGCGACCCGGTTCAAGGACGTCGTTCTGGTGGAAGACATGGACGAGGTGCAGGCGAAGGAACTGGACCTTGCCATGGTGCTGGACCTGCGTGTCACCTTGGGCAGCATGTCCGGCCAGACAACGTCGGTCGACATCAACGGGATCTTTCTCGATCCGGACGGCAAGGTCCTTTCGGAAGTTCCGGCCCGCGGCGAAGGCGTGGTCCCCTATCCGGCCTGGACCCTGAATTTCAGGCCCGCCGCCGGTCAGGCGCTGGTGGCGTTCCGGGGCAAGCTGGACCGGAACGAAACGCTGGCCGAGGCGGTCGGCGCGCTGTCCGGCGCGCCGAGGGGCTTCGCCCGCGCCCGGCGACGCACCGATTTGCCCCAGAAGCCGACCGCGTTGACCTTCCAGCCGGGCGCGGCACGGCCGGACGACGTCGCAGTGATCATCGGCAACGCGGACTATACCCAGTTCGGGCACGACATCCCCGACGTGGTGCCGGCCTATGCCGACGCCAACGGCTTCCGGCAGTATGCCGTCCAGTCGCTGGGCATTCGCGAAGGCAACATCATCGATCTGCGCGACGCCACCCATGCCCAGATGATCCGGGTCTTCGGCAGCGTCGACAATCCGCGTGGCCAGCTTTCCGACTGGGTGCGGTCGGGCCGCAGCAATGTCTACGTCTTTTATTCCGGCCACGGCGCGCCCGGCGGCAAGGACGGCACCGCCTACCTGGTGCCGTCAGACGCGGATGCCGCGCGGATCGAACTCAACGGCTTCAGGGTCGATACGCTGTACAAGAACCTGAGCACGCTGGACGCCCGCTCGGTGACGGTGGTTCTGGAGGCCTGCTTCTCGGGCAGCAGCCAAGCCGGTTCGCTGATGTCGAAGGCCTCGCCCGTCTTCGTTCAACCCCAGGAAGCGAAGGTTCCGGGCAACCTGACGGTGATCACCGCCGGCTCTGCCGACCAGATCGCCTCGTGGGAGGAAGACGAGAGCCATGGTCTGTTCACCAAGTACTACCTGATGGGCATGAGCGGCGCGGCCGACGCCGCACCCTACGGAAACGGCAATGGCAGCGTCAGCCATGCGGAGCTTGGCCGCTATCTGGACGACACCGTGACCTATCTCGCCCGGCGCTATTACGGGCGCGACCAGAACGCGCAGATCGTCATCGCGGCGGCGACCGCGGGAAGCTGAAGCGGCACGACAAGGGTGAGGCGTTACGCCTGATCCTCTCCGAACGACTTCAGCCAGCGCGCGACGCGGCGGGCGCCGGCCGTGGGCGTGACGGCCGGGGCACGACACAGATAGTAGGCCGCCTGGGCGAATTCAGACGTACCGAAAGGCACGGCCAGCGCCCCTGACGCGATGCGCCCGTCGACCAGCGGGCTGCGCCCGATCGCCAGGCCCAGGCCCTGTTCGGCCGCGGCGAGCACCTGTTCCTGGCTGTCCAGCTTCAAGACAGTCGTCGACTGCGGATCGCCGATCCCCCGGGCGCGGGCCCACTCGGTCCACTCGTCGGGGAAATAGCCGTTCACGATCAACCGGCATTCGGCCAGGGCGGCGGCCGGGTCCGCCGCCGTCTCACCGGCCAGGTAGCCGGGTCGGCAAACGGGCGTTGCGGTCTCCTCGAACAGGAACTCCGCCTCCACATCGCTCCAGGCGCCGCGGCCATGCCGGATCCCGAGATCGACCTGTTCACGGCGCAGGTCCACGACCCGGGTCGTCGTCACCAACTGCAGGTCGATGTCCGGACAGGCCGCCTCGAAGCTGCCGAGCTTGGGGATCAGCCACAGCATCGCCAGCGAAGGCGGCAGGGTCAAAGCGACGTGCCCGCGTTCGCGCGCGCCGGTGAGCGCGCGCGTTGCTTCGGCGATCTTCAGAAGCGCCGGGTCGATCTCCGCGAAGTAGCGCCCGCCCTGCGGCGTCAGGCTGACCCTGGGGCCGTTGCGTTCGAACAGCGGCACCCTCAAGAGTTCCTCCAGCCGCCGGATCTGGTGGCTGATGGCAGATTCGGTGACGCCGAGGTCGCGGGCGGCATCGCGGAACCGGCCGTGGCGCGCCGCCGCGTGAAACGCCCTGAGCGCCGCGAAGGGCGGCATGAAGTCTCCAGGTTCGGCCACGATCCCTCCTAGCTTGAATTTTATTCATACTACTCTGTCTCGAATTCGTTCGAAAAGCCCGGATTGGCAACCCATCTCCGGGTCAGACACAGCAGCCAAGCATCCTTCAAGTCAACTGACACTCAAGCTGAAAAAGGAGAGCCCCGATGTTGGACCTGCAAGCCCGCCCCGAAGCCCGGTCCGTGCAGGCCGCCGACCGCGTCCAGGGCAAGGTCAACTACCTGGTGCCGCCGCTGACCAAGCCGGCGATCTATATCGATCCGGACGGCACCCGCACGGTGCGCGACGACGTCCGGCACGAAACGCGCTCCATCTCGGTGCGCAACGGTCGGCCCGAGGCCGACAGGCTGACGCTGGACCGGAACGGCGTGCGCCTGGTGCGCCACGACACCGCGGTCTCCGACTTCTTCGACGAGGACGAGATCCGGAACGTCTATTACCCGGAGATCGAGCGTCTGATCAAAGCCGAGACGGGAGCCGCCGAGGTCGTCATCTTCGACCATACGCGGCGCGTCGACGACGGCGACGACGGTGCGGAACGCAAGCCGGTGCGCAACGTCCACGGCGACTACACGGATAGGTCCGGGCCACAGCGGGTACGCGATCTGATCGACCCGGCCGCGGCCGAGGACTGGCTGGGCGGCCGCTATGCGGTGGTCAATGTCTGGCGGTCCATGGAAGGTACGATCGAGGCGGCACCTCTGGCCTTCGTCGACGGCCGTTCGGTTGCCGAGCGTGACTTCGTTCCCATGGACCTCGTCTATCCGGACCGCAAGGGCGAGATCTTCGGTTTCACCCACAGCCCCGAACACGACTGGGTCTATTTCCCGCGCATGGGAAAGGAGGAAGCGGTGCTGATCAAAACCTTCGACTCCGCCAAGGACGGACGCGTGCGGTTTTCGGCGCACGCCGCCTTCGACGACCCGACCAGCCCGGTCGACGCACCACCACGCAAGAGCATCGAGGTCCGGGCCCTGGTGCGATTTCCGAAGGACTGACCGGACTTGCCGCCGGCAGGCGGGCGGCCAACGCGGCTAATACCGACGGGATCGAAGCCGTTTTTCTAGGATGCGATCGAAATGACGCGCCGAATTTCGTCGGACCTGAACCCGATCATCGAAGTGTTGGTCCGGTCGGGCAAGACGAGCACGTCATAGACCTCGGAGATCATGCCCTCGATCCGGACCCAGTGGACGATGTCTCCGCTGGAAAGATCGATCACATAAACACCGCAGCGCGCATCCACCTTGTTGCCGGTCAGGTTGTCGTCGAGTTCGAGTCCGGAGAAGGTCCGGTTCTGGCGTGCCTTGGACAGGCCAACGACGGCGAAGCCGGCCACGAAATCGAGACCGCGCAAATAGCCGGGCAGAAAGGCGACCGGCTCGAAGGCGCCGGTCGCGGGATCGATCGATCCGAAGTGACCGCTGCCGGAATTGTGGATCCACAGCTTGTCCCTGTAGAGCCTGGGCGAGTGCGGCATCGACAGGCCCGATGCCACCACCTCGTTGGTCTCCACGCCCATGACAATCCCTCCGTCGGACCGGTGCTCGCGCCAGCCGTCGGCGACGTTGGTCTCGGAGACCGCCGTGGCATAGGCGGGCACGCCCTTGTCCGTCGCCATGCCGTTCAGGTGGCAACGGTCCTCGGCGGCATAGCGGTCGATGAACGGCGGTTTCCAAACCGGCTTGAAGCTGTGCGTCAGGCTGGTTTCGGCGATGCAGCTGAACAGTGTATTGACGAAGAAGATCTGTCCGTCGGGTCCGATCGCCAGGTCGTGGGTGTCCACATCGCCCGTGAAGAAACTGACCTGCGGCACGAAGAGAGAATCGTAGCCGCCCTCGATCGGTCGTTCGTCCGCCACGTCGACGAACTTGTAGATCTGATGCAGCGCTGCGACGTAGAACGCGCCATCCGCATAGGCAAGGCCCATGCACCGTTCCAGTGTCCGGTTGAAGATCGACAGGCTCCCATCGGCATTGAGTCCGAGAAAGAACACCTTGCCGACCTGGTAGGTGGAGAAAGCCAGGTTGACCTTGTGTTCCGCCAGCCAAGCGGTGAACTGCCGCGACGTGCCGATCTCAAGCTCGGCCTGCGGTTCGGGGCCCTGTGGGCCGGGTTCCGTTGCGCCTTCCACCTTTGCCACTCTCGCTTGTTTGTCCTTGGACCAACCGGTCACGTTAACTTTTTGATATCACAACCCTTATTCTGGCCCAACCGGGACCGAGAATCATCCAGCGATTGAAGGAAACCGACGTCCTCAGAAGACGAAGATATCGGTGTCGGTGGCGACGCTGGCCAAAACGTCGCCGCCCAGGATGTAGTCGTGGACCGTGAACGTGTCCGTGCCGACGGTGAAGTTGCTGCCGGCGCCCAGGGCCTGCCAGCCGTCGCCGGCCGCGACGGGGGCAGAGGGATGGCCGGCCGGCGCGTCGACAAGGTCGACCTGGTCGCCGGTATCGCCGCGGATCAACAGGCTGTTGTGCGAGTTGGCGGTGGAGAAATCGAAGTTCGGCGTGTCGGACAGGTTGAAGATATCCTGCAGCGTCAAGGTCAGTGTGTTGTTGCCGGAACCGGTGATGTCGAACGCCTCGACGCCGGAGATCCGCTCGTCCGGCAGGCTGGTCAGATCCAGGTCGAAGATGCCGTCGAAGCGGAATTCGTCCTGGCCGGCGCCGCCGTCGATCCGGAAGAAACCGCCGTCGGAAACGGCAAGCGTGTCGTCGCCGGCGCCGCCGCGGAGCACGTCGGCGCCGCCGTTACCCACCAGCGTATCGTCGCCCAACCCGCCGATCATGACGTTGTCGGACGCATCGCCGGTCAAGGTCTCCGACGCCGCCGTGCCCTGATGGGTGACCGCGCCGGATACATCGCCACCGAACACGAGATAGCTTTCGCCGGAATTGGATACGTTGCTGGGACTGGACGCGCTGTTCAGCGGGATGGGCGTGGAATCGGCCCCGCTGGCGCCGATCACAAGGTCGTCGAACCCGTCGCCGTCAACGTCGCCGGCGGAGCCGACCGAAATGCCGCTTTGGTCGCCATTGTCTATTCCGTCCAGGCGGAAACCGGTCGTCCCATCCAACTGGGCGATCTGGATGATTCCGTCCGCCGTCGGGTCGTCCGCCACGTCCAGCGCCAGAAGGTTTGCCGTTCCGCCGAACACCACATAGGTCTCACCGGGGTCGGCGCCCAAACTGCCGCCTGCGTCACCTCGGTAGGCACCCAGAATCAGATCGTCAAAACCGTCGCCGTTGAAATCGCCGGCCGCGAGGTTGCCTTGGTTGCCGCCGAACCTGTCATTGGCCGTCGCGCCGCGGATCACGTAGCCGGCGCCGGCGACAGAAGTCAGGTCGGCGAGATCGATCACGCCGTCCGTCGCACCAACGCTGTCGAGGGCATCCAGGTTTGCGACACCGCCGAATACCAGGTAGGCCTCGCCCGCATCCGTGCCGTTCGTATCGGCCTGCCGGGCGCCGATAAGAATGTCCCTGATGCCGTCGCCGTTGACGTCACCAACTGAAGAAATGGACCGGCCTGTCTCGTCGCTGCCGCCGATCCCCTGGAAGACATACCCGGTTCCGGAACCGATGTTTGCAACTTCGATCACGTCATCAGGAAGTCCAATCACCCCGGGTGCCACCAATGCATCGAGCGCCGCAAGACTGGCGGGTCCGCCGAAAACGAGATAGCTCTCGCCGGCGTCCGCGCTCGTACCGACGGTCGCGCCGCGCGCCGAAAGCATGAAGTCGTCGACCCCGTCGCCGTTCATGTCGCCGACCGAGACCAGGTCTTCCCCAAGGAAATCGTTGTTTGCCTTGCCGCGGAACGTATAGCCGTTCGCCGAGGCAAGATCGGCGAACCGGATTTTGCCGTCGTTCGGCGCGCTCAACGCGTCGAGCGCGTCGAGGCTGTCCTGACCGCCATAGACGAGATAGGCCTCGCCGGGCCCGCCGGAAGAACCCGGACCCGCCAGACGCGCTCCGACCAGAAGGTCTGCAAATCCGTCTCCGTCGACATCGCCGGCCGCAGATACGCCTAGCCCGGTGTCGTCGCTGGCGCTGACGCCTTCGAACAGGAAGCCATTGGCACCATCGAGATCGGCGAGACCGATGAGCCCGTCGCGGGCAGCGGGGTTTGCGTCGTCCAGCGCCAGGAGGTTCGCGAGGTCGCCATAGACCAAGTAGGTCTCGCCTGATCCCAAGCCGTTCGGGTCAGCGAGCCGCGCGCCGATCAGGAAGTCATAGGTGCCGTCGCCGTCGACGTCGCCCGCGTTTGCCACCCTCACGCCTGCCCGGTCGCCTCCGTCGATGCCCACGAATGTGAAGCCGCTGATGCCGTCAAGCAGCCCGAGATCGATGCGGCGGTCCTCGGCCCCGTCCGCCTGGTCCAGCGGCACCAGATTGTCCAGCCCACCGAAGACCAGGTATGCGGCGCCCTGGGACGTCGACCCGGTCGGCTCCGCCCCCTGCGCCCCGATCAGGATGTCGCCGAAACCGTCGCCGTCGAGATCGCCGATCGACGTGATCTGTGCGGCGTTATCATCCGACCCGATGCCCTCGAACGCGTAGCCGAACAACCCGCCTGTCGCGCTGCTGGATGTGGCGCCCGGCGAGACGATCTCGGCGAGATCAACCGACGCCGCCAAATTTGGTTCGATTTCGTTCGTGACGGCGATGGTCAGTTCCTGGTCGTAAGCCGCACTGTCCTGATCGGTCGCCGTGACCGTTACCGTGACCGACGCCTCCGTCTCGAAATCGAGGCCGACGCCCGCGATCAGCTTGAGCTGGTTGCCGACAACCTCGAACCGGGCCGAGACCACCCCGCCTTCCAGAACCGGGCCGAACGTCACCGTGTCGCCGGCGTCCGGATCGTTCGCCGTCAGCGTGCCGACCGTCACGCCAACCGCATTCTCGGCAACCTTCGCATTGTCCAGCATGATCCGCGTCGGCGCCTGGTTGCCGGCTTCGGACATCGTCGACTGGAAGTCGCCGCCGAAGATCAGATAGGTCTCGCCGGCGTCGAACAGCGTCGTGGGCGCGGCCGTCGAATTGAGCGGGATCTCCACCGGGTCGGCGCTCCCGGCGCCAATCAGAATATCGGCGTACCCGTCATTGTCGACGTCGCCGGCAGGGCCGACCCGCAGGCCCGAAAGGTCGGCGCTGTCGATGCCGTCCAGCCGGAACCCGGTCAGCCCCTGCAGCGCCGTCGTGTCGGGCGTAATACGTCCGTCCAGCGATCCGTCGGCCGCATCCAGAACATCGAAATTGGACGCACCGCCGAACACCACATAGGTCTCGCCGGGATTGGCGCCCAGACCCGCACTCTCGGTATCGCCGAAATACACGCCCAGGATCAGGTCGTCGAAGCCGTCACCGTTCACATCCCCCGCCGACAGCGGCGCCTGCCCGTTGCCAAGGCGATCCCCCCTGGTCACACCCTCGAAAGTGAAACCCGCCGTGCCGTCGGCGATGTTCTCCACCCCGATAACCTGGTCGCGAACGCCGTCGGCCAGATCCAGACGGTCAAGGTTCGACGCCCCGCCGAAGACCACATAAAGTTCGCCGGCATCGGGACCGTTCACATCGGAAAGCCGCGCGCCAATCAGGAAATCGGCGACGCCGTCCCCGTTGACGTCTCCGGCCGAAGAGACGTTGTAGATTTCGTCTCCACTGTTGGTGCCCTCGAACACGTACCCCGTCAGGAACGTGGTCCGGATGGTCACCAGGTCGATAATACCGTCCTCGGCCCCGCCGCCGTTCGCCCGATCCAAGGTCTGCAGGTTGGAATCCCCGCCAAACACCAGGAACGCTTCGCCGGAGTTGGAGCCGGGCGCGTCGGCAAAGCGCGCGGTGGTCAGGAAATCACCGAAACCGTCGCCGTTGACGTCGCCGATCCCGACCACGCCGTTGCCCGAATAGTCGTCCTGCGAGTCACCGAACAAACGATAGCCGCCCGTACCGTCGAGGTCCGCCAGTTCGATGACCCCATCGCGGTTTGCGACAACCGGGTCGTCAAGGCCCGCCAACTGATCGCCGAACACGATGTAGGTTTCGCCCGTGTCCGTGTTCGGATTGCCGATCGCCTCCCCTCT
This sequence comes from Alphaproteobacteria bacterium, assembly GCA_965603855.1. Classification (GTDB taxonomy): domain Bacteria; phylum Pseudomonadota; class Alphaproteobacteria; order UBA8366. Next base: position 2,760,796 of record OZ272519.1, read on the forward strand.
CCGCGCACCGATCAACAGATCGGCAACGCCGTCTCCGTCGACATCGCCGGCGCCCGATATGAAGCCGCCGGAATTGTCACCGGGCGAAATGCCACGCAGCACAAAGCCGTTCGTGCCATCGAGGTTTTCAAGATCGATGATGCCGTCCGACTCAAGGTCGGCGGCATCCAGCGACTGGAGATTGGCAAGATCGCCGTAAACCACGTAGGTCTCGCCCCGGACGTCGCCGTCGCCGAGCGTCGGCGGCTCGGCGAAATCGGCACCGAGCAAAAGGTCGTTGACACCGTCGCCGTTGATATCCCCCGCCGAGGCAATCGCAATCCCCAGACGGTCGTCGGCATCGACGCCGGCAAAGGTGAAGCCAAACGTGCCGCCAAGGTTGACCAGGTCGATGTGACGGTCCTCCGCCCCATCCTGCTGATCCAACGCGACCAGATTGTCCGGTCCGCCGAAGACCACGTAAACGGCTCCCTGGTCGGCAAGCCCCGTCGGCTCACCGTAGAAGGCCCCGATCATGACATCGTCGAAGCCGTCACCGTCCAAATCCCCGACCGACGCAACCACCCGCGCAAGCGCACCGGCATCGACACCCTCGAACACGTACCCCGTCAGGCCCTCAGACGCCCCCGCCGCCGACGCCGTCACCGAAACGACATCGGCGATATCCACCGATGCCGGCATCACCTGCTGCGGGTCGATCTCGTCGGTCACCGTGATGACGAGATCCTGCTGGTAGGCCGCGCTGTCCTGGTCGGTCGCCGTGACCGTTACCGTGACCGACGCCTCCGTCTCGAAATCGAGGCTGACGCCCGCGATCAGCTTCAGCTGGTCGCCGACAACCTCGAACCGGGTCGAGACCACCCCGCCTTCCAGAACCGGGCCGAACGTCACCGTGTCGCCGGCGTCCGGATCGTTCGCCGTCAGCGTCCCGACCGTCACGCCAACCGCATTCTCGGCAACCTTCGCGTTGTCCAGCATGACCCGCGTCGGCGCCTGGTTGCCGGCTTCGGACATCGTCGACTGGAAGTCGCCGCCGAAGATCAGGTAGGTCTCGCCGGCCGGCACAGTCGTCGGGTTGGCCGTCGAATTGAGCGGGATGACCGGCGGATCGGCGTTCCCGGCGCCAATCAGAATATCGGCGTACCCGTCATTGTCGACGTCGCCGGCAGGGCCGACACGCAGGCCCGAAAGGTCGGCGCTGTCGATGCCGTCCAGCCGGAACCCGGTCAGCCCCTGCAGCGCCGTCGTGTCGGGCGTAATACGTCCGTCCAGCGATCCGTCGGCCGCATCCAGAACATCGAAATTGGACGCACCGCCGAACACCACATAGGTCTCGCCGGGATTGGCGCCCAGACCCGCACTCTCGGTATCGCCGAAATACACGCCCAGGATCAGGTCGTCGAAGCCGTCACCGTTCACATCCCTCGCCGACAGCGGCGCCTGCCCGTTGCCAAGGCGATCCCCCCTGGTCACACCCTCGAAAGTGAAACCCGCCGTGCCGTCGGCGATGTTCTCCACCCCGATAACCTGGTCGCGAACGCCGTCGGCCAGATCCAGACGGTCAAGGTTCGACGCCCCGCCGAAGACCACATAAAGTTCGCCGGCATCGGGACCGTTCACATCGGAAAGCCGCGCGCCAATCAGGAAATCGGCGACGCCGTCCCCGTTGACGTCTCCGGCCGAAGAGACGTTGTAGATTTCGTCTCCACTGTTGGTGCCCTCGAACACGTACCCCGTCAGGAACGTGGTCCGGATGGTCACCAGGTCGATAATACCGTCCTCGGCCCCGCCGCCGTTCGCCCGATCCAAGGTCTGCAGGTTGGAATCCCCGCCAAACACCAGGAACGCTTCGCCGGAGTTGGAGCCGGGCGCGTCGGCAAAGCGCGCGGTGGTCAGGAAATCACCGAAACCGTCGCCGTTGACGTCGCCGATCCCGACCACGCCGTTGCCCGAATAGTCGTCCTGCGAGTCACCGAACAAACGATAGCCGCCCGTACCGTCGAGGTCCGCCAGTTCGATGACCCCATCGCGGTTTGCGACAACCGGGTCGTCAAGGCCCGCCAACTGATCGCCGAACACGATGTAGGTTTCGCCCGTGTCCGTGTTCGGATTGCCGATCGCCTCCCCTCTCCGCGCACCGATCAACAGATCGGCAACGCCGTCTCCGTCGACATCGCCGGCGCCCGATATGAAGCCGCCGGAATTGTCACCGGGCGAAATGCCACGCAGCACAAAGCCGTTCGTGCCATCGAGGTTTTCAAGATCGATGATGCCGTCCGACTCAAGGTCGGCGGCATCCAGCGACTGGAGATTGGCAAGATCGCCGTAAACCACGTAGGTCTCGCCCCGGACGTCGCCGTCGCCGAGCGTCGGCGGCTCGGCGAAATCGGCACCGAGCAAAAGGTCGTTGACACCGTCGCCGTTGATATCCCCCGCCGAGGCAATCGCAATCCCCAGACGGTCGTCGGCATCGACGCCGGCAAAGGTGAAGCCAAACGTGCCGCCAAGGTTGACCAGGTCGATGTGACGGTCCTCCGCCCCATCCTGCTGATCCAACGCGACCAGATTGTCCGGTCCGCCGAAGACCACGTAAACGGCTCCCTGGTCGGCAAGCCCCGTCGGCTCACCGTAGAAGGCCCCGATCATGACATCGTCGAAGCCGTCACCGTCCAAATCCCCGACCGACGCAACCACCCGCGCAAGCGCACCGGCATCGACACCCTCGAACACGTACCCCGTCAGGCCCTCAGACGCCCCCGCCGCCGACGCCGTCACCGAAACGACATCGGCGATATCCACCGATGCCGGCATCACCTGCTGCGGGTCGATCTCGTCGGTCACCGTGATGACGAGATCCTGCTGGTAGGCCGCGCTGTCCTGGTCGGTCGCCGTGACCGTTACCGTGACCGACGCCTCCGTCTCGAAATCGAGGCTGACGCCCGCGATCAGCTTCAGCTGGTCGCCGACAACCTCGAACCGGGTCGAGACCACCCCGCCTTCCAGAACCGGGCCGAACGTCACCGTGTCGCCGGCGTCCGGATCGTTCGCCGTCAGCGTCCCGACCGTCACGCCGAACGCGTTCTCGGCAACCTTCGCATTGTCCAGCATGACCCGCGTCGGCGCCTGGTTGCCGGCTTCGGACATCGTCGACTGGAAGTCGCCGCCGAAGATCAGGTAGGTCTCGCCGGCGTCGAACAGCGTCGTGGGCGCGGCCGTCGAATTGAGCGGGATTTGCACCGGATCGGCTTCGCCGGCGCCGATCAGGATGTCGGCGAAACCGTCGCCATCGACATCGCCCGCCGCGCTGACCCTAAGGCCCGATTTGTCCGTATTGTCGATGCCGTCCAGCCGGAAGCCGGTCAGTCCGCCCAGTGCGCTGGGGCTGAGCACAATCCGGCCGTCCAACGGATCGGCCGGGGTTCCGTTCGCGGCATCCAGCACATCGAGGTTGGATGCCCCGCCGAACACCACATAGGTCTCGCCCTTGCTGTTGTTCGTGCCCTCCGCGTCGCCGAAGTAGGCGCCCAGGATCAGGTCGTCGAAGCCGTCGCCGTTCACGTCGCCTGCCGACAGCGGCGCCTGGCCGTTGCCCATACGATCCTGAACGTCAACGCCCTCAAAGATGAAGCCGGCCTTGCCGTCGGCGATGTTCTCGACAGCGATCACCTGGTCGCGGATGCCGTCGGCCAGATCCAGACGGTCAAGGTTCGACGCCCCGCCGAAGACCAGGTAAAGCGCGCCGGCGTCGGTGCCGTTCAAATCGGCGAGGCGTGCCCCCAGAAGGAAGTCGGCGACGCCGTCCCCGTTGACGTCCCCGGCAGACGACAGGTTCAGGATCTGGTCGCTGGCTGCGGTCCCTTCGAAAACGTACCCCGTCAGGAAGGTCGTCCGCACCGTCACCAGATCGACAACGCCGTCCTCGGCACCATCGCCGTTCGCCTGGTCCAGTTTCCGAAGGTTCGCGTCCCCGCCGAAAACGAGAAACACTTCGCCCTCGTCAGCGATCGGCGTATCGGCAAAGCGTGCGGACGTAAGGAAATCGTCGACACCGTCACCGTTGACGTCGCCGACGCCGACGACGTCGCTGCCCACGTTGTCGGACTGCGAGTCGCCGAAAAAGCTGTATCCGCCCGTGCCGTCCAGGTCGGCGAGTTCGATGATCCCATCGCGGTTGGCTGCGACCGGATCGTCAAGCAACGCCAAACTATCGCCGAACACGATGTAGGTTTCGCCGACCGCCGCGTTCGCAAGGCCCGGAAGAGCCGGTTCCGCTGCCCGCGCCCCGATCAGCAGATCGGCCAGGCCGTCGCCGTCGACGTCGCCCGCGCCGGATACCGAGCCGCCGGAGAAGTCGTCGGGCGTAATGCCCTGCAAGACGAAACCATTCGACCCGTCGAGATTGCCGAGGTCGATGACGCCGTCGGACGCGAGGTCGGCGGCGTCCAGCGCCTGGAGATTGGCGAAATCACCAAAGACCAGATAGGTCTCGCCGCGATCGTCCGTTGGTCCGAACGACGCCGGTTCGGCAAGGTCCGCCCCGATCAGAAGGTCGTTGACGCCGTCGCCATCGACATCCCCCGCCGAGGCCACCGAAATCCCGAGACGGTCGTTGGCGTCGATCCCAGCGAACGTGAATCCGAAGGTGCCGCCAAGGTTGACGAGGTCGATGTGACGGTCCTCGGCTCCGTCTTGCTGGTCCAGCGGCACCAAACTGTCGAGGCCGCCGAAGATGACGTAAACCGCGCCCTGATCGGACAGGCCCGTCGGCTCTGCGCCGATGGCGCCGATCATGAAATCGTCGAAGCCGTCGCCGTCCAGGTCCCCGACCGCCACCGGCTCGCGGGCGAACGCGCCGGCATTGACGCCTTCGAACACATACCCCGTCAGGCCTTCCGAGGCCCCCGCCGCCGATGCCGTCACAGAGACGATGTCCGCGATATCCACCGATGCCGGCATCACCTGCTCAGGGTCGATCTCGTCGGTCACCGTGATGACGAGATCCTGCTGGTAGGCCGCGCTGTCCTGGTCGGTCGCCGTGACATTGACCGTCACCGACGGCTCCGCCTCGAAGTCGAGGCTGACGCCGGGTATCAGCCTGAGCTGGCCGGCAAAGACCTCGAACCGTGTCGAGACCACCCCGCCTTCCAGCACCGGGCCGAAGGTCACCGTGTCGCCGGGATCCGGATCGTTCGCCGTCAGCGTGCCGATCGTCACGCCGGCAGCGTTTTCCGCGACCGACGCGTTGTCCAGCATGATCCGCGTCGGCGCCTGGTTGCCGGTCTGCGAGATCGTCGACTGAAAGTCGCCGCCGAAGATCAGATAGGCCTCGCCGGCGCTGGTCTTGGCGGAGGGGCCGGCAATGGAGTCGAGCGGCTTCACGGGCACGTTGACGCTCGAGGCTCCGATCAGGATGTCGGCGAAACCGTCGCCATCGACATCGCCGGCCGCGCTGACCGTCGAGCCGGCATAGTCGGTAGGATCGATCCCATCGAGGCGGAACCCTGTCAGCCCCTGCAACGCCGTGGGGTTGGGCGTGATCCGGCCGTCCAGCGACCCGTCGGCCGCATCCAGCACGTCGAAATTGGAGGCGCCGCCGAACACCACATAGGTCTCGCCTCTGTTGTCGCTCGTACTCGTGCTGTCGGCATCGCCCAGTTGGACGCCGATGATCAGATCGTCGGCGCCGTCACCGTTGACATCGCCGGCCGACAGCGGCGCCTGTCCGTTGCCCAGCCCGTCCCGGAGATCTGTGCCCTCGAAGACGAAGCCGGCCTTGCCGTCGGCGATGTTGCCGACGGCAATCACACCGTCCCGAACGCCATCGGCCACGTCGAGGCGATCCAAGTTCGACGCCCCGCCGAACACCAAATACAGCTCGCCGGAGTAGCTTGCGTTGGGGTCGGCGTTTCGCGCGCCCAGCAGGAAATCGGACACGCCATCGCCGTTCACGTCGCCCGCCGACGACAGGTTCCACAGTTCGTCGTCGTTGTTTGCGCCCTCGAAGACGTAACCCGCCTGGAACGTCGTTCGCAGCGCCACGATGTCGACAGAGCCGTCCGCTGCCGGGCCGCCGTTCGCAACGTCAAGCGTCTGCAGATTGGCGTCGCCGCCGAACACCAGGTACGCCTCGCCCCGGTCGTCCAGGCTGGTGAACCCGTCAGGTTCGGCCAGGCGCGCCGACGTCAAGAAATCGGCAAAGCCGTCTCCGTTGACGTCGCCGACGCCGACGACGTCGCTGCCCAGATTGTCGGCCTGCGCATCACCGAAGAAGCTGTAGCCGTTCGTCCCGTCCAGATCCGCCAGTTCAATGATGCCGTCGCGGTTTGCGGCGACGGGGTCGTCCAGCGCGGCCAAGTTCTCGCCGAAGACGACATAGGTTTCGCCAGTGTTCGCATTGATGCTTTGCGACGCAGTTTCCGCAGTCGGTGCTCCGATCAACAGATCGGCGGCCCCGCCCCCGTCGACGTCCCCAGCGCCCGAAACGGACAATCCCGACAGGTCGTCCGGCGAGATGCCCTGAAGAACATAGCCGTTGGTGCCGTTGAGATTTGCGAGGTCGACAACGCCGTCAGCCGCACCGTCGGCCGCATCCAAGCCCTGCAGGCTCGGCAGGTCGCCAAAGACCAGATAGGTTTGGCCCCGGTCATCGGCGCTTGTCGCCGTCGAGGGCTCGGCCTGGTATGCCCCGATCAACAGATCGTTGATCCCGTCGCCATTGACATCGCCCGCCGAGGCGACCGAGACGCCCATGCGGTCGGACTGGTCCGTGCCGGCAAACGTGAACCCGAAAGTACCGTCCAGGTTCGCGAGGTCGATGGTGCGATCCTCGGCACCGTCCTGCTGGTCCAGCGGCACGAGGTTGTCCAACCCGCCGAACACGAGATAGGCCGCACCCTGGTCGCTCAGCCCCGTCGGCTCCGCACCTCGTGCGCCGATCATGAAATCGTCGAAGCCGTCGCCGTCCAGATCGCCGACCGTGGTGACCTGGCCCGTATAGCCGGCGAGGAAGCCGTTTTTGAAAGCGTATCCGGTAAGGCCGTCCGAGAACCCAGCCGGAGACCGCGTCACCGAAACGATGTCGGCGATGTCCAGGGATTCTGGCATCACCTGCTGCGGGTCGATCTCGTCGGTCACCGTGATGACGAGGTCCTGGTCGTAGGTCAGGCCGCCCTGGTCGGTCGCCGTGATCGTGACCGTCACCGACGGCTCCGCCTCGAAGTCGAGGCTAACGCCGGCGATCAGCTTGAGATCCGTGCCGACAACCTCGAAGCGGGTCGAGACGATCCCGCCTTCCAAAACCGGGCCGAACGTCACCGTGTCGAGCGGGTCCGGATCGTTCGCCGACAGCGCGCCGACCGTCACGCCGACCGCGTTCTCCGCGATCCTGGCATTGTCCAGCATGATCCGCGTCGGCGCCTGGTTGCCGGGTTCGTTGATCGTCGACTGGAAGCCGTCGCCGAAGATCAGATAGGTTTCGCCCGCGTCCGTCAGGCTATTCGGGTCGCCACCGCCTGCCCCGATCAGGATGTCGTCATAGCCGTCGCCGTCGACGTCGCCGGCCGTGCCGACCGTCAAACCGGACCTGTCGTTACCGTCGATGCCGTCCAACCGGAAGCCGGTCACGCCGTCCAGCGCCGCCGTGTTCAAAACGATCCGGCCGTCCAGCGGATCGGCCGGCGTGCCGTCCGCGGCATCCATCACATCGAAGTTGGAGGCGCCGCCGAACACCACATAAGTCTCGCCGGAACTGAGCCCGTTCGGGTCGGCGAGATAGGCGCCCAGAATCAGATCGTCGACCCCGTCGCCATTGAAGTCGCCTGCCGAAAACTGCGACTGACCGGCGCCCAGGCGGTCATCGATGTCGACTCCTTCGAAGACGAACCCGGCCTTGCCGTCGGCGATGTTCTCCACGCCGATCACCTGATCGCGCACGCCATCGGCAATATCCAGGCGCTCGAGGTTCGACGCACCGCCGAACACGAGGTAGAGCTCGCCCGAATTCGAACCGTTGGGATCGGCGTTCCGCGCGCCAAGCAGGAAGTCCTCGACGCCGTCCCCGTTCACATCTCCGGCCGAGGACATATTACGAAGCAAATCGGTGAAATCCGTTCCCTCGAAAACATAGCCGGACAGGAAAGTGGTGCGCACCGTATAGGCATCGATCACGCCGTCTTGCGAGCCGTCGCCATTGGCCTGATCCAGCCTTTGCAGATTGGCGTCGCCGCCGAACACCAGAAAAACCTCACCGGAGTTGCCGTCCGGCGCATTGGCCAGCGGTGCAGAAGTGAGGAAGTCCTCGACGCCGTCGCCATTGATGTCACCGACCCCGAGAACGTCGTTCCCCAAATAGTCGTCCCTCGAGTCACCGAAGAACCGATAGCCTCCAAGCGCAGTCGCGTTGCTGGGCAGGTCGAGATTGGACAACAGGACCGTTCCGTCTGCTGTTCCATCTTCGGCGTCCAGCGCAGCAAGTTGATCGCCGAAAACGACGTATGTTTCGCCCGTATCGATGTTGATGCCTTCGGTCGCCCTCTCCGCCAGCGGCGCCCCGATCAGCAGGTCCGCGACTCCGTCGCCATCGATATCGCCGGCGCCCGACACCGAAACCCCGGACCGGTCCTTGTCAGAAACGCCACGAAGGATGTAGCCGTTGCTGCCGTTGAGGTCGGCCAGATCGATGATGCCGTCGCGGTTTGCGGCGACGGCGTCGTCCAGCGCCTGAAGATTGGCGAGACCGCCGTAGACGAGATAAGTCGCGCCATCGTCGACCGCTGTCCCCGCTCCGGCCTCGGCGTTGTCCGCGCCGATCAGAATGTCGTTGATCCCGTCGCCATTGACGTCGCCCGCAGACGCGACCGAGAACCCCGCCCGGTCGGCCAGGTCTACGCCGGCGAATGCAAAGCCGTAGGTGTTGCCAGCATTCTGAAAATCGACCAGGTCGATGCGTCGGTCCTCACCCTCCACATCCTGCTGGTCGAAGGGAACCAGGCTGTCGAGGCCGCCGAAGACGAGATAGGCCGCTCCCTGGCCGGAAAGCCCTGTCGGGGTCGCGTTCTGGGCCTCGATGATGAAGTCGTCGAAGCCGTCGCCGTCCAGATCGCCAAGGGCGGTGCCGCCCCGTGCAGCCGCACCGGCAGTGACACCCTCGAAGACATAGATGGACAGTACCGTGTTGGTGCCATTGAGGATGTCGCCGATATCGATGGTGGGTGTCAGCGTGTCGCTTACATCCGTCACGGTGACGGTGATGCTCTGGCTGTCGGTAAGACCGCCCAGGTCCGTCGCAACGACCGTCAGGTCGTAGATGTTGTCGCCGCCTACGTCGCCGGGGTTCTCGAAGTCCGGCGGCGCGGTAAACGCGATGTTGCCCGCACCGTCAAGCGTGAACTGGGCCGCGTCCGCACCCGCCAGCGACAGAGCCACCGTGTCACCCAAGTCCACGTCCGTCGCGCTTACGGTCAATAACGTGCCCGCAAAACCTTCCGGTACGGTCTGGTCCGAAGCACCTGACAGGACCGGTGCCTCATTCACGTTGGTGACGTCGATCGTAACGCTCTGACTGTCGGTGAGGCCGTCCTGGTCCGTCGCAACGACCGTCAGGTCGTAGGTGTTATCACCGCCGACGTCCGCCGGCGCCTCGAAGTCCGGCGGCGCGGCAAACGCGATATTGCCGGCGCCGTCCAGCGTGAACAGGGCGGCATCCGCCCCCGCCAGCGACAGCGTCACCGTGTCACCCAGGTCCGGATCGCTGGCGCTCACCGTCAGCAGCGCACCCGCGAAGCCCTCCGGCACGGTCTGGTCCAAAGCGCCTGACAGCACCGGCGCTTCGTTGACGTCGCTGACAGAGATCACGAAACTCTCGGTAACGCTGAGACCGCCCAGATCCGTCGCCGTGATCGCGATCGTAACGGTGGGTTCGGTCTCGAAGTCCAGGCTCTGGCCCGTCACAAGCTTGAGCTGGCCGCCGACGACCTCGAAACGCGCGTCCGACACGACGAAGGTGTGACTGTCCGGCACGTCCGGGTCCAGCACCGTCAGGGCGCCGATCACCGCACCGTCCGCGTTCTCCGCAACCGTGTCGTTTCCAAGCTGGATCGCCGTCGGTGCCTCGTTGACGTTGTCCACCGCGACCGAGATCAGCTCGCTCGTGGCGTTCGTCCCGTCGGAGACCTGGACCTCGACCGCGTAGACATTGTCGCCGCCGAAGTCGGCCGGGCTCTCGAAGTCCGGCGCAGACAGGAACGACAGGTTGTTCGACGGGTCGATCGTGAACAGCGCGGCATCCGGACCACCGACGATCGTATAGCTCAGCGACGTCGCCGGCGTGTCCACATCGCTCGCCGTCAGCGTGCGCACGAAGTTCGTGTTCTCGTCAACCGACAGCGCAAAGGGCGGATCGAGTGCTGGGGGTTCGTCCACGTTGGTGACGGTGACCGTGATGTTTTCGCTCGAGCTGTTGAGGCCGTCCGAGGCGACGATGGAGAGGTCGTAGACGTTGTCGCCGCCGAAGTCGCCGGGGTTCTCGAAGTCCGGCGGCGTGACGAAGCTGATATTGCCGGCGAGGTCGATGGAGAACAGGGCCGCGTCCGCCCCGGCCAGTGACAGCGTCACCGGCCCGCCCACCGTGTCCACGTCCGTGGCGCTCGCCGTCAGGACGGTTCCGACGAAGTTCTCCGCAACGACCTGGTCGGCGGCGGAAATCACCGGCGCGTTATCGTTGAGGTCGGTGACGGTGACCGTGACGGTGTCGCTCGAGCTGTTCAGCCCGTCCGACGCAACAATGGTGAGGTCGTAGATGTTGTCGCCGCCGAAGTCCGCGGGGTTCTCGAAGTCCGGTGGCGTGACGAAGCTGATATTGCCGGCAAGGTCGATGTTGAACTGCGACGCGTCCGCCCCGGCCAGGGACAGCGTCACCGGCCCGCCGACCGTGTCCACATCGGCGGCGCTCGCCGTCAGGACGGTTCCGACGAAGTTCTCCGCCACGGTCTGATCCGCGGCGGAGATCACCGGCGCGTTGTCGTTGAGATCGGTGACGGTGACGGTGACGTTTTCGTTTGAGCTGTTCAGCCCGTCCGACGCCACGATGGTGAGGTCGTAGATATTGTCGCCGCCGAAGTCCGCGGGGTTCTCGAAGTCCGGCGGCGTGACGAAGCTGATGTTGCCGGCAAGGTCGATGGAGAACAGAGCCGCGTCCGCCCCGGCCAGCGACAGGGTCACCGGCCCGCCCACCGTGTCCACATCCGCGGCGCTCGCCGTCAGGACGGTTCCGACGAAGTTCTCCGCCACAACCTGATCCGCGGCGGAGATCACCGGCGCGTTGTCGTTGAGGTCGGTGACGGTGACGGTGATGTTTTCCGACGAGCCGTTCAGCCCGTCCGAGGCGACGATCGTGAGGTCGTAGATGTTGTCGCCGCCAACGTCGCTCGGGTTCTCGAAGTCCGGCGGCGTGACAAACGAGATGTTGCCGGCAAGGTCGATGGAGAACAGGGCCGCGTCCGCCCCGGCCAGCGACAGGGTCACCGGCCCGCCGACCGTATCCACGTCCGTGGCGCTCGCCGTCAGGACGGTTCCGACGAAGTTCTCCGCAACGACCTGATCCGCAGCGGAGATCACCGGCGCGTTGTCGTTGAGGTCGGTGACGGTGACGGTGATGCTCTCGCTCGAACTGTTCAGCCCGTCCGACGCGACGATGGTGAGGTCGTAGATATTATCGCTGCTGAAGTCGCCGGGGTTCTCGAAGTCCGGCGGCGTGACGAAGCTGATATTGCCGGCGCCGTCGATGGAGAACTGTGACGCGTCCGCCCCGGCCAGCGACAGGGTCACCGGCCCGCCGACCGTGTCCACGTCCGTGGCGCTCGCCGTCAGGACGGTTCCGACGAAACTCTCCGCAACGACTTGGTCGGCAGCGGAGATCACCGGCGCGTTGTCGTTGAGGTCGGTGACAGTGACGGTGACGCTCTCGCTCGAGCTGTTCAGCCCGTCCGACGCGACGACGGTGAGGTCGTATATGTTGTCGCCGCCGAAGTCCGCGGGGTTCTCGAAGTCCGGCGGCGTGACGAACGAAATGTTGCCGGCCACGTCGATGGAGAACAGGGCCGCGTCCGCCCCGGCCAGCGACAGGGTCACCGGCCCGCCCACCGTGTCCACATCCGTGGCGCTCGCCGTCAGGACGGTTCCGACGAAATTCTCCGCAACGACCTGGTCTGCAGCGGAAATCAAAGGCGCGTTGTCATTGAGATCGGTGACGGTGACCGTGATGTTTTCGCTCGAGCTGTTGAGGCCATCGGACGCGACGACGGTGAGGTCGTAGATGTTGTCGCCGCCGACGTCGCCGGGGTTCTCGAAGTCCGGCGGCGTGACGAAGCTGATATTGCCGGCAAGGTCGATGGAAAACAGAGCCGCATCGGCACCGGCCAGCGACAGGGTTACCGGCCCGCCGACCGTATCCACGTCCGTGGCGCTCGCCGTCAGGACGGTTCCGACGAAGTTCTCCGCAACGACCTGATCCGCAGCGGAGATCACCGGCGCGTTGTCGTTGAGGTCGGTGACAGTGACGGTGACGCTCTCGCTCGAGCTGTTCAGCCCGTCCGACGCGACGACGGTGAGGTCGTATATGTTGTCGCCGCCGAAGTCCGCGGGGTTCTCGAAGTCCGGCGGCGTGACGAAGCTGATATTGCCGGCCACGTCGATGGAGAACAGGGCCGCGTCCGCCCCGGCCAGCGACAGGGTTACCGGCCCGCCGACCGTATCCACGTCCGTGGCGCTCGCCGTCAGGACGGTTCCGACGAAATTCTCCGCAACGACCTGGTCGGCGGCGGAGATCACCGGCGCGTTGTCGTTGAGGTCGGTGACCGTGACGGTGATGTTTTCGTTCGAGCTGTTGAGGCCGTCGGACGCGACGATGGTGAGGTCGTAGACATTGTCGCCGCCAACGTCGCTCGGGTTCTCGAAGTCCGGCGGCGTGACGAAGCTGATGTTGCCGGCAAGGTCGATGGAGAACAGAGCCGCGTCCGCCCCCGCCAGCGACAGGGTCACCGGCCCGCCGACCGTATCCACGTCCGTGGCGCTCGCCGTCAGGACGGTTCCGACGAAGTTCTCCGCCACAACCTGATCCGCGGCGGAGATCACCGGCGCGTTGTCGTTGAGATCGGTGACGGTGACCGTGACGGTGTCGCTCGAGCTGTTCAGCCCGTCCGAGGCGACGATGGTGAGGTCGTAGACATTGTCGCCGCCGACGTCGCTCGGGTTCTCGAAGTCCGGCGGCGTGACAAACGAGATGTTGCCGGCGAGATCGATGGTGAACTGCGCGGCATCGGCACCGGCCAGCGACAGCGTCACCGGCCCGCCGACCGTGTCCACGTCCGTGGCGCTCGCCGTCAGGACGGTTCCGACGAAGTTCTCCGCCACTGTCTGATCCGCAGCGGAAATCACCGGCGCGTTGTCGTTGAGATCGGTGACGGTGACGGTGATGTTTTCGTTCGAACTGTTCAGCCCGTCCGACGCGACAATGGTGAGGTCGTAGATGTTGTCGCCGCCGACGTCGCTCGGGTTCTCGAAGTCCGGTGGCGTGACGAAGCTGATATTGCCGGCAAGGTCGATGGAGAACTGCGAGGCATCGGCACCCGCCAGCGACAGGGTCACCGGCCCGCCGACCGTGTCCACATCCGCGGCGCTCGCCGTCAGGACGGTTCCGACGAAGTTCTCCACCACCGTCTGATCCGCAGCGGAGATCACCGGCGCGTTGTCGTTGAGGTCGGTGACGGTGACGGTGATGTTTTCGTTCGAGCTGTTCAGCCCGTCGGACGCGACGACGGTGAGGTCGTAGACATTGTCGCCGCCGAAGTCCGCCGGCGCCTCGAAGTCCGGCGGCGTAACGAAGCTGATATTGCCGGCAAGGTCGATGGTGAACAGAGCCGCATCGGCGCCGGCCAGCGACAGGGTCACCGGCCCGCCGACCGTATCCACGTCCGCGGCGCTCGCCGTCAGGACCGTGCCGACGAAGTTCTCCGCCACTGTCTGATCAGCTGCGCCGGAGATCACCGGGGCGTTGTCGTTGAGGTCGGTGACCGTGACGGTGATGTTTTCGTTCGAGCTGTTGAGGCCGTCGGACGCGACGATGGTGAGGTCGTAGACATTGTCGCCGCCAACGTCGCTCGGGTTCTCGAAGTCCGGTGGCGTGACGAAGCTGATATTGCCGGCAAGGTCGATGTTGAACTGGGCCGCGTCCGCCCCGGCCAGCGACAGCGTCACCGGCCCGCCCACCGTGTCCACGTCCGTGGCACTCGCCGTCAGGACGGTTCCGACGAAATTCTCCGCAACGACCTGGTCTGCAGCGGAAATCAAAGGCGCGTTGTCATTGAGATCGGTGACGGTGACCGTGATGTTTTCGCTCGAGCTGTTGAGGCCATCGGACGCGACGACGGTGAGGTCGTAGATGTTGTCGCCGCCGACGTCGCCGGGGTTCTCGAAGTCCGGCGGCGTGACGAAGCTGATATTGCCGGCAAGGTCGATGGAAAACAGAGCCGCATCGGCACCGGCCAGCGACAGGGTTACCGGCCCGCCGACCGTATCCACGTCCGTGGCGCTCGCCGTCAGGACGGTTCCGACGAAGTTCTCCGCAACGACCTGATCCGCAGCGGAGATCACCGGCGCGTTGTCGTTGAGGTCGGTGACGGTGACCGAGATCAGCTCGCTCGCGACGTTCGTCCCGTCGGAAACCTGGACCTCGACCGCGTAGACATTGTCTGCGCCGAAGTCGGCCGGGCTCTCGAAGTCCGGCGCAGACAGGAACGACAGGTTGTTCGACGGGTCGATCGTGAACAGCGCCGCGTCCGGACCGCCGACGATCGCATAACTCAACGACGTCGCCGGTGTGTCCACGTCGCTCGCAGTCAGCGTCCGCACAAAGCTCGTGTTCTCGTCAACCGACAGCGCGAACGGGGGATCGAGTGCCGGGGGTTCGTCCACGTCGGTGACCGTGACGGTGATGCCTTGGCTGTCGGTGAGACCGCCCAGGTCCGTCGCAACGACCGTCAGGTCGTAGATGTTGTCGCCGCCAACATCGCCTGGGTTCTCGAAGTCCGGCGGCGCGGCAAACGCGATGTTGCCGGCGCCGTCCAGCGTGAACAGGGCTGCATCCGCACCGGCCAGGGACAACGTCACCGTATCGCCCAGATCCGGATCGC
Source organism: Alphaproteobacteria bacterium (assembly GCA_965603855.1). Taxonomy (GTDB): domain Bacteria; phylum Pseudomonadota; class Alphaproteobacteria; order UBA8366. The sequence goes on from OZ272519.1 coordinate 2,775,981, forward strand.
TTGCGCTTACCGTCAGCACCGTGCCAGCGGAGTTCTCAGGAACCGTCTGGTCCGAAGCACCAAACAGGACCGGCGCCTCGTTCACGTCGCTGACGGAGATGACGAAATTCTCGGTGACGCTGAGACCGCCCTGATCTGTCGCTGTGATCGCGACGGTGACGGTGGGCTCGGCCTCGAAGTCCAGGCTCTGGCCCGTCACGAGCTTGAGCTGGCCGCCAACGACCTCGAACCGCGCATCCGACACGAGGAACGTGTGCGTGTCGCCAGCATCCGGATCCGAGACCGCAAGGTTTCCAATGACGGCGCCATCGGCATTCTCGGCTACGATGTCGTTGTCGAGCTGGATCGCCGTCGGCGGCTGGTTCCCGCCGCCGCCCGAAACGACGACCTGCAGGTCTTCGACATTGGTGACCGACAGTCCGAACGACGCGAAGTCGAAGATCGGCCCGTCCTTCGCCAGGGGGTCGGAGTTGAGCGCGAGAAACGCCTCGAAATCGGCAATGTCTGCCTGGACACCCGGATCGGCCGCCTCGGTCGGCGTCAGGACCAATTGCAGCGTGTCGGTCCCGACCGAGCCGTCGTAAAAGTCGGTCGCACCGGCGTTCTCGGCGACCACGTAGACGAGCGTGTCGTCGCCTTTGCCTGCGAAGACATGGTCGTTGCCGGCACCGCCGTCGAGATAATCGTCGGACCCGAAGGCGAGGCCGGAACCGGAATCCGACCCGGAACTGGAGCCGGAACCCGAGCTCGATCGATCGCTGCCCGATCCCCACCCGATACCGTCGCCGAAGAGGACATCGTCGCCGGCACCACCCAACAGCTTGTCATTGCCGATGCCACCGATCAGGAGGTCATTGCCGGCGCCGCCATCGAGATAGTCATCTGCCGACTGCAGCGTCGCAGATCCAGCGCCGGATCCGGATGCCGATCCGGAACCGGAGCCCGATCCGGAACCGGAGCCCGATCCGGTTCCGGAGCCGGAGCCCGATCCGGAACCGGATTTTGACCCATAGGCAAAACCGGAACCGGAGCCCGAGCCGGACGACGATCCTGACCCCGAGCCATGCGAGCGGAAATCACCGATCAAGACATCGTGACCGTCACCGCCTAGAAGCGTGTCGTCGCCCCAACCGCCAATCAGGACGTCCGCACCGGTGCCGCCGCTAAGAGTGTCATCGCCGGCGGCGCCCCAGATCGTATCGTTGCCGCCCTCACCCGAAAGAGTGTCGTTACCGCCGCCGCCGCTGATCAGATCGTCGCCGGGCCCACCGACAATGGTATCGTCTTTATCGCCGCCCTTGATCGGAGGGTCCTGGTCGCCGCTCATCGCGGCGCCCTTCCGTCAGGCATCGGTGCTGAAGACTTCCGGTCTTGTCGACTATGGGGTGCCAGCGGGACGCACCTTCGACCGCTCGGACCCGGGCATTTGCGGACAGCAAAATCACGCCGCCGGTTGGCGACGTCGGTCCCCCGGATCTGCCTCGATCCAAACACCAGCTAACCTCCCGCCCCAGGAATACCTGCTGGTATGTACCGTGCCTTTTGACGGGCACTTCATACACGGCGGGGCCTTTTCTTTCCCGAAGCCCCAGCCTTGGATACGCGGATATCAGACCTGATTTTTCGTATCATGCCATGCAGTTAGAGTCCATTGGTCGTGGGGCGCCGCTTTTGCCTTCACAACAAACCGACATGTCCTTACCAACAATTATGCGGCATACGCCCTGCCTGCACGGCCCGTGGATACCGCGCTCGACGACTGCGGTGGTTGACTACCTCGAATTGGACGATTGCTGGTCCGTGCGTGGCTGGTCCGGCAAAACGAACGGACGAGCGCGCTTCAACAGCGGGGGCTTCCACGGCCGAACTCATCCGGTGTCGTCGGCGTAGATCCTGATATAGCGGCCGCCGACCTCCACGCCGACGAAGCGCTGATCGAAGGCGATGCACAGGCGCTGGGCAAGCTCGACGACCGCCTCGGTGCTGTCGGTCCGAATCCGCGCCAACAGGATCGGACGACGCTGGCCTTCATAGATCGAATCCGCGTGCTGGACGGTCGCGGACGGAAAGGTGCGGGCGATGATGGTGCACAGCTTCTCGACGATCGTGTCGTCGAGCGGCAGGCACGATGTATTCGGCAGATAGACCAGGTGCACGGCCTGCCCAATCTCGTTCTCGAGCTGGTGAGCAGCGACGGCGCGTCCGTCGATGGCGAAAGCCGCATCCTCGCGAATTGACCGCTCTGCATCGGCGGCCGTTTGGTCGAACAGGGCCTCGAGGTCTGCATTGGCGCCACGGCCCGCGTCGATCAGCTTGCGACAGCCGTCGAGATAACCGAGCTTGCGGTCGGCTCCCCAGCCGGCCGGCGGCGAGATCGCCATCGCGCGCAGGTTGGAGATCACATCGGCCATCTTGACGATCCGCGCGTCCGCTGACTTCTTCGCCATGGCGGCGATCCGCTGGCGTCGGCGTTCGTCCTTGGGCAGAGACATGTCGTCGGAATTCTCGGTCACGATACTTGCAACCCGCTCTCCGAAAGTCTCGGCCAATTGTTCCCGCGAGACAGGCGTGTCCTCGACCACGTCGTGCAGCAGGGCGGCGATAAGCAGTTCCGTGTCATCCCCCTCGGTCGCGCTGGCTACAAGATCCAGCACCTCGACCAGGTGGTTCATATAGGGCTCCTGCGCCGCGCCCTTGCGGCGCTGGTTCGCGTGCGCCTCCGCAGCGAAAACCAGCGCCCGTGTCAGTTGCGTCACTGATTCGTTCATGTCGCCATCAGCTTAGTCCCGCGGCGCGTAGGATCAACACCTGTCGCCCGCAAATCCGACCTCCACCATGTGAAGACACAGGCTGAGGGGGAGTCAACCACGCGACACGGATGTCTGCCTGAAGCGGTCGCGTGCCGTCGTGATCTGGTTGGCCAGTTCCGGATCATGCCCCACCTGACCATGCGGAAGCAGAACGCCGACGATGGCAAGACCGTTTTCCGGATCCTCCTCCAACAGCGAAACAAGGGCGGTTTGACGTCGCCCGTTCTGCGAGACGGGCGAAAGCCCGATCGCAATCGGCGTATCGGCGGTCCAAATCGGCATCGCGCTCAGCCCGACGCGCGGTTCAGGCGCGTGAAAGCCGGTTCCCCGCCCCATTGAAAACGGCCCGCAGATCATGGCCTCGTCCCGGATCACGCCCAAGAAAGCCGTCATGCGGACGCTTCGGCGCAGGCGCAACAACACCGGTTCGGCAACGACCGCATACTGCCCGAACCCCAGCGCCGACAATCCGATGCGGCAGGCATCGAGCCCTCTGCCATAGACCCCCTCGGCATCGCGCGAGAGCAACCCGGCAGCCTCGGCCTGCGCGACGGCGCGATAGCCCGAGGTCGGGGACAGACCGACCGAACGTGCAAGCACCCGGGGGCCGTCGAACCCCGCCTTCAGGGGCGCCGCCGTCAGCGAGTCGAGCGTCGCGAGTGCCCTCTGGTATGGCGGATCATGCCGTGGCATCGGCTGCCTCCGCCGCCGTGTCCAGCGTATCCCGGAACCTCAGGCTTGCCCCCTGCGACAGGACGGCGTCATCGGGTAAATCCCACCGCACGTGCAGTTCCGCCCAGATGTCGGCTTTGACGCTGCGTGTCTCCATGCCGCGTGGAAGAACGACCTGTACAGGTGTTTCGTTGCGACGAGATACGGGCCTGCCGGCCAGAATATCCAGCGCCGTCTCTACCGCCCGCGCGCCCATCGCCGCCGGATAGTCGACCGCCGCCATCGGCAGCTTGTTGTGCAGCGACAGCTTGTACATGCGGTTGAGGTCACCGCCGGTATGCGCCGGCAGTGCCATTTTCCTGTCCAGGAAGTACTGCAGAGAGCCGACACCCTGCAGGCCACTGTCGCACCAGACGCCATCGGGCGGCCCAGCCGCCTGTCGGGTAAGGCGTGCGATCGCGTCACGCCCGCCCTCTTCGGTCCATCCCGTATAGGCCACCGCTTCGACCCTGATCCCCGGAAACTCCGAGAAAGCCTCCAATGCCGCCGACTGTCGGCGGATCGCAGGGCTGGTTCCTTCAAGACCCGACAGCATCCAGACGCTTCCCTGCCCCTTCAAGTGCTCGGCAAGCCACAACGCACTGACGTGTCCGATGGTCCAGTCCGAGGCGGTAACAAAGGAGACCAGGCTTTCCGGATCCCGCGGGCGGCGATCGACCGCGACGATCGGCAAGCCGTCGGCCGCAAGTTCGGACAACCGGTCCGAAAGGCCCGCGTCGTCGGCGGTCGTGGCACTGATGATCAGCAGGTCGATGCCGCCATCGACAAGCTGGTTCACCTGTCCTATCTGGGCGCGTGCGTCGTCGCCGGCGTCGGTGACCTCGAAAGCAGTGATCTGGTCGCCGAAGACCCGGTTGGCGTACAGCATGCTTTGCATCAGCGCACGCCGCCAGGGATTGGAGAGTGAGGCATTGGCAAACCCGATCCGATATGGACCAGGCCTCCGGTAGGCACCGGTTTCGACAAGGTCGACCAGCGACGGATCCCACGTCACCGATCCCTGCGCGCGGGCCGGCGCGTCGGGGTCCGGCGGCGCCGCAAAGCGCACCGTTTCTTCCTGTCGCCGCCGGGCGTAGCTGGCTTCCAGCGGTGTGAAGGCAAAACCGGCCGCGCGCGGGCCAAGGCGTACCAGCCCGTGATCCACACGCTCGAGCCAACCGTCCCTGACCATCTGACGAACCAGCCCGAACCCGGTGGAACGGCCAATGCCAAGGGTCGCCAACAGCGTCGTCGTTGCGCGCGGTGTGTTCCTGTTGTCGAAGGCAGACAGGATTGCCGTCGCGCGCGAAAGATTCGACCGAGGAGGTTCTCGCTGGCCCTGCAAGGTCGCACCGGCGCCTATCGGGAAGACCGCCGCATATAGACCGCCGCCGCCAAGATGATCAGCGTTCCCTTGATGACGAACTGCAGTTCGATGGACAGCCCGAGAATGACGACGATATTGAACAGCGACACAAGAACCAGAGCCGCAAGAAGCACGCCCAATACGTTGCCCTTCCCGCCCGACAACGCCGCACCGCCGATCACCGCGGCGGCGATGCTGTCCAACTCGTAGCCGCGCCCCGTCCAGTTGTCGACGATACCCACATATCCGACCAGGAACAGACCGGCCATCGCCGCCAGCGTGCCCGAAATCATGAATGCGGCGACAACCAGCCCGCGGGTCGGGGCACCGGTCATCCGCGCGGCATCGGGGTTCTCGCCGTAGAGCTTTAGCCGGCGGCCGAACACGGTCCGTTCAAGCATCCAGTGGGCCGCGAACGCGACAATACCCAGTGCGATCAGAGCGACGGGAATGCCGGCCACATCGCCCGTCGCCAGAAATCGGAACGTTTCGGGCAACGAGCCGCCCGGCGCGCCCTTGGTATAGGCAAAGCGGATCCCCTGCAGGACGATCATCGTGGCAAGCGTCGCAAGGAAGGGCGTGACGTGGCGGAAAGCAACCAGGTAGCCGTTCATTGCACCGACCCCCGCGCCAAGGGCGAGACCGACCACAAAGATCACCACCGTGGAATCGTCCAGGCCGGTCGACATGACGGCCGCCGTCGCCATGATCGAAGCGACGGACAGGTCGAGCCCGCGTACGATGATGACGATCATCTGTCCGATCACGACAAAGCCGAGCGGTGCGGCCTGGACGAGAATGTCGCTCAGGTTTTCCGGGTTCAGGAACCGGGGCGACAGGACCGCCGTGATCGACCAGATGACGACGAGAAACCCCAGCAGCAGCAGCAGCTCGCGGCGCTGCCGCGCCCGGACGGTGTTGCGATTTGCGGAAATGGCAACGTCCGTCATCGCTTCTTCCTCGTGGCAAAGAAGGACACGGCGGCGATCACGATCAGCCCTTCGACGATCCACTGGTAGAAGCTGGAGACGTTCATGAAATTGAGGACGTTCGCCAACAGCGCCAACAGCACCACCGCCAGCGCCGTTCCCAGCACGCCGCCGCGGCCACCCGACAACAGTGTGCCGCCGACGATCACCGGCGTGATCGACCTGAGGTCGAATCCGACGCCGGCACGCGGATCGCCGACACCGAACCGGCCGGAGATATAGATGGCTGTGACCGCAGCCAGAAATCCCGACAGCGCATAGACCGCGACCTTGGTCCGGCGCACGGGCACGCCGGAGAGGTCTGCGGCATGTTCGTCATCGCCAATCGCGTAGATGCGCGTGCCGAAGCGTGTCTTCCACAGGACCGCCCCCATCAACAGATAGCAAACGACGGCGAACATGGTGCCGTAGGGAACGACGCCGATCCGCGCATAGACCAAGTCCTCGAAAAACAGGGGCACTGTCCCGGAAGGCTGGCGCGTGATCAGGAGGGCACAGCCGGCGAGGATCGTCGAGGTCCCCAATGTCACGATCAGGGGGTGCACGCCCACATAGGCCGTGATGCTGCCGTTGATCACGCCGATTGCGATCCCGGCAACCAGAACCACGCCGAGGGCCATGACAAAAGTGTCCGGATCGGACCCGGCAATGGCCGCGAACAGAACGGCCAGGAAACCGAGCGCGCCGGCATAGGACAAGTCGATCCCGCCCGACAGAATCACCACGGTCTGCGCCAGCGCGACAATGGCCAGCGCCACCATCTGGTCCTGGATGTTCGCGATGTTGATGGCCGTCGCGAAACGATCGGAGGCGAAGGCACCGGTCATGAACAAGGCGACGATCAAGGCGAGCACGACCAGGTGAACCGGCTGGGCCCGCGTCATACGCATGACGTCATGCATTGGCGGCCACCCCGTGATGACTTGCGGTCTCGGCCGCGGCAACGGCGATGATGCCTTCTTCGGAAATCTCCTCGCCCGTCAGTTCCTGCGCGATCTCGCCGTCGCGCATCACATAGACCCGGTCGCAAAGACCGACGATCTCGATCAGCTCCGAGGATACGGCAAGGATGGCAATGCCTTCGTTCGCAAGCGCCCTGAGCGCCTTGTAGATCTCCGCTTTCGCGCCCACGTCGACGCCCCGCGTGGGCTCGTCCAGCAGAAGAACCTTCGGCTTGTTCTCCAGGATGCGCCCGATCAGGATCTTCTGCTGGTTGCCGCCCGACAATGCCGAGATCGGCAAGCCCACATGGTCGACCACCACATTGAAACGTTCGACCAAGGCCGCGGCGCGTTGTTCTTCGTGGGTGACCGGAATGGCGGCCGGATGGACGCCGTGGCCCAATGTGGTCGCGGCGAAGTTCCAGGCGACCGAGGCGCCGGCAAAAAGCCCGTCGTCCTTGCGGCTTTCGGTCAACATCACCATCCCGGCCTTGAGGCAAGCCGCAGGCGAGCGGTTCTCGAACGGTTGGCCGTCCAGCTTTACCGTGCCTTGGGAGGGTTCCGCGCCGAACAACGCGAGAGTCAGTTCCGTGCGACCCGACCCTACCAGCCCGGCGAGCCCAACGATCTCGCCGCGGCGCACCCGGATATGGGCGGGCGGCGCCTCCGAGGTCACCTTGAGCCCGTCGACTTCCAGCATGACGTCGCCGACGCGTGCGGCATCGGCCTTGGGCGGAAACAGGTCCCCGAGTTCGCGACCGACCATGGCGCTGACGATGGAATCGTGGGTGAAATCCCCGATCGGGCCCTGGGCCGTCACGACGCCATCCTTAATCACGACAATGTCGGTGCAGATCTCGAAGATCTCGTCGAGCCGGTGCGACACGTAGACGATGCCCATGCCGCGCGCCCGCAGGTCGTTGATGATCTTGAACAGATAGCGGGTTTCGTTCTGCGACAGGACGGCGGTCGGCTCGTCGAGGATCAGGACTCTCGCATCGGAACGCAGCGCCTTTGCGATCTCCACCATCTGCTTGTCGGCAACGCTGAGCCGTTCGACCGGCATGTCCGGATCCAGCGATATGCCGAGATTGGCGAGGAGCTCGACCGCGTCCTGACGAAGCCGCTTGCGGTCGATCAGCCCAATAGCCGTCCGCGGCTCGGCTTCCAGAAAGATATTCTCCGCGACGGTCAGCGCACCGATCGTCGAGAACTCCTGGTGAACGACGGCGATGCCGGCGGCCAGGCTTTCGCGCGGGCTTGCCCAGTTCCGGATCTGGGCCATGAACTCGATATGGCCGCCACTAGGGATATACAGACCTGTCAACAGCTTTATCAGCGTCGACTTGCCGGCACCGTTCTCGCCGCACAACGCCACGGCGGTTCCGCCGAAGACCTCGAACTTGATCCCCTTCAGCACCTCGTTCGGGCCGAACGATTTCGATACGGCATGCGCGGCCAGCAATGGCGTGGACATGCACCACTCCTCCAAGCTTGTCGGCAAAGGTCCGGGCCGCGGCAGGAACCGCAGCCCGGACTTGCGTATCGTCTTACTTCGGGTAGTCCGCGCTGAAGGTGGCGGGATCGTAGTCCGCGCCGACACCGCTCGACATGATCACCGAGCCGGGTTTGTCCATCAGGGCATAGTCGGCCGTGAAGACGTCGGCCTTGACCGACGCGGTCTCATGGCCTTCCGAGACAACGACCTGCTGGTTGACTTCGATCCGGCGCGGGATGCCGGCCCCCTTCAGGACGTCAAACAGCACTTCGAAGGCCTTGGCGCCCATTGCCGGCGGATAGTCGATGCCCACCATCGGAACGTTGTGCTTGACCGAAAGCTGGTACATGGCGTTGAAGTCGCCGCCGGTGTGCGGCGGGATGGTTCCGTCGGCATAGCCGGCCGCCAGGAAGGCTTCGATCGAGCCCGAACCCTGCAGTCCGCTGTCGGCCCAGACGCCTGAGATCTGGTCGCCGTACTTCTGGATCAGCGCCGACATGATGGTCTTGCCGTTGGCCGGCGACCAGGAAGTGTACTGGGTCTCGAGAACCTCGATCCCGGGGAACTGGTTGAAGACCTCCATTGCCGCCTTGATGCGGTTCTCCGCCGGCGAGGCGCCGGCCAATCCGCCCAGCATCACGACCTTACCCTCGCCACCCAGCTTCTCGGCAAGCCATTGGGCCGAGATCCGGCCAAGAGCCTGGTCCGACGCCGTGACGAAGGTGATGTGGTTTTCCTTCGAGGTGACCTCGCGGTCGACCAGCACGACCGGCACACCCTGCCGCTTGGCACGCCGCACCACCGGGTCCAGCGCCTCGGCCGTGGCCGGACTGATAAGAAGGATGTCGACGCCCTGGGCGATAAGGTCCTGAACGTCGGCGGCCTGCTTCGACGGATCGTCGTTGGCATCCGTGATGATGAAGCGCTCGAGCTTGTCCTTGTGGCGCTCGGCTGCGGCTTCGATGCCGTGCAGCATTGCCACCCGCCAGGGGTTGGAAATCGATGCGTTGGAGAAGCCGATCACGTAGGGACCGTCCTTCTTGAATTCCGACGCGTCGTAGATGTCGATGGAGCCCGGATTCCACAGGAACGTCCGAGCGACGCCATCATATTCGGCCTGGACCGTACCGATCGAGAGTCCGATAGCCACGGCCGAGGCCGCAAGTAGACTGGTACGCATACGCTTCCTCCCTTTTCAGAGCTTTGTTGTCATCAGACGCCGCCGTTATTCGGCGGCCGCAATCAACGCGACATTCATCCAATCGGTCGCGTTACGGGGATCCTTCCAGATCGCACCATCCTTCATGATCATGGCCAGGTTGTCACGATCCTGGACCAGTGAAACGTCCTGGGTCACATCGCCCCTGACAAGCAGCAGATCGGCCAGGAAGCCCTCGCGGATCTGTCCCAGTTCGTCGCCCATGCCCATAAGCTGAGCGCCGATGGTCGTGGCGCATTTGAGCGCCTCAACCGGCGAATAGCCGAAATACCGCACGAAGTGCTCGATATCCCGGGCGTTCTGCCCCATCGGCGTCATGGCGAAGCCGTAGTCGCCACCGACGACGACCCGGATGCCGCGCTTGCGGATCTCGTGATAGGTGGCACAGCAGGCCTCGAACTTGCGATAGAGGCCCAGGTTCTCGACCACGTCCGACGTCAGGCCCACGGCCTCGCCTTCCTTGGTGCAGTTGTGGACCAGGCCGAAGGCGGGACCGACAAAGATTCGGCCCTTCGCCTCTTCCAGGAGGTCGAGCGCCTCCTCGTCGGCGAAATCGCAATGGTAGATGCATTCGATGCCATGCCGCACGGCCATCTTGACGCTTTGTGAGGACCGGGCGTGGGCCGCGACCATCTTGTTGAAGGTGCGCGCGACCTTGACCAAGGCGGCAACTTCCTCGTCCTCGGTCGGCGTTATTTCGGCGCGGGCGTGGCTGACGAATTCATCGCCGGAGATGTTGATCTTCAGCGTATCGACGCCGTCGCGCACGCACTCGCGGGCCACCTGGCGCATCTGGTCGGGGCCGTCCGCGACGAGACCGAAGCTTTCCTGGTGGATATGGCGCTGGCGCTCGTCGCCGAGGCCTGCCGTCGTTGTGATCTCCGGGCTGCAGGCCTTCATCCTGGGCCCGACGATCAGGCCCGATTCGATCGCGTTGCGCGCGGTGACCCCCAGCATCGGCTTTGCCGATGCGGCCTCGAAGGCCGAGGTGAATCCGTGGCTGAGCAGCAGCTTCAAGTTCTGCGCCGTCAGCAGCATGTGCTCTTCCGGGCAGATGCGCCCCAGTTCAGGGGGCTCGGTGACGCCGGTGAAGCTGGGGTGGCAATGCCCCTCGACCAGACCGGGCATGAGCGTCATGCCCGTTCCGTCAATTCGGTCGGCCGGCAGGTCGGCCGGCACGTCCGTGCCGTCCATGACCTTTGCGACCCTGTTTCCTTCGACGAGAACAGTGGCCGGCCTGGCGGACTCCGCCACGCCGTCCCACACCATCGCACCTGTAATGCAGATTGCGCCCATGTCTTCCTCCCATGACACCGATCTCCAGCCTAGGCATATATCGTCGCTGCGAAAGCCGGTCACGAGAGCGCTTTACACCATATTTTGGACTATTCCAATTTGTGGCGCAAACAAGGGTGGATTTCGTCGGGTGGTGCCCCGGGTCTGGTGCACGCGGGCGGACGGGTCGGCGGAAATCGCGGCCTTGCGCGGAAAGAGTCAGTCGACGCTTTCGATTGCGGGAGACGTCCCGACGCGCTCGATGGACGACCGGCGAAGGATGGCCGCGGCCTCGCCGCGGGTGCTGGCATCCAGCTTGCGCAGAATGTTGTGAACGTGGCTCTTCACGGTCGGCAGTTCGATGCACAGCCTGCGCGCAATTCCCTTGTTCGGCAGGCCGGAATCGATCAGTTCGAGGATCTCGCGTTCCCTTTCGGTCAGTTCGTCCGCGACCGAGGCCTCCGGTTGAACCGCCTTTTTCGAGACCCGCCGGCACAGCCACCCGGCAACCTTCGGGGAACAGTAGAGTTCCTGCTTGTGGGCTGCATGGATGCTGCGGCACAGGTCGTCCACGCCGGCACCGCGGGTGACGAAACCGACGACGCCGGCCTCGGCGCAGGCCAGGATGGCATCCTCCCGCTCGCCCACTGTTAGCGCCACCATGTTGGAGCCGGGGGCGCAATGCAGAACCTCGCGGATCGCGGCCAGCGCGCCCGACATGGCGATATCCATCAGAACGATATCCGGCTGCAGCCGGCCGGCGGCTTCGATGACCTCGGGTGCCTCGCAAACGGCGGCGACAACGTCAAGGGTCGGGTCGTCGCCCAGTATCAGACTCAGCCCTTCCCTGTAGAGACAGATGTCACTGGCAATGACGATCCGGATGGCCGGTAACGGATCGGGTCCTGGTGCCTCATTCATTGCGGTTCCCCTTTTGGTCGCCAGGTTCGACGGTCCCGCTGATACCTATGATTGTAACCAGTTAGATCCCGGTCGTTTGTGAACGACCTCACATCTGTGCACCAAAAGATCGGTATGCGGTCGTGCCGACGGCCTGCACTTCGAGGTTACGCCGGTCGCGCGAAAGAACGATGTCAGCGGCGACGGGATCTACATCCTTTGCGGCCATGGTCTCATCCTTCGTCACGATTTCTGTTTGCCCGGATCGGCGTATCATTACCCGACACAGTGCAGGCGACCATGCCCACACAGATACACGTGCTTGTCTGGGGACCGGCGAACCTGACGCGGGCGATTGTCCTGCGGCTGTTGGCGCGCGAGCCCGACTTCACTGTGACCGCCCCGCCCGCATCCGCGGACAGGCTGCACGCCGCCCTTTCGGCGAACCGGCCGCGCGTTGTGATCCTGATAGGCGAGGATCCGCACAACGTTGCCGACTGCGCGGACTTCCTGGACGGCAAAGACCCGGGCACCGTCCTCGTGTTGACCGAGGACGGCCGTACGATGCATCACATCAGGGCAATGGATGCGCGCACGACGCTGGGTGCCGCGTCGCCGGAACTGCTGGTCGCCCGGATCAGGGCCGCGGCCCGCTGAACCGCCGGGGGCTTTCGCGGGCCCTACATCCGATACAGGCGAACGTTGAACCTGGTGCTGTTCCGGACCGCATTGGCGACGGTGGCGCCGACATTCGGTTCGGCGGCGACTTCCGCCCAGCGACTGTAGTCCGAACCGCGGTTCTGGGCAGCCGTGACCAGCGCCGTCGCCTGCTGGAGGTTGATCGGAAGGTCGTTCGAAACGTTCGTTGCCGTCGTCTGAATGTCGCCGGCATGGAGACGTTCGCTGAGGTAGTAGTTCGTCCGCGCCACGGCATCCAACTGGTAGCCCTGCACATTATCGTCAACGGGGTTGTCGACGCGGACCCTGGGAATGGGGCGCGCACCGCGCGTCCCCGGATTGATAATCGTGGCGCTGCAATCGAGCGCCGTCGGGACGTAGGCCTCTGCCTCGATCAGATCGGCCAGGATGAGATCGTTTGCGCCGCCGGCATTCCGATACTGTTGCGCAAGGCTGTCGCGGGACGGTCGTCCATAGATGGCCGTCACGGTGAAGTTGACCGTTGCGAACTGAGCGGCGTCGTCGCTAGACGGTTCATTGTATCCGTCAGTCCTTCCATTCACGGCCTGCTTTACATGCGTTTCGAACCGGTTCTTGTGCAGCGCGTTCCCCGAGACCGACAGCGGCGTCAGGTTTTCCCAGCTGCCGCGACCCGGGCCGCCAAGATGCTTGTTCAGGAGATGCCCCTGGACGTAGTACGCCGTGGCACCGCCCTTGCGCACACGAAGTTTCGGCCATTGCGTGCTGCCCATGGCGTCACGCGCGTTGGTCTCGGAGCCCATGTCGTGAATGGGGGCGAGCCTTGCCACATTCACGGAGGTCCCGAACTGGCCGCGATGCAGGCTGCCGTAGGTGGGCGCGGTGGATTCCTCTGTTGAATCGCGCGGCAGGAACAGGGCGGTCTCGTTGCCGAGGCGTTCCAGGAGTTCGTTCACCCGCGCATGCGGATCGGCGGCTCCGGCGGGCATCGGGGTCGATTCGGTGCCCTGGGTGTTTGGCGTGGGCGCGGCAGCCGCCTGCTGAACCGCGGTATCGAGTTCGCCGGCCGTCGCGAGCGCGGTCCGTTTCTGGCCTTCCTGGGCGGGCTCTACCTGCAACCGCTGGACCTTGTCGCGGTAGGGCTCGGGATCGCTGGCCAGCATCAGCTGGGCGCTGGAGCCGCTGCCCCTGAAGTAGAGCGAGTGCTGTTCGCCGTTGGCGGTGAATTCCTTGCGTGCCCGCCACCATTCGCGCAGCCGCTGGACGCCGCCGGTGACCGCGGCCGCTCCGCGGCGCAGCATGTTGATCAGGGCCTGGCCGGCGCGGATCGCGCGGTCGATGATCCAGTCGATGGCGGCGTCGACCCGCGCACGCACGCCTTCCACCATGTCGCGGATCCGCCGGCTGAGATTGCCGAGACCGAGCTGGTTGGCGAGGAACCCAATCACGATCGGCAGCGAGCGGGCCATCGCCATTTCCACGTAGCCTGCCGCCTCGTCGATCGCGCCGGTGGAGATGCCGACGATCCCGTCCAGCACCCGGTTCACGATCTGCAGCATCTGGTTGAAGTACTGAACAAAGCTCTCGATCGCGCGATAGATGGCGATCAGGCTGTTGACCACCGCCATCACACCGCTGGGGTCCAGCATGGACAACAGCCAAGAGGTAACGCGGGTGATGATGACCGACGTCACCCAGCCGACGACGCCCTGCAGCACCATCTGCCAAAGGTTGCTGAGCCGTTCCTGCAGCATCCGCCAGAGTCCGGCCGGACCTTCGGTGACAAGGGTCGAGACCCATTCCCAGACGCCGGTCGCGATCTCGACAGCCCGACGCAGCCGGTCGACCACCTGCTGGCCGACACGGCGGGCCAGCCGCTGGAACACCCGCTCCATCGTGATGTCCAGGATCTGAAGGACCACGCCCAGGATGCCGCGCAGGCTGAATTCCGTGGGCGGTGTGATGCCCGCCTCGGACATGTGCCCGAACAGCCAGCCGGCGATCCCGCCCAGGAGGTGGCGGCCGATATTGCCGAAGAACCGCACGAATCCGGCGCGCATCGCCCGCATCAGGTTGATCAGGAATCCGATCGGGTCGCTGAGGATGTTGCCGATGGCGGTCGCCGCCTTGGCCAGGACCTGCACCACCAGTTCCGGCGGGATCCCGATCAGGCGCAGAAGGCTGCTGAAATAGGTCCAGGCGGCAGCGGCCAGATTGCCATCCACGAAGACCTGCCGCAGGATCCGGAAGGCTGTCGCCTGCACCCGCGCCCATAGATCGGGCAGATCCAGAAGCGCGCTGAAGACCGGGATGTTTCGCAGGATCACATTGATCAGGAAGTTCTTGATGGGCTCGCGGATGCATTCCGGGATCTGGTTCCAAAGGCCGCTGAGCACCAGCATCGGCAGTTGCATCAGATCGCTGACGACCGTGATGACGCGCTGCACGATGCCGAGGATCCGCTCGATGAACGGCGACAGGAAGTCGAAGCCGCGCAGGAGATGGTCGAACAAGACGCCAACGCCCGACCTCACCCAACCGGAAAGCTGCAGGGCGGCGTTTTCCATCCAGCTCAGCGGCGAGGCCAGGAAGCTGAGCACGCTGCCCCTGACCGCCCCGACGAAACCGGACAGCCGCGTCGTCACAGCGCCGATGGCGCCGATCAGGAAAGCCCGGCCGCTGACGATCAGGCCGCGGGCCATGGCGATCACTTCCTTGACCGACGGCAAAACGCCGGCCAGCGCCTCGCGGTTCTCCGCCACGTCGTCGCCGCCCTCGCCCATGGCGCCGGCGGTTTGGTTGAGCTGGGCGCCCATATCCTGGAACTGTGCGCCGAGATCGCGAATGAAGGCGGGCGGGACAAGCGAACGAATGGTCTCCACCGCGGTGGCGATCGGCTGCCATACGGGCCGCGTCTGTTCCTTCACCCAGTCCCAGGCCTCGGTCAGCTTGCCGGTGACCCAGCCGACGATGCCGCCGGAGCTTTCGCCCGTGGTTTCGTCTTCCGGCCCGAACAGCTGTTCCTTCACCCAGTTCCAGGCGGCGGCCAGGGTGTCGCGGATCGGCTGGGTCCAGTCCCAGATGTCCTGGCCGAACTGGCGGATGCGTTCCCACAGATCGCCGGCGAAGGTCTGAATCGCCTCGACCGCCGGGGCGCCGAAATTGGTCCACAAGCTGTTGAAGAAGTCGCCGATCGGGCGCAGGAACTCGGTCAGGCGGTCCCACGCCGCGCCGGCAACCTCGCTGACGAAATTCTTGAGATCGTTGAGCCCCTGCATCAGGGGTTCGCAGTCGCCCTGGAGCAGCGCCGAGACGATCGTTGTTGCGCGTTCGACCAGCCCGCCGAAGACGGCCGTCAGCTGCTCGATCGCGCCCGCCGGCATCAGGCGGTTGAAACGGTCGACGACGCCGCGGAAGACGCCCGTGACCTGGTCGCGGATCCAGGCGATCGGTCCGCGCCGCAGGACCGGTTCCAGACGCGGTGCATACCGCTGGACCAGTCCCCAGGCCTGGTCGGAAACGAACTCGCCCGCGGCCTCCATCGCTTCGGAAACGCCGGGGATATAGATGCGCTGCACGCGCTTGGTTGCGACGGATTGCGAGACCGCACCGCCGCCTTCGCCGGCGGTGGGCGCGGCGCCCTGCTGGACCACGTGTGTCAGCTCGTGCGCCAGCAGTTGCCGTCCGGAACTGGTGTCGGGTGCGTATTCGCCCTGGTTGAAATAGATGTGGCTGCCGTAGGTGAAGGCACGCGCGTCGACATCGCTGGTCATCGACGCCGCGTCGGCGTCACTGTGGACACGCACGCCGGAGAAGTCGGCACCGTAGTGGGGTTCGAGGGTGGCCCGCGCCTGTCCATCGAGCGGGGCGCCGCCGGCTGCCGTCGCGGTGAGCTGGGACGAAAGCCCAGCGGGCGCCGTTCCGCCGGACGCATCTTCGCCGCTGCGGGCTATGTGCTTGGCCTGGACCTCGGGCCCCATGTCGGCCGCGGGTTCCGCCTCGTCCTGCATGCCGTCCAGAAGGTCGCGCCAGATCGTCGCCGCCGCGGCGCTGCGCCGGGACAGCTTGGGCCACAGGGTCGAGCCTTCGCCGCTGCGGGAAACGGCCTCGCCGCCATCGGACGGCGCAGAGACCGGGATCGGCGAGCGCATGACCTTGTCGGCCATCGCGTCTGCTTCGCGCTCTTCGGGGTCATCGGGCTTCGAAACGGTGAGCTTTGCCTGGATCGAGGGCGTCGAAGACGTCTTGGGCCCGGTTTCGACCGCCGCGGCCGCATCGGCCGTCGGCACGGCCGGCATGGCCAGGGCCGTATCCGGCGCAGCATTGTCGTTGGAGAGGTCTTCGACGGCGGAGATCGCCGGCCGGGCGTGAACGCCCGCCGCCTCGCCCGTCGCATGGCGCCAGACCGTCGCGCCCTCGCCCCGCGCACGCGTGCCCGCGCGGCGCGCAGCCGGCCCCGCGGCGCGGTCAACCCGGTGGGTTCGCGCGGTTGTCTTGCGGGCTTCTGACGCGGCAGTGAGCACTCAGCACTCCTTCTTGACGGCGTTCGCCTCCTCGTTGGGTTCGGTCGGGCTGCTGCGCAGGAACGCCAGCGCATCGCTTTGCCACGACGCCTGGACCGCCGTGCGCCACGCATCGATGGCAGCCCGGTCATAGGGACAGATGGCGCGGTGATCGTTCCGCGCTTCCAGGCGCTCCTTCAACAGGCGCTCGCCAACGCTGACATGGTAAAGCTCGTGTCGTCGAACCCCGGCCACGGTAAGCGGCTTGGGGGTCGTCATGGTGGTGCGCGCGTCCGCTGGCGTGACGAACGCAGGCGTCGGCAGGGCCTCGTTGCAGTCCTGGAACCAGCGTTCGCCGCTCGCACCACGTTTGGCAAGCTCGCCCGTGTCGATCACCACCGGCACGTTGGCGTAGAGAACGCCTCGACGCACGCACAGGTCCCAGCCGTCCTGCTTGCCGTCCGCGCCGCAGACGGTTCCGCTGCGCCGCTCGCGCTGGAGCAGGCTGACGAAGGGGACCTTCGACTGGGCCATGCGCGTTTCGCCAAACGTCGTCGGCAGCGTCCCGCTGGTGAGAATGGGGTTCAGGTGAACCTTGGCGACGGGTTTCGGACACGGCGCCGCGGGCGGCCCCGCCGCCGCCTGACGGTCGACGCGCGGGACGAGGTCGCCCCGCTGCTGGACGACGTGGGTCAGTTCGTGCGCGAGCAGCTTGAGCCCGTCGCTGCGCGCGCTGTCGTACTGGCCCTGGCGGAAATAGATGTCGTTGCCATTGGTGAACGCACGCGCCTTGAGCCGGCGGTTCAAGGTGTCCGCGCGCGGATCGGTATGGACCCGAACCTGGGACAGGTCTCGCCCGAAGCGCGATTCCATGAAGCTGCGAGTCGAATCGTCAAGCTGGCGTCCGCCGCCGCGCGCCTGGCGAAGATGCCCGGAGATCGAGCCGCCGGCGGCGCTGGCATCGCCGCCGCTGCGCCCCGGCCCGCCGGATGCGGGTCCGGTCTCGGCGGCACGCTGTGCCGAAACAGGCTCTTTTGGCTCGGCTCCGCCCGGCGGCTTCGGCTTGAAGGCCTGAACCTCTTCCTCCTCTTCCTGGCGCGCGATGCGTTCGCCGGCCACCGGCTTGGTCTGGGCTTCTTCCTCTTCCTCGTCCTGGCGCGCGACGCGTTCACCGGCCATGGGCTTGGCCTGGGCCTCTTCTTCCTCGTCCTGGCGCGCGACGCGTTCGCCGGCCACGGGCTTGGCCTGGGCCTCTTCCTCTTCCTCGTCCTGGCGCGCGATGCGTTCGCCGGCCATGGGCTTGGCCTGGGCCTCTTCCTCTTCTTCCTGCCGCGATACCTTCTCGCCGGGCATCCCCGCGGTCTGGGCTTCTTCCTCTTCCGGCTGGCGGCTTGCCGTTTCGGGCCCCTCGCCGCTTTCGGCCTTCTCGCAGGCCGCGCATTTCCGCTGTACCGCGTCGGCGGCGGGCAACGCCGCGACGGGACCGGTGTCCCAGTCCCCGCCGGCGCGCTGTGCCTTGAGCCCGCGTCCGCCGGCAACAGGTCCCGGCCGGCTTTTGCGGCGACGAACAATGCGGGACGCGTTCGAAAGAGCCATCGTCTTCTCCCGTCAGAGTGTCCTGCCTTCTTTCTGGAACTCCTTGCGCACGCCTTGTTGAACGTCCGCGGCGCGGATCGTGCGCGCGCCGCGATTGAGCGCCTGCAACGTCGCATAGCGTACTACATTCTGGATCGCGCCGCCGCTGAGCTCGTACTGGGCCGCGATGTCTTCCAGGCTGATGTCGGGCGCCAGTTCGGTATGCGCGCTGAACGCAGTGCGCCACAGGCTCAGCCTTTCGCTTTCGCCCGGAAGCGGGAACAGGATCGTGCTTTGGAAGCGGCGGGTGAACGCTTCGTCCAGATTGGTCTTCAGGTTGGAGGCCAGGATGACGACGCCGGCATAGTCCTCGACCCGCTGCAACAGGTAGGACACTTCCTGGTTCGCAAACCGGTCGTGCGCGTCGCTCACCTGGGTGCGTTTTCCGAACAGGGCATCGGCCTCATCGAAAAACAGGATCCAGTTGCGGTGTTCGGCCTTGGAAAAGACCCGCTCGAGGTTCTTCTCCGTCTCGCCGATATATTTCGAGACGACCATGGAAAGGTCGATCCGATAGACCGGCAGGCCGGTGATCTTGCCCAGCAGTGTGGCCGTCAGCGTCTTGCCCGTCCCCGGCGGACCGAAGAACAGGGTGCGGAAGCCCGGCTTCAGACGGCGCCCCAGTTCAAGCTCGCCCAGCATCGTCTCGCCATGCTGGATCCAGGCCTTGATGTCGAGCACCTGTTCCATGGTGTCGACCGGCAGGACCAGGTCGTCCCATTCCAGCCCGGTCGAGATCTCCTTGGCCGGAAAGTTGGTGCCGAACTTGGGCTTGCGCACGAAGCCGCGCGTCACCAGGTCGGCGATTTCGTCCGACAGTCTCAGCGCACCGGTCCAGGGGTTGTCCTTCACCCCCGTCTCGTCCAGCGTCAACACGTCGTGCGCGGAAAAAATGTGCTCGGGGTCGAACAGCGACTGCACCGCAAGGCGCTGTTTCAGGTCGTCGCCGGCCAGGACGAACAGCGCCGTCTCGCCGGTTGGCTGGAATCCGCGCCCGCTGCCGTCGGTGGTGCCGCCGAACTCCGTGAACTCCCGATCGAACGTGGAATTGCGAGTGAAAAACACGTCCAGGAGATGCGGGCGCAGTTGCGGCGCGAGCGCCAGGCAAAGCACGGCGCGTTCCAGCGGTATGAACTGATAGTGCGCGACGAGGTGCCCGTAATAGGACTCGACCGGGTGGACCGGCGGCTCGATCAACCAGGGGTCTTCGATCTCGCCCGGCTTGTCGAAGTGGCGCCTGAGACGGACGTCGAGGACGCGCTGGAACCAGTCAAGCTCGCGCCGCAGCGCCTCGGCATGGATCCCGGGCTCCGGCGTCGGCGCAGCCTCCATGTCAGCGGCCGGACCCGACGGCACCGTATCCTGAATCGAAACCGCGGCGGTGTCAGGGGGGGCGGTCACCACTCGATCCTCAATATCGTGTCCATCCAACTGAGCCTTACCATTGTGAGACCGTAGGGCAGGCGCTCCAGAAGCATGTCCCAGCTTCGCCGCTCGACCCGCAACAGGGGCGTCTCACCAAGCTCCACCAGACCCGGACGCACCAGAAAAGACCCGCGCAGACCGTCCGGCGAGGTGCTGCCCAGCGCGCCCCAGGTTTCGATCACGCTTTCCAACAGGGTGTCCGTTTCGTGCCGCTCGGCGCGCGTGATCGTGTCCAGCCCGCCCGGCGACAGCGGTCGCGCCAACGGCCAGCCGCACAACAGCTTGGGCAAGACCAGTTCGTGTTCTTCGGCCTCGAGCGCGTCGGTCGCGGCATGGTGCAGCAGCCGAACGGCGCGCGCCTGGCCCCCGTCGGCGAATGCACCATCGCGCCGCAGCCCCAGCGCATCGAAGTAGGCCGGAAGGAACGGCCACAAGAGGACAAGCCCGGCCTGCGACACCGAAAGCCGGTCGGGCATCTCGGTTTCGGCTCCGTCCGCGAGGTCGGTCACTGTCGCGAAAGCAAGGTCGTGCACGCCTTCGCCCGTTTCGACCTCCATCCGCCGCGTGACGTCCCCCGCCTCGCCACCGCTGCGCCGGACCGCCGCCGGACCGGTTGCGTCCGGATGCCTCGGGCCGCCGGGCCGACCGTCGCTGGATCGTGCGACATCCGACGACGACCTGTCGGGAAGTGCGTCTTGCGCTTCGTCTCCGGCGGCAGCTTCATCCCTTGTACCGTTCTGAGGTGTGGGTCGGTCGCGGTCGGTCCGGACAGAGGGGTGTGATTCCTTTGGACTTGCCGTCTCAGGCGACGTGGATTCCACTGGGTACCGAATCGTCGGGGAACCGCCCGTCCGGTCCGTATCTTCCGCCACCCTGTCCTGCCAATGGCGATCCCGCATCGACGCCGCGCCGCGCGCCACAATCGCGTCGGGTGCACCATCGCCCGGCCAGGCAGCAAGCCACGCATCCGCTTCGGCACGTGACGGAAGGCCCACAGAGGGGAACGGGCTTTCCAGAAGGCGCGCGATGACCCTTTCCAGGAACGCGGTCGAGTGAAGGTCCGGCACGTCCGGCGCGCTGCGCCCTTCGGCCGCAAGTCCAAGAGCCCCAGCAAACAGGCGCGGCCCGTCGAACGCAGGCAGGACGGCACAGCGGTCGAACCACTGCGCCAGGCCGGGCGCAAACAGGTGCAACAGGCGCCGGCGCTGGTCGTGCGAAACATGACCCGCCAGGCGCCAAAGCGCGGCCGGTTGTCCGGCAAGACGCCGCACCAGACCGACAAGCGCGCCGGCACCTTCGTCCATCTGTTCGTCGACGGCCGCACGCAGGCGCCAGTTGCGCGGCGCCCACCAGGGAAGAAAACCCGTTCGCAAGAACAGGTCGATCAGCGCCAGCCGGCGCCGTTCGGCCGAAACCGCCCGCGGCGGGTCGTCAGCCGTCGGCGCCCCGCCTGCATGCAGCATCTCCCGAACCGCGCGCCTGAGGGCCTTTCGCACCTCCTCGCCAAGCGCCTGTTCCAGCCCTTCCGGCCCAGCCCTTGGAACCTCCAGTTCGATCGAAGGGATCAGAAGGTGCACGTCGTCCGGAACATCGCCGAGGGCTGTCTCGATCGATCGGGACAAGTCCGACTGGGCCCAGCGGCTGACACGTTCGTGCCACATATGCGCGCCGTCGCGCGGCACGTCGCGCAGTTCGAACCGGACCCTGTCGACGACAGCGGTACTCATCGCAACAGCGCTCCGATCGGTTTGATGGCTTCGGTCAGCTTCGGATCGTCGGCAGCATCCGCCAGCGCCGTTTCGACCACCTGCGCAAACGCGGCGTCAGGCTTCACCTTCACGCCCAGGTTTGCGAATGCGCCGATCTGTTCGGCAATCTGGCCGACCGCCTTGACCATGGGACCGTCCGGCGCGACCGGACGCCGCTGCATGCCGGCAATGCCGAGAAGCTGTGTCACGGCCGCCACATAGACGCGATAGCCGGCCACCCGTTTCTGGACCATATCGGTGCCGCGATAGCGCCGGGTCCGTTGCAACAGTTCCGCCATCTGCTTGGCATATCCTTCGCCAAGCTCGGCATTGAGGCGGCCGCCGACCAGGTCCTTGCGCTGCCGTGCATCCGCCTCCGCGGCCTGGAGCGTCTTCAGGCCTGACTGGATGAATTGCAGCACGGGGTCGTTCGGTTCGGGGAAGGCAGCCCTGAAGGCGGGCAGCCCGGCCGCCGTCTCTAGCGCCGTGGCGCTTGTGCGCCTGGTCTCGCGAACACGCCCGATGTCGGGATCGGTATCGACACGCGCGCGCGGGAACAGGATCTTGCCGCTGATCCCGTCGGCGCAGTCGTCGTCCCAGGCGGCGACCAGGTCGAAGCCCATGGTGCTGCCGGGTGCCACATCGCGGAACCGTATCCTGGGCGCCTCGTCCAACGAAGTCTCTCCGTTGTCGAAGGTCCATCTGTATCTGTTGGCGTCGATGGACGTGTTCTTGAAGCTGACCAGGTAGTCCCCCGCGGCCAGCGTCTTGATCTCGGTGATCTCGAACCGCGCCAAGGGCGTCACGAACCGGACCCGGTGAACGGCTTCCAGCCCGCCGGCGGTGTAGGTGAGGTCGATCGTGCCGCGTTCCTGACCCTGCAATGTCGGGTCCAGCAGGTAGGTGCCGTTCGTCTTGCGCACGATCGGCGGGTCGAAACGTCCGCCGTCGAGATTGACCTCGACCAACGCGGGCTTGCCCTTGGCACAGATGATGTCGGGTGTGACCCTCAGCGAAAGCGTTTCGGCGGCGGGCAGCATCACGCGTTCCGTGTGCGTGGCGCGGCAGGCTCCCTTTCTGATTTCGAGGGTGGCCTCCACGGTCCGTGGCGCCGATCCGAGCTCGTAGGAGTTCTTGACCTTGAAGCCGGCCCGACTCTCGTTGCCGTCGCCGAATGTCCAGTGATAGGTCTCGGCCTCGGTCTCGACCGCGGTGAAGACGACGACCCCCAGACTGCCCTGTCGGGTAAGACTGTGCCCAAACTTGGCGGTGCAAGGGTCGAAAGTCAGCGTTGTATTTGCCCAGTCGACGCAGTCGCCGTCGCGGACTTCAAGCACGACATTGAACGTGGGGCCTTCCTCCAGGGAATAGACATGCTCGACCGCGGCGCCTGCGGCGCCGTTGCCGTCGCCCAGGTCCCACTTGATGCTGCGGCCGATGCTGCCGGCGGCATCGAAAGACACGTGCGCCCTGCCGGTCGTTGCATCGACATCCAAAACACTGTGAGCCATGACCGCCTTCACCTGGACCAGCGTGACCACCAGTTCCTCTTCGTGCGAGTCCACCCTGTAGGTGAACCGTTGCGGGCCCGGGATCAGCCCGGCTGTGCCGGGAACGAACACATGCTTGCCGTTCTCGATTTTGATGCCGGGTCCGTTGAGGTCGCCACCCGGGGGCTCCAGCGTGAAGGGATAGGTGCCGGTATCGTTGGTGCAGAAGCGATCGTCTTCCAGCGACAGAACGAACCTGCGGATCGGCGGCAGGACGATGTCCAGCGAGAAATCGTCGGTGCAACTGGGACCCGTCACGGTCAGGCTGACCGTCACCCGGCGGGCGGTCTCCTCCAGATCGAAGGTGAACTCCGGCGTCGGGTCCGTGGAGGTTCCGCCGCCAACGCCGAAGGTCCAGGCGTAGGTGTCGGCTTCCTGGACCGGCACGAACCGGTAGGTGACGGTCGTGCCGGTGCGGCGCCCGATATCCTCCTTGGCGACAAAACGGGCATTGCAGGTGGCAAGCGCCAGCGTCACGCGCTCGGTCGCCTCACATCCGCCGCGAGTCACCACAAGCACGACGTCGAAAGTGGCCCCTGCGGACAGATCGTACCGGTGGCGAACGCGCGCATCGGTCGCGTCGTTGCCGTCGCCGAACTTCCACAAATAGCTGTCGGCATCGTCGGGCTCGGCCGCGAACACCACATCGGCCGTCTCGGCGGTCATATCCACATTGACGACGGTGTAGGTAAGCGCGATTTCCAACGTCTCCAGGACGACGCGTTCAACATGCATCTCGCCATCGACGAGGTAGCGGAACTGAAGTTCGCCGTCGGTCCCTGCGCCGGCCGGGGTGAAGTAGTAGTCGCCCGTGGTCACTTCACGATGGACACCGGGACCGCTGACGACGCCGCCGGGCGGATAGGTGGTGAAGCGGTACGGACGCCCATCGTTGCTGCAGAAACGATCCGTCGGCAGGGCGAAGATCACCCGTTCGCGCATGTCGCAACCGCTGCAGCACTCGTTCAGCATGTAGGGAAGTGCGAAGTCGGCGACGACTTGCTGATCGTCGCCGTAGACGAGAATGAAGGTTCCACCCCGGGGCACGCCGGCGAAATGCTCCAATCCGGGATGCTGTTGGGCGAACGGCCCCAGCAGCAGCAGACGGTTCTGCATCTCGCGGCGCTGTTCCATGACGGCAACGAGATCGTCGAACGCCATGCTGCAAGTCAGCTCGTCCAACAGACGAAGGCGGCTCAGGAGTTCGCTTTTTATCAGAGCCGTGAACAGATCGTCGGTCTCGAAGGCCCGGACCTGGGCCACGTAGCCGCGCGCCCTGTCGATCAGCTCCTTCCATGCGGCGGCGAAACGCTTGAGATCGAAATCTTCGAACTCCTCCGGCAGGGTGTCGGCGATCTCGTCGATCCCAAGCATCAAGCGCAGCGGCTGTTGCACCTTGTCGACGAGATAGCCCTGGCGCCCGGGGCGCAGCGTCGGCTGGGTCTGGTAGTGCCACTTCTCCAGCGCGACCCACGGGTTTTCCTTGAGCTGGTTCACCCCCAACAGGCTGTACAACGCATCGACGGTGCCGATGCGATGCGGGGCTTCGGCAGGCAGCTCTCGGCTGATGGCGAAACCGCGCTCGGCTGTTTCGGGCATCTCGGAACGGATGCCCGGCCCCGCCATGTATTTCATGGCGCCGGATTTTCCGCTCGATCCATAGGCTTCGGACCGGATCTCCACCTCGTCGAAGGAAAGCTCGCTGCCGGGCTCCATGGTGATCGGGATGTGCTTGGCCTCGTAACCAGGAAGCACGACATTCATCACATATTCGCCCGGCGGAACGTCGCTCAGCTCGAAACTGCCGTCGTCCTTGCTGTCGACTTTGAGATCGGTCCCCTCCAGCGTGATCTCCACGTCGCGCATGGGGATATTGTTGTTATGGTCCTTGATCGTGCCTTTCAGGGTCGGCTTTTCCTTAACCACGACCTTGCCCTTGGGCTTGACCAGTCGCAGCTTGCCCAGATAGCCGCGCAGGTCCCGCAGCCGACACAGCCACGCACCGCGTTCGGTCCGATAGACCAGCCGCAGATCGTCGACGAAACAGTCAGCCAGCCCAGTCTTTGGGGCGATCGCGCCCAGCTTGAGCGCGGTGACGGCGATGGGAAGCTGGTAACAGCGAATGTCGCTTTCCAGCTTTTCGCGCACCTGGTGCACGTTTTTCCGGATATGCCCCTCGATCCTGAAGAACGGATAGTCGCCGATGTCGAGGCGTAGACGTTCCCGGTCGTCCAGTCGTTCCTGGATGTAATCGGTGGCGGTGGTGTCCTTGGCGGTCGCCACGGGGAACAGCCAACCCGGAAACCGCACGTGCCTGCCCAGAAGCTTTTTCAACAGGGTGCGTTCGGACGCACTGAACCCGCCGGATCCGCCGAGACCGGACAAGAAGTCCATCAGCATGCCGCCTGCACCACCGCGGCCATCCCGGCCGGCAATCCCGCCGCCGGCATAGACCAGCTCTCGTCCGCCCGATGGGGCCAGCTCTTCCTCGAAACCGATTTCCGTCGGCGCAGCCTCAATCGCGGCGAAGAAGTTCTTGCCGCCACCGTCACAGCCCGAGTAATCGTTGACGTGATAGGAATTGATAAGGACGGTCTGTCCGCGCGGGCCGTAGTCCGGGTTCCAGCACTGGAACAGCTCCGCGTTTGGCGCGTAGTAGTACGGCAGCGCGCGTTCGCCCAGCGGCTTGCAGCCGTCGAAGCTGGGTGTGATCCGCGTTTGCGCAACGGATGCGTCGGGAACGTGGAACGACCTGACGATCAGTTCCAGCCGTTTGAACAGGGTGCGCAGTTTCCGGACCAACTCGTCCTGCCGGTCGTGAACCGGAGAGGCCATGAAGACGTGGCGCAGGGTCTCTTCGCGGTCTGTCACCAGGCGCGTGGTCGGGCCAAGCAACAGGTGACGCGGGAACGCATTGGCGTCCGGGCAGCACACCATCATGATCTCGAAGGCGCAGGCCCGCCATTCGTTGTAGGCAAGTGCGATGTCCTGGAACCGGTCCCAGTCGTACTGGATGGCGCCATGGTCGCGCAGGACCGGCGTTTGCCCGGCAAACGGGTTGGTCGGGAAATCGTGGACCAGCACGGGCCGGAAACCGCTGTAGGCGTCGCCCAATGTCCCCATGACCGTATCGAGATATCCCTGGGACAGGACGGCCCGGTAGGCGCCGACGATGTCCCGTTCTTCGATCACGTCGCCCTTCTCCCACAGGCCGACGGGACGCCCGACGAACAGATCCGGCAGCCGATGGAAGGCGTCGCGCAACGGATGGATGATATAGTCGTGCGCAAACGCATCGCCGGTGCCCAGCAAAGCCGCCGCTTCGGAACGCTTTACCAACAGCGTGCGCACGTGCGAGTGGACGTTGATCCCCTTCTGGTCGCAGTCCGACCCGGTGCAGGCATCGCCGTCCACCTCCTTGCATTCCAGGTACAGAACCACCGCCGATTGCTGCAGGTCGGTTGCCGTGAGCGGCGTGATCTCCGGTTCCGGTTCGACGTTCGCGGGCAACAGTTCCCACAACGCAAGCGGTTCCTCGGCCGTGCCGAACGGCGGATACGCAACCGGCGAAACGTAGGCGCGTTTGCGGCCATAGGTGGCCGTGTCCGCCTTGATCAAATGGCCGGTGCTGGTGATCCCCACCCCGCCAGTGACCGTGATCGACCGGGCGCTGCCCAGCGTTTGGGTGCGGACTTCGAAGCCGCAAACGATCCCCACGCCGGTCAGGCAGGTCCGGGACCAACGCTGTTGCTGATCGAGATAGGCCCTGAGCGCGTTCAGCTGCTCGTGGGTGAGCACCTGATCGGCCTCGAAGATCGGATAGACGTGGTAATCAGCCATCTTCGATATCCTCTCGTGAACCGAGTATCGAATTGTCCAGCACCGCCGGCGGGCCGCCGCCGTCATCGGTGCAATCGTGCAGGTGGACCTGCGGATAGACGCTGCGCAGTTCCGCCATCACCGTCAGCAGGTCGTTCTGGGCATCCGTCAGCTCGCCCTGGTCGACGGGGTCGCGCGACATCTCAGCAAGCCAGCGCCCATAGGCCTTCTCGAAGTCCGCAAGATCGCTTTCGTCGACCCAGCAGATTTTGAGGTGGATGTGCGCCGGCGCCGCCTCGCGCATGGTCGCCTCGGCAAAGCGACGAAAGTCCGCGTTGAGGAACCGCCCCGCGAACGCCGGAACGATGACGGTCGCGCGGAACGAATAGGGGTCGAGAAAACCGGTGCAGGTCTCGCACGTGCCCTCGGTGCACACGGCAAGCAGCCTGTCGTCCGGTGCGATGCGGGGACGCAACAGAACGTGTTCGACAAGGTGGAACCCTTCGCTGTGCCGGGCGGCGCGGAACACGGCCTCCTGAGCGCGTGTCCGCTCGCGCCGGGCGTCCTCGCGATCCTCGAAAGTGCGGTCACCCAGCCCCGCCAAAAGAACAGCGTCGGCGGCGCCGGGCGGGCGATCGAACAGGCGGACCCGATACGCACCCTGGTCGTTCGTGTCGACAGACCAGTTCTCGGCCCTGAGGCCCGCTTCGACGACGGCGCGGATGCCTTCGTAGGTCGCTTCGCGCGTCGCATAGGTCTCGACCGAAACGAGTACCCGGTCACCTGCCGCGTCCAGCAGGCAATAGCGGAAGACGACAGGGTCGCTGCCGGGTTCCTCGTCGATCTCGAACGCGGAGAGGAAGGCGGTGGCAAGTCTCCGCCGTCGGAAGGATTCCAGGCCCAGGAGGCGCGAAATGCGCCGTTCCCACCCGCTGACATTCGCACTGTTCCAGACCTTGGCCTGGCTGTAGTCGAACGCCCTGCCCCGGTCGCGGCTGATCAGCGGATAGTCCTCGAGGAAGGCGATCTTGTCGGCGATCAGGTCCGTCGGCTTGTTGCGCCGGTCCAGGGTGAAGATCTGCACGGCATAGTCGGTGAAGCTTTCGGCGAACCGCGCCATCAGATGGTCCAGCATCCGGTTACGCCGCGCGGCGAAAGTATCGGCGTCTTCGCGCAGCGGGTCGCCGCCGGTATGCGCATCCAGCCAAGTCCCGGCCGTCTCGGTGCGGAACCGCTGCCACTCCACGTCGAAAGTGGCAGGCCGGTCCCAGTTCGTGTCCGAGCCGTAGTGCGCGTCGACGAAGGGTTTGACCAGTGGCGCGACCCGCGGCACGTCGGGCTGCTCCCAGGCAGGCTGCCGGCAGGCATCGACGATGGTCTCACCGTGGCTATCGAACGCCGTGGTGCCGATTGCAGCCTCGACGGCGACCCGGAAGATGTCCTCCGCGACCGTCGGGTCGTCCTGCAAGGTGCGCAGCGTGTCGCGCACGGTGGCGGGCACGCCGGCCGCTTCGAGACGGCCGAGCGCGACTGCGGTCACGCGAAAGCTTTCGGGCAGGCTGAACAACGGCTGTCCGAAATAGGTGCGGCGCATCGTGGGATCCAGCGAGAAAAGCTGTCTCATGTGCCCAAGCTGGGCCAGGTAGTCGGCCAGCAACTGGTCGAACAGCAGCAGATAGGCCTTGAGCTGGCGCGCTTGCGCCTTGCGCCTGTCGGATGCCGTGGTCGACAACCCGATCCTGCCGACACCGTAGGTCATCGGGAATTCGTTCTGGACGCTGTGATAGCGGCGCACACCACGCGGCCGTCCAGTGGGAACGGGGACGTCATAGTTGCTTGCCTCCAGGCGCTTGGCCCGATCCAGCAACCGCAGCTCTCTGAGATAGGCCTCCGCGTCCTCGCCATCCGCGCGGTAGGGAATGAGGCCCTTGTAGAAGACAAGCCGCGAATGCGCCTTGCTGAGGCGCAGCGTGCGTGTGCCGCCGAGCGGCAGGCACCAGCGCTCGCCCGGGTTCAGCGTTTCGCCCATGTGGAAACGCGAGACCTGCAGATCCCGGACCGCGGTGACATCCTCGATGTCCATGATGATGTTGATCAGATCGGACGTGTGCAGCTCGACGCGCATGTCCGCATGTTGGACTTCGGCCGCATCCAGGAACCCGTGGACGAGCGGAGGCCCGTTGAAGATATCGTCGAACGATAGCCCGCGTTCGAGCCTTTCCTTCAGCGTGTAAAACAGCACCCGCGGCGCGAGGAACGCCTGCACGCGGTGGGCGATCTCCGCCCAGAGGCGGTCGATGTCGGCGCCTTCCGCGACCTCGATCTCCGCGCACAGGCCGATTTCGTCGGTGCCCGCGATGCGGACCGCGCCGTAGTCCTCGCAGAGGCTGCGGTGGTCGTGCAGCGTATCCCGAACGCCGGCCACCGTCTTTGCGGTCAGCGCAAAGCGTTTGAGGAACTCCTCGTAGATCGCCGTCGCCGCGGCCGCCAGGGTGGCCTGCACATCGGGCGCCACGTTCGTCGTCAGAGCCTCATGATCGTAAAGGTCGCGCAGCCGGGCGCTGACCGCGTTAACACTGACCTCGGCCGAGCCGCCGTCCCGGAACGGAATGCGCATCGACGTGCGATAGAGGCGCGCGTCCGGGTCCCAGTCGACGGGTTGAAAAAGCTGGTCCGGATCGACGCTGTCCGCCAGATCCGCGTGCAGCCAGTCCTGCCATTCGCCGCCCAGATAGACCGCAAGATCGAAGTCGATGTCGCCCGATGTCCCTTCAAGCTCGAAACGCGCGAGGTTCAGGTCGCCAAGCTGAAGGTCCGGCTCCAGTTCCAGACGCACGTCCGACACGCCCTGGGGCGGCAAGGTCGGGAACCGGTCGCCCAGCTTCAAAAGCAGGTCGCCGAAGGCGTCCCACTCCTCTTCGCTCAACAGCGTCTGCAGCGCGTCCGCCAACTCGTCGGCGTTCGGAAAGACTTGGCCGAACAGGGTGGACAACCGGTCGATGACGGGCTCGGCCATGTCGTTGTCGCCAAGCGTCGCACGGTGCTTTGCCAAAAGACCGTACTTCTCTTCGTAGGTGAGGATCCCCTGCTCGCAATCCACGTGGAAAACCGGCTCCGGCTCGGGCAGCGGCACGAGCCATCCGTTCTCGACGCCCGGGCAATCGATCAGCAGCATGCGATAGTCCAGCGCCGTGACCGGGTTGCACGTCAGGATGCGGCGCGGCGTGAAAAGGGTGTCCGCCGGTGCCGCCCCGTCGGGCAGCGGCTCCGCCAGCAGATCCTGGACCGGGACGCGTGCCTTGTAGGCCAGGTCGGTCAGCGCATAGCACAGCGCCTCTTCGATGGTGATGCCGGGATCGTGGGAATTGAAGTCGGTCCACAGCGCGTTGCCCATGCGTTGCATGTGGGCGATGCCCTGATCGCGCAAGAAGGCGAAGTCCTCGCTTCTCGGGCGCGCCGCGAACTTCGGGATCCGCGCGATGTCGTCTGGCGCCAGCGTCAGCATTCGACTTCACCGATGGTATGCGCCGATGCCGACGCGAAAAGCGTGCGGGCGCTGGAGGGGACCGCACGTTCGACCGAACTGGTGCCGCCGTCCGGCGCCGTCAGGATCATCTGGAAGTCGGTGACGAAATCGACGTAGGGCCGTTTCTCGACGAAATACAACAAGGTCGAGCGGTGTAACGTACCGCCGAAGCTGATATCGGCACCGCCGGCGTCTGGAAACGCCCAGGGACTGAGAAAGCGCGTCAGGTCTTCGGAAAGCTGGGCCTGCGACAGCGTGAAGTCGGCGCCCGTCACGAAGGAGACGTTGCAGTCGACCGAAATCCGCTCGTAGAGGGGGTTCAGCACCTGCAGGCGCCGCGCCGCCCAGGGCGTCATGCGCGCCGAGACGAACGTCTTGATGTCGTCCAGCGTGGCCAGGCTGGCCCGCGGTTCCAGCGGGTTGACCATGTTACGGTTGCGCAGGTCGGGGATGACCACGATCGTGACCCAGCCCGGTGCAAACTCCGACTGGCTGATTGCAAAGCGGTCGTCTTCGTACACATAGGTGCTGTGGTTGATGCACTTGACCTTGTGCAGCGACGGAAAATTCTCCAGCACCAGCCGCTCGTAGTCCCACATGGCGATAGCGCGGTCCTTATGGCGCAGCCGCTCGCTGACCCGGGTGTCGAAGGCCCTCGCCCCCTCGGGGCTGCGGCCGCCGAACGAGGCGAACGGCTGTTCGACCGATTTCACCGCCGCCTGCTTTGTCGACAACCCGGCGATCGTTCCGGCCGGCAGGGGCACTTCCAGGTGCCGGGCGTGCTCGTCCGGCGCAACAAGCTCCGCCACCGCCGCCTGGGTTCGGATCGACAACAGTTCGCAGACGCCGCGCGGGTCGCCGCCGACGGAGACCCGCAGCCAGTGGCGCCCCTGAGGCAGCAGGCCGGGGTCGGCCTCGGCGTCGGACGGCACGTCCAGAACAACGAGGCCCGACCGGATCAGTCCGCCGGTGTCGTCGCGCAGCACCTGCAGGCGCGAGAATTCGCGCCAACCGTCCACGCGCCAGTACCACCACTTCACATCGGGCTGGGGTGTTTCCGGGTCGGCGCTGCCGTCGGCCACCTGGATCAGAAACGAGAGGTTCTGCCGCGGCTCCAGGCCACTGAGGCCGAGATAGAGCTCGCCGACGCTGTCGGGGTCTTCCGCGTCGGGATCGTGCAGAAACCGCGGCAGCAGCGGCGTCGAACCGTCGCCCGGAAGGGCGGCGCGCTGGCCGAACGGGTAGATATGCAGGAAGGCATCGGGGCCGCCGGGCGCGCCGGTCAGGTCGATATCGACCTCGCTGGTGTAGTCCAAGACCAGCTCTTCGATGACGGGTGTCCACGGCTGTTGCGGCAGACCGGGATCGTCCGGCGTCTCGGTCTCCGGCTTCCGCGCATATTGCATTGCAGCGGTTGCGTAGATCTTGGGAAAGCGCAGATGACCGAACGGATCGGACGCGTCCTCGTCGCTGCTGTTCAGGCGCAGGCGCAGGAACCCCCAGTCGCTCGTCGCACGGTAGTCCTTCAACACCGCCTTCTGCCACCGCGCCGCACGGTCGTCGGGCAGGTTCAGGCTGGCGATGTCGAAAGTCCTGACGCACGTGTCGCCCGCGTCCGTCTCGAACAGCTTCTTCGCATCGCCGGGGGGCGACCACTCCCGGCCGGCCAGCACTTCCCAAGGCGCGTCGAAGCCACCGTTGTCGAAGCTGCCGGTATATCCGGTGTAATGGTCCGACAGATCCGAAGCGGGCGGCGACTGCCAGCGCCAACTCAAGGTTACCGACCGGAGCCGTTTGCGAAAGGCCTCGTCGCTGCCGACGTAGAGGCTGTTGCCTTTCACCGGTGCAGGACCGAACGGCTGGAACGGCTTCGCCGGATCCAGGACGCCGGCATCGCTTTGTACGACGAGTGCGCGGGCGCCTGTCACCGAGACATTGAGCGTTGCCCCGGAAAGGTCGACCGACCGCAGGATGTCGGCCGCGTGGGTCGAGATGGCGGCCGTGTTCGCCATCCTGAACTCGATGACGGGATAGGGCGTTTCGTAGCCGGGCCCGTGCACCTCGCCGTCGTACGGCAGGACCGGCGGTTGGTCCGCCCCCAACGTGAACACGAGCGACAGCGCATGAACGCCACCTTCGGTCACCGGTCGCAGCAGGTTCGCCGGCGACGGTGCCAGCGTGGCGACGTCGCCTTCCTCCCACCCCTTTTCGCCAGTCCAGCGGATGCGCAGCTGTTCCGCGGCGAGCCCGTCGCCATCCTGCTCGATCGTCGGCAACAGACGGAGCGTGACCGTACGTTCGCCCTCTCGCAGCAGCAGTTCCGGCGAAGAGATCGCAAACCCGACATCGGCAAAGGCCATGGTGCGCTGGTCGTCCGGAAGCAGTCCCTCATCGGTACGCTGGCGCGCGCCGAAGGGCGGCCATTTGGGCTCCTCGTCCTCGGCGAAATCGCCTCCCTCGCCGTCGGACGAGGCCGCGACCGTCGCCGCGAACGGCCGGTGGTCGCGGTCGCGGTCGAAGAACACGGTCTTGACGTCGGTCGGTTCGGCAAGCGTGGCGACGTTCAATGCCGCATCTGCCGTCAGCCGGTAGGTGAGCGCGTTGCCTTCGCCGTCCTTGCCGCCCGGCAGCAAGGTGCCGGCGCTCAACAGATGCGCGGTGGCGTGCTTGGCGAGGGTGAACACCAGATGCACCCGGTCGCCGACGGCGCCGCGGCGGCGAAGCTGCAGCACCTGCTGGTAATGGAAGTCCAGATGCCGCCGCGCGTTTTCGTTCAGGCGGGCCTGCGCATAACGGAAGATCCGCGCAAAACCGAGCCACAGCGCCATTTGCGGCGCGTGATCGTTCCTGTCCGTCAGGGTCTCGCGCAACCAATCGGGCGCGTCGTCGCTGAGCTGGGCGAGCACGCCCGAAAGGGTCTCGTAAACGGGATCCAGTTCCCGGGCCGCCTGCTGGCGTTTTTCGTCGTCGCTGCCGGTAAAGGCGAAATCGCCGATATCGGCCGCGGCAAGCGCGTCGGTGAAAAGGGCATCGGCGCTGTCGGGCCCAAACCAGATGCCTTCCAGTTCGACCTCTTCCCAGTCCCACGACGCCAGGTGATGGGTATCCCCGCCCCCCGACGCGCCCGCCAGCAAACCGTCTTCCGACAGCCAGCGATGGAGGGACAGGGCGACCGCCAGCATGCCGCGCAGCGAGCCGCTGATCTGCCGTTCAAGCGCGTCATAGACGGCAAGGCCGGGACTGGCCGTCCGCAGCCAGCGGTTCAGGGTCGCGACCTGGTTGAACAGCAGATTGAACAAGAGATCCGCCGCCCGGTCGGATCCGATCGAAACGGTGGCGGGGTCTTCGACCGCGGCGCGCGCCCAGCGCCAGGCGTCGTGGAAGCCGGTCGTGGAATAGGCGGTGATCTCGGCGATCAGGTAACTCGGATCGCTGCGGACGAAGGTGGCGAAGTCACCGTCCGGCGCGTCGTTGCCGTCCCAGTACTGCACCGTTTCCGCATAGCGCCCGGTGAACAGCAAGAGCTCTGCCAGCCCGCGTTCGTCGAGCCGCGCATGACGCGGGTGCAGGGCCGTCGTGAAGCGGCGGTTCTGGGCCGCGCCGTCGCGGACCAGCGGATTGGGTTCGCCGCAGACGCCGATCGTCATGTGCGGACCTCCGAACCCTCGTCCAGATAGAATGGATAGACCATGTTGTGGCGCGTGTTGGTCGCCCGCACCGTGTAGGTCACGCAGATCTCGACGCGCCCGTCGAGACCGTCGGCCTCGACGGTCACCGTATCGAGCTTGATCCTGGGCTCGTGGTAGAGGATCGCCATGCGGACCTTGTCCCGCAGATAGGCGCGCAGCGAGTTGTCCAGGTTCTTGAAAAGGTCGATGCGCAGATCGCAGCCATAGGTGGGCCGCATGACGCGTTCGCCCAGGGCCGTGCTGAGCAGGATCTGCATGCTTTGGTGGATGTCATCCGCCCCATCGACGGTGACCACGCTGGAGCGGCCCTTGACGAAGGTCGGCGGGAATCCCCAGCCCGTTCCGAGGAAAGGAGCCTCTTCCGGCATCGCGGCTATCCGATCAGGACCGTGGGTTCACCGACCGCGGCCATCGCGCCGCAGATCGCCGTGTCCGTCGTCCTGAGCGCCGGCTTGCCGCCGATCATGACGGTGCCGCTGCCCGAGGGGAACGGGCTGACCGTGGGCTGGTGGGCATTGGGCGGCAGCGAGCAGACGTGCTGGTCGGTCGCGACCGCGGCCGGCATGCCGCCAATCAGGACCGTGGCTTCGCCGGGGCCGACGATGGTTCCGCCGTGGTTTGTGGTGTCGGTAACGCGCGCTGCCGCCGGCATGTCCCTTCCTCAGTTGATCTGCACCATCGAGCCCTTGAGGATCGCATTGGCGCTGGAGGAGACCTCCGCGCCGCCGCTGCCCTCGGCCTTGAACTCGCCGCTGGCCGTGAGGCCAACGTTGGTGCCTTCGATGTTCACGTCGCCGGAGGCGGTGATGTTGACGTCGCCGGCGCTGTCGATGTTGATGCCGTCGGAGCTCATCACCATCGAGTTCCCGTTCTCGTCCTCGATGGTGATGCCGCCGTCCTCCTCGCTGAGGCGAAGGACGTTGCCGTTGGGCGTATCGGCGGTGACGACAACGGTGTCGTCATTGAAATGCAGCCGCATGCCGCTGCGGGTGACGAAGCCCTTCTCGTGATTGTCGTCGCTGGCTTCGATGGGGGCGGGCTTGGCGCTGCTGTTCAGCATGCCCAGCACAACCGCGTCGCGCGGATCGGCGTTCAGGAACCCCAGCACCACCTCGTCGCCGATTTCCGGGCGAAAGAAGGCGCCACGGGTGTCGCCGGCATCGAGGCTGGCGACCCGGGCCCAGATCCCCTCCTCTGCCGGATCGACCACCGGCATCACGACCTTGATCCGGTGCTCGCCGTCGGGGTCTTCGCCGATCTGGGTGACGGTGGCGATCTGCAGGCCGTGCACGGACGGGACGAGGCCGCCCGCCGGCGCGTCGGTGACGTCGTAGCGGTGGCTGAACCACTCGTCGCCCAGGCCGAACTGAAAGGTCGTGGTCCAGTTCTTCAGGCTGATGTCGTGCTGGACGCCGGCGACATAGACGTCGCCGTTGAACCGGTCGCCCACACCCGACAGGGTGATCGTGGCACCCGGCTTGATCGCCGGGAAACCTTGGCAGGCGGCACGGCCGACGACCTTGGCAAGCCGGCTGCGCAACAGCCGCGCATCGGCCCAGGCCTTCAGCTCCTCGCCGACAAGCGCGCCGGTGTGGCGCAGCACGGCCGGCTGGTCGAACAGACCGGCCAAGTCGGACGGCGCCAGGTTGCCCGGCCCGTCCAGTCCGGGGTCGTCGCCGCTTTCCTCCAGCATCGCCTGGCCGGCGGCATCCCAGGCGACGGAGGTGACCTCGTTCAACTGGCGCCGGGCGTCCACCTCGGCCTCGAACTCCATCAGCGTCGCGCCGTAGACCAGTTCCAGCTCGCTGGAGCCCAGCTCCGGCGGCGCCACGGTGACCTTGCCGTCGTCGACCAGGACCAGCATGCCGTTCACTTCCGCGCGGCTGGTGATGAAATCCCAGTCCGAGGCGTCGTGACGCACCATATCGGCATGGCTGAGCGACGTGGCCGTCACCTCGGCCTCCAGCCCGTGCTCGCCCAACAGGCCTTCGATGATGTCGCTGTCGGTCTGGTCAACGAAATATCCGCTTTTGCGGACCGCGGTCAGCTTGTCGGCGGCGTCGCGCATCTGCACCACAAGAAGGGCGGGCTTGTTGCCGCGCACCTTGATGCCGTGTCCGGTCACCACCCCTTTGAAGACGGTCTCCTCCTCGCGGTGATAGCCGGCGGTGATCTCGACCTCCTTGCCGGGCACGAAGTCGTCCGCATTGGAGACCGGGAAATCCTGCGCCGCGGCATCGCCGTCGGCGACGGTCAGGACGGCGCTGGCGATGCGATTGACCGCCTTTTGGATGGTGATGCCGACGACGTTGAACTCGGCGCTGATCGCCTGGCCGTCGACCAGCACCGTCAGCGACGGCAGGTCGGTTCCCTGCTCGACGGGAATGCGGCGGGCTTCGCTCATGCCGGCGCCTCCTCAGACCGCCCGCTGGTCCAGCGGCGGAAAGCGGATCGTGGTTCCCGGCTCGAGCGCGCGGAAATCGTCGAGCCCGTTCATCCGGGCGACCTCCAGGTAATAGGCCGGGTCGCCGTAGATCCGCGCCGTCATCAGCGGCAGCGTGTCGCCCTCGCGTACCGTACGGAAATGGGTGAGATCGGGCGAGCTGTTGCCCTCCTCCGCCACCCGCAGCGTGTCGTCGATGTTCTCGGAGAAACTGGCGTTGATCTTGGCCCTGAGCGGGAAACCGTCGGGCTTGAACAGGTTGTAGGTGATGTTCGCGCTTTTCAGGATGCAGCGCGAGATCAGGTTTCCCCAGGTGATCTGCAGATAGTTGGGCCGGTGGATGTCGCCGTTGTTGCGGGCGGTGAGATCGAGGAACTCCTCGATCATCTCCGAGACGTCCTTCTTTTCCGACGAGACGCCGGTTCCGTCGAAGATGAACTCGAAGCTGTATTCCTGTGGCTTGATGCGCGCGAACTTCTGGGCGCTGCCGGTGGTTCCCTGCCCCTGCGCCTCTTCGTATTCCACCTCGTACTTCTGTTGATAGGTGGACGGATTGAACATCAGCTCGAACTCGCCCACCTTGCTGGTGTAGTCGAGGCTGTCATAGGCCTCCAGGATCATCTTTCTCAGTTCGCCGGTCATTCGCCTAGCGTTCCCCCGCCCGCTTCATGATCTCCATCACCTGTTCGACGCATTCGGCCACGATCTCGTCGCGGTCCACGACGCCGTCCTTCGGTTTCGGTTTGTCACCCTCCGCCCGTTCGTCGGCATAGGCGCGGATGACGAGTTCGCGGATCTCAACCGGCATCGGCGCTCACCTCACCATCGTGAAGAACTGGTAGCTGAGCTCCAGCGACTCCACGACGATCTCGTTGCCGGACGACTTGAGATCGGAACTGGACCATTTCACCGGCCAGGCGTTCGTGAAGCTGTAGCTGCTGCCCAGCGGTTCGGCCTTCTCGTCCAGCATGGTCACGGTCACCGTGGTGGGCTTGTATTCGTCGTCGG
This sequence comes from Alphaproteobacteria bacterium, assembly GCA_965603855.1. Taxonomy (GTDB): domain Bacteria; phylum Pseudomonadota; class Alphaproteobacteria; order UBA8366. The sequence continues at coordinate 2,813,692 of OZ272519.1, forward strand.
CTTCGAGGTTTTCAATCGCATTGCGCACCCAGCCGGTGAGCTGGCTGTCGACGAACAGCCCGCGTTTCAACGTCAAGTTGCCGTACTTCGCCCGCACCGGCAGACGATGGGCAAAGCGGTTCTCGCCGCCCTCGACGAGTTCCTCGGTGGTGACCTCGGCAGACAGGCCCGAGACCTCCTGGAACAGGATGTCGTTGGCGGCTCCCGCCAGGAACCCGAACTCGACGCGGAAGTGAAACCCGACCGGCGGCGTATAGGCCATCAGGGCGTCTCGATCGTCAGGCCTTCATGCGCGACTTCGATCGACTCGATCGCGACCTCGTTGCCCGTCGCCTTCAGGCCCGGGCCCTCGACCTTGACCGGAAACGCCTCGGCCGCCTTCCAGGACATGACTGGATTGCCGCTTTCGTCCAACAGGTTGATCGTCAGCGTGCGGCGCGGCTCGTTCTGGTTGAGGTTCTTGTTGTTCAGCCAGTCGAAGAACTCGTTGTCGCCCTTTATCACCCCGCGCTTCAGGGTGATGTTCCCGTACTTGGGAATGCCCGGCATTTTCATGGTGTGTTCCTTGCTCATGCCGTGCCGGTATTCGATGACCTGGTGTTCGATGTTCAGGCCGCTGACTTCGCTGAAGTCGCCACTGGTTCCGCCCCAGTCGACATTGAAATGAAAGGCAGGGAACGGGTAAGCCATGGGAATCCTCCTTTGGTCCGAATGCTTCTGTACCGGTTAGTCTGTCTTCCGGGATCAGGCTTCGGGCAGCTTGTGCGAGAATTTCAGAATGATGAACTCGGCCGGCCGGACCACGGCCATTCCGATTTCAACGTTCATCCTGCCTTCGAGAATGTCCTGCGCGGTCATGGTGACGCCCAGGCCCACCTTGACGAAGAACGCCTGCTCGGGCTTGGCGCCCTGAAGCGCGCCGTCGCGCCATTTCTGCAAGAGGTAGTTTTCGATCATTGACTTCACCTTGATCCAGGTGTTCGCGTCGTTCGGCTCGAAAACCGCCCAATAGGTCGACTTCTTGACGGACTCCTCGACCATGTTGAAGAAGCGCCGCACAGACACATAGCGCCATTCGTTGTCGTTGCCGGCCAGGGTGCGCGCGCCCCAGACCAGCGTGCCCTTGCCGGTGAAAGCGCGGATCGCGTTGATGCTCTTGCCGGCCACTGTGTCGATGTTGAGTTCGCCCTGGTCGACATTGTCGATCTGCTTGGTCGGCTCGATGACGCCGGCCACGCTGACATTGGCGGGCGCCTTCCATACGCCGCGGCTGGCATCGACCATGGCGTAGATGCCGGCCACCGCGCCCGACGGCGGAACGTCGGACAGGCTGGAGTTCAGCGACTTGATGATCCCCTTGTAGATGGGATGCATCTCGATCAGCTCGCCGTCGCGGATCGTCTCGTAGTTTGCCGCCGCTCCGATCATGTCCTGGATCCCGGCATTGACCTGGTTGAACACCTTGGTCACTTCGGGTTCAGCGCGGCCCATCTTGTCCTCGTCGCTGTCGCCGGCGTCACCGTAGATGTCATCGTCGGTGGCGGCCGCGATCGCGGCGGTCAGTTCGGCCGTGGCGAAGGTGTGGTCGTCGTGCAGCGGGAAGGTCCCGGCAGAAAGCGCCGAATCGGCCGCCTTGTCGTAGCCCACAAGCGCCGCGATCGCCGGTGTGATCACGCTGACAAGCTGGTTTTCAACGTCCTTGCGGATGTTCGCCGCATCGCCGGGGAAATCCGAGCGCAGCTTGAGCTTCTCGGGCTCCGTCCCGGAGACCCATTTATCGGCCGCAACGGTGATCTGGTAGATCAGCGTGAACAGCGCCTCGAACTTGCTGACGTTGTCGGGGTCGGCCTTGAACTCGTCCAGCAGGACCTGGTAACGGGCCTTCAGCGTTTCCGACGTGCCGCGCAGCGCTTCGAGATCGGAGTCGATCTTGTTGACGTTCTCGACTGCGTTGTCCAGGTCGGTGATCGCGTTCTTGACGTCGTCGTCCTTGGTAAGCTGGCTCAGCGTGATGGTCACGCCGCCGCGTTTGATCTTGCCCCTGACGTTGCGATAACGAAGGTCGAGGCCCAGATTGGCCTTCAGCCACGGCGTGTAGGCCGCGCCGTATTTCAGGTAGTTCATGCCGATGTTCTGGCGGAACCCCTCGATCCCGTCGGCCCAGTCGAAAGTCGGGTCGGACGGGCTTGCCTCCAGAAGGTCGAAGATGCCGACCCGGTCCATCAGGTCGTTGCACTGCATCAAGGCCTGGCGCTGAAGGTCGTAGAGGTCGCCGGAGTCGAGTTTGACGGCATCCGGGAACAGGATCATGGTCGGCTCGTCCTGTTTCTTCAGCTCCGCAAGGCCCGTCTCGAAATGCGGCCTCGAGACGCTGTCCTCATAGCTGCCGACCGAGATGATGTAGCACTTGCCACCGCCGTTCTTGAAGTAGAGCCTGAGCGCGTCATAGAGGTAGAACGAGGTCGTCAGCGTGTGGGAGACCACCGCGTTGTTCTCGTCGATCTCGACGCTGTCGACGGAGATATCCGGCCCCCTGCCGAACAGCTCCTCGTAGTCCAACAGCGACTTGATCCGCGTCGCCTTGTTCCTGAGATCGTCGGTGGAGAACTCCATCGCCTTCTCGGTGTAGCCGATGAAGGCGGGAACGGCGGTTTCGACCTCGGCGACGGAGGGTGGAAAGACGGAGATTTCCTTGATGTAAACATCAGGCGTTCGGTAGGCCATTCTCGGTCCCCTCTAGATGTAGATGTATGTGTCCGAATAAAGCGTTCCGGTGTCGGGATCCGCGCGCAGCGTCTCCGGCCCCGGGTTTGGCAGATCGTCGATTTCCAGCGCGCCCGGCGTGACCGCCGTGGATTTAGTCAGCTTCACGCCGCGCAGGGGCTTGCTGCGATAAGGCAGCAGGGTGGCGTCGGAATCGAACGGGATCACCGTCTCGATGCCGAGCTTGGTTACGGCACCGCGCACGGTGAAGGTAAAGTTCGGGTTGGCCGATGTGATCGACAGCTCGGCCGGGTCCGCGTCTGTCCGGAACTTGAGCGCCACGTAGTAGCGCCACACGGTCTCGCGCCGGTTGATGCGAAGCCGGAACGTCTTCGGCAGCGGGCTGCCGGCGTCGTCGAGGATGCGGGTTTCGTCTGGCGTGCCGGGACCGGCATAAAGGGTGACGACACCCAGCGGCGCCGGCCAGGAAAGCTCCGGCCCGACGAAGAACTCGGTCGGCTCGGCAATACCCTCGACGCTCATGGTGTAGCGGCCCGCGGGCCGGCCGGCGAGGTCCGCATGCAGCCACTGCTGGCCTTCGACGGGGATCACGCGTTCGAGGATCGCGGGCTCGCCCCATGCATCCAGCACCGTCACCAGCGGCGCCGTCACCGGCGAGGAGAGCTTTTCGCTGAACCGCGCGGCCCGCAGTTGGACCAGATCGTTGCGTCCGAGGAAGTCACCCGTGCTGACCCGGCGCGGGTCGTGACCCGAGACTGTCTGCGTATGGCGGTTTGTCAGGTGGTAGAACTGGTCGGGTTTCCGGTCGCGCGGCAGGTCGCTGTAGTTCTCCAGGTATGGATCGTCGTTGGCGATCACGAAGTCCCAGGCATGGCGGCCGGTGACGGGTTTCAGGGGCGCGGTGCCGCTGCCTGCGGGGTCGGCCACCTCGTAGAGCAGAACGAAGCCGCCTTCGGTCCACTTGAAGAGAATGCCCAGATCGCGCAGCGCCCGCCCGGTGGCCGGCGTCGGCGCGATCGACATGAGGGCGCCCGACCGCTGCAGGTCGCCTGCGGCGTCGCGGTAGTACTCGTGCTCGACGACGAAGGTGGCCAGTTTCTCGAACCGGGTCGCCGTCATGGCCGCGCGTCCCGTCCGGTGGTCGTGATGTGATCGATCGGCGCGCCCTCGCGGCGGACCAGGTTCTCCTGGATACGCACGAGGCGGGCCTTGTAGACGACGGACGGCAGATACTTGCCGCCCAGATAGCCCCACAGGTGGTTCTGCTGTTCCAGGTTCAGCGAGTAGAGGTCGACCACCAGCCGTTCGATGCCCGGATCCATCGACGGCGCGCTTTCCGGCGTGAAGACGTTCTGGCCCTGAAACAGGCCGATGATCGCCGACAGATAGCGGGTCGACGTCAGATAGTCGGTGAAGTTCGCCGAGAACAGGAGATAGAGGTTGAGGTGTAGGTCGGGGTTCAGCACCACGACCTGGCCGTCAGCGACGGTCCGGGTGGTCGTCTGCGGCTTGTTGATCCGCTCTTCTTCGATATTGATCAGCGTCAGGCCGACGCTTTCCTTCGGCACCGCCACCGTGCCGTCGTCCTTGGTGACGTTCGCAAGCTGGACCGGGTTGGCCACCGTCAGGTCGGGCTGGCGCTTCAGGTGGTCGCTCACCTCCGCCAGCAGCACTTTGAGGGCCTTGTCGATCATCGCCGCGGGACACCTCCGGAACAGCCTGATCCGCCCCGAACCTGACGGTCCATGGGGCGCTTCGTGGGTGTGAAGACGCTGCCACGGTGCATGGGTCCGCTCAATCCATCAGGGGAATCAGCGGCCTTTCGATCTTTGGATGGAGAGGGTTGGAGACGGTAAACTAGTACCGGGTTTCAGCCACGCCTCGGACACGCAGCACAGACGTCGCCGCGCCAATGCAAGGCATCGGCGCGGCGCCGGATCGGCGGACAGGGCGGCGTGTTGGTGTCAGGTCTCCGCGGCGCTTTCTTCCGCTTCGTCCGCGGCAGGCGCATCCTCGCCATTTGCCTGCGCGGCCGGCGTTTCGCCCGGGGCGACGCGCTGGGCCAACGGGTCGAAGTTCCGCATGGAATTGAGGTGGATGAAAATCAGCTCCAGCTCGTCGGTCTGCAGGAGGTCGGCGACCTGCTCGGCGTCCAGCGCCTTCAGCCTGTCGCGATTGACCGCCATGAAGCCCGTCAAGGCGAGCCGTTCGCCCGACCCGACCGTGACCTGGGCCTGCATCGGTTCCAGAAGATCGAGTTCCTTCAGCTTGGCGCAGAATGCCGCGGTGCGGTCGAACTGCGCCTGGTAGGCCTGCAGGAATCCCAGGATGCTCTGAAGATATTGCGTCTGCTCGCCTTCCGCGTCGAACAGGCGCTCGCCCCGCCCGTCGGTGTTGCAGCCCGTGAACTCCTCGTCGATGCACAGCGTGAACCGGGTCCCGTCGTCGGTGCGGGAGAACACGAAGGGATAGCGGCGCACGAAGGCCGGGATGTACTTGCCGTTCCAGGCGCCGTCGTCGTCCACATAGAGGTTCTCGTCCTGGCGAACGCCCAACATGACGGCGGGCATCACCGTCTGGTCGTCGCCGGCAAAGATGATGGCGTATTCCTCGCTGGCGCTCGCGAACTCGGCCGCCGTCAGGGGTACCGTGTTCACGTGCTTCGCGAACGCGTAGTCGACGCCGGTCTTGACGGACCAGTCGCCGTGCTGGGCGCTGTTCACCGGTACCGCTCGTTCGTAGATCAACAACTGCGTGGCCATCCCTTCTTCCTTTCTCTTGGCGGCCGCCGATGGCCGCGATTGCCCCGAAACCTCGCCTATTCAATCTCGCCGGAAAACGCCAGCATGTCGCCGATCGCCCGGTCCGAAGCCAGAAGCTGGCGGCGCATCCGCGAGTGCAGCATCTCCGCGCCAAGCTGGGCAACCCCCAGGGCGGCCAGCCCGACCCACGACCCCAGGAACGGCATCGCGGCCTTGGCGACCAGCCGCACGACACCCGCCGCGTCCTTGCCCAAAATCGGGTCGTCCAAAGAGACGATGGCCTGAACGCATCCGGGCTCGCCCTGCCGGCCGCAGCGCCCGGCAAGTTGCCGGTCGATGCGCCGGGCATCGTGGCGTTCCGACATGATCACGTGCAGGCCGCCCAGTTGATCGACCCCGGGCGCCAGCTTGATGTCCGTGCCCCGCCCGGCCATGTTGGTGGCAACCGTGATCTGACCGCGCAGCCCGGCCTGGGCAACGATCTCCGCCTCCTGCCGATCCTGCGCGGCATTCAGGACCACGTGCTGCAGGCCGGCCGCGGTGAGCGCATCGCTGGCCTCGATCGATGCCGCCACCGAACGGGTGCCGAGCAGAACGGGACATCCCTTGGCGTTCAGCTCCGCAATCCGTTCGGCGATGAGCCGCCACTTGCGGTCATTCTCCGCGACGATGCGGTCGCGCAGGTGCACCCTTTGCGCCGGCTTGTTCGTCGGGATGCGCGCCACCGGCAGGCGATAGACGGTCCACAACTCGCGCCCCAGCCCATGCGCCGTGCCGGTCATGCCTGCAAGCCGGCGGTATCGGCGGAAGAAGCGCTGGTAGGTCATGCGCGACACGGTGGTGCGGCGGGCGGACGGCTCGCACCCCTCCTTCAGTTCGATCATCTGGTGCAGGCCTTCGCTCCAGAAACGGTCCGCCATGACGCGACCGGTGTATTCGTCGATGATGACGACCTTGCCGTCGCGCACGAGGTAGTGATCGTCGCGATCGAACAGCAACAGCGCCGTCAGGGCCTGGGTGATCAGTTCCTCGCGGACGATCTTGACCCGCCACTGCCCGCCATGGGTCTCCGCCATCGACCCCAGATGCCGCTGCCCTGCGGGCGTCAGGATGATGCGCCGTTCGCTCTGGTGGATGGTGAAGTGGTCGCCGCGTTTCAGTGTCCTTGCGGTCTCCAGCGCGGTCTCATAGGTCCGGCCGTCGGCCTCGCTGTCGGCGTGGCCGGAGATGACCAGCGGCGTTCGCGCCTCGTCGATCAGCACGCTGTCCGCCTCGTCGACGATGGCGAAGTGCAGTCCGCGCAGCAACAGGCGCTCGTCCGAGGTGCCTTCGTCGCACAGACGCTCCAGCTTGAGGCGAAGATTGCCGCGGCTGCCGCGCAGGACGCCGCGGTCGCGCAAATGGTCGAAGGCGAGCTCCTTGTTGGTGCAGTAGGTGATGTCGCATGCGTAGGCCTGTCGCCGCTCGTCCGGGGTCTGGCCGTGGACCACGATGCCGACGCTGAGCCCGAAGAAGGCGTAGAGCGGCCCCATGATCTCGGCATCGCGCCGTGCGAGATAGTCGTTGACCGTGACAACGTGCACGGGGATGCCCGCAAGACCGGCCGTTCCAGCCGCCAGGGTGGCCACCAGGGTCTTGCCCTCGCCGGTCTCCATCTCCGCGATCATGCCGCGCAACAGCGCCAGTCCGCCCGCCAGTTGGACATCGTAGTGGCGCATGCCAAGCACGCGATCGGACACCTCGCGGATCAGCGCGAAGGCCCGCGCGACGATCGGCTCGTCGAACGCGGCCGCACGTCTGAGATCGCGCGCCACCTCGCCCGCGTAGAGCCTGAGCCCGTCCTCGTCGAGCGAGGCGACGGCCTTTTCGTGCGCCGCGACACGGCGGGCGATCCCCTTCAGGCGCGCGCCCCGCAGCGCCGGCATCGGCGACAGCACCATCGCCTGTCCCGCCGCCACCCAGCGATCGATCCAGGTCTCGCGTTTGCCCGGGCGTTCCGGGTAGATCACCTGCGGCGGCAGAACCGGCGCCGTGACCGAGCCTGCGCCCCAGGCGGGCATCGTGGAGACCTGATCAGACATCGAACTGGCTGAGGAAGAGCTGCCGCAGCACCCGCGACACCCGCACCGCGACCGGCTCTGCATCGTGGGTGAAACGCACATAGGCGTGTCGGCCCAGGACGCGGGCCTGGTCCGGCGCGGCAACGATTACGTCGAACTGAAAATGCCGTTCCAGCGGCCGCCGTTTCTCGGTATCGGAGGGATCGAGGAGAACGTCACCGCCCCCTTGGGTGGTGAAGGCCGGGTCCAGGATCTCGTCCACGGCCGCCGGCACCTCCTGGCCGAGCGTGGCGTCTTCCGTGCGCTGCAGGCTGCCGACGAAACGAACCTGGACCTGATTGGTCCGGTAACGCACCAGATCCACTTCGTCCTCCGGCACAAGAACGCGGACCAGCGGGTCGCCGCCCTCCAGGATGTAACCCAACAGCGCGCCTTTGGCCGCGAACCGTCCGGGCAGATCGTCGGGCTGCCAGACCACGAACCGGCCGTCGGCATGGGCACGGATCGTCAGATCGGCAAGGCTGGTGCGCGCCCTGTCCAGGGTCGCCTTCGTATGCTCCACCTGCTCGCGAAACATGTCGGCCTGGACACGATCCACGAACAGCGTGGAATCCAGACGGAGCTGTTGTTCGAGGAGCTGCGCTTCGAGTACGGCGACCTGTGCCCGCAGGGCGGAGTCTTCCAGCGTGAACAGCGGCTGGCCGACCGTGACAAGCGAATTGGGCGCGGCCTCGATGCGCGCGACCACGCCCTGGGATTCGACGCGGACCGCCGCACCGTGCGGCGCGGAGACCACGCCTTTGATCACCGTGGCGTATGGCAAAGGCACGACGAACAACAGCGCCGCCAGGCAGGCAAGCGCGGCACCGGTCGTCGCCCATGCCCGCAGCCGGTGACCGCGCATCTGAGAATCGACCAGCAGGAACCGTGCGCCCTTCAACACCGGCCACACGAACATGCTGCTCAACGCCCACAGCGCGAACAGGACACCGATGAAGAAGAACTTGGTGGCCACGAAGGCTGCAATGGTCAGCGAGATGAAGATCCGATAGCAGAACGCGCTGATTCCATAGAACACGAACCACGGCCGTTCGCTGGGCGCGGTCACCGGCGATGTGGCGTCGCGCCTGCCGAACACATAGCGTTGGATCAGATAGAAGATGTACTTGTTGGAGCGCGTCCCCAGGTTGGGGATCTCCACCAGATCCGCCAGCACGTAGTAGCCGTCGAACTTGAGCAGCGGATTTCCGTTGAACAACAGCGTCGAAACGCCGCCGATCAACATCACGTTGAAGGCGAAAGCCTTGGCAAGGCCCGGCTCCGCCGCGGCCCAGAACATCATCGCCAAGGCCGCCAGCATCATCTCGACCATGATGCCCATGGCCCCGACGACCGCCCGGCGCGTCTTCTCCTTGAAGGCCGACGAGGAGGACGCGTCCACGTAAGGCACCGGCATGAACACCAGCAGCATGATGCCGATCTCGTGCACCTCGCCGCCCCAGACCTTCGCGGCATAGGCATGGCCCAGTTCGTGCACCGCCTTGACCAGAGGATAGGCGATGAGAAGCAGCACCAGGTTTTCCGCGCTGAGCACACGGTCGCCCAGATTGCCGGTCAGGGCAGGCCAGTGAAGCACCGCCAGCGCCGCACCGGCCAGCACTATCGCCAGCCACAGCAACAGGCCGGCCAGGCCGAACAGCGGCCGCACCAGCGGCACCGTCGCATCGAGAAAACGGTCCGGATCCAGCAGCGGGAACCTGAGCGCCAGCGGGTTGCGCAGTCGCATGATGATGTTGCGCCGACGCTGGGTCGAGGACCGGTGGCTCAGCTCGGCCAGGTCCGGGGCCACCTCGCCGTGCAGCAGGTCGGCGGCATGCATTTGGTATATGAGCCTGATCGTTTCGTCCTGGGTCGGCGGCTCTTCCGGGAACCGCTGGATCGCCTTTTCCCAGATTTCCTGCATCGTCCGCCGGCCGTCCATCAGGCAGACGATGTGATTGGCGGCCGGCGAGATGCGATGGAACTGGCCGGTATGGTGGTCCTGCAGCACGTACCAGGTCTGGTCCCGGAACCGTTGCCGGTGGATCTGCGCATGCGACCGCAGGCGCGGCCTTGCGTCGGCGACGCGGTACCAGGATGGACTTGTGAATGACTTGGACATGCCTGCGCGCCGAAATCAGGGCATCCAGCGCCACACGAAGGCACGCAGCCAGTCCATCATGGCGCGCGACCAGATCCAGATCAGCCGCCGCTGTTCGATATCGATCTTGCCGATGCCCTGCATTCCCGGCCGCAGCCGCGGCGACTGCTCGTTAAGCTGCGCCTCCACCCGGAAGGTGTTGCGGCCGTCAACGGGCTCGGCGACGGGCGTGATCTTGCTGACCGAAAACGCGAACGTCTCGTGCGGCAGAGACGATACCAGGAGGCTTCCGGTGCGGCCCGTCCGGATCTCGTCGATCTGCGATTCGTCGACGCCGAGGATGACGCGGTAGGAATCCAGCGGCGCGATCTCGAACAGCACATTGCCGCGCGAGACGGCCGCACCGAACGACTGGCTGAGATCACCCGAAACCACGATCCCCGCAAACGGCGCCGTCAGCGTGGCACGGGCAAGCTGTTCGTCGATCAGCCTGATATGCGCCTCGGCCTGTTCGATCTGCGCCTTGACGATCCGGCTTTCGGCACGCTTGCGGTCGCCGACCGCGCGGTCGTATTCGAACAGCAGCTTTTGCCGCTCGGTGACGTAGCGCAGACGCTCCAACAGCATGTCACGGTCGTCGAGCTGGGCCATGACCTGCCCTTCTTCGACCGTATCGCCCGCACGCACCGTTGCGTCCTTAATGAAGCCGTCGTAAGGCGCGATGATCGCGCGCTGCACGGTGCCCTGGATGGACGCATCGGCCGTCACACGGTATTCCGTCTTGGCGAACCAGAAGAACGCCACCACGGCGACCGCGGCAACGGCCACGATCTTGCGCAGGAAATAGCCCGGCCCCAGCAAGCGCCTGGCCTGTTCGACCAGCGACTCGGCCAGCTTGACCGCGATCCAGCGGTCGTTGGACCGTTTCTCCTGAAGGATCGGGCCGATCACATTGGCGACGCACTCCAATAGATCGATCGCAGCCTGGTCGAAGGGCCTGTCCACCGGACGCTCGAACACGATCGCGCCGACATGGCGGTCCTTGTCGAAAAACGGCACCGTGAAGATGTGGCCTGCGTCATGCTTGCGCGACAGCGTGCCATGCGCCGCGGTGGCAAGCATCGTGTCGCTTTCAGGTTGCGGGAACAGCACCAGCGCGCGCTGGTCGATCGCCTCGTCCATGGCCGCGCCAAGCAGACGGGCAAGGTTCATCTGCTTGCCGAACTGGGCGCTGTGCGAGATCGCCGCGACCTTGCAACTACCGCGTTTCAGAAAGCCGACGCTGACCCGGCTGCAGTCGCACTGCACTGCAAGCTCGGTCGTCACCGCCTGACAGGACGCGGCGAAACCTTCCTGCTCGAGCGACGCCCCCACCATGTCCAGCGCGACCTTTGTGCGTTCCAGAACATGGTCCTTGGCGTGCGCGGTGTCCTTGCGCGCATGATCGCGGATCCAGGCCGCACCCCATTGCAACTGGCGCATCGCCGAACGCAGGTCGCTCTGCGTCCCGGCACCGATCTCCACACCGATGACGCCGGCAAGCGTGTCGTCGACCAGGACCGGAAAGGCGATCGCCGCCGAACCGCCGGCCGCATCGGCGGCCGCGTCGGCGCCCTGGACCACGCCGCGGCGTTCCTTGATGGCGCGCTCGACCGCGGCAGCCAGCCCCTTGGCCGGTCCCCGGCCCTCCGGCCAGTAGGCCGCCGGGGCGAACGTGTCGCCCGACGGCAGCACGACCACGCCGCCGACGGCGCCGCCGACCATCCCGCACTGCAGGGGGAGCCAGGCGACCGCGGCCTCCTGAAGGCTTGCCGCCTCGCCCAGGCGTTTCCAAAGCGCCTGTTCGAGGAACGAGACGCGGCCCGTGGCGTCGCCAGGCGCCTGCGCCTGGGTTGCGCCGCCGGTCCTTTCCTCGCCTTCGCCAGCTTCAGAGCTTGAGCGGACCATGACGGGATTCGTACTCCTTCAGCACGCTGCCGAGAATGGTCCACAGCCGCTTGGCGGCAAACGGCGTCAGGATGACCCGGTTGCTGAGACCCACCGTCACCTTGCGTTCGTTGGGGACGTTCCAGGTCTTGTTCGTTCCGAAGAACACATCCACCTGCTCACGCGTGCACTGCACGTTCACGACGTTGGCGAAGTTGGTCGCCATCTGCGCATCGTCCCATTCGACCGCCGATTGGTCGGTCGTTTCTTCGGGCGCTTGTTCTCCCGTTTCCGCAGCATTTGCGTCGTCGCCGGTCTTCGACTTCGCCACCATATCCACCCCTCACAATATACCAATTATTGTTTGTTCTTAGGCCCGATGCCGCCTTCTCCGGCATCGGAAACGCCCATCAAAGGCAAATCAACCTCTTATGATTTAAGCACAATTTGCGCCCGCCGCGCCACCACGCATCCGTGCCATACGGTCATGGCAGGTACGGCACGGGCCATACAATCGAAGGAAAATCAGGGTGTTGCAGTCCAATCGACCGGCGGCGCGGTATCGGCCGAACCCAGGTCCGCGGCGGTCTGGTCGGCAACCCAAAGCGGATCGTCGGCGGCGGTGGCGTCGTCCGGTACAACCGAAACATCGCCCTGGACGATCCAGGTCTCGCCGCCCACATCGACCGTTCCCGAGGATGCCACGGCGGCGGCCGCAGGCTGGCTATCCGTGGCGGCCCAGGCGGGCTGGACCTCGTCGACCGCGATCACGATCTCGCTGGTCGGAACGCCCTGGATCACCTCTTCGGGCGGCAGCCGCCGGGTGCCCACATCCAAGGTATCGGCCATCAGATCGTCCGGCGCGGCGTTGGGGTCGAGATCTTCCAGCCCGATGACGTGGCCGATCTCGTGCATGATGACGGTCAGAAGGTCCATCCGGCCGCCGGCGTCCGCGGTCTCCGGCGCGGCCGCGAATTCCGCATCGTCCTTGGGCGTGGTGTCGACGAACCAGCCGTTCCCGGCCGCGTCCAAGTCGACCAGGATTGTCGAGCCGGTCGTCTGCGCCAGCGTCGTGCCCTCGAGGTCGGCAACCGCGACGCGGATGTCGACGCCGGAGAAATCAACGCTGGGCACAAGCTCCGACCAACGTTCGATCGCCGCATCGAGAATGAAGGCCAGGTCCTGCTCGGACAGATCCGGGCCCGTGTAGGTGCCGGCGGACGCCGCCTGCAGGTGCTGAACGTCGTTGCCGGGAACGGCCTGCAGGAACGGCTCAAGCCAGGCCCGCGGCGGCCGGTCGTCGGGCGTTCCCGGATCCTGGAACAGGAAGCCTTCACGGTCGAAGGCGTCATCGAAGTCCGCCAGGAACGCGCCAATGCCCAAGAGGCCGACGCCGGTTTCCTGCTCGATGACGTCGCGCCGCTTGCTGCCGGAAAGGATGTCTAAGCCCGCACCGCCTTCGATGATATCCCTGCCGCCATCGCCGCGGATCCGATCCACGCCGTCGCCGCCCAACAGGATATCGTTGCCGGAGCCGCCGCGGATGTCGTCGCGGCCGTCTTCGCCGGCGATCAGGTCACGACCGCTGCCGCCACGGATCCAGTCGTCGCCGGCGCCGCCGAGGATGATCTCCACCGCGCCACGGCTCGAACCGTCGTCATCGCCGTCGCTGCCGCCGTCGCTTCCGCCATCGCTGCCACCGTGCGACCACAGGCGGTCGTTGCCCGCCCCGCCATCGATGAAGTCGCTGCCGCCGCCGCCGCGGATGGTGTCGTTGCCGGTACCGCCGATCAACAGGTCGTCGCCCGACCGGCCGGTGAGCGTATCGGCGCCGCCGCCGCCGATCAGGGTGTTATTGCGCCGGTTGCCCTCGATGTTGTCGTCCAGCGTCGTGCCCGTGACATCCTCAATCGCCGACCCGGAAGAAAGCGCAAGCCGCAGGTTGATGTCACCGTCGGTCGTCCCGCCATTGACGGTCTGGAAGTCCGAGCTGCCGAGGTCGATATCGATGGGTCCGACAAAGCCCGTGAAGTCCAGGCGGTCATGCGGGTCGTTGGGCTCGCCGTCGCCGTCGCCGGCCTCGACCACACGATCAATGCCCAGCCCGCCGCCGAAGAAGACGAACGTATCGTTGCCGTATTGGCCGTACATCAGGTCGTTGTCGGCCCCGCCCTCGATCACATCGTTGTCGCCGATGCCTCCGAACAGAAGCTGGATGCCGAAGAAACGGTCGTCGTCATCGTCGCCGTCGCTGCCGCCATCACTGCCACCGTCGCTGCCGCCGTCACTGCCGCCATCGTTGCCGTAGCCGTACCGCCAGGCGTCGTCGTCGTCACCGTCACTGCCGCCGTCACTGCCGCCGTCGCTGCCACCGTCGCCCGCGCCGGCCAGGTCGAGACCGATGACCTCGCCGTCGAACAGGACCAGCCGCGCATTGTCGCCGATTAGGAGGTCGTGTCCCGCCTCGCCGCCGATGTCGTCGCCCTTGACGTCGTCGAGGTCCGAACCGCTGCTGGTCGGATCTCCGTTGCTGCCGCCGATGACGAGGTCGTTGTCCTCGCCGGTCCGGATAAAGTCGCTGCCGCCCGATGTGGGATCGGTCGAGGAAACCTCATACAGGATATCGCCGAGGAAACGCCCAAAGCCGTTGTCGCCGACGACGGTGTCTCTGTCGAAATCGCCGCCGGTTACCTTCAGGCCCGCATCGATGACATTGTCCTTGTCGGCACCGCCCACGATCTGCAATCCGGCAACCGCCGGGCGATTGTGCGAGCTTTTGCCTTCGTCGTCGATGCGCAGCGAGAAGCTGTCGCCTGTGACATTGCGGAACACCACGTAATTGCCACTGCCGGCCGCGGCCGCATCCTCGGACGAAACAGCCACGAACTCGCCCGCGAAGGTCTGTCCGTCCGGGTCGTCCAGGTAGAAGGTCGTGGTGCCATCGGACAGGCGGCGGATCGATTCGCCGGAGGCCGACCTGCCGTCATCGGCGTCCACATAGACATAGACGTCGTAAGCCGTCGGGAAATGCGCGCTCAGCCCGGTGATGTCGATGCCAAGCGTGTCGCGCGTCTTGGCCTGGATATAACCCTCGAGCATCCGCTGGTTCTGGGTCCCGGGGCTCACGATCTGATTGTGCGTGTCGTTGCCTGCCGCCCTGGCGTGGCGCGTGCCGAGGTCGCTGCCCCATTCGACGGTCACGCCGCCGGCGGCGCTGCCATCGGCCAGCACCAGGCCGGTCGCGCTGTTGGGAGGCGGCGGCCAGTCGTCATCGTCGCCATCGCTGCCACCGTCGCTCCCCCAATCACTGCCACCGTCGCTGCCCCAATCGCTGCCGCCGTCGCTGCCGTACCACGGCGCATCGACCAGGTTGTTCCAGTTGTCGGCCGCAACCGCGCCCGCGACGCCGGTGACCGCGCTCTTGGCGGCGTCGCTGTTGAAGTTCACGCTGAGGACGGTGACATCGCCGTTGTTGTAGGCCTGGCCCGCGAAGGCGGCGGCGGTGCCGGTCAGGATCGTGTCGGCGCCGGTTCCGCCCAACACGAAGTCGTTGCCGTTGCCGGTCCGGATGGTGTCGTTGCCGCCGATATCCGGGAACAGCGTGTTTATGCTGCGCAGTTCGCCCAACATGATCGTGCCGCGGCCGTGGTCGCCCACCACCACGTCGGCGTCGGCGTCGCCGCGCACGGCCGGCCCGAAGCTGTCGATCGTGTCGTCGCCGTCGCCGCCAATAATGATGTCCTTGCCGCCGCCGGTGACGATCAGGTCGTCGCCCCAGAAGCCCGGGTCGATGGATTCGATCCGGTCGATCGCATATGACGTTCCGACGACCTGCACGCCGCTGATCGACGGCCTGTTGGACGAGCTGGAGCCCACATCGTCGATGCGGATGCTGACAACGCCGCCATCGAACATGTCGGCGCTGAGGTTCTCGAAGACCACGTAGTTCCCGCGCTGGGCCGCGTCGGGATCTGTCGCATCGACGCGGACAAAGGTCCCGTTGAAGGTGTTGTTGTCGGGATCGTCCAGATAGAAGGTCTGGTCGCCGATCGAGATGCTGCGGATCGACTCGCCCCTCCTCGACTTGCCGTTGTCCGCATCCAGGTAGACGTAGACGTCGAACTGCGCGAAGTGATCGCCAAGCCCGGCAATATCGGCACCAACGGTCTCCGACGTTCTGGAATTGTGGTACCCCTCGAACAGGCGACGGTCCTGATCGGTCCCGGGGTTGATCTGGCTGTGGGAGTCGCTCGACAGGTTGTCCGGGTCAGTATCGAGGTCCGCACCCCAGCTGATCGACACGCCCGGCGCAATGTTGCCATCGTCGAACAGAACGAGCTCGCCGGCCTGATCGCCATAGGTCGTCGGCCCGTTGCCGCTGAGGTTGTTCCAATTCCCGGCCCGGGCAGCACCGGCGCCCGCTGTCCCGGTCACCCGCCTGGAGTCGGACGTTGCGTTGAAGTTGAAGCTGATGATCCCCGCATCTTCGCCGGCATCGAACTGGGCCGTGGTCTGGAAGGTCACGAAGCCGTTGTCGCCGAAGATCAGGTCCTCGGCATTGTCATCCGTGTTGGCCGCACTGCCGGCGATGATGGTGTCGTCGCCGGTGCCGCCCAGGACCACGTCGCCGCCGCCGCCGGTAACGATCAGATCGTTGCCGCCGTGCGCAGGATCGGAGGTTTCGATCCGGACCAGCTTTCCATCCGGGGTGAAGGTCGCCGTGCCGTTATCGCCGACCACCACATCCTGCGCGTCGTCGCCGGGATCGATGGCGCCGTAATCGCCCGCAGCCACCAGGGCGGTGACCGCGGCGACATCGGCCAGGCCGCCCGCATCGGCCGCCAGCACGGTGTCGTTCGCTACGCCGGCGATGACGACATCGGCGCCGTTGCCGGTTGTGATCACATCGTTGCCGCCAAGGCTGGGCTCGAGGCTGGACAGGCTGGTCAAGACGCCGGACGGCGTAAACAACGCGATGCCGTTATCGCCGGCCACGATGTCGTCGGCATCGTCGTCGCCGCCGGCCAGCACCAGGTCGCTGCCGCTGCCGCCGAGCACGATATCGGGTCCGTTGCCCGTGGTGATCACATCGTCGCCGCCGAAGTCGAAGCCGACCCGGTCGGTGGTAAAGATCTCGGTCAGGGTGTTGCCGAAACCGGGCACCGGCAGGCCGCCGAACAGCGCCTTGCCATTGTCGCCGACCACGATGTCGGCGGCATCGTCATCACCGCCGGCGACGATGCGGTCGGCGTCGCTGCCGCCCAGGATCACATCCGCGCCATTGCCGCCGACGATCACATCGGCATTCCCGGGCAATCCGTCGACTTCGCCGTCCGGGAACTTGGTCTCGATGCTGACCAAAACGCCGTCGGTGGTGAAGATCGCCTCGCCGCTGTCGCCGACAATCACATCACGGGCATTGTCGCCGGGATCGATGGCTTCGAAGTCCTGCGCGTTCACCAGCGCCAGGACCGCGGCCACATCCGCCTGGCTGCCTGCCGTCGCGGCCAGCACGACGTCGTTGGCAACGCCGGCGATCACGATATCCGGGCCATTGCCCGTGGTGATCACATCGTCGCCGCCGAGGTCGGGCTCGGTGCTGGTAATGCTGGTCAGCACGCCCGTCGCCGCGAACAGGGCGATGCCGTTGTCGCCGGCCACGATGTCGGCTGCGTCGTCGTCGCCGCCGGCCAGCACCAGGTCGCCGCCGCTGCCGCCAAGCACGATATCGGGGCCGTTGCCGGTGGTCACCACATCGTCGCCGCCGAAGTCGAACCCGACTTTATCGGTGGTGAAGATCTCGGTCAGAGTGAAGTTGCCGTCGGCCAGCGGCACGCCGCCGAAGATCGCCTTGCCGTTGTCACCGACAACCACATCCGCCGCCGCGTCGTTGCCGCCGGCGACGATGCGGTCGGCGTCGCTGCCGCCCAGGATCACATCCGCGCCGTTGCCGCCGACGATCACGTCGGCATTGCCCGGCAGTCCGGCGACCGCGCCGTCCGCAAACTTGGTCTCGATGCTGACCAGGATGCCCGCATCGGTGAAGACGGCCCTGCCGCTGTCGCCGACCACCACATCGCGGCCGTCGTCGCCCGGATCGATGGCTTCGAAGTTCTGCGCGTTCACCAGCGCCAGCACCGCCACGACGTCCGCCTGCGTTCCCGCCGTCGCCGCCAGCACCACGTCGTTGCCAACGCCGCCGATCACGATATCCGCCCCGTTGCCCGTGGTGATCACGTCATCGCCGCCGAGGTCGGGCTCGGTGCTGACGATCTCGGTGAGGATCCCCAGGGCGTTGAAGGTAGCGGAACCATTGTCGCCCAGCACGATATCGGCCGCCGCATCTCCGCCGCCGGCAAGGATCAGATCGCCGCCGCTGCCGCCAAGCACGATATCGGGTCCGTCGCCGGCAACGATCTCGTCGTCGTCGCCGAAGTCGTTGCCCACGGTGTCGGTGGTCTTGATGGTGCGGATGATGCGCTCGCCCGCGACGTCGTCAAACGTGGCCTCGCCGTTGTCGCCCAGGATCACGTCGGCGCCGGCATCCGCGCCGCCGTCGATGAAGTCCGCAGCGCTGCCGCCCAGGACCACGTCGGACCCGCCGCCGGCGAAGATGGTGTCGGTGCCGCCGGCATCGGGCTCGATCGTCTTGATGTTGAGCAAGACGCCGGCCGCGGAGAATTCCGCCCGGCCGTTGTCGCCGACGATCACGTCAACTGAGATGTCGCCCGACGCGTCGCTGCCGGCATCGATAAGGTCGCCGCCGCTGCCGCCGAACACCACGTCCGCGCCGTTGCCGGCGGTGATCTCGTCATCGTCGCCGAAGCCGGCCGCAAACGTGTCGGTGGTCTGAATGGTGCGGATGATGCGCTCGCCCGCGACGTCGTCAAACGTGGCCTCGCCATTGTCGCCCAGGATCACGTCGTCGCCGGCATCCGCGCCGCCGTCGATGAAATCGCCGGCGCTGCCGCCCAGGACCACGTCGGAACCACCGCCGGCGAAGATGGTGTCGACACCGCCGGCGTCGGGTTCGGTGGTCACAATCCTGGTAAGAATGCCGCCGGCCGAGAATTCCGCCTCGCCGTTGTCGCCGACGATCACGTCGACCGAAGTGTCGCCTGAGGCGTCGCTGCCGGCATCGATCAGGTCGCCGCCGCTGCCGCCGAACACCACGTCCGCGCCGTTGCCGGCGGTGATCTCGTCATCGTCGCCGAAGCCGGCCGCCAGCGTGTCGGTGGTCTTGATGGTGCGGATGATGCGCTCGCCCGCGACGTCGTCAAACGTGGCCTCGCCGTTGTCGCCCAGGATTACATCGGCACCGGCATCCGCGCCGCCATCGATGAAGTCCGCAGCGCTGCCGCCCAGGACCACGTCGGACCCGCCGCCGGCGAAGATGGTGTCGGTGCCGCCGGCATCGGGTTCAGTCGTTGCGATGCTGGTGAGGATGCCACCGGCCGAGAACTCCGCCCGGCCGTTGTCGCCGACGATCACATCGACCGAGATGTCGCCCGAGGCGTCGCTGCCGGCGTCGATCAGGTCGCCGCCGCTGCCGCCGAACACCACGTCGGCGCCGTTGCCCGCGGTGATCTCGTCATCGTCGCCGAAGCCGGCCGCAAACGTGTCGGTGGTCTTGATGGTGCGGATGATGCGCTCGCCCGCGACGTCGTCAAACGTGGCCTCGCCGTTGTCGCCCAGGATCACGTCGTCGCCGGCATCCGCGCCGCCGTCGATGAAATCGCCGGCGCTGCCGCCCAGGACCACGTCGGAACCGCCGCCGGCGAAGATGGTGTCGACACCGCCGGCGTCGGGTTCGGTGGTCACAATCCTGGTAAGAATGCCACCGGCCGAGAACTCCGCCCGGCCGTTGTCGCCGACGATCACATCGACCGAGATGTCGCCCGAGGCGTCGCTGCCGGCGTCGATCAGGTCGCCGCCGCTGCCGCCGAACACCACGTCGGCGCCGTTGCCCGCGGTGATCTCGTCATCGTCGCCGAAGCCGGCCGCAAACGTGTCGGTGGTCTTGATGGTGCGGATGATGCGCTCGCCCGCGACGTCGTCAAACGTGGCCTCGCCGTTGTCGCCCAGGATCACGTCGTCGCCGGCGTCCGCGCCGCCGTCGATGAAGTCCGCAGCGCTGCCGCCCAGCACCACGTCGGACCCACCGCCGGCGAAGATGGTGTCGGTGCCGCCGGCATCGGGTTCGATCGTCGCGATCCTGGTGAGAATACCGCCGGCCGAGAATTCCGCTTCGCCGTTGTCACCGACGATCACGTCGACCGAGATGTCGCCCGACGCGTCGCTGCCGGCGTCGATCAGGTCGCCGCCGCTGCCGCCGAACACGACGTCGGCGCCGTTGCCCGCGGTGATCTCGTCATCGTCGCCGAAGCCGGCCGCCAAAGTGTCGCTCGTGGCAATCGTTCGGATGATGCGTTGCCCGCCGACGTCGATGAAGGTGGCAACGCCGTTGTCGCCCAGGATCACGTCGTCGCCGGCGTCCGCGCCGCCGTCGATGAAATCGCCCGCGCTGCCGCCCAGGACGACATCTGAGCCGCCGCCTGCGGAGATCGTGTCGATACCGCCCGCTTCGCGCTCACTCGTCCCGACACTCAACAGCACGCCGCCGGCCGAGAAGGTGGCGAAGCCGTTGTCGCCGACGATCACGTCGACGGAAGTGTCGCCCGAGGCGTCGCTGCCCGCGTCGATCAGGTCGCCGCCGCTGCCGCCGAACACCACGTCCGCGCCGTTGCCGGCGGTGATCTCGTCATCGTCGCCGAAGCCGGCCGCCAAAGTGTCGCTCGTGGCAATCGTTTGGATGATGCGCTGACCGCCGACGTCGATGAAGGTGGCAATGCCGTTGTCGCCCAGGATCACGTCGTCGCCGGCGTCCGCACCGCCGTCGATGAAATCGCCGGCGCTGCCGCCCAGGACCACGTCCGACCCGCCGCCTGCGGAGATAACGTCCACCCCGCCGGCGCCGGGCACGGTCGTCTCGATCCTGACGAGGATGCCGCCTGCCGAGAACGCGGCCCGGCCGTTGTCGCCGATGATCACGTCGACCGAGACATCGCCCGAGGCGTCGCTGCCGGCATCGATGCTGTCGCCGCCGGTTCCGCCAAGCACGATATCGGCCCCGTTGCCGGTGTCGATAATGTCTCTTTCGCCGTTCGCGGAACTGGTGGTTTCGATGCTGCGGATGATGCTGCCGCCGGGCGTCGCGTCGAAGGTCGCAAAACCGCTGTCGCCGACGACAATGTCGTCGTCAGCGCCGGTCGTGATGGTGTCCAGACCCAGACCGCCCAGCACGATGTTGTCGCCCTGACCGGCATCGATGATGTCACTGCCGCCCGCGGCCGGACTGGTCGTTTCGACCTTGATGACGTTGCCGGTGTCGGTGATGCGCGGCGTGCCCGGGGTCTGTGTCACCAGGCCGTAGTCGCCGATAATGATGTCGTCGCCGGCGTCACCAAAGATCGTGTCGGCACCAGGTGTCAGCGCGTCCCCGCTGGCCGCGATAGTCGCGTCGTTTGCGACGGTCGCGACCTGGAGATCGCGCGCGAGCAGGTCGAGATTGAAGCCCCCGTCGCCATAGATATGGTCGGACCCGCCCCCTGCCCGAATGAGATCGCCGCGCGAGCCGCCGGCAATCTGGTCACCCGCCCGGCTGCCGAAGATGTTGTCGCCGCCGGCACCGCCGAAGATGGCAACGCTTTCGGTCGACAACGAGGCGTCGATGAAGTCGGCCGCGCCGAACGCGAAGCTGTAGCCAAAGCCCGGATTGACTGTTCCTGGAGTGTCCGTATAGCGGCTGCCGTCCTGGGTCGTGTCGCCGAAGATCGCCAGCGGCGCGTCCAGGCCGCGGGAATCGACGCCGCCACGTCCCAACACCCTGATCGTATCGCCGCCGCCGCCGCCGTGGACGGCCGCGATCATGCCGTCAGCCGTGTCGGCGACCGTGAAGATGTCGTTGCCTGTGCCCATCAGCAGCTCGAAGGCCTCGAGCCCGCCATACGTGATTCCGGCCGGGACCATGCCCAGGCCGGTGAGCTGGGTCGCGGTCAGCGTGCCGGTATCGCTGGTGGTGCTGCCGTCGTTGAACACGGTGACCCGGTCCAGCGTCTGATCTTCGTCGACGAAGAAGTTGGCCGACAGGTTGCCGATCGCAAACTCGCTGGTGCTGTCGGGCAGGCCCCATTCCGGCGCCGGCAGCGCCGGGTTCTGCAATGACAGGTCGCTGGTGGCACCATTGTCGGTGACGCTGAGGATCTGCCAGAACCGCGACAGGCCGGGACCGGCCGCGATCTCAAGCGTCAGATCGACGAGGTCGTCCAGCGTGCTGAGGGCCGGGTCGGCAGCGATGACGGCGAGAAGGTCGGCGGTCGAAACCGTCATCGAGTCCACCGCGTCGCCAAGGCCGGTGCCGGAATAGGCAATGACGTCGCCGGCCGCCACAAGCTGGTTGGTCTCGCCCGGCAACAGTACCGGGTCGGAGATCCCGGTCGCCGCGCCCTCGCCGGCGAAGCCGTCGATCTCCAGCGCACCATCGATGCCCAGCAGATTGTGCGGGCCCTCCTGCGGCGGCACGATCACATTGTCGGCGCCGGTCACGTCCTTGGCATCGCCGCCGATGGAGAAGCTGTCGTTGCCCAATCCGCCGAACAGTTTGGTCGTCACGCCGGCATTGGTGGAAATGACGAAGAACTCGTCGTCGCCCTCGGCGCCGTCGATCACCACGTTCTCGATCCCGGTATAGGTGATCGTGCGCCCGGCGCCCTGGATGCTGTTTGCGGTGACGATATAGCGGTCGCCGAATTCCGTGCCGATCACCTGCAGCGTGTCGTTCCCGGTGCCGCCGCTGACATTGACCGGGGCGTTCGCCACATACTCGACGCTGTCCGCGCCCTCGCCCAATTCCACGTTGCTGTCGGTGGACCCTTCCTCGGCGAAGGAGCGAATGATGAAGGTGTCGTCGCCGGCCTCGCCCTTGAGGTCGAGAACCGCGGTGTTGCGGAAGATATCGAACCGGTCGTTGTTGCCGCCGCCTTCGATCGTTGTGGCGAAGCTGACGCCGTTGCTGAGGAACCCGCGGGTCGTGGCCACCGTCTCGAAAACGTCCGCCGGGTCGGCGACGCCGGCCAAAGCGTCCCGCTGGGTCTTGTAGATCTGCCCGACCTGGAACCGGTCGTCGCCGAACCCGCCCTTGATCGTGGTCTCGGTCCAGTTGTCGTCCAGGGTGACGACGTCGGCGCCTTGCCTGGCATCGACCACCAGGCCTTCCAGGGCCTTGTCGTAGTTGATGCGCTCGACCGCCGACGTGGGATCGTTGTGCAAGGCCGCAACGAAGGCGACGCCGCCGTCGGCCTTCTCGTTCTCGCTGGCCCGCATCAAGAGGTTATCGGCCTGGGCGGTTCCGACCACGGTCAGCGTATCGGTATCGCCGGCGCCGCTGTCGAACACGTTGATCAGGTAGTTCGTCCCCGTCCCTGCGACGACGGCGGGATCGGTGAGATTGACGGTGTAGGTGTCCGTTCCCTCCTCGCCGTCCAGGGTGAGCGGCGCGACCAGGGTCGGCAACCGGTTGGCCGTGATCGTGTCCGTGCCCTGATCGCCCAGCACCGTCGCCGTGCCGACCAGCAGGGTCTGGTCCAACAGAATGGTGTCGTCGTCGGTATTGCCGCGGATCTGGATAGATGGCCCGCTGATCGTCCCGCGCAACGTCATCGTGGCGCCCGCCGCATCGGGACCGACGACATCGCCCTCGATGACGACGAGGCGTCCGGCAGCGACCGTTGTCGTCGCCTGGGTCTCCACATCGTCTCCGGCCAGCAGCCTGATCTCGTCGCTCGCGGAAACCGTTACGCCGACGCCAAGCGAAATGTCCTTGCCGGGCCCAGCCCCCGCAATGGCTTGAAGGAACACATCGTCGCCGGTGGAGACCACATCCTCGCTGACCGTGATCGCGCCCGTGGTAACGACATCGATATCTTGTGCCGCAAGCAGTCCGTTCGTCGCGATCCCCTCGGCTTGGGTGGCAATCGTCCCAATGGTGAGGGCGGCATTGTTGATGAGCTGGATCCCGCCGGTTCCCCCGACCCCCTCCAGTTTGCTGACGGTGGTTTCAAGCCTGTTGGAGACCGTGCCCACGCCCGTCGACGCCAGCAGCACAACAGACGCTGCCACCACGTCGTCAATGCCGAAGAGTTCGGTCACGTTATCGAGGATCGCGCCGGCGGTGGTCTCGACGACCACGTCACCGGTCGTCTCCAGGAGACCGATGGTGATGTCATCCGTCGCCGACAGGCGGATCACGCCGCCCGCGGCGTTGACGAACGACCTGTCTGCCATGACGATGCCGCCGCCGGCCGATCCGTCACTGTCGGCGGTGAGCGTCACGACGGGCGCGCCCGACACCGTGCTGATCGACCCCGCGGCCGTGAAGACGATGTCGTTGCCGGCCAGGAGCGTCACGTTGGCCGCGACAGCAGTGATGTCGGCGGCGACGATGATGTCGTCGGTCGCATCCAGCAACACGCCGCCCGACGCGCTGGTCAGCGCCTCGGACACGGTGATCGAGCTTGCGGCCGAGACGTCGATCACACCGCCCGCGGAAATGCCCGTGGCCGCGCTGATGCCGCCGACGGTCAGGTTGCCGGTGTTGTCGATCCACAGCCCGCCCCCGGCCGTGGCCTCGACGTTGCTCAGCATGGTCTCCAGGGCGTTTCCACCGCTGCCGATGGAACCCGAGGCGGTCAGGATCGCCCGGCCGGCGTCGATGTCGATGCCGCCGCCGTCGTCGTCGTCGAGGATCGAGCCGGCGCTGGCGGTCAAGCGGACCGTGCCCGATGTCGAGGTGACGGTGCCCAGCACCATGTCGCCCGAGGTCTCGACGATCGTGATGTCGCCCGATGCGGTCGCGCTCAGCGTGCCGCCGCCGCCGTTTGTCAGGTTGGTTTCCAGCGCATTGGCCGTCGAACCGATCTTGCCGCCCGCCGTCATGACGATGCTGGGCGCCGAGACGTCGGCGGCGGCGTCGTCGTAGTAGTCGATGATGTCGCCGGTGGCGGTCAGCCTGACGGTACCGGTCGTGGCCTGGATATCGCCCACATTGAGGTCGCCGGTCACGTCGATGACGATGTCGCTGTTGGACGCGGTGGCGATCAGCACATCGTAGATCGCGTTGGCCGTCGTCGCCTGCAAGGTGCGGTCCTGGCTGACCACGCGGTCGGCATCGGCGGTGATGGTGACCGATGTCACCGAGGTGTCGACCACCTCGTCGGCAATCCCGGACCCCGGCGCCAGCGTCAGAAGGAAGTCAGAGACGTCGCTGACGATGTACGAGCCGTCGTTGTCGGCCGTTCCGCTGATGGTGACGGTCTGACCGGTTGCGAAACCGTCGACGATCCAGCTGCCGTCGTCGCGGTCGATGGTCAGGTCGCCCTGGGGCGAATTGACCGAAGCATTGAGATCGACATCGTCGGTCAGCGTCTCGCCGTCGACCAGCGTGATTTCGTCCGCGCTGAGGGAGCCGATCGTGTAGGTGCCGTTGTTGGGCCCTGCGTTCGAAACGATGATGGTGTCGCCGGCCGCGAAGCCGTCGTTGAACCAGTTGCCGCTGCTGCGGCTGATCGTATGGATCTCGCGGTCGCCCGTGATGGTCGCGCCCGCAACGCCGCTGGCGTCGGTGACCGTCGTTCCAGTCTCCAGCGTCAAGGTGGTCGCCGTAGCCGACGCGACGGTATAGGTGCCGCTGTTGACGCCGGCGCCCGTCACGGTGATCTCCTGGCCGCCCTGGAAGCCGTCGGCGATCCAGCTGCCGGAGGCGCGGGTGATGATCGGGTTCAGCCGGTCGGCCTCGACTGTCGCACCCGCCACGCCCGATGCCTCGGTGACAGTATCGCCGGCGGCAAGGATCAGATCGAAGCCGTCGATGCTGTCGATTGTGTAGGTGCCGTTGTTGGCGGAGGCGTTTCCGACCGTGATCGTCTGGCCTGCGGTAAAGCCCTCGGCCTGCCAGTCCCCCTGGCTGCGGGTGATGCGGGCATTGGCGCGCGGCGTCGAGACGGTGACGCCGGCAACGTCGAGCTCCTCGGTCAGCGCGGCGGCACTGGTCAGCGTCAGGATGGTGCTGCCCACGCCGGCGATCTCGTAGGTGCCGTCGTTGTCCGCGGTGCCGGTGACCGTAATCGTCTGCCCGGGTCGGAAGCCGTCGTCGAACCAGCTTCCGCCGTCGCGGACGATGGTCTCGTTGTCGTTGAAGCTCAGGTCGGGCGACCCGTTCTGGGTGATCAGGCCGTCAAAGGTCAGCGTTGCCGGACCGGTCAGCGCTGCGGTTCCGTCGAAGCCGATGACCGGGCTGCCTGTCGCGGAAATGATGTTGTCTCGGAAGGTCAGGACGGGGCTGCCGGCAATAGACGTGACCCCGTCCGAGAAGGTCAGGACGGGCGTGCCGCTCAGCGCGACGGTTGCCGTGACGATGCTGTCGACCGGCTGCAGCAGCGACCCGGCGGCGCCGGTGACGAAGATGTCGCCCTGGGTGCTGGTCAGGTCGAGCTGGACCAGATCCACCTCCAGGCTGGGATCGACACTGGTGAAGCGGCTGTTCTCGCCGCGGATGTCCAGGAAGATGTCGCCCTGCGCCTCGGCCCTCATCGTGACCGGCGTGGATTCCAGCGTGCCGTCCGGGAAGTCCTTGCCGCGCAGCATTTCGACCGTGAACGGGTTGGCGCTGGAGCCGATCTGGCCGCGGTCGGCGAACACGAAGATTGCGACCTCCTCGCCGATCACGGCGTTCAGGCGGCTCGCAAATTCGAGGTTGTAGCTGTTCAGCAACGCATCGCCCGTGGTCGGGAAGATGACCGGCGAGGCCATCATGTTGTTCATGCCGCCGACGTCGCCGACCCGGATGGTGTCGCCCGGATCCTGCTGCAACACATCGCCGCCGTCGGCCTGGATGTAGAAGGTCGCCAGCACGTTCTGGTCGTCGAGTTTCTTCGTAAAGATGACGTCGGCGTTCGAATTGTCGGAATGGTTGATGATGCTGATGCGGCTGAACTCGCCGCCCAGGTTGACGATGTTGAACGGATTGTCGTCGACGCCGACGCGGGAGTTCTTGTCGGTGACGGAAAGATCCGGGTCGCCGGCATTTTCGCTGACCAGGTCGATGCCCTGGATCTTGAGGTCGCGGTTCGAATAGTTCTCGACCCGCACGTTGGCCAGCACCTTGGGCACGTAGATCGTCGCGTCACCGCCGACCGTGCCCCTGATCGCGCTGAAACTGGCCCGCCCGGTGGAGTCGTTGACGATGTCGTCGACCAGCACCGAGGTCGGATCGATGGTGGCGCCCACGTTGCTGACGGGATGGATCGTCCCGTCGGCATTGACGATCAGGGTCTTGTTCGAATCCGTGCCTAAGAAGATGTCGCCGTCGAGATCGACGACGTCGTCCTCGCTGTCGTTGAAGCCGCTGGTCCTGGCTTCGTCGACCGAGACCTCGACGATGGTGACCAGGACGAAGATCGTTTCGGTGACCCATTCGACGAGCTTGTCCAGCGGCCAGGGCAGCCACTTGGTGATCTTCTTGACCACCTTGCGCGCTTCGCGAACGACCTTCGTGAAGACGCCTTCGGCAACCGCATCGGGTATCCGGTCCAGCGTGACGCTGGAGACCGCCTCGACCGTCAGGTCGTTCGTCGTCATCGTCGAGGTCGCGGCGGACGTGATCCTGGCATCGGTGTTGACGTCGCCGTTGGCATCCGCCGTCGCCGTGGCAACGAAGCCCGTGTCGGCGCGCGCCTTCGCTTTCGACTGCAGGCCGATACCTTCCTTGAGGTTTTTGGCAATCAGGCTGAGCGACGTGCTGCCCTTGATGTCCGCACCGGCGGCGATGGAAATGCTCGCCAGGACCGGCGTGCCGCTGGTGCCGGTGTCGAGATCCGAGTCGGCATTGGCGAAGGCACCGACGACGAATGAATCGGTGTTGGCATCGGCAAAGGCGCGCGCGTTGAACCTGTTGCGCGCGTCGATCTCCACCCTGTTCGCGGTGATCTGGGCATTCTGCCCGATGATGACCTTGGCGTTGCCCCGGAGTTTGGCGAAAATCTTCGCGTTCGTGACGTTGGCGACGACACCGACCGCCTTCATCAGCGCCTCGGCCCGGACATAGAACAGATTGTTGGCGGTCAATTCGATCTTGTCGATCGCGACCAGCTGTGCGCCGTCTTTGATCTCGGTTTTGGCGTTGCTGGTGACCGTGACTTCGACCTGCGACGTGCCGCCGCCGGCCAGCGCGCCGGTACCGCCCCGGCTCTGGATCTTGAGGTGGTCGGCACTCTCGCCGGCGCGCGAGTTCGCCGTCGAAGCGACCGTGATGTCGTCGCCCGCGCCAAGGATCGCGCCGTTTCCGATGGTGGCATTCACCGTCGTGGTGATGATGCCATCGGCGTCGGTGCGTCCGCCCGTGATCAGGCCGCCTGAATCGCCGATGGTTCTGGCGGTTACCTTGTTGGTCCCGTCGGCGGTGACGTCGATGTCGGTGCCGGCGGCCAGATTTGCGTTGTCGCCGACGCTGGCCGTAACCGTCCCGGTCGCTCTGGCGGTGCTCGTCGCACCGACACCGCCGACCAGATTGCCGCTGGACGATATCGCCTGGGCATAGGCCGACTGGGCGTTCGAGGAAATGCCGGGGTCGGTTACGAAACCACTTGAGTTCGGTGAAAGGTCGGCATCGATGTCGATGTTCCTGTCGGCGTCGACGTCCGCCGACGACCCGATCGACGCAGTGACCGTGCCAACGGTCGTGGCGTTCGCAATCGACTCGCCGACCGCCAGCACGCCGCCGGTGCGGCCGGTCGCGATGGCGCGCGCCTTGATGTCCGCATCAGCGGACACGCGAACATCGTTGTCCGCATCCACATCGGTATTAAGCTCGTTGCCGATAACGGCCTTCACCGTGCGCCGGACGTCCGATCCGGCATCGGCGCCGGCACCGGCTGCGATGCCGCCGGACGAGGCGCTGGCATTGGTCTCGCCATAACTGCGGTCGATGGCGCTGACGATGACGTCGTTGCCGGCATCCAGCCGGTCGAGCGCGCTGCTGCCGCCGGAATCGCCGAAGGCGCGCGCCTCCGTCGTGCCGTCGACGAACGTATCCGCAACGACCGCGCCGATGCCGACGACGCCGCCACCGACGCCGTCGCCATCGCCGACGGCCTCGTTGTTGGCGTAAGACTGAAGCGCGATGTTCGCACCGGCGGTGAGGCGGGCCGCGGAATTGACCAGCGCGCGGACGTCCTTGTCCGACCGCGCGGTCACCTCAGCGCCGTTGCCGGACAGGACGCCGCCGCCCGAAGCATTGGCCGTCGCCTTTGCGCGCTTGTTCGCGATGACGCCGCCGCCGGCGTTCATGTTGTGGCGGCCGCGCACAAAGATGTCGCTGGTGGCGTCCAGGGTCGCGAACCGGTTGACCCGGGCAATGACGGAGTTGTCCAGGGTCGCGCGGGCGATGGAAACGCCGATGCCGACGGCACCGCCGGCGACGCCGTTGGCATCGGCCAGCGTGGTCGCATCGGACACCGCCTCGATCGTGACGTCGCCCGCGTCCGCATCCAGATCCGCCCGCTTGCCCGCATAGGCCTCGACCTCCGTATTCACCAGGGTGGTCGCATCAGCGCCGGCGCCGGCGGCGACGCCGCCGGCCACGGCATTGGCGGTGGCGGTGGCATTGTCGACGGTCAAGGCCCGGATCGTGACATTGTCGCCGGAGATCGTGCGTCCGCTCTGCCCGGCCTGGTTCCCCGACGCATAGGCGCGGGTCGTTCCGTCGATGGTCGCATTGGAAATGCTGGCGCCGACGGGCACGCCGCCACCGATGATGCCGTCCGATTCGGCATAGGCGTTGTTGTACGACTGGGCCACGATCAGGACGTTGCCGCCCGCGGTCAGTGTGGCACCGGAGCCGGTATAGGCCCTGAGGTCGGGAGACGAGGTCGCCTGGGCATCGGCGCCGGTGCCGCCGACCAGCGCGCCGGAGGACGAGGCCGCGTCGGCAAAGGCGCGGCGCGACAGCGTGGTCGCGTCTTCCAGTGTCCGCGATCCGGCGTTGCTGCCATTCTCGTTCTTGTTGTGCAGTGCCCGGATGATGATGTCGCCGTCCGCGGAAACCGTCGAACCCGCGCCGGAATAGGCCGAGACCGTGGGGTTGATGATCGCGGTGGCCAGCGACACGCCGACCGTGAGCCCGCCGCCGGAGCCGCCGTCGGCGTCCGCCTTGGCGGCCGCCAGCGACTGCGCCTGGATCTTGACCCGGCTGCTGGTAACGGCAAAGGCGCCCGCGGTGACGTCGGCGTCGTCCACATAGGCCTTGACCGTGCCGCCGACCGTGGCGTCGGCGTCGGAGCCACTGCCGCCAAGCGCGCCGCCGGCGCCTGCGGTGGTCTCGGCAATCGCCGCATGGTCGGTTTTGGCCAAGACATCGATGTTGCCGCGGGCGTCCACGTCGGCGCCGGTTGCGATATAAGCGCGGACCGTCGGTGACACGGTTGCGGTCGCCAGGGAGGTCCCGACGGTCGCGCCGCCCACGGAGATGCCAAAGGTGTCCGCGTTCGCCTCGACGGTGGAATTCGCGCGCACCAGGACCGTGTTGTTGCCGACCGGCGTGCCGTCACCAATGTCGATGTTCGCATTGTTCGCGAGATAGGCCTCGACGGTGCCGGTGATCGTAGAATCGGCCAGATTGACCCCGACGCCCAACAATCCACCCGCCGCGGCGATGGTATCGGTCTCGACGACCGCGGTGAGGACGGCCTCGACCTTGAGCCGCCGGGCCCGGATGGTCGCGCCTTGATCGACGAACGCGCGGACGGGTCCGGTGATCTTTCCGCTGGCGATCATCACGCCGACGGCGATGCCGCCCAGCGCACCGCCATCGGCATCGAGGTCGATATTGATGTCGGCATCGGCCTTCAGCGATACCTCGCCGGTGGCGTCGACGGCGGCATTCCGGCCGATATGGGCGTTGGTCTCCGCCGTGATCGCCGCGCGCGCGGCGCCGCCCGTCCCGGCCCCGATGCCGGCGCCGACGGCGATGGCGTTCGACAACAGGCCGCCCGGCTTACCGACCTCGACATCGAAATCGGCATCGATGTCGACGGTGCCGACGTCATCGGCGGCGGTTCCCAGGACCGCATAGTCGCCGGCATAGGCGGTGACGTCGCCGGCGATGGTCAGATCGACGATCGAGGCGCCTGCCGAGACCTTGCCAACGCCGACGGCAACGGTGCCCGCCAGAAGCGTGACGTCCCGGGCTGCGGTGATCGCAACGACGTTGGCATCGGTTATGCGAACGCCGGTGCCGGCAAACAGGCCGTCTTCCAGATAGGCGCGTACGGTGCTGTTGTCGTTGATGACGACCACGCCGGCGCCGACGGCGGCGATCCCGCCCTGGCCGATGAACGCCGTCGCTTCGACGCGCACTGTCTGGTCCGCCGTCAGCCGCACGCCCTGGCCGGAGCCGGAGCCCGCTTCGACCGAGGTCCCGCGCCCGATATGGGCGTCGACCTGGCTTCCCAGATTGACGACGGCGACGCCGGCGCCGAAGGACCCCTTGCCGAGACTGGCGGTTCCGGCGGTCACGAACAGGTCGATGTCCTCGCGCGCGTCGATATCGACGTTGCGGCCGGCGTCGATTGTGGCGCCGCGGCCGATGCTGGCGCTGGTCAGGCTTGACGTGACCGCGGCATCGACCGCGCCGATCGCGCCCTGCGAGCTTCCGCCCGCGCCGGAGGCGCCGAGCGCGTTGTTGCCGGCGGTCGAGCTTGCGCTGGAGACCGGCTCCAGCCGATGGTCGGTTCCGGTCGCGGGCGCGCCGTCGATTTCGACGATGTCGGTCAGCCCGGCATTGCGCGCCAAACGGACCTTGTCGGGATCGGCCTCGTCGACGACCACGTAGTAGGTCTCGCCGTCGGTCAGGCCGCCGATGCTGTTGCCGCCGCCGTTGCGGTAGACGATGGAATCGCCGGTCTGAAGCCCGTTCGGCCCGAGGTCGATCGTATCGTCGCCGGCATCGACGACGCCGGGCGCGGTCGGGTCGAATGTCTCGCCCTGATCGGATGACCCGAGCAGAGACCGGCTGAGGACGATCTGGTCCGTGGTCAGGGTGTCGATGGAGGCCGGCGCCGACGACCCGCCGGCCGAGAGGCCGTTTTCGGAGCCGTCCGCGGTGCCGTCGCCGTCGCCGTCGGTGGGATAGGTGCTGACGGCCTCGCCGCCGATCGTATAGACCGAGACGCCGCCGGTAATCCCGATCGAGCCGAGTGCGGCGCTGATCGCCCGCGATTCGATGTCCTTGTCCGACAAGGCGTGGACGCCGATGTCGCGGCGCGCGTCGACCGTCGCCCCGCTGCCGATGAAGGCGACCGTGTCGTTGCGGACGATGCCCACGTCGACGCCGCCGGCAATGCTGCCGCCCGGCGAGCCGCTGAGCGCGCCGTCAAGCGCGAAGATCTCGAGCCTGTTGAAGGCCGAGACGTTGACGCTCTGGTCCGCCTGCGCGCCGATCGGATCCTGGTTGATCGCCGCGTTGCTGCCGATGAAGGCGGCGGTATCGGAATCCACGATCTGGTAGGAGATCGCGCCGGCTATCCCTGCACCCTTCCCTGCTGCGCCGGTGACGGAGATGATCAGCAGGTCCTCGCTGCTCTCCGCCGCGACGACGACTCCCTTGACCGCCTGGGTCGTCGGGTTGCCGGCGCCGTCGAACTCACCCGCCAGCACGACGGCGCTGTCCGCCGTATCCGCCTTGGCGTCGACCTGCGCATAGGCGCCGATATAGGCCTGGGTGTCCTTGGAGATGTCGGTATAGGCGATGGCGCCACCCACGCCGGCGCCGCCGAAGGCGATCCCCAGCGAGCCGTCGATGACATCGACGTCGGTCGCGTCCTCGGAGATGATCAGGACGTTGCCCTGCGCACTGAGAACCGCCGCGTCGGCGGCCCCGGTGCCATCGGCGACGAAGGCCTTCGTGCTGCTGTTGATCTCGATGTAGGAGACGGCCGGCGCAAGCGCGACGCCGCCGCCGCCGCCGCCGACCGACACCGCAATCGAAAGGATGTCTTCCGCCCCGTTGGCGCGGACCTCGATGTCCCCGGCGGCGCGCACGTCGGTGTTCTTGCCGATCGAGGCCGTGGTGTTGGCGGTCGCCAGGACCACGTCGACACCTGGCGTAAAGGCGCTGCCGCCGGTGGCGATCCCGCCGGCCCCGCCAATGCCCAGGTGGTAATAGTCGTTGCCCGCCGTCACCAGAACCGACTGGTCTGTGCCGACGCCCGAAGCCGCAGGATCGAAACCGGCAGCGGCGTTGATCTGCGCGCCGTCGGCGATATAGGCGCTGGTGTTGGCGGTATGAACGTGGACGGAGCCCGCGAGCTGCACCGCCGCCGACGACGAGCCGCCGGCGCTGACCGCGGCGGTAACGAAGTCGTCGGAATTGACGGCGGTCACGGCGACGCCCTTGATCGGCGCGGTCTGTGCGCTGGCCTGGCGGCTCTGCGTCAGGCCCGGATCGGTGGCGTCCGAATTGTCGATATTGGGGACACCGGCCTGGTTGGCATCGGACAGCCGGTGGTTCGTCGCGTTGGAAACGCCCGCATCACTCAGCAGGATCGAGGTTCCGTCCTCGGCATCCTCGGCGCTGCTTGCCAGCTTCAGCCGGTTGGCATCGACCCGGATGACATAATAGACCTCGCCCCGGTCGAGCCCGCCGATCTCGTCGCCATCGCTGTCGGAACTGTCGGTCCCATAACGCACGGCATCGCCGGTCTGGTAACCGTGACTGCCGACATTGATGGTTCGATTGTCCCCTTGGATGTCGTTCTTCTTGAAATCGGGATCGGCCACGAAGCTGGTCGTGAAGCCCCCGGTATTGGCCGTGATCGCGTCCTTCGAGGCCTTGGCGGCGACATCGGCGCCCGCGGCGATGTAGGCCTCGGTCGTCTTGGTGACGAAGGCCATGGCGGCAACGGCGCCGACGGCGGTCTGCGAGCTGATCGACAGCGCGCCGGCGATCAGGTCGGCCTCGGTGTCGGCGACGGCGGAAACCAGCACATTGCCTTCCGCGCGCACGGTCGCATTCGCACCGATATAGCCGCGGGTCGTGATGTCCATCGTATAGATGCTGGTCGCGGCGCTGCCGCCATAACCGCTGGACAGGCCCGCCGCCGCGCCGACCGAGAGGATCACCTGCTCGGAAACGCTGCGCACGACAACGTCTTCGGTCGCGTTGACGGTGGCCGACGCGGCGATATAGGCCTCGGTCACCTTGGTCACGTCGCCGCCGGCACCGCCGGCCCCGAAGCCGCCGAAGCTCGAGCCGCCGGCGAACGCAAGAGCGCCTGCGCCGACGTCCAGATCCAGCCGGTCGGACGCCAGCAGATTGACGCGCTGTTCGGACCCGGAACCGGCATTGGCCGCGTTGATCTGCGCGCCCGCGCCGATGGTGGCTCTGGTCTCGTCGTCAAGCAGCGTGATCGGCAGCGAGAAGGTGATCGCGCCCGATCCGCCGGTAAGCCCGCCACCGACGGCGATGTTCAGGAAATCCTGGAAGGTGACCGCGGTGACGGAAACGCCGCGGATATTCTCCGTCAGCCGATCGCCAGCGCCGTTCTTCTCGCCGGTCAGCACGGCCGACGTCGCGCCGTTCGCCCGCGCCGTCACCGACGCGCCTGCGCCGATGGAGGCCTCGGTCGTGGAGTCCGTGGTGATTACGAAGGCCGCGCCGCCGCCGCCGCCGCCAGCCGCGGACAGCGCCACGGAGATATTGCCCGCGCCGCCCTTCACGTCGACATCGTTGAGCGCGCTGACGACGACGTTTCCGTTTGCGTCGACGGTAGACCCGCCGGAAATGGAGGCCCGCGTCACCGCACCGTCGTTTCCAAGACCGACCTCGTTGACCGCGACAGAGGCCGAGCCCGAATAGGCCGCACCCTTGTCAACATTGGCGGACACCGCGCCCGAGACAGCCGCTGCGTCGATCTCGGCCAGGAATGTCGCCTCGACCACGACGTCGCCGGTCTGCGAGACGACGCTGGGGCTGTCGATGCTGGCGACCGTCGAGGCGTCGATGCCGTTGTAGATGAAGCTGACGCCGAAGCCGCCGGACGCCGCGCCGCCGCCGACCGGCACGACCGCAAGGCCGCCGGCGACCGCGACAATGGCGACGGTATCGGCACTGCCGTCGTCGGCGGCACCGGTGCGCGCGATCACGTTGATGTCGCCGTTGGAATCGATCCCGCCGGCCGCCGTCTTGCGCCCGGCGATGGTGGCCGCCGTGTCGGCGTCGATCTGGTTGATCGTGGCCGATGCGGCAGCGGCCATGCCCGACTTGGCGGCACCGGCGGACGCGGCGACCGCGGTGATGTCGGGGTCGGTGACGGCCCGCACGTCGACGCCGCCGGCCGTGGCGGTCACGTCGGAATCGCGGATCACCGCATGGGTCTTGGTGTCGATCTCGTTCCAGGCGATCGACAGCCCGATGCCGCCCTTGCCGCCGAAGCTGGCGGCAAAGCCGCCGGCGACCACGACGATCAGGGAATCATCCCTGGCGTTGACGGATACTCTGCTGGCCGTGACGTCGGCGTCACGGATGAATGCGTGCGTGGACAGATCGATCTGATTGATCGAGACCGACCCCGCCACGTTGATGGCCGTGCTGGACTTGGTGCTGCCGCTGCCGCTGGCGGTGATGGCGACCAGGTTCGGGTTCGAGGTTGCGAGCACGTCGACGGCGCCAGAGGCACTCACGTCGGCGGCGTCGATGAAGGCGCGCGCCACATCGTCGATCTCGTTCGTCCCGAATGCGCCGGCGCCGCCGCTCGAGTTGGTTCCGGTCGTGGAGATGCCGACGGAGCCGGCGACCGCAGTGATATCGCCGTCGTTTTCCGCCGTGACGTCCACATCGCCGCCGGTCACGGTCAGGTCCATGTCCGCGATATAGGCCTCGGCACGGTCGCTCATCGCGTTGATCGAGACATCGGCCGAGACGGCAAGACCGTACGTCCCGATCCCGACCGGCTTTGCTGAAGCCGCCGTATCTCCGGTGGGCGTCGACTCCTTGGAAACCGCGGCGGCGACCGACACCGACACCAACAGGCCGTCATTCAGGGCGGTGACCAGGACGTTGCCCCCGGCGGTGTTCGATCCCGCCGGCAGAGCCGTCGCCTCTGCCAGGCTGTGCGCCACGCCCGTCGCGGCGGAAGCATCCAGCGAAATGGCCGTGCCGTCGTCTGCATCCGTTGCGTTGCGCGCCAGTCGGACCGTCGTCGCGTCCTCGACGATGACGTAATAGTCGGTGTTGTCGCTGAGCCCGCCGATATCGCTGCCGTCGCGGCTGCGATAGGTCACGCGATCCCCGGTGGAAAGCCCGTGCGCATAGCCGAGATCGATCTCGTCGCCGTCGACCTGCGATCCGGGATCGAAGACCGGCGTGCCGACGGCGGCGACGGTGTTGCGCTCGATATCGTTGACCGAAATCGTGGCGCCGAACGCCGAGCCGCGGCTTTGCGAGACCAGCGCGCCGATGTTGAAGACCTGGATCTCGTCCTCGGCGACCACAAGCTGGTTGAGGTCGGTCTCGTAGACGTCGTCCAGCGGGTCGTCGTTGCCGTTTGTGTTGACGGCGGTGATGTGGTCGTCGGCCGCCGTCAGGTCGCCGTCGCCGTTGCTGTCCAGCGCAAGGAGTTTCTCTTCGGTGACGACGCCGGCCAGCGGGTCGCCGTCGTCGATGAATTCGATGAGTGCGTTGTTGTCGTCGCCGAAGATGCGCCGGTTTTCCTTCGGAATGTCGATGGTGCCGCTGCCGGTCAGGATCGTCGCCGTCGTCGCGATGTTCGAATAGGTCGTGTTCTCGATGATCACGACCGATCCGGTGATGTTGACCCCGATCGAGTCCGCCTTGCCGCCGGATTGCGGGATCGCAACAACGCGCGCGCGGGTATCGGCCCGCACCGTCAGCGTGTTGGCAGTGACCGCGGCACCGCTCAGGATCCGCGCCGAGGCGACGTTGTCGTAGGTCACGCCCACATAGGCCGCGCCGACGCCGTTGGCACCGGCGACCCCACTGAGGGGAGATGTGAGTCCGCCGAGGTTGCCGGAGAAGTTGACGGTATCGATGTTGTTGCGCGCGATGACCCGGACATCGCCCACCGCATTGGGGTTGGCGCCGTCATTGATCAGCGCGCCTTCGCCGATATAGGCATTCGTCGCGGTATCGATCTGCAGGACATTGACCGAGCCTGCCAGCCCCGTCTTGCCCTTAGACTTCGACTGCGCCTGCGCCCAGGACGTGAAGAAGCCGTTCTGGAGCCCGAGATTGCCGTTCAGCTTGTCGGTAATGTCGCTGAACTCGTTGAGCTGCAGCCAGTCGATCTCGTAAGGCACAACCGTGTCTGCCACGACTGAGACATCACCGTCCGCATTTACGACGGCGCCGTGGCCGATATAGGCCGTGGAATTGTTGGTGATGAAGCCAAGCGAGATCGCCGTGCTGACCGCGATGTTCTTTGGTGTTGTTGCCGCCGGGTCGATCTTGGAAAGCGCGCTGGTTTCCGGCCGCGCCTCCAGACGGGTCTCGACGCGGACGTCGCCTGCCGTCGAGGTGACGGTGGCACCGTCGGCGATCGCAGCCGTGGCGGTGTTCCTCTCGACCAGCAACGAGAAGGCGCCGGAGACCGCGAAACTCGACGGTTTGGCTCGGGAATCGATCAAGGGCCGGTTACCCAGGATCTTGCTCAGGAATCCGCCCGTGAAGGATCCGCGCGACGATTTGCTTTTGAAATCCAGGATCTTTCCGGTGAGCTTGCCCGTCCCCACGGCCGAGACCGCTTGCACGTCGTCCTTGGGCGTGTCCTGCTGGGCCCTGACAAGGATATCGCCGTCCGCGGTCGCCGTGCCGTCGAGCGTCGCCTCGGTCGTCGTGTTCGCCTGGGAGATCGAAACGCCGATGCCGACGGTCCCGTCGTCGTAGGAGGCGGCCTTGGTGGAGACGTCATGGTTCTTGACTGAGGTCGCAGCGACCGTGAGACCGCCGGTCGCGCTGAGCGTCACCCCGCTGCCGACCGTCGCCTGGGAGACCAGCGTGCCGATGCCGATGGCGATGTTCACGTCGACGGCCTCGTTGGTGCGCGTCGGCCCCAACAGGCTCTGTTGCGCGGCGATTTCCATCAGGCTGTCGGCCAGCGATGTGATTTCCAGGTCGCCGGCCGTCGCGGTCAAGGATGCGGAGCCGCCGACCGTCACCCTGGCTTCGGGGTTGACGATCCCCAGCGCGAAGCCGACCACGCGGCTGATCGCCTTGGCCTTGGCCTCGGCAAGGGCCCGGGCGTCGATCGTGATCGACCCGGCCTCGACGCGCGTGGTGCCGTCGACCGTGATCGTGGCGTCGGCGTTGGAGATCGAAAGCGCGCCGATGTCGCTGATCGACTCCGCCAGGTCGAGCGCGCTCTCCTTCACGCTCGTCGTGATGCTCGTGCCCTCGCTGCTGTCGTCGAACCGGGTCTGGCTGTCGGCGCGCGCCTCGATCGTCACCGTCTCGCCCAGGACCACGGCGTCGGTCAGGCTGATCGTGGCTTCGGTGTTCTTGATGTGAATGAAGGGCAGAAACGTGTCGTCAAGCTCGGTTGCCTCCAGCGTGATGTCGCCGCCCACGGAGACGGGACCGACGCCGTCGTCGATGGCGTGGGCCAAGAGCTTGGCGCCCGAGCGCACCTCGATCTTTTCCGCCTTGAACAGGATGTCCCCGGAATCGCCGACCGAGAACGAGGTCTCGAAGTCGGGATTGGGGTTGGCGGGGTTGAGCGCGCGCGTCGACACGATGGCCCCGGCCGCCACGATGATCGTATCGCCGTCGTTGATGAACGGCACCAGCGGGTAGTTTAGGCCGCCGTCGACCGTCAGCGAGGCGCCGAGGCCGGTGGCGTATTCCTCGATCGTCAGCGTGTCGTTGCCGCTGAGCATGTTGATGGTGAGCGAGCCGGTCGCATGCGTGAAACTCGCATCGCCCATGAAGAGATTGCTGCTTTCGATCAGCGTCTTCGTCGAATCGCTCGGATCGCGTTTCAGCACCAGGTTGTCATCGAAGATCGTCCCGGTGACGGTCACATTCGACGGGTCGCTGTTGTCGACGTTCAGGCTGGGCGCTTCCAAGCCGGTATAGGTGATGACCGCCCCGTCCAGATCGACCCGCCCCGCCGGCGTGACGGGCGTCGCGGAATTGACGCCGAACTCGTCCTGGAACTGGACCGTTCCGAAGGCCGTTTCGTCGATGAATAAGACGTCGAAGCCGCCGGCGCCGCCTTCGATCGACCCGGTCAGGGCGGCACCCGTGTCGAGGCGGAACAGGTCCTCGTTGTTGTCCGCGCCGACCAGGGTGGCCATGCCGGTGAAGTCGAGGCCGTTGATGGCGCCAGCGTTGGCCCCGTTCACCAGCCAGCTGGTCGTGGCGTCCGGTCCGGTCAGGGTGTCGGAGCCGCTGCCGGCCAGCA
Source organism: Alphaproteobacteria bacterium (assembly GCA_965603855.1). GTDB lineage: Bacteria > Pseudomonadota > Alphaproteobacteria > UBA8366. The sequence continues at coordinate 2,852,831 of OZ272519.1, forward strand.
ACTCGAAATCGTCGAAGGCGAGCCCGGAAACCGTGCCCTGTTGGCCCTCGGTGATCTCCCAGCTCGTGCCGGCCGAAACCACGGTCAAGGTGTCGCTGTCGGCGCCGCCGGTCAGTTCGGTGAAACCGTCGAAGTCGTAGCCGCTGACCGAGCCGGCGCCGGTGCCGGATATCGTCCAGTTGTTGACCGCCGCGTTGCCGAACAGCGCGTCTTCGCCGCCCGACCCGGTGCCTTCCAGCGCCTCGACATCGGCGAAGGAGACCTCCAGCGTGCCGCTGGCGTCGCCGCCCCCGGCCCCGTCGATGAGCCAGTTCGTGTCAACGCCGCTGTCGACCTCCAGCGTGTCCTTTCCGCCAGGCGCGGCAACGCCGCCTGCATCGAAACTGACGGTCGGCGCAAGGTCGAGATCGACGCTTGGATCCGCTGCGGCGATGGTCTCGAAAGTCGTCGCATCGACGGTCAGCCTGTCGGCGCCGCTGCCGGTCTCGATCGAGACCGCCCTGATTTCGCCGAGATCGCCGAACGCGAGGACCGCATCGCCGTTGTTCTTGTCGATGACCTGGATGCGCTGGACCGTAACGGTGCTCGATCCGACCGTCTCGATCTCCTCGACCAGCTGCACCGCCAGGTGCTCGTCGGCATTGCTGGCACTCAGATCGACGGCGAGAACGTCGGCGCTGAGCAGGAGCCGCGGCTCCAGCGGTTCGAAAAGGACCTTGTGATAGCTGCCGGCGGGCGGGGTCTTGTCGCGGCGGGCTTGGAACGGCCACGGCTTGCGGCCGGCCCAGCGTTTGAACTGCGCGCGTCTGAAATCGAGCCAGGTGAACGGCGATGGTGTCGGTGCGGCCTTGCCGAACGGCTTAGCCACGGTCCCGACCTCGGCCAAGCCCTGGCGCGGCTGCGGAGACGGCCGGTGCGGCCGACTCGCATTCCTTGTTGTTTTTCAAACCAGAACGCACGCGACACTCCCCTAAGTATCGGCTGTATCTGGCCCCCGGCCGTTGCGGCCCGGAACTCCCGGCATATACCTTATTGTTGGACCGGTATGACCTCCCGACGCCGGTCCGGCCACGGCTTCCGCCGCAGCCTCAACATAACATTACCACAGTCTACTACGCACGTGCAGCCCATTCCGTCAAAGCCAGCGCGAAGATCCAACGCGTTCCCTGCCCCCGGGTTCGGGAAACGTTACGCATCACGAACGTGGACCGCTGCTGGTGCCATCGGCACTCGACAGGCACCACCGCCTGCCTAATCCCACACTGAGAATGCGACTATACGACGGGATCGCGCGATTGGGTGCAGATTTGTCAGTTTGACGGATTTGCATGTAGTTTTGTCCGAAACGTGATGGTCAAAGCCGGCCCATCGGCCAGACGGCATGCGACCGGAAGACGCAACAAGGCGCAGAAAAGGCGACAGGGGGTGGTGCGCAAAAGAACATTGCGGTGGCTGGCACTCGCCGTCCTTGCGGTCGCCGCGCTTGCTTCGGGCGACCCTGCGACGGCGGACGATCACCACCGCTGTGCCCGGACGCCGCAAGCGAACGCCCTCGACGTGGCCCAAGGCGTCGGTCTGCGGCCTCTATCGGCCGACTATCTGCTGGACAGCGCCGGCGCGGCCACGCCGGACGCCCTGGATACCGCATCCTTCAGCCAGGCACCCTGCCTGGAGGCATTCCCGGGGCCGGCGCCCGGCGAGATCCTGTGGCTGCGCTTTTCGATCGTCAACCCGACCGATGCGCCGCAGGAATGGGTCATCGACTTCGTCGAGACGATCTTCGGCGAGATGTCGCTGTTCGAACGACAGGCCGGCGCCTTCGTCCGAACGACGCGAACCGGGCGCCACCTGCCGCCCGCCGAGCGGGCGACCGCGACCTTGAGGGCTCTGCTGCCGGTGGCGCTGGCGCCGGGCGAGACCAGGCACCTTTACCTGCGGGCGGCAGGCGTCCGGACACCGACCGTGACGCCCTTGTTGATGACAGAGCGTTTGGCCCGGACGTCGAACGACACCTATATGATCGTCTCGGCGGCGTTCATCGGGTTCCTGGCTGCCATTCTGGCGGTCAGTCTGCTTGTGTTCCGGCACGTGGAGGTCCGGTTCTACCGGTACTACGCGCTTTACATCTCGACCCTTCTGGCATCCAGCATCCTGTGGGACGGGTGGCTTCATCACCTGACCGAGACGACCGTGAACGTGGCCGGGTGGGCGCGCGCCTTCGAGTTTCTGGTGACGGTGGCAGGACTGGCCCTTGTCCAGTTCTGCAGGACGCTGCTGAACATCGATGCAGAACACCCGTCTTGGGGCCGCGCCGTCAGGTTTTCCTTTGTCCTGTTGTCGGTGTCGGGAGTCCTGGCGGTGCTCGATCCTTGGGCCCTGGGTCTGCCGCTCAATGTTTCTTTCGTCCTGGTCCAGGCGATCATGCTGTGGGGCATCGTTCTCGGCATACGCCGCGGCGTCGCGGGCGCCCGGCCGCTTGCGGCCGGCTCGACCATGCTTCTGGTCGGGATCTTCGCCTCAAACTGGTTCTTTTACACGCCGCCTGGCGTCGAAGACCCCGCCTCCGGCATCGACTTCCTGGTGCTGCGCGCCAGCGATGTCTTCTTTTACATCGCCATCCTGGGCGAGTCGGTGTGCATGGCACTCGCCATCTCCGCGCGAGTCGGATCGATCCAGGAACAGGGGCTTGGCGCGGCGGCCGAGGCGCAGCACCTGGAACGCCGGGCCCAGAACCTCCAGCGTTCCTTCGACGTCACATTGCAGGCCTCTCGGCATCGCATCGAGGAGCTGGAAAGCCGGCTGATCGAAACCGCGAACGGCGACCCCCTGTCGCCGGCGGAGAGCCGCTTCGTCGCATGGGCAAGCGAGCAGGTCCACGCCCGCATGGACGACCCGGGCTTTGGCGTCCGCGAGCTTGCGGCCGCGCTGGGCACGAGCGAAAAGACCCTGGGCCGGCGCCTGAAGGATGCCGTCGGCATGACGCCGGTCGCCTTCATCCGGCGCGAACGCCTGGAACGGGCCCGGGATCTGATCCTGATCCACCAGTACGGTACCGTCGCCGAGACCGCATATGCGGTCGGCTTTTCGAGCACAGGGCATTTCGCCAAGCTCTACCGAGAGGCGTTCGGGGAATCGCCCAACGCAGCCCTTAAGGCGGCGGCGAAGAACCGGAGCTGACCCAACCGCCAGACGCGGGGCGGGTCAGCGCAGCGCGAACAGATCCATCGCCGCATCCCGTCCGCGCAGGCTTGAAACGCCAAGGCTCTCCCACCCGGCCGTGCCATCGCCCGCGCGTTCCAGGATGGCCCCGCTTGCCACGGCGGCCACGTCTTCCGATTTCGCCCGGGCTTCGAGCCGGGAGGCGACGTTCACCACGTCGCCCAGAACCGTGAACTCAAGACGGGTTTCGTCGCCGACCGCGCCGCAAAACGCCTCGCCCCAATGCGCCCCGATCGCCAGCCTGACCGGTGCCGCGCCGGCCGCGGTTCGCATCCGGTTCCAGTCTTCCATCTCGGCAAGGATACGGCGCGTGCAGGCGACGGCGCGCGCCGCGTCGTCGCCGTGCGGGGCGTCCAGGCCGAAGACGATCATCGCGCCGTCGCCGACGAACTTGTCGACGACGCCGCCTTCGGCCTCCGCAGCCCGCGAGATGCGCCGGCGGAACTCGGTCATGAATGCCGACAGCGCGGCGGTGTCCATATCCTCTGCCAGGCCGGTGAAACCCCGCACATCGACGAACAGCACCGCCATCGGATCGCGCCGCCCCTGCCGCAACTCGTCGATCGCGCCCTCGGCCAGAAGGTCGGAAACCGCGCGCGGCAGGTAACGCACCAGATTGTCGCGCCGTGCCGCATCGGCGGTTGCGCGACGCAGCATCTGCCTGGCGCGATGGACGGCAAGCGTCAGCACCGCGCCGGCGGTCCCCAGCATCACCAAGCGCATGATCGTCGGCGGCCGGACAAGCAACGGGCTGGCGGGATCGGTTGCCGTGCGCATCCAACCCATCGGCAGGAAACCGCCGGTGAGCCAGATGACGAACGCAAGACCGCCGGCGGTGATCAGCGTCAGATAGGCCTGCAACAGCGGATTGTAGCGCAACGCACCGAACGCAAGAACGATCACCAGCAGCCAGCAGGCCGGCAGCAGCGGCGCATAGGCGCCGACAAGCTCGGAGTTCAGAAGGCTGAGCCACACCGCCACCAGCGCGAAAACGACGTCCGCCGTTGCAAAGGGCCAGACCATCCAGCCGCGATAGCGCCGGGTCTGGATGACGTAGAGCGACAACAGCCCAAGGCACAGATAGACGACGATGGTGCCCACGGCCACGACCGCCTGGTCGATGATCGCGCCCTGCAACGACAACAGCGGCGGGGGCGGCCCGTCGCCGGGCAGTGGCGACCCGGCCCCCTGCGCCGGCCGGCCGGGCCCGCCGCCGATCACCGTCGAAACGAGGACGGCAAGCAGACCGCCCGCAATCAGGATGCGGATGATCGACACGGTCCGCTCGGCCCGGACATCGGCCTCCTGGAACAGCGGTTTTAGGTTGAGCGCCATGGAACACCTCGAAGCGGTGTGCGGGACATGCGGCGCGTCACCATGGCGTCAGGCCCGCTGGACCGCAAGGGCCGCGACAGCCCCGGAGATCTCCACTTGGGCGGCGTTCGGCGTTCGTGGACACCGACAGGCACGGGTCCGGTTCGTGCAATTCTGCGATTGCCATGACGGTCGATGCGTGCCCTCCTTTCGGTTTGACCAAACGCGCATGGAAGGATCGCATGCGTCTGGATAAAATCGAGACATTCGTTGTCGCAAACCCGCCGCCGCGGCACGGCGGGCGTTATTTCATCTTCCTGCGCCTGACCACCGCCTGCGGGATCACCGGCGTCGGCGAGATCTACAACGCAACCTTCGGCCCCGATCTCTGCGCGGCGATGGCGGAGGACGTGTTCGCGCGCCATTTCGCGGGCCGCGATCCGCACGACATCGAATGGCTCTGGCGGCGCACCTACGGGGCCGGCTACACGCTGCGCCCCGATGTGACCGTGATGGGCGTTCTCAGCGGCCTGGAGATCGCCTGCTGGGACATCGTCGGCAAAGCGGCCGACAAACCGGTCTATATGCTGTTGGGCGGCAGGGTTCACGAACGCCTGCGCAGCTATACCTACCTCTACCCGCCCGACGGCGACGTCTATCCCGACCCCGATACGAAGAACGTCTACAACGACCCGGACATCGCAGCCGAGGTCGCGGTGCGGATGGTGGACATGGGCTTCACGGCGGTGAAGTTCGACTCGGCGGGTCCCTACACGATCTATGACGGCCGTCAGCCGCGCCTGGAAGACCTGGAACTGAGCGACCGGTTCTGCAGGCGCATCCGCGAGGCCGTCGGCACGCGCGCTGACATTCTTTTCGGCACCCACGGCCAGTTCACGGTGTCCGGCGCAAAGCGCCTGGCGCGGCGCGTGGAGAAGTACGAGCCGCTGTGGTTCGAGGAGCCGACGACCCCGGAAAACCCCGCCGACATGGCCGAGGTGGCGCGCTTCACCTCGATCCCGATCGCCACCGGCGAACGGCTGTGCACCAAGCACGAGTTCGCGCGCGTGCTGGAGGCCGGCGCGGCCTCGATCCTGCAGATGGATCTGGGGCGCGTCGGCGGGCTGTTGGAGGCCAAGAAGATCGCCGGCATGGCGGAGACGCGCCAGGCGCAGATCGCGCCGCATCTTTATTGCGGCCCGGTGGTCGCGGCGGCCAACATCCAGATCGCCACCTGCAGCCCCAACTTCCTGATCCTCGAGGCCATCGGCAGCTTCGACGGGCCCTACATGTCGGTCGTGTCGACCGGGATCGAGTGGGAGCAGGGTTACGTCATTCCGCCGACCACGCCCGGCCTCGGTGTCGAGCTTGACGATGCCGCGATCGCCGCCAATCCCTATACAGGCACCGCCCTGCATCTCGACATGGGGAACGCGCCCGTCCTGCCGTGAGGGGACCGATTCTTCAGCTTTCCGCGAGCACGTTGAAGAAACGCGGCAAGAGCTGAAACCCCACGGCCCCTTGCTCTAGGCAGCCCAAACTGCTTTTCGCGGCGCCGGCGAAATCGTTTCGCCCTGACCGGCAGGCCAAGTATCGATCCGTCTTTTTACAGTTTTGGATCGCTATAGTTGCCCGGCATGCGGAAACCTGCCGCGACTTGGTCAAGGGTCTCCTCGCTGAGTTCACCGTCGGGCCGCTGGGGAAGAACCAGGTGGACTGTATCTTCCTTGTTCTCAACGACCTTGACCGTGATTCCAGAAGGAACCGAGACACCGGCTTCGGCCAACACCGAATGGGTATCACTGAGCAGCCTCTGCTTGAACGCCTCGTCGCTCCAAGCCTTGGCCACCATCCGGCCGAGGGCCTTGCGATGCTCTTCGTGCTCCATGGTCACCTCCCAGATCAGGCGCATCACACCTGATGACTTTCACCATAGACCGGCACCGGGACAAAGGTCCAACGGCCAGCGACGACTGGGGGCTGGGAGGCGAATATGCCACGGGCGATCCTTGCGATGGCGACCCGCGCCGAAACCAGCGCCCGGCAAGTTGGACCGGTTTCTGCCGATAGCCTACCCTGACATTGATATGCAGCTTGGCCGACGACGGAGGAAGGGGCCATGGAAACGGGAGAGAACAGCAAGAAGCTCGGCAAGGTCGTTGCGAAGGCGTGGAGCGACGAAGCGTTCAAGGCCAAGTTGAAGGGCGACCCGCGTGCCGCGCTCGCCGAGATGGGCGTGGAGACGCCGGCCGGAACCGTCGTCAAGGTCGTCGAAGACACTGCCGACACGGTCCACCTCGTATTGCCGCTCGCTCCGCCGGGCGATCTCTCCCAGGACGAACTGGAAAAGGTCGCCGGCGGGTCCCCAACCGTCATCCGGGACATCCCGCACCGATGATCCCAAGGACGCTGGACGATCTGATTCTCCTGATGCAGGTCACAGCGACTGGAGGACCCCAATGACCGTCGCAAAGGCGATCGCCCGTGCCTGGAAAGACCCGACCTACAAACTGAAACTGACGGACGACCCCCACGCGGCGCTGGCGGACGTCGGCGTCACCGTTGCCGCAGGGACCGCGATCAAGGTTTTGGAGAACACTGCCGACACCGTGCACCTTGTCTTGCCGCAACCGCCCGAAGGCACAGTCACAGATGACGAACTGGAGCGAATTGCGGGCGGGGCGGCAGGCATGATTCTGCCGTCCGACCAGAACTAAGCCACGGCACGGTGCCGGCATCGGAACCGGGAGGAAACGGAAATGCAAGAATCCGAAACGCCGGCCGACGATGCGCCGTCGGCTTTCGCGAAGGCGGTGGCCAGGGCATGGCGGGATAAAGCCTTCAGGGCGACGCTGCTGGCGGATCCGAAGACGGCACTGGCGGAGGCCGGGATCGAGGTGCCTGCAGGGGTCACAATAAAGGTCTTGGAAGACCGCGCGGATAAGCTGCATCTCGTGATTCCCAGTGCGGCGGGGCGGCAAATCGCAGACGCAGACCTTGAAGGCGTCGCCGGCGCCGGACACCGCGAAACGCAGATTGAAAAGTACAGGCACCGCCTCCTGGACCACGGAAACTAGCCCTGTCGCCGCCCCCATCCGCCGGAATGCGCTGTCCGACGAATGGCATCGACCGACCGCGTGCCGGGTCGGCGTCACATGAAGAACGGCGTCGGGTTCAAGTCACGTTCGTCATGGGCATGTGGCAGCCACCCTAGCGCGACCGGGACATCGTAAAGCCGCCCCGGTGCCAGGCGCGTCCAGAAATGGCGAAGGCCCGGAACGAGGATCCGAACGGTCGGGAATCCAATCGTTGGGCGCGTGAGGTCCAGAACAAGCGTCTCGTGGCCCAGCCGGTGCAGGCATTCCACACAATGGCGAATGTCGTCAGAGATGTCGTCCGTAGCCTGATCCTGAAACCCGCCGATGTCGACCATCTCGTCGGCGGCAGGGGCAACATAGGGCTCGCTGTCGACGGTGGCCCGGCTGATCCAGCGGGCGAGGCCCGGATCTGCCGGGTCGCCGGTTTCGACGTCCGCTGCGCCGGCCGCCGCTTCCCACGCGAAAGCCTGGTCGATCTCGCAAAAGGCGCGGGCGATCGCCACGCGCAGGTCCAGGTGGCATCCAAACCCAAAGAGGATCCGATCGCGCGTATCGCGGCGCCAGCTGACCGCCGCGACGGCCGGGATTCCCAGATCGGTGCTGAGATCAAGCAGATGCAGCGCGCGTCCCGCAGTGTCGTAAGACCGTAGCATTGCATCAAAGAAGGGATCGTCGAACGAAGCGGCATCAATGGCCGGGCGCCGCACCCGGTTGTACCACCAAAGGGCGCAGGCATCGCGCTCGATGAGCTCGAGAAGGCCCTGCAGGATCGCCTCCTCGAGCGTATTTCCGGATGCGCAGCCATTCGAGTTGGCACGGCCAAAAGAAGGCGTTGCGATATTCGCTGCAGGTTCGTACCCGAAGTAACACAAAGCAGACGGCACCCATTTCGTGCGGTGTTCGGTCAACGACCAGACCGCGGTCCAATCAATCTCCTGCGCTGCATCGAAACGTTTCGGGATCCAGTTGAACCCGCATCCGTGCAAATGGTTGAGCGCATCGCGTTCGGCATATTGACGTTCGCTGAACAGCAACAGATCGTTCGGGTGTATAGCGGCCGTCCCGAGTTCGTCCATACGCGTCGCCCTGACCGGTTCGTCGCCGAAGAAACAGCCCGAATACCGTTCCACCGCCTCTGCGAGACAGCTGACGCGCGCCTCGACATCGTTTTGGCCCTTGCCCGTGGCACTGAACGGCCGGCCGAGGCTCTGGCCATTCCCGGCCGAACCGTTCCGCGATGCCATCGCCTGGACAGCGCCGTACAGATATGCCGCTCCCGCCGCCGGCAGACGTACGATCTCCGGCGCGATGCCGGTAATCGGGCTCACCAGGGGTAACAGTCGTTGCAAGGTCTGCTCGGGCCGGCACACGCGATGTCCGCCCGTGTTTCCGCTTCGCTTGGGGCTGGGCCGCAGTGCGACCGGGCGGGCCGACATGGACATCCCACCGGCGTCGACGGGCGACTCCACCGCCGCGCATGGCAGGGCGTGACTTCGGCTTTCCAGCGAGGTCAGGTCGATCGTCCATATCGAAGCGTCCAGCGCATCCGGAATGTCGCCCGCCGCGCATCGGGCGATGGCGAGCGCCGCCATCGACAGCCCAACCGCCTCGGTTTCCGGCGTGTGCAGCGTCGGAAAAACAGGGAACGCGCCGCACTTCGCAAGAACGGCACCGTCCGATGGCCGGTTCGCCATGAGGCGGTGCGCCAATGCCGGCCAGTCGACCGGATGCCCCGGCGTTGCATAGGGTCCCAGCCAAAGCACCTGTCCGATCGGCCGGACCGGAAGAAACGGCCGACCCGCCGCGGCAGCACTTGCGATGCGGTCGCCGAGTTCGGGTCGCAGGTAGTCGTCGACCAGGCACACTTCGAGGGTCGCTTTCGCCACATCGTCCACAAGGTCGACCGAAGCGCGAAGTTGCTCGCTCAGTCTTTCCGCCAGCGAGCCTTCGAGGCCGATCGAACGGACCGCCACCCGCGCGCGTTCTTTCATCATCGCCCGGGTCTTTGGGTCCGACCCCTGGCCGATCCACCAGGCGTGCCAGGCATCCGGTCCGGTCGGTGGCACGGTCGTCGTGTGTCCGGATCTTTCCAGGCGCTCCAATGCGAAATACGCCAGCTCGGGCGCCATGCGGTCGCTGACGGCGGCGACGACTTGTTCGAGCGATCGGCTGCCATCCAGCAGCGGTGCCAGCGTGGCGTAGGCGCGGCCGCGGAGAGCAAATCGCCCTTTTTCGCCGATCAGCGCGACCTCCGTGTCGGAAAGGATGTGCGCGGCGAGGTGCGGCTTGAAGGCAATCCGGAAACCGGACTTTGTCATCCGAACAAGGCCAATAGATCGGCACGCGCCATTTCACCCCCTTGCGCCACCCCCGCTCCGTGTCCGTCACCGGGAGTCAGACCGAGTTTGGTGCGAACAACCGGGGCCTCTTGCGTTGGTGCGGCGCCTGTTGTGTAGCATACTCGACAACAAGGGCTCCCGAAGTCAGTCCATTTCAGTCCCCGGATAGGTGTCACGCCCTTGCGGCGTCCGCCGGGTAGACGACACGGAAGACAAGGATCAATCCAACCAAGGGAGGAAACGATGTCCGCATCCGATCAGCAGGACGAGGTGGCGCGGGCCAACTACGCCAAGGTCGTTGCGAAGGCCTGGGCCGACGCGAGCTTCAAGGCAAAACTGATGGACGATCCCCATTCGGCACTGGAAGAGGCCGGATATGCGATACCGCAGGGGGTCAGCGTGAAGGTGGTGGAGAACACGACCGATACGGTTCACCTGATCCTGCCGGCGGCACCGTCCGCGGGCGAGCTTTCCGAAGACGCCCTCGACAAGGTTGCGGCCGGAGCATCCTGCATCGATCCGTCCTACTGTTTCCAGGGGCGCGGCAGGTAGGGCCCGCACCGCCGCGCGCGTGGCAACGACCGTGTTCAGTCGATAACCTGCGAGTTGACCTTCGACAGGTCGGCGCCCGCCGCAATCTTCTCAAGCGCCTCGGGGCTGAGGTCTTTTCCCGGATGGACCGGCAGCACCAGATGCACCGTGTCCTGCGTGTCAGACAGAACCTTCACCGTCACCCCGGCCGGGATCTCGACACCCGCCTCCGCCAGCGCGGCGCGAGGGTCGCCGTTGAGCCTTTCCCTGTAGCCGGCATCGCGCCAGGCGCGGGCGATCGCTTTGGCGATTGTCATGACGCGGCCTTCAATCCGTCACCATGGGGTTCACGGTGACCGGGTCGGTTCCCGCCGCGATCTCCTCCAGTTGATCCAGGGACATGGCCCCGGCGCCGTGGGGCGATGGGGGCAGGACCAGATGCAGGACCTTCGATGTGTCCTCGACCACCTTGACGCTTGTCGAGCCGTGGACTTCGACGCCGCACTCGGCCAGCGCCTTGTGCGGCTCGCTCAACAGCCGCGCCTTGTAACCGGCATCGGTCCAGGCACGGGCGATCGCCTTTGCGACGGACATGGTCCCACCTTCAATCCGTGATCTGCTCGGAAACGTACTCATGACTACCGCCCGCTGCGACCGCCTCCAGTTCCTCCAGCGACATATCACCGGCCCCGCTGGGCGGCGCGGGCAGAACCAGATGGACCGTTTGGTCCGTATCCTCGACCACGGTGATCGCCGTTCCCGCAGGCACCTCGAGACCCACTTCGGCCAGGGCCGCGTGCGGGTCGCGCGCAAGCTTGTCCTTGTACGCGGCATCGGTCCATGCGCGCGCGATTGCCTTGCCAATCGTCATCGTAATGTCTCCTCACGATCATGCGGCCGGTCCGCGCCGCGGGCCCGTCGCTTTCAGTCTGTGACCTGCCCGTTCAACAATGTCGGAACGGCCCCGGCCGCGATTTCTTCCAATTCGTCTGGCCCGAGTTCTTCGCCGGGGTGTTCGGGCAGGACGAGATGAAGCCTGCTGGCACTGTTCTCAGAAACGGTCACCGTGACACCCGGCGCCACCTTGAATCCGGCTTCCGCGAGAGCAGCAGCAGGGTCCTTCAACAACTTCGCTTTGAAGGCAGGGTCGCGCCAGGCTCGTGCGATGATCCTGGCATAAGGATTGTTCTTTTTCCCGCTCATCGCGTCGTCTCCCGGTGACGGTGGCAGCAACGCCTCAGCGACCGCTCGGGCTCAGTATACACCTGGTGTCTTGATGTCGGTGCGTCCGCCTGCGGCCCTTTCCAGCTCTTCCATGGACAAGTCTCCCGGTGGCCGGAGCGGCAATACCAGGTGGACGGTGTTGTTCGTGTCTTCTTGGACCTTCACCGCGGTGCCCGCGGGAACCTCAACGCCGCTTTCGGCCAGAACCGCATGGGGATCTGCCTTCAGCCTGGCCTTGTAGTCCGCTTCGCGCCACGCCCGCGCGATGATCTTTGCGATGTCACCTTTTTTCATCACCGGTCCGCTCGTCCAAGGGTTTCTCCGACATTTCCGCCATCAGCCCCGGTCAGTCAATTCAGTAGGTCCCCGGTGTCTTGCGTTGACGGAACCGCGTCGAGGTGCCGCCTGCCACACGCTCAAGCTCTTCCGGAGACAAATCCCCCTGCGGCCTCGTGGGCAAGACGAGATGAAGCGTCTCGGGATCATCCTCGAGAATCGTGATTGTCACGCCCGCCGGGATGTGCATCCCGGCTTCCGCAAGGGTATTCCGCGGGTCCGATAACAGGCGCGCCTTGAAGTCCGCATCACGCCACGACCGCATCACGATGGCGCGAAAGTCGTCTTTGGTCTCGATCTGGTCAGACATGGATGACGCTCCATTTCAACTGCCGCATCGGGCTGGTCGTATGTCCGGACCCGACCCTCAGTCGTGGTGTCGGTACGGTTTCTTATAGACGGCGATCCTCACGCCGGCGGCTATCTTCTCCAGTTCGTCCAGCGACATGTCGCTCATGTCGTCAGGCGTCGCGGGCAAGACGATATTCCGCGTATCGGCCGTATCCTCGACGACCTTGATGTCGGTCGTTTTCGGAACCTCTATGCCGACCTCGGCCAGGGCTGCGTGCGGCTCGCTTTTGAGGCGCGCCTTGTAGTCGGCATCGGTCCAGGCGCGGGCGATGGCCTTGGCGATGCCGTTTCGGTCATTGCCACTCATCACGCGCTCCCCGGTCAGTTCGGCAGTTGGCCGCGCAGGACACGTTCGTAGCCGCCCGCCACATCCTCCAGCTCTTCCTCGGAGAGCTCCTGCCTGGGCGGCGAGGGCAGGACCAGATGGACCGTGCCGGCATCGTTTTCATGAACTTCGATCGTCACACCGTCCGGTATGTCAATCCCGGCCATCGCCAGGACGTCGCGCGGAGAAGCCAGCAACTGGGACTTGAACGCCGGGTCGCGCCAGGCACGCCGGACAATTCCACTCAGTTTGTCTTGGTCGGTTTTTTGTTCGGGCATGACAGCCGTACCTCGTTTCATTCAGGACTCGCGGATATCGTCCGGCAATGAACTGTTTGAATCGTTCGAGCCGCCCGCGATCCGCTTCAGCTCGGCCTGCGACAGGTCGCCCTCGGGCGGTACGGGAAGGACAAGGTGCATCGTCCGATCCGTGTTTTCGACCACCCTGACGGCCAAGCCGTCCGGCAGTTCGAAGCCTGCCTCCTCCAGAACGGCCTTGGGATCGTTCATCAACCGGGCCTTGAAGGCTTCGTCCCTGGTCGCCTTGGCGATGACGTCGTCCAGCGGTTCTCTGTCGATCATGGTCCCTGCCCCTGACATTCTTCTCGGTTTAGGTTGGACCGAAGGCGAACTATACCCTATCGGCCGGCAAACGGGGTTCACCACTTCGTAGGGTCGATCGCATCGGCGGGGCGGCAACCGGATTTGTCCGGATTCACGCGAGCTGGCGCTCGGCCAGCTGCCTGAAGGCCCCTTCTTCAGCCATCAGATCCGCGTAGGCCCCACTTTGCACCACCCGCCCGCCGACGACGACATAGATCCGGTCGGCATGACGGATCGTGGACAGACGGTGGGCGATTACGATGCGGGTCGCGGCAAGCTGTTCCAGGCTGTCACTCACCAGTTTCTGGGTCTTGTTGTCCAGCGCACTGGTCGCCTCATCAAAAAGCAGGATCCGCGGCCGGCGGACCAGCGCGCGGGCGATGATCAGACGCTGTTTCTGGCCACCGGAAATCGTTCCGGCATCCTCCGAGATCATGGTCTGCATCCCCATCGGCATTGCCGCGATATCGTCCGCGATACCGGCCAACCGGGCAGCCTCCCATGCGTCGTCCTGGCTGAGGTCGGCAGAACCGACGATGTTCGAGAAGATGTCGCCCGGCAGCAGACCCGATTTCTGCAAGACGACACCCAACTGGCGCCTCAAGGCGGCGACGTCCAACTGCGCCAGGTCCTTGTCGTCGTAGGTGATGGTTCCCACCTCCGGTTCCTCGAAGCCCAGGAGAAGACGCAGCAGCGTCGACTTGCCCGCCCCGGAAGGCCCGACCAGGGCAATGAACTCACCAGGCTCTGCGTGGATCGAAACATCCTCCAGGACCGGCGGACCATTTGGGTCATAGCGAAACGTCACGTCATTGACGCTGACCGCACCGCTGAGCAAACCGGGATACGCCCTGCTCGGGTCGATTTCCGGCCTGGCCTCCAGGATCGGCTTCAGTCGTTCATAAAGCGGCATCAGAACCAACGAACTGGAAAACGCCTGCGTAGCCGCGATCGCGGCGGCGGCAAACTGTCCGAAGGCGACAAGGAAGGCGACGAAGGTCCCGGCCGCCATGTCGTCATAGACCATCGCGACAACGGCAAACAGAACGGCGGACGTCAGCACGACGAACCCGGCGCCGATCGCGGTGACCCAGTTGCCGAGATCCATGCCCTGGTAGTGGGCCTTCTTCTGTCTTGCGAACCCGTTTGCCCAAACGGAAAAGGCCCTGAGTTCGGCGCCGGCCGAGCGCAGCTTGGCGATACCGCCAATGAACTGCACGAGCCGTCCGACCAGCCGTCCCTGGATTGCGAAGCTTTCGCGCAAATACCCGGCCTGGGCGCGCGTGCAAAGCCAGACCGGCACGAACCACGCTGCGGTCATCGCAACCACGGCAAACGCGAGCCCCGTATCCAGCACGAACATCAACGCGAAATTGACAAGCCCGAAGGCGCCGGAAAGAAACGCCACCAGGGTCACCCCGGAGACGATGCGGCGCATGGTGCTGACACCCATGGCCCGATGCGTCAGATCGCCGACGGCATAATCGCGGAAGAAATGCGCCGGCAGGCGCAATAGCCGATCCCATACCGCCGCTTCGACCCGCCCTTCCGCCCGGGTCTCCAGTCGGATGAAAGCAATCGCACGAACCGCTTCGAAGGCGCCGGCGCCCAACGCCGCGGCAACCATTACAAGGGTCAGCTGCAGGATCAGGGACTGCTCGGCAAAGGGGATCGCCGTGTCAAAAAGCACCTTGACCGATAGCGGCGTCACCAGTCCCAACAGCGCGGCCGCCAGCGCGGAAAGCAGCAACCGCCTGAGATCGGCGCCGGTTTCGGAGAACCCGAAAGCCAGAAGGTGACGCCAGTCGAGGGGGCCGTTGGGAAGCGCCGGATAGAATGTGAATGCGTTCTCGGCAAGTTCCTCGGCGGCCGCCTGGTCCGCCCGCCGTTCGACGCCGGTCTGCGGGTCCACAAGAAGGTATCTTGCCGGTCCTTCCGGCAAGGCGCAGAGCGGGCGGTTGTCGGCCTTGCCGAAACACAACAGCGGACCGGCGTCCGTCCGCCACCAGCCTGGCGCAAGCTTGACACGGCGCACGCGAAACGAAGACGTACGGGCAGCCGCCTGCAATCGGTCCGACGCGGACATCTCGGCCGGCAGCGCCGGAACGGTCCGCATACGGACGCCGCATCGGCGCGCAACGATTTCCGCGGCACAAAGGACGGCGTCGTCCTCGGGCGCGACCGAAGGGGTGTCGTCGAAGCCCGGCGTCAGGATGCGCGACAAGCGCGCGATTGCCGCCGCAACCAGACGCCGATCTTGCTGCTCCTGCTGTGAATACCGATCGGTCTGTTGATTTGAAGTCAAACTGCGGCGCCCCTATTCGGAAGCGATCAGGTCGGCATAGGCGCCGGCGGCCGCCATAAGCTGGTCGTGCGTGCCCCTTTCGACAATCGTGCCCTTGTCGAGGACGATGATCTCGTCGCAGTCACGTATGGTGCTGAGGCGGTGCGCGACGATAACGCAGGTGCATCCCCGTCGACGCAGGTTGCTGTCGATCTCTTTCTCGGTGCCGGGATCCAGTGCCGACGTCGCCTCGTCCAGCACCAGCACCGCCGGGTCCTTCACCAGCGCCCGCGCAATCTCAAGTCTTTGACCCTGACCGCCACTGAAGTTCCGGCCACCCTCGTCGACGGGTCCGGACAAACCGCCCTTGCGGCTGAGGATGACGTCTTGAATTGCCGCATCCTTCGCAGCCCGTGTGACGGCTTCGTCGTCGACGGTCGCATCCCACAGCGTGAGATTGTCCATGACCGTGCCACCGAACAGGAAGATGGACTGGTCGACGGAGGAGACCGAATCCACAAGAACGCGCGGCGGGACGTCGTCGATCGGCACGCCGTCGTAGAGGATCTCGCCTGACCAAGGGCGATAGAGCCCGAGGATCAGGCGCGCGACGGTCGACTTCCCGCTGCCGGTGGCGCCGACGAGGGCCACCCGGGAACCCGGCCGAAGCGACAGGTTGAATTCCTCGATCAAGGGCGGGTCCAAGGGGCTGTACCCAAAGCTCAGGTTCCTGAGCTCCAACCGGCCGGTGAGTTTTTCGGCAGGGTTGGGCGCCTCCCTTGGCGTCTGCCAGCGCCGGTCCAGTTCGTAGCGAAAGACGTCGTCCAAACGCGCCAGGTCGCCTCGGATGCGCTGGATGTCTCCACCCGCCTGGACCAGTTGCCGGATCGGCACGTTGAATTGGGTATAGAGGAGCTGAAACGCAACAAGCGTCCCCAGCGTCATATCGCCCTGGACAATGCGATAGCCGCCGACGCCAAGCACCAGTGCCAGTCCGACGCTGGCAAGCAGGACCGGCAGGACCGCGATGATCTGGTCGTACAGCGAAAGCGTCTGCTGTCCGTTCAGGACCCTTGCCTGAAGACCTGTCCAACGGGTGAAGAAATCATCCTCTGCGCCTGTTGCTTTGAGCGTCTCGATCGTCTGGATCCCGTTGACGCCGGTGGCCAGCAGTTTGCCCTTGTCCTGCTCCAGCGAGATGCTGCGATCCTGGCGTCGGCGCGACACCATTTGCATGGCCACCACATTCATGACCGCCAGGGCGGCGGCAATGGCGGTCAGCGTCCAGTCGTAGAGCGCCATCACCAGCAAGAAGAAACCGATCATCAGGAAATTGACCGCTCCCGTGCCGAGATCGCCGGAGATCAGCCAGGCGATGGTGTCGTTGGAGCGGATGCGCGCGACGATGTCGCCGGTATAGCGCTGGTTGAAGAATTCGATCGGCAGCCGCAACACGTGCCACAGGAAGCGTACGGAAAGGACCGTTGACAACTTGGTCTCAAGGCGCAGCAGGTGGTGCTGTTGCAGCCAGGTCAGGGCCACATTTGCGACGGCCGCCACGACCATCGCGGCCAGCAGCGGTTCGATCCAGGTCTGCATGCGCCGGATCAGGAAGTCGTCGATGAAGACCTTCGAGAAGCCGGGAATGACGAGGCCCGGCACGACAAGGGCAAGCGTGACCAGAACGATATAGCCGAGTGCCACACCGTTTCCGGCAAGCCGTTCCTTCAGACCCCCGATCAACGAAGGGGGCGCACCTTTCTTCTTGAAATCGTCGCCCGGCTCCATCACCAGGGCAACACCGGTAAAGGACTTGTCGAACTCGTCGAACGAGACCTGTCGCGGACCGGTCGCAGGATCGTTCAGGTAGACGCGATTCCCCTTGCGTCCCTCGACGACGACGAAATGGTTGAACTCCCAAAAGACGATCAGCGGCAGGCGTTGCGCGAACAACTGCTCGGGCTGCAGTCGCATGCCCTTTGCGACCAGGCCGTAGCGTTGCGCCGCGCGGACGACGTTGCTGGCCTTCGAACCGTCCCGCGACACGCCGCAGGCGGTGCGCAGTTCCTCAAGCGGCAGGTAGAGGCCGTAGTAGTGCAGCACGATGCCAAGCGCCGCCGCGCCGCACTCCACGGCCTCCATCTGCAGCAGGGTCGGCGTCTTGACTCGGCGCTTGTGTGTCGATGGAGCGCTAGCCATGCACTAGAGCCCGAACAGTCTCTTGAACGCGGGAATGACAAGGACGATCGGCGGCTCTTCGCGCACCGTTATGCCGGCGTCCGCCAGGGCCCCGCTGCTGATGGCAAACGGCGGCCCATTCGACGTGGACCACTGGAACCCGGAACCGTCGGCATTCCGCGCGAGTTCGATACGGACACCTGTCGGCGGCCCGTCGGTCACCAGCGTGGCGGCCAGTGTCTCGTCCTGGAGTGCGGCAGCGATCTCGGCCTCGCTGCTGGGAAAGCTGTGAACCGCAACGACGGTGCCGCGAATCGATCCGTATTCGTTTGGATCGACCGTGAACGGCGTTACCTGTGCGGGCATTCCCACCTCGATTTGGCCGAACTGGTGCGGCGGCAGATACACGAGGGCCTCCGTGCCCTCGCCTTCGCTCGCGATGGCAAGCAGGGTGACCGCCGGCTCAACGATGTCGCCAACACGCACGAGAACTTCCGTCACGCGCCCCTTGACCGGGCTTTCCAGTCGGACCGTCGCGCCCTGGTGCGGCGTCAATGCCGCGACCAGCTGGCCCCGTTCAACCGCCTCGCCCTTCTCGACAGCAAGCTCCGTCACCCTGCCGGCGGATGCGGGGACAACGGGATAGAGGTGAGAGCCACGATCCAGGAGCATGCCCGATCCATGAACCCGAACCGGGATCGATCCCCAAACGCCCCAGACGACCAGCGCGATCAGCAGGATCCAAACGGTCAGAAGCCCGATCCAGGCGCGCGGCAAGGTGACCGCGACCATCCTGTCGAGCTGTTCGGGCGAGGCGAAGCGCTCGAGCGCGCTTTGGCGAAAGATCGGCGGCGCGGCCGGAGCCGTTCTTTTGGTGCCGGAACCGCTCGGGTCTTCCGTGCCGTCGGCCAAGGTTTGCGCCTCCCCATCCAGCATCTCTTTGGCAACACGAAACTAATGCCAATCCACGTTGTCGTCGACCGGCGGTGTGAGGAAAGGTTGCCACCCACCGAACGCCGAACGCCAGCATTGGCTGGACGGAACCTTGGCCTGAACCTCCCCTGCCGCGAAATCGGGCTCTTACGAGAGAGGAACGACAGGGACCGGGACCAGCAAGACGGGAAGATCGGCCGGGTCATCGCCAAGGCGTGGTGCGACGCGGCGTTCAAGCAGAAGCTGCTGAGCGATCCCAAAGCGGCCCTCAGCGAAACGGGAGTTGAAGGGCCGGCGGGCGTCACCGTCAAAGTCGTCGAGGACCCCGAAGACACCGTTCACCTGGTGCTTCCGGCGCGGCCTCGATCCTGCAGATGGATCTGGGGCGCGTCGGCGGGCTGTTGGAGGCCAAGAAGATCGCCGGCATGGCGGAGACGCGCCAGGCGCAGATCGCGCCGCACCTTTATTGCGGCCCGGTGGTCGCGGCGGCCAACATCCAGATTGCGACCTGCAGCCCCAACTTCCTGATCCTCGAAGCCATCGGCAGCTTCGACGGGCCCTACATGTCGGTCGTGTCGACCGGGATCGAGTGGCAGGAGGGTTACGTCATTCCGCCGACCACGCCCGGCCTCGGCGTCGAGCTTGACGATGCCGCGGTCGCCGCCAATCCCTATACGGGCACCGCCCTGCATCTCGACATGGGGGACGCGCCCGTCCTGCCGTGACGGCATTGCGGGCTCTCGCGTCGCGCGGAACCGGTTTGTCCCGTCAATCCAATCCGGTCGATCGATGGCGAAGGCCCGTGCCCTGGACGATCAGACGACGCAGGACCTGCGGATCTGATTGGCGTCCAACCTCAAGTGCACCTACCATGCCCGCGGCGCAGTCACGGATGGGGCAAGAGTGCATGTCAGGGAAGAGACACCGGTCACCCAGGAGACGGCCCGAAAAGACCGCATCGGCAATCGGTCAGTCGCTGGATATCTACTACCGCGACGCGGCGCGCACACGGCGGATGGACGCGCTCAACAGGGCATTTGTACCGGAAGGCGGCCTCGCGTTCGACATAGGGGCGCATGTGGGAGACCGGACAGGGAGTTTTCTCCGACTGGGAGCCACCGTCGTTGCGGTCGAGCCGCAGCCGCACGTGTTTCGCGCCCTCCAACTGATCCACGGGCGCGATCCACGTGCCGCGCTCGAATGCGCCGCTGTCGGTGAACGGGCCGGCATCCTGGATTTCCACGTCAACAGCGCCAATCCGACCGTATCGACGGCGTCGCGCGATCTCATGGCAGCCGCAGCCGACGCCGACGCGTGGCGGGACGAGAGGTGGGACTCCACGATCCAGGTGCCCGTGACCACGCTCGACCACCTGGTCGCGCAGCACGGACTGCCGGATTTCGTGAAGATCGATGTCGAAGGTCACGAACTGGCGGTCCTGGAAGGCTTGAGCGCTGCGCCGCCGGCGCTCTCTTTCGAATACACCACGATACAGCGGGAAGTCGCACTGTCCTGCATCGATCGCCTGGAGGCACTGGGACGGTTTGAATACAATCTCAGCTTCGGCGAGGAACACCGGTTGCAGCACACGCGGTGGATTTGTGCCGCAAGACTCCGCGCCCTGATCTCCGGCCTTCCGGAGGAGTCCAACTCCGGCGACATCTTCGTTCGGCGCCTGAACTAGGGCACCTCGCGCTCAGGTTCGCTCATCAAGTTCGCCGGCAGCCGCATGCTTCGCAGCGCCCGTCGGAGCGAGACCGGTCGGGCCCTAGACGCCGCCGTCGCGCATGCGTGTCCAGCGGTGCAGCCAGACGGGGCTTGCCGGTACGCCGTTCAGATCGCGCAGCACGGCGCGAAGCTCCACCGCATCGGCGTCGCCCGGCGTCAACAGGAAGGTGACCCGCGTCCCGCGGCCGTCGGGCAGGGCGAACATGCTGCTGCCCGAAAGGACCTCGGGATCGGGCCCGGATGCGGAGAGATCCAGCGCAAGTCCATCAGGCGGCGCATCGAAGTCGACGACGTACCGCCGGGTCCCCGGCTGGTCGTGCTCCTCCCCGCTGCGGCTTTGCCGGACGGGCGCAGACCCGCGCTGGGCCGGCGGCCGGGACGTCCAGGTCAGCGTGTAGGCGAACCTGTGCTCCGAACCAGCCTCGAGCGATGCCTCCGGTCGCCAGAACGCGACCATATTGTCCAGGAACTCGTCGCCGGTGGGGATCTCGACAAGCATCACGGCGCCGGGTCCCCAGTTGTCCTTCGGCGTCACGGTGGCCGAGGGGCGGTCCTGGTAGCGCGCCTCGCTGTCCTCGAACGCCTCGAAGGACCGGCTTGTCTGGTAAAGGCCGAACCGCCTTGGCCCCTTGTCGGCGAAGGCGGATGTCTCCACCCTGGCCGGGTTCGCCAGGGGCCGCCAGAGCTGTTCGCCGGCGCCATTGTCGATCATCAGAACGTCCGTATCGTGCACCCGGGGGCGGAAGTCGTCCGACACCGCCGCGTGCATCGGCCCCTTCAGATACATCGAGGTAAGCGGCGCCACGCCGACCGCATCGAGCCTGAGCCGGGGAAACAGCGTGACGGCGACGTCCATCCGCGTGTCCTCGCCCGGCGTGATGAGACAGTCCAGATGCCCGGCAAGCGAGGGACTGTCGATGACCGCTTCAAGCCGGATCGTGCGGCCATCGCCTTCATAAAGCCTCAGCCAGGTGAAGCGCGGGAATTCCTCAGGCTCCGGTCCGCCCGTCCCCAGCGCGACCGTGCGGGCCGACAAGCCGTAGACCATGGCCCGCCCGATGGCGCGGAAGTAGCTTGCCCCCTGAAACACCGCGAACTCGTCCATGCGGTCCGGCGCATTGAGCGGGTGCCGCAGGCGAAGACCGGAAAACCCGGCACCCGGAGCCGTCGCGGGGATGTCCTGGAAATAGCGCGGCTCGAACGTGAACAGCCCCGGCGAAAAGGGCAGCTCGCGAAAGCCGCCGTCGACCGCACGCTCGATGCGCACCGCATCGGGGAAATACAGACCCGGCGGCAGGAAATCGACCTCGAAGCCGTCGCCTTGCGGCAGGAAGGCCGCCTGTCCGGCGCGCGGCCTGATGCCGCGATAGGCGTTGAAGTCGAGACCGGCGAAGGGTGGCGGAAGCGACCGGTCGGGCGGCACGTAGGGCGCTGCGCCGCGCGCGCGCGCGACCGCCAGAAGCGACGGCCCGTCCTGCGCCATGGCCCGACCGCCGCCAAGCGGGACGGACAGCCCGGCCGTGGACGCCGCAACGGACGCCAGGCCGCCGAGAAGCACGCGGCGCGTGATCATGCCGGCGCATCCACGAGGCGCACGACGACCGGCGCAAGCACCAGCGGCAGGATCACAGGCGCAAGCCAAAGCGTGAGACCGGTTCCCGCGCCGACAGCGAGCGCACACAACCCCAGGCCAACGGCGGCCTCGGCAGCACCGCCCGGCAAGCGGCCGCGCCGGCGCACCGGGCGTTTCCAGCCGCAATCCCGCCCCAGAAGGACCTCCAGGACGGCGCCCGCCTGCCGGACCATGATGATCGGCGCAAGCACGGCCGACAGGGCAAGCTCGGCTGCGAAGGCGCGCAGAACTACGGTTCGGCGGCGCAGGGTCCGCGCCCTGGCAAGCGCACGCGGCATGGCACACAGTTTGGGCGCCAGAAGCAGACCCGCCACCGCCAGCAGCGGCCAGGCACCGTGAAGCCCCGCAAGGCCGGACGTCAGCAGAACAAGCAGCGTCAGCCAGATGGGCGCGGCCAGATAGCTGAGGATGCCAAGCGCCAGATGCGCGCGACTGACCGCATGCAGGCCG
This sequence comes from Alphaproteobacteria bacterium, assembly GCA_965603855.1. Lineage (GTDB taxonomy): Bacteria > Pseudomonadota > Alphaproteobacteria > UBA8366. The sequence goes on from OZ272519.1 coordinate 2,875,376, forward strand.
GGCTCTGCCAGTAGGGCGATGTGCTGGAGATTGCCCTGGCACCAGCGCCGGTCCCGGCGGGAAAAGGACCCGAGGCTCTGCGGGGCGTCTTCGAAGGATCCTCCCAGCTGCGGGTCGACCTCGACGCCCCATCCGGCCCGGCGAATCCACGCGGCCTCGACGAAGTCGTGGCTGAGGATCGGGCCGCCGAACGGCGCGGCCCCCGGCAGGACCGGAAGGTCCAGCGCGGCACGGAAAGCCGCGAGCCGAACCAGCGCATTGTGCCCCCAGTAATTGCCGGTCTCGCCCGTCCAGGCCGCAAAGCCGCTGAGGAAGTTCGGCGAAAGAAGCCGGGCGGTCAGGCGCTGGTGTCGCCCGAAATGCGTCCGGCCCGGCGCCAGCGCAATGCCGGCCTGCAACAGGCCGACGTCCGGCCGCATCTCCATCCGCCAGATCATGGCGCGGATGCGTGCCGCCGTCATCCGGCTGTCCGCATCAAGCACCAGCATGTACTCGTAATCCGCGCCCGCCGCTTCGACCCACTCCGCGATGTTGCCCGGTTTTCGACCTTCGTTGCGCGAACGCCGACGATAGGACAGCAAGCCACGTCCGATGAGCGGCGCGAGATCGTTTTCTTCCTGGGCGATGCGCGCGGGGTCGGACGTGTCCGACAGGACAACGATCCTTGTGGTTTCGCCGAGCCCTGCGCCTCGGAGCGCTGCGTGCAGGCTCTTCAGATACGCCGCGACCGGTGCGCTTTCCTCTCCGCACAGGGTCATCACCAGCGCCGTCCGTCGCGCCGGGACCCAGGCCCCGGGCGGTGCGGGAAAAGGCGACACCGGCCGGACGGCCCCGATCAGGGCTGTGGCAGCGCCGCCGCTGACCCAGGCGGCGCCGACCGCCACCAAGGCGACCAACAGGACGACAAGCGGCGACCAATCCGTAACGGCGACCGAGAACAGCGCCGTCGTGATGATCGTTCCCAGCAGCGCCAGCAGGATGTGGGCGCGCCGCGCGCGCCGGACATCGGGCGGCCGGGTTCTGGACGTCTCCGGCGCAGCCGCCCCAACCGGTGCAAGAACGTTTTCCATTGCAGGCATCAGGGCTCGTGTGTCGGGTTTCACGCCAGTTCAACCCAACTTATACGGCGGCACGCCCGCCCCAGATTGTCGGGAAGTGCGGCGCGCGGCGATGCCTGTCCGATGGTCTTCAAGGCCGCGCCCTAGCCGGACGCCGGCCACATGCGCGCGAAAACGCCGTCGCGCTTGATGGCGGCATGATAGAAGGCGGCGCCGATATGCAGCGCAACGATCCCGATCATGATGCGCCCGCCATAGAAGTGCACGGCCTTGGCGAGGTCGGCGAGGTCGGCCGATCGCGGTACGAGCGAGGGCAGGCCGAGCGCATCGAGCGTCTCGATGGGAAATCCGCCCGCCTTGACCCGGATATAACCGCTGATCGGCATAACGAAAATCAGCGTATAGAGGATGTTGTGGGTAGCCGAAGCGAACCGAGCCTGCCAGGCCGGAAGGTGGGCGGGAATGGGCGGCGGCGGGCTGCGCCAGCGATAGAAAAGACGCACCGCGGCCATGACGAGCAGCAGCACGCCCACATTTTTGTGAAACAGAAACAGGCCGTTCTGGAGGGATCGGCTGATCCCGTCCTGCACCATGACGATCCCCGCCGGTATCATCATCAGGATGAGAATGGCCATCGACCAGTGGAGCCAGCGTGCCGGTGCCCGATAGGTCGGTCTTGGGATTGTCATTTCAGACGGCCTCACTAGTTGACTGCCTCTGGGCTTGGCTCCCGAACGCCAATGTTCCATACGTCCGAACACCTTAGCGAGTGGGCCAACGGCCGCGAGATCATGCTTTCCGCTCCCAAACACCCATTCGACCCGGACAGGCGGGCCGTCAAAGCGGCGGTTCGTGCCCCGGCCGTGCAGAGCAACGCCGCGCGGCAGTTCGTCCTCGCAAGCCTCCTTGGATTGATCGGCTTGTGCATTGTGAAGGTGGCTCTGTTCGATGCCGGGGCAACCCGTGGTCTTCTGATCGGTGTAGCGACCTACCTCGTCGCCAGCCTCGTTTCGCTCGCCGCGTTCACCCGATCCTACCCGTATGACGCGATGGGCCTGTGCAACGCCGTGACGCTGGCGCGCCTCATGCTTGTGGGCGTTCTCATTGCAGCGGTCTTCGACCAGACCGACCGCCTGTGGACGGTGTTCGCCGTCGCAGCCGTGGCCCTGTCGCTGGACGGCGTCGACGGCTGGCTCGCGCGACGCGAGGGCCATGCCTCGCAGTTCGGCGCGCGCTTCGACGTGGAGGTGGACGCCGCGTTCGCGCTGACGCTGGCGGTTCTGGCCCATGTCTGCGCCGGAGCGGGCGCACATGTCCTGCTGCTCGCCCTGCCGCACTATCTTTTCTCCGCGGCCGCCATGTTGTTTCCCTGGTTAGGCGGGCCCCTTCCCGCGCGGTTCAGCCGCAAGGCAATCTGCGTGTTCCAGCTTTCCGTCCTGCTCGCCATCCTCGCGCCACCGGTCCAGCCGCCGGTGTCCGACGGTCTCGTGGGGCTGGCGCTGGCCGCGCTCGCCTGGTCTTTCTGGGTCGATATCCGCACCCTGCAGCGGGCGCACTCGTGAGGCAGGCCGCACCGCGCCGGTCGATCGGGCTGATCGCCGCCACGCTTGTGCTCTATCTGGTGCTGGTTCAGCCCAACCACCCCCTGGCGATGACCTGGGGCGCGCTTCTCGCGTTTCCGCTGGAACTGCCGGTGGTTCTGTTCTCACTGGTCGTGGTGCGGCATGAACGGACCGGTCTGCTCGTCCGGCTCGTTCTGACAGTCGTCCTGACGCTGATCGTCGCGCTGAAGACGGCGGACTTCATAAGCTTCAATGCGCTGGCGCGCGGGTTCAATCCGGTGGCGGATCTGGCCCTGGTGGGATCGCTGGCCCGGATCATCACGGGCACGTTCGGCCCGCTGAGCACGGTTGCGGTCGTCGCCGCGTCCGTCGCGGCGCTCGCCGGCGTCGCCGGACTGATATGGTGGTCCGCCGGCGTCTGGAGCCGGGTGCAACTGCCGCGCGGTTGGGCGCGTTTCTCGGCTGCCGCCGCCGTCGTGTTTGCCGTTCTGATGACCACGCAGATCGGCCAGGCGATGCGCTGGTGGACGCCGCCGCTCGACCCGCCGGGCTCGGCCTTCACGGCCCGTGTCGGGCTCGAGCGGGTGCAGATGGTTGGCGCAACCCTGTCGCAGCTGCGCGCGTTCAATGCCCGGGCCGCCGAGGATCCGTACGCGGATGCACAGGGCCTTTTGGGAGCGATCGACCGCGACGTTCTGATCATCTACATCGAGAGCTACGGGCGCACCAGCCACGACACGCCGCTCTATGCCGACCTGCACAGGCGGACGCTCGATCGCTACGAGACGCGTCTGGCGGAGCTCGGTTTGGCCATGCGGTCGGGTTACCTCGCGGCGCCGACACGCGGCGGCCAGAGCTGGCTCTCCCACGCGACCTTGGCCAACGGCCTTTGGATCGACAACCAGGTGCGCTACCGCGCGGCGCTGGCCAGCGGCCGCCAGTCCCTTTTTCACCATGCCGCACGCAACGGTTTCCACACCGCGGCGGTCATGCCGCAGATCACGCTCGACTGGCCGGAATCGGCCGTCATGGGCTTCGAGACCGTGCTCGTCTTCGACGACCTCGGCTATGCCGGCCCGGCGTTCAACTGGGTGAATATGCCGGACCAGTTCACTCTGGCCGCGTTGGACCGACTGCTGCGCGATGATGTTAGGGACCGGCGCCTGTTCGCCCAGGTCGCCCTGGCCTCGTCCCACGCCCCGTGGGTTCCCGTTCCGGAAATCCTGGCCTGGAACGCGCTTGGCGATGGTCGGGTCTATCGCGACATTGCGGCATCCGGCGATGCGCCGGAAACGGTGTGGCGGGATCGCGACAGGGTGCGGGCGCAGTATCGCCTCGCGATCGACTATGCGCTTCAAAGCGTCTTCGAATACGCGCTTCTGCATGCGTCGAACCCGCCCCTTTTGATCGTCGTCGGCGACCATCAGGCTGCCGAGTTCGTCGCCTACGAAGACCGGCCGGACGTGCCGCTGCATATCATCGGCCCCGCTCATCTGGTCGACCGCCTGGCGCCTCTCGCGCCGTCGGCGGGCCTTCTTCCCCGCGGCGACACGGCCGTTCTGCCGATGGATCGTGTCCGTGACATGCTGCTGGGCGCCTTCTCGACCACGGTCCAGGCCGGCCTGGCCGAATGACGATGCGGCGCACACCCGGCGCGCGGCGGGCGATCAAGCTGGGACAGGTCGCCGTGCTCGTGGCCCTGTTCGTTCTCTTGTGGCAGACCGTGGACGGCCGCGAAGCGGCACGCATCCTGCTTTCGGCGGAACTTGGATGGATCGCGGCATCCGCGGCGTTTCTGACCGTCCAGACGATCCTCTCGGCGTTGCGCTGGCGGCTCACCGCCCACCAGCTGGGCTTCGAGATCGAACCCGCGCGGGCGGTGCGCGAGTATTACCTGGCGCAACTCGTCAACCTGTCGCTGCCCGGCGGACTGATCGGCGATGCAGGCCGCGCCTTCCGCGCGCGCGAACGGCCCGGTCTGGTGGTGGCCGGTCAGTCTGTCATCTTCGAGCGTCTGGCCGGCCAGCTCGGCCTTTTCGCAGTGTTTCTTGGCGGCTTTGGACTGACGCTGGGAATGCCCGGGCCCCTGCAGTGGCCAGCCTGGCTGATCTGGCCGGTCGCGATCGGCCTCGGCGCATGCGCGGCCACGCCGCTTGTCATTGCCGCCCTTGTTCGCGCGCTGGGCCGGGACGGCCATCCGCTGCGCCGCTTCGTCGATCGGTTCGTGCATGCGATCGCGGCGCGGAATGTGCGGGCACGACAGATCGCGTTCAGCCTGGCGACGGCGGGCTGCAATCTCATGGCGTTTGTGTGCTGCGCGTTGGCTCTGGGCGTGGCGCTGCCGCCGATTGCGACCGCAACGCTGGTGCCGCTGATCCTGTTTTCCATGCTCCTGCCGCTCACGATCGGCGGCTGGGGCGTGCGCGAGGGAGCCGCCGCCCTGCTGTTCCCGCTGATGGGTGCAACGGCGAGCGAGGGTCTTGCGACCAGTGTCGCCTTTGGACTGGTTTTCACCGCTTCGGTCCTTCCGGGCCTTGTCGTTTCGTGGGTCGCCGCGCGGGATCGGAACATGGCCCCTGCCGGCGGCACGGCGGCGGCCCTCGAGAGCTGCGCTCCCGGGCCCCATGGCCGGCCCGGGTGACGGGAGACTCCCTGAAAACGCAGGATTATGGAGCCCGGCAATGGGGCAGTGCAGCGGGCGACGCCACGGACCGCGGCGCAAGCTCCATGAACGAGCACAAAGCACCTGTTCGCTCCCTTTGCTTTATAGTCTCGGATAGAGCCCTTGTGGCAAAGGGGGGTGACTATGTCGTGGAACCGGAACCCGTTTCGATCTCTGGCGCGATTGCTGGCGGTTGCGATGTTCGCCTCGTCGGCAGAAGTCGCCTTCGCGCAACAAGCCGGCGCGGGGCTCGGCTCGGATCCGTTAAAACCCGCATCGACGGCAAGCCCGCGGGATACGCTGCTCGGCATCCTGGAAGACATGGATCTTGCCATCAATTCCTGGAACGCCGCCAAATCGATCGACGTTCGTCTCATGACCGATGAGGGGTATCTCGCCCTTCGACGCGCGATGCAGGCGTTGGATTTCTCGAAGACGCCGGGCGGCAATTCATTCTCAGCGCGCTCGAGCCACGTCGCGATGCTGCACGAAATCCTCGCACGCATCGATCTGCCGCCTGAGGACGATGTCCCCGGCGTCCGCGAAGTCGCCGATCAAAACATCGAGAAATGGACCATCCCAAATACACGAATCACGATCGCGCGCATTGCCGATGGCCCGCGCGCAGGCCAGTTCCTGTTCTCCGCCGATACCGTCGAGCGCCTCCAACAGTTCTACAGGCTGACAAAACACCTGCCCTACCGGGAGGGCGCGACGGCAGGGATTTACGAAGAGATGATCAGCAGCGACCGCACGTGGATAGCCTACGCTGCCCGGTCGCGCGACCGCCTGAAGTCGGTCGACAACTCAAGCCCGCGGGCTGTATTCGACGGCTTTCTGGACAGCGTCAACCGGGCCTATCGGCTGATCCGAGATGCCGAAGCCGCACTTCAGGCGAAACCCCCGCAGATCGAAAAAGAGGAGGCGCTGGTAATCGAGCGTGCCGCCTCTGACCTCCTGCAGCGCGCCATAAGCACGCTCGACCTCAGCGACGTGCCGGAATCGCTGCGCACAAGTGTCGCTTTGGAAACCGTCCTTCAACTGAAAGAAATTCTCGACCGGACGCCCCTTCCGCCGATTGAAGCCATACCGAACGCCGCAGCTGTCGCGGCAGCACGATCGGGCTCAGCAGAGATCCTGCAGAAAGACACCGGCCCGCTCCGCTGGCGATATCCCGACACCGAGATCGAGATCGTCGAGGTCACCGACGGAGAGCGTCGCGGTCAGTTCCTGTTCAGCGCGGCATCCGTTGCACGGATGCCGGATTACTATGAACAAGTCCGCGACCTGCCGTACCGCCCGGACACATACGGTGGGCTGGAGCTTGAGTATCACGCGCCAGAACTGACTCCGGGGTTCTACGAACTCTATGTCTCCACACCGGGATACCTGATCCCCAACGCCCATTTCCTGAGCGGCTGGATCGAGGATCTGCCGGACTCGCTCAAGGTCCTCTACGGAAATCAGACGGTGTGGCAATGGACTGCCTTGTTCATCACCGTCCTGGCGACTATCGCCGTGGCCTTCTTCGTGTTCCGTCTCGGCAATCGCTGGGCCGAAAAGAGCGAGCCGCCGCTGAGCCACTGGCTCAAGATCCCGGCGCCGGTGATCGTCGCGATGCTCGTGAACGGCACGATCGCCTTCGTGGACAGAGACCTCGTCATCAGCGGCAACGTTCTGAACACGTACACCATCGGCAGTATGGCTATTGTCTTCCTGATGATCGCCTTGGCCATCCACAACGCCTGCAAGGCCGTCGCCGAGGCCATCATCGCCTCCCCCAGGATCTCTGAAGAAAGCGTCGATGCCAGCCTGCTGCGGATCGGCGCGCGCATCCTCGGGTTCCTCGCGGGCGTTTGGATCGTCGTAGACGGCATTCAGGGACTGGGGGCTGACCTGCTGCCGCTGCTCGCCGGGCTCGGCGTCGGCGGTCTGGCCGTCGCCCTGGCGGCCCAGAAAGCCATTGCGAACTTCATCGGCAGCCTGATCATCTTCGCCAATCGCCCGGTCCGCGTCGGCGACTATTGCAGCTATGGCGACAGGGTCGGCACTGTCGAGCAGATCGGACTGATATCCACCCGGATCCGCTCGCTGGAACGCACCGTCGTCACCGTGCCGAATGCCGAGTTCTCGGAGATGAAGCTCGAGAACTACGCACTGCGTGACGAACGGCTGCTCAGAACGACGCTTCAGCTTCGTTATGAGACCACGCCCGAGCAGCTGCGCTACGTGTTGGCCAGGCTGCGTCAACTGCTCTTGACCCACCCCATGGTGACCCCCGAACCGGCGCGCGTTCGGTTTGTGGATCTGGCGGCCTATTCGCAGGATGTGGAGATCTTTGCCTATCTGCGATGCCACGACGAGAACACATTCCTGGCCATCAAAGAGGACATCCTTCTGCGCATCGTGGATATCGTGAAGGAGGCCGGTACCGGCTTTGCGTTCCCCTCGCAGACAGCCTATCTCGGTCGCGACGGCGGCATCGACGAGGATCGGACCCGCACAGTGGAGGAAGAGGTGGCGGCGTGGCGGGCAAAGGGCGCGCTGCCGTTTCCCGAGTTCGAGGCGGTGGAGCGTGAGCGGCTTCAGGATACCCTCGACTATCCGCCTAAAGGGTCTCCGGACCACGAACCCCGCACGGACCCTCCAGCAGAGGCACCGCCGTCGTCTCAGCCCTTACCCGCCAAACCAATCGGCTAGAGCGGCATAGGTTTGGTCGTACGCCGTTCTAGTTAAATGGTCGATCGCACGAGCACGCCTCAAAAAACGGAGAGTGAAAAACCATGCTGCATGTCGACATCCCTACCCGAGAAGACCTTGAACGCCTGATTATGGCGCGCGGCTCTGCATGCGTGACGATCTATATGCCAACGACGCCTGTCACACCGGAGACTGCAGGCGACCGAATCGTTCTGGGCAACCTTGCCCGCGCGGCGTTGGAACAGTTGCGTGCCGCCGAATGCGACCGGGCGGCGATTGAGAGTATCGACGAACAGCTCACCGACCTCATCGAGGACGATGTCTTCTGGGCACATCAGGCCAACAGTCTCGCGGTCTTCGCCACGCCCGACAATGTTGCGACGTTTCGCCTTGGCAACCGGCTGACGGAAAGCATAGAGGTTGCCGACCGATTCCGTGTGAAGCCTTTGCTGCGTGCAGCCACCGCCGGCCAACACGCCTTTGTTCTGGCTCTGGCCCAGGGTTCCGTGCGCCTGGTCGAAGTGACCGCCGATCTGCCGGCGACGGATGTGCGTGTTCCCGACCTTCCAAAAGACCTCAGTGACGCCGTGGGCCGCGGGTCGCTCGACAGCCGGTCGCCGCGCGGTCGCATCCAGGGGTCGGAAGGAAAGAAGGTGCGCTTGGGGCAGTTTGCTCGGGCAGTCGACGCCGCGCTCCGCGATCTGTTGGGCGGACGGAACACGCCCTTGATCCTCGCCGCGGCGCCGCCGCTCGACAGCATCTTCCGGCAGGCTTGCACCTATCCGCATCTCGCTGCGCAGGGCATCGAAGGCAACCCCGAGTCAACCGCGAACCACGACCTTGCCGCCGCCGCGCGAGGCGTGCTGGACCAGATCCATGCCGAACGGATCGCGAAGTTCGCCGAGACGTTCGAGGCTCGAAGCAATCAACAACGCACGACCACGGACGTCGCGCATGCGGCGAAGGCGGCGGTCTATGGTGCGATCGCCGAGATCGCCGTCGACATCGACACCGCGACACCGGGATATCTCGACGAAGAGGACGGCAGCGTGACCTTCGCTGAGACCGCAAGCGCAGACACCCATGGCGTCGTTGACCAGATCGCCGGCCAAGCACTCCTCAAGGGCGCACGTGTGCTGGCACTGCGCCGCGACGAAATCCCCGGGCGCGGCGACCTGGCGGCCATTCTCCGATATCCGTTGTAAGCATCGCAGTTGGCGTTTGGTCTCCGGCAATCCGGGGGGTTGGAAAGCAGCCAGGATAACGGCGCCATCCGGCAGAAGGGCGGATCAAATACGCTGAACGCTTTCACTGCTGAGCGGGACGAGCCCTGATTACGGACCGTCAAGCCTCTTCGGCGTCCTGCAAATCCGGATCTGCTCTCTTCTCAGCACGCCGATGGAAGGCCGCTACGGCGCTTTTGAAAGTAGGGAACGTATACCCTTTCTCGGCCTGTTCCCGCTCTTGGTTCCAAGCCTGTTTGAAGAACCTGCCCAGGTTGGGCTTGGGGTAGGTGACCGCCAGGAAGATGCCCTGCCCGGCGAGTTCCTCACGGAATTCATCGAACTTCTCAATGGCCGTTGCGTCCACGACGTTGGTGCTGCTTTCGTCGACCACGACCCACTCGACCGGCGTCTCAGAGGCGGCGATCAGCGCACGGATTCGGTCGCGGAAGATATCCACATTGTAGAAAACGAGATTGGCGTCAAAGCGGTACAAGAGGAGCCCCGGTATGGTCTCAGCCTCAGGGTAGAGGTCGACCTCGTGGAAGCCTCTCATTCCCGGCACGCGTCCCATCACCGCATCGTGCGGGTCGGATTCGACAACGATCAGCCAGAACAGTGACAGCCCGATGGCCAGCATTACCCCGGGGATTATGCCGAGAATCAGGACACCCAAGGTCGTCGTTATCGAGATCGCAAGTTCCCGGTTGCTGGTCTTGTAGAGATCGCGAACGGTGGCAAAGTCGAAGAGACCGATACACGCCACGATGATCACAGCGGCGAGAACGGTTTTGGGCACGAAGGTCAGCGGTGCAGCAAGGAAGATCACAATCGCAAGCATCGCGAGGGCGGCAACCACACCGACCAACTGGGTCTTGCCGCCCATGGCGTCGTTGACGGCGGTTCGGGAGCCTGTTCCCGTTACCGGGAAGCCTTGGACAAGTCCGGCGGCCAGATTGCAGGCTCCGAAGGCATACAGTTCCTGGTTGGGTCTGATCTCGTAGCCGTTCCGCCGCGCGAAGCTCTCGGCTTTCATCAGGCCGCTGGCGAACGCGATGAGCGTGATACTCGCGGCATCGACGAGCAGAAACCCGAATTCTCCGAGACTCAAGGCCGGAAACCGGAACGCCGGCAGCCCTGCAGAGAGTTCCCCGATGACCGCTACGCCCCTGTGTTGAAGGCTCAGTGCCATGACAGCGACGATACCGGCGACGACCACGATTAAGGCGCCGGGCAATAAGGGGAGCGTGCGACGAAGAACGAGCAAGGCCGCCAACGCGACAATCCCCAGCACGAGCGTTGGCACATGGCTCTGGTCTACCGTCTGAGCAAACTCCAGTAGTCTCGGGAAGAAGCCGCCCGCCTCGCTGGTGTAGCCCAGCAACTTCGAAAGCTGGCCAGCCACGGTGTAGAGGGCGATGCCGTTCAGGAAGCCGACGAGAATCGGCTTGGACAGAAAGTTGGCGATGAACCCCAGCCGCACGATGCCCGCGATCACCAGCAAAACGCCCGTGAACAGGGTGAGCAGAACCATGAGCGCGATATATCGGTCCGGGTCGCCACCTGCCAGCGGTCCCAGGGCCGCCGCGACCATGATGCAGGTGGCGGTCTCGGGTCCGGTGATCAACTGGCGCGAGGAACCGAAAAGTGCATAGACCAGGAGCGGGACGACCGCCGAGTACACGCCGACAATAGCCGGCACATCGACGATTTCCGTGTAGGCGACCCCCACGGGAAGGGCGATACCCGCAACCGACAGACCTGCCGTGAGGTCGCTGCGAAGCCAGGAACGATCGTAGCGGGTCAGGGTGTCGAGGCCAGGCGCGACGCGCCGGGCGACGCCCCAAATTGACCGCTCTTTGTGTTGACGAATGCTCATTAGGCGAAAGCGACAGGTGGCTAAGAGTATTGGGCAGAGGTTGCCCTCAGCCCAGCCCCCTGTCCAGCCTGCGTGCGCGGCCGATCGCCGTGCATCTCCGCCGCTGTGACGTTGCGAACGTCCGGCATGTGTGGATGACGGCCTGACGAAGCTGCGACGTCTTCAGCCGGGCATTCGCTTTCTAAGGATCGCGAAACTACGAGAGCTTCGATCTGCCCATGCCGCCGAACCGGTGACGCCATGTGTAGTAGGTGGCGTCGTTGACGCCGACGCTGCCACACGCCGTTCGCACGTCGCAGCCCTCGACAACGCGATCGGCCATGTGCAATCCAGCACATGCACAACTCAAGACCTGACCCGGCACCTGTTGAGGCTCGCCCAAATCACCCCGCGCCGGCCAAGGACGGTGGTCGGACATGGTGATATGGCAGTCCCAGTGGCCGATGCCATTCGGTTAGCCCCCCTCCCCGCGGATCATGTGCTGAGATCCTGGCCGAAGCCTGAAGCTTGAGAGCTGTCGGGGGACGTTTAGAATGTGAATGGAGTTCCTAGGTTCGGCAGCGAGACATCGTGATGCCCGGTCGGGTAATCGTCGGCACGTGGAACCACCGGAAGAGGGCCAAGAGCCGACCGGTTTCGCAAGTAGAGATCGCCCACCGGAGATTGCTGAGAAGATGTCACAACTGCATGCATTCCTGTTGGACCATCCCGTCGGGCTTCTCTTTCTCGTTGTCGGAATCGGCTACCTCATCGGCAGGATCCACATCGTCAATTTCGACCTCGGGCCCGTGTCCGGGGTGCTGTTCGCCGGGCTGGTGTTCGGGTATTTCGGATACGAGCTGTCGCCCACGGTTCAGACTATGGGCTTCGTGCTGTTCATATTCTGTGTCGGGCTGCAGGCCGGACCGCAGTTCTTCGCCGTCCTCAGGACCGACGGGCTGCGTTACCTTTCGCTGGCGGTGGTGATCGGTGTCACCGGCTTCGCGCTTGCACTGGCCTTGTCCAAACTGCTCGGCTTCCAGCTTGGCGCCGCCGCCGGCCTGCTCGCGGGCGGCATGACGAGTTCGCCCACCCTGGCTGCAGCGCAGGAGGCCCTGCGCGCGGGCCAGATCCCGGTCCCCGACGGGATGACCGCCGATCAGGTTCTGACCAACGTGACGACGGGCTATGCAATTACCTACATCTTCGGCCTCGTCGGCCTGATCCTCATAATCCGCTTCCTTCCCAAGGCCATGGGCGTGGACTTCAAGGCCGAAGCCCGCAAGCTGGAGAGCCAAAAGCGCGGCGGCGTCGAGGATGCCGTCAAAGCGCTCCCCGATATCGTCGTGCGCGCCTTCCGCGTCACGGAGACGAAGTACACCGGGATCCCGCTCCGAGAAATCTATCGTCAGGCGCCGGGTCTCGGCGCGCTCAGCAAGCTGCGCCGCGAAGGCGCGTTTCTTGAGATCACGCCCGAGACCAACGTCGCGGTCGGTGACGAAGTCGCGGTGACCGGTTATCTGGACCATTTGCTTGAGATTGCCCCCGACATCGGTCCGGAGATCAATGACGCAACGCTCCTCGGAGATGCCATCGAGTCGTGCCGGATCGTGGTGACGCGCGCCAAGGCCAAACAAATGGACGTTGGACCGGACATGCTGAGCGACCGCTACGGCTGCTTCATCTCGGCGGTCCAGCGCATGGGCGTGGATGTCCCGATCGACCCCGACATGCGGTTCCAGGCGGACGATGTCCTGCACGTCACGGGACACGAGGCGGCGCTCAACCGGCTTGCAGAGGATATCGGCCAGATCGAGCGCGCAGTGGACGCGACCGACCTGGTGACCTTCGGATTGGGGATCGCGGTTGGCACCTTCATCGGCGGGTTTTCGATCGCTATAGGCGGCATCTCGGTCGGCCTTGGCTCGGCCGGCGGGCTGCTTGCGGCCGGTCTCGTCATCGGCTACCTGCGCGCCATCCACCCGACTTTCGGCCGCGTACCGACCGCAGCGCGCTGGATCTTCATGGAGCTTGGCCTGCTCATATTCATGGCCGGCGTCGGGCTCAAGGCGGGCTCGGGCATCATTGACACGCTGGCGACTTCCGGCCCGGCGCTGATCGGCGCCGGCGTGCTCGTCACCTCGCTTCCGGTCCTGGCTGGATACGCTTTCGGGCGCTGGGTGCTCAGGCTCAATCCCGTCATGCTGCTGGGCGGCATCACCGGCGCGATGACCAGCGGTGCCGCGCTCAGCATCGTCAATCGCGAGGCCGGCAACGCGCTGCCGGCGCTGGGCTACACCGGCGCCTACGCCTTCGCCAACGTCCTGCTGACCATCGCCGGCAGCGTGATCCTGCTGCTCTGACGATCGCGGCGACGCGCCCGCCGGTTTGGTGCTTGTTCAGCCGTCGTTCCTGAGCGAGCCCGTCGATCCGAACCGGCTCATGCGTCATCGCGGCCGGGAGAAGACACCGCGGTCAGGTCACGTGTTTAGGGAATTCCAATCACTTGGGCCAATGCTGGCGTCCCCTAGGGGACGGGGCCAAAGTGGCCGAAGAAGACCGGAAAACTGCGGTTTCTGGGGCCCGGCGATGGCGCAAGTATACCGTCTCGGTGTAACACGTTCCAGGCCGCAGTTCCCCCGACTAACGGTTCGAACAAGATCGCCAAGACCTATGATCAGCTACCCAAATGAGACCCAACATCAGGCCTAGCCCAGCACATCCATTCAGAATGGCAAAAGAACTCTTGGTGCATTTCAGCGCTTCCAACTTGGTATAGACTTAGCCTATTCGCTGCTCTGCTAAATTTGGGGAGGCTGAATGACCGAAGAAGTGTCGGACGTCGAGTACCTTATTGATGAAGACTTAGGCGACAACGGCGGAACCTTCCGCGCGCGCAATGTCGATGAACTGGAGGCGTGGGTTAAGCGGGAGCAGGAGTTTTGGGCGTGGCTTGACGAAAGTGAAATCGCCACAGCGAACCACGTGAAGAACGTTGCAAATCACGTGACAACAATCCTGAAACAGCTAATGGCAATCACCAACCAGTTGAGGCAGGGCGGAGATAGAGCCGCCTATACTAAGCAATTTAGTGACACGCTGGATCAGCGATATCGTAGGCAGACGCTGCTTCACTCCGACACCGAAAAAGCGAGTTTCATAGATCGCCTCCGACAAGAAGAGGGGTTGGTAGAAGCGGCTTCAGCTCTAGGCAAGTGCATAAGCATGCCACTAGATTTAAACGATTATCGCCAGTTTCACGGCGCCGTTGCTTTGGTCGTCTTCTTGGAAGGAGCAACACCGAAGACAACACCTGCTGTACGCAGATCCTTGAAAAACCTGGCCGATAAATACAGAGATCGCTACCAGAGTGACACTCACTCCGCCGACGCGCTGCTGGACCGATTGAATGACCTAGTCAATGAACACGACACGCTTAAGGAGCGGAGCGTAGAGAGTATGGCGCAAGCAGTTCGGCTTGCGAGAAACCAGGCGCAACAACAGCGCGAGCAGACCACCGAACAGCTCCAGGACCTTGAGAAACGTTACAATGAAAAGCTGGCGCTGGATGCACCTGTAAATTATTGGAAACGAAAGCGGCTGAAGCATCGCTGGTTGGCCGTTGGGTTCTTGGCCGTATTCTCAACGTATGTTTGGGTCGCCTCTAGTTACTCCTTAATCCTAGTGGATGAGATCGGAGGATGGGACCTCGAATTCTGGCGTAGCGCAAGCATCGGTTTGTCTGCTTTGTTTCTTGTTGTTGTGGGGATACTCGTAGCTCTAGGCCGTGTCTTGCTTCGCCTTGGTTTGAGCCAACTCCACCTGGGAAATGACGCGGATGAACGAGTGACAATGGTCAACACCTACCTCGCTCTCAGAGAGGGCGGGCACGCCAAAGAGGATCACATGCACGTTGTCCTCGAACGGCTGTTCACGCCGGCAACTGACGGACTGGTCAAGGACGATCTCGGCCCCGTCACCACAGCTGATGCACTAAAGTCCGTCGTGACGCGCAAGTGATCGCTTCTGTAGAAAACAGCGCCACCTGACCCAACGTGGAAAAAGGACATCTTTGAGGCACTACAAGATAAGGTAATCGCCCTTCTAATCTGAAGGAATGCAACGGTCCAATTCAATAGAATGTCGCAAAGAAATCTCCGACTTATTCTTGAAAGGTATGGGCATTTGGGCGGTGGAAGGTATGAAAGCACATTTGAACAAACATGCGATGTGATGAGAGAGCCCCCCCGATTCAAGGTAACGAAGACATCTGACTATGGGACTTCCCACCCTGTCGTCGCACGTCTGATAATTCAAACGGCGGATTTGTTGCAATGGGCAGACCTCTCCAAAGAAGAGAGGGATTCCGTATTGCTAATCTACGATTGCCTAAAAAGAAGACTTCTCAAATGCCACGCAGCGTTCGATCGCTTAGTTAGGGCGCTCAATACCACAATTGGGGAATGTGGTTTTCAAGAGGACGGCACGTCCAAGTACAGCCCCCACGTGTTGGGACTTGAAGGAGAGGTCGAAACAGTTCTTTATGAGTCGAAAAACTATCTCAGAGACCTTCTTGGTATTCTCAAAATCTACTTTGAATACGATTGTGATGAAGCGAGTTACTTCTATGATGCGAAAGGCAAAGGAGCTAGTCGTCTTGTTAAGTGGGCAACTAAGGAATTTGGAGAAAACGACCCATTCACAAAGATGCTGGAGACCGAGCATACGTGGATTGAGGACGTAATCCGGAAACGGAATGCTGTCGAGCATCCGGGTGGATACTCCGGCACACTCCACATTCACAACTTCACCATGATCGAGAATGGCTACTACGTCATGCCCACTTGGAACCTAGATGACGGAGAGCCAAAGGGCCTTTTCCCAGATATCGAGGTGATCTTGGATAACTTGCTTACACTGGCAGAGGATTTGCTCGTCTCGTGTAACATCCATAGAGCGAAGCACAAGATCATTCAATACTCGGAAATACCCAAAGATAGGAGAGACCCGCAGTGCCCCAAGAGGCTCATAGTTCAGCTTCAGGAAGGTATCGGGGGTGGTGCGGCGGACTGATTGCAATGGGCAAACTGAAAAATGGTTGGGGTCAGGTCTTGCATTGTGCATCAATGAGACCAGGCTGCGCCTTTCTTTGAGGCTGTCTCCTAATCTGGTCCACCTAAGCCTTCAGCTCTTTCAGTTTCCCGCTCACTGCTTCGCTCAGGGCGATAAACTCGCGCGCTTCGTCGGGCGTTATGCGCACCGCCCCTCCCGCGAGGTGTACCGCCGCATTTCTAAGATTGCGCATCCGATCCAGTAGCCCACGCGTGTCGTCATCGAGGTATCCCCGCTCGTGAAGGAGCGCAATCGTCCTTACCGGCGCTTTGAAACGCCGGTCGTCCGGTGCTAAGTCAAGCCGGGCGGCAGCCTGCGTCATTTCATGTTCGACAGCAGTCCAGGCCAGTCCGACCGCCGGTTCAGGGAACTCAGCTGCCAGCCGCACAGCATCGTCGATTATCTGCGCTGATTCCCGAAATTCCATTCTCGCCGGCACAGGTCTTTCGGGCAGACGCAATCCTACCGTTCTCGCGCGGTCTTCGAGTTTGCGGACCTCCTGCCCAAAATCGATCTCAACCTTGCCGTAGCGGAACCGTTTCAGTTCCGGCAGGAGTTTGCCGATTGGGGCACGAAGGGCGAGCACAACGATAATTATCGCTGCCGGGTAGGCAAGCGAATCGACAACCGAGGCGATAAACTCGAACGCATTCATCCCATTTTGTTACCGGAGCGGCTCCGTTGCAGCAACCGTTCACGCACTAGTCTTCCACAGGTGCAAAGTCCGGGCGCGGCTGCCTGCGCCGGAAACGCCGGCAGACTGGGCTCTCGTGTCCCGTTTGCTAGAACTCCGTTCTACTATCCACAGCCCAGCTATAGTCTGCGGGATATCGCTCCAGGACTTCATCCCAGTTGGCACTTGGTGCCATTGCAGACACATCAAAATGATTCTCGAGAAGAAACTGAACCGTACGCGGATACTCTTTCTCGTAGAATTGCCATGTAGTCTGATATTTCAGCTTTATTCTCTCAGGATGTTCACTGTTGGCGTTAGAGTAAATGTGCCTCAGCATAAGTACTTCCGGAACGATGTGCCAAATCTCATCAGTATCCTCTAACAGCCAAGCATCCACTGGGAAGGCACCTTGGAAATCCTCTTCCACCCTTTGTAGTGACTGCGTGACATATACAAAATCGAAATCGTCATTATACGAACGAGAACTAAAGATCTCGTTCTCCGAAATCAGTTCCTTGGAAATAAACAATCCAATCGCTTGGGTTTCCTTCTCACTCCTATATGCATTCACAAGAGCAGGGCCAAAAAAACATGGTATGGAGTTCAGTTCATAGTGGGTGAATTCCCCACGCACCAAAACAGCTCGGAATACGATATCTCTCGCTACCAATCGATGCATTAAGTCTTGGGCGAATTCACATAGGAACATCACAAAGTATCTTTTATCGCGCATCGAATGGGCAGCCACTGAGTTATAGACAAGTATCGTGTCCGAGAACACGACTGCCCTAAACGCATCATGCTGATGGACATTGAGACTCGCTATTACCTCGTAGAGGTCGTGAATGCGGGACTCGTCCTCCGACACTAGTTGTGCAAAGCCCAATATGTCTATGTACAGAAGGTATCGCGCCGCCATGAGATGAGCTCAAATCCGGTCAGATGCATTCGTCACTAGTGCGCCGAGTTGGCGATCTCCTAAAGCCCATGTTCGGTGTCCTCGGATTACGCGACATTGTGGCCCTCTCGCTTAAGCGCATCCTCGAACGGCGCAAGTTGTTCAAGTCGGTCCATAAGTGGCGAAGTTTGGTGGATCATTCCTCCTCCCCATCCAGTCCCCGCAACAACTAGACCGGTCCGAAGTGTTGCATTTGCAACGGCTTTGAACTCCCCTGCGGATTTGAACACTGCCGGAACAAGCCCCTCAATTGCCTTCTTCTGGGCGGAACCGGCTCGTTCCCCTTCGTCAAGCGCGAGGATCTCAGGATCCTCCCTAAGTCTCTGCAGCGTCGCTATCAGGATGATCTCCTCGCGTCGGAGGGATGCGAGCAAACCAGCGTAGTACAAAAACTCGTCCGCCCTGAAGTTGCCTATATGGGCCTGGCCCGCAATCACCTTTGCCATAAGCCTGAGATTAAGCCGAGCCGTTCCTTCTTGGGCTGCACGAGAAAAGCGATAGAGTATGGCCACCAACGGTTCGACGTCCTGCACCTCTACAATTGATTTGTCTCCTCGCCGCATTTCGCTCAGGAGGATGTCACGCGCTGTTTCCGCCCTTCTTTTCATGAGGTCGGCTAGCGCTAGGCCACTTACCGCACCAATCGTAGCGGCCCCTCCCGCCATATATCCGGTCAATATGTCTGAAGCGATTGCACTGAGCAAAACTGGAAGTCTCTCGTCCATAGTGTACCGCTAGTCGAAAACAGGGTTGGGTTGACACGAACCAATGATCGGCAAATCGTTACCGCAAGCTAGCACTAGGAACTCCGTGTCCCGTTCAAACATGTTGGACAGATCTTCGAAAGGATGAAGCACTCGCCAAGTTGTCCAATAAACGAGGCCGGAGACGTTTCTCGCGCCGAGAGACAGCAAGAGAGCCGTATGCAATGAAGCACTATGTGTCTTTCATATTCCTTTGCATGTGTTTTATCACCCCTTCGTTCGCAGCCCCCGGTGACGTGCTCTACATTCAGGGCAATGACGTCAATGTCCGAAAGGGTCCGGGCACGGGCTTCGAAGTGATCCTGACGCTAAACCTTGGGCACAAGTTGGTTGAGTTCGGGCGCCGCGGGGATTGGGTAAATGTCGGGATCGACCGAACCGGCGGTAAGGACGGCTGGGTCCACACATCCTTTGTCACCTCCAACTTCCCAGGCGGTGGCAGTACAGCGCCGCCGGACCCGAAATTCGACAGGTTCAAGCAGGCCGTCGAGATCCTGAATGCGCGTGTAAAGCAGCGGGCTGGAATAGACTTCTTCACCAGGATCGAGAACCTGGGCGATGGCATCGTACAGCTAACCGCCACGCAAACCTGGCTCTCCGCGCCCTACAGAGACCGAGCAAGCAATCTCGACACGCTATTCGATCTGTGGGATGCGGCGGACGGTACCGGCTTGCCGATTATGGTCAGGATCGTCGACGCCCGGGGCAATGAGGTGATGAAGAAAAGCCGCCGCTGACTGCATCATTGTGGCCGCACGACTAGGGCATATAGACCAGCCTCGGCACGAAACCCTGCGGTCTGGCAGCGGGTTGCCCTCCCCCCTTTAGGCTCTCATTACCTATCATTGGGCCCATATGACCTCTCATTACCTCTCACCCCCCTAATCTCTCCCGTTTCCTCCCATTGCAACGCGTTGCAACTCGGCTTCCGGCGATGGACGAGAAATCACGGGCTTCGGCGAGAGAGAGCCACAAATCGGAGCATTCGCATAGTCTCTGCGTATGTACGCCCCACCGGGAAGACCGGTCTAGTCGTTAGCCGGGTGGCGCGAGATTGCGTAAGCACTCGCGACCGCACAAGCGCATCGATTACGTTGGAAAGCTCGGGGTTACCCGTCCTGACCAGGCGACCATTGGCGATGAGCACTTCCATTTATCAATGGAGATGTGCGCCATTGCCGGTGAGAGATAGGGCATTTTTGCCCTATTTCTCAATTGACAGTAGGACAAAAATGCCCTAATGTGTCGTCGGCGCTGGCAGAGGTTGAGGATATGGATGATGGCGAGTTCAAGAGGCGTTTGAAGCGTCTTTCAAAGCACAATGGCGTTGATTACCGTTTTGATCGAAAAAGAGGAAAAGGAAGCCACGGAACCGTCCACTATGGTAACCGCAAGACAACCCTAAAAAAGGGAAGGATTGGAGATGGGCTTCTTAATGCAATGCTTGGACAGTTGGGGATTAACAAAGAAGAGTTCTGAGTAACAGGACTGTTGACGCCAACTTTATCGCGTTGCCAAGGAGGGCATTATGGACGCGGTTTCCTTTTACTATCCGGCCAAGCTCACAAAACAGCGTGACGGCAGTCTGCTGGTTACGTTCCGCGATCTTGAGGAAGCATTGACGGAGGGTGGCAATGAGGCGGAGGCGCGCTCCAATGCTACCGATGCCTTGTCTGAGGCACTAATGGGGCGGATTGCGGATGGAGAGGAGATTCCTCTTCCTTCTTCTGCACGTCGAGGCGAGATCTTAGTGTCCCCAGAGCCGACAATCGCTGCAAAAGCGGCGTTGCATTTCGTTACTCATGCGCATGGTGCAAATCCAGCTGAACTCGCCCGGCGGCTCCAGACAGACCACAAAGAGGCACGGCGGATGCTCGACCCACGTCACAAGAGTAAGCTACCAAGGTTGGCTGAGGCACTAGGAGCTTTTGGCTACGATGTCACGATTACTGTATCGAACCTCTCGCACGCGCGCTCAAATCCAGCAGGCAAGACGAAGAAGCGTGTTTCATCGTCTAATCGGCGTCAGAAACTGAGAGCCTAGCGAATCAGAAACGAATAACCGAAATCGACTGCAACCTGAAGCAGGCTTGGCGTCCCCTAGGGGACTCGAACCCCTGTTTTCGCCGTGAGAGGGCGATGTCCTAGGCCACTAGACGAAGGGGACGCGTGGCCGGTCGGCGGACCAGACCCCGGTTTTAGTCCTTATATATAGGCTTCGCAAGAGGCCGGGCGGCGGCCCGGGCCGGGGCTCAGGCCGCGGCGGCGCGGACGAAAAGCTTGTACTTGCCCCAAAGGCTCAGGTGGGTTTCCCGGTCGTCGCGCCGGGACCGTTCGATGGTGATCGCCTGGGCCGTGTCGCCGATGAACTTGGCCTGCACCGTCAGCCGGTTGCCTTTGACCTCGTAGGACGCCTCGCGCGCCGGCACGCCGTCGATCAACAGCCGCGCCGCGCCCGCCTCGGCATCCGGGTCGGGGTCCAGCTCCAACAGGAAGCTGTGGTCGCGGTTCTTGTACTGCGGCAGCTCGAAGGCGTGGGTGTCGATGTCGGCACTGACCTCCAGGCCGTAGTCGTCGCACCGGCGCACGCTGGCCGTTCCGATGTGCGAGAAGAAGAGCTGGCGTGCCCAGATATCCTGCTGGCCGCCCGCCGCGACGCGGGGGCTTACGAAATCGGTGATGCGGGCCATGCCATTGGGCCTCCGGCAGCCATTGTCGACAGCGCGCGAAGCCTAGCCCGGAACCGATCAAGCGATGGTTAACGGATCGCATACCCCCACATGCCGGGGCACGTCGCCGCACGCCGCACGCGCAAGACCGTCGCCGCCGCGCCCGGGCTTACGTTTTCTTAAGGCCGATGGTTAATCATGCGCACGCTTGCCTTGGTATGGACCGGAGGCCGGTTCGTCGATCGGGTCGGTGTTTTCGGCACACCCAGTTCGGTGCGTGCGCGATCGTCCGGGCACCCGCCCGCTCGCCTCCAGAATGACTTTGGCAACCATACTGCGACCAATTACACTTGCCGCCACAAGCGGTCCAAGCAACTGACCAGGGAAGAACCAGATGCGCCTCAGTAAAATGGTCATCGGCGGTTCGGTTTGCGCATTGATGATGAGCGCTTCCGTCGCCCTTGCCGAGAAGTGGGACATGCCGCTGGCCTACTCGGCCACCAGCTATCATTCGGAAAACGCCGCGGCTTTCGCGCAGCGCGTGACGGAGGCATCCGGCGGCGCGCTTGAGATCGCGACCCATCCCTCCGGGTCGTTGTTCAAGGGCGGCGAGATCTTTCGCGCCGTGCGCACCGGACAGGCGCCGATCGGCGAGCGCCTGATCTCCGCCCTGGGCAACGAGGACCCGTTGTTCGAGGTGGACGCGCTGCCGTTCCTCGCCACCAGCTTCGAAGAGTCCTGGAACCTGTACCAGGCTTCCAGGCCGGCGATGGAAGCGGTGCTGGAAGAAAAGGGCGTGAAGCTGTTGTATGCAGTGCCCTGGCCGCCGCAGGGCCTTTACAACAAGACCGCGGTCACCAGCGCCAAGGACATGCGCGGCGTCAAGTTCCGGGCCTACAACCAGGCCACCTCGAGGCTTGCCGAGCTGATGGGCGCGGTGCCGACCAAGATCGAAGCGGCCGAGATCGCCCAGGCCTTCGCCACCGGCGTCGCGGAAAGCATGATCTCGTCCGGCGCCACCGGCTACGACCGCAAGATCTGGGAACACGTCAAGTACTGGTACGACGTCAAGGCGTGGCTGCCCAAGAACATGGTGATCGTCAATCTGGAAGCCTGGAACGGGCTGAGCGCAGAGTTGCAGGAGATCGTGCTCAGAGAGGCCGCAAAGGCCGAAGAGGACGGCTGGGCCAAGGCCCAGGAACTGGCCGACTGGTACAAGGAGCAGCTCGCCGCCAACGGCATGTCCGTCGACGGACCGGGCGACCAGCTTCGTCAGGACCTCTCGACGATCGGCGAGACGATGACCAAGGAATGGCTGGGCCGCGCCGGCAGCACCGGACAGCAGGTCATCGATTCCTATCGCGCGATGTAAGCGGGGCGCGGCGGCCCGTTCTTGAAGGCCGCCGCCGACCCCGTCCCTTCGTTGCCTGCCGCGACGCCGGAAAACGTCCGGCACGCGGCGCAAGGGCGCTTATGTCCAGGTTCCCCCAATGCTTAGCGAAATCTTAATGGCGGCAAGACACAAACAAACCGACGAAACACCGCGACTTGCCGGCTGGAGACCGCGATGACCAAGGGCCCCGACGCGCGCCGGTCGGCCAATGGAGACCGGACCTCTCCCTTGTGGGAGTTCTGGATCGACCGCGGCGGCACGTTCACCGACGTGGTGGCACGCCGGCCCGACGGCCACATCGTCACCCACAAGCTGTTGTCGGAGAACCCCGAACTCTACGGCGACGCCGCCCTGCAGGGCATTCGCGACCTGATGGGCATCCGGCCGACGGAGCCGATCCCGGCGGATGCGGTTCGCGCGGTGAAGATGGGAACGACCGTGGCGACAAACGCCCTGTTGCAGCGCAAGGGCGAGCGGACCGTGCTGGTCACGACCAGGGGCTTCCGCGACGCGCTGAGGATCGCCTACCAGAACCGTCCCAGCCTGTTCGCGCGCAAGATCGAACTGCCCGAGCTGTTGTACGAGCGGGTGGTGGAAATCGACGAACGCCTGTCCGCCGACGGACAGGTGCTGCGCCCGGTCGACCTGGCCGCCGCGGTGGACGACCTGGAGGCGGCCTACGAGACCGGAATCCGCGCGATCGCCATCGTGCTGATGCACGGCTATCGCTATCCCGAGCACGAAGAGGCGATCGCGGCGCTCGCCGAGCAGATCGGCTTTACCCAGATCTCGGTGTCCAACCGGGTCAGCCCGCTGATGAAGCTGATCCCGCGGGGCGACACCACCGTGGTCGACGCCTATCTGTCGCCGATCCTGCGCCAGTATGTGGACCAGGTGGTCGGCGACCTGGGCGACACGCGGCTTATGTTCATGCAATCGAACGGCGGCCTGGTCGATGCGCGTTTCTTCCAGGGCAAGGACGCCGTTCTGTCCGGGCCCGCGGGCGGCATCGTCGGCGCGGCGCGCACCGCCCAGTTGAGCGGGCTGGACAAGATCATCACCTTCGATATGGGCGGCACCTCGACCGACGTCGCCCATTTCGACGGCGAATACGAACGCACTTTCGAGACCCTGATCGCCGGCGTGCGCATGTGCGCGCCGATGATGCAGATCAACACGGTGGCCGCGGGCGGCGGGTCGATGCTGATGTTCGACGGCACCCGGTTCCGCGTCGGCCCGAATTCCGCCGGCGCCAACCCCGGACCGGCCTGCTATCGCCGCGGCGGCCCGCTGACGGTGACCGACGCCAACGTCATGCTCGGACGGATCGCGCCCGACTTCTTCCCCAAGGTGTTCGGGCCGGGCGGCGACCAGCCGATGGACAGCGCCACGGTGTCCGAGCAGTTCAAGCGGCTTGCCGAGGAGATCGCCACGACGACCGGGTCTTCGCGCACGCCCGAGGAGGTCGCGGTCGGCTTCCGCCGGATCGCGAACGAGAACATGGCCATCGCGATCAAGCGGATCTCCACCCAGCGGGGCTACGACGTCACCAACTACACGCTCCACTGCTTTGGCGGCGCCGGCGGCCAGCATGCATGCGACCTGGCCGACACGCTGGGCATGTCGACGATCTATCTGCACCCCTATGCCGGGGTCCTGTCCGCCTACGGGATGGGGCTCGCCGACCAGCGGGTGATGCGCGAACAGACAATCGAGAAGCCGCTGGACAACTCGGTTCTGGAAGAGGTTCGCGCCACCCTGTCGAACATCGCGCACGACGCCAAGGGCGAGCTTCTGCGCCAAGGCGTGCCGGAAGACAGGATCAGCGTCATAGAGCACGTGCTGGTCCGCTACGAAGGCTCGGACACCGCCATCATGGTTGAGTTCGGGTCGCTGGCCCGCATCCTCTCCCAGTTCGAGGAGGCGCACCAACAGCGCTTCGGCTTCATCATGAAGGGCAAGGCGCACGTGGTTCAGGCGGTCTCGATCGAGGTGATCGGGTCGGCGGACGCGCTGGCCTGCAGCCAGGCGCCGGTGGACCTGCCGCCGCACGGGTCGGAGCACCGCGCCACCAGTGCCTTCTTCACGCGCGGCGCATGGGTCGACGCCCCGGTCTTCGACATCTCCGACCTGGCGCCGGACACCCATGTCGACGGGCCGGCCCTGATCGTGGAGCCCAACAGCACCATCGTCGTCGAACCGGACTGGCGCGCCGAGGTCGAGGCGGACCGCCACGTGATGATGCGCCGGATCAAGCCCCGCCCCAAGCAGGAGGCGGTCGGCACGCAGGTCGATCCGGTGATGCTGGAGGTGTTCAACAACCTGTTCATGTCGATCGCCGAGCAGATGGGCTCGACGCTGGAGAACACCGCCTATTCGGTGAACATCAAGGAACGGCTGGACTTCTCCTGCGCGATCCTGGACCCGGGCGGCAACCTGGTCGCCAACGCGCCGCACATCCCCGTGCATCTGGGCTCGATGGGCGAAAGCGTCAAAACCGTCATCGAAGCCAACAAGGGCAACATCGCGCCGGGCGACGTGTTCGCGCTGAACGCGCCCTATAACGGCGGCACGCACCTTCCCGACATCACCGTGATCACGCCGGTCTTCGACGAGAAGGAAGAGAAAATCCTGTTCTTCGTGGCCAACCGCGGCCACCACGCCGATATCGGCGGCATCACGCCGGGCTCGATGCCGCCCGACAGCAAGACGCTGGACGAGGAAGGCGTCGTGTTCGACAACTTCAAGCTGGTCGAGGCGGGCCGGTTCCGGGAAGCCGACGTCATCAAGCTGTTGGCCAGCGGCCCCTACCCGGCCCGCAATCCCCAGCAGAACGTGGCGGACCTGCAGGCGCAGGTCGCCGCCAACGAGAAAGGCCTGCGCGAGCTGCGCCGGATGGTCGACCAGTACGGCCTGGACGTGGTGCATGCCTACATGAGCCACGTCCAGGACAACGCCGAGGAGCAGGTGCGCCGCGTTCTCGACGTGCTGAAGGACGGCAGCTTCGCCTGCTTCATGGACGACGGCAGCCAGGTCTCGGTCGAGATCACCATCGACAAGAAAAGCCGGTCGGCGAAGATCGACTTCTCCGACTCAAGCCCGCAGCAGCTCAACAACTTCAACGCCCCCGCCGCGGTCTGCCGGGCGGCGGTGCTGTATGTCTTCCGCACCCTGGTCGAAGACGAGATCCCGCTCAACGAAGGCTGTTTGAAGCCGCTGGACATCGTCATCCCCGAAGGTTCGATCCTCAGGCCCAAGCCGCCGGGCGCGGTGGTGGCCGGCAACGTGGAGACCAGCCAGATCATCGTCGACGCGCTTTACGGCGCGCTGGGCATCATGGCCGGCTCCCAGGGCACCATGAACAACTTCACCTTCGGCAACGAGACCTACCAGTACTACGAGACCATCGGCGGCGGGTCCGGCGCCGGACCGGGCTTCGACGGCGCGGACGCGGTCCAGACCCACATGACGAATTCGCGCCTGACCGACCCCGAGGTGCTGGAATGGCGCTTTCCGGTGCTGGTCGAGAAATTCGCGGTGCGCCGCGGCTCGGGCGGCCGGGGCGCCTATCGCGGCGGCTGCGGCGTCCTGAGGCGCCTGCGCTTCCGCGAGTCCCTGACGGCCGCCATCCTGTCCGGACACCGCCAGGTGGCGCCCATCGGGGTCGCCGGCGGCGAACCGGGCATGGTCGGACGCAACTGGGTCGAGAAGGCCAGCGGCACGATTATCTGGCTGGCCGGGACCGACAAGATCGACATGGAACCGGGCGACACCTTCGTCATCGAATCGCCCGGCGGTGGCGGCTACGGCCAGGAACAGACGGATTTCGGAACCGCCGAGACCGACGGCGCTGTGGCGGCCTCCGCGCCGCCGCCTCTCCGCCGCGAACGACCGGCCTCGGTGCGTCCCGAATTGCCCTCCCGCCCCCGCGGCAGCGAGCCCTCGACGGGCAAGGACCGGGGCCGCCGCGCCAAGGACTAGATCCGGGGCGGCCGCGATTCGACCGCACGCTGCAGTTCCCACGCCGGCCTTTAGCGCACTGTTAACCGAGCCAACCGACGCCTGCCGATCCGCGGTTTAACCATGCCGCCGGTCCGGCGCACGGCCCGCCGGGCGCAGGATCGCGCGCATCCGGATTTCGCGACGGCGCATGGGCCGCATATGCCGATATTCACCATAAACCACAATCCCGGGCTTCACAGCACCGGTATCGCGCATCCTTTGGGATGATTAACCAATTGTATTTAAAGAGTTTTTTAAGTCTCTTCTGGCAAAACTTATGGCAACGACAAAACACACCCTAAGGGCAAGAGGGGATCGAGTTCATGCATATCGACCATGACGCTGCCACTTTTGACCGCGCGACAGGCGTGGAAGAGAAGATCGGTGCCAAGCGCACCGGGGCAACGCCGGCCGACGCCGAACGCCCGTTGGCGTTCCTGGGCATCCTGTTTCTGACCGTCATCGTCATGCTGGCCGCCATCGTGGCCGGCAACTGGCGGCTGACGCCGATGCAGTTCAGCCAGTCGCGCATGGAAACGGTCGCCGAGCATTTCGTCGCGGGGGAAAACTACGCGAACTGGGACCTGAACATCGATATCCGCGGCATGCGTCGCGCCCATATCGCCCGGCTGACCGAAACGCCCGACCTGATCGTGCTGGGCGCCAGCCACTGGCAGGAAGCCTCCGCCGATCTGATCCCCGGGGTCAGCTATTACAATGCGCATGTCCATCGCGACTATTACGAGGACCTGCTGGCGGTCACCGAGCTTCTGGTCCGGCACGACCGGGTTCCGCAGACCCTGGTCCTGACGATCCGCGACCAGACCTTCCTGCCGGTCGACCGCCGCACCGACAGCCTGTGGCGTTACATCGGCCCGGAATACCACGACATGGCCGCCCGCCTGGGCGTGCCGTCGCACAGCTGGGTCGAGATCTTTCCGTTCGCCGACTATGTGGGGCTCAGCTCGCTGGTCGCGCTGCGCGAGAAGGCGGTGCAATGGTTCTCCGCGCCGATGCGGCCCGGGCCGACCAAAGAGGACAAGCTGCAGACGCTTGACGTCCTGATGCCCGACGGGTCGATCCGGTGGAGCCACGACCACGACGCCATGTTCACGCCCGAGCGGTCGCGCCGGCTGTCGCTGGAGGGCGCCGCCGAGCGCAAGAACCATCCGATCGTCATCGACGCCGACGGCGTCAAGGCGATCGACCGGCTGGTCGCAATGCTGACCGGCAGGGGCGTGGACGTGGTGCTGGCGCACCCGCCCTTCAACCCGATCTTCTACAACGAGATCCTCGGCACCGAGTACGACCGCGGCCTGCAGCGCGTGACGGCCATCACCGCCGGGATCGCCGCGACACACGGCGCGCGGGTGATCGGCAGCTTCAATCCAGATGCCGTCGGCTGCGCGGAACAGCTCTATATCGACATGGAGCATTCCAAGCCGGCCTGCCTGGCCCGCCTTTTGGAACAGGCACGGCCGCAGCCCACCGCAGAGGCGGTTGCCCAGCAGCGGCAATAGGCGGCGCGTGACAGGCCGAATCCAAACGAGAACCGAGACAACACGGCGGACGCGGATGCATCCGGACGGTCCGGATCAGGGGTAGCTGACCATGCTTTTTCATTCCTACGAGTTTATCTTCGGCTTTCTGCCGGCGGTGTTCGCCGGCTTCGTGATCATCCACCGGCTGTTGGGCCGTCCCCAGGCACTGCTGTGGCTGATCGGCGCATCCTTCTTCTTCTACGGTCAGTGGAGCCCGCTGCATGCCGCCCTGTTGGGCGCGTCGATCGCGGTCAACTTCGGCTTCGTGCGCGCCCTGATCGGCCTGAAGGAAAACAAGGCTGCCTCCAAGGCCGTGCTTCTGGCCGGCGTGGCGGCCAACCTCGGCGCGCTCGGCTACTTCAAATACACCAACTTTCTGTTGGAGAACGTCAACGCGCTGGCCGGTACCGGGTTCAGCAATGTCGAAGTGCTGCTGCCGATCGGCATCTCGTTCTACACCTTCATCCAGATCGGCTACCTGGTCGAGACCTACAACCGCCAGGTCAGCGAGGCGAAGCTCGCCGACTACGCGCTGTTCGCGTCCTTCTTCCCCTATATCACCGCGGGGCCGATCGTCCTGCAGCGCGAGATGATCGCCCAGTTCACGAACCAAGACTCGAAGCTGCTGGACCCGTCGCGTATCGCGACCGCGCTCAGCGTGTTCGGCATCGGCTTGTTCAAGAAACTGGCGCTTGCCGATTCGATCGCACCGTTCGCCGACACCGTCTTCAACGGCGCCGCCGGCGGCGCGACGGTCGGAATGGACGCAGCCTGGGTCGGCGCGCTCGCCTATACCCTGCAGCTCTATTTCGACTTCTCGGGCTATTCCGACATGGCGCTGGGCATCGGCCTGCTGTTCGGGCTGAAGCTGCCGCTGAACTTCAATTCGCCGCTGAAGGCCTGCAGCATCATGGAATTCTGGCGCCGCTGGCACATGACCATGACGCGGTTCTTCACCAACTATATCTACACGCCGATCGCGGTTTCCATGATGCGCCGGTCGCTGACCAACGAATACGGCGCCGCCCGCCGGTTCCTGCTGGCCGTGGCGATGCCGATCAGCTTCACGTTCCTGCTGGCCGGCATCTGGCATGGCGCGGGCTGGACATTCGTGGTGTTCGGCGCGATCCACGGCGTGTCGCTGGCCTGCAACCACGCCTGGCGCGAGGCAAGCATGCCGCGCCTGCCCTACTCGATGGGATGGCTGCTGACGATGGCGGTCGTGGTGACCAGTCTGGTCGTATTCCGCGCGCCGGACATGGCAACCGCGACCACGGTCTTGTTGTCCATGACCGGTCTTTCCATGCTGTTCCCGGTCGCGGCGTCGGCCGCGCCGGTCGCGGTTGACCTGATCGCGGGCCAGGGCTGGATCCTGCTGCTGGCGGCCATCGCGCTGACCTGCCCGAACGCGCAGCAGATCATGCGCAACCATTGGTACAGTTCCGACCCCGAACCGGACGAGGACGAGACGGCCGCGCCGGTGCCCGCATGGATGCGTTGGCGGCTGACGCCGGGCTGGGCGCTGGCAAGCGGTGTGGTGCTGACCATCGCGCTCGCCTCGCTCTCCGGCGAAACGCAGTTCGTCTATTACCAGTTCTAAGGACGCTCGGCATCGAGGGGGGAACACGGGAGACACGAATGAGTACGACGATCAACCTCAAGCGCAAGATCGATGGGGAGCTTGCGGCCGACATCGAAAAGGAAAGCGTGTTCGTCTCGCCTTTCCTGGAGCGGCTGAAGGTGCGCGAGGACGGTACCGCGGTGGAATACGAAGTCCTGGACACCGCCAAGCTGGACGAGGTCGGGCCGAAGGTCGAGCGCTATCTCGACGCCATGCTGCAGCGGACGCACAACTTCGAGACCAAGGTCTTTCTGAAGAACCGGCGCAAGGACGAGGGCCCTTATACCTCTGCCGTTCACGAGGAACTGAAGGCGCGCGGCTGGCTGCACGACTACAACAAGGGTTACGTGGCGATTTCCGGGCCGGTCCTGAACCTGGCGCGCCTGGTGGACACCAGGGCGGGCGAGCTCTACCACGCCCATTTCGGCGCGACGGACGGCCAGTACCCGGCCTTCATCGATGGCGAAACCCTGGCCAAGTGCGGCTATTTCGACAGCCACCCCAATGCGGTGTCCTTCATCGGCCACATGGTCGAGGATTTCGACGCGATCGAGGAGTTCCGCCGCGCCAACAGCTGCGCGGAGGGCTGGTCGCTGCCTGAGGACACGCATGTGCATATGCCGGGGCAATGCCTGAACCCTGCCGCATGCTTTCCCTGCTATCCGACGCTGGAGGGACACCGGATCCCCGACGAAGGGACCGCCTTTACCTGGATGGGCCGGGTCTTCCGCTATGAATCGAAGAATATCTCCGGGCTCGACCGGCTGTGGGAGTTCAACGTCCGCGAATTGGTCTTCGTCGGCACCGAAGACTACGTCAAGGATTGCCGCCGGCGGGCCCTGCCGCTGATCGGCGAACTGGCCGCGGCCGTCGACGTGGAATGTTCGATCGAGACCGCGTCCGATCCCTTCTTCGCCACCGTCGCGGCCGCCAAGAAGTTCTGGCAGCAGGCCCAGGAGGTGAAGAACGAGATCATGCTGCCGGTGGAGCCGGCGCCGGACGGCAGCGAGCGACGGCTCGCCTGCGGCTCGATCAACCTGCACGGCAATTTCTTCGGCACCCGCTTCGACATCGAGGCCGCCGACGGCAAACCGGCGTTCACCGGCTGTATCGGGCTGGGCATCGAACGCTGGGTCCTGGCCGGGTTCGTGCAGCACGGGTTCGATCCGAAACGCTGGCCCGCCGCGATCCGGAACGAAGTTTTCGGCTAGGCCGGACGCCTGGACGAGACCAGAGAACCGAGAGAGACCTGCGAGAGACACGGTAGAGAGGGAAGAAGGACAATGCGTATCGAGGAAGTGTTTGCCGATATCCTGCAGGAGCCGGTCGACGCGATCAGCGACGAGACCAGCCCCAAGACCATGCGCAAGTGGGACAGCCTGAAGCACATTCAGGTCGTGATGGCGATCGAACAGGCTTTCGGTGTGTCCTTCAGCCCGCCTGAGGTGATGACCATCACATCGGTCGGCGCGGTGCGCGACCTGTTGAAGGAAAAAGGCGTCGCGTCCTAAGCGACCGGGCCGGCGGGGGCCGGCCCTTCCCCTTTCTCCCGACGAAAAGAGGCCGGCGAAACCCGGCCTTTTTCTTTGTGCCCGGACGCGGTCGCCCGACCGCACCGTCGGACGGCGGCAAGGCTACATTTTGCGCCGGCTGGCACTATGTTATGCCGTCAAGAGCGTCCACTCCGAAAGGATCGTAGTGTCATGTTGAAAAAGCTCCTTGCCGGTGCGGTCGTCGGGGCCGCGCTCGCGGCCCTGCCCGCACACGCCCAGACCGGCTTGGCCACCTATGTCGGCGAGATCCGTTTGTTTCCGTTCGACAAATGCCCCAGAGACTGGATCGAGGCGGAAGGGCAGGTCATGGCGATTTCCAGGCACGCGGCGCTGTTTCGACTGATCGGCACCCGCTTTGGCGGCGACGGCGGCGTCAGCTTCAACCTCCCCGACCTGCGCGAAGCCGTGCCCGAGCGGGGCCTGCGGTACTGTATTTCGCTGAAGGGAACCTATCCGACCCTGCGGTAAGGCGTGTGCGGCCGGTCCGATCCACGCCGGGACCGGCCTTCCGGCGCCCGGCGGGGTGCGGCCCCGGTTTTTCGATGGAAGACCGAAGCGCCGGAGCCGTGCCCGGGCGCGATCGCGCGCGGTCTGCAGATCCTGCGCAGCCGACATTCGATACCTGTTCGCGGTCGTGAAGCCGGCCAGCCCTTGGCGGGGCATCCGAACAGCTAGACCGTTTCGGTCTGTCTGAGCGCCACGGCGAAGCGGGTCATCGCCTCTAGGAACGCGTCCCTTTCGTGGTCCGCGACGATGGTCTCGGCGCCAAAACGCCTGATTGCCCGGACCCGGCCGAAGTAATCCTCCGCGGTGAAGTAGCCGGGCGACACCAGCGCCTGGTCCGGTGTGTAGATCGTGCGGTCGATGACGACGGCATTGGCTTCGGATCGACTGACGTTTGGCGGGGTGGCAAGCTCCCAGCCGTCGGGTGTGATGTTGATCAGGCTCGTTTCGTAGAACGCAAGCGCATAGCCGGGCAAACCGTCTTCGATCGCGGAGAGGGTCTCGCGTTGGCGCGCATATGCGCCGGAGGGTCCGTCTCCATCGCGACCGCGGATCAGCGCAATCACTGCGCGCCCGGCCGTGTTCATCGCCGCTACCTCCCCTCTGGTGCATGGGCCGCACGGCAACAGCCTATGAGGCAAGCGCAGGCCTCAACTGTGAGGTCGGTCACTTTTGATGGGATGGCGTGGCGGCACGCACGCAGCGGCGCGCCAAGACGCGAATTGCGGCGAGGGGCTCCGCGCGCCGTCGGGGCCGGTACCGGCCGTCTATTTCGGCGCAACGGTGACGATGGAGAGCCAGTAGTCGTTGAACGCCTTGACCACCTCGACCAGACCTTCAAAGGTCACCGGCTTGGAGATGAAGGAGTTCACGCCGAGGCCGTAGGTGCGGATGATGTCCTCCTCGGCCTGAGACGTCGTCAGGACCACCACCGGGATCCGCTTCAATTCGGGATCGGTCTTGATCTCGCGCAGTGCCTCGCGGCCGTCCATCTTGGGCATGTTGAGGTCCAACAGGACGATGCCCTGGAACGGCGTGTCGGCCCGGTCGGCATAGTCGCCCTCGCGCCTGAGATAGGCCAGAAGCTGTTCGCCGTCCTCCACGAAGATCAGATCGTTCTTCAGATGGGCCTCCTCAAAGGCCTCTTTGATCATCATCCGGTCGTCGGCGTCGTCGTCCGCCACAAGGATCGTCGTTTCTGCAGTCATGTCCTCGTCTTTCAAGTCAAACCGTTGTTCGCTCGCCGGCGCCCCGGGTGGCATCCGGTGCGGGAAATCGCTTACCCCGCACTTACCGAGAAAGCGGTAACTGCCGGTATCATGGTACGCGGCCCGGACGTTTGCTCTGCTGCCCTTGCGCTTGCGACCCCGTTCAGTTGCCAGGCGTGCATTCCGGCGGGAAGGTCACGATCTCGATCCAATAGTCGTTCAGCGCCTTGACCACATCGACGAGGCCCTCGAAGGTCACCGGCTTGGTGATGAAGCTGCTGACGCCGAGGCCGTAGGTGCGGATGATGTCCTCCTCCGCGCGGCTGGTGGTCAGCACGACCACCGGAATCCGCTTGAGCGCAGGGTCGGATTTGATCTCGCGCAGCGCTTCGCGGCCGTCCTTCTTGGGCATGTTCAGGTCCAACAGGATGATGCCCGGATAGACCTCGCCGGCCATGTTGGCGTATTCGCCCTCGCGCCTGAGATAGGCCAGAAGCTGTTCGCCATCCTCGACGAAGTGGATCTCGTTGTTCAGACGCGCCTCTTCGAACGCATCCTTGATCAGCATGCGATCATCGGGATCGTCGTCCGCGACAAGGATGGTTATGGGCTTAGTCATTCTCACCATTGTTCTCTTCCGAGCCTTTCTGCGTTACGGGCAGGCGTATGACAAAGGTTGCCCCCTCGTCCGGAATGCCTTCCGCCTCGATGGTGCCGTGGTGGCGCTCGGCGATTTTGCGGCAGGTCGCAAGGCCGATGCCGGTGCCGTCGTACTCGCCCCGCCCGTGCAGGCGCTGGAACACGACGAAGATCTTGTCCGCGTACTTGCTGTCGAAGCCGATGCCGTTGTCCTTGACCCGGATCTCGACGATCTCGCCCATGGAGGTGAACGCGCCTTCCTTCACCGTGGTCGTCGGCACGATTTCGGCGCTGATCGACACAACCGGCGGGACGTCGGGCTTGCGGAACTTGAGCGCGTTGGAGATCAGGTTCTGCATCAACTGGCGCATCTGGGTCGCATCGCCGGTGATCGCCGGCAGCTCGCCCACCTCGATCTTCGCGCCGGTCTCGTCGATCCGAACAGACAGGTCCGACACAGCCTCGTCCACCACCACGGCCAGTTCCACCTGTTCGAAGGCTTTCGCCCGCGTGGTGATGCGCGAATAGGACAGCAGGTCCTGGATCAGGACCCGCATCCTGATCGACGCGTCCAGCATACGCTCCAGGTAGAGCCCGCCGTCCTCGCCGATCTTGTCGGCATATTTCTTCTCCAGCCGGCCGGCGAAGGTCTCGATCTTGCGCAGCGGCTCCTGCAGGTCGTGCGACGCAACGAAGGCGAAGTTCTGAAGTTCCTGGTTGCTGCCCTCCAGCTTGGAGGCATAGTCGCGCAACTGTTCCTCCGTACGCACGCGTTCCGTGATGTCCTCGTAGGTGGCCACCGACCCGCCGTCTGCCATGGGCTCGTGCATCACCGCGATTACGCGTCCGTCGGCCAGACGCTGGTGAAGGGTGATGCGCTTGCGCATGGTGGCATGCATCGGACGCTCGACGACGGCGCGGGTGCCGTCGCTGTTGTCGTAGTTCCCGATCGAGACGCTGTGCTCCATGATCTCGCGCAGCGTCATGCCCGGCTTCACGTCCTCGGGCGAGAAGTTGTACATCTCCATGTACCGGTCGTTGTGCACGATCAGCCGCTGTTCGGCGTCGAACATGCAAAGGCCCTGGACCATGTTGTTGAGCGCGGTGTCGAAGTGAAGGTTGCGGGCCTTCAACTCCTCGCTCAGCGACGCCAGCTCTTCCGCGCGCCGGACAAGCTCGGTCACGTCTTCGTAGGTGGCCACAGACCCGCCATCCGCCATCGGCCGATGGGCGACCGCGATCACCCGGCCGTCGCTCAGATGCTGCTTGATCACGGTCTCCTCGCGCATGGCGGCCTGGACCGGACGTTCCAGAACCGCGCGCTTGGCGTCGCTGCGGCTGTAGTTCCCCAGCGCGACGGAGTATTCCATGATTTCCTGCAGCGAGATCCCTGGCTTCACCACCTCCGGCGAGAAACCGTACATCTCCAGATAGCGCTGGTTACAAACGATCAGGCGCTGATCGGAATCGAACATGCACAGGCCCTGGGCCATGTTGTTGAGGGCCGCATCGAAGTGCACGTTGCGGGCGCCGAGATTTTCCGTCAGCGCCGTCAGTTCCTGCTCGCGCGTCTTCAGATCGGTGATGTCGGAATAGATGCTGACGGTCCCGCCCTCAGCGGTGCGCCGCTCGTTGAGTTGCAGCCACCGGCCGTCCGTCAGATGCAGCAGATGGGATTCACCCGGCCTTGCGTGCACGTCGATGCGCCAGCGGATGAACTGCTCGCCGCTTTCAAAGCTCTTGGCGAACAGCCCGCCCGCCCATTTCAGCTTCACCAGGTCGGAAAACGCGATGCCATGCTGGATCTTGTCGCTGGCCTGGGCGAAGAACTCCCGGAACCGCTGGTTCGCCGCCTGCAGCCGATCCTCGGCGTCGTACAGCGCAAACCCGTCGGCCACGGCGTTCAACGCCTCCAAGAGGGAGGCGTTGTTTGCAGCATTCTCCGCCGGAGCGTCTGCCGGTGCGCACCCGCCGGGAGCGCGCGATTTCTGATCTGCCTCGATCATTGGTTCTGGGCCGCGCATTTGTTAACGAATTGTTAGCGACAACGAACGCCATCCTGTCAAGCTCCTGCTTGAAGCCGCCGCAAGCGCACATCGTCCATACCCCGTACGACGCCCCGCAAGCGGGCCTTCCGGCTTTGGAGCCTGCATCGAATAGTAGTCCAGCGAGATTGCTGATATCTTAAAAATATTGATAAAAAACAACATGTTCTTAGGCGTCGCCCAAAGCTTTTGACGCCCTGTTGTTCGACGGCCGCCGCGCTTGCGCAACGCCTAGGCGCGCAGGCGTACTTGTTCGGGGCCGTCGGCCGGCTTTTCGGGGCTCGATCCGGTGGGCTGCGGGAACCGCACCCGAATCGTCGTGCCCACGCCTTCCTCGCTTTCGATGTCCAGCGAGCCGCCATGCAGTTCGACAAGCTGGCGGACCAGCGCCAGGCCCAATCCGGTGCCTTCGCTGGGCGCGTCGAACCGGTTGTCGACCTGATAGAAGGGCTGGGTAATGTGCGAAATCTGGTCCTTGGGAATACCCACGCCCGTGTCGCGCACCGTCAATGTCGAGGTGACGCTGGACTGCCATGCGGTCACGGTCACTAGACCCAGTTCGGGCGTGAACTTGATCGCGTTGGACAGCAGGTTGAACAGGATCTGCTTCACCGCGCGCGCGTCCGCCCACATCGTCATTTCGTGCTGCGGGATGTCCACGTCCAGCGCGATGCCTTTCTGCTTGGCATTGCCGGTGCACAGAGCCACCACCTGGTCGACGGTCGCGCGGACGTCGATGTCGCTTTGCTTGAGCTCCATCTGACCGGCTTCCACCTTGGACAGGTCGAGGATGTCGTTGATCAGCTCCAACAGGTGCTGGCCGGAAGAATAGATATCGGCCGCATAGGCCCGATAACGGTCGTCGGCGTCCTGGCCGAGAAGCTGTTCCTTGATGACTTCGGAAAAACCGATAATCGCATTCAGCGGCGTGCGCAGTTCGTGGCTCATTACCGCAAGGAAGCGGGACTTGGTCTGGCTGGCCGCCTCGGCTTCATCCTTGGCGCGGCGCAGGGTTTCCTCGAACCGCAGCCGGTCGGTGATGTCGCGCAGCGTGATAACGTGGCCGGTCGACAAGGTCGCGCGGCTGACCAGCACGGGTGTTACGTGTCCCGATGCCTTGCGCACGCAGCCGTCGATGGCGCGATAGCTGCCGTCCGCCTGCGGCTCGGCCTCGACCGCATCCTCGCCGCCACGCGACGACTTGCCCATGACCGTCAGAAAGCGCGACACGTCCTGCCCGACCAGCTTGCCCCTGTCGGCACCCAGGATCTTGCAGGCCGCGGGGTTCAGCATGCGGATCGAACCGACCTCGTCGACCACCAACAGCGGATCCAACATGCTGTTCAGGATAGAGTCGAGATAGGCGCGCGATACGGTCGTATCCTTCAGGGAATCGGCCATTGTCTGGAAGGACTCGGCCAGTTCGCCCAGCTCGTCCGTCTGATCCGTCGCAACGTCGACCAGGTATTCGCCGCGGCCGATCTTCTTGGTGGCGTCGGACAGCGCAAGGATCGGCTGCGAAAGCTTGCCGGCGACCACCGTGGACAGGATGACGCCGAACAGGACCAGAATCGCGGCGACGATGCCGAACTTCAGCAACATGTCGCGGATCGATTCCGACCGAGCGGCCTCGTAGCTCTCGGTCACGAACTGGATGTCGTCGGCGATCGAAGCAAGCGGCACGCCAATACGCACGGCGCCGAGAAATTCCTTACCGATGTGCACCGGCGTCGCCACGTGCATCACTCCGGCACTGATCCATGTGGTGGTGGTGCCCCGGCGCTTCATTTCCCGGTGATGATGATCGCCGATGCGGCGGCCGAACATTTCCAGGTCTTCGGTTCCGTCGTGAACGATCACGTCGTCACGATCGATGACATAGACATAGTTGATGTCGGGCTGTGCGCGGGCCGGCCGGGCAACGTCGCGTATGACGTCGACATCGTCGACATAAAGAGCGTTTGCAACCGCCGCCGCGATGAGTTCCGCAGTCACGCGACCGCGATTCTCCAACTGCTGGTACAGGGTCGACCAGACGATCCGCTCGGACGACTCCTGAACGGTCTGTACGGCGTCGCGGAATTGGGCAAACATCCCCGAGCCGCCGACAAGCATGATAGCCGTCAGCATCGCGAGGATCGTCGCCGTATAGCGAGACCGGAGCCGCATCGTCCTAGAAGATGCCGTTCAGACGTCCGTAGAGCTGGCGCATCCGGTTGAGATTTGCCAACGCGTCCCCTTCCAGCTCAGTGTATTTCTTGACCCTGTAGTAGGCCTTCAGGGCGGTACGTCCCTCTTCGTCTTCAGAGGCCTCAAGCAGCGTTTGCTTGATGGCGGCCTTCAGTTCGGCATCGAGGCGGCCGTTCACCAGCAGGATCGAGCGCAGGATCGGAGGGCTCTTGACCAGTATCCTTAACCGCTCCCGGACCTGCGGCGGCACGCGCCCTTCGTCCTTGAAATCCTTGTCGGAAATGCTGCCGGCAGCGGACAGTCCGCGGGCGACCCAGGCGCCGATGTTGATCTCTGCGTTCGCGAAGACATAGCCGACCTCGCCGGGCGACGCCGTGGCGCGCGGGCCGTCCAACTGCCGCAATTGAAGGCCCCTCTCGCGCAGCATCGCGAAGGGAACCAGAAAGCCGCTGGTCGAACCTGGGTCTTCGAAGCCGACAGTGCGGCCGACCAGATCGTCCAGGGACTGGATGCCGCTGTCCTTGTGTACGATCAGCAGCGAATGATAATAGCCGACGCCCTTCTTCCATTCGTGCAACAGCAGTTCCGCGCCGCCGTACTGCTCGAAGAACTGCGCCGACATGACCGTTTCCGACGTAACATCGACCTCGCCACTTTGCAGCAACTTCAGCATGTCTTCGTTGGACCTGACAATGATGGCGCGGCCCTCGGTTATCCCGAGGTGAGACAGCCTTTTGGCCAGATAGTCGGCGAGTGTCTGCAGGCGCGGCAGGTTCTTGACCGGGTCGCTTGAGACGCGGGCCAGCGTGATCGTGGTTTTGGAGGACGCGTCCCCCGCCACAGCGGCCCCGCCCACAATGCCGATCAGGACACACATGGCGACGGCAATCAGACTTCTGCACATCATGGGTACTTCCCCGCGGTCCTATTGCCGCCCCTGCTTTGGTTTTGGTCGCCGCCAACACCCCGTCCCAAGGGTAGTCGCGACAATGCGCAGGTTCGGGCACACCCCCAATCTTCAGGAGGCAGACTAGCGGTTAAGTCATTTATATTCGGTAAACTGTGCCGGGCACCGGGCCATAAGGTGCTGAAATATTAACGGTTTGCGCCGATCCCTTCAGGCCGCCGCTGCATACTCTTGCGCACAGGCGATAAACCCTGCCACGTCCTTTTCCAAGGTGTTCCAGGCGGTTACCAGACGATGACAGCCGGCGCCGCCGGCGGCCCAGGGATAGAACGCGTAACCCGTTACCAGCAGCCCGGAACTGACTACCTTTGGGAGCACAACAAAGATTTCATTCGCTTCAACCGGGTGAATTATCCGGGCGCCCGGGATCGTGGCCAGTCCCTCCGCCAGGCGAGCGGCCATGGCGTTCGCATGGCGGGCATTCGCCAGCCAGACGTCGTCGGCCAGATAGCCGTCGAACTGGGCGGAGATGAAGCGCATCTTGGAGAACAGGTGTCCGCCGCGCTTGCGGTGCAGAGCAAAACGATCGGCCAGCGCGCGATCGAAGAAGACCACCGCCTCGGCGGCCATGGCGCCGTTCTTGGTGGCTCCGAAGGACAGAACGTCGACACCGGCCTGCCAGGTCAGCGCCGCCGGCGAACACCCCAGCGCCGCCACCGCGTTGGCAAAGCGGGCGCCGTCCATGTGTAGGACCAGACCATGGCGCCGGCAGACCGAGGCGATCGCGGCGACTTCATCGGGACGGTAAAGCGTTCCGCACTCGCTGGCCTGGGTGATCGATACGGCCGCCGGCTGGACATGGTGGACGACCCCTTTCCAGCCCTGGGAGAGCGCGTCCTCAAGCGTCTCGGCGGTCAGCTTGGCATCGACGCCGTCCAGCGGGACGAGTTTCGCGCCGCCGGAAAACAGCTCGGGCGCACCGCACTCGTCGGTATAGACGTGGCTGTCGCGGTGGCAATAGACGGCTCCGTAGCTGGGACAGGCCACGGCAAGCGCAAGCGCGTTGGCCGCGGTGCCCGTGGCGACCGGATAGACCGTTGCATCGCTTTCGAACAGCGAAGCGATCCGCTGGCAGACGTCCTTCGTCAGGGGGTCGTCGCCATAGGGCATCGCCGCCCCTTCATTGTGCCTGCACACCGCCTCCAGCACTGCGGGGCAGGCCCCCGTGACATTGTCCGAGCAGAAGTTCATCGGCTTCGAATAGCATCAATTGCGCCGTGGGCCACCGACTTTCGAGCGGCGACGAACGGCTATTGGGCCTTGGGCTTCAGCGTGACCTCGCCCTTGCGCCGTCCCGTGCGGCCGTCAAGAACGACAATGCGTTCTCCCGCAGCGGTCGCGAGGTGCAGGTAGAGCAGGCCCTGGTCCGCCACAATCGCCTGGATCCTGGAGCCGTTCGGCACCTCTAGTTCCACCGATCCGAAGGCCTTCTTGCTGCCGCCCAGGCTGGCGGTCTGGGTCGCCATGCCGTAAACCAACAGCCCGAGCCCGCCGATTAGGGCGACGGTCATGACGATCACCAGGATTTTGACTGCCTTCATTTGGGACACGATACGGGGTTGTTTCAGGATGAACCAAGACGCTGGGAGTGTGGCGTGCGTCGTCCCCGATGACAAGGATGGCGACCGCCTGGACAAGGCTCTGGGCGCGCTGGTCCCGGATCTGTCGCGCAGCCGCATCAAACGTCTGATCCTCGACGGCCAGGTCGCAGACGAGACCGGTCCGGTGCTCGACCCAGCCGACCACGTCCGGGCGGGTCAGCGGTTCACCATTCACCTGCCCGCCCCGGAAGACATTGCCGCCCAGCCGGAACCGATCGACCTTTCGGTCGCATTCGAAGACCGCCACCTGATCGTCGTCGACAAGCCCGCCGGCATGGTGGTGCATCCCGCGCCGGGCCATGCCCGGGCAACCCTGGTCAACGCACTGTTGGCGCATTGCGGCGACGAGCTTTCCGGCATCGGCGGCGCACGGAGACCGGGCATCGTGCACCGGATCGACAAGGACACCTCCGGGCTAGTGGTGGCGGCCAAGACCGACACCGCCCACCAGGGGCTGACTGCGCTGTTCGAGAAACACGACCTGGACCGGGTCTATCAGGCGCTGGTCTGGGGCGTGCCGGTGCCGACGGAGGGAACCATCGACGCCAGGATCGGCCGCGACCGCCGCAATCGCAAGCGCATGGCCGTCCTTCAGGCGCCGGGCGGCAAGCCGGCCGTAACCCACTACCGCACAACGGCGGTCTACCGGAATGGCGCGGCGAGCCTGGTCGCCTGCAGGCTCGAGACCGGCCGGACCCATCAAATCCGCGTGCACATGGCAAGCCGCGGCCATGCGGTGATCGGCGATCCGGTCTATGGCCGGGCCTCCGCGGCTCGCCGCGGCGCCTTGAATGACCCCGCCCGAGCGGCGGTTCTGGGCTTTGGGCGCCAGGCGCTGCATGCGGCGCATCTGGGTTTCGTTCACCCGGTCACCGGCCAGTCACTGTCATTTGACTCCGATTTACCGCGCGATATGAAAGAATTGATAGAGTTATTAGAACAAAACTAATTCTGTGGCGCAGCACGCCGAGCACTGGTATAGTGCGGGGATCGCCGATTGAACCGCCCAAGCGGCGTCCCTACATCACATGAGGCCTTCGTCCACGCCGCAGCGTCGGGCAGCTTGCGTCAGCAAGACGGGGCCTTGGGGACGACCCGCGACGCGCGGGCCGTGGTACGAAAAAGGGGAAAACCGCGATGGCAGCCGGAAACACCATCCCTGCACTGACTCCCGAGGGCAACCTCCGGCGTTATCTGGACGATATCCGCAAGTTCCCCATGCTGGAGCCGGAGGAGGAGTTCATGCTGGCCAAGCGCTGGCGCGAACACGACGACATGGATGCGGCGCACAAGCTGGTCACCAGCCATCTGAGGCTCGTGGCAAAGATCGCCATGGGCTATCGCGGATACGGTCTGCCGGTCGCGGAACTGATCTCGGAAGGCAACGTGGGCATGATGCAGGCGGTCAAACGTTTCGACCCCGACCGCGGCTTCAGGTTGGCGACCTATGCCATGTGGTGGATCCGCGCCTCGATCCAGGAATACATCCTGCATTCCTGGTCGCTGGTCAAAATGGGAACCACCGCGGCCCAGAAGAAGCTGTTCTTCAACCTGCGCAAGATGAAGGCCCGCCTGCAGGCAATCGACGACGGCGATCTGTCGCCGGAAAACGTCACCCACATTGCGACGGAACTGTCTGTACCGGAACAGGACGTGGTCGATATGAACCGCCGGCTTGCGGGATCGGACCAGTCCCTGAACGCGCCCTTGAAGGCGGAGGGCGACGGCGAGTGGCAGGACTGGCTGGTCGACGAATCCGACAGCCAGGAATCGATCGTTGCGGAAAGCCAGGAACTGGCCAAGCGGCGCTCGTCGCTGAACGCGGCGATGGAGACGCTGAACGACCGCGAACGCCGTATCCTGACCGAACGACGTTTGCTGGACGAGCCCAAGACCCTGGAAGACCTGAGCCAGGAATACGGCATCAGCCGCGAGCGCGTGCGGCAGATCGAAGTTCGCGCGTTCGAAAAGATCCAGAAGGCGATGCGCAACGCTGCCCTGGAGGAACGGCTGGGAAACAGCGGCGCCTAGTCCGTCGGCACCGGCCGCCTGACGGCTAGCCGGTGGCGGCGGCGCTGCCTGCGGCGTCCTGTTCCGCCGGCGCCTCGTCGGCTTCGTCATCTTCGGTCGAGCCGTCGTCCTCTTCCTCTTCGGCGCGGGCGTGCTCGCTCTCCCACTCCTGGGCGCCCTGGCGGACGGTGTCGCCCCATTCGCGGATCAGTTCGCGCTGACGCGTGTGCAGCGACTTGCGCTTGGCCTCGGTCTTGACCGACAGATAGGCGGAAACCACGGGCCTGACGCCGAAATAGAGCACCCAGCCGATTGCCGCGGCACCGTACATCAGGACCCAGCTGAACGGTTCGCTCAACAGTTCGATCGCCTTTTCGGTCGAATGGTCGCCCTTCCACATCACCATGCAAATCGCAAACGCACCCGCCAGGTTGAGCCATCCGACCGTTTTGGTCGCGTACTTCTTGCGGGTACGGTCGATGATGAAATAGGCGATCATGGTCGGAACCATGCCCACGGTCAGGACCAACGCGGTTGGGAAGAACACCACGAACAACAGCGGTGCCAGGACCCAGCTCAGGAAGTGGTAGACGTTGCGGTTCTTGGTCGGTTTCGCCTTGGCCTTGGCCCTGGCGGGTTTTTTCGGTTTCTTCGCCATCGCCAGCGCCTCACATGATCCGCGAGGACGCAACGACGATGGTCACGGCCAGGAAGAAGATGATCGTTGACGCGATCGAAGACACCTGGCCGCCGACGATTGCGGAAATGCCGCGCCGGTTCTCCTCGTCGCGGTCAAGTTTGTGCAGTTCCAGCACCGTCTTGGTGTATTCGCCGATCGCGACCTCGAAATTATGCTTGTCCTGCGCCAGGTCGCGCCGGTTGTCGATCACGTCCAGGATGTCCTTCAGGCGTCCGCGCCTGATCGAGCGCGCTAGGCGGCCCTTCATCTGGCGCCGCACTTCCCGGGCATGAAACCGCTTGATCGCCGGCGCCAGCATACGCGCCGCATGCTCGCACAGGTTCGGATAGGACCGTTTGGGCAGCGAGAGCTGGATCGTCGACAACAGGCGGATCTGGGCGATCTCGACCACGTATGGCTGGTCCGCCGCTTCGATGTTCCGGAAGGAATTGGAAAGCGGCCGCTTGGACCGCGCGGCGATGAAAGAGGCCACGTGCTGATCGATCAGGCGGCGCCCCTTGAACCCGGCATCGGCGAGACGTTCGTAGGCCGGCAGCAGGTACTCGATATCCAGGACATAGTCGCGCTCGAACAGCGGCGACATGCAGGGCAGCTGTGGATTGAAATCGTACGCGATCCGCTCCAGCCCGGTACCAAGACCGCGCCGCTGCAAGGCCGGCTTGAGTTTCTCGTACTGGCTGACATACGGCACCGTGTCCGGGTGCAGATTGGGTTGCGCCTCCAGCCAGTAGGCGGGCAGTTCGCCCCGGACGATTTCCGCGAAACTCCGCCGGTACTCCTGATCCTCGATCTTCGCGCCCAGCAGCGAGGCCAACCCTTCGATCGATGCCCGGAACTTGCGGTGACAGATCGGCCCTTCCGGATAAAGAGCCGTGATCGTCCGGCTGATCAGGCGGTCGTCGTCCTCGCGTCCGCTTGCGGTGTAGCCGGCCTTCGCCAGGTTGACCGCTTCGATGACGTCCTCGTCGCCCAGCGAGCGTCGCAGCCAGGTGTCGAGCTCGCCGTTGGAGATGATCTGGATCGCCTTCTCCCAATTGTCGGCCAGCGCGCAGGCCAGCTCGCGTGCGGTGCTGTACTCCTTGCCGGCGACGGTGATGGCGCGTGACGCCTTGGGCGGCAGAGACTGTTGTTTCGGGCTGAGCCGCCGGCCCGACACCCAGAGGCTGAGATCGTCGATTGTCCAGCGTTCGTGTGCGTCGTCGTTCAAAAGACCGCGCAGCGGCTCCATCATGGTGAGCGAAATCCGCTGGTTCTCCACCAATGCCGCATAGGACCCCATGTCCATCTTGCGGGCGATGATCTGCTCGGCACTGAGCCCCCGGCAGGGAACCCGCCCGATCAGCAGGCACAGCATGGTCACGCCCAGCGCATAGAGATCCGGCGCCGGACCGGTGTCGCCGCGGCCCATCGGGTCGGCCAAACCCATCTCAATCGGTTCGAACAGGACCGGCTGGGTGCTGGCGATCGGCGCAGAGATCGCTTCGCCCAGTTTGATGATGTTGCGGTTCGGATCGTCGAAAAACAGATTGTCCGG
The DNA here is from genome assembly GCA_965603855.1 of Alphaproteobacteria bacterium. Lineage (GTDB taxonomy): Bacteria > Pseudomonadota > Alphaproteobacteria > UBA8366. The sequence continues at coordinate 2,920,126 of OZ272519.1, forward strand.
ACGGATCGCGCGGTGCGCATGTCCGCTATGGTGAAGTTCCTTCAGGATCTCGCTGACCGGCGCCAACAGAAAGCGGGCGACCTTGTCTTCCGGCATCGGCTCGCGGGTCTCGTCCAGCGACGGAAAAACACGCTCGCCCTGCGGCTGGCGAAAGATGAGGACGGGGCACATCCGCCCTTCCGGCTTCCAATCGACGATTCTGGTTTCGACGATCTCGAGCATCGCGCGGTTGTCGATACGCCGGAAGGCCGGGATCGTGTCCATACGGGGCGGCATCTTCGGGTCGCACACCAGTGCGAACAGCGCAGCCGTGGTGTCTCTGGCGTGATGGGCCCGGTAAGCAATTGCCGGGGGCGAGTCGTATTGCGGCATCGGCGATGAGGCGGCGATCTCGAACCGGTCGCTGACCACGATCCGGTCGGGTACCGCCCCGCCTGGGGTCTTCCCCCCTTCTCCCTTGATGCGTACCGCCATCTGGCGTCGGCCCTTCCTTCAGACTCGGCGCGCGGTCGGGCGCGATCGCCCGCCGCCTGCCTTCTCTTCACCGAAGGGCGTCAGAATAGGACGAAATTAGTTAACCAAAATTAAGTGGCGGCGGCCGGGATCAGCCTTCGAAGGGATCGCGCATCAGGATCGTGTCGTCGCGTTCCGGGCTGGTCGACAGGATGGCGACCGGACGCTCGATCAGCTCCTCGATCCGGCGGATGTACTTGATCGCGGTTGCCGGCAGATCCGCCCAGGAACGGGCCCCGAAGGTGCTGTCCTGCCAGCCTTCCAGCGACTCGTAGACCGGCTCCACACCGGCCTGCGCGCTGAGCGAGGCCGGCAGATGATCGTATTGGCGCCCGCCCAGCCGGTAGGAGGTGCAGATCCGGACCTCGTCCAGCCCGTCCAGGACGTCCAACTTGGTCAGCGCGATGCCGTCCATGCCCGAAATCCGGGCCGCCTGGCGCACCATGACCGCATCGAACCAGCCGCACCGCCGGCGCCGCCCGGTCACGGTACCGAACTCGTTGCCGCGGGTGCCCAGATGCTCGCCGATCTCGTTGCTTTGTTCGGTCGGGAACGGCCCGGAGCCCACCCTGGTGGTATAGGCCTTTGTGATGCCCAGGACATAGCCGATGGCGCCCGGCCCGAGACCCGCCCCGCCGGCCGCCTGTCCCGCGGTGGTGCTGGACGATGTGACGTAGGGAACGGTGCCGTGGTCGACGTCCAGCATCACCCCTTGCGCCCCTTCGAACAGGATGCGCCGACCCTTTCTTCGGGCCTCGTCCAGGACCGACCAGACCGGTGCCGCATAGGCCGTGATCTTTGGCGCGATGGCCTCGATCTCCTGCTGCAGCGAACCGCGCTCGATCTCGGCCTCTCCCAGGCCGCGCAGAAGGGCGTTGTGGTGCAACAGCATCTCGTCCAGCTTGCGGTTCAGGGCGGCCGGATCGTCAAGGTCGCAGACCCTGAGCGCCCGGCGCGCCGCCCGATCCTCGTAGGCAGGGCCAATGCCGCGGCCGGTGGTGCCGATCTTGCGGTCGCCGCGCGCGGCCTCGCGCACGGCGTCCAGTCGCCGGTGCAGCGGCAGGATCAGGCTGGCGTTCTCAGCGATCATCAAGTGCTCCGGCCCGATTTGGATGCCGCCGTCCTGCAAGGTCTTGACCTCTTCCAGAAACGCCCAGGGATCGACGACGACCCCGCTGCCGATGATCGACAGCTTGCCGGGCCGCACGACGCCGGATGGCAGAAGGCTGAGCTTGTAGACCTGTTCGCCGATGACAAGGGTATGGCCGGCGTTGTGCCCGCCCTGGAACCGCACCACGACGTCCGCGCGTTCGGACAGCCAGTCGACGATCTTGCCCTTGCCCTCGTCGCCCCATTGCGACCCGACCACCACGACGTTGGCCATAGATATCCCCCTGGTTAGAACGCGTCAGTCGACGGCCGACACGGCGCCGTCGACAAAGACATGGCTGCACCCGAGACGCCGTGCCTCGGCGACCGGATCGGCCACCTCCGCAAGGCCGGCAACCGTTATGTGACCTTCGGCGCGCAGCCTCTGCGCCTCGGTATACCCGACATCGACGGGAAGGAAGATGCGGTCCTGTGGCTGGGGCCCGGGGACCGCACGCAGCACGCTGTCGAGGAAGACCGAGAACCCGGTCGCGGGCTCTGCCGCCTCGCCTGCGGAATAGCGGCCGCCGCGGGCGAGTTCGCCGCGCACGCCCCGCGCGAACAGCGTGAAGCTGAGGCCGGCCTGGTATTCGAAGCCGCGGTACTCGGTCGGGTCGACCGTCATCTGCAGGTCCGGCATGTCCCTGGCGACCTGCCGGACCACCGAGGCAAGCCGGTCGCGCTCGGCCCTCGCACCGGGCGGCAGGTCAAGGGACGCCAGCCTGGACATGGCGCGTTCGACGGGCCCGGCCGCGGACAGCAGGGCCTGCAACACCGTGCGCGCCGCCTCGGGCGCGCTCGGCAGCGCGGCCGCATCCTTGCGTTCCATGGCCGCGCGAACGCCGGCCCGAAGCGCATCATCCATGCCATGCGCGGCACAGACATCGCTGACCAGTGTCGGCAGGCTGATATCAACCGACAGGTTTTCGACACCCACCGCGCGCAGGGTTCGAACCGCCAGCAGGATCACCTCGGCGTCCGCCAACGGCGAGTCGGCACCGATCAGTTCCGCGCCGGCCTGAACGAACTGACGCTCGGGGCGAAGCTGCGAGCCTTTGACCCGCAGCACCGGCCCGGCATAGGCGAGCCGCAGCGGCCGCGGCGCCTTGGCCAGCCGGGTCGTCGCGATGCGCGCCACCGGCATGGTCATGTCCGCCCGCACACCCATCATGCGCTGGCTGACGGGATCCATCAGGCGGAAGGTGTGCGGCGCGATCGCCTGGCCGACGCCGTGGAAGAGGTTGTCTTCGAACTCCAACAAGGGCGGGTCGACGCGTTGGTAGCCGCTGGCTGTGAGGCCCGCCACCAGCCGATCGACGGTCGCGCATTCATGCGCGGCATCGGGCGGCAGCGCATCGCGCAGCCCGTCGGGCAGCAATGATCTTCGGACCGCGTCGTTCATCCCACTTGGCACCTTTCGCCCTGCCGGCCAGGACGGTGCGTTGGTACTAGGATCGGGCTCGCCGGGCAAGAGAGAGACCGCCCCTAGCGCATCAGCGCCACAAGCCGGTCGTCCTCAAGCCCAAACACCACGTCGGGCCGCCCGTCCCCCTCGATATCGATCAGAACCATGGACGTTGCGATGGGGACCCCAAGGTTCGCCGCGGCGACCTCGCGGAAGGCGCCGCCGGCGAATGACACTGCGGCAAGCCGCGAGCGGTCCTGGCGCGGCAGCAAGATGTCGTCCAGGCCATCGCCGTCGATATCGACGACCGCGCCCAGCCCCAGCGCGGTCGATCCCATCCGGTGATTGGAATAACCCGGCAGGCGCCCCGTCATGCTCATGCGCGCGCCCTGGAGGCGATAGATTTTCAGGATGCCGCCGATATGAGGCGTCTCGACGACAGCCACCTCCAACCGGCCATTGCCGTCGAAATCGCCGACCCCCACCGGGTTCAGCCAGCGGTAGGACTGTCCGATCGCGCCGCCTTCCGCCACCAGACCCAGCCGATCGCCGTCCAGCCCAAGCACGACCAAGGAGGCGCCGGCCCCCGGCGTCGCCTTGACGACGATGATCTCGTCCTGACCGTCGCCGTCGAGGTCGGCCAGCCGCGGCTCCAGGTCCTCGAAAACCGCCTCGCCCTGGAGTCGATAGCGCGACCAGCCGCCGCCCTGACGCCGCACCGCGACCGCCTCGGCCTCGACGGCGTCGCCCAGGACGCCATGACCGTAGCGGCGCGTCGGTCCCGTCAGGCAGGCAAGCTGGATACCGGCCGTTCCCTCCGCACAGCGGCTGTGCGGAATAAGATCGCCGCGCGGAACCGGCCGTTCCGGCAGGGCGACCTGCCGCAGGGTCCCGTCCTGGCCGATACCGAGGCCGATCGGCCCATCGCGCGTTTCCGCGACGACGGTGCCGTCCTGGGAGCCGGCGCGGAGATCCACCAGCCCCTCCACCTGGCCGAGAACCCGGCCCTCCCAGGGTTCGTCCTGGGCGGCGGCCGCCACGGTCGACAGAATGGCCACCGCGATGGAGGCGGTGAGACGGCGCCCGGTGCGCAGCCTAGAAATGCAGAAGTTTGGCCTGGACCACATTGGGCAGAGCCCGGATCGTGGCCAGAAGCGCCTCGTCGATCGCCTGATCGAGCTGGATCAGGGCGATGGCGTCCGAGCCCGGGCCGGCACGGCCAAGATGGAAGCTGGCCACGTTGACGCCGGCATCGCCCAACGTTCGGCCCAGATCGCCGATCAGACCGGGCTTGTCGTGGTTGGTGATGTACAGCATGTTCGGCGTCAATTCGGCCTCGATCTCGATCCCCTTGATGCTGACGATGCGGGGCCGGTTGCCTCCGAACAGGGTGCCGGCGACGGATCGCGTCAGGCGCTCGGTGGTCACGGTGACCTGGATCAGTGTCTGGAAGTCGCCCGGCCGGTCGTGTTTGATCTCGGTGACTTCGATGGAGCGCTGCCGCGCGATCACCGGCGCATTCACCATGTTGACGCTGTCCAGAAGCGGCCGCAGGAGCCCGGAGACCGCCGCCTGGATCAAGGGCTGAGTGTTCAGTTCGGCGACATGTCCCTCGAACTCCACGGTCACGCTTTTCAGACCCGTTTCTGTCACCTGGCCGGCAAAGCTGCCGAGCAGTTCGGCCAGCCGCATGTAGGGCGTCAGCTTCGGCGCATCCTCGGCCGACACCGACGGCATGTTCAGCGCATTGGTCACCGCTCCCGTCAGAAGGTAGTCCGCCATTTGCTCGGCCACCTGGACCGCGACGTTCTCCTGCGCCTCGGCCGTCGAGGCTCCGAGGTGGGGCGTGGCGACGACATCCGAGCGGCCGAACAGGATGTTGCTGTTGGCCGGCTCGTTGGCAAACACGTCCAGCGCCGCGCCGGCGACCTTGCCGGCATCCAGCGCCACCGCCAGGTCTTCCTCGTTGACGATCCCGCCGCGCGCGCAGTTCACGATCCGCACCCCTTGCTTCATCTTCGCGAAGGCCTCGGCATTGATCATGCCGCGGGTCGCATCGGTCAGCGGCGTGTGAACGGTGATGAAATCGGCACGCTGGTACAACTCGTCCAGTTCCACCTTTTCGACCCCCAGTTCGACCGCGCGCTCGTGCGACAGGAACGGATCGTAGGAAATCACGCGCATCTTCAGGCCGTGGGCGCGGTCGGCAACGATCGAGCCGATATTGCCGCTGCCGATCAGCCCCAGCACCTTGCCGAACAGTTCGACGCCTATGAAGCGGGATTTCTCCCACTTGCCCAGGTGCGTGGACTCGCTGGCGACCGGGATCTGCCGCGCCAACGCCATCATCATTGCAATGGTGTGCTCGGCGGTGGTGATCGAATTCCCGAACGGCGTGTTCATGACCACCACGCCGGCCTGGGTGGCGGCATCCACGTCGATATTGTCGACGCCGATCCCGGCGCGTCCCACCACCTTCAGGCGCGTGCCCTTCTTCAAGACCTCCGCCGTCGCCTTGGTGGCCGAGCGCACGGCCAGGCCGTCATAGTCGCCGATCACGTCCAACAGCTCTTCGGCCGACATTCCCGGCTTGAAATCAACATCCACGCCGCGTTCGCGGAGGATCTCCGCGGCCCGTTCGCTCAACTTGTCGGATATCAGGACCTTCGGCATCGTTTCTTCTTTTCGTCGTTTCAGGCTGCGGCCGCCTGGCCGCTGACCTGGTCATAGGCCCATTCAAGCCATGGAAACAGCGCCTCGAGATCCGCGGTTTCGACCGTCGCGCCGCCCCAGATCCGAAGGCCGGGAGGCGCGTCCCGATAGCCGTTGATGTCGTAAGCCACGCCCTCGGCCTCCAACAACTTGGACATCTCCTTCGGCGCGACCGCCCGTGCCTCGCCGCTGAGCGGACAGGCGTCGCTCAGTTTGAGGCAGATCGACGTCGACGACCGGATCGCCGGATCCTCGGCCAGGAAGGCAATCCACGGCGTTGCGTCGACCCATCGGCTGACCGCGGCGAGGTTCTCGCGCGAGCGTGCCATCAGGGCGGCGCCGCCACCGATCCGCTGGGCCCATTCCAGCGCGTCCAGCACATCCTCGACACACAGCATCGACGGCGTGTTGATCGTGTCGCCGCGGAAGATGCCTTCGATCAGCTTGCCGCCCTTGGTCAGACGGAAAATCTTCGGCAGCGGGCGCGGCGGCACAAAACTCTCGAGCCGTTCAACGGCGCCCGGCGACAGAACCAGCATGCCGTGCGCTGCCTCGCCGCCCAGCACCTTCTGCCAGGACCAGGTGACCACATCCAGCTTCGACCAGGGCATGTCCATGGCGAAAACGGCGGACGTGGCATCGCAGATCGTCAGCCCTGACCGGTCGTCGGAAATCCAGTCACCATTCGGCACGCAGACACCGCTGGTGGTTCCGTTCCAGGTAAACACCACATCGCGGTCGGGCGAAACGCGCGAAAGATCGGGCAGCGACCCGTAGTCCGCCTGAAGGACATTGGCGTCATCCAAGCCCAGTTGCTTGACGGCATCGGTGACCCAAGCCTGTCCGAAGCTCTCCCACGCAAGCAGATCGACGCCGCGCAGGCCCAGCATGGACCACATGGCCATTTCGACCGCCCCGGTATCGGAGGCCGGCACGATGCCGACCCGGTAGTCCTGTGGGATGGACAGGATACGGCGGTGCAGATCGATCACGCGTTGCAGTTTCGCCTTGCTCGCTGCCGACCGGTGCGAGCGCCCAAGCGTTGCCTCGCCAAGCGCATCGACGGTCCAGCCCGGCCGCTTGGCACAGGGTCCAGACGAGAATTCCGGCCTTTGCGGCCGAACGTCAGGCTTTGTCATTGCACGTAACCCAAGAGATGATCGGTTCGCCCGGCACCCGCGGCGCCGGCCAATCGAGGTGCGGACACTATTGTTATTGAAAGGACAGCGTCAACGGTCCTTTTGCTGCACCGCGTCAATCTCTCCCGCCCGGATTGAGATTCGTTTAATGCCACCGGCTACAGGCCGTAATAGACGGGCGCGAAAAGGCTGAATGCAATCCAGACGAGAAAGATCATCGGCAGACCCGCCCGGATGAAATCGGTAAAGCGGTAGTTACCGGGCGTCATGACCAGGAGATTGGTCTGATACCCAATCGGCGACGCGAAAGAGCAGTTGGCCGCGAACACGACGGCAACCGCAAAGGGCTCGACCGGCACGCTCAGTTCAAGCGCGATGCCCGCGGCAATCGGCGTGAACAGGACGGCGGTGGCCTTGGTGCTGAGCACGTTGGACAGACCGGCAACCAGCAGGAAGAAAGCAGACAGCACGACGGCCGGCGCCGCGCCGAACAGGGCGGCCAACAACAGATGGGCAAGAAAGTCGGCACCGCCCGTCGCCTGCATCGATGTGCCCAGTGCCAGCGCCATGACGATCGTCAGCACGATTTTCGGATCGAGCGCGCGCAGAGCCGATTCGACAGACAGGATCCCCACGGCGACGACCGCAGCGGCCCCGCACAGCGCCGCAACCACCACCGGCACAAGACCACTGGCAGCCACGCCGATCACTGCGAAGAAGATCAGCGCCGCGCTGAGCGCATAATGCGATGCGGGCAGTTCGCTGGCCGACCATTCCAGCAGGATGACGCTGCGCAGGCCGCGCAGCTTGTTTATGTCGGGCCGGCGCCCCTGGATCAGAAGAACGTCGCCCGCCTCCAGCGGCACGCGTGTCATCCTTTCGCGCAGCATCTTGGCGCGCCGTTCGATCCCGAGCACGATGCAATGGTGTTTGTAGCGGAATCCGACCTGCTCCAGCGTGCTGCCGATCATATAGGAACCGGGCGGAACCATGACCTCGGCCAGGGCCTGTTCTCCGTGGCTCCATCGTCCTTCGCCGCCGACACGGCCTGGCGGCATGTCCTCGCGAAGGGACGGAAACAACAGTCCCGGTTCGGTCTCGGCAAAGGCAGCCAGCGACTGGCGTGTGGCAGCCACAACCAGCACGTCGCCGGCGCGCAAGGTCAGGTCGTCGAACGGCGGAAGAAACGCCTGTTCGCGCCGCTGCACCATCTGGACCGTCATGTTCGACAGCTCCCGGAAGAAACCGCCGACCGACTTGAGGCCGTCCAGCCTGGACTGCTCGGTGACCGTGATCTGGGCAATGAACTGCTTCCCGCCTTGGGTGACCGCATCGTGTGTCGGTGCGCGATCCGGCATCAGACGGGGCATGACGAACACGAGATAGGCCATGCCGACGGCGGCCAGAACCACGCCGGGAACCGTGAAGTCGAAGAAGCCGAACGGTTCGAACCCCAGATCGCGCAAGGTTCCGGAAACCAGGAGGTTGGTACTGGAGCCGATCAGCGTCGTCATGCCGCCAAGGATCGAGGCAAAACTCAGTGCCATCATGTCGCGGCTGGGCGCGTGGCGGAGCTGCAACGACAGCGCCTGCATGATGGGGATCGCCAGCACGACCACTGGGATGTTGTTGAGAAAAGCGCTGATCAACATCACCGCCGACAGCACCAGCACCACGCTGATCCAGGCGCTGCCGCGCGTGGCGCGCATGATCAGAAGACCGCCCTGGGTGAGGATCCCTGTGCGGGCCAGCCCCTCGCCCAACACCAAAAGGCCCAGAACCGTCAACAGGGCGGGATTAGAAAACCCTGAGAGGATTCGGCCCGGCGTGACCGCGGAAATGCCTGGCGCAATTTCCAACGGCATCACTTGGAACAGAACCAGCAGGCCGCAGATAACGCCCAGCGACGTGATCTCGATCGGGACCTTTTCGGTCACGTACAACGCCAGCGCCGCGGCGATCAGCACGAAGACCGCAACCATCTGCGGCGTCATCATGTCGAAGGCGCTCATCGGACGGCCAACCTCATCCTAGCCCGCGTCCAGCTTAGCAGAGGGTGGGCGCGGTCACACCGCCGACGCGACCAGCGGTGTCACCCCTCGGTTCCGGTGTCGCGCCGAAGCATGGCGATAATCGTGTAGGTCAACACCGTTTCGTCGTGTTGATTGCGAACATCGAAAGCCACCTTCAGGATCCCGCGGTCCGGCTTGCTGCGCGACGGCGCGACTTCGGTCACCGTGCAGTGGGACCGAACCGTATCGCCGGGGCGGACGGGTTTCTGCCAACGCACATCGTCCAGCCCCGGGCCGACGATGTTCGTGGTGGCGAACAGGCCAAGATCGGCCCAAAGGCGGAAGGACAAGGACAGCGTGTGGAAGCCGCTGGCGATCAGACCGCCGAACGGGCCGGCAGCAGCGCCGTGCGCATCGATGTGCATCGGCTGGGGGTCGTACTTCAGCGCGAAATCGACCATCTCGCTTTCGGTGAAGGTGGCGGCGCGCGTCACGAACACATCGCCTACCGAAAAGGAATCGAGAAAGCGCGAATGCATAAAGAGGCGCGTTCAGGCCTTGCGGAACAATTCGCGTGCCAGCGCCCGGACCTCCTTCGCCGCCACGCTGGACGGCCTGGTTTCCATCGCCGTCTGGCCGGTTGCCATGCTTTCGGCAAACGCGACCCGATTGCCCACGGTATTGCGCGCCACCTTGATCGGATAGCCGCCGATCTTCGTCATCATCTGGGCGGTCAGGTTGGCGCGCGGCAAGACGCGGTTGAGCACGATCGTGGCCGGCGATTTCTCGTGGTGCGCCAGCTCGACGGTGGGCAAGGTCGCCCAAACGTCCAGCGGGCTGGGCTGGGCCGGGATCACGACCATGCTGGCGGCCCGCACGGCGATGCGCGATTCGGTCTCGGCGTGCGGCGGGCTGTCGACCACGACGACGTCGTGGCCGCGTGTCAGATTGGCGACCTCCCGGGTGCTGCGCCAACCGGTGCTGCTGACAAACGTGATGCCCAGGTCGTCGTCGCCAAGCCGGTCGATTCGGGCTTCGAACCAGTGTTCGAGGCTGGCCTGCGGGTCGATATCGATGATGGCGACGGACTTTCCCGTCTTGGCCCAAGCCACGGCCAGATGTGCGGCCAAGGTAGACTTTCCCGCGCCGCCCTTTTGCTGGGCAATCGTGAAGACCTTACCGGTCATAGTATCCCACCCTCATGTAAGGCTGACCAATCGACGAAGTGTCGCGATGCTAACCCATGTTTGTCCGCCCCCGCAGGAAAATTGTGAACACCTGCCCTGTTGACTCCTTATCCCGCGAGGCGCAGCATCGATGCGTCCGACAATTTGACAGGACATGGCCGTGGCCCGCCTTTAAGGGTCATTGGAATAGAGGCCACAGAGCACTGTGGCCCCTGTGGAACGGATCATCACCGCGGGTGGCCGTATCCACATTGGGAAGCGAAACATCCCAGGAAAAAGAAGCCGTCGAGCCATCGGCGGCTTCTTTACGATGCCCTTGCGGCGGGCGGCGCGCTGTGCTGGAAACTCTGCGCATGGCGGAGACGGTTCCCATCGACGAGGCTTCGATCGCCCGCGCGGCGCGCATGCTGCGTGCCGGCGGCCTGGTCGCCTTCCCCACCGAGACGGTCTACGGCCTCGGGGCCAATGCCTGTTCCGACGAGGCGGTCGCCAGAATATTCGCCGCCAAGGACCGTCCAAGCTTCAACCCGCTGATCGTGCACGTGCCGACTGCCGAGGCGGCGGACGCGCTGGTCAGGTTCAATGCCCGGGCCGCGCGCCTGGCGGACCGGTTCTGGCCCGGTCCGCTGACGCTGGTCTTGCCGCGACGGCCCGATTGCCCGGTCTCGCTGTTGGCGACCGCGGGCCTGCCGACGCTGGCGGTGCGGGTGCCGGGCCGGGCCGACGCGCGCGCCCTCATGGAGGCAGCCGACGTTCCCGTCGCCGCGCCAAGCGCCAATCCCTCCGGCCGGGTAAGCCCGACAACGGCGCAGCATGTGGCGGACGGCCTGGGCGAAGAAGTCGATTTGATACTCGACGGCGGCCCTTGCGCGGTCGGACTGGAATCGACCGTGATCGACTGTTCCGCCGATGGCCCGGCATTGTTGCGGCCCGGCGGGGTCGCGGCCGAAGCGGTGGAATCGGCCCTCGAGGCCCCCTTGGCCGCGCCACAGGCAGACGATGGGCCGAAGGCGCCCGGAATGCTGGCCCGACACTATGCCACACGCCTTCCGCTGCGCCTCGAGGCCGCGGAACCGCAGGCCGGGGAGGCCCTGCTGGGCTTCGGCCCGGTCGACCAGGCGACCCTCAACCTCAGCCCGCGCGGCGACCTCGTCGAGGCCGCGGCCAACCTTTTCGCCTACCTGCATCGGCTGGACAGTCCCGTCCATACGGGGATTGCCGTCTCGCCGATCCCCGAGGAAGGCCTGGGCCGCGCCATCAACGACCGTCTGCGGCGCGCCGCGGCAGGCTGACGCCCTAAGGCTTTTCCTGGCCGGTCCGGCGGTCTATATCTCCGGGCGACGCGGAACCGGGCTGCGAACGGCGGAACTGCCGCCGTCCCGGCGCGGCCCGACGAACCGGGGCTACTGGATGCTCGACACTTCACCGCTCGCCCAGATAAAGGCCGTCGTGGGCACCAAGGGCTGGACCGACGATCCGGCCGAAACGGCGCCATGGCTGGAGGACAGCCGCGCCGTCTTTCACGGCGCCTGCGCCCTTATGGTCAAGCCGTCGAGCACGGACGAGGTGGCCGAGGTCGTCCGCCTGTGCGCGTCCAACGGCATCCCGATCGTTCCCCAGGGCGGCAACACCGGCCGCTGCGGCGGCGCGACGCCCGATGCCAGCGGGACCGCGGTCCTGATGAACCTGTCGCGGATGAACCGGATCCGCAGCGTCGACGCGGCCGACTTCACGATCACGGTCGAAGCCGGGTGCATCCTGAAAGACGTCCAGGACGCCGCCGCGGAGGCCGACCGGCTGTTTCCGCTGAGCCTGGGGGCGGAAGGGTCGTGCCAGATCGGCGGCAATCTGGCGACCAATGCGGGCGGCATCAACGTGGTGCGCTATGGCAATGCGCGCGACCTGGTGCTTGGGTTGGAGGTCGTTTTGCCCGACGGCCAGATCTGGAACGGCCTCAAGCGCCTGCGCAAGGACAACACCGGCTACGATCTGCGCAACCTGTTCGTCGGGTCGGAGGGCACGCTGGGGATCATCACGGCCGCTGTGCTGAAACTGTTTCCGCGCCCGCACGGCACGGCGACGGCTTATGTCTCTGTCGCGGACATCGAGTCCGCGCTTGCGCTGTTCGCGATGGCGCGGGACCGCAGCGGCGATGCGCTCACCAGCTTCGAGTTGCTGGCGGCCAACGTCATCGACAGTGCCGTCCGCCACATCGACAAGGCGGCCGATCCGCTGGGCTCGGCCTACGAATGGTCGGTCCTGATGGAGCTGTCGGGCAACGCCGGTGACGGCGAGATGCAGTCTGCCATCGAGAACCTGCTGGCGGATGCCCTTGCCGACGGCCTGGTCATGGATGCCGTCATCGCGCAATCCGGGCAGCAGCGCGCCGATCTATGGTTCCTTCGCGAGGCGGTCGTCGAGGCACAGAAGTATGAGGGCGAAACCGCAAAGACGGATGTGTCGGTACCGATCAACAGCGTGCCGGAATTCATCAGACGCGCGCACGCGGCACTGGCGGACGAGTTTCCGGGCGTTCGGCCTTTCGCATTCGGACATGTCGGCGACGGCAACATTCACTACAACATCTGTCAGGCGGTTGACGCAGACGCCCAGCATTTCAGGGACCGGCGCGATGCCATCGTGGAACGCGTCCACCGGGTCGTCCGCGAGCTTGACGGTTCGATCAGCGCCGAACACGGGATCGGCCAGCTCAAACGCGACGCGCTGCCACAGTACAAAGACCCGCTTGAAATGCAGATGATGCGTCGCATCAAGGCCGCACTTGACCCCAAAGGCCTGATGAATCCGGGCAAGTTGCTCTAGATTCGGCAGACCAGAGCGTTCGTAACAGGAGCCCGGCATGATCCCCTATTCCGCACCGATCCAGGATATGACCTTCGTCATGCGGGCGCTGGGGCTGTTGGATGCCGTGGCGGCCCTGCCCGGCCACCAGGACGTCTCGAACGACCTGTTGGAGGCCGTGCTGACCGAGGCCGGCCGCCTGTCGTCGGAGGTGATCGCGCCCCTGAACCAGGAGGGCGACCGGACCGGATCGCGTCTGGAGAACGGCGTCGTGCGCACGCCGAAGGGGTTCAAGGACGCCTACGACGCCTTCGTCGCCGGCGGCTGGAACGGCATCCCGTTCGATCCGGATCACGGCGGCCAGGGGCTTCCCTGGACGGTGGCGACCGCGGTCCAGGAGATGTGGCAGTCGGCCAACCTGTCCTGGGCGTTGTGCCCGCTGTTGAACATCGGCGCGGTGGAGTGCCTGACAGAGCACGGCTCCGATCAGATGAAGGCGCTTTACCTCGAAAAGATGATCAGCGGCGAATGGACGGGCACCATGAACCTGACCGAGCCGCAGGCGGGCTCGGACCTGTCGCTGATCAAAAGCAAGGCCGTGCCGGACGGCGACCACTACCGGATCAAGGGCCAGAAGATCTACATCACCTATGGCGAGCATGACTGGACGGAGAACATCATCCACCTGGTCCTGGCCCGGCTGCCCGACGCGCCGCCCGGCGTCAAAGGGATCTCGCTGTTCCTGGTGCCGAAGTTCCTGGTCGACGCGGACGGAAAGCCGGGGAAACGAAACGACCTGAAGTGCGTTTCGCTGGAGCACAAGCTGGGCATCAATGCCAGCCCGACCTGCGTCATGGCCTATGGCGACGACGAAGGCGCGATCGGCTATCTGGTCGGCGAGCCGCATCGCGGCCTGAGCTATATGTTCACGATGATGAACAACGCGCGGCTGAATGTGGGCCTGCAGGGGCTGGCCATCGCCGAGCGCGCCTACCAGCAGGCCCGCGCCTATGCGAAGGAACGCCGCCAGGGCCGGGCCGGCGACGAGGAGGCGGCAACCATCATCCACCATCCCGACGTTCGGCGGATGCTGATGACCATGAAGGCGCAGATCGAGGCGATGCGCGGCGTCATCCTGGAAACCGCCGCATCGATAGACCGCGCCAAGCGCGATCCGGACAAGACGGCGCGGGCCGAATTCCAGGCGCGGGTCGATCTGTTAATCCCGGTCGTGAAGGCCTGGTGTACCGACCTGGGCGTGGAGATCGCCTCGATCGGTGTCCAGGTGCATGGCGGGATGGGATTCGTGGAGGAAACCGGCGCCGCCCAGCATCTGCGCGACGCCAGGATTGCCCCGATCTACGAGGGCACCAACGGCATCCAGGCAGCGGATCTGGTGGGCCGCAAGGTCCTGCGCGACGACGGTCGAGCGGTCGGGATCTACCTTTCGGAATTGGACCGGTTGCTGACCGCCCTGTCGCGCACCCAGGATACGGACCTTGGCGCGATCTTCGCCCAGCTGTCCAAGGCGGTCGATGCGCTGGAAGTCGCGACCCGGTGGATCCTTGAGGAAGGCGCACACGACCAGTCGGCCGCGCTTGCGGGGTCGTCCCCCTATCTGCGCCTTTTCGGCGTCGTGGCCGGGGGGGCAAACATGGCCAGGCAGGCAATCGCCGCCGCCGACCGGATTGCGGCGAGCGACGGCGATACGTCTTTCCACAAAGCCAAACTGTCAACCGCGCGCTTCTACGCGGAGAATATCCTGCCCCAGTCGCGCGGCCTGCTGACCCCGATCACTCAAGGCCATGAGTCGGTCATGCACCTGACGGAGGAAGCCTTCTAGGCCGCCTCGCCGAAAACGCGGTTCCCGGAACCGTAAACCGCCGCACAACGAGCCACGAACACATCCACCGGCACGCCGAAGGTGCGGGCGAACGCCGTAAAGAAGGCGACAGGGACGGCGCGCCGTCCCGCCTCGATCTCCTCGATCCAGTAGGTGTCGGGGGCACCGACCTGTTCGGCCAGTTCCCGTTGGGTGATCTCCGCGTCCATCCGCAGGCCCCGCAGCCAAACGCCGGCTTCCTGCCACGTCGTGCGTTCGTTCATCGCTCTGTCGTCCCTCGTTCCGGTTTTGTCACACCACTGACATGGTGTCGGCATGGCCGCGGCACAAATGCGCCCGGCGCATGGGGGCCATGCGCGGGCACAGCCCGTCAGGCCCGGAACGGCTGAACGTCGGTGTCTTCCGGCAGGTAGGACAAGAGCTTCTCCATGGTCTGCCCCAGAACGGGATGAACGATATGCGGGGCGATGTCGCACAGAGGCCTCAGCACATAGGCCCGTTCGGGCAAGCCCGGATGCGGGATTTTCAGGTTGGGCAGGTCCACGATCAGGTCGTCGTAAAGCAGGATGTCGAGATCGATCACCCGCGGCCCGTATCGCGCGCCTGGTTCGCGGCCGAGGCCGGCCTCCGCGCGCTTCAGCAGCGCCAGGAGCTGTTTGGGCTTGCGATCCGTCTGGATCTGGGCGGCCATGTTCAGAAACCTGGGCTGATCGGTCACGTACATCGGCGCGGTTTCGTAGATCGGCGAGCGCTTGATCACCACGGCGAACTGGTCGAGCGCACTGAGAGCGCCGGCGAGGTTGACCGGGCGGTCGCCGAGATTGCTTCCCAAAGCGATGAAGACGCGCGCCATCAGCCTGAATGCGCGGGCGGCGCAACGGACCCGTCGGCGCGCGCCCGGACAAGAGCATCGGTCATGCGGACCACACGGACCATGGACTGAACGTCGTGAACGCGCACGATATCCGCCCCGCGGGCAACGGCAAGCGCCACCGCCGCGGCGGTTCCCTCAAGTCTTTCGTCGGGCGGCAGATCCAGCACCCGGCCGATGAAGGACTTGCGCGACGGGCCGACCAACAGCGGGTGGCCCAGGGCCTTCAGACGCGGCAGTTCGTTGATCAGGGCCATGTTCTGCTCCAGCGTCTTCCCGAACCCGATACCGGGATCGAGGACGATCTGGTCGCGCGCGACGCCGGCGGCAACCGCGCGATCGGCGATTTGCGCCAACGACGCCGTGATCTCGGTGAAGAAATCGCCGTAATCGGGCGCGTCGTAGGAGGCGCCCAGGCGCGCATCCGCGGATGTATCTGCAGCCGCCGACCGGTTGTGCATCAAGATCGCAGGCACCCGCCGTGCCGCGACCAGCGGCGCCATGGCGGGGTCCATTGACAGCCCCCACACATCGTTGACCAGATCGGCGCCCGCATCCAGCGCCGCCTCGGCGACCGCGGCGCGGTAGGTGTCAACCGAGATCACTGCATCCGGCAGGGCTTCCCGGATGGCCGAGATCGCCGGCACGACCCGCGCGCGCTCCGTCGCGTCATCGATCTGTGCTGCGCCCGGCCGCGTGCTCTCGCCGCCGATATCGAGGATGTCGGCGCCGTCTGCGGCAAAACCGACCGCCAGATCGCGCGCCGCGGCAGCCGCGTCGCGCGGCTTCGCGGCGAGCCCGTCGCCGGAGAAGGAATCCGGCGTGACGTTGATGATCCCCATCACGTAGCAGCGGGACCCCCACTGAAACCGCTCGGAAAGCCTCATTTTCGTGCACCATTCGTCTGCCGGACGTTTGCCCCTCCGGCAAGGCGGAATCACAACGGTTCGACGCTACTGTCAAGCCGCGCGGCCGGCCGCGACATCGCCGGTTTCGCCCGGCGGAAGACCGCCAACCGGCGGACATGGCCCGCAACACGGAGCCGGTGGGACGGGCGGCGACCACACCGCTTGCAAATGTGACGCGGCAATGTCGGTTTGCCGCTGCACATTCCCGTGATATGAACGGCGGAGCATTGTGCCGAAAAGACAGATTTGCCATAAACCGGCGTCCTGCGAGGCGTGTATGCGCAATGTGATACGGAAGCAGCGAATGGCTGCGCCGGTCGGAGTGATCGATGAAGCTTAGCAATGCAGTGAGGCTGCTGACCCTTGTAGCAGCATTCTTCCCCTTGATGGTCGCCGGCCCGGCAAGTGCGGCCAGCGGGAATGAGAAGGAAGCGGCCGAATTCGTCGAACGGTTGGCCGAAGAGACGATCTCCATCCTCAAGAAGGACCTTTCCGAGGAAGAGCTCCAAGCGGCGATGACCAAGCTGTTGGAGGACAATGTTGCGATCGAGCGGATCGGCCGCGTCGTGGCCGGCCAGTATCTGCGCAGGATGACGCCGGCGCAACGCGTCGCCTATGACGAAATGTACCGGGAATGGGTCATTACGAATGTGACCTCCCGCTTCAAGGGCTATGCGGATGTCGGCTGGGTCCTGAAACAGACATTTGCCCGCAAAAAAGACGTGATCGTGCGGACGCTGATCACCGATCCGTCGAGCAACGAGACCGTCAACTGCGATTGGCGTGTGCGCAAGATCAAGGGCAAGTTCCAGATCCTTGATGTCGCCGTGGCGGGCCTGTCCATGGCCGCAACGCAAAAGTCGGAGTTCGGTGCGATTCTGAGCCGCGACGGCGTCGACGGTCTGCTGGCCCAGCTGCAAATTCAGATCGAAAAGAACTAGGCGCGCCAAGTCGTCCTTCGACGCGCAAGACGCGTTCCGAGCGGCCCCCGTTTCATGTTGTGCCGCCCGGCAATCTCACTAGAGTAGCCGCGTCTGAGAGTGGGGCCGGCGGCGCGTCGCCGGCGCGGGTTGGGCCGTTCCTCATCGCGGGCCGAACGGCCGGGAAGGCGGCATGCGGCATCTTTTCAGGCGGCTCAGAATCGGGCACCAGATTGCGATCGCGGGAGGCCTGGTTGCGCTCCCGATGATTGCGTTGGTGGTCCGCGACGTCTCCGATCATGCCGCGCGCATCGATGTCGCACGGGCCGAACTGGCCGGTTTGGGCGCGCTGTCATCGCACCGCGCGTTGCTGGAGGCATTGCCGCAGCATCGCGCGGCTGTGCAAATGCGGTTGGACGGCGCGGTCGCGGACGACGCCCGGATCGAAGCCCTGTCCCGCCAGGTCGACGCGCTGATGATGAAGGTGCGCTGGGATTCCAAGCTTGCCGCACCTCAAAGCACATCAACCAAGGTCGATCCCAATGCCCAGTGGAGGCGCATCAAGAACGGTTGGCGCGACCGCACCGCGGTCGAACTGGTCGCTTGGCATGCCCAGCTCATGGCCGCGATCGGCGGCGACATGGACCGCCTTGCGCACCGGTCCGGACTGCTGCCATCGCAGTCGCCCGAGAGCTACCGATTGGCTCAGCTTGTGGTCACCACCGTTCCGGCCCTGATCCGGTCACTGGACGAGGCGCTGGCGACGGGACAGGCGCGCTTTGCAGGGAAAACACCGGCGTCGGACGTCGCTGCCCCGGGTCGGCTGCCTTTGTCCTTGGATCCTGTCGGCGCGCGGCTGCGCGAGGCCGTTGCCGCGCAAGGACTGGCTGAAACCCTGGGACGCCTGGATGCGGACCTCGAACGCCTTGCGGCGGCCGAGCGTGCGCTGGCCGCGGGCAGCGATCCCGGACTGTCGATGCAGGCGTTCGTTGCACTGGGGGACCAGGCGCTTGCAAGCGCGCTGGTCATCTACGATGCCCTCGGCGAGGCGCTGGCGCAGCACCTGGCAGATCGCATTTCGGGGTTGGAGACGGAGCGCACCGTCGAAATCGTCGCCCTTGTGTGCGCGCTGGTCTTGATCGGACTTCTGCTTGCCATCGTCGTGCGCAACATCACGCGGCCGATCGGTCGGGTCGTGGAAGTCTGCCGCAGGTTGGGATCCGGCCGATATGACGAACCGCTGGACCGCGACGTGGGCGGCGACATGGGCGTCGTGATCGGCGCCTTGGCCGATCTGCAGGACGAACTGGCGCATGAGACGCGCACCCGTCAGGAAGCGCAGCGCGAGGGCGAAAGCCTGCGCGACCAGTTCGTCCAGGCCCAGAAACGCGAAGCCTTGGGCACGCTGGCAAGCGGGATTGCCCACGACTTCAACAACGTCATCGCCGCCATCATCGGCCAGGCGGAACTTGCGGTCTTCGCCGCGCAGAGCGGCAAGCCCGTGGAGGACAGGCTCAGGCGGGTGGTGAATGCGGGATTGGGGGCCAAGGCCATCGTTCAACAGATCCTTTCCTTCGCCCGGCCCGACGCGACGGTTGAAACCAAGGCCGTTCTGCCGTCGCAGGTGTTGCACGAAACGGTGGATCTTGCGGAAACCGGGATCCCCGCCACTGTTCGGATTACGAGAGACATCGACGACAACGTCGGTGCGATCCTGATCAATCCTTCGCAGTGCCACCAGTTCCTGCTGAACGTGCTGGTCAATGCGGGCCATGCAGTCAACGACAACGGCGGCGCGGTTGCCTGCGGGCTGCGTTCGGTCGACGGGCCGGAGGCCGCCGCGGGGCCGTTCTTCACCGCACCGGGCGACAAGGACCCGCCACGGAACCAATTATGGTCGGGAGAGCTTGGCGATACGCGCTATGCGCACTTCTGGGTCGCCGATGGCGGGGTCGGTATGGACCGCGAGACGATGGTGCGAATCTTCGATCCCTTCTTCACCACGCGCACCGACGGCGAGGGTTCGGGGCTTGGCCTGTCGGCCGCCCAGGGCATCGTCCTGGCCGCTGGCGGCGCAATCCATGTGGGCAGCACGCCGGGTATCGGCACACGCTTCGATATCTACCTTCCCGTCGGCGCCGAGGCCGATCCGGCCGCCGCGCCGACGGCGGCGATGGCCGGACCGCCCGCCAGGCACGTCCGGGTGATGCTGGTCGACGACAATGCCGACGCGTTGGACGCCCTTGCAACGGTCTTGCGCCGACGGGGACACCAGGTCGATGTGCACAACAACGGTGCGGCCGCATTGGTCGCCTTTCGCGCCGCGCCGTCGGACGTCGACATCGTGGTCACCGACCACAACATGGCGGACCTGACCGGGCTCGCGTTGATCGAGAAGATCCGGACAGAACGGCCCGGACTGCCGGCGGTGCTGACTACGGGACGTACGGACACCGCGTTCCGCAGCGAGGCCATGGAAGCCGGGATCGACGCCTTCCTGGAGAAACCGTTCCAGGCAGATGTCCTTTGCGAAACGATCGACGCGGTTCTTGACCGTGCGACGGCCCCCGCATCACCTGAACAGGATATCGGGCAACCACAGCGCGACACCCGGCACTAGGAACAGGACAAGGATCAGCGCCGCGTCCGCCGTCAGAAAGGGCAGGATGCCGCGATACAGCGTCGCGATCGGCAGCTGCGGCATCTGCGCGCGAATGACGAACAGGTTCATGCCCACCGGTGGCGTGATCAGTCCCACTTCGACCACCACGACCAAAAGGACGCCGAACCAGATCGGATCGTAGCCGAGGTCCAGAACCAGGGGCAGAAACACCGGCACCGTGATCAGGATCATGCCCAGGGTCTCCAGGAAGCAGCCGAGCACGAGATAGAAGAGGACCAGCAGGACCAGCACCGCATACGGGGGCAGCGCAAGCCCGCCGACCCAATCGACCAGGCCCTGCGGCAACCGGGTCTGGACCAGGAAGTAGGCGTAGATCGCCGCAGCGACGATGATGAAGAACAACATGGCCGTCGTGCGAACCGTCTCGAAGGCGGCATCGACGGTGTCCCTCAGACCGATCCGCCGCGTTGCGAAACCCAGGACAATGGCGCCGGCTGCACCGACCGCCGCAGCCTCGGTCGGGCTGAACAGGCCGATATAGATGCCGCCGACCGACACCAGGAACAACACCAGCACCTGCCAGATGCCGCGGATGTCGCGCATCCGATCGCCGAAGGGCATCTTCGCACCGACCGGTGCGGCGGCGGGCCGTACAGCGCAGACCGCCCAGACAACGACGACATGAAACAGCGCCAGCAACAGTCCCGGGATCAGTCCCGCCGCGAAAAGTTCCGCCACCGACTGCTGCGCGATGATCGCATAGATGACCAGGATCACGCTGGGCGGGATCAGGATTCCCAAGGTGCCGCCGGAGGCAACCGATCCGGTGGCCAGGCGTTCGTCGTAGCCGAAACGAAGCATTTCGGGGATGGCGATCCGCGACATGGTCGCAGCGGTCGCCAACGACGAGCCGCAGATCGCGCCGAAACCGGCGCAGGCACCGATCGACGCCATGGCCAAGGTTCCGCGACGGCCGGAAAACAGGGCGTTCGCTGCACGGAACAGGTCGTAGCTCATGCCCGACCGCGCCGCCACGGCCCCCATCAGAAGGAACAGCGGGACGACCGACAGCGCATAGCCCGAGGCGATATCAAACGGCGTGTTGCCAAGCCGGTTCAGCGCCCGAGGCCAGCCGTCGACCGCCGCGTAGCCGCATACGCCCACCACGCCAAGGGCAACGGCGACCGGTATTCGAACCAGCACCATCGCCATCAGGACGACAATGCTGACAAGCCCGACGGCCTCAGGTGTCATGGACCTCCGCGCCGGGCGGCGCGCCACCGGTGAAGATCCGAGAGGCTTCGCGCAGCAGGACGATGCACATGGCTGCCGCGCCGCAGGCAACGCCCAGGATCATCGGCGCCCAGTACCAGATCAGTGGAAGGCCGAGGTCCATGGTGGAATCGCCGAAATCCAGCGTGTCCAACGCCGGCGCCACCATGCGCCAGCCCATCGCGACGAGGAAGATCAGGGTCAGCGCCGCGGCGCCCGTGCGAAGCGCGGCGCGGGCGCGAGGGCTGATCGCGAGGTCGATCACGTCCACGGTGACGTGCTCGCCTCGCAGAAACGTCTCCGGAAGCGCGAGGTAGACCACGGCAACCAGTGCAAGCTGCACCAGTTCCACATTGCCGAACACCGGCAGGTTGACCGTCTGGCGCAGGACCACATCCGCCAAGGTGACCAGCATCATGAAGACGAGGGCCAGCGCCGCCCCGCCGGTCATCAGCCGCGCGGCGCGGCCCAGCCGGGCCCGCGCCGGCCGGCTAGCGGCCATAGGCGGACGCCAACTCCCGCATGCGGTCGTAGAAGGCCTGCGCCGGCAGACCTTCGGCCTTGGTGGCCGCGATCTGTTGATCGGTGATCGCCTGCGCCTTGGCCCGGAACGCCTCGCGCTGGGCATCGTCGACGGCAATGATCTCCACGCCGTTCTCAACCATGTAGGCCTTCCCCGGCACCTCGACCGCGTCCCACGCCCGGGCCACCGCCAATGCCGCCTGCTTGCCGGTGGTGCGGTCGATCAACTGGCGGAGGTCGGCAGGCAGTCGTTCATAGCTGTCCGGGTTCATCACCAGCGCAAAGGTGGTGACATAGAAGTCGACCTCGGTCGTGTAGCGAAGATGCTTGCCCAGGCGGAAGCCCCAGACGCCGTCATAGGGCATGACAAGCCCGTCAATCACACCCTTGTCCAGGCTTTCCGCGATCTGTCCGGGCGGCAGTCCCTTCGGGCTCGCGCCCCAGCCCTGCAGGGTGCCGCCGATCACCGAGGATGGGTGGCGGATCCTGAGACCGTCCACATCGGCGACGGTGCGCACCGGTTTCTTCGAGGTGTGGATCTTGCCCGGGGCATGAGCGAACAGATAGAGGACTTTGACACCCTTGTGTTCGTCGGCCAGGTAATCGGGCACCAGGTCCATCAGGACAGACGTCGCCTGCTCGGCGCTGGAGAACAAAAACGGCAGGTGGCTGAGCTCGACCAGCTTGAAGCGCCCGCCGGGGATGCCGTGGAGGACGAAGGCGATGTCGGCGTCCCCGCGCCGCGCAAGATTGTACTGCTCCGCCACCTTGCCCATCTGCTGTGCCGGAAAGATCTCGATCTTGAGACGGCCGTCGGACTTGGCCTCGAGTTCTTCCGCCCAGGGCACCAGGATCTTCGCATGGTGCTGATGGACGGGTGGCAGGAAATGGCTGAGCTTCAGGACGGCGGGGTCGGCCTGCGCCGGACCTATGGCGAATGCGGCTGACAGCATTGCAATGCCGGCAAGGACGGATGCGATCCCGGGCTTCATGGCTCCTCCCCTCGTTCATTCAGTGGGCCTTGTTTCGCGGGCCCTGCGCTGACTGGGACGGTAGCACGTTCCCGGCCGCGCACCCAAGGCGGGCGCGGCGCCATGCCGACTGAGCAAACATGCCGGCGGACCACCGGTTTATTCGATGATCCTGTCGAAGATCGGTTCGGGACGCACGTCCTCCTGATCGATGACGTTCTGGATTCCCAAAACGTACATTACGACGCCGTCCTCGTTCGCGATCGGCTTCATGCGCAAACGGTTCCAGAAACTGGTGCCGTCCTTGCGGTAATTCAGGATATCGGCCGTGATCATCCGGGCATCGCCCAGTGCGGTGCGCAACGCCTCTCGGGTCTCCTGGGAGGTCTCCGTCCCCTGCAGGAACCGGCAGTTCCGCCCGATCACCTCGTGCGGGCCATAGCCGGTCAGGGAGAAAAACTCTGGACTGGCATAAATGATGGGCAGGTCGGCTTGGCACGCGTCGGAGACGACGAACACCCGGTCTTCGAACCCTCCGAACTCGGCGAACTCCTCTTTGGGTATATAGAACATGGCACAGCCCGCCCCCTTGCCCGGAACCTGGCATTATTGTGCGGCACGGGCCACGGCGAAACCATAGCCCATTCCGGCTAAACCGGGCCGCCTCAGGTGGCCAGGACCACGACGTCCACGGGGTGGTCCAAGCCCATCAGACGGTCTGCCTTGCGCCCGTCTTGGCCGGG
Source organism: Alphaproteobacteria bacterium (assembly GCA_965603855.1). GTDB lineage: Bacteria > Pseudomonadota > Alphaproteobacteria > UBA8366. Next base: position 2,943,718 of record OZ272519.1, read on the forward strand.
CGGCAACCGGTAGCCCTGTTGCCGTGCCACCTCCAAGGTCTCGGCCGTGGTCAGTGCGCGGCTGTGCAGGGTGCTGTTGTGCTTTTCCAGCTTTGCCGAGAGGTTCACCGCCGCGCCGATGACGGTGTATTCCAGGCGCGTCTCGTCGCCCACGGCTCCCACCACAAGACGGCCCGCGGTGACCGCCGCGCCCACCCGGACGGCCGGCTTACCGTCCGCCTGGCGCTCCTGGTTCCACCGATCCACCGTCTCGACGACCGCGTCAACGGCGCGCAACGCATCTGCGGCATAGGTCTGGTTGGGTTGGACGGCACCGAACGTGGCCATGATGCCGTCGCCCAGAAACTTGTCGATGCTGCCGCCGTGCGCCTGGATCACGGGAACCACCTTGGATTGATACTCCGACAGCAATCCGACCAGTTCGGTTGGACTGAGCTGGGCGCCCATCTTGGTAAAGCCGCGGATATCGATGAACAGGACCGCCGCGTCGCGCGATTCGCCCTCGCCCGGCTTGAGCTGAACCTCCGACCCAGTGATGCGCGCCCGCACTTCCGGAGCGAAAAAGCGCGAGAGATCGCTGTGGGCCGTTTGCTCCGCAACCGCGCTGACGAGAAGCTGGCGCGCCCGGACGAGGGCGACACACAGGATCGCCGAGACCACCAGGATCGAGATGACCTTGTCGAACTCGGCCCCCAACAGCACCGAGTTGGACGTGAGATAGTCCACATAGTTGCGGGTGATCATTGTGTCGTCCGGCTCGATCGTCACTGCGAAAAGCACCAAGGCCACCCATCCCAGCGCCGCGACTGCGCCCGCCAGCAGGACATAGAGCGCCTCGAACCTGAGCGCCCTGAGCGCAATGAAAATGAAGACGTAAAGCAGGGTCGGCGTCTTCAAATAGAACGAGGCGGGCTGTCCGTATTGGATGTGGAAACTCCAGATCACAACCATCAAAAGCGCCATGTCGAACACGATCGACAGGGCAAGCGACCACCAAGGAAAACGCCCGAACTGCGCCCACACCAGCCGAATTACGGTGAGGCAGAGATACGTCCCCAACGCCCAGGGCACCGGCTGAAACGGGACGTCCGCCGCGTTGAACGTCTTGGGCGAAATGACATAGAGGAAACCGAACATCAGCACGATGACAAGCTGGATCCAGCCGATCAGCTTTTCGCTGGAATGCTGCTGTTCCGTGATCCGATCGCGCACCCGGTTCGGCAGGTCTCGCATCTCCCGCTCCCCTGCCAAGCTCTTCACCCAATCTTTCATCGTCCCGTCGCACTGGCCTTTGTTGCGCCGCACACCTGCTACACAATAGGGCGCGTTCCGGTCACTTTCCCTACACAGCGTGGTGAACGGCAGACGTCACGGCAGAGCATGCACGGATACGGCGGTCCCTTGCAATTTGACCCCGACCGCCCTGCCATGCATTCCTCCGGAAAACTCACACGTGAGCTGCGGCGGCCCCGGTTCCAGGCACCGCCTTCAGGACGCAGAACCGCTCCTCAACTACTGCGCCTCCGTACCTGTCGATTTCGCCCCTGTTATTTCGCACAGACTGGTTTATGTGATTAACCGATGTGTCTGTTTTGCCTCTACCAATCGTTTAGCCGAAGATTTGATGAGCTAAAGTGCCACACTCGGATAATCCTTAACAAAATATTCATAGAGATCTTTAGATATTGTTTCTGTAGGCGGAGACGATTTTTTAGGACCAGTTCGGACGACTTTTCATTTTGATTAGGAAAAAACTAAAGTTGCGCCCGCCGAGAGTCTCAGCATTTCGGGTGTGGTAGGATCGTAAGTGGGAATACATCGAATGCCGCTTGGCCTCGACTTGCCCAGCCATAGCCTGTGCTTTTCAGCATCGGGCTCGCCGCATTTGGAATCGCTCGGCGATCCATTCGACAGAGCGGTCGTTACCGTGCGAATGAGCGGTCGCAACTGCCGGATCGAATGGGATGCGAAAGCCGTGACATCGGCGGCTCTTCAGGCCGCGGTCGCCCACGTCAAAAGCCTTCGTTTCTCGGGCTCGCTGACCATCGCCTTCAAGGCCGGCGAATGGGAGATGGAGGAGATCTATCCGGACCACAAAGCCGCCTTTGAACGCATCCAGGAGACCGCCAAGGTCCTTGGCGAACTGAACGGCCTCGTCGCCTCGCCCTACCGCCTGGAAAAGGCGGATTTCGAAGACGCGTTCATCAATCGCAGAACCGGCATCGACGCCACATGGGAAGCCTGGAGCCGCGCGAAGGGCAAGATCACGCCCGAGTTCCTGGCAGACCTGGACGCGGCCGGCATGCTGCAGCGGGCAATCATTTTGGACTATGACGACTCCCAGCATGGGCTCGTGTTCCGGTTCGTAGGCTGGGGCTATGGCAAACGCTTCGGACACGACTGGCCGGTGCGGGCGATCGGGACGCGCCACGACCATGGCCAGCCGGACGATTCCTACACACGTTGGATCGCCCGGCAGTACGACACCGCGTTCGAGGGCGATCCGCGCCGCGACTATATCGATTCAATGGTGCGGGTCGGCGAGCCCGGGCCGTCGGACCGGTTCCAGTACGAGCGGGTTCTGCTGCCCTCCCGTTTCGTCAACGGAGCGCCGGCTCTAATTGCCGTTTCGATTGTGCGGCCGGGACTGCTTCCTTTGCTTCCGGCCTCCGCGCCAGGTCCCGCAACAGGGCAAACCGATCCATCCAGATCAGGTTCAGATAAAGATCGCCATGAATAGGCGAGCCGGTCCAGTCGACGCCCGGCTCGACGTTCTTGTATCCGTAACGGTCCACGATCCCCTTCTCGAAGATCACCGGCTCGATCAGGCTCATCGTGTAATCCGTCTGCCATAAGGCCAGCGCCAGGGTGCGGCTGATCCGCGGCAAATAGGTCGCCAGGTCGAGACCACGATAGTCCGGGTGGAACCACATGCCACCGCTGTAGCAGACGCGGTTGGCCAGCATGCCGGCCGACGGCGCGGCGCATGCGCAGGTTTCCTCGGGTCCGGCGAACATGGATGGATCGGCATAGAAAAGCCGCATCGTTCTGAGTTCGTCCGCAACAGACGAGTCGGGCAGATCGTAGAGACGCGCGCACTGGGCGATCACGACCCGGCCGTTCGCCAGGCGGCCTTCGATCCAGAAGCCGGAATCCAGACCGTTCAGATCCCAGCAGTTGGGATCGAACATCGGCATGATCGGGAACCAATGGTCCCGGTTCTGTCGGTTGACGTCGAACAACCGATTGAAATCCGTGTGCAAATAGAGACGCAGACCAAGCGACTCGACCTTTCGGACCGCCCGGTCGAGGTATGTCGACAGGAGGTCATGCGGCGAAAGCATGTCTTTCGCCACCGACGTCACCGGTTTATCTGCGACTCTGCCTCCCCCAGACATGTCCTGCCGCCCTGGTTTTATTCGGTGGCAGTGTATCCCATAGGATGTATTTGCAAAGAGGGTGTTCGGTTAATATTGGTAAACCGATGCTTGAGATGTCCCCGACAAGGACACGTCGGCGACAAGGGCAAGGCAGCACGATGGCGATGGCGGACTGATCTCTCTGTCCGTTTGCGTGTGGAGATTTCCGGAGGGATCTTGTTGGTCCGGCGCGCGGCGGTTGCCGCAGCCGGCTTCAGCGCAAGGCGGCGCGTTCGACGGGCGGTGTCATGCCGTCCAACGTGCAGACGGCGCCGCCGGACAACACGATGGAACCCGGGCGCCAGCGTGATTCCGACGATGTCTGGTATTCCAGAACCATCGATGTGCTGGAGACCCGGTGGAGCCTGGCCGTCAGGACCATCTCGCGCCGGAGCACCACGTCCTGGTTGCGCAGGCCGCCCATATAGCAGACCAGCTCGCACTCAGCGTTGCGGCATAACAGATCCATTGGGTCGGCCGTCTGAGCCCAGACAGGCGTCGCAAACAGACCGGCGACAACGGCGCCACCGCCCATGATCGTCTTGAAGGGTCCCATCGGGGGTCTCCCTGTCGTCGCGGTCCACGACCATCCGTGGCCAGCGAGCAGTTTCTTTCCATTGTGCGGATCTTTCGTTTTTAGACAGTTAATGCGTCTTTTTCGTTCTTTATCAGTGTGTTATGGCGCCATGAAGGATCTGGCACGACGGCCGATTCCCTGCGGAGGGGCGGTATCTGAAGACCGCAATCCGGGAAGTCAAAGGGGGCCGTCTGCGCTCATCCTCCGTTCAGCGTCGCCCGCACCTGCTGCGCCAGCTGGGCACCGCGATAGGGCTTCTGCAGCAGATGCTCGACGAGGCCGCCATAGCGTCCAGGGTCCTCGATCTCGTCGGTGTATCCCGATGTCATCAGCACCTTGAGATCCGGTCGCATGGCACGGGCCTGCAATGCCAGGTCAAGGCCGCTTTGACCGCCGGCCAGAACCACGTCGGAGAACAGGAGGTCCACGGATTCGCTGCTTTCCAGCCGGTCCATGGCCTCCGCCGCGCTCAGCGCCCTCAGAACGCGGTATCCCTTCTTGGTCAGGGTGTTTGCCGCGAAGTTCAGCAGGTCTGGTTCGTCCTCGACGATCAGGACTGTCTCTCCGCCCCCCGGAATGTCGTCCCGCACCACCGGTCCTCCGTTGGGCTTCGCAGCCGCCTTCTCCGCCCGCGGAAAGTAGAGGCTCACGCTTGTACCGATGCCAGGCTCCGAGTTGACGTCGATGACGCCCTTCAAACGGGTCACGAAGCCGTATGCCAGACTGAGGCCCAGGCCGGTTCCCTTCCCGCGCTCTTTGGTTGTGAAAAAGGGCTCGAAGATTCGGTCGACGATGTCGCCGGGTATACCCGAACCGTTGTCACTGACCGTGACGGCCACATAGTCGCCGGAACGCGCTTCCGGGTGCTTGACGAGATCGCCATCGCCCAAGGTTACATTCCTGGTCCGGACGACCAGTTTCCCCGCATCGCCCATGGCGTCGCGCCCGTTCAGGGCGAGGTTGATCAGAACGTCCTCGAACTCTCCGGGATCGACCTCCGTCGTCCATAGCCCGTCGGCCAGATCGAGCTCGACCGCGATCCGCGGTGTCAGAGACCGCGCGATCAGGTCCTCCATCGACCCGATGACACCGTTGAGGTCGACAGGGCTGTGCGGCTGCGGCATGTCCGCGGAAAACATCAATAACCGCTTGGTCAGCTTCGCGCCGCGCTCCAGGGCCCGCTGCACCCGCTCCAGCCGGCCTCGGATCTCCGGATCCCTGCCGGCCATCTCCTCCAATAACTCGAGATTGCCGATGGCGATGCCCAGGATGTTATTGAAATCGTGGGCAATACCGCCGGTCAGGTGAGCCACGCTTTCCAGGCGCTGGGACCGTCGCTGAGCGGCCTCGATCTGCCGGATCTGGGTGACATCGACGAAGCTGATGACCGCACCGACGACCGCGTCGTCCTGGCGCAGGGGAACGGCGCGATACTCCGCCACCAGATGGCTGCCGTCGGCACGCCACAGGGTTTCGTCGGCGGCATGGCTGCTTTCGCCGCCGCGGTAGGCCCTGGCGAAACGGCCCTCGGGCTCTGGACACGCCACGCCGTCGGCGGTGCTGTGATGGATCAGGCGGTGCATGTTCCGGCCCAGCAATTGCTCGGCTCGCTCGTAGCCCAGGATCTCGAGACAGGCGGCATTGCAGAAGCTGCAATTCCCCTCGCGATCCAGGCCGAATATCCCCTCGCCGGTGGAGTCCAGCAACAGCTTGAAACGATCGGCCTGTTCGCGCAGCCGCCTTTCGCTGTCGGCGACGCTGGCGACCATTCCTTTAAAACTGCCGGCGAGCCTTCCGATCTCGTCGCTGCCGCCGACATCGATCCCAACGTTCAGGTCTCCTTTGGAGATGCTGTCGGCCGCCGCTGTCAGCCGTTCCAATCGCCGGGTGAGCAGATGCCCCGTTGCAACGCCGGCGATCGCGATGACCAACATGCCGGACACCGCGATGACAAGACCGAGATTGCGGGCCTCGGCATTCGCATCCAACAGGGTGCGATGGGAAAACTCGATGGCAAGGGTCCCCAGACGCCCTTCGCTGTTGGCGATGTCGCTCGTGCGCCACAGGTTCTCGTTCGGATCCGCGGGTCGATGCTGGGTCCGGATCGGCGGCATGGGTTTGCCAACGTCCGAGGGCTGCGTGCTGGCCACGACCCGCCCGTCACTGTCTGCCAGCAGAACACGGACGATGTGCGGGTCCGACATGATGCCTTCGATGTAGGGCAGAAGCTCGGCGTATTCCTCCGTCAGCAAGGCGACGCGGCTCATCCCCCCGACCAAGGTCAGCATGGATTGTTCGGTCGCGGCGAGACGGGCATTGCCCTTCTGCAGCGAGTAGCCGAGCGTCCCCCAGAGCACCAGCGCCATCATGACAGCCTCCAGCAGGAAGATGATCAGCGCGATACGAAACTTCAGGGAGAACCAGGGCTTCACTGTCGTCCGCCCTCTCTCAACATGGCGCGCACGACATCAAAGTCGGAATCGCGGGACGTCACGAAGCGGTTCGCCCCCATCCCCTTCAACAGCGCCCGGCCGGCGTCCGTCGCGTCCCAGCCGATAATGGCCTCGTGCAGGCGCGCCCGGTCTTCCTCGGGGACCCGGGAATGAACCACGAACGAGAGATTGGGAATGCCCCGCGTTTCCATCAGCACGCGCAGTCTCACCTGCAGCATATCCTCGATCAGGCCGGTGACCAGATGCCCGCTCACGCAGGCGTCGGCCTCGCCGATGGCGACCTGCTGGACACAGGAATCGACAGACTTGTAGGACTTGAGCACCAGATCGCGGCCCGGCAGCAGGCCCTGCTCCCGCAAGGCATCGGTCACCAGGCGGGTGACCGGCCCCTTGTGGGGCGGCGTGGCCAACGTTGTGCCGCGCAGGTCCTCCAGCGTGCGGATCGGACCCTCGTCAAGCACCACGATCATCGCCCTGAGCGGCTCTTGGATACGGGCGAGCGGAAGGTAGCCGAAACGATCGACCGCGGGCACGTACCAGAACGGTTGAATGAGCGCGACGTCGTACTTCCCCGCCTCCAGGTTCTTGAAGAACAGGTCGAACCGCGACGCGGTCCGGAAGCGGACCGGGCGGCCGACGGCTTCACCGATGGCTTGTCCGATCGGCGCATAGATGGCCTCCAGCCGCAGCGGCGAGAAATAGGGAAAGACGCCGAACTTGTATGGACGTTCCTCGCCTGCCGGGGCGGTCGGCGCGGGGTCCGCAGCCCGCGCGGCCGCGAGGGGCCAGCCGGCGACGATGGCCGCGACGCACACCAACTGAAGACACGCGATCAGCCGGCTCGAAAGCGGGATTTCATTCGGTGCAAGACGAAACATGGATCTCAAGCGCGGCACTCATCCGGGTGCGGGCATGCAACCAAGTCTCGGACCTGCCGTGGTCAACATGCCCATCCGCCGTTCGCCAGGAACGCGCAGGCCCTTGATGATGGCACATGAATATACCCGATTCCCAATTAACAAACCGTTAGGCATGTTCGGGATCGCCTTGTCGCGCGATCCGCTCGATCCGGTCTGCGTTGAGGTGACGCACGCGGCGGGCTTAATCCGCGCCGACCATCGCGCTGCGGTCAAGTCCGAGCTGCACCGCCTGCCGGCGCCGAAACCACAAGCATGCAAAGGATCAGCAGCCGCAGGTTCATTCGCCCCCAGTCCTTTCCTCTTGCGGTCGATGCCAGCATGGCAGTCCGGCAACGGCGACAACGGGCCGCCGTTGGCGATCCGAGCAGACCTGTTCAACGCCTGCCCGCTGGCGTAGGCTTGCCCACACGGTCACAGGAGGTGCCCATGGCTTCGGTTTTCGGCAAACTTTTCGGCGGTCTCGTCGGCGGAGGCGATTCCTCGGGCGGCGCGGCCCCGGCGGACGCCGTCGACTATAACGGCTACAAGATCGTGCCGGCGCCGCGCAAGCAGGGCGGCCAGTGGCTGACCGCCGGGACGATCAGCAAGGAGATCGGCGGCGAGATGAAGGAGCACCAGTTCGTCCGCGCCGACACCCATGGCAGCCGCGACGATGCCATCGCCTTTTCGATCACCAAGGCACAGCAGATCATCGACGAACAGAAGGATGCGCTGTTCGGCTCCTGACGCCGTCAGTTGATTGCAGCGCCGCGCCGCCATCGCTCGGCATAGGCGTGCAGGGTTTCGGCGCGCGGATCCGAAAAGCCCTTGGCGGGCGGTCCCGCAGCCGCCGCGCCCCTGCCCGGCGCCCCCGCCTCGAACAACAGCGCGGCGCCGACGCTGGTCCCTGTGGCGCTGTCGGCCGACGCCAGAACGTCCCGGTCTGTCAGGGTGGCCAGCGCAGCGCAGTACAGATCGTTGCCGGCAAACGGCCCTTCGACGATGACCGGCCCGCCGGCGCCGATGAGGCCGAGGCAGGTGTCGGTCATGCGCGCCAGATAGAGGCTGGCAACGGCGGTCTTGGTTTCCGCGGAAAGCGCGGCCGGGTCGTGGCTCCAGCTCGCCGGTCGCCCCTGAAACGGCCCCGATTCCGGCACCACCGCCGGCAGCACCATCACGCCTTCCCGAAGCACCCGATCGACGGTCTCGGGAGACGGCGTGACGGGCCGGCCGTCGGTGATCAGCTCGAACTCGCGCCCGCCCATGAACCGCGCGGACGGCACCGGGTCGCCGAACACATTCACATTGGCCAGCGTGTCGCGGGTGGGGTCCAGCCCATCGGTCGGCGCCCCGACCGCGAAGGAGATCGCCCAGGTTCCCGTCGAAACGACCGCAAACGGCGGCGGATGATCCAGCAGATGCGGCAGCAGCGATGCGTTGGAATCGTGAATGCCGCAGGCAACCGGCAGCCCTTCGGCGAGGCCCCAACGGCTTGCAAGCTGCGGCCGCAACGGGCCAAGGGGGCGGGTCGCATCGTGCACCGGGGCCATCAGACGATCCCAGCCCGTCCGGGCCGGCAAGGACGACCAGGTCCGCTGGGCTGGTCGCCAGAGGTCCGTGTGACAGCCGAGCGACGTCACTTCGTTGCAGACGATCCCGGTCAGCCGCCAGGCCCAGTATTGCGGGTAGGTCAGGATTGCGCGGGTCGCGGCAAATCCTTTCGGAAAACGTGCCTCAAGCCAATGGATCTGGGCGCCCACCGTCAGCCCGCCCGGCAGGCGCGGCGACAGGGTTTCGGAGAAGTCCGGCCTGAGCGCGTCGTATTCCGCGGTCAGGCTGTCGGGCCCGTCATGCTCGTAGTCCAGGATCGGCAGCGCTAGTTCGTCCGCCCCCAACAGAACGATGCTCGCGCCGTGGGCCGAAATCGAAATGCCGTCAATACTGTGCGCGGCGGCAAGTTGCGTGATCGCCTGTTCGAAGAAGGACCAGATGCGGTCCACGTCGTAGTGAGGGTAGGGCCCGTCGCGGCGCACCAGATTGGGCGCGGTTTCCACGGCGATCTCGCGCCGGCCCGGCCGGTCGACCAGCGCAAGTTTCACGTTCGTCTTGCCGACGTCGAAGACCGCGATCTGTCGGGGTATGGTCATGGCCGGGCCGCTCAGTCCATGTGGAACACTTTGGCCAAGTCCACCGCCACCGGGCTGTTGTCCGGATGGGTGGCCATGATGTCGGCCATATACGCCCACCAGCGCTTGACCACGGGATGGTCCGGCAGGGCATCCATCGTGTGGTCGGACCGGCGCCACAGGACCGCGAACAGCGCGTTCGTCTCGTCGTCGAGAAAGATGGAGTAGTCGCGCACGCCCGCCGCGCGCAGACAAGCCGCCAGTTCGGGCCAGATCTCGTCATGGCGGCGCCGGTACTCGGCGGCCTGGCCCGGGTTCAGCGTCATCCTGAAGGCGATCTTTTCTTCGTTCATCGCAAGCCCCCTCCCCTGTCGGCCTTTGCCGACGGCGAAAAGAATAATGCAGATCGGCCCGCGCTGGATAAAGATAGGGATGCCGGGCACACGGGTGGGCCTGACGCCCAAACGCACAAGGGAGAGGCGAAATGACGGGTGCAGCGAACGGATCCCTGTTGGAAAGCCAATGGGACGACGCCGCGGCGGCGTCGAAAAGCGAGGCGGAGCTGCTGCTCTATCGGTCGAACCTGCTGGGCTCGGACAAGCGCATCACCAATTTCGGCGGCGGCAACACCTCGGCCAAGATCACCGAGACGGACCCCTTGAGCGACGAAAAGGTCGAGGTTCTGTGGGTGAAGGGCTCGGGCGGCGACCTGGGCACCATGCGACTAGACGGCTTCGCCACCTTGTATATGGACAAGCTGAGGGCGCTGAAGGGGATCTACCGGGGGCCGGAGAACGAAGACGAAATGGTCGGCTATCTGCCCCACTGCACGTTCAACCTGAATGCCCGCGCCGCCTCCATCGACACGCCCTTGCACGCGTTCGTGGACCACGCCCATGTCGACCATATGCATCCCGACGATTTGATCGCGATCGCGGCATGCGAGAATTCCAAGGCACTGACCCAAGAGATCTTCGGCGACGAGATCGGCTGGCTGCCGTGGAAACGGCCCGGATTCGAGCTGGGCCTGTGGCTGGAAAGACTGGTGGAGGAACAGCCCCAGGCCCGGGGCGCGGTCCTGGAAGGACACGGCCTGTTCACCTGGGGCGACACGTCCAAGGCCTGCTATGAAACGACGCTGGAGGTCATCAACAAGGCGACGGCATGGCTGGCTGCGCGAACGGCGGGCGCGGTCGCCTTCGGCGGTGCGACGGCAACCGCCCTGCCCAAGGCCGAACGCCGCGCCGTCGCTGCGCGGCTGATGCCCGAGATTCGCGGCCGCATCGGCGCGGAAGAGCGCAAGATCGGCCATTTCGACGACAGCGCCGCGGTTCTGGAGTTCGTCGGCTCGGCCGATCTCGACCGGCTTGCGGCGATGGGCACCAGCTGCCCCGATCATTTCCTGCGGACCAAGATCAGGCCGCTGGTCGTCGAGTTCGATCCGGCCCGGCCCGATGCCGACGCCGTCATTGCCGGAATGGACGATGCGCTGGCGGCCTACCGCGCCGACTATGCCGCCTACTACGAGCGCTGCAAACGGGACGACAGCCCGGCGATGCGTGACCCCAACCCGGTTGTCTATCTGGTGCCGGGCGTGGGCATGTTGACCTTTGCCAAGGACAAGGCGACGGCGCGGGTGTCGGGCGAGTTCTACATCAACGCGATCAACGTGATGCGCGGCGCATCCGCGGTCTCCGCCTATCAGGGACTGGACGAACAGGAGGCCTTCGACATCGAGTACTGGCTGTTGGAGGAGGCCAAGCTGCAACGGATGCCCAAGCCGAAGAGCCTTGCCGGGCGCGTCGCCCTGATCACCGGGGGCGCCGGCGGCATCGGCCGCGCGACGGCCGAGCGGTTCCTGCGCGAGGGGGCCTGCGCGGTGCTGGCCGATATCGACGGGCCGGGCCTGGAGCAGACAGGCGCCGAGTTCGCCGAACGGTTCGGCGCCGATGCGGTCCGCACGGTGGTCCTGGACGTGACCGACGAAACCGCGGTGGCGACAGCCTTTGCCGCCGCAGCGACGGAATATGGCGGCCTCGACATACTGGTGTCCAATGCCGGCATCTCCGCCGCCGCACCGATCGCCGAGACCGAGCTTGCCCTGTGGGACCGCAACATGGATATCCTGGCGAAGGGATATTTCCTGGTCAGCCGGGAGGCCTTCCGCCTGATGGCGCGCCAGCGGCTGGGCGGCGCGATCGTGTTCATCGCGTCGAAGAACGGGCTGGCCGCCTCGCCCAACGCCGCCGCCTACTGCACGGCCAAGGCATCGGAGATCCATCTCGCCCGCTGCCTGGCGCTGGAGGGCGCGGCGGAAGGGATCCGCGTCAACGTTGTGAACCCGGACGCGGTGCTGCGCGGCTCGAAGATCTGGTCCAGCGAATGGCGGGCCCAGCGCGCCGCCGCCTACAACCTGGAACCCGACGCGTTGGAGGAGCACTATCGGCAGCGCTCGATGCTGAAGCGCAGCGTCTATCCCGAAGACGTGGCCGAAGCGGCCTATTTCCTCGCTTCCGACCTGTCGGCGAAATCGACCGGCAATATCGTCAACGTGGATGCCGGCAACGCACAGGCGTTCACACGCTGAGATTGGGAGGGAACGGAACCATGGTCGCACTCGACAGCAATGCGGTCCACGCGGAGAACGAGACGCGCCTGGCCGGCCACAAGGCGGCCTTCGACGCGCTGGCCACCCAGCTTGCGGGGCGCGGCGTCGATGTGGACCGGCTGATCGCGCGCCTCGCCGCGTTCAGGGTCGCCGTCCCGTCTTGGGGCGTGGGCACCGGCGGCACGCGCTTTGCGCGCTTTCCGGGTCCGGGCGAGCCGCGCCACATCTTCGACAAGCTGGACGATTGCGCCGTCGTCCACGCGCTGACCCGGGCGACGCCTGACGTTTCGTTGCACATCCCGTGGGACCGGCCGAACGATCCGGCCGAACTCAGGGGCTATGCGGCCGAACGGGGGCTGGGCTTCGATGCCATGAACTCCAACACGTTCCAGGACCAGCCCGAGCAGGCGTGTTCCTACAAGTTCGGCAGCCTGACCCATACCGACGCGGCAACCCGGCGCCAAGCGGTGGACCACAACCTGGAATGCATCGAGATCGGCAAGACGCTGGGATCGACGGCGCTGACGGTGTGGATCGCCGACGGATCGAACTTCCCGGGCCAGTCGCACTTCACGCGGGCGTTCGAGCGGTATCTCGATTCCATGAAGGCGATCTATGCCGCCCTGCCTGAGGACTGGCGGCTCTACAGCGAACACAAGATGTACGAACCCGCCTTCTACTCCACGGTCATCCAGGACTGGGGCTCCAGCTACCTGGCCGCGCGGGAACTTGGCGACAAGGCCTACTGCCTGGTCGACCTCGGCCACCACGCCCCCAACGTCAATATCGAAATGATCGTCGCCCGGCTGATCCAGTTCGAGAAGCTGGGCGGGTTCCATTTCAACGATTCCAAATACGGCGACGACGACCTGGATTCCGGCGCCATCGATCCGTTCCAGCTGTTCCTGGTCTATAACGAACTGGTCGACGCGGAAGACCGGGGCGCGCCCGGCTACGACAAGCCGGCCTACATGCTGGACCAGTCCCACAACGTGACCGACCCGATCGAAAGCCTGATGCGCAGTGCCGTCGAGGTCCAGCGCGCCCTTGCCCAGGCCGCCATCGTCGACCGCACCGCGCTGGAAGGCTATCAGGACGCCAACGATGCGATGATGGCGTCTGAGACCCTGAAAACGGCGTTCCGGACCGACGTGACGGCGCTGTTGGCTGAGGTGCGGCTCAGGAACGGCGGCGCAATCGACCCGATCGCGGCTTACCGCGCCAGCGGCTACCGCGCCAAGGTCGCCGAGGCGCGGCCCGCCGCGAAAGGCGGCGGCGGCGGCATCGTCTAAAGCCCCGCGCTCCCTGAATTTGTCGACGGGCCCGGACTGGAGAAATCCGGGTCGCGATCCCATTTTACGTCTCTGATGGCGAACCGGCCCGGCCGGCGCGCAGACCTTGTCCTTTCGAGGAAACCGGGATGGCTGAACTGCAACTCGACGAACGGAACCCGGCAGGGGCGTCAACCCTGCAAGGGCGCCTGCGCCGTCTGGTCGAGAGCCGGATCTTCCAGCGCACCATCCTCGCGGTCATCGTTCTCAATGCGATCACGCTTGGCCTGGAGACGTCCGAAGCGGCCATGGCCGCGGCCGGGCCGCTGTTGCTGACCCTGGACCGTGCGGCTCTCGTGATATTCGTCCTTGAATTGGCGCTGAAGCTGTTCGTCTACCGGCTCAGTTTCTTCCGCGACGGTTGGAACGTGTTCGACTTCGTCATCGTTTCCGTGGCGCTGGTCCCAAGCGACGGCGGGCTTTCGGTGCTGCGGGCCTTGCGGATCCTGCGCGCCCTGCGCCTCGTCTCCGGCATCTCCAGCATGCGAAAGGTCGTGCACGGCCTCTTTCAGGCGATCCCCGGCATGTCCTCCATCATCGCCCTGCTGGGCCTGGTCTTCTACATCTGCTCGGTGATGGCGACCAAACTCTTTGGCCAGGCGTTTCCCGATTGGTTCGGAACACTGGGCACGTCGGCCTACAGCCTGTTCCAGATCATGACCCTGGAAAGCTGGTCCATGGGCATCGTCCGGCCGATCATGGAGGTTTATCCGTTCTCCTGGCTCTTCTTCGTCACGTTCATCCTGCTGACCAGCTTCACGGTGTTGAACCTTTTTATCGCGGTGATCGTAAATGCCATGCAGTCTCAGCACGAGGCTGACCTTCGCGCAGCCGAGAACACGGCGCACGACGAACGGGCCCGGCTGCTGGAAGAGATGACGAATATTCGCAGCGACCTCGCCCGCATGGAGGCGGTCCTCAACGACCGTTCCGCTGCGCCGCGCCGCGACTAGCGCCGCTTTGCATCGCGTGACCGGGCCGCCCGACGCGGCTCGCACGCGCGATCTATTTTTCGAATTATCCTCATCATTATAGGGTTTAATGGCGTAGTCTTGAATGATTACAAATTCAAACCATATGCCTGATCATAGCATCCAACCTAAGCCAGAGGCCTTTGGAATGAAAACGAACAGAGTAGCGTTGCTGTGGCTCATCGGCGGCCTTCTGCTGGCCTTCATGTTTGCCAACGTCCAGGTGGGCTCGCAGGCGCCGCAGGCCGAAGTGTCGTATTCGGAATTCCTCGCCGACATCGAACAGGGCCGCGTCGCTGAGGTAACGATCCAGGGCCAGAGCATCTTCGGGACCTATGACACCGGCGAGCGGTTCAAGTCATTCGCGCCGGCCGGGACCGACGTGGTCGGGCCCTTGCAGGACAGCGGCGTCAACATCAAGGCGACGCCCGAACCGCGCCCCGGTTTCTTCTCTTCGTTGCTGGCAAGCGCCCTGCCCCTTCTGTTGCTGATCGGTGTGTGGATCTACTTCATGCGCCGTGCGCAGGGCGGCGGGCCCGGCGGCGTGTTGGGAATTGGCAAGAGCAAGGCTCGGATGCTGACGCCCGACCACCGGCGCGTAACCTTCGAGGACGTGGCCGGCATCGACGAGGCAAAGCAGGAACTGGAAGAGATTGTGGAGTTCCTGCGCGACCCCCAGCGTTTCACCGGACTTGGCGGGCGCATTCCGAAAGGCGTGCTGCTTGTCGGACCGCCCGGCACCGGCAAGACC
This sequence comes from Alphaproteobacteria bacterium, assembly GCA_965603855.1. Taxonomy (GTDB): domain Bacteria; phylum Pseudomonadota; class Alphaproteobacteria; order UBA8366. The sequence goes on from OZ272519.1 coordinate 2,958,853, forward strand.
TTGCTGGCCCGTGCGATCGCCGGCGAGGCCAACGTGCCGTTCCTGACGATCGCCGGTTCGGACTTCGTCGAGATGTTCGTCGGTGTCGGCGCCAGCCGGGTGCGCGACATGTTCGAACAGGCGAAAAAGAACGCGCCCTGCATCGTCTTCATCGACGAGATCGATGCGGTCGGCCGCAGCCGCGGCGCCGGATTGGGCGGCGGGCATGACGAGCGCGAGCAGACGCTGAACCAGCTTCTGGTCGAAATGGACGGGTTCGAGACGTCCGAAGGCGTCATCCTGATCGCGGCGACGAACCGGCCCGACGTTCTCGATCCGGCCCTGATGCGCCCGGGTCGCTTCGACAGGCAGGTCGTGGTGCCGAACCCGGACATCGTCGGGCGCGAGCAGATCCTGAAGGTGCATATGCGTTCCGTGACGCTTGGACCCGACGTTGACGCCCGGGTGATCGCTCGCGGAACACCGGGCTTTTCCGGGGCCGACCTTGCCAACCTGGTGAACGAGGCCGCGCTTCTGGCGGCCCGCGTCCGGCGCAAGCTTGTCTCGATGGCCGACTTCGAGGCCGCGAAGGACAAGGTCATGATGGGTGCCGAGCGGCGGTCGATGGTGATGACGGAAGACGAAAAAGCCCTGACCGCCTACCACGAGGCCGGCCATGCGCTGGTGGGACTGCTGGTGCCGGGCAACGACCCGCTGCACAAGGTCACGATCATTCCGCGCGGGCGGGCCCTGGGCGTGACGATGAACCTGCCCGAGCGCGATCGCTATTCCATGCGCAAGAGCGAGATCGAGGCCCGGCTTGCCATGACCTTCGGCGGTCGGGTGGCGGAAGAGTTGATCTTCGGTCCCGAGGAAGTCACGACGGGCGCCAGCAACGACATCCAGCAGGCGACCGACCTCGCCCGGCGCATGGTGACCGAATGGGGCATGAGCGACAAACTCGGCCGGCTACGCTATGCGGAGAACGAGGAGCAGGTGTTCCTTGGCCGGGCGATCGCGCAGACGCAGAATGTCTCCGACGACACGGCAAGCCTGATCGACGCGGAGGTGCGGCGCATCATCGAAACCGCCGAAAGCCGCGCCCGCACGGTGCTGTCGGAAAACATGGATGCGCTGCACAGCTTGGCGGACGGTCTGTTGAAGTACGAGACGCTGAGCGGTGACGAGGTGCGCGCCCTGCTCGACGGGGACGAGGTCTCCCGCACGGACCAGTCCCGTCCCGGCATGCCGCCGGGCGCCAGCCCCGTCCCCGCGGCCGGTCAGAAGCGCAGGCCTTCGCGGTCGGCCTCGGGCGTGCCGCAACTGCAGCCGGAGGGCTAGCCCCGGCATCCGGCGACAAACCGGACTCGACAGCCTGGAACGGCGCGCCTCGGCGCGCCGTTTCCTCGTCTGGGACCGGCCGTCTCAGTCCCGTGGCAATGTGTGGTTGACCAGCCAGTTGATGCCGAACCGATCGGTCCACATGCCGTAGTAGGCGCCCCAGAACATCTCGGCCAGGGGCATGATCACCGTGCCGCCGTCGGACAGCTTGGCGAACAGTTCGTCGCAGTGCGCGCGGCTCTCGCCTTCGATGGCGATGGTGAAATTGTTCCCGACCGCGGGCGGCGGCCCCATAGTCGAACAGCAATCGCTGCCCATCAGGGTGCCTTCGCCCACCGGCAGCGACACATGCATGATCCTGTCCCGCTCGCCGGCGGGCACGTTTATGTCCGACGGGGCCTGTTCGTAGGTCGACAGGATCGAGAACGCGCCGCCGAAGACCGAGCGGTAGAACTCGAACGCCTCGCGGCAATTGCCGTCGAAGGTCAAGTAGACGTTGAGAAGCATTGCCGTCTCCCTTGCGATTGTCCCCGGCCGCCGCGCACGATCGGCATTCTACCACCGCCGCACCGGGCCCGACCGGGAATACGGCGACCGGCGATGGCACCCGATGCAAGCGCCGGCCGGGCCGCAGTGCGGCAAGTTCTGATGGCATCGCGTGCGCCTGTCGCGTCATAATGCGCCTCCATTCGGGATAGCGGGGGTACTCATGCACGTGGAACCGTTCGGGCCGCCGGCCCGCAGCAGGACTGTGTCGGGCGGCTTGTTGGCGGCCTCCGTGGCGCTTGCCCTTGCGGGAGCAGGCATCTCTCCGGACGCGTCCGCCCAGGAGAACGTCCGCCTGATGGGATACCTGGAAAACGCGATGATCGTCGAAGCGAACATCGTCATGGAGGCGAAGCTGGACACCGGCGCCGACAATTCCTCCGTCCATGCGCCCGATCGCGAGCTGTTCGAGAAGAACGGGGAGCAGTGGGTGCGGTTCACCATCGAAGGGTCGAAACGCGGCCGCGCGGAACTTGAGAAGAAGGTCGAGAGGATCGCCCGGATCGAGCAGAGGGTCGGGGTGAACGCCGAACGGCCTGTGGTTTTCATGAGCCTCTGTCTTGGCGATGTCGAACATATCGTGGAGGTGAACCTCGCCGACCGTACCGGCTTGAGCTATCCCATGCTGATCGGCCGCTCCTTCCTGGAGAAAGGGGTTCTGGTCAACTCTTCCGACAAGTTCACGGTCGAACCAAGCTGCGGCAAGAAGTAGGCCGGCTCCATGCGCAGCGTTCACAACACGGTCCTGGTCATCGTCTTGCTTGCACTTGGCCTCGGCCTGTTCGCATACAAGGTCCTTTCGCTGGGTTTTCCGCTGCAGCGGGTCACGACCGAGCCATCCTGGAACCTGGAAATCCATGCCACGGCGCAGACCACGGCCGACACGCCGTTTCTGCTGGCCGTGAACCTGCCGCGGTCCAGAGACCGGTTCGGGTTGATCAACGAAGGTTTCGTCTCCGCCGATGCGGGCCTTTCGATCTCCGAGAACGAATGGGGCGAACGCACGGCCACCTGGACCCGCCGCGAGAAAGGCGGCGAGATCAACCTCTACTACAAGGCGGAGCTGTTCCTGTTCAGCAATCCCTTGCCCACCTCCTTCGAACCGCCCGACCCGAACGCCTTCACGGCGCCCGAGGACCTGATCTCCGACCTGACGGAGGCCGAGGAGCTTGCAGTCGAGGAACTCTATCAGGATATCAGGGGCCGCTCGGCCGATCTGGAGTCCTTCGTCCGGATCGCAGCACAGGCGGTCGCCGACGTAATGGACGACCCCGACAGCATCCTCAGGGTCGGCAGGGCGTCAACGGCGCGGCGGAATTTCCTGCGGGCGCAGGGGTTGGCGTACCTGGTGCGGTTGCACGGCAGGCCGGCGCGCCTGGTCAACGGGGTCGATCTGGCCGAGCCCCGCCGGAGCATGCCGATCGTACGCTGGATCGAGGTTTGGGACGACGAGAGCTGGCGCGTTTTCGACGGGCTGACGGGAGAGCCCGGAAAGCCGGAGACCTACTTCCCGGTTTGGCGCGGCGCCGGCCGGTTGGGAGAGGTACGCGAGGGCGAACGACCGCGCGTCTCCATCTCGGTGGCGAAACGGGCGGCGCCCTCGGTCGACCATACGGTCGCGCTGGGGGAAATGACGGGCTCGCCGGTGGCGCAGATCTCGCTTTATTCGTTCCCGGTCGAACTGCAGCAGGTCTACCAGGTCCTGTTGATGGTCCCGCTGGGCGCGATCGTCCTGATCATTTTGCGCCAGTTCGTCGGCATCAAGACGTTCGGCACCTTCATGCCGGTGCTGATCGCGCTCAGCTTCCGGGACACCAACCTTTTGTCCGGGCTGATCATGTTCACGCTGTTCGTGGTTCTGGGCCTGATCTTCCGGCTCTATTTCGAGAAGCTGCGCCTCTTGTCGATCCCGCGCCTGTCGGCGGTGATGATCGTCGTCGTGATCCTGATGCTGGTCAGCAGTTTCATTCTTGAGGAGTACTCGCTGGGGTCGGGCATCTCGCTGGCGCTGTTCCCGATCGTCATCCTGGTGATGACCATCGAGCGCATGTCGGTGGTGTGGGAGGAGTACGGACCGGCAGAGGCCACGACCCAGGGCATCGGCAGCCTGTTCGCCGCGACGATCGCCTACGTTGTCATGAACATCCCCTACTCCCAGTTCCTGCTGGTCACCTATCCGGAACTGCTGCTGGTGCTGCTGGCGATCGCGCTGATGTGCGGGCGGTACACCGGCTACAAGCTGACCGAGCTCTACCGGTTCCGCAATCTGGTGAAGTCGTCGTGAGGCGCCGATGCTGGTAAGTCCCGGTCGCCTCAGACGCGCCGGCGTCGTCGGCATCAACGGCCGCAACGCCGGCTATGTGATGCCGCTCAACCGGCGCCAGCTCTATCCCCTGGTCGACGACAAGCGCAAGACCAAGGAACTGATGATGAAGGCGTCGATCGCGGTGCCAGAGCTCTACCAGGTGATCGACTCCCAGGGTCAGATCAAGGACTTCCCCGACCTGATGGGCGGCCGTGACAGCTTCGTCGTCAAGCCGGCGAACGGTTCGCAGGGCGACGGTATCATCGTGATCGACGGGCGCACCAAGGGCGGCTGGCGCAAGATCGGCGGCGGCATGGTCAGCGACGGCGAGATGGCCTATCACCTTTCCAACACGCTGAGCGGCATGTATAGCCTGGCCGGGCGCCCCGACGTGGCGATGGCCGAGTACCGGGTCGGGTTCGATCCGGTGTTCGAACACATCACCTTCCGCGGCGTGCCGGACGTGCGCGTGCTGGTCTATCGCGGCGTTCCGACGATGGCGATGCTGCGCCTGCCGACCCGCGAGTCGGACGGCAAGGCGAACCTGCACAAGGGCGGCATCGGCGCCGGCGTCGACATCGCGACCGGTCTGACCATGGCCGGGGTCCAGAACGTCTCCATCGTCGAGACGCATCCCGACACCGACGCCTCGATCGTCGGTCTGACGGTGCCGCACTGGCCGCGGATCCTGGAGATTTCCGCCCGCAGCGCGGAGATCACCGGGCTCGGCTATCTCGGTGTCGACATCGTCCTGGACAAGGACCTGGGCCCGCTGATCCTGGAGTTGAACGCCCGGCCGGGGCTGGCGATCCAGATCGCGAACCAAGAGGGTCTCAAGAAACGCACCGACGCCGTCGACGCGGCGATCCCGGGCCTTGCGACCCTGGAACGCAAGCTCGCTTTCGTCCGCGAGGCGTTCGGCGGCTGAGCGGCTTTGCCGCGCCCCTCGAGCGTGGTCACCTGTGTTCGAGTGGTTTGACGACGTTTGAGCACGGAGTGAAGCGCGTCACTTGCAGCCAAGCCCCCTTCGACGGGCTCAGGGCGGGCTTTCGAGACGGCCGCGTTCCGCGGCCTCCTCAGGGTGAGGACATAGTCTGAGGTCTTCGATACCGAAAACCCTCATGGTGAGGAGGCGCGCGCCGGCGCGCCGTCTCGAACCACATGGCTGCAAACGCTTCGGTGTTTCGACGCGAACTGATCCTGCTCTAGCCCAGGTGCTGCTTGGCGCCGTCCAGGTCCTGCATCAGGTCCGTGCAGATCTCGATACTGTCGGCCGAGCGCTGGATGGCGCCTTCGGTGTTTTCCTTGATGGTGCCGATCTTGCCGACGACATCCTCCAGCGCCTGCATCTCGGCCGTCAGCGCGGCGGTGCATTGGCGCGACAGATCGGCCGCCTGCTGAAACAGGTCCGTCAAGGCGCCGACCTGGTCGTTGCTGCCCGAGAGGTGCTGATGGGCGCGCGAGATCTCCTCCGTCACGGTGGCAATTCCATCCGAAACGGACGTGGCGGCCTCGCCCAGGCGGGTGATGACGTCGTCGATGTTGTGCACCGCCTCGGCGGTCTGGTTGGCGAGGTTCTTGACCTCGCCGGCGACGACGCCGAAGCCGCGCCCCGCCTCGCCCGCGCGCGCGGCCTCGATGGTGGCGTTCAGCGCCAGCATGTTCGTCTGTTCCGCGACCTTCTCGATCCCCTCGCCCAGCGTCAGCACCTCCTGAAGCTGGGCGTTAAACGAACGGACCGCCTGCGACAGGTCTTCCGCGCAGGTCAGGCTGGTGTCCATCTGGCTGCCCGATTCCCGGACCGCGGTGCCGACCGACCGCAGCAGGTCGCCGGTCTCGTTCATCGACGCTTCGCTGTCTTTGATCTTCTCGGAGACCTGGCTGGCCCCGCCGGCGACGCCGTTCGCCTTGTCGATCAGGTCCTGGATGAAGACCGCGCGTTCGCGCGAGGCGGTGTTGACCTGGTGGGCGTTGGCAAGGATGGTCTCGATGCGGCCCTGCGCGGCGGCGATCCGCTCGGCGACCTCGCCGAGGCGCACGGGCGCCGTGTCGGGCTCCGTGCGCTCTGGCGTGTCCGGGGCCTCGCGGGCGGGCGTGTCCGGGCGCGTCATGTCGAATGCCGCGACGCGGCGCGGTTCCTGTCCGGTCCGGACCAGAACGAAGCCGACCAACGGAAAAAGTAGCGGAACGGCCAGGGTCAGGCCGGCTTTGATCCAGTCGGGCGTTCCGCCCGCCAGCATCGCCTCGCCGTGATTGACCGCCGTCAAGACGACCCCGATCAGGACGCCTGATCCCAGTGCTCCGTAAACAAACCGACGCGCCCTCATCCCAGAAACCTCCGGCAGGCGGGGTTCATACACACTGATTGCAAGGGGGCTTTAGTAAGCCAATAACCTCAATAGGGCATTAACGGCGAGTGCCGGCGTATGCAAATGCGATCGCACGCGCACGGATGCGGCATGCCCCAGCCGGCCGTGCTACAACGGCCCCCGCCCGGCCCGACCGAACCCGACCCTGGAAGATGACCGAATTCGCCGCCGCACTGCTGGCCTTTTTGGCCGCCCATTCCCTGCCCGCCGCGACGGGCATCAGGGCGCGCATGATCGACCGGTTCGGCCGGCGGGCCTATCTCGCGGTCTATTCCGCCCTTTCGATCGGCCTCTTGGTCTGGCTGATTTCCGCGGCCCAGCGCGCGCCGACGGTGCCGGTCTGGCCGTCCGGGCCGGCGACCGCATTGGTGCCGCTGGTCCTGATGGTGCCGGCAAGCCTGTTGTTTGCGGCCGCCGTCGCCCGCCCCAACCCGCTGTCGGTGAGTTTCCTGGGCGGGCTGACGCCCGCGGCTGCGCCCGGCATCCTGGCCGTCACGCGCCATCCGATCCTGTGGTCCTTCTTCCTGTGGGCCGGCGCGCACGCGGTCGCCAACGGCGACCTGATCGGGCTGATCCTGTTCGGCGGTTTCGCGGTGTTCAGTCTGGCCGGCATGCGGATCATGGTCCGCCGCGCGCGGCGTCGCATGGCGCCGGCGGACTTCGCCGCGGCCTGGGCCGTCGCGGAAGGGCCGCTTTCCGCGCGCATCGGCCGCGCCTTTTCGGCCAGGACGGCGGCGGAGCTGGCGGCCGGCATCGGCCTTTACGCGGCCACCCTGTGGGCGCACGGCCCGGTGATCGGCATCGATCCGCTGGCCTATTTCTAGGAAGCCGCCGCCAGGCGTTCGGCAAACGCCCGGGCCGCGTCACTGCCGGTGGTGGGTGTACGCGCGCATGCGGTCGAAGACGTCGACGCCGATCCGGCGGCAGACGTCGAGGATGTCCACCAGGACCCAGTTCTCGCGGATCAGCCCGCGCGCGCTGCTTTTGCACAGGGAAGCGGCCGTGTTACGGTTCTGCCGCAACAACAGGCACGGTCGGGCAAAGGGCATTGCGCCGGTCCGGACGCGTAATCCACGCGCACGAACAACGGGGGCTGATCATGGAACGATTCATCACGCTGGGCGCCGCGGCGCTTCTTTCCTTCGTCGCAACCGCCCAGGCGGACACGACGGACGTCAGGTGGCAGACCCGGGTCGTCGTTGAAAAGCAGGGCGCCCACTGTGTGGACGATCCCAACTGCTTCAACCGTTATCATCCGAACATCCCGACGGTCGCGCGCGCGAAGCCGGGCGACATCATCGTGTTTCACACGCGCGATGCCCTGGATTCCGACCTGACGCTGACATCGACCGCGGACGACCTGGCCGCCGTGGACCTCAACCTGGTCCATCCGATGACCGGACCCGTTTACATCGAAGGCGCGGAGCGGGGCGACGTGCTGGCCATCACGCTGCTCGACATCGCGCCCGACGAATACGGCTATACGGTGATCGTCCCGGGCTTCGGCTTCCTGCGCGACATCTATACCGAGCCCTACCTGGTGAATTGGCGCCAGACCCGCACGCACGCGGTCTCCGACCAGATGCCCGGCGTGCGCGTGCCTTACGAGGCGTTTATGGGTTCGGTCGGCGTGCTTCCCGGCCAGCCGGAAGTGGAAACCTGGCTGGCGCGCGAGGCGGCGCTTGGCGCGGCCGGCGGCGTCGCGCTGCCGCCGCAGCCGATCGGCGCGTTGCCCAGCGCGGTCTGCGGCCCGGAAGGCAGCGCGAAGGACCAGTGCCTGCGCACCGTCCCGCCGCGCGAGAACGGCGGCAACATGGACGTGCAGCAGATGCAGGTGGGAACGACGCTGTTGGTGCCCTGCTTCATCGAAGGCTGCGGCCTGTTCGTCGGCGACGTCCATTACGCGCAAGGAGACGGCGAGGTTTCCGGCACCGCGATCGAGACGGGCGGCGTGGTCACGCTGACCACCGAGATCCGCAAGGGACAGGGCGCGGTCATCACCGGTCCCGAGGTTGAAGGCGGATCGCAGATCAAGGACATCGAGCCGTCCAGTTTCTATCAGACCATCGGCCTGCCGCTTAAGGCGGCGGGCGAGGTGCCGGCGCCGCACACCTACCTGGAAAGCGAAAAGATCAGGGACCTTACGAACCTTTCGGAAGACCTGACGCTGGCGGCGCGGGACGCGCTGATCAAGATGATCGCCTATATCCAGCGCGAGCACGGGCTGACCGCCGAGCAAGCCTACATCCTGGCCAGCGTGGCAGTGGATCTGCGCGTCGGGCAGGTGGTCGACGTGCCCAACTACGTGGTGACCGCGGTCCTGAACAAGGACGTCTTCGAGGAGTGAACCGGCGCCGGCTTCTGAGGGCCGCCGGCGCGGCGGCGGCCGCGCTGTTCCTGTGCGGGCATACGCCCTATGGGCAGTGGGTGGTGTACCGCAAGAAGCACCTCCTGGTCGGGTGCCACCGGGCCGACCCGGCCACCTACGCGGCTGCCAAGATGGTGGTCGAAGAGCTGGACGCGCACCTGCCGGCGGCGAAGGCGCGGGTCGCCCGGGCACCGAACGCCGGGCGTCTGGCGAGTCTCTTGGGGACCGAGCAGATGGACGTCGCGATCCTGAGCCGGGCGGATGCGACCGGTATGGCCGCGGGGACCGGCCCGTTCGCGCCGTATGGGCCGGTCGCGCTTGCCCTGCTTGCGCCCGTCGACGACCGGCTGCTGGTCGCCCGGGCGGATTTTCCCGACCGCCATGCCTGGCTTGTCGCGCAGGCGCTGTCGGCCTCGCCGCCGGCCGACGTGGAGACGACGGCGGTGACCTGGCACCCCGGCGCCCGCGCCTTCCTGGACGGCAAGCCCGAGCCGGCGTTCGTGCCTTGACGGGGCGGCCCCCTCACCCGTCCCTTCGGGCCACTCTCTGCCTGGGCCGTCCTACCCTGTCTCGGTGCTTTGCCGGCCCGAGATCTGGCGCATCAGCTCCATCGGGATCGGGAAGACGATGGTGGTGCCGGGATTGATCGAGACGTCCTGCAGCGCCGTGAAATAACGGAGCTGCATGGCGTTCGGTTCGGCCGCCAGCGCGGTCCCCGCCTCGACCAATTTCTGCGCCGCCTGCTGCTCGCCCTCGGCATTGATGATGCGGGCGCGGCGGTGGCGCTCGGCCTCGGCCTGCTTGGCGATGGCGCGCACCATGCTTTCGTCGATATCGACGTGCTTGATCTCCACGTTGGCCACCTTGATGCCCCAGGCGTCGGTCTGCCGGTCCAGGATCTCCTGGATGTCGGCGTTCAGCTTGTCGCGCTCGGCCAGCATCTCGTCCAGCTCGTGCTTGCCCAGCACGGACCTCAGCGTGGTCTGCGCCAGCTGGCTGGTGGCGCCCTGGTAGTTCTCCACGTTGATGATCGCGCGTTCGGGATCGACGATGCGATAGTAGATGACCGCGTTCACCTTGACCGACACGTTGTCGCGGGAAATGACGTCCTGCGTCGGCACGTCTTCGACGAAGGTGCGCAGGTCGGTGCGCACCACCTGCTGGATGATCGGGATGATGATGACGAAGCCCGGACCGGCGACGCGCGTGAACCGGCCCAGCGTGAAGACCACACCGCGTTCGTATTCGCGGAAAATCCTGATGGCCGCGGCGAAGAATGCAAGCACCAGCGCCGCGATGACGCCATAGACGACCCAGTCGAAAACCATGATCAACCTCCTTCGTGGCGGCCGCCGCCCGGCGCCTCGGGGTCCTCCGGTGCGGCCTCCGCGCCGGCGCGGCCGACGACAAGTGTGAGCCCCTCTATTTTTCTGACGCGGACCGCATCGCCCTGCGCCAGGCCTTTTTCCCCGCGGGCCAGCCAGCGTTCGCTTTCCGCCCAGACGTGTCCCTCGTCGCCCGACCAGTCGATCACCTCGCCCGACGCGCCGACCATGTGCGCGGCGTCGCGTTTCGGCCTGCGCCAGTACACCTTCCAGATATAGCCCAGTACGAAGACCAGCACCGCGCCGGAGAGCGCGGCGGTGCCGCCGATCACCCACCAGGAAAGCTGGTATTCGGGCGCCTCGGTATCGACCAGCATGGCCGCACCGATGACGAAGGCGATCAGCCCGCCGATCCCTAAGATTCCGAACGCCGGCGTCACCGCCTCGGCCACCATAAAGGCAATGCCGATCACCAACAGCGCGAGGCCCGCATAGTTGAGCGGCAGCTGGTTCAGCGCATAAAGCCCCAGCACCAGGCAGATGATGCCAACGACGCCCGGCCCGATGCTGCCGGGCTGCGAGAACTCGAAGATCAGGCCGTAGACGCCGATCATCAACAGGATGAAGGCGACGTTCGGGTTGGCCAGCACCGCCAGGACCTGCGTCACCACGCCGGGCTCGACCACTTCGACCGGCAGGCCGCGGGTGGCGAGCGTCAGCGTCGCGCTGCCGGCGGTGACCGTGCGGCCGTCCGCCTGGGCCAACAGGGCGTCGACGTCGGCGGCGACGAGATCGATGACGCCCAGCTCCAGCGCCCTGGTGGCCGACAGGCTGGCCGCCTCGCGCACCGCCTGTTCCGCCCAGTCGGCGTTGCGGCCGTGCAGCTCGGCCAGGCTGCGGATGAAGGCGACCGCGTCGTTGACGGCCTTCATCGTCATCGCCTCTTCGCCCGCGGGCGCCGGCTTGGCTTCCTCACCGTTGCCGGGCGCGTCTTCTTTCGCCTCCTCGTCTTTTTCTTCCTCTTCGGGCTTGGGCAGGCTGGGAAAACCGCCGATCTGGACCGGGGTCGCGGCGCCGAGATTGGTGCCCGGCGCCATGGCAGCGACGTGAGTGGCATAGAGGATGTAGGTCCCGGCGCTGGCGGCATGGGCGCCGGGCGGCGCCACGTAGCCCGCCACCGGCACCGGCGAGGCGAGGATTTCCTCGATGATCTTGCGCATGGCGTCGGCCAGCCCGCCGGGCGTGTCCAGGCGCAGGACCAGGATCTCGGCTTTGCGCGTGCGGGCCGCCTCCAGCACGTCCTGGACATGGTGCAAGGTGGCGGGCCCGATCGGCCCTTCGACGGCGGCCAGCAGGGCGACCGGCCCGGCGGGCGCCTCGTCCTGCGCCGCACTCCAGCCGGAGGCGACCAAGGCGGCCAGAAGCACGCACAGGGCGGCAAACAAGGAACAGCGGGCGGTGTAACGGACTGTCAAGCGGCTCCTCCTGAACGCAACACTAGGCCAGACGGCTGCTCACGGACAATGTCATGGGTCAAGACCCGCGGCTTGCCGCCCGGCCCCCGAAGACGCGACAATGCGGACGGTCCGAAAAGGCGGCCGCACCCCATCGCACGAGGAAAGACCGCAATGGCACAAGAGATCGAGCGAAAGTTCCTCGTCACCGGCGACGCTTGGCGCGCCGGGGCGGATGGGACGGTTTACCGGCAGGGTTATCTCTCCACGGTGACGGAAAGGACGGTGCGGGTCAGGCGCGCGGGCGAGAAGGGGTATCTCACCGTCAAGGGCATCAGCGTGGGCGCATCGCGCGCCGAGTTCGAATACGAGATCCCGGTCGCCGACGCCGATCAGCTGCTGGACGGGCTGTGCAAGCGCCCGTTGATCGAAAAAACCCGCTACCGAGTGGCGCACCAAGGGCTGGTCTGGGAGGTCGACGTCTTCGCGGGCGACAATGCGGGCTTGGTGGTGGCCGAGGTGGAACTGGAGGACGAGGCGCAGGAGGTACCACTGCCGGACTGGGTGGGCGCGGAAGTCACGGGCGATGCCCGGTATTTCAACGCCAACTTGGTGGCGCGGCCTTACGCAACGTGGGCCAAGGACTAAAGAAACATGCAGATTGACGCCGGCCGTCTCGGCGAGGCGGCCAGCCGTCGGCATGCACGGGTCGATGGTTCGGTGGGGAAATGGTGCCCAGGGACAGAATCGAACTGCCGACACGCGGATTTTCAGTCCGCTGCTCTACCAACTGAGCTACCTGGGCTTATCCGGCGTGATGTCCGTCCGGAAACCGCGGCCGCAGGTCGCGGCCGGGCAAAGCGGTCCCCGGTTTATTGGAGTTTGCGGCGGCTGTCCAGAGGTTAACTGGCGAGCGCGCGGGCGATCGGCCCGGCATAACGCCCCGAGGCCGGCGCCGCGGCGGCGGCGCGCAGCGCCCCGGCCCGTTCCACCGCCCGGCCCAGCGCATGGTCCTCGACCGGGCACTCCACCAGGCAGTCCGCCCCCAGACAGCCGGCGGTGGTAATGTCGCGGTCGGACGCATCGGTTTCCCGGGCCACGGCGACGATCGCCAGCGCCGGGGCGGCGCGGCGGAAATGGAAGATCAGGTCGAGCCCGTTGCGATCGGCAAGCCCCACCCGGCAGACCACGGCGTCGAAGTCCCGTTCCTCGAACAGGTCCCAGGCCGTGCGGCCGTCGCCGGCCTGCACCGCCAGATGGCCTGCGCGCGCCAGCGCATGCGCCATGCCGCGCCGGGCCGTCGCGTCGTCGTCGATCACCAGGATATGTGCCATTCGCCAACCGCCGTCATAAACACACGAAGTCGGGCCAGTTTAAGTTGTGCGGCTTAAACCCGGTTTAAAAAACACGATTAATATTCAATGAGTTACAACAGGCACGGTTAAGCCGCGTTAGGCTTAACGCGCACTAATCGTTCTTGTCGAAGGTCTCCGCGGCCGCCGGCCCGCCCTCGTCGGCGCCGGGCTCTTCGGTGGGAATGCGGTAGGTGCCGCCCAGCCAGCGGGCAAGGTCCACGTCGGCACAGCGCTTGGAGCAGAAGGGCCGGTAGTCGTCCGCCGCGGGTTTCCTGCAGATCGGACACTTGGCGGGTTTCGCCGCGGTCTCGGCCATGGGCTCTAGCGCTCCATCTCAAGGTAGGGGTCCATTCGGCCGGGTTCGGCGACCAGGGTCAAGGGCTGGCCCAGGCGCCGGCCGGTCTCTTCCAGCGCCGGCGCCAGCGGCCCCTTGAGTGCCGCGATCACCGCCGGGTCGGCACGCAGCACCGGCCGGCCCGGGCCGGTCAGCCGCAGCGCATGACGCAGCCCGTGGCAGGCCGCGGCATGGGGATGCGGCCGGGGCGCGGCGGCGGGCGGCGCCTGGTAGAACTCGGCCAGCGGCCGGCCGGCGCGCTGGCGGGTGATCTCCATCACCCCGCCCGGCGTGATGCCCAGCACGTCGGCGGCCACCCTGTCGCCGGCCAGCCGCCGGCGCATCTCGGTCAACAGCGCGCCGCGGTGCGCCTTGTTGCGCATGGAGATGAAATCGACGGCGATCAGGCCCGACAGGTTGCGGACGCGGATGTGGCGGCCGATCTCGGCCGCGGCGGCCTTGTTCAGGGTCAGCGCCGCATCGTCCCGGGGCGGCCGGTGGGCGGCGTCGCCCAGGTTGACGTCGACCACCGTCATCGCCTCGGTGCGGTCGAACACCAGGTTGCCGCCGCCCGCCAGCGGCACGATCCGGCCGACCGCGTCGGCGAGCTGGTCGGCAACGCCGGCCGCCTCGAACAGGGGTTCGGTCCTGTCGTAGGGTTTGAGCGCGCGCTTGAGCCCGGCGACCGCCACCCACGCGGACCGTTTCGCGGCGGCGAAGGCCAGCCGGTCGTCGATTACGATGTCGCCGCCGCCCACATGGTCGCGCAGCACCCGCTCGATCAGCGGCACCGGCGGCACCAGCTCGCCCGGCGATTTGGCGGCGTGCGCCAGCTCCTCGATCTCGGCCGCCCGCGCGGTCAGCCGCTCCATCTCGGCGGCGACCTCCTCGGGCGTCGCCTCGACCGCGGCGCTGCGCACCGAAAAGCCGCCCTTGCGCGGCAGCACCCCGGCCAGCGCCTTTTCCAGCCCGGCGCGCGCGCGCCCCTGGCCGAGCCCGCGCGACCACTGGATGCCGTGCTGGTCGGCGCGGTAGCGCAGCCACCGGCCGACCACGGCGGGATGGCGGCTGACGGTGGGCCCTTTCAGCAGGCCCGCGTCGTGGGTGACCTGGACGGCGAGCCGCTGGCCCTCGGTCACGCCCTTGGCCCGGCGCAACAGCGCGTGTTCGCCGGCGCCGATCTCCAGGAAGGCCGCGTCCATGTTCTTTTCCACCGCCGCAACCCGGCCCAGATAGACCCCGCCCACCAGGCTCGGCATCGACAGACGCTCCATCTCAAAGCGCTGCAGGACCCCGTCCTCGTCCAGCCACGCCGCCCGCACCTCGCCCGGCGAGACGTCGATCAGAACGTCGAACCGCGCGGCGCTCACAACACCCGCTCGGCCTTCAGGACCTGCGCCACCTCGAACAGGGGCAGCCCGACCACGTTGGAGTAGGACCCGTTGACGAAGCGCACGAAGGCGGCGGCGCGGCCCTGGATCGCATAGCCGCCCGCCTTGCCGTGCCACTCGCCGGACGCGAGATAGGCGTCGATCTCGGCCGCGGTCAGGCGCTTGAAGGCGACGGCCGTGACCACCGTGCGCCGGTGGACCCGGCCCTGCGCGCCGATCACCGCGACGCCGCCGACCACCCGGTGGCGCCGGCCCGACAGGCGCTCCAAACAGGCGCGCGCGGCGGCCTCGTCCTCGGCCTTGGGCAACAGGCGCCGGCCGCAGGCGACCACGGTGTCGGCGCCCAGAACCACGCCGGCGCCCGCCCCGGCGGCGACCGCGCGGGCCTTGGCCAGCGCCAGGCGCGCGGCGAGGTCGCCGGCGCGTTCGTTCCTGAGCGGCGTCTCGTCCACGTGGGCCGGGATCACCGCATCGGGCTTGAGCCCGAGCTGGGCCAACAGCTCAAGCCGGCGCGGGCTGGCGGAGGCCAGCACCAGGCGCGGCCGGGCGGGCGCGGCGGTGTCGGGCATGGGCGCGGGTGTTTCGATCGAGGTCACGGCGCGAACAGCCATACCCCCGTTTCCGGGCGAGCGCAAAGGGGAGAATGGCGGCGGAGACCGGAACCCCCTCACCCGGCCGCCGCTGGCACGCCGTCCACCCTCTCCCCGCCGGGGAGAGGGACAGTTGGTTCCCTTCTCCCCCGCCGGGAGAAGGTGGCCCGAAGGGCCGGATGAGGGGGCTCGGGCCTAGGAGCATGACATTTCCGCATGCAATTCGCGCGCGGCGCGGCCATAAGGGGGGCACAAGAAGAACGCGACGCAGGAGGCACCCCATGGCGGACCGGCCCACGGTTTGGATCACCCGCAAACTGTCCGACAACACCGAGGCGCGCGCCGCGCGCGACTACCAGGTGGTGCTGAACCCCGAAGACCGGGTTTTCGGGCCGGACGAGATCGTCGCCATGAGCGACGAGGTCGACGCCATCCTGCCCTGTCATTCCGAGATCTTCTCGGCCGAGGTGGTGGCGCGGCTGTCCGACCGGGTGAAGATCGTCGCCAACCATTCCGTCGGCACCGACCACTGCGACCTGGCCGCCTTCGCCGAGCGCGGCATCGTCGTCACCAACACGCCGGACGTCCTGTCCGACGCGACGGCGGAGATCGCGATGCTGTTGCTGTTGGGCGCGGCGCGCCGCGCGGCCGAGGGCGACCGGCTGGTGCGGTCGGGCGAATGGACCTCCTGGAGCCCGTCCTTCATGGTCGGCACCCAGGTGACCGGCAAGCGGCTGGGCATCGTCGGCATGGGCCGTGTCGGCCAGGTGGTCGCCCGGCGCGCCCGCGGCTTCGACATGGAAGTGCACTACTTCAACCGCACGCGGCTGGTGCCCGACCAGGAGGCGGGCGCCACCTATCACGGCCGGCTGGACAGCCTGTTGAAGGTGTCGGACTTCCTGTCGCTGCACTGTCCGGCAACCGCACAGACGGCGCGCATGATGAACGACAAGACCTTCGCCCTGTTGCCGAAGGGGGCGATCCTGGTGAACTGCGCGCGCGGGGCGCTGGTCGACGAAGACGCGCTGCTGGCCGCGCTTGCCTCGGGCCGGCTGGCGGCGGCGGGCATCGACTGCTTCCGCACCGAACCCGGCGGCAACCCGGCCTTCGCCGCGCGCGAGAACATCTTCATGCTGCCGCATATCGGCAGCGCCACGCACGAGACCCGCGACGCCATGGGTTTTCGCGCGCTGGACAACCTGGACGCCTTCTTCGCCGGCCGCGAACCGAAAGACCGGTTGGTTTAGTCAATAGCAGTGTGCACCATGGCAGCCATGCCCTTCGAGACGGCGGCTTCGCCGCCTCCTCAGGGTGAGGGTCATTGCACGGCCATCTCCAACACTCACCTCATGCTGAGGAGCGGCGTGGCACACGCCGCGTCTCGAAGCATCTGGCTGCAACTGGCAAGGCCCAAGGAGGTTTACGTGTCCCGCGCCTTGACCGTCGGGAACCGTTCCAGGATGCGTTTCATCAGGGTGTCGCGGACCTGGCGGTAGGCGGCGAGCCGGGCGTCGCGGCTGCCTTCGACGATGGTGGGGTCCATGGTGTTCCAGAACTCCACCTCGCAGGCCATGGTGCGGGTCATCTCGATCGCATGATGCTGCGCCTCGGGCGACAGCGCGACGATCACGTCGAAATAGGAGTCCTGCAGGTCCTCGAAGCTTTTCGGTCGATGGGCGCCGATGGTGATGCCGATCTCCTCCATCACCTCGACCGCGAAGGGATCCAGCGCGCCCCTCCGCGCGCCGGCGGAGTCGACGAAAATCCGGTGTCCCTGCAGGTGTTTCAGGATCGCCTCGGCCATCGGCGAGCGGATGGCATTCATGGTGCAGGAAAACAGAACCGCGCCCGGCAGATCCTCGCTCATACGCTGCGGGCCCTCGATCGCTAGCCCCGGAAGTGGAGCACGCACAACAGCGTGAACAGCCGCCGTGCCGTTTGCATGTCAATCTCCACCTTGTCCTTCAGCCGTTCGATCAGGACCTCGGACCCTTCGTTGTGCAGGCCGCGCCGCGCCATATCGATGGTCTCGATCTGGCTGGGCGACAGGCGTTTGATGGCGTCGAAGTAGCTTTCGCAGATCTGGAAATAGTCCCTGATGATCCGCCGGAACGGCTGTAGCGGAAGTTTGATTTGGTCCAGCGGCGCGTTCTCCGGGTCACGGATCTCCATCACCAGGCGGGTACGCTCTTCCACGGTCAGGAACACGATATACGGACCGGTATAGCCACCATTCGGGGCGAAACGGTTGTCCTCCAGCAGGTCGTAGATGGCGACCGCCCGCTCGTGCTCGATCTCCGGGCTGCGCCGCAACACCGTGCGCTCATCGAGCTTGATCTCGATGATGCGTTCGTCGCGCATCGCCGTCATGCGTCCCGCGGCAGGTTCAGCCTGATCGCGACTGAACGGGCGTGGGCGTCCAGCCCTTCCGCCCGCGCCAGCGTCACCGCATCGCCGCCGATCCGCGCCAGGCTGTCGGCGTCGCAGGCCAGGATCGATGTGCGTTTCATGAAGTCGGTCACGCCGAGGCCCGACGAGAAGCGGGCGCTGCGCGCGGTCGGCAGCACGTGATTGGGCCCGGCGACGTAATCGCCGACCGCCTCCGGCGTGAAGCGGCCGAGGAAGATCGCGCCGGCGTTGCGCACCCGTGCGGCCAGCGCCTCGGGGTCGGCGACCGCCAGTTCCAGATGTTCCGGTGCGATCCGGTCGACCAGCGCCACGGCGGCCTCGAGGTCGGGCACGGTGACGACCGCGCCGTTGTCGGCCCAGCTTTGGGCGGCGGTCGCGGCGCGGTCCAGGGTGGCGAGCTGGCGGTCGACTGCGGCGGCGACCGCGGCGCCGAATTCGGCATCGTCGGTGATCAGGATCGACTGCGCCGCCGCGTCGTGTTCGGCCTGGCTCAACAGGTCGATGGCGATCCAGTCGGGGTCGTTGGCGCCGTCGGCGACCACCAGGATCTCCGACGGTCCGGCGATCATGTCGATGCCGACGGTGCCGAAGACCCGGCGCTTGGCCGCCGCCACATAGGCGTTGCCGGGCCCGACGATCTTGTCGACCGGCGCGACGGTCTCGGTGCCGAAGGCCAGCGCGGCGACCGCCTGGGCGCCGCCGATGCGGTAGACCTCGTCCACCCCGGCAAGCCGGGCCGCCGCCATCACCGCGGGGATCAAAACGCCGTCCGGCGTCGGAACGGTCATCACCAGGCGGTCCACCCCGGCGACGCGCGCGGGAATGGCGTTCATCAGGACCGAGCTGGGATAGGCCGCCTGCCCGCCCGGCACGTAGAGCCCGGCCGCGCCCACCGGCGTCCAGCGCGCGCCCAGCGACACGCCCGCCGCGTCGGTGAACCGGAAGTCCCGGGGCAGAAGGGTCTCGTGAAAGGCGCGGATCCGCGCGGCCGCCGCCTCCAGCGCGGCGCGCACGTCCTGGGGGCACGCGTCGGCTGCCGCGGCGATCTCGGCGTCGGAAAGACGCAGGCCCGCGGCGTCCAGGTCCTGCCTGTCGAAACGCCGGGTCAGCTCGATCAGCGCCGCGTCGCCGCGGGCGCGCACGTCGGCCAGGATCGCGGCGACGGCGGCGTCCACGTCGTCGTCGGTCTCGCGCTTGCGCGCCAGAAGCGCGGCGAAGTCGCGGTCGAAGCCGGCGTCGGAGGCATTCAGGAATACGGGCACGGGTGGACGGTCCTGGTTGGCGGTCACGCGGCTGCTTAGCATTTCATGGCGGATTGTGCACGCGGGTTGAGGGGCTGATGCCAAGACGATGTGGCGCTTTCAGCCATATGCTTCGAGACGCCCCGCCTGATGGCGGGGCTCCTCAGCATGAGGGAGTAGGAATTGTGCCGCTTCGCAAGAGCCTCACCCTGAGGAGCGCCCAAAGGGCGCGTCTCGAAGGGCATGGCTGCAAGCGGCAACCCGCCTGCCGCCCGCTCACGCCGCGGCGGCGAAGCGGTCGATCCAGCCGGAGATCTCCTCGGGCCGGGTCTTGAGCGCGGCGCGGTTGACGATCAGCCGCGAGGTCACCTGCGCGATCGTCTCCACCTCGACCAGGCCGTTCTCCTGCAAAGTGCGGCCGGTCGAGACCAGGTCGACGATGCGCCGGCACAGGCCCAGGCTGGGCGCCAGTTCCATCGCCCCGTTCAGCTTGATGCATTCGGCCTGCACGCCGCGCGCCGCGAAATGGGCGCGGGTGACGGCGGGGTACTTGGTGGCGATGCGGATGTGGCTCCAGCGGCTGGGATCGTCGGCGTCGGCCATGTGCGCCGGCTCGGCGACCGCCAGGCGGCAGTGGCCGATGCCCAGATCCACCGGCGCGTAAAGCTCGGGATAGTCGAACTCCATCAACACGTCGTTGCCGGCGATGCCGAGATGGGCGGCGCCGAACGCAACGAAGGTGGCGACGTCGAAGCTGCGCACCCGGATGATGGTCAGCCCCGGCACGCCGGTGGCAAAGCTGAGCTGGCGGGCTTCCGGGTCGTCGAAGGCAGGCTCGGGCGCGATCCCGACCGCGGTCAGGATCGGCCGCAGCTCGGTCAGGATCCGGCCCTTGGGGACCGCCAGGACCAGGGGTTCGTTTGCCGTCATTCTCAAGCTCTCGGGCGCGCAGGGTGTTTCAGCGCCGGCTATGTGGCACGAATGGCGGCCGGATTCCAGGGCGAATGGCGCGCGCCTAGCGCCGCGCACCAAGCGCGGCGAAGAACTCCAGCCGCGCGCCCTCGCCCGCAGCGGCGAACCCGCGGATCGCCGCGCCGCCGCGTTCCTCGTGGTAGTGGCCCATGAGGACCGCCCCGCCGGCACAGCGCGCCTCCCACTGGCCGCCGCCGGCATGGGTCCGGCGCAGGACCCCGGCACAGCGGCCAAAGGCTGGGAGCCCCGCCAGTTCGAGGGCGCCATAGTGCCCGCCCGCCGCCAGATAGAGCCTGCCGTCGAAGCGCCCGCGGCCGGCGACCAGGCGCCCTTCCAGCGGCACCGACGGCAGCGTCGCCGCCGCGGCCTCGACGGAAAATCCGTCGGGCGGCGTCCAGGCGGACGGGTAGCGCCACAGGACCTTGTCGCGGTAGGCGTAGATCCGGCAGTCGGCGGGATCGCGGTTCCGGTTGCACGACCACAGCGCGACGCCGGCGCTGTGCCCGCGACAGCGCGGATCGGCGCAGAACGAATAGCCGAAGGTCGAGCCGTCGGGCGGGACCGCGAAATAGCCGGGGTTCTCCAGTTCCCTGAACTCGCCGTAGGCGGCAAGGACGGGCGGCGACAGGGCAAGCGGCCCCTCCCCCGTCTCGCCGGTTGCGGCGCATCCGGCCAGGAGGGCCGCCGCAACAAGCATGGCCGGCGCCCGCATGGGCGGCGCTAGCCCGCGTGTGCGGGCTTGTTCGGGGTCGGCCAGGGTTCGCCCAGGTCCTTCAGGCGGCAGTCGAGCTGGGACACGGTGAGCCGGATCGCCGCCCCGCCGGCGAACTGCAGGACAACGGTTCCCGCCTCGGCCCCTTCCGGCTTGTCGTAGGCGACCGCCAGCAGGTCGTAATAGGTGCCGCGGTCGGCGCGGTCGATGCCCCGGAACTGGGCGTTGCGGACGCCGTCGAAGCGCAGCCCCGCATGGACGCGCGCGTAGGGCGGGCCCTTTTCAGCCGATTCCCAGCGGAATCGGTTGAGCGCGAGGATGAAGCAGGCCTCGTCGGGCAGGTACTGCAGGTCGTCGACCGGCACCAGGCTGTCCTGGACCAGCGTGCCGATCACCGAGAGATCGTCGATGTCCCTGGCCCTCAGCCGGACGCCGTCGGACCCGCCTGCCCCCGTCATCACCGCGCCCCGAATGTTCCCTAGCCGCCGACGCGCTCCACCGACGCGCCGCAGGCCCCCAGTTTCGCCTCCAGCCGCTCGTAACCGCGGTCCAGATGGTAGACCCGGTTTACGACGGTCTCGCCCTCCGCGGCAAGGCCGGCCAAGGCGAGGCTGACGGAGGCGCGCAAGTCGGTCGCCATCACCTCCGCGCCGCGCAGGGACTTGACGCCGCGCACCATGGCCGAGGCGCCGTGCAGGTTGATGTTGGCGCCCATGCGCAAAAGCTCGGGCACGTGCATGAAGCGGTTCTCGAAGATGGTCTCGGTGATCATGGCCGCGCCTTCGGCCGTGGTCATCAGCGCCATCATCTGCGCCTGCAGATCGGTCGGAAAGCCCGGATAGGGCTCGGTCATCACGTCGACGCCCTGGAGCCCGCCGGGCGCGCAGCGCACGCGGGTGCCGTCCGCCTCGCCCAGGACCTCCACGCCGGCTTCGCTCAGGATCTCGAACACCGAATCCAGGTGGCCGGCCTCGATCCCCTTCAACAGCACGTCGCCACGGGTGATCGCCGCGGCGACCGCATAGGTGCCGGCCTCGATGCGGTCGGGAACGACCGAATGGTCGGCGCCCGACAGGTGCGGCACGCCTTCGATCTCGATCGCATCCGACCCGGCGCCGGAGATCTTGGCCCCCATCGCGATCAGGCAGTTCGCAAGATCGACGATCTCCGGCTCGCGCGCGGCATTGACCAGGCGCGTCGTCCCCTTGGCCAGCGTCGCGGCCATCATCAGGTTTTCCGTGGCGCCGACCGAGACGAAGGGGAAAACCACCTCCGCGCCGACCAGCCCGCCGGGCGCGCCGGCCAGGATGTAGCCCTGGTCCAGCTCGATCTCCGCACCCAGGGTCTGCAGAGCCTTCAGGTGCAGGTCGACCGGCCGCGTGCCGATGGCACAGCCGCCGGGCAGCGATACCTTGGCCGTTCCCATGCGCGCCACCAGGGGTCCCAGAACCAGGACCGAAGCGCGCATCTTGCGCACAAGGTCGTAGGGCGCCTCGGTGCTTGCGATCTCGGCCGCGGTGAAGTCCAGGGTGCGGCGGTCGTCGCTCCATGTCAGGACGACGCCATGCTGTTCCAGAAGCGCCGCCTGGCTGCGGATGTCGGCGAGGTCGGGCAGGTTCGTAAGCCTAAGGCGATCGCCGGTCAGCAGCGCCGCGCACATCAGCGGCAGCGCCGCGTTTTTGGCGCCGCCGATTTCGATGGCGCCCTTCAACGGCCGCCCGCCGATGATCCGGATCCGGTCCATGCGCCGTCGTCTACAGCCTGGGCGGGGTCACGCCGCGCTGACCCATGTATTTGCCGGCCCGGTCGGCATAGGAAACCTCCGGCGGCGAATCGCCCTTCAGGAACAGGAACTGGCAGGCGCCCTCGTTGGCGTAGATCTTCGCCGGCAGTGGCGTCGTGTTGGAAAACTCCAACGTCACGTGGCCTTCCCATTCGGGCTCCAGCGGCGTCACGTTGACGATGATCCCACAGCGCGCATAGGTGGATTTGCCCAGGCAGATCACCAACACGTCGCGCGGGATCCGGAAATATTCCAGCGAGCGCGCCAGCACGAAGGAGTTGGGCGGGATGATGCAGACGTCGGTCGTGCGTTTGACGAAGGTCTGTTCGGAGAACGCCTTCGGGTCGACGACGGCATTGTCGACGTTGGTGAAGATCAGGAACTCGTCCGAAACCCGCGCGTCATAGCCATAGGAAGACAGCCCGAACGAGATCGTGCCTTCCTTCTTCTGGGCATCGACGAACGGTTCGATCATGCCATCGGCCAATGCGCGCTCGCGGATCCAATGGTCGGGCATCAGTGTCATGGGCTACGGACCTTCGTCAGCTCGATCGCGGCGTTCTAGGCGGGGAATGCGGCCGCAGCAAGGCGGTTCAGCGCGGCGTCTCCGGCTTGGGTGCGTCGGCGTCCGCCGCGCGCGACCGGGCCTGCTGTTTGCGGCGGCCCAGGTTCTGGCGCAGCTTGGCGGCAAGTCGCGCTTCGCGAGCGGTCTTTGCAGGGGTTTTCTTTGTGGGTTGGGTGTCACGGCTGGAAGACATGGGGCTATATACTGTGGCCCGCGGGGCGGCTGCAAACAAAACATAGGCGGCGCGCAGGCGCGCCCAGTCCGCTTGCACCGCCCCCGGGCCTATGGCATAAGCGCGCGGATTCCAGCCGCTGGCCGGCCGGGCCCCTGTAGCTCAGTGGTAGAGCGCACCCTTGGTAAGGGTGAGGCCGAGAGTTCAATTCTCTCCGGGGGCACCATCCCGCACATACGGTCCGCGCGCCGCCGCCATCGAAGACGCCGTGCCCGTCGCCGCAACGCCGGCCTTGTCGATGGCCCACGCCACATCCTTTATCAGACGGATCGGTCCTGCGGTGGGCGCAATTATACGCGTCCGGCTGCAGCCCGGATCAGAGAGACCCGGCCCGACAAAGGAAAATTCGCAGATCGTGCGATAAATCGACGTCGCTGTGATCCGCCCCTCAGCACCAGGCGTAACTCCTGCCATTGAACCAACCAGACTGATCGGAGGATCACCATGATCGCTTTGCGTCGTTTCGCCTTCGCCGCCGTTGGTGCGGTATCCCTCGCCCTCGTCTCCGTCGCCGCCCAGGCGAAGGACATCGTCGACACCGCTGCGTCGAACGACCAGTTCAAGACGCTGGTCGCCGCGGTTCAGGCCGCCGGCCTGGTCGACACGCTGAAGGGCGATGGTCCCTACACCGTGTTTGCACCGACCGACGAGGCCTTCGCGAAGCTGCCTGAGGGCACCGTCGAGAACCTCCTGAAGCCCGAGAACAAGGACCAGCTGGTCGCCGTCCTGACCTACCACGTCGTTCCGGGCAAGGTGATGTCCAAGGACATCGCCGGCAAGAAGGCCGAGGTCGCCACCGTCCAGGGCTCCAAGCTGTCGGTTGACGCCACGAACGGCGTCATGGTCGACAACGCCACGGTGATCATGGCCGACATCGAGACCGACAACGGTGTCATCCACGTGATCGACACGGTGGTGCTGCCCAACTAAAGGGCCGCGTTTCACCGCGTACAGCAAAAGGCCGGCGCACTCCCCCCGCGCCGGCCTTTTCGCGTGCCGATCACGACCCCTTCACGCCTCGAACGGCAGACCCACATATTGCTCGCACAGAGCCGCCGCCGCGCGGTCGGACGTCAGCAGGTGGTCGTATTCGTTCTGACGCACCCGGCGGTCGAACGGCGTGTCTTCCGGGAAGGTATGCAACAGCACGGTCAGCCACCAGGACAGGCGCTCGGCGCCCCAGACGCGGCGCAAGGCCATCTCGGAATAGCTGTCCAGGTACCCGTCGTCGCCCTTGTTGTAGTGATGGTCGAGGGCACGCGACAGGTAGAACACGTCGGAGAACGCAAGGTTCAGCCCCTTCGCGCCCGTCGGCGGCACGATGTGGGCCGCGTCGCCCGCCAGGAACAGGCGGCCATAGCGCATGGGCTCGGCCACGAAACTGCGCAAGGGTGCGATCGACTTTTCGATCGACGGGCCGGTCACGATGGAATCGGCAGTGTCTTCGGGGAACCGCGCCTTCAGCTCGTCCCAGAACCGGTCGTCGGGCCAGTCCTCGATGCGCGCATCGTTGGGCACCTGTACGTAATACCGGCTCAGCATCGGGTTGCGCTGCGACGCCAGCGCAAAGCCGCGCTCGTGCCAGGCATAGATAAGGTCGGGCAGCGGCGGCGTCTCGGACATGATGCCCAGCCAGCCGAACGGATAGACACGCTCGAAGGTGCGGATCACGTCGTCGGGGATCGCCCGGCGGCAGACGCCATGGAAACCGTCGCAGCCGGCCACGAAGTCGCAGTCGATGCGGTGGGTTTCGCCGTCCTTCTCGAAGCTCACATAGGGCCGGTCGGCATCCAGGTCGTGCGGCTCAACGTTTTCGGCCGCGTCGAGGATCGCCCGGCCCGCAGCCTCGTGCGCGGCATAGAGGTCTTCCGTGATCGCCGTCTGGCCATAGGCCATCATGCGTTTGCCCACGTGTTTCCAGGTGTCGATCATGAACCGGTCGCGGCCCTGCCATTCGATCGCCGCCCCGTCGTGCTCGTGGCCCTCGCGGTCCATGCGTTCGCCCAGCCCGTAGTCCCGCAAAAGCTCCACCGAGCCCGCTTCCAGGACGCCGGCGCGGATCCGCTCCAGCACGTAGGCCTTGGTCTGGCGTTCCACGACAACGCTGTCGATGCCGTGATGCTGAAGGATGTGCGACAACATCATGCCCGCCGGTCCGCCGCCGACGATCGCGACCTGAGTCTTCATCTCCACCTGCCTTTGTCCCTTGGCCCTTACGGTATCGACCCGCACGGCCAAAGCCTCTTGGTTTTTTTGATTGTAACCCACTATTCTCCGGCTTTCGTCGGTTCATCTCCATTCCATCGCGACCGCCACAGGGACAAAGCGTGACCTTGGATCCCTCCTCTCTGATTGCCTGCCACGAATGCGGCCTGATGCATCGCGCGGTCCGCCATGCCCCGGGCACGTCGGTGCGGTGCACGCGGTGCGGCGCGGGCCTCTACAAGCCGCGGGTCAACGGCATCGAGCGGTCGCTGATGCTGACGTTCGCAGCCTTTATCCTGTTCGTGCTGGCCAACGCCTTTCCTTTCATGACCTTCGAGGTCGAAGGCCGCGAGCAGGTTAGCACGCTGATCTCGGGTGTGCTGATCCTGTACGACAGCGGTCTGTGGAGCCTGGCTCTGGTGGTGCTGCTGGCCAGCGTGTTGTTGCCGGTGCTGAAGCTTTCGATGATGACCTACGTGCTGCTGCCGCTGTGGCTGGGGCGCCGCACGCCGCACGGGGCGCTGGTCTTCCGCTGGGCGGAGATCTCGCGGCCGTGGGCGATGATGGAGGTCTTCCTGCTGGGCGTCCTGGTCGCCTACGTGAAGCTGGGCGATCTGGGTACGCTGACGCTGGGCATCTCGGTCTTCGCCTTCGGCGCGCTGATCCTGATGATCGTCGCCGCCGACGCCGTCCTGGACCCGCACGACGTCTGGCAACGGCTGGCGCCGGAAGAGCCCTATCGCGGCCGCGTCGCCAAACCGGGCGACCAGTTGATCGGCTGCCATGCCTGCGACCTGGTCAACCCGGTGCCGCCGGGGGCGCACGAAGACTGCGCGCGCTGCGGCGCCGCGCTGCACTGGCGCAAGACGGACAGCATCGCGCGGACCTGGGCGCTGGTCATCACCGCCATCATTCTTTACATCCCAGCGAACGTCTATCCGATCATGACCGTGATCTCGTTCGGCAAGGGCGCGCCGGACACCATTCTCAGCGGCGTCGTTCACCTGATCGAGGCCGGCTTGTGGCCGCTGGCGCTGTTGGTTTTCGTGGCCAGCATCGCGGTCCCGATGCTGAAGCTGATCGGGATCAGCTACCTGTTGATATCGGTGCAGACGGGATCGGTCCGGCGGCTCCGGGACAAGACGGTGCTCTATCGAATCATCGAGGCCGTCGGACGCTGGTCCATGATCGACATCTTCATGATCTCGATCCTGGTCGCCCTGGTGAACCTGGGCTCGGTCGCCACCATCGAACCGGGCGTCGGCGCGATCTCCTTCGCAGCAGTGGTCATCATCACGATGATCGCCTCGATGATGTTCGACCCGCGGCTGATGTGGGACAACCTGGAAAAGAAACGAACAACAAATCTGGCAGAGGCCCATGGCTGACGACAACGCCATCCCCGACGTCGCCGCCGGCAAGCGCCGCGGCATTTCGATTGTCTGGATCGTTCCCATCGTCGCAGCGGCGATTGCGGGCTATCTGGCCTTCATCACGATCTCCGAGAAGGGACCCGAGATCTCCATCAGCTTCGAAACCGCCGACGGCCTGGAGGAGGGAAAGACCAAGGTCAAGTTTCGCAATGTCGACGTCGGCCAGGTCGACAGCGTCACCATCAACGAAGACCTCAGCGGCGTGGTCGCCACCGCCTCGCTGAGAAAGGGTGCGGCGCCATTCCTCACCGAAAACACAAGGTTCTGGGTGGTTCGCCCGCGCCTCGGCGTCGGCGAGGTCTCGGGCCTGGGGACGCTGGTCTCGGGCGCCTATATCGAGATGGACCCCTCGAGCGAGGGCGCGTCGCAGCGCGATTTCGTCGGTCTGGAGACGCCGCCCCTGGTGCGCAGCGACGACGAGGGCACGCGGTTCGACCTGATCGCGCCCCGCCTGGGCTCGTTCAGCCACGGATCGCCGGTCTATTACCGCGGGTTCGAGGCCGGACGAGTCGTCGGCTTCGAGCTGGCCAAGGACAATCGCAGCGTCGAGGTCCGGATCTTCATCGACGCGCCCTACGACACGCTGGTGCGCAAGAACAGCCGGTTCTGGAACGTCAGCGGCATCGAGGTTGCGCTGGACGCCGACGGGATGAGCGTCAAGACCGAGTCGCTGGTCTCGCTGATCGCCGGCGGGATCGCCTTCGACACGCCGCGCACGCTGGAGGCCTCGCCGGCGGCAGAAGAAAACGATCTCTTCGCGCTGTACGAATCGCTGGAGGATGTCGAGGAATCCACCTATGTGGAGCGCGAACGGCTGATCGCCTATTTCGAAGGCTCGGTGCGCGGGCTTTCCGTCGGCGCCCCGGTAGAGGTGCGCGGCGCCCGGGTCGGCTCCGTCGTCGATGTCAATGTGGAGTTCAACCGCGAGACCCTGGAACTCAGGGCGCCCGTGCTGATCGAGCTCGAAGCAGGCCGCATCTCGACCATCGGCGAGGAGCCGGAAAACACCGAAGCCTTCCTCAAGGCCATGATCGACAAGGGCTTTCGCGCACAGCTCAAATCCGGCAGCCTGATCACCGGCCAGCTTCTGGTGGCGCTCGACTTCTATCCGGACACGCCGGTCAACCTGGTGGGCGAAGACGACCGCTATTTGGAGATCCCGACGATCCCGTCCGACCTGGAGGAGATCACCGCCTCGGTCAGCGGCGTTCTGGACACGCTGGCCAGCCTGCCGCTCCGCGAGCTGATCGAGGACATGCGGACCACGGTACAAAGCGCCAACAGCGTGATCTCCTCGCCCGAGCTCAGACGCTCGCTGGCGTCCCTGGACAGGTCGCTGGCGCAGATGGACGATATCCTGGGCGTCGTCGACGAGGAGGCCGAGCCCCTGTTGGAGAGCCTGCGCAAGACCTCGGATGCCGCCGGCGCCGCCGCGGTCCAGGCCGAGAAAACACTGGCGTCCGCCGATTCCATGATCGGCGAGAACTCGCAATTGCGCTACGATCTGGCCGAGATGCTGGCACAGCTCGCCGAGGCGGCGCGGTCGATCAGGGTCCTGGCGGAGTACCTGGAGGCCCACCCCGAAGCGCTGATCTCCGGTAAGAGGGGAGACCAATAATGTCCGGTAAGAAGACAATGACATGGCCGACCCTGCTGCTGGCGGCCGCCGTGGCGATGCTGCTGTCGGCGTGCGGCGAGACCAGGCCGTCGACCTTCTACACCCTCTCGGCGTTGCCCGAGGATCAGGGCTCGACCGACCGGAACCGGGCCTCGGGCCTGGCGGTGGGCGTCGGCCCGATCACCCTGCCCAAGTATCTCGACCGGCCGCAGGTCGTGACCCGGCCGACCGCCAACCGGCTGAACCTGGCCGAGTTCCACCGCTGGGGCGAACCGCTGAACCAGATGCTGTCACGCACCGTGGCGGAAAACCTGGCAACCACGCTGGGCACGGATGCGGTTTTCCAACTGCCGCGCCGGCGGGTGCCGAGGCTGGACTATCAGGTGACCATCGACGTCATCCGCTTTGACGTCGGGGAGGCAGGGTCCGCCGGGCTCAACGCGCGCTGGATGATCTACAAGGGCGACGAGCGCGAACCGCGCGTGGTCCGCCGCACGCTGGCGACGGCGACGGTCTCCAACCCGAACGAATACGAGGCGGTGGTGGTGGCGCTGAGCCGCACCGTCGAGACCATGAGCAAGGAAATCGCCGAAGCGATCGAGTCGACGTATTAGGCGAGTGCCGGAACCCCTCCCCGGCCGGCGCCGGCGCGCCATCCGCGCTCTGCCGCCAGAGAGAGAGGGGACTTGGCCTACTGCCAGTTGGCGGCGAGATCGACCGCGATCGCCTCGCGGATCGGCTGCGGCATATCCTCCGACGGCCCGGTGGGCGGCGAGAAGGCGGACATGGACGTCACCAGGTTGTTGACGCCGGTCACGTCCAGCGTGTCGCCTGCGGAGGTTTCGATCGAGGCGATGGTGTTGTCCGAACCGGAGAACCAGTCGGTCACCTGGACGGTGCCGTCCTCGCCGATGACGCTGATCACCAGATTGTCGCCGGACCGTTCGAACCAGAGCTGGTCGTAGGCGATACCCGAACCGAAAACCAGCTTGTCGGCATCCGCCGCCTGGCCGCGGTTGTCGACGGTGTCGGCGCCGTCGCCGCGGGCGAACTGATAGGTGTCGTTGCCGGTGCCGCCGACCATCGCATCGTTGCCCAGGCCGCCCGCGATCGTGTCGTTGCCGCCGGCGCCGTAGAGCCAGTTGCCCGACGCGTTGCCGGTCAGCGTATCGCCGAATTCCGACGCGCGGACGTTTTCCATGTTGGCGTAGGTGTCGCCCTGGGCGTCGCCGCCGATGCCGGTCCCTGCATCCAGGTCCACGGTCACGCCCGCGCCCGAGCCCGAGAAGGACAGGGTGTCGCCGCCGGCGCCGCCGTCGATGGCGTCGGCGCCCGCGCCGCCCACCAGCCAGTTGGCGCCGCCGTCGCCGGTCAGCGTGTCGGCCGAGCCCGTGCCCCAGACATTCTCCACGCCGCTCAGCGTGTCGCCCTGGGCATCGCCGCCCGTGCCGGTGCCGGCACCCAGGTCGACGTCGATCCCGCTGGCCGAGCTTGAATAGTTGGCCCAGTCCACGCCCGCGCCGCCGTCGATATCGTCCGCGCCGGCGCCGCCGGTGATCCAGTCGTTGCCGCCCTCGCCGGCCAGCGCGTTGTCGCCGGCGTCGCCGGTCAGCGTGTCGTTGTGGGCCGAACCCGTGACGTTCTCGATGCCCGTGTAGCTGTCGCCCGCGGCGTCGCCGCCCGCGCCCGCACCGGTCGCCAGGCTGGCCTGAACGCCGGCGGCCGAGGCGAGATAGGAAACGGTGTCGGTGCCGGCGCCACCCGCCAGCGTGTCCGGGCCGCCGCCGCCGATCAGCAGGTCGTCGCCGGCGCCGCCGATCAGGTCGTTGGCGCCCGCGTCGCCGGTCAGCGTGTCGTTATAGGCCGACCCGGTCAGGTTCTCGATGTCGATCAGGGTGTCGCCCGCCGCATCGCCGCCGGTCGCCGTACCGGTCGCGAGGTCGACCGACACCGCAGCCGAAGAGCCGGCGTAGGAAGCGGTGTCGCGACCGGCGCCGCCGGCCAGCACGTTGCCGCCGCTGTCGCCGGCCAGCGTGTCGTCGTAGGCCGACCCGGTGAGGTTCTCGAAGCCGGAGATGCTGTCGCCCGCGGCATCGCCGCCCGAGGCCGTGCCGGCCCCGAGGTCCACGTCGACGCCGGCCGACGAACCCGCATAGGACAGGGTGTCCGTGCCGCCCGCGCCGGCCAGGACGTCGCCGCCGGCGCCGCCTTCCAGCACGTTGTCGCCGGCATCGCCCGTCAGCGAATCCGCGTTTGCGGAGCCGGTGACGTTTTCGAAGCCGCTGATGGTGTCTCCGGCCGCCCAGCCGCCGGCAACCGTGGCCGTGCCAAGATCGACGGTCACGCCCGCCGTGGAGTTGGCGTAGGACAGGGTGTCCGTACCCGCGCCGCCGTCCAGGACGTTCGCGCCCGCATCGCCCGCCAGCGTGTCGTCGTGGGCCGAACCGGTCAGGTTCTCGATGTTGCTGAGGCTGTCGCCCTGGGCGTCGCCGCCCGTGCCGGTGCCGGCGCCCAGATCCACCGAAACGCCGGCCGAGGAATTGGCGTAGGTCGCGGTGTCGACACCGTCGCCGCCATCGAGCGAGTCGGCGCCGCCGGCACCTTCAAGCGTGTCGTTGCCGCCCGCGCCGAACAGCCAGTTACTGCCGGCATCGCCGGTCAGGGTATCGGCATATTCGGTGGCCCGAACGTTTTCGATATTGGTGTAGGTGTCGCCCTGTGCGTCGCCGCCCGTACCGACGCCCGCGCCAAGGTCGACCGCGATGCCGGTGCCGGAATGACGGTAGGAAGCGGTGTCGATGCCGGCGCCGCCGTCCAGCGCATCCGCGCCGCCGGCGCCATAGAGCCAGTTCTCGCCGTCGTCGCCGATCAGGGTGTCGTCGTTCGAAGAGCCCCACAGGTTTTCGATGTCGAACAGGCTGTCGCCCTCGGCATCGCCGCCGGTGCCCAGACCGGTGGCAAGGCTGACGGTGACGCCCAGCGCCGAGCCCAC
Source organism: Alphaproteobacteria bacterium (assembly GCA_965603855.1). Lineage (GTDB taxonomy): Bacteria > Pseudomonadota > Alphaproteobacteria > UBA8366. The sequence continues at coordinate 2,990,372 of OZ272519.1, forward strand.
ATAGGTGGCCCAGTCGATGCCCTGGCCGCCCTGCAGCGTGTCGCCGCCGCCGCGCCCGGTCAGCCAGTCGTCGCCGAGGCCGCCGGTGAAGACGTTGGCAACCGCACTGCCGCGCATGGTGTCGCCCTGGTCGGAACCGATCGCGTTCTCGACGCTGTTGAAAGTGTCGAACCGCGCGTCGCTGTTCCAGCCGGTGCCGTTCGCAAGGTCAAGGCCGACCCACCCCAGCGAGGACGCATAGGTCGCCGTATCGATGCCGTCGCCGCCGTCTAGCGAGTCGCCGCCGGCGCCGCCTTCCAGCACGTCGTCGCCCTCGGCGCCGAACAGCCAGTTGTTGGCAGCGCTGCCGGTCAGCGTATCGGCATGCGCGGTGGCGCGGATGTGTTCGATATTGGCGAAGGTATCGCCTTCGGCATAGCCGCCCTGTCCGATGCCCAGGCCCAGATTGACCGTGATGCCCACGGACGAGCCGGCATAGGTCGCCGTATCGGCAATGCCGCCGCCGCCGTCGAAGGAGTCCGCACCGTCGCCACCGAAGAACCAGTTGTTGCCGGCATCGCCGACGAACACGTCGTCATGGGCCGAACCCCAGATATTCTCCACGCCGGTCAGCGTGTCGCCATCCGCGTCGCCGCCCGAACCGGTGCCCAGCGCCAGGTTGACGCTGACGCCGGCGCCCGAACCGCCATAGTTGACCCAGTCGACATCGGCGCCGCCATCTATGCTGTCGCCGCCGGCACCGCCGTTCAGCCAGTCGTTGCCTGCGCCGCCGGACAGGGCGTTCGCACCGCTGCCGGCCTTGATCGAGTCGTTGTAGCCGGACCCGACAACGTCTTCGATGCCGACCAGCGTATCGCCCGCCGCATGCCCGCCGGAGCCCAGGCCGGAATTCAGGTCGACGCTGACGCCGGCATTGGACGATGCGTAGGAAATCGTGTCATGGCCGGCACCGCCGATCATCGTTTCGGCCGTCGACGTGCCGGTCAGCACGTCGTCGACTGCATTGACCGTGACATCGACGCTGGCCGAGGCCGATGCGCCGCCGTCGTCGGTCACCGTGTAGGTGAAGGTGTCGGTCCCTGCCCAGCCGGCATCCGGGGTGTAGGTCACCGTGCCGTCCGGATTGACCGTGACGACGCCGTTGGCGCCGTTTGTGGCTCCGGTCACGTCCAGGCTGCCCTGGCCGCTATGCCCCATGCCGCCGCCGACGTCGTCGCTGTCGTTCAACAGGACGTCGACCGTGACCGCGGCGTCCTCGTCAGTCGTCGCTACGTCATTGGCAGCGGTCGGCGCGTCATTGACCGAATCGACGGTCACGTCGATGCGACCGACGGAGGTGCCGCCGTTGCCGTCGGAAATCGTGTAGTCGAACGCGTCGGTCCCGAAGAAGTCTGCGTCGGGCGTGTAAAGGATCGTGCCGTCAGGATTGATCGAGACCGTGCCGTTCGACCCCTGGGTGAAGCCGGTCACGCTGAGCGTGTCGCCGTCCACATCCGTGTCGTTGCCCACCGCGTCGATCGTCAGCGGCGTGTCTTCCGCCGTGGAGACGCGGTCGTCGACCGCAACCGGGCCGTCGTTCTGGGCCGCGACCACGACGGTGACGGTTCCGGTATCGGTGCCGCCGTTGCCGTCGGAGATCGTGTAGGTGAAGGTGTCGGTGCCGTTGAAGTCGGCGTTCGGCGTATAGGTGATCGTCCCGTCCGGGTTCACCGCGGTGGTGCCGTTCGTGCCGTTCGTGGCGCCGGTGACGCTCAGCGCATCGCCCTCAAGATCGGTGTCGTTGCCCAGGACCGTGACGGTGACGGCGCTGTCCTCGTTGGTCGCGCCGCTGTCGGCCGTGGCGGCCGGGCCGTCGTTGACGGCATTGATGGTGACGCTGACCGTCGCCGTGTCGGTGCCGCCGTTGCCGTCGGAAATCGTGTAGGTGAACGTATCCGTGCCGTTGAAGTCGGCGTTCGGCGTGTAGGTGATGGTGCCGTCGGGGTTCACCACCGTGCTGCCGTTGGCGCCGTTGGTGGCGCCAGTGACGCTCAGCGCGTCGCCGTCGATGTCGGTGTCGTTGCCCAGGACCGTGACGGTGACCGCGCTGTCCTCGTTGGTCGTCGCGCTGTCGGCCGTGGCGGTCGGGCCGTCGTTCTGGGCCGCGACCACGACGGTGACGGTTCCGGTATCGGTGCCGCCGTTGCCGTCGGAGATCGTGTAGGTGAAGCTGTCGGTTCCGTTGAAGTCGGCGTTCGGCGTGTAGGTGATGGTGCCGTCGGGATTGACCGCCGTGGTGCCGTTCGTGCCGTTCGTGGCGCCGGTGACGCTCAGCGCATCGCCCTCAAGATCGGTGTCGTTGCCCAGGACCGTGACGGTGACGGCGCTGTCCTCGTTGGTCGCGCCGCTGTCGGCCGTGGCGGTCGGGCCGTCGTTCTGGGCCGCGACCACGACGGTGACGGTACCGGTATCGGTGCCGCCGTTGCCGTCGGAGATCGTGTAGGTGAAGGTGTCCGTGCCGTTGAAGTCGGCGTTCGGCGTGTAGGTGATGGTGCCGTCGGGATTGACCGCCGTGGTGCCGTTCGTGCCGTTGGTGGCGCCGGTGACGCTCAGCGCGTCGCCGTCAATGTCGGTGTCGTTGCCCAGGACCGTGACGGTGACCGCGCTGTCCTCGTTCGTCGCCGCGCTGTCGGCCGTGGCGGCCGGGCCGTCGTTCTGGGCCGCGACCACGACGGTGACGGTTCCCGTATCGGTGCCGCCGTTGCCGTCGGAGATCGTGTAGGTGAAGCTGTCGGTGCCGTTGAAGTCGGCATCCGGCGTGTAGGTGATCGTCCCGTCGGGATTGACCGCCGTGGTGCCGTTCGTGCCGTTGGTCGCGCCGGTGACGCTCAGCGCGTCGCCGTCGATGTCGGTGTCGTTGCCCAGGACCGTGACGATGACCGCGCTGTCCTCGTTCGTCGCGCCGCTGTCGTCGGCGGCGGTCGGGCCATCATTCTGGGCCGCGACCACCACCGTGACAGTGGCAGTCGAGGTGCCACCATTCCCATCAGCAATCGTGTAGGTGAAGCTGTCGGTGCCGTTGAAGTCGGCATTCGGCGTATAGGTGATCGTGCCGTCGAGGTTGACCGCCGTGCTGCCGTTGGCGCCGTTGGTCGCGCCGGTGACGCTCAGCGCGTCGCCATCGATGTCGGTGTCGTTGCCCAGGACCGTGACGGTGACGGCGCTGTCCTCGTTGGTCGCGCCGCTGTCGGCCGTGGCGGCCGGGCCGTCGTTCTGGGCCGCGACCACGACGGTGACGGTTCCGGTATCGGTGCCGCCGTTGCCGTCGGAGATCGTGTAGGTGAAGGTGTCCGTGCCGTTGAAGTCGGCGTTCGGCGTGTAGGTGATCGTCCCGTCCGGGTTCACTGCCGTGGTGCCGTTGGCGCCGTTGGTGGCGCCGGTGACGCTCAGCGCATCGCCCTCAAGATCGGTGTCGTTGCCCAGGACCGTGACGGTGACGGCGCTGTCCTCGTTGGTCGCGCCGCTGTCGGCCGTGGCGGCCGGGCCGTCGTTGACGGCATTGATGGTGACGCTGACCGTCGCCGTGTCGGTGCCGCCGTTGCCGTCGGAAATCGTGTAGGTGAACGTATCCGTGCCGTTGAAGTCGGCGTTCGGCGTGTAGGTGATGGTGCCGTCGGGGTTCACCACCGTGGTGCCATTCGTGCCGTTGGTCGCGCCGGTGACGCTTAGCGCGTCGCCGTCGATGTCGGTGTCGTTGCCCAGGACCGTGACGGTGACCGCGCTGTCCTCGTTCGTCGCCGCGCTGTCGGCCGTGGCGGCCGGGCCGTCGTTCTGGGCCGCGACCACGACGGTGACGGTTCCGGTATCGGTGCCGCCGTTGCCGTCGGAGATCGTGTAGGTGAACGTGTCGGTGCCGTTGAAGTCGGCATCCGGCGTGTAGGTGATCGTCCCGTCGGGATTGACCGCCGTGCTGCCGTTGGCGCCGTTGGTCGCGCCGGTGACGCTCAGCGCGTCGCCGTCGATGTCGGTGTCGTTGCCCAGGACCGTGACCGTGACCGCGCTGTCCTCGTTGGTCGCGCCGCTGTCGGCCGTGGCGGTCGGACCGTCGTTCTGGGCCGCGACCACGACGGTGACGGTACCGGTATCGGTGCCGCCGTTGCCGTCCGAGATCGTGTAGGTGAACGTATCCGTGCCGTTGAAGTCGGCGTTCGGCGTGTAGGTGATGGTGCCGTCCGGGTTCACCGCCGTGGCGCCGTTCGTGCCGTTCGTGGCGCCGGTGACGCTGAGCGCGTCGCCATCGATGTCGGTGTCGTTGCCCAGGACCGTGACCGTGACCGCGCTGTCCTCGTTCGTCGCCGCGCTGTCGGCCGTGGCGGCCGGGCCGTCGTTCTGGGCCGCGACCACGACGGTGACGGTTCCGGTATCGGTGCCGCCGTTGCCGTCGGAGATCGTGTAGGTGAAGCTGTCCGTGCCGTTGAAGTCGGCATCCGGCGTGTAGGTGATCGTCCCGTCGGGATTGACCGCCGTGGTGCCGTTCGTGCCGTTGGTCGCGCTGGTGACGCTGAGAGTATCTCCCTCCACGTCGCTGTCGTTCGCAAGAACGTTGACGATGACGGCGCTGTCCTCGTTCGTGGTCGGACCGTCCGCTGCCGCGACCGGGCCGTCATTGACCGCGTTGACGGTCACCGTGACGGTTGCCGTCTGGGTGCCGCCGTTGCCGTCGCTGATCGTGTAGGCGAAGGTGTCGGTGCCGTTGAAGTCGGCGTTCGGCGTATAGGTGATCGTCCCGTCCGGGTTCACCGCGGTGGTGCCGTTGGCACCGTTCGTCGCGTCCGTGACGCTCAGCGCGTCGAGGTCGGGATCGCTGTCATTGGCCAGAACGTTGATCGTGACTGCATTGTCTTCGGCCGTGGTGCCCGAATCGTCAGAGGTGACCGGGCGGTTGTTCACGTCCGCGACCGCGATCGTCTGATCGGCGAACTGGAGCTGTTCGAAATTGACCAGGACGTCGACACCGTCGTTGGCGCCGCCGCGCAGGTCCGTCACCGTGATAACGCCGTTCTCGGCGATTACGTGATAGTCGGCCAGGTTGCCGGAGAAAGCTGCGGTGTCGGTTCCGGCACCGCCGTCCATGGTGTCGTTACCGCCGGCACCCGTCAAAACGTTGTTGCCCGTGGTGCCGGTCAGATTGTCGTCGAAGGACGATCCCGTCAGATTCTCAATGGTGTCGCCCAGGACGTCGCCCTCGGCGTGGCCGCCGGAGGCCGTGCGCGCTCCGATATCGACCGTGACGCCGGCGTCCGAACCCTCGTAGGACAGCGTATCGTTGCCGTTGTTGCCCCTGATATTGTCGGCGCCCGCACCGCCGATCAGAAGGTCGTTGCCGCCGCCGCCGCGCAACTTGTCAGCGCCGTCGCCGCCGTAAAGCGTGTCGTTGCCGCCGCGGCCCTTGAGAAAGTCGTTGCCGGTGCCGCCGTCGATGACGTCGGCGCCGCCCTTGCCGTCAAGGGTGTCGTCGCCGCCAAGGCCGCTGATCGTGTCGGCCGAGCCGGTCCCGGTGTAGGTGTTGTTGTTTTCGTTGCCCGTGTAGTCAGCCATCAGACCGCCACAAACGCACGGTTACCCGCGCTGTGTCCCGGTTTCTTGCGGAACGGAAGCTCACGCGCGCACAGCACGAAATGCCGCGAGCAGGGTCGCCCAGACCCCGTCAGCGCCACATCGGCAAGATGGATCGCATGAGTGCCGTTCATTGTTCTTGTTCCAGGCTCTTCTTCTTGGTTCCCGGCTGTACCGCCCTGCCGGAAAGCGGCGCGCGCCCGTCCTTTGGGTGCGTCCGCGAGAGTCAGAACCTGTGGGCCTCCTTGGTGTTCAACTCGGTTGCTGCCGTTGCTTTTCTTTACAGGCCTATCGACCTGCATATCCCCATATTCAGCCAACCGTGCATGAAGGTACGCTCAGAACCTTACCACTGCATTAAATGGGATGCAGTTTTTGGCAATTAAGTCATTGTTATCTCAAATTATATTGAGTTCCTTAATGCCCCTCTTTGCAACCCGCGCCAAGCTTCGGACAAGCGGGTTAACGAGCCAAATAGTTGGTCATTTCGTAACCAGGATTCTCGCCCAAGGCGTGCGGAAGAGATTTGTAATACAGGTTTCAAAGGCCCCGTTTCGCACACCCGCAAAGAGGCAATTCGAATACTTTTGTATTCAAACTGCGGCAGACTGCCGCATCTGCGCGGCCCTCGCCATCAGACCGTCTCCCAGTTTGCGGCCAGGTCGACCGCAAGCGCAGCCTGCGTGGTCGGGTCCATGGTCTCGTCGGGCCCGGTCGGCGGCGAGAAGGCGGCCATCGCCGTGACCAGACTGGCCACATTGGTGTCGACCAGGCGGTCGCCCGCATTGGTCTCGATCGACGAGACGGTGTTTGACGTGCCGCTGAACCAGTCCGTGACGGTCACCGTGCCGTCCTCGCCGATGACGCTGACCACCAGGTTGTTGCCGGACTGATGGAACCAGAGCTGGTCGTGGGCGATCCCGGCCCCGAACACCAGGCGGTCGCTGTCGGCGGCGTACCCGCGGTTGTCCAGCGTGTCCGCGCCATCGCCACGGTTGAAGGTGTAGGTGTCGTTGCCGGCCCCGCCGACGACCGTGTCGTTTCCGAGGCCGCCGTGCACCGTATCGTCGCCTCCTGCCGCATAGAGCCAGTTGTTGCCCGCAGTGCCGGTGATGCTGTCGGCATGGCCGGATGCCCGAACATGCTCGATCGAGATATAGCTGTCCCCGGCTGCTTCGCCGCCCGAACCGGTCCCGGTCTCCAGGTTGACGGTCACCCCGGCAGACGAGCCCGCAAACGAAACCGTATCGCCGCCGCCGCCGCCATTGAGCGTGTCCGCACCGTAGCCGCCGTAGAGCCAGTTGCTGCCGGAGTCGCCCACCAGCGTATCGTCGTGGTCCGATCCCCAGAGGTTCTCCACGCTGCTGAGCGTGTCGCCCAGCGCGTCGCCCTGGGTGCCGCTGCCGGTCGCCAGGCTGACGCTGACCGCGGCCGAGGCGCCGATATAGGTGGCCCAGTCGATGCCGTCGCCGCCCTCAAGCGTGTCGGCGCCACCGTTGCCGGTGATCCAGTCGTTGCCAAGCCCGCCCGAAATCACGTTGGCGTTGTTGTCGCCCTTCAGCGTATCGCCATTGTCGGACCCGATGACGTTTTCGATGTTGCTGTAGGTGTCGTAGCGGGCGTCGCCGTTCCAGCCGGTGCCCTTCAACAGGTCGACCCCGATCCAGGTGGCCGCGCCCGCATAGGTCACGGTGTCCGTGCCGACGCCACCGTCCAGCGAATCGCCGCCGTCGCCGCCCTTCAGCGTGTCGTTGCCGCCGGCGCCGTAGAGCCAGTTCTTGCCGCTGCTGCCGGTAAGCACGTCGTCATACTCGGTGGCGCGGATATGCTCGATATTGGCAAACGTATCGCCCTGGGCATCGCCGCCGGATGCCGTGCCGGCACCCAGGTCGACGGTGATGCCGACTGCGTTGTTCGAGTAGGAAACCGCATCGCCTATGCCCACACCGCCGTCGAAATGGTCTGCGCCGGCGCCGCCGACAAACCAGTTGTCGCCGTCGTCGCCCGTCAGGGTGTCATCATAGGCCGAACCCCAGATGTGTTCGAAGCCGGAAAGGAAGTCACCGGCCGCATCGCCGCCGGTGCCCGCGCCGGTGCCCAGGCTCAGGCTGACGCCGGCGGCGGCATTGGCATAGCTGAGCCAGTCCACGCCGTCGCCGCCGATCAGCGTGTCGCTGCCGGCGCTGCCGACGATCCAGTCGTTGCCGGCACCACCGTCCAGACGGTTCGCGGCACCGTCGCCGGTGAGACGGTCGTTGTGGGCGCTGCCCGTGACGTTCTCGATCTCGCTCAGCGTATCGCCGGTGGCGTCGCCACCCCAGGTGGAACCGCTGCCCAGATCGATGGTGACGGCCTGGGACGCGCCGGCATACGAGACCGTATCGGTGCCTGCCCCGCCCTCCAGAATATCCGCGCCCGCGCCGCCGATCAGCGTGTCGTCGCCGTCGCCGCCGGAAAGCGTGTTGACCCCTGCGTCGCCGGTCAGGTTGTCGTCGTAGTCCGAACCGGCGACGTTTTCGATGGCGGTGAAGTTGTCGCCCGCCGCATCGCCGGCCGAGCCAGTCCCCAGGGCAAGGCTGAGCGTCACGCCCGCCGCCGCATTGGCGTAGGAGGCGGTGTCCGTACCCAGGCCGCCGTTCAGCGCATCCGCGCCCGCGCCGCCTTCGAGGACGTTGCCGCCGGCATCGCCAGTCAGGCTGTCGATGTTGGCAGAGCCGATGAGGTTCTCGATGCCGCTGAACGTGTCGCCGGCCGCGTCGCCGCCGGATCCGATGCCCGTCAGCAGGTTCACCGATACGCCCGCCGCCGAGCCTGTGTAGACCGCGGTGTCCTGGCCCAGGCCGCCGGTCAGCGCGTCGCCGCCGGCACCGCCGATCAGCACGTCGTCACCGGCGCCGCCGTCAAGCTGGTTCGCGCCGCCATCGCCGCTCAGCGTGTCGGCCTGGGCCGAACCCGTAAGGTTTTCGATCTCGCTCAAGACGTCGCCGGCGGCATCGCCACCGGAGCCGGTACCGGCTGCAAGATCAACGGTGACCCCGGCAGCCGAGGCCGCGTAGGTGGCCGTATCCGTGCCGCCGCCGCCGATCAGCGTATCCGCGCCCGCGCCCCCCTCGATCTCGTTTGCGCCACCGTCGCCGGTCAGGCTGTCGGCCTGTGCGGACCCCACGAGGTTTTCGACACCGCTGAGGCTGTCGCCCTGGGCGTCGCCGCCGGTACCGTTGCCGGTTGCCAGATTGACCGTGACGCCGGAAGCCGAGCCGGCATAGCTTGCGGTGTCGATCCCGCCGCCGCCGCTCAAGGCGTCGGCGCCGGCGCCGCCTTCCAGCATGTTCGCGCCGCTATCGCCGGTCAGGGAATCGGCCTGGGCCGAGCCCGTAAGGTTCTCCACGTCCAGGAAGCTGTCGCCCGCGGCGTCGCCGCCGGATGCGCTGTTCTGTTCAAGGTCTACCGTGACACCGCCGGCGGACCCGGCATAGGAAACGGTGTCGACCCCTGCGCCACCGTCCAGCGTGTCACCGCCGGCGCCGCCGGCAAGGGTATCGTTGCCCGCCTGGCCGCGCAGGATGTTTGCACCGCCGTCGCCGCTGATCGTGTCGTCGTGGGAGGAACCCAGGACGTTCTCGAACCCTGCAAGCGTATCGCCCTCTGCGTGGCCGCCCGCGCCGGTGCCGGCATTCAGGTCGACGGTGACGCCGTCTGTCGAGCCGCTGTAGGAGACGCTATCAATGCCGGCCCCGCCGTCCAGCGCATCATCTCCGTCGCCGCCGTTGATGAGGTCGTTGCCCGCGCCGCCGAACAGCCAGTTGCGAACCGCGGTGCCCGTCAGGGTGTCATTGTACTCCGACGCGCGGACGCTCTCGATGTTGGACAACGTATCGCCCTGGGCATCGCCGCCGATGCCCGTGCCAGACGACAGATTGACGGTGACGCCCGACCCGGAGCCCGAATAGGAGGCCACGTCGCCGCCCGCGCCGCCGTCCAGCGCGTCGCCGCCGGCGCCGCCATAGAGCCAGTTGGCGCCGCCATCGCCGGTCAGCGTGTCGGCGTAGGCACTGCCCCAGACATTCTCGATGCCGCTGTAGCTGTCGCCCGCCGCGTCGCCCAGGCTGCCCGAGCCCAGACCCAGATGGACGGCAACGGACGACGTGGAATCGACGAAGCTCAGCCAATCGACGCCGTCGCCGCCGGACAGCGTGTCGGCGCCCGTGTCGCCGTGCAGCCAGTCGCCGCCGGCGCCGCCCGAAAGCACGTTGTTGCCGGCGCCGCCGCGAATGGTGTCGGAATAAGCTGAACCGGTGACGTTCTCGATACCGCTGAGGCTGTCCCCCGCCGCATCGCCGGCATAGCCGGCGCCAAGCGCCAGGTTCACGGAAATGCCGGCGGCCGAATTGGCGTAGGTCACGGTGTCGGTGCCCGCGCCGCCGTTCAGCACGTCCGCACCGGCACCGCCGTCCAGGACGTCGGCGCCGCGGCCGCCCGTCAGGGTATTGGCGCCGGCATTGCCGGTCAGGGTATCCGCGCCGTCCCCGCCCAAGGCGTTTTCGATCGTCGTGCCGACCTCGATGGTCAGCGTGTTGCCGGCGATGGTGCTTGAGGCGCCGGCCGCAAGGTCGATATTGACCGCGCCGGTAACGGCGGCAGCGTTGATGGTGTCGGTGCCGCCGGTATCGCTGAGTGTCCTGCGTCCGGCATCGCCGGTGAAGGATCCGAACTCGTTCGTATAGATGAAGTTGTCGTCCGACGAACCGTCGTCGCCGTAGAGGCGCAAGGTCCAGTTGTTGAGCGTGCCGACCTCGCCGCTCACATAGTCATGTACCTGCAGGGTCCACGAACCGGCGCTGTCCTCGCCCCAGTGCTGGGTCGTCGACAGCGTGAAATCGATGTTGTCCTGGTTGCTGCCATAGGGGTTCAAGGCGCCCATGCCCGGCCGGTCGACCAGCACGCTGGTGGTGCCGTCCGGCGAGGTCAGGGTGACGTAGAGGTCGCCGATCCAGGTATGCGAGATATTGAGGTCCACCTCGACATGGTCGATGGAAATGCCGCTGCCCATGTTGATGGTGCTGGTCAGGTAACTTGCGGCGCCTCCGGCGTCGGGGATTGCCAGGTTGGGGCTGGTGGCGGCCGAGAGGCTCTGTTCGTTGGCGCTGCTCTTCTGCGTCGTCCAGACTTCGGCCAGACGGACCGCCGCCAAGGCGTCGATCAGGCCGGCACCGAAGTCGTGGCTCATGGTCAACCCGCCGCCGTTCCAGTCGCCGGCACCGTTGGTCTGCCAGGACGCGCTGCCGGGGTCGGAGTTGCGGGCGCTGTAGATCAGAATTTCCTGGATGTCGCGCCAGCCCAGATTGGGATTGGCCTCCAGCATCAGGCCGACGACGCCGCTGACGATCGGGGCGGAGGCGGACGTGCCGTTGAAGCCGCTGACATAATCGCCGCCGGCATAGCCCGAAGTCCCGGTGCGGTCGGTCGTCATGATGGTGCCGGCCAGCGGGCTGCCCGGCGCGGTCACCATCAGCGCCGCACCTTGGGTGCTGTAGGTCGTGACGTCTCCGTCCTCTTCCGACGCAGCGACGGTGATGGTGTACCGACTGTTCTGAAAATTATGCAGGTTGACGTCGTCGCCGTAGCCGCGGCTGTTGCCCGCCGATTGCACGAAAACCGTGCCCAGACCGGCGCGCCCGGTGTCGACGGCCGATTGCAGCGCGGCGCCTGCGTCGGCCCAGGTCAGGCTGTTGAAGTTGTCGAGGAAGGCCGCGTTGGGGGTCTGCTTGAAGGCGTTGCCGTAACCCCAGCTGTGATTGGAAACGTCGAAATTGGCGGCATGGGCGTAACCCAGCTCCAGCCGGTTGGCGAAGTCGGTCGAGGTGCCCGACAGCGGATCGTAGATGCTGACAAGAGTGGAGTCGTAGGCGACGCCGACGACCCCGGTCCCGTTGCGTTCGGCGCCGATCAGGCCGGCAACGGCCGTACCGTGATTGTCGCCCGTGCCCATCGGGCGGCCGTCGGCCGCCTGGGTTACCGTGTTATACTGGTTGGCGTAATCGTAGTTTCCGTCCAGGTCCGAATGGGCATAGTCGACGCCCTGGTCGTAGACCGAAATGCTGACGCCCTGACCGGTGTAGTCGTCCCAGACGTCGGTCACGTTGATGTCGTAGCCCGAGCCGGAATTCAAATGCCACTGGCTGGAAAACAGCGTATCCGTCGGCATGGAATGGCCGAGGTGCACGTCGCGCAGGTCGATGTCGCCGGAGGACTGGCGCTGCGGCCCATTCGCGACAGACAAACCGCTGTATCCGTCCTCGCTCTCGCGTTCGTCCTCCTCGCCGCCGGTGCGGTCCGTCGGCGCGACATAGCCGGCATCCAGCACGACGCCTGACCTGGCGTCGACAGGCACACCCTGCTCACCGGACTGCTGCTCCGCGCCGGTCGGGCCTAGCTCTGATCCCGCGCGCCCCCCCCAGACGAAGGCGTTCTCCTCGTCCGCAAGCCAGCCCTTTGCGAAGCCGAACGCAAATGCGTCTTCGCCCGAGCGGGAGCTCGAGCGTTCCTGGCGGTATTCTTTTAGGGAACGTCCATGCTTGCCAAACAAAGCCATGCCGGACCCGTCGCCCCTCTCCCTGCGGCGCCCGCTTTTCCGCGGGTTCGCACGCGTAAAGCGTCATGACCCCCACGACCTCGGGGATGACGTCGTTGCTTTTTTGTGGCTGCAACCCGGGCTTTTCTTGATTTGTGCCCGCAATGCCACCCACTCTCTCTGCGTACGATCGTAGTCAGCCAGCATCACCAAAACCTAAACGAGGGCATCTGGACCCGCGTATTTCCCGGCATGCGATTGCGTCGGACCACGGCCTGCAGGCCAAGATTGCCTGGAGACGGATGTGGTTTACGGCGTTAACCGTAGGTTCTTCTGGTGGCGGGAGAGGCATGCCTTCCCTTCTCCCGACAGAGGAGAAGGTGGCCCGGAGGGGCCGGAGCGTGGAGAGGGCCGCTACCGCTCCTGGATCGCCTCGTCGCCGTAACGCTGCAGCGGCGACAGCAGGAACTCGATGATGCGGCGCTTGCCGGTCTTGACCTCCACGGTGACGTTCATGCCCGAGGTCAACGGCACCGGCCTGCCTTCGACCATCACCTCGGTTTCGGCGAGCGCAACACGGATCGGATAGACGAGGCCGACGTCCTCGCGCTCCACCGCGTCGTCGGCAACGTCCAGGACCTGACCGTCGATCGTGCCGTACTTGGTGAACAGAAAGGTCTCGACCTTGATTTCCGCGCTTTGGCCGGCCTCGACGAAGCCCTTGTCCTTGTTCAGGACGGTGGCCTCGATCTCTAGCATGGCATCCGCCGGCACGACGACCATCACCGGCTCCGCCGGGGTCACCACGCCGCCCTCGGTCTTGACCGCCAGCTGTTGGACCACGCCGTCCACAGGGGCGATCAGGCGGGTGAAACGTTCGCGCTGGGCCGCTTTCTGCAGGGCGAGCTCGATCTCGTCGACCCGGCGGTTGGTCTCGACCATCTCGGTCAGGACCTCCTGCTCCGCCTCGGCCTGGGCACCCTCCAGCTCCTTGAAGGCAGCCTCCAGCCGGGATTCGGCTTCGCGCAGACGATGACGTGCGATCGTGATGTTCTCCTTGGTGTCGATCAGCTGTTCCTTGGCTTCCATCCAGCGAAGCTGTTCGGTGTTGCCTTTCTGAAGCAGCCTGAACAGGTCGGCCTCGCGTTCTTCGTTCAACGGCAGGATCTGTTCGAACTTGCTGATCTCGGCCTTGACCGAATCGATCTCGGCCAGGCGCCGAGAAATCTCCGCTTCGGTGGTGGCAATGCGCGACTGGAACGCCCGCAGGTCCGCCTCGAGCTGGGCCGCGTGCATCCGGACCAGACGCGGCACCGCGCCTTCGGTCGGCTGGAAGTCGGGCGGCCTGCCGTCCAGGCCCCGGAGGTTGGCCCGCAGCCGTCTCAGGACAAGATCCAGCTCCAATAACTCGCGCTTGAGCTGGTTGACGTCGACCTCGCTCTCGGTGGGGTCCAGCTCGATCAGGACGTCGCCCGCCTTGACCCGGTCGCCGTTGCGCACGTGGATCGCCCGCACTTTGCCGATCTCCAGGGGCTGGATGGTCTTCACGCCGCCCTCGGGCACGATCCGCCCGTGGGCCACCGCGACCACGTCGACCCGGCCGAGCACGGCCCAGATCACCGCAATGGCGAAGAAGGCCGACAGCGAAAGGGCCACCGCGCGGCCCAGCGGCGAGGCCGGCGTTTCGACGATCTCCAGGGCCGCGGGCAGGAACTCGCGCGCCTGCACCACCGCCTGTCCGACCTTTGCCGGCTGGGCTTCGTCACTCGGCGGCATCGACGCCCCTTTGGGTCTGCATGCGGAACAGCATGGCGTAGCGGCCGCCGCGGGCCAGCAATTCCTCGTGGGTGCCGTCTTCGACGATCTCGCCGTTCTCCACGGTGATGATCCGGCTGGCATCGCGCACCGCGGCAAGGCGGTGAGCGATGACGATCACGGTCCTGCCCTGGCAGATCTGGCGCATGTTGCTTTGGATCACCGCCTCGGATTCGTAGTCCAGGGCGCTGGTCGCCTCGTCGAAGATCAGGATCCTGGGGTTCGTCACCAGGGCGCGGGCGATCGCGATGCGCTGGCGCTGGCCGCCCGACAGGTTGCCGCCCCGCTCCTCGATCTGCGTGTCGTACCCTTCCGACAACTCCAGGATGAATTCGTGTGCACCGGCCAGCTTGGCGGCGGCGATCACGCGTTCGATCGGCATGCCGGGATCGGTCAGCGCGATGTTCTCGCGCACGGAACGGTTGAACAGGACGTTCTCCTGCAGGACCACGCCGACCTGACGCCTGAGCCAGGTGGTATCGACCATGGCGAGATCGACACCGTCGACCAGGACCCGACCGCTTTCGGGCAGGTACATGCGCTGCACCAGCTTGGCCAGCGTGCTTTTGCCTGAGCCCGAGGACCCGACGATTCCGATCGTCTGGCCGGCCGGGATGTCCAGGCTGACCCGGCGCAGAACCTCCGGTCCGTCGGGACGATAGCGGAAGGTCACCCCGTCGAAGCTGATCCTGCCCTGAACCTGGGGCAGCGACGCGCGCGTCGCCCGCTGTGCGGGTTCCGTCGCGGTGTTCAGGATATCGCCCAGCCGGTCGACGGAAATGCGGGCCTGCTGAAAGTCCTGCCACAGTTGCGCGAGCCGCAGGATCGGGCCGCTGACCCGGCCAGCCAGCATATTGAAGGCCACCAGCTGGCCGACCGTGAGTTGCCCTTCCACCACCAGCTTTGCGCCCAGATAGAGGGTCAGCGCATAGGTCACCTTGCTGATCAGCTGCGCGGTCTGGCTGGAGATGTTGTTCAGGTTGCTCGACCGGAAACTGGCACCGACATAGGCCGCGAGCTGTTCCTCCCAGCGACGCTGCATCTGCGGTTCCACGGCCATTGCCTTCAATGTCTCGACCCCGGTGACCGATTCCACCAGGAAGGCCTGGTTCTCCGCGCCGCGCTTGAACTTCTCGTCCAGCCGGGCGCGCAGCACCGGTGTCACCAGCACCGACAGCACCACGTAAAACGGAATCGCCGCCAGCACCACCAGCGTCAGGGTCGGGCTAAAGTGCCACATCACCAGAAAGAAGACCGCCGTGAAGGCGACGTCGATCACCAGGGTCAGCGCCGATCCGGTCAAAAAGTTCCGGATATTCTCGAGCTCCCGCACGCGCGCCACGCTGTCGCCGACGCGCCGCGCCTCGAAATAGGCCATCGGCAGGGCCAGCAGGTGGTGGAACAGCTTGGCACCCAACTCGACATCGATGCGGTTGGTGGTATGCGAGAAGATGTATGTCCTGAGTGTGCCCATCAGAACTTCGAAGATGGAGACGACGACCAGCCCGATGATCAGAACGTCCAGCGTGGTCAGGCCACGATGCACCAGGACCTTGTCGATGATGACCTGAAAGAACAGCGGTGTGATCAGGCCGAAAACCTGCAGGAAGAACGAGGCGATAAGGACCTCGCCGAACAGCTTCTTGTAGCGAAGGACCGCGGGCACGAACCAGGAGACGTCGAACTTGCCGCCGCGGCCCAGCGGCGCAGCCCGCCGGGTCAGCAGCAGCAGCCGCCCGGTCCAGCCGCCGACGAAGTCCTCGATCGAGGGGGTCTCGGGGCGTCCGGTGGCGGGGTTCTGGACAAGGACCTTTTCGGCGGACGCCTTGGCCAAAATGACAAACCGTCCGTCCAGCATTTCCGCGACGGCGGGCAGCGGCGTGGTGGCAAGCTTGCGGGTCGGGACCTTGGCCAGCTTGGCCTTGAGGCCAAGCCGCTTGGCGGCGCGCAACAGGGCACCGGCGTCCATCGGCTCGCCGGGCGCGGCGAAGTGGTGACGGACCTGCCCGACATCGCCAGGCAGGCCGAAAAAGCGCAAAAGCGTGACCAGGCAGGCCGCGCCGGTGTCGACCTGCTTGTTGCCCGCTGAGGCAGGAGCGCCGGGTTCTGCAGGTGGCCCGGCGCCTGGGGGGATTGCTGCTCTGTCCACCAAGGACAAAGCAATAGTCGACCAGTGTTTAAATCAATTTTAACGACGAAAAACTAACCAGGGCCTTGAATCCCTGGCGATCCGGGGATTTGGCGTCGCGACCGGCCCGATCGCCCCGGATGCAGGGGCGGATTGCAGGATTTGCAGGTGAAATCGGACGCCCGCACCCTATCTATGTGACAGTCTCATGACGGCACACGGGGGGCCGTCACCATCAGCGAAGGAAGACTTCATGAAACGGACCTTCAGGATGGCCTGGTGGGCCGGCGTCTGCGCCCTGGGGACCTACATGCTGGTCGCCAATCTGGGCTAGGCAGGCATGCCAAACCCGGGCGCGGCGGGACCGCGCCCCATCCGCAACTGCCCTGCCCTGCCTAGTGCGACACCACGTAGTCGCGCATGACGCTGGTCTCCAGCTCGGCCTCGTCCAGCCGGCTTTTGACCACATCGCCGATGCTGATCAGGCCGGCCAGACGGCCGTTCCGCAACACCGGAAGATGACGCACGCGCCGCCGCGTCATCGTCGCCATGACCTCCTTGACCGAGTCCTCCGGCCTGCAGGTCAATGCCTCTCGGGTCATGACGTCGCTGACGGTCATATCGCCCAGCCGGGGGCCGTGTACGGTGAGACCGTGCACGATGTCCCGCTCCGAGACGATGCCCGCGACGGCTTTCCCGTCCTCGGTCACCACCAGGGCGCCGATGTTTTCCACTTTCAGGATCTGTGCAATCGTCTTGATCGCCGAAAAGGGCTTGGCCGTGACCACCTTGTCACCCTTCGCGGCCAGTATGTCCTGGACTCGCAGCATGACGGTGTCCTCCTTGGAGACGGCGCGGCAACGTCCGTCCCGTTCTTGAGCATAACACGTGAGCGGCCATTGGGGCAGGTGCGCCGGACAATGTGATCCGTGCTCAGGAGGCCTGCGTCTCGGCGGCCTCGGCGGCGGTGCGGCGATGGATCCACAGGGGAACGGCAATCGCCGCCAGCGCGGCAAGGGTGCACCCGGCCATGACCATCACCGTCGGATAAGGCGAACCGTTGGTCATCATGCCGACGGCCTGCGCGGCAAGCGCTGCGACCGTGAACTGCAGCGACGTGCTGAGCCCTGCGGCGGTCCCGGCCAGCTTGGGGTCGACGCTGACGGCGCCGGCCTGGGCGTTCGGCATGGACAGCCCGTTGCCGATCCCCATCAGCGCGACCGGGGCGAACAAGGCCCACGGGTCCCAGAAGCCCGCAGCGAAAAGGGAGACGGCGACGGCCGCCGCCGCCAGCGACAACAGGCTGCCGATGACGATCATCCGGTCCAGCCCGATCCGGAACGACAGCCGCGCGGCAGCGAAATTGCCGGCCATGTAGCAGGCGGCGAGCGGAATGAAATAAAGGCCGAACTCGGTAGCCGGGCGCCCCATGACATTGACCATCACGTATGGCGCGCCGGCCATGAACGCAAAGAACGAGGCCATGGTGAAGGCGGCCTGGAAGGTGTAGCCGCCGAAGGCAGGGTTCGCCAACAGCCGCCGGCAGTCGCCCAGCATGGCGCGCGGCGAAACCGGCTGCGGCTTGACCGTCAGGGTCTCGGTCAGGAACCGCTGTGCGATCAGCATGACGCCCACGCCGGCCAGCCCGACCGACCAGAAGATCCAGCGCCAGCCCAGCAGATCCGTCAGCACGCCGCCGATCACCGGTGCGACCATCGGCGCGAGCACCATCGCCATGGTGATATAGGCAATCGCCCGCGCGGCGCCGTCACGGTCGTAGATGTCGCGGACAATGGCACGCGACAGCACCATACCCGCCGCGCCGCCCACCGCTTGGACGATCCGGCCGCCGATCAGCATTTCCACGCTGGGTGCCATGGCGCAAAGGACGCTGCCGGCAAGAAACAGGACGAAGCCCGCCAATACGACGGGACGACGGCCCAGCCGGTCGGAGACGGGCCCATAGACCAGGGTGGTCACGGCCATCGCAACCATGGAAAGGCTGAGCGCGAGTTGCGCGACGCCGGCGGAAACCCGGAAGTCCGCCGCGATCGCGGGGAGACTGGGGATGAACATCTGCATCGCCAAGGGCCCGACCGCGGTGATCGCAACCAGGATCAGCAAGAACAGACGCGTGCGCGGTGCAACCATGGAAGCGGCACAACCCCCCAGGACATGCGGACGCCGAGACGGCGGCGCAGAACCGGCAAAGACCGGTGGACGGGAACGGACGGGACGGATGGTCGGCGGACCGGACCTGAGATTTTGATATATGCCTGCCTGCGATATCGGACAAGCGTGCGCTCGACCGCCCCGCGCAGCGGAACGGGCGCGAGCGGGTCCTTATAGATTGTTTATGATTGTCATTACTACGCGCATAAACTGTCAATCATGGGGGAATTCCAGCCGATCGCGTCAAGACTGGCGAATTGTTGCGATCGGCCGGCCCGGACAGCGGCGGGCGGACAAAACCGTTAACCATCAAAACCTTGGGATTCCGCGGGATTTCGAACGCTGTGAAATTAATCCGTGCAAAATGGACCAACACCCCCCATATTATATGTTGCCGGGACATATGACCGCCCCCAACGGTCCGTTCCGGTGCATATAAGGGACTCAAAGGTTTTCCCTGACCCCGCGGGACCGGCCCCCCAACCGGTCCCGTTTTCTTTTGCCCTCAGCGCGCGAGGAACCTGGCCGCCCGTTTTTCGAAGAAGGCGGCGATCGCCTCGGCATGATCGACCGAATGGTGCAGCCGCGCATTGGTGCGCGCGCAGTCCTCCAGATGAGCGTGCAGATCCTGTTCCTGGGCGGCGCGCAACAGGCGTTTGGTCTCTCTGATCGCAAGCGGGGCGTTGGCGCCGATCCGGTCGGCGACCTCCCTTGCGGCAGCCATCAGACCGTCGGCCGGAAGGACGCGGCTGACCAGCCCCGCCGCTGCGGCATCCGCCGCCGACAGCGTGTCACAGGTGAGCAGGATTTCCGCCGCCCGCGACAGACCCACGGCGCGCGGCAGGTACCAGGCCGCGCCGTCGCCGGGGGCGATGCCGACGCGGGCGAAACCTGCGGTGAATTTCGCATGTTCAGAGGCAAGGCGGATGTCCGCCAGGCAGACCAGGTCCAGCGCCGCACCCACCACCGGCCCGTTGACCGCCGCGATCAGCGGCACTTCCAGACCGTAGATCGCAACAGGCAGACGATGCATCCCCGTCCGGTAGGCCTGGGTGATCTGCTCGGGCGGGCCTTCGAACATATGGCTGCGATCGCGCATGTGCTTGACGTTGCCGCCCGACGAAAAAGCGCGTCCCGCCCCCGTTATGATCGCCGCGCGCACCGAGGGGTCCGCATTGATCCGGTCGCACGCCTCGACCAGGCCGTCGATCATGTCCGGGTCGGACACCGGGTTCAGGTCGGCCGGTTTGTTCAAGGTCAGCGTCACCACATGGTCGTGCTGTTCGAAAAGGACGGGATCGGACATCGGCGACCTCAGAGGATGGAGAGAACGGCTTCGGGGGGACGGCCCAGCGCCGCCCGGTCCCCGCAGACGACGATCGGGCGTTCGATCAGGATCGGGTTGTCGACCATTGCCTCGATTAGGCTTTCGTCGGGCAGTTCCGGATCGCCCAGACCAAGCTCGGCATAGACTTTCTCTCCGCGGCGCAACAGCGCACGCGGCGCGATGCCCAGCTTCTTCAGAAGGTCCTTCAGCTTGATCGCGTCCGGCGGCGTTTTAAGGTACTCTACAACCGTCGGTTTATGCCCGCGTTCCTGCAACAGCGACAGGGTCTGGCGCGACTTGGAGCATCGCGGATTGTGATAGATCGTCAGGGCCAAGGGAGCCTCCTGTTGATTGCTGTTCGGGCGCGAGATGGCCGAAGTATAGTCCAGCGGTCGAAATGGAAAAGCGGTCCCTCATCGCGGCGATCCTGCTTGCGTCGCTCTTCGCGCCGGTGCCCGCATCGGCCGACCCGCGGCCGCCGGGCGGCGTCATGACCGCGGGCGGGTATCTGGCGCTGGATCCCGGCCGCCGGCGGGCCTATGTGTCGGGCATGGCCGACCAGATCACCTTCCTGGCGGACGCGGCGCTGGAACGGGGTTTTGCCTGGTTTCCGGAGTGTCTCGAGAGGCTGGGACTGCCGGTACTTGAACAGGCCTTCACCGCCTATCTCAACGCCCGGCCGAGGGCGCTTGACGAGCCTGCGGCACGCAGCTTCGTCTGGTCTGCGGCCGAACGCTGTTTCGCCGAAGGACCGTCGTGACCGAACGGCCCGCAGCCTGGAGGCCTGACCTTTCCGGCAACCTCAGGGGCATGGCGTGGATGTTCCTTTCCACCATGCTTTTTGCCTCCATGCACGCCTGCGTGCGCCAGGTGTCGCAGGATCTGGACCCGCTGATCGTTGCCTTCTTCCGCAACTTCTTCGGCTTGGCGGTGATCGCGCCGATCCTGCTGCGGACCGGCACGGCGCCGCTGAAGACGAAGCGGCTGGGTCTACTGACCCTGCGCGCCGGGATCAACGTGGTCGCCATGCTGACGTTCTTCTATGCGCTGTCGGTGACGCCGCTGGCAGACGTTGCGGCGCTGGGCTTCACCGCGCCCGTGTTCGCAACGGTCCTGGCGATGCTGTTCTTGGGCGAGCGGGTGCATTGGCGCCGCTGGGCGGCGATCCTGCTTGGTTTCGCCGGCACCTTGGTGATCCTGCGACCCGGTTTCGAGACCATTTCCATGGGCGAGGTGATGGTTCTGGTTTCGGCACTGACTTGGTCCGTTGCGCTGATCGTCATCAAGGTGCTGGGCCGCACCGAAAGCGCGCTGACCATCACAATCTACATGGTGCTGTTGATGGCGCCGCTGTCGCTGATCCCGGCCGCCTTCGTCTGGCGCTGGCCGGTCGGCCAGGAATGGCTGTGGCTGATCGCCATCGGCGCACTGGGCAGTTTCGCCCAGATGACGATGACCCAGGGCTTGAAAGAGGGCGAGACCCACGTCTTGATGCCGCTCGATTTCTTCAAGCTGATCTGGGCGGCGATCATCGGCTTTCTCGCCTTCGGCGAGATCCCGGACATGTATGTCTGGCTGGGCGGCGTGATGATTTTCGCCGGCGCCACCTACATCGCCACCCGCGAGAGCCGGCTCAACAAGCAGTCCGTGAAGGAAACGACCGGGCCGGCGTGACGGGAGCGACCGCCGGGAGCCGGCCTTCTGGGATCTACTGCCCCTGCTTCTGCCAGTCGTCCAGCAGCTTCACCGCGGCCGCGCGTTCCTCCTCGGTCAATTGCCCGCCGATCATGTTGCGCAGTTCCGTCGCCTGTTCGTCGCCGGCGGCGGCCGCCAGCGTCAGCCAGAAGAACGCCTGGGCGCGGTCCGCGGGAACGCCCTCGTCCTTCAGATAGACGGAGCCCAGCGCACGCAGGGCCGGCACGACGCCGCGGACCGCAGCGCGGCGGTACCAGTCCGCCGCCTTCTGATGGTCTTCCTCAACGCCGAGGCCCTGCTCGTAGAGGACCCCCATATTGTACTGCGCCTCGGGCAGGCCCTGTTGGGCGGCGGCGAGGTACATCTCCGCCGCCTTGGTCCAGTCCCGCGCGACGCCGCGGCCTTGCGCGTAGGCGGTGCCCATCTTGTACTGGGCATCGCGCCAGCCTTGCGCCGCGGCCTTTTCGAACCAGAAGGCGGCCTGTTCAAGGTCGGGCGTGCCTGTCGGCCCGCGCTCGTACAACAGTCCCATGAAGAACTGCGCCTTCGGATCGCCCGCCTCGGCCTTGGCGCGGTAGAACCGGAAAGCCTCGCGAAAAGTCAGCCCACGATCGGTTTCGGCAGACGGGGACTGTGCCGACGCCGGTGCCACCGCGGCCTCGGGCACAAACAAGAATAAGGCGACGAGAACAAGGCTCGTCCGCCCCCACCTGAAAAACAGCACGAAATCCCACCCATTCTGACCGTAACATCAAGAGCATACGCAGATTCGCGCCGCCCTGTCGATTGCGGCGGTGGGGCGGTGTGCCGGCGGCCGCCATGCCCTTCGAGACGGCGGCTTCGCCGCCTCCTCAGCAACTGTGTTGTTGTTGGAGTGATTTGAGGTCTGCATTGATGCGGACGAGGAGTTTTCTCATGGCTGCGGCGATTGCGACTTTGTGGGTTTTTCCGGCCTCGATGAGGCGTTGGTAGAAAGCCTTGAGGCCAGGGTCGGTTCTGACGGCTGTCAGAGTTGGCATGTAGAGGGCCTGTCTCAGGTCGGCCCGTCCGCCCCAAAGTCGTCGTCGTCCGCGCCAGGTTCCGCTGTCGCATGCGAGTGGTGCGAGTCCTGCGAGGGCGGCGACTTTGCGTCTGGAGATGGTGCCGAGTTCGGGCATCCGGGCGATCAGGGTGGCGGCGCTGATCAGGGCGATGCCGGTGTGCCGACACAGTCGGTTGACCTTCTGTTTGAGCGCGTCCTGGCTTTCCACCAGGGTCTTGATCCTGCGCTCCAGCTCCTTGATCTGGGTGTCGAGCTGGCTGATCACGGCTTCGATGGAGGTGCGGATCTCGGGCGTCTCCGCAAGCGGCCGGCGGACGCGCTCGGCGCTGCGCATCTTGACCAGTTGACGCCGACGCGTGACCAGGGCGGCCAGCTGCCGCAGGGCGGGAGACGGCGATTGGTAGAGGGGGGGCTGCAAGCGTTCGCCGTAGAGCGCCAGCACCGCGGCATCCAGGCGGTCGGTCTTCGCCAGGACCCCGGTGGCCCGGGCAAAGTCGCGGACCTTACGCGGATTGACAACGCACAGCGGCAAGCCCGCCGCACAGAGACGGTCCGTGACCAGAGCACCGTAGATGCCCGTGGCCTCCAGCACGACACGCCGGGGCGGCGTGCGGCGCAACCGCTTGATCAAGGCCGACACGCCCGAAGCATTGTTCTTCACCGACCAATGTTTGCCATCCGGAAGCTGACAAACATCCAAACGATCTTTCGAAATGTCGATTCCAACGAAACCGGGTGATATCGTCATCGAGGACCCTTCCTTGTCATACGGGCACGCGTGGCACGCGTCCCAGGCAACTGTTCGGGTTCAACCAAAGGCAGGCGGGGATCCTCGCTGAGGAACGGTCTTCCAAGACCAAGGGTGAGACGGTCTCCCGCCTGCCACTACTCAGCCTGACACATCCTCAACAGACAAGGGTGAGGGGTTGTGTTGGGATCCGCGTTATCGCCCTTACCCTCATGCTGAGGAGCGGTGCGAAGCACCGCGTCTCGAAGCACACGGCCGCCGAGGCGCGCGGTATCGCCAATTTCCGCACCGACCCATCCATAGCCCCCGCATGGACACGACCTTTGTCTACATCCTCGAATGCGCCGACAGGAGTTACTACGTCGGCATAACCAGAAGGTCCGTCGAACAGCGGTTGGCCGAGCACAATCTTGGCCTTGTGCGCGGGCATCCGAAGCAGCGCCGCCCCGTTCGTTTGGTCTACACCCAGCCTTTCGAACGTCTGGTCGATGCGATCGCCGCGGAACGGCAATTGAAAGGATGGAGCCGCGCCAAGAAGGCGGCATTGATCATGGGCGATCTCGGCTCGCTTCCCCGCCTCGCGAAACGCCGGACTTAGAGTAAGAAATCAGCCGTTGACGTCGATGATTAGGCGGCCGCGGACCTGGCCCTTGAGGATGGCCCTGGCCCGGTCCATCAGTTCGCCCAGTGTGCATTCCTCGGTCATCGCCTCGAGCTTCTCCATCGGCAGGTCCTTGACCGCACGGTCCCAAAGGCGGACGCGGTTCTCGTAAGGCTGCATGACGGAATCGATGCCCAACAGGTTGACGCCGCGCAAGAGGAACGGCAGCACCGTACAGGTCATCTCAGCCCCGCCGGCAAGCCCGCAGGCCGCGACAGAGGCGCGGTATTTCATCTGGCCCAGAACCCGGGCCAGCGTCGCGCCGCCGACCGCGTCGACACAGCCGGCCCATTCTTCGGTTTCCAGCGGCCGCCCGGCCGGTTCCGACAGCGCCGCGCGTTCGACGATGCGGCTGCAGCCCAGATCCTTGAGATAGTCCGCCTGTTCCGGCCGTCCGGTCGAGCCCGCCACCTCGAACCCGAGGTTTGCCAGCATCGAGACCGCGACCGACCCGACGCCGCCGGCCGCGCCCGTCACCAGGACCGGCCCGTTCTCGGGCTTGGCGCCGTGGTCCTCCAGCGCGAGGACCGCCAGGATCGCGGCGACGCCCGCCGTTCCCACCGCCATCGCCTGACGCGGCGACATCCCCTGCGGCAGCGGGACCAGCCAGTCCGCCTTGACGCGGGCCTTCTGGGCGAAGCCGCCCCAATGAACCTCGCCGACGCGCCAGCCGGTCAGCACCACCTTGTCGCCGGGGCTGTAGCGCGGGTCGGCCGAGCTTGCCACCGTGCCGGCGAAGTCGACGCCGGGCACGTGCGGCAGCGAACGGACCAGCCGGCCGATATTGCCGCCCAGGATCATGCCGTCCTTGTAGTTCAGGGTGGAGTATTCCACGTCCACGACGACGTCGCCCTCGGGGAGCTGGTCCTCCTCCAGATCGGTGACGGCGTAATCCAGACCGCCTTCGCCTTCCTGCATCAACAGTGCCTTGAAACTCATCGTGCCTTCTCCCGGTTTGGATCGTTGCGGCGAAGTGCCGTCAGACCGGCGCGTCCCTGGTCAGGGCGCCGTCCTCGAACAGTTTCTCGCGGATCATGTATTTCGGAACCTTGCCATAGCCGGACGTGGGCAGGCTGTCCCAGAAAAAGAAACGCCGCGGCCATTTGTATTTCGCCAACCGGCCTTCCAGGTGCGCACTCAACATGCCCGCATCGATAAGCGCCCCCTTGACCGGCACCACCACCGCAACGCCCGACTCGCCCCATTCGGGGTCCGGCACGCCCAGCACAGCCACTTCCGAGACCGCCGGGTGCGTCAACAACGCCTCTTCGGCCTCGCGCGGATAGATGTTGGAACCGCCGGAGATGTACATGTCCGAGGCGCGGCCGGTGATATAGACGAAGCCCTGGGCGTCCATATGCCCCAGGTCCCCGGTGTGAAACCAGCCGTCTTTCAGCGAGGCGGCGTTGGCCTCGGGGTTGTCGTGATAGCCGGCAAACACCGCAGGTCCGCGCGCGCAGATCTCGCCCTGCTCGCCTGCGCCGAGCATCGCACCGTCGGGGCCCTTGATCGCGACTTCCATGCCGGTCCGCGCGAAACCGCAGGACCCGACCGGCATGCCGTCGTCGTCCAGGCTGTGCATGTGCGCCGGCAGCACCGTGATGCAGCCGGTCACCTCGCCAAGGCCGTAGTATTGGACCAGCACGAAACCCAGCTTGCGCAAGGCCCGAAGCTGATCGGCCCGGTACATCGGCGCGCCGGCATAGATCACGTGCTTGAGCGAAGCGTGGTCGTGCGCATCCACCGCAGGCGTCTCCACCAGACGTTTGACGATGGTCGGCACGGTGAACATGTTGGTGACGCCGTAGTCCTCGACCAGCCGCCAGATCTCCTCGGGGTCCAGCCCGTCTCCCGACGGCAGGATCGACACGGCGCCGCGCGCCACCTGGGCCAGGAGATGAACGCCCGCCCCGTGGCTGAGCGGCGCCACCACCAGCGACACGTCGCGGTGCGACAGGCCGGGCATCAGATCGGCAACATGGTTGGTGACGACGAACGCCATCTGCCCGTGCGTCAGAACGGCCGCTTTGGGCCGCCCCGTCGTGCCGGAGGTGAAGAAGAACCACAGCGGGTCGTCGCGCGCGACCTCGGCATGGTACGGCTCGGCCCAGGCGTGGGCGTCGATCAGCGCCTCGTAGCCGGTCTCGCCGTCACGCGGGGCATCGACGGCGATCACGCAATCGACCGCGCTGACCGCGGCAGAAACCGCATCGGCATGTTCGGCAAACGGCGACTGGTAGATGACCGCCTTGACGCCAGCGGTCTCGGCGAGACCCGCGACCTCCTCGGGCGTCAGGCGGTAATTGACCGGCGTCCAGACCGCACCCGCCTTGAAACAGGCGAAGGTGATCTCCACCAGTTGGTTGCCGTTCCTGGCCTGCACCAGAACCCGGTCGCCCTTTTCCAAGCCAAGCGCGCGCAAGCCGGCGACCAGCGCATCCACCCGTGCGTTCAGCGCGGCCCAGGTCCAGCTGCGGTCACCCCACACCAATGCCGTTCGGTCGGGATAAAGCGCCGCCGCCTGGGTCAGCAGCCGTCCGAGATTCATGGCATTGCCCAATTGCCCGCTCCGCCTTAGGTCGCTACCGCCAAGGTAAGGTCTGGCTGATAGAACGGCGACGGTCGGGCGTCAACCGGCCGCATAACGCTCGGCGATCCAACGATGAAAACAATGGGTCGCGACGTCCATTTCGGGCGAAAACCGCCCTCCGTCGAAGCGCGCGCCGCGGCGGCCGCGCTGCATCCCCTCGACAACGCTCACGTCCTCCCGGAACACGCCCTGCCACAGCCGCGCATTCCGCGTGCGCAGATCACTGAACGCCTCGGCGCGCATCGTGTCCGCAGCGTAATAGATCTCCACATGTTCGACGGTGCAGTCGGGCGCCACGGGTTCGAGCACGATCGCATAGGCATGATCGCGGTGCACGCCGAACAGGACGTTCGGGTAAAGCGCGACGTATTCCGCAGCGGATTGCCACACCGCAGGCAGGTCCGCGAAGTCTTCGAACCGCCGGCCGCCTTCGTCCAGCACCGGCCGGTAGACACGCGTCCCCTGGCCGGAACAGTGGCCGGGTTCGACGATGTTGTAATGATCCTCCAGCCGCGAATAGGTGTTCAGGTCAGGGTGGACCCACGGCAGGTGATAGCTTTCGCAGTAGTTCTCCACCGCCAGCTTCCAGTTCGCCGCCACTTCCACAGCAAAGGACGATTCCGGGCCGCCGTGGTAAAGCGGGCGGTCCAGGTCGCGCCACCGTTCGATCAGGGGAGCCGCCGTCTCGGCAAACGGTGGCGCGGCGCCGGAGAGGTCGACAAAGATGACGTCGCGCCAGACATGGGTCGGAAACTCGATCAGGCCCATATCCTCGCGGCGCACATCCGGGTGCCGGTTGACGCCGGGCCCGCCGATATGCGGCGTCGCCTTCAATGAACCGTCCAGCCCATACGCCCAGGAGTGATAGGGACAGCGGATCGTTCCGGGCAGGCGGCACGGCGCATCGACCAAGATCATGCCCCGGTGTCGGCAGGTATTCTGGAAAACGCGCACGGTGCCGTCGCCATGGCGCAGCGCCAGCAACGGCATGCCGGCAAAGTCGAACGGGCGCGCATCGCCGGGTTCCGGAATGTCCTTGGCAAACCCGATCCCGGACCAACTCGACCACAGAACGGCGCGCTTTTCCTGCTCGAACGCCTGGTCGCAGACATAAGCCGCGTTCGGCAGGCCGCGCGCCCGCTCGATCGGTCGGCACACCGCTTCCAGATCGTGGGGGTCGGGCATCGTTCGCCTCCTGCATGGGATGCCGGAAGCCTTTCACGGATCGACAACGAGCGGCAAGAGCCAAGCGGTGGCGGGGTCCCGCAATGTCGACAGCTGTGGCGGTGCAACGTCCGACCTTGTTCGATGGACGATGAACCGCCGGATCAGCGCGCCGTTCCGGCCGTTTCGCCGATCGCTTCGGCGGCCGCGCCCTCCTTCCCTTCGTCTTCTTCGTCCTCGGGGACCAGCACATCCACCGACGAGACGGTCTTTGCCATGCGCAATGCGTCGGCAAAGGAGATCTGCTCCTCCTCCCGCATCGGCGGACGGCGCATCATCCGGTACAACGTGAAGGCGGTCGTCACGGCATAGATGACCGCGACATAGGCGAACAGGACCCGAACGCCGATCACCTCGATCACGAAAGACGCAATCAACGGTCCGGCCGCTGCGCCCAGCCCGTACAGAAGAAGCAGCGTCCCGGCGGTTTGCACGTATTTGTCCGGATCGACGTGGTCGTTGGTGTGGGCGACGCACAGCGTGTAGACCGGAAATGCGAAGGCGCCGAACAGGAAGCCGATGCCGATCATCATTCTGGTGTCGGCCGTTCCGGCTGCGGAAAGGCCCAGGCCGACCAGCCCGGCGGCGACGCACGCCGCCACAAGCACCCAGCGCCGGTCCAGCCGGTCAGACAGCCGGCCGATCGGCCACTGCGACACCGCGCCCCCGACCACGGCGGCGCTCATGAAATAGGCGACGATCTCCGCACCGCCGCCACCGCTTTGCGCGAACAGCGGTCCCAGCGCCCAGAACGTGCCGATCGCCATGCCCGTTGCCAGACAGCCGAGGAAGCCCACCGGCGAGCTTCTGTACAGCCCGACAAGGTCGAGCTTGACGGTCTCGACAGGTTCGGGCGCCGAGAACCGGGTAAACGCGATCGGAACCGCAGCCAGCGAGACCAGGATCGATGCCACCGCGAACAGGACAAACTCGGCCGGGTCGGCAAAAACCAGCATCATCTGGCCCACCGTCATCACCGTCAGGTTGATGATCACGTAAAGCGAGAAGATGACGCCGCGGTTCTCGTTGCTGGAGCGTTCGTTAAGCCAGCTTTCGATCACCATGTAGAGAACGGCCAGACACATGCCGGTGGCGGCCCGCATGACCCACCAGATGGTAGGGGTCAGCAACAATGCATGAACCAGGCAGACCGAGGACGCGATACCGACCATGGCAAGAAACGTGCGGACGTGACCGGCGCGCCGCACCATCAGGGGCCCGGCAATGCAGCCAAGCACGAACCCCACGAAATAGGACGACCCCAGCACGCTGATGTCGAAAGGGCTATACGCCTCCAGGCCCGCGCGCACCGGCAGCAGGGTTCCCTGCAGACCGTGTCCGGTCAGCAGAAAGGCCGCACTGAGAAGAAGCGCAGCGACCGGCGCCACCGCGGCAAACATGGGTCAGCGTCTCCGCCCCAAGGTTCAAGGCGCGCACTGTGGTCTGGATCCGGCGTCGGAGCAAGTGGATTGCAGGTGCCCCTCACCTGCGCGCAACGGCCGTCTGCTAGCGCAGCGGTTCCAGGATCGAGCAGTAGTTCGCCACACCGGCGCCGCCCATGTTGTAGACGCCACCCAGGCTGGCATCCTTGACCTGCATGCCGCCGGCCTCGCCGCGCAACTGCATGGCCGTCATCACGTGCATGGACACGCCCGTCGCGCCGATCGGATGGCCCTTGGATTTGAGGCCGCCTGACGGATTGACCGGCAGGCGGCCGTCCTTGGCGGTCACCCCGTCCAGCGCCAGCGCCGCCCCCTCACCCGGCGCGGCAAGCCCCATCGCCTCGTACTGCATCAGCTCGGCGATCGTGAAGCAGTCGTGGGTCTCGACGAAGCTGAGGTCGGCGATGCCGACGCCGGCACGGTCGAGCGCGCCGTCCCAGGCCCTGGCGCAGCCGTCCAAGAAGGTCATATCGCGCTTGGACATGGGCAGGAAGTCGTTGACGTGGTTGACGCCGCGGAACACCACAGCCTTGTCGCGGCCAAGCGCCGTCTCCACGTCCGTCAGCACCAGCGCCGCCGCCCCGTCGGACACCATCGAGCAGTCGGTGCGCCGCAGCGGCCCCGCGACGATCGGGTTCTTGTCGGACACCGTCCGGCAGAATTCGAAACCCAGGTCCTTCTGCAGATGCGCCATCGGATTGGCGCAGCCGTTCGCATGGTTCTTGGCCGCGATCTTCGCCAGCGCGTCGGACTGGTCGCCGTACTTCTGGAAATAGCCGTTGGCGATCTGCGCGAAGACGCCGGCAAATCCGCCTTCGATCCCCTCTTCTTCCTTGAGATAGGAAGCCTGGAGCAGGATCCCGCCGATCTCCGGCCCCGGCGTGTCGGTCATCTTTTCCACGCCGACGACCAGGACGACCCGGCCCTTCTTCGCCTCGATGAAGTTCAGACCCTGGTGGATCGCCGCGGAGCCCGTCGCGCAGGCGTTCTCCACACGTGTCGCGGGCGTGAAACGAAAGGCCTCATCCGCCTGCAGCACCAGCGACGCGCCGAAGTCCTGCCTGGAGAACCCGCCGTTGTAGAAGCCGAGATAGATCGCATCCACATCCGCCGCCTCGAGGCCGGCATCGCCCATTGCCTCGCGCGCAACACGCGTGATCAGCGATTCGACGTCTTCGCCTTCCAGCTTGCCGAACCTGGTGTGGGCCCAACCGACGATGCAGGCGGTCATGGCACGCTCCTTGTCGAATTTCGTGCGGACTGTCGACGGGTCGCCGCGCGCCCGATCCTAGGGCGTAGATAGCAGTCCCCGGCGCCGACGAAAAGGGCCGGGCTACCAGCTCAGCCGGAACAGCACCAGCGGCTCTTCAACCCCGGCGACCTGGAAAGTTCCCGACCTTTCGATCCGGAGGCTGTCGCGTTTCATCATGTCCGGGACGGGCGGTGCCAGCAGAATATCGTCGGCTTCCGCCTGTGCCATCAAGGCGGACGCGATGCGGATCGGCGTGCGGCGCGGATCGCTGGTTTTCTGGATCGGTGCGCCCGCTGCCACCACGATCGATACGTAAGGCGCGACGTCGGGGGCCCTTTCGCGCAGTCGCCGGAACATCTGTTGCATCGAGGACGCGGCCTCGACCGCGTCCGCGGCGGCGGAGAATGCGATCAGCAGACCCTGGCCTGTGTGTTTGATCTCCCGCCCCTCGTAACGGCGCACCGTCTCGCGCGCAATCTCGTCGTGGACGCGCACGAATTCCGCCCCCACCGGCGCATGGCCGACGCGCTTGTCCGGCTTGTTGGGCATGACGCGGGTCAACAGCACGGTGACGATGCCGTTGTCGGGGGCCGCTCGATCGGCCGCGGCACGCTGCGGGCGGGTCCAGTCCTGCATGGCATCGGCGATGCCGGACGGCGTCTCATCGTCGTACTGGCGGTGCACGGCCGACGAACGGCCCGCCGCATACATCTCGTGAAAGCGTGGATCCAGAAGATACTCGTCGACATGGTAGGCGAACCCGGCCGCGTTCTCGGCCGAGGCGCCCAGGCCCTCGACGATGGCGGAGACGGCCTTGGCGACGCGCCGCTGGGTTACGCAGTGCCAGCGTCCCAGCGTCTCGCCCGCGCCCGCCAGGAACAGCGTCATGCCGAAACAACGATAGGGGTCCAGCGGGCCTTTCTGGGCCGTGATCACGTTGTGCGCCTCCTCGGCCAGGGACTTGAGACTTTCCTTGACCGCGGCGACGTCCTCCGGCTCGTTGCGGCGCTGTTGCGCCGGCCGGGACGGCGCCGGCGCAGGGCCGCCGGACGCGGCCAGCGGCGCGGCATGTTCCGCCTGATCGGCGCCGTTGGAACGCACGGTCTCGCGGTCGGTGCGGCGGGTGAGTTGCACGGCCGTTTCCGCCAGCGCCTCGTCGCTGTCGAAATTGGAGGCCTGGGCCGGCGGTCGCGGCGGCGGCGGCTGGCGCCGCAACGGCGCCGCAACCCCGCCGCCCGCGGCAGCGCCGGCGAATGCCGGACCAGGCTGTTGCATGCCGGGCAGGATTGCGTTCCCGACGGGACCCGTTCCGTCTTTGCCGTCCGATGGAGACAGGGCCATGTCCGGCAGCAGATACCGCAACAGCGGAAAGAACGCGGCGACCGCCCCAAGCAGGCCGGCGCTCAGGATGATGGTGCGGGCCTGGTCGGTGGTCAGCGCCAGCCCGATCGCCGGCGCCGATTTCAGGATGAAGAAAATGACGGCGCCGAACAGCGTGCCGCCCAACAGGCTGAGAAACAGAACTGCGAAGAACCGCAGCACCGCCTCGAAAATAGAGAACTCCACCAACGGCTCGGGCTCGGGGTAGGCGACCGGCGGAACCGCAGCGGGCGGCGCCTCAGCGGGTACGGGTTCGGCCTCGTCGTCGGCGTCCTTGACGACCGGTTTTTCGTCAAGGCGCGGGTCGCGCATCATGAACCGCGGCCGCTCGGCCTCTCCGCCCCGCTGTGGCCGGCTTTCCGCCGGCACTTCGACCGCGGCGGCGGGCGGCTGCGGTACGGATGTCTCCGGAATGCCGGGTCTCTCCGCCGCGGCCAGCGCGTCGGACACCGGCGGCGCCTCCGGGGCGGGCGCGTCCGGCGAGGCGGGTTCGGCGATCTGTTCGCGCGTAACCGCCCTGACGGACGGCGGCTCGGTCAGGTTGGGACTGTGATAGACGACCGATTCCATCGCGGCGTTGTCGGCAGCGCGGTAGGATTCCTTGATGACGCAGCAGGCGGTGACGTTCGGCGTGTTTTCCTGGGCCCGGACCTCGGCCATGGCGGCGTCGCGCTCGCCGTCGCCAAAGCGGGCGTGCATAGCCCACCGACCGCGGACCAGCTTGTAGACTTCGTAGGATACGGACTCGCCGGCGCTCATGACCCGGGTTTCGCTCCCAACGACAACACCGTTGCCCCCGGCCCCTGCTCAGGAGAAACGCCGTCTCCTGTTGACGAACAGGATGTTGCTCCGCCACCGGCCCACCGGGCATAGTTGACGGAATTCTGCGGGAAAATTGTTACCAATCAGACGTTAACCGACGCTTACCCAGACCGGACGGCGAGAGGCGCAAGATGAGGGAATCCGAGGAATCCGCGCTCAGCGATGCATCCCGGCGCATTCAACAGGCGCTGGACGGCTTCGGTGTGGGCCTGACCGTGCGGGAGTTTCCGGCCTCGACCCGCACGGCGGCAGAGGCAGCGGCAACCATAGGGTGCACCGTTTCACAGATCGCAAAATCTTTGGTTTTTCGCGGCAAGTCCAGCGGAAGACCTGTTCTTGTCATCGCCAGCGGGGCGAACCGGGTGGACGAGAAGAAGGTCAAATCGGTGATTGGCGAGGCGATCGGCAAGGCGGACGCGGACTTCGTGCGCAGCAAGACCGGATTTGCCATCGGCGGCGTCCCGCCGGTGGGCCACGCGGAACCGCCCGTCGTCGTGATCGACCGCGATCTGGGCGCGCATGCTGAGATCTGGGCAGCGGCCGGCACCCCATTCGCAGTCTTTCGCCTGGAACCGGACACCCTGGTCCGGATCACCCAGGGCACGGTCGCGGACGTGCGCAAGGACTAGGGCTGCGCCGTCGGCCGGCCCCGGCAACGCCCCGTGCCCTATGCCGCACCGAACGGCACGTAGTATCCCAACAGCATCGCCGCGTATAACGCGGTGCAGACGCCATGGACGCGGACCGAGCGGGAGACCGTGAGGGCAGCCAGGACGGCAATGTCGCCTGTCTCCCACAGCGGCGACGCCAGGGCCCTGCCCAGAAGCCCGTACTGCGTCCCCAGCGACCACAGCGCCAGCACGATCAGCATGAGAAACGCGATGCGGTTCACGCGGAAATAGTGCGCCAAGGAGCTTTCCGCATCCGACATTTCAGGGTCCGGAAGCAGCGCGCCCGTCGCAAGATAGAGGATCACCGGGCCTGCGGTGACGAAGATGAAACCGAAGAAACTCCAGTCTTCGACAAGCAATATGTCCAGCGTGTTCCAGAACAGGCTCAACTGGACCATCAGCAGAATGACCATCCAACTCAGGGGCAGCCAGTGGATCCGCAGACTGCGCTGGCGACTGGCCAAGTCGGCGGCCGACACCAGGATCGTTCCCACCCCCATGCTGAGGATCAGGATGAACATAAAGGCGACCAGCAATCCTTCGGTGATCTGATCCAAGACGCTCCCCCCCTTTTGATGCCGCCCGACCGCGCGGGCGCTATTCCGCCATCCAGTCGGGCCGGCGCGGTTCCAGCGCAGTCGCGCCCGCCATCAAGGGCATGCCTGTCTCGGCCGCCTTCGCCACCTGCTCCAGCCTGAGCAACGCCAGGCCCTGCCCGGCCGCGCCCGAGCGCATCTCGCCCGCGTCCCTGCCGTCCAATGTCACCTGGGTCCCAGGCGCGGGCGGCAGCCCGTCGAATCGGACGGGCATCAGGCGCTTTTTGATCAGGCCGCGATACTTGGTCCGCGCCGTCAGTTCCTGGCCCATGTAACAGCCCTTGTCCCAGTCGACGCCGCCCAACTCGTCAAAACCGCTTTCCAGCAGGATCGACTTCTCCACGATCATGTCGCGGCTGCCGTCGGCAAGACCCAGGTCGAGCCGCACGTCATCGAAATCCGCGCGCGCGCCGGCCGCAAGCCCGCGCGCGATCAGCGCGTCTTCCAAGTCGGCCTTCGGCGCCAGAACCCGCGCGCCCATCGCCGCCAGGCGCGGATCGACCCAGGCGATGCCGCCGGCAAAGGCGGTTGCCGCGCCCGGTTCGCCCGACAGCCCCAACGCCTGCGCGCCGTCGGCGCCGGGCACCGCGGCGACCGCCAGGTCATCGCCGATCCCCAGTTCCACGTCCGCGCGCAGCTTGTACCGGCTGAGCGTCCGGCCCAGATCCATCAGACGGTCCGCCTCGCAGTCGATCAGGAAACGGTCGCCCTGGGCGGCAATGAAGAAATCGTGCAGGTATTTCCCCTGGGGCGTCAGCAAGGCGGCCCAGACCACACGGTCATGCGCGACTTTCTCCACGTCGTTGGAGACCAAACCCTGCAGGAAGGCGTGGCGGTCTTTGCCCGCGATCGTGATCGCGCCGCGGTCTGCCAGCATCACGTATGTCGATCCGGTCATCGGCAGTGCTTTCCAGTCCCTTCTCTGTTCCATAGATGACCCCGACAGCGCGACTTGGCAAGCAGCCACCGCGCGGGTATACCGCGACGGCGGCCGCGGCCCCGTCTTTCGTTGCATCCCGCGCGGCCGGGAACAGAACAGGTCATGAAGCTGCTGTTTGTCACCTCCAACAGGATCGGCGACGCCGTCCTGTCGACCGGGATCCTGGGACATCTGATCGACCGGCATCCCGGCCTTCGGGTAACGGTCGCCTGCGGCCCGGACTCGGCGGCGCTGTTCGAGGAGGTGCCGGGGCTGGAGCGGCTGATCCCGCTTTCAAAGATGACGTGGAAACGGCACTGGCTTGGCCTGTGGCGCGCCTGCGTCGGCACGTATTGGGACCTGGTCGTCGACATCCGCCGTTCCATCATCGGCTGGTCGGTGCTGCACCGCCGCACGCTGGTGGTGCCCCGCGACAACCGCAATCTGCACCGGGTCCGTCTGTTGGGCGCGACGCTGGGACTGGGCGACGACCCGCCCGCGCCGCGCGTCTGGACCGGCGCAGCCCATCGCGCCCGCGCCGCCGAACTGATCCCGCGACCCGGCGCGCTTGCCCTGGGACCGACGGCCAACTGGCCGGGAAAGGTCTGGCCGGCCGACCGTTTCGTCGCGTTGGCGCGGGACCTGACCGGACCCGGCGGGGTCCTCGAAGGTCGCCAGGTCGCCGTCTTGGCCGCGCCGCACGAGGCGGCGGGCGTACGCCCGGTGATCGAAGGCATGGGCAACGCCGGCACGATCAATCTTGCAGGCAAGACCGACCTTTTGGACGCGGCCGCCTGCCTGGAACGCTGCGCGCTTTACGTAGGCAATGATTCCGGCCTGATGCATCTGGCCGCCGCCGCCGGCACCCCAACCCTGGGCCTGTTCGGCCCGTCGCGGAACGAGCTTTACGCCCCCTGGGGCGATGCGACCGCAGTGGTGCGCACCGACGAGAGTTACGAGACGCTGATGGGGGGCATCGGCGAGACCGAAGCGGTCAAGGACAGCCTGATGTGCGGCCTCAGCGTCGCGCGCGCGGCCGAGGCCGCGACCGCGCTGGTGCGGCCGATCCTCAAACGCGAGGCAGGGCATGCCGTCCTTTCCTGACTATCCTCAACGGACGAGCCGCGCATGACCCGGGTCCTGCAGATGATGGCGGGCGCAGAGGTCGGCGGCGCAGAGGCCTTTTTCGAGCGCCTGGTGGCGGCCCTGGCCCGCGCCGGCGTGCCCCAGGCAGCCGTCATCCGCCGGCATGCCGCCCGGGCCGGGCGCCTGGCCGCGGCGCGCGTGCCGGTCGAGGAAGTCCGCTTTGGCGGGCCGCTGGATTTCCTGTCGCGCATGAAGATCGGCGCGGCGGCAAAACGCTTCGCGCCCGACGTGGTGCTGGCCTGGATGAGCCGGGCCGCAAGCATGGCGCCGCGCGGCCCCTGGACCGTCGTCGGCCGTCTGGGAGGGTACTACGATCTGAAGTACTACCGGCGCTGTGACCATCTGGTCGGCAACACCCGCGGTATCCGCGACCACCTTGTCGCGTCGGGCTGGCCGGCCGAACGGGCCTGGTACCTGCCCAACTTCGTCGCGGCAACGCCGCAGCCGCCGGTCGAACGCGCCGCGCTGGACACGCCGGCCGACGCCACCGCGGTGCTGTTGGCGGGGCGTCTGCACGTCAACAAGGCGATCGACGTGGCGATCGAGGCGATGACGATGCTGCCCGGCGCGCACCTCTGGATTGCGGGCGCAGGACCGCTGGAAGCCAGCCTCAAACGCCAGGCCGACGTGCTCGGGCTGGCGGACCGGGCCCATTTCCTGGGCTGGCGCGACGACCTACCCGCCCTGCTGGCGGCGGCCGACTGCCTGTTGTGCGCTTCGCGCCACGAACCGCTCGGTAATGTGGTGCTGGAAGGCTGGGCCCACGGCACGCCGGTCGTGGCCGCGGCCGCACAGGGCCCGTCGGAACTGATCGAAAACGAACGGACAGGTCTATTGGTACCGATCGACGACGCGAACGCCCTCGCGGGCGCGATCCGCAGGCTGGAAGAAGATCCGTCGCTGGCCGCCTCGCTTGCGGCCGCGGGCCGGGAAAGCCATGCGGCACAGTTTTCCGAAGCGGCGGTCGTCGCGCGCTATCGCGCGTTTCTGGACAAGGTGGCAGCCTGATGTGCGGGATCGGCGGTGTAATGACACGGGACGGGCGGCCGCCCGACCAGCGCGTCCTGGACAGCCTGATCGCGTCGCTGGCCCATCGCGGCCCGGACGGCGACGGCAAGCACCTGTCCTATGGCGTCGGCATGGTCCAGACGCGGCTTGCCATCATCGACCTGGAAACCGGTGACCAGCCGCTGTACGAACCGGGCGGCGCGGCGCTGGTCGCCAACGGCGAGATCTACAACTATCTGGAATTGCGCGACGAATTGGCCGGCGTCAATTTCGCGACCAAGTCCGACTGCGAACCGCCGCTGCATCTCTATCGCCGCGAAGGTCCGGAATTCGCCCACCATCTGCGCGGCATGTACGCGATAGCGATCCACGATCCGGCCGAAAGCCGGTTGGTGCTGACGCGCGATCCATTCGGCATCAAGCCGCTCTATTTCGTCGAGACCCCGGAGCTGTTCGCGTTTGCCTCCGAACCTCGCGCACTGATCGCGGCGGGCCTGGTCGAGCCCGAGGTCCATCCGGCACACCGAGACGAACTGGTGCAGACCCAGTTCACCTGCGGCGCTCAGACCATCTATCGGGGGATCCAAAGGGTCCTGCCGGGCGAGACGCTGGTGGTGCGAAGCGCCCGCGTCGTCGAGCGGCACCGGCGCGACGCCCTTGCGGCGGGGCCGCCGCGTTTCGTCTCCGAAGAAGAAGCGCTGAAGGAACTGGACCGGGTGCTGGAGGACAGCGTTTCCAAGCACCAGCGCTCCGACGTGCCGTATGGCCTGTTCTTTTCGGGCGGTATCGATTCCACCGCTGTCCTTGCGATGATGGCGCGCCTCAACGAGACGCCGGTCACCGCGTTCACGGCCGGTTTTCCGGAAACCGTGGATCCGGACCACCGCGCCTTCGTGCGCACACTGACCGATCGGTTCAACGCACGGCTCAACGAGGTGGATTTCACCGAGGAGGATTTCTGGACCCTCTTGCCGCGGATCGCGGCGGACATCGACGATCCGGCCGCCGACTATGCCGTCCTGCCCACCTGGAAGCTGGCGCGCACGGCGGCCCAGGACCTCAAGGTGGTGCTGACCGGCGAGGGCGGCGACGAGCTTTTCGCCGGATACGGCCGCTATCGCAGCGTCCTGAGGCCGTGGTGGCTGGGCGGGCGCACGCTGCGTTCGAAAGGCACGCTGGACGGGCTTGGCGTGCTCAACGAGACCGGCACCGCCTGGCGCGACGGCATCGCCAGCGCCGAGGCCAGGGTGGCGGAATTCGGCTGGACGGCGCTGCAGCGGGCCCAGGCCACCGATTGCGCGGACTGGCTGCCCAATGACCTGTTGACCAAGCTGGACCGCTGTTTGATGGCGCACGGTCTGGAGGGGCGCACCCCGTTTCTTGACCCTGTGGTCGCCAACTTCGCCTTTGGCTTGCCCGACGCGTTGAAGGTCAGGAAACACCGCGGCAAGTGGCTGTTGCGGAAATGGCTGGACAATACGCTGCCCGAGGCGCGCGCCTTCGACCGCAAGCGCGGCTTCACGGTGCCGGTCGGCGAATGGATCCGGCGGCGCGGCAGCAAGCTGGGTGCGCTGGTGGCGGAACAGCCGGCGGTGAAGGAGATCTGCCGCCCGGACCGCGTCCGGCGCCTGTTCGACGCCACCGGCAAACGCGAAGGCTTCGCCGCCTGGACGCTGTTGTTCTATGCCCTATGGCACAAGCATCATCTGGAGAAAGCCGGCGCGGACGGCGACGTGTTCGAGGTTCTGGGCGAGCGCGGCTGAGCGCGGCCCGGCGGATCAGGTGCCGGTGCGTTTTTCCGGCTCGGCCTCGAACTTGTCCTTGTAGCGGCCGATCGCCGAGGTGATCTCTGTTGAGATGTTGGCCGCATCCTCGTCCGGGTTGAACCCCACCAGGATCGCGTGCGACAGCGGCCGGAGCAGTTCCACGTCCCGTTGTTCCGGAGATTCGATGCGGTCGTGGATTGCGTTGACCACCTGCAGCATGGACTGGCACAGCTCGCTGACATGGCCATAGGGCGTGTCGACCATGCGTTCCTTGACGTCCTCGATCACCATCGACAGGTCGCCGACGCGCACAGCGGTCATATCGGTGATCTTCCCGGCCTCCAGGTCCGGCAGGACCAGCCCGACCAGGAAAGAGATCTGGAACGCGTTCCGTTTCAGGCGCTGGTCGTTGATCTCCCGCTGGGCGTGGGCGATCAGCGACGACAGTTCCACTTCGGAATAGGGCTCGCCCAGCGCCTTGCAGCGCAGCGTGTTGGGCACCAGGACCGAAGGGGCGCTGTTTTCGTCACGCTCGACCTTGCGCCGGTCGGGACCGATATAGTTGCTGGTCACGACGAAAGGCTTGCGCCGGGTGACCAGCATGCTCATGCGCTCGAACAGGGCGCCCGGCGACAGCGGCTTGAGAAGCAGATCGTCGGTTCCGCAATCGACGATTCGGCGGACCATATCGCGCTTGGGCTCCCAGGCAGTCATGATGACAGGGATGAAGGGGTTGTCGCCGACGCGGTGGTAGCGGATGTCGTGGACCAGTTTGCAGGGATCGCCCTTGTCGAACCCCGTATCGACGATGATCAGGTCCGGCCTGCGGCGCGCCACGTATTCGCGCAAGTCCAGAAGGCTCTCGAAATCCTCCATGCCGGTATAGCCCTCGCGCTGGAAGGCCGTGCGCAGTTGCCGCCGAAGGTGGCGCTGCGGCTCCGCATAGGCGATTTCGATCTTCTCGCGATTGCTTTGTTCGATCGGCATTTCGATCCGGACTGCTACCTAACCACTTCTGGGCGCATTCTGACCGTCAAGGCACAACCTGCGCCATAGCAATACTCAATCCCTTTTTCCGGAAGCCCCCGGCTGTGATCCGCAGGCGGCTCGCTTCCCTTGGACTGATGGCGACCTGCCTTGAACTCGGACCCACAGACGGTACCCGCCGCGTCGTAAACAAATGGTTGCTAACATTCGCCACAACACCAGGTCAGGCGGCGAATCCACCGCATTGCGGTACTGGAATGCCGCCACCCAAGATCACCGGCCGCACAGGGCTGTGCGCCCGGCGGTTGCAGCGGGCCGGCCGGAGGGGCCGGCCCCCGCCTATTCGGCGTCGCGCGCGGCCAGGGCCGCCTGGGCCGCGGCCAGGCGGGCAATGGGCACCCGGTAGGCGGAGCAGGACACGTAGTCCAGACCGACCTCCTCACAGAAAGCGATCGAGGACGGATCGCCGCCATGTTCGCCGCAGATGCCCAGTTTGATGGCCGGCCGGGTCCGCCGGCCACGCTCGGCGGCGATCGCAATCAGTTCGCCGACACCGGTCCGGTCCAGCGTGGCAAACGGGTCGTGTTCCAGGATCTTGCGCTTCTCGTAGGTGTTCAGGAACTGCGCCGCGTCGTCCCGGCTGAGCCCGAATGTGGTCTGGGTCAGGTCGTTGGTCCCGAAGCTGAAGAACTCCGCCGCCTCCGCGATCTTGTCGGCGGTCAGTGCGGCGCGCGGCAACTCGATCATGGTGCCGACATGATAGTCGGGACGGGTCCCGGTCGCCTCGGCCACCTCCGAAGCGACCCGGTCGATCACCTCCTTAAGGATGGTCAATTCATCCGGCAGGGCCACCAATGGCACCATCACCTCGCATTTGACCGGCTCGCCCGTCTCATTCTGAGCCTTAACGGCGGCCTCGAAGATGGCACGCGCCTGCATCTCGCAGATTTCCGGATAGGACAACAACAGGCGGCAACCGCGATGGCCCAGCATCGGGTTCTGTTCGTGCAACTGCGACGCGCGCTGCCGCACCCGGTCTTCGGTGACGCCGGCCGCAGCGGCCACGTCCTCGAACTCCTCGTGCGACCGCGGCAGGAACTCGTGCAGCGGCGGGTCCAACAGCCGGATCGTCACCGGCAGTCCCTTCATGATCCGGAACAGTTCGACAAAGTCGGAACGCTGCATGGGCAGGATCTTGGCCAGCGCGGCGCGGCGATCGGCCTCGTTGTCGGCCAGGATCATCTCGCGGACCGCGATGATCCGTTCGCCCTTGAAGAACATATGCTCGGTGCGGCATAGGCCGATACCCTCGGCGCCGAACCGGCGGGCCGTGTCTGCGTCTTCCGGAGTCTCGGCATTGGCACGCACCTCGAGGCGCCGGACCCGGTCGGCCCAGGTCATGACCTTCTCGAAATCGCCGGAGAGGTTCGGCTGCACGGTGGCAACCTGCCCCGCCATCACTTCGCCGCTGGTCCCGTCCAAGGTGATCCAGTCGCCGGCCTTGACGGTGTGCCCGCCCACCTTGAACAGGCCGTCATTGTAGATCACGTCGACCGAACCGGCGCCGGCGACGCAGGGCCGCCCCATGCCGCGGGCAACCACGGCGGCGTGGCTGGTCATGCCGCCGCGGGTCGTCAAAATGCCTTGCGCTGCATTCATGCCGTGGATGTCCTCGGGGCTGGTTTCGACCCGCACCAGGATGACCCTGGCGCCTTCCGCAGCCCGCGCCTCGGCCGCGTCGGCGCTGAACACGACCATGCCGGAAGCCGCACCCGGCGATGCCGGCAGGCCCTTGGCAATGACGTTGCGTTCGGCATCGGGGTCCAGCATCGGATGCAGCAACTGGTCCAACGCCTGGGGTTCAAGCCGCCGCACCGCTGTTTCAGGATCGATCAGTCCCTCTTCGACCATGTCGACCGCAATCTTCAGCGCCGCCTTGGCGGTGCGTTTGCCGGTGCGGGTCTGCAGCATGTACAGCTTGTTGCTTTGAATCGTGAACTCGACGTCCTGCATCTCCTTATAGTGCGCTTCCAGCTTGTGGCGGATGTCGTCCAGTTGCTGGAACAACGCGGGCATGACCTCTTCCATCGCCGGCAGGTTCGAGCCCTGCATCTCCTTCGCCTTGACCGTCAGGTTCTGGGGTGTGCGGATGCCGGAAACGACGTCCTCGCCCTGGGCGTTCACCAGATACTCGCCGTAGAAATAGTTCTCGCCGGTCGCCGGGTCGCGGGTGAAGGCAACACCGGTGGCGCAATCTTCGCCCATGTTGCCGAACACCATCACCTGGACGTTGACGGCGGTGCCCCAGTCGCTGGGATGGCCGCGCAACCGGCGATACGTGACCGCGCGCGGCGTCATCCAGCTTCCGAAAACCGCGCCGATCCCGCCCCAAAGCTGTTCCTTTGGGTCGTCGGGGAACGCCGCCCCCAACTCGTCCTTGACCAGCTTCTTGTATTCCAGAACCAGTTCCTGCAGCGACTCCGCCGTCAGTTCCATGTCCAGTGTGGCGCCGTTGTCCTGTTTCTTGTATTCCAGCAGCTCTTCGAACAGGCTGTGGTCCACGCCCATGACAACGTCGCCGTACATCTGGATGAACCGGCGATAGCTGTCATAGGCAAAACGGCGGTCGCCGGAAAGCTTCGCCAGACCTTCCACGGTTTCGTCGTTCAGGCCCAGGTTCAGCACCGTGTCCATCATGCCCGGCATCGAGACCCGCGCGCCCGAGCGCACCGATAACAGCATGGGATTCGCCGGATCGCCGAAGGTCGCGCCAAGATCGCGTTCCAGCTTGGCCACCGCGGCATCCACCTGCGCCTCAAGATCCTTCGGATACTGCTGCTCGTTGGCGTAATAAACCGTGCAGACTTCCGTGGTGATCGTGAAGCCCGGCGGCACCGGCAGGCCGATGCTGCTCATCTCGGCCAGGTTTGCGCCTTTGCCGCCAAGGAGATTGCGCATGGTTGCGTCGCCGTCGGCGCCGCCGTTGCCGAAACTGTAGACCCACTTGCGATCGCTGTCTGCCTGAGCCATTGCCCCTGTCCCCTCTGCCGGTTCCGGGCGAAGACCGCCCGCACTGTCCGTCCCGAACGGCTGTTCAGCCTTCGATGCGGGAAAAATCAGCCAAAGTGCCCATCGCGTCTCTGATCTGGGACAATAGCCTAAGACGATTTGCCCGCAGTGCCTTTTCATCGGCATTGACCGTGACATCGTCGAAAAAGGCGTCGACCGGCGGCCTCAGGGCGGCCAGCGCCCCCATCGCCCCCTCGAAATCCTCGTCGCCGACCAGCCCTTCCGTCGCAACGACCGCCGTCTTCAGCGCATCGTGCAGGACGCTTTCCTCGTCCAGGGCGAACAGGCCCGGATCGGGTGCCTCTTGGTAGCTGGTCTTGTCGCGCTTTTCCTCGATGCGCAGGATGTTGGCCGCCCGTTTGTAGGCGGTCAGAAGATTGGCGCCGTCGTCGCTTTCCAGGAAGGCCGTCAACGCATCCACGCGGGACAAAAGGCGGACCAGATCGTCCTCGTCCTCCAGTGCGAAGACCGCCTGGATAAGATCGTGCCGTACGCCCTTGTCGCGCAGCGCCACACGCAGGCGGTCGCCGAAGAAATCGTAGAGGTCCGGGATCTGGAACTGTCGATAGGCCTCCTCGGCGTGCAGCGAAAGGCCGGGTTTGCCCTC
Organism: Alphaproteobacteria bacterium; assembly: GCA_965603855.1. Lineage (GTDB taxonomy): Bacteria > Pseudomonadota > Alphaproteobacteria > UBA8366. The sequence continues at coordinate 3,033,605 of OZ272519.1, forward strand.
AAAGCGCGCTTCGAAGGCCTCGCGCATGCCCGGCACCGACTCGGCGTAGAGCCGCGCCGCCAGGAAGAACTTCTTTCCCAGCTTCATACGCACGCCGTTCTCCACGATCAGGCGGATCACGCCCAGCGCCGCGCGGCGCAGCGCATAGGGGTCCTTCGAGCCGGTCGGCTTCTCGTCGATCAGCCAGAAACCCATCAGCGTGTCGATCTTGTCGGCCAGCGCCACGGCGATCGAAACGGGATCGGCCGGACATGCGTCCGACGGGCCGAGCGGCGAATAGTGATCCTGGATCGCCCGGGCGACCTCGGCATGCTCGCCGTCGTTCAGCGCGTAGTGCTTGCCCATCACGCCCTGCAGCTCGGGGAACTCGCCGACCATGTCGGTCACCAGGTCCGCCTTGCACAGGCGTGCGGCCGAGCGCACTCGGTCACGGTCGGCACCGGGAATGCGCTTGGAAATCTGGACCGCCAGCGCCTCGATCCGGTCCACCTTCTGGTCCAGCGTGCCAAGCCGGGCGTGGAACACGATCTCGCGCAGTGCGGGCACCCGGTCGGCCAACGGCATGGTGCGGTCCTGGTCCCAGAAGAAACGGGCATCCGCCAGACGCGCGCGCAGGACACGCTGGTTGCCGTCGACGATGTTGCGGTCGCGCGCGCCGCCGTCGGCCGGCATGTTGGCGACCAGGGCGAAACGCGGCGCCAGCCGGCCGTCGGCCCCTTCGAAGGCGAAGTATTTCTGGTGCGTGCGCATGGATGCCGTCAGCACCTCGGGCGGCACTTCCATGAACGCCTCGTCGATTTCGCCGATCAAAACGTTCGGCCACTCGACCAGGCCGACGACCTCGTCCACCAGCGCCGGGTCGTCGCAAACGGAAAGGCCGTTAGCGGCCGCCTGTTCTGTGAGACCTTCGACGATCCTGGCCCGGCGGACCTCCGGGTCGAGAACGACGTACCGCTCCTTCAGGCCGCGGCGATAGTCGTCGAGGTCGGAAAAGCTGAAAGGCTCGGGCGCCAGAAAACGGTGCGCAACGGTGCAGTCGGCGAAGACCAGCCGGTCGCCGCCGCCCAGGTCCAGTTCGCCCTCCAGCGGCGCGCCGTCGAAGACCGCGACGATCCCGCTCAACGGCCGCACCCAGCGGAACGACTGCCGGGCAAAGCGCATGGACTTGGGCCAGCTCAAGCCCCGGATCGCCTCCATGATGACGTCGGGCAACACCTCCGCCGTCGGCCGGCCGGCGATCTCGCGCACGGCGAACCAGACGTCGCCCTTGGGCGTCTCGCGCCGTTCGCACTGGTCGAGGCTGTCGAGGCCGGCGGCGCGCAGGAACCCCTCGATCGCCTGCGGCGGCGCATCGACGCGCGGCCCCTTGCGTTCCTCTGTGCGGTCGGGTTGGGCCGCAGGCAGGCCGGAGACCACCACCGCAATGCGGCGCGGCGTGGCGAAGGCTTCCACGGCGTCATATTCCAGGTTCGCCGCCTTCAGCCCGGCCTCCAGCAGGCGCGTCAGACCCTCGGTCGCACGCGGCTGCATGCGCGCCGGGATCTCTTCCGAGCGCAGCTCCAGCAACAGCTTAGCCATCGCCGCCCGCCCCGCGGTTCTCGCCCAGCCAGGCTTCGGCGCACTGCTTGGTCAGATCGCGCACGCGCAGGATATAGGCCTGGCGCTCGGTCACCGAGATCACGCCGCGCGCATCCAGCAAATTGAACAGGTGGCTGGCCTTCAGGCACTGGTCGTAGGCCGGCAGCGTCACGCCCTCGGCGATCAGCGCGGCGCATTCGCGTTCGGCGTCCTCGAAATGCCTGAGCAGCATCTCGGTGTCGGCGAGCTCGAAGTTGTGCTTGGAATACTGCACCTCGGCGCGGTGAAAGACGTCGCCGTACTTGACCCCGGCGCCGTTGAAATCGAGGTCGTAGACGTTCTCCACGCCCTGGACGTACATCGCCAGCCGCTCCAGCCCGTAGGTCAGTTCGGTCGAGACCGGGTCGCAGTCGATGCCGCCCACTTGCTGGAAATAGGTGTACTGGCTGACTTCCATGCCGTCGCACCAGACCTCCCAGCCCAACCCCCAGGCCCCCAGCGTCGGGCTTTCCCAGTCGTCCTCGACAAAGCGGATGTCGTGCGCCAGGGGATCGATCCCGATGGCGCGCAGGCTGTCCAGATAGAGGTCCTGGCTGTTGGCCGGCGACGGCTTCATCAGCACCTGGTACTGGTAGTAGTGCTGCAGACGGTTCGGGTTGTCGCCGTAACGCCCGTCGGTCGGCCGCCGCGACGGCTGGACATAGGCGGCGTTCCAGGTTTCCGACCCCAGCGACCGCAGCGTCGTCGCCCAATGGAACGTGCCCGCCCCCACCTCCATGTCGTAAGGCTGCAGGATCACGCAGCCCTGCGCCGACCAGAACTGGTGGAGCTTCAGAATGATCGACTGAAAGCTGGTGTCTGCAGACATCGGCCTGGTGCGGCCCTTGGAAATCGTGGGTTTCGGCGAAAATTGTGCGGCGCAAGGTAAACGCGCGCAGGTACGGAATCAACAGGACTCACAAGCCGCTTGCCGCGCAGACTTCTTCCTTCTCCCCCAGGGGAGAAGGGCACTATCCGCCACACTTGTGCTCGGTGCCGCTGGGATAGAACGCGCCGCACTCGGGACACTGGGTCATGTCCTCGACCGGCCCGCTGGCCTTGCGCCGGCCGCCCGCGGCGCGCCGGACGCGGTCGGCGAAACCGCCCAACGGCCGCGCGGGCTTGCCGTCGCCCGCGCCCTGCACCCTGGCCAGGAACTTGAACCCGAACCAGACGATGCAGATTACCGCCACCAACAGCAGGATCTTGGTGAAGGAAAATCCGAACATGACGGCTTGTTTAGGCGGGGGGTCCCGCCCGGTCAAGGCGGCCGGCGGCGCTCAAAGCCCCAGCCGCGCCCACCAGGCCTGTTCGTCGACCGCGGCGATCAGACCGCGGGTCGCACCGGCGCCGATCTCCGCGCCGTCGGCGCCGCCGACACCCAGACCGATCCGCCGCTGCAACAGACCCTTGGGCTTTTCAACCAGGCGCAGGCGCACGTTCTCGCCGTACTTCTCGCGCATCACCGACCTGATATCGCCCAAGCCGTCGACCAGGCCCATCTCCAGCGCCTTGGTGCCGGTCCAGAACGCCCCTTCGAACAGCTCCGGCGCGGTCTCGTCCAGGCGATCGCCGCGGCGCTCGCGCACCCAGTCCTTGAACTGGCCGTGGATATCGTCCTGCAGGGCGCGCAGGCGCTTGATGTCCTCTTTTCTTTCGGGCTGGAACGGATCGAGCTGCGATTTCACTTCACCGGCCGTATAGACACGTCTGTCCACACCCAGCCTCTTGATCGCCCCGTCGAACCCGAAACCGGCCGAGATCACGCCGATCGAACCGATGACCGATGCCGGCTGGGCATAGATCGTATCGGCGGCACAGGCCAGCCAATAGCCGCCCGACGCCGCGGCGTCCTCGCAGAAGGCGTAGACCGGCATCTCGCTCTCGTCCGCCATCTGGCGGATACGCCCGGCGATCAGAGCCGACTGCACCGGCGAGCCGCCCGGCGAATTGATGGCCAGGGCCACCGCCTTCAGGCGCTTGAGCTTGAACGCGGCCCGAATGGGCCCGGCCATGTCCGCGAGATTGAGGCCCGAGCCCGGCCGGCCCAGCCGCGATGCGCCGATCACGCCGGCAAGCCGCAGGACCGCGACCGTCGGCGCCCGTTCCAGCCGGTCCGCGAGGCGCTCGCCGACCACGGGCATGTTCCGCAGCCAGCCGCGCGAAGGTTGTTTTCGTGCGTCATCCATGCGGCCTAGATAGGCCGCATCCCCGGTTGCTTCAAGCAGGATCGGGGGACCGGGCCGCCGGCTAGCTGAAACGGACCTTCAGATCGGTGATGTCCACGGTGGGGTAGTTCTTGATTTCGACCCGCAGCATCAGGCCGTCGCGGGCAAGCGTGCTGCCGAAGCTGCCCTCCAGCACGTTGCCGGCGGAGTCCGCCGTGAGCACGGTGGCCTTGTTGTCCACGTTGCCGGCCTCGTAGACGGTGATCTCGATATCGCCCGCGTTGAGGTCGCCCATGAAGCTGTTTTCGGGATCGGCCGGGTCTTCCTTGTTGGCGAAGGCCCCTTCGAAGGTCACCTCGAACCGGGTGAAGAAGGCGTCCCGCTCGGTCATGAAATCGAACTCGTAGATCTTGCGGTCGTTCTGGATCCGGTGTTCCGCCATCTTGTTGATGCTCAACGCGGTCGTCACCATCTCGCCGCGCTCGCTGGCGGTATCGTCGACGCCGATCACGCTGAGATAGTCGAGGTCGCCGGCCGTGCCCGCGATGTAGTTGAGCTGCTGGTATTCCGCATAGGTCAGCTCGTGCACGGTGTTGCCGGCAAGCGTCGTGCCGTTCAGGTCCAGCGTCCCCGCCGGCGCCCGCAGCGCGTTGTCGCCGCCCTCGCTGGTGTCGCGGCCGCCGCTGTCGAGGCGGACCAGGACCTTTTCGGGCGTACCGTTCATGGCCGAGGTCGCCAGCGATGTGGCGGCAACGGTCTTGCCGGGCGTGACGCCGAGACGCGGCATGTTGTTGAAGCTGAGCGCGCCGTTCACCGCATAGCCGGGCACGACGTTCGGGAAGATCTCGCTCTCGGACGGCCGGGCATCGGCGGACGGGTTGCGGTTGGAGAAGACCGCGCCGCTGTCGTCGGGCTCGAACTTCAGGTTCAGCTCGGCGATCAGGTCCTTGGCCCGCTGTTTCAGGTCGCGCCGCGGCTCCACGTTGTCGTCCAGCCGTTTCAGCGCGCGGGCGCGGGCCGACAAGCTGCCCTGGGCCTCGCGTTCCTGGCGCTCCAGGAAGGCGCGCACGGTCTGCTGCTCGATCAGAAGAGCCTTCTGATCGATGACGTTCTGCATCGGTGTGAACAGGTTGAGCGCGGTGTCGGTGGAGAAACCGGCGATCTTGCGTTCCTGGCCCGTGAAGGGATTGACGATGCCCCTCGGGGTCAACGTGCTGGTCAGCACGTTTGCAAGCGTGACGAGACCGATCGAGCCGCTGCCGGCGATGCGCGTCATGGTTCCAGCCTTTCTGGCCCTTCAGGCCGTCGTTTCTGCGACGGCATGCATGTTCCATGCCCCCTTTGGGCAGGCCCTGGAACGATAACCCGCATCGTTTAATTATTCAACAAAATCAATTGGTTAATGAGATGTTACCGGCCTCGCGCAAGACCCGTTCGGCAGCCTCGGTATAGCCGCCGTTGGGGCCGTGCAGGGTCATGCCCGGCAAAATCGACGTCCCGCCGCGCGCGCCCTTGCGGGCGCCGACGATGACTCGTTTCGCCGGCCTGCCGGCCTTCGGCCACAGGGGAAAGACCGCGATGTCCCCTGCCCGCCCGCCGAGCGAGACGAGAATGTCCGCCAGCCGGTCGGCGCGGTGGATCAGGACCAGCCGGCCGCCGGGCCTGAGCCGGCTCAGGCCGAACCCGATCCAGTCCTGAAGCTCGGCGGCGCCCTCCACCGTGGCCACGGCCTTCTGGGCCTCGGGCGCCGGATCGGCGGCCTCGGAGGCCAGATGCGGTGGGTTGGCCATGACCAGCGCAAAGCCGTTTCCAGGCACCTCGGACGGCGGCGCCAGCAGGTCGCCGGTCACCGGGCGGAAGCGTTCCGCCATCCGGTTGGCCCGCGCGTTCTCTTCGGCAAGCGCCGCCAGCGCCGGCTGCAGCTCCAGACCGACGATGCGGCAGTCCGCCACCCGCACCCCGTAGCACAGCGCCGCCGTGCCGACCCCGCAGCCGAGGTCCAGCACGGCCTCCTCGGCCGCGACCGCCGCGGCGGCGGCAGCCAGGAACACCGGGTCGATCGCCGCGCGGTAGCCGCGGGCCGGCTGTCTCAGCGTGATACGGCCGCCCAGGACGGCGTCTTGTCGGGTCTCCGGCGCCGCCGGGCTCACCAGTGTTCCCCCGCGCCCTCCAGGATCCGGGTCGCGCGCAGGGCATCCTCCTCGCGCACCATCAGCCGCCGCGGCAAGGCACCGATCGAGCCCTCGAGGATGCTGGTATGGGTGTCCAGCACCACGGCCTCGATCCCCTCGTCGGCCAGCAGCGCCGACAGGAAGGACAGACGGACCGGGTCGTTGGTTCGGATCAGTTCTTTCATTGCCTCGCCCACGCCGGCCGCCGCGCCCGCGCGGCACTTTGACCGGCTTGATAAAGAAGCCTGATCTTCTATGCTTTTAGGTCGGTGGTCGCGTCAAGGGGATCAGGAAACAGTGGCAGTCGTCGTCAGTTTGGATGGTCAACAGCCGAAGCAGCCGTCGCTCGACCGGCTGACCGAGCTGGTTCAGGCCGACATGTCCCGGGTCAACCAGGTGATTCTGGACAAGATGCACAGCCCGGTGGCGCTGATCCCGCAGCTTGCCGGGCACCTGATCGCGGCCGGCGGCAAACGCCTGCGCCCGATGCTGACCCTGGCCGCCGCCCAGCTTTGCGGATATGGCGGGTCCCGCCACCTGGCGCTGGCCGCCTGCGTCGAGTTCATACACACCGCGACCCTGCTGCACGACGACGTGGTGGACGAGTCTGACCTCAGGCGCGGCAAGCAAAGCGCCAATGCGGTCTGGGGCAACCAGCCGTCGGTCCTGGTCGGCGATTTCCTGTTCAGCCGGGCGTTCCAGCTGATGGTGGCGGACGGATCGCTGCAGGTTCTGAAGATCCTGTCCGACGCGTCTGCGGTGATCGCCGAGGGCGAGGTCCTGCAGCTCACCACCGCGAACGATCCGCAGACGTCCGAAGAGGCCTACCTGGAGGTGATCCGCTCGAAGACCGCGACCCTGTTCGCCGCGGCCAGCAGCATCGGCGCGGTCGTGGCCGAGCGGCCGCGCAGCGAGGAAGAAGCGCTGGAAAGCTACGGGATGAACCTCGGGATCGCCTTCCAGTTGATCGACGACGTGCTGGACTACTCGGCCAAGCAGGCGGAACTGGGCAAGGCCATCGGTGACGACTTCAAGGAAGGTAAGGTGACGCTGCCGGTCGTGCTGGCATGGCGCCGCGGCAACCAGACCGAACGGTCTTTTTGGACGCGAACGATCGAAACCCTGGAGCAGAAAGACGACGACCTGCTGCAGGCGATCGAGCTGATGCACAAGCACGGCGCACTGGAAGACACGGTTGAACGCGCACGCCATTACGGCGCCATCGCCCGCGACGCGCTGGGGATCTTCCCCAAGTCCGAAGCCAAGGACGCCATGGTCGAGCTGATCGATTTCTGCATCGACCGCGCGTATTAGGCTTAGATCGGATCCCACTCACCCGGCCACCAATACGCCCTCACCCCGAGGAGCGTCCGTTCGGGCGCGTCGCGAAGGGTCTGGCTGATGTCGCGAACGCCTGTTGAGATTGCGGCCACATGGTTCCAGACGGCACGCGACGCGCGCCTCCTCACCATGAGGGCAATTGCAGGGTCCGGGTGTGGGCCCGCCTCAATACCCGGAAATGTACTGCTTCAGCGCGCTCGTTTCGTATTCCAGCTCGCCGAGGCGGCTCTTGACCAGATCGCCGATGCTGATCACGGCGGCCAGCTTGCCGCCCTCCATGACCGGGAAGTGACGGAACCGGCCCGCGGTCATGCGCTGCATCAGCTCCTCGACGGAATCGCCGGGGCTGCAGGTCTCGACTTCGGTGGTCATCAGGGTCGAAACCGGACTGGTCAGCAGGTCCGCGCCCTGCTCGGCCAGGCCGCGCACGATATCGCGTTCGGAGATGATGCCGACCAGCGCGCCGTCGGATCCGGTCACGACCGCCGCGCCGACCCGTTTCTCGGCCAGCAGCTTCGCGATGTCCGAAATGCTGGTATCGGCATCGGTGCTGATCACATCGGCTGGTTTGGTCTTCAGGACATCGGCCACGTTCATGGGCGCCTTTCCTCCTCGGTCCTCTGCCGGAGCCCATGCGCGCGACGGTTGCGCGGCGGGCTACGGTCTGCCACGCCTTCGCATAAGTATCGCCTGTCCCGTGCGTTCTGGCAATTGCCCTTAGGCGCAAAGGGATATGGTTAAAAGGAGGAGCCGGGTTCCTTGAGGAAAGCCTCTTCTTCGGGCGTCGAGGCCCGACCGAGGACCGCGTTGCGGTGGGGAAACCGGCCGAACCGTGCGATCACGTCGCGGTGCGCTACGGCATAGCCGTGCTGCTTTTCCAGGCCGGCGTCGCGCATCAGAGCGATACAGCGTTCCTGGTCGTCCAAGTCTTCGGAATGCATCAGCGGCATGTAGAGAAAAATGCATTCGTCGCGCGTCATCGCCTTGTCATGGCCGGCACCCAGCGCCGCATCGACCAGTTCCAGCGCCCTGGCATCGCCGGCAAAGGCCTCCGGCGCGTCGCGATGGATGTTGCGGGAGAACTGGTCGATCAGCACGATCAGCGCCAGCGCGCCGCGCGGGGTCTCCGTCCACGCATCAAGCAGGCCGGCGCAGGCCGCCCGATTGAGAGCCCCGAACCGGGCGCGGATCTCGCCGTCAAGCGCGGCGTCCTTCTCGAACCAGCGCTCGGGGCCGCACTCCCGGTACCAGAAGTCGAGGACGGCCTCGGCGTCTTTCGGTATGGCGGCACCATCTGTCATGGAAGGGAGACTAGGGGAGATGGCGGGAGGGTGCAAAACGGAAGGGCACTGCAGCCCGCGCCGAAACCAACGCACGCTTGCACCGGCCCACGCCCGGCGGTATAAGCCCGGCCGTATCCGGCGAACGGAGTGTAGCTCAGCCTGGTAGAGCACCGTCTTCGGGAGGCGGGGGCCGCAAGTTCGAATCTTGCCACTCCGACCATCACAACAAAGAAGAAACCGGAAGGCAAATTGGGGGGAACCTTCGCGGGTTCTCCTTTTTTCTTGGCCCATAAACCAGCCCCGCGACGACACGTCGTCTTGCGTTCGCGGCGCGCGTCTGATCGACTTCGCCCTATGATGCGCATTCAAATCCTGATCGTCGCGGCGTCCGCCGCGCTTCTGCTGCCGGCCCTGTCGGCGGCTCAGGAATATGTCAGGCCGCTGGACCGTATTTACGGACCGCGCCACCCAAGCGATGTCGAACCCGCCGCGCGGAGGCCGGGCGTCGGCCAGCCGGCGGGTCCTGCCGCCGGCGCGGCGGCCCGCCGCTCGGGCACAGGGGCCGGCGTTTCCGGCGGGACGGCGGTGGGGCGCCCCCGCGGCGACAGCGGGGTCGGCACATCGGCCGGGCGCACCTATTCCGGCACGACCGCCAAGCCGGCCGGCCCCAGATATCGCGGCGGCATGGTCGGCACGCGCCCGCGCATGAGCCGCAGCCCGTCACTGGGTGGTGCGCGGCGCTGATCCTTCCGCGCCAAACGCCCGTATCTCCGGGCATGATGACACACACGCTCGACGCCCTTGGGCTGATCGCCACGGCAACCCTGTTCGGCGCCATGGCGTTCTTTTCCTTCGTCATGGCACCGCTGATCTTCGTGAAGCTGGACGGCGCCTCGGCCGGCCGGTTCGTGCGGGGGATCTTCCCCTGGTACTATCTGGTCGTCACGGTGCTGTCCTTGCTGGCGCTGGCCGCGCTTGCCGCGGTCCGCCCGGTCGACGCGGCCGTGATGGTTCTTGTCGCGGCCGGCGCCCTGGTCTCGCGACAGGTGCTGATGCCGCTGATCAACCGGCACCGCGACGCGATGCTGGCCGGCGACGCCGCGGCGGAACGGCGTTTTACATGGCTGCACCGGCTGTCCGTCTGGATCAACGCGGCCCAGTTGCTGGCGCTGTTGGTCGTGCTGGGCCGCATGGCGGCCGGCTGAGCCGCGAAAGGAACGCGATCCCATGAAAAAGCTGCCATACCGTGCGCGCACCGCCACCGGCGACGTGTTCGACTTCGTCTTTCCGTTGCACGAAGAAACGGGCGATGCGGTCCGCGTGGAACAGCTCGTTTCGGTTCTGTTGGCGGCCATCGACCGCGATATCGCGGTCGCGGGCGAGACCAGCAACGGCGACGTGCTGCAGGCCGTCGCGATGGCTTACGCCATCCGGGCGCGCATGGTGCATGCGCCGTTCGAGGTCACCGAGACGTTGGCGGAAAGGCTGGTGGAAAGCGCTCTGAAAGCGGTCTCGGCGTCGAACCGGGACGCGCCGCCCCAGGTGGGCCACGCCTAGACGCGGCGCGCCGGCAAGGCGTGGCCCGTCGGCATCCGCGGTCGGGAGGCGCCCATTGGTTGTGCCCCCCAAACGGGAGAAACGGGAGGGCTTCGTTGGCAGTCAGAGAGGCGTCTGCAGGCGCCATGACAGATACATTAATCATTAAAATCATGTAACTTGTCCCTGTAATGCCTTGAATCTCCTGCTTTGACTTCTTATGTAGTTGATAACATCGGGGCTGGAACGAATGCCAAACGTCATGTTAATGTCCGGCCCATAGGATAATCCTCAATTCTGACCAGTGAAGGGTTTCCCCATGAGATTGGTCACGATGGAGGGTTGGGGAGGCTGAATTGATCAATGGGCACTGAAGCAGGTCCATTGATGGACTTCCTTAAGACCCTCTCAGAGACGTATGGCCCCCTCCTTGCGGCGGGGGCCATACTCCTTTCCGCCATCATCGGCGGTACCATCGCCATCACCGCCATCTTCACGCAACGCAATGTCGCGAGAAAACGCGCAACGCTGGACCTGCTCAGCCGACAGGAGTGGGATGGCGACTACATCAGCGCACGCAAGCGGTTCATCGAGCTGCGCGACAGTGGAGAGGGCTTTATCAAATACGCGGCCCCAGAATTCCGGACCAAAGGCGAAGTCGCCGACATTAAGAACATTTTGAACGGCTACGAGCTAATTGCCGTCGGCATCAAAATCGGCATCCTCGACGAAGATCTCTACAAGCTTTGGTTCAGATCGGCATTTCTCAAAGACTGGGTTATGGCGCGGCAATTCATTCGGACGATCAGAACCGAGGCAGGCGAGCATCCGGACGAGCCGAAGATCTTCTGCGAATATGAGGGACTGGTGCGGAAGTGGGTTCAGGAAGAGAACGTTAATTCCGATCCTTGGAACTACAAGCTTGAGGACGGGGCCTAGCTAACACTTCCCCGACCCATTAACGGCGCTTGCCGCGCGCCGCCCCAACCACGCCTAGACGCGGCGCGCCAGCGCGACGGCGCCTGCCGAGCCTGCCCCAACCATCCAGCACCAAGCACGGATCAGAGGCCCGGGGGATGCATGCAACGACGCACGCGCCTCGTCGCGGTGCGCGACTTCGTCTGCCCGGCACCGCTCAAGCATCGCCCGCACATGCGGATGCGTGCCCTCGCGTTCCAGGCGCGCGACCTGGTCGCCGTAGTGCCGGTCGACAAAACTCTCGACTGCATCGATCGTGGCGAACACGGCCCGTGGCCCGCACAGCGCCGGCAACGCGCCGGTCAGGAAACCGGCAACCCGCCAGGCAGGGGTGAACAGGCTCCAGGCATGCTCCGGCAGAACGCCCTCGATCAGCGAGAGATGCTCGCGCTCGGTCGCGAGATGGTTCTTTGCGAACGCGCGGACCCGCTCGTTGCGCGAGACGGCAAGAATGCCGTGATAAATGTAGACGGCACCGGTCTCGCCGGCGTGGTCGGATCTCAATTCCCGCTCCAGCCAGCGGGGATAGGCATCCGCCGGGTCGCACCGTCGGGCGCGTGCCTGCAGCCTGGGCCGGATTTTCAGGAAGCCGTCATAGGCGCGGTCCAACAGCCAAGCGAAGGGCGGCACGCGAAACAGCCGGCCCAGCAACCGAAAGCCGGGCAACGCTTCCCACAGCCGGGCGAAGGCCGCGCCGCCGGAGACCAGCCTGCCTTCCGCGTCGACGACGTGGAAACGGGCAAGCGCCTGGGCGCGGCTGAGGCCGGGCGCGGCGTCTTCGTTGGCCGCCGCGCTGACGTCGACCCATTCGATCGCCTCGGCGCCGGCACGCCGGCGGTAGAACCCGATTTCTCGCGCGCACAGCGGGCAGGCCCCGTCATACAGCACTTTCAGCTCGGGTGCGGGCGCGTGTGTCACGACCCCTCCTGCGCCGGCTTCAGGATCTCCACCACGTTTCCGAACGGATCGCTGATATAGACCGAAGCGGTGCCGTCGCGGTGCGGGGTCAGCGGCCCGAAGGTCTCGGCATCGGTCCGTTCCACCGCGATGTGGGGCGGGTGCTGTCCCGGCAGGACCAGCGCCAGCGCCACGTTCTCGAAGCGCAGAAGGGCCCAGCTCTCGTCGGCATAGGCGGTTTCGACCGCAAAGCGGTCGCGGTACCAGTCTAGCGCCTGGGCGATGTCGGGCACCTGAACGGCGATGTGATGCAGCCTTTCCATAGCCTTTCTACGGGCGGCTCCCGGTGTTGGATGGCGCCGCGGCAGGGTGCCGCAGTGGGCTGGGATCCGCCCTATCCGCCGTCACCGCCCGCCGCAAAGGCCCGCGCGATGGCGACCAGCTCCTTCAGCGCCTCGGGCGTCAGCACCTCGCGCAGGGTCTGGCCCTGCTCGTTGGCCTGGATCGCCGCCGCGCGGGCGGCGAAGCCGATGGCGTCGAAGGCCCGCACGTCGCGCGCCGTGACCTCCACGGTGCAGTCCGGCCGGCGGATGAAGGTGAGGCTGCCCACCTCCTTACCGCTGACATAGGTGGTTCGCGCGATCGGCACGCCGCAGGCATAAACCTCGTCAGGAACGCCGGCGTCCTTCAGCGCCGCCGGTTCGTGGGTCTCGACCGTTACCGCGGTGCGCCCGGCCGTGCCCAGGTCGGCGACGCCCGCCGCGCAGGCCGACAGCGCGAACGCCGCGGCCGCGCACAACAGGATCCGCATCATCCCTTCCTCCCCGGCATGTAGGGGCCGATAAGAGCGCCGGCCCCACGCGCACCCGCCGCGATCACCCCGGCGACCAGCGCCATCAACAGGCCGTGCACCACCGTCTCCGGCGTCGGTGGTGCGCTTGCCAGCGGCGAGGGCAAATGCGGCACCACGAAATAGGCGCTCAAGACGCCGACGCTGACGCTGGTTCCCGTGCCGGCAAGCCCGCCGGCTGGCGGTCTCGGTTTTTCCATGTCACGTCTCCTTGTCGTTCGCGGATGCCGGTCGTCGGGTCCGCCCCCAGCCCTCGCCGGCGGCCAACAGGCAGGCCAGGCCGTCGGGCCGCGTGACCACCAAGGTGAAGCTGCCGCTGGGGGCCACGTAGAGTTCGATCAGCGAACCGGCGCGGGTGACGCCGGCTGCGGCCGGGCGCTCGCCGTAACCGTCAGCCAGGCGTTTGGCGATCGTCTCGCGCGGGCCGCAGACCCGTGCGGCCTCCGCATCCCCCGCGGGCAACGAAAAAGCCGCCACAAGGGCGGCCGCAAGACACAGGCGCATGGATGCCTCCTAGTCTTTTCGTCTCTGCTGTTTCAGTTCGATCAGCGCGATCCGGATGCGCAACGCCACCAGAACCAGCCCGGCGCCCAGCGCCAACAGCTCGATCCCGTCGTGCAGGAACTGGGCCCACCAGGGATAGCTGATCACGGTCCCGGCGATGCCGGTGTCGACCGCGCCTTGGCCGATCTGGCTGCGGGGCACGGCCTAGAGCTCCGCGCTCAGGAAGATCTTGCCGCCCGCGCTTTCGGCGCGGCCGATGGACCCGCTCGCCAGTCCGTGCGCCGTCCGGGTGAAGAGCACGTAGCAGCCCGTGTCGTCGGTAAGGCTGGCCAGCGACGGCACGGCGGTGCAGGCGCCGGCGAAATTGCCGTTGTAGTTGGCGGCGCGATAGTCACCGGCGACGCCGCTGGTCTCGATCGTCGGCGTCGTGCGCATCCGCGCCGGAAAGCGGAACTCCATCGACAGGAGGTCGGCGTTCACATAAGCGCCGAGGCCGAACACGCTCGACCCGCCCAGAACGGGAACCTCGACGTAGTATCGCTGGCACCGCCGCAGCTTCTCGCCGTGCTCCAACCATTCCATCGGCCCTGCCTCCGCGCCGGTTTCGAGCTGGACGTCGCAAATTCGGAAGACGTTGGCCGCCGAGTCCATCGCGTTCACCTGGCCCGTGGAACCGAGCTTGCTGCCCGCGGTCCAGGCCCCCGGCGCAAGCTGGAAAGCGGAACCCACGGCAAGCGGAAACAGGATCTGCAGCCCGAGATCGGCGCCCGAAAGCCACGTCCCCGCCGTATCGAGCGCCAGGGTGATCGCGCTCGTCTCCTCAGCCTCCGAAACCGCCTGGGTGTATTCCGCCACGAAACTCCGGTTGAACACGCCGTTTCGGAAGACGACCGAGTAGGTGCCGGCCTTCGAGTGTTTGTGCTTGAAGGAGAGCGTCACCGTGGCCGCATCGGCGGTCCCCAGCTTGAGGTCCGCGATCTGGTTGGCCTCGATCTGCTGCGACATTCCGTAATAGTCCGACGTCGCGGGCACCGCCACCGCGGTGGTGACGTCGATCGTGAGCCAGTTTTCGCCATCCGCCTGGGCGACGGAGGCGTTTACGACCCCCGGTCCGGCCTGGAACCATTGCCACCGGTCCGCGAAATAGGCGCCATTGGGAGGCGCGGTCTGCGGGCCGCGCTGGTCGATGAACGGCGCCATGCCGTTGATGATCCGGTTGCGCCCGGCGATGCCGAGGGTCGCCCGCGTTACGCCAAGATTGGTCCGCGCCGTCGCCGCATCGGCCGCCCCGGTGCCGCCTTCGGCCACGCCGACGGGGAACACGATCTGGCCCGCGCCCTGGGGCGATACGTTCTCGAAGCCGTCGCCCGACGCATTGCCCGCGATCAGCTTGCCGGCCGCCGGCGCCGGGAAGGCGACGTTGGTCAGGCCGGTCGCGGTCGGCAACAGCATCGAGCGCGCCACCTGCTCGACGATCTGTTGGATCAGCATGGTCAGCCGATCGAACCCACGCTCCAGCGTCTCCGCGGGCAGGTCGGCGTTCTCCTCGAAGTCGGTCCCCTGGGTCGCCGCGACGTTGCGCAGGATCACCAGCGTTGCGCCCGCGGCCGGCGCCGCGGCCAGGGTGACCGAACCGCCGGCCGGGTCGCCCGCGCCCGCCACCGCATAGTCGGTTCCGGGCGCAAGCACCGTTTCGTTTCCGCCCGTGTCGGTCAGGACAAGCTTCAGATCGTCCGACGCCAGGAAGTAGAACGGCACCGCGAAGACCGTGCTGATGCCGTCGCCGTCGTATCGGGCGCGGTTGGTGGCGCTGGCGACCGTCATTTCCAGCGCCCCGACACCGGGAACCCGCCCAGCATGCGCGCCGACGCCGCCCCGCCCAACAATGCCGTGCGCGCGCGGGACCGTGCGTCCCTGGCGCGGTCGCGGATGGCATCGGCGCGGCGGCGCCCGCGTGCAACGAGATCCGCGGCCGCGTCTTCGCCTTCCGCTTCGATCGCCTCCAGCACCGCCGTCGGCGTCCCGTCGGGCTTGACGCCCGCCTTGGCGAACCGCGCACGCCTGGCGCCCCGCTCGGCCCGTGCCCGGCGCCGGGCATCGTCGGCGCGGTCCTTCGCGGCGGCCTCCTCGGCTTCGGCCGCGCGCCGCGCCCGTTTCTCGGCCTTGCCGGCCTGGCTGAGCCGCGCCAGGCCGCCAAGCCCCTGCCCGGCCAGCCCAAGCGCGCCGGCCGTGGTCATCACGTCGCACATCTTCATGGTCTCCCGTCGTTGAAACCGGTGTTGGAGGTCGTGGAGATTCCTGGCGGGCAACCCAGCCTATTGTTGCCCCGCGGCGAATCACGCTAGCGTTTCTCAACCGGCGGCAGCGCGGCCGGGATCCGAAACCAAGCAATGGAGACGATGGGCATGGCTACCAGCACCGGGGGAAGGGGCAACGAAGACGGCAATCCGCTCGATCCGAAAATCGAAGAGATCGCCAAGGCCATCCTCGACGAACACCCTGAACTCAAAAGCAACGGCGCGAAGCAGGATGAAGAGTTCTCCAGTCTTCTGACCGCACGCCTTGATGAGGCCGGACTGGGCGATCCGGAAAAGCCGACCGGCCTTAAGAGACTGAAACTCTGCGATGTCTGGTGCGCACACCACGGAGACCTTGGCCAGTACTCAGCGCTGATAGCGTACAAGGTTGCTCACGACCACACGCAGAGCATACCAGCCCCCCATGCCATCAGGATGCTCTGCGCCGATCCCTAGGCACATCAAACAGACCCGCCTGTCTTGGTGGAAGCTGCTAGTCGGCCTCAATCGTCCGACAAATTGCGGCGCGGAACCCACCCTTCCCGGCCGTCCTGTGCCCGGCACCAGGCCCAGCCGTGGCTTTCGCGGACCACGTCGACGACCTCGCCGGCCGTGCAGGTGAGTTCAATGGCCGTGTAGTCGCGCGCCGCGACGTGCCCGTCGCCCTGGCCGACCGCCAGGTCGTCGGGCACCCATCCCTCTCGGCCGTCCGGCGCCACCGCCCACAGCCAGCGGTGGCCGTCCCAGTCGTCCTCGCGTCCGGTCAGGGTCAGCGGTTCGCCCGCTCCGACCGCAATTGGATCCGCATAGCTGGCGTTATGACTTTCCCGGACGATGCGTCGTTCGGCCATGGTCGCGCCCCTCCGCCGCAACGGTAACGGCAAGCAGGCGCCGCCGTCACGCTTCGGTCGTTTCCAGCCGCGGAATGATCGCCTGGATCTCCGCCGGCAGCGGCTGGTCCTGGACGCAAACCACCTGGGCGTCCGGGCCCCACCCCTGGTCCAGCGCCACGGCGAGGTCGCCGGTGAAAAGCGGCGGCGCGGCGTCCATCGGCTGGCCGGCCTTGCGGAACACCACCGCGTCCAGATTCTCCAGGTCGCGTCCGAACTTGAGCCCCAGCGTGTTGCGCACGCGCACGATCAGCTTATGAATGCGCTTCAGCCGCCCCTGCGCCGTGCCTTCCGCCGCGCCCGCCTCGGGTCTCAGCGTCTTCAAGACCGAGCGATAGCCGAGCCCGGCATGGATCACCGCCGCGGTGGTCTCGTCCGGCAGCGCGATGCCGCCCGCGGTCACCGTGCGCGGCGGCACCACCGCCCCGTCGGCCAGCACCGCCACGGTCTCGCCCTCCAGATGCCCCAGCCCGCCCAGCGCATGGGCCTGAAGCGTCCAGCCCGACAGCGCCGTCCCGGCGAAGGGGCGCTCCACCTCGGCCGTGGCCTGGGTCGGAGACGTGACTGCGGTAAGGCGCGCCCGGCCGCCGGCGCCTTCGATGCGGTCGCCCACATGGCCCGCGGTGAAGAAATCCGTTGCCGCGGTAACGGCGATCCCCGGCCCGGACGGCGCCGACAGGGTAAGCGGTGTCTGCTGGTTGCGGCCGTCGAACGTCAGCCCGGCATGGACGAAGAACAGGCCGTCGCGGTCGGTCGCGTCGGCGGGTTCGGGCACCGCCTCCAGGAACTCCACGTGGCGGCGGGTCTGCCCGCCGATCGTGCGCCGCACCACCAGCCACAGCTCCTCGCGGTCGGCGCCGGGGATCGCGGTCAGGCTTTCGACCGCGCCCCAGGGGTCGGCCGCGCCGCCGGCGATCGTGTGGCGATGCCAGGCGGCGACCTCCTGGTCGCGCTCGTAGGTCAGGCCCAGAAGCTGGCCGTCCGCGCGCGCCAGCCAGATGACCGAGTCCGGGTCCTGGGCATAGGCCATGTCGGTCACCCCGCCCGCCGTGATGTGCTGCGACAACAGCGTCAGGTCGGGCGAGACATAGCGGTCGCGCTCGAAGGAGAAGACGAACTCGCGCAGGCGCCGCCGGAAGCGGCCCAGATAGATCGTGACCTCGCCGGTCTGCACCGGCTGTATGGGCGCCGCGCCGAAGGTGGTGTGGCGCTTGCCCTTGACCGAGTTCGGCGTCAGCGGTGCGTCCAGGCCGGCACCCGACAGCGTGCGCGTCGCGCCGGTGGTCCCCATCTGCAGCTGCTGGTCCTCGGCCAGCCACTGGATCGCGTTCACCTGGCCGGCGCTGATCGTGAACTTCATGGCGTCGGCGTCGGTGGGGTTGGCCGGCAGGGTCAGCGTTTCCAGCGCGTCGGTCGACGACAGCCAGATGGTCTGCGGGTCGCTCGCCGGCGCGGCCCAGCAAAGCCTGTCCTCGAAGAAGCCCACCCGCCGCGGCCAGTTGCCGTCGGTCCATTCCGGCGGCGTGCCCGTAAACGCGATGGCCTCCAGCGACCAGGACGCGTGCCCCAGGCGCGACAGCCGATGCGGCCGGACCGTTCCGGCGGCGAGATACATCGCGTCGGCCGACTGGGTGTGATGGATCTCGAACAGGACGGCGGCGTCATAGGGGCTTGCGATCTCCACCGGCGCCGCCGACAGGAAGGCCGCCCGATCCAACCGGGGCGTCCCGGTCTTGTGCCGGAACTGCACGTGGAAAACCGAATTGCCGGCGCCGGGCGTGAACTGGCGACAGTGAAAGCCCGCGCGGCAGGTCGTGTCGCCCAGGATCTCCGCACCGCCCGGCGTCGTCCCCACGCGCAGGTCGATGCCGTCGCCGGGCGTGCCCGCAATGTCAAAGCCAAGCACGTGTTCCACCGCCGGGTCCGTCACGGTGACCGCCTGGGTCAGCGTGCCGCCGGCGGCGAACCGCGCCCCGCCGGCCTCCCAGGTGACGGCCGAGGCCGTCCATCCGGAAAGGTCGGCGTCGAAACCGCCGTTGACGAGCGCGGCGTCGGTCTGGTCGACGAAGACGACGCCGCGGTCCTTGAACAGGCGGAACGACCGCGGTCCCGCCTCGATCACATAGGTCTGCTCGGTCGAAAACGCGAACGGCAGCAGGCGCGCGGGGCCCGCGCTGTCCTTCACCTCGGCGACGAAGCGGGTGCCCGGCAAACGCGTCGCGCCGCCGTGCGGCAGCACGATGAAGTTCTCGCAGGTCTCCAGCCCCAGCCGGTAGAAGGTCAGATCCACCCGGCTCCACAGCCTGGGCGAGATCTCGCCGCGGGCGAAGCTGGGCTGGATCGGCGTCGCCCGGCTCATGCCTCGCGCGCCTTCAGCCAGGCGGACGCCGTTTGCGGTTCGGGCGTGCCTTCCATGCCGTCGACCCGGCGCGCCGAGCGCATCACCTCGCGATAGACCTGTCCGGCCTCGGCCTGCTTGGCCCGCGAGCCGGTCAGGTTATAGGCGATCTGCCAGGCCAGGCGCGCGGCGATCGCCTGGACCAGGGCCGCGTCGAACGCGGCGGTGTCGGCGATGCGACGGACATAGACCACCGGCAGCGGCGCGCCGGCGTCGGTCAACAGCTTGCGGCCCTCGATCCGGTGCGTCACCGGTGCGCCGCCGAACGCGCCGTCCCGGGTCAGCGGCAGGACACGAAGGCAGTCGGCCGGCAGGGTGAACTGGTTCGCAAAGCCGAAGGCGGGCGCCGCGGCGTCCCGGGCCAGCGTCGTGCGCGTCAGCGCGCAGTTCCAGGGATGCGCCCGCAACACCGCATCGCGCATGGGCGCAAAGTTGCGCCGGCACAGCCGTGCCTGCTTGGTCGCCTCGGCCAGGTCGCTGATCGCATAGTCGCCGAGGAGATCCAGCGCCATACGGCAGATTTCCACTTCAGATGCCATGTGCGTTTCCTCTTCACCTCACCCTGAGGAGCGCCCAAAGGGCGCGTCTCGAAGGGCATGGCTGCCACGCGTCAAGGTCGTGCCGCACGCAGCCACCTGCTTCGAGACGCGGCGCTGACGCGCCGCTCCTCAGCATGAGGGTGGTTCGTAGGCCCTGTCCTGAGGAGCGCCCGAAGGGCGGGTTATGAAGGGCTAATCCACGACGTAGAGCACGAAGCCCGTCAGCGCCTTGCCGTCGTCGAACGTGCCGTCGTTGATCTGCGCGGTCAGCACGAAGCCGCCCGGCGTCTCCAGGCTCGCGTCCTGGTACTGCACCGTGCTCTGCCCCGCCGTCGCAACGGCGACGTCGGCAAGGAACGCGTCAGGTTCGGCGGCGACCGCATTGCCGTCCGCGTCCGAATAGCCGCCGTGGCCCAGGTCCAAGGTGCGCCCCGTCCCCATCGCGTCGTAAGCCACGTGGGACTGGACGATCCGCACCTTGCCGCCCGGCATCTTGGCGAGGTTGGCGATCGAGCCGGCGTCGCCCTGCCCGCTTTGGGCAAAGGAGAACGCCTTCACCCGCACCCGCCCGCCGTCGTCGGCCGCCGGGTTGATCTTCGGCGGGAACGCCTTGCCGTTGGCGATCTGGGTGCTGTCCTGTGTCGTCACTGCCATTTCTCAGTCCCTCCTCAGCTCTCGACCACGTCGATCTGCACGACCTTCTTCTCCTGCAGGCGCGTCGCACCGACGGAGAGGCCGGCGCTGACCTGCCAGGTCTCGCGTTCATCCAGCCAGGCGATGCGGCCGTAGGCGGGCTTGCGCTCGCCGACGAGGACGCCGGACTTGGCAAACAGCGCGCACGACCGCGTCGTGCCCGTCTTGGGCAGCATCCGGCCCTCGTCGGAGTCCTCGACGTCCTCCAACAGGTGGAAGGCGACGCGGTAGAACTCGTTCACGCCGCCGTCGACCAGCACCTTGCGGGTGTTGAAGTCGGACGATTTCACCTCGTTGGTGTCGATGAACTCCTCCTCCTGGCGCGCGGTCCAGAAGGCGTGGATCTCGTCGCCGGGCATCACCGCGTTGTTGGTTTTGAGGATGCGCACGGCCTGCTTCAGCTTGGCCAGCGTGAAGCCGTTGCCGCCGGCGGCGATCTTCTGGCCGGCCGGCAAGGTGATCGCGGTGGTGCCCTCCTCGCCGGTATAGGCCGTGCCGAGGACCGCATCGATGACGATCTTGTCGAACTGGCGCGCGCTCGCCGCGGCGAAGGCCTGGCTGTAACCGTTTGTCGGGTCGGTCAGAACCTGCAGCTTGTCGAACTCGTCGATGAAGTCGCGGATGTGATAATCCCGGGCCGTGACCCAGCGCCGTTTGTGCGGGGTATCCACGGTGGGGATGTCCGCGTGCCGGGCGCCGCGCGGCTGCATCTTGACGATGCCGATCTGGTCGTCCGACATCTTCTTCGCCCGCATCGGCCGGACCCGCACGGACGCGCGGGTTTCGCTGGAAAGCTGCTGGGCCAGCAACTCCAGCCCGGCGGAGTATTCCTGGACGAAATGAACGGGAATGTCCTGGGACATGGCGTTTCTCCAAACAGTGGTGTGAAGGCTGTTCGGAGTGGCTCCCCGGCGTGGGCGTTGCCGGACCCTTCCTGGGCTTGACGCGCCCTGCGGTCGGCACGTCTTTCCGTGCGGTCACCCGGAACCGCGCGTGGGCGCGGTCTGCCCGGGCATTGGACTCGGTCTGCGCTGTTTCATTTTCCTCTTGCACAATGACCGAATCGGTCCGAATCATTGGCGTAGAAGATGCCGTGCGACGAGACGTGGGTTAGAGGCGCATGCCTACCTTCAGGAGCGCTTGGGAAGCGCTTCGGGTCGGCTTTCCCGGCCGGCTTAAGGGCGAGCCCCGAGGGACTGACCCGGACCCCAGATTGGTGAAACCGGCAGTTAGAAACCCGATGGCACACCTCGTCCGCCGCCCAACCCGAGTTGTACATAGGGAAGGGCTAGCGCCAGCAAGGGCGCGAAAAAAATGCATTGAGGTTTAACGACCTCGGGCCCGGGGCCTGAACGGGAACATAGACATGTTCAAGTTCGACCTTAGGCTGGAATTGAAGATTGACGTGGCAAAGGTGCTCTACGTACTTCTGCTTTTCATGATTCACTTCCAATAGGAGATGCGGGGAGGGGAAACCTTCCCCGCATTCTCAATTTCACAGGCTGGACATATTAATGAACTCACTGCCTATTGATGTGATCCTCCAAATCGCTGGCATCACATCGCTGGTAACGGTCGCCCTTTCGTCTCTGGCTAATTGGATGTTCAAGTCGTTCTTCGGAGAGTATCTCGGTGGAAAAGGTAAGAACCTGGCTACCAAACAGGACGTGGCGGAGATAACGAGGCGACAGGAAGAAGCAAAGCTGGAGGTCGACGAGATCCGCGAGCGCCTCCGTTCCGAGTCACAGATGCGAGTGGCAGCCGTGGAAAAACGTTTCGAAGCCCATCAGCAAGCTCATACCCTATGGTTCGAGCTCTGGCGCAGTGTACATCACAAAAACGGCCACGATGTAGTGATGAAGTGCCAGAGATGGTGGTATGCCCACAGTCTGTATCTTGAGCCGGAGCCAAGAGCCGCGTTTAAAGCAGCGTACATGGCAGCCGCCGATCATCCCACCTACTTGAAGGGACCAAGAGATCAGGAGCAGAGCAAGACGATCAGGTCTAACTGGAGGGTCATCATGGCCGCCGGTGAAGCGATCGAACGCGCTGTCAAGCTGCCGCCCTTGGCGGCCTCCGAACTAACGGCCGTTGACGGTGCTCGACCTTCCGCTTTTGGACTTGAGGAACCTAAAGAAATGTGACCAGGCTTAAGCGCATTCCTTCAGAGCGTTCGCACTCACTATCCACAAGCCAACTTGAACAACCGCCCCCGCCGCTATAGTGCAATCAATTGGCCGGAGTGACTCTCGTGGTAGAGGCCCTTTTGGTATCCGCGGTCGGCGTTCATTAGTTCCATCTCACGCATCGCTGCGTCTACGCGCGGTCTGCCCGAGGGGGCAACAACGGTTGCGGTGGTGCCGCGCGGGGCGGCTTTGCTAATGTGCGTCTCCTCACTCAACGTCCGATGCAGCGAGGAACGGAGAGGAACATGGCCAACGGCGCCTCACGCTCGCAGAACGTCGCCGCGTGGATCCAAAGCATCGCCATCGTGCTGGCGGGCCTGTGGGCGGCCTACGAGTTCATCTTCAAGGAGCAGGCCAAGACCCTGCACATCAATCCGAGCCTGAAGGTCACGGTCCTGGAGCCCGACGGCGCGGCAGCCGGCGATTATGTTCCCGTCGAAATCGAAGTCGTCGTCGGCAACGCAAGCGACACCGAAGCCACCGTCATCGCGGCCTTCGTCCCGATGTGGGCGCACAAGGCGGCGCCGGACGATACGGAACGCGACATCCTTTTGATGCAACTCACGACGGACGACGGAAGAAACAACCTGATCACCGAAGACGTGCGGTGGCGCCAGGAAACCGACCTTGTCGGCTATGCGAACGCGTTCGCGAACACGCGCTTCGAGCCCGAGGAACGGCGGGGCGAAAAACTCGTGCTGTACGTGCCCGCGGACACGTACGACATGCTGGAAGTCAAGGCCGAGTTTTACGTGGTCAATCACTGCCGCGGTTTCTATCCGTTCCAAACCTGTTACGATTTCATCGCCCGCTTCACCTGGGACAAACACGAGAGCTGCAACCCGCATAAAGACGACGTCCGAAAAGACGACGTCCAAAATGGCAACGTCCAAAAAGGCGTCGAAATTGGAGACGTCCAAAATGGAGACGTCCATACAGACGACGGCGACGGCAGTCATTGGTGCTTCCAATTCAAACGGCGCCGGCACGACTTGAGGCACCTGGACGACCCACCGCCCGGTGAGACGGGCCGGGTTAATTTGACGCTCGAAGAGAGGGGCTGGGTCAATTTGCCGCGCGAAGAGTACGCGTCCTTCGGCTTCGTGGCCTTCAGCACCACCCAGATGACGTTGTTGCCGAACGCGCCGATCCTGAAGGCGCGCGCGCCTGCGGACCCGGGAAAATGAGGCCCTAATTCGCCTCCAGGGCTTCTTCCATGATTTGCCGAACGATCGGCATCGCCTGTTCCACGGTCATGCCGCTCTTCAGGCGCGGGTCGTAGAGCGCCCAGATCACCAGCACGTCGAGGTCCGTGGGCTCGACCAAATCCGCGCCGTGCACCAGGAAACTGTCGATCCTGGCGTCGGTCAGGTTCAGTCCCACCGAGCGGGCATAGTGGGCCAGTGCGCACGTGCGCGCCTCGTCCAAGGGCAGATTGTCGATCGACAGGTGGGTGTAGGCGATCGGACGCGCGCCGAACTGCCGGCGGTAGATCACGTGGCTGATGCAGCAATGGTCGACGTCGGAATCCTCGCTGATCCCGAAGCCGTGCATCGTGAAGGGTGGTCGCTCGATATAACCGTCGAAACGGTTCGGCCGGGGCCGGTACGTGCGCGCGACGCCCAGCGAGCCGCACTGCAGGGCCTCGCGTTCCTCGATCCGCACATTGACGATGAAGTTCGCACCCCCTCGGGTCTCGCGAAAGACGTGTGGTACGCCGGTGAGTTCGCTGAGTTCGTTCAGCGCCTCCTCGATCCTGGGTCTGACCGCGGCGATCTGCGCGCCCTGGTGATAGACGTTCAGGACGGCGCCGTCGGGCCACTTGACCAGCCGGTTCTCGCGCTCGGCCCGGGCCCGGTTGTACTCCACGAACAACGCGTCGTAGGCGCCGCCTTCCTTCTCGGACGTGACGAAGGCAAGCGTCCGGAACGCAATCACCGCCTCGTCGACGCTGACATCGGCCTTCGGCGCCGGACCGCGTTCGGCCGGCGGAACCGTCCCGCACGCAGCGACCAGCAGCGACAGCGCAACCCCAAAAATGCGGCTCATCGGCACTCCCTTTTCCCCCGCGCGTTGGATAGCAGGACGACGCGCCCGCGTTCAAGGCCGGCGCGCCGGTTGGCGCGTCGGCCCCTTTCCCGCCGTCACCCAGTTCAGCAGTTCCTCGGCGATGGCGATCAGGCCGCGCGGGTCCTGCGCGCCCTGCCGCTCGGCCGCCAGACGCAGGCAGGCCAGCCGCAGTTCCCGTTCGCTCATGCGCCGTCTCCGTAGGCCAGCCTGAACAGGCGGCTGCGTTTTTCCAGCGCCGCCCGGTGTCCGGGATGACTCTCGTCGGTCAGCGCCGCGACGTGCGCGCCGTCCGCCTTCAGCGTCTCGAGCTCGCGCCGGGCCGCCTCGGCCGAAGGCAATGCGGTGCCGCCGTCGCCGCCGACGATCTCCTCGCCCAGCATCTTGCCGGCCTCGGCGAAGGCAAAGGCGATGACCGGGTCCTTGACGGCGCCGTCCGCGTCCATCAGGCCCGCGGCCGTCAGGCTGTCGGCCAGCGCCGCGCCGCCGAGCGCGTCGAGCGCCCGGCCCGCCAGGGCCAGGTTGCGGTCGTAGTCGCCGCCCCAGGCCTCGCGCACCGCCCGGTCGGCCTCGGCGACCGCGGCCGCATCCGCCGCTTCCAGCGTGTGCAGGGTATCGGCCACGTTCTCCACGAAGGCGCCGTGCAACTGGCTCGCCTGGCGCGGCGTCAGGCCCGCCGCGTGCGCCCATTCGCGAAACCGGTCGGCCGCCTCGTCGGAATAGGAAAAGCCCTCGGGCAGGTCGTCGGGCGGCGCCAGGTCATAGCCGTCGGGCGTGTCGGGCCGGCCGACGCGGTCGTAGAACGCCTCCCACTTGTCGGCCGCGGCGTCCGGCGCCGGCAACGCGATGCGGTCGGCCCCGACCAGCTCCTGCGCCGCGATGAAGGACTTGGCGAGCCCGCCGATGTCCTTGATCGGGCCGAGCGCGGAATGGTCGCGCAGCTCTTCCGGAAGGGCCGCCCGAAAGTCGAAGGCGGGCGCCGCCGCGGGCGCGGGCGCAGGCTCGGTCACGCTGTCCGTGTCGGTCATGTTCGGTTCCTTTGTGTCGTGAAGTTGGTCTTTTGGTCCCTTCTCCCCGCGGCACGGTTCGGCTCCCCATCGAAACACTGATCCATGCCTCGATGTGTCAACCATGTCTCCGAACACCTGTCAGCTATGTGTCCGGTCCGTACACCCCGCCGGGGAGAGGGAATTCATCCTCAGGGTGAGGAATCCGGTGCGTCCCCATCCCGCGCGCGGGCTTCGCGGGCCAGGGCCTCCATGTCGGCGTGGGTGAGGCGCAGCATCGAGAAGATACGCCAGAAGGTGGCGCGCATGCCTTCGTTGTACTGGATCACCTCCGATGCGCCGCGTTCGGTGATGCGCCAGAAGCCGGAATGGCGCGCCAGGTCGGCCAGCACGACGCGCCCGTCCGCGGTGGCGAACACCGCGCGATAGGCGCGCGCAAGGCGCAGGCGGCTAGGCATCGCCGGCCGCCGCCCGCGCGGCGCGCCGCCGCACCACCGCGTCCGCGCCGCGCAGCAGCGCCGGCGGCAGCCCGTTGATCTCCGCGGCCGCGCGCAGCATGGCCTCGCCGTCAAGCACGTCGGCGGCCTCGGGCGCGAACGGCGCGATCGCGGCGGCCGCCTCGACCGTGCGCAGGATGCCGGCGCCTTCGGCGGCCCGCCTCAGCCGCGCGCCGGGCGAGGTGTATTCCACCTCCAGGCCCGCGTCTGCCAGTTCGGCGGGCGGCGGCGGGATCAGGCCCTTGCGCGCCAGGATCGCGTATTCGCGCTCGATCATCGGCCCCAACAGTTCGGTTTCCTGGCGCGCCAGCGCCGGGCCGATCAGCTGCGCCTTTTCAAGCGCGCGTTCCATCACCTCGGTCGCGGTCATGCCGGGCTTGTCGTTCAGGACCTGGAACAGGGTGACCCAGAAGGCGTCGTTGATGACCGCGCGCTTGGCCTGCATGGCGTCGGTGCCCACTTCGGGCCGGGCGCCGGAATTGATCGGCACGATCAGCGGCCGGCCCTGGTCGTTGACCGCGCCAGGGTTGATTGCGCCCGGATTGAGGTTCGGGCGCGGCATGTCGCCGTCGTCGCCCACCGCCAAGGGCGGGTCGACCGCCTTTTCCGCCGCGCGCATGGTGGTGCGGTTCATGGCGTTCAGCATCTTCGCGTCGGGCAGCACGCTCATCGCCGGCCCGCGGCCATAGACCTCGCGCGCGCCGTGGGCGAAGCGGGAGACGTGGAACGGGAACTCGTAGGCGCCGCCGGCCGCGACCACGTGGCGGGTGTCGGGCTCCAGGTGGACCACGGCATGGGTCATGCCGGGGGCAAGCCGGCGCGGTGTTTCGGCCTCCGCGCGCGGCAGGACACAGGTCAGCATCGTCACCTCGCTGTCGCGCGCGGCCGGGTCGTCCAACAGCCGGCGGACCCGCGGCGAGAGCGCCTCGGCTCCCCAGCGCAGCGCCGCCTGGCGCGCGGTCAGCCGCGTCAGCCGGAACAGGGTGTCGATCCGCCCGCCCGCATCGGCGGCCAGGAAACACTCCGCCAGCGGCAGGGCGCGGTACAGGATCGGCGCGCGGTCGAAGCCCTCTTCGGTGTAGAGCACCTGGGTCCCGTAGAGCCCGAGATTGAGATAACTCTCGCCGGTGTTCGCGCCGAAGCCCGCATGCGGATTGTAGCGGCAGCGGAACAGCCGCCGGCGCACCGTCTCCAGCCAGGTCTTGACGGGCGGATGCGCCGCCAGCGCCTCGTCGGCGACGGTGAGCCCGTGCCAGAACGCGCCGCGCGGCGTCATCAGGCTTTCCATGGCCGCCGCGAACCTCAGCGGCACCAACAGCGGCGTTGCGTCGAACACCTTGGCGGTGCGTTTGGCGCCTGGCGTGCGCGTGCCGGCGAAATCGCCATGGCGCGGCTGGAAGACCTCCGCCACCTCCTGCCAGTGCCGTTCCCAGGTCGCGCGGTCGCCGCGCAGCCGTTCGAACCGGCGGATCAGATGATCAGCGTCGCCCACGCCTCAGCGCCCCAGGAACCGTGCGCCGCGCCTGGAGGTCAGCACCGGCCGGCGCACGTTGGCCGCGCCCAGGATGGTGCGCCCGCGCCGCCGGAGCCCGCTGCCCTCGCCGCCCTCGTCGTCGGAAGACCCGGTCAGCGGCGCCGTCCCCACCGGCGCATCCCCGGCAAGCGGCCTGAGCCGCGTGCGGCGCAACGCAGCGACAGAAGCCCCGTCGCGGCCCTCGGCGGGGCGTGCGGCGCGGTCGACCTTGAGGCCGAGGTTTTCAGCTGCATTTGCCAGCGCAGTCCCGATGGTTACAGCGGATCCAACGCCTGGAGCGAATACCAATGCGCCTGGGCTTTCCCGCGTCGGAATCGCTCGCCGAGCCACGCTGGCGACGCTGAAACCACCGTCGCGCCCTTCCGCCGGGCCCTGGTTGATCGCCCGGGACGCTGTGGCCATCTGGTTCGTGCTGACCTGCATTGGCGATCGGTACGCATTGCGCTGTCGACTGTGCCCCGTATTGGTGCCACCGCCCGAATTATTCCCCCTACCGCCGCTGCTTGACTTACTGCGGCCCGTGCCTTGCCCGCGTTCCTGTGCCATGTCGTCGCCTTTCTCAAAAAGAAACAGCCGCCCGCAGGCAGCCGTTGATTTTTCTCCAATGTGCACCGGATCAATTACAAGATGCAGGAATGCCTTTTTCCCAAGCGGTCACATCCACTGGTTCGTTTGGATGATATGTCCTCAGCCACAACAGTTGAATGTCGTAGGCTTGTCGTTCCCAGTCCCGCGCACATATCGGTTTGCCGCCGACGTGCTGCAAATAGTGCACCAACTCATGGACAAGGTTCGCCTCTTCACGCACATAAGGCTTCCACTGTTCACGTAGGTGGATTACTCCAGCCTCCAAATCGTAGCCGCCTACGATATCCTCTAAGTCGACGTCGTAAATACCGCGGTTCTCCGCCATCTTCATCGCCACAAATTCGTCGAAATCCTCATGAAACTCCACCCGCGGCGGCGGCAGCGGCTCCAGGTCGCTGTTCTCCGCGATGAAGGCGATGTGCCTTTCCATCATCGCATCCAGCTCCGCGCCGCGGATCTCCGGCTGGGTCGCACAGGCGCCGAGAACGAGAGCCGCAAGCAGTGAGGCGAACATCCGCATGCGCTCAACTATGACCGGGCCCGCCGGAAAATCAAAGAGCCACCGACGACGCCCCTCGCCCGTCCTCACCCTGAGGAGGCCGTGGGACACGGCCGTCTCGAAGGGCCTGGCTGCAAGCGGCACGACCACGCTGAGTGCCGCCGGATACTTCGAGACGCGGCGCGAACGCGCCGCTCCTCAGCATGACGGGAGGCTTAAACGCTCCAATTGCCCCCTCTTCTCAAAATCCCGCCGTCGCCAGGCGTAGAGGCGGAAGGTCTCGCGCCCCGGGCCGCAATCGACGAGATCGGCCTCGCGTACGGCGCCCAGGCGTTCCAGCCAGCGGTGCGCCGTACGGTGTCCCTCGATCGAGCGGCATTCCGCGCGGTTGGCGCCGGCGGCGAGCAGGCCGGGGACCAGCGTGCGGCGCACGAACCGTGTCACCGCCGTCGCCACCGCCGGCCAGTCCTCGGTCGCGACCAGATAGACCGACCACAGGGCCGGCCGCATCTCCACCGCGCCCACAACCGCCACCGCCCGCCCGCCGCGGCGGGCGCAGAACGACCAGGCGCCGTCGGCCGCGACGGCTTCGAGGATCGGCCCGGCGGGGTCGGTGCCGGCCGGCCGGAGCGCCATGACCTCGCGCCGGTCGGCGGCCCGCATGGCGCGGGCCACCGCCACCGCATCGACGGACGTCGCCCGCACCATCCTCACTTGCCCGCGCATGACCCCACCGACCGCCGTTTCTGCCTCGCCACGCGACCCTCCTTGCTGCCGCCGGCCGGTCTCCGCAGTCACAAGAACGACGGGCAGCCGACAGCGCGGAACGATTCCTCTGTAAGAGCAAAAAACCGGTCTGGGCTTATCTTAGAAAGACCGTACTTTCTGAGTTGACCGACAGACCGAACTCTCTAGATTGGGTCCGCGTCGATCACCGCCGTCGCCCAGCGCCGCGCGGTCGCGGGCGGACGAAAACCGACGGCGAAGGTGCGGAAGGCATCCGCGCCGTGGCTCGCCCAGTCGTGCCGCGGGCGGTTCTTGAAGGTGCCCAGCTTGGCGTCGAACTCGCGCCGGTAGTTGTCCAGCGCCTTGATGCCGTCCGCGCAACCGGCGGCGTCGAACCAGCAGGACGCGATCGCGCCGCGCACCGCCTCGATATCGTCGGCGATGTTGGTTGCGCGCGGCACCGTCCGGATCGGCCGCACCCCCAGCCCTTCCAGGGTGGCACGCCGCGTCCGTCCGGTCGAGAGCGAACGCGCCTCCACGTCATGCGGCAGGTGATGAGTGCCGTAGAGCCAGCCATGCCGGTCCTGCAGGCGCCGCAGTTCGCCCGCATAGTGCGCCAGGCCCTCGCCCGCGTCCGCCAGATAGCCGATGAAGCGGTTCTCCAGACCCACCCGCTGGTGAAACCAGATCGCGGTCTCGTCGTCGATGCCGAGGTCCCAGAAGGTGTGAACCGGCACCGTCGGCTCGAACGGCACCCGGCCGATCCGGCCTTCGCGCCGGGCCCGGGCCATGGCCGCGGCGAAGTAGCTGCCCTCGACGGCCGCGGCGAAGGCTTCGTCGGGCACCGAGGGGTACTCGCGACCCATGTCGTCCCCCTGGCTTTCCGCCTTCTTGGCGTACCAGGCGCGCTGTGCCGCATCGAGGCGGATGCCGTGGTCGGCGGCGAGGCTCTCGAAATAACGCTCCATGGCCGGCGCGATCTCCACCCCGTGCGCTTCGAGCCGGTAGTCCGGGTCGCGGTGCCAGGGAAAGAAGAAGAACTTGAAGTCCATCGGCGTCAGCCGCCTTCCCTCGGCCGCGCGCCGGCGCGCCTGGCTCACCAGGGCGTAGAAGTCTCCGTCCTGGCCCTCCGCCGTCGATTCGATCCAGATCACCTGGCCCGCCTGCACCGTGTTCAAGGCGCCGGTCCTGATCTCGCGCGCCTTGGCGGGCGCGGTGGCGCAGATCTTCCCGAACTCGGAGATGTGCAGGTACTGGTACGTGCCCGACCTGAGCGAGGTGCCGACCCGGATCGACGAGCCGTTGGCGAAGGCGAGCTTGCGCGCCGAATCCCGCCGCGCCGGCCGCGCCGCCTTCAGGCCTTCCGGCAGCGCGTCGTAGGCGAACTTGATCTTGTGGTCGAAGATCTCGATGGCGTCGTCCAGGGTATGGGCGATGGTGCCGGCGTTGGTGTCCGAGTTGAACAGGCACGCGTCCAGCATGTAGAGCTGCAGGAACGTGGTGAAACCGAGCTGGCGCGCCTTCAGGATCAGGTTCAGGTGGTGCATGCCGTCGAACAGCGCGGCCTGGGCCCGGTTCATCCGGAAGCGGACCTTGATGCCGGCCTTGTCGCGGATCCAGTAGAGGTTCTCCAGCCGCCGGCGCCGGTCGCCCAGCCGCTCAGCCGCCGTCGGGGAGGCCACGGCTGCCGCCGTCGATCTCGGCGAGCAGACTGGCCACCGCGCGCGCCGCGGCGGCCGGCGCGTCGCCGTCCTCGGCGCCCAGCGCAAGCCGCCCCACGGCCTGGGCGGTGCGCGCCGCCGTCGCCAGGTCCTTGAGCTGAACCGGGGTGGGCGGGCCCGCCGGCCCGGCCTCGTCTTGGCCCGAAAGCGCGCCGGCGATGCCTTCAAGCAGCGCGCGCGCCACAGCCAGGGTCTCGGCGTCGAAATCGGGCTCGATGCGCGGCGGTTTCGGCACCGGCGCGGCGCGCCCGTTGCGCCGCGGCCGGCGCCGCACCGGTGCGCGCGATCCGTTCAACATGGCATTCTCCCGATGGCGAAGGACCGAACGGTCTTTCGGCTGGCAGTGCCCGCCGGCCCCGGCTAGACTGTCTGCAAAAGGCGTGGCCGAACGGCCGGCGAGAACAGGGGGCACGAATGGCAGACGACAAAAGACGCAAGGAAATCGCCGAGGCGGTGCGGCTGATCCGCAAGGCGCTTGAAGACCTTGGCGAGGTCAAGCAGGCCCAGGCAATGGACGAAATCGTCGCCCCGACCGTGCCGCAGCGCGAGACCGGCGAAACGATCCACTGAGCGGCGGCACCGGCCGCCTGCAGCCCGATGCTTCGAGACGCCCCGCCCGCCGGGCGGGGCTCCTCAGCATGAGGCATTTCTCGGCCGGACATCACTTGCTGCCCTCATGGTGAGGAGGCGCGCGTCAGCGCGCCGTCTCGAACCACATGGCCGCAACCGGCATGCAGCCGCTAGATCTTGCGGTTTCGACCGAAGGAAACTAAAAAATCTACTAGTGGTAGTGGCGGGCCGCGGCGAGACGCCCGGCCCGAAAGAAAAACGCCCGCGTTCCCCCGGGCGTTTTCTCTGACGATGCCGGGTTATACCCCCTTGCCCTGTCGATGTCAAGGAAAAATTTCCGCACACCTGAGAATTGGCGGCGTCGGGTCCGGGCATGGCCGCTTTTGTCGCGTTTGTCGGGCGGTTTCGGTCCGGCGTCGACCGCCGAGACGCACCGCTCAGCCGCCTGCCCTTGCAATTTGGCGTAATGCGACAATTTCAGTAGATCGCCCGCATCGGTCAGCGGGACGATGCGCGAACAATAAAGAATACGGGGAACTGCCATGACTGGCGGGACAATAAGCCTCAACCTCATGTTCCAGGCCGCCAATTTCACGGCGCTCGCCGGCTGGTTGCTGCTGGCCTTCTCGCCCAAGATCCCCGTTTGGGCCGACCGGATTTCGGGTTTTGCGATCCCCGCGGTGCTCGCGATCGTCTATACGGGCCTGCTCCTTGCCTTCTGGAGCGGGACGGAAGGCGGCTTCGACACGTTGGACAACGTGATGCTGGTGTTCACGCGCCCGGAACTGGTATTGGCCGGCTGGTTCCACTATCTCGCCTTCGACCTGGTGGTCGGCGCCTGGGAGGCCAGGACCGGGCGCAAGGAGAACATCCCCTTCTTGATCGTCCTGCCCTGCCTGGCGCTCACCTTCATTTTCGGGCCCGTCGGGTTCCTTCTGTTCATTGCCGTGCGCGCGGGCCGCGCCGCAACCCGCACGGCGCCCTCCGGCACGCCGTGACGCTGGCCGCGGCGGACCGTGTCGGCGCGCCGGCGCTTGCCCGGCCGATCCGCGAAGCCTTCCGCCGCGAACCGCTGTTTGCCACCGCCGCGCTGGTGCTGGCGCTGTTCTCGCTGCCCATGATCGTCGCGCTCGCGCTGGACGACCGGACGCTGCTGGGCGTCAATGTCTGGATCAAGCCGCTGAAGTTCGCGCTGGCGCTGTTCGTCTATCTCGCAACGCTTGCCTGGTTCGCCGGCTGGCTGCCGCCGGGGGTCACCCGGAACCGCTGGTACCTCTGGTTTTCCGCGGCGGTGGTCTTGGCAATCGCCGCCGAGATGGTCTGGATCGGCGGCGCCGCGGTGGGCGGCGTTGCCTCCCACTTCAATCAATCGACGCCGCTGATGGCCGCGCTCTATCCGCTGATGGGCGTCGTCGCGATCTTTCTCACCTCGGCGACCCTGGTCTACGCGGTCCTGATCTGGCGGCACAAGGACGGGCCGCTCGACCCGGTCTTCCGGCTCTCGGTATCGCTCGGTCTGGCGATGACCTTCCTGCTCACCGTTCCGGTGGCAAGCCACCTGGCGAGCGGGTCCGGTCACGCCGTCGGCGGCAGCGGGTCCGACGCGGACGGCCTGATGCTGTTCGGATGGGCGCGCGACGGCGGCGATCTGCGGGTCGCGCATTTCTTCGCGACCCATGCCATGCAGTTCGTGCCCGCCTTCGGCTTTTTGGCGGCCCGCGCGCTGCCGCCGCGCGCCGGACGGCCCGCCGTCGTGGTTTTCGCCGCGGCCTTCGCGGGCTTCGTTTTTTACACGCTGTTCCAGGCGACCCAAGGGCGGCCGTTCTTTGCGCTGGCGGGCTGAGGAGCGCGCGGCGGCGTCACGTCCCCGGCGACCAGAACCCCCGGTGCACCTCTGCCGCCTCCTCTTCCAACAGCGGCCCGACCGCCTCCACCGGCCGCTGGCCGGCGGCGAACACGGTGCGGCAGGGCAAATCCATGGTGAGGTTCTCCGGGTCCGGCCCGATCAGCGCCTTCAGCGCCTTTTCGCTCAATCCGAAGACGACCCGGCCGACGCCCGCCCAATAGACCGCCCCGGCGCACATCGCACAGGGCTCGGCGCTGGTATACATGGTGCAGGCGGCCAGGAACGCAGGGTCGTAGAGGCGCGACGCCTCGCTCATCAGGTTGCGTTCGGCATGTCCGGTCCGGTCGCCGACGCTGCCGCATGTGTTCATCGCCTCCAGCAGCACCTCGCCTTCAGCGTCCGCCAACAGGGCGCCGAACGGATGATCGCCGCGCGCCCGCGCGGCCTCCGCCAGCGCTATGGCGCGCCGCAACAGCGCGGCGTCGCGGTCGGGGGGAATGGGCATGGCTTAGCCTGCGTTAGTGAGACCGCGACGATACGGCCGCACGCTGTCGGTCGCAAGCGGGCCGGTTGCGCGGGCGATTCGGATTTGTCATCGTTTCGTCCTATGGTGCGCTGCAACGTGATGACACGACGTATCCGGGCAGAAGGAGGCAGGGGATGAAACAGGCGGTAAAGGCCGAACAGGCCGCGGAGATGATCCCAGACGGGGCGGTGCTGCTGATCGGCGGCTTCATGGGCGTCGGATCGCCGCATCGGCTGATCGACGCGATCGTCGCACGCGGCACCACCGACCTGACGGTGGTCGGCAACGATACGGCATGGCCGGGCAACGGCATCGGCAAGCTGGTCTCGGCCGGCGCCGTCAGCCGCGCGATCGTCTCGCATATCGGCCTGAACCCCGAGACACAGCAGAAGATGATCGCCGGCGAGTTGGATGTGGAGCTGGTGCCGCAGGGAACCCTGGTCGAGCGCATCCGCGCCGGCGGCGTCGGCCTTGGCGGCGTGCTGACGGCGACCGGCCTCGGCACGCCGGTCGAAGAAGGCAAGCAGATCGTCGAGACCGGCGGCAAACGCTACATCCTGGAGACGCCGATCCGCGGCGACTTCGCGCTGATCGCGGCGAACCAGGCCGACTATGTCGGCAATCTCGCCTACGCGCTGACGGCGCACAACTTCAATCCCGTCATGGCGCTGGCTGCAGAAACCGTGATTGCCGAGCCGAACGCGATCGTTCCGATCGGCATGATCCCGCCCGACGCCGTCAAGACGCCGGGCGCCCTGGTCGACCACATGCTGGAGAGGGCCGCCTGATGGATGCGAAGGAAATCATTGCGCGCCGGGTTGCGCTGGAGATCAAGCCGAACAGCCTGGTGAATCTGGGCATCGGTCTACCCAGCATGGTGGCGAACTACCTGCCGGCCGAGACCAACGTCTTTTTCCAGGCGGAGAACGGCGTGATCGGCCTGGGCGCGCGCCCGCCCGAAGGCATGGAGGACCCCAACCTGACCGACGCGGGCGGCGGGTTCGTCACCGCGGTCCCCGGCGCCGCCTCGATCGACAGCGCCATGAGCTTCGGCATCATCCGCGGCGGCCACCTGGACATGACCGTGCTGGGCGGGCTGCAGGTGGACGAACGCGGCTATCTCGCCAACTGGATGGTGCCCGGCAAGATGGTCCCGGGCATGGGCGGCGCAATGGACCTGGTGGCGGGCGCCAAGCAGGTCGTCGTCGCCATGGTGCACACTGCGAAAGGCGCGCCGAAGATCGTGCGGGAGTGCAGTCTGCCGCTGACGGCGATGCGCCGGGTCAGCCTGATCGTCACCGAATTGGCGGTGATCGAACCGACCGACGACGGACTGGTGCTGCGCGAGCGCGGACCCGGCGTCACGGTGGCGGACATCGAGGCGGGCACGGAAGCGAAACTCGTCGTGCCCGACGACGTGCCGGAGATGACGCTGGCCTGAAACGGCGCACACGCCGCAGCCGCCGCTGCACGCGGCCAGCAACGTCCAACGGCATTCCCTGGAAAGGCCGCCCCGCGGCCTTTCCCATTCCCACACCGGCATCATGGTTTTGATCCGAAACGGTCGCTGCGGTCGTACAAGGTGTATCAGCGCCGCAGACGACGGAGAGCCCGATGCCCCAGACCGCCGAAGCGCAAACGCATGCCTTCGTTCCGTCCTACTATGACGATCTCGATGGATCGCTCGACCATGCCTGGAGCCTGATCGGCAGGGGCGCCCACGATCGCCGGTCGCCGTTCCACACGCCGACGCTGGCAACCGTCGGGGCGGGCGGCGCGCCCGAGGCGCGGACCGTCGTCCTGCGCGGCGCGTCGCGCGAAACCGCGACCCTTCGTTTCCACACCGACCTGCGCAGTCACAAACCCGCCCAGCTCGTGCACGACCCGCGCTGCAGCGTCCATGTCTACGACCAGGCCGCGAAGATCCAGCTTCGCCTGCGCGGCCGCGCCGCCTTGCACGGCGAAGGCGACGTGGCGGACCTGGCATGGTCGGGGTCGCAGCCGCGCTCGCGCATCTGCTATGCCCAGGCCAGCGGGCCGGGCGTGACGCTGGCGTCGCCGGCGGATCTTGCCGCCCAGCCGGCGCTGGACGGGCCCGACGCCCGCGCCAATTTCGCCGTGATTCTCGTCACTGTGGAAGAGATCGAGTGGCTCTATCTCAGCCATCTCGGCCATCGTCGCGCGCTGTGGTCCCGCGACGGCGCCACGTGGGACGGCACCTGGCTGGCGCCATAGCTGTGTTCACCTGTGTTCGAGTGGCTTGACGACGTTTGAGCACGGAGTGAAGCGCATCACTTGCAGCCAAGCCCTTCGAGACGGCCGCGTTCCGCGGCCTCCTCAGGGTGAGGATTTAGTCTAAGGCCTTCGATACCGAACACCCTCGTGGTGAGAAGGCGCGCGCCAGCGCGCCGTCTCGAACCATATGGCTGCAAGCGCTTCAGTGTTTCGACGTGAACTGATCCTGCCCTAGCCGCCCCTCACCTTTCGTAGATCCGCGCCCCGCTTGAGTAGGCGATCATCAGGACCGCAGGTTCCGTGCCCGTGTTGCGGGTCTGGTGCACGGTCGCCTGCGGGATCAACAGCGTCTCGCCGGGCAAAAGCGCGACCCATACATCGCCGCGGCGCTGTTCGACCCGGCCGGAAAGCAAGTGCACGGCCTCCGTGCAGTTCGGGTGACGATGCGCCTCGCTGGTGACGCCCGGCGCGACGGTCATCCGGGCAAGGCTCAACCCCGCGCCCGGCTCGATCGCGTCCTCCATCAGCCAGTCCATCGTCACGCCGTCGGTCATACCGCCACCCATCCCGCCAGGTGCAGCGCGACGCCGCAGACCGCAGACGCGGCCAACAGCGGGATCACGCCCAGGTTGAAACGGAACACCGCGACCAGCGCCGCGACCGCCAACAGGCCCGCGGCGGGGTCGACCGAGGAGAAGCGCGGCAGGGCCACATGCAGTCCGCCGCCTTCGAAGACGCCGACTTCGCGAAACGCCACGTGCAGCGCAAACCACACCGCCAGGTTCAGGACCACGCCCACCACCGCCGCGGTGATTGCGGCCAGCGCCGCGGAAAGCGCCCGGTTGCCGCGCAGCCGCTCGATATGCGGCGCGCCCAGGAAGATCCACAGGAAACACGGCGTGAAGGTGACCCAGGTCGTGATCAGCCCGCCCACAACCCCCGCCAGCAGCGGCGGCAGGTCCCCGGGATCGCGGAAGGCGCCCATGAAACCCACGAACTGCGTCACCATGATCAGGGGGCCGGGCGTGGTCTCGGCAAGCCCCAGGCCGTCCAGCATCTCGCCCGGCTCCAGCCAGCCGTGCGTCTCCACCGCCGCCTGGGCCACATAGGCCAGCACCGCATAGGCGCCGCCGAAGGTGACCACCGCCATCTTCGAGAAGAATGTCGCGATCGTCGCAAACACATGATCCGGGCCCAGCACCGCCAACAGCACCGCCGTCGGCCCCAGCCACAGGAGCACGAGCACGACGCCCGTGCCCAGCGCCCCGCCCCCGGCCGACGGCGCGGCACGGGGCGTCTCCTCGCCCAGGATCGTCTGCGCGTCGCCCACCGGCCCGCCCGCGCCGTGCCCGCCGCCGCCGCGAAACGCCGCCGCCCCGAACCGCCCGCCCAGGAAACCGACCGCCGCCGCAGCGACGATGATCGCGGGAAACGGCGCATTGAAGAAGAAGATCGCGACGAAAGAAGCGGCGGCGAGGCCGATCATGGCGGCGTTCTTCAACGCCCGCGCGCCGATCCGCACGACCGCCTGCAGCACGATCGCCAGCACCGCCGCCTTGAGCCCGAAGAACAGGGCCGAGACAAGCGCCACTTCGCCGTAAAGCGCGTAGACGACGCTGAGCGCCATGATCGCGATCATGCCCGGCAATACGAAGAAGATCCCCGCCACCAGGCCGCCGGCGGTGCGATGCATCAGCCAGCCCACATAGACCGCAAGCTGCTGCGCCTCCGGCCCCGGCAGCAGCATGCAGAAGTTCAGCGCATGCAGGAACCGCCCGTCGCCCAGCCAGCGTTTTTCCTCCACCAGGATCCGGTGCATCACAGCGATCTGGCCGGCCGGTCCGCCAAAGCTCAGCAAGGCGATGCGGGCCCAAACGCCCAGCGCCTCGCGGAAGCCGGGCCAGTCGCGCCCGTCGGCGCCCGTGCGCACGGACGCCCGTCCTGCCAGATCCGTCATCACCCGGTCCCCTCGCGCGCGCCTGCGCGGCACCATCGGTAGAACGCATCGCACACGGCGAACGCCGCCTCAAGCCTGGACCGTTCGTCCCGATCGGGCGTCGCCGCACCGTCGAGCGCGGCCTTCAGTCCGGCGGATTCCGGCGCGGCGCCTGCGACGACCGCGGCAAGGCGCGACAGCGCCGCACCGTCAAGCCCGAACCGTTCGATCAGGTCGGCGAAACGGGAATCCCCGGTCCCGAAGGCGACGGCGCCGAAACGGTCCGCGACCGCTGCGACCTCCGCCTCCTCGACGAACAGGAGAACCGCCGCCGGATCGACCAGACGCCGGATCAGCCAGCCTGCGGCCAGCCGGTCGGCGCCCGGCGCCGCGGCGGCAACCCAGACCGTGCGCCCGGCGCTGTCGCGCGGCGGCAGGCGGTCCTCCGGGACCAGGGGAAGCCGGGCCTCGCGCCAGGCCCGGAACCCGCCTTCCAGCGCGCGGCCGCGCGCGCCTGCGTGGCGCAGCCAGGCCGCCGCGCCCTGGCTGATCTTCAGCCCGCGTTCGCAATAGACCGCGGTGTCGCGGCCGGCGAACGCGGCGGCCCAGCGCCCGGCCTCCAGCCCCGGCCGGCGCACCGCGCCGGGGATCAGGCGCGGGTCGGCCTGAAAGTCTTCGTCGGTGCGCGCGTCGACCACTGCCGGGCAGGCGGGCGTGCCGATGGATGCCGATAGATCGTCAATGGAGAGAAAATGATCGGTCGTCATGCGTGCGTTCCCCCTGGTCGTGCCAATGGAACGCGATGCTTGGGCATGACGCCTGACGGGGAGATCGCGTGCCCCCTCGTTCGGGATACAATCACCGGCCGGTCGGCCTGTCAATCGCAGGCCGTCCCGCGGCTGTCGCAGAACTGAGACATTCCGTCGTCTGTCGCTGCGCGGCGCGGGGCACCGGGGACCACAGAGGGAGAAAGCCATGCAGTTCATCCTGAACAGCCGCTTGGCGCCGGGCGTGACGCGCGAGCGGTTCATCGAATATGTGCGCGACGAAGAAGACCACGAAACCTGGGAACTGGTGCGCAAGGGGATCATCCAGCACTGGCTTTGGAAGACCGGAGAAGAGCCCGGCCTGGTGGTCCTCATCAACTGCAGCGATCTCGACGAGGCCCATGAACTGGTGAAGGGGGTGCCAATCGTGCGCGACAGCATCCTGACCTTCGAGATCGACCCGGTCGACCCCTTCCCGAACAAACTGATCGGGAGCTGACGCACACGGGTTACGCGGGCGCGGCCTTTGGCCGCCGCGCCACATGCCACAGGCCCCACAAGGCCCACAGCGCGATCGGCGGCAGCACGATCCAGTAGGCGATCTCGCCGGCAAGGCTCCAGCCCGGGGCGCCGCGCGCGTCCGTCACCGCCGCAAGACAGACGACCGGCCAGTAAAGGGTGATGCCCAGCGCCGCCGCCAACGCGACGCGTCCCCAGTCGGTGCCCATGAGGTGGCCCACCAGGCCCAGGACCAAGAGCGGGATGTAGACGACGAGATCGCCGAAGGCGAAGCCCCACCAGAACGCGACCCCGACCTCGCTGATCGCCGTCGCCGGCTCCTGGGTGCCCATCGCGACGCCCAGGTCATAGTCGAAAGCCGGCACGCCCTGCGCATAGACCAGATAGGCCAGCAACAGCCAGCCCGGGCCCTGCACGCCCCAAAACCCGATGCCGCGCCGCGTCATGACCGCCTCCCCCGCCGTAGGACCGGCGGCGATCCTATCACGCGATCGCGTCAGGACGGATAGAAGGCCGTCGCCGAAAAGACCTGGAACAGGGGGGACTTCACGTGAGGATTGTCATGCGCTCCACACCGGTGGGCGGACTCAATCCAGCTCCCGAACCACCCGGAAGCCGGCGATGAAGGACCGGGTCTCCGTTTCCATGCGGCTGCGGTTGGCGGCGCGCACATAACGCGGGCCGTGGTACCAGCTTCCGCCGCGCCGGACGCGTTTTTCGCAGTCACCCACGGTCCAGGCACTGCCGTCAACCGGCGCACCGGCATAGGTTTCGTTCCAGCAGTCGGACGTCCATTCCCAGACGTTCCCCAAAGTATCGTGGAGACCGAACCCGTTGGGCTGGAAGCCGCCCACGGGCGCGGTATGGGTGTGACCGTCGGTGCAGTCGGCGATCGTCCACTCGGTGTATGTCTGTTTTGCCGTGCGGTCGGCCGCGTTGGCGTAGGTACAGCTCATGGTCGGGTCGTCGCCCCAGAACCGCGACGTGGTCGCGCCGCCCCGGGCCAGATACTCCCATTCCGCTTCGCTTGGCAGGCGGTACGTCTTGCCGGTTTCCCGCGACAACCAAGAGATATAGGCGTTGGCATCGTTCCAGCTGACGCACAGGACCGGATCGCGATCCGTCTGGGAAATGCTGGGATCGCGCCAGGTCCGTCCTTCGCCCTGCTCCCATTCGCCGGTTTCCAGCGTCCAGCAGATATTGCCGCCCACGTAACCCGTTGCGGCGACAAAGGCGGCGTATTCCCCCCGTGTCACCTCGTACCGGCCGACCGCCAGATCGCGCGGGATCGACACCCGGTGCATCGGGCTTTCGTCATCGTCGCGGTCGGTCTCGTAGGCGGGCGACCCCATCTGGAACGAACCGGCCGGCACGACCACCATCTCCGGACAAAGACCGCAATCCTTGAAAGAATCCCCCGCAGCGGCGCCAGCGACGAACGCACCCACCACTGGCGTCGCCGGCGAAGATGCGACGTCGCCCAGCAACTTGCCGAACAGGTATCCCGTCCCGCCGTCGGCCAGGGCCACCCGGTACCAGTTCCTGCCTTCGACCTTGCCGGTGACCTCGACCTCGGCGCCGCCCGAAAGCGTCGCCACCTTGTCGTATTCGGTGCCGGGGCCCGAACGCACGTTGACGCGGCTGCCGGTGACCACCATCACCTGGTCGAGTTCTTCGACCGCGATGTCGGCGGGCCGCGCGGCCACCTGCGGTTCAGGCGCCGGCGCCGGCGCCGCAATAGGCGTCTGCGGCACCACGCCAAGGACGGCATCGTCCGTGCCCTGGACGGACGCGTTCTGGACCCGCCCGAAACGGCGCCGGGCGATATAGGTCACCTCCTCGTCCAGATAGGCCCGGGTCTCGGCAACCGTCACCTGCCCGTCGCCGTCGCCGAACGGTGCCTTGTCCGCCTCGCCCTGCAGCGCCTGCAACAGGTGCCAGGTGAACAGGCCATGCCGGTTCTCCTCGTCCCAGCTTGCCACCTGTTCGGCCGAGGCCGCGGTCAGCACGGTCATGCCCGCCTCGACCTTGGGCGCCTCGGCCTGCACGAACACCGGCGAGGCGGAACGGATCAGCATGCCCCGGTCGCTCTCGCCCGAGAAACAGGCGTCCAGATAGACCGTGACCGACGCCGCCTCCAGCGCGGCAAGGTTCTTGTACAACAGGTCCACCGGATAGCCGTTGATCTCCGGGGTGTCGGGATCGGCATTGACCGGCAGGATGTAGCCGCGCTTGTCCTTCAGCCCCGGCACGCCGTGGCCGGAATAGAAAACCGTGACGTGGCTGCGGCCCGGCCGGATGAAGCGCCAGATCTTGCCTTCGTGGGAATAGGCGTTGCCGAAGGCCGCCTCCAGGTCGGCCTTGGTGGCGTCGCGCAAGTCGACGATGTTGCCTTCCCGATAGCCCAGCGCCTGGACGAGATAGGCCTTCATGGCATCGGCGTCCCGGTGCGCGTAGGCGACCTCCGGAATGCGGCCCTGATAGGTCTTGTTGCCGATGATCACGGCCACCGAATACCGGTGCGACGGCGGCTCTGCGGCGCGGGCCGGGGAAACGGCGGTCAGAACCGCCAAAGCCAGCGAAACCAAAACGAGGCGAACAAACATACGATCATCGCGGGCTCAGGACCCGCGCCTCTACCGAAACACATGCCACACAGCATTATGCAAAGATCAGGACAGGGAGCCAGCGCCCGCTCGGGCCGCGACCCGGATGATTCAGGCCTTGCACGCATTCGACTTTGATCCGTCACCGTGCCAAGGCTAGAAAGAGCCATGGATCAGACAACCGCCAGAACCACGGGCACCGACCGCGTCGGCATTGGGATCGCCTATGCGACCGGCGGGCTGTTCGCCATGTCGGTGATGGACGCCTGCGCCAAATACCTGGGTTCCGGCTACGCGATCACCCAGATCATCCTGTTCCGCAACGGAATCAGCGTGGCCGCGGTGCTGTTGTTCGTGCTGATCGGCAGCGGCGGGCTCCGCAGGCTGCGGTTCAGCAGCCCTCTACTCATGGCGATCCGCACGGCCTCGGGCCTGGGCGCCGCCTATCTGTTCTTCAGCGGGCTTCGTTATCTGCCGCTGGCGGACGCGTTCGCCATCGCCTTCGCCGCGCCCCTGTTCATCACCACGCTGTCGGTTCCGGTGCTGGGCGAGACGGTCGGGCCCCGGCGCTGGGCCGCGGTCGTTCTGGGCTTCGTCGGCGTGTTGGTGATCCTGCAGCCGGGCGCCGACGCCTTCAGGATCGAGGCGCTGCTGCCGTTGGGGGCGGCGTTCTGCTATGCCATGGCCGTCCTGGTCGGGCGGCGGATGGCCCGCGTCATGCCCATATCGGCCATCATCTTCTGGCCCAGCCTGATCATCGTCTGCCTGACCGGATTGATGATGCCCAGCCAGTGGCGCATGGACAGCGCGGCCGACCTCAGCCTGTTCCTGTTCCTGGGCACCATGGGAACGGCCGGGATCATCCTGGTCACCCAGGCCTATCGCCATGCCCCCGCGGCGGCGATCGCGCCGTTCGACTATTCGGTCCTGATCTGGGGCGTCGTCTTCGGCTGGGTCATC
Organism: Alphaproteobacteria bacterium; assembly: GCA_965603855.1. Lineage (GTDB taxonomy): Bacteria > Pseudomonadota > Alphaproteobacteria > UBA8366. The sequence continues at coordinate 3,076,557 of OZ272519.1, forward strand.
TGGAACGACGTGCCGGGACCGAACGTCTGGCTGGGCTCGGCCATCCTAATCGGCTGCGGCCTCTATATCCTGCACCGCGAGACGCGCAAGCCAAAGCCGGTATCGCCGCTGCCGGGGCCTCTGGGACCGACGAACTGAGGCCGTTACGCGCGCCGCCTCAGACCCCCGTCAAGGCCTTCGCCAGATCCGCGATCTCCGTTTCGGAGAAGACCCGCACGCCGTGCCGCCGCAGCAACGCGGCCGTCACACCCGCGCCCGGCACCGTTTCCCCGTCGAACGCGCCGGCATGCACGAAACCCGAGCCGCAGGACGGGCTGCCGTCGGTCAGCAACGCAAAGCGGCAGCCGTTCTCCCGCGCCAGCGCCAGCGCCGCCTCGGCGCCCCGGCGGAACGCCGCCGTCACGTCGCGGCCTGTTGCCTCCACGACGCCTGCATCGCCATCCAGCACCGCCGCGCCGCCGCGGCCCGCTTCGATCTCGGCCGCGGGCCTGGGCGTTGGAAAGCCGGCAAGGACCTCCGGACAGACGGGAACCAGCCGCCCCTCGGCCTGCCAGCGTCGAAGCCGGTCGTCGTCCATGAGCTTAGCGCCGCCGTCATGGCGGACCGGGCGGCCCAACAGGCAGGCGCTGGTCAGGATGCGGTCCATTGGCTGCCGACCGCGGTGGCGGTCGCTAGTCCAGGTTCCGCGCCACGCGCATGCCCAGCGTGTATTCCCGAAGGTCCGGCTTGGGAGCCGCCCGGTTGCCGGTACGGACGTAACCGATCGAACTGATCCAGGACCCGCCGCGGTCGGTGGCCTTCTCGCAGGCGCCGCCGGTGCGGGCGCTGCCGTCCGTCGGCGCGCCGCTGTAGTCTTCGTGATAGCAGTCCGCCGTCCACTCCCACACGTTTCCCAGCGTGTCGTACAGGCCGAAGGCGTTCTGGCGAAACCGGCCGACCGCGGTGGTGTGGACCGCACCGTCCAGGCAATCGTGGGCGTCCCACGTCGTCTTGAGCGCCTGCTTGGCGGTGCGGTCGTGCACGTTGGCGTGCCCGCAGGCGGCATGGGGATCGTCTCCCCAGAACCGCGCCGTCATGCTGCCGGCACGGGCGGAATACTCCCATTCCGCCTCGGTGGGCAGGCGATAGCGTTTGCCGGTCATGCGCGACAGCCATTCCAGGTAGGCCTCCGCGTCGCGCTTGCTGACGCAAACGACCGGATCGCGCGGCGACTGGCGATAGCCCGGCTCGCGCCAGTTCCGGCCCTCGCGCACCTCCCAGTTGTCGTTCTCGCGCGTGCGGCACGCGGTCCCGGTGGAATAGCCGGTGGTGTCGACGAAGGCCGCGAACTCGGCCCTGGTCACCTCGAACTTGCCGATGGCGAAGGCCTTTTCAATGGTCACGCTGTGCACCGGCCCTTCGTCGTCGCCGCGGTTCTGCTCGTAGGACGGCGTTCCCATCTGAAACGTCCCAGGCGGCACGACGACCATTTCCGGGCAAAGGTCGCAGTCCTTGAAGCTTTCGCCCGGCGACTCGCGGCGCGGGAAAACGCCGACGGCCGGCTGTGCCGGCGCGGGCATGGCGTCGCCCAGCAGCTTGCCGAAGACATAGCCGGTGCCGCCGTCGGCCAGCGCAATCCTGAACCAGTTCTTGCCTTCGACCTTGCCGGTGACATCAACCTCGGTGCCGCCGGAGATTGTGGCGACCTTTTCGAACTCGGTGCCGGGACCGGCGCGCACGTTGACCTGCTTGCCGGTCACCACCATGGTCTCGTCCAGATCCTCCACCGCGGCGGCCGGCGCCAGCGCCGCGACCTTGGGCGTTTCCGCCGGCTGCGGGGCGGGTGTGTCGATCGGAGCGTCGGGCACAACGCCAAGCGGCGTCTCGCCAGCGCCGCGGACACTGGCCGTCTGGATCCGGCGGAATTGCCGGCGCGCGGCATAGCTCATCTCGTCGTCCAGATAGGCCTGGGTCTCCGCCACCGTGATCGTGCCGTCGCCGTTGCCGAACGGCTCCTTGTCGGCCTTGCCCCGCAGGGCCTGCAACAGGTGCCAGGTGAACAGACCGTGCTGGTTCTCGTCGTCCCAGCTTGCCACCTGATCTGCGCTCGCGGCGGTCAGCACCGTCATCCCGGCGGTCGCCTCTGGCAGGCTTGCCTGGACGAACACCGGCGAGGCCGAGCGGATCAGCATGCCGCGTTCGCTCTCGCCGGAGAAACAGGCGTCCAGGTATACCGTGACCGAAGCCGCCTCCAGCTTGGCGAGGTTCTCGTACAAGACGTCGACCGGAAAGCCGTTGATTTCGGGCGTATCGGGGTTGGCATCGACGGGCAGCAGGTAACCGCGCTTGTCCTGCAGGCCGGGCACGCCGTGGCCGGAATAGAACACCGTCACGTGGCTCTTGCCGGGGCGGAGATAACCCCAGATTCCGCCGCGATGCGAGGTGCGGTTGCCGAAAGCGGATTCCATCTGCGACTTGGTGGCGTCCCGCAGGTCGATGATGTTGCCCTCGCGGTAGCCCAGGACCTCGGTGAGATAGGCCTTCATGGCGTCGGCGTCCCGGTGGGCATAGGCCACCTCGGGGATCCGGCCCTGGTAGGACTTGTTGCCGATGACGACCGCCACCGAATAGCGGTGCGAAATCCTGTCTGCTTGCGCCGGCTGAGCGGCCGCCAGAAATGCAAGCGCGGCCAATACCATCACGGAACGAAACATCGATGCCGCCGGGCCCCGCAGGCCGGCCCTCCCCTCGATTTCTCCTGCGGCCGGATTATGCAGAGTTCAGGGCGGGAAGTCATGTCCCGGCGCCGGGGCCGGGAAGGTGCACCTAGCCGCTTTCGCCCTGCAGTTCGTTCAACAGGTCCAAGACGTCCTTAGATGCGTCTTCCATCAACTCGATCGATTCGAGGGCGCCTTCGATGTCGCCGGCCTGATAGCGGCGGGCGGCTTCGATGCCGTGCTGGTGAACGCGGGCATGCGGGTCCTCCAGCCGGGCGAAGGCGGGATGGCTGCGGAAATCGTCCGCCAGGTCGCTGTAGTACCACTTGCCGAGCCGGCAGGAATGGTGATCGGCCAGTTCGTCGGGTCGCAGGGATTCGCGTCCGACCAGCATGTTGGACAGGCGTTTTTTCCAGATCACGTGATCGGCCTTGGCCAGACGCACGACCTTGCCGGGCACGTCGTAGTCGGCGAACTTGGTCATCTGGTTGCCGACGATCGACAGCGAGCGGTCGATGGAATCGGCGGTGTTCTCAACCTCCGAAACCGTGCGTTTGGACATGTCCGTGATGGTGGTGACGCCTTCCGCGACCTCGTTCGCGGCGGCCGACTGTTCTGCAAGGATCTTCGAGATCTCCGCCATGCGCTGCTCGACGATGGAAACCCGGCCCTCGATCTCGCCCATGCCCTCGTTGACGTGGCGCATGGCCTCGGATCCGGTCTCCGACGTCTTCCAGGCGGTCTTCAAGGACCCGACGATGTTCGAGATTTCCGACCGCAGCGCCTCGATGCGGTCGCGGATGTCCTTGGTCGCCTGCGCCGTCTGCTGCGACAGGTTCTTGACCTCGCTGGCCACGACGGCAAATCCCTTGCCCGCCTGGCCGGCCCGCGCGGCCTCGATGGTGGCGTTCAACGCCAACAGGTTCGTGCGCGATGCGATGTCCTCGATGGTCAGCACGATGTCGCCGATCTTTTCCGATGCGGCCGAAAGGTCTTCGGCCTTGTCCGCGGCGCTGACCAGGTCGGTGCGCACGCGTTCGACGACCGTGACGGCCGAACCGACCGCTTCCTTGCCGTTGGACAGCGAGGCGGTCACCGCGTCCGCCGCCTCCTCGGCGCCGCCGCTGGCCTGGCTGATGCCCTCGATGGACGAGGACAGCTCCTCGATCGCCGCGGCCATGGTCTGGGACCGTTCGTCGACCTCGCGCGCCGCGGCGATCATCCTGCCGCTGGCGATGGCGCTTTCGTTGGCGACGATGGCCTGCCCGACCGCACTGTCCAGCGCCTTGGAGACGCTCTCGACGCGGGCCTCGATCAGCCGGCGCAGGGCCTGCGAAACCGGGTGATCGCCCTCGGGTGACACGGAAAAGTCGCCCCCGGCGATGGCATCGATACAGTCGATCCAGGCCTGTTCCAGGTTCTGGATGGTGGGTTCGTTCGCGTCGGGGTCGAAGGCGGCGATATTGGACATGGCAACGTAAACTGCTGTTGGTGGCGTTGCCTGACCATTAGCCAGTCTTTATTAAAACCACCTGAATGTATCGTGCGGCGGATTGGCTCAGGCGCCGCTACTCCGCGGCATCGATGAATTTCGGCTTTGCGGTGGCGCGGGCCCGTTCGGCGGCCTTTTTCGCGCTGTCGGTAAGCTCGAAGATGCTGAGCTGGTCCAGGTCGTCGTCCGCCGCCGGCCTGAGCGCCAGATCGGTATAGGTTCCCGGCGCGGCGTCCGCCGCCACCCGCTTCAGGATCCGCGAATAGGTGTGGTTCAGCCGGGCGTAGCGGGCGAGTTTCACGACGGTTTCCCAGGCAAAGGCCGGGTAGAAGACCCATGGATTGACGACCGGCAGCCCGGGGCGACGATCCGTCCGGCGCTTCAGCCGCAGCAGGCCGCCCTGCAGCGGATGAACGCCCTCGATCGCCTGGGAGCCGTAGAAGCCGAGCACGATGTTCTTGATCTTGCGCGGATCGATGCCGCAGGCGGCGGCCCGGCGCATCACCGTTTCCATGTGTTCAGGCGTATAGAACGCGTGCCAGGCCTTCAGATAGACGTCCTGCCATTCCTGCCGCGACATCAGGGGATGTGCCGTCGTCACATGCTCGGTGTCGTAGCGGTTCATGTCCGAATCCATGGCGACGCCCTTGGCGTCGAGGACCTTGTGGTCTTCCGAGCCCGGCAGCGGCGTCAGCACGAAGAATTCCACCAGATCGACCGGCAGTTCGCGCTTCATGACCTCGATGTCGCGCAAGACGCGCGCGGGGGTGTCGTTGGGAAACCCGATGATGTAGCCGCAATAGGTGATCGCGCCGATCCCTTTCCAGGCCTGCAGCATGGTTCGGTATTCGGTGATCCGGTTCTGTTTCTTCTTCGCGCCGATCAGGTTGTCGGGGTTGATGTTCTCAAGCCCGATGAAGACGCGGTTGACCCCCGCCCGCCCCGCTTTTTTCACGAAGTTCGGAATGCGGTGGCACAGGGTGTCAACCTGGATGACGAAGCGGAACTTCAACCCCTCGACTTCGCGCAGATGGATGATGCGATCGAAAATGTCTTCCCAGTTCTTGTTGCGGGCGAAATTGTCGTCGGTGATGAACAGCTTCTTCACGCCCTGGGCATGGTTGGCACGCAGGATCGCTTCCACGTCGTCGGCCGTGCGATAGCGCGACTTGCGGCCCTGCACGTTGATGATCGTGCAGAAGCTGCACTGGAACGGGCAGCCACGCCCGCAGTCGAAGCTTGTCCGGGTCACCACCGTCTTGGTCAGGTTCTCCCGCGGCAACAGCGGAATCGGCGCGCCTTCCAGCGACGGCAGGTCGGCCATCCAGTTGTAGATCGGCTGCATCGTGCCCCGGTGCGCATCCATCAACAGCGCCGCCAGGCGCCCTTCGGCCTCGCCCGCGAAGATGGAGATGCCCATATCCAGGGCTTCGCGGATGTCGGCCGGCAGTTCCGGCAGCATCGACAAGCAACCGCTGACATGGAATCCGCCGATGCAGACGGGCACGCCAGCCTCGCGCAGCGGCCGCGCGAGGTCGACCGCGCGCGGAAACTGGTTCGACTGCACGCCGACCATCGCCACCAGTCCCCCGGCGTCGGCGGCATTGATGGCCCGCGCGATCCTGTCGGGGCGGATGCGCGTATTGATCTCGTCCTCGATGACGATCTCGATCTCCACATCCTCGCCCAGCACCCGTTCGTCGGCACAAACACCGGCGATCCCGTTGACGGCGGCCAGCGAGTTGGAAGGGATGTTCGACCGCAGCCACTGGATTACGTAGCCGTCGTCGTCGTAGTGCGATGGTTTGATCAAATAGAGCCGAAAAACGCGGGGCTTTTCGCCATCACCGCGTTTCGCGGACTGATCCCGTCGTATCACTGAATCACGCCTTTCCGTTTGTCGGCTGGTGGCCGTTTACGCCGGACGAGGCGCACCTTTTTTGGCTGAACGACGGCTCGCTGGCGCGACATTACCAGAATACGGCAACCGATCAATCAATCGATGTTCGGTCGCGGCAAGGCGTCGCGCAATCCTCGGGGCGGGAACGGGCGTACCGGCGGGGTACCGCGCGCCGTGACCGATCGCCTAAGTGCTGTCTTCCTCGGGCGGCGTTACGACGGCAAAATCGCCGGACGATCTCCCGCCGGGCGGATCGCTGAACTCGCCGGTATGAAGGCCGCGGCTGATGAGTTCGCGAATGGCTGCGGCACGTGACGGCAGGCGATTCTCGAAGCGCCAGTCGTCGATTGCCTTCAACTCCTCGTCACTGAGCATGAGCTGAAGCTTCTCCGTCCGCTTGCTTACCTCCGCTGGCACGGCACAGCGCTCCTTTTCCGCAACCGGTTTTCCGTCACTTCCATCACTAGAGTAAGTGATGGGTCCGACGGCGTCCAGTGACATTGCCTGTCTTGAGTGTTCTTGTGAAGTTCCGCAAATTCATGAAGTAACATTCTCTCCATTTATTTATCAATAGACAGGATATGCGCGGCCTGTATTTACTATGTACGCGTTTTTATTTGAATTATTTTTCAATATTTCTATCTCTTGTCCTAGCCAACTTGAGGTCGACATCCGGCCGATGTTGAAAAACGTCGCCGGAACAGGCCTTTAGGCAGATTGCCAAGCGACCGGTCAACGCCGCCGCTTTTCCCAGTCCCGGACGGCTCCGGCATTCCGCCGGACGGACCGCAGGACAGCCACCCGCCAAACCAAGGAGTGAAAGATGGCAACCGCTGTTTTTGATATGAAACCCGACGTCGAAGATCCGAAAACGGGTATCGAAAACAAACAGAAAGTCGCCGCCAACATCGTCGCCTGCCTCGCCGACAGCTACATTCTGATGGTCAAGACGCAGGGCTATCATTGGAATGTCGTCGGCCCCCTGTTTCAGCCCATCCACGAGCTGACAGAGCAGCACTACAACGACCTCTTCAAGGCCATTGACGAGCTGGCCGAACGCATTCGTGCTTTGGGTTATCCGGCACCGACGAGCATCGCGGAAATGATCTCGCTGACCCGGGTTCAGGAAGACACCGAAAACCCGACGACCGAGGAAATGATCCAGAACCTCATCCGCGACCACGAGATCGTCGCGAGGCGTTTCCGCAACTCGGTCGAGCGGGCCGAGGATGTTCGCGACGTTGCGACGGCGGACATGCTGACCCAGCGGATCGCCTTCCACGAGAAGGCGATCTGGATGCTCCAGGCCCTGCTGGCGAAGTAAACGGGCGTCACCGTCGCCGGGGCACATGGCTGCCCCGGCGATCGCTCTTCCTCAATTCGGAGCCATCGCAGACATGACTTACGCCACACCACCCAACACCGAGACCGAGGGCGGCGCCGCGCGCCGCGTCGGCGTTGAGATAGAATTCGCAGGCCTGCCAGGGCCTGCCGCGGCCGATGTCCTGAAAGCGTCAGTTGGCGGCCGCGTGGTCGAGCGCGGCGTGCACCGATACGCCATCGAAGGCACCGCCTTGGGCGACTTGTCGCTTGAAATCGACACGCGGTTTGCGCATTCCAAGTCGCCGCAGGATGAATCGCAGCTTGTGGAGACGGCCCGCGAGGTTTTCGGCAACGTCGCGCAACTCGTTGTGCCGTACGAGGTGATTACCCCGCCCCTGGCATTGGACGACCTTCCTCGCATCGACGCCGTCGTCGAGGGCTTGCGCGACGCAGGCGCGAAGGGCACGGCGGCAAATCCGCTCTACGCGTTCGGAGTGCACCTGAACCCGGAGGCCTGCAGCCTCAGGCCCGACTACCTTCTGCAGATCATGCGTGCGTTCACCCTGTTGAACGACGATCTGCGTGCCGCGATCCGTCCCGATGCGTCGCGGCGGCTGATCGGTTGGGCCGCACCCTATTCGGACGAGTACAGCGACCGCATCCTTTCGGAAGGATATGCGCCGTCGCTTTCGCAGCTGATCCGGGACTATGTGCACAGCAATCCGGGTCGCAACTACGATCTGGACATGCTGCCGCTGTTTGCCGAGGCGGACGAAAGCCTGACGAACAGCCTGGTTGGCGACATGCTGTCCAGCCCTCGACCGGCATTTCACTACCGGCTTCCGGATTGCCGGATCGACGAGCCAGGATGGTCTTTGGCCAAGGAGTGGAACCGCTGGGTCGAGGTCGAACGATTGGCCGACGACGCCGACCGATTTGCCGCTCTCCGCCGCGACTGGCTGCGCGCCAGACACGACGTCGCCGTCATCGCCGATTAAGCCGCAACGATGGAGAGACCCGATGAGCGCACGCCCACGTATCGGCGTCACACTATCCGAGCGCCGCAGCTTTTGGATTTGGATCATGCATTGGCATGCGATCGTCCGTGCCGGCGGCTGGCCCTTGAAGATCACGGCCAAGAACCCGCGGTCCTGCGACCAGTTGGATGGCATTGTGGTCGGGGGCGGAGACGACATTTCGTTCCAGTATGACGACGCCGAGTTCGTTCCGAACGCGCGCTACGATCCCGCGCGTGACAGCCTGGAGAGAACACTGCTGGAAGACGCGTTCGAACGCGACCTGCCGGTGCTGGGGGTCTGCCGGGGCGCCCAGATGGTCAATCTCGTCAAGGGCGGCACGTTGCACAGCGACCTTGCCGATATCTCGGATACATCGCCGCCCGGCACCACGGTTCTTCCGCGCAAGATCGTCGAGCTCGAGCGCACCAGCCGGCTCGCCGAGATCATGCGCTGCAATCCGTGCCGCGTGAACGCGTTGCACCACCAAGCGGTCGACCGCCCGGGCGACGGTCTCAGGATCGTGGCGAGGGACCAGGACGGGATTGTCCAGGGCATCGAGGCGCCGAACACCCGCTTCCTTGTCGGCGTTCAGTGGCATCCTGAACTGTTGCCCGCCTCCGTCTCGCAAATGAACATTTTCAAGGCGCTGGTCCAGGCCGCAGCCTGAGGGCAGGCGAAGACCTATTGCGCCGCCAGCACCGGCCGCGGCAGGGCGTCGCGCAGCTGCAACAGGCGGTAGACGGCGCGCCACAAGGTCACGATGTCGCGGCCGCCCAGTCCCCCCAGTTCCACGTGGGCGAAATTGTCGACGATGAACAGCCGTGCCGCGCCCGGGGGCAGCGCCGCCGCCAGGGCTGCGCTTTCGGTCGGCGGGATCACCGGATCGTCGCGCCCGTGCAACAGCAGCGTCGGAACCGATAGCGCCGACAGGTCTTTGTTCGCCAGGCTCAGCGCCGCAAGATCGGACCTGACGCCCGTCGGCAAGGCATCGACCAGCGCCGGCACGCGGTCAGGGTCGCGGTTCTCCAGCAACGCCAGAACCGCGCGCCCTTCGGCCCCCAGCCCGGCTCTGAGATCGTCGATGTCGGCCGCCTCGTCCTTCAGCTTGCGGCCGGCGATCACGTCGAGCAGGCCTCGGTCGCCCGCATCCTCCAACCGGTCCAGATTGGCGCGCGCGAACACCCATTTGCCCCACGCATTCGGTGTGCCGGACTGCCACGCGCCGTCCGGCCCGCGAAAGGCGCCCGTCGTGAAGAACGTCACCACCGCCAGCGTGTCGTGATAGCCGCCGATTGCCGCAACCGCGCCCACGCGGCGGCGCGTCGCGGGGTCCAGCAGGGCGAGGAAGGCCGGGCCGGCTGCGTAGCTGATGGCCGCGACCGCCACGCCGCCATCGGCGTCGGCCACGAAAGCGCCGCTTGCATGGGCGACCACGTCGCGAACGGCCTCGGCATCGGCGGCGCTGACGGCCAGGGCGCGGAATGCCGGGATGTCCGGCACCAGGACCGCGAAGCCCGCCCTGGCCAGGCCGACCGCGAACACGGTGAGGCGCCGGTCGTCCTTGCCTTCGGGCGTTACCCCCGGCAACAGCACCAGCATTGCCTGGGCCGGCCCGGGCGCGAGATAGAGGTCCGCTTCGTAGGCCCTGCCGCCAACGGCAAAGTTCCGGCTGAGACGCCGAACCTCGCCATCCTCTCCCCCGGCCGCAAGGTCGGACAGGACCGACAGGGACTCCACCGCGCGCGGCGGCGAACAGCCGCCCAGGACCACAGCGAACAGCACAAGCGCGAGGCCGACAGCGGCCCGAACGGAAGAAATCCTTGCCATGGTCTGCACAGTGGCGGCTGGCCCGGCCGCGATCAATGCCCGGCCGCGCTTTACACCGGCCGCACCCGCTGATAACATTAAACCAAATGGTTAAGTATAGGTCTGACAGCCTGGATGCCGTGTTCTCGGCGCTCGGCGATCCGACGCGCCGGGCCATCCTGGCCCAGCTTGCCGACGGCGGCGCCAGCGTCTCGGCCCTGGCGGCGCCGCACGAGATGTCGCTGCCGGCGGTTTCCAAACATCTCGGCGTGCTTGAGAAAGCCGGCCTGGTCCGACGCGAGAAGACCGGCCGCGTCGTCCGCTGCCGGCTTGAGGCCGACCCCCTGAAGGGCGCGGCGGACTGGATCTCGGAATACCGCAGGTTCTGGGAGGAACAGCTCGACGCACTGGCCGGCTATCTGGAGACCGTCGATCGCGAAAGCACGACCGAAGAAGGAGGTGCATCATGACCCCGCCCCATGCTTTCAGTTTTCCCGGCGAAACGCTCGCCTATCGCGAAGCCCGCAACGCCCTGTTGGAGGCCGAGCGCGCCTTGCGCCGCCAGATCGAGACGGTGGCTGCCGCGCGGCGCGCCCTTCCGCCGGGCGGCGCCCTGAAGCAGGACTACCTGTTCGAAGAAGGCGCCGCAGACCTTGACGGTGACGAAACGGTGGCGGAAACGCGGTTTTCCGATCTATTCGCCGACGGAAAGGACACGCTGATCGTCTACAGCTTCATGTACCCGCCCGATGCCGAGACGCCGTGCCCGATGTGCACGGCCTTTCTGGACAGCCTGGACGCCAACGCGGCGCATATCACCCAGCATGTCGCCCTTGCCGTGGTCGCCAAGGCGCCGATCGGAAAGATCCGCGCGTGGGCGCGGGCCCGCGGCTGGCGCCGGCTGCGCCTGCTTTCGTCCGGAACCACGACCTACAACACGGACTACTTCGGCGAAGGTCCCGACGGCGGCCAGTGGCCCAGCGTCAACGTCTTCCGCAAGACGGCCGACGGCATCAACCACACCTGGTCCAGCGAGCTGTTCTTCGCAGGCGCCGAGGAGGGCCAGCATCCGCGCCACGTGGATATGCTGTGGCCGCTGTGGAACGTGCTCGACCTGACGCCGGCGGGTCGGCCCGACAACTGGTTCCCGGCCCCGTCCTACGATTAGGCGGACGGATGGCCGTCAGTCCGGAATACCGGGACTATCTGGAGGACCTGTTCGCATCCGTCGGGGGCGTCACCCAGCGCCGCATGTTCGGCGGGCTCGGCATCTTCCGCGACGGCGTGATGATCGCGCTGGTCGACGACGAGGTCCTGTATTTCAAGGCTGACGACGAGACCGTGCCGCGCTTCGAAGCGGAGGGCAGCGAACCCTTCGTCTATCAAAGCAGGGGCAAGCCGGTGTCCCTGTCCTACTGGCGGGCGCCGGCATTTCTGTTCGAGGATGCCGACGCCTTTCGCGACTGGGCGCTCGCCGCCCACGCGGCGGCCCTGAGGGCGAAGAAAGACCAGAAACCCGGCAGCGGGCGCGGCGTTGCCCCGTCGTCGAAGACGGAGTAGAATCCACCATCCAAACAAGCGACTTGCGGTGACGAGATGCCAGCGGCTTCTGCACGTCCGCTGCGACTGTCCATCCTAGGCGTGATCGCCGTCCTGGGATTGGCGGCCCTCGGTGTGGGCGTCTTGGCACCCGGTCGGGCACAGGCCCAGGGCGCTTCCTTCGAAGGGGGATTGGCGGGCACCAATCTGCTTGCCTACAACTACTTCCGCACGCGCCATAAGGCCTACTACATCGCCAATCAATATGGTGAAGAGGCCGGCGACACCTATCAGCTACCGCAATTCAGACCTGTCATCCCAAGGAAGGTTTGTTTTGACTCTGCTGAACCGCCGGAAGTCACGTCACAAGGAGAACATCACGGATACGATCCACAACGCGACTTTGAATTCCGTTTCAATGTGGCGGCGGAAGCCGGCCTGTCCGGCGACGTATCCGTCGATGTCACCGTCACCCAGAAAAACTACGTCAAGCTGACCGACATAAGTCTAGGGGAGATCACGTACGATCACCTGCAGAGCTACCGCGGCGAACGCTGTCCTTGGCTCACCGCCCTTTTTGAGGAGAAGAAGCAGGACGGTGAGCATCTGCTGATCAAGAGCATCTTCTATGCATCCGGCAGGCTCGAGTCCTATTTCAAGCTCGACACGAAAGTGAGCGCAAGCCTCAGTGGCGGACAGATTGAAGAAGCGGTTGCGAAGCTAAAAGACGTGCTGGCGGTCCTTCGTCTCGAGCGCCTGTTGCCGGAGACCAAACTGGAGGCCGCCCTCAGTGGAAAAACCGTCCATCTCTCGGAAGACATCAGAGAATTCAGGGGCCGGAAACCGGTCGCCTTCATACCGTACGCCGTCAACGAAAAGGCGATGGAGCGGTATCTGGAGGTCTTCCTGTACGGCCAGCGAGACGACGAACTCGATACGGCCCTGCGGTTGCCGGAGAACGCGGCCCGATTCCTGAACGAATACCCGGAATTCAGCTTCGAGCCGGGCACGCTCAGCCCGCTTTTGCGTGGCGGGGATGCTGTCGTAACGGATCTTGAGAATGACAAGATCGCCTTCGCGCTGGAAAGCGATCAGAAGCTGGCTTTGATCAACGTGCTTGCGCGGCAGTTCCCGACGACGGATCTGCCTCGGTAACGAAACGACCAGCCATCCGCGGCCGCGCGGAGAACCCGCCGAACGCCGCCCAGCCGACCCTTGAGGATCTTCAGCCGCCGCGCGCCCGCATGTGCTGCAGCAACGGATGCGACGGCTGGCCCGTGACCAACAGGCCGTGGGTCGTTTCGTAGTTCTTGATCGCAATGACGGTCTGCGCGCCCAGCAGGCCATCGATCGGCCCGGGGTTGAAACCCAATATGGTCAAAGACCGCTGGATGTCAGAGATCAGCGCGGCGTCCACAGGCTGCAGCGGCGTCACCGCCGGTGCCGGCGCCGCGACTTGCTGCTGCTGTTGTTGCATCATCATGCGTTCGCGGTGCAGCTGCTGCTCCATCTCCAGTCGCTGACGTTCCAACGCCAGACGCTCCTGCTCCGCGCGCAGGCGTGCGGCCTCGGCCTCCTGCTGTTGCAGCCGCTGCTGCTCCAACTGCATCTGCTGTTGTTGCTGTTGCTGTTGCTGCTGCTGTTGCTGCTGGCGGCGCTGGTTTTCCTGCGCGCTGCCGGCCAGAAGTCCAACCCCGGCGCCGATCGCCGCGCCCTTGGCGGCACCCGAGCCGCCGCCGGCGATGCCGCCGATCCCCGCGCCCAGCAAGCCGGCGCCGACGGCGCCGCGGAAGGCATCGGCGCCGGCCGGCCCGCAGGCCAGGACGAGCGCAGCCACGGCAAGCGCAGCGCCGATGTTCGCTTTTGCGGTCATGCTAACGGTTCCCTTCGTCTTCGCCTGAGGGTCGGCGGTCATTCGACCTGCTTGCCGTCCCGCCAGATCTGCTGTTCCTTGGTGCCGTCCGCCCGGACGACGGTGAATGCGCCGAACGGCTTGTTGTCGACGAACGAGCCGGTAAAGACGTCTCCGTTCGCCGCCTTGAAGGTGCCCTGCCCTTCCGCCTTGCCGTCTTTGACCGGGCCTTCGTAGACGCCGCCGGTTGCCAGTTTCCAGGTGCCGATCCCGTTCGGTTCGCCGTTCTCGAAGGGACCGATATAGACGTTGCCTTCCGCGTCCGTCAGCGTGCCGGTTCCGGCCCTCAAACCGTCCCGGAATTCGCCCTGGTACTGCTCGCCGTTCGCGCTCACGGCCGCGCCCACGCCGTGCTGTTTGCCGTTGACGAAATCGCCCTGATAGAAACTGCCGTCCGCGCCTTCGAACAGGCCGGGTCCGTTCGGCCTGTTGGCGCGGAACTTCCCTTCAATGGACGAACCGTCGGCCAGGATCGCGTGCCCCATGCCGTGCAGCATGCCTTCCTTGAACCCGCCGTTGTAGTGAACGTAGCCCTCGGGCAGCAGGTAGTGCACCTCGCCGACGCCATCCGCCTTTCCGCCGGTCATGCCGCCCTCGTAGCGGGCGACCAGTTTGCCGCTGTGGAACCAGACGAGCACGCCCGGTCCGTCCGCCTTGCCGTCCACGCAGGCACCGGTCCAGGAGACGATCTCGCCGTCCTCGACGGACGGCGTCCACACCTTGCAGCCGGTGATCGGATCCGCGACCCAGCTTTCGTCGGCAGCCGCGGGCGCCGCCCAGGTCGACAACCATACGGCACCCGACAACGCAAGTGACGACGCGACCGCCTGCACGGTCCCTGCGCGCTTTCTGTGAACCATGTTCGTGCCTCGCCTGTCTGTTATGGCGGCGCCAACCCACGAACCGCACAGCCGCCACCGCCTTGCGATTCATGTGAGAACCGCAGTGCGTTTGGCAAGGCGAATCTGCGTAAAAAACGTCCGGCGTTATCCCGCCAAGGCGACGTCGCCGAGGATCGCGACGAAGTGGCAGACGGCCGCGGCCAGCACGAACACGTGCCAGATCGCATTTTGATAGGGCAGCCGCTTCCAGACGTGAAACAGGACGCCGACCGAATAAAGCAGGCCGCCGACGATCAGCAACACCATCGCCGGCACCGATACGGCGGAAAACAGCGGATCCGCCGTCGCCAGCGCGGCCCAGCCGAGGCCCAGATAGAGCCCGATCGACAGCTTTCGGTACTTGCGCAACGGAAAGAACAGCTTCAGGACGACGCCTGCCAGAGCCACCACCCAGACCGCCGCGAACAGAAGATGCCCGATGCCGGACTCCAGCTTCACAAGCGCAAACGGCGTATAGCTGCCGGCGATCATCACGAAGATCGTCGCGTGGTCCAGCCGACGCAGCAGTTCCTTCCAGCCGCGCTTGGGGACAAGGTGATAGGCGGCAGAGAAAGAGAAAACGGCGATCAGGCCGATGCTGTAGATCGCCAGGCTCAGGATCGAGATCGCCGGCTGGTCGGGGATCGCAACCGCCATCAAGGCAATCACGGCGCCAAGCGAGAAGGCGACGCTCAAGACGTGCACGATCAGATCCGCGAAACGTTCCGGTCCGGTGTAGATCGGAAAGCCGCCCCAGGCTGCCGTCGGGGCCATGGTCAGAATTCCCTGTCGAAGATCGACGGGTACCCCACGATTTCCGGCGGGGCCACGAACAGGTTCATGAAAGGATCCAAAAGACGCGCCGCCTCGCCGCTTTCCACATAACCGGCGGCGTGTTCTTCGCTCTGCCACATGGAATAGACGACGCCCTTGCTGACCCCGGAATCGCCGGTCAGGATCATACGCATGAAGCCCGGCTCTTTTTCCAGTTCCGGGAACACCCTGTTGCGGATGGCGTCGACGGCTTCGTCGAATCGGCCCGGTTTCACCTCGAAATGCAGCGCGCGGATGTACATTGCCCCACCCACCATGCGGTTTTCTTATCTGTTGGCTGCCAGCTTAACCCGTTGACGTTCCGGCGGAAAGCGACGATGCGGGCCAGCAATGGTTAACTGCGCCGTTTCGTGGCCGCGAACCGGTCGAACGCGACCGCGGCGACCAGGACGACGCCGATCACGATCTGCTGGATAAAGGAGGAGACGTTCAACAGCACAAGACCGTTGGTCAGAACCCCGATCAGCAGGGCCCCGATCACCGTTCCCAGGATCGTGCCGACCCCGCCGAACAGACTTGTCCCGCCGATCACCACCGAGGCAATCACCGTCAGTTCCAGTCCCAGGCCCGCGACCGCCTCGGCCGAACTCAACCGGGCCGACAGAACGAACCCTGCAAGCCCGCAGAAGAAGCCGGAAATCACGTAGACAAGAAGGGTGATGCGCCGAACCGGCACGCCGTTCAGATCCGCGGCGGCCGGGTTGCCGCCGACCGCATAGACATGCAGCCCGAACTGGGTGTGGCGCAGCACCACATGCGCCAGCGCGGCAAAGGTCAGGAAGATGATTGCCGGGATCGGCACCGTGCCCCAAAGCCGTCCCTGTCCCCACCAGACGTAATCCGCGTCGAAGCCGCTGATCGGTCCGCCACCGGAAAACAACAGGGCGGCGCCGCGAAACGCGGTCAGGCCGCCCAGCGTGACCACGAAGGGCGGCACCCTGAGCCGCGTGATCGCCCAACCCTGCAGCGCCCCGCCGGCAAGGCCGATCGCGATCGCCGCGGCCATCGCCAAAAACCACGGATTGCCGGCTGCCGCGTCGGCACCGACGGCGAATCGGTCGGCAAAACCGCCCTTCGACACGAAGGCGCCGACCAGGCCGGCGAACGCCAACAGCGCACCCACCGACAGGTCGATGCCGGCGGACAAGATGACGAAGGTCATGCCGATCGCCACAAGGCCGGCGATCGAGACCTGGCGCAAGATGTTGAAAAGGTTCAGCGGATGCAGGAACCGGCCGTCGGTCAGGAACCCGAAACTCAGCACCAAGAGGATCAGGAACAGCAACGCCGCATGCTTGGCGGTGAATTGCAGCAGGTCGAACTGGCCGGCCTGCTCGCCGCCGCCAAGACCCAAACCGTTGCGCCCCATCGTCATGCGTCGAACACGGCACAGCGACCGGCGACGGCAGCCACACGCTTCGTGACGACCATGCGGCGCGGCCTCCTCAGGGCGATAGCCCGCTGGGGATCCCTCGTCCCGAGGAGCGCCGCGTCACGAAACATATGGCTGCCGCGTATTCGCCGTCGGCGCTAGTTCACCTCGCCCAGGCGTTCGGCTTTGTCGATGTTGTCCTTGGTGATCGCGATCGGCGTCAACAGGATCACCTTATCGGGCTCGGTGCCGTCGCGCAGATAGTCCACCAGGACCTTCGTCGCACCCCGGCTCTGGCCGCCCGGGAACTGCTCGATGGTGGCCGCAAGGCCCCCGTCGCGGACGCTGGCCAAGGCCTCGGGCAGGGCGTCGAAGCCGATGATCGGGATGTTCAGGCCGCGGTCCTTGGTCGCCTGCAGCGCGCCAAGCGCCATGTCGTCGTTCGCGGCCACGATCACGTCGGGCGGGCTGTCGAGACCGGCCAGAATGGCCTCGGTCACCGTCGCACCCTGCTCGCGCGCGAAATTGGCCGTCTGCTCGGCGACGAACTTGTACTTGTCCGACATCGGGTCCAGCGCGTTGTGAAGACCCTTGTTGCGGTCGATCGCCGGGCTGGATCCGGGCTGGCCCTGCAGGTTCACGATGCGCGCGCCATCGGGAAACAGCTTCGCGACCAGGCGACCCTGGGCTTCGCCGCCCTTGACGTTGTCCGCGCCCACGTGGGCCAGGATGCCCGGCACGCCGTCGACGCGCCGGTCGATCGTCACCACGGGAATGCCCGCGTCCACCGCCTGCTGAAGGGCGGGCGCCATGGCGACCGCGTCCAAAGGACTGATGATGATGCCGTCGACGCCCTGGACAATCGCGCCCTCGACGTCCGCGGTCTGCTTGGGCGTGCTGTTCTGACCGTCGGTGGCCATCAGCTCGATGTTGCCCAGCTTCTTCGCCTCTGCGCTCAGTTCCTTCTGCATATGGACAAAGAACGGAAACTCCATGGCCGGCATGGAGCTTTGGATCTTAAGGTCCTTGGCAAGCACGCTCGTGCCGGTCAAGGATGCGGCAAGCAACGCGCCTGCAGCGGCAATGGCCCAAGTGCCTCTTTTCATAGTCTCCTCCCTAGGCCGCCCGCAGCGCGCATACCGCACGTGTCGTTGTCATTGCTTGTCCGGGCCGGAAGGCCAGGGTTCCAGCGCGCCGACGTCGGCAGTCCGAAGCATCCCGTATAGCCCGCTCGGAAGTCAAGCGGGCGCCCCTTCCGCCACCAGGTCGCGGCGGACCGCAGGGTCCTGAAACAGGGTCACGAAGGTCGAGTTGCAGTGATCGCCAAGCCCTTCGCGGACGAGTTGTCGGTGCAGTTCGGTGACCAGCGCGGTCACCGGCATCGGCGTTCCGGTCGCCTTGGCAAGGTCGTGAACCATCTCCAGATCCTTGACCATGTTCTTGTTGCGTCCCATCGGCGCGAAATCCGGCTTGGCCATCTTCGGCATCATCTCCTGCAGCAGCCGCGAGTCGGCCCGGCCGCCGGACAGCGCCGCGGGAATGCGCATGGCATCGACGCCGCCGTTCTGCGCCAGAACCGTTGCCTCGGCGAGGATCGCACCGGCGCAGCCGACGATGACCTGGTTGATCAGTTTCGTGGTCTGGCCCGCGCCGACGGGGCCCATCAGGGTCGCCGTCCCGGCCAGCGCCTCCAGCACCGGCGCAATCGCCTTGAAGTCCGCATCGGACGCGCCGACCATCACGGTCATCGACCCGGTCGCGGCTGCGGGCGCGCCGCCGGAAATCGGCGCGTCGACCCAGCCCATGCGGCAGTCCTCTGCCAGACGGTCGGCCATCGACCTTGTCGCGGTGGGGTCGATCGAGGACATGTCGATCAGAAGCTGTCCGACCCGACCGACGCTGGCGACGCCCGCCGGCCCGAAGACGATCTCTTCGACGGCGCGCGCATCGGTGACGCAGGTCATGACGATGTCCGCGCCGCGGGCCATCTCCGCGGGAGAGGCGGCGGTCTCTGCGCCCGCCTCGACCAGTGGGGCCAGTTTGCCGGCCGAACGGTTCCAGGCCGTCAGCGGAAAGCCGCACTCCAAAAGCCGCCGGATGATCGCACTGCCCAACAGGCCCGCGCCTGCGAAGCCGATACGGGGAAGGGTTTCCGCCATGTGATTGCCTCCTTGCGTTCTGTGGTACGGGACCCGGACCGACTTAGCTCTCCGCGCCCGGGTCGGTGTCCTCTCCGAAACAGACGACATTGCCGTCGGGGTCGGTCACGTCGAACTCCCGCATGCCGTACACGGTTTCTTCGATATGTCGCGTGATACGCGCGCCGGCCGCCTCGTATTCGGCCTGCAGGTCGTCCAGCCCGGTCACGTGGACATAGGCGTCCCACACACCGGCCAGCGGTGTCGGCCCGCCGTGCCAGCCGTCAACGAACAGCACGCTTTTTCCGCGGCGGAAGATCCCGAAGCGTGCCGGGTCGCCGCCTTCCTCGATCGTCTCGTAACCCAGCCGGCCTTCGTAGAAGGCTTTGGCGCGCGGATAGTCGGCGGTCATCAGAACCGGCGTCGAACCCAAAAACCGGATACCGTCTTCCCCGATCATGAATCTCCCTCCCCGTGTTGATAGACTGAAAGGTCTAACCTGTTCATATAGGGGCTGCCTGGAACGGCTTGAAACCCCATTCCGGCATAAAGGCCATGCGCATCGTCGGTCGCCAGCAGCATATGACGCAGTCCGCGATGCGCCGGGTGGGCCATCATCGCCTGCAGAAGAAACCGGCCGAGGCCACGGCCGCGGAACTCTTCGAGCACGAACACATCGGAGAAATAAGCGAAGGTGGCCGCATCGGTGACGCTGCGGCCGAATCCCACCTGACCGCTGTCGAGGCCGTAGAGGCCGAAACACAAGGATCCATCCGCTGCACGTTCGACCACGCTGAGCGGCACGCCGCGCGACCAGTAGGCGTCCTTCAGGACTTCGTGCACCAGGCCGATATCGATCTGCGTCCGGTCGTCACTGACCCAGTATCCGTCGCGTTCCATGCGATAAGTCACGGCCGGTCTCCAGCGGTGCGCCCCGGTCCCGTCAATCGAAGACGGTCGCCAAGCCCGGGTCTCTGTGATGGGCGAACGCCAGCGCAATCCACTCGGGCAGGACGCGGGGGATGGACAGGTCCGGCAAGGACCCCTCTTCGAAGAAATCGACGGCCGACGTCTCCATGCTGGTCTGCGCGCTGCCGCCGGTTACCTCGCAGATGAAGAACAGGACATAAACGTGGAACGCGGCGGGCCCGCCGACATATTTCTGTCGGTCGAACAAGGCCGCCAGCTTCGATATGCGAACATCGAAGCCGCTTTCCTCCTTGACTTCGCGCACCAGACATTCCGCAGCCGACTGATTGACGTCGGCCCAGCCACCCGGCGGCGCCCACATCCCATCCGTCTTCTCCCGGACCATCAGGATCTTGCCGTCGCGAAAGGCCGCCCCCCGCACCGCGATTTTGGGCGTGGCATACCCGGTTTCGCCGTCGAACAGATCCTCGACGTGACGCAGATCGGTCAACGATCCCGACGCCATCATCTCGGCCGCAAGGGCGCGCAGCCTGCGGTATCGGTCGAGGTCGTAGTCGTCGCGGCTGTAGGTCAGCCCAGCCTGCGCGATCGCCTGCGCCTCGCGCGCCATTCTCAGCCACGCCGGTTCGTCCATGCCCTGCCCCAGTTTCCCGTGTCGCATGCGTCGGTTTCTACCGCAGGCCCGAAACCGAGAAAAGCCGCCCGCGAATCGCCCCGGCGCATTCCCGCGACCGAGTTTCGGCTATAGTTACGGTCCGCGTCCGCCGGTTGCGGCCCATCAACGGAGCAGTCGATGCATCTTGAGGAATTCCTGGTCGCCGCCGTCGTCATCCTTGCCGTCGTCGCGATCACCGTCACGATCACAAAACGCCTCGGATTGGGATCGATCCTTGGATACCTGGTGGCAGGTGTCGTTCTGGGACCGTCGGGCATCGAGATCACGGACGACGGGCAGGATCTCTTGCACTTCACCGAACTTGGCGTGGTCCTGCTGCTGTTCATCATCGGCCTGGAAATGAGGCCGTCGAAACTCTGGTCGATGCGGCGCATGGTGTTCGGACTTGGCACGATGCAAGTCCTGGTCACCGGCGCCGTGCTCGCCGGGTATGCTTTCACGACCGGACTGACGCCAAAAGCCGCGATCATCATCGGTCTGGGCCTCGCCCTGTCCTCGACCGCCTTCGTGCTGCAGCTCCTGGGCGAGACGGGCGAGATGGGCACGCCGACGGGGAACGCCGGTTTTTCGATCCTGTTGCTTCAGGACATCGCCATCGTGCCCCTGTTGATGCTGGTTCCCGTGCTGGCCGAGGCCGACATGCCCGGCACGGGCGGCGCGTTCTGGCTGGAGATCCTGCTGGTGTTCGGTCTGGTGGCGGCCGTCCTGGTCATCGGTCGCTACATCGTGCCTTTGGCGCTCTCAAAGGTGGCGGCAGCGCGGAACCGGGATGCTTTCAGCGTCATTTCGATCCTGGCCGCGCTGGGCGCCGCGCTTGCCATGGAGGCGATCGGCGCGTCGATGGCCCTGGGCGCCTTCCTGATGGGGATGATGCTGTCGGCCTCGCCCTTCAAACACCAGATCGAGGCCGAGATCGAACCCTTCAAAGGCTTCCTGCTGGCCCTGTTCTTCGTTGCGGTGGGCATGTCGATCGACGTGCAGACGGTGCTCGAGGCCGGCGTCCCCTTGTTCGTCAGCGTCGTCGTCCTGCTGGTGTTGAAGGGTCTGGTGCTGGGCGGGCTCGGGCTGGCGTTCGGGCTGGGCCGTCCGCTTGCGATCAGGCTGGCGTTCCTGCTGCCGCAATCCGGGGAATTCGGCTTTGTCCTGTTCGGCGCTGCGATCGGCGCCGGCCTGATCACCGAAAAGGACTTCGCGCTGGTGGCGGTGATGATCTCCGTTTCGATGGCAGCGACACCGGTGCTCAACAAGCTTGGGATCCGGCTGGCAGAAGCCGCTGCACCCAAGAAGGCCGGCGACACGGTCCCGCAGACCTTGCCGGAGGCCGGACACGACGAGGTGGTCGTTGCCGGCTATGGGCGTGCCGGCAGGACCGTCTGCACCATGCTGCAGAACGCCGGCGTCCCCTATGTCGCCTACGACATCGATCCGACCGCCGTCAGAGCCGGCAAAGACCGCGGCCACAACGTGCATTTCGGCAACTTGAACGACCCGAACATCATGCGAATGGCCGGCGTGGGTCAGGCCAAGACCGTCGTGGTCGCGCTGGACAACGCGGATACGGCGGTGCGGATCATATCCGAGATCCGCAATTTCTCGTCCGGCACCCATATTCACGCACGGGCGGAGAACTTCGACGATTTGCGCAAACTGCTGTCGCACGGCGCAAGCCAGGCGACGCCGGCGATTGCCGAGGGTGGTATCGCCCTGGGCGCGGCGACCCTTTCTTCGCTGGGCGTTGCGCGGCAGGACATCGCGGAGATCACCGAGGCCCTGCGACTGGACCGCTACGCGCAGCTTGACGAGAAGGCGCGGTCAAGCTGACGCCCTAAGGGACCATTCCACGGCCGGGCCGCTGGAGGCGCGCGTAGGCATCCAAGGCCGTCACCACCATGTCGCGGGCGCGTCGCCAGCCCACGCGACGGTTCTTGCGCACGGCTTCCAGCGATGCCCCGTGCACGACGACGTCCAGAACCAGGGCGAGGTCGACATCGGCGCGGTCTCGCATCGCCTGGATCCACGGCAGATAGTGCCTTCGGCGCCGTTCGGCGATCTCGTCGGACATGGGATCGGGCACGGCATGCCGCTGACCGCGCGCGACGGGCGTCGGCGTCAGGGTCGCGGCGCGCACGGCAATGGTCGAAGCCTCGAAGATGCGCGCGATTTCGTGCGCCGCGCGCAGATGCCCGAAATCCAGCGCCCCGGCCTGCACCAACCTGGTAACCCCGTCACGCAACCGGCGCTTGGTCATGCGTTCCGGTGTCGGCCCCAGATCCAGCGCGCCTGGAACGGTCTGGTTGTGACGGCGGATCTGGCCGTCGATCACATCCAGCGCATCCTCATACCGTGCGGCTGCCGCCTCCAGGAAATCTGCGCGCTTCTCGTGCCGAAGGGCCACCGCGGGCGCGCCGTCGCGCCGGGCGCGTGCCGCGCGCGACCGTGCAAAGGAGGCCGATTCGGCCAGCCGCCCGACCGAGGCCGAGGCCCGGTCCCGCAAGGCCACCGCGCGTTGCCGTGCGTCCGGCTTGTGAAGCCGAAATGCCTGTTCCAGTGTCTTGAGTTGCTGGCCGAAGGCTCTGGCCTGCCCGTCGGCGATGCCGATCGCCAGCCGATGCCTGCCGGGTTCATTGTCCGCCATGTCGCCGCCCCGCCCGGTTGCACGTGAACGCTTGCACGTCCGAGGGCGGCAATGTGCGGAATTTTTTCTACTAAGTCAACGGTAATTTTTCCGCATACCATGACGTGAACCACGTGCGTGCCTAGAACTCGGTGCGCGGAGCTTCGGATTGCGCGTTGTAGTGCCGCACGGCGCTCAGGATCGCCGGGCTTGGCTCACCGGTCTCCGGCCAGCCGACATGGTGCTCGAAGTCCGCAATCGCTTCGGCGATCGGGTCCTCACCGGGGACGGTCGTTCCAACGGCATAGAATCCGGCCTGTTCCAGCTCGAATCCCAGGACGTCGGGCGTGAATTGCTCGTTCTTCGCGGCCAGTTCCAGGTCGCCGGCGGAGGCTACGCCAAGGCTCAATGAAAGAAGGACGGCGCCTGCAAGGGCAGCCGGGCCAATCCGTGATATGCGATGCATCGTTGCATTCCCTTCGATTGGTTAACGTTCAGCCTCCCGAATTACGCGTCTAGTCCCCGTTTTTTGCCATTTACGGATACGCTCGTCGGCGGTTGGCGGATCACCGGCGCTGACGGCTCGCCGCGGCCGCGCTGCCTGGCGGCAAGGCAGGCCTCAACTGTCGGGATCGTCCGAAACCACCAGAAGGTTGTAGCGTTTGAGCGCCATGACCAGATCCGGGGAAACACGGCCCGATTCCGGCCAGCCCACAATATTCTCGAAATCCTCGACCGCCTCTTCGGTTTCGGCCGTCATCATGCCGTCGTACGGTCCTTCGTAAAGGCCCGCACGCGTCAGCTCGATTTGCGCGACCCAGACAATGGTCTCGCCCCTCGGAGTGTCTGCCACGTTCTGGGCAGACGCGTCTTGCGCCATGAACCCGCTCGCCGCCATCGCGAGAGCAAGCGATCCCGCAACGAAAATGCACCGCATGGGTCCCGTCCTCGTCCTGTGAGTCTCTGCGTTGCGCCGTACCGGCACCTCTGCCTTACAACCCTAATTTGTTTGACATATGAACGGCGCGAACCGGCTTCAACGAATAATCGGCGGGCCGGCCGACGCCCCGGGTTGTGCCTGGCAATCGAACCACTGAACGCCGCGACACGACGCATCCTAGCCGATAACTACGCCCATCCCGCAGTCCCGCCTGTGACAAGGCTCACACTCGATGCGGCAGGGCCTCGCCGGTTTCCAACGGACGCCTTCCATTCGGGTCTCACCCTCTTGCCGATCACGAACATGTGCTCTACGTTGCGCCCTCATGTTTCGCTAACGTGCGAAAACATTTGGGCAAATAACACAACCAAAGCCCGGAAAGACGACACGTTCCGGACCCCAATGACCCGAACAGGGTTTGCACCACCGACGGGAGGCAGATCTCAGATGAAATTCAGGAAATCCCTTGTGTCCGGCATCATGGCCGGCGTAATCGGCGCTGGCATCGTGATGGCGGGCGCCGGCGATGCGACGGCCCAGGACAAACGCATTCGCTGGAAGATGGCAAGCTGGTTCCCCAGCAGCCTCACCCAGCTCGGCACGTTGGGCAAGAGCATGACCGAACGCCTGGAACGGGTTTCGGGCGGCAACATCCAGATCAAGTTCTTCGAGCCCAATGCTCTGATCCCCGCCAAGGAGTGCTTCGACGCGGTCGCGCAGGGTTCGGTCGACTCCTGCTGGTCGGTGACGGGCTACTGGTACGGCAAGGAGCCTGCCCTGGCGATGTTTGCGGCGGTTCCGTTCGGACCCAGCGCGGGCGAATACCTCGGCTGGATCTATCACGGCGGCGGTATCGAACTGTGGGATGAAATCTATGCGACCCACGGCCTGAAGTCGCTTCCGTGCGGCATCATCGCTCCGGAGGCGTCCGGCTGGTTCCGCGAGGAGATCAACTCGATCGAGGACCTCAAGGGTCTGAAGATGCGTTTCTTCGGTCTCGGCGCGAAGGTGATGGAGAAGCTCGGCGTTTCCACCCAGCTTCTGGCCGGCGGCGATATCTTTCCTGCGCTGGAACGCGGTTCGATCGACGCCACCGAGTTCTCGATGCCGGCAATCGACCTGAACCTCGGTTTCTACCAGGTCGCCAAGCACTACTACTTCCCGGGTTGGCACCAGCAGTCCACGATCTTCGAGCTGTTGATGAACCGCGAGCGCTGGGAAGCGCTCAGCGACACGCAGCGCGCGCAGATCGAGGTCGTGTGCGGCGACAATTTCCGCGAAGGGCTGGCGGAAGGCGAGGCGATCCAGGCCAGGGCTCTGATCGAGCTGAAGGAGAAGGGCGTCCAGATCCACCGCTGGCCGCAGGAAATCCTGGACGTGCTTGAGTCGAAGTGGAACGAAGTGGCCGCCGAAGACGCGGCGCGCGACGCCAACTTCAAGAGGGTCTGGGCTTCCTACAGCAAGTTCCGTGAGGAATACGCGGTCTGGAAGGAACTGGGCTACCTCAACTGACGGGCTGTTGATGGCATTGCGCCATCAGGATTGAAGTGGCGCCGGGTCCGATATAATCGCGGACCCGGCGCCGCAACCGTTCCAGGCCGTCCCCGGGGGGAGACGCCCGCATGTACGCGCTTCATCGCCTTCAAGAGTTCCTGGATCGGTTTGTCATCCTGGTCGGCCGCATCGGCGCCTGGATGTCTATCCCGCTGATGGTCGTCATTGTCTTCGACGTCATCACCCGGCGGTTCTTCGTTCTGGGTTCGACCAAGCTGCAGGAGGGCGAGTGGCACCTGCATGCCATCCTGTTCCTTCTTTGCATCGGGTTCACCTACATCAAGGACGCCCACGTCAGGATCGACCTGGTCCGCGAACGCCTTGGCGTCACCACCCAACGCTGGATCGAACTGCTTGGCTGCCTTTTTTTCCTGATCCCCTATTGCCTGATCGTCTTCTGGTTCTCGCTCACCTTCGTCGAAAGCTCCTGGAATGTCGGGGAGGCATCGGATTCTGCGACGGGCCTGCCCTACCGCTGGGCGATCAAGGCTTTCCTGCCGATCGGCTTCTTCGTGATGTTGATGGCCGGAATCACGGTCGCGCTTAGGAAGTTCATCGAACTGTTCGGGCCGCCTGACCTCCGCCGCATCGTCGAAGCTGAGGAGGCCGAAGAGACCGAGCATCTCGACAAAGTGAAGCGCAAATAAGGAACGCCGGGATGTACATCGAAGATCTGCTGCCGGCGTTCATGTTCGTTGCCCTCGCGTTGCTGCTGTTCACCGGTTATCCGGTCGGCTTCATTTTGGGCGGCGTCGGGGTCGCCTTCGGCTTCGTCGGCATCTTCATGGACGTCCTTGTCGTCCAGGAGCTGTTCAACCTGCCGCTCAGGATCTGGGGCATCGCGGACAACTTGGTGCTGACTGCGATCCCGATGTTCATCTTCATGGGGACGATGCTGGAACGCAGCGGCGTCGCAGCGGACCTCCTGCATTGTCTGCAGGTCCTGTTCCGCCGGACGCCCGGCGGCCTGGCCCTTTCCGTGACCATCATGGGCACGATCATGGCGGCGACCACCGGCATCATCGGCGCATCCGTCGTGATGATCAGCCTGATGGCGCTGCCGGTGATGATCGAGCGCAAGTACAACATGGAACTGGCGACCGGCACGATCGCGTCGTCGGGCACGCTGGGCATCCTGATCCCGCCCAGCATCATGCTGGTGATCATGGCCGACCTTCTCGGTCGGTCGGTGGGCACGCTGTTTGTCGCCGCCGTCTTCCCCGGCCTGATCCTGTCTGGCCTCTATGCCCTCTACATCTTCGTTCTGTGCCGGATCAAGCCGCAGTTGGCGCCTCCCCTGCCCTCTGACATCGGGCCCCAGAACGCCCGCGAATACGTGCTTTTGTTGTGGCGCGGCTTCATTCCGCCGGTGTTCCTGATCATCCTGGTGCTGGGCTCCATCGTCGCCGGTTGGGCGACGCCGACCGAGGCGGCGGGCGTCGGCGCGGCCGGTTCGGTCCTGCTGGCGATCTACAATCGCAAGCTCAGCTTCAAAGTGCTGTGGGACGTCGTCGAACGCACCGCGCTGACGAACGGAATGCTGTTCTTCATCTTTATCGGCGCGACGGCCTTCTCCTATGTCTTCCGCGCGCTTTACGGCGACGAGATGATCGAAGACTTCATCTTCTCGTTCGGCTTCGGCCCGTGGGGCGTTCTCGCCGTTATTATGTTCGTCGTCTTCTTCCTGGGTTTCTTCTTCGACTGGATCGAGATCACGCTGATCGTGCTGCCGGTGTTCGCACCGATCATCAGCGCGCTCGATTTCGGCGATCACGTGGCCCGGATGGATGTGGTCTACTGGTTCGCGATCCTGATGGCGGTGAACCTGCAGACATCGTTCCTGACGCCGCCGTTCGGATTCGCGCTGTTTTACATGAAGGGCGTGGCGCCGCCAGAGGTGAAGATCCAGCAGATCTACCGCGGGATCATCCCGTTCGTGCTGTTGCAGCTTGTCGGTCTGGCGCTGGTGATGAGCTATCCGGAAATCGCCATGTGGCTGCCCAGAACCGTGCTGGATTGACGGCGCAGGCCTAGCCGTGACTGGCGTTGGCGTCTGACAGCTTGTTCAGCTTGCCCAGCAGGTAGTCGACGTTCTCGATCCCGTATTCGTCGACCAGATCCTCGATCTGGGTGAGCACGCGTTCCAGCATTAGGCGCATGTGATAGTCGGGATCGGCGTCGGACCGTTCGCCCTCGGCGTTGATCACCAGGTCCATGGCGGACCGGAAGGCGGGATAGAGCGCGGGCGGAAGCCCGGCCTTGCCGTAGAGCGATTTCAGACCGAGTTCGCCGTCGTCGTGCACCAGGGTCCGTGCGTTGACCAGGGGCACGCCGGCCAGCGTGGCCATTGCCGCTTCGAAGAAGGACACGTCGCCGACGCACAGCGCGCGCAGGATGATCGACGGCGTCAGCCGGCCGTGATCCCACAGCTGGCGCACCAGTTGTTCGACATCGGCGTCTTCGGCCCCGCTGCTCAACAGGCCGATCGTGGCCCGTTCGCGGCTCTGCAGGACAAGGTCGGTGGCGACCTCCGGCGGCAAGTCGTGATGCGTGACAAGGTATTCCTTGAGACTGTCCGACACCTTGGCCACAAGCCGTTCGGCGACGGTCACCGGAAGCTGCTCGCGGTGAACCAGGGGATCCTGGACAAGGGTGCTGTCGGCATAGGCATCGGCCACCTTGGTCAGCGATTCATCGCTGATTTCGGCGCCATTGTTGCCGACCAGCTTCGCAACCGCCGCTTCGTTTCCGGTGTCGATGATCGCCTCCGAAACCGCCTGCGAGACGGTCGGCCGCTCGGCGATCGCCTCCTGACGGGCATCGCCCGCGGTCTTCAGAATCTCGATCAGATCGCTGTCATCCAGCGCTGGCGAGAACTGGAGGACCGGCAGCGCGACCTTGTCGCTGACATCGGCGGCAAGCGACTTGGCCACGTCCGGCGGCAGATTTGGGGCATCCTTGAGGTTCTTCGCCAGCGCTTCGCGGACGCGCTCCTCGGCGTCCTGAGCCATCATGCGGAAGATATCCTCCGCGATCCGGCGCTCGCTGTCGCTCAGATCTCCAGCTTCGAACTCACCCGACAGCTTTTTGGCGGTAATCGCCCGGTTTTCCGCCGAAGGGTCGGATAAAAGACGCTTGACGTCTTTGTCGTTCAGGTTCGATACCATGTGCCGCTGCGTCGCCTTTCAAGCGCATTAACCCCGGATTCTCGTCCCAAACTGCCCCAATCTGGTAAACATACCGCTAATGATCGGCGCATTTTCCGGGCTCCGATAGGCACGCAGGCGTGATCCCCCGTGCTTTGCCGCCGACCGGCCTTCCGGTGTAGTCTCGCCCGCATGAGAGGGCTTTTTCTGCTGTTTGCCCTGGTCTGGCTGGCGGCGGCGCCTGCGGACGCAGCGTCCGAAAAGCCCGTCGTCATCGGGCCGGCGGAGGCCAATGCCTCGGCACAGGCGGGCGCGTTGATCCTGATCGACATCCGACAGCCCCAGGAATGGCGGCAAACCGGCGTCGCCACGCCGGCCCGGACCATCTCCATGCACGATCCCGGCGGACCGAACGGATTTCTTAACGCCATCATCCAGGCGGTGGGCGGCGACCGGGCGCGGCCGATCGCGCTGATCTGCGCTTCGGGCGTCCGGTCCACCTGGGCCCAGCGCTTTCTGGCCGCCCGCGGCTTTCGCCAGGTCTACAACGTCAAGGAAGGCATGCTGGGCACGGGCGCCAGACCCGGATGGATCCGGCGCGGTCTTCCCGTTCGGGCATACCTTCCTTAGAGAGACGGACCCTCGGCCTGTTCAGCGTCGGGTGGCGCGTCCTTTTCCGACGTAGAGGCCATACAAGGTCGAGAGCATGGTTTCGACTTCCGTCCCGGCCAGGGAGTAATAAATCGTCTGCGCCTCGCGACGGGTCTTCACATATTTGTCCCGGCGCAGCCGGGCAAGATGCTGGGACAGGGCGGACTGGCTCAACCCGATCAGCTTTTCCAGCGTGCCGACCGACTTTTCCCCCGCCATCAGGTGGTAGAGGATCATCAAACGCCGTTCGTTGCCGATCGCTTTGAGCAGTTTGCTCGCGCGCTTCGCCTGACGCTCCATTCTCTTAGGGTTTATTGGAGCCATCTGTACTTACCCTTTGCGATGTTCTTGGTATTCCCTCTCGTTCCCCCTACACACATTAGAATGCTGCTATTTGCTTCACAAGCGAACCGGGGTTTAATTGCGGCCGACTAAATCAACCTAGCCGGAGAAAGATCTGCGGTTGAAACTCCCGCATCGATAAACGGTTCCGGCAGCGCACTGTCGGTGATCAAGCTCTCGGTTACCCGCGCCAGCCCCGGCGACGTCTTGATCCCGTAGCCGCCTTGGCCCGCCAGCCAGAAGAAACCCGGCTGTTCCGGGTCGAACCCGCATACGGGATTCCGGTCGGCCGAAAACGTCCTCAGCCCCGCCCACTTGTGCGCGATGCGACCAACCTTGAGGTGCGTTGCGGTTTCGATCCGGTCGACACAAACCGCGACATCCAGATCCTCCGGCTGGGCATCGCATGGCGCGCTCGCCGTTTCATCGGCGGGCGAGGCCAACAGGTTGCCAGCATCAGGCTTAATGTACCACGACTCGTCGCTGGATACCGCCATCGGCCAGTTTTCGATCTCCTGATCGGCGCAGCTGAAAAGGATGGCGGTCCGGCGTTTGGGAACCAGTCCCAACGGGCGTGCGCCGGCCATCCCGGCCACGGTGTCCGCCCAGGCGCCGGCGGCGTTGACGACAACCGGTGCCCGGAAGGTTCCTGCCCGGGTTTCTGCCTCCCATGTCCCGTCCCTGCGGACCAGCCCCGTCACGCGCGCATCGGTCTGCAGGATGCCGCCGCGCGCCTTCAGCTGGCGCGTGAAACCGGTCTGCAGGGCATGCACATCGATGTCGCAGGTGTCCGTCGATACGAACGCGTGGACGGCAGCCTCTTCGCGCAGCACGGGCAGCAGCCTGAGCGCCTCGTCGGTCGGGATCTCGCGGACGGCGCCGCCCGCGGCGCGTGTCGCCTCCAGGCCCTTCACGTGGTCGGCGTGCATGTTCGCGGTTGAGACGAACAGCAGCATGCGTGGACTGAGCAGGGCGTGGTCGGCAAATCCGTCCGGCGGATCGTCAAACAGCGGCAGGCTGCAGCGCGCCAGCGCGCGGATCGCCGGACTTCCGTAGGCCAGTGTGAAGATCGCCGCAGACCGTCCCGTGCTGTGGTAGGCCGGTTGTTCCTCCTGTTCCAGCACAAGGACTTTGCCATGTTCCGCAAGCGCGGCGGCCGCCGACAGTCCGGCCATGCCGGCGCCGACAACGATGAAATCGGACTGCATCGCGTTGCCAGTACACTACTCGGCTACGCCGGGCAACTGCTCCTTCGCGGCGCGGCGCAGGCGCCGCTCTTCGATCGTGCCGACCAGAACCGACATCAGGGGCGGAACGGTCACCAGCGTCAGCAGCGCCGACAGCGCCAGACCGCCGACCACCACCGACCCCAGTCCGCGGTAGATTTCCGAACCGGCGCCGGGCACCACCACCAGCGGCAGCATGCCGAAGACCGAGGTCAGGGTGGACATGAAGATCGGCCGTATCCGGTTTCGGGTCGCCTCCAAGATCGCATCGCCGGGCGGCAGCCCCTCTTCGCGGATGTGGTACAGCGTCTGATGCACCAACAGGATCGCGTTGTTGACGACGATTCCGATCAGAATCACGAACCCAAGCATCGTCAACATGTGCAGCGGTTCGAACTCGACCAGATTGAGGATGGTCAACCCGCCGACACCGCCCGCGGCCGCCAGCGGCACCGCCAGAAGAATGATCAGCGGATAGAGGAAACTCTCGAACAGGACCGCCATCACCAGATAGACGATCACCAGCGCCAGCAGCAGGTCCAGCCGCATCTCATCCCATGTCGCCGCCAGTTTCTCCGCCGTACCCGACAGCTGGATCCTGATCCCCGGCGGCAAACCCTCCGCCGTCATCTTGTCGATCACTTCGGTCTGCAACGTGTTCAGGGCGGTCTCCAGCGGCACCGTTGGCGCGGGCCTGATCTGCAAGGTCACCGTCCGCAGGCCTTCGATATGCCTGATCTGCGTTGGACCGGCGGTGTAGACCACCTCGGCCAGCGATTGAACCGGCAGGATCGTGCCGGACTGGGTGACGACCGGAAGTGAGCTGATGCCCTGGGTCGAGGTGACGTTCCGTTCCGGCCCCTGCAGCATGATGTCCATCAGCCGGCCCTCGATCGAGTTCTCGGCAATCCGCGCGCCGTCGTTGAAGACGTCCACGGTCAGCGCCAGCTCGCGCGCGCTGACGCCATTGTCGGCAAGCTTGATCAGATCGGGCCGGACCGCCACTTCGGGCGCCCCCAGTTCCAGTCCCGGCCGCGGACGGATCTGGTTGCCGTCCGAACGCGGCATGACCGCGTTGACCCGTCCGAAGGCCTGCTGGGCGACCGAGATGATGGTTTCCAGGTCGGGGCCGGTGATGTCCATGTCGACGGAACGTGCCCCGCCGACGCCGCGCCCGAAGATCGAAGGCTGGACCATGACGCCGAAAGTCCCCGGTTCGCGGAAGACCGGCTCGCTCAAGACGGGGATCAGCTCGCGCGCCCGCGACGGGTCGACGCTGGACGCGCCAAGGAAGGTCCGGCTGCGGGTCGCCACAAAGAAGAAGACGCCCATCTTCGGCGGCTCGCCTGCCACGGACTCCGGCCCGGTTTCGGACGCCCAATGGGGGCGCATCGCCGTTTCGACGGTTTCGGCGATCTCGCTCATGGTATTCAGGTTATAGCCGGGCGGCGGGAAGACCATCCCGAAGACGAAGTTGCGATTGCCTTCGGGCAGGTATTCAAGCTGCGGCAGGAAAGCCCACGCCAAACCCGCCGTCAGTGCGGTCACGCCCGTCACGATCCCGATCGCCAGCGACTTCGATGCCACCACCCGTCGCGTCAGTCCTTCGACGACGGCCATAAACCCACGCGCAAACTGGTCGAACACCGGCACGCGCACGCTCTCGCCCTGCGACTTGACGCCCTTGTGCAACAGCCGGTTCGACAGTGCCGGGATCACCGTGACCGACACCAACAGCGACAGCATGACGGCAACCGAAATGGCGACCGCAATATCGCGGAACAACTGACCGACCTCCAGATCCATGACCAGGATCGGAATGAACACCATCACCGTGGTCAGGGCGGAGACCAGGATCGCACCCCAAACCTGGCGTGCGCCTTCGTAGGCGGCGGTCTTCACCGGCATGCCCTGCTGGCGCAGCCGGTAGATGTTCTCAAGAACGACGATCGCCGCATCGACGACCATACCGACCGCAAAGGCGATGCCCGCCAGCGACACCACGTTCAACGAACGGCCCAGGGCGGCCATGGCGACGAAGGACGCAACGACCGACACCGGGATCGCCAGCGCGACGACAAGCGTTGCGCGGAACGACCGCAGGAACAAAAGCAGAATGACGATCGCCAGCGTGCCGCCCAGCCAGATGTTCTGGATCACCAGGTCGATGGCGGACTCGATATAGACCGTCTCGTCGTAAAGCTGTTCCAGGAAGATGCCTTCGGCCGGAAGGATGTTCTCGTTCAGATCCTTCACCGCCTCGCGGATACCGGCCATCGTCTCGATGACGTTTGCGCCGGTCTCCCGCGTGGCGTTGAGGGCCATCGCCTGCAGACCGTTCGAGCGGATCGATGCGCCGGCTTCCTTGTAGCCGAACTGGACCGTTGCGATATCGCCCACGGTGACACGCGCGACGCGACCGGTCGCCGGGTCCCGCTGCGTGCGCAGCACCACCGCCTTGACGTCGTCGATGGTTTTGAACTCGTTGTCGGTGCGGACGATATAGCGCCTCTTGCCTTCCTCCACGTCGCCGCCGGAGATCGAGGAATTGGCCGCACGCAAACGGTCGAGCACGTGGCTGACCGTCAGCTTGTACTGCGCCATCAGACTGGGCTCGATGATGACCTGCATCTCGCGCTCGGTCCCGCCATAGACGTTGACCTCCGAGACGCCCGGCACGCGCTCGATCCGCTCGCGGATGACGTCCTTGGCGAAATCGCCGTATTCGTAGACCGGCCGCGTGTTGCCTTCGTGGCGCAGCAGCCGGAACCAGGCGATCGGATTATCCTCCGTCCCGGCGGTGCTCAGTACGGGCTCGTCGGCCTCGTCGGGATAGGAACTCACCCGGTCCAGCCGGTTGGCAACCAGCAACAGCGCCTTGTCCATGTCCTGGTCGACATTGAATTCCAGCGTGATCGACCCGCTGCCGTCGCTCGCCGAACCGACGATGCGCCTGAGGCCCTCCAGACCGCGCAGCACGTCCTCTTGCTCGTTGATGATCTCGCGTTCCACGTCCTCGGGCGCAGCACCGCGCCACTGCGTCTTGACCGTGATCACCGGGCGCTGAACGTCGGGGGCAAGCTGGATCGGAATGGTCTTCAACGCCACCAGTCCGAACAACAGCGCCATCAGGACGGCCGAGATCACCGCCGTCGGCCGTTCGATCGCAACCCTAATCAGGTTCATGGCGTTTCCGCTTTCCCGCTCAGCCGCCCGCCGCGGGCGCCCTTGCGCTGTTGCCGACGCCGCCACCGCCGCGGCCCGGACCGCCAGGAGCGTCGCCGTTGGCGCCGGGGATCATCAGTTGCTGACCCGGCCGCAGGCGTTCGTTTCCGCGCACCACCACCAGGTCGCCCGGCGCCAGGCCCGACAAGACCTCGAAGCGGTCGCCGATCGCCTCGCCCAACTCCACCGTGCGCGGCTGCGCCATGCCGTCGGCCGCGACGAAGGCGACATGGCCGTTGCCCCGGGCAATGATGCCGTCCTTAGCGACGGAGACCACATCGCGCGGCTCGCCCACCGGGACCTGGACAGTGACGCTCTGGTTCGCGGCCATGGCCCGGTCGGTGTCCTGGATGGCCGGGGTCAGGCGTACCGGGCGCGTCCTGGTCATGGCGTTTTCCTCGGGCACGACCGCACGCACGACCGCTTCGTAGCGGCTGCCGTCCATCATGACGATGCCGACCACCCTGCCGGGCAGCAGGCCGGCAATCCGGTCGGACGGGACGTCTGCCTCGACTTCGAGATCCCGGTTATTGATCAGGGTCACCACAGGATTGCCGATGTTCAGATAGGTGCCGGCTTCGGTATGGCGTTCCGAGACCACGCCGTCGAACGGCGCGCGGATGGCACTGTATTCGTAATCGATCTCCGCCAACCGCAGGTTCGACTGGGCGCGGGCGGCCGCCGCCTCGGCTTCGGCCACCTCGCTGATATTGATGTTCACGTTCTTGCGCTTGTCGTCGTAATTGGCCTGCGAGAACGCGGCCGATTTCTTCAACCGTTCAAGCCGCCGCAGCTCCTGCTCGGCAAGCGCGAGCTGACCGCGCGCCGCCGTCACCGCGGCCTCCTTTTCGCTCAAGGCCGCGCGCTGCTGCTCCAGACTGGCCAGAATGCGGGCCGAATCCAGACGGACCAGCACATCGCCCTTGGTGACCCGATCGCCCACCTCGACCAGCACCTCGGCGACCGGGCCTTTCGACAGCGCCGACACCACGCCGCGCTGACGTGCCACGAACCGGCCGATCACCGGAACGGTCTGGACCAGTGGGCGCCGCACGACCTCGTCCACCTTGACCAGGGCCGGGCGGTCCTGCGCCAGCGCGCCGGAACCAAAGGTCATCAGCGCAACGATTACGATCAACCGCAAGGGGTTCTTCATCTTCATTCGTCCTGGCGGCTTGCCCTGCCCCGCAGCGCGTCGTTCGTGCCGGGCACCGCACTATATCACGGTCTGCCGGCCCTGACCGGCAAATCCAGTTTTCGGGTATGTACACGCTTATACGACGGAAACCCGTCGCCGGAGCAGCGAGGTTCGCGAAAAAGTGAGCAGGCCCGCGGCCGTCGACGCAGAGCCTGCCGGTTCCATTTCGCTTGAATTCGTCGCGCCTTGTGCTACGACGGCCGGAACGCCTGACAATGAGCGCAAAATGAAGACCTTCCTGGATTTCGAGCAACCGATCGCCGAGCTAGAAGGCAAGATCGAAGAGTTGCGGCATTTGGCCGGCGACGGCGAAATGAACATCGCCGACGAGATCAAACGCCTGCAGTCCAAGCACGACCGGCTTTTGCGCCAGACCTATGCCAAGCTGGACGCCTGGCAGAAGGTGCAGGTGGCGCGCCACCCGGACCGGCCGCACTTCGGCGACTATGCAAACGGCCTGTTCGAGGACTTCACCGTCCTGTCCGGAGACCGCGCCTTCGCCGACGACCGTGCCATCCTCGGCGGCATCGGCCGGTTCCGGGGCAGTTCGTGCATCCTGATCGGGCACGAGAAAGGCGGCGACACCCAAACCAGGGTCGAGCACAATTTCGGCATGGCCCGGCCCGAAGGCTACCGCAAGGCGCAGCGTCTGATGCAGCTTGCCAACCGGTTCGGCCTGCCCGTCGTTACCCTGGTCGATACCGCAGGTGCCTATCCCGGCGTCGGCGCGGAAGAGCGTGGCCAGGCTGAGGCTATCGCTCAATCGATCGAAACCTGTCTGGAGCTGCGGGTGCCTTTGGTATCGGTGATCATCGGCGAAGGCGGGTCCGGCGGCGCCATCGCCCTGGCCGTCGCCGACCGTGTGATCATGCTGGAGCACTCCATCTACTCGGTGATCTCGCCCGAGGGCTGCGCGTCGATCCTGTGGCGCAATGCCGAGGAAGCCAAGTCGGCGGCCGAAGCCTTGCGCCTGACCGCAGAAGACCTGAAACAGCTCGGCATCATCGATTCCACGGTGCCGGAACCGGTCGGCGGGGCGCACCGCGACGTCGCCGGCATGGTCGACGTCGTCGGCAACGTCCTGGAGGCGGCCCTGCGCGAGCTGCAGGCGGTTGACGGTGGCGTCTTGAAGGCCCGTCGTCGCGAACGCTTCTTGGATATGGGCCGCAGCGCCGTGGCCTGAACGCGCGACGACGCGATCGGAATAGGCGGATGAACCTGCACCAGATGCTGGAAGTTCGGGCCCGGGACGGCAATCCGGTCCGGATCGGATTGATCGGCGCCGGCAAGTTCGGTTCCATGTTCCTTGCCCAGGCGCGGCGTACGCCGGGCTTCCATGTCGCGGCCATCGCCGATCTGGCGATCGACCGCGCAAAACGGACGCTGGCGCGGATCGGCTGGCCCGATGACGCCGCAGATGCGGCCAGCCTGGACGCTGCGCTGGCGGGCGGCGGCACCTGGCTGACCGACGACGCCGTCGCGTTGTCCACCGCACCGCCGATCGACGTGGTGATCGATGCCACCGGCGTGCCCGAAGCGGGCGTCCGCCATGCCGGCGCCGCCATCGCGGCCGGCAAGCATGTGGTCATGGTCAATGTGGAAGCCGACGTCCTGGCCGGGCCGCTGCTGGCCGAGCGGGCGGCCGAGGCAGGCGTCGTCTACAGCATGGCCTACGGCGATCAGCCCGCCTTGATTGCCGAGATGGTCGACTGGGCGCGCGCCGCCGGCTTTCAGGTCGTCTGCGCCGGCAAGGGAACCAAGTACCTGCCCGCCTATCACGGCCTGACGCCGGACACTGTCTGGCAGCGCTACGGTATCGCGCCCGAGGACGCCGAGGCGGGTGGCATGAACGCCCAGATGTTCAATTCCTTCATGGACGGCACCAAGTCCGCAATCGAGATGGCTGCGGTCGCCAATGCCTGCGGGCTTCAGCCCGGCGCTGACGGGCTCTGCTTTCCGCCATGCGGCGTGGACGACCTGGCCCGGGTGCTGCGTCCCGCCTCGGAAGGCGGCTGTCTGGAGCGTACCGGCACGGTCGAGGTGGTCTCCAGCCTGGAGCGCGACGGCAGACCGGTCTTCCGCGACCTGCGATGGGGCGTCTACGCGGTGTTCGCGGCGCCGGATGCTTACGTGGCGCGCTGTTTCGCCGAATACGGCCTGGCGACCGATCCGTCCGGCCGGTACGCGGCGATGTACAAGCCCTATCACCTGATCGGGCTTGAGCTTGGGATCTCGGTGGCCAGTGCGGCACTGCGGGGCGAAGCGACGGGCGTGGCGCGCGGCTGGAACGGCGACGCGGTCGCCGTTGCCAAGCGAGACCTCAGGCGAGGCGAGCGGCTGGACGGCGAAGGCGGGTACACGGTGTGGGGAAAGCTGTTGCCGGCAGCCGCCTCGCTGGAACGGCGCGCCTTGCCGATCGGACTTGCGCACGGGATCGACCTGGTCCGCGACGTTGCCGAAGGCGCCGTCCTTTCCTGGGACGACGTGGCAGCCGGCGGCGACAGCGAAGCCTTGCGCCTGCGGCGCGCGATGGAAGAGCGTTTCGCCGGCGCCGCCGCAGCGGCGGCAGAGTAAAGTCGCGTGAGGCAACGGTCGGGGTCATTGGGGCGCGCATGACCAGAAAGACGGTGTTGGTGACGGGCGCAAGCCGGGGGATCGGCGCGGCCTGCGCGGTTCTGTTGGCACAGCGCGGCTATGATGTGGTCGTCAATTACCTCAATAACCGCGACGCGGCCGAAGCGGTCGCCGACGCTGTCGGCGCTGCCGGCGGTCATGCCGTCACCGCGCAGGCGGACATCGGGGATCCGGCTGACGTCGAACGGCTGTTCGACACCGTCGATGCCGAATTGGGCGGGCTCGACGCACTGGTCAACAATGCCGGTATCACCGGCGGGTTCCACCGGGTCGACGAGGTTTCGGTGGAAACGCTGCGCCGCGTGAACGCGGTCAACGTGATCGGCTTGCAGCAGTGCTGCCGACATGCGGTCCGGCGCATGTCGACGCTGTACGGCGGCGCTGGCGGCGCCATCGTCAACATCTCGTCCATCGCCGCCGCGACCGGCAGCCCGGGCGAGTATGTCAACTATGCCGGGACCAAGGCGGCGGTGAACGCCATGACCCTGGGCCTCGCCCGCGAGGTGGCGAAGGAAGGCATCCGGGTCAACGCCGTCTCGCCCGGTCTTGCCGAAACCGACATCCATGCCGACGCGGGCCGGCCGGAGCGGCTGGCCGAGATCGCGCCGCGCATCCCCATGGGCCGCCCGGGCAAGCCTGCCGAGATGGCAGCGGCCGTTGCCTGGCTCTTGAGCGACGAGGCCTCCTATGTCACGGGCTCGGTGCTGAACGTTGCGGGAGGGCTGTAAGGCAGCCGGTCGATGGCGGACGGTCCTCTGTTTACCTATCGGTCGCTCCTGGCCGCCGGCAAGCTGAAGCCCGATCCGGTGCAGCAGCTGGGCGCTGAAAAGCTGCAAAGCGTGCACAACGCCTTGAAGGGCTACCAGCTGGAAGGCGGCCCCGGCGGCTGGAAGGAACGGCTCGGCCTGGCGCGCAGGCGCGCCGACCCGCCGCAGGGCCTTTATCTCTATGGCGGGGTCGGTCGCGGCAAGTCCATGCTGATGGACCTGTTTTTCGAGACCGCGCCATTGGAGCGCCGGCGCCGCGTCCATTTCCACGAATTCATGATCGAGATCCACGACGCCGTGCACGCCTGGCGCCAGGCACAGAAGAAACGCAAGACGAAAGAGACCGACCCACTACCCAAACTGGCGGGCGAGATCGCCCAGGACGCCTGGCTTCTGTGCTTCGACGAGTTCCATGTCACCGACATTGCCGATGCGATGATCCTGGCGCGCCTGTTCGAGGCCCTTTTCGCCGCCGGCGTCGTGGTCGTCGCCACGTCGAACTGGCCCCCGGACGAGCTCTACAAGGACGGGCTGCAGCGGGATTCCTTCCTGCCCTTCATCGCGCTCATGAAACAGCGCTTGGACATCCTGCATCTGGATGCGGACACCGACTACCGCCTGATCCACATGAAAAGCATCAAGGCCTACCACGCGCCGCTGGGCCCGGCGGCGACGCGGGCGCTGGATGCGGCGTTCGACGAACTGGCCGGCGGCGTCACCGCGCAGGCGGACAGCCTGACGGTCAAGGGCCGCACGATCCCGGTCGCCCAGGCGGCACGCGGCGTCGGCCGCTTCACCTTCGACGAGCTGTGCGGCCAGCCGCGCGGGGCGGAGGACTATATCGCCATCGCCCGGCGCTTCCACACCGTGATACTGGACGGCGTGGCCCGCCTCGGCGAGGAGAACCGCAACGAGGCCAAGCGGTTCATGACCCTGATCGACGCGCTTTACGAGCACAAGGTCAAGCTGATCATGGCCGCCGAAGTCGCGCCGCACGACCTCTACCGGGGTGACAGCCATGCCTTCGAGTTCGAGCGCACGGTCTCGCGTCTGATGGAGATGCAGTCCAAGCCCTATCTGGGCGAACGGCACAGGGCCGAGACGGTTTCAGGCGACCCTGCCTGAACGGCCCGGGCGCAAGGCGATTGCCCTGCGGTCGAACGCAATGCCAAAATGCCGGCCATGCACACGATCCTCTACTCGCACGAGGCCTGTCTGACCCACGATCCGGGCCCGATGCACCCGGAATGCCCGGATCGCCTGCGCGCCATCCTGCGGGCGCTGGAGGACGAGTCCTTCATGCTGTTGGACCGGCGCGAGGCGCCGCGCGCGGAGATCGACGCGATCGCCCGGGTCCATCCGCGGGACTATGTCGAAGCGCTCTTGAATGCGATCCCCAAGCACGGCGAAAGGGCCCTGGACGCCGACACCCACGTCTCGCCCGGGTCCGGCGAGGCCGCCCTGCGCGCCGCCGGTGCCGCGGTCGACGCGGTCGACAGCGTTATGGCCGGCGAGGCCCGGAACGCCTTCTGCGCGGTCCGCCCGCCGGGCCACCACGCCGAGCCGGACCGGCCGATGGGCTTCTGTTTGTTCAACAACGCGGCCGTGGCGGCCGAGCACGCGCGCGCCGCACACGGCCTGAAGCGGGTGGCGGTGATGGACTTCGACGTCCATCACGGCAACGGGACCGAGGCGATGTTCAGGTCCGATCCGGACCTTTTTTATGCCTCGACCCACCAGATGCCGCTTTATCCCGGCACCGGCTCACCGCACGAGACCGGCGTTGCGGGCAACATCGTCAACGCGCCGCTGCAACCGATGGCCGGATCGGCCGAGTTCAGGGCGGCAATGGACCGCATCGTCTTGCCGGCGCTGAGGGAGTTCAAGCCCGAGTTCCTGATCGTCTCCGCCGGGTTCGACGCGCATATGGCCGATCCGCTGGCCCAGCTTCGCCTG
Source organism: Alphaproteobacteria bacterium (assembly GCA_965603855.1). Taxonomy (GTDB): domain Bacteria; phylum Pseudomonadota; class Alphaproteobacteria; order UBA8366. The sequence continues at coordinate 3,117,328 of OZ272519.1, forward strand.
ACCGAGGCGGATTACGCCTGGGCGACGACCGAACTGATGCGGGTGGCGGCAGAATTCTGCAACGGCCGCTTGATTTCCACCCTGGAGGGCGGGTACGACCTCACGGCGCTTGCGCGCTCGGCGGCGGCACATGTCCGGGCCCTGATGGAGGCCTAGACGGTCGCCGGCGCCGTCAATCCTGAGGAGTGGACATTGGGCAAGACCGCGATCCCCGAAGAGATCAAGGCACTGAGCTTTGAAGACGCTTTAACCGAGCTTGAGGAAATCGTCCGCAGCCTTGAAAGCGGCGATACCAAGCTGGACGGCGCCATCGCCGCCTACGAACGCGGCGCGCTGTTGAAGCAGCACTGCGAGGAAAAGCTGGCCGACGCCAAGGAACGGGTCGAGAAAATCGCCGTCGGCCCGGGCGGAACGGTCAAGGCCGAGCCTGCAGATATCTCCTGACCGGACGCGTTTCTGCCATGACCGACATTCAAACGGCGCTGACCGCGACCGCCCGCAAGGTTGAGGATGAACTGGCGCGCATGCTGAGTTCCGAAGAGGCCCCGGAAGCCCAGGTCTTCGAGGCGATGCGTTATGCCTGCCTCGGGGGCGGCAAGCGGCTGCGGCCCTTTCTGCTGATCCAAAGCGCCAGCCTGTTCTCGGTCTCGGAAATCTCCGCGCTGCGGGCAGCCTGCGCGCTTGAGATGGTTCACTGCTACTCGCTGGTGCATGACGACCTGCCGGCCATGGACGACGACGATCTGCGCCGCGGCCGCCCGACGGTCCACCGTGCCTTCGACGAGGCGACGGCGATCCTGGCCGGCGACGGCCTGTTGGCGCTCGCCTTCGAGGTCCTGGCGCACCGGGACACCCATGCCAACCCGGCAACCCGCACGTCCCTGATCCGGTTGCTGGCCCGTGCCGCCGGTGCCCACGGCATGGTGGGCGGGCAGATGATCGACCTCCTTGCGGATGCCGACACCACCAGCATGGTCCAGGTGACCAGACTGCAGCAGATGAAGACCGGCGCCCTGTTCACCTTCGCCTGCGAGGCGGGGGCCATCCTCGGCAACGCGCCGGACGCCGGGTTCGAGGCGCTGCGGGGCTATGCCCACGATCTGGGGCTCGCCTTCCAGATCGCCGACGACCTTCTGGACGCCGACGGCAACGAAGCCCAGGCCGGCAAGACGCTGCGCAAGGACCAGGATCGCCGCAAGGCCACTTTCGTCGCCATGATGGGCACGGACAAGGCGCGCTCCCAGGCCAAACTTCTTGCCGCACAGGCCATTGAACATCTTGCAATATTTCAGGAAAAGGCCGACCTTCTCCGGGATATTGCGCGGTTTGCGGTCGACCGGACCGGCTGAGGCGGGTCCGGTCGTTTCCGGTTTGGATGCGCCCGAGAACGTGTTTTCCAAGAGTGTTCTAAGGCAACGATAAAGAACAAGGATTTCAGTGTGAGGATCGAAACGCCCCTTCTCGACAGGGTTAGGACGCCTGCGGAGCTGCGCGAGCTGGACGAACAGGACCTGGGCCAGCTGGCCACGGAACTGCGCGCAGAGATGATCGACGCCGTCTCGAAGACCGGCGGTCATCTTGGCGCCGGCCTCGGGGTCGTGGAACTGACGGTGGCGCTGCACTACGTGTTCGACACGCCCGCGGACCGGATCGTCTGGGACGTGGGTCACCAGGCCTATCCTCACAAGATCCTCACCGGCCGGCGCGACCGGATCCGGACGATCCGCCAGGGCGGCGGCCTCAGCGGTTTCACCAAACGTTCCGAAAGCGCGTACGACCCGTTCGGGACGGCGCACAGTTCGACGTCGATCTCCGCGGCATTGGGCATGGCCGTGGCGCGCGATCTGTCGGGCGGTTCCAACCACGTGGTCGCGGTGATCGGCGACGGCGCCATGTCGGCCGGCATGGCCTACGAGGCGATGAACAATGCGGGCGCGATGGACGCACGCCTGATCGTCATTCTGAACGACAACGACATGTCGATCGCGCCGCCGGTCGGCGCCATGAGCGCCTATCTGTCGCGGCTGCTGTCGTCCAAGTCCTACCGGTCGCTGCGCGGGGTCGCCAAGAAGATGGCGTCGCGCTTTCCAAGGCATATGGAAACCGCGGCCCGGCGCGCCGAGGAATATGCCCGCGGCATGGTCACCGGCGGGACCCTGTTCGAGGAGTTCGGCTTCTACTACGTGGGTCCGATCGACGGCCACAACCTGGACCACCTGCTGCCGGTGCTGCGGAACATCCGCGATTCCGACGACGACGGACCGGTGCTGGTCCATGTGGTGACCCAGAAAGGCAAGGGTTACGAACCGGCCGAGCAGTCCGACGACAAGTTCCACGGCGTCTCCAAGTTCGACGTCATCACAGGCGCGCAGGCCAAGTCGGCCGCCGCGGCGCCCACCTACACCAAGGTTTTTGCCGACGCCCTGGTCCGCGAGGCCGAACGCGACGACAAGATCGTCGCGATCACCGCCGCCATGCCGTCGGGCACCGGTCTCAGCCTGTTCGCCGAGCGGTTTCCCGAACGGTTCTTCGACGTGGGCATCGCCGAACAGCATGCGGTGACCTTCGCCGCCGGACTGGCGACCGAGGGCTACAAGCCCTTCGCCGCCATCTATTCGACCTTCCTGCAGCGGGCCTACGACCAGATCGTGCACGACGTGGCGATCCAGTCTCTGCCGGTGCGGTTCGCGATCGACAGGGCGGGCCTGGTCGGGGCCGACGGCCAGACCCACGCCGGTTCCTTCGACATCGCCTATCTGTGCTGCCTGCCGGACTTCGTGGTGATGGCCGCAGGCGACGAACAGGAACTCAGCCGGATGGTGGCGACCGCGGCCTTGTTGGACGACCGTCCGTCGGCATTCCGGTATCCGCGCGGCGAATCGACCGGCCTGCCTGCGCCCTTCGACGCCGAGCCGCTGGAGATCGGTCGCGGCCGGATCCTGCGCGAGGGCAGCACGGTGGCCCTGTTGTCCTTCGGCGCCCACCTGGGCGATGCCCTGAAGGCGGGGACGATGCTGTCGGCCCAGGGCTTTTCCACCACCGTTGCCGACGCACGCTTTGCAAAGCCGCTGGACGAGGATCTGGTCCGTCGGCTGGCCGGCGAGCACCAGGTGCTGGTTACCATTGAAGAAGGCGCGCGCGGCGGGTTTTCGGCTCAGGTGCTCGACTACCTCGCACGCGCCGACCTGCTCGAAGGGTTGAAGGTCCGGCCGCTCACGCTGCCCGACCGGTTTCAGGACCACGATACGCCGGCGCGGCAATACGAGGAGGCCGGCCTGCACGCCATGGGAATCGTCGACGCCACTTTGGACGCGCTGGGCGAACGCTCGGCAGCGGCCGCAATCGATACGCCCGTCCGGGCCTGATTTTTGCGTCTTTCTTTTTCTCGAAATTAACGGGGCAGCGATCTCTCGTGGGCACCATACGGTCCAACTCCACCGGCATTACAACCCATAGTGTCACGCAATGACGCACGACATCGGCATACAGGCAGAGGGCGACGATAACGTTCCTCTGCCCTGGACTGCCGAGTTGAGAGCGACGCTGGGATTGGCGATACCGCTGGTCATCACCCAGGTCGGCCAGATTGCGATCCAAACCACCGATGTGCTGATGCTCGGGCGCCTCGGCGAAACCGCGCTCGCGGCCTCGTCGCTGGGCGCCACGCTGGGGACGTTCCTGTGGCTGTTCGGCGTCGGCATCGTCACCGCCGTGGCGCCTCTGGCGTCGCAGGCCTACGGCGCGCGCAAGGCCCGGGAGCTGCGCAGGGTCGTCCGCCAGGGCATGTGGGTCGCCATATCCGTCGGCGTGCCGTTCTCGATCGTCATGGTCCAGGGCGATGCGATCCTGCGCCTGTTCGGACAGGATGCGGATCTGGCCCAGGGCGCGGGAGTTTATCTTTCGGGTTTCTTGTGGGGCCTGACGCCGGCCCTGTTGCTCGTGGTGCTCCGCTGTTTCGTCTCGGCCGTCGGCCGGCCCACGCCCGTCGTCTGGGTGATGTTGATGGGCGTGATCATAAACGCGCTGTTGGACTATGCGCTGATCTTCGGGAATTTCGGCCTGCCGCGGCTGGAGCTGTTCGGGGCGGGTCTTGCCAGCACCATCGTCAACTCGGCCATGTTCCTGGCCCTTCTGGCGATCTCGGTCGGTGCGCACCCGTTCAAGCGCTATGCCATCCTGGGCGGGTTCTGGCGGGCGGACTGGCGGCGTTATACCGAGATCCTGCGGCTTGGCACGCCGATCGGCGCCACCCTGCTGTTGGAGGTCGGGCTGTTCTCGGCATCGACGCTGTTGATGGGCCTGATCGGAACCACCGAGCTTGCCGCCCATGCGGTGGCCCTGCAGCTTGCCGCCGTGACCTTCATGGTGCCGCTGGGCATCGGCCATGCCGCGACCGTGCGCGTCGGCCAGCACAAGGGTGCGGGGCGCCTGTTGGACGTGCCCCGCGCGGGCTGGGCGGCGCTGACCATGTCGCTGTGCTTCATGTCGATGACGGCCACCCTGTTCTGGCTGGCGCCGGAGTTCCTGATCGGCCTGTTCCTGGGCGCCGAGGCGCCGGGCCGCACTGCGGTCCTGATGCTGGGCACGGGCTATCTGGCGGTCGCGGCGGTGTTCCAGCTCGTCGACGGCGCCCAGGTCGTGGGCGTCGCCTGCCTGCGCGGCATCAGCGATACGAAGATTCCCATGCTTTGCGCCGCCTTCGGATATTGGGCGGTCGGGTTCGTCGCCAGCTATCTTCTGGCCTTTCACACCAGTCTCGCCGGCGTCGGCGTCTGGATCGGGCTGGCGCTTGGGCTTGCGACCTCCGCGGCCTTGATGGTGTCGCGTTTCTACTATCTGACCCGGCCCGGCAGGCTGTGACCGCCCGGTGAAGACTCGCGCCGATACCGCCCTGGTCGACCGCGGCCTCGTGGAAAGCAGGACCAAGGCCCAGGCACTGATCATGGCGGGCCAGGTGTTCTCGGGCGAGCGCCGGATCGACAAGGCGGGCGATCCGATCGCCGACGACCAGCCGCTGGAGGTGCGCGGCGCCGACCATCCCTGGGTCAGCCGCGGCGGCATCAAGCTGGCGCACGGCTTGGACCATTTCAAGATCGCCGTCGATGGGCTGGTCTGCCTCGACCTCGGCGCCTCGACGGGCGGCTTCACCGACGTCCTGATCCAGGCGGGCGCGGCCAGGGTCTATGCGGTCGACGTCGGCCGTGGCCAACTGCACTGGAAGCTGCGCACCGACACGCGCGTGACGGCTCTGGAGGGCGTGAACGCGCGGCATCTGAGCCGGGCCGAGATCCCCGAGCCCGTGGACTTCGTCACTTCGGACGTAAGCTTCATCGGACTGGAGAAGGTGCTGCCGCCGGCCATGGCCCTGACCCGGCCGGGCGCGCGCCTGGTCGCCCTGATCAAACCCCAGTTCCAGGTGGGCAAGGGACAGGTCGGCAAAGGCGGTGTCGTGCGGGATCCGGCCCTGCACGAGAAGGTCTGCAGGGAGATCGAGGCGTTGATCGCCGAAACGCCCGGCTGGAGCGTTCTCGGCATCGAGGAAAGCCCGGTCACCGGCCCGCAGGGCAACAAGGAGTTCCTGATCGCCGCGGCGCGACAGGACGGCTGAGCGGATCGAAACCCATGAAGATCGTCGACATCAAGGAACAGACGGCCTCGCTCCGGTCCGAGATCCGGAACGCCTGGATCGACTTCTCGGAGATGACCTGCAGCGTCGTCGCGGTCGTGACGGACCTCCGGCGCGGCGGCAAACCGGTCGTTGGCTTCGGTTTCGGCTCGAACGGACGCTACGCGGCCGGGGGGCTGCTGCGCGACCGCTTCATTCCGCGTCTCCTGCGCGCCGACCCGCAAAGCCTTTTGGACGAAGACGGTCTGATCGACCCGTTCAAGGCCTGGGACACGATGATGCACAACGAAAAGCCCGGCGGCCACGGCGAGCGGTCGGTCGCGGTCGGCGTGCTCGACATGGCGCTGTGGGACGCGCTGTCCAAGGCGCATGAGGTGCCCTTGTGGCGCCTGCTGGCGGATCGCTACAACGGTGGCCAGGCCGATGAAACGGTCTGGGTCTATGCGGCCGGCGGCTACTACTACGACCGCGACGACGCCTCGCTGATCGCCGAGATGCAGGGCTATCTCGACCTCGGCTACCGGGCCGTGAAGATGAAGATCGGTGGCGCGGATCTCGCCGAGGACCGGCGGCGCATCGAACTGGTGCTGGGCCTCCTCGGCCCGGGCCAGGAACTGTGCGTCGATGCCAACGGGCGGCTCACCCAGGACCAGGCGCTGGCCTATGCCGGCATGCTTCGGGACTACCCGATCAAATGGTACGAGGAGGCGGGCGACCCGCTGGACTTCGACCTGCAGCGCGCGGTCTGCGAAGCCTACCCTGCCGCGGTCGCGACCGGTGAGAACCTGTTCTCCATGCAGGATGCCCGCAACCTGATCCGCTATGGCGGCATGCGTCCCGACCGCGATTTCCTGCAGTTCGACTGCTCGCTCAGCTATGGCCTCGTGGAATACACAAGGATCCTGACCATGCTGGACGAACACGGCTGGTCGGCCCGGCGCGTCGTGCCCCACGGTGGGCATCAGATGTCGCTCAACATCGCCGCCGGCCTCGGCCTGGGCGGCAACGAGTCCTATCCCGGCATCTTCCAGCCGTTCGGCGGTTTCGCGGACGATATCGCGGTCGTCGACGGCCGCGTGCGGCTTCCCGATGCACCCGGCGTCGGGCTTGAAACGAAATCAGAATTATACAGAACTGTCCTTTTACCGATGACGGAGTAGCGACCCGATATGATCGTCGACCGGCCGGCGCTCGATATCGCGCCCATGGAGAGCCAGTCCCCGCCGGCCCGTCTGGGCTGCAAGGTCAGACCGACACCGCCGTCGCACCGCCGTGGGCGGCCGACCACCGCAGCGGCGCGTTCAAAAAGGCTTCGACTTCGCTGAGGGTGTCGGTGTCGAAATAGCGGTTCTTCTTGCACACTTCCAGCACGTCCCACCAAGTCGCCAGATAGTGCAGGCGCAGGCCGTGCTCGCTCAGCTTCTGGCGGGTCTCGGGGAAGATGTCGTAGTAGAAGACGACCAGGGTGTCGCTGACCTCCGCGCCGGCCGTGCGCAGGGCTTCGCAGAACTTTATCTTGCTGCCGCCGTCGGTGGTCAGGTCCTCGACCAGGAGGACCCGCTGACCCTCGATCAGGTCCCCTTCGATCTGCGCGTCGCGCCCGAACCCCTTGGGTTTCTTGCGGACATACTGCATCGGCAGGTTCAGTCGGTCGGCCAGCCAGGCCGCGAACGGGATGCCGGCTGTCTCGCCGCCGGCAATGGCGTCGAACCGCTCGAAACCGGCCTCGCGCAGGATCAGCGAGGCCGCGAAATCCATCAGCGTCGAGCGGATATGCGGATAGGAGATCAGCTTGCGGCAGTCGATATAGACCGGACTTGCAAGCCCGGAGGTAAACGTGAACGGTTCGTCCGCGCGGAAGTGGACGGCCTTGATCTCCAACAGCATCTTGGCGGTCATCTCTGACATCAGCCGGGGATCCGGAAAGGCGTTTGAGAACATCCCTAAAATCCTTGTCCTGCCTCTTGTTTGGGCCGCCTAGCTCCTAGCATGTTCGGCGATGCGCCAATAGAGCGGGAAGCCGGGATCGAACACCGCGACCGGCCCCTCGGCCGTCTCGATCCGTTCCGGCATTTCGACCGGATCGGCGCCGCGCTCCAGGCGAAGCCGCTCCCGGTTCGGCGCCAGACCGTAGAATGCCGGTCCGAACAGCGAGGCGAACCCCTCCAGCCGGTCAAGCGCGCCCTCGTCCTCGAACACCTGCGTCAGACAGGGCATCGCATTCGCGGCAGTGAAAAGGCCGGCGCAGCCACAGGCCGATTCCTTCGTGGCGATCGTATGCGGCGCGGAATCGGTACCCAGGAAGAAACGGTCATCGCCCGACACAGCCGCCCGGCGCAGCGCGAGGCGGTGACGCTCGCGCTTGGCGACCGGCAGGCAATAGTAGTGCGGCCTGAACCCGCCCTTGAACATGGCGTTCCGGTTGATGATCAGGTGATGGACGGTGATGGTCGCCGCAATGCCTGGCCCGCCGCCGGTCACGTAGTCCACGCCGTCCTCGGTGGTGACGTGCTCCAGAACCACCTTCAGGCCCGGCAGGCGCCGGCGCAGCGGGTCCAGCACCCGCTCGATGAAGACCGCCTCGCGGTCGAACACGTCGGTTTCGGGGTCGGTGACCTCGCCATGCACCAACAGCGGCATGCCGATGTCCTGCATCGTCTCCAGGACCGGCAGAATGTGTGCGACGTCGGTCACGCCGTTCTCCGCGTTGGTCGTGGCGCCCGCGGGATAGAGCTTGGCGGCCGTGAACACGCCCGCCTCAAACCCCTGCCGCACGTCCGCAGGGTCGGTCGTGTCGGTCAAATAACAGGTCATCAGCGGCGTGAACCCGTGCGCGGCGGGAACGCTGTCCAGCACGCGCCGGCGATAGGCCTCGGCGTCGGCCGCCGTGCGCACCGGCGGCGCCAGGTTCGGCATCACGATCGCGCGGCCGAAGACGATCGAGGTGAAGGGCGCCACCGCCGCCAGGATGGCCCCGTCGCGCAGGTGCAGGTGCCAGTCGTCGGGCCGGACGATGTCGATCTCACGGGACTCTGTCATGGGATGATGTTTTCCGGGAATCGGTGCGACCGTTATTGCAGGCGCATCGGCGGCAGTTGCAACAGACCCTCGCGCCGCTCCAACAGGGGCGAGAGGTCGCCCAGGACCGGCCGCAACTGCCGGGCGACAGCCGCAACGACGGCATCCGCCGCAGGCATGACGTGCACCTCGGCATCGGGGTCGCCGTCGGTGAACCACTCTGCCAGCATCTCGAAACGCGACCGGGGCGGCGGGAACTGCATCAGGTTCAGCGGCGCGTCCGGCTCAAGGCCCAGCGCCAGCCGCATCTCCCGGCTCGCGGTGCGCAGCCCCCCAAGGGCATCGACCAGGCCGACCTCCTGTGCGTCGCGGCCCGTCCAGACCCGCCCGCGCGCCGCCAGGTCCATCTGTTCGGGTGTCAGGCCCCGGTCGGCGCCGGCCTTGCCCGTGAAATCCTCGTAGACGAAATCGAACAGTTCGCTGAACTTTTCCTCGGCGCCGGGCGGGAAGTCGCGCACCATGCTCCACATCGTCGCGCGCGCACCGGCATGCACGCCGTCCCAGGTCACGCCCAGCTTCTCCCAGAACCGCTCTGTCACCAGCTTGCCGCCATAAACACCGATCGACCCGGTGATCGTCCCGGGCTGGGCAATGACCCGGTCGGCCGCCATGGCAACGAAATAGCCGCCGCTGGCCGCGGTATCGCCCATGCTTGCGATGACCGGCTTGCCGCTCTCCCGCACCTTGTGGATGGCGCGCCAGACCACGTCGGCGGGCACATAGGCGCCGCCGGGGCTGTCAATCCGCAGAATGACGCCCGCGACCTCGTCGTCTTCGGAGATGTCCTCCAGGATGTCAGCGATCTGCGCGGCGCCAAAACCGCGATTGCCGAACGGGCCGTCATCGCCCTCGTCCACGCCGATGGCGCCGACGCCATGGATCAGCGCCACCGCCGGCCCGTCCTCGTCCTGGCCGGGCCGTCCGCGGTCGCCCAGATAGGCCGACACGCCGACCGGTTCGGCATCATCCCAGCCGGGGCGTCCGGTCAGGTCGTCGACAAACTGGTCCCAGTAACCGGCCTGGTCCACCAGGCCCGACTGCAGCGCCTGGTCGGGAAGATGGGGTCCGCCGTCGATCAGGGCGCGCACGGCGTCGGGCTCAAGGTCCCGTCCCGCGGCGATGGCGTCCACGATCTGGTCCATCCAGCCGTCGACCAGGGTCTGCAGCGAGCGCCGCGCCGGTTCCGACAGGTTCGCGCGCAGGATGGATTCGCTGGCGCTTTTGTATTCGTGGCGCTGTTCAAATCGGGTTTCGATTTCCAGGCTGTCCAGCGTGCCTTTCAGGAACGGGATCTGCAGCGCGATCCCGGTGAGACCCACCGTCCCCGACGGCTGCAGCCAGATCTCGTCGAAGGCCGAGGCAACGAAATACTCGACGGTCCCGTTGCCGGTGCCGCCCAGGGTCTCGGAGAACAGCGCCGTCGTCTTGCCGGACTGGGCGAACTCCAGGATCGCGTCCCTGAGTTCCTGCGCCCGGGCCATGCCGAAGGGGGCGCTGGACAGTCGCGCGACGACGCCGACCACATCGGGGTCGTCCTTCGCACGGACCACGGCATCGACCACGTCGCGCAGCGTTGCAACCTGGGTCCGTCGCGCAAACGGGCTTATCGGCCGGCGCTCGGGCGCGCCTTCGTTGAGGTCGATCGACAGCACGATCTTGTCGGGCAGGTCTGCGGGCCGCTCGGCAGCCCCGACCGCCAGCGCCACCACAACCGCCACGATGGCCGTGGTCAGGCCGCCGACGACGGCAAGGACGTAAAGGACGATGCGCCCGATCAGCCTGAGCAGCGAACGCCGCCGCGGGGGCGGTTCCCCGCGCGTCCAGGGCCCGCCGTCGCTCATGCGGCGCGCACCCATGCTGGATCGATCGAAAGGCCGGTCATCTGATGGCTCAAATCCCTGGAAAGGGCGTGGTCGAAATTGCCTCGCAGCGCCGTATAGTAGCGGGAAATCGGAACGAGGGAACAGCCGCCATGCAATTCGGTCTGACACCAGAACAAACTGCGCTGCAACAGCGCGCCCGGGACCTGGCCCAGGGCCCCGTCGCCGCCCGCGCGGCCGACGTGGACAGGGGCGAATCCTATCCCTGGGACAATGTCGCCCTAATGAAAGAGGCCGGTTTTCTGGGCATGACGATCCCGTCGCAGTGGGGCGGCGGGGGACTGACCTACCTGGACGCCGTCCTTGTCATCGAACAGCTTGCCGCGGCCTGCGGTGTGACCGGCCGGATCGCCGTGGAGACCAACATGGGCGCGGTCGGGGCCATCATGGAATATGGCAGTGACGCCCAGAAGAAACTGGCGGCGGGCCTGGTGCTGGACGGCGACAAGCCGGCGATCTGCATAACCGAGCCCGAGGCCGGCTCGGCGGCGACCGAAATGACCACCCGGGCCGACAAGCGCGGCGGCGAATACGTCATCAACGGCGCCAAGCACTGGATCACCGGCGGCGGCGTCTCGCGTCTGCATCTCGTGTTTGCGCGGGTGTTCGACGAAAAAGGCGCCGAACAGGGCATCGGCGGCTTCATCGCGGTGCGTGAGGACACCCCGGGTCTGGTGATCGGCAAGCGCGAACCCACGATGGGCCTGCGCGGCATCCCGGAAACCGAGGTCCTGTTTAAGGACATGGTGGTGCCCGAAGCCATGGCCCTGATTCCGCCGTCGGGTTTCAAACACGGCTTCGCCGCCCTGATGAACGCCTATAACGCCCAGCGCGTCGGCGCGGCGACGGTCGCGCACGGCATCGCCCGAGGCGCCTACGACCATGCGCTGGCCTATCTGGGCGAACGCGAGCAGTTCGGCCGCCCAATCGCAGAGTTCCAGGGCCTGCAGTGGATGCTGGCCGACATGGCGACCGGCCTTGAGGCGGCCCAGGGGCTGATCTACCGGGCCGCGGCGTCGGGCGATCCTTATCCCGATCCGCTCAAAGCGGCGCAGGCCAAGGTGTTTGCCGCGGAAAACGCCATCGCGGTCACCAATGACGCGCTGCAGATGTTCGGCGCGCGCGGCTATTCGCGCGACTGGCCGCTGGAACGCATGGCCCGCGACGTGCGCATGTTTACGATCGGCGGCGGCACCGCCCAGGTCCTGCGCACCATGATCGCGTCGCGCCTGTTGGGCCGGAAACTGCCGCAGACCCGCGACGGGTATCTGAAACTGATAGAGGACAAACCGGCACCGCAGCGCCGCCACGGCTGAAGGCGCGATGGCTGGCCTTCTGGCATCAGAGGGAATGCAGTATCGTGACGAAGTTCATTTGTCCCGATACCGAACGACATTTCCCACGATCACGAGCGCACTAGATGTTCGCCATCCATAGCAGGACCCAACTTGCAGCAATGATGCCGTAGTAGAGCTGAAAGGCGGATGAGCTGCTGACTGAACGATTGAGGTTCGACAACGCTCGTTGCGCATTACTGACAAGGTGCATACCGTGATCGGCTTCGATCCTCTCGGCGCGGTTTCGAAACGCCTTCAAGTACGCGTACAGACGACGTTCGTTGTTCAAGCCGACAATAGCGATCAAAAAGGCGACAAGCGACAACGCCCAGTCCTCCGGACCAAAATTGAGCAGCTCTCCGCCGATAATGGCTAGGACCGCACCTTGTCCACCGGTGAACAAAGCGATGTCCCGACGACGCATTTGGCTAAGGGTACGCCACCAGTCATTCGCCTCCCCGTATTCGATCCGCTGAGCCTCTGTGAGAACAGGTGAGTTCTCGGTTGTTTCGTTGAGGTCTGGCACCTGTGGCATGGGCATGGGCAAATAGTTGGCTGGTATTCACGGTGGGCCGCCGCGTTTATCTCTCGCTTTGGACCCTTGGGGTCCATTCGACGCCGGCTTCCGTGATTTCTTGTCCGGCGAGAATAGTTCACAGCGCCCCATGCCGACAATCAGCCGGATTTGGCCATTGTTCCTTCTCGGCTGCTAGGTTGCAAGTTGCCCGAAACCCGCAACGCGTATCCGAACTGATGGAGGAAAACCGGCACCGCAGCGCCGCCACGGCTGAAGGCGCTGCCCCAACATCCGGCCGGGGAGAGCGGTTGCGGTTTCAGACCTCCAGCCCTGCCGCCCGCGCCTGCAAAAGGTGGTCGGCCAGCACGCAGGCCATCATTGCCTCGCCCACGGGCACGGCGCGGATGCCGACACAGGGGTCGTGGCGCCCCTTGGTCTGGATCTCGGTGTCTTGGCCGTCCTTGGTGACCGTGCGCCGCGGCGTCAGGATCGAGCTCGTCGGCTTGACCGCGAAGCGCACCACAACGTCCTGGCCCGAGGAAATGCCGCCAAGGACACCACCGGCCGCGTTCGACTGGAACGCGACTGCACCGTCCTTGCCCATGCGCATCTCGTCGGCGTTGTCTTCGCCCGACAGTGCGGCCGCCTGGAAACCGGCGCCGATCTCCACGCCCTTGACCGCGTTGATGGACATCATCGCCCCCGCCAGTTCGGCGTCCAGCTTGCCGTAGATCGGCGCGCCCAGACCGGCCGGCACGCCCGAGGCGACGACCTCGATCACCGCGCCCACGCTGGAGCCCGCCTTGCGGATCCGGTCCAGCTCCGCGGCCCAGCGATGGGCGGTCTGCGCGTCGGGGCACCAGAACGGGTTGTTCTCGATCTCGTCCCAGTTCCAGTTGGCGCGGTCGATGCCGTCGTCGCCCATCTGGACCATGGCGCCGCGCACCGTCACGCCCGGTCCCAGGATCTTGCGCGCGATGGCGCCGGCGGCGACCCGCATGGCGGTCTCTCGCGCCGACGACCGCCCGCCGCCGCGATAGTCGCGAATTCCGTATTTCTTCCAGTAGGTGTAGTCGGCGTGACCCGGCCGGAACTTGTCCTTGATATCGCCGTAGTCCTTGGAACGCTGGTCGACATTGTCGATCACCAGGCTGACCGGCGCGCCGGTGGTCTGGCCCTCGAACACGCCCGACAGGATCTTGACCGTGTCGGGTTCCTTGCGCTGCGTGGTATAGCGCGACTGGCCGGGCTTGCGTTTGTCCAGCCAGCCTTGGATGTCGGCCTCGACCAACGGGATCCTCGGTGGCACGCCGTCGACAACGCAGCCGATCGCCGGCCCGTGGCTTTCGCCCCAGGTGGTGAACCGGAAAAGGGTGCCGAAGGTGTTGAATGACATGGGCGGGCCCCGGGGGCGCGGCTTCCGGCGCGCTCAGCCCTTCAGGCTGGCCAACAGGTCGGAGACCTCGTCGGCCGCATCCACGGCGACCATACCAACGGTATGATAGCCGCTGTCCACGTGATGGACCTCTCCGGTCACGCCCGCGCCGAGATCGGACAGAAGATACAGCCCGGCGCCGCCGACCTGGTCGATGGTGACGTTGCGCTTCAGCGGCGAGTTGAGCTCGTTCCACTTGAGGATATAGCGGAAGTCGCCAATGCCGCTGGCCGCCAGGGTCTTGATCGGCCCTGCGGAAATCGCGTTGACCCTGATGTCGCGGGTGCCCAGGTCCACGGCCAGGTACCGCACGCTTGCCTCCAGCGCCGCCTTGGCCACGCCCATGACGTTGTAGTGGGGCATCACCCTTTCCGCGCCGTAGTAGGTCAACGTCAGGATCGATCCGCCTCTATCCATCAAAGCCGCGGCCCGCTGGCAGATCGCGGTGAACGAGTAACAGGAAATGTCCATGGTCTTCAAAAAGTTGTCCCGGGACGTATTCAGGTACTGCCCCTTGAGTTCTTCCTTGTCGGAGAACGCGATCGCATGGACCAGGAAATCGAGACCGCCCCATTCGGACTTCAGCGTGGCGAACACGCCGTCCATGCTGGCCTCGTCGGTCACGTCGCACGGCAGGACAAGCGACGCACCCGCCGATTCGGCCAGCGGCCGGACGCGCTTTTCCAGGGCCTCGCCCTGAAAGGTGAAGGCGAGCTCCGCCCCATGCGCGGCCACGGTCTTCGCAATACCCCATGCGATCGACCGATCATTGGCAACGCCCATCACGAGACCGCGTTTGCCGGCCATCAAAGGCGCTGGTTCGCTCATCGAATCCTCTTTGTCTTGCCGAACTGACCACAGAGCGGCGCATCCTACACGAGTCGGGAATCCCGTCAAATCACGGACTTGGCCGCGTTCTTACCAAACCAGGCACGGTCGGTTAGAGTGGCCCGCAGATCCACTCTGGTCGATACGGGATCGGAAACATGGCAGAGGATACCGGCGCGGTCCGCTGGCTGGGACAGGCTCCGGGCCTGGTCCGCTACGTGGTCATGCGCTTCATGGCCGACGGATGCCAGCGCCTGTCTTCGGGCCTGACATTCACATCGCTGCTCGCCATGGTTCCGCTGCTGGCGGTCGGCTTCGCGATCTTTTCCGCCTTCCCCGCCTTCGACGCCATGATGCGCGAGGCGCAGGAGTTCCTGTTCGAGAACATGGTGCCCGAGGTGGGCATAGAGGTGCAGGAGCAGCTGGTGCAGTTCATGGAACGCACCAACCAGCTCACCGCGATCGGCGTCGTCTTTCTGTTGGTGACGACCGTCCTTTTGCTGTCGACCATCAGCCGCGCGTTTAACGACATCTGGCGGATCCGCGAACGCCGGCCGGTGGTGGCGCGGTTTCTGGTCTTCTGGGCGGTGATCTCGCTGACCCCGTTCCTGTTCGGCGCCGGTATGGCAATCTCCGGGTATCTGTTCGCGGCCGCCCGGGACATCGGCGTGGAAACCGTGACGGGGCCGCTGACGCGGGTGACCACGGTGTTGCCGTTCCTGCTGCAGGTCGCCGGCTTCACGCTGATGTACCTGATCCTCCCCGACCATCCCGTCCGCCGCCGCGACGCGCTGGTCGGGGGCATCGTCGCGGGGATCATGTTCGCGGTGCTAAAGCGGCTGTTCGGTCTTTATGTCGCCAACGTCCCGACCTACGACACGATCTACGGCGCGCTGGCGACGATCCCGATCTTCCTGATCTGGACCTATCTGACCTGGATGGTGGTGCTGTTCGGCGCCGAAGTCACCGCCGCGCTGCCGGAGTGGCGGGCCGGCGTCATGCGCGACCCGCGGCGGCCCGACGGGCGGACGGGCGTTCTGGTCGCCGCGCTGGCGATGCTGCACGCCCTGCAGGAAGCAGCGAACACGGGCGGCGGCGTGCGGTTCCGCGCGGTCCTGCGCATGGCCGCCGCACACCCGCGGGCCATGGTCGTGGCCCGCAACGTGCTTGAGGACAAAAGCTATGTGGCGCGCACGAAGACCGGCGAATGGCTGCTGGCGCGGAACCTGGATTCCGTGACTCTGTGGGACCTGTACCGGGACCTCGGCCTGCATCCGGCGACCCTTTCGGGCGTCGATGCCGATGCCGGCGGCGCCGGCTGGCAGGCGCGGCTGTCGGCGATTTTCCACGCCGTCGCCGATGACGAAAGCGCGGCCATGGCGATCACCCTCAAGGAATTGCTGGCCACGCCGGCCGGTCCCGTTCCCGTCCCCGACGCGCCGCCGCAGCAGAAGTCACCGGCGACCTGAGCGGTTTGCCAAAGGGCGGCCACGTGCTATTTGGCTCGTCCCGAGCGGCCCCCGGAGATCCAAACCTGTGATCACACCCCTGCCCTTCGTTTATCTGCGCCACGGCGAAACCGACTGGAACCTCGAAGGTCTGTGCCAGGGCCACACGGACATTCCGCTCAATGCCACCGGCATCGCCCAGGCGGAAGCCGCGCGGGATCTGCTGGATCGGGAAAGCCTCGGAATAGTCACCATCGTCAGCAGCCCGCTGGCAAGGGCGCGCCGGACGGCGGAGATTGTCAACCAGGCGCTGGGCCGGCCGATTGCGGTGCTGGAAGCGCTGAAGGAAAGCGGTTTCGGCGTGCGCGAGGGCGAACCCAGCGGCGACTGGCATCCCGCCTGGCAGGCCGGGACCACGCCAGAGGGGGCGGAACCGTATCGCGCCTTCGTCGAACGGGCGCTGGCCGCGATCAACGCCGCGCTCGAACATCCGGGCCCGGTCCTGATCGTCGGCCACGGCGGGGTCTATCGTTCGATGGTCCGGCACGGAGGCGTCGGCGAGCGGGAGAGTCTTCCGAACTGCCTGCCGGTCCGTCACGACCCGCCCATGAACGGCAGAACTTTGTGGTCTACCAGCGAAATCGGCGTCTCCGCGGCGGGCTCCTGACCCGCCGGGCGCCGGTTCAGCGCTCCAGGTCCTTGCGCACTTCGTAGGCGTTGGCCTCTGACCATTGCTCGACGAAGTCGCGCAGGTCCTTGTCCGGTTTCGACGGCAAGACGACGCGCAACCGCGCATACTGGTCGCCATGGCGCTTGGCGCCCTTGACCGGAAGTCCTTTCCCCTTGAGCCGCAGCACGGTGCCGGTGTTGGAGCCGGCCGGGACCTTCAGCGCCAAGGACCCGCCGCTGACCGCGGGGATCGTGATCGTGCCGCCCAGCACCGCCTCGCCCAGCGTGATCGGCACGTCCAGATAGACGTCCGCATCCTTTCGTTCGAACAGCGGGTGCGGCTCGACACTGACGGTGACGAAGGCGTCGCCCGCCGCGCCGCCGCCCAGGCCCGGCATGCCCTGGCCTTTCAGGCGCAGGGTCTGGCCGTCCTCGCAGCCGGCCGGAATCTTTACCTCCAGCGACTTGCCGTCATACAGCGAGACCCGGCGTTTGGTGCCGGCCGCGGCCTCCAGGAAAGGCACGGTCATGTCGTAGGTTACGTCCTTGCCCCGCATCTTTTGAGGGCCGCGCCGACCGCCGCGGCGGCCGAACAGCTCGGAAAAGATGTCTTCGGCGTCCATCTCTGTGAAGCCGAAACCGCCGGCCCCTTCGGCTCCGGCGGCGCGTTCGCGCGCGCGCCGATAGGCGAAGTCGTGGCGCTGCGAGCCGTCGGCATTGATCTGGCCGCGGTCGTACTGGGCCCGTTTCTCGTCGTCCGACAGCAGGTCGTAGGCGGCCGTGACCTCCTTGAACCGCTGCTCGACGATGGAATCGTCGGGGTTGAGGTCGGGGTGCAGTTCCTTTGCCAGACGCCGATAGGCCTTCTTGATGTCGCTCTTGCCGGCCTCCCGGCTTACGCCCAGGACGGCGTAGGGATCTTTCATGGGGTTCCAGGTTCGTTTCGGGCGAAATGGGTCATTCGACCCCGTGCATTGCCAGGAATCATATAAGATTTCCTTTCCAGAACGAAAAGTGCGGCGGACCCCGGTCCGCCGCACCTCTTTTTCAAGCGCCCTTTGCGCCGGCGCGGGTTACTCGCCGTAATCCACGGTGACCCACGTGCCGTCGGCCCGCTTGCACGCAACGCCCGTCTTGGCCTGGGTCTCGCCACCGGCATTCACGGTGTGCTTGAACTGGCGACAGTTGTTGCCATCGGCATCCTGACCTTCCTGGACCACCTCGACCGTGCCGCTGTTGCCGGAGTCGGGGTTGTTCCAGGCGATCTGCTCGCCGACCGGCGCGGTTTCGGCCTGTTTCTGGGCAGCCTGCGCCTGACGCCGATCCTTGTCGTCCATGTTCTTTCCGACGCGGTTGCCGATGAAACCGCCAACGACGGCTCCGCCGGCAATCGCAGCGACCCTGCCGCCGCCGCTGCCGAACAGCGAGCCGACGCCAGCACCGACCACCGCGCCGGCGACCGTGCCCTGCTGTTCCTTGGTTTCGCATGCCGTAACCAGCATCGCCGCCGCAAAAACCGGCGCAACGACCGCCGCGGTGATCCTTCGTGACTGACCCATTGCTCTTGCCTCCTTGGCTGCCTGATGGTGTCGTCATTTGACGTTGGGTGCTTTTAGCACCGTTTCCAAGCCCGCCGGGTTTGCCCAGATCAAGTTCCTTGCAAGAGCACCCTGGCGCGCGCCGCAATGGTCCCGGGACGGCTTGGCCCGGTGACGAACCTTCAGTTTTCGTCGTCGTACTCGACCGTGACCCAGCTTCCGTCGTCGCGCTGGCAGATGACGCCCGTGTCGGTCTGGGTCTCGCCGCCGGCATTGACGGTGTGTTTCAGGTCGCGGCATCTGTTGCCGTCCGCGTCCGTTCCCTCCTGGACCACCTGGATCGAGCCGCTGTTGCCCGAATCCGGGTTGGACCAGTCGATCGTCTCGCCGACCGGCGCGGATTCCGCCTCCTTGGCGGCGGCCTGGGCCTGCCGCCGGTCGCGGTCGTCCATGTTCTTGCCGACCCGGTTGCCGACGAAACCACCGACCAGCGCACCGCCGGCGATTGCAAAGACCCGGCCGCTGCCCTTTCCGAAGAACGACCCGACACCCGCGCCGACGGCCGCGCCCGCGACTGTGCCCTGCTGTTGCTTGGTTTCGCAGCCCGCAATCAACAGCGCCGCACTCAGCAGCGGGACCGTGACGAGAACCTTAAGCTTGCTTGGACTGCGCATGACCCCAGCCTCCTCGGATTTTGTATGCCGTGTGCCCCGTCGGCACTATTCGTCGTACTTCACCGTCACCCACTTGCCGTCCTCACGCTTGCAGGCAACGCCCTTGTCCTCCTGGGTCTCGCCGCCGACCCGGACGGTATGCTTGAACTCGCGGCACGTATTGCCATCGGCATCGGGACCTTCCTGGGTCACCTCCACGGTGCCGCTGTTGCCGGAATCGGGGTTGTTCCAGGCCACTTTTTCGCCGACGGGCGCCGTCTCGGCCTCTGCCATGGCCTTCTGCGCTTCGGCCTTGTCCTTTTCGTCCAGCCGCTTGCCAATCAGGTTCCCGGTGATACCGCCGATTACCGCACCGCCGGCGATCGCCGCGACCTTGCCGGTCCCGCTGCCGAAAAACGCGCCCACACCGGCACCCACGGCGGCACCGGCGATCGTTCCCTGCTGCTGTTTGGTCTCGCAACCGGAAACCAACAACGCCACCGCAAGCAACGGCGCGGTTACCAGCAGTCCGATCCTACGCGACTGTCCCATACTCCCCTCTCCTCGGTCTTGTTCCATTCCGGCGCGTAAGCCTGGGTCTCAATCAGCGTCCCTTCGGGTCTCCGGCGTCGCCACCGGAGTACACCAGGCACCGTTTGCGCCACATGTCTATTCGATCGTCACCCACTTGCCGTCGGAACGCTGACAGGCGATGCCCGTGTCCTCGCGGACCTCTCCGTCGACCTGGACGGTATGCTTGAACTCGCGGCAATTGTTGCCGGCGCCGTCCGCCCCCTCGCGCGTCACTTCAATGGTGCCGCGGTTGCCGGAATCGGGGTTTGACCAGTTTACCTGGCTGCCCGCAGGCGCAGCCTGCGCCTGGCGCATCGCCAAGGACGCCTCGCGCTTGTCGCGCTCGTCCATCTTCTTGCCGATCTGGTTGCCGGCGATCCCGCCGATCACCGCACCGGCACCGATGGCAAGCACCTTGCCGGAACCACTGCCAAACAGGGAGCCGACCGCGCCGCCGACGACCGCACCGGCGACGGTGCCCTGCCCTTGTTTGGTTTCGCAACCGGCAACCGCCAAAGCCGCCGCCAGCAGCGGGACTGCGACCAAAACGCGTAGATTCTTGAACTGGATCATCATGCCCCTCTGCATCCGGCTTTCGCTGAGAAACCGGTGATTGAAATAACTCTAAACCGCGGCGCGAGCATACCTGTTGATCTTCCGGCAGATCAAGGCTCCCCTCCGAACCGCGGTCGTCCGAGAGTGCGGCATTCGAGCATTTCAGCCCGAACCGCCAAAGGACTAGAATACGGGCTTCACTGTCGATAAGCGGAAAGGCGCATGAAGCTCAGTGCAATCGAAAACAGGGACCCGCTATCGCTGTTCGACGAGTGGTTCGCCGAAGCGGAGGAGAAGGAACCGAACGACGCAAACGCGATGGCACTGGCGACCGCGGACGGGGACGGGCGTCCGTCGTTGAGAATGGTGCTGTTGAAGGGGGCCGACGCGCGCGGTTTCGTCTTCTACACCAATCTGCAGAGCCGCAAGGGCGGCCAACTGGCGGTCAACCCGACCGCCGCACTCCTGTTCCACTGGAAGTCGCTCGGCCGCCAGATCCGCATCGAAGGTCCGGTTTCGGCGGTCGACGACGCGGAAGCGGACGCCTATTTCGCCTCGCGGCACCGCTCCAGCCAGATCGGTGCCTGGGCCAGCGAGCAGTCGCGCCCGCTGGAAGGGCGTTTCGCCCTGGAGAAGCGGGTCGCCGAATTTACGGCCAGGTTCGGCGTCTCGAAGGTCCCCCGGCCCGATTTCTGGTCCGGCTTCCGGGTTCTGCCGATGCGTATGGAATTCTGGCAGGACGGTGCCTTCCGGCTGCACGATCGCTTCTTGTATTCACGCGACCACGAGACGGAGCCCTGGCAGGTCCAGAGGTTGTATCCCTAAGGCGTCAGGAATGATGAAAGCCGTGCTCAACCTTCTGATTATCGTCGTCCTTGCGGTTCTGATCGCGAGCGGCCTGTTGCTCTTCACGCCACTGGGCGACGAACCCTTGAGCGGTATCTTCTCGGTCGGCGAGACGGAACGTGTCGATTTCGCGTCCCTGCAACTGACGGAGAACCCGAACCAGTACCTGATGTGCCCGATCGGTATCTGCACCGCGCCGGCCCACGCCGAGAGCGCGCTCTACGATATGTCCATGGAGGACCTGAGAGCGCGCTGGGAGGCGGTGCTTGCCGGCGAGCCGCGGGTCGTCGTTCTCGAGCGCGACCGCATCGGCCAGCAGATCGACTACGTTCACCGTTCCGCCCGCTTCCGTTTCCCCGACGTGATCACCGTTCGGTTCATCGCGCTTCCGGAGGACAGGTCGACCATCGCCATCTACAGCCGCTCGGTCTACGGCAAGAGCGATTTCGGCGTGAACCGGGAGCGGATCGAGGCATGGGTCAAGGCGCTGGAGGGCGGCGGGTAGGACACGATCATTGGCAAAAACCGCCCTCGTCACTGGAGCCAATCAGGGCCTTGGATATGCGTTGGTCAAAGGGCTGGTGTCCGGGCTTGCGCCGACAGACACTGTCTATCTGACAGCCCGTGATCCGGCCAAAGGCGCCGCGGCGCTTTCGTCCCTTGGCGGCGCAACAGCAACCGTCGCGTTCGAGCGCCTCGACGTCACCGACACGGCCAACCTGGCCGCGCTTGCCCAGACAATCGAAAGTCGCCATGGCGGACTCGACATCGTCATCTCAAATGCCGCCGCGCGTATCGCCGCAGGCGTGCCGCCGGGACAGCAGGTCCGCCCCTTCGTCGAAACGAACAACCTCGGCACCACGCGCATGCTGCGGTCCTTTGTGCCGATCGTGCGGCCCGGGGGGCGGTTCGTCGTGGTGGCCAGTTCGTTCGGGCGTCTCACCCATCTAGCGCCGCACTTGCACCGCCATTTCGATGTCGACGCGGCCAGCCTCGAAGACCTCGATGATGTCATGATGCGTTATGTGGAGGCCGTGGAGGCCGGGACTGCGGCCGACGAAGGCTGGCCCGACTGGATCAATGTGCCCTCGAAGATCGCACAGGTGGCGGCCGCAAAGGTGGCCGCCCGCAAGATCGCCCGCGACCGGCCCGAGGACGGGATCCTCATCAATGCCGCCTGCCCCGGCCTGATCGACACCGAGGCCTCGCGCCCCTGGTTCGATGACATGTCCGACGCCCAGTCGCCGGACCAGGCCGCCGTGGACGTTCTGTGGTTGGCGCAACTGCCTGCCGGCGCAAGTGAGCCGAACGGAGAGCTGATGCAGTTTCGCAAGGCGCTTTCCTGGACGTGACGCCGCACAGGCGCCGTCGGCACTTACGGCCCGAGCACCGCATAGCCAATGTGCCTTGGTGACCTTGTTGGCGCCTCTATCACGCTAAGGAACCGGGAGCGGATCGAAGCCTGGGTCCGGGCGCCGGAAACGGGTGGCTAGAGCCCGGTCAGTCGAGCTCGAACGCATCCTTGTAGTCCAGCTTCAGGCCCGGATCCTGGTCCTCCTTGCGAAGTACGCAGTTGCCGACGACCAGAAGCTCGATCTCCGTTCCCATGAAACAGCGGAAAGCGTCCTCTGGCGTGCAGACGATCGGCTCGCCGCGCACATTAAAGCTGGTATTGACCAGTACCGGACAGCCGGTCCGCTGCTTGAAACGTTCGATCAGCGCGTGATAGCGCGGGTTCGTCTCCTGGTGCACGGTCTGCACGCGGGCGGAGTAATCGACATGCGTCACCGCCGGAATTTCCGAGCGTGGCACGTTCAGTTTTTCGATCCCGAACAGCGCCTGTTCTTCGGCCGTCATCTCCCGGCGCCGGCTTTCCGCAACGTCGCTGACCAACAGCATGTAGGGCGAATCGACGTCCATCTCGAACCAGTCCGAGACCTCCTCGCGCAGAACCGACGGGGCGAAGGGCCGGAAGCTCTCGCGATATTTGACCTTTAGGTTCAACGTTTTCTGCATCGACGGCGACCGGGGGTCGCCCAGGATCGAACGCCCGCCGAGAGCCCTCGGACCGAACTCCATGCGGCCCTGGAACCATCCCACCGCCTTTCCGTCGGCCAGCGCGTCCGCAGAGGTAGACAGCAACGTATCGTCGTCGGCGATCACCTCGAACTTTGCGCCGGCCTCCGTCAGTGCCGCTTCGATCTCGGACTGCGCGAAGACTGGTCCCAGATAGGAGCCTTTCATGGCGTCCAGCCCGCCGTTCGGGCGGCGTGCCGCGCCGTTCGGCATATAGTAGGCGTACAGCGCCGCACCCAGGGCGCCGCCCGCATCGCCGGCGGCAGGCTGGATCCAGATCTGATCGAAGATCCCCTCGCGCAGGATCTTTCCGTTGCCCACACAGTTCAGTGCCACCCCGCCCGCCAGGCAGAGATTGCGAGCGCCGGTCTCGCGCCTGAGACCGCGGGCAAGGCGCAGCATGACCTCTTCGGTGACGGCCTGGATCGACGCCGCAAGGTCCATATGGTTCTGGGTCAGCAACTCCTCGGGCTTGCGCGGCGGACCGCCGAACAGCGCGTCGAACTTGGCGTTGGTCATGGTCAGCCCGGTGCAGTAGTCGAAATAGGACTGGTCC
Organism: Alphaproteobacteria bacterium; assembly: GCA_965603855.1. GTDB lineage: Bacteria > Pseudomonadota > Alphaproteobacteria > UBA8366. The sequence continues at coordinate 3,140,943 of OZ272519.1, forward strand.
AGCCGGAAGCTGCCCTCCTCCTTCAGGTCCATCAGGTTGTCGAGAATGGTCTGTTTGTACTTGGGCTCACCGTAGGGCGCGAGGCCCATGACCTTGTACTCGCCCGAATTCACCTTGAACCCCGTGTAGTAGGTGAAGGCGGAGTACAGAAGGCCCAGCGAATGCGGAAAGTGCATTTCCTGGAAGATCGACAGCTGGTTGCCGTCGCCCAGCGCGCTGGAACTCGTCGCCCATTCTCCGACGCCGTCCATGGTCAGGACCACAGCCTGCTCGAACGGCGAGGGATAGAAGGCGCTTGCGGCGTGGCTGAGATGGTGTTCCGAGAACAGGAGCTTGTCGTTCCAGTCAACGTCCGGCGCGAATTTCCTGAGGTCCTTGCCCAGTTGCGTTTTCTGGAACAGCTTGTCCTTTAGCCAGACCGGCATCGCCATGCGGAACGACGTGAAACCGCGCGGCGCAAACGCCAGATAGGTCTCGAGCAGCCGCTCGAACTTCAGGAACGGCTTGTCGTAGAAGACGACATGATCGACGTCCTCGAGCGCGATGCCGCCGGCCTCGAGGCAATAGGCGATGGCGTTCTCGGGGAAAGCGGGGTCGTGCTTCTTGCGCGTGAAACGTTCTTCCTGGGCCGCCGCAACGATATCGCCGTCTTCGACCAGCGCCGCCGCGCTGTCGTGATAGAAGGCCGATATCCCGAGAATCCGCATCACGGCGAGTTCCGCCTCAAAACACCGTATAGATGAACGGCGCGACGGCGGAGCCCTGGGTCAAGACGATCAGGCCGCCGAACAGCACCATGACGACGATGATCGGCAACAGCCAGAACTTCTTGCGGATCCTCATGAAGGCCCAAAGTTCTGCAATAAAGGACATCGCGTACTCCCTGGATTGGCCCGGCGCGGCGTGCGGGCCTCAAAACTGGTTCTTCAGGCCGTCCGGCTCCGGTCCTGGCGGATCCCGCTTGATCCAATAGGAACGGGCATCCCGCTCGAAACGCAGACGCAACAGATCTTTACCCGCGACCCGCATGATCAGACCGATCGGCACCACCGTCAGGAAGAACATCGCGCCGATGACGACCGGGTTGATGATCCGGTGCAACAAGAGGCCCAGCTTGAACCAGGCGACGTTCAAGGGCCTGAGCGCCCGCGGCCATGCCAACGCAAGCGCGCCGAACAGTGCCGCTGCGGCCAGCCAATAGGGCCCGCTGGCCCCGCCCTTCCACATTTGGAAGGCGCCGATTGCACCGAAAACGACCAGGAACAGCAGGCCGAACCGACGTTCGGAGGTCTTCATCTCCGTCGGTGCGTCAACCAGGGTCTCGTGTGCCACGCGCTTCGCCATTGCGGTGGTTGTTCCTTCGCTTTGGGGATCCGGCGGCTACGCTCTTAGTTGATCGCGCACGCGAGATCAAGATCGCCGATCGCAGCATTCCGACCGGTGCGCCGCCAGGGCGCGAAGGCATCCGCCTGGACCGAAGGTGGAGGGTGAACTAAAAGAGCCGCGCCACCCTTTCCGCTGATGGCGCCCGCCCCACGATTCGATCCGATCGATGAAGCACACTGTCATCATCGCCGTCGTCATGCTGCTTCTGGCCGCCCTCGGGTTTGCCGGGACCATGGCGGCATACCCGCACAGGATCGAGGTTCCGGTATCGTCGCTGGCGTCCGAAACGCCAACGGTCCTGGTCGGCGACTTCGCGATGCCGTGGCCCTTCCGCATCAACAAGCGGGCGCTTGACGCATTTGCCGTCGTCCTGCCCGACGGCAGCGCCTTGCCGCGCCAGGACCGACGCGCCAGGTTGAACGACGGGCCGGGCTTCTTCGTCGACCGGCCGACGATCCATTTTCGCCTGGACGATACGACGCTGACAGTTCCGGCCGCTGCGGTGTCGGTCACGCTGCCGGTCAGGCTACGCGCCGAGGCGTATATCGTTCCCCTCGCCCTTGCGGCTGCGCTTCTTGCCGCGGCATGGCTTGGACCAGGTGCGCGGGCATGCCTGACGCCCCCTGGACGGCGGAGGTTGCCCGCCGTGCTCGTTTCCATATGCCTGGCGCTTGCAGGCCTCGCAGGACTGTTCTTCGCAACCGGGGCCGTCCTTTGGCTTGCCTTGGCGGCCCTGCTCGTTGCGCCGCCGGTTGCGGCCGCGACCCTTCTGCAAGCTGCCGCGCAGCGCGCAGGGCGGATATCGCGCGCCCGGGAACCGCTGCTTGTTGCGGCGACGACCCTTGGCGCGGTGCTGGCATGCTGTGTCGTCTTCGAGCTTTATCTCGGATGGCCGCGCAGCGGCGCCGGCGGACCGGCACCCGAACCGGCGGCGTCGGAGAACTGGTTCCAGTTGCCGCCTGACGTGGTGGCACGTGCCCATGCACGCGAACGCGTTCTTTCGATGCCTGCGGAGTGGCGACGCACCGAGATGGACGCACCGGGCGCCTGGTCGGCCTACAGTTGGCACGGCGCACCGCATATCCGCGACCGCATGGGATTCCGGCGCCACACCGGCCCCTTCCCGGACAAGGATCCGGACACATTCAGGATCATGGTCGTCGGCGACAGCCTGACATACGGGGTCGGCATCGCTGAGGAATGGACGTACGCCCGGCTCCTGCAGCGTGGTCTCGAAGAAGACTACAATGTCGAAATCCTCAACCTTGGCCGTCCGGGCTTCGAGAGCGAGGATATCCTCGAAGTCGTCCGCACGTTCCTGCCCCGGCTGCAGCCCGATCTGGTCGTTTATGCGGTCTGCCTCAACGATTTCCAGCCCTCGGAACGTCTGCACGGCGACGATGCCGCCTTGGCGCCGCCGGCGATCCTGCCGCGCTTCTTCCTCGACCGAACGGCGCTTGCTCCACTTGCCGATGACGCGCTCAACGCTTTCTTGCTGCAGGTGGATATCCGGCAGGACTATTTCGACCGGATTCTGATTGGCGGCCGCCGGTATCAGGACCGTTTCGCCAGCGACGTCGCCGAAATGAACCGTTTCGTGCGCGCGCATGGATTGCCTCCGATTGTGGGGATCGTCTTCCAGCAACTGCCCGGCGGCGACCCGCGCGGGTGGGACCTGGTCGAGATCGCCGAACGGGCATTGGCCGACGCCGGCTTTGATCTTGTCTCGGTCATGGATTGGCGCATCCGGTTCAACGACCGGGTCTTCCCCCTCAGCCGCTGGGATAGCCACCCCAACGAGCTGGCGCACAGCCTGGTGGCGGAAAAGCTGGACCGGCGGCTGCGGGATAGCGGATTGCTGGCAGCGCATCGGCTGGCCGACTAGGACCGCGCCGCCGCTGGTTTTTCGCGCCAGAAGAGCGACGGTTTGACCTCCGTCAACGCCGGTTTGCGCGACCCCGGCTAGACTTCCCCCATCGGTACCGTAAACAAGGGAGGTCGCCATGCTGACCTACCAGGACTGCAAGGGGCTGTGCCCCCTGTCGGACGAAGAGATTCGGGCGATCGCGCATCACGAACACATCCCCGAGATCATCGCGCTGGAACTGGGCAACTACCTCTGCGAGACCGCCGACGGCGAGAAACGCATCAAGCGGATCATCATCGACGACATCGACGAGGCGAAGGCCCACGGCGACGAGAAACGCGTCGCCCAACTGCACCACGTGCTGGCCCACTTCATCGCCTTGCACGCGCGGGCTGCATAACCCGCTTCCGGCGGCCGCTTTTTGGGCTGGCAGAGGCGCGGCGACGCGTTAAAGTCCGGCCATGGACGACGAACGAAAGACGTTGGTGCTGACCGGCGCAAGCCGGGGCATCGGGCATGCCACCGTCCAGCGCTTTTCCGACGAGGGCTGGCGCATCATTACCTGTTCGCGCGAGGACATTCCCGAGCACTGCAAGGCCGACCCCAACTGGACGCACCACTTTCCGACCGACCTGTTCCATGCCGCCTCGGTCCAAGCCTTTATAACAAAGGTCAACGACCTCCTGGGCCAACGGCCCGTGCACGCGCTGGTCAACAATGCCGCGGTCTCGCCGAAGACGCCGTTCAAGGAAAGGCTGGGCTGCCTCAACGGCGATCTGGCCGGCTGGCGCGAGGTCTACGAGCTGAACTTCTTCACGCCTTTGGCGCTGTGCCGGGGGTTCGCCGCCGCGCTGGGGCGCGGCGCCAAGGTCGGCGGCGCCAGCATCGTCAACATCACCTCGATCGCCGGCCACGCCATCCATCCCTTCGCGGGGTCGGCCTACTCCACCTCGAAGGCGGCCCTGTCGGCCCTGACGCGGGAACTGGCGGTCGAGTTCGCCGAACTGGGCGTGCGGGTCAACGCAGTCGCGCCCGGCGAGATCGAGACCGAGATGGTGGGCCCGGAATACGAACCGCTGATCAACCGCATCCCGATGCACCGCATGGGGACGCCGCAGGAAGTTGCCGGTGCGGTCTATCAGCTCACCAATGCCGATTTCGGCTATGTGACCGGAACGGAAGTTTTCGTCACCGGCGGCCAGCACGTCTATTGACCGGGCGCAAGGGCGCACGCCGTTAACCTTTATTTACCATAATACCATTAGCCTTTCCTTCTAGAGGCATAATGCATTGACTCTCATGCGTTATGCCTGCTCCCCAAGGAGACGGTTGATGGTGCGGTTGGTGATCTTCCTCGTCTTTCTCGGTCTTTCGTGCGGTGTGGCCTCCCACATGGCGCACGCGTCCAAGGGCAAAGACATCCTCGTTCATGTCAATGCGCTGCTCTGCAAGGATCAGACACGCCTGGACGCCGGCATCTCTGCCTGGCAGTCCCGAAACTTGGAGATGTTCGACGCCTACCTGGACAGCGGCGACTGTTTCCTGACCAAATCGACGGCCAAAGGCACGCTACTGGGCGTGAGAGACGGACGGGCCACAATCGTCATCGATTATTTCCTGATACAGGCTTATGGACTGAACGTGCCGGCCGGCACCGAGCTTTGGGCGATGGTGGGGACCTACAGCAATTGGCCGGAGAACTGGGCGACCAGGTGATATGCTTCGGCCGCAGCCACCTCACCACGCGGCCGGAGAATCATGAACGACTGGACAATCCGCAGGGCAGAGCCCGGCGACGCAGACGGGCTGGGCAGTTGCCTGGACGCCGCCTATGCCGATCATGCCGCAGGCCTGGACGACCTGCCGTCGATGTCCGAGGACTGCGCCGGGCAAATTGAGAAGCACGATGTCTGGGTGGCGGAGGCCGGCAATGTGATCGTGGGCGGGCTGGTTCTGATCCCCGCGCAGGGATACATGCTGCTCGCCAACGTTGCCGTCCATCCGGACCACAGGGGGATGGGGCTGGGCCAACAACTGCTTGCACTGGCCGAGACGGAGACGCGGCGGCGCGGTTTTGCGGAGATGCGGCTCAATACGCATGCGGGCATGCCCGAGGCCATAGGCCTTTATGCCCGCAGCGGCTGGTCCCACGAGGGCCGAAGCGGCAACAAGGTTGCGATGAGGAAGGTACTGCGGCGCTGACGCGCCGGAACGGGCTCAGCCCCGCTTCAGGTCATTCAGCCAGGCCAGGCGTGTTTCCGCCTGGGCGATGTCCAGGTCCAGCCACGCGGACAGCAGGCCGTCGTTTTCTCCCCGGCGCAAGTCTTCCAGGCGGTTGCGGTCGGCCTCGAACAGCTCGGTCAACATCTCGACCTGGTTGGCACGTTCGGCCGCCTCCAGGTGGCAGAGATATTTGAGCTTGAGCGCAATCACCAGACGGCTGACGTCGTTCATCGGCGCGCGTACGGCGGACGCCATCAGCCGCGCAAACAGCGCGCGTCCGGTATCGGTGATCCTGAGCGGCGTACCCTCGCCAACCGCGCCCTCTTCGACAGGTTCGATCAGCCCTTCAAGATGCAGGACTTCCAAGGACGAGCCGAGCAGATCCAGCGACGGGCCGACGAGGCGCGCGACGACGTAGCGTATGCCCGCCGCCAGGTCGCCGTAGGTTTTCTCGCCGCCGCACAATTCACCCAATGCTGCCAGGCGGATCGCCTCGGCTGGGATCAGTGTATTGTCGCGATACATGAGACCCGCTCCGTTTATCGCCCCTCTTGAGGAATATAGGTACGCGAGTGTTAACGGTCCATGTCAATCTAAGAACGATTCGCAAATATTCGTGAACGCAGCGACCGGCGCAGATCCGGCTGCGGCAGACCGGGTTCGCGCGGACGCCCGGTCCGGGGCGCCGCGGCCGGTCGTTTTCGACCTACACGGCTAGGCCGCCGATCTCAAAGACAGATCCTTCCAGACCTGGGTCAGGGCATCGACCAGCCGGTCCATCGCCGCATCGTCGTGCAACGGCGACGGTGTCAGGCGCAGGCGCTCGGTTCCCCGCGGTACCGTCGGATAATTGATCGGCTGGACGTAGATCCCGAACCGGTCCAACAGCATGTCGGAGGCTTGCTTGCACAAGGCCGCCTCGCCCACCAGCACCGGCACGATGTGGCTGACGCTGGGCAGCGTGGGAATGCCTGCCGCTTTCAATTTGTCCTTCAGGCGCTGTGCGCGCTCCTGGTGCTGGGTCCGCATCTCCGGATGGGACTTGAGATGGCGAACGCTGGACAGCGCGCCTGCGGCGACAACCGGCGGCAGGGCGGTGGTGAAAATGAAGCCGGCGCCGTAGGAGCGCACGAAATCGATGATGTCGGCGTCGCCCGCGATATAGCCGCCGACCACGCCGAACGCCTTGCCCAGGGTGCCCTGGACGATGTCGACTTGGTCCATCACGCCGTCGCGTTCGGCAACGCCTGCGCCGCGCGTTCCATACAGCCCGACCGCATGCACCTCATCCAGGTAGGAAAGGGCGCCGTAGCGGCGGCAGACGTCCAAAACCTCGGCGACCGGCGCGATATCGCCGTCCATGGAGTAGACCGACTCGAAGGCGACCAGCTTCGGCCGGTCCGGATCGTCCGCGGCCAGGAGGCGTTCAAGATCGGCCGGGTCGTTGTGCTTGAAGATCCGCTTGTCCACACGGGCGTGGCGGATCCCCTCGATCATGGAGTTGTGGTTGCCGGAATCGGAATAGACGATGGTTCCGTGGACCTCCGCCGCCAAGGTGCACAGCGCCGTCATGTTGGCAACATACCCCGACGTGAACAGCAGAGCCGATTCCTTCTGATGCAGGTCGGCCAACTCCCGTTCGAGACGGACATGCAGATGATGGGTGCCGGAGATGTTGCGGGTCCCGCCGGCACCGGTCCCGTACTTGGCCAGGGCCTCGCGCATCGCGTCGATCACGGTCCGGTTCTGGCCCATGCCCATATAGTCGTTCGAACACCAGACCGTGACGTCATGGACGTCGCCGTCCACGTGCCGCACCGCGTTGGGATAGTCGCCGGCCATGCGCTCAAGTTCGGCGAAAACGCGGTAGCGCCCCTCGGTGCGCAGGGCTGCAAGCTTGTCGTGGATGATGTCCCTGTGCTTCATCGTTTCCTCTCCGCTAGGCTGCGGTCTCTGCGCTTTGTTCGCGTTCTTGGTCGAAAGTCTGCACCCAATCCCAGGTCGCGTCGAGACCGGCTTTCAGTGCCGACAGGATCTGGCTGATTTCGTCTTCCGTGATCACCAGAGGAGGCGAAAGGGCGATCACGTCGCCGCTCAGGGGCCGCACGATCACGCCGTGTTCCTGGATCCGTGCGGCGCAGTAGGCGCCCACGCCGCGTTTGGCGTCGAACTTGGCCCGGGTCTCCTTGTCGCGCACCATCTCCACCGCGCCGATCAGGCCAATACCGCGCGCCTCGCCGATCAGGGGATGGTCGGCAAGGGCACGAAGCCCGTCCTGCATTGCCGGCGCCACGCGCCGGACATGGCCCAGGATGTCCCGCTCTTCGTAGATATTCAGGGTCTCAAGCGCGACCGCGGCGGCCACGGGGTGGCCGCTGTAGGTATAGCCGTGCCCGAAAACGCCGATCTTGCCGGTGTTCTCGCACACCGGGCCCGCCACCTTCTCGTTCATCACGACCGCCGAGATCGGCAGGTAGGCGGAGGACAGGGCCTTCGCCAGAACGACGATATCCGGCGTGATGCCATAGGTCTCGGACCCGAACATGTTGCCGGTCCGACCGAATCCGCAGATCACCTCGTCGGCGATGAACAGCATGTCGTACTTGCGGCAAACCGCCTGGATCTTCTCGAAATAGGTCCGCGGCGGCAGGATCACGCCGCCCGCGCCCATCACCGGCTCGGCGATGAAGGCGGCCACCGTCTCGGGACCTTCGTCCAGGATCAGCGCCTCCAGATTGTCCGCAAGGCGGGTGGCGAACTCTTCTTCGGTCTCGCCCGCCACCGCATAATGGTAGTGATGCGGACAGTCGGTGTGCAGGATATTGGCGATCGGCAGATCGAAATCCGTATGGGTATAGGGCAGACCCGTCAGGCTGGCCGCGGCCACGGTCACGCCGTGATAGCCCTTCAGCCGGCTGATGATCTTCTTCTTCTCGGGGCGGCCGATCGCGTTGTTGTAGTACCAGACCAGCTTGACCACCGTGTCGTTGGCTTCCGACCCGGAATTCTGGAAGAAGACCCGATCCATCGGCCAGGGCATCATGTCGACCAGCCTGTCGGCAAGCTCGATCGCCGGGCCGTGGCTCTTCGACGCAAACAGGTGGTAGTAGGGCAGCTTGCGCATCTGCTCGGTGGCGGCGGCGATCAGGCGCGGCTCGCCAAACCCCAGCGACGTGCACCACAAGCCGGCCAGCGCCTCGATATAGGCCCGGCCCTCGTTGTCGTAGACGTGAACCCCGCTGCCTTCGGCCACGATCATCGGCCCTTGGTCCGCGTGCGACACCATGTTGGTGTAGGGATGCAGGAGGCGCGCGATATCGCGGCTTTCCGGGGAGTTTCCGATTTTTTTCACTCTGCTTTCCTTGCCGCCCGAGGGTTTAATCATAAGCCGATCGGGCTACCTATCGATTGATCTCTCTCAAAAGCCTGATCGAGCGTGACTGGCGCCCGAGCCGGCAGACACTAGGATAGCCCGGGGGCACGGGCAAGCGACGGGGGGTGCGACATGGCGCAACCGCAAATATTCGTGATCCACGAGAACGAGGAGTGGTTGCCGCCGCTGCGTGCGGCCTTCGCCGCCCAGCGGCTGCCCTACGCCGAGTGGCACATGGCACAGGGCCGCTTCGATCTGACCCAGCCGCCGCCCGAGGGCGTCTACTACAACCGGATGAGCGCGTCCGCGCACACCCGTGGCCACGACGGGGCGCCGGAATACACCGCGTCCGTCCTGGCATGGCTGGCCGGGCACGGGCGCCGCGTTGTCAACGGCAGCCGGGCTCTGGATCTGGAGATCTCCAAGGTCCGGCAATACGCCGCACTGGCCAAGGCAGGCGTTCGCGTGCCGAAGACCGCGGCCGCCCTCGGCCGGGACCAGGCGCTGGATGCCGCCGCCGCCGCGCGGTATCCGATCGTCATCAAACCGAACCGCGGCGGCAAGGGGCTGGGGGTCGTGCGGTGCGACACGCCGGAAGAAGCGCGCACGGTCCTGACGGCGCCGGACTTCGATCCGGGCCCTGACGGAACCGTCCTGCTCCAGCAGTACATCGCCCCGGCCGAACCGGTCATCATCCGCAACGAATACGTCAACGGCAGACTGCTCTACGCCGTTCAGGTCGACACCGCGCACGGCTTCGAACTGTGCCCCGCCGATGCCTGTGACATCGACGGCCGCCCTTTGCCGACGGCACAGGGGCCCAGTTTCACCGTGCTGCCCGATTTTCGCGATCCGGTCCAGGACCTGCACGTGGCGTTCCTGGCCGAAAACGGGATCGAGATTGCCGGCATCGAGATCATTCGAGACCGCAGCGGCACGGTCTGGACCTACGATGTGAACACCAACACCAACTACAACGGGGCCGCGGAAGCGAAGGCAGGCCTTTCCGGGACCACGGGTGCTGGCATGGGCGCGGTGGCCGATTTCCTGGGGCGCGAACTGAAACGCCTGTATCCGGCCGCCGCGGCCTGACCTTGCCCGCAGGGCTGCGCGCACATACGATCCCGGGCGTCAAGCCACCGGGTGAGGGACAGCCGCGCTATGCAGACCCTTTATGCCGCCGACCGCCTGTTTACCGGCACCGGCCCCATGCGCACGGACCATGCGGTCATGGTCGCGGACGGACGGATCGTCCGACTGGGGCCCAGGGCGGAATTCGACGGTTTCTCCGGCACCGTCGTCGCCATCCCCGGCACGACCCTGTTGCCCGGGCTGATCGACTGTCACGTCCATATGATCTATCGCGGCGACGCCAATCCCCGCGCGCGCCAGCGCACGCCCGGCCAGGTGGTGATGGAGTGCCTGGAAAACGCCCAGGCCGACCTTGCGGGCGGCATCACCGCGATCCGCGATTGCGGCGGCATGGATCATCTGGAGTTCGCGGTCCGAGACGCCTGCAACAGCGGACGCCAGCTTGGCCCGACGATCCGCGCCGCCGGGCGCATGATCTGCATGACCGGCGGGCACGGCAATTTCATCGGACGGGTCGCCGACGGTGTCGACGACGTCGTCAAGGCAGTGCGCGAACAGGTCCATGCCGGCGCCGACCTGATCAAGCTGATGGCGACCGGCGGGGTGATGACGCCCGGCGTCGACCCGGAAGACGCCCACTATTCGCTTGAAGAGCTGACCGCCGGGGTCGCGGAAGGCCATCGCTTCCACAAGACCTGTGCCAGCCATGCCCAGGGGGCGGCCGGGATCATGAACGCGGTCCATGCGGGAGTGGACTCCATCGAACACGGCATCTTCCTCAGCGAGGCCTGCGTCAAGCTGATGCTGGAGTCCGGGACGTTTCTGGTGCCGACCCTTTCGGCCCTGGTCAACATGCTGGAGCACAAGGAGAAGGGTATCCCCAGCTATATGGTGGAGAAGGCCGAGCGCGCCTCCGAGCACCACCGCCGGTCGATCCGCATGTTCAACGAGGCCGGCGGCAAGCTGGCGATGGGAACCGATGCGGGAACGCCGTTCAACTTCCACGGCCAGAACGCTTGGGAGCTGAAATACATGGCCGACTTGGGCCTGGACACGCTGGACGTGCTGCAAAGCGCAACGGCGAATGCCGCCGATCTGATGCGGCTGGAAGGCCGGGGGCGCCTGGAAAGCGGCGCCCATGCCGACCTGCTGCTGGTGGACGGCGATCCGGCGACCGAGATCGAAGCCGCCGCCGACCCGGCGCGTCACCTGATGGTGGTCAAGAACGGCATCGTCGCCCACGACCGCCGCGGGCGGGCCGCCGGGCGTGCAAAGGCGGCCGAATAGCGGCGCCACAGGCCACCGGCGACTGGACCGTCCCGCCCAGGGGCGTTATCCAATCCGCCACAGAAGCGGGGAGCAGCCCATGATCGTCGTTTTCGGCTCCATCAATATCGATATCATGATGCAGACGGACCGCCTGCCCAAGCCGGGCGAGACCCTGCTGGCGACCAATGCGATGTATTCGCCCGGCGGCAAGGGGGCGAACCAGGCGCTGGCGGCGAAATTCGCCGGTTCGGACGTCAAGCTGTTCGGCCAGGTCGGCAACGACCATTTCGGCCCGGCAAGCCTGGAGTTGCTGAAAGAGGGCGGCGTGGATCTCACGGGCGTCGGCACCTGCGACAGCAACACCGGATGCGCCTCCATCTGGGTCGATGCAGGCGGCGAGAACTCGATCGTTCTCGACACCGGTGCGAACCTTGTGACACGGGCCGACCAGGTTCCGGATGCGGATCTCGGCCAGGACACCGTCGTTCTGTTGCAGATGGAGGTCACGCCCGGCGAAAGCTGGTCCCTGGTCCGGCGCGCCAAGGAACGCGGCGCCCGCGTGGTCCTGAACGTCGCGCCGGCCGCCATCGTACCGAACGAGGTCCTGGCCGCGCTCGACTTTCTGATCGTCAACGAGCTCGAGGCGGCAGCGGTCGCGCACGATGTGGGCATCACCACGGATACGCCGACCCAGATCCCGCGCGCCCTTGCCCGCCAGTACGGCAACACCTGCATCATGACGCTGGGGGGCGCCGGCCTCCTGTGCTTCGGGCCGGACGGCGGGTGGTCCGTCCCGGCTCTGCCGATCGCGCCGGTGGACACGACAGCGGCCGGCGACGCCTTTGTCGGCGGTTTCGCCGCGGCGATCGACGCCGGCGCACCGCTGGAACAGGCGTTAAGACGGGCGTCGGTGGGCGCCGGGCTGTGTTGCATGGCACGCGGCGCCCAGCGCGCCCAACCCGACCGCGCCGCCATCGACAAGGCCCTGGCCGATCTGCCGGCAAGCCAGAAGCTGATCTGAAGCCCGCGGGTGGTGGTCCGAAGAGCCGGATACGGGAAAAGCGATACGGGGCGCCGACCGGCCCGCTCAGTTGCCGCCGACGCCGCTGCTGACGCCGATGCCGCCTGAAACCGTTGCCTTGGGCGCGTTGTCGTTGGTCGGGGCCATGCCCACCTTCGGCCCCGATCCCGCCAGCCGCCGCAGCGTATCGAACGCCACTTCCAGCTGCTCGTCGCCCTCCCGGTCGGGATTGAGTTCGACCGCCAGGTCTGGCGCGATACCGCCGTCCACCGTCCGTCCCGAAGGCGTGTAGTACAGCGCGACCGTCAACTTCAGGCCGTCGCCCTCGCCCAAGGGAAACAGGGTCTGGACCGAGCCCTTGCCGAAGCTCTTTGTGCCGACCAGCACTGCCCTGCCCTGGTCCTGCAACGCGCCGGCAACGATTTCCGAAGCACTGGCGGAACCGCCGTCGATCAGGATGACCAGCGGCTTTCCGCCGGCCACGTCGCCGCGGCGTGCAAAGAAATCCATGCTGTCGCTGCGTCCGCGCGTATAGACGATCAAGCCCTCTTCAAGGAACAGATCCGACACTTCGACCGACTGGTCCAGAAGCCCGCCCGGATTGCTGCGCAGATCGATAACGAACCCCTCCAGGCGCGGACCGATCTCGGTTTCCAGGGATTCGATCGCATCGCGCAACTCGCCCGCCACGTTCCTCGAAAAACCGCTGATGCGGACGTAACCGATATCGCCCTCCTGGCGCCACCGGACGGCCTGAACGCGGATGATCTCGCGAATGATGGTGACGTCGAACGGCACCTGGTCTTTGCGGGCGATGGTAAGCGTGATCGGGCTTCCCGGCTCGCCGCGCAGCAGGAACACCGAATCCGACAGCGACAACCCGGCCAGCGAACGTCCGTCCGCGTGGGTGATCAAATCGCCGCTCGCGAGACCTGCGCGCGACGCCGGCGTGTCGTCCAGCGGCGAGACCACCTGAATGGCATCGTCCGTCTTGGTCACTTCGACACCGAGACCGCCGAACGACCCCTTGGTCACCTGGCGGGTCGCCATATAGGCCGCCTGGTCGAGATAGACGCTGTGCGGATCCAGCGACTGCAACATGCTCTGGATCGCCGCTTCGACCAGTTGCCGGTCGGACGCCGTGTCCGGGTCGGGATAAGCGTCGTGCATGCCGTCGACGGCCGCGCGAACCAGCACGGCATCGTCGACCTCGCGCACATAGTCCTGCCGGACGCGATCGTAGACCCGCGCAAAAAGGGTCACGTCGGTCTGGGGGGCGACCGCGGGCTCGCCCCGGTAGGTATCGATCTCGTAGGCGATTTGGTCTGCCGCCGCCCGGGCCTCGGGCGCGGGTGCCGCGTACCAGCCACCGCAGCCGGCGGCAACCAGGGCGACCATGCCAGCGGTGGCCAGTCCGCGGGCCGATTTGAACCAGGTCAGCCAGCGCATCAGACGGTCTCGTCCACGGTCACCGGCTCGCCAAGAGAGCCGCCTTGGGCGGTTGCGCGCGAATCGCTCAGCGCGGCGACGAAATTGTCCCGCCACACGTGCACGTTGTTGTCGCGAAGTGTCGTCATCAGGCTCTGCCAACGCTCGATCCGCTCTTCCTGGCTGAAATGGAGGCCCCGTTGGATGGCGTCTACCACATCGTCGGTATCATAAGGATTTACGATCAGCGCTGCATCCATTTCGTGGGCTGCGCCGGCAAATCTCGAAAGCACCAAAACACCAGGATTTTCAGGATCTTGCGCGGCAACATACTCTTTGGCGACCAGATTCATGCCATCGCGGAGCGGGGTCACCAGACCGATCCCGGCCGCCCTGAACAGCCCGGTCAGGGCAGCCCTTGTAAAGGATTTGTTCAGATAGCGGATGGGCACCCAGTCGAACTCGGCGAACCGGCCGTTGATGCGGCCCGACTCGGACTCAAGCTCCTGGCGGATATCGATGTATTCGGGAACGTCGATACGGCTCGACGGCGCGATCTGCAGCAGGCTGACTTTGCCGCGGTTTTCGGGGTACGCCTCCAGCAGGTGTTCAAACGCCTTCAGCCGGTTGGGCAGGCCCTTTGTATAATCCAGCCGATCGACGCCGATGATCAGGCTGCGGCTTGCCAAGGACTGCATCATCCGGTTTTGGTGCGCCTCCGCCTCGTCGGTCCCGGCCATCGCGACGACCTCGTCCACGTCGATGCCGATCGGGAACACGCCGCCGCGGATCGTGCGGCCGAAGGCGGTCATGCGCATGTCATCGTCGACGAAGCCCCCGGCTTCGTAGATGACGTATTCCTGCAGCGCCCGCAGGTCCGATTCCGTCTGGAACCCGACCACGTCGAAACCGAACAGACCGCGCACCAAGGCCTCGTGGTTGGGCAGTGTCAGCAACACCTCCGCCGCCGGAAACGGGATGTGCAGGAAAAAGCCCATCCGGTTGTTGAAGCCCATCCGGCGCAGTTCCTCCGCGCAACCCATCAGATGATAGTCGTGGATCCAGATGACGTCGTCCGGCTCGATCATCGGCGCCAGCGCGTGTGCGAACAGCGCATTGACCCGGAAATAACTGCTGTCGAACTTGCGATCGTAATAAGTGAGATCGGTCCGATAGTGGAACAGCGGCCACAATGTCCTGTTGGCGAAACCGTTGTAGTAGTTTTCGTGGTCCTCCACGCCCAAATCGATGGTCGCGAACGTGATGCCGTCGCGTTCCGTGCGGTGGATTGAAGAATTGGTGGTCTCGACCACGTCGCCGCTCCACCCGAACCAGATTCCGTGGTACTTGCGCAGCGCCGCCTGCAGGGCGACGGCCAAGCCGCCCGCTGCCGCGACGCCGGGCTGCGGGATGTTGACGCGATTCGATACGACGATGAGCCGTCCCATGGCGGCCTAGATATAATGGACTACAGCACTTCTTCCCAGGCTTTGCTGAGCTGCATGGCTGAATTAATGATCCCGACCAACGAATAGGTCTGGGGATAGTTGCCCCAAAGCTCGCCGGTACCGGGGTGCAGATCCTCGGACAGAAGCCCCAGATGGTTGCGTTGGGACAGCATCGCCTCGAACAGCCCGCGGGCCTCGTCGGACCGGCCCATATGGGCCAGCGTCTCGATGTACCAGAAGGTGCAGATATTGAATGCGTTGTGGGGCTCGCCGAAATCGTCCGGCGCCACGTAGCGGAACATGTTGGTCCCGCGCAACAGCGCCTTGGAGAGCGCCTCGACGGTCGCTGCGAACCGCGAATCCTTCGGATCGATGAATCCGACCTCGGCCATCAGCAGCAGGCTTGCATCCAGTTCGGTGCCGTCGAAGGACTCGACGAACACGCCCTGCGCCTCCGACCACGCCCGGCGCAGGATCGTGCGGTGGACGATGTCGGCCTTGGCACGCCAGTCGCGCGCGCGGTCACCGAACCCGAGATGCGCAGCGATCTTGGCAAGCCGGTCACAGGCGGCCCAGCACATGATCGAGCTGGAGGTGTGCACCTTCGCCTTGGTCCTGAGTTCCCACATGCCGGCGTCCGGCTGATCGTGCAGCTCGAAAGCCCGCAATCCCACCTTCTCCAGGGTCTGGAAGTCGTTGGCATCGGCCGGCCGGAACAGGCGTTTGTCGAAGAACGCCTGGGTGGCCGCCAACACCACGTTGCCATAAACGTCGTGCTGCAGGTGTTCGTATGCCTGGTTGCCGATCCTGACCGGCGCATGCCCACGGTACCCCGTCAGGCTGTCGACGATCTTCTCGGTCAGCTCCTTCTCAAGCGCGATGCCGTAAACCGGCTGCAGGTGCCCGCCGTCGGTGTCGGTCACCAGGTTGTTCACATAGCGCAGGTAGTTTTCCATGATGTCGACGGCGCCCAGCCGATTCAGCGCCATCACCACGAAATAGGCGTCCCGCAGCCAGCAGAACCGGTAGTCCCAGTTCCGCTCGGTGCCATGGGCCTCCGGGATCGATGTCGTCATGGCCGCGACGATGGCACCGGTTTCCTCGTACAGGCATAGGTGCAGCGTGATGGCCGCCCGGATCACAGCGTCCTGCCATTCCAGCGGGATCGCCAGATGGCGCACCCAGTCGCGCCAGTATTGAATGGTGTTCTTCTGGAAGTCGCGGCACGTTTCGACCAGAGGCGATGCCAGAGATTCATCCGGCCCCAGCATCAGGTCCATGGGGCGGTCCAGAAGAAACGGCTGCTCGCCCAGGATGTAGGCGATCGGCACGTTCGTGTTCAGCCGCAGCGTCAGATCGGGACCCACATAGCGGATGTGGTTCGACCCTCGGGTGATCTCCGGGACGCTGGCCCCGTGCTCGAAGCGGGGCCGCAACCGGATCCGGACGCGGGGCTTGCCTGCCACCGGGTCCAGATGGCGAATGATCATCAGCGGCCTGAAGACGCGCCAGTTGTTGGAAAACCGTGGTGCGAAATCGGTGACCCTCAGGATCGCACCGTTGGCGTCCTTCAGTTCGGTGACCAGGACAGCGGTATTGTCCAGATAGTACTGGCGGCTGTTGACCTGACCGTCGAGTTCGATACCGAAGAACCCGCCGTCATGTTCGCCCGCCTGACCGTTGTTCAGCAGGCTGCAGAAGACCGGGTCGCCGTCGAACCGCGGCAGGCAACTCCAGACGATGCGCGCCTGCTCGTCGATCAGCGCGCTGAACGAGCAGTTGCCGATAACGCCAAGATTGAGGTTGCCGACGGCACCGCCTTGGGACGGCGACAACAGACCGGCACCCTGCGAAAGGCCGCCTCGCGGCACGTCATCGTTCATCGTTGAATGTCCCGGCTTCCTCTCGCTGACCGGGCAACCCGCCGACCGCCCGCGACCGTGGACCAGCCCGAAAGCATGCCCCGGCCTCAGATAAGAAACTCTTAAGCGATTCGGTCCGGCAAGGAACCCCAAGCCGGCCGCGGCCCCTTAACGGCCTTGACCGCATAATAGGAAAGCACCAGTCTCGCACAAGAGCGCGCGTCGGCCGTTCCGACGGGGCGGCCGGCCCGGCGCCGCAACGAGAACCAGGGGGCTTAGGTCGTGACAACCCAGACTGCCGACCCGGCCGCGGGCGACAAGGGTCGGGACGCGCTTGGTCTCGCCGCCTATCTTTTCGATCTGGACGGCGTGGTCACCCGCACCGCCAGCGTGCATTCCGAGGCATGGAAGCGTCTTTTCGACGCCTACCTGAAGGAAAGGGCCGACGATCCGGCCGCGTTCGTCCCCTTCAGGCTGCCTGAAGACTACACGACATTCGTCGACGGCAAGCCGCGCTACGACGGCGTTCGGTCGTTCCTGGACTCCCGGGGCATATCGCTGCCGGAAGGGACCAGCGACGACCCGCCGGACGCCGAAACCGTGCGCGGTCTCGGCAACCGCAAGAACATCCATTTCACCGCTGTGATGCAGGAACGCGGCGTGGAGGTGTTCGATGCCACGATCCGGATCGTGCAGGCGCTTAAGGCGGCGGGTCAGCGGGTCGGTTGCGTGTCGTCCTCCAAGAACTGCCGCGCGATCCTGAAACGCGCCGGCCTGGACGACCTGTTCGAAATCATCGTCGACGGAAACGATATCGAGGCGAAAGGACTGGCCGGGAAACCCAGACCCGACAGTTTCCTTGCAGGAGCCGAGATGCTGGGCGTGCCCGCTGCGGACACCGCCGTGGTCGAAGACGCCGTGGCCGGCGTCCAGGCCGGAAAGGCGGGCGGGTTCGGCCTGGTCATCGGCATCGACAGGGGCGCGGGCCGGACCGCGCTTCTGGAGGCCGGCGCCGACATTGTGGTCGGCGACATGGCAGAACTGGAGCCGCTGCGGGCCTGAACGGCCCACGGCACGCCGCGAGGCAAGGTGGAGGCCGAAAGATGCTGCGCCGTCGCTTGAACCCGCCGAAGGACCTGTTTCCGGTCGACCCATGGGCGATCGAAACGACCCAGTTCACCGGCGAATACGTCCAACAGGCCGAAACGGTCTTCGCGCTGGCGAACGGCTATCTGGGACTGCGGGGCAGCCACGAGGAAGACCATCCCATCGGCGAGGCGGGCACCTATCTGAACGGGTTCTACGAACTGAGACCCATCATCTACGGCGAGACAGCCTACGGATTCCCG
Source organism: Alphaproteobacteria bacterium (assembly GCA_965603855.1). Classification (GTDB taxonomy): domain Bacteria; phylum Pseudomonadota; class Alphaproteobacteria; order UBA8366. Next base: position 3,159,261 of record OZ272519.1, read on the forward strand.
CAGGTCGGCCAGACCATGCTGAACTGCCCTGACGGCAAGATCGTGAAGCTGTACGTCGACGACGAACCGTTCGACGTCGAAAAGGCCGAGATGGAGACCTACTCCCGCCGGCTTGACATGCGCCGCGGCGTGCTGATCCGCGACGTCGTCTGGTCGATGCCGGGCGGCAAACGGATCCACATTCGTTCAACGCGTTTCGTCTCGTTTGCCAACCGGCATCTGGCCGCGATGCTGTTCGAAGTGACGCCGTTGGGCAACGCCGCCAACATCACCGTCTGGTCTCGGCTGGTGAACCGCCAGGCCCTGCCCCAAGCCTCAAGCGACCCGCGGCTGGGACACGGCGTCGAAACCGGTGCGATCGAACCGGTCGGCAGATGGTCCGACGACAACCGCTCGGTCTTCAGCTTCAAAACCCGCCGTTCCGGGCTGGCGCTTGGCTGCGGCATGGATCACACCATCGAAACCGACAGTCCCTATACGGTCGACAGCCAGGCGGGAGAGGATTTCGCGTCCGTCGAGTTCAAGATCCAGGCGCGCGCCGACGAGCCGGTCCGGATCACCAAGTTCCTGGCCTATCACTACAGCGACGTCAGGCCGCCCGAAGAAATGCTGGCCCAGAGTGCCTGGACGCTGGACATGGCCATGGAGATTGGTTTTGCGGACCTCCTTTCGGCGCACGAGCAGGCGGTCGCCGACTTCTGGGAGCGGGCCGACATCGTGATCGGCGGTTCGCCGGAATCCCAACAGATCGTGCGCTGGAACCTGTTCCAGTTGATGCAGGCGTCGGCATGCGTCGACGGCTGCGGCATCGGCGCGCGCGGCCTGACGGGCCAGGCCTACGAGGGCCACTATTTCTGGGATACCGAGATCTACGTCATGGCGTTCCTGATCTACTCGATCCCGCGGGTCGCCCGCGGCATCCTTAAGCATCGCTACGACATGCTGGATCGGGCGCGCGGGCGCGCACGGGAACTGGGCCACCGCGGCGCGCTGTTTCCGTGGCGCACCATCAACGGCGACGAAGCGTCCGCCTACTATGCCGCCAGCACCGCCCAGTATCACATCAACGCCGACATCATGTATGCGATGCGGCGCTACGTGGACGTCACCGGAGACACCGAATTCCTTCAGCAATACGGCGCCGAGATGCTGGTCGAGACGGCACGGCTGTGGGTCGACCTGGGGTTTTATTCCGATCGCCGTGATGGACAGTTCTGTATCGACGGGGTGACCGGTCCGGACGAATACACCGCGATCGTCAACAACAACTTCTTCACAAACCTGATGGCGCAGGAGAACCTCCGCTATGCCGCGGAAACCGTGATCGCGCTGGAGGAGCAGTACCCGAAGACCTATGCCGCGCTCATTCGGAAGACCGGCCTGACAAAGGACGAACCGGAACAGTGGCGCGCGGCGGCCGACGCCATGTATCTCCCCTACGACGACACGCGGGGCATCCATCCGCAGGACGACAGCTTTTTGCAGAAGGAGGTGTGGGACTTCGAGAACACGCCGGCCGACAAGTACCCCCTGCTCCTGCACTATCATCCACTCAACCTCTACCGCCACCAGGTAATCAAGCAGGCCGACATGCTGCTGGCGCTGTTCCTGTTGGGGCATCGGTTCGACCTTGGCGAGAAGAAGCGGAACTTCGACTACTACGACCCGCTGACGACGCACGATTCGTCGCTGTCGGTCTGCGTGCAGTCGGCGATCGCCAACGAGATCGGCTATGCGGACAAGGCGCTGGAGTATTTCGATTTCGCCGTCAACATGGATCTCTCGGACGTCGGCGGCAACGTGCATCACGGCGCCCATATCGCGTCGATCGGCGGAAGCTGGATGGCCCTGGTCCAGGGTTTCGGAGGCCTCAGGGATTCCAACGGCGAGATCCGTTTTCGGCCGCGGCCCCCGAAGGCCTGGTCGTTCCTGCAGTTCCGGCTTCAGATCGGCGATGCGATGCTGCAGGTCCGAACCGACCCCACCGAAACGCGTTATGTGCTGGCGTCGGGAGACAGCGTGCGGTTCTATCACGAGGACGTGGAGACGACGCTGACCACAGCCGACCCGGAGGTGGTCTTCCCCGCGGCCGCGCCGGTCGAGGCTGCGGTCTGACGCCGCGGCCCGCCGTCAGCCGGCGAGCCTGGGCGCCAACGTGCGTTCGGGCGGGAAGCGCACGGTGACGGTCGTTCCCCTCTCAAGCTCGCTGTCGATCTCGATATTGCCGCCATGCAGCTTGGTCAGCGCCGAGGTCAGCGTCAGCCCGAGCCCCGTCCCCTGGTGCGCCCGCGTCTGACTGCCGGCGACCTGTTCGAACGGCTCCAGGACCCGGCTCTGGTTCTTCTTCGAGATGCCGATCCCGGTATCCGCCACCGAAATCCAGACGCCGCCGGACTCCTCGACCCCTGAGTCAACGCGGATCGTGCCCTGCGGCGGCGTGAACTTGATCGCATTCGTCAACAGACTGAGCGTGATCTGCTTCACGCATCGGGCATCGCCCCACAGGCGCGGGACGTCTGCGATCCCGTCCGTCTCCAGCCGCAGATCCTTGTCCGATGCTTTTTCCGTGACCATGCGGATACAGCCGCGCAACAGTTCGGGGATATCCATCTCGGATTCCTCCAAGACCGTCTCGCCGGCCTCGATGCGGGTGATGTCCAAAATGTCGTTGATCAGGTCCAGCAACAACACGCCGGACTGGCGGATGTCGAACAGGTACTCGCGCTGTCTGGTGCTGCCCAGGGCGCCGACCCGTTCCTCAAGCAACAACTCGGCGAACCCGATGATCGAGTTCAGCGGGGTGCGCAGTTCGTGGCTGATATTGGCGAGGAATTCCGACTTGGCCCGGTTCGCCAATTCGGCATCCTCTTTCGCGCGCCGCAGTTCCGCCTCGGCCAGCTTGATCGGGGTGATGTCCTGGATCGTGCCGTTCTCGAAGATGACGCGACCGTCCTTGTCCAGCACGGGCTCGACGATCTCCCGCACGTAATGCGTGTCGCCCTCCGGCGTCACCACCCGGTATTCCAGATGAAAGCCCTTACCCTGGCGCAGCGATCGGCAGGCGTCCCTGTACCATTCGCGGTCTTCGGGATGCAAAAGCGAGAACGCCCCGTCAAGGGCCGAACTCTGCACCATGTACTGCTCGACCGTCAGGCCATGCAGTGCGGCATAGATTTCCGAGCAATAAACACAGCGGTCTTCTACCGCGTCCCAGATGACGTGGCCGACGTTTGCGAGCCTGGTTGCCGCGCGCAGCCGTTCTTCGTTGGCTCGGAGCGCATTTTCGGCATGTCTGCGGGCCGTGACGTCCTGCACCGAACCGCGGATCTGCAGCGGCGACCCGTCCGGACCGCGGATCACCTCGCCGAAGGATTCCACATAAATCTCCTGGCCGTTGTCCTGGCGCCAGGCGCGGACCTCCGTGTGATAGGGCTCTCCGTGGTTCAGCGCCCGTTCGACCGCGGCTTCGATTTGCGGCATGTCGTCCTTGTCGATCCGGGCGTGAACGGCATCGAAGTTGGCGCCGAAGTCCTCTTCCGTGACGCCGAAGATCTCGTAGCAGCCTTCGGACCAATCGACTCTGTCCCGCTCGATATCCCAGACCCAGGTGCCAACCCGGGCCATCCGTTCGCCGATCGACAGTCGCTCTTTGGTCTCCGCCAGCTCTTTCGTGTCGGCATCGGCCTTCGCCTTCATCTCCGCGAGGCGGCCCGCGTCGCGCCTGCGGGCGCACACTGCAAACCCCAGCGCACCCCCCAGGACGATCGAGATCGCAACCAGCACAACCCACACCGCCGGCATACCCAAAACTGCTGCAAGCGAGAATTCCATCGGAACGGCCGCTCAGCCCGACGCCGTCGCGGCGCCCGCGTCGTGCCGCGCGCACAAGGCGCCGGTGGCGGTTTCGGCGGAAATGGTCGGGTCCCTACTAACGGACCGTGAACAGAAGGCTTCCAACATTCGGCACACAACACTTTGTTCTAAAGCGCCCCGGACAGGCCGGAACGCTCGTCTGCATGCCTCCGTCCACCTCGTTTTCGGTGGGTCGTTGTTGCGCGGAAATGTAGGCCGAAGTGGTTAAGAACCCAAGACCTTTTCCTTAACAATCCCGGATTTCCGGCGCCTACGCGTGCGAACGGCGGGCCTCCGGCAGCAAGATCTGGGGATCAGCACGCAAAGACCCTACGTGAATACCGCGAACCATGCCGGATACCGGCATGTCGTCACTGTCTGAAACGAAGTCAGTCACGAGAAGCAAGACGAAAGGGTGGTCGCCGTCTCCCCTCCGGCCACGACCTCGGCATCGCCACCGCACCGCCGCGCCGGAGGGCTGATTGCCGGCTATTCGGCGCGCCGCAGCCTGACCAGCGGTCGGTCGTCTGCCGCCTTGAGAACCAGCTCTCCGTCAATGTCGAAGGACCAGCGGCGCGTCATCAGGAGCGCCCCCTTAAAGCGCAACTCCTGCCCGTCGACGGTCTCGCCACAGGCCATGCGCGTGCCGCCGATCGGCCCGAACTTCAGCGTCTCTTCGCCGTAGCTGACCGAACCGAAGAAGGTATTGCAGCCGCCATGGCCCGAGACCTTGCCGTCTTCGTCGAATTTCAGGCGCGACGAAACAGACGCCGGCACGCCCTCGCCGCCGATATCGGTCATCACCCACACGCCAGCCAACGCCTCGGCCGCGGAAACCCGACGCAGCTCGGCCAATATCGCAATGCGTTCGCGGCTGCGGTCGATCCAGCAAGCCGGTGAGAACGCCGGACCGACGCTGTCGGGGCTGGCCATATAGCCGTGCATGACGCAATCGAGATCGTCATAGAGTTCGAAACTCTTCTGCGTCCGCGCCAGCGACCGCGTTGCGCGATTGCCACCGAACAGCGCGTCGAACTGGGCCAGCGTCGTCTCCGCATCGGCAAGAGCGGATTCCAAGTCGCGATCCACATCGCGTTTCAACGCGGCCAGGCAGGCCTTGAAGGCAACGCTGTTTTTCGACGGGGTCCAGCATTGGCGGAAGGTGCCGTCGGCGCGGGCGGCCGTGGCGAAAAGGACAAGCGCAAGAACGGGCCAGAGCCAGCGCATCGATCGCTCCAGGACGATGGTGTGCCATCCTGCACGAGGCGCCGCGGTGGCCGCCAGCGGCAAGGTGACGCGCGGTTGCCGCCGGACCTCAGTTGAACTCCAGGTCGGGCGGCGAGATCAGCACGCCGAACTCCCGGCACCAGATGACGACGCTGTTGTAGTTGGCGAGATCGACCCCTTCCGGGATCGCGTATTTCTGGCTGCCCTTGAAGGCCCTGAGACCGCCCAAGTCGACGAACATTGACTGCTTGACGGCCTCGTCGTCGCGGATCTCCGCCGTCGGCACCAGATAGACGTGGTAGGCCGGGCCGGGCCCGACCTCGAAGTCGGCTTCCAGGAACACGGTCTCGCGGTAGACGGTCACGCCGCCCGAGCCGTAGTGGATCGGATCGCCTGGGTCGGCATGGATGAAGGTGCCCTTCGCCACGACCTCGGTCCGCTCGGCACCGGTCAAGGTTTCCATCGCCTCGGGCGGCGGAAAGACATAGGGAAACAGAAAGAACCCCAGCGCCACGCCGAACGCCGACCCCAAGACGCCGCCGGCAAGGAAAATCGTGAGGAAACGCCACATCTGATTTCACTCCCGGTAAAAGCCTGGACCAGACACCAACATGGAGCCGCCTGGGCGAATTCAACCTCACGCGTGATAACAAAGGCGGGACGGATCCCCGGTTTCGGCTATTCCTCGGGTTCGGTCGTGAACATCAGGGGATAACCGGCGCTGCGGCCCGTGTCGGTTCCTTCCTTCGCCTTGGTCTCGGCAACGTCACGGGCATAGACGGCGACCACGCAGGCCCCGCGCGTGTGCGCCGTCATCATCACGCGATAGGCCTGCTCTTCGCCGACGCCGAAAACGGCGCGCAGCACCGCGACGACGAACTCCCGCGGCGTGTAGTCGTCGTTCAACAACATCACCTTGTGCAGGCGTGGCCGCTGTGTCTTCGGACGGGTTTTGGTGCTTGGGATCGTGAGGTTATCGCTCATCGGACCCTGCCTGACGCATCGTTGTTCCAATGGCACGACAGCGCGCATCTTCGGCTCGTGCTTAACACGCGTCAAGACGTTCGCGGCTCCGACACATTCATATGTTCACCAGGCTAAAGAGTGCGGTAAGGTTTCGCAGGGGCGGGCTATGTCATTTCCCTGAAACACAAGCCGACTATCCCCCAACACAGTCGCGTTGCGGCCAACCAGCGCCGCAGTCCGTTTATTAACCGGGAGGTACAAATCATGACCGAAACATCGTCGACTGAACTGTCCTTTGACGAGTTCGACGAGCAGCTCAATCCTGGCCCAGAGGTGACCGAGTTCGACCAGGTGGTCGACCGCGCGATCAGCCGCCGGGGCTTCCTCGGCCGCGGTATCGCCATGGGCACCGCCGCCTTTGTGATGGGAACGACGGCGCTGACGCCGATCCGCGCCTACGCCGCAAGCAGGCTTGGTTTCGATCCTGTCCCCGCAAACAGCGACGACTCAATCACCGTGCCGAACGGCTACAGCTGGCACATCGTCGTCAAGTGGGGCGACCCGCTGTGGTCGGATGCGCCCGATTTCGACGAGGCGACCCGCGGCGACGGCGCCAGCCAAGAAACCTCGTTCGGCGACAACACGGACGGCATGGCCCTGTTCGCAAATCGCGGGCGGTACATCCTGGCCGTCAACAACGAGTACACGAACCGCAGCATCATCTACGGCAACCGGGAATCGAAACTGCCGGAGAATGCCGACGACGTGCGCAAGGGCAAAGCGGCACATGGCGTTTCGGTCATGGAAATCGCGCAGAACGACGGAAAATGGTCCCTGGTCGTCGACTCGCCTTTCAACCGTCGGATTACCGCCGACACGCCGATGGACATCACGGGCCCGGCACGCGGCCACGATCTTTTGAAGACGGCCGCCGATCCCGAAGGTGTTCGGTCGCTGGGCACCTGGAACAATTGCGGCAACGGCCGCACGCCGTGGGGCACCTACCTTGCCTGCGAGGAGAACTTCAACGGCTACTATTCGTCCAGCGACGAGAGCTTCGAGCCGACGGCGCACATGAAACGCTACGGCGTCAGCAACAAGGACTGGGGCTACGCCTGGGCCACGGCCGACGAGCGGTTCGACATCTCCAAGCACCCGAACGAGTCCAACCGCAACGGCTATGTGGTCGAGATCGATCCCATGGACCCGGACTCAACGCCCAAGAAGCGCACGGCGCTCGGCCGGTTCAAGCACGAGAACGCCGAGGTGGTTGTCGCCAACAACGGCCACGTGGTCGTCTATATGGGCGACGACGAACGCGGCGAGTTCCTCTACCGTTTCATCAGCGACGGAAAGTACTCCCAGGGCGGCGACAATGCCGACCTGCTCGAAAACGGCAAGCTGTACGTCGCCAAGTTCGACGACCAGTTGCGCGGCCAATGGATGGAGCTGTCCCCGGCAACCACGGGAATGGCCTCACAGGCCGAGGTCAGCGTCATGACCCGGCAGGCCGCCTCCAAGGTCGGGGCCACGACCATGGACCGGCCGGAATGGGTTTCGGCGAACCCGAACAAGGCCGAGGTGTATTGCTGTCTGACCAACAACAAGAACCGCGGCAAGAAGCCGAACGCAGGCGGCGACGACACGTCGGCCAACGGTCCGAACCCGCGCGTCGGCAACAACTACGGCCAGATCGTACGCTGGCGCCCGGACGGCGGCGACCATACCGCCGACGGGTTCGATTGGGATCTGTTCGTGCTGGCCGGCAACCCGACGGTTCACAACGACGAGTACGGCGGATCGGACAACGTCTCGGCGGACAACATGTTCAACTCGCCGGACGGCCTCGGCTTCGACTCCACAGGTCTGATGTGGATCCAGACCGACGGCAACTACAGCAACGAGGGCGACTTCGCCGGCATGGGCAATAACCAGATGCTGGTCGCCGATCCTGAAACGGGCGAGATCAAGCGCTTCATGGTCGGACCCAACGAATGCGAAGTCACCGGTATCACCTGGAGCCCGGACCGCAAGACGGTCTTCATTGGCATTCAGCACCCGGGCGAAAAGGGCAACAGCCACTGGCCCGCCGGCGGCAGCTCTGTCCCGCGTTCGGCGATCATTGCGATCGTCCGCGACGACGGCGGCCTGATGGGCTGACAACCGGCGCAGATACGTCATTGGGGCGTCCGCTTGCGGACGCCCCTTTTTTTGAGCCTGGAGCGATCCGACCCCGTCCGGCCGCGATTACGTGCCCGCCGGTTCGCCGTGCGCGGCTGCACGGTCTCCGTCACGCCGGACGATGGTGTGTTCCAGGACGATCTCGAACGCGCCCTCCCCGGACATCAATCGCGAAAGTGCCGAAACGATGGCATGTCCAAAGCCCTCGTAGGGCACCCGCACGCTGGTCAACCATGGAGCCACCCAGTCGTTCAGCGGCGAATCGTCGAAGCCCACGACCCGGATGTCATCCGGAACGGCCTTCCCCGTCTCGCGCAGCCGCCGTGCGGCGCCGAACGCAATCAGGTCGCTCAGACAGAAGACCGCCTCCAGATCGGCGTCCTCAGCCAGCAACGCCGCGGCACCCTCGTAGCCGATCAGCAAATGGTCCGTCTCCGCCGGCGAGACCACATTGGGTGGCCGTTGGGGTCGCAGGTCCGCCAACCGCTCGCAAAAGCCCGTGACCCGATCCTGCGTGGCCGAAGAGGTCAGCGGACCGTGGATCAGGCCAATCTTTCCTTCCCCCGTCTCGTCGAACAACTCTGCGACCTCACGGCCGGCGCGGCGGTTGTCGATGCCGACGAAAGGATCGTCCTTGGCAAACGGGTCGCGCCGGTTGACAAACAGAAGCCGCGCGCCCGCCGCGCGGAAAGCATCGAGCTGGGGGCTCTTAACGGCGCCCAACAGCACGATCGCAGTCGCGAATTGCGCGCGCATCTCCAACAGGTACTCGTCCTGTATCTCGGGGCGGTCGTGGGTATCGCACAACACCATGACATAGCCGGCCTCTCTCAGTGCGGCTTCGGTCGAGGCGGCGATTGCCGCCATCGTCGGGTTGCCAAGGCTGGCGGCCAGCACGGCAACCATGCGGCTTTCGCCCTGTCGAAGCGCTCGGCCGACGCTCGCCGGCCGGTAGTTCATCTCCGCAATAGCGGCCCGGACGCGCGCTTCGGTCTTTTCGGAGTACCGTGCGCTGACGCCGTTCACGACGCGGCTAACCGTCGCCACCGAGACGCCGGCCCGCGCCGCGACTTCCGTGATCGACGGTGCGTTGGCGGCACGCTTTCGCGATTTCGCGGCCTGTTTCATGGCCAGGGAGTTCGCTCCAACCATTCTCGCGCAAACCGGTGCGGTCACGCTTGCACGCCGTAAGGATATCGATTACCCTAGCAAAGGTAAACGATTACTCGACAGCCAATATCCCGGTTGCCCTAGGGCGCTGTCGAGCCACGAAGCAACAAACGCGACATCAGGGAGGACGCGTCCATGAGCTGGAAGAGCAGCTTGACAGGCATCGCGGTCGCCGCGGCGATGGCAACCGCGGGCGTTTCGGCACAGGCACAGGAACTCGTGATCTGGCACGATCTCGGCGACAACGGCGACAAGTGGTTCGCCGAACTCGGCGCCGAGTTTGCCAAGTCCAACCCGGGCGTCACGATCAGTTCCGTAAACTATCCCACTGACCAGTGGTTCGGTCGCGTCATCGCGGCGATCAACACCGATACCGCCCCCGACCTGATCTACAACAACTACGAGCGCGTGATCCGGATCGAGACCCAGACCGAGCGCATCATGGACATGTCGGACGTGCTTGCTTCGATAGAAGACAAGGGATTTCTGAGCGACGCCGACCTTCAGGTTGCGACCTACCAGGGCAAAATGATCATCCTGCCGATCCAGCGCGTTCAAATGGGTTTCGGCGCCCGCAAGAGCTGGCTCGACAAGATCGGCGCGGACATGCCCGAGACCTGGGACGACGTGAAGGCAATTGCCGCCAAGTTCAGGACCGACGACCCGGACGGCAATGGCAAGGACGACACCTTCGGCCTGGCACTGGAGGCTGCGAAGCCGCGCGACCTGATCCACATGCTGGACCTCTATACGTTCGGTGCCGGTCTTCGGCACACCTTGATCGACGCCGAAGGCAACATCGTCATTGACCAGCAGGAACACGCGGCGGTCCTGGAGGAGTTTCTCAGGAGCTTCACCGACTACGAGTTCGTCGCGCCGGATACCATCAACCACTCGTTCCCCGAGATGTATCAGGTGATCGAAGGCGGCCGCGCTGGCATGTTCCGTGTCGGCGACTGGAACGTAAAAAAGTGGGACACGCCCGAGGTCCTGGACGGTGACTTCGTGATCGGCCCGTGGCCGGCACACTTCGACGACAAGGGTGGCAAGGTCGTCATCGGCGGCATGCGCGGCGTGGCGGTGCCGGAGAACTCGCCGAACCGGGACATCGCGGTGAAGTTCGCCGCCTTCATGCTCAGCAAGCCGGCCCAGCAGGCAAGCCTACAGAACGTTGGCGCCGCGGTCCGCAACGACCTGGACCTGACCGGTTTCTCGGAACGGCGCCAGTACTTCGCGGCCGCCAAGGGGCCGTTGACCGCCTACGACTTCCCGGAATCGATCCATCCCTGGTATCCGGAGCTCGAGGCGGCGTATCACCGCAAGCTGTTGGACGGCATTGCGAACCCGCCGACGGACTGGAAGGCCTTCATCGCCGAGACGGCGGCGGAGATGCGGGAACTGAAGGACAAGTTGTCCAAGGGCTGATCCCTCGGCGGATCCGTCCGTTCAACCGGCGAGGCGCGGCCGGGTCCGTGCCTCGTCTGCCGGTCCGCCGCCAAGACGGGCCGCCGCGATGTGAGGTCCGCTGACGATGCAAGCCGTCGCCGCTTCGATCAGGTCCGGGCGCTTGGGGCGGACCGCGGTCTTCTATGCGTTCGCCCTGCCGTTTGCGGCACTGACCATCGTCTTTGGTATCTGGCCGATCGTTCTGTCGATTGAGGTCTCGCTGACCGCTTCGGCTACGGCCCTCAGGCCGGAGCCGAAATATGTCGGTCTCGCCAACTACATTTCGGTCATGGCGGACCCGGTCTTCATTGCGTCCCTGTGGCGGACGCTGCTGTACACGGCATTCGCGGTGGTCGCCAACGTGGGTTTCGCCCTTGCCTACGCTCTGTTGCTCAATTCGGCGGCCCTGGGCCGCGGCGTCACGTTCTTCAAGGTAGCGATGTTCCTGCCGGTCGTCACACCGGACATTGCAGGCTATGTGGTGTGGCGCTGGCTCTACGACCAGAGCTTCGGCGCCGTGAACGCCTTCCTCTTGGCTGTGGGCCTGCCCGAGTTCGGCGGCATCGCATCCACCTCTACTGCGATGACGGCGATCCTGATTGCCGAGCTTTGGCACCACGCGGGTTTCTACGCGGTAATCTTCCTCGCCAACCTCGCGATCTGCGACAAGGCGCTGGAGGAAGCGGCGCGGATCGACGGGGCAAATCCCCTGCAGGTCATCCTCTACGTCATCATGCCGCAACTGCGCCCCGCCCTCTTGATCAACGGCGTCTATGCGGTGATCCAGTTCTTGAAGACCTTCACGGTCGTCGTGATCATGACGAAGGGCGGACCGAACGAGGTGACCAACTTCGTCTCCTACTACGCCTATCAGCTGTTCGACCAAGGCCGCTATGGCGAGGCGACGGCGATGGCGACGATCCTGTTCGCCATAGTTGCCGTCGTAGCGCTGGTCGCCTATCGGCTGGGCGACAGGCGGGTCTGAGCAATGCGCAAACCCTCGCCGCCCGCCGTCATCGCCGCCTATGCCGTGGCGATCGCGTGCACGATCTTCTTTCTCTATCCCTATTGGTGGATGCTGCTGGGCGCCTTCCGATCGACCGAGAGCATCCTGACCGAACCGCTGGCGCTGTTTCCCGAAAACATCAACTTCCGCGCCTTTGAGGACATCCTGCGCATCAGCGGCGTGCCGCTGTGGCGCTATCTTGCGAACTCGCTCTACATCACTGGGCTTTCGACGGTGGTCGGCGTCGCGGTGACGGCGCTGGGCGCCTATGCCTTGGTGCGCCGGCCGCAGCTGTTGCCGATGCGCGTTCTACGCAACGGGTTTCTGCTGACCATCATGTATCCCTACATGCTGCTGGTCATCCCGGCCTACATCGTGATGTTCAAGATCGGCCTCTTGGGCACCTACACCGGCATCATCCTGTTCCTGTCGCTGGGACCCGTGCAGTTCTTCCTGTTCGAGCAGTTCTTCCGTGCCATCCCCGGCGAAGTGATCGAGGCATCGATCATGGACGGCGCCAACGAGTTCCATATCTTCTGGTATATCGTGCTGCCGCTGGCGATGCCGGTGGTCGCCACCGTCACGATCATCACCTTCCTGCTCAACTGGGCCCAGTGGTTTCCGGTCCTTGTGGTCTCCCGGTCTCCGAAGACCTACACGTTGCCGGTTGCGCTGTTGAACATGAACGGCGAACTGGGAGTCAACTTCCAGGGCATCATGGCACTGGCCATCCTGACCACCATCCCCGTGACCATCGTGTTTCTCGTCGCGCAGCGGCGCGTCATCCAGGGCATGGCCGAGGGCGCGGTGAAGGGTTGAGGGATGCTGCAGGTTCAAGAACCCGACGAGCTGTTCGCTAGATTGGAGGTCGCCGGCGCGCGAACGCTTGCCTGGCTTGACAGCCTCGCCGCACCCGCAGCCGCGCCCGGGGTCACGCGGTTTTCCAAGCAGCACGATGCCGTCGCCTGGCCGGGCATGCTGTTGCCGGGCACCTACAATGCGATCCATTGCAGGGCGCTGTTGGGGGGGCTCGGGGCAATGTCCAGCACGGAGCGCGGCCGCTGTATCGACTGGCTGGAGTCCCACCGCGCGCCCAGCGGCGTCTTCCGCATACCCGGCATGGAAGAACACGCGGTCTACAAAAAGCCCGACCGCGACGAAACGTGGCGCTACATCGATTTTCACGTCACGAACTACACCCTGGGCGCGATCCAGATGTTGGACGGCGACCGCGCCCCGGCGCTCGCTTTCCTCCGACCATGGCTCGACCGGGCCATCTTCGATTCCTGGTTCGACGGTCGCGACTGGTCGGACCCTTGGCAAGAGGGGAACAACCTGGTCAACCTTGCCAGTTTTTTTCTGATGCTGGAGCGTTTTGGCACCGGGACGGAACGAAGGCAGGCCGTGGCCGCCCTCGACCGCCTGATCGAACGGCTGGAGGCGACGCAGGACCCGGCGAACGGTTTTTGGTGGGACGGCAGGGACGAGGACGGTCGCGGGGTGTTGCATGCCATGGCCGGCGCGATGCACAGCTTTCACCTTTGGTACGAGCGCGGGCGCCCACTGCCGCACCAAGAGCAGGCGGTCGACTACACGCTGTCCCTGGACCCCGCTTCCGTGATGGGCGCCTGCCTAGATGTCGACGCAGTCGATCTGTTGTTTCATGCCCTGCGCGCAACCGGCTACCGCGCCGGTGACATCCGCCGGTGGGCAGAGACCAAGCTGGCGGCGCTGTTGGACCTCCAGCGAGCGGACGGCGGGTTCGCCGACGTCGAAGACGGCACGCTGCGGCCCGACGGCTGGGTCGGCGGATACGCCGAGCCGCAGGGCAGGTCGAACACCTTCGCGACCTGGTTCCGCTGGATTGCGATCGCGATGATTGCGGAACTGTTCTGGCCCGGGCGGCGGAACTGGCAATTCCGCGCGATGATCGGAATCGGCTATTGTCGGACCGCTTTCCCGGGAGACCAGAATGGCTGAGGATCCCTACCGTCACCTGCATACCGAGGACTATGCCGACGCATTCGCGTCCGGACGGGTGGTTTGCGACGACATGGTCTTCATGGGCGGCCGCGACTTCGTCAGCCTGAACGGTGCCTGGCGCTTCGCGCTCGACCTGTTCGACGAGGGGCTGCGTCAGAGATGGTACCTGGACGAGCCGGGAGACCCGGCTGAGTGGACGGTTCCGCGCGACTATGACGGCGGCGACTGGCAGACGGCGCCGGTCCCGTCATGCTGGAACCTGCTCAGGCCCGAATGGAAATACTTCGAAGGTTCGGCCTGGTACACGCGGCTGTTCCAGCCGCCGGACCTGGCGCCGGGCGAACGCCTGTTCCTGCGGATCGGCGCCGCAAACTACGAAGCCCGGGTTTTCCTGAACGGCCGTTTCGCCGGCGGTCATCGCGGCGGCTCGACGCCGTTCTTCGTCGAGCTCGGACCGCACCTGTCCGACGGCGAGAACCGCCTGCAGGTCCAGGTGGAAAACCGCCGCCGGCCCGACCGCGTGCCCATGCACCATACCGACTGGTTCAACTACGGCGGGCTCTACAGGGACGCATCGCTGGTGGTGACGCCGGACGTCTTCATCCGCGACTTCCGGATCGCCTTGGTGCCCGACGGACGTTTCAACCGCATTGCCGCCGAGGTGACGCTGTCCGCGCCGCAGGAGGGGCCGGTCCGTCTCGGCATCCCCGCGCTGGACATCAATGCCGAGATTCCCTTGACGGACGGCCGCGGCCGCCTTGAGGTCGAAGCGCGCCCGGAGCTTTGGAGTCCCGAGACGCCGCGGCTCTACGACGTGACCCTGTCGACCGACGACGATGCGGTTGCGGACCGTGTCGGCTTTCGCGAGATCCGCACGCAGGGGCGCGACATCCTGCTGAACGGCGCCCCGCTGTTCCTGCGCGGCATCTGCTGTCACGAGGACGATGCCGCCATGGGCAAATGCACCAACGCCGACGACATCGACCGACGTCTTGCCCACGCAAAGGAAATGGGCGCCAACTGCATCCGGCTTGCCCATTATCCCCATCACGAGGACGTGGCCCTGCGTGCCGACGAAGCGGGCATGCTGCTGTTCGCGGAGATTCCGGTCTATTGGGCGATCGACTTCGAGAACCCAGACACCTTTGCCGATGCGGAAAACCAGTTGCGCGAACTGATCCGCCGCGATGCCAACCGTGCCAGCGTCATCCTCTGGGGCGTGGGCAACGAAAACGCGGACACCGACGCGCGCTTTGGTTTCATGCGCGCGCTGGCCGACACGGCGCGCGCCGAGGACCCCACCCGCCTGGTGACCGCGGCCTGCCTGATAAACCGTGAGACCTTTCGTATCGACGACCGGCTGGCCGACGCGCTCGACGTTATCGGCCTCAACGAGTATTTCGGCTGGTACGAGCCCGATTTCGCCGAGCTTGAGACGCTGATCGCCAATTCCGACCCCGACCGGCCGGTGATTATCACCGAATGCGGGGCCGACGCGGTGACCGGCCGCACCGGGGCGCCGGGCGAGCTATTCTCAGAGGCGCACCAGGCCCACGTGCTGGACACCCAGTTCACCACCGTCACCAAAGCACCCTACGTACGCGGGTTCTTTCCCTGGCTGCTTTACGACTTCCGCACGGAACGCCGGCAAACAGGCTTTCAGCGCGGCTACAACCTCAAGGGCCTGATCGACCGCGACAAGAACCGCCGCAAGGCGGCCTTCGCCGCACTGCGCCGGCGCTACGAAGAGTTGGCCGGCGCCACCACAACCGCCCCCTGATCGGCACCGGCCTCGCTGCCCCTTTGACGCAGATCATACCCGGCGCGTCGCAAAATCCGCAGGATGGCCGGCAAGACGAACAAGACGGCCGTTCAGGCGCGTGGGCACCGTATCCGAGACAGGCAACGCAGAACTCCTACAACCGGAGACTCAGGCGTCGATGGATGGCATGACGCGCAGCTACAAGCCACCGGCCGAGGGTTCACTATCCTTCGCCACGGGCTGTTTGCTGTTCGTTGTCCTTCTTGCAGCCTGTCTGTGGGTTTCGGAACGCGCGGCCGCGCAATCCTCCCCCTATCTTGACCAGTTCCTGGACGAAGTGCCGGCGGACCGGCTGGTCCCCGAGGCCG
The DNA here is from genome assembly GCA_965603855.1 of Alphaproteobacteria bacterium. GTDB lineage: Bacteria > Pseudomonadota > Alphaproteobacteria > UBA8366. The sequence continues at coordinate 3,175,222 of OZ272519.1, forward strand.
ACGGCTACGGCCCCGTCGCCGACGGCATCCCCGTCGTCCCGATCCAGAAGAACGGCGAGACCGTCGGCTACGCCTACATCACCACGGACTTCGTCGGGACCACGGGGTATTCCGGCAAGCCGATTCACGTCATGGTCGCCGTCGCGCCGGACGGCAAGCTGTTGGCCGCCGAGCTGGTCAAGCATTCCGAACCGATCGTCCTGATCGGCATTCCTGACAAGAAAATCAAAGACTTGACCGAAGGTTACGCCGGCCTTGACCTGGTCGCGGAAGCTGCCGCCGGCGGTTCGGGGCACGAAATCGATATCGTCTCCGGCGCGACCGTCACGATCATGGTCATCGACGATTCCATCGTCCGCTCGGGACTGAAGGTGGCGCGCGCGCTGGCTCTCGGCGGCCTCGAGCCAGAGGTCATGGCGTCCGGACCCAAGCGAGAGATCGATCCCGATGTCGAGGCGGGACGCGGCTGGACGACGATGGCGGGCGATGGGGGCGTCCGGCGCCTGTCCCTGGATATCGGCCAGATCAATGCCGCCTTCGAGGCGTCCGGCGATGCCGAGGCGATCGCGCGGCCCGAAAAGGGCAAGGAGTCCGACACATTCATCGACTTGCAAGCCGCCTTGGTCAGCGTGCCGGCGATCGGACGCAGTCTGATGGGTGACGCCGAATACAAGAACCTCACCGACTGGCTGAAGCCGGGCGAACACGCGATCCTGGTCATGGGCCGCGGGCGCTACTCCTTCAAGGGATCGGGGTATGTGCGCGGTGGCATCTTCGACCGCATTCAACTGATCCAAGGCGACCGCTCGGTCCGTTTCCGCGACCGCGGGCATCGCAGGCTGGGCGATCTTGCCCTGCCCGATGCGCCCAGCTTCACGGAATTGGACATATTCAAGATCCCCACCGACGCGGAGTTCGAGCCGACAGAGCCCTGGCGGCTGCAATTGCTGGTGCAACGCGCGATCGGCGCCATCGAGCGGCGCTATGAGACCTTTGACCTCGCCTACGCCTTGCCGGACGCCTATACCAGGCCACTGCCGACGGCTGCGGCCGCCACCCTGACAAGCCAGACCGACGCGGATGCCGAGGCCGCCGCCAAGCGCGCGCTGTGGCAACGCATCTGGAAGGACAATGTGTTCCTCATCGCGGCGCTGCTTGCCATGCTGGGCGTGCAGACCGTGGCCTTTTTCGGTCAGCGGTACCTGACGCTCAGCGAACGCGCGACCTTTTGGTTCCGGATCGGATTTCTCACGGTCACGCTGTTCTTCCTGGGCTGGTACGCCAACGCCCAGCTCTCGATCGTCAACCTGATGGCGCTGGGCGGCGCGCTGGTGACGGGGTTCACCTGGGATGCGTTCCTGATGGACCCCTTGATCTTCATTCTGTGGTTTTCGGTGGCCATCGCCCTGATCTTCTGGGGTCGAGGCGCCTATTGCGGCTGGCTGTGCCCATTCGGTGCGTTGCAGGAACTGACCAACCGCTTGGCCAAATGGGCCCGAATTCCGCAGATCGCGGTACCCTGGGCGTTGCACGAACGCCTGTGGCCGCTCAAATACATGATCTTCCTTGGCCTGTTCGGCATTTCGCTGGCCTCGCTGCCGCTGGCGGAGCAGTTCGCCGAGGTCGAGCCGTTCAAGACCGCGATCGTGCTGAAGTTCCAGCGGCCCTTGCCCTACGTTGCCTTCGCCGTCGGCCTGCTGGTCGTCGGTCTGTTCATCGAGCGTTTCTATTGCCGATACCTGTGCGCCCTGGGCGCCGCGCTGGCGATCCCCGGCAGAATGCGCATGTTCGACTGGCTGAAGCGCTATCACCAGTGCGGCAATCCCTGCCACGTCTGCGCCAACGAATGCATGGTGCAGGCGATCACGCCGCTGGGCGAGATTCACCCCAACGAATGCCTGTACTGCCTGCACTGCCAGGTCCGGTATCAGGATGAACAGATTTGTCCGGTCATGATCAAACGCGCGCGCCGCCGGGCCCGGCTGCGCGGCGAACCCGAGATCGCCGACGCCTCGATGCCGGAAGCGCCGGGGCGCCTGTGACGAACCAAGCCACAATCACGCACGAAGGGAGTAGACAATGAAAGACGACAAGACGAATGGAGGAATTTCACGCCGCGATCTGCTCAGCGGCCCTGCGAAGGGCGCGCTGTTTGTTGGCGCAGCAGCGGCCGCCGGCAGCGGCGCCGCAACCATGCTGGGCGGTCCCCGGCCCGCGGCGGCGCAGGAGCAAAGCCACACCCTGAAGCCAGGCGAGCTGGACGAGTACTACGGGTTCTGGTCGTCTGGTCAGTCGGGCGAGTTGCGCATCATCGGCGTGCCGTCGATGCGCGAACTGATGCGCGTGCCGGTGTTCAACCGCTGCTCTGCGACCGGCTGGGGCATCACCAACGAGTCCAAGAAGATCCTGACCGAGGGTTTGCTGCCGGAAACCAAGGAGTACCTGGCACGGCACGGCATGGAAACCTACCACAACGGCGACCTGCACCACCCGCACATGTCCTTCACCGACGGGACCTACGACGGACGGTATCTCTTCATGAACGACAAGGCGAACACGCGCGTGGCGCGGATCCGCTGCGACGTCATGAAGTGCGACAAGATCATCGAGATCCCCAACGCGTCGGACATCCACGGCCTCAGGCCGCAGAAGTATCCCCGGACGGGGTATGTCTTCGCCAACGGCGAGCATCGGATCCCGCTGCCGAACGACGGGAAGATCCTGGACGAACCCGACAAGTACGTCTCGATCTTCACCGCAATCGACGGCGACACGATGGAGATCGCCTGGCAGGTCATCGTGAGCGGCAATCTGGACAACAACGACGCCGACTATCAGGGCAAGTACGCCTTTTCCACATGCTACAATTCCGAGGAAGGCGTGACCCTTGCCGAGATGACAGAGGCCGAAATGGACCATGTGGTCATCTTCAACATCGCCCGAATCGAAGCGGCGGTGGAGGCCGGCAACTACGAGACCCACAGCGGCGTCAAGGTTCTCGACGGCCGCAAGGGCTCTGATCTGACCGCCTATGTGCCGATCGCGAACAGCCCGCACGGCTGCAACACAGCGCCCGACCGGAAGCACGTTGTGATCAACGGCAAACTGTCGCCGACGGTCTCGGTGATTGACGTGGACAAGGTGGAGGCCGTGTTCAACGGCGCGGATCCGCGGTCTTGCATCGTGGCCGAGCCCGAACTCGGCCTTGGCCCGCTGCACACCACTTTCGACGGAAGGGGCAATTGCTTTACAACCCTGTTCCTCGACAGTCAGATGGCCAAGTGGAACATGGACCTGGCAATCCGACAGTTCAATGGCGAGGATGTCGATCCGATCCTGGCGAAAACCGACGTCCATTACCAGCCCGGCCACAACCACGCGACCATGGGCGAGACGCTTGAGGCGGATGGCAAGTGGCTCATTTCGCTGAATAAGTTCTCGAAGGACCGCTACCTCAACGTGGGGCCGCTGAAGCCAGAGAACGAGCAGTTGATCGACATCTCCGGCGAAACCCCGGTTCTTGTCCACGACAGCCCGACATTCGCCGAGCCGCACGATTGCATCCTGGTGCATCGGTCGAAGGTGAACCCGGTCAATGTCTGGGAACGCGACGACCCGACGTGGGAAGACGCGCGCAGGCAGGCGGAGGCCGACGGCGTCGATCTCGAAGACGGCGCGGACGAGCCCATCCGCGACGGCAACAAGGTCAGGGTCTACATGACCTCCATCGCCCCCAGCTTCAACCTTGAGAAGTTCACGGTGAAGCAGGGCGACGAGGTCACGATCTACGTCACCAACATGGATGACGTGGACGACCTGACCCACGGGCTGACGGTGGGCAATCACGGCATCGCCTTCGAGGTCGCACCCCAGGCGACCGCGTCGGTGACCTTCATCGCCGATCGGCCGGGCGTGCACTGGTATTATTGCCAGTGGTTCTGCCACGCGCTGCACATGGAAATGCGCGGGCGGATGATCGTCGAGCCCACAGCCGCGTAATGGCCCGGCGCCCCGTTTCTCTCGTCCGGCTGACGATGGCCGCTTTGGCCTTCGCGGCGGTCGACGCCCGTGCGGCCGAGATCGTCGTGCCGGCGCGGGACGGGGCGCTGGTCCGGGCAATCCAGGAGGCGCAGCCGGGCGATACGCTGCGCCTCCTGCCCGGCCGCCACACCGGGCCCATCCTGATCGACAAGTCCCTGACCCTGGACGGCGCCGGTGCCGCCCGCGTCGAGGGCACGGGACAAGGGTCGGTTATTTCAGTCGCCGCGCCGGACGTGTTCGTTCTCGGCCTGACAGTCTCCGGGTCCGGCTCGTCCAACCAGTACCGCGATTCCGGGATCGTTCTGCAGAAAGGCGCAACCCGCGCCGTTGTACGCGGCAACCGTCTGGTCGGAAACCTGATCGGCGTCGACATTCATGGCGCCCGGGACGCCTCCGTCGTGGGCAACGTGATCGAAGGCCGCCGCGACCACCGCATGAACGACCGGGGCAACGGGGTCTATGTCTGGAACGCGCCGGGATCGAAGGTCATCGGCAACGACGTGCGATGGGGCCGCGACGGGATCTTCGTCAACACATCGCGCAACAACGAGTTTCGCGGCAACCGTTTTCGCGACCTGCGGTTCGCCGTCCATTACATGTACGCTAACGACAGCGTCGTGGCACACAACATCTCGATCGGAAACCATCTCGGCTATGCCGTCATGTTCTCGCGGAACGTGCGGGTCGAAGGAAACCTGTCATCCGGCGACCGCGACTACGGCATCATGCTGAACTATGCCAACGACAGCATGGTCGCCGGCAACCGGGTCGAGCAGGCCGACGACCGCTGCGTGTTCATCTACAACGCGCACAAGAACCGTCTCGTGAACAACCGGTTCGAGGGCTGCCGCACGGGCATCCATTTCACCGCCGGATCTGAACGCAACGACGTCACCGGCAATGCCTTCATCGCCAACCGTACCCAGGTTAAATACGTCGGGACGCGCTGGCTGGACTGGAGCGCCGACGGCCGAGGCAACTACTGGTCCGACCATGCGGCGTTCGACCTGGACGGCGACGGCATCGCCGATTCCATCTATCGGCCGAACGACGCCATGGACCGCGTGCTGTGGAGCCAGCCGTCAGCCCGGCTGCTGCTCGGCACGCCGGCCGTCCAGCTGATTCGCTGGACGCTGTCGCGGTTCCCGGGCCTGATGCCGGGCGGCGTGGTCGACCGGCGGCCGCTGATGCGGCCCGCCGATCCGGCGCCGCCGGACTGGCAGGCGCCGCTGTGACCGCGCTTGCCATAGAGCACGCCGTCAAGCGGCGTGACGGCCGGGAGACCGTTGCCGACGTGAGCCTTGCGGTCGATGCGGGCGAACGGGTCGCCCTGCTGGGCCACAACGGCGCGGGCAAGTCGACGTTGATGAAACTGACGCTGGGGCTGACGCCGCTTGACGGCGGATCCATATCGGTGGTCGGGCATGCGCCGGGCTCGATTGCCGCCCGCCGGGCGGTGGCCTACCTGCCGGAAAATGTCGCCTTTCACAGATCGCTCAGCGGCCGCGAGCAGTTGCGCCATTTCGCCCGCCTCAAGGGCGAGCCCGTGGCCCGCGCGGACGCACTGTTGGAGCGGGTTGGCCTTGCCGCCGACGCCGACCGGCGGATCGGCACCTACTCCAAGGGCATGTGCCAGCGCCTCGGCCTTGCGCAGGCCCTGTTGGGTCGCCCGCGCCTGTCGTTGTTGGACGAGCCCACCTCGGGGCTCGACCCGGTGGCGCGCTGGGAGCTCTATGCGCTGATCGACGAGTTGGCCGCGGACGGCACCGCCGTCCTGTTGTCGTCGCACGCCCTGACCGAGCTTGAGGCCCGGACCGACCGGATCGCGATCCTGCGGGCCGGTCGGCTGGTGGCAGACGACAGCCTGGATGCGCTGCGTCGCGCGGCGGCGCTGCCGATCCGGCTGCGGATCGCCGGCAAACCCGACAGCGCGGCGGAACTGGTCTCCAGCCTCGGCGGGCGGCGCATCAACGGGCGCGCAGTCGAGCTGGTCTGCCGCCAGGAAGACAAGATGGCGCGGCTCGCCAGCGTGAACGCGCTTGGCCACCTGGTCGAAGACATCGACATCGTGCCGCCGGGCCTGGACGATCTCTACCGCCATTTCAGCAAGGACGAGGAGCCCGGGCGATGAGCGCCGCCCTCGTCATCGCCCGGTGCGAGCTTGCGGTGGTCCGCCGCAATCTGTGGGTCGCGATCGCCGTTGGCCTGATGGCGCTGTTCGCGGTCGTCCTCACGCTGGCTGGTTCCGCACCTGCTGGCGTGGTCGGCGCCGATCGGCTGACCGTCAGCATCGCAAACCTGACGACGCTTTCGGTCTATCTGGTCCCGCTGATTGCGCTGCTGCTGTCTTTCGACGCGGTAGCGGGCGAGCTTGACCGCGGCACGCTCGCGCTTGGGCTTTGCTATCCCGTCTCCAGGGCGGCGTTTCTTGCGGGCAAGTTCGTCGCCCATCTCGCCGTTCTGGCCGTGGCTCTGGGCGTTGGCTTCGGGATTGCCGGGGCGCTGTCTTTCCTGATGGGAGACGTCTCCAACCAGGGCCTGGTGGCGCTTGTTGTCCTCTATCTCAGCGCCCTTTTGCTGGGCGCCGCCTTCCTTGGGTTCGGCTATGCAGTCTCCTCGCTCGCCCGTCAGTCGGGCGCGGCGGCGGGGCTGGCGATCGGACTGTGGCTGATCGGGATCGTGCTTTACGACCTGGGCCTTCTCGGGGTCCTGGTCGCCGACGACGGCGGCGTCTTCACGACCGCGGTCTTTCCCTGGCTGTTGGTGGCCAACCCGGCGGATGCCTTCCGGATCGTCAATCTGACGGGCTCGGAGGCGGCCATGCTGACATCGGGCTTTACCAACGCAACCGGCACGCTTCCGGCATTCGCGCCGGCGCTTTCCGTCCTCGTCTGGCCGGCCGTCGCGCTGGCAATCGCCTGGGGCCTGTTCAGGAGGATCGAACCATGAGGGTGACGGCGCTGCTCCTCTGCCTGCTTCTTGCCGCCTGCGACGACGATGCCCGCGACGTTCCCCCGCCGATCGCCATGAGCGAGGAGGCGCTGGGATATTATTGCCAGATGAACGTCCTGGAGCATGACGGTCCGAAGGGACAGATCCACCTGGCCGGGTTTCCCATGCCGATCTGGTTCGCCCAGGTGCGCGACGGGATCGCCTATGTCAAATCCGGGGAAAGAAGCGCCGACATCCTGGCGTTCTACGTAAACGACATGGGCGCGGCCGGCGCCTGGAACGATCCCGGCGCAGACAACTGGATCGACGCGAACGCCGCCCATTTCGTCGTCGGGTCGGGCGCGGTCGGCGGCATGGGCGCGCCGGAACTGGTGCCGTTCGCCAGCGCCGCCGACGCCCGGGCCTTCGCAGACCGTCGCGGAGGCACCGTCAAGCGGCTCGACCAGATCGACCCGGCCGACGTGCTCGGCCCCGTCGACATCAGCCAGCTGCCGAAACCGGCGTCGTGATTGCAGCCGGCGGATTCCGCCGTCACGCCTGCGGATCGCCGAAGTTCGACCCCGCATCCATCGGCGCCATGCGCACCAGCCGCGAGTCCGCGACGCCCGCCTGGCGATGCGCCATGGCGGCACGGTAGTCCGGGTCGTAGACCATCTCCACGAAGGCGGCGACCGAGGGATATTCGGCGATGAAGCAGATGTCCCACTGCTCCGAGGCCTGCGGACCGATCAGCATCTGTTCGAACCGGCCGCGCCAAACGATGCGCCCGCCCAGCCGCGCCAGGATCGGCTCGCTCTCCCGTCCATAGGCGGCATAGGCCTCCGCACCGGTTGCGTCCCGTCCGTCCGCATACTCGGCCTTCGGCTTCAGGCGGATCAGATTCAGCATATGGATCGGCCCCGGCCGGTCGTTCGCCTTGAAGGCGGCGAAATCGTCACGGGTAAAGGCGGTATGGTCTGGCATCGGATAGGATTTCCCTGATTGGTGCTGTTCGATCTGGCCCGGAGCCTTGCATGTTGATCCTACGTTACCTGGTTCTGTTTGCCATTGCCGCGTTGGGCGTCACGCTGCTCGTCGACGGCCTCGTCAACTCCTCCTATCGGCTGCAGGGCTGGATCGGGATCGCGCTGTTCGCCCTGTCGCTGGCCGCAGCCGTCTTCGTGATTGCCGCCGTTCGGACCGGGCGGCTACCGCTGCGCGCCTGGTTCGTGCTGCCGCCGCTCCTTGGCGGCGGGGCGGCCGCAGCGGCCCACAACAACGCGATCCCGGCGCTGGTGAATCTCGGCCCGGGTCTGATCGGCCTCGGAACCGCGCTGGCCGCCTATGCGGGCCTCCAGATCTGGGCCGACCGCTGGGGCGGGCGCGACTGGTGGGGCCTGGCTGTTGTTGCGCTGGTGATCGTCACCGGCAGTGTGATCGGCCGGATTGTCTGGTTCTTGCGCTGAAATGAACAAGGTCCGCCTCAAGACCTGGGACGAAGCGCGCGCCGAACTGCGCCGCGTGGCCGGCGAGGAAGTTTGCGCCGAATTCGACCGCGCCCTGGCCGACGGCCGCAAGGTCAGCGCCATCAAGATCCTGCGCACCCACGGCATCGGCATCCAGACCGAACCGTGAAGACCCGCTCGGCGTCGGAGGCCATGAATGCCCGATTTTTCAAAGTGCGCGTCAACAGTGATTTGATTGGGCCTTTCGCACGTAGAATCCCGAGATTGCGAAAACACGCGTGAAAATCGAATGCAGGTCAGAAACCTGATCCTCGTGCTGGGCGACCAGCTCTCGCCCGGCTTGTCGTCCCTGAAGGCGGCCGACCCGGCCCGCGACCTTGTGCTGATGGTCGAGGTCGCCGAAGAGGCGACCTATGTGCGCCACCACAAGAAGAAGATCGCCTTCCTGTTCTCGGCCATGCGCCATTTCGCCGAAGCGCTTCGCGCGGCGGGCTGGACCGTCGACTACGTGGCCCTCGATGCGCCGGACAACGCCGGCAGCTTCACCGGCGAGATCGAACGCGCGATCGCACGCCACGCGCCGGAACGGATCCTGGCAACCGAACCCGGCGAGTGGCGGGTGCGCGAGGCGATGGACGGGTGGCAGGGGCATTTTGAGATTCCGGTGGAGATCCTGGAGGACGACCGGTTCATATGTTCGCGCGGCGCGTTCGCCGACTGGGCCGAGGGGCGCAAGCAGCTCCGCATGGAGTATTTCTATCGCGACATGCGCCGCAAGACCGGCCTGTTGATGGACGGCGACGACCCGGAGGGCGGCAAGTGGAACTACGACGCGGAAAACCGCAAGCCGGCAACGGCGGACCTGTTCATGCCCCAGCCGCCGCGCTTCGACCCGGACGCGACCACCCAAGAGGTGCTCGCGCTGGTCGAGGCACGGTTCGCCGATCACTTCGGCGATCTGACGCCCTTCTGGTTCGCGGTGACCGCCGAAGAGGCCGAGGCGGCGCTCGATCATTTTATCGAACGCGCCCTGCCGTCCTTCGGCGACTACCAGGACGCCATGCTGGCCGACCAGCGTTTCCTCTATCACGCGGTGATCGGGCTCTATCTGAACGCCGGCCTGCTCGATCCCCTGGCCGTCTGCCGCCGGGCGGAGGAGGCCTACCGCGCCGGAGCGGCGCCGCTCAACGCTGTCGAGGGGTTCATCCGCCAGATCGTCGGCTGGCGTGAATACATCCGCGGCATCTATTGGCTGGAGATGCCGGATTACGGCACGCGGAATTTCCTAGCCGCCGACCGCCCCCTGCCCGCCTTCTACTGGACCGGCGAGACCGACATGGCGTGTCTCAGGGCCGCGATCACGCAGACCAAGGAAGAGGCCTACGCCCACCACATTCAGCGCCTGATGGTCACCGGCAACTTCGCGATGCTGGCGGGCGTCGACCCGGCGGAAGTTCACGAATGGTATCTCGCAGTCTACGCCGACGCCTACGAGTGGGTGGAAATGCCGAACGTCCTCGGCATGAGCCAGTTCGCCGACGGCGGGCTGCTGGCCTCCAAGCCCTATGCCGCCAGCGGCAACTACATCAACAAGATGTCCGACTATTGCCGCGGCTGCCGTTTCGACGTGAAACAGAAGACCGGCGCCGACGCCTGCCCCTTCAACCCGCTCTACTGGGATTTCCTGGTGCGCAATGCCGACAAGCTGCGCGGCAATCCGCGCCTGGGCCAGGTTTTCCGGACGTGGGACCGCATGGCGCCCGAGAAACAGGCGGAATACAGGGACAGCGCCGCAAAGGTCCTGGCACGCCTGGACTAAGGCACACCGGCGAAAGCGACGGGGCCGGACCCGGCAGGCATCGCGCCTGCGGGATCCGGCCCCGTTTCAGGCCGGCGTCTTGTCGCGCGGAGCGATCCGGACAAGGCCATCCAGGACCCCGTCCATCCCGTTCCCGACGACCACGTTTCCGACCTTGCCGGCGACCTTCTCCAGCGCCTCCAGCTCCTTCAGCCTCAACAGGACAGGGTTGTCCTCCATCAGCCTGGCCGTGTTCAGAAGGGCCCGCGTGGCCGCGGTCTCTTCCCGGCGCCGGATCACGTTCGCCTGCGCGGTCTTCTCGGCATCGATGACCCGGTTCATCAGCTCTCGCACATCCCCCGGAAGGATGATGTCCTTGACGCCGACGGCCCGCGGCTCAAGTCCGACGGCTTCAAGTTCGGGTTTCAACCGTTCGGCCAGGGCCGCGTTGATTCCCTGCTTGTCGCCCAAGACCTGTTCCAGGGTCCGGGTCCCGATCACTTCCCGCAAGGCGAACTGGATCGCCTTGTAGACGAAGTCCTTCGGGTCGGCCGTCTCCGCAACCGCTTTTTCCGGATCGACGATCCGGAACAGCGCGGTGACGTTCGTCCTGATGCCGATCCTGTCGCGGGTCAGGACTTCCTGGCCCGTGACCTCCAACGTTTGCAGCCTCAGGTCGACGATGTTCACATCGATCCTGCGCACCGCCCGGATGAAGGCGTACCGCCCGGGCGGCAACTGCCGCTGAAAGACCAGGTCGACGAACAGCAACCCGACCTGCTCGGCCGGAACGGTGACCGTCTCGACCACCAGGCCCTTCGCAAAAGCCAGCCTGGTGACCGCCGCCGTCAGCTCTTCCGGAACTTCGAAGGCGGCTACGGCGTCGACGATCTCCACCCGGATCTCCCGCAGGGCGCGCGCGTAGAACGCCCGCTGGCCCGGCCCGACAAGGTCGACCAGCTTGCCGTCGGCGAACACGAAGGCGACGTCCCGGTCGCCGGTGTCCGCCGTGACGAAGTACTTGTCGACAACGTCGGGGTGCGTCAGCGCCAGGTCCTCCAGAACCGGATTCCGGATCGGCAGTTCGGTCAGGTCGATCCGCTTGACCGTCACCTTCAGCCCCAGACCCCGGACGTGCGTGCGCGTCCCCGGCGCAACGACCTTGCGAAACACTCTCTCGCGGAACACAAGCCCAAGCTCCGTTTCCGCAATCGCTTTTCCAAACATACTCATCGGTCTTACTCCAGTTTCAAGTTGCACTCATGCGGAACGGAAAAGTTCCAAACTCAATCACTTTCGGTACGCGGAAGGGGGCCGGCAGCAGGACGCGGGCCGCATGGGCCGCCGCCCGTCGCCCGTGGCCGACGGCAGGGGGTTCCGACACGCCGCGGTGCAAAACCGCGGCGGACCGGCATGCCCTGCAGTGGGCTTCAGGGTCCGGGGCGCGCGGGACCGTGCGGCACGAGACGCCGCACTGCCTGCCGCCACGTCCGGCGGATCGACACGATCCTTCGGAACGGGGCGGCAGGCCCCCTTCCGGCACCACAATTCACGCATAAGCCCTTCCGGGCGCCAGATTCACAGTCTGGTGGGGTTACCGATATTTGGCACTTCCCAGGGGTTTCCCGATCTCGATGGGAACCGATCTCATTTGGGCGTGACAAGCCCGTGGTCCACGTCAGGCACACGCAAGGCGCATTACGGGCGCCAAGCGCGCCGCCCGGGCGTTTGAACCCGGAACACGTGGACGCTTGTGGTTCGAATAGAACCTAACGAATAAGGCCTGGGCACGTGATGTGAGGTGCCGGCGTTTCGCCTATGTTCTGAAATGGTAATTCATGTGGTCCTGCCCTTTCTTGCAAGCGTGCGAGGGCAGGACGCGCGGAAAGGCCGCGTCAGGCCCTGGGTCGGCCTCGCAGATCTTGGTTCATGCCTCGTATGCGATGTCGCATCGTTGCTCTTTCCGTTCGTTCAGACGCCCGCACCAACGCGGAGCGGCCGTTGTCCTACGCCCGGTAAGAACGGGCCACAAGCGAAAATCGGCGCGTGCAGGCGAATTCGAAACAATAAGACCCCGTGCGGCGGAAACGAGACAGAATGCTCCATCCGCTCCCGCACCGCGCACGCGCCCCGGCGAACCCGCGCTAGAAGCCCGTTGTCGCCGACAGGATCGACGGGATCCGCGCCTTCAGGCCGAAGAACCCCTTCGTTGCGTGCGGCCAGGCAACCGTGTCGAAGCGCCGCCGCAGCCGGACCAGGCGGATGCCCGCGCCGTCGAGGGCGCGCTCCACCGCTTGCAGCCGCTCGGCGACCGGCCCGACCGGGGCGTATGCGGTCGCGACGGTGCTGAGTTCTTTTTCCTGCGCCCACGCGGCAACGACCGCGGCCCAGTCCTCGGTTTCGTCTTCGCGCCGCGTTTCCACGCAGAACCGCTCGCCGGCCCGGCTTAGGGCGTCCGCCACCGCGCCCGCCGCGAACGCGCGTGCCGCCTCGCCCACTTGGGCGGGCGACCGGGCCGTGGTTGCGGTAAGGCCGATGATCGCGGACGGCGGCCGCGCCAGGTCCAGCGCTTCGGGCAGGCCGTCTTCCTCGCTGACCAGCAGGCCGAACGGCTGATCCGGCCGCAGCGTGTCGGATGGCGGCAGCGCGACCGGGCCGCCGATGTCCGCCTCGTCGAGCGCGGGCGCCGCCGCGGCGAGCTGTCCCTCGGGGTCGAACCGGCCGTTGGTATAGCGGGCGATGTTCGAGGCCCGGGCGAGATAGGTCTTGCCCTTGGTGTGAAGTCCGGCGACCCAGCGCCAGCCCAGCGTGTTCGATGCGGGGTCGCCGTCCAGAAGATGGCGCAGGAAGAAGTCGGCGCCCAGCTGCCACGGCAGGTCCAGCGTGAAGATCCAGATGCTGGCGAACCACATACGCGCGTGATTGTGGAGATAGCCGGTCTCGACCAGTTCCGCCGCCCAGGCATCGAAGCAGTCGATGCCCGTGCGCCCCTCGACCGCGTCGCCATAGCGGCGTTCCAGCGGCGCGTCCCCGTCCAGCCGTTCCAGCAATTGGGCGACGTCGGCCCGATAGCGGGTCCAGACCTGCGGACGCTGTTCCAGCCAACCCTTGAAATAGGTGCGCCAGAAGACTTCCTGGATGAACTTCTCTGCCGCCGAGAACGGATGCTGCGCAAGCACCGCCTCGACGATCTCCGTTTCCAGAACCAGCCGGTGGCGCACATAGGGCGACAGCGCGGAGACGTTCGACCGGTCATGCGGTCCGAGATCGAAATTGCGCCGCGCCGCATAGGCGCGGCCCGCCGCCGGCACGAAATCCCGCAGCCGCTGCTGCGCCGCGCGCCGTGTCGCTTGCCAATCGGTCATGCCTTCTCCGTCCTTGGTTTGCCGGCGCGCTTACAGCGTTCCGAGCAGTACTTCACGGCGTCCCAGTCGCGCGCCCATTTCTTGCGCCAGACCATCGGCCGGCCACAGCGCACGCAGGTCTTGGCCGGCAGGTCGGCCTTTTTGCGTCGCCGCACCGTCAGCACTGCCCGTCCAATGCCAGCGGCAGTTGCCCACCCGCCGGCTTGGCCGATTTGCGCCGCCCGGACATGGGCATGCCGCTCTTGCGGCCGCCGTGTTTCTTCTGGATCGCCGCGGCATCGGCACGAAACGCCGCGCCGCGCCGGACCGCCCAGATCTTCTGCCGCGCGGCCTTCGCCGCGGCCAGGTGATCGACCACCGGGAACGGATACCGGGACCCCAACAGGCCGGCCGCACCGTCCCATTTCCACGGCTCCTGCACGAACCGGTCGGGAACCGCGGCAAGCTCCGGCACCCAGCGGCGGACGAAGCTCCCGTCCGGGTCCTGGTCGTGGCCCTGTTTCACGGGATTGTAGATCCTGACCGTATTGATGCCCGTCGTGCCCGACTGCATCTGCACCTGCGGCCAATGGATACCCGGTTCGTAATCCGTGAACAGGCGCGCCAGGTGTTCGCCGGGCTGGCGCCAGTCCAGCCACAGGTGATAGCTGGCGACCGCCATCAGCATCGCCCGCATCCGGAAGTTCATCCACCCGGTGGCCGACAGCGACCGCATGCAGGCGTCGACGAACGGCAGTCCGGTCTCGCCCCGGCTCCAGGCGTCGAGGCGTGCCCGGTCGGTTTCCCCGCCCCGCACGCCATCATAGGCGCGGTGCAGGTTCTCGAATTCCAGGCGCGGCTCGTCCTCCAGCTTCTGCATGAAGTGGCAGTGCCAGTGCAGCCGGCCGGAGAACGACACCAGGGAACCGCGCCAGCCGCCCGTCGATCCTTTCGGCTGCGCTTTCAGGGCGCGTTGCCGGGCCCATGTCGCCTGCGCCACTTCGCGCATCGCCACGCACCCCCAGGCAAAATACGGCGACAGCCGGGAACAGTGCGCAAAGCCGGTTTCCGGCCCGGACATGGCCGCGCGATAGGGCTCGCCCCGGACGCTGAGGAAGCTCTCCAGGCGTTCGATCCCGGCGGCGCGGCCGCCGGCCTGGCGCTGTGGGCAGGGATCGGGCCGCAGGCCCAGGTCGCGGGCGGACGGAACGGCGCCGGGTTCGATCCCGTCCAGCGGCGCCAGGGCCGTCGGCGACGGTGTGGCCGCTTCGGCCATGAACCGGTCCCAGCGTCGCGCCCAGCCGTCGCGCGTGGCAAGGCCGCGGATAACGCCCGTCTGACGTTCCTGGTGCCAGGGGATGCCGTGCTGACGGCACCACGCCGCAACCGCACGGTCGCGCCGGTAGGTCCAGGCGTTGCCGGTTTCCTCGTGCGACCACAGCGCGGCGATGCCATGCCGGCGCCGGATCTCCTCCAGAACCGCGGGAATGGAACCGGTGCGCACCGCAAGGGGCTGGCCCAGGGCGGCCAGCGCCTGGCGCAGGTCGGTGAGGCTCTCTTCGACAAAGTCCCACTGCCGCGCGGACATGTCCGGTTCGCGCCACAGCGCCGGCTCGACGACGAACAGCGGCAGCACCGGCCCCGCCGCCGCGGCCTTCGCCAACGCCCGGTGATCTGCGGTCCTGAGGTCGCGTTTGAACCACACCACGTTGAGCCGCGGCGTCGGCTTGCTGTGTCGGCCGTCGGTCACGTTGCGGGGCCCTAGTCGGCGCCCTTGCCCCGCTCGCGCATCTCCCGGCGGCGCATGGGCATGGCGTCGATCGTCGAGAACAGCGTCTCGGCGGAAATCGCGCCTTCCCGGCGCAGCTTGACGCCGCCGTCCTTGCCGACGAGAAGCGCCACGGCGGTCCGGGCGCCGACGCCATAACGCGCGCGCAACGCCTTGGCCGACAGGTCCGGTGCCGGGCGGCCGTCGACCGCGACCCGCGGCCCCGCGACTTCGATCAGGACCATATCGCGTTCACCCAGCCCGCGGCCGTGCTGTCCCAGCGCACGGCGCTGGGCATCGAACAGCGGGTGTCCGGCCTCCGGCGCAATCACCACCAGCGGCCGGTTGCTCCACAGATAGGCGTCCATCGAGGACGGGCCCGCCGGATCGCCGGCAGACGCCGTAACCGACAGACAGGCGGCCGCGACCGCTGCCGGCCAGGCCCAAGTGCGTAAGCGTGCGTTCATACCCGCTTATACGCTTCGCACCCGCGCGCAGGATCACGGGAGCGGCGCGCCGCCCGCCGGCTATTCGGTCTTGCCGTTCAGTCCGTCCAGCTCGGCTTTCATCTGCTTCAACTGCAGCACCGTTTCGCTGAAGGCCTTCTGGTCACGCTGCAAGAGGGCACGGGTCTTCACCGATTCCAGCATCGCCGCGTGATGCGCCAGGATCTGATGCAAGGCGCCGCCGTTGCCCGAGGCGCCGGTGCAGAAGTCGGTCAGGACGGTCCGCTGGTTCCGCTTCTTGCTGGCCATCTCGGTGACGCAGGCGACGACCAGTGCGTCGGAGTTGATGTTCTCAAGGTACTTGCGCTGCATTTCGTGCATCACCTCGACCGCACGGTCGGACGGTTTGTGCGAGATCGCGCCGGCCGCGGTTGCCGCGGCGGTCGCGGCGGTCTCCGCGGCGGTCTTCGCCGCCAGTTCGGCCTCGCGTTTCTTGTCCTCGCGCCGTGCCTTCGCGGTCTCAAGCGCGCGCTTGCGCTGGCTTTCTTCGGCGCTGCCCGGTTCGGCCTCGGACACGGCCTGCTCCTTCTGTGCGACGTCGCGTTCCGCTTTTTCCAGTTCCTCGGACTTGCGGGTGGCCTTGTCGTCAGCCGACTTGGCAAGCTCCAGCGCCGTCTTGACGTTGGCGTCGGCCGCGGCCTTGCTCTCGGCGTCGCCGCCCACCGCAGCCAGCGAACGGCCGAAATTGCCCGCCGCCAATTCGCCGATCAGCAGGCTGACCATGGCGTCGTCGTAGCGGCTCAACAGAACCGCGTAGGTGACCTCGCTGAAGGTGCCGTTGGCATAGGCCTCGCACGCCCTGAACAGGCCGTCGCGCAGCAACTGGATGGTGGCCAGCCTTTCGCCCAGCTGGGCCGCCGCTTCGGCGCGCGCCTTCGAGATCGATAGTGCCGCCGCGGCGGACACGCCCTGCGGCACCTCGACGCCAAGCGAGGCGCCCATGCCGAAGGATTCCTGGACCGCCTTGGCGATGTCGGGGCTGGGCTCGGTGCAGACCACCCGGCGCGGTTTGACGCGGCCCTTCTCCGCATCGAAGGTGACCGGTTTCGAGATCGTCATGCGCACGTCCGCGGTGGTCACCAGAACGTCGCTGTCGCCCAGCACCTTTTGCTCGACCTGCGTCGAGCCCGTATCGCTGGTACAGGCGGCAAGCGCGACGGCCGCGCATCCCGCCGCGGCCAGAACGTTGAGCGGCTTCTTCATGCTTCCCTCCTCCTCGCCCTGTGGCGGGGACATGTCGCCGGCGGCCGCGATCTCGGACAGCCCGGCGCGGACCCCCTCGTCGGCCAGCCTCGACAATAGCGGTATCGAAGTGCGCAAAATGTGATCCGGTTCACTGACATGCGGGTGCCGACGAACCGATCATCGCCCGGTTGTCGAAGGCATTCCGGCGCATCCCGAGAAACGACAAACCTGGAATGGGGGAAATCCGATGGCCGACAGCGGCAACACCCGAGCGACGGCGAAGAACATCGTGCTGTGTTCGGACGGCACGGGAAATGCCGGCGGCAAGAAGAACGGCACCAATGTCTGGCGCCTGTATCTGGCCGTCGATACGGCGAACGACGTCGAGGGCGAGACGCGGCAGATCGCCTTTCACGACGATGGCGTCGGCAGCGAGGACTACAAGCTTCTGAAGGCGGTCGGCGGCGCCATGGGCTACGGGCTCAGCCGCAACATCAGGCAGCTCTACACAAGCCTGGTCCGCTCCTACAATCCGGGCGACCAGATTTTCCTATTCGGCTTCAGCCGCGGCGCCTACACGGTGCGTTCGCTGGCCGGCTTCATCCACCATTGCGGGATCTTGCGGCGGAACAGCTATCCCACCCGCCGCCACGTGGAAACCGCGATCGAGGATCTGTACCGGGTCTACCGTCGGACCGACTGGACCGAAACCGACAAGGACCAGCGCACGGCCCTGCTCGAAGGCTTTTCCCGGCACGACGACGCCGATGTCAGGATCACGTTCCTGGGCGTCTGGGACACGGTGGATGCGATCGGCGTGCCGGTCGACGAGATGCGCGACTGGTTGCGCTGGCTGCCGCCGCTGAAGCAGCACGAGCACGACCTGAATTCCTCGATCGACTATGCCTACCACGCACTGGCGATCGACGACGCGCGCCAGACCTTCCACCCCAACATGTTCGACGAAGCGAAGGCGCGCGAGGACGCCACGGTGGAACAGGTCTGGTTCTCCGGCGTGCACTCGAACGTGGGCGGCAGCTATCCGAAGGACCAGATGGCGCTGGTCGCGCTCGACTGGATGATGGAGAAGGCCGAGACCCTGGATGCCATCTCCAAAGGGCGGCGCAACGCCCTGCGCTTCACCGAGTCGCTGCGCAAGCAATACCACAAGGGCGCCAACGTGGACGGCAAGCTCTACGACTCCCGGGCCGGTCTCGCAGCCTACTACCGCTTCAAGCCGCGCAACATCGTGCAGCTTTCCGCAGGCAAGCTGGGGCGTGCTGCGGACCGGGCGGCGAACGGCGGCCGAAACACGCTGCCCGTCATCCACCAGTCCGCTTTCGCCCGCGTCCGCCACCGCACCGGGGGCTACGCCCCTTTCAACCTGCCGCCGAAATGCCTGATCGATCCGTGCGACGACGAAGATAACGAAAACGAAGGCCTGCACGACGCCACAGGGTCGCCGCTGGAAAGCGTGACGGCATTGGCCATGAGGTTCTCGGGGCTGCAGCGCCTGCTCTATTTCGTGCTGCTGGCTGTCACGATCGCGTTGGTGCTTGTCCTTTTCTTCGTGCCGACGGACCCGCACGTCCATGCCGCGGTCAAAAAGCTGTCGGACGTCGTGCGCGCGCTTGCGCCTTCCCAGCTGGCCAACGTGGTCGAGGGCCTGTTCCAGCGCCTGGACTGGCTGTTCTTCTTCGTCGGCGCCTACGGGTTCCTCTATGTCTGCCGTTCGTTTCTCCGCGCGCTGAAGACCAACCTCGCCGGCATGGGATGGCGGCACTGGTCGCTGTCGCGGAAGATCGAACGGATGGACGAAAAGGGCGGCGACCTGACCGAGGAGCAACAAGCAAAGCGCGCCGCCGACGCTGCGGAAAGGGACTGGCTGGCCGGACAGATCGCGGATCTGGAGGGCTCGCCCGCCAAGGCGCTTGGCTGGGGCGGCGACGACAAGAAGAAGACCACACCGCTGTGGCGAGACTACTGGCTGTGGTGGGCACTCTCGCTGACGTCCCTTGCGGTCGGCCTCTACGGCCTTCTGACGTAGAACGTTTGCCCGCGTCGGCTCAGGCGAGCGCCGTCGGCGATTCCGCGTTCTGCGTCCCCTCACCCGGCGTGATGAACAGCATGGAGGTCGGCGCATTCGGCCGCGCCGTGTGCCACACGCCCTTGGGCACAACGATACAGCTTCCGGGCCGGTCGACGCGCACGGTCTTTTCGCCTTCCAGCGTCCACAGCACGAAATCGACGTCGCCCGAGATCAGATAGACGATCTCGTCGCCCTTTGGATGGACCTCCCACATGCCCCACGCCTCGGAGAAGGCGTGGCGGGAGACCAGCACATGACCCTTGAAGCCGCCGAATTCCTGGTCCAGCTCGGCATAGAAGTTCGGTGTCACCGCCTTGGCCGTGACGTCCCCGCCGGGGCCCAGGATCACGCGGGTTTCGTCAAGAACGTAAGGTCCGGGGTCAACTTCCATCGCCGCCTCCTGTTTCGCAGTCTCGCCGCCTAGTCGATCAACGCGTCGCCGCGCACGCGTTCCCGCTCGGCCGCCTCGTGTGCCGGCAGCACGCGGCCGAACAACTGCCGCGTCCGGGCAACCCGGCCGATCACCCCGGGCTGTTCGGTGTAGGCGAAGATGGCGGCATGGCGCGGCCGCGAGGCCGCCGCGACCCGGGTCACCCGGTGCAGCGAGAAACGCCCGCGGAAGATCTGCATGTCGCCGGGCCTGAGCTCCAACGTCCGGATCGGGACCTCATCGCCCGCCAGCACCCGGCCGATCGCCTCGAAGCCTTCGTCGTCGGCCGAGCGGATGTTCGGCGCATACTGGAACAGCCCTCCCTCGTCGGCGGCGTCCACCAGCACCGTGACCGCAAATTCGTTGGTGTCGAAGTGCCAGCTGAATTGCTGGCCCGGGTCGAGGATGTTGGCGGTCAAACCCGCCAGCGGGTCCGCATAGCAGTAAAGCGCCGGCAGATCGAGACAGGCGGCCAGGAACCGGGCCAGTTCCGGCGCCCGGAACAGGGTGTCCATCGCCCCGCCCTCGTCCCACGCATCGCCCGGGACGAACCCGCTGGACCGTTCGATGAAGGTGTTGACCGGATGGCCGGCCGGATAGGCCGGGTCGGGTTCGGTGTGGAAGTAGGGGTTGATGCACTGGGTCGAGTAATGGGTCGCGGCTTTGCGCGCCGCGATCTCCGCGCTGAGCAGCGCCACACCGTCGGGACGCACCAGATTCCTGACGACGGCACAGCCGTCCTTTTCCAGGTCGGCGCGCGCCGCGGCGACGGCGGCGCGATAGCCCGCCGAGGCAGGGTCCTGCACCGGCACAACATCCCGGTCGATCAGGTCCTCAAGGCGCGGTCCATCCATGCGATCGCTCCCCGCTCGGGCGTTGTCGCAAGCGACGAGTTTCGCCGCCGATCGGTCCTGGGTAAAGAGGCATCACAGCGCTGACCCCGGGGGCAAAGCCGCTATACTGGGCATCAAACCAATTGCGGATCAGGGGGACCGGCCATGCCTGCACCGGATGTCAACGCGAAGAACGCCATCGGCCAAACCGGCCTTTCCGTCTCGCCGATCTGTTTCGGCACTTCGGGGCTTGGCGACATGCCGGACACCTACGGCTATTCGGTGGACGAGGAACGCGCACGCGCGACCGTGCGCGCCATCTTCGACGGCCCGGTCAATTTCCTGGATACCTCGCGCAATTACGGGTTCGGCCGCTCGGAACAGCGCATCGGCGCCGTCATCCGCGAGCGCGGCGGGCTTCCGCAGGGTTTCGTGATCTCCACCAAGCTCGACCGGGACATGGAGACCAACCGCTTCGACGGCGCCCGCGCGCGGCGCTCGCTGGAGGAAAGCATGGAGGCGCTGGGGCTCGACCGGCTGCAGCTTGTCCACCTGCACGATCCGGAGCACTGCGCGTCGCTGGACGACGTCGTCGCGCCGAACGGCGCAGTGGCGGAACTATTCAAGATGAAGGAGGAAGGCCTGGTCCAGGCGGTGGGGCTCGCGGCCGGGGTGGTCGACGTCATGATCCCGATCCTGAAGGACTGGGACTTCGACGCGCTGATCACCCACAACCGCTTCACGCTGATCAACCGCAACGCCGAGGAGATGATGGACCTTGCGGTGGCCAAGGGCACAACCGTCCTGAACGCCGCGCCCTATTCCAGCGGCGTGCTGGCCAAAGGTTCCGCGGCGGGCGCCAAAATCGTCTACCAGGACGCCACCGAGGCGATGCTGAAGCCCGTGCGCGCGGTCGAAGAGATCTGCGCCCGTTACGACGTTCCCATCGGCGCGGCCGCGCTGCAGTTTTCCATGCGCGATCCGCGCATCGCTTCGACGATCTGCGGCGTCAGCAAGGCCGAGCGGGTTGCCCAGACCCTGGAATGGGCAACCTGGCCGATCCCGGACGCCGCGTGGGACGAACTGACGGCCCTGCCGGCAACGTCCGACGACCCGGAGGCGACGCGCGAATACAAGCCGGGTTAGTCGGCGCTGATTTCAGCCAGATGGATCGAGACGGCGGCTTCGCCGCCTCCTCACCATGTGGGAAACCAAATCCCCTCACCCTGAGGAGCGGCGCATGGCGCCGCGTCTCGAAAGACGTGGCGGCAAACGGCACGCCACCAGGAGGACACCACCTCAACGTCCCAGCCGAACTGGCCGCAGCGATGCAGTAGCGGCGCTCAGTTGCAGACCAGCATCTGCCGGACCGCCGGCATGGCGTACTCGATCCCTGCCTCCCACGACCCGGGCATCAGCATATTGGTGGTCTGTTTCGCGTTGTGCATGTTGCGGCCCGTGGCGGTGTCCAGCCACGACGCGTTAGACGTTCGCAGCACATAGATGCTGTCGCGGGCCCAGAAGGCCAAGCTCGTGTTGCTGTTGTTCCTGATGCACTCCCAATAGTCCGGGCCAAATCCGCCGTGCGCGTCCCGGCACTGCTGTTCCCAGGCCTGGCCGATCTGCCAGTAGTACTGGCCGATGGCTTCCAGGCAGGCGACGACTTCGTCTTCGTCGTTCAGGGCGGTCAGCAGCGCGTAGGAACTGTCGAACCCCTCGGGAAAGCCGACCGAGACGTGGTAGAGATCCTCGATCTTCTCTTCGATGGTTTGTGCATACGCCGGCAGCGCGGCGGCAAGCGCCAGCACAAGGAACGCGGTCGTCCTGAACAAGATCTTTCTCATCGCACCACTCACTCGAAGGGGCGCATCAGAAAGACGTAAAGGCACAACAGGGGCCAGACATACACGAACGCGACCGGCAATCGATGCGTCAGGATCAGGCGCTTGCGCAGCCACCCCCGAAAGAACAGCAGTTCCGCCAGCATTCCGCTGACGAAGGCCTCGACCGCAAAAACCCTGTCGTCCGCGGCCGAGAGGTCCAGCGCAAAACGCACTGTCACGCCGATCACCAGCAGGATCACCCCGCCGACGACGAAGAACAGCGCATGCCAGTGGGGTTGCTGGAGGGAAACGTCCTCCAGAGTTCTGCCGCCGGCGGCGGTTTGGTTGCTCTGGTCCATGTTAAGCCGATCCGTCATTCCGATGCAGTTGCCCGAACAGAACACGGATCGGCCCGCAAGGCCTTAACTTACATTAGGAGAAACGTATAAGGATTGCCGCTCGGCGCGCTGCAGGGCCCTAATACGGGATCCGCTGGCCGTCCCATGCGAACTGGCCGCCGCTGTCTTTCGCGTCGAGCCCGTCCAGGACCTGCAGCAGATGCCGCGCCGATTTCGCCGGCGGGAACAGCTTGCCCTCGGGCACGCCGCCCTGGAACGGCTTTGAAAGGCCGGTGTTCACCGTGCCCGGATGCAAACCCACGCACAGCGCATGTTCGTTGCGCCGCGCCAGTTCGATCGACAGCGACTTGAGCACCATCACCAGCGCCGCCTTCGACGCGCGATAGGCGTACCAGCCGCCAAGCTGGTTGTCTTCGATGCTGCCCACGCGCGCGGCCAGCGCGGCGAAGGCCGATTTGCGGTCGCGCGGCAACAGCGGCAGGAAATGTTTCGCCGCCAGCGCCGGGCCAATGGTGTTGGCGCGGTAAACTGTCTCCATCGAGGCTGCGGTCAGGCTGCGCCAGGTCTTTTCCGGCGTCACCGTCTCGCCGTCGTGAAGCATGCCGGCCGCGACGATCACGATGTCGAGGTGCCCCGCCATCTGCTTCACCGCTGCCGCCGCAGCCGCGACGGTGACTTCGTTTTCCAGGTCCAGCTGCAGGCCGGTGACCTTTTCGTGTCCGCCCTGCGCCGGCCGCCGCGACAGCGCGAAGACGCGCGCCACGGCGGGGCTTTCCGCAAGGGCGTCGACCAGGGCGCCGCCGATCCCGCCGGTCGCGCCGATAACGGCCGCGTTCAGGTCGGTGCCGAACGAGGCCAGCGAAACGGGGTGGGTCTGATTGATCGCGTTCATGGTGGGAGATACGGCGCGGCGGGCCTGGGCGATCACCCCCGGCGCCCTAAATTCGTCGGTGTCGCACGCATGACAGGAGCAGAGCGCATGCTTTGGCAACCGGAACGCATCGAACCCGCCCCGGGCCAGGAGTCCGTCTGGGACTATCCGCGCCCGCCCCGCCTGGAGCCGGTGGCCGAGCGCCTGAAGGTGGACTTCGCCGGCCGCACGGTCGCCGAGACAAAAGCCGGATACCGGGTGCTGGAGACCAGCCACCCGCCCGTCTACTACGTCCCCATGGGCGACTGCGTTCGTTCCTTTCTGGTCTCCGCGCCCGGCCGGTCGCTCTGCGAGTTCAAGGGCGCGGCGCGGTACTGGAGCCTCTCGGTCGGCGGCCGTCAGGCGGAGAACGCAGCCTGGAGCTACCCCGACCCGACCCCGGCCTTCGCGCCGATCAAGGACTGCCTCGCCTTCTATGCCAGCCGCGTCGATGCCTGCTGGGTCGGCGACGAACTGGTCACGCCGCAGGAGGGTGATTTTTACGGCGGCTGGATCACGTCGCGCGTTGTCGGCCCGTTCAAGGGACCGCCCGGCACCATGGGGTGGTGAGCGGATAGAGACCGGGGCCCTCCCAACCCAACCCCTCGCCAAGCGGGAGAGGGGTTGGATAGTGGGGTCCGACCGCCGTCGGTTTACTGGGCGTCCAACTGTCCCTGCAGTTCCGACTGCTTCTCCAGAATTTCGATCTGTCGTTTCAGCAAGTCGAGCTCCCTGTCTAACTCCCTCAGCGATCTCTGGTCCTCGGCCGTCGCGCGCTCGGTATCGATCGCAATCTCGTTCCTGAGGTTGTTCAGCTCCGCTTCGAGGATCTGCTGGCCCAACAGCAACTGGGCCGTCGCGCTTTTCTGATCGAGCGCAAGCTGCGCATCCGCAAGCGCCGCCTGGTCCTTCAGCTGTTGCAGTTGCTGCGCCGTCTCGGCATTGGCCAGTTTGAGCTCCGCCTCCCGTGTTTCCAGCTGTGCGTCCAGTTCGTTCTTCCGGCGCACGAGATCGGCGCTGGCATTGGCCCCGTCCAGGTTTATGCGCGCGTCGACCAGTTCCTTCTCTGCCGTCAGGCGGTTGACTTCGTCCTGCAGACGGTCGAGCCGGATACCGTCGCGCGCCTGCGCGATCTTTTGTACCGTTTCAAACGATTTCTGTAGGTTGTCCAGGGAACTCTGCGCCGCGGATGACAGGCTGCCGGACAGGGCTTCGGCGGACGATTCGGATACCCGCGCCAGTTCGGTGAGCTCGCCCTTGGTGCCCATTGTCAGCGTCAGTTTGCGTTGCGCGAAGTTGCTCTTGTTTAAGGCAACCGACACGGTCTTCGACGATGGGCCGACCAGGTTCTCGACGCTGCGCGAGTTCAGGACAAGTTGGTTTACGAGTTCTGGCACCTTGTCTGATTTGGTCTCATTGCTTGCATCCGCCTCACTGTCTGGTGCTGGCTCATTGCCTGGTTTTGGCTCTTTTCTCTGCCGATTGGGCAGGTTTTTCACCTCGTACCTGCTCAGGATCAGCGGCCGCGGACGCCGATAGCAGATGACCAGGTCGTCTTTGGTATTGCCGGCAACGCAACGGTCGGGTTGCGGCTCCTCTGGCGCTTTTGCCTTCTGTTCCGTCCCGAACGTTTCGATCGTCAAAACCACCCTGGCCTGATTCCACAGGCTGAGCGCTTTCGGGTAGAGCGGTTTTTCCTCGTCATCGCCCCTCAATGCCTCTGTCACCTCTGCCGGTGACATTCCGGGCTTGACGACACCGTCTCTCGGCAAATCGGCGATCGCCAGGAACTCTCTTATCTGGAACTCCTTCGAGAACGTGTCGATCTTCTTCTGCTTTTTGAAGCTGGCAAGCCCTGCCTGGTAACTCGCCAGCAATACCGCGCGTTCCTCCTGCAGCGTCTCGATTGCAGCGCTGATTCCTCGAACGCGTACGGTCACAAGCGACAGGTCGTAACTCGATGCACCGGCCAGGTCCTGTTGCAGCCTCTTGCGGTCCACCCGTTGCTTGGCGATTGCGCGCGCCATCAGGAAGAGGTCGCGCCAGTGCCGCGCCCCCTGGTCGTTCGCCGCTAGGTACAGCCGCTCCAGCGGGGACAGTTGCTGGAACTGGCTTTTGGCCAGTTCGCGATCCGTCTTGATTTCCTTGAATGCCTCAATTGCTTCGAAGAGCTCATCGGCGCTGAGGGGCTTATCCACCGTCTTGATGTCAAAACCAATGGCGGGGGCCACCAGGCTCGACGCGAGGTTGGCGACGTTCTTGATGACCTCTCCCGCGCGCCCCGTCTGTTCCGCGTTGACGGACGTCAGGATGCCGGTGGATCCGGAAACCGCCTTGAAGTCGTCCTTTGTAAGAATGCCGTGCGAAAGGTCGATGCTGTAGACGGCATCGGGATCCGCGACCGTCCTGATCTCTACCGCGACCTTGGCGCCCGCAAATGCGTACGTGCCTTCGTCGATTACGAGGTTATCGTTTACCTTGTTGGTTTTCTTATAGGTCGCGGTCCCGGAGACCTCGATGACGTCCTTCGCCAGATGATACGTCAATCCGGATGGGTTGTCGGTGGCACTGGCGCCGCCGCCACCGCTATGACCGTTGCACCCAACAAGCGCCAAGGCGAGGCCGATCGCGATCGCGCGCCCGGTTCCAGGCACCGCCTTTGTCGGCTTAAACGCGGCGCAGGTCATGCGTATGCATTCCTTCATGTATCCCCCCGATTTTCGGCAAATGAAACGTGAGAAATCGCGCGGACCGGACGTTGCGAGCCCGGTCGCCCCGGTTCAGCCTGCATTCGCACAGGCGCAAAAGCGTGTCCCTGTTGGCGTCGATCTGGCCAAGTTGGCGCACATCGATCTGCCCGCCGATTTCGTCGTAAAGGCCCGCCCTGGCATTCGCGAACCATCGAAGATCGGACTCGTAGGCCGTATCGACCGAAAGAACTCTTCTGATTGCCATTCTGGTCCCCCACCCCGGGCAGCGGCTGCAACATTCCCCCCGCCGGTGCCCACTCTTATATAAAGCGGCCTGTATCTAAGTGTCATGGACTATTCGTAGAAGCCCACCTCCGCAACCGCGAGGTCGGCTGTAAAGGCGCGGCCGATGGCGACCAGCCCGATCCGTTTCAGCCGCACGACATCCAGCGGCGCCTCCAGCCGGTAGGGAACGAACTCCGAGAACGGCAGGTCCACCGTCCGCCATTCCGGTCCGGCCACGAACTGGGCGCGGTAGGACTGCCACGGCCGTACGTTGTCGGGCGTGCGCAGGTGCACGGAGTACCGTTCGCCGTTGCCGCGCACCACCAGCCGTATGCCGGCGAAGCGCGAGGCGTCGACCGTGCCGCCCGCGGGATCGAGATCGAGCGACGCCTGGATGAAACCGCCGTCGTTCTCCAGCCGGACGTCGCCGGTGAGCCGGAGCGCGGGCCGCCCGTCGATCACCGCGCGCGCAACCGTCGCCTCGGACACCCCGCCCATCACCCGATCGCTCACACCGCGCCAGCGCGCGCCCAGGGTGGAGACAAGGTCGGGGTCGGCAAAGTCGTCGATCAGCATGGCATCGGCCCGTGCGGTGGTCCCGGTCGCGCAGAACAGCATGACGAGCGAAACCGCCGTCAAAGCCCGTCCTGCGCGGCGCATGGCGTGAAGAAACGTCATCGCTTTGCCTAGCACACCCGCGCCGCCACCGTGAGCCCCAAGCAGCCGTCTCCGGTCGCCGCAGGGCGCGCTTGCCGACGGCCCGGTTGCTTCCATAGGATGCGGATCATCGAGCCTCGGGGAGGCATGATTGGTCGATCCCCGCTGCTGTTGTTCGCATCGCCCGGATCGATCCATGACCGAAAGACAACTCCCCATCCCTGACAAGTTCGCTTCGTGCCCGAGCGACGGGAAGGTCCTCGATCATTACAGCGGACAGTTCGACAGCGTCTATGTCCTGTTGAGCCCGTTCTTCCGTCCGACATCGATCCCGATGGAACGGTTTTCGCCAGTGGAATGGCCGCCAAAACAGGAGCTGATCGGCGGGGCGGAGCCGATCGCATGGAACACGGTTCTGGAGATGTCGGGCCTGAAGACACTGAGCGAAATCGATATTGCGCTGCGGACAAGCATCGGCGGCCTGACGAAGGATTCCGAAAAAGAGGCGCTGGCACAAACGCTCATCGAGGAAACCGAAAAGAACGGGGTCATTCACCCCACCGAAGGAGAGCTCTCGCCCTTCATCGAGAACGGGCTTTACGACAGCCTGCAGTCCATTGGTCAGCAGTGGCTCTGGGTCGGCGACGAACATTGTACCAAGAGGGAACTTCTCTGGATCGACGATCTCAAGCAAGGGGACGAGATCCCCCCGCACGGGTGCGTCTTCACGCCGGACAAGACCATCCTCGTCACCACGCACTGGGACAGCCATTTCTCCTTCCTCTGCTCGTCCAGATCGACGATAGAGCGGATTCTCCAGCACCGGAGTTTCGAGGGTTTCTTCTGCACGCAGGAAACCGAAGTCTACTGGTCGGTATCCTGACGGTTCGATCCGAGAGATCGAGCCGGAACCACCGCCTCGCCGAAGCAACACCGCCCAGGCGAACCAACGCGCACATGTTCTGAAAAAGAGATGGTGGGCGCGGCTGGGATTGAACCAGCGACCCCTACGATGTCAACGTAGTGCTCTCCCGCTGAGCTACGCGCCCTGTTCGTGCCGCGGCGTTGCGCCGGCCCGAAAGCGGAGCGGAAGTAGCACCTCGCAGGCGCGATGGCAAGCCCCGCCCGCGGCCGGAATCACATGACAGCCCGCCCCCGCCTCCGCCACAATCGCGCACAGCGACAACCCGCATGAAAAGGGCCCCGCCCGTGACGCCCAAGCCCCCCTCCTCCCAGGCGCTGCGCGCCGCCGTCCTGCGCCCGGCCGTCGCCGGCGACATCGCCGCGATCGCGGCGATCTATGCGCACCACGTGGAAACCGGCGTCGCGTCCTTCGAGGAACAGCCGCCCGACGAAGCGGAGATGCGGCGCCGGTTCGATGCCCTCAAGGCCGACGGCATGCCCTACCTGGTGGCCGAGGCGGGAACCCGGGTCGTCGCCTATGCCTATGCCGGCTATTACCGCACCCGGCCTGCCTATCGGAACACGGTCGAAGATTCGGTCTATGTGGACGCGGGCTCGACCGGCCACGGCCTCGGCAAGCGGCTGTTGGCGGCGCTGATCGAGGCGTGCACCGAACGCGGCTTCCGGCAGATGCTGGGGGTCATCAGCGACCTGGAAGGCCCGTCGATCGACCTGCACAAACGCTGCGGTTTCGTCGAGGCCGGGCGGCTCAAGGCGGTCGGGTTCAAGCACGGCCGCTGGGTCGACACCGTGATCATGCAGCGCCCCCTGGGCAGCGGCGACGACACCCTGCCCGAGACCTGAACCCCCTCACCCGGCCGGCGCTGGCGCGCCGCTCCTCACCAGGAAGGGAGAGGAACGCGGACCCTGTCCTGAGGAGCGCCCTTAAGGGCGCGTCTCGAAGGACGGCACGCATCTTGCTTAACCATAGTCCCATGAGAGACGGGAGACCGGGACCCTCGGGCACGCGCCGTGCCTTGTTGTCGCTGTTGTTTGCCGCCGGCATGATCGCCGGGGGCGGCGCCCGCGCGGCCTCCGGGGCCATGGATTTCCTGGGCGGTCCGGTGGGCGAGCACACCCTGTGCACGCGCTCGATCGCGGCGGCCGAGGCGGCCCGCCAGATCCCCCAATACCTGCTGCAGGCAATCGCCAGCGTGGAGTCCGGCCGCTGGTCCGCCGCCGAGAAGGTAAATCTTGCCTGGCCCTGGACCGTCTATGCCGAAGGCAGGGGCCGCTACCTGCCGTCGAAAGCCGCCGCCATCGCCGAGGTCGAGGCGCTGCTCCGGCGGGGCGTGCGCAACATCGACGTCGGCTGCATGCAGGTCAACCTGCACTATCACGGCCGCGCCTTCTCCTCGCTGGAAGAGGCGTTCGACCCGGTCCACAACGTCGCCTACGCCACCAGCTTTCTGGTCGATCTGCGCCGGACCACCCGGTCCTGGACCAACGCGGTAAAGAGTTACCATTCCCGCACCCGCAGCCTGCACGTTCCCTATCGCAAAAGGGTCTACCGGGCATGGCGCGAGCTGCGCCAGCGGGCCCGGGCCGCATTGCGCTAAGTCTCTGGTCAAGCTGTTGAATTCGGGCGGGCTTCGCTGCCTGCCATGGTACACAGCGGCGCCGGCGGCGGGCAAACTTTAACCAATCCTGAAGGTTCCAGACGGTTAAATGGTGCTGTCGTTCCGGTGCTTGCGGTACGCCGGACGACAAAAACAGGTGCGGTTTCAACAATCGGCGATGCGGCGGGGAGAACGACCAACCGGCCGCTGCGTCGAGGTCCGGGGTTTAGCGTGGCGATCAAGGCAGTTCAGAACCAGAAAGTGACGGCCATCCTGGCGGCGCTGGCCGCCGTCCTGGCCGCGGGCACGGTGGTGGTCGCGGCGCTGCAGGCATCACCCGGCGCGGTGACCATCCTGGCCATGGTCCTGAGCGGCATCACCGTCGCCCTCGTCCTGTGGAGCCTGTCGTCCGGCCCGGGCGCCGTGCGCCGCCGGGAGGAGACCACGGCCGCCGACACCGGAACCCGGGGCCTGTTGATCGGCGCCGACCTGACCGACCAGACCGGCACGCCCAACGACCCGGTGCTGGCCGGGCTGCTCAGGTCGCTGATCGGCGCCATCGACGTCGCCGTCCTGATCTACGACGACAACGACCGCCTGGTCCTGGCCAACGAAAAGGCGCAGGAGCTGTTTCCCAACGTCGAGCAGGCCATCGCAAGCGGGATGACCTTCCCCGAGATCGCCGAGCTTTCGGTGCAGGAAGGCCACGTGAAGCTGCCCGGCACGCCCAAGGAGACCTGGGTCCGGACCCTGAAACAGGCCCACGCGGACCCGGGCATGAATGTCGAGGTCGAGACCCGGGACGGACGCTGGGTCAGGATCCGCAACCAGAAGATCGACGGCGGCTGGACGGTCGGGCTCAGGGTCGACATCACCGAGGAAAAGAAACGCGAGCGCGCCCTGGTCGAAAGCGAGGAGCGCCTGGGAGACCTCAGCCGGGTCTCGTCCGACTGGCACTGGGAGATGGATGCGGAGCTGCGCTTCACCTATCTGTCCGAGCGCATCGAGGACATCACCGGCCTGCCGCCTTCCTATTTCCTGGGCAAGACCCGCCGCGATGTCATGTCCCAGGAGAGCCTGCCGCAGTGGGAATCGCACTTCGCCGATCTCAACGCGCACCGGCCTTTCCGCGACTTCCGCTATTCCACGGTCACGCCCGACGGACGGCGGCGCCATTTCACGCTGAGCGGCACGCCGGTCTTCGATACCGAGGGCCGGTTCGCCGGCTATCGCGGCGCCGCCACTGACATCACCGACGCCCAGGAATCCGAAGAGGCCGCCCAGGTCGCCCGTTCGCGCCTGACCGACGCGATCGAGGCCTTGAGCGCGGTCATCATGCTGTTCGACAGCCAGGGCAGGCTGGAGCTGTTCAACAGCCGCGCCACCTATCTTTACGGCCAGGCCGGACGGCCGATCCAGCGCGGCATGAAGATCAGGGAC
This sequence comes from Alphaproteobacteria bacterium, assembly GCA_965603855.1. Taxonomy (GTDB): domain Bacteria; phylum Pseudomonadota; class Alphaproteobacteria; order UBA8366. The sequence continues at coordinate 3,206,299 of OZ272519.1, forward strand.
GTGCTGCGGATCGTCGCCGACAGCGGCATCGTCGCCGAGGCCAAGGGCAAGGAACACGATTGGACCAACGAAGAGACCGCGCGGCTGACCCGTGCCGACGGCGAGCGCGTGATGCGCCACGTGGGCGACGTCTGGCTGCAATGCCGCGCCTACCGCACCCAGGACGGCGGGTTGTTGTCGGTGGAAACCGACGTCACGCCCATGGTGCACCGCGAACAGAAACTGCAGCGCCAGTCGTCGATGCTGCGCGTGGTCATGGACAGCATGGCCCAGGGTATCGCCGCCTACGATTCCAGCCTCAAGCTGTTGGCCTGGAACCGCCGCTATGTGGAGATCCTCGACCTGCCGCCCAAGCTGTTGCGCGTCGGCACGCAGGTCGACGCCATCATCCGCAACAGCGGCATCGGCACCATGCACGAAGGCAAGGAAATCGAAGAGGTGATCGCCGAGCGCAAACAGCGCCTGATGCGGTTCGATGGCAAGCCCGACATCCTGCACCTGCCATCGGGCGACATCCTGCAGGTCGAGGCGCATCCGCTGGAAGGCGGCGGCGTCCTGGTCAGCGTCTCGGACATCACCGTCTCGCAGCGCAACGCCGAAGCCCTGACAAAGGCCAAGGAAGAGGCCGAGCTTGCCAACCGGTCCAAGTCGCACTTCCTGGCCAACATCACGCACGAGCTGCGCACGCCGCTGAACGCGATCATCGGATTTGCCGAGGTGCTGCGCGACGAGCTGTTCGGCCCGCTGGGCAACAAGCAGTACCAGGATTTCGTCATCGACATCCACGAGAGCGGGCGGCACCTGCTGTCGCTGATCAACGATATCCTGGATCTGTCCAAGTACGAGATCGGCCATCGCGAGCTGCAGGCACACCCGATGGAACTGGCGGTCGCGGTGGAAGCGTCGATCCGCATCATCCGCCAGCGCGCGATCGACAAGAACCTGACCCTGATCGACGAGGTGCCGCGCGACCTGCCGCCGATCTCGGCGGAAAGCCGCGCGGTGCGTCAGATCCTGATCAACCTGTTGTCGAACGCCATCAAGTTCACGCCGGCCGGCGGCAAGGTCACGGTCGCCGCCGACCGCGTGCCGGGCGGGACGCTGGCACTCAGCGTCAGCGACACCGGCATCGGCATCGCGCCGGAAGACATCCCGCGCGCCTTCGCCCCGTTCGAACAGATCGATTCCGACCTCACCCGCGAATTCGAAGGCACCGGCCTCGGCCTGCCCCTGGTCAAGAGCCTGGCCGAGCTGCACGGCGCCGACGTCAGGATGGAAACCGAGGTCGGCAAGGGCACGACCGTCACCGTCGAATTCCCCAAGGACCGGGTACTGACACGCGCCAAGGTAGGCTAGAACCCCTGCACCGACCGTTGCAGGGGAGACCCCAAGCATGGCCATCGACGTTCAGCGGGCGCGCGCGGATACGCCCGGCGCGGCCGACATCGTGCATTTCAACAACGCCGGCGCGGCGCTGCAGCCCGAGCCGGTGACCGCCGCCGTCGTCGCCCAGATCGAGGCCGAGGCCAGGATCGGCGGCTACGAGGCCGCCGACCGCGCGGCGGCGGCGCTGGACGGGTTCTACGACGCCGCCGCCCGTCTCGTCGGCGGCCACCGCGACGAAATCGCCTGGGTCGAGAACGGCACCCGCGCCTGGGACATGGCCTTCTACGGCATCGACTGGCAGGCCGGCGACAAGGTCGTGACCAACCGGTCGGAATACGGCTCCAACTTCGTCGCCTATCTTCACGCCGCGCGGCGGTGGGGGATCGAGATCGTCGTCGCGCCCGACGACCGGGACGGCGCGACCGACGCAGAGGCCTTGGATGCACTGATCGACGCGCGCGTCAGGCTGATCGCGATCAGCCACATTCCCACCAATGGCGGGCTGGTGAACCCGGCCGCGGCGATCGGAGCCGTTGCGCGCCGGCACGGGCTGCCGTTCCTGCTGGACGCCGTCCAGTCAGCGGGCCAGATGCCGCTGGACGTGGGTCAGATCGGCTGCACGATGCTGGCGGCGACCGGCCGGAAGTACCTGCGCGGTCCGCGCGGCACCGGTTTTTTGTGGGTCGCGCACGACTGGATCGAACGGCTCGATCCGCCGCTCTTGGATAACCACGCGGCGCTGTGGACCGCACCGGACCGCTACGAGATCGCCGGCACGGCGCGGCGTTTCGAGAACTTTGAGATGTACATGGCGGGCCGCATCGGGCTTGCCCGCGCCATCGACTACGCGATGGACCTGGGCCTGGAGGCGATCCGGACGCGGGTGTTCGCGCTGGGCGCCACGCTGCGCGCCGCATTGGCCGCGGTGGCGGGCGTTACGGTGCGCGATCTCGGCCGCGAGAAGTGCGGCATCGTCACCTTCACGGCCGACGGACACGACCCGGAAGCCTTCAGCGCGCGCCTGCGCGCCGAGTTCGGGATCAACACCTCGGTGACCGAAAAGAGCTTCACGCGTCTCGACATGGAGGACCGTGGCCTGGAGGCGATGGTCCGCGCGTCCGTGCACTACTACAACACCGAGGATGAAATAGACCGCTTCGTCGAGGCCGTGAAGACGATCGTGGGCTAGTCAGGCCGCGCGGCCGGCGCTTCCCCTTCGCCGTGACCGAACCCCGTGAGCTGGCGGTAGAGCACCGACAAAAGCGCCACGAACAAGGCGGCGGTCAGGCCGTACAGCACCAGGCCCGAGATCAGCGACGGCAGCCTCAACCGCGCAAGCGTCGTGTAAAGCGCGGCCGGCGTCTCTTCCAGTGCCGCGAAGTTGCTGGGAACCAACGCCAGATAAAGCGCGATGTCGGCAAGCACGATGGGCAGGAAGACCAGCAGGAAGGCAAGGAAGATCCTGAACACCTTGGCCTTCGACCGGCGCAGGGTGTTGCGCAGGATGCCCTGTTCCACGACCGCCGCGGCGGGCAGGACAAGGCATGCCCGGCAGAAGAAATAGACGGAAACCGCGACCGTCAGCGCCAGCGTCACGACGACGAGCGGCAGGCTCTGGGCTGCGAAAAACAGGATCTGCGTGACCGCGACCCCCAGCGCCATCAAGAGAAAGGACGCGACGTAGAGCGCCACGAGTGCGGCGAGATAGATCCACTCCGTCCTGTTCCATGAAAGACCAAGACCGGCGGGCAGGGCGCCGGGGCCGACCAGGATCCAGCGGTGCCAGGCGGTCGCAAACGCGGTGAAGACCAGGATCTGCACGACGATCGGCACCAGTTGCGCCGGTTCGAAACCGGGCTGGACGCCGGTCTCGGCCATGCGCTGGATGCTGGCGAGCTGGCGTTCGTAGGCCCAATAGCTGCCGGCCGCCGCCACGCCCAGCGGAACCAGCAGCAACCGGCCCAGCACGCCAAGGTTCCGGAACACCAGGCCGTAGGTTTCGGCGAAGGCCTCGACCGGCCGCACGCCCGCGCCGTGATGGATCGGCCGGTGAGGCGTCTGTTCGTTCATCGCATCCTCGTCTTGCGGTTCAAACTCAGCCCCACAGCGCCGCATCCGGCGGCGCGGCGTCGGCACCGTCATACGCGAGGCCATGCGCCCGGTCGCGGGCCAGCCACAAAGGCGCATCCAGGTCGACGACCGCCGCACCCTGGGCGACCAGGTGTGCGGGCGCCATGGACAGGGACGAGCCGACCATGCAGCCGACCATGACGCCGAAGCCCGCCGCCGCCGCGGCGTCCTTCAACGCCAGCGCCTCGGTCAGCCCGCCGGTCTTGTCCAGCTTGATGTTGACCAGTTCGTAGCGCCCCGCAAGCGCCGGCAGTGACGACCGGTCGTGCGCCGATTCGTCGGCACACAGCGGCACCGGATGATCCATCTCGGCCAGCACCGCATCGGCGTCGGCCGGCAGCGGCTGTTCGATCATCTCGACGCCCAGTTCCTTCAGCGATTCAGAGAACGGCGCCACCATCTCCGGCGCCCAGGCCTCGTTCGCGTCGACCACCAGGCGCGTATCGGGCGCGCTCGCCCGCACGGCGCGCACGCGCTCGAGATCGCCGTCACCGGTGAGCTTGAGCTTCAAAAGAGGCCGGCCCGCGGCAGCGGCCGCAGCGCCCATCTTCTCAGGGGTGTCCAGGCTCAGGGTATAGACCGTCTGAACCGGCTTCGGCGGCGGCAGGCCGGCCAGTTCCCATACGCGCCGCCCGGCCCGTTTCGCCTCCAGGTCCCAAAACGCACAGTCCAGCGCATTGCGCGCCGCGCCCGCCGGCATCGCCTGCTGCAGGCCGGCGCGGTCCAGGCCGTCCGCCAAGGCCGGGCCCATCGCCGCGACCGCGGCCTCGACGCCGTCTGCAGTCTCGCCATAACGCGCATAGGGCACGCATTCGCCCCTGCCCCGGTGCGTGCCGTCGTCAAGGGTCGCGACGACGACGACGGCCTCGGTCTTGGCCCCGCGCGAGATGGTGAAGGTGCCGGCGATCGGGAACCGTTCGACGGCGACGCCAAGCGACAGGGCGCCCATCGGTCCGCCTAGCCGGGCAATGCGTCGACCAGCCGGCCGGCGCCCTGCCGGAAGGCGTCGACGGTGGGCAGGCCGGTCTCGGCTTCGATCTCCGAAAGCGCCGCCTCGGCCGCCCGATCGTCCAGGCCGGAGGTGTTGACCGAGACTCCGACGACCCGCGCCGCCGGGTTGGTCAGCCTTGCCGTCTCCTCGTTGAGCGCGATGCACGCGCGCAAGTCGGGCAATGGCACGCCCGGCAAGCCGCGCATGTGGGTCCGGTCCAGCGCGTGGCACAGCACCATGGCGTCGGGCTGCGACCCGTGCGTGAGGCCCAGGCTGACGCCGGCAAAGGACGCGTGGAACAACGAGCCTTGCCCCTCGATCAGGTCCCAATGGTCGGGATCGTTGTCCGGGCTCAAGGTTTCCGTCGCACCGGAGATGAAATCGGCGACGACGGCGTCGACCGACACGCCCGACCCGGCGATGAAGATCCCCGTCTGGCCGGTGGCGCGGAAATCGGCCTTCATGCCGCGCGCCTTCATCTCCCGTTCCATCGCCAACGAGGTGAACATCTTGCCCACGGAACAATCCGTGCCGACGGTCAAAAGGCGTTTGCCCGTGCGCCGGCGCCCGGTGCCCACCTCGTACGCCTCGTCGGGATGACGCACGTCGAACAGTTTCAGTCCGGCATCGTCTGCGCGCGTGCGCAGCGCGGCGATGTCGTTCAACCGCACGTGCAGCCCGCTGGCGATATCGAATCCAAGATCCAGCGCGTTCTCCAGAGGCGCGATCCAGTCGTCGCTGAGAAAGCCGCCGCGGTTCGCAACGCCGACGATCACCGTTTCGGCGCCCGCTGCACGCGCCTGTTCCAGCGTCATGTCGGCAAGGCCGAGGTCGGCCTTGCAGCCCGGCAGCCTGAACTGGCCGATGCACCAGTCCGGGCGCCATTTCGCAACCCCGTCCGCCACTTTTGCCGCCAGGTGATCCGGCGCGTCGCCCAGGAACATCAGATAGGGATGCCGGATGTTCATCAACTGTCCCCCTGCTCGGCATCCCGAGTCGCACGTTTTTGTCGGAAAAACCCTGTCGCCTCGCCGGAATCTATCTGAAAGAACAAAGCTGCTCCAATGCAGAATCCGCCATGCCAACGTCGAATTGCCCTTGCATGCACGCATGGGTATTTTCCGGGCGATGGCCGACGTCGACATCACGTCACAAGTTGAACCGGATCCAGAAGCGGACGCGCGCCCCGCGCTCGCGGCGAATCGTTTCGGACTGGGCGCGCGGCCCGGCGACCTGGCCGCGATGGGCGACGGCGTCGGCGGCTGGCTGACGGCGCAGCTCGTACCGGCCCCCGTGCCCGACACGATCGCCGCGCTGCCGTCGGGCGACGTGCAATACGTCGCCCTGATGAAGGCGCGTGCGTCGGAACCGGCGCGCCGCGCCTACGCCTTTCGCACCCTGCGCCAGGAGTTCCACCGCCAGGCCGCAATACACGCGGTCGCCGCGACGGTATCGGAACGGCCGTTCCGCGAACGCCTCGTGCGGTTCTGGTGCAACCATTTTTCGGTGTCGGTTCGCAACCCCGACCTCTACGCGCTGGCTCCCGCCTTCGAACGCGACGTGGTGCGCGCGAACCTGGACCGCAGCTTCATCGACATGCTGCAGGCGGCGGTGCGGCATCCGGCGATGCAGGTCGCGGTCGGACAGGCGCGCGCGGTGGGTCCCAACTCGCGGGTCGGGTTGAAGACGCGCGAGCCGCTTCAGACCACGCTTGCGCGCGCCATCCTGCGGCACCACACGCTTGGCCCGAAAGGCACCTATGAGGACGGCGACGTCCAGAACCTGGCGCGGCTGTTGACCGGATGGTCCCTGGCGGGAACGAACGAGCCCCGGCCCGGCAGCTTCGTCTACCGGGCAGACTGGCACGAACCCGGCAACAAGCCGTTCCTTGGGCGGAACTTCCCGGAATCGGGCATTCTGGAGGGCGAGGCGGCGCTGGACATGCTGGCGCGCCACCCGGAGACCATGCGAAGGCTGGCCGGCAGGATGGCCAGCCATTTTGTCGCCGACAATCCGGCGCCCGTGCTGGTCCGACAGATTGCGCGCGCCTATGCCAGGACCGACGGCCAACTGCCCGCCATGGCCCAGGCCATGATCGCCGCGCCCGAAAGCTGGGAGCCCGAGCCCGCGAAGGTCAAGCGCCCGGACGAGCTGGTGATCTCGGTCTTGCGCGCGCTGGGCGTCAGACCGGAAGACGGCCGCCTCCTGGTGCGCTGGATGCGGGCGCTGGGCCAGCCCCCCTATGCCGCGCCCAACGCGGACGGCTGGTCGGATCAGGCCGGCGCATGGACCGACCCCGAACGCCTGCTGGAGCGGCTGGAATGGTGCGCCGGTCTTGCCGGGCTCGGCAAACCGACCATGTCGCCGATCGAACATGCGATCGACGTCATGGGGCCGACCGTCCGTCCGGCAACGCTGCGGCGCATGGCCGTCGCCGTCGACGACATCGAGGCGCTGGCGATCCTTTTCGCCAGCCCCGAGTTTCAACAGCGGTGACCGAAATGCGCACGCGCCGACGCTTTCTGGGCGAAGTCGCCGGGTCCGCAGCGGCCCTGGCGCTGCCGCCGGTCGCCGTGGCCGCCGCGCCGACCGACCGCCGGCTGGTGGTCGTGCTGCTGCGCGGCGGACTGGACGGTCTGGCGTTGGTTGCGCCCTACGGCGACGATGCCTATGCCGATACCCGCGGCCGGCTGGCGCTGCCCGCGCCCGGCGGCGAAGGGCCGGGTCTGCTGGATTTGGACGGGTTCTACGGACTGCATCCGGCGGCGCAGGAAATGCACGACATCTGGCAGAACGGCCAGCTCGCCTTCGTGCATGCCACGGCAACGCCCTATCGCAAGCGCCGCCATTCCGACGCCCAGGCCGTCCTGGAGAACGGCGCCGACGCGCCCGGCACGGTCAAGGACGGCTGGTTGAACCGGACGCTGGCGGCGCTGGGCGCGGACCCTCAGGCCGCCCGCGCGCTGGGCCGCGACCTGCCGCCGATCCTGCGCGGCTCCGCACCGGCCAAGGCATGGGCGCCGGCCGAACTGCCCCGGCCGGTGGCCGGGTTCTTCGTCAAGCTTTCGCTGCTTTACGGCGACGATCCCCTGCTGGGACCCGCCGTCCAGCGCGGGCTGGAAAGCCGCCGGCTTGCGGAACGGCTGCTGGAGGAGGACGACCTCGAAGCGGGCCGCGGCGCGGCGATGCCCGAAGCGGCGACCGCCGCAGCCGCCACCACGGCCGAGATGCTGGCGCGCCCGGACGGACCGCGCGTCGCGGTGATCGAACTGGCCGGTTGGGACACCCATGCGAACCAGGGCACCCTGGAGGGGCCGCTGGCGCGCCGGCTGACCGGCCTCAACGATACCTTCGAGGCGCTGGCCGCCGGACTGGCGCCGGTTTGGGATCAGTCCCTCGTTGTTGCGGTTTCGGAGTTCGGCCGCACCGCCATCCCGAACGGGACCGGCGGCACCGACCACGGCACCGGCGGCCTCGCGATCCTGGCGGGCGGTTCGGTCCTCGGCGGCAAGGTGCACGGCGCATGGCCGGGACTGGCGGTGGACGCCTTGCGCGGCGGACGCGACCTAGCGGCGACAACCGACTTGCGCTCTGTCCTGAAAGGCGCGCTTGCAACGCACATGCGCATCGACCGGCAGACGCTGGACAAGTCTGTCTTTCCGAACAGCGCAAGCGTCGCGCCGATGGGCGGGGTACTGCTCTAGAGCGCGATCACCTGTGTTCGAGTCGTTTGACGGCGTTTGACACCGTTTGAAGACGGATAACAGCGCGTCACTCGCAGCCAAGCCCTTCGAGACGGCCGCGTTCCGCAGCCTCCTCAGGGTGAGGAAATAGTTTAGGGTTTTCGATACCGAAAACCCTCATGGTGAGGAGGCGCGCGCCAGCGCGCCGTCTCGAACCACTTGGCTGCAAGCGCTTCAGTGTTTCGACGTGTATTGATCCTGCTCTGGGTTTCGTTCGCCGCGCGGCGTTTTCTCGACGGCCGTTCCTAGTGCGACATCAGAACCGGCACGGTCATGTGGCCCAACAGGTGATGGGTCACCCCGCCCAGTATGACCTCGCGCACGCGCGAATGCCCGTAGCCGCCCATGACGACCAGGTCGGCGCCGTCGTCGGCGGCCTGGTTCAGGATGACGTCGCCCACTTCCAGCCCGTCCGAATGCAGGGTCTGAAGCTGGGCGTGGATGCCGTGCGCAGACAGATAACGTGCCACGTCCGAGCCCGGCACCGCGTCTTCGCCGTCCGGGTCGACCGTGATCACCTTGATCTCTTCGGCCGCCTGCATGAAAGGCAAGGCATCGCCGATGGCTCGCGCGGATTCGCGCGTTCCGCTCCAGGCGACGATCACCCGCTTGGCCACGGTGTCGCGCGCGCCGATATAGGGAAGGATCAGCACCGGCCGGCCGGCATGCAGCACGACCTCGTCGGGCAGCCCCTCGTAGGCCGCCGGATCCTTCTCCGGGTCCTCCTGGCGGATGACGATCAGGTCGTTGAACAGGCCCTGTCGCGAGATCACCTGCGCCGGCTCGCCCTGGATCGCCTGCCAGGACGCGCGATCGGCCCAGCCCGCATCCTGGACGGCCTCGTCGAACCGGCCCTTGGCGCCGTCAAGGTCCGCCTGCTGGCGCTGGGCCAGCGATTCGTAGACATCCGCCGGAACCTGGGCGGCCGCGAAAGCCGGGATGTAGATCGGTGTCTGGACGCCCAGGCCCGCCACATGCGCATCGTGCACCTGGGCAATATCCAGGGCGGCCCGCACACAGCCCGCCGCCTGGTCGGTGTTGTCGACGTAGACCAGGATCGACTTCAACGCCGAACCACCGAAAGCTGCCTGGGTCATCACGGTTACCTTTCGCGTAATATGCCGTTAACCATACGGCCCGATAGTGTGCATCCAGGGTGCCGCAAATCGGCCCAGGCGGGCATTGACTTCGCTCAACCCCGGCGCGGCAACAGACTAGGCAGGTTAATACACGTCCCATGACAGAAAGACCAAAGGTCTATCCGGTGATCCTGTCAGGCGGGTCCGGGACGCGGCTTTGGCCGCTCAGCCGGTCCCATTATCCAAAACAGCTCAACCGGCTGATCGGCAACGCCTCGCTGTTGCAGCAGACGGCCGAGCGCGCGTCGGCGCCGGACCTGTTCCATGCGCCTGTCGTGATCGCCAACCAGGAGCACCGGTTCTTCGTCGCCATGGCGCTCGACGAACTGGGCATCGCGCCCGAGGCCATCATTCTGGAGCCCGAGGGCCGGAACACGGCCCCGGCGGCGGTGGTCGCAGCCGCCTATCTGGCCGAGCGCGACCCCGACGCGATCGTTGCGCTGTTGCCGTCGGACCACCATGTCCGCGACGTGCCCGCCTTCATGGACGCAATGAAGAAGGCCGCGGCGACGGCGGCGACGGGCCGGCTGGTCGCCTTCGCGATCCAGCCCGACAGGCCGGAAACGGGCTATGGCTATATCCGACAGGGCGCCGCGCTGGCCGGTTGCGACGGCGCGTTCGCGGTGGACGCCTTCGTCGAGAAACCCGACGCCGAGACCGCCGCCACGTTCCTGGCCCAGGGCGGGTATGCCTGGAACAGCGGGATGTTCGTGTTTTCGGTCCGCACGCTTCTGGACGAGGCCAAGCGGTATGCCGCCGATATCGCGAAGGCATCGGAACTGGCGCTGGCCGGCGCGGTCCGCGACCTGGACTTTCTGCGGCTGGAACCCACGGCCTTCGGCGCCTGCCGTTCGGATTCCGTCGACTATGCGATCATGGAAAAGACCGACCGGGCGGCCGTCATGCCGGCCGACATCGGATGGAGCGACGTCGGATCCTGGGACGCCCTGTGGGCCGAAGGTCCCAAGGACGAAAAAGACAACGTCGTCACCGGCAACACCATGTTGGAAGGCGTCACCGGTTCCTACATCCGCGGCAGCAGCGACCAACTGGTCGCGGCGCTTGGGGTGGAGGACCTTATCGTCGTCGCCACCGACGATGCCGTCCTGGTCGCGCCGCGCGGCCGCGCCGGCGGCGTGCGCAACATCGTCTCCCGGCTCAAGGCCGCGGGCCGGATCGAGGCGGACGAACACCGCACCGTCTCGCGTCCCTGGGGAACGTTCAAGGAGATCGACAGCGGCGCGCGCTACAAGGTGCGGCGGCTGACGATCCTGCCGGGCGCAAAGCTGTCGGTGCAACGCCACCGGCACCGTGCCGAACACTGGGTCGTCGTCACCGGCACGGCGACGATCACCCGCGAAGACCGGACCATCACCCTGGGCGAGAACGAATCGCTGTTCGCGCCCCCCGGCCAGACGCACCGCCTGGAAAACCGCGGCAGCGACGTCCTGCACCTGATCGAGGTGCAATCGGGCTCGTACCTGGCGGAGGACGACGTGGAACGGTTCAGCGACGACAACGAAGGCTCGGTCGCCGCCGAGTGAAACGGATCAGACCGTCGCGTCGGTTTGCGGCAGTGTCACCGAAACGCACGTCCCGCGGCCCGCGACGCTGTCGATCGACAGACTGCCGTCGTGCAGCTCGGTGAGCTGTTTGACGATGGTCAGGCCCAGGCCGGTCCCGCCGCGGTTTCGCGAAAGCGCCGACTGAACCTGTCCGAACGGTTCCAGCGCCTTCTGGATCTCGAAATCGGTCATGCCGACGCCGGTGTCGGCGACCTCGAAACGCACGGCCCCGGGCACCTCCACCAGCCGCGCCGTGACGGTGCCGCCACGGGGCGTGAACTTGATGGCGTTCGACATCAGGTTCAGCAGGATCTGACGCAACCGGGTCTTGTCGGCCTGAACGGTGACGGTGTCCGCAGGCAGTTCCACCCTCAGCGCCACGCCGGCGGCGTCCGCCTGCGGTTGCATGCGTTTGACGTCGTCCCGCAACAGCGCACCGGCATCCAGCGGCTCGAAATAAAGAACCAGCTTGCCCGCATCGATCTTGGCGATATCCAGGATGTCGTTGATCAGGTCCAACAACAGCAGGCCGCTGTTGCGGATATCGCCGATATATTCGACGTAGCGCGCATCGCCCAGCGGTCCGAAATGGCCGCACTGCATCACGTCTGAGAACCCGATGATCGCGTTCAGCGGTGTGCGCAGCTCGTGGCTCATGATCGCGAGAAACTCGGACTTGGCACGGTTCGCCTCGTCCGCCTGGTTGCGGGCTTCGACCAGCTCCTGCTCGGCGTCGGCGTTCTCGGTCACGTCCGTATAGGTGGTCACGAAACCGCCGTCGGGAAGCGGACGGCGCCAGAGTTCGATCACGCGGCCGTCCGGCCAGGTTTCCTCGAACCGCTGTTCGGGTTGGGTGCGGAAACTGTGCAGCACGTCTTCGACCAGCCGGCGCCGCTCGGCGCGGTCGACGGTCCAGCGCGCGACTGACCATTCGATGTAGTCGGCGACCGGCCGGCCGGGCCGCGCATAGTCCGCCGGCAGGTCGAACATCTCGATAAAGCGCGGATTCATCAACCGGACCGTCAAGGAACGGTCGACGACGCACACGCCCTGGGCGATGCAGGTGAGGACCGAGTCCAACAGCCGCATCTGTTCCAATGACGGCGTCGCGGCCTTGGGGGCGACCCCCGTCCGGTCGAATGCCTGGTTCGTCGATTGACGCATTGGGCCCGTTCGCTGTCCCCGATGGGTCCGGGCGGCCCAATTGGCCGGTCGCCCCCCCCTTTCGATTGTCCGCGCACGCCGCGGTCTCTCTTCGTCCCGCGGTATCATGCGGTGCCCGCGTTTACAGAGAGTTAACGATCTCAACCCGTGCGCGGAGGCGGGATGCGCCCCTCCTCGACCCCGTGGCAGGCGACCAGACTGTCGCCGAACCGTGCCATCTCGGGCGTTTCGCGGCGGCACCGGTCGTTCGCGTAAGGACAGCGCGGATGGAAGGCACAGCCCGCGGGCGGTTCGATCGGGTTCGGGACCTCGCCGCGGGCGGGCGCGCGCTGTTTGCCGGACATCTCCAGGTCGGGGATCGCATCCAGCAATAGTTGCGTATAGGGATGCCTCGGGTTGCCGAACAGCGTCCGGGCGTCGGCCACCTCGCACAGGCGGCCCAGATACATCACTCCGATCCGGTCGGAGACATGATAGACCACCGCCAGATCGTGGCTGATAAACAGATAGGTCAGGCCAAGGCGGCGCTGCAGGTCCGTCATCAAGTTCAGGATCTGCGCCTGAACCGACACGTCCAGCGCCGAGGTCGGCTCGTCGCAGACGATGAACTCCGGATCGGACGACAGGGCCCGCGCGATCGAGATGCGCTGGCGCTGGCCGCCGGAGAACTCGTGCGGGAACTTCTCGCCGTCGGCGGCGCTGAGGCCGACCTGCTCCAGCAGTTCCGCGACGCGCGCGCGCACCGCCGCGGTGCCCGACACCACCCGGTAGGCGCGCAGCGGCTCGGCGATGATGTCGCGCACCCGCCACCGCGGGTTCAGGCTGGCATAGGGGTCCTGAAAGATCATCTGCAGCCGCCGGCGCACCGGCGCCATGGCGCGCCGGTCCTTGGGACCTGAGACGGCCAGGCCGTCGAAGGTGATCGTCCCGCCGCTGGCGTCGTAGAGGCCGACGGCCAGCTTCGCGACGGTCGACTTGCCGCAGCCCGACTCGCCCACCAGGCTGAAGGTCTCGCCCGGCTGGATCGAAAAACTGATGCCGTCGACGGCCTTGAGGATCATCCGCGGCGCGCCCTCCAGTGTGCGCACCAGCCAGGGCTTGGAGACGTCGAAATGCTTCGACACGCCCTCGACCCGCAGCAACGGCGCGCGGGCCGGACCTGTCGCCGGGACCTCAGCCATCGACCGTCTCCGCCGCCGCGTCGGCGGCAAACTTCCAGCACGCCGCACGTGCCGCGCTGTCGGTCGCCGTCAGCGCCGGACGCGCGCGATAGCACCGGTCGTGCACGATGGGACAGCGGGGATTGAAGGCACAGCCGGCGGGGATCGCGCGCAAGCCGGGCATCGCGCCGGCAATCTGCGCCAGGCGGGCCACATCGTGGCCGACCACGGGGATCGCTCCCATCAGGCCGGCCGTATAGGGATGCTGCGGGGTCTGCACGACGTCGCGCACCGGGCCGATCTCGACGATCCGCCCGGCATACATCACCGCGACACGGTGCGCGGTTTCCGCGATCACGCCCATGTCGTGGGTGACCAGGATGACGGCCGTGCCGTGCTCGCGGCACAGGCGTTTCAACAGGCCCAGGATCTGCGCCTGGATCGACACGTCCAGCGCCGTCGTCGGCTCGTCCGCGATCACCAGCCTGGGGTTCGCGCACAGGGCCAGCGCAATGACGACCCGCTGGCGCATCCCGCCGGAAAACTCGTGCGGATAGGAATCGATCCGACGTTCCGGCGCGGGAATGCCGACCTCCGCCAGCAGCTCGACGGCGCGGACGCGCGCCGCGGATTGCCCTATTTCCAGGTGGGTCTGGATCGTCTCGACCAGTTGCCGGCCCACGGTATAAAGCGGGTTCAGGCTGGTCAGCGGATCCTGGAACACCGCGCCGATGCTTTTCCCCCGAATCCGGCGCATTTCCGCCTCGCCCAAACCGTCGATGCGCCGCCCGTCCAGCCGGATCGTTCCGCCGGCGATGCGGCCGGGCGGTTCCAACAGGCCGATGATCGCGGCGCCCGTCAGCGACTTTCCGGCACCGGACTCGCCGACGACACCCAGGATCTCGCCCGGCTCGACCGCAAAACTCACGCCGTCGACGGCGACAAGGGTGCCGCGCCGGGTCGGGATCTCCACGCGCAGGCCTTCGACATCCAACAGCGGCATCGCCGTCACCGCAGCTTCGGGTTCAGCGCGTCGCGCAACCAGTCGCCCAGCAGGTTCACCGACAGAACCAGCATGACCAGGGCCACCGCGGGGAACAGGGTGATCCACCATTCGCCGGAAAACAGGAAATCGTTGCCGATCCGGATCAGCGTGCCCAGCGACGGCGTCGTCGGCGGCACGCCGACGCCCAGGAAACTCAAGGTCGCCTCGGCGATCACCGCCAGCGCCAGGCCGATCGTCGCCAGGACCAGCACCGGCCGCATCACGTTGGGAAGGATATGGCGAACCATGATCAGCGCGGGATGGATGCCGATCACCCGCGCGGCGGCGACATATTCCTTGTTCTTCTCGACCAGGGTCGCGCCCCTGGTCACCCGCGCGAACTGGGGCCAGTCGCTGATCCCGATGGCGAAGATGACCACATAGATCGCAAGGTCGTCGTGCAGTTCGCGGGGCAGGATGCCGCGCGCGATCCCGTCGATCATCAGCGCCACCAGGATCCCGGGGATGGTCAGCTGCACATCCGCCAGGCGCATCACGGCCGCGTCGAAGTATCCGCCCAGATAACCGCTGGCAACGCCCAGCGAGACGCCGATCACCATGCCCAGGAACACCGCCGCGAAGCCCACCAACAACGAGATCCGGCTGCCATACATGATGGTCGACAGCATGTCGCGGCCCTGGTCGTCGGTCCCCAGCAGGAAGCGCGGGTCGCCGTCCGCCGTCCAGACCGGCGGCGTGAAGCCGTCCATCAGGTCGATGGCGGCCGGGTCGAACGGATCGTACGGCGCCAGCAAAGGCGCGCCGAAAGCCGCGACAAAGAACAGGAACGTGACCGCGCCGGCCGCGACCGTGACCTTGGATTTCAGGAAGCTGTGGGTCAGATCGTGGTCCAGGACCCGGGCCCAGACGGTGGTGCCGCCCTCGTCCGTCGGATCGGCGGGCCTGACGGTGTGTTCCGCCATCGCGCCTAGCCGGCCCGGCCGGCGGCCACGGCCTTCTCGACCCTCAGCCGCGGATCGACGACGAAGTACAAAAGGTCGACGATCAGGTTGATCAACACGAACAGGAAGGCCACCAGCACCAGATAGGCCGCCATCACCGGCACGTCGGCGAACTCCACCGCCTGGATGAAAAGAAAGCCCATGCCCGGCCACTGGAACACCGTCTCGGTCACCACCGAGAAGGCGACCAGCGATCCGATGTTCAGCCCGGCAATGGTGATCACGGGCACCAGCGTGTTTTTCAGCGCATGGCCGAAATGGATGGCCCGGTTCGACAGGCCGCGGGCGCGGGCGAACTTGATGTAGTCGGTGCGCATCACCTCCAGCATCTCCGCGCGCACCAGCCGCAGGATCAGCGTCATCTGGTAGAGGCACAGCGTCACAGCGGGCATGATGATCGACTTCCACCCGGACGCCGTCAGGAACCCGGTGGTCCAGCCGCCAAGGTCGACCACCTCGCCGCGTCCGAAGGATGGCAGGAAACCCTTGAGGCTGACAGAGAAGATCGAGATCAAGCCGATCCCGATGATGAAAGTCGGCAGCGACACGCCGATCAGGGATGTGGTCAGCACCAGCTTCGACAGCCAGCTTTCCCGGTTGATGCCGGTATAGACGCCAAGCGGGATCCCGATCGCCAGCGCCAGCACCGCCGAGGCCAGCACAAGCTCCAGCGTCGCCGGCAACCGTTCTGCGATCAGCTGGCCGACCGGCCGTTTCAGGCGCAGCGAGAAGCCGAAATTGCCGCGGATCGCGTTGCCGACGAACCGTCCGAACTGCACAAGCATAGGATCGTTCAGGCCGAGCTCGTCGCGCAGCCGCTCGCGATCCTCTTCGCTCGCCTCCTGGCCGACCATGTTGTTGATCGGATCGCCCACATAGGCAAACACGACGAAGGCCAGCGCCGCCACGACAACCATCACCGCGACCGACTGCAAGACACGCCTGAGTATGAAGGCCAGCACCGTCTGGTGTCCCCCTCCCGCCCCGACGCGCGGCGGCGCGCCGGTTCTCTCGCCTTTGCAGACGTTAGCGGAAGGCGAAATTGCGCGCCAGCGCGCCAGCCCCAACCGGCGCGCCGAACGTGACCAGTGGGGGCCCCAACACGCGATTAATGAATGGATTACGGCGCTTTGTGGGACGGTTCCAGACCGGTCCCTTGATAACGGTTGCTTTCTACCGTCCGAGGACGCACGATCCGCCTCAGAAAAACCGGCATCGCGCCAGGCGGACCCCGCGTCCTGCGACCGGACGTGATGCCGGAATCAACAGGCAAATCCAATAAACGGGGAGATAACCGTGAAAAAGCAGATCCTCAGCACCGTCATCGGCGTCGGCCTGGCGGTTTCGATCGCGGCAGCGGCACAGGCGAAGACCTTCGTCTATTGCTCCGAAGGCAGCCCGGAAGGGTTCAATCCGGCGCTTTACACGTCCGGCACGTCCTTCGACGCCTCGTCGCGCCAGCTGTTCAACCGTTTGGTCGAGTTCGAGCGCGGCACGACGAACATCCGGCCGGCACTGGCGGAGTCCTGGTTCGTCTCCGAAGACGGCCTGGAATACACCTTCAAGCTGCGCAAAGGCGTCAAGTTCCATACAACGGCCAACTTCACGCCCAGCCGCGACTTCAACGCCGACGATGTGCTGTTCAGCTTCGGGCGCCAGCGCTTCGAAGATCATCCCTTCAACAAGGTCTCGGGCGGCGATTATCGCTACTGGGGCTATATGAGCATGACCGACCTGATCAAATCGATCGACAAGATCGACGATCACACGGTCAAGTTCACGCTGACCAAGCCGGAATCGCCCTTCATCGCCAACATGGCCATGGACTTCGCGTCGGTCATGTCTTCGGAATATGCCGATCAGATGATGGCGGCCGGCACGCCCGAGCAGGTCGACCTGGAGCCGGTCGGCACCGGCCCGTTCTTCCTGGTCGCCTATCAGAAGGACGCGGTGATCCGCTACAAGGCCCACCCGGACTATTGGGAAGGCAAGGCGGCGATCGACGATTTGATCTTCGCGATCACCCCCGACAACAACGTCGCCTACCAAAAGCTGAAGGCCGGCGAATGCCACCTGATCCCTTATCCGAACCCGGCCGATCTCCAGGCGATGGAGGCGGACGCGGACATCAACCTGATGAGCCAGGAAGGCCTGAACGTGGGCTACCTCGCGTTCAACACCGAGAAGGAGCCGTTTAACGACGTGCGGGTCCGCCAGGCGCTGAACATGGCGGTCAACAAGCAGGCCATCCTGGAGGCGGTGTTCCAGGGCGCCGGCAGCGTCGCCAAGAACCCGATCCCGCCGACCATCTGGTCCTATAACGACACGGTCGAGGACTATCCCTACGATCCGGAGAAGGCCAAGGCACTGTTGGCCGAGGCGGGCGTCACCGACCTGAAGACGGACATCTGGGCGATGCCGGTGCAGCGTCCGTACAACCCCAACGCCCGGCGGATGGCCGAGCTGATCCAGGCCGACTGGGCCAAGGTCGGCGTCCAGGCCGAGATCGTCTCCATGGAGTGGGGCGAGTACCTGACCCGCACCAAGGAAGGCGCGCATCAGACCATGCTGCTGGGTTGGACCGGCGACAACGGCGATCCGGACAACTTCATGTACGTGCTGTTGGGCTGCGACGCCGCCAAGACCGGCGGCAACCGTGCGCGGTGGTGCGACGAGGAGTTCGACGGCCTGCTGCGCAAGGCCAAGCAGATTTCCGACGTGGATACCCGCACCGACCTCTACATGCAGGCGCAGAAGCGCTTCAAGCAAGAGGCGCCGTGGATCACCATCGCCCATTCGGTGGTCTACAAGCCGGTCCGCAAGGAAGTCGTGGACTTCAAGATCGACCCGTTCGGCGGTCACGTCTTCTACGGGGTCGACCTCAAGTAATCCCGGCCAACTGACGGGAACGACAACGGAACGGGAGCGGACGCGACAGCGCCTCTCCCGTTCCTTCTTTCCGCAACACCGTACGACCGATGCTCCGCTTCATCGCCAGCCGCCTGGGCCTCCTGATCCCCACCTTCCTGGGGGTGACGCTGGTCGCCTTCAGCTTCATCCGTCTGATCCCCGGCGACCCTGTCGAGGTGATGGCCGGCGAGCGCGGCATCACGCCCGAGCGGCATGCCGAACTGATGACGCGGTTCGGCTTCGACCAGCCATTGTGGAGGCAGTACGCCGATTTCGTGTTCGACGTGCTGCAAGGCGACCTTGGGGTCTCCTTCATTACCAAAAAGCCCGTCCTGACCGAGTTCTTCACCCTGTTTCCGGCGACGATCGAGCTGTCGTTGTGCGCCATCCTGTTTGCCGCACTGATCGGTCTTCCCGCAGGCGTGCTGGCCGCGGTCAAGCGCGGCTCCATCTTCGATCAGACCCTGATGGGGATTTCCCTGACCGGCTACTCCATGCCGATCTTCTGGTGGGCGCTTTTGCTGATCATCCTGTTCTCCGGCATCCTTCAGCTGACGCCCGTCTCGGGCCGGATCAACCTGCTCTACTTCTTCGATCCCGTGACCGGTTTCATGCTGATCGATTCGCTGTTGTCCGGACAGGAGGGCGCATTCAAGTCGGCGGTCCGGCACCTGATCCTGCCGACCATCGTTCTCGGCACCATCCCGATGGCGGTGATCGCGCGGCAGACCCGCTCGGCGATGCTGGAGGTCCTGGGCGAGGACTATGTCCGCACGGCGCGCGCCAAGGGTCTTTCGCCTCGCCGGGTGATCGGCATGCACGCGCTGAGGAACGCGTTGATCACGGTGGTCACGGTGATCGGATTGCAGGTCGGCGTGCTGTTGGCCGGTGCGATCCTGACCGAGACCATCTTTTCCTGGCCGGGCATCGGCAAGTGGATGGTCGATTCCATTTTCCGGCGCGACTACCAGGCGGTCCAGGGCGGTCTGGTGCTGATCGCCGGCACGGTGATGGTCGTCAACCTGCTGGTCGATTTCCTGTACGGCCTGATCAACCCCCGCATCCGACACACGCGCTGAGCCATGACAGAGATCACCCAGAACGGATCATCCCGGCGCGAAGCCAGCGCATCGGCCCAGCGCCTGCGCGAGTTCTGGTTCTATTTCAGCGAGAACCGCGGCGGCGTGATCGGGCTGTTCGTGGTCTTGGGCGTGGTCTTCATGGCGCTGACGGCAGACGTGATCGCGCCGCACGCACCGCACGAACAATACCGCGACGCCCTGTTGAAACCGCCGGTCTGGGAGGCCGACGGCAGTTGGGATTTCATTTTGGGCACCGACGCCGTCGGCCGCGATCTGTTGTCGCGCATCATCTACGGCTCGCGCTACTCGCTGGCCGTCGGCGTGATCGTGGTGTCGCTGTCGCTGACCTTCGGCATCACCATCGGACTGACCGCCGGCTTTTTCCGCGGCGCCTACGACACGATCGTGATGCGCCTGATGGACGTGATCCTGGCCATCCCCAGCCTGCTTCTGGCACTGGTGCTGGTGGCGATCCTGGGACCGAAACTGTCGAATGCGATGATCGCGATCTCGGTCACGCTGATGCCCCACTATGTACGGCTGACGCGCGCCTCGGTCATTTCGGAACGGACGCGGGACTATGTGACGGCCAGCCGCGTGGCCGGCGCCGGCAAGCTGAGGCTGATGTTCATCACCATTTTGCCCAACTGCATGGCGCCCCTGATCGTGCAGGCGACCCTCAGCTTCTCGACCGCCATCCTGGACGCGGCCGCGCTGGGGTTCCTCGGCATGGGGGCGCAGCCGCCGACGCCGGAGTGGGGCACCATGCTGGCGGAGGCGCGCGAGTTCGTGCTGCGCGCCTGGTGGGTGGTCACCTTCCCCGGCCTCGCCATCCTGATCACCGTGCTGGCGCTCAACCTGTTGGGCGACGGCTTGCGCGACGCGCTGGATCCCAAGCTGAAGCGGAGCTGACATGGCGTTGTTGGAGATCCGCAACCTGACCGTCGAGTTCCAGACCGCGCTGGGGCCGTTCCGCGCCGTCGACGGCATCGACCTGACTGTCCAGGAAGGCGAGGTCCTGGGCGTGGTCGGCGAATCCGGATCGGGCAAGAGCGTCACCATGCTGGCCATGATGGGCCTGTTGCCCTGGACCGCGAAGATCACCGCCGACCGCCTGGACTTCGCGGGCGAGGATCTCCTGACCGTCAGTGCGCGCGCGCGCCGCCGGCTGATCGGCCGCGATCTGTCGATGATCTTCCAGGAGCCCATGACCAGCCTCAACCCGTGCTTTACGGTTGGCTTCCAGATCACCGAGACGATCAAGACGCACCTTGGGGGCACGCGCGCCGAACGGGACAAGCGGGCGGTCGAGCTGTTGGGACAGGTCGGCATTCCGGCGCCGGAAACGCGGCTCAGGGCGTTTCCGCACCAGATGTCGGGCGGCATGAACCAGCGGGTGATGATCGCCATGGCGATCGCGTGCAACCCGCGCCTCTTGATTGCGGACGAACCGACCACGGCGCTGGACGTCACGATCCAGGCACAGATCCTGGATCTGTTGCGCGACCTGCAGGCCGAGCGCGGCATGGCGCTGGTGCTGATCACCCACGACATGGGCGTGATCGCCGAGATGGCCCACCGGGTGCAGGTGATGTATGCCGGCCAGCAGGTCGAGGTGCGCGATGTCGAACGCATGTTCACCGAGCCGCGCCACCCCTATACCGCCGCGCTGTTGGACGCGTTGCCGGAACGCGGCATCGGCCATGCCCGCCTGCCGACGATCCCCGGGGTCGTGCCCGGCGCCGGCGACAGGCCGACGGGCTGTCTGTTCAGCCCGCGCTGCAAGTTCGCCGATGTCCGCTGTCGGGCCGAGCAGCCGGGCCTCACCCAGTTCCACAACGGCAAGGTCCGCTGTTTCACACCGCTGGACGACGGCGTGCCGACCGAGAACGCGCCGGGCGGGGCCGCGGCATGAGCGGCGAGACCGTCATCCGGGCTGAGAACCTGGAGCGCGACTACCATGTCCGGCGCGGCATGTTCGCGGAAGGGTTGGTGCGCGCCGTCGCCGGCGTTAGCTTCGCCCTGGAAACCGGCCGCACCCTGGCCGTTGTGGGCGAGTCCGGCTGTGGCAAGTCGACCCTTGCCCGGCTGGTGACGCTGATCGAACCGCCCACGGCCGGGCGGCTCGAGATCGGCGGGCTGGACGTGGGAACGGCCGCAGCGTCGGACCTGCGCGCCCTTCGCAAGACCGTACAGATCGTGTTCCAGGACCCTTACGGCTCGCTCAATCCGCGCAAGCGGGTCGGCACCATCCTTGAGGAACCGGTCCTGATCAACACCGACATGGACGCGGCGACCCGCCGCAAGGCGGCGATGGAGATGATGGAGCGGGTCGGCCTGCGTCCCGAGCACTACGACCGCTATCCGCACATGTTCTCCGGCGGCCAGCGCCAGCGCATCGCGGTCGCCCGCGCGCTGATGCTGAACCCGAAGGTGGTGGTCCTGGACGAGCCGGTCTCGGCGCTCGACGTTTCGATCCAGGCACAGGTCCTGAACCTGCTGGCCGACCTGCAACGCGACTTCAACCTTGCCTATCTGTTCATCAGCCACGACCTGTCGGTGGTCCGCCACATCGCCGACGACGTGCTGGTGATGTATCTGGGCAGGCCCGTCGAGCAGGCGCCGCGCGACACGCTGTTCCAGACGCCGCAGCACCCCTATACGCGCGCCTTGCTGTCGGCCACGCCGGTTGCTGACCCGGTCCGCCGGCGCGACCGGATCCGGCTTTCGGGCGAGCTTCCCTCGCCCTTGGACCCGCCGTCGGGCTGTGCCTTTCACCCGCGCTGTCCGCTGGCGAACGAGCGCTGTACCGCCGAGCGCCCGGACCTTCTGTGGGTCGACGGCGCCAGCACCGCCTGCCATGCGGTGGAGGAAGGCCGCCAGGACGCCGTGACCGGCGGGGCCGCCGTGGCCTGAACAGCCCCCTCCTGCCCGCCGCCGCGAAATGCCAAGTGAATTCAACCGGTTCGGCTTGAAATACCGCAACACCGCGATATCTGGTCTGATTCAGGCAGACCCGGCGGGTACGACCACCTTAGCTAAGGCCTTGTAATCTCGGCACTTGCGCCATGCGATCGGGGCGTGACTCCGTCCCGTGGCAGCGGTAAAAAGCGGCCCAGCGTCCGGCGCCTGGGTGGGTCGCGCCGGAAAGCCCTAGGTGGGTTGCCCAAGAAACGAAGGAGTTGGCCTTGGCCAAGCGTGCTTGGATCGCTGCTCTTGTGTCGCTGATCATGTCGTTGGCGCCCGTCGCATCGCACGCCGTCACGCTTGACGAGGCCGCCCGGCAGTTGGAGGCCATGACCTGGTACTCCGAAGATTATCCTCCCTACAATTACGAAGCAGACGGCAAATTGACGGGCATGGCGGTCGACATATTGATGGCTGCGTTCGAAAAGGTCGGCGTCGATGTCACGCCCGACGAGATCAATCTCGTGCCCTGGAATCGAAGCTACAGCTTTATCCAGAACAGGCCCGGCACGGCCTTGTTCGTCATGACCTATACGCCCGATCGCGAGCAAATCATGAGGTTTGTCGGGCCGGCATTGCCGTCCAGGGTCTCCATCATCTCGCTCAAGGAAAAGGCAATCACCGTCAAAACACCGGCCGACCTGGAGGGCCTGACGATCGGCGTCGTGCGGGAGGACATCGGCGACATTCTGCTGCGCCAGATCGCTCCCAGCAACGTCACCATATCGAAAAGGAACACACTGAGCCAACTGCTCTATCTGCTCCGGTCGGGCCGGGTGGACGCAGTCTCGTATTCGATCAACGTGCTGAACCACGCCGTCAAACAACTGGGCGGCAGGCCGGGCGCATTCGAGGAGCTTCTGGTGCTGAAGGAGTCGCAACTGGGTTACGCATTTCACATCGACACCGACCCGGCCGTACTCGCACCTCTGCAACAGGCCGTTGACGAGCTCAGGGCGGACGGCACGATCGACCGGATCGTCGCCGGCTACCGCGACTGATACAGAGGCCGCGATCCTGTGATCAAAATCGCCTCAAAACTGCTCGGCAGCCGTGTCAGTCTGCTGGTCGTGTCGGTGGTTCTGCTGTTGTCGTTCGGCGTCCTGTTCTACGCCGACCGGCAGGTAAATGAGAATCTCGCGCGCTTCAACGCGCTGACAGTCAATGCCGAGCGTATCCTGACGGCGGATCTCAGAAGCACGACCGCAGTGCGCCTGGCCGCAAGCCTGCGGTCGGACCTTTACATTCGGGACTACCAGGACTTCCAGGACACGAAATACGCGCTGTTGGAGGAGATCGCCAACCTGGAGAAGAGCCCCCGGGTTCAACAGTTCCTTTCGAAGACGGAGGATGTTCAGGGCGACATTGAAAATGCCGAGGCGGAGGCGATTGCCCTTATCGACGAAAAGCGCTGGGACGACGCACTGGTCGTTGTAACGGAGTCCGAGTTCAGGCAGCTGAAAGGCATCTACCGCGCCAACCTCTCCAGCGCGCTTGGCGCATTGATCGAGGACGGCGAAAGACAGGCAAAACAGGCGGCGACGCTTTATACCGCAACCCAGTTCGGCGCCATGGGCATGTTCCTGGTTCTGGCCGCGATCGGCGTACTCTATTCCCGCCGCATGCAGCAGTCGCTGCAGCGGCAATCGGAACTGGCGGGCGGCCTGCAGGAAGCGAACGAGCGGCTGGAAGAGCGGGTGCTGGCGCGCACGGCGGAACTGAACGAAAGCCGCGGCGTGCTGCAGACCGTCCTGGACAACATGCCTGCGGTCGTCTTCCTGGCCGATCGCGACAGCCGATTGCAGCTGGTCAACAAACGCTACGAAGAAATCTACGGCCTTCGGTTTGAAGAAGTCGTGGGCAAGTCGGTCTTCGACATGTTCCCGAAGGAACTGGCCGAGAGGTTCGCGGCCCAGGATCGGCAGGTCATCGAATCGGGGAAAGTCCTGGAATCCGAGAGGGTGGCCGAGGTCGGCGGCGAGGAGATCACGCTTTCGAAGATCATGTTTCCCATCCATGGCGAGGACGGTGCGGTTTCTGGCGTTGGCGGTATCGAAGTCGACGTCACCGAAAGGGTCAGGAACGAGGAGACCGCGCGGCGGCTGCACGAGGCTATCGAGGGGTTTTCGGACGGCATCATTCTGTTCGACAAAGACGAACGAGTCGTCTTCACCAACGACATCTATCACGAGCTCTATCCCACATCGCCGCCCAAGGACGAAATCGTCGGCTGGACCCAGGAGGCGCTGTTGCGCCGGATCGTCGATGCCGGCCTGATCAAGGACCCGCAAGCCAAGGCCGATCCGGAAACTTGGATCAAGACGCGTTTGGAGGCGCGCCGAAATGACAAACTCCTCAGTTTCGAATCCGTTCAGGAGACCGGCCGCGCCTTCCTGATCCGGCAGCGACCGACTTTCGACGGCGGCATGATCGTCGCGCATACGGACATTACCGAGCGAAAGCGCGCGGAACAGTCCATCGAAGATCAGCGGGCGCAGCTGCAGGACATTATCAGCAACCTCCAGCAGGGCGTTCTTCTGTTTGGCAAGGACAGACGACTCGTGGCCTGGAATGAAAAACTCCAGGAAGCGCTGGACCTTGACCCGGAGTTGCTGCATCCGGGAACAAGCGCCTTTGACATCGGCCTGGTATTTGCCAAACGCGGCATCTACGGCGAGGGAGACCCGGAAAAACTTGCGCGGGAACGCACCGAGGGTTTCTTCGTCGAAGATTCGCGCATGGACATCTCATACGGAGACGGCCGGATCTTCGACGTCCAGAACCGAGTGATGCCAGATGGCGGGGTCTTGCGGACCTATACCGACGTCTCGGAACGAAAGCAGGTCGAACAGGCGGTCGAAGCCCACCGGGCACAACTGGACAGAATTCTTCAGAACCTTCAGCAGGCGGTCGTCCTGATCGACAAGGACCGGCGGATTGCCGCCTGGAACGCGCAGTTCCCGGAGGCTCTCGGCATCGACGAAGAAATCCTGAAGTCGGGCCTGCCTGTATACGAGATCGGCCTGATACTGGCCAAACGCGGCGTCTTTGGCGAAGGCGACCCGGAAGCGCTCGCACAGCAAAATGTCGAGCGCCTGTGGGCCGAAACCCTCCGTGCAGACATCTCGTTCGACGGCGAACGCAGTTTCGACGCCCGCAGCAGTAAGATGCCGGACGGCGGATTGTTGATCACCTACTCCGACATCACCGAACGCAAGAAGGCGGAACAGGCAATCGAAGCCCAGCACGCACAGCTTGAGGAAATCCTCAACAACCTGCAGCAGGCCGTCGTCGTGTTCGACAAGGACCAGCGAATGGTTGCGTGCAATGCGAAATACCCGGACACCCTGGGTCTGGACAGATCGATGCTTCAGCCGGGTCTGCCGATCTACGAGATCGTCCTCACCCAGGCGAAACGCGGCGACTACGGACCCGGCGATCCCGAGGCGCTTGCGCGCAGTCGGGTCAAGACGCTGTGGGCGGAGCATTCGCGCGGGGATATCTCGTTTGGCGACGACCGGAGCTTCGATGCCGAAGGCAGCCTGATGCCGGATGGCGGCCTTCTGATTACCTACACGGATATCACCGCGCGAAAGCGTATGGAGGAGGCAATCGAAGCCCAGCGCGCGCAGCTGGACGAAATCCTCAACAACCTGCAGCAGGCGGTGGTGGTGTTCGACAAAGACCAGCGGTTGGTCGCCTGCAACGCAAATTACCCGGACACCCTCGGGTTGGACTCATCCATGCTGCAGCCGGGATTGCCGATCTCCGAGGTCGCCCTCGCCCTTGCAAAGCGTGGCGACTATGGACAGGGCGATCCCGAAGAACTCGCACGCAATCGGGTGAAGAAACTGTGGAGGGGACACTCGCGCGCCGACGTCTCCTTCGGGGACGACCGCAGCTTCGACGCCGAAAGCAGTCTGATGCCCGATGGCGGCCTGCTGATCACCTATACCGACATTACCGGCCGAAAACGGATGGAAGAGGCGCTCAAGACCAACGAAATGCAGCTGCGCCATATTCTGGAGAACAGCCCCGTCGCGATCGCGATCTCCGTCGACGACCAAAGTGAAAACGACGGGATCATCGAATTCGCGAATGGGCGGTTCGTCGACATGCTGGGCTTCGATGCGAAGGATATCGGTCACGTCCGTACGAAGGAGTTCTTCGCCGAACGCGAAGGTCGGGAAGAACACGAGAAACAACTCGACCAGGGCCACACCCTGGTGAACATGGAAAACCGGATCAAGCGGCAGGACGGGACAGATCTTTGGGCGTTGATGTCGATCAGCCCGATTCAGTTCAACGATCGACAGTCCGCGCTGATCTGGCTCTACGACATCACCGAACGCAAGCAGGCGGAAAGGGAACTGGCGGAAAAGGAGGCCCAGTTGCGTGCCGCGCTGACCAACATGTCGGACGGGATCTATGCGGTCGACAAAGACCTGAGATTCGTACTTTTCAACGAGCGTGCCATGGACATGTCCGGTCTCCCGCTGGAGGACGTCGGGGTCGGGACATCGATAGAAAAGGTCATCCGCATGCTGGCGGAGCGAGGCGACTACGGCCCCGGCGACGTCGAAACGCATGTCCAGCGCCGCCTGTCGATGCTTTCAGACGGCCAGAACCACGAGATGGAGTTCGTAACACGGGCGAACGATCGCGTGGTCAACCTGCGGAAGTCGCCGCTGGCGAACGGCGGCGCGGTCGTGCTGTTGGCCGACGTCACGGAACGCAAGCGGCAGGAGGAACGCTTCCGGTCGCTGCTGGAATCCGCACCGGACGCCACCGTGATCGTCAATGCCGACGGCGAGATCGTGCAGACCAACCTGCAGACCGAAAAACTCTTCGGTTACGCGACCGAGGAATTGCTGGGCCAGAAGGTGGAGATCCTTGTTCCCGAACGGTTTCGCAAACAGCACCCGGCGCACCGGCAAGGGTTCTTCGAGAAGACGAGCGTCAGGCCCATGGGCGCCGGGCTGGAGCTCTACGGCCGCGCCAAAGACGGGACCGAGTTCCCCATCGAACTCAGCCTCAGCCCGATCGAGACCGACGAAGGCACACTGGTTTCGGGCGCAATTCGCGACATCACCCAACGCAAGAAGGCGGAGGAAGACCTGCGCACGGCGAAGGAGCAGGCCGAAACCGCGCTGGCGGAACTGAAACGCACCCAGGTTCAACTGGTGACCAACGAGAAGATGGCCTCGCTGGGCCAGCTTACCGCCGGCATCGCGCACGAGATCAAGAACCCGCTCAACTTCGTCAACAACTTCTCGGAGACCTCCGTCGAACTGCTCGTTGAACTGGCCGAGGCGCTGGAGCCGGTCCAGGACAAGTTCGACGACGACACCCGCGACGACGTGGACGACATCATCGAGACGCTGAAGGGCGACCTGGGCAAGATCAACCACCACGGCAGGCGCGCCGACCACATCGTCAAATCCATGCTGCTGCACGCCCGCGGCGATGCCGGCGAGCGTGTGCCGACCTCCATCAACGCACTGGTCGACGAGGCCTTCAACCTCGCCTATCACGGCGAAAGGGCGCGGGACAAAGGCTTCAACGTCACCATGGAACAGAACCTGGACGACGCCGCAGGCGAAGCCGAGATGCTGCCGCAGGACATCACCCGGGTGCTTGTCAACCTGTTCGGCAACGCCTTCTACGCGGTCAAGCAGCGCGGCAAGGCATCGGGCAACGGCGCCTACGAGCCGACGGTCACGGTCTGGACCAAGGACAAGGGCACGGACGTTGAGATCAGGGTTCGGGACAACGGCACGGGCATGCCCGAAGAGGTGCGTGAGAAGCTGTTCGAGCCTTTCTTCACCACAAAGCCGACCGGCGAAGGCACCGGGCTGGGCCTGTCGATGAGCTTCGACATCGTCGCCCAACAGCACGACGGGCAGATCGAGGTGGACAGCGAGCCCGGCGCCTTCACCGAGTTCGTGATCACCCTGCCGCGCCACCAGAAGAGCCAAGCCCGGCGGACCGAGAAGGAGCAGACGGCATGAGCGTGTCCATAATGGTCGTCGACGACGAGCCGGACGTGGTCGACCTTTTCAAGCGCCGCTTCCGAAAGGAACTCCGGCGCGGCGACTATTCGATGTATTTCGCCGAGTCCGGCGAAGACGCCCTGGCCCAGCTTAAGGGCGGGATCCATCCCGAGGTCATGCTGATCCTGTCGGACATCAACATGCCGGGCATGAACGGGTTCGACCTCTTGAAGGAGGCAAAGCAGATCTGGCCAGACCTGCCGGTCGCCATGATCACCGCCTACGGCGACGACGACAGCCGCCGCACTGCCCTTGAGGCCGGGGCCACCGATTTTCTGACCAAGCCCGTCGACTTCGACGACCTGAAGTCTAAGATTTCTCACATGATCGCCGAAAAGAGGAGCTAGGTCATGACGGCCAAAATCCTGGTCGTCGACGACGAAGTCGACCTGCAGGAACTCATGAAACGCAAGTTCCGGCGCGAGATCCGGCACGGCGAGTTCGCCTTCGAGTTCGCCGGCGACGGCGTCGAGGCCTTGGAGAAAATCAAGGACGACCCGGAGATCGATCTGGTCGTCAGCGATATCAACATGCCGAAGATGGACGGCCTGACGCTGTTGGAGCACCTGGGCGAGTTCGAAGACAACCTCCGGACCATCATCATCTCCGCCTATGGCGACATGGACAATATCCGCACCGCGATGAACCGCGGCGCCTTCGATTTCGTCACAAAGCCGATCGACTTCCACGACCTGTTGATCACCATGAAGAAGACGCTGGACCAGCTCGACGTGTTCAAGGAGGCGGTCGAGGACCGCATGGCGGCCGAGCGCGCCCGCGGCAATCTGGCCCGGTATTTCTCGCCGAAGATGGTGGAGACCCTGGCCGAACGCGACGAGCCCTTCGGGCCGCCGCGTCAACAGGACGTGGCCGTGCTGTTTACGGATATCCGCGATTTCACGACCATTTCCGAATCCCTGTCCCCGGCGGAAGTGATGGAGATGCTGCGCAGCTTCCACAGCCGCATGGAGGCGGTGGTCTTCGAGCATAACGGCACACTGGAGAAGTTCATTGGCGACGCCATCCTGGCGACTTTCGGCACGCCGGACACCGGCCCGCGGGACGCCACGAACGCGCTTGCCTGCGCCCGGGCGATGCTTGCCGCCCTGGACGCGTGGAACGCCGAACGTACCGCTGCCGGAGACCGGCCCGTCGGGATCGGCATCGGTCTCCATTGCGGGCCTGTGGTCCTGGGCGACATCGGCAGCGAACGGTCGATGGAGTTCGCGGTCATCGGCGACACGGTCAACAGCGCCAGCCGGCTGGAAGGGCTGACCCGCTCTTTGGACACCGATCTGGTCGTCAGCCGTTCCCTGGTTGACCGGGTGCGGGCGGAAGCAGGCGACGGCGCGCCAGCGGTTCTGGAAGGCCTGGAAGAGGCCGGCGAGCAGGAGGTCAAGGGCCGCAGCGGGAAGATCCCGATCTTCGCCCTGCGCCGCCGCGCGGCTGCCTGAGCGCAGATCGCAACAGCCGCGCTTCCCTCACCCGTCCTCCGCGCGCGCCTCGATCTCGAACAGGACTTCGTTGCGACGCAGCGGCCCCGGCACGAACGGATCGTTGTAGTAGGCATAGGTCGCGGTCCCGACAGGGACAAGGCCGCGATCCGCCAGCCAGGCCCGCAGCTTTTCCTCCTGCCGTTCGATCAGGTCGTCCGTCGCAACGCCGGAAAAGCGGATCGCCGCACGGCGCGCCGCGGGCACGGTACGCAGGCGCACGTCTTCGCCCACCGGCGTCGGCAGGGTTTCCAGCGTGTGTTCCGACGGCATGATGAACCGCACGATCCAATCGCCGCCCGGGTCCGCCTCGTCGCGCGCCTGGGTGACGGGCGCCGTCATCGCGATCCGCGGTCCGGGCCGCTCCTTGGCAAAGATGTAACCGGCAAGCGGCCGGAAACCGGCATTGACCGCGCCCCACCGCTCGCCGCGGCGCGTCACCTCCGCGACGACCAGCGCCGGATAGTCGCGCACCTCGATGGGGCCGTCCTTTTCGACGCTCCGATAGGCCGGCTGTTCGACGTTCTGGGCAATGTAGAACCAGGTGCCGGCGCCCAGGACGGCCGCCCCGGCCACGCCCAAGACCAGATATCCGATCACTTTCCAGCCCTTTCGCATTGCTGCTCCGAATCTCGCGTCAAAGAACAATACGAAAGTCGCGGCGATTTGGGTCCGTGCACCTCTTGATTGACCTCAATGAGCGGTCGGCCCGGCACCGCTAGCGTTGACCGGCCATGCTGTCTTCGCGCTACTACGTCTACTATGCGACGATCGCGCTTTCGGTCGTCTTTCTGGCGCTCGGCCTCGCGGTCAACGTCCATTTCCTCTGGCCTTTCGCGGTGACCGCGGCATTTGCGCTGCTGGGCAGCTGGGACATGGTGCAGGCGCGCCACAGCGTGCTCAGGAACTATCCGATCCTCGCCCACCTCAGGTTCCTGTTCGAGGGCATCCGGCCGGAACTGCGTCAGTATTTCTTCGAATCGAACCTCAGCGGCACGCCTTTCAGCCGGGAACAGCGCTCGCTGGTCTATCAGCGGGCCAAGGACGAAGAGGCGAAATCGCCGTTCGGCACGGAATTCGACGTCTATGCAGAAGACCATGCCTGGGTGAACCATTCGATCGCGCCAAAAAAGCCGTTCCAGCAACCGCTCAGGGTCAGCGTCGGCGGGCCGGACTGCACCCGCCCCTATTCCGCGTCGCTGCTCAACGTCTCGGCCCTTAGTTTCGGCGCGATCAGCCCCAACGCCATCCTGGCACTGAACCAGGGCGCCAAGGAAGGCGGGTTCGCCCACGACACCGGCGAGGGCGGGATCAGCCCCTATCACCGCAGACCCGGCGGCGACCTGATCTGGGAGATCGGCAGCGGCTATTTCGGCTGTCGGCAGAAAGACGGGACGTTCGATCCCGGGCTGTTCGCCGAGCGCTCTGTCGACGATCAGGTCAAGATGGTCGAGATCAAGATCTCGCAAGGCGCCAAACCCGGCCATGGCGGCATGCTGCCGGGCGCAAAGGTCACGCCCGAGATCGCCGAGACGCGTGGCATCCCCGTCGGCGTCGATTGCATATCGCCGGCCGACCACAGCGCCTTCTCCACACCCTTGGAGCTGATGGAATTCGTCGCGCGCCTGCGCGAGCTGTCGGGCGGCAAACCGACGGGTTTCAAGCTGTGTATCGGCCACCGGTGGGAATTCATGGCGATCGCCAAGGCCATGCTGGAAACCGGGATCGCGCCGGACTTCATCGTCATCGACGGGGCCGAAGGCGGCACCGGCGCGGCGCCGATCGAATTCTCGAACCATCTGGGCACGCCGCTGCGCCAGGGCCTGGGTTTCGCGCACAATGTCCTGGTCGGTGCCGGACTGCGCGACAAGGTCAGGATCGGCGCCAGCGCAAAACTGGTCTCCGCCTTCGACATCGCCGGCGCCATGTGCCTGGGGGCGGACTGGTGCAACTCCGGGCGCGGTTTCATGTTCGCTGTCGGCTGTATCCAGTCCCAGGCCTGTCACACCAACCGCTGTCCGGTCGGCGTCTGCACCCAGGACAAACAGCGTCAGCGCGCATTGGACGTGCCCGACAAGGCGCGCCGGGTCGTCAACTACCATCGCAACACGCTGCATGCCCTGGCCGAATTCGTCGCCGCTGCGGGGCTGGACCATCCGACCGAACTGGGCCCGCGGCACATCTATCTACGGGAAGGCAGCAGTGCGGTGCTTCCGGCCAGCCAGGCGATGACCTGGCTGGAGCCGGGCGCGCTTTTGAACGGAAAGGACTGTCCGGGATATTCCAACTACTGGGCCGCCGCCGACCCGCGGAGCTTCGCCGCGAAGAGCTGAGTGTTTGGCGGCCCCATCGTTTGAGACGGCGCACTCACGCGCGGCTCCTCACGATGAGGGTTTCTTTGTCTGGGACTCGCACATTCCCTCACCCTGAGGAGGCGGCGCAGCCGCCGTCTCGAAGGGTCTGGCTGCCGCCCGCGTGGTGCTTGACGCCCTACTCCGCCGCCTCGGCTGCGCCGCTTTGGCAGTACCACGCATAGGTCGCGGCAAGGCCTTCCTTCAGGCCGATCTTGGCCGACCAGCCCAGCGCCTTGATCCGGCTCACGTCCAGGACCTTGCGCGGGGTGCCGTCTGGCTTGGAGGCGTCGAAGACAAGCTTGCCGTTGAAACCCACAACTTCTGAGATCAGGGTCGCAACGTCGCGGATGGCGATGTCCTCGCCGGCGCCCACATTGACCGGCTCGGCGCCGTCATAGCTCTTCATCAGGAACAAGCAGGCGTCGGCCAGGTCGTCCACATGGCAGAACTCCCGCCGCGGCGTGCCGCTGCCCCAGACCGTCATTTCAGACGCGCCCGTGACCTTCGCCTCGTGCGCCTTGCGCATCAGCGCCGGGACAACGTGGCTCGTCTCCAGGTCGAAGTTGTCGCCCGGGCCGTAAAGGTTGGTCGGCATCGCCGCGATCGCGTCGAAACCGTACTGGTGACGATAGGCCGCGCACATCTTCAGGCCGGCGATCTTGGCGATGGCGTAAGCCTCGTTGGTCGGCTCCAGCGGGCCCGTCAACAGCGCATCCTCGGTGATCGGCTGTTCCGCGAACTTCGGGTAGATGCAGCTCGACCCCAGGAACAACAGCTTGCGCACGCCGTGCCGATAGGCACTGTCGATCACGTTGTTCTGGATCGCCAGGTTGTCGAACATGAACTCGGCCCGGTAGGTGTCGTTGGCGACGATGCCGCCGACCTTGGCCGCCGCCAGGAAGACATGGCTCGGCCGTTCCGCCGCCATGAAGCGGTCCACCTGGGCCCGGTCGCGCAGGTCGACCTCTGCCTTGGTCGGCGTCAGAAGGTCGCCCGCCCCGTCGCGCGCGAGCGCGCGCACGATCGCCGAGCCCACGAGGCCGCGCGCGCCGGCGACGAAGATGCGCACGTCGGGGGGCATCGTCCTCAACCCTGGGCGAAGGCCACGTTGTGGCCGGCATCGCGCAGGGTGCGTTCGCGGTCGGCCAGTTCCATGTCGTGGTCGACCATCATTTCGACCAGCGCGTTGAACGAGGTCCGCGGATTCCAGCCCATGGACTTCTTGGCTTTCGACGGATCGCCGCACAGCGCGTCCACCTCCGTGGGGCGCAGATAGCGGGGGTCGAACTCGACGAAATCCTGCCAGTCGAGGCCGGCATAGCCGAACGCCATTTCCAGGAACTGGCGCACCGAGTAGGACTCGCCCGTCGCGACAACGAAATCGTCGGGACTGTCCTGCTGCAGCATCATCCACATCGCCTCGACATAGTCGCCGGCAAAGCCCCAGTCCCTTTCCGAGTCCAGATTGCCGAGATACAGCTTGCTTTGCAGGCCCATCTTGATCCGGCCAAGCGCGCGCGTGATCTTGCGGGTCACGAAGGTCTCGCCCCTGCGCGGGCTCTCGTGGTTGAACAGGATGCCGTTGGTGACGAACATGTCGTAGGCCTCGCGGTAATTCACCGCGTACCAGTATCCGGCCACCTTACCCACGGCATAGGGACTGCGCGGATAGAACAAGGTCTTTTCCGACTGCGGCGGCGGCGAGGCGCCATACATTTCAGACGAACCGGCCTGGTATACGCGCACAGGTTTGTCGGTTTCTGCAATGAAGTCGCGCACGGCATCCAACAGCCTCAGCGTGCCCGTGCCGACGACGTCGGCGGTGTATTCCGGCTGGTCGAAACTGACGCGCACGTGGCTCTGGGCGCCGAGGTTATAGACTTCGTCCGGCTGGATCTTGCCGATCACCCGGCGCAGACCCGAGCTGTCCGCCAGGTCGCCGTAATGCAGGAACAGGCGCGTCCCCTTTTCGTGCGGGTCCTGATACAGGTGATCGATCCGCTCGGTGTTGAAGGTGCTGGCGCGCCGGATCAGTCCGTGCACCTCGTAGCCTTTTCCCAGCAGGAACTCGATCAGATAGGAACCGTCCTGACCGGACGCCCCGGTCACCAACGCACATTTGCTCATCACGCCTCCAACCCTTTCGGGAGCCGTCCTCCGGGGCGCATCTGCCGCCCGCGGGACGATGAAAACTGGGTCGCGCCTGATCGGCGCGGTTCGCATACGATCCAACACCGGCGCGGTTAGGAAACGGTGAAGAGTGGGGGATTTCCGGCGGATTCGGGCGGTTTGGAGGCCAATCCTTAACGCTTCATTGCGATCCGCGGCCGGCCGTCTTCTTCTCCAAGACGGTGAACAGGCGGAAGGCCGTCAACGGGCCGAGGAACGGCATCAGCGCGTCCTCGATCGACAACAGCGGTTCGGCGACGGCGCCGGGCAGCAATGTCCAGGATTGGAACCCGCCCGACAGGGGATAGGCGAACAGGCTGAGCCAGGCGCATGTCCGCACCGTGAATTCCGGGCAGCGTTCGAAGAAGGCGATCCGGTGTTCCTGGCGCTTGAACAACAGCGTCGGGACCGCCCGGTTGGGATCTTTGGGACCATGCGCCGGATCAGGCTCGGCCGGTCCGAACGGGTCGGCGTCCATCTCCACGGTCCCTGCTTGCAACAGCTTGTAGAACAGCCAGCTTGCCGGCGTGATGCCCGGTTCGATCATGGCCAGCCTGCCACCGGGCCGCAGCACGCGCGCCGCCTCGGCAAAGAACGGGGCCGGCCGTTCCAAACGGTGCAGCACGTCCAGCATGACGATGCCGTCGAAACTGTCATTGGCAAACGGCAGGACGTGCGCATCGGCGGCCACGTCGACCCATGGCGTCGGCACGATGTCGATGGAAACGGTGTCGCCACACGCGTCGGCAAGAAGGCCCGAGACGCCGCCGATCTCCAGGATGCGGCCCTCGGGACAGGCGGACACCAGCCGCCGGTGATAGTCCAGATAGACCGCGCGAAGGGCGCCTTTGGCCTCCCATGCGGCGCGGTGCCGGTCAAACGTCTGCCGGGCGTCGCCGTCCTTTACAGCGCCTTCAGTTTGCGCCACGCGAAGACCACCATCTTCAGCAACAGGAACCCGTCGCGGAACCGCGAGATCTGGGGCTCGCCATAGGTCCTGTCCATATAGCGGATCGGCACCTCGACGATCTTCAGGTTCAGCTTTGCCGCACCGAAGATCAGGTCGAAATCGCCGAACGGATCGAACTCGCCGAAGTAGGACCGATTCGCTGCCAGTTTGCGATAGTCATCGCGCCCCAGCACCTTGGTTCCGCACAACGTGTCGGTGAAACGCTGGTTCAGCAGGAAGGAGAAGATGGCGGCAAAGGTGCGGTTCGCCCAATAGTTCAGGAACCGCATGGCGCCCTTCTCGAACGGATAGACCAGCCTGGATCCGTTCACGAACTCGCCTTTGCCGCGGCAATAGGCGTCGTAGTACTTGGGCAGTTCTTCGGGCGGCATGGTCAGGTCGGCGTCCAGGATCATCAACAGATCGCCGCGCGCCATGTCAAAACCCTTGCGCACCGCGTCGCCCTTGCCCTTGCCGTCCTGCTTGGCGACCTTGATGTCCAGGCGGTCGCTGTACGCTTCCTGCACGCGCAGGCATTCCTCGTACGTCCCGTCGGAGGAATTGCCTTCAACGAACAGGACCTCGATGTCGCGGCACAGGCGCGGCAGGCGCTGGATCGCGGGTTCGATGTTGCCTTTTTCGTTCCGGCACGGGATCAGCACGCTGACGGACTCGACCTGGCGTTCCGTCTTGCGGGCCGACCGGGCGACCAGGTAATGCCGCAGGCAAAGACCGCGGACCAGCGGCAGCGGCGCGATATAGCGGTTGATGAACGGACCAACGCCCAGCAGGCGTTTCGGGACAAGCTGTCGCCACTCGGTCTTGATCACCTCGAAGTCCGCAAGGTGCAGCACGTTGGCGATGTCGGCCGGGGAGACGAAGTTCACCTCGGGCTGCGGCATCTTTTGACCGATCATCACGCCCAACCGCAGCACGGGCTCCCAGAAGTGGGAATAGTAGGCGATGACGATCCGTGTCTCGCCATTGCACAGACGGTGCAGGCCTTTCAGGGTCTCCTCGACATCGTCCAAGTAACCGATCGTGTCCGACAGCACGATATAGTCGAACGGCCCCGACAGTTCCGGGGCCAGCGCCTCCAGGTTTTCCACGTCGCCGACGAAGAACTGGAATTCCGGGTGGGCCTCGGCGGCCCGCGCAATCCGCTTTTCCGAGAAATCGACGCCGACACCCTTGGAAGGGCGCAGAGCCGCCAGAAGGTCGCCCGTCCCGCAGCCCAGGTCCAAGACCTTCGCACCGGGCGGGATCATAAAGCGCATGGTCCGGCGGTCGTCTTCATAATAGGCCGCGTTGCGGTCGATCCATCGTTTGCGTTCGGGCGCGGTGGCGTCCGCGTGCTGAATGATGACCTGCTTGCGCGAGGACAGCGGTTTCAGCTTCGCTCTGTGGATGGACATGGCCGCCTCAGCCCCGCGTCTGGCCGGCGCCGGCCGGGTCGGGCATGGTGCCCGCCTTGCGTCGCACCGTATCGGCAAGCCAGCCGACCCCGCCAGGCAGACTGGATCCCAGCACCACCAGCCCCATCAGAACCGACAGCGCCAGCGCGCCGTCCGCATCGACACCCAACAGTCCCAGCCCGGCCACCATCACGCCTTCGCGGACGCCCCAGCCGGCAATCGAGATCGGCGCCATCGACAAAAGCAAGGCGACCGGCACCACCGCCAGGCAGTCGGCGATACCGACCTCCAGACCCAGTCCCCTTGCAAGGCAGATGACGCCCGCCAGAAACAGCGCGTGCCCCGCCAGCGAGAACCCGAAGATCGGCAGGAACAGCGCGGGCCTTGAACAGATGTGCCGGGCGCATCGGCTCAGGCTGACCGTCGCCGCGATCGGCCGGAACCGGCGCCACCCCATCGGCAGCGAGGCCAGGGCAAGGATCCCGACCACTCCGCCCAGACCGAGGGCCACGATGGCCAGCGACGCGCCCTGCGCCGCCACGTTGTCCACGCGGTCGATGAACATCGGCTGCGACGCCGCCGCCAACAGGACCAGCGCCGCCATGCCGGCGATCCGGTCCAACACGACGGACCGGACGGCCCGGCCCGCATCGAGACCGGCCTGGGTTGCGTAGACCACCCTCAGGGCGTCGCCGCCGACCACCGACGGCAGCGCCTGATTGAAGAACAGACCCTGGAAAACCGATCGCATCGCAAGCCCCGGGGACAGTTCCGCCCCCTCCGCAGCGGCCACGACGCGCCAGCGCAGCGCGTTCATGACCGCCTGCGCCAGCGCCAGGCACAGCGCCGATATTCCCGCCCACAGGGGCAGTTGCTGGGCACGCATCCAGGCCGCGTCCAGATCGACCTTGGACGCAATCAGGGCGATCAGGGCCGCGGTCAGGACCAGTTTTGCGGCGGTGCCGACCCATGCTGGAAGTCGCGGTGACATGGTGTTTTCGTGCGGCCCTGTTGAAATGAAAACGGAGGGACCCGAGGTGCCCTCCGCCGTCGACGTCGCAAACCGACCGTGCGCGCGCGCAGGCGCGCGGACGCGTTCAGGCAAAGAGGTTGACGGAACTGCCCCGGCCGGACGCGTTCAGCGGCTGCGCCCCGCTGCCGACGGTCTTTTCGATCATCTTGACGATGTCCTGCTCGCGGCGCGCGGTGTTCTTCACGGCACCGATCAAGACGTCGTACTTGGCATTGACGACCTGGGAAACGACCGCAGAGGCAATATCCGACATGGGTTCGCGACCTTCTGTCCGTTGCGTTGGGCCCCGCAAGAGGGGGCCTGGGCGGCACGATTCTGCGCCGTCCAGACCCCCTATTCTGCGGCCCAACCCCTAACGAAGACTGAAAGGTTGGATGCCGGATATCTACTAGATATTGTGGTCGAGGTGCCTCAGCTGTCTACATCCGCGGCAACTTGCATGCGGATGATGCTGTCCGGATCGTCGACCGCGCCGTTGGAGCCGCTGTCGCCTTTCTTGATCCGGTCGACATAATCCATGCCGTCCACAACCTTGCCCCAGACCGTGTACTGGCCGTCCAGATGCGAGGCCCGCTGGAACACGATGAAGAACTGGCTGTCGGCGCTGTCGGGGCTGCGGGCGCGCGCCATCGAGACGGTCCCGCGCTCGTGCGGTTCGTCGGAAAACTCGGCCGGCAACTTGATGCCCGATCCTCCCGTCCCGTTGCCGTTGGGATCGCCGGTCTGAGCCATGAAACCGTCGATCACCCGGTGAAAGGTGAGGCCGTCGTAGAAGCCTTCACGGGTCAGTTGCTTGATCCGTGCGACGTGCTGCGGCGCCAGGTCAGGCCGCAATTCGATGACGACGCGCCCGTCCTTGAGGTCGAGATAGAGCGTGTTTTCAGGGTCGCCTCCCTGCGCCGCCGCCGCGCCGGCAATGCCGACAGCCAACGTCACGGTCAGAAGCGAAAACATCAGGCCTGACATGGGGTCTCCATGAGTGATGGTGGGTGAAACCGGGTGGGGCGCAGAGAATAACCGCGGCCGGCACGCTTGCCCAGGGGGTGCGACACCTCAGATACGCCCGGCGACCGCGTTTTCGAACAGCGCCGTCAGATCGCCCGCCGTGACCGGCACCGGGTTGAACGCGGCCGTGGGATCGCGCGCAGCGATTTCGCCGACCTCGTCCGTTCGGTCCGCCGCGACACCGATATCGGCCAGCGTGGCGGCAATGCCAAGCGTATCCCTGAAGGCGAGGTACCAGTCCAGCAGCGCCGCGAACCCCGGGTTGGGAAGGTCCAGCATGCGCGCAATCACCGTCGCTTTCTCGTCCAGCGCCGCCTCGTTGTGACGCATCACATAAGGCAGCACCACGGCGTTGGTCAGCCCGTGATGGGTGTCGTAAAGGGCACTGACCGCGTGGCTGATCGAATGGACCGCGCCCAGGCCCTTCTGGAACGCCGTCGCGCCCATGGAAGCGGCGGCCAGCATGCGCGCCCGCGCGTCGATGTCGTTGCCGTCGCGGTAGGCGCGCGGCAGGGCGTCGGCGACAAGCCGCATCCCTTCAAGGGCGATGCCGTCGGCCATCGGGTGCCAGCCCGGCGCACAGAAGGCCTCGAAACAGTGCGTGAAGGCATCGACTCCGGTTGCCGCCGTGATGTGCGGCGGCAGGCCAACGGTCAGGCCCGGATCGGACAGTACCGCTTCCGGCATCATCGACGGATGGAAGATGATTTTCTTTTCGTGCGTGGTCTCGTCGGCAATGACCGAGCTGCGGCCCACCTCAGACCCGGTGCCGGCAGTGGTCGGCACGGCAATGACGGGCGCGATCCCGTCGGTCGAGCCGCGGCGCCAGTTGTCGCCCACATCCTCGAAGTCCCAGATCGGCCGCGATTGCCCCACCATGAAGGCCACCGCCTTGCCCGCATCCAGCGCACTGCCTCCGCCGAAGGCGATCACGCCGTCATGCCCGCCGGCACGGAACGCCGCGATCCCGTCATTGACGTTGCTTTCCACCGGGTTGCCCCTGACGTCGGCGTAGACCGTCGTCGGGAACCCGGCCGCGGCATTGTTCGCGACCGCGTTCTGCACCATCGGCAGGGCGGCGAGGCCGGGATCCGTCACCAGAAGAGGCCGGCGCATGCCGACCGAGCGCACCAGCCGCGGCAATCCGTCGATGCGGCCGGCACCGAACACGATACGGGTCGGGAAGTTCCAGTTTCCGCTCAGTTCCACAGGACGGCCCGTCCTGCAGTGCGACGGCAACGGCGACACTCAAATGATCTCAAAGTACCGCTCCAGTTCCCAGTCGGTGATGGCCTTGCGGAACTCCCGTTCCTCCCAGTCGCGGCTGGCGGCATAGTGGTCGACGAAGGCATCGCCGAAAAGCTCGCGCGCCTCGTTGCAACGGCGCAGGCGTTCGGCTGCCTCCGACAGCGTGCGCGGCAGTTGCAGTTCCTCGGGGAATTGCTGCTCGTAAGCGTTGCCGGTGACCGGCGCGGTCGGCTCGATCTTGTGTTCGATGCCGTAAAGACCGGACCCGACCGCCGCGGCCATGGCGAGGTAGGGATTGATGTCCGCCGCGGCGACTCGGTACTCGACGCGTTGCGACTTGGCCGAACCGCCGATCGCCCTCAGCGCACAGGTCCGGTTCTCGATGCCCCAGCTTGCCTCGGTCGGCGCCCAGAAGCCGGGGATCAGTCGCGTGTAGCTGTTCACCGTCGAAGCGACCATCGCCAGGATCTGCGGCATCAGTTTCTGCTGGCCGCCGATGAAATGCCGCATCGCGTCGGTCATGCCGTCGGGACGCGCGGCATCGTGAAAGACGCTGTCGCCGTTCTTGGTCTTCAGCGATACGTGCACATGGCCGCTCTGGCCGGGCCAGTCGGGCGACCATTTCGCCATGAAGCTTGCCATCCAGCCGCGGCGCTGCGCCAGGATCTTGGTATAGGTCTTGAACAGCGCCGCCCTGTCGGCGGCCACCAGCGCGTCGTCGGCCGCAAGCGCCGCCTCGAGCACGCCCGGTCCGGTCTCGGTGTGCAGGCCCTCCAGCGGAAAGTCCATCTCCGCGCAGGTCTGCAACAGCTCGTGATAAAACTCCGCGTGCACCGAGCTGCGCAGCATCGAATAGCCGAAGAAGCCGGGCGTGATGTTGCGCAGGTCGCGATAGGCTTTTTCGCGCACGGTGTGCGGCGTCTCTTCGAACAGAAAGAACTCGTACTCGACCGCAGCAGTGACCTCCAGCTCCATCGCCGCGGCCTTTTCCAGCGCCCGCCTCAGCGTCGC
This sequence comes from Alphaproteobacteria bacterium, assembly GCA_965603855.1. GTDB lineage: Bacteria > Pseudomonadota > Alphaproteobacteria > UBA8366. The sequence continues at coordinate 3,247,273 of OZ272519.1, forward strand.
GCGCGGGCAGACGGTCTCTGCCGGTCCCTCGAACTCCCCCAGGAACAACAGCATGTCGTTCTCGAAAGGGATCGACCGGCAGGTCTCGGGCAGGACCCTGACGGTCGCGTCCGGATAGCCCGTGTGCCAGCCCGTGAATTCGACGCTGTCATAAAGCTGGTCCTGCATGTCCCAACCGAGGACCACGTCGCAGAAGCCGAAGCCGCCCTCCAACGCCGACAGGAATTTCGGCGCGGCCATGTACTTGCCCCGAAACACGCCGTCATTGTCGAAGACGCCGATCTTTACGTGATTCAGCCCGCGCTCGGCCACGATTCGCGCGGCATCCGCTACGGTCTTTACGTCGCCCGGTTCCATTCTTCCGGTTCTCCCCGCCAGGTGTTTGAGGCCCCGTGTCGGCGCAATCACTAGCGCATGCCGGCCGGCAAAGGAAGATTTTGCCGCTGGACCGGCGCCCGTAACGCAGGCACCATCGCCCCGCGCCCAGAACAAGAACGCGCAAGGTCCGTCGGGGAGGATATGGAACATGAGCCAGCCGGGTCACGTGCTTGCCATCGACCAGGGCACGACAAGCTCTCGCGCCATGGTGTTCGACGCAAACGGCACGCCGGTTGCGCAGGTCAACAAAGAATTCACACAGCACTACCCCAGGCCTGCATGGGTCGAGCACGAACCCGAGGTGATCTGGCAGGACACGGTGGAGATCTGCAGGCAGGCGATGCTGCAGGCCGGAATCGATGCCGAAGGCATCGCCGCGATCGGGATCACCAACCAGCGTGAAACAACGGTGATCTGGGACGTCGATACCGGCGCGCCGATACACAACGCCATCGTCTGGCAGGACCGCCGAACCTCCGGTCTGTGCGACAGGCTGAAGAAAGAGGGCCACGAAGGCCTGATCCAGGAACGCACGGGTCTTGTGATCGACGCCTATTTCTCCGGCTCCAAGGTCGCCTGGCTGCTGGACAATGTGGACGGCGCCCGCGCCAAGGCCGAGGCCGGCAAGCTCAGGTTCGGGACCATCGACTGTTTTCTCCTCTGGAAACTGACGGACGGCGCGGTCCACGCAACCGATGCGTCGAACGCCGCGCGCACCATGCTGTTCAACATCCATACCCAGGAATGGGACGAGGAGCTTCTGGCGCTTTTGAACATCCCGCGCTCGCTGATGCCCGATGTCCGGGACAACGCCTGCGAGTTCGGCATGACGGCACCCGGGCTGTTCGACGGTGCCATTGCCGTGCGCGGGATGGCCGGCGACCAGCAGGCCGCGACCTTCGGCCAGTGCTGTTTCGAGCCCGGCATGATCAAGAGCACCTACGGGACCGGTTGCTTCGCCCTGATCAACACCGGCGAAACGGCGGTCACCTCGCACAACAAGCTGCTGACCACCGTCGCCTATCGTCTTGGCGGCGCCGTCACCTACGCGATCGAAGGCAGCATTTTCATCGCCGGCGCCGCGGTGCAATGGCTGCGCGACGAGCTGAAGCTGATCAAATCGGCGCCGGAATCGGAGGCGATGGCCCGCGCCGCCGATCCGCAAAGCCGTGTCTATCTTGTCCCCGCCTTCACCGGGCTTGGGGCGCCCTACTGGGACCAGGATGCCCGCGGCGCAATCTTCGGTCTGACCCGGGGTACTGGGCCCGCAGAGATCGCCCGCGCGACGCTGGAATCGGTCTGTTTCCAGACCCGCGACCTGTTCGAGGCAATGGCCGCCGATGGGGCGGAAAAGGCGTCCGCCCTGCGCGTCGACGGTGGCATGGTCGCCAACGACTGGGCAATGCAGTTCCTGGCCGACATCCTGGGCGTGACCGTCGAGCGCCCGGTCATCACCGAAACCACCGCGCTGGGCGCCGCCTATCTCGGCGGCATGCAGGCAGGGCTCTATCCCGACATGGACGGCCTTTCGCGTCTGTGGCAGGTCGATGCCACGTTCCGGCCGATCATGTCCGCCGACCTGCGCGAGCCGCTCTATACCGGCTGGCGCGACGCCGTACGGCGCACCCGCAGCGGCGACTAGCGGTCGTTTTCCTCGCTCCCGAAAGAAAATTTCCTTGGAATTCCCGGCGAATGACGCCATTTACCCCGCAGAGTTGTGGCCCTCTCCAGCCGTCCGCGAAACGCGCCCCTCTGCCGCCATACCGGCGCCACGAGGCGGCGCGTCCCTGACATTACGGACCCGCGTGGAGCGCCGACCCGCGATGTCGTCTGGATGAGCTGATTTATGGATCTGCTGTTTGTCGCCCTTGGCCTGGTTGTCCTGTTTGTGGGCGGCGAGGCGACCCTGCGCGGCGCAGTAGGTTTGGCCCAGGCCCTGGGGGTTACCCCGGCGGTGATCGGCCTGATCGTGGTCGGGTTCGGAACCTCGGCGCCGGAACTGGTGGTCACCCTGAACGCGGCGCTGCAGGGAACGCCCGACCTCGCCATCGGCAACGTGGTCGGCAGCAATATCGCCAACATCCTCCTGATCCTGGGGATTGGCGGACTGATCTATCCGATGACCTGTCATCCCCGTTCCGCGGTGCGCGACGGGCTGGCCATGCTGTTGTCGATCGGTCTGTTGTGCCTTTTGGGAATGGTGGGCGCCATCGTCTGGTGGAACGGCGTCATCATGCTGGTCTTGCTGGCCGTCTTCATCGTCGGCAGCTACGTGCACGACAAGCGGCTATGCCGCCTGAACGACGAAGACCTGGTGCTCGACGAGCCCGATGCCGTGCCCCACAACAACTGGCTCATCGCGCTTTTCCTTCTTGCGGGCCTGGCGGGCCTGATCGGCGGGGCGCACCTTCTGGTGACCGGCGCCACCGGCCTCGCCCGCGCCGCCGGCATCCCGGAATCCGTCATCGGATTGACGCTGGTTGCGGTGGGAACCTCGCTTCCGGAGCTTGCGGCGACGATCATCGCCGCCTGGCGCAAGCATACGGAACTGGCAATCGCGAATGCGCTGGGCTCATGCGTCTTTAACGTTCTGGCCATTCTGGGCATCAGTTCCATGGTCACGCCGTTGCCCATCGCCCAGGACATCCAGAACGTGGACATGTGGGTGATGCTGGCGACTTCGTGTCTGTTCGTGGCCCTGCTGTGGTGGGAACGCAAGGTCAGTCGCCTGGAAGGCGGCGCCATGCTGGCCCTCTACTGCATCTATATCGGCTCCATGGGGCCGCGCGTGCCGGGGTTCTAGTGGCCGCCCAGGGCCCCGAACAGCCCGCCGTCGACGCGGTCATCGCCCATCGGGGCGCGTCGGGCAGCGCGCCGGAAAACACCCTCGCCAGTCTCGCACGCGCAGCCGACCTCGGCTGCGGCTGGGTGGAGTTCGACTGCCAGCTGACCCGCGACCGCGAAATCGTTCTGCTGCACGACGACGATCTCAAGCGTACGGCGGGCGATCCACGCGACGTCCACCAGGTCGATCTCGCGGAGATCCGGAAACTGGATGCCGGCGGCTGGTTCGCCGCCGATTTCGCCGGCGAACCCATCCCGACTCTGGACCAGGCGCTCGGCCTGCTGCGGCGGACGGGAATGGGTGCGGCGCTGGAAATCAAGGCCGGCAACGACGACCCGCGCGCCGTCGCCACCGCGGTCGCGGAATTCGTCACCCGGCGCTGGCCCGCGGAACTGCCCCTGCCGGTCCTGTGCAGCTTCTCCGAGCCGATCCTGGAGACCTGCGCCGCCGTGGCGCCCTCGTTGCCGCGCGGCATCGGCTTCTGGGAAGTCCCGGCCGACTGGGACGCGCAGGCCCGCCGCTTCGGCTGCAGCGCGATCCATGCCAACCACGATTTCCTCGACCCCGACACGGCGCGCGCGATGATCGCCGCAGGCTACGCGTTGCGAGCCTATACCGTGAACGACGCAGCGCGCGCCGCCGCCCTGTTCGACCTCGGCGTCCATTCGGTCTTCACCGACCACCCCGAGCGGATTAACCGGCGCTGAGCCCCGCCTGGCCGTCGGGCGTGACCCAGATCAAGACGAAGGCCCGGCTTAGAAGCCTATAATCGCACGCAAACTTAGCCACCGGGTGCGACTGCCGTGGCCGAGACACAGGCATCTTCATCGCAGGACCGGCGTCAGCCACCCGCGGCGGCGTTCGGTCCGGGCCAGATCGACCGCATCGGCGGATCGGTGGTGGATGTGCGGTTTCCGCCAGACCGGCTGCCGCCGATCAACAATGCGCTGGAGATTGCCCGCGACGGCGGCGCGCCGCTGGTTGCCGAGGTGCAACTGCACCTGGACCACGCCACGGTGCGCTGCGTCGCCATGCAGGAAACGGCAGGCCTGCGCTGTGGGCTGGAGGTCCGCGATACCGGCGCGCCGATCACGGTCCCCGCCGGCAATGCGGTGCTGGGGCGGCTGATCAACGTCCTCGGCGAGCCGATCGACCACGGTCCCGCTTTCGGCGCCGACGTACCGCGCGAGCCGATCCACCGTAAGCCGCCCGCGCTTGCGCGGCAGGACGGAAGCCGCAGCGTCTTTGCCACCGGGATCAAGGTGATCGACCTGTTGGCGCCGCTTGCCCGCGGCGGCCGTGCGGCCATGTTCGGCGGCGCCGGCGTCGGCAAGACCGTCCTGATCATGGAGCTGATTCGCGCGACCCACGCGCACCACCAGGGGACCTCCGTGTTCGCCGGCATCGGCGAACGGTCGCGCGAAGGCCACGAGCTGTGGCTGGAGCTGGAACGGTCGGGCGTGCTGGACCGCACCGCCCTCGTCTTCGGCCAGATGAACGAGCCGCCCGGCGCGCGCTGGCGCGTGGGCATGACGGCGCTGGCGCTTGCCGAGCACTTCCGCGACGCCATGGGCAGCAATGTCCTGTTGCTGATCGACAACGTCTTCCGCTTCGTCCAGGCCGGCGGCGAGGTCTCGGGCCTCTTGGGCCGGCTGCCCTCGCGCGTCGGCTATCAGCCGACCCTGTCGACCGAGATCGCCGCCTTGGAGGAACGCATCGCCTCGGTCAAGAATGCGGCGGTCACCTCGATCCAGGCGGTCTATGTCCCGGCCGACGACTTCACCGACCCGGCGGTCGCGGAGACCTTCACCTATCTGGATTCCTCCATCGTGCTCAGCCGCGACATGGCGGCCGAAGGGCTGTACCCCGCGATCGACCCGCTGGCATCGACATCGGTGATGCTGGATCCGCGCGTCGTCGGGCAGGACCACTATGCGGTCGCAGAACGGGTCCGCCGGCTGATCGAGCACTACCGGGAGCTTCAGGAAATCATCGCGCTGTTGGGCATGGAGGAACTTGGCGCCGACGACCGCGCCGCGGTGCGCCGCGCCCGCCGCCTGATCCGTTTCCTGACACAGCCGTTTGCCGTCACCTCCCAGTTCACCGGACGGACCGGCGCGTCGGTCCCGCTGGAAGACACCATCGCCGGCTGCCGCGCCATCCTCGACGGCGAGACGGACGATTGGGAGGAGAGCGCACTTTACATGGTCGGATCCCTTCAGGAGGCGCATCAGAAGGAACTCGCCGCACGCCGGGAGCCTGCGCCATGAGGCTTCTGGTAACGACGCCGCTCGCCGTTGTCGTCGATGCCGACAACGTCACCCACGTCCGCGCCGAGGACGAGACCGGAGCCTTCGGGATCCTGCCCGGCCACGCGGACCTGGTGACGGTGCTGACGATCTCGGTGATCAGTTGGCTGAACCACGACGACGAGGAACACCACATCGCCGTGCGCGGCGGCGTCCTGACGGTGCGCGGCGGCGCGCAGATCGAGGTGGCAACCCGCGACGCGGTCGGCGAGGACACCCTGCACGCGCTGGGCGATGCCGTGCTGGCCCGGTTTCGCGCCGACGCGAAGGCCGAAACCGAATCGCGCGTCTCCTCGACCCGGCTGCACCTTGCAGCCATGCGTCAGATGCAGCGTTATCTGGAAGCCGGCCGCGCGCCCGTGCCACAAGGTCACCCCGCAGGCGGAACGGGGCCGCACGAGGGAGGGCCGCCGGCATGAGCGAACCGAACCTTAATCACGGACATCGCCGCATGCACCGTGCCGTGCGCAAGCGGGCAAGGCGCATCGAACAGCGCGAGGACGAGCGGTCGATCTGGCAGAACCTGTCGATGATCGGGGCGCTGGGCTGGCTGATCGTCACACCGATCCTGTTGGGCATCGTCGCCGGGCGCTGGCTGGATCGGACGTTCGAGACAGGCATCTTCTTCTCCGGCGCCTTGATCTTCGTCGGCGTGGTCGCCGGCTGCGCGCTTGCCTGGCAAAGGATCCACCGGCAATGAACCAAGCGCAGGCATTAGAGATCGCTGGTTTCCTTCTGCTCGGAATGGGCGCGGGCACTCTCTATTTCGCGCTGTTGCGCTATTCGGTCGGCCGGTTCGTGCATCACGGGACGGCGCTGCAGGCCGTTCCGCTGCTGCTGGCGCGTGTCGGCACCGCCATCGCAGCCTTCTGGTTCGCCGCCCAGGCGGGACCGTGGCCGCTGCTCGCCGCGGGCGCGGGATTTCTGGCCGCCCGCTCTGTCTTCCTGCTGTTTGCGGCACGGGGGGCGTGATGGATATCAGCCCGCTTTCTCCGACCATTCTGTTCCACCTCGGCCCCGTGCCGATTGCCCAGCAGGTGGTCACGACCTGGGTTCTGATGGCGGCGCTGACGCTGGTGGCATGGCTGGGCATGCGGCGCGCCGCGGTGCGCCCCGGCACGCTGCAGAGCGTTCTTGAAATCCTGGTGCAAACCATCGCCGACCAGGTGCGCGACATCGTGCGCCGCGACCCGTGGCCGCTGATGCCATTGCTTGGAACGCTGTTCATTTTCCTTTTGTGCGCGAACCTGACGGCCGTCCTGCCGGGCGTAAAGCCGCCTACCGGGCATATCGAGACGCCCGCCGCCCTTGCCGCCATCGTGTTCCTGTCGGTGCACATGCTGGGCATGCGCGCACGCGGGATTGGCGCCTATTTCAGGCGCTACGTCAGGCCCAATCCGGTCCTGCTGCCGCTCAACGTGATGGCGGAGATCACCCGCACCTTTTCGCTGATGGTTCGTCTGTTCGGCAACATCATGAGCCATGAGTTCGTCCTGGCCATCGTCGTGTTTCTGGCCGGCCTGCTGCTGCCAATCCCATTCATGGCCCTTGGCATGCTGATCGGCATCATCCAGGCCTACATCTTCACGGTCCTGGCGACCGTGTTTATCGGCGCAGCCGTCGGCAGCGTCGACGTGGAGTGAGAGGATGGAAATGAGCATCGAAGTCTGGAGCATCATCAGCGCCGCCGTGGCGGTCTCGTTCGGCGCCATCGGACCGGCGCTGGGCGAAGGCCGCGCTGTCGCCGCGGCCATGGACGCAATCGCCCGCCAGCCGGAATCGGCAGGCCCGCTGTCGCGCACGCTGTTCGTCGGCCTCGCCATGATCGAGACCATGGCGATCTACTGTCTGGTGGTCGCCCTGTTGCTGTTGTACGCCAACCCGTTCGCCGGCTGACCATGCAGCTGGACTGGTGGACACTGGCCCTGCAGACGGTCAACTTCCTGGTCCTCGTCTGGCTGTTGTGGCGGTTCCTGTACAGGCCGGTGCGGCAGGTGATCGAGAAACGCAAGGGGTTGGCCGACGCGGCTGTGCGCGAGGCCGAGGCGCGCGCCCAGGCGGCCGAGGCCGAACGCCAGCGCCTCGAGGCGGAACGCGCACAGCTTGCTGACGAACGCCAGGCGATGCTCAAGCGCATGCATGCCGAACTGGAACGGGAACGCACCGCAGTCCGCGAGCAGGCCGAACGCGATGCGGCGTCCATCCACGCCGAAGGCCTGGCCGCCCTGGCAGACGAGCGCGCCGCAGCGGTCGCAGCCAGCCGCAGCGAGGTGGTCGCGCTGGCAACCGATATGGCTGCAACCCTGCTCAGGCATGCGGACGAAAGACAGCTCTACGACGGCACGCTCGAGCGCATCGCCGCGCACCTCGCCGCGCTGGACCAGGACGAACGCACCCAACTTTCGAACGACGTCTCGGCCAATGGCGGCCGCGTGCGCGTGGTCACCGCGGTACCGCTGGAGACCGAGGCGCAGGAACGCTGGCGGGTGCGGCTGGCCCCGCATCTCGGCGACGGGACGGGCGTGGATTTCGACACGGACGACGCGCTTGTCGGCGGGGCCGAGCTGCATTTCCCGCACGCCCAGCTCAAGTTCAGCTGGGCGGATCAGTTGGAACGGGCCAAGCAATTGCTGAACGGTCATGCCGACGCTTCGTGAAGACCTGGCCGGCTGGCTGCCGACGGCGCGCGGCCGGCTTGCGGACCTGGATGCCGGGCCCTCGCTGCAGCATGTGGGCACGGTCGAGCATGTGGGCGACGGCGTGGCCGCGATTGCCGGCCTGCCGCATGTGGGCATCGACGAACTGGTACGCTTCGAGACCGGCGCACTGGGGCTCGTCCTCAGCGTCGACCGCCACAGGGCGGGCTGCGTCCTGCTCACCGACGCCGACAGCGTCGTGGCCGGCACACGGGTTCTCGGAACCGGCGACATCGCCCGGGTGCCGGTCGGCGAAGCGCTGTTGGGGCGCGTCGTCGATCCTCTGGGCCGGCCGCTGGACGACGGTGCGCCGATTGAGTCGCCGCACCGCGCGCCCATCGACCGTCCGGCGCCCGCCATCAAAGACCGCGACCGGGTGGCACAACCGATGATGACCGGACTGACCGTAGTCGATGCCATGATCCCGCTTGGCCGCGGACAGCGGGAGCTGATCATCGGCGATCGCAAGACCGGAAAGACGGCGGTGGCCGTCGACGCGATGGTCAACCAAAGGTCCACCGACGTTGTCTGTGTCTATGCGGCCGTCGGACAGAAATCCTCCACGGTCGGACAGGTTGTCGAGGCCGTGCGCGCCTACGGCGCCGTCGATCGCTGTATCTTCGTTGTCGGCGAGCCCGATTCGCCGCCGGGACTGCAGTGGATCGCGCCCTATGCCGCCTGTTCGATGGCCGAATACTTCCGCGACCAGGGCCGAGACGCGTTGTTGGTGATCGACGACCTGACGAAACATGCGATCATCTACCGGCAGCTGTCGCTGTTGCTGCGCAATCCGCCGGGGCGGGAGGCCTATCCGGGCGACATCTTCTACATCCATGCGCGCTTGTTGGAGCGCGCCGCGAAATTGTCGGCCGAGCGTGGCGGCGGCTCGCTGACCGCGTTCCCGATCGCCGAGACCCAGGCCGGAAACCTCAGCGCCTACATCCCGACGAACCTGATCTCGATTACCGACGGACAGATCTACCTTGAACCCAAGCTGTTTCACGAGGGCCAGAAACCGGCGGTCAACGTCGGTCTCAGCGTATCGCGTGTGGGCGGCCAGACCCAGGCACCGGTGATGAAGCGCCTGGCCGAGACCTTGCGGCTGGACTATGCCCAGTTCCTCGAATTGGAGGTCTTCACCCGCTTCGGCGCGATCTCCGACGAACGAACCCGGCGCACGATCGAACACGGCCGCCGGATCCGCGCCATTCTCGCCCAGCCCGAGCACCGTCCGCTCAAGCTCGCGGAACAGGTGACGCTTCTGCTGGCGGTCAGCGAACGGCGTCTGGATGCCGTTCCCCTGGCGGAGGTCGAGCGCTTCAAGGCGTCGATCGGTGCGGTGCTGGCCGACAATTGCCCTCAGGCCGCCGCGAGGATCGAACAGACCGGCGAACTGACCGACGCCGACCGGCAGGAACTGCTGGACGCCATCGACCTGTGTCTTGCGACGCGCAAAGGGGCGGACTGAGATGGAGGAACTGCCGCGGCTTCGGGCGCGCATCGCAAGCCTGCAGGAACTGCGCGACCTGATGCGCGCACTGCGCGCGCTGGCCGCCGCGCACGTGCAGGAAGCTCAGGGCGCGCTGGCCGGAATGCGCCGCTATACCGACGTGATCGAGGAATCCATCGGCGACGCCCTGGGCCTGGTGTCGGCAATGCCGGGTCGGGAAACCGCCCACCGGGCGGTCGGGCCGGGGATCGTGATCGCCGTCTGCTCCGAGCATGGTTTCGTCGGCGCCTTGAATGAACAGATCCTCGATCGCGCCGGCGCGGAGATCCGGGACGGGCGCGATCTGGTGATCGTCGGCCGGCGCGGCGCGGTCCTGGCAGAGGAACGCCACCTGGCCGTGGCCCGGCGCTTTCCCATGCCGACCCACACCGGCGGCGTTCTGGCACTGACGCGCCGCACGGCGGATTACCTGGCGACCGCGCCCGGCACCGACATCGTCTATCCCGCCTATCGCCGGGGCGGCCGTTATACGATCGCAAGGAAACGCATCCTGCCGCTTGATCCGGCCCTGTTCGCGGGCCGCCGCGGCGTCGGCCGGCCGCTGCACCAACTGCCGCCGGCGCTGTTGCTGCAGCGCCTGGCCGGCGAGTATCTGTTCGCCGAACTGACGGCGGCCGTCATGGAGTCCTTGGCCAGCGAGAACGGCGCGCGGCTGGCGGTGATGGAAGCGGCCGACCACAATATCGTCGAAAAGCTGGAAACCCTGACGCGGCGTGAACACACCCTGCGTCAGAACGCGATCACCGAAGAACTGCTGGACGTGGTCACCGGCGCCGAGGCGATCATGCAGCCGCAGCGCTAGCGGCAACCGAAGCCCCTCTCCCCGGATGGCGACGACGTCCAAGCGCCGGACAGCGCGGTAACCCCCTTGTGTCTTTCCGATTTGCTATGAGAACGAAGTCGGCCGGCTGATCTAGCCATCAGCCGGCCGGGTGAGGGTGTTCGGGTGCCGGCCGGCAACGCAATCCCCCCCATCCGGCCTTCGTGACGGCCGCTCTGCGGCCTCCTCAGGACCGCGGGCGGCGTGTTCACCCGGGCCAGAAGAAACCAGTCCGTCCCGTCGTCGCCTAACGGTTCGTCGGCATGGTGAACTCCGCGCCGGCGCGGATGCCGCTTGGCCAGCGCGACGAGATCGTCTTCATCTTGGTGAAGAAACGGATCGACTCCGGCCCGTGCATCTGGGTGTCGCCGAACTTGGAGCGTTTGGAACCGCCGAAATTGTGGAACGCCATCGGCACCGGGATCGGCACGTTGACGCCGATCATGCCCACGTCCACCAGACGCGTGAACTCGCGCGCGGCGTCTCCGTCCTGGGTGAAGATCGCAACGCCATTGCCGTATTCGTGATCGTTCACCATGCCCACGGCCTGGTCGAAGCTTTCGGCGCGCGCCATCGACAGCACCGGTCCGAAGATCTCGGTCCTGTAGATCTCCATGTCCGTGGTCACCCGGTCGAACAGGGTCCCGCCCACGAAGTAGCCGTTCTCATAGCCCTGCAGGCTTGCACCGCGCCCGTCGACGACAAGCTCGGCGCCCTCGGCAACGCCCGCATCGATCAGACCCTCGACCTTTGCCTTTGCCTGGGCCGTGACCAGGGGACCCATGTCCGCGTCGGGGTCGTTGTAGGGACCGATCTTCAGCGCACGGACCCGCGGCTCCAAACGGCTGCGGATCGCCTCGGCCGCCTCGTCGCCGACCGGCACCGCGACGGATATCGCCATGCAACGTTCGCCGGCCGAGCCGTACCCCGCGCCCATCAGGGCGTCGGCGGCCTGGTCCATGTTGGCGTCCGGCATGATGATCATGTGGTTCTTGGCGCCGCAGAAGGCCTGGACCCGTTTGTTGTGCGCCGTGCCGGTCTGGTAAATGTACTCGCCGACCGGCGTCGACCCGACGAAACTGATCGCGGGAATGTCGGGATGCTCCAACAGCGCATCGACCGATTCCTTGTCGCCGTTGATCACGTTCCACACGCCGTCCGGCAGGCCCGCCTCCTTCCACAATTCCGCCAGGAACAGGGGTGCGGAGGGTGCGCGCTCGCTGGGCTTGTTGATGAAGCAGTTGCCGCAGGCGACCGCCATCACGCCCATCCACAGCGGGATCATCACCGGGAAATTAAACGGCGTGATCCCCGCCACGACGCCGACCGGCTCGCGGAACGAATAGCAATCGATGCCGCCGCCCACGTTCAGCGAGAACTCGCCCTTCATCAGATGCGGCGCGCCGCAGGCGAACTCCGTGACGTCGATGCCCCGCTGGATCGACCCCAGCGCATCGGCGATGGTCTTGCCGTGTTCCCGGCCGACCAGGTCCGCCACCTTGTCGCGGTTGGCGATCACCAGTTCGCGGAACTTGAAGATGATGCCCGCACGCCTGGGTGCGGACATGGCCGACCACTCGTCGAAGGCGCCCAGCGCCGCCTGAACGGCCGCGTCCACGTCTGCGGCGCCGCCATAAGGCACATGGGCGCCGACCTCGCCGGTCGCGGGGTTGAACACCTCGCCAAGCCTTCCATTCGCGCCGGCCGCGCGGCTGCCGCCGATGAAGTGATACAGCGTCTCTGCCATCGAAATCGTCCCCTTTCCCTCAACCCGGCGGTTTGCCGCCGGTCTTTCCGTCATGCCGTCCCGGCCTCTGGTCGAGGCGGTCCATTGCCGCCCGCCAACGGCGCTGTTCCTAGCCTATCCCGACGGGATCTGAAACGGATTTTCGGTCACGATCAAACGGTCCCGGCGGGTCACGTGCGCCATGGAATCGGCGGCAACCGCCTTGCCGTGCTCCGAGGCGTAGGCCGCGGCCAGATCCTCCTCGCTATCGAACCACAGCTCGGAAGCGGCATCGTAGGGTCCGTCGCCGTCACGCGCCATGTTGACCTGGTAGCCCTTGATCCCCGGCAGGCGCGTCGCCTTCGGCGCGTGTTCGCCCAGCAGCCAGTCCCGGAATTCGTCGAACCCCAGGTCGTCGCGCCGTTTCAAAAGGATGATCGCCTTGATCATGTGCCCTCCCCGCAAACCTTACCGCCACAAGCAGGCGGCCCGCCATTATGGCCGGTGGGCGCGGCCGGGGACAAAGCAAATCCGGGAGAGGCACACCAAGCGGCGCCCCGTTCGGTTCAGGCGTCCGGACTGAGATCGAAACAGGTCAACAGCTTGTCGCAGGCCTGGGCGTCGCCGCTCAGCGGCAGCATCAGCTTGGGAACCATCCGCGTCTCGTAATGCGCGTGCCGGCTGACAAGAGGGCTGCGCACCAACAGCGGCAGGCCGGTGCGCGCCACGTGCCGGTACTCTTCCATGATGCGCTCGCCGCGATCGCCCCAATCCACCTCGGACAGGCGCCGGTCGCGGTATTCCATCCCGCAGGCCTCGACCACGTCCACGCCGGCCAGGCGATAGATCATGTCGGCGCCGTCGTCGATCACGTCCAACAGCGACACCGAGCCAAGCCAGGGAACCATTTCTTCCGGGCTCAGGTCCTGCCGCGAGGGACAACAGCGAGACCCCGCCTTGGCACGCCATAGAACGTAGAGACCGCGGAGGAAGTCGGACTTGATGTCGTCAGGACCTGTGACGTCCACACGTTCCGTCGGAGAAAACGCACTGAGGTTCTTCATCGTATCAACACACTTTATGCCCGCTCGGGCCTGACACCGGACGGAGCGGGCACGATAACGTGCCGCGCTTAACGGCCGCTTAACCAGCGGCGCGCGCCGGGAAACCCCTCTCTGGCACAACGATCACGCAGTCATTCGATCAATTCAAGAGGATTCCGACCGAACGCTTAGGCTCGGTGCGGTTGCGGATCGGGCTCAGGTCGCAAGCACGATGTCGAACCGGCCCGCCAGCGCCCCTTCTTCCAGTTCCGGCGCCGCCGACAACTCGACGATCAGCCGCGCCCGCGCCGCCGGATCGCGCACGCCGTTCAACAGGCGGTCGCGGCGGTTCTCGGGCGCGCCGGCAACGTACATCTGCGTGACCAGCGTCCGCGCGCCGCCGCCGACCTTGAAATGGATATGCGGCGCCCGGCCCGGATAGGCGACGGGGCGAATGGTGCGAAACCGGTAGCCGCCGTCCGCGCCGGTCACGATTTGGCCGTATCCCTGGAACCCGTCGTCGCGCGCGACGGAACGGCGGTCGCCGGAATGGAGGTAGCGGCCGTTGGCATCGCATTGCCAGATTTCCACGCGCGCACCGGAAACCGGGCTTCCGTCCGTTCGCGTCACCCGTCCCGAAACGTGGCAGACCTCTCCCAATGCCTGCGCGGCGCGGCCTTCGACGCGCACCAGGTCATTGTCCCTGTCCAGCGACAACCGGTCCGGATAGAACGGACCCAAAGACTGGCGCGGCGTCGGCACGGCCGCGATGGCGGGTGCGGCGGCCGCGACAAGCGCGGCGCCGCCGGCGCCCAGCAGTGTCCGGCGGGTCAACCGCCCGAGGTCGTTCGGTCTCTTCTTCATCGCACCACGAGATCTAGGCACGCCGACCATCAAAGGCAAATCACGTCCATGTGCCGCGCCTGCCCCGGTCCAGGGGCAATCGCTCAACAGCGGCGGTTCCGGCGGTCCCGGCGGTCCTTGTGCCGGCCGCGGCTTCGCCTGATCCACATGAAGTAGAACAACGCCATGATCACGATGGGCATGGCCGGCCAATGAAACCAGATCGAGCCAATGCCCGAAAAAAGGTTGATGAAGAACAGGAGCGCAACCACGGCCAGGCCGATTGCGACGGGCATCGGGAGTTCGGCATACCAATCCGCGAACCGGGCGAAGGGTGGGCCGGCGCGCCCATGCCGGTGCGGCGGCGAGGCGCTGTCCGTCGTCCCGCCTTCCGATGCCGGAGCCCGTTCCGCCGCCGCGCGTCGCCCGTCCAGCGCAACCCGGTAGCTGTCCACCGGTACCGAGACGTTCTTGAGCGCCTGCGCGCCCACATGATCGAAGGCGACGGAAAGTCGGTGGTGGACCTGGTCGTAGACGGGCCCGGAAATCATGATCCCGCCCGGATCGGCGGCCTCCTGCAGCCGGGCGGCGATGTTCACGCCCTCGCCGTAGATATTGTCGTCCTCGACCATGACATCGCCGAGATTGATGCCGATCCGGAACCACATCTGATGGTTTTCGGGCAGGTTCTCGTTCCGCGCCTTCAGTTCGGTTTGGATCTCGATCGCGCACTGCACCGCTTCGACGACGCTGGCGAATTCGGCGATGATCGCATCGCCCCAGGTGTTGACGATGCGCCCGTCGTGGCGGCTGACCAATGCATCCATCGCCTGACGACAGCGGCGCAGCGTTTCCAGCGTGCCGGCCTCGTCGGCCTCCATCAACCGGGTGTAGCTCTTGACGTCCGCACACAGGACCGTGGTCAGCCGTCGCTTTACGTTGCCCGCCATGTCCGTCGCCCGTTCGCCCGCCATTGACCCCTGCCCATACTACCCGGAGCGCGGCGGTTTGGCATTGAGTCAAGGCGGCCGACCGAGACCATCGGCCGGATGTCGCGGCCATCGTCGCCCGGCCGGCGTCCCGCCGGACGCTACACCGTCTTGATGTTGATCTTGCGCGACGCCCGGGCGGCCTTTTTCACCTTGGGAATCGTGACTTCCAGGACGCCGTTCTTGAAGCTTGCCGCCACCTTTGCCTGGTCGATCGTGTCCGGCAAAGAGAACGAGCGCTGGAAGGCGCCGGCGTGCCGTTCGATCCGGTGGACGTCTTCTTTCTTTTCGTCGATCTCCGTGGACTTCTGTCCGCGCAAGGTAAGCACACCGTCATCGATCGACAGTTCGATATCCTTTTCCGTCATACCGGGGAGTTCGGCCGCGACCCGGACCCGCTTTTCGTTCTCGCTGATATCGACGCGCGGGAACGCCCGCGAAGCCCTGAGACCGTTCCACGGCTCGCGCAGCACGCCGAACGGCGCGACCATTCGTTCGTCCATGAAGTCGTCGAGCAGCCTGTTCATCTCTTCGCGCAAACCGCCGAACGAGAACTCGCGCGACGGGGTCGGCAGGTCTCGCTTGCTGGGTTCTGTGGGAACGTTCTTGGCCATGTCACACCTCCTGATCTGCTTGGGACCGCACTGCACATCGCGGGGCTGAACGTCGACAGCGTGCACGGGCGACCTTCGGTCCGCATTGACCTGAATTAAGTCCACCCCGACCGCCACCGCCAATCAGAGAGAGACTTTCCGGTCTAGGCACCCTCGGCGCAACCCACAGGAAACACCATTCCGACTATCGACTAGAACGGCTTCTCGAAAGACAGATAAGGCGAACGAAAAGCATGCCTGTAGAATTCGAAAAATGAATTTCACATTTTATCTTTTAGTATTTTTTCATTTACTCGGCAGATCAATCATCCGAGATTGCATTTCACACCAAGACAGGATAGTATGTGCCAGCAGTTGCACGGATTGATGAGACATCTCTGCCGAAAGCGATCGAGAATGCTCCCTACGACTTCGTATCGAGTAGGTAGACCGACCGTACCAATCCAACGAATATCCGCAATACGCGGCCGCGCCGACTTCGGCGTCACGCCAATCTCCGAGACCCGGCCATGAGCTGGGTAGCCGCAGTCGACTATCGGCGCGGCAACCTGCGCCAGAGGCGCGGCTTGCCCTGCCAGGACTACGGCAAACTACGGAAGGTTGGTGAAGACCTGGTCATCGGCGTCATGTCGGACGGGTCACCCGATGCGCCGATGGCACAACTCGGGACAAAGGCAGTCGTGCGCTCGGCGATGAGCTTTCTGACCCAGCGGGTCGAGGCCGACCCCCGCACGGCGCGCCGGTTGTCGGACTCGCTGGGGCTGTTCGATGGCATGCTGGAGCAGGTTCGCGGGGCGCTGAATGCGACCGCCCATCAGGTCGAAGCGAGGGCGGACGGTCTTGCCTGTACGCTGCTCGCCTTCATTGCCGGCCCGTCCGGAATCGCCGCACAACAGATCGGCGACGGTTTTCTGGCCTGCCGGACCCAGGCCGACGGCTACGACTATCTGTTTCGGCCTGGCGCGACCGGAAGCGACCGGCCCCGGACCTTCGTCACCAGCCCCGAAGCCGTGCGCATCGACGCCATGAAGGCGCTGTCCTGTCCGGTGGAGTTCATTTGCGCCGGCACGGACGGTTTGGGCGAGGCGTCGCGCCAGCGAGGACCCGTTCGCCCGGAAAACCCGTTCCTGCGCAATCTTGACGACTATATCGCGACGACGCGCAGCGACAGCGAGGCGCATGAAGGCATTCGCCAGATCCTGAGGTCGGGCCGCCTCGCCGACCAGGCCGAGGACGATATGACCCTGATGATCTGCGCCTGGCGGACCACCGGCGGGATCGAAGGCGACCGACGGTCGGCCGCCTGACCAAAACCGGCGTTACTGCAGGGTCGTCGGCGCTCCCGATCCTTCGAGGACCGGTTCCGGCTTTTTCTCGCCGCTCGACGGCGCCGTCTTGGCGGCGGCCTTCTCGCGTGTGCGCTTGGGCGGTCCTTCCGGTTTCAGGGTCGGCCGCGGCACCTTGACTTCCTCGCCGTACCGCGCCGGGCGGTAACGTCCTTCGACTTTTGCCCCGGCCTCGACCTTCAGGACCTCATGCGCCACGTCGCCCATCATCAGTGACGTCGCCATCAGGCGCACCACTTTGGCCCGCACGGTGCCGACAACGGATCCGCGCAGCGTCAACTCTTCGGCATCGACGTTGCCGCGAAGCTCGGCGGCTTCGGAAATCGTCACGTTCCTGCACTTGATATCGCCTTCAAGGCGCCCGTCGATCCGGACCTCGCCGTCCGAAATGACATCGCCAATGATCCGCATGTCGCTTCCGACCACCGACGGTTTGCGCGCCGGCGCAGGCGGGCTTGCCTCGCCGTCAGCCGTCGTCTTCGATTTGTTGAACATGACCCTGCCGCCCCCCGATGCTGGACGGGATCGGAAGATCCCGCGGCGGTTATGCTACGCAACTGGATCGGGAGCGACAACTGATTCCTCGGCGGCGGCACCTCACTCCGCAGCGGCCGCGGCGGCGTCCTCCATCTCGGCCAGAAAGCGCTCGGCGTCCAGTGCGGCCATGCATCCCATGCCGGCCGCCGTCACCGCCTGGCGATAGATCTTGTCCTTCACGTCGCCGGCGGCGAAGACGCCCGGCACGCTGGTCAGGGTGCTGTCGGGCTTTGTGAGGACATAACCCTCGTCGTCCATCTCGACCTGGCCCTTGAAGATCGCAGTCGCCGGGTCGTGACCGATGGCGACGAAGAACCCCGTGCACGGAATATCGGTCAAAGCACCGGTCTTCACGTTGCGCACGCGTACGCCTTCCACCTCGGCCATCGGTCCCTCGCCGCCAAGGATCTCCTCCACGACGCTGTCCCAGGCGACGGTGATCTTGTCATTCCTGAACAACCTTTCCTGGCCGATCTTTTCCGCGCGCAGCGCGTCGCGGCGATGAACCAGCGTGACTTTCGCGGCAATGTTGGACAGGTACAGCGCCTCCTCCACGGCCGTGTTCCCGCCGCCGACGACAACCACCTCCTGGTCGCGGTAGAAGAAGCCGTCGCAGGTTGCGCAGGCCGAGACGCCGCGCCCGTGAAACGTCTGTTCGCCCGCAAGCCCCAACCAGCGCGCCTGGGCCCCCGTGGCGATCACCACGGTGTCGCCCGAATAGGTGTCGCCGCTGTCGCCTTTGGCCTGAAACGGCCGCTGGGCCAGGTCGATCTCGGTGATCAGGTCGTAATGGATTTTCGTGCCGACATTCTCCGCCTGCTTGCGCATCTCCTCCATCAGCCAGGGCCCCTGAATGACCGCCTCGAAGCCCGGGTAGTTCTCGACGTCGGTCGTGATGGTCATCTGCCCGCCGGGCTGCAGGCCGGCGACGATCTCGGGCTTCAAGTTGGCGCGCGCGGCATAGATCGCGGCGGTGTAGCCGGCCGCGCCGGATCCGATGATGAGGACTTTGCTGTGGTGATGC
This sequence comes from Alphaproteobacteria bacterium, assembly GCA_965603855.1. Lineage (GTDB taxonomy): Bacteria > Pseudomonadota > Alphaproteobacteria > UBA8366. The sequence goes on from OZ272519.1 coordinate 3,265,953, forward strand.
TGTGTCATGGGAGGCGGTCCATGCTTGTCTTGAACGGGCACCGGAATGGCCCCGCTCCCGTTCACGTAGCGTGCCGTCGGCATGGGTTCAAGCCCAATGATTCCGGGCTTTACGGTAGGGGTTTACCCCAAGTTAAGGGTTTGTGAAGACAATCCGTAAGCTTGCATTAACGATTTGGACTGCGCCCATAGAACAACCGAACGGAACCGCCGATGTCGATGTTGCCTGCAGCACGTCTTGCAATCGATAGACGCAAACTGACCCAACCGGAACTCGATGTGATCATCGAGCAGCACCGGCGCTATTTGGAGCAGAAGAGCGGCGGCAACCGGGCCAGCCTGAAGATGTGCGATGTCAGTGACCTCGACTTCAAGTCGGCCGACCTGACCCAGGCGGACTTCACCGGCGCGCAACTCTCCCGATGCGATCTCTCGGGCTGCATTCTTGACGATGCGGTTCTCTATGCCGCCGATCTGACCGAGGCAAATCTGCGCCGCGCGTCGATGGACCGCGTCGATCTGCGCGGCTCTTCGCTGCGCGCCGCCAACCTGACCGAGGCGTCGCTGATCGACGCGGACCTGCGCGCCGGCAAGCTTTTCACGCCGGACGAGGACGGCAATCTGATGGTCCTGCCGGGTGCGCGCGGACGGGTCGACCTGGGCGATGCCGTCCTGAAGGGGGCCAACCTGCAAGGGGCGTCGATCAAGGACGCGATCGTCGTCCGCACCGACCTGACCGACGCCATGTTGGACGATGCCCGGCTGATGCGGGCGGATTTCAACAACGCCGACCTGACCGGCGCATCCCTGAAAGGCGCCGATCTGTCGGGTTCCATCCTGCGCAACGCCACGCTGAACGCAGCCAACCTGACCAAAGCACAGCTTGGCGGCGCGGACCTCAACGCCGCCGACATGATCTGCGCCGTTCTGGATGCCGTCGATTTTCGCCATGTGGACATGTCTTGCGCCAAGCGGCCGCGGCCGCTGCACGAACTCGGCCGGAACCTGGTCGCAATCGTCGAAAACCACAAACGGTGGCTGCAGACGGAAGGGCGCGAAGGCGCGCGCGCCAGCTTCAGCGGCGTCGATCTCACCGGGATCGGCCTGGTCGGCGAAAACCTGGCCGCTGCCGACCTCAGCTATTGCCTGTTGCGCCGGGCCAAGCTGCACGGCTGTCAGTTGATGATGACCAATCTCGCCTTCGCCGATCTGCGCGAGGCGGACCTCAGCGGTTCCGACATGCGGGGCGCGACGCTGACACGCGCCAACATGGGGCGTGCCAACATGTCCGGCGTCCGTTTGGACCCGGTCCAGATCGCCGGCGACGTGCGCAAGGCCTGGCCGTCCAACCTCGACCGTGCACGGCTCGACGCGGCCCATCTTGCCGGCGCCAACCTGCAGCACGCGGTGATGACCTCGACGGTCCTGCGCGGCGCAAGCCTCCGCAACGCGGATCTCAGCGGCGCCAATATGGTCAATGCGAAAACCCGCAATGTGGACATCCGCGACGCGTTGTTCGCCGGCGCGAACCTCACGGGAACGAGGCTGGTCGGCCGGGTCGACACCGGCGACGGCGACGCGGACGAGCACTGATCTTTTGCGCCGCGGGTCCGGGCCTTACCCGGCCGGTGCGCCCTCCAACAGGCGCGCCAAGGCGCCCGACCGCCGCAACATCAAGGCCGTCCAGGCAATACACAGAATGCCGCCAACCAGCAGCGGCGGGCCGAGGCCGAACGGGCCCGACAGCGCGCCCATGGCCAGCGCGCCGATCGCGGGTCCGCCCCGGAACACCACGCCCCACAGCGCCAGAACGCGGCCGCGCATCGCCTCGTCGACGGACGCCTGCAACAGGGTCTGGGTCCCGACCCCGCAGGCCACCATCGAACAACCCGCAACGGCCATCGATGCCAGCGCCAGGGGAAACCAGTCCGTCGCCGCAAACACCACCACCGCCGCTCCGGCGATCCCGCCGCTGACGACGGCGATCCGCGTCAGTCCTTCGATCCGGCCGCGCTGGGCCAGCCAGATCCCGCCGGTGATCGCTCCAAGCCCCACCGACGACGTCAGCATGGCAAGGCCCGCCGGACCGCGATCGAAGACCGCGTCCGCGAAGCCGGGCAACAGCTCGAACACTGGGCGCGCCAGGACGCAGATCGCGATCAGGATCAGCATCAAAGGACCGATCGCCCCGCTTCGAGCGGTATAGACCAGGCCGTCGCGCACCTCGCCCAGCATCCCGCGGCGGGCCATGGCCGAACGTGCCGGCGGCTCGATCCGTATCGCCAGCAGCATCGCGATCATCACCAGATAACTCGCCGCATCGAACAGAAAGGCCGGCGCCACCCCGAAAAGCGTGATGATACCGCCGGCCACCGCCGGCCCGACGAACCGCGCGCCGTTGAAGATCACCGATCCGATCGCCACCGCCGCGCCCAGGTCGGCACGCGGCACCAGGCGCGGAATGAAGCTCAACCGCGCCGGCTGGTGGAACGAGATGACGACGCCAAGAAACAGGGTCAGTCCGAACAGGATCTCGATCGTCATTGCGCCCGACGCGGCAAGCCCGAAAAGGGCAATCGCCTGGATCATCGCCAGGACCTGGCAGGTCAGGATGATGCGTTGGGGATTGTGCCGGTCGGCAAGCACGCCGGCAAACGGGCCGAACACGACCACCGGGAAGAGATCGGCGAACGCAACGGCGCCCAGCCAAAAGCCGGACTTGGTCAGCTGCCAGGCAAGATACCCGGCGGCCACGCGCTGGACCCACAGCCCGATCAGCGAAACCGCGTTGCCGGCCGCATATAGCGCATAGTTCCTGTGGCGGAACGCCGCCGCTACGGCGGAAAAATCTGTCAGCTTGCGTGCCACGGCCTCAGTCCTACACCGGCGGTGCAGTCGTGGCGATAGGCGTCAGGCCGTTCAGCCGCCGGACGCAACCGGTCTTTCGTAAACGACGAAGCTGCAGTCCGGGCGGCCATCCGCGCCCGCCAGGTGCTCGCGCGACACCTCGCGCCAGTCCGACGGGTCGGGGATCTCGAAACGGGTGTCGCCGTCAAAGGTTGCATGCACCTCCGTCACATGCAGTCGCGTCGCAAGCGGCATCGCTTCCGCATAGATCTGCCCGCCGCCGATGACCATCGCTTCTTCCGCCCCGGTCGCACGCGCGACATCCAGCGCCTGGCGAAGCGATGCGACAACGGTGAAACCTTCCGGCGCCAGGTCGGGCTGGCGCGTGACCACGATGTTCGTGCGCCCCGGCAGCGCCCGTCCGATCGATTCCATGGTCCTGCGGCCCATGATCACGGGCTTGCCCATGGTCACGCGTTTGAAGTGCTTAAGGTCCGCCGGCAGATGCCAGGGCATCTTGTTGCCGATCCCGATCACGCCATTCTCGGCGCAAGCGACGATGATGGAGATACGCACCGCGCCGGCTGCAGGTCAGACCGCCACCGCCGCCCTGATATGCGGGTGCGCCTCATAGCCGATCAGTTCGAAGTCCTCGTACTGAAACGCGAACAGATCCTTGACGGCGGGGTTGATCTTCATTTCCGGCAGCGGCAACGGGCTGCGCCGCAACTGCTCGTCTGCCTGGTCGAGATGATTGAGATAGAGGTGCGCATCGCCGAAGGTGTGCACGAACGTTCCGGGCCTCAGGCCGGTGACCTGCGCCACCATCATCGTGAGCAGGGAATAGGAGGCGATGTTGAACGGCACGCCCAGGAACAGATCGGCGCTGCGCTGGTAGAGCTGGCAGGACAGCCGCCCCTCGGCGACATAGAACTGGAACAGGCAGTGACAGGGCGGCAGTGCCATCCGGTCGATGTCCGAGACGTTCCAGGCGCTGACGATATGCCGGCGCGAATCCGGGTCGGACGCGATGCGCTCTACTAGGCGAGAAATCTGGTCAACATGGCCGCCGTCCGGCGTCGGCCACGACCGCCACTGGTGGCCGTAGACAGGACCGAGTTCGCCGTTCTCGTCGGCCCATTCGTCCCAGATCCTGACACCGTTTTCCTTCAGATAGGCGATGTTGGTGTCGCCCGCCAGAAACCACAAGAGCTCGTGGATGATGGACCGCAGGTGCAGCTTCTTCGTGGTCACCAACGGAAAGCCTTCGTCGAGATCGAAACGCATCTGATGGCCGAAGACCGACAGGGTTCCGGTGCCTGTCCGATCGGTCTTCCGCACACCGTTGTTTCGAGCGTGCCTGAGAAGGTCGAGATACTGCTGCATCGTTGGGCGGCATCGACTATCGCCGAGTCTCGGGCGCAGTGCAACGAAATGCGAATCCCGTCTACACTCGCGCAGGCTTGCCGCAAGGAGACCGCCGATGGCCGCAAAAGACAGGCCGGCAGGGCTTTATTACCGCGACTATCTTCAGCTGGATCGCATCCTGTCCAGCCAGACCCGCGAGAGCGAACGGCAGAACCGTCCGGCGCACGACGAGATGCTGTTCATCATCATCCACCAGACCTACGAATTGTGGTTCAAGCAGATCCTGTTCGAGCTGGACGCGGTGACCGCGGTCTTCTCCGCCGAACGCGTCGACGACCGCGCGATTGCCGCCGCCGACAGGGCGCTCGGGCGGGTGCAGGAGATCCTGCGGCTCTTGGTTTCGCAGATCGAGATCTTGGAGACCATGACCCCGCTCGATTTCCTGGATTTCCGGGACCTTCTGTATCCGGCCTCGGGATTCCAGAGCCTGCAGTTCCGGACCATCGAAACGCGCCTCGGCCTGCCGCGCACGACGCGGCTGGAATTCGACCAGCAATCCTTCGACCAGCGCCTCGACGATAACGACCGTGCGGCATTGCGGGCCGCAGAGTCCGCGCCCAGCATCGCCGATCTGGTGCAGGCCTGGCTGGAGCGCACGCCCTTCGTCGACAGCGAGGGTTGGAGCTTCGAAGGCGCCTTCCGCGGCACCGTCGGCGCGTCGCTGGAGGCCGACATGCGTTACGTGCGGACCAACCCGCATCTGGACGCGGATCAGCGCAGCGCCGAACTGGCCAGGCTGGACGCAGCCCGCGCCCGCTTCGACGCGCTGTTCGACGCCGAGGCCTTCGCCGCGGCCCAGACGGCGGGCCAGTGGCGGTTTTCGCGGCGCGCCCTGCAGGCCGCCCTGTTCATCACGCTTTACCGCGACGAGCCGGTCCTGCACCTGCCGTTCCGACTGTTGAGCCACCTGATGGACATCGACGAGACCATGACGGCCTGGCGCCACCGCCATGCCCTGATGGTCCAGCGCATGATCGGGCTCAAACTGGGGACCGGCGGTTCGTCCGGCGGCGACTATCTCCGGGCGACTGCCGACAGCCACCAGGTTTTTTCCGATCTTTTTTCGCTGTCGACCTATCTCATTCCACGGTCGCATCTGCCGCCGCTGCCGCAGGCGCTGCAGGCGCGCATGGGATTCACCTACGACACGGGCCCGGAATGACGGAAACGCGGAGCTACAAGTCCCATTTCAGCCGGTTCCTTTCCGCGGCGCCGGATCGCATCCACCTCGCCGCGCACAGCCATCACCTCTGGCCGGACGCCAGCTTCGACGCGCACTGCCGGGCATGGCAGGACGCCGCCGAGATGGCCGACCGCAAGTGGGAGAAGATCTTCGGCACGCTGTGGCCGGCCGCACAGGCGCACGTTGCGCGGCTGATCGGCCTTGCCGATCCGTCCAGCGTGGTCTTCGGCCCGAACACCCACGACTTCATCCTGCGCATCCTCTCCTGCATGGACGACCGGCCCGCTCCGCTGTCGGTGCTGACGACAGATGGCGAGTTTCACAGTTTCACGCGGCAAATCGCGCGGCTGGAAGAAACGGGACGTGCCGCGGTGACGCGCGTTGCAACGGAACCCTTCGGCGATTTCGCCGACCGCTTCGCCGCCGCCGCGGCGGCACAGACGTACGATCTGGTCTTCTTCAGCCATGTCTTCTTCAACTCCGGGTACCAGGTCCCCTCGTTGCAGCACGTGACCGCCGCGGTCGCGGACGAAAAGACCTTCGTCGTCATCGACGGCTACCACGCCTTCATGGCGCTACCGGTCGATATCGGCGCCATTGCCGACCGCGTCTTCTATATCGGCGGCGGCTACAAATACGCGATGACCGGCGAGGGCGCCTGTTTCCTCCACGTCCCGCCGGGCTACGGTCCGCGCCCGGTCAATACCGGCTGGTATGCGGCGTTCTCGGCGCTGTCCGGCGCCGGCGACGCGGCCGTTCCCTACAGCCGGGACGGTCAGCGGTTCATCGGCTCCACCTTCGACCAGAGCGCGATGTACCGCTTTGTCGGGGTGATGGACTGGGCACGGGAACAGGGCGTGACGCCCCAGGTGATCCACCGGCGCGGCCACGCACTGCAGCAGGCATTCGTCACGGCATTGGACGGACACGGCCTCGCCGGGTTGGACAGCGACACGCTGGTCGTGCCGCTGGAGGAGCCGGGGCGCGGCCAGTTCCTGGTCTACCGCACGCCCGAGGCAGGTGCGATCTACCGCCGACTGCTCGAGGCCGGTGTCGTCACCGACCACCGCGGCGACCGCCTGCGGTTCGGTTTTGGCGTTTACCACGACCTGGAGGATATGCCCGTTTATGCCAGCAGAATCGCGGAGATTCTTGGTTAACGGGACCGCACGCCAACGCCGCGATCCACCCCACTTGCCCCTTCCAACCGGTTGCGCCACCACCTATATTCGGTGTGCCGGGAAACCGGCTATGGCGCTAAACGGCGTTGTGGAATAAGCGCAGCGGACCCGGGGGCAGTACCCGGCGCCTCCACCAATCTCGACGACCCGCCTGCATGGCTGTGGGCGTTCGGTTTCGGGGGCGAATCAGGATCGACGCGCGTGGTAAAGACTTCGTCGGTGCCCGGCATGGTACCGCCGTTATCGGGCCATCATAATAGTTGCGAATGACAACTATGCTGAGGCTCGCCTGGCTGCTTAGTCAGCTCGGTAACCTCTACCGATTCTCCACGGTTAGCGCCGTGTAGTGGGGCCGCCGGCCGCCTAGCAACAGAAGGCCGGCACCCATTTCGGCATGCCTATCCCCTAAGCGAAAATGGGAATTCTGCGGTACCGACTGGCGGGATCCACTGTTAAAGTACCGGCCGTAAACGTGGGCAGGCGGCAATGACTCAGGATCTGTTGGGCTACAACGAAATGGTGGAACGGGCGATGCGCTCGGTTGTCCGCCAGGCCCTTACCCACGCCGCCGAGAACGGCCTGCCCGGCAACCATCACTTCTACGTCACCTTCAACACCGATCATCCCGACGTGGAGATGCCGGATCACCTGCGCCAACAGTATCCAAGCGAGATGACCATCGTTCTGCAGCACCAGTTCTGGGGACTGGAGATCGACGAAGAAGGGTTCGAGGTCACGCTCAGCTTCAACAAGCAGCCGGAGCGGCTGCGCATCCCCTTCGAATCCCTGGTTACCTTCGCCGACCCAAGCGTCAATTTCGGTCTGCAGTTCCATGTCGATCCTGGCGAGGACGAGTCCGAACGCGAGGCGAAACCCGTCGCCTCCGATCCCGAAATCGACGTCGACGAAATCATCCAGATGGAAGAGCAGTCGATGGAACAGAGTGCGGGCGGCGAAGCCTCGCCCGACGGCGGCGACAACATCGTCACGCTGGATACCTTCCGCAAGAAATAGCGCCGCCCGGGCGCCGGCAACGGCGTTTGCCAGCGTCGTGCCCGCCGTATAGAACAGGCGCCACCAACCTTTCTTACCCGCGCAGAAGGGACCGATCGCATGACCGATACACGCACCGAATCCGACACCATGGGCACTGTCGAGGTTCCGGCAGACCGCTATTGGGGCGCACAGACACAGCGGTCCCTGCAGAACTTCCGGATCGGCGAAGAACGCATGCCCGGCCCCCTGGTGCGCGCCTTGGGCATTCAGAAGATGGCCGCCGCGCGCGCGAACATGGCGCTGGGCGAGCTGGACGAGACCCGGGGCGAGGCGATCGTCAAGGCGGCAGGCGAGGTGATCGACGGCCGTCTCAGCGACAACTTTCCGTTGGTGGTGTGGCAGACCGGCTCGGGCACGCAGTCCAACATGAACGCCAACGAGGTGATCGCCAACCGCGCCATCGAGATGCTGGGCGGCACAATCGGCTCGAAGGACCCGATCCATCCGAACGACCACGTCAACCGGGGTCAGTCGTCCAACGACACCTTCCCGACGGCGATGTATATCGCCGCCGCGGAGGAAACCCACAACCGGCTGCTTCCCGCCGTCGGCCGCCTGGCCGAAGCGCTCGGCGCCAAAGCCAAGGCCTTTGACCAGATCATCAAGATCGGCCGGACCCACACCCAGGACGCGACACCGTTGACGCTGGGTCAGGAATTCTCCGGCTACGCACAGCAGATGCGCTACGGCATCGACCGGGTCGAAGGTGTGATGCCGCGGCTGCTGGAACTGGCCCAGGGCGGCACCGCCGTCGGGACCGGCCTGAACGCCAAGAAAGGATTCGCGGAGCGTTTTGCAGATGAGGTCGCGACGATCACGGGCCTGCCCTTCAAGACGGCGCCCAACAAGTTCGAGGCGCTGGCCGCGCACGACGCCCTTGTCGAGGCCTCGGGCGTCCTGAACGTGCTTGCCGTGGGCGCCATGAAGATCGCCAACGACATCCGATTCCTGGGCTCGGGCCCGCGCTCAGGCCTGGGCGAGCTTGTCCTTCCGGCAAACGAGCCCGGCTCGTCGATCATGCCGGGCAAGGTCAACCCGACCCAGTGCGAGGCGCTGACTCAGGTTTGCGCGCAGGTCATGGGCAACCACGTCGCGGTCAGCATCGCCGGCGCGAACGGCCATTTCGAGCTCAACGTGTTCAAACCGGTGATGATCTTCAACTACCTTCAATCGGCGCGGCTGCTGTCGGACGCCTTCGACAGTTTCGTCGAGAATTGCCTCATCGGCATCGAGGCCAACGAACGGCGAATCGACGAACTGATGCAGCAGTCGCTGATGCTGGTGACCGCGCTCAACCCGCATATCGGCTACGACAATGCCGCCAAGATCGCCAAGACTGCCCATGCCGACGGCACGACCCTGAAAGAGGCCGGCGCCAAGCTGGGACTGGTGGACGAGAAGCAGTTCGAACAATGGGTGCGCCCGCAGGACATGGTCAGCCCGTCGGACTGAGCAAACGCTTGCGCAAACGAAAAGGCCGGCAGCGGATGCTGCCGGCCTTTTGTCTACCGTCCCGACGCGGTTAAAGGACCACGCCGCCCTCTTCCATAATCTCCACGCCCGCCGGCGGTTCCGTCTCGACCTCGGCGCTGATCAGCTCCGATTCCGGAATGACCGGAATCTCTTCTTCGACCGCCGGCTCCTCGACGACCAGGTCGCCGTTTTCGGGCCCGGCCGCAATCTCCTTGGGCTCGGCCTCCGCGGCCGCGGCGGCGGGATCGGCTTTTGCGACCGGCTCCTCGTCCTTGGCGGCCGCAGCCTCGGCCTCCTGCTCGGTGGCGAGTTCGTCCGCCGGCTCTTCGGCGGCGTCGTTGGCGACCTTGGAGGTGGCGACCTTGGAGGTGCCGCCGCTGCGGTCAAAGACCAGGCGTTTGCGGGTCATGGTCGGGGTGCGCATGATGGTCTCTTCGTCCAGGATCTTCTGGACGTCGAGAACCACCAGGAGATCGTCTTCCAACTGGAAGATCCCCGAGCAGACGCGCCTGATGCTTTCGGCCAGGGTGACCGGCGGCTTGTCGAAATCCTTGCGCGGCAAATGCCGCACGTCACCGATCGAATCCACCAACAGGGTGTAGAGGTCATGTTTGTGTTCGACCGTAACGCCCATCTGCGTGGCGGGCCCGTCGTCCGACAGGTCGCCCAGGCACTTGCGCAGATCGAGGACCGTCACGATGCGCCCGCGCAGGTTCAGCACGCCGGCGATCGCGCTCGGCGAACGGGGCACCGGGGTGATCTGTTCCGGCTCCACGATGTCCTGTACGTTCAGGATCGGGATGCCATAGAGCTGGCCGTCGATCGTCATTGTGACCAGTTGTTCCTCGTCACCGACCAACACCGAATGCGGATCTGCGACCGCCACTTCCGTCGCCATGCCCGTTCTCCTGCTCCTCGCTTCTGGGCGGCCCCGATCCGTGCCGGGGGCCCGATTCACCAGTGAACAGGCAGTCTTAATGGGACAAAGTTAATATCCACTTGACGTCTGTCTTGGGTATTTAATCTATTGATAAAAAAGAGAGAATCAGAAAAAGGCCGTTGGAGACAAAGCAAGCGATGAACACGCCGAAATTCATCTGGAACGGTCCCGAGGAGAGCCCGGCCACCATCCTGCTGGCCCACGGCGCCGGCGCAGCCATGGACACCCCCTTCATGCAGACCATCGCCCAAGGGCTGGCGGAGGCGGGCCTCAGGGTGGGGCGGTTCGAATTTCCCTACATGGCCCGTCGCCGCCTGGACGGCAAGCGCCGCCCGCCCGACCGCCAACCGGTGCTGTTGGAGTGCTGGCACGCCGCGATCGCAGCAGCCGGGCCGGCCGACAGGCTGGTGATCGGCGGCAAGTCCATGGGCGGGCGGATGGCCAGTCTGATAGGCGACCAGGCGCAAGTGCGGGGCCTCATCTGTCTCGGCTACCCCTTTCACCCGCCGGGCCGGCCGGAGCGGCTGCGGACCGATCATCTGGAAGCCTTGAGCACGCCGACGCTGATCTGCCAGGGCGAGCGCGACAGCATGGGCAACCGGGCCGAAGTCGAGCGCTACGACCTGTCCGACGCAATCCGGCTTTGCTGGCTGGCCGACGGCGACCACAGCTTCAAGCCACGCAAGGCGTCCGGCACGACGGAGCAGGCGAATCTCGCCGCCGCCGTCGCGGCCATTGGGGAATATGTGATCTACATCACAGATTACCGCTCGGACTGATCGATAGGATTTAGCGCAAAAGCTATATAATCAGGCCGCCCTGGCTGGGCGGTCAATTCTGGCGGCTATATGCCAGAACTAGCGGGTGGATGATGTTCCGGGGGACCAATACTTAAATGGGATATGGACTGGGATCCGCGCCGATCGACGTTACGCGCCTTTCGCACGGGTCGCCGGCTATTCTGCCGGCCGGAGCGGCGTTCGCCCTGCCTCGCCCCCTGGAGCATCATCTAACCCATTCATCACGGCGCACTCGGACCGTAGGGTGGGGTTTCGGTGCGGGGTCCCCGTTTCGGCGGCGGACCCCTGTGTAAGGGGGGATAGATGACCTTGGCCGATGCATCAGTGAATGGCGACCGCAGTATTTCCGGTCAGAAAAGCAGTGAATCCATCAAAAAGAGATCGGTTGTCATTGGCGGACACCGCACCAGCATCTCGCTGGAAGAGCCGTTCTGGGACGTCCTGAAGGACATCGCGGCGGAGAGAAAACTCTCGGTCAACCAGATCGTGACCGAAATCGACCGCAACCGCCGCGGCAATCTGTCGAGCGCGATCCGGATCTACGTCTTGCAGACGCTGCTTGCGTCGCGCTAGCGGCCCTTCAGCCAGTCGCCGGCGATCCGCACGTTCGGCGTCTGCGGCGGACCGACGAGGCCGAGAGTGAAGTAAGGGTCGCCCTCCGCGCCGTTGCGCATCACGTCGATCGTGGTTTCCAGCCGCTGGCCGGGAATGTCCCATGTGCCATACGACACCGCCTGGGCGCCGGTCCCGGCGATCACGGCCTTCTCCGTGCGCGCCACGCCCTGCGTTACCGAAAAGACCGCGCTGACCGGGACGGCTTGCCTGCCGAAAGCGGACTCCAGTGTCTGGGACAGGTCGGTGACCTGTTGGATCGGCGGCAGGTTCTCCCCCAACAGTCCGGACGCATAACGCGCGCCGCCCTGCTGCGCAGGTTCGATCCTGACAGTGCCGTCGAGTTCCGCGCGCCCGGACAGCGACGCCAGGTACTCGGTGACCGTGCGCCCGCGCGCCGTGAACTGCGATCCCAGGTCCAGCGAACCGCTGATCGCCGCGGGACCGCCCAGGGCTTGAAGCAGGTCGCCGGGATCCACGTTCGTCGCCGCCACGCGGCCTTCGATCAGGTCCTGTCCCGCCTCGTTTCCGATCGTCACCGAAAGCTCCACCGACCCGCCCAGGGCGTCGCCCTGGACCGGGCCGATCACGGCGCCTCCGGCCGACATCGTCGCCCGGGCGCTGGCATTGTCGAACAGCATCGGGCCCAGCTTCAGCCGTTCCGCTTCCAGGTCCAGCGTGACGTCTGTCGCGCGTTGAACGCTGGCCAGCGCCGCCAGGACCGCCGCGCCTGAGATCTCGCCACCGATAATCACCAGGTCCAGTTCGGGTCGGGCCGCAGCCAAAGCGAGGTTTGCCTGGCCGGCGATTTCCGCATCGCCGATCGACAGGGAGACGATATCGATGGAAATGCTGTCGGCCGCGGCCCGGGCCTGGGCTGTCATGCGCAACATCCCGCCGTCGACCAGGCCCTGGGTGTCGGCTGCGCTGATGCCGGGCAGACCCAGGGCGCGCACCAACTGCACGGGCGTCGGATGGCTTGCCTGGATATCCGCCGTCAGTTGCGAGGACCCGAACGGATCGGCCACGCCGCCGTCGATAACGATGCTGCCGCCTGCCAGGCCCGCTTCGGCGCTGAACGTGACCAGGTCGAAATCTCCCTCCCCACGCACGTCGAGCGTCGCGCCGGTCAGCCGCCGTGACGCCGCGGTTGGATAAAGGCCCAGATGTCTGAGCAGCCGTTCCGGATCGCGTGTGCGCGAGGCCATTTCAAGGCCGATCTGAGGCCGCCCGCCGACGGTGGACATGGTGACCGACCCATCGAGCGAGATTCCGGCGAAGTCCGCGACCTGAACGGATCGAAAGTCGATCGAACCGGCCGAAACCGCGCCTGCCAGCGCCACCCGCTCCAGCGACTGGCCGAAGACGGTCAGGCGGTCGAAAGCCAGGCGGATGTCGCCGTCGGCCGCGGCGAGAAGGCCGAGCGGATCCGGGGCGTTGCGTTCCGGGGCCGGCGTTCCGGTCGGTTTCCTGTCCCGCAGCCTGTAGGCATCCACGCTGAAACTGTCGACCGCGAGGTCGACTTCGACACGGGGCGTCTCGCCAAGACCCAGCGAAACGCGACCGCGCGCGCGCGTGGCGTCCAGTTGGGCACCCAGGTCTTCAAGCGCAAGATAGCCGGGCCCCGACCGCAACGTGCCGGTCAATTCAAGCGCGCGCAGGCGCGCGGGCGGCACACGGCCGGTATCGACGCCGACCCAGTCCATCAACGCGCGCAGATTGTCCGACGAGACGGCGACCGCGCCGTCGAAGGCGAGACCTTCTTCCCGCGGCTCCAGAACGCCGTTCAGCGCGAGGTCCGATCCGCCGGGCAACAGCAGGCTTGCCTGTTCGACGAACAGCGTCCCTTCGTCCAGTTCCACCGAAACACCCGCATCATGGACGACGCTGCCGCCCATCTGCATGGCATCGGCCGTTGCGCGCAGCCTGAGCGTGAAACCCTCCGGCAGGCGCGAAGGCCCGGTGCCGGCCAACCCGCCCAGCAGTTCCGCGACACCCGCCGCCACGTCGGCGGTTTCGCCCGCCGCGAATCGGTCGACATTGATGCGCGAGAAGGCAAGGTCGAGATCCGCATTTGGACGCCGTCCGAATGCCACCGACGCCGTGCCGGTGGCGCGCGCGCCATCGGCTGAAAACTCCATATCGCTAAGCGCGATCCCGTCGGGCGCCAGCCGGACCTCGCCCTCCAGTTTGGCCGACCCGTCGGCTTTCGCGCCAAGCGGAAGGGCGGTCCCGTCGAACAACGCATCCAGGCGTTGGGCATCGATCTCGATACGGCCGACCGTCGCGACCTCCGGCGCTGCGCCTTCCAGGGCGCCGTTGAACACCACGGTCACGCCCGATTCCGCAAGCCCAAGAGACCAGCGCAGCGGTGTCGGCTTGCCGGGCCGGATGCGCCCCAGGGTCGCCGTATAGTCCACAGCCTGCGCGCCTGCCTGTCCGTCCCCTTTCAGGCTGATCCGCCCGCTGGTCGGAGACGTCGTGACGGTGCCGTTGATGCTTTCGACCACCAGCAGGCTGTCGGCCGCCCCCTGGCGTTCCAGCGTCAGCGTGCCGCCGCGTATCTGGACCCTGTCGGGACGGAACACCGGCACGGCCGCGTCGCTGGCCGCAGCGCCGCCCGCCGGCGCGGACAGCACAGGGCGTCCCTGCGAATCCAGGACCACGACTGCCCGCGGGCCGGCCAACGCCAAGTCGGTGACGCGCAGATCGCCGCCGATAAGATCGCCCAAGGCAACGAAGGCGCGCACCTCAGGCACGGCCACGGACGGCAGCGGCGCCGGTCCCGCCATCCAGGTCACATCGCGTGCATTGACCCGCGGCGCCGGCAGAAACGTGATGTCGAGATCGCCGGCGATATCCACGTCGAGGCCGGTCGCCTCCCGGAGCGCCGCTTCCAAGGAATCGCGGTGGGCGTTCCAGTCAATGAAAAACGGCGCGGCCAGGAGCCCGACCACGCAGACGATCACCAAAACCGCGACGGCGCCAACCAGCTTGTACAAAGGCGGATTCCCTCGGGCGGACGGCGCGGGGTTCACATCCCCGACTGCCTGCGATTAAGCTATGCGATGGCGATGGGCGGATCAAACCGAATGGAGGCCTCGGCCGTGGGCGAAATTGTCAATCTGCGCCGGGCACGCAAGGCCAAGGATCGGGTGCGCAAGCAACAGCAGGCGGCCGAGAACAGGACCAAGCACGGCCGCACCAAGGCGGAACGCCGCAAGGACGTCCTTGACGCGAAGAGGCACGACAGCGCCATGGACGGAAAACGTCTCGATCCCGACGATCCCCGATAGGGCGCAAGTCCCCGGATCAGGTCTGGTCCAGCACTTTCATATTCACTAGATCGCCCAGCAGCTTCTCGCGGGCCGCCGGCTCCATGAAGTCCGCGGCTCCGGCAAAGCCCTCGGCGGTGAACCGTTCTCGACGCACGATCCACTCCACCGCTTCGCCCAGGCCGGGGGGAACCGGCAGCGAGCCGCGCGGCCCGTTCAGGACCGCCGTGTCACCGTCCCAGACCAGTTCGAAGCCAGGACGCATCGCGTATCCCTGGCCCTCCAGTTCGATCGGCAGGTCATAGCCGCCTCGGGGATACCGGAAGCCTGCCTGAAACCGTGCCATCGCATCGACGAAACGCGGGTCCAGGCTCAGTCTGCCCGCTTCGGCCGCCAGTGCCTCAAGGTGCGCGGCCAGGCGCTGACGTCCCTCCGCCGGCCGCGGGCACTGGGCCCTGAAGAGGGGACTGTCCACGGCCATGTCGAACAACGCGTTCAGATAGTCGAGGCCGATCACGGAGGTCGCACCGAACGTCACGTGCATCGAATGCCCGGTCACCGCCAAGGCGTCGTGATACTGGCCACGCGGCAGATAGATCAGATCGCCGGGCCGCATGACAAGCTCGGCCGCCAGCTTTCCTTTCAGCTTGTCGATCTGCGCTTGGCTCATATCGCTGAAGGCCGGATGGGCGATCGGACTGTCCACACAGCCCTCGTAGACGTGCCACAGCTTTTCGCCCTCCAACTGAAGCGCGTAGACATCGTGGGTGTCGAGATGGGAATCGAACGCCTGGTGCTGCTGCCACGAGCAGTAAAGGTTCGCCTGGATCTTCGCCGACAGCGTCTCCTCCAGGCTGTTCGCCATACTTGAAAGGCCCGGCGTGAAACTGTCGATGTCGTTGGCAACCAGCGACGCGCCCTTGCGCAGCAGACCCATGACGCGCGCGCCGTCGGGCCGGTAGACGTCCTTTCCGTCCGACGTCTTGCTGGGATAGCAGTAGTCCAGAATGGGAACGCCCTTGCGATCAAGGACCAGCCCAAGCGAGGCGGACGTCCAAACACCGCTCATGTTCAACAGCTCTGTCAGGATGTCCCAGTTCAGGACACCCCGGAACTTCTCGGCACCGCCGGGAATATGAACCCACTTCTTGCCGTAATGCTCGGCGAAGAAGGTTTCCGGCGTCATCGGCGCGAGAATGTCGGCGAAGCGAAACCCCGTCGGGTCCATTGAATCTGCCATACCGTTTGTCCTGTCGGCTCGAAGCTATTCCTGTTCCACCACCCGCATGCCGATCAAATTCGAGATCAGCGCGGCGCAGGCGTCGGGCGCCATTCCTGCGTTGTTCTCGATCAAGTCCGCCTGGGTAAAGGTGCCCGTCTCGATGATCCAGCGTATCGGCGCCTCGACCTCGGGCGGAATCTCCACGCGTCCGCCCTGACCGACCAGGAAGAGGCCCGTCTCCGTTCGCTCCACGTTTGCGCTGGCGTCGGTCACCCGGAAAACGGGCAGTTCGAGTTCCACCGGAAGCGCGTAGCCGCCGCGGTGGGTGCGCAGGGTTTCCTGGTAGGCGCCGAACCGTTCGACGAAATCAGGGTCGGCGACGATCGAACGGATCCGACCGGCCAGGCTGGAAAGATGGTCGTGCAGCGCTGTGCCGCCATCGGCGGCGCGTGGGAAATTGCGCCGGAACAACGGGTCGTAAACCGCCTGGACCATCAAGGTCTGCAGGAAGTCCATGCCCGTGAACGCAAGCGTGCCGAATGTCAGATGCAGGGACGCGCCGCTCAGCGACACGGCGTCGTGGTACTGACCCCGCGGGAGGTAGAGAACGTCGCCCGGACGCATCACCAACTGCTTCGCCAAGGGTCCGGGGCCCCCTTCGTCGTAGGTCCGCCCGCCACGCCGGAACCGGCTGTGTTCGACCGGCGCATCGACGCAGTTCTCGTAGATGTTCCACAGCTTTTCGCCATGCACCTGAACCACGTAGACGTCGTGCACGTCGAAGTGGGTCACGAACCCTTTGAAGGCGCGCCAGGTGCAGTACAGATTGCAGTGCGCCTTCGTGCCGAGTTCCTCCTCAATGGAGTCCGCGATGCCTGCAACGCTGGGAACCAGGCTGTCCATCTCGTTGGCGACCAGCGCCGCGCCCTGCTTCAACAGGGCCATCACCTTGGGCGGCACCGGGCGGAGCTGCCCGGCGGCGCTCATGTCGCTTGACGGCTCGCAGTACTGATCGGCCGGGATCGCGCGGCCTTCGATGAAAAGCTGCATCGTGCTGGGCGACCATTTCGACGTCATGCCCAAGAGCTCGTTGAACTTCTCCCAGGACAGCAGCTCGCCGAACCTGCCAGCCTCGCCTTCGATGTGCACCCATTGGCGTGCCAGATGGCTTTCGAAGAAGGTCTCCGCCGGCAGCGGCGCCAACAGGTCGGAAAAGGTCACACGTTCCAGCATCGTCTGCCGCCTTCTTTTCTGTCGGCCCATGCTCGGCCGCAAATGCAGGGACGCGTCGGCATCCTTGCGCCGCGCCGCATCACGTCACTCCGACCGCCCCGGCACCGGGCGCAGTTTCTTGTAAATCTCCATCACCAGCACCAGCCCCAGGACCGGCGGCAGGATCACCAGCCAGCTCTCCGCCTCTACCGGCACGACCCGCAGAAACTGGCCCAATTCCGGTGTATAGGTCACAAACACGTGCAAGGCCAGCGTCAGGACCACGGCCACCGCCACCCAGGGATTTGCCGCCAGGGGCACCCGGAACACGGACAGGTATTCGGAACGGCAATTGAAGACGTGCACGTTCTCGAACAACACCATCATCAGGATGACCAGGCTCCGGGCGGTGATCTCCGACATCCCTTCGTTCAGCGCCCAGCCGAACACGAAGAAAGCCCAGATCCCCATATAGAAGCCCGACAGGATCGTCTCCTCGATCATGCGGCGGTCGAACAGGCTCTGCTCCGGCGGCCGCGGCGGCTGGTTCAGGACACGCGGGTCGCCACGCTCGAAGGCAAGCGCGACATGCTGGACACCGTTCGTCACGAGGTTCAGCCACAACAGTTGGGCCGGGAACATAGGGATGGGCAATCCGGCGAACAGCGCCAGCATGAACAGGACGATTTCGGCCAAACCGGTCGAAATCAGCAAAAGCGTGACTCGTCTGACGTTCTCGTAGGCGACGCGCCCCTCTTCGACGCCGGCGACGATCGAGCTGAAATTGTCGTCCGAAAGGATCAGGTCGGCCGCGCCGCGCGCAACGTCCGTGCCGCCTTGCCCCATGGCAACGCCGATATCGGACGTTCGCAGGGCCGGCGCGTCATTGACGCCGTCGCCGGTCACGGCGACGAAGGCGCCGCCGGCGCGCATGAACTCCACGATTTCCAGCTTCTGGGTCGGCTCGACGCGAGCAAAGACCCGTGTCTTGCGAACCATGCCCTCAAGCGCATCGGGACGATCGCCGAGATCGGACATTTGCCGACCGGTCATGACCTCGTCCCGGGTCGTTGCGATCCCCAGTTCGCGCGCGATCGCCAGCGCCGTTTCCGGATGATCGCCGGTCACCATGCACACTTCGATCCCCGCCGCCCGACAGCGCTGAACCGCCTCCGGCACTTCCGGCCTGACGGGATCGATCAGGCCGACCAGCCCGAGGAACTTCAGACCTGATATGGCATCCGTCGCGATCTCGCCGTCTTCGGAGGTGCAGTCCTCCCTGATCCGTCCCGCGGCGACCGCCAGCACCCTGTAGCCGGCCGAGGCCAGCGCCTCGGCCCGGCGCATCGGCTCGGCCAGTTCGCCCTGGCACATCGGCAACACCACTTCCGCCGCACCCTTCACATAGGCGTGGACCTGGCCGTCCTGCCAGTGCACGGACGCGGCAAACCGGCGATGCGGTTCGAACGGAATGAAGCCCAGTTCGGGCGATCTCTCCAGAAGGTCCATTCGGTCGACGGTCAGCTTGCCGGCGAACGCCAGAAAGGCGACATCGACCGTGTCGCCGAGATGGATGTAGCGGCCGTCCGCCTCGCGCAGGGTCGCCTCGTTGCAGAGCGCGCCGGCAACGCCCAGGTCCCGCACCGACGCCGCCGTCTCGTTGTCCGGCGGCGCGCCGTCGAGGCTGAGGTCGCCGACCGGGGCATACCCTTCGCCGGAAACGTGGACCAATCGACCGTCCGGCAGCACGACGCGGGCGATCAGCAGTTCGTTGCAGGTCAGCGTGCCCGTCTTGTCGCTGGCGATCACCGTGCAGGCGCCCAGCCCCTCGACGGCCGGCAACGCCCTGACAATGACGCTGCGCGCGGCCATGCGGTTCGAGGCGATCGACAACGCCACGGTGATGGCAACCGGCAACCCTTCAGGCACCGCCGACACGGCCAGTGCGACGGCCAGGAAGAATACCTGGGCCAGGGGAACGCCCTGCAGCAACTGCGTCGTCGCGATGATCGCCAGCAAAAACAGCACGATCAGCCCGACCATGCGGGTGAACCGCTCCAGCCGCACCACCAGGGGCGGCGGCGGCGGCGTCTCCTCGGCCAGGACGCGCGCGATCCGGCCAATCTCGGTGGCGCCACCCGTCTGGGCGACGACGCCACGCGCCCGGCCGGACAGAATGGTCGAGCCGGCGTAGATCATCGTCAGCCGGTCGGCGACCACGGCCTCCGGCTCGATCTTGGCCGAGGCCGACTTGTCGACCGGCGTCGATTCTCCGGTCAATGCCGCCTCGTCGACCCGAAGCTCCAGCCCCTCCAACAGCCGGATGTCGGCCGGCACCGAATCGCCGCTTTCCAGTTCGACGATGTCGCCGGGAACCAGTGACGCGCTTGCGATCCGTTCCCTGGCGCCGTCGCGCAACACCACCGCCCGCAGCGGCACCATCGATTCAAGAGCGCGGGCGCTTGTCTCGGCCTTCCATTCCTGGAAGGTCCCGATCACGGCATTGATGGCCAGCACCAGCATGATCAGGATGGCATCGGTCGCTTCGCCGATGGAGATCGATACCAAGGCCGCCGCCAGCAGGAGGTAGATCAGCGGGTTGCGGAACTGCCCGAGAAACACCGCCAACAGACTGATACGTTTCTGCCGCGGCAGCACGTTCGGCCCGACGCGGGTGAGGCGCGCCGACGCCTCCGCAGACGAAAGGCCCGCCTCGGTGGTCTCGGCGCGCACCAGGGCGGCCGCCGGTTCCAGGGCGTGCCACGCCGCGGCTGCGGGGACCTGCGGCACATCCGAAGCCTGTCGGTTCACGGTGTTCCAGTTCGCTTGGGTTTCGGGCCGTCACCTGCCATGGCGATGCGGCGAAGATTTCCACATCGAGGGTGCGGCAACATTGATGCCGGTCAAAAGCCGGCCCGCGGGCGGGTCCAGGCGGTTCAGGCGATCTTGTCCAGACGCTTGCGAACGGGCACCCGGCCCTGGCGGCGTTCCCAATCGAACATGTAGTCCCTGGTCAACGGGACGGCGTCCACTTGGCGCGCAAGCTGGATTTGGAACACCATGTGCCCTCCCTGCCGGAAGACCGCTTCGGATGCGGCGAAATAGAACTCCCACATCCGGCAGAACCGCTCGTCGTAGATCTCGGCGACCTCGGCGCGGCGCGCCCAAAGCCGGTGCAGCCAGTGTTTCAGCGTTTCCGCGTAGTGCAGGCGCAGGATCTCGATATCGGTCGCGAAAAGCCCGGAGCGTTCCACCGCGGGCAGGACCTCGCTCAGCGCCGGCGAATAGCCTCCGGGGAAGATGTACTTGCGGATCCACTGATTGGTCACGCTGGGTCCGTCCGCCCGGCCGATCGAATGCAGAAGAGCGACACCGTCGTCCTTCAGGCAGTCACGGATCTTCGCGAAGAACCGCCGATAGTGATTGGTGCCGACATGTTCGAACATGCCGACCGAGACGATCCGGTCGAAACGTTCCGTCACCTCGCGATAGTCCTGCAGCCGGAACTCGACCCGACCGCCAAGCCCGGCTTCGCGCGCGCGATCCTGGGCGACCTTGAGCTGCTCCTGCGAGAGCGTGATGCCGGTGACATGCACCTCGGCGGTCTGCGCCAGGTACATGGCGAGACCGCCCCAGCCGCAGCCCACGTCCAGGACCCTCATGCCCGGCTTCAGCAACAGCTTGGAGGCGATGTGCCGCAGTTTCTGTTCCTGCGCCACTTCCAGATGGTCGTCGGGCGTCATGAAATAGGCGCAGGAATACTGGCGGCGCGAGTCCAGGAACAAATCGTAGAAGTCATCGGACAGGTCGTAGTGATGGGCGACGTTTCGTTTCGAACGATAGACGGGATTGTGCTCGAACAATCGTTTGCCCATCATCTGGAACCATTGGATCGTCTCCAGGAACCAGTGTCCGCGGCCCCAGCCGGTGTTCATGAAGAGAAGGTCGAGAAAACTCTCGATCGTGCCGTCTTCGACCGTGAAGTCCCCGTCCATATAGGTCTCCCCCAGCGCCAAGGCCGGGTTGCGCATGATGCGCCTGGCAAACCGTGGATGTTGGATTCTGATCGCAACGTGCGGTTGGCCGGAGCCGAACGTGTCGGCCCGCCCGTCGGTTCGGATCACGGTGAGCGATCCTTTTTTGATAACCGACCCGAGAAACGCCCTTAAACCGAACTCGAACACCCGCCCTCCCCACGAGCTCCGTCGGGTTCAGAGGCACCTGGCCCCTGTGACCCTATCCAGTCTGTGGATATGGTACGGCGGGGCCCGCCCGGTGTTCAAGAGGCAAGGCGTCAAATTACACGCATAGAGAATATTTCCTATCGCGTCTTTCGCCCTAAAGGTTGAACCCTTAAAGACGGATGATCTTGCCGGGATTAAGAATGTTCGCCGGATCCAGGGCCTGCTTGACTGCCCCCATGACAGCGACCCCCTCGCCGTGTTCCTCGGCCAGGTAGCGGATCTTGCCCATGCCGATTCCGTGCTCGCCGGTGCAGGTCCCGCCCATGGCGATCGCCCGGCGGTTCAGCCTTTCGACGATGCCCATGGCCTCGGCCTGCTCCTCGCCATCGGCATCGAACATCAAAAGGACATGGAAATTGCCGTCGCCCACATGGCCGACGATAGGCGCCGTCAGGCCCGACCGTTCCACGTCGGCGCAGGTCTCCATGATGCACTCGGCCAGCCGCGAGATCGGCACGCAGGCGTCCGTCGACAGGGCCTGCTTGCCGGGATAACTGTGGACGACCGCCCAATAGGCATCGTGCCGCGCCTTCCACATCTTGTTGCGATCCTCGGTGCGTTCGGCCCACTGGAATGCGGCGCCGCCGAACTCGTCGGAGATCGTGCGGACCTGGTCCGCCTGTTCGCGCGCCGACGCCTCGGTCCCGTGGAACTCGAAAAACAGTGTCGGCGCGGCGGCAAATCCCTCCAGCTTGGAATAGTCGATGGAACACTGCATCTGCACGCTGTCCAACAGCTCGATGCGGGCGACCGGAATGCCGGACTGAATGGTCAGGATGACCGTGTTCACCGCCGATTCCAGGTCCGGATACTGACATACGGCGCTGGTAATGCTTTCGGGGATGCCGAACAGTTTGAGCTGAACCTCGGTGATGATGCCAAGGGTGCCTTCCGATCCGACGAACAGCCGGGTCAGATCGTATCCGGCCGACGATTTGCGCGCCCGTCCGCCTGTTCTGATAACGCGACCGTCGGCCAAGACCACCGTCAGGCCCAGAACCACCTCGCGCATCGTGCCATACCGCACGGCATTGGTGCCCGACGCGCGGGTCGCGGCCATGCCGCCCAGGGACGCATCCGCGCCCGGATCGATCGGGAAGAACAGGCCTGTATCGCGCAGATGCTCGTTCAGCTGGTTTCGCGTCACGCCGGCCTGGACGCGGCAGTCCAGGTCTTCGTTGTTGACTTCCAAGACCTCCTGCATGCCGCTGACGTCGAGGCAGACGCCGCCTTTCACCGCGTTGACATGGCCTTCCAGCGAGGTGCCGGTGCCGAACGCGATGATCGGGGTATCGTGGGCGGCGCAGATCTTGACCGCGTCCGCGACCTCCTCGGTGGTCAACGCATAGACGACGGCGTCAGGCAGTTGCGCCGGGATCCAGCACTCGCCCTTGGCGTGGTGTTCGCGCACCGCAGGCGCCGTCGAGCATCGCTCCCCGAACCGCTGCTGCAACTGCAAGATCGCGGGCTCGTAGCGGAGGTCCTCCGCAGTGTCCGCCGGCATCCGTTCCGTCCTTCTCGTCTCTTCTCGCCTTGGCCTCAGTGTACCACCGCCGCCCACCGCGGCTACAGCGATGTCGCCGAACGGGCGGCCTGATCGTAAAGACCGGACAGCGCCCGCAACAATTTCGCCGCGCCGCCGATTTCCATCTTGTCGATGGAGCCGATGGCGCTGATCGCTTCCACCAGGCAGGTCTCGCGAACCTGCCCGTATTCCGCGCACAGCGAGACGCCCCTGTCCGTGGCGCTGTAGAAAGCCTCTTTTCCTCGTTTCGACGTTCTGACCAGTTCCGACTTGACCAGTTTCTTCAGCGCGTAGTTGACGGTGTGGGTGTCTTCCACGTTGAGGACGAAACAGATGTCGGACAGGCGCTTTTCCCGGCCGCGATGGTTGACCGTGTGCAGAACCAGGATGTCCAGTACGCCCAGGTCCTTGACGCCAGCGGCGGACATGCAGCGTACGATCCAGCGGTTGAACGCGTTGCCCGCGACGATCAGGCCGTACTCGAACTCGGAAAGCTCGCCCGCACGCTCCGACACCAGATGGGCGGACGAGACGATCTTGGTGTCCTGCTCTGATCGCTTTGGCTTCATGGCTAGATTCCTGCTGTCTCAGGACGTCTCCGGGCGATCTGGCGGCGGGCTGCCGAAACCGCCGGCGGACGGCGTTTCCAGGACGAACACGTCGCCGCCGGCCATGTCGGTCTGATCGGTCCCGGTCATTTCTTGCCGGATGCCGTCGGCCCGTTCGACCCAGTTCCGACCGCATTCGCCCGGTTGACCGCCGGCGACACCGTAGGGCGGCACGCGCCGGTGGTTCGACAGAATGGCGACCTGCATGGGCTCCAGGAACCGCAGCCGACGGCGCGTGCCGTCGCCGCCCTTGTAGAGGCCGCTTCCGCCCGACCCGCGGCGGATCTCGAAACTCTCCAAGAGAACCGGGAACCGCCACTCCAGAACCTCGGGATCGGTCAGGCGCGAATTGGTCATATGCGTGTGGACGGCGCTGGTGCCGTCGAAGTCCGGCCCGGCGCCCGATCCGCCGCAGACCGTCTCGTAGTACTGGTGGCGTTCATTGCCGAAGGTCACGTTGTTCATCGTGCCCTGGGATGCCGCCAGCACACCAAGCGCGCCATACAACGTGTCGGTGACGCACTGACTGGTCTCCACGTTGCCGGCGACGACCGCCCCCGGATAGACCGGGCTCAGCATCGAACGTTCGGGGATGACGATCCGAATCGGCTTCAGACAGCCTTCGTTCATGGGAATGTCGTCCGAAACCAGCGTGCGAAAGACGTACAGCACCGCAGCCCGGCAGACCGCGGACGGCGCATTGAAATTGTTGTCCTGCTGCGGACTGGTCCCGGTGAAATCGACGGTGGCCGTTCGGTCCAGCTTGTCGATGGAGATGCGGACCCTGATCTCGGCGCCTGAATCCATGGGATAGCAGAATTCGCCGTCGTTCAGGACGTCCAAGACACGGCGCACCTGCTCTTCGGCGTTGTCCTGGACGTGCTGCATATAGGCCTGCACGGTCGCCAGGCCGAAATGCTCCACCATCCGGTTCAACTCCCGAACGCCCTTTTCGTTGGCGGCGATCTGCGCCTTCAGATCGGCGACGTTCTGGGTCGGGTTGCGTGCGGGATAGGGACCCGCGGCAAGCTGATCGCGCAGTTCCTGCTCGCAGAAGCGGCCCTGGTCGACCAGCTTGAAGTTGTCGAACAGGATCCCCTCTTCGTCGATGGTATGGGAATCAGGCGGCATCGAGCCCGGCGTCGTCCCGCCCACGTCGGCGTGATGACCGCGGCTGCCTACATAGAACAGAAGGGTCCGCCCGTCCTGGTCGAATACCGGCGTGATGACTGTGATGTCCGGCAGGTGCGTGCCGCCGTTATAGGGGGCGTTCACCGCATAGACATCGCCTGCCCGGATCCTGTCCCTGTTCTCGCGGATAACGGTCTGAACGCTCTCGCCCATCGATCCCAGATGCACCGGCATGTGCGGCGCGTTGGCGATCAACTGCCCCTGCGCGTCGAACACCGCGCAGGAGAAATCGAGCCGCTCCTTGATGTTCACCGAGTAGGCCGTGTTCTGCAGCGTGTAGCCCATCTGCTCGGCGATCGACATGAACAGGTTGTTGAAGACCTCCAGCATCACGGGGTCGCTGTCGGTGCCGACCGCGACCCGCCGCGGCAACGCCTCGACCCGTTCCAGCACCAGATGCCCCTTCGCGGTAAACTCTGCGCGCCAGCCCGGCTCGACCACTGTTGTGGCCACGGACTCGCGGATGATCGCGGGTCCGTCGATCGCATCCCCGGGCATCAACGTGTCGCGGTCGAAGATCGGCGTGTCCCGGTGCGCGCCCGCCATATAGGCCTGCACGATGGCAAGCGGCTCGGCGCCGCCGCCGCTGCGGCTTTCGGCCCGTTCGGGCTCGTCCGCCTCGAACGTCGTCCCGATCGCCTCGACCTCGGCCGTTTCGACGATCAGCGCCTTCTCCGGCATGACGAATCCGAAGCGGCGGCGGTAGGCGTCGTTGAACGCCGCGGCCATGTCCTCGGTCCTGCCGTAGGGCACCGGCATCGCGGTGTCGGTTCCCTCGTACCGGAGATGCGCCCTTCGCAAGGTCCGGATCTGTGCCGCCGCGATGCCCTGGTCATCCAGCTCGTTGGCCGCATCGACCGCCAGAGCATCCATCATCCGCGCCAGCTCGTCGACCGCCTCGGCCGACAGCGGCAATTCCACCGACCGTTCGCGCAACGCGCGCACGTCCGCCAGGCCCATGCCGTAGGCGGACAGGACGCCGGCAAAGGGATGGATCAGGACCTTCTTCATGCCAAGCGCGTCGGCGACCAGGCAGGCATGCTGCCCGCCCGCACCGCCGAAGGTGGCCAGCGTGTATTCGGTCACGTCGTAGCCGCGCTGGACGGAGATCTTCTTGATCGCGTTCGCCATATTTTCGACCGCGATCTTCAGGAACCCGTCCGCCACTTCCATCGGCGTCCTGCTGTCGCCTGTCGCCGCCCTGATCTTGTCAGCCAAGACGGCAAATCGATCGTTTACCGCCGCATCGTCCAGCGGCTGGTCCTGGCCGGGTCCGAAGACCGCCGGGAAGTGTGCCGGCTGCAGCTTGCCCAGCATCACGTTGCAGTCGGTGACGCACAACGGCCCGCCGCGCCGGTAGCTGGCCGGACCGGGGTTGGCGCCGGCGCTTTCCGGCCCGACGCGATAGCGGGCGCCGTCGAAGGAGCAGATGGAACCGCCGCCGGCGGCAACGGTGTGGATCTGCATCATCGGTGCGCGCATGCGCACGCCGGCGACCAGGGTTTCCATCGTCCGCTCGTAGACGCCGTCGAAATGGGCGACGTCGGTCGAGGTGCCGCCCATGTCGAAGGTGATGATCTTGGAAAAGCCCGCCTGTTCGGCGGTCTTGACGGCGCCGACGATGCCGCCCGCCGGCCCGGACAGGATCGCGTCCTTTCCCTGGAACATGTGCGCGTCCGTCAGGCCGCCGTTCGACTGCATGAACTGCAACTTGACGTCGCCCAGTTCGGCCGCCACCGCGTTGACATAGCGGCGCAGGATCGGCGACAGGTAGGCGTCAACCACCGTCGTATCGCCGCGCCCGACCAGCTTCATCAGCGCGCTGGTCTCGTGGCTTGTCGAGACCTGCGTGAACCCGACGTCACGGGCAATCGCGGCCGCCTGGCGTTCGTGCGCATGGTAGCGATAGCCGTGCATCAGAACGATCGCGATGGAACGCACGCCACTGTCGTAGACCGAGCGGAGGTTCCGTCGCAGGCCTTCCGCATCCAGCGGCACCAAGACCTCGCCGCGCGCCATCACCCGCTCGTCCGCCTCGACGACCTGTTCGTACAACAGCTCCGGCAGAACGATGTGCCGGTCGAACAGGCGCGGCCTTGCCTGGTAGGCGATCCTCAGCGCGTCCCCGAACCCGCGGGTGATCACCAGGGCGGTGCGCTCTCCCTTGCGCTCCAACAGGGCGTTGGTGGCGACCGTCGTGCCCATCTTGACGGCTTCGATCTCGTCGGTGGGGATCGGTTCTCCCGCCTGCAGGCCCAGCATGTCGCGGATGCCCTGGACCGCGGCGTCGCGATAATGCTCGGGGTTTTCGGACAACAGCTTGTGGGTGCTCAGCACGCCTTCGGGACTGCGGCCCACCACATCGGTGAACGTACCGCCGCGATCGATCCAGAACTGCCACCTGTGCGGCGGCGTCGGTTGCCCCGCGCTTGTCTCGGCCATGGTGATGCACCCCTGCCAAATTCAGGGGCACATTACTCACAGTTTATCGATATATTGTCAACAAACCTACAGTTGTTGACGCTGCGGCCCGATCTTGGAACTGCCGGGTTTGACGACGATGACAATGCAACCGCACTTGCCGACGACGTCCCGCGAAACGCTGCCCAGCAGCGTGCCGGCGATGCCCCCCAGCCCGCGGCTGCCGATCACCACCGCCGTGCAGTTATTGCGTTCTGCCGCGTGCGCGATCTTCTCGGCGGCATTTCCCAGCTCGTTCAGAAGCCGGACGTCCTTGACGCCGAATCCCTTCAATGTGGTCTCTGCCTTGGCCAGGATCCTGTCGCCGTAACTCAGTTCGCTCTCGGTGACCGAGTCGTGGGCGTGACACGGCGTCTCTTCATGCGACGCCTCCGGCACGATGACGCCCCGAAGATCGGGCGAAACATGGATCACATGGGTGATCGCATCGAACGTCGCTGCCAGGTCAGCCGCCACCAGGACCCCTTCGTCAGAGGTCTCGGATCCGTCCACTGCGACAAGAAGGTGGTGCTTCTCATACATCGGTTCTCTCCAGGTCCTTTCGCCGCAATTTCCCGGACTGCCGAGACTACTCCCAGACAGCGCACGGACGCTTTGATAAAGGTCAAACTCCTTGCGATGCAAGCCATTCGTTGCGGTTTCGGGCGGGTCGCGGGTATCGGCGCTCAGACCAGCCCCAAACCCACCGCCGTCACCGGCGGTTCGGCCCGGCACAGGCCTTTCAGGCAGTAGATTTCCACATCGCCCGCAAGGTCGCGCAACGGTCTCGCCCCGATCGAAACGAAGTCCGCATCGCCGCCTGACCGGATCGTTTCCTCGCTGGCCAGCACGATCCAATCGCTGTCGGGGTCATGCAGCGTCGATGCCAGTTCCTCCAGGCGCGCCGCCGCATTCACCGCATCCCCGACGATGGTGTAGTTGATCCGGCTTTTCGATCCGATGTTGCCGACCACAACCGGGCCGGTGTGGATCGCCACGCGCATGCCGACGGCAGGCTGGCCGGCGGCGGCGCGCGCGGCATTTTCCCGGTCCAGCACCTTCACCATCGCCCTGGCCGCGCGCAGGGCACGCGCGGCGTGGTCGGGCTCATCTTCCGGCGCGCCCCAGAACGCCATGACGGAATCGCCGATGAACTTGTCGACGGTGCCGCCCTCGTCTTCGATGCACTGTCCGATCAGCGAGAAGTGCTCGTTCAGCAGGGTCGCGATCTGTTTGGCGTCCATGCTCTGCGCCAGGGCGGAGAAACCGCGGATATCCGTGAACATGATGGTGACGACGCGCTCCTGGGACGCCAGCGTGCCGATGTCGCCGCCCCGCATCAATCGCAGGACCAGGGTTTTCGGCACGTAGGTCTCGAACCAGCGCAGTCCGTTGATCATCGCGTTGAAGGCGCGCGCCGCCTGGGAGAGCTCCTTGAACCGGCTGTCGGGGATCTGCGGCGCATTTTCGAAGTCGAGGTCGTGCAGCGCCTGTGCCGCGGACGCCACGATGCGGATACGCCTTGCCAGCATGCGGCCGATCATCAACGACCCGGTCACCGCCAGCACCAGAATGACGACTCCCAGGACGGCGCTGGCGATCAGGCGAAGGAACTCCTCGCCCACGGCGCGGACGGGAAAATGAATCACGGTCAGCCACAGGGACGGCCCGTAACCGAGGATCTCCTTTACCTGGAAGTACTCGCCCCGGTTACCGATCCGCACCACCTCGGCGATGATCCCCAGCTCGTCGAAGCCGTGGCCCTCCCGGATCGCGTGGTCCAGATCGCCGTCGGCCCACATCTGGGCAATGACCGGGTCGTCGATCTCGTCGATCCGTGGCAACGGCGGCTGGCGTGTGCTGTCCAGAAGCGTGAAGGGGCGCCGGCTCAGGTTCTTGTGCGCGATGACGAACTCGCGTTCCGTCAGCACGACGGCTTCGATCTCGTCGCCTTCCGACAACTCGTCCAGGAACCGCGACAGATCAGCCAGCGTGATCGCGATGATCAGGGCCCCGCGCAGCGCGCCGTCGACCATGACGGGGCTGCGATAGGTCAACAACGTCGCCTGCAGCTCCTGCGACCAGACGGGGTCGCCCCAGTAGGGCTCGCCCGTGCGCTCAAGCACGCTCAAAGCCTGGTCCAGGCCGCGGGTGACGGCCGCGCCGTTCTCCAGCACCATGATGTCGCCGCCGACGCGCCCGACCCTGAGCGACGTTCGGTCCGGCCAGGCGAACCCGATGCCGGTCACCTGCGGCGTCGCCGCCAAGGCGCCACGCAACGTATCGACGATCTGCTGCCGGTTGTTCGTGTCCAGGACGCCGCGCTCGAACAGGTCCACCAGATAGCGCGCCTGGTTGTGCGCCGGCTCGAGCTGGTGGCGGATCCGGGTCTCCAGGGCGTCCTGGACCAGGCCCGCCTTGTCCGTCAAAAGCGCCACCGTGTTCCGGCCGCCGCTGTAAATGCCGACATAAAGAACGGTGGCGACCGCGACCAGCATCAGCGACCCGAATCCCAGCACCAGCAGGGTCGCAATCGGCAGGCGGATCCGCCGCGTCGCAAACTCTTCGTCCTTGCCTGTCAAGATGCCGTTCGTTCCCTTTGCCGTCATGCCGCATGCGCCCTGCGTTCACGGTCCGGTGATCGGCCCGCCATTCCGCCATTTATGGTCGGCTTCGCATTGTCGCAGCAAGCTTGCGGCACTATCCTTGATGCATGTTGCGCTGGATACGATATGCCGTTCTGGTCCTGCTGCTCCTGTTGTCGGGGCCGGCCGTCGTTCTGCTTGGAGGTGAAGTCTTGGGCAAGGAATGGTGGGAAGCAAGCCGCGACTCCGCACGGCTCGCCCCCGATCCCTACGAAACGCCCGAGCCCGTCGTCCAGGTCTACGCGGCGCGGGCCTGGGGCTGGCGCGGCGCCTTCGGCGTGCATACCTGGGTCGCCGTCAAACCCACCGACGCAAAGGCCTATACGGTGTATCACGTGCTTGGCTGGCGCGCCTATCGCGGCGGCCGTTCCGTGGTGATTCAGCAGGACGTGCCCGACCGCAACTGGTTCGGCAATGCGCCGGAGCTGCTTGCGGACCTGCGCGGCCCCGGCGTCGACGAGGTGATTGTCAGGATCGACAAGGCGGCGCGGGACTATCCCTATTCGGACCGCTATACGGTTTACCCCGGACCAAACAGCAA
Organism: Alphaproteobacteria bacterium; assembly: GCA_965603855.1. Lineage (GTDB taxonomy): Bacteria > Pseudomonadota > Alphaproteobacteria > UBA8366. The sequence goes on from OZ272519.1 coordinate 3,296,395, forward strand.
TACATTCACCGCCTGGATCGCACGCCAGGTGCCTGAACTGCGCCTCGACCTTCCGCCCACGGCCATCGGCAAGGATTACCTGGGTGACTCGCTGGCCGCCTCGACGCCCAGCGGCACCGGCTACCAGATCTCCTTCTGGGGCCTGTTCGGCATCACGGCGGCCACGGAAGAAGGCTTCGAGATCAACATCGCCGGCCTTACTTTTGGGATCGACCCCAAGGACCTGGGCCTGAAGCTGCCGGGCATCGGCCGCATCGGCCCCACCCCCGACCCGTCCCGAAACGCCAAATCCCTGGACTATTACTGAGCCCGACACGCGGGCTACCAACCTCCTTGCATCCATGTATTATTTCGATAATACTAGAAATCAAGAATTGTTGAACCAAGCGCTTCGCGCGCGACCCCGGAGGTACCCATGCAAAGGCTGCACGTTCATCTGGGCGTTTCCGACCTGGACCGCTCGATCGGGTTCTACACCGTCCTCTTCGGCAAGGCCCCCTCAGTCCAAAAGCCCGATTATGCCAAGTGGCAGTTGGACGACCCGCGGATCAATTTCGCCATTTCGACCCAGGCCGCGCGGAAGGGAGTCGATCATCTGGGCATCCAGGTCGACAGCGACGCGGCACTCGCAGCGCTGTCCGACCGCCTGGGCGCCGCGGGCCATGCGGTGCGCGAAGAACCCGGCGCGGCCTGCTGTTACGCACGGTCGGACAAGGCCTGGACGGCCGATCCCGAGGATGTGTCCTGGGAACTGTTTCACACGATCGGCGCCATTGAGACCTATCGCACGCCCGAGGATGCATGTTGCGGAACCGAGGCGGCGGCCGAAACGACCGCCTGCTGCGGCGCCTGAACGGCGCGTCCGGCGACGTCGGTGCCGTACCGGGCGCTGGCAATGCCATTGTAAATCGGCTAGACGGACACGGCGCGTCCGACTAACCACGCAATCGCCCGACCGCTGTCAGCCATGAGCATTTGGGGCAAGATTTTCGGCGGAGCCGCCGGCTTCGCCCTGGGCGGACCGCTGGGCGCCCTGCTCGGGGCGGTCGGCGGTCACGTGATCGATCGCCTGCGCAGATCGCGGGCCGACCGCGAAGACGCGACCAAGTCGGTCGCCTTCACGATCGGCGTGATCGCACTCGGTGCGAAAATGGCGAAGGCCGACGGCGTCGTCACCCAGGACGAGGTCGCCGCCTTCCGGCAGGTGTTCCAGGTCCCGCCCGAAGAAGAGAAGAACGTCACCCGCGTCTTCGACCGCGCCCGCAAGGATACGCGCGGCTATGAGCTTTATGCGCGCCAGATCGCCGGCATGTTCAAGGACAACCCGGCCGTGTTGGAGGAGTTGTTGTGGTGCCTGTCCTACATTGCCAAGGCGGACGGCCGCATCCACCCGGCCGAGCTTGAGTTCCTGCGCCAGGTCTCGGACACGTTCGGCCTCGACCGGGCCGCCTTCGAACGCGTGACGGCGTTGCAGATGTCGGGCGAGGACGCCGACCCCTACCGGGTGCTGGGCGTGGTGCCGGGCGCCGACAACGACACCTTGCGGGCCACCCACCGGCGCCTCGTGCGCGAAAACCACCCGGACCGCCTGATCGCCCAGGGCATGCCCGAGGAAACCATTGCAGTGGCGAACGCCAAGCTTGCCGCTATCAACGCTGCCTACGATCGGATCCGCGCCGATCGCGGCCTGCCTTGAGCGGGCCCACAGCCTTGCGCGCCGGCACGGGCGCATGACACCCTTCCACATTGTCCTGGCGGTGCTGGTCACCGTGGTCTGGGGCGGCAACTTTGTCGTCGCCAAGCTGGGCCTCGCGGAAATCCCGCCGCTGGTGTTCATGACCGTGCGGTTTTTGCTGGTGGCCGTCTGCTTGCTGCCGTTTGCGCGTTGGCCCCGCGACAAGCTGCTGCCGCTGGCGCTCTACGGCCTGGTCATGGGCGGGATCCACTTTTCGCTGATGTTCACCGCGCTGGTCACCATCGACGTGGCGACCGCCAGCATCCTGAGCCAGCTCTGCGTTCCGTTCGCCACTCTGCTTGCCGCCTTCGTGTTCAAGGACCGCCCGGGCTGGCGACGCATTTCCGGCATGGCCATCGCCTTCGCCGGCGTTGCCGTGATCGTCGGCGAACCGCGCTTCGAAGGCGGGCTCGCGCCGGTCCTGATGGTGATCGGCGCCGCCTTCGCCTGGGGACTGGGCGCCGTCCAGGCGAAGGCGATCGGCGAGATCGACGCCTATACGCTCAACGCCTACATGGCGGTGTTCGCCATTCCGCCGCTTGCCGTCTTGTCGCTGTTGTTGGAGGCGGACCAGATCCAGGCCCTGGCCTCGGCAAGCCTCGTCGGGTGGGGCGCTCTGTTCTACCAATCCTTTGCCGTCGTGATTTTCGGCTATGGCACCTGGTTCTGGCTGTTGCGGCGCAACCCGATCAGCCTCACCATGCCGTTCATGCTGTTGGTCCCGTTGATCGGTGTGCTGTCCGCCGTTGTGTTCCTGAACGAAGCGATGACCCTGCGGCTTGCGCTGGGCGGCGCGCTCACGATCGTGGGCGTGGCCATCATCATCCTCCGCCGACCCGAAACCGCCGAACAGCCGGCCCGATGAACGCCGTTCCCTCGCCCAATCGCGACGCCCGTCCGCCCGGGACGCCCATCGACATGCTGGTCATCCACTATACCGGCATGCCGACGGCCGCCGCGGCCCTGGCCCGCCTCTGCGACCCGGCGGCGAAGGTCAGCGCGCATTATCTGGTGCACGAAGACGGCAGCGTCGCCGCCTTGGTCCCCGAGGCAGAGCGGGCCTGGCATGCCGGCATCAGCCATTGGCGCAGCAACACCGACATCAACGCACGTTCGGTCGGCATCGAACTGGTCAATCCGGGCCACGAATTCGGCTATCGGCCGTTTGCCGAACCGCAGATGGCGGCGCTGGAGAGCCTGGCCCTGGAGATCCTGGACCGTCACCCGATCCCGGCCCGCAACGTGGTCGGCCATTCCGATGTCGCGCCCGACCGCAAGCAGGATCCGGGCGAGCTGTTCGACTGGCGACGCCTGGCCGCCCTAGGCATCGGCCTGTGGCCCAAGCCGGCAGAGGCCGAGGCGGAGTCTACTAGCGAATTGCTGCGCCGCATCGGCTACGACCCCGACGCGGCGCAGACCGTAGCGGCCTTCCAGCGACGCTTTCGCCCCGGCCACATCGACAACCGGGCCGACCGCGAAACCGCCAGCCTCGCAGCCGGGCTGCTGGCGGCCATGGCGTGAGGCTCGCTTGCGTCCCAATCCGCGGGGTCTTACATAAAGGTCAGGTCAGACGGCCGGATGGCCGCCTTTCGGCAACGGGGAAACCCGCCGGAGGGAGGAAAGTCCGGGCTCCACGGAAGCACGGTGCCGGGTAACGCCCGGCGGGGGCGACCCCAGGGAAAGTGCCACAGAGAGCAGACCGCCCGGCGTCCGGTTCGCCGGACACCGGGTAAGGGTGAAAGGGTGCGGTAAGAGCGCACCGCGGCACCGGCAACGGCGCCGGCATGGCAAACCCCACCGGGAGCAAGACCGAGTAGGGACGGTGCGCCGGTTCGACCGGCAGGCGGGTTTCCGCGCTTCCGTCCGGGTAGGTCGCGCGAGGCGTCCGGCAACGGGCGTCCCAGATGAATGGCCATCGCCCGCGTTTCGGCGCGGTGCACAGAACCCGGCTTACAGGCCGTCTGACCTATGATCTGGCCGGTCGATTCGACTGCGCAGCGCGCCTAGCGCGCGCGCCGCGGTTCGCCGCGCATCCAGCCCGCGTAGACCGCGCTGCTTTCACGCCATTTCGCCAGATCGTGGTTGGCATTGTCCGCCTGCTCCGGCGTCACGTTCGGCATCAGCATCATGCGCATCCGCCGCGCCTCGCCGCGCCGTGCCGCATCGGTGTCAACCTCTTCGGCAATCTCCAGCCAAAACAACGCCGCGCGCATATTGTTGCTGGTCCTGCCCTGCTCCAGGTCCTTGCCGGCATAAACGAAGAACAGCTCGCCCAGATGATAAGGCGCGCGCCGGTTGCCGGCCGAAACGGCCTTGCCCCACCACTTTCCCGCCTGCCGTGGGTCCTTTTCCACGCCGCTGCCTGTGCGATAGAGCGCCCCGAGATAGAACAAGGCGTTTGGCTGGCCCTTGGCGACGGCCTGTTTGAGAAGGTCGACGGCCTGGCCGTAGTCGCGCTCGACCCCTTCGCCGCGGATATACATCTCCGCCAAATCGGTCTGGGCGTCGGCATTGCCGTCATCCGCACCCAGCCGGCACAGTTCCACGGCCCGGGCCGGATCGGCCGCTACCCCCAGCCCATGACGGTACTGGTTGCCCAGCGCGCACAGCGACGGGCTCATGCCCAGTGTGATCGCCTTTTCGAACCAATGGCGGGATTGATCGAAATCTTGCTTCCATCCGTCGCCCAGGAAGTAGCAGTTTCCGAGATTGTGCATGGCGGCGGGATTGCCCGCCTCTGCACCTTCCTGGAAATAGCCGCAGGCGGTCGCCGGGTCGCGCGCGCCCAGCTTGCCGAACCAGTGGAGTTCGCCGAGCAGGTTGCCGGCGCGCGCGTCGCCGTCCTCGAAGGCCTGTTCGAACAGGAGCTTGGCGCCATCCATGTCGCCGGCGCGTGCCAGCTTTACCGCGGAATTGAACGTCTCGCTGTCCGCCTGCGCGCCGGAAACGCTCTGCAGTAGGATCAGGCCGCACGCCACGACGCCCAGCCGGCGCACCCTCGTCATCGCACTTCTCCCTGTTCGCCCCTGCCCGCCCGGCGTTGCATCGCCGGTAGCGGTATATGGGCACCGCATCTTCGCAATGCCCCGATTTCCGCCATGAAGCCACAGCCTGGGCATTCGCGCAATCCAGCGAATGTAGAACATTACAAGAACAAAGAAGCAGATCCCGAGATAACTTGAACAAGACAAGAACAAAGACCCGTTTACTTAAATTCACACGACATCCCATTGACGAAGAATAAATTCCCATGTTATCCCATAGTCACCCAAGTTTCTCCAAATGTGGGGCAATGTGGCCCTTGGGCCAGGCACACGGAAAACAGCGGGCAGGCCGATCAGTCGGCAAAACGGTTCTTGGGGGTGATCTTTATGGCGCTGTTCACGGGCACATACGTGAACAAGTTGGACAAGAAGGGGCGGGTCTCGCTGCCGGCCGACTTCCGTGCCGAGCTGCCCGATGCCGACCAGCGCCTGGTCTATGTCTATCGTTCGCCGAAGGACCCCGCGCTTGAGGCCTGCGACAAGGCTTTCATGCAGCGCATCGCCGACAGCGTCGAGGAACTGGCCATGTTCTCCGACGACGAGAACGACCTCAGCGCCACCATCGTCGGAGACGCACGCCGCCAACAGCTCGACGAAACGGGCCGCATCAGCCTGCCGCCCGACTTCATCGCCTTTGCCGGCATCACCGAGCGCGCCACCTTCGTTGGCCGCGGCTCGCGCTTCCAGATCTGGCAGCCGGAACGGTTCGAGGAACACGCCCGGACCGCGCGCGAACGGGCGCGCGGCCGGACCCTTAAGTTGCGTCGGCCGGAGGGGATGCAATGACATCCTCTTCGCCATACCCGGAAGACCGCATGCATCGCCCTGTGATGCTGCGGGAAGTGTTGGACACCCTGGCACCCTGCGCCGGAGGAGCCTATGTCGACGGCACCTTCGGCGCAGGCGGGTACTCCGAGGCAATCCTGGCGGCAGCCGACTGTCGCGTCTGGGCGATCGACCGCGACCCCGACGCGATCGCCCGCGGCGAAGCGCTGGCACGCCAGCATCCCGGGCGGATCACCATTCTGGCCGGCCGGTTTGGCGACATGGAGCGGCTGTTGCACGATGCGGGCATCGACAGGGTCAGCGGCGTCGTGCTGGATCTTGGTCTGTCCTCGCCGCAGGTCGACACGGCGGAACGCGGGTTCTCGTTCCGGGCCGACGGGCCCCTGGACATGCGCATGGACCGCACCGGCGAAACCGCGGCCGACGTCGTCAACCGGCTGAGCGAGAAGGAACTGGCCGGCATCATCAAGACATTGGGCGAGGAACGGTACGCGGCGCGGATCGCACGCGCCATCGTGCGGACCCGCGCAAAACAGCCGATCACCCGCACCGGCGAGCTTGCCGACATCGTCCGCGGCGTCCTGCGCCGCGCCGAGGACGGCATCGATCCGGCGACGCGGACGTTCCAGGCCTTGAGAATATATGTGAACGACGAGCTGGGAGAGCTGGACCGCGGTCTCAGCGCCGCCGAGCGCCTGTTGGCGCCGGGCGGACGCTTGGTCGTGGTCGCCTTCCACTCGCTGGAAGACCGGCGGGTCAAGTCGTTCATGCGCTTTCGGAGCGGCGGCGCACCTCGTGCCTCCCGCCATACCCCTGAAACCCCTGATCAGGTGAGGGCGCCGTCGCTCCGAATCCTTACCCGCGCGCCGCTTAGGCCGCAGGCCGACGAAACAGCCGCCAATCCGCGGGCGCGTTCCGCGAAACTGCGCGCCGCCGAACGCACGGACGCACCCCCCTGGCCCGCCGACGAGGCAGCGTGAGGAACCGGCGATGCGGTTCTTCGCGCTCTTCGTCTGGTTGGTGCTGGCGCTGACGACCGGCTACGCCCTGTTCGACATCACCTTCCGGGTCGAAGCCATGGAAGAGCGCCTGGCCGACCTGAACCGCCAAATCCTGAAAGAGCAGGAAGCGCTTCACGTGCTTGGCGCCGAATGGAGCTTTCTCAACCGGCCGGCCCGAATGGGCAAGCTGGTCAACGACCTGATGCCGGAGATGTACGAGTTGACCTCGGCGCAGATCGTGCTGCCGGCTGACCTACCCGAACGCGGCGAGGGCACCGGTGAAGGCGTGCGGCCGGTGTTGCCGGCCAGCATCGGCGAAGGCGCTGAGGGCCGCTGATGCGCGTGCTCTGCTCCCACGAACGCGATCCCATCAGCAGCCAATGCGCGCCGGCGCGGCGCAAGCGCCGCGCGCCGCCGAAGGCCAAGCCGCAGCGCGAAAAAACCGCAGAACCGGCCCGGCCGCCCGTGCCCTGCCCCCCAAGCAGGTCCGACGGGCTGTTCCGGACCGCCATCGAGACCGGGAGAACCCGGCTGCTGATCACAGGGACTGTCATGGCGCTTGCATTCGTCATCGTGGGCGTTCGGGTCGTCGACCTGACCGTCATGCGTACGCCCAGCGAGCCGCAGCAGGCCAATCGGTCGCGCAGCGGCACCATCGAAACCGAACGGGCCGACATCGTCGACCGCAACGGCGTGCTGCTGGCGACGTCGCTGAGCACGGTTTCGCTGTCCGCGAACCCGCGGCACATCATGGATACCGACGCGGCGACGCAACAGCTGTTGCGCATCATGCCCGAGTTGGACGCGGACAAGCTGGCGCGCGATCTGTCGTCCGAGCGCCGCTTCGTCTGGGTCAAGCGGAGGCTGACGCCGCGCCAGCAATATGCGGTCAACGAGCTGGGCATTCCGGGGCTTGAGTTCCACCGCGAGGAAACCCGGGTCTATCCGCACGGCCGCCTGATGAGCCACGTGCTGGGCCACAACGATGTCGACAACCGGGGTCTGGCCGGTCTCGAAAAGACGTTCAACGACCGCCTGCGCATGGACAATCGCCCGATGAAGCTGTCGCTGGACGTTCGGGTTCAGTACATCCTGCGCGACGAGCTGGCGCAGGCGATGCAGCGTTTCGGCGCCAAAGGCGCGGCTGGCGTGGTGCTGGACGTCCGTTCCGGCGAGGTGGCGGCCATGGTCTCCCTGCCCGACTTCGACGCCAATCATCCCTCCGTCGCAAACGACGACCAGCGGTTCAACCGCGCGACCCTGGGCGTCTACGAGCTTGGCTCGACCTTCAAGATCTTCACCACCGCCCAGGCGCTGGATGCCGGCATCGTCGACATGAACGGCGGCTACGACGCGTCGAAACCGCTGAAGGTGTCGCGCTACACCATCCGGGACTACCACGCAAAGAACCGTTGGCTTTCGGTGCCCGAGATCTTTATGTATTCGTCCAACATCGGCGCGGCGAAGATGGCGATAGATATCGGCGGACCGGCCCAGAAGGCCTTTCTCGCCGATCTCGGTTTCCTGGACCCTGCCGCCGTCGAGCTTCCCGAGGTGGGAAGGCCGATGGTTCCGGACCCCTGGCGCCCGATCAACACGATGACGATTGCGTTCGGACACGGTCTGTCTGTCAGCCCGCTGCACTTGGCCGCCGGCGTCGGTGCCATGGTCAATGGCGGCCGCGCGCTGGCCCCGACGCTGATCAAGATGCCGGACGACGTCCAGCGCCAGGGCAAGCAGGTGATCTCCGAGCGCACCTCCGAGCAGATACGGCGTCTGCTGCGCCTGGTGGTTGCCGAAGGCACCGGCCGCAAGGCCAACGCCCCCGGCTATCTGGTCGGCGGCAAGACCGGCACCGCGGAGAAGATCGGAACCCGCGGACGGTACGAACGCAAGGCGCTGATCTCCAGCTTCGTCGGCGCCTTTCCCATGACCCGGCCGCGCTATGTGGTCTATGCGGTCCTGGACGAGCCGAAAGGAAACAAGGAGACCCACGGATACGCGACCGGCGGCTGGGTCGCCGCGCCGATCGTCAAAGGGGTGGTCGAGCGGATGGCGCCGATCCTTGGTATCGCGCCCATCAACCCCGACACGCCCGAAGTTCGCCAAGTCCTTGCCATCGATCCGCCACGCGATGGCCGCAGATTGGCGTCCTACTGACGCGTGGATGTCGATGGGAGAAAAAGTTGAAGACGATGAACGGACTACCGGGAATCCAGCTTACTGGCCTGACGGCTGACAGCCGTCAGGTGCGTCCCGGCTATCTGTTCGCCGCCTTGCCGGGAAGCAAACAGGACGGACGCCAGTATATCCGCGCCGCGGTCGCCGCCGGCGCGGTCGCCGTTCTTGCGCCCGACGACACCGACCCGGCCCTGGTTCCCGATGGCGTCACGCTGATCACCGACGCCAACCCGCGCCGCCGTCTGGCGCGGATGGCGGCCGCGTTCTATCCGGAACAGCCGTGTACCATCGCCGCAGTGACCGGAACCAACGGCAAGACGTCGGTGGCCAGCTTCACGCGCCAGATCTGGACCGCAATCGGGCACGAGGCGGCCAGCATGGGGACGCTGGGCATCGTCGCGCCCGGCATGACCGCAGGCCCCAGCCTGACCACCCCGGATCCGGTCGCCCTGCACGAAAGCCTGTCGACGCTGGCCGCGCGTCGGATCGATCATCTTGCGATGGAGGCCTCCAGCCACGGGCTGGAACAGTACCGGCTGGACGGCGTCCGGTTCATCGCTGCGGGTTTCACCAACCTCACCCGCGACCATCTCGACTATCACGGGTCCATGCAGGCCTATCTCGGCGCCAAGATGCGGCTGTTCAACGAACTGCTGGCCGACGGCGGCACCGCGGTCGTCAATGCCGACGATCCGGAATTCGCGACCATTCGCGAGCGGGTCGAACGGCGCAATCTCGCGCTGCTGAGCTACGGCTTCGGCGCAAGCGACCTGCGCTGCACCAAGGCCGTCGCCGAGGCGGGCGGGTTCCAACTGCAGATCGACGCCATGGGCGCCACGTTCACGGTGGATTTCGCCCTGCCCGGCCGATTCCAGATCGCCAACGCGCTGTGCGCGACGGGCCTGGCGATCGGCTGCGGCGCGTCCGCGGCGCATATCGTTCCGCTGCTCAGCCGGCTTGAGGGTGTGCCCGGTCGCCTGCAGCGCGCCGCCATCCTGGACAACGACGCCGCGATCTATGTCGACTATGCCCATACGCCCGACGCCCTGAATGCGGTGTTGGACGCCATGCGCCCGCACGTCAAAGGTAAGCTGCATCTCGTCTTCGGCTGCGGCGGCGACCGCGACAAGGGGAAACGCGCCCAGATGGGCGCCATCGCCTCGGAACTTGCGGACAAGGTGATCGTCACCGACGACAACCCCCGCACCGAAGATGCCGCGGCGATCCGGGCGCAGATCATGTCGTCCTGCCGCCGCGCCAAAGAGATCGGAAATCGCGCCGATGCGATCGCTGCCGCGATCGAACGCCTGGAGCCGGGCGACGTCCTGGTGGTTGCCGGCAAGGGGCACGAGCAAGGCCAGATCGTCGGCGACCGGGTGATCCCGTTCGACGATGTCGAGGTGGTCAGGTCGGCCGCCGCGGGTTTGACGGAGGGCGGCCGATGAGCGTCTTGTGGTCCGCCGACGAACTGCAGCGGGCGACCGACGGCAGGCCGACCGCCGGCTTTGCCGCGACCGGCGTTTCAATCGACAGCCGGTCCTGCGCGCCGGGCGACCTGTTCTTTGCGCTGAAAGGGCCCAACTTCGACGGTCACGACTATGCAGAGGCGGCGCTTCAGGCCGGCGCTGCCGCCGCGGTGGTGGCGGAAAGCTGGACCGGTCGGTCCGGCCGCGGCCCCTATCTGGTCGTCGACGACCCGGAACGCGCGCTCGATGCGCTGGCGGCCGCCGCCCGGCTTCGTTCAGACGCCCGCATCGCAGCGATCACCGGCAGCGTCGGCAAGACCGGGACCAAGGATGCGCTGGCCATGGCGCTGCAGCGTCAGGGCCCGACTTGCGCCACCCAGGGCAACCTGAACAACCAATACGGCCTGCCGCTCAGCCTCGCGCGGCTCGGCACCGACGCGCGCTTCGGCGTTTTCGAACTGGGCATGAACCATGCGGGCGAGATCGCGCCGCTGTCGGCGATGCTGCGGCCCCACGTGGCGCTGATCACGACGGTCGAGGCGGTGCATCTGGAGTTCTTCGACAGCGAAGAAGGCATCGCCGACGCCAAGGCCGAGATCTTCCAGGGGTTGTCGCCGCAAGGCACGGCCATTCTCAATCGCGACAATCACCATTTCGGGCGGCTCTACCGGCGCGCCCAGGAAGCCGGGATTGCACGGATCAAAAGCTTCGGCATGCACGACCGCGCCGACATACGGCTGACGGAATTCGCGCTGCACGAAAGCTCCAGCACGGTCAGCGTGCTGTGCGACGGCGCGCCGCTGCAATACACCGTCGGCCTGCCAGGCCGGCATTGGGTGACCAATTCGCTGGCGGTCCTCGCCGCGGTCCAGGCGCTGGACGCCGACGTTGCTGCCGCCGCGGCGGCGCTTGGCAAGATGCGGGCGACCGCAGGTCGGGGCCTGCGCACGGACGTCCCGCTTTCCAGCGGCGGCGGCTTCGCGCTGATCGACGAAAGCTACAACGCGAGCCCCGCGTCCATGCAGGCGGCCTTCGAGGTCTTGGCCCGCACCGCACCCAAACCCGGCGGCCGCCGCATCGCGGTGCTTGGCGACATGCTGGAACTGGGCGACGACGCCGAGGTCCTGCACGCCGCTCTTGCGGCCGAACTGGTCGCCAACAAGGTCGACCTGGTGTTCACCGCCGGCCCCCTGATGGCGCGGCTGTCGAATGCCCTGCCGGCGCCAATGCAGGGCGGACACGCGTCGACCAGCGGCTGCATCGCGCCGCGGGTCACCGCGGCGGTGCGCGCTGGCGACGTGATCATGGTCAAGGGTTCGTTGGGTTCACAGATGAAACGCGTCGTCGACGCGCTGCGCCAGCTTGGCGAACCGCGCGAAACGCCGCGCCGTGCCGTGAACGGCGGCTAGGACGGACCATGCTGTTCACCGCCCTGGCTCCGTTCGCCGAAGACCTGTTGGTGTTCAACCTGTTCCGGTATTTGACCTTCCGGACCGGCGCGGCGGTCCTGACCGCCCTGGTGGTCTGTTTCGTTTTCGGGACCAGCGTCATCAACTGGCTGCGCAGCAAGCAGGCCGGCGCAACGAACGTGCGCGAAGACGTCCCCGAACAGCACCTGAAGAAGACCGGGACGCCGACGATGGGCGGCTTCCTGATCCTCTTGTCGATCACCATCAGCACGCTGCTGTGGGCCGACATCCGCAACGGCTATGTCTGGATCGTCATGCTGGTGACGATGGGGTTCGGACTGGTCGGTTTCGCGGACGACTATTTGAAACTGACGCGCAGGAACTCGAAGGGTCTTTCTGGCCGGGTCAAGCTGGTCGGCCAGATCCTCATCTCCGCGGTGGCCGCGGTGTGGTTCATCCTGCTGACGCCCAACGAGCTGGGTACCGGCCTGGCCGTTCCTTTCTTCAAGGACGTTCTGTTGAACCTGGGATGGCTGTTCGTACCGGTGGCGATGTTCGTGATGGTCGGCGCGTCGAACGCGGTCAACCTGACCGACGGACTGGACGGACTTGCCATCGTGCCGGTGATGATCGCGGCCGGCTGCTTCGGTTTCATCTCCTACCTGGTCGGCAACTCGATCTACTCGAGCTATCTGCAGATCCACTACGTCGCGGGCACCGGCGAACTCGCGGTCTTCTGCGGCGCCATGGTTGGGGCGGCGCTGGGTTTCTTGTGGTTCAACGCGCCGCCGGCCATGGTCTTCATGGGCGACACCGGGTCCCTGTCCATGGGCGGCGCCCTGGGCGCGATCAGCGTCGTGACCAAGCACGAGATCGTGCTTGCGATCGTCGGCGGCCTGTTCGTCCTGGAAACCGTCTCCGTGATCGTTCAGGTCGCCTCCTTCAAGCTGACCGGCAAGCGGGTCTTCGCGATGGCGCCGCTGCACCACCACTTCGAAAAGAAGGGCTGGGCCGAACCGACGATCGTGATCCGGTTCTGGATCATCGCTTCCATCCTGGCCCTGATCGGCCTTGCAACCCTGAAGCTGAGGTGACGATGGCGGTGCCGGTGACCCAGTTCAAGGGCGAGGCCGTTGCGGTCATGGGGCTGGGCCGGTCGGGCCTTGCCGCGGCGCGCGCCCTTGTGGACGGCGGCGCCCGCGTGCGTGCCTGGGACGATTCCGACGACCGCCGCGACGAAGCCGCGCGGGCCGGCATTCCGCTGGCGGACCTCGCCGCGAACGACGCGTTCGACGACGTCGCCGCCCTGGTGCTCAGCCCGGGGATCCCGCACACCCACCCTGCGCCCAACCCCGTCGCCGCGCGCGCCAAGGCCGCGGGCTGTCCGATCATCGGCGATATCGAGCTGTTGTTCCGGGCCTGTCCCGAGGCACGCTTCGTCGGCGTCACGGGCACCAACGGCAAGTCCACCACGACGGCGCTGCTGGGTCACATTCTGGAGCGGGCCGGCATCAAGGTCGCGGTGGGCGGCAACTTGGGCCAGCCCGCGTTGGCGCTTGCCCGGCTCGGCGCGGACGGGATCTATGTCCTGGAGATGTCGTCCTACCAGCTCGAGCTGACCCCCAGTCTGCGGTTCGAGGTGGCGGTGCTGCTGAACGTGACCGCCGACCATCTCGACCGGCATGGCGGGCTGGACGGCTATATCGCCGCGAAGCGCCGCATCTTCGCCCACCAGGGCGCCGATCAGACCGCCATCGTCGGTGTCGACGACGCGCCCGGGCGCAGCATCTTCGCCGCGTTGTCCCAGGGGCCGGCGCGCGTCGTGCCGATCTCCTGCATCGGCCCCGTGGCCGGCGGCGTCTATCTCGACGGAACGACGCTGGTCGACGCCATGGCAGAGCCGGTCCGGCCGGTCTTGGATGTCGCGTCGCTGGAGGCCCTGCCCGGCCGGCACAACGCCCAGAACGCCGCAGCCGCCTATGCCGCGGCGCGGCTTTTGGGCGTCGAAGCCGGGGCCGTGGCGGACGGAATCCGATCATATCCGGGTCTCGCCCACCGTCAGCAGATCGCGGCCGTCATCGACGGGATCACATTCGTCAACGACAGCAAGGCGACCAACGCCGAGGCGGCGGCCAAGGCCCTGTCCAGCTACGAGACGATCTTCTGGATTGCCGGCGGCCAGGCCAAGCGCGGCGGGTTCGCACCGCTGTTGCCGACGCTGGACCGGGTGAAGGGCGCTTTCCTGATCGGCGAAGCCGCGGCGGAAATGGCCGAAGAGCTGTCGCCGCACCTGCCGTGTCAGGAATCCGGCACGCTTGCGGCCGCGCTCGCCGCAGCCCGGCTGGCCGCGACGGAACACGGCGCTTCGGACCCGGTCGTCCTGTTGTCGCCGGCCTGCGCGTCTTTCGACCAGTTCCGCGACTTCGAAGACCGCGGCGACGCCTTCTGCAGGCTGGTCGCCGCACTTCCCGGCGAACGCCGCGACATCCGCTATGACGGCGAGGCGGCGTGATGGCAGGCATTGCGCGCACCGACCGTTCGGTTTTGGGCCGCTGGTGGTGGACGGTGGACCGGCTGACGCTGTTGATGCTGGTCATGCTGGCCGGCATCGGCGTGATCCTCACCATGACCGCCTCTCCGCCCGTGGCCGTGCGTCTCGGGCTTGATCCGCTGCATTTCGTGCGCCGCCAGACCACGATCCTTCCGTTCGCGTTGTTGGTGATGTGCGGCGTCTCTTTGCTGGCTCCGCGCCAGGTGCGGCGTCTTGCGGTGCTGTTGTTCGGCGTCTGCGTGGTTCTCCTGATCGCAACCCTTGTCGGCGGCAGCGAGATCAAGGGGGCCCAGCGGTGGATCAACCTCGGCGGTTTCTCGATCCAACCGTCGGAATTCGCGAAACCCGCCTTCGTCGTGGCGGCGGCCTGGATGTTCTCCGCCCGGCGGCTGGGCGAGGAGATCCCCGGCTATGCGATCTCGGCGGCCTTGTTCGCCCTGTTCCTGACGCTTCTTCTGTTGCAGCCGGATGTGGGCCAGGCGGCGATCGTGACGGTCGTGTGGTTCACCCAGTGGTTTCTCGCGGGCCTGTCGATGGCCTCCGTCGCGACACTGGCCGGTCTGGCGCTGTGCGGCATGGTCGGCGCCTATTTCTTCTTCCCGCACGTGGCCAGCCGGGTCGACCGGTTCCTGGATCCGGAATCCGGCGACAACTACCAGGTCGACAGGGCGACCGAAGCCTTCATGAACGGCGGGCTGTTCGGCCAGGGACCGGGCGAAGGCGACATCAAACATATCCTGCCGGACGCCCATGCAGACTTCATCTTCGCCGTTGCGGGCGAGGAACTAGGCCTGATCACCTGCCTCGGCATCGTGCTGTTGTTCGCGCTGATCGTGCTGCGCGGTTTCACCCGCGTCCTCAACACCAACGATCTGTTCGTCGTTCTGGCCGCGACCGGACTGTTGGCGCAGTTCGGCCTGCAGGCCCTGATCAACATGGCCTCGACGCTGAGCCTGATCCCGACGAAGGGCATGACCCTTCCCTTCATCTCTTACGGCGGGTCGTCGCTGATGGCCCTGTCGATCGGGATGGGAATGCTGCTGGCGCTGACCCGAAGGAACGCCGGGAGGCTGGTCGAATGACCGCGGCAACCGCACACCAGGATCTGGGCCTGATCGCGCTGTCGACCGGCGGAACCGGCGGGCACGTCTTCCCGGCACAGGCGCTGGCCGCCGAGCTGGGCCGGCGCGGCGCGCGCCTGGCGCTGATCACAGACCGGCGCGGCGATGCGTTTTCCGGCCCGCTGGCCGACCTCGACAGCTACCAGATCAGCGCCGCCGGCGTCAGCGGACGCAGCATCTCCGCCGGGATGTCGGCGGTCTTCAGGTTGTCCATCGGTTTCCTCCAGGCACGGCGGTTGTTGAAGGATCTGCGTCCCAGTGTGATCGTCGGTTTCGGCGGCTACCCTTCCGTCCCGACCATGCTGGCCGCCAGCCGGCTGAGGCTGAAGACGGTGATCCACGAACAGAATGCGATCCTCGGCCGTGCCAACCGGCTGTTGGCGCCGCGGGTCGACCGGATCGCCACTTCGTTCGAATCGACGGCCGAACTGCGCGATGTCGACGCGCGCAAGGCCCAGTGGACCGGCAACCCGGTGCGTCCCGAGATTGCCGCCTTGTCGGGCCGGCCCTACGACACGCCTGCGGGCGATGCGCCTTTGGAAATCCTGGTCTTCGGCGGCAGCCAGGGGGCGGCGGTCTTTGGCGAGGTCGTGCCGCCGGCGCTGGCCGCGTTGCCGCCTTCGATGGTCGCGCGCCTGCGCGTCGCACAACAGGTCCGGGCCGAACAGATCCCGACCATTGAAAACGCCTACCGAGACTCCGGCATCGCGGCGGAGATCCGGACCTTCTTCAACGACATGCCGGAACGCCTTGGCCGGGCGCATCTGGTGATCGGCCGCGCTGGCGCCTCGACTCTTGCCGAGCTGACCGCCGTCGGCCGTCCGGCCGTCCTGGTTCCCTACCCGCACGCCATCGACGACCACCAGTCCGCGAATGCGGCGCGGTTGTCCGACGCCGGCGGTGCCTGGATGTATCCCCAGGAGAGTTTCACCCCGGAAACGCTGGCCGAGCGGCTGCGCACCCTGTTCGAGCAGCCCGGCATTCTGGAAACCGCCGCCAAGTGCGCAGCGCGCATCGGCATGCCCGAAGCCACCGCACGACTGACCGATCTGGTCTGCGCGATGGTCGCCGGCAACGGCGCCACCCGGCCCAACGGCGGCGACGCGCTGCAGGAGGATGCCGCCTGATGCAGCTCCCGCTCGATCTCGGACTGATTCACTTCGTCGGCGTCGGCGGCATCGGCATGTCGGGCATCGCCGAGGTGCTGCACAATCTTGGCTACAAGGTTCAGGGAACCGACGTCGCCGAAGGCGCGAACGTCGTCCGCCTGCGCGAGATGGGCATCACGGTCATCGTCGGCCACGCGGCGAAGAACATTGGCGAGGCATCCGTCGTCGTCTCGTCAAGCGCGATCAAGGCCGACAATCCCGAAATCGCCGCGGCCCGCGAGCGAATGATCCCCGTCGTCCGGCGCGCGGAGATGCTGGCCGAACTGATGCGCCTGAAGTGGTCGGTCGCGGTGGGCGGCACGCACGGCAAGACGACCACCACCTCGCTGGTTGCGTCGATGCTGGACTGCGCCGGCTACGATCCCACGGTCATCAACGGCGGCATCATCAATGCCTGGGGCAGCAACGCGCGCCTCGGCACCGGCGACTGGATGGTGGTCGAAGCCGATGAGTCGGACGGCACCTTCATCAAGCTGCCGGCCACCATCGCGGTCGTGACCAACATCGACCCGGAACACATGGACCACTACGGGTCGTTCGACGAACTCAAGCTTGCCTTCCGCGCCTTCGTCGAGAACATCCCGTTCTACGGATTTGCAAGCCTGTGCATCGACCACCACGAAGTTCAGGCCATGATCGGCCAGATCACCGACCGGCGGCTGATCACTTACGGCCTGTCACCGCAGGCGGAAGTCCGCGGCCTGGACCTGCGCCACGGCCCGTTCGGCATGGAGTTCGACGTGGGCATCGCGCGGCGCGGTGACACCGAACGGCGTATCGTCGGCCTGCGGCTGCCAATGTTCGGCAATCACAATGTGCAGAACGCGCTGGCCGCCGTTTCGGTTGCGCTGGAAATGGGGATCGATGACGAGACGATCCGTCGCGCGCTGGCCGAGTTCGCCGGGGTCAAACGCCGTTTCACGCGGGTCGGGGAAGTCAACGGGATCACCGTAATCGACGACTACGGTCATCACCCCGTCGAGATCTCCGCCGTCCTCAAGGCCGCCCGCCAGGCCAGCCGTCGCGAGGTCATCGCGGTCGTACAGCCGCACCGCTACACCAGGCTGCAGAGCCTGTTCGAGGACTTCTGCACCTGCTTCAACGACGCCGACCTCGTGGTCGTCGCCGACGTCTATCCCGCAGGCGAGGCCCCGATCGAAGGCGTCGACCGCGATGCCCTGGTCGAAGGCCTGAAGGCGCGCGGCCACCGCTCGGTCGTGGCGCTCGACGCGCCGGCCGATCTGCCGGGCCTGCTCTATGACAAGGCCGAGCCCGGCGACCTTGTGATCTGCCTTGGCGCCGGAAACATCACCGCCTGGGCCAACGCCCTGCCGGAGGAGCTGGCCGCGCTTGCCGCCGACTCCAAGCCGGCGGAGGCCGGATGATGGGCGCGGTTCGAAAGATGTCCCCAGCGAAACTGATCGACCGTCTGCCCGCCGTGCAAGGCCGCTACGAGGAGAATGCGGCGCTGGCCAAGTACACCTGGTTCCGCGTCGGCGGACCGGCGGAGGTCCTGTTTCGGCCGGCCGATGTCGAAGACCTTCGGCGGTTCCTGGCCGGCACCCCTGCGGACGTGCCGCTGACCGTGATCGGCGTGTCATCGAACCTGCTGGTCCGCGACGGCGGCGTTGGCGGCGTCGTCCTGCGCCTGGGGCGCCAATTCGCCGAGATCCAGGAACTTGGCGACGGCCGCATGCGCGCTGGCGCGGCGGCGATGGACGCCAACCTGGCGCGGCGGGCGCAGGCGGCCGGTGTCGCCGGCCTGGAATTCTTCGCCGGCATTCCGGGCACCGTCGGCGGCGCCCTGCGCATGAATGCGGGCGCCTACGGCACGGAGACCCGCGACGTCCTGGTGCGCGCGCGCGCCGTGGACCGGACCGGCGCACTGCACGAGAAGACACCGGCGGAAATGAACATGACCTACCGGTCGACCGGCGTGCCGGCCGACTGGATCTTCGTCGATGCGGAGTTTCAGGGACGGCCCGGCGACGGCAAGGCGATCCAGGCGCGCATGAACGAGATCACCGCCGCACGCGGCGATACCCAGCCGGTCAAGAGCCGCACCGGCGGCTCCACTTTCAAGAACCCCCAAGGCCACAAGGCCTGGGAACTGATCGACCGGGCCGGATGCCGCGGCCTTGTGCGTGGCGGCGCCCAGGTGTCCGAGCTGCATTGCAAC
Source organism: Alphaproteobacteria bacterium (assembly GCA_965603855.1). Classification (GTDB taxonomy): domain Bacteria; phylum Pseudomonadota; class Alphaproteobacteria; order UBA8366. The sequence continues at coordinate 3,315,037 of OZ272519.1, forward strand.
TTCCTGATCAACACCGGCGACGCCACGGCCGCCGATCTGGAAGAGCTGGGCGAAGAGGTCCGCAGGCGGGTCCGCGACCACAGCGGCATCGAGCTGGAATGGGAGATCCGCCGCATCGGCGTACCGCTGGCGGAGAGCGGCTCATGAGCAAGCAGGTCGCCGTCTTGATGGGCGGATGGTCCGCCGAACGCGAGGTCTCGCTGGTCTCCGGCCGCGCCTGCGCCGACGCCCTGCGCGCCGCCGGCTACAGCATCAGCGAGATCGACGTCAGCCGCAACCTGCGCGGTCTTCTGGACGGGCTGGACCCTGCGCCCGACGTTGTCTTCAATGCCCTGCACGGCCGGTTCGGCGAGGACGGGACCATTCAGGCCATCCTCAACGTGTTGGGCATCCCCTACACCCATTCCGGTCTGCTGGCCTCGGCCCTGGCCATGGACAAGCCTCTGGCGATCTCGCTGTTCGCGGCACAGGGCATCCGGTGCCCGCAAGGCCGCGTGATGTCGGCGGCCGAAATCAAACAGTCGCCGCCCCTGCCCCCGCCATACGTGATCAAACCGGCGCGCGAAGGCTCCAGCGTCGGCGTCATCATCGTCCGCGCCGGCGACAACGGCCCGTCGCTGGACGACTGGACCTTCGGCGAGATCCTGGTCGAACCCTATGTCGCCGGCCGGGAACTGACTGTCGCCGTCATGGGCGAACGGGCATTGGGCGTCACCGAACTCAGGCCCAGGCAGGGTTTCTACGACTACGAAGCGAAATACACCGACGGCAAGACCGAACATCTCTGTCCGGCGCCGGTCCCCGACGACATCGCCGCGCTGGCATGCGAATGGGCGCTCAGGGCCCACCATGCGCTCGGCTGCCGCGGCGTCAGCCGCGCCGACTTCCGCTGGGACGACAGCGCGGGACCCGACGGTCTGTTCCTGCTGGAGGTCAATACCCAGCCGGGCATGACCGCGCTTTCCCTGGTACCGGAACAGGCGGCGCAGATCGGTATGTCGTTTCCCGAATTGGTCGGCTGGATGGTGGAGAACGCCGCATGCGACGCGTGAAGGCAAACCCGCCGGCACGGCGTCGCGGGGCCGCCAAGACGGCGGCGCGGCGGCCGCGCCGGACCCGGCGGCGGAAATCGTTCCGTCCGTCGCGGCGCACTGTCGCCGCGGCAATGCTCGCGCTCCTCGTTGCCGGGATTGGCGCCGGCGCCTACTGGTCCTGGACCTCTGGTGCTGTGGCACGGACGCTCGCCGCGGTCGAGCGCGGCGTGTTCGCCTTCACCGTGGACCTTGGTCTGGCGGTGCGGCAGGTCTATGTCGACGGTCGCGCGGAAACCGATTCGGACATGATCCTGGCCGCCTTGGGCGTGCGCGCCGGCGACCCGATCCTGACCTTCGATCCCGAAGCGGCGCGTCTTCAGCTTGAAGATCTCGGCTGGATCGCTTCGGCCAAGGTCCGGCGCCAGCTTCCGGACACGCTGCTGGTCACGCTGGTCGAACGGCGTGCGGCCGCGATCTGGCAGCGTGGCGGGCGTTTCGTGCTGGTCGATCCCGACGGCGCGGTGATCGGCAGCGACGGCCTGGATCGGTACGGCCATCTGAAGGTGATCGTGGGCGACAACGCGCCGACGAAGACACGCGACCTGATGGCCGTGCTGGCCAACGCGCCGGCGATTTCCGACCGCGTCCAGGCCGCCGTCTGGGTCAGCGACCGGCGCTGGAACCTACGTCTGTCCAACGGAGTCGATGTCCGCCTTCCAGAGGAAGACCCGGCGGCGGCGCTCGCGCGCCTCGCGAACCTGGACGCCGACCACGGCATCATCGACCGCAACATCAAGGCAATCGATCTGCGCCTGCCGGATCGCCTGATCGTTCGTATGGGCGAGGGCGCCAAACTCAAGACCGAAATCCGGAAACACGGCGCTGGAAACGAGACTTGAAAGACAATCGGGAAAGGGCACGTCCGCAGTGGCAAGACACGGCAAAATAGCCGCACTTGATATCGGATCGACTAAGATCTGCTGCTTCATCGGCGAGGCGGACGAGGCCGGGCACGTGCGCGTGACAGGCATCGGCCACCAAGCCAGCGCCGGCATCCGCAGTGGCTGGATCGTCGACATGGACGCGGTGGAAGCGTCAATTCTGTCCGCAGTGCACGCCGCCGAACAGATGGCGTCGACCACCATCCAGGACGTCACCGTGAACCTGAACGGCGGGCATCCGCTGAGCAAGATCGCCGGCGGCGAACTGGCAATCGGCGGCGGCGCGATCCGCGACGGCGATGTGCGCCGGCTCTTGCTGGAAGGCCGCATGCAGGCCGACCTGACAGATCGGATTCTTATTCACGCCATCCCGACCGGTTTCACAATCGACGGATCGAACGGCATCCAAGACCCGCGCGGCATGCACGGACAGACCCTTTCGGCAAAGATGCATCTGGTCACCGCCGAGGCCAGCGCCGTGCAGAACGTGGCCACGTGCCTGACACGCTGTCACCTGACGGTATCGGACCTTGTCACCAGCGCCTATGCCGCGGGCCTTGCCTCGCTGGTTGAAGACGAAAAGGACCTCGGCTCGACGGTGGTGGATATGGGTGGTGGCACGACCTCGCTGGCCGTGTTCTACGACGCGGCGCTGATACACACGGATTCGATCCCGATCGGCGGCGGTCACGTCACCATGGACATTGCGCGCGGTCTTTCCACCGCGGTTGGCCATGCCGAACGCCTGAAGACACTGTACGGCAACGCGCTGCCGACAGCGACCGACGAACGGGAAATGATCGACGCACCGCAGATCGGCGAAGAGGACGACGACCATCCGAACCGCGTGCCGCGTTCGTTCCTGACCTCGATCATCGCGCCGCGCATCGAAGAGACGCTGGAACTGGTCCGCGACCGCATCGCCGCGTCAGGGATCGCGCATCTTGCCGGACAGCGCATCGTGCTGACCGGCGGCGCATCTCAGCTGCCGGGCGTGCGGGAGCTGGCGAACCGGGTTCTCGGCAAGCAGGTACGGCTGGGCAAGCCACTGGGCATTCCAGGCCTTGCCGAGGCGACCAACGGTCCCGCTTTCGCGACCTGCGCCGGGTTGCTGTCCTTCGCGGTCGACGACCGGGGCGAAGCGCGCGCGACGCGGCCGCAGCGAAACGAGTCCGAACAGAGCGGTGTGTTCCGTCGGTTGGGGGGATGGTTTCGTGAAAATTTCTGACGAAAAAACGCACCAAAGATTGCGAATCAGTTTAGATTCTTGCCGCCTCCGTAGCGGCACCGTGATATGCCGCCGCTTCACGGGGCGACGGCATTGCAGTGTTTTCACCACGTGACACTTCGAGGAGTTTGGAGGCAGATATGACCTTGAACCTTAGCGTGCCGACGCCGGATCTCGACCTCAAACCGCGATTGGTTGTTGTCGGGGTCGGTGGCGCCGGCGGCAATGCCGTCAACAACATGATCCGCTCCAATCTGGAGGGGGTCGAGTTCCTGGTCGCCAATACCGACGCCCAGGCTCTGAACCAGTCTATTGCCGAACGCAAGTTGCAACTGGGCGTCAACATCACCCAGGGACTTGGCGCCGGCGCCCGTCCGGACGTCGGAACCGCCGCTGCGGAAGAGGTGATCGAGGAAATCCTCGATCACCTGAACGGCTGTCATATGACCTTCATCACCGCGGGCATGGGCGGCGGCACCGGAACCGGTGCGGCGCCGGTGATCGCGCGCGCGGCGCGGGAACGGGGGATCCTGACGGTCGGCGTGGTGACGAAGCCGTTCCACTTCGAAGGCAACCAGCGCATGCGCATTGCCGAGACGGGGATCGAGGAACTGCAGCAGTATGTCGACACGCTGATCATCATCCCGAACCAGAACCTGTTCCGCGTCGCCAACGAGAAGACGACCTTTGCGGACGCCTTCAAGATGGCGGACGACGTGCTGTATTCCGGCGTCCGGGGCGTGACCGATCTGATGGTCATGCCGGGGCTGATCAATCTGGACTTCGCGGACATCCGCACCGTCATGGGCGAGATGGGCAAGGCGATGATGGGAACCGGCGAAGCCGAGGGTGACAAGCGCGCCATCCTCGCTGCCGAAAGCGCCATTTCCAATCCGCTGCTGGACGACGTCACCATGCGCGGCGCGAAGGGCGTCCTGATCAACATCACCGGCGGGCCGGACATGACCTTGTTCGAGGTCGACGAGGCCGCCAACCGGATCCGCGAGGAAGTGGACGACAACGCCAACATCATCTTCGGCTCGACCTTCGACGGCGAGCTGGAGGGTGTCATGCGGGTCTCGGTCGTTGCCACTGGCATCGATTCAGCGGGCCAGGTCGCACCGCGCCCGATCCTCACCGGCCTCACGGCGGCCGTCGCGGAACGGAGCGAACCCCCGCTCCCGGCCGACGAGCCGGATTCCCACCTGCCCGAACCGGCGGTGATCGTCGCCGAGGAGACCGCTGCGGTCGTCGAACCGGCCGCGCCCGTCCACATGGACGAGGCTGCCGTTGCCCAGCCGGCGCCGGAACCTGCCGCTGCGGAAGCGCCGGCCGATCCGGTTCTGAACCTGCCGCTGAAGGAAGAGTCGGCGGCACCCGCCATGACTGCCGAGCTGCCGCAGGCCCAGTCCGAACCCGCCGCTTCGACCGCCGCGGAAACCGAATCGGTTGTCCACGACGAGCGTGAGACCGCCGATCGGCTTGAGGAGCGGGCGGTTTCCCGTGAAGCCTTCATTCCGCCGCGTCCGGCCGTCGCCGAACCGCGCCCTGCCGCATCGCGGACGGGCGCATTGCATGACCCGCTGCAGGCGGCTCAGCCGGACACCATCGCCAAGGCGGCACGGCGGCCCAGCCTTTTCGAACGGGTGACCGGCACCGGACGGGCCCGCAAACCGTCCGAGATCGCGGAAACGCCGGAAACGCCCGAAACGCCTGCGGTTCCTGCGCCCGAGCCCGTGCGTCAGGAGCCCCGGCTCGAAGGCGTCGCCGAACAGCCGGCGCCGCAAACGACCCGTGCCGACGAGGACATGCTGGAGATCCCCGCCTTTTTGCGGCGGCAGGCAAACTGACCGGCCTGCAAAAGCCTTCAAGACGGTGTCACGGCCAGATGCGCGGCCACGGGTAAACGCCCGTGGCCGCGCAACATTTGGTAACAAAGAGTGACTTGAGAGGCCCCAGGCCGGCTGATAAACATCACAGTTAAAGATGGTTAATTACGCTTATCCAGTGGTGAATCGATTGGCATCCACACAGGCTGAGCGTTTGAGTACGAGATCGAATTGAAATGTGACCTGAGGGCGGCAGGCGCCGCGGCGGCGCCGGGTCCGACACCAGGTCGGGGATTGGTCGTACGGCGCAATGCCGGGCGAACGTGTCGAGTGATAGGGGGAGCGATAGCATCCAAATGCTAGATGGGCTGCGCGAAAGCAACGAACAGCGCTCGCAGGCAGCGGTCCCGCGTGCCGGTTGGCCATCCAGCCGGCCCTCTTTTCAGCGGACACTGAAGTCTTCGATACACTGCAACGGAATCGGTTTGCACTCGGGCGAGATCATCGCCCTGTCCCTGCATCCTGCGCCGACCGACACGGGCATCGTCTTCCGCCGGAACGGCAGGGCCAAGACGGGCGCCAGTGTTGCCGCGCGCTTCGACAACGTCGTCGATACCCGCATGTGCACCCGAATCGAGAACGAAAAGGGTGTCTCCATCGGGACGATCGAGCATGTCATGGCCGCCCTGCACGGCTGCGAGGTCGACAACGCCATCATCGAGGTCAGCGGACCGGAAGTGCCGATCATGGACGGCAGTTCCGAACCCTTCGTGTTCCTGATCGAGTGCGCCGGGATCATCGAGCAGGACGCCCCGCGGCGCATGATTCGGATTATGCGCCGGGTCCAGGTTCGCAATGGCGACCGGCTGGCGGTGCTGGAACCGGCCGACGGGTTTTCGGCCCATGTCGGGATCGATTTCGCCAGTCCGGTGATCGGACGCCAGGAAATCGAACTCGATCTGAACCCGAACCTGTTCAAGAACGAGATCGCGAGAGCCCGCACATTCGGCTTCCTGGACGAAGTCGAGACGCTGCGTTCCATGGGTCTTGCCCGCGGCGGCTCCTTGGAGAACGCGGTCGTCGTCGACGGCGACAGGATCGTCAATGACGAGGGCCTGCGCTACCGCGACGAGTTCGTTCGCCACAAGATGCTGGACTGCCTGGGCGACCTGTACCTCGCGGGTTACCCGATTCTCGGCCACTTCCATTCCGTCCGGGCCGGACATTGCATCAACAACGAACTCCTTCGCACCGTCTTCTCCGACCAGGCCAATTGGGAACTGGTCAGCCACGAAGAGAGCGCCAAGGACGAACCGCTGCCTGTCGCGGTCTCGGCATAGCCGCAGACCGGGGCGGCGAGCCGCCCCGGACATCCATTCGCACCGCTGGCCTTCAGAGCCGAATCGGCTGCGTTCGCGGTGGATTCGGGCCCCAGCAATGGTATATTCCTGAGCCGGTATCTGAGTGAATCGCGGCCGGAACACTTGAGTGCAGGGCATATGCTTATGCTGAACTGGATCGGGATCGGTGCGCTTCGGCGGGTCGTGTCGTTGCCCCTTGTCGTGGGCGCGGCACTGGTTTTGGTTGCCTGCGGCGGCACCGAAGAATTCGACTACGAGGATCGCACCGTCGAGGACCTCTACAATTCGGCGATGAATTCGCTCGAGGCCGGAAACTACAACACCGCATCGCGCCTGTTCGACGAGGTCGACCGTCAGCATCCCTACTCCGTTTGGGCGACCAAGGCCCAGGTGATGGCGGCTTATGCCCACTATCTGGCCGACGATTACGACGAGGCAATCATCGCGATTGACGGGTTCCTGGAGCTTCATCCGGGCAACAGCGATGCTCCGTACGCGTACTATCTGAAGGCGATTTGCTATTACGAGCAGATCTCCGACGTCGGGCGCGACCAGAAGATGACCGAACTGGCCATGCAGTCGCTGGAAGAGGTGGCGCGCCGCTATCCCAGCACCAAGTACGCCCGCGACGCACGGCTCAAGCTCGACCTGACCCGCGATCACCTGGCCGGCAAGGAAATGAGCATCGGCCGGTTCTATTTGCAGCAGGGCGAGTACCTGGCGGCGATCAACCGGTTTCGGAACGTCGTCGAGAACTACCAGACGACGACGCACATTCCCGAGGCGCTGCACCGGCTGACGGAATCCTACCTGGCCCTGGGCATCTCGGATGAGGCCCAGATGTCGGCGGCCGTGCTCGGGCACAACTATCCCGGCAGCCAATGGTACGAGGATTCCTACGCCCTCCTGCAGCGCCGAAACCTCGAACCCGAGGAAAAGGAAGGTTCCTGGCTGGCCGGTCTGTGGAACTGGTTCTAACCGGCGCATGCTCACGGACCTCGTGATCCGCGACGTCGTTCTCGTCGATCGGCTCGAAATCTCCGCATCCGAAGGTCTGATCGTGATGACCGGCGAGACCGGCGCCGGCAAGTCGATTCTGCTGGACGCGCTTGGCCTTGCGCTTGGCGCACGCGCCGATTCGGCGCTTGTCCGCCGTGGCGCGCAGCAGGCCTCGGTATCGGCCATCTTCGACCTTGACGCAGGCCATCCGGTCTGGGAAGTGCTGCACGACCAAGACATCGCCACGGCCGACACGCTGATTCTGCGTCGCGTCCTGACGGCGGACGGCCGCAGTCGCGCCTATGTCAACGATCAGCCCGTCAGCGTCGGGCTCCTGCGCCAGATCGGCGACCTCCTGGTCGAGATCCAGGGCCAACACGAACAGTCCGGTCTGCTGAACCCGGCGACCCATCGCGGCCTGCTGGACGCCTTCGCCAGCCTGGACGCACCCGCCAAGGCCACCGCCGGCGCCTACGAAGCATGGTGCGACGCCGAGGCCGCGGCACGTGCGGCCCTTCTCCAGGCCGACGAGGCGGCCAAGGACGCCGACCTGCTGCGTCATGCGCGCGACGAACTCGTCAGGCTTGCGCCGCATGCGGGCGAAGACCGGGACCTGGCGGCGCGCCGGGCCTTGCTGCAAATCGGCGAGCAGCTGACCGAGGCAATCAACGGGGCGCACGACGCTCTCGCCGGGAGCGAGGGCGCAGAGACCAAGATCCGCCATGCCCAGACGTCTCTCGGCAAGCTTGCGGAACGCGTCCCGGAACGGCTCGGCGAAGCCATGGCGGCGTTGGACCGGGCCGCCGTCGAAACGGGCGAGGCCGTCGGTGCCCTCGCCCGGCTGGCGGTCGAGGTCGAATTCGCACCGGGCGAGCTGGAGGAGATCGAAGAGCGCCTGTTTGCGATCCGCGATCTTGCGCGCAAGCACGGCGTCGAACCCGACCAGCTTGAAGAGGTCGCAAACGAGGTCGATCGCAGGCTTTCACTGATCGAGGACGGAACCGAAACGCTGGCGGCGTTGCAGTCTGCGGCGGCCAACGCGCGCGCCGTCTATGCCGCCGCCGCCGCCGAGCTCAGCGGCGCCCGCACAGCCGCCGCGGAACGGCTCGACCGACAGGTCGCTGCCGAACTGGGGCCGCTGAAACTGGAAAAGGCGCGGTTCCGGACGCGCATCGCCCCGCTGGACGAGGATCAGTGGGGTCCCTACGGCACCGATCAGGTCAGGTTCGAGATCGCCACGATCCCCGACACCCCGCCGGGGCCGCTGCATCGCATTGCATCCGGCGGCGAGCTGTCGCGCGTGCAGCTCGCATTGCGGCTGTGTCTTGCGCAAACGGGATCGGCGCCGACCTTGATCTTCGACGAAGTCGATGCCGGTGTCGGCGGCGCCACCGCGACCGCGGTCGGCCGGCGTCTGCTCCAGCTCTCCCATCAGGTGCAGGTCCTGGTCGTCACCCACTCGCCCCAGGTGGCCGCCTGCGGAGGCGATCACCTTCGCGTCGAAAAGCGCGAGGAGAATGGCGGGTTGGTCGCGCGCATCGCGCGTCTCGACGGGATGGCCAGGCGCGAAGAGGTGGCCAGGATGCTGGCGGGCGCGACGGTCACCGACGAGGCCCGGGCGGCGGCAGAGAAACTGATCAAGGACCGGGCGGCATGAACACGGCCGACAGGCCGGTCGACGCGCTGAACGAAGACCAAGCCAGAGCCGAGCTGGCGCGTCTGGCGGCGGAGATCGCGCGGCACGACAAGCTCTATTTCCAGAAAGACGATCCGCAAATCAGCGACGCCGCCTATGACGCACTCAGGGTGCGCAACACCGAGATCGAGGCGCGCTTTCCCTATCTGAAGCGGGCCGACAGCCCCAGCGACCGGGTGGGTTCGGCGCCCGCGGGCGGCTTCGCGAAAGTCATGCATTCGACGCCCATGCTGTCGCTGGGCAACGCGTTTTCCGACGCCGACGTCACCGATTTCCTCGACGGCGTCCGCCGCTTTCTCAAGGAACTGCGCGACGATCCGTCCATCCCCATCGAAATGGTCGCCGAACCGAAGATTGACGGGCTGTCGGCGTCGGTCCGCTACGAAAACGGGCGAATGGTCCTCGGTGCGACCCGGGGCGACGGCACCGAAGGCGAGAACGTGACCGCCAACCTGGCAACGATCCAAAACCTGCCAAGGCGGCTTTCCGGCGACGGCTGGCCCGAACTCCTGGAGGTGCGCGGCGAGGTCTACATGGACAAGTCGGATTTCGCCGCGCTGAACCTCCGTCAGGAGGAATCCGGCGGGAAGCTGTTCGCCAATCCCCGCAACGCCGCCGCGGGAAGCTTGCGGCAGATCGACCCGTCGGTCACCGAATCGCGGCCGTTGCGCTTCTTCGGCTATGCCTGGGGCGAGACCTCCGCACCGTTGGGAAGCACCGTCATGGAAGTGCGCGAAAAGCTGTCCGGATGGGGTTTCACGCTGAACGAACCATCGCGGCTTTGCACGTCGCTGCCGGACGTGCTGGCCTATTATCGCGAACTCGGTGCCCGGCGCGCGGATTTCTCGTTCGATATCGACGGCGTCGTCTACAAGGTGAACAGGCTGGACTGGCAGCAACGCCTTGGCACCGTCAGCCGCGCGCCCCGCTGGGCCATTGCTCACAAGTTCCCCGCCGAACAGGCGCAGACCCGGCTGAACCGGATCAGCATCCAGGTCGGCCGCACTGGCGCGCTGACGCCGGTTGCCGAACTGGAACCGATCACCGTCGGCGGGGTGGTCGTCAGCCGCGCCACGCTGCACAACGAAGACGAGATCGACCGCAAGGACATCCGCGAGGGCGACACGGTCGTCGTCCAGCGGGCCGGCGACGTCATTCCCCAGGTGGTGCGCGTCATCGAGGACAGGCGGCCAAAGAAGTCCAAATCCTACGTCTTCCCGGATCACTGCCCGGAATGCGGCAGCGAAGCGGTCCGACCGGAGGGCGAGGCGGTCCGGCGCTGTACCGGCGGACTCATCTGCCCCGCACAACGGGTCGAACGCCTGAAGCACTTCGTTTCCAGGGACGCCTTCGACATCGACGGCTTCGGCGGCAAGAACGTCGAGGCGTTCCTGCAAGACGGCCTGCTTTCCACTCCGGCCGACATCTTTCGCCTGGACCAACATGCCGACGAGCTGAAACAGCGCGAAGGCTGGGGCGACCTGTCGGTGGACAACCTTCTGCGGGCAATCGCGGCGCGGCGCCGGATCCCGCTCGACCGGTTTATCTACGCGCTTGGCATCCGGCAGGTCGGGCAGGCGACCGCACGCCTCCTCGCCAGGCACTACGGCAGCCTCGGCGCCCTGCGCGCCGCGTTGGATACCGCCCACGGCGACCACACCTCGGAAGACTATCGCGCGCTGATCGACATCGACGGAATCGGCGAGTCGGTGGCGGCGGACCTGCTTGCCTTCTTCACCGAGCCGCACAACCGCGAACTGGTCGACGATCTGTCATCGGTGCTGGAGGAAATCGAGCCGTTCGAAGCCGCCGGACCGGTCGACAGCCCGGTTTCGGGCAAAACGGTGGTTTTCACCGGAACCCTGTTGGAGATGACACGGAACGAGGCCAAGGCACGCGCCGAGGCACTGGGCGCCAAGGTGGCGGGCTCGGTGTCGCGCAAGACCGACTACGTGATCGTCGGGGCGGATGCCGGCTCCAAGGCGAAGAAGGCCGAGGAACTGGGGGTTTCCCGCCTCAGCGAAAGCGAGTGGCTGGCGCTCGTCGGTGACGCCTAGCGGCCGCCGATCCGGGCGCCGGAACGGGTGACCTGAGTAAGTAGATACCGCAAATGGCGTAGTATTGCGGCGTTCTAATACCGCGCGTTGCAAGAACACCCTCAAGAATTCCTTAATTTACGAAGTAGAAAGCGCCCACTCGCCATCATCGCTTCATGGCTAAGTCGCCCAACAGATCGGCCCGACTTCGCCGAATCGGTTCGGCGTCGATATGCCTGATTGCGCTCCTGTCCGCCAGCAGCGACAGCGCCGCGCAGGCGGGCCGGTCCATCCTGAAATATGACGAGCATGGCCGCGCCGTCGGAGCCATCGTCGAGCACGGAAACGGCTCAGAGGCCACACCGGGCGGCACGGCGACGACCGGTGCCGCCGGCGCCCAGGATCCGGCGCAACAGGTCCCAGACTACGAGCCCGGCGAAATTCTCGCGCTCGATCCCCCCTTGCGGATCCTGCCGCGTCTCCAGTCGATGGGCTATTCCGTGGTGGAAAGGCTCGACCTCGCCGAACTGGAATTCGACGTCTGGCGGATCGAAACGCCCCAGACGATGACCACACCGGACGCCCTGGAACAGTTCCGGCTGACTTTTCCGTTGGTCGAGTCTGATTTCAACTCATTCTACATCCTGGCCGCGTCACCGTCGGGCAAGTCCGACGGCCACCTGCCCTACGACCGAGAGACGGTCGGCTGGGGCGAAGTTGGACCGAACTGCGGGTCCGGTCTCAGGCTGGGCATGATCGACAGCCCCGTCGACATCGATCACAGCAGCTTCAAGGGCCGCCAAGTCGCCCACAAATCCTTCGTCCGCGCCGACCGCAGCGCGGCAGCCAGCGAGCACGGGACCGCCATCGCCTCGATGCTGGTCGGCACGCCGTCGAACAGCAACGCCGGCGGACTGATACCCGGCGCGACCCTCTATGCCGCCAGCATCTTCGAAGACCGCAGCGGCAAGGTGATCGGCAACCTGGTGGCGATGCTGCGCGCGGTCGACTGGTTGGCGCGCCAGGAAGTCCAGGTTCTGAACCTCTCGATCGCGGGCTCGAAGAACAGGCTCCTGGTCAGGGCGATCGATCGGGCGCTTGATCGCGACATCATGCTGGTCGCCGCGGCGGGCAACAACGGCCCCGACGCCAAACCGGCATGGCCGGCTGCGCATCCCGGTGTGATTGCGGTCACGGCGGTCGACAAGGACCTGTCGCACTATCGCTTCGCCAATCAGGGTCGCTATATCGACTTCTCCGCGCCGGGCGTGCGTATCGTGACGGCGACGCCCCGCGGCTACAAGGAACAGAGCGGAACCTCCTTCGCTGCCCCCTATATCACCAGCATGGTCGCGCTTCACCTGGCCGCCGGCTATCGCAGCGATCCCGACGTGCTGCGCGAATCGCTCAAGCGGTATTCCGTCGACCTTGGCACGAAAGGCAAGGACCACGTCTTCGGCTGGGGCTTGGCGCGGCTGCGCCCGGACTGCTGAACCCGACAGGGGCAATGGCGGCGAAGACGCGCGCCATGCGCCGCGTGCAAGGGTGCACTGCCGTTTTTTCAATGAAGCGGGCGCCTGGACCTCCCATATATGGAAGGCGGGCGGCGGGACACGCCGACCGAAGGTTTCAAAGGAGGTGCCGAGACCGGTCCCACGTCGATTAGGATCCATGCCTCCCCTGTTGCAGGATCCTCCTCCTCCCTGTGGACCGGACCAGACGGCGCCTCCGATGATTGCCGCTATTGATCGCGGCGCGACGGCCCGGCCGATCCTCCCACGGCCGGGCCGTCCTTTTCAGCCTTGGCGCCGGCCTGGGCCAACACCAACGTCCGCCACCCCAACGAACCGATCCGCTTGCGCAGAGCCAGGCCCTGCGAACGATATGCCGTCAGGACCATGCTTTCCTGGCTGTCCAGAATGCCGGACAGGATCACCACGCCCCCGGGGGCGAGGCTGCGGCGCAAATCCGTCGCCATGCTCCTGAGCGGCCGCGCCAGGATATTCGCGACGATCAGGTCGAATGGCCCGCATCGACGCAACGCCACGCCCGCCAGCCCTGCGCCGGCCAGCGCACGAACGGACCCGGCAACGCCGTTGCGGCGCGCGTTCTCGGCAGTGACCCGCACCGCGTCGGGATCGACGTCCGACGCCGTCACCCGGCACCGCCAGGCCCGCGCCATGGCAATTGCCAGAATGCCCGACCCCGACCCCAGGTCCAGCGGCGCCATGAACCGACGCCGCCTCGCCAGCTCGGACAGCGCGACCAGACAGCCCATCGTCGTGGCGTGATCGCCCGTCCCGAAGGCAAGGCCTGCGTCGATCTCAATCGGCCATGACCCGGCCGGCGCGGTGCCTGCGTGGTGCGAGCCATGGACGAAGAAACGGCCGGCCGCTATCGGCTGTGCCGCGCGCTGCGTTTCGGCCACCCAATCCCGGTCCGGCAACGGCAGACAGATGACACTGGGCTCGGCAATCCCCGCCTCGCCCGACGCAAGCGCCACCGCCGCCACAAGGCGGTCATGCTCCGGCGGCACGGGCGTATACCCCTCGATCCGCCAGTAGTCTGTTTGGCTGATCTCGAACATGGCCACGGTCGGCGCAAGCGGTTCCAAGGCCGCGGCAAAGACCTCCGCGGCGGCGCCGGGCACGGCCAGTTCGATCTTCCAGACCTGCGGTCCGGGCATGCGTCGATCACACTTTCTCGACGAACGCGGCGACGACTTTCTTTTCCCCGGCCTTGTCGAAGGCGATGGTCAGGTGATCTCCGGTCACTTGTTTGACCGTCCCCGGCCCGAACTTCTGATGAAAACAGCGGTCGCCGGGACCGAAACCGTCACCGGCCGGTTCGACCAGTTGCGCCTCGCCGTCGATCGTCAACGGCCCCCGCGAGCCCGGCCCCCTGCTCTGCAGGCGGCGCCAGCCCGGGCCACCGCCCCGGAAGCGATCGCCGCCGTATCCCTGTTGGTTGGTCGGCGCGATCGCGTGCATGCCCGCGCCGGTCTCGCCGTAGCCGCCGCCGAACGAGCCCTGCACCGATTCGACCTCCACATGGTCGCTGGGAAGCTCGCCGACGAAACGCGACGGTATGGCGCTGGTCCACTGGCCGTGGACCCTGCGGTTCGCGGCGTAGGATACCTGCGCCTTGGCCTTGGCGCGGGTCAGGCCCACATAGGCCAGCCTGCGCTCCTCTTCGAGGCCGGCCATGCCGCTCTCGTCCATGGCCCTCTGGTGCGGGAACAACCCCTCCTCCCATCCGGGCAGGAACACCGTCCTGAACTCCAGACCTTTGGCGGCATGCAGGGTCATGATCGAGACCTGCTCTCCGGCGTTGGACTCCTCGTTTTCCATCACCAGGCTGACATGCTCCAGGAATCCGGCCAGGCTTTCGAACTCCTCCATCGCCACGATCAGCTCTTTCAGGTTCTCCAGCTTGCCGGGCGCCTCCGGTTTTTTCGACGCCTGCCAGAAGGCGGTGTAGTCCGATTCATCCAAGATCGTTTCGGCAAGTTCGGTGTGGGGAATCCCGTCCGCCATCGCCCGCCAGCGTTCGAAGCTTTCGATGATCGCGGTCAGTGCCCGCCGAGCGGCAGGCTTGAGTTCGTCGGTTTCGATCAGGCGCACCGACGCCATCCACATCGACCAGCCCTGCGCCCGCGCCGCGATGTGGATCGCCTGCAGCGTCGTCTTGCCGATGCCCCGGGTTGGCTTGTTGATGATGCGTTCCAGCGCCAGGTCGTCGTCCGGCTGGTGGACGACGCGGAGATAGGCGATTGCGTCGCGGATCTCCTCGCGTTCGTAGAACCGGGGCCCGCCGATGACGCGATAGGGAATGCCCAAGGTGATGAAACGTTCTTCGAACTCGCGCGTCTGGAATCCGGCACGCACCAGGATGGCGATCTCGTCCAGGCTGTGCTGCGCCCGCTGCAGCGCCTCGATCTCATCCGCGACCCAGCGCGCCTCCTCCTCGCCGTCCCACAGGCCGCGCACCGAAACCTTGTCGCCCGCCTCCTCTTCGGTCCACAGGGTCTTTCCCAGCCGGCCTTCGTTGTGCGCGATCAGACCGGAGGCCGCGCCCAGAATATGCGGCGTCGAGCGGTAGTTCCGTTCGAGCCGGATGACCTTGGCACCCGGAAAGTCCTTCTCGAACCGAAGGATGTTGCCGACTTCCGCGCCGCGCCAGCCGTAGATCGACTGGTCGTCATCGCCGACGCAGCAGATATTGCGGTCGCCCTGCGCCAGAAGTCGAAGCCACAGATACTGCGCCACATTCGTATCCTGGTACTCGTCCACCAGGATGTAACGGAACCGCCGCTGATACTCCTGCAGGACATCAGGGTGCTGCGTGAAAACCGTCAGGCAATGCAGAAGCAGGTCGCCGAAATCGGCCGCGTTCAGGACCGCGAGCCGTTCCTGATAGGCCGCGTAGATTTCGATTGCGCGGCCGTTCGCAAAGTCCCCGGCCTCGCCCGTCGGCACCTTGTCCGGCACCAGCCCCTTGTCTTTCCAGCGCTGGATCACGTGCATCAGCGCGCGGGCAGGCCAGCGCTTGTCGTCGATTCCCTCGGCCTCCAGAAGCTGTTTCAGAAGCCGGATCTGGTCGTCGGCATCCAGAATGGTGAAGTTGGACTTCAGGCCCACCAGTTCCGCATGCCGTCGCAGGATGCGCGCGGCCAGCGCATGAAAGGTGCCCAGCCAAACCGCCTCGGCTGGCGGCCCGACCAGCCCGGAAACGCGTGCGCGCATCTCGCGCGCCGCCTTGTTGGTGAAGGTCACGGCCAGCACCTCGAAGGGCCGGCACCGTCCGCTGTACAGCAACTGCGCAAGCCGCGTGGTCAGGACCCGCGTCTTGCCGGTTCCGGCCCCCGCCAGCACAAGGACCGGGCCATCCAACGCCTCAACCGCATCGCGCTGGGACGCGTTCAGGGCCTCCATCCAAGGCGCCGCGACGCCCGGCGCCGGGCTGGACGATCCGATGTCGTCATCGTGCTGCAAGGGATCCGACATGCGGTCTAGTATACTCCACGGCATATGCGGTGGCACCCGGCGCGGGCGCGGATGCCGGGTCTCACGCTTTCGTCACCCGGCCGACAGGGAAATAGCGGTAAACTCGTCCGGGTCCAACCGGCTTTTGCGGCCCCGGCCGTCGCCTGCCCGAGAAAGGAACCTTTCGCATGAAAGCGCTTCACACGATGTTGGCTGTGCTGCTGTCCGCCGGGATCTGGGCCGGCGGTCCGGCGCGTGCGGACGACCCATCGCCTCTGGACGCCGTGGTCCGGGTCGAGGCGGTGGTTCCCGGCGATGCCCGGACGGCAGGCGTCCTCGGCACCAAACGCGCAGGCGCCGGCGCCGTGATCGATTCCAGCGGCCTTGTGCTGACCATCGGTTATCTGATTCTCGAAGCGAGCGAGGTCACGATCGGCGTGCATGACGGCCGCTCACTGCCGGCTGTCATCGTCGCCTACGATCACGAAAGCGGTTTCGGACTGGTGCGGACGTTGACGCCTCCCGATGTCACCCCGCTGCGCCTCGGCGACTCCAGCAATGCGGACGCGTCGTTCGACGCGATCGTCGCGGGTTTCGACGCCGCACCCAATGCCATCCCGGCCAAGGTGGTCTCACGCCGTCCATTCGCCGGATACTGGGAATACCTGCTCGAAAGCGCCATCTTCACCGAACCGCCTTATTCCGGGTTCGGCGGTGCTGCACTTCTGGATCCCGACGGCAAGCTGATCGGTATCGGGTCGCTGTTCGTGGGCGACGCCCGCGCGCCGAACACGCGAAGCCCTGGGAACATGTTCGTTCCCATCAACGAATTGAAGCCGATCCTGGCGGATCTGCTGGAGACGGGCCGACGCGCCGGCGCATCGAAACCCTGGCTTGGCGTGACCTCGACGGACCTGCAGGGCCATTTGATGGTGCGCCGGACCTCGCCCGACGGGCCGGCCGCCGAAGCCGGCATCCGTGCCGGGGACATTCTGGTTTCGGTAAACGGCCAGCCGATCGCCGACATGGCCGACTTCTACCGCAAGGTCTGGGCTCAGGGCCCGGCCGGATCGTCGATCCGTCTGCAGGTGCTGCACCCCGGGGTTGGTCTGGAAGAAGTTCAGGTCCAGTCGATGGACCGGCTTGACTGGCTCAGGATGCATCGCGGGAACTAGGGCGCCGGCCGGCATCGACCGGATCGGCGTCGCCATCCTCGTTCCACACCTCCAGAAAGGCACGGTGATAGGCCTGCATCACGTCCCGTTGATGCAGAACCCCAACCAGGTGATGTGCCTTCTCGCTGTCCATGACGGCGATATGCTCCTCGCCGGCTCCGTCCATCAGGCGAACCGCCCGCTCCAGCGTGTCGTCCACCGTCAAGGCAGGCGGGTTGGGCCGCAACACGTCGCGCGCGCAAAGCGTGTCGTCGTGGCTGGTATCGAAGGCGTTCTCGGCAAGGTCGGTCAGGGTGATCGTCCCGCACAGCTGTTGCTGGTCGTCGACAACGAACAACTCGGCATAACCGCTGCGCTGCAGCTTGGCGCGGATCTCCGACAAGGCGGCGCCGGGGCCGACGGTCAGGAAGTCCTGCTTCATCGTCTCGCCGACATAGGTCGCCCGCAGGGCGCGGGCCTCTCGCCCGCCCTCCAGGGAGATCCGCCGGCGCCCCAACAGCCAGACAAAGAACGAATCGGCGTAGTAGTGGCTCATCACCTGGCTTGAGATCACGGTCGCGATCATCACGGCGATGGTCAGCGAGTAGTCGCCGGTCAGCTCGAAGATCATCAAGATGGTCGAGATCGGCGCACCCAGGACGGCGCCGGCGACCGCGCCCATGCCGACGATGGTATAGGCGCCGTGGCCCGAGGACAGCTCGGGCTGGAACAGCGTCGCCACCAGGCCGAACGCCCCGCCCAGCATCGCACCCAGGAACAGCGAAGGCGAAAACACTCCGCCGCCGAACCCGCAACCCAGCGAGATCGCCGTCGCCGCCAGTTTGGCGGCGACCAGGGCGATCAACAGCCACAGCGCAAGCTCCTCCTTCAGCGCCTGGTCGGTCGCCTCGTATCCGACACCCAGGACTTCGGGAAACATCAGCGCAATGCCGCCAACCGCGGCACCGCCAAGCGCCGGCCGCAGCCAGACCGGAATATGCCATTCTTCGGTTCTGTCCTGGACCATGCCCACCGACCAGACCAGCGCGATGGACAAGACGGCGCTGAGCCCTCCCAGGAGGGCGAAGGCAGGGAACTCGAGAAACGACGTGATCTCGTGCGGCGGGATGATGAAGGCCGGGAAATTCCCGAAATACATGCGGCTGATGATCGTTCCGGTGACCGACGCGACCACGATGGGCGCGAAGGCGGCCAGGGCATAGGACCCGACCACGACCTCCAGCGCAAAAAAGACCCCGGCAATGGGGGCGTTGAACGACGCCGCGACGGCGGCGGCAACACCACAGCCTAGCAGGGTCTGCGCCATTGAACGGCCCAGCCGAAGACGGTCGGCGACGAAGGCGCTGAGCGTCGCGCCCAGGTGGACGACTGGGCCCTCGCGCCCCGTGGACGCGCCCGCGCCCAATGAGATCGCGCTGATCAGCATCGCGGAGCCGCCGGCGCGCAGGCTCATCCGCCCCCCCCGCAGCGCGCTCGCCTCGATGACGTCAGCGACCCCGTGGGGGCGCTTGTCCGGCGTCAACCACTGGACCAACAGGCCCACGACCAGGCCGCCCAAGGTCGTCGCCGCGAGAATGTGCCACCACGGCATCGACCGCGCATGGGTCGCGAGCAGTTCGCTGCCGTCGCCATAGAACAGCACCTGGACGGCCGAGATCGCCTCGCGGAAGGCGATTGCAGATCCGCCGCCCAGCAGACCCAGGACGACCGCCAGCCCGGCCAGTACGATTTTTTCGTTGCGGATCAGCGCCTGGAGACTGAAGGCGTTCCTTGCGTTTTTCTTGTTGTTCACCGCTCGCTCGTGATGGCTCGCTCGGGCCGCCATTGTCAAACGACGCGGCGAAAAACACAAACGCTCCGGCCGCAGGGCCGGAGCGCCGAGCATTCGAACTTCCGGCGGCGTTTAGCTGGCCTTGGCCGTGTGCAGGTCCCGTTCCGTGATCACCAGGTTTCGCCCGCCCCGCTTGGCGCAGTAAAGCCCCTCGTCCGCGCGCTGGATCAGCTCCGTCAGCGGTTCGCCCTGCCGGAACAGGGCGCAGCCGATCGACAGGGTGATGTTCCCCATGTCCTTGCCGGTCTGGCGGTTTCTGATCCGCTTGACCTCGATGGACTTGCGAATCGTCTCGCCGACCTGTTTCGCCTCGTCCAGTTCGGTGTTGGGCAGGATGATCGCGAACTCCTCGCCGCCATAGCGCGCGGCAATGTCCTTGCCCTTGACGTTTTCGACCAGCGTGCGTCCAACCAGCCTGAGCACCTGATCGCCGGTCTGGTGGCCATAGGTGTCGTTGAAGGCCTTGAAGTGGTCGATGTCGGTCAACAGGAGGCAAAGCGGGTTGTCACGCTCCATGGCGCCCATGGCCTCGTTGCGCAGCGCCTGGTCGAAATACTTCCGGTTTGCGATCCCGGTCAGCGCGTCGGTCATCGCCTCGCGCTGGACGTCTTCCATACGCTGGCGAAGCTTGTCGATCTCCTCGGTCGAGGTTTTCAGCTTCTCTTCCAGCGACTTGTTCTGGACCTGGATCTTTTTGGTTTCCGACACGATCGATTCGACAATCGACTTGATGTCGTCGAGACCGGTCTCCTCGCCGAGGGCGCCCAGGTTCTCCTGCAGGGCATCGTGATAGTTCGACGCCCCTTCGCTGGCGTCGGTGATGAAACCCAGCACCTCGACCACCGATTCGCGGATCTTTCGGCTGGCGTCGTGCAGCACGATGCCCTCATCGGAGTGGCCGAAATAACGCTCGTAGAGTTCCAGGTTGTCTTTTTCGCTGAAGTTCGCGCCATTCTTCAAATGAGCGTCCACCGCAGCCGTAAGGTCGGGGTATTTGCGGGTGCAGTAGGTGTACCAGACCGTGAAATTCCGCGGTGTCGCCGGAATAGAGTGCTGCTCCATGGATTTAAGCGCACTGTCCGCGAATTGCCGCGCCGTGTCGAAGTTCTCTGGGTACTCCACGATCGTTCCCCGCCCTGAGGTGACCCCAAAAAATTTCCGATATCGGGCAAAAGGCGTCCCGCGCCTGCCCGATGGCCCGGAATGGCCGGCTTGAAAGTCCTCACGTCAGGCGGCGATGGTACCCGTATTATCGTAAGGATTTTATTACCCGGCCCACGCCATCGGGCATTTCAAGGCCTTTTTGGGACTGCCACAGCGCCTCGATCACTTCCAGGCGGTCCGCCGGCATTGGCACCGGCCGGCGGGTCTTCAGATCGACGTGAATGCACATGATCTCGTTGGTCGCGGCGGGGTCCGGAGATTTACCACAAAACATCGTGTGAAATAAATGGGCCCGCTTCTGGTCATAGTCGAGCAGCCGCGATTCGAACCGCAGCATGTCGCCTTCGTGGACCTCCTGACGAAAGGCCACGTGCATGTCACCGACGAAGATCGACTTTCCGGTGACCTGCGCATAGGCGGCCCCGATCCCCATCGCCTCCAAGGCGGCATCCGTGGCGTGGTCGAAGGCAAGGACGTAGTAGGCGACATTCATGTGGCCGTTATAGTCGATCCAGTCCCTGAGGACCGGTTCGCTGTGTCGGATCAGCGCGTCCTTTGCCTTTCCAATCATGGCTTTGCCTCTCCATTGCCCGCCGCAGGAACGCTGCCGTGTGGCACCCGGTCATGCCCCAGGCAATGCACATCGCCCAACCCTGGCATTTTTGCAACACTGGTTCGGGGAATCGCAACCCGGCCGGTCCATCGGTGGATTCCGGAATTTCACCATGCTACCCATCTGATCGTCAGGCGCTTGTATTTGGGGTTTGCGTGTTTGGGGCACGTAAAAAAGCACCTGACACCCGCGGGGTAGTCGTCCGAGCGAAGTTTCGAGCGAACACCGCGGGGGGGGCAGTCTGCCGGCCTGACGTGGTCGGTGGCCGATTGGGTACAGCGGTCAGGGAAATGCTCGTGGCGGGATTACTAGAACTTGTTGGACGATTTCGGCGCGGGGCGCTTGTTGCGGCGCTCGGCGCCGTTCTCGTGACCACAGGATGCGCGACGGCGCCGGACGATCCGGAAGAACTCGCCCTGTTCGAAGAGGCCAACGATCCGATCGAACCGCTGAACCGGGCGATCTTCGAATTCAACCTCGCCCTCGATAAGGCGTTCCTGCGCCCGGTCGCCTCGGCCTATCGCACCGTCCTGCCGCAATTCGCGCAGGACGGCGTTCGCAATTTCCTGCGCTGGCTCAGGTCGCCCGTGATTTTCATCAACGACGTCTTGCAGGGCAAACCCGACCGCGCTCACGAAACGGCCATGCGGTTCGCGGCGAACTCGCTCGGGTTCTTCGGGTTCATCGACTGGGCCGGTGACGCGGGGCTGGAGTTCCACGACGAGGACTTCGGGCAGACGCTGGCGGTTTGGGGCTTCGGCGAAGGTCCGTACCTCATGCTGCCGATCCTGGGTCCGTCTAACATCCGCGACACCGTCGGCTGGGCCGTCGATACCATTCTGCTCGACCCGATCGCCTGGTGGGCGCGTCAGGACAGCAACGCCTTCATCCACTGGGTCCAGTGGGTACGCTTCCTGGCCACGGCCGTCGATTCGCGGGCGCGGAACATGGATCAGCTTGCCGAACTCGAGGAATCCTCGCTCGATTTTTATGCCGCCGTCCGAAGCCTTTACCGGCAGCGGCGCAACGATCTGATCCGCGACGGCGCAGTCGAAGACGACGACGCGCTGCCGGAATTCGACATCAGCTTCGACGAGACGGAAGACCTGTTCGACGACGAAGGCCTCGACGAGGAACAGGTTCCGGCCGCGGTCGTCGGACCGCAGGCCAGTCTCACGACACCGACATTGGAATCCCAATAGGACGGTCAGGGCCTATTCGGGGGGGTCTTGAACCGGAGGCGCCGCATCTGCGGCGCCTCTTCTCTTTCCGTCACGGGGTCGCCGCCGCCTAGAGCGTGGTCACCTGTGTTCGAGTCGTTTGACGGTGTTTGAACACGGAGTGCAGCGCGTCACTTGCAGCCAAGCCCTTCGAGTCGGCCGCGTTCCGCGGCCTCCTCAGGGTGAGGAAGTGGTTTAAGGTCTTCGATACGGAACACCCTCATGGTGAGGAGGCGCGCGCCGGCGCGCCGTCTCGAACCACATGGCTGCAAGCGCTTCGGTGTTTCGACGTGAACTGATCCTGCCCTAGCGGGTCAGCGGCTTGTACCGGATCCGGTGCGGTTCCGTCGCATCCTCGCCCAGGCGCGCCTTCTTGTCTGCCTCGTAGTCCTGGAAGTTCCCCTGGAACCACTCCACGTGGCTGTCGCCCTCGAACGCCAGGATATGGGTCGCGATCCGGTCCAGGAACCAGCGATCGTGGCTGATCACGACGACGCAGCCGGCGAACTCGACAAGCGCGTCCTCCAACGCCCGCAACGTGTCCACGTCAAGATCGTTGGTCGGTTCGTCCAGCAACAGCACGTTGGCGCCTGACTTCAGCATCTTGGCAAGATGGACGCGGTTTCGTTCGCCGCCCGAGAGCTGGCCCACCTTCTTCTGCTGGTCGGGACCGCGGAAATTGAAGGCCCCGACATATGCCCTGCTCTGCACCTTGCTTTTGCCCAGGTCGATCTGGTCCTGCCCGTCACTGATCTCTTCCCAGACGGTCGCCGTGCCCTTCAGGGCGTCGCGGCTCTGATCCACATAGCCAAGAGTGACCGAATCGCCGACCGACAGGTTTCCCCCGTCGGGTTCCTCCTGTCCGGTGATCATCTTGAACAGCGTCGTCTTGCCCGCGCCGTTGGGACCGATGACGCCGACGATGGCGCCGGGCGGCAGCCGGAACGTCAGCGCGTCGATCAGCAGGTGGTTGCCGAACCCCTTGCGCAGCTCTTCCGCGTCGACCACCAGGTTGCCCAGACGCGGCGGGGTCGGGATGACGATCTGCGCCGAACCCGGCGCCCGTTCCTGCGACTCGGCAAGCAACTGTTCGTACGCGGCGATTCGCGCCTTCGACTTGGCCTGCCGCGCCCTGGGACTCGACTGGATCCACTCGCGCTCGCGGGCCAGCGTGCGCATGCGCGCATCCTCTGCCTTGCCTTCCTGCGAAAGACGCTTCTGCTTCTGTTCCAGCCAGGCGGAATAGTTGCCCTCGTAGGGGATGCCGTGCCCGCGATCCAGTTCCAGGATCCAGCCGGTCACGTTGTCCAGGAAATAGCGGTCGTGGGTGACCATCACCACGGTGCCCGCATACTCCCTCAGGTGGCGTTCCAGCCAGGCGACGGATTCGGCGTCCAAGTGGTTCGTCGGCTCGTCCAGCAACAGCAGATCCGGTTTCTCCAGCAACAGCCGGCACAGGGCGACTCGGCGCCGTTCGCCGCCGGACAGATGGCCGACGGCGCTTTCGCCGTCCGGACATCTCAAGGCATCCATCGCGATTTCGACCTTGCGGTCCAGGTCCCAGGCGTCGGCCGCATCGATCTTTTCCTGCAGTTCGGCCTGCTCCTCGATCAGCTTGGTCATTTCGTCGGGGTCTTCGACCTCGCCCAGCCGGGCGGAGACCACCTCGAATCGGTCGACCACGGACTTCAGGTCGCCCATGGCGTCCATCACGTTCTCTGCGACCGTCTTGTCGGCATCCAGCTCGGGTTCCTGCGGCAGATAGCCGACCTTGACGCCTTCGGCGGCCCAGGCCTCGCCGACGAATTCGGTATCCAGTCCCGCCATGATCCGCAACAGCGTGGACTTGCCGGCCCCGTTGTAGCCAAGCACCCCGATCTTGGCGCCGGGCAGGAAGGAGAGGTTTATGTTCTTCAGGACCTCCCGACCGCCGGGATAACTGCGGCCAAGGCCGCGCATGGTGTAGATGTATTGATAGGCAGCCATCGCCGCGGGCCCTCTCGAAGACTGTTTGAATGTCGGCTGACAAAACGCGCGTCTGTTTATCGGATCGCCCTGACCGACGCAACGCGGCCGATTCGCAGGCCGATGGCCCGGTCAGTGCGGCCGTTTGCGCCGGCCAACCGTGCCGCCGGGGTGGTCCAGGAACGCTTCGTATTCGGCTGGATCGAGCGTCCCGGATCCGGACAGTTCCGCCGCGCATCGGCGGTAGAGTTCGGCGATCGCGCGGCATCGTTTCAAGCCGTCCGTCTCGGCGCCGGACCCAAGCGCCAGTTCCTCGACCAGGACGTCCAGACCGTACGAGCGCAGGTTCGGAAACGCGGCGCGCGCCATCCGCCGCGTGCACGCAAACACCGGCTCGGACCAACCAACGCCCACGGCCAGCGTCGCCTTCTTAAGGACGGTCCGCGTCCATGCGGCGCCATGCGCGATCACCATCGTGTCCAACAGGTACCCGTCCAGCGCAGGCCAGACCGCGGCGAAAGCGGCGGATTGCCGCTGCCGCCCATCTGCGTCGTCGGCTTCGGCGAGCGCATCAGGAATTCGCCATTCGAACGGCGCCGTCTTGCCCGGTCGGTCTGCGGAAAGCCGAATCGCAGAGACCGCGAGCACCGCGCCGGCCGCCGCGTCGTAGCTGGACGTGTGGAGATCGATGACGGTTGCGGGCGCCGCAAGCGACAACCGACGGTCTCCACGCGTCATGGTCTCCGACACCCCGTCAGCCCGACACGACGGGGTCGTCGAACCAGCCTGACGAACGCTGCTGCGCCAGAATCTTCCCGGCCCTGCTCTGGTAGGCGATGGCGTCGCCCAGCGTGCCCGAACCGTCATGTTCCAGCCGCGCCTGCAGACGGGCGAAGATCTCGGCGGTGACCAGGCAGTCGCCCAGCGCGGTGTGCCGGCCGCGGATGATGACGCCGAAATGGGCGGCCAACGCATCAAGCTCCAGGCCGTCGAGCCGCGGGTCGATGGCGGTCATCAGCAACAGCGTGTCCAGGACATAGCCCGGCCGCCAATCGACGCCGGCGCGCGCCGCGGCGTGCCGGAGGTGGGCCACGTCGAAGGCAATGTTGTGTCCGACCAGGACGACGCCGTCGAGCCGCGCGGCCAGGTCCGGCCAGACGTCGTTGAAGGATCGCGCGTGGGCGACCATCGAATCGGTGATGCCGTGGACCCGCGTAGAGGCGGCAGGAATCGGCTGGCCGGGATCGACCAGCCAGTCGATGACGATGTCGCGATAGATCCGCTGTCCGTGCATGCGCACCGCCCCGATCGACAAGATGGTGTCTTTCTTGACGTCAAGGCCGGTGGTTTCCGTATCCAGCACCAGGAAGGGCGTGTCGGCCAGCGGTGTCGCCTCGTTGATCTCTTTGATGTCCGGCAGGGCGTCATGCAGCGTGA
Organism: Alphaproteobacteria bacterium; assembly: GCA_965603855.1. Taxonomy (GTDB): domain Bacteria; phylum Pseudomonadota; class Alphaproteobacteria; order UBA8366. The sequence goes on from OZ272519.1 coordinate 3,340,551, forward strand.
GGTCGTGTTGAAAGCGGGCCTCGCGTTCCAGCGACTGAACCGAAAACGAAATCACGATGCCGCCGTGATGCTCCAGCTCGGAAACCCGGGCCTGCAGGGACCGGCCGTCGACGGTCTCCAGGGTGACGTCGACGCCTCGTCCGTCGGTTTTGACTCGCTCCAACGCCCGTTCGACCGGGTGGCGATGCAGGGCGGCGAAGACACTGGTCCCGGTCGCGACACGGTCCGCCCCCAACAAGTTCAGCGCCTCGCCGTTCACCAGCGTCACCATGCCGTCCTCGCTGACCACCAGCACCGCCTCGGCCACCGAGGCCAAGACGGCAGCCAGCCGCTCCTCGATCTGGATGCGCATCTCGCGCCGCCGAACGATCAATGCATTGACGGCATCGTGGATATCGGCGGTCTCGGGGTCTTCGCGCCATATGCCTTCGGGAAGCGTTACCGCCTCGGGCGCCATTGCCGCGACGACGGCGCCCCGCAAACGCTCCATGGCGATGAAGTGACGGTTGAGCACGGCCAGCACCGAGGCGACGATCAGCGCGCCCACGGCGCCCGCCGCGAACGCGACCATGGCGACCGACGTCTTCTCGCTCATCAGCGCGATTGCGATGGTGGCGCCACCGGCAATCGCGCCGATCGCAACCAGCAGAATCGACAGGACCAGTTGGCTTTTCGGTTTAGAAGACATTGGCCGTGAAGTCCGATCTGAGCCGCTTGTGGAACTCCTGGATCGACTTGAAGGCGTCGACCAGCATGTCGCGCTCGCGTTCGGTGAGGTCCCGTGGATCGACGTAGTTATCCGGCTGGTCGCCTCTTTTGACGTTCTGGATCTGGCGCCGCAGCAACAGGTGCGTGATGTGCCGGAAAGCACCGGTCAAGTAATCCGCTTCGTCGGCCGACAGCACATCGCACGCCTTGAGCCGTTCGATGCGCGCCATGGTGCCGGTTTCCGGGATCCCCTCTTTCAGGGCCATCAATCGTACCGCCTGGACCAGCGGCATGGTACCGCTGTGCTTCATGTTGATCTCGCCCTTGTGCTCGGGATTGTCCTTGTCGGTGATGAACCGACCGAACCATCCCAGCGCAACGCCTGCTTCGGAATCGTCCTGGTAGAGTTGGTTCAGGAAGGCGTGGCCGCGTTTCGTAATATCGGTGACGTGCGCACGCAGCGAGGCGACCAGGTCGCGTTCGCCGTAAACCCAGGCAAAGTCGAAGAAGATGTCCGCAAAACGGATGGCGAAGGGCGTGCGGCGACGCACCCACATCGCCGTCTGCTTGCGCCACTGTGACAGCGTCTTGCGCCAGATCGGGTTGGTCGCCATCACATAGCCGTGGCACAGCGGGAATCCGACTGCGTCCAGGTCGCGGGTCACCCGTTCGGCAAGTTCGATGAACCAGCCGTCGATTTCGGTGTGAGCCTCGTCTGGATAGTCTTCCAGGATGAAGCCGTTGTCCTGGTCGGGGCGCAGGAAGTTCTCGCCGCGCCCGCCCGAACCCATCATCAGCATGGCGAACGGCACCGGCGGGTCGCCGCGGCCCTCGTCGCGCATCCGGTCAAGATTGAGGTCCACCACCCGACGGTTGATGTCGTTGTTCAGGTGGGTCAACACCGCCTGGATCTCCGGGGCCGGCAGGTTGTCGAGGAACAGATCTTCGGCCAGGTCGATCTGTGCCGCCTTGACCTCGCGCAGACCGTCCAGGGTCCCCTCCTGGGTCAGATGGTCGATCCGCTCCATGACGCGCGCCGATGCCGCCGCCAGGGCGTTCGACAGCCGCAGCATGCCAATCGGCCGGCCCGCCGCATCGACGACCGGCAGATGGTTGTGGCCGAACCGGCGCATCCGGGCGATGGCATGGTAGAGATAGTCGCCCTTCGCCACGGACTTGACGGGATAGGTCATCACCTCGTGAACCGGTGTGTCGCCGTCGACGCGGTAGGCGAGGCGCCGGACCACGTCCTTCATCGTCAGGATGCCGGCAAGCCGTTCGCTCGCTTCGATCACGATGACCGCCGTCGCATTGCTGGCAGCCATCCGACCGACGGCTTCGGAAACCGTGGTCGAGGGGTTCACGATGACGGGATCGCCGCTCACGTGTTCGTCGACAATCTGGTGGAATATCGCCGTCTGCGAGCGTTCGTTCATGCGTCCCCCGAGTGCGAATCGGCGGCTAGGCTACACTGCCGACGGCATCGCACAAATGCTCAAAATGCCCGCGGAGGGCCGGTTGTTCCGGAAGATCGTGCCAAGTTGTCAAGTAAATAAGTAAGAGATGCGAAATTGCGCCATGCTCAATGATGTAAATCAACCAGTACTGCAAGACTTTCAACCAGCGTGATTCGACTTATTGCATTGCCCGCAGGGCCTTGCTTGCGGGATTCTGTAAAGGTGTGTTAGCCTAAATCTTCGGGAGGTTATCCATTCTTGCTGTTTTTCCTTAGTTCGTGTGGCTTGGTTTCTAGTTGGAATGGAGTCGCTGGGGGGAGTTGCAAGGATCGGGTGACACGTATTTGCATCTTGGGCCTGCCGGTGGCGAAACACGTGCCGCAGGTTGAACCCAAGCCGCGCTTATAGGGAGGATTTCGGCCTTGTCAGCGAAGGTTGTCTGGCTGTTCGTCCTGGTTGCGCTTTATTGGTGCTACTGCATTTACTGGGGCATCAAGGGTGCGCAAACAGCCAAAACCGCCTCCGACTACTTTATTGCTGGTCGGCGGCTTTCCATGTGGGTGTTCATTCTGGCTGCGACGGCCACGTCGTTCTCGGGTTGGACATTCATGGGCCATCCGGGGCTCGTCTACCGCGACGGGTTCCAGTACGCCTACGCATCGTTCTACACCATCACCATTCCTTTCACCGGCGTCATCTTCCTGAAACGCCAGTGGATGTTGGGCAAACGTTACGGCTATGTCACGCCGGGCGAGATGCTCTCGGACTACTTCCAGGGTGACGCAATCCGCATCCTGACGGTGCTGGTGGCGCTGTTGTTCTCGATCCCCTATCTGGGGGTGCAGCTCGGTGCGTCGGGCTTCCTGTTCAGCGTCCTGACCGACGACCTCGTTCCCAAAGACGTGGGAATGTGGATCCTGTCGCTCGTGGTGCTGGTCTATGTGGCATCGGGCGGTCTGCGCGCCGTGGCCTACGTGGACACACTGCAGTGCATCCTGCTCGGCCTGGGCATCGTCATCACAGGCATCATCGCGCTTAACCTGGCCGGCGGCTGGGGCGCGCTCAATGCCGGCTTCGCCCAGCTCGCGGCCAGCGATGTTGGCAGGTGGGGTGTGACTGAACAGGGCTACAACGCCTACTTCGCCATTCCGGGCGTGATCCAGTTCACGGCCGGCCTTGGCAAGGAGACGCCGGTTGGCGGCCTTTGGACGGGTATCATGGTGCTGACCTACATGTTCGCGCTGATGGGCATTCAGTCGGCCCCGGCGTTCACCATGTGGTCGTTCGGCAACAACGATCCCCGGCCGTTCGCGCCGCAGCAGGTCTGGGCATCGTCCTTCTGCATCGGCCTGATCCTGTTCTTCTTCACCGCATTCCAGGGAATGGGCGCGCACCTTCTGGGCGCCAACCCGCTGGTGAACGAGGCGGGCCTGGCCCTGACGCAGGTCTTGGACGGCGAGGCGATCGCGGCCAAACCGGACAGTCTCGTGCCCTACTACTTCAACCAGATCGCCGATGCCGCTCCGTGGCTGGTCGGTCTGCTGGCGGTCTGCGCGCTTGCGGCGATGCAGTCCACCGGCGCCGCCTACATGTCCACCGCCGGCGCCATGCTGACGCGTGACCTGTACAAGCGGTACCTGAACCCGACCGCCGACCATGGCACGCAGAAGCTGTTCGGCCGGATCGGCGTTGCGTTCATCGTGATCGCGGCGCTGCTGGTCGCCACCTTCTCCAGCGACGCCTTGGTGTTGCTGGGCGGTCTGGCTGTTGCGTTCGGCTTCCAGATGTGGGTGCCGCTGGCCGGTGTCTGCTGGATCCCGTGGATCACCCGTTCGGGTGCCACCTTGGGCCTGGCGGCCGGTCTGATCGCGGTGATCTTCACCGAGACCTTCGGTCTGAAGTTCGCTGCGTTCTTCGGCATCGACCTGCCTTGGGGCCGCTGGCCCTGGACCATCCACAGCGCCGGTTGGGGAATCTTCTTCAACGTCGTTGTGGCGGTGATCGCGTCTGCGATGACCCAGAACCAGGCAGCGACCGACCACCGGATGAAGTACCACAGCTTCCTGCGCGAGCATGCCAGCCTTCCGGCCAGCAAGCGCGGGATGATCCCGGTGGCATGGATCGTCACGCTTGCGTGGCTGTTCTTCGGGATCGGCCCGGGTGCCGTTTTGGGCAACGACATCTTCGGTGCCCCGAACGACGCGGAGAGCTGGACCTTCGGCATTCCGTCGATTTGGGCCTGGCAGATCCTGTTCTGGCTGCTCGGCTGCTTCATGATGTGGCTTCTGGCCTACAGAATGCAGATGTCGACGGTTCCCGAACGGGAAATCGAGTCCCTGGCCGAGGACATCGGCGACATTGCGCCTGGAAAGGCACAAGCCGACTGATCCGAAGTCAGATTCAGACAAGATTGGGGGGAGAGCTCGTCTCTCCCCCCTTTCTTTTGTCCGGATCGCTGGCGGATCGCCTATGACGTCTGATATGAGAGGGCAGGAAGACGACTGTTATGGAATTTCTGTTCGATAGGACCCTGCAGCCGGTTTGGGCGCTGATCCTGGCGCTGGCGCTGTTCCTGCCGGTGCGACGGCTGATCTTTGTGCTTTACATGCGTCGCGCCCAACAGCGGCAGGAAGAGGACCTGGAGGCGCTGAGCGCGCGCCTGAAGCGCCGCTCGACCGTGACCGCGGCGCTGTTGTCACTGGTGTTCTCCTTTATGTACACGGCCTACCTGTTCCGGAGCTGATCTGTGAATCCGGCAGTCCTGCGTCGCTTCATCATCCTGATGGCGATCCTGACGGTCGTCATGGCCCTGTTGTGGGCCTTCTACGGCTATATCAACCCCTCCGAGCCGGGCGATTTCGAAGTCCGCCAGGGCGACATCCACCTGACAAACGGCGATTTCGAGAGGGCGCTGGTGTCCTTCACGGAGGCGTTGGAGGCCTCGCCCAATCACCGGGGCGCCATCATGGGCCGTGCAATCGCCTATCTGCAGCTGGAACGCATGGCCGAGGCCGAGGCGGAGTTCGACTATCTGATCGACTTCCTCGAACAGAACCTCGAGCCCGACGACGTGACCGGCCGCGGCACCCTGGCCGCGGCCTATGCGAACCGCGGCATCCTGCACGACCGGCAAGGCCGGTACGAGCGGGCGCTGGAGGATTACAAGAAGTCCCTGATGGTTGATTCAGGCGCGGTGGAAGGCCCCGGCATCGTCGACAAGATCCTGCACGATCCCAACCCGTCGACCGTGCTCAAGCGGGCGCGCTACCTGATGGAGCAGTTGGCCCTGCCCGAGGACCAGCGCGTGCTCAGCGTGCCCGAGCTGGACGCCGAAGAGCGCATGCACAAACCCTGATCGCGCCGACCCGTCAGGAAAACTGAACCAAGCCCAGCACGTCCTGGAACAGGACCAGAAAGAAGAACACCGCCGCGATGCAGCCGAACAGCAGGCGCACGAAGTCGGTGTTCCCGTCCGCATCGCGAAAGCGGATCCCGTTCAGCGCGATCGCACCGGTAACCACCAGGAAGAGTATATTGATGGGGTGTTCCCACTCGGGCCCCAGACCGAAATCCAACATGGCGCGACTTTATCGATGCGGCCGGCTTTGCTCAACGCCTCATGGCGTCGGGTTCGGGGCCTTTACCGCACTGTCGATGTTGGCCCGGTCGAAATACGGCGGCAGAACCGACGACGCCTTACCGGTGGCTGCGAAGTGGCTGAATATCATGCCACCGGCAATGAACAGCAACAGGAACAAAGCCGCCTGGCTGAAACGCCGGACGCCTTTTGGGACATGGGTGACATAGTCGTGGTCGTAGCGGTGGAAGCTCGCATGGTTGATGTCGACGATCCCGCGTCTTTCCGCCTCGATCACCTTGCGCGCGTAATACCGCGCCCAGTGGGGCACGGCGTCCCGCAGCATATAGTCGCGGAACAGTGAATCGACCATGGGTTCAGGCAGGTCCTCGTCGAACCAGTCGTGGTAGGCAAGCTGCAGCAGCTGGAACTCGCCGACCTGAAGAATGTTCGCCGCCTTGGCAACCTCGCCGCGGTCCGACTGCTCGTGTTCCTCGCGGTCTGGCTTGATCAGCGTCTTGAAAAGGCCGTGTAGCATTGGATCAGATATGCCCGTCGCATCCCTTGCGATAGCCCCCCTTTAAGATTGTGGTATCTCTCCGCCGCGATGGCAACCGTGCGCGGGCGAATACTCAAGCCTTCTTCGCGGCGCCTCCGCCGTCCTGGGCCTTCTGTTCGGCCGATTTCGTGGCGGCCTCGCTCCACGCCCTGGCGACTTCGGAGAAGGCCGCCTTGCGACGGCCACCCGGCACGGCGCTGGCGATCCAGGCCTCGCGGTCGCCGATGACCCGTTCCTTCAGCGCCGCCGCCAGCGCCGCCTGGCCGCCGAAGGGCGCCACGAAATGGATGACCCACAGGTTGTCGCCGCTGGTCCAGTCGTTGGGGCTCAGATGCCCCGTCTCCAGATAGGCCCGCTCGGCCTCCTTGTTCAAAAGGGCCCAGCTTGCCAGCCCGACCGCTTGGTCGTTGTCGCGGAACAAGGTGAATTGCTGGCGTTGCATGGCAGGCAGGAACAGCCGCTCGATCGCTCCGATCTGGACCGAACGGTAGTCTGGCGACTGAAACAACAGCCACATCGCCTCGCCAAGGGTCTGGTGGAACCGGGCCTTTGCTTCGGACCGGTCTGCTGCCTGACCCGACTGCATCTCCGTTCCGGATGCCTCGGCGGGAGGCTTCGGCTCAGCCGACTTTGCGCTGCTTGGTTTCCTGGCCATCGCGGGCGGTGTCCCGAAGTTGTTCGATATCGTCGGATTGCACGACTAAGGTAATGGCAAAGCACCAAGAAGTTGCCATCGGGTTAAGCGCGCACCTCGCCCGCGGCACAGGAGGCGCCTCGCATGGACGAATTCGAACGCATCTTCGATCGCGCGGCCAAGCGCAAGGGCGGCGCGGCTGCCCTTGAGTCGCTCCTGCCTGTGCCGAAAAGCGAAAAGGCGCTGGGCGCGCTGGGGGACGACCGTTATCTGTCCCAGTTCTCAAAGAGCATCTTCCAGGCGGGATTCGTGTGGCGGGTGGTCGAGAACAAATGGCCCGCTTTCGAAGAGGCCTTTCATGGCTTCGAACCGGCCCGGCTTTCGGTCATGCCGGATGAAGAGCTCGAGGCCCTGATGGGCGATGCGCGGATCATCCGCAACGGTGCAAAGATCAAAGCGGTCCGCGACAATGCGGTGTTTCTCGGCGACCTCGCCCGCGAGCACGGCCGCGCCGCCACCTTCTTCGCGGGTTGGCCGGCAACCGACATTGTCGGGTTGTTGGACGTCATGAAAAAGCGCGGCACCCGGCTTGGCGGCATGACCGGCCAGTACAGTCTGCGTTTTCTGGGCAAGGACTGCTTCATGCTTTCGAAGGACGTCACCGCGGCCCTGATCGGCCAAGGCGTGGTCGACAAGGCACCGTCATCGAAACGGGATCTCGCCGCCGTCCAGGCGGCGTTCAACCGCTGGCACGAAGAAAGCGGTCGTCCAATCTCGCAAATCAGCCGGGTCCTTGCCTGCAGTATCGGCGATTGACACGGCCCACCGCCTTCCTCCTCCAGGCGGCTCCCCGGCAGGTAACGCTCCGTTAAGTCACGGCAAATAGCTTGATTGCACAACGATTGCGCTGGCCTGGTTGCGGAGAGAACAGATGGGAACCGTGGTCGTATTCCTGACGTTGAGGACCGTCCGCAGCGCGCCGCCGGCTCCGGACGTTACCCGGCGCAACGCATCCCGACGCGCGACCGGCGCTCGATGAACGGATACCCGTGCAACCTTGACGGCCGGTCGGCCTGACGCCTCTCCCGGACCGCCGACACCGATTGAGCCATGGTGATCCACCGACTGCTCCGAAAACACACCAAACGCTCCGGACCGCTGGTGCGGCAGGGGCTCAGGGTCTACGCGATCGGCGACATCCATGGCCGGCGCGATCTCCTGGTCAGGCTGCATGATCTGATCCTGGAAGACGCCGCCTCCCACAGCGGCGACAAACAGATCGTCTATCTGGGCGACTATTTGGATCGGGGGCTGGATTCCAAGGGTGTCCTTGACCTTTTGATCCAACAGCCCCTGCCCGGCTTTGCCGCGACCTATTTGATGGGGAACCACGAGCAGGCGGTACTGGAATTCCTGTCGAATACCGCGATCTGCGAGAGCTGGCTCGCCTTCGGCGGCAGCGCCACGCTGCACAGCTATGGTGTGCCCTTCGATGTCGTTCAGCCGACGGAATCGGACTACCGCGCCCTGCAGGCAGCCTTTGCCCGGGCCCTGCCAGCGGAACACCTCGCCTTTCTACAGGCCCTGGAACCCTCCTTTATGCTGGACGGCTATTTCTTCGCCCATGCGGGCATTCGACCCGGAATTGCCCCCGAAAACCAGCATCCGGCCGACCTTCTGTGGATCAGAGACGAGTTCTTGGACTCCGCCGCGGACCACGGCCATGTGATCGTCCACGGCCACAGCATCTCCTTCGAGCCGGAGTTGCGCGGCAACCGAATCGGCATCGACACCGGGGCCTACGCAACCGGCGTGCTGAGCTGCGTTGTTCTGGAAGGAGAGGGGCAACGAGTCATTAATACTTAATTGTTGTATTTCCGCAAGAATGCGCCCTCGCAATGGCTAGTGCAGTGATTCTTCAAGCTGAATTCCGCATTGCCAGATCCGGTTGAGGGAGTAACTGGGGGGACGACGGCATCGGCAGTTCAAGCGGCAGAAGCGACGGTCTGGTCGCCGGTGCCAACGCAACCGAACCTGCAGGTCGTCCTTCGCACGGGTGTCGCCTGAAGACCGAGTTATTTTTCTTGCCATCCAGTCGTTATGGCAAACCTGCGACGGACGAGGACCCATCATCCAAGGGATATGTCCATCGCACCGCATGGAACGAAGTGTGACGACCGGACAATGAACCCCTATCGTATCGCCTTGGCTTGCCTGTCCTTGATCTGTCTGGGGCTGTCGGCGTGTGGCGAAACGACCGCGCTGAGCAGGCTCGACAAGAAGGACGAGGAAACCGGCGCGACAGCCGTAAACGGCGCCTCCAGGACAAGCCTTGGCGAGCTGTACGTTCTGGGCAGCAACGATACGATCGAAGTCACCGTCTACAATCACGACGACCTCTCCGGCAAGTTCATCATCGGCACCGAAGGAAGGATCTCGGTTCCGTTGATCGGCGAGGTCGATGCGGCGGGAGAGACGGTCCAATCGCTGGCAGGCGAGATCGAGGCGCGGTTCAGGGACGGCTATCTCCGCAACCCGCAGGTCAGCGTTCAGGTAATCGAGTACCGCCCCTTCTACATTTTCGGCAGCGTTCAGAAACCCGGCGACTACGAGTACCAGAACAACATGACGGTGCTGAGCGCGATTGCGATCGCCGGCGGCTATGCCGAGAACGCGAACGAAGGCTCGCGGGTTATGGTCATCCGGAGCACGGACAAGTCTCGCTCGCCGGTCGCCGTGGGTCTGACGGCCCCCATCTATCCGGGCGACATCGTAGAGGTCCCGCGCGCCGGCGTGGGACCCGTGCCGGGGAGGTAAGGCCGCGATCGAACGCCTTTGCGGCGATGCGGGAACTGGTCTACAGCCGGTTGATGTCCATCAGCGGCGTTTCGCCGACGATCCGGTCGGTCAGGCCCGGCATCGGTTTGCCCAAAATGATCAGATCGGCCGCCTCGGCCGCCGCCTCGACATCGTCGGTCAACAGCAAGGAGAGATGCGGCAGACGCTGCATCGCAAAGCACAGGTTTCGCCCGGTCAGGGTTTCGGTCTTTAGGTCCGGGTCGTAGATCGAAAGCTGGTAGCCCTTGCCCAACAGGTCCTCGGCCAAATCGACCAGCGGACTTTCGCGCAGATCGTCTGTGTCCGTCTTGAAGGTCAGGCCCAGAAGCAGGATCCGCCCGCCCTGGGGAGTCTGATCGATGGCGCCGCCCGACAGGAAGTTCTTGTGCGCGCCGTTGCTGTTGAGAATGCTCTCGATCACCGGCGCGCTGACGCCGTTGTCGCGGAGACACGTGGTCAACGCCCGCACGTCCTTCGGCAGGCACGAGCCGCCGAACGCCCCGCCCGGACGAAGGTAGTAGGGCGAGATGTTCAGCTTGGTGTCCGACACGAAGATGTCGGCCACCGATTGGGCCGGGATTTCAAGCACGTTGGCCAGCCGCCCCAGTTCGTTGGCAAAGGCCACCTTCAGAGCGTGGAAGCTGTTGTCGGCATATTTCACCATCTCGGCGACGGCGATCGGGACCCTGAAGACCGGTGCATCGATGGCGCCGTACATCACCCGCAGACGTCGGCCGCTGCCGGGGACGCGCTCGCCGATGACGATCTTAGGCGGCGAGAAATAGTCCTGAACCGCGGTTCCCTCGCGCAGGAACTCCGGATTGTAGGCGACCTCGTACCCCTCGCCCGGCGGTGAACCCGCTGCCTCGGCCAGCGCCGGGATCACGGTCTTGTCCATCGTTCCCGGCAGCATGGTGCTGCGGAACACGACGACGGCCTGGCCGGCGTCGGCCGGCCGTAGCTTCAGCGCCGCGCCGATCTCAGCCGTGACGTTCAGAACCTGCGACAGGTCCAGTCCGCCGTTGCGCAGGCTGGGGGTGCCGACCGCGACGACGATGGCATGCGCGTCGGCGGCGTGTTCGGCAATGCTCTGGCCGGCCAACAGCCGCCCGTCGGCCCTGCCCTTGTCCAGCATCTCGTCGACGCCCGGCTCGCGGACCGGCGACCTGCCCGACAGGAACGCCTCGACCTTTTCCGCATTGACGTCGATGCCGGCAACGGTATGGCGGTCTCTCAACAGGCACGCCGCCATGGTCGTGCCGACATAGCCCAGTCCACAGATGACGATCTTCATGGGAAACCTGTCGTGTGCCCGCGGAAGCAATACAAACGCCGCGATTGGGCCGCTCTGCCGCCGGGTCCGTCCCAGCCGGTGGGACCGGGCAGTGGCGGCGCCCCGAGGGCCCTGGTCGTTAGCCCCCGCCCTGCTATAGCGCAGGTTCGCCCAAGAAACCGTTAAGCGGGCTTGTCGAAGAGGCGCCTTTCCACCAGATCGCAGAGGATATGGCCGATGGCGATGTGCGCCTCCTGAATGTACTGGGTATTGCCGCTGGGAACGCAGATGCACCGGTCCGCCGTCTCGCGGAGGCGGCCGCCGTTCTCGCCGCTGAGACCGATCGTCGCCATGCCCAACGTCCTGGCCGCCGCCACGGCGGCCAGGACGTTGCCGGAGTTGCCGCTGGTCGAAATGCCCAGGAGAACGTCTCCTGTCGCCCCCAGCGCCTCCACCTGGCGCGAGAAGATGCCCTCGAAGCCGAAATCGTTGGCGCTGGCCGTCAGCATGGAGGTATCCGTGGTCAGCGCGATGGCCGGCAGGGCGGGCCGCGGAAAGGTCTGGGTCAGCACGCTGACGAATTCAGAGGCGATATGCTGGCTGTCCGCCGCGCTGCCGCCGTTGCCGCAGATGAGGAGTTTCCTGTCCGCGCGCATCGCTTCGGCGACCGTATCGGCGGCGGCGACGATGTCGTCAGTGCAGTCCCGGGCTACGCGCCTTTTCGTCTCGGCGCTTTCGGCAAGCGCATTGCGCACCCGGGCGGCCGCGTCTTCGACCGCGCCGTCCCCTGTCCGTCCGCTGTTCTCGTCAGGCATCCGTCCGTTCCCTCGCCGGCGCCGATGGCCCGGACGCCCGCGGCGGGGCGACATGTCGGGCAACGCGCGAGGCCGTTTATGGGACGATCCCAACCGGTTTGTCCATGCCTGTTGCGGGACCGGCGGCGCCATCACACCGGGCCGGGCTTGCGGCACCGTCCATTGTTTCTTTACCGAAGCCGGCGTTAATGCGCCGGTCCGGCTGTTCAACCGCCACAATCCGTTTCCGTATCCGTCGATGCCGCGCCGCCGCCAGCAAGATCTGATCTCCGACGTCATATCCGCAGGTCGCCGATGATGCGGAAGAGACGCCCGCGCACCGGCGCCTGGCAGGCCGCCATCTTCGTCGCTGCGGCCGTCGCTCTTCTGGCGTCGACCACCGTCGTGTCCAACGCACGCTTCCAGTTCGGCGAGACGGCCGTGCTGCACAATACGGACTTCCGCGATGGCCTCACCGCATGGCGACAGAACACGCCCGACCAGATCCGCCTGGAGGCGGGCGATCCGCCGGTCGTCCGCCTGGAGCACCGTGCCCGCCCCGGCAGTGCCCGCCTGTCCCAGGAACTTGCACCCGGACCGCGCCTGTCCTACGTGCGCGTCACGGCGAATGCACGGGTCGAGGACGTGGCGATCGGCACGAAACCCTGGCACACCGCCCGCATCGTGGCCGCGCCCTTCGACGCCGATGGAAACTACATCCCCGGCCGTCCGCACGTCTTATTGTCCGAAACCGGCACCGGCGGTTGGCACCGCCATGACGCGGTCTTCCCGATCGGCGGAGACGTTGCGACGATCAGCGTGGAACTGCAGTTGCTCGCGAAAGCCGGCGCCATGGAGGTCTCCGGCATACGGGTCCAGGAGGCATTCGAAATGCCCGGCTTTGCGGCAATTCACCGGGCGCTTGGCGTCGGCTGGGCCGTGCTGGTGTTCGTCGCCCTTGTCTGGCTGTCGCGCCGGCTTCCCAAACGCGGACTTTGGGTCTGTATCGCGCTTGCGATTGCGGTGATCGTGCTGACCGCGCCCAGGCCCCGCGACCATGTGATCCGCCCGGTGCTGATCGACCGGTTCATCGACGCGGCGGCGTTGAAGCCGTACCTGCCGTCCCTGGGCTCCGAACAGGCGCCGGCCCGCGCCCCACGGCAGACGCCGGCGCCAGAGGCGGCGCCCGCTGCGGGCGAGGCCGAACCCGGGGGCCAGGCCGAGGTGCTTGAAACCTGGAACCAGATAGTCGAGTGGATAAGGCAGTTCGACCATCTCGACGAGTACATGCACGCCCTTTTCCTGTTCCTGGTCGCCTTTGTCTGCTTGGCGATAGCGGGTCTGGATGGGATCGCCCTGGTCGGCGCGGCGCTTGTCGTGCTGGCCCTGGTTTCCGAATTCCTCCAGGTCTTCAGCCTGGGACGCAGCTTCTCGCTGGGCGACGCGGGCTACAACCTGATCGGCGTTGCGGCGGGCTTGGCGCTTTACCTGCTGGGCCGCCGGGCCGTTCTGCTGACGCGTCCGTCGCGCCCCTGACCGCCTGCAGCCGATCGCGCCTCGGGTTGCCCGAAATCAAGGGCTTCGCGGCGACAACCGGGTAGAATCGCGACCCGATTATGGGCGACGCCCGGGCCAAGGCCAGGCGCGCCGCGCATGCACGACCGCTCCAGCGTCAAGCGAGGACAGCCATGCGTCAGAACGGCAACAAGACGGCCGCCGCGGCGACGAACCGCCGCGACCGGCTGATCAAGGAACGAATTCACGACCCCTACCATGTCCGTCAGAAACCGGCCGAAGGAACCGCCTGCGCCGAGTGCGGCCTGGTGTTCAAGAACGGCGCCTGGCGCCGGAACGACGCCGCGGCCGGCGCGGTCACAGCGTCGTGTCCGGCGTGCCAGCGGATCCGGGACCGCATGCCCGCCGGCACGGTGACGCTCAGCGGCGCGTTCCTATCCGGCCACCGCGAGGAGATCCTGAACCTGGCGCGCCGCGCTGCCGAGCGCGAGGGCGAGACCCATCCGTTGCACCGGATCATGCAGACCGACGAAACGGGTGAGGACATCGTCATCACGACCACGGACATCCATCTGCCGCGGCTGATCGGACAGTCGTTGCAAAAGGCCTACAAGGGCGACCTGAAGATCGACTACGGCGCTGACGCCTATTCGGTCCGGGTCGACTGGTCGCGCGAGGCGTGACGGAAAAAAGCCGGAAGGTTAACGCGCGTCAACGCAAGGGCCCGGCGAGCGGTGTAGGGTGCGCAGGCGTGATGAGGAGTGCGGCCGGAGAAGCCGAACGGAGAAACGTCCAATGGGCGGGGATCCGCGGGGCGATGAACCGCACCAAACGACGATCCGTCACGACGAAGCCCGTGATCGAGCGGCGTAGCGCACATGAGGAGACTCTGGTGTGGAGCGTCGGGAGAGAGCGGGCTCTCGTTTGTCGGCTTACGGGCGGGCGATGATGGCAGGCACGTCCGGCGTCGTCAGGATCGGCACCTCGGGTTGGCAGTATCGCCATTGGGTCGGCCCGTTCTATCCCGAAAAGACACCCACCGCGCGGATGCTGGGGCGTTATGCTCAAGCCTTCTCGACAACCGAGGTCAACGGCACCTTCTATCATTTGCCGCGCCCCGCAACGGTCGCCGGCTGGATTGACGCAACCCCGCCGGGTTTCGTGTTTTCCTGCAAGGCCAACCGCTACATCACGCACATGAAGAAACTGAAGGATCCGGCCGAAACGCTGCCGGCCTTTCTGGCCGTGGTCGAGGCGCTGGGGGAAAAGTCCGGACCGGCGCTGTTCCAGCTTCCGCCGCACTGGCATGTTGACGCGGACAGGCTGAAGCGGTTTCTCGGACACTTGCCGGCCGGCCGGCGCCATGTCTTCGAGTTTCGCGATCCGTCCTGGTGGAGCGATGCCGTAATCGGTCTCCTGCGCGATCATGGGGCCGGGTTCTGCATCTTCGACCTGGAAGGAACGCCGGCACCGGCCGCGGCGACGGCCGATTTCGTCTATCTCAGGCTGCACGGACCGGGTGAGGCCTATCGCGGCAGCTACACCGACGACGTCCTTGCCGACTGGGCTGCAAAGATCGATCGCTGGGCGCAGCAGGGCCTTGACGTCTACGTCTATTTCGACAACGACGCCGACGCGGGCGCGCCCCTCAATGCCATCACCTTGTCGAAGATGATTGCACCGAGCCTTCAAGCGCTTCCGCCGCCGTCCTGACACCGTCTTCGTCCACGTCGAGATGGGTGACCGCCCGCATCAGGTGCGCGTCGAAAGGCCCGATCCTCACACCGCGGGCCGCCAGCCGATCGGCGATCTCGAAGGCCGACAGACCGGTCCCTGCAACGTTGAAATAGACGATGTTCGTTTCGACGTGTTGCGGCTCCACCGCGATCCCTTCGATCCCGGCGATCAGGTCGGCGAATAGCCGCGCGTTGGCGTGATCCTCGGCCAGGCGCGCCACGTGGTTTTCCAGGGCGTAGAGGCCGGCAGCGGCCAGTACGCCGGACTGGCGCATCGCCCCGCCGATCCGCTGTTTCCAGCGCCAGCTTTCGTCGATGAAGTCGCGCGAACCCGCGAGAACCGCCCCCACCGGACAGCCCAACCCCTTGGAGAAGTCCAGCCAGACGCTGTCCACCGTCGCGGCGAAATCGGCGGCCGGTGTGCCCGAGGCAACGACCGCGTTCATCAGGCGCGCCCCGTCCATATGGCGCGCGAGGCCGCGCGCCTGCGCGCAGTCGGAGACGGCCGCCAACGCGGCGAGCGGCCAAACCGTGCCACCGCCCAGGTTCGCCGTCTGCTCGACCGCGACCAACGCCGGCCGGGGCGCATAGCGGTCCGTCCGCGCGAGCACCTCCGCCGCCTGCTCGGCGGTGAAGACGCCGCGCGTTCCGTCCACACCAAGCGCGGTCACGCCCGCCAACGCCGCCGGACCGCCGCCTTCGAAATTGGCGATATGACAGTTCGCATCGGCGACAACCGCATCGCCTGGCCGGCAATGCACCGCCAGGGCGATCTCGTTGCACATGGTCCCCGACGGCAGAAAGACGGCCGCTTCCTTGCCCAGAAGATCCGCCACCCGCGCGCACAGCGCGTTGGTGGTCGGATCCTCGCCGGCCTGCTCGTCCCCGACCTCCGCCTCGGCCATGGCGGCACGCATACCCTGGGTCGGCTTGGTCCGGGTGTCGCTGTAAAGCTCGATATCGATACGGTTGCTGGCGCGCGCCATTTCTCCCCCTTTTAGAGACAAGCCGCGATCCGGGCGTCGTTGGGCCCGGCGCGAGGATAGGACCAGGGGCGCGCCTCGACAAACGGCAATGCAGGTTAATGCCTGCGGCGGTCGTCCTTGTTGACAATCCCAGCGCAGGCCCGTCACATCGACGGACCCGGCACCGAGGGCTTCTGGCATGTCGACCGCACCGCTTGACCCGGAACGGCTTTACCGTCACTGCGACCCGCAGTCCCTGGACTTTGCCCGCAGCGACGAGATCGACCGGTTGGAACCGATTCTCGGTCAGGAGCGGGCGCTGGAGGCGATCCGGTTCGGGTCGCGGATCAACCGGCCCGGCTACAACCTGTTCGTGCTCGGCCCGCCGGGCACCGGCAGGAATGCCGCCGTCAGGCAGGTGATGGGCGCCAAGGCCGCCGAGGAGGCGCCGCCAAACGACTGGGTCTATGTCAACAACTTCGCAACGGCATACCGGCCGCGGGCGCTGAGGCTTCCATCCGGCCGCGGCAGGCGGTTGCAGGCCGCCATGCGCGCGCTGATCGAGGATGTCCGCGCATCGATCCCAGCAGCCTTCGAGGCCGAGGACTACCAGAACCGTCGTGCCGCCATCGAGGACGAGTTCCAGCAGCGCCAGCATGAAGCGTTCGATGCGCTGCGAAACAAGGCGGAGGCCAAGGGCATCGCGCTTGTTCGCACGCCGATGGGTTTCGCGCTTGCACCGATGCGGGACGGCAGCATCCTTGGCCCGGACGCCTTCAACGAGCTGCCGGATGCGGAAAAACAGCGCATCCAGGCCGACAGCCGCGAGCTGGAGAGCGAACTCGAAGAGATCATCAAGCAGATCCCGCGCTTGAATAAGGAAAGGCGCGATGCGCTCAGGAAACTCAACGAAGAAGTGACCGCCTATACGATCGGCCATCCGATCGAGGAGCTGAAGCACAGCTTCGAGGATCTGCCCGAAATCACGGCCTACCTGTCCGCCGTGATGACCGACCTGATCGAAAACGTCCACGACCTGATCCGCGCCGACACGGGTCCCGGAGAAACCGGCGGCCCGCGGGTCATCGAAGACCGCGACAGCCGGGAGAACGGTTTCAGCCGTTATCAGATAAACCTGATCGTGGACAATGGCGACCGCACCGGCGCGCCGGTCATCGAGGAGGACAATCCCACGCTGGCCCGCCTGGTCGGGCGCGTCGAGCATATCTCCCACCTTGGCGCGCTGGAGACCAACTTCACGCTGATCAAGCCGGGCGCGCTGCACCAGGCAAACGGCGGCTGTTTGATCCTGGACTGCCGCAAGCTGCTGACCCAGCCGTTCGCATGGGAAGCCCTGAAGCGGGCGCTGAAGGCACAGCAGATTAAGATCGAATCTCCCGGCGAGATGTTGAGCCTGATCAGCACGGTCACGCTGGATCCGGAACCGATCCCGTTGGACGTGAAGGTCGTGCTGTGCGGCGAGCCTCTCTTGTACTACCTGCTCAGCGCCTTCGATCCGGAGTTTCCCGAGCTGTTCAAAGTGGCCGCGGATTTCGACGACGCCATGCGGCGCGGCGACGGCAGCGAGCGCGATTTCGCCCGCATGGTCGCCGCCATGGCAACCGAGGAAGGCCTGCGGCCCTTCGATGCGGCGGCGATTGCGCGCGTTGTGGAGGAATCGGCTCGCATGGCGGGCGACGCCGAACGACTTTCGATCCGCCTGGAACCCATCCTTGACCTGTTGCGCGAGTCCGACTTCTGCGCCCAAGAGGCCGGCGCCGCCGTCGTAGACCGCGATCACGTCCAGCAGGCGATCGAGGCGCGCATCCGCCGCGCCGACCGGCTGCGCGAACGGTCCCAGGAGGCGATCGCGCGCGACATCGTCCTGATCGACACGGCCGGCGAGAAGGTCGGCCAGATCAACGGGATCAGCGTCATCCAGCTCGGCGGCTTCGCCTTCGGCCGCCCGACCCGGATCACCGCCCGGGTCCGGCTTGGCGCGGGAAAGGTGATCGACATCGAACGCGAGGTCGAGCTTGGGGGCCCCTTGCATTCGAAGGGCGTGATGATCCTGTCGGGCTATCTGGGGTCCCACTTCGCCGCGGAGACGCCCCTGTCGCTGTCGGCCAGTCTCGTCTTCGAACAGTCCTACGGCGGCATCGACGGCGACAGCGCGTCCTCGGCCGAACTCTATGCCTTGCTATCGGCGCTGGCCGAACTTCCGATCCGCCAGTCGCTGGCGGTGACCGGATCGGTCAATCAGCGCGGCGAAGTCCAGGCAATCGGCGGCGTCAACGAGAAGGTCGAAGGGTTCTTCGACGTTTGCACGGGCCGCGGCCTGACCGGCGACCAGGGGGTCCTGATCCCGGCGGCCAACGTCCAGCATCTGATGCTGCGTGCCGACGTGGTCGACGCAGCGCGCGCGGGCCAGTTCCACATCTATGCGATCGACAGCATCGACCAGGGGATCGCCCTGCTAACGGGCCTGCCGGCCGGTGCCCGCGGGCCCGACGGCGCCTACCCGGAGGAATCGGTGTTCGGCAAGGTCGAACGTCGCCTCCAGGCGCTGGCCGAAGCACGCCGCACATTCGCCCGTGCTGCCGAGACCGTGCCGGCTGCGGAGCCGTCGTGATGGTCGAGCGTCCCAAGGAGGCCAAGATTTTCGAGCGGATCCTCGTTCCGCTCGACGTTTCGAGCGAGGCAGGCGTGGGTCTCCTGTTCGCGGCAAGGCTCGCCCGCGCGCTGGAAAGCCGTCTGGAAGGCCTGTTCATCGAGGACCAGGACCTGATGTCGCTTGCCGGCTTGCCGTTCGCGCGCGAGCTCTCGCTGACCAGCGGGCTGCCGCAGGCGTTGGACCTGGACCGGCTGGAAAGGGCGTTCAAGGCCAAGGCCGCCGCCGCGGAACGCTTGCTGCGACAGGTTGCGGAGGCGGAGAACGTGGAAAGCAGCTTTCGAACCGCCCGCGGGAAGACCGAGGCGGAAATCACGGCGGCCGCGCGCGCCGACGATCTCGTCGCGGTCAGTCGGGCGACAGGTGCCGTCGTTGGCCGCGGCGCACAGGGAGCCGCCGTCGGCGTGGCCAGCCGGCGCGTCGTCGGCTCGATCCTGCTGACCGGCCACCGCACCAGCACGGCGCCACGAACCGTGGAGGCCGTGTTCGCCGGAACCACCGCCTGCGAACCGGCCTTGAGGCTTGCCGAGCGGCTGGCCGTGGCGCTGAAGGCCCGACTTGGAATCCATCTTCCCGCCCCGACAATGGCGCAACGCCAGGCGCTGGAAGACCGGGCGCGGCGGACGCTGATCCATCCCGCGGCGGCGCGATTTCAGGCCGCGGACGACGTGCCGCATCTCCTGGCCGATCTGTGCCGAAGGCCCGAGGGTCTGGTGGTCGCCGCACGGACGGTCCTGGACCAGGACGAGGAATCGATCGAACGGCTGGCGGCGCGGCTCGCCTGTCCCCTGCTCCTGGTGCGGTCTCAGACAGACGACCGTGGCCCCTCCACCGAGCAAAAGGCCGGCCCTTAACGCCCATCAATGACGAATTGCCTGTCTTGTGAGACGGTTAGGGCGGATCAACCGCGACGCCCGCCCGCCGGCCGCCGCGCTAGAAACCCCGGACCCATGATACAGGCAAACGCTGCATCCCTCATCGACGGCATCCGTCAGGCGTGGCACGCCGACGGCGAACTGCGTCCGCACGCGGATCTACTGGACCTGTTCATGGAAAACGGCGTGGTCACCGTGATGGGCGAGGTTCCCGGCATCGCCGAGAAGAAACGGGCCCTCCTGGGCGCGGGCGCCTATTGCACGCGGCTGCGCGACAGGATCACGGTCGCGCCGCGCCAGCCGATGGCCGACGGCGAGATCCGGGAATTGTTGTTCGACGCCTTCGCCGGCGAACCCGTCTTCCAGGACGTCGACGTCCGAACGGACCTCGATGGAACGGCGCCAGGGCACGCAGAGGCATCAATCGCGTTTTCGGTCCGCGACGGCATCGTCGGCCTCGAGGGCCAGGTCGCCGGGCTCGATTGCAAGCGTCTCGCCGGGGTAATGGCGTGGTGGATTCCCGGCAGCCGCGACGTCGTCAATGCGCTTTCCGTGGCGCCGGCCGACGCTTTCGATTCAATTGCCGAGGCGGTTCGGCTCGTGCTGGAAAAGGACCCGTGCATCGAGGCAGCGCCGATCCGCGTCGGCGCCCAGGGCACGGAGGTCACGCTGGCAGGGTCGGTCAACAGCGCCGATCAGAGGCGGTTGGTGGAAATGGACGCCTGGTATGTCTTCGGGGTAGACAAGGTCAGCAACCGGATGCACGTACGACGCTGACCGGAAATGGCCGACACCACGATCAAGGCCGCAGCGCTGTCCTATCTGCACCGCGGCTGGTCCGTGATCCCCATCGCCAGGGGATCCAAGCGGCCTCTGGTGAAATGGGATCCGTACCAGCGGCGCCAGGCTTCCGAGACCGAAATCGAGCAATGGTTCGATCAATGGCCCGATGCCAATGTCGGCATCGTGACCGGTGCGGTCTCGGGACTTCTCGTTCTGGATGTCGACCCGCGGCACGGCGGAACGGCGGCACTGAAGTCGTTGGAGACCGACCACGGTGCGCTTCCGGCGACCGTGGCGGCGATCACCGGCGGCGGCGGCCGCCATCTCTATTTCCGCCATCCCGGACGCCCGACAAGCAACCGTGCCGGGCTGGTCGCCGGCATCGACTTGCGCGGCGACGGCGGCATGGTCGTCGCCCCGCCGTCGATCCATGCCTCGGGCCGCGCCTATCGTTGGCAGGCGGAAACGGCGCCCGACCAGGTGCCGCTGGCCCCGACACCGCGCTGGCTTTTGGCGCTGCTGAAACGGGCCGAGGCCCACCCCGGCCACGGCACGGCGCATTGGCGCACGCTGGTCGGCGAAGGCGTCGCGCAAGGCCAGCGCAACGCGTCCATCGCGTCCCTGGCCGGGCATCTGTTATGGCACGGCGTGGATCTGGAGGTCGTACGCTCGCTGATGCTGAGCTGGAATGCCCAACGTTGCCGCCCGCCGCTCAGCGACGAGGAAGTCAGCCGAACGGTCGACAGCATCAAGCGCACGCAGAACCGCCACGGCGGCACGTGAGTGCGTCCCGCTGATTCCAAGGCGGTTTAGCCGAAAGCCCGTTGGCCGCCGTGGTCGCCGTTATGGTTACCGTCCCGCCCGAGCGGATAGCCACCCAGGAAGGTGTCCGCGTCAAGCCCCGCCAGCTCGCTGAGGCAGTCCGGATCGTGGATCGTCAGCCTGCCATGGCGCAGGCTCAAGACACCGTCGCTGCGCAGGCTGCTCAGCATGCGGCAGACATGGACCGAACTCAGTCCTACGGCGTCGCCGATATCGCTTTGCGTCAGCGGCACGGCCATCGTGTCACCCGCTGCCGGATCGCGCAGGTGAGTCCGCAGGAACAACTCGTAGAACAGATAGGCCACCCGTTCCACGGCCGTCTTGCGGGCGATCGAGGTGATCAAATGCCGGGCTTGGACCGTCTTCCACAAGAGGTAGTCGGTCACCTGTCCCAAAAGATCGGGAGAGTCGGCCAGCATCTGCGCCGCAGCGATCCGATCGACGGCGCACAGCGTCACGTTGCACACCGCCACTGCCGAATGGTCGAGTTCGGCATCGGGATCCGACATGTAGCCGACGATGTCGCCAGGCAAGGCGAAACCGACGTTCTGGCGCCGGCCATCCTCCAACAGCATGTAAAGGCAGATCCACCCGGACGACACGATGAAGAAATGCTGGTTGTGTTCGCCCTGGCTGTAGACCTCTTCGCCTTTCGTGAACACCGCGCGGTGGCGAATGCTGCCCGCGAACCTGCGGCGACTTTCGATATCCAACTGCGGGGACATCAGCGGACAACCCGGCCGGCACACGCCACAGGCATCTGCGTCGAAGGCCTTTCTGAGGTTCCGGGGCATCGTCGCTCTCCCTGCATCCTGTCGGTGCCGGCGGCGTAAACCACGCCCGCCCGGTCCGACGCACCCACCTTCGTCTTTCCTGTTTTCGGCAGGGCGCACCCGTGATGCGGCGCGCCCGATTGCGCGTTCTTTTCGTTTTCTCAGGCGGGATCGACCCTGGGCACGCGCCGCGCGCCCTGCCTCACCCCCCTACAGACGCTCCGTTCCCCGATCCATCGAACGGATCGCCGGAACGGGCCCCGATCGCCTGTTCCACTTCCTGCACGTGGTGTTGCAAGCCCCCACAAACAATGTGGGAAATTGCCGCAGCCCGGGCATTTTTGAAACAATCAATCGGTTTTTTCCTCCAGGTGTCCCGTTTTCAAATAATAGATGCACCCATGCGCCGAGTTGATCCGGTGCACGCTGCCGCTGGGATAGCGGATCCAGCTTCCTTCCTCGTAACTCCCGAACTCGTCGGCAAAGCCGCCTTCCAGGACGAAAATCTCGGCCCCGCCGTCATGCACGTGTGAGGCGACAACCGTTTCAGGATCCAGCCGCACAAGCTGGATTTCCTCCGGATGCCCCTCCTCGCGGTAGAGCGGAATCATGCTGACCCCGTCGTCGTCGCAGGACTGCCAGGCGCTTTGCCGGGTGTCGACAGCGACCTTTTGACGGTTCTTGCCGGGATACTGACGCAGTTTGACGAACAGCAAGCAGCCCTCCTGCGAGAAAGGCGCATGGCTGAAGCCTTCGGGGTTCAGAAGAAAACTGCCCGCCGGATAGTCGCCATTCTCGTCCGAAAACACCCCTTCCAGGACGAAGATTTCCTCTCCATCCGGGTGCGGATGTTCGGGAAAGGCGCTTGCCGGGTCGTAGCGCACCACCGAGGTCACCCTGCTGGATTCCGACGGACCGGTGAGATCGAGCCGCTTTCGCCAGACCGTGCTGCTGGGACTGGCCTGCCAGTCCATTCGCTTGGTGTGCGCCACCGCGTATTCGCTGAAATCCGCATTGATGCCTGTTTGGTCCATGGTTTTCCTCCGGCCAGTCGTTACTGATTAGATGGCCGGGCACCCCCGCAGTGGCAAGGCATTCGTGACTGAACGCTTGACATTCTATCTATATCTCTATAGATCTGCAAGTATGAACTTAAGCGAGATGTCAGAAACGGCCGAAACGGTCAGCGACCTGATGAAGGTTCTGTCCAGCAAGAACCGGCTGATGATCCTGTGCCAGCTTGTCGAGGGCGAGAAATCCGTCGGCGCGCTGGCGCGTCTGCTGGAGCTGCGTGACGCCGCGATGTCGCAGCAGCTTTCGCTCTTGCGCAAGGACGGGCTGGTGAAGACCCGGCGCGACGGGCAGACGATCTATTACGCCCTTGCGCGCAGTGACATCTCCAACCTGATGCAGTTTCTTTACGAGACCTATTGCGGCCGGTCCGGCCGGGAAGACGACGCCGAAGGAGTGACGAATGCCCCAGTCAGCGCTACGTGAAATAGATCCGAAGACCGCGCACGGTTGGATGGATGAGAACAAAGCCGTCCTGATCGACATCCGGGAAATGGACGAGTATGTGCGCGAACACATCCCCGGCTCGCGCCTGATGCCGCTGTCGGGTTTCAACCCCAACGACTTCGCGCACGAACACGACAAGATCGGCGTCTTCCATTGCAACAGCGGCGCGCGGACCGAGCAGGCCGCGGCTCAGCTCTTGGAGACCAGCTTCAAAGAGGTCTATCACCTGGACGGCGGCTTTCAGGCCTGGAAGAAAGCGGGCCTGCCGATCAACCTGAACCGCAAGGCCCCGATCAGCATCATGCGCCAGGTTCAGATCACCGCCGGCAGCCTTGTCGTACTGGGCATCGTCCTGGCGGTCCTTTTCTCTCCGTGGTTCATGGCCCTGTCCGCCTTCGTCGGCGCCGGGCTGGTCTTCGCGGGGACCACCGGTTTCTGCGGCATGGCCAATATCCTGGCCTTCATGCCCTGGAACAGGCCTTTCAAGGCTGCCGAGCCGGCAACGGCCTAGGCTGCCTGCGCGTCCCGGCGGAGATCCCCGAAGCTGATCCACAACAATGCGGTCGCCCCGGCGATCCGCAAGGATGCCCCGTGCGCACCCAACCAGCGAGCAGGAGAGCATGCCATGGCGAAAGACTACGCCCAGATCGCCGACGAGCTGAGAGACAAGATGAAGGAGGTTGGCAAGGCCAAGCCCGAGCTGACGGGGGCCTTTGCTAATCTCGGCAAGGCGACGTACAGCGACGCGGCCCTGACCCGCAGGACGAAGGAGCTGATCGCGCTTGCGATCGCGATAACGGTGCGCTGCGACGGCTGCATCGCCTTTCATGCGCGCGCGGCACTGGATGCCGGCGCGGAACGCGACGAGGTCGTCGACGCCATTGGCGTGGCGGTCCAGATGGGTGGCGGACCATCGATGGTCTATGCTGCAGAAGCGCTCAGCGCCTACGACCAGTACACCGCTGCCTGAGCAAAGACGACGGAACCGGCGACGGTCGGTTCTCACCCCGTCGCCAACAGGCAATTGCGGCTCGGCGCGCTCAGAACGGGCTCAGGCCCCAATAATCCGAGCTTGGCGTCATCCGGAAATGGTACCGCCGGGGACGGATATCCCCGGCGGACCACATTCACTCCAGCTCTATTGCCAGCGCTTGATGATCTCCTCATAGGCGATCGTCTCGCCCTGGGGCTTCTCGTTATCAAGCTTGGCCTTCGGACCATCCGGCCTGCCGAGCCAAACCGAGGGATCCTGCTCCTCGTTCAGCCGCGGGCCACAGCCGCCGTAGACATTGGCCGCTTCGTCCGCGGCCTGCATGCGGGCCATCACCTGGTCCATCTCGTTGGCAAGACGGTCCATGGCCTCCTGCGGCGTAAAGGCGCCCGAGTTCACATCGCCGATGTTCTGCCACCACAGCTGTGCCAGCTTCGGATAGTCGGGCACGTTGATGCCGGTCGGGGACCAAAGCACGCGGTCCGGCGACCGATAGAACTCGATCAGGCCGCCAAGCTTCGGCGCACGTTCGGAGAAGCTCTCATGCCGGACCGTGGAGTCGCGGATGAAGGTCAATCCGACATGGCTCTTCCGCACGTCGACGGTCTTGGAGACGACGAACTGCGCGTACAGCCAGGCTGGCTTGGCGCGCTCTAAAGGCGTCGAGTTGAGGATCGTCCAGGAACCGGCGTCCTGGTATCCGAGCTTCTGGCCTTCGTTCCAATAGGGGCCGTGCGGGCTCGGCGCCATCCGCCACAACGGATTTCCGTCGTCGTCGACGGTGTTGTTCCCGTCAGACTTCGGAGCCACCATCGAAGCGGTGAAGGCGGTGTACCAGAAGATCTGCTGGGCCACGTTGCCCTGGCTCAGTGCAGGAAGCGACTGGTAGAAGTCGTAGCTGGCCGCGCCCGGAGGGGCGTATTTGCGGAGCCACTCGTCCCATTTCCGGATCGCGTAGACTGAGGCCGGGCCGTTCGTCTCGCCGCCGCGGCTGACGCTGGCGCCGGCCGGGTTGCACGACCCTGCCTCCATGCGAATTCCCCACTCGTCGATCGGAATCCCGTTGGGTGAGCCCTTGTTGCCGGTTCCGGCCATCGAGAGCCAGGCATCGGTCATCCGCCAGCCAAGATCGGGGGCGCGCTTGCCATAGTCCATATGGCCATAGACCCGAACGCCGTCGATCTCTTTGACATGAACGCTGAAGAACTCGGAGATGTCCTCGTAAGCGGACCAGTTGACCGGCACGCCGAGGTCGTAGCCATAGATTTCCTTGAACTGTGCCTGCAGATCGGGCCGATCGAACCAGTCTTTGCGGAACCAGTAGAGGTTTGCAAATTGCTGATCCGGCAGCTGATACAGTTTGCCGTCCGGGCCGGTGGTGAAGGACTTGCCCATGAAGTCGTCCACGTCCAGCATCGGATTGGTTACGTCCGCGCCATCGCCAGCCATGAAGTCCGTCAGGTTGTAGGCCAGTTGAAGCCGCGAATGGGTCCCGATCAGATCCGAGTCGTTGATGTAGGCGTCGTAAAGGTTACGCCGCGTCTGCATCTGGGTCTGAACGGCCTGCACCACCTCGCCCTCGCCAAGGAGCTGATGGTTCACCTTGATGCCGGTGATTTCCTCGAAGGCCTTGGTGAGCACCTCCGATTCGTAGGAATGCGTCGGAATCGTTTCCGACAGGACATTGATCTCCATGCCCTGGAAGGGTTCAGCCGCCTTGATGAACCACTCCATCTCGGCAATCTGCTCGTCCCGAGACAGGACCGAGGGCTGGAATTCCTGATCAATCCATCTTTCCGCCGCGGCCATGTCGGCGGAGGCGGAACTCGCCCCGCACAACAAGCCTGCCGCAGCGGCTGTTGCCAGTAGTTTCTTCATTGATTTCCTCCCTTTAGGTTGTGTTTTGCCCGGCGTCCGGGCCTGAAACCGGCCGTATCGAAGTGCAAACCTCCCACGCGGCAAGCTTCGCCATCGCCCCCATGCCTATCCGGCTCCGGAAAGCCCGGAGCAAGGGCGAATTCCAATTTCAAGCATTCTAGACCCATCTGAATACCGCAAGGGCATAGATCACGGAGATGACCGTGGCCGCCCAGAGCGGCCCATCGGACAGGGCCAGCCACGCGAGATGAATGTAAGCGCTGCCGAGGAGCGAGATAAACAGGCGGTCGCCTCTGGTCGTAACCAGGCCGAGCACGCCAAGCCGCGGATCGCCGCCGGGCCGCCATAGCTCCCAAATGCTCATGCTGATCAGCAACAGAGCGATCACGCAGAAGAACGTCGCCGTCTGCCAGGTCCATGCCATCCAAGAAAGGCCCATGATCAAACCCTCCCCATCGCGAAGCCCTTGGCGATGTAGTTGCGGACGAAATAGATAACGATGGCGCCGGGTATGATCGTCAGCACGCCGGCTGCCGCCAGAAGACCCAGTTCATAGCCCGAGGTGCTGGCCGTTCGCGTCATGACCGCGGCGATCGGTTTGGCTTCGACAGAGGTCAGGGTCTTGGCCAGCAGCAGTTCGACCCAGGAGAACATGAAGCAGAAGAACGCCGTGACGCCGATGCCGCTGCCGATCAGAGGCATGAAGATCTTCGTAAAGAAGCGCGGGAACGAGTAGCCATCGATATAGGCGGTTTCATCGATCTCCTTCGGGACGCCGGAAATGAAGCCCTCCAGGATCCAGACGGCCAGAGGGATATTGAACAAGCAGTGCGCCAGCGCCACCGCCAGGTGCGTATCGAACAGAGCAAGCGCCGAGTAGAGTTGCAGGAAGGGCAGCGCAAAGACCGCCGGCGGTGCCATACGGTTGGTCAGCAACCAGAAGAACAGGTGTTTGTCCCCAAGGAAGCGGTAGCGCGAGAAGGCGTAGGCCGCCGGCAGGGCAAAGGAGACCGAGATCACCGTGTTCAGCACGACATAGATGATCGAGTTGATATAGCCGCTATACCAGGTCGGGTCGGTGAAGATCTCGACATAGCTCGCGACGGTGAAATCGGCCGGGAACCAGGAAAACCCGCCCAGGATTTCGTTCGTCGTCTTGAACGACATGTTGATGAGCCAGTAGATCGGCAACATCAGGAAGATGATGTAAAGCGTCGGCACCAGCCAGCGCCAGCGGGTCATTTGTTCTCTCCCCGCATCGTGATCGTATAGAACAACCAGCAGACCAGCAGCGTCATCAGGAAGTAGATGATGCTCATCGCCGCCGCGATCCCGAGATTGAATTCCCCGAGCGCAGCCTTGACGAGGTCGATCGACAGCACCGTTGTCGTGTTTCCGGGACCGCCGCCAGTCAACACGAAGGGTTCGGTGTAGATCATGAAGCTGTCCATGAAGCGAAGCAGCACGGCAATCGTCAGCACGTGCCGCATCTTTGGCAGCTGGATGTACCAGAACACCGCCCACCGCGAGGCGCCGTCGATCCTGGCGGCGCGATAGAAGTTCTCGTCGATCGACTGCAGGCCGGCATAGGCCAACAACACGACCAGCGAGGTCCAATGCCAGACATCCATCAGAATGACGGTGAACCAGGCCGATACGGGCTGCTGGGTGAAGTCGTAAGGAATGCCGAGCCAGTTCAGCCCGTAGCCCAGCAGTCCGATGTCCGGCAAAGCGTAGATGTTCCACATCGCGCCGACCACATTCCAGGGAATCAACAGCGGCAGCGCCATCAGCACCAGACAGACCGAAGCCCAGGGACCCGATCGCGGCATTGTCAGGGCGATGGCAACGCCAAGTGGAATCTCGATGACGAGTATCGAGCCGGTCAGAAACAACTGGCGCAGAAGCGAGGCATGAAATCGCTCGGAAGCAAGCACGTCGCGGAACCACCGTGCGCCCTCGAAGAAGAAGACGTTGTCCCCGAACGTCTCCTGCACCGAATAGTTGACAACCGTCATCAGCGGCACGATCGCGTTCAGTGCCACGATGAACAACACCGGCAGGACCATGAACCAGGCGCGTTGATTGAGCGTCTTCTGCATCAGTTCATGCCCCCGGCACCCTGTGCCTTGCGCTGGTCGCTGTCGACGATCCAGCCATCGCGATAGACATGTGCGGCAGCCGCGTCGAAGGTGATCCGGGTCATATCCGAGGCAATTTCAGCGCCCTCGGGCAGCACGGCGTTGACCTCGATGCCGTCAAATTCGGCGCGGATGATCTTGTGCCGCCCGACGTCTTCAACCCGCAGAATCTTGACGGGCAAACCCTCTTCGCCGGACGAGAGCCGAGAGAATTCCGGGCGGAATCCGATCGCCGTGTCGCCGCCGGCCACATCGCCAAAATGACGTCCCATCGGAATGACGTGACCATTGACAATGGCGCTCGTACCGTCGATTTGCGCCGGCAGCACGTTCATCCCCGGCGAGCCGATGAAGTATCCGACAAAAGTGTGTGTCGGCCGTTCGAACAGTTCCTGCGGAGAGCCAACCTGCAAGATGCGGCCGTCATGCATGACCACGACCTGGCTGGCGAAAGTCAGGGCTTCGTTCTGGTCATGGGTGACGTAGACGAGAGTCAGCCTGAACTGTTCATGGATTTCCTTGAGCTTGCGGCGCAGCTGCCACTTCATGTGCGGATCGATCACCGTCAGCGGTTCGTCGAACAGGATCGCCGCAACGTCCGACCGGACCAATCCCCGGCCCAGGGAGATCTTCTGTTTCGCGTCCGCCGTCAGGTTGCGGGCACGCCGCTGCAAATCGCCCGTTAAATCCAGCATGTCCGCAACGGCTCTGACCCTTTGGTCCACGTCCGCCGCCGGCACCCGCCGATTGCGCAAGGGAAACGCCAGATTGTTGTAGACGGTCATCGTGTCGTAGATCACCGGGAACTGGAAGACCTGGGCGATATTGCGCTGCTCGGTCGGCAGCGCGGTCACATCTCGGTCGTCGAACTTGACCCGGCCCCGCGTCGGCACGACAAGACCGGACATCACGTTCAGCAGCGTCGTCTTTCCGCATCCGGAAGGCCCCAGCAAAGCGTAGGCGCCGCCATCTTCCCAGGAATGCGTCATCGGCTTCAGCGCAAAGGTGCTTTCGTCGACCTCGCCGCCGGCATAGCTGTGCGCGATATCCTCAAAGCTGACCCGTGCCATGGCGACCCCTAACCCGCCGCCGTTCGCGCGGCGTCTTGCGACGGCGCAGCGGCAAGCGTTCCGTCTTCGCGAAAGACGAAAAGATGACGCGGGTTCATGTGCAAGGTGATCTCCTGGCCGAGATCGAAAGTGTGTACGCCCTCCTCCTGGGCGACCCAGGCGACGCCGTTGTGGGAGGTATGCACGAACGTTTCCGAACCATTGATTTCGGAGAGTTCGACCGTTCCCGGTATCTCCACATCGTCTGTCGCGCTGCGGGCGACGAACAGGTGGCCGCAGCGAACTCCGAAGGTGTAAGGCCCCTCGCCCAGGTCCGAGAGATGACGGGTCAACGGAATCTGAAGCGTGTCGCCCAATCTGGCCGTCTGACCGGCGACATGACCCGGGATCATGTTCATCGGCGGATCCGAAAAGACCTCGCCCACGCGAACGCTGGCGGGATTCCTGAAGACATCGTGCGTCGATCCCGACTGTAGAACGCGTCCGGCATCCATGACGATCGTGCGACCGCCCAACATCAGTGCCTCCAGCGGTTCGGTGGTCGCATAGACGACGATCGCCGCCCTGCGATCGAAGATGTGACCAAGCTCCGACCGCAACTGCTCGCGCAGCTTGAAATCCAGATTGACCAGCGGCTCATCCAGCAGGAGCAGACGGGCGTCCTTTATCAAGGCCCTGGCAAGCGCGGTCCGTTGTTGCTGTCCGCCGGAAAGCTCAGAGGGCAGGCGATCCAGCAGGTTGTCGATACGCAGCATCGACGCCGTCTCGCGAACCTGACGATCGATGTCCGACGACGGCAGGCCCGCGCGTCTCAGAGGCGACGCGATGTTCTCGTACACCGTGAACGAGGGATAGTTGATGAACTGCTGGTAGACCATGGCAACATTGCGCCGGCGCACGGACACGCCGGTCACGTCCGCCCCATTTTCGATCACGCGGCCGGATGTGGGGCGGTCCAGTCCCGCTAGGATTCTCATCAGGGAGGTCTTGCCGGCCGTGGTCGGACCCAAGAGGATGTAGGGTTCGCCGGGTTCCAGCTGCATCGAGATGTCGTACAGGAACGGCTCGCCCTCAACCACCAGTTCGACGTCTTCGAGGGCGAGGGTCATTGGGCCAGCGCCTCGGTCCGCGTCGCACCGCGGGCGGAAATCCAGCCGGCCAGTTCCTGCGCCGCCCCGGCGCCCGCATGCAATCCCATCTTGGAACGGCGCCACAGCATGTCATCGGCCGTGCGCGCCCATTCCTTGTCCATCAGGTAGGTCGCCTCGGCCTCGGTGAAGCCGGCGCCGAAGTCGCGCCCCAGATCGCCCGGCTGTTGCGCAGTGTTCAGGATGGCTTCGACCCGGGTCCCGTAGTTGCGCGCCAGCCGCCAGGCCTGTTGCGGCGGCAGCCAGGGCCAGCGTCCCTGCACCTGGGCAAGGAAACCGTCGAAGTCGGCATTCGGAATGTCGCCGCCGGGCAAGGCCGCGCTGCCGGTCCAGGACGCGGTCGAACCGCCAATGTAGGGGATCAGCTTCCCGACGACCTGTTCGGCCAACTTGCGATAGGTCGTCAGCTTGCCGCCGAAAACGTTGAGCAGAACGGCCTTGCCGCCCTCGCCTTCGTCCAGGTCCAAGACATAGTCGCGGGTGATCGCCGACGCACTGTCGGCCGCGTCGTCGAACAAGGGTCGCACACCGGCGTAGGACCAGACCACATCGTCCGGCGTGACGAGCTTCTTGAAGTATGTGTTGACCGACTCGCACAGATAGCGGGTCTCATGGTCGGAGATCGCCACCTGATCCAGATCGCCGTCGAACTCCTCGTCCGTCGTGCCGATCAGGGTGAAGTCCTGCTCGTACGGGATCGCGAAGACGATGCGCCGGTCCTTGTTCTGGAAAATGTACGCCTGGTCGTGGTCGAACAGGCGCGGCACGACCAGATGGCTGCCTTTTACCAGACGCAGGTTTTGTTGGCGGTTCAGACTGATCCTGTTCTGCAAGACCTGGGACGCCCAAGGTCCGGCTGCGTTGACAAGCGCGCGCACGGACACGGTTCGTTCGCCGCCGGTGGCGCGGTCTCGCAGGACGACCTCCCAGAGCTCGCCCACCCGCCGCGCCGACTGGCATTCGGTGCGGGTCAGGATCTCCGCGCCCCGGTCGGCGGCATCCATGGCGTTCAGCGCCACCAGCCGCGCGTCCTGCACCCAGCAGTCGGAATAGACGAACGCCTTGGTAAAGCCGGGATTGAGGGGCTGGCCCGCGGGATGGCTGCGCAGATCGATGCCGTGCGAGCCGGGCAGCAGTTCTCGCCCGCCCAGATGGTCGTACAGAAACAGCCCCATCCTGATCATCCAGGCCGGTCGCAAACCCTTGTTGTGCGGCAGCACGAAACGCATCGGCCAGATGATGTGCGGGGCCGCCCGCAAAAGCACCTCGCGTTCCTTCAAGGATTCCCGGACCAGCCTGAACTCGTAGTATTCGAGGTACCTGAGACCGCCATGGATCAGCTTGGTGCTGGCGGACGACGTGGCCGACGCCAGATCGTCCTTCTCGCACAACAGCACCGACAGGCCACGTCCGGCCGCGTCGCGCGCGATGCCGCACCCGTTCACGCCTCCGCCGATGACAGCAAGATCGTATGTGCCGTTTGACGACACAGGCCCGCCCCCCTTTTTGCCTTGTGTTGCGGCCTGCGATTCAAAAACCGAACAGCAATCAGTGTGAAACGAAAAAACCGAAAGCACAACAGATGAAATCTGACCGCAAAATGAAAAACTATGAAATCAACAGACGGCGCGGCAGACTCAGTCGTCGGTGTCATCGGGAACGGCGAACAGCCCGTCGGGCATGGCGCATTCTACCCGCACGCCGTTCTCCGCGCATACCTGCGCCAGGTGATCCGACGTCATCGCATCGGTAATGAAGGTGTCGATCTGCGAGATGTGCCCGATGCGCACCGGTGCGCTGCGATCGATCTTCAATTTGTCGGATACCAGGAACACCTTCCGCGAGTTGGCGATGATCGCCTGGGTGGCGCGAACCTCGCGGTAGTCGAAATCCAGGAGCGTCCCCTCTTCGTCGATCGCCGAAGCGCCGATGACGGCGTAGTCGACCATGAATTGGTTGATCAGGTCGATCGTCGCCTCGCCGGTGATACCCCCGTCGATGCGCCGCACCACGCCGCCGGCGATGATGATTTCCGCCTTCGGATTGGCAAGCAGGATGTTCGCCACATGCAAGTTGTTGGTGATCACCAGCAACCCCTCGTGCTGCAACAGCGCCTTGGCGACCTCTTCGGTGGTGGTGCCGATATTGATGAACAACGAGCAGTTATCGGGGATGTGGCGTGCTGCCAGTGTCCCGATAAGGTGTTTTTCTTGGCTGGCAATGGCGCGTCTGGCCTCGTAGCCGACGTTTGCCACACCGGAGGCAAGCATTGCCCCGCCATGGACGCGCCGCAGCAACTTCTTGTCGCACAGTTCGTTGATGTCCCTGCGGATCGTCTGCGGCGTGACGTCGAAGCGCACGGCCATGTCTTCGACTTTGACGTGTCCGCTGGTGCGGGCGACGCCGAGAATATCGCGTTGCCGGAGTGTCAGGTCCTGCATGCCGGCAACGATGCCCGAGATGCCAACCGGCGACAAGTCCGGCCGGACGTGTCTATCCCCTGGCCGCCCAGGCTCCGTATCCCACCACCTGCCGCCCCGACCCCGCCATGTCGCCGGAATTGCGGAGGTCCAGACGTTCGATTGCCAGGCCATGGCGGCCGCAGGTCTGTACCAGCCCGGCAATGCCCAGATAGCCGCAGGCATGCTCGCCGTCGAGCCATTCCGCATCGCCGCCTTCGATGGCCGCAGCGGTCGCCGCATCCATCCTCCGGGCCGTCGCATCGCTGTGATAGTGGGAGAGATCCGAGCTGATCACGATCAGCGTTTCGGGCCCGCCCCAAAGTCTATCCAGCACCGCGCTCACCTGCGCAGGCGATGCCTCGCCGACGGCCAGCGGGATCAAAGAGAACGCCCCCAGAACCTCCTGCAGGAAGGGGAGTTGGACTTCCAGGGAATGCTCGCGCCGGTGCGCCTCGTCGTCGATCGAGACCCAGGGCAGTTCCAGAATGGAGGCGAGACCGTCCCGGTCCAGCGGGATACGTCCCAAGGGCGTTTCGAATGCGTCGGCCCCGGGCGCGGCTATTCCGGAAAGCAGGACGTAATGGGCGGGACCGACCAGCACGACGCGATCGATCGCGTCGGCGGCGTTCCGCAGCCGCGCGTAGGCTGAGGCGGCGACCGGTCCGGAATAGACATACCCCGCATGCGGCACGATCAGCGCCTTGGGCGCAGCATCGGCCGGCGCGGCGACGGAGAGGTAGCCTTCGATTTCCGACCGCAACGCGGTGGGATCGGCCGGATAGAACGTGCCGGCCACCGCCGGCGGCCTTGTCTGTTCCATATGCCCTTTCCCAATGGCTTGATCGGCATTATTGCGCCGGATCGCCGTTTCGCACCATCCTGGATCAACATGGCACGCAAGACTGACGAACCCGTGACCGGCGCGCCGGGTCGCTATTGGCACCGCGTCGACGACGCCCGCCTGCAATGCGACCTGTGTCCCCGCTATTGTCGACTGCGCAAGGGCCAGCGCGGGCTTTGCTATGTGCGTGCCAGCGACGGCGAGAAGGTTCTCTTGACGACCTACGGCCGTTCGTCGGGCTTTTGCATCGACCCGATCGAAAAGAAGCCGCTCAACCACTTTCTTCCAGGAACGCCGGTCTTGTCATTCGGCACCGCCGGCTGCAACCTGACCTGCAAGTTCTGCCAGAACTGGGACATCACCAAGGCCCGCCAATTCGACGCCCTGACGGCCCAGGCGACGCCGGAGGCCATCGCCGCTGCGGCGGAAGACAATGGCTGCCGATCCGTCGCCTATACCTACAACGACCCCATCATCTTTCTCGAATACGCGGTCGACGTGGCCGACGCCTGTCACGAGCGGGGGATCGGGTCGGTCGCCGTTACGTCCGGGTATATCTGCGACGAGCCGCGCCGCGAGTTCTATCGGCACCTGGACGCCGCCAATGTCGACCTCAAGGCCTTTACCGACCAGTTTTACCGCAAACTCTGTTCTGGGCATCTGACGCCGGTCCTGGAGACGCTGGAATATGTCAGGCACCGGACCGACGTCTGGCTGGAGATCACCACACTGCTGATCCCCGGCGAGAACGACTCCTCACGCGAGATCCAGGCGCTGGGCAGATGGATTTTCGAGCACCTGGGACCGGACGTGCCCCTGCATTTCTCGGCATTCCATCCGGACTGGAAAATGATGGATACGCGCCCCACCCCACCCGCGACCCTCAAAAGGGCCAGGAAGATCGCCATGGAGGCCGGTCTCAGGTACGTCTACACCGGCAATATCCACGACAAGACGACCCAGAGCACCTATTGCCACGGCTGCGGCGCGACCCTGATCGGCCGCGACTGGTACGTTCTGTCCGACTGGGGCCTGACCGCCGATGGTCGCTGCAAGGCGTGCGGAACCGAGTGCGCCGGCGTCTTCGAGGCGGCAGCAGGCGCCTGGGGCCCGCGCAGGCAGCCCGTGGCGATCGATGTTCCCGCCGTCAGCGCGTAGCCGGCGGGTTGTCGGTCATGCGTTCGGATCCATCATGACGGCCTCATAAGCCGCCACCGAGTCCTCAAGATTGAACATGCCGGCGCGTTCGATCAACGGCGCGCGCGGGGGCGGATCATCCAGCGTCTCGACGATCGCACGCGCGATCCCCTCCGCGTCCCCCACCGGCACGAGCTTTCCGAACCGGCCCCCGTCCAGGATTTCGCGCGGGCCGCTCGGACAGTCCGTGCTGACGACAGGGCATCCGCAAGCCAGGGCCTCGATGACGACCGTCGGCAATCCCTCCCAGGCGGACGACAGCACGAACACGGACGAACTGGCCAGGAAAGCATAAGGGTTGGACACATGGCCCGGCAGGTCCACTGAATCGGCGATGCCGAGTGCGGCTGCGGTCGCCTGCAACTGGCTCCGTCCGTCGCCCTCGCCGAGGATTATCAACCGTGCCCGCCGTTGCCGCAGCACCTTCGCGAAGGCCGCAAGCAGGGTCTCGAAGTCCTTCTGCGGTTTCAGTTTGCCGACGCCAAGGACAACCGGGCAGGGGTCATCCGGGTCGAACCAGGCATGCGCGGGACGTTCTGCGGCCAGTTCGGCCAATCCAGGCCGGAATATGGGATTGAAGATCGTCTTGATCTGCCGCGCATCGACGCCCGTGCAGCTTTGCGCGTCCTGGCGCACGCCATCCGACACGGCTATGACCCGATCCGCACGCGGGTAGAGGTGTCGCATCAGAAGCGGCAATTCCTGCATTCGCTTCGATTTAGCCTCGACGACCGACTTGCTGAGATTGTTGTGGATCGCGACCAGAACGTGCGTCTTTCCCACGCCGGTCTGCGCGGCCAGCAACAGCGAAAGGCACGGATGGTTCAGCATGCCAAGGATCGCGACCGGCTGTTGCCGGGCGATGTAGCGGCGAAGTGCGCGCAGCGGCGGGCGCCTGCCGAACAGGAACCGGCCCAGGGCGGTTAGGAATTCCAACCGGCCCGATCCGGGGGCAGCCAGGCAGTTGCGGATGAAGCTCGCCCAAAGGGTGATGGTGTCGCGAAGACGTTCGGTTTTGCTCGCCGTCAGGTGCACGATCGAGACGTTCTCGGGCAGGCTGTCGAGCAGGGCGCCCTCCGGGTCCTCGATCAGAAAATCGATGGCGTGCCCCTTGGCGGCGAGACCCGCGGCAAGGATGCAGGCGACCTGTTCCGCCCCTTGGCCGGTACGCACGGACCTCAGATAGAGGGCGAAACGGGCGGACCGACCGCCTGCGTTGCCGGTCGCCGGTGTTCCATGCTCCCCGGCATTTTCAGAAACAAACATATGCGACTGGTCGCGCACCATCTCATCCACGCGCCGCCCTAAAGGAACGCCCAACCAGGCGGCATCCGCTTATAGGAACGCCCGGATGTCCAAACAAGCACTTCTTGCGCACACCGCATGCGCCGGATCCCTCTCAAATCCGCTCCGTCCAGCCGGGTCGGGAAACGACCGCTGCCCCTTATGCGGCCCTGCCCGTTGATGTAAATACTGCCCGACCGGGGAAATCCGGGCGAAGGGAGATACCTCGAAATGACCTCTCAGGAGCGGACAGTCCTGGTCACCGGCGGCGCCGGATACATCGGCGCGCACATCTGCAAGGCCCTGGCAAGCCGCGGCGATCGGCCGGTTACCTTGGACGATTTGTCCTCGGGCCATGCGCACGCTGTCCGCTGGGGTCCCTTGGTCCAGGGTGACATCCGAGACGATGCGTTGCTGGATCGGGTTCTGGGCGAATACAGCCCGGACGCCGTGATCCACCTTGCAGGCTCGATCGAAGTCGCTGAGGGCGAAGCACGTCCGCTCGATTTCTGGAGCAACAACGTCGGCGGGGCGATCTCGCTGTTGTCCGCAATGGAGCGCGCGGGCTGTGGTGTGTTGGTGTTCTCTTCCACCTGCGCGACCTATGGCGAGCCGGAAACGGTCCCGATAACGGAATCGGAACCCCAGACCCCGGTCAGCGTCTACGGCCGCACCAAACTGGCCGTCGAGCGAATGCTCGATGACATCGGCCGGGCATCCGACCTGAAATACGCAAGCTTGCGTTATTTCAACGCGGCCGGCGCCAGCCCCGCCGGCGACATCGGGGAAGAGCACGATCCTGAATCCCACCTCATTCCCAATGCGCTCAAGGCCGCCGCAGGCATCGGCGGGGAATTGCGGTTGTTTGGCGACGACTATCCGACCCCTGACGGGACGTGTGTTCGCGATTTCATCCATGTGATGGACCTGGCCGACGCCCACCTCGCCGCGTTGGATCGTCTCTGCAGCGACGGTGACGCCTTTGCCTGCAACATCGGTACGGGCCAGGGTTGTTCGGTTCGCGAGATCCTGAGCATCGTGCAGGCCGTGACGGGGCGGCCGGTCCCTCATGCCATGTATCCGCGCCGGCCCGGCGATGCAGCCGTGCTGACGGCCGACATCGGGCGTGCCAAGGCGCTGCTGGGCTTCGACCCGAAACGATCCGACCCGCATACCATCGTTCGCGATGCCTGGAACTTCCACGCGTCGCGATGGGATCTCTAGGTGCCGGCCAGGTTCGACGACAATCGAAGGGCCACTTGGGGGCCAGTCAAAAAGCCGGGCTGACAACAGGCACCGGCGCAGTTAAATCGATGGTCCGGGCGGTCGACGCACCGATGCCGGTGCGCGGCCCAAATGGGATAGGATGGTTCGTTTTGTGCGGCATCTGCGGTTTCTGGTCTGAATCGACGCCCCGGACGGCGGAGCACATGGCAGGTCTGGCGACCGCCATGGCGGACCGCCTTACCCATCGCGGCCCCGACGACTGGGGCGCGTGGAGCGATGTCGAAGCCGGTCTGGCGCTTGGTTTCCGGCGCCTGGCGATCATTGACCTGACCGAAACCGGCAAGCAGCCGATGACCTCCGCCGGCGGGCGGTTCGTCATCTCCTACAACGGCGAGATCTACAATTTCCAGGATCTGCGGGCTGAACTGGAGGCGAAGGGCCACGCCTTCCGCGGCCACAGCGATACCGAGGTACTGCTGTCCGCCATCGAGGCCTGGGGCATCGAGGAGGCACTGAGGCGCGCCAACGGCATGTTTGCGCTGGCCCTGTGGGACAGGGAAAGACGTGAACTGACGCTGGCCCGCGACCGGGCAGGCAAGAAGCCGCTCTACTACGGCCTCTGCGGCAAGTCCCTTCTGTTCGGCTCGGAACTCAAGGCGCTGGCGGCGCACCCGGACTTCGAGGTCGAGATCGATCCGGATTCGCTTGGCCTGCTTATGAAATACGCCTTCGTCCCGCCCCCGCGCACGATCTACCGGTCGGTCCGCCAGTTGCCGGCGGGCTCGTTCGTCACACTGACAGGACCGGAACGCGCGCTCGAGGCCCCTCCCACACCCTTCTGGTCGGCCCGGGAATCGGCGGAACACGGCGCGCGCGAACCGTTCCGGGGCAGCTATGACGAGGCGCTCGAAGCGCTGGACAAACTCCTGCACGACGCGGTGAGGCGACGCATGGTCGCCGACGTCGATCTGGGTGCCTTCCTGTCTGGCGGCATCGATTCCTCGACCGTCGTCGGCATCATGCAGGACATCAGCGACCGGCCGGTCCGAACCTTTTCCATGGGCTTTACCGAGCAGAAATACAACGAGGCTGACGACGCGCGCGCCATCGCCGATCATCTGGGAACCGACCACACCGAGCAGGTGGTCACACCCGAGGACTGCCGTGCGGTCATCCCCAGCCTGCCCACCATGTTCGACGAGCCGTTCGCCGACGTTTCGCAGGTGCCGACCTATCTGGTCTCCAAGCTTGCCCGCGGCCATGTCACGGTCGCGTTGTCCGGCGACGGCGGCGACGAGCTTTTTGCCGGATACAACAGCTACCCGAAGGCGACGGAACGCTGGGAACAGTTCGGTCGCTATCCCCGCGCATTGCGCCAAGGCCTGGCGGGCGCAATGCGCCTGGCGGGGCGGACTGGCTGGGACATCTGGGGGCCCAAATCCGACCTTGAGTCCTTCCGTCACAGCGCGGTCACGCGCCTGGTGTCCAAGTGGGAACGACGGGCACGGACCTACGGCGCGGCCGACGCGGTGGACCTTTTCGTGCGTCGGCGCGACCGTTGCATGGACGTGGAAGCGTTGGTAATCGGCGCGTCCACCGTCACCAGCATCTTGACCGACAGAACAGCCCGGGCTCGGCTCGAGGACGCGGTGCAGGGCATGATGCACGTGGATCTAACGGCCTATCTGGCCGGCGACGTCCTGGTGAAGGTCGATCGCGCCTCCATGGCAACCAGCCTGGAAGTCCGTTGTCCGCTGTTGGACTGGCGGGTGATCGATTTCGCCTGGAGCCTGCCGATCGGCTTCCGGTTCGCCCCAACCGGCGGCAAACGCATCCTGCGCGACGTCTTGGACCGCTATGTCCCGCGCAGCCTGACCGACCGCCCAAAGTCCGGCTTCGGCGTGCCGATTGGCGACTGGCTGCGGGGCCCATTGCGGGAGTGGGCCGAAGCCCTGATCGAACCCGACCGCCTGAAACGAGAGGGCAACCTGGACGCGTCCGCGGTCAAGCGGGTCTGGGACCAGTTCCATTGCGGCTGGCACAATCACGAGCAGCTCATCTGGAGCATTTTGATGTTCCAGGCTTGGCACGAATGCTGGTCCGGCCGATCAAGTCAGGCCGCGTCGGACCTGCCGCATACGCCCGTGGAACCGGTACGTCACCGGCGATGAGGCGCTTCCTTCGCACCGCCCTGATCAATATCGGCTTCGTCTTGTTGGGAGTCGTCGCGCTGGAGCTGCTTTTTGGCTCCTGGCTTCATCCGAACCTGTTGAACCGCTTGAACATCTCCAAGAACTATCAAAGGACATACGATATCGACGGGCTCTATGACTGGGATCCGCCAACCAGCACCTATACCCGCGATGCCTTCGGACTCAGAGGCTCGTTCTCGTCGCCGGAAGAGATCGACATTCTCACGGTCGGCGGCAGCACCACCGACCAAGTCTACATCACCGACGGCTACACTTGGCAGGACGTCATGCAGGTTGAGTTCGCCAAGGAAGGCAAGAACGTCGTCGTGGCAAATGCCGGTGTGGATGGTCAGTCCAGCTACGGTCACATCAAGAACTTCGACTGGTGGTTTCCCCAGATCACCGGTCTCGCGCCGCGCTACATCCTGTTCTACGTCGGTATCAACGACTTTTACCGGAACGTGGACAACCGATACGACGGCCTGTTGCGACAACAGGATGATGCATTAACCCAAGCGATCCGGGAACGCAGCGCCATCTATCACCTGATCCGAACCGTCAAGGGCGTATACCGCGCCCAGTTCCTGGACCGGATCGGACACGGGGCGATCGATGTTGATGCTTTGGAATGGACGGACCAGCCGATTATGCAGGACCACAAGGTTCTGATGTCCGCCAGGTTGGACGCCTACGCACAGCGCTTGCAGGTGCTGCTGGAACGGACAGAAGCGATCGGCGCGGTGCCGGTTTTCGTGACCCAACCGACGCGGCGCTACAAGCTTCAAAATGGACGCATCGTCGGATTGAACGAAATGAACGACTATGAAGGGAAGAAATACAATGGCGTCGACTACCACGCGATGATGCGGCATCTGGACGCCGTCACGATGAACGCCTGCGAAGGGAACGGCGCCATTTGCATCGACCTGGCAGCCGGCATCGCGGCTGACTTGGAGGACGACGACTTCTACGACCCCTTTCATATGACGCCAAAAGGCGCGCGAAAAGTCGGTCTCTTTCTCCATGACGCGCTCTCCCGGTACGTTGAGTGACCTCGCGGTCGCTGGGGGCCGAAGACCCGATAGGGGTCGAATGAGATGACCGGAAAGCGCGTTGCGGTCTTCCTGACGGACCTCGGCATGGGCGGTGCGGAGCGCGTCATGGTCACAGTCGCGAACGCCATTGTCCGCCGCGGACACGCGGTCGAGTTCGTCCTTTCGAGGAAGTCGGGCATCCTGTTGGACGACGTGGGACCAGGAATTGAGATCGTCGAGATCGATCCTGCTCCCCACCTCGCCGCCTTGCCCGGCCTATACCGGCTGGCGGGCGACCGTCTTCCGTCGATGGCGTCGGCCGCGCTCGGAAAGCTGCCGTTGGCCGTGCGCAGCCTTTCTGGGCTGAGCGCCTATCTTGCCCACAGGCGCCCCGAGGCCTTGCTGACCACGATCGCCAAGAACAACATCGTCGCGATTGCGGCGGCCCGGCGCAGCGGCGCGTCGACCCGTGTTGTGATCCGCGAGGCCAACACGATGTCACAGGACATCACCGACGCCCGCAAACGGTTCGACCGACTGGTGCCCGGGCTTGTGCGCCATTGGTATCCAAAGGCACAGGAAATCGTGGCCGTTTCCAACGGCGTCGCCGATGACCTTTCCGCCTTCGCCGGTATCGACCGCGGGCGCATCACGGCAATCCCCAATCCCGTGGATGTCGACCGGATCCGGGCCCGTGCGGCGGAGGAGCCCGGCGACGACTGGTTTACGCCCGGCCGGCCGCCCGTATTGCTGGCGGTCGGTCGACTCGAGCCGCAGAAGGACTATCCAACCCTTCTGCAATCCTTCGCCGAGATCAGGGCGCGACGCGACGTTCGACTTGTGATCCTCGGCGAAGGGACACAGCGCGGCGCGCTCGAGGCGCTGGTGGACTCGCTTGGGCTCGCCGATTCCGTGCGCATTCCCGGCGCGACGAAGAACCCCTATGCCTTCATGGCGCGGGCCAGCGCCCTGGTTCTGTCTTCCCGCTGGGAGGGCTTCCCCAATGTCCTGACCGAGGCGCTGGCGTGCGGCTGTCCGGTCGTCAGCACGCGCTGCCCCAGCGGTCCCGACGAAATCCTGGACAACGGCCGGTACGGCCGCCTGGTGGCGGTCGGCGACCACAAGGCCCTCGCCGAGGCCGTCCTGGAGACGCTGGACGCCCCGCCTCCGGCGTCGGACCTTCAGCGCCGGGCCGACCGGTATTCGCTTGACCGGATCGTCAACGAATACCTGGATCTGTTGACGGGGGTTCGGTGAGCCGAGGCACCCACTCGCCATCCGATGTTTCGCTGGCAAACCTCTTCGCTGGGACCGTACCTCGCATCG
Organism: Alphaproteobacteria bacterium; assembly: GCA_965603855.1. Taxonomy (GTDB): domain Bacteria; phylum Pseudomonadota; class Alphaproteobacteria; order UBA8366. The sequence goes on from OZ272519.1 coordinate 3,382,840, forward strand.
AGGACGGCGGCGGTCCCGCCCGGTGGCCCAGGCGACGGCGCTCGGCGGCCGCTGGCGTCCGACGGGCAAGTCTGTTAGGAAGCCGGGCATGCTGAAACTGTTTGAGATATTCTTCAAGTCCAAGGGGGGCAATCAGTGGATCGTCCTTCTGTCCCTGGTCTTTGCCGGGCTGGCGGAAGGCATTGGTCTTGCCACCCTTCTGCCGGTTTTCTCCCTGGTCGGCAGCGGCAGCGTCGATGCGTCTTCGGATGTCAACCGGGCCATTCTCGAAGTGTTCGCCGTTCTGCGCCTCGAGCCCACTCTATCGGTCCTCTTGATTGTCGTGGTCGGCGGGTTTGTCGTGAAGGGAGCCCTGGTTCTGATGGCCATGCGCTACGTGGGCTACGCGGTGGCCGACGTCGCCACAGAGCGGCGTGCGACGCTGATAGACAACATCCTGCAGGCGAACTGGGCCTATTTTTCCCGCCAGCCGCTGGGGCGGATCGCCAATGCCGTCGCCATGGAAGCCCAACGCTGCGGCGAAGCCTACCTCTTGGTGGCGATGGCGCTGGCCACCGGCATCCAGATGTTGATGTACCTGTTTCTGGCCTTCATCGTTTCCTGGCAACTGGCGGCCGCCTCGATCGTGGTCGGCGTGGCCATCACGCTGTCGCTGTGGACGTTCATTCGGATGTCCCGCAAGGCCGGCCGAAAGCAGTATAAGCGCGGTCGCGAGCTGATGATCCACCTCACCGACGCGCTGATCAACATCAAGCCCTTGAAGGCGATGGCCCGACAGGGACAGTTCGAGGCTCTGTTCAGCGAAAGGATCGCCGACGTTCGCAACGCTTTGCGGCGCGAAGTCATCTCCAAGCAGCTTCTCAAGCATCTGCCGGAACCTGCCGTCCTGGCAATCGTCGCGCTGGGTTTCTACATCCTGGTCGAACGGATCGGCATGCCGGTGCCGGAGGTCCTGATCCTGGCGCTCCTGATGTTGCGGACGGTTGGCAGGATCCAGAAAATGCAAAGACGCTTCCAAGAAGCGGTCGTCGTAGAGGCCGCCTACTGGAACGTCCACAACATGGTCGAGGAATCGCTGCACCACCGGGAACTGGCACACGGCGTCCTCAAACCAACGCTGGACAAGGGTTGCGAGGTGCGGGACGTCTCGTTCGCGTTCGATGAGAACCAGGTGATCGACCATCTTTCGCTCGAAATCCCGGCCAACCAACTGACCCTCGTCATCGGTCATTCGGGCACCGGCAAGACCACCCTCACTGACCTCATCCTGGGCCTTTACAACCCCGATGCAGGCCAGATCCTCGTCGACGGGGTCCCGCTCGACCAGCTCGACCTCGTGGCATGGCGCGGGATGATCGGTTACGTGCCTCAAGAGCTGGTCCTCTTCCACGACAGCGTCCTGGCCAACGTGACCTTGCGTGACAGGACCCTGACCCGGGAAATGGCGGAAGCGGCCCTTAAGGCGGCAGGGGCCTGGGAATTCGTTTCCAAGCTTCCCGACGGGATGGACACCACCGTCGGCGAACGCGGCGCCACGCTATCCGGCGGTCAGCGCCAGCGGATCGCGCTGGCCCGCGGCCTGGTTCACAATCCGCGGCTTCTGATCCTGGACGAGGTGACAAGCGCGCTTGACAAGAACACCGAACTGGCGATCTGCAAGAGCATCAAGGCGCTGTCCAGCTCGATGACGGTTCTGGCAATTTCACACCGCCCGGCCTGGATCAATATCTCCGACAATGTCTACGAACTGGGCGTGGACGAAAACGTCTTTGCAGAAGAGGTGGAAGAAGTCTCCGTCGCCTGACGGCTGCCTGGCACACTTCCAAGAAGGCGTGGCCGGTTCCCGAACAAGCTCGACCGATCAGTCCGCAATCTTGAGGTCGGCGGTCTCGAACCTCTCGATCTCGTCCGCGAGTTTGTCGAACTCTCGCACGATCGAATCGTAGTCGTCGTCGGTCCGCCAGAGGACCCGCTGGAAAGGCGTGAGGAACGGGAGATCGGTATCGGCAGGTGTGCCGATCTTTTTCAGGTGCCGCGTGCTCGCCAGCTTTTCGCTTTCGACCACCACTTTCAGCATCAACAGGCGCGTTTCGGGCTGCAGCAAACACAGACCCGCAGCGGGCCCGCCGGACGTCGCCATGTTCATCCAGACCAGTTCGTACAGCGCCGCCCGCAAACCCAAATGCAACGAGGCATGCGGGAAGAACGGCAATCCCACAAGCTCCGGCGGCACCGGCTGCATGGCCTTGTACGTGTCAGGCACGATGATCGGGAAATAGCCGTCGTCGATGAGCTTTCGCCCAAACCGGCCCCAGGCCTGAAGATTGCTGTTGCGAGCCTCGCCAAAGCCGTATTGCCGCAGCGTGATCGCAACGGTTTTCTTGCCACCCGCATGGGCCTCCAGCCATCGCCTGACGTGGCGCAGCCCCTGTTCGTTGGCCCTTAGGGCCTGGACCGGCAGGCCGTCTTCGGCCGCCTTGATGAGTTCGGCTTTGGCGGTGAATGGCATCGGGACGGCTGCGGAGTAGTCGTCGGGGAACCGGCGTCGGCCTGCAAGTCGTGCCCACAGTCCGGCCAAGGAGCGATCGCGGCAGAAGGAATAGCCGGCTACCGAGGGCACGAGATCGCAGGCAGGGACGAGGACGTTCTGAAACAGCCAGCGGCGCGCCTCCCCGTCGATGACGGCCCGATAGGCCGGGTTCTGTTCCGTTCCGTCCTCCCAGGTGTCTGCGCCCACGAACACGACGTGCAAGTTCTGAAGTCCCTGCTTGAGCCGTTCGCATTCGGCCAGACACAGATTCCACATAACATCGTAGGAAATCGGATTGGACTTCAGGTCGTAGAATACAAACAGGGTTTCACGGCCGGCCGACTGCCCCAGGAGATACCCTGCGGCCGCCCCGCGAAGCGTGTCAAATCGGCCCGCAAATCCGGCCTGGAGCGCGCGGAGCGCCCTTTTTGCCTTTTTTTTCATGACCGTGAGGTCCCTTGTATCTTCATCTCGCCGGAACGCCCTGTGTCGGTTTGCTGACATAGCCGCGGCGGCGCTCTTTGCGGTATTTAAACACCCCCGCTAGCACCCCGCACAGCCACAACAACCGTGCCGGAACATCGGACAGCTCCGAATGCTGCGCGCCGAGTGGCCGACCGATGTGAATTCCGAACCGCACCATGCGCACGGCCCTGTTCAGCAAATGCAAGGGGTCCTATATCATGTAGGACGCCGCTTCGTTAAGGATCGGACGGCGTTGTGTATATTTGCCCTGCGCCCAATTGATGCCGCGTTCCTTACGATCCCACTTTTCGGTCAGCGATTGCCCAACGCCCCGCTGGCAGTATCGCCTGATGGGATGGTCCACGTAAACTGCCTTGAGCGTCTTCGGGGTTTTTGCATGGGTGACACCTTCGGGGATGTGTTCCAGCGGTGCCACCTTGTGGAATTCCAGGACATGCAGGTGTTCGGTGCCGTTCAGGCCGATCAGTTCGGAGCGGATCTTGTATCGGTAGAAGGCTTTTAGCCGCACATAGCGCAACGTGTGCCGCGGCAAAGGCGGTCCGACCAGCTTGCCGTCGTGGTCGACGCGTCGAAAAGCGAAGCCGAACAAGTCGCCGGCGTTTGCAGCGTCCGGCAAACCCGAATAGTGCATAATTACTTCGACCGCATCGTCCAGCGGCGCGCCTCCCCGTCGATGACGGCCCGATAGGCCGGGTTCTGTTCGCTTCCGTCCTCCCAGGTGTCCACACCTATCTAATCCACCTTCTGGTGCTGCATTCTCAGCCTTAGTCGTACGAATTCAGCTAGGCAAAAGTTCCACGTGATGTCGTAGGAAAGCGGGTTGGCCTTCAGGTCGTAGGACACGAAGAGAGTTTCGGCACCGGCGGTCTGGCCAAGCAGATATCCGGCCGCCATGCCCCGAAGCTAGTCGATGCGGCCGGCCAAGCCGGCCCAGAACAACCGCGGGGCCCTCTTAGCCTTCTTCTTCAAGACCTTCAGGATCCTTCAGTGCTCGTTGCCGTCGATACGCCCGATTTGTGCCGCCACACATATCCTCGGCGACAGTCTTTACGGTACTTCATGACACCCGGCAGCAACCCAACTAGCCACAACAACCGCGCTGGTGCGTTGGACAGTTCTCTCCATTGGTCGCGCAATGATCGCCCAATATGCAGTCCGAAACGACTCATGCGCACCGCACTCCCCACAAAGCGCTTCGGATCGCACATGAAATATCCGGTTTCGTGATTCAAGATAGCGCGTCGGTGAAAGTATTTCCCTTGTGCATGTTTGATACCGTTCTTTGAACGGTCCCAACCATCGGTCATGCGTGCCACCCCGTCGTGCTGGTAATAGCGACGAATGGGATGGTCGACATATACGGCCTTCAAACTGTCCGGAAGTTCGTCGTAGGTGACCTCGATTGGAATATGGTCAGGTGGACGGGCCTCCAAGAACTTGAGCGTGCGCAGCACGCGCGTTTTGACGACGCCCGCGCCTTCTATGCGGATCTTGTGACGGTAATAGGCTTCGAGACGCGAACAGCACATGATCGGTTGCGGCAATGGCGGTCCGACGAGGTCGCCGTTGTCATCTACGCACCGAAACACAAGCTCATAGATGTCTTCGGTATCGGCAAACCCCGTAGAGTCGATGCACTGCTTGATCACCTCAATCGCGTCGTCAAGCAGCTCGTCGTCGCTGTCGATAACAACGGTATAGTCGCTCGATACAAGGGCCTTGCCGGCATTCACGGCCGAGTTCAGGCCGCCATTTTCCTTGTGATGGTAGATAATCGGGAATTCGGCCTCTGCGGTCCATGCCTCGATAAGGGATGGCGTTTCGTCAACCGAACCGTCGTCCACGACAATCCACTCAAAGCACTTGTCCCGCTGCCGGTTCAGGCTTTCCCAGAGTCGCGGTAACGTATTGGCACGGTTGTATGTCGGTGTAACCAACGAAAGCAGAACTTCGGTCATCTTTGGGGCATCATTTCAATCAATGGACTGGATCTGGCGCATGTCATCTTCGGCGTTGTCGTGCGTTGTCTACGAGCCTCGATAGTCCTGGACCCGCCGCACTGAGAACACGCTCGATTCCGTCCGCAGATGCCACTGGACGCCGGGATGGCGCGCGGCAGCGCGCTTGAGCTGCTGTTCCCACCAATGCGGCGGCTGCACCGTGACATGCGCATCCTCGCCGGTCGAAAGCGCTTCCTCCGCGGCGAAACACGGCACCGCCACGTAGACCAGTTTTGCCGCCCGCCGGAACAGGGCGTCCAGCATCCAGGGCACATCCTCGTCGGGCACCCGCTGCAGCGTGTCGATGGAAACCGTCGCATCGAACGTGCCGTCAGGCGCGGCAATGCCGGAACCCCCGATCGGGTCATGGTGCGTCACCGCGATGCCCGGCCACAGATCGGCGCCGTCGCTGCCGGACCACAGATGCAACAGCGTGCTTGCGCCCGCATTGCGCATCGCCGATGCCACGCGGCGGGAAAGGCCCGCCGCCGATCCGCCCTCCAGCCAGCGCCTGAGGCCGGGGCCCACGGCCCCATCGTTTGCACCGGCCGCCGCCCGGTAGATAGCCAACATCTCGCCGAACCGCGCGCTGGGCCGGTCCTCGGTGAACAGGGTGAAACGCGCCTCGTCCGCCGCCTTCTCCAGCGCATACCAGACCTGCGCCTGGTCGTTGTCCCGGTACTTGAGCTGCTCGGGAAACGGCCGCCACGGCTGGGTCTGCAGGGTCGTGTAATGCAAAAGCTTGGACTGGCCGTCGACGAACTCGGCGTCGCGGGCGTTCCAGATGCCCGGCAGTTCGCCCCACATGCCGTCGATGGCCGTGACCTTGGCGCGGAACACCTTGTGCTGGACGCCCCGCTTGGCGTCATTCTCATCCCAGATCGGACCCAGCTTGTCGCAGTCCAGCAACATCACCGAGGTTTCGCGCCGGGTGATGCACATCTGGCCGTGGCCGTCCATTTCCATGTCGAACAGCTCGGCCGGATCGCAGAGATAGATCTGGTCGACGTCGTTGTAGATCGCACGGCCCTTATTGCCCGCCATCGCCGGAATGGCAAAACGGTAGTTGGTGAAGCCGGTCTTCCACTTGGAACGGTCGTAGCCGTCCAGATCCTTCATCAGGTAGATCTCGTAGACGCGCGCCGGATCGCGGACCTGCATGATCGACCAGACCAGCACACGCTCGGCCCGGAACTGCGCCGGTTCCGTCCCCACATAGATCCGCACCGGCGGCTTGTCGCTGGGCGCAACGTCCGGCGACGGGTCCAGGCGGATGCATTCCGGACCCGGCCGTCGGCCTGCGGGCCGGTCCTTGTCCGGCCGCACCAGATAGCTCAGCTTCTTGTGGCGGGTCCTGGTCTTGAAATCGTGCTCGATGACTGTCACGGAGGTCACTGCGGCCTTGGGCCGCCCTCTTTTCGTATGGCTCTGTTGTCGATGGCGCGGCGCCGAATATAGGGACGCGGCCGGGTCGATGACAATATCCCCCTGGCCTCGCTTGCCGGTTGATCCAGAACAATGTGTCTCATTGCGGTTACCCCGCGGCCGCATTTGGCGCCGAATCCAGCCCCAGATGGCGCCGCAGGACCTCGCCGACAACGACGACCTCGCCATCGAACTGGCTCAGGTAATGCTTGATGATCTTCAGTTCCACGTCCTTTTCGTGAATCGGCGTATAGGCGTTTGCGGTCGCCGCATCCCCCGGATAGCTGCCCTCGGGATGGGCGAACAGGTCCATGCCGCCGATCACGATGCGGCGCGGCTCAAGCGCCACCGCAAGCGCCAGCATCGCCATCCCGTTGGTCGGCTTCGCGCCCCAATCGGTACCGTCGAACAGGATGCCCAGACGCTCCATCACCATGTACCGGAGCCGTCGGATCCGGCCGGACATTACATGCGCGCGCAACAGCCGGCCCTCGGCCTGGGCGGTCTGGAACGCGAAAATCGCTCCGGGCACGCGGCCCAGCGCCCGTTTGTCGCCGGTGAAGACCATGTCAGGGTCGGCAAGGATCCCGCGTTCCAGCCACATGTCGTTGACGCGGAACAGACAGTCATAGCCGATCGCCTGCAACGCCGGATCCTCCGAAGACGGACCGTTTCCAAGGCACATGATCGCCTGCGGATGCCCCAGGGCCTGGGCCAACGCCTCGAGCCCCTCCAGCCGTTCCGCCCAGGGCGCCAGGAGGCGCCGTCCCACTGGAGCGTCCAGCGCCCCGACCAGAACGGTCTCGATGGCACTGCGGACCGGGCGGCCTTCGCTGCGTTTGATCTTCAGGTCCTGCCGCACCAGTGCGGCCAGCTCCTGGAGCATTGCGGTCGTTCCCGCCGGCTCCACCACCTTCGATGTGGAAACGCCCGACCGCGCGAGGCTCTCGCGGTCGGCATGGCCGGCGACGAAGAACCGGTTTACGAACGGCGCCAAGGCCTGCCCGATCGCACCGGCGCTCCTGTCTTCGGTGCCGATCCAGACCACCGGGATCTGCCACCAGGCAAGACGCTTCAAAAGGCGCGTGCCAACCCCTTCCATCGTCCCCAGAAGGACCATCATCCGTGGCTTCAGGCGGTCCATGTGCCGTTTGACGGCGGGTCCCAAATCGTAGGGCAGCGGCACCACCACATCGTCGGGGAACCGTTCGGCCAGCCAGGCCCGGGTTTCCGCACGCGGGCTGGCGAAGGCCAGGCGCACCCGGGGATAATCACGGCGCAATGCGGCGATCAGGGTGTCCGCCGCCGTCACCTGCGCCGGCGTCGCCGCGATGATCCAGAATGCCCGCGGGCAGGCGACGTCGAGCCGGCCCAGCCGCTGGAGGACGAGATCGATAGCCATTGCGCCTGCCTATTACACAATCGGGGCGGCAAAGTTGAGATAATTCGGACCTTCCGTGCCCGCACGGCCTTAAACTTCCGCATAGAAAATACTGCTATTCCTGAACCTTAGGGTAGAATTGACTGCACCGGGCCGCCGAAGGAGCGGACAGGATGGAACCCAAGCAGGCGCTGCGGCACGCCACCCACGAGGTGGAGAACCAGCCGCCGCCACTGGTCGACACGAACCTCTATACAAACGACCCCTGTTTGAGGGAGGCGGTCGCGCGCGGCGGCGCGACCTGGCACGAGAAGACGCTCAAGTCCCTCGGCGCCCTGGTCGGCAGCGCCCATGTGATCGCGCTCGGCCACGACGCCAACCGCTTTACGCCCGTTCTGCACACCCACGACCGGTTCGGGCACCGGATCGACGAGGTCGAGTTTCACCCGTCCTGGCACGAGCTGATGGCGCTGGCCATGCGGCACCGGGTCCATTGTCTGCCCTGGGTCGAACGCCGCCCGGGCGCGCACGTGGCGCGCGCTGCGCTGGCCTACATGCTGAACCAGGCCGAAAGCGGCGTCTGCTGTCCGATGGCCATGACTTTCGCCAGCCTGCCGGCGCTTGTGCACCAGCCTGACGTGGCGGACGAGTGGCGGCCGCGGATCACCGCCAGCGAGTACGATCCCCGTTACGAACCTGCGAAGGCCAAGACCGCCGCCACCATCGGCATGGCGATGACCGAAAAGCAGGGCGGCTCGGACGTGCGCGCCAACGCGACCCGCGCCGAGCCCATCGGCGCCGGCGGCCCCGGCGCGGAGTACCGGCTGACCGGGCACAAGTGGTTCTGTTCGGCGCCCATGTCTGACGCCTTCCTGACGCTGGCCTATGCCGGCGGCGGCCTGAGTTGTTTCCTGGTGCCGCGCTGGCGGCGCGACGGCAGCCGCAACGCCATCCTGATCCAGCGCCTGAAGGACAAGCTGGGTAACCGGTCCAATGCTTCCAGCGAGATCGAATATCACGGCGCCACGGCGGTCCTGGTCGGCGAAGAAGGGCGCGGCGTGGCGACCATCATCGAGATGGTCCACCACACGCGCCTGGACGCGGCCGTTTCCGCCGCCGGCATCATGCGCCAGGCGCTGGTCCAGGCGGAATTCCACGCCCGCCACCGCACGGCGTTCCAGCGGCGGCTGGCCGACAAACCGCTGATGCGCCAGGTCCTGGCCGACCTGGCGCTGGAGTCCGAGGCGGCGACCGCGCTGGTGATGCGCCTTGCCCGCGCCTTCGATGCCGGCGCCGCCGATCCGGCCGAACGCGCGTTTGCCCGCATCGCGACCGCCATCGCCAAGTACTGGATCTGCAAGCGCGCGCCGGGCTTCGTCTACGAGGCGCTCGAATGCCACGGCGGCAGCGGCTACGTGGAGGAATCGATCATGCCGCGCCTCTACCGCGAGGCGCCGGTCAACTCGATCTGGGAAGGCTGCGGCAATGTCATGTGCCTGGACATCCTCCGTGCGCTTGCCAAGGACCCGGAATCCGGTACGGCGCTGGCCGCCGAACTGGACAGCGTCAAGGGCAGCGACAAGACCCTGGACGCGGCAGCCGCCGCCGTGAAGGCCACGCTGGCCGGCGGCGCGGTCGCCGAGGCCGATGCCAGGCGCGTCGCCGAACAGATGGCGCTCGCCCTTGAGGCCGCGATCCTGGTCCGCGAGGGCGATCCGGCCGTCGCCGCCGCCTTCGTCCGGGCACGCCTGGGGACCGCCCCCACTCTGGCCTATGGCGGCCTTCCCAAGGGCGTCGACACAAGCCCCCTGATCGAGCGGATTTCCACCGCGCGCTGACCGCGCCCACGGCCCAAGACCCTGATTTTCCACTGTTTCTTAAACCAGCGGGTTCTCGCAAAGGGCGCCCGCTGTAACCAATCTTTTATTGAATTAACAGACAATTAGACCGTCATGACGGAAATGCATAAACCGGGAATCGGTCTGGCGCTGGGCAGCGGAGGCGCGCGCGGATGGGCCCATCTCGGCGCGCTGCGGGCGCTGTCTGAGCTCGGAATCAAGTTCGACGTCGTTTGTGGCACCTCGATCGGGGCGCTTGCCGGCGGCTTCTACCTGACCGGCAGGCTGCCGGATTTGGAAGCCTGGGCGCGCCGGCTGACCCGTCTCAAGATCATCCGTTTCATGGATTTCGGCCTGGCCAAGAACGGCCTGATTGCCGGCAATCGCCTGTTCGCCGAGATGCAGCGCGCCATCGGCGATGTCATGATCGAGGACCTGCCATGCCCGTTCGCCTCGGTGGCGACGGATCTGTTCACCGGCCACGAGGTCTGGTTGAACAAGGGGCCTTTGGTCGAGGCGATCCGCGCATCGTTCTCTCTGCCCGGCCTGTTCGAGCCGGTGCATCTGAACGGCCGCTGGATCGTCGACGGCGCCATCGTCAACCCGATCCCGATCTCGGTCTGCCACGCCATGGGCGCGGAAATCACGGTTGCCATCAACCTCAACCTGCCCAGCAGCGTCAAGAACGGCAGCCCGCGCACAAAGCCGGCGCCAAAGCCCGGTTTCGAAGTGATCCCGCGCTGGCCGAGCACGATTCTCAGGCGCAAGAACGCGGACGAGCCGGAACCGCTGGCGCCTTCCAAGAACGCCTATCTGGACACGCCGCGCCTGCTCAACGTTCTGGCCTCGACCATGAATATCGTGCAGGATCGTATGACGCGCAGCCGGCTGGCGGCCGAACCGCCCGATGTGGTGATCACGCCCAAGGTGGGCCATGTCGGGCTGCTGGATTTCTACAAAGCCGAAGAAGCGATAGAGGCCGGCGCGAACGCCGTCTACCAGGCCGAGGCTGAAATCCGCGACGCGCTGGTGCTGTTCGAACGGACGGCCTCGGCCTAGGCGCGCGAGACACGATATGAGCAACGTTTTGACAACCATCCGGCGGGTCGGCTTTTCGATCAGGGAAGTCTGGGACCGCCTGCTTACCCCGGGGACCGCCGGCGGCGCCATGGCGCGCCCCTACCCGTGGGAGCAGGCCTATCCGGAAGGTGTCCACTGGGACTTCGACGTCGCGCCACGGCCGCTCCATACGGCCTTGGACGACGCGGTCCAGGCCCACGGCGACCGCCCCTGCATCAATTTCCTGGGCAAGCGGCACAGCTATGCCGAGATCGGCATGGCCGTCGACAAGGCCGCGCGCGCCTTCCAGGACATCGGCGTCGGCCCGGGTGTGCGGGTCGGGCTGTTCCTGCCGAACTCGCACTACTTCGTCATCTGCTACTACGCGGTTCTCAAGGCGGGCGGCACGGTGGTCAATTTCAACCCGCTCTATGCCGAACGCGAGATCGAGCGCCAGGTCCGCGATTCCGGCGTCAAGACCATCGTCACCCTCAACCTGAAAACGCTGTACCGCAAGGTGTCGCACAGGCTGGACGACGGCACGCTCGACCGGCTGATCGTCTGCAGCATGAGCGCGGCGCTGCCGCTGCCGAAGAAGGCTGTCTTCGCCGTCCTCAAGCGGCGCGAGATCGCCAAACTGCCGGCCGACGACAGGCATCTCAGGTTCGATGCCTTCATCAGCAACGACGGCGACCCGGCCCCGGTGGCGACCGATCCAGAAAGGGACATCGCCGTCCTGCAATATACCGGCGGCACCACGGGCGTGCCGAAGGGCGCCAAGCTGACCCACGCCAACCTGTTCGCCAATCTCCGCCAGACCGACGCCTGGGCGCCGGGCATGGTGCCCGGCAAGGAACGGATCCTCGGCGTCCTGCCGCTGTTCCACGTATTCGGCATGACCGGCGTCATGAATGCGGGCCTTGCCATCGGCGCGGAGCTGATCCTGCTGCCTCATTTCCGTCTGGCCGAGGTGCTCGCCGTCATCGACAAGGAAAAACCCACCCTGTTCTTCGGCGTGCCGACGATCTTCTCTGCCATCAACGGCGCCAAGGACCGCGGGAAGTACGACCTCTCCAGCCTCAAGTTCTGCATCTCCGGCGGCGCACCGCTGCCGAAGGAAGTCAAGCGGGTTTTCGAGGACGCGACCGGCTGCGACTTGGTGGAAGGCTATGGGCTGACCGAGGCCGGCCCCGTGGTCAGCATCAATCCGATCGGCGGGGTGAACAAGCCGGGCTCGGCAGGCCTGCCGATCCCGGGCACCGTGGTTTCGGTCGTTTCGCTGGACGATCCGTCCCGCAGGCTTGCGATCGGCGAGACCGGCGAAGTCTGCGTCAGCGGCCCGCAGGTGATGGCGGGCTACTGGAACAACGATCAGGACACTGCATCGGTGCTGGCCGACGGGGTCTTGCGGACCGGGGATGTGGGCTATCTGGACGATGACGGCTATCTCTACCTGATCGACCGCATCAAGGACCTGATCATCACCGGCGGCTACAACGTCTATCCGCGTATGGTCGAAGAGGCGATCTACCTGCACCCGGCCGTGGCCGAAACCGCGGTGTGCGGCGTGGAGCACGCCCATCACGGTGAAATGGTCAAGGCGTTCGTGACGCTGAAGCCCGGCGAAAGCCTCAGCGCCGGCGAACTGCGCAAGTTCCTCAAAGACCGGCTCGCCCCGTTCGAGGTGCCCCGCCGGGTCGAGTTCATTGCCGAAATCCCCAAGACCATCGTCGGCAAGCCCTTGCGCCGGGAATTGGTGCGCCGGGAGACCGCGCCCAAATCGCACAAGGACCGCAAGACAAGAACGAAGGACGCCGCATGAGCTTGGAAACGATCTCCGATACCCTGAATGCCCGCGCCCGCGACCTCGCGGGGCTCAACGCGCGGGTGGTGTTCGACATGGGCGACGAAGGGGCGATCACGGTCGATGCGACGGCCACGCCGCCCGCCGTTACCGAAGGTGCGGAGGACGCGGACGTCACAATCCGCCTCAGCGTCGAGAACCTTGAAAAGCTGCTGGCGGGCGACCTCAACCCGACGCTGGCCTACACCATGGGCAAGCTGAAGATCGACGGGTCGATGGGCGTTGCGATGAAGATCGCCGCGCTGTTGGACGAGTAGCCTCCCTCTGCCCGCGGCAAGCGGGCACATTCACCCGAACGCAAACGCCGAGACCTGCGCGCCCATGACGTGGTCGGTATAGATCCGCCGGCCCGGTTCTTCAGCCGCCGCGCCGGACGCGACGAAGATCGGCGCCAGGTGCTCCGCGCGCGGATGCGCCGTGCGCGCCGCCGGCGCATCGGTCCACTCCTTCAGGCCTTGTTCCCGCGCCGTCGGCGGTGCCTGCGCTGTTTCGGTCAGCCACAGATCGAAGGCGGCCGCCTCCGCGGCTTCGGTGCCCGAGAAGAGCTGCTGCAAGTTGTGATAGCTCATGCCCGATCCGACGATCAGCACGCCCTCGCGGCGAAGCGGCGCCAGCGCGCGCCCGACAGCCAGATGGAAGGCCGGGTCCAGGTCCCGCTGCAGTGACAGCGCCACCGTCGGGATGTCGGCATCGGGCGCCGCGACCTTCATGGGCACGAAGACACCGTGGTCGAAGCCGCGGGCGGGGTCTGCGGCCGCGGGCAGGCCGGCGTCCCGCAGCAGCGTTTGAACCCGTTCCGCCAGCGCCGGGTCGCCCTGGGCGGGCCAGGTCAGCCGGTAGGTGTGTTCCGGGAAGTTGTAATAGTCGTAGATCAGTTCCGGCGCCGTGGCCGCACCGACGGTCGGCACCGGGCATTCCCAATGGGCCGAGACGACCAACAGCCGCCGCGGACGCGTCGGCAGACCGTCCAACAGACCGGCCAGCCAGTCGCGCATCGCGTCCCAGGTGTCGGCCGGACCCATGGTCCAGTCCATGAAAAAACACGGGCCCCCGCCATGGGGGATATAGAGACTGGGAAGCGTTGCGTCGGATGCGGCCATCGTCGGCCTCCGTATCCGCGGAGATGGGAGGCGCGCCCGCATCCCGCGGGCGCGCCTTTCCGCTAGGCGTTGGCGTTTGCGGTGGCCTGGCCGGCCGATCCGACCGGCAGCTTCACCGCATAGGCGCCGTTCCCCAACAGCGCCTGGACGACCAGGGCAACCGCCCAGAAGGCCGGGAACTCCCAACCGCCGCCCTCGCTGGAGAAGACCCAGCCGGCGTTCCAATGGACCGCGATGGCGCCCAGCATGATCGGCAACAGCGCCAGCGAAACCCACCGCGTCAGCACGCCGGCGATCAGCGCGGCGCCACCGCCGATCTCGGCGATGATGGTGAGGTAGGCGAAGAACCCGGGCAGGCCCAGGGATTCGAAAAACCCGACCGTGCCGGCCGGCGTGAAAACCAGGACTTTCAACAGACCATGGGCGATGAACAGAACGCCCATCGTCACGCGCAGCAAAAGCGCGGCGAAGGCGGCGGACTTGGCGTCAGACATTTCTCGGCTCCCTTCGATGGATCAGGCCACGTTCGTCTTGGAAAACCAAATGGGTGATCCTGTTTCGGGGATAAATGGCCTATATGTTGAATGATTATCCATGCATTGGAGATAAAAATGGACACCATCGACGGGATGCGCACCTTTGCCGCCGTGGCCGCCGCCGGCAGCTTCACGTCTGCGGCCAAGAAGCTGGGCATATCCACCAACCTGGCCAGCAAATACGTGGCCCGTCTGGAGGACCGGCTGGGCGTGCGCCTGATGAACCGCACCACCCGCAGCCTCAGCCTGACCGAGGTGGGCCAAGCCTATTTTGCCCGTTGCCAACAGCTTCTCGACGACCTTGAGGAGCTGGAATCGTCGGTCCAGCAGGGCCAGACGGCGCCCCGCGGCACACTCAGGGTGACCGCGCCGCAGACCTTCGGCGAGATGTACCTGACGGGCCTGGTGGCCGCCTTCCTGGACGACCAGCCCGGCCTCAGCGTCGATCTGATGCTGACCGACCGCTTTGTCGACTTGGTGGACGAAGGCTTCGACCTGGCGATCCGGATCGGCGCGCTTGAGGATTCAAGCCTGATCGCACGCCGGCTGGCCGACAACCGCATCGTCGCCTGCGCGGCGCCGGCCTATCTGGCGCGGGCCGGCACCCCGCGGCGGCCTGAAGACCTCAAGGACCACGCCTGCATCATCGACACCAATGTGCGCTCGCCGATGCGCTGGCCGTTCCGGATCGACGGCGCGCGCGTCCTGGTCCCGGTCGACGGCCGTTTCCACGTCAACAGCTCCCGCGCCGTGCACGACCTCTTGCTGCAGGGCCAGGGCATCGGCCTCAGCCCCGCCTATTCGGTCGGCCCGGACATCGCCGACGGCCGCCTGACCCAGATCCTCACGGAATTCCAAGTGGCCGACGTGGCAGTCCATGCGGTTTACCCGCACAACCGCTATCTCACGCCCAAGGTGCGCAGTTTCGTCGATTTCCTCGCCCAGCGCCTGGGCCCGACGGCAGAATGGGAGCAGTTTTAGGCGACACCCCGCAGGGAGACGGGCCGGTCGTTAAAACCAAGCCTCTTCCGGCGCCATGATGGTCTCGCCGCCGGCCATGATGGCGGCGAACAGGCCGGACGTCTCGGGCAGGATGCGGGCCATGAAGAAGCGGCCGGTCGCGATCTTGGCCTTGTAGAACGCGGCGTTCTCGGCGTCCTGGTTCGCCATCGCGACCTTCATCATGCGCGCCCACATGTAGCCCATCGCCACCAGCGCGAACAGGCGGAGATAATCGCTGGCGGCCGCGCCGGCCTCTTCCGGGTTCTTCAGACCCTGCTGCGCTATCCAGGCGGTTGCCTGCTGCAGCCGGCCGAACGCCTTGGCCAGCGGCACGACGATCTCGACCATGGCGGCATCGTCCTGGTTCTCCTCCAGAAACGCATGCAGCGGATGGAAGAACCGGCGCAGCGGCCGGCCGATATTCTGGCCCAGCTTGCGGCCGACGAGATCCAGCGCCTGGATGCCGTTGGCGCCTTCGTAGAGCTGGGCGATGCGCGCGTCGCGCACCAGCTGTTCCATGCCCCACTCGCGGATATAGCCGTGCCCGCCGAACACCTGGACGCCCAGGTTTGTCGCCTCGAAACCGTGATCGGTGAAATACGACTTGATGATCGGCGTCATCAGCGCAACCAGGTCGTCGGCCTCCTGGCGCGTGGCCGCGTCGGGGTGCTTTTCGGCGACGTCCAACGACATGCCGATCCACAGCGCACAGGCCCGCGCGGCCTCGTTCAGCGCCCGCATGGTCAAAAGGTTCTTGCGCACGTCGGGGTGCACGATGATCGGGTCGGCCGCCTTGTCGGGCGCCTTGGCACCCGTCAGCGCCCGGCCCTGCAGGCGTTCCTTGGCATAGGCCGTGGCCGACTGGTAGGCGGTCTCGGCAAGGCCCAGGCCCTGGATCCCCACCGCCAGGCGCGCCGCGTTCATCATGGTGAACATCGCCCGCATGCCCGAATGCGGCCGGCCCACCAGCTCGCCTTCCGCCTCGTCGAAATTCATCACGCAGGTCGACGAGGCCTTGATCCCCATCTTGTGTTCGATCGACCCGCACTGGACGCCGTTGCGCGGGCCCGGGCTGCCGTCCTCCTTCACCTGGAACTTGGGCACCACGAACAGCGAGATGCCCTTGGTCCCCGGCGGTGCGTCGGGCAGCTTGGCCAGAACCAGATGCACGATGTTGTCCGTCAGGTCGTGTTCGCCCGCGGAGATGAAGATCTTGGTGCCCGAGATCTTGTAGCCGCCGTTGCCGTTGGGCTCGGCCTTGGTGCGGATCAGCCCCAGGTCGGTCCCGCAATGGGGTTCGGTCAGGCACATGGTGCCGGACCAGGACCCGTCGGTCAGCTTCGGCAGGTAGGTCGCCTTCTGCGCGTCCGACCCGTGCAGCTCCAATGCCCGATAGGCGCCGTGGCTCAGCCCCGGATAGGTGCCGAAGCTGAGGTTCGTGGAACAGACCAGTTCATCCATGATGAACTGCAGCGTGTTGGGCAGCCCCTGGCCGCCATATTCCGGATCGCAGGCCAGCCCGGTCCAGCCGGCCGCGACGAAGGCGTCATAGGCTTCCTTGAACCCCTTGGGCGTGCGCACGACGCCGTTTTCGAAGGTGCAGCCCTCCTCGTCGCCCGACCGGTTCAGCGGCAGCAGCTCGTTCACGCAGAACTTCGCGCCCTCTTCGAGAACCGCATCGACAACGTCGCGCGTGGCGTCCTCGCAGCCGGGCAGCGTGGGGATCGCGTTCTCGTAGTCCCACAGCTCGTAGAGAACGAAGCGGATATCGTCCAAGGGGGCGGCGTATGTCACCATCGGTCAGTTCCTGAGCGGCTTGCCGGTTTCAAGCGTGTGTTCCATCCGCGCCAGCGTCGGTTCGGTGCGGATCAGCCGCATGAACGCGGCACGTTCCAGCTTCATTACCGTTTCCTCGTCCACGGGCTCGGTATGGTCCGCGTGCGCCCCGCCGGTCAAAACGTCGGCAAGCGCGTCGGCCACGGTTTCGTCATGCGGCGTCAGCATGCCCTTGGCGCGGAACTCGTCCAGCGCCAGCCCGATGGCCGCCCTGCCGCCTGCGCCAGGCAAGGCGATCTCCGCCGGCTCCGGCGGCGCGTAATCCGCAACGAGGTCCAGCGCCTTCGCCTTGGCGTCGGCCAGAAGGCGGTCGCGGTTGAAGGTGATGACGTCGGTGTCGCGCAGGAAACCCTTCTCCTTCGCCTCGAAGGCCGACTTCGCGACATCCGACAAACCGATCGTCTGGAAGGCCTGTGCGACCGGTGCCATGGGCCCATTCGGCCGCTTTGGGTCCGAGGCCAGGCGCAGCAGCATCTCCTTGCAGCCGCCCCAGGCGGGCACCAGCCCGACGCCGGTTTCCACAAGACCGACATAACTTTCGGCGTGCGCCTGCACGGCGTCCGCGTGCAGCAGGATCTCGCAGCCGCCACCCAGCGCCAGGCCCGACGGCGCAGCGACCACCGGGAACGGCGCCTTCTTCATGTCGGCATAGATCTTCTGACCCTGGGCGACGAGGTCCTCGATCATCGGCCACATCGCCGTGTTCGCGGCGAACAGGGCAAGGCCGATATTGGCGCCGGCCGAGAAATGGCTGCCTTCGTTGTAGACGACCAGCGCCTTGAAGTCCTTCGCGACGATGCCCAAAGCCTTGCGCAGAAGGCTCATCACCTCCTGGTCGATCGAGTTCAGCTTGGTGTGGATTTCGAAGCAGGCGACGCCGTCGCCCAGGTCCCACAGGCTGGCCGAGCCGTTGCGGGCGACCGGCTGGCCGGCCCGCTTGATGTCCGCCAGCAGGACAACGCCTTCGGGCCGCGCCACGTTCTTGTAGACGCCGTCGAGACCCAGCGCCTGCAACCGGCCGTCCTCGACCCGATAGAACCCGTCCGCCTCGGCTGCCTTTCGCAGCAGGTCCGGCACGACCGCGCCGTCTTCCGCCAGGCGCGTCGCCATGGCGTCGGCGCCGAGCGCGTCGATCAGTTCGAACGGGCCCTTCTTCCAGTTGTAGCCAAGCTGCATGGCGCGGTCGACGGCGGGCACGTCGTCGGCGATTTCCGGCACCAGCGAGGCGGCATAGGCCAGCGTCTTCGACATCACGGCCCAGGCATACTGGCCGCCCCTGTCGGGGTGGCCGACCAGCACCTTGGCGCCGCCGCGCCGCGCCGCGGACAGGCTTTCCAGCGCCGGCTTCGCGGCAGGCGCATAGGCGCCGGTCTTGAGGTCGATGGCTTCCTTGACCCGTCCGCCGCCTTCCGTGTTCAGGCGATAGAAACCGCCCTTGCCCTTCCGCCCGGTATAGCCGTCGGCGATCATCTTGCCGATCAGCGGCACCTCGCGGCGGATCGCCATGTAGGCGTCGTCCGCTGGCAGGGCGCCGGCCAGGCTTTGGTCCACGTAGGGCATCAGGTCGATGCCGACCAGGTCCATCAGGCCGAACACGCCGGTCTTGGGGATGCCCAGCGGCCGACCCAAACAGGCGTCAGCCTCTTCGATCGACAGCCCGCGGTCGATCGCCTCGACGACGGCGCATTGGATCCAGAAGGTGCCGATCCGGTTGGCGATGAAGCCCGGCGTGTCGTGGGCGTCGACCACGCCCTTGCCAAGGCGTTCGTCGGCGAACGCCTTGAAGGCCGCGACGCGGTCGGCGCCGTTCTCGGCCCCCGAGACGACCTCCAACAGGCGCATATAGCGCGGCGGGTTGAAGAAATGCGTGATCAGGAAGTCGGCCGCGAAGGAATTCGGCATGCCGTCCACCAGTTGCGCCCGCGGCAGGGTCGAGGTGTTCGACGAGACGATGGCGCCCTTCTTGCGGACGGCATCGATCTTCTTATACAGCGCCTGCTTGACGTCCAGGCGCTCGACGACGGCTTCGACGATCCAGTCGCTGGCGGCGGCGTCCTTCAGATGATCTTCGATATTGCCGGGCGTCACCCGTTTGATCGCGCGTTTTGACATGAACGGTGCAGGGTCGGCCTTCGCCATGCGGGCCAGCGCCTGTTTCGCAACCGTGTTGCGATCGTTTGCGCCGTCGGGCACCACGTCCAGCAGCAGGACGGGGATGCCGGCATTGGCGATCTGGGCGGCGATGCCGCCGCCCATGACGCCGGCGCCGATCACCGTGACATGATCGATGCCCATTACGCGGCTTCCAGGATGGTGGCGATGCCCTGTCCGCCGCCGATGCACTGGGTGGCAAGGGCCAGCGCCTTGCCCTCGCGCGCAAGCAGCTGCGCCGCCTTGCCGGTGATGCGCGCGCCCGTCGCGCCCAGCGGATGGCCCAGCGCGATGGCGCCGCCGTCGATGTTCATGGCACCCATGTCGATGCCCAACTGGTCGACGCAGGCCAGCGACTGGCTGGCGAAGGCCTCGTTGAGCTCGATGACGTCGATGTCCTTGATGGCGACGCCGGCGCGCTTCAATGCCTTGTTGGTGGCGACCACGGGGCCGATGCCCATGACCTCCGGCTCGCAGCCGGCGACCGCGACCGCCTTCAGCCGGGCCAGCGTTTTCAGCCCGTGTGCCTTGGCATAGTCCTCCGAGGTCACCAAGACCGCCGCCGCGCCGTCGGTCAGCGGCGAGGACGTGCCCGCGGTCACCGATCCGTCGGCCCGGAAGGCGGGCTTCAGGTCGGCCAGCGCCGCGGCGTCGGTGTCGGGACGGATGCAGCCGTCCTCTTCGACGGCGCTGCCGTTGACGGCGATGGGGACCAGCTCGTCCTTCAGCTTGCCGCCGGCCTGGGCGGCGGCTGCCTTGCGGTGGCTCTCGACCGCCAGTTCCTCCTGGCGCGCCCGCGGGATCTGGTACTTCGCGGCGACGTTCTCCGCGGTCTCGCCCATCGAGACGTAGGCCGCCGGCATGTCCTTGGCCAGCCGCGGGTGCGGCATGGGGTTGAAGCCCGGGATCGGCACGCGGCTCATGGATTCCACACCGGCGCACAGGAACGCCTCGCCCGCGTCCATCTGGATGGCGCCGGCCGCGAAGTGCACCGCCTGCATGGACGATCCGCAAAAGCGGTTGACCGTGGCGCCGGACACCGAGATCGGCAGATCGGCCAGGAAGCCGATCAGGCGCGCCATGTTCAGGCCCTGCTCGGCCTCCGGAAAGGCGCAGCCGACGATCAGGTCCTCGATATCGGCTGCATCGATGCCGGTTCGTTCGATCAGGCCGCGCACGACCTGGGCGGCCATCTCGTCCGGCCGGACCTTGACCAGCGTGCCTTTGCCGGCTGGCTGAAAGGGCGAGCGGGCATAGCCTGCGATCACGACGTTTCTGTGCATGGCTCAGTCCTCCGGTGCAGCCGACCACAGCGGCAGGTCCGGCGGCGCCCGCCGGTTGCAGAACCGCAAGTGTCGAGCGTGTCTTACTCTAAAAGGGTTAACGGACAGTAGGAATTCAAGAGCACCCCGCCCATTTGTGCCGGATCGCAGGCGAATCCCGCCTGCAAAACCCGGCTTCGCGGCAGCCATATGGTTCGAGACGGCGCGCTGGCGCGCGCCTCCTCACCATGAGGATTGCCCTGGCTCAGCCCGCGACGCCTCACCGATCCTGACCAGCGCCCGCGGGGCGCGTCTCGAAACCTCACCCTTGTCTGTTGAGGATGTGTCAGGCTGAGTAGTGGCAGGCGGGAGACCGTCTCATCCTTGGTCTTGGAAGACCGTTCCTCAGCGAGGATCCCCGCCTGCCTTTGGTTGAACCCGAACAGTTGCCTGGGACGCGTGCCACGCGTGCCCGTATGACAAGGAAGGGTCCTCGATGACGATATCACCCGGTTTCGTTGGAATCGACATTTCGAAAGATCGTTTGGATGTTTGTCAGCTTCCGGATGGCAAACATTGGTCGGTGAAGAACAATGCTTCGGGCGTGTCGGCCTTGATCAAGCGGTTGCGCCGCACGCCGCCCCGGCGTGTCGTGCTGGAGGCCACGGGCATCTACGGTGCTCTGGTCACGGACCGTCTCTGTGCGGCGGGCTTGCCGCTGTGCGTTGTCAATCCGCGTAAGGTCCGCGACTTTGCCCGGGCCACCGGGGTCCTGGCGAAGACCGACCGCCTGGATGCCGCGGTGCTGGCGCTCTACGGCGAACGCTTGCAGCCCCCCCTCTACCAATCGCCGTCTCCCGCCCTGCGGCAGCTGGCCGCCCTGGTCACGCGTCGGCGTCAACTGGTCAAGATGCGCAGCGCCGAGCGCGTCCGCCGGCCGCTTGCGGAGACGCCCGAGATCCGCACCTCCATCGAAGCCGTGATCAGCCAGCTCGACACCCAGATCAAGGAGCTGGAGCGCAGGATCAAGACCCTGGTGGAAAGCCAGGACGCGCTCAAACAGAAGGTCAACCGACTGTGTCGGCACACCGGCATCGCCCTGATCAGCGCCGCCACCCTGATCGCCCGGATGCCCGAACTCGGCACCATCTCCAGACGCAAAGTCGCCGCCCTCGCAGGACTCGCACCACTCGCATGCGACAGCGGAACCTGGCGCGGACGACGACGACTTTGGGGCGGACGGGCCGACCTGAGACAGGCCCTCTACATGCCAACTCTGACAGCCGTCAGAACCGACCCTGGCCTCAAGGCTTTCTACCAACGCCTCATCGAGGCCGGAAAAACCCACAAAGTCGCAATCGCCGCAGCCATGAGAAAACTCCTCGTCCGCATCAATGCAGACCTCAAATCACTCCAACAACAACACAGTTGCTGAGGAGCGCCCGAAGGGCGCGTCTCGAAGGGCGCGGCTGCATGCGCTCCGGCGCGCCGGGTTGGGGTGAGGGGGTTACCGGGT
Organism: Alphaproteobacteria bacterium; assembly: GCA_965603855.1. Taxonomy (GTDB): domain Bacteria; phylum Pseudomonadota; class Alphaproteobacteria; order UBA8366. Next base: position 3,404,826 of record OZ272519.1, read on the forward strand.
TAGCGGTGCTTGATCGCCGACAGCGGGTAGGACGAAACCTCGCGCAAAAGCGTCGCAAAGCCGTCGGCCACGTGCTCCACCACCGCCCGGCCCGCCTCGGCGGTCGCGGTCGAGGCGTCGCCGCAGGCGCCGTCCGGGTTCAGGTCCTGGGTCTTCCAGGCGATCTTGACGCCGCCCAGATAGCTCAGTTTCTCGAACCGGCCCTCGATCTCTTCCATCGCGGTCTTGAAGTCCCGGGCCTTGTCCATCTGCACCAGGTCGGGCTTGAGATGCAGCATCATCGACGTCTCCACCGTGCCGCCGTGAATGCCGTACCGGCCCTCGGCCTCCGTGAACAGATCCGGGATGCCCATGGCGGGCCAGCTCAGGCCCACGCACAGCATGCCGTGTTTCACGCGCAAATCGCGCATGACGATCTCCATCACCTGCGGCTGGCCGCCGTGGCTGTTGAAGAAGACCAGCTTCTTCACCCCGGCGCGAAAGACGCTCTCGCCGATCTCGAACCACAACCGCGCAAGGGTGTCCGCCGACAAGGTCAGGGTGCCGGGAAAGTCGATATGCTCGTTGCTCTTGCCCACCGGCATCGCCGGCAGGACCAGGACCGGCAGATCGGCGTCCAGTCGCTGAAGCGTCGCTTCGATCAGGCCCTCGTTGATGTCCGCGTCCACCGAGACCGGCAGGTGCGGCCCGTGCTGTTCGACCGCACCGACCGGCAGCACGGCGACGGCCCGTTCGGGGTCCAGGGTCTCGAACTCCTTGGTGGTCAGGTCTTGCCAGTAGTGCGACCGGGCCATTAGCGTCACTCCGTTCCGTTCGACCGCCAATCGGGAAGCCAGACGACATGATAGTCCATCACACGCCGGAAACCATCCGCGCCCCCTTCTCCACCTACAGCCACGGCGTCGAGGTCCCGCCCAGCGCCCGCTGGCTGTTCTGTTCCGGCCAACTGGGCATCGCGCCCGACGAATCCGTGCCCGACGACGTGGCCGGACAGACCGAACGCGCGTTCCTGAATATCGGCGCGATTCTCAAGGCGGCGCACATGGATTTCGCAGACATCGTCCGGATCAACGCCTATCTCACCGACCCGGCAGACCTCTCGGCCTATATGGAGGTGCGCAACCGCTTCGTCTCGCAGCCGGCGCCGGCATCGACGCTGATCGTGGTCTCGGCCTTCGCACGGCCCGAGTTCAAGGTCGAGGTCGAGGCGGTCGCCGCGTGCGTCTAGCCGGCACCGGCCTTGGCCTCGGTCGCCAGGTTCAGCCCGACGCAGCCGACCACGATCATCAGGAAGAAAACCAGCCGCACCACCGACATCTTCTCGCCGAACAGCCAGATGCCCAGGACGGCGACCAGCACGATGCCGAGACCGGCCCAGATCGCGTAGGCGACCCCGACCGGAATCGACTTCAGGCAGATCGCCAGCAGGAACAGGCTTACCCCGTAGAGCCCCAGCGAACCGCCCAACAGCGCCAGGCGCTCGCCGCCGTTCGACAGCTTGAGCATGGTGGTCGCGCCCACCTCGACGCCGATCGCGACATAAAGAAAGAACCAGTGCATGGGTCAGGCCTCGTCCCGGTTGGTTGTGCGCCAGGGCCACAGTCTAACTGCATCGCCGCCGGTTCGGTGCGGCCGGAATCGTCGCAACGGGCTGGACCGGCGGGGCCGTTCGCCCCATCTTGCGTTCCATGATGGACAGCTTCGAACAGACACACGCGCACATGGCCCGCTTCGGGGTCGGCCAGCCGGTGCACCGCAAGGAGGATCCGCGCCTTTTGACCGGCCGGGGCCGCTATACCGACGACATCAACCTGGACGGACAAGCCTGGGGCCACGTCCTGCGTTCGCCCGTGGCGCACGGCCGTCTGAACGGCATCGACGCCGACGCGGCAAAGGCCATGCCCGGCGTGCTGGCGGTTTATACCGCCGCCGACCTGGCCGCGGCCGGCTATGGCGACCTGCCCTGCAAGGTTCCGCTGAAAAGCCATGACGGCACGCCCCTGATCAAGCCGCCGCGTCCGGCGCTGGCGCGCGAAAAGGTCCGGTTCGTGGGCGAGGCCGTCGCCTTCGTGGTAGCGGAAACCGCCGTCCAGGCGCGCGATGCGGCCGAGGCGATCGCGCTCGACATCGATCCCCTGCCCGCGGTGACCGACGGCGCTGCGGCCCTGGCGCCCGGTGCGCCGCAACTGCATGACGAGGCGCCCGGCAACCTGTCGCTCGACTGGCGCTTTGGCGACGTCGACGCGGTCGAACAGGCTTTCGCCGCGGCGGCGCACGTCACCCGTCTGGAGCTGGATAACAACCGGCTGGTGGTTGCGTCCATGGAGCCGCGCGTGGCAATCGCGCAATACGACGGTGCACGCGATCATTACACGCTGAACCTCGGGTGCCAGGGCGTCTTCGGCATGCGCCAGACACTGGCGACGGAGATCCTGAAGATCGAACCGGAACGCCTCACCGTTCTGGCGGAAGATGTGGGCGGGTCGTTCGGCATGAAGGCACAGGCCTATCCCGAATATGTGCCGCTGTTGCATGCGGCGCGCATGCTGGGCCGGCCGGTCAAATGGCGCGACGAACGGACCGACAGCTTCGTATCCGACAACCAGGGCCGCGCCAGCGCGGTCGAGGCCGCCCTGGCCTTGGACGCGGACGGACGGTTCCTAGCCGTCAGCATCAAGGGCATCGCCGAGACCGGCGCCTATCTCGGCGGCATGGGCCCGATGATGCAGTGCGTCAACATCCAGAAGAACACGCCCAGTCTCTATGCCTTGCCGCTGCTGCTGGTCGAGACGCGGGCCGCCTTCACGAACGCAACGCCCATCGGCCCCTACCGTGGCGCCGGCAGGCCCGAGGGCAACTATTACATCGAACGCCTGATCGATACCGCGGCGCGCGAGACCGGCCGCGACCCCATCGCGCTCCGGCGTCTCAACATGATCCCGCCCGCGGCCATTCCCTACCAGGCGGTCTCGGGCCTCACTTACGACAGCGGCGATTTCCCGGGGCTGTTGGACAAGGCCCTGGCGCTGGCCGACTGGAACGGCTTCTCCGCCCGCCGTGCCGAGGCGGCCGCCCGCGGCGTGATGCGCGGCATCGGCCTTGCCACCTACCTGGAGGTCACCGCACCGCCGGGCAAGGAGATGGGCGGGATCCGGTTCGAGCCGGACGGCCGCGTCTCCATCGTCACTGGCACCCTGGACTACGGGCAGGGCCACGCTTCGACCTTCGCCCAGATCCTGTCCGAAAAGCTCGGCATCGCCTTCGACTGGATCGACCTCGTCCAGGGCGACAGCGACCAGCTTCTGGTCGGCGGCGGCACCGGCGGTTCCCGCTCGGTGATGTGCAGCGGAACGGCGATCCTCGCGGCCGCGGACCAGGTCATCGAGAACGGCCGCGCCCTGGCGGCGCACTTCCTCGAAGCCGCCACCGAAGACGTGGAGTTCGCCGCCGGCATCTTCCGGATCGCCGGCACGGACCGATCGGTCGATCTGATGGAGGTTGCCGAACGCGTGCGCAAGGCCGGGTCCCTGCCGGGGGATCTGCCGCAGGAACTGGGCGCCGCGCTTGCCATGGACACGCCGCCGTCTGCCTTTCCCAACGGCTGTCACGTGGCCGAGGTGGAGATCGACCCCGACACCGGCGTCACGCACGTGGTCCGCTATACCGTCGTCGACGACTTCGGCACGCTGATCAACCCGATGCTGGTCGAGGGCCAGGTCCACGGCGGCATCGTCCAAGGCCTCGGCCAGGCGCTGATGGAACATACGGTCTATGACGAGGACGGACAGATCCTGTCCGGCTCGTTCATGGACTACGCGCTGCCGCGGGCCGACGACGTCCCGTTCTTCGCCTTCGGCTCGCACGCGGTTCCGTCCGCCACCAATCCCCTTGGCGTCAAGGGCTGCGGCGAGGCCGGCGTCTCGGGCGCGCTGCCGGCCATCATGAACGCCATCGTCGATGCGCTCGCGGACCGCGGCATCACCCACGTCGACATGCCGGCGACCCCGGAAAGGATCTGGCGGGCATTGCACGCCGCCTAGCGGGTTCGCCGGAAGTGCGGGACGCGGCCGCCATGCGCGCCTTCCTCTATTCGGGCGTCCACAAACGCGCCAACACCGCCTTCCGCGCCATCGCCACGGGCAAGTGGTTCGGTTTCGAAACCGACACGGTGACCGGCCGAGACGCCGTTTCCGCGCCATGGCGCGCACGGGGGCGCGACTACGCCCGATTGTCCTATACCCCGATACCACAACCCGCTTAATCCTTACCGGCGGGTAAGGTTTGTTCAACCACACGCGGGTTAGGCTGATCCCCTTCACGTCAACTGAGGGGGACGTCCGGTCGGTGGGCATCGGACGGACATGTTGCGGGCATGCCGGAACAAGACACGGTCGGGAGCATTACACATCCGGTTCGTCGAAGGCTGATCCAGCGCGAGATCGGCACCGGGCCGGACTATTGGCCGGCCGACGTCCGGCGCGGCGCAACCACCGATGAAGAGCTGTTCGAGCTTTATGTCGGACCGAATGCGCGCAGGTTCCTGAACCTCTATCACGCGCTGGTCGACGGCTACGGGCGCGCCTGGTCTTTCAACTGGGCGGTCTTCTTCGCCGGCATACCCTGGTTTTTCTATCGCAGAATGTACCTCCCGGGCGTCGGCATCCTTCTCGTGCCGATCGTTCTGGCATTCCTGATCCCGACCTACGCGCCCGCGATTTCCATCGGACTTGCGGCAAGCATGGCTTTCTGGGCCAACCGGTACTACGTCTCGACCGCGATCGCGCGCATCGACAGGATCAAGGCCCTCGGGCTTTCCGAGGAAGAGCGCAACGACCGCATCTCGGAAGCCGGCGGCGTCTCGGCGGCCGGCGCCGCCTTCGGCGCAGCGATCATTTTGGCGCTGGTATCCTTGCCTTTTTTCACCAGAGACGCCGTCGCCCTGCCCACCTGCGATCAGGCCCAGGTGCAGGAGATGGCCGAGACCCTGCTTAAGGAAAGCCTGCAGTCGGCGGGCGTGCGGGCCATGGGACTGGCGCTGTCGGAATTCGAGACCGTCCGTTCGGCGGCCGACGGCTCGTCCAACATCTGCAGCTTCCGCGCCCGCCTTGGCAACGAGGAGCACGTGCTCTATCTCGGCGTGCACTGGAAGGACCGCGACGCCGGGCACTACGAAGTCAAGCTCGGGCCCAGCAGCGACGAGGTCTCGTCCTAGCGCCGCCATGCCCGACCTCTTCGTCCGTTCGGCCGCGTTGACGACGGCCGTCGTCCCGGCCTTCGTCATCCTGGGATATTTCCTGGCCGCGGCGCGGGTGCGGATCGACGCACACCTGATCTGGGCCGCGTTCGGGTTCGGCGCCTGCACGGCCTTTCCGGCGGTCATGGTCGCGGGCTTTCTGGAGCTGGCGCTGGGGTACGGCACCGCGCCGCTGGAGATTGCCGCGAAAAAGGCCTTCCTGGGTGCGGCGGTCCCGGAGGAGATCTGCAAGCTGGTGGCGGTCTTGTGCGTCTGCGGACGGTCCTTTCGTCGCCTTTCGCCGCATCACCTGTTCGTGCTTGTCGTTGCGACCGGCTGCGGCTTCGCCTGCCTTGAGAACATGTTCTACGTGGTGAACGACGGCGACTGGTCGACCATCGCCGCCCTGCGCAGCCTGACGGCGGTGCCGGGACATGCCTTCATGGGTGCGGCGATGGGCTTTGCCCTGGTGCAGGCGGTTCACCATCGCGGCGGCATTCTCTGGTGGTTCCTTTCCCTGGTCCTGCCCATCGCATTCCACGGCGCCTACAACTTCCCTCTCAACGCGGTCGGCATGCTTCAGGCTGGCGACGTGGTCGGCGCCGAAGCCCTTGCGGGAAGTTTCGTCGCGGTCTTCATCGCCATCGTGATCGCCGAAGGGGTCGTGGCGCACATCTTTCTGCACGCCGCCGCAACCACAGACGGCGCGGACCTTTCGGTTGTGCCGAACATTCCGGACGCCCATCCCGCCGTCGACTGGCTCCAGCGCCTGCTCGACTTTCCCGTCTTCTGGGGGGCGCTCGGCCTGCTTGCCTGGTTCTGCGCCGGCGCCATCTTCCTGGAGGCGGTGTCGTGGGACTGGTTCGGCGCCCCGATCTCCGACCGGGCCGCGACCGCGTTCCGTCATGGGCTTTCGGTCTTCGCCGCCTTGCACGGCGTGGCCTTCCTTGGCCTCGCCGCCGCGCTCGCCAGGCGACGTATGGTTTCGCTGCAAGCGCTTTGACGATCGCGCTTCCGCGGAAACAGCCGTTCCAACGTCAGGTCTGCCGATCGAGTTCCCGCTCGACCGTCGCGATTTCGGCAGCCAGCTGGTCGCGTTCGTGCAGCTTGTGTTCTTCCGCCTCGGCCGCCTCCTGGTCTTCCAGTTCCAGGTCGGCCAGCATCTGCTCGAACTCCCCGGCCTGGTGGCCCTGGGACTGAACGGCACTGCGAAGCTCCTCCATCCGGGCTTCCAGCGCCGCGCGTTCGCGGCTGATCTGGTCAAGGTGCTCGTCCACCGCGGCCGAGCGTTCGCGCAGCTCCTGAAGCCGAAGCATCAGCGCCTCGCGCGAACTCTGCATGACATGCCCCCTCGGTTTGATGCCGTCAGAGGCATTAGTTTAGCATGACGCCAGTCCTCGAACGGAGCGGAACCGATCATGCGGCGCAGCATTCTGGCACTCGCGGTTTTTGTCGCCGGACCGGCGCTGGCCGCCGCACCTGTCCTGGACGACCAAATCCTGTGCCGCGACCGCTCGCAAAGCCCCGAGGCCCGCATCACCGGCTGCTCGCAGGCGTTGAAGTCCGGAGATCTTGCTGCGTCCGTCAGGGCCAGCCTGACCTACAACCGGGGTTTGATGTTTCTGATCCGCGGCGACAGCGGGCGGGCGATGAAGGACTTCACGATCGCCCTCAGGCTCAGGCCCGACTTCCCCGACGCCCTGTCGAACCGCGGCAGCATCCACCATGCCCGGGGCGCCCTGGACCGGGCGATGGCCGACTTCGACCGGGCGCTGCGGCTCGACCCGGACCATGCCGGCGCACGCAACAACCGCGGGCTGGCCCGCATGGATGCGGGCGACCTTGCCGGCGCGATGGCGGATTTCGACGAAACCATCCGCCGCCACCCCGACGACGCCGTCGGTTACAAGAACCGTGGCAGTGCGCGGCGACGGGCAGGCGCGCTTGCGGGCGCGATCAAAGACTTCACCGCCGCGATCGAGCGGCGGCCCGACTATGGCGAGGCCTACAACAACCGCGGCGTCGCGCATCACGACCTGCGCGCCTTCGACCGCGCCGTCGCCGACTTCGACGCGGCCTTGGCGCTCGGCCCCGGCGATCCGATCATCCTGAACAACCGGGGCAACAGTCTTCGCGCACTGGGCCGGTTCGAACGGGCGGTGGCCGATTTCGATGCCGCGATCGCAAGGGACCCGTCCTTTGCCGCCGCCTACAACAACCGGGCGAACACGCTGCGCGACATGGGCCGGCTCGACGAGGCGCGCGCCGACTACGACCGGGCGATTGCACTGAAGCCCGATTACGCGGCCGCCTACAACAACCGCGGCATCACGCATTACCAGCTTGGCCAATATGTCCTGGCGCTGGCCGACTACGACCGGGCGCTGGCCCTGAAGCCGGGGTTCGCCGACGCCTATTCGAACCGCGGGCTGTTGCACCAGGCCAAGGGCCGGCCGGACGCCGCTCTGGCCGACTACGGTCGGGCCATCGCCCTCAACCCGGCGGACCCGATCGCCCACGGCAACCGCGCCGGAGTCCTGTTGAAAGCCGGCGACCTCGATGCGGCCATCGCGGATCTCACCGTGGCGATCGCGGGCCAGCCCGACAACCCGGCCTGGTGGCACAACCGCGGCCAGGCCCTGTTGGCCCGCGGCCAGGCCGGCCAGGCGGTTGCGGACTTCGGCCGGGCGCTTGCCATCAAACCCGATCACCTGGCCGCCCGATATGCGCGCGGCCTCGCACACCGCGCCCTGGGCGAAAACGCCGCGGCCGCAACCGACTTCACGCAAGTCATCGCAAGCGAACCGGATCATGCAGGCGCCCGGTTCAACCGGGCCCTGGCCTATGCGCGGCTCGGGCGCAGCGTCGCCGCCGCGGCCGACCTGGACCTGGCGATGGCGGCAAACCCGGACGCCGCGGCGCGGTTCCGGGACAGCCTCGCGGCGCACGGTTATCTGGACGCCGCGGCGCACGGCAACGGGAATGCGGGACTGGACAGGGCGATCCGGGCCTGGATCGCCGACGGCGCCCCGGACCTCAGGTGACGGCCGCCGACATCAGTCCAATCGCACGACCTCCGCACCGGTGTCGCCCATGAATTTCACCCGGTAGGTCGCGTTGTCGCAGCGCAGGACCCATGCCTTCCGGTCCGGCTCGGAACGTTCCTTGTCCTCTTCCGCCGACAATGGCTTGCCGCAGGTTTCGCCCCGCTGGCGCACCGCCGCGGCGAGCGCATCCAGGATCGCCGCTTGCGACTGGGCGAAACCCGTGGCCGGCTCGAGAGCGACCAGCAGGCACAGCGAGAGAAAGGCGATGGTCCATCTCATGATCGCTCTCCGGACTTGGCGTTCTGACGCTAGCCCAGTTTATCGAACGAACGGCTAGATCCGAACGGCTTTGCCCTGTTCGGACGCCACGGCCTTCGCCTCCGGCACGTGCCGCTGCTTGAAGGCCCGCACGGCCGCCCTGAGCGTGGGAAAGATACGATCGTCGTATCCTCCGCGGAATTCGGATACGAAGGCGGGACGGAAGAACTGATCCAGCTTTCCGCGTGCGCGGGCAACGCCAACCACGATGCCTTCAGCGGCCAGTTCGTCCACCAGCTCCTGAAACTGCTGAACCGCGGTAAAGTCCACGACATTGATCGGGCTTACGTCCAGGATGACCCATTCGACCGGGTGTTTCTCGGCTGCGATTGCCTGACGGACGCGCCGCCGAAACAGATCGGCGTTGAAAAAGATCAGGTCGGAGTCGAACCTGTAGAGAAGTAGCCCCGGCACCGTCGTGGCCTCCGGGTGTTCTCTGACATTATGGAAGCCCTTCATGCCTTCAACCCGGCCCAGCACCGCATCGGGCGGCCGTGAACCGACCATCAGCAGCCAGATCAACGTCAGGGCAACGGCCAGCAAGACGCCGGGCAACACGCCCAGGACAAGAACCCCGACCGTCGTACCAGTCGAAAGCAGGAACTCGCGCCGGCTGGCGGAATAGAGCTCGCGCAACGCCGCGATGTCGATCAGGCCGACGGCCGAGATGATGATCACGGCTGCCAGGGCGGCGGTCGGCACCAGCGCCAGAGGCGCGGTCAGAAAGAACAGGATCAGCAACATGGTCCCCGCCGCGACCAGACCGACGACCTGTGTCTTCCCGCCCATGGCGTAATTTACCGCCGTCCGGGAATCGGCACCCGTCACGGGGAACCCTTGCATCACCCCTGAAGTGAGGTTTCCGATGCCGAAGGCAATCAGCTCTCTGTTCGGGTCGACATTCTCGCGGATACGCCGCGCGAAACTCTTGGCCGTCAGCACGCCGCTGGTGAAGCTGACCAGCACCAGCCCGGCTGCGCCGGCCAGGAGGTCGTCGAGATCCGACAGGCCGACCACCGGCAACTGGAATGAGGGCATGCCCGCGGGCACGGCGCCCAGCACGGCGATTCCCTTCCCTTCCAATTCCAGGGCCGCCACGGCGGCAACGGCGACGATCACCACCACCAGCGCCGACGGCAGACGCGGCGCCAGGCGGCGCAACAGCACCAGGATGGCGAGCATGCAAAGCGCCAGGGCCAGCGTCGGCAGGTGTGTCTCGTCGATCCGGAGGACGATCTCCATCGTCTTGGGGATGAATTCTGTCGCCGCCGGGGCGTAGCCGAACAGCTTCGGCAGCTGCCCCACGATGATCAAGAGCGAGACGCCGTTCAGAAACCCGACTAGGATCGGCTGCGACAGGAAGTTGGCGATGAACCCCAGCCGCAACAGGCCGGCAACCACATAGAGCACGCCCGCCATCAGCGTCAGGGCGACCATCAGGACCAGGTACTTCGAAGGGTCGCCGTCGGCCAGCGGTGTCAGGATCGCCGCGGCCAGGATGCAGGTCGCCGCATCCGGCCCGATCATCAGTTGCCGCGACGACCCGAAGAACGCGTAGGCAATCAGCGGAAAGATGGCGGCATACATGCCGATGACGGCGGGGACGCCCGCGATTTGCGCATAGGCGATGCCCACCGGCAAGGCGACGGCGGCAACCGATAGGCCGGCCGGCACGTCATCGCGAAGGGTGGCGACGTCGTAGCGGGACAAGGCCTCCACGCCCGGCACGAACCGGCGGATCAGTTGCCGGGCCTTTCCCTCCTGTGCGTCTTCCCCGTTCATCGTCTCTCTTCCTTGTTATTCGAACTCACGCAGTACCGCTTAGCATGAGAGTGCGTCCATCGTATTCTCAACCACAGCGGGGCGCTTCGGACATCGTCCCAGCATACCAGGTTCGGAAATCGCCATTTGGCGACACGTCGTCCTACTTGGTCAGGCTCACACTGCTGTCGAACTGGTGAGAGACGAGGGAGCATCCCGCAACAGGTGGGTTGGAAAAAACGCCTGCCAACGAAAACCGGGTCACAGGTCGCCTTCGGTCGCCCCGTCTGCTACCGTCGATGTCTATGTGCAGGGCGGCAGGGAGATATCCGTCGATGGTCAATTGCATACTTGAATCGGAAATCGACTGGTGCTCGCCGGAGGCCAGGCAGGACCAAATCTACAAGTTGCGGGTGCGCGACCTTGCGCCCACGCAGTTCGCTGTCGGGAAGGCGGAGGTGCAGGTCCGTGCGACACGCATGCGGAACAAACACCGGAAGAACCCTCAGAAGCTGCATGACTATCTTCGGGTCAGGCCGGTCCCGATCGTCATTCGAGGAAAGACGTACCACCTGGTCGACCACCATCACTTGGTCCGTGCTCTCCACGATGCGTTGGACAAAGAGCTGGGCAAGAACCTCTGCGTCTACGTCACCGTCGTGGCGAATTTCACCGGTGTGGAAGAAGTCTATTTCTGGAAGACGATGCACAAACGGAACTGGGTCTATCTCTTCGACGAGTTTGGAGGTGGCCCGCGACGCCCGAGTGACCTTCCGGCGCATGTGAAAGATCTTCGCCACGACCCCTACCGCAGCGTGGCGTGGATCGTGCGCGACCGTCATGGGTACCTGAAGAACGAGGCACCATTCTCGGAGTTCACCTGGGCGAATTTCTTCCGGACACGCATCCTACTGAACGACGACATCCTTGCCGGAGGGCACGACTTCGACGACACCGCCTTCTCCGTAGACAAGAACGGCAAGCTGGTGCTCAGCGACGATGCCGAAGAGGTCATTCACGACGCAATGTCGCTGGCATTTAGCCCGCTCGCCAGTGGGCTGCCGGGTCATCGTGGGGGTTAGGGTCAGACTGTTAAGACGACAAAACTAGATCTCCCTGCCCCCTTGCGCTTTCTGCACGACCGGGGCCGTGTGAAAGATCAATCAGACCCCGTGGCCTACAACTGCGAACCTCTCATTCCGATCGGATCGCCTGGTCAGGGCTTTGCATTCGCCTTCTGCCGATACGCCGCCAAGACTTCATGCAGCGTTTGGTGGAAGGCATCCGCACCAATCAGATCGCTCAAGCCGTAACGATCCAACTCGGCCTTGACGTCGTCATCGACCTTGGCGAACACCAGCCGCGTGTCCTTCTCCTTCAGGATTCCGTGCAGGGAACGGAGCGTCTCCCCCGCCGAGTAATCGACATCGTCGACGGCAGATGCGTCAATGCACAACCAGCGCAACGGCGGGTCTGCTTGGTTCGCCAGACTGGTAACCTCATCGGACAGCTTCTGGGCGTTCGCGTAGTACATGGCGTGGGTGAACCGGTAGATCAGCAGCCCGGGTTCGGCCTGGGTCATCTTCGCAACCGGCGTCGCCTGGAAAAACCCCGACGCTGCCGGAGCGACGACTGCGTTTTTCGGCCGGTAGCCGTGACGGGTATGGTCGATGATCGACAATACGATCGCCACGATAATGCCCTGTTCCACGCCGACCACGACCACGACGGCAGCCGTGATCAGGGCGACCCAGAACTCCGACCGCGCCTCGACGAAGATCTTGCGCATGCCCTTCAGGTCGATCAACCCGACACCGATCAGGAAGACCACCGCCGACAGCACCGCATCGGGCATAAAGGCCAGCACGCCGGTGAGAAACAACAGAACCAACAACACGACGACAACGGTGACGACCTGCGACAACTGCGTGTGACCACCGGCGCTGTCGACCATCTGGGTCTTGGTCGGACTGCCGCTGACGACAAAGGTGCCGGAAAGACCTGCACCGATGTTGGCCATACCCAAGCCGACTAAGTCCGTGTTCTCGCTGAAATCCTCGTTGTAGCGCGCCGCAAACGCGCGTGAGGTCGCGGCGCTCTGGGCCAGGATCACCACGAACATGGCAAAGGCCGTGGGAATCAGCTTGCCGATCAGCTCCCAGCTCCACTTGACGTCCGGTAACCCCAGATGCGGCAAGCCGCCGGGAACCGTCCCCAGCACGTGCATGTGCTGTTTCAGGTCAAGCGCCCAGCTCAGCACGATCGCGCCAATCACCGCGATCAGCGCGCCCGGAATCTTGTTCGAGATCCTCTTCGACCCGACGATGACGACGATGACGCCAACCGCAAGGGCCAGCGCATAGAAATTGACCTGCTCGATCTGTTGGAAATCGGCCCAAATCTTGCCCAGGGTGCCGTGCCCGCCGCCTTTCAGGCCCAGCATGCCCGATACCTCGCCCAGCGCCACCTGTATGCCGACCCCCGTCAGGAACCCGATCAGCACCGTGCGCGACAGGAAGTCCGCCAGGAAACCCAGACCGATGAAACGCGCCAGAATAAGGAACCCGGCAACCATGATCGCAAGAACAGCGGCAAGAGCCACGTACTCGTCCGAACCGACGGAGGCAATCCCCACCAGGCCCGCCGCGAGAATTGCCGCCGTCGCGGAATCGGCGCCGACCACCAGGTGCCGCGACGAGCCGAAAATGGCGAACAGGGCCATCGGGATGAGAATGGTGTAGAGGCCCGTGACGACGGGCGTACCGGAGATCTTGGTGTAGCCCATCACCTCCGGGATCGCGAGCGCCGCCAGCGTGATGCCGGCTATGATCTCCGTCGGAACCTGCGAACCTTGGATGGGCAGAACGCCCTGCAGGATCGGAAAGCGTAAGGCGGGCGGCTTAACTTTGGCGCTCTTCATCTGATCCCCCTGTCAAATAGTCGCCGTGACAATACAGCTTCAGCCAAGCCAAAGCAGCGGCTGAAGAAACTGCAACGCAAAAAGACCCAACATGTCCGTGGTTAGACCCGCCGTTCCATATTGCAACGCGAACGCCTCGGCATAGACCCAGTAGACCGGCGCCAGCATCGCGAAGTAGTAGCCAACAAAGACCCATCGCACACGCTTGGCCACGGAGCATCTGAGGATGGCGATCAATGGCGCCACATAGGCCATCAAAAGCCACACGCCCGCTCCTAGAATTACGAGGATCAGGAGCGAGGCATCACCGAGGACGAGGAGTCCGACAAGTGCTGACGCATCCCCCGCCCCTTCGGCCTGCGGGACGTTCACCGTCCTTTCAATGCCAAGCAGGTATTCGTGAATGAACGCCGTGACGGTCTGCGACAACGCCACATAGGTCGTCAGCGTCCCCAAGGTGAAGGGTATGGGGTGGCTCAAGCCTTCTGTATCCAAGTTCTGGGAGTGGAGCAGCCAGAAAATGCCCAGCAATGTCAGGCAGAACCCGACAAACAGGGCGACGGTGGTGGTCAGATGCTCCCTGGCGGCTTCGCCGCGGATCGAACCGCTCGACGCCAAAATCGAAATCATCAGGGCAATGACAGTGAGATTGAAGACCAGCACCGTCAGACGCGTCCGCGTGACGTTCAGCGCGATTTCGGAGCGTCTAGCCTGTTCCGACATGATCGCTTCGCGTTCGGTCGACTGTACCCAAACAATGCAAGTGGGCGCCCCGTTCCGTCCCTTTGCTGCTCGCATTCAACTGGCCGCGATCGCCGCCGGCCTCCACACGGTATGCCGGCGGCTGAAACAATGGCCGGTGGGCCGCCTTCGCTAGGCCGCCACTGTCGCTTTGGATTTCTTCCCGTTCTTGCCCTGCTTGCGCTTCTTGCCCTTCTTCGCTGCCGCCGGTTTGTCCCCCGCGAGGTCCTCTCCGCCTTCTGCCTCCACGATTGCGTGGTACTTCTGCTTGATCTCCTCGATGTCCACGGTAGGCGCCGGGAACTCCATGCCGAGCGCATCCATGTACTCACTCACGATCCTGGAGATCGCGAGATTGCGGAACCATTTGTGATTTGACGGGATGATGAACCACGGCGCGTGACTTGTGCTGCACTTCTCCAACGCGGCTTCAAACGCGGCAGTGTAGTCGTCCCAGAACGGCCGTTCCGCATAGTCGCCGTCGCTGATCTTCCAGTGGCGGGCCGGGTCGTCAATGCGCAGTCTGAACCGTTTCAGTTCTTCTTCTGCATCGATGTGCAGGTAGAACTTCAGGATATGGGTGTCATTGTCGTACAGCATCTTCTCCCAGTTGTTGATATGCGCATACCGTTTCGACCAGACAGCCTTAGGCACGAAGTTATGGACGCGCTGCACCAGCACGTCTTCATAGTGCGAGCGGTTGAAGATTGCCACGTGGCCCCTTGCCGGCGTCGCCTTGTGGCAGCGCCACAGGAAATCATGAGCCGCCTCCTCTTTGGAAGGCGCTTTGAAACCCGTGACCGTGCAGCCCTGCGGGTTCATGGCACTCAGCACGTGGTTGATGGTGCCGTCCTTGCCAGCCGCATCACGCCCTTGCAGCACGATCAGCAGCGAGCGTTTGCCTTCCGCGTACATTAGATACTGAAGATCACCCAGCTTACGATTGTATGCCTCGATCTCCGGCAGCGCATGTTCGTGGCTCTCGTGCCTGTCCTTATAGCCCGCATCGACCTTGCTGAGATCGACCTTGCTGCCCGGCTTCACGCGGAATTTGTTGAAATAGTTCATTTATCTGGTGCCTCCTGCCGTTTGACCCTTGGGGATCGATCGTTGCAGCAACGATGCGTCCCGACGGGTCCGAAAGTTTTTTCGGCCCGACAAAGCGCCCCGGAAGGCCGGAAGGCCTTCCGGGAGCGATTTGACTGCTCTATCGCGCGGTCGCGGCGGATTGGGCAACGGCGTGCGCCGCATGTCGCCCCTTAAGGAACCGCTGGTACCATCCCGGTCGGGCGACGCCGACGTGCAGCCTGCTGTATAGCGCGAGCTTGACCCAGTCGAGGACGATGGTCCAAACCAGCATATAAACCCAGACCAGCCCGATGATGGTCCACGGCAGCGCCGCAACGAACCAGCCGAACCCGCACATCAGGACGGCGAGGATCTGTGTCCCCAATATGGCTGCAAACATCGGCTTGGCCGGCCAGGGCGGCGTGAAAATGCTCGCGCGGGAGCGCATGACGAACAGCATAAGGTGACCGCCCGCGACGATCTGCAGGAAGACCGCTGTCTGAAGCTGCTCCTTGCTCAACTTGATCCAGGACTGCCACTCCGCGTTGCTCAGCCACTCCATGCCTATCAGCACCAGGCCAAACGTCTGCGCCACGGCCAGCACGCCCATAAACGTGGAAACGAACAACAGGGTGCGCATGTGCCAGCGAACGGGTTCTTTTGGCAGCGTGGCATTGTCGTAGGCGATCGTCATGATCGGGACATCGTCCAGGAGAGCGATCAGAATGATCATGACAGGCGTCAGCGGCGAGAAATCGAAGAATACGGTCGCCATCACCACGACAAACATGATGTCCAGAGTCATCGCGACCCGGAACAGGATGTAGCTGATGATCCTTTCGAAGATTTTACGCGCTTCATCGATGGCATCGATGATCGTCGAGAGTCCGGGTGCAGTGAGAATCAGCGCCGCCGCGGCTCGTGCAGCGTCTGTCGCACCGCTGACCGCGACGCCGCAATCCGCCTGTTTCAGCGCGGGCGCGTCGTTGACCCCATCGCCGGTCATGGCAACGACGTGACCGCGATCTTGAAGCGCCTTGACGATGCCGTATTTGTGCTCCGGGAACACGCGGCCGAATCCATCCGCCTTGTCAACGCACTCCTCGATGTTCGCCGGTAGATGGTCCATGTCCATGTCCTTGGTGAACATGTCCGCGGCCGCGATCAGGTTTGAGCCCATGCCGAGCTGGCCGGAGATTTGATCGCCGATCGCGACGTCGTCGCCGGTGACCATCTTGACCCTCAGTCCATGTTCCTTGGCCTGCGCGATGGTTTGTTTGGAATCGTCGCGCGGTGGGTCGAGCATGGACAGGATGCCAAGAAAGCTCCAACCCTTGCCGCCGTCGTCCGATCGAGCGACGGCCAGCGCGCGCATCCCTGTTGCGGCAAGATCACTGACCGTCTTTGTGGCTTTGGCCTCGGTATCCTTGTCCAGCTTGCACAGATCTATGATGACCTGCGGCGCCCCTTTGGTGAATTTCAGCGCCTTGCCCTGGGCATCGGTAACGTCCCCTTCCGTACGCTTGCTCACCGGATCGAAGGGCAGAAACTTGGTGACGGTGTAGGCCTCCAGCGATTTGGTGTCCGTGACGCCGGCGCTGACCGCCTTGTCGATGGCATCTTCGCTGCCCTTCTCGGACGCCAGGGCGCCGGCAAGGAATATCTCATCGGCGCTTTTCGCGTCGAACAGGATCGGTTCGCCCAAAGTCAGTATGTTCTTGGTCAGCGTCCCTGTCTTGTCAGAACACAGGATATCGACGCCCGCCAGTTCTTCGATCGCTTCCAGCCGGGACACGATCGCCTTCTTGCGCGCCAGAGCCTGGGCCCCCAGGGAGTTGGTCACCGTGATCACGGTCGGCATCGCCACGGGAATCGACGCGATGAGCAGTACCAACACCATGCGGGCGATGTCGCCCAGATCGGCCCATTTCCAGGCCTCCTGCACGACGATATCGGAATAGAGCTCGTATCCGACCAGGATCACACACAGGACCGCCGCCACGATAATGAGATAATCGCCGATCAATGCGGTCGCCTTCTGGGAATGCGAGGCGCCTCCACCGGCCCCCGCGACCAGACTGGCGGTCCGGCCGAAAAAGGTGTTGTTGCCGGTGCCGATCACCACAGCGCTCATCTCGCCTTTCTTGGCGATACTGCCGGAATAGCCTTCGTCGCCGATCTTCTTGCTCACCGGCAAGGATTCTCCGGTCAAGGCAGCCTGGTCGATGCTGATGTATTCGCCATCAATAAACCGCACGTCCGCGGGCACAACCTCGCCCAGCTTGATCCGCACGACATCGCCGGGCACGACCTCGGCTGCATCGATCGAAGAAAAGGCCCCGTCGCGCAATGCGGTCGCCTTTGGCGCCAGGCCCGCCTTCAGGGCGGCCAGGGCGTCGGAAGCCTTGCGTTCCTGCCAGAACCCGGAAACCGCGTTGTACAGCAGCAGGACCAAGATAATGGTCAGATCCGCCCAATGTCCCATCAACAGCGACAGGATCGCCGCGGCTTCAATCATCCAGGCAATTGGGCCCCAGAAGAACTTGAGAAATTTCTGGAGGTCGCTCTCTTCCTTGTCGGCCAGCTCGTTGCGGCCGTATTTTTCAAGCCGTTGTCCGGCCTCGGCGGACGACAACCCTTTATCCGACGTATCGAGTTCGGCAAACACCGCATCCAGGCT
Source organism: Alphaproteobacteria bacterium (assembly GCA_965603855.1). Lineage (GTDB taxonomy): Bacteria > Pseudomonadota > Alphaproteobacteria > UBA8366. Next base: position 3,422,594 of record OZ272519.1, read on the forward strand.
GGACTTCTCGAGATCGGTCGTTGTATCGGTCGATGAGTCTTGCGACGCCGGCGCAGGCTTGGTTTCCTTGACCGTAGGCTCAGCTAATTCTTTCATTCGAAGCCCCCTCAGGCCTATGTGCTGCACCATCGGGTCAACACTTCGACCTGCACTGCAGCAGACGATTAGGGTATGACATAGCATTGACAATTCAAGGCTTGTACCTGGAACTACCGACCAACTCCTAACACCATAGCGGCACGAACCGACGGTCATGGCCATTGACCGGCACCGTGCAGCTTGCTGGTATTGCGCAAGAAAACCTGAGAAACGTCAGAGATCTACCAAGACACCGGAATCAGGATCATGCATCTGATACCCAGCGAGGTCGCCATCGGCGGCGTCTACTTCCCGCCGCTTTTGCTTGCGGGCGCCCTTGGCGTGACTCTGGCGGCGCTGACCGCCTTTGCGCTCAACCGCTATCGCCTGTCGCGGTTTTTCTGGTACCCACCGCTGGTCTTCCTGGCCCTGTCCGTTATCTATACGGGCATCATCGGCACGTTCCTGATTCCTGCATGAGGTCTCGATGCTGAAGACATCCCTCAGGGTTCTGCTGACCGGCGCCGTCGTCCTGGTGGCCGTCGCGGTCGTCGCCTACAAATACTGGGACTATCTGATCAATCCATGGACCCGCGACGGCCAGGTCCGCGCTCAGGTCGTCCAGGTCACGCCGCGCGTCTCCGCGCCGATCATCAACCTGCCGATTGCCGACAACCAGTTCGTCCGCGCCGGCGATCTGTTGTTCGAGATCGACCCGCGCACCTTCGAAGCGGCTGTCGACCAGGCGCGCGCCGACCTGGATCGGACCCGGGACGATATCGAAGCCCTCAAGAACCAGGTCCGGGCGGCGGAGGCGACCGTCGACCAGTACGAATCCCTGATCGTGCAACAGGAAAGCGTGATCGATGCAAACGAGGCCAGCCTGGCGGATGCAAAGGCCAATTTCGAACGCATGACCAAGGCGGGCGAGTCCGGAGCGGTCGCGCGTCAGGCAATCGACGACGCAAAGGCAAAGTTTGACATTGCCATTGCCTCATTGGCCCGGGCCCAGGCCCAGATGATCGAAGCTTTCGCGCAGCGCGCCCAGGCGGAAGCGGACCTTGCCGAGGCACGCGCGCAGCTTGGTGCGCCAGGCGAAGACAATGCGCGGCTGCGCGCGGCCAAGGCCGCGGTGCGTTCCGCTGAGCTCGACCTTGAATTCACCCGGGTCACCGCCCCTGTCGACGGTTATGTCACCAATCTCGATCTCCGGCTCGGCGACCAGGCGGTGGAGAACACGCCGGCGCTCGCCCTGATCGACGTGAACAGTTACTGGATCCACGGCTTCTTTAAGGAAAACTGGATCGCCGACATCAGGACCGGCGACCGCGCGATCGTCACCCTGATGACCTACCCGGACCGGCCACTCGAGGGTCGCGTGGACAGTGTCGGCTGGGGCATCTCCCAGGACGACGGCAGCACCAAGTATGACCTGCTACCCGACATCGACGCCACGTTCGAATGGATTCGGCTCGCCCAGCGGGTGCCGGTACGGGTGCACCTGGTCGATCTGCCCGATGACATCAATCTGAGGGTCGGCACGACGACGTCGGTTCTTGTGATGACCGGTACGTCGGAGAACCCCAGCAACGAGCCGGTTCCGCCGGCGCCGCGGCCGCTGCAGTAGCGGCAGCCAGTCGACCGCCCAACGGTCCATGCTCAGCCGTCGCACCAAGGAATCGATCAAGACCGCCCTTGCGGTGGTGATCGCCTATGCAATCACGTTCTATTTCGGCTGGGAGAAACCGTTCTGGGCCGCCTTCGCGGTGGTCATGATCAGCCTGGACACGTCGGGTCAGTCGCTGAACAAGGCCGCGATGCGAACGCTGGGGACCGTCGTCGCGGTGTGTGCGGCGCTGACGTTCTTTGCGCTGTTCCCGCAAGAGCGTTGGGCGCTGCTGTTCGTGCTGTGCGCCTATCTGGGTTTCTGCGCCTACATGATCGCGGGCCCGAGGCGGCAGTATTTCTGGTTCGTGTCCGCATTCGTCTGCCTGGTGATCATCATCGATGGTGCGCCTGTTTCATCCGACCTGTTCGCGATCGCCATGGCCCGGTTCGAAGAAACCGCCATGGGCATTGTGGTCTATTCGGTCGTCAGTATTCTTCTATGGCCGCAAAGCAGCCGGGGCGATCTGGAAACGTCCGCACAGAATCTGTTTGAAACCCAGGTGGCGCTCTACAAGGCATCGATTGCCGAAACGGCGGCCGACGACCCCACGACAAATCTGCAGCCCGTCGCCATCAAGGAAATCCAGGCCCTGATCCAGTTCGAGAAGGATCTCGAAGCGGCAATTCACGACAGCTACGAAGTCTGGGAGGTGCGGCGCCAATGGCGACAGTATCACGCCCTGTCGCAGTCCCTGCTGAAGGCGCTGGGGCGCTGGCGGGCGAGCTTCACGAACGCGCGGCATCTGGATCTGCCCGGGCTGCTGCCCAATCTGGAGACCTTCAAGGCTGAGATGGCCGCCCGTGCCGACAGGATTGCCGCCATGCTGCGCGGTGAATCCGTCGGGGCCCCGCCGTCTCGCCTGACACTTGAGGTGGCGCTGACCGAGGCACGCGCGCTGTCGCATTTCGATCGGGCGGCGCTTGCCGCTTTCAAGTCCCAGCTAGACCAGATCGAAGAACTCAGCCGCACGCTGTTCAAATGCGTTGCGGACATCAAGGGATTCGGAACCGAGGCCTCGGATGCCGTCCCCGCGGCCGGCGGCGGCTTTGCACTCGACCCGGACCGCCTGCACGCCAGTGCGACGGTCGTGGCGACCCTCGTCGTTGCCTATTGCGTCTGGATCTATGTCGACCCGCCGACGCATAGCCTGTTCGTCTTTCTTCCAACACAGTGGGCACTCGCGTCTGTTCTGACGCGCCTGCCGATCACCAAGATGGTTCCAGGCTTTCTCACCGCATTTCTCACCGCCGGCATCGCCTATGTTTTCGTCATGCCGCACCTCTCCGGTTTTGCGGAACTGTCGGTCATGCTGTTCTTGTTTGTCTTCGGCATGTTCTGGCTGTTTTTCGAACCCAAGCGGCGGATGACCCGCACCGGCGCCCTTGCGAATTTCCTTATCCTGATCTCGCTGGAGAACAACCAGTCTTACGATTTTGCCAATTTTATCGGCATCGTAGCCGGGGTGAGCCTGTCGGTCGGCCTGGCGATCCTCATTCAGTATTTCCCGTTTTCGCCACGACCGGAAAAGGTGTTCCTGCGCTTGCTCGGCCGCTACTTCCGACAGCTCGAATTTCTGCTGACGCGACTTTCCTACGACTGGGAACGGGAACGGGGACCGTTCGACCTTCTGCGGACCATGCTCTACCGGTCCGACATTCTGAGGATTCCGGTCCGGCTCGTCGCTCTTGCGAACCAGATCGACTACCGGGTCCTTCCGGGCACATCGCCCCAACGCATTCACGACCTGGCCGCCAGCCTTCAGGCAATCGCGCTTCGCATCAACGATCTCCTCGACATGCGCGAGCCCGAACGGGCGAACCCCCTGGTCCAGGAACTGCTGGGTGATCTCAGGGACTGGCGGCTCGCCGCCCGGGATGTGGTTCGACACTGGGCCAAGGACCCGGGCGCGGCACCGCCGGTCGACATCGAACAACGGCTTGCCGACCGGATCGAAAACATGGAACGGCGCATCGGCGAAGCGCGCGAAAAGTTCGACCCCGAGGCGTTGAGCCAGGCCCAGTACGAAGGGCTTTATCGCGCCGTCGCCGGCTTCCGCGGGCTCTCTGATGCGGGCGTCGCCTATGCCGGCCTTGCCTCGGGGATCGACTGGCGTCCTTGGAAAGAGGCGCGATTCTGATAGGGTGAGATCCGCTCGCACGAGACAAGTCGGGCGATCCAGAGGCGCTCTCGTCGCCAACCTAAAGGGAAATGCATGAACGCAATCGCCGTTGTCGCTGCGGTCCTCTTCCTGACTGCGCTGTTCAATCTTCTGAACGATCGGTTTGTGCGTCTGCAGCAGACCATCGGCCTGATGCTGATCGCGCTTCTGTTCACGCTTGCCCTTGCCGGCCTGAACGGGCTGGGCCTCACCAGGCTGTTTGCCTGGGAGCAGCAATTCGTCGAAAGCCTCCGGCTCGACCGCAGCCTGCTGAACGGCGTGCTTTGTTTCATGCTGTTTTCCGGCAGCATCAACGTAAAAGCGCGGACGCTGGGCGAGGAAAAATGGGTCATCGTGACCCTTGCGATCGGCGCCACCCTGGTTTCTGCGATCTTGACCGGCGCCGCGCTGTGGGCCGTGTTGCCGATCTTCGGCGCGGGTCTCGCATTGATCTATTGTCTGGTTTTCGGCGCGCTGATCTCGCCGACCGATCCGATCGCGGCCCTGGCGATCCTGGGCAAAGTGGGGTTGCCGCCCAAGCTTGAGGCTATCATCAACGGCGAAAGCCTGTTCAATGACGGCGTCGGGGTGGTGATCTTCTCGATCTGCCTGACGATCGCGATCGGCACCCAGGATCCCACCGCCGGCGACGCCGTCGTAATGTTCCTGCGCGAGGTTCTCGGCGGCATCGCGCTCGGACTGGCGGCCGCCGCCGTGATGCACCATGCGCTCACCAGAACGTCCGAATACGGCACGCACGTGCTGGTCTCGCTCGCCGTCATCGCCACCGCCTATGCGATTTCGGAGAGAATAGAAGTCTCTGGGCCGATCGCGACGGTCGTCATCGGCCTGGTGATCGGGAACTACACGATGCCGCGCGTCCAAGAGGGACCGCGCGACCGGTTCAAGACATTCTGGGAGGCAATCGACGAACTCCTCAACGCGACTCTCTTCGTTCTGATCGGACTGCAGCTAGCAACGGTAACCGCGTTCGTGCCGGCCCAACCGATATCGGCCGTGCCGGCAATCCTCATCTGCCTTGCCGCACGATGGCTCAGCGTCAACCTCTCGCTCAACGTCCTCGGCGGGATCGGAGCGCTGAAGGCCCAGCGCGTCGGCCTCACCAACCTGCTGACCTGGGGAGGCCTGCGCGGCGGCCTTGCGATCGCGATGGCGCTGTCGCTTCCTGACGGCCCCGAAAAGGAGGTCATCCTGCATATGACCTATGGTGTCGTTGTCTTTTCGTTGCTGGTTCAGGGCCTCACGATCGGCCGCATCTTCAAGGCCGACCAATTGAAGCGCCTGTTGTCGGGCTGAGCGGATCGATGCGCGAGTTGCTTTCTTTTTGCAGGCACCTGTACGAACTGCTGACTTTCGTGCGCGCAGTCTTTGTCAGTCTGATTCTGCTGTTGCTCGGCTGTGCCTTCGGGATCGCCGCGGTCGAAGACCTGACATTCGGCGAGGCGCTTTATCTTACGCTGATCACGGGCCTGACCATCGGTTACGGCGACATTGCACCCGTCACCGGAATGGGACGCCTGTTCAGCGTCCTCGCCGGCATCATCGGGTTGATCTATATCGGACTGGTTGTCGCGGTGGCGACCCGCGCTCTGGCGCAGGCGGCCGAGGAAAAACGCAAACAAGGAACGGGCGACTAACCCGCCAACAGCGACATCGCCATGTTCACGGACGGCAGCTCGATCAGCCGGGTGTAACTGACCACGGCCAGGCACAGAACCGAGACGTAAAGCAGTGTCAGGTACGACGCCATGGCTTCGCGCAGACGCTCGCCCCAGCCGATCTCATAGCCGGCAGCCTGGTCGCCGCGATTGGTCCAGCGCTGTTTCGAAAGGCGGAACAGGCAGTAGACCTTCACGCCCGCATTGATGATTTGGTTCAGATAAAGAAGGAACGGATAGGTCAGCGAAACCCGACGGCTGTAGCCGTACATCGCCAGGCACAGCGCCATGCGGCTGATCGCGATCCAGATGACGTAGGAAACGATATAGCTGGCGGTGTGCAGCGTGCTCGCCATGATCGCCATGATCGGGCTGACCAGCATGGTCCACATGGCGATGCGCTGGTCGATCAGACACCACCAGATGAAGAACCCCACCTTGCGCGGTCCCAGCGCGATCGCGCGCGCCCCGTTGCGCAGCATGTTGCCGGACCAGCGGCGGAAGTTCTGGACCATGCGCTTGACGCCAGAGCCATGCACGTGCTCGACCGTGTAGACCATGGCATCGGGCAGGTAGAGCATCTTCGCGCCGATTGTCAGCATGTAGTACCAGGTGCTCTTGTCATCGCCGGACAGGAACCGGAAATCGCCCCACAGCCAGTGGTTCAGGTGGTCGGCCTCCAACAGGCGGATGAACCGGATGTCCAGCAGGTGACTGGCGCGAAACGCCGACATGCGCCCGGTCAACGTCAGCACCTTGCCCGACAGGCTGTGGCTCTGCATGGCGATCCGGCGTTGGGTGAACCTGAGGGCAAGCCAGTTGTGGACCCAGCGGGGTCCGAAACAAACGACTTCCTCGTCCGTGGTCACCGCGCGCACTTCGGGATCGGCCGCGAAGACCGAGGCGCACTTGCGCACACAACCATCGCCCAGGATCGAATCGCCGTCCATGAACACCACGACGTCGTCCGGCCTGACGCCGCCACGACTCATGGCCCGCAGCACAAGACCGATCGCGATGCGCTTGCCGGGCTGGTTCTGGCGCACCATGGTCAGGTCAAGGTCGAGATCGCCGGCGCTGAGCCTGAGGTACTCTTCGATGATGCGTTCATCATCGACGTTCGACGAACCGAGCCAGATGCTGCCGGGCACGCCCATGTCGCGCAGCTGGGTGCAGATGCTTTCGACCGCCTTTTCGGTGACCGTGCGGTTCTCGTGGTGGGTGGTCATCATGAAATGGACGTGCCGCGGCCGCCAACCCTCGGCCCAGGCGGCATCGGCCCGGCGACGCAGCCGCGGATAGACGATCCGTCCATAGACGGTGGCGCGCGCCGCATGGGTGGTCCACCAAAGGTAGCGCCAGATGCCCAGCGCCCCGATCAGCAGCGTCACGTGCCGCAGGTCCGGGTCCCAGATCTGGTTCGGCAGGATGTCGACCGCGATGAAGCAAACCGCGAGATAAAGCGCGATCTTGGCCAGGACGGCCAAGGACCACTTTTCCTTCCACGGCACCGGGCGCGACGGATCGTCGACCGGGTGAATGGCCCCCGCCTCACCGGAAAGCCGCAAAGGCATCAGTTGTCGCCTTTGGCCGCCTTGGCGTCGGGGATCCTGACCCTGGCAAGCGGCGCCTGGATGCGTGCCTTCACGTCACTGGCAAGTTCGCTGGTGGTGCGCCGTTCGAAAACCACCGTCGCCGGCAGGCCGGGCGGATAACGCCGCACCGCATTGCGATCGAGGCCGACGATCCTCAGCGTCACGCGCGCCGACCGGTCGTTGGGACCGCGCCAGGTATATTGTGCGTCCATCTCGTCGACGAAACCGGTCGTTCTGTCAACCGCCGCAACCACGGCCTGCACGCGCTGGTCCAGCGACGGGAAATAGATGGTCGCGCGGTCGTCCAACCCGATCTCCAAGACCTCCTCCTGGGTCAGGAAGGCCTGGATCGAACGCGCCTCGTCACGCTCGAAAAGGGCGACCTGGTCGCCGCGGCGGACATAGCTTCCCGGCTTGCGCTCAAGCTGGATCAGGCGGCCGGTCGCGGGCGCCGTCACCGTTTCGCGCAATTGACGTTTGCGCAAGGTGTCCAGTTCGGCCTTGGCAAGGCGAACCTTGCTCTCGTGCAGGGTGACCGCGGCGATCAACTCCTTCAGACGGCCTTCCATGCTGTCGTTGTTGAAGAACCGGCCGTCCTCGAAGCTGCGCACCAGGAGATTGCGTTCGTCCAGCAGCAGGCGGGCGCGATCCAGTTCGCCCTTCAGGGCCGCATGCTCTCGCGCCAGGGAGGCTGAGGTGCGACGGCCGCCGTCGGCTCGGGCGGTTGTCGCCCGTTCCATCTCCTGTTCGATCAGCGCAATCTGCTCTTCCAGGGACCGCACGGACACCTCCGATTGGCGCAGTTGCCGGAGCGCAATGTCGCGATAGTCGTCCAATCGTGCCCGTTCCGCCGCCAGTTCAGCGCGACGCGCGCGCAACTCGGCGGCGGCGCGTTCGATCCCGATCTCGGCGCGATCGATCTCTTCCTGAAGCCGGGCATCCTGTATCCTGAAAAGCGGAGCGCCGGCATCGACCAGCATCTCCAGGTCCGTCTCCGCCGCGTCCAGCCGGCCGTCGGCCGTGGCGACGATCCCCTGGACCGGTGCGCTGACGACCGCGGTATCGATTTCCAGACGCCAGAAGTTCGCGTACAGCGCCAGCAACGCGTAGGCGACCACGAAGAGCCCCGCCACGGTGTAGAAGGCGCTCATTGCAAACGCCTTCATGGTCCAGCGCCGCACCGGCTTGCCGTTTCCGCCCTCCGCATCCGGCGAGGTCGGGACCGGGGTTACCGGGGTATCGATGCGCAGGATGGTGTCGGCGGCGCTGACCATCGAGCCGCGCACCAGGTCGTCGACGAAATGGCGCAGGATTTCCCGTTCGCGTTCGCCAAGCGCCTCGAAGGCGAACCCGACATGGCCGTCGTCGGATCGGCGCACGATGGAGACATCGGCGTTGAAGGAGATGCCGAAGCCCTGGAACGGAAGGTGCAGCGTACAGGGCAACACGTCTCCGGGCCCGCCCGGACCGTCATACCCTTCGATGCCGAACCCCGTCAGGCTCCAATCGACCGCGTCATGGCTCCCGCCCCCCAGGTCAACGCGCAGGGGTGCCGTGACGCGATAGTGCAGGCGCTGGCTTGGGCGCTCTCGTCTGACGTGAACCATGAAACCCCGAACCGGCACTGGGTGGATGTCCGACCCCGCGCGCCGTGAACTCCTCAACTCTCCGGCTGCTTCGCAGCGCGTTTCTTCTCTCGGGGCGAGTATCCCTTGTTAGTCTTTCGATTTCGCAAAGGAGTGTCAAAAAATGTAAATAAATGAAGGGGTTAACCTTAATTCCCGTTCACCATGCCGACCCCGGCAGGCCTTATCCCTCCCAGGCAAAGTGCCGTGCGGCATTCACAAAGGCCGCCACGGCCGGCGAGAAACGGCGCCCGGCGACCGACGCCAGGCTGACCGTGCGGCTGACCTCGGGCTCGACCAGAACCCGCGTCGCGATGCCGGGGATCGCCGGCAGGTATTCCGGCATGATCGCAGAGCCCATCCCGGCAAGCACCATGGCCTGGACCCAGTCCTCCCGTTCGGAGGAATAACGCAGGCTGACATCGAGTTCCGACGGCCCGCCCAACGCCTCGAAATGGTCCATGAACTCGCAATGCAGCCGTTTGAGATAGGGCTCGCCCGCCAGTTCGGCGATCGGCACGGCGCTCATCTGCTCGAACCGGTGGCCCCTGGGAAAGGCGATCAGATACCGCTCGTTGAACAGCGGGATCGTGTCGATCCGGTCGGGGTAGGACGGCAGGCCGATCAGGGCGATGTCCAGCTCCCCGTCCATGAGCGACTCCAACAGCGACTTGGCGGCAGCTTCACGCAGATCCAGGTCCAAAGAGGAAATGTCGCGCCGGACCCGGGCGAAGAAGTCCACCAGGCGGGTCGGACCGATCGTGCTCATCACGCCCAGCCGGATCGGCGCGCGTTCCATGCTGCGATAGCTTTCCGCCTCGGCCTGCGCCGCAACGGTGGCGTCGTAGGCGGCGCGGATATGCGGCTGCATCAGCCGTCCCAGATCGGTCAGGTGCGTCCGGCTGCGCTCCCGCCGGAACAGGGGACCGCCTAGCTCCTCCTCAAGTTTCTGGATCGCCCGGGTCAGCGACGGCTGGGCCACGTGACAGCGCTCGGCGGCGCGGGTGAAGTTCATCGTCTCGCAGACCGCCAGGAAATACCGCAACTGGTGCATTTCCATCGTTTCGCCGTCCTAGATCATGCTCACCGGCTATCACGAAGCCGTCAAATTGCGTGAAGACTACTGAAATAGTTGAGTTTTTTCCCAAATCAATAGCGCACAGCTATCGAAACCAAAGCGCATCGATATTTCAAACCGGGGCACTGCGTCCTCACCTTCATCCTTGAATGCACATCACCTTCCTGACGGAGACCTTTGAGATGCTGAACAAGACTGCACTGAAGACCACCTTGGCCGCCGCCGGCATTGCAGCGGCGTTCGTCGGCAGCGCCCAGGCGGCCGAGCCGACCGTGATCACCCTGACCCAGACCGCCTGCCAGTTCGTCGAGTCCGAAGGCATGGACCATGGCTTCACGTCCAACAACAAAACCGACTGCGAGACGATCAACAAATCGTCCGGCGAAGAACGCCTGGCCCAATCCAAGACGCTGGAGCTTAAGCCGGGTAAGTACGTCTTCCGTGTCAAAAACGAAAACGTGCCGTACCAGCTTGGCTTCTGGCTCAGGGGCAGCGGTATCCTCGGCCGCGCCACCCTGCCCAGCGTTTCCGGTGGCGGCCTGACTGAAGGCGCGACCAAGGACTATGTCATCGAGCTGGTCGAAGGCGAGTACGTCTACTCCTGCCCGCTGAACCCCACCCCCGACTACAAGATCGTGGTCAAGGGCTGACCCGGCCTGCCGGGCGGGCCGGTTGGGCCTGCCCGGCTGCGCGCGGCAAACAACGAACAAAGAGGACGGAACGATGAGCGAGCTGGTGAAAACGGACATCTGCGTCATCGGTGCGGGATCGGGCGGCCTGTCGGTTGCGGCGGGCGCATCCCAGATGGGCGCCAAGACCGTGTTGATCGAAAAAGGAAAGATGGGCGGCGACTGCCTGAACTACGGCTGCGTTCCGTCGAAGGCGCTTATCGCCGCCGGCCATGCCGCCGCCACCACCCGGCATGCGGGGCGGTTTGGCGTGAACGGCCACGAGCCGGAGGTCGATTTCGCGGCAGTCAACGACCATGTCCATGGCGTCATCGGCGCCATCGCGCCCCACGATTCGGTGGAACGGTTCGAGGGGCTGGGCGTGAACGTGATCAAGGGAACGGCGCGTTTCAACGGCCCGAACGAGGTCGAAGTGAACGGCACCCGCATCCGCGCCCGGCGTTTCGTGGTCGCGACCGGGTCCTCGGCGGCGCATCCGCCGATCCCCGGCCTGAAGGACGTGCCTTATTTCACCAACGAGACCATCTTCGATCTGCGCGACCGCCCCGAACATCTGATCGTCATCGGCGGCGGGCCGATCGGCTCGGAACTGGCCCAGGCGCACCGGCGGCTGGGATCGCGCGTCTCCGTTGTCGAGATGTTCAAGATCCTGGGCAAAGACGACCCGGAGGTGACGGAGGTCGTCCGCCAGCGGATGGCCGACGAGGGCATCGACATGCTGGAAGGCGTCAAGATCGTCGAGGTCGCGCCGGCCGGAAACGGCCTCAGCGTCACCATCGAAGCCGACGGCGAGACGCGCATCGTGGCCGGGTCGCACCTGCTGGTCGCCGCGGGACGGCGGCCGAACGTGGACGGCCTCGGACTGGACAAAGCAGGCATCGAATATTCGCCCAAGGGCATCAAGGTCGACGACCGCCTGCGCACAACCAACAAGCAGGTGTTCGCGATCGGCGATGTGGCGGGCGGTTATCAGTTCACCCACATGGCCGGCTATCACGCGGGCATCGTCATCCGCAACGCGCTGTTCCGCCTGCCGGCAAAGGTCAACTATCGCGCGGTTCCCTGGGTCACCTACACCGACCCCGAAATCGCCCATGTTGGCCTGACCGAGGCGGATGCCCGCAAGCAGCACGGCGACACGATCAAGGTCCTGCGCTGGTCCTTCGATGAGAACGACCGCGCCCAGGCCGAACGCGAAACCGACGGGCTGATCAAGGTGGTTGTCGCCAAGGGCGGCCGCATCCTGGGCGTCAGCATCGCCGGCCCGCGTGCGGGCGAGCTGTTGATGCCGTGGATCCTGGCCATCAGCCAGAAACTGAAGATCGGCGCCATGGCCAGCTTCATCGCGCCCTATCCGACTTTGGGAGAGGTCAGTAAACGCGTGGCCGGATCCTACTTCACCCCTGCCCTGTTCGGCCCGCGCACGCGCAAGCTGGTTGGGCTGTTGCAGCGGCTTCCGTAAGCCCGCCCCACTCGAACGGAGCGAACGTCATGAGCGACCTGACGCAGAACACCGAGATCACCGCGCCCGCGGTCCGCAAGAGCCTGTTCCGGCGCATGCTTCCGATCCTTGTTTTGGCGGTCCTGGCCGCCGCCTTTTTCGGACTTGGATTGAACAAGTATTTGACCTTCCAAGCGCTGCAAGAGCACCGCTCTCTTCTGACGGGTTTCGTCGATACCTACGGCGTGCTGGCCATCGCCGCCTTCGTCGGCATCTACGCAACCGCGACCGCGTTGTCATTGCCCGGCGGGACGGTTCTTTCCGTGGCAGGCGGCTTCCTATTCAGCAGTGTGCTGGGCACCGCCTGGGTGGTGATCGGCGCCACCATCGGCGCGACCATCGTCTTTCTGATTGCCAAGACCGCGTTCGGCGACGCGCTGCGCGCCAAGGCGGGCCCGTCGCTGCGCAAGATGGAAAAAGGCTTCCAGGAAAACGCGTTGAGCTACCTTCTGGTGCTGCGCCTGATCCCGCTGTTCCCCTTCTTCGTCGTCAACCTGGTGCCGGCCTTCCTGGGCGTTCCCCTGCGCACCTATGTGATCGGAACCTTCATCGGCATCATCCCGGGCGCGTTCGTCTTCGCCTCGGTCGGCGCCGGGCTGGGCAGCGTGTTCGACTCCATGGAGGGTTTCTCGCCGTCAGGCGTGCTGACGCCCCAGGTGATCACCGCACTGGTCGGCCTGTCGGTCCTGTCGCTGCTGCCGGTGGCCTACAAGAAATGGAAGGCGCGCCGCACCGCCTGAGCCCGGTCGAGCCGGCTTCCGGATTGCCCGGCAAAGAACAACCGCTCGCTCGTCCTTGACCCTCTCCTCGTCCGGGAGAGGGTTCTTTTTCCTGCCTCACGCAAAGAAGAGCGATGCGAGCCGGTCGCGGCTCTGCGCCTGAGACCGGAAGCCGCCGCCTCAAACGTCGAAGCGCCCGCCGTGACCGCGGCGGGCGCCTCTCATTCGACCTCCCCTGCCGTGGGTCAGGCGAACGTGATACCGGACTGTTCCATCGGCAGGCGGGTTACGCGCTTGCCGGTGGCGGCATAGATGGCATTGGCCAGCGCCGGACCGGACGGCGGGGTCCCGGGCTCGCCGACGCCCGTCGGCGCCTCCGTCGACTCCACGATGTGCACGTCGATCTCCGGCATGTCGGTAATCCGCAGCGGCTCGTAGTCCGGGAAGTTCGCTTGGTCCACGATGCCGTCGGTCATGGTGATCTGGTTGCGCATGACCGCACCCAGACCATAGCCGATGCCGCCCTCCATCTGCGCCTTGATGAGGTCGGGATTGACGGCAATCCCGCAATCGACCGCGCAGACGATGCGATCGATTTTGACCGCACCGTCGGCGTCGACCGAGACTTCGGCCACCTCGGCTACATAGGAGTTGAAGGACTTGTGGACGGCAATGCCGCGGCCGCGGCCCTCGCCCAGCGGCGTGTCCCAGCCGGCTTTCTCTGCCGCCAGCTTCAAGACGCCCGCCAGGCGCTGGCGATCCTTGTCGCCGCCTTCCAGCAAGGCCAGCCGGAACGCCACCGGGTCAGCCCCGGCAGCCTCGGCGGCCATGTCCATCATCACTTCCATGGCATAGGCCGTGTGGGTGTGCCCCACCGCCCGCCACCACAGGACCGGGATCGCGGTCTGCGCGTCCGACAGGCCGACCGCCATATCGGGGATCGCATAGTGGGTATCGCTGACGCCTTCGATCGAGACATGGTCGACGCCGTCGTGCACCAGAACGCTTTCGAACGAGGTGCCCTTCAGAATCGACTTCACGGCGATGCGGTGGTCCCACCCGGCCAGTTTTCCGTCGGCGCCGATGCCGATGCGCGCCCGGTGCGCCGCCATCGGCCGGTAGAACCCGCCGCTGAGGTCGTCCTCGCGGGTCCAGACCAGCTTGATCGGCGTCGTCCGGCCCATCAGGTCGAACGCCATCGCCGCCTCGGACTGGTAGTCGGCGATCGGCGTCGCCCGCCGGCCGAAAGAACCGCCCGCAAAGACCGTCTTGATCTCAACCTGTTCGGGCTGCAGGCCCAGCGTGGCCGCGACGACAGGCTGGGCGATGGCCGGGAACTGGCAGCCGTCATGCAGCAGGACCCCGCCTTCGGTCGGCTCGATGACGCAGTTCAGGGGCTCCATGGGTGCATGGGCGAGATGCGGGAAGACGAACTCGGCCTCGACGATCTTGTCCGCCGATTCCAACGCCGTTGCGGTCACCGCAAAGTCACCGCCCTCGCGCACCTGGTACGTGGGCTCGTCCAACAGACCGGTGTGATGTGCGATCAGCGCATCCGTGCTGCGGGTCTCGGCCGACGAGAAATCCCACTCGGCCTTGACCGCGTCGCGCGCCTGCATCGCCGACCAGGTGGACTTGGCATAGACCACGACGCCGGCGCCGTTGGGCAGGGCCTTCGCGTCGACGAAGCCCGATACCGAACCGGCCGCGGCCGCGTCGAAAGACTTCAGCTTGCCGGCGAACTTCGGCGAGCGAAGGACCACAGCATACAGCATGCCCGGCACTTTGACGTCCATCGCGAAGGTCGCCGTGCCGTCGGTCTTCTCGCCGCCGTCCTTGCGGTGCAGCCGTGCATCGCCGATCAGGCGGAACTGGTCGGGCGATTTGAGCTTCGGTTCGGCCGAAGGCGTCATCGTGGCCGCCTTCGCGACCATGTCGCCGAAGCTTGCGCTGTTGCTGCCCGACTTCAGCACGCCGTTTTCCACGCTGACGCTTTCGGGTGCCACGCCCCAGCTCTCGGCCGCCGCCCTCACCAACAGTTCGCGCGCGGCGGCGCCTGCTTTGCGATACTGCATGAAGGAATTGGCGATCGCCGTCGAACCGCCGGTGCCTTGTGCGTTGAAAAACAGGTTCGCATACCGCTTGTTGTCGGCGGGGGCGAACTCGATCTTCAGGCTTTCCCAGTCGGCATCCAACTCGTCGGCGATCAGGGTGGACAGGCCGGTGGTTGTGCCCTGCCCCATCTCGAAGTGTTTGATCACCACGGTGACCGCACCGTCAGGCGCGATCTTGACGAACGGGTTGAGCTGAGCGCCTGAGGAGCCTGCCGCCAGCAGACCCTTGGGGTTGAAGCCCACCATCAGGACGGCGCCGCTGGCGGCCGCGCCCTTGAGGAAGGCCCGGCGTGATGTCTGAACGGTCATGGATCAGGCCTCCAGCTTTTCGGCGGCGCGGTGGATCGCGGCGCGAATGCGTTGATAGGTGGCGCAGCGACAGGCGTTGCCGCTCATGTAGGCGTCGATATCCTCGTCGCTCGGGTTCGGCGTCTCGCTCAGCAGACCGACCGCTGACATGATCTGGCCGGACTGGCAATAACCGCACTGGACCACATCCAGCTCCTGCCAGGCCGCCTGAACGGCGGTCGCCAGGCGGCCGTTCACGCCCTCGATGGTCGTGATCTCGGCATCGGCGACGTCCTCAACCATCGTCTGACAGGACCGCGTCGGCTCTCCGTCGACATGAACGGTGCAGGAGCCGCAGGAGGCGACCCCGCAGCCGAACTTGGTACCCGTGAGGTCAAGCTCGTCGCGAATAACCCACAAAAGCGGCGTTCCGGGCTCGGCATCGACCCGGCGCGCCTGGCCATTGATCCTAAGGGTCATGGACATGACGTCTTCAAGCTCCCTGTTCAGTGGGGGGTTTGGGATGAGGGGACAAAACCAGAGAAACTGTAGGAGTAAACTACACCGTGTAGTTTACTGTCTGCGGTGCGGTAAGTAAACTGCCCAGTTTACAGGCCCAACTAGCGGATATAGGTTGCGCGCAGCAGACGCCAACCGCTTCGGCGGCAAAAAGATGACCGACGACAAACACAGCCAGATCCTCGATGCGGCGGTAGGAGAGTTCCAGGAGCGCGGCTTCGCCGGCGCCAGCATGGACCGGATCGCCGCCCGCGCGAACGTGTCGAAGCGGACGGTCTACAATCACTTCGACAGCAAGGACGCCCTGTTCCGGGCCATCCTCGACATCATGGGCGCCGAGGCGGATGCGGCCCTAGAGCTGACATTCGACCCTTCCGCCGCCCTGGAGCCTCAGTTGCATGCCCTGGGATGGACGGAAGGCAAACTGCTGACGTCGGCCTCCTTCATGCGATTGGCGCGTATGGTGGTGGGCGAGACCATGCGCGATCCCGCGCTTGCCGCGGAGATGAATGCACGCATGGAAAAGATCTCGATCTTCCGCGAATTCATGGAGGCGGCCCACGCGGGCGGCGCGATCGAGGCCGCCGACCCGGGCATTGCCGCTGAACAGTTCCTCGGCATGATCAAGGCGCAGGCATTCTGGCCCGTTGTCTTCAGCGGCGAGGTCGTGTCAAAGGCGGAGATGGAGAAGATCATCCGCACGACCGTCGCCGTGTTCATGAAGTCATATGCGTCGGAAAAGGCTGCGTGAGCTGACGGCACCGCGGCGCCGTCGCTGTCCGGCGTTCAGTGGCCGGCCCTGCGCCGTCCCCCGGACTGCGGCTTGCAGAACAGGTCATAGAGCCGGCCGATGATGTCCTCGGCCTCGGGGCTGGCAATCGAATAGAAAATGTTCTTCGACTGGCGCCGGGTCGCCACAAGACCCTCCTCGCGCAGCCGCGCAAGCTGTTGCGACAGTGTCGGCTGACGCAGGCTCAGCGCCTCTTCCAGTTCGCCGACGGTGCGCTCGCCCTCGACCAGATGGCACAGGATCAAGAGACGGTTGCGGTTGGCAAGCGCCTTCAGGAAAGCGGCCGCTTCCGAAGCGCTCTCTTCAAGGATGTCGAGATCCAGTTTCGGCGTTGACATTTTCTTGTTGCCGGCATTCTACAGGACCGACCCATTGGGGCACCAGTCAATCCGTCAGCGGAAAAAGGTGATGCTGCTGCCGCGCTGACCGGCGTCGTCGACCGAATGCCCTTCCATACGATCGCCGGCCAGCGTCACGAAGAAATTGTCCGGCGTCCAGGCGCGGTCGGGGGCGTAGCATTCGATCTTAACCTCGTTGCCCGATACCTCGATTCTGGCCTGCTGGGTCACCGACTCCTGGCCCCCGGCCCACTCGACCCTGACGACGGCATGGTAACGGTTGCCGCCCAACCGTTTGTCGACGTTCATCGTCCCGGTATAGCGGCGGAGCGCGCCCTGCCAGTCGACGGACCAGGTTCCCATTATGATGTCGTCGATACTCGCATCGGTTTCCGCCGCCGCTGATGGCGACGGCGCCAGGGCGGCCACATCCTGTCCGGCAGCGATCAACGCCTCGGCCTGCGCCGCGTCGAGATAGCCGGTGGCCGGCAGCCCTTTGGCCTGTTGCCACTTGCTGATCGCATCCCGGCTGTTGGGCCCGAACATCCCGTCCGCCGGGCCGGCACCGAGATCCAGCGCGTTGAGTCCCTTCTGGATGGAAATCCTTTCTGCGCGGGAAAGCCCCAGGGACGCCTCGACGCTGTCTTCTTGCCGGCTGGCGGCGGGCGTCGGTGCCGCAGACTTCTGCGGGGTCGCGACGGTCGCGCGCGTCACCTCGCCGGTAGCCGCCGCCAGCACGGTTTCGCCGCTGCCGTTCAGGCTCGCGGTCTGCCGGCGCAAATAGGTGCGCCTGGCCGCAACCGTCATCGTCTCGTCCAGATAGCCCTTCACCTCCGCTGCCGTGACCTGGCTGTCGCCGTTCGCATCGGCATCGCCGTAAAGCGCATCGAGAAGGTGCCGGGTGAACAGGCCGTGTTCGGCCTCCTCGTCCCAGCTTGCGACCTGCTCGTCGCTGGCCGCCGTCAGGACCGTCAAGTTGGCTGTCGATTCCGGGACCTCCGCCTTGACGAAAACCGGGCTGGCGGAGCGCACCAGCATGCCTTGATGGCTGTCGCCGGAGAAACAGGCGTCCAGATAGATCTGGACCGAGCGGGCCTCCTTCAGGTTGCCCAGGTTCCCGTAAAGCAGGTCGATGGGATAGCCGTTGATCTCCGCCGTGTCCGGATTCGCGTTTGCCGGAAGCAGATAGCCGCGCCGGTCCTTCAGGCCCGGCACCCCGTGGCCGGAGTAATAGACCACGATGTCGGACCGCCCCTTGGGGTCCAGATAGCTCCACACCTGGCCTTCGTGACTGCGTTCGTTGCCGAAGGCGGTTTCCATCTGCGCCTGGGTCGCGTCCCGCAGATCGATGATGTTCTCCGGCCGGAACCCCAGAACGTCTTCGACGTACTGTTTGAAAGCATCTGCGTCCCGGTGCGCGAAACTGACCTCCGGCACCCGTTCGTGGTCGTAGTTCTTGTTACCGATGATGACGGCAACGCCGAACTTGTTCTGGGCGGCCAGCGCGACAGAACCGCCGAGGCAAAACACTATGGCGACGATCGCGAAAGCGACACACGCCGCGACCGCCCGGCTCCACGCTCTAAACATCCACCTCACTCCCAGACCAGACAGTTGCGCGCTTTTTTGCGGGCTTCTGACCGCTCACCCTATGAGAGGTCCAGACCGGATTCAAACCATAAGCCGCCCCACCGACCGCCAAAGCCTTGCGCCCGGGCGTGTCTCGTGATATCTGTTAATGCATACGTATGCAAAGAATGCATGTCGCGGCATCCATGTCGCACCGAATGGGGAGGAAGCGATGAAATTATCCCGCAGGGACCTGTTGTCGGCTGCCGTCGGCGCAACGCTGGCCGCCGGGATTGCCGGCACCGCCGTTGCGCAGGACGTTCCTTACAATTTGCAGCCGGGCAAGCCATATGCCGGGACCGAGATCAATATCCTGTCGGTCGTCACGCCGCAGTTCGACGGGCTGATGCTGCGCGACCAGGAATTCACGGATCTCACTGGGATCAAGACCAACTGGACCTTCATTCCGTTCTCGGCGCTTCAGGAAAAGGTCGCGTCGGTCGGCGTTGCCGCGGACGGCAACTTCGACGTGGTCAACTATCTCGATTCCTGGGGACCGCCCAACTCGCACTGGCTTGTGCCGATCGACGACTGGCTCAAGCGCGACGGCATCTCGATGGAACGCTATCCCGCGGCCTTTGCCAAGTCGGCCATGTTCGAAAACAAGGTGCTGGGCTTTCCTCTGCGGGCCCATGCGATGCTGATGTTCTATCGCCAGGACATCTTTAACGAACTGGGGATTGCGGCGCCGAAAAGCTGGGACGACGTCACCGCGGCCGCCGAGAAGATCCGCGCCTCGGGCAAGGACATCGAGCCCTTGGCGCTCTATTACCACAACGACGGCAACCGCCAGAACCTGTTCATCTGGCTGAACTATCTCTGGTCGGCCGGCGCCGACGTGTTCGACGAGAACATGAAACCCACCTGGGCGACGGAGGCAGGGCTGAAGGCCACCGAGGACTATATCGCGCTGCATACCAAGCTGAAGGTGACCAATCCGGCATCGCTGTCCTTCGTCGAGCAGGACGCGCGCCAGTCCTTCATGCAGGGCAAGTCCGCCATGATCCCGGTCTGGTGGTGGGCCTACTCATCCATGATCAACCCGAAGTCCTCAGTGCTGAACGCCGATCAGGTCGCCTTCTCGGGTCTGCCGACCTACCAGGGCCGGTCGGTCACCTACGCGATTTCGATGCCGTTCTCGATTTCGAAATACTCCAAGAACCAGGAGGCGTCCTGGGAGTTCCTGAAATGGCTGTCCAACCCAAGCATGGACAAGGCCAACGCCATCGAGCGCGAGGTCGGGGGCAAGACCATCATCAACAACGTGGTCACCCATTCGGCCAACCTGAAGGATCCCGAGGTCAACGCGGCGAACGCCAACATTCAGATGGCGGCGTGGGAGTCGCTGAAGGAATCCGACATCATGCCGCAGATCCCCGAATGGCCTGAGGTCGGCGACTTGCTGTCGGCAGCCATCGCCGAGGCGGCGGCGGGCGGCGACGTGCGCGAGCTGATGACCGAGGCGGCCGAGCGCACGGAGAAGATTCTCAAGCGGGCGGGCTACTACTAAGCGTCGACACGCCCGAACGGGCGGCTCCGCTGTCGGGGGATTGCGGAGCCGCCACTTCTTTCTGGACCGCAGGCGGGGAACTGGCGCCATGCGCGACCGTCAACTCAAGTACCTACTGGTCCTGCCGGCCGTGGTGGTGGTCTTCGCCACCGCGATCTGGCCGCTGATCCAGTCGCTGATCCTCAGCTTCCGTTCCTGGAAGCTCTCCAAGTCCAGCGTGCCGGGCCCCTTCATCGGATGGGAGAACTACAGCTGGGCCATCCTGGACGAGCCGGCCTTCTGGAACGCGACCCTGGTGACGACGGTCTATACGGTTCTGACCGTGGGCCTGACGACGCTGATTGCGTTGGGCATCGCGCTGTTGCTGGCGCCGGGCGGGCGTCTGCGCCTGACCGTGCGTACGTTGTTGATCCTGCCGTTTGCCATGAGCCCGGCGCTGGTCGGCGTTTCCTTCCGCTTCATGTTCAACCCGGAATTCGGCCTGTTCGACGCCTTCTTCGGCCTGATCATCCCGCCGCTGGCCGAGGTGTCGTGGCTTTCCGATCCGACGCTCGCTTTTGCGGTCTGCGTGATGGCGGACATCTGGGGCTGGATTCCCTTCATTACGCTGGTCCTGATCGGCGGTATTGCCGCGGTTCCAAAAGAAACGGTCGAGGCGGCCTATGTGGACGGTGCGTCGGCCTGGGCGGCCTTCCGGGACGTCACCCTGCCCCAGCTCATGCCGGTGCTTGCGATCGTGACGATCCTGAAGTCGATCTTCTCGATCAAGACCTTCGACCAGATCTACATGCTGACGAACGGCGGACCGGGCAACGCGACACAGACCCTGGCGCACTACGCCTATTTCAACGGCTTTAAGTATTACGACATGGGCTTTGCCGCGGCGGTGGCCTGGATCATGGTCCTGCCGATGATCGTGCTCACCTACTTCTACACGCGCTACGTCTTCCGCAGGTAACGCACGATGGCGCTCAGCAACAGGAACAAGGCGAAAGTCTACGAGGGGATCAGGGTCCTTCTGATCCTGATCGCCGCGATCGTCATGATGGTGCCGATCATCTGGATCGCGTCCGCGGCGTTCAAGACCCATGTGGACGTCTACCAGCTCAAGGTGTTCTTCGCGCCGACGCTGGAGAACTTCTACACGGTCTTCCAGTCGCCCTACGACCTGCACCACAAACTGTTCAACAGCACCGTCGTCGCCTTCTTCACGGTTCTGATCGCGATCCCGCTGGCGACCATGGCGGCCTACAGCTTCTCGCGCTTTCGCCTGTACGGCGAACGCATCCTGTTCGTGATGATCCTCACCACCCAGTTTCTGCCGGCGGTCGTGATCGTGCTTCCTTTCTTCATCATGTTCCGCGACGTCGGCATTCTGGACACGCGCCTCGGACTGATCATCGTCAACCTGTCGATCGTCATGCCGTTCGCCGTTTGGATGATCAAAGGCTTCATCGACGGCATCCCGCTCGACACCGAGGAGGCCGCCCTGGTCGACGGGTCGACCCGCATCCAGGTGATCACCAACATCGTCCTGCCGATGGCGGCGCCCGGGATCGTCACGGCGGGCATCTTCTGCTTCATCATCGCCTGGAACGATTTCCTGTTCGCGCTGATCCTGACCACCAACAAGGCGGTGACGCTGCCGGTGGGTCTGGCGCTGTTCAAGGCGGAGGAAGGCGACCTGTGGAACCTGCTGGCGGCGGCCGGCATCATCATCATGGTGCCGATGTTCGTCCTGGCGCTGATCATCCAGAAACACTTCGTACAGGGCATGACAATGGGGGCGGTGCGCTGATGGCCGGAGTCACGCTGAAGAACATCACCAAGCGGTGGGGCGCGATCACCGGCGTCGACAACCAGTCGCTGGAGATCCACGACCGGGAGTTCCTGGTCCTTCTGGGGCCGTCGGGCTGCGGCAAGACAACCACGATGCGCATGATCGCAGGATTGGAGGATCCGACCGAAGGCGAGATCTGGATCGGCGACCGCATGGTCAACGACGACCTGCCCAAGGACCGGGACATCGCCATGGTGTTCCAGAACTATGGCCTCTACCCGCACATGACGGTGCGCGAGAACATCGCCTATCCCCTGAAGGTGCGGAAGGTGCCCAAGGCGGAGTGGGACGAACGCATCGCACGGGCCGCCGCGCGGGTGCAGCTGGACGAGCTGTTGGACCGCAAGCCGCGCCAGCTTTCGGGCGGCCAGCGCCAGCGCGTCGCGCTGGCCCGGGCCATCGTGCGCGAACCGAAGGTGTTCCTGATGGACGAGCCGCTGTCAAACCTGGACGCCAAGTTGCGCGTGTCGACCCGTGCCGAACTCAAGCACCTGCAGCACGACCTTGCGACAACGACGATCTATGTGACCCACGACCAGATCGAGGCGATGACCTTGGCCGACCGCGTTGCGGTGATGAATTTCGGCATCATCCAGCAACTGGCGACGCCGGAGGACATCTACGACAACCCCGCCAACATGTTCGTCGCCGGCTTCATCGGGTCACCGTCCATGAACCTGGTGCGCGGCGAAACCAACAACGGCGCCTTCATCGCCGACAACGTGCATGTGCCGGAGATCGGCGGCGGCAGCCGGACCGGCGTCGTGCTGGGCATCCGGCCCGAGGACCTCAGCGTGGTCGAGGCCGGCCAGGGCGATTTCGACGCGCCGGTTTACGCGACCGAACTGACGGGGGAGTCGACCCTGGTGACAGTCACCGCGGGCGGCCAGCACATCTCAGCGCGCGGGCCGCGCCACATGCGCAAGGAGATCGACGAGATGGTGGGCATCAAGGCGATCACCACCCATGCGCACCTGTTCGACGCGACGACCGAGAAACGCCTCGCCCGGAACTAGCAAGGCGCCGGCGCCGCCGCGTCAGACTTCGCCCGAAAACACGACGCGGTCCCTGAACTTGTGACTGCGCGACCTTGGGGAAAAGGCCGTCTTGCTCCAGGCGGCCGTTTCTTTCAGGTACCAGGAACTGTCGTCCGGAAGGCGGCCCTGTTCCCTGCGCTGCTTCTCGATCAGATCGATCCAGAACCGCGAGCGGTAATGTTCGTACATCCGCATGAATTCCGCCGTCACCATCGCGGCGATCCGCTTGTCGCCGCGGATCAGCAGGGTGTTCTCGTCGTTCTTGACGCAGGACGGTTTGCTGAAATTCGCCGACCCGATCAGGACCGCTGGGTTTTCGCCCCACGGATCGATCACCAGCGTCTTCGCGTGGATCTTGTGGGCGCCGAAGGCCTTGGCGTCCCAATTCTCGCCCTTGTAGCGCTTCAGCCGCCTGGGCGGGAAGAACCGCGTGTTGTTGTGGTTCAGTTCGCGGATCTTGCTGATCGCCGTGGCGTTGGCGAGACCGTATTCCAGGATCGCGCGCGTGTTGCCTTCCAGCGCGTCGTGGAAGTCCTTCTTTGCAAGCCCGAACGGGGCGCTGATGAAGACCGCACTCTGCGCTTCGCCGATCAGCTCGCGCGCCGCGTCGACCACATGGGTCTCGCGGACCGGCGAGAACAACACCTGATCGAAGGGCGGGGCGATCTTATCCTCGAACGCGGCGACCAGTTCGATGATCTCGTCCTTGACCGTCTTTCTGCCCGCGCGGCGCCGGGCCGTCAGGTTTCGTTTCAGGATCTGGAAATATCCCTCGTAGAGCTCTGCAAGGGTCGTGTCTTCGATCGTCAGTGCGCAGTTGGTCTGGAAATGAAACGCGTTGTTCGAGAAGTTGGCCGAACCGGTCCACAGCGTTTTCGGCTTGCCGGCCTTGTTCAGGCGAACGACGAACTTGTTGTGGCTGATCCCGCTGGTGTTGCTGCGCGCGGTCGATAAGGCGGCGCTGTCCAGCTTGGCAGCATGCAGGCTGTGTTCGTTTTCCTTGGTCGCCTTCTTTCCGGCCTTGGCATGGTAGACGATGTGGACCTTGACGCCGCGCACATGGGCCGCGCGCAGCGTGTCGGCGATTTCAGGCAGGAAGAACTCGTAGATCGCGACGTGCAGCGATTCGTCCTTCTTCGTGTCGTCGATGAACGCCAGCAGCGACTCCTTCAATCCCCGCGACAGCCACCGATAGGCTTCGCCGTCGACCACGTCGTCGGGATGGAGGCCGCGGAAACGCCTCAGATAGGCTGACGCAGCCGTGACCCCGCGGTTGAAATAGACGCCGATCCCGTCGACCTCGTGCGGGCTCGGCCGCACATCCAGGGTCACCGGGTCGTCGCGTTCAAGGTCGCCCGGCCGGCCGCGCATGGGAAAAATGTCATAGCGATAGGACCGCGACGGGTTCACCGAATAGTCGGCCCACCGAAACCGCTGAAAGGGCGCCTGGTCGGACCGGACGTCGAAGCCCTCGTCGTCCTGCATTCCCCTGAAGCGCTTTTGCCCGTTCAGCCAGTCGACGCGCAGAACCTCTTTCGTGTCGGGATCGAAATCGGTCCGGCGGATCGCGAAACCCATCAGGTCGCTTCGCGAAACCGCGCTGTCCATCGACCAGCCGAGGATGATGGAATTGGCCCCCGTCAGCGCGGCACCGTGATAGACGCCGTCTCTGCTTTTGGCGCGTGTGATCGGCTTGTAGCTCTTCGCAACAGGCATGGTCCGGTCCCTCCCTGCCTTGCACTTTGACGGGCCGCGAACTGCAATAGTGGACCAGCAGTGTCCACGCGATTGTGACCCCAATCACAGAACGGGGCGTGCCATTCAGCCGACCGGCCGCGCCAGCCAGGCAGCGAGCGCGGCGTTCGCCGCAGCCGGGTTCTCCAGTGTCGAGATGTGGCCCGCCCCGGGGAGCATCGTCAGTTCTGCATTCGGCAGCAAGGCCGCCATCTCCCGGTGGCGCTCCGGCGGGCACAGCGTGTCTTCCTCCCCGCACAGCACCAGCGCCGGTCCGCCATAGGCCCGCAGGGAATCCGTCTGGTCGGGCCGTTCCTTCAGTGCGCGCGTCTGGCTGAGAAACGCAGCCTCGCCCAGGTCCATCGCCATGGTGACCAGAAGGTCGAGCAGCGCCTGGTTCCCACGGTGCGCCTCTGCCAGGTAATTGGGCTTCATTTCCTCGATGATGACGGCACGCATCTCGCCGGCCTGGACCTTGGCAATCTGGGCATCCCGGATCGCGCGGCGGTCCGGCGGGTCGGCGCGATGGTTCGTGTCCAACAGCGCCAGCCGTTTCACCTGCGCCGGCGCAAGCTGCGCCATCTGCATGGCGACGATCCCGCCCATGGACAGGCCGGCCAGATTGAACGGCGCCGCGCCCGCCTGCTTAAGGACGGCGCGGGCCAGTGCATCGATGGTATCCGCGCCCGTCAGATCGCCGACGACCACCTCGTAGCCCTCTGCGAAGGCCGCGACCTGCGGCGCGAACAGACGCGCGTCGCACATCATGCCCGGCAACAGCAGCAGCCTTTCGCGGGGCATGCGCGGGCGCGCCCTAGGCCGTGCGCGAGGCGATCTCTGCGCCTTCGGCCAGCGTCTCCAACTTGGCGTAGGCGATGTCAGGGTCGACGGCGCCGAAACCGGCAAACGTTCCAAAGCCGCAATCGGTGCCGGCTATGACGCGCTCGGAACCGACGATGTCGACGAACCGCGCGATCCGCTGCGCCACCACTTCGGGATGCTCGACGAAGTTGGTCGTGGTGTCGACCACGCCGGGCACCAGCACCTTGTCGTCCGGGATCTCTGCGGCACGGTCGCGGAACACGGTCCATTCGTGGGCATGACGCGGATTCGAGGTCTCGAACAGGACATAGCGCGACTTGGTGCGCATCAAGGTCGAGAACACCCTGTCCATGGCGATGTCGCAGACATGGGGACCCTCGTAGTTGCCCCAGCAGATATGAACGCGCACCCGTTCGGTTGGCACCTCCGCCAAGGCATGGTTCAGGACCTCCACATGCGCATCGGCCTGCTTGACGAAATCGTCGTCCGACAGGTCCGCGAAGATCACGTGCCGCGCCAGGGCAAGGTCGGGACAGTCGAGCTGGAGGTCGAGACCGGACGCGGCGATGGTCTCGTATTCGGCCTTCATCGCATCGGCCAGGGCCGCCAGATAGGCCTCGCGCGACGGATAATGCTTGTTTGGCAGGAACTGCGAGATAACGCCGGGCGAAGCGGCATTCATGAACCCGCGCGCGACCCCGTGCTTGTCCATCGCTGCCTTCAGGTTCGCGATGTCGGTCTTCAGGTCACGGTCGCTTTTTGCCGCGACAGGGCCGGTGCAGCAAGGCCTTGCGAATTGGGGCGTACCGCCCTCGCGCGCAAGGCGTTCCAGAAACGACGGATAGAGCTTCAGGTCGGCAGGCGCGTTGCGGGGGCTGTCGCCCGAAAAGCCCGTATAGCGGTCCTTGACGTAGGTCGAATAGGAGATCTTCGAGGTTTCGCCGTCGCTGACGATATCGACGCCCGCCTGCTTCTGGCGTGCGACCGTCTCGTCCACCGCGCGCGTCATGCAGGCATCGAAGCCGGCCTCGTCGTAGGCCTCGCCTTTCTCGCGGGCAAAAATGAAGTCCACCACTTCCTGGGTCCGCGGCAGCGAGCCCACGTGGGTCGTCATGATCTTGGTCATCTTTTCGGTTCGCTCGTGTCTACATCAGACGCCGGGTCGCGCCGGCGGGATCCTCGGTGTTGCGAACGCGGTAGAGGCTCGCCTCGCCGGTCATCGACGGCACCAGCGACCGTTCCAACCCAGGCGGCACCATGCATGTGTCGCCCGGCGCAAGCACCGTCTCGCCACCTTGCCAGCCCAGCCGCCAATGCCCGCGCATGATCATCAGAACTTCGTTTCGTTCCGTGGCATAGGGCGCCTCTGGGATCGACCCGCGTGTCAGGAACTCCACCTCGAATCCAGGCCGGTCCTTCAGGACGCCGTTCTCGCCGATCACCATCACCGGTTCGTGCGCCGCCAACGCCATCAAATCCCAATAGCGCGCGACGAATTCCGATACCACGACCGAGGCCGGCGTCTCGGGAAAGGCCTTCAGTTCCTCCTCGGTCAACAGCGGCATCGGCGCGACCCCCTCGGGCAGGTGCACGCCTTGCTTGCTGTCGTAAAGCCGGCCGTTCTCGCCAAGGATCAGGCCGTGCGCGCGGGATTCCTCGATCACCTGGGGCGCCCAGACGACGCCGCCGCCCGAATCGTCGCCGCCCAGGATCGACATGATCATGCCGTAGTCGGTGCCGATGTTCTCGAAACCACGGA
Organism: Alphaproteobacteria bacterium; assembly: GCA_965603855.1. Lineage (GTDB taxonomy): Bacteria > Pseudomonadota > Alphaproteobacteria > UBA8366. The sequence continues at coordinate 3,449,765 of OZ272519.1, forward strand.
ACACGCCGGTCGGGATGTTGAAGATGTCGCCTTCCTCAAGAACGACCTCTCCGGCGGTGCCCCAACGGCCCCAAAAGAACCGCCAGCGCCCCGTCAGGACGAAGAACACTTCGGCGGTGCGGTGGGTGTGCAGCGAGTTTCGGCACTTGGGCGGCTGGCCTGCCGCACCGATGTTGAAGCCGGGCGTCCGCTTGATGTGCACGTGCTGGTCCGGGCTTTCCGACACGCCGCCGCCGATGATCGTGAAGTTCTCCTTCTGGTCCGATCCGGGCGTGTGTGCGTCGATAAAGGCGGTCCGGCAGGGCTGCAGCGCGCCGTACCGCACGATGTTGCTCTCCATTTCCTGCGGCGTCATGCCCGTCACTCCGTTTGCAGCAGGATCTGCTTCCAGATCGCGGTTTCGTCGTACAGCACGTATTCCCTGCGCAGCCCCCAGGGCCCGAACTCCGCGTGGGCGGCACCCATCACGTAGACCACCGCACCGGTGGGCGTGCCGAACACGCCCCAGCCGTCGTGTTTGCCCGCAAGGCTCCAGCGCACGGCGGCGCGCGGCGCCATCATGTCGTCCTTGCGGCCGATCCGGTGTTCGATCGTGAAGACGGCATGGGGAAAGCTGGATCTCAGGCCCAGCCAGAAACGGTCCGCATCGCCGTGGCTGTGCCCGCTTACACCACCCGGATAGTGCAGTTCGCAGGCGCGGTCGTATTCGGCCGGGATCACCGCCATATCCGCGGCCATGATGCGGGACAGGATATCCGCGTACTTCTTGCCCCATTCGTTGTCGTTTCCGCGGCCTTTGTAGGGGCCGGGCTTGTCGGTCTTCTGCGTGAACGGTCTCACGCAGTCCGCCGGGCCGCCCTCGCGCCGGATCAGGTCGCGGGCATAGTCCTTCGGATCCCAGCCAAGCTGCCTGACGACGGCGCCCTGATCGCGGATCAGCCATTCGTCGTCGATCTGGTTGTTGATCGCGTGACAGTCGGCGATGATCCGGTAGGCCAGTTTCTTCCCCGTCGCCGCGCCGTAAACCCCGTCGCCCAGATGGGTCGCGGTGGAATAGAGCCGGTGCGACGACAGCATCCCCTCCTCCGGCGTGCCCGCCCAGATAACGTCCTCGCCCAACAGCTTGCGGTCGGGGAACTCCGCCAGCGTCGCGCTGGTCGCGGCGATCACGCCGTCGTTGCCGACCACCACCGAGGCGGGCGAGCGGACCACGATGTCCGGTGCATAGTAGTCGTGCAGGGTCGCGATGCCGCGATCCTCCCAGATCTCCTTGGTGATCCCCAGGATGTAGTCGGGAAAATCCTTGAACTTGGGATCAAAGCCCTTCATTCGCTCCATCCTTCGGGCACCCTGACGGAACCGCGAACGACCAAAGGCCCGTCGATTGCGATCCGCCGCGCCGCCGCCTTCGGGTGGGCGATCCGATCCAGCAGGATTTCCACCGTTTGCGCCACCATGCGGTTGGCCGACTGACGCACCGTTGTCAGGTCGTAGGCCGGCCACGCCGCCGGCGGCACGTCGTCGTAGCCCGCGACGGACACATCCTCGGGCACGCGCAGGCCAAGCTCGCTGCGCAGGGTGTCCATCACGGCGAACGCCATGTGGTCGTTGGCGACGAAGACCGCATCGGGCCGGTCGGCCGCGGCGAACATGCGCCGCGCCGCCTCCCGTGCCTTGGCTTGGTTGAAGTCGCCGACCTCACGCGCCGCAAGCGCAAGGCCGGCGTCCTTCAGCCCCGCACGGAAACCCGCTTCGCGGTCGCGCTGTGTCGATGCGCCTTCCCAGCCGGCGATATAGCCGATGCGTCGATGCCCGCCCGCGGCAAGAAAGGCGGCCATCTTGCGACCGCCGGCAATGTTGTCCGACGTGACCGCCGACAGCCGCTCGTCGTCCTGGCTGCGGTTGAACAGCACCACCGGCGTGCCGGCCGCCTGGCAGCGCGCGGCGAGTTCCGAAGACATGGCAACCGACGCGGTGACGATGCCGTCGACCTGATAGTCCAGGATCTCCTGCAGGACGGTGTCGACGGTCTCCGAGGTCTGCTCGGCCATGAAGACCAGGACGTGGTACCCCTCCGCCTGCAGCGCGTTGGACAGTTTCTCCAGCGCCTCGGGGTAGAAGTAATTGTCCAGATAGGACACCACCAGGCCGATCATCCGGCTGCGGCCGGTGATCAGCGAGCGTGCCAGCACGTTCGGGCGATAGCCCAGTTGCTCGGCGGCCTTGCGGACCTTCGCCGCGGTCTTTTCCGACACGCTGGCACCCGGCGTGTAGACCCTGGACACCGCCGACTGGCTGACGCCGGCCAGCTTTGCAACGTCGACCGATGTTGCCTTGACGTTTGCCATCATTCCGCCGTCCAGCCGCCGTCAACCAGCATGGACGTGCCAGTCACTAGAGCCGAAGCATCCGAAGCCAGATAGACCACCGCGCCCATGATGTCCTCGACCGTGCCGACCCGGCCCAGCTTGATCTTTTCCTCGATCCATCGCACGCGTTCCGGATGATCGAAGGTCTGCTCGGTCAGGGGCGTGCGGATGAAGGTGGGGCAGACCGTGTTGACCCGGATCCCGTGCGGGCCCAGTTCCACCGCCATCGCCTTAGTAAAGCCCTCGACCGCGAACTTCGATGCGCAATAGACCGCCCGGTCCACACCACCCACATGCCCCATCTGGGACGAAATGGTGATGATCGAACCGGGCCTGTCCGCGGCGACCAGCGCCTTCGCCACCGCCTGAGCAAGGAAATAGGCGCCGCGCAGGTTGACCCCCATGACCGCGTCGAAGTCCGCCGGCGTCGTCTCCACCGCCGGTGTGTGACGCGCCATCCCGGCGCTGTTGACCAGGATGTCGAACGGGCCGCGCGCTTCGACCATGGCCGCCGTCGCGGAAATGTCGGCGACGTCGACCGGCGCCGCCTCGGCGTTCCAGCCTTCCGCCGCAAAACCCGCGGCGATCTCCTCCAGGCGGCCGGCGTTGCGCGCGGACAGCACGACATGGGCGCCCGCCTCGGCAAGGGCCGCGGCGCAACCGTGGCCGATGCCGCTGCTGGCGCCTGCCACCAGTGCCCGCTTGCCGTCCAGTCGGAAAGTCGGTGTGCGCGGCTGCGCCGTCATTCCGCGGCCGATGCGTAGGGCACGTTCTTGCCGCCGTAGCGCCGCACCCTGACATTCGCCTGTTCGGCATGACCGGCGAACCCTTCCAGCATGCACAGGCGCGAACAGTATTCGCCCACCAGCGCGGCCGCCTCGTCGGTCAGCACCTTCTGATAGCTGTGGGTCTTCAGGAACTTGCCCACCCACAGCCCGCCGGTGTAGCGGCCCGCCTTCTTGGTCGGCAGGGTGTGATTGGTGCCGATCACCTTGTCGCCGTTGGAAACGTTCGTCCTCGGCCCCAGGAACAGCGCGCCGTAACAGGTCATGTTCTCCAGGAACCAGTCGTCGCGGTCGGTCATCACCTGGACGTGCTCCGACGCGATGTCGTCGGCAACCGCCAGCATCTCGTCATAGTCCTGGCACAGGATCACTTCGCCATAGTCGCGCCACGACGCCGACGCGGTTTCCGCGGTCGGCAGGATCTTCAGCAGCCGTTCCACCTCGGCCATGGTGTCCTCGGCCAGCTTGCGCGAATTGGTGACCAGAACGGCCGGCGAGTTGTAGCCGTGCTCTGCCTGGCCCAGAAGGTCGGTCGCGCACATCTCCCCGTCCACGGTCTCGTCGGCGATCACCATCGTTTCGGTCGGTCCGGCGAACAGGTCGATGCCGACGCGGCCGAACAACTGGCGCTTGGCCTCCGCCACGAAGGCGTTGCCGGGCCCGACCAGCATGTGCACCGCCTCGATCGTCTCGGTGCCCAGCGCCATCGCGCCGACCGCCTGGATGCCGCCCAGGACGTAGATCTCGTGCGCCCCGCCCAGATGCATGGCGGTGACGATCGCCGGATGCGGCGCGCCGTCCTGGGGCGGGGCCGAGGCGACGATCCGCGGCACGCCCGCGACGGATGCCGTCAGCACCGACATGTGCGCCGAGGCGACCATCGGGAACTTGCCGCCCGGCACGTAACAGCCGACCGACTGCACCGGGATGTTGCGGTGTCCCAGGATCACGCCGGGCAGGGTCTCGACCTCGATGTCGGTCATCGACGCCCTCTGCGCCTCGGCGAACCGGCGGATCTGCGTCTGGGCGAACTTGATGTCCTCCAGGTCCCGGTCGGAAACCTGGGACATGGCCGCCTCGATCTCCGACTGGCTCAGGCGGAACGACGGCGGGCTGTACTTGTCGAACTTCTCGGACAGTTCTCGCACGGCCGCGTCGCCGCGCGCCTCGATGTCGGCAAGGACGGACTCAACCGTCTGGCGGACCCGCGCGTCGTCCTCGGCGCGCTCGGCCGCCGGTTTGCCGCGTTTCAGATATTCAGCCATGGCTGTCTCGGTCTCCTCGCATGCCCCTCACCCTCGCCGGGATGCGGGTTTGTTATCCGTCGCTTCTTTTCACGCCGCCTTGCCGTCGGGCCGCGGCGGCTCCTTTGCCCCGGTGTCGTAGTTTTCCCAGCCTTCGCCGTTGAAGATGTCGACGCCCAACTGCGCCAGCACGTGCGGAAAGTCGACGGATACCCAGTTCTCGACGATCTTGCCGTCGACCACCTTCCAAAAATCCATGTAGCGGATCTCTACCCGCTTGCCGGTGGCCGCAACGCCCATGAAGGGGCCGGAATGGACCGCGTGCTGGGCGCCGAAACAGGCCGCCCACTCGCCCATGTAAAGCCGCGCCTCGTCGATCGCGACCTTGTCGGAGAACGCCGCCTGGAACGGACGCTGCCAGTTGTTCTGGAACTCCTTGATGCCGTTTTTCGTGCCGCAGCCGGTATTGCCGCGCCAGACGAAGTCTTCCGCGAAGAAGTCGCCGATGCCCTCGATGCGGTGCTCGTTCAGCGCGTCCACCATGCCCTCGATGACGCGGCGGGTGTCTTCCGTCTTGGTCATGTCCGTGTCGCGGCTGAGATGGCCGTGGTCGACACCCATGCCTTTCATCATTTCCGTCATCCCTTCACGGCGCCGGCCGTCAGCCCGCCGACGATCTGGCGCTGGAACACCATCACCAGAAGGAACAGCGGCGCGGTGATCGACACCGCCGCGGCCACCGCCTCGACCTGGTCGGTGGTCGTCGTCTCGCGGTTGAAATAGCTGGCGATCGCCGGGACCATGGTTTGGTTTTGCGCGTCCAGCAGCAGCGAGGTGACCAGATAGTCGTTGTAGGCAAGCAGGAAGCTGAACAGCCCGGTGGTGATCACGCCCGGCCACATCACCGGCATGATCACCCAGCGGAAAGCCTGGAAGTGGGTACAGCCGTCGACGCGCGCCGCCTCGTCCAGGTCCATCGGGATGTTCTGGAAGAAAGACCTGAGCATCCAGATCGTGAAGGGCTGGTTGATCGAGACCAGGACCGCGATCACCGCAAAGGGTTTGCCGTAAAGCGTCGGCGCCGCATCGCCCAGGAACGGCCGCAGGATCTCGGCTGAATTGATGAAGGGCGGCAGATAGCCCGCAACAAGCACCGAATGCGGCAGCGCCCGGAAGACCAGCCCGATGATCAGGATCCAGAAGGCAAGCTGCGAGCCCGACCGTGCCAGGCCGTAGCCGGCCAGTGTTCCCACGGTGAGCGAGACGGTCACGACGCCCGCGGTGACGATCAGCGAGTTGATGAAGTTGCGGTAGAACTCGTTGTCCACCCAGACCGCCTGGTAGTGCTCCGTCGTCAGGCCCAGGATCGGACTGCCGAGCGGCCCGACAATGGAGTTCAAGACCCCGAGGACCAGCGGCAGGATGCCGAAGAAGACCACCACGAACGCGATCCCGAACAGCAAAGATCCGATAATCCAGCCCAGCCAGATCTGGCCCCACGGCGCGTATTGACCGACGACTTGAGGAAGCTGGCGGACCGCCAGGCGGACCGTGTACCACAGCACCACCAGGCCGACGACGATGTCCAGGATCGAAAGCCCCTTGCCGGCCGCGCGCGTTTCCGGCCCGAAGATGACGGACAGGGGATTGGGCGCGAAGGAGTCCACCGGCACCTTGAAGCTCATCACAGCGACCCAGAACAGCGGGAAGGCCGCCAGCAGGCACCAGAAGACGAGGAAACCGGCTGATGTCAGGCGCAGTGCCAGCGGCTGACGCATGGCGCGGGGCGTGTTCATCGGCTGCCCCCCCGGTGATCGCGCCAGGTCCTTCTGAGCAGCGGGATCAACAGGATCACGATCCCGACCATGGTCAGCATGGCGCTGGCCGACGCGCGCGAGATCGAGCGATTGCCGCTGTCGTCCGGCGTCAGGAAGTCATAGGTCAGCCACTGCAGCGAAATCACATGGCCCTGGCTGGTAAAGCCGATGATCTCCTCGAACACCCTGTACGCGTCCATCAGGTGGATCAGCGAAATGAAGATGATCAGCGGCATGATATGGGGGATCACCACGTACCGCAGGCGCTCCCACCGGCTTGCGCCGTCGATGATCGCGCTTTCCAGCGTGTCCTGGTTGACGGTCTGCAGCCCCGCATAGAACACCACGAAGGCGAAAGGCGCGACGTGCCAGACCCGGTAGAACAGCATCAGGATTTCGATGGTCCAGGCCTGCGCAAACATCGCGATGTCGCGCTCCAGCAACCATTCCAGGAACGCGGTCATGATGCCGTCGCCGATGAACAGCCACCGGATCGACAACGCGCCGATGACCGGCGTGATGATGAAAGGCAGCAGCGAAACGAAGATCACCGGGCCGCGGATCGACCGGACGGTGTTGTTCACAACCAGCGCAATCAACAGCCCCACACCGATCACCAGCGGCAGCGTGATCAATGTGAAGGTCAAGGTGAACCGCAGCGCCTTCCAGAAATCGATGGTCAGGAATTCGCGGATACCGCCGTTGCTGAGCGCCGCCCAGGCCCGCCCCGGTTCCAGCACGTTGCGATAGCTTTCCAGGCCCACGAAGGTCGTCTGGGTGACGACCTTGCCCTCCTCGTCGAGGATGGGCTGGGTCTTGGTCTCGGTGACACAGGTCTGCTTGAGGAAACCGGGTGTGCAGGTCTCGACCTCGACGGTCTCCAGCACCGGCTGGGTCAGGTAAAAGCTCTGCAGGAACACGCTGACCAGCGGTGCCGCGATGAAAAGAAACATGAGAAAAACCGACGGGCCGACGAAAGCCGCGAATGTCTTGAATCTCATGATCCCCGTTCCTCAATACCGTGGTTCTGCCCGGAGGGCCCGAAGCCCCCCCGGATCAGTCCCCTACTTGACCAGTCCCGCTTCCTTGGCGGCGGTCAGGTAGGCGGCTTCGATGTCCGCCAGTGTGGTCTGGGCGTCCTTGGCTCCGATCAGGAAGTCGGAAACGCCGTTGCCCAACGCGGTGTGCATCAGGCCCATCTGCGAACTGGCGGGGTAGGGCACGGTGCCGTTCATGGCGGTTTCCACCGCACCTTGTGCCAGCGGTCCGGGCTCGAACCCGTCGATTAGCCAGACGGCGATGTCGCTGTTGGCCTGGACCATCTCCTTGCTGAGGCCGGCCATGGCCACACGGAAGGCCGCGTCGGCCTCCTCGTCGGAGATGTTCTTGGCGATGACGATGCCGTCCCACCACAGGGTCGAGGCCGGCTTCTCGCCAGGGATCGCCGCCGGTGCCGAGGCCATGATGACCTTGCCGGCAACCTGGCTTTCGGCCTCGTCGTTCATGGCACCGGCGCGGCTGGCCCACAGGTTGGCCATCGCGATCTTGCCTTGCTGGAACTGCTGCTGGACGTAGGTGGAGTCCGAAACCAGAAATTCCGGGTCCATGTAGGCGGTCAGCTTCTTCATCATCTCAAGTGCCGCAACACCCGCGTCGCTGTTGATCGCGGGCTTGCTGCCGTCTGTGAAGAATTCACCGCCGAAGCCGATGTGCATGTTGACAAAGTCTTGGGCCAGGTTCCAACCGGTCTTGTAGGTGGCGCCCAGCGGGTAGTCGACGACGCCGGCCGCCTTGATCTGTTCGGCCGCGGCAAGCACCTCGTCGTAGGTGGTCGGCACGACGATCCCAAGGTCCTTGAAGATGTCTTCGCGGTACATCAGGTGCTGGGTGTTCACCATCATGGCGATCGCCATGACCTTGCCGTCGATCCTGATCAGCTGGTTGGGCGTCAGGTTCTGGCCGTACTTCGCCACCAGGTCGTCGAGCGGCCGAACCGTCCCGTCGTTCATCAGCGGAACCAGGGTCCCGTTGGCGACGCCGCCAATCTGGTACAGCGACGGTTTCGCCGCAAAGGCGGCGGGCTGCTTGGTCCGGAACTCCTGGTCCAGCTCCGCCTGGAAATTGCCGCATTCGGCCATCGCCGCCGTCGCGGCTTTCCATGCCTCGAAACCGGCGCTCAAGGACTTCACCGGCACGGTGTTCTCGAAATCGCAGGCGATCGAGACGCCGCTGGACATCAGCGTCACCGCCCCCGCCAAAAGGATTTTCCTTACGAACATGTTTAGCCTCCCGTTCTTTCTCACGGCGTACGGGGCCGTGACCGAATGACAACCTTCACCCGGCCAGCCGCGCGCCGTCCTCGCTGTTGAAAAGATGGCAGATGTCGGCGGGCACGGAGATCGACACCCGTTCGCCGATCTCGACCCTGTAGTCCTTCGGCGCCTTGACCGCAACCAGGGCGCCGCCGGCGCGGACCGTGATCATGGTCGCATCGCCCAGCAATTCCATCGTGTAGACCTCGGCGTTGATTTCACCGGCGCCGGCGCTGACCGACGCATCCTCGGCACGCAGGCCCAGGGTCACCGGCCCGTCCGGGCCCCTCAGGCCGCCGATCCGCACGTTCTCGCCGACGAACGAGCCGCCTTCCAGCCGGCCTTCCATCAGGTTCATCGCCGGCGAGCCGATGAAGCCGGCAACGAAGGTATTGGCCGGACTGTCGTAGATATCGGTCGGCGTTCCCACCTGCTGGACGATGCCGCGGTTCATCACCACCACCCGGTCGGCCAGCGTCATCGCCTCGATCTGGTCGTGGGTGACGTAGATCGTCGTGACCTGCAATTCGTGCTGCAGGTTCTTGATCTGCGCACGGGTCGAGACCCTGAGCTTGGCGTCCAGGTTCGACAACGGCTCGTCCATCAGGAACACGGTGGGCTGGCGCACGATCGCGCGGGCCAGCGCAACACGCTGGCGCTGGCCGCCCGAAAGCTCCGCCGGCTTGCGGTGCAGGAACTCGCGCAGTTCCACCATGTCGGCCGCACGCATCACCCGCTCGTCGTGGGTCGAGGCGTCCACCTTTCGCACCTTCAAGGGAAAGCGGATGTTCTCGTAAACGTTCATGTTGGGATAAAGACCGTAGGACTGGAACACCATCGCCACGTCCCGGTCCTTGGGATCCAGGTCGTTGACGACCCGCTCGCCGATGCGGATCTCGCCCTCGGTGGCGTCCTCCAGGCCTGCGATCATGCGCATGGTCGTCGTCTTGCCGCAGCCCGACGGCCCCAGCAGGACCAGGAATTCCCGATCGGCGATCGTCAGGTCGAAATTGTCGACACCGATAAAATCGCCCCACCGTTTCGACACGTTGCGAAGCTGGATTTCGGCCATGGTTCCCCCTGTTCAAAAGTTGGGAACGATTTATTCTGCATACGATTGCAAAAACTCTAGACGCGGGCGAACATCTTTGGCAAGCATTTTTGCATTCGTATGCAATTTCCGCCCGACAGGGAGTGCCTTCCAGCAATGAGCGATGATCGCGCCGCCGCGCACGCGGCCCTCAACCGGCTGATCGCGGCGCCAGAGGCCGAGCTGCACGCGCTGGCCACGGCCGCGCTGACGCCTGACACGGTGTGGGACGTGGCCTTTCCCATCGGCCGCCTGGAGGGGGTCGAGGCGGTCCTGGAGGGCGTGATCCGGCCGATCCGCATGGCGCTGTCACACGTGCGGCGGCGCGACGAGATCTTCATCGGCGGCACCAACCGGCGCGGCCCCGGCGAGTGGGTGGCCGCGGTCACCCACTATCTGGGTACCTTCAACGAGAACCTTGTCGGCATCGCACCCAACGACCGGCTGGTCTTCCTGCGTTCCGGCGAGTTCTACCGGATCGAAGACGGCCGCATCGCCGAGGCCAAGCTGTTGTTCGATTTTCTGGACCTGTTGCGCCAGGTCGGCCGCTTTCCGTTGCCGCACATGCTGGGCACCGAGATGCTGTTTCCCGGCCCGGCCACCCACGACGGGGTCTTGCCGGGCCACAGGGCGCGCGGGCCCGCGACGCTGGATCTGGTCGAAGGGATGCTGAAGGACCTCACCCACTACGATCCGGAGACCTTTCTCTCCGAGGGCCAGACCGGCCAGTCCGGCTATTGGCACGAGGACATGCTGTGGTACGGGCCGGGCGGGATTGGGTCCAACTACCGCTGGGCCGGTTTCGTCGACGACCACCGCGAACCGTTCCTGATCGCCTTTCCCGACCGCAAGGGCGGCAACCACTATTGCCGCATCGGCGACGGCGACTATGCGGCGGTCGGCGGCTGGCCGTCGATGACCATGACCCACAGGGGCGACTATCTGGGCGTCAAGGCCACGGGCAAGTCCCTGACGCTTCGGGTCATGGACTTCTACCGCTGCGCCGGCGGCAAGATCATGGAGAACTGGGTCCTGCTGGACTATCTCGACCTGTTCGACCAGATGGGCGTCGATCTGCTGGACCGCGCCGCGGAGACGGCGTGATGGTTCAGCCGGCAGGGTACGTTTTCCCGGCGTGCCATTCCGCGGCCTGGAACCGACGGGCCAACAGATCGGCATGAACCTGATGGACTTCTAAGCGCGCCGCGGCGACAAGCTGGCCGAGAACTGGGTGCTGATCGACTCTATCGATTTCCGGGCCCAGTGCGGGGTGGATTTGCTGGCGGGGTTGAGGCGGTCAGGGTCCGGTGGCAATCGGCAAAGGCAGAAGAACTGCAAGTGACATGAGAATCGACGCGCACCACCACCTCTGGGACCTCAATGCCGTCCACTACCCCTGGCTGATGGAGCGGGGCTCGGTTCGGTTCTTCGGCGACCCGACGCCGATCCAGCGCGACTACACCATCGCGGAGTTCCGGACGGACGCATCCGCGCAGGGCATCGAGGCCTCGGTCCACATCCAGGTCGGTGCCGCCGACGGCGAGGCGGAGGCGCGCTGGGTCCAGGCCGAGGCCGAGGCCAACCCCGGCTGGCCGGCGGCGCAAGTCGCTTTCGGCGACCTCACCGCGCCAGACCGGTCGCAACGGCTCGACCGGATTGCCACCTTATCCACGGTGCGCGGCATCCGCCAAATCGTCGGCCGTGCGCCGGGCGAGGACGCGGCGACCGGAACCAACGCGCTTTTGCAGTCCGCTGACTTTCTAGACGGGCTCGAAGAACTGGCGGAACGCGGCCTCAGCTTTGACCTGCAACTGATCCCCGAGCTGATGGACGCGGCAGCCGATCTGTTCGCGCGCGTGCCGGACCTGCCCGTCGCGCTTTGCCATGCCGGTTCGCCCCACGACCGCAGCGACGACGGATTGCGGTTCTGGCGCGCCGAGATTGCGAAGCTCGCCGCCCTGCCGAACGTCTTTTGCAAACTCTCCGGCCTCGGCATGTTCGACCACGACTGGACGGCGGAGAAGATCCGCCCGATCGTGCTTCACTGTCTGGAGGCGTTCGGGCCCGCGCGCTGTATGTTCGGGTCCAACTTCCCGGTCGACAGCCTCAGTTCGGACTATGCGCGGCTCGCCGCGGCCTATGAGGAGATCCTGAGCGGGCTCTCGGCAGAAGACCGCGCCCGCGTCTTCGGCGATACCGCCCGCGGGTTCTATCGGATCTCGTGAACCTGAAAAAAGACCCCGTCCCCGGGCCCTTCGTCCTGGTCGAAAAAGGGCCCGGGAGACGGGTCGGCGCAGCCCGCGCCGGGAGGAACCTTTCGGTTACTGGCCGCCGAACACCTCGTCGGCGGTGCCCAGCCTGATCAGCATCGTTTCGCCACTGGCATCGTCGACGCCGTCATTGTCCGTTACCATCGAGACTGTGCCGTCCGCGGTGATGGTCAAGCCCTCGGGCTTGTCCGGCACCCATCCGGCCTTGGCCTGCATGGCCGGCAGCATGTCGATCGCCAGGGACTTCTCCACGACCGGCGGCACCGCGTCGGGACCGGCCGGCGTGACGGCGGCCACATCCACCAGATAGACCCGCTTGATCGCTGCATCGGGGCCGCCCTTGTTGTCGCGCTCCAGGATCGCGAGTTTCGATCCCTTCACCGCGACGATCTCGCTCAGGCCCACCCAGCCGCCAGCCGGCGATTCCGGCTCGTCCAGCGGGTAGAACAGGAAGCCCCAGCTCTCGCTGGCCGGGTCGTAGACGGCAATCCGCGCGTGGTTCCTGGGATCGTCGTTCCAGGTCCTCTGGACCGCCACGTACACCCGCGCATTCGCGCCTTCGCCGACTTCCGCAACGCCCTCGAAGCCGAACCGGACCGCGCGCCCGGCGATGGTTTCGGGCAGTTCGATCTCGCGCTCCACCGTCCCGTCGGCCGCAACCTTGACCAGGAGGTTGGCCACGCCCTTGCCCGGGTCGCCTTCCGAGACCAGCCAGAACCCGCCGTCGGACGCGACCGAAATCCCTTCCAGGTCGTAGGCGACCGGTGCGCCGTCCTTCTTAAGCTGCCGTTCCTCGACGATGCGCGCCGGCCGCGCGCTGACGTCGACGGTATAGATCCGCGAGTCGCCGTAGAAATTGTCATGCACCGCATAGACGAGGGACCCATCGTTCGGATCGCCCGCCAGGCCCGACAGCGCGCCCCAGGTGATCGGCACGCCGCCCTTTGCCGCGTCCAGCTCCGAGACGATATCGGGATAGGCCGGCGCCGCGTCGATCCGCGCGAACACCGCGATGGTCGAGCGAACCCCGTCCTCGGCGGAATCCACCTCGCTGGCCACCGCGACCAGATTGCGCGCCGGGATCGGCAGGATGCCCTCCGGCCCGACACCCACGGGAAGCACCTGCAGCAATATCGGCCCCACCGGCTCGTCCCGGTAGACCGCGATGAAGTTCGCCCGCTCGCTGCCGATGAAGATCAGCCGTTCGTCGCCGTAGGTTCCGACGGCGACCCCTTCGGGTTCGTTGCCTTTCTTGCCGGCGCGTTTTTCCGGATAGTGACCCAGGCGCGCGGCCAGGTGTTCCAGCGCGGCACCGCTGTCGTACAGGACAGTGCCGTCGCGGTTGAAGATGCTGAAGCCGCGGCTGCCGCCGGCGAGGTCGCCTTCGTTGGCGGTGACGAAACGGTCGTCGTCGAGCCAGGCCACCGCGTCCGGCTCGCGGGGCACGTCGTCCAGCGATCCGGTCAGGCGGATCACCTTGTCACGCTCGGAATCGATGTCGATAAGGTCGACCGTGCCGGCAGAGAAGTGGCTTGCCACCGTGCCCGCCTTCAGATCGACGATGACGATGTGGTTGTTCTCCTGCAGGGTCACCACCGCGTGGTCGGCCCCGTTGATGGAAACGTATTCCGGTTCGGGGTCGCCGGGCGCGACGTCGGCGAGCCCCGTCAGGTCGACGATGCGTGCGCCGTCGCAGTTGGTGGGCCGGCCGTCGGGTCCGAGATCCAGGATCGCCAGGTGCCCGGCCGGAAGCTGCGGGATCGCGCCGTCGTTCAGGTCCTCGTCGCGTTCGTTCTCCACCGCGACTGCAAGAAAGGTGCGGTTCGGGCTGACCGCAACGGAATCGGGCTGGCCCTTGACGTCGCAACGCGCCACCACCGTGCCCGCAGCGAGGTCGACCACCGCGACGTGGCCCGAGGGGCTGACGAAGCTTTCAGAGGTGTTGACACCGGCAAGGGCGAACCCGTCGACGACGGCCACGGAGGTGGGCTCACCGTCCAGGTTGATCCGCCCTGCCGCGCGCGGCTTGTTGGGACCGCCGATGTCCACCTTGCCGAGAACGCCAAGCTCGGAATCGGTGTAGACGAGGGCGCGCCCGTCCGCGCTTGCCGCCAGGATCTCCGCAGCGGTTTCCGTCGTCGACGCTTCGCCCTGCGGCAGATTGCGATAGACCGGCCAGGTCGCCTGCCGCTGAAACACGTCCGCCGCCGCGGGCGCCGCCGCCCCGGCCGCCACGATGCCGGACACCAGAACGGACCGGACAAGCCGTTTGTTCATAGAAACGCTCCCCGTTCTTTTGGATTCGATCCGCGAAACTTAGACGGAAAACGTATGACAGTTATATGACAGCTTTGTTGCGGTGGGCCCCCGCCGCTGGTCTTGCCTGTCAGTCTGCCCCCAGCAGGCGTTGCACGTCGGCCGGGCCCAGCGCCGCACGGCCCTCGAGCGGCGTCGACACGAACAGCGCGGCGGCGGCCTGCGCATAGGCCAGCGCGACGCCGATCGCCGCACCCGCGGCAAGGCGCGCCGCCAGCGCGCCGACGAACACATCGCCCGCACCGTGCATGGACGCGACCGTCACCGGATGCGTCGCGAGATGCCGGACATCGCCGGCCCCGTTGCGATGCACGAGCCCCTCGCCGCCCAGGGTAACGATCAGGTCGTCGATCGCGGGAGCCTTGCCCGACAACGCCGCGACCGCGTCGTCCACCGTGTCGACCCGGGCCCCGAAAAGCGCAGCCGCCTCGACACGGTTGACGACGAGGATGTCGACCAGCCGCAGGAATTCAGGCGCGATCGCGCGCATCGGGGCGGCGTTCAGGATCACCGCGGCGTCCGCCGCCTTCGCCTTGGCCGCGACGTCCAGGTTGACCGCCTCCGGGATCTCGTTCTGCAGGAGGAGGATGCGCGTATCCGCAGGCAGGACGAGATCGTTCGACGACAGCGCCCGGTTCGCAGCCGAAACGACCACGGCGCCGTACTCGCCCGCGGCATCGACGACCGCGACGCTCATGCCCGAGGTTTCGATCTCGCCCCTCTGGATCTGTGTCGTGTCGACACCCGCCCTCTCCAGGTTCTGCAACAGAACCGTCGCGAACATGTCGTCGCCGACCCGCCCCAGCATGGCGGTCGACGCGCCGTGCCGGCTTGCCGCCACCGCCTGGTTGCCGCCCTTGCCGCCGCACACGAACCGGGCCTCCTCGCCCATCACGGTCTCGTCGGCCGCCGGCAGGTGCGGCGCGGTGACGACCACGTCCAGGTGCAGAGACCCGGCGACCAGAACGCCGCCGTCAGCCATCGCCCAGGCCGTACAGCGCCGCGGCGACGGTCCGCTGGCTGGCGGTCGCGTCCTGGCGCGCGATCGCGTCGGCCAGCGCGGCGTCCCCGGCAAGGCCCGCGGCGATCGAGCGCAGATGTTCGATGGCGTCGATGTTCAGTTTCGTCTCGGAAACGGGATCGAGCCCCACCAGATCGGGGAAGGTGTCGAAATAGATCGCCCGGGAATAGCCGCAGCGGATCAGCGCCACCAGCAGTTCCACCGTCTGGACTGGATGCACCGATCCCGCCATCAGTCCGTCGTCGCGCTGGCCGTAGCCGTCGTTCAACTGCACGCCCAAAAGCCTGGAATGCCGATCCGCCAGCACGGCCGCATGCGCCGGCATCTCGTCGGCATAAAGCACGTGGGCGAAGTCCAGCGTCACGCCCATGTTGGCCGCGCCCACCTCCTTTATCGCCAACAGCGTGGTGCCCACGTCGGGCATCAGCGAGTAACAGCGCGGTTCGTTCGGTTTGTATTCCAGCGCGATGTCGATGTCCGGGTTGTGGCGCGTCACCGCCTCCAGCGCCTCGATGGTGTGGTCCCACAGCCGCCCGTAATCGACCTGGAACGAATAGTCGAACCCGTCCTGGCCGACCCACAGGGTCATCAGATCGCCGCCCATTTCGGCCAGGGCGTCGAGGCCCCGCCTGGTGACGTCAAGCGCCTTTCGCCGCCGGTCCGCATCGGGGTTGGTGAAGGCGCCCAGCTTGAAGTCGGCGTCCGAGTAGTACCGCATGGCAAGCCCGTTGAGCGCGATGCCGAGCCGGTCCATAGCCACACGGACGTCCTTCGGCGATGTGTCCTGGAAATGGTCTGGATAGTTGAGGTCGGCCGCGTTGAGGCCGTCCGCCGTCGCCGCCCGCTCCAGCAGATCCACCGTCGTCACCCGGTTCTTGCCCGGCCAGTAGGCTTCCGCGCCGACCTTGAAGGAGTTGAGCCGGGCGGCATAGAGCGGCGGCGCGTCTGCGGTCATCGGTTCTGTCCCCTGTCGAACTCGGCCGTCGTTGCGGCGGCCGGAGTGTAAGGGCGATGCCTGTGCGACACAAACCGGCGGTGCGGGTTTGCCAGCGATGGGGCCGGCTTCTAGACTGCCCGGAAAAACAGGGAGGTCGGCGGCATGACGGAGAAGTTCAGGCAGGTCTTCGGCGCGGGCAAGCCGGTGATCGGCATGGTGCATTTCGGCGCCCTGCCCGGCACGCCGCTGTACGATGCCGCGGCCGGCGTCTCGGGCCTGGCCGACGCTGCGGCGGCGGACCTGAACGCACTGCAGGCGGCGGGCTTCGATGCGGTGATGTTCGGCAACGAGAACGACCGGCCCTACGAGTTCGACGTCGACCGCGCCTCGCTTGCGACCATGGCGCTGATCATCGGCCAACTGAAGAACCGGATCACCGTTCCCTTCGGCGTCAACGTCCTGTGGGACGCCACCAGCACCATCGCGCTGGCCGCCGCGACCGGCGCGCATTTCGTGCGCGAAATCCTGACCGGCACCTATGCTTCCGACATGGGCCCCTGGACGCCCGACGCCGGCAAGGCCTACCGCTATCGCGACCGGCTCGGGCGCGGCGATCTCGCCATGCTGTTCAACGTCTCGGCGGAATTCGCCGACTCGCTCGACCGGCGGCCGCTGCCGGACCGGGCGCGCAGCGCCGTCTTTTCCAGCATCCCCGACGCGGTTCTGGTGTCCGGCCAGATCACCGGCGAGGCGGCCGCGCTGTCGGACCTGGAGGCGGTCAAGGCGGAGTTGCCCGACATGCCCGTCCTGGCAAACACCGGCGTCAAGCACGAGACCGTCGCCGACGTGCTGGCCGTTGCCGACGGCTGCATCGTCGGCTCTTCGCTGAAGGTGGACGGCGACACCTGGAACCCGGTCGATCCCGACCGGGCGCAGGACTTCATGGCGCGGGCGCGGGCCGCGCGCGGAGGCTGAGCCCATGAAGGACGCGCTGCGCAAATCCCTGCAGGAGTTGATGCTGGTTCCCGGCCTCAGTGGCCACGAGGACCGTGTGCGCCGCCACCTTCGCCAGTCGCTGGACGATCTCGGCATCGCCGCGCGTTCCGACCGGCTGGGCAACCTGATCGCCACGGTCGAGGGCAACCCGCAGGCGCCCAGCGTCATGCTGTTCACGCACATGGACCAGCTCGGTTTCGTCGTCCGCAAGATCGAGGCCGACGGGCTGGTGCGCGTGGAACGCGTGGGCGGCGTGCCCGAACGGGCGCTGCCGGCCCAGGCGGTTCTCCTTTGCGTCGGCGAGGGACGCGACCTCGCCGGCGTCATCGCCAACAAGAGCCACCACGCCACAACGCCCGAAGAGAAGTACCAGGTCGTGCGCTACGCCGACCTTTATGTCGACACTGGCCTCGCCTCCGCCGACGCCGTGGCCGCCGCCGGGGTGAAGGTCGGCACGCCCGTCGTCTACATGCCGCGCGTCCTGGATCTCGCCGGCGACCGGCTGGCGGGCACATCGGTCGACGACCGTGCCGGTTGTGCGGCCATCCTGGCGCTGGCCGGCATGCTGCGCCAGGTGCCCAACCTGCCGACGATCCACTTCGTTTTCACCGTTCAGGAGGAGTACAACCTGCGCGGCGCGCTGCCGGCGGCACAGTCGATCCGGCCGGACATCGCCATCCAGCTCGACCTGATCCTGGCCACCGACACCCCCGACATGGCCGGGCGCGGCGACGTGGCGCTGGGCGGTGGTCCGGCGATCAGCCTTTATTCCTTCCACGGCCGTGGCACGTTGAACGGTGTGATCCCGCACCCCGCCCTGGTCCGCCTGTTTGAGGAGACTGCCGAGGACAAGGCCCTGCCGCTGCAACGCAGCGCCCATATCGGCGCCCTGACGGACCTTTCCTACGTCCAGTTCGTCGGCGACGGCGTCGCCGCGATCGATCTCGGCTTTCCGCTGCGTTACACCCATTCAAGCCTGGAGGTGTGCGACCTGAACGACATCGAAGGGTTGGTCGTGCTTTTGGCGGCGGCGCTGCCGCGCATCGACGGCAACTTCAGCCTCGACCGCGACGATCTCGTCTGATGCCCTGCACCCTGGGCATCGATATCGGGACCTACGAGACCAAGGGCGTTCTGGTCGGCCCATACGGCGAAATCCTGCACCAGGCATCGACACCGCACGAGATGATCGTTCCGCGGCCCGGCTGGGCCGAGCACCGGGCCGACGCCGACTGGTGGGAAGACCTCAAGACGGTGACCCGCGCCCTGCTCGCCGAGAGCGGCATCGACCCCAAGGAGATCCGGGCGATCGGCTTGAGTGCGATCGGCCCCTGCATGCTGCCCGTGGACGCCGACGGCACGCCGCTGATGAACGCCGTGCTTTACGGCGTCGACGCCCGCGCGGCCGACGAGATCGACGAACTGACCGGGCGGATCGGCACCGAGACTCTGCTCGCGCGCTGCGGCAATCCGCTGACGACGCAGTCGGTCGGGCCGAAGATCCTGTGGCTGAAACGCAACCGGCCGGAGATCTTCGAGAAGACAGCGAAGATCCTGACCTCCACCTCCTACCTTGTGTTCCGGCTGACCGGCGAATTCGTCATCGACCACTACACGGCCGCCAACTTCACGCCGCTCTACCTGTTGGACAAGCTGGGCTGGAGCACGGAGCTGGCCGACGACATCGTCGATCCGGACCGCCTGCCCGGGCTTGGCTGGTCGGCGGAAATCGCCGGAACCGTCACGGTAAAGGCGGCCGCCGAGACGGGCCTTGCCGAAGGCACGCCGGTCACGGTGGGCACGGTCGATGCCGCCGCCGAGGCGGTCAGCGTCGGCGTCGCCCGGCCCGGCGACATGATGATGATGTACGGCTCGACGATCTTCATCATCTTCTTGACCGAAGGCCTGGTCCGCGACGCGCGGCTGTGGACCGCGCCCTGGCTGTTCGAGGGTCAGCACGCGGCCATGGCGGGGCTCGCCACCAGCGGCACGCTGACCCACTGGTTCCGCGATCACATGGCCCGGGAACTGGACCGCGACGAGGCCTTCGCGACACTGGCGGCGGAGGCTGAGACTTCGCCGCCCGGCGCCAAGGGGCTTTTGTTCCTGCCCTACTTTTCCGGCGAACGCACGCCGATCCACGATCCCAGGGCAAGGGGCTGCCTGTTCGGGCTCGATCTCACGCACACCCGCGGCGACATCTACCGCGCGATCCTCGAAGGCATCGCCAACGGCACGAACCACGTGATCGAGACCTTCCGGGACGTCGGCCAGGCGCCCCAACGCCTGCTGGCCGTGGGCGGCGGCACCAAGAACCGCATCTGGAGCCAGGCGACGTCGGACATTTCAGGCCTCGACCAGACCCTGTGCCGGACCACCATCGGCGCGTCCTACGGCGACGCGTTCCTGGCCGCCCTGGCGGTGGGCGATGCCAAGCCGGACGACATCGCCGCGTGGAACCCCGTCGCGGCCACGATCGCGGCCCAGAAGTCGGACGCCTACGAGAAACAGTACCGCCTGTTCCGCCGGCTCTACGAACAGACCAAGGACATCGCCCACGAATTGGGGGCGTCGGAATAACCGGCAGCTTTTCGGTTGCAGCTACGTGCTTCGAGACGCGCTGCTCCTCAAACCATTATCGGTGAGGAAAGATCCTCACCCTGAGGAGGCCTGCGAAAGCAGGCCGTCCCGAAGGGCGCGGCTGCAGCCGGCACGCCCATCAACGCTACCCGCCGGCCCTACCGCACTGCGCCGGCGGCCATGCCTTTGATGATGTAGCGCTCCAGGACGATGCCGACGATCACCAGCGGCGCGATGGCCGCGGTCGACAGCGCCGCCATCGACCACCAGTTGATGCCCTGGCTGCCGGTCTGGCTGGCGACCATGACGGGGATGGTCTTGGCGTCGGTGCTGGTGAGCAGGGCTGCGAAGAAATACTCGTTCCAACACAAGACCAGCGACAGGATGAAGGCGGCCACCATGCCGGGCAGCGCGATCGGCAGGACGATCTGCAGGAACGCCCCCCAGATCGACAGGCCGTCCACCAGCGCCGCCTCTTCCAGCTCGGTCGGAATGGCGGCGAACTGGTCGCGCATGATCCAGATGACGATGGGCAGCACCGTCAGGGTGTAAAGCAGGATGATGCCGATCCGGCTGTCCAGCAGGGCAAGCCCCTTGTAGAGCACCAGAAAAGGCAGCGCGAGCACCACCGGCGGCAGGATGAGCTGGCTCAGGAAGAAGAACGAGATGTCGCTGTTCTTCATGAAGCTGAAGCGGTAGGAGAACCGGCTGAGCCCGTAGGCCGCGAGCGAGCCCAGGATCACTGCCAGCGACGAGGCGCTGAGCGAGGTGATTACGCTGTTCATGAAACGCTTCACGAATTCCTCGCGGACCGTCGAGGTCTCGAAGATTGTCTCCGGCGACAGGCCCAGCGACCGCCAGCCGCGCCACTGCGGATCGAAATCCAGCCACGGGATCAGATGGCTCCGCATCACGTCGGGCGCGATCTTGAACGACGTGGTGACGGTCCAGAAGATCGGGAACAGGCAGACCACGGCCCAAAAGATCAGCGCGCCATAGATCAGGACGCGGCTTGAATACCATTTGGCCTTGAACCGGATGTCGGTCTCGCCGTCGGTAAAGATCTGCGTTGCCTCTGCGCTCATCCCGCTCTCTCGTCAGTACATGCGCCGCATCCAGCGTTTGACCACGCTGAGCAGGGCGAGGATGAAAATGATGATCAGAACCAGATAGATCATCGCCAGCAAAGTGCCGTAGCCCACATTCGACCGGTCGCGGTACTCTCGGAAGATGAAGCTGGTGACGCTGTCGGTCGCGCCGCCCGGGCCGCCGGCCGTCACGTTGATGATGATGTCGGCCAGCTTCAGCTTGAAGATGATGCGGATGACGATGGCCGTGATGCTGACCGGCAGCATCAGCGGAAACGTCACCTGCCAAAAGCCCTGCCAGGGCGAAGCGCCGTCCACCTTGGCCGCCTCCTGGACCTCGCGCGGCAACGCCTGCAGACCCGCCAGCAGCATGATCATCATGAAGGGTATGAAGGTCCAGGCGTCCATCGCCATCATGGTCAGGCGGGCGATCTCGGGCGTTCCGAAGAAGGACGGGCTCTCCCAGCCCAGAAGCCGCCCCAGATTGGCAAGCGGCCCGAACCGGACCTCCATCATGGACTTGCCGATCATCCAGCTCACCGCCACCGGCGACAGCATCAGCGGCAAGAGGAACGTCACCCGGAAGAACTTGCGTGCGCGGATCTGGGCGTTCAGCAACAGCGCGAGGCCGAAGGCGATGGCGTATTCCACCGAAATGGCCAGCACGTAGTAGACCATGTTCTTGAGCGCGTTCCAGTAGAACGGATCGCCCATCATCTGCCGTACATTGTCCAGGCCGTTGAACTTGCGGCCGGTCAACGACGACAGGTTCCAGTCGGTGAACGAGATGTAGAGCCCGAACAGCATCGGGAAAACGACCATTGCGACGACGAACAGCACCGCCGGCAGAACGAACAGCGCCCGTTTGCCCTGTTCGCCGCGCACCATGACCTGGGCAACGCCCATGGCGACGGCCCAGACGACATAGGCGAACAGAACGGGCCGCCAGGTCTCGAAACCGAAGGCGATCGCCTCGAGTTCGTGAAGGCCCTGGACCGCCGCCGTGGCGAGCAGGACGAGGCCGGCGGCCCAGACGATCAGCCGCCCGGTCAGCTTGCGGCCGGACGAGATATCGTCGGACGTGACGACGTGCAGCAGGTCGCCTTCGGCCTGGGCGTCCGCGCTCATGGTCCGCCCACCCGGTGCATCCGGCAACCGTATGGTTCGAGACGGCGCGCCGCCGCGCGCCTCCTCACCACCAGGGTGAGGGAGGATCGCGCCGAACACACGACCTCACCCTGAGGGGCGCCCGCAGGGCGCGTCTCGAAGGGTTTGGCTGAGATCAGCACCGCACCTTTCCGAATTTGATGAAGCATCGCCCCGTCGGCCCGCCCGGACAAAGGCGGCCGGCAGCCCGAAGGCTGCCGGCCCCTGTTCCAACAGCGCCTAAATGCCAAGCGACGCCTTGTAGAGTTTGATCTGGCTTTCCCGCCCGATCTGATCGGTGATCCTGTCCCACGCCGCCGCAATCCGGTCGGCGCCCTCTTGGGCGCCGTACTGTCCGGCATAGATCTTGGCCAGCTCGTCCTCGGCCACCGAGTAGTACTGGAAGATGCCGGGGATGCGTGGCTCGATTGCCGCGTTCGGGTGGTTGTAAGAGTCGGCCTCCGAGGCAAGATAGTCCGAAATGAACGCCTCGTCGTAGCCGGCCCCGACCCATTCGGGAATATCGAAGTGCGAGTTCCGATAGGGCTGGAACCCGGACGGATAGGCCGCACACCATAGAGAGATATCCTTGCCGCCCAGATGCGCCGCCGCCGACCAGGCTGCCTTCTTCTTTTTCGCATCGCTGTCCACGGTCGCCATGACGTAAACGCCCCAGCCGATATAGGCCATGTTGGGCGCGAAGTTGGGTCCGGAGGAAAGCGTGTCCCACTGGCCGGTCTTGGCATTGTAGACGTCGTCCGAGCCCGGCAGGATCGAAAAGCCGATGAGCTCGCCGACCACGGAGCTGTCGGAGGTCTTGGCGTTCGAGCCGATGTCGCCCCACCAGCTCAGCATCGAGCCGGTTCCGGCCAGGAACTGCTGGAAGCCGGTGGTGCCGGGGTCGGCGTTGATCTGGTCGGCGGGCTGTGCGTCCAAGACGTCCAGAACATCCTGAATCGCCCTGACCCAGGCCGGGTTGTTGACCCGCGGCTTCATGTCCGCCGGATCGAACAGCCATGCAGGGTCGTCGGGATGCTTGGCATAGGCAGTCGCCCTGGAACCCAGGAAGTAGAAGCCGAAGCCGCCCCAGCCCTTCAGCGGGTCCAGATAGCCGTGCGCGTCGAAGCCGCCGACTTTCTTGCCCTTCAGGAACTTGGTGACCTCCTGGACCTTCTGCCAAGTCGTCGGCACCTCCCACGGCCCCTCGTGGCCTTCGTCCTTCCAGGCCTTGGCCAGGGCCTCGTCCTCGAAATAGTCCGTCCGGTAGTTGAAGTTGTGGCAGTCGCCGTCGATCGAGATCCGGTAGGTCTTGCCATCCCAGGTGCCGACCGGCGCCTTGAGATAGCCCACATAATCGTCCATCTCGATCTGGTCCTTGACCCAGTCCGGCATCTCGGACGCCAGACCCTTGCCGCAGACGTCGCCCTCGAAGGGGGCGCCCATCTCGATGATGTCGAAGTCGACCGTCCCGGTTGCGATCGACTGCTGCAGGCGGGCGTTGTAGTCGGCCTGCGCGAGATCGATCCAGTTGATCTTGGCGCCGGTATAGGCCTCCCACGGTTTCAGGAATCCGCGGAACAGGAAGTTGTGGAGGTTCTGGTTGTTGAGCCCCAGGAACGTCAGTTCCACGCCCGCGAACTCGCCTTCCGAAACGTTGGACATGGTCGGACCCATGCACAGGGCTCCAACCTTCTGCCAGTCGGAATCCGTCGGCGAACCGACGCCGACGCCGGGGATCTTGAGGATCTGCTGGCGCACGTTGTTCTGCGCGGACGCAGAGCCGGAAAGACCGCCCAGACCGCCCGCCGCCGCCGCGGCGACGACGCCCGTGCTGGCCGCGCCTTTCAGCATGTCACGCCGGTTCATCTGCGCCGTCATCAGGCGGTTGTACAGTTCCACTTTCATCGATTGCCCTCCCCTGAGCTTTTATCTGTTGGCCTCGTGCCCCCGATCGTTTTTGCGGGATCGGTCGTTGCGAAACGGCGGCGCCGAGGGCTTTTTCGAGTGTACGTAGCCCGTCGAAGCAGTGTCAACAAACCCAGACCGCGCACGCCTCGCACCCCTGGCGCGCCCGGATGCGCGGCTGGACAGAGGGCGCCATCTCGTTTACGTCCTAGGAAAAAAGCGCGCTGGCCCAGGGAGTGACAGTCGGATCATGGCGCAGGTCACGGTACGCAACCTCCGCAAATCATTCGGCCCGATTGAGGTGATCCACGGGGTGGATGTGGACATCCCGGACGGCGGGTTCGTCGTCCTCGTGGGCCCGTCCGGCTGCGGCAAGTCCACCCTTTTGCGCATGATCGCAGGGCTTGAAAGCATCTCCGATGGGACGATCCAGATCGGCTCCCGGATCGTCAACAACCTGCCGCCGGCGAAGCGCGACATCGCGATGGTGTTCCAAAGCTACGCGCTTTATCCCCACAAGACCGTGTTTGCGAACATGGCTTTCGCGCTGAAGCTGCGCAAGACCGATCACGGGACCATCGACCAACGGGTGCGCCAGGCGGCCGAAATCCTGGGGCTTACGCCCTATCTCGACCGGTATCCGCGACAGCTTTCCGGTGGCCAGCGCCAGCGCGTCGCCATGGGCCGCGCCATCGTGCGCGACCCCCAGGTCTTCCTGTTCGACGAGCCGTTGTCGAACCTGGACGCGAAGCTGCGAATCCAGATGCGCACCGAGATCAAGGAGCTGCACCAGCGGTTGGGGACCACGACGGTCTTCGTAACCCATGACCAGATCGAGGCGATGACCCTGGCCGACCGGATCGTGGTGATGCGCGACGGCTTGATCGAACAGGTCGGTTCGCCCCTGGATCTGTTCGACCGGCCGGACAATACCTTCGTCGCCACCTTCATCGGCGCGCCTGCAATGAACCTGGTGCCGGGCACGGTGCGCCACGACGGAACCACCTGCGTCGAGGCGAACGGGTATCGCCTGCCGGTGCTGGCGAACGGCGGCGTCGAGGACGGACGGCCCGTGACCTACGGCGTGCGGCCCGAACATCTTGAACTGGCCGACGACGGCTTTCCGGCAGAGGTCGCCGTCGTCGAGCCGACCGGATCGGAGACCCTAGTCTTCCTGCGCTTCGGCGAAGCCGGAATGGTCGCCCTGTTCCGCGACCGGCACCAATTCCAGCCGGGCCAGACCGTGCACCTGCGCCCGCGTGTCGACCAGGTGCACCTGTTCGACGAAGGATCGGGACGCCGCATCGACGCCTGAGACGCCGACCGGCGGTGCGCTATTGGGTCGGGCTCAGCCGGCCGTGTCCTCGGTCCCGCTGGGCACATCGACGCCGAGGATTTCCAGGAGCCGTCCGCTGATCGCAAAGATATCGTAGGACGTGGCAAGCAGCTCGTATCTCACGGCGATCAGATCGATTTCGGCCTCGAACTGCTCCTGCCTGGAGTTCAGCAGATCGAGCAATGTCCGCTGGGCCAGGCGAAACTGCTCCTGGTAGGCCTCGCGAACCTGAATGGCCGTCAACAGACGATCCTGCTGCAGCGCGACGCGATCGCGGGCTGCCTCGTAATCATTCAGGGCTATGGCGAGGCTCTCGCGTAAAAGGCGGTCCACTTCGCGCACTTGAAAACGGGCCTGGCTTTCCTCCTTCAGGGCCTGCCTGCGGGTCGCCGCGTCCCGACCGCCCGCGAAGATGTCCCAAGACATCCGTACCAGCGCCGTATAGTCGGTTTCGTGCCCGCGATTGCCGTCTCGATTGTCCCTGCGTTCGTGCGCCAGTTCCAGATCGACGGTGGGGAAAAAGGCCCCCAGCGTCGCCTCCGCCGACAGACCGGCCGCCTTCTCGCGTTCGTTCGTCGCCAAAAGATCGTAGCTGTTCTGCCGCGCGACCGGCATGGCGTCATCGATGGTCAGCGGGATCTCGCCGATCAGGAGTTCGGGCCGCTCGATATCGCCAGGCGACTGTCCGACCGCCTCGATATAGTCTTCGATCGAATTCCGCAGGGCCGCCTCCAGTTCGCGGCGTTGCGATCTGGCATTTAACAGACGGGTCCGTACCTGCGCCACCCGGGACGTCGAACCGCCGCCCTGCTGCGCCGCTTCGATGACGTCGTCCAGCATCTGCTGGTGATAGATGATGTTCTCCAGCGACGACTGAACGCGTTCTCGGTCTCGACCGACGCTGAGATAGGCGTTGATCGCCCGTTGTGCGATCTCCGTGGCATCGGCCAGAAGGATGAAACGGGCGGATTCCGCCGTCGCCTTCGCCGAATCCGTCCGGTTGATGGTCTCGAAACCGTCGAACAAGAGCTGTGTTACGGCGACCCGCTGCGAGTTCCGCCAGGAGTGCTTCTTGTTCTTGGGGCTGTCGATCCGCCGGGCCCGCTGATAGCCCGAGTCGGCGGTGGACGAGAGCTGAGGCAACAGGCCCGAGCGTTCCCGCTTGATCCGTTCCCGCGCCGCAAGAAAGCCGGCACGGGAGCCGGAGACCAGCGGGTGAGTCGCAAGAGCCGTCTCCACCGTTTCCGTGAGGGTTTCCGCGCCGCTTGGCGTCTGAAAGCCCAAGGCCGCGACGAGCGGTGCAAGGACGATGGCCATCCCCCACTTTCCTCTTCCGCGACGGTCCGCGCTACGCTTGGTCAAGGTAGGCTCTCCTTTCCCGCCCCGGCGAGGGTGCGGGTTCTCCCGTGAAAGATGTACAATTCACATTTGTAGTCGAGCGTCGCGGCGAAAACCCGGGCCGTTTCTGGACACGAATGGCGCTTACACAACATCTTGTGTGCACGGATTCCCCGTCAAAACACCGCGAATGCCGCGGCCACCGTGGGCATAGGACCGATCGAAACATCTATCGATGTCTCATTACGCTTGCATGACAGGAAGTTCCTTTCCAATCGGCGAACCTCGACAGCAATACAGACCGTCATCTCGGCCACCCTGCTTCCCCAAGGTAGCATACTAGTTGTAGGAAGCCAATTCCGTCGCCGCCAAACTGGAAGACCGCCAACCGCAGATAGCCAAGCAACGTGACGTTCAAGCCATGGTTGCGGTGCCTCGACTGCCGGCCGCACCATCCGGACGCTGTCCGGTCTTCTCCGGGACCCGGCACGCGCCATCCGCGCTCTTCGGCATCCTGCGAAAAAGTGAAGGCCCGGCCCTTACCGCTTTACCGTGCAAGTTAACAACCATTATACAAGTGGGATATAAGGCCGGACTGAACTATACGATTGGGTGGAGACGGAGCTACAGGCGCAGGGCGCACGCTGTTGCGTCCAAAGCGATGATCGCGCGAGCGCGCTGAAGCAACGCCAAAGAAAGCGGGAGTGCCGGATCGCGACACGGGCATAAGTGCGCGTCCGGCAACGACGAAAAAGAGACAGGCGCTCTGCAGTCCACATCGACGCGATGGCTGTGAGCCGGACCTGGGGAAGACATGGGAACGCTGATTGTCGAGCGCGCCTCGGGAGCGCGTCTCGAAGTCAATCTTGCTAGCGGTGTCAAGATACCGCAATTGCTGCCGGGAGACAGGGTCACCGTTGTCCTGCCGGACGGCAGATCCGTGCTGCCGCAAGTCGTCGAAAACGACGTCGTCATCGTACTTCCGGCCTCTCCGACTGCTCCGGAACAAACGCTGGTCCTGAAGGACCTCGCGGTCTATCTCGATGACGAAGAAACGGCTTTGTCCATCGTCGACGAGGCGACCGGAGAGGCTGCCGACTACGACGATCCTGCCGACCTGCTCAGCGACGTCGTCCCGGCAGCCGGCGAGACAGAACCGTCTCCCCCTGCCGAAACAGCCACGCAAGACAGCGCTCTGAGACCCACGAACGTGCTCGGACCGCGGGGTCTCGACAGCCGGGGCGCCGACCGGCCGGATCAGTCGCTTCTGGACGAGGTTTTTGGCCCCGAGGCCTTGGCCGGACAGCCACTTTCTTTCCGGACCGGACAGGACACGGCATTCGCCGCCACCGGGCGGCGTGAGTCCGGCTCTTCTGCGCTGAGTGAGGGCACAGACGGCGCCGGCGAAACGTCGCCCGAGACACCGAGCGTCACTGTCACGGGCCAGGCAATCGACGGTTA
This sequence comes from Alphaproteobacteria bacterium, assembly GCA_965603855.1. Classification (GTDB taxonomy): domain Bacteria; phylum Pseudomonadota; class Alphaproteobacteria; order UBA8366. The sequence continues at coordinate 3,477,776 of OZ272519.1, forward strand.
TATCGTCGGCGCGACCGTCTTTCTCGATGCGGACGAGGACGGCGTGCAAGACCCGGGGGAGGCTTTCGCCGTCACCGGCGCTAACGGCGCGTTTACGCTCACCGGCGGCAGCGGGCCGCTGGTGATGACCGGCGGCATCGACATCTCGACCAACCAGTTCTTCAAGGGCACCCTCACCGCGCCAGAGGGCTCAACCGTCGTCACGCCCCTGACCACGCTGATGCAGGCCTTGATCGACAACGGCAGCGCCGCAAACGCCGCTCAGGCCGAACAACAGGTCAAGACCGCATTCGGTCTGTCGGGCGACATCGACCTGACCACCTTCGATCCGGTCGTCGGCGTAGAGTTGGGAACGCCCGGCGCGGACGCGGTCATGTCGACCGGGATTCAGCTTCAAAACACGATCGTTCAGGCAGCCTCGTCGCTGAACGGGGCCGCGGGCCCCACCGTCGCCGTCGCAACGGCCATCGAGGTCGTTTATTCCCAGGTCGCGGCGTCGCTCAAGTCCGACCCGAACAGCAATCCAATCGGCACCGCCACGCAGGTCGAGGCGTTGATCAATGCGGCCGCGACCTTCTCGTCGCTCGGCCTTGACGCGGCGGCGCGGTCGCAGGTCTCCGCGGCGGCGCCCAGTGTGGCGACGATCATCGATGACAGCAACCAGACGGTCTCCGGCTCAAGCAGCACCGGAAGCCTGCTTTTGGATGCGCTGGCCTCGGTCGCACTGGTCGGGCAGAACAAGTCGGCGACGGCGCTGTTCGAGGCGTTCGATCAGGTCCAGGGAACCGGCGATCCTGTCGACCTGACCTCGGCGCTCACGTCGTTCTCTTCGGCGGGCAATCTCGATGCGGAGATCACCCAGGCCGCCACGGAAATCGGCAGCGCCGGCTTTACCAGTCCGGTCGGCACGCCGGGCGACGACACCATAAACGGCGGCGCGGGCAACGACGTCTTGGACGGCGGCGCGGGCAACGACGTCATCAGCGGCGCGGGTGGCAGAGACAACCTGATCGGCGGCAGCGGCAACGACAGTTTGAGCGGCGACACCGGCGACGACGTTCTTTCGGGCGGTACCGGAAGCAACATCCTCAACGGCGGCGCGGGCATAGACGTTGCGCAGTTCACCGGCAGGTTCAGCGACCATCAGATCTCCGCATCTCTGGGCGTCCTGACCGTTTCGTACAGTGACAGCACGGACCAGGTGAGGACCGTCGAAACGCTGAAGTTCGACGATCTTGCCGTTCGCGTGGTCGGCGGCGACAGCAGCTTCGCCGATTTCGCGGCGGCAGTTAACGCCGCGACTTCCGGCGACCGGGTCCTGCTGATCGGCACGGCAACCACGCCCGACACAATGGTGCTGTCGAAACGGGTCTCGGTGGAGACCTCTGACGGGCTCGCCGTCTTCACCGCATCGGACGGCGCCCTGGTCGTCAATGCAGATGCACTGTCGGGTACGACGAAGACTCTCGACATATCCGGCCTGCCCGGGACCACCGCGGTTCGGTTTACCGGTTCGCTCTCGTTCGACGAAATCGTCACCGGGCCGACACAGACACTGACCTTGCCGGTCGACCAGCTCGACGGGCTTGCGGTTTCAGGTACGGGAACACTGCAACTGACCGGACAGACGGTTCCCGGCGGCGCGGATCTCAGCGGCCTGTCCGTCAACATTTCGCTGCCGGCGGGACAGTCGCTGAACCTGACCGCCGCACAGGCCGACGGTCTCTCCATTTCCGGCGCCGGAGACGTCGCGGTGACCGCGCTGGGCAGCGGCAAGGCCGATCTTTCCGGCATAGCTGTGACGGGATCCAAGACGGCCGCCGTTCCCGCGACGACAACGCTTGCGCTGGGCACCGATCTGGGCGGCTTCAGCACCGACGTGGCGGCCGGCCAAACGCTCACGCTGACCGCCGCGCAGGTCAGCGGCAAGCCGGTTGCGGGCGCAGGCAGCGTGACCGTCACCGGCGCCGCGGACGACACCGACCTTTCCGGCGTGACGGTCTCCGGGACGCTTGCCGCGACCGTGATCTCGAGTGTCGACCTCAGCGCGAACACCACGCTGGGCGCCGTCGATTCCTATGCCGTGTCGGGGTCCCTGACCATTTCCGCGGCGCAGGCCGACGGCCTCCCGATTACCGGTGCGGGCAACGTGGACATCGTTGGACTGGGCACGGGTGCCGTCGATCTCTCCTCGATCGTGTCCAGCGGCACCAAAAGCGCCACCATTGCCGCGAATACGGCATTGAATGCGGCGACTGACCTTGGCGCCTTCGCCGCCACGGTCTCCGGCGGCCAGCTTCTGACCCTGTCCGCCGCCCAAGCCGACGGCCGCTCGATCACCGGAAACGGCGACGTCTTGGTGACGGCGCTTGGTGCGGCGCCGGTGGACCTGTCACCGGTCCTCGCCGCCGGCACCAAAACCGCCACGCTTGCAACGGACACCGCCTTGAACGCCGCCAGCGACCTCGGCGGCTTCCGCATCGACCTGTCGGGAGGCCAGTCCATCACCCTGACCGCGGCCCAGGCCGACGGATTGTCGATCACGGGCAACGGCAACGTTACCGTCACCGGACTGGGAGCTGCCTCCGTCGACCTGTCGAGTATCACCGCGACCGGAACGCGTTTGGCCCAAGTCCCTGCCACCGCGACGCTGGCCAACACCACTGATCTCGGCGGCTTCGGCGTTTCGGTGGCCGCCGGTCAGACCCTGACGCTGAGCGCCGCACAGGCCAACAGCGTGGCGGTTGGCGGGCCCGGCAACGTCTTGGTGACGGCGCTGGGCGACGCAGAGGTGAACCTGTCGCAGGTCACCGCCGCGGGTTCCAAGACGGCAAGCGTACCTGCGAATGCGACGCTGAATTCCAACACCGACCTGGGTTCCTTCGACGTCGTCGTATCCAGCGGACAAACGCTGAGGCTGTCGGCGGCACAGGCCAGCGGCCACGCCATCTCCGGCAGCGGCAACGTCGAGGTGACCGCGCTTGGCGCCGGTCAAGTGGATCTTTCGCAGGTCGTCGCCAGCGGCACGAAAACCGCTAACGTCCCCAGCAGCGCCACACTCAATGCATCAACCGACCTGGGTGCCTTCTCTGTCGTTGTGGCCAACGGAGAGACCCTGACCTTGTCCGCCACCCAGGCGGACAACCAGACGATCACCAGCGGCAGCGTCTCGATCAGTGGGGACATTGCGGCAAACACTGACCTGACGAAGATCGGGTCCGCGCTTGGCTTCGTGGGCGGCACCATCGACGTCGCCTCCGGCCAGACCCTTACCCTGACCATGGTTCAGGCGTCGGGAAAAACCATCTCCGGCGCCGGCGCCGTGTTGGTCCAGAATGATGTTGCCTCCAGCGCCGACCTCACGGGCGTTACGCCGTTTCTGGAGTTTACCGGCAACACGGTGTCCATCGCGGCGGGGCAAACACTGACGCTGACGGCCGTTCAGGCCAACGATGTCGGGATTACCGGCAGCGGCACGCTGCTGTTGTCAGGCGTTGCGCCAGGTGCAGCTGACTATAACGGCATCACCGCGGACATCTCCGTTCCCTCGGGCGGGACGTTGTTGCTGGACGCGGCTCAGCTTGCCGCCCTGGACAACGCGGCGAAACCGATTGCCGGCCCCGGCACCGTCGCCCTGACAGGCGATGCGAGATCTCTCGGCACGCTCAGCGGCCACGTGACCGCCGATCTGTCGGTGCCGTCTGGAAGCCTGCTCACACTGACGGCGGCGCAGGCCAACGGCGTGTCCTTGGCGGGCGCAGGCGACGTCTCCATCACCGCATTGGGCAGTGGCGCCGTCGACTTGGCAGGCATTGCCGCAACCGGCTCGGTCGTCGCCATCACGACGACCGACAACCCGACATTGAACGCCGCAACGGATCTCGGCGGCGTGACGGTGCGGATACCGACCGGGCACTCCGCGACGATGTCCGCCGCCCAGGCCAGCGGTAAGACCATTACAGGCGCCGGTGGAACCCTGGTCATCACGGGCGAAATCAACGGATCGATCACCACCACGCAGTGGCAGGCCGAAACGATTGACCTGCGGGGCGCGACGATCGCGCCCGGGGTCGCCGAACTGACGCTGCCGCAAACGTCCGAGCTTCTCCTGACCTACACGCAGGCGCACCAGCTTGGCACCATCAACGGCACGCCGGACAGCAACAGACTGACGATCGATGTCAGCGGTGCGACCTTCGATGCCAGCAACGAGGCCACGATCAACCTGATAGTCAGGGGCGAGGGCGGCGACGACCACATCGTTATCGACTTCGGTTCCCTGACGGATCACACGATCATCTTGAGCGGATCGAGCGAGATCGATCTCGGTGCCGGAACGGCCGATCGATTGGAGGCCAGCAACGGAACCGTTGATATTGCCGCCGCGGCTGTCAGCGGCGTCGAACAGCTCGCAATCAACTCGACCATCTCGATGTCGGCCACCCAGTTCCAAGCATTGGCTGACCTGTCCGCGCTGGAGGGTGCCGGCGAGGTGCTGATCACCGTCGGAGCCGGTTTCGACACGAACCAAACGCTGGACTTTTCCGGGCTGGGTTTCATCCCCGGCGGCAGCACCCCGCCAACCATCAAGATCGACGCCACCGCCAACGGCGGTTTCACCTCTTTGAACATCCAGGAACCCGAAAACGCCAACGAGCCCGTGGCCATTCTGGTCCAGTACGCCGGTGATACGGACTACTCAGCCGTCGGCGGCTTCCTGCCCGGCCGCAGCTTTTTCACCCTGGAAACCACGGTGTTCACCGGGGCGCAGTTCGCGGCGCTGGTCACGGCGATCGAGAACAACGAAACCGGTGTGAGCGGAACCCAGGCAAGCGTCGTCGAGACCATCAAGCTGGATGGCAACATCGCCCTTTCCACCAATGTGAACATGTCGACGGACCGCGTTGACGGCGTGGAAATCGACTACAACGGCCGTTCGATCGAAGTGACAGGCGGCCGCCAGTTCACGATGACTGCCGCGCAGGCAAACGGTGGCACAATCACCGGTGCCGGCTCGCTGGACATCACAGATCTCCAGAATGCGCCGTCTTCACTCGATCTCACGGGCATCGCGAACAACAACGCGACATTGGAGGTCTCGTCCGGCCCCCTGGATCTGACCGGCATTTCGTCTCTGAGCCTCGGCGACGTCACGCTTACGGTCACCGGTACAGCGGTGACCATGACGGCCGCCCAGGCCAACGGGCATTCCGTCGAGGGCACCGGATCGGTCGTGCTGACGGCGCTCGGGACCGCAGCGGTCGACCTGTCCGGCATCACGGCCACGGGTGGGTTCAGTTCGACCCTTGCCGGGAACCTGACGCTGAGCAGCCTGACCGACCTCGGCACATTGCAGCTTGCGCTTGCCCAGGGCGCTACCCTCGGCCTCAGTCCCGGCCAGCTTGATGGCAGGACCATCGGGCTCGACACCGGCGCCACCTCCGCGACACTCCGTTTCGGCGGCGATGTCTCGAACCTGACCCTAGGCGGCATCCACAAGGACCTCGGCTTCACCGTCAGCAGCGGTCGCAACATGACCCTGGCCGCGTCGCAGGCGAACGGACGCGATATCACGGGTGCCGGCAATGTGTTCGTCACACAGCTCGGCGCCGACCCCGTCGACCTCTCCGGCGTCGTGGCAGCCGGGATCAAGTCGGCGAATGTGCCCTCGCCCGTGACCTTGAGCGGGTCGACCAATTTGGGCGATTTCGCACTCACGGTCAGCGACGGCGCAACTCTGAGGCTGAACGCCACCCAGGCCAACGGCGTGGACATCTCCGGTGCCGGCGGCGTCACCGTTACCGCGCTTGGCAGCAACCCGGTGAACCTGTCGACCATTTCGGTCGGCGGCGCCAGAACCGTCGAACTATCGGGTAACCCGGTTCTCGACCCGGGCACGGACCTGCAAGGTTTCGCCGTGACGGTTACCGCAGGCCAGACCCTGACGCTGTCGGCGACCCAGGCAGACGGCCTGTCGATCTCGGGCGCCGGCAGCGTTGTGATCACGGGCCTTGGGTCGGAAGCGGTTGATCTTTCCGGTATCACGGCATCGGCAGTGGCTGAGATCGACTCAGGTGACGTCACGCTCAGCCTTGGCACGGATTTGGGCACCGTTGCTCTCGACCTGGCCGCAGCCGCCAGCCTGACCTTGACGGCGGCGCAGGCGGATGCGCGTACGATCGTCGGCGCCGGCAGCGTCACCGTCATCGCGCTGGACAGCGGCACCGACCTCTCGTCGGTCAACGCGACCGTCACGCTGACCGCCCAGGTCATCTCGACGCTCGACATCAGCGCCAATACCACGCTTGGCCCGGTCGATGTTTACGACGTCATAGGCGATCTGACCCTCAGCGCCGCACAGGCAGATGGAACCGGCATCGCAGGTGCCGGAAATGTAACGATTGCGGCCCTGGCCGCAGGCACCGATCTGTCGAACGTCACCGCAACCGGCTCGATTTCCGCGACCGTCACCTCCGCCATCGACATCAGCGGCAACGCCAGCCTGACCGCCATCGATTCCTACCTGGTCGAAGCGGGCGGCACGCTGACGCTTGCCGCCGCGCAAGCCTCTGGCACGCCGATTACCGGGCTGGGCAATGTCACCGTCGTCTCGATGGGCGGCGCACCGGTCGATCTGTCGTCGGTCGTGGTGGGCGGCAACACCCAGATCGACATTCAGCAAACCGCGACGCTGGCGCAGTCGACCGACCTGGCCGGTTTCGACGTCGCTGTCGCGTCCGGCGCGGTGCTGACCCTGACCGCAGAGCAGGCGGACGGGTTGTCGATCACCGGCGCGGGCCAGGTGGTCGTCACCGACCCGGTCGGCACGTCGTTCGATCTTTCCGGCATCACCACAGGCGGGGCAACGGGAAGAACGATGGCGGTGACCGACACGTTGGCGCTGGCGGACGGCACCAACCTGGGCACGTTTGCGGTTACCGTCGCCGCAGGCGAGACAATGACCCTGTCGAGCGCCCAGGCAACCGGCCGCGGGATCGGCGGAGCCGGCAACGTGACCGTCACGGGCCTTGCCGCAGACGCAGACCTGTCCGGCGCCTCCGTGACCGGCTCCGTGATCGCTCAGGTTTCTTCCGCAATCGACGTGACCGGCAACGCGAACCTCGGATCGGTCGACGCCTACCAGGTAACGGGCGGTCTGACCCTGCGCGCGGCCCAGGCCGACGGCCGTGTGATCGCAGGCACCGGATCGGCGACCGTGACCGAGCTTGGAACCGGCGCCGTCGATCTCTCCGGGATCACGGCGGCGGCCAGCGCGGCGGTTCCGACCGGCGACCTTACGCTGGCGAGCGGCACGGCGCTGGGCAGCGTTGCAATCACGGTCGCCGCTGGCGCCAGCCTGACGCTGTCGGCCGCCCAGGCCAGCGGCGCGACGATCAACGGACCGGGCGATGTCAACGTCACCGCGCTGTCGGCCACCACCGACCTGACCGGCGTCGATCCGACAGGCACCCTGACCGCACTGGTCGATTCGACACTCGACATCAGCGGAAACATCGCGCTTGGGACCGTCGACGTGTTTCAGGTGTCCGGCGCCCTGACCCTGACCGCAGAGCAGGCGAATGCCCGAACCGTCAACGGCACCGGCGCGGTGACGGTGGTCGATCCCGGTCCGACCGCGTTCGATCTCTCCGGCATCACCGCAAGCGGGGCGAAAACCGTCGAGGTTTCGTCCTCCTTCACGCTTGCGTCGGGCACCAACCTTGGCGCATTCGGCGTCACAGTCGCCGCGGACCAGACCTTGGCGCTGACCGGTGCCCAAGCCAGCGGTCTGGCGATCGCGGGCGCCGGCAACGTGACGGTCACGCCGATGGAGCAGGCCGCCGATCTTTCGGACGTCACGGTCACGGGCACCGTCACCGTGCAGGCGGGCACCAACCTCGATCTTGCCGGCAATGCCACGCTGGGTGTGGTGGACGCCTATCACGTGCTTGGGAACCTGACCCTCACTCTCACCGGCGCCCAGGCTTCCGGGCACAGCATCACGGGCCCTGGCGCCGTCATCGTCCGCGCCATCACCGGCGGCATCGATCTCTCCGGCGTCTCGGCCTTGGGAACGATCACGGCGACCGTTGAATCGAACGTGGACGTGTCGGCCAACACAACGCTGGAGGTTGTCGACATCATTCAGGTCACCGCGGGTGGAAAGGTGACCTTGACCGCGTCCCAAGCCGACGCGCGGACGATCAACGGCGCTGGCGACGTGACGGTGACGAATTTCGGCGCCAACGCGATCGATCTGTCGACGATCACCGCCGCCGGCATCCTTACCGTGACGCTGGCCGGCGACGTCACGGTTCCGAATGGGACGGACTTTGGCAGTTTCGGGATCTTCGTCGACGCAAGTCAGACACTTACGATCACCGCCCAGCAGGCCGACGGGATGACCATGACGGGAACGGGTATCGTCGTCGTGACCGGCGACCCCGACGGCCTCGATTTCAGCGGAATCGCCGGGACGCTGACCGTCTTCTTCCCCGACGGCGGCGAGACCCTGACGATCCCGGCGGGCGAAACGGTCGAGCTGACGGTCGTCGAAGCGAGCGCCTACGACTCCATCGAAGGCGACGGCACCCTGGGGCTCTACGAGAACGGCGAGGTTCTCTTCGACAGCCTGAACATCGCGCCGACACTGACGCTGGTCGTTCCGGCCGACAGGAACTTGACCCTGACGGCGGCGCAATCCAGCGGACTTGTGCTGGGCGGCGACGGCACGCTGGTGGTGACGGGCGCCGTCACCAACGGCGACTTCTCCGCGGTCACGTCCAGCCTGGATCTCAGCGGCGCGACCCTGACCGGAACCCTCACGCTGCCCGCCGAGATCGCCGCCGGCAAGACCATCACCCTGTCGGGGGAACAGGCTGACGGCGTTGCCCTGGGAGGCGACGGCGCGCTGGTGGTGACCGGTGCCGTCACAAACGGCGATTTCTCCGCCATCACCGCCAACCTGGACCTCAGCGGCGCGACCCTGACCGGAACGCTCACCCTGCCCGCCTCGATCGCCGCCGGCAAGACGATCACGCTCACGGCGCAACAGGCCAATGGCCAGGCGCTGGCCGGGGACGGAACGCTCGTGGTCGTCGGCGCCGGCGCAGACGGATCGACGGTCGACACGACCGATCTCTCTTCCGTCCAGCTGGACACGGTCTTCGCCAGCCTCGGGGCGCTGACGCGGATCGTGACGAACGAGACCCAAAAGGTCGAGATCGACGCCGCGGATCTGGCGCCGATCTCCGACGCGGACGGAACCCTGACGATCGCCGGCCAGGCCGCAATCGACGTCGTCGACGCACAGCTCCAGACATTCTTCGACGGAACGCCCCCTTCGGTCCGCAATCTGCTGGCGCTGGAATTCGAAGGGTTGAGCGCCGAGCGCTCCATCGTGCCGGACCGGCTGACCGTGGACGGCAGTCACACCGACGCCATCAAGTCCTTCTGGATCCCGCTGGACCAGGCCTATGTGGGGGCCGACAACTACCTCAATCTCGAGATCAACACGTCGTTCGTGTATCTGGGCAACGACTATGTCCGGTACTTGAACGCCGGCGGCGCGCCGCTTCTGGACATCGTCAAGGTGCCCGCCGGCCGCGCCCAGGCGCTGCACGACAACCTGTTGGGCAACCTGGGCGACGGCCCGATCGGCAGCCGGTTCCCGATCGACGAAACGAACCCGGAGGATGACAACGATCCGCGCACCGATCCGGCGAAGGAATTCGGCGACCGCCCCTATCACGACGGTTCGATCGCAGGCGGCGTTTATTCAAAGGTGAATGCGCTGTCGGGCGTCATGGGCTGGGATATCGCCCACGGCATCGACTACCCCAGCAGCCTGCCCAGCTTCTACGCCGTGATCGACGGCGACAACACGATCGCCGGCACCGCCGGGAAGGACTACCTGTTCGGTGGCGCCGGAGACGACACGCTCAACGCGGGCGCCGGCGACGACAGCGCGGTCTACCAGGGCAGCCAGCTCGGTTTCGCGGTGTCGACCGACCCGGCAACCCTGGCCCTTTCCGTGGACGACATCGACCTGACCGACGGCGACGAGGGCACCGATACGGTGACGGACGCCAAGACGCTGTTGTTCAACGACGGCTTCGTGCGCGTCGAAGCGCAACTGGCCCGTGCCGTGCCGGAAAACAACCCCAGCGACGACGACGGCTTCCACCCGGGCTCGGGTCTGAAGGACACCGACTTCGTCATCAGCGACAACACGGACGTCGGGGTCGAGGCCGCCTTGAAAATCCACAACCGCTATGCCGGCGAAGTCCCGGTCGACGGGACGATCTACCATACAGGCGTCGGCCTCAGCAGCAGCACCGCGGGCTTGTGGAACTTCAACTACAGCGTGATCACCTATGACGGCCGGCCGCTGTCGGATTTCGACATCGTCATTACCGCGGACTTCATCGATCTGGAGGGAAACCGGACCGACGATGTGATGGTCTTCGATGCGGTGGCCCACGAGGAGCTCACCAACGAGGACTACTACAATGACGGTACGGGCCAGACCGATGGCCTGCAGAACTCGCAGAACATCGGCTGGTACGCCACGGAATACGACGCCCACGCCCCCGGCACCTACGAACTCACCCTGTCGGTGACTGACCAGGCAGGCAACCAGGTGACCCGCACGACAATTACCGTGGACGTCGCGGCGGATTTCACAGTTGCGGCCGACGGCAGCGGCGATTTCACGTCGATCCAGGACGCGGTCAACGCGGCGTCCGCGGGCGACACCATCGCGATTGCCGCTGGCACATACGCCGAGGCCGTCTCCGTGAACAAGGCGCTGCACTTCTATGGCGCAGGGTCGGACAATACGATCGTCACGCCGCCATCAGGCAGCGGTTTCTTCCTGACCGGCAACCTCGGCGCGGCGAACACCGTTTCCTTCAACGGCATCGGCTTCGTCGGCGGAACCCACAGCGGCCTACGCGCCGAGAACGTCACCTTGGGCACGCTCAAGGTCACCGACAGCCACTTCGAGGGGAACCAGCTCAATGGTTTCCACGTCTTGAACGACGTCACCGGTTCGCCCAACACGAACCTCGCCAGCGTGATGCTCACGGATTCGACGTTCCTGGCAAACGGCCAGCCGGGATCGTCGAACGGCGACGGCGACATCATCTTCTACCAGTACAATGGCGACGCCACCTTGCGAAACCTCCAGGTCGACGGCGGCAACCGCCCGATCGGCGAGGCCGGCGGCGCGGGCGAGAACGGCATCCAGTTCCGCAGCGATTTCGGCGCGCTGGGGTCCGTGGACATGGAACAGGTCTCGGTCACCGGTAATTACGAAAAGGTCGGCATTGCGTTCTACAGGTTCGACGACGTCAACGGCCTGTCGATGACGGACGTGAACGTCACCTCGACCTCGGGCTGGCAGCTTTCCTTCAACTTCGACGGCATCGGCGGCGACATCGACCTTTCCGCCCATTCGGGACTCACATTCACGCAAGTCGCGGCGCTGCAGGGAGAGAACGGCGTCGTTTCCGGAAACACGTTCACCGGCACCGAATTCAGGGAGACCGTCAACGCCCGCCCGGGCGATGACGTGGTTTACGGCGGGGCGGGCGACGACACGCTCAATGGCGGCGACGGGAACGACACGATCACCGGCGGCGCGGGCAATGACACGATCAACGGCGGCGCCGGCACCGATACCGTCAGCTATTTCCTGGACGCCGCCGGCGTGACCGTCAATCTGTCCAGCGGTTCCGCGACCGATGGCGGCGGCGGGGCGGACAGCCTCAGCAATGTAGAGAACGTTGTCGGCTCCAACTTCGACGACACGCTTCAGGGCGACGACGCCGACAACGTGCTGACGGCCCACAGCGGCAATGACAGGCTGACCGGCGACGCGGGCAACGACAGGTTCGTGATCGAAAAAGACGACACCGGAACCACCACAGTCACCGACTTCAGCGTCGGCGACGTCCTGGACTTCACCGATGTGCTGGACGGCGGTCCGACGACCGATCTTCAGTATTCCGACGTCGGCGGCAACGTGGAGTTCCGCAGCGCCAACGACGGGTTTGCGACGGTCATCGCCGTTGCGGAATCGGTCAGCGCCGACGACATGAGCGTGGATGCCGACGGCAATGTCACGCTGACGAGCCCGGTCTAACGGGCGGTCGCCAACGGATCAGCTTTCGCGCAGTGCGCCCTGAAACGCCTTGTCGATGGGTGTCATCAGATATTGCAGGACGGTCCGCTTTCCCGTGATCACGTCGACGCTGGCGGTCATGCCGGGGATCACAGGCAAGGGTTCGCCGCCACGGTCGCGAAGGTCCTCGGTCTTTGCGGTAACCCTGATGACATAGAAGCTCTCGCCGGTCTTCTCGTCCGTGATGGTGTCGGCGCTGATATGGTCCAGGGTCGCGGGGACCGCACCGTAGACCGTATAGTCGTAGGCGCTGAACTTCACCAAGGCCTTCAGGCCCGGATGTATGAAGGCGATGTCGGCGGGTCGGACGCGCGCCTCGACGACCAGGGCCTCCTCGGCCGGGACGATTTCCACCAGATCCATGCCGGGCTGGACCACGCCGCCGATGGTGTTGGCGAAGAGCTGCTTCACAGTGCCGTCCACGGGGGCCCGGATCACGGTACGGGTCAATCGGTCGCGCCGCGAGGCCAGGTTCTGCCGCAGCGCCTCCATCTCGACCCGCGCCTCGTTCAGTTCCTTCAGCGCGCGGCTCTGGAAACGGGCGCGCAGTTCCCTGATCTCCTGCTCCGATTCCTCGATCGCGGCCGTCTGCCGCGCAATCGACTCCCGCGCGACCGCAAGGTCGCCGACGTAACGGCTCAGTTCGCGGCGCAAGCGGATCAGTTCCACCGGCGCGTTGATGCCCCTCTTGACCAGCGGCTCCAGGATCGCGATCTCCTCGCGTGCCAGCCCGATCGCGGTTTCAAGCTGTACGATGCGCGCCTCCGTCTCGGCAATCTCCTGGCGGTGCTGGACCAGTTGCGCACGCAGCCTGGCGATGCCGGCCTCAAGCTCGCTGGCGCGGGCCGCATACAGCGCCCGTTCGCCGGCGACGATTGACGCGACGTGCGCCTCGACATCGGCCGAAAACCTGGGCGCGGTTCCCGCAACCTCCGCCTCGAGCCGGGCGGTTGCCGCCTGAAGCCCATAGAGCTTCATTTGGTTCTCACCGAACTCCGAAGAAAATCGCGTATCGTCGAGTTGCATCAGGATCTGGCCCGCGGTCACCTCGTCGCCTTCGCGCACACTCAGTTCGGCGACGATCCCCCCTTCCAGGTTCTGCACGACCTGCACCCGGCGCGACGGCATCACGCGCCCGTCGCCGGTGCTCACCTGGTCCACCTCGGTGACGGCCGCCCACACCGTCGCGGCGACGAAGAAGGCGACGATCGCAAACAGCAACAGGTTCGCCATCACGCTGGGCCGCCGCGTCATCGCGGCGCGCAGCTCCGACATATAGTCGATGTCACGCGTTGCCATTGTGGGACCTCACAGACCCGATGCGCCCGCTCGACAGCCGGTCCAGCACATCTTCGCGCGGACCGTCGGCAACGACCGTTCCGCAGTCCAGCACGATCAAACGATCGACCAAGTGCAGAAGCGACACCCGATGTGTGATCAAGACGATGGTCTTGTCGCGCATGAATCGCGGCAATGCGTCGATGACGTGCTTCTCGCTGGCGGTGTCCATGGCGCTGGTCGGTTCGTCAAGCACCAGGACGTTCGGCTGTTTCAACAAGGCGCGCGCCAGGGCGACAGCCTGACGCTGGCCACCGGAAAGGCCGTCGCCGCGCTCGCCGACGGGCAGGTCGTAGCCCATCGGGTGGCTGGCGATGAAATCGTTCAGCCCCACCGCGTCGACCACCGCGGCGATTTCCTCGTCGCTGGCATGGGGCTTGGCGATGGCGATGTTCTCCTTGATCGTGCCTCTGAACAGGAACAGGTCCTGCGGCACGAAACCGATGTTCGCGCGGGTATCGCTCGGTTCGATCTGGCGGAGATCGGTGCCGTCCAGCAGAACCGTTCCACCGGCCGGCGCATAGAGGCCGACGAGCAGCTTGGCGACGGTGGTCTTGCCCGAGCCGACGCGGCCGATGATCCCGACCCGTTCGCCCGGCTCTATGCTGAAAGACAGGTCGTTGATGACGTCGACGGTCGTGTTCGGATAGGCGAAGGTGACGTCCTGGAACGCGATTCTGCCGTGCAATGTGGGCCTGTGGACGAAACTTGCGTCGGCGGGCCGCTCCACCGGGCTGTCCATCAGCCGGTTCAGCGAGCGCAGCGCGCCCGAGGCCCGGTGATACCGCATCATGAGCTGTGCGACCTGGGCCATCGGCCCGATCGCCCGGCCCGACAGGATCACGCAGGCGATCAGGCCGCCCGCCGTCATCAGGCCATCCTTCACCATGAACACGCCGATCAGGACGACGGCGATCGCCGTGGCCTGCTGTACAAGCTGAACGAAATTGATGCCCAGATTGTTGATCAAGCGGGTTCGTTGGCCCAGAGCGGCATTCTCACCCACTGCCTGTTCCCAGATCGCCCGCATCCGCCCCTCGGCGCCGACCACCTTGATGGTCTCGATGCCGCTCAGGCTCTCGACCAAGACGCCGTGCTTGTGCTCGCCCTGTGCCAACTGGGTGCGGACCGACCGGGCGACGGGGATCTGAATGATCAGCCCCCACAACAGCACGACGAGCACGACGACGCCCAGAACGATGCCAAGCTGCACATTGATCAGCGCAATCACGCCGACGAACAGCAAGGCGAACGGCAGGTCGATGAAGGCTGCCAGTGTCGCAGACGTGAAGAACTCGCGGACCGACTCGAACTCGCGCAGCATGCTGGCGAAGGCGCCGGACGACTGCGGCCGGTGCGAGATCTTCAGGTCCAGCACATGATCGAAGACCCGGCAGGCCATGATCACGTCTGCCCGTCTGCCGACGAAATCGATGAACCACCCCCGGAGGTTCTTCAGGATGAAGTCGAACAGCAGCACGACGCCCACGCCGATCGCCAGGACCACCGCGGTTTCGACCGCATTGTTCGGAAGAATCCTGTCGTAGACGATCATCGTGAAGATCGGGTTGGCGAGCGCGAAGAGGTTGATCATGATCGACGCCAGAACGACCTGTGCATATGTCCACCAGTTCTGCGCCAACGTCCCCCAGAACCACTGCCCCGTCCGCTCAAATTCCCCGCCCCGATCCCGTCCGGAAAACTGGAAGGCCGGTTTGACCAGGATGGCAAAGCCGGTGTAGCGATCCTCCAGATCCGCGGCGGCGACGTTCGTCGTGGCGTCGCCGGCCTCCGGCAGCACAAGGGCGTAGCTGTCGCCGTTCTTCCGTTCCAACAGCACCGCGGCATCGCCGCCCTCCAACAGAAGGACCGCAGGCAGCGTCCAGGCATGGATGCGTTCAAGATCGCGCTCGATCAGGGTAGCCTCCAGGCCCGCGCGGGCGGCGGCGCGGCGGAACATCTCCACGGTGACCTTGCCATCGGCGATCGGAAGTCCCGAAGTCAGAACGGACAACGATCGTGGCCGGCCGTGATATCGGGTGAGGAACGCGAGGCTTGCCAACAAGGGATCGGCGCTGTCCGCTGCCTCTGTCGCAGAGCCGATCGGTTCGGGCGCGGGGGGCACCGGATCGATGACGAGGGGTGCGTCTAGACGGGCTGATCGGGGCAAGTTTTTCTCCGCTCGGGCGCTTGGTATCAATATACCATCAATCGACTGAGAGAATATCGGCAGCTTCTCATATGGAGAATGCGCGATACAAAGAGATCGCGAGTTTCACGAACCCGGATCGACCAAGGTCTCGCTTCAGGTTGCTGCTGATCTAAGGTTAAGACCCGGATCCCTCAAAGTCTTCGCCGTGCTTTTTCTACCAGATACTTCATGGCTTGTCTCGCCCGAATACTCCGTCATCCTGCGAAACACATAGATTTTACTTGGTAAATTTCGAAGAAACATCGACCAAGCGTTGTATTGTCCTCGTCGAATGCGCGCAACGCACGGAAACGCGAAGGGCCCCTGCGCATACCGGCCTGTACAGGGCTTTACGAACCGATCCGCTTCTTCCTAGCATGGCGTGAAACCGGTCACCCAGGCTGACAGGCGAACAGGAACTCATGACGGACACGGTCAAGACCATTCTCTGCTTCGGCGATTCCAACACCCACGGAACCTGCCCCATGGCGCATATCCGCGACAAGCGCCGTTTCGCAAAGGAGGAACGCTGGCCGGGCCGGATGGCGGCGGCCCTGGGCTCGGGCTACGACGTGATCGCGGAGGGCCATCCGGGCCGCACGACGGTCCATCCGGACCCGATCGAAGGCGTTCACAAATGCGGTGCGGCCGTGCTGCCCGCGATCCTCGAGACCCATTGGCCGGTCGACTGCGTCGTCCTGATGCTGGGCACGAACGACCTGAAAGCGCGCTTTTCGGTCACCGCGCTGGACATCGCGCTCAGTGTCGAGGGCCTGATCGCCGCCGTTTCCGCGACGGTGCCCGGCCCGGACGGCGGCACCCCCCGGATCCTGGTGATCGCCCCGCCGCCGATCAGCGAGGATAATTGGCTGGGCGAGATGTTCCGGGGCGGCGCCGCAAAGTCGGCCGCGCTTGCCGCACACTATGCCGAGGTCGCCGCGCGCAACGACTGCGCCTTCTTCGACGCCGGGACCGTCATCGAGAGCGACCCCCTGGACGGGATCCATCTCAGCGCTGCTGCGCACGCAACGCTTGGCGCCGCGGTCGCCGGGCAAGTCGCCGCACTGATTGCCGGCTAGGACGACAGAGCGGCTTCGATCCGGGCAATCGCACGCACGTTGTTCTCGGCCGTGTCGACGCTCATTCTCAGACAGTTCTCAAGCATCGGCATGCCGCGATAGTGCATGACCGCGACACCGTCTGCCGCAAGACGCGCATGGACGGTCTCGGCATCCCGGTCATCCGGCCGCAGCACGATGAAGTTGGTGGCGCTTGGCATGACAGTCGCGCCGGCAAGGCCGGCGATGCTTCCGGCCATCGCGTCGCGTTCTCGGACCAGGGCGCGAACGTTTTGTTCGATCGCCTCGTGGTGCCTGATGATCAGCCTGGCGATCATCAGGGACAGCCCGCTCACCGCGAAGGTGCTTTGCCGGTCGCCGATGCGTTCGAGGACCGCCCCGTGCCCAAGGAGGTAGCCGAAACGGATGGCGGCCGCGCCGACCTTCGAAAAGCTGCGCAACAGCAGCAGATTGGGATAGCGGTCCAACAACGCAAGACAGGCGTCCGGCTCGGGCGCGAAGGCGGCATAGACCTCGTCGACCAGGACAAGCCCGGGCGCCCGTTCGAGGATCGCCTCGATGGTCTCCGGCCCGAACCAGGCCGCGGTTGGGTTGTGGGGATTGCTAAGGACGATCAGATCGGGCTCCATGCGGCCGATCCGGTCAACAAGGGCATCCAAATCAATGTCGAACGCCGGCCTCAATGCATGCACCTGCAGCGCGACGCCATGTTTGGCGGCGGCGCGGCGATAGAAAAAGAAATCGGGGTCCAGCATCAACATGCCGGCGCCCGGACGCAGGCACTGCATCACAAGTTCGATGATCTCGAACGCCCCGTTTCCGAACAGCGCCGTATGGCCGGCGGGCAGGTCCAGCCATCGCGCAATCTCCGCCCGCAGGTCTTCGGCGGCCCGGACGGGGTACCTGTTGAAGTCGACCTTGCCCAGTTCCCGCCCGATTGCCGCGACCAGCGCGTCGGGCAGATTGGACGGCATCTCCAACAGCTTGCCCTGGCGCGCCGGGTCGCTGAAGACCGTGTCCAGGTTCGTTGTCCCCGCGGCCGCCGGATGGCGCTTGAGGAAATCGTCAAGCTTGAACGCCACAGTCACCGGCCGGCGTCGCCTAGCTGCCGACCGGATGATGGTCCGCGCCATCGTCCTCGGCGATCCGGGGCCTGTGATGGATGTACTCTCCGAACAGCGCCGCGCAATCGCGATGGTATTTCTCAGTGAACAGGATGTGGGTGTGCCAGACGATGTCGGTCACCGGGTCCGGGGCAGGCCCGTGTCCCGCTTTGGCTTCACCGCCGCTCGACGCATTGGCGCGTGCTCTGCGATGGGTTCGCACCTGTTTGAGAAAGGCGCGGTAGCCCCGGATGGCGTCGTTCGTTTCCCGCTCGGGCCAGCCGTATCCGCCCGCCTCCTGCGGCATGGTGAGTTTGACCCTGACGACCTCGAGATCCAGGGCGTCGATTTGGTCAGGAGCGGCAGTCAACGGGCGGACTCCGGCCTTGCCGACTGTGCGCTGGCGCTGATCCCACCGCCTAGGCCGGAAAACAGAGCGAAGACACCTCACGCGCGGCCGATGCACCGCCCTTGTCGACTTCGTCGCCGAGCACACTGGGTTCGGGCACCCAGCAGACCTTCTCGCTTGCGGTCGCGGCCCGTCCTTTGGCGCGGTCGTATCCGTGAAAAGCAACGTATTTGCCGACCAGTTCGTCCACTTTCATCGTCAACTCCTCTCTCGCGACCGGCTGGAGACAGCCTCGTCACGGTCTGTTCGTCGAAGGGATCTATCTTGGCGTGATCGTGACTTTGCCCTTGCACCGGCCGTCGGTGAAGACACCGGCGAACCCGCCGCGCCGCGACAATGCCGTCGCATAGACATGGGCTTCCGTGCTTGCCACGTCGGCCCCTTCGAAGGTGACGTCATAGGAGTTGTTCATGACATAGACTCCGTGATGCAGCGAGACGTCCGACTTCTTGATGTGGATCGTGTGGCCGCCGTCGCTCACCCTGTGCTGGGCGGAGCCGTTGCTGTGCGGCGCGGTCTGATAACCGTCGCCATAGCGGGTCTGGCAGACACCGGAATCCTCGCTGGGGATCACGCTTTGAAGCTCGCTGAACGTCACCTCGGCCGATTGCGCCAGGGCCTGGCCCGCGCCCAGGGACAAGAGACAGGCCGCAAACACCGGTAATCTCATTTGATACCTCCCCTTTTCCGTTGGTGGGCGACGCTCCGCGGCCATTAGTCCGCGGCGTCCGTCCGCTACCCCATGACGTTAGCATGGGGATATCAGCCGCAGAAGGCCGGCGGCCGGAACCTGTCCAAGAATTAATGCGGGTTCTCCCGCCCCCGCTCAGCGGGTCAGCGCCTGCCATGCCGCGGCCGAAATGCCGACGACCTCGCCGTTGCGCCGTGTGGTGGCGATGTGAATGCCGATCACCGCGAACCTGTCGCCCCGGCGCACCAGCACGGGCGAACCGGAATCGCCCCGGGTTGCGTCGCAGTCGTGGAAGAAGATGCGTTCGCCGGCGCCGATGCCCAGCACGCTGCAATCCGCGTGCACCGTCAGGATGTGCGCCTTGTCCTGGCTGTAACCCGCCTGCAGGATCTGGTTTGCGCCTGCCTCCATCCGCACGATCGGCAGGGGCGGCGTCACGGCCTCGATGTCGCTGTCAAGGCTGAGCAGCGCCCAGTCGTCGGCGATGTCGATCTCGGCGCCGGGCCGGGGCGGCGAATAGTCCGGCGAGATGCGGAAATCCACGACGCGGGCGTGGGTAAGAAACTCGCCGCGGCGGTATCCGGGAAGGAAATGCAGGCTGTCGGCCGGCAGAAAGCGCTGCGTCCGGGGGTTCCACAGGCAGTGCGCCGCGGTCAGGACCTGGTTCGCGCCGACCGCGACGCCGGTGCAGAACCCGCCCGTCGACCGGTTGACGCGCCCGATCGCGCTCCAGGGATAGGCGGCGCTGTCGATCATCTGGCGGTCGTCCGCGCCCTTGATGCCCGGCAGGCGCAGTCTCTCGGCCGCCGCCGCGTCGGTCGCAAACACCGCCAGCGTCATGAACGCAAAGGCGCAGGCAAGGGCTTTGGACGGGGCCATCGGGTGGCGCCGCGCACACCGAGCCTAGTGCTCGGTCATGGCGCGGTTGAGGCTCGATTCGATGGGCGCGATCAGGTAGTCGAGCGCGGTCCGCGCACCGGTGACGATCATCACCTCCGCGGTCATGCCGATCTGGATGTCGTAGTCGTTCACATCGACCGGCTGTTCCTCGGCGGGGTCGGGCCGGATGGCGGCGATGTAGTAGGCCTCGCCCGTGCGTTCGTCGTCGAACCGGTCGGGCGAGACGCGGGTGACCGTGCCGTTGAAGACGGGCGCGACCCGCTGGGTAAACGCGGGAAAACGGATCTGGGCCCGAAGGCCGGCATGGACGGAATCGATGTCGTCAGGATGCACCCGCGCCTCGACCATCAGTTCCGGTTCGCCGGGCACGATCTCCATCACCGTCTGGCCAGGCGAGATCACGCCGCCGGCGGTATAGACCTGGAGATCCACGACCGTTCCGCCGACGGGGGACGTGATGATCACGCGGCGCAGCACGTCCTGCGCGGCGGCGATGCGCTCGCGCAGGTCTTCCAGTTCCGTCTGCACCTCGCGCAGTTCCTGCACCACTTCCATCAGGTGTCCGGTGTTCAAGGCTTCGATCTTCAACTCGGTCTCGCCGACCATCTGTTCGGCGCGGGCAACGGCGGCAATGTTGCGACCGCGTTCGCCGGAGATCTCCGCATGGGTACGCTGCAGGGCAAGCAGCCGCGGTTTGCGCTCGACGCCCTTGTCCAACAGCGTCTGAACCGCCGATTCCTCTTCCTCGATCAACTCCAGCTGTCGGTCCTGGGCCTTGATCTCGATCTTAAGACCGTCGACTTCCTCGTAGAGCTGCTTGATCCGCTGGTTCATGATCGCTTCTTGGTGCTCCAGCGAGCGGCGGACCACGTTAAAGATGCGGCGCTGCCCGGTGACCGAACGCTGCGCCTCGGCGCCTTCGGACATGGCCAGCCACGCCGGAAAGGCGATCTCCGTCGAACCGTCGCGTTCTGCGATCAGCCGCGCCTCCAGCGCGGTCGCCGACACGAGCTGTGCGTTCAGGACCTGCAGCCGCGCGCGCGCCTGGACATCGTCCAGCAACATCAGTGCATCGCCCGGTCTGACGACGCTGCCCTCGCGCACCAGGATCTCTTTGACGATGCCGCCTTCCAGGTGCTGGATCTGCTTGCGCTTGCCTTCCACCAGCACCACGCCCGGCGCGATCGCCGCGCTGTCCAGCGGCGCCAGGGCCGCCCATGCGCCGAACCCGCCGAAGAACGCAAGGATGACCAGCCAGCCGAAAACCACGGTCGACTTGATGCCCATGGGCCGCACGCCGCGCGCCGCGCGTTTGGGTGCTGGCATCATGACGATTGCCCCACCGCACTTGGGACCGGACGCGGTCCGCGCCGCCCTTTCGCGTCGGCGACCGCCTGGTTCAGCTTCGCCAGGATTTCGTCGCGCGGACCGAACATGTTCACCATGCCGTCCTTCAGGACCAGGATCTTGTCGACCTGGGCCAGCACGCTGGGCCGGTGGGCAATCATGACGATGGTGGTGCCCCGCGCCCGCAGGCGTCCGACAGCCTCCAGCAGCGCGTGTTCACCCTCGGAATCCAGGTTCGAGTTCGGCTCGTCCAGCACCACCAGGCACGGTTCGCCGAAGACCGCTCGGGCCAGACCGATGCGCTGTTTCTGCCCGCCCGACAGCACCACGCCGCCGGGACCGATTAGGGTGTCGTAGCCGGCCGGCAGTCGCAAGATCACGTCATGCACACCGGCAAGCTGCGCGGCGGCGATGACCGCCTCGTCATCCGTTTCCTGCATCCGCGCGATGTTGTCGCGCACCGTGCCCGGGAACAGTTCGATGTCCTGGGGCAGATAGCCCACGTGGCGGCCGCGGTCGGCGGAATCCCATTTCGACACGTCCATGCCGTCCAGCCGCACCGCGCCGATGGTCGGGATCAGGCTGGCGACGATGGTGCGGGCCAGCGTCGTCTTGCCCGCGGCCGACGGCCCGATCAGGCCCAGGGTCTCGCCGGCGGACAGCGAAAAGCTCACCCGGCTCAGAACCGGCGAGTCCCGCCCCTCGGGCCGGAAGGTCAGACCTTCCACCTCCAGCCGCCCGCTGGGCCGCGGCAGGGTGGTCTCGGACTCGCCCGACAGGGGGCTTCCCAGGATCGCCTTGACCCGCCGGTAGGCGAGCCGCGCCGCCACCATGGCCTTCCAGGCGTTGATCGACTGTTCTACCGGCGCAAGCGCGCGGCCCATGATGATCGACGCGGCGATCATGGCGCCGCCGGAGATCACCTGCTGCGTTGCGAGCCAGGCACCGGTTCCCAACATGCCGACCTGCAGCGTCAGCCTGATGAACCGGGCAAGCGACGCGATCACGCCGGCAAGGTCGCTTGCAGAGGTCTGGGTCGTCAGGACCGAATCGCCCGATCCGCTCCACCGTTTCGCCAGCGCCGGCATCATGCCCATCGCGGCGATCACGTCGGCGTTGCGGACCGCCGCGTCGGCCTGGTTCAGCGCCTGCGACGCCTCGCTGTTCGCCTCCTTCAGGGGCGTGCGCGTCAGAAGCTCGCCCAGGATCGCCAGCAGGAACAACAGGGCCGTGCCGCCCGTGGCGATCCAGCCCAGCAGTGGATCGACAAGGAAAACCACGCCCAAAAAGATCGGGGTCCAGGGGGCATCGAAGAACGGTGCGATCATCGGCCCGCCCAGGAACTGGCGGACCTGGCCCACGTCCCGCAGGCCCTGGGCCGAGACCGGCCCGCCGCGCAGCGCGATCGCAACCGAGCCGTCCAGAACGTCCACCGCCAGTTGCCGGTCGAACCAGGTCGAGATCCGGGTCAACAGCCGGCCGCGCAGCGCATCCATGGTCGCCATCACCAACAACGCCATTAGCACGATCGCCGTCAATGCCAGCAGCGTGTCGATGTTCCGGGTGGCCAGGACCCGGTCGAACAGCTGCATCATGTAGATCGGGACCGCCAGCATCAGAATGTTGATCGCGAAGCTGAACACGGCAACCGCGAGAAACGCGCGCCGCGCTGCAACCACAGTTTTACTCAACACCGATGTGTCCTGCGCCATGCGCTGCGCCCCACCGTCCCGAACGGTTAATGCCCCTCGATGCCGCGGCGTCTTCAAACAGCATTCGACGCCGCGATCCTACGCCATTTCCTCCGGACAAGGAACGGTCATCCGGCCCCGGAATCAGGCGGTCCGATGGGCCGCGGGTCCCGTGCGAGCCCGATCTCTTGAAGGCCGAAAACGGCGCAAGAGAAACGGAACCTCGGAATCGGGACGTTGGCCGCGCCGCGTGCGGTGTTCGTGTCGATGCCTTGTCGGGACCAGGACTGGAACCCGGGTTTTCGCCGCCGTCATGGAGGGATTGTAGCGCTTGCCTCGAACAGCCCGCTGTGTCTCGGAAGTCAGAAGGAGAGGCGGCGATGGGCTCGCCGCCTCTCCGATCAACGAATAGGCGTCAGGTCACGCGAACAGGATGCCCGACGTGTCCACACCTTCGATATTCGTCTGGACCGTTCTGGTCTCGTCGGCAATGCCGTCGTTATCGACGTCGAAGGTCGCAGTCGCAACGATCTGGTTGAAGTCCGTCGGCCCGTTGGCGAGGTCCGTCAACAGCATGTCGAGCTCGAAATCCCCACCGCCAAGCGACGTAAGATCGGTCTCGTCGGCGACCGTTTGGGTCACGAACCCGTTGTTGACCGTCAACGAGAAATCGATCAGGTCCGCCGGGAACAGCGGCGAGGCGGTGAACGCGTCCCCCAAATCGTCGAACGTGGAAAGCAACTGCGCGCCGCCCGTGTTGTCGATGATGTTCAGGTTGGCGATGTTGATGTTGTTTCCGACGCCGAACGCGCTTCGGCTGACACCGATGCTGTCCAGGCTTTGGACCTCGTCCGTATAGACTTGGCTAGCCGGAAAGGGATTGCCGTCCGAGACGAACAGCATGAAGTTCTCGTCTCCGGCCCCCTGCACGCTGAAGAAGCCCACCGCCTCGTCAAGTGCCGCTTCATAGTTCGTGCGGCCCCGTGACCATGTGGAGATCGGCGTTCCCGTTTTGACGTCGTCCAGGACAGGGTTGAACAGGTCATAAGTCGCCGAGTTCGCATTGTCGGCAAATTCGACGATCTGCACTTCGACGTCGGTGCCGCTTCCAGAGAACGCAGCGCGCAGCTCGTCGATCGCCAACTGCACCGCTTCCTGTTCCTTGACGAAATTCGCCGAGCCGATCGAACCGGATTCGTCGATGACAAACGAAACGTTGATGTCCGGCTGCAAAAGGGAGCCGATGTCGATGTTCACTTCGGCGAAGCTTGTGTTGTTGAAGGTGCGGTCCTCGGTGGACAATGTCAGAGATATCAGTTGTCCGTTCGCCACCGCCTCGGCGCTGTCGACGTCGGTTTCGCGCATCGGGTCGATGATCTTCGCCGTAACGTTGGCCGGGTTGCTGACCCCTCCGTCATTGTCCTCCACCGTGTAGGTCAGCGCATCGGCAACGGAATCGTCGGTCTCGTCGTAGACGACGGGAAGCGCCGCGTAGGACAACTGTCCAGACGAGTTGGACGCGGAACCAACATCGGCGCCGAAGACGGTCAGGGTCGCCGGATTGAGCGTACCGTCCCCGTCCGTGTCATTGGCGAGCACATTGACGTTGATGGTGTCGCCGAACTCCACGAAGAAATCTCCGTCGTCTTCGGCGACCGGATTGTCGTTGGTGCCCTGGATGGTGATGGTCACCACCTGGTCGTCCGTTGCAATGCCGTCGTCGACGACCACCGCGTACTGCTGGATCAACACGTCGTTACCGCCCAGACCGTCCAACAGGGCATCGCTTACCTCGAAGGTCCAGCCAACCGAGCCCGACCCGTCGCCCTGGGAGGGATCGGTGAGGATGGCGGCGAACGTGCCGATATTCGGCCCGCCGACCGGAAGCACGGTGACCGAATGGTCGTCGGCCAGGTCCAGATCGCCAAACAGGATCGACCCGCTGGCGGAGAGGATCGCACTGTTCTCGCCAATATCGCCGTCGGGAAGTTCCGTGACCGTGCCCGTGTCTTCGGCGGCGATGATCTCCGGCGCGTCGTTGGTGCCTTCGATGGTGACGGTCACGTCCTGGGAGACGCTGTCGCTGCCATCGTCGATAGTCACCGTGTAGGACTGCACCAGCGTCTGGCCCTCGGCCAGGTATTCGAGATCCTGGTCGTTGGCAACGAACTGCCAGCCGACCTGGCCGTTGCCGGGGCCGGTCGCATCCAGGACGTTGATATCGAAGATCCCGAGATAGCCGGTTCCGTTGGCCGACGCCGTGACGGTATGGGTGTCGGCCTCGTTCGGATCGTCGAAGACGATCGACCCCGATGCCACCACCGGATCGTTGCCCTCGCCGGGCGCCCCGTCCGGCAGTTCCTTCGCGGTGCCGCTGTCGTCGGCGGACAGGATGACCGGCGGATCGTTGATGCCTTCGATCGTCACCGTGATGGTCTTCGTGACCAGGTCGTCATACCCGTCGTCGTCCGGCTCGCCAAGCGTCACGGTGAAGGTGTCGGTCTCCGTTTCTCCCGTGCGCAGATAGTCATAGGCAACCGTCGGGTCGTAGTGGAACGTGCCGTTGGAGAAGGTGACCGTGGCGCCGCCTGCGGACACCGCGTCGAAACTGACGACCACAAGCTGGTCGTCATCATCGCCGTCGCTGCCACCTCCGGCGGCAAGAACGTCGATCGAAACGACCGTGTCCTCGTCGGTCGCCGCCGTTATCGGCTGCGCGCCGTCGTCGTCTCCGTCGCTGCCACCATCACTACCACCGTCACTGCCACCGTCACTGCCACCGTCACTGCCACCGTCACTGCCACCATCGGCAGCGCGCCCGCGGCCCCACCAGTGGCCGTCATCGTCGTCGCGGTTCCAGCGGTCCCACCAACCGAAATCGTTGTCGTCATCACGGAATTTCTTACGCCGTGCCATGGTTCCCTCCGATGAATGTTGGCTGCGCCACCGGAAGACCGGCAGCGCCGGTTTACCGAACCCCCGCATGCCGAAGCATGCGTGCAAAGCTTGACACGGATGCATGGTATTCCGCATCAGCTTGTGCGCGGAACGCACCTAATTTAATTGCATGTGACGCCTTGCCGCCTGCAATAGTTGGGGCAGGGCAAGATCGCTATCGAATGGCGATCACGCGCGCAGGTTTAGTTGGCGAGGTCGTTTGGTGACGGCCACTGACGCAGCGCCGGCATCGCCGTGCTGTTCCGCGACAATGGCAGCAACCGTGCCGGAAGCGTCACATCGTACGTGCGGCTCTTCCCGAAAAAACTGGGCGGGCGGCGCACGCGGCTTTCGAAAGGGTCGACTGGTGGGCCCGGCAGGATTCGAACCTGCGACCAAGCCGTTATGAGCGGCCCGCTCTGACCGACTGAGCTACGGGCCCACCGTGGGCCCTCTTTACATCCGGGCCAGGGCCCGCGCAAGCAGCGGCGGTCAGACCGGCGGCAGCGACTGGAACGGGTCACTATCGCCAACGGGGTACCGCCCCGCGCGATCGTCTTCTTCCACCAGTTCGCTTTGGTCCTTCAGCAGCGCCGACCGCAGTTCCTCCACGGTGAAGGGCTTGGCGATGAACGCGTCCATGCCCGCTGCCTCGCACCTCTGGCGGTCGGTCTCGAAGGCGCTGGCGCTGACCGCGACGATCGGAATCCGGGCGTTGCCATGCACCGCCTCCAGTTCGCGGATACGGCGGGTTGCGGTGAAACCGTCCATCACGGGCATGTGGCAGTCCATCAAGATGGCGTCGTATTTGGTGCGTTCGAAGGCCGCGACCGTCTCGACGCCCGTGGTGCAGACATGGACGCTGCAGCCCAGCTCGGAGAGGTACTGCTCTGCGACGGCAATGTTGACGGGGTTGTCCTCGGCCAGCAGGACGGACAGCCCCAACGCGTCCCGGGGTTCCTGGTCTCCCGCGTCACCGTTCGTCGCGACAGTCTCGAGCCCCTTGCCGCACAGCCGGTCGAGCTTCTCGAACAGCTCGCTCTGCTTCAATGGTTTGGTCAGGAAGACATCGATCCCGCTTTCGCGCATCTGGCGCCGATCATCGCTCCAGGTGACGGAGGAGGCCATCAACAGCCGAAGATCTTCGAAGTCCGCGTCTTCCCTGATTTTGCGGGCCAGGTCCTGGCCACTCATGTCCGGCATCAAAAGGTCGAGCAGCGCGACCGCATAGGGCCGGCCCTGTTCGCTCGCCGCCTTCAGCATCTGCAGCGCCCTGGCGCCACTCTTGGCCTCGCCCGTCTCGATGCCGCTAGCCTGCAGGTAGTGGCAGGCGATTTCCCGGTTGGTCGCATTGTCGTCGACCACCAAGGCGCGAAGGCCCGAGAACGACTGGGCGAGGCGCCGGTCTTCCAGGTCTGACGTGTGCAGTGTCCGAATGGGAACCGAAACGCAGAAGGTGGTCCCGCGGCCGAGATCGCTCTCGATCCCGATTTCGCCGCCCATCAGGTCGACCAGCTGGCGCACGATCGCAAGCCCAAGTCCGGTTCCGCCGAAACGCCTTGTGATCGATCCATCGGCCTGCTGGAACGGCCGGAACAGCCGTGCCTGGTCCTCCGCGCCGATGCCGATGCCGGTGTCGGAAACGACGAACGTGACCGGCGTCTTGCCGTCGCTGGCCTCGCCGGCAACAACGTTGAGCGAGACCGACCCGACGTCGGTGAACTTGATGGCATTGCCGATCAGGTTGACCAGCACCTGCTTCAGCCTGCCGGCATCGCCATGCAGGTTCGTGGGCGACGGCGCATCGACGAAGTAGGAGAATTCCAGCCCCTTCGCCGCGGCGGATTCGGCAAGCAGGCTGACGACCTGGTCGACCGTGCGGTGCAGGTTGAACGGCGCGGGATCGAGCTGGAACTCGCCCGCTTCGATACGGGAGAAATCAAGGATCCCGTCGATCACGCTGAGCAATGTGGTCGCCGATCCGTGGATCGTGTCGACAAAGTGCCGTTGGCGGTCGGTCATTTCCGTCTGCCGCAATAGATCGGACATGCCCAGCACCCCGTTCATCGGCGTGCGGATCTCATGGCTCATGTTGGCAAGAAAGCGGGACTTGGAGAGGTTCGCCGCCTCTGCATCGTCGCGCGCTTCGAACAGCTCTTCTTCGTTCCGCCTGAGCCGGTCGACCAGCCGGGCCGTCTCCCGCCAGCGCCGCCAGGCGAACCAGGCGCCGAAGACCGACATCGGCACGAACACGGCAATGAGCTCGTCCAGCTCATAGTCCTCGTACTCGCGCGTCATGAGATAGAATTCTTCGATGAACTCGATCTCGATCAGCAACGCGGTCACGAGGATGCACGCCACGACCAGGATGATCATGTCCAAAGTGGCGTTTCGCGAGGCGAGCCGGCGAATGAAATGCATCGTCCGAAGCCGGTGTTAAGCTGTCAGAAACGATCATTCTAGCGGCGGCACGCTAAGTGCTGGTTAACGAAACCAGATGCGAAACACCCCTTTATTTCAGTGCTTTGTGCCTTAAGTTTGGCTAATCCGGCCGATCGGCGGCGACGCGGGTTGGCCGGCGACGGCCGGCAGGTACAACGCTTTTCGGTCGGATGTGCGGCCGCCGCGGCGACGCGCCCTTAATAGTCCAGGAAGCTCCGGAGTTTGCGCGAGCGCGACGGGTGCTTCAGCTTGCGCAGGGCCTTGGCCTCGATCTGGCGGATCCGCTCGCGGGTGACCGAGAACTGCTGTCCGACCTCTTCCAAGGTGTGGTCGGTGTTCATGCCGATGCCGAAACGCATGCGCAGAACGCGCTCCTCGCGGGCCGTCAACGACGCCAGCACGCGCGTGGTGGTTTCGCGCAGGTTGGACTGGATCGCCGCGTCCGACGGCAGGACGGCGTTCTTGTCCTCGATGAAGTCGCCGAGATGGCTGTCTTCCTCGTCGCCGATGGGCGTTTCCAGGCTGATCGGTTCCTTGGCGATTTTCAGGACCTTGCGCACCTTCTCCAACGGCATGGCCAGCTTCTCGGCCAGCTCTTCCGGCGTCGGTTCGCGTCCGATTTCGTGCAGCATCTGGCGCGACGTCCGCACCAGCTTGTTGATCGTCTCGATCATGTGAACGGGGATGCGAATGGTACGCGCCTGATCGGCGATCGACCGCGTGATCGCCTGGCGGATCCACCAGGTCGCATAGGTCGAGAACTTGTAGCCGCGGCGATACTCGAACTTATCGACAGCCTTCATGAGGCCGATATTGCCTTCCTGGATCAGGTCCAGGAACTGCAGGCCGCGGTTGGTGTACTTCTTGGCGATCGAGATCACCAGGCGCAGGTTGGCCTCGACCATTTCCTTTTTCGCCCGGCCGGCCTCGCGCTCGCCCTGCTGGACGGTTTGAACGATACGGCGGAACTCGGGGATCGGCATGCCCGTGGCGGCCGCAACCTCGGCGATGTTGCCGCGCTGGATTTCGATTTCCTTGATGTGCTTCTCGGAGAACCGCTTCCAGGAGGCATTGATCTTGGCGACATTCTTGAGCCACTTCGGGTCCAGTTCGTGCCCGAAATACTGCTCCAGGAAGTCTTCGCGCTTGATCTTGGACTGGGTCGCCAACCTCAGCAGGCGCCCCTCGAAGCCGGTGAGCGTCCGGTTCAGTTCGTAAAGCTGTTCGACGAGCTGTTCGATCCGCTGATTGTTCAGCCGGACC
Organism: Alphaproteobacteria bacterium; assembly: GCA_965603855.1. Taxonomy (GTDB): domain Bacteria; phylum Pseudomonadota; class Alphaproteobacteria; order UBA8366. The sequence goes on from OZ272519.1 coordinate 3,507,354, forward strand.
TTCTCCATCATTTCCACAAGGTTCTTGCGATGGGTCTCGTGGGTCCGCTCGGTCGACCGCGACAGCGCCTCGCCCTTCTGCATCGAGGTCAGGCGCTTTTCCTGGGCACGTTTCAGCTTGTTGTAGGTCGAGGCGATCAGCTCGAAGTTCTCGAGCACCTCGGGCTTCAGGACCTGCTCCATCGCGGCAAGCGACATCGAATTGTCCTCGCCGTCGTCGTCGTCCTCCTCGCCCTCTTCGGATTTCCCTTCGCCGTCCTCGGACTTGGCCTCGCCGTCCGGCTGGGCGGCCTTGTCCTGCCCGGGCTCCGGCGTTGCCTTTTCAGCCTCTGCCGGCGCTGCCGCGCCGTTAGGTGCCGGCGCCGCCGCCTCGGCAACTTCGCCTTCGGTGCCCTCGCCGCTTTCTTCCGCCTCAACCGCGCTCAGCGCCTTGTCGTCGGGCCCGGCGAAGGTGGCATCCAGGTCGATCACGTCGCGCAGCAGGATCTCGCCTTCCAGCAGCATGTCATGCCACTTGGAGATCGCGCGCATGGTCAACGGGCTTTCGCACAGCGCGCCGATCATCTTTTCCCGGCCCGCTTCGATGCGTTTGGCGATGGCGATCTCGCCCTCGCGCGACAACAGCTCGACCGAGCCCATCTCGCGCAGATACATGCGCACCGGATCGTCGGTCCGGCCGACGTCGTCGTCGTTGATGTTGCCGGTGGTCGGGGCCTCGACCTCGGTCCCGGTGTCGCTGCTGGTGTCCTTGTCGTCCTGCTCTTCGCCGTCGATGACGTTGATGCCCATCTCGGACAGCATGGTCATCGTGTCTTCGATCTGCTCTGAGGTGACCTCGTGCTGCGGCAGGGCGGCGTTCAGCTCATCGATGGTGATGTAGCCCCGCTCCTTCGCCTTGGCGACGAGCTTCTTGACCGCCGCGCCGACATTGTCCATCAGCGGGCCGTCGCTGGCCTCTTCGCGATTCTCGGTGTTTTCCGCCGCTTCTGCCTGCTTCGCCATAAAGTCTTGATCCTTGTGCCTTCGCCGGTGCCGCCGCGCGCCGTCACCGCCGTCTAACCCCTATCCGCGCCTAAGTATCGTCGCCCCGCGCGATCTTCAACTCGCCCGCTTCGACGGCTTCCCGAATCGCCCGCAACCGCGCCATTTCGCTTGCCGGCATGTCTTCGCGCACCTGACGTCGGACGGTCTCTGATTCGCTGCGCAACTGGCGCTGGGTCTGGAGTGCCATAATGCTCTCCAACCCTGCAGACGCCTCATCGTCGCTGGCCTCGGGGCTTGAGAAAGATGCCATCTTGTAGGTTAACGTATCCAAAACACCAACCGGAACCGCGGCACCCTCCGCCTTCGAGAAGTGGGCGCTGAGATCGTCTAAGTCAAGGTTTTCGCGCGAAGAAAGCAGGTTTTGAAGGTGCCGGCGCACTTTGTCAAGATCGGGGTCCAGCGGCAGGCCGTCGACCTCGTCGCCGAACCGTTCCATCAGGCGCGGATGGTTGATCAGCGTGGTCAGAACGATGATGTGCTGACGGCGCGTATGGGCCCCCGCCAGGCCCTTTAACTGGCGGTTAATTGTCTGGTCGGGCGCGCCCTGCCTGGCCCCGGTTCGCGGCGGATTGCGGCGCGATCCGGCGCCCGGGCGCCCCCTGAATTGGCGCCAGAGCCGGTCGCGGAACTCGCCCTGATAGTGGCCGCGCACGGTCTGGTCGGCGATGGCCCCGGCCCGCTCCATCAGGCGTTTCTCGAGGTCCGCCCGCCGTTCCGGCGTATCGACCGGCCTGAGGCCCGCTTCCAGGGACCAGATCACGTCGGCCAGCGGCACGCAGCGTTCCAGGACCCTGTGCATGCCCGTCGCGCCCTCCGCCCTGATCAGGCTGTCGGGGTCCTCGCCGGCCGGCAGGAAAGCGAACCGCAACGTCGTGCCGGGCTTGAGCAGGGGCAGCGCCCGCTCGGCTGCCCGTCCGGCGGCCCGCCTGCCCGCCTGGTCGCCGTCGAAACACAGGATCGGCTCGGGGTCGTGGCGCCAGACCATGGCGATCTGCTCTTCGGTCATCGCCGTGCCCAGGGGCGCCACTGCGCCTTCGAACCCTGCCTGGGCCAACGCGATCACGTCCATATACCCTTCGGCGACCAGAATCCCCGCGCCCCTGTGTGCGGCCGCCCGGGCACGGTTCAGGTTGAACAGTGTGCGTCCCTTGTCAAACAGGGGCGTATCGGGCGAGTTGATGTATTTCCCGGTCTGGGCCGCCTTGTGGTCGCCCATGAACCGCCCGCCGAAGGCGGTTACCCGGCCACGCGGATCGGAGATCGGGAACAGGATCCTGCCGCGGAAGAACGGATAGGCCGGCCGCCCGTCGTCCGGCCGGCGCAACAGGCCGGCTTCGACCAGCAGCCGTTCGTCGATTCCCTCCTTGGCCATTGCGGCCCTGAAGGCCGTGCCCTCCGGGGCATAACCCAGGCGGAAGGCGCCGATCGTCTCGTCGCTCAGCCCGCGCCCCTGCAGGTAGGCCAGCGCCTCGCGGCCCTCGGCGGCCCTGAGGCGCCCCTCGAACCAGGTGCAGGCCGCATCGACAACCTCGTGCAGGCCGGCGCGGCGTTCCGCGCGGGCGCGTTCGGCCGGCGTTTCCTTCGGCACTTCCAGGCCCGCTTCGCCGGCCAGGCGTTCGACCGCCTCGGGGAAACTCAGGCCTTCCATGCGCATGACCCAGGCGAAGATGTCGCCGTGCTCGCCGCTTGAGAAACAGTGATAGAAACCCTTCTGGTCGTTGACCGTGAAGGATGGGGTCTTCTCGGGATTGAAGGGGCTGAGGCCGACGAACTCGCGGCCCCGCCGGATCAGCTTGACGCGGCGGCCGACCACTTCGGACACCGGCAGACGCGCGCGGATCTCATCCAAGAACTGCGGCGGAAATGCCACTCAACCACTCCCCCGGCGGCCGTGCCGCGGCCGCCCTGTCGATCGCCGGTTCAGAGTCTATCACAGTCGACCGTGCCGTTCGATCCGCGCACGGTCGTCCGCTGCCGTCGTCAGTTCAGTTGTTGCTTGGCTTGCGCACTGGCCTTGGCGAAATCCATGCGGCCCGGATAACGCGCGCGCAGCGTGCTCATGACCGCGCCCATGTCTTTCAGTCCCGCCGCGCCGGTTTCTGCGATCGCCTCCTTCACGGCGGTCGAGATCTCTGCGTCGTTCAATTGCTTCGGCAGGAACCGTTTAATGACGTCGATCTCTTCTTGCTCGCCCTGTGCCAGTTCGAGACGTCCGCCCTGTTCGTAAAGCGCGATGCTTTCCTTGCGCTGCTTGATCATGGTTTGCAGCATCGCCAGGATCTCGTCGTCGGTAATCCCGTCTGACCGGCGTTTGCTGCGGGCCGCGATGTCGCGGTCCTTCAGCGCCGCCAGGATCAGGCGCAGCGTCGAGGTGGCTCGGTTGTCCTGGCCCCGCATCGCCTGTTTCAGCGCATCAGCGAGCTCTTGGCGCACGCCACGTCTCCCACTGAGTGCAGGTTTCTATGGTGATTGGGTGCCGTCCGGGCCGGTCCGGCCGATAGGACCGGCCAGGCCGCCGAGGGGATCTCTCTAACATACTGATATACAAGATGGTTTTTATTCCAGATGGGCTTGACGCGAAAGCCGCGTATGCTTTAACAGTCCCGCTCGCGCTTGTCGAGCGCACAGTGAAACACATCATGGCCGACACTCTGCTGCAATCCGCCACCGCAACCGAGATGCCCGCCCAGCCGCACGGCGCCACCGCGGCGCTGGCGCTGGGCGACGGAACCGTGTTGTGGGGACGCGGCGTTGGCGCCGCGCGCGCGGCGGTCGGCGAGGTCTGCTTCAACACGGCGATCACCGGCTACCAGGAGATCATGACCGATCCCTCCTATGCGGCCCAGATCATCACCTTCACCTTCCCGCATATCGGCAATGTCGGGACCAACGCCGAGGACGTCGAAACCGTGACGCCTGCGGCGCGCGGCTGCGTTCTTGCCGCCGACATCACCGAACCGTCGAACTGGCGCGCCGCGCAGCACTTCGATGCCTGGCTGAAAAGCCACGACATCCCGGGCATTGCCGGTGTCGATACCCGCGCGTTGACCCGGCGCATTCGCGACCGGGGCGCGCCGCACGGGGTGCTGGCCCACGCGCCGGACGGGCGCCTTGACGTGGCCGAGATGATTGCCCAGGCCGCCGCCTGGCCGGGACTGGAAGGCATGGACCTCGCCAAGGAGGTCTCCTGCACCCAGACCTACCGCTGGAGCGAAGCCGCCTGGTCGCGCGGCACCGGCTATGCCCAGTCGGACGGCTCGGGGCCGCACATCGTTGCGGTCGACTACGGCGCCAAGCGCAACATCCTGCGCAACCTGGCGGCGCTGGGCTGCCGGATCACGGTGGTCCCGGCCACCGTCACCGCCGCGGAGGTGCTGGGCCACGCCCCCGACGGCGTGTTCCTGTCGAACGGTCCGGGCGATCCGGCGGCGACCGGCGCATACGCCGTTCCCATGATCCGCGAGATCCTGGCGGCGCACCTGCCCACGTTCGGCATCTGTCTTGGCCATCAGATGCTGGCGCTGGCGCTGGGGGCGACGACCGAGAAGATGCATCTCGGCCACCGCGGCGCGAATCACCCGATCAAGGACCTGACCACCGGCAAGGTCGAGATCACCAGCCAGAACCACGGTTTCGTGGTCGACAAGGACAGCCTTCCCGACGGCGTGGAAGGCACGCACTACTCGTTGTTCGACGGTTCGCTGGCCGGCCTGCGCGTCACCGGCCAGCCGGTCTTTTCGGTGCAATACCATCCCGAGGCGTCGCCCGGACCGCAGGACAGCCACTACCTGTTCCGACGCTTCATCGACATGATCGCCGCCGCGAAGGACGGCTGAACGCGCTGGCAAACGCCCCGGCCATGGGGTAAACAGCGCCCGGCGTCGCATCCCGGCGCCGCGAACCACTGGATCCGGCGACACACAGCATGCCCAAGCGCGACGATATCGACACCGTGATGGTCATCGGCGCAGGACCGATCGTGATCGGACAGGCCTGCGAGTTCGACTATTCCGGCACCCAGGCCTGCAAGGCGCTCAGGCAAGAGGGCTATCGGGTCGTGCTGGTCAATTCGAACCCGGCGACGATCATGACCGACCCCGCGACCGCCGATGCGACCTATGTGGAGCCGATCACGCCGGACATGGTCGCCAAGGTGCTGGAACGCGAGCGCGCCGAACGGCCCGATGACCGGCTTGTGGTGCTGCCGACCATGGGCGGTCAGACCGGGCTCAATACCGCCCTGTCGCTGGACCGGAACGGAACGCTGGCGCGCCTGGGCGTGGAGATGATCGGCGCCAAGGCGGACGTGATCGACAAGGCCGAGGACCGTCAGCAGTTCCGCGAGGCGATGGAGAAGATCGGCCTGGAATGCCCGCGCAGCATCCTCGTCAAAAGCATGGCCCAGGCCGACGAGGCGCTGGACCACGTGTCCCTGCCCGCCATCATGCGGCCGTCCTTCACGCTGGGCGGCACCGGCGGCGGCATCGCCTACAATACAGACGAGTTCAAGTCGTTGCTGGAGGCGGGCCTGCGCGCCTCGCCGGTCTCGGAGGTCCTGGTCGAGGAATCCGTCCTCGGCTGGAAGGAATTCGAGATGGAGGTCGTGCGCGACCGCGACGACAACTGCATCATCGTCTGTTCGATCGAGAACATCGACCCGATGGGCATCCACACCGGCGATTCCATCACGGTGGCGCCGGCGCTGACTCTGACGGACAAGGAATTCCAGATCATGCGCAACGCCTCGATCGCGTGCCTGCGCGAGATCGGGGTGGATACCGGCGGCTCGAACGTGCAGTTCGCCGTCGATCCGCGGAACGGCCGGCTGGTCGTGATCGAGATGAACCCGCGCGTCTCGCGGTCCTCGGCCCTGGCGTCGAAGGCGACCGGGTTCCCGATCGCCAAGGTCGCGGCAAAGCTGGCCGTCGGCTACACGCTGGACGAACTGGACAATGACATCACGCGCGTCACGCCGGCCAGTTTCGAGCCGACCATAGATTATGTGGTCGTCAAGATGCCGCGCTTCGCGTTCGAGAAATTCCCCGGAACGAAACCGCACCTGACCACCGCGATGAAGTCGGTCGGCGAGGCGATGTCGATCGGAAGGACCTTTCCGCAAGCGCTGCAGAAGGCCCTGCGGTCGATGGAGACCGGCCTGACAGGCTTCAATCCGGTCGAGATCCCGGGCGCGCCCGACGCCGATTCCATCCGCGCCGCGATTTCGCAACCGCTGCCGGACCGGCTCCTGCTGGTGGCGCAGGCGCTGCGCCACGGGCTGTCGGTCGCGGACGTGCACGACGCCAGCCGCATCGATCCCTGGTTCCTGGACCAGATCAAGTCCATTACCGATGCCGAAGCGCGGATCACCGAACAGGGCCTGCCCGACGATCGTCAGGCGCTGCTCGCATTGAAGAAGATGGGCTTCTCCGACGCCCGGCTGGCCGAGCTTGCCGGTACCGACGAGGCTGCCGTCGCGGCGCGGCGCCGCGCGCACCGTGTCCATCCCGTCTTCAAACGCATCGACACCTGCGCCGCCGAGTTCCCGTCACTCACGCCATACATGTACTCCTCCTACGAAGGCGACGGGGTCGCCGAGGCCGAGTGCGAGGCCGACGTCAGCGACGCGACCAAGGTGGTGATCCTGGGCGGCGGTCCCAACCGGATCGGCCAGGGGATCGAGTTCGACTATTGCTGCGTGCATGCCTGCTACGCGCTGGACGAGGCGGGCTTCGAGACCATCATGGTCAATTGCAATCCCGAAACCGTGTCCACCGACTACGATACGTCGGACCGCCTCTATTTCGAGCCGCTGACCGGCGAGGACGTCGTCGAACTGGTGCGCGCCGAACAGGCGCGCGGCACGCTGGCCGGCGTCATCGTGCAGTTCGGCGGGCAGACGCCGCTCAAGCTGGCGCATGCCCTTGAAGATGCCGGCATACCCATCCTGGGCACCTCGCCCGACGCCATCGACCTGGCCGAGGACCGCGAGCGGTTCCAGCAGCTCGCGATCGAATTGGGGCTGAAACAGCCGCCGAACGGGATCGCGTCCAGTCGCGCCGAGGCCGTGGCGGTGGCCGAACGCATCGGCTTTCCGGTGGTGATCCGGCCGTCCTACGTGCTTGGCGGCCGCGCCATGGAGATCGTGCACGACATGGACGGCCTGCGGCGCTACATCGAAACCGCCGTCAAGGTTTCGGGCCAGAACCCGGTGCTGATCGACGGCTATCTGCGGGATGCCATCGAGGTGGACGTGGACGCACTGGCCGACGGCGAGGCGGTCTTCGTCGCCGGTATCATGGAGCACATCGAGGAGGCCGGCATCCATTCCGGCGACAGCGCCTGTTCGCTGCCGCCCTACTCGCTGAGCCCGGATGTGATCGCCGAATTGCGGCGCCAGACCGAGGCTCTGGCGCGCGCCCTTGGCGTCGTCGGGCTGATGAACGTTCAGTTCGCGGTGAAAGACGGCAGCGTCAACATCCTGGAGGTGAACCCGCGGGCCAGCCGGACCGTGCCCTTCGTGGCAAAGGCGACCGGCCTGCCGATCGCCATGATCGCGGCGCGGATCATGGCAGGCGAAAAGCTGTCCGACTTCGACCTCAGCGGAGACGCCGACCGCCCGCATGTGGCGGTCAAGGAGGCGGTCTTCCCGTTCGCCCGGTTCCCGGGTGTCGATGTGATGCTTGGACCCGAGATGAAGTCGACCGGCGAAGCGATGGGCCTGGACAGCGAGTTCGGACGGGCCTTCGCAAAGTCGCAGTTGGCGGTTGGCGTCGATCTGCCCACCGCGGGCACCGTTTTCGTGTCGGTGAAAGACAGCGACAAGCCCGCCATCATCGAGATTGCGCGGCAGATCCGCGAGCTGGGCTTCGACATCACCGCCACCCGGGGCACGGCCGAATACCTGGAGCAGGAAGGCCTTGCGGTCCGGCGGGTGAACAAGGTGCTGGAGGGCCATCCCCACGTGGTCGATGCCATGATCAACGGCGAGATTGACCTGGTGTTCAACACGACCGAGGGCCAGAAGGCGATCGAGGACTCCTTTTCGCTGCGCAGGACGGCCCTGATGCGCTCGATCCCCTACTACACAACCATTTCGGGCGCCCGAGCGGCGCTCTTGGGCATCGCCGCGCTAAAGCAAGGATCGCTTGAAGTTGCCCCGCTTCAAGCATACTTTAAAGCGTCGTATTAGAACGGAACTAACCTTTCCGCTTGATCAGGCCAGTGTCGCCATCGGGGTTGATGGCGCATTGGGCAGTTGTGTCTGAATCGCAACTCAGTTGAATTGGTGACGGTGATGCAGAGGGTCCCCATAACGCTGCAGGGCTTCGAAAGGCTGCAGGAAGAACTGAAAACGCTCAAATCAGAGGAGCGACCGGCGGTTATCCGGGCGATTGCCGACGCGCGCGAGCACGGCGATCTGTCCGAGAACGCGGAATACCACGCCGCGCGCGAGCGCCAGAGCTTTATCGAAGGCCGCATCGCCGAACTGGAGGACAAGATCAGCCGGGCCGAGGTGATCGACCCTTCCAAGCTGTCGGGCAAGGCTGCGAAGTTCGGCGCGACCGTGACCCTGGCCGACTGCGACACCGACGAAGAAAAGACCTATCAGTTGGTCGGCGAGACTGAATCCGACATCTCCGCCGGGCTTCTGTCCATCACCTCGCCTCTGGCGCGGGCGCTGATCGGCAAGGTGGTGGGCGACGTGGTCGAGGTCGTCACGCCGGGCGGTCAGAAGGACTACGAGGTCGTCACCGTCAAGTACAAGTAGGCCGGCGGCATCGGGTCCGGCGCCGCGCGGTCAGTCCGCTTCCTCGGTCGCCGGCGCGCCGGCGTTTTCCACGTCGATCGGAACCCCGTACTGGAACTTGGACGCCCGGATTGCCAGGGCAGAGCGCACCGAGCTTACGCCCGGCGCCTTGGTCAGTTCGGTCGTCAGGAAGGTGTTATAGCTTTCCCAGTTTTCCGCCACGATCTTGAGCAGGAAATCGGTCTCGCCGGCCAGCATGTGACACTCGCGAACCTGCGGCCAGCTCTGAACCACGTCCTCGAAGGCGACGAGATCGGCCTCGGCCTGGCTGGCGAGGCCCACGAAGGCAAACACGGTGACGCCGTAGCCCAGCGCCTCCGGATTGATGTCTGCGTGATAGCCGCGAACATAGTTGGCTTCTTCCAGGGCCCGCACGCGCCTGAGGCAGGGCGGCGCCGAAATCCCGGCCCGCCGCGCGAGCTCGACATTCGTCATCCGGCCGTCCTCCTGGAGGTCGCGCAGGATCTTCAGGTCGATCTTGTCGAGCTTGACGCGACGCATCGGTGCGCTGGTCCTTTCCGGTCCGAGAGTGAGGGTCGGCCGCACCGCATTTCGGCGCGCAAGAATATTACCGGCGCCTTCTTGCCATTCAAGGGAAAACCAATGGCACGCCGTGCGGGCACATTGCGGCGGGCGAACGGGCATGCTATCGCGGCCGGGTGATGAGCGAACAATGTTGCTGGGTGCTCACCGACGGCAAGACGGGCATGGACGCCCAGGCGCTGGGATTGGCGGAGGCCGTCGGTCTCCCCATCGAGGGCAAGACCCTCGACCTTGCCGCGCCTTGGTCCTGGATCCCTCCGGCGTTGTGGCCGCCGGGCGTGATCGGACATTCCGGCGCCGGGTCGGACCTGGCGCCGCCTTGGCCCGACCTTCTGATCTCGTGCGGCAGCAATGCTGTCGGCCCCGCTCTGGAGCTGAAGCGGCGCACCGGCGGCCGAGCGGTCGCGGTCCACATTCAGCATCCGCACGTGCCGCTTGGCCGGTTCGACCTTATCGCCGCGCCGATGCACGATCGGCTTTCCGGGCCCAACGTCATCCAGACCCGCGGCGCCTTGAACCGGGTCACGCCGGAACGCCTGGCCCGGGCCGCCGATACCATGCGCGATGAGGTCGGCGATCTTCCACGTCCGCTGATCGCCGTCCTGGTCGGCGGGTCGAACGCCGCGTTCGACCTGACGCCCGCCGTGATGCGCCCCATCGCAGAGGCGCTTGCGCGCGTCGCGGCGGACACCGGCGGCGCGCTTCTGGTCACGCCGTCGCGGCGGACGGGACCGGAAAACGTCGCCGTCCTGAAAGAAGTCCTTGCCGGCGTGTCCGGCACGATCTGGGACGGAAACGGCGACAATCCCTATTTCGGCTATCTCGCCGTTGCCGATGCCATCGTGGTGACCGGCGATTCCGTGAACATGGTCTCCGAGGCCTGTATGACGGGCCGGCCGGTGCACGTGATCGACCTGCCGGGTCGCGGCGGCGACAAGTTCCGCCGCTTTCACGAGCGGCTGCGAGAAGACGGACTGACGCGCCCCTTCCAGGGATCCTTGGAAAACTGGACTTATGCGCCATTGGACGACACGCACCGCGTCGCCGCCGCTGTGCGCCGGCTGCTCGACCCGGTCGCCGTGGACGCGGCACAATAAGCGCCGTGCAAGCTTGCCGGCAGAACAGGATCCAGGGGTGATGCGCGCCGCCGAACAGATCGATCAACTTGATCAGGACAAGACCGAGGTCGCCGGCGTCACCCACCGCGCGGGCATCTCGATCACGATGTTCGTATTGATTGGGATCGCGTTCCTGATTCTGGCGGCCGCCACGCCGTTCGTGCTGAGCCTGACGGTCGCTACCCGAAACACGAACGAACTGATCGCCGACAAGTCCGAACTGGCGATCGGGGCGATCAGGTCCGCCGTACAGGGCCACATCCTGCCCGCGCGGGCGCAGATCGACTATATCGCCAGGCTGATCGCCGACGGCACGATTGACCCGGGCAACGAAGACAGGTTCGTCCGGTTCCTTCAGGCAACCATGGCGGCCGCCCCGCAGGTGGCTTTCGTCGGGATGGTGCGGCCGGACTATTCCTGGCTCAGCGCCCTATCGTTCGGTCCCGAACCCGTACAGAAGGAGTATCTCGGCGACGACCCTGAAGTCGTGCGAGAGATCGAGGCCATCGCCGGCGCGGACGGCCCGTTCTGGGGAGAACCCTTTTATGAAGCCCAGGCTGGGACGTCGTTTCTCAATCTAAGGGCACCCGTCTATCGCAACGGCGAGTACATCGGTGGATTGCTTGCAGGCATCTCGATCAAGGATCTGTCGGACTTCCTCGCCGGCCTCGATCTAGGCGAAGACACCTCGACGCCTTTCGTGCTTTACGGCCGCAACTTCGTCATGGCGCACGAAGCCTTGGTGTACGGCGTTTGGGGCGTTTCGGAGGGTCAGCCGCTGCCGGCGCTTTCGGCGTTCCAGGACCCTGTCCTCGCCAAACTATGGGACGAAGAGGCGTTGCTGGATGAAGACGAGGAAGACATCGACACGGCGATAAGCGTTCGGATCGTCGAACTGAGGGAGCGGAACCAGAAGTTCGTCTTCCTGTTCGACACCCTGGAGGGTTACGGCCCCGAACCCCTGATCGTCGGCGTCTATTTCGATCTGGCCGAGGTCGGCATCCAATACAGGCGCCTGTGGATGGCCATGGCCGGCGGCTGCGTTCTGGTGCTGGTCGCGCTGATCGTCGGGCTTGTGGCCGGCCGCAGGCTTTCGCAGTATTCCCGGCGCCTCGTCGCGGTCGCGGGCCGGATCCGCGAGCTGGACATGGAAAATGCCCCGACCCTGCCGGGCAGCCGTATCAGGGAGCTGAACGAATCGGCCGAGGCTTTCAACGCGATGGTCGGGGCGCTTCGATGGTTCGAGGTCTATGTCCCGCGCAAGCTTGTCCGGCGTCTGATCCAGTCGGGCCAGACGAAGTCGCTGTCGTCGGAGAGCCGGACGCTGACGGTCATGTTCACCGATGTAAGCGGGTTCACCAAGCTCGCCTCGGCCATGCCGGCGGAATCGGTCGCCGATTTCCTGAACCGCCATTTCGCCCTGATCGCCGAATGCGTCGAAGCCGAAGGCGGAACGGTCGACAAGTATATCGGCGACGGCGTGATGGCCTTCTGGGGCGCGCCGGAGGACCAGCCGGACCACGCCGACCGCGCGGCGCGCGCGGCGCTGGCCATCGTCGAGCGGATCGCCGCCGACAATGCCGAACGCGTGAAGGCGGATCTGGTGCCGGTCCGGCTCAGGGTCGGCATCCACTCCGGTCCCGTCGTCGTCGGCAATATCGGCGCGCCGGGACGCGTCAACTACACGATCATCGGCGACACCGTGAACACCGCGCAGCGGCTGGAACAACTAGGCAAGGAACTGGGCCACGAAGTGCCGGCGATCGTGCTCACAAGCGAGCAGACGGTCGCGCTTCTGGGTGGGGACTTCGCGGTCGAGGCACTGGGAACCCAGGTCCTGCGCGGCCGTTCCGAGGAGACCAGCATCTATCGCCTGTCCGGCAGGCAGGCCGCCAGCGACGCGGTATAACGTTTGCGCCACCGGCCCGGCTGGCCTATATGAGGTAAGCCCGACGGGCCCATCGGCCCGCCGTTGAAAAACCAAAGAGCAACAAGACTTTCAATGAGCAGTCTCAATATTCCCGCACTGGAGTCCGCCCAGCTGCAGACCGATCCCTTCGACTATGTCGTGGTGCCCGGTTTCCTGACCGGTTCCGGGCTGGACGTGGCCAACGAGGACTTCCCGGACGTGCCCGGGCCGGGCAGCTACAATCTGAACGATCTGGAGATCGGCACGCAGTTCCGCGGCTTGACCGAGGAACTGCAGGGCCCGGAGATGACGGCTGCGGTTTCGCGCAAGTTCGGCCTGGACCTCTCGGGGCGCCCGACCATCGTGACCATCCGCGGTCACAGCCGCGAGTCCGACGGGCGCATCCACCGGGATTCCAAGGGCAAGATCATCACCGCGCTGCTTTACATGAACGGCCCCTGGGAGGCCGACGGCGGCCGGCTGAGGCTGCTGCGGGACGACAAGAACCTGGACGATTATGTCGCCGAAGTGCCACCCGAGGAGGGCACGCTGCTGATGTTCCGCTGCAGCGAGAACTCCTGGCACGGCCACAAGACCTTCGTCGGACAGCGTCGCTCGATCCAGCTCAACTGGGTGCGCGACGAATCCTACAAGGACAGAAAGCACAGGCGGCACAAGCTGTCGGCCATCATGAAGAAGTTCGGCCTGGCATCCTGACCGTTTCCTGGGAGTGCGAGGCGAAGCGATGGCTCTTGCGATAGAGACGTTTTCCAACGAACGCGGCGGCAGCAGCTTCTTCAAGGCGGTCGGCCACCCCCTGGCGGTGCCCAAGGCGCACGACCTGTTGGCCCGGCTTGCCGACGGCGGGCCGGTCGCCGTTTACGACCCGCTGGGCTATGTCGAGACCTTTGCAGCGATGTACGACATCGGCGCGCTGGAGATCGCCGGCACCTACGTTCAGGCGCTGGAGGAGATCGGCCGGCCGTTGCTGGGTCGTTCGGCCCAGCCGGTCAACGAAATGGCGGACAGCGCCGCCCGCACGGTCTTCATCGCCGCTTTCGACGCAGACCGTCTCCATTCCCATGTGGCGCATCTGGTGCCGGACGGCGCCGAGGTGCTGACCCTGGACGCCCTCAGGCTCGCGCCGGAAATGCAGACTGACCGGCGCAGCTATCTCTCGCCGATCAACTTCGCGACCAATTTCGCCTTCTTCCGGGATCGGCCCGGCCGGCACACGCGCATCGTTTCAGCCAACTACTGGTCGGGCTACGGCGCGCGCAATGTGCGCCTGTGGCTGTGCCTGTTCGACGCGGACGGATCCGTTCTGGCACAATGGACCGAACCGCTTGGCGACACGGTCGGCGGGATCGTCATCGACAGCCAGGAGGTCCGAGCGCGTTTCGGGCTGGGCGATTTCTGCGGTCAGCTCTACCTGCATGTCCTGGGCGCGTCGGGGCACGACGTCGTGAAATATGCCCTCGACACCTATGGCGATGCCGATATCGAGCTGTCCTGCACCCACGACGCGAACGCCTGGCCGGCGGACCTTTATGCCGGCCTGCCGGCGCCGCGCGACGGCGAAACCGTGACCCTGTGGATCCAGAACAGCCATCCGCGGCCGATCCCCACCGGCGCTGTCGGCCTGAACCGGATGGGCCGGAATGACACCGCCTATCTGCAGCGCGAGGTGCCGGCGTTCGGGTCGTATCCGCTGGACGTGTCGGAGCTGTTGCCCGACCTGAAGTGGCCGGAGCAGATCGAGATTCGCGCCGGCAAGCACTTCGTCCGCCCCCGCTACGAGGTCGAGGCTGCGGACGGGCACCGGCGGATCGCGCATCCCAACGTCCAACGCACCGACCTTGCCGCCGACCCGCGGCTGCCGGAACTGGCCAACCTTCTGGGCAAGGGGTTCATCCTGCCGGCACCGATCATGCCGACGGACCGATACCGGTCCGAAGCCCTGCCGACGCCGATGTCGACCGCGCAGCAGACCCTGCCGCTGGCCTTGATCGTCAACGATGCCGCCGGGCACGAGGTGGCGCGGCGGCGGCTGGGCTGTCTGCCGCGCGACCACCAGACCTGCGTCGATGTCGAAGAGGTCCTGAACGGCACCGGGCTGGCCAGCGGCTACGGCCATATGGAGCTGGTCTACGATTTCGCGGACGGCGGCGAGGCAGACGGATGGCTGCACGGCCTGTTTCGGTATCGCGATAAGGCCAGCGGCCACATCGCCGAAACCAGCTTCGGTGCGCACATCTTCAACACGGTGCTGACCTATCGGAACGAACCGCAAAGCTATGCCGGTCGCGCGCCGGGGCTCAGCACGCGCCTCTTCCTGCGGTTGGGAGAGCCGCCGCACGACACGATGTGCCACCTGATCTACCCCGCCTCCACGCCCTGGCACGCAAGTTCGGCGACGGTGCTGATCCTGCATTCGGGCGACGGCACCGAGATCGGCCGGCACGAAATGCAAATCCCCTGCGGCGGCTCACGCTTCTTCCTGGCTTCCGAGCTGTTCTCGGCCGCGGCCCTGGCCGATGCTGGGCGCGGCGGCTACGTTCTGATCCGCGACACGACCTGCCGGCTGTTCGGCTACCACGGTCTGGTGAACGGCGAGGCCAGCTTCAGCCTTGACCACATGTTCGGGTTTTAGCCGGCGCCCGATTGTCGTTGCGCCTATCTCATTTTTTCCGAACCCGATATAAGGGTCGGCAACTGCGATCAGGCGGGCGGCTGCCGAATGTGGACCCGCCGCGCCGGGATGACGGGACATGGCCCTGGACTGGGACAAGCTGCGGATCTTCCACGCCGTCGCCGAGGCCGGCAGCTTCACGCATGCCGGCGATACACTGCATCTCAGCCAGTCGGCCGTGTCGCGCCAGATCAGCGCGCTCGAAGACTCGCTCGGCGTGCCCTTGTTCCACCGCCATGCCCGCGGGCTGATCCCGACGGAACAGGGCGACCTTCTGTACCGCACAGTCAAGGACGTCTTCCACAAGCTGGCCATGGCGGAGTCGCGCCTGGCGGAAAGCAAGGAGCGGCCGTCCGGCCCGCTGAAGGTGACGACCACCGTCGCCTTCGGCTCCACCTGGCTGACCGAGCGCCTGAAGGAGTTCGTTGAGCTCTTTCCCGATGTCGAGGTCTCGGTCGTCCTGACCGACCATGAGCTGGATCTGGGCATGCGCGAGGCCGACGTCGCGATCAGGATGTCACCGCCGCGCCAGCCCGACCTGATCCAGCGCCCTTTGATGACCGTCAGCACCCGGGTCTACGCCGCGGAAGAGTACCTCGCCGAAAAGGGAACCCCGAAGACACCGGAAGACCTGGACCAGCACAACCTGATCATCTTCGGCTATGACGCGCCGCACCCGGTGCCGACCATCAACTGGCTTTTGGACGCAGGCGTGCAGCCGGGCCTGCGGCGCCGGCCGATCCTGCGCGTCAACAATCTCTACGGTATTTTCCGCGCCGTCCGGTCGGGGCTGGGCATTGCCGGCCTTCCCGACTTCATGGTGCCGGCCAAAACCAACCTGGTCCGCATCCTGCCCGAACTGGAAGGACCGCCGATCCAGTCCTTCTTCGTCTATCCCGAGGAATTGCGGCACTCCAAGCGGATCTCGGTGTTCAGGGATTTCCTCCTGCGCAAGGTCGCAGAGTCCAATTTCTGACGGCAACGCGGGTCGGTAACCTCATTGGAGCCATCATGACGATCACCGTGCAGAGGATCTGCGTTTATCCGGTCAAAGGGCTGTCGCCGCAGGAACTGGACGGTGTGACGCTGCAGCCTGGGGACGGCATTCCCGGTGACCGCCGTTATGCCCTCGTGCACGCCGCCAGCTCGGTCGACCCGCTGAATCCGACATGGGCCAAGAAACGCAACTTCCTGGTGCTTGCCCATGACGAAAAGCTGGCACAGCTGAAGGCCGAGTTCGACACCGACACCGGCATGCTGACGCTGTCCAGAAAGGGCCACCGGGTCGCGCGCGGCACCCTGTCCACCCCCACAGGCCGGATGCTGGTCGAGCAGTTCCTGGCCGCCTTCATGCCCTCAGGGCCGCGCGGCAACCCGAAGATCGTCGAAACGGCAACGGGCGACAGCTTCACCGACAATCCCGAGAACCATGTCTCGATCATCAATCTGGCGTCGGTGAAGGATCTGGAACGCATCGTGCGGGCGCCGGTCGACCCCATCCGGTTCCGCGGGAACCTCTACATAGACGGCGCGGAGCCGTGGCAGGAAAACGATTGGGTCGGCAAGGAGGTCAGGATCGGCGAGGTACGCGGGCTGATCACGGAACGGATCGACCGCTGCCGCGCGACCTGCGTCAATCCCGAAACGGGTGAAGTCGACGTCAACGTCCCGCTGGCGCTGCGCCAGGGGTTCGGACACGTGGATTGCGGTGTCTATCTCCGCATTCTTGACGGCGGAGCGGTAAAGCCCGGCGATACGATCGACCTCGCGGACCGGTCGTAAGCACGCCGCACGGGGTGCGGAGGGTCTGCCGCCCTCGGCGACCGGGTCAGTCGGATTGTTTGGTGTCGGTCTCTTCGGCGACGTCTTCGCCGGCCGAGGCGAGGGCCGCCTCCGCCAGTTCCGAGCCAGGCTTTTTGACCGTTGCCTCGCCGAGATCTTCGTCGCTTTCCGCCAACGGACCGTCCGGCGTTTCAGCAGCTTCAGCGCTCTCGGCCGGTGCGGCTGGCGCCGCCGCCTCGTCGCTGCCGTTGACCGCGCCCTCGTTCTGGGCCCCGTTGCCGCGGGCCTTGCCTGCGTTCCGGTCCTGTCCGTTGGGCTGACGGTTCTCGCGGTTGCTCTCGGCCGCCTCGTTCAGCACGCGGTAATAGTGGTCGGCATGCTGCAGGAGGTTCTCGGCCATGACGCGGTCGCCGCTGGACGCGGCATCGCGCGCCAGTGCCAGGTATTTTTCGTGCACCTGATGCGCGGTGCCGCGGATCCTGACGCTGGGCCCGTTGGAATCGAAACTCTGATGCCGGTTCGGACCGCTTCGGCGACCGGCATTGCGCCCCCGAGAGCGTTTTTGATTGTGGTTTGGTCTCATCTTTTCCTTCGCACGGCGAATGGAAGTTTTCCCCAATGTCCCGGACACCACATACGTGGCGTTCACCTGAACGCCCCCGGTTCAAACCGAGAGGCATCTGGTATTAGCGGGGGGCCGGCACATCCAGTGTGTATTTCTGCCCCGAGAGGCTGCCCCTTATTGGCTGGGGCCCGTATTTGTCACTGGTCATTCCGGGCCTAAGCTCCGGATCCGGCACATCCCCAAGCTAGTCGCTTAGCCGCAGTTTTCCAAGTTTTTTTTTTGGTTTTCGGGCCCGTCACAGGTGACGATCATGCACCTGACGCGGCCTGCCAGATCACTTCGATAACCCGCCGCGGTTAAGCCGCGCTTAATGCAGATATCCGCAATCGGCGTTGCCTGCCCCTCGCCCAGTTCCAACACGGCAAAACCGTCGCGTCTGATCATGCCGCCCAATGCGTCCGCCAAATGCCGGTAGGCCCGCAACCCGTCCGCACCGCCATCCAGGGCCAAGCGCGGCTCATGGCGCGCCACTTCGGGTTCCAGCGCCTCAAGAACCGGCGTTGCGATGTAGGGCGGGTTCGACAGCACGACATCGAACGGCCCTGCCAGCCCATGGCACCAGTCCGCCCTCACCGCAAAGGCGCGGTCGGCAACGCCCAGCGCTTCGGCGTTGCGGCTGAAAACCTCCAGGGCGGCTTTCGAACGGTCGACGCCGATGCCCCGTGCCGCCGGCAGCTCCGTCAACAGCGACAACAACAGACAGCCCGTTCCCGTCCCGATGTCGGCAATCCGAAGCGGCGCCGCGCGGTCGGCGACCCGCTCCAGTACGGCCTCGACCAGGGTTTCGCTGTCGGGCCGGGGGTCGAGGGTATCGGCCGTGACCTCGAACGGCAGCCCCCAGAACTCGCGCCTGCCCAGGATCTGCGCCATCGGTACGCGCGCGGCACGACGCGCAACCGCCGCGTCGAAGGCATCGGTACGCTCGACCAGGCGCTCGGGATAGGCGATCAGACGGGCCGGCGGTTCGCCCATCACATGGGCCAGCAGGAGCCGCGCCTCCATCCGCGCGCCGTCGATACCGGCATTGCCCAGCGCAGCGGCGGCTGCGTTCAGGCAGGTCTCCACGGTCCGCGCGCTCATGACTGTTCGGTAACCTCGGCCAGTTTGGCCGCCTGGTCCTCCAGGGTCAGGGCCGAGATGACCTCGTCCAGCGATTCGCCGGTCAGGATCTTTTCCAGCTTGTGCAAGGTCAGGCCGATCCGGTGGTCGGTCACCCGGCCCTGCGGGAAGTTGTAGGTCCTGATCCGCTCGGAGCGGTCGCCAGAGCCGATCTGGCCCCGCCTGCTCTGGGCGCGTTCCGCGTCCTGGCGCGCCCGCTCCACCTCGTAGAGCCGCGCCAACAAGACCTTCATGGCCTTGGCCTTGTTCTTGTGCTGGGACTTCTCGTCCTGGCACTGCACCACGACGCCGGTCGGGATGTGGGTGATCCTAACCGCACTGTCGGTGGTGTTGACGTGCTGTCCGCCCGCACCCTGACTGCGATAGGTGTCGATCCTCAGGTCCTTCTCGTCGATGTCGACATCCACCTCCTCCGCCTCGGGCAGCACGGCGACTGTCGCCGCGGAGGTGTGGATGCGCCCGCCGCTTTCGGTGACCGGGACCCGCTGGACCCGATGGACGCCGGACTCGTATTTCAGCCGGGCAAAGACGTTCTCGCCGGATATCGCGCCGGTTGCCTCCTTGACTCCGCCGATCCCGTTGTCGGCATAGTCGATGACCTCGAACCGCCAGCCCTGCGCCTCGGCATAGCGCTGGTACATCCGAAACAGCTCGGCCGCGAACAGGCTGGCTTCGTCGCCGCCGGTGCCCGCCCGCACCTCCAGGATGGCGTTTCGGGAATCCGCCTCGTCCCTGGGCAGAAGGGCGATCTGCACCATCTTCTCCAGCTCCGGCAGTTCCTCTTGCACCGCCTGCAGCTCCTCTTCGGCCAAGGCGCGCATTTCAGCCTCGGTCTCCGCGTCGGCCAGCATCTCCTCCAGATCCGCCGACTCCTTGCGGGCGTCGAGATAGGCGCGGACCTTCGCGACCACCGGCGTCAGATCGGCATATTCCTTGGCCAGCGCGGCATAGTCCGCCGGGTCAAGGTCTTCGGCCATGCGCGCGGCCAGTTCCTGATGCCGTGCCAGCACCCCGTCCAGTTTGTCCGTCCATTTCATCGTTCGTCGGTTCCGTCCTCGCCGGCTTCCCCGTCTTCGACCTCCAGGCCGAACAGCCGCTGCAACACCCGATTGACCGTGAACGCGTCGCGCAGGTCCGCCGCGTCGCCGGCCTCGGCCATCGCGCGCAGCGCGACGCTGGGTTCGTGCAGCAGTCGGTTGACCAACCGGCGCGATACTTCTTCCGCTCCGGCATCGGGGTTTTCTGCCACCACCTCGCGCCGGATCGCCTCGAACCGCTGTCTCAGCGCCACCAGCGCGGGCACCGCGTCGATCCCGGCAAGGCCGCGCCGCCAATCGGCGACCGAGACGTCGACGATCTCCCAGGCCGGCTCGAGTTCGGATTCCCTGTTCCGCCGGTGTTCCATCACCGTGCGTTCCAGATCGTCGAGCGTATAACGAAACGCGGCTGAGATCTCGTCGACCTTGGGGTCGACGTCGCTGGGCACGCCACCGTCGATCAACAGGACCGGCCGGTTGCGCCGCTGGCGCACCGCGGTGCGGACGTCCTGCGGCAAGACGACATGCTTTCCCGACCCGACTGCGCTGATCACGATGTCCGACGCCGCCAGCAAGGCCGGCAGTTCCTCGATCGGGGCATAATGCAGGCCGTGATGAAAGGCAAAGGCCTCCGTCCGTGTCGACGGCCCCGTCACGGTAACGTCCACCGCACCGTCCAGGCGCAACTGCTGGCAGATCAGGTCGGCGATATCGCCCAGGCCCAGCATCAGGACGCTGCAGGAAGACAGGTCTCCGTGCAGGTCGCGGCCAAGCTGCACGGCGGCGGTCGCCAGGGTCACGGGACGTTCGCCGATGCGGGTTTCGGTCCGCACCCGTTTCGCCACCCTGAAGCTCGCCTGGTAGGCCCGGTCCAGGTCCGGGCCGACCATGCCGTGATCCTGGGCCAGCCGGTGCGCATCCTTGACCTGTCCCAGGACCTGCGGTTCGCCGACGATCTGGCTCTCCAGCGCCGCCGACACGGCGAACAGGTGACGCAACGCGGCCTCGTCGAAATAGCGAAACAGCCAGCGGTCGATTTCCTCGGCCGGACGTCCAGTCCGGTCGGCGAAGGCGGAAAGCACCGCACCGGTGGCCCGTTCCGGATCGCCATGGGCGCCGTGAACCTCGACCCGGTCGCATGTGGAGATCACCACGGCCTGGTGCACGCCCGACTTCCGCAGGCGTTCGTACAGCAGGCCGGCCGCCGCATCCTCGACGAACAGCCGGTCGCGTACGTCCAAGGGACAGGTCTTGAAGTTCGCGCCGATCACGAACAGGCGCGCCATGCCGAAGACCGGTCCTTCCGCCGGCATCGGCCTTACCTGGTCCCGCCCAGGGTGGCGGCGAGCTCTGCGAACGGGACTTCTCGCTGTTCACCGCTGTCCAGGTCCTTCACGGTCGCCGCGTCGCGGGCAAGCTCGTCCTCGCCGATCAACACCGCAGCGCGTGCATGGATCCTGTTTGCGAACTTCATGCGCTTCTTCACGTTGCCGCCATAACCCATTTCAACCCGAAGGCCCGCGGCGCGCAGGGTTTCGGCAAGTCCCAGCGCCCTGTCCTCCGCGGCGGCGCCGATCGGCACCAGTGCCACGGGACGCGGGCGTTCGGCCTCGTTTCGCGACATCATCGCAAGGCGTTCGATGCCGGCCGCCCAGCCGACGCCCGGCGTCGGCGTTCCGCCCATCTGCGCGATCAGGCCGTCATAACGCCCGCCCGCCATCACCGTGCCCTGGGCGCCAAGGGCGTCGGTGGTGAACTCGAACGCCGTATGGCTGTAATAGTCCAGTCCCCGAACCAGGCGCGGGTTGACCCGGTAGCCGACGCCAAGCGCATCCAGACCCTGGCGGACCGCGCCGAAGAAGTCGTTGCTCAGGTCGTTCAGGTAGTCGGAGTAGACCGGCGCATCCTCGATCAGCCGGCGGTCGCGCTGGTCCTTGGAATCGAGGATCCTCAGCGGGTTGCGCTGCAGCCGGTCGCGGCTGTCGTCGGAGAGGTCCGCGGCATGGTCCGAGAAATACGCCACCAGAGCTGTCCGATATGCCGCCCGGCTGTCGGGATCGCCAAGCGTGTTCAGTTCCAGCGTGATTTCGCCGTCCAGGTTCAAGGCCTTCAGGATCGCTGCGCCGCAGGCGATGATCTCCACATCGCCCTGGGGCTCGGCGACGCCGATCAGTTCGATCCCGAACTGATGAAACTGGCGCAGGCGCCCCTTTTGCGGCCGTTCGTGCCGAAACATCGGGCCTGCGTAGAAGTATTTCAAGGGCGCGTGCTGGGCCAGGCCGTCGGAGATGAACGCACGGGCGACACTGGCCGTGTTCTCCGGCCTCAGCGTGATCTCGTCGCCGCCCTTGGTCTGGAAGGTGTACATCTCCTTGGTCACGATGTCGGACGTTTCGCCCAGCGTGCGCCGAAAGACTTCCGTGAATTCGAAGATCGGCGTGGCCATGTGCTCGTAGCCGTACAGCTCGGCTGTCCGCCGGGCCGTCTCTTCGATCTGGCGCTGCCGGCGCATTGCGTCCGGCAACAGATCATGGGTGCCTTTGACCGGCTGCAGTTCGGCCATTGGGTCTACCGGGCTCCGCTTTGTTCGCTATTCCGCGGCGTCGGCCGACGGGTGGTTTTTGCTTTCAGCCAGTTCGGCTTCGATCTCGGCGGCCTTGCCTTCGACCAGCGTGACTAGGTGGTCGACGATGTCGGCGTTCTGAAGCCGGTGGGCGGGCTGGCCGGCGATATAGACCTGGTGCGTGCCCTTGCCGCCGCCGGTAAAACCGATATCGGTCTCGCGCGCCTCGCCGGGCCCGTTCACCACGCAGCCGATCACCGAAACGGTCATCGGCGTCTGGATATGGGCCAGGCGTTCCTCCAGGACCTTGACCGTCTCGATCACGTCGAACTGCTGACGCGCGCAAGACGGGCAGGAGATGATATTGACGCCGCGGTGGCGCAGGTTCAGCGCCTTCAGGATGTCGAAGCCGGCGTGGATCTCCTCTACCGGGTCGGCCGACAGCGACACCCTGATCGTGTCGCCGATCCCCGCCCACAACAGCGAGCCCAGCCCGATCGCAGACTTGATCGTGCCGCTGCGCAGGCCGCCGGCCTCGGTGATACCCAGATGCAGCGGATAGTCGCACGCATCGGCAA
Organism: Alphaproteobacteria bacterium; assembly: GCA_965603855.1. Taxonomy (GTDB): domain Bacteria; phylum Pseudomonadota; class Alphaproteobacteria; order UBA8366. Next base: position 3,530,170 of record OZ272519.1, read on the forward strand.
GCTGCTGGTAGGCCGCGCAGGCCAGGAACACGTCGGATGCCTTGCAACTGATCTTGAACCTGAAGAAGTCGTTGTCTTCAAGGATCCGGATATGGTTCAGGGCGCTTTCAACCATCGCCTCCGGGCACGGCTCGCCGTAGCGCTCAAGCAGCTCGCGTTCCAGCGAGCCGGCATTGACCCCGATCCGCATCGAGCAGTTGTTGTCCTTGGCCGCCTTCACGACCTCGCGCACCCGTTCGGCGCTGCCGATATTGCCCGGATTAATGCGCAGGCAGGCCGCGCCCGCCTCGGCCGCCTCGATGGCACGGCGATAATGGAAGTGGATATCGGCGACGATCGGGACGGACGCCTGCTTGACGATCGTGGCAAGCGCGGCGGTCGATTCCTCGTCCGGACAGCTGACCCGCACGATGTCTGCGCCGGCCTCTTCCAGGGCCCGGATCTGCGCCACCGTCGCCTCGGCATCGGCGGTCAGCGTGTTGGTCATGGACTGCACCGTGATCGGCGCATCGCCGCCGACCGGCACGTCGCCGACCATCACCTGCCGAGAGCGCCTGCGCTCGATATCTCTGTAGGGACGAACGGACATCCTCTTGTATCGCCTGCCATCGCTTGGGGCCGCCAAGGAAAATGCGCGCAGCGGCGAAAAAGTTCAAGCGCCAGTGGCCCTAAAGGGCCGCCGCAGGTCCTGGAAATCGGCCTGGTTTCTAGAGGTCGCCGGCGGTTCCCGCCTTCAGGCGGTCGGGATCCAGCTCCACGCCGCGGCGGACCGCGCCGACCGGTCCCAGGTCGGGCACCTGCGCCCCATCCACGGAGATGGCCAGGCCGCCCGCGTTGCCGGTGACCAGCGACAAGCCGTCCTGGTCCGGCACCCGGAAGGAATCTCCCGCTCTCAGAACGCGGGTCAGCAGAAGTTCGCCCTGTTGGGTGCTGACTTCGACCCAGCTGTCGACGCGGGCGGTGATCAGAATGCGCGATCCCACGTTCTCGTCGCCATAGACCTTGCCGCCCGGCGGCGGCGAGGCCAGCGAGGCGGTCCGCGCTGCAGTCCCGTTGCCCTGGACCGCGGCTGACGGCGCATCCGCCGCAGGCGCATCGGGGGTCCTGGCTGCCGGCGTGATCGCGGCGACGGCGGTGTCTTCCGCCCGCTGTGGGCTCGGGTCGGCCGCGGCTTCCGTTTCCGCGGCATCGCCGGTCTCCGCAGCGTCGGACGGCGACGCTGCGGGCGTCCCGTCATCGGCGGCCAGTTCGTCAAGGACCCGCTGCGCGATAGCCGTGGCGCTGTCGTTTTCTTCGGCGGTCTCTTCGACGACGGGGGCCGGCGCGGCGCTTTCAGGCGGCGTCGACGGTGTCGCATCGTCCTGCGCGGCGGTCTGTGTCTCGGCCGGCGCGGGCGTCTCCTCGGCCGGCGGGGCGGCATCTTCGGCGGCGACCTCGGCAGACGGCGTGTCGTCGGTTACCGGCGAAGGCGTCGCGTCTTGCGAAGCGTCGGCCGCCTGTTCGGCAGTCTCGGCAGGCAGAGCCGCCGCCGTCTCATCCGCGGTCGTTTCGTCGGCCGGTTCCGTCGCCAGGGCCTCGGTCTGCGATACGGCAGTCTCGGCCGCGGCGTCGGACGCCGGATCCACCATCGCGGTCGCGTCGACGTCGGCCTCGGGCTCCGCCGGCGCGGTATCCGGGGTTTCGGCCACCGCGGCGGCCGGCGCACCGTCGTCCGCAGCGGCCGTATCGGCCTGCATCGATGCCGGCTCCGCGGCATCCTGCGGTGCCGTTTCAGCAACCATCGGCTCGTCTGCCTGTTCGGCGACGGGCGCGGGTTCCGGTTCGACCGGCTCAACTGTCTCGGCAGTGTCGCCGTCGACCGGGGTCTCCTCGGCGGCTTCGGCGATCGCCGTCTCCTCGACGGCGTCTTCCTCGTCGCCGGCGCCAACCAACGCCATCAGCCTTGCGGGGATCTCGGGGATCAACTCGACGATCGGCTTGTCCTGTCCGGACAGGAAGAACCAGGCGCCGTAGACCATCAGGCCCAGCACGACGGCGACCAGGAGGATTCCGCCGCTGGGCACCTTGCCTTCCGGCAGAGGCTTGGGAAACACCAGCTGGGTCTGCTGATCGAGGTCGTCCTGTTCCTGCTTGAAACGTTCGACGATCTCGACGCTGTTCAGATTGAGATGATCCGCATAGGCGCGCACGAACCCGATTGCATAGGTCGCGCCCGGCAGTTTGTGGTATTCGCCGGTTTCGATCGCCTCAAGGTAGACATAGCGGATCCGCAGCATGTCCGCGACATGACGCAGATCCTGACCAGACCGCTCGCGCGCCATGCGCAACGTCTCGCCGACGCCGATCTGGGGAAGAGTCTCCTTATTCATTCAACGCAGTCTTTTGCCCGGTTCCACCGGCCCGTCCCGTAGCACGAGCCGCCAACGCCCTCGGTTTCACCGTTGTTTTGGCAAGTAACAAAAGTACAGGTTGCCGGATGCGGGCACCCGGACCACTTCGGTTACTATCAAACAATCCAAAGGCAGTGCAACGATTTACGACAAATGGTGAATTCGTCGTTAACGTCACAAATCAATGCCGTGATCCTTGGCGAACCATCTGAGCCGTACACGAAACGAATGGTCGGTCGATTCGAGAAGCGATTCAAGGTAGTTGGCGAGGTCGGCGGCGTGCAGGCTGCGGGCCATCATACGCACGGGACCGATCGCGCCCGGCGACATCGACAGCGAACGGAACCCAAGACCGATCAGCGCCATCGCATCCAACGGCTGTCCCGCCATTTCGCCGCAAAGGCTCAACGGAACGCCCGCATCGTCGCAACGATGCACAAGGTCTCGCAACAGGCGAAGCATCGGCGCAGACAGCGGATCGTAGCGTCCGTCCAGGCGGGCGTTGCCGCGGTCGGCGGCATACATGAACTGCATCAAATCGTTCGATCCGACCGATATGAAGTCGGTGCGCGATAAAAGCTTGTCCAGCTGGAAGCACAACGACGGCACTTCCAGCATGACACCCACCTCCAGTGCCTCCGGCAGCGTCTCCCCGCGTTCGCCCGCGCGCTCGACCTCGACCGCCAGCACCCGCCGCGCCGCCTCCAGCTCGGCGACTTCGGCGACCATCGGGAACATCACCCGCAATCGACGCCCGGCGGCCGCCCTGACCATGGCCCTGAGCTGCTCGCGCAGAATCACCGGCCGGTCCAGCGCCACCCGCAGGGCACGCCAGCCCATGGCAGGGTTTTCCTCGTCCCCGGCCTCGTTGAAGTAGGGCAACAGCTTGTCGCCGCCCACGTCCAGCGTGCGGAAGACCACCGGCCGGCCGGCCGCCGCGTCCAGAATGCGGTCGTAGAGACGGGTCTGCGCCTCGACGTCCGGAAAGGCCGAGCGCACCATGAACGGTACCTCGGTGCGATACAGGCCGATTCCGGCGGCGCCGGTCTCGTCCAGTTGCGGTAGGTCGATCAACAGGTTCGCGTTCATGTGCAGCGCCACCTCCACCCCGTCCTGCGTGATCGCCGGCAGGTCGCGCTGTCGTCGGTATTCTTCCTTGCGCTGTTTCAGCTCGTCCATCGAGGTGGCGAACACCTGCCGGAACTCGGAGGTCGGTCGCACGAACAGCGTTGCGTTGTCGCCGTCGACCACCAGTTCGTCCATCGGGTCGACCTGGTCGAGCACACCCTTGAGATTGCCGACCATGGGAATGTCCAGGGCGCGGGCGACGATGGCGACGTGCGCGTTGGCCGAGCCTTCCTCCAAAACCACGGCGCGCAGCTTGTCGGTGTCATAGTCCAGCAGCTCGGCCGGCCCCATGCCGCGGGCCACCAGGACGACGTCGTCGGGAAGCTCCGGCGCCGGCGGCTTCTCGCCGTCCGTTCCGTCCAACAGGTGCTGGATCAGGCGGTTCGCCAGATCCTCCAGGTCCAGCAGCCGTTCGCGCAGATACGGGTCCTGCACGTGGGCCATGCGCGCGCGTGTGTCGCTTTGCACCTTCATGACCGCGGCCTCGGCCGTCAGGCCGCTTTCCACCGCCTGGCGGATCCGGCGGATCCAGCCGCGGTCCTCGGCGATCTGGCGATAGGTCTCGAGCACTTCGATATGTTCGCCGGCACCGCGCCGCCCGACGTCGTCCAGCATGGCGTCCAGGCGGTCGTGCATCGCACGCACGCCTTCGTCCAGCCGCACCCGCTCGGCCTCGGGATCCTGCGCGACCATCTCGCCGACCGGCGCATGCTGGCGATGCAGCACCGCATGCCCGATCGCCAGGCCGCCGCTCAGCCGGACGCCTTCCAGCCGCAGGGGCTTGAGCGCGATCCCGTCCGACAAGACCTGCTCGGACCGCTCCACGACCTCGCCGCTGGCCAACAGCTCGGCGACGACCATGGCCACCGTTTCCAGCGTTTCCGCCTCTTCGCCGGCGTATTCGCGCATGCTGCGGTTCTGGACGACCAGGACGCCCAGGACACGGCCGCCGCGCAGGACGGGGACGCCCAGGAACGACTTGTAGCGTTCCTCGCCGGTCTCCGGCCGATAGGCGAATTGCGGGTGGCTTTGCGCGTCCGGCAGCGCCAGCGCGCGGGAATAGGCGGCGATATCGCCGACCAGCCCTTCGCCGACACGCAGGCGGGTGCCGTGCACGGCCTCTTTCATCAGGCCATGGGTCGCGAACAGCTCCAGGACGTCGCCGGCGCGCTTGACATAGATCGAGCACACCTCGGCGACCATGTCGCGGGCAATGACTTCGACGATCTTGTCCAGGCGTTGCTGTGCCGTGCCGCCGCCGGCCATGACCGCGCGGATCTGCTTCAGCAACTGGCGCGAGCCGGACCACGTCGTCTCGCCGTGCATCTCGCCTTCCCCTTCGTGCCGCCGGTCCGCCCCCGCCCGGCCCGGCCGGTCCTCGCTATGCCGCGTCCAAACCGTATGCGGTATGCAGCGACCTAAGTGCCAGCTCGGCGTAGTCCTCGGAGATGAGAACGCTGATCTTGATTTCGGATGTGGATATGACTTGGATATTGATGCCCTTGTCGGCAAGGGTCCGGAACATCTTCTGGGCGACGCCGGCGTGGCTGCGCATGCCGACGCCGATGACGGAGATCTTCACCACATTGGCGTCCGAGACGAGTTTTTCGTAGGAAACCGCGCCCTTGTTCTCCTCAAGCACCGTGACGGCGCGGTCGAAATCGGCGCGGCCGACGGTGAAGGTCAGGTCGGTGCGTTGTCCGTCGGCGCTGATGTTCTGGACGATCATGTCGACATTGATCGACCGGTCCGACAGCGGTCCGAAGATGCCTGCGGCAACACCCGGCTTGTCCTCGACCCGGACCAAGGTGATCTTGGCCTCGTCCCGGCTGTATGCAATTCCGCTTACGACCTGCTGTTCCACGATTTCTTCCTCATCTACGACAAGGGTGCCGGCACCGTCGGAAAAACTGGACAGCACCTGCAACCTGACGCCGTGGTTCATGGCGATCTCCACCGAGCGCGTCTGCAGCACCTTGGCCCCCTGGCTCGCCATCTCCAGCATCTCTTCATAGGTGATCCGATCCAGCTTGCGCGCCGCCGAAACGATGCGCGGATCGGTCGTATAGACCCCGTCGACGTCGGTATAGATGTCACAGCGGTCCGCATTCAGCGCCGCTGCCAGCGCCACGGCCGACGTATCGGACCCGCCGCGGCCCAGGGTGGTGATCCGGTTCAGAGACGAGACCCCCTGGAACCCCGCCAGCACCGCGACCTGGCCCTCGCCGAACCGCGCGATCAGGTCCTCGGTATCGATCGACTGGATCCGCGCCTTGCCATGGACGTCGTCGGTGCGGATCGGCAATTGCCAGCCCTGCCAGGACCGCGCCGGAACGCCCATCTGCTGGAGGCACAGCGCCATCAGGCCGGCGGTGACCTGCTCGCCCGAAGAGAGGATGGCGTCGTACTCCCGGGTATCGTAAAGCGGGCCGGTCGTGTCCACATAGTCGACAAGCTGGTTCGTCACCCCGGCCATCGCCGAGACAATGACAGCGATCTCGTTGCCCTCGTCATAGGCCTGCTTGGTGCGCGCCGCCGCGTGCTTGATGCGGTCGATGTCGGCGACCGACGTCCCGCCGAATTTTTGGACGATCCGTCCCATAGAAAGTTCCGTTTTGTCAGCGGTTTAGCGACCGGCGACGCTGTGACGCACGCGCTTGCCCCTGTGCGGCCGCGTATCCATACTCAAATGATCGAAGCGGCGCAAGCAGGCGCCGCACCCGCGTTTTCAGCCACGGGAGACGGCTTGATGGCCGCAGCGATGACCAAACAGACCCCCCGCCCGCTCGACCGCACCGTGGATGCGGCCGAACTGGAGAAGTTCGCCGCCATGGCCGAGGAATGGTGGGACCCGACCGGCAAGTTCAAGCCGTTGCACAAGTTCAACCCCGTGCGCATAGCCTATATCCGCGACCGGCTCTGCGCCCGCTTTGGCCGCGATGCCGAAGCCGACCGGCCGCTGCAGGGGCTGAGCCTGGTCGATATCGGCTGCGGCGGCGGCCTGTTGTGCGAGCCCATGGCCCGTCTGGGTGCGACCGTGACCGGCATCGACGCGACCGAACGCTCGGTCCACATCGCCGCTGCGCACGCAGCGCAGATGGGCCTGGACATCGACTACCGCTTTCTTACCGCCGAGGCGCTCTTGGCCACGGGCGAGCGGTTCGACGCGGTCCTCAACATGGAGGTGGTCGAACACGTTGCGGACGTGCGCGTGTTCCTGGAGGCCAGCGCCGGCCTTGTTAAACCGGGCGGCCTCATGGTCTGCGCCACACTGAACCGCACCGCCAAGGCATTCGCTCTGGCCATCGTTGGCGCCGAATACGTTATGCGCTGGCTGCCGCGTGGCACCCACGACTGGCGCAAGTTCGTCAAACCGTCTGAACTGGCTGGGTACCTGGGCGGCGGCGGACTGACCGTCCAGGAGATGACAGGCGTGACCTACAACCCGGTCTCCGACGCCTGGCGTCTGAACCCGAGGGACCTCGACGTCAACTACATGGTGGTTGCCGCCCGCGACGCCTGAGGCCCCAAGATCGTTGTGGTTTCCGGTCACCCCGCGCGCTAGCCTTTCGCTCGGCGCGCACGACGGAAGGGTGTGAAGACCGGTGCCCAGACTGTTCTCGTACAAGGACCGCCCGGTCCATCTGGGCCCCTACCCGCTGGAGCGTTTGTCGCGCCGGCCGGACCTGCCGGACCTTTCCCGCATCCCGCCGATGCGCCCGCTTTCCTTCGAAGATCCGGAAAACCCGGAATCGCTCACCAACGCGATGGCGCCGTTCATCGGCATGTTCGACGCGATCCGCGACGGCACGGTCGCCCCACTGCTGGCGGAAATCCCCGACGACCCGCAGGAACGGACCGACCACCTGAAGGCCGCAGGCTATTACTTCGACACAACCCAGGCAGGCGCCTGCGCGCTGCCGGAAGACGCCGTTCTTGAGAATCCGATCCGCAACCCCGGCCTGGACAAGCTGGTCGAGGACCTCTCCAAGGGACAGCCCAAGTCCTACGCCGCGGGAATCGACGCGATCTACACCGAGGTCCTGGACGCCGCCCGCGCCGAGCTGGGCCCGGTCCGGCACCATCGTTTCGCACTCGTCTTCCTGGTGGAATACACCCGGGACCCGCGGCCGGACGAACCCGGGACCGACTGGATCCACGGGACCCAGGCCCAGCGCGCCGCCCTTCTCAGCGCCCAGACAGCCGTCATCATCTCGAACTACATCCGGCTCCTGGGCTACGAGGCGCGCGCCCACACCGCAACCAGCACCGAGGTCGATCTCGGCCGACTGACGGTGGCCGCGGGTCTTGCCGAGATCCGCGACGGGAACGGCACCGTCGGGCTTGCCAACCCTTTCGTCGGCACGCAGTACGGCGTCGCCGCCGTAACCACCACCATGGAGATCGCGCCCGACCGTCCCCTGGCGCCCCAGACGGCGTCCGCGCGGCTGAAGTCGCACGGCCCGCGCTGGTGGGTCGGCAAGGGAACGCTGAAGAACGCGTTCAACCGCGAGCCCTACCGCGACCGCGAGTTCCGCATGGGCGCCTATCCGTTCGAGACGCTGAAGCGCCGGGATACCCCGACCACCTTCATCGATTCCGACCGGGTTCCCCGCTTTCCCAAACGCGCGGATTTCTTCGCGCGCGCCCTGTTCGGCGACATGGGCAAGGCGGTACAGGAAGCCGCCAAGGGCGGGATGTACGTGCTGAAAAGCCCGATCGGCTATTGCGCACGGCGCGGGCTGGGAGCCCTGTTGCTGTTGCAGTTCGGCGATGCGCGCGGCCCGGTCTCGCCCAGCGTCGCAGACCCGTCGCGCAACGCCGACAACATCAAGGCGGCCGCCTACTACCTTTCGACCGATGCGGTCGGCCTCTCCGCGGCGCCGCCCTGGGCCTATTACAGCCACGACGCCGGCGGCAACCCGCTGCCGGCTTATCACAAGAACGCAGTTTCGATGCTGTTGGACCAGGGCCACGAAACCATGGAGGGGGCCAGCGGCGACGACTGGATCTCGGTCGCCCAGTCCATGCGCGCCTATTTGAGATTTTCGATGCTGGGCGGGGTCATCGGCGAACAAATCCGGCGCCTGGGCTATTCGGCGCGCGTCCACTCGGTTCTCGACGGCGACGTGCTGCAGCCGCCCCTGCTGTTGCTGTCCGGACTGGGCGAGGTCAGCCGGATCGGCGAGGTGATCCTCAACCCGTTTCTGGGCCCGCGGCTGAAATCCGGCGTGGTCACGACCGACATGCCCTTCGACTACGACAGGCCGATCGACTTCGGGCTGCAGAACTTCTGCACAAGCTGCAACAAGTGCGCACGCGAATGCCCGTCGGGCGCGATCACCGCCGGGCCGAAGCTGATGTACAACGGCTACGAGATCTGGAAGTCGGACGCCGAGAAGTGCGCCCGCTACCGGATCACCAACCAGGCCGGGGGCATGTGCGGCCGGTGCATGAAGACCTGCCCCTGGAACCTGGAAGGCCTGTTCGCCGATTCCGCCTTCCGATGGGCGGCGATGAACCTGCCGAAGGCGGCGCGAACGCTGGCCCTCATGGACGACCGCCTCGGGCGCGGCCGGATCAATCCGGTGAAGAAATGGTGGTGGGACATCGAGCTTGATCCCAAGTCCATGCAGTATGTCCGCGCCGGCGATACTCATACCCGCGGCCTGAGCACGGACCTGGACCTCAAATACGAAGACCAGACGCTGGCCGTCTATCCGGCCGACGTGATGCCGCCGCCCTATCCGATCGTCCATCCCCTGGACCGCGAGGCAGGCATCGCGCGCTACAAGGCGATGCTGACGCCGGCGGAATACAAAGCGCGAATTGCCAAGGGCGAGACCGAGGGCCTGGCGCCACGTGCCACGATGCCCGAGGGGCCGGCGCCGGTGTTTCCGGTGATCCTGAAGAAACGCCAGGATCTGACCGCGGACACCGCGCGCTACGAATTCGTCGCCGCCAACGGATCGGACCTGCCGGACTTCGAACCGGGCGCCCATATCGACGTGGTGATCGCGCCGGAATACCAGCGGCAATACAGTCTTGCCGGCGACCCGGCCGACCATTCCAAATATGTCCTCGGCGTGCAACGGGAGCCGGAGGGGCGCGGCGGGTCGATGCTGATGCACCGGGCCTTCCGGGAAGGCAGACGCGTGTTCGTCTCGCAACCCCGCAATCACTTCCCGCTGCAGGAGAACGCGCCGCACTCGTTTTTCTTCGGCGGCGGCATCGGGGTCACGCCGCTGTTGACCATGGCCCATCGCCTGCACGCCCTGGGCCGGCCGTTCGACTTCCACTACAGCGTCCATGGCCGCGCCGACGGCGCATTCCTGGAGGAACTGGAAGCCGTGCCGTGGAACGCACGGGTCAGCACGCACATTTCCGAGGAAGGAACCCGCGCCGACATGGGCCGCGACATCCCCGCCTACCAGACCGGCTGGCAGCTCTATACCTGCGGCAGCGACCGCTACATGGACGTTGTGTTCGACGAGGCGGCGGCAAAGGGCTGGCCGGAGGAGGCCCTGCACAAGGAGTACTTTAGCGTCCCCGAGCCGCCCGACTGGGTCAATCACCCGTTCAAGCTGACGCTGGCGAAGAGCGGCCGCACCCTGGAGGTCCCGGCCGACAAGTCGGCAACGGACGTCCTGGCCGAGGCCGGCATCCCGATCGACACCAAATGTTCGGACGGGATCTGCGGCGTCTGCGCGACGCCATACGTCTCAGGCGAGATCGAACACCGCGACTACTGCCTCAGCGCCAAGGAACGCGAGCACAAGGTGATCCTGTGTTCGTCCCGCGCAAAGGACGACGGCGGCGAGATCGTGGTGGATTTGTGAAGGCCGGTAGAACCGAGCGCAGTGGCAGCCTTACCCTTCGAGACGCGCCCTGACGGGCGCTCCTCAGGGTGAGGATAGACTGTTCCCCTCATGCTGAGGAGCGGCCTGGCACACGCCGCGTCTCGAAGCATATGGCTGCAAACGAAGTCGCGGCGCCGAGGCTAGCTGTCCGTGCGTTCGATCCACGGGAGCTTGGCGACCTTGACGCCCTCTTCCGTCAGCTCCTTGGCCTCTTCATCGGTGGCATTGCCGTAGATGCCGCGTTCCTCGACTTCGCCGTAGTGGATCTTGCGCGCCTCTTCCGGAAACCGGTCGCCCACATTCTCGGCATTGGCTTCCACATGTTCGCGCAGTTTCACAAGCGCGTCGCGCACCTCCACCGGCGTGGGCGTGTCGTCTTTCGTCGCGGCCCTGCCCTTGCTGGTGGCGATGTTCGGCGCCATCACCGCCTTGGCCACCTTGCGGTCGCCGCATACCGGGCATTCGACCTGGCGCTTCTTCGCCTGGGCGTCGAAGGTCTTCGAATCCTTGAACCACGCCTCGAAGACGTGGTCGTTGTCGCAACGAAGATTGAAAGAAATCATAGGCTTATTCTATCAGACTGCCCATGGTCGCGGCAATATCGATGGCCCAAGGGCCACGCATCGCCCATAATAGATGGCCGCTTAACGTCAACATCTCAAGTCCCGGTCCGGTCATGCCGTCCCCCGTCACCAACCGCCATGCCAGCGTTACCGAGCCTTCCGGCTGGGTGAAACAATTCGCGGCCCTGGCGCCTGCCGGAACGCCGGTGCTGGATCTCGCCTGCGGCGGCGGCCGGCACGGACGGCTGTTCAGGGGCCGGGGCCATCCGGTGACTTTCGTCGATATCGACGTCAGCGGCCTGCAGGACCTGGAAGACGACGGTGAAGCCACCGTGATTGCGGCCGACCTGGAAGGCGGCGACCCTTGGCCGCTCAGCGACGACAGGTTCGGTGCCGTCGTGATCACCAACTACCTTTGGCGGCCGCTGATGCGGAACATCGTTGCGGCCGTCGCGCCGGGCGGGCTCCTGATCTACGAGACCTTCGCCGCCGGCAACGAACGGTACGGCAAGCCCGACAATCCCGACTTCCTGCTCAACCCGAATGAACTGTTGCGCGCGGTCGTCGACGACCTGGTCGTCGTCGCCTACGAACACGGGTTCCGCGAAGAGCCGCGGCCTTCAGTGGTGCAGCGGATCGCCGCCGTGCGGGAATGAACCGATCGTCGGCTATTCGCCGGCTTCGGCAAGCCGGGCGGCCAAGGGCGCGGCAAAGTCGCGGTCGTTGTGGATCGCGGGCACCATTGCGCGGGCCTTGTCCACCAGGGACAGGTCCAGGTCCGCGGCGATGAAACCCTCGTCGGTTCCGCCATCGGCCAGCACCTCGCCCCAGGGCGCAACGATCAGGGCATGGCCGAAAGTCTGGCGGCCGTCTTCGTGATCGCCGCACTGCGCCGGCGCAACGGCGAAACAGCCGTTCTCGATGGCGCGCGCGCGGATCAGGGTGTGCCAGTGAGCCTGACCGGTCGTGCGCGTGAACGCGGCCGGGATCGACAGGACCTGCGCGCCGGCGTGTGCCAGCGCGCGGTAGAGATGCGGGAAGCGGAGGTCGTAACAGACGCTGAGGCCGTACCGGCACCAGGGGGTTTCGGCGACGACAGCCTGGCTGCCCGGCCGGAAGCCTTCGGATTCGCGGTAGCTCTCGCCGCCTTCCAGATCCACGTCGAACATGTGGATCTTGTCATAGGTCGCGACCACGGTCCCGCCGTCGTCGATCAGGAAGGCGCGGTTGGCGAACCGGGTATCGTCCTCCAGCTTGATCACCAGCGAGCCCACGTGGATCCAGATCCCAAGCTCGCGGGCCAGCGCCTTGTAGGCGGCCAGCGCCGGTTCCTTCGCCTCGGTCTGCGCCTCCTCCATCGCCGGCTTGCGCCGGACCTGCATCAGGTTCACGACTTCCGGCAGCCCCACAAGCCGGGCGCCGTCAGCCGCGGCGGCCCGGATCAGCGTCTCGGTCTTCTCGATGTTGTCGGCGATGCGGACCCCCGAGGTTACCTGCACGCAGGCAATGCGGAACGTGTCGGTCATGCGGACTCTTCCAGCATGGCGTCCAGCTTGCCGGCATTTTCCAAAGCGACGAGCTCGTTGCAGCCGCCGACATGCTGGCCGTCTATGAAGATCTGCGGGACCGTGGTTGCGCCGCCGGAGCGGGCCACCATCTCGTCCTTTTTGCCGGCCTCGGTCCAGACGTTGTACTCGTCATACGCGACGCCCTTGGCATCCAGCAGCTGCTTTGCGTGATAGCAAAACCCGCACAGCGGGCGCGCATAGAGTTCGACCTTGGCCATCGCCATTCCTTCCAGCCTGATCCCGCCCCCGATATAGCGCGCGGTCCGGCCGCTGACCAGAGCGCCGCCGGGCCCGGCTCAGCCGGACGGCGCGCGCGGTGCCGCGACCCGCGCCACCGTAAGCACATCGACCGCCGCCGCGCCGGCCCCGACGAGACTGCGGGCACAGCTTTCGACGGTGGCGCCGGTGGTCAGGACATCGTCCACCAAGAGGACCCGCCGGCCGGCAAGCGCGCCGCGATGGCGGGCCGGCACCGAGAAGGCACTGGCGACGTTGCGCCGCCGCGCGGCCGCGCCGAGGCCGCCCTGGCTGGGCGTCGCCCGGTCGCGCCGCAGCAGGTCGCAGACCGCAACGACACCGGTCTGCCGCGCAACCGCCCGCACCAGCAGGGCCGACTGGTTGTAGCGTCGTCGGACCAAGCGCCAGGGGTGCAGCGGCACCGGCGCAATCAGGTCGGCATCCGCGATCAGATCGCCGCCCGCCCGGCACAGCCAGCGGCCGAGACCCGGCGCCGCATCGGTCCGGTCGCCGTGTTTGAAGCCCAGGATCAGGTCGCGACTGGCGTCGTCGTAGATGAAGACCGCCCTGGCCCGGTCGAACGACGGCGGCCTTGCGGCGCACGCGCCGCACAGCGCGCCTTGCGCCGGCACCGTCTCGAAAGGCAGGCCACAGCGGTCACATTGCGGATCCGACAAAAAGGCGAGCCCATCCCAGCACGCCGCGCACAGGGCTCCGGGCTCTGCGACATCGACGCCGCAGCCAAGGCAGCGCGGCGGCAGGACCGCGTTCAAAAGCCCGCCGACCGCCGCGGCCACCGCCGGGCCGACCGAGTTCGCCACGCTCACGGACCGAACTCCGGAAAGCGCAGCGTTCCGTCGCGCTTGACCTGGTTGACCAGTTCGACCTCCCAGGAGAGATAGTCCTGCATCGCCTGTTCGACCCCGTCGCGGCGATCGTAGGGGCGATAGTAGGCGTCCTCGACGGCGCACAGCGTGCGCTCGATCCCTGGTTCCAGGGAACCGCCGGCCGCGGTCCACGCGTCGGTTCCGCCGTCCAGCGCCACGGCGGCACGACCGCCGGCCGCCGCCAGGTCGGCAGCCGCGAGCCGCGCCAGCCGTCCGTCGGCACTTGTCAGCACCACCGGGCCATCCCCCGGCAAGGGCTCCAGCGCCCCGTCGAGGCGCGCCCGGATCCCCCACCAGGCGCCGGGGATGTGGCCGTTCCTATGGACCAGGCTGGGCCCGAGGTCGACGATCGTCGGTTCGGTCAGCGCCGCCAGCGCGGCGGGGGAGATCATGTCGACCGAAAGTCCCTCCAGTTCGGGGACGTCGGCCACGACAGGTCCGGTCTGCAGCGGACCCGCACCAAGTCCGTCTTCCAGAACCGCCACGTCGCGCCAGCCCATCTGGACCAGCCAGCTTGCGGTCATCCGAGCCCGGGTGCCGGTGTCGTCGACCAGGACGATGCGCGCGTTCTGCGTGCCCACATAGCGGTCGGTCGCCTGCACAAGCTGCCCGCCCTGGGCATTGCGCGCGCCGGCCAGGTGGCCCGCCTCGAATTCCTCGGGTTGTCGCACGTCCAGAAGATAAAGCGTGCGCCGGTCGCTTTCGCCACGCCAGCGTTCCAGTGTTGCCGCATCGATGGGCTTCACGCCGAATCGGCGGGCCACCCGCTCGGCCGCGCCGCGGGCCCAGTCCCGGGCGGCGGCGTCCGGTTCGATGTCCTGGCCGCGCCGCCCTGCTCCGGTCTCCAGTTCCAGGCCGGCGAGGTGCCAGCCCATGGTGCCGTTCTTCAGGGCGACCACCGGGTTTTCGAGACCCGCATTGATCAGCGACTGTGCGCCGATGATCGATCGCGTGCGGCCGGCGCAATTGACGACCACCAGGGTCTCGGGATCGTCGACCACGGTCTTCACCCGATAGACCAGTTCCGCCCCGGGCATATCGATCCCGCCCGGGATGTTCATCACCGCATATTCCTCGAAGGGACGGGAATCCAGGATCGCCACCGGTCTGCCGGAGGCCACCTCCGCCCGCACTGCCTCGGGTTCCAGGCGCGGCGTCTGGAACCGATGCTCGATCACCTCGCCGAAGGCCTTTGACGGAACGTTGATGCCGCTGAACAGCTCGAAACCGGCATCGCCCCAGCCCGCGGCACCGCCCGCAAGAACCGACACGTCGTCATATCCCATCGACGCCAGCCGGTCCGCAGCGCGCGCCGCCAGGTCCTCGCCGCCGCCGTCACACAGGACGACGCGCGTCGATTTCCGCGGCACCAGGTCGCGGAACTTCAGTTCCAGGACCGACAGCGGGACATTGACGGCGCGCAGGATATGCGCCCTGCCGAACGCCCCTTCCTCGCGCACATCAATCAGCGCGGTCTCGTCCTCGCCGCAAAGCCTCCGGTGGAGCGCCTGCGGTTCCATCACCGTGCGTCGCGATGGGGCGGGAACACCTGGGCGGTGCCCGCGTCCATGTCGAACATCAGCCGTTCGGACAGCCGGTTGATGGCAAGGCCGTACATGTGCAGATGCATCTTCGGGTCGGCGCCGCGCATGTGGATCGAGTGGATGTCGTCAGGCATCAGGCACACACCGGTGCCCGGCGTGACGTTGAAGCTGCCGGTTTCATGGATCGACGCCTTGCCGGCCTGGCGTCCGTCGTCGTCGCGGGCATAGAACCGGTTCAGTTCCTCGCCCCGGATCCCGACGACGACGGCCCAGGTGGTGTGGTTGTGGGGCGGCGTGTCCTTGTGGGCGCTGCCCCGGTTGAGATACAGCGCAAAGCGCCCGTCATCGTCCACTGTCAGGGGATAAAGCCGGTCGTCCTTGCCGTCCTCGGGGCCCGGAAACGCCTCAAGCGGGAACAGGTCGGTGCGCGCCGCAAGCGCAAGCAACGCGGCCCGGATCCGCTCCAGGCTGTCACGGGTGACGCCCGCCTCGGTCTCGATCGCCCGTACCTTCGCAACCGTGTCCGCAACGGCGGCGTCGCGCTCTTCCGTTTGGCCCATGCCAATCCTCCCGTGCCGGTGATTATGCGCACTCTAGAGCGGCATTCCGCCGCGCTTCAAGGCGGATTGCCTGGACCGGACGGCGCCTCCATAGTCATCTCTGGATGACCGACGAAACCGTTCCCTTCGACCGCACCGCGGTCCGCCGCAACCGCCGCCGGGCCGCCGCCGCGCTGGCCGCGCACGATTTCCTGTTCGCAGAGGTCGCCGACCGCATCGCCGACCGACTGGAGGACGTCCAGCGCCGCTTTCCCGTCGCGCTGGACCTCGGGTGCCATGCCGGCAGCTTCGGCCGGGTCGTCGGCGAACGCGGCGGCATCGAGACCCTGATCCAGTGCGATCTGGCGCCCGAACTGGCGGCGCGGGCGCAAGGCCTCCGCATCAGCGGCGACGAGGAGAGACTGCCGTTCAAGGACGGCGCCTTCGATCTGGTGGTCAGTGCGCTCAGCCTGCATTGGGTGAACGACCTGCCGGGCGCGCTTATCCAGATCAACCGCGCACTGCGCCCCGACGGCCTATTCCTTGGCGCGCTTTTGGGCGGCGAGACCCTGCACGAGTTGAGGGACTGTCTCACCACCGCAGAGATCGAGATTGCCGACGGGCTCAGCCCCAGGATCTCACCCAGCGTCGATCTGCGCGATGCGGCCGGCCTGCTGCAGCGTGCCGGTTTCGCCCTTCCGGTCGCCGATGCCGACCGCATCACGGTGAGCTATCCCGACGCCTTCGCGCTGATGCGGGACCTGCGCGGCATGGGCGAGACCAACGCCCTCGCGGCGCGCCGGCGCGGCTTCGCCCGGCGCGAAATCTTCATGCGCGCGGCCGAGCTGTACCAGGAAAGGTACGGCGGCGCCGACGGCCGCATCGCCGCCACCTTCCAGGTCCTGTTCCTGCACGGCTGGGCGCCGGACGCCAGCCAGCAACAGCCGCTGCGTCCCGGCAGCGCCACCGCCCGCTTGTCGGACGCGCTGGCGACCGAGGAACGGCCGGCCGGCGAGAAGGCGCAACCCGAATGAGGCGGCGAACAAGGCTTAACCGCCGGGCCGAGATCGGGTACTCAATCCCCGTCATAATCTGAGAGGAATTCCATGGCCGCCGCCAGCCGTCTACCGGTGCTGTCGACATTGTGGCTTGCGCTTCGCTTCGTTTGGGACGGCAGGCGCGGCTTCTGGTACACGGCGTTCCTGCCGGTGCTGGTGTTGACCGTGCTCAACACGCTGGGCGCGGCGCTGGCTTTGCCGGTCGACCCGGCGGACCCGGCGGCCGGGTCCTATGCACCGCCATTCGTGGTCATCACCGCCCATATCGCCCTGCTCGCGCTTTATGTGATGTTCGCGGTCGCCTGGCATCGGCGCTGGTTGTTGCCCAACGAAAGCGTGACCTACGCGACCGCGCTCAAGTGGGACGGACGCAAGACCAAGTTTCTGATCCGGCTGTTCCTGATCGCCGTCTGCGCCTTTGCCGTCATGCTGCCGATCTTCGTCCTGTTCCAGTTCCTGGGCCTGGGCGCCAGCCCGGACGGCGCCATCAAGCCAGGCACCGCGTTCGGGGCCATTCTCATGATCCTGGCCGGCTATGCCGTGATGGGCCGTCTGATGCCTTTGCTGCCGGCCGCAGCGGTGGACGACGACATCGATTTCCGCGGCTGTTGGGCCCTGACCGCCGGGGTCACATGGCGGTTGATGGTGATCATCCTTCTGCCGGGCATCGTCTTCGGAGCCTTGAACCTGGCGGTCGAGGCCGCGGTCAATGCGGGCCTCAACGGCATTGGCCTTGGCGGCAGCCTGGTCGCGGTCGCCGTCGAATCCTTCGGGCTCCAGATCCTTTCGTTCTTCGGCATCGCGGTCGGCGTGACCGCGCTGTCGATCACGTACCAGTCCTTGAAACAGACATTGCCCGTCCCCGCTGACTGAGTGCCGGTCGATCCGCTATCATCGCGGCAAACGGGCAGACGGGGGAGGATCGAGGCATGGCCGCGATCGACAAGGAAGAGTTTTCGGGCAAGGTCGCGGTGGTCACCGGCGGATCGACCGGCATGGGACGGGCCGCGGTCGAGCGCCTGGTGCGGGGCGGCGCCAGCGTCTTTTACTGTACCCACGACCCGCAGAGCCTGGCCGAGGCGGAGCGGGCCCTGCACGGCATGGGCCCGGGACGCGCGGTCGGCCGGCGGGCCGACGTATCCAGCGCCGCCGACATGGAAGGGCTGATGCGGGCCGCCGCCGATGCCGGAGGCGGCATCGACATGCTGGCAAACTGCGCCGGGATCCAGCGCTATGGCACGGTGATCGACACCGAAGAGGCGGTCTGGGATGAGGTGATGGCGGTCAACCTGAAGGGCTGTTTTCTCGCCTCCAAGTTCGCCGCACCGGAGATGATCAAGCGCGGCGGCGGCGCCATCGTGCATGTCTCTTCTGTCCAGGCGATGGCCTGCCAGACCAACGTCGCCGCCTATGCGACCAGCAAGGGCGGCGTCAATGCCCTGACCCGCTCGATGGCGCTGGACCTGGCGCAGCATAAGATCAGGGTGAACACCGTCTGCCCCGGCTCGGTCGACACGCCGATGCTGCGCGCGTCCGCCGATCGGTTCAAGGGCGACAAGACGGTCGAGGAGACGGTCCTGGAATGGGGCATGTCGCACCCCCTGGGCAAGGGGCTGGGCCGTGTCTGCACCACCGAGGAAGTCGCCGAGGTGATCGTCTTCCTGCTGAGCGACCGTGCGTCCTTCGTCACCGGGGACGAGATCAAGGTGGACGGCGCGCTGTTGGCCGGGGTGGCGGTGGTCCTGCCAGACTAGCCGTGCCGGCCCCCGCCGGCCTCGGAATCGCGGTTGGCGCTGTGTCCTGCCTAAGATAGGCTTCCGCCTGGGGCATGTTTCCAGCCGGGGGAGCCAAAAGGTTTGGAACCGAAGGGCGATAAGCGCAGACTCGCCGCGATCCTCGCTGGCGACATGGTCGGGTACTCGCGGCTGATGGAGGCCGACGAGTCGGGAACGCTTGCGCGCCTGAGGGCTCACCGTCTCGAGCTGATCGACCCCGCAATCGCCAAGAACGACGGCAGGATCTTCAAGACAACCGGCGACGGCATGCTGGTGGAGTTCGCCAGCGCCGTCGACGCGGTCCGCTGTGCCGTCGAGATCCAGCAGCGGATGACGCGACGCAATGCCGACGTGGCATCCGACCGGCGCATCGAATTCCGTTTTGGGATCAACCTGGGCGACATCATCATCGAGGGCAGCGACGTCTACGGCAATGGCGTCAACATCGCAGCACGCCTGGAGGGGTTGGCCGAACCCGGCGGGATCTGTTTTTCCGAGATCGCGCGCAGCGCGGTCGAAGGCCAGCTTGACATCGCCTTCGAGGATCTCGGCGAATGCGACCTTAAGAACATCGCACAGCCCGTCCGCGTTTGGCGCTGGATCAGCGACCATGACGGCAAGGAAACGCTAGAGGTGGCTTCCAGGCCGGCATTGCCCGACAAACCCTCGCTGGCGGTTCTTGCCTTCGAGAACATGAGCGGCGATGCCGAGCAGGCGTATTTCTCCGACGGCATCAGCGAGGACATCATCACCGACCTGTCCAAGCTGGACGGGCTGCATGTGATCGCGCGCAACTCCTCCTTTGTCTACAAGAACCAGACGGTCTCCATTCCACAGGTCGCGCGCGAGCTGGGCGTTCGTTACGTCCTGGAAGGCAGCGTCCGCAAGGCGGGCAACCGGGTGCGGGTGACCGCCCAGCTGATCGATTCCGTCGACGGCGGACATGTCTGGGCCGACCGCTTCGACCGCGACCTGACGGATATCTTCGCGGTCCAGGACGAACTGACCCATGAGATCGTATCGGCGCTGAAGGTAAGCCTGTCGCCGGACGAGGAAGACAGACTGGTCCAAAAAGGCACGGACGACGTCGAGGCGTACAACCTGTTCCTGAGGGGCCGCGAGCAATCCTGGCTGCATACCAAGTACGGCAACACAACCGCGCGCAAACTTTTGGAAAGCGCGCTTAGGATCGACCCCAATTTCGCCGCGGCACGCGCACGTATCGCGTTCACCCACGTCATGGACTACGTCAATGCCTGGACGGACGAGCCGGAGCAGTCGCTGCATGAAGGCCTCGAAATGGCGGAAAGCGCCGTCGCCCTGAACCAGCAGGAGCCCCAATGCCACTTTGCGCTTTCGACCGCGTCGATCTGGAGCCGCGATCTCGAACGCGGGCTTGGCGCAGCGGAACGTTGCCTCGCGCTGGCGCCGAACTCGGCGGAGGGGCTCCTGACGTCGGCGCACGCCTTGATCTTCATGGGCAGACCGCAAGCCGCGCTCGATGCGATGGACACTTACATGCAGCTCGATCCCCACTATCCGGAGATCGTTCTTCATTTCGTCGCCGAGGCGCATATCTCGCTCGGCCAATACGAACGCGCACTTGATGTGTTGAAGCGGCGTTTGGAGCGTAATCCCGAGTCCTGGACCGCCTTCGCGCTGATCGCGTCATGCTGCGGCCATCTCGGCCGGATCGACGAAGGACGTTCGGCGCTCGCCGAACTGCTGCGGATCAATCCGGACTTCTCGATCGAGCGCCGCCGGAAGGTGCTTCCTTTCAAGAACCCCGCCGACTTCGAACGCCGGGTGGAAGGCATGCGCAAGTCCGGCCTGCAGCAGTAGCGCCCGACACGATCGGCGCTGTTGCGAACGGGGAATCGGCGTACACTCGCGCCGGAGTCTGGTTCGAGGAACAGATGCCGAGCAGGGTTGGGGAACGTCTGCTGAGTCCTTCCGGTGCCTGCGCCCTGATCTTGGGCGCCCTGGCGCTGTCGGCCTGTTCTTTCAACGACGAAGTCCAGCATACCGCCTATCGGGAACCGATCGCGCCGGGCGCGCGCGTATTGCTGATGGACATCGACATCGAATGCAGTTCGGTGTCTGCAAGCGGCCTTGTTGAGCCCAACGCGTCCTGGACCGCCCGTTGCAAGGAATCGGTCCAGTCCGCGCTCGACGATTTTCTGGCGGACCGGAAGGCCGAGCTCGTGCTGTATGATGCAGCCGCGATGCCGCCGGACCGGATCCGACGCTACCAGGAACTTGCACGGCTCTACGAAGCCGTCGGCACGTCGATCATCAACCGCAATGCCTACCCCACCGCCGAGGACAAATCCGATTGGTCCATGGGCAAGGGCGTTCGCGTCATTCGCGAGGATCACAACGCGGACTATGCGCTGTTTATCTATCTGCGCGACCAGTACGAAACCGGCGGGCGCGTGGCAACCCGACTGGCCTTCGCCATGCTGGGCGTGATCACGACGCCGGCGACCCAACAGGGCTTTGCTTCGCTGGTCGATCTGGAGACGGGCGATGTGGTCTGGTTCAACGAGCTGTTCAGCACGGTCGGCGATCTGAGAAATGAGGAATCCGCCCGCGACGCCATCGACGCGCTGTTCGACGGAAGTCCCGTGCTGTGACTTCGCGGGGCGTCATGTGCGCTTTTTTGGCCGTCTTCGTTGCGGCCTGCGCACAGGTGCCGGAAGGCAATCTCGAGCCCGGCGCCGCACCGGACACGGAAACCACCGAGGCCGGTCTGTGGATGCACATGGACCGGGTGGAAAGCCAGCTCCAGTCGTCGCGACGCGTCGTCGAAGACACCGCGCTGAACGATTATCTGAACGAGATCGCCTGCCGGCTTGCGCCGCTCTATTGCGGGGGGCTGCGCATCTATGTCGTGGACATGCCCTATTTCAACGCCACCATGGCCCCGAACGGCATGATGGAGGTCTGGACGGGGCTTCTCCTGCGCGTGGAAAACGAGGCCCAGCTTGCCTTCGTGTTGGCCCACGAACTGGCACACTACATCAGGCGCCATTCCCTGAAACGCTGGGTGGACATGCAGAACAAGGCCAACGCGGCCTCCGTGTTCTCCATCATGACGAGCGCAGCGGGCGTGGGATACGCCGGCCAGATCGGAGAAATGGCGGCGCTTGCCAGCGTTCTTTCCTACTCGCGGGACCAAGAGCGTGAGGCCGACATCGCCGGCGCCCAGCGGGCCATCGAAGCAGGGTACGACCCGCAGGAATCGGTCAAGTTGTGGGAGGCGCTGATTGCCGAGCGGGCGGCCTCGAAAAAGCGGGAGCAGTGGGTCTTCTTCTCCACCCATCCAGGCGCGCGACAGCGAATCGAGACCCTCGAGGCGGTTGCAGCCGCGCCGTCAAGGAACGGCGCCGAACGGGTCATCGGCCGCGCCCGCATGATCGCCGTCCTGGCGCCCTATTGGGACGAGTGGCTTGGCGACGACCTGAACCGCGGCGAGTTCGCGGAAAGCGAGGTCCTGTTCAGCCGGCTGTTGGACACCGGCAGCCGTCCCGGGTTGGTTCAGTTCCATCTGGGCGAGCTTTACCGCAAGCGCGGAGAAGAAGGCGATTTTGAACGCGCGATCCGGCGCTACGAACTGGCGCTCGCGCACCAGGATGCGCCGCCGCGCACCCATAGAAGCCTCGGCCAGTCCCTGCGCCAAAGCGGGCGCAAGGCCGAGGCCCGCAAGGCCTACCAGGACTATCTCCTGGCCGCGCCAGACGCGCCGGACCGGGCGATCGTCGAATACCAGATCGAGCGCCTGAGGTAGCGGGATGAAGCGGGCTTTGATGGTGCTGATCCTGATCGCCGCGGCGGGGTGCTCGGGCGGGGCGTCGAAGAAGGATCCCGGCGAGCAGCGGATCGGATCGCGCTATTCCATCACGACCTCGACCGCCTGGAGCCATGTTTCGGGCAATCCGCAGAACTGGACGATCGACGGACCGGGCCTGGGCCTTCTGCAGACATGGGGCGGTCTGGGCACCGGCGACGCCCTGATCCGGAAACAGGGGCGCCGCATGCCCCAGTTCCGGTCCAGCTTCGGCCCGTTGGAGGTCGCCGAAATGGTGGCCGATACCATCGAGATCATCATTCCCGGCGCCGACGTCGAAACCGCCGACTTTCGCCCCGTGGCGTTCGGCTCACGGGACGGCTTCCGGTTTCAGATCAACTATGTCCGTAAAGGCTTGCCCATGCGTGGCACGGCGGCAGGTTCGATCCATCGCGGCAGGCTGGATCTGATCCTCTTCACCGCGCCGGCCGAACATTACTTCGACCTGCGCACGGGCGAAATCGACCGCATCATCGCGTCGGTGAAGACCCCGGCCTAGGCGGCCCTCACAACAGGTCCCGCAGCATCGCGATCAAGGGTTCGTCGGCCGGCGGCATCGGATAGTCCCTAAGCCGCATCGGCCGCACCCAGGCCAGGTCGTCATGTTCGCGCGCGACCGGCTCGCCTTTCCAGACGCGACAAACATAAAGCGGCATCACCAGGTGGAACGCGTCGTAGGCATGGCTGGCAAATGTCAGCGGCGCCAGACAGCTCTCCTTGGTGTCGATGCCCAGTTCCTCGTCCAGCTCGCGGATCAGGGCCGCCTCGGGCGTTTCGCCGTCATGGACCTTACCGCCCGGAAACTCCCACAGACCGCCCATCGCCTTGTCCTGCGGCCGCTGTGCGATCAGCACGCGTCCGTCGCGGTCGACCAGCGCCACTGCGACGACAAGAACGATCGGTTTGGCGGCACCGGTTCGCACATCCGCCTGCCAGCAGCCCGGCTCGCCCATTTCACCCGTCCTCAGCTTCGATAGTCGGCGTTGATCTCGATATAGCCGCGCGTCAAATCGCAGGTCCAGACCCGGGCCTTGCCGCGGCCAACGCCCACATCCACGGCCACGTGCACCTCGCGCCCCGAAAGGTGGCGGGCGACCGGCGCTTCGTCATATCCGTCGACCGCCTCGCCCGCCGCGGCGATGGTGACCCCGCCCATGGCAACGCTGAGACGGTCGCGATCGGCCTTTTCACCCGCCTTTCCGACGGCCATCACCACCCGTCCCCAGTTCGCGTCGCCGCCTGCGAAGGCGGTTTTGACCAGGGGGGAATTGGCGATCGCAAGGCCGATCTGGCGCGCCGCGCGCGCCGATTCCGCGCCGGAAACGTCTATGGTGATGAACTTGGACGCCCCTTCGCCGTCCCTAACGATCTGCTGCGCCAGATCGCGCAGCACGTTTTCCAGCGCTGCCTTGAATTCCTTGAGCGCCGGATCGCCGGCGCCGGCCGGCGCGCGGTTGCCCGCCTTTCCGGTGGCGGCCAAAAGGACGGTATCGCTGGTCGAGGTGTCGCCGTCGACGCTGATACAGTTGAATGTGCGGTCGTTCGCCGCCTTCAACAGTCGGCGCAAAACGGGCGCCGCCAGCCGCGCGTCGGTGAAGACGAAAGCCAGCATGGTGGCCATGTCGGGCGCGATCATGCCCGAGCCCTTGGCGATACCGGCGATCGTGACGATCTTGCCGCCGATCCGGCAGGTGGCCGATGCGCCCTTGGGAAAGGTATCGGTGGTCATGATGGCCGAGGCCGCATCTTTCCAGGCGCGCTCGCCAAGGCGTGCATGCAGCCGCGGCAGGGCACGGGTAATCCGGTCGACCGGCATCTTCTCGCCGATCACGCCCGTGGAGGCGACGCAGATCTCGTCGGGTTTGCAGCCGATCTGCCTCGCGGCCACGTCGACGGTATGGAGAACCCCTTCCATGCCGTGCCGGCCGGTGAAGGCATTGGCATTGCCTGCATTGACGACGATGCCGCGAACGGTTCCGCCGCCGACGGCCTTGCGGCACCAATCAACCGGCGCCGCCGCCGTCCGGGACGACGTGAAGACCCCGGCGACGGTCGTTCCGCGGGCCAGTTCGGCGAGCAAAAGGTCCTTCCGTCCCTTGTATTTCACGCCGCAGGCCGCACCGCCGACCCGCACGCCGGCGACGGCGGGCAGCGACGGAAACCGTTTCGGCGCAAACGGCGACTGTTGAGGCATCGACGCGTCGGCGCGGCGGCCCGCCGACGCCTTACTGGTCGGTCGCCGGCGCTTCTTCCGCGGCGGGCTCCGCCTCCGGGCTAGCGACCGGGTTGCCCTGGATGTCGAACCGTTCCACGTCCGCGCTGGCCACCCGTTCGGTGATCAGCTCCTGGAAGACTTGCGAGCGCAGTTGTTCGGTAAGCTGGGGCCGGAGCGTCTCCAAGTCTTCTGGCTGGCTTTCGCGCTTGTCCTCGACCGTAATGACGTGCCAGCCGAACTGGGTCTGGACCGGCGCTTCCGTGTACTGGCCGGGCTCAAGGGCGAAGGCCGCGTCCTGGAAGGCTTCGACCATCTGGCCGCGCGGGAAGTAGCCGAGATCGCCACCTTCCGGACCGGACGGACCGGTCGAGCGTTCCCGGGCAAGCGCCGCGAAGTCGCCGCCGGCCTGCAGCAGTCCGATGATCTCCTTCGCCTCGGCCTCCGTCTCGACCAGGATATGCCGCGCCCGCACTTCCTCCGTAGGCGGATTGGCCTCGACATACTCGGCATAGGCGGCCTGGATCGCTTCTTCGGTGGTGCGTTCGTCAACCAGGCGCTGGACCAGGACGCTGCGGATGACGATATCCTCGATCCGGCGCATCTGTTCCATCACTTCGGGGTCGCTTTCCATGCCCGCCGCGCGGCCTTCTTCCGTCAGCAGGCGGTATCCGACAAGCCTGTCCACCAGCATGTCGTAAAACGGCATGATGCCCATCTGTTGCGCCTGGGGCGGCACCGTTTGCTGGAAGATCTCGACCAGCTCCTGCCGGTAAATCGGCTTGCCGTTCACGTTCGCGATCACCACGTCCCCTTCCGTCGCACCGGGCGATTGGGCCAGTGACGGCGTTGCAGCGGCAATCAGGCCAGCCACCAAGGCCCCACGGGCCAGGGCGCTGCGGAAGGGCGTAAGCATGGGGAGGAATCCTTGTGTGATGTTGGGGTGCGGCCGGTCACCCGGACCGGACCGCGCCGCCCCATAAAGCACAGGACTTGGTGGCGAACAAGCCTTCATGGCTGGGATCGGGCGCAGCCGCGCGCGCCGGAGCGGCCGCCGCCGTTGCGCGCAGCCGGCCGCGGCGCCTGCCTGGCGGCACCCGTGAAACGCCCTGAAATCCGAGGAAATCCGCCGGATGCGGCCTTCCCAGGCGGGCGCCGCGGTCGTTGACACCGATAGGCTGACCGCTTATCTCATGCGAGCGCATTCAGCCCAACGGCGCGCCATACCATTCAGCCATCAGCACCGGATTGAAACCGTTATGTTAAATGGGTTGCTTAAGGGCGTTTTCGGCTCCGCGAACGATCGCATCATCAAGCGCTTGCAGACCAGCGTCGACAAGATCAACGCCCTGGAAGGCGAGCTGGAGGCACTGGACGACGCGGCGCTGCGCGCGAAGACCGAAGAATTCAGGGGCCGGATCGCCGACGGCGCCAGCCTCGAGAGCATCCAGAACGAGGCGTTCGCAGTGGTCCGGGAAGCCGCCAAACGCACCCTCGGCCAGCGTCATTTCGACGTCCAGATGATGGGCGGCATGGTTCTTCACCAGGGCCAGATCTCGGAAATGAAGACCGGCGAGGGCAAGACCCTGGTCGCGACGCTGCCGGTCTATCTGAACGCGCTGGAAGGCAAAGGCGCCCACGTGGTGACGGTGAACGACTATCTGGCGCGGCGCGATGCGGAATGGATGGGGACGATCTACGAGTTCCTGGGCCTGACGGTTGGCTGCATCGTCCCGGGCCTCAGCGACGAAGAACGTCGCGCAGCTTACGCGGCCGACGTCACCTACGGCACCAACAACGAGTTCGGCTTCGACTATCTGCGCGACAACCTGAAGTTCCGGCTGGAAGACATGGTCCAGCGCGACTTCAACTTCGCGATCGTCGACGAAGTCGATTCCATCCTGATCGACGAAGCGCGCACGCCGCTGATCATTTCCGGGCCGACCGACGATTCTTCGGAGATGTACAAGAAGATCGACACCCTGATCCCGACGCTCGACAAAGAGGATTTCGAGAAGGACGAGAAGCAACGCGCGGTGTCCCTGACGGAGGTGGGCACGGAGCGGGTGGAAGGCCTGCTCGCGGAGGCAGGGTTGTTGACGGAAGGCACGCTTTACGAGGTTCAGAACATCTCGCTGGTGCATCACGTCAACCAGGCGCTGCGCGCGCACAAGCTGTTTGCCCGCGACGTCGACTACATCGTCAAGGACAACAAGGTCGTCATCATCGACGAGTTCACCGGCCGCATGATGGAAGGACGGCGCTACTCGGAAGGCCTGCATCAGGCGCTGGAGGCGAAGGAGCGGGTCGAAGTGCAGCGCGAGAACCAGACGCTGGCTTCGATTACCTTCCAGAACTATTTCCGCATGTACCCCAAGCTTGCCGGCATGACCGGCACCGCCATGACCGAGGCGGCGGAATTCGCCGAGATCTACGGCCTGGAGGTCGTCGAGGTGCCGACCAACATGTCGATGGTGCGCAAGGACCACGACGACCAGGTGTATCGCACCAGCCGCGAGCGCAATGCCGCCGTGCTGGAGGAGATCGAGGCCTGCCGCGAAAAGCAACAGCCCGTTCTGGTCGGTACGGTATCCATCGAGAAGTCCGAAGAGCTCTCGGCGCTGTTGAAGAAACAGAAGATCTCGCACGAGGTGCTGAACGCGCGTCAGCACGAACGCGAGGCCTTCATCATCGCCGAGGCGGGAACGCCGGGCGCCGTGACCATCGCCACCAACATGGCCGGCCGCGGCACCGACATCCAGCTGGGCGGCAACCTGGACATGCGCCTCGCGCGCGACCTGGCGGACATCGAGGACGAAGACGCCAAGGCGGCCAAGCGCAGCGAGATCGAGGTCGACATCGCGGCCAAGCGGGAGCAGGTGCTGGCCTCCGGCGGGCTCTTCATCATCGGCACCGAACGCCATGAAAGCCGGCGCATCGACAACCAGTTGCGCGGCCGCTCCGGGCGCCAGGGCGATCCCGGGGAATCAAACTTCTATGTCAGCCTCGAAGACGACCTGATGCGCATCTTCGGGTCCGAGCGCATGGACACGATGCTGCGCAAGCTGGGCCTGAAGGAAGGCGAGGCGATCGTCCACCCCTGGGTCAACAAGGCGTTGGAAAAGGCGCAGCAGAAGGTCGAGGCGCGCAACTTCGACATCCGCAAACAGCTCCTGAAGTACGACGACGTCATGAATGACCAGCGCAAGGTCATCTTCGAACAGCGCAAGGATCTGATGCGCGCCGACGAAGTCTCGCAGACTGTCGTCGATATGCGCCACGAGGTCCTGGAAGACCTCATCGCGCAATGCATGCCCGAGAACGCGCTGCCGGACCAGTGGTCGCTGGACAGCCTGCACGAAGAGTGCCGCCGACTGTTCGGTCTCGACCTGCCGATCCAGGACTGGGCCAAGGAAGAAGGCATCGCCGAGCAGGAAATCCACGACCGGATCAAGCAGGCGGCGGACCGCAAGATGGCGGCCAAGGCGGCGGAACACGGCCCCGACGTGATGCGCATGGCCGAGAAGAGCCTGTTGCTGCAGCTCCTCGATCATGCCTGGAAGGAGCACCTGCTGCAGCTGGACCACCTGCGACAGGGCATCGGGCTCAGATCCTACGCCCAGCGCGATCCGCTAAACGAGTACAAGCGCGAAGCGTTCACGCTGTTCGAAGCGATGCTCGCGAACCTGCGCCAGCAGGTCACACAGGTCCTGTCGCACCTGGAGCTGCGGGTCCAGGCGCCCGTCGAAACCCTCCAGTCAGAGGCTCCGCAGGACACGGTCGAAGTGCACGAGGAAGCATCGGCGCTGGCCACGGGCACCGACGGAGTGCCGGCTCCGGCGCCGCCATCCAAACCGGTCGCCGCGCCGGTCAGAACCCGGGCGGCCGCGGCGGCGGTCAACCCGCAGGACCCCAGCACCTGGGGCAAGGTCCAGCGCAACGCCGCCTGCCCTTGCGGTTCGGGCAAGAAGTACAAGCACTGTCACGGCCGGCTCTAGCGCGCGCGGCAATGGATCTGGGGATCGGCGTGTTCAGGCGGTCTTCTTCGCCTGGCGTTCAAGCACCCTGAACTCCTGGTGGTCGACGATGGCGTTCTCGCCCAGGACCAGGGCATAGGAACCCATGTCCTGCTCGTCGACCCAGACGAAGGTCTGTCCGACGACGATCCGGTCCACGGCATCGCCGCCAAACGGCAGTAAGAGGCGCCGCGTCAACACGAGATGCTTGTTCGGCAGCATCAGCTTGCCGGCCGAGAACACCGGCACCTTTTCCGAGACGACGGCGGCGAACAGGGCGTTCAGATAGTCGAGGCTGTCGCCGGAGGTGAACTCGTCGACATACTTGCCCGTCGCATTGACACCGAACTCGAGATCGAGCTGCGAGCCGGTGAGACGAACCTGGACGCGGTTGTTCGCGTCCGGCGGATTGAGCACCGCCATATGCGGCAACAGCTCGGTAGGGATGCCGATTGGATCGACCGCACGCACCGGGGGCATCGCCAGGCCGTTGCGTTTCTGTCGCCACCAACGCAACAGCTTTACCAGCTTTGGGTCTTCAACGACGGCTTCCGGGGCGGAATCCAAACCCTTGCCCCCTTTTCCTGGATACAAACCACCCACCCACTACCATCCCGTGTATTACAGATTTACTAATGTGGGCGGGCGGTGGCGCCCAAAAGAAAACGGCGGCTCCCGGAGGAACCGCCGCGATTCTGCGGTTTCGGCGCCGCTGGCTAGTGGTCCACCTTGGACCAGATCTTGCGCTTCAGCGCGATCAGCATGCCAAGGAAGATAAACAAGAAGATCATCACCTTGATGCCGAGGCTCTTGCGTTCCTCCAGGTTCGGCTCGGACGCCCAGGCGAGGAACGTGGTGACATCGCTCGCCATCTGCGAGACGGTCGCCGGCGTGCCGTCGGCATATTCCACGCTGTCCTCGTACAGCGGCTGAGCCATCGCGATCTGGTTGCCCTTGAACCAGGCGTTGTAGCTCATCCCTTCCTGCAGTTCGATGTCGTCCGGCACATCCTCGGAATACCCGGTCAACAGCGCGTAGAGATAGTCGGCGCCGTGCGGCCGGGCATCGACGATCAGGCTGAGATCGGGCGGCAGCGCGCCGTTGTTGGACGCGCGTGCTTCGTTATGGTTGCGGTATGGCTGGTAGAAGCCGTCCGACGGGATCGCCGTGCGGTCGAACATCTCGCCGTCTTCGTCGGGCCCGTCTTGGACTTCGTACTCTGCCGCGATCGCCTTGATCTCGTCTTCGCTGTATCCCAGGCCGGCAAGGTCCCGATAGTACAGGTAATCCATTCCATGGCAGCTTGAGCAGACCTCCTTGTAGACCTGCAGCCCGCGCTGCGCAGCGGCACGGTCATAGGTCCCGAAGATGCCCTCCCAGGACCAGCCCTGGGACGGCGGCACAGGCAACTCGCCGGCCGCTCCGGCTGGGCTTGACAGCATGGCAAACGCGGCAAATGCACCGGCCGCAGCGGAAAACGCCTTCTGCATCAGGGCTTCTCCATCTTCGCGGCGGTCGCGCCGGCCATACCACCGCCACCGCCGCCTTTCAGCACCGGCTCCGAGATGCTGCTGGGTAACGGCGTCGGGGTTTCTATCCATCCGACAAGCGGCGTGATGACCAGGAAGTGCACGAAGTACCAGGTTGTGGCGACCTGCGCCGTGATCAGGTACCAGCCTTCCGCCGGCTTGGCGCCGACATAGCCCAGCACAACACAAACCACTGCAAACAGCATCACGAACCACTTGTAGATCGGCCGATAGCGGCAGCTGCGGACCTTGGAGGTGTCAAGCCACGGCAACAGCATCAGGATGAAGATCGAACCGAACATCAGGATCACGCCGCCCAGCTTGGCGGGAATGATCCAGAAGAAATCCACCGTGACCGACCGCAGGATCGCGTAGAACGGCAGGAAGTACCATTCCGGGACGATATGTTCCGGCGTCGAAAGCGGATTGGCCGGGATGTAATTGTCCGGATGCCCCATGAAGTTCGGCGCAAAGAAGACGAAGAACGCCCAGACCAGCAGAAACACGCCAAGCCCGATCCCGTCTTTCGAGGTGACATAGGGATGGAACGGCACGGTGTCCTGCGGCCCCTTGGGATCGATGCCCTTGGGGTTGTTCGAACCGGTGATGTGCAGCGCGATCACATGCAGCGCCACCACTGCGAAGATGACGAACGGCAGCACGAAGTGCAGCGCAAAGAACCGGGTCAGGGTCGGATTCTCCACCGAATAGCCGCCCCACATCCAGGTCACGATGCTATCGCCGACCAGCGGCACCGCCGAGAACAGGTTGGTGATGACCGTGACCGCCCAGAAGCTCATCTGCCCCCAGGGCAGCACGTAGCCCATGAAGGCGGTCGCCATCATCAGGACCAGGATCACCACCCCCAGAATCCACAACAGCTCCCGCGGTTCCTTGTAGGACCCGTAATACATCCCGCGGTAGATGTGGATATAGACGACGATGAAGAACATCGCGGCGCCGTTCATGTGGACATAGCGCAACAGCCAGCCGTAGTTCACGTCGCGCATGATGCGTTCGACGCTGCCGAAGGCGTGGTCGACATGCGCGGTATATTGCATCGCCAACATGATGCCCGTCAGGATCATGACGATCAGACAGACGCTGGCCATGCCGCCGAAGCTCCAGAAATAGTTCACGTTCCTGGGCATCGGGAACTGGTTGTATTCCTTGTCCATGTAGGTGAAGACCGGCAAACGCCGATCGATCCACCGGACGACGGGGTTCTTGAATTCGGGAGCGGATCCATGTGCGCTCATAGCGGCTTTCCTTATCCGATCTTGACCGTGGTATCGTCCAGGAACTCGTAGGGCGGTATATCCATGTTCCGCGGTGCCGGCCCCTTCCGGATCCGGCCCGAGGTGTCATAGTGCGACCCGTGGCACGGGCAGAACCAACCGCCATACTCGCCCTTGGCATCGCCAAGAGTCTGTCCCTTCGGCACACAGCCCAAATGTGTGCAGATCCCAACCACGACCAGCCACTCGGTCTTTTTGACGCGGTCTGAGTCTGTCTGGGGATCCGGCAGGCTGGCCTCGTCGTCCGCCTGCGCCGCGGCGATTTCTTCCGGGGTGCGATAGTCGATGAAGACGGGCTTGCCGCGCCAGACCACGGTGATGCGCTGTCCCACTTCCATCTGGCTTATGTCCACTTCGGTCGACGCAAGCGCCAAGACATCTTTGGACGGGTTCATGCTGTGGATGATCGGCCACAGGAAAGCGCCCGCGCCAACGGCACCAACGGCAACGGTCGCAAGGGTCAGAAAGTCCCGCTTGTCTTCATCTTCAACGGGACCGGGCGACGATCCGCTTTCAGCCATCTTGAACCTCTCGTGCTTGGACGGCTCTCCCCGAGCCAGGCAGACATACGCCTAATAGGAACTCAACTGCTTATAGTAAGTTTAACGGACGCTTGTCAGCCCCGATCTGTTCTGCGACATCAGATCGCATAAGCATTCCGCGGCATCCGGGCATCGGATCGCCGTTTTGAAGCCGAAAACACGATCGGTCCGAACCAGCAATGCGCATCGCCTTGTACCAGCCCGAGATCCCTCAAAACACCGGCGCGGTCCTGCGGCTTGCGGCCTGCCTGGGACTTGGGGTCGACATTGTCGAGCCGTGCGGCTTTGTCTGGACCGACGCCCGAATGCGTCGCGCCGGAATGGACTATCTGGACAGGGTCGCGATCCGCCGTCATTCCTCCTGGACCGATTTCGCGTCCGCGCTGGATGGCCGGCTGGTCCTGTTGACGACCAAGTCGCCGACGGCCTACACCAGCGCTGCGTTTTGTCCGACGGACACCATCGTCCTGGGCAACGAAAGCGCAGGCGCGCCGGAAGAGGTCCACGCCGCGGCCGACCTCCGGCTTTCCGTGCCGATGACGAAAGGCATGCGGTCGTTGAACTTGGCGATGACCGCCGCACTGGTCGTCGGCGAGGCGCTGCGGCAAACGGAGGGATTTCCGCACCAGGCGGAGGAGTGATGAGCGAGACCGAGACCACGATTGCCGAGCGCAAGGATACAGCACGAACCTGGTTCGAAACCCTGCGCGAGCGTATCTGCGCTGCGTTCGAAGAGCTTGAGGACGGCTATACGGGCAAGGACGGGGATCGGCCCGCCGGCCGGTTCCAGCGCAAACGCTGGCGACGTCCCGACCAGGAAGGCGAGAGCGGCGGCGGCGGTGAAATGGCGGTCATGCACGGCCGTCTGTTCGAGAAGGTCGGTGTCAATGTTTCGACCGTGCATGGGACTTTTTCGGAAAAGTTCAGGTCCGAGATCCCCGGCGCGGCGGACGACGGGCGATTCTGGGCCAGCGGGATTTCCCTGGTCGCGCACATGCATTCGCCCAAGGTACCCGCCGTCCATATGAACACGCGCATGATCGTGACCAGCAAATGCTGGTTCGGCGGCGGCACCGATCTGAACCCGATGCGGCCAGAGGCCGAAGAGACCGAGGCGTTTCACGCCGCCCTCAAGGCCTGTTGCGACCGCCACGATCCAGAGCACTATCCGCGCTTCAAGAAGTGGTGCGAAGAGTATTTCTTCATCAAACACCGCGGTGAAGCGCGCGGCGTCGGCGGCATTTTCTATGACTATCTTGAGGATGACTGGGACGCCGATTTCGCGTTTACCCGGGATGTGGGCGAGACGTTCCTGGCGATCTATCCAGAGTTGGTCCGGCGGCGCTGGCAGGAAGACTGGTCCGATGCCGACCGGGCGCACCAGCTCGAACGCCGCGGCCTCTATGCCGAGTTCAATCTTGTCTACGACCGGGGGACCCGTTTCGGGCTGATGACCGGCGGCAATCCCGAGGCGGTGCTGATGTCGCTGCCGCCGGTGGCGACGTGGCCGTAGCAACGCCTGCGTGCAGGTGGCGACGCCTGCGGTCGTGCTTTAGAATGCGCCGGTCGGGCAGGGAAGCAACCAGGGGAAAAGGACCGATGATCAAGGCGAAAGCCGCCGTCATGGCAACGGCGCTGTCCATCGCGTGTGTCGTCTCCGCCGCCGCACAGGCCCAGTCGGTGGATTTCAACGCGTTTTTCGGGCGGTTCGAGGGCATGGGCGTCGCTGAGGATGCCGAAAGCATCTATTTCGAAACGACCGTGCGCGAACTGGCCGTCGAGATCCGGCCAGCCGGCAACGGGTTTCAGATCTATTGGTCGACCAAGTTCAACAAGGGCGGCGACCCGAACGCGCCCACGCGCAAGGAACGCGAAGCGACCATCAATTTCATGCCCTCAGGAACTCCCGGCATCTTCTCGTCGGCCGAACGCGATCCCCTGGGCAAGCCCCTCTGGTGGGCGGCGCTGCGCGATCAGACCCTGTACACGTACATGATGCAGATCGACGGCCAGGGTCGCTGGATTATTCAGAAGTACGCACGTACGCTGACCGGCGCGGGCATGGAACTGATGTTCGAACGTTATCGCGACGGCGAAGACGTACGCACGGTCAAGGGACGCCTCAACCGCGTCAGCTACTGATAAAGTCGGTCGGGATCGATCAACCGGTCAGCATCGCCGCGTCGGCCGGAACGGGGCCGATGCCGGGCGCCGTCGGCATTTCCGCCGACCGGGCCTGCAAAGCGATGATCATGTAACCGAGCGCAACAACGACAACCACGATGGCGCCCTTCCGCAGTGCTACCATGGGCTCTCTCCTAGCCATGCCCGCCAGGGATTTAAGACCGCACCTCACCGCAATGCGGCAATCACGTGCCTTGTTATGGTTGTGGTTCGCTACGGGCCCAGTCTAGACAATGATTCGGTCGGTGACCACGAGATAATGTTGTGCGACGCAGCAAGTCATTGAAAGTTATATGATTAATAAGTATCCCTTCGAGCGCGGCCCCGCCGCGGCGGACCGTCAGCCCGTCCCGGATTTCACTACCTTTCCGAGCTCTCTCAGGCACGCGGCGCGGTCCGCCTTGAACCCGCCTTCGACCCACCAATCCTCGACCCGCCGCAGATAGACGCCCACCTCGGGTCCCGCCTCCACGCCCAGGGACAGCACATCCGCCCCGGCCAAGGGAAAATGCAGCGGCGCCCAGGCATCCGAGGCGATCAACACCCGTTCCCAACCCGGCTCGCCTCGGGCCCCCGCCAACAGAGCGGTGTCGTGTGCCAGCCGCGGGCCCAGTCGATAGACGGTCTTGGCGGCATGCGCGGAATCCAGTCGTACCGACGCCGTCTGGGCGAGCCGGTCCCTCAGCGCGTTCGGAAACTTCAGGCGCAGCGCAACAGCCGCAACCGTCTCCGCCTTCCGCGGCAGCACCGCCGCCAGGCGCAGTGCGGGATCCGCCTCGCGGCGGCTGTTTTCGATCTCCAACAGTCCTTCCAGGACCTCCAGCCCGACGAATTCCGGCAGCACCGCCTCAAGCACTCCGCAGTCGCGCATCAGGCGCAAAGCCGGGATCGGATCGTGCGCCCCGAACAGCTTCAACAGTTCCTTCTGGACCCGCTCGGCCGACAGCAGGTCCAGCCGGTCCGCGGCCTCCTTGCAGGCCTCAATTGCCTCCGGATCGGCCGGCGGGGCACCGTAGCGCGCATAGAAACGGAAGAACCGCAGCACCCTGAGCCGGTCCTCCTCGATCCTGTCCCGCGCGACGCCGACGAAACGGATCCGGCCGTCGGCAAGATCGGGCTTGCCGTGCATGGGGTCGAACAGCGTTCCATCGGGATCCCGGTACAGGGCGTTGATGGTGAAGTCGCGCCGGGCGGCATCCTCATGCCAGTCCTCGGTAAAGGCGACCGCGGCATGCCGGCCATAGGTCTCGACGTCGCGCCGCAAGGTCGTGATCTCGAAGGGCCGGTGTCCCGCCACCGCGGTCACCGTGCCATGGTCGATGCCCGTCGGAACGGCCTTGATCTTGGCCTGCTCCAACAAAGCGGTCACGGTGTTCGGGTCGACGTCAATTGCGATGTCGATGTCCGTGACGGGCAGCCCGACAAGATTGTCGCGCACGCAACCGCCGACGAAACGCGCCGTTGCCCCCGCCGCCGTGAGGGCGGCGATCACCCGCCCGACCGTCCGCTCGTGCAGCCAGCCGAGATCGGGCTTGTCCCGGATCACTCGCGCTCCTCGAACCGGCCCGGCACCACCTTGCCGTCCTCCAGCGTTGGCGGGATGTATTGCCTGGTGATATCGGCCGACCGGTCGATGTAGCCAAGCGTCAGCAACGCCACAGCCGCCAGCGCCGCGCCGGACAGGACCAGCCATGTCCAGGGCAGCTTCTGCCATTTCGGGACCGGGCGCCCCGCATCTTCGTCTTCCTTGCGCTGTGCGCGCACCTGCATCCAGATCAGATAGGCCAGGGTCGGTGCAATCAGGGGCACCACCACCGTAAGCAGAGTCCTAATCATTGGTCTTTCAACACCTGAGCAAGATTCACGAGCATCCCCGCAGTGGCCCCCCAGATATAACGCTCCTCGTAAGGCAGCGCGTAGAAATGGCGCTGCTTGCCTTCGTAAACCCGGCTGTGCCGCTCCAGGTTGACCGGGTCCAGGATGAAGGCCAGCGGCACCTCGAACACGTCGGCAACCTCGAACGGGTCGGGCCGAACGGTAAATGGCGGCGTCACGATCCCGACCACCGGCGTGACCGCATAGCCGGTCCGAGTAACATAGGCGTCCAGTTGCCCGATCGTTTCGACCCTCTCGGCTTCCAGGCCGACCTCCTCGACGGTCTCGCGGATGGCGGCGTGCTCCGCGGAGGCGTCCGACCGTTCGATGCGCCCGCCCGGAAAGCTGATCTGGCCGGCATGGTCGTGCAGGTGGTCCGTGCGCTGGGTCAAAAGCACTGTCATCCCGATCTTTCGCGGCACCAACGGCACCAGCACCGCGGCCGGCACCAACGCGCCCTTGGGGTGCATATCGGGATTGAGGTCGTGGTCGCCTCGCCCCGGCCCGCTCCGGCCCCGGTTCAACAGCTCAATTATCCTGTCGCGATCCATCACAACACACGCTTGGCCATACCTCGTCGTCGCCACCCGTCACTCCGGAACCGGCCCGATGGCAAAGAAACATCCGCCGCTCCAAACACCCAGCATGCGCCTGCCTTCGAGTTGCCTTTCCACGGCACGCGCCACCATCTCGTAATAGACCGGTCGCAGGATTAACGCCTCAAGTCCGTCCCGAACAGCAAGATAGGGTCTCGGTTCGCCCGTTTCATCGTCCGACTGGACGCGAATCGGATGGTCGGCGCCCGCATCGACCATATGGTCCAGATTGGTGCGAAAGCGAAGGATCTGGTCGCCGCCCGTCCCTTGCACATCCATCTCCACAGCGGTGAACGGCGCGTCTTCGACCTCGATCCGGCCGCGTTCGACCGGTGTCACAAGCCAGTAGGATCCGTCGTTTTCCCGCCGCAATACCGTGGCGAAAAGCTTGCACAACTCGACGCGACGAATCGGCGTGCCACGGTAGTACCACGACCCATCCTTCGCTATTGTGATGTCGAAGTGACCGATTGCCTCACCCTCCGGCGCGCCGGGCCGAATCCCGGCGGTTTTCATCACTTCGGTGAGATTGTCGGGTGTGGGGCCTTGTTTCGGCATACAAGCTCTACCATGGTTGATCGTGAGGATCCCGAAGGGCATTGCGCAGGCTGACCGCAGCCCCGCGCCCGCTAGGGTAACAGACTAGGAGCAGGTTTTGACCCCGACTGAACAGACTGCCGCCGGCGGCGGAACCGCACCGATCGTGGACGCCGACGCGCAGGTCGCCGAGCTGGAACGCATCGGCGAGCGCCTTGCAGAAGCGCGCCAGCAGGTCGCGCGCGTGATCTTCGGCCAGCAAAACGTCGTCGACGAATCCCTGATCACGCTGTTGTCGGGTGGTCATGCCCTGTTGGTCGGCGTGCCCGGCCTGGGCAAGACGCGTCTTGCCGAAACCCTGGGATCCGTTCTCGGCCTCAGTGAACGGCGCATCCAGTTCACGCCCGATCTGATGCCGGCGGACATCCTGGGATCGGAGGTCCTGGAGGAGGCGGCATCCGGCAAGCGCGAGTTCCGTTTCATCGAGGGGCCGGTCTTCACCCAGCTCTTGATGGCCGACGAGATCAACCGGGCCAGCCCGCGGACCCAGTCGGCGCTGTTGCAGGCCATGCAGGAGGCACGGGTCTCGGTGGCCGGCCATTACCACCCCTTGCCCAAGCCGTTTCACGTGCTGGCAACGCAGAACCCGATCGAACAGGAAGGCACCTATCCCCTGCCCGAGGCCCAGCTCGATCGCTTCTTGATGCAGATCGACATCACCTATCCGGACGAAGAGGCCGAGCGCCACATGATGCTGGTGACCACGGGCGCCTCGCAGGAGGGCGCCTCCGCCGCCTTGAGCGCGGAGGAATTGATGCAGGCCCAGGCCCTGGTGCGCCGGATCCCGGTGGGCGAAAAAGTGGTCGACGCCATTCTGTCCGTCGTCCGTGCCGGCCGGCCTGAAGCGACCGACATCGCCGAGGTC
The DNA here is from genome assembly GCA_965603855.1 of Alphaproteobacteria bacterium. GTDB lineage: Bacteria > Pseudomonadota > Alphaproteobacteria > UBA8366. Next base: position 3,568,283 of record OZ272519.1, read on the forward strand.
GCAGAGCACGTATCCTGGGGCCCCGGCCCCCGCGCCAGCCAGGCGTTGATGCTGGCCTGTCGGGCGCGTGCCTTGATGACGGGCCGGTTGTCGCCTTCGATCGAGGACGTGGTCGCACTTGCTGCGCCGGTGCTGCGGCATCGCATGGCGTTGAGCTTCACCGCCCGTGCCGAGGGATTGACCATCGATGCCGTGATCGACCGCCTGACCAGCCGACTGGACTAGAAGCCGGACGACATGGCCGAAACCCCCTCCGACCGTCAACAGAACTTCCGGTTACGGCACGAGGCCGAAGCGCTGGTCGCGGCGCTGCCGCCGTTGCAGGTCGAGGCCGAGCGGGTGGCCACGACGGTGCACCAGGGCGTGCACGGCCGGCGGAAGGTGGGGCAGGGGGAAACCTTCTGGCAGTTTCGGCGCTATCACACCGGTGACTCGGCCACCCAGATCGACTGGCGCCGCTCGGCGAAGTCGGACCACCTGTTCGTGCGCGAGACGGAGTGGGAAGCCGCCCAAAGCGTTTGGATCTGGTGCGACGCGTCGGCTTCGATGGATTACCGACACGGCCGTGACCGGCCGACCAAACGTCAGCGTGCCGATCTGATGGCGCTGGCAACAGCGGCGCTGTTGGTGCGCAGCGGCGAGCGCGTCGCCCTTTTCGGCCACGGCATGCGGCCCGGTACCGGCCGTATGGCGCTGAACCGTATCACCCAGGCACTGTTGCTGGACGATCGCAAGCACATCAAGGGCAACAGCCTGCCGCCGGCAGAACATCTTCCACGCTTCGCCCAGCTCGTCTTCATCAGCGATTTCCTGGTGCCCTTGGAGGAGATCCAGGCCCGGGTCCACGGCTATGCCGGACGCGGCATCTCGGGGATCCTGCTTCAGGTGCTGGACCCGGCCGAGGAATCCCTGCCCTTCAGCGGGCGCGTGCTGTTCGAAGGCATGGAGGACGAGGGCCGGACCCTGATCAGCCGCGTCGACGCCCTGCGCACCGCGTACGGCGCGCGTTTTGCCAACCACCACGAAGGGCTGAAGGACATCGCCCGGTCCGTCGGCTGGAACCTGATCGTTCACCACACACACCAGCCGCCGCAGCGCGCGCTGTTGTCGACCTACACCAGCCTTGCGAAGGTGGAGGCATAGGCGGACGATGCTGACATTCGGCCCCATCGCTTTTGCCAGCCCGTGGCTGTTGCTGTCGCTGTTGAGCCTGCCGGTCATCTGGTGGCTGTTGCGCATCACGCCGCCGGCGCCGAGGCACGTGCGGTTCCCTGCGATCCGGTTGTTGCTGGGGCTGCAGGTCGAGGAAAAGACCCCAGCGGCCGCGCCGTGGTGGCTGGTGCTGTTGCGGCTGGTCGCAGCGGCTTTGATCATGCTGGGGCTGGCCCACCCGCTGTTCAATCCGGGGTCGGCCCTGACCGGAACCGGGCCGCTGATCCTGGCCGTGGACGACGGCTGGGCCTCGGCGAAACACTGGACGGCCCGAACGGACACCCTGTTGCGGCTGGTCGACCAGGCCGAGCGGCAGTCTCGTCCCATCGTGATCGTGCCGACGGCCCCGACGGCGGACGGCAAGGCGCCAAGCCCGCTGACGCTGCTGCGCCCCGCCGAGGCGCGCGGCGAACTCGAACGGCTGCAGCCGAAACCCTGGCCGGTCGACCGCGCCGCCGCGGCGGCCCGGCTGGACGAATTGGAGACCGGGCCGAACGGCATCGTCTATTGGGCGGGCGACGGCATCCACAGCGAGGAGGCCAGGGCGTTTGCAGAAACCCTGCAACGGTTCGGACGGGTGGTGCTGTTGTCGGCCGCGGACGCGGAGCCCCCGCTGTTGCTGAACCCGACGGCGCCGGCCGGCACCGGCCTCGGCGCCAGTCTCCGCCGCCCGGAGGCGAACGGGCCGGCCGAACTGGTCGTCGTCGCCCGGGCCACCGACGGACGGCCGGTCGGACGCCAGGTGGTTCGCTTCGAGGCCGACGATGTCCAGGCCGAGGCGGCATTCGATCTGCCGCTGGAACTGCGCAACGAGGTTGCCGCGATTGTCGTCGAAGGCGAGTCCAGTGCCGGCACCGTCGGTTTGATTGACGAAAGATGGCGCCGGCGGCCGGTCGGACTGGTGTCGGAAGCCAGTTCCGATTCGGGTCTCGCGCTGTTGTCCGAAGCCTACTATCTGGAGCGCGCGCTGGCGCCCGTCGGCCAGGTGACATCCGGAACCGCGGAGAGTTTGCTGCAGAACGGCCAGGCGGTGATCCTGCTGCCGGACCATGTGCCTGTTTCGCCGGAGGAAATGCAGGCGCTGTCATCGTGGGTCCAGGACGGCGGCACCCTTGTCCGGTTCGCCGGGCCGCGCCTCGCCGCCAGCGACGTCGACGACATGACGCCGGTCGCGTTGCGCAAGGGCGGACGGGCCCTGGGCGGCGCCCTGTTGTGGACCAAGCCGGCCCGTCTTGCGCCGTTCCCCGAATCCAGTCCTTTCGAGGGCTTGGCCGTACCCGAGGAAGTGTCGGTCACCAAGCAGGTCCTGGCCGAGCCGACGCCGGAACTGAGCCAGAAGACCTGGGCGCGTCTGGAGGACGGAACGCCCCTGGTCACCGCCGACCGGCGCGGCGATGGCTGGCTGATCCTGATTCACACCACTGCGAACGCCGACTGGTCGAACCTTGCCTTGTCGGGCTTGTTCGTCCAAATGATGGGACGTACGGTCGAATTGAGCCGGGGCGTGGCCCAGGTACAGGACTCCACGCGCGCGTTGCCGCCGTTTGAAACGCTGGACGGACGCGGCCGACTCGTCGCACCGTCCGCTGCCGTCTTGCCGTTGTCGTTAGACCAGGATGAGATCACCGTGATCGGCCCCCAGCACCCGCCGGGATACTACGGCACCGAGACCGCGCGCCATGCGCTCAATCTGGGCTCCAGCATCGAAACGCTGGGTCCCCTGCGTGACCTTCCGGCCGGCATCCAGCGTGACAGCTATGGCGCCAGCAGCGAGGTCGATTTCAAGCCGGCCTTTCTGGTCGCGGCTTTGATCATGCTGTTGTGCGACGCACTCATCACGCTGGCCATGCGCGGGCTGCTGCCGCTGCGCTGGCGACGGGGCGCTGCGGCCGGCACCGCTGTCCTGGCCTTGGTCGCCGTCGGCCTGGCCGTCTCCGCTCCGGCCCAGGCGCAGGGCCGCGCCGAACAGTTCGCGTTGGATGCGACGTTGCAGACGCGCCTCGCCTACGTGCGCACCGGCGATGCCCAGGTCGATCGTATCAGCGAGACCGGTCTTGCGACCCTGACCAGGATCCTCGACCGGCGCACGGCGGTCGAGGCGGGGCCGCCGATGGCGATCAACCTCGACCGCGACGAGCTGTCCTTCTTCCCGCTGCTCTATTGGCCGATTACCTCCGCCCAGGAACCGCTCAGCGCCGACACGATCGCCAGGCTCAACACCTACATGGCGCGCGGCGGCACGATCTTCTTCGACACGCGCGACGCCCATTTGCGCGGCGTCGGGCGGACCCAGGCGGGCGAAATGCTGCGCCGCCTGGCGCGCGGTCTCGACATCCCGCCGCTGGTCGCGGTGCCGCCGGATCATGTGCTGACGAAGGCCTTCTACTTGATGCAGGAGTTCCCCGGCCGCTGGAGCGGCGCGCCGGTCTGGGTGGAACGGCCGGGCGCGCGCGCCAATGACGGGGTCAGCCGCATCATCGTCGGCGGCAACGATTGGGCGGCTGTTTGGGCCGCCAACGAGAACGGGCAACCCCTGTACCCGGCCGTTCCCGGCGGCGAACGGCAGCGCGAGATGGCCTACCGCTTCGGCGTCAACCTGGTGATGTACACACTGACCGGCAACTACAAGGCCGACCAGGTCCACGTCCCCGCCATCCTGGAACGGCTCGGCCAGTAAACATGTCCAGCCTGTCCATCGGATTTGCGCCGTTCGTTCCCCTGTGGGCCCTGGTGTCGCTGGGTGTGGCGGCCCTGGTTGTCCTGTCGCTGGGCCTGTGGGCCCGGGCCGCGGGGTCGTGGCTGCGCGGACTGTTGGCCGCCGCCATCCTGCTGACGCTGTCGAACCCGTCGCTGGTGGCCGAGAAACGCGAACCGCTGAAGGACGTGGCTCTGATCGTCGTCGACGAAAGCCCCAGCCAGAAGCTGGGGGACCGGCCTGCGCAGACCGCTGCGATCCTGGATCGGCTCGCCACGCGCCTGGATGCGTTCGCACGCAGCCTGGAAGTGCGCACGGTCCGCGTCCAGCACGACAGCGTCGCCGACGCGGCCACCGGCACGACCTTGTTTGCACCGCTTGGCCGCGCCCTTGCGGACGTGCCCACACAGCGCCACGCGGCGACCATCATCGTGACCGACGGTCGGGTCCACGACGTCCCGGCGGCCATGGAGGACGCCGGCCTGCCCGGGCCGATCCACGTCCTGCTGACCGGCGAGCGCGAGGAACACGACCGCCGCCTGGTGGTCGTCGAGGCGCCCAGCTTCGGACTGGTGGGCAAGGACGTGTCGCTGACCGTCAGGGTCGAGGACGAAGGGCTTGAGAACACCTCCACCCGGGTGGAGCTTAAGCTGGACGGCGGCCCGGCCGCGACGCTGGCGGTTCCGATCGGTCGCGACCACCGTATCGACATTCCATTGAACCACCGCGGTCCGACCGTCGTCGAGCTGTCGGTGGAGGCCGGCCCGCGCGAACTGACGCTGGCCAATAACCGGGCCGTCGTATCGATCAACGGCGTGCGCGACCGGCTGCGCGTGCTGTTGGTCTCGGGCGAGCCGCACCCCGGCGAGCGGACCTGGCGCAATCTTCTCAAATCGGACGCCTCGGTCGACCTTGTGCATTTCACGATCCTGCGGCCGCCGGAGAAACAGGACGGAACGCCGATCCACGAGCTGTCGCTGATCGCGTTTCCGACGCGCGAACTGTTCGAGGTGAAGCTGGCCGAGTTCGACCTGATCGTGTTCGACCGCTATCGCCGGCGCGGCGTCCTGCCCAGCGCCTATCTGCGCAACATCGTCGAGTATGTGGAGAACGGCGGCGCGCTGTTGGAGGCGGCAGGCCCGTCTTTCGCGACGCCGTTCAGCCTCTACCGAACACCGCTGGGCCAGGTCCTGCCGGGCGAACCGACCGGCGAGGTGCTGGAGATCGGCTATCAGCCGCGGATCACGGGCGACGGGCTGCGCCACCCGGTGACGGCGGGTCTGCCCGGCAGTGCGGAACTGACCGGCGACGCGGACCCGCGGTGGGGCCGGTGGTTCCGGCTGATCGACGTGGTGCCGGACCTTGGCCGGCAGCTTATGAGCGGCGCCGACGGGCGCCCGCTGTTGATCCTGCACCGCCACGGCGACGGACGCGTTGCGCAGCTGATGAGCGACCATATATGGCTGTGGGCGCGCGGCTACGAGGGCGGCGGACCGCAGGCCGAGCTGTTGCGGCGGATGGCTCACTGGCTGATGAAAGAGCCCGAACTGGAGGAAAGCGACCTGCGCGCCGAGGCGCACGGAGACAGGCTGTTCGTCACCATGCGCAGCGTCGATCCCATGTCGCCGGTGGTCGAGGTCACGGCACCCGACGGCCAGGTCCAGGAACTGGAGCTTTCCGACATGGGCAGCGGGCGCTATACGGCCGAACTGCCTCTGACCCAGGCCGGCCTCTATCAGGTGTCCGATGGCGACCGCATCGCCATGGCCGCGGCCGGTGCGCTCAATCCGAAGGAAATGCGCGACGTGACCGCGAGCGAAACCGAAATGCGCGTTGTCGCCGAGGCGACGGACGGCACGTTGCACTGGCTGGCCGACGGCGAACCCAGCGTACGCCGGGTCGCGCCAGGCCGCCGGGCCGGCGGGCGCGGCTGGCTCGGGCTGCGGGAGAACGGGGACTATATCGTCACCGGCGTCCGGGACATCCCGCTGTTGCCCGGTCTGCTTGTCCTGCTGGTCGTCTTGGGGCTGGCGGCACTGGCCTGGCGGCGCGAGGCGCGGTAATCGTCGGCTGCGGTCGGCCACCTGTTCCAGATTGGAGATAATCTTATTCTTGACCGCTCGATTGTCTTCGTGCGGGGTGACACCATGTCCTTTCCATCTGAAAGCCCGCGGGGCGTAAGGGAGAAAGCGCGATGGGTTTACTGGTCGACGGTCAGTGGCAGGACAAGTGGTACGACACGAAGAAAACCGGCGGAAAGTTCGTCCGGTCCAGCGCCCAGTTCCGCAACTGGATCACCCCCGACGGCGCCCCGGGCCCCAGCGGCGACGGCGGTTTTGCGGCCGAGGCGGGCCGCTATCACCTCTATGTCTCCTACGCCTGCCCCTGGGCCCACCGCACGCTGATCTTCCGCAGCCTGAAGGGGCTCCAGGACATGGTCGGGCTGTCGGTCGTGAACCATTTCATGGGTACGGAGGGCTGGACTTTCGAGCCGGCGGACGGGGTCATCCCCGACCCGGTGGGCGCCGCCAGCCGCATGCATCAGATCTACACCAGGGCCGATCCGCACTATACCGGCCGGGTCACCGTTCCGGTCCTGTGGGACAAACAGCGCGACACCATCGTCAACAACGAATCCTCCGAGATCATCCGGATGTTCAACGCCGCCTTCGACGGCATCGGCGCAACGCCGGGAGACTTCTACCCGGAAAGCCTGCGCGACGAGATCGAGGCGGTCAATGAGGTGGTCTACGGCACCTTGAACAACGGCGTTTACAAGTGCGGCTTCGCAACGACACAGGAAGCCTACGACGACGCGGTCGCCGCACTGTTCCAAACGATGGATTCCCTGGAACAGCGCCTGGCGACCCAGCGCTACGTCGCCGGCGACCGGATCACCGAGGCCGACTGGCGCCTGTTCACGACGCTGATCCGGTTCGACCCGGTCTATCACGGCCATTTCAAGTGCAACCGTCGCCGGCTGGTCGACTATCCCAACCTTTGGGCCTATACCCGCGAGCTGTACCAGGTGCCGGGCGTCGCCGAGACGGTGCATATGGACCACATCACCAAGCACTACTACGGCAGCCACGAGACCGTTAACCCGACGCGGATCGTGCCGGTCGGCCCCGATTTGGACTACTGGGCGCCGCACGGCCGCGACGCGGTCGGAAAAGCCGCGGCATGACGGTCGAGCATCGTCCGTTCCACAGTCTTGGCAGGTTCCAGCTCGACTGGCTGATCGCGCGCCATCATTTCAGCTTCGGATCGTATTTCGATCCGGAGCGCATGGGCGTGGGACCGCTCAGGGTGTGGAACGACGACCAGATCCGGCCGTCCTCCGGCTTCGATCCGCACCCGCATCGCGACATGGAAATCATCACATATGTGCGTTCGGGTGCGATCACGCACAGGGACCATCTCGGCAACGAGGGACGGACCGAGGCCGGAGACGTCCAGATGATGTCGGCAGGCAAAGGGATCGTTCACGCGGAGTACAACCTGGAGGACGAAACGACCGAGATCTTTCAGATCTGGATCCAGCCGAACGGGCGCGGCGGCGAGCCGCGTTGGGAAACCCGCGCCTTCCCGAAGTCAGGCGGCAGTCGCCTTGTCGCACTGGCATCGGGACAGCCCGCGGTCTCCGGAGCGCTGCCGATCGACCAGGACGCGACGCTGTATGCGGCCACGCTGGATGCCGGCCAGACCATGGAACACGGCCTGGGACAAGACCGGCAGGGTTACCTCGTCGCGGCGCAGGGCCGGCTCACGGTCTCCGGCGTGGAAGTGGCGGCGCGCGACGGCGCCGTCATCCGCGACGAGCCGGGGCTGGTGATCGAGGCGCCGGACGGCGCAGAGGTGCTGCTGGCCGATCTGCCGCGCTGACCGACCGGCACGGATTTTGGACTGCAATTGGTGGCCTGCTGGACCATATTGTTCGGCATAGGCAACTGATCCACGACCGGCGCGCATGGCACTGAACCGAGACAGCATCAAGAACGGACTGGTCCAGGACATCGTCCGGGAGGCCGAGCGGCTGGGACTTCTGAAGACGCTCACCCCGGAACAGCGGCTGCAGTCGCGCCGGCAGACACTGAGCCGGGTGTCGCCGGGCAGCGACGTCTGGGTGTTCGGCTACGGGTCCTTGATGTGGAATCCCGCCTTCCACTATGCCGAGCAGCGGCCTGCGCTGTGCTACGGCTATCACCGCCGGTTTTGCCTATCCACACCGGTCGGCCGCGGCACGCCCGAATGTCCCGGCCTGATGCTGGCGCTGGACCGGGGCGGCTCGTGCGCAGGCGTGGCCTTCCGAATCGAAGCCGATCAGGTCGAAGAAGAGCTCGACGTGGTCTGGCAGCGCGAGATGGTTGCCGGCAGCTACGTGCCCACCTGGGTGAGGCTGCGCACCGAAGGCGGCCCTGTTGCGGCAATCGCCTTCGTCATCAACCGGGACAACGAACGGTATGCCGGCCGCCTGACGATAGAACAGACCGCGCGGCAGATCGCCGATGCGCGCGGCAAGCTGGGTGCCTGTGCGGATTATCTGACGAACACGGTCGCCGCCCTCGATGCGCTGGGGATCGGCGACGGACCGATGCACGATCTGTTGGACCGGGTGCTCGCACTGCAGGGCCGGCGGGACTGACGCCGAACGAAGAAATGGAGGCATGAATGGCGGAGAAGGTGACCAAGACCGATGCGGAATGGCGCGCCGCGCTGTCGCCGGAGCAGTACAAGATCTTGCGCAAGAAGGGCACTGAACGCGCGTTTACCGGACCCTATTGGGACAGCAAGGACGGCGGCCTTTACGCCTGCGCCGGATGCGGGGCGCCGCTGTTTGCGTCCGAGACCAAGTTCGATTCCGGAACCGGATGGCCCAGTTTCTATGCCCCGGTAAACGACCAGGCGATCAGCGAGGAAGAGGACCGCAGCCTGTTCATGCGCCGAACCGAGGTGCTGTGTTCCGCCTGCGGCGGCCACCTTGGGCACGTATTTCCCGACGGTCCGCAACCGACGGGCCTGCGCTACTGCATCAACGGCCACGCATTGAAACGCGAAGACGGCTGAAACGCGGGCGGTCGGGCCGTCAGTCCGCCAACAGGGCTTCGCCCAAGCGGCCTTCCAAAAGGCCCTTGCCCCAGACCTTCTGGATCGTCTGAATATCCGGCTGGCCGCTTACCCAGGTGACCACGGGACCGCGCTCGGTCAGGGCCAGGTCCCAGCGCTGGATCCCCAGGCGCGGGAAGCACTCGGCGTACTGCCGGACCAGCTCGGAGACGCGCTTCCAGTTGGAAATCTCGGTTCCTTCCAAGGTCTCGATCGTGTCCGGGTGATAACTCACCGTCTCGCCGACCGCACCGCGTTGCCACATGGCGGCCGTCGCAATCCCGGTCTTGGGCGCAATCTTCGCGACCAGGTTGCCCGACCGACTGATCATGCTCTTCGGACGGTTGGAACAGGGCATGATCCAGACCGGCCGGACGATCCGATAGGTGTCCTCGTCCCTGAACACCATCAGGCGCACGGACGTCACGTGGGTCCCGCATTTGTTCATCAATTGCGGATAGGGCTGGTGCGCCTCTTCGAACACATAGCCGGTGTCGCCGTGGCGACGGACCGCGTTGATGAAATGGAGCACGGGCACGCGCCGGTCGTCCTCCAGGATCATGCAGTCCAGAAGCTTGTCGTACCCGAACACGGTGACCGGCGTGCCGTTCATGCCCAGGCGCACGGGCGTGCCGACGAAGGGATAGGTGATGGTGTCGCGCAAGAAATCGCCCAGCGCCTCCGCATCCGAGATCACATCGACCTGGGCGGTCGACGACGGCTGGTTCTGGTACATCCCATAGATCAGGGGGACGGGCGCTCCCTTGCGCGACAGATAAGCCATCGCCTTGAGCCGGTCGTAGCCCGGATCGCGCGCCGCCGTTTCGTTGAAGCGGCGAGCCATGATCGCCCAGGCGGCCTTGCCGACGAACGCGGCCCGCGCCGCATCGTCGTAGCGGCGGTCGTCGTACAGACCGTACTCGTAATACTCCTCGGTCTGGATCCGTCCGACGCCGTTCGACAGGTCTCGGATTTCCAGCGTCTGTTCGCTGAAGGACTTGCCCGTCACCTCGCGGACACGATTGACCCACCATTCGCGGTCAAAGCCACCGTTCTTCTGGGTCAATGACGAACGCAGCCAGCCTCTCGGTCCAGCACTGAAGTTCGACACGCCATGTCTTGCCGCAAAAGTCATAAACGGAGCTTAACAAGGGGTGAATTGGTTCTCAAATGTTTTTGTTTTTCAATAATTTAGATTGAATTTGAGGGAAATTTCCAACGCATGCCCCAGACCCCTTGGAAAGCCCCGGATTGGCGTCGGTTCGGCCGGGCCGGGGCCGGCCCGCATGTCGGCCGGACCACGGGACCTGGGGTACTTAAGTATGCAACGCGACACATCCGGCCGGGGAATCTTTACCATACACCACCCGCATCACGTGTTCCCCACTGCACTCTCGCAACCATATGGGAAATGTGACATAATCATATCAGCCGGCTTATAGGGCCATGACGTCATGGTGTTCGCAGATGCGGAGACGTCTCCCGCGGCGCGCATTGCCAAATGCGCCGCCCTGAAAAGGGAGATTAGAATGACGAGTGGTGACAAGAAGGCCATTGGCTGGTCCGTCGGCGTGACGGGCGTGCTGGTACTGCTTGTGGTGCTCGCATACGCCCTGGGATGGTTCCCGCAAGCCTGACCGCCGGACAGGGCCAACCGCAAAATCTGCCGCGCCGCGGCCGGGACCCACGGGTCCTCAAAAGCGGCGCGGTTTTGTTGTCTCCGGGCCGGCCCGGCCTCCGGGCGCCTCAGCCGTAGCGGCCTTCGATGTAGTCGGCGGTTTCCTTTTTCTCCGGCGTCACGAACATGCCGGCAGTGTCCGCATGTTCCACGACCTTGCCCAACAGCATGAAGATGCACTCGTTGCTGGCGCGACGCGCCTGCGCCATGTTGTGGGTCACGATCACGATCGTATAATCGCCGCTCAGATCCCAGATCAGTTCCTCGACCGCCTCCGTGCCCTTGGGATCCAGCGCCGAACAGGGCTCGTCCATCAACAGGACCGTCGGCTTGACCGGCAGCAGGCGGGCGATGCACAGCTTCTGCTGTTCCTCCAGCGACAGCTCGGTCGCCTTATTGTCCAGCTTGTCCTTCACCGTGTCCCACAACAGGACCTGGCTCAGCGCCTTTTCGACGATCTCGTCCTTCTCGCTCTTGTGCAGCCGGCCGCCCGGCCCGCCGTGCAGGCCAAGTCCGAAGAGGATGTTGTTGCGAATTGAAATCGGCAGAGGGTTCGGGCGCTGAAAAACCATGCCCACCTGTTTGCGCACCTGCGCCAGTTCGACGCCCTCGGCATAGATATCGTGGCCGTAGACTTCGATCGAACCTTCGGTGGTGACATACCCGAGACGTTCGTTGATGCGATTGATGCTGCGCAGGAAGGTCGTCTTGCCGCACCCCGACGGGCCGATCAGCGACGTGATGATGCCCTTGCGGATATCGAGATTGACGTCGTACAGCGCCTGGAAATCGCCATACCACAGGTTCAGCCCTCGCGTCTGAATTGCCAGCGTCTCCTGTGCACGAGACGTCTCGGGCTCGCCGGTATCGGCCAGTTGCAGCGTGACTTGTCCGTTTTGCATTGGCGCTTCCTCCAAACCTAGCCGAACCGGCCGGCGATATAATCCGACGTGCGGGTATCCGCGACCTCGCCGGTGAACAAGGCCTCGGTGTCGCCGACCTCCACGCAGCTTCCCATCAGGAAGAACGCGGTGCGGTCGGCCAGACGGCGGGCCTGCTGTGTCAGGTTGGTGACCAGGATGATGGTCATCTCCCGCTTCAGTTCCTTCAGCACATCCTCGATGCGCATCGTCGTCACCGGGTCTACGGCGATCGAGAACTCGTCAAGGATCAGAAGGTCGGGTTCCTGGGACAGCGCGCGCGCAATGGTCAGGCGTTGTTGCTGGCCGCCCGACAACAGGCTGCCAAGCGAGTCCAGCCGATCCTTGACCTCGTCCCACAGGGCCGCCCTGGTCAGGCAGCGCTCGACGATCTCGTCCAGGTCCGCCTTGCTCTTCACGCCAGAAAGACGCGGGGCAAGCGCGACGTTGTCGTACACCGTCATCGGCAGACCCACCGGCAGCGGGAACACGACGCCGATCCGGCGACGCAAGGCGTAGACGTTGCGCCATTCCCGAACATTGCGGCCGTTCATGACGATATCGCCCGTCACCTGCATGGACGAGGTGAACACGTCCATCCGGTTGATCGCCTTCAGAAACGACGTCTTGCCGCTGTTGGCGGGTCCGATGATCCCGAAGATCTCGTTCTCGCGGATGTCCAGGTTGACCCCGACCAGCGCCGGAACGCCGCCATAGGCAATGGACAGGTTGTTGACCTCGATCTTCGGCTGCGCCGGCTGCGCCTGGGTAATGGTCTGCACGGTGCCGGTGGCCGCCGCGCGCGCCTCGGTGACTGCCTCTACCATTTCTTTTTCCCCCGCAGGTAAACGCGAAATCCGATCGACAGGGCGTTCATGGTCAGCACCATCGCGATCAGAACCAGGGCAACGCCATAGGGCAGGTGTTCGGGAACATCGGGCACCTGGGTCGACACCACGAACAGATGCAGCGACAACGCCATGGTCTGGTCGAACACGCTGGTCGGCAGGAACGGCAGGAAGAAAGCCGCGCCGGTGAACATGATCGGCGCGGTCTCGCCGGACGTCCGGGAGACCTCCAGGATCACGCCGGTCAGGATGCCGCTGACGGCATTGGGCAGCACCACGCGCTGGATCGTCTGCCAGCGGGTTGCCCCCATGTTCCAGCACGCCTCGCGAAAGGCGAGCGGCACCGCCTGCAGCGACTCCCGGGTCGCGACGATCACGATCGGCAGTGTCATGATCGCCAGCGTCAGGCTGGCGGCCAGGATGCTGGTTCCGAACCCGAAGAACAGGACGAAAGCCCCGACGCCGAACAGCGCGTGCACGATGGACGGGACACCGGCCAGGTTGATGATCGCCAGGTTGATGACCCGGGTGAACCAGTTGTCGGGTGCGAACTCGCTCAGATAGACCGCCGCGGCCACGCCCAGCGGCACGGACACCAGCAAGGCGACCGCAACCAGCCAGATGGTGCCGACCAGGGCCGGGAATATGCCGCCCGCGGTCATGCCGTCCCGGGGGTCGTCGAACAGGAACTCCCAAGAGATGGCCGGGCCGCCCTTGACGATCAGGGTGGTCAGGATGATCAGCACGGGCAGGATCAACAACCCGGTCATCATCATGAACAGGATCCGGATCAGACCCTGCCGGCGGTTGTTTTGGACGTTGAGATCGCTTGCTTCGAACATCGTGGCGACCCTCCCCTTAGCCCTTTCGGATGCCGCGGACGATGAGGTCGGCGGTCAGATTGATGATGAAGGTGATGACGAACAGGAAGATGCCGATGGTGAATAGCGCTTGGTAATGGTCGGAACCCACCGCGGTCTCGCCCAGTTCGGCAGCGATCGTCGCGGTCAACGCCCGCACCGAATCGAAGATGCTGTCCGGAATGTTGATGGAATGGCCGCTGGCCATCAGCACCGCCATGGTCTCGCCGAAGCCGCGCCCGACCCCCAGCAGCACCGCACCCAAGAGGCCGTTCTTGGCCGCCGGCAAGACGACCTTCAGGGTCACCTGCCAGCGCGTGGCGCCCATCGCCTCGGCCGCCTCGCGATAGCGGTCGGGGACCGCCTTCAAGGCGTCTTCGGCGATCGACGTCATGATCGGCGCCGCCATCAGGCCCAGAATGATGCCGGCGTTCAGCACGTTGAGGCCGACCGGCACGTCGAAGATCTGGATGATCAGCGGGTTCATGATGGTCAGGCCGATGAAGCCCCAGACCACAGACGGGATGGCGGCCAGCAGCTCGACCAGGACCTTCAGCGTCTCCCGGGTCTTGCCGGTGGCGAATTCAGCGATGTAGATCGCCGCGCCCAGCGAGAACGGGATTGCAACGATCATCGCAAGCCCGGTGACGCTGGCGGTGCCGGCGACCAGCGCCAGGATACCGTAGGTCGTTTTCCATTCGGAGGTCGGCTTCCACCGGGTCGATCCGAAGAACTCGGTGAATTCGAACGGACCGACGATGAACCCGAGCCCTTCCTTGGTGACGAAGACGAAGATGCCGATAATGAAGATGATCGCGGAGATCCCACCGACGAAAACCAGGACCTGCACGACCCGATCGACGTACCAGGCCGCATCGCGCCGGTCGATGTCTTCATTACCGGCGGCGATCTCCTGCCCCAGGGGCTTTGTAATGTCCGTCATCTCAGTCGGCCTCGTCGCCGGTCACGGTTTCCATCAGGTCGCGCACGCGGGCCGAGATCTCCCGATACATGCCCGAATACAGCTCCTCGGAGACTTCGCCGCCCGACGGCGCCTTGCCGACATCCCATTCCAGGAAAACGGTGCGGAACGGCTGTTCCGGCAGGTAGTCACTGATCGGGCCTTGCAGGCTTACGATGATGTCGTAGGTCGATGCCTTGTCGACGCTTGGATCCAGCTTGTTGGGTGTCACGGCGCCATGCACCAGTCCCTTTGACTGCATGAAATCCAACAGACCCGGCGCCAGGTCGGCCCCGTTTGTCTTGCCGGCGCTGGAATACTCGCCGTTGTCGGGATAGGTCCGGCGCGCCACCGCCTCGGCAATCTGGCTCTGGCAGTTGTTGGCCTCGTCCAGGAACATGACCCGGTAGGTCTTCTTCGGCTTGCTTTCGCCGGTGATCGTGAACAGCGTCTCTTCGCAGATGTTCCGGGCCCGGTCGCTGACGCGTTTCAAGCGACCGATGATGATCAGCATGTCGAACAAATAGCGGATCTGCTCCCGCTGGTTTTCGCTTTCGCCGATCAGGTCGTCGAACATCATGTCGCCGCGGCTCTTGCCCTGGCTGGCGGTGGACCAGGTTTCGCGGGCAAGCTCCGCATTCTTGTCATTGAAGGCCGCCATGGCCCGCTCCAGGCTTTCCTGGGCCTGGGTCGCCATCGCCTTCAGCTCGTCCAGGATCAGGCCCGTCGGCGCATGCGGCAATTGCAGCGCCTCACGCGCGATGGTCACCGCATAGTCGCCGATGCGTTCCAATTCGCTCGCCATGCGCAGGATCGCTGCGATCTGCCGCAGATGGCCGGCACCTGGCTGGTGCACGGCCAGGAAAGCATAGGACTGGCGGTTGACTTCGTTTGCCTGCCGGTTGATCGCGTGGTCGCCAAGAATTGTTTGGTTCGCGGTCTTGCGGTCGCCGGTCAGGCTGGCCTGCACGGCGTCGCCCAGTGCCTTTTCCACGGCCGCGCCGAGGGTGGCCACGTTGCTGCGAATGCGCCCAATGTCCTTGGCCAGGCGTTCTTCATAAAGTGCCATTTAAAACTGCTCCGCTTTGATCGCCCCGGCACGGCATCACTCGGCCGCAGGCGCGGCATGACTGCCGGTCCGGTCGGACGTTCCGATCCGCTAGGAAATCCCAGAGAAGTTGCCCGAGAGATCCCGGCCGGCGCGCCGCGCCGGCCGGGCCGGTTCAGGTCAAGTCAGGTCAGTCGCACTGGACTCCGCGGACCGGTGCGTATCCCTTCTTCTGGATGATGCACTGACCGACGTCGCTCAGGATCCAGTCCAGGTATTCCTTGATCTTCCCCGTGGGCTCGCCGTTCGTGTACATCAACAGCGGGCGGGCGATCGGATAGGTCCCGTCACTGGCCGTCTCGACCGACGGGCTGACGCAACTGCCGCCATCTTCCGATGCAACGCAGGCCATCTTGACATGGTCGGTCGCATAGGCGAGGCCGCTGTAGCCGATGGCGCAAGGCGTCTTCTCGACAAGGTCGACGACGTCCTTGGATCCGTGCATGTCCAGCGTGCCCATGCGGTAGTCACGCTTGCCGCCAAGCACCGCTTTGCGGAAATAGGCGTAGGTGCCGGAGTTGTTCTGCCGGCTGACAACGACGATTTCGTTGCCCTTGCAGCCATTGATGGAAAGGCCGATCTGCTCCCAGTTGTCGGTCTCGCCCTCTTCGCCGAAGATCTCGGCAAGCTGCGCAATCGACATCGTGTCCGCCGGGTTGTCCTTGTGCAGGAACACCGCCAGCGCGTCATAGCCGACAACGTGCTCGATCGGGTTCTGGCCTTTCGACTTGGCCAGATCGATTTCCTTCTGCTTCATAGCGCGGCTGGCATTGGCGATGTCGACCGTGCCGTTGATCATGGCGGCAATGCCGGTGCCCGACCCTCCGCCGGAGACGGCGATGGCGACACTGGAATCGACGTTCTGGTACTCCTCCGCCCAGGCTTGGGCGACGTTAACCAGCGTGTCGGAGCCTTTGTTCTGGATCAGGTCGCGCGCGTCGGCCGACGCCGCCACCAAAAGGATGCTTGCCGCGGTCGCGGCGGATGCGACGAGTTTGGTAGTCACAGTAACCTCCCGTGTGCCTAATACCGTGATCGGGCCGCCGCACCCCCATGCCAGCGCGTCCATGAGAGGACGCACCCCGATCTCAATCGGCGCAACAGTGCCGTGCGATTGTCATGGTTTTGTTATGGCGCAAAAAAAATTTTGATTTCGACGCGAAATCGGGCGGCCGCTCTGGTCAGGCGCGGCGTGCCTCGGGCTCCGCCAGGATCTGGGCGACCAGGGTTTCGGGGAACTGGCAGACGAAGGTGCTGCCTTTGCCCAGCTCGCTGGTGATCCGGAGGTCCGCGCCGTGGCGTTCCAGCACATGCTTGGTGATTGCCAGGCCCAGGCCCGTGCCGCCACTTTCGCGCGAGCGCCCGGAATCGATCCGGTAGAAGCGTTCGGTCAGGCGCGGCAGGTGCTGGGCCGCAATTCCGGCGCCATGGTCGCGAACGGTCACGCAAGGTCCGTCCTCGCCCGATTGCCACGAAACGTCGACCGCCGTTCCGGGCGCAGTATGGCGGACCGCATTGAAGACCAGATTGGAAATGGCACTGTACAGCTCGTCGCGGTCGCCGCGCAGGCCAAGCGAAGGGTCGGCGTTCAGGCTCAGCCGGTGTCCACGGTCGCCGCTCAGCACCTTCGCGTCAGCGACAATAGATCTTAGAAGATCCGGCACCGGGACGATCTCGTGGGACAGCGGGCGTCCACCCAGTTCCAGCCGCGACAAGGCCAACAGGTCGTTGACCAGCCGTTCCATACGCTCCGCCTGGTCGTCCATCAGCGCCAAAGGCCTGGCGATATCCGCGATCTGCGTCATTTCGCGCAACGGTTCCAGGAAACCGCGGAAGACGGTAATCGGCGTCCGCAGCTCATGCGACACATTGGTGACGAAGTCCCGGCGCACCTGGTCCACCACGTGATGGGCCGTAATGTCCCGGGCGACCAGCATACGTCCGCCTCCCTCTCCAAAGGAGGGCGTGAGGTGCACGCTGAGGACCCATGCGGCGTTTGCGGGCGAATGGATTTCGACAGACCGGCCCATTCCGGGGACCGCCAGGCTGTCCTGCAACCGGGGATGCTGCAACAAGTCCCCAACATCCCGGCCGACATCGCCGGGCCTCTTCAGGCCCAGCAGTCGCTGACCCGCCTTGTTGAACCATTGGATCTTGTTTTGCCCGTTCAGCGCCACCAGCGCATCCGGCAGGTTGCTGGCGGCTTCTCGTATCTCCGCAAAGGTGCGGATCAGGGCCCGCCGTTGCCGCCGGTTTCGCAATTGGCGAACTTGAAGGCCGTCGAACACCGCCTCCCATACGCCGGCAGACACGGGAACGCGAAACTGGTCGCCTCTGGCGATCCAGCGTTGCAGACGCAGGAAATTGGCCATGTGCCAGACCAGATAGGCCGCAGCGGCGACCATCAGCGGCACGCCATCCAGTCCAAAGACCTGGCCGAACCAGAACAGGGAAATTCCTGCCAGTACGACACAGACAATTTCGTTGCGCCAGGCCCGCAGCATCGTCAGCCAACCTCGGAAAGCCGGTATCCGACGCCGCGCACGGTCTGGATCAGGTGTCCCAGTTCGCAGGCCTCCAGGGCCTTGCGCAGGTTGCTGACATGCATGTCGACGGTCCGTTCGCCCACATCGAGGTTCTCGCGCCAGACCAGATCCAATAAATGGCTGCGGCTGTAGACTCGGTCCGGGTGGGACATGAAAACCTTGAGCAGCCTGTACTCCGTGGGCGCCAGGTTCAGGGCCGTGTCGCCGGCCATGACACGGTGCGCGCCGGGGTCCAGTGTCAGGTCGCCGACCGTCAGAACCGACTGCGTGGCGTCCCGCCGGCTGCGGCGCAGCACCGCTTCGATCCGGGCGACCAGCTCGCGCGGCGCAAATGGCTTTGTGATGTGGTCATCGGCGCCCTGGCCCAGGCTTTCTACCTTGTCGTCCTCGCCACCGCGGGCCGTCAGCATAATGATCGGGATGTCCCGGGTGGCCCGGTCGTCGCGCAGCTCGCGCGCGAATTCGACCCCGGACCGGCCGGGAAGCTGCCAGTCCAAGAGGATAAGATCGGGGGTTTCGCGGCCCAGCTCGGCCTCGGCCTCGTCGGTGTCCCCGGCCGCGACGTGCTGGAAGCCGGCCCGACTCAAGGTCAGGGCGATCATTTCGCGGACCGCCGGCTCGTCGTCAACCAGGAGTATCTTGCCCCGCATCTTCGGCCTCCCGGACCGAAACCTTGCTTTAACCTTACTTTGCCCCGTTTCGCGCGCCGTCCGGCACGACAACGCACGCCGGCCCTCGCGACACAGGCGCCCTTCGGTTTTACGGGCAATCGCCGGCCGCGCAATTGATTCAACACAATTCCCGGGGGCACTTCAATCGGTCAAAACCGGCAGAAAACGGGCCCATATGGCGATGGCCGGAGCCCCGGCCGAGCGCCCGCGTTCGATCGGTTTCATTGCCCGTGCCGCGACGGCTCCCCAGCGTCCTTCTGATGTGCATGGACAAGATCGTCGACCAACCGGAAGAGCTGACGGCCATGACGGTCGAGCACCTGATCCGCGACGCCGGCGCGGGGCTGTTGCTGCTGGAGAAGGAGTGAAGGCCCGTCGCTGCGAAAATGGCTGGGGCGCCAGGATTCGAACCTGGGAATCACGGGATCAAAACCCGTTGCCTTACCGCTTGGCTACGCCCCAACACCGGCCGTTTGAAGGCGGCCGCACCTTAATTTAAGCCCCGCGCCGCTTCAAGCAATCACGCAGGTCTGAGCGCCAGCCGCGTCGGCCGCACCCACCAGTCCTTCTCGCGCACCGCAGACGCGGCCGCGGCCGCCGCCTCCAAATCGTCGAACAGGCCGAAGCAGGTCGCCCCGCTGCCGGACATGCGCGCCAGGTGACAGCCGGGGATCTTCTCCAGCCCCGCCAGCACGTCCTTGATGACCGGGCACATCCTGACCGCGCTTTCGGTCAGGTCGTTCGCCCGGTCTTTCAACAGCCGCGCCAGGTCTGCCGCGGTAGCCGGCGTCCGGTCGAACGGATGGGCGGGCGAGAACCCGCCGCGGCGTTTCTCGAAGACCGACTGGGTCGACAGCTTGACGCCGGGATTGACCAGCAGAAGGCCCGCATCCGGCAGCGGCGGGGCCGGTTCGATCTTTTCGCCGATACCGCCCACGAAGGCCGCCCGGCCGTAGAGGCAGACCGGCACGTCGGCGCCAAGCTCCAAGGCAATCGCCGGAAGGTCGACGGCGCCGTCTGCGATGCCCCACAGCGTGCTCAGCGCTTTCAGGACCGCCGCCGCGTCCGACGCCCCGCCGCCCAGCCCGGCGGCGACCGGGATCGCCTTGTTCAAGGTCAGCGCCGCGCCCGCGGTCACGCCCGCCGCCTCGGCCAGCCGGCGCGCGGCGCGCATGGCCAGGTTCTCTTCGTCGTCCGGCATCTCCGCGGCAAACGGGCCGGTCGCCCGGATGCTCAGGCCTTCGGCCGGCTCCGCCTCCAGGACGTCGCCGAAATCGCCGAACGCCATCAGGCTGTCCAGTTCGTGATAGCCGTCGTCGCGCCGTGCGGTTACGTGAAGGTAAAGATTGATCTTCGCCGGCGCGGCTGCGGTCACCACGCCGGACACGTCCGCTGTCATCAAAACCTCAATTGCTGACCGGGATCTCTTCTTCCGCGCCCAGACCGTCGCGCAGCTTGGACTCGATCTTGGCTGCCATGCCCTCTTCCTCGGGCTCGAGCCTCAGCGCGCGCTCCCATTGGAACCGCGCCTCGTGCTTGCGGCCGACGCGCCAGTAAGCGTCGCCGAGATGGTCGTTGATGATCGGGTCGGTGGGCAACAGCTGCACGGCCTTCTCCAGGTGGCCCACGGCCTCGTCGTATTCGCCCAGGCGATAGAGCACCCAGCCCAGCGAGTCGACGATATAGCCGTCGTCCTGGCGCAACGAAACCGCCTTGCGCAGCATGCCTTCGGCCTTTTGCAGATGCATGCCCTGCTCGATCCAGGAATAGCCGAGATAGTTCAGGACATACGGCTGGTCGGGCTCGAGCTCCAGCGCCTTCAAGAAGTCTTTCTCCGCCCGCGGCCAGTTCTTGGCCCGTTCCAGGGCCATTCCGCGGCGGTAGAACAACAGCCAGTCTTCCTGGCGCGGCTCGACCACCCGGCCGAGCGCCCGGTCGAAGGCGTCGACGGCCTCGTCATAGCGCTTGCGGGCATGCATGTAGATGCCGATCTTGGTCAGCGGCTCGGACCGCTCCGGACGTTCCGCCGCCAGTTCCTCCAACAGCGCGACCGCTTCGTCCAGCCGCTCCAGCTCTTCCATGTTGTCGGCCATCGACAGCCGCGCCTGCCAGCGGTAGGACGAACCGGTTCCGATCTGCGCCAGTTCCTCGATCGCCTCGTTATAGCGGCCCCTGTCTTCCAGGATCTGCCCAACCACGAGCCGGCTCAACTCGTTGCTTTCGTCCAGGAACAACGACATGCGCGCATAGGCCAGCGCCACCGTGTCCACGTTGCCGCGCACCGCGGTCGCCAGATGATAAAGCCCGTCGGACAACCCGTGGGCAGGCCCCTGCACCATGGCCGGCACTTCGCCGCCGGCATCGAGACGCTTGAGGTCCTCGTCCAGCGTCGTCACGCCCGGGTTGGCGGCCAGGAAGTCGCTGTAGACCTGGCGGGCCTCGTCGATCCTGCCGGTCCGTTCGTAAACCAACGCGATCGCCCTGACGGCGCGGACGGGCCCCTGGGACAGGTCTTCGGAGACCTTCTGGTACTCCGCCAGCGCCTCCTCATGGCGGCCCGCCGTCTCGAGGATCAGTCCGGCATGCAACGCGCGCAGACGGTCAAAACCGCTCTGGTCGTCCAGTTCCGCCAGCGCCTCGAGGGCCGCGTCCACATCGCCGTTGCCGGCATGCGCCCAGGCGGTCGCCAGCGGCACGGAGAAATGCGCCATGGCGGTCTTGCGGGTCTCGGCCAAGGTCGCCAGCGCGGCGGGATAGTCGCCTTTGCGGATCGCCTCCAAGGCCACCAGCTCGCTTGCCGTGGGCCGCTGGGTCTCGCCGGCGTCGATCAGCTCCCGCGACAGTGCCAGTGCCTGATCGTAAAGTCCGGCCGCCAGACTGAGCGCCAGGGTCCGCTGCCGCAACTGCTGATCGTCTGGCCGGGCCTCCAAAACCCGCGCAAGCAGCATCGCCGCCGTCCGGAAATCGCTTTTTTGCTCGGCAAATCGGCCGGCCAGATAGTCGCCGTATTCGGAGGTGACGTCCGTAGCCGACGCCACTGCCTGCCCAAGGTCGGTTTCGTCCGCCGCCCCGCCCTGCGACCAGACCAGGCCAACGGCCAGCAAAGCCGCCAGTCCCGCTTTTGCGTTCGGTTTCACGCGCGTTCCTTCGTTCCCATGTTCCGGCGCCAGTCTAGCCCGCCGACCCGCAATGCGTCATCAGGTCAAATCGGCGCTGTCGGAATTGTGTTGTTCCTTGACCCGGTCGGCCGCCCCGCGGCCGTACGGCGATCACATGTTGGGATAATTAGGGCCGCCGCCGCCCTCGGGAACCACCCAATTGATGTTCTGGGTCGGATCCTTGATATCGCAGGTTTTGCAGTGGACGCAATTCTGGGCGTTGATCTGCAGGCGCGGGCTGCCGCCGCCGTCCTCGGTAACGATCTCGTAGACCCCCGCCGGGCAGTACCGCTGTTCCGGGGCGTCGAAATCGGCAAGGTTAACGGCGATCGGGACGGCATCGTCCCGCAGCGTCAGGTGCGCCGGCTGGTCTTCCTCGTGGTTGGTGCTGGAAAACGAGACGTTGGTCAGCCTGTCGAAGCTAATCACGCCGTCCGGCGCCGGATAGTCGATCTTCGGGCAGTCCGCCGCCTTGCGCGTCGCCAGGTGGTCGGGCCCATGATGTTTCAGCGTCCAGGGCGCGCGACCGGCGAACAGATAGGTGTCCAGCGCGCTGTAGACCAGACCCACCCAAAAGCCCCACTTGAAGCTGGGCCGGATGTTGCGCACCTGCTTGAGCTCGCTCCAGACCCAGCTCCCGCGCAGCGCTTCGCCATAGGCGGTCACTTCCCGCGGCGCCCCGGCACCGGCGCCCAGCGCCGCATGGACCGCCTCGGCCGCGACCATTCCCGACTTCATCGCCGTATGGGTGCCCTT
Organism: Alphaproteobacteria bacterium; assembly: GCA_965603855.1. Taxonomy (GTDB): domain Bacteria; phylum Pseudomonadota; class Alphaproteobacteria; order UBA8366. The sequence goes on from OZ272519.1 coordinate 3,590,802, forward strand.
GATCTTGGGCACGTTCAGGAACCCAGCGCCACAGCCGATCAACAGCCCGCCCGGAAAGGTCAGTTTCGGGATCGACTGGAACCCGCCCTCGTTCAGGGCGCGCGCGCCATAGGCGACGCGGCGCCCGCCCTGCAGGACCGGGCGGATCGCCGGGTGGTGCTTGAAACGCTGGAACTCCATGTAGGGCGACAGGTGCGGGTTCTGATAGTCCAGCCCGACCACGAAGCCGATCGAAACCTGGTTGCCCTCGAGGTGATAGAGGAACGAGCCGCCATAGGTTGCCGAATCCAGCGGCCAGCCGGTGGTGTGCAGGATGGCGCCCGGCGTCGATTTCTCAGGCTCCACCTCCCACAATTCCTTGATGCCGATGGCAAAGGTCTGGTCCTGGCAATCGGCACGCAAGTCGAACCTGTCGAACAGCGCCTTGGTCAGCGATCCGCGGCAACCCTCGGCGAACAGGGTCTGGCTGCCGTGCAGTTCCATGCCGGGCTGGTAGTTGGGGCCGCGCTCGCCTTCCTTGGTGATGCCCATGTCGCCGGTCGCGATGCCCTTGACGCTGCCGTCCTCGTGATAAAGCACCTCCGCTGCGGCAAAGCCCGGATAGATTTCCGCACCCATGGCCTCGGCCTGCTCGGCCAGCCAACGGCACAAACGGCCCAGGCTGATGATGTAGTTGCCGTGGTTTTTCATTTGGGGCGGCGTCGGCATGCGGAACGAGCCGGTTTCGGTCAGGAACAGAAAGCTGTCCTTGCCGGCCGGTGTCTCCAGCGGTGCGCCCTTGTCCTTCCAGTCTGGAATCAGCTCGTCCAGTGCGCGCGGCTCGATAACCGCGCCCGACAGGATATGCGCGCCGACTTCCGACCCTTTTTCGATCACGCAGACCGAGACATCCTGGCCGGTTTCCGCTGCCAACTGGCGCAGTCGGATCGCCGCGGAAAGCCCCGCGGGGCCCGCGCCGACGATCACCACGTCGAACTCCATCGATTCGCGTTCGGTCGCGTTATCGGACATTGTGATGCGCACGCTCTCCCGTTGTGACGATCGTCGGTATGCCGGTAAGCTCTATATCACAGATGACACGAAAGCACCGGTATACAGCGCCCCTGCGCCCGACGGCCGCAACCGCATGACGCCCGACTTATGACCGCCCGCAAGGAACCCGGCCCGGCCGTCGACGCGCTCGACTGGCAGGCGGCGATGGGCGCCGACGAGGCGACCGGCGATCGGCCGGTCAATGCCTATGCGGAATCGGCGGCGATGACCCCGCCGCGCCGGACGGCCACGCCGCCGCCGGCGGCGCCGATCCCGACCGCACCGTCGGTCGAGGACCGCACCGCGCTGGCCGGCGATGCCGCCCCGCTGGCGCCGGCACAGGGCGCCGAGGACGGCCGGCGGATCGCCGCGGATTGCGACAGTCTCGACGCGCTGCGCGCGGCGCTCGAGGCGTTCGACGGCTGCGCGCTCAAGGCAACGGCGACGAATCTCGTCTTCGCGGACGGCAATCCCGAAGCGCGGATCATGATGGTGGGCGAGGCGCCGGGCGCCGACGAAGACCGCCAGGGTCTGCCTTTCGTGGGCGTCAGCGGCCGGATGCTGGACCGGATGCTGGCGCATGTGGGGCTGGACCGCGACACGGTCTACATCGCCAACGTTCTGTACTGGCGCCCGCCCGGCAACCGGACGCCGACGGACCAGGAGGTGGCCGCCTGCCTTCCCTTCATCGCGCGCCAGATCGAGCTCGTCGCGCCGGAAATCCTGGTCCTGGTGGGGGGCAAGTCCGCCACGACGCTGTTGGGCGAACGCCAGGGCATCACACGGCTGCGCGGCCGCTGGTTCACCTATTCCAGTCCGGGCCTCCAATGCCCGGTCCCGACACTGCCCACCTTCCACCCGGCCTACCTGTTGCGGAATCCCGCCAACAAGCGGCTCTCGTGGCGCGACATGATCGCGCTGAAACTCAAGGCGATCGAATGCGGTGTTCTATCCGCCTGAAATCGCTGCAGCTTTACGGTTCATTCATGGTTAACGGCGAAAATCGGCAGTTGCCCGCAGTTGCGGTTGGCTGTGGAATCGGATAGTTAAAGCGGCTTGCCAGCGGGCGCTCGTGCGCGCGCCAGATTAGGAAAAAAACGATGTGGCTGAGGGGGTTAGGTCGAACGGCGGCCATCGTCACGCTGCTGCTTGCCGGCAGCGTCGGTCTGCACGCGCCCGCAATCGCGCAGACGCAGCCGGGCATCAACACCGCGACCCTGCCGTCGGCCGGCATGCGTCTGGGCGGACGTTCCGACCTGCCGCTGATTCTCGACGGAGAAGACGCCCGGCTCTATGCCGAGATCTTCGCGCTGCAGGAGGACGGCCACTGGAAACGGGCCGACAAGCTGATCGCCCGGATCGACAATCCGGTGCTGATGGGGCATGTGAAGTTCCAGCGTTACATGCACCCGACCAAGTACCGCTCTTCCTACAAGGAACTGAAACGCTGGATGGACGCCTATGCCGACCATCCTGGCGCCCGGCGCGTCTACCGTCTGGCGAAGAAACGCCAGCCCAAGGGCTGGAAGTCTCCGGTGAAGCCGACCGGCGTTGCGCTTGGCCCTGCCAAGGCCGAACGCCCGCCCATGACCAGCGCGCAGCGGCGCGCCACCGATCTCGTCCGCGCCAAGGCCAGTGCCGCCAAGCGCAGCCGGGCGCAGCGCCGCGAGATCAGGCGCATCCAGCGCCAGATCCGACGCTGGGTCGCGGGCGGCTATGTCACCCGCTCGCTGAAACACCTGGAGACCAAACAGAACAGGCGCCTGTTCGATCCGATCAGCTTCGACGAAAGCCTCGCCAAGATCGCGGCCGGCTACTTCTTCTGGGGCAAGGACGAAGAGGCGCTGCGCGTGGCCGACCGCGCGGCGGGCCGCTCCGGCGAACTGGTCCCGATCGCCCACTGGTGGGCCGGCCTCGCGGCATGGCGCCTGCAGCAGTACGACACCGCCGCCATGCACTTCCATGCCCTGGCGATGTCGAAGACCGCCTCCGCCTGGTCGGTCACCGCGGGCGGCTACTGGGCCAGCCGCGCCTATCTGGTCGGCGGCAGGCCCGAACGTGTGAACGAGGTCCTGCGTATTGCCGCGCGTTATCCGCGCACCTTCTACGGGCTGTTGGCGGTGAACGCCCTGGGCCTGGAGCCGCCGCTGGACTGGGAACTGCCGGCGCTGAACGCAGTCGACCGCCAGATCCTGTTGCGCATGCCGGCGGCACGGCGGGCGCTGGCCCTGATCCAGATCGGCCAGGTGCCGCGCGCCGAGACCGAGCTTAGGCGGTTCGCCGGCAGCATCTCGCCGCAATTCGCGCGCATCATGATGGCCCTGGCGGCCGAGGCAGGCTTGGCCGATGTCTCCTATCGCACCGCCGAGGCGGTGGAGCGGCGCACCGGGCAGCCCGTCGACGCGGCGCTCTATCCAATGCCGGTCTGGACGCCGGAAGGCGGCTTCAATCTCGACCGCGCCTTCGTCTATGCGGTGATGCGCCAGGAATCGAAGTTCCGCACATCGGCAAAAAGCCCGCGCGGCGCACGCGGCCTGATGCAGTTGATGCCCGCGACCGCGGGATTGATGGCGCGCAAGCGGTTCCGCGGCGCAGGTCGCAACGAGCTCTTGGACCCGATCCTCAACGTGACGCTGGGCGAGCGTTACCTCGTCCACCTTCTGGGGCATAACGGCATCGACGGGAACCTTTTCTACGCCATGACCGCCTATAACGGCGGCCCCGGCAACCTCAAGAAATGGCGCCGCAAGGCGGACTTCCGCGGCGACCCCCTGTTGTTCATCGAAAGCATCCCCAGCCGCGAGACGCGCATCTTCATCGAACGCGTGCTCACGAACCTGTGGATCTACCGCCATCGCATGAATCAGGTTGCGCCGTCGCTCGAGGCGGTGACCTCGGGCGATTGGCCGGTCTATGTTGCGATGGACAGGCCTTCGCTGGCGCTCGCAACCCATGGCAATTGACACCACGAAGCCGTTCAAACCGGTCAACATCGCCGTTCTGACCGTCTCCGATACCCGCACCCTGTCCGACGACCGATCCGGCGACACGCTGGTCGACCGGCTGCAAACCGACGGCCACACCCTGGCCGCCCGCGCCATCGTCGCCGACGAGGTCGATGCCATCGCCGCCAAGCTCGACGAATGGATCGACGATCCGGCCGTCGACGTGGTGATCACCACCGGCGGTACGGGCGTGACCGGACGCGACGTCACCCCCGAAGCGTTCGACAAGGTCTGCGAGAAACCGATCCCCGGCTTCGGCGAGTTGTTCCGGTGGATCAGCTATCAGAAGATCGCCACGTCGACCGTGCAAAGCCGCGCCACCGCAGGCGTTGCGCGCGGTACCTATCTTTTCGCTCTGCCCGGTTCGCCCGGCGCCTGCCGCGACGGCTGGGATGAAATCCTCCACTTTCAGCTCGACCACCGCCACAAGCCTTGCAACTTTGCGGAATTGATGCCCCGCCTGCGGGAATAGCCGGGATCGCCGGACTGTCCCACAGCCGCGTCGAAGGACCGATGTCGTTACCGTTTGATCTGTCGGCGTTGCATCGCGTGCTGGCCGAGACCCTGAAGGATGCGGCCCCGGCACGGGACCGGCTCGAGCCGCTGTCGCCGAACGGCCTGGACAACGATCATGTGCGCCTCGGCGACACCGGAACGGTGGCGCGGGTCCCGCGTTGGCCGGTCGACGATCTGAAACCCGATGCCGCGCTCGCCCTGCGGGCCGAACGCTTCTGCCGCGCCGCATCGGCGCATGTCCCCGCGCTGCACGCGGTTCTGCCGCCGGCCGACGGGCTTCCCAATGGCGCCCTCGTGGTCGACGAGATCCGCGGGGTCTCCGCCCGGGTCCCCGACGACATGGACGCCATCGCCGACGCTCTGGCGTCGCTGCACGCGCCGGAGATGCCGGCGCCGGCGGCCCGTCCGCCGTTGCCCGACGCATCCGAACCGGCGGCCGCCCTGATCGACCAGGTTGCGCGGCAAAGCGAAACGCTGCGGGCGGCCGGGGCGGACCGGTCCGTGCAACGCCTGGTCGCCGCGGAAATCGAACAGGCCGGCCGGCTCTACACCGACCGCTGGCGCCTCAATCCACAGCCGCAATGCCTCGTTGGCACGGATACCCATCCGGGAAACTTCCTGGTCGCCGCGACGGGCCGTGCGGTGCTGGTCGATCTGGACAAGGCGATGTACGGCTCGCCCGCGGTCGACCTTGCCCACGCAAGCGTCCCCTCTTCCGTCTTCTGGGCGACCGGCGACTGGGATCGTCTCGGCGTCACAGAGCGGCGGCGCTTCTACGAACGCTACCTGAACGCGCTGGCGACCGAGCGGACCCGCGCGCTTGAACCCTGGCTTGCGCCGATGGCCCGCCTGACCTGGCTCAGGACCACGACCTGGGCGGCCAGATGGCGCGTCCGCTGGCTGCCGGTGCTGCGAAAGACGCCGGGGCTGGAGGCGCTGGTGGAACGGGCCGACAGCCGGACGGCCGCGCTGCTTGACGCGGAGAACGTAAAACGCCAGGCCGCCGCCCTGCCCGCCTGGGATGCCGAGGACCCGGCATGACGGGCGAAGTCGACATCACCGACGTCACCATCGTCGCCGTTGCCGCAACCTTGTGCGGCCTTCTGATGACCCGCATCCGCCAGCCGGCCATCGTCGGCTATATCCTGGCCGGCGTCATTCTGGGGCCCAGCGGGCTGGGGCTGGTCACCAACCGGCCGGCGATCGCGCTGTTGGCGGAACTCGGCGTGATCATGCTGCTCTATTTCGTCGGCATGGAGCTGTCGTTGCGCAGCTTCCGGCACATCTGGCGCCTGTCGATCGTGACCACGCTGGCGCAGATCGCCGCCGCCGTCGGGTTGATGTTCATCCTGGCGGGCCTGCTGAGCTGGCCGACCTCCTATGCGGTTCTGTTCGGGTTCGTGTTGGCGCTGTCGTCGACGGCGGTCGCCATCAAGCTGTTGGAGGATATCGACGAACTGCGCACCCGCGTCGGCCGCATCGCCGTGGGCGTTCTGATCGCGCAGGACCTGGCCGTGGCGCCGATGCTGCTGGTGATCGCCGGTTTTGCCGGCGGCGACTTCGAACCGATGGCAGTGATCCAGGTGGCGATCGCAATCGTCACCCTGATCGCGGTGATCCTGTTCCTGACCCGGCGCGAGAAATTTTCGCTGCCTTTCGCACGCTATTACGTGGGCCGGCCCGACCTTGCCCCGCTGGCGGCGCTGACCCTGTGTTTCGGCATGGCGGCCGGCGCCGGCCTGATCGGCATGTCGCCCGCGTTCGGCGCCTTCCTCGCCGGGCTGGTCGTCGGCAACAGCGCCCAGCGCCAGGAGGTGCATTCCAGCGCCGGACCGATCCAGGTGGTCCTCCTGATGATCTTCTTCCTCACCGTCGGCTTGCTGGTCGACCTGCGGTTCATGTGGGAGAACATCGGGCTGGTTCTGCTGTTGTGGCTGTTCGTCACCGTTTTCAAAACAGCGTTCAATGCCGTGATCCTGAACCTGCAGGGCGAGACTTGGCAAAGCGCCTTTCTGTCCAGCGTGATCCTGGCGCAGTTGGGAGAATTCTCCTTCGTTCTGGGCGCCGCGGCCATCGACCACACGGTGATCGACAGCTCGATCTACCGCATGATCGTCGCCGTGACCGTCCTGTCGCTGGTGACAAGCCCGCTGTGGCTCAGCGCCGCGCGCACCCTGACGGACCGGCGCGCCAAACGCGTGAAGACACCGCAGGGGCTGCTGCGCTTCGTCTACCTGCGCGAACTGGAGCTGACCAAGCGGGTCTACCGCCGGTTCTGGGAGACCGCCTTCAAGCTGGCGACCTGGGCGCAGATCAGGCTGGACCGCCGCAAGAAACTGCGCAAGGCCCGCAACCGCGATGCCTGACTTCACGCTGGAAGCCGCCTATGACGGCGCGGTCGCCGGCATCGACGAAGTCGGCCGCGGGCCCTGGGCCGGACCGGTGATCGCCTGTGCCGTGGTGCTGCGCCCCGAAACCCTGCCCAACGGCCTCTCTGCGGCGCTGGACGATTCCAAGAAGCTGAGCGCGCACCGCCGCGAGGCCCTGTTCGATGCCCTGGTCGCCTGCACGGACCACGGGCTGGCGGAGGCCAGCGTCGCCGAAATCGACCGGCTGAATATCCTGCAGGCGACGATGCTGGCGATGCGGCGGGCCTTCGACAGGCTGCCCCGCCCGGCGGCCGCCGCGCTGGTCGACGGCAACCGGGCGCCGGCGCTTCCCTGCCCCGTGCAAACCGTGGTCAAGGGCGATTCCCGGTCCCTGTCGATCGCCGCCGCCTCGATCATCGCCAAGGTCACCCGCGATCGCATGATGCAGGGCCTGGCGCGCGCCTTTCCTGGCTATGGCTGGGAAACCAACGCCGGATACGGAACCGCGGCGCATCGCGCGGGCATCGAACGGCAGGGCATCACGGAACACCACCGGCGTTCTTTCGCGCCCATCGCAAGATATGCCAAGTAAATCCGCAAAAGAATCCCACATATAGTATTGTCCAATTCTTTCTCCAGGCCGGTATTGACGCCGAGTCCAAGGTGAATCATGATTCGCCTCAAGCTCTGGCAAAGCACAAAGGCGGCCTGGAAATTATGGCGGAACTTCCGCGGAACCGGATACTTGTCGGCGACTGTATCGCCCTGATGGATGCCCTTCCGGCGGGATCGGTCGACATGGTGTTCGCCGACCCGCCTTACTTCCTTCAATTGAACGGCGATCTGCACCGGCCCAACAACAGCCGCGTCGACGGTGTCGAAGACGCGTGGGACAAGTTCGACGGTTTCGCCGACTACGACGCCTTCACCCGGTCCTGGCTGAAGGCGGCGCGCCGCACCTTGAAGCCCGACGGAACGCTGTGGGTGATCGGCACCTATCACAACATCTTCCGCGTCGGCACGGCGCTTCAGGATCTGGGATTCTGGATGCTGAACGACATCGCCTGGGTGAAGACGAACCCGATGCCCAACTTCCGCGGCAAACGCTTCACCAACGCCCACGAGACGCTGATCTGGTGCGCCCGTTCGCAGAAGTCCAAATACACCTTCAACTACGAGGCGATGAAGGCGCTGAACGAGGATTTGCAGATGCGGTCCGACTGGACTCTGCCGATCTGTACCGGGACCGAGCGCCTGCGGGACGAAGACGGGCGCAAGGTGCATCCGACGCAAAAACCGGAGGCGCTGTTGCACCGGATCGTGCTGGCCGCCACCAACCCGGGCGACGTGGTGCTGGATCCCTTCATGGGCTCGGGCACGACGGGCGCGGTCTGCCGCCGGCTCAGGCGCGACTATGTGGGGCTGGAGCGCGAGGAGGAATATGCCGCCGCGGCGCGCGATCGCATCGCCGCGGTCGCGCCGATCGAGGACGAGAGCCTGGTCACCACGCCCTCAAAACGCAAGGAACCGCGCATCCCCTTCGGCTGGCTGGTCGAGCGCGGCCTCCTGTGCGCCGGCGACATCCTGATCAGCCCGTGCCGGCGCCATACCGCGCGGGTGCGGGCGGACGGCACGATCATTTCTGCCGACCATCGCGGATCGATCCACCAGGTCGGCGCCGCGGTCCAAGGCGCACCAAGCTGCAACGGCTGGACCTACTGGTCGACCGTGATCGAAGGCAAGGACGTGCCCATCGACGTCATGCGCCAGCAGTTGCGCGCCGGACTTCACTGAACCCGTTTCGGCGGCGGGGGCACGACGAAGAAGGGCCCGCGGGGTGAGCCGCGGGCCCTTCACCATCTAGATCAAACGGCGACTATTGCAGATAGTCGTACTGGCCGTTCTTCCATTCGTAGAAGACGTAACCGGGCAGGGTGACGTCGCCCCTGTCGTCGAAGCTGAGGATGCCCAGCACGGTCGAGAACTTCTTGTCGTTCATGACCGGCAGTATCTTGGCCAGATCCGTCGAACCGGCGAACTCGGCCGCCTGCGCGAACACCTGCACCGCCGCGTAGGTGTACATCACATACCCTTCGGGCTCGATTCCCTGATCGCGGAACTTCTGCACGATCGGCGCGGCATCCATGTTCTTGCGCGGATCGGGGCTGAAGGTCATCAGCGTTCCCTCGCCCGCATCGCCGGTGATCGACCAGTATTCGTCCGTGACCAGCGCGTCGCCGGAAACCAGAACCGTGTTCATGCCCTGGTCGCGCATCTGGCGAACCATCAGGCCGGCCTCGGTGTGATAGCCGCCCACATAAAGGACATCGATCGCGTTCTGCTTCAGCTTGGAGACAAGCGCGGAATAGTCCTTCTCGCCCGCCGTATAGGCTTCGTAGAGGGCTTCCTGCTTGCCGGCCGCGTTCATCGCAGCCCTGGTCTCGTCCGCCAGGCCCTTACCGTAGGCCGTCTTGTCGTGAACGATGGCGATGTTCTTGCCGCCGAAGTTCTTGGCCAGGAAACCACCGGCCACCAGGCCCTGCTGATCGTCGCGACCGCAGACCCGGAACACGTTGGCACCGCCCTCGTCCGTGAACTTCGGGTTGGTCGAAGCCGGGGAGATCTGAAGGATGTCCTCCTCGGTATAGACCGCCGAAGCCGGGATCGACGAACCCGAGCAGAAGTGGCCGGCCATGAACACCACGTCGTTGCCGACCATTTCGTTTGCCACCGCAACAGCCTGCTTGGGATCGCAGGCATCGTCGCCGATCATCAGCTCGAGCTGCTGACCGAGGACGCCGCCCGCGGCATTGATGTCGGCCACCGCCATTTCGGCGCCCGCCTTCATCTGCTGGCCGAAGCTTGCGTACTGGCCGGTCATCGGCCCGGCCGTCGCAATCTTGATCTGGGCCTGCGCCGCCGTCGCCGTCAGGGCAACGCCCGCAAGGGCCGCGGTGAGGACCGTGGTAATCTTCTTCATCTAATACGCCTCCCAGTGTGAAAAACCGCGTGGTTCAAACGCGTTAACGCGTTTCTCAGCCCGCGGCACAGCTGACCCGAACATTAGTTCCGTTGCGTCCGCCGCGCAACGCTCTGAGCCCTTTTGGGCGCCTAGTCGCCGTCGTCCAGCGCCTTCCAGCCGAAAAGGCCCGAACGGGCGTACAACCAAGGATACTGGTTTACCATGTTGCGCGCCCGCGAAATTCGAAATGCCAGCGACGCGATCACCATGACCGTACACGTGTGGATGACGAAACCGCTGAGCGACAACAGCGTGCCCTCGAACAGCGCGAACACCAGGAACCGGTCGGCCAGTCCCAACAGGAAAGAATAGACGATGACCTGCCAGTAGGGGCGCCAGGTTACGGCGATCGCCTGGCCCATCATCGCGGCCGCCCCACCGGTGATGATCACCGTGAGGCCCAGATAGACCCAGATCGAGGTTGCCAGCATTTCTTCCATGGTTCCGCCCGGTCCCCGCTCAGTGTCCGCCTTCCAGGTAGGCGGCGCGGACCTCTGGACGCGCCAACAACTCGTCGCCGGCCCCCGTCAAGGTGATCTCGCCGTTGACCATGACATAGCCCCGATGCGCCAGCCTCAGCGCGTGAAACGCGTTCTGTTCGACGAGGAAGATCGTGGTTCCCGATTCCTGGTTGATGGTGCGGATCGCCTCGAAGATCTGCCGGACCACCAGCGGCGCCAGCCCCAGTGACGGTTCGTCCAGAAGCAACAGCTTCGGACGCGCCATCAGCGCCCGTGCGATCGCCAGCATTTGCTGTTCACCGCCCGACAAGGTTCCGCCGCGCTGTCCCTGGCGCTCCTCCAGGCGGGGAAACAGGTCGAAAATCTGCTTCAGGTCTTCGTCGATGTCCTCGTGCTCGGCCGCCTCTGCGCCCATCACGAGGTTCTCGTAGACGGTCATGCGCGGGAAGATCCGACGGCCCTCGGGCGCGTGCGCGATGCCGCGGCGGATGATCTCGAAAGTCGGCAGGCTGGTGATGTCCTGGCCGTCGAACATCACCGTGCCGCTGCTGGCGTGCGGGTTGCCGCAGATCGTCATCAACAGTGTCGACTTGCCGGCCCCGTTGGCGCCGATCAGGGTCACGATCTCGCCGCGATGCACGTCCAGATCGACGCCCCGCAAAGCCTGGATGTTGCCGTAGAAGGTCTCGACGCCCGCAACCGACAGCATGTCGCTCATGGCCGCGGCTCCTCGCCGTCGGCCAGGTCGGCGGCCACCTCCGGCGGCAGCTCTTCGTCTTCCTCCTCGCCCAGATAGGCGCGGATCACGTTGGGATCGTTGCGCACCGCCTCGGGCGTGCCGTCGGAGATCTTGCGCCCGTAGTCCAGGACGACGACGTGGTCGGAAATCTCCATCACGACGCTCATGTCGTGTTCGATCAGCAGAATGCCGATCTTGTGCTCGTCGCGGATGAACAACAGAAGCTGGTTCAGTTCGTGCGATTCGCGCGGGTTCAGGCCGGCGGCCGGCTCGTCCAGGCACAACAGCACCGGTTCGGTGCACATCGCCCGCGCGATCTCGAGGCGCCGTTGCGCGCCGTACGGCAGCGCCCCGGCATTGTCGTCGGCACGGTCGATCAGGCCGACGCGCTCCAACCAATAGCGGGCCAGTTCCACCGCATCGCTTTCCGCGTGGCGATAGCCGGGCCATCCGACCAGGCCAAGCACCGTATAGCCCGACGCCCGCATCAGCTTGTTGTGTTGGGCGACGATCAGGTTCTCCAGCACCGACATGGCCGGAAACAGCCTTATGTTCTGGAACGTCCGCGCGATCCGCGCTTCCTGGGCGATGCGAAAGCCCTCCATGCGCTCCAAAAGCTTGTCGCCTTCGGCCCCGTGCAGCGCCAGGCGCCCGATCGTCGGCTTGTAAAAGCCGGTGAGGCAATTGAACACGGTGGTCTTGCCGGCTCCATTGGGGCCGATGATGGCGGTGATCTCCTCACGGCCCGCGATCATCGAAAGGTCGTCGATGGCGACCAGGCCGCCGAAACGCATGGTCAGATGATCGACGGTCAAAAGCGAAGCGGCGCCGGACGGCACCGTTGCCGGCAGGGGCGCGGTCTCGATCATGGGCCGCCACCGGACGGTCGTTCGGGCAGGCGGATCGTCGGGTCGCGGTGCGCCAGAAGGCCGCGCGGCTTCCAGATCATGATCAGAACCATGGCGCCGCCGAAGGCCAGCATCCGGTATTCCTCCAGCTCGCGGAACAACTCGGTGCCGCCAATCAACAGAACCGAGGCGACGACGACACCGACCTGGCTGCCCATACCGCCCAATACGACGATTGCCAGGATCACGGCCGACTCGATGAAGGTGAAACTCTCCGGGCTGATGAAGCCCTGCCTGGTCGCGAAGAAGGAACCGGCGAACCCGCCGAACATGGCGCCGATCGAAAATGCGGTCAGCTTTGTGTTGGTCGGGTTGATGCCCAGCGACCGACAGGCGATCTCGTCCTCGCGCAGGGCTTCCCACGCGCGGCCGACAGGCAGCTTGCGGATTCTCAGCGTGAAGAAGTTGGTGATCAGCGCCAGCACCAGGATCACGTAGTACAAAAAGATGATCCGCTGCAGCGACGAGTATTCCAGCCCGAAGAAGGTGTGGAAGGACTCCATCCCTTCGCCCGGATTGCGCTTGAACGGCAGTCCGAAGAAGCTTGGCCGCGGGATCCGCGACACGCCGTCGGGACCGTTTGTCAGGTCGTACCAGTTCAGAAGAATGACCCGGATGATCTCGCCGAAGCCCAGCGTCACGATCGCCAGATAGTCGCCGCGCAGGCGCAGGACCGGAAAGCCCAAGAGCACGCCGAACAGGGCGGCAAACGCGCCGGCCAGCGGCAGGCAGGCCCAGAAGGACAAATCGAAATTGGTGGCGATCAGCGCGAAGGAATAGGCGCCGACCGCGTAGAACGCGACGTATCCCAGGTCCAGCAGTCCGGCCAGCCCGACGACGATGTTGAGGCCCCAGCCCAGCATCACGTAAGTGACCACCAGAATCGCCACGTCCAGGACATAGCGGTTGGCGAACGGCATCCAGGGCATGATCACCGCGAATGCGATGGTGACCGGCACGCCGACCTTGATCACCCAGGCCATGACCTTGCCGAAATCGATCCCGCCGGTTGCTTCGGCCGCCGTCATCTCGATCTGGCGGCGGCGCGCCCACCATATGTTCAGGCCCAGCCGGCCGACGAAGGCGACCGCCACGGCGACCGCGACGCCGACCATGTTGAAATCCAGCGACAGGCCCGCGATCGCGGTTTCTGTGCGCATGCCGATGATCGGCAGGGCCAAAGCGAACACCACCACCGAGGTCAGGAAACTGTCCTTCAGCATGGCCGGCAGGTGGACGCCGCCAAGCGCGGTCCCCGTTGCGCTTTGCACCGCCATCGCCGGCTATACCTTTTCCACGTCCGGCTTGCCCAACAGACCGGTGGGCCGGAAGATCAGCACCAGGACGAGAATGCCGAAGGCGGCCACATCCTTGTATTCGATGGTGAAATAAGCCGACCAGAAGGTCTCGATCAGACCGATCAAGAGGCCGCCCAGCATGGCGCCCGGCAGCGATCCGATGCCGCCCAAAACGGCGGCGGTGAAGGCCTTAATGCCGGCGAGGAAACCGATATAGAAATCGATCACCCCGTAATACAGAAGGAACATCAGGCCGGCGACCGCGGCCAGCGCCGCCCCCATGACGAAGGTCAGCGAGATCGTGCGGTCCACATTGATGCCCAGCAGAGCGGCCATGGTCCGGTCCTGCTCGCAGGCGCGCTGTGCCCGACCCAGCGAGGTGCGTGCGATCAAAAGCGAGAAGGCGGTCATCAGGGCCAGTGTCACCACCACGATGATGACCTGCAGATAGCTGAGCGTGACGATGAACCGCTCCGCCTCCATGACCTTGAAGCCGCCCTGGATCACCGGCTGCAGCGGTTTGACCCGCGCGCCCTGGGCAATCTGGACGTAGTTCTGCAGGAAGATCGACATGCCGATGGCCGAGATCAGCGGCGCCAGACGGAACGATCCCCTAAGCGGTCGATAGGCGACGCGTTCGACCGTCCAGCCATAGGCCGCGGTCAGGATCATGGCCACCACCAGCACGATCAACAGCGCCAGCGGAATCCAGGTCAGGCCGATCATGCCAAGGATCAACAGCGAGATCAGCGCGATGAAGGCACCGATCATGAAGATGTCGCCGTGGGCGAAATTGATCATGCCGATGATGCCGTAGACCATCGTATAGCCGATGGCGATCAGGCCGTAGATCGCGCCCAGCGTGACACCATTGATCAACTGCTGAACGAAGTACTCCATGCAATCCCTGTCCGGCGATTTCGTTTTTATTCTTCTGGCGACCAACCCCGGCGGACCTTAGCGGCGCGCGATCAGGCGGGCAAATGGTTTGTCAGTTCCATGTCGTCCGCCGCGACCGGCCGCTCCATGAAGACGATTGTGCGGTCCGGACGGACCTCGCGAGCGACCTCGGCAAAGCCGCGCGCGGCGTACCAGGCGCGGTTCGACGCCATCCTTTCGTTGGTATAGAGCCGCAGCGTCTCGTACCCGCCGCGGGCGGCCAGCGCCTGCGCACAGCGCAGAAGATGATCGCCCAGGCCCCTGCCCTGGTGCACCGGATCCACGGCGACATTGTGCAAAAGAAGCTTCGGCCGCTCGTCGATCAGCACGATGACACCGGTCACGCCCGTCTCGCCGGGGACCACGAACACCTGGTGTTGCCGCACGCCTGCGTCGTAGTCCATTGCCATCGGATAGGGCGCATAACCCAGGACCGAGACCCACTTGGCATAGGCCGCCTCGACGCATGCCCGGATGGCGGGAACGTCCGCGGGCCCGGCCCGTCTGATCGCGGGTGCGGACACCTCAGTAGGGGATCTTGTCGGCCTTCTCGACCCACTCGGAAAACACGGCGCGCGCCGAGGCCAGCTCCAGGCGCACTGCCGGCACCTTGCGGTCGGCCGGATGCAACGGGATCTCGCGGTAGATCATGTCGTCGTCGAAACCGATGGCCGCCGCATCCTCGCGCGCGTTGGCGTAATAGATGCGCGCCAGACGCGCCCACATGATCGCCGACAGGCACATGGGGCAGGGCTCGCAACTGGTGTAGATTTCGCAGCCCTCCAGCGAGAAGCTGTCCAGCCGGCGGCAGGCGTCGCGGATCGCGGTCACTTCCGCATGGGCGGTGGGGTCGTTGTCGGAGGTGACGCGGTTCCAGCCTTCGCCGACGATTTTGCCGTCCTTGACGATAACCGCGCCGAACGGCCCGCCAGTGTTGGTCTCCATGGTCCGGCGGCTCAACGCGACCGCGGCCTCCATGTAAACGGCTTGGTTCTCGTTCATCGTCCCGTTTCCTCCGTCAGCCCTTTCAGCGCGTGCGCGACGATCTTACGCATCACGCTGGGCAGCGCCTGGCCGCCCAGCCCGTCCAGGGCGCACCAGACGCAGCCCTGCGGCGCCTCAGGCCAGCCCGACACCTTACCGGCCCGGACGGAAACCTCCAGATGGAAATGGGTAAAGGTGTGCCGCACCACGCCCGGCACGTCCCGCCAGACCGCGGCCTGCAGCGGCGGCGGCGCCTCGGCCGCGCATTTTTCGGCCCAGCCCGATCCCGGCACCTCCATCATGCCGCCCAACAGTCCCCGATCGGGCCGGCGGCGCAGCAGGATCGCACCGTCGTCGCGCATCAGCCAGTAGGCCCGTCCCGACCGCACCGGTTTGTCGGCCTTTCTCCGCTTGACCGGCAGGCCTTCCGCTGCGTCCCGTCCCACACAGTCGCCGGCCAGCGGACACAACAGGCATTTCGGCTTGCGGGGCGTACAGATCGTGGCGCCCAGGTCCATGACGGCCTGGGCATAGTCGCCGGCCCGGCGGTCCGGCGTCAGCGCGTCCGCACGGTCGTAGAACAGTGCCTTCGCCTGGGGCAGCGGGGTTTCGATCCGGAACAGGCGGGCCATGACCCGTTCCACATTGCCGTCGACGACGACCGCACGCCGGTCGAAGGCGATCGCGGCGATCGCCGCTGCCGTATAGCGTCCGATGCCCGGCAGTTCGCGCAGCGCCTCTTCGGTATCCGGGAACCGTCCGTCCATCTCGGTTGCGACCACGGTTGCGCATTTGTGCAGGTTGCGGGCGCGGGCGTAGTAGCCGAGCCCGGCCCAGGCATGCAGGACATCGTCCAGCGGCGCCGCGGCAAGAGCCTCCACCGTCGGCCAGCGCCGCAGGAACTCGTCGAAATAGCCGCGCACGACCTGAACCGTGGTCTGCTGCAGCATGATCTCGCTCAGCCATATGCGGTAGGGATCGCCCGGCGTACCCGGCGGGCGGCGCCAGGGCAGGTCGCGACGGTGCGCGTCGTACCACGCCAACAGGCGCGTCGCGACGGTTTCGTCCTGGGCCGCTTGCATCTCCATCACGCCAGGACTATAGCCTTCGAACGTCCTTGAGGAAGGGGTGCGGGTGCGCGAGCCGGACAAGCGGAAGAAGAAACAAGCGCGGCGCAGCGGCAAAGGGCCGCGTCCCGTCGCCGCGGTCCTGCCAAAGGTCACCCGCAAGGCGCTTGGCAGCCATGGGTTTGCACACGCCGCCTTGATTACCGACTGGAACGATGTGGTCGGCCCCGAAATGGCGCGGGTTTCCCAGCCGGAACGTCTGTCTTTCCGCCAGGGCGAGCGCCGCAACGGGACCCTGCACATCCGGATCCTGGGTGCGGTCGCCACCGAGATGCAGCACCTGGCGCCTGTCGTGATGGAACGCGTGAACCGGTATTTCGGCTTTCGCGCCGTTTCGAACCTGAAGTTAAGGCATGCGACCACCATCGCGCCCAGGGCAAAGGCCCGGCGGCCGCGGCCGCAGCCGAGCGCCCCGCGGGACGAGGCCGCCCGGCGGTTTGCGCCGCTGCTTGCGGCGGTCGGCGACAGCGAACTGGAGGACATTCTCGTCCGCCTGGCCCAGGGCGTGCTTGGCCGCGAAACTGCCACAATTTCCCGGCAGGAAGACCAGGTGACGTCGCGCTGACGCGGGCGTGATTGTCCCGGAAGACCCTGCTGCCTTATACTCCGCGGCCTTGAATTCCCGCCATTGGAAGGACGCATTGATGCGAAAGATCGCAAGTTTCCTGCTGCTCGTCCTGGTCGCCGCGGCCGGCCCGGCTTGGCCTGCGCCGCTGTCGACCGAGGAGGCGCTGAAGGACCGCATCCTGGGCGACCCCAACGCAGCGGTCACGATCATCGAATATGCATCCATGACCTGCCCGCACTGCGCGACCTTCCATACCGACACCTTGCCGGAACTGAAGCGGAAATACATCGATACGGGCAAGGTGAACCTGATCATGCGCGACTTTCCGTTCGACCGTGTCGGCCTTGCCGCCGCCATGATGGCGCGATGTGCGCCGGCCAACCGCTACCACAGGTTCTTGGACGTCCTTTTCGAGACGCAGGGCCAGTGGGCCACCGATCCCGATCCGATCGGCGCGCTCAAGCGAATCGGGCAGCTCGGCGGGCTTCCGCCCGAGGATTTCGACGCCTGTCTGGGCAACGAGGACCTGATGAACGGAATCATCCAGGGCCGTTTGGACGCCGTTAACGAGCACGACATAAACTCAACGCCCACCTTCATAATTGGCGATCGCGTCATCAATGGCGCACAGCCGTTTGAAGAGTTCGACGCCGTCCTGAAAGACTTGACCGAGTAAAATCTACTTCCAAGTCCCGGTTCCGTGTATTAGGGCTTTTGGTCGAACAATGGACTAACAGTCGCGGCAAGGCCTCCATTGCATCTGTCGAAAATCCGGCTATCCGGGTTCAAATCGTTCCTCGAGCCCACCGAGCTTCACATCGAGCCGGGAATCACCGGAATTGTCGGGCCGAACGGCTGCGGCAAATCCAACATCATCGAATCGCTGCGCTGGGTCATGGGCGAGACCTCGGCCAAGCAGATGCGCGGCGGCGAGATGGACGACGTGATTTTCGGCGGCACGTCGGGCCGCCCGGCGCGCAACCTGGCCGAGGTGTCCCTGCACCTTGACAATGCCGACCGTATGGCGCCGGCCGCCTACAACGAGTTCGAAGACATCGTCATCAGCCGCCATATCGACCGCGGGCACGGCTCCACCTACAGGATCAACGGCCGCGAGGTGCGGGCACGGGACGTCCAGCTTCTGTTCGCCGACCTGTCCACCGGGGCGCATTCGACGGCCATCGTCGGCCAGGGCCGGATCAGCGCCCTGATCGGCGCCAAGCCGACCGAGCGGCGCACCCTGTTGGAAGAGGCGGCGGGTATCCGCGGCCTGCATTCTCGCCGACACGAGGCGGAACTGCGCCTGAGAGGCGCGGAGGCCAACCTGGAGCGGCTGGACGACGTCATCGGCGCCCTGGAGGGGCAGTTCCAGGGCCTGCAGCGACAGGCGCGCCAGGCCGCCCGCTATCGCCGGATCTCCGAACAGCTTCGGACCCAGGACGCCATTCTTCTGCACCTGCGCTGGATCGAGGCCTCGGCCAGTCTGGACGCGGCCCGCGACAAGCTTGAACAGACCGAGCGCCTGGTCGCCGCCCGCACCGAGGCCGCCGCCAGCGCCGCCAGGGCCCAGGCGGACAAGACGACGATCCTTCCCGAACTGCGCCAGATGGAGGCGCAGGCCGCGGCCGAACTGCAGCGCCTGTTGGTCGCCCAGCGCGAGCTGGAGAACGAGGAGGAGCGGGTCGAAAAGGCGCGCGCGGAGATCGCCGAGCGGCTGGAGCAGATCGCGTCCGACCTGGGACGCGAGCAAAACCTGGCCGGCGACGCGGCCGAGGCGCTGGCCCGGCTGGAGGCGGAAAACCAGGAGATCTCAGCCGCCCGCCAGGGCGAGGCCGAGGCCATCGAAGCCGCACGCGCGGCGTTCGCCGCGGTCACGGCCGAAGTCGAGGACCGCGAAGGCAGACTGACCGCGATGACCGAGAAGGTCGCCGCGATCGAGGCCGAGCGCAGTGCGCTTCATCATCGTATTGGCGCCGCGCAGAACCGGGTCGAACGACTGGACAACCAGCTTGGCGAGCTGTCCCGGCGCAAGGAAAACCTGTCCGGCGAAGAGGTCGCGGACGCGGATCTGAACAAGGCACGCGCCGAAGCCGAAGCGGCCGAGACCGCCGTCGAGACCACGCGCCGGGCGCTGGAGGAATCCGAGGCCGCCAGCCTGATCGCACGCGAAAGCGAGGCCGAGGCGCGGGAGCAGGCCGAGACGGCGCGCTCCAAATGCACAAAGGTCGCCGCCGAAGCCGAGGCCCTGACGCAGCTTCTGGAGCCGGGCGAAGGCGACCTGTTCGCGCCGCTGATCGATTCCGTCCGGGTCGAGCCGGGCTTCGAGGCCGCCCTGGGCGTCGCCCTGGGCGAGGAGCTTGAGGCGTCTCTGGATCTCAACGCGCCGCGACACTGGGTGGAACTGGCGCCATTTTCGGGCGCGCACGATTTGCCCTCGGGCGTGCGGCCGCTGTCCGACTTCGTCAAGGGGCCGGCCTCTCTCACTCGGGCGCTGTCGCAGATCGGCGTCGTCGACACCGCCGCTGACGCCCGCATGTTGCGCCAGATGCTGGCGCCGGGGCAAAGCCTGGTCAGCCGGGATGGCGGCCTGTGCCGGTGGGACGGATATTCGGTGGTGCCGGCCGCCCAGACCGCGGCGACCTCTCGCCTGGCACAGCGCAACCGCCTGCGCGAGTTGCGCGGCGAACTGGAGTCCCTGACCCGCACGGTCGAGGCGGCCGACGCCGCCCATGCCACAGCGCGCCACGCAGCCGCCGATGCGGCGGAAAACGAACGTGTCGCGCGCTGGAACAGCCAGGCCGCCTTCACCCGCCTGAATGAGGCCCGGGATGCGCTGGGCCGCCTGTCCGGCCAGGCAGAGGCGGGCCGGACCAAACGGGCGGCCGTGGACGAAAACCTGGAACGCCTGATCGCCGATCTCAACGAGGCCCGGGCGGATCTTTCCGAGGCCGAAGCCGGCCTCGCCGGTCTTGCCGATGTCGCGGGGGAACGCGAGCATATCAACCGCATCCGCGCCGAACTGTCGGAGCTGCGCAGTGTCCAGGTCGAACGCCGCACGGCCTATGACGGCCTGGCGCGCGAAGGAGAGATGCGGGCGCAGCGTCTCAGCGCGATCGACGGCGAGGTGCAGTCCTGGAAGGACAGGGTCTCCGGCGCCGAACAGCGGATGGCCGACCTGCGCACGCGCGAAGACGCCGCGACGCAGGAACGCGCCAGGCTGGAGGCACGCCCGGCCGAGATCGAAGGCGCGCGCAACAAGCTGTTGGAAGCGATCGCCCAGGCCGAAGAGGGCCGCCGCCGCGCCGGCGACGCCTTGGCGGAGGCCGAAGAGGACCAGACCAGCGCCGACCGGTCCTTGAAGGAAAGCGAGGCAAGCCTGGCCGAGGCCCGCGAGGGGCGCGTGCGGTGCCAGGCGGACATGGAACATGCCCAGGAACTGGTGGCGGACGCCGCCGAACGCATCCGCGAGCGGCTCGACTGCACGCCGGCCGAAGTCCTGGAGAAAGCGGGACTGGACGGCGAGAGCGAGTTCCCGTCGCGCGAGGAGGTCGAGACCAAGCTGGAGCGGCTGACCCGCGAGCGCGACAACATGGGGCCCGTCAACCTGCGCGCCGAGCAGGAATCGGCCGAGTTGCAGGAACAGATCAATTCGATGGTCTCGGAGCGCGAAGACCTGATCGCTGCGATCAACCGGCTGCGCCAGGGCATCAACGCGCTGAACCGCGAGGGCCGCGAACGTTTGCTGGTCGCCTTCGAGGCGGTCAACGCGCATTTCAAGGACCTGTTCGTCCGCCTGTTCGGCGGCGGCCAGGCGCATCTGACGTTGACGGAATCGGACGACCCCCTGGAGGCGGGACTGGAAATCATGGCCAGCCCGCCGGGCAAACGCATGCAGGTGATGTCCTTGCTGTCGGGTGGCGAGCAGGCGCTGACGGCGCTGTCGCTGTTGTTTGCCGTCTTCCTGACGAACCCGGCGCCGATCTGCGTTCTTGACGAGGTCGACGCGCCGCTTGACGACGCCAACGTCGATCGGTTCTGCACGTTGTTGGACGAGATCGCGCATGCCGGGACCACCCGTTTCCTGGTCGTCACCCACCACCGCATGACGATGGCGCGCGTCGATCGCCTGTATGGCGTGACAATGGCCGAACGCGGCATCAGCCAGCTTG
Organism: Alphaproteobacteria bacterium; assembly: GCA_965603855.1. GTDB lineage: Bacteria > Pseudomonadota > Alphaproteobacteria > UBA8366. The sequence continues at coordinate 3,611,939 of OZ272519.1, forward strand.
TCTCGGTCGACCTGCGCCAGGCCGAGGAACTGCGTCAGACCGCTTAGACAGGTCGAGATCTGTCCACTGCGATGCAACGTCGCTGTGGCGGGCGCAAAGGCGCACGCAGCTTGACTTGCCAGGGGGCCATTACTATGGTTCGGACGCTTTTTTTGCGGGGCAGCAGACTGTGCCTGGGGCAGCCAAAATTGCCGCGATCGTGATCGGATGGTGCCGGTTACATGCAAGAGAACGGCAAGTCCCCTTCCCTTAAAGACCTCGATGAACGGCTCAAGGCCGCGCATGCGCGCCGGGCCGATCAGGCGAAGGTGCCGCAGGGACGAGGAGACGCCTCGGGCATGGCGGTCGGTTTCAGGGTGGTCGTCGACCTCGTCGCAGGCGTGGTGGCTGGCATCCTGATCGGCTACTGGCTGGACCGTTGGCTGGGAACAAATCCGTGGTTGTTGATTGTGTTCCTATTCTTGGGTTGCGCTGCGGGCCTGTTGAATGTAATTCGCACGGCAAAGCAGCTTGAAGAGCGCGCCGCGCGCGAGAAACAAGAGGCAGGTTCCGGTCCGGGCGCCAGTCCACCGGATGCAGGCGGGGATAAAGGCTGAGGGGGTTACAAGTGGCAACCGATCCACTTGAGCAGTTCGAGATTACGCCGATCATTCCGATCAAGATCGGCGGTTTGGATATCTCCTATACGAATTCCGCGCTTTGGATGACCATAACCGTGGTCTTGGCGACCGGTTTTCTGACCTGGGCGATGCGACGGCGCGCACTGGTTCCCAACGGCTGGCAACTGGTTGCGGAGATCCTGTATCAAACTGTCGCCAACATGATCCGCGACAATGTGGGAAGCGGCGGCAGGAAGTACTTCCCCTTCATATTCACGCTCTTCATCTTCTTGCTGCTGGGCAATCTGCTGGGCCTGCTGCCAGGCAGCTTCACCTATACCAGCCACCTCATCGTGACCTTCGGATTGGCGATCTTCATCTTCATCACGGTGACGCTGATCGGGATATTCAAGCACGGTTTCAAGTTCCTGAGCCTGTTCTTCCCAGCCGGCGCCCCCTTATGGACCGCCGTCATCCTGATCCCGATCGAAACGATCTCCTATCTGTCGCGCCCCTTCAGCCTGTCGGTCCGGCTTTTCGCGAACATGACCGTTGGTCATATCATGGTGAAGGTCATCGCTGGGTTCGTGTTTGCGTTGGGTGTCGCGGGCATCGTGCCGTGGTTGGCTCTGGTCGCCGTTACAGCTTTCGAGGTCCTCGTGGCCACAATTCAGGCTTATGTCTTCACGATCCTGACATGCATCTACCTGCACGACGCGCTGGAACTGCACTGAGCGGATCTGAACCAAACAACTCAACGGACTAACGTCACTACTTATAAGAGAGGGTTGCAAATATGGACGCGGAAGCAGCTAAACTGGTCGGAGCCGGCCTCGCCGCCATCGGAATGATCGGCGCCGGTATCGGTGTCGGAAACGTTTGGGCCAGCTATATCCAGGCGATCGCCCGGAACCCGGCTTCGAAGGGCGAAATCGGCGCCAACATCTGGATCGGCTTTGCTGTGACGGAAGCCATCGCGCTGTTCGCCCTGATTGTTGCTTTGATCGCCCTGTTCGGCTGATCTTTGCCGTGTGCCGCCCGGCCATGCCGGGCGGGTAGGCGATTTGGGAAGACCGGACCATGCCGCAGTTCGACATGTCGACGTTCCCCAGCCAGCTCTTCTGGCTGACGGTGATGTTCGTGGTCCTCATGATCCTTCTCAGCAAGGTCGTGATGCCGCGCATCGAAGGCGTTATCGAATCCCGCGAAAGCAAGATCGCCGGTGACCTGAAAAGGGCGTCCGAGGCCAAGGCAGAGGCCGAAGAGGCGCTGGCGGCGTACGAGCAGGCGCTGGCCGAAGCGCGCAACGAAGCGCAGGCGGTAGTGCGGGCCTCACTCGACAAGCTGTCGGCAGACAACGCCAAACGCGAAGCCAAGTTCAACGAGGGCCTGGAAGCCAAAGTTTCGGAGGCCGAGGCACGCATCGTGGTTGCCCGCGAACAGGCCCTGAAGAACGTGCGCGAGGTCGCCGTCGACGTCACCAAGGCCGCGGTCGAGAAACTATCCGGCAAGCCCGCGGACGATGCAACGGCAGGCGGCGCGGTCGACGCCGCTGACCAGAGCAAGGCCTAAGCGATATGGACGAACACGTACTGGTCCTGATCTATATGTGGCTTGCGCTTGGGGCGCTGGTTGCGCTGGTGGTCTGGAAAGGACGAAGCGCGGTCAAACAGGCCATCCAGTCCAAGATCGCGCAGATCGCCTTCGATCTGGAAGAAGCCGAACGGCTCAAGGAAGAGGCGCAGCAGACGCTTGCGGAATACAAACGCAAGCAACGGGAGGCTCTGGCCGAGGCGGAGGAGATCGTCGACCACGCCAAGAAAGAGGCCGAACGGCTGCAGCAACTGGGCCGCGAGAAACTGGAAACCGCGCTTGCCCGCCGCGAGGCCCAGGCAATGGACAATATCGCCCAGGCCGAAGAAGCGGCGATGCGCGAGGTCCGCAACACCGCGGTGGAAATCGCCACCGCCGCGACCGCCGAAATCCTGAAAGAACGCATGAGCGGCGACGACGGCGACAAGCTGATCGACGACGCAATCAAGGACCTGGGCGGCAAGCTGCACTGAAGCGTCCCGACGAACGCGCCAGGCAGGGCCTGGCCGAACCCCTTCCCGGTCCCGCGGCGAAGGGGTTTTTTGTTACCTGTCTTTCCCCCCCAGCGCGCGGCAGGCAAAGCCGCACTCCAAGCCTTCAATTCAGCAATTGCCCGGGGAGAAACAGCACGATGCCGGGAAAGGCAATCAGCGCGGCAATCGTCAGGGCGTCGGCAACGAAGAACGGCGATGCGCCGCGGAACACGTCCTGGACCGAAACCTCCGGTCGCACTCCGGCCACGACGAAACAGTTCAGGCCAATCGGTGGTGTGATCAGGCAAAGCTCCGCCATCTTGACGACGATGATGCCGAACCAGATGGCACAGGCGGTGCTGGACATGCCAAAGGCGCTGTCGGCTGCGGCCACGCTTTCACCTCCGTTCAGGGCGATCACCGCCGGATAGACCACGGGCAGGGTCAACAGCAGCATCCCGATTGCATCCATGAACATACCCAAAACCGCATAGGCCAGCAGGATCAGGATCAGGGTCAGCATCGGCGATTGATCCAGCGAGGTGATCCAGGCGGAGAACTCCCCCGGCAGATCGGCAAACCCAAGGAAGCGAACGTAGATCAGGACGCCCCAGATGATCGTGAAGATCATCACCGAGAGCTTGGCGGTCTCCATCAGCGCATCCTTGAGCTGGGGCCACCGCATGCCGCGGTACAGCGCCGTCAGGAACACGACGAAAGCGCCGAGCGCACCGCCTTCTGTGGGTGTGCCCCAGGCATCGCCGCCGAGCGGGTTGTAGATGAAGAAGATGATGATCACGACCACGAAGACGATCGGCAGCGCCCCCGGCAGGGCCTTGAACTTCTGTGCCCAGGTAAAGCCCCTGACCGGCGGCCCGAAGCCCTTGAAGACCAGGGCAAGTCCGACCACCAGTCCGCCATAGATGAATGCCGAAAAGGCGCCCGGCAGGAACCCCGCCAGCAGCAACGCACCGACGTCCTGCTCGACGATGATCGCGTAGATCACTAGGATCGCCGACGGCGGGATCAACGATGCAAGCGTGCCGGCAGAGGCGACCACGCCGGCTGCGAACCGCTTGTCGTAGCCGATCTTCAGCATTTCCGGGATCGCGATCCGCGCAAACACAGCAGACGTGGCCACCGATGCGCCGGAGACTGCGGCAAAGCCGGCCGTTGCGAACACGGTCGAAACGCCCAGGCCGCCTGGCAGCCAGCCCACCCATCGCTTTGCCGCTTCGAACAGCGCCCGCGTCAGGCCGGCATAGTAGGCGAGATAGCCGATCAGGATGAATGTCGGGATCAGAGACAGGGCCTGGCTGGCCACCTTCGAATGGGGCACCTGACCGGCGGTCTTGACCGCGACGGTCAGCGCCCACAGGAATTGATCTCCCGCGTAGCCTTTCTTCGCCCAGAAAATCCAGACCAGGCCGATAACCCCGGCCAATGCCGCGGCGAAGGCGACCCGCATGCCGATCACCACCATCACGACAAGCAGGCCCGAGACGATGATACCGATGTCGATCGGGTCCACTAGCGGCGCTCCTCGTCGCCGAAGCCGGACACCGTCGCGGCTTCTTTGGCCGCGACCGTGGCCGGATCTTCGATCAAGGGAACCGCCACGGGGCGTTCTTTCCCTTCCCCGATGGCGCGGCCATAGCCCCACAGTTGCAGGGCGAGACGCAAACAAAGCACCGAGAACGCAAACGGCGCCAGAAGTTTGGCCGGCCAAAGCGGAAGTCGGATGTCGAAGCTGGAGTCCCGACTCCACATCGGCGCGCCGAAGTCGAACGACCGCTCGAAATGCGCCCAGCTGCCCCAGACCAGCAAAAGCATTAGGACCAGCATGGCGAATGTGGCGATGAATTCGGCGATCCACAGGCCGCGCCCGTGCAAGTGACCGATGACGATATCCATGCGGATGTGACCGCCAAGGCGCTGACAGTAGGCCACGCCGACAAACGCAATCAGCGGCATCGCCTGCTCAATCCAGTCGACATAGCCCCGGACCGGCTCGTTGAGGATGTTGCGGCCGCCGACGCTGACCACAGCCAGCAGCATCAGCGAGAAGACAGCCAGCCCGCCGACAAGCGCCAGGAAACGTTCAAGCCGAAACAGCTGACGATCCAGCCGGCTCAGAACCGTGCCGTCTTCAAGGACCGATGACGCGCCCGCCATGTCGACCTCCCCCAAGAACTGCACCCGCCGGCACGCAAAGACAGGACCGGCGGGCACTTCACGTCCGGGCTATTTCTGGGCGACCAGACCGGTAACGAGATCATACAGCTCCTGTGCGGGCAGGCCGCGGGCGCTGTTCTCCTTGATCCATGCCTCCGCCGCAGGCCCGGCAACGGCCTCGCGGAACTGCGCCAGGGCGTCATCGCCGTAGGTGATGCGCTGGATGCCCTTCTCATCCAGTTTTGGACCCCAGGCCGACATGGTTTGGTTGTTGTAGTACGAGACGTAGTGCTCCAACGCCTCATCGATGGATCCCATCAGGGCCTCGCGCTCGCTGTCCGACAGGGAATTCAGGGCATCTGTGTTGACGACGACCGGGCAATTGACCGTTCCGGGATTGAGGTTTGTCGTCCACCATTTCGCATTTTCGACCGTGCCGAACGACATGTGAGCATGCGGAGCGAACGCAACCGCCTTGACCACGCCGCTATCTAATGCCTGGCGGACTTCCGATGCTGACATTGACGTCGGCACCGCACCAAGCGCTTGCATGGCCTTGCCGATCCCGCCGGTCGCACGCACGGTCAGGCCTTCGAAGTCGTCCAGGGACTTGGGGCCATCGCCGACGCCGATGATGTTATATTGCGGCAAAGGCGATGGCATCAGCAGGGTCGCATTCCAGCGCCCAAGGTCCTTCTGCGCCGCCGGATGGCCGTACACCGCCATGGAGACCTCAATCTCCTTTTCCAGCGAGTCCACGCCCAGGAACGGCAGCTCCAGCACCGTGATCGACGGGTTCTTGTCGGCGTGATAGCCGGCGCAGAACTGTGCCATTTCGAATGCACCGATCGAAATCCCGTCAAGGTTTTCGCGGTTCTTGCTGAGGCCGCCATAGGAGAGGTTCAGCGTGAATGACCCGTTGGTCTTGGCACTGACCAGCTCGGCCAGCTTTTCCACATGTTCGGTGAAAGCCCGCCGCTTTCCCCACAGCGAGACGTTCCACTCGGTGGCAACCGCCTCACCGGCAAATGCGACGCCGAGGGCGACCAGAATCGTCGTTTTCATGAATCTGCGTGTCATGGAGTCCTCCCCGATTGACAGATATGGCCCAGCTTTGCGTCAGGGTAGCGACAGCGTGCCCCGATCTCATGGAAAAAAACCGCGTGGAGATACGGGTACGGCCTGCGGATTTCCGCAAGCCGGCCTGCCGGTTACAGCAGATCAGCCTTGTTCAACCCCAGCTTGACGATTTTCTCGTTCAACGTGCGCCGGCCAATTCCCAGCGCCTCCGCCACGGCATCCATGCGCCCGTTGTGGGTCTTGATCGCCTTCGCGATAAGCTGGCGTTCGAATGCCGCGACGGCCTCCCGCAAGGTCTCCGGCACTTCGATGGCGCCGCTGTCAGGGAGGATCGCTTCGGCGACGGAGCCCCGGCCGCGGCGTGCGGCCAGCGTTCGGCGCTCGGCCACATGACGCAGCTCCCGGACGTTGCCGGGCCACTGGTGCGCCATCAGGGCCGCAATATCCTCCGCGGTCAGGTCCGGCGGCGCGATCTCGTAAAGCGCCGCATGCCGGCCGAGAAAATGTTCGAACAGCAGGGGAATGTCGTCGCGGCGTTCGCGCAACGGCGGAAGCGTGACGACGATCGTATTGAGGCGGAACAAAAGGTCTTCCCGGAAGCGGCCGTCGGCGACCGCAGCTTCCAGCTTTTCGTTTGATGCGGACACCAGACGGAACCGCACCGACGCAGCCGCGGTTGCGCCAAGCGGCGTGAATTCGCGGGTTTCGATTGCGCGCAGCAGTTTGGCCTGCTGATCCGCCGGACAGGCTCCCACTTCATCCAGAAACAACGTGCCGCCATCGGCCTGGGCCAGCATTCCTTGCGGGCCGTCGACGGCACCAAACATCGTCGCCTCGAAGTGCTGCGACGAAATGGCGGCACAGTTCACGGCAATATAGGGGCCGCCGGCCCACTGGCTCAGATCGTGCAGGGCCCGGGCCACGAGTTCCTTCCCCGTTCCCGTCTCGCCCAGCAGCATGACCGACGCGTCACTGTCGCTCAGATCGACAATCTCCTCGCGCAGCGACCGAATGCCTGGCGTATCGCCCAGCAAGACCCGATCAAGACCTGACAGACTTGCCAGCCGCGACTTCAGCCGTGCGGCATCGAGGGTCAGCCGGTGCTGGGCGGCCGCATGCTGAAGCACGGTCAAGAGCCGACGCGGGTCGAACGGCTTTTCCAGAAAGCTGTAGGCTCCGTTACGCATGGCCTCGACAGCGGTCGGAATGTCGCCGTGCGCCGACACAAGCACGACGGGCGGCATCGGTCTTCCGGCCAGCTCCCGCAGAAGATCCATGCCACTGATGCCGGGCATGCGCACATCGCTCAGGACGACATCCGGTCGGAAATCTTCAAGCTCGTCGGCGACGTCTTCCCCGCGTGCCAGAGCGACAACCTGCCAGCGCGCCTTCTGCAGCAGATGCAAGAGCGACTCCCGCATCTGCCGATCGTCCTCGACAACAATGGCCCGGTAGCCGTGGTCCTTGTCGTCGTTCATGCGGCCTTCTGTCCGATCGCCAGCGGCAGTTCGATGCGGAATACCGCACCGCCCGCCCGGCCGTTTTCAACCGACAGGGTTCCGTCGTGCTCTTTGATGATGGCCGACGAGATGGCCAGGCCCAGCCCCATGCCCTCGCCGGAAGCGCGGGTCGTATGAAAAGGCTCCTGAAGCTGTTCGATCGACCGACCGCCGACGCCGTGACCGCTGTCTTCCACGGACAGAAAAGCGCGGGACCCGGCCGTGCCGATTCTGATGACCAGGGAACGGCGGTCGCTGTTCTGCATGGCGTCCATGCTGTTGCGAACCAGGTTTATCAGCACCTGCTCCAACCTCAGCCGGTTGCCTCTGACCGGCACCGCCTTGTCGGGCACGTGGATCGATACGTCTACGTCCGGCGCGCCCAACTCATGCTCCAGAACCACCCGGGCCCCTTCCAGAACGTGGCGCAGGTCGGTTTCTGACAACGGTTCCGACGCGGGCTTGGCGAAGAAGCGAAGCTGTTTGGTGATGCTTTCCATGCGCCTGACCAGGTCGCCAAGACGAATCAGAAAGCTCCGCTGGGCAGGCGCTTCAGCCTCAAGCTCTTCTGCAGCAAGATAGTTGCGCATGGCGGCGATGGGCTGGCCAAGCTCGTGGGTGACCGACGCGGCAAGCTGCCCCAACGCGGCAAGCTTGCTGGCCCGCGCCAGTTCCGAGTGCGCGCTCTCCAGTCGCCTTTCCGCCACCCTGCGTTCTTCGATCTCGCGCTCGAGCCGAAGGTTGGTTTCCTGCAATTGTCGTCTGTCTGCCTGGGAGGCGCGCAATGCCGCCCGTATCCGTTCGGAGCGCAGAAATATGGCCAAGGCCAGCAGCAGAGCCAGCACCACCGCCGCTGCGCCAACCGTGAAAAGCACGCGTTCCAGTACCCGGTTTCCATCGGCGAGAAAATGCAAAGTCCAGCCAAGCCTCGATACCGGCAGCCGCACATGAAGGTGGCCACGCCCGTCCATGTCGACCCGCCCGTCCTCGGTTTCCGACCAGTCCAGGGGCGACAGAGGCTCGTCACCGAACTGCCGTTCCGCATCGATTTCCGTGCGCCGTTCTGCGGGAATCGGTGCAAGGGTCCTGTACAGCCAGGACGGATCGGAGGACAGCACCACGACCCCGTCGGAATTGGAAACGAACACCGCCTCGCCACCCGCAGCCCACGCTTTCGCAAGGTCGCTGAGATCCAGCTTGATTGCGATCACGCCGCGGGTCCGGCCGTCTGTCCCCCGCACCAGTTCGGCAACGAAATAGCCCGGGCGTGAGGTGGTTGCCCCGATCGCGAAAAACTCGCCGCGGCGCCCGGCGAGCGCGTCACGGAAGTAGGGACGGAAACCGTAGTTCTGGCCCAGGAAGGTGACGGGGGCGTCGTGGTTGGACGCAGCAATCGTCAAACCTCTCCGGTCCATCAGATAGATCGCATCCAGCTTGGCCCGGCCGGCGAATGCCGCCAGCCTGCGGTTCAGCCCTTCGCGATCCCGCCCTTCTAAGGCGGCGATCACATAGGGGTCCTGTGCCAGAACGAAAGGAAGGTGCTGAAAGCGGTCCAGGGCGCTGACAAGGATGCTGCGGTAAATCGAGCCCCGGTTCTGCGCCAGCTCCAGCTCGGCATTCTTGAAATAGGACAACGAGCCGCTGAACAGGATCGCGAGCAGGGCAACGGAAACGGCACAGAAGACATACAGCCATCTGCCCCTTTTGACGACGGCTCTGTCCGGTCCCAGCGCCTCCTTCATGGCGGTTTGATAATGCGCCCCGCGACGATTGTCGATCAGTGTCGCGCCCGCCGCGCCCGCCGCTCCACGGGGCGATTTACGACATGCAACCCCTGGAGGAGCCGTCTTGGTTGGATTTTCAGCCGGCAGGTGCCGGTGTTGGTTCTACCTGCTCGACCATCGGGCCGCCATGGCGGAAACGCCGTGCAATCGCCTCCAGTTTCCCGATCACGCCGCGGTTCCCGACCGTGTGCCACTGGTGCTGCCGGACCCACCAATAGAGTCGGCGCGACAAGGGGAGATGACTGAGTTCGCCCATGGATACCCAGTGTTCCCGGTCATACAAGAACTCGTAAGGGTGCATGTAGACGACGGGAACGAAGCCCTTGGCGACAGCCTCGTCCATGTACTTCAGCCCCAGTCCGGATGGCAGAAGGCGCAGATAGGTGCCGCCGAGAACCTTCACGTTGGCTCCCCTGACGAACGGACGCTTGTACAATGGGATTTCGTGCAGCTGATCGTCGCCAAAAACAAACAGATCCGTCTCACGCGATGCATCCTTGCGCCGATTGGTCACCAGGCTGGAATCGTAGTCGAAGACACGGGCCAGTTCTTCGTATGCCCAGGGGACCGCAGGAGTGATCGAAAAACTCGGCGCCCGGAAGCCGCGAACCGGCTGTCCCGATGCGGCAGAAAGCGTGTCGATGGCCCGCGCCAGGGCATCCCGGAATTCGGTGCGGCTCTGTGAGAACACGTTGTCATGCTCATGGGAATGGCAGGCGATTTCGTGACCGTCCGCTGCAATGCTGGCAACCAACGCCGGGTTGTCGCGGGCAACCTGGCCCGTGGTGAAGAAGGTGAGTCGGGGATCTTCAAGGTTCAGGCGGGCGAACTCCTGAATACGTGCATAGGCCAGTTCCAGCGCCTCCGGCGCCTTGCGCGGCGTGCTGACCCCCAGCCGACGTTGCAGGTCGTGCGTGAAATCCTCGAAGTCGATCGAAAAATAACACTTCGTCATGCGGCCCGGGTCCCGTTGCGCCTGCGCCACCCGTCGTCGCACAAGAACGACCCGATCGCCAGCTTGTCCACACCGCTGGCCAGAAACGTCCTGATCGCTTCGTGCGGCGTGTTGACGATGGGTTCCTGGATGTTGAACGAGGTATTCAACAGGACGCCGACCCCGGTCAGGGCTTCGAACCGGTCAATCAGTTCCCAGTATTGCGGATTGACGGCACGCGAGACCGTGTGCACGCGTGCCGTGCCGTCGACATGGGTGACCGCCGGGATCGCCGCTTTCTGCTCGTCCCGGACGCGCGAGACGATGTTCATGTAGGGACTGGGCTGGTGAATCTCGAAAAACCTGTCGGCGGCCTCTTCCTTCACCGAAGGGGCGAACGGACGGAACGGTTCGCGTTTCTTGATTTTCGCGTTCAGGGTCTCGCGCATCGCGTCGCTGCGCGGGTCAGCCAGGAACGAGCGGGCGCCCAGCGCGCGCGGCCCGAATTCGGAACCGCCCTGGAACCAGGCGACGACCTCGCCGTCGGCAAGCGCCCGTGCGCAGGCATCCGCCGTTCCCGCCGCATCCAGCCTGCCGGGGACCTCAAGGCCCAGATCGGCGAAGGCCACGGCGATCTGGTCGTCGTCGAAGGCGCTGCCGAGATAGGGATGGTCCATGCGGGCATGGCCCGCGCCCGGCTGCAGAAGCCCATGCCCGACCAGCGCCGCGCCGATCGCGCAGCCCGCATCGTGCGGCGCCGGCGGCACGAAGATCCGGTCGAACAGACCCGCATCGCGCAGCCGGCCGTTGGCGGTGACGTTCAGCCCGCATCCGCCGCTGACGCAGAGGTTGCGCACATCTGGATACCGGTCCGCGGCCCAGCGCATCATGTGCATGAGAACGGCCTCGAAGGCAGCCTGGACGCTGGCCGCGAGGTCGCGATGTTCGTCGCCGAGCGGTGCGTCCGGCGCGCGCGGCGGGCACAGAAGGTCGGCCATGTCCGGCGAGAAGCGACCCTCCAGGGCCTGGTGATAGCTGGCAAGCCGGCTGTTGAACAGGTACGCGCCGTCCGGCGCGAGGGTCAGGACATCCGAAAGGATGCGATCGGCGAAACGGGGTGTCCCGTAGGGCGCAAGCCCCATCATCTTGTATTCGCCCTCCAGCATCCGGAACCCCAGATAGCCGGTGAAGTAGCTGTAATAATGGCCCAGCGAGTTCGGCCACTTCACCTGTCTGAGGATTTCGGTCCGTCCGCCCTCCAGGTAGGCCAGAACCGTCGAATGCTCCTCGCCGCCGCCGTCGTAGCTGAGGCTGAGGGCCCGGTCGAACCCCGAGATCTGATAGGCGCTGGCGCGGTGGCAGGTGTGATGATCGTAGAAATGGATCTTGGCGTCGCAAGCGCCGAAGTGCCGCTTCAGGATCGACCGCACGCGAAACAGGTCCGACCAGCGCCCCGTCATCTCCGGATAGGTGGGCGGCGCGCCGACGCCGCCGAACAGGTTCACGATGCGGCGGGCTTGCGCCATCGCACGCCGTCGGTCGCCAAAAGCCTCGCGCAGGGTCGCGCGGACCCTGGTGCCGACCCGCCACGGCTGCCAGTAGATGCAGATATGGTCCAACTGGTCGAAGGAGAGACCCGCCTTTTCAAGGCAGGCGGCGATGGCGAGATGGGGAAACCCGCCGTCGTTCTTGATCCGTGACAGGCGTTCCTCTTCGATCGCGGCAACGACCGTGCCGTCAACCACCAGCGCCGCGGCGCTGCTGCCCATGGTGGAGAGCCCGAGGATCCTCAAACCGCGCCCCTGTTCTTCGTCGTCACGTCGGAAACCTGCCGGCGGGGTATCCTATTCCGGCGCCGTCGTCGAGAGGGAACGAGGACCTACTCCGCAGCCTCCAAATAGGCCTCCATCGGCGGGCAGGTGCAGACCACGTTGCGGTCACCGTAAACATTGTCCACGCGGCCGACCGGCGGCCAGTATTTGTCCTCCTTAAGGTAAGGCAACGGATAGGCCGCCCGTTCGCGCGAATAGGGTTTGTCCCACGCGTCCTTCAGCAACAGCTCGGCCGTGTGCGGCGCGTTGCGCAGGATGTTGTCGTTGGGATCGGCCTCGCCCCGCTCCACCTCGGCGATTTCCTCTCGGATCGCGATCATGGCATCGCAGAACCGGTCCAGCTCGGCCTTGGATTCGCTCTCGGTCGGCTCGATCATCATCGTGTCGGCGACGGGGAAGGACATGGTCGGAGCATGGAAGCCGTAGTCCACCAGCCGCTTGGCCACGTCCTCGACGGTGATGCCGCAGGAGGCTTTGATCGGACGCAGATCGATGATGCACTCGTGCGCGACAAGGCCGTTCTTGCCGGTATAGAGGACCTCGAAATGCCCGCTCAACCGCGCCGCGACATAGTTGGCGTTGAGGATCGCGATTTCGGTGGCGCGTCTCAATCCGTCGCGTCCCATCAGGGCGATATAGGCCCAGGTGATCGGCAGGATGCTGGCCGACCCCCAGGGTGCGGCCGCAATCGCGCCGATCGTCCCGTCCGCCGCAGCAACCGGGTTGACGTCCTCGACCATGGGATGGTCGGGAAGATAGGGTGCCAGGTGGCCGCGGACGCCGATCGGGCCCATGCCGGGCCCGCCGCCGCCGTGGGGAATGCAGAAGGTCTTGTGCAGGTTCATGTGCGACACGTCGGCGCCGAACTCCGCCGGTTTCGCCAGCCCGACCAGCGCGTTCAGGTTGGCGCCGTCCATATAGACCTGTCCGCCGTTGGCATGGATGATGTCGCAGATCTCGCGGATCGCCTCCTCGAACACGCCGTGCGTCGACGGATAGGTGATCATCAACGCCGCCAGGCGGTCGGCGTGCTGTTCGGCCTTTGATCGCAGGTCCTGGACATCGACGTTGCCGTTCTCGTCGCATCCCACGACCACGACGTCCAGGCCGGCCATTACCGCGCTGGCCGGGTTGGTTCCGTGCGCGGACGAGGGAATGAGGCAGACGGTGCGTTGCGTGTCGCCGCGGGATTCGTGATACCGCTTGATCGTCAACAGACCCGAATACTCGCCCTGTGAGCCGGCGTTGGGCTGCAGCGAGATCGCATCGAAACCGGTGATCGCGCACAGCATGCGTTCCAGGTCCCGGAACATCCGCCGATAGCCTTCGGCCTGGTTCAGCGGCGCGTACGGGTGCATGTGCGCGAACGGCCGCCAGGTGATCGGCATCATCTCGGTCACCGCGTTCAGCTTCATGGTGCACGAGCCGAGCGCGATCATCGAACGGTCCAGCGCAACGTCCTTTGCCGCCAGCCGCCGCAGATATCGCATCATTGCGGTTTCGGACCTGTGAACGTCGAAGACCGGATGCGTCATGAATGGCGTCGTGCGGCGCAGGGCGGACGGGATACCGTCAGTCACCCCGGCATCGATCGCGTCCAGGTCGAGGCCGTGGTCGGCACTTCCGGCGACGACGCTCCAGACCCGCTCGACCACCACGCGGTCGGAAACCTCGTCCAGCGACAGGGCGAAGTGGTCGGCGTCGACCGGCCGAAGGTTGATGGCCGCCGCGCTGGCCTGGGCCAGGATGTCGGGCGCCCTACCCGGGACCTGCACCGTCAAAGTATCGAAGAACGTCTCGTTCACCGGCGTGGCGCCCAGCCTGCGCAGACCTTCGCCAAGCACCGCGGTCAAACGGTGCACCTTGCCGGCGATCCGCCTGATCCCGTCGGGTCCGTGATAGACGCCGTACATCGCCGCCATCACCGCCAGCAGGACCTGGGCGGTGCAGATGTTACTGGTCGCCTTCTCGCGGCGGATATGCTGTTCGCGGGTCTGCAACGCCATGCGCAGAGCCGGTCGGCCCGCGGAATCGATCGAAACGCCGATGATACGACCCGGGACGGCACGCTTGTGGCTGTCGCGCGTGGCGAAGAACGCGGCATGCGGTCCGCCATAGCCCATCGGCACGCCGAACCGCTGTGCGCTGCCGACCACCACGTCGGCCCCCCACGCACCGGGCGCCTGCAACAACGCCAGCGACAGAAGATCCGCCGCGACGATCAGGAGCCCGCCCCCCGCGTGCAGTGTCTCGGCGACCGGCGCAAAGCCGCGGACCGTCCCGCCCGAGCCAGGATACTGAACCAACGCGCCGAACGGCGTCAGCCCGTCGATGTCCTGGAGCGGATCGCCGACAACCACCTCAAGGCCAAGTCCGCGCGCGCGCGTGCGCACGACGGCAATGGTCTGGGGATGACAGTCCGCATCGACGAAGAAGACGTCCGACTTGACCTTGCTGATGCGGCGCGCCATCGCCATGGCCTCCGCAGCAGCAGTCGCCTCGTCCAGCAACGAGGCGTTGGCAAGCTCCATGCCTGTGAGGTCGCAGACCATCTGCTGGAACGTCAACAGCGCCTCCAGACGGCCCTGGCTGACCTCCGCCTGGTAAGGCGTATAGGCCGTATACCAGGACGGGTTCTCCATGATGTTGCGCTGAAGCACGGGCGGCGTCACGGTGCCGTGGTAGCCGGCGCCGATCAGCGAGGTGTTGACGGTGTTCTCAAGCGCAAAACCGCGCAACGCAGTGACCGTATCGCGCTCGCTCAGCCCCTTCGGCAGGTCCAGCGGCGCATCGGAACGGATCGCCTTCGGCACCGCAAGGTCGATCAGTTCCTCGATCGATTTTCGGTCCAGCCTGTCCAGCATGGCTTCGATCGCCGCTTCGTCCGGCCCGATATGTCGGGGGACGAACGGATCTTCGACTTCCCACTGCTCCAGTCCGCCCGTTTCAGCCTGCATGTGTCCACTCCACCTTCAATACCGAAGTTCGTCGTTCAATGCCGCGGAAGGCACCGCGGCAGGCGTCATCCCTCTTCCGCGATCAGCTTCTTGTAGGCATCGGCGTCCAGCATGGCATCCAGCTCGCCCGGATCGCTGAGACGGATCTTGAAGAACCACGCGGCGCCTTCGGCGTCGTCGTTCACCTTGCCCGGCTCGCCTTCCAGATCGCCATGGGACTCGATGATTTCGCCAGACACCGGCGTCTGGATTTCGCTGGCCGCCTTGACGGATTCGACGACGGCAACCTCGTCGCCCTTGGAGACCGTGCGGCCCACCTCCGGCAGTTCCACGAACACAACCTCGCCTAACTGCTCTTGCGCGAAGTTGGTGATGCCAATGGTCCCCACGTCGCCCTCGACGGAAATCCAGTCGTGATCCTCGGTGTATTTCACGGTTGCCATGGTTCGTTTTCCTCTCTGTGTCTTCCCCACGCACCCCGTCAGCCGCGGTGGTAACGCTGCTCGACAAACGGCATGACCGAAACGGCGGCCGCGTGAGCCCTGCCGCGTACATTCACCAGGACCGGCGTGCCCGGTTCGGCCGCCGATACCGCCACGTACCCCATCGCGATCGGCGCCTGCAGACTGGGCGAAAAGCCGCCGCTGGTGACACGACCGATGGGCGCCCCGTTGCCGTCCAGGATTTCAGCACCCTCTCGCGCGATCGTCCGGCCTTCCGGCCTGATTCCGACCCGCTTGCGCGATGGACCGTCCTTGATCTGTGCCAGGACGATATCCGCACCGGGGAATCCGCCTTCCTCGCGGCGGCGCTTGCCGATGGAAAACCCCAGATCGGCCTCGATCGGCGTGGTGGCCGTATCGATGTCGTGGCCGTAAAGGCAGAGACCCGCCTCAAGCCTCAAGGAATCGCGCGCGCCAAGGCCTGCCGGCGCCACCTCGGGCTGGTCCAAAAGCGCCAGCGCCAGCGTTTCGGCCACATCCGCGGCAACCGAGATCTCGAAACCGTCCTCGCCGGTATAGCCGCAGCGGCTGACATAGGCGTCGACCCCGGCAACCTGAACCCACGTGCCGGCCATGAATTTCAGCCCGCCGATGCCGGGAGAAAGGCGTTCAACGGCCGCGGCCGCTGCGGGGCCCTGCACCGCCAAAAGCGCACGGTCGTCCAGCCTGCGCAGGCTGCAGGCGCTGTCGCCCAACGCGGCTTCGATCAGCGCAAGATCCGTTTCCTTGCAGGCGGCATTGACCACCAGGAAGAGATGGTCGTCCATCTCCTCCAGATTGGTCACCATCAGATCGTCCAGGATCCCGCCCGCCTCGTTGAGAAGCTGGGTGTAGCGGATACGGCCGGGCTTCAAATCCTTGATGTTGCCCGGCATCAAGGTCTCCAGAACCGCCGGGCCCCGATCGCCGATGACGAATGCCTGGCCCATGTGCGAGACGTCGAACAGCACCGCCGCCTCCCGGCAGTGGAGATGCTCCTTCATGATGCCGGCCTCGAACTGGACGGGCATCTCGTAGCCGGCGAACGGAACCATCTTGGCGCCCAGCGACAGATGCAGCGCGTGCAGCGGCGTCTTTTTCAGCTCAGTGGTCGGGCTCTGTTCCATCTCGGTCTTTCGACAGTTGGCATCGGCGGGCGATATCATCGCCGCACCGCATGCCCCCTCTGTCGATGGACCTGAGAGTGTCGCCGCGCCGTCCGGAGGCGGCCGCGGTTTACCCCGTCGGTGAGACGCCGAGGCGGCGCCTGCTTTCCAGAGTTCTCTTACCCCACGGTCCTTTTGCCTGAGAGATTCCGGGGCGGTTGCTCCTTCGGCGCCGGCGGTCCGGCAACATCTGCCAGAACGCGCCGATCTCTCCCATGGGGATCACAGAGACTGGTCGGCGCAGACCCTAACGCAGTGGCCGGGTGTGTCAACCGGCAAAGCCTGGCGCCCTACTGGACCAGCTGCTCCCGGTTGAACTGCAGTTCCTCGCGCGTCAGCACGAAACCCAGATAGACGGTGTATCCGCCGGCCGATTCACCGGCCGGCAGCGGGATCCGCCCCTCGAACTCGTCGGAATAGACGACTCTGGTCTGGTTTCCGTCGAAGGGGATCTGGATCTGGAACTCCTCGCGCGACAGGATCTGCCGGTCGGGCGCCTGGACGGCCATGAAAATGTTCATGTCGGCGCGTTTTTCCGTGTCTGCGGGCCCGCGCTGTGCAGCGATCCGTACCGCGAAATCGATCGAGACCTCGTTGTCGTCGACGATGCAGTCGCCGGACACGCCAGAAAACTCCGCCTGGAACAGAATATCCGTGATGTCGCGGCCGTCGCCCTCGCGGAACCTGGTGAGCGTTCCCGGGTCCTGCAGGACGCGAACCGACGGACAGTCGGGCGGCGGCGGCGGTTCGACGCAACCGCCCAACGCCACAAGCCCGCCCAGGACGCCGGCGAAACAGACGGCCCGCGCCGCCATCCGGAGTGTTGCGGACATCATCAAAGCGAATTGTGGGTGCCGTCGCACCGCGGCCGGTCCCCGGTCTGCTTGCAGCCGCAAAGATAGACCGTCTCGCTTGCGTCAGCCTTGAACCGGACCGGATCGAAGGTCGTGCCCTTGTGGCTGCCGTCGCAGAAGGGTTGCCGATTGGAACGGCCGCATGCACACCAGAAGTAAGTCTTCCCGGCCACCACATCCACCGGAAACGGGCCCTTCTGGGCCACGGTTGCCTGAGCCATCGCGCTCTTCCTTGTCCGTCCAGCTTCGGCTATCAATGCCCTGGTTTAGCCCATAGGCCAGACGGCTTCAATTGCCCACCGACGGCCGCTACGGGCGCAACAGGAAAGCGGCCAGCCGGCGATGAGAAAAAGCCTGTCAATCATCCTTGCGGGCCCCCGTGGGTTCTGCGCCGGGGTCGATCGGGCGATATTGATCGTCGAACGGGCGTTGGAGAAATACGGCCCCCCCGTCTATGTCAGGCACGAGATCGTGCACAACCGGTTTGTGGTCGACAGCTTGCGCGACAAGGGCGCCATCTTCGTCGATGAGCTGGACGAGGTCCCCGACGACCGCCCGGTGGTCTTTTCCGCGCATGGCGTGCCCAGGTCGGTGCCGGCGGAAGCGCAACGGCGCGAGCTGATCTATGTCGATGCCACCTGCCCGCTGGTCAGCAAGGTGCATCGCGAGGCCGAACGCCACCATCGCGAGGGGTTCCACGTCATTCTGATCGGCCATGCGGGCCATCCCGAAGTCATCGGCACGACCGGCCAGTTGCCCGAGGGCGCGATCACGCTGGTCGAGACGGCCGACGATGTGGCGGGGCTTCCCTTCGCGCCCGACGACCGCTTGGCCTTTGTCACCCAGACAACATTGTCCGTGGACGAGACCGCGGACATCATCGATGCCCTGCGGGCCCGGTACAAAGGGATCGAGGCGCCCAAGAAGGAAGACATCTGCTATGCCACGACGAACCGCCAGGAGGCGGTGAAGACGATGGCGGCGGATTGCGATCTGTTCCTCGTGATCGGCGCGCCGAACTCCTCGAACTCCAAGCGTCTGGTGGAAGTGGCGCGACGCGGCGGCTGCGCCAAAGCGATGATGATCCAGCGCGCACACGACATCGATTGGTCCTGGTTCGACGGCGTCGAACGGCTCGGTCTGACGGCCGGCGCGTCGGCACCCGAAATCCTGGTTGAAGAGGTGATCGAGGCCTGCCGCGCCCGGTTCGACACATCAGTCGAAGAACGCGTCACCGCCGAGGAAACGGTCGAGTTCAAGCTGCCGCGGCAATTGCTGCCCGGCGCGGCCTGACGGGTACGTGCGAGCAAAGCGTGGCGGTCTACACCGAAGTCAGCGACGAAGAGCTGCAGTCCTTCGCCTCGGCCTACGATATCGGGACGGTGGTCTCCTACAAGGGCATCGCCGAAGGAGTGGAGAACAGCAACTACCTTCTCCAGACCGACGAAGGCACCTTCATCCTGACCCTGTACGAAAAACGGGTCGATCCGAACGACCTGCCGTTCTTCCTGTATCTGATGGAGCACCTGGCCGAGAAAGGCATCCCCTGCCCCACCGTGATCCACGGCCGCGACGGCAAGGCGCTGCGGTCGCTGTGCGGCCGGCCCGCCGCCATCGTCAGCTTTCTGGAAGGCATGTGGCCGCGCCGCATCAAACCGTTCCATTGCAGCGGCGTCGGCACCGCGCTGGCGCGGCTTCATCTTGCCGGCCAAGACTATACCGGCCACCGCACCAACGCCCTGGCGCTGAAGGACTGGCGACCACTGTTCAACCAGTGCGCCGACCGCGCCGACGAGGTGAAACCGGGTCTGGCCGCGCTGCTGGAAGAGGAACTGGCCTTTTTGGAGGCGAACTGGCCGGACGACCTGCCGTCCGGCGTCTGCCACGCCGATCTCTTCCCGGACAATGTCTTCTTCCTGGGCGAGACGTTGTCCGGCCTGATCGACTTCTATTTCGCCTGCAACGACTTCCTCGCCTACGACCTGGGGATCTGTCTCAACGCCTGGTGCTTCGAACGCGACCGCAGCTTCAACATCACCAAGGCACGGTCGATGCTGGCTGCCTATTCGAAGGTGCGGCCGTTCTCCAGCGACGAGATGGGCGCGCTGCCGATGATGTGCCGCGGAAGCGCGATCCGCTTCCTGCTCACCCGGCTGTACGATTGGCTGTACCAGCAGGACGGCGCGCTGGTGAAACCCAAGGATCCTTTGGAATACCTGACGATCCTGAAATTCCACCAGCACGTCAGCGACGTCGGCGCCTACGGTCTGGAGTGACCGCGCGATGCCCACGGACAGTTCTTCCCGCACCGTCGAAATCTTCACGGACGGCGCCTGCAGCGGAAACCCGGGCCCCGGCGGGTGGGGCGCGATCCTGCGCTTCGGCAGCGCCGAGAAGGAACTCTCCGGAGGCGAGGCCGAGACCACCAACAACCGCATGGAAATGATGGCGGCGATCCAGGCCTTGGAGGCCCTGACCCGGCCGGTCAAGGTCGCGCTTTATACCGACAGCACCTATCTGAAAGACGGCATAACCAAGTGGATCAAGGGCTGGCGCCGCAACGGCTGGAAGACCGCGGCGAAGAAGCCGGTGAAGAACATGGACCTGTGGCAGCGCCTGGAACGGGCATTGGAGCCGCATGAGGTCGCTTGGCACTGGGTGAAGGGCCATGCCGGCCATCCGGAGAACGAACGCGCCGACGAACTGGCCCGGATGGAAATCGTGCGGCAGGGCCGGGGCGCCTGAGGCGCCCCGGACACAAGCAGCCTAAAGCGACGCCAGCACCTTTTCCGCCGACGACACGTCCAGGCCCGGTCCCTCTTCGACCGCCAGGTGCGTCACCTTGCCGTCGTCGGCGACCAGGGCGAAACGCTGTGACCGCATGCCCAGTCCCATGCCGACCAGGTCGAGCGTCAGCCCGATCGCCTCGGCGAACTTCGCGCTGCCGTCCGCAAGCATCATGACGTCGCCGCCGACGCTCTGGTCCTTGCCCCAGGCATCCATCACGAAGACGTCGTTGACGGCCATGCAGGCGATCGTGTCCACGCCTTTGGCCTTCAGGTCCGCGGCATGCTGCACAAAGCCCGGCAGATGTTTCGCCGAGCAGGTGGGCGTGAACGCCCCCGGCACGGAGAACAGCACCACCTTCTTGCCTTTGAAGATGTCGTCGGCACTGATCGGTGCGGGACCGTCCGGCCCCATTACCGTGAATTCGATGTTCGGAATCGTATCGCCCACTGCGATGGTCATTGTTTGAACCCCCTTCGCCTTCCCGATGACCGGAAACTTTCGATTGTCTTCGGGCCGCCCGGGGCGACCCGCTCCCGCCAATAGATAGCCGGACGGACGTCAATGTCCAGTCGCGCGTGAGGGCGCTGTGGTGCGGTCCTACCGGGCGGCGAGGTGGCCGGGACCGCCGGCGCTCTCGGCCGCGGCGACGACCGATTCCCGGCTCAGAAGCTCCGGCAGGGCGATGCCGCCGGGGCTGGACGGGCCATAGACCACGTTGAATGGGATGCCGTACCGTCCGAAGCGGGCAAGATAGCGCGCGATCGCCGGGTCGGGCGACGTCCAGTCGGCCTTCATCGCAATCACGTCGTCCCGCGCAAGCCAGTCGGCGACGTCGCCGACAGCGAGCACGGTCTGCTTGTTGAACTGGCAGGTGATGCACCAGTCGGCGGTCACGTCCACGAACACCACCTTGTTCGCGGCCACAAGCGCCGGGATCGCCGCCTCGTCGAACGGCTGCCAGACGGACCCGCCGGATGGCGCCGTCCCGACCGTCCCGCCGCCCTTCACTGCCGGCGTGACGGCCATTGCCAGGACGAGAACCGCGGCGATCTTGCCGGCATGGCGGCCAAGCCGCGAGCCCTCCAGCCGGCGCGTCGCCAGGACCGCGGCGACCAGGCTGCCGAACGCAGCAACGGCAACCGCCGTTTCCAGGCCGGCCTGCGCATAAAGGACCGACAACAGCCACACAGCGGTCGCGACCAGCGCCAGCGCCAGGATCCATTTCAGCTTCACCATCCAGGGTCCGGGCCGCGGCATTGCCGTCGCCAGCCGCGGCACCGCAGCGACGACCAGGTAGGGCGCTGCCAGCCCGACCCCAAGCGCAAGGAATATCGCCACCGTGTTCGCAGCCGTGCCGCTGAGGGCGAAGCCCACCGCGGTGCCCAGGAACGGCGCGGAACAGGGCGTGGCCAGCAAGGTCGCAAACATGCCGGTCAGGAAATGGCCGGCCAGGCCCTTGGCATCGCTGCCGCGGACCGCCGCCTCGCTGAGGAACCCGGGCAGGTGGATCTCGAACAGGCCGACAAGATTGCAGGCGAACAGGATCAGGATCGCCGTCATCGCGGCCAGGAACACCGGCTGTTGAAACTGGATCCCCCATCCGACCGTGTGGCCGGCGGCGCGAAGCGCGATCAGGATCGCGGCCAACAGCAGAAACGACGTCAGGATGCCCGCGGCGGACGCAAGGAAGCCGGCACGCACCTTCGAACCGGCCGCGCCGCCATACTTGACGCCGCTCAGCAGTTTCAGGGACAGCACCGGCAGGACGCAGGGCATCAGGTTGAGGATCAGCCCGCCGATGACGGCGAGGCCCAGCGCCGCCCACAGGCCCAGTGCGACGGTGTCGCCTGCCGGCGCAAACGGCGCCTGGCGCCGGTCTTCCACCGCGCGCGCGCCGTCGACGATCGTAAAGGTCAGGGGCTCGGCCGCGAACTCGGCCGGTGCCATGCCGCCGCCGGCGACGGTGAACGTGGCCGTTTGCCCGTCGGGCGCCAGTGCGACCTCGGGCGCGTCGAAGTAACTCCCCTCCGGCCCCTCCACGAAAAGATCGGGCGCAGAGAAGGTATCGGCCGCGCGCGCGGCGACCTGGATCAGCACGCCCTCCTCGGCGGTGCGGAGCGTTGCGTCGACGACCTCCAGGCCCGCCGCGGTGGCCGGTCGCGGCACCTTGCTGGCGAACCGGCTGATGACGTGCGCCTCGGGACCCGGATCGCCGGCACCCGCAGGCACGGCCAGATCCAGCGATACGTCATAGGGAACGCAGATTTCGTTGCAGGTCAGATAGCGGACCACGCCCGACAGACGCGTCTCGACTCCGTCTTCCGCCGGCACCACGGTGACCGGCAGGACGACCTCGTCCTTGTAGCCGATGGTCTCCAGACCAAGCACCTGGAACCGCTCCGGCACGGGCCAGTCCATGCGGACATCGGCGACGTTGTCGGACGCGCTCCAGTCGGGGATCGGCGGAAAGCCCGCATCGCCCGGCGACCGCCAGTAGATCTTCCAGCCCGGCTGCATCTGGAACTGCAGGCCAAGCGGAATCTCCATGCCGGGAGCGGCGTTCTCCACCGCCGAGATCAGCCGCACGCGGCCATGCTCGTTCTCGACCCAGCCGCTGTCCACCGCAAGCGCGGTATTGCCAAGGCCGAGCATCGCTGCCGCCGCAAGAACGGAAAAAAGGATCCTGTTAACCATGAACCACGGCATGCGCCACTGTTGTTGGGCCGGCTGTCGCGGCGCCGGACGTCGTGCAAGGAATATAGTCCCGAAACCCCCGGATTCCCCTCACGAATTCGTGGGTTCGAATTGCCGCAACAGATTGTGTTGAAAAAGAAAACCCGATGTTAATGCTGCGTGATATACTTCGGATGGATCAGGGTGCGACCGCCGATCGGTCCGGGAAAAACCGCGAAACCAGGCTCAGGGAATGAACGACCGCTTCGACGACGGATATCTGACTGGCCAGCTTATCGTCGCAATGCCGACGATGACCGATCCGCGTTTTGCGCGCACCGTCATCTATATGTGCGTCCACAACGCCGATGGCGCGATGGGCCTGGTGATCAACAAGCCGTTCGAGTCCCTCAATTTCTCGCAGCTGCTGCAGCAGCTGGACCTCGAGCTGGCGTCGTCGTCCGAGGACATCCGCGTGCATTTCGGCGGACCGGTGGAATCCGGTCGCGGGTTCGTCCTGCACTCCGCGGAATATGAACAGTCCGGCACGATCATGGTCGACGACGGTGTCGGCCTGACCGCCACTGTCGACATCCTGCGCGACATCGCCGGCGGTGCCGGTCCGCGCCAAAGCCTCTTGGCGCTGGGCTATGCGGGCTGGGGCGCCGGCCAGTTGGACGGCGAGATCCAGCAGAACGCCTGGCTGCATGTCGCCGCCGACGAGGCACTGGTCTTCGACCACGATCTGGAGACCAAGTGGGAACGGTCGATCAACAAGATCGGCGTCGACGTCTCGCTTTTGTCCGGCGAAGCCGGCCACGCCTGACTTTGTTCCTTAGACCTCGTAGGTGACCGGAACGCTGGGGCGCGTGTCGCCGCGCAGGATGCCGAACGTGACGTGATCCTGCCACCGTCCGGCAATGCACAGGTATTCCCGCGCCAGCCCCTCCTGCCGGAAACCGGCTTTGAGCAAAAGCCTCCTGCTGGCTTCGTTGGACGGCAGGCAGGCCGCTTCCACGCGGTGCAGATCCAGGTGGCTGAAAGCGAAATCCATAGTCAGCTGCAGCGCCTCTGCCATGTATCCCTGGCGGGCGTACTTCTTGCCGATCCAGTATCCGACGCTGGCCGATTGCGAGACGCCGCGCCGCACGTTCGACAAGGTGATGCCGCCCACCAACCGTTCGTCGGCGTTGACGAAGATGAAGAACGCGTGGCCGTGCCCGGTTTCCCAATCGCCGGTGAAACGCCGCAGACGACGGCGGAAGCCGGTCGGACTGGTCGCGTCTGCCGGCCAGGTCGGCTCCCAGGGCTCCAGGAACGCGCGGCTTTCACGACGCACCTCGATCCAGGCCTCCTGATCGCCGCGCATCGGCGGCCGGATGGAGAGGCGCGGGCCGATAATGCGGGTGGCGGGCGGACGGCGACCGATCAAGCCCAGCATGGTCACACCGCCAGCCGCGAGACCACGGTATCGTAGTCTTCCAGATGTCCCAGCGGGCCGATGGCGGCAATCGTCGGTCTGCCGCCGAAGACTTCCGAGGCCACCCGCGCCGTCGCCTCGGTATCGACGGCATCGATCTTGGCGACCTGTTCGGCGACCGGGATCGGCCGGCCATAGACAAGGATCTGCTGCGCCAATTGCTCGACCCGCGCGCTGGTGCTTTCCAGGGCCATCAGCGTCGCGGCCTTCAGCTGCGCGCGGGCGTCGGCGACCTCCTGGTCTTTCAGCGTGCTCCCCAGCGTCGCAAGCTCTCCGCACAGAACGGGGACCAGTTCGGCTACCTCCTGTTCGCCTGTTCCCGCATAGATACCCAACGTCCCGCAGTCGGCGTAGGACGAGGCAAAGCTGTAGATCGAGTAGACCAGACCGCGCTTTTCACGGATTTCCTGGAACAGCCGCGACGACATTCCACCGCCCAACAGCGTCGACAGCACCGAAGTCGCGTGAAGGTCGTCGTGGTGCAGTCCGACGCCGGAAAAGCCCATCACCAGATGGACCTGTTCGAGGTCGCGTTGTTCGCGATACTCGCCGCCGGTATAGCTGGCCGCGCTGTCACTGATTTGGCTTTGCGCCGCAAGTCCGCCCATCAGCCGTTCGACTTCACCACAGAACCAATCGTGTTCGATGTTGCCCGATGCCGCGACGACCAGCCGCTCCGCGGCGTAGTTGCGGTCGAGATAGCCGACGATGGCGTTCCGGTCGATCGCGTTTACCGTGGCGGGCGTGCCCAGAACAGGCTTGCCGAACGCCTGGTCGCGATAGGCGATGGCCTGAAAATGGTCGAACACGATGTCGTCGGGCGTATCGTGCGACTGCCCGATCTCCTGCAGGATGACGGAACGCTCGCGGGCGAGCTCCTGCTCCTCGAACAGCGAGTTCTGCAGGATGTCGGCCAGGATATCCAAGGCAAGGGCGGTATCGTCTTTCAGGACCTTGGCGTAGAACGCGGTCGTCTCGCGACTGGTATAGGCATTGAGATGCCCGCCGACGGCTTCGATCTCGCGTGCGATCTCCAGGGCACTGCGCCGCTTGGTCCCCTTGAACGCCATATGCTCGAGGAAGTGGGCGATCCCGTTCACCGCGGCCGGCTCGTTGCGCGTGCCCACGCCAACCCACAGGCCGAGCGAAACCGACTCCACCGACGTCACCGTATCGGTCGCGACCCTCAGGCCGTTCGACAACGTTGCAACCTTGATCGTCACGCCGCCCCCTTCAACCGGACATGATCCCTTAAATACCCGCGAACCGTTTCCAAATCGTTTGGCAGCGAATCGAAACGCTCCTCCCGCTCGTAAAGATCGGCCAGTCGGGGCGGCAGCGCAGGGGTCTGGCCGACCGCCCTGGTGACGGCATCGGGGAACTTGGCCGGATGCGCGGTTGCCAGGGCCACCATCGGCACGGTCATGTCGCGGCGTCTGGCGGCCGCTGAGACCAGCCCGATCGCGGTATGGGGATCGACCACCTCGCCGGTCGCACGGGCGAACGCCGCGATCGCGCTCAACGTTTCTTCGTCGTCCAGGGAATGGGCATCGAAGGTTTCTCCGGCCATCGCCCAGACATTGTGCCCGATGTCCAGGCGGCCGGTTTGCCGGAAGTCGCGCATCAGGGCGGCGACCCGGCGGCCGTCGCGGTCGCACAGTTCGAACAGCAGCCGCTCGAAATTGCTGGAAATCTGGATGTCCATGCTGGGCGAAAGCGAGGGCACGACGTCGCGGATCGACATGTCCGAAGAGGCAAAGAACCGCGTCAGGATGTCGTTGACGTTGGAGCCGACGACAAGTTGGTCGACCGGCAATCCCATCTGCATCGCCGCATAGCCTGCGAAGACATTGCCGAAATTGCCGGTCGGCACCGAGAAGCTGACGCGGCGATCCGGCGCCCCCAGCGAGATCGCCGCATGGAAGTAATAGACCACCTGGGCCATCACCCGGCACCAGTTGATGGAATTGACCGCCGTAAGGCTCATCTCGTCGCGAAACGGCAGGTCGTTGAACAGGGCTTTCACCAGGTCCTGGCAGTCGTCGAAGGTGCCGTCGATGGCAATCGTGTGCACGTTCGCGTCCGCGACCGTGGTCATCTGGCGCCGCTGCACGTCCGAGACGCGGCCCTTGGGAAACAGGATGAAGATGTCCAAGGCGTCCTTGCCACGACAGGCCTCGATGGCCGCCGAGCCGGTGTCCCCGGAGGTCGCGCCGACGATTGTCGCCCGTTCACCGCGCTGCTGCAGGACATGGTCGAACAGCCGCCCGAGAAGCTGCATGGCGAAGTCCTTGAAGGCCAGTGTCGGCCCGTGAAACAGCTCCATCAGCCACAGCGACGAATCCATCTGCCTGAGCGGCGCGATGGCGTCGTGATCGAAGGCGTCGTAAGCATCGGCCACCAGGCCGGCGAAGGCCTCCGCATCGATGCTGTCGCCGAGATAGGGCCGCATGACGAAGACGGCGAGGTCCGCGTAGGACAGGCCGCGCATCGCGTGCAGGTCCTCCTTGGTGAACCGCGGCCAGCTTGCCGGCACGTATAGCCCGCCGTCGCGGGCCAACCCGGCCAGCAATACCTCGTCAAAGTCCAGTTCAGGTGCTTCGCCCCGGGTGGAAACGTAGCGCACGGGCGCCTCTTCTCGCGTCGATCGCGTGGAGCGGTAACCTAACGGGCCGGCCGGGCGCCCGCAAGCGGCGCAGACCGGCGGGTTCCAGCAGGTCGGCTAGGCCGCACCGCCGTCGTTCAGATAGCGGTTGTGAAGGTGCGTCTTGAACGCCGCCGGGTCCAGCGGCCGCCCGGTCGCCTGCTGCAGGATCTCCTCCGTCGTGTAGCAGGACGCCTTGTCGTGCACGTTCTCCTTCAGCCAGGCCAACAGCGGTCGGAAGTCGCCAAGGGCAATGGCCGCCGGGATATCCGCATCGGCCGCAACCGCCGTCTGGAAAAGCTGTGCCGCCGCCATGGCGCCCAAGGTATAGGTCGGGAAGTATCCCCAGGCGCCGTCGTACCAGTGGATGTCCTGAAGACAGCCTAACCGGTCGTCGGGCGGACGAATCCCCAACAGCATCTCCATCTGGTCGTTCCAGGCCGCGGGAAGGTCGGCCACGGCCAGTTCGCCGGCCAGCATCGCCTGTTCCAGGCGATAGCGCAGGATGACATGAGCGGGGTAGGTGACCTCGTCGGCGTCGACGCGAATGAAGTCCGGCCGCACAAGAATGCCAAGGCGGTAGAGGTTTTCCGGCTCCCACGCGGGGCCGTCGCCGGCAAAGGCGTCGCGCGCGGCCGCCGCGGCGAAGGTCATGAAGTCGCGGCTGCGGCCGGCCTGCATTTCCACGATCAGAGACTGGCTTTCGTGCAGAGCCATGCCCCGCGACTCGCCGACCGGCTGGTGGCGCCAGTCTCCGGGCAGGTGGGCCTCGTACATGGCGTGCCCCGTCTCGTGCAGGACCGCCATCAGCGCCGATGTGAAGTCCTGCGGATCGTAGCGGGTGGTGATCCGGACGTCCCCGGCATACCCGGACGAGAACGGGTGCCGGCTGCGATCCAGCCGGCCCGCTTCGAAATCCAGGCCGACGCGTTCGGCCATCAGCCTGCACAAGGCTTCCTGCGCGTCCACATCGAAGGGACCGGGCGGCAGCTCCGGCTCGGGCCGCGCGGCCTGTGCGCTCAGAACCCGCTCCAGGAAGTCTGGCAGGAAGGCGGCATAGTCGTCGAAAATCGGGTCGATTGTCGCGGCGCGGCCGCCGGGCTCGTACTCGTCCAGCAGGGCGTCGTAAAGGCTCAGGCCCAGTGCCGCGGCCTTTGCCGCGCCGGCCTCGCGGCTCAGCGCCAGCACGGTTCCAAGCGCTTGCTCCACCATCGAAAAGTCGGCCGCCGGCCGCGCATCGCGCCACAGCATTTCACAGGTCATCGCGGCCTTCGTGCGCGCCTCCACCAGGTCGGCCGGCACCGCGGTCGCATGACGCCACTGCCGCCGCATCTCGCGCAGGTTCGCCGCCTGCCACGAATCGAAGCCGTCCGCCGACGCCTCAGCCTCGTCCAGCAGGCCGGCGGTCGACGGGTCTGTCATCAGCGCGTGCGCGGCGACCTGCAGAACCGACAACTGCTCGGCGCGGGCTTCGCTGCCGCCCCGCGGCATCACCACCGACATGTCCCAATGCAGGACGCCCACCGCCTCGCCGATCGCGGCGTGACGGCGAAAGATATCCTCCAGTGCGTGGTACGCGGACGGCGCGCTCACTGCGTTCTCCTGCGGCGATGATAGACCACATAGATCACGACCAATGCCACGGCCAGGGTGTACCAGGTGATGGCGTATTGCAGGTGGTTGTTGCGCTGGTTCACGCTCCACTGTCCGCCGACCGGAAAGCCGCCGGGAACGTCGCGGTCCGCCGAGACGATGTAGTGATCCGGCAAAGGCGGCAGCCCGGCGGCGGCGGCCATTGCCGCCGGATCGACCCGGAACCAGACGTTCTTGTCCGACCTGTCGCCGTCGGCGATGGCCGGCTTGGGATCGGCGAACCTGACGATCCCTTCGACCGAGACAGGGCCCTCGACCTGCCCCGCGGCCCGACCGGCGGGATCGCGCAGGTTGGCGGGGACCCAGCCGCGGTTCACCAGGACCGTGCCTTGCCCGTCCGAACCGGTCAGCGGCGTCAGCACGTTGAGTCCAGGCTGTCCGTTCAGCGAGCGTTTCCAAAGGTAGAACTCGTTCGCATGGTCGAAGACGCCGGTAATGCGGATCCGCTGGAACTCCATGTCCTCACGGTCCAAGGGCCCCGCGGGCAGGGCCACGGGCGCCGCCGTCGAGCGCGACCGCAGCCGGTCGATCAGGTCTTCCTTCCATTGCAGCCGCTGCACCTGCCAGGTCCCGAGTCCGATCAGGACGATCAGCATCGGAAGCGTGACCAGCGTCGGCAGCAATGTGGGTCTGAAGGTCATGAGGTTTGCCCGCGGTCTAAAGCGGCCGGAGGGCCGGACGCGTCTTCGTGGCCCAGGATCAATGCGCGTTCAGGGAACTGGGTCGCGGATCAGCCCAGCATTCCGCCGCGATCGACGATCATCATCGCGAACAGGCCGAACAGGTAGAAGATCGAATAGCCGAACATGCGCTTGGCGCTGCGGTCGGTTTCGTCGAACCAGACCTTGACGGCCGACGCGATGAAAAGCCCGCCCAGAACGATGGCCGCGACACCGTATGCAAGCCCGACCGTGCCCAGGTACCAGGGCAACAGGGCGATCGGAAACAACAGCACGGTGTAAAGCAGCATCTGCTTTTTCGTTTCCCGGCGTCCGGCGATCACCGGCAGCATCGGCACGCCCGCCTTTTCGTAGTCGCCCAGCCGGTAGAGCGCCAGCGACCAGAAATGCGGCGGCGTCCAAAAGAAGATCAGCAGGAACATGGCGATCGCCTCGATCCCGACCGACCCGGTGGAAACCGCCCAACCGATCATCGGCGGAAACGCCCCTGCCGCGCCGCCGATCACGATGTTCTGCGGCGTCCGGCGCTTCAGCCAAACCGTGTACACGAAGACGTAGAACAGGATGGTCATGGCAAGCAGGGCCGCGGCCACCCAGTTCACCGCAAGCCCCATCATCGCGACCGATCCGCCGGCGAGGACGATCCCGAAACTCAACGCCTCAGCCGGCTCCATCCGTCCGCGCGGCAGCGGCCGGCCGGCGGTCCGCGTCATCTTGCGGTCGATATCGCGGTCGTACCACATGTTGATGGCACCGGACGCGCCCGCCCCGACCGCAATGCACAGGATCGCGACCACCGCGATCATCGGATGGATCTCGCCCGGCGCGAGGTAGATCCCGGCGAATCCGGAGAAGACCACCAGGGACATCACGCGCGGTTTCAACAGCGCGATATAGTCGCTGACCCGCGAATCGGTGGTTCTTGAGACGCTTTCAGTGACCTCGGATGTCTCGGACGACATGCTTCTGACACACTCCGGTTTTGCGCGAAACTACCAACACTGCCCGCTTGAGAGAACAGATAAATTGATTCCCTGCAGCCTGCCAGACGGCGCAATGTCCCACGCCTTGCCCCGCCGGCATTCGAGACGAGATCGTCTTCGAGCAAGAATTTTTTTGTAATATCATAACGTTATGCCCGATCTCGCCCGGCGATGCAGCGCCGGTGTTGCGTGGGTGGCGGCCGGAACGGCGGGCCGCCCCGCCGAGAAGCCGGGATTTATTGCGTCCCATTGTCCTGCGTCAATCCGACATCTTGTCGAAGTCCTCAAGTCAACTTGTCGCGGATACCGCAACAGGCTAAGGTTTTGCGGGGTCAGCGTAACCGGCGTGAGGTCGGTGTTTCGCCTTGGTCCGGTTGGCGCAGTTGTAGTGCGGGAGTGGGATAGTCCTCTGGAAAGCTCGAACGGATTCGACGCAGCCCGCGTGGCTAGTCCCTCCACACTACGTGATGCAATCCGGGTCGGACGACGGCCCGGTCGCAAGGGTGGATGAAACGCCATGCATGTAGCAATCGTCCTGATTCTGGTCGCGCTTGGATCGGTCGCATTCCATATCTGGAGCCCGTTCTGGTGGACGGAGATCGCCTCGAACTGGGGATATGTCGACGGCACGATCATCCTGACTTTCTGGATAACCGGCCTGGTCTTCGTCGCGGTCCTGGTCTTCACCGCCTATTGCGTGATCCGTTTCCGCCACCGCGAGGGCCACAAGGCCGAGTACGAGCCGGAGAACTCCAAGCTTGAATGGTGGCTGACCATTCTGACGACCGTCGGCGTCGCCGGCATGCTGGCGCCCGGTCTGGTGGTTTGGAACCAGTTCATCACGGTGCCCGAGGACGCAAGCGAAGTCGAGGCGATGGGCTACCAGTGGGGCTGGGGCTTCCGTTTTCCGGGCGAGGACGGCATCCTCGGGAAGACCGACGCCCGGAACATCACGCCCGACAACACCTTCGGCGTTGCAATGGACGATCCGCACGGCCAGGACGACATCATCGTCGATGCCGCCGAGTTGCACCTCCCGATCGGTCAGCCGGTCAAGATGCTGTTGCGCTCGATCGACGTCCTGCACGACTTCTACGTGCCCCAGTTCCGGGCCAAGATGGACATGATCCCGGGCTCGGTGACCTATTTCTGGATCGAACCGACCCGCACCGGGACGTTCGACATCCTGTGTTTCGAACTCTGCGGCACCGGCCATTACGCCATGCGCGGCGAGGTGACCGTCGCCGAGGAGGCCGACTTCAAGGCGTGGCTGGCCGAACAGCCGACCTTTGCCGAGATCATGGCCGAGGCGCGGCAGCGCACCACGCCCGAAAGCGACGTTGCGCTGAAGGCGGAAGACGCCGCGGCGGCCGAGTGACGAAGACGCAGACATGGCGCGCGCCCGGCGCGCCGGCGAGATTGGAAGCCTAGAGGGTGGATTGATGGCCTATTTCATACCGACCAAACCCGAAGACGTTCGGCCTCAGGAAGTCGAGGAAGTCGAGCTTTATCACGCGAAAAGCTGGATAACGAAGTACGTCTTCTGCCAGGACGCCAAGGTCATCGCCATCCAGTACTCCTGCACGGCGATCGCAATCGGTCTGTTGGGCCTGGTTCTTTCCTGGCTGATGCGGCTGCAGCTCGGGTTCCCCGACATTTTCGATTTCATCAGTCCCGAGCTGTACTACCAGTTCATCACCATGCACGGCATGATCATGGTGATCTACCTGTTGACGGCCCTGTTCCTGGGCGGGTTCGGCAACTACCTGATCCCGCTGATGTGCGGCGCCCGCGACATGGTCTTCCCGTTCGTCAACATGCTCAGCTACTGGGTCTATCTGCTGGCCGTTCTGATCCTGGTCGCGAGCTATTTCGTGCCGGGCGGCCCGACGGGCGCCGGCTGGACGTTGTATCCGCCCCAGGCGATCCTGTCCGGCACCCCGGGCTCTGACGGCGGCATTATCCTGATGCTGGTCTCGTTGGCGCTGTTCATCGTCGGCTTCACCATGGGCGGGCTCAACTACGTCGTGACCGTCCTGCAGGCGCGGACCCGCGGCATGACCCTGATGCGGCTGCCGTTGACGATTTGGGGCATCTTCGTCGCCACGATCCTGGCGCTGTTCGCCTTTCCCGCCCTGTTCGTCGGCGCGATCATGATGTCGCTGGACCGGCTGCTGGGCACAAGCTTCTTCATGCCGCACATCGTCGAGCTGGGCGAACAGCTCAGCTACGGCGGCGGCAGCCCGATCCTGTTCCAGCACCTGTTCTGGTTCTTCGGACATCCGGAGGTCTACATCGTGGCGTTGCCGGCGTTCGGCATCGTCTCCGACCTGATCGCCACCCACGCGCGGCGCAACATCTTCGGCTATCGCATGATGGTGTGGGCCATCGTGATCATCGGCGGCCTCAGCTTCATCGTCTGGGCGCACCACATGTATGTCAGCGGGATGAACCCCTATTTCGGTTTCTTCTTCGCCACGACGACCCTGATCATCGCCGTGCCGACCGCACTCAAGGTCTACAACTGGGTCCTGACCCTGTGGCGGGGCGACATCCACCTGACCCTGCCGATGCTGTTCGCCATCGGGTTCATCGTCACCTTCGTCAATGGCGGCATTACCGGCCTGTTCCTGGGCAACGCCGTGATCGACGTCCCGCTGTCGGATACGATGTTCGTGGTCGCCCACTTCCACATGGTGATGGGCGTGGCCCCCATCCTGGTCATCTTCGGGGCGATCTATCACTGGTACCCGAAGATTACCGGTCGGATGCTGAACGAAGGCATGGGGCAGATCCATTTCTGGGTCACCTTCATCGGCTCCTATGCGATCTATTTCCCGATGCATTACCTGGGATTCATCGGCGTGCCGCGGCGGTACTTCGATATCTCCGGAACCAGCTTCATCCCGGATTCGGTGACGACCCTGAACGAGTTCATCACCATCGCGGCGCTGATCGTCGGCGCGGCACAGGTGATGTTCATGTTCAACCTGGTCTGGAGCCTGCGGAACGGGAAGGTCGCCGGCGGCAACCCGTGGCGGGCGACGACCCTGGAATGGCAGACGCCGGAGACGCCTCCGGGTCACGGCAATTTCGGTCCGGAACTGCCGATCGTCTACCGCTGGGCCTACGACTTCAATGTGCCGGGCGCGAAGGAGGACTTCCTGCCTCAGAACGTGCCGCCGGAGCCGGAACACGTGCATGAACATCCCGACCACCGTCCCGCGTCACAGCCCGCGGAATAGGGGCGAGCCTTGAACCTGCTGCGGGAACTGTTCGAAAAACCCTGGGTTACGCCCCAGGGCCCGAAGGCCGATGTCACGACCCTGCCGTCGGCCACGATCGGCCTGCGGCTGTTCCTGGGCGTCGTCACCATCCTTTTCTTCCTGCTGACGGTCGCCTACGGCGAGCGCATGTCCTACGAGGAGTGGCGGCCGCTGCCGGATCCCTGGCTGATGTGGTCCAATCTCGCGGTCCTGGTCGCGGCCAGCGTGGCGCTGCAATGGGCGCGGGTCTCGGCGCGGCGGGGCAACCTCGAAGGTGTCCGCCAGGGGCTGATGACGGGCGGCGTCTTCACCTTCGCCTTCCTGGCCGGTCAGGTCTGGGCCTGGCAGCAGCTCTCGGCCTACAACATCATCGCGACGACCAGTCCCGCCAACGCGTTCTTCTATCTGATCACGACGCTGCACGGCCTGCATCTGCTGGGCGGCCTTGTCGCCTGGGGCGTCACCACCGAGCGCCTTCTGCGCGGCGCGCCCCTGGCCAAGATTCGCCTGAGCGTCAATCTTTGCGCGGTCTACTGGCACTATCTCCTGGGGATCTGGATCGCCCTGTTCATCCTGTTGTTCCTGCCGGGCGGCGCACTGCCGATCGTCTGCCGGGCGTTTACTCCCTGATTACGGTTTGTCGTGTAACGAGGACGGAAAGCAAATGGCGCATTCTTCAGAAGCCCTGCAAACGGGCCTCAGCGGCCTTACGGCCGACTGGTCGTCCGACCAGCGCGCATTCAAGAACATCCACTGGGGCAAGGCCTTCATGTGGATCTTCCTGGTCAGCGACACCTTTATCTTCAGCTGCTTCCTCTTGTCCTACATGACCGTGCGCATGTCGACGGTCGAACCCTGGCCGAACCCCAGCGAGGTCTTTGCGCTGAGTTTCGGCGGCGATCCGATCCCGCTGATCCTGATCGCGATCATGACCTTCGTGCTGATCACCAGTTCCGGCACCATGGCACTGGCGGTCAACATGGGCTACCGCAAGGACAAGGCCAAGACGGCCGCCTTGTTGTTCGCGACGGCCGCCTTCGGCGCCCTGTTCGTCGGTATGCAGGCATTCGAATGGACCAAGCTGATCGAGGACGGCGTCCGTCCCTGGGGCAACCCGATGGGCGCCTCGCAGTTCGGTGCCGCGTTCTTCATGATCACTGGATTCCACGGGTTCCACGTAACCTGCGGCGTCATCGCCCTTTTGTTCTTGGCATTCAAAGTCATGCGAGGCGATCTCGACGCGGAGAAGCCGGGCGCCTTAACCCACCGGAAATGGAACTACGAGATCGTCGAGATCGTCGGGCTCTACTGGCATTTCGTCGACCTGGTCTGGGTCTTCATCTTTGCGCTCTTCTATCTTTGGTAAGGGAACGTCATGGCTGCCACCGTCGGACAAACACACCCGCTCAGCGTCTATTTCAAGGTATGGGGCTGGCTGTTCGTGCTTAGCGCCCTTTCCTATGCCGTAGACTATTACCAGATCCAAGGCGGCCTCAGATGGTCGCTGATCTTGACCTTCATGATGTTGAAAGCCGGACTGATCGTCGCCGTCTTCATGCACGTGATCTGGGAGCGGCTGGCGCTGACCTACGCCATCCTGGTGCCGCCGTTGGTGCTGTTGGTGTTCGTCGCGCTGATGGCGCTGGAGTCCGACTACACCTTCCATGGCCGAGACTACTTCTTCGCGACCGCAGCCTGACGGAAGCTCAATCGCAGAAAGAAGAAGGCCCGCCCCATCGGGGCGGGCCTTCGGCGTTTCAGGCTGTGCGGTGCGGTCTCAGTACTGCACCACCTTGCGATAGACGTGCCAGCTTGCATGGCCCAGGACCGGCAGAACCACGGCAAGCCCCACGAAGAACGGCAGCGAGCCGAGGAACATGCTGACCGCGATGGTGATTGCCCAGACCCCCATGGTCATCGGGTTGGCCGCAACCGCGCGCACCGAGGTCTGCACGGCGGTTGCCAGATGCACGTCCTTGTCCAACAGCATCGGGAAGGAGATCACGCCCAGCGTGAAGACGACCACGGCGAACAGGAAGCCGACGCTGCTGCCCACCGCGATCAGCGTCCAGCCGGACCCGGTGCTCAAAACCGTCTTGACGAAGTCGCCCACGGACTCCGGCGGCTCGGTCCCGAAATTCATCTCGTAGATCGCCTGGGCGGCCGCGAGCCAGCCGAAATAGATGCCCATCAGGACAAGGCCCAGAAGGATGATGGAGACGATCGACGGCGAGCGCAGCACCTCGAACGAATGCCAGCGCGAAGTGTCGAGGCCTTTTTCGCGGCGGCGGCTCAACTCGTAGACCCCAAGCGCCACCAACGGCCCGATCAGCGTGTACCCCGCAAGCAACGGGAACACCAGCGGCAGGATGTCGTAGCCGGCATAGCCTCTGGCCACCACCAGGGTGACGACCGGATAAACCAGGCACAGGAAGATCAAGTGCGTGGGCATCGCCTTGAAGTCGTCGTACCCCTTGGCCAGGGCATCCTTCAGATCCGGCCAGCGGATATCGCGAATGGTCGGCTGCACCGATGTCTCGTTGCCGGTGCTGGCCATATGTTCATCACTGATCATCGTCGCGTCTCCAAAACCGCAGGACCGGCCGGTCGCGGCCCGGAGGGACCCCCGGGTCGGCCGCCCGGGACGCAGGCGAAGGACCCGCCGCGTCTCTATGAACGATCAAGTATACGCCCCGATTCGTGGCGAATGCCACCGTTGCGACGGGGCCCCTGTCAGCCCGCGGCTGCCGGCGGAGAGCTTGGTTAACCCATGGGCGGCACCTAGGCCGCCGGCGTCATTGGCCGCCGTCGTCGCGGAAGGTGTTGAGGCCCGTGTCGCCGGCCTTGTGGCGGTATTGAAGGGCGATCAGGACCGCCTTGAACGGCGGCAGCAGGGCCAGGGTGCCGACGATGACGAACAGGCAGACCACCAGGATGGAGGCCAGCATCGGCGCGCCGATCACGAATTCCATCAACACCACCAGAAGCGCTGCGAGAAAGCCCACGACGAAGATCACGAAGACGGCGGGCCCGTCACCGCTGTCTTCCGCGCTGAGATCGAGGCCGCAGACGCCGCAGGCGTCCGCCACCTTGAGGTAGGACTTGAACAGTTTGCCCTCGCCGCAGCGCGGGCACCGCAGGCCGAGGCCCGCGCTCAGCGCGGACACGGGCGGGTGGTCTGCCAAGGCCGCTGCCTCAAAGGATCGGGCCGCGGCCCCACCAGTAGATGCAGACGAACAGGAACAGCCAGACGACGTCCACGAAGTGCCAGTACCAGGCGGCGGCCTCGAAGCCGAAGTGGTGGTCGGGCGTGAACTGGTCGCGCCGCGCGCGGAACCAGCACACCAACAGGAACGTCGTCCCGATGATCACGTGGGCTCCGTGGAAGCCCGTCGCCATGTAGAAGGTCGACGAATAGATGCCGTCGCTGAATCCGAAGGCGGCGTGGCTGTACTCGTAGACCTGAAGCGCCGTGAACAGAACGCCCAGGATTACCGTCAGGCCAAGCCCGAGGACCATCTGGTCCTTCTTTCCTTCGCGCAAGGCATGGTGCGCCCAGGTGACGGTGCAGCCGGACAGCAACAGGATCAACGTGTTGAGGAAAGGAATGTCGAACGGATCGAAGGTCTTGACGCCTTCGGGCGGCCAGACGCCGCCGGGTACGTTGTAGGGCAGCTCCTTGGGATTGAGACTTGCGTCGAAGTAAGCCCAGAAGAAGGCGGCGAAGAACATCACCTCCGAGGCGATGAACAGCGCCATCCCGTAGCGCAGGCCAAGCTGGACGACCGGCGTGTGATGGCCTTCGAAGGTGGCTTCGCGCACCACGTCGCGCCACCAGTACCACATTGTGGCGATGATCAGGATGACGCCCGGGAATATCTTGGCGACGCCCAGGCCTGCGACAAAGGCTTCGCTTTCGGCGCCGAAGATGCCCGGATGCAGATAGACCACGATCCCGAAGGCCAGGGCGAAGGCGCCCAGGGCGCCCACGGCCGGCCATGGACTGGGATCGACCAGATGGTAGTCATGCTGCGGTCCGTGATGTGTATCAGCGCTCATCGCGGTGTATCCTCGACTTTCAGAACCAAACCTGTTGCGGCGTGCGCGCCGGCCTCAGTCGCCGGAACGCGCCACCTGTTCTTTTTCGGCCTCGCCGTCCACCCGGAAGAAGGTATAGGACAGCGTGATGGTGTTTACATCGTCCATTTCGGGGTCGTCGGCGAATTCCGGGTCCACGTAGAACGCGACCGGCATGTCAATCGCCTCACCGGCGGCAAGCCGCTGTTCGGTGAAACAGAAGCACTCGACCTTGGTGAAATAGACCCCCGCCTTCTGTGGCGTGACATTGAAGGTCGCGGTGCCCACGACCGGCGCATCGGCCAGGTTGCGTGCACGATAGAAGGCCAGCGCATTCTCGCCGACCTGCATTTCCACGGCGCGTTCGACCGGCTGGAATGCCCAGGGCAGGGCCCCGTTCACGGACGCGTCGAACCGCACCGTGATCACCCGGTCGACCGCGTGCTGACTGGGCTCGGATGCCTGCTGTGTCGTGCCGCCATAGCCGGTAACCCGGCAGAACATGTCGTACAGCGGCACCGCCGCGAAAGACAGGCCGACCATGCCGGCCACCACGCCCGCCATCGCGATCGCGGTCCGCCGCTTTGCCCTGTCCGCCTGTCCGGCCATGCTCTACGCGCCCATCATCTTGACGACACCGATGAAATACAAAAGGGCGCCCATCGCCACCAACGCCAGCAGTACCGCGACGTTTTTGTAGAACTTCCGGCGGTGCGCCTCGGTCGGGTGAAAGCCCTTGCGGTGGCGCCCGTCGGTGTTGTCGTTGCCCATTACGTGTTCCATCAGTTCCTACCGTATTTGCCTTCCGTCACTTCACCTGCGGCAGCACGTCGAAGGTGTGGAACGGCGGCGGCGAGGACACGGTCCATTCCAGCGTCGTCGCCCCCTCGCCCCAGTAGTTCTCGCCGACCCGCTTGCCGTATCGCATGGCCCATATGATGACCACGAAGAAGAACACCGTGGAGGCCGCCGAGATATAGGACCCGATCGACGAAACATAGTTCCAGCCGGCCAGCCCGTCGGCATAGTCGATATACCGACGCGGCATCCCGGCCAGACCCAGGAAGTGCTGCGGGAAGAAGGTCAGATTGACGCCGATGAAGGTCGTCCAGAAATGCAGCTTGCCCGCCCATTCCGGGTACTGCCGGCCGGTCATCTTGCCGAACCAGTAGTACATGCCGGCGATGATCGCGAAGACCGCGCCCAGACTGAGCACATAGTGGAAGTGCGCGACCACGTAGTAGGTGTCGTGCAGCTGCAGGTCCATGCCCGCGTTGGCAAGGACCACGCCGGTGACGCCGCCCACCGTGAACAAGAAGATGAAGCCCACGGCCCAAAGCATCGGCGTGTCGAACCGAATCGACCCGCCCC
This sequence comes from Alphaproteobacteria bacterium, assembly GCA_965603855.1. Classification (GTDB taxonomy): domain Bacteria; phylum Pseudomonadota; class Alphaproteobacteria; order UBA8366. The sequence continues at coordinate 3,650,984 of OZ272519.1, forward strand.
ACATGGTGGCGATCCACGAGAAGATCTTAATGCCGGTCGGCACCGCGATGACCATAGTCGCCAGGGTGAAGTAGGCCCGCGTATCGGCCGAGAAACCCACCGTGTACATGTGGTGCGCCCATACGATGAAGCCGATGAAGCCGATTGCGACCATCGCATAGGCCATGCCCAGATAGCCGAACACCGGCTTGCGCGAGAAGGTCGACACGATGTGACTGATCACGCCGAACGCCGGCAGGATCATGATGTAGACCTCGGGATGACCGAAGAACCAGAACAGATGCTGGAACAGGACCGGGTCGCCGCCGCCTTCGGGAACGAAGAAGGCGGTGCCGAAGTTCCGGTCGGTCAACAGCATGGTGATCGCGCCGCCCAGAACCGGCAGCGACAGCAGCAACAGGAAGGCCGTGACCAGGATCGCCCACGCGAACAGCGGCATCTTGTGCAGCGTCATGCCGGGCGCGCGCATGTTGAAGATCGTGGTGATGAAGTTGATCGCCCCCAGGATCGACGACGCGCCCGCGATGTGCAGGGCGAAGATGGCCATGTCGACGGCCGGCCCGGGATGGCCAAGCGCCGATGACAGCGGCGGATAGATGGTCCAGCCGGTGCCGGCGCCGCCGCCGATGACGGCCGACAGCAGAAGCAGCAGAAAGGACGGGATCAACAGCCAGAAGCTGATATTGTTCATGCGCGGGAACGCCATGTCCGGCGCGCCGATCATCAACGGCACGAACCAGTTGCCGAAGCCGCCGATCAAGGCCGGCATGACCACGAAGAACACCATGATCAGGCCGTGCGCCGTGATCACCACGTTCCAGAAATGTCCGTCGGGATCGCCGGCCGAATCGGTCATCCACTGGACGCCCGGATCCTGCAGTTCCATCCGCATGTAAATGGAAAAGGCGCCGCCGATGATTGCCGCGACGACCGAGAATACAAGGTACATCGTCCCGATGTCCTTGTGGTTGGTCGAATAGAGATAGCGGCGCCACCCTGTGGGGTGATGGTCGTGATGGTCGTGCGAAACTGCGTGATCGGCCATTACCGGCTCTCCTCAAGGGCCGCCGCCGCGACCGTCTGCTGGTTATCGACACTCTTGGGCTCGGTCGTCGCGGGCGCCGTTTCGTCGGCAAGCCGCGTCGGCGCCGCATCCGGCCGGTCAACCTTGGCAAAGGTCTCCTGCGCGTCCTTCACCCACTCTTCGAAAGCCTCTTTCGAGACCACCTCGACCATGATCGGCATGTAGGCGTGATTGACGCCGCACAGTTCCGAACAGAAACCGTAGTAGGTGCCTTCCTTTTCGACCTGGACCCAGGTCTCGTTCAGCCGTCCCGGCACTGTGTCCATGCGAACGCCGAAGTCGGAGATCGCCCAGTTGTGCAGGACATCCGCGGAGGTCATCTGCAGACGGACCTTAGTGTCCACCGGCAGGACCACGGCATTGTCGGTCTGCATCAGGCGATGCTGGCCGGGCTGCAGTTCGTCCTCCGGCACCAGGTTGGCATCGAAGGTGAAGTCGCCGTGATCGGGATACTCGTAGGACCAGTACCACTGGTGCCCGGTAATCTTCAGCGTCATCTCGGCGTCTTCGAACCGCTCGGTCGCGTACAGCAGACGCAACGATGGGAAGGCGAGCACCACCAGGATGATGATCGGCACCGCGGTCCACAACACCTCGATCACCGTGTTGTGGGTCGTTTTCGACGGCGTCGGGTTCCGCGATTCGCGGAACCGGAAAGCGACGAACAGCAACAGCGCCAGGACGAAGATGACGATCCCGGTGATCACCGGCATGAGCCACAGATTGTGGAAATCCGCCATCTGGCGCGCCAGCGGCGTGACCGGCTCCGGCAATCCGAGTTGCCATGGCTGCGGTTCCGCCGCGATGGCGGCTCCGGCTGCAAGGGAGGCCAAACCTGTCGATACCAGCGCCAATACCCGTTTCACGCTCTCATGCTCCTGTATTCAAACCGCACCGATCCTGCGATCGATTGTGCCGAAGGTTCCGTCCGACCCGTTTCTGGTGGAGGTCCCAGGCACCAATCAGCGTCTCCGCCCTGTTTCGACTGTTGTGGTTGAGCCACGGCGACCACCGCAGCCATGCCGTGATATAGCTCATTTGTGTTAGCGGCCGATAACTGGCGCGACACTGTGCCGCGAGGCGAAATCCCAGGGGTTCCGGCCTCTGCCCCGACCGCCGTCGCCGTGAATTCTAGTGGTCAAAACGCCGGAAAGGCTCATATCTACTTGTGGGCGCCGCGGATATCCGAAATCTCCGGCCCGACCGCCCGAAGTTCCGCCGGTTTGCGCCGGTGCGCCGCCGATCAGAAGGAGCCTTAGATCGATGACCAACCTCGCCGTAACCGACGACCTCTTCTTCAACCGGGCGGGTCTCGACCGCGGCCGTGTCGAAGCCGTCACCTCAGACGCTCTGGAAGGCGCCGACGACGGCGAACTCTACCTGGAATTCTCGCAGTCCGAGAGCATCAGTTTCGAGGACGGTCGCGTCAAAGCGGCCAGCTTCGACACAGGACAGGGTTTCGGCCTCCGGGCGGTGGCCGGCGAGGCGACCGGTTATGCGCACGCATCGGAATTGTCGGAAGACGCGATCAAACGCGCCGCGGGCACGGTCAAGGCGGTCCGCGCCGGGCATGCCGGTACGATGGCCGAGGCGCCGATCGGAACCAACAAGATCCTGTACAGCGACGAGGACCCGCTGGGCACGGTGTCGTTCGAGGACAAGGTCAAGCTGTTGTCCGAGATGGACGCCTATGCCCGGGCCAGCGACAGCCGCGTCCAGCAGGTCATGGCATCGATCGCGGGGTCGTGGGAGGCGGTCCAGATCCTGCGCCCCGACGGCTGCCGCGTCGCCGATGTGAGGCCGCTGGTGCGCATCAACGTCACCGTCGTCGCGGCCGAGGGCGACCGCATGGAGACCGGCAGCTATGGCGCCGGCGGGCGGACCGGCTTTGCGTTCTATGTCGACCCGGCGAACTGGAAGCCCTATGTGGACGAGGCCTTGCGCCAGGCGATCACCAATCTGACCGCGGTGCCCGCGCCGGCCGGCGAGATGCCGGTGGTGCTGGGGCCGGGATGGCCTGGCGTCATGCTGCACGAGGCCGTGGGCCACGGGTTGGAGGGCGACTTCAACCGCAAAAAGACGTCGGCTTTCGCGGGCCTGATGGGCGAGCGCGTGGCGTCCCCCGGCGTCACCGTCATTGACGACGGAACGATCCAGGATCGGCGCGGGTCGTTGACGGTCGATGACGAGGGCACCCCGACGGCGTGCACCACGCTGATCGAGGACGGCGTGCTGGTCGGCTACATCCAGGACCGGTTGAACGCGCGCCTGATGGGCATGCAGCCCACCGGCAACGGCCGGCGGCAGTCGTTCGCCCACGTGCCGATCCCGCGCATGACCAATACCTACATGCTGGGCGGCGACAAGGACCCGGCCGAGATCATCGCGTCGGTCGACAAGGGCGTTTACATGGTCAACTTCGGCGGCGGCCAGGTGGACATCACGAACGGCAAGTTCGTCTTCACTTGCACCGAGGGCTACCTGATCGAGAACGGAAAGCTGGGCGCGCCGGTCAAGGGCGCCACGCTGATCGGCAACGGCCCCGATGCGCTGACCAAGGTGTCGATGATCGGCAACGACATGAAGCTTGATTCCGGCATCGGCACCTGCGGCAAGGACGGCCAGGGCGTGCCGGTCGGCGTCGGCCAGCCGACCATGCGCATCGACGGCCTCACCGTCGGCGGCACGCAGGCGGCGTAGTCGAAGACCGGCGTTCTTTTTGGTATCCCTCTCCCCCGCGGGGGAGAGGGATCCGAGCCGGTGTCCCCATCGTGAATTTGCGTTTCTCTCCCCCGACAAAATCGGCCAGACTGACCGCCGTGCGCTGAGATTTCTCGGCCGTGTTTCTGCGGAGGTGCGCTGAGATGAGAGAGGAACACGCCGCGGGCGTCGCCCTTTCCAATGCATCCGTCGATGTGCCCGCGCTGCGGCGCGAACGTCTGGCGCGGTTGCGCGCGGTGCTGGCCGAGGCGGACGTCGCCGCCGCGGTCTTCCTGGACCCGGTCAACATCCGCTACGCGACCGATGTCAGCAACATGCAGGTCTGGTGCCTGCACAATCCGACCCGTTACGCCTATGTCGCCGCCGACGGCCCCGTCATCATGTTCGACTTCCACACCTGCGAGATCCTGTCCGAAGGCGTGGAGACGGTCGACGAGGTGCGCCCGTCGATCTCCTGGACCTATTTCATGGCCGGACCGGGTTTCGAGGCCGCCGCCGCGAAATGGGCAGCGCAAATCGCCGACCTGGTGGCGGCGCACGGCGGCGGCAACCGCCGTCTCGCCGTCGACAGGCTCGAGTTCACCGGCTATCTCGCGCTTGAGAAGCTGGGTATCGAAGCGGTCGACGGACAGGGGATCGCGGAGCGGGCCCGGGCCATCAAGACGCCGCAGGAACTGCTGGCGATGCGCGAATGCGTTGCCGTCTGCGAGGACGGCGTGCGCGCCACCATGGCGGCCAGCCAGCCGGGCATGACCGAGAACGAGATCTGGTCGGTCCTGCACCAGCACAATATCGCCAACGGCGGGGAATGGATCGAAACCCGGCTGTTGTCGTCCGGGCCGCGCACCAATCCCTGGTACCAGGAATCCTCCGACCGGGTCGTCGAGCCGGGCGACCTGATCGGACTGGATACGGACCTGATCGGGCGCTACGGCTATTGCTGCGACATCTCTCGGACCTGGCGGGTCGGCGGCGGCGTGGCCGCCGACGAACAGCGCCGCACCTATGCCCGCGCCCACGAAGTCCTCAAAGGACTCCTGGAGCGGATCGGTCCCGGCATGACAATGACCGAGATTTCCGAGCAGGTCGGGCCGCCGCCGGAGGACTGCAAGGTCTATACCTGCCTGATCCACGGCGTCGGCATGTGTGACGAATACCCGCACGCCCTCTGGGTTACACAGGAACGCGGCTATGAGGCGACCCTGGTGCCGGGGATGACCGTTTGCGTGGAAAGCTACCTGGGCCCCGCGGACACCCGGGAAGGCGTGAAGCTGGAAGAACAGGTTCTGATCACCGACACCGGCATCGAGATGCTGAGCCGCCTGCCGCTCGAGGAGAGCTGGCTCTAGAACCGCTGTTGCTGCGGCAGGGCGGAACGGGAACTAGATGTGGAGCCTCAATAGGTTGTCTTCTCCGAGACGGCCGCGTCCCGCGGCCTCCTCAGGGTGAGGACATAGTCTAATGTCTTCGATACCGAACGCCCTCATGGTGAGGAGGCGCGCGCCAGCGCGCCGTCTCGAACCACATGGCTGCAAGCGCCTCGGTGTTTCGACGTGAACCGATCCCGCTCTAGTACGAATAGAGCTCGTAGAGCTTGGTGAGGTCGCCGTCCCAGGCGGTTTCGTAGGCCGCCACCATCTCGTCGGCCAACGTCCGGCCGGTCTCGGCGATGTCGCGCAGGTCTTTCAGGTACTGCCGTTCGTCGGCGCCCTGCCAGTCGAGACAGTTGCGCCGCTCCAGCCCGCCGGCCGCGATTTCGACCAGCCGTATGGCCACGTCCTGCACCGTCCCGTCCCGGAACGGCGTCTTCAGCGCCTTCACGGGCACCGCATCGCGCAACGCCGCCATCTCGGCCACGCTCCAGTCGGCGATCAGCCCTTCGACTTCGTCCAGGGCCTGCTCGTCGTAAAGCAGCCCCACCCAGAAGGCCGGCAGGGCGCACAGCCGTTTCCAAGGGCCGCCGTCCGCGCCGCGCATCTCGATGAAGGTCTTCAGGCGCACTTCCGGGAAAACCGTGGTCATGTGGTCCTGCCAGTCGCCCATGGTCGGGGTCTGGCCTTCGAAACCCTCCAGCGTGCCGGCCATGAAGTCGCGGAACGACTTGCCCGAGACGTCGACATAGGCGCCGTCCCGGTAGACGAAATACATCGGTACATCGAGGATGTAGTCGACCCAGCGTTCGAAGCCGAAGTCGTCGTCGAACACGAAGGGCAGCATACCGCAGCGGTCCGGGTCGGTGTCCGTCCAGGTGTGCGAGCGATAGCTGCGATAGCCGACAGGCTTGCCCTCGACAAAAGGCGAACTGGCGAACAGTGCCGTGGCCACCGGCTGCAGCGCGACGCCGACGCGCATCTTGCGGATCATGTCGCGCTCGGACGAGAAATCCAGGTTCACCTGGACCGTGCAGCTGCGCAGCATCATGTCCAGACCCAGCGAGCCTTTGGTCGGCATATAGGCGCGCATGATCTTGTAGCGGCCCTTGGGCATCCAGGGCATGTCGTCCCGGGTCCACAGCGGGCTGAACCCCATGCCCAGAACGCCGGCACCGATCGTCTCGCAGACCTGTTTGACCTGGTCCAGGTGGGTGTTCACCTCCGAGCAGGTCTTGTGGATGTTCTCCACCAACGCGCCCGACAGCTCGAGCTGACCGCCAGGTTCAAGCGTGACCGAACAGCCATCCGCGTGCTTGAGCGCGATGACGTTGTCGCCCTCGACGACGGGTTCCCAGCCGAACTGCACCAACCCCTCAAGCAGGACGCCGATGCCCGGACTGCCGTCATAGGTCAGCGGCCTGAGGTCCTGTTCCCGGTAGGCGAATTTCTCGTGTTCGGTACCGATCCGCCAGTCCGGCGGCGGCTTGCACCCGGCCTCGAGATGGGCGACCAGCTGCGTTTTCGACTCGATCGGCGTCGTGTCGACCTTAGCCGGTGCCGCCATCGCTCTCCCCCTCTTTGCCCCCGGCCCATTCGGCCGGGCGGTTCCGCCAGTCCCCGTGGACCGACTGCCAGCACACAAGCGCCGCCAGAGCGGCCGTTTCGGCCCTCAGGATCCTTGGCCCCAGGCTGACGGGGGTTATTAAGGCATTGTTCCGCAGGGCATCAAGTTCCGATGGGGCAAAGCCGCCCTCGGGTCCGACGACGAAAACGGCCCGGCGGTCGGCGGGCGTGGCCTTCAGGGCATCGGCGACCGGCGCAGCGGGTCCGGTCTCGGCGCACCAGAACACCTTGTGGTCCGGGGCCAGCGCCGCTACCGCCGGATCCAGCGCCTGCGGCGCGCGGACCTCCGGCAGGCTGAGACGGCCGCACTGCTCTGCCGCCTCGCGGGCGTTGGCCATCAGGCGGTCGAGGTTGACCCTGGCGACGTTGGTGCGCCGGGTCAAAACCGGCTGCAGGACCGAGACCCCCAGCTCGACCGCCTTCTGGACCAGGAAATCCATGGGTGCCTTCTTCACCGGCGCGAACAGAAGGACCGGGCCCTCCGCCTCCGTCTGGACCCGCGTCCGTTCGATGCAGGCCAACGTGGCGTCGCTTTTGCCCAGGGAGCGGATCTCGGCCAGCCATTCGCCGTCGCGGCCGTTGAAGACCAGCAGGCGCGCACCCGTCTCCTGACGCAGGACGGCACGCAGATAGTGGGCCTGGTCGCGGCCAAGCGCCACCCGCGCGGCGTCCGCCAGGTCGCCGTCCACGTAGAGCCGGGTCGTCGCAGGCCGTTCCATTGCCGCCCAAATCCCTGCTAAAAGCCCAAAGCCGCCGCAAATCGCGGCGGCGCGCGAGACTACCCCATGAGCGGCAAGCCACAAACAGATCACGCCAGCGATATCCCGCAGGAACACTGGGTCAACAGCCTGGCCCCGGGATGGACGCGGCCCTATCTGAAGCTCGCCCGGATCGACCGGCCGATCGGGACCTGGCTGTTGCTGCTGCCCTGCTGGTGGGGGCTGGGGCTCGGCACCGCCGGCCATCCGGCGCTGCCGGTGCCGTCGCTTTGGTACATTGTCCTGTTCGCGCTGGGTGCGCTGGTCATGCGCGGGGCGGGATGCACCTGGAACGACATCACCGACCGGCACTTCGACGCCAAGGTCGCCCGTACCGCTCTGCGGCCCATCCCCAGCGGCCAGGTCACGGTTACCCAGGCCGTCATCTTCATGGGCCTGCAGATGCTGGTCGGCTTGGCGATCCTACTGCAATTCAACGACGCGGCCCGGATCGTCGGCGTGGCGTCCCTGATCCTGGTCTTTACCTATCCCTTCATGAAACGCATCACCTACTGGCCGCAGGCGTTCCTGGGTCTCACCTTCAACTGGGGCGCGCTTGTGGGCTGGACGGCGATGCACGAAGGCCTGCACGCGCCCGCCCTGGTGCTTTATGCCGCCGGCATCGCCTGGACCCTGGGCTACGACACCATCTACGCCCACCAGGACAAAGAGGACGACGCCCTGATCGGCGTCAAATCGACGGCGCTGAAGCTGGGCGCGGCGTCGCGGCGGTGGCTGGCCATATTCTACACGCTGGCCATCGTGCTGATCGCCGCGGCCGGCGCGCTGACCGGCTTGGGCTGGGCGTTCTACCCTCTGCTCGCGGTGGCGGGGGTCCAGCTTGCCTGGCAGGTCCGCGACGTGGACCTGGACGATCCCGGCGACTGCATGGCCAAGTTCAAATCGAACAAGCTGTTCGGGCTGATCGTCTTCGCCGCCATCGTTGCCGGCGGTCTGCAGGTCTAGCGCCGCGGCATGACGGACAATCGGACCTTTTTCGCGATCGGCGCGATCAGCGGGACCTCGATGGACGGGATCGACGTCTCCTGGGTGGAAAGCGACGGCGATACCGTCGCCGATGCCGGACCGGGCGCGACCTTCGCCTACCCGCCCGATCTGCGCCGGCGCCTGATCGAGGTTGCCAAGACGCCCGACATCGCCCTGACCGATCCCATGAGCGACTTGGAGCGCGCGGTCACCGACGCCCATGTGGACGCGATCCGGCGTTTCATCGCCGTTTCGAATTTGCGGCCTCCCCGGATCGATCTCGTCGGCTTGCACGGCCAGACGGTCTGCCATCGTCCGGAACGACGGTTCACCCGCCAGCTTGGCGACGCCCAAGCTGCCGCCGCCGCGCTCGGCATCGACGTGGTCGGCGCGTTCAGGCAGGCGGATGTCGCGGCCGGCGGACAGGGCGCGCCGCTGGCGCCGCTCTATCATCGCGCGATCGTCGCCGGCCGGCCGGAACCGGTCGCGGTCCTGAACTGGGGCGGCGTCGGCAACGTCACCTATATCGCCGGCGAGACGATCATCGCCTTCGACACAGGCCCGGCGTCCGCCTTGATCGACGATTTCGTCGCCCGTCGCACCGGCGCCGCGTTCGATCGCGACGGGGATCTGGCCGCCTCGGGCACGGCGGATACAGATCTGGTCGCGGCGCTGATGGAAGACCCGTACTTCCGGGAACCGCCGCCGAAATCGCTCGACCGCCAGCACTTCCACGCCCGCGCCGCACGGGTGGAGGCGTTGACCGATGCGGACGGCGCGGCGACGCTGGCGGCCTTCACCGTGGCCGCCACGCTTGCGGCGCGCGATCATTTCCCCCATCCGGTGCGCGAGTGGCTGGTTGCCGGCGGCGGCCGTCGCAACAGGCACCTGATGAACCGGCTGCGCGAGGGGGCGGGTGCGCCGGTCAGGGGCATCGAGGCGATCGCGAGGGACGGCGATTTCCTGGAAGCCCAGTGCTTCGGCTATCTCGCCATCCGCGCGAACCTGGGCCTGCCGCTCAGCCTGCCTTCGACGACGGGCGTGCCCAGGCCGATGCCCGGCGGCCGGATCGCGCGCGCGGGATAGGTTGGATCGCCTCTCGCCGGGAAGAGTGTCCTACTCTTTCGAGATCACCGTGTGGTCATACGCAAACGGGGTCGCGTGCAGCGCCAGCGCATCGGCGCGCCCGCGACGGAAACCGTCGTCGGAGACAAGGCGGTGAATGAAGTCCTCCACCGCGCCGCCGCCGCCCAGCAGGTCGTGCAACAGGACCAGCATTTCCGCCGTCGTGCGCGGCGCGTGCCGCCGCCCGCTGCTCTTCACCGCCTTCAGCGGAACCGGTCCGCCGTCGTGGGTGAAATGCCCGCGCGTGCCCACATAGGTGTAGACCGTCTCCAGCACCTCGCCGCTCGCAAGGGTCAGGCGCACGTCTTCCAGCGCCGCGTAGTGATAGTTCGCCGCGCCGATCTCGGTGCCGTTCATGTGTTCAAGCTCGGCCTCGTCCAGCCAGGTGACCGCGATCTCCACCGCCACGCCCGGCACATGCTGCAGCATCGCCGGCACCGCGCCGTAACGGGTGAAGCTTGCGGCATAAACGACGTCAAACTCTTCAAGCACCGCGGTCTCGACCGGGATGATCGTCTCGGGCGCGTGCCCGAACTTGCGGTCAAGCTGCGCGGGGGCGCGGTTCGACCCGTAGGCCAGGACCGGCGTCCGGCCCCTGCGCATGTCCGGATCGAAGGGATGTGCGGTTCCCCGGTGATAGGTGTAGGAGCCTTCGGGCGCGTCGTAGGGATAGTCGCGCGCGCGGGCGATCACCGCCTCAGGCTTTTCCCGGCCGGGTTTCAGAGCTTGTCGATCCGATAACGCGCGTAGGCGTCGTCGATGGTGGCCATGGCCATCGCCCGCCACTCCGCCTCGGCCTGGGCGTGGGTGTCGAAGGGTCCGTGCCGTTCTTCCGGCGCGCCGTTGGCGGTTTCCGTGAACGTGGTGTCGGTATAGATCCCGCCAACGACCCAGTAGGCGTCGGCGTCCTCCTTTTCGATCTCGAAACGCGCATAGGCGTCGTCGATGGTCTCCATCGCCTTGGCCCGCCAGGCATCCTCGGCCGCGCCATAGTCCGCGAACGGGCCGAGCCGGACCGGCTCGGCACCGTCGGCGAAGGTGGAGAAGGTGGTGTCGGTGTATTCGCCGCCGACGACCCAGTATTTCTCAGCCATGATCCAAGCCTCGCATCAGCCCCGGCATGGGAACACGGCGGGTTTTAACATTCCGTCATCGCCAGGCAAAGCGGGCGGACCGGACTGTTCACGTCCGCGGCTTTCGGTCTATATCTCACGCCCATGCCTTACGGATCGCTCCGCGACTTCATCGAACGCCTGGAACGCGAGGACCGCCTGGTGCGGGTCACAGCGCCGGTTTCGACCGCGCTGGAGATGACCGAGATCCAGACACGTCTGCTGGCCGAACGGGGGCCCGCGGTCCTGTTCGAGAACCCGACCAACCCGGACGGCAGCCCGGCCGGCATGCCCGTCCTGGTCAACCTGTTCGGGTCGGTGGAGCGGGTCGCCTGGGGCATGGACCGCACGCCAGACGCCTTGCGCGAGGTCGGCGAGACGCTGGCCTTCCTGCGGCAGCCGGAACCCCCGGGCGGCTTCCGCGAAGCGGTCGAGATGCTGCCGCTGCTCAAGACGGTCATGGCCATGAAGCCGAAGACCGTCGGGTCGGCGCCGTGCCAGGAGGTCGTTCTGACCGGCGCGGACATCGACCTCGGCCGCCTTCCGGTTCAGACCTGCTGGCCCGGCGAGCCGGCGCCGCTGATCACCTGGCCGCTGGTCGTGACCCAGGGACCCAACCCCAAGGGCGACAAGACCGACGCCTTCAACCTGGGCATCTACCGGATGCAGGTGACCGGGCGCGACACCACGCTGATGCGTTGGCTCAAGCATCGAGGAGGGGCCCAGCACCACGCCCGCTGGAAGGCGGAGAAGCGCGAGCCCCTGCCCGCCGCAGCGGTGATCGGCGCCGACCCCGGCACCATCCTGGCCGCCGTGACGCCGGTGCCCGACACCCTGTCGGAGTACCAGTTCGCCGGCCTGCTGCGCGGCAGGAAGGTGGAGCTCGTCGACTGCAAGACCGTGCCGCTGAAGGTGCCGGCGGCCGCGGAGATCGTGCTGGAAGGCCATGTCAGCCTGGACGAGTTCGGCGACGAAGGGCCCTACGGCGACCACACCGGGTATTACAACGCCGTCGAGCCGTTCCCGGTCTTCCGCGTCTCGGCGATTACCATGCGGCGCCAGCCGATCTATCTCTCGACCTTCACCGGCCGGCCGCCCGACGAGCCGTCGGTCCTGGGCGAGGCCTTGAACGAGGTCTTCATCCCCCTGCTGCAGCAACAGTTCCCGGAGGTCGTGGACTTCTGGCTGCCGCCGGAAGGCTGTTCCTACCGGATCGCAGTCGTTGCCATGAAGAAGGCCTATCCGGGCCACGCCAAGCGGGTGATGATGGGCGCCTGGTCCTACCTGCGCCAGTTCATGTACACGAAATGGGTGATCGTCGTTGACGACGACATCGATGCGCGCGACTGGAAAGACGTGATGTGGGCGGTCTCCACGCGAATGGATCCGGCCCGCGATATCACGGTCATCGAGAATACGCCGATCGACTATCTCGACTTCGCCTCCCCCGACAGCGGGCTGGGCTCCAAGATCGGGCTGGACGCCACCAACAAATGGCCGCCGGAAACCAAGCGCGAGTGGGGCGAAAAGCTGCGGATGGACAGCCAGGTCGTCGACCGCGTCACCGCCATGTGGGACGACCTGGGCCTGCCCGGCAGCGGCAAGCCGATCTGGAAATAGGTCGCCTCACGCAAGCCAGTGCGACCGGTCGGCTGCGGTCAGGATGCCGACGATGCGGTCCGACGGCCGGGCGATGCCTGCCTCCACCAGGGTCCGAATGGCGGCCAGAGACATCGCGCTGGTCCCCTCGACGCACAGGCCGTCCTGCGCCAGCGCGGCCTGGCACGCCTGCGCCTGCTCTTCGCTGACCGTCAGGGCGATGCCGCCGCTCTCGGTCAGCGCGCGGACCGCCTGCCACGTCACCGTCGTGCCGGAGACCGACTCCCGGCCCTTGGCGTTGCCTTCGAACTCGTCGCGATAGTCGGCCGTGCCGGCCAGGACCGGCGCCAGGCGCGGAAACGGCTCGACCGCCACCGGCTTGGGCCCGGGTTTCGCGCCGCCCGCCTCCAGGTATCCCATCAGGGTGCCGTGCAGCAAGTCGCCGCGGGCCGTCGGGATCACCAGCCAGTCGCAGCCGGCCGGGCCAAGCTGGGCGAACAGCTCCGCGCCCATGCCCTTGTAGCCTTCGATTCCGAAAGGCGTCGTGCCGACCGCCGGCTTGACGCTGTTGGTGGCAATAAAGACGTCGTCGGCCCGGCCCCGTTCGTGCATCCAGTCCCAGCCCAGCAAGATCTTCTCGAATTCGAAGACCTGCGCCCCCAACGCCTGCAAAGCCCGCTTGAACCCGGGACGGGGCTTTCGGGCGACGGCCACCTCGACCGCCAGCCCCGCCGCCCTGCCGTAGGTCGCAACGGAATAGGCCGCGTTCCCCGACGATGCGCAGACGATCGTCCGGCATCCGGTCTCCAGCGCCCGGGCCACGGCCAGCGCGCTGCAGCGATCCTTGTGCGATCCCGTGGGGTTCTGGAACTCCGCCTTGAAGAATACCAGCGGGCCAGCCGGGCCGAAGGCGTCGTAGGGGATGAGGTCCGTATTGCCCTCGCCGAGGGAGGCATAATCGCTGTAGGGCAGCGCCGCCCCGCCCGGGGGAACACGCCCATAGCGGGCCCGCAGGTTTGACGGCGTGCCTTCGGCCCAGCAGGACGGGCACCCTTCGGGATAGTCGTCCACCGGCACATGCCCGCCGCAGCGCAGGCAGGAAAACCCCAGCAGGTCTTCGTTCAAGGTCGGCATCCGGTCCTTTCCGGGAAATGTGCCAATGGAGGGACCCATGATCGCACGCGGTGCTGACCAGGTGAAAGCGGTAGGCCGTCGCCCCTTGACGCCCGTCGTGAGCGCACCTACCCTCTCCTGATGACCATTCGGGACCAGCGCGCCCTCCTGGCGCTACGACTTACCGGCCCGGCGCTCTAGACGCGTCGGGGGCCGCGTTTGCGGCCGTCTTCCAGGTCTCACCGGTAAGCTCAAGGTCTCGATCTCATGCCCAAGACACGTTTCAGCCTTTTCCTCCTTCGCGCGCGACTTAGCCGCGGTTGCCGGACCTGAGCCGACGGCCGAACGCCGTTTCCGCGCAGCCCCGCCCAGAGATCGAACCGCGTCCCCACCGGGCGCCGAAGGAGAGAACAATGGCACGCATGCCGACCCACAAGTACCGACCGTTCGAGCCGATCGATCTGCCCGACAGGCAGTGGCCGACCCGGACCATCACCAAGGCGCCCGTCTGGTGCAGCGTCGATCTGCGCGACGGCAACCAGGCCCTGATCGAACCCATGGGGCCGGAGCGCAAGCGGCGCATGTTCAACCACCTGGTCGCGCTGGGCTTCAAGGAGATCGAGGTCGGCTTCCCCAGCGCCTCGCAAACCGATTTCGATTTCGTGCGCCAGTTGATCGACGAGGACATGATCCCCGACGATGTCACGATCCAGGTGCTGACCCAGGCCCGCGACCATCTGATCGACCGGACCTTCGAGGCGATCAGGGGCGCCCGCCGGGCGATCGTGCACCTCTACAACTCAACCTCCACGCTGCAGCGCCGGGTCGTCTTCGCCACCGACGTCGAAGGCGTCAAGTCGATCGCCGTCGAAGGCGCAAAACGCGTTCGCGCGTTGGCCGATGCCCAGAGCGAGACCGAGGTCCTCTACCAGTACTCGCCGGAGAGCTTCACGCAGACCGAGCTGGAGGTGGCGCGCGAGGTGTGCGAGGCGGTGATGGAGGTCTGGAAACCGACGCCCGACCGGCCGGTGATCTTCAACCTGCCGGCAACGGTCGAAGTCGCGACCCCGAACATTTTCGCCGATCAGATCGAGTGGTTTCACCGCAATGTCGCGAACCGCAGCAGCGTCGTCCTGTCGGTCCATCCGCACAACGACCGCGGCACCGGCGTCGCCGCCGCCGAGCTGGCGGTGATGGCGGGAGCGGACCGCGTCGAAGGAACCCTGTTCGGCAATGGCGAACGCACCGGCAACGTGGACATCGTGACCCTGGCGTTGAACATGTTCACGCAAGGCGTCGATCCCGAGCTCGACTTCTCGAACCTGGGCGAGGTCAGGCAGACCGCCGAGTATTGCAACCAGTTGCCGGTCCATCCGCGCCACCCCTACGGCGGCGACCTGGTCTTTACGGCGTTTTCCGGTTCGCACCAGGACGCGATCAAGAAGGGCTTCAAGGCGATGGACCGGTCGAACAGCGATCTGTGGGAGGTTCCATACCTGCCGATAGACCCGGCCGACGTCGGCGGGACCTACGAGGCGGTGATCCGCGTCAACAGCCAGTCCGGCAAGGGCGGCGTCGCCTTCATCATGGAGACCGAGTTCGGCATGGAACTGCCGCGGCGTCTGCAAAGCGAGTTCCAGGTGGCGATCCAGGAAATCACCGATGACACGGGCAAGGAGCTTGCGCCGCAGCAGATCTGGGATGCCTTCGAGCGCGAATACCTGTCGCCCGGCAGCGACGGCTACAGCTTCGTCGAATACGAAACCGAGCCGGATCGCAGCCATCCCGGTCTGCGCAACCTGACGGCGACCATGCAGAACGGCGCCGGCACCGTCGAGGTCAAGGGACGGGGCAACGGGCCTATCGACGCCTTCGTGCATGGCCTGAGAGCGGCGCTGGGCACGCCGATCGAGGTGATGGACTATCACGAGCATGCGATCGGCGCCGGCGCGGACGCCGCCGCCGTCGCCTATGTCGAGGTCAAGGGCCGGGACGGCAAGCCCCGGTTCGGCGTCGGCCGCGACGTGAACATCGTTGCTGCATCGCTGCGCGCGGTGATCAGTGCGGTGAACCGGATCGACCGCTCGGCGTGAGGTCAGCCCCTCTCCCTCCGGGGAGAGGGGCCCCATTCCCTAGGCGGTTTTGGCAGCCGTCTCCCGTGCCGAGGCGACCTCCGCGGCCGCGCCCTCCACGGCCTTGGCGATCTCTTCGTCCGAGGCGTCTTTGGCCACATGCACCTCGACCTTGCGCGGCGCCAGGTCGATGCCGTGGTTTTCGAACGCATCGCGCACCCGCTGATAGACCTCCCGTCGCAGGGTGAACTGCTCGCCCGGCTTGGCCATGAATTTCAGGCCGATGATCATGGCATCGTCTTCCATGCGCCGCACGCCCTGGGATTTCAGCGGTTCCAGGAAACTCTTGCCGTGGGTCGGATCGTCCAAAAGCTCGGCGCCGATCCGCTTGACCAGTTTCTTGACCAGGGTCACGTCGGTATCAAACGGAACCCGGAACTCCAGCTTCAGGATCACCCAGTCGCGGCTGTAGTTGGTGATCTGGCCCATCTCGCCGAAGGGAATCGTGTGGATCGCGCCGCGGTGGTGGCGCAGCCGGATCGACCGGATCGACATCTGCTCCACGGTGCCTCTCAGCGTACCGACCTCGATGTACTCGCCCACCCGGAATGCGTCGTCCATCAGGAAGAACACGCCCGAAACGATGTCGCGCACCAGTGTCTGGGCACCGAAGCCGATCGCCAGGCCGACGACGCCGGCGCCGGCCAGCAGTGGCCCGATATCGACGCCCAGCGACGACAGCACGATCATGGTCACCATCACCGCCAATGTGACCATCACGAACTTGCGGAACAGCGGCAACAGCGTGTGCATGCGCGCGCCTTCGCCCGCGGCACCGCCTTCGTCGCCGGAATGCCCGGCGGCCGCCCGCGCCGCCTTCAGCGGCTCCAGGCGGGAGTCAATCGCGGTCTTGACCAGGTTCCAGATCAGGTCCGCCACCATCAAGGTCAACAGGATGTCCACCGCCGCGCCGAAGATCCGGCCGAACGCGCCGCCGGTCGCGATGAACTCCTCCCAGTCGATCCCGGCCGCCCCGCCGATCAACAGCAGCGATCCGACGAACAGAACGACGCGCACGAACCGCTGAAAGACGCTGGCATATTGAAGCCTGACGTGGTTTCGGAACTCCGCCTCGGCCCGTTCCTTTTCGGCCGCCTGGCGCGCGTTGAACTCTTCCTCGGTTTCCTGTTCCACGTCTATGTCCGCCGCCGCGGTAACCGGAACAAGCGCCTCCATGTCCTGGTCGCTTTTTGCGTCGACGCAGTAGCGAATGAGACCCTTCAGCCCCACATCCAACAGCGGCACCAGCAACAACAGATAAAGCAGCATCAGGACGCCCTTCGCGCCGACCGCGTAGTTGAGCCAGGCAAAGGCGAGATAAAGGCTGGCAAGCACGGGCCACAGATCGGCAAAGCCCCGGCGCAGGGTGCCGGCCGCGCTGTCCGCTTCGCCGCCGCGGATATAGGTCTGCATCTGTTTGCGCGTCACCCAGACGAAGGCCACAAGCACCAGCGTATCAAGGGCGGATGTCGCGACCAGGATCAGCCGTTCGCCGTCCTCCGACACCCCGAAATGCCCCATCGCCAGGGCAAACATGTTCCCCGAGGCCCAAACGATCAGCCAGAAGGTCAACCAGTTGTAGATGGTCTTCGCCGCACCGTCGCTGAGGTTGGCAAGCCGGATGCGCTTGGCGTGTGGCGCCAGAATGATCGCCAACAACATCCGGCCAAGCCGGACCAAGACGATGATTGCGAGGATCACGAAGACCGCCAACCGCGCGCCGTCGTTTGCAGCGACATCGTAGGCGGCAAGGATATTGCGGACCAGAATGATCCCGCCCAGGGCTCCCAGGGCGAACGCGCCGATCGCCAGGAGATCGATCAGTCCGAGGATGCCGATCCGCCCGATCATCACCACCACGCCGGTCGTGCTGGCCTCTTCGAGCTGTTTTCGGACCTTGCCCGTGGCCCGACGGAACAGCCATTCCACGACACAGCCGATGGCGAACCAAATCGCCGCGAACAGCGCGACCCGCCACAGCTTCAACGAACCGTCCATGGTCCATTGATCGAAGGCCTCGTGAATCGCCTGCGGCATCAGCGGCAGCGTCGCCCCAAGGCTGTTCCAGTTCGCGCCAAGAAGTTCAAGGCGCGCCTGAAAGGTCTCCGCGACGGTCAGGCTTTCGGCCGCCTCCTGGTTCTGGCCGGCACGGCGCAACTGCAGGCGGAAGAGTTCCCTGATCTCTTCGTCGGTGAAGCCGGCCAGCTGTTCGTCGACCTGGGCGGGGGACATCCTTTGGGTCAGGGCGTCGAGGGTCTCCTCCGCGCCTCTGGTCTCCGCGCCGCCCGACGATGGCGCGATCGGCATCTGCGCCACGGCCGGCGAACCCAGACCAAGCGCGCCCACGATAAACGCCGCCAAGACGGCAAGACGAACGACCTGCACGATGCAACCCCCTCCTGACCGCGGTAGCCCCGCAAACCCGGCCGACTTTAGGGATCGGGGCGCGCCGCGGCAAGCCGCTCGCAGTCTGTTGATGGCGCTGGCGAATACCGCCCCGCGCCCCTAGACTCGGGGCCATGGATCCCGTTTCGACCGCCCGGAACCTCATCCTGGAATACCCGTGGGCCGTGATCGCCGTTGTCGTGATCGCGATCATCCTGTTGCGCGGGCTCAGCATCCGGGCTCGGCTGAGGACCCGGCGCAGCGAGAGCTACACCGGGGCGCCGAGGGACGGTTCGGAGATCCGCGATTCCGCACCGATCGTCAGCCGGGCACGACGGCAGATGATCATGGTCTTGATCGCCTTCGCGGTCGTGGCCATCTTGGTCATCGTCCAGAACCTGAACTAGGCTCCGCCGGAAACCGGTCGCACGCACCGTTTCCGTTTCCAAACGAGCCGCCGGAGATCGCAATGAGCCAGTCGCCCGTCCCCCTCGACCTCCTCTCGGACCTGCTGGCGCGCGCCCGCGCCAAGGGCGCCGACGCCGCCGACGCGATCTATGCCCGCTCGGACTCGGTTTCGCACGCCCAGCGAATGGGCCAGGTCGAAAAACTCGAACGATCGGAATCCCGGGACCTGGGGCTGCGCGTCTTCGTCGGGCAGAAGCAGGCCGTGGTCTCGTCCAGCGACATCGCCGCCGATACGCTGGAAACCATGGCCGAGCGCGCCATCGCCATGGCCCGGACCGTGCCGGAAGACCCCTATTGCGGACTCGCGGACCCGAACCAGCTCTTCTCGGGCCAAGTGCCGGATCTGGACATCTACGATCCTGTCGAGCCGTCGGCGGAGACCCTGATCGAACGGGCCCGCGCCGCCGAAGGCGCGGCCCTGGCGGTCGACGGCGTTACCAATTCGGAAGGGGCCGAGGCCGACTGGGGCAGCGCGGAAATCGCCATCGCCGCGTCCAACGGGTTTTCGGGAACCTACCGCGGGACCCGACACAGTGTCGTGGTCTCGGTCCTGGCCGGCGAAGGCACCGGCATGGAAAGCGACTATGAATACGGCCTGTCGGTGTTCGGGGACGACCTCGATGCGCCCGAGGAGATCGGACGAAAGGCCGGCGAGAAGGCGGTCAAACGCCTGAACCCGAAGAAGGGACCGACCGACCAGTTCACGGTCATCTACGACCCGCGCGTCTCCAACGGTCTGGCGCGGCATCTTGCCAGCGCCATCAACGGGGCATCGATCGCCCGCGGCACCAGTTTCCTGAAGGACAAGATGGGCGAGCAGGTGCTGGCAAAGGGGGTGTCGCTGGTCGACGATCCCCACCGGCACCGGGGCCTGCGTTCCAAGCCTTTCGACGCGGAAGGTTTGGCCAACGGAGCGCTGAACTTTGTCGATGACGGCGTCCTGAAAAGCTGGGTCCTGGATCTCAGCGCGGCGCGCAAGCTTGGTCTGCAATCGACGGGCCGGGCATCCCGCGGCACCTCCTCGCCGCCCGCGCCGGCGACGACGAACCTCTATCTCACGGCCGGCACGCTTTCTCCGGAGGAGTTGATGGCCGACGTGAAGTCTGGCTTTTACGTCACGAATCTGATGGGGATGGGCATCAACGGGGTGACCGGCGACTACAGCAGGGGCGCCTCGGGCTTCTGGATCGAGGATGGCGCCCTTGCGCACCCGGTCAGCGAGATGACCATTGCCGGCAACCTGAAGGACATGTTCCTGAACCTCACGCCCGCAAACGACCTGGAGTTCCGCTATGGCGTGGATGCGCCCACGGTCCGGATCGACGGCATGACGGTGGCCGGTACGTGAAGCTTCGCAACCGGATCGCGTCGGCCATCAAGGCGGCCGACTGGCGCCTGTTTCTGGAGGACTACAACAAGCAGGCCGACGCGGTGCTTCAGTCGCTGCGCAAGGCGGGCTACGCGGTCGTTCCGCTGGAACCCAGCAAAGAGATGCTTCGCGCAGGCTCGAAGGCACTGGAATACGGTCAGTCGTCCAAGTCCGAAGCGATCATCGCGATCTACAAGGCGATGATCAAAGAAGGCAAGGCCTGACCGGACGCGGGAACCCGCCGCGTCAGACCATGCCCAGGGCGGTCTTGCGGACCCGTCGTTCGGGCGGGAAGACGATGCGCACCGTCGTTCCCTTCTCAAGGCTGCTTTTGATCGTCAGCTCGCCGCCGTGCAGCCGGACCAACGCCTGCGCAAGCGGCAGCCCCAGCCCCGTCCCCTCGCCGTTCACCCGGGGCGCTCCATCGACCTGACCGAACCGCTCCAGGACAAGGGGGATGTCGTCCTCGGCGATGCCGACGCCGGTGTCTGTCACCGTGATTTCGAGCCCCCCGCGCGGTGCGCCTTCGCAGCGGACCGTCACCGACCCGCCCTTCGGCGTGAACTTGACGGCGTTCGACAGCAGATTGACCATGATCTGCTTCATCGCCCGCCGGTCCGCCCGCATCAGGCAGTTTGTCGGATCGCCCTCGAAGCTGAGCCGGACCCCGCCCTCGGTTGCCTGTCGCCGGACCATCCGGATCGCGGAATCGGCGATATCGGCGACGTTCAGTTCTTCTTCGCGCAGCTCCGTGCGCCCGGCCTCGATCCGGGAAACGTCCAAAAGGTCGCTGACCAGTGACAGAAGATGCAGGCCGCTCTCCCGAATATCGCCCAGATACTCCTCGACCGTGTCCGGGTTGCGCGGCTTGAGCCTGCGATCCATCAGCACTTCGGAGAACCCGATGATGGCGTTCAGCGGGGTCCGCAGTTCGTGGCTGATGTTGGCCAGGAACTCGGACTTGGCGCGGTCGGCATAGCGCGCTTCTTCCAAAGCGGCCCTCAACCTGGATTCCTGTTCGACCGCCTCGGTCACGTCCAGCACCAGGATCTCGGCACGGCGGCCGATGCCTTCCGTCGCGCCGTATCCCGACAGCAGAGCGGTGACCACCTTGCCCTCAACACCGTTCAGATGCATCGGCTTTGCATGCACCGCGCCCTTTTCGGCGATACGCCGGAGAAGGTCCCGTCCCTCGTCCGGGTCGGAAAACAGATCGATGCTGTCCGCCCCGTGCGCCTCCAGCATCGCGGGCACGTCGGCAAAGCCCAGCATTTCCGCGAATGGCGCGTTCGCGTCGGCCAGCCTTCCGTCCACCACCGTGAAGACACCGACGCGGCCGGCTTCCAACAACGCGCCATAGCGGGTTTCCGCCGCCGCCTTGACGCGCTCCGCCACCAGGCGGCGGTCGCGTCCTTCCAGATAGCCCCTCAGCGCCATCGCAAACTGCCGCACCTGGTCCTCGGTCAGCGGCGCGGCGGTTTCGGCCAGCACACGCGGCGGTATGGGTTCGGCCTGGACCGTCTCCTCCTCGTCGTCGCCGTTGCGAGACGGCCGGATGTCGCGCACGGCCGAGGCCGTCACGCCGATCGCGATCACCGCAGAACCCAGCAATACCGCCAGGATGCCGTTCCAGATGGTTTCTTCCCGGCGTCGAAGCTCGGCATTGGTTTCGGCCGATCTGACGGCCAGGGTGGTGGAGACCTCCTGAAGCTGCAGATCGAGCCGGTCGGCCAGCCGTCTGAGGTCGGCAAGCCGGGTCTCGCCCGCGCCGTCGTCGCCGCGTTCATAGGCTTCGACCGCCTGCACGGCCGTGGACACCAGCGCGGAGATGTCCTGTTTCAAGTCTCGGGCGGCTTCCGGCGCATAGTCCGCCATTTGCCAAAGCTCTCGATCGATATCGACGGTATGGGTCACCACCACGTTTCGGATGTTGGCCGAACCCGACGCGTCGCCGCGCACGGAATGCGCAAGTTCCTCCTGGATGCCGGCTTTCAGGCGGGCCACCGTCTGCGCGACGGCGTTCAACTGAGCGAGATTGACGGCAGCGGTGTCGTCGTGCGCAGCGGTTCTGCGCAGTTCATGGGACAGAACCGCGACACTGATCAGAGCGGCCAGCATCACCACCGCCAGGATGATGATGCGCGAAGCCAGACTCCCCCGACTGGTCACTCTAAAAACGTTCCCCTACTCCGCCGGCCGCGGCCCGGGAAGGCCTCGCCGACCAGGCTTCTGCCCTACCATTCACTCCGGCCGATCACAAACGCCGCATTGGCTTTGCCGGGCTCGATGCCCGATGCGGCACGTCGTTTCTTGGCCCCTTTTCACCATCGGCGTCCCATCATGGCAACATCGAATTGCCGCTCGGTCCGCCTCACTCCCGTTATGCGATAAACCATCCGACGGCGCGCATTATCGTCCGCGCCTTGCGCAGAGTCTTGGTTAAAATCGGAACGACCGGGCGTTCGTGCGGTGCCTGCACACCGCGCAGCCATCTCATAGCGTGTATGTCGTCCAATAGCGTGTTGCCATCGCGTGCGCATCTGCATTCCGCACGCGCGCCCGCCGAGACGACCGGCCGCCGCCGGAGAGGGACAAACACCGCGTACGTCTCAAATGACCTGCACGCTCAGGCGGTGCGCCGGGCCGGCGCGTCCGCCGCACCGGCATCGACCAGTGCCGCCGCCGCCCGGATCACTTCTGTACCCGCGCCGCGCCGGCACGCGTTTTCGCTGAGATAGCGCCGCCAGGCCCGGGCGCCGCGAAGACCGTTGAACAGGCCGACGATGTGACGTGTCATGCGCGCCAGCGGCACGCCGCGTGCCAATTCGCCTTCGACAAAGGGGATATAGAGGTCCACCAGCTCGTGCCGCGACGGCGCCGCCGCCGGGTCGTCGAACAGCCGCCGCCCCACCGCAGCCAACATGTAGGGGTCGTTGTAGGCTGCGCGACCGACCATCACCCCGTCCACATGGGACAGGTGATCGGCGGCCTGGTCCAGGTCGGCGATGCCGCCGTTGATCACCACCTCAAGGTCCGGACGCTCGCGCTTCAGCCGATAGACGGTTTCATAGCGAAGAGGCGGGATCTCGCGGTTCTGCTTCGGGCTCAGCCCTTCAAGCCAGGCCTTGCGGGCATGAACGATAAAGGTCTCGCATCCCGCGCTCGCAACCGTATCGACGAACCGTCTCAGGTCGTCATAGTCGTCCTGGTCGTCGACCCCGATCCGCGACTTCACCGTGACCGGCACCGAAACGGCGTCCTGCATCGCCCGCACGCAATCGGCCACCAGGTGCGGCTCCTGCATCAGGCAGGCGCCGAACCGGCCGGACCGCACCCGGTCCGACGGGCAGCCCACATTCAGGTTGATCTCGTCATAGCCATAGTCGGCGGCGGCCTTCGCCGCCCGGGCCAGCGCCACAGGATCCGATCCGCCGAGTTGGACCGCGACCGGGTGTTCGGCGTCGTGGAACGACAGGTGCCGGTCCGCATCGCCGTGCAGGATTGCGCCCGTCGTGATCATCTCGGAATAAAGCAGCGCATGGGGCGTGATCAGCCGCAGGAAGTAGCGGTCGAACCGGTCGGTGCAGTCCATCATCGGGGCGATGGAGAATGTGCGGTCGATGGCCGGTTTCACGAGGACTCGCTCCAGGTTGCGCTTGCGGGCCGACGTCTAGCACGGATCGGCGGCCGGAGGCACGCCGCCGGCATGGTCGTCAGGCCGTTTCGCTGATCTGGTGTTTCGCGCCGGCAATCCAGTCCGGGTGGATCTCCGCGCCCCAGCCGGGCGCGTCGGTGACGGTGGCATGCCCGTCCTCGATGCCGTAAGGCAATTCCGCGAAGAAACCCTCCTGCCAGGGGTAATAGTCCGGCCCTTCGATGGAGAATTCCAGGTATTTGCCGGCGTTCGGGATGGCCCTCAGCAGGTGCATCGTGAACAGCGTCACCATCGACAGGTTGGCGCAGTGCGGCGTACAGGGAAGGCCCGCCTCCTCGGCCATCGCGGCAACCCGCAACGTGCGTGTCAGTCCCCCCAGATAGCAGACATCCGGCTGGATCACGTCGACCGCGCGCATCTCGATCATGCGCCGCCAGACCGGCAGCAGGCAGTCCTGCTCGCCGCCTGTCACGTCGATCTCCAGCGCGTCCGTCACCTGCTTTGTCTGTTCCAGTTCCCAATAGGGACAGGGCTCCTCGTAGTGGCTGATCCCGTGGTCCTGAAGCATGTGCCCGACCTCGATGGCGCGCGCCGGTGAAAAACCGGAATTGGCATCCACCAACAGGGTGACATCGTCGTCCAAGGCGCCCCGCATGGTCGGCACAATCTCCTCCGTCCGGCCCGGCCACTCGTCGACATCGCGGCCGCACTCGGCGCCGATCCGGAACTTGAAGGCATCGAAACCGTGCCGGTCGCGCAGCGCCGCAAGCCGCTCCGCCTCGGCGGCCGGCGTGATGTCGCGCTTCATTGAAGAGCCGTAGGCCCGCAGCCGGCCCGGCGTTCCGCCGATCAGCGCACACACGCTTTTGCCTTCCAGCTTGCCCCGCAGGTCCCAAAGGGCGGTGTCAAGGCCGCCCATGGCACGGCAGATATAGGACCCCGGGAACTTGTGCTCGCGCTCGGGGATGATGTCGACGAGCCGGTCGATGTCCAGCGCATCGGCACCCAGGGCGTGCGGCGCCACCTGCCGGTGGACGACCTGGGCCGTGATGTCCGCGTGATAGGGCGCCACCTGGCCCCAGCCCTGGCTGCCGTCGTCCGTCGTCACCCGAACGCAACAGATGTATTCCGTCGTGAAGGTCTCGATTGCCTTGATTCTCATGGAGATTTCGCCCCGTCGCGCGGCGGTTCTTCCGCCCCCGTCAGATCCGGCCACAGCATTAGCAGGGCGCCGGGCGATTGGCAAAAATGCTGGCAACCAGCCGCCAGCGTGTCACAATGCGGCGGCTCGGCGGGGACCGGCCAAGAAGCGATAGACGGGCAAGACACAAAGCTGTTGTCTTGTTGCAATAATCCAAAGCGCGACGTACGCGCCAGCACGGGTCTTCCCGATCAAGTCGACCTGAGCGGGGACCCTCAAACAGGCACAGGGAGGTACCATGACCAGTTTCAAGACAGTCGTCGGCGGCTTGTTGGCCGCGACCATGTTGACCACGGCCGGCTCGGCCGGCGCCGAGACACTGCGGCTTCTGACCTGGGGCAGCTACGCGCCCGACAAGGTCATCGAGATGTTCGAGGCCAAGTATCCGGATATCGACGTGGAAGTGACCTTCTCGAACAACGAGGAGATGATCGCGAAGCTGCGGGCGACCGGCGGCGCCGGCTATGACCTGGCCCAGCCAAGTCACGACCGGGTCTACGCGGCGCAGCTGGAATACGAGATCTACAAGCCGCTGGACCTGTCGAAGATTGACACGTCGGTGATGGATCCGAACCTGCTGGACGGGGTGAAGGCCAACACCACCATCGACGGCGAGGTTTACTCGGTTCCGCATCAGTGGGGCACCTCGGGCCTGATGGCGGACAAGTCCAAGGCGCCGGATTTCGCAAGCTGGGCCGACCTCTGCGATCCGAAGTACAAGGGCAAGACCTCGATGCGCCTGAAGCGGACGATCCTTTTGGGAACGGCGTTTTCCATGGGCGAGGACCCGTTCGCCGCCTATTCCGACCTGGCGAAGTACCAGACCATCCTTGACCGGGTCGCCGAGAAACTGATCACCTGCAAGGACAACATCAAGGCCTACTGGAAGGGCGGCGACGACCTTTCAAGCCTGATGCTGTCGGGCGAGGTGATCGCGTCGGAGACGTGGGACTCCACGGCCTACAGGCTGTTCAGCGAGAACCCCAACATCGTGTTCATTCCGCCGAAGGAGGGGGCGCTTGCCTGGATCGACACCTTCACGATCCCGCGCAAGGGCAAGGCGGACGATGCCGCCTACAAGTGGATCAACTTCGTCATGCAGCCCGAGATCGTCACGATGATCTCCGGCAGCTCGGGCGCCATCGCGGCGGTCAAGGGCGGAACCGACCTGATGCCCGATGACAAGCGGGCCGCCGTCAAGGCCGCCTTCTCGGACGAAGACATCGCCAACCTCAAGTTCTTCGCCAACATCCCGCCGGGCGTGGAGGACATGGAAGGCAAGACTTTGGAACGGATCAAGGCGGCCACGGGAGGCTGACCGCGATCATTCGGAAGTGCCAAGGGGAGGCGGCAACCGCCTCCCCTGTTTTCCTGCGGTGACCATGGAATACGATCTAGAGTGCGTTGGCGTCAGCAAGAGCTTTGGCGACCTGACGGCCGTCGACAACGTCTCCTTCGAAATCCCCAGCGGTTCCTTCTTCTCGATCCTCGGCCCGTCAGGGTGCGGCAAGACCACGCTGATGCGCATGATCGCCGGGTTCGAGCAGCCGGCCAGCGGCGACATCAGGATCAAGGGCCAGTCGGTCCTGAACCGGCCGCCGAACAAGCGCAACGTGAAGATGGTGTTCCAGCATCTGGCGCTGTTCCCGATGATGAATGTCGAAGAGAACATTGCCTACGGCCTGCGCTGCAACGGGGTCGCGAAGGACGAGATCCAGCGGGCCGTGGCGAACGTGCTCGAACGCGTCAGTCTGCCCGACGTGGGCAAGAAGGAGATCCACCAGCTGTCCGGAGGACAGAAACAGCGGATCGCGATCGCGCGCTGCATGGTGCTGGACCCCGACGTCCTGTTGCTGGACGAACCGCTGGGCGCGCTCGACCTGAAACTGCGCGAAAGCATGAAGATCGAGCTGAAGCTGTTGCAGCACCAGTTCAACACGACCTTTGTCTACATCACCCACGATCAGTCCGAGGCGCTGGTGATGTCCGATCACGTCGCCGTCATGAAGGACGGCGCCTTCGAACAGATCGGCACGCCGCAGGAACTCTACAGTGCGCCTGCGACCGCCTTCGTCGCGGGCTTCGTCGGCGACAGCAACCGGTGGCACGGCCGCGCCGTCGCCGTAGAGGGCGGCCGGATCAAGGCCGAAACGGAGACGGGCCTCGCCATTGTCGGCGAGGCCGCCGGCCGGGACGCCATCGCGCCGGGCAACGCCGTCGAAATCTTCGTGCGCCCGGAATTCATCTCCGTTTCGCGCACGTCGGACGCCGCGGCGCATGCGGGCGACGGACACAACAGCCTGTCCGGCACCGTCGACAGCCTGTTGTTCAACGGCGCCAACAGCCGCGTGCTGGTGAGGACCGAGCGGGACGAGCTGATCGAGGCCAGTTTCCCGCTCACCGGCGGTACCGGCGACCTGCACCAGGGCGACGCCGTTGTCATCGCCTGGGAACACGGGCGCAGCACCTGCTTCGCGTCGGCGCCCTGAGCGAGGCTCGCCGGTCATGGTGCAGAAAGACATCGCGCGCCTGACGCTGATCATGCTGTTCGCGCCGTTCCTTTTGTGGATCGTGCTGTTGATCGTGCTGCCGCACGTTGGCATCGCCGTCCTGTCGGTGCGCGAGAAGGTGGCGCCGCGTGTCTACGAATACGGGCTGGGCAACTACATCGATTTCCTGAACGAACCGATCTACTGGAACACGCTGTTGCGGACGGCTTCGATCTCGCTGTTGGTGACGGCGCTGACGCTGTTGATCGGGTTCCCGGTCGCCTATTACATCGCCAAGATCGCCGGCAACCGTACCAAGGGCGCCCTGTTCCTGCTGTGCCTGATCCCGCTGTGGGTCAGCGACCTGATCCGGGCGTTCGGCTGGATCCTGCTGTTGCGCGAGACCGGCATCATCTCCGGCGCGCTGCAATGGCTGGGGCTGACGTCCGGCCCGATCGAGTTCCTGTACAACGACGCGGCCGTGATCATCGGCCTCGTCTATACGGTGATCCTGTTCATGATCGTGCCGCTTGTGTCCACCCTGGACGGCATGGACAACAGCCTGATCGAGGCCGGCTACAATCTGGGCGGCAACGGGCTGACCGTGCTGCGCCGGATCATCATTCCCTATGCCATGCCCGGCATCGTCGCCGGCTGCATCATCGTCTTCATGCTGACCGCCGGCAGCTATCTCACGCCGATCCTGCTCGGCGGCAAGAACAGCAGTTGGTTCACCGAGCAGATCTACGACCAGTTCATCACGCGGTACAACTGGGAATCGGGGGCGACGTTCGGCATCCTCCTTCTTGCCTTCACCTCACTGGTGGTCTGGGTAGGGCTGAAGCTCAGCGGCCAGACCCTTGCCAGCACCGTGGCGCGGGACTAGGCGATGGCGGCGGCGAATCCCACGCAGATGGCGTTCACATGGGGCTTTCGCTGTTATGTGCTGGCCTTCTTCGTCTTCTTGGCCGCGCCCCTGTTCTCGGCCGGCATCTTCGCCTTCAACGACAGCCTTTTCCCCGCCTTGCCCTGGCGCGGTTTCACGCTGGACTGGTTCTTCAACGACACCGAACCCAAGCTCGGCATGTTTCACGACCGCCGCCTGTTGCGCGGCCTGTATTTTTCGTTCGTCATCGCCCTTGTGGTTTCCAGCCTTTCGGTCGCGGTCGGAACCAGCAACGCCTTTCTGTTCGTCCGCGGGCGTTTTCCCGGCAAGAACTTCTTCTACATGCTGATGGTCGTGCCGCTGGTCATCCCCGGCGTGATCCTGGGCATCTCCATCCTCGTGCTTGCCAGTTCGATCGCCAACGGCATCGAATCCGGTCTCGACATCGAGCTTGAGTTCCTGCGGCCGGGCTTGCTGTTGGTGATCCTCGGTCAGTTCTCCTTCATCACCACCATCACCTCGCTGGTGATCACCGCGCGGCTGCGCAAGTTCGACTATGCGATGGAAGAAGCGGCGCAGAACCTGGGCGCCGGGCGTATGCGGGTCCTGCGGACGATCACCCTTCCGTACCTCAGGCCCGCGCTGATCGCGGCGGGGCTGGTGGCCTTCCTGGTGTCGTTCGAGAACTTCAACACCACGCTGATGCTGGTCGGTTCGGACGCGCCGCTGACGATCACCATGTACGACCGCATGGTCAAGGTGGGCTCCACGCCGGTGTTGAACGCCGTCTCGTTCTTCCTGATGGTGGGATCCGGCACGCTCGCCCTGTTGAGTATCGTCGTCCAGCGCGACAAGTCCTCCGGGCGGTCGTGATCTGCGATGGACTATGACTTTATCGTCGTCGGCGCCGGTTCGGCAGGTTGCGTGCTTGCCAAAAGACTGACCGAAAGCGGCCGGCACCGCGTCCTGTTGCTGGAGGCGGGCGGCGCCGACCGCAGCCCTTGGATCCATATGCCGATCGGCTACGGCAAGGCCTTCTACGACAAGCGCATCAACTGGATGTACATGACGGAACCCGATGCCGGACTTGGCGGGCGCCGCAACTACTGGCCGCGCGGGAAGGTGATCGGCGGGTCAAGCTCGATCAACGCCATGGTCTTTATTCGCGGCCATCCCGGCGACTTCGACGATTGGCAGGCGATGGGCAATCCGGGCTGGGGGTGGGACGGTGTCCTGCCCTATTTCAAGCGCTCCGAGACGAACCAGAGCGGCGGCGACGCGCTGCGCGGCGACGGCGGACCGCTTTTCGTCTCGGACGTCAGCCAGGATCTGCATCCCTTGTGCCAGGACTTCCTCAAGGCCGGCCAGGAATGCGGCCTGCCCTACAACCCCGATTTCAACGGGCCGTCCTCCGAAGGGGTCGGGCTCTATCAGTGCACGGTCAAGAATGGCATCCGGATGTCGGCGGCGCGCGCCTACCTGCGGCCCGCGCGCAAACGGTCTGGCCTGCGCATCGAAAGCCGCGCCTTGGCGACGCGCATCCTGTTCGAAGGGACCCGCGCAGTCGGCGTCGAGTATCGCCGGAACGGACGCACCATCAGCGCACGGGCCGGACGCGAGGTCATCCTCTCCGCCGGCGCCGTCAACAGCCCGCAACTGCTGCAACTGTCCGGCGTCGGCACGGCTGACAAGCTCCGCGCGCTTGGCATCGACGTGGTTCGCGACGCGCCCGCCGTGGGTCAGAACCTGCAGGACCACCTCGGCATGGACTATCACTTCCTGTCCCGCGCGCCGACCCTGAACGACCAGTTGCATCCCTGGTGGGGGAAGATCTGGCAGGGGGCGTTGTACGTCCTGACCAGGCAAGGCCCCCTCTCGCTCAGCGTCAACCAGGGCGGCGGCTTCATGCGGACGCGCGCGGAACTGGATCGGCCCAATATGCAGCTTTACTTCTCGCCGGTCAGCTATACCAAGGCACCGCCCAGCCGCCGCCCGCTGATGAACCCGGACCCGTTTTCGGCATTTCTTCTCGGCATTCAACCGACGCGTCCGACCAGCCGCGGCAGCATCGAGATCGTGTCGCCCGACCCCCAGGCCCATCCCAGCATCCGTCCGAACTATCTCTCGACGAACCACGACGTGGAAGAGATGCTGCAAGGTGTCCGCTTCATTCGGACCCTTGCCGCCGCGCCGTCGCTGGCGCGCCTGATCGAAGGCGAGATCCAGCCGGGACCGGAGGTGCAGTCCACCGACGATCTTCTGGAGGATATCCGCCAGCGATCGTCGACCGTGTTTCACCCGGTCGGAACCTGCCGCATGGGCAGCGATCCGAAGCGGGACGTCGTCGACCCACGGCTTCGCTTGCATGGGCTCGCGGCCTTGCGCGTTGTCGATGCATCCGTCTTTCCCACCATCACCTCGGGCAACACCAATGCGCCCACCATCATGGTCGGCGAGAAAGCCTCGGACATGATCCTTCAGGATCACGGCTGAGACCGCGGACCGGACAGGCGGCATGTTCGCCCCCGACTACGCCGAAACACCCTATTGGTGGGACCGCACGCCTCCCCCGCCGCAGGACGACGCAAGCCTGCCCGGCGCGGCGGACGTCTGCATCATCGGCGCCGGTTATACGGGCCTGCACGCGGCGCTGCAGACCGCACGCGGGGGTCGCGACACCCTTGTGATCGACGCGGAGACCGCGGGCTGGGGCTGCAGCAGCCGCAACGGCGGACAGATCAGCACCAGCATCAAGCCGGACTACGCGCAACTTGCGAAACGGCACGGAGCCGAGACGGCGCGGGCGATCCTGAAGGAAGGCGAGGCTTCGCTGCAGTGGATCGGGGACTTCGTGCGGACCGAACGGCTGGCGTGCGACTTCAGCATCGTCGGCCGTTTTCACGCCGCGCACAGCCCTGCCCAGTTCCGGCGACTGGCCGCCGGCTTGGAAGCCCGCGCACCGGGAAACGACGACGGGCGGTACCTTGTGCCGCGATCGGAACAACACAGGGAACTGGGAACCGACGCCTACCACGGCGGCGTCGTCTTTCCCCGACATGCGTCGATCGATCCGGCGCGCTATCACCGCGGCCTGCTTGATCGCGTGTTGGGCGCAGGCGCACGCGTCGTTTCCCATTGCCGGGCAAACGGTCTCATCCGGGACAAGGACGGCTTCACCGTCGACACCGCGAAGGGGACGTTGCGGGCGCGTGCCGTGGTCATCGCGACCAATGGCTATACTGGTCGGCTGACGCCATGGCTTCGCCGCCGCATCATTCCGATCGGCAGCTACATGATCGCCACAGAGCCGATCGCCGAACCGGTCATGGCGCGGCTGATGCCCACGGACCGGATCGTCAGCGACACCCGCAAGGTCGTCTATTACTATCGTCCCTCGCCCGACCGCACCCGCGTCATCTTCGGCGGCAGGGTCTGCCACGGCGAGACCGACGCCACCACCAGTGCTGCCAGGCTCCATGCCATGCTTGCCCGCCTGTTTCCCGACCTGGCGGCAACGCGGATCAGCCATTCCTGGATGGGCTTCGTCGCCTACAGCTTCGACGGCCTGATGCATGTGGGAAATCGCGACGGCCTGCACTTCGCCATGGGGTATTGCGGCTCGGGCGTCGGCATGGCGAGCTATCTCGGCATGCGGGTCGGTCAGCAGGTGCTTGGGCTGGACGCGGGCCGGACGGCGTTCGACGGACTGGCGTTCGAGACCCGACCCTACTACGGCGGCTCGCCTTGGTTCGTCCCGCCCGCGGTGGCGCTTTACCGCCTGCGCGACCGGCTGGGCTTCTGACGGTTTCGCCGCCGCCCGCCGCGCTTACTTTTCGTTAACCCTGTTTTCTTCGGAAAACCGCGATGCGTGCGGACACCAACCCCGGCTTCCTTTGTTTTTCAAGGAAAACCGGCCGTTAACAAAAGCCTCATACCATCCTCGCGGTACCGATACCGCGCGAGGACGACGATGCCGTCGCCCCGCGGCCGAAGGGGTCTGTGCATGGCGAGCGAGCGCAACCAGCAGGAGCGCACAACCGCATTGGAAACACCGACAACGGCCGAACCGTCCGCAAAGGGCGGGCCGGCTGCGCTGCCGGCTGACCTTTTCAAGGACATGTTCGAACAGGCCAATGATGCCGTGGTCGTCACGACAGCGGATCCTGGCAACCCGCGCGTCGAATACGTCAACGATGCCTTTACGCGGCTCTCCGGCTACCCGCTGAGCGAGATCCTCGGGCGCAGTCCCAAGTTCCTGCAGGGACCCGGCACGTCCCACTCCGCGCGCGAACAGATCCACAATGCGCTGGACCGGAAGACCTCGGTCCGGGTCGAGATGCTGAACTACCACCGCGACGGAACCGAATACTGGGTCGACATCTCGGTCTTTCCCATCGCCGGACCCGACGGCAAGACCACGCACTTCGCCGCCATCCAGAACGACATCACCGAACGGAAACGCCAGTCCGAAAAGCTGACGCGCGTCGAGGCGAGGTTGCGGGCCGCGATGGACGGGTCGCCGAACGCCTTCTATCTGCTTGAAGGCTGCCGCAACGAGAACGGCGCGATCACGGATTTCAAACTCGCCGACATCAACAGCATCGGCGAGAAGGAGATCGGCCAGCCGCGCGACGAGATCATCGGCCAGCGGCTGAGCGAGCTGTTGAACCTGAACAGTGCCGGTGGACTGATGAACCGCTACCGTGCGGTTCTGGAGACGGGGACGCCGATCGACGACGAGATCTGCATGGAGCTGTCCAGCGGCGGGACGTCATGGATGCGCCAGCAGGTGGTGCGCGTGGGCGACAGCATTGCGGTGACAAGCCTCGATATCACCGACCGCAAGCGGGCCGAACAGAACCGGGTCCAGGCCGAACTTCGCCTGCGCGGCGCGATCTCCAGCATTCGCGACGGCTTCGTCCTGTTCGACGCGGAAGACCGCCTGGTGATGTGCAATCAGCAGTTCGTCGACAGCTATCCCTTCCTGGCCGACATGATGCCCCTGGAAGGTCGGAAGTTCGACGAGATCCTGCGCGCCGGGCTGGCGTGCGACGCCTACGACGAGCGCCTGGCGCGGGAGGACCCGGACGCCTGGCTGGACTGGCGGCTGGAAAACCACCGCAACCCGCCGCAGGTCCCGCTGGAGCAGTTGACCCGGGGCGGCAAATGGATCCGTATCAGCGAACAGCGCACGACCGACGGCGGCACCGCCGGCATCTACAGCGACGTAACCGCGCTGAAGCGCGCCCAGACGCGCCTTTTGGACGCGGTCAACAGCATTGGCGAGGGCTTTGCTCTGTTCGACGAGGACGACCGGCTGGTCCTCTACAACCAGCCCTACCTGGAATACTGGGGACCGGTGGACGGCGGCATCGAGATCGGCACCACCTATCGCGAACTGTGCGCCAGGGCCTGGGATTCCGGGCAGGTCCGCGACCCGGAGGTGGACGCGGAAACGGACCGCGAGGAGTGGATCGAACAGCGCGTGCAACGGCATCGCGAAGCCAGCGGCGTGGTCGAACGCACCATGCCCGGCAACCGGCACTTCCGGATCACGGAACGCCGCACCAAGGACGGCGGCATCGCGACGATCGCCAGTGACGTCTCGGAGATCAAGCGTGCGCAGGAAATCATGCGCGACAACGAGAACATCCTGAAACGCAACATCGACGATCTGGAAACGACCCGCGCCCTGTTGCAGGAAAAATCGGAGCGGCTGGCCGAACTTGCCGGCAAGTACGCCTTGGAAAGCCAGCGCGCTTCGGCAGCCGCGCGCGCCAAGTCGCAGTTCCTGGCTATGATGAGCCACGAGCTGCGCACGCCGCTGAACGCCATCCTTGGCTTTTCCGACATGATCCGCGACGAGGCCGCCGGACTGGAAGGCTACAACTTTACGGAATTCGCCGACGACATCTACAACAGCGGCGACCACCTGTTGTCGCTGATCAACGACATCCTGGACATGTCCAAGGTCGAAGCGGGCAAGTACGAGATCCACCCCGAGCCGGTGGATCCGCGTGGCGCGGTCGACTACTCCGTGCGCCTGATCCGCGGCAAACCGGAGGAGGCGGGCGTCCGGCTGACCGTGGACATGCCCCCTAACATTCCGGCGATCTACGCGGACGAACGCGCGCTTCGGCAGATCCTGCTGAACCTTCTGTCGAACGCGGTCAAGTTCACCGAGCGCGACGGCGAGATCACCGTCAGCGCGGTCAGCGACACGCACGGGCTGACCTTCTCGGTCGCCGACACCGGCATCGGCATTCCCGAAGAACACCTGCCCCGCATCACCCGGCCTTTCGAACAGGTCGACAGCGAGCTGTCGCGCCGGCACAAGGGGACCGGCCTCGGGCTTGCGCTGACCAAGGCGCTGGTCGAGCTGCATGGCGGCCGTTTCGAGATCGAAAGCACCTTGAACGTGGGAACGACGGTACGGTTCTCCATGCCATGGTACGAAAGCGGGGCCAAGGACATGGATGACGGCCTGGCGGCCCAGGCGGGCCGCTAGCAGGGGCCCGGACGCCGCGCCGTTGCCCGCGCGAAATCAGGGCCTTAACGGCCAAACCGGCCTTGCACGCCGCGACCCACGGCCCCATATCCGGGGTGGACGCCTCCAAGAGGGTCCGACCCGTCTAAATCGGCCGTTTCGCCTCACGTTGGGAAACGGCGGGAAAGTCGAGGAACGATGAACGTCGAAAAATACACCGAGCGGGCGCGCGGCTTCATCCAGGCGGCCCAGAATCTCGCCTTACGATCCAACCACCAGCGGCTGACGCCGGAACACATCCTCAAGGTCCTGCTCGACGACCAGGAAGGCCTGGCGGCCGGGCTGATTTCCGCCGCGGGCGGCGATGCCAAGCGGGCGCTTGGCGAGACGGATGCGGTGCTGGCCAAGCTGCCGGCCGTGGAAGGCGCGGGCGCCGGCCAGCTCTACCTCGATCCCGCCACGGCGCGCTTCACGGATCAGGCCGAGAAGGTGGCCGAAAAGGCGGGCGACAGCTACGTCACCGCCGAGCGTCTGCTGCTGGCGCTGGCGCTGTCCGAAGGCACGCCCAGCGCCGACATCCTGCGCAAGGCGGGGGTTTCGCCGCAGGCGCTGAACGGCGCGATCAATGACCTGCGCAAGGGGCGCAAGGCGGATTCCGCGACGGCCGAGGACAAGTACGACGCGCTCAACAAATACGCCCGCGACCTGACCGACAGCGCCCGCCAGGGCAAGCTGGACCCCGTCATCGGCCGCGACGAGGAAATCCGCCGCACCATCCAGGTGCTGTCGCGCCGGACCAAGAACAATCCCGTCCTGATCGGCGAGCCGGGCGTCGGCAAGACCGCGATCATCGAGGGCCTGGCCCAACGCATTATCCAGGGCGACGTCCCCGAGCCGCTGCGCGACAAGCGCCTGATGGCGCTGGACTTGGGCGCGCTGGTGGCCGGATCCAAGTTCCGGGGCGAGTTCGAGGAACGGTTGAAGGCCGTTCTGGAAGAGATCTCCGCCTCGGAAGGCGAGATCATCGTCTTCATCGACGAGCTGCATACGCTGGTCGGGGCCGGCGCGGCCGAAGGGTCGATGGACGCCTCGAACATGTTGAAGCCGGCGCTGGCGCGCGGCGAGCTGCACTGCGTCGGCGCGACCACGCTGGACGAGTTCCGCAAGCATATCGAGAAGGATGCGGCGCTGGCGCGACGCTTCCAGCCGGTCTTCGTTTCCGAGCCGACTGTGGAGGACACGGTCTCGATCCTGCGCGGCCTGAAGGAAAAGTACGAGCTGCACCATGGCGTGCGCATCACTGACGCCGCCATCGTATCCGCGGCGACCTTGTCCAACCGCTACATCAGCGACCGCTTCCTGCCCGACAAGGCCATCGACCTGGTCGACGAGGCGGCCAGCCGGCTGCGCATGGAGGTGGACTCCAAGCCCGAGGAAATCGACGAACTGGACCGCCGTATCGTCCAGCTCAAGATCGAGCGCGAGGCCTTGAAGAAGGAAACCGACAAGGCGTCGAAGGATCGCCTGGTCAAGCTGGAGAAGGACCTGAGCGGCCTGGAGAAGGAATCCGAGACGCTGACCGGCCGCTGGCAGGCGGAGAAGGACAAGATCCACGGCGCCCAGGAACTGAAGGAAAAGCTGGACGCCGCGCGGCTTGCACTGGAGCGGGCACAGCGCGAAGGCCAGTTCGAACGCGCGGGCGAACTTGCCTACGGCATCATTCCCGACCTTGAGAAACAGCTCGACGCGGCCGAGAACGCCTCGGAAGAGCGTATGCTGAACGAAGAGGTGCGGTCGTCCGACATCGCCGCGGTGGTCTCGCGCTGGACCGGGATCCCCGTCGACAAGATGCTGGAGGGCGAACGCGAGAAGCTGCTCCAGATGGAAGACTCGCTTGCCCGGCGCGTGATCGGCCAGGCCGAAGCCATCAGCTCGATTTCGCATGCGGTGCGCCGGGCCCGGGCCGGGCTGCAGGATCCCAACCGGCCGATCGGTTCGTTCCTGTTCTTAGGCCCCACCGGCGTCGGCAAGACCGAGCTGACCAAGGCGCTGGCCGCGTTCCTGTTCGACGACGACCAGGCGATGGTACGGATCGACATGTCCGAATACATGGAAAAGCACGCGGTCGCGCGCCTTATCGGCGCGCCGCCCGGCTATGTGGGCTACGAGGAAGGCGGCGCGCTGACCGAGGCGGTCCGCCGGCGGCCCTATCAGGTCGTACTGTTCGACGAGGTCGAAAAGGCGCACCCCGACGTCTTCAACGTGCTGTTGCAGGTGCTGGACGACGGCCGCATGACCGACGGCCAGGGCCGTACGGTCGACTTCAAGAACGTGCTGATCGTGATGACGTCGAACCTGGGCGGCGAGATCCTGGCGAACCAGCCCGAAGGCGAGGACTCAGAAGCCGTCCGCGACGAGGTGATGGATGTCGTGCGCGCCGCGTTCCGGCCGGAGTTCCTGAACCGGATCGACGACATCCTTCTGTTCCACCGCCTGACGCGCGCGCATATGGGCGGCATCGTCGACATCCAGATCCGGCGTTTGGCCGCGCTGTTGGCCGACCGCAAGATCACGCTGGACCTGGACGAGACGGCCAGGGCCTGGATCGCGGACAAGGGCTACGATCCGGTCTACGGCGCCCGGCCGCTGAAACGGGTGATCCAGCAGGCGCTGCAGAACCCGCTTGCCGAACTGATCCTCCAGGGCCAGGTCGCCGACGGCGAGACGGTCCGCGTTGCCGCCGGCCAGGACGGCCTGACGCTGAACGGCAAGGCGCTGGAGGCCCGCGCGGCCTGACGTCGGCAGCTGCCACACGAGGGTCCGCGTCCTTTTCCGGACCCTCGTCATTGCCGCATACTGCCGCGCGCTGTCGTCGGTCGACGTCAATTCCAAGCGAGGCGGATTTCATGCAGATTGAAGGGTCCTGTCATTGCGGCGCGGTCAGGTTTCGCTGCGTCTCCCACCACCCCTACCCTTTCAACCGCTGTTATTGCTCGATCTGCCGGAAGACGGCCGGCGGCGGCGGATACGCCATCAACCTCCGCGCCGACGCGGACACGATGGAGATCGAGGGCGAAGACGCGATCTCAGCGTACCAAGCCAAGATCGGTTCCGAGCGCAGCCCCGCCAAACGGCATTTCTGCCGGCACTGCGGGTCCGCCCTGTGGCTGTTCGACCCGCGCTGGCCCGAGATGATCCATCCGCACGCGTCCGCGATCGACACGCCGCTGCCCAAGCCGCCGGAATCGACGCATCTGATGGTGGGCGCGAAGGCGTCCTGGGTGGAACCGCAGCTTGGCCCCCACGACCGTCAGTTCCCCGCCTACCCGGACGAATCCATCGCCGACTGGCACGACCGGCTCGGCCTGACGGATTTACGGTCAGGCCAAGAGGCTGCGCACAAGCGCAAACGCGATGCCCCACATGACGCAACCGATCAGGGCGTCCAGCACCTGCCAGGCCCGCGGCCGCGCGAACACCGGCGCCAGCAGCGTCGCGCCGTACCCCAGGCCGTAGAACCAGACCGCGGACGCCAGCGCGGCACCGGCGCCGAAGACGACGCGCTCGCGCGGCGGGTACTGGCCGGCGATGCTGCCCAAAAGGATGACGGTGTCCAGATAGACATGGGGGTTGAGAAAGGTGAGCGCCGCGGCGACGCCCAGTGCCGCGCCAAGGCCGCCCCGCGCCTCTTCGCCGTTCGCCGCCTTCAACGCGCCGGGCTTCAGCGCCAGTCGGAAGGCGCGGAGACCGTAGAGGAACAGGAACCCAGCCCCGCCGACCCCGGCGATCAGGGTCAGCGTGGGGTTCGACGCGACCAGGGTTCCCATCCCCGCCGCCCCGGCGGCGATCAAAAGCGCATCGGCCAGGAAACAGAACGTGGTGACGGGAAAAACATGGACGCGACGCAGGCCCAGCTTCAGCACATAGGCGTTCTGCGCACCGATCGCGATGATCAGCCCGGCGCCCAGGCCGAAGCCCTGCCATGCCGGCGCGAACCAGGTCGCGGCCATCTATCGCGCCGCCTTGGCGGTATCGGATCGCTTCACCGACATTCGGCCCTGCCCCGTGGTGAAAGGAGCGGCCGCCCGCTCGTCCGTCGGACGGCCGTCCGCAAACGGCTTTGCGCCCGCCTGGGCGCGGTCTTATGGTGCCTGACGTCCGGCAGGCCTGGAAGGGGTGGTCCATGCAGATCTATTCGAACTTCGATTCCGGCAATATCGAGATCGTCGGTTATCCCGATGCCGATTCCGCGCGCCTGAAGATCCGCGTGGATGCGGGCGGAGAGTTTTTCCAGTGGTTCCATTTCCGCGCCGTCGGCGTGAAGGGGCGCGCCTGCACCCTGGCGATCGAGAATGCCGGCCAGGCATCCTATCCGAAGGGCTGGGAAGGCTACCGCGCCTGCGCCAGCTACGACCGCGAGACATGGTTCCGTGTCGATACGGCCTACAAGGACGGCGTGCTCACCATCCGGCACACGCCCGATGCGGACGCGGTCTATTACGCCTATTTCGCCCCCTACTCCCGCGAGCGGCACCGCGATCTGATCGCACAGTGCATGCACGCGCCGCTGGTCCGCGCCCAATCGCTTGGCCAAACCCTGGACGGCGAGGAGCTTGACCTTCTGGAGATCGCCAACCCCGACGCCACACGCAAGGGCGGCAAGCGTGTCGTCTGGTGCATCGCCCGCCAGCACCCGGGCGAAACCATGGCGGAATGGTGGATGGAGGGTTTTCTCGGCCGGCTTTTGGACCCCGCCGACCCGGTGGCGCGCGCGGCGCTGGAACGGGCGACCTTCTTTGTGGTGCCGAACATGAACCCGGACGGGTCGAGGCGCGGCCATCTCAGGACCAACGCATCGGGCGCCAACTTGAACCGCGAATGGCAGGACCCCAGCATGGAGCGCTCGCCGGAGGTTTTCCTGACGCGCCAGAAGATGCTGCAGACCGGGCTTGATATCTGCCTCGACGTGCATGGCGACGAGGCGCTGCCCTACAACTTCATCGCCGGCTCGGAGGGCATCCCGTCCTTCTCCCAGACCCAAGACAAGCTGCTGCAGCTTTTCAAGGCCGCTTTGATGCGGGTCAACCCCGACTTCCAGACCAGCCACGGCTATCCGGCGGCCGCGGCCGGAAAGGCCAACATGGCGATGTGCACGAACTGGACGGCGGAACAGTTCGGTTCGGTTTCCATGACGCTGGAGATGCCGTTCAAGGACAACGGCGATGCGCCGGACCACACCTTCGGCTGGTCGCCGGCGCGGTCGGCCAAGCTGGGCATGGGGTGCCTGGACGCGCTCTACGCCGTCTTGCTGTCGCTGGAGGGAGATTGACCTGCACGGGCGCCCTCACGCGATGCGGCGCCACAGGCGTCGCACTGATGCTCTGCACCGCCGCCGCGGCGGACGATGCGGCGGATTTCGCGCGCTACCTGGAAAGCAAGGCGCACCGCGACCTTCGAGCCGCCGTTGCGACGCGCCATATGCGGATCATCTGCCCCGACATGCCTGAGCTTGCCGACGGCGCGATCCGGACCGAACCGGTCCAGCCCGTCACCATGGCCGCGGGCGACAGCTGGCCCGCCGCCGGCGTCTGGATCGAACGCCTGGAAGGCGCGGGGTGCGGCGACGGCCGTCAGATCAATTTGATCTTCGCAGCCCAGGGGCCGGACACCCCGCCCACCGGCGTCGCCATGTTTCCAGGCACCACGCGCGCGAACTGGTTCCTGCAACAGCAATCCATGCGGCCGGCCGCGGTCGCGGCGTCCAAGAAGGCGCCACGGACTGAGTGCCGTCGCTACGCGGTCGCCGACACCGACGGCGGCAAAACGCCGCCGCGTGAGCCTGGTTTCGGCGACAGCTGGACCGAACGCTGGCGAGTCAGAGCGTGCGACGACTTCGTCGAGATCACGGTGACATTTTCCGTTCGGCCTCAAGGCGGCATTGAGATCGAGGCCGAATGACCCAAGACCAAGCACAGATCCTCATCCTCTTGGCCCTACTTCTGGGTTTCTTCATCTGGAACCGGTTCCGCTACGACCTGGTGGCTTTGTCGGGTCTGATGGGCGCCGTGCTGCTGGGCCTGGTACCCGCCGAAGGAGCGTTCTTTGGCTTCGGACATCCGGCGACGATCACCGTGGCCGCGGTCCTGATCCTCAGCCGTTCGTTGTCCGTCTCTGGCGCCATGGACTGGCTCGGCGCTCTGGTCACTCGCCTTGCCGGCGGTCCGCGCGGCCAGATCGCAAGCCTTGCCGGCACCGCCGGCGCGCTGTCGGCCTTTATGAACAACGTCGGCGCGCTGGCCATGCTGCTGCCCGTGGCATTGCAGACCTGCCGGAAGTTGGACCGCGCGCCGCGGCTGGTGCTGATGCCGCTGGCCTTCGGGTCGATCCTGGGTGGGCTCGCCACCCTGATTGGAACGCCGCCCAATATCCTGGTCGCAACCTACCGCGCAGACGCAACCGGGACCGCCTTCGGTATGTTCGACTTCTCGCTGGTAGGCGTGCCCATCGGCGTTGCGGGCCTGTTGTATCTGGTGGTGATCGGCTGGCGTCTGATTCCGCACGGCGAGGAGGAAGACGGGACCGAGCGCGACCTGTTCCGGGTTGAACCCTATATCTCCGAGCTCAGGATCCCGAAGGATTCCAAGGCGCACGGCCGCACCCTGTCGGAAATCGAGCAGATGACCAAGGAGCTGGACGTTGCCATCATCGGCATGGTCCGGCGCGGCACGCGCTATCCCGTTGCGCCGCGACACGAACCGCTTAAAGGGACGGACACGCTGGTTGTCGAGGCCGAGGCCGACGAGCTGGACCGCTTCGTCAACGCCATGGGCCTGAAGGTCGCCGGGACGGGGATGGCCAAGGACAACCTCATTCAGTCGGAAGGCGCCGCGCTTGCCGAAGCCGTGGTCCTGCCCGGCGCCCGGATTGAAGGCCGGACCATCGGCGCCATGCGGCTGCGCGACCGGTTCCGGCTGACGCTGTTGGGCGTCTCGCGCCAGGGCCACCCCTATCGCGGCCGGCTCAGCAACTTTCGGGTGCGCGCAGGCGACATTCTTCTGGTGCAGGGATTGTCGGACGAAATACCCGACGCGCTGGGCAGGCTGGGCTGCCTTCCGCTGGCGACCCGCGACATCCAGTTCGGTAAACGCCGCAGCGCCCTGATCGCCGCCGGGTTGTTTGCCGGTGCGGTCGTCCTCACCGCAGCCGGTCTGCTGCCGATCCATATCGCCTTCTGCATCGCCGTCGTCGGCGTGGTCGCGCTCAACATCGTCAACCTGCGCGATGTCTATACCGCCGTCGACTGGCCCGTGATCGTTCTGTTGGGCGCCCTGATCCCTGTGGGCGGCGCCATGGAGACGACCGGCACGACCGGGCTGATCGCCGATACGGTGCTGGCAGGAACCGCGGCCTTCCCGGCCTGGGTGATCATTGCGTTGTTGCTGGTGCTCACCATGACCCTGTCGGACGTTCTCAACAACGCCGCGACGACCGTGGTCATGGCACCCATCGCCTTCAGTGTGGCCGAACGCCTCAACGCGTCGCCGGACCCGTTTCTGATGGCGATCGCGGTCGGCGCATCATGCGCATTCCTGACGCCGATCGGCCACCAGAACAACGCCCTGGTCATGGGGCCCGGCGGCTATCGCTTCAGCGACTATTGGCGCATGGGCCTGCCGCTGGAAATCCTGATCTGCGTCATTGCGGTGCCGCTGATCCTTGCGGTCTGGCCGCTTTAGGAACCCTACTGCTCTTCCGGCTCTGTCGCGGTGGCAAGCTGCGTATCGCCCTGCAGCGCGGCAAACTGGGAATCCAGACGCAGGCGGTGGTCCTCGAATGCCGCCAGTTCCTTGCCCTTCAGATGCCGGCCCGAAGGCAGCTTGATGCTCAGCGGGTTGACCCGGCGCCCGTCCTTGTGGACCTCGTAGTGCAGGTGCGGGCCCGTCGACCGCCCGGTCGATCCCACATAGCCGATGACCTGGCCCTGCTTGACGCGGCGGCCCTTGCGGACGCCCGGCCCGTAGCCGGAAAGATGGGCATAGGCGGTCTTGTAGCTGCCGTTATGGCGGATCCGGACATATTTGCCGTAGGCGCCGTTACGCCCCGCTGTCTCGATGATGCCGTTGCCCGCCGCGAAGACCGGCGTTCCGGTGCGCGCCGCGAAATCAACGCCGCGGTGCATCTTGTTGTAGCCCAGGATCGGATGGCGCCGCTTGCCGAACCGGGACGAAATCCGGGCGCCGTCGATCGGCGTCTTCAACAGCGTCTTGCGGACCGAGCGCCCGGTGGCGTCGTAGTAGTCGTAGAAGCCGTCCGACCCCTTAAAACGGTAATAGGTGCTCTTCTTGCCGCTCAGCGTCATCGAGGCCGTTTCGATGTCGCCAAACCGGACCGCCAGACCGTTCTCGTCGACCAGGCTCTCGTACATCAGCTCGAAGCTGTCGCCGGGCTGGATCTCGCGCTGAAAATCGACGTCGAAACTGAAGATATGAATCAGGTCGCCCAGAACCTGGCGCGACAGGCCGCTCTCGATGGCGGCCTTGTAAAGGCTCGTCCGGATGGTTCCGCTGGCCAGCATGGTGCGCGATTCCAACGGCCGGTCAATGGCCTCGGCGACATAGGCGCCTTCCGCGCCCCGACGCACTTCCACGTCCCGTGTGACGCTGGCGACGATCCGCAGCTTCTGGATGGTGCCGCCATCCGCCAGAAGACCGGGACGCATGGTCACCAGGATGTCCTGACCGGGCTTGATCTTGCGGGGCGAATAGACCTCCGCCATCGCCTTGATCGCC
This sequence comes from Alphaproteobacteria bacterium, assembly GCA_965603855.1. GTDB lineage: Bacteria > Pseudomonadota > Alphaproteobacteria > UBA8366. The sequence continues at coordinate 3,694,340 of OZ272519.1, forward strand.
GCGTGCGCTTCGGCGCGGTCGGCACCAACGCCGGTCAACAGCGCCATCAGTGTGTCGCCCGGCGCGATCATCAGCGGCACGTCATAGGAGGCATATAGCAGAGAGGCGTCCACGGCGCTGTCGGCCGGCGCCATTACCATCCCCGGGTCCAGTTCCGCCTCCGCAGCAGATTCCGGAATGGTCGCCATCCGAACCGGCCCCAGGTCCTGATGCACCAGGGCAACCGCCAGGAGGGTGACGACCATGAAAACACCGGCCACGACGCCGGTGAACAGGGGATTCGACCTTGGATAATCGAGGACTTTACCGAGATTCATAGGTCCTTCCGCACGAGACGCGCTCTGTCGGCACTCTATTTACGTCTTTTTGGGCGAAACGCACACACTTTCCGCAAGCGATTCGCACCAATTGACGGGCTTGGTCTCGCGACCGCGCGCGGAACCCCTGATTTCCGCGGCAAATCGGCCCCAAGGCCCTAAGGCGTGACGATAGGAGACACCTCCCTGTAATCAGGTTAACGGGCGGGTTGTGCAGGTCAAGCGCGGATCGCGTCGATGGCGGATCGGCCCCCGCACAGGCCCTGGAATCCGGGCCGGGGCGACGCCTAAACGACTGTGACGGATTTGTTTCAAATTAACGTTTGACAGTGACAGACACCGGG
>OZ272519.1:3697500-4977639 GCA_965603855.1 Alphaproteobacteria bacterium
TGGATGCCTTGGCGCATAGAGGCGATGAAGGACGTGGTAGGCTGCGAGAAGCCATGGGGAGCTGCCAACAAGCATTGATCCGTGGATATCCGAATGGGGCAACCCGGCCCTTTAGGGTCATCGTCGTCTGAATACATAGGACGGCGAAGCGAACCCGGCGAACTGAAACATCTCAGTAGCCGGAGGAAAGGACATCAACCGAGCCTCCGTTAGTAGTGGCGAGCGAACGCGGACCAGGCCAGTGATCGTGCATGGTTAACCGGAACTGTCTGGAAAGGCAGGCCAGAGTGGGTGACAGCCCCGTACGGGTGTTGCCGTGCATGGTCCTCGAGTAGGGCGGGACACGTGAAATCCTGTCTGAACGTGGGGGGACCACCCTCCAAGCCTAAGTACTCCTATGCGACCGATAGCGAACCAGTACCGTGAGGGAAAGGTGAAAAGCACCCCGATGAGGGGAGTGAAACAGACCCTGAAACCGGATGCCTACAAGCAGTGGGAGCCCCTTTATGGGGTGACCGCGTACCTTTTGTATAATGGGTCAGCGACTTAATCTGTCACGCAAGCTTAAACCGTTAGGTGTAGGCGCAGCGAAAGCGAGTCTGAACAGGGCGACCGAGTGTGTCGGATTAGACCCGAAACCGGGTGATCTAGCCATGGGCAGGTTGAAGGTGCGGTAACACGCACTGGAGGACCGAACCAGAGAACGTTGAAAAGTTCCTGGATGACCTGTGGCTAGGGGTGAAAGGCCAATCAAACCCGGAGATAGCTGGTTCTCCGCGAAAGCTATTTAGGTAGCGCGTCGTGTCTCACCTTCGGGGGTAGAGCACTGGATGGGCTAGGGGGGCGCGAGCCTTACCAAACCTAACCAAACTCCGAATACCGAAGAGTGCAATCACGGCAGACACTCCCAGGGTGCTAAGGTCCTGGGAGGAGAGGGAAACAGCCCTGACCACCAGCTAAGGTCCCCAAGTTACGGCTAAGTGGGAAAGGATGTGGGAAGGCCAAGACAACCAGGAGGTTGGCTTAGAAGCAGCCACCCTTTAAAGAAAGCGTAATAGCTCACTGGTCTAAACAAGCCGTCCTGCGCCGAAGATGTACCGGGGCTCAAGCCGTACACCGAAGCTGTGGGTGTCAGAGGACAGATGACAGATGTCAGAGGACAGAAAGGGAGCGGATGGTGCTTCCGCCTTTGAAGACCTTGCGGTCTTCAAGCGGGCCTATCGTGTCTCCTTGGATGTCCACAAAGCCAGTTTGGAATTTCCGTCGATAGAACAACGGGCGATGGCGGATCAGATCCGTCGCGCAAGCAAATCCATTCCGGCGAACCTTGCCGAGGGTTTTGCCCGTCAGGGCAACTCTCCTGCCGATTTTCGGCGTTTTATCCTGATGGCGACCGGATCGAGCGATGAGATGCGGGTGTGGATCCGCTATTGCTTCGATCTCGGTTACATCGATGAAACGACATGGCAGCAATGGCGAGATGAGTATCAGGAGATTTCCAAGATGCTTGAGGGTCTGGCAAAGGCCGTCGGCAGACGAATGAGTTCCTGATCTCTGACCTCTGTCCTCTGTCCTCTGATGCGGTAGCGGAGCGTTCCGTATGCCAGTGAAGGCGGACCCGCGAGGGCCGCTGGAGGTATCGGAAGTGAGAATGCTGACATGAGTAGCGATAAAGAGTGTGAGAAACACTCTCGCCGAAAGCCCAAGGGTTCCTGCGCAAGGCTAATCCGCGCAGGGTGAGTCGGCCCCTAAGGCGAGGCCGAAAGGCGTAGTCGATGGGAACCTGGTTAATATTCCAGGACCTTCCGGGATGTGACGAATGCTGTGAGTTGTGCAGGCTTATCGGATTGTCTGTGCGGCGAAGGCGTTCCAGGAAACAGCCCCGGAGTTAGACCGTACCCGAAACCGACACAGGTGGGCTGGTAGAGCATACCAAGGCGCTTGAGAGAACTGCGTTGAAGGAACTCGGCAAAATACCCCCGTAACTTCGGGAGAAGGGGGCCCTGTGCCTGGGCAACCAGGTGCGGGGGGCACAGACCAGGGGGTGGCGACTGTTTATTAAAAACATAGGGCTCTGCGAAGTCGCAAGACGACGTATAGGGTCTGACGCCTGCCCGGTGCCGGAAGGTTAAGAGGAGGTGTGAGAGCACCGAATTGAAGCCCCGGTAAACGGCGGCCGTAACTATAACGGTCCTAAGGTAGCGAAATTCCTTGTCGGGTAAGTTCCGACCTGCACGAATGGCGTAACGATCGCCCCACTGTCTCCAACGCAGACTCAGCGAAATTGAATTCTCCGTGAAGATGCGGAGTACCCGTGGTTAGACGGAAAGACCCCGTGCACCTTTACTACAGCTTCGCAGTGGTAGCAGACCGAGTCTGTGTAGGATAGGCGGGAGCCTTTGAAACCGTGACGCCAGTTGCGGTGGAGGCACCCTTGAAATACCGCCCTTATTCCGTTTGCTGTCTAACCGCGTCCCGTGAACCCGGGACCGGGACCCTGCGTGGTGGGTAGTTTGACTGGGGCGGTCGCCTCCCAAAGAGTAACGGAGGCGCGCGATGGTGGGCTCAGGCTGGTCGGATATCAGCTGTTGAGTGCAATGGCATAAGCCCGCCTGACTGTGAGGCCGACGGGCCGAACAGAGACGAAAGTCGGTCATAGTGATCCGGTGGTCCCGCGTGGAAGGGCCATCGCTCAACGGATAAAAGGTACGCCGGGGATAACAGGCTGATACCCCCCAAGAGTCCACATCGACGGGGGTGTTTGGCACCTCGATGTCGGCTCATCACATCCTGGGGCTGGAGCAGGTCCCAAGGGTTTGGCTGTTCGCCAATTAAAGTGGTACGTGAGCTGGGTTTAGAACGTCGTGAGACAGTTCGGTCCCTATCTGCCATGGGAGTACGAGACTTGCGAGGCGCTGTCCCTAGTACGAGAGGACCGGGATGGACGCACCTCTGGTGGACCGGTTGTCGCGCCAGCGGCACAGCCGGGTAGCTATGTGCGGACGGGATAACCGCTGAAGGCATCTAAGCGGGAAGCCCCCCTCAATACCAGGTCTCGCCGAGAGCCGTGGAAGACCACCACGTCGATAGGAGGCATGTGGAAGCGCAGCAATGTGTGAAGCTAAGCCTTACTAATCGCTCGATCGGCTTGGATCCCTCGAGATCAAAACCCCGTCGCGTCCAGCGGCAAAAATCGCCAGGTAGCGGGTATCCGGAACCGGGTATCAGGTATCAGGCATCGAAGAACCCACCAACACAAGACACGAACACTTCAGAGAACAGATCGCAGAGACCGGAGAACAGAAATCCTTCTGTCCTCTGAAATCTGTCCTCTGTGCTCTGACACTGGACTTTCTTGACGGCCTGGTGGCCACAGCGGAGGCCCCAGCACCCGATCCCATCCCGAACTCGGAAGTGAAACCCTCCAGCGCCGATGGTACTCCGGCTTAAGCCGCGGGAGAGTAGGTCGTCGCCAGGCCTTCAAGAAGGTTCGACAGAGACCAGAGGACAGAGACCAGATCGTTCCTGTCCAATCTGCATCGCTTCCTCCCCACAATGTCCACCCGACAGAGACAAAACAGAGCCAATCTGTTCTCTGCCCTCTGTCCTCTGACATCTGATGCCGCGGGGTGGAGCAGTCCGGTAGCTCGTCAGGCTCATAACCTGAAGGTCGTAGGTTCAAATCCTACCCCCGCAACCATCAAGCTGCTGCGCAGCTTCAAAAAGGCCCCGAACCAACGGGGCCTTTTTGTATAGCGGAGCACAGCGAAGATCCGCCGGAGGCTCGCCTGCAAGCGCTACACCGCCACGCTTTCGAACAGCCCCGCAACCAAGCGGGGCTGTTCGTTTAAGCGCCCTCGGCGAAATCCCCCGGAGGGACCTTCGACACAGCGAAGATCCGCCGGAGGCGCGCCTGCAAGCGGTCCACCGCCACGCTTTGGTAGTGTCCAGAATCTCTCGCACTTTGGTTTCGGAACTGGTGGCCGACCTGGTCGGGCGATCATCTCTTTCTGCTTCAACAACTGCATGTTCATGTAGCGCCGGGTAGACCACTTGGTTCCGGCGATGTGCCTCAACCTGGCTGCGGCCAGGTTGAGGGCCGATTGGCCGACGGCACCCGCCCCACTTGCTGCTTGATGAAATCGAGGGCGGAGCCTCGAGAATCGCAGTGTCCATAACCTCGCTTTTGGTCAGTTTCAGGCCGCTTCCGGCACGGTTCGCTCTTGCGATACGGTATGTGACGTTATAACGTCCCTACCCTTTAGCGCACAATCAGACTAGGCGATGACAAGACCGTCAATCCGCCCCGGCCCTGCACCGATCCGAATTGCCGCGGCGAGCATTCACCGCTTGAACGTGTCGCTCTGGCTGCTGCTGCTCGGCGCCGGGCCCCGGCTCGCCGGTGCGGCACTGATCGTTGCGGCGCTCTGGGCCGGTTTCTTCTGGGCAACGTCCACGCCGGGGAGCCTATGACCCACGCCCTCAAGTTTCAGGACCTGACCCTTGGCTACGACAGGCATCCGGCCGTGCATCACCTTTGCGGCGAGATCACCGAGGGCAGCCTGACGGCGATCGTCGGACCCAACGGGGCCGGTAAATCCACACTGTTGAAGGGGGTCGTCGGCACGCTCTCTCCGCTCGACGGAGGGATCGCCTTTGGCGCACTCACGCGGAATGACATCGCCTACCTGCCACAGCAATCCGACGTCGACCGGTCATTCCCGATCACGGTCGTCGATCTCGTGGCGATGGGGCTGTGGCGAGAGATCGGCGGCTTTGCCGGCCTGCGGGCCGGACACCGCGGGCGCGTCGCAGAAGCGATTTCCGCGGTCGGGCTCGAAGGCTTCGAGACGCGGCCGATCGGGTCGCTGTCGGGCGGACAGCTACAGCGTGCGCTCTTCGCCCGGCTTCTGCTGCAGGACGCACAACTCGTCCTGCTGGACGAACCCTTCACTGCGGTCGACGCGAGAACCGTGGCCGACCTGATCGGCGTTGTGCAGCGCTGGCACGGGGAGGGGCGCACGGTGCTTGCCGTGCTGCACGATTTCGACACGGTGCGCTCCCACTTCCCAGAGACGCTGATGCTGGCGCGCGAACTCGTCGCCCATGGGCCCACGTCGCAGGTACTGACGGCCGAAAACCAGTTCCGCGCTCGCCAGATGTGCGAGGCCTGCGCAGGCCCGCCACATGTTTGCGGACGAAACGCAGCATGATCTGGGACGCCGTTTTTCAGCCCTTCGCCGATTTCGGCTTCATGCGCCGTGCGTTGCTCGGCTGCATCGCGATCTCGATCGGTGCAACACCTGTCGGCGTCTTCTTGATGCTGCGTCGCATGAGTCTGACCGGCGACGCGATGGCGCATGCGATCCTGCCCGGCGCCGCTGTCGGCTTTCTCGTGGCAGGCCTGTCGCTTGGCGCCATGACCATTGGAGGACTGATCGCCGGGATGGCTGTGGCGCTGTTGTCGGGCTTCGTCACCCGCGTCACGGCCCTGCGCGAAGATGCAAGCCTCGCGGCTTTCTACCTGATCTCGCTTGCGCTCGGCGTGCTGATCGTCTCGACCCGTGGCAGCAACGTGGACCTGATGCATGTGCTCTTCGGCACGGTGCTGGCGCTCGACGATCCGGCGCTGATCCTGCTCTGCTCGATTGCGAGCCTGTCAGTGCTGACCATCGCGACCCTGTTCCGGCCCCTGGTCCTGGAATGCGCCGATCCGCAATTCCTGCGCTCGGTCAGCCGGCTCAGCGCGGTTACGCATTTCACCTTTCTCGCGCTCGTCGTGCTGAACCTGGTCGGTGGGTTCCATGCACTCGGCACGCTCATGGCAGTGGGCATCATGATCCTGCCCGCCGCCGCTGCACGTTTCTGGGCCACCAGCATCGGCGGGCTCGTCCTCGTTGCGGTCGCGGTGGCCATGCTGGCAAGCCTGAGCGGCCTGCTGCTCTCCTACCATTTCAGCCTGCCGTCCGGGCCGGCGATCATCCTCGTGGCCGGCATCGCCTACGGGTTGTCGATCGTGCTCGGGCCGGCGGGCGGTCTTGTCGCGCAGGCCTTGCCGCGCCGCCACTTCGAAGCCTGAAAGGAAATCCTATGACGTCCCGCAGAACCCTCCTCAAGTCCGCAACCGCCGTCCTTGCCCTGTCGCTCGCCGGACCGGTCGCGGCCCAGTCGACCGAGCCGATCCCCGTCGTTGCGACCTTCTCGATCCTGGGCGACATGGTGGACCGCATCGGGGGCGAGCATGTGGCTGTCACGACGCTCGTCGGCCCCAATGGCGATACCCATGTCTATCAGCCGACCCCCGCCGACGCTCGTGCGGTGAGCGAGGCACGGGTGCTCATCGTCAACGGGCTTGAGTTCGAAGGCTGGCTCGACCGGCTGATCGACGCTTCGGACTTCGATGGCCTGCGCATGGTGGCGACAAAAGGGATCGAACCGATTGCCTTCGAAGGCGAAGAGGACCATCACGAGGGCGAAGACCACGCAAAGCACGACCACGACGACCACGCCGAGGAGGCCGGGCACGACCATGATCACGACGACCACGCAAAGGCCGGTCATGATCACGACCACGAGGAGCATGCTGAGGCAGAGACGCACGATCACGAGGAGCACGCCGAGGCAGGCCACGACCACCATCACCACGGCGCCTTCGACCCGCACGCCTGGCAAAGCCTCGGCAATGCCGTAGCCTATGTCGACAACATCACAGCCGCTCTGGCCCAGGCCGATCCGGCGCACGCGGCCGACTACTACCAGAACCGCGCGGCGTATGTCGCGGAGATCGAGGCGCTCGATGCCGAGATCCGCCGGATCGTGGCCAGCCTGCCGGCCGACCGCCGCACGATCGTCACCTCGCATGACGCATTCCAGTATTTCGGCCGCGACTATGGGTTGACCTTCCTGGCGCCGCAGGGGTTGAGCACCGAGTCCGAGGCCTCGGCGAAGGATGTCGCCCGCCTGATCGAGCAGATGCGAGACAAGGGTATTTCGGCCGTTTTTGTCGAGAACATCACCGACTCCCGCCTTCTGGAGCAAATCGCGAACGAGACCGGGGCCACCATCGGCGGCACGCTTTATCCGGGCGCGCTTTCCGGCCCTGACGGCCCGGCACCCACTTATCTCGACATGATGCGCCACAACGCAATGACGCTCGCGCAGGCCTTAAGTTCGTAGGGCGGGGTCATCCATGAGCGCTCAAGACACCCGACTTCCTGTCACCGTCCTCTCCGGGTTTCTCGGTGCGGGCAAGACAACGCTGCTCAATCGCGTCCTGAACAACCGCGAGGGTCGTCGCGTCGCCGTCATCGTCAACGACATGTCCGAGGTGAACATCGACGCCGATCTGGTGCGTGCCGATACCGAGCTCAGCCGTACCGACGAAACGCTGGTGGAGATGTCGAACGGCTGCATCTGCTGTACGCTGCGCGACGACCTGCTGGCCGAGGTGCGCCGCCTCGCGGGCGAGGGGCGATTCGACTATTTGCTGATCGAGTCCACTGGCATTTCCGAGCCGCTTCCTGTGGCGGCCACCTTCGAGTTCCGCGACGAGGCGGGCGAGAGTCTGTCCGACGTCGCCCGGATCGACGCCATGGTCACGGTCGTCGACGCCGTCAACCTGCTCAAGGACTACTCGAGCCACGACTTCCTGCATGACCGGGGTGAGGCGCTGGGCGAGGACGACGAGCGCACGCTCGTTCATCTGCTCACCGACCAGATCGAGTTCGCCGACGTGGTGATCCTGAACAAGGTGGGCGACGCGCAGCCGCATCAGGTGGACGCCGCACGCAAGATCATCCGCAGCCTGAACGCCGATGCCCGGATCATTGAGACGAGTTTTTCTGACGTGCCCGCCGACGCGATCCTGAATACGGGACTCTTCGACTTCCAGAAGGCCCACGAGCACCCGATGTGGGCCAAGGAGCTTTATGGCTTCGCCGATCATGTGCCCGAGACTGAGGAATACGGGGTCACGTCCTTCGTCTACCGGGCGCGGCGTCCCTTCGAGCCGGAAAAAATCATGGCCGTGCTGAACGGCGAAATGCCTGGCGTGATCCGCGCAAAGGGACATTTCTGGATCGCTACGCGGCCCGACTGGCTGGCCGAATTCTCACTCGCAGGCGCACTCTCCTCGGTTAGGCCTATCGGCATCTGGTGGGCGACCGTGCCCAAGGACCGCTGGCCCGACCACGAAACCGCCCGGGCCTACCTGGCCGCCCACTGGCAGGAACCCTGGGGTGACCGGCGGCAGGAGATCGTCTTCATCGGGGCCGGCATCGATTGGTCCTCCCTCAAGGCGCGACTCGACGCCTGCCTCTTGCCGGAGCACCTCGCGCTTGGTCCTGACGAGCTTCCCGACCTGCCGGACCCGTTCCCGGTCTGGCGGCGCGCGGAGGCAACGGCATGACATTTGCTCGAGAAATCATGAAAGGCTCCGACATCGGAGTCAGCGTGTCGGACACGCCCGAGGGGTTATCTGCGATCCGGAATCCGGGCTGCGCCGCCGCAATCTGGCGGCGCCACCCATTGCCGGGCTTTCAAACCTGGATTGACGCATTGGAGCCCAAGCAGCTGCCCAAGGCGCGTGTGATCCTCCGTCCAGAGAACGTGCGTGAGGCGGCTTCCCAGATCTGCGAGGCGGCCGGCACCCCCGCATGCGACGAACGAGAAAGGCTGGTGGACGACGCCGCGGCTCTGGCGGGCATCTTCGCTGGGCTCACGCCCGCGCCGTATCTCCGGCTGCGCTTTGACGTTGTCACGACAAACGCCTGCCGGAAGTTCCACATCGACGCCGTCACGGCCCGTCTTATCTGCACCTATCGAGGAACAGGCACGCAATACGGCATCTCGACCGACGGGGCCGAACCTCTCCGCGTCTTCACCGTGCCCACTGGTGCACCGATGCTGCTGCGCGGCACGCTTTGGCCGGAGTGCCCGAAGGCCGGCCTGCGGCACCGCTCACCACCTATCGACGGCACCGGCCAGACGCGACTTGTGCTTGTCTTCGATCCCGTCGTCGATCCGGACGAAGAGGTCTGAAGGCGACGAACCGCGGAACGACGAGCTTTAGGCTTAGGCGGGCTTCCGACGCCCCGCTTTCAGGCTGGGCTTTGGCACTCTGATAGGGGGGCGGATGCGGCCCCTTGGAAGGCGGGCCCGAGGATCACAATGCCCCGCCGGTTTCAGGGGCCTACTCCTCGGTGGCTGGATCGAACGGAGCGGGCCGATGGGGCCCGGATGGACCGTTCAGCGCAGGCCAATACCGAACAGACTGCAGATACTCCGTCGCCTCGGCATTTTCAGTGAACTCCAGAAGACTACCGACCTTGTCCATCAAGGCCTCACGGACTTCGGCCGGCGTCGCGAAAAAGAACTCTTTGCGCCGGTTGGTCATGTTCAACGCTCTGTCTGCAAAATGCTGGTGCAGCTCGTTCTCCAGGCTCACGGCGTCTTCGGAGAAAAAGAGGGCGTGAACGTCAAACCGAAACGGAACCGACGCGCCACTGAGTTCGCTTATTCTTTCCATCGGCTCGAGCCGGCGCGTCAGCCCGATCTTGACGACATTGGGCCCGAACGCTCCCCTGTTGGAGATCACGTAGACGTAGCCTGCCCGGACGTTGGCCAGCCGATAGTCGTTTTGAGCGATGGCGGCGTCCAAAGACTCAAGCCGCACCTCCAGGTCGGGATCGCGGCTGCCCTTCTCTTGCAGGGCCACGATCGCATTTTGGATGTGCGCGCGTTCCTTTCTCAGTCGTTCCCCTTCTTCCGCCAGCTCCTTTTCCGCCTGGCGCTCTTCGCGGAGGCGCGCCCGTTCCTCCCGGGCGGCTTCCTTCTCCTCCTGCTTTTTCATCAGCCAGTCCGCCGTCAACTCGATCTCTTCGAGCCGAAGCGCGTGAAACGGTTCGCTGATGCGCATTTCCATCATCGCCCCGAGCTTCGCGATCGCGTTTCGAGACGCCTCAAGACGCTTCTTCGCGGTAACGACGTTTCCGACCCGAAGGGAGCGAATGCTGTTGTCCGCCTCCGCATTGTAGGCACGCAACATCAGCTTGCCGAGGTCGGCAGTCATCCGGCGTCCCTTGGCCAGCGAGTTGTCGAACGTAAACATGTTCGACGTCTCAATGGCCGCGCCCGCCTTGACCAGTTCTGCGATGCGTGATGCGAGGTCATCGAGGTGGACTTTGTAGGCCGCTGCGTTTTCAAGCGGATGGTGGTAGCGGTAGATGCCAACGCTTTGCAGCACGCGCTCGTCGTCAAGCACGACCAGTTCGTCGACCGCACCGCCCCAATTCTCAAGACTGCGCTTGAGTGCCGCGTTCTCGGCTTCAAGCAGGGCCAAACGCGACATCGGGTCGGAATGGGCGGGCGCGGGCCTCTCGGCAGCAGATGCGACCGGGGGAGACTGTCCAGGAACTCCGGATGCGTCGGTATCGGTTGGCGTGCCGTCGGCGTTTTCGGGCAACCACAGTTGCCAGCCCTCGGGCGGTGCAGGCCAGGTTGGATCAGGCGTCCAACCGGCCGGCGGCTGCCAGTCCTCGGGTGGTTTTGGCCAGCCCGGCGGCGGGTTGAAAACAAGACGGCCCTTCGTCACGACCGACGGATCCCGGTCGTATCGGCGGCCACAAGGCCGTAGGGGTTCTTGGAGATCGCAGCGCCGAGATGCTTGAGCGTTTCGACCGGAACCACGGAAGAAAGGTCGAAATCCATAAACATCTCCCGTTCCGCCGCGGCCGCGACAAAGGGGATGAAGCAGAGCTTCCCCGTCGCCGGAACGGTGTCTTCAGTTCCCACTTCCAGCGAGATCAACTTGATGATTCCTCGTCGGTCTGCCTCGAAGACCTCGTGGAACGACCGGATCGCCACCTGGTGGACCGCGCCCGCATAGCGGTCCTTGAGTTCTCGCTGCGACAACGTCGTCGCCGTGATCTCGTCAGTCGATTTCTTGTATTTGTGCGCTTTGATGCTGGGAATGCTGCCGGGTGGCGGAACGACGACCCTCATCTCAAGCTCCGCCGTGGCGGGCTCGAAGGTGAAGCTGTGCTCGACCTGGAAGTGCTCCGGGTAAACCGAGTTCGATACGACGATGGACACGTACTCCTGGACGGCGTCCGGGGCCCCATAGTTGAGATTTGTGATCAGGGCGTCGATCTTCTCGTTGTGCTCGACGATCTCGGCCTCGAACCGGCGCCTTTCTCTCTCGAGCTCCGCGACTCTCTCCCGTTCGGTGCGCGCATACTCCTTGGCCGCTTCTACCCGTCGGACCCGGACGGTCTCCATTGTGCGTTTCCATACCGCATGCGACTGGGCGTGGGCGGCTTCGGCGGAGGCTATCGCCAACTCGTGCTTCTTCTTTCCGCCAAAAAAGCCGGAGAGCCCCGAGGGCGGGTCGGGCAGGATCAAGACCGGTTCTTCCGGCGCCGGTACTCCCGCAGGCGGAGGGGTCGGCACCTCAAGGTCGCTTCGATCGAATGGCGGGTGGTCGGGCGTTCGTCTCAGCTTTTCCAGATCGACGAAGTCGTCCACAGACAAAGTCGCTGCGAGCAGGGTGTCTATCTCGTCGTTGACGTTGGCCAGCGCCAGGTTCTGCGCCTCGACCTGGGCTTCCATGGCGGCGACATGGGCGGCTTTGGCCTCTTTCTCCAGCCGCTTTTGTTCGGCAATGGCTGCTTTTTCAGCGACCCGGTTGGCCCTTTCCTGAGCCTTTCGGGCTTTTTCGGCCTCTCGGATCGCTCTTTCTTGAGCCCTTCTGGCCTGTTCCGCTTCGCGAACGGCCGCGGCGTGCCGGCGGGCCGCCGCCCTCTCCTGCCGGGCAGCTTCCCTCTCAAGGGCTCTTAGCGTCTGATTCAGGGCTGACAGGACACTGCGTGCCATAGGATTTGCACCCTCCCATCAGAGTTGGTGGGAAGGTGATTAAGCAGCCTTAAGTACTAATATTTGCGAAATACACTCGCAGCGGTGTCGTTAACGAACGCCCGCCATCGGCACCGTCCGCCTTCGCGGAGACACATTGCTATGCGGCACAAGGCCGCTCAGACATCCGAAGAAGTCCGGATGCGACCGCGACTGGAACCGCCTACGTTCCGCGAACCCGCCCACGCTCATCGAGCTTTTTCACCCGGCGTCCTGGCGCGCCGACATATTCATCAATTGATCGGCGTCCATCTTGACCGGCGACAGTGACCTCGAAGCGGCCCCACCGAATATCGGGTGTGAACTTCACCGTGAGCTCTGAGAAGTCCGATGGGCTCGCGCCGTGCCTGTCGCACAGCTCCGCGAGTGCGTCGCGGTACAGTTCGATCGCCCGCGCCAACGAGGGCGAAGGTTTGCCGCCGGACGAGGTGCCGTTCAGGAAATCAACGGTAATGTAGCCTTCCGGGCTCTCCTTCGCCTCGCGGAAGACATCCATCTGGTAAAAGCCGACAAGCTGTCCAATCCCGCTGGCGAAGGAGTCCGCGATGTTGTGCCCGATCGATTTCAGTTCGCCGAATTTCATCGCCACACGTTAGCACCAATCCAGAGGGAAACCAGGGACGCAAATGACCGGGGACACGGGCCGCGGCCATGCGCGCGCGTCCGCAACCTTTCCGGCTCCGGCTGGAGATTTCCGGGGCTGGTCTTCGCGAGGTCCCTTGCCCCTTGGGCGAAGCGGGATGAGACATCCCTGCAGCAGTCCTAAGCTTCATTGATTTGAGAGTGGTGTGCACTAAACCGGGCGCACGTCGCCGCATCTTCGAAATCGCCTCCGATGCGCTTCTCCAGCAAGTCCTGTCACCTCCACTGCAACCGCCGCGGCGGGCACACCACACACCGCATCCCCCGATCCTCACCAATTGACCGACGTCATGGCAACTGACCGGCCGGCGGCCCATCTTCGCCGCGCACGGGCGAAGCAGGGGGAGACATCCCTGTTGCAAAGCTATGGTGAACAATCGGCCGCGGCCTGAACGATCGGCCGTGTCCGGAACACCATGGAGGGGGCAAGAAGAATGCAGGCGGAGCGATACCCGAACCGCTGGCTTGTCGTGGTCGGCGCCATCCTGATTCAGTTCAGCCTTGGCGCGATCTATGCCTGGTCGGTGTTCACGCCGGCGCTTGAGGCGAGTGGCTGGTCCAGGCTTCAGACGCAGATTGTCTTCGCCGTCGGGCTGGTCACCTTCGCCGTCGTGATGGTCGGCGCGGGCCGGGCGCTGAAAGCACTGGGGCCCCGCAAGCTGGCAATTCTGGGCGGTTTGACCCTTGGCAGCGGCTACGCCCTGGCCGGGCTGCTCGGCGGCACCGATTTCTGGTCCGTCTGTATCGGCGTCGGGCTGATCGGCGGTGCGGGCATCGGGCTCGGCTACGTCGTTCCGATCGCCGTGAGCATGGCTTGGTTTCCGGACAAGAAAGGGATGGTGACGGGGCTCGCCGTCGCCGGCTTCGGTTTCGGGGCCATGGCGTGGGTGAAACTGGCCGGCGCCTGGGGAGGCTTGATCGAAGACTATGGTCTGGCCACGACTTTCCTGACCTATGGCGGTGTCTTTGCCCTGATGGTCCTCGTTGGCAGCGTGTGGATGCGCAACCCGCCCAAAGGATGGTTGCCGGCCGGCTTCCAACCGACGGCGCCCGCCGCCGTCAAGGGCAGCGAGAACTTCACCGTGCCGGAGATGCTGCGCACGCCGCAGTTCTATCTGGTCTTCGCGACATTTGCCGTCAGTGCGGGCGGGGGGCTGATGTCGATCGGGCTCATGAAGCTCTATCCAATGGAGGCCCTGCAGGCGGCGGGGCTGGACCTCGTCGAAGCAAGCGCGATCGCCGGCACGGCGATGGCCGTGTCCTTCAGCATCGCCAACGGCATCGGCCGCATCGCATGGGGCTCCATCAGCGACCTGATCGGGCGCCGGCGTTCGATCATCGTGATGACGGTCAGCCAGGCGATCATCCTGTTTCTCTTCACCCGCATGGCGGGCAACGAGTATCTGCTCTACCTGGGGGCGGCCCTGATCGGCTTCAATTTCGGCGGCAACTTTGCCCTGTTTCCGGCTCTCACCGCCGATCTCTTCGGTAACAGCCGCGTTGGTCCGAACTATCCGTTCGTTTTCCTGTCCTATGGCGTCGGCGGCATTGCAGGGCCAATCCTGGGCGGCAGGCTGGGTGACCTGGGCAACTTCCCGCAGGCATTCGCGATCTGCGCAGTCGCCTGCCTGTTCGGCGCGGTGTGCATGCTGCTGGTTCGCCGGGCCGACCACGCCGAGGCGATCCGGCCGGCCAGCGTCCACGGGTTTCTGCACCAGATGCACCTTGATCACCTTGAGGATGTGGTCGAACACGCCGTGCATCCCGACCATTTCCGGCGGGTCGACAGCGGCCAGAGGGAGGCCGAGGGCCGCAGCGGGGAATGACGGTCGGAGCGGCAGATCGGCGTCGATCGGAACGCTCGAGGCACGCCCACAAGCGTTACACCGCCATCGCAATTCCAATCTTCGACAGGATCAGAACACAAGATCCGGCAGGACCAGCGCGATCTCGGGGAACAGGGTCAAAAGCACGACCCCGACCAGCATCAACAGCCAGTAGGGCATGGTTGCCACGGCGGCGCGGCCGAGCCCGACCTCGTCTTCCGTGATCGCCACAAGCACCGAGAGATTGAGGCCGACCGGCGGCGTGACCTGACCGATCTCGATCATGATCGTCACCAGAACCCCCAGCCAGATCGGGTCGAAACCGAGCTGGGTCAGAAGCGGGAAGACGATCGGCAAGGTCATGATCATCAGCGACAGCCCGTCGAACAGACAGCCGAGCACGACATAGATGGCGACCACGATGATCAGCACGCCCAAGGGCTGGAGCCCGCTCTGCCGGACCGTTTCCAACAGGGCCTGGGGGACGCCCAGAATGGCGACCGACTGGGCAAGCACGACGGCGCCCAGGACGACGAACCCGATCGCCGCATAGGTCAGCACCGCGCGATGAAGGCAGGCCAACAGGCCTTTCCACGTGAGCTCGCCCCAGACCGCGGAGACCAGCGCCGCGGCGGCGACGCCCACGCCCGCCGCTTCGGTGGGCGTTGCGATGCCGAGGACGATGCTGCCCATGACCGCCAGGATCAGCAGAACGACCGGCCAGATCGGCACCAGCCCCTTGAGCACCGCAATCACGGAAACGCGGGAGCCGCCCTGTGGGAAGAGCGAGCGGTCGCGGGCGCAGCGGACATAGATGTACGCCATGAACAAGGCGCTGAGCATCAGGCCCGGCAGAATGCCGGCCATGAACAGGCGGCCGATCGAGGTTTCCGTGAGCGCGCCGTAGATCAAGAGCGACAGGCTCGGCGGGATCAACAGCCCCAGGGTGCCGCCGCCGGCGAGGCTGCCCACGACCGTCGGCTTGTGATAGCCCCGGCGGGCCATCTCCGGATAGGCCACGGACCCGACCGCGGCCGCGGTCGACATGCTGGAGCCGCTGACCGCACCGAATACCGTGCAGACGGCAATGTTGGTGTGCAGCAGGCCGCCCGGTACGCGCTGGAACACCGGCGTGAGCGCCGTGTAGACGCGCCTGGAGATGCCGCTCTGAAGCAGGATCTCGCCCAGGATGATGAACAGCGGAATGGCGCTGAGCGTGAAGCTGTTGAAGGCGTTCCAGACCGCGTCAAGCGCCAGGAAGGTCGCGCCGTCGGCAAAGAAATAAAGGATGATCATCCCGGTCAGGCCGAGCGCCGCGCCCAGCGCGGCGCCGGTGACCGCGGTCACCGTAAGGGACGCAATCAGGGTGGGCCAGAACATGTCCCGGACGCGACGCGGGCTATGCGGGGGGCCGGTCGCCGGACCGGGGCGGCGCCGGCAGGACGAGACGGAAAACCGCGATCAGCCCGGTCAGCGCGAGCGACAACGGCGCCGTTGCCATCCAAGGATACAACAGCAGGCGCGAGGCCTCGGATTTGAGCGTGCGGCGAAACGCGAAGTCGAGCCACGGCATGGCTTCGATCGTGAACCACAGACAGAAGGCCACCATGACCGCCGCTGCGAGGACGCCAAGGACCCTTCGGCCGCGCGGCCCCAGAACGCGCTCCAACAGTCCGACCCGGACGTGAGCACCGCTGAGCGTGACCTGCGGCAGCGCCAGGAACAGGGTGGCGCACAACAACAGGCCGACCAGTTCCTCGGTGAACCGGAATGGCGCGCCGGCGAGATGCCGCATGGCGACGCTCGTGACCACCAGCGCCACCATGGCGAAGGCGCATGCCGCCGCCATGACGGCAAGCCCCGCGGCCGTCACGCGCAGGCAGGACTCCAGCGCCCTCACCGCCGTGAGCCCGCCCTTTCGCTTCGCGGGCCTGTTACCGGCCGATCGCCGCCAGCACCCGGTCGCGATATGCGGGCGCCTCGCCGCCAGCCTCCTTGGCGGCGGCTGCCCAGGTTTCGGCGGCGGCGTCGAGAAAGGCGCGCTGATCCGCGGGCGGGAAATCGTCCAGCCATTCGACGCCCTGCCCGGCCAGTTTTTCGCGTGCCACGAGCTCTTTCTCGTGGTCGTCGGCGTATTCGTTGGTCCGCGCCCAGACCGCGGCGGCCGAGTCCTCAACGGCCTGCTTCAGGTCGTCGGGCAGTTCGTCCCATTTTTCCTTCGAGACCCCGAGCACATACGGAAGACTGGCGATCGGATAGAGGTACGAGGCGTAGCCCGCGACCTCCTGCAGCGACACGGTATGGGCGAAAAGAGCGGGGTAGACGGCGCAGTCGACGACGCCGGTCTTCAGCGCCACGTACATCTCGGTCTGCGGGATGATCTGCGCCGACACATCCAACCGCCCAAAGGTGTCGACCTGGTCCTTGCTCCACACCCGCAGTTTCTTGCCCTTCAGGTCGGCAAGCGTCCGCACCGGCTCGTCGGCACAGAAGATCGATGCCTCCAGCATCGGCAAGGCCATGAAGCCCGCCGTGACGATGCCCCATTTGCCGAATTCCTGCTCGTAGATATCGCGAATGACCGGCAGCGCCCGAAGGTGTTCCTCGGGCGACCCGACCGAGCCCTGTATGTAGATCGCGTTCAGTTCCGGTGCATCGCGGCCCACATAGTTGGCCCAGACGAGTCCCATCTCGCTGACGCCGGACGGCAGCCACCGCAGCACGTCCTCGTTCTTCAGCCCCAGCGACCCGCCGTGATAGACCTGGATCTTGAGCCGGCCGTCGGTTGCCGTCGCGACCGCCTCGGCGAACGCGTTGAGCTCTTGCGATTCGTTGCGGGTCTCGGGCAGCCCGTTGTTGAACTTCCAATCGAAATCCGCCGCAAAGGCGGTCACGCCGGCCAGGTGCGACAGGAGCGTCGCCGCGCCGAGCGCCATTACCAGTCCAGGTAACCTCATGAGAACACCTCCCCTTCAGATCGGTTCCGGCCCGGCCTTATCGGAGCCGCATCCGGATTTGTTCTGAGACGCCGCGCCGACCTGCGGCGATCCCAACCGGACCGCCGCGCCGTCGGGCGTCTTGTTCCTTCGCTTAGATGTTAGGTCGCAGCAGAGACCGACGCAATCGCCCGCCGCCTCGGGTCCCCGGGTCCATCCGTCGGACCAGGGCGCATGGCCCTGAGTTTCGGTCGACTTCCGGCATGCCCGCGCCGGAACAGCGTCGCCAGCCTGTCCTGCGTCGGGACAATCCCGCGCCTAGGACAGTACGACCGACTGGCCCGCGAGGCGAAGGGACAGATTGAGCGAACCTTCGTTTATCAGCCACTTCCGCTGCGAGAAAACGGTTGGCCTCGACCGTCCAGAGGAACTCTTTGCCCTCGTAGCGCAGGTTCCAGTCTTCGCGTTCCATGGTCGTGGTCGGCGCGCCGGTCCGTGCGGCATGGTGCCCCGCCGACTCCGGCCCGCCTGAACCATCCTTATCTGCAGCCATGTCCCTTCCTCCAGTGCGTCGCGATGACGTGTAGTCCGCCAGAGGTCCGACCGCAACCGATACGCCGCCATGCCTGCGACCAGCCCCGCCGGACGCGGCCGAAGAGCCCGCATTTTGGACGGCGGTCTTGCGCGGCAGTCAGGCAGTCGTGGCCAAGCGCCGAAGCGTCGCCACTTCTTCCGGGTCGTAGGCGTGTCCGTTAACGTCGAGGATGTCGTGAAACCAGATTGACCTGTCTGCGGTTCCACCATGTGCCGCCACGAGGTCTTCCGGCCACGGAAGGTAGGTTTGCGTCCGCCCTTTCACGAGCCCCCACTGGAAACAACCGATCGACTGCGACCTGAACAGCTCCAACTGGCCCGCGATCGTGCTTCCAACCGGCCGGGCCATCCATTCGGTGCAGAACATCGGACGATCATATCGCGACAGATACGCCAGAAAGCGGCGGACGTGGCTGGCGTCCCAATATGCATGGAAGGTCACGATATCGGAGAGCGCCAGGGCACTGCGATCAATCTCTGTCTGGTAAGGGTCTTCCGTCGTTCCGGGAGGGGGCGTTGTCCATGCACCGACGGTCAGCGGCTGATCGGGTGCGATTTCGCGACTCCATTCGAAGCAGGCGCGCATCAACCGGAGGCTTGCCTCCGAGAAATCCGGGTGATGGACCCTGCTGCCGCCGGTTTCGAATACCATGCGGTTGCCGGGTTCGTTGTAGAGATCCCAGAACAGCACCCTGTGATCGGTCCGAAACGTGCGGACGACGTCCCGGACATAGGCCTCGAACCCTGTCCACTCCGACGGTTCAAGCAGAAGTTGGCGTCCCGGGCTGGCGACGGCCCGGCTGTTGTGCACGCCGTGCACCGGTTCCGGCTGCGGGCCATAGGTCGGCTCGAACCCGCCAAACCCACAATCGTCGAACGGGCATGGGACCGTCGCGAGTCCAAGCGCGTCCGCCACGCCGATCAACCAGTCGAGGCGCTCCAGCAGTCCGTCCCGGTCGTTCTTCCAGACGAGATAGTGGAGGTTGATCCGAAGGGCATTGAATCCAATCTCGGATGCCCAGGCGAGTTCCCGCTCGATCGTGGCACGGTCGAACGTGTCGGCATGCCACATCTCAAGGAAGTTGACCGACGAGGAGGGCAGGAAATTGAACCCGCAAATCCACGGCTTTGACGACCACCACGAACGCGCCTCGGCTTCGGTCCAGCGCTCCATGTATCCGATCTCCGGCTTGACTGGGCGATGATGCCCGGGCCGGAAACCGGCCCGGGCCCATCACAGGGACTATCGGTCGAGAAGGTCCTGAACCTCGGCCTCGGCGTCGGCAAGAGCTTGATCGGCGGGTTTGCCGGTCAGCCAGATCGCCTGAAGCTCGCGATTGAGCACGTCCTGGATCGCGCCGTACCGCGCGCTTGGCGGGGTGTCACGCGCGATGCCTGCTGTGCCCGCGTATTCCGACCGGTGCGGCAGGTTGGCATAGGCGTCGCTTTGAAGGACGGAGTTGCGAACGGCCATATGACCCGTGCGGGCCCAGTCGATGTTGTGATCGTTGATGAAGGCGAGAACCTTCAACGCGGCTTCGTATGTTGCCGGGTCCTTGCCCTTCAGCGAGGCCGGGATCGCCCACATGTGGCTGTCGGCCCAGGTCGCGCCTGTCTCGAACAAAGTCGGAAAGTCAGCCACGTAGTAGTTTTCGAGGGCAACCTCTGCCTTGGCCGCCTCGGCGGTATAGAAATCGACGACCCAGGTGCCGTTCACCAGGATCGCAGCCTCGCCGTTCAGGAACGCCTGCTGGCTGTCGGCGTAGTTGAGCTGCGGGTTGGCATAGCCCGCATCGAACAGTTGCGTGATGGCTGTGACGGCGTTCTTCGCCGCATCGTTATTGATCGTCGCGGTATCGCCGTCGAAGATGTTGGCGTTCTGCTGCCACATCAGGGCAAGCACCAGTCGGACCCCGATGGGGAATTGGGCGAAATCAGCCGCGAGGTAGTCTTGCCCCGTGGCGTCCTTGACCATCCGGGCATGCTCCAGCAGCTCCTCTGGCGAGGACGGGAGCACGGGCTTGCCGTCCCGGACCAATCCGGCCGCCGACATCAGATCCATGTTCACGTGCCAGAGGTTGGCGTGGAAATCGAGTGGAACGCCGTAGATGCCACCGTTGAAGCTGACGGCGTCGAGCGCGGCCGGAGCCCAGTCCGAGGTGTCGATACCCGCGGATGACAGATCGGCCGACAGGTCCGCGATGGCCCCCAGCCCGGCAAACTCGGGGATGCGATGGCGATGCATGACGTGCACGTCAGGGGGCGTACCGCCTGCGTAGGCCGCCTTGATCTGATCGTAGTAGTTGCCCCAGTCGGTGGGCAGCGTATTCACGCTCACGCCGTCGATCTCGGCCGACGCGGCATTGATGATCGACTGGATGATGCAGGCTTCGCCCACGCTTGTCGCGGTGTCGGTGCCGGCATCCTCGCAGGCCCCGAAGAACCGGCCCAGGGTCACCTCCTGGGCCGAGACCCCGGTTGCGAGCGTTGCAGCCATCGCTGCGCCTAGGATGATACGTTTCATGTTTCCCTCCCAATGGTTGCTCTTCACGTCAGGTCATCCCTTCGTGCTGCCGGCGGTCATCGCCTGGACGACGTATCGCTGGAACACGAGGAAAAGGATCACAACCGGAAGAGAAGCGATGACGCCCGAGGCCATGACGCGTCCCAGGCCTTCCGATTGCGCGAAATTCGATTGGATGCTGGCGAGCCCCAGCGTGATGGTGAAAAACTCCTTCTGCTGTGCCGAAACCAGCGGCCAGAGATAGTCGTTCCAGGCATAGAGGAACGTCAGGATCGCCAGCGTCATCATCGCGGGCCGGGCGAGCGGCAGCATGATGTGCCAGAAGATCTGCAGCCAGGACACGCCGTCGATCCGGGCGGCTTCCTCGATGTCCTTCGGGATCGCCTTGAAGAACTGCATCATCAGGAAGACGCCGACTGGCACAGCCATGCGCGGCAGGATCAGCGCGTGGTAGCTGTTGTGCCACCCGAGATCGGCGAACATCGTGTAGAGCGGGATGAACACCGCCTGTTCCGGAACCATGAGCCCGATCAGGCAGATGACCGCGACCAGCGCCTTGAAGCGGAACTCGAGACGGGCCAGCGCATATCCCGCCGTGGTCGAAACCACCAGCACGCCGAGCGTCATTCCTCCGGCGACTATCACCGAGTTGAGGAACCACAGCGGCGTCTGCCCGAACGCGAAAAGAGCGGCATAATTGTCGGCCGTGAACGGAATCGGAATAAGGCCCAGCGCCGTTGTGGACGTCGTTCGGGCAAGCACGTCGTTTGGCTGCAAGGACAGGGACACCATCCAGATCGTCGGCACGAGCCAGACAAACGCCGGAATCGCCATCACGATGATCAACGGGTAGTAGCCGCGGTTCAGCATCAGTCTTTCTGCCGTCCGATGACGAACTGGAGGACCGAGAACGCTCCCATGATCAGGAAGAGGAACACGGACATCGCCGAGGCCCGGCCAAGCTCGCTGTCTCTGAAGGCGGTCTGGTAGATGTAGCGGACCAATACCTGGGTGGTGTCGTTCGGGCCGCCATTCGTCATCAGGTGCGCCTGGCCGAAGACCTGGAAATGCAGAATGATCTGCAACACGATCACCAGGGTGATCGTTCGCTTCAGGTTCGGCAGCGTGATGTACCAGAAAGCCCTGGTGCCGACCGCGTTGTCGAGTGCGGCGGCCTCGTACAGGTCCTTTGAGATGTCTTGAAGGCCGGCCAGAAAGAGGATCATTGCGATCCCGAGCGACCACCAGATCGTCGTGATGACAATGGCCGCCATGGCAAAGCGTTCATCGGTCAGCCAGACGATGGGCGTGCTGCCGAAAGCGTCGGTGATATTGGCGATCAGACCCTGACGCGGCGAGAACATGATCTGCCAAATCAGCGTGACGACGGTCACCGACAGCACCTGGCTCAGAAAGAAAAGGGTCCGCAGGACCGCCATGGTCTTCGTCTGACGGTCCAAAGCGGCGGCGAGAACGAGTGCCGAGATGGTAACGCCCGGAACGGTCCACGCCACGAACACGATCGTGTTGCCGACCGTTGGCCAGAACCGGCGGTCATACCAGCGGCCGCCTTCGCCCGGATGAAACCCAGGCAAGACGAAAAGCAGCAGCGACGCCACGCCGATGGCGACGGCAGTGACACGGTTCACCCGGTCCATCCGGCGAAGAAGCACGCTCAGCCCCACCCCGAGGACACCGACAACCTGAAGAGCCGGACTGGCCAGGGCGCTCCATTCGATGTTGCGGCCCCACATGACCCGTTCGTAGTTGCGCAGTCCCACGAACGCCTTGGCGTCCGGGTTGAACGCCACCGCCAGAAGGTTCCAGTCGTGCAGGCTGATCCAGATGCCCTTGAAGAAGGGGTAGACGAGGAACAGGCCATAGACGGCGAGAAACGGAACGAGGAGGACCCAGGCGGTCTGCCGCTCGCCAAGTTGCCGATTGCCCGGTTCCGTTCTGGGCATCCTGCACGCCTCCCCCAGCGCCGATCCCTCTTGTGCTATAATTATTAGCAATATTTATTAGCATCGGTCAAGGTGAAGCTGGAGCGTGGAATGGACGAAGCCGGGAAGGAACGAACGTCCCGCGTCACGATGAAGGACGTGGCCCTGAAAGCCGGCGTGTCCCAGTCAACGGTTTCGTTCGTGCTGAACGGACTGGAAGACATGCGGATCAGCGCCGAGACCCGAAAGCGGGTTCTCGATGCGGTTCAGGAGCTTGGATATCGACCGAGAAACGCGGGCCGCCCCCCGAAACTGGCGAGTCTTCGCGTAATCGGGCTGATGTTCGACGAAGTCGCCACCAGCGCTTTTGCATCCATCTCCATAGAGGGCGTGCAAGAAGAGGCGTGGAAGCGAAACGTCCTTGTCGAGGTCGTGATGACCGGCGGCGACAAGAGCTACGAGGCTGCGATCCTCAGGAAATGGTCTGCCGACCGCGTGGAAGGTGTCATCTATGGCTCGATCCTGACGCGTGGCGTGACACCGCCGGATGCACTGTCCAAGCACAAGGCCGTTCTGTTGAACTGCTACGATCCGGAAGGCCGTTTCGCGTCCGTTGTGCCGGCCGAGCGCCGGGGCGGCGAGGCCGCAACGCGCGCCCTCATCGAGGCCGGCCACAGGCAGATCGCCTGCATCACCGGCGAACCGTGGATGGAGGCCTCCGGTCAGCGGATGGAGGGATACGAAAGGGCCCTGCGTGCAGCGGGGCTTCCGGTCGATCCATCCTTGATCGTCGAGGGCAACTTCCTTCCCAACGGCGGAAGAGAAGCGACGCTCCGTCTGATGTCGGGCAAGACGCGTCCGGATGCCATCTTTTGCGCGAACGATTTGATGGCTGTCGGGTGCTACGAAGCACTCAAGGAACTGGGAGAAGAGATCGGCAAGTCGATCGCGGTGATGGGTTATGACGACCAGGAGATCGCCCAGCACCTGCACCCCGCTCTTTCGACGGTGTTGTTGCCGCACCGTGAAATGGGTCAATGGTGTGCGACTGTCATCCTGTCCAAGGAACGGACGTCGACGGTTCAGAGGCGGATCGAGTGTCCCCTGGTCCCCCGCCAGTCCCACTTGATTGGCCAATCGCCAAGGCAAGGCACCGTCGGATGACGAGACGCCGAGGCTTTCGCGGGTACCGGACCGCGTCCGCGATATTCCTGATCCACGCGCGGCCGCACTACGCGGCAGCGGCCGCTCCGGAGCTTCCGCCACCAATTCCGTTGGGATACAGCGGCACGCAATGGCAATTGCAATGGGGCGGAACGGCGTGGGGCACGGTGCCCACCGGACAGCGGCCGCCGACGATCTGGCAATTGTTCCGGCGCCGATCGTAGGCGGCGACACATCGCGACGGTTCGATTGACGATTGCGTGACGCCTCCGCCGGGGGCCGCACTGTCTGCTTGCGGCGGGACCGAGGCTTGTAAGGGCAATCTCATGAAGAACCTCTCCTTATCTTCGGTTTGCGGCGCACCGGCAACGACGAGGCGGACCGGCGCGGCGAGATGACCGGACGCCGCCGTTCAAGGCATCTGATAACAGCGGCAGACGCAGTTGCCATGGACGTCCTGACCCGGCACGGCGACGGAGCCCTGGGGGCAATTGTTATAGGTCACGATGCTGCAGCGGCCGGCCTGATCGCGCATGGCACCGCACCCCGGCGCCGGGGGCATCGCCTCGGGGGGAAGTGGAAGGGCGTCGCGCTCTATCGTCTTCTGGAAGGCATAAAGCGGTACAACGAGCTGAAGAGAGATGTGGGGAACGTCTCCCAGCGGATGCTGACCAAGCAACTCCAGGACCTGGAAGAGGACGGCCTCATCGTGCGCACGGTCTATCCCGTGGTGCCGCCCCATTTGGAATGCAGCCTGAGCAAAAAGGGCGGGACCCTGGCACCGATCCTGCCGGATCTGCGCGATTGGGGCGAGAGTTGCGTTCAAGGGGAAAGGCCGGCCGCAGGGCGGTAGTGGGTCAGTTTGAAAATGACTGAGGTTGACACGCCACTTGTGCTGATTGAATGGTTAGACAGCGCGCAGCCCGTTCCGCGCTGGATCTATTTATCTGAATACAAGAACGGGGCCGCGATAAACTGCGTTTCGGTCGGATGGCTTATTCAGGACGACAACAAGGTGAAGGCTTTGGCTCCAAACATGGGGCAAATAAAAGACCCAGACCACATACAGGCATCCGGGATAATCCGGATACCCGCATGCGCCATCACTCGAATCACCCGCTTGAAAGAAGGAAAGCCGATTATTTCCGGCGGCCCTTCGTCTCATCCTGGCCGAGTGCGGAAGCGGAAACCGTCCTGATCTCGTCCTTAGTAAGTTTTCCGGTTCGTAATCCTTTGGACGCGATTGACGAAACGCGCTGCGTCGTTTCCTTTTTGCCGCCTTTGCCGCCGCCTCGTTTACGACCCCCGCCACCACTCTTTTTCTTCGCCATATCAATTCCTTTGGTTGAAAGTTCCTAATGCCATCGATACTTAAGCACTCACTGGATCTAACCGTGATCAGATGCCAAATTCAAGCCATGACAACACGCAAGAAACGTCCCCGCGATATCAGTCAGCGCGCCAAACTGGTCATAGATATTGCCACTGGCGAGGTCGAAGATACGGAGCCTGAAGGCGATAAGAACCCGGCCGCTGTCGCGCTGGGACGATTGGGCGGTAAGAAGGGTGGCGCGTCTCGCGCCAAGAATCTTACACCGGAACAGCGACGGGAAATCGCGCGCAAGGCAGCTAAGGCCCGCTGGAACAAACAGGGAAAATAATTCATTCATTCACCACGCATGCCCTTGACCATCCATTCATCGTGGCGGTATAGATAAAGCTGTTAATGAATGAGGTGAAGAGATGTCCGACAACGTCCTTTTGACGCGCGATGACATTGAAGCGTGGCGGCGCGAATACGAAACGCTAGAAAGCGAGATTGCGGCAAAGCAGGCGAAGCTGTCCCTCTTGGAGCGCAAGCTTGAAGCCGCGGCTTTGTTCATGGGCACCGACCAACTGCAGTCCTCAAGGCAATCCAAGGACGTTGGGCCGGAACCAAAGGAACTAAAGCCGATGCCAGGCGCAGTCTTGGATATTGTCAAAACGATAGGCGGCACTGTCCTACGTGCTCAGATCAAATCTGCACTCCTAGAAGCCGGATATCCCGAACAACGGCTTGGCAATTACTTCTATACGGTTCTGAACCGTCTCGAAGAACGCGGTGATCTCGTGAAGCGAGGGGATGGTTACTATCTTCCGCGAAGGATCGTGTTGCCTAAGATCAAAAGCGCCCCACTGGAGGATACCAATGAGGCGCTTTCGTAACCGTGTGGGGGTAGCAGGCTTGCGGGCCAGGGGCTTACCATCCTCAACCCGACGGTTCGAGTCCGTCTACCTCCACCCTTTCAATACTGGGCTTACCGACCCAGTGAACCACCAACAAACGCTTCGCGCTGGGAGGTGGCACATGACAAGATAAGCTAGACGGCTCTACCCGCTGGGGAAGTGGTGTTCCTCAGCGGGTAACCGTTCCGCCTAATGATGTAAGCATACAGTACGGCGGATTCCAGTGTCAAAGCGATACTTCTTAAGCCTTTTCAAGGGCTAAGGGTAGCTGCGCATTTCATACTGACATTTATGCTTGAACGGTAAGGCATAGATGCCTATATCGTTGTTATGAACAAACTTCCCTTCAAGGTTCGCGCGCAAATCCTTCACCTTCTCTGTGAGGGCCAGTCAATTCGCGCCGTTACGCGCCTTACCGGAGTCAGCAAAAACACGGTTAACAAACTGCTGGTGGACGCTGGCAAGGCGTGCATGGCCTATCACGATGCGAACGTGCGAAACGTGAATTCAAGTCGGGTTCAGGTCGATGAGATCTGGTCGTTCGTCTATGCCAAGCAAAAGAACGTCGCGAATGCGAAGCGCAAAGACCTGGCTTATGGCGACATATGGACCTGGACCGGCATCGATGCGGACTCAAAGCTGATCCTGTCGTATCTGGTAGGCGGACGGGACAGCGACTATGCGATCGCGTTCATGGATGACTTGCGCTCACGCCTTGCCAATCGGGTCCAGCTTACCAGCGATGGCCACAAGGCATATTTGGAAGCGATAGAAGGCGCGTTTGGTGGGGACATCGATTATGCCATGCTCGTTAAGCTGTATGGTACGTCACCCGAAAGCGCCAAGGGGCGTTACAGCCCGGCCCAATGCATGGGCGCTCGCAAGGAACGGGTCGAAGGCAATCCCGATCCTAAACACGTCAGTACGTCCTATGCTGAACGGAACAATCTGACTATGCGGATGCATATGCGCCGCTTCACCCGCTTGACCAATGCGTTCAGCAAGAAGGTCGAGAACCACGCTTATGCGGTGGCGCTTCATATGATGTATTACAACTTTGTGCGGTTGCACTCGAAGCTGCGGATGACCCCTGCCATGGCCGCTGGCATTTCTGATCGGCTTTGGGAAATTGGGGACATTGTGAAGCTGATCGAAGAGGCTGAGGCAATCCCTCAGAAGCGTGGCCCTTACAAGAAAAGAAATTCAAACTGACCCACTACCCGCAGGGCGCCCCGATTGACAGGTCCAGTGGGCGCTGGCTAGAACCCTGGGTGGCGTTCGGCGTTGCCGCCAAGTCTTTGAGCGACCTCGCAACGGGAGGTGCAGCATGACGTTTGGTGCCGCGCGATGACCGGGAACGGGGGGAGTTCCAAGTTCATCGTCGAGCTGATCAAGCCGTCGCACTATGACGACGACGGCTATGTGATCCAGTGGTGGAAGGCCTGGGTTCCGTCGAACACGCTTTCCAGCATTTACGGGATCGCGCTCGATGCGATCGAGCGCCGGGCGCTGGGAAAGGACGTGGAGATCGTCCTCAACGGCTACGACGAGACCAACACCGTCATACCCGTCGCCGACATCATCGCGCGCCTCAAGGCGCCAGGCGCCCGCGGTATCGTCTGCCTGATCGGCGTTCAGTCGAACCAGTTCCCGCGCGCCATGGACATCGCGCGCCAATTCCGCGCCGAAGGCATCCAGGTCGCCATCGGCGGCTTCCACGCCAGCGGCTGCATCGCCATGCTGCCGGAGCTGCCGCCCGACCTAAAGGAGGCGCTGGACCTCGGCATCACCCTGTTCGCCGGCGAGGCCGAAGGCGGACGCCTGGTCGAGTTCTTCCGGGCCGCCTATGAAGGCCGGCTGGAGCCCATCTACAACTACATGAGCGACCTGCCCGGCATGGAGGAGGAACCGACCCCCTTCCTGCCGGTCGAGATGGTCCAGCGCTACGGCGGCAAGGTCGCTTGCTTCGATGCCGGGCGAGGGTGCCCCTTCCAGTGTTCATTCTGCACCATCATCAACGTCCAGGGCCGCAAGTCGCGCTACCGCGATGCCGACGACGTCGAAAAGCTTGTCCGCGCCAACGTGGCGCAGGGCATCTACCGCTGGTTCATCACCGACGACAACTTTGCCCGCAACAGGAACTGGGAGGCGATCTTCGACCGTATCGGCGACCTGCGCGAAGAGATGGGCCTGCCGTTCTCGATCATCATCCAGGTCGACACGCTGTGCCACAAGATCCCCAACTTCATCGAGAAGGCCAAGCGCGCCGGCGTCGCGCGGGTCTTCATCGGCCTTGAGAACATCAACCCCGACAACCTGATGGCCGCAAAGAAGCGCCAGAACCGCATCACCGAGTACCGCAAGATGCTGCAGGACTGGCGCTCCAAGCAGATCATCACCTATGCGGGCTACATCCTGGGCTTTCCGGCCGACACGCCCGAACGCATCGCGCACGACATCGAGGTAATCAAGCGCGAGCTGCCGATCGATATCCTCGAGTTCTTCTGCCTGACCCCCCTGCCCGGCTCCGAGGACCACAAGCAACTAACGCTCAACAGCGTGCCGATGGACCCGGACATGAACATCTACGACCTTGAGCATGTCTGCACCGGGCATCCGGTCATGTCCAAGGAGGAGTGGCAGGGCATCTACAACAAGGCCTGGGACCTTTACTATTCCGACGACCACGTGAAGACGCTGATGCGGCGCATGGTGGTCTCCGGCAACAAGCCAGAGCGCATCTGGGCGCATACCCTGCAGTTCGCGGGCTGCATGCGCTTCGAGAAGGTGCACCCGCTGCAGGGCGGCTATTTCCGGCGCAAGATCCGCACCCAGCGCCGCTCGGGCCTGCCGGTCGAGCCGGCGCTCGGCTTCTATCCCAGACGGCTGTTGGAGATCGTTTCGACCTACGTGCCCTTCGCCTGGTATGCGCTGCGCCTCTATGCGGTCTGCAAGGCGATCAAGTGGAACCCGGCGACCAAGCGCTACCACGATCTGGCGCTGGAACCGGTCGTCGACGCCGAGGAAGAGGCGCTGGAGATGTTCGAGCAGTCCGACGCCGCCAAGGCCGCCGTGGCCAAGGCCAAGGGCGAGGCAAAGGCCCGCGCAAGGCGCGCCGCCACCGTCGCGGCGGAATAGCCGCCCATGGGCGCGCCGGCGCTGACGCGGGTGCGAACAGCCCTTAGAATGGCGTCTCGATCACGCCGCTGGAGGGAGTCGCAATGCTGGTTGAACAGATCTGGACAGACAACGCCTTTCGCAATTTCAACTACCTGATCGCGTGCCCCGAGACCGGCGAAGCCCTGGCAATCGACCCGCTCGAATACCGAAAGGTGCTGGCAGCCGCCAAGGATCGCGGCTGGCAGGTCACCCAGGTCCTGAACACGCACCACCATCACGACCATATCGGCGGCAATCAGGGCATGGTCGAGGCAACGGGCGCCAAGATCCTGGCGCACCGGGACGCCAAGGACCAGATACCGGACATGGACGTCGGCCTTCAGTCCGGCGATGTCGTGAAGATCGGCAGAACCGTCGAGCTCGAGGCGCTGGACACGCCGGGCCACACGATGAGCCACATTTGCCTGCGCGCCCACGCGGACACGCCGGCCATCTTCTGCGGCGATACGCTGTTCAATGCGGGCGCCGGCCACTGCAAGAGCGGCGGCCACCCCGCCTCTCTCTACACGACATTCGCCGGGCAGCTCGCGAAGCTGCCGGACGAAACGCTGATCTATCCGGGGCACGATTACATCGTGAACAACCTAAACTTCACGCTCGACCGGGAACCCGACAACGATCGCGCACGGCAGCTTGCCGCGGACGTGGCGGACCAGGACACCAACGAGGCCCTGGTGACGACCCTGGGCCTTGAGAAGGAAATCAACACCTTCTTCCGTCTGCAAAGCCCGTCGGTGATCGCCCGACTGCGAGAGGCCTTTCCCGATCTGCCAGACGAGCCGGACGACAGGACGGTGTTTTTGAAACTGCGCGAGCTTCGGAACGACTGGTAGTCTGTTTCCGGGTCGCCGTTCGAAGACAGATCCACGGCGGCGGTCTGATCAGTATGACGGCGTCACGCCGCCCCGCCGGGACCTCCTGCCCGCTGAGACATCATGCACGCGATGCAGGAATGAGGAGCAAGGAATGGCCGATCTTTTCGAAAATCCGATGGGACTTGAGGGCTTCGAGTTCGTCGAATTCGCCTCGCCCGAGCCGGGTGTGCTGGAGTCCGTCTTCGAGAAAATGGGGTTCGCCCATGTGGCCAATCATCGCTCGAAGGACGTTGCGCTCTACCGCCAGGGCGGCATCAACTTCATCATCAATCGGGAGCCGAAAAGCCTCGCCGCCTACTTTGCCGCGGAACACGGGCCCTCGCCGTGCGGCATGGGCTTCCGGGTGCGGGACGCGCACCAGGCCTACGAACGGGCCCTCGAACTCGGCGGACAGCCGATCGACATCCCGACCGGCCCGATGGAACTCCGACTGCCAGCGATCAAGGGCATCGGCGGTGCGCCGATCTATCTGATCGATCGCTACGAAGAAGGGTCGTCGATCTACGACATCGACTTCCACTATCTCGACGGCGTCGACCCCAAACCGGCCGGCTGCGGTTTCCACACGCTCGACCATCTGACCCACAACGTCTATCGCGGCCGAATGGCCTTTTGGGCCGAGTTCTATGAGCGTCTGTTCAATTTCCGCGAGATCCGTTTCTTCGACATCAAGGGCGAGTATACGGGGCTGCATTCGCGCGCGATGACCGCGCCCGACGGCATGATCCGCATCCCCCTGAACGAGGAGGCATCGAAGGAAACGGGCCAGATCGAGGAGTTCCTGATGTCATTCAACGGCGAAGGGATTCAGCATATCGCCCTGGCCTGCGACGACCTGCCCAGCTGCCTCGACAAGCTGCGTGCCAACGGCGTGCCGATGATGACCGCGCCGCCCGATACCTATTACGAGATGCTGGAGGAGCGGCTTCCCGGACATGGCGAGCCCGTTGACGAATTGAAGGCGCGCGGCATCCTGCTCGACGGTTCGACCAAGGACGGCGATCCGCGGCTGTTGTTGCAGATCTTCTCCGAAACGCTGCTGGGCCCCGTTTTCTTCGAGTTCATTCAGCGCAAACGCGACGACGGGTTCGGCGAAGGCAACTTCAAGGCCTTGTTCGAATCGATGGAGCGGGACCAGATTCGCCGCGGCGTGATCGAGACAGACTGAACCCTGACCGCCGGCCGGGATCGGACCGACCGGCGGCAAAACGCACGATGCGCTGGCGTCGGGACCGCTATTTCATGATCGAGGTCGGCGCGACGCCGTTCTCGACCCAGTTCTCCAGCGCCGTGATCGGATCGATGCTGTGCTGGTTGACACCGTTGGGGCCCTCCAGGATGCCGCAATGATCCATGCCGGGGATCATGAACAGGCGGACGAACGCCCCGACCTTTTCGGCACCGCCCATGTTCGCGACAAGCTTGTCATGCCAATCGACGGTCTTCATCGGCGGCACGATCGCGTCGGCCCAACCGTGCCAGACGATCATCTTGCCGCCTTCATCGCGGAACGCGTTCAACTCCGGACGGTCCGAATTGTAGACCGCGGCCATCGTCGCCAGGCGCGGCGGGTCGCGGTCGAAATCGAAATCCGTCGGCGAATAGGCGGCGCCGGGGTCGTCCGGAAATGCCATGTAGGCCGTGAAGTTCTTGTGGAACAGCGGCACGAGCGCCGCTCTGCCCTCCGTGCCGGTGAGCCACAGCGCCCAAAAACGCTCGGAGCCCTCGGGGATGGTCGCCGGGTAAAGCTCATCGCCCTTGGAATTGCGCGCGGGCTGACGCCATTTGGCGACGACGTCCAGTTCGGCAGGCGTCAGGCAGGTCTCGCCCGACGCGCCCGCCTTGCATTGCAATGCGGCAAGGTCGACGTCGCAGGCGCGCGGATCGTCGATGACGCCATCGGTCTTGCCGTCTGCGCCGTCGCACTGGCGCATGACCTCGTCGCCGATCAGGCCGTCCTTGCCCGGCTTGAGAATCGCCTCTCCGTCCGGCCCGGTGTTGGCCTGGGTGATCCAGGCCATGTGCGTTGCCACCAGGCCCGTGTAGTCCATCGCCGGCGCACCCGAGATGATGCCGGAGAACATCTTTGGGTGCCGAACCGCCGCCATGTGGGCCATGCGGCCGCCGGTCGAACAGCCCTGGAAGAACGCGCTTTCGGCGCCCGCGCCGTAATAGGCGGAGATCAGGATCTGGGCGACCCTGTTGGTCTCTCCGATCGAGCGCCAGCCCCAGTCGCGTTCCGCGTGGGGGTTGCTGTCCGCCCAACCGGCGTCGATCACGCTGAGACCGTGATGGCCGCTATCCGAGGTGGCAGTCGCATATCCTCTCTTAAGACCGGGGGTCATCGCATTGATGAAGCCCGTGCCGCTGTCGGCGCGCCCCAATATCCCGCAGAATCCGCCACATCCCACCTGATAGAGCTTGCCGTTCCACCCCTGTGCCGGCAGCCGCGCCTCGATGGAGATCGCGGGCAGCGCGGTTGCCCGCACCCGGCAATATGCCGGGACGTCCTCGGCGGCGGCGACCATGTTCGCGCTGGACACGAAACCGCCGTCCAAGGTCAAATTCCGAAGAGCAGTACACTTCGCCTCCCCATCGTCAGCCGTCGCCGTCGCCGGCACCGCAGCCAGTGCCAGAAAGGCGCCGGTCAACATTCCCAAGCCCCGTCTGTCCATCTGTTCTGTCCCCCAGTCGCCCTGCACGTTGCCAAAAGTGGGATGCCCCGTCGCAATCGATGCGCAAAACCCCGCCGGCAAGCGCCGCGCCGTCACAGGCGCACCCTTTCGCCGGCCGGGAAGGACGGTTTTACAGCCCCCTCGAATGCCAATCACTGCATCGGAACTGGAAAGATGCAATGCCTTTCTCGGAGAACCGCAAGGACCCCCGGCCATTGCAGTGCTAGACTTGCCCCGATGCCATTGACGAGGTGAGTATGCACCCACCGGACAGAACCGCCGTGGACCAATTCGCCCACGACGGCTACGCGATCTTTCCGAACCTTCTGGAGGCACGCGAGGTTGCGCTGCTGGGCGCGGTCTGCGACGCGCTTCTTGCCGAGCCGCCGGACGACGACATGGAAGGCAAGGCGCACAACATCGGACGCGGCCACGATCGGCGGTTCCTTCGCCACAGACACCGGGACTTTCCGGAACTCGGCGCGTTCATCCTGGGCTCCGACATGAAGCGGTTCGTCAGCCAGTTCATCGGCGGGACCCCGCATCTGTTTAACGAGCAGTTTGTCGTGAAAGGACCCAAAACGGGCTCTGCATTCGGCTGGCATCAGGACAGCGGATATGTGGGTTTCGACCATGAGATTTATCTTTCCGTCTGGATGGCGATCGACGACATCACGTCCGAAAACGGTCCGGTCCATGTCCTGCCCAAGGACCTGACGAAGGACCGGGACGTGCTTCCCCACCAGTGGGACGAAACCGCCAAGGAAATGGTCGGATACGACGGGCCCGACGAAGGCGTGGCCGCGGTTGTCCCGGCCGGTTCGGTCGTCGTGTTTTCTTCGGCTACGCTGCACCGCTCGTCGCCGAACACGACCGACAAGGCGCGCCGCGCCTATCTCGCCCAGTATTCGCCCGAGGCCATCATCAATCCGGCAACCGGCCGGCCCAAGACCTTCGCGACGGCGCTGTAGAGCGTGCTCACCTGTGTTCGAGTCGTTTGACGACGTTTGAGCACGGAGAGCAGCGCGTCACTTGCAGCCAAGCCCTTCGAGACGGCCGCGTTCCGCGGCCTCCTCAGGGTGAGGCAATAGTCCAAGGTCTTCGGTACCGAAGACCTTCATGGTGAGGAGGCGCGCGCCGGCGCGCCGTCTCGAACCACATGGCTGCACGCGCTTCAGTGTTTCGACGTGAACTGACCCTGCTCTAGCGCGAGACGCGGGGCTGCGCCTTCGTCACACCCGCGATCGGGAACGGGCTTGCATCGACGGGCAGACCGCTGGGCACGCGCGCGGGACGTCCCAACGGGCGTGTCTTCGCCGTCTTGCCGGTCAGCGCATGTAGAAACGCGACCAGGTCAGCGATCTCCGCGTCGTCAAGGCGAACCGGATCGATGTCGATGCGCGCGGCCTGCCGCGCCATCTCCCGCGTATCGTGACGGATCACGAAATCCGTCTCCGCCAGCCAGGCCGCCTTCGGCAGGCGCGCCATTGCCGGCGTCCAGGCGGCGCGCGCCGCCGCAGGGTCGAGATGCTGGCGAATGATGCCTTCCAGCGTCGGCCAGGCGCCGTTGTGTCCGTAGGGCGCGGTCAGCGCGACGTTGCGCAGCGAGGGCGTCCGAAACCGGTAGGCATCGTCGAGATCGTCACTTTCGCCCATGCGCCCCACATCGCGGGCGTAGGGATCGAACCGTCGCGTGCGTCCCGGGCCGAAGGCGGGAAGCCCCAGCGCGTGAAACGACTGGTCCGTGAACAAGGGCCCGGCGTGACACCCTGCACAGCCGGCCTCTCCGAAGAACAGGACGCGGCCGCGCTCGGCCGCTTCGGGAAGCGGGGCCTCGCCGGCCAGCCAGTCGTCGAAGGGGCTGTCGAAACTTTGCCACTCGCTGATGATGAAGGCGCCGATCGCGTTCGCGATCTCGACGATGGTGACGTCCTCGGGCCGTTCGACCGCCTCGAAGGCGTCGACGAACAGTGCTCCGTATTCGGGAATCGTGCGGACGCGCTTGGCCAGGATCGGCCAGGATGCGTCGATCCGGTCGTGAACCGCGCCGGCGATCTCGTTTTCCTTGGGGTTTCCAGCCATCTCGAACTGAGCGACCAGCGGGAACAGCGCCTGTGCGGCGACGATGGTATCCAGCCCCTGGGGCAGCCATTCCTCCGCCGGCGAATCGAACCCGTTGTCGTAGAGGTCCGACACCGACAGCCGCCCGTCGTGGAACAACGTCTTCACCGAGCGGTGCCCGAGGTTCCACAACGCCGGTGCGTTGCGGGGTACGCGCTTGGCGATCCGGTCGGGTCCCGATCCGGCGGTGCGTGCCGGCCCGACCCCCTCTCCGCCCTCGCCGATCCCGAGCGACAGCCCGTCGGACCCGGCATGGTCGTGATGATGACAGGTGCCGCAGGAGATGTTTCGGTTGCCGGACAGGATCTTGTCGTAGAAGAGAAGCTGTCCGATCCTTGCCTTCGCGGCATCGACGGGATGGAAGTTCTCCGGGCCCAGCCTGCCGACGTCGCCCGCAGCAGAGGGGCCGACGGCACCGAACAGGGAGACGAGGAAGACATGCGCAACCATCGCCCGTTTTATGCCGCCTTTGTGGCGGTTCTTCTTGCCGCCTCTCCGGTCCGTGCCGAAATCGAGGAGGCGCGCGACCTGATGGAGGCGGGCCGCTTCGAGGAGGCGCGCGAGGCGCTTTGGCCGGCCGCGCGCTCCGGCAATGCGGACGCCGAGGAGTTGATCGGCGTCATGTACGCCCTGGGCCTCGGCGTCGAGGTCGACAGGGCGCGCGCCTTCGAGTGGTATCTCAGGGCGGCGATGAAAGGCCATCCGGGCGCACAGTCCGGCGTTGGCTGGTACTACGAGATGGGCTTCGGCATGCCCGCCCCCGACCTGGTTCGGGCCTATCTGTGGTACGTGCTGTCGGCGATCGGCGGCGACCCGGACGCGGCGATCAGCCAGGAGGAAGTGGTCAAGAAGATGACCGCCGAGGAGATCGATAAGGCGCATGTTCTGATCGATGACTACCGGGTGTGGATGTACCCCTTCCGCTGAGCCCGGATCAGGCCTGCGGCAAAGGGCCCCCCAACGTCTGGGGGGCCCCGTCTGCCGAAAGCGTGCCGGTCACTTCAGATCGGAGGCGCGCCTCTTCGCAAGGTCGGCTTCCGCCTCCGCAACCGCAGCGTTCAGGGCGTCGAAGACGTCCGAGCCGCCATCGACATTGGATTTGAACCACTCGTACACGGGCGCGGCGGCCTCTTTGAACGCCGCCTTTTCCGCGGGCGTCGGCACGTAAATGTCGCCGCCGCCGGCCGCGAATTCCTGGTAGGCCTGGATCGACTTACGCTTGGGCGAGGCGAACGTCGCCTGCTGCAGCGCATAGAAGCCGTCCACGACGACGATGCGAAGGTCTTCGGGCATCGACATGAGCTTTTCGCTGTTCATGAACCACAAGGCGCCCATGTAGGCGTGGCCGTCCAGCGTGATGAACTGAAGCCCCGCGTCGGGGAATTTCATGCTCATGATGTCGGTGATGCCGTTCTTGGAGCCTTCGACGACACCGGTCTGGAACGACGTGAAGAGCTCGGGCCAGGGGATCGGCGTCGGCGAGGCGCCAACCGCCCTCACCAACTCCTGCGGCAGGTCCGCAACCACGGTCCGGATCTTCATGCCCTGCAGGTCTCCCGGCATTTGGACCCGTTTCTTGGTGTTCGCGAAATTGCGCCAGCCGCCGGTATTGCCGATCGTCATCAGGCGGATCGCGCCGCCGGAGGACTCCTGCACCATTTCCTGCATCTTTGCCACGAAAGGCGAGCCGGCCTGCAGCGCGGACTCGGCGATCCGATCGTCGGCCATCAGGTAGGGCAGGTCGAGCACCTGAACGAACGGGAACACATTGGCCGTGCCGCCCGAGGTCGCGATGGCGATGTCGATATTGCCGTCGGCCACGCCTGCGAGGCACTCCGAGCCGTTCGAGCAGAGCTGGGTTCCGATGAAAAGCTCCACCGAGATCGCGCCGTTCGAGGCCTGTTCGACGTAGTTCTTGAAGACGATCAGACCGTCATAGTCCTCGTCGTTCTCGTTCGAATTCGCCGTCGCGCGGAGATTGAAGTCCGCAGCCGACGCGACCAGCGGTGTTCCCGCCAGCATCGTCGCCAGCATCAATGACAGTAATGCTCCCTTTCGCATATCGTCCTCTCTTTATTGATTGAAGCCTCAGGGCAAAGTCACGAACCCGGTCAGCACGGGGATCGTCATGGAGATGGCCGGAACATAGGTGATCAGGAATATCACCAGGATCTCGATGGC
Organism: Alphaproteobacteria bacterium; assembly: GCA_965603855.1. Taxonomy (GTDB): domain Bacteria; phylum Pseudomonadota; class Alphaproteobacteria; order UBA8366. The sequence continues at coordinate 3,734,298 of OZ272519.1, forward strand.
CAAGAACGGCAGAATTGCCTTGGCGATGGTTTCGACCTGTTCACCGGAAACCGACGACGCCACGAACAGCACCAGCCCCATTGGCGGCGTGGCCAGCCCCACCGTCAGATTCACGCTCATGATGATTGCGAAATGCACCGGATGAACGCCAAGGTCGACGAAGATCGGTCCTAGAATCGGCCCCAGGATGATGATGGCCGGGCCCGCGTCCAGGAACATGCCGACGATGAACAGCAGCAGGTTGATCAGGAACAGCAGGATCAACGGATTCTCGGACAGAGACAGGATGAAATCGGCCAGGATCTGCGGCGCATATGACAGCGACACGACGGTCTTGAACGCGATGGCCGCGCCGACCAGAAGCAGCACCACCGCCGACGTCAGGGCCGACTTTCCGAAGATCTCGGGAAGGTCGGAGATCTTCATCGAGTGGAGGATGAAGAAGCCGACGACCAGCGCATAGGCCACGGCGACGGCGGCGGCCTCGGTGGGCGTGAAGACGCCGATCAGAATACCGCCAAGGATCAGGATCGGGGTCTGCAAGGGCACAACCGCGCGCTTGCAGACCATCCGAAAATCGTGGCTCACATAGCGGCGCAGCGCCAGCAGCAGGGCGTGCGCCGCCAGGATGCCGCCGCCGAGCACCAAAAGTCCGGTTGTCGCCGATGCCTCCTCGCCAAGCGGCGCGACCAGATAGATCAGCCCGCCTAGGTTCAGGCGCGCAAGCGCGAAAGAGAACCAGTACTCCACGCGCGAGATGGTCTGGTCCTTGCGCACGATCCGCTCGGCTTTGGGCAGGTCGTAGCGGTCCGCCAGGATGCGGACCACCACCATCAATCCGACGCCGACCAGGACGCCGGGAACGATGCCGGCCAGGAACAGGGCGGCGACGCTCTCGCCCATGACATAGGCGTAGATGATCATGATGCCCGACGGCGGGATGATCGGCCCGATCACCGAGGACGCCGCGGTAATCGCGGCCGCAAAGCGAACGGTGTAGCCCTGCTTCTTCATTGCTGGGATCAGCATCGAGCCCAGCGCCGAGGTGTCCGCGACGGCCGAACCGGACAAGCCCGCGAACAGGATCGAGGACAACACGTTCACATGCGCCAGGCCGCCCCGCAGATGACCCATCAGGGCCTGGGCAAACTCCACCAGCCGGCTGGTGATGCCGCCCTTGTTCATCAGCTCGCCGGCGAGCATGAAGAACGGGATCGCCATCAACGGGAAGCTGTCCATCCCGTTGTAGACATTGCGGTACAGCAGGTTGATGGCCTTCTCCTGGCCGTCGAGATAGAGAAGAATCCCCGGCGCCGCGACGAGCCCGAAAACGATCGGCAGGCCGATTGCCAGAAAAACAAGAAAGACGGGGAGGAACCAGATCAGCATGTCAGACGTCCGCCCCGGCCGTTTCTTGTCCGGGGATCGGCCGCAGAACGTCCTGTCCGCCGAAGAACGAAATGACCGATCGCAGCATCAGTTCGATATTGACGGTCAACAGAAGGGTGACGCCGACGAGCAGCGACCACATCATCCAGGCGCGCGGCACCTTGACCCATGCGCCCGAGAAGTCCGGATAGTACAGCGAGGCGGTGGCGAACTTGCTGGAGAAGCCGGTCACCTCGCCCCAGCCGATCGGAAGCGCGACGATCAGAACGACGAAGGCAACGACCAGCAGCAGGAAGGCAAGGATCTGGCCCACGCGCGCCGGCAGAAACCGGATCAGCATCTCGATCGCCACGAAGCCGCCCTGGCGATAGGCCAGGGGCGCCATGAACCCGGTCATCCACAGCATGCAGAAACGCGCCGCCTCTTCAGACCAGGCCAGCGGGTTGCCCAAAACGTAGCGGAAGAAAACCTGCAACAGGATGGAAAGGACCATCAGGCCGATGGCGAAGACCGAAACCCACCAGCCGATGCGCAGCACGACGTCATTCCACATCTGGAATGGCAAGAGCACAAGTTTAAGCAGCGCCACCCATTTTCCCCCCTGCTGCCCGACTTCGCGGGTTTGTTGCCCTAACTCTCCGTCATCGGGAGGCATCTGTAAAGTGGCGCCTCGACCCAGCCCTCGCCGACGAACCGGCCCATCACTTCAAAACGTTCCGTCAGCCCAGCGCCCAATCGCTCAACAGCGCCGCCACCGCTTGCGGCTGCTCGACCGGTGCGAAATGCCCGGCATCTTCGATGATGGTCAGGGTGGCATTCGGCATGCGCCGCAGCATGTCCTCGTGCTGGGCCACCGGGCTCCATTGGTCCTGGCGCCCGACCGCTAGAAGAGCCGGGCACCCGATGCCGGCGACATATTCGGACGCGTTGGGCCGCGTCACCAGCGCGTGGATCTGGCGCGCGTGGAGGTCCGGATCCATCCGTTCGACCATGGCCGTCAGTTGCGCCATCAACCCGGCGTCTTCTGTTCGGCCGGAGTGGACCATGCCGGGAAGCCACCGTTTCGCGAGCGCCGTCATACCGTGCTCGTGGGCAAAAGCCACGATCTCGGCCCGCTTTTCCGGCTCACCCTGCTTCAGCGGATGAATGCCGGTGTCGAGCAGTGCAAGGCGTTTGACCCGCTCCGGTGCAAGGCGCGCCATCTCCAAGGCGACGCGCGCGCCCATCGAATGACCGGCCACGAACAGGTCTCCCCGATGGGCGTTCAGGGTATCGGCCGCCATTCTGGTCAGGCTGTCCTGCGTCGACAGATCGGCCACGGCAACGGGGATCTTTCCGTGCAACGCCGCAACGACGGCCTCCCAAACGAACCCGTCGCACAGAAGGCCGGGGATCAGCACCACAGTTGTCTTCGTATTCATCGGAGTTTCCGATCATGGTGTCGGCAATGGATGGCGCGCGGGAGTGTAGCATCGTAGCGGATCAGTCGATCCGGGCGAATCCGGCGGAAACCGCGCGGAGGCACGACTGCACGCCGATGTTTCAGCCCGCGCCGCTCGGTTTCGGCGGCCGGGGGGATGGGTGCGAAACCGACCGGAATGCGCGACAGGCCGTGGAACGAGGCCACCACTTCTCTGCGGGGCCATGGACATGCGCGCGCGCCACCCCCTAGACGGTTGCATCCGATCCCGCAATGGCGTCCTGTTCGCCGGTCCGTTGGAATGCCTCGTGACCGCCAATCCCGATCGTTGACTGGGGACCCCAATAGATGGACGTCCTGGCTCTCGTTGCCGTTGCCTTCGCCCTGGGCGGGATCCTGAAGGGTGCGACCGGCGCGGGCGCGCCGGTCCTCGCCGTGCCCCTGATGGCGATGTTCTACGATGTGCCCTTTGCCGTCACGGTCTTTGCGATTCCCAACATCCTCCCAAACATCTGGCAGGGATGGGCGTTTCGCCGCCATATGCCGCAGGCAAGGTTCGTGGCGCTGTTCGCGCTATCCGGTGCCGCGGGGGCGGGCATCGGCACCGTCCTTTTGGCGAACCTCGCCTCCACGGTTCTGTCCCTGATGGTCGCCGTCGCCGTCCTGGCCTATATCGCCGTCCGCCTCCTGCGATCCCAGGCGATTCTCCGGTTCCGGCTGGCATCGGTGCTTGTGGTGCCGGTGGGCTTTGTGGCCGGCATCCTGCAGGGCGCGTCAGGCGTGTCGGCGCCCGTTTCGATCACCTTTTTGAATGCGATGCGATTGGAGCGCGGCCAGTTCATTGCCACGATTTCGGTGTTCTTTGTCGCGCTTGCCCTGGTCCAGATCCCGATGCTGACCGCGTACGGGTTCCTCACACTGGAAATGCTGGGTCTCAGCACCCTCGCCGTCGTTCCGCTTGCCCTGTTCATGCCCGTCGGCGCCTTTCTGGTCCGGCACATTTCCGCAAAGGCTTTTGACCGGGTCATCCTGGTCCTGCTGTTCGGCCTGGCCGTCAAACTGATTGTGGAGACGCTGATTTGACGCGCCGAACGCCTTCGTTGGGCGCGGGCGGTGATCCCCTCGATGGCGATCCGAGCGCCGGCGCTCGGAGCCGGAGTTTGCCGGCCTTGAGGCAGCGCAAAGCCAAGAACCGCTGGTATGCTAAAGGTCGAGCATGCAGAACGAGGACATTCCATGAGCCCCTGGTCGGGAACGAATGTGGTCAATGCCGACCTTGCCGTCGAGGAGCATGAATGGGTGCATGAGGCGATCGGCCGGATAGAGGCCGACTTCGCCCGATCCTCGGACACGCACCTGATCAAGCTCGAGGTGCCGTGCCTGGCCGGGGCAGGCATCGACCTCTATCTCAAGGACGAATCGACCCACCCGTCGAACAGCCTGAAACACAGGCTGGCCCGGTCCCTGTTTCTGTACGGGCTGTCCAACGGCTGGATCAGGCGCGACACGCCAATCGTGGAGGCGTCGTCGGGCTCGACGGCGATATCCGAGGCCTACTTCGCGCGCTTTCTTGGCCTTCCCTTTATTGCCGTGGCGCCGAAGTCGACTGCGCCGGCCAAGGTCGAAGCGATCGAATACCTGGGCGGCGAGGTCCGGCTTGTCAATCCGACGGACATCTACGACGAGGCGCGCCGGATCGCCCACGGTTTGGGCGGACACTACATGGACCAGTTCACCTACGCCGAACGGGCGACCGACTGGCGCGGCAACAACAACATCGCTGAAAGTCTGTTCAGCCAGATGCGCCTGGAACGCCACCCCGTCCCCACCTGGGTCGTGGTCAGCGCCGGCACCGGCGGGACGTCCTCGACCATCGGGCGCTATATCCGGTACCGCGCCGACCAGGTGGGCACGACGCGCCTGTGCGTCGTCGATCCGGAGAACTCGGTCTTCTTCGACTATTACCGTACCCGCGATTGTTCCCTCCGCCTTGATCGGGCATCGCGGATCGAGGGCATCGGGCGGCCGCGCGTCGAGGCATCCTTCATTCCCAGTGTCATCGACCGCATGATGAAGATCCCCGATGCCGCCAGCATCGCCGCCATCCACTGGCTGGAACGCCAGATCCACCGCAAGTGCGGCGGCTCGACCGGTACCAACCTGGTCGGCGCACTCAGCATCGCCGAAGAGATGATCGCGTCAGGCCAGACCGGATCGATCGTCACCCTGATCTGCGACCCGGGCGGGCTCTATCTCGACACCTATTACGAGCAGGGGTGGATCGCCGAGGAAGGCCTCGATCTGGCGCCGCACCTCGAGCGGTTCGAGGCGTTCGCCGCAGGGCCCTGAAGAGCGCATGCGCCGTGAGACATGCCCGGTCAACCGGGATCAGCCAAGACCGGTTTGAGACGAGGCGCCAGTCACAGGAAGGTTCCATGAAGACGATACCCGCAGACGTTTTTTCTCCAGAGGCGGTCGTGGAGGAACTGCTGGACGGCAGCGGTGCCGTTCTCCTGCCGCAGCTCTTCGCGAAAGACCAGGTCGAGCGCGCGCGCGACATCATTCATCGCGAGACGGCGGACCAAGAACTGACCGGCTCGCATTTCAACAGGGACGAGGAAGACGCGCTGCTTCAGCGCAGGGTCTGGAACCTGATTGCCAGGGACCACGTCTTCGTCGAGATGCTTTTGCACCCCCAGATCGTCGCCAGCATGCAGGCGTTCCTCGGCTCGGAGTTCATCATGGGGTCGATCTGTGCGTCGCGTCTGATGCCGGGCTTCGGCGGTCAGGACCCGCACATCGATTATCCCTACTGGGACTTCTACCGAAACCGGACGTTTCCGGCCCGCACGAACGCGACCTTTCCGCTCAACTGCCAGGCTACCTTTCTGATCGATCCCTTCACCGAGCAAAACGGTGCCACGGCGTACCTGCCGGGATCGCAGAAGAACCTTCGATACCCGGGCCCGACGGACAGGTTCTTCGAAGAGTGCGGGCGCATGACTGGCGATCCGGGCGACGTGGTCCTGTTCTACGGTGCGACCTGGCACTGCGCGATGCCCAACCGCAGCGAACACAGCCGGACCGGCATCCTCGTCGAGTTCCTGCCCAAGTTCGTCAAGCCGATCGAGGACATGCTGAGCGCGCTGGACCGGGAATTCCTCGACCGTGCCGATCCGATGCTGCGCCAGATGCTGGGCTTTTCCTATCCCTGGCCATCGTCGCCGCCGCACCCGCCGATGACGGACGACGACGCAGCGTAGACTAGCGCCTTGGCTATGTGTGCCGGATGTTGATCTTCTTGCCCACCGGCTGAGACGCGGCCCGCTTGGCGATCTTGATGGTCAGGACCCCGTCCTTGAACTCGGCGTCGATGGTGTCCCCGTCCGCGTCGGTCGGGACTCGGAATGACCGGTGGAAGGAGCCGTATTCACGTTCCGAGAAGAAATAGGTGCGTCCCTTCTCCTCGTGCTGAAAGCTCTTCTCGCCGCGGACCATCACTGTGTTCTCGTGCAGCGAGACGTCCACGTCCTCCGGCTTGACGCCCGGCAGTTCCACGTTGATCTCGTAGTGGCTCTCCAGCGCCGACGCGTCGGACTTGGGTGCGAACCAGTCGGCAACCGCGGATCCGACGCCGCGCAGCGATTCATAGAGGTTCGGCCACATGCCGGCGGTGTGCGATTTTTCGACCATGTTCGTCTCCAATGAGAAATCCCGGTGGTGGTAGACTGGCCCACGGTCGGTCGGTGCGCCTTTATCGGCGTTAAACGCCGGGCGCCGAACATTGCCAAAACCCGACCGACGGGAGCAGGAACCATTGTAATCACATCCGTGGAGATCAGCGACGGCGGCGACGAATTGCGCGCCCGATGGGACGACGGCCGGTGGTTGCGGTTTCACGCGATCTGGCTCAGGGACAATGCCCTGGACGAGGCCACGCGCTCGCCGGAGAACGGCCAGCGGCTGATCGCGCTGCGTGACATCCCGGCCGAGACGCGTATCCGCGAGGCGGCGGTCTCGGGCAACGCCTTGTCGGTGACCTTCGCGCCCGAGGACAAGACCGTGACCTTCCCGGCAGACTGGCTGCGGCGCAACGCCTATGACCGGACCGGCCGGCCGGCGGCCGGCTGGACGGCGCCGGAAATCGAAACCTGGGACAGCGGTCTTTCGGCGGATGTCCCAGGCGGCGATTTCGCAACCGTCACGGCCCAGCCGGCCGCGCTGCACGACTGGCTGGCGGCGGTCCGCCGCTTCGGATTTGCGACGCTGTCGGACGGGCCCGTGGAAAGCGGCGCGCTGCTCGAGGTCGCCGCCCTGTTCGGCCATGTGCGCGAGACCAACTACGGAAAGTGCTTCGACGTGCGCAGCGAGGTCAATCCGACCAACCTCGCCTATACGGGGCTCGGCCTGCAAGCGCACACCGACAATCCCTACCGCGATCCGGTCCCCACTTTGCAGATCCTCTACTGCCTGGAGAACTCCGCACATGGCGGCGAGTCCCTGGTCGTCGACGGGTTCCGAGCCGCACAGCGGCTGCGCAACGAGGACGCCCACGCGTTCGATCTGTTGTCACGTTATTGTGCACGGTTCGAATACGCGGGCGCGAAGGGTGTCAGCCTGGCGGCACGGCGGCCGATGATCGAACTTGCACCCGACGGCGAGCTTATCGCCGTTCGGTTCAACAACCGCTCGCTGGCCCCGGTGACCGACGTGCCGTACGAGGAGATGAGCGCCTACTACGCCGCCTATCGCCGGTTCGGCGACATCATCGACGACCCGGACATGGCAATCAGCTTCAAGCTGGACCCGGGCGCCAGTTTCATCGTCGACAACACCCGGGTCCTGCATGCACGCAAGGGCTATTCGGGCACCGGCACCCGCTGGCTGCAGGGATGCTACGCGGACAAGGACGGCTTGCTGTCGACACTGCGCATTTTGGAGGCGAACCCGTGACCGCACCCGATTTCTCGAAGCTCACGCACGCAAACATCGTCGCTTTCATCGGCGACATCCTCGAGCGCCGCGGTGCCGACTCTTATCTCGGCGAAGCGGTCACGATGCGCGAGCATATGCTGCAGGGCGCGCACCTGGCCGAGCAGGCGCACGCCGGGGACGAGATGATCGCATCGGCGCTCTTGCACGACATCGGTCACTACACGAACGAGTTTTCCGAAGACGCGCTGGCAAAGGGCATCAACAACCGGCACGAGGAAGCCGGCGCGGCCATCGTTGCGCCCTTCTTTCCGGAGGTCGTCACTGCCTGCGTGCGCTGGCACGTCGAGGCCAAGCGTTATCTCTGCGCCATCGACCCAACCTATTTCGACCGACTGTCCGCGGCATCGGTGCACACGCTGAATCTGCAGGGCGGCCCGATGGACGCGGACGAGGTCGCCGCGTTCGAGAAGAACCCGCACTTGGACGCGATCATCCAGGTCCGGCGCTGGGACGAGGCGGGCAAGGTGGCGGGAGAGGCGACACCGCCCTTTTCCCACTATGCCCCCGTTCTGCAACGGGTCGTCGACGCCCACGCCCGGGGCGATGCTCATTCCCGATAAGACGGCTCGGTCTCGTCCAGCACCGATTTTAGATGCGCGAAATGGGCGAAGGCCATGTCGCGATATTCCAGCCAGTCCTGGGCCGTTTTCTTGGCGACATCGTCGGACATGACGTTCAGCGGCTGGCCGCTGGCATAGGCCGTCAGCAGGGTCTTGGCCGCGCGTTCGAAGAAGTAAAGCGCCTCGAAGGCCTCGGCCACCGTGTCGCCCGCGACCGTTACGCCGTGATTGCCCATCATCAGGACCGACTTGTCACCAAGCGCCGCGGCGATCCGGTCACCCTCCTCCTGGTCGTCGGCCATGCCGCCGAAGCCGAGATCGATCGCAACCTGGCCGAAGAACCGCGCGGTGTTCTGGTCGATCGGCAGCATTCGCGGGTCCTTCAGGCCCGCCAGCGCCGTCGCATGTTCGGGATGGCAGTGCAGCACCACGCGCGCCCGCGGGCATGCCCGATGGACGTTTCCGTGAATGCACCATGCGGTGGGATCGGGCGCATCCGGCCGCGTCATCGTCGCCGCGTCGTTGGCGTCCAGAAGCTGCAGGTCGCTGGCACGGATGCGCGAGAAATGCATCCATTTCGGGTTCATCAGGAACCGCGTGCCGTCTTCGGAAAGGGCGGCGCTGAAATGGTTGCCGACGGATTCGTGCCATCCGAACCGCACCGCAAGGCGAAAGGCCGCGGCAAGGTCGACCCTCAGCTGCCGCTCGCCGAGATCGGCGGCCCCGGACGGCGCGGTTTCTGCGGTCATGCGAACCTCCCTTTGCCCGTGAGGACACGATAGGTGCTGCGCATCTCGCCACGGTCGACGTAACAGCCGCGCAGGTGGCGCGCGCCGCTGGCCGCCGCATAGGCGTCGCGCCCATGGACGACACGGTGATTGTCGAAGACGATGCACTCGCCGGCGTTCAGCCGGAACCGCATCAGGTACCTCTCCGATTGCAGCATCCGGCCGAACCGGCAGAAGGCCGGATAGTAGCGGTCGAGGAAACGCTGCGGCAGGTCGAACACGTCGGCCATGTGCTGGCTGATGGTGACCCCCGAGACCGCGCCGCGGTCGTCCAGCTCGATCACACGCTGGCGCGAACGCATGTCGAAACTGTCGTGCTCGCAGTAGTACGGGATCGCGGTGTCGGCAAGCAGCGCAAAGTCTTCCGGCGCGCAGGCGCGCAGGTCTTCCGCCACCGCAACGCCGTCCAGGAAAAGGCTGTCGCCGCCCTCGACCGAGTTCGACCGGCAGTGCAGGAACTGAACCCCCGGCGCGGACTCCTCCGCCGGGGTATCGGTGTGCAGCTCCAGCGCCGCGGAGGTGTAGGCGAGGTTGATCGGCTTGGCGTGGGTGCACACCTCGAAATAAGGGCCGAAAAAGGTGGGTCGCACGGCGCCGATCAGCTCGGCTGTCTCGGTCAGGCCGTCGTCGCTGTCCGGCATGTCGGTCACGATGGCGATCCCTTCGACCAGCAGGGTCTCGATCCATTGCCCCACCAGCGCCTTCTCGACAAGCAGATCGGGCTGCCGGAAACGCGGGATCTTCGGATAATGGTCCGCGAGCCAGGCGCGCCGCGGCAAATCCGCCGGATCGTCGCGGGCCCCGGCGGTCACATACTGCGCCAACCACGAAAGCGCATGACGGGTCACATGGCCGTCGCCCTGCCAGACGATGACCAGCGTTCCGTCCTCGATATGCGCAGACCGGGCCACCGGCGCCGCGTCGGCCGCGAAGACATCGAACACGCGTTCGCGCGTCTCCCGATCGAACGATGTCGGGCAGTTGTCGCGCAGCCAGTAGTAGTTGAAATAGGCGGGCGAACCGTCCTCCAGGACGACATCCAGGCCGGTCTCCTTGACCGTGACGGCGGGCGTATCGGCGACGGCCATCACGCCCTCCCGTTGCCGCGCCGGATCACGCGGCCGCCGCGCTTGCCGGTCGGGCCGCCGTCCCGCCAGACCTCGACGCCGTTCACATAGACCTGCGCGATGCCGGCCGGCGGCTGTTGGGGCCATTCGAAGGTCGCCCGGTCCAGGATCGTGTCCGGATCGAACAGCACAAGGTCGGCGAAGGCGCCCGTCCGCACCTCGCCCCGGTCGACCAGGCCGAAGGTGGCCGCCGGCAGGCCCGTCATCTTGTGGACGGCCGCCTCCAGCGGGAACAGCCCTTCGTCCCGGCCGTAATGGCCGATCACCCGCGGAAACGTTCCCCACAGGCGCGGATGCGGGTGTTCGTCGTGCGGCAGCCCGTCCGAGCCGATCATGGTCAACGGGAAGGCCAGGATCCGCCGCACGTCGGCCTCGTCCATGGAGAAATAGATCGCGCCCGCCGGATCCAGGCGTTCGGCGGCCTCGCGCTCGCTGCACGCCCATGCGCCGGCGATCTCCGATAGATCGCGACCGGCCGCCTCGGGATGGGTGTTCGACCAGGTGACCATGACCCGGCTTGCGTCCTCGATCTGATCGGGGTCCAGCACGGTTGAACCCGCGGCGTAAGGATAGGCGTCCAACGCCACGCGCTGCTGGCGGCTGGCCGCGTCGATCCGGGGCAGTGTCTCGCGGCTGCGGCCCCAGTTCCGTCGGCCGGCGCATTTGTGGTGCGAGATCAGGACCGGCACCTTCGCGCGCTGTCCGGTTTCGAAGGTCTCGTCCAATGACTCCAGCACGCCTTCGCTTTCGTCGCGCATGTGCGTGGTGTAGACCCCGCCTGCCTCGCCGACCACTTCGGCCAGCGCCACGACCTCGTCCATGTCCGCCGCGGCGTTGGGTCGGTAGAACAGCCCCGTGCTGAACCCCACCGCGCCCGCCGCGAGGCCCTCGGCCAGAAGGTCGCGCATCCGGTCGATCTCCTGCGCGGTGGCCTTCTCGTCGGTGTCCGCCAGGGTGCCAACGCGCAACGTGCTGTGGCCCACAAGAAAGGCCAGGTTCGCCGCCGGTGCCGCCTCTTCGACCGCATCGACATATGCCCGCACGCTGGAGAACCGGAAATCGTCTTGTCCGCCCAGCAAATTGAGCGGCGGCGGCGGCGGCCCGTCCAGGACCAGCGGCGCCAGGCTGACCCCGCAATTGCCGGCCACGACCGTGGTGACACCCTGACAGACCTTGGGCGTCATTTCCGGCGCAGTCATGACCGCCCGGTCGTCGTGGGTATGCACATCGATGAAGCCCGGCGCCAGGACCAGCCCCGATGCATCGACCACCGCCCCGCATGGCACGGCGTCCAACGCCCCCGGTTCGGCAACGGCCGCGATCCGGTCGCCGCTGAGCGCCACGTCGGCGGGCTGTCTCGCCGCCCCGGTCCCGTCGACAACAGTACCGCCGCGGATCAGCCTATCGAAGCCGGAACCGTTCATGGACATGTGGCAACCCCGCTCGGTTCAGGGCAAACCGACGGCCCGAACCCGCGGCGAGCATACCATACGCCGCCCGGAACCGAGGAGCCCGACCGCAAGACCCAGACGCGTGGCGGGCGATGGCACACCCCCGCCCGTTGACGGCCATTGCGGGCGCAATAACTAAAGGACCTGTGCGCGAAATCGCTTTGGCAACACGATTGAGGGTACCATGGTCGCAATGCCGGAATTCCAGACCGCACCGCTCGTCTCGCTCGCGGGGACCAGGCTTTCCTATCCTTCCGCCGAAGGCGAGGTGGAGGTCCTGAATGGCGTCGACCTGGCCATCGAACCCGGCGAGATCGTTGCCCTGACCGGTCCTTCCGGCTCGGGGAAATCCTCGCTGATCGCCGTCATCGGCGGACTTGAACGGCCGACCGGCGGCCGGACGCTGGTCCTGGACCGGGACATGGGAACGATAGGCGAGCGCGAGCGCACGCACCTGCGCCGGCGCGACATCGGCGTCGTCTTCCAGTCCTATCACCTGGTCCCTGCAATGACGGCCGTTCAGAACGTCGCCCTGCCGCTGATGATGGCCGGCCAGCGCGACGCCCGAACGACGGCCGCGGAGATGCTGGAGCGCGTCGGCCTCGGCCATCGCCTGACCCACAGGCCGTCCGCCTTGTCCGGAGGCGAACAGCAGCGGGTCGCGATCGCCCGTGCCTTCATCTCCGAACCGGCCCTGGTCCTTGCCGACGAACCGACCGGAAACCTGGATCAGAAGACGGGCAATGCGGTTGCCGAAATGATGTTCGCGCTCACGCGGAACGCCGGCGCGGCGATGCTGCTGGTGACCCACGACGCCGCGCTTGCCCGACGGTGCGACCGGGTCCTTGCCATCGACAACGGCCGGATCGCTTTGTCGCATGACTGACGCGCCAAGCGATCTGAACGCACGATCTCTCGGCGGCCTGCTTAGGGCGGAACTGGCGGCCGGCGTTTTCGGGCTGCGCCTGTTCATCGCCTGCGTCACGGTCGCCACCCTGATGCTGGGCGTCGTCTGGCTGCTGGGCGACGTTCTGTCCGGCACGCTCGAGCGGAACGGCCTGCGCATTCTGGGGGGCGATATGGCGCTACAGGTCCAGGGCGCGCCGCTTGACGAAGACCTCACCGACGCGCTGGCCGGGTTCGGCACCCTCGGTCGGACGGTCGAGCTCAGGACGTCTGCGCGGACGGCCGAGACCCAGGCACCGGTCGAGTTGAAGGCGGTGGACACGCTCTATCCCCTCTATGGCACGGTGCGGCTGGCGGACGAAGGGTCCTTGCGCGATGCGCTCGCCGTCCGAAACGGCGTCGCCGGCGCCGTCGTCGAGCCGGCCTTGCTGTCTCGTTTCGGCGTCGACACGGGCGCGCGGATCACCCTCGGGGAGCGCACGTTCGAGATCCGCGGGGTGCTCCTGACCGAGCCCGACCGCCTGTCCTCCGGGCGGTTTCTCGTTGGCCCCCGCGTCATCATAGACAGCGCGGCACTAGAATCGACCGGCTTGACCGCATTCGGCGCGCTTGCCGAGTACCGCTACAGGCTGCGCCTGCCGCCCGACACGAACCGCGACCAGACGGTCGCCGCGATCGCCGCGTTGGAACCCGCACGGGGGTGGGAACTGCAGACGCCCGCCGACGCCGGCGACCGGGTACGCCGCACGGTCGAACGCACGACGACCTTTCTCGGCGCGGCCGGGATCGTCGCTCTGGCGGTGGGACTCGCCGGCGCGTGGGCCGGTGCAAGCGTGTGGGTCTCGCGGCGCGCGCGGACCATCGCGCTCTATCGCCTGTCGGGCGCCACACCCGCCCTGGTGATCGCAATGCACGCAGCGATCATCGCCATCGCCGGATCGCTGGGGCTCGCGATCGGGCTCGGTCTTGCCGTCGCGGCGGCATTCCTCCTCATGGAGGTGCTTGCGGCAGGTCTGCACCTTGCCTGGCAGGCAAGTGCCTTTGCCGCGCCCGCCGCCGCGGTGGCCGCGACCCTTGCGCTGGGCCTTGCAGGCGCCTCGACTGCCGCCCTTTCCGCGGCAAGTCGGATCGCGCCGGGGGTGGCCATGCGGAGCGGCGAGGCCGTCATCGAGCCCCATGCCCGCCACGTCCTGGCGGGCCTCGCCGTTATCGCGTTCGCGATCGCCGTTGCCGCCATCAACCTCCCCGTGCCGATGCTTGCAGCCGTGGCAGCCGCCGGCCTCGTCGTGACGGCCGGGCTGCTGGGTCTTGGCGGTTGGCTGCTGGCACGGTTCGCGGCAGGCCGGCAACCGGACGGTTTCGTCGGTTTCGTGGCTATCCAGGGACTCGCGTTGCCTGGGGCGACGGCAACGAAGGCGCTTGCGATCGGAATCGGCATAGCCGGGATCACGGCGGTCGTCGCATCCCAGGCGTCCCTGGAAACGGCATTGCGCGCGGAACTTCCCGATCGCATACCGGACCTGGTGCTGTTGGACATCCAGCCCGATCAGGTGCCGGGGATCCGGGCGCGGATCGAAGGGGACGCCGCGCTGGGCGGTCTCCAAGCGACGCCGAACATGCGGGCGCAGATCCTGGCCGTCAACGACGTCCCGGCGGAGGACGCCCTGGTCAATCCGGACAAATCCTGGGTGATCGAGGGCGACCGCAGCTTTTCTTGGGCGGCCGAGCCGACGGGTGCGGAACTGTTGGCCGGCGAGTGGTGGGCGGCCGACTATGACGGGCCGCCGCTGATCTCGGCGGAAGAGGATGTATTCGAGGCGTTCGACCTGAAGCCCGGCGACCGTCTGACCTACAGCGTGCTCGGTCGCCCCTTCACGTCCGAGGTGGTCAACATTCGCAAGGAATACCACCGCACCTTCCGGCCGGAATTCCTCATGGTAGCGTCGCCCGTGCCGTTCCGCGACGCGCCCCATTCTTGGGTCATGTCGCTGGAAGGGGCCAACGACGCCGCGGTCGATACGCTGATCCGGGATCTCGCCGCCGACACGCCCAACGTCACCAGCATCGATATCCGGCAGATCGTCGCACAGGTCACCGAGATCATCGATGGCGCCGTCTTGGGGACCGTCGTGATCGCGTTCACCATGCTGTTCGCCGGCGGGCTGACGCTTGCGGCGGTGGTGGCCGCCGACGTGGACGCCCGCCAGCGCGAGGCCCTTGCCTTTACCCTGATCGGCACGTCGCGGGGCGAAATCGCCCTTGCCCGCCTTGCCGAAGCGGTCGGCAGCGGCGCCATCGCGGCCGTCCTTGGCGGCCTGGTAGGGCACGCGGGCGGTCTGTGGTTCGTGCATCAGGCATTGCGGGTCGCCTGGGCGCCGGGAACCCTGTCGATTGCCCTGCCGGTGCTGCTTGGCATCCTGGCGGCGGTCGCCGCTGCGGTGGCGGGCGGTCTGGGCGCCTTGCCGCGCGGCCGGGGTCAGCTCGTCCGGCACCTGACCAACTGAACGAACGACCACGCGAAGGAGCCCGCGTCGATCATGCCGAAGGTCAAGAATGGCGGCACGGGACCACTGAAGGTCCTGACCCTGCTGGTCCTCTTCGCGCTGTTCGTAGGCAGCGCGCGTCCCGCGGCGGCACAAGAGACGGATCGGCTTTGGGAAGCCCTGCGCGCGGGCACGGCGTTCGCAATGATGCGTCACACCCTGGCCCCGGGGACGGGCGACCCCGCGAACCTCACCCTTGGTGACTGTGCCACGCAACGCAACCTCTCCGAGGAGGGGCGTCGGCAGGCGGCACTGACCGGCGACCGCTTTCGCGAAAACGGGATTGCACAGGCCCGGGTCTTCTCCAGCGCCTGGTGCCGGTGCCGCGATACCGCCGTTCTGATGGCGCTCGGACCGGTGGAGACGCTGGCGCCGCTGAACTCCTTCTTCCGGAATTTCGAGCGGCGCGATCCGCAGACCGAGGCGCTCAAGCGCTGGCTCGCAGACAATCAGACGGGAACGCCGCTCGTTCTCGTGACCCATCAGGTCAATATCAGCGCGCTGACCGGCGTTGCGACCCGCTCGGGCGAGATTGTCGTGGCGCGTCTCGAAAAGGACGGATCCGTCTCCGTCCTAGGATCGCTTTGAGCGCAGGCAGGCGTGCGGCAAGGGCCGCCGAAGCACACGTCGGAGGCCTTTCGGGAGGATGGCCTTGTCAGGGTCCGCGGCGGGTCGTAGCATTCCGGTGAACCAAAGAACAGGGTAACCCGCTTGGCAGGCCCGGACGGCTGCGGAGCCTGCGAAACAACAAGATCCGGCGCGCGGACTGGTTGAAAGCTAAAAGCCGGTTCTCATTAGCTCCGCACCGCCGGACGGCGCGCCAGCGGAATTGCCTGACCTTAGGGAGGCAATGGTCCCGATCGCATTCGGAGCCGTGCCGCATCGACAACCAGATTGCGAGAGGACCAATGCGCAAATTCGACGAACTGACGAACCTTCTGAAAGACGGCCGCATCAGCCGCCGCGCCTTCATGTCCCAGGCCGCCGCGCTTGGGGCGACGACGGCGCTGGCCTCGTCGCTGTTGGCAAAGGCCGGACATGCGGCCACACCGAAGAAGGGCGGACATTTCCGGATCGGCATCGGTCACGGTTCGACCACGGACTCGCTTGACCCGGCGACCTTCGAAAACGCCTATACCCAGTTCACCGGCATGGGCTATCGCGGGCACCTGACCGAAGTCGCGGCCTCCGGCGAGATCGTCCCGGACCTGTGCGAGTTCTGGGACGCCACCCCCGATGCCAAGACGTGGACCTTCAAGCTGCGCCAGGGCGTTGAATTCCACAACGGCAAATCGATGGACGCCGACGACGTCATCGCCTCGATCAACCATCACCGCGGCGAGGAATCGAAATCGGCGGCCAAGTCGATCCTGGAGCCGGTTACCGAAATCAAGGCCGACGGCAAGGACACGGTTGTCGTCACGCTGAGCGATGGCAACGCGGACTTCCCGTTCCTGATGAGCGACTATCACATCGCGATCATGCCGGCGAAGGACGGCGGCGTCGACTGGCAGTCCGGCGTCGGCACCGGCGCCTATACCATGGAGCATTTCGAGCCTGGCGTCCGCATGGAGCTGAAGAAGTTCGCCAACTTCTACAAGCCGAACTTCGGCCACTTCGATTCCTGCGAGGCTCTGGCAATCATCGACGCCGCGGCGCGCACGAACGCGCTGACCACCGGCGAGATCGACGCCATGGACCGCGTGGACATCAAGACCGTGCATCTGTTGAAACGGCGCCCGGACATCCGTGTCGAAGAGACCAGCGGGACGGCGCACTTCACCTTTGCAATGCGCACGGACCAGGAGCCGTTCAACAACAACGACGTGCGCCTGGCGCTGAAGTACGGGCTGGACCGCGACGCGCTGTTGCAGGCGGTACTGCGCGGCCACGGCGTGGTCGGCAACGACCACCCGATCGGCCGGTCGAACCGCTACCACGCCGACGAGCTGCCCCAGCGGGTCTATGACGTCGACAAGGCCAAGTTCCATCTGAAGAAGGCCGGTCTGACCAGCCTGACCGTGGATTTGAGCGCCGCCGACGCAGCGTTCGCGGGCGCGGTCGATGCGGCGGTGCTGTACCGCGAGCACGCGGCGCCGGCGGGCATCGAAATCAACGTGGTCCGCGAGCCCAACGACGGCTACTGGTCCAACGTCTGGATGAAGAAGGGCTGGAGCGCGGTCTATTGGGGCGGCCGGCCGACCGAGGACTGGATGTTCTCGACCGCCTATGCTTCCGGCGCGGCCTGGAACGACAGCTTCTGGGAGCACGAGAAATTCAACAAGCTGTTGGTCGAGGCGCGCGCTGAACTCGACGAGGCCAAGCGGCGCGAGATGTATGTGGAAATGCAGCGCATCGTCAGCGACGAAGGCGGCGTCGTGGTGCCCATGTTCAACAACTACGTCTTTGCCATGAACAAGAAGGTGCAGCACAACGAGATGGGCGCCAACTGGGCGCTCGACGGCCTCAAGGGCATGGAGCGCTGGTGGTTCGGTTGATCTTCAGGGTTGGGTACGCGTTCGCACCGCATCTGAACGATGACTAAGATCGTCACAATGGTGGCCCAGCGCCTCGGCCTGGGCCTCCTGACGCTGTTTGTCGTTTCGCTCATCATCTTCCTGGGCGTGGAATTGCTGCCCGGCGACCTGGCCGAGGCGATCCTCGGCCAGGCGGCCACCCCCGAAACCGTTGCCGCCTTCCGGCGCGAGCTGAAGCTCGATCTGCCGGCGCATACCCGCTATCTGGAGTGGCTGGGCGGCATGCTGCAGGGGGACATGGGCCGGTCGCTTGCGAACCAGCGGGAGATCTCCGAGCTGATCGGCGGCCGGTTGGTCAACACCCTGTTCCTGGCCGGACTTGCCGCCGTCATCTCGGTGCCGCTTGCGGTGACGCTCGGCGCGCTGGCGGCGCTCTACCGCAACACCTTCTACGACCGTTGCGTGAACGTGGTGACGCTGAGCTCGATCTCGTTTCCGGAATTCTTCGTCGCCTACATCCTGGTTTTCTTCTTGGCCGTCCAATTGGGCCTGTTTCCCAGCATCTCCAACATCAGCGAGAGCCTCGGGTTTGGCGAGCGGGTGTTCCGGACCGCGCTGCCCGCCTTCACCCTGACCCTGGTGGTGGTGGCGCACATGATGCGGATGACGCGGGCCGCGATCATCAACCTCCTGGCAAGTCCCTATATCGAGATGGCCAACCTCAAGGGCCTGACGCGGACCCGGATCATCGTCAAACACGCGCTGCCGAACGCGCTGGCCCCGATCATCAACGTGATCGTCATCAACCTGGCTTATCTGATCGTCGGCGTGGTCGTCGTCGAGGTGGTCTTCGTCTATCCCGGTCTCGGCCAGCTTCTGGTCGATTCCGTGCGCACGCGCGACATCCCGGTCGTACAGGCAAGCTGCCTGATCTTTGCCGCGACCTACATCCTCCTCAACCTCACCGCGGACGTTCTGTCGATCATGACGAACCCGCGCCTGATGCATCCGCGTTAGAGGACAGGCGCATGGCGATCACCGCGTTCAACGGCATGCCATCGTCCCGGCCCTCGCCCTGGGCAAGCCGGATTGCGGTGACCGCGGTGCATTTCTTCGTTCTAGTGCTATTCCTGCAGAACGTGCAGGTCGACACCTGGGGCTCGATTCTGGGCTTCCTGTTCATTCACCTCTACAGCGTGCTGGCGCTCAGGTTCTGGAGCGAGCTTCCGCGCTCGACCGCCGGCGACACGGTCATCGTCACCTTCACGCTGGAATACGTGCTGATCGCGATCCTGTTCTGGGACCGGTTCAGCCTGTGGCCCTGGTCGACCTTCTTCGGCCTGATCCTGGTACAGCTCTGCGCCTTCGCCGGCGTCCGGTTCTGGAAAGGTTTGAGAAGCGCCCCGCCGACCGCATGGTTCGGCCTGGTGGTAATCCTGGTCTATGTCATGGTCGCCGCGACGGCGCCGATCATCGCGCCCTTCGGCGAGACCGAGATCGTCGGCGCCGAATACGAACCCTGGAGCGATCAGTTCCTGCTGGGCACCGACAATCTGGGGCGCGACTGGCTGACCCGGATCCTGTACGGCGCCCGCAACACCATCCTGATCGCCTTCGTCACGACCTGTCTTGCGTTCCTGATCGGCGCCCTGGGCGGGTTCCTGGCCGCGACGCTGGGCGGCTGGACGGACCAGGCGCTGGGGCGCGTGGTCGACGTCCTGATGGCGATCCCCAGCCTGATCTTCGCGCTGTTGATCCTGACCATCGTCGGAACCTCGATCCCCGCCCTGGTGATCGTGATCGCGATTCTGGATTCCACCCGCGTCTTCCGGCTGGCCCGCGCGGTCGCCATGAATATCGTGGTGATGGATTTCGTCGAGGCCGCGCGTCTGCGCGGCGAGGGCCTGTGGTGGGTGATCCGCCGCGAGGTGCTGCCCAACGCCACCGCGCCGCTGGTGGCGGAGTTCGGGCTCAGGTTCTGCTTCGTGTTCCTGTTCATCAGCGCGCTGAGTTTCCTGGGTCTGGGCATCCAGCCGCCGACCGCCGACTGGGGCAGCATGGTGCGCGACAACGCCACACTGATCACCTTCGGCGACATCACGCCGCTGTTGCCGGCGGCGGCGATCGCCCTGTTGACCGTCGGCGTCAATTTCGTCGTCGACTGGTTCCTGCAGATCACCAGCGGGTTGCGCGATGAACACTGAGACGCAAAACCGGCGCCGCGACGACGAACCGCCGCTGTTGGAGATGCGCGAGCTGCGCATCGAGGGCCAGTCCGACGAGCTGTGGCACGAGATCGTGCATGGCGTCGACGTCGAACTGCGACGCGGCGAGGTGCTGGGCCTGATCGGCGAGTCCGGCGCCGGCAAGTCGACCATCGGCATCGCCAGCATGGGATTCGCGCGGCCCGGCTGCCGGATCAGCGGCGGCACGATCATGTTCGACGGCATCGATCTGCGTGCGGCATCGGAAGAGGAAAGGCGCAGGCTGCGCGGCTCGCGCATCGCCTATGTGGCGCAAAGCGCGGCCGCTTCGTTCAATCCGGCGCACAGGCTGATCGACCAGTATTGCGAAACGCCGGTCCAGCACGGCGTCATGGGACGCGGCGAGGCCGAGGCCGATGCCATGGATCTTTACCGCCGGCTGCAGCTTCCCAATCCGGACGAAATCGGCTTCCGCTATCCGCACCAGGTCTCGGGCGGACAGCTCCAACGCGCCATGACGGCGATGGCCATGTCGTGTCGCCCCGACCTGATCATCTTCGACGAACCGACCACCGCGCTGGACGTCACGACCCAGATCGAGGTGCTGGCCGCGATCAAGAACATTGTCGACCAGTTCAACACCGCCGCGATCTACATCACCCACGACCTGGCCGTGGTGGCGCAGATGGCCGACAGGATCATGGTCCTGCGCCATGGACGCCTGGTCGAAGAGGGCAATGCCCGCGAAATGATCGCCAACCCCAGGGAGCACTACACCCGCCAGCTCTTATCCGTGCGCAGCTACCGAAAGGCGGATTCGGCGGACCTGGACGAAGACCGGCCGCTATTGCGGGTCGAGCATCTTTCGGCGGCCTACGGACCCAGCCTCAAGGTTCTCGACGGGATCGACCTGGAGATTTTCCGCGGCACCACGGTCGCGGTGGTCGGCGAGTCCGGAAGCGGCAAGAGCACCTTGGCGCGCGCCATCACCGGCTTGCTGCCGCCGATTGAGGGGCACGTCTATTACGGCCGGGAACGGCTGCCGCCAGCGCTTGCCCAGCGCAGCAAGGACCAGCTTCGCCGGCTGCAGATGATCTACCAGATGCCGGACACCGCGCTGAACCCGCGCCAGCGTGTGCGCGAAATCATCGGCCGGCCGCTGGAGTTCTACTTGGGCCTGCATGGCGACGATAAGGAAAAGCGGGTTCGCGAGCTGCTGTCGATGATCGAGCTGGACCCGGACGAGTTCATCGACCGTTATCCCGGCGAGCTATCGGGCGGTCAGAAACAGAGGATCTGCATCGCCAGGGCACTGGCCGCCGAACCGGAACTGATCATCTGCGACGAGGTCACCTCGGCCCTGGACCAGCTTGTCGCCGAGGAAATCCTGAAACTGCTGCAGCGCCTGCAGGACGAACTTCACATCACCTATATGTTCATCACGCACGATCTCGCAACGGTCAAGGCCATCTCCGACAAGGTGGTGGTGATGCTGCAGGGAAAGATCGTCGAGCAGGGCGACAAGGACGAGGTCCTGACGCCCCCGCATCACGAATACACCGAGTTGTTGCTGTCCTCGGTGCCGGAGATGGATCCGGACTGGCTGGACAATCTCCTGGAGAAGCGGCGGGCCGAGATGTAGCCGTCGCCCGTATCCACGTTCCCCAGGCCCAGCTTGTCGCGGAAGAAGGCACGCGCCTGCTCGGCGCCCGGCGTTCAGAACAGACCGTGCAAGCCCTTGATCATCGGCACCTCCAGGTCCGAGGTCTGCCCGAGTTCAGGCGCGCAGCCGCGCGTCCGCCAAAGCCTGTTGCAGCACGCGGATGCGGCTGTCGACCACGTCGTAGTCCACATAGATGCCGCGCAGACGGCGATGTCCCGTTGCGGCGTTGAACGCGGTGCGCCCGTGCAGCACGCGACGATTGTCGAACACCATCATGTCGCCGGGGTTGAGACGGAACCGAACCTCGAACCGGGGATCGCGCAGCAGTTCAGCGAAACGGCGGTGGGCGCGATAGACCGACCGCATCAGATGGCCCGGCACATCGAGCGTTCCCATGACGGCGATGCTGAAGCGCACCTCGACGACGCTGCCGTCGGGACCAAGCGTGATGGCCGGTGCGCGATAGCGGATATCGTTTTCGGGATCCCGGAAATGGAAATCCAGCGGCACCTGGATCAACAGGTCGAACAGCTCCGGGTCCGTCTTGCGCAGTTCCTCGGCAACGCGAAAGCCGTCGACCAGCACCGACTGTCCGCCCTCGGCCTCGTTGGTCAGACAATGCAGGAACTGATAGCCGGGCGGGACCTCCCAGTAGGGAAGGTCCGTGTGGCAATTGAGCTTCAGGTCCGTGTAAGCGTTGCTGTTGGGGTTCGGCATGGAAATGACGTTCCATTCGGTGCCGAAGTTGGTCTCGCGCAGGAACCCGATCCGCCCCGCCACGGCCGATGCCGCATGGATGTCGTCGGGCATGTCCCGCACCAGCGCGACGCCCCACTCTCTCAGCGTGCTCAGCCAGTTCAACAGCGCGCGGTCGTCATGGGCGATATCCGCATGCGAGACGTCCGGCAGACGGTCGTTCAGCGACGCGTCCCAAAGCTGACGCGAGAAGCTCTCGGCGGCGACGTCTCCGGCATAACAGTTTTCCCGCAGCCAGGCCGACGGATAGTCGCTGACATGGCCGCCGGCGGGCCATGTCACCCGAAGGTCGCCCGCCTCGGATATCTCCGCCCTGTCAGGCTGGATGTCCTCTGGCACGCTCAACAGATCGAACAGCCGCTCCAACGTCTCGGGATGCCTGCACGCCGTGCATCCGCAGTTGTCGCGCAGCCAGATATGATGGAACTCGCCGTAGCTTTCGTCTTCCCAGGTAAGCCGGATCGCATCCGGCCCGGTTTCAAGCTTCGAAATCCGCAGACCCATCTTCCACCTCCGGGCTTCGAGTGACGCAACGCACGTGGCACCGATCGGCATTTACCGCGAAATTGCGCCCGCGAATCAAGCGATTTTGATCACGTCCTCAGCGTTTCGGTGTGGCCGTCCACGCCCAGGGTCTGTCCGGAAATGGAACGGCCGGTCGGGCCGCTCAGAAACAACACCGTCTCGGCGATCTCCCGGGCTTCGATAAAACGCCGCATCGAAACCTGGCTGACATAGCCGGCGCGAACCTCCTCCTCGGTGACGCCCTTGGTGCGCGCCTCCGCGGCGGCGACCCTGTCCATGCGTTCACCGGTGACGGGACCGGGGCAGATCGCGTTCACCCGGATGTTGTCTGCCCCCAGTTCCATCGCAAGTGTCTTGGTCAGCCCGACGACCGCCCATTTCGACGCCGCATAGGGCGCGCGCAGCGGATAGCCCAGCACGCCCGCCGTGGACGCAATGTTGACGATCGCGCCGCCGCCGGCCGCCTTCAAATGCGGCACCGCATGGCGGATGCAATGGAACTGGCCGTCGATATTGACCGCCATCGTCCGGCGCCATTCCTCCGGCGACACGTCCTCCACCGGCGCCGTCGGCCCGGCGATGCCCGCGTTGTTGACCAGCGCGTCGAGACCGCCCAGCGACTCCAGCGCCTCCTCGAACAGGCCCGCCACCTGCTCGGGGCTGGAGACGTCGGCCACGCTGGTTCCGATGCCCGGCCGCGCCTGGATCAGCGCGTCCAAGCCCGCCAGATCGACGTCGCAGACGTGAACCCGTGCGCCCGCATCCGCGAACGCCTCGGCAATCGCCTTGCCGATTCCGGCCGCCGCCGCCGTGACGATGACGCGTGTGCCGGCATGCGATCTGGTCATGCGCCCTCCATCCCCGCTGGACCGCGAACGCGATGCGGCCTTGTCCAGGCCACGCAACCGACAGTACGCTGACCCGCCAAACGATAAAACCCGCCACCAAGGGGGAAAGCGCCGGACCATGAACACGAACGTGATCGTCACCTGCGCAGTGACCGGCGCCGGCGACACCGTCGGCAAGCACCCGGCGATCCCGATCACGCCGGCGGAGATCGCGGATGCGGCCATCGAGGCGGCCCGGGCGGGCGCCGCCGTCGCCCACATCCACGTGCGCGATCCGGACACCGGAAAGGGGTCAAGGGATGTCGGTCTCTACCGCGAGGTGGTGGAGCGGGTGCGCGCCAGCGACGTCGACGTGGTGATCAACCTGACCGCCGGCATGGGCGGCGATCTGATGGTCGGCGCCGAACGTCCCATGGACTTCGAGGACGGGACCGATCTGGTGGGCGCGCTGGACCGGCTGGCCCACGTTGAGGAACTCAGGCCCGAGATCTGCACGCTGGACTGCGGGACGCTCAATTTCGGCGAGGGCAACGCGGTCTATGTCAGCACGCCGGACATGTTGCGCACGGGCGCCCGCAGGATCCGCGAACTGGGGGTCAAGCCGGAGCTTGAGATCTTCGACACCGGCAATCTATGGTTCGCAAGCCGGATGGTCGAAGAAGGGCTGATCGACGCGCCGGCCATGTTCCAGCTTTGCATGGGCATCCCCTACGGCGCGCCGCCGGACATCGCCCTGATGCAGTCGATGGTCAAGATGCTGCCGGAAAACAGCGTCTGGGCCGGCTTCGGCATCGGCCGCAACCAGTTCCCTATGGTGGCCCAGGCGATGTTGTTGGGCGGGCATGTGCGCGTCGGGTTGGAGGACAATCTCTATCTGGACAAGGGCGTCTTCGCCTCCAACGGCCAGCTTGTGGAACGCGCGGTGCAGATCGTCGAATCCCTGGGCGGAAGGGTGCAGAGCCCGGACGAGGCGCGCCAGACCCTCGGCCTTCGGGCGCGCCCGTAGACCCGTGGCCTGGCAACCCGCGATCCCGGCCGACAAGGCGCGCCGCGTCGCCTGCATCGGCACCGGCGTGATCGGCGGCGGCTGGGCGGCCCTGTTCCTGGCGCGCGGTTTCGACGTGACGATCTGGGACCCGACGGACGACGCCGAGGCGAACGTCCGGCGCCTGGTCGACCTCGCCTGGCAGCCGCTGGGCGCGTTGGGGCTTGCCGACGGCGCCTCGCGCGATCGGCTTTCCTTTGCGCCGACGCTGGAGAAGGCGGTCCTGGACGCCCACTTCGTGCAGGAAAGCGCCCCAGAACGCCTGGAGCTGAAACGGCGCGTGCTGGCCGACATCGACCGCGCGGCGCCGCGGGGCGTCGTCATCGCGTCCTCGACCTCGGGCTATGGTGTCAGCGAGATGGAGACGGAGGTCACGCGGGTACCGGAACGGATGATCGTCGGCCATCCCTTCAATCCGCCCTACCTGATCCCGCTGGTCGAGGTCGCCGGCGGCAACCGGACGGACCCGGCGGCGACCGAATGGGCCGCCGCCTTTTATCGCCGCGCCGGCAAGTTCGTGCTCAGCCTCGACCGAGAGGTGCCGGGTTTCGTCGGCAACCGCCTGCAGGAGGCGCTGTGGCGCGAAGCCCTGCACATGGTCGCCGCAGGCGAAGCCAGCGTCGAACAGATCGACGCCGCGATCCGCGAAGGCCCTGGTTTGCGCTGGGCCCTGATGGGGCCTTGCCTGACCTTCCATCTCGCCGGCGGTGTCGGCGGCATGGCTTACATGCTGGATCATTTCGGTCCCTCGCTGGAGGCGCCGTGGACGCGGCTTGATGCGCCGCCGCTGAGCGACGACCTGCGCGAGGCCATGGTGACGGGCTGCGAGACCGAGGCCGCCGGCCGGTCCGCCGACGATCTGGTCCGCGAACGCGACGAAAAGCTGGTGGCGATCCTGAAGGCGCGCGACCGCCGGTAGGCTTCGGTCCGCACCTGCAAGGCTCACCATTGGGAGGAGACGAAAGATGCCCGATCCCGATATCAAGACCCGCCTTTACGCAGTCAAACGCGAGATCGAAGACATCATCGATGCCCTGGACGAGGACGACGAGCCGGCGCCGCAGCCGGCCGACGGTCCGAAACTGGCGGTGGTCGTCGGCCATACCAGACGCTCGCCGGGCGCTTTCGGCAAGGATCCGGTCGACCAAAACGAGTACTTCTGGAACAGCGACCTGGCCGCGCGGATGAAGGAGCACGCCGCCGCGCACGACATCGCCATCGAGGTCTTCTTTCGCGACAACGGCGGCATAACCGGCGCCTACTCCCGCGCCGGCGAATGGGGCGCGGAAGGCTGCATCGAGCTGCACTTCAACGCGGCGGCGGTCGCGGCGTCGGGGACCGAGACCATCACGGTCACCGACCAAAGCCAGCCCCTGGCGCGCGCGGTCCAGGCCGCCATGGTCGATACTCTGGAGCTCAGGGACCGCGGCGTGAAGCCGCCGTGGGAGGGCCGCGGCCGCCAGTCGGTGACACAGCTTCCCGTGCCGTCGGTCCTGGTCGAACCGTTCTTCGGCAGCAATGCCGGCGACTGCCGCCGCGCCGATGAACGCAAGCAACAACTGGCCGAGGCGCTGGTCCGGGCTGCGGCGGACGTGCTGGCGGGCTGAGGCGCGGCGGATGACCTATGAAGAGTTCAACGGTTTCTGCGCCGCGCTGCCGGCCACCACGCACGTCGTCCAGTGGGGCGGCTCGGACGTGTGGAAAGTCGGCGGCAAGGTCTTCGCCGTCGGCGGATGGGGCGACGGCGATGCGCGTTTCACCTTCAAAGTCTCCGACATCTCCTACGAAATCCTGAAGGACGAACCGGGCCTCCGGCCGGCGCCCTACCTGGCGTCACGCGGCATGAAATGGATCCAGCATTTTGCCCCGCCGGGCCTGTCGGACGACGACCTGAAGGCCTATCTGCGCCAGTCCCACAGCATCGTCGCAAGCGGTCTTTCCAAGAAGAAGCAGAAGGAGTTGGGATTGGTGGACTAACCGGTCTGCCATTGGACTCCGTCCCGACTATGGAGCGGGGCATTTGGTCCCTGCTTCTGAGCGGGAGACCCGCCTTCGCAAAGCCGGGGCTTCGCTTAGGCGAGAGCAAGAGATGGCGCGAAGAGCCGGATGACGGGATCCGGGTGTTGGTTGCGCCTATGCCATCCCCACGGGTTCCTGAAGGCCGCGCATGTCGTCGGGACGGGTCTTCAGATATCCCGTCAACCGCTCCCGGATGCCGGACGCTGCAGTGTCGTCGAACAGGTTGGTCGTCTCGAACGGGTCGCCGACGAGGTCGTAGAGCTCTCCTGCCCCGCTTTCCAGGTCGACGGTCAGCTTGTGGGTGCGGGTCCGCACAGTGCGCAGTGTCAGGCGCACGCCGGTCCGTTGCGGATGCAGATCCCATTCGTTGAGCGCGAAGTCGCGGTCGGCATCCGCATCGTCGATCAGCGGACGCAGGCTGCTGCCGTGCTGGGTCTGCAGGGGTTCGGCGCCGGCATAGTCATAGAAGGTCGGGCCGATATCCATCGTGGAGACCGGCGCGCCGCGCACCGCGCCCGACGGAACACCCGGTCCGCGCACAATCAGCGGCACGCGCAACAGTCCCTCGTAATGCATGGGGCCCTTCAGGATCAGGCCGTGATCGCCCAGCCAATCGCCATGGTCGGTGATGTAAACGACATAGGTGTTCTCCGCGAAGCCGGCCGCCTCCAGTGCGATCAACAGCCGTCCCACATTGTGGTCGATCAGAGCGACCTGGCCGTAGGTGTTGGCGATGATCTCGCGCAGCTGGTCGTCCGTCTGCTCGACGATCCGGCTGTAGCGTTTGCGGGTCTCGGCTTTTTGCGGATCGCCCGTCGGCTCGCTGGTCATCGCCGCCTCGTGCCACCAGGGTCGACCTTCGAATGTGCGCTTACGGTACTTGGGAAGGTCCACCGTGGCCGGGTCGTGCAGCCGCGACCAAGGTTCCGGGCAGTCGAACGGATGATGCGGATCTGGGAAACTGACCCAGGTGCAGAACGGCCTGTCGCCCGTCCGCCGAGACAGCCAGTCGATTGCCCGGTCGGTGGTCCAGGTGGAATTGTGCCAGGCGACCGGTAGTTTCGAGTGCCAGGTCTGGGCGGCTCCTTTGGTGTCGCCTGCGTTTTCCCGGTACAGCGCGTTCTTCTCGTCGCCGCGCCCGTCGGCATAGAACCAGCGCTCGTAGTGCTGGCCGAATGGCGGCTTTTGCGGCAGGAACCAGTTGTGCCCGACCAGCATCATCTCCACGTGGTCGAACCCCATGTAGGGCCCGAACCAGTCTTCGCCGTACTGGTCCGACGACAAGAGGCTTTCCGGCGTGCCGGTCGGCTCGAAGGTGTGGTAGGTAGAAAAATGCGCCTTGCCGAAAAAGGCGGTGTCGTATCCTGCGGCCGCCAGTGCACCGGCGAATCCCTTCTCGCCGATGTCCGAATCCAGATCGATGCCGTTGTCGTGCACGCCGTGAGTCCGGGGCAACAGCCCCGTCAGGATGGAGGCGCGTGCAGGCTGGCAGACCACGCAGGGCGTGATTGCGGCGGAGAACCGGGTTCCGTCACGCGCCAGTTCATCCAGGTGCGGCGTTTTCACTGCGCGGCCCTCGAAGCCGAAACAGTCCGCGCGCTGTTGGTCGGCTGAAATCAGCAGGAAGTTCGGACCGCTCATTGTGGATCGACCTTTCGTTCGCGGGAGTATCTGACGATGACCACCACCGACAGCGCCAGGAAGACGAGCGCGATCGGGCTTTTGAACAGGAACAGCGGGTCGTTGCCCGTCGCCGAATAGGCCTGGCGGGCGGTCTGTTCCAGATCGTTGGCAAGGATGAAGGCGATGACGAAGGGCAGCACCGAAATGTCCAGCCGCCGCAGGATGTAGCCGAGAATTCCGAAACCGACCGCAAACCAGACAGCGGCAAAACTGGTTTCCTGCACGTAGATCGCGGTCAACGTCACCAACAGCACGATCGGCAGCAAGATCTGTTTTGGAATCCGGATCATGAATCCCATGCCGCGCATAAAGATGCCACCGACCGTCCAGTTCAACAGATTCGCGATCACCATCGCTGTGAAGATGCCGAACGCCATCACCAGTTCCGGGTTCACGCTGTCGGTGGTGAACTTGAACACCGACGGGCCGGGGTTGAAACCGCCGATGCTTTCGGCGGCCAGGATCAGGAATACGGCCGCGGCGTTGCCAGGAATCCCCAAGGAAAGTACCGGTATCAGGTTTGCGCCGGACACCGCGGAGTTGGCGGCCTCGGTCGCCGCGACGCCTTCGGGCGCGCCTTCGCCGAACCGCAGCTGTTCCGGCTCTTTCCGTTTGTCGTGCCGCCTGCGTCCTGACGCATAACCCAGCGTCGCCGCAAGGGTCGACCCGACGCCCGGCAGCGCACCGATCATGGTCCCGATGAAGGCGGATCGGGCGATAAAGGGAAACAGCCGCCGGATCTCATGCCAGTGCAGCCGGTTGTCGCCGGTCTCGGCGGCCTGGCGGACCGCCCCTTCGGCGTGGCGCTGCCGTCGCATGTCCTCCAAGCTTTTGAAAACCTCGCCCAGGATCAACACGCCCAGGATCGCAGTCACGATCGGGAAGCCAGACGCCAGCGGCTTCCAGCCCATCGTCATACGCGGATAGAAGTCCTCGCCCGTGCCCACATAGGCAACCAGAAGGCCAAGTCCGGCCGAGATCAGGCCCTTCGCCGCCGACCCGCCGACGATTGCGGCGATGAAGGACAGCGACAGGATCAACAGAGCGGTCTTCTCGGGCAGGTCCAAATAGGCCTCGACCAGGACCGCCAAGAACGGCGCGCAGACGAACAGAACGATATCCGAAAACGTGTCGCCTGAGACGGAGGAGAAGTGGGCGACGCGCAACGCCTTGCCCGACTGGCCGTTGTTGGTCATGGGATGGCCGTCCAGCGTGGTCATCAACGCGTCCGGCGTGCCCGGCGTGTTGAATAGGATCGCCGGAACCGCGCCTCCCACGGTCGCGCCCTTCATGATACCGATCAGAAAGCCCATCACCGGCAGTAGCGCGTCCTCGGAATAACCGAAGGCGGAGATCAGGATCGGCAGCGAAATCGCCATCGCCATGGGCCCGGCCAGGCCCGGCGTTGCGCCGACCATGATGCCGCCGAAAAAGCCCGCCGCGATCATCACAAGGCTGACCGAAACAGGCAGGCCGAACAGGTTGAACAGTTCCGGGCCGTGGAAGACCGCGAGAATACCAGTCCCGATATAGTCCAGCGCGTCCATCAGACGTCGCCATTCGGCGGCAACAACAGATCGTCGAACGGGAGGTCGTAGAGCAGCGCCAGAGCAAGCGCCGCGGCAAACGCGATCGCCAGGTTTCGCCAGCGGAACTCATGCTCCACATAGCTGATCAGGCCGAACACCAGCACCGTGCCGCCGACAAGGTAGCCCATGTATTTCCAAGGCAGCGTGTCCCGCAGATTCCGATACGACGGCAAGTCCGCGTCGAAAAGACCGGCAACCGACACCGCCAAGGGGCCGGTCCAGCGCATGATAACGAACGCAACCGCCAAGACGACAATCAGCGCGAAAAGGTGGATTGCGGTGCGCCAGGGAACTTGCGCCTTGCCCGGCTGCCTCCAGGACGTCGCTGCCAACAACAGGCCGGAAAACGCGAAAAGTGCGGCAGCGATTGTGGGCGCCATGGCGTCCCCCACCTCGCGGCGCGAACGCACCTTTTCGATGATGCCGGATTCCGTATCCATCGGGATCCAAACCAGCATCACGAGCAGCCCAAGGACGAGAATCCCGGCGCCCAGCAACACCTCTGCATTGATCCCGCGTTTCATGCCCGCAGATCCGCAAAGAGAAGATCAAAGAAGCGCCCGGCCGCCCCTTCCAACCGGGCGCGTGACGGCGCTATTCGGAGGCCGCGGCCAGCAGGCCTTCGGCGCCGGAGACTTCGCCTGCCATCAAGGCATCCAGTTCCGCGCCTTGGATAACCTTGGCGCCGCCAAAGCCTTTCGCGATAAAGCCGCCGGCCTTGGTATTGGGATCCGCGACAATGTCGCCGATCGCCTTGGCCATCGTCTCGCGTGCCTCGTCCGCCAGGCCCGCCGGGGCGACGAATAGGAAGTAACCGTCGGCGGTGAAATCCACGCCCAGGTCCTTGAACAGAGGCGCGTCCGGAGAAATATCGAGCGGCGTCGACAGGCCGGATGCGAGGTTGACCATGTCGCCGGCCTGAACGGCCTTGGTCTGGATGCCCGCGCCCCAGCCCACGTCCAGGTCGCCGGCGTTGAGGCCGTCCATAACCGCCTTGCCGCCCCTGACCATGACGATATTGAACTCCACGCCGTTCGCCTTGCCCAAGAGATAAGCGAGGTCCGCAAGTTTCGGGCTCATGGCGCCGAACCTGACCGGCTCGCCCGCCTTCGCCGCGGTAATCACGTCGTCCATGGTCTTCCAGCCTTTGGAAGACAGCGCGACGACACCCATCTGAAAACCGGCTGTCGTGGTGATCGGCGTGAAGTCGTCCTGGGTATAGCCGGGGTTCTTGGCCGAGACCATGTTGTAGCCGAGGCTTTCGGTCACGATCATGCCGATCGCCGTACCGTCGTTCGGCTCGTCCTTCAGCGCCGCCGCAAGCACCGCGCCGCCCTTGCCCGTCACCTGTTCCGGAATCAGCTTCCAGCCGTGCCGCGCCTCCAGTTCCTCGGCGATCAGCCGTGCCTGGGTGTCGGCGCCGCCGCCCGCGCGGAACCCGATCATCAGCTTGATGGGACCGGGGGGTGACCAGTCCGCCGCAAGGGCCCCCGTTGCCACTGTCGCCGCAACCGCGGCCGCGCCGGCCAACGCCAGGACGATCCGTCTCATTCTTTCCTCCCTGAAGAACCGTTTGCGAAAGGACGCCATAATTTCGTTGACCTGTCAACTAATTTCCGCGAAGGTGTTGGAATGGAGGGCAGGTTCAGGTGACGACGCTGACGAAACGAAGATGGCCGAAAGAGGCCGAGGATATACCGGTCCAGCAGTTCATCACTTATCGGATCAGCCGCGCGCACGCGAAGCTGAATGCCCAGGCATCGCATATCCTTGGACAGAAGTGCGGCCTCAGCCTTAGCCAGTGGCGGATCATTGCCCAACTCGCCATCGTCGGCGAGACAACCCCAAAAACCATCAGCCGGCGGGCAGACATCGATAAGGGACTGCTCAGCCGCAAGCTGCGCAAATTGATCGACGACGGCCTGGTGAATACGCGCCCCGATCCGCGCGACCAGCGCCAGCAGCTCATCTCGGTCAGCGATGCGGGTCGAGAGATCTTCGACAACACCCTCCCGACCATGAGGCAGCGCCAGGCGCATCTTTTGAACAGTCTCACTGAACAAGAGGAGCGGGTGCTGTTCAAGGCACTTGAAAAGATCTCCGCGGCCGCCGGTCGGCGGGAGTTCTGAACCATGTCGGGCAACCTGTTGATCATCATGTCGGACGAGCACCAGGCCCGCGCAATGGGATGCGCCGGCCATCCCTTCGTCCGGACACCGAACCTGGATCACCTCGCCGCCCGAGGCCTTCGTTTCACCAACGCTTACACGCCCTCTCCGATCTGCGTACCGGCGCGCGCCGCCTTCGCGGCCGGCCGCTACGTCCACCAAATCCGGCTATGGGACAACGCCATGCCCTATATCGGCGAGCCACCCGGCTGGGGCCACGCGCTGCAGGCAGAAGGCGTGGCGGTTGAATCGATCGGCAAGCTGCATTACCGCAAAGCCGACGATCCGGCCGGCTTCGACGTCGAACACATCCCGATGAACGTTGTCAATGGCGTCGGGATGGTCTGGGCGTCGATCCGCAAGGAAGAGGAACGCGTCACGGCGAAGGGTCGCATGCTGGGCGACTACATCGGCCCGGGCACAAGCAAATACACCGAGTATGATGCAGCGGTCGTCGAACGCACCAAACGCTGGTTCGCAGAGCGCGCCGCCAATGGAGACGGTCGCCCTTGGTGCCTTTTCGTCGGGCTGGTTGCGCCACACTTCCCGTTGGTCGTGCCCGAAGAGTATTTCAACCTATATCCGCTCAAGGATTTACCGCCGGTCAAACTCCACCCTCGCGACGGCCATCCCCGCCATCCCTGGGTAGAAAAGCAGAACGCCTTCATGGACAGCGAGTCCAAGTTCCGCGACGAACGGGAGCGCCTGACGGCGATCGCCTGCTATTACGGCCTGTGCTCATGGCTGGACAGCAACATCGGCGAGATCCTGGCTGCGCTGAACGCGGCAGGCTTCGGCGAGGACACCACGGTCGTCTATACCAGCGACCACGGCGACAATGCCGGCGCGCGCGGCCTGTGGGGAAAGTCCAACATGTATGAAGAGTCGGCGGCCGTGCCGCTGATCATCGCCGGAGAAGGCATTGCTGCGGGCACCTGCGACACGGCGGTCGATCTTCTCGACCTTTCGGAGACCGTGCTCGACCATTTCGGGGCGACGCTGGCCGGCACGCGGCCCGGGCGGTCGCTCTACCGGATCGCCAATGAACCGGTGGACGAGCAGCGGGTCATCTTCAGCGAATACCACGCCGCCGGCGCCGTATCCGGCGCCTATATGATCCGCAAGGGCCGGTTCAAATACATTTATTACGTGGGTTTTGCGCCGGAACTGTTCGACCTTGAGGCGGACCCGGAGGAAACGACCAACCTTGCCGGCGATCCGGCCCACGCAGAAACGCTGGCCGCTGTGGAGAGAGACCTGCGCGCGATCTGCGACCCGGATGCGACAAACGAACAGGCGATGGTGGATCAGGCAGCGATGATCGAACGCTACGGCGGCCGGGAAGCCGCGCTCAAGCTGGGCGCGCCGGGCGCGACACCGCCACCCGAGCTCCGCCCGTGAAGGTCACCATGCTGGGCACCGGTTCGCCGGAGGCTTACGCCCGCCGCGCTTCGGCCGGTTTTTTGGTCGAAATCGGAGACGACCGTGTTCTGCTCGATTGCGGCGGCGGCGTGGTCGACCGCCTGGTTCAGTCGGGACGGCGTTTGTCCGACGTCACGCACATTTTCTTTTCGCATCTGCACTCCGACCACATGATGGACTATGCGCGGCTGGTTCATGCAGCCTGGGACGAGGGCGGCAAGCCGATCCGGGTGTTCGGACCGCCGCCGATCGCGGACATCAATGACAAGCTGTTCGGGGCCGACGGCGTCTTCGCCCACGATCTGAGAGCGCGCACCGAACTGCCCCCCAGCCAGGCGGTATGGCAGGCCCGCGGCGGCAGCCTGCCCCGACCCTGGCCCGAACCCGTGGTCACGGAATTCGCACCGGGCGACTCGTTCGACGGCGATGGATGGCGCCTCACTTCCTGTCCGGTGCCGCACGCCCAGCCGATCCTCGCCTGCATGGCGCTCAGGATCGATGCCGGCGGAAAGTCGGTGGTCTATTCGGGCGACGCCGCGCACAACAACGCCTTCGAGAAGCTTTGCAACGAAGCGGACCTGTTGCTGCACTGGTGCTATCGCCTGACCGGCGACGTCCGCTATCCGGCGCTGGTCCCGCTGACGCCGACGCCGGTAGACATTGCGACACTGGCCGAACGGGCGGGCGTAAAGCGGCTGGTCTTGACCCACTTTCGGGTGCAGATGGACGCGGACGGCGTGCACGAAACCGTCAGAGACGAGCTTGCGCAGCACTTCCCGGGCAAGGCTGGCATCGCCGAAGACCTGGACGAAATCGCGATCTAGGAGGCGTTGTTTTCGCAGACCGGCAGGTCCCAACGTTCTTTGTCGGAAGAACGACAACGCCGAACAGTGTCCTTGTCGCCGTCGACGACATACGACCAATCGAGTCGGCTCGGAGACTGTCTATTGAACTCTGCCGACGGTTAAATGCGCGGCTTGCAGGAACAACCGTTCTCGAACGGCCCTGAATTACCGCGCCGCAGGCGGTCCCACTGGGAGCATCGCGCTACAAACACCATCTCGAACGCGTGTTGATGGAGCGGTTCGACGAAGAGATCGCGACGCTGTTGACGTCCTTCGAGGAGTGCTGCCGGCAACCACGCACGTGGTCCAGTGGGGCGGCTCGGACGTGTGGGAAGTCGAGGGCAAGGTCTTCGCCGTCGGCGGATGGGGCGACGGCGATGCGCGTTTCACCTTCAAGGTCTCCGACATCGCCTATGAAATCCTGAAGGACGAGCACGGGAACTCAGGCTCGTTCAGCCGGTCTCTTCCGACAGACACGGGGGCTGACTATGATCGACGAGGATCAACTGGTCGGCAGGGAACCCCCGGTCGCGCGCATCGGCGACCAGCGCGTCCCTGATGTCTGCCGGAAGGTCGGGCTGTCGCGCCAGGATCCACAGATACCCGTAAGTCGGGCCTGAAACCACGGCATAGCCATAGTCCTGCCGGTCCAGCGCAAAGACGTGATACCCGCCGGTGAAGGGCCAGAAGAAGGTGACCGAGAGACTCGCAACGTCTTCGTCCCCCTGGAAGACGGCAATTCCCTCTACCTGTTCCCAACGACATTCCGCCCGATTGAAACCGCGATTGAGCACGCCGACTTTCCCGTCGTCCCGCAACTCATAGGTTGCCGTCACGTTGGTCAGGCCGCGTTCGAAGCTGTGATCGAGACGCATGATCTCGTACCAGACGCCCTGGTAGCGTGCGGCGTCGAACCGGTCCACCGGCTCGACCGTGGACGGGTGTCCCGTACATCCAGCAAGCAAGAGCAGCGCCACTGCCACAACGCTTGCGCCGACATTCCTTAGCCACGACCGCATCACACCTGCCCCGGTATCCATTTTTTCATCAGACCGCACTGCATTGGTTGCGCCGCCATCCTGCCAG
This sequence comes from Alphaproteobacteria bacterium, assembly GCA_965603855.1. GTDB lineage: Bacteria > Pseudomonadota > Alphaproteobacteria > UBA8366. The sequence continues at coordinate 3,769,807 of OZ272519.1, forward strand.
ACCGGCGCGCCAATCACAAAGATGCGCTCGATCCTTGTCCGGGTTCGGCTGGGGCAAGGTCGAGGATCGCCGGAAGGCATTCTCGCAAAGCCCGGGTCGGCATCGCGTGTCCTGCCGAACGCGCCGGGTCACGGCTGCCGATCCCGGTCAAACGGCAACCAGCGGGAAGCTGACACCCAGCGCCCAGGCCAGGAGAACGCCCAGACCCGTGCCCGCCGCCGCCGGCGCCCCGGTCCGGCGGCCGACCCAGCGACCCATCGTCCCGAAAGTCAGAAAGAACAAAACGATCACGGGCAGGATCATCACCAGGAAGAAAAGCCGCTCGAAATCGAGCGCGACGGCGATGCCCAGCGAGGCCAGAAAGCCTGCGCGGGCGGCCGCGCGGCGCCACAGCCGCGCCCCACCGCCTTCGGTGACCAGACCGTCCGCCAGCATGAAAGGGACCGCACCGCAGCCGAGCGCCAAAACGATCGGGATTCGGTCCGCGTGCGGCAGGAAACTGGCGGCATATCGGTCCAGCGCCAGGCCGAACGCGGCCAGGCCATAGGCGACCAGAACGAGGATCGGCAACAGAGGATACGGCCCAAACCGGACGCCGCGGAAGCGAAGGACGGCAAGCATCACCGCGCCGTAGACCAGGAGATGCAGCGCCAGGTAATCCGCCACCAGGACCGGCAAGACCCGTGTGTCTACGGGATAAAGCAGAAGCGGCGTCGCCGCCGCGGGCACGCAGACCGCGGCAAGAAAGGTCGCAACATCGGGTGCCGCCGGCCGGCCCGCCCGACGAGGCAGCAGGGCCGACAGCGGCCAGGCCAGCGCAACGATGCCGGCCAGCAACAGGACGATCCATACGCCCGTGGCTGTCACGGGCCCGACGCTTTCGCGCCCGAAGGCCCGGTCCAGCCAGGCCCGAGCCTCGGCCAGCGACGTCGGGCTGTAGAGTACGCCCACATGCTCGACCATCGGCGCGACGACGGCGCGGCGGACCGTCGCGCCCCGGGGGTCGGAGACGGTCTCACCCTCCTCGGCGGCCGGATCGACAAGGCGCATGGCGTCCAGCGCCGCAGCGCGCAGGCGGCGTTCCCATTCGCCGGTGACGATCAGCAGGCGCCCGGGTTCCGTCCCCGTCACCGCCTCCGAATACATCGAGACGGCAACGACCGCTGCGACGCGGGGGTCGGCCCGGGCATGACGGACAAGAATGTCGGTGGCCATCGAATGGCCCAGCAGGGCGACCGGCCCCGTCACGCCCCGCAGCGCCAGCGCCGCGTCGATCACGGCGGCGGTTTCCGCAACCAGGTATCTGGTCGTTCCGTCGATCCGCGTAACGTCGCCCGACATCGGTTGCCGGTTGCGTCCATGGCCCTGGAAATCGAAGCTGACCGCCACATAGCCGGCCCGCGCAAGGGTCAGGGCAAACGCTTCCATCAGCTGTCGTGAGCCGGCGAAGCCATGCGCGATGATCACCGCCGGCCCGGACGCATCGGGCTGGCGGTAGACCGTCGCCGGCGTGCCCTCGACGTCCAGCGGTGTGATCGCCAATCCCGACCTTGCCGATTCCAATTGCCAAAGCGATACGGCGATCAGAAGGAACGACGCGGCAGCAACCAATCTCCTCAGCACCGAAACCTCCGCCACGCGGCTTGCCATATGCGATGATTACGGGACCGGGCGCGGCCCGGATGACGCGGCACGTTGACCTGCGGAGGCGCACCAGAACGGCGAGGACCGGCTTTCCGGCCACGAGCCCGGCTCGGGCCTGGCTGTCGCACATCGGACGCGCGTAAGAGCCGCCGATCACGCCACGCAAATTGCGGCGTTGACGCATTCGGTCCGCTTGGACACGCGGTACACTCGAAGGTGGACTTCTCCACAGATTGATCCTAATCCAAACCGTCAGGGTCGCCCAAAACCCGATCCGCAGGCGCAGAGATCAAGGAACGCCAATGCTGAAGAGCATCCTCGTGGCCGTCGACGACACCGAGCCGAGCAAATCCGCTCAGGCGCTGTCGATCGATCTTTGCAAACAGCTGAATGCAAGAATTGCCGGTATCGGTGTCCTGGACCGGCCCTGGATCACCGCGCCGCAGGCGGTCCCGCTGGGAGCATCCTACTACAAACAACATCGCGACCGCGTGTTGCTGGAAAGGTTCGACGAAGAGATCGCGACGCTATTGAAGTCCTTCGAGGAGCGCTGCCGGGACGCAGGTGTCCCCTTCTCCGCAGCGGAGTGGCAAGACGATCCGGCCGAGCGGATCGCGGTCGAGTCCGAGGCGCACGACCTGATTGTCATTGGCTGCGATACGACCTTCCACTTCGAGTTCGCCAAGAAGAGGTCCGAGACGGTTGTGCGGCTCGCCCGGGACGATCCCCGCCCGCTGATCGTGACACCCGCCGGGGCCACGCGGTCGGGCAAAATCCTGGCCGCCTTCGACGGCAGCATCCCCGCCTCACGGTCGATGCACATGTTCGCGCTGTTGGGGCTGGCCGCCGGCCATACCATCGAGGTGCTGACCGTCGCCGGCGAACACGTCGAAGAAGCCCGCCGCCGCGCGACCCAGGCCGCCAAGGTCTTTTCCAACCACGGCGTCGATGCAACGGTGACCGTGGTGGAATCCGACGGTCATCCGGCGGATATCCTGATTGAAAGGGCCGGCGACGCAGAGATGGTGGTCATGGGCGCGTTCGGGCCGCGCACATTGCGCGAGATGATCTTCGGCTCCTGCACGACAAGGTTGCTGGAGGCGTGTCCCGCGCCCCTGTTCATCCACCATTGAAGACGCCGTGCGTGGCGGCGCGCTTTCCTCTCATATTGTCCCTGCCAGCGACCTTGGCTTAGGTTCCTTCCGAAGAAGCGAGGGGCACAATGAGAACGATTGACATCCAGGGCGGAGCGTTCCGGGCCGTCGACTACCGAGACGCGATTGGCGCCGATGGGGGTTCGCTGCCCTATTCGTTGCGCATTGTCGCGGAAAACGCCTTGCGCCAGGATCCCGACGGAACGTCCGCGATGGCGATCGCCCGGCGGCGGGGCGAGGCCGTTCCGTTCAGGCCGCGGCGTCTGTTGCTGCAGGACATGCTGGGGCTGCCGCTGCTGGTCGACCTGATGGCCATGCGTTCGGCGGTGGCCGATGCCGGCGGCGACCCGGCCAGGATCGACATGACGCTGCCGGTGGACCTGGTCATCGACCATTCCATGACCATCGAACACTGGGCCGACAAACTTGCGCTGCCGAAGAACCAGGCGCGCGAGTTCGAGGTCAACCGCGAACGGTTCGCCTTCATCAAGGCGTGCGAAGCGCGTTTCCCGAACCTTCGGGTCTTTCCGCCGGGCGGCGGCATCATGCACCAGATCAACCTGGAGTTTCTGGGCCGGTGCGTCGCCCCCGATGCGACGGATGCGCGCCTTCTGGTGCCCGACACAAACCTGGGGATGGACAGCCACACCCCGATGATCAACGCACTGGGCATCCTGGGCTGGGGCATCGGCGGGTTGGAGGCCGAGGCGATCATGTTCGGCGAGGCCGCGACCATCAACGTCCCGCGCGTGATCGGGCTGGAGGTGACCGGCACGCCCGACAGCGGAATTACCGCAACCGACATCGCGCTGACCGTGGCGGAGAAACTCCGTGCCGTGGGCGTGGTGGACTGTTTCGTCGAGCTGTTCGGCGCGAGCTATGGAGCGCTTTCCGTCGCCGACCGGGGCACGATCGCCAACATGGCGCCCGAATACGGCGCGACCAGCGTCTTCTGCCCCGTCGACCAGAACACCGTGCGTTATCTGAAGGAAACCGGCCGGGCGCCGGAGCATGTGGCCCTGGTCGAAGCCTACTGCCGCGCCCAGGGCCTGTGGGCCGACGAACCGGATGCGTCGATCGCCTACGAGGAGGTCGTCACGCTGGACCTCGGCGGTATCGGCCGTTCGGTGGCGGGCCCGAGCCGTCCGGAACAGCGCATCGACCTGGGCTCGGCGCCGGTCAGGATCGGGCAAAGGGACGAGGCGGCCGGCGCAAGACGCATCCCCGTCGACGGCCGCGACCACGATATCGGCGACGGCGACGTGATCATTGCCGCGATCACAAGCTGCACGAACACGGCCAACCCGCGCAACATCGTGCTGGCCGGTCTCTTGGCCCGTAACGCCGTCGCCCGTGGCCTGTCGGCCGCGCCCCACGTCAAGACATCGCTGGCGCCAGGCTCGCGCGTCGTCGCGCGTTATCTGGACGAAAGCGGTCTGCAGGCGTCTCTCGATGCGCTCGGGTTCCAGATCGCGGCCTTTTCCTGCTCCACCTGCAACGGGATGTCCGGACCGCTGGCCCCGGAGATCGAGGCGGCGATCCGCGGGAACGATCTCAACTGTGTCGCCGTTCTGTCCGGCAACCGCAATTTCGCCGGCCGTATTCACCCGCTGGCGGGCCGCAACATGCTGGCCTCACCGCCGCTGGTGGTCGCCTACGCCTTGGCCGGGACGGTCCTGAAGGACATCACGACCGAACCCCTGGGCCACGATGCCGACGGCAACCCCGTCTTGCTGAGCGATCTGTGGCCCGACGCGCAAGAGGTCGACCAGGTCATGCGCACGCATCTCTCGCCCGACCATTTCCAGGTAAACTACCGCGCCATTTCGACCGTGTCGGAGGGATGGAACGACCTGGACGTGGACACCGGAGCCTACGCCTGGCCGGACTCGACCTATGTCACCTGGCCCCGCTATCTGTCCGGGTCGGCCGCGGCACCGGACCCCGAATTCACGCTGGCCGGCCTCAGACCGCTGGCGATCCTGGGCGATTCCATCACCACGGACCACATTTCGCCGTCGGGCGCGATCGGGCGCGATTCCGCGGCGGGCCGCTTTCTGATCGACCGCGGCGTTGCGCCCAAGGATTTCAACTCGTTCGGCACACGGCGCGGCTCGTCCGACATCATCGTCCGGTCGACATTCGCGAACGTGCGTCTGGCAAACGAGATGACACCGGACAAACAGGGCTCGTGGACCCGTCTGGAGCCGGAAGGCAGCGTGGTGCCGATCTTCGACGCCATCGAAGCCTATCAGGCGCGCGGCGAGAAGCTGGTGGTGGTCGCCGGAAAGGAATACGGCTGCGGCTCTTCGCGCGATACCGCGGCCAAGGCACCGTGGCTTGCCGGCGTGCGCGCCGTGATCGCGGAGAGCTTCGAACGCATTCACCGGTCCAACCTGATCAATATGGGGATCGCACCGCTTCAGTTCCCCGAAGGCGTGAGCCGGAAGACCCTGGGCCTGGACGGCACCGAGACCTACGACATCGCGCTGTCGGATGACCTGACTGGCGCCAGCCTGACCTTGCACCGCCAGGACGGCGGCACCCAGACGGTGCCGCTGGAATTGCGGCTCTATAACGACGCGGAACGCGCAACGTTTCGGTGCGGCGGTCTGTTGCCCCGCGCCTATCGCGGCTTTGTCGAGGAGGCGGCCTGATCATGTCCCGGCGTTTGCCGGCGGTCTTCATGCGCGGCGGCACGTCCAAGGCCGTCGTCTTCAAGGACCGGGACCTGCCGCGCGACCGGGACCTGCGCGACCGGATCTTCCTGGAAATCATGGGCAGCCCCGACCCGTACCGCCGCCAGCTCGACGGCATGGGGGGCGGTCTGTCGTCATTGTCGAAGGTGGTGATCGTCGCACCGTCCGACCGCCCCGACGCCGATATCGACTACACATTCGTCCAGGTCGCCGTCGACGAGCCGGTCGCTGACTACGGTTCGATGTGCGGGAACATGTCGTCCGCGGTCGGCCCTTTCGCCGTGGACGAAGGCATGGTTCCGGCAACGGAACCGGAAACGATGGTGCGGGTCTACAACACCAATACCGACAAGCTTTACCGCGCGACCTTCGCGGTGAAGGACGGCCGCGCCGTCGAGGACGGCGACTTCGAGATCCCCGGCGTCCCCGGAACCGGTGCCAGGATCAAGCTCGACTACTTCGATCCGGGCGGCGCGGCGACGGGCGCCCTGATGCCGTCCGGCAGTGCGGTCGACATCCTGGACGTGCCCGGCCACGGTCGGATCGAAGCCTCGCTGGTCGATGCCTCCAATCCCGTCGCCTATGTCCGCGCCGCCGATCTCGGCCGAACCGCGCTGGAGATGCCGGCCGACCTGGACGCCGACGCCGCCCTGATGGCGAAACTGGACGCGATCCGGCGCGCCGCCTCTGTTGCGATGGGCATGTCGAAGTCGCCGGAAGAGGCCGTGCTGTCGAACCCGAAGGTGGCGATGGTCGCCGCGCCCGGCCGCTTCACCGCACTCGACGGCCGGGCCTACGACGCCGACGCCTATGACATCGCGGTCAGGATCGTTTCCATGGGCAATGTGCACCGCGCCGTCACCCTGACCGGCGCCATGTGTCTCGCCACCGCCGCCAAGATCCCCGGCACCATCCCCCACCAACTGGCCCGCCCGTCCGAAACGGTGCTGATCGGAAACCCGTCAGGCGTGCTGCCGGCGGCGGCGGAGGTGTCGGTGGAAGACGGCGGGCAGGCGGTCGCCCGAAGCGCCACGACCTACCGCACGCAGCGCCGGCTCATGCAGGGCGAAGTGCTGTATTCCGACGCCCTTTCGGAAGACGCGGCATAGCCGCGGCCTGCAACCAGCGGATGAAAGGCGCCTGGTTTCTGGCAAGGACCTACGCCCTGTACATCCGCACGATCGTGCATATCATGCGGCCCCTGATCTATCGTACAGTTCGAATCAACGAACCACATCAGAACGGGAGGAAAGCTGATGACAATCCTTAACGTGACGAGGCGGGCCGCGATTGCCGCCTTGGCGGCTGCCGGGCTCGGTCTCGCCGCCCCGGCGATGGCCGCCGATCAGATGATCGAGGAAATCCACTTCCTGATCCCCGGCGGCGCCGGCGGCGGCTGGGACGGCACGGCACGCGGCACGGGCGAAGCCCTGACCAATTCCGGCCTGGTGGGCTCGGCATCCTACGAGAACATGTCCGGCGGCGGTGGCGGCAAGGCGATCGGCTATCTGATCGAGAATGCGGAATCCCAGCATGGCACGCTGATGGTCAACTCGACCCCCATCGTGATCCGCTCCTTGACCAAGGTCTTTCCGCAGAACTTCCGCGATCTGACCCTGATTGCCGGCACGATCGGCGACTATGCGGCGTTCGTGGTCAACAAGGACAGCGACCTCAACACGTTCGCCGACCTCGTGGCCGCCTACAAGGCCGACCCGCGCTCGGTCGCCATCGGCGGCGGCTCGGTGCCCGGCGGCATGGACCATCTCGTCGCAGCCATGGCGATGGAAGCGGCGGGCGAGGACCCGACCAAGGTGAAGTACATCCCCTATGACGCGGGCGGCAAGGCCATGGCCGCGCTGCTGTCCGGCGAGATCCAGGCGCTGTCGACCGGCTTCTCCGAAGCCGTCGGCATGGCCCAGGCAGGTGAGGCCAAGATCATCGGCGTCACCTCGGCCGAGCGGGTTCCCGCATTTGCGGATGCACCGACGCTGAAGGAACAGGGCATCGATGCCGAGTTCGTCAACTGGCGCGGTTTCTTCGCGGCGCCGGGTCTGCCCGAAGACCAGGCGAAGGCCTATCGCGACGTTCTGAGCGCGATGTACGACACGCCCGAATGGGAAGCGGTCCGCGCCCGCAACGGCTGGGTCAACATCCACAATTCCGGCGACGAATTCCGGGTCTTCCTGGAAGGCCAGGAAAAGCAAATCGGCGATCTGATGAAGAAGCTCGGCTTCCTTTGATCGCAGGCTTTGAAACCGGGGCGCCTTGTCGCCCCGGTTTTTCTTTTGCGTGACGCGGGGGGACGTACGCCATGGCGCTGGACAAATGGATCGCGGCTTTGTTTCTCGTAGGCTCGGTGGTCTACGGCATTGCCGCCTTCAACTACCCGCTCCTGCCGTTCGAGAGGAACATGTCGTTCCTGCCCAACACGCTGCCGATGGTGCTCAGCGTGCTTGCGGCATTGTTCTCGATTGTGATCCTGCTGTCGCCGAAGCCTAAGGCCGACGATGACGGCGACGTCCTCGGATCGATCGATCTCACCAAGTTCGCCGAGTACAAGGTCGGTCAGGCGCTGATGCTGATCGGCGCGATGGTCCTCTACGCTCTGGCCCTGCGCCCGGTCGGATTTATCGCCTCGACCACGCTGTTTCTGGTCGGCACCGGCTGGATCCTAGGTGAACGCAAGTTTCACATCATGATCCCGGTGGCGCTCGCGGGCGCTCTATTCGTCTGGTACCTGGTTCAGGAGGCGTTGGGCATCTTCCTGCGCCCGCTACCCTGGTTCCTGGGTTAGGGGGCGGTTCGATGCTTGAAGGGATTCTCTCCGGCATCACCACGGCGCTTTCGTTCCAGAACCTGATCATGGTGGTGGCAGGCTGTCTGCTGGGCACGTTCATTGGTATGCTGCCCGGCCTCGGGCCGATGTCGATCATCGCGATCATGATCCCGGTCGCCATCAAGATCGGCGATCCCTCGGCCGCACTGATCCTGCTGGCCGGCGTCTATTACGGTGCGATCTTCGGCGGGTCTACCTCGTCGATCCTGATCAATGCGCCGGGCGTGGCCGGCACCGTGGCGACATCGTTCGACGGTTATCCAATGGCCCGCCAGGGCAAGGCCGGTAAGGCGTTGACCGTCGCCGCGATCGCCTCGTTTTCGGGCGGCACGATCGGCGCGATCCTGCTTATGGGATTCGCGCCGGCGCTTTCGACCGTCGCGCTGTTGTTCCATTCGGCGGAATACTTCGCGCTGATGGTCGTGGGCCTGTCCGCCATCGCCGCCTTCGCCGGCACCGGCAAGGTCGCAAAGGCCCTGCTGATGACGGTAATCGGGCTGATCATGGCCACGGTGGGCGAGTCCGCCCTGTTCAACGCGCCGCGTTTCACGATGGGCATCATGGACCTGCAGTCGGGCTTCAGCTTTATCACCCTGGCCATGGCGCTATTCGCGCTGCCCGAGGCGCTGTACCTGGTGCTGGACCCGAAACGCGGGGCAACCAAGGAAAGCGGGGAGATCAAGGAACTGCGCATCACCCGCGAAGAGGCGAAATCGATCGCGCCGGTGATCGGCCGCCAGTCGATCCAGGGTTTCCTGATCGGCGTGATGCCCGGCGCCGGCGCCACCATCGCCTCGTTCCTGGGTTATGCCGTCGAACGCAACATCGCCAAGGGCGAGGAACAGGACGCCTTCGGCAAGGGCTCGATCAAGGGCCTGGCTGCGCCGGAGACCGCCAACAACGCCGCCTGCACGGGTTCGTTCGTTCCGCTGTTGACCCTGGGCATACCGGGCTCCGGCACGACGGCGATCCTGCTGGGCGCCCTGATCGCGCTGAACGTCCAGCCGGGACCGCGCCTGATGGTGGACAACCCGTCGATCTTCTGGGCGGTGATCATCTCGATGTATATCGGCAACGTGGTGCTGCTGATCCTGAACCTGCCGCTGATCCCCTATATCGCCAAGCTTCTGCAGATCCCGCGCAACTACCTGATCCCCTTCATCCTGTTCTTCACGATGATCGGGGCCTATATCGGCCAGAACAACGCGACCGAGCTGTTGATCCTGGTCGGCCTGGGCGTGTTCGCCACGGTGATGCGCTTTGCCGACTATCCGCTGGCGCCGCTGTTGATCGGGTTCATCCTCGGCGGGATGCTGGAGAACAACTTCGCCCGCGCGGTCAACCTGACAGACGGTGTCGCCTTCATGTGGGAAAGGCCGATGACGGCCGTGCTGCTGGTGATCGGGCTGACGCTGATCTTCCTGCCCGCCTACCGCCGCCGCCGCGCACGCATGCTGCAAAAGGGCGTGGCGCAGGGCGACTGAGCCGGCAGCCACAGGTCCATAAAGCGAAGCCATGCGCGCATTCGTCCAAATCGCCGCGCTTTTCGTTGTCGCCGCCGTCGCGGGAGCAGGACATTCTGCGTCCGCACGGGACTGCAACGAATGGAACGCGCGTTATGTCAGCCATGCCGACGAAGCCGGCGGGCGGACCGTCGCGGTCTTCGGCGCACCGCAAGGGACGGAACCGCAGCCGTTCGTGCTGCGCGGCGTCGACGGATCGGGTGCAACGGTCTGGGAGTTCGCGACCGTCGCCTGGTGCTTCCAGGGCGCCGGCGGCTGTCACATGGACCTCAAATTGACCGACGGCGCGGCGGTCTCCGGCGAGACCGACAACCCGATCCGGCTGGTCTTCGCGCAGTCCTCGAAAGATCGGCCGGGCGCGGTGCCGGACATCCTGGTCATCGCGGGTTTGAACACGGCCTTCCTGGAGGCGCAGACCACCAACGGTCCCTGGCGTCTGGCCTTGTCGAAGGCGCCGCCCGAGGACGACCTCGCGATTCCACCAGAGGTTTACTACTTCGATCGCTGTGTCGGCGATTGAGAGCGGTCGCCCGCGCGCCGGCGGGCACCGGGATCAGGGCCAGTCGGAATAGTTCAACGCCTGCATACCGGCGCCGCCTTCGGCGGACTGCGCCGCCGTGTCGCGGTAGGCGCCGGGCGGCAGGCCGACATTGGATTTGAAGAACCGGCTGAAATGACCGACGTCGCGGAATCCCAGCGAGGCGGCAACCTGTTCGACGGTCTGGGTCGACCGTTCCAAGCGCAGGCGCGCCTCGTAGGTGACCCGCTCGTGCACCAGTTGAAGCGGCGTGCGGTCCAGTTCCCGCCGGCAGATATCGTGCAACCGGTCGGGCGTCATGCCCAGCGCGTCGGCATAACGCCGGATCGGCCAGCGATCCCCGAAATGCGCCTCCAACAGCTGGCGAAACTGGATCAGGGTCCGCGTCGACTGACCGCGCGCGTGCGGAACGTCGTCTTCGCCACCGGACAGTCGCCACAACAGAACCAGGATGGCCCGGACCTGGGCCTGGATCATGGTCCATGAGCCGGTCCGCGGCCGCCGCGTTTCGCGAACGATGACATCGAACGCATGTTCCGCGTCGCCCGCCGCTTCCGGAGCGTCAAACAGGGAGGCGACGACCGGCCGGTCCAGGAGGTACCGCAGTTCTGCCGATTCCGGCGTGCGCCCGATCGCGTTGGCGAGAAGCTGGTCCTCGATGGAAAGCTGGTAGCCGACGCACCCGGCATTGATCCGGAAAACCTGCCCGGCCTGCCATGGCAGCCAGGCAAGGCACGGTGCCATCAGGGTTTCCGGCGCGTCCCCGGTTTCTATCGTTCCGACGCCGGAGGTCAGCATCACGCCCCGCCAGCGGCGCTCGCCGTGGCTTGCCCCCAGCCCCAAAACGCGGTCGCGCAAGGCGCAGGCGATCGGTTCGGCGTGAACCGTGCTCAAGACCGCGGCGGGTGAAACCACGCGTTTGCCTCCCGTCGGGCCGATCAGGCCCGCATTTCCCAATTTTTGACATGATAAAGCCAGAAATATCCATTCTCGCCAAGGGGAGAATTTGATTTCGTACCGTCAAGATCGAAACGCCGTCCGGACGGAAACAAGGGCGGAGCGCCGACGCCGGCGCAAAGAACGGGAATGACAGGGGTGCTCGAGGCCAAGCTTTTCATCGGCGGCCATCCGGTTGCCGCCAACGATGCGGCCACCTACGACCGGCTCGACCCGATCACCAACCGGGTCGCGACCCGGGCGGCCGCGGCGTCCCGCCAGGACGCCATCGAGGCGGCGAATTCGGCGGCGGCCGCCTTCCCGGCGTGGTCCGCCACCACGGCGGCGGAACGCGCGGAGATCCTGACCCGGGCCGCGGATATCCTCATCGAACGGACGGAAGACTTCGTTGCGGCGATGGCCGAGGAGATCGGCGCCGCGGCAGGCTGGGCCCGGTTCAACTGCAAGCTTGCCGCCGAGATCGTTCGCCATGCCGCCGGCATGACCGACTGTCTGACGCGGACGGTCCTGACCGACGGGCCGGCACACGTGAAATCGACGATCGTGCGCCAGCCGGCCGGCGTGGTCCTGGGCATTGCGCCGTGGAATGCCCCAATTGTCCTGGGCGCAAGAGCGATCGCCATGCCGCTTGCCTGTGCGAACACCACAATCCTCAAAGCCTCGGAGCTGAGCCCCAAGACCCACAGCCTGATCGTGGAGATCATGGCCGAGGCGGGACTGCCCGACGGCGCGGCCAATCTGGTGACGAACGCGCCGGAAGACGCGTCCGACATCGTCGATGCCCTGGTCGCCCACCCTGCCGTCCGCCGCGTCAATTTCACGGGTTCGACCCGGGTCGGCCGCAGCGTTGCCGAAGTGTGTGCCCGCCACCTCAAGCCCTGCCTTCTGGAATTGAGCGGCAAGGCGCCGCTGATCGTCCTGGATGACGCGGATATCGACGAAGCGGTGAAGGCCGCCGCATTCGGCGCCTTCTTCAACCAGGGGCAGGTCTGCATCTCGACCGAGCGCATCATCCTGGACCGCACGATCGCGGACGCGTTCATGGCCCGGTTCGTCGAAAAGGCGAAAAGCCTGGAGGCGGGCGACCCCCGAACGCGCGCGGTCCAGCTCGGCTCGATGATCAGCGCCGGCGCCGCGATGCGCGTCAAGGGGCTGGTCGAGGACGCCGTCTCCAAGGGGGCGGCGCTGCTTGCGGGCGGCGGCCTGGACAACACGATCATGCAGGCCACGGTGCTGGACAACGTGAACTCGACGATGCGCATCTACCACGAGGAATCGTTCGGGCCCGTCGCGGTCGTGATCCGCGTCGACGGAACCGAAGAGGCGATCGCCGTCGCCAACGATACCGAATTCGGTTTGGCGGCCTCGGTCTTCGGCCGCGACACGGACCGCGCCATGGCCGTCGCCGAACAGCTGGAAACCGGGATCTGCCACATCAACGGCGCAACCGTCTACGACGATCCTGCCGCACCGTTCGGCGGCATGAAAGACAGCGGCTATGGCCGCTTCGGCGGCGATGCCGGCGTGCACGAATTTACCGAACTGCGCTGGATTCCGCTGCATGGCGGCCGGCACGACTATCCGATCTGACGGCAACGGAGAACCGGGGCGCAGAGAACCAATCCCAACCCAAAACACAGCCAATTGGACCAACAGGAGGAAACGATGAAACGCAGAACCGTTCTGACGCTGCTTGCCGCAGCGGCCCTTGCCGGATCGGCGGCCTTCGGCGCCGCCCAGGCCGACACCGTCATCAAGGTCGGCGCAGTCGCACCCAAGACCGGTCCGCTGGCGGGCGGCGCAGCCGTGACGCACTGGCCGAACATCCAGTTGTGGGCCGAACAGGTCAATGCCCGCGGCGGGCTCAAACTCAAGGACGGTATGGCCAAGGTCGAGATCATCGAATACGACGACCAGACGAACCCCGGCGAAACCATCAAGGCGGTCCAGCGGCTGGCCACCCAGGACGAGGCCGATTTCATCATCGCGCCCTACGGCACGGGCCTCAACCTGGCGTCGGCGCCGATCTTCGCAAAGTACGGCTACCCGCACATCGCCGTCAGCGCGATCACCGACCAGATCGAGGAGCTGAGCGCGCGGTACCCGAACATGTTCTTCACGCTTGGGTCGACCACCGCGTTCGCCCAGTCGGTCGCAGACATCCTGGTCAAAATGCACAAGGACGGCCAGATCGGAAACAAGGTGGCCATGGTCAACGTGGCGGACGCGTTCGGCATCGAGCTTGCCAAGTCCGCCCGCCCGATCTTCGAAGAGGCGGGGCTGGAAATCGTCTACGACAAGTCGTACCCGCTGGGCACGCAGGATCTGTCGCCGATCGTGAAGGGCGCAAAGGCGTCGAACCCCGATGCGTTCGTCGCCTGGTCGTACCCGCCCGACACGTTTGCTTTGACCGAGCAGGCGATCATCGAAGACCTTGACGTCAAGGCCTTCTATACGGCGGTCGCGACATGCTTCCCGGCCTACGCCGGCAAATTCGGCAAGTCCATCGAGGGCAACCTGGGCGCCGGCGGCGTCAATCCGGACAGCCCGGAGATGCAGGCCTACTTCAAGGCGCACAAGGAAATCACCGGCAAGGACGCGGACTACTGGGCCAGCGCGACGACTTACGCCTCGCTTCAGATCCTGGAGCAGGCGATCGAAGGCGTCGGCGAAGCCGACCGTGCCAAGGTGACCGAGTTCCTTAAGAACAACACGTTCAAAACGGTGCTGGGCGACATCGACTTCAACCAGAACAACAACAACGAGAAGTTCTGGACGGTCGGCCAGTGGCAGAACGGCGTCTTCCAGGGCGTCGCGTCGACGGGCCGGCCCGGCGAGAAGCCGGTCCAGCTCAAGGGCGGCTGGATGTAAGCGGGCAAGGCGGCCCCGGCGCGGACATGGCGCCGGGGCCCGATCGCCGGCAATCGATGATCGTCTGATGGATATCGTCATCACCGGGCTTCTGCTGGGCGGCACCTATGCGCTGATCGCCATGGGGCTGAACCTGCAATACGGCGTTGCCCGGATCATGAACCTGGCAAACGGCGAGATGCTGGTTGCCGGTGCGTTTGCCGCTTTCTGGGTGTTCACCGCCGGACAGGTCAGTCCGCTGTTGGCGGTGTTCTTCGTTGCGCCCCTGGCGTTCGCAGCGAACTGGCTGATCTACCGCCTGATGCTGTTGCCGCTGGTCAAGCGGGCGAAGAACCGCGGGCAACTCGAGGTGGACAGCATCCTTGCCACGTTCGGGCTGGGGTTTGTCCTGGTCGGGATCATGCTGGCCACCTTCGGCGGCGAGTACTTCGCCTATTCCTACCTCGCCGAGCCGGTGATCATCCTGGGCGATACGTTTGCGCTGAACCGCGTCGTCGCGTTCCTGATGGCCGTGGTGATCTGCACCCTGCTCTATCTCTGGCTGAACAAGACGCGTCCGGGCATGGCGATCCGCGCCGTCGCGGTCAATCCCGGTTCCGCGGGGCTGGTCGGCATCGACGTGCGCCGGCTTTCGGCCTTCGCCTTCGGCCTGGGCGGCGCGGTCACCGCCACCGGCGGCGCCTTGATCTCGACCTTCCTCACGCTGGACGCCTCGATCGGCGTGCTGTTCACCATGAAGGCCCTGATCATCGTCATCATGGGCGGTGTCGGCGATGTCCGCGGAACGATCCTGGCCGCGCTGTGCCTGGGACTGGCCGAGACGTTCGTCGCCAGCATCATCGATCCCGGCCTGACGCTGGCGGCGGCCTACTTCATGTTCATCCTGGTGCTCCTGTTCCGCCCCCAGGGCCTGTTCGGAAGGCAAGGCTCATGAGCGGAGCCGACATGCGCAACATGCTGCTGGCGATCGCGGGCCTCGGGTTGGCGGCGCTGCTGCCCGTGGTCGGCAGCGGCTATCTGTTGTCGATCGGCGTCAGCGTCGCGATGTACACCGTGCTGGCAACCAGCTGGGCGCTGTTTTCCGGGCCGACCCACTACATCTCTCTGGCCACGGCCGCGTTCTATGGGCTCGGCACCTACGTGGTCGCGCTCGGCATCGATCACATGCCCTACCCCGCGCTGTTGGCGATCTCGCTGGTCGCGGGCGCGGTCGCGGCCGGTCTGGTCGGCATCGCGACGCTGCGTCTGTCCGGCGTCTACTTCGTCATCTTCACGCTGGGCCTGGCCGAGATGATCCGCCAGATCGTGACCTGGGTTCAGAACAACTGGGGCGGCCACCGTGGCCTTTACGTGCTGACCGACATCACCGAGGAGATCATCTACTGGGAACTGTTGGCGCTTGCCGGGTTGATCTATCTGGTCGGCTGGCTGATCGGCCGCTCGCGCCTCGGTTTCGCCATGCGCATCATCGGCAACGACGAGACCGTCGCCGCGCACAGCGGGATCAACACCGCGCGCGCCAAGGTGCTTTTGTTCATGGTCTCGGGCATGGTCGCCGCCCTGACGGGCGCCCTGCTGGCGCCCCGGTGGACCTATATCGAACCGGCACTGGCATTCTCGCCCTTGTTGTCGTTCCAGGTTGTCATCATGGCGCTGCTTGGCGGCGCGAACCGTCTGTGGGGGCCGCTGGTCGGCGTCATCCCCTTCACGCTGTTGTGGGAGGCGATCTCGGTCCAGTTCCCCAACCAGACGATCCTTCTGTTGGGTCTCGCATTCCTGCTGATCGTCTATGTGATCCCCAACGGCATCGTCGGGCGGATCGAGATGCTGGCGCGTTCCGTGTCGGCGAGGATGGCCTGAGCCATGCGGGGGCCAAACGCGGTTCTTTCCGTGCGCGGCGCGACCAAGCGGTTCGGCGGTTTGGTTGCCGTCAATGGAATGGACTTCGACGTCGAGGAGCACGCGGTGCTTGGCCTGATCGGGCCCAACGGCTCGGGCAAGACGACGATGATGAACCTGATCTCCGGCGCGTTGCGCCTGTCGTCCGGGCATATCAGCCTGCAGGGCGCCCGCATATCGGGACTGCCGCCCCAGGAAATCAACCGCCGCGGCGTCGCCCGGACGTTCCAGCTTGTCCGCTTGCTGCCGTCGATGACGGTCCTGGAAAACGTGATCGCAGGCGCGGTTTTCGGCCATCGTCGGCTGTGGGGCACCGAGGCGGAAAGCCATGCGCACCGGATGCTGGACCGCGTCGGGCTTGAAGCGATGGCCTACGCACCGATCTCGTCGCTGACCTATATCGACCAGAAGCGGCTTGAACTGGCCCGGGTGCTGGCCTGCGATCCGACCATTCTGCTGCTCGACGAATGGCTCGCGGGGCTCAACCCGACCGAGCTGGAAACCGGCATCACCCTGATCCGGGATTTGCGCGCGGACGGCCGTACGATCATCCTGGTCGAACATGTCATGGATGCCATCCGCAGCCTGTGCGACCGCTGCGTCGTCATGAACAGCGGTCAGAAGATCGCGGAAGGCGCCCCGTCCGACGTTCTCTCCGACCGCGAAGTGATCCGGGCCTATCTCGGAGACGAGGATGCTTGAGGTCAGGGATCTCTCCGTCAGCTACGGCCAGCACAGGGCGCTGGAGGAAATATCCATCCGCGTCAGCGCCGGCGAGATCGTCGTCATCCTGGGCGCGAACGGCGCCGGGAAAAGCACGTTGCTGCGGACCATCGGCGGGCTCGGCGAGGGCACGCACGCGGGCGCGGTCGAGATGGACGGCCACCCGGTGCTGGGCCTGCCGGCCCATCGTATCGTCGAGCGCGGCATCGCCCTGGTGCCCGAAGGACGAGGCGTCTTCGCCGACATGACGGTCAAGGAGAACCTGTTGCTGGGCGCCTATTCCGCACGCGCGCGCGAAGACCAGCAGCCAAACCTGGACCGCGTCTTCAGCCTGTTTCCAAAGCTGGCCGACCGGCGCAGCCAGACCGTCCGGACCATGAGCGGCGGCGAACAGCAGATGGTCGCCATCGGCCGTGCCATGATGTCGGCGCCCTCGATCCTGATGCTGGACGAACCCTCGCTCGGCCTGTCGCCGCTGTTGTGCAAGGAACTGTTCCACAGCCTCGCCGAGGTGCGCGGCGCCGGGCTTGGCATCCTTCTGGTCGAACAGAACGCCAAACAGAGTCTGGCGATCGCCGACCGCGGCTACCTGCTTGAAAACGCGCGGATCATGCACGAGGACACGGCCGCGAACCTCGCGAACGACCCCGTCGTGCAGAAGGCCTATCTTGGCGCCGGCGCCGAAGCGGCGCCCCATGTCGGTGTCGAGGCCGAGGAGGCCGCCGGTCCCGCGGCTGCGGAGGCCGCACCGGCCGCGCCCCCTGCCGCCGACCTCCCTTACGTGGCGCGGTCCGCGCCCGCCGAAGCCGCGCCCCGCGCCGAGGATCTTATCGGCGGGTCCGTCGAGGACCTCGTGCGTCGCGCGGCCACGACCCAGGCACCCCGCCCGGCGGCGACACGGCCGCAGGCGGAGAGCGCGCATCCCGCCGGCAACGACAGGCTGCGCGCGGCGCTTGCGGAGATCGAGCAGGCCGCCGCGAACGCCCGGCGGCGGCGGACGCGCACCGAAGCCGAGGCCCTTGAAACACCGGCCGAACCGCGGCCCGCCGCCAAACCCAACGGCAGCAGACCGCCGGTCATCGAGATCTATCGAAAGCCGAAGGTGGAGGTCTACCGCAGGCCGCCCGGCGGCACCGACTTGAGACGCATGGACGAGGAACACGACGATGGCTAGACGTTTCGACGGAATTCCGATCGGCGGCAAGTGGGTCAAGGCGGCGCAGTCGTTCGCCGACCTGAACCCGGCCGACGACAGCGTCTGGGCTGAGATCCCCGATGGCGGCCTGGCGGAAGCGCGTGGCGCCATCGAGGCGGCGCACAGCGCGTTCCCGGCCTGGGCAGCCCTGCCGTTCACCGAACGGGCGCACGCCCTGCTCAGGATCGCCGATGTCCTGGAAAAGCGAAAGCCCGACATCGTCCAGGCGCTGCAGGGCGAGGGCGGCGGTTGGTTCGGCAAGGGCATGTTCGAGGCCGGCTACATCCCGGAGATCTTCCGCGCCGCGGCGGCCGTCTGCTACGAGCCGGTCGGCGAAGTGCTTCCGTCTGAACACGGCAAGTTCTCCACCGCCGTGCGCCGGCCGCTCGGCGTGATTTCCGTCATCAGCCCCTGGAACTTTCCCAGCCTCTTAAGCGGCCGCGGCTTCGCATTCGCGATGGCGGCGGGCAACACGATCGTCCTCAAGCCGTCCGAGGAGACCCCTTATTGCGGCGGCCTGCTTTATGCCGAGGCATGCGAAGAGGCAGGCGTCCCGCCCGGCGTCCTGAACGTCGTCACCTGCTCGCGCGACCACGTCGCGGAGGTCGGAGACGAACTGGTCGAGAACCCGCGGGTCAAGGGCATCTCCTTCACAGGGTCCACCGCGGTTGGCCGCCGGATTGCGGCCAAGGCGGGCGCGCACCTGAAGAAGTGCTGTGTCGAGCTTGGCGGCAAGGACAGCCTCATCGTCCTGGACGATGCCGACATGGACCGCGCCACCCAGGCCGCGAATTTCGGCAGTTTCATGCACCAGGGACAGATTTGCATGTCCGTGGAGAAGGTGCTGGTGCACGACAAGATCTACCCGGAATTCCTGCGCCGGTTCGTCGAGCGCGCCGCCAAGCTGAAGGTCGGCGACCCGCTGAAGGACAAATCGAACGTCATCGGTCCGCTGATCAACGACCGCCAGGCGGCGCGGGTCAAGGCGCAGATCGAAGACGCGCTGGCTAAGGGCGCGAAGGTCGCGCTTGGCGGCGGCGTGCACGGCCGGTTCGTCGAACCGACCATCCTGACCGGCGTAACCGCGGATATGGACGTCTATCGCGACGAGACGTTCGGTCCCGTCGTGCCCGTGATTCCCTTCCGGTCCGACGACGAGGCGGTCGCGCTGGCCAACGACACCGAATACGGGCTGTCGTCGGGCATCATGACCGGGGACGAACAGCGCGGCCTGGCGATCGCGCGGCGTCTGGAGACCGGCATGTCTCACATCAACTGCTCGTCGGTGAACGACGAACCGCACATCCCCTTCGGCGGCTCCAAGGCTTCGGGCGTGGGGCGTCACGGCGGGCGCTGGTCGGTCGAGACCTTCACCGAAACCCGCTGGATCACCCTGGAACGCGGCGGCCGCGCGTATCCGCCGGTGTTCTGAGGAGAACGACGATGGCAGAACAAGAAAAGCCGCTCCGCTGGCAAGGCGGCAAGATCCTGGACGGCAAGACCGTCATCGTCACGGGCAGTGCGTCGGGGATCGGGTTCGAGACGGCGCGGCTGATCAAAAAGCTGGGCGGCGACGTGATCGGCGTCGATCTGACCAAGCGGCTCGATCACGTCGACGAGTTCTATCGCGCCGACCTCTCCGACAAGGCGACCATCGAGGCCCTTGTGGAGGTCCTGCCGGAGGGCGCCAACGGCCTTGCCAACATCGCCGGCCTGCCGCCGACGGCGCCTGCGGAGAAGGTCATCGCGGTGAACCTCGTCGGCCTGAAGTTCTTCACGGAACTGATGGTCCCGAAGCTTGCCGACGGGGCGTCGATCGTGAACCTGGCCTCGCTTGCCGGATTCGGCTGGCCGCAGGCGGTCGATCAGATCAAGGCGGGCGAGCACCTGGATTTCCACGAGGTCGCCGAGTTCGTCCAGCGCCACAACGTCACCAACGAGGGCGGGCGTTCCTACTTCTTCTCCAAGGAGGCGCTGATCGTCTGGACCATGAAGAACCGCTGGACCTGGCGCGACCGCGGCATTCGCATGAACTCCGTCAGCCCGGGCCCGGTCGAGACTCCGATCCTGAAGGATTTTCTTGAAACGCTCGGCGCGCGCGCCGAGGAGGACATGAAGGTGATGGACCGGCCCGGCCGCCCCGAGGACATCGCGCCTGTGGTGGCCTTCCTGCTGTCCGACATGACCACCTGGATCAGGGGGACCAACATCCCGACGGATGGCGGGATGTCGTCGCATATCTTGAGCAAAATTCACAACCTCTGAGATGCAAACGCCCCGCATCGCAGACGAACAAGGAAGAACCGGCCAAGGGGACGAAGCATGACCAACATTATTCTCTGGCTTGTCGCCATCATCATCCTGCTGGCAATCGCGGTTGCCGTCTTTGCATGGTTCTTCGAAAGGGCCAGCAACGAGGTCGCCTTGGTCCGAACCGGGATCGGCGGACGCAAGACCGTGCTCAGCGGCGGGATGCTCGCCATACCCTATTTCCACGAGATCGCACGGGTGAACATGCAAACCCTGCGCCTGGACGTGCACCGTGCGGGCGAGACGGCCCTGATCACCAAGGACCGGCTACGGGTCGATGTCGGCGCCGAGTTCTACCTTTCGATCGAGCCGAACGAGGAAGCCGTCGCCCGTGCCGCCCAGACGCTGGGCCGGCGCACGTTTCAGTCCGACCAGTTACGCGACCTGATCGAGGGCATGCTGGTCGATGCCCTGCGGTCCGTCGCCGCGCGGCTGAGCATGGACGAACTTCACGAAAAGCGAAGCGCCTTCGTCGCCGAGGTTCGAGACAGCCTCACCGACGCCCTGTCCCGGTTCGGCCTGCACCTGGACTCGGTTTCGCTGACGGCGCTTGACCAGACACCGTTCAGTGCGCTGGACGAAAACAACGCCTTCAACGCCGTCGGCATGCGCAAGCTGGCCGAGGTGATCGCCACGTCGAAGAAGGAGCGCGCCGAGATCGATTCCGATGCGGAGGTTTCGGTGCGCCGCGCGGCCATGACCGCGACCAAGCGCAAGCTTGAGATCGACCTGGAGGAACGCGAGGCC
Source organism: Alphaproteobacteria bacterium (assembly GCA_965603855.1). Lineage (GTDB taxonomy): Bacteria > Pseudomonadota > Alphaproteobacteria > UBA8366. The sequence continues at coordinate 3,790,906 of OZ272519.1, forward strand.
GAGATCGCCCAGCAGCAGGAAATCGAGACCCTGATGGCGGCGCAGCTTGCCGAAGTGAGCCGCCGCAAGGCCGACGGCGAACGCGAGGCTGCGCAGGCCCGCATCCGCATGGAGCAGGACATCCAGGCCGCCGACATTGCCCGCGAAAGGATCGTCCGCGAGGCCGAGATCGAGAGCGAACGCGACCTTCAGATCGCCGAACAGAAGCGCCACATAACCGTCGCCGCGAATTCCCAGGAGGAGAGCAAGGCCCGCGCAGCCGCGGACACCGCCCGGGCCGAAGCGGCCAAGGCGGAAGAGGCCATCGCCACGGCACGCCAGGTCGCCGAGGCGGAACGGCGCCGCGAGATCGCGCTGGTCGCGGCGCGCCAGGATGCCGATACCGCAGCCACCCGCACCAAGATCACCGCCCGGGCGGAGAAAGAGGCCGCCGGCGACCGCGCCGAGGCCCGGCGCGAGGAGGCGGAGGCGCGCAAGCATGAGGAACTCGCCGCCGCCGAGGCCGCCCGCGCACGGATCGACGCGGAGAATGCGCGCGGAGAGCACGTTATCGCCATGCAGACGGATCTGGCGCGGCTCGACGCGCTGCCCAAGATCGTCTCCGAAATGGTCAAGCCGGCGGAAAAGATCAATGCGATCAACATTCATCATCTCACCGGCTTCGGCGCGACCGGCAGCGAAGCCTCAGGCTCCAAACCGGTGGTCAACCAGGCGCTCGATTCGATCATGGAAATGGCTGTTCAACTGCCGGCCCTGAAGCGCATCGGCGAGGAAATCGGCCTCAGCCTCGACAAGGGATTGTTCGACCCGTCTGAATCCAAGCAGGAACCGCGCGGCGGACGGAAGAAGGACTGAGCGCGGTTTGTGCGGCGCCGGGCCGTGCGCCGCCCGGTCGGACATCTTGCTTGCAGGATCCGCCCCACTCTGGCGGTATGGTGCCCTGAAGAAAGACCGGAACGAGGACGGGGATGGGGCAGAATCAGGTGTTCGCCGTCGCACGGCGGTTTGTCTTGGCGGTGGCGCTGGCGATCGGCGCTGCATCAGTCGATCCGGCGGTCGCGCAGGGCATCGAGCGGGACGGCACCGCGGGCTATGCGGAAGACGGGTTCGCCATCGTCAGGCAAGGCTTCCTGGACGAGACGTTCAAGGGCGATCTCACGGACCTGATCAGGCGCGGCGTCGTGCGCGTTCTGGTCAGCAACAACCGCACCAGTTTCGCCTTTCTGGGTGGCCGGAACGTCGGGTTCGAATACGAACTGATGATGTCCTACCGGAAGCACCTGAAGACGCGCGTGCGCAAGAGAAGCTGGCCGGTCCAGTTCATCTTCATACCCCTGCCCTTCGATGATCTCCTGCCTGCATTGGTCGAGGGCCGCGGCGACATCGTCGCCGCGGGCCTGACCGTGACGCCCGAACGCGAGAAACTGGTCGCCTTCACCCGGCCCTATATCAGGGACATCGATGAGATCGTCGTCGCCGCGCCTTCGGTCGGTGGGCTCAAGACGCTGGACGATCTTGCCGGCCGCGAGGTCTACATCCGCGAAGGGACCAGCTATGCGGAGAGCCTGAAGGCACTCAACCGCGACTTCGCCGCCCGCGGCCTCGACCCTGTCGAGTTGCGCCCGGCGCGCCCGATCTTCGCAAAAGAGGACATCTTCGAGCTTCTGAACGTGGACGCGGTGGACCTCACCATCGCCGACAGCCATCTCGCCAGCCTGTGGTCGCAGTTCTTTGACAACATGGTCGTGCGCGACGACCTGGTCTTGCGCCGGGGCGGCCAGATCGCCTGGGCGGTACGCAAGGAAAACACCGAGCTTCTTGAAAGCCTAAACGCCTTCATTCGCAAATCCGGACAGGGGACGCTGATCGGAAACGTCATTTTGAAGAGATACTTCATGCAACCCGACTGGTTCGTCAGCTCGCTTGACGAAACCTACCAGAAACGGCTGCGCGAACTCAGCGACCTGATGGTCAAGTACGGCGAAAGGTACGGCTTCGACTGGCGTCTTCTTGGCGCCCTGGCGTTCCAGGAAAGCCGGCTGGACCACAGCGTTCGCAGCCACGTCGGCGCGGTCGGCCTTATGCAGGTGATGGAGGAGACCGCGGCGGCGCCGCCCATCGAAGTGATGCCGATCGAAGAGATCGAGAAGAACGTCGAGGCCGGCGCGAAATACCTCGCCTTCGTGCGCGACACCTATTTCAGCGACCCGGAGATCGGGCCCGGCGCCCGCATCGACTTCTCGCTGGCAGCCTACAACGCGGGCCCGACGCGGATCAGCCGGCTGCGCAAGGTGGCCGCCAAAGAAGGGCTCGACCCCAATGTCTGGTTCGACAATGTGGAAAAGGTTGTCCGGCGCAAGGTGGGGCTGGAGCCGATCAACTATGTGGGCAACATCAACCGCCACTATCTGAACTTCATCATGCTGGACGAGGCGATCAAGGCGCGCGAAGCCGGCATCCAGGAAGTCAAGCGTTAGGCCACCGCGGGCTCAGGCGGCGCCGTTGCCTTCGTCGGCGTGTCGGATGATCCGTGCGGCGCTGCGCCCGGCAATCGGGCTCAGCGGCCAGCCAATCGCCGCCGATAGGCTCCGGCAGGGCAAGGCCATGGAGCCGACGCGCATCCTCGAACCCGGACCAACGCCAACTCAGCCCGCCGCGCAGGCCTTGCACAGACCACGCACCTCGATCGTGCTTTTGGTGATGCGGAAGCCCGCGCCGCCGGCCCAGCCCTGCAGCCGCCGGGCCAGCTTGGGATCGGAGAACTCGCTGACCGCACCGCAGGCTTCGCAGATCGCGAAGGTGATCATGCTGTGGGTTCCGTGTGCTGGATGACTGCAGGCAATGAACGCATTCATGCTTTCCAGGCGATGGATCAGGCCGTAGGCCAACAGTTTGTCCAGCGCGCGATAGACCTGCTGTGGCGCACGGATGCCGTCGTCGCGCACGCGGTCGAGGATCGTATAGGCGCTGAGCGGTTCGTCGGCATCGTCCAGCACGCCGTAGACCAGCGCCTGGTTTTTCGTCAGCGCCGGATTGGGTGTCGCGGCGTCCGTCATTGCCCGGCGCCTTGGCCCGTCGCGCGCCCGACACGCCGCAACGCGCTTCGCGGAACCAGCCCAATAAGAAACAGCACGAACGCGGCCACCACGATCGAGGGGCCCGAAGGCGTGTCCCATTCGAGCGACCCGAACAGCCCGAGCACGACCGCCGCAATGCCGGCCACGGCCGACAGGACGGCCATTTCTTCGGGTCCACGGGCGAACTGTCGCGCGGTGGCGGCGGGAATAATCAAAAGGGCGGTGATCAACAGCGCACCCACCAGCTTCAGCGCGATGGCGATCACCATCGCCATCAACACCATCAGCACCAGTTCCGTTCGCGCAGGGTCCAGGCCCTCGGCCTGGGCCAGCTCGCGGTTCACGGTGGCCGCGAACAATGGTCGCCACAGCCAGACCAACACGCCCAGGACGACCGCCCCGCCGGCATAGATCACGGCAATGTCCGACAGAGAGACGGCCAGAATATCGCCGAACAGAAATCCCATCAGATCCACGCGGACCCAGCTCATGAAGGCGAGGCAGACCAGACCGGTGGCCAGCGCGGAATGCGCCAGCATGCCCAGAATCGCGTCCGAAGAAAGTCCGCCGCGCCGCCGCAGGGCCAACAGGGCAACGGCCACTGCGCCGGACACCACGAAAACGCCCAGCATCGTTGGCATGTCCAACAACAGCGCCAGCGCAATCCCCAACAGGGCCGAATGCGACAGCGTGTCGCCGAAATAGGCCAGCCGGCGCCAGACGATAAAGCAGCCGAGCGGGCCGGCGACCAGCGCCACCCCAATGCCCGCCATCAGCGCGCGAAAGAAGAAATCGTCAAACATCGCGGCGGTCCGACAGCGGCACCACGTTTCCCACCGCATCCGGATTGTCCGACGAGCCTGCGTCCTCCAGGCCGTGATGATGCCCGTCGCCCGGATGGCAATGCTCGGTGACCGTGCCGTCGCCGTGGCGCACGCGGCCGTCGGGCAGGTGCGTGTGGTCGTGGTCGTGGCTATAGACCGCCAGCGCGGCGGCGGCCCGGCTGCCGAACAAGGCGCGGTATTCCGCGCTTTCGGCAACCGCGTGCGGCGTCCCCTGGCAACAGATGTGGCCGTTAAGGCAGACCACCCTGTCCGTCGCCGCCATCACCACGTGCAGGTCGTGGGAGATCATCAGCACGCCACAGCCGATCTGGTCGCGGATCTTCGCGATCAGGTCATAGAGCGCGATCTCGCCCGAGAAATCGACGCCCTGCACCGGCTCGTCCAGGACAAGCAGGTCTGGGTTTCTCGCAATCGCCCTGGCCAGCAGCACGCGTTGGAACTCACCGCCGGAAAGGGTCTGCACCTGGGCTTCCGCCATATCGGCGATGCCGACGCGGGAGAGCGCGCCGTCGATCTCGCGTCGCGTCAGGCTGGAGGTCAGGCACATCAGCCGGCGCACGGACAACGGCACGGTCCAGTCGATATGCAGCCGCTGCGGCACATAGCCGATCCGAACGCCGGGCGCCAGCGCCACCCGCCCCTCGTCCGGGGGCAGGATGCCCAGCGCCATCTTGGCTGTAGTCGTCTTTCCGGACCCGTTTGGACCGATCAGGGTCACGATCTCACGGGCATGGACCGCCAGATCGATATTGCGGACCAGCCAGCGCCCGGCCCTCTCGATGCCGACGTCGCGCAGGGTCACCAGGGAAGTCGAATGTCCAGTCATCACAAGCGCGTCAAACTAATGCGATCCGTTGCCGTCAGCTTGTACAGCATCTATACAGGGCGGATCCGGTGGTGTTATGTCATAACGTCACAACTTCGGCAACGGGGGTCTCTGTTATGCTTGGATTTCGCCCAGTCACGTTCGGGCTTGCGACGTTTGTCCTGGCGGCGTCTGCCGCATCCGCCAGCGATGGCGTGGTGGCCTCGATCCGACCGGTCCATTCCCTGGTTGCCGGCGTCATGCAGGGCGTGGGCGAACCGGACCTTCTTCTCCGGGACGCCGGATCGCCCCACAGCGCCAGCCTCAGGCCGTCGCAGGCGCGCGCCCTTCAAGAGGCGGGGCTGATTTTTTGGATCGGCGCGGATTTGGAGACTTTCCTGGAGAAACCCATCGGCACGCTGCCGAGGGATGTGAAACCGGTCGCGTTGATGGAGACGGAAGGTCTGCATCTGGAGACGCTGCGCGAGGGCGGCGCATTCGAGGGCCATTCGCACGACGAGCACCATGCCGAAGACGACGCTCACGACCATGATGCCGAACATGCGAAACACGACGACGACCATGCCCACGACGACGACCACGACCACGATGCCGAACATGCAAAACACGACGACGACCATGCCCACGACCACGATGCTGACCATGCGAAACGCGACGATCATGACCATGACCACGATGCCGACCATGCGAAGCACGAGGATCATGACCACGATGCCGACCATGCGGAACACGACGAGGACCATCACGGTGCCGTGAACGCGCATATCTGGCTCGATCCGGAAAACGCCAAGATCATGGTCGCAGAAATTGCGCGCGCCCTGTCCGCGTTCGACCCGGCCAATGCCGCCTCCTACCGTGCGAACGCCGATCGCATGGCGGGACGCCTGGACGCCCTGCGAGCTGAGATGGCGGACACCCTGGCGCCGGTCAGGGATCGGCCCTTCATCGTTTTCCACGACGCCTACCAGAACCTGGAACACCGATTCGGAATGACCGCCGTCGGGGCGATCACGGTCAATCCCGAGGTCATGCCCGGCGCCGAGCGGGTAGCCGAATTGAGGGCCAAGGTGCGGGAATTGGATGCGGCCTGTGTATTTGCCGAACCCCAGTTCGAGCCGACGCTGGTGAGCGTGATCGCGGAAGGAACGGCGGCGAAAACCGGGGTTCTCGACCCGCTGGGCACGTCGGTCGACGCGGGTCCGGAGCAGTATTTCGAAATGATGCGGCGGATGGCAGCAGCCATGCGGGAGTGCCTTTCGCGCAGCAGCTAGCGGACCGGGTTTCTAAACCGGGCGCGGACATCTTTACTTAACCAAGTCGTTGAAGTATGCGCTTGTCCACGCGGTCCAAACGGCCGAGGAGTCGCGCCATTCCTATTGCAGTTGGTTTCCGCTGGGGGGTCAGGGGCTTGGTCCTCGCAGCTGCGCTTGCCCTGTCGGCATTGGTGCCGCAGATGGCCCAGGCGCATCCGCATGCCTGGATCGACGTCCGCGTGGCCGTCGTCTTCGACGACGAGGGCCGGGTGATCGGACTGCGCCAGGCCTGGCTGTTCGACGAGTTCTACACGGTCTTCGCGACCACCGGCCTGGACCAGGACGGTGACGGCATCCCCGACCCCGGCCTGATTGACGCCTTGGGCGACGAGAACATGAAGAACCTGGCGGATTTTGACTATTTCACCAGCATTTGGGTCGGCGAAGGAAAGGGCGCCTTCGGCAAGGCGACGGACATCGCCTCGCGGCTGGCGGGCGACCGGCTGGAGATGTCCTTTTTCGTGCCGCTGGCCGAACCGATCGCGGTGCGGGATGCCAAGGTGACCTATGCGGTCTACGACCCGACCTACTACGTGGAACTGCTGCATGCCGAAGCCGACGACGCGATCCGCCTGGAAAACGCGCCGGCCGACTGTTCCCATCGCCTGACGCCTCCGAACCCGGACCCCGAAATGGTCGCCTTCGCCTACAGCCTCAGCCCCACGCAAAGCGGCGGAGACGGGCTGGGCATTCTGTTTGCCGAACGCATAAGTCTGCGATGCAGCGCCGGGTCCTGATCGTCATTGCCGTCGTCCTTGCCGCGTGGCAGCCGGCCGCCGCCGACGCGTCCGTGTGGGGCGAGACACTGGCCTGGATCGCGGAACAGCAGCGGGCATTCCATATCGAGCTGTCGACTGCGCTGAAGGCGCTGCGGGCGGATGGTGGCACCGCGGCAGCCTGGGGCCTCGTCATCGCTAGTTTTCTCTATGGCATCTTCCACGCGGCTGGCCCCGGCCACGGCAAGGTCGTTCTCACCACATACCTGTTGACCCACGGAGCCCAGGTCCGCCGCGGCGTGGCCATGGCTGCTGCGTCCGCGTTCCTGCAGGGCGCCGTCGCCGTGGTCCTGGTCTATGGGCTGATCTACCTTTTCGGGTGGCTACCGCGCGAGACATCGGACGCGGTTTCCTGGAGCGAACGGATGAGCTATGCGCTGATCGCGGGGGTCGGGCTGATCCTTGCCTTGCGCGCGCTGAGGTCCGTCTACGCCGTGTTCACGGCGCGGAACGCGGCAGACGTCCTGGAGGAATGCGGCCACGACCACGGCCCCACCGCACAACAACTCCGGCGCGCCCGCGACCTCAAGACCAGCGCGGCCGTCGTCTTTTCGATCGGTCTCCGCCCCTGCAGCGGGGCCATTCTGGTGCTCGTCTTCGCCAAGGCGATGGACATGGCCTGGGCGGGCGTCGGTGCGGTCGCCGCCATCTCCGCCGGCACGGCAATCGCCGTTGCCTGTCTCGCCCTTTTGGCAACGAACGCTCGGAACTGGGCCGCCGCGCTCAGCACCAATCCGGGCGGCGCCGGCTGGCAGATCGGCGCCCAGGGCATCAGCCTGATCGGCGGCGGGATCCTGCTTGCGGTCGGCGGGTCGCTGCTGGCGAATTCTTTCGCCGCCACACACCCGCTGGGGCTTTAGGTCGATCGCCGCGACGGCAGCGTCCGGTCGCCGCGCGCTCGGTCTGACCGGACGGCTTGGCAAACGGCCAGAAGATCAGTCTTTTTTTGCCCGGAACTTGCCGTGACACCCGAGACAGGTCTTGGCCATGCGCTTGAAGGCAGCGTCCGGCGCCATCGCGGCGAGTGCCTCCGCGTCCGCCCCCGTGCCGCCATTCGCGTCGCGTCCATCCTTATCGGGCCCACGGGGGTTCCCCGCCGCCTTCACGAGGGCATCGCTGTAGGCGGCCAGGCTTTCGGCAAAAGTGTTGAACTCCTCCCATTGCTCCCACACTGTCGGCAGGGTCTCGGTTGGCTTGTCCAGACTGTTCTCAGGGAACAGTCTGGTCATCCGCGCGCCAGAATGGTCGCGAATGCTGGCGGCCGCGGCTTTGACCGTCTCCACATCGTAGTCCCGCTCGCCTTTGAACATCGCGACCAGCGTCTTCATCGACTGGCCGATGCTTCCCATCAGGTCCATGCGTTCCTTGACGATCCCCGTCGCGCCGCCGTGGGCAAACGCAAAAGAAACGCCAAGCCACAGGCACGCGGCGAACAGATATATGCATCTTGAGCGCATCAGGATGTCCTTTGCTTCACATCGCGAAACGGCCGCGGATCCCGAAGACTTCGATCACGTTGTTGCTTTCCGCGGCCGGCTCGATCACGGTCTGCACGTTTGGTGTCACCGTCAGGCGCGGAGTCAGTTCCACGCGATAGAACAGTTCGCCGTGGTCCATGCAGTCGTCCTTGAACAGGTTCGAGCCCATGGTGACGATCCAGCCTTCGTCGTGGTGTTCGTCCTTGACCCCGCAGGTGATCCCTTCCAGCGGCCGCGCCGTCCCGTTCATCCAGCGCCGCTCGGACTCCTTCGCCGCCCGCAGCCACGCCGCGGGAGCACGGATTGCGTTGCTTCGGCCTCTGATTCCATCTCACTTGCCCCCTTTGGCCGTAGCAACGCCCCTGGCCGTAAAGCCTCCCACGCATAAGATTAACGTGGGTACACAGAAGCTGCCAGTGGGTGGCGCGCGGCACCCACGAATGGATAGGAGACGGATATGCCCGAAGTTCTGAACATCGTCGCCCGCATCAAGGCCAGCGCCGGCCAGGCGGACGCATTGGAAAAGGAAATGCGGGTGCTGGTCGAGGATACCCGCAAAGAAGCCGGCTGCATCCGCTATGACCTGTTCCGGGACATGCAGGACCCGGACATCTTCGTCTTCGTCGAGGAGTGGGAAACCCGGGCCTTGTGGGAAAGCCATATGGCCGGCGAGGCCATACGGTCGTTCAACGCGCGCATCGGCGATGGAAGAATCGCCGAAGGGGCGGTGATGCAGCTTGGTCAGGTGGCCTGATAGTGGTCGGCCAACCCCACGTTGGCCCTGCGCACTCTTATAGGAATTTCGGCATGATCCAGCGCGGCAAGGCGAGGATCACCTCGGGAAACAGGACAATAAAGATCAAGACACCCAGCATCGGTAGCAGGATGATGACCACATCGCGCAGTGCCTGGACCAACTTGATCTCGCCGATCGAGCTTGCGATCAAAAGGCAAAGTCCATAGGGGGGCGTCACCAGCCCGAATGCCAGCGAAACGACCCCGATGATGCCGAAATGGATAGGGTGGATACCGGCCGCTTGCGCCACCGGGAACAGCACCGTGCCAAGGATCACGATGGCGGGAATGGCGTCGATGAACATGCCAACCACGAGAAATGCCATCGCGCAGATCATCCCGGTCGAGATCGGGCCGGTTCCCCATGCGGCCATAACATCAACCAAGGCCCGGGGGATCTGGAAGAATGCCAGGATCCACCCGAAGGCCGAGGCCGTGCCGACGCAGAACAACGTGATGGCGGCGAACCGTGCCGATTCGTAAAGCACCTTGGGAAGCTCGCGTGGAGTCAACGAACGGTAGACGAACAGACCGATGACGAGCGTGTATAGAACGGCCACCGCCGACGCCTCGGTCGGCGTGAAGAACCCCCCGACAATACCGCCGACAATGATCAACGGGGTGAGCAGCGCCCAGAACGAGGCCAGGAAGGAACGTGTCAGCTCGCGCAGGTCGGTCCGCGTGTAGATGGGATAGCCTCTGCGCACAGCATAGAAATAGACGAGGCCCATCAGCGATCCCGCGATCAAGATGCCCGGTACGACACCGGCCAAGAACAACCCACCGATCGACACCGACATCAGCCCACCCCAGACCACCATCAGGATACTGGGCGGAATGATCACGCCCATCACCGAGGAACAGGCGGTGATCGCCACGGAAAAGCTGGTGTCATAGCCCTGTTTCTTCATTTGCGGGATCAAAAGCGACCCGATTCCCGCGGCATCGGCCGTTGAGGATCCCGAGATGCCAGCAAACAGCATCGACACGGTCACGTTCACATGACCGAGTCCGCCCGGCAGGTGGCCCACCAGTGCCCGCGACAGATCGATCAGACGTTGGGTGACGCCGGCGGTGTTCATCAAGTTTGCCGCCAGAAGAAAGAACGGCACCGCCAGCAGGATGAACGAGTTGTAGGAAACGAACATCTGGTCGAACAGTATGCTTGGGGAAAGCCGCTCGGATATGAAGAACACGGGCACGCAAGCGAGGCCCAACGCAAAGGCCACCGGCACGCGCAACAGGATCAGGACCGCAAAGACCCCGAACAGCAAGGCGGCGACGTCACCCGGCGACATCAAATCATCCTCTCGCCACCGCCCGGGTCCGAGCCGCTGGATCTGATGGCGCGGATGTCCCGAATGATGAGTTCCGCCAAGAACAAGACCCAGACGAAACCCGCCAGCGGCCAGGCCATATAGATCGTGATCATTGGCAGATCGGCGATCTCCGAACTCTGCATCAGGCCCTGATCGGCAAACTCCTTGCCGTAATAGATGAAGCTGAGCGCCAGGGCCGCGACGGCGATATGAACGGGAAGCTTCGCCCAGGCTTCACCGGCCGGCGTCTTGGGGTGCGGTAGGATATCGACCTCGAAATGGGTCTCGTCGCGCACCGCCACCATGGCGCCCAGCATGATGATCCAGATGAAGCAGAACCGCGCGATCTCCTCGGTCCAGATATAGCGTGGGATGAGCGCCGTATATCTTGCAAGAATCTGCATGCTGACCGGAACGATCAACAACGCAAACAGCGCGGTCATGGCCACCCTCAGCACACGGTCGATGAGATCAAGCACCTTGGTCATCTCGGGCCCATGGTCGGTTGGGAAATGCTTCAAGGAAACGGCGGGGGGCCGGGGATCCGGCCGCCCGCCGCCGTCAATCTGACGAAGCAGTTTACTTGATGTCGGTGATCGCCTGCAGGACGTCCGACGCACCCAGCTCGGCGGCGTAGGCTTCCTTCACAGGCTGGGCAAGTTCCAAGAGCTTGTCGCGCTCGGTGAAGACATGGGTCTGGAGTTTGCCCTCGCCTTCCATCTTCGCGAGCTTGGCAGCGTCCTGGGACGATTCGATTTGTCGACCGTGCGCGCCGGCGGCTTTACCGGCCTCCATGATGCAGACCTGCAGATCCGCCGGCAGACGGCGATAGGTCTTGCCCGAAAAACCGATCGGACGCACCGTGATCGCGTGTTGTGTCAGCGAAATGTGCGGCCCGACTTCGTAGAATTTCATCTGCTCGATCCCGGCTGCTTCGTTCTCCGCAGCATCGATAACACCGGTTTGGATCGCGTTATAGACTTCGGCATAGGCGATCACCGAAGGCGCGGCGTTGACGGCTTCGAAGATCCTGGTCTGGATCGGCGCGCCCATCACACGCATCGGCAGACCTTTGAGTTCCTCCATGTTCGTCACGGGCCTGTTCACTATCAGGTTGCGCGTGCCGCCGCCGGCATAGCCGATTAACATGACGTCGGCACGTTCCTCGACGTCTTGGGCGATTGGGGCCAGACCGTTCTGATCCAACACCTTGTTCCAATGGTCGAGATCCCGGAACAGGAAGGGCATATCCATCAGTGGCGCCTTCTTGGAATAGGTCGACATATGCGACGGCGCCACGATGGCGTAGTCCACGGACACGCCCTTGCTCATGAAATTGAAGTAGTCCTTTTCAAGCCCCAGTTCCGAATTGCGATGCAGAACGAACTTGATTGGCTTGTCGTAACAGGCTGCGGTGAGGTCCTGGAACTTCAACAGCGCCTTATTGAACGCATGATCGTCGTTGAATTGCACCGCCCCGTGCAATTCGATCTCCTGCGCCTGTACCGGCGCGAGCCCTAGTGTCAGCGCCGCGAGCACCGCGGCGGCAACGGTTGTCTTGCGATAGTCCATGGTCATTTCACTCCCCTGGATTTTGACACAGCCAATGAGCTGTGCCGGTCTGGCAAGGCTTCCCGGCGCTTGTTTCGCTGGGTTCAAGCCTTCTCTTCTTCTTCTCAATCCAAACCGGTTGTCGGCCGGTCCGCGCTATGATGACACAGTCCGGCGCGCGCGTTCTCTAAAACGACAACTAATCCGCGCACGGCAAAAGCATGACCTGACCGAGGGGCGCATGCAAGGTCTCGTATGTTGGTGTGATCCGACCTGCCCGCGTCGGGGGCCGATGCGCGCGTCCTTCAGAAACTCCAAGGGCCTTCGTGGGAGATCAGGTCCGAGACGCGGTAGTCGATACCGTGTTCGTCGAGGAACACGTTCACCCAGTTCAAAAGGCCGTACCGGCCCGGCGCGACCGCGATGGCGATCTGGTCGGTGACGCGTCCGATGGCGCAATACTGGAGCCTGATCCGTGCCGCCGGGTTCTCCGACAGGAACCGCCGGGCCGACAGCTCGCCCTGCAACGTGATTGCAACGTCGCCGGACAACAGCGCCTCGTGCGCCTCGTAGATCGTGTCGAACTCCTGCAGTTTCGCATCGGGGTTGAGGCCCCGCACGCGTGCCTCGTAAGAAGTATCGTTCTCGACGCCCAGGAGATCTGCGAACTCCGTCTTTCCGATCAGTTCCTCGACCGACGGGCACTTGTCGCGGAACCGGAGACCCTTCACGCGGTTGATCAGCAACGTCATGGTCTGTTCGATATAGGGTCTTGAGAACAGCACGACCTTGGCCCGGCGCGCGGTCCTGCTGAGAAACGATATGCCGAGATCTGCTTCGCCCGCCGCGAGCTGACGGATCACGTCGTCGTATGTCTCGGCCGTGCGCTGAACCTGCAAAGCCACGCCCAGGTTCTCGGCCAGCGCACGTGCGAGATCGATATCGAACCCGGTGAGCTCGCCGTCGTCCTTCTTCGCAAAGACCAGCGGCACGTCTTCGTTGACCTGGGCCACCACCAGGGTGCCGCGCTCGACGATACGTGCAAGGTCGGGCTGCAGCGGCGGGGCGTCCTGCGCATGGATCGGCGCCAGAGACAGCCCCGCGAGCACGCTCAAAACCAGCAACAAGACCCGTCTGCGCAGCATCGCCGTTCTCGTCTCAATTGACCGTGCGGTCGGCACGGTAGATCAGGCTGTCCAGATCGATGATCACGCCCCGCTGCGCGATGTAAAGATCCAACCAGCGCGTCAGGTCGAGGCCGTCGGGACGGACGGCGATGGCAACTCTGTGCCGGACGCCGGGCACGTTGCAGAACCGAAGCCGGATCGACGCCTCCGGGTGACGCGTCAGATAGTATTTCGCGGACAGCTCGCCCTGCACGCTGACGACGATGTCGCCGGCTGCAACGGCTGCGATCATTTCGTCGATGGTGTCGAACTGCTTGGCGACGGGGTTGTCGACGGACTGTTCCAGGTATCGCACGTAGAAGCCGTATCTCGGGATCCCCAGCATATCCTCCTTCTTTGCCATTCGACGCAGGTCGGACGGACGTGGACACTCCTCCTGCAGTTCCGTGCCGCTGAGCCGGTTGATGAAGACCGTATGGGCCTCGATCAAGTACGGCTGCGAGAAGAAGACGCGTTTCGCCCAGTCCACGTTCTCGCTGAGATAGGAAAGGCCGATATCGGCCTGGCCGGCCGCGACCATCTCGAGGATGTCGTCGTTGCGCGGGCCAGCCGCCACGAACTCCGGCTTCACGCCCAGTGAAAGCGCGATCTCGCGGCCGAGATCGATGTCGAAACCCGACGGCGCACCGTCCTTGCCCCGCGTGATCATCGGCGGTCTGGTCCCGTCGATCACGGCAATGACAAGGCTGCCGCGGTCGACGATGCGCTGGATGGACGGCAGAAAGCTGTCCGCCGCGCCGGCGGCGGCGCCGTACAGGACAAGAACGACCGTCAGGAACGATGCGACTGCAATCCGCATGATCTCCGTCTCCGTCTTATTCGCCCTCGGCCGCCGCGGGCCGTTGTGCGCCGGTTTCCAGGGACTCGCGGCCGCGCGCGGTCAGCACGGCAAGGCTGCAGGTGGCCTGCACCGTCAATGTGGAACCCAAATTGGCGACCGCGGGCTGGGTCGTCGCGAAGATCACGATGGCCAGCGCATCGGGGATGCCCGCGCCCAACAGAACGGGCGCCAGGATCGGCGCAAGAACGGCGCCGCCGCCCACCGCCGCCGCCCCGGATATGGTCACGCCAAGCGCCAGCGCCACCAGCGTCGGCAGATCGAAATCGATGCCGTAGAGCTGACCCAGGAAGATCGCGGTAAACGCGAACAGCACGATCTGACCGTGCTGGTTGGCAAGCACGCCGAAGGGGACGATCGTGTCGGCGACCTCGCGAGGCACCTTGAAGCTCTCCTGAAGCGATTCGATCGCCGATTTCAGCGCGACGAAGGGATTGTCCGTCGCGAACGCCAGGATCAGCGGCGTTTTCAAGGCCACCAGCGGCCGCCACGGCGCCATGCGACAGACGAACGCCAACACCCCAAGCTGGACCAGCAGCACGAGCACACCCGCCACCCAGAACCCGCCGACAAAGGTCGCCAGCGCCAGCAACAGCTCGGTGTCGGCCTCGGACATGTGATAGGCGACGATGCAGAACAGGCCCAGCGGCAGCGGGATCAGGACCCAGTGGAAGACCGTCGAAAAGGTCTCGTAGAAGGCGTTGAGGATCCGCAAGGCCTCGTCGGCGCCGGGCGAGCGGACCACCCCAAGGGCCAGGCCCACCAGCGCGCAGAAGAAGACGATGGAGATGAAGCGGCCAGTGCTCAACGCCTCGAAGACGTTGTGCGGAACCAGGGATTCGACGAAACCCAGAAGGCCGCTGTCCTGGCCCGACTGCGCGGTATCGGCCATCTTGCCGCCCAGGGCCGCGGCCGCATCTTCGCCCAGCGACGCCCCCGGCTGCAGGACCAGGGCGACGGCGATCGTGACGACCATCGGGACAAGCAAGCCCAACAGGTAGATCACGCCCATGCGGCCGAACAGCACCCGCGTCCGCGGGTCGCGCAACATCTGGCCGATCCCCCAGATCAGCGCGCTGACCAAGATCGGCAGGAGACACATGGACAGCATCGCCACATAGATATCGGCGAGCGGCCTCAGCGCATGGGAGAACTCCTGGAGATAGAAACCGCTGACGAAGCCCAGCAAGACACCGGCGATGATCGTCTTCGGATCCTGGAGGATCCTGAGAAGGAGGCGCAATGCAGTCATTCGGGAAGGCTGTCCGTGAAGCTGGGCTGGGACCAAGCCTAGATTATTGCCTTCGGCAAATCCAACCCGGTTTCGGGTCCTGCCGTCGCCGGAGCATCAAAGACCGGCGGCATCGGCAAGGGCGGCCTTGGCCCAGATCTCGTCGGAGCCGAGCACGTTCACCAGGCGATACCCCGCCGGCTCAAGAATGTCGCGGTAGGAACCGGCTTCGGAATGGCTGTTGTTCTCCAGAGACAGCACGGAGATGTCGACCGCATCGAAATCGAAGCCCGACAGGATCGCGCGTTCGGCCCCCTCCACATCGATTGAGCAGTAATCGACCGCGTCGATCCGATGCTCGCGCAACAACGTGTCCAGGCGCCGCGTCGGGACGACGATCTTGCGCTCGGCATGCGTCTTCGCGCTCCTGACGGCCTCGAAACTCTGATGCGAGAAATGGTCCGTCAGTCCCCCCATCTGGGTATAGCCCGACGTGACCTCCAGGAACTCAGCGGATCCGTCTTCACCTGACACCGCGGCATGCACGACCTCGGCATAGCGCGTCTCGCGGATCTTCTCGACCAGCGACGGAGAGGCTTCCACCACGATCCCCGTCCAGTTCCGGTTCTTCTCGAAGAAGTAGCAATTGCTGCCCTCGCATCCGTCATAGCCGCCGATTTCGACGAAGACGCCGTTCCTTTTCCCGTCGAAGAAATGCCGGCAGACGAAACGGTCTTGCCCCGCCTGCGACTGGAACAGCGGGTGCAAGCCAAGTTTGCGTTCCACACCCCACAGCAACTGATGGATGACGCCCTTGTGATAGGGCCCGATCTCCTGTTCCAGGCACAGGCGATAAATCGACCGGGCCTCCTTCAGGGCGTCGACGCCGGTACCGACCGACCGTTCGGCGACGCCCAGGACCGCATCCATGGACATCCCCTGGAAGGTGCTGGGGTCAAATCCCGCCACGGCGCGGCCTCGCTGGCTGCACGGTCTCTCGGTGGAACCGTCCCGTCATCCCAGCACCGAGAAGCTGCTGTCCGGGTTGACCTCGCGGCTGCGGGAATAAAAGCCCAGGCTTACCTCCCGGTCGATGTATCTGAGGTGGAACGCGACGGGATCGGCGTCGTGGTCGTGGCCGTCTTCGCAGGCGACGATCAGCTCGGCCATCATTTCGCCGACGATCGGCGCGTTCTTGAACTGGTTTCCGCTGGTGCCCACTGCCATGTAGAAGCCGGGCAGATCCGACTTGTCGTAGATCGGGATCCAGTCGTCGGAAACGTCGTAGAGCTCCACGACGCCCTTCGTCCTCGACGGGATGCCCAGCCCAGGCATGCGCTGGGCGAACCGCATCACCTGGACCCGCCACTGGTCGGTGAAGTTACGGTCGAAGTCGTCGGGGTCGACCCATTGCCGGTCGTCGCAGGCCGGGTCCTCGCTGCCGATCAGGATGTGGTTGCCCAGTTCAGGGCGCACGTAGACACCGGTCTCGCCGTCGGAAAACACGGTGCCGTCGGCTTCGAAATCGATCCCGGGCGGCGCCGGCACATGGCAGACCTCGTGGCGCAGGGCCTTGGTCTTGACGTTCATCCCTTCTTCGACGCCTGCCATCTTGTTCAGCTTGAAGGAATGCGGGCCGGCGACATTGACGACGACCGGCGCGTCCAGTTGCGTCGCGCCGTCAAGCGTTACGCCCGCAACGCGGCCGCCGTCCCGGCGGATCGCCGTGACCGCGGTGTTGAAGCGGAACGCCGCACCGGCGGCCTCGGCCGCGCGTTGCAGGTTGTGGGTCGCTAGTTGCGGATCGGATACATAGCCGGAATCCGGGAAGAAGACGCCTCCGCTCAGCGCCGGACCGACCGGCTGGGCGAAATCGGGATCGTCGATCGGCTTGACCTCGCCGAAGCTGTCAAGGACGACGCCGGGCATGCGTTCGAGGACCTCCTCGGCGTCCC
Organism: Alphaproteobacteria bacterium; assembly: GCA_965603855.1. Taxonomy (GTDB): domain Bacteria; phylum Pseudomonadota; class Alphaproteobacteria; order UBA8366. Next base: position 3,808,097 of record OZ272519.1, read on the forward strand.
ACTCTTCGTACGGACAGCCGATCTCGTCCATCAGACGCATGGTCGTTTCCATGAAACCGTTGGCCGGCGTCTTCAGCCTCAGGCTGCCGCAGTTGATGTATTTGGCATGCCCGCGTTCGTCGGGCACGCCCAGGAAATCGGCCCAGTCGCGCCAGTAATAGTGGCTCTCCCAACCCAGCGCCGAGCCGTCAACGGTGGAATAGTAGGGCCGAATGATCGCGCAGGATCCGGAGGTGGAGCCGTAGCCCGCGGCCGGCAGCCTGTCCACGCACTGGACAGACAGGCCCTTGCGCGCCAGGCCCAGCGCAATCGACGCACCGATCACCCCGGCGCCGATCACCACTGCATCGCAGCGCTCTGCCATGAGCCCGATCCTCCCGTGCCGATCCTGTTTGCACGTTTGGTATCACCCGCTAGGCTGGATTCCCATAGGCTTGTTCGAACGGGCACACGCCTCAGATCAGGGATCTTCCATGCGTTATTCCGCTGCGTCGCTGCTGCTCAACGCGTTCGCCGGTAACCGGCTCTGGAAGCCGGTGTGGCGCGAGCCCGAACCGCAGCCCGACTACGATGTCGTCGTCGTAGGCGGCGGCGGCGGCGGCCTTGCGACGGCCTATTACCTCGCCACCGAGTTCGGCGTGCGGCGCATTGCCGTCTTGGAGAAGGGGCTGATCGGGTCGGGCAATATCGGCCGCAACACCACCATTATTCGCTCCAACTACATGCTGGCCGGGAACCAGCCGTTCTACGAATTCTCGATGAAACTGTGGGAGGGGCTGGAACGCACGCTGAACTACAACGCCATGGTCTCGCAGCGCGGCGTGCTCAACCTGTTCCATTCCGACGCCCAACGCGACGCCTTCGTCCGCCGGGGCAACGCCATGCGCCTGTTCGGTGCCGACGCCGAACTCCTGGACCGCGCGGCGGTGCGGCGGATCTATCCGTTCCTGGACTTCGAAAATGCCCGCTTCCCGATCAAGGGCGGCCTGTTGCAGCGCCGCGGCGGGACCGCGCGCCACGACGCGGTGGCCTGGGGCTACGCGCGCGGCGCCGACCGCGCCGGCGTCGACCTGATCCAGAACTGCGCGGTCACCGGCTTCCGGATCGAAAACGGACGGGTCCGCGGTGTGGAGACCGACCGGGGCCCGATCGGCGCGGGCAAGGTCGCCGTCGCCGTCGCCGGCTCGTCCTCGCGCGTCATGCAGATGGCGGGCCTGCGCCTGCCGATCGAAAGCCACGTCCTGCAGGCCTTCGCCAGCGAGGCCCTGAAACCGATGCTGGCGGGCGTCGTCACCTTCGGCGCCGGCCACTTCTACATCTCGCAGTCGGACAAGGGCGGACTGGTCTTCGGTGGCGACATCGACGGCTACAATTCCTATGCCCAGCGCGGCAACCTGCCGGCCATCGAAGACGTCTGCGAAGGCGGAATGGCGCTGATGCCGGCAATCGGCCGGGCGCGGCTGTTGCGCCTGTGGGGCGGCGTCATGGACATGTCCATGGACGGCTCGCCCATCATCGACAGGACGCCCGTCCAGGGTCTCTATTTCAACGGCGGCTGGTGCTATGGCGGGTTCAAGGCGACGCCGGCTTCGGGCTGGTGTTTCGCACACCTGATCGCCCGCGACGCACCGCACCCGACCGCCGCCGCCTTCCGGCTGGACCGGTTCGAGAGAGGCCAGATGATCGACGAGAAGGGCCGGGGCGCCCAGCCCAACCTGCACTAGGGGGCCGCGCAAGACGATGATCATCGACCACCCCTTGCTGGGCCCGCGCGACGCGAGCGAGTTCGTCTATCTGGGCGATGCGTCCTTGCTGAACCGGCCGGATGCGGATGCGCCCGAGGCGGCCGCGCGCTTTTTCGAGTATCTCTACCTGCGCGACAACCCGGCCGGCCATCACCGCGAGCTGTGGTACCACGCCCATGGCGACCGGTCCTGGCTGATCGTCACCCGCGATACCCTGACGCACGAGGTTCTGGCGGTGGAACTTGCCGTCGACGTTGCCCGGGGCGCCGCGGCGGCGGAGACGCCATGACCAAGACACAGCGCAACCGGCTGCCGTCGGGCGGCCTGATAAACCGTGCCCGGACGTTTTCCTTCTCCTTCGACGGGAAGACCTATGCCGGCCATGCGGGCGACACCCTCGCCTCGGCACTGGTTGCGAACGGCGTGCGCCTGGTGGGCCGGTCCTTTAAGTATCACCGCCCGCGCGGCATCTATTCGGCCGGCAGCGAAGAACCCAACGCCCTGGTCGAACTGCGCACCGGCGCGCGGCGCGAGCCGAACACGCGCGCCACCGCCATCGAGTTGTTCGACGGGCTGGTGGCCGTCAGCCAGAACCGGTTTCCGTCCTTGCGATTCGATGTGATGGGGCTGGCGGATTTCGCATCGCCTCTGTTGGGTGCCGGCTTTTACTACAAGACCTTCATGTGGCCGGCCGCTTTCTGGGAACGCATCTACGAACCCATGATCAGGCGCGCCGCAGGGCTGGGGCGGCTGTCGATGCGGGCCGACCCGGACGCCTACGAGAAGGCGTTCGCCCACTGCGATGTCCTGGTGGTCGGGGCGGGGCCGGCCGGTCTGGCCGCGGCACTGGCCGCCGGCCGTGCCGGGGCGCGCGTCATCCTGGCCGATGAAGACGCGCGGCCGGGCGGGCGACTGTTGTGCGAATCCCACCAGGTCGACGGCCGCGCCTGCGCGGCGTGGGCCGCGGCGGCGGCAGACGAGCTCGCATCCCTGCCCACGGTGCGGATGATGCCGCGGACGACGATCTATGGCCGCTTCGACCACGGCGTCTGGGGCGCGGTGGAGCGGGTCGCCGATCATCTTGCCGTCCCGCCCGCGCACCTGCCGCGCCAACGGCTGTGGCGCATCTTCGCGAAACGGACGGTCCTGGCCGCCGGTGCCATCGAACGGCCGATCGCCTTTCCCGACAACGACCGGCCCGGGATCATGCTGGCCGGGGCGCTCCGCGCCTATGCCAACCGCTACGCGGCGCTGGCCGGCGGCCGCACGGCGGTCTTCACCAACAACGACGACGGATGGCGCACGGCGGCCGACCTGGCCGGGGCCGGCGCGGAGATCGCCGCGGTGATCGACACCCGGCCCGATGCGGCCCCGCCCGGATCGCTGCAAGGGCTCGACGCTGTTCGGCTGATCGCGGGCGGCCGGGTGGTCGGGACGCGCGGTCGGTCCGGGCTGCGCGCGATCACGGTGGCGGATCGGACCGGCACGCGTCACGAGATCGCGGTCGATACACTGGGCGTTTCGGGCGGCTGGAACCCCGCGGTCGGGCTTGCCGGGCACACCGGCGCAAAGCCCCGCTGGGACGACCGGATCGCGGCCTTCGTCCCCGGGGCGGACACGCCGGACGACATCGCCGTCGCCGGCGCGGCGGCCGGCGCCTTCAGCACCGCCGCGGCGCTTTCACAAGGCGCGGCGGCCGGCGCGGCCGCGGCAACCGCGTTGGGCCACAGACCTGACGACAGACCCCTGCCCCGGGCCGAGGACGGGCCGACCGATATCGCGCCGTTCTGGCAGGTCACCGGGGGCAAGGGCCGCGCGTGGCTTGATTTCCAGAACGACGTCACCACCAAGGATGTCGATCTGGCCACGCGCGAAGGCTTTCACGCGGCCGAGCACCTAAAACGCTACACCACTTTGGGCATGGCCACGGACCAGGGCAAGACGGGTAGCGTCACGGCGCTGGCGGTCCTGGCATCCTCGACCGGCCGCACCGTCGAGGAGACGGGAACCACAACCTTCCGCCCCCCGTACACGCCGGTTTCCATCGGCGCCTTGGCCGGGCGCAGCCGGGGCCGGGATTTCCGTCCGTCGCGCCTGACGCCGTCGCACGACTGGGCGGTCGAACAGGGTGCGGTCTTCGTCGAAGCCGGACTTTGGCTGAGGGCCCAATGGTTCCCGCAACCGGGCGAGACCGATTGGCGCCAAAGCGTCGACCGCGAGGTCGTCGCGGTGCGCACGGGCGTCGGCATCTGCGATGTCTCGACGCTGGGCAAGATCGACATCCATGGGCAGGACGCGGCCGCGTTCCTCGACCGTGTCTATGCAAACGGTTTCGCCAGTCTCGCCGTCGGCAAGTGCCGGTACGGGCTGATGCTGCGCGAGGACGGCATCGTCATGGACGACGGCACGACGGCCCGGCTGTCGGACACCCATTTCCTGATGACCACGACCACCGCAAACGCCTCCGCCGTGCTCCGGCACCTGGATTTCTGCGGCCAGTGCCTGTGGCCCGACCTGGACGTCGCCCTGGTGCCGGTGACCGAACAATGGGCCCAGTTCGCGGTCGCCGGACCGCGGTCCCGGCGCCTGCTGCAGGAAATCGTCGATCCGGCGTTCGACCTGTCGCCGGAGGCCTTGCCGTTCATGGCCTGCGGCACGGTCACGGTGTGCGGCGGCATGCCGGCGCGCCTGTTCCGGATCTCGTTCTCCGGCGAGCTTGCCTACGAGCTTGCCGTGCCGGCACGGTTCGGCGACGCGTTGGTCCGCAGGCTGATGGCGGCCGGCGCACCGCTTGGCGCAACCCCCTATGGCACCGAGGCGCTGGGCGTGATGCGGATCGAGAAAGGCCATGCCGCCGGCAACGAGCTCAACGGCCAGACGACCGCGCGTGACCTGGGCCTTGCGCGCATGGTCTCGCCGAAAAAGGACAGCATCGGCCGCGTGCTATCGGAACGGCCGGGCCTGGTCGACGCCGCGGGCCCGGCGCTGGTCGGCTTCAAGCCGGTCGACCGGAGGCGGTCCTTGACCGCCGGTGCCCATTTCATCGGTCTCGGCAATCCGGCCTACGGCGATCACGACGAGGGGTATATGACCTCGGTCGCGCATTCGCCGACGCTTGGTCACGCCATCGGCCTGGGCTTCCTGAGACGCGGGGCGGAACGGGTGGGCGAACGGGTGCGTGCGGTCGACCTGCTGCGCGGCGAGGATGTCGAGGTCGAGATCTGCGCCCTTCCCTTCGTCGACCCGCAAGGGGAGAGGATGCGTGCCTGAGCCCGGCCTCGCCCCATCGAACCCGCTTGGCGGCACCGCGCCGTTCCGACGGCACTGGCAGGGGTTCTCGATCGAACAGGCGCAGGACGCCTTTGTGGCGGCGGTTTCGGTGCCCCGCCGCGGCGTAGTGCCGGGATGGTTGCCGCGACCGGGACGCTGGCGCACGACGCACGGTTTGACCGTCCTGTGGACCGGTCCCAACCAGTGGCTCGCACAGGCGGGCGGCGACGATCCCGCTGCGGCGGACAAACTCGCCGAAACGCTCGTCCCGGCGACGACGATGGCCGACCTGTCGGACGCCTGGGTTCGGCTCGACCTCGCGGGACCGCGGACACGAGAGGTTCTTGAGAAGCTTTGTCCGTTGGATCTGCATGCGTCCGTCTTCCCCGCGGGCCGGGTCGCGCGCACGCTGATGGATCATCTGACCGTCACGATCGCGGCCTTGGACGAAACGGGCCGCTTCGGCCTTTGGGTCGAACGCTCGGCGGCGCGCTGGTTCCTGCATGCGCTTGTCCAGGCGGCGGACAGCACCTGCGGACCCGACTAAAATGCGAACAGACGATAGGTGCGACAACGCGGAGGCGGTTCCGTGAACGACAGCGGACCCATCCTGATCGCCGGGGGCGGCATCGGCGGCCTTTCTGCCGCGCTGGGCCTTGCCCGGACCGGCCGGTCCAGCATCGTTCTGGAGAAGGCGGCCGAACTGGGCGAGATCGGCGCCGGCATCCAGCTTGGCCCGAACGCCTTCCATGCTTTCGATTATCTCGGCGTCGGTGACGCCGCCCGGGCAATGGCCGTCTACATCGACCGTCTGCGCCTGATGGACGCGCTGAGCGCCGACGAGATCGCCAGCATCCCCCTGGACGACGCGTTCCGCGCCCGGTTCGGTAACCCCTATGCGGTGGTGCACCGGGGCGACCTGCACGGCGTCTTGCTCGGGGCCTGCCGCGAAAGCCCGCTGGTGGAGCTGCGCACGCGCGCCGCGGTGGTCGGCTACGAACAGGACGGCGGCACGGTGACGGCGCTGTTGGACGGCGGCGGGCGGGTTAGCGGGGCCGCGTTGGTCGGTGCCGACGGGCTTTGGTCGAAGGTCCGCGAACAGCTTGCGGGCGACGGCCCGCCGGTGGTCTCCGGCCATACCACCTTCCGGTCGGTCATCCCTACCGACCGCATGCCGGAAGACCTGCGCTGGAACGCGGCGACGTTGTGGGCAGGCCCCAAGTGCCATCTGGTGCACTACCCCTTGTCCGGCTGGAAGGTGTTCAACCTGGTCGTTACCTGCCACAACGATGCGCCGGCGCCGGTGGCCGGCAAGCCGGTGCCAGCCGACGAGGTGCGCGCGGGTTTCGGTCATATCCACGAACGCGCGTTGCAGATCATCGACCACGGGTCCGACTGGAAGCTGTGGGTGTTGTGCGACCGCGAGCCGATCCTGAAATGGGTGGAGGGACGCGTGGCGTTGCTGGGCGATGCCGCGCATCCGATGCTGCAATACATGGCCCAGGGCGCCTGCATGGCGATGGAAGACGCCGTCTGCCTGGCGCACGCGGTGGAGGAGACGGCCGGCGACGTCGAAGAAGCCTTCGTTGCGTACAACGCCCGCCGCGTGGACCGCACATCGCGCGTCCAGCTCCAGTCACGGCTGATGGGCGAACATATCTATCACCCGGCCGGCGCGCATGCCCATCTCCGCAACGCGATCCTGGGGGCAATGTCGGCAGACGATTATTACGACAGCCTGCAGTGGCTCTACGGCGCGACGGGGCTGACGGGACAGGCGTTCCGCTGAAAGATGGGGCCCCGTCCCAACCCCTCTGCCAACAAAGGCGAGGGGTTGGGATCAGAGCGTCGGGATCTGACCCTAAGCGGCCACCGCCTGGACCATCCTGTCCAGAACGTTCTGCGGCGAGCATTCGCCGTAGGGGTCGGTCTCGCAGTTGTCGGCGAAGCCGGGTTCTTCGAACCAAGTCTCCACGACACCGTCATTGATGATCGCGGCATAGCGCCACGACCGCATGCCAAAGCCAAGATTGTCCTTGCAGACAAGCATGCCCATCTTGCGCGTGAACTCGCCCGTTCCGTCGGGGATGAGCTTTACGTTCTCGAGGTTCTGGGACTTGCCCCAGGCGTTCATGACGAACGCGTCATTGACCGCGATGCAGTAGATCTCGTCGACGCCGTTGGCCTGAAAGTCGCCGAACATCTTCTCGAAATCGGGAAGCTGGTAGGTCGAGCAGGTGGGCGTAAACGCGCCGGGCAGCGAGAACAGAACCACCCGCTTGCCGGCGAAGTAGTCGGCGGTGGTCTTGTCCTCCCACCGGTAGGGATTGGGACCGCCCACGCTTTCGTCGCGCACGCGGGTCTTGAAGGTCATGTCAGGAAGTTTCTTGCCGATCATTGGTTTCCCCTAAGGCTAGGCAATGGTGAACCGGGAAACGCCGCGGAAAACGGCGGTTTCCTCTCTCTTTAGAATAATTCTAAACATCAGATGGGGCCCGGGATCCCGTCTTTCAAGTGCCGCAGGGCAAAAAATCGTTCCGCCGGCGTGCCAGGCTCAGTAGGCCGACTCTACGTCGCCCGCCTCCACATATACGCTCTTAAGCTGGGAATAGGTTTCAATCGCCGCGCTGGCATTTTCGCGGCCGATGCCGGACTTCTTGTAGCCGCCGAACGGCACCTCGACGGGGGTCAGGTTGTAGGTGTTGATCCAGCAGGATCCGGCCTGGAACGCCGCGACCACCCTGTGGGCGCGCTGGATGTCGCGGGTGAAAACGCCAGCCGACAGTCCCGTCTCGGTATCGTTGGCCCGCGCGATCGCCTCGGCCTCGTCCTGGAAGTCGAGGACGCACATAACCGGACCGAAAATCTCCTCGCGCGCAATGCGCATGTCGTCGCTTACGTTCGTGAAGACGGTCGGTTCCACGAAGAATCCGTCCTCGAACCCTTGCAACCGCGCCGGTCCGCCGCCGATCGCCAGTGTCGCCCCCTCCTCAACGCCCAGCTTCATGTAACCCAGAACCTTGTCGTACTGCTGTTGACTGACCAGGGGGCCCAGGTGGGTCGCCTCGTCCAAAGGATCTCCCAGGCGGATCGCCGCCGTCCGCTCCAGAAGCCGGTTGAGGAATTGTTCGCGGATTCCGCGCTGTACGAAAACACGGGTCCCGTTTGAACAAACCTGACCAGTTGAATAGAAATTGCCGACGATGGCGCCGGAAACCGCGTTTTCCACATCGGCATCGTCGAAAATGACAATCGGCGACTTGCCGCCCAGTTCCAGCGTCACGGGCTTCACCCCGGCGGAAGCGCCCGCCATCACCCGCTCGCCGGTCGCGACGGAACCCGTGAAGGATACCTTGGCAACGTCCGGATGCGCCGTCAGCATCGCGCCGACGTCGCCGGCGCCCTGCACCACGTTGAACACCCCGTCGGGCAGCCCCGCCTCGGCATAGATCTCGGCGAGCTTGAGCGCGCTCAGGGGCGTCACCTCGGACGGCTTGAAAACTATCGTATTGCCGCAGGCCAATGCCGGCGCCGATTTCCAGCAGGCGATCTGGATGGGGTAGTTCCAGGCGCCGATCCCGACGCAGACGCCCAGGGGCTCGCGTCGGGTGTAGGCGAAGGAACCGCCCAGGTCGATATGCTCGCCCGTGATCGACGCGGCGATGCCGCCGAAGAACTCCAGGCAGTCCGCACCCGAGGCGGGGTCGGCGGCCAGCGTTTCCTGCAGCGCCTTGCCGGTGTCCAGCGTCTCCAGGACGGAAAGTTCGCGATTGCGGTCCCGGATGATGTCGGCGGCGCGCCTCAGGATCCGGCCGCGCTCGGCCGCCGGGGTCGCCGACCAATCTTCGAAAGCCGACCTGGCGGCCGCGACCGCGCGGTCCACCGTCACCGCGTCCGCGGCATGGAGACGCGCGATCACCTCGTTCGTCGCTGGATAGCGGCTGTCCAGCGCGGTTTCGCCGCCTTCGACGTAGCGGCCGCCGATATGGTGGCTGGCCTCGGGCTGGCAATCAGGCCTCGCTGGCATGTTTGACCTCCCAGGGTGCAATCCAGTCGCGTTCGACACGCAGTTCCACTCCGGCGTCATCCTCGATCACCCGGCAGACGGACATGTCGCCCGCATCCTCCCCGTAGCGCCGCGCCGCCTCGCGGAACCGCTCATGGGTCGCAAGCGTCAACTCGGCGCGGGTGCCCGTCTGCTCCAGGAGCTCGGCAATGAGGTCCAGATCCTTCAGGCACAGGGCAAGACGGAACGACGGGTCGTAATGGCCCGCAAAGACGGCCGGCACGTCTTGATGCAGGACGAAACTGTCGGCCGCGCCGCCCTTCATCACCTCCCACCAGACCTCGGGCTCCAGGCCGGCCAGCTTGGCCGTAACCATCGCTTCGCCCACTGCGGCGGCATGGATCTTCCAAAGCTGGTTGTTGACCAGCTTGGCCACATAGCCGTTGCCGTGGCCGCCAACCCGTCTGGCCTCGCCGATTGCATCCAGCACCGGCCCTGCCCGGGCCACCGCTTCGTCCTCGCCGCCCACGAACATGATCATGTCGCCGCGGATCGCGGAACGGAGAGAGCCGGTCACGGGCGCGTCCACCGGCCGGCCGCCCATTTCGGAAAACGCCACGCCCAGCTCCCGCATCAGCGCCGGACGGCTTGTGGTCAGGTCGATCCAGGTCTTGCCGGCGCAGTTTCCCGATAAGAGGCCGTCCTCACCACGCACCACCGCCTCGATCTCCTTCGGCCCGAAGACCATCGTCCCGACCACGTCCACGGCGTCGATCACCTGTCTGGGCGACGCCGCGGCGGTCGCGCCGGCCGCAACCAGCGTCTCCTGCGCCTCGGGGCGAAGGTCGTGCACCACCAGGTCGAAACCGGCCCGCAGGATATTGCGGCAGACCGCGTTGCCCATCGACCCGAGACCAATGAAACCGACTCTCATGATGCTGTCCCCCAGCTAGTCTGCACAACCCGATCAGGGCACGTTGACGATGGGCGGGCGGGCGTTCAGCGCATCCACGTCGAAGCCCGCCAGTTCCTTGTAGGTGCGTGCGGTCCGTTCCAGCTCTTCGCGGCTGATCACGTCCTCCAGCTGCTCGAACCCGTCCGGCGCACGGCGTTCGACGACGTCTAGGATCTTGTCGGGGCCATCGCCGCGGTTCGCCATCACGATCTTCGCGGTCGCCGGACGACGCTCTTGGTCATAGGCCTCCAGCGCAGCGGCCGTAAGGCCCTTGTCCAGGATCTCACGGGTCAGAACCCGGGCATCCAGGATCGCCTGGGACGCCCCGTTCGAGCCAATCGGATACATCGGATGGGCCGCGTCTCCCAACAGCGTCATGCGGCCGACCGTCCATTTGGGCAGGGGATCACGGTCGACCATCGGGTACTCGAAGATCTGACTTGCGTTTTCGATGACGGCCGCGACATCCAGCCAGTCGAAATGCCAGTCGCCGAACTTGGGCATCAGGTCCGAAGCGTGGCCGGGCCGGTTCCAGTCCTCGCGCCGCCATTGATAGGCGGCGGGGAACCCAAGGTCGGCGATCCAGTTGATGATCCTGCGGCCGTCCTCGTCATCGCCGATCGGATAGCAGACGAACTTGCGCGCCTTGCACCCGGCCATCGCCATGCTGCGCCCGGTGAGGAACGACGGTCCGCGGGTCACGCCGCGCCACATCATCACGCCGGCCCAGACCGGCGGCCCTTCGTCGGGAAAAAGCTTCGCGCGGGCCGTGGAATGGATTCCGTCGGCGGCGACGAACAGGGCGCCGGAGACCTGCTCGGCCGCGTCGCCGTCGGTTTCGCCGGCAAGGTCGATGACGACGCCGTCCGCGGTCTCGCGCCAGTCCTGCACCTTGCGGCCGGTCACGATCCTGTCCGGCCCCAGCCGCTGGCGGGCGACGTTGTACAGCATCATCTGCAGCCGGCCGCGGTGGATCGAGAACTGCGGCCAGCGGTAGCCAGCCGACATCCCGCGCGGCTCGGTCCAGATCAGCTTTCCGTGCGTCGAGAAGTAGGCGACCTCGGCGGTTCTCAGCGCGATCGCGTCGAGACGTTCCAAAAGCCCCAGTTCCTGCAGCTCGCGCACCGCATGCGGCTGCAAATTGATACCGACGCCAAGCGGTTTCAGGGTGCGGACGGCCTCGAAAACCCGAACGTCGACACCCACCTGATGCAGGCTCAACGCCAGGGTCAGTCCGCCAATGCCAGCGCCCGCAATCAGAACCGTCATCGCCTCGTCTCACCTCGTCCGCGCAGGATACTACACCAGCGCCCCGCCGGCGGCGCCCGTCGGCGCCGCCCACTGCCCACCGCCATGGCTGCACGGACCATCCCCATTTTCCTTGCCTTGCCGGGCTGGGTGCAGCTAATCACGGCGGTGGGCCGTTCGTCCATTTCGCTGATCGCCAGGCGGGGCTAACGGCCGGCCGCACTGGCCGCAAGCGCGCGACCGCCTAGATCTATACCCGGTGCCGGGATGCGCCCGACCGTCGCATGCAGGGGAATGTCTTGGGAACAGACCGGACTGAAACGTCGATCTTCCACTTCGTGATGATCAAGCCGACTCATTACGACGATGACGGCTATCCCATCCAGTGGCTGCGCTCGGCAATTCCGTCGAACACGCTGGCGGCGCTGAACGGCCTGGCCGTCGACGCCCATGCGCGCGGCGTCCTGGGGCCCGATGTGGAAATCCGCCTGCACACTTTCGACGAGACCAACAAGCGGGTGCGGCCGGACCGGATCATCAGGATGATCGCGCGCGACGGCGGCAAGGCGCTGGTTGCGCTGGTGGGCGTCCAGTCCAACCAGTTCCCCCGAGCGGTGGATCTCGCTCGTCCGTTCCGCGAGGCCGGCCTGCCGGTCGCAATCGGCGGCTTTCACGTCTCCGGCTGCATTTCGATGCTGCCCGAGATGCCGCCGGAAATGGTCGCGGCGCAGCAACTGGGCATTTCGTTCTTCGCCGGCGAGGCCGAGGACGGGCGGCTCGACCAGGTCTTCCGGGACGCTTGGAACGACGCGCTCAAGCCGCTGTACAACTACATGGCCGACCTGCCGAATATCCAGGGCGAGCCGACGCCGATCCTGCCGCCACAGCACATCCGGCTGACGGCGGGCTCCCATTCCAGCTTCGACCTGGGCCGCGGCTGCCCGTTCCAGTGTTCGTTCTGCACGATCATCAACGTCCAGGGCCGCAAGAGCCGGTTCCGCTCGGCCGACGACCTGGAACGCATCATTCGCGACAACCTGGCGCAGGGCATCAACCGCTTCTTCATCACCGACGACAACTTCGCCCGCAACAAGGACTGGGAGGCGTTCTTCGATCGCCTGATCGAACTTCGGGAGACGGAGAGCTTCGACATCAAGTTCATCATCCAGGTCGACACCCTGTGCCACCGCATCGAGAATTTCATCGACAAGGCGGCGCGCGCCGGCGTTAACCGGGTCTTCATCGGGCTTGAAAACATCAACCCCGACAATCTGCTGGCCGCGAAGAAACGCCAGAACAAGATCACCGAATACCGCGCGATGCTGCAGGCCTGGCGGGCTGCCGGCTGCACCACCTATGCCGGCTATATCCTGGGCTTTCCCGGCGACACCAAGGAATCGATCCTGCGCGACATCGAGATCATCAAGCGCGAACTGCCGCTGGATCTGCTGGAGTTCTTCTTCCTGACGCCGCTGCCCGGGTCGGAAGACCACCTGACGCTGTGGAAACAGGGCGTCTGGATGGACCCCGACCTCAACAAGTACGATCTCAACCACCGCGTCAGCCATCACCCGACGATGTCAGACGCGGAATGGGACGACGCCTATCGCGCGGCGTGGGAGAGCTATTACAGCACCGACCATATCGCGACCGTGCTGCGCCGTGCCGCCGCGCACAAACGGGGCCGGCCGGGGAACAAGCTCTTCCTGATGCTGTGGTTCTACCTGATGGTCCGGTACGAGGGCGTCCATCCCCTTGAAGGCGGCTATTTCCGCCGCAAGGTGCGACGCGACCGGCGCGGTGGCCTGCCACTGGAAAACCCGCTGGTCTTCTATCCGCGCTATGTCTGGGAGATGGTGACCAAGCATCTGCATTATGTCCGGATCCTGGCGCGGCTCTATCCGATCTATCGCGGCATCAAGAAGGCGCCCGACCGCTACAGCTATTCGGACATGGCCCTGGCGGACGCCTCGGAGGCGGAATTCGACGACCTTTCCATGTTCACCGAGACCCGCGGCGGCGAGAACGCGGTGGCGGCGCGGCGGCGCCACGACGACATCAAGGACAAGGTCCGCGCCGCAGCGGGATGACACGGGCGTTATGCCGCTCCCGCGGTGGCCATTGTCATTCCGGATCGAAACAGCGACGGGGTGTCCCCGGTTGCGTTGCTGAAGAACTTCGTGAAATGGGCGGGTCTGAAAACCCGAGCGAATAGGCCACCTCCGAAACCGACATCGAGGTGTAGATCAGGCGCCGCTTGGCTTCCAGCACGACCCGTTCCTGAACCAACACCGAGGCCGGCCGGCCGGTGACCTCGCGACAGACCCGGCTGAGATGCGGCACTGTCACGCCCAAAGCCCGGGCATAGTGCGACAAGGGCCGACGTTCGCGGTAGTCCGCCTCGACCAGTTCCTGGAATCGCCGCAACAGTGCCCGGCGCGTGTCGGCCCGGTCCGGCGGCCCGGCCTTGGAACGCGACACCGCACGGGCGAACCAGACCGACAGCAGGCCCGTCAGTGACCGCAGCGATTGCGCCCTGCCCTCGCCCGACGCTTCGAATTCGCCGGCAATTTCCGCGAAGAGGCCGGCCACGCGCGGCTCGCTCTTGACCATTACCGGCTGTGCCAGCCTGCCCAGGACCTGTTCGGCGTGCATCAGCACCCGTTCCAGAACGACCTTGGGAACGGTCACCACCCAGCCTTCGGTACCGGGATCGAAGACGAAGCCGTGGACCGTCAGCGGCGGGATCTGAAAGGCAACCGGCGGCCGCAGCCGGTGCTCGACGCCGTCCACGGTCGCCGTCCCGCCGCCGCGATCGACCAGGAAGTACTGGTAGAGGCCGTAATGCCGGTGCGGGTCGAAGCGCCAGTCGTGCATCCGGCTGCGGACGCCGATGGATTCGCAATGCAGCACGTCTGGCAAACGGCCGGGATCGTTCTCGCCATACAGCGCATAGCTGGGAATCGATTTCATCGCCGCCCCCTCCGTCCCACCTTAGATGTTCGATTCATACAAGAAACGGTCTCAATGCTCCATTCAATCAGCAGTGTGTTGGGCTATCCTGCACTCGGCAAGGACCGAAGCTGACCGGTCCGGACAAATCAAGGGACCAAGGAAGCGGCCGGGAGGAGGCAATCATGCGCACGCAGGTCGGAATCATTGGCGGCGGACCCTCGGGGCTTCTGCTATCGCAGCTCCTGCATCTGAAGGGTATCGAGACGGTCGTCCTGGAACAGCGCAGCCGCGCCTACGTGCTGGGCCGGATCCGCGCCGGCGTTCTGGAGCAGGGAATGGTCGACCTTCTGCGCACCGCGGAAGTCGCCGACCGCATGGACCGGGAAGGCGAGATCCACGAGGGCTTCGACATCGCATTCGGCGGCCGCCGCCACCGGGTCGACCTGGCCGGGCTGACCGGCGGCGCGACGGTGATGGTCTACGGCCAGACCGAAGTCACCAAGGACCTGTACGACGCCCGCGACGCCATGGGCGGCATCGTCATCGACGAGGCCGACGACGTGACGCCGCACGACATCGAGACCGACGCCCCCTACATCACCTACCGCAAGGACGGCGCCGAACACCGCCTCGACTGCGACTACGTCGCCGGCTGCGACGGCTTCCACGGCATCAGCCGCAAGACCATCCCTTCCGATGTGTTGAAGGAGTTCGAGCGGGTCTACCCGTTCGGCTGGCTGGGCGTGCTGTCCGAGACGCCGCCGGTGGCAGAAGAGCTGATCTACACCAGCCACGACCGCGGCTTCGCGCTGTGCTCGCTCAGGTCGCGGGTGCTCAGCCGGTACTACGTCCAGTGTCCGCTGGAGGACAAGGTCGACGACTGGTCGGACGACCGGTTCTGGGACGAGCTGAAGCAGCGCCTGCCGGACGACGCATCCGCCGCGCTGGTGACAGGCCCGTCGATCGAGAAGTCGATCGCGCCCCTGCGCAGTTTCGTTGCCGAGCCCATGCGCCACGGCCGCCTGTTCCTGGCAGGCGATGCCGCACATATCGTGCCGCCGACCGGCGCCAAGGGCCTCAACCTGGCCGCGTCCGACATCCATTACCTGTCGAACGCCTTGATCGACTTCTATCGCAACGGCGACAGCGCCGGCCTGGAGGCCTATTCCGAAAAGGCCCTGGCCCGGGTCTGGAAGGCCGAGCGGTTCTCCTGGTGGATGACGAACCTGCTGCACGAGTTCCCCGAAAACGGCCCGTTCGGCGCCAAGATGCAGCGCGCGGAGCTCGATTACCTGTTCGGTTCCAAGGCGGCGATGACCGCCCTGGCGGAGAACTACGTCGGGCTGCCCTACTGACCCGATCCTTGTATGATTGGCCCGGTCTATTGGGAAGGGAACGGGAACATGGCCATCAAGAATCTGCTGATCGCCTACAACGGCAGCCCATCGTCCGAATCCGCGCTCGATGCGGCGATCAAGATGGCGCAGAAGTACGAGGCCCACCTGACCGGTCTGCTGGCCTACGGCCCTTCACCCGTCAGCGAATATGTCCGCGTCCATATCCCCGAGGACATGCAACAAGAGATCGCCGACATGGCCGAGAAGGCCTATGACGAGATCGAGGTCCGCTTTCACGACCGGATGCGCGCCGCCGGCCTGGAGGAACGGGCGCATTGGATTCGCCGCGCCCAGTCGCCGGACGAGGCGGTCGTCGAATACGCCCGCTATGCGGACATCACGCTGATGGGCCAATTCGACGACAGCATCGGCGACGAACGCCTGATCCTGCATCCCGACGACGTGGCGCTGGAAAGCGGGCGACCCGTTTTGATCGTTCCGCGCGGCGGTGCGCCGGAGAAACTTGGCGACCGCGCCTTCGTCGCCTGGGACGGCAGACGGTCCGCCGCACGCGCGCTGTCCGACGCGATGCAGATCCTTGAAACCAAATCCCTGGTCACGATCCTCACCGTCGGCGACGTGCCCGGAGCCGACGGCACGCCCGGCCTGGACGTGGAGGCGCATCTCAACCGCCACGGCATCGCCACCGAATGGGTCAAGCTGCCGCCGGCACACGGGTCGGCGGGGCGCGCCATCATCGAGTACAGCAACGAAAACAACCCCGGTCTGTTGGTGATGGGAGCCTACGAGCACAGCAAGCTGCGCGAGGACTATTTCGGTGGCGCCACCAAGAGCGCCTTGCGCAGTTCCAAGGTGCCGGTTCTGATGTCGCACTGACGGCCCTGCATATTGGGGAATGCGCCGACGGCCTTTCCGGTTGGTTGCAAGCCGATCACGCGCGTGTGAAAATGCGTGAACAAAAAGAGAGGGGTGCAGCCGATGGATCGCGATCCAGCTAATTTCCTATTGTCTGAAGGTCGCGGTCTGTCCGTCGTACGGGAACCCGATTTGCAACGGTTCGCAGACTACTGGCTGTCCAAGCGCAGCGGCCGATCGATGCCGGACCGCGGCGATATCGACCCGACGGAGATCGCCTGGGCGTTATCGCGTCTGTTCATCGCGGACTACGAACGCGAGACCGATGCCTACCGTTATCGCCTCGCCGGCAACGACATCGAGGCGGTTTTCCGGAAGTACCTTGGGAACGGCAGCATGCGCGGCGTCACCTTGCGGGACATCCTGCCGCCCGAGAACGCGGAAATGGTGGCCAAACGCTGGCGACCCTTGGACCAGCGCGGCGATATCATCTACATGCGCGGCCTTGTCTACCTGGCGGCCGAGAGCGCCGCTGTCGGCGCGCGCCTGCTGTTGCCGCTGGGCGCCGACGAGAACGGCCTGCCGACCGGCGTCGTCGGCTACACCGAGTATCGATGGCTGAAGCCTGAAAAGCAGGAAACTCTTCCGGGGATCGACGTGATCGCCATCCCGCTGGCCGAAGTGACGAACCGTGACGCGGCCTTCGACGGGGGCGATCGCGCGGCAGCATGACCATGAACACCGTCGTGATCGCAGGCACCGGCCAGGGCGGGTTCCAGGTCGCCGCCAGCCTGCGTCAGGACGGCTTCGACGGCCGCATCGTCCTGGTGGGCGACGAGCCGGGCCTGCCTTACCAAAGACCGCCGCTGTCCAAGGCCTATCTGAAGGAACACCAGGACTTCCAGACGCTGCTGCTGCGCAAGCCGCCGTTCTACGAGAAGAACACGATCGAGGTCCTCGAGAAGACCCGGGTGACGGCGATCGACCGGCCCGGCAGGACCGTCGCCTTGTCTTCTGGCGAGACGCTGGCATACGACCACCTGGTCCTGGCGATCGGCGCCCGAAACCGCATCCTGCCGATACCCGGCGCCGAGCTGGACGGCGTCCTGGCGCTGCGCACGGCCGCCGAATCCGAGCATCTGCGCAATCGGCTGGAGGCGGCATCACGCATCCTGATCGTCGGTGCCGGTTTCATCGGCCTTGAGGTCGCGGCGACGGCTTGTGCCGCCGGCGTCGAGGTCATTGTGTTCGAAGCGATGCAGCGGGTGATGGGCCGCGCGGTGACGCCCGCCATCTCGGCATACTTCCTCGATCACCACCGCGCCACCGGCATCGACATCCGATTGGAGGCGATGGTCGGACGCATCCTCGAAGACGGCGGCGCGGTTGCCGGCATCGAGACCAAAGACGGCGAACGCATCGACGGAGACGTGGCACTGATCGCCGCCGGTGTGGTGCCCAACGTGGAACTGGCTGCAGAAGCGGGCCTGGCGGTAGACAACGGGATCTGCGTCGACGAGATGCTGTTGACCGAAGACCCCGCAATCTCCGCGATCGGCGACTGCGCGTCCTTCCACAGCCCCTTTGCGGACGGCCGGGTCAGGTTCGAATCTGTCCAGAACGCCGTCGACCAGGCGCGGACGGTTGCCGCCCGGCTGACGGGCAGTGCGAGCCCCTACGGCGATGTTCCCTGGTTCTGGAGCGACCAGGGCGCACTGAAACTGCAAATGGTGGGCATTACCGGCGGCGCCGACCGCACGGTGCAGGTGGGCGAGCCCGCGGCGGCGAAGTTCTCGCTGTTCTGCTATCGGGGCGACCGCTTTCTGGGGGTCGAATCCGTCAACCGGCCGGGCGATCACATGGCCGGACGGCGCCTGATGAGCGAGGGCATCGCGCTGCCCGCCGAGACTGTGGCGCAGGAAGGGTTCGATCTGAAGGCCTATGTGAAGGCGGCGATGCAATGACCCTTCGCGTTACGGTGCTTGGGGCTATTACACCTCGCCCCACACCTCCTTTGCGATCGAGACGATCATCTCGAGCTTCTTCCACTGATCGTCTTCGGTCAGGATATTGCCTTCCTCCGTCGACGCGAAGCCGCACTGCGGGCTGAGGCAGAACTGATCCAGCGGCGCGAACTGGGCCGCTTCTTCGATGCGCCGCTTGACCGCGTCGCGGTCCTCCAGCGAGCCGGACTTCGACGTCACCAGGCCCAACACGACCCGTTTGTCGCCTTTCGGCAGGAAGCGCAGCGGCTCGAACCCGCCGGCGCGGTCCGTGTCGTATTCCAGGAAATAGCCGTTATAGCCGGTCTCGTTCAGAAGGATGTCCGCCACCGGTTCGTAGCCGCCTTCCGAGATCCAGCTCGAGCGGAAGTTGCCGCGGCAGACATGGGTGGTGACGGTCATGTCGGCCGGCTTGTCCTTCAGCGCGTGGTTGATCATGTCGCGGTAGATCCCCGGCAAGGGGTCGGGATCGTCGCCACGCGCGCGCACGGCGTCGCGTTCTTTCTGCGAGCACAGATAGGCCCAGACCGTATCGTCCAGCTGCAGGTACCGACAGCCCGCCTCGTAGAACGCCAGGACCGCCTTGCGATAGGCCTCCGCGGTGTCGGCGAAGAACGTGTCCAGATCGGGATAGACCTCGCGGCTGATCGCGTTGCGGCCGCCGCGGAAATGCAGCACCGATGGCGCCGGGATTGTCATCTTCGGCGTGACCGTGGCGGTCTCCTTCAGGAACCGGAAATGGTCCAGCATCGGATGGTCGCCAAAGCCGACGCGGCCGGTGACCGCAACGCTTTCGGACTTGGTCTGCACGCCGTGGAACTGGATGCTCGTGCCGCCACGCACCCACTCGACACCGTCGAGGCCTGCGAAGAAGTCGAAATGCCACCAGCCGCGCCTGAACTCGCCGTCAGTCACCGCCTTCAGGCCTGCCGCCTCCTGGCGCGCGACCACGGCACGGACGAGTTCGTCCTCCACGGCGCGGAGCTCCGCCGCATCGATCTCTCCCGCTTCGTGCGCGGCACGGGCTTTTTTGAGCGCCTGCGGGCGCAGAAGACTGCCGACCTCGTCGGCGCGGAAAGGCGGTTGCGTCATTGTCGGGCCTCCTTGTCTTTCTTGTCGTTCGCGGTCACGGACCGGCACTCACCCGCTCAGCAGCCGCGGCAACCACAGGGTGATGACCGGAAAGGCGATCAGGATCGCAACGCGGATCAGTTCGGCGAAGAAGAACGGCATCACGCCGATGAAGGTCTCGCGCATGGGAACGTCGCGCGACTGGGCGCTGATGATGAATACGTTCATGCCCACCGGTGGCGTGATCAAACCAAGTTCCACCACGATCAGCGCCAGCACGCCGAACCAGATCTTCAGCTCCTCCTCGCCCAGGCCGAAATCCAGTTCGGAAATGACCGGCCAGAAGAAGGGGATCGCCAGCAACAGCATTGACAGGCTGTCCATCAGGCATCCCAGCACGATCAGCGCAACCAGCAGCAGGATCAGGATCGTATGCGGCGACAGGCCGCTGGAGACCATCATGTCGGCAGCCGCCATCGGCACCCCGCCCCGGGACATGAAGATCTTCAGCATCTCCGCGCCCAGCAGGATCAGATAGATCATGCCGGTCGTCTTGGCCGTCTCCAACAGCGCGATCCGGATGTCGGTCAGATTGAGCATGCGCCGCACCACGCCGTAGAGCGCGACCAGGAAAACGCCCACGGCCGCCGCCGGCGTCGGGTTGAAGAACCCGAGGTAGATGCCGCCGATCACCAGCCCGAAAACCACCAGGACCGGCAACACGCCCAGTGTCGCCTCGACCAGTTCCTGGCGCTCGACGGCCTTGCCCGGCGGCCCTGCATTGGGCCTGACCCGCACATAGACGGCGATGGTCAGCAGGAACAACAGCACCGCTATGATCCCCGGCAGGAAAGCGGCCATGAACATGGTGACGATGTTGGCTTCGACGATGATGGCGTAGATCACCAGCACCACCGAAGGCGGAATCAGAATGCCCAGCACCCCGCCCGCGGCCAGCGTCCCGGTGGCCAGCGACGGCGAATAGTCGTAACGCCTGAGCTCGGGCAGCGCGACGCGGCCCATTGTGGACGCGGTCGCCAGCGACGAGCCGCAGACCGCACCGAAACCGGCGCAGGCGGCGATCGCCGACATGGCCACGCCGCCGCGCATCCATCCTAGCCAGGCGTTTGCCGCGCGAAACAGATCCTGGCTGAGCCCCACGCGGGTGGCGACCGCGCCCATCAGCACGAACATCGGCACGACCGACAGGTCGTAGATCGAGAACTGGGCGTAGGCCAGGTCCTTGAGCTGCGACATGAAGATTGCCGGACCGCTGAGGATGGTCACGCCGACCCCGCCGACCAGGATCATCGAGTAGGCGATCGGCATCCGGATCGCGATCAGCCCGATCAGGAAGATCAAGCCGACAAGCCCGATCAGAAGATTATGTTCCAAGACCGGAGACCTTTAGCGTTCGGCAATCACGTTGCGGGCGGCATCCGACAGCGTGATCAAAGCGGCGACCGCCAGCAGCGCCAGCGATACCAGGATCGGGACGAAGGCGACCCAGATCGGAAAACTCAGGATCGCCGTCGTCTCAAGATACTCCTGGTAGTCCACCATGCCGGCGCGCATGCGCCACATCAGGAACAGGCTGAACCCCAGGGCGACGGTCGCGGCCAACAGGGACAGCGCCGCAACCGTGCGCCGGTTGGCGCGGGCCGTGAAGATGTCGGCGCTGACATTGGCGCCGGTCAATTGGCAGTAGGGAAGAAAGGCGAAGGCGGCGACCGCACAGCCGACCTCCACCATCTCGAAATCGCCCGGCAGCGGGGCCCCGAACACGGCGCCGGAGAAGACGCTCCAGGTGGACATCAGCACCAGCGCAACCAGCACCAGCCCACCCAACAGCGCCCAAAGCTCGATCACCTTGCAGGCGAGGCCGGTCAGCCCCGCCCGCTGCGGTGCGGCGTCGTAGGACATTGACGCTGCTCAGTTGGAGTATTTGGCGATCAGGTCCCGCGCGCGCGCGACCAAGGCCTCACCGTCGATCCCCTTGGACTTCACCTCGTCGATCCAGCGCTGCACGACCGGCTCCAGCTTCTCGCGGAACTGGTCCAACTCCTCCTCGGTCAACTGGATGTGCTCGTTGCCCGCTTTCAACGCCAGCGCAAGCCCGCCTTCCTCGCTGCGGGTCCAGATCTCGCCCACTTCGCGATGCCAGTCGGCGCCGGAATGGTCGTTGAAGGCCTTCTTGATGTCGTCGGGAAGCGAGTTCCAACGGTCCAGGTTCATGGATACCTGGAACGTGGTCGTCCCGAAGCGCACCTTGTCAGGTCCTTCGATCTGGTACTTGGTCAGTTCCTGGAGTTTCAGGGGCGGAATGATCTCCCAGGGGATGAAGGCGCCGTCCACGACCTTCTTGGACAGGGCCTGGGGCAGTTCCGGCACCGGCATGCCGACCGGCGACGCGCCCAGCGCCTCGATGATCCAGGCGCCGGTCCGGGTCGGAATGCGCATCTTCTTGCCTTCCAGGTCGGCCGGCGTGCGCACGACCTCGTCGACCATGTGAATGCCCTGACCGGCATGGACATGGGTGAACAGGACGTGCAGTCCCTTGTATTCCTGGGCCAGGAACTCATCGAACATCTCGCGCATCGCCAGGTTGGTGGCGACCGCGTTGTTGGTGTGCACGAACGGCAGTTCGAACACCTCCGAACGCGGGAACAGACCCGGCGTATAGCCGTTGACGGTCCAGACGATATCGACCACGCCATCGCGCGCCTGGCGCACCAGCTGCGGCGGCTTGCCGCCAAGCGACATGGCCGGATAGATCTCGATCTTCACCTTGCCGCCGGTGGCCTTTTCGATGCGTTCGGCCCACGGGACCAGCATCTGGGTATGCGCCGGCGATTTCGGGCCAAGCAGGTGATGCAGTTTGAGCGTGATATCCTGGGCGGCTGCCGTCCCGCCGATGACGGCCGAGGCCAAGACACCGGCGGCCAGAGTACCAAGTATTCTCATTTTGTTACCTCCCTGTGATCCGCTGTTCTTGCGGTGGCTGATACCGTTTTATTCCAAGATCCTGACCGCGACCAGTGCCGGTTCGGCCCGGTCGCCATCGGCGCCGCTGCCGTCGTCGGGCCGCCAACCGTCCATGCAGCCAGTCTCGCGCGACCGAACCGGAATAACCAATTGAAAAACCCGTTCCGGCGATAAGATTTTGCTATAGGTCGCTGCAGAAGCGAGTAGCCGCGAAACGTCCGCCGGACCCGGGTTCGGCGGAACGCATGCGGTCGTCCGCGCAGAATCAGCGTGACGCGTATTGACGGATCATATGACCACCGTCGATGTCCAAGACTTGGCCCGTCAGGTAGGTATTGAACGCGGCGAAGACGGTTGCCTCCGCGATCTCCTCCGGCCGCCCGACGCGTCCGATCGGCAGCGACTCCCCGGTGCTTCGGTACATCGCCTCGCGCCGGTCGTCCGGCAGTTTCGCATAGGCTTCGGTCCGCACCATGCCGGGCGCGATGCAGTTGACGCGCAGGCGCGGACCGAGTTCCAGGGCGAGGCCCCGCGCCAGTCCCTCCACCGCCGCATTGACCGCGCCCAGCGCGGAACAGTTCAGCCCCGGTCGTCGACTGAGCACGCCGGAGAACAAGGTGATCGAACCGCCGTCGCGCAGCTTATCCAGGCCGGCACGCGCCACCCGGTAGGGACCCCAGAACTTCGAATCAAACATCGCGCGGGCGTCTTCGATCGCAAGTTCCCCGAACGGGCCGTGGACCGCGCTCGATGCGGTGATCACCAGCGCGTCCAGCGAGGCGTTCTGAAACCCACGAAGGGCGTGCGCAACGGATTCCGGCTGTGTGATGTCCATGACCACCGACGACGCCGCAGGACCGGCGCCGAACGAGCCCAACGCCGCGGCCAGTTTCTCCTCCGACCGACCCGCGATCCAGACCGCGGCGCCCCGGTCGCGCATCAGTGCGGCGGTCGCCCGGCCAATCCCGGAGCCGCCGCCGACGATCAACGCCGATTTTCCGTCAAGGTCGCCCATTGCGCGTGGCCCGCGTCAGTCGAACATGCGCCGGCGGGTGCGGGTATAGGCGATCGTGAACGCAACCACCGTGAGCGCGACCAGATAGCCCAGGTGGACCGTCGCCCAGAGGGGGTCCAGCGGCTGGTCGACCGCCAGCGGGCGGATCACCGCAACCAGATGGGTCATCGGCAGAACCCAGGACAGCGCCTGGACAGCCGGCGGAAAGCGGTCGATCTCGAAGAACACGCCGCAGAACACGAACATCGGCGTGACCCAGAACGTGAAGTAGTAGCTGAAGAACTCGTAGCCCTTGGCGATCGAGGTCGCCACCAGGCCGCAGCACGAGAAACAGAAGGCGGCCAGGAACACCACCGGCAGCGACAGAAGCGCACCGCCCAGCGACGGGATCCCGCCCCACAGGGCGCCGACGATCAGGACACAGACCGCGGACAGCATGGCTTTGCACGACGCCCATAACGCTTCGCCGAACAACAGCTCGCGCAGCGTCACCGGCGTCGACAAGACCGCGTCCCAGTTCTTCTGGAGATAGAACCGGGTGAACGCGCCGATCGAGGTTTCGAAGGCCGCCGCGAACATCGCCCCGTAGGCGATCATGCCGGGCACGACGAAGGCCAGGTAGTCGATGCCGTCCATGGTGTCGATGAACCGGCCCAGCCCGAAGCCGAACGCGAACAGGAACAGGATGGGGTTGGCAACGTTCGTCGCCAGCGACGACCAGATCAGCTTGCGCCAGACAAGATACTGGCGCCACGTCACGGCCAGCGAATAGGTGGTTGCGGGCGATTCGATGCTCATCACGGTTCCCTCAGGGCGCGGCCGGTCAGTCGCAGGAAAACGTCCTCCAGGTTGGCCTGGCGATGCAGATAGATTGCGTCCTCAGGCATGTCCGACAGGATGTCCATGGGCGTCTGCACGTAATAGAGGACGGCGTCGCCCACATCCTCCTTGTCCCAGCGGCCATTCGCCAGGCCATCCGGCAGCGGTTTCTGGACCTCGAACACATGGCCCTTAACGTGCCGGTTGATCAGGTCCTGCGGCGAGCCTTCGTCCAAGATGCCGCCCTGGTCGATGACGATGATGCGGTCGCACAGCCGCTGTGCCTCGTCCATGTAGTGGGTCGTCAGCAACAGCGTCTTGCCCCGCTTCTTCAGTTCCAACAGCTGCTTCCAGATCAGGACCCGGGCCTGCGGGTCCAGGCCCGTGGTCGGCTCGTCCAGGATCACCAGTTCCGGATCGCCGATCAGCGCGCGTGCGATCACCAGGCGGCGTTTCATGCCGCCCGACAGCTGCATGACCGGCGCGGCGGCGCGGTCGCCAAGCTGCATGAACGCCAGCAGCTCCGGCACGCGGGCCGCCACCGTCTCGGCCGGAAGACCGAAGAACCGGCCGTATACCTCCAGGTTCTCGCGTACGGTGATGTCGGGATCGAGGTTGTTTTCCTGGGGCACCAGGCCGATGCGCGACTTGATCGCGCGGCTCATCGCCTGGACGGGGCGGTCGAAGACCGTCAGTTCGCCATTCGAGATGGTGCTCAGCCCCATGATCATACGCATGGTCGTCGTCTTGCCGGCGCCGTTCGGGCCCAGAAGACCGATGCATTGCGCAGGCTCGACGACGAAATCGATGCCCCTGACAGCCTCGAAGGTCCCGAAGCGCTTGACCACGCCGCGTGCCGCAATGATCGGGGATTGGTCCATGCCGCGACAATATCAGGTTGGCACGCCATGTCGTGCGGTTCCTGCGCCGCCCTTGCGCACCACGGGTGACTCACCGGCGCCCAACCGCGTACAGTGGCGTCAAAGAACGCAGGCAGGCACACGGGGGACCGCTGATATGACCGACCTGACCACGTCGGACGCCTGGGCGGCGCTGACACGGCATGCGGACGCCATGGCCGGCCAGCATCTGCGCGATCTGTTCGACCGCGACCCCGCCCGCTTCGAGACGTTTTCGCTGAGGCTCGACGACCTGCTGGTGGATTTTTCCAAGGGCCGGGTCACGGCGGAGACCATGGCCCTGTTGTTCGACCTGGCGCGGACGATCGACGTCGAGGCCTGGCGCGACGCCATGTTCGCCGGCGACAAGATCAACGTGACCGAGGGGCGCGCGGTGCTGCACGTGGCCCTGCGCAACCGCGCGAACGATCCGATCGAGGTGGACGGCCAGGACGTCATGCCCGAGGTCAACGCCGTCCTGGACAAGATGCGCGGATTCTCGGAACGCGTGCGCAACGGCGACTGGACTGGCCATACCGGTAAGGCCATCACGGACATCGTCAATATCGGGATCGGCGGCTCGGACCTGGGCCCCTACATGGTGTGCGAGGCGCTCGCGCCCTACAAGCGGCCCGACCTCAGGGTCCATTTCGTCTCCAACGTCGACGGCGCCCATCTGGCGGACACCTTGGCGCGCCTGGATCCGGAAACCACGCTGTTCGTGGTCGCGTCCAAGACCTTCACGACCCAGGAGACCATGACCAACGCCGCCTCGGCGCGGGCCTGGACGGTCGAGGCCTTGGGCGACGAGGCCGCCGTCGCCCGGCACTTCGTTGCGGTCTCGACTAACGCCGAGGAGGTGGCGGCGTTCGGGATCGATACCGACAACATGTTCGTCTTCTGGGACTGGGTCGGCGGCCGCTACAGCCTGTGGTCGGCGATCGGGCTGCCGATCGCGCTGGCGGTCGGCATGGACCGATTCGAGGAACTGCTGGCGGGCGCGCATGCGATGGACCGGCACTTCCGCACCGCACCCCTGGAACAGAACATGCCCGTCGTGCTCGGCCTGATCGGGCTGTGGTATCGCGATTTCCTGGGTGCGGCCAGCTATGCGATCCTGCCCTACGACCAGCATCTCCATCGGCTTGCGGCGTACCTGCAGCAGGGCGACATGGAGAGCAACGGCAAGTTCGTCCGCCGCGACGGCATGCGCGTCGACTACGACACCGGGCCGGTGATCTGGGGCGAGCCGGGCACCAACGGACAGCACGCGTTCTATCAACTGATCCACCAGGGCACCGAACTGATCCCGGCCGACTTCATCGCGGCGGCGGAGTCCCAGACGCCGCTGGGCGATCACCACGACAAACTGCTTGCCAATTTCCTGGCCCAGACGGAGGCCCTGGCCTTCGGCAAGACCGAGGCGAAGGCGCAGGCCGAACTGACGGGCCAGGGCCTGGATTCCGATCGGATCGCGGCGCTGTTGCCGCACAA
Organism: Alphaproteobacteria bacterium; assembly: GCA_965603855.1. GTDB lineage: Bacteria > Pseudomonadota > Alphaproteobacteria > UBA8366. The sequence continues at coordinate 3,834,775 of OZ272519.1, forward strand.
GGTTTTCGAAGGCAACCGGCCGACGGTGTCGATCCTGTATCGACGGCTGACGCCGTTTGCGCTGGGCCGGCTGATCGCGCTTTACGAACACAAGATCTTCGTCCAGGGCGTCATCTGGAACATCAATTCCTACGACCAGTGGGGCGTGGAACTGGGCAAGCAACTGGCAAAGTCGATCCTGCCGGAGCTTTCAGACGACAGGCCGGTCCAGTCCCACGACGCGTCGACAAACGGACTGATCAACGAGATCAAGAGGCTGCGCACCGGCGCCGATTGAGGGCGCCGCTGCAACCGCGGCCGGAAACGGGAGGCCCAAGGAAATGAGCAATGGACAGGAGTTGCCCCGCCCGCTGTCGCGCGGTGCGATGGCATACGTTCTGGCCGGCGGACGCGGCAGCCGGCTGATGGAGCTGACGGATTTCCGCGCCAAGCCGGCGGTCCATTTCGGCGGCAAGTCGCGGATCATCGACTTTGCGCTGTCGAACGCGTTGAATTCGGGCATTCGCCGGATCTGCGTCGCGACCCAGTACAAGGCGCACAGCCTGATCCGCCACCTGCAGCGCGGCTGGAACTTTCTGCGCGCCGAGCGCAACGAGGGGTTCGACATCCTGCCGGCCTCGCAGCGCGTGTCGGAGACCCAGTGGTATCTGGGAACGGCCGACGCGGTCACCCAGAACATCGACATCATCGAAAGCTACGCGCCCACCCATGTGGTGATCCTGGCCGGCGACCACATCTACAAGATGGATTACGAGCCGATGCTGGAACAGCATGTGAGCCAGGACGCCGACGTCACCGTCGGCTGCCTGGAGGTGCCGCGCATGGAGGCGACCGGCTTCGGCGTGATGCACGTGGACGCAGACGACCGAATCGTCGACTTCCTCGAAAAGCCGGCCGATCCGCCGGGCATTCCCGGCAACCCGGACATGGCTCTGGCCAGTATGGGCATCTACGTCTTCGAGACGCAGTTCCTGTTCTCGCTGTTGCGGGAGGACGCTGAAAACACCAACTCCTCGCACGACTTCGGCAAGGACCTGATCCCGCATATCGTCAAGAACGGAAAGGCCGTGGCGCACCGCTTCACCGATTCATGCGTCCGCAGCAAACCCGAGGCCGAGGCCTATTGGCGCGACGTCGGCACGGTCGACGCCTACTGGCAGGCCAACATCGACCTGACCAACTTCGACCCGGGCCTCGACCTGTGGGACACGGACTGGCCGATCTGGACCTATGCCGAGATCACGCCGCCGGCGAAGTTCATTCACGACGAAGAGGGCCGTCGCGGCCAGGCCATCAGCTCCATGGTTTCCGGCGGCTGCATCGTCTCCGGCAGCAATATCAGCCAGTCGTTGCTGTTCACCGGCGTTCACGCCCATTCGTTCAGCCAGCTCGACCAGGTCGTCGCACTGCCTTACGTGACCATCAACCGCGGCGCGCAGCTGTCGAAGGTGGTGATCGACCGCGGCGTGCAGATCCCGGCCGGCCTGGTCGTCGGCGAAGACCCGGAGGAGGACGCGCGGCGGTTCCGCCGCACCGACGCCGGCGTCTGTCTGATCACCAAGGCGATGTTGAAAAGGCTGGACCTCTGAGCCCATGCGGTGCCTGTTTGTCGCGTCCGAATGCTACCCGCTGATCAAGACCGGCGGCCTGGCCGACGTGGCCGGCGCGCTGGCGCCCGCACTGGCGCCGCTGGGCTGCGAGGCGCGGGTCCTGTTGCCGGCCTATCCGGCGGTCGCCGAAAAGCTGGAAAAGAAGGTCGAGGTCGCGCGTCTGCCCGACCTGTTCGGTGGCGCGGGACGTCTGGTCCAGGGCCGCGCCGAGACCGGGCTCGAGGTTCTGGCGCTTGAGGCGCCGCACCTGTTCGACCGGCCCGGCAACCCCTATCTGGGCAAGAACGGCAAGGATTGGCCGGACAACCATTTGCGGTTCGCTGCGCTGTCCTGGGCGGCGCGCGAGATCGCGCTTGGCAACGCCGGCACGTGGCGGCCGGACCTGGTTCATGCGCACGACTGGCAGTCCGGCCTGGTTCCGGCCTATTTGCGGTTTTCCGGCCGGGCCCATCCGCCGGTGGTCTTCACGATCCACAATCTTGCATTCCAGGGCCTGTTTCCGAAGACGGTCCTGAAGGCGCTGCGCCTTCCCGCCGAGAGTTTCGTCTTCGAGGGTCTGGAATACTGGGACCAGATCAGCTGCATGAAGGCGGGGCTCGTTTATTCCGACCACATCACCACGGTCAGCCCCACCTATGCCTCGGAGATCCAGACCGACGAATGGGGCATGGGACTGCAGGGCGTGCTGCGCGGGCGGGCCGGTTCCGTCAGCGGCATCGTCAACGGCATTGACGAAACGGTCTGGGACCCCGCCAGCGATCCCGCCATCGACACGGGCTACGGCCCGCGTTCGCTGACCGCGAAGGCCGCCAACCGCCGGGCGTTGCAGGCCGCCTTCGGGCTGCGACGACGCCGGGCCGCGCCGCTGTTCTGCGTCGTCAGCCGGCTGACCGAGCAAAAGGGGCTGGACCTCTTGCTCGAGGCGCTGCCGCTGATCCTGTCGCGGCGCGCGCAGCTCGCGGTTCTGGGGTCGGGCGATCCGGCGATCGAGAAGGCCTTCGTCCAGGCCGCCGAGCGGAACCCGGGTCAGGTTGGCGTGGTGATCGGCTATGACGAACCGCTGTCGCACCGCATGCAGGCGGGCGCCGACGCCATCATCATACCTTCGCGTTTCGAACCCTGCGGCCTGACCCAGCTCTACGGTCTGCGATACGGCACGCTGCCTGTCGTCGCGCGCGTCGGCGGCCTTGCCGACACGGTGATCGATGCGAACCTTGCGGCGCTGCGCGACCGGGTTGCGACCGGGTTCCAGTTTTCACCGGTCACCGCGGACGCCCTGCGCGCCGCGCTGGCCCGCGCCTGCGACCTCTACCAGGACCGCCGCCAGTGGCGCGCGGTTCAACGACGTGCCATGAGCCAGGACGTGGGCTGGGCGACGCCCGCGACGGCCTATGATTCCCTTTACCGCGCGCTGCTCGCCGACAGCGGCGCGGCCGCCGCCTGACCGCCGAACCGGAAAATGTCCAAACGCAGCGTCTCCATCGGCTCGGGCCGTCCTTATCCGTTGGGCGCGACCTGGGACGGCTCCGGCACCAACTTCGCCTTGTTCTCGGCCAACGCAACCAAGGTCGAGCTGTGTCTGTTCGACACGCGCACGGGCAAGGAGACCGACCGGATCGCGCTGCCGGAATATACCGACGAGGTCTGGCACGGATTTCTGTCGGAGATCGGCCCCGGCCAGCTCTACGGCTATCGCGTACACGGACCGTACGAGCCGGAGGCCGGCCATCGTTTCAACCCGCAGAAGCTGTTGATCGACCCCTACGCCAAGTCGATCAGGGGCCGGCTGCGCTGGAGCGATGCGGTGATGGGCTATCGCGTCGGCAGCGGGCGCGAGGACCTTTCCATCGACCGCCGCGACAGCGCGTTTGCCGTGCCCAAGGCCTGTGTCACCGACATCAACTTCTCCTGGAACGCCGACCGCCCGCCCGGTACCGACTGGTCGGAGACCATCATCTACGAGACCCACGTGCGCGGCGCGACCATGCTCAACCCCGATGTTCCCGAGGAACTGCGCGGCACCTTTCTGGGGCTGAGCACGCCGGGAATGATCGACCACCTGGTCAAGCTGGGGATCACGGCGGTCGAGCTGTTGCCGGTCCATGCGCTGATCGACGACCGCGTCCTGGTCGCCAACGACCTCAGGAACTACTGGGGTTACAACACCATCGGCTTCTTCGCGCCGGATGCCCGCTATCTCAGCGTCGGCGAGGTGTGGGAATTCCAGACCATGGTGCGACGCTTTCACCAGGCCGGAATCGAGGTGATCCTCGACGTGGTCTACAACCACACCGCAGAGGGCAACCAGCTTGGCCCGACCTTGAGCTTCCGCGGCATCGACAATGCCAGCTACTACCGGCTGATCGAGGGCGACGCCCGCCACTACGTCAACGACACCGGCTGCGGCAACACGCTGAACCTCAGCCATCCGCGCGTCCTGCAGATGGTTCTCGACTCGCTTCGCTATTGGGTTCAGGTCATGCGCGTCGACGGGTTCCGGTTCGACCTGGCGACGACGCTGGCGCGCGAGCCGCACGGCTTCGACCATGGCAGCGGTTTTCTCGATGCCGTTCGCCAGGACCCGGTGCTGAACAAGGTCAAGCTGATCGCCGAACCTTGGGACGTGGGTCCGGGCGGGTATCGCCTCGGCGCCTTCCCGCCGGGCTTTGCGGAGTGGAACGACCGGTTCCGCGACGCGGTGCGGCGCTATTGGCGCGGCGACGAGGGCATGCTTCCGGCGATGGCGCCCGGGATGCTGGCCTCGGCCGATCTGTTCGACCATAACGGCCGGCGCCCCTGGGCGTCGGTCAATTTCATCACCTCGCACGACGGGTTCACGCTGGAGGACGTCGTTTCCTACGAGGCAAAGCACAACGAGGCGAACGGCGAGGACAACCGCGACGGTCACGATGCCAACTACAGCCGCAACTACGGCACCGAAGGCCCGAGCGAGGACAACAACGTCCGTGAACTGCGCGACCGGCAAAAGCGCAACCTGCTCGCAACGCTGTTGATGGCGCAAGGCACGCCCATGCTTCTGGCCGGCGACGAGATCGGCAATTCTCAGCGCGGCAACAACAACGCCTATTGCCAGGACAACGAAATCGGCTGGATCGACTGGAACGCGGCGGGTGACAGAGAAACCGCCCTGCTCGATTTCGTCCGCCGCCTGATCCGTTTCCGCCGCACGCACCCGGTCCTCAGACAGGCGGTATTCCTGCACGGCGCGCGCCAGACCGCGGCCGGGTTCAAGGATGTGATCTGGCTGGCGCCGGACGGCGAGGAAAAGACCCCCTCGCAATGGAACGACCCGATGGCCCGCTGTATCGGTATGATGCTGAGCCTTGGCGAGGGCCAACGCGGACCTGCCGATACGGTCCTTGTCGTGATGAACGCGCACGACCAGACCGTCCGGTTTACCTTGCCGACCGCGCCGGCCGGCGCGGTGTGGCGCCGCGAGATCGACACCGGCGCGCCGACGTTGCAGGGCGCGGCCGAAGTGCCGAACAGCCCGGGGACCGGCTATCCCGTTGCCGGACGCACGGTCCTGGTGTTCTCGCTGGACCGCGCCGGCCCGGCGCCGGGCGCGCCGGCGCAACCGGACTGACGCGATGAACGGCCCGCCGACCCCGCTCGACCGGCTGGCAACCGGCGCCGGCATCGCCCTTTCATACCGCACGCTTGACGGCGGCACCCAGGTCGTCGGCGACGACACGAAACGCGCGCTTTTGGCGGCCATGGGCATCGACGCCGAAACCGATACCGCGGTCGCTGCGGCACTGGCCGACCTCGACCGAAGCCGGGAACGGCCGCTGCCGCATGTCGTCACCGCAACCGTCGGCGCCGACGTGACCGTTCCGCTCACCCTGTCGGCAAGCGACAAGACCCGGCCGGTCGAATGGGTCGTCGAAACCGAAGACGGCGATACGGTCTCGGGGCGCTCGGTCCCGGACGGTCGCGAGACGCCGGTCCTGACGCTTGACCTCCCGGAACCGCTGCCCGCCGGTTATCACCGACTGACCCTGGACCTGGCGCATGACGACCGTGCTGCCGCCCTGATCGTCGCGCCGCCGCGCGCCTTCGGTCTGGCAGACCTCGGCTGTGCCGAACGGCTTTGGGGCGTGGCCGCGCCGCTCTACGGTCTCCGCTCGTCGCGAAGCTGGGGGATCGGCGATTTCGCCGATCTCGATACGCTGATGGAGGCCGCGGCCGAGGCAGGCGCGGCGCTGTTGGGCATCAATCCCGTACACGCTCTCTTCCCGGCCCGGTCGGACAGGTTCAGCCCTTACTCGCCCTCCAGCCGGCTGTACTTCAATTCCCTGCACATCGCGCCGGACGCGGCGCCGGTCAAGGGAGCGGACAAACAGGATCCGGAACAGGCGCGCGCCGCGCTGAACACGACCGTTCTTGTCGACTACGCCGGCACCGCCGCGCTGAAGTTCAGGCGGCTGGACGAACTCTATCGCCGTTTCAGATCAGCCTCCGGCGCCGCGGACGGTATCAAGTCCTCGTTCGACAAGTATGTTCAGAGCGAAGGCATCACGCTCTACCGCCATGCGCTTTACGAAGCCTTGAGCGAACACTTCGACGGACCCGAGCAGGAAAGCTGGCGGGACTGGCCGCACGCCTACCAGGCACCGGAGACGCCGGAGGTCGAAGCCTTCGCCGCACAGCACCGGGACAGGATGGAGCGGTCGATGTTCCAGCAATGGCTGGCCAGCTACCAATTGGCCGCCGTGCAGGCGCGGGCGCTCGAGCGGGGCATGCCGATCGGGCTCTATGGCGACCTGGCGGTGGGCGTCGATCCCGGGGGCGCCGACGCCTGGGCGCATCAGCATTTCTACGCCCGCGGCGTCAGCCTGGGCGCACCGCCCGACCAGTTCAGCCCTGCCGGGCAGGAATGGGGCCTGGTTCCGATGCTGCCAAGCGCGCTTGCGGAATGGGGCCTCGACCCGTTCATCGATATCCTCCAGCGGACGATGCAGCACATGGGTGCGCTCAGGATCGACCACGCGCTGGGGCTGGAACGCTGTTTCTGGGTTCCCCGGGACGGCAGGGCGCCGGGAAGTTACGTTCGGTATCCGCTGGACGACCTTTTGGCCGTCATTCGCCTGGAATCCCACCGCAACCGCTGCGTGGTCATCGGCGAGGATTTGGGCAACGTGCCGGCCGGCCTGCGCGCGGCGCTCACGGACTCCGGCCTCTTGGGGTACCGGGTGTTCGCGTTCGAGCGCGGCGGCGACGACGGTTTCCGCCCCGCCAGCGCCTATCCGGCCGCCTCGCTGGCCGCGGCGACCACCCACGATCTGCCGACGACCCGCGGCGCCTGGCTGGGACGCGACATCGACTGGCGTGTGCGCGTCGGCCACCTGGAGGACGCCGACGACGTGGCGCGGGCGCGCGCTGATTGCGCCGAAACAAGACGCGCCGTTCTGCGACGCCTGTCCGAGGATGGGCTGCTGCCCGATGGCCTCGATCCCGAGGATCCGCCGGAAGAGATGCCGGACACGGTTCTGGATGCCATTCACCGGTTTCTGGCCCGAACGCCCGCCGCCATCGCCCTGGTCCAGTACGAAGATATGATCGGCGAGATCGAACAACCGAACTTGCCGGGAACCGTGGAGCAGCACCCGAACTGGCGGCGACGTCCCGGACCGCCTCTTGAGGACCTGGCCACCGATCCGGGCTGGCGCCGGCTGGCCACGGTCATGGAAGAAGAGCGCGGCAGTACGCTATCCTAGGGGAAACGGGGGAGGACGACGCATGAAGACCCAGACGGTCGAGACCAAACCGATCGAAGGACAGAAACCAGGCACTTCGGGCCTCAGGAAGAAGGTGCCGGTGTTCCAGGAGCCCCACTATCTGGAGAACTTCGTCCAGTCGATCTTCGACGCCGTCGGCGGGATGGACGGCCAGACGCTGGTGGTCGGCGGTGACGGCCGGTACTACAACGACCGGGCGATCCAGACGATCCTGAAGATGGCGGCGGCCAACGGCATCGCACGCATCCTGGTCGGCCAGGGCGGGCTGTTGTCGACGCCCGCGGCGTCGTGCGTGATCCGCAAGCACAAGGCGAAAGGCGGGATCATCCTGTCCGCCAGCCACAACCCCGGCGGCCCCACCGAGGACTTCGGCATCAAATACAACATCGGCAACGGCGGACCGGCGCCCGAGGCGATCACGAACGCGATCTTTGCCCAGACGCAGAAGATCGACAGCTACTTCGTCGCCGACTCCGGCGGCGATGCCGACCTCGGCCGGCTGGGCGAACAGGACTGCGGCGGCATGGCCGTGGAGGTGATCGACCCGGTCGCGGACTACCAGGCCCTGATGGAGAGCCTGTTCGACTTCGACCGGATCGCCGCCCTGTTCAAAGGCGGTTTCGCCATGTCTTTCGACGCCATGAGCGCGGTCACCGGCCCCTACGCGACCGCGATCCTGGAGCGCGCACTGGGCGCGCCGGCGGGAACCGTGGTCAACGGCACGCCCGAGCCGGACTTCGGCGGCCACCATCCCGATCCCAACCCGGCCCATGCCAAGGACCTTTTTGCCACCATGTTCGGCACGCACGCGCCCGACTTCGGCGCCGCCTCCGACGGCGACGGCGACCGCAACATCGTGCTGGGCCGCGGCGTCTACGTGACCCCGTCGGACAGCCTGGCCGTGCTGGCCGCCAACGCGCACCTGGCGCCCGGCTATGCCGACGGCCTTGCCGGCGTTGCCCGTTCCATGCCGACCAGCCGCGCCGTCGACCGGGTGGCCGCGGCGTTGGGCATCGACTGTTTCGAAACGCCCACCGGCTGGAAGTTCTTCGGCAACCTCTTGGACGCCGGCCGCGTCACCCTGTGCGGCGAGGAAAGCGCGGGCACCGGGTCGAACCACGTCCGCGAGAAGGACGGCCTGTGGGCGGTCCTGTTGTGGCTCAACGTGCTGGCGGCGCGGGGCGAGCCGGTCGCGGACATCCTTCACGACCACTGGGCCCGCTATGGCCGCAATTACTACTCCCGGCACGACTACGAGGCGCTGGACAGCGCCGTCGGCGACTCGCTGATCGGCGACCTGCGGGCAAGCCTGGACGGGCTCGCCGGCCGACAATTCGGCGGGCGCACGATCGAGAGCGCCGACGACTTCAGCTATCGCGACCCGGTCGACGATTCGGTGAGTTCGAACCAGGGGGTGCGCATCCTGTTCGACGACGGCGCGCGGATCGTCATGCGGCTTTCCGGCACCGGCACCGAGGGCGCCACGCTGCGCGTTTATCTGGAGGCCTACGAACCCGACCCGGCGCGCCACGGCGAGGACCCGCAACAGGCCCTGGCGCCCCTGATCGCCGCCGCCGACGAAATCGCCGGCATCAGCGCCCGCACGGGCCGCGACGGGCCGGACGTGCGAACGTAAGCCGAAAAGACCACGCGCAGTGGCAGCCATGCCCTTCGAGACGGTCTCCCGCCTGCCACTACTCAGCCTGACACATCCTCAACAGACAAGGGTGAGGGGAGGGGTCGCGCCGCCACACTATCCTCATGCTGAGGAGCGCCCGCAGGGCGCGTCTCGAAGCATATTGCTGAGAGCGGCACAATGCCGCCGTTACGCCCGTTCCAGCACCACGGTCGCCAGCGGCGGCAGGGTCAGTTCCACCGAATGCGGGCGGTCGTGCCAGGGCACGGGCTCGCTTTCGACCGCGCCCAGATTGCCCATGCCCGATCCGCGATAGTGGGCGCTGTCGCTGTTCAGCCGCTCGACCCAGCGGCCCGGCTCGGGCAGGCCGATGCGGTAGCCTTGGCGCGGCGTCGGCGTGAAGTTGCAGACCACCGCCACCGGCGGCGTGTCGTCCGCACCCCGGCGCAGGAAGGCCAGTACGGAATCCTCCGCCGCGTTCGCCTCCAGCCACTCGAAACCGGAGGGATCGCAGTCCTTTTGATGCAGCGCCGGCAGCGACCGGTAGATCCCGTTCAGGTCGCGTACCAGGTTCTGCACGCCGCTGTGCCAGTCGGTGCCCAACAGGTCCCAGTCCAGGCTCGAGTCGTGGTTCCACTCGCGGCCTTGCGCGAACTCGCCGCCCATGAACAACAGCTTCTTGCCGGGATGGGTCCACATGAAGGCGAGATAGGCCCGCAGGTTGGCGAACTTCTGCCAGGTGTCGCCGGGCATCCGGGTCAACAGCGACCCCTTGCCGTGCACCACCTCATCGTGGCTCAGCGGCAGAACGAAGTTCTCGCTGAACCCGTAGTGGATGCCGAAGGTCATCTGGTGGTGGTGATAGCGCCGGTGGATCGGCTCGCGCTTCATGTAGTCCAGGGTGTCGTTCATCCACCCCATGTTCCACTTGTAGCCGAAGCCGAGCCCGCCCAGATAGGTCGGCCGCGACACGCCGGGCCAGGCGGTCGATTCCTCGGCCACGGTGACAATGCCCTCCACATCGCCATAGACCAGTTCGTTCAGCCGCCTGAGGAAGGCGATCGCCTCCAGGTTCTCGTTGCCGCCGAACTCGTTCGGGATCCACTCGTCCGGCTTGCGGCTGTAGTCCAGGTACAGCATCGAGGCGACCGCATCCACGCGCAGCCCGTCGATGTGATAATTCCTGAGCCAGAACAGGCCGTTGCCCAACAGGTAGTTCAGCACCTCGCGCCGGCCGTAGTTGAAGATCAGGGTGTTCCAGTCGGGGTGGTAGCCCCTGCGCGGGTCGGCATGCTCGAAAAGGTGCGTGCCGTCGAACTTGGCCAGCCCGTGTTCGTCGGACGGGAAGTGTCCCGGCACCCAGTCGATAAGAACGCCGAGGCCCGCCTGATGGCAGGCATCCACGAAGCCCATGAAGTCGCCCGGCGTGCCGAACCGGCTGGACGGGGCGAACAGCCCGACGGGCTGATAGCCCCAGGACCCGTCGAACGGATATTCGCTGATCGGCAACAGCTCGATATGGGTGAAGCCCAGGTCCTTCACGTAAGGGATGAGCTGTTCGGCAAGCTCGCGGTAGCTGAGCGGCCGGTTGCCTTCTTCCGGAACGCGGCGCCAGGACCCGGCGTGCAGTTCGTAGATCGAGACCGGCCGGTCGCGCGCGACCGACGCGCCGCGCGCCGCCATCCAGTCCGCATCGCCCCAGGCATAGTGGCGGAGGTCGCGCACCACCGAACCCGTCTTCGGGCGGTGTTCCGCACCGAAGCCGAACGGGTCCGCCTTCATCGGCAGCACCGTGCCGTCGGCGCCGCGGATCTCGAACTTGTAGACCTCGCCGTCGCCGATGCCCGGCAGGAAGATCTCCCAGACACCCGTGGTGCCGCGGCTGCGCATGGGGTGGCGCCGCCCGTCCCAGCCGTTGAAGTCGCCGACGACCGAGACCCGGCTCGCCGCCGGCGCCCAGACCGCGAAGTGGCACCCATCGACGCCCTGATGCGTCATCACATGCGCGCCCAGCATGTCGTAGACGGCCCGGTGCGTGCCTTCCGCGATCAGGTATTCGTCGATCTCGCCCAGGACAGGGCCGAATCGATAGGGGTCTTCGAATTCCCATTCGTGGCCGTCACGGCGGGCGCGCAGGCGATAGGCAAACGGGTTCTTGCGCCGCGGCATGGCAGCGGCGAACAGCCCCGCCTCGTGCAATCGCGCAAGCGGCGCGACCGTCCGGCCCGACCGCGCATCGACGACCTCCAGATCGGCCGCGTCGGGCACGAGGGCGCGCACCACGACATGGCCGTCGGCCGCGTGCATTCCAAGCGCCGCAAACGGATTGGCGTGGCGCGCCTCGACCAGTGCCTGGACCTCGGCGGCCGGCAGGCTGGCCGGGTCGGCCCGCCGTCGCGTGCGTTCTGCGGCCGGCGCCTTCGCCATCAGGTCCGCCCGACGGGCACGTCCCAGATGTCCCGGGCATAGCCGCGGATCGTCCGGTCGGACGAGAACCAGCCGGCGCGCGCCGTGTTCAGAACGGCGCGCCGGGCCCAGTCGTCCTGGGCGCCGTAGGCCGTGTCGACGGCGCGCTGGGCTGCGACATAGGCATCGAAGTCGGCGGTCACCATAAAATAGTCGTGTCCCCGGAGGTCGTCGGCGATGGCGCGGAACCGGTCGGGATCGTCGGGCGAAAACGCGCCCGTGGCGACCGCGTCGATGGCGTCCGCCAGCGCCGGGCTTGCCTCGATATGCCTGGCCGGCTCGTGGCCGGCGGCGCGCGCGGCCGCGACCTCGTCGGCGGTCAGACCGAAGATGAAGATATTGTCGTCGCCCACCCGCTCGGCAATTTCCACGTTGGCGCCGTCCAGGGTGCCGATGGTCAGGGCGCCGTTCAGGGCGAACTTCATATTGCCTGTTCCCGATGCCTCCATGCCGGCGGTCGAGATCTGCTCCGACAGCTCGGCTGCCGGAATGATAACCTCCGCCAGCGACACATTGTAGTTGGGCAGGAACACGATCTTGAAGCGCCCGCGCATCGCCGGGTCGGCGTTCACGACCTTGGCGACGTCGTTAATCAGCTTGATGATCAGTTTCGCCCTTTCATAGCCGGGCGCCGCCTTGCCGGCGATGATCTTGACGCGCGGTTGCCAGTCCGCATCCGGCTCCCTGCAGATCGCCTGGTAGTGGGCGACCGCCTCCAGCGCGTTCAACAGCTGGCGCTTGTACTCGTGCAGGCGTTTGATCTGCACGTCGAACAGTGCATCCGGATCGACGTTCAGGTTCAGCGTCGACCGAATCCGGTCGGCAAGGCGGTTCTTGTTCGCCTTCTTGACCGCGGCGAATTCGGCGCGGAAACCGGCATCGTCGGCGAATGGCGCCAGTTCCTCGATCCGCGCCAGGTCCGCCACCCAGTCGTCGCCGATCGCGCGCGTGACCAGATCGGCGAGACCCGGGTTGCACAGTTTCAACCAGCGGCGCGGCGTGATGCCGTTGGTCTGGTTGACGATCCTGCCGGGCAGGACGCTGTTCAAATCATGGAACACCGTGCGCTGCATCAGGTCCGTATGCAGGGCCGATACGCCGTTGACGCGGTGACTGCCGACGAAGGCGAGATTCCCCATCCTGACCGCGTCGCCGGCCTTGTCCAGGACCCGCACGCTGTCGAAGTCGACCGCGGGCTCGGCGCGGACGACGATCTTCTCGAAAGCCTGGTCGATCTTTCCTATCAGCTGCAGATGGCGCGGCAGGATGGCGCCGACCAGACCGCGCGGCCAACGTTCCAGCGCCTCGGGCAGCAGGGTGTGGTTGGTGTAGGCAAGACAGGCCTGAGTGACCTCAAAGGCGCGGTCGAAACTCATTCCCCGGTCGTCGACCAGCAGCCGCACCATTTCGGGCACCGCGATCGCGGGGTGAGTGTCGTTCATCTGGATCGCCGCATGGCTCGGAAGTCGCTCCAGATCGGTATGGTGCTGCAAGAACCGGCGCAGCAGGTCCTGCAGTGAAGCCGAGGTAAAGAAGTACTCCTGCTTCAAGCGCAGTTCCTGGCCCTCGGGCGTGGTGTCGTCCGGATACAGCACCCGGCAGATTGTCTCGGCCAACACTTCGGGCGCGGCCGCCTCCATGAACTGGCCCTGGTTGAAATGCGACAGGTCGAACCCGCCCACCGGCTTTGCCGACCACAGCCGCAGCGTGTTCACGTGGGCACCGCCCCAGCCGGCGACCGGCGTGTCGAAGGCCGCGGCCAGGACCGTCTCGCCGGGCGTCCAGACCGCACGGTCGCCCTTGGCCTTCGCGACGGACCCGCCGAACCCGATCGGATAACGCACCTCCGGCCGCCGGAACTCCCACGGGTTTCCCTGGGCCAGCCAGTCCTCAGCCTCCTCGAGCTGCCAGCCGTCGCCGATCTTCTGGCGAAACAGGCCGTGGCGATAGCGAATGCCGTAGCCATAGGCCGGGATCGCCAGGTTCGACATGCTGTCCAGGAAGCAGGCCGCCAGCCGCCCGAGGCCGCCGTTGCCAAGCGCCGCATCCGGCTCGCTTTCGGCGATCACGTCATAGGAGACCCCCAGTTCCTCCAGCGCCGACTTGGCCGTGTCCAGGATTCCCAGGTTGGACAGCGTGTCCGACAACAGGCGCCCGATCAGGAACTCCATCGACAGGTAATAGACCCGCTTGGCGTCGGTCCGGTAGACCTCGCGCGTGGTCTGCATCCAGCGGTCGATCACGCGGTCGCGCGCCGCAAGCGACAAGGCCATCGCCCAGTCGCGGGAGACGGCGTGCTCCGCATCCTTGCCGACCGAGTAGGCCAGATGCTCCAGCACCGCCTGTTTCAACGCGGCTTGGCTGTTCCCGCGCACTTCGACGGCGGCCTTCGGCGTCACAGTATCCATCGAGGGTTTCCCCATGTCGTCCTTACCCCACCCCTTGCCCGGTCCTGCGGCCGGTCCGGGGCCGCGGGCGGTTTACCACCGTTGCAAGTGCAATGTGAGCGAAAAACGAACGCGGCCGACAGGCCCGATATCAGCCCGGCCGTTCGAACCCGTCGCGCGCGGCCTCCACGTCGGCGCGCACGGCACAGCCCTGGAGGTGATCGTTGACCAGACCCATGGCCTGCATGAAGGCATAGGCCGTGGTCGGACCGACGAAGGTCCAGCCGCGTTTTTTCAGGTCCTTGGACAGCGCGATCGACGCGTCCGACTTGGTCAACTGGCGCAGCGCCGCGCGGTCCATGCGCCGCGGCCGCGCCGCGGGCGGCGGTTCGAAACGCCAGAAGTAGGCGGCGAGCGACCCGCACTCGTCGACCAGGTCGCAGGCGCGGCGCGCGTTGTTGATGGTCGATTCGATCTTTCCCCTGTGGCGCACAATCCCCGCATCGGCCAGCAGCCGCTCAACGTCTGTCTCGCCGAAGCGGGCGACCGCGGCGAAATCGAACCCGGCGAACGCGGCACGGAAGTTTTCCCGCTTGCGCAGGATCGTCAGCCAGCTCAGACCCGACTGGAATCCCTCCAGGCAGATCTTTTCGAACAGGCGGCGGTCGTCGTCGACGGGCCAGCCCCATTCGGCGTCGTGATAGACCTGATAGCCGGGATCGTCGCCCGGCCACCAGCATCGTGCCCGGCCGTCGGACCCGACCGACAGCCCGTCGTCAAGGTCGGCTTCCGCCATACCGGCGCTCTCCCCTGCGTTCGGTCCCCATGCAGGCAGTGTCGCACGGCCGATCCCCCTGCGGCCAGGGTCCGCGCCTTGCCTGCTAACAGCGGCGTGTCAGGACAAAGGCCCGCTTGTCGCCGGCCCCGTCGGTCGCGTAGGGTCGCCCGCAAAACGGGGACCATAAATAAGGAGGCAGGATCGGGATGGCGGGAACGCTGACCTGCATTTCGCCCATCGACGGCACCGTCCTGGTCGAACGTCCGCTGGCCGACGCGGCCGCGGTGACAAAAGCACTGGAGGACGCGCAGGCGGCACAGGCGGACTGGGCGGCCCTGCCCGTGGCGGAACGCCAGACGCTGTTGCAGCGTGCGGTGGATGCGTTCCTGGTCGACGGCGATGCCGCCGCCCGGGAGATCACCCGCCAGATGGGCCGGCCGATCGCGCAAAGCCCGGGCGAGATCCGCGGCTTCGAGGAACGCGCGCGGCACATGCTGGCGATTGCGCCGAATGCGCTGGAAGACGTCGCGGTGCCGCCGAAGCCCGGCTTCACGCGGTTCATCCGGCGCGAACCCCTGGGCGTGGTTTTCGTGGTCGCGCCCTGGAACTATCCCCTGCTGACCTCGGTCAACGCGGTGATCCCGGCGCTCGCGGCCGGCAACGCGGTGATCATGAAGCACTCCGCGCAGACGCCGCTGTGCGCCGAACGTTATGCGCGCGCCTTCGACGCGGCCGGTCTGCCGCCCGGCGTCTTTCAGTTCCTGCACCTGGACCACGAAGCCACCCTGGAGATCGTGGCCGGCGGTGCAGTCGACTTCGTCGCGTTCACCGGATCTGTGCCGGCGGGCCGGGCGATCAACCTTGCCGCCGCCGACGCGTTCACCGGCGTCGGCCTGGAACTGGGCGGAAAGGATCCGGCCTATGTCCGCGCCGATGCGGCGCTGGACCACGCGATCGAGAACCTGGTGGACGGTGTCTGCTTCAATTCGGGCCAGTCCTGCTGCGGCATCGAGCGCATCTATGTCCACGAGGACGTCTTCGACCGGTTCGTCGACGGGTTCGCCGCGCTGGCGGGCGCTTATCGTCTCGGCAACCCGCTTGAGCCGGAGACGACGCTGGGGCCGATGGTCAAACCCGCCGCCGCCGACTTGGTGCGCGGCCAGGTCGCCGAAGCGGTCTCAGCCGGCGCGCGGCCCCTGATCGACACGGGCGCCTTCCCCGCCGACCGGCCGGGCAGCGCTTATTGCGCGCCCCAGGTTCTGGTCGATGTTGACCATTCCATGCGCCTGATGACCGAAGAGAACTTCGGGCCGGTGGTCGGCATCATGAAGGTCGCCTCCGACGACGAGGCGGTGGCGCTGATGAACGACAGCCGGTTCGGCCTGACCGCCTCGGTCTGGACGGCCGATGAGGGCACGGCGCTTGCGCTGGGCGCGCGGGTCCGGACCGGCACCTGGTTCATGAACCGGTGCGACTATCTCGACCCGGCTCTGGCCTGGACCGGCGTCAAGGAATCCGGCCGCGGCTGCTCCCTGTCGACCCTGGGATACGAACAGCTCACGCAGCCCAAGTCGTTCCATCTGCGCCTGAATACGGGGGTGTGAGATCATCACGCCTGCGTGAGAGCATTGTTGCAGGGCCGGCCAGACCCCACATCGCAGTGGTGCCCAAAAAACCAAGGAGAACAGGTTCATGTCCGCAATCACCGCGCTCGTCCCCCGCCAGCCCGTGCCATCGCTGGAAGTCGCCACCGTCGGCGGCGGCACCTGGAGGCTGTCGGACCAGACGCCCGAGAATTTCACGTTGGTCGTCTTCTATCGCGGACGGCATTGCCCGATCTGTTCCAAGTACCTGGCGGATCTGCAGCAGAAGCTGCCCGAGTTCGAGAAGCGCGGTGTCACCGCCATTGCGATTTCCAGCGACGACGAGGCGCGCGCCACCGACACCAAGGCCGCCTGGGACCTGCCGAACCTGACGCTTGGTTACGGTCTGGACCTGGATAAGGCGCGCGAGTGGGGCCTCTACATCTCCACCAGCCGCGGCAAGACCTCGATTGGCATCGAAGAGCCGGCGCTGTTCAGCGAGCCGGGGCTGTTCCTGGTGCGGCCCGACGGCACGCTGTATTTCGGCACGGTCCAGACAATGCCCTTCGCACGGCCCAATTTCCGTGAGATCCTGGGCGCGCTCGATTTCGCCATCGAGAAGAACTACCCGGCGCGCGGCGAGGTGATCGACCATCACGCGCTGGCCGCCGAGTAGCGGCAAAAACAAGGAACAGGCCCGCGCACCTTCGTGGCGCGGGTCGCCAGGCAGGGCCGGTCAATGAGCATGTCAGCGAAGACGGCGCCGCCAGATGTCTCGCCCTTGCGCAGGACGCTGCGATGGCCCGTCCTGCGCCACTGCCTGGCGATCATGGTCCTGGTGGGGACCCTGTTGAACCTGATCAATCAGTGGGAGGCCATCCTGGCCTGGCAGGACATCGACTGGGTCAAGGCCGGGCTGACCTATTGCGTGCCGTTCCTGGTTTCCCTTTACGGCGCCTACAGCGCCATCCGGACTTTCCAGCGCTGACACCCATACCCTTGTGGCGCAATGCCCTCGCGCGGCATGTTAGGCCGCGTAAGCATTGGCTGCGTCGGGACGTGGGCACATGGTCTATCTTTGGATTGCGATCGGCAGCGCGCTGGGCGGCGTCGGTCGTTATTGGTGTTCCGGTTTTGTCGCCGAGCGGTTCGGCGAGACCTTTCCCTGGGGCACGCTGACGGTCAACGTGGTCGGGTCCGCGATCATCGGCTTCGTCGCCACGCTGACCGGCCCGGACGGCCGGCTGTTTGTTCCCTCCGAGGCGCGCCAGTTCGTGATGCTGGGCATCCTGGGCGGCTTTACCACCTTTTCGTCGTTCAGCCTGCAAACGCTGAACCTGTCGATGGAAGGCGAATGGCTTTATGCGGCGGGCTATATCGTGCTGTCGGTGTTGCTTTGTTTGTTGGGCGTATGGCTGGGCCATGCTGGCGCGGCCAACCTCAACCAGCTGAAGGGCTTGTAGACGATGCAGATCCCTGAGAAGGCCGTCCTGTTGCGCATCTTCCTGGGCGAGGACGACATGCACGACCATACGCCGCTCTACGAGGCGATCATGCTGAAGGCGCGCGAGGTAGGCCTTGCCGGGGCGACCCTTTTGCGCGGGCCCGCGGGCTACGGCCACCGCAGCCATCTGCACACCGCCAAGATCCTGCGTCTGTCCCAGGACCTGCCGCTGGTGATCGAGATCGTCGACAGCCAGGACAAGATCGACGCCTTCCTGCCGCTGCTGGACGGCATGATGACCGGCGGCCTGGTCACCATGGAAGACGTCAAGGTCCTGCGCTACGGCAACGGCTGAGCGCGCCGGCCCCCTAGCCCAATTCGTCGATCACACGCCGGGTGATCTCGGCCAGGCCGTGCGTCCCGCCGGTCTCGAACGGTTTCAGCGTCAGCGTCCCGAACGCGCGATGAACCGCCGCTTCCAACGCCGCCGCCGCCTCGCTGCAGGCGGCAACGCCGTGCTGCTGGCCCAGCCAGTCCAGCATCATCGCCGCGGAAAGATACATCGCCGTCGGGTTTGCCTTGCCCGTGCCGACAATGTCCGGCGCCGTGCCGTGGCAGGGTTGAAACACCGCGCGGTCGGCGCCGATATCGGCGGACGGGGCAAAGCCCATGCCGCCCATCAGCGCGGCGCCGGCGTCCGACAGGATGTCGCCGAACAGGTTCTCGGTCACGACCACGTCGTTGACCCAGGGATTGCGGACCAGGGTGAGCGCCATCGCATCCACGTAGCAAACGTCGGCGTCCACATCCGGAAAGCCTGACGCGCGTTCGAAGAAGATCTCGCGGAAGAACGCGAAGGCGCCAAGGACGTTCGCCTTGTCGACGCATGTAACCTTGCCCGCATGCCCGCCGTCCTTGCGCCGGCGGGCCAGATCGAACGAGAAGTCGAACAGGCGTTCGCTGGCCGGACGGCTGATCTCCAGGAAATCGCGGGCGACGTCGTCCTTGAATTCCGTCTTGCCGCGGGAGCTGAAGGACCCCTCGGTGGATTCGCGGATCAGCACGAAATCAAGGTCCGTCGCGCGCGGGTCGGCCAGCGGCACCGGCAGACCCGGATAGGTCCGGACCGGCCTGATGCCGGCGAACAGCTGAAACTCCTCTCTCAGGTCAAGCTGCGGACCCACTTCCCTGCCATCTGGATAGCGGACGTCCGGCAGGCCCATGGCGCCAAGCAGGATCGCGTCCGCCGTCTCGGCCCGGCTCAGCGTTTCTTCCGGCAGCGCGGTGCCCGTCTCCCGGTAGAGGTCGGCGCCCGCCTCCAAGGTCTCGAACCGGAACGCGAACCCGCCGATCTTGCGTCGCACCCGTTCGAGAAGGTCGAGGCACGGCTCCATGACCTCGCGGCCGATGCCGTCGCCCGGCATGACGGCAATATGGAAGGCATTGTCCTGAACAGCCACGGTTCCCTATCCCTCGCGACTCCGCCGTTATCCGCCCTGGGCGCTGGCGTCGCTTCGAAATAACGTATACATTAATTCGGCGCAGGTCAAAGCGGACGTGAAACGGCGGCAGGCGGCGCGTGTCGCACAGCAAAAAAGGAAACCGGGACAATGCAGATCGGCTTCGTGGGACTGGGACAGATGGGGCTGCCGATGGCGCGCAACCTGGCCGCGGCCGGGCATGGCGTCATTGGTTTCGACGCCGCGAAGGCGGCGCGCGATGCTGCCGCGGCACTGCCGGGAGTCGAGGCCGCGGCGTCGATGGCCGAGGCGGTCCGGTCCGCAGAGGTCGTGTTCACCTGTCTTCCCAACGACGCCATCGTCGGCGAGGCCTATCTGGGTGCGCACGGTATCGCCGGCGTCATCGCGGGCGGCGCCGTCACCATCGACTGCTCGACGGTCAGCCCCCAGATCACGCGCCGGGTCCACGACCGGATGGCCGAACAGGACGTTCGCCATCTCGACGCCTCGATGCTGGGCTCGGTGCCCCAGGCCGAAGCGGGCGAGATCGGTTTCGTGATCGGCGGGGACAAGGATGCGTTCGAACGCGTGACACCGCTGTTCGAGATCCTTGGCCGGTTCAAGTCCTATGCCGGCGGGTCCGGCTCGGCCAACCGGATCAAGCTGATCCATCAATCCCTGGTCGCCGCCAATGCGGTCGCCGTGGCCGAGGCCGTCGCGCTGTGCATTGCAACCGACACGGACCTCGACTGTTTCTACGACGTGGTCGTCGGCGGCGGCGGACTTGGTCAGTCCCGCTACTTCGAACGCCGGGTGCCGCGCATGCGCGATGGCGATTTTTCGCCGCTTTTCATGCTGGACCTGATGACCAAGGACGCAGGCCTGGCGCGCGACCTGGCCCGGACGGCCGAAACCGCAACGCCCTTGTTGGATGCCGTGGTGGCCCGCTTCGAGGCGGCACAGGCGGAAGGCTGGGGCCGGGAGGATTTCTCCGCCGTCGCCCATCTCTACGAAAGAGCGATCGGCCGGCCGTTCGCGGATGCGGCGGAAGGAATTTAGCGGATGGTACCGCCGGGCCGGTCGGCGGCAGCGGCGGAATCCGACCGTTCGGTTCAAACTTTCGCCTGCTCCACTCCTACCCGGCGCGGAAGGCCGATCACGAACTCGGTATAGGCGCCGGCCTCGCTTGCGACTTCCATCCGCCCGCCGTGGCGCTGCACGACGATGTCAAAACTCATGGAGAGACCGAGGCCTGTGCCCTCGCCAGTCGGCTTGGTCGTAAAGAACGGATCGAACAGTTTTTGCCGCACTTCGTCGGTCAAGCCCGTGCCATTGTCGCGGACACGGATCTCAACCTCGTCGCCTCTATCCTTGGTCGAAGCAATGACCGTTGGAACATAGCCGGAATCGGCCGTTCCATTCTGGCGCTGCTTTACGGCGTAGAAGGCATTGCTGAACAGATTGACCAGGACTCGGGTGATCTCCTGCGGCAGCAAGTCGGCCGTGCCGGCATTCGCGTCCTTTTCTTCCTCCAGATTGACCTTGAAGTCGTGGTCCCTCGCCCTTTCGCCGTGATAGGCGAGATTCATGGCCTCAGCCACCAGTTCGTTGATGGAGGTCGACACGCGTTCACCTCCATCGTCCCGGGCGTGCATCAGCATCGACTTCACAATGCTGTCGGCGCGGCGTCCGTGATGGTGGATTTTCTGTAGATCGCCCTTCAGCATACCCACCACGTCGTCGACGTCGTCCCGCGCGTTCGCATCGAGCTTTTGTTGCAGCGGCTCCAGCATTTCTTCAAGTTCGTCCATCAGTTCAACCGACGTTTCTGAGAAATTGTTGACGAAGTTGAGTGGGTTCTTGATTTCGTGCGCGATGCCGGCCGTGAGCTGACCCAGCGATGCCATCTTTTCGGTCGTCACGAGCTTTTCCTGCGTCTCTCTCAGCTCACCCAGGGCGCTTTCGGCCTCCTCCTTGGCCCAGAGCAGGCCTTCTTCCGCCTTCTTGCGTTCGGCGATCTCGCCACCCAGCTTTCGGTTCCACCACAGCACACTGGCGATGACGATCAGGATCGCGAGCCCGATCGGGATCGCCCAAGACGCGATCTGCCTGACGTCCAATCCAAAATTGTACCGGACCGCAATCCACGCATTCTTGATGGCGGTCCGCTCGGCGTCGCTCAGACTTGCGAGCGACTTGTCAAGAATACCCACCAGCTCCGGCCATTCCTTGCGAACGCCCATGGAGAGCTCGTGCTTGTATTCCGTCGGCGCCGCGATCTTGAGGCTGTCGATTTGAAGCCGCTCCATCTCGTACGTGACCGCCGCCAGGTTTGCCACCAAGGCATCGACGTTCCCGCCATCCAGCGCCTCAAGACCGTCTGCGACGGAGTTGACCGTTTGAAGCGGGAGATCGGGAAAGTCGCGGCGGATGAATTCTTCGGTGACATAGCTGCGCACAACGGCAACCTTCCTGTCCTGCAGGTTTCCGATGTCGTTCACATAGGGTGCGTCCTTGCGCGTGACGATGACGATAGGGAAGCTCACGAACGGGCGCGTGAAATTCAGGTATGCCTCCCTGCTGGGCGTGCGCGTGATGCCCGGCAAAACGTCGATCTCACCCGCGCGGGCACGATCGATGACCTCGGACCAGGTAAGGTCAGGCACGGGAACCATACCGATACCGGTGCGCTCTGATACCGCCGCCACGTAACCGGCAACCACACCGCTGTACACGCCCGCGTCGTCCCGGTATTCGAACGGGGGCCAGGCGGGATCCACACCGATTTGCAGTTCCGGATGCGCAGCGATCCACTTTCTTTCCGCGGAGGTGAAAGCAACCTGACCGGACAAGTCGATGTCGCTGCCCACCCAACGCCGGAAAATGTCCAGCCTTTCTTCATCGGTGATGCTGTCGAGACCTTTTTGAAGGATGGAGTGCAGCTCCGGCCAGTCGTTGCGCACCGCCATTGCGTTGGGGAATGTCAACGGCGTCCGGCCGGCAATGCGCAGATTGGTCATCGCCTCGGTATAGATGAAGTGGTGCGCGGTCGGCAGGAACGAGATCAGCGCTGCCGCTTCGCCGAATGCGACGGCATTCAGCCCTTCGACCGTGTCCTTTACGGTGATCGGGTCGATTTCGGGATGCTCGACTTTCAGCCAGCCGAGCTCTGGCCAGCCGGCGACCACGGCGACACGCTTGCCGTGCAGGTCTTCGACCGTGACCTCTCCCTCCATGTCCTTGCCAGTCACGATCACGGATGGGAAATTGTCGTACGGTTCCGTGAAGTTCAGGTAGCGGCTGGTTTCCTCGTCCTCGGGCAGCGCAGCAACGACGTCAACCTCGCGGGACTTCAGTTTCCGCATGACGCTGTCCCAGTCTTGTTCCTGCACGACGGTCAACTCGAGACCGACCCGGTCGGCCGCCAGCCGAACGAGGTCCGCGGCCAGGCCGCGGTACTCGCCCTTCCCGTCAAAGAATTCGATCGGCGCGAAGTCGGGGTCGGGCGCCAGTCTGACGACGGGCTGGTTTGCGAGCCATGCCTTTTCCTCCTCGGACAGCACGATCGACCGGCTCGCCGCGCGGTTTTCGGCGAACCCGGTATATCTCTTAACGATCTCCCGCTTTTCCTTTTCGCTGATCGAGGACAACGCCTTGTCGAAGATGTCGCGCAGGATGGCCCTGTCGTTCGGGACCGCCATGTGCAACTGAAGCGGCGCATCGCCAAACAGAGCGACGGCTTCGACGCCGTGCAGGACGTTTTGCTCGATCAGGTAGGAACCCACATATTGCGAGCCGATATAGGCATCGGCCTGCCCGACCGAGACGCTTTTCAGCGCATCGAGGGTGCTTTCGACAACCAGAAGCTCCACTTCGGGATGGTCACCCCTGAGGGTTTCTTCGATCGCGTAACTTCGTTCGACTGCCACAGTCTTGCCATGCAGATCGGAGATATCGGAGATGCCAGGTCCGTCCGGCTGCGCGAAGATGGCCGTGTGCAAAGGCAAATAGGCTTTGGTATAGGCAAGCTGCTTCGCCCTGTCCTCGGTCCAGTAGATGGCGGGCGCCAGGTCGAGCGCGCCTTCACGAAGCATCTCGAGCCGCTCCGACCAGGGCCCGACATCGAACTCCAAAGTCAGCCCGACCCGTTCCGCGGCAAGCCTGGCGATTTCGTCCGCAATGCCGGTATGGCTCCCCGTGGGCGACACGTAGTCCATGGGCAGCCAGTCCGCCAGACCAGCCGTGTGTACGACGGGATTCTCGCGGATCCAGGCCTTCTCGCGTTCGTTCAAGCCGATCCGGTCGCTGACCGTCTTTCCGAAGAATCGCCTGGACGGGTCGCGGATCCAGCGTGCTTCGAGGCGTTCCCACTCGTTGTGCGAGATCGCATCAAGCCCCTTGTTGACAATCTCCAGAAGATCCATGCGGTCCTTCCGCACACCGGCGTAGAGGCCATTGCTGATCAGTGGGACGCCGCTGCTTTCGATCCGGCCCTGCAGCCCAAGCCTGCCCAGCAAATCCTCGACGGTGGGATCCTCGCTGAGGAAAAGGTCAATGTCCC
Organism: Alphaproteobacteria bacterium; assembly: GCA_965603855.1. Classification (GTDB taxonomy): domain Bacteria; phylum Pseudomonadota; class Alphaproteobacteria; order UBA8366. The sequence goes on from OZ272519.1 coordinate 3,858,462, forward strand.
CGTTCGCCAATCCGGTTATCAGTTCCACATCGTCGTGCAGCGGCACGATCTCGGCCTTCGGGTAATTCTCCCGCAAGTAGGTTTCCTGCAGATAGCCGGAGACCACACCAATTCTCTTGCCTTCCAGATCGGCCTGCGGCGGTATGGCAGGCGATTCCGAACGCTTATAAAGGCTGCTGTGGTTGCTGTAGAACGGCTCTGAAAACCCGATCCATTCCGCACGGGCGTCGCTGTGATAAAGCCCGAAATGGATATCGGCGGTCCCGTCCCTGAGAGACGAAAGCGTCTCAGGCCAATCGCTGGTCTTGAAGGTTACAGGCTGGCCCGTCTTTTCGGCCCACAGCCTCCACATGTCGACCAGCATTCCGGCTGGCTTGCCGGTGGCGTCGATGTGCGCCATCGGGGGATACTGGTAGTACAGCGCGATGACCAGGCTGTCCGAGCCCGTCGAGATGTCCTTGCCAAGCCACTTTTTCGAGATCGCCGCGCGCTCTTCCGTAGAGATCGAATCAAGGCCGCGCTCGACCGCATCCAGCAATTGTGCATTGCCCTTCGCTACGGCGGCATAAAGATAATTCGTGTCCAGAAGCTCGCCGTTGTCGAAGCTGTAGCCATCCAGGATGTCTCGTTTCGACAGATTATAGAAGGCGGTCTGGACAACGTCGGCGAACAGCGCAATGCGCCCATCCTTCAGGGCATCGTACAGTCCGTCCACCGTGGGAAAGGAGACCAGCTTGGCTTTTGGAAACCGCTCGCGGATCAGAGTTTCTTCAAAGCTGCCCTTGAGCACGCCGATTTCGAACCCTGCAAGCTTGTTCTTCTTGTGGCTGATCCGCATGCCCGACGGGAAGAACAAAGCCACATGCGTGGAATAGATGCCTTTTGAAAAATCGAGATAGCGTTCCCGATCGGCGTTCTTGTTCAGACCTGCATGGACATCCGCCCGTCCTGTCCGAACCGCTTCCAGGGTCTCCGCCCAACGCAGCGGCAGGAACTCCACGGGAGTCCCGGTCTTCGCCGACCACAGGCGCCACACATCGGCAACAAGGCCTGCGACCTCGCCGTTCTCGTCGACGAACTCGAACGGGGCAAAGTCCTCGCCGATGGCGATTTTGATCTTTTCGTCCGCTACGGCACGTGCGGGCGCAAGCGACGACAGGACAGCGAGGCAAAGCACCCCAGCAAGCCATCCGGCAAGCGACGCTACCGCGCGCGGATCGCGCCGCATCATTTGAAGTCTGCTACTCATTGCGCCCCTAAGCGGTCTTGCACCGTGGCCGACCGCATCTTTATCTAGGCCGGCTATCGCCGACCGCCAGACCGCTATCTATCATCTTAAGGACAGGAATTTGTTAGGTATAATATTACCGCTCTCCCCGTCGGAGAGAGATCGGGAAACGGGGCATCGAAGGACTGGTCCGCCCTATTCCTTCACCGCGCCGGTCATCGACGAGACGTAGTGTTCAACGAAGAAGGAATAGAGGATCGCCACCGGCAGCGAGCCCAGCATGGCGCCCGCCATCAGCCCGCCCCAGTTGTAGACGTCGAAGGTGATCAGTTCGGTCACCGCGCCCACGGGCACGGTCTTGTTCTCCGCCGATGAGATGAACACCAGCGCATAGATGAACTCGTTCCACGAAAGGGTGAAGGCGAAGATGCCGGCGGAGATCAGGCCCGGCACCGACAGCGGCAGCACGATCCTGACCAGGATCTGCAGCCGCGACGCCCCGTCGACGATGGCGCACTCCTCCAGCTCGTAAGGGATCGAACGGAAATATCCCATCAACAGCCAGGTGCAGAACGGGATCAGGAAGGTCGGATAGGTCAGGATCAGGGCAAGGTTCGAATCGAACAGTCCGTACTTGAAGACCATGATCGACAGCGGGATGAACAGGATGCTGGGCGGCACCAGATAGGCGAGAAAGATCAGCATGCCCACCGTGCGCGCCCCGCGATAACGCAGACGCTCGATCGCGTAGGCCGCGCACACCGCGCAGAACAACGACAAGAACGTCGAGGTCACCGTCACCAGCATGGTGTTCCACAGCCACTGCGGATAGTCGGTCTCGAACAACAGGTGCCGGATATGTTCCAGCGTCGGCTCGTAGATCCACAGCGCCGCCAGCCCCCTGACCGCGTGAAGCTCCTCATGGGTTTTGAAGCTGGTGACGCCCATCCAGTAGAACGGGAATAAAAGGACGAACAGGAAGATCGCCAGCGGGATATAGACGACCACCACCTTGCGCGGCAGCGATTCCAAATAGCCCATCCCGCCTTCGTCAGCTTCGGGGACGGTGTGGCTGACACTAGTCATCCTTGCCTCCCTGCTGCCACTTACGCCGCTGCAGGCCGAAATAGCTGAACAGGATCGCCGACAGCAGGAACGGGATCATCGCGGTCGCGATCGCCGCCCCTTCGCCAAGCCCGCCGCCGACGATCGCGCGCTGATAGGACAGCGTCGCCATCAGATGCGTCGCATTGATCGGTCCGCCGCGGGTCATCACCCAGATCAGTTGGAAATCGGTGAAGGTGAACAGGACCGAGAACGTCATGACGACGGCGATGATCGGCGTCAACAGCGGGAAGGTGATGCGCCGGAACCGCTGCCATTCGGAAGCGCCGTCGATGGTTGCGGCCTCGTAGAGCGACGGCGAGATCGTCTGCAGGCCGGCCAACAGCGTGATCGCCACGAACGGAATCCCGCGCCAGATGTTTGCCCAGATGACCGAGGCCCGCGCGCTGTTGGGCTGGCCCAGGAAGTCGATCGTCTCGTCCAACAGGCCCATCTCGATCAGCGTCCAACTGATCACCGAATCCTGTGAATCGTAGATCCACCAAAAGGCGAGCGCCGACAGCACGGTCGGCACGATGAACGGCATCAGCACGATCGCGCGGAGGAACGCCTTGAACGGCAGGTGCCGGTTGAGAAGCATGGCCAGCCACAGGCCGAGGCCGAACTTTATGATGCTGGCGACGACCGTGTAGAGAAACGTGTTGAAGACCGACAGCCAGAAAACGTGATCCCGGAAAAGCCAGACATAGTTCTCAAAACCGACGAACACCCCCGGCCTGCCGACCTTCGCATTCGTGAACCCCAGCCAAACGCCCAGGATCAAGGGCCAGGCCAGAAAGAACAGAAGTACGACCCCCGCCGGCAGCATGAAGAACACGCCGAGCAGGTCGCGGTTGTTGTTGATCCGGTCCCAAAGGCGGATCTGGAACGGGGCGTCCGTTTGCGAAATGGCTGCCATGCGGGACTGGCCTTGTGCGGCTGAGACGGCGGCGCACCCGGTTCGGATGCGCCGCCAAGTCTATCACACCCGGTAGTAGCGTTCGGCGCGGCGCGCCGCGTCTTCCGCTGCCTGTTTCGGCGTCTTCGTCCTGGTCGCCGCTTCGGCAACCATGTTCACGACGATGAAGTCCGCGAACGCCTCGGACGCCGCGTAGCCCAGCGAACCGGAATGGGCGAACGAGCGCGAACGCGCCGCCGAATCGCGGAACACCGTGCGTTTCGGGTCTTCGGTCCAGACCGGATGGTCCTGATAGGCCTTCAAGGGATGGCTGAGATAGCCGACCGAGCCCTGCAGGAAGGCGTCGTACTGGTCCTTCTCCATCAGCCAGTTGGCCAGGGCCTTCGACGCGTTCGGGTACTTGGTGTGGTTGTACAGCATCATCGGGAACGAGACGTGGAACTCCGTCGGCTCGCCCACGGGGCCGACCGGCCAGTAGGCGTGGTCCATGTCGTTGGCGATCTCGGTGTTGCCCTCGCGCACCGCCGCGGCATAGATCGAAATGCCGTTGTTGGTGACCGAACACGCGCCCTGCAGGAACGCCTTGTTGTTGTGGCCGTCCAGCCATGACGCAACGCCCGGGATGAATGTCTCGCCCAGCTCGGCGACATATTCCAGGCTGGCGACGGTTTCGTCGCTGTTGACCACGACGTTGTCGTTGTCGTCGACCAGCTTGCCGCCGTGCGACCACAGCACCCAATGCGCCCAGCAGTTGCCGTCGCCGCTCGCGTTGCCCAGGGCGAAGCCGCCGGGATTGCCGTTCTTCTTCAGGTTCTGCATCAGCGTCAGGAAGTCAGCGGCGGTTTCCGGGAACTTGTCGAAGCCGGCCGCCTGGACCTGCGACACGCGGTAGTTCAGGAAATTGCCGCTGATGGTGACGGGCAGGTTGATCCACTTGCCGTCACGCTTGCCGTAGTGCTCGGCGATCGGGTACCAGCCGCCGTACTTTTTGCCCAGGTGCTCGCAGACGTCGGTCACGTCCAACATCGCTGAGGGATAGAGATGCGCATCGGCATGGATGCCCCAGATGATGTCGGGCCCGCTGCCGATGTTCGCGGCAACGGCAGCCTTCGGGCGCAGATCCTCGAAGCCTTCGCTGTCGACCCGGACCGGAACGCCGGTCGCCTTGGTGAAGGCGTCCATCGCGGCCATGAATGCCTCTTCTTCGGATTGAACGAACCGTTTCCAACGAAGCAGGCGCAGTTCCGCGCCGCTTTCGGGCTGCCAGGGCGTGTCCGCAGCCCAGGCCCGCGCGGCCGCCAACAGCGACGGCGATGCGATGGCGGCGCCAAGGGCAAGGCCCGTGCCCGTCTTCAGCACCTGTCTTCTGGTGAACTGTGTCATGGTTTCCTCCTTGTTGGTCATTCCGTTCTTGTGTTTGTTGACGCTTCTTCCAAGAACCTCTGACAGCGCCGGTCACAGCCGGCGCTCGGTATCGACGGCGAACAGGTGGACCACGTCCAGGTCGGGCTTCAGATTGATCGCCTGGCCCGGCCGGAAATCGTGCCGTTCGTTGAAAGTGACCTGGACATCGACACCGTCCAGTTTGCAGACGACCAGCGTCTCCGCACCGGTCGGCTCGACCACCGAGACCTCCACCCTGAGGCCTTCGGAGACCCCCGCCAGCGACCAGTGTTCCGGCCGCATGCCGTAATAGACCCGGGTGCCCTCCGTCGCATTGACGGCGGCAGGAAGAGGAAGATCGACGCCGCCGTTCATGCGCACGACCGGCGCGCCGGCATCCGATTGAACCGTGCCTTCGATCAGGTTCATCGCCGGCGAACCGATGAAGCCCGCAACGAAGACGTTCTTCGGTTTGTCGTAGACGTCCAGTGGGCTGCCCGCCTGTTCCACGTGGCCAGCCCGCATCACGACGATCTGGTCGGCCATGGTCATCGCCTCGATCTGATCGTGGGTGACGTAGACCGACGTGCTGGACAGCCGTTGGTGCAAGGCGCGGATCTCGGTGCGCATCTGCACCCTGAGTTTCGCATCCAGGTTTGACAGCGGCTCGTCGAACAGGAAGACCCGCGGGTCGCGCACGATCGCGCGCCCCATCGCCACCCGCTGGCGCTGGCCGCCGGAAAGCTGGCGCGGGTAACGTTCCAAAAGTTCGGAAAGGTTCAGGATCGCCGCCGCGTCCTGGACGCGCTGTTCGATGACCTTGGGGTCCATCTTCACCAGCTGCAGGCTGAACGCCATGTTGTCGAAGACGGTCATATGCGGATAGAGCGCATAGTTCTGGAACACCATGGCGATGTCCCGCAGCTTCGGCGGAATCCGGTTGACGACCTGATTGGCGATGGCGATCTCGCCGCCGGTGATGCCTTCCAGTCCTGCAATCATGCGCAGCAACGTGGATTTGCCGCAGCCCGACGGTCCGACAAGAACCGTGAAGGACTGATCGGGAACGGTGACATCGATACCGTGTAGCACCTCCGTGGAGCCGAAGGACTTGCGCACGCCACGAATATCGACCGACGCCATCTCCTCCCTCGCCTCTTCCTTTTCACCGGCGACGCGGTCAAGTCAGCCGCGCACCTGGCCCGGAAATTACGTATACGTTATTCTGTCCTAACGGCCCCGTCCACAGTTAATGTGAAAGCGGCGTTGCAATACCGAGAAAGGCGGACAGGCGGATGGTGAAAGCGCTGATCGTCATCCAGAAGAACGATCACTCCCTGGGCTATTACGACCTTGCGACCGGCGAAGCGTTGGACCGCGTGCAACTGGACCCGTACCCGCACGAAGCCGTGCGCTCGCCCGACGGTCGCCTGCTCTATGCGTGCCACTTCGGCGTCGCGCTGGCCGAAGACGAGGGACCCGGCGGCGACACGGTGTCGGTCGTCGACATCGCCGCGCGCGCGCGCATCGGCACGGTCGATTGCGGCGACTGGCGCAGGCCGCACGGGATCGCGATCGACCGAACCGGCCGCCTGTTCGTCGCCAGCGAGGCGGCGAACCGGCTGATGGTCGCGGACGATCCCGCGACCGGTCGGTTCGACCGCTCGATGCCGACCGGCGGAACCGGTTCGCACATCGTCTCGGTCACACAGGACGGGCGGCGTGTGCTGACCAGCAATATGGGGACCGAAACCGTCAGCATCCTTCGGCCCGACGAACCGGACCGTGCCCCCGTGGTCCTGGCGTCAGGCGCGCGGCCGGAAGGCTCGGTCATCGACGCCGCCGAACGGCGCGCCTACGTGACGAACCGGGAATCCGGCGACATCACCGTGATCGATCTCGAGCGCGAGACGACGCTCGCCTCCATCGAAACGCCGCCGGGACCGGTTCGGATCGCCTGGGATCGCGATCGGCACCTGTTGGTCCCGCTATACCACGCGGCCGCCATGATCCGGCTCGATCCGCACATGCCCGACAGCCGGCGGTCCGTAGACCTGCCGGCCAAGCCCGTCTCGGTGGGGTACGACCGCGACGAGCACATGGCGCTGGTCGGCATGCTGAACGACCAGGTCGCCGTCATCGACCTTGACGGCATGCGCGTGGCGCGATGCATCGCGACCAGGTCGGGGCCCGACCCCGTCTTTACCGCGCTCTTGTAAGCTTGTCGGAAAGATCCGCCATTCGTCGCACCACGTAACTCCAAAAGGAGAACAGCGAACCGATGCTTTTGACCGCCACGCCGATCTATGCCGCGGTCGCGGCCTTCATCCTGATTTATCTCAGCCTTCGGGTCATCAGGACCCGCCGAATGGAGAAGGTCGCGCTTGGCGACGGCGGCAACGCCGCCCTGCTCAGGGCGTCGCGCGCCCAGGCGAACTTCGCGGAATATGTGCCCATGGCGCTCTTGCTGATGGGTTTCGCGGAACTCCAGGGCGCACCGCTTTGGGCCGTCCACGGACTGGGTCTCGTCCTGCTGGCCGGGCGCCTTGTGCACGCCTACGGCGTCAGCCAGGCGCAAGAGAACTTTCGCTTTCGGGTCCGCGGAATGCAGCTTACCTTTTTCGTTCTCGCGGCCGCCGCGATCCTGATCCTGGTGCAGGCGGCCCTTCCCTTGATCTAGGCAGCCTTCATGTCGGCCGCCGAGACAGCGATATGGGCGAAATGACGGAAATCCGGATCCTGAGGCCTGACGACGCCGAGGACATGTTCGCGTTGCGCCGGCAGTCCCTGGACGACACACCGCTCGCGTTCGCCGCTTCTCCCGAAGACGACCTTTCCGGGACGCTGGACGCCGTCCGCGCGATGCTGGGGCGCGGCGACGACTCTGTGGTCTTCGGGGCGATCGACGGTCATCTGGTCGGCATGCTGGGGCTGCATCGCCTGCAGAAGATCAAGCTGGCCCACAAGGTCGTTCTGTGGGGCACCTACGTGCGTCCCGAGGCGCGTGGCCGCGGCATCGCGGGACGGCTGCTTCGGGCAGCGCTGGACCACAGCCGCACTCTTGACGGCGTTACGCAGGTCTTGATCAGCGCCTCGGACGACGCACCCGGCGCAAAGGCGCTGTACGAAGGCATGGGGTTTCAGGTCTGGGGAACCGAACCGAATGCACTGCGGCACGGCGGCCGCGGGGTCGACGAAACCCACATGGTGTTGTTGCTGAACCAGCCCGATCGGTGAACCGCAACCGCTTCGTGCAGGGCCACCCACAAAGCCTGCGAACCGGGCATGTTCGGGGCCGACAAAACACCAGACGACCCCGATCGTTACCGTGGCGCCGCCGCCCGGCAGGCGGCGGCCTTCCAGCGATCAAGGGGCCGGCTTGCCCCCCAATATCAATCGTCTTCTTCTTGCTTCAGGATTTCGCCCGTCGCCGGATGAACGTACGCCTCCACGCGTTGGCCGTTCTTGTCGACGGCCTCGACCTCGTAGACACCGTCCTCGGTTTCGATCTCGCGGATCTGGTAACCCATTGCCTCGAGCTTCGCGGCGATCTGCGAAACGCTTAACCATTGGTCGCGCGGTACGTCCACACCGGATCGATCGTCGTTGGACGCCAGGATCGGCGCCGACACAGCCATCGCCAGGGCAAATCCGGATGCAATCAGCAAAGTGCGCATTTCATGTCTCTCCTTGGGTTTACAGAGCGGCCACTTGGCCGTTCGATTGCGCGCATTCTTGCAGAACGTCGCTGATTCCAGGCTGACGCCCCCTGTCAGGTTCTTGTCAGGTTCGATCCGGCAAATTGGGAGCATGGAGATCAACCGCTTCCGTATCTTGGCGCTGGTTTCGAGCCTTGCCGGACTGCTCGCGTGCGTCGCCGCAGCGGATGCCGACGACGATCACGGTCGCGCCCGCGACGCCGTCCGTCGGGGCGATGTGCTCCCCCTTGCGGAGATTCTCGAAAGGCTTGGCGACCGGTTGGGAGGAGACGTGATCGAGGTGGAGTTCGAACGCGAGGACGGGCGTTACGTCTACGAGTTCGAAGTCGTAACCTTCAGCGGACAGGTCAGGGAGGTCTACGTGGACGCCAGGACAGCCGAGATCCTGCGCCGAGAGGACGACTGATGCGGATACTGGTCGTCGAAGACGAGGCGCGTATCGCCGCCGACGTCAGAGCCGCATTGACGGACGCAGGCTATCTGGTCGATATCGCCGCCGATGGCGAAGAGGCTTGGTTCAAGGGCGACACCGAAGACTATGACTTGATCGTCCTCGATCTTGGCCTGCCGGGCATGGATGGGTTGGCCGTGCTCAAAAGGTGGCGGGCGGCCGGCAAGGAAACGCCGGTTCTGGTCCTGACGGCGCGGGGCACGTGGTCCGAGCGCGTCGAAGGCATCGATGCCGGCGCGGACGACTATTTGCCAAAGCCGTTCCAAATGGAGGAACTGATCGCGCGTGTGCGGGCCCTGATCCGGCGGTCCGTCGGACATGCCGCAGCGATCATCGAAGCCGGTCCGATTACCCTGGACGTGCGCCAGATGCGGGTTGCCGTAAACGGCGTGCCGAAGTCATTGACGCCGCTGGAATACCGGCTCGTCTCCTATTTGGTGCACCACAAGGATCGGGTGGTTCCGCCCGGCGAACTGCTTGAACATCTCTACGGCGACGACGACAGCCGCGAAGCGAATGCTCTCGAGGCCGTCATCGCGCGACTTCGCCGCAAGTTGGGGCGCGACATCGTCGAGACCCGGCGCGGCTTCGGATATGTCGTCCAAGGCGAATGAAATCCGCCGGTTCCCTTCGCCTTCGTCTGTTTGTCGCCGGTGCCGCATCGGTCATGGTGGCGATTGGCCTTTCGGCGATCGGCCTGTCCCTTTTGTTCGAACGTCACGTGGAACGGCGCGCCTTGGCGGAGCTTTCCGTGCACCTCAATCAAGTGATTGCGGGGCTGGAGCGGAACGGCGAAGGCGACCTGTTCGTTGCGCAACAGCCGGCGGACCCACGCTTTCAGCGCCCCCTTTCGGGTCTCTACTGGCAGCTTGAAGCGGACGGAACGGTTCTCGCGTCGCGATCGCTGTGGGACGGCACGTTGGCCTTGCCCGTTGATTTCCTGCCCGACGGCCAAATCCACGAGCACGAAATCCCCGGCCCGAATGGGACGTCCCTCTTGGCGCTGGAACGCAGCGTCAGTCTATCGGCGCGCCTGGGCGGCGTGCCGGCGCGCGCCGCCGTGGCAATTGATCGCGCCGACATCGCCGCCGCCACCCGCGCCCTGGTCGTCGACATGCTGCCGTTCCTTTCCGTCATCGCCGTCTTTCTTATTGCCGCGGCATGGATCCAGGTGGCCGTTGGGCTTCGGCCGTTGGCCGCAATTCGCGCTCGGATCTCCGCGATACGCGACGGTACCCGGAAGAGGCTTGGCCGAGGTTTTCCCAACGAGGTTCGCCCACTGGCGATTGAGGTCGATGCGTTGCTCGAGGCGCGGGAAAACCAAATCGCCCGTGCGCGTACGCGCGCGGCCGACCTGGCGCACGGACTGAAGACGCCCCTGCAAGTCCTGTCGGGCGATGTTCAGCGTCTTCGCAATGCCGGCGAGACCGGACTTGCCGAAGAGATCGAGGGTGTCGCCCGGACGATGCGTCGTCATGTCGACCGCGAACTGGCACGCGCGCGCATCGGAAGTGCCGGCAAGGACGCAAGAGCGGTCATTCGCGACGTCGCAGATCAAATCGTCTCGGTCGTCAGGCGAACCCCCGATGGCAAGAAGCTTCGCTGGACGATCGACGCCCCAGCCGATCTGGCCGCCCGGATCGACGCTGACGATCTGATGGAGGCCCTGGGCAATCTGGTTGAGAACGCAAGCCGTTACGCGCGCACAGCCGTAGAAGTTTCCGCCCGACCAGAAGCCAACATGGTCGAACTGGCCGTCACGGACGATGGGCCAGGGATCCCGCCAGACAAGGTTGCCACCGTGGTCGATCGCGGCGCACGCCTGGATGCGCGATCCGGAGGACACGGGCTTGGGCTTGCGATCGTCGACGACATCGTCACGGCATGGAACGGGCACCTGGACCTCCGGCCCCGCGATGGCGGGATGTCCGTCAGGATCTTCCTTCCTGCCGCAGTGTTCACACCGCAATAACTTTCCCCGACAGCGCCGCCTCGGTCACCGCCAGGGTCGCCGCAAGCGTCCGCGTGGCATCGGCGCCGTCGATGACGGGTTGCGCCTCGCCGCGCACCACCGCCGCGAAATGCTGCAACTGCCTTTGCAGCGGATCGGCGGGCGCGACGGCCAGCCGTTCCTTGGCCAGCGGCGTCGCCCATCCCGGCTCGCCACTGCCGTCGTAGCGCCACAACGTCATGCTCGGAAAATCGAGCGTCGCCTCCGTGCCGAAGAAGCGATAGCAGTCCTGGCCCGCATGGGCATAGAACGGGTTCTCCCCGGTCGACAGCTCCCAACTGAACGGCGCCGGGGTCGCATCCGACAAGATCAGCGTGCCCAGCGCGCCGCCTTCGAACCGCAACAGCACCGCCGCGCTGTCCTCGACCGCGTAGCTGCGTGCCGCGTTGCTGGTCTCGGCATGCACCCTTTCGATCTCGCCGCAGACAAAGCGCAGCGTGTCGATATCGTGGCTGAGATTGATCGCGATCGGGCCGCCGCCCGGCCGGGTGCGCCAGGGCGCGGCGGCGAAGTAACTCTCCGGTTTCAACAGCGTGCATAACGCGCTGACCGCCGTCAGTTTGCCGAGGCGCCCGTCCCGCACCGCCGCGCGGGCCGCCGCGACCAGCGGATTATAACGCCGGTGATGACCGACCAGCAGCACGACACCTGCATCGGCGCAGACCCGGGTGAGGCCTCGGGCGTCGCCCAGGGTCATCGCGATCGGCTTTTCCACCAGCAGATGCAGGCCGCGTTCGGCAAGCACCGCGCCGAGCGCCGCGTGGTTGTCGTTCGGCGTGGCCACGATGGCCGCCTCCGGACGGACATCGTCGACCAGGGCCTCGGCGCTGTCGAACAGTGGAACACCCAGCGATGCAGCAGCCGCCCGTGCCCCGGAATCGGGATCGCACACGCCCACCAGTTCCACTTCCGGCGTCGCACGCGCCAGTTCCGCGTGGCGTCGCCCGATCAGACCGGCGCCGAAGACGGCGATGCGAAGCGGCGCAGGCGCTGACATCCGGCCCGCTTTCAGCCGCCGGCCAGGCGCGCAAGTGCGGCGCGGCATTGCTCGGCGGTGCGTTCGTCTTCGGCGTGGCGCCCGTCCTCGACCATCTGTCGGCCGGCGACGAACACATCGGTGACGGGACGGTGCGGACCGGAGAAGATCCAGCCGTCCAGAATGCCGTCGCCCGACCTCGGCGCCGGCCCCAAGGCATCCGGATCCAGCACCACCAGGTCGGCCCGTCTGCCCGGTTCAATAACGCCCGCATCGAAGCCCAGGGCCTGCGCCCCGCCGCGCGCCGCCGCGCCGTACAAAGCGGCACCGGTCGACCGGCCCTCGCCGCCGGCCAGCATGGCGCGTCCGCCCAGAGTCAGGCGCTGGCCATATTCAAGCAGCCGCAGCTCTTCGGCCGGGTCTACGGCGACGTGGCTGTCCGAACCGATCCCGAACCGGCCGCCGTGGTGCAGGTATGCCGCCGCCGGGAAGACGCCGTCGCCCAGGTTGGCCTCGGTCGTCGGGCAAAGACCGGCAACGGCGCCGCTTGCCGCCAGCGCGGCGCGTTCCGCGTCGTCCAGGTGGGTCGCGTGGACCAGGCACCAGCGTTCGTCCACGTCGGCATGATCGAACAGCCAGGCGACGGGCCGTTGTCCCGACCACGCCAGGCAATCCTCCACCTCGCGCGCCTGTTCGGCGATATGAATATGGACAGGGCGTTCCGGTGCGATCGAACGGGTGCGTTCCAGAACGGTCTCCAGCAATGCGGGATCGACCGCGCGCAACGAATGGGGCGCCGTTCCGACGGACACGTTCGCATCGCTGTCGTGGCGGTTGGCCAATATTTCGAACAGGCGCAGATAGCCTTCCGCGTCATGCACGAACCGGCGCTGCGCCTCGGCCGGCGGGCATCCGCCGAAGCCGCCGTACGCGTAGCAGACCGGCAGCAATCCAAGCGCGATCCCGGCGGACTGCGCCGCCGCGGCGACGCGCCAGCTCATTTCCGCCGGATCGTCGTACGGCCCGCCGTCCGGCCGGTGATGCAGATAGTGGAACTCGCCAACCGCGGTAAAGCCGGCTTTCAGCATTTCCAGATAAAGCCGCGCGGCGACGGCCTCGAACATGTCGGGGTCGAACAGCGTCACGTGGTCGTACATCAATCGGCGCCAGGTCCAGAACGAATCGTCGGCCGGGCCGGCGACCTCGGTCAGGCCGGCGAACGCCCACTGGAACGCGTGGCTGTGCAGGTTCGCCATGCCGGGAACGCAGGCGCCCGCGATCCGGCGGGCGTTGCCCGGTGCGCTGTTCGGCGTCACCTGCACAATCCGGCCGTCGGCGTCCGCCTCGACGGTCACGTCGCGCGACCAGCCCTCGCTCAGCAGTGCCTGATCGAAATAGAGTTTGACCACGCCGAACGCTCCCTTTTACCTCTACCGGTCTATAGCATCTTTCCAAGCGGGACCCGAGCATGCCCGATCCACGCTGGGACGCCCTTTGGACGAATGTCCACCTGGCAACCATGGCCGCAAACGGTGTCGCCTACGGCGCCATCCAAGACGGCGCCCTTGCGGCCGCCGACGGCCGCATCGCCTGGGTCGGGCGCGCAAGCGACCTGCCCGACGCGCCCGATCGTCTGGCGGCGGCCGTGCATGACGGCGGCGGCGCCTGGATGACGCCGGGCCTGATCGACTGCCACACGCACCTGGTCTATGGCGGCAATCGGGCCGGCGAGTTCGAACAGCGCCTGAACGGCGCCACCTACGAAGAAATCGCGCGCGCCGGCGGCGGCATCAGATCAACCGTATCCGCCACCCGTGCCGCAACGGAGCAGGAACTGTTGGCCTCGGCAGCACCCCGCGTCGCCGCGCTTGCCGCCGACGGCGTCACCACGGTGGAGATCAAGTCAGGTTACGGCCTGGACACCGCAACCGAAACCAAGATGCTGCGCGTCGCGCGCGGGCTGGCCGAACGTCTGCCGGTCCGGGTCCGGACCAGTTTCCTGGGCGCGCACGCGCTGCCCGCGGAGTACGCCGATCGCCGCGACGCCTATATCGATCTGGTCTGTGCGGAGATGATGCCGGCGGTTGCGGCAGACGGGCTGGCCGACGCGGTCGACGCCTTCTGCGAGGGCATCGGGTTCACGCCGGAAGAGACCGCACGGGTGTTCGATGCCGCGGCAGCGCACGGCCTGCCGGTCAAACTGCACGCAGACCAGTTGAGCGACCTTGGCGGCGCCGCGCTGGCGGCACGCTATGGCGCCTTGTCCGCCGACCACCTGGAATGCACCGACGCGGCAGGTGTCGCCGCCATGGCGGACGCCGGGACCGTGGCAGTGCTGTTGCCCGGCGCCTTCTATTTCCTGGGCGAGACCCGAAAGCCGCCGGTCGAACAGTTCCGCGCACGCGGCGTGCCTATGGCCGTGGCCACCGACTGCAATCCCGGCTCGTCTCCGGTGACTTCGCTGTTGCTGATGCTCAACATGGCCTGCACCCTGTTCGGCCTGACGCCCGAAGAAGCGTTGGCCGGGGCGACCCGCAACGCGGCGCGCGCGCTGGGACTCGCCGAGACGGTCGGCAGGCTGGAACCCGGGCTGCAGGCGGACCTGGCGCTTTGGCATGTCGGCGGCCCGGCGGAACTGGCCTATGGGATCGGCGCCCGCCCGCTCGCCGCTCGCATCGTCGCCGGACGGGCGGCGCCACTGCACGACGTTTGAAGGACGCCCGCGATGACAGCCATCTCGATCAAACCCGGTGCGATGACGCTGTCGCAGATGCGGGCGGTGCACGCATCCAAGGATCCGGTGTCGCTGGCACCCGACGCCTGGCCCGGCATCGAGGCGGCCGCGGCGACCGTCGAGGCCGTGCTGGCGAGCGACGACACCGTCTACGGCGTCAACACCGGTTTCGGCCGGCTGGCGTCGACCGCGATCCCGAACGACAAGCTGACCGCCCTGCAACGCAACCTGGTGCTTTCCCATGCCGTGGGCACGGGCCCGGACCTTTCGCCCGGCGTGGTGCGGCTTGCCATGGCCCTGAAGATCAACAGCCTCGGACGCGGCCATTCCGGGGTTCGCCGCGCCCTGGTGGAACGGTTGATCGCCATGCTCGAACAAGACCTCCTGCCCTGCCTGCCGGCCAAGGGGTCGGTCGGCGCCAGCGGCGACCTCGCGCCGCTGGCGCACTTGGCCGCGTGCCTGATCGGAATCGGCCGTGCGCGGCTCGAAGGCGAGGAGATGGCCGCGCTGACGGCCCTGGAACGGGCGGGCCTTGGGCCCCTGGAGCTGGCGCCAAAGGAAGGACTTGCGCTGTTGAACGGGACCCAGGTCTCGACCGCGCTGGCGCTGGACGGGCTGTTCGGCGCCGAACGTCTGTTCGCCGGGGCGCTGGTCGCCGGCACCATGTCGGTCGATGCGGCGATGGGGTCGGACACGCCCTTCGATCCACGCATCCACGACGTCAGCCCGCACCAGGGCCAACGCGACGTCGCCGCGGCCGTTCGCGGCCTGCTGTCCGGCAGCGCGATCCGCCAGTCGCACATCGCCTGCGCGAAGGTTCAGGACCCCTACTGCCTGCGCTGTCAGCCCCAGGTGATGGGCGCCTGCCTGGCCCAGCTCCGCGCCGCTGCCGCGACACTGGAAAACGAGGGCAACGCGGTCTCCGACAACCCGCTGATCTTCCCGGACGACGGCGCCATCCTTTCTGGCGGCAACTTCCACGCCGAGCATGTGGCTTTTGCCGCCGACACGCTTGCGCTGGCCATCGCCGAGATCGGCGCGCTGGCGGAACGCAGGATCGCGATGCTGATCGACGCGACCTTAAGCGGCCTGCCGCCGTTCCTGGTCGACGACCCGGGCCTCAATTCTGGTTTCATGGTGGCCCATGTCACCGCGGCCGCCCTTGCCAGCGAGAACAAACAGCGCGCCACGCCGGCAAGCGTCGATTCCCTGCCGACCTCCGCCAACCAGGAAGACCATGTCAGCATGGCGACCAACGCCGCGCGGCGGCTTGGCGAGATGACGGAGAATGCCGCCGGCATCGTGGCGATCGAGCTGTTGGCCGCGGCCCAGGGAATTGAATTCCACACCGACATCCAGACCTCGCCGCGGCTTGCCGAGGCACTGGCCAAGATCCGCGCGGCCGTCCCCCGCTACGACACCGACCGCTACTTTGCGCCGGACATCGCGGCGATGACGGCCCTGGTGCGCACGGGCGGCTTCGTTCCCTTCGCCAAGGACCTGCTGCCGTCCTACTGACCGGTGCGGTCGACCGCCCAGTCGCGTGCCGTCTCCAGCATGCGCCGCAGGAACGGCCGCACGCCGGCGGCTCGCGCCTCGTCGAAGACGCTGGGCGGCCCCTCAACCATGTAGGTGCGCTGGGAAAGCTCCAGTTGAAAGGCATGCACGCCTTCGGCCGGGCGGCCATAGTGGCGGGTGATGTAGCCGCCCTTGAAACGTCCGTCCACGGCCAGCGTTCGGTCCGGGTCGGCCGACAGCGTCGCCGCCAGCCGGGCGGTCAGGTCCGGGTCGCAGGACGCCCCGCCGCCGGTGCCGAGATTGTAGTCGGGCAACCTGCCTTCGAAGAACCGCGGCACGCGCGAGCGGATCGAATGGCAATCGAACAGCACCGCGATTCCGTATCGCGCATGGGTTTCCGAAAGCACCGCCGCCAGCCTTTCGTGATAGGGCTGCCAGAAGGCCGCGCGGCGGCGCGCGATCTCCGCGTCGTCGGGACCCAGCCCGGTCTGATAAAGCGCCGCGCCGTCGAACCGCGAGGTGGGCACCAGTTCGGTGTTGTCCGCGCCGGGATAAAGCGGCCTGCCGTCGGGATCGCGATTGAGGTCGATCACATAGCGCGAGCAACAGGCCTTCAGGACGGTTGCGCCCGCGGCGCCGGCGAAGTCGTAGAGCCGGTCGAGATACCAGTCGGTATCGGCCAGTTCCGCCGCGTCCGCGGTCATTGCCGCCGCCAGCGCCTCGGGCAGCCGCTCGCCCATGTGAGGGATGCTCATCACCAGGGGCGTATCGCCCGGTTCCAGTTCGTAGACCTGCATCCTCGCAATCCCGGATCGCGACACCTGCGGCGGGCGCTTGACGGGGAAGCCCGCGCCCCGTTCATATGGCGCGTGGCCGACCGGCGCCCCAGCAACGAGGTGAGCCATGACACAGAGCGACCGCTTCGACAACACCCGGACGATCCGCGCGCAAAAGGGCACGGCGCTGACCGCCAAATCGTGGCTCACCGAGGCCGCCCTGCGCATGATGCGGAACAACCTGGACCCGGACGTCGCCGAGAAGCCGGAGGAACTCGTGGTCTATGGCGGCATCGGCCGCTGTGCCAGGAACTGGACCTGTTTCGACCGCATCCAGGAGGCGCTGTGCGCGCTGGAAGACGACGAGACGCTGTTGGTTCAGTCCGGCAAGGCCGTCGGCGTGTTCAAGACGCACGCCGATGCGCCGCGGGTTCTGATCGCCAATTCCAATCTCGTCCCGCACTGGGCCGATTGGGAGCATTTCAACGATCTCGACCGCAAGGGCCTGATGATGTACGGCCAGATGACGGCGGGTTCCTGGATCTATATCGGCAGCCAGGGCATCGTCCAGGGCACTTACGAGACCTATGCCGAGATGGGACGCCAGCACTATGGCGGAGACCTGCGCGGCAAATGGCTGTTGACCGGCGGTCTGGGCGGCATGGGCGGCGCGCAGCCGTTGGCGGCGACCATGGCCGGCGCGTCGATGCTGGCGGTGGAATGCCGGCCGTCGCGGATCGAGATGCGACTGAAGACCGGTTACCTGGACAAACACACCGACGATCTGGACGAGGCGCTGGACATGATCGCGGCGGCGACTGCCGCCGGCACGCCGGTATCGGTGGGCCTGCTGGGCAATGCGGGCGACGTGTTCCCGGCGCTGGTCGACCGCGGCGTGCGCCCCGACGCGGTCAGCGACCAGACCAGCGCGCATGATCCGCTGAACGGTTACCTGCCGATCGGCTGGACGCTGGACGAGTGGGAGGCGCGGATCGCGACCGAGCCCGACACCGTCGTCCGCGAGGCGAAGGCGTCCATGGCGGTTCAGGTGCGCGCGATGCTGTCTTTTCACGACCAGGGCATTCCGACATTCGACTACGGCAACAATATCCGGCAGATGGCGCTGGAGGCGGGCGCGGATCGCGCCTTCGACTTCCCGGGCTTTGTGCCGGCCTATGTGCGGCCGCTGTTCTGCAAGGGCGTCGGCCCGTTCCGCTGGGTCGCGCTGTCGGGCGACCCGGAGGACATTTACAAGACCGACGCCAAGGTCAAGGAACTGATCCCGGACGACGCGCATCTGCACAACTGGCTGGACATGGCCCGCGCGCGGATCGCCTTTCAAGGGCTGCCGGCGCGAATCTGCTGGGTCGGTCTCGGCGAACGGCATCGCCTGGGGCTCGCCTTCAACGAAATGGTCCGCGACGGCACGCTTAAGGCGCCCATCGTGATCGGACGCGACCATCTGGATTCCGGCTCGGTCGCCAGCCCGAACCGCGAGACAGAGGGCATGCGCGACGGCTCGGATGCCGTGTCCGACTGGCCGCTGTTGAATGCGCTGTTGAACACGGCAAGCGGCGCGACCTGGGTTTCCTTGCACCACGGCGGCGGGGTCGGCATGGGGTATTCACAGCATGCCGGCGTCGTGATCGTTGCCGACGGCAGCGATGCGGCCGCCCGGCGCCTGGAACGGGTCCTCTACAACGACCCGGCCAGCGGTGTGATGCGTCATGCCGACGCCGGTTACGACAGCGCCATCGATTGCGCCCGCGACCGGGGGCTCAATCTGCCGTTTCTGGATTGACCGACCGGCTGGAGCGCAGCCTAGCCGGCTTCCTTTTCTATGATCTCCGGCCGCCCCAACCACGCCCGGGCGGCGGCGACATCATCGAAGATCTTGATGTCCAGCCCGACACCGTCGTCGGCCAACGCCAGCGCACGCCACAGGCGGGTGACCAACGCGGCTTGGGCGCTTGGACAGACCACCGCGCTGCGGACGTTCCTGACCGTGGCGTCGCCATAGCTTGCCTTGATCTTTGCCTGCGTCGCCTTCAGCGTCTCGGTGTCGAAGGCGTTGAGCAGGATCGTCGGACCAAACACGATCAGCTCGTCGAAGGACGGGTCGAAATCCGGATGGCTGCCGGCCGCGCCGATCGCGCGCAGGACCTCTTCGGGCAGCAATCGCCCATGCATCTCCCAAATCAGGAGACCCGCATCACGATCCAAGTTGAATTCTATTGGCATCGGCCAGACCCGAATACACCATAGCGGGTATTTCGGGTGGTCCCAACGCTATATTGCCGTCAAATGTCATCTGCGACAATCGGTTACCCGCGACCGCGGTAACCTTCGCGGGAAAAGGTATCAAAGTACGCCAAGCCGTCGGGCGAGCCGGCGGGCCAGGAGCAAAGCGATCAGCACGCCCGCCGCCATGGCCAGCCATACGTAGAACGGCAGGGTCATGGCCTGGTCGCCCAAAACGGTGAATATGATGGCCGCCGGAATGATGCCGAGGCCCGTGGACCAGTTGAACGTCCACCAGCGCATGCCGACGGCGCCCGCACCCAGGTTCAGGGCAAAGAACGGCAGGAACGGAATGCAGCGCGCCACCAAGAGCGCGACCGATCCACGCCGGTCCGTCCATGCGTTGACGCGCTCGTAGCGCGCCGCGCCGACCATGCGCGCAATGAACCGGGGTCCGATCGCCCTGGCAAACGCGAAGGCGACGTTTGCGCCGATCATGCCGCTTGCCCAAGTCAGAAGGCTGCCCCAGACCGGCCCGTACGTCATGCCGTTGGCAATCGCGACGATCTCCGCCGGCGCGAACGTAATCGCGCAGATCGACATCATCACGACAGACCCGAAGACGCCCCACCCGCCAAGCTGGCGGTACCAAGCGACGGCGTCGTCCACGTCGAAAAGCATCAGGGCGTCGATCACGCCCGGAAAGAAGGTGATGCCGATGCCCGCGCCGACAACTGCGATCGCAACGCAGGTCAGGACGACACCGCCAATGTTGCGACGCTGCCCGGCGGGCATGCTTGCGCTCCCGCCACGTTTGGCGAGACGGTCGACCATGACCATAGCTTACGCCGAGCGCGCCGGTTCGAAAACCGGCCGGCTGTCCGCCAGCGAACCCTGCCCCGACAGGGAAATTTTACCGCTATTGCGCGAGAAAATCATTCCGCCCTCGCAACGTTATTGTTCGTGTGGCCGCCGAGACGCCGTCGCGGTCAGGACTGAAGCCTAACGTATTCAGGGTAAAGACATGGTGAAACCGCAGGAGAACAGCCTTTAGGGCCCGGCCCCATACACCAATTGTCAATACGGATTGACCCATACTTGCCGGTAAACACTGTGTCACGGGAAGGTCGATGGATCAGGCCGCTCTGATACATGCCGGCGAACCGACCGAACCCCAACTTGTTCCTCGGATCCTGCTGGTTGACGACGACGAGGTTGATTTCCGCGCCACGAAGCGTCTGCTGCGGCAGATCTTCGGCGAGGCGCTGGATCTCGACTGGGTTCGCGTCTGGACCGAGGCGGTCGACCAAATCAAGGCGCGCCAACACGACCTGTACCTGATCGACTACAATCTGGGTGCACGGACGGGCCTGGAATTGGTCCAGGAGGTCACCCACCCGGAACGCCCGCAAACCTTTATCCTGCTGACCGGCGAAGAAAGCCGCGAGGTCGACCTGATGGCGGCACGCGTGGGCGTCGCCGACTTCCTAGTCAAATCGGACCTCAGCGCGCTGAGGCTCGAGCGCTCGATCCGCTATGCGCTGGAAATGGCGCGCGGCAAACAGGAGCTCTTCGAACAGACACTGGAGTTGCGCGCGGCGAACGAGCTGATCCAGAACCAGACCTCGGAATATATCGGGCTGGCCGAAGACCTGGCAGTCACCAAGGACAAATTGCAGTCGGCACTGCAGCGCGCCGAGGAGAGCGAAGAGCGCTACCGCAAGCTCGCCGAACACGACCTCTTGACCGGACTGGCCAATCGGGCGCTGTTCTCGGACCGCCTGCGCGAAGGCCTCGCCCAGGGCCAGCGGTCGGAGAAACTCACCGGGCTGTTGCTGTTGGATCTGGACCGCTTCAAGTCCGTCAACGACACGCTGGGCCATCCCGTCGGCGATGCCCTTTTGAAGGGTGTCTCCGAACGGCTGACCAACACCACCCGCAAGACCGACACCGTGGCGCGGCTTGGCGGTGACGAGTTCGCGATCATCTCCACCAACCTGGAATGCTCGGACGACGCAGCCACCCTGGCCAGCAAGATCATCGCGTCGCTGGCCGAACCGTTCGACCTGGACGGCAACGAAGTGATCACCGGAACCAGCATCGGCATTGCGATCTGCGAAAGTGGCACCACCGATGTTGACGAGCTGTTTCGCAACGCAGACGCGGCCTTGTACCGCGCCAAGGAACTCGGCCGCGGCACCTATTGCTATTTCGATACCAAGCTGAACGAGCGGATCCAGCGCGCCAAGTCGATGGAGCGCGACCTGGAAAGCGCCCTGAAGGGCGAAGGGTTGTACCTGGCGTTTCAACCCAAGCTGGACGCCCTCACCGGATCGATGACCGGGGCGGAAACCCTGGCCCGTTGGAACCATCCCGAACAAGGAAACATCAAACCGGATCAGTTCATCCCGGTCGCGGAATCAACCGGCCTTATCGTCGATCTGGCCGATTGGATCTTCCGCCAGGCCTGCCGTCAGGCAGCCTTGTGGGCGAACTCCGACCTGGGGCCGGTACAGGTCGCGATCAATCTGTCGGCGGTGCAGTTCAAGCGCACGAACATCCTCGATCGCCTGATGCCGATCCTGGAAGAAACCAATGTCCCGCCTGAGTACCTGGAGCTGGAGATCACCGAAACCGCGATGATCGACAACTTCGAGCCCGTCGTCGAACAACTCGAGGCCCTGAGGGCGACCGGAATCCATATCGCGATCGACGATTTCGGCACGGGATACACGTCGCTGGCCCATGTGAAGCATCTGCCCGTGGACAAGCTGAAGATCGACCGCAGCTTCGTCCGCAATCTTCCCCACAGCTCCACCGATGCCGCGATCGTCCGGACGATCATCGCGCTGAGCGAGGCGTTGGGCCTCGGCATCGTAGCCGAGGGCGTGGAGACCCAGGATCAATTGGTCTTTCTGCGCAATCTCGGCTGCCGTGAAATTCAGGGCTTTTACATCACCGAGCCGTTGCCGCCCGCAGAGTTCGAGGCCTGGCTGAAACAGCACCGGGAACGCACCACGTGACGCCGCCGGCGTCCTAGGGCAACTCCACCACCCGCCAGTAGTGTTCCAGCATGTTCAGCGCCTCCTGGATGCTCTCGCCTGCCTCTGATTTCACGATATAGCCGGCCACATTCTGGTCGTAGGCGGCCAGGCGGTCTTTCTCGTCACGCGAGGTTGTCACCACGAAAACGATGGCGGGATGCAGTTCCTCGTCCTGCCGCAGTTCCTGCAGGAACTCCAGTCCGCTCATGCGCGGCATGTTGAGGTCGAGGAGAATGATATAGGGCTTTTGGAGCTTTTCCCTGCCGTTCAAGCCGCGCAACCGTTCCAGTGCCTCCACCCCGTCCCGGGCGACCTCGACGGGATTGGCGATCTTCTGGCGCTGAAGGGCGCGCTGGAACCCCAACACGTCGACATCGTCGTCTTCGACCAACAGGAATGTAACTGCCTTGTCTATCATGGAATTTGCGCCGGCGGTTCTCGGAGCTGTCGCGACGTGGCACCCTGGGTCCAGTCTTTCCCAGTCTTCCTAACAACTGGTTATTCGGCTGCGGATTGAAACGCGTTGGCCTTGGTATCCGGCCATTCCTTGGGCCAGGTGAACCGGAAACAGGTTCCCCGCGCGGTGTCAGGATCAGATTCGACCCGGATCCAGCATCCCAGCGATTCAAGGAGCTTTTTGACGATCGCCAGCCCCATGCCGCTGCCTTCCACTTCGTCTCGGGATTTCAGGGTCTGGAACATCCCGAAGATCCTTTCCTGCAGGTTGCGCGGGATGCCAGGGCCGTCATCGCGCACCGAGAACTCGTAGAAGTCGCCGCTGACCGTCACGTCCACCGTGATCACGCCGCTGTCCCGGTCGTGGTGCTTCAGCGCGTTGCTGAACAGGTTTCGGAACAACTGTTCCATCGGCACGCGGGCGGTTGCGAAAACGGGCATCTCGCCGGACTGCTCCAGACGATATCCGTCGCCCGGGCGGTTGAGATCGAACACCTCGTCCAGAAGCTCCGCCATGTCGACCATGGCGATCTCGGTCTTCATCCGGCCGACACGCGAATAGGCCAACAGGTCGCTCAGCAAGGCCTCCAGCCGCCGCACCCGGCCGCGCAACAGCCCCATATGCTCGCGGCTTTCCTCGTTCATGGCATCGCGCATGTCCTCTTCGATCCAGCTCGCAAGGTTGTCGATGCCGCGCAGAGGCGCTTTCAGGTCGTGCGATGCCACATAGGCGAACTGCTCCAGTTCGGCGTTGGAACGCTGAAGTTCGTCCACCGAGGCAGCGAGCTTGATCTCCGCTTCCTTCTGGGTGGTGATGTCGGTGGAGGCGACCAGGATGTTGCGCTGTCCGGTCTTGGGATCGGTGTAGGGGACCTTGTCGGTGCGAAGCCAGATGCGTCGCCTGCCTTCGGGGGTGTATTCCTCCACAACGCCAAGGCGCGGTTCGCCGGATTCGATGATCTCCAGATCGTCCTGATGGAACCGGGCGGCCACGTCACCAAGCAGGGAGTAGTAGTTGCGGCCTTCGGCCTCGCCGACGGACATGCCCATTGCGGACGCCGCGCGGCGGTTCAGCCGCAGGATGTTGTTCTGGTCGTCCTTGTACCAGATCCCCACCGGCACGTTGTCGAAGATCAGACGCTGTTCCTCGGACAACTGGCGCAACTCCTCCTGGGATTTCTCGATCGAATCGATGTGTTCTTTGCGGCCCAGCTCGTAGCCGATCCACTGGGCGATCAGGGCGACGAAGGATCGTTCGCGGTCGGTGAACGCACCGTCGCGGGGCGCGGCACTGGAGAAATTGACGGTTCCGTACCGTTGTCCATTTACGATCAGCGGAATGCCGATATAGGCCTCCAGGCCGGTGCTCGCATAGCAGGGATGGGTCTCCATTTCTGTCCGCTTGGCATGGTGGAACGAAGTCACGCTTTCCGCGGCCAGCGTCTTGGAGCAGTAGGTGTCGCGCAGGGCGAACGTCGCGCCGGGTTCGATGGCGCCGTCCGGGCTCTCGGCGAAGATCACCACGTACTCCTCGTCGACGATCTTTGCCACCAGGCCGATCGTCAGGCCAAGATAGCGGAGGCTCAGCCGCAGCAGCTCCTGAACCTTCTCTTCAAGGCCCATCGAGACCTCCGACGCCAGGCGATGGAACTCGGCACGCACGATCTGGTCCAGCTTCTGCTCCTGGATGTCCACAACCGAGCCCGCCATGCGGATCGGTCTGCCGTCCTCGTCCCACAACGCCTGACCGCGCGCACCGACCCACAGGAATACCCCATGCTGCTGTCGGATCCGGTACTCGACCACGTATGGCTTTCTGTCGTTCAAATGGTCGCGCAACGCGGCAAGCACGCGCTCCTTGTCGTCCGGATGAATGCGATCCTTGAACTCGGTAAAGCTCGGGACGATGACGTCGTCATTGACGCCAAGGATCTCCCTGAACCGCGGCGACCAGTAGATCGCGCCGGTGCGTGTGTTCCAATCCCATAACCCGACGTTCGCCCCTTCGACGGCCAGGTCGTAACGTTCCTCGCTTTCCTTCAGCGCGGTCATCACCCGCTGCATGCCGGCGTTCGACGCCGCCAGCTTCTCCACATGCAGTGTGATCTCGTCCTCCTGCTGGCGCAGCCGTTCGGCGTTGTCCCGGAAGACCTTAACGGCATCCGCCATCTGGGAGATCTCGTCCGAGCCGGAGACCACGATGTCGATGTCAAGTTCGCCGTGGGCAAGCCGCCGCACCCCGTCCGAAAGCAGGTTCAGCCGGTGCAGCACGCTCTTCGAGACATAGCGCCAGACGATCAGGATCGATGCCACAAAGGCCAGGACAGCGATCGCAACCAGTGCGTAGCGGCTGGTGTTCAACGACAGGCGTGCCTTGCCCCCTGCGCGCTGGATAGCGGCCCGCGCCTCATCGACCAGAGCCCCGACATGGTCCTTGATGTCCACCGACAGCGCGGTGTTCCGCATGCTTAGAATCTCGATCTCGTTGCCTACGTCGAGGAACCCGCTGCGCAGCGCAAAGACGCCGTCGCTTGCCTTGCTCGCCTTGACCAGCACATCGATTCTAATCGACACCCGCTGCTTGAGGTTTTCGTCCGGTAAGCCTGATGCGTTTTCGCGAAGCTCGGCAATGTGGCGGTCAAAGTCGGCGCGGTGGTCTTCGATCTTGCGCCAGTCGGTTTCCAACAGGAGCTGTTCGACGGTTCGGCGCGCGACTTCCGCGCGAAAACGCATTTCGAGCATCCGCTCCAACTGCCGTATTTCCAGACCGACGATGCGACCGAGATCCTGCATCGCTTCGTTCCGACCGGAGCCATCCTCGTCGTCCAGCAGCCCGCGCAACCGCGCACTGTCGAGCTGCATCTGGCGCGACAGTTTCGCGATTGCCGGCCGCAGGTCTGCGCGGATTGCGTCGGTATTCTCGAACACCACCGCCGCCGCAAGGGATTGCCGCTGGCCAAGCCGCAGGCGGCCGCTCAACAGTTCGGCCTGCGTGATCAGGTTCTCCGACATGCGCACCCGGATCGACTGCAGGTCGTCAACAATGTCCTTACCGATGCCGCGGCCTTCGAACTGTCGCAACAGGTCCTCGATCTGTCGCGCATCTTCGTGCAGCAGACGCTGGCGATGGACCAGGTCGCCATGGGTGGTAACTCTGGCGAACCCCGGCAGGGCGGCAATGATCCGCGAGCTGTGTTCGACCAGGCGCTGCGCATCGATCACCGCGGGCACGCCATGGTCGATCATCTCGTCCTGCGCCCGGGCAATGAGCCACATCGCGCCCGTCCCGACGACGGCGGACAACAGGGAAAAGGCGGACACGCCGACGAAGGCGTTCCGCAACGTTGTCCCGATACCGCCGCCTGTCAGGCTCGGGCGCTGGGAGTCACTTGGATCCATGCTGGGAATTTAGGCGCAAAGGCTTGATTGTTGGTTGCTCCCGCCCCGGATCCGGCCCGCTTCGCCGCTTGGCGGGGCCCGTACGGAACAAATACGGAACATCAAGGGCGCAGATGCCGCCACCCGGGTGCGACACATCGGTCCGAAACGGCAAAATCCTGCGTCTCGGCAGCAAAAATCCGGTTTGCCCACGGGCCTGCTTGCTCTACCGTAACCTGTATCACCTGGGGTACGGCCTTACCGAAGAACGCGCCGAACGCGTGCCGATAGGGTCCAAGAAGCAGAAAGGGAACCAGCCATGAAACACTTCACCGCCACGCTAGCGCTGACCGCCGTCCTTGCGACCGGCGCACTCTCGGTGCCACCGGTCCACGCGGATACACCGAACGACGCGCTGGTCATGGCCTACCAGATCGACGACATCATCACGCTGGATCCCGCGGAGGTGTTCGAATTCACCGCGGCGGAGTATGCGGCCAATGCCTATGACCGACTGATCGGCTACGACACCGAGAACGTCTCCAACATCTACGGCGTCGTCGCGGAGAATTGGACCGTCAGCCCGGATGGCAAGACCTTCACATTCACCATCCGCAAGGGAATCAAGTTCGCGTCGGGCAACGAACTGACGGCGGAGGACGCCGCCTTCTCGCTGCATCGCGTGATCCTGTTGGACAAAAGCCCCGCTTTCATTCTGACCCAGTTCGGTTTCACGCCGGAAAACGTCGAAGAAAAAATCAGAGCGACCGACCCCTATACGCTGGTTCTTGAAACCGACCAGGCCTACGCGCCGACCTTCGTGCTCTACTGCCTGACGGCGACGGTCGGCTCGGTCGTGGACAAGAAGACCGTTCTGGCAAACGAGAAGGACGGCGACCTGGGCCATGCTTGGCTGCGGACGAACTACGCCGGATCGGGTCCGTTCGTCCTGCGGAGCTGGAAGCCCAATACGTCGCTCAGCCTTGACCGCAACGAAGGTTATTGGGGCGAAAAGCCCGCGATGAAACGGGTCCTGATCCGGCACGTGCCGGAGTCGGCCACCCAGCAGCTTCTCCTGCAGAAGGGCGACGTCGACGTCGCGCGCAATCTGGAAGCCGATCAGTTGGCGGCGGTTGCCGACGACCCGAACGTCAAGACCATCGCGAAGGAGAAGGGCGCGATCTATTACCTCGGGCTGTCACAGAAGAACGAGTATCTCTCCCGCCCAGAGGTCCGACAGGCCCTGAAATACCTGATCGACTACGAGACGATGGCCAACACCTTGCTCAACGGCCGCGCCACCGTGCACCAGGCCTTTCTGCCGAAGGGTTTCCTAGGCGCGCTGGAGGAAAAGCCGTTCTCGCTGAACATCGAAAAGGCAAAGGCCCTGTTGCAGGAAGCCGGTGTGCCAGACGGCTTCACCGTGACGATGGACACCCGCAACACCACGCTGATCACCTCGATCGCTCAGTCGATCCAGGCAACCTTCGCAAAGGCGGGCGTCAAGCTGGAGATCATTCCGGGCGACGGTAAGCAGACGCTGACCAAATACCGCGCCCGCAACCACGACATCTATATCGGCCGCTGGGGACCGGACTACCAGGATCCGCACACCAATGCGGACACTTTCGCCCGCAACCCCGACAACTCGGACAACGCGAAGTCCAAGCCGCTGGCCTGGCGCAACTCTTGGGACATCCCGGACATGACCAAACTGGCGGACGCGGCCGTGCTGGAATCGGATCCGACCAAGCGTGCGGCCATGTACATGGACATCCAGAAACAGCACCAGCAGACCTCGCCGTTCGTGATCATGTTCCAGGACATCGAGGTGGCGGCCCTGCGCAATAACGTGAACGGTCTGATTCTGGGGCCGTCGTTCGACAGCAACTTCTATACGAAGGTGACCAAGGACTGACCGAACGGCAATGCCCGAAACAGCCGTTCCGAACGAAACAGGCGGGCCCCTTTGGGCCCGCCTTCTTCCACGACCGCTGCGAACCATCCTGAAGCTGGCTCTGACGGTGGCGGTCACGTTCCTGGGGCTGCTGCTGGTCACCTTTCTGATCGGCCGCGTCTTGCCGATCGATCCCGTCCTGGCAGCGGTGGGCGACCGTGCGCCGCAGGACGTGGTCGAACGTGTGCGCATCGAGATGGGCCTGCACCTGCCGCTGTGGCAGCAGTTCCTGAACTACATCTGGAAGGTGCTGCACGGCGACTTCGGCATGTCGGTGCTGACCGCAAAACCGGTGCTGGACGATATCCGGCGGGTCTTTCCGGCGACGATCGAACTGGCCACCGTCGCAACCTTGATCGGCGTGGTGCTGGGCATTCCCTCCGGCGTCGCCGCGGCGGTCTACCGCGACCGCTGGCCGGACCATCTGGTCCGGGTGATCGGGCTGGTCGGGTATTCGGTGCCGGTCTTCTGGCTCGGACTGATGGGTCTCCTGGTCCTCTACGCGCGGCTGGAATGGGTGTCCGGGCCGGGACGGCTGGACTTCTTCTACGAGGACATGATCGATCCGGTGACCGGCCTGATGCTGGTCGACTCGCTGATCCACGGCGAAACCGAGATCTTCCGCAACGCGGTCAGTCACATCATCCTGCCCGCCTCGATCCTGGCCTACTTCTCGCTGGCCTATATTAGCCGCATGACCCGGTCCTTCATGCTGGACCAGCTGCAACAGGAATACGTGATCACCGCCCGCGTCAAAGGCGTGTCCGAGGCGCGCGTGATCTGGCGCCACGCACTGGGCAACGTGATGGTTCCCCTGGTCACCGTCATCGCGCTGTCCTATGCCAACCTGCTCGAGGGATCGGTCCTGACCGAGATCGTCTTCGCCTGGCCGGGCCTGGGCCTCTACATCACGAACTCGCTGTTGAATGCGGACATGAACGCGGTCCTGGGCGGCACCATCGTGGTCGGATCCGTGTTCATCGGGCTCAATCTCCTGTCCGATTTGCTGTATCGCCTGCTGGACCCGCGGGCGCGATGACCTCACCCGACCTGACCGCGCATTCGGCGGACACGCCACGGGGCTTGCGCGCCTGGCTTTTGTCGGACTCGCCGGTATCCCGGTCCCAGGCGCGCTGGGGCCGCGCCTATCTCGCCTGGCTCGCATTCCGGCGCAACCGTCTGGCCATGCTGGGTTTGCTGATCCTTGCCGTGCTGATCGTGATGGCCGCGTTCGCGCCGCTGATCGCCCCGTTCAGCCCGGTCGAAGGCGATCTCAACGCCCGCCTCGCCCCGCCGGGCGGCGCGCATATCCTGGGCACCGATCATCTCGGCCGCGACATCTTCAGCCGGATCGTCTACGGCTCCCGTCTGACCCTGATGGTCGTTGTCCTGGTTGCGATCACCGCGGCGCCGGTCGGCCTGGTGATGGGAACCGTCGCCGGTTTCTTCGGCGGCTGGATCGATACGGTGCTGATGCGCATCACCGACATCTTCCTGGCCTTTCCGCGACTGATCCTGGCCTTGGCCTTCGTCGCGGCGCTGGGCCCGGGCATCGAGAACGCGATCTTCGCCATCTCGCTGACCGCCTGGCCGCCCTATGCGCGCATCGCCCGGGCCGAGACGATCGTCGTGCGCAAGGCCGACTACATCGCGGCTGCCCGACTTCAAGGCGCCTCGCGCTTTCGCCTGATCACCGGGCACGTCATGCCGCTGTGCACCTCGTCCTTGATCGTGCGGGTCACCCTGGACATGGCCGGCATCATCCTGACCGCCGCCGGGCTCGGTTTCCTCGGCCTGGGCGCCCAGCCGCCGTCGCCCGAATGGGGGGCGATGATCTCGGCGGGCCGCCAGTTCCTGCTGGAACAATGGTGGGTCGCGACCATGCCCGGCATCGCCATCTTCGTGGTCTCGCTGGGCTTCAACCTGATCGGCGACGGACTGCGCGACGTGCTGGACCCCAAGGGCGGGAAATAGGCGATGGCGGACGATCCGCTGTTGAAGGTGCGCGATCTCAGCGTCACCTTCGAGACCCAAAAGGGACTGGTGCGCGCGGTGCGCGGGGTCTCCTTCTCGCTGGGCCGCGAAAAGCTCGGCATCGTCGGCGAGTCGGGCTCCGGGAAGTCCCAGACCGGACGGTCTATCCTGGGACTGACGCCGCCGCCCGGGCGCGTCGAGGCGGCGGAGATCCGGTTTGCAGGCGTCGATCTGGCGCACGCATCGGCGGCTGAGATGCGAGGGATCCGCGGCAAGCGCATCTCGATGGTCATGCAGGATCCGAAGTTCTCGCTGAACCCGGTGATGCGGGTGGGCGAGCAGATCGTCGAGGCCTACATGGCCCACGGCGGGGTCAATCAGAACGAGGCCAGGGCGAAGGCGCTGGAGATGCTGACGGCGGTCCGGATCCGCAACCCGGAACGGGTCATGCGTGCCTATCCGCACGAGGTTTCGGGCGGCATGGGCCAGCGCATCATGATCGCGATGATGCTGGCGCCGGATCCCGACATTCTGATCGCCGACGAGCCGACCTCGGCGCTGGATGTCACGGTGCAGCTTCAGGTGCTTGCCATTCTCGACGACCTCGTCACCCAGCGAGGGATGGGCCTCATCTTCATCAGCCACGATCTGCCGCTGGTGGCCACGTTCTGCGACCGGGTCCTGGTCATGTATGCCGGTCGCATCGTCGAGGAGGTCGCCGCGAAGAACCTGAACGACGCCAAACATCCCTATACCCGTGGCCTGTTGAACTGTCTGCCGCGCCTGGACGCCGCCCACGGCGCCCTGCCGGTCCTGGACCGGGACCCCGCCTGGGCGGAGATGTGAGATGCCGGCGATGATCGAGATCCGCGACCTGACGGTCGATTTCGGCGAGGGCGCCGACCGGGTCCGGGCCGTCGACGGCGTCTCGTTCTCGGTCGCCGATCACGGCACGTTCGGTTTGGTCGGGGAGTCCGGTTCCGGAAAGACCACGGTGCTGCGCGCCCTGACCGGGCTCGCGCCGCACTGGACCGGCCACATGACGGTCGACGGCCGGACACTGGCGAAGAACCGGGACCTCTCTTTCTTCAAGACAGTCCAGCTCGTGTTCCAGGACCCCTACGGATCGCTGCACCCCCGCCATACCATCGACCGCATCCTGTCCGAACCGGTTCAAATCCACGGATTGGGGAACGTCGCCCGCCGGGTCCTCAACGCGTTGGAACAGGTCGGCCTGGGGCCGGAATTCAGGTTCCGATTCCCGCACCAGCTTTCCGGCGGCCAGCGCCAGCGCATCGCCATCGCCCGGGCCCTGATCCTGGAACCGAAGGTCCTTTTGCTGGACGAGCCCACCTCGGCACTGGACGTGTCAATCCAAGCCGAGGTGCTGAACCTTCTCAACCGGCTGCAGCGAGAGCTGGGACTGACATTCCTGATGGTCAGCCATGACCTGGCCGTTGTGGCGCACATGTGCCAAGGCATCGCCATCATGCAGCACGGCCGCATCGTGGAAACCCTGGACAGCGGCCGCCTGGCCGCCAGGCAGGCCGAGAACCCCTATGCCCGCCAGCTGATCAAGGCCGCCGACGGCTACGACCGCGCGGTCATCGACAGCTTCATCGACTACCAATAGGTCGGCGGCGGGCGCCGGCCGATTGATCTATGTCCATGTTGCCGCCGGCGGCGTTTGCGACGATTGTGACGGTGGTTGTCACAAGTGAAGGCGGGCACTGAATGGCATCGGACAAGGCGGCGCGCACGATCGGCATCGAGGAGGAGTACCTTCTGGTCGACCGCCGGTCGCGGGACCTGGTCGCCGAAATCCCCGAAAAGCTGATGGCGGCGTGCGAGTCTGCGCTGGGTCCGCGGGTCAGCCCGGAGCTGCTTCAGTCGCAGATCGAGGTCGGCACCAAGGTCTGCGGCGGCTTGGACGAGGCGCGCGCCGAGCTGGAAGCGATGCGGGCGAAGATCGTCGAACTGGCCGACCCGTTCGGCCTCGCCCCGATCGCCGTTTCCACCCATCCTTTCGCCAGCTGGAAGGGACAGCGGCACACCGAACGGGACCGCTACCAGCAGATCGCCGACGAGCTGGAAGTCGTCGGTCGGCGCGCGCTGATCTGCGGCATGCACGTGCATATCGGGGTGCAGGACCCCGACCTCAGGATCGACCTGATGAACCAGGTCCGTTACTTCCTGCCGCACCTTCTGGCGCTGAGCACGTCGTCGCCGTTCTGGCGCGGCGAGGAAACCGGCCTGATGTGCTATCGCCTTTCCGTCTTCGACAACCTGCCGCGGACCGGCCTGCCTGACCATTTCGAGAGTTTCAGCGCGTTCGAACGGCTGGTCACGAACCTGGTCTCCGTCGGGGTTTTGGACAACGGGACCAAGCTGTGGTGGGACGTCCGTCCCAGCGTGCGGTTTCCGACGCTGGAGATGCGCATCCCTGACATGTGCACCCGCCTGGACGACGCAATCACGGTTGCCGCGCTCTATCAGTCGATCCTGCACATGCTGATCCGCCTGCGCCGCGACAACCAGCGTTGGCGGCTCTACCCGCAAATGCTGATGGAGGAGAACCGTTGGCGCGCCCAGCGCTACGGAACCGAGGGCGAGTTGGTCGATTTCGGGAAATGGGCCGCCGTGCCCTTCACTTTATTGTTAGAGGAACTGATCGACCTGGTCCGCGTGGACGCCGAACGCCTCGGATGCATGGCCGAAATCGAACACGCCCGCGAGATCGTCAACCGCGGGACCAGCGCCCATACCCAGCGCCATGTCTACGGCGCCGCCCTGGCGGCCGGCGCCGACCGCGAGGAGGCGCTGAGGGACGTGGTGGACTGGCTGATCGAGGAAACGGCCCACGGGACGGCCCGAAAAGGACTGTGACCGGCGCGGCCGGCACGGCGCGGCCCTGACCGCAAAAATCGCAAGATCGGATTTCAATTCCCGCATCGGCTGTACGGCAGCCGATGCGGCCAAGTCGCCGTTCATGCCCGCGAATTGACGACGGATTTAGCCAAATCTTTACCGGCTCGGTTAATGCTCGGGATGGTGGTTCCCCTAGTACTCATTGATCGCACCGGATCCCCTGGGTCCGGAGACTTGAAACCATGCGGGGCCCGGCGTGACGCCATGGCTCCGTGCCAAAAAAGGGCAAAGCCCTGTTTGGAGTGAGGAGCAAGACAGAATGGCTCGCAAGAAGATCCTCGTCACGGCCGCCTGCGTGATCTCGCTGGGTGGCGCCGTGGCCCTGGCCAGCGCCAATCACACCGTCGGTCAGGCCGGGAAGACGTTCTCGGAAGATGCCGTCAACGTCGCCGTCGGCGACACCGTCGTTTTCCGCAATGACGACGATGTGAAGCACAACATCATTATCGCCAAGCTTCGTTTCAACAGCGGCATGCAGGAGCCCGGCCAGGACGCCACGCTGTCGGTCGACAAGGCCGGCAAGTTCAAGGTTCGCTGCGGACTGCACCCGAAAATGAAGATGACGATCGTGGCCCAATAACCATCGATTGCGGCTCAATGAAAACAATGAACCGTCAGGGAGGCGCACTGTGTCGCTCAGGGTCAAGTTCCTCATGGGGGTGTTGGCCGTCACGGCAATGACGCTGTTGCTCGGAGGCTATGCGGTCTCCGCGATCACGGGCATCGGAGCCGTCGCGATCGATATGTATGAAAAGCCGCTGATGGCGATCAACTTCGCCCGGTCGGCCGAAACCCAGTTTGCCCTTGCCAGAACCGAGATGGCGCAGTTGCGTTCCGGCGCGCCGGCCGACGCAGAGGAAGCGTTGACCGCGTTCGCGGAACGGCAGGAAGGGATCATCGAGGACCTCGAGATCGCGGACGAGCGGGCCGGTACGGACGAAACCCGCGAGATGATCCAGCAGACCTATGCTTTGGTCGAGAGCTGGATCGAACAGAACCAATCCATCCTTTCCGGCACCGACGCGGACGAAGCCGCCTACGCCGAACTGACCGACGAAATCGCCTTGGGCCTTGCCGACATCGTCGAATCCGCGACGGCCGAAGGGTTCATGTTCCGGCTGGAAGCCGAGGAAAACGTCGAGTGGCAAAAAAAGATCATGTTCGCCGTCGCCGCGGCTGGATTGCTGTGGGCGATCGTCGTCGGCGTACTGATGGGTCACTTCGTGGTGACCCGCCTGAAGCGGGCGATCACCGCCCTGCAGGCCCTGTCAAACGGCGACACCGAGGTCGACCTGCCCAAGACCACGAACGACGAGATCGGCGCCTTGACCGACGTCGTCACCGTCTTCCGCCGCAACCTGATCGAAATGGCGAAGATGCGCGCCGATCAGGAGGCGCAGGACCGCCGGCGGCAGTCCGAGCTGCAGGATGCCATGGGACGCGTCTGCAGCGAGCTTGAAACCGAAGTCAAGGAGACGGTCGCCGGTGTGACCGCCCGCGTCGACAGCCTCAGCACCCTGATCGCGGGCATGAGCACGGCATCCTCCCAGGTCAACGCGCAGAGCGGTTCGGTCTCGGCCTCGGCGGAAGACGCTTCAAGCAGCGTCCAGTCGGTTGCCGGCGCCGCCGAACAGATGTCCCAGACCAGCGACGGGATCCGCCGCGACGTGGCCCACGCCACGGAAATCGCGCGGCGTGCGGTCGGCGAAACGGAACGCACCAACGAAAGCGTCCAAAGCCTGTCGGATGCCGCCCAGCAAATCGGCGAGGTGGTCGGTCTGATCTCGGACATCGCCGAACAGACCAACCTGCTGGCGCTGAATGCCACCATCGAGGCGGCCCGCGCGGGCGATGCCGGCAAGGGCTTTGCCGTCGTCGCCAGCGAGGTGAAGTCGCTGGCGAACCAGACGGCCCGGGCGACCGAACGGATCTCGGTTCAGATCCAGTCGATGCAGTCGGCGACCACCTCAGCGGTCGACGCCATCAAGGGCATCGGCAAGACCACGGCCGAGATCAACACGATCGCCGAGACCATTGCCCTGGCGGTTTCCGAACAGCAGGGCGCGATCGTCGAGATCGCCAAGCAGGCGCAGCACGTTTCGGAGGTCGTCGAGAACGTGTCGACCAGCATCTCGGATGTCTCCACCCTGTGCGAGGGATCCGACCGCCAGGCGGAGGAATCCCGCGGCATGGTCGATGCCGTCGCCGACGAAGCGACGCGCCTGGAGAACAGGCTATCGGAAATCCTGCAGGCCTACCGCGCGGGCGAACGCCGGCTGTACAACCGCGAAGCCTCGAGCACGCTGACCCGGGCGATGTTCGCCGATGCGTGGCACGACTGCGAGATCCTGTCGGTCTCGGCCTCCGGCGGTTTGTGCCGCGGCCTGCCGATGCTGGAGTCCGGAAGCAGCCTGATCCTGGAGCTGCCCGAGTTCGGCGCCGTCGAGGCGGAAGTCATCCGCCAGGAGGGCGAAGACCTGGGGGTTGCCTTCCATATGGACGACGACGAACGCCAACGTCTGGCGGAGCATCTGGGCGTGCAGCGCCTGGCCGCCTGACCGCCGCGGCCTTGCGGCCGGCCGGTTCAATCGATGTCGACGATATAGTCCCAGCCGATCTGACGGTCGTCGGACCGGAAGTGACGGACCTCGCACTGCATCAGGGCGTTCGCCATCCGCGCCACCAACGCCTCCCACCGGGCATCGCCGATCAGGGCGATGCGTTCGAAGTCGCGCGCATGGCGCATGCCGAAGGTGAAGTCGTTCCACAACGCCTGCGCACCCCAGCCATCGAATTCCGTAAGGTCGACGAAGAGCCGGATCGGCCGATGTCGTGAGATGATCTCGACCAGCCGCGGCAGGAAGGTCTCGTAATCGCTGTCGCTCAGCACGCCGGCGGCCTTGATTGCCACGTACCGCCCTTCGGTCTCGGGCAGCAGCAGGAACCCGCGCTCGCTTTCCGTTTCCGAATCCATCTCACCCCTCGTTTGGCGGCCTCTGTCGGGCTCGACAATAGCCGCGGCCCGCCAAAACACAATGCGACTGGTCAATCCACCGGCGCCACGGCCGGTCAGGCAAACTTGGCGGTGATCCCGCCATCGACCACCAGCTCGGTCCCGGTGATGTATTTCGCCTCCTCGCTGGCCAGGAACAGGGCGGCATAGGCCACGTCCCACCCGTCACCCATGCGCCCCATCGGGCATTGTTCGTCCCGCACCTTCACCAGGTTCTCCACATCGCCTTCCTCGCCGTAAGCCGCGGTCAGTCCGGCATGCACCATCGGCGTGTTCATCAGGCCAGGCAGGACGGAATTGGCCCTGATGCCGTCGCGCGCGTACTGCAGGGCCACGCCGCGCGTGAACGCCAGCACGCCGCCCTTGCTGGCGTAGTAGGCGCTGTAGGGAACCCCGGTCCACCGGATGCCGGCGATCGAGGCGATGTTGACGATGGCGCCGCGGCGGCGTTCCTGCATTCCCGGCAAGACATGCTTGCAGGTCAAGAACATGCTTTTCAGATTGACGTTCATGCTGTGGTCCCAGGCGGCCTCCTCCATCTCGACCGGCCCGCCGACCGAGACGATGCCCACATTGTTGACCAGCACGTCGATCCTGCCGAACCGGTCAAGGCAGGCCCGGACCATGTCGCCCACGGATGCGGCGTCGGCCACATCCGCCGTGTGCGCCGCCATGGTGCCGCCCTCCGATTCGACGAGCGAGCGGGTCTCCTCCACCGCCTCGGCGTTGATGTCGATACCGAAAACAGCCGCGCCTTCACGCGCGAACAGGGCCGCGGTGGCCTTGCCGTTGCCCCAGCCCGGTCCGATCGAGCCCGCGCCCGTGACCAGCGCCACCTTGTCCGCCAACCGGTTGCCCATGCCTTCCCCCGTCTGTCGCCGTGTCCTACCGGCGGCCTTTGTCCCACATTCCGGCACGGCCGCGCCATGCCTGCGTCCGACCTGGCCGACCACCGCCGCCAAATGACATCGGCGTTTTTGCCGTGATAGATTGCGCCACAACAACGAACGGCAAAGCGCCGAGCGGGGAGAGGCATGCAGGACAAATTGACGGCAGCGCGCAGCCTGCCCGAGGACGCCGAGCGGGCATTGCTGGTCGGGCGCATCTGGATCCCGGGCGATCATCCCGGGCCGGTCCCCTGCCTGGTCCGGGACGGCCTGGTCCGCGACCTCAGCCATGCCGGCCCGACCATGTCCATGCTGTTGGAGAACCCGAACCTGGACGCGCTGGTCGCGGATGTGGAGCATTTTCCGATCATCGCCGAGCTGGAACCGGTGCTGGCGAACAGCGCCGAACCCGACAGGGATCCGGCACAGCCTCATTTCCTGGCCCCCTGCGACCTGCAGGCGATCAAGGCGAGCGGCGTGACCTTTGTCGCCAGCATGCTCGAACGCGTGATCGAAGAACAGGCCGGCGGCGACCCCTTGAAGGCGGAAGAGACCCGCAGACAGGTCACCGCGATCATCGGCGACGATCTGGCCGAGGTCGTTCCCGGCTCGCCCGAGGCGGAACGGATCAAGGCGGTGCTGATCGCCCAGGGCGCCTGGTCGCAGTATTTAGAGGTCGGGATCGGTCCGGACGCGGAGATCTTCACCAAGTGCCAGCCGATGTCGGCCGTCGGCACCGGGTCGGAGATCGGCATCCTGTCGGCGTCGCAATGGAACAACCCCGAGCCGGAGATCGTGCTGGCGGTGAATTCCAAGGGCACGACAGTCGGCGCCACGCTTGGCAACGACGTCAACCTGCGCGACCTGGAAGGCCGCAGCGCGTTGTTGCTGGGCAAGGCCAAGGACAACAACGCGTCCTGTTCCATCGGCCCCTTCATCCGGCTGTTCGACGACGCATTCACCATCGACGACGTCCGCCGCGCACAGATCCGGCTTACGGTCGACGGGCCGGACGGCTTCCACCTGGAAGACACCAGTTCGATGGCGATGATCAGCCGCGATCCGCTGGACCTTGTCGCCTCGGCGATCGGTGCGGATCATCAATATCCCGACGGCTTCGTTCTGTTCATGGGCACCATGTTCGCGCCCACCGAAGACCGCGACGCGCCCGGCGCCGGCTTCACGCACCAGATCGGCGATCTGGTGGCGATCGCTTCGGCGCGGCTGGGCTGTCTTGTCAACCGGGTCAACCACGCCGACCGGATTGCGCCCTGGACCTTCGGGACCGGCGCGCTGATGCGCAATCTGAGCGAGCGACGCCTGATCTAGAGAAACCTCAGAGGAACGAGAAACCGCAATGTCCGTCCATCAGAACTATATCGCGGGCGCCTGGACCGACGGTGCCGGCGCCGCCGCCAACATCAACCCGTCCGACGTCTCGGACATCGTCGGCGAATATGCGCTGGCCGACGCCACCCAGGCGGAAGCCGCAATCGCCGCCGCCAAACAGGCCACTTTGGCCTGGGGCGTCAGCGGCATCCAACAGCGCCACGATGTTCTGAAGGCGGTCGGCGACGAGATCCTCGCCCGCAAGGAGGAGCTCGGAACTCTGCTGGCCCGCGAGGAAGGCAAGACGCTGCCGGAGGGGATCGGCGAGACGGTGCGGGCGGCGCAGATCTTTCACTTCTTCGCGGGCGAAGCCTTACGGCTTGCCGGCGAGAAGCTGCCCAGCGTCCGCCCCGGGCTGGATGTGGAGATCACCCGCGAGCCGCTTGGCGTGATCGGCATCGTCACGCCCTGGAATTTCCCGATCGCGATCCCCGCCTGGAAGATCGC
Source organism: Alphaproteobacteria bacterium (assembly GCA_965603855.1). Classification (GTDB taxonomy): domain Bacteria; phylum Pseudomonadota; class Alphaproteobacteria; order UBA8366. Next base: position 3,896,995 of record OZ272519.1, read on the forward strand.
GCCGGCCCTCTGCTATGGCAACACGGTGGTGTTCAAACCCGCAAGCCTGGTGCCAGGGTGCGCCTGGGCGCTGGCCGACATCATCCAGCGGGCCGGCTTGCCGGAAGGCGTGTTCAATCTGGTGATGGGCGGCGGCGGCACGGTCGGCGACCGGATCCTGAACCACCCGGACGTCGCGGCCGTGACCTTCACAGGCTCGGTCGAGACCGGCCGGCGGGTTGCGGCGGCCTGTGCCGCGCGCATGGCGAAGTTCCAGCTTGAGATGGGCGGCAAGAACCCGTTCGTCGTGCTGGACGACGCCGATCTGAATACCGCGGTGGAATGCGCCGTCAACGGGGCTTTCTTCTCCACCGGTCAACGCTGTACCGCGTCCTCGCGCCTGATCGTGACCGAGGCGATCCACGACCGGTTCGTCGAGGCGATGGTCGCGCGCATGAAGACGCTGGTGGTCGACAATGCGCTGAAGGAAGGCACACATATCGGGCCGGCCGTGGACGAAACACAGCTCAACCAGGATCTCGACTATCTGGCCATCGCCAAGGACCAGGGCGGCAACGTCGTTTGCGGCGGCGAGCGCCTGAACCGCGACACCGAAGGGTTCTACATCGCGCCCGCGCTGGTCACCGAAACCACCAACGACATGCGGATCAACCGCGAAGAGGTGTTCGGGCCGGTCGCCTCGGTGGTCCGGGTCAAGGACTACGACGAAGCACTGCATACGGCCAACGACACCGAATTCGGATTGTCGGCCGGGATCGCGACCGGGTCGCTGAAACACGCCAGCCACTTCAAGCGCCATTCCCAGGCCGGCATGGTGATGGTCAACCTGCCGACCGCCGGCGTCGACTATCACGTGCCGTTCGGTGGCAGAAAGGGCTCGTCCTACGGCGCGCGCGAACAGGGCCGCTATGCGGCGGAGTTCTACACCGTCGTTAAGACCGCTTACACGAACCCCATGTAACATTGCCGATGTCGCGCACGGATCACGCGTGCAGGCGTTGCATGACTGCCATGCAGCAATTGTGCGCGACAACCGGCGCGGCATGACGCACCTCATGCGCCATGAGGCAACGAATTAATCGGCGGTCGAAAAATGGAAATCAGATACGAACACACGGCCCGTCAGGGCGAATTCGAAGTCGCCTGCGACTGCGGGACGACCTTTGACGTCAGCACCGGCGCTCACGAGGCGCGCTGTCCGAATTGCGGGACGACCCAGGCCATGGGGAGCCTTTACGACAGCTGGTGGCAGGCGGAACCGACGGTCGGGCGCTACGCCTACCGCGAGGCCTGATCGGTCTTCAGGCGGCGGCGCCCGAAGCCGCGATCGCGCCGCCGGCGGACAGGGTGCGACCGGGCGGAAACGTCAAGGTAACGACGGTCCCCTGCCCGGCCTCGCTGGCCAGATCAAGCGCACCGCCGTGCGCTTCGACCAGCTTCTTGGTGATGGCAAGGCCCAGCCCCAGTCCGCCGCCGTCGCTGACCATGGGATCGTGGGTGCCGGTGAACGGTTCCAGGACCTTCTCTAGACGTTCGGCAGGGATTCCCGGCCCGTCGTCGGCGACGGAGAAATAGACCGACCCGTCGTCGCACCGGCCGGCCTCGATTGCGACGACCCCTTTGCTGCCGACGAACTTGATCGAATTCTCGACCAGGTTGAGCAGCATCTGCTGAAGCTTGTGGTGGTCGGCCCTCAGTTTCAGGTCCGGAACCGCGCAATGCCCCGTCAGTGTGACATCCGCCCGTTCGGCCCGGCGCTCCAGCATCTTGAGCGAGTCGTTGATCAGGTCGTTCACCTCGACCTCGTTTTCGCTCAGCGACTGCTGCCCGGCCTGCAGGCGCTCCATGTCCAGAAGCTCGTTGATCAGGGACATCATATGGCGCGCCGACTTCAGCATGTTGCTGCCATAGTCGCGATAGGCCGCGGGCTCGATACGGCCCAGCATCTCGGCCTCCAGCACCTCCGCATAGCCGACCAGCGCGTTCAGGGGCGTGCGCAGTTCGTGGCTGATCGTCGCCAGGAAGTTGGACTTGGTCTGGCTCGCCTCCTCGGCGCGGGACAGCGAAAACATCAGATGCTCGCGGGCGTCTTCCAGGGCACGCTGGGCGGCTGCGCGCTCGTCCATCTCCTCGCCCAGCGAGACGATCGCCGGCACCCAAAGGGCGAGGCCCGCGCCGGTCAGGCAGATGCCCAGCAGGAAACCGCCTACCTGTTTGACGAATTCGCGGGCGTCCGGGTAGAAGTCGCGGAAGGGATGGAAATTGTCGAGGACGTCGATGAATGCGCCGGCACTCAGAAGAAACAGACCCAAGACGATGAGGAAATAGGGCCGGTTGCCGCGCGGGATTCGCGTGCGCTGGGTCAGCATATAGGCAAACAGCGTACCCAGACCGCCGAATATCAGCAGATCGTATGCGTGAACGCTTGCCTCAACGCTGGACATGACTTGCGCCGTACCCCTGCCGCGTTTGCTTGGTGTACCGGAGTATGCGCAGCGTTAGTAAACAAATCCTTACTATCCAAGCGAGTCAGTGGGTTAGCCCCGACCGGCGCCGCCGCAAGGGGCGCCGGTCGTGAGCCGGTCGATGCCGGGAATTATAGATCCAGACCGGCTTCGGTCCAGACGCCGCCCTGGCTGCTGGACTGCACCGCCGCCTCGATGAACCGCATGCCCACCGCGCCGTCCTCCACCGTCGGCACCAGCAAGGCCTCCGGATCGGGCTCCCGACCTTCCAGGCGGGCGCCGATCAGTTCGGCGACGTCGCTGTAGAGGTTGGCGAACCCCTCCAGATAACCCTCCGGATGCCCGGGCGGGATGCGGGTCACCCGGTTGGCCGAGCCGCCGGCGCCGGCGCCGCCGCGCGTGATCACCCGCGGCGCCTCGCCCAACGGCGTGAAGATCAGGCGGTTCGGGTTTTCCTGGTGCCACTCCAGGCCCGCCTTTTCGCCATAGACCCGGATCTTCAGGGCGTTTTCGTTGCCCGGCGCCACCTGGCTTGCCCACAGCATGCCGCGCGCCCCGTTGTCGTAGCGCAGCAGGATCTGGGCGTTGTCGTCCAGGCGCCGTCCGGCGACGAAGGTGGTCAGTTCCGCGCAAAGCTCCTTGGCCCTGAGCCCGGTGATGAAGCCGGCCAGATGGAAGGCATGGGTGCCGATATCGCCGATACAGCCGCCCGCGCCCGAGCGTGCCGGGTCGGTGCGCCAGTCCGCCTGCTTCATGCCGGTCTCTTCCAGCTTGGTCGACAGCCAGTCTTGCGGGTACTCGGCCTGCACCACGCGAACCTCGCCCAGCTCGCCGTCCTGCACCATGGCCCGGGCCTGGCGCACCAGGGGATAGCCGGAGTAGTTGTGGGTCAAACAGAAGACCAGCCCCGATTTGCGGACCGTCTCGACCAAGTCAAGCGCATCGGCCACCGACGTGGTCAACGGCTTGTCGCAGATCACGTGGATCCGCGCCTCCAAGAAGGTCTTGGCCGGCCCGTGGTGCATGTGGTTTGGCGTGACGATCGAGACCACGTCGATCCCGTCTTCCCGTTCGGCTTCCGCTCGGGCCATTTCCGCGAAGTCAGTATAGATCCTGTCTTCGGCAAGCCCCAGTTCGGCTCCGGAGGCTTGGGCGCGCTCGGGCTCGGACGACAGGGCGCCCGCGACCAGCGTATAGCGGTCGTCCATGCGCGCCGCCAGGCGGTGCACGGCGCCGATGAAGGCCCCCTGCCCGCCGCCCACCATTCCGAGCCTCAGCCGGCGCGATCCGCCTTCGGCCTTCGCTGCGTCGATCGGCATGGTTCGTCTCCCTACCCGATACCCAGCATGCGCCGGTTCGCGGCAAGGTCGGTGCCGCCGTCGGCAAAATCGTCGAAGGCCTTCTCGGTGACGCGGATGATGTGGTCCGAGATGAACCTCGCGCCTTCGCGTGCGCCGTCCTCGGGGTGTTTCAAGCAGCACTCCCATTCCAGAACGGCCCAGCCGGCGAAATCGTAGGCCGCCAGCTTCGAGAAGATGGAGACGAAATCGACCTGCCCGTCTCCCAGCGACCGGAACCGCGCGGCCCGGTCCACCCAGGGCTGATAGCCGCTGTAGACGCCCTGCCTCCCCGTGGGATTGAACTCGGCATCCTTGACGTGAAACATCTTGATGCGGTCGTGATAGAGGTCGATGTACTCCAGATAGTCGAGCTGCATCAGCACGAAATGGCTGGGATCGTAGAGGATGTTGGCCCGGGGATGGCCGTCCACGCGTTCCAGGAACATCTCCACGGTGGCGCCGTCGAACAGGTCCTCGCCGGGATGCACCTCGTAGCAAACGTCCACGCCGGCCTCGTCGAAGGCATCCAGGATCGGGCGCCAGCGGCTGGCAAGCTCGTCGAACGCCGTTTCGATCAGGCCCGCCGGACGCTGTGGCCAGGGATAGACATAGGGCCAGGCCAGGGCGCCCGAGAAGGTCGCATGCGCGGTCAGCCCCAAACGCCGGGACGCCTTGGCCGCCTTCTTGAGCTGATCGACCGCCCATTCCTGGCGGGCGCCGGGATTGCCGCGCACCGACGGCGGCGCGAACCCGTCGAATGCCTCGTCATAGGCGGGATGCACGGCGACCAACTGGCCCTGCAGATGGGTCGACAGTTCGGTCACCGAAACGCCCACGTCGGCCAGGATGCCCTTGACCTCGTCGCAATAGGCGTCGCTTTCCGCCGCTTTTTCCAGATCGAACAGGCGGCCGTCCCAGGACGGGATCTGCACGCCCACATAACCCATTTCCGAAACCCACTTGGCGATGTCGGGCAGGCTGTTGAACGGGGGTTCGTCCCCGGCGAACTGGGCAAGAAAGATGGCCGGCCCCTTGAGCGTCTGCATGGCGAAGTCCTCCCTGAGTGTGTTGTTTTCCGACCGCGATCCCGCCCGCAGTTCCGGCCGCCAACCGCCGGATTCGGTCTGCAAACACCGACACCGATGCCGGGACCGATGTAATGGATTACACCTCTTGCGCAATTATATGTCGCGCAACCGCCTAATGTAAAGCTTTACATTTCATCTGAAATGGATTACATTTCGCAATCTTACGGTCGCGCCGAAAAGCGGCCGCAAAACAAGGGCAAGGCGGCAAATGCCGCCACGGCCTGAAAAGAACGGAAGACAGGGGGAAATGGCCGGTTCGCCGATCACCATCCAGGACGTGGCACGGATCGCCGGCGTTTCCACCGCCACCGTCAGCCGCGCCCTGCACAACCCCGGCGTCGTTTCCCGCCAGACCCGCGAACGGGTCGAAAAGGCCGTCAAGGAAACCGGCTATGCCGGCAACGCCATGGCGCGCGGCCTGCGCCGCATGGAGACCCGGATGATCGTCGTCCTGGTCCCCGATATCGGCAATCCGTTCTTTTCCGAGATCCTGTCGGGCATCGAATCCGTCGCATCGGCCAGCGGTTACAACGTGCTGATCGGCGACACCCACAACGACCCGGCCAAGGAACGGACCTTCGCCGACTATGTCCGAGGGCACCAGGCCGACGGCATGTTGCTGTTGAACGGCCATCCGCCCTACTTCGCGGATCCCGCCGGCGATGCCGGCAGCGGCGCGCTGCCGCCGCTGGTGGTGGTCTGCGAGCGCCTACCGCACCACGACTTTCCGACCGTGCGCATCGACAATGTGGCCGCCGCGCAGGCGGCGACCGCGCATCTTGCGTCCCTCGGGCACAGACGCATCGCCCATATCACCGGCCCCGAGGGCAACATCCTGACCGCCGAACGCCTCCAGGGCTACGAACAGGCGCTGGGTGCGGCCGGCCTGGAACTGTCGGCCGACCTGATTTTGCATGGCGATTTCTCGATCGATTCGGGCCGCACCGCGGTCCGGCGCCTGATCAAGTCCGCCTCGCGGCCGACCGCGATCTTCTGTGCCAACGACGAGATGGCCATCGGCGCCATCGCCGAGTTGAAGGCGAACGGCCGGACCGTGCCGACCGACGTCTCGGTCGTCGGCTTCGACGACCTGCAGATCGCAGGCTGCTACGACCCGTCGCTGACGACGGTGCGCCAGCCGCGGCGCGAGATCGGCCAGACCTCGATGCGGATCATGTTGGAGCGTCTAGCGAACGACAATCTGGAAGAACGCGACTGCGTGCTGCCCTGGGAACTCGTCGTGCGCGACAGCAGCGCCGCGCCGGGAGGGTCGTGAGATGTCGGCCCTGACGATGCAGGGAATCGCCAAGCGTTTCGGGACCATCGAGGCGCTGCGCGACATCAGCCTTGACGTCCAGTCCGGCGAGTTCTTCGCGCTTCTCGGTCCCAGCGCGGCCGGCAAGACGACGACACTACGCACCATTGCCGGGCTGGAAACGCCGGATGCCGGCACGGTGGTCTTCGCCGGGCAGGACGTGACGCACAGCCCCGTCCAGGGGCGCGACATCGCAATGATCTTCCAGTCTTTTGCGCTTTATCCGCATCTGTCGATCCGCGACAACCTCGCCTATCCGTTGCGCGAGGCACGCGTGGAGGCATCGGAAATCCGCCGCCGCGTCGACGAAACGGCGGAGATGCTGAAGATCACGCACACGCTGGGCCGCAAGCCGCCGACTTTGAGCGGCGGCGAACAGCAGCGCGTGGCGATCGGCCGCGCGCTGATCAGGCGACCGGCGATGCTGTTGCTGGACGAGCCCCTGACCAACCTGGACGCCAAGCTGCGGCACGACACCCGGGCCGAGTTCAAGCGCCTGCATCGCGAGCTTCAGATGACGATGCTGTATGCCACGCCCGACCAGTTGGAGGCGCTGACCATGGGCCAGCGTATCGCGATCATTCACGAGGGCCGTATCGTCCAGACCGGCACGCCGGACGAGCTGTACGAGACTCCGTCCGACAGCTTCGTCGGCGCCCTGGTCGGCGCGCCGGCCATGAACCTGGTTCACGCGACCAGCCGCGGCGACGGCGGCGCGCTCGAGACCGCCTTCGCCGCCATGTCCAACGGGCCCTGGACCGGGGCGCTGTCGGCGTTCCCGGCCAACACCGAGCTGTTGTTCGGTTTCCGGCCGCAGGACGTGACCCCGGCCGCCGATGGGGCGCCGGGTCCCAGGTTCGAGGCGAAGATCCACCTGACCGAGCCTTTGGGCGACATTACGGTCCTAGACATGAACGCCGGCGAGACCGGCTTTAAGATGGTACTGCCCGAGGAAGAGGCCGTCGCCTACAGTGTCGGCGACGCGGTGACGGTGCAAATCGCGCTGGAGCGGACGCATGTCTTCAGCCGCGAGACCGGGACGGCCATTCGATGAGTTCACGCGAAGGCGCAAGTGAGACAAGCGCCGACAACCTGAAGGGAGGAGACAAAGTTATGAAAAGAACAACGGGACTGACCGGCGGGCTTGTGTCCGCGGTGGCGCTGGCGGTCGCAGGTTTCGCCGGGGCCACGACGGCCACGGCGGACGACGTTACGCTGCGCATGGCGGTGCCTGACTGGCCGCCGACGCGGATCATGAAACAGCTCGCCGACGAGCACTACAAGGCGCCCAGCGGCAACAACGTGGTCCTGGAGCCGGACTTCATCCCCTGGCCCGACTTCCAGACCCGGCTCAGCGCCTCGCTGACCTCGGGCGAGCAGGTTTACAACATGGCCGTTTCCGACAGCCAGTGGCTGGGGATGTTCATCGAGGGCGGCTACTACAAGAAACTGAACGACATCATCGACGCCGACCCCGAGCTGCAGGCCATCTTCGCGGCGCTGAACGAAAACCTGGTCGACGCCTATTCGACCTATCCGCACAAGTCGCAGAACTATTACGGCTTCCCGCAGATGCCGGATGTCCTGATCACCTATTACCGCGAGGACGTGTTCTGCGACGCGGGCGAAAGTGCCGCCTTCAAAAGCCGGTACGGCTACGACCTGCCGTGCACGCCGGAACAGATGAACAACGTCGACTGGAACATGGTTGCGGACTTCGGCGAGTTCTTCCGCCGGAATGCCGGCGAAAACCTGATGGGCCAGGCGCTGCAGGACGACTTCTACGGCATCGCCTATCAGGCCGGTAAGGGCTACGACTTCTCGACCATGCAGATCAACGCCTTCATCTGGCAGCACGGCGCTGACATCTGGGACGAAACCAAGGAGCCGGACGGTCAGGCGCTGGGCGTGGTGAATTCGCCCGAGGCCGTGAAGGCGTTCCAGCACTACCTGTCGCTGTTGCAGTACATGCCGCCTGTTGTCCAGACCGGTTCGATGGACATCTTCAAGGTCGACGAGCTGTTCCGCGAAGGCAAGGTGGCGTGGATCATCCAGTGGATCGGCTTCGGCGAATCCGCGATCTCGGCCGATACCTCCAAGGTCCACGACAAGGTGAACTTCGCCAAGGCGCCGGGCCTGAAGAAGGACGACGGCACGATCGACCGTACCGCGAACATTGGCGGCCAGCCCTTCGTCCTGATGACCTGGAACACGCCGGAGATCGAGCGCGAGGCGATCGATTTCGTGAAGTGGTGGCTGTCGGAAGACATCCAGAAGAAGTTCGCCGCGGCGGGCGGCCAGAGCGGCATCAAGGCCGTCTATTCCTCGCCGGAGTACCTGGAATACCGGCCCTGGAACCACGCCTTCGGTCCCAGCCTGGATTGGCAGAAGGACGTCTGGCACGTGCCGGAGTTCATGGAACTGTTGATCCAGCAGCAGGAGGAGTTCGACAAGGCGATCACCGGCCAGCAGTCCGCCAAGGACACGCTGGACAATATCGCCTCGTTCCAGGACGAACTGTTGCGCGAGTCCGGCCGGATCGAGTGATCCGCCGGCGGTTGTAACCTGCCTCGGGCGGCCGGCCAGGGCCGGCCGCCCGGGGACAGGACGCACGGTTCCCGCCGTTCCGGCAGCCGTCTTCAGCCAACGCGACCCGACAAACAGGCAATGACCGCTACGACGACCCATCTCGGCGACGCCCCCGGCTTTTTCGCCCCGAACCCAGGCAACTGGCGGCTGGCGCTTGTAATCGCCGTCATCGCCATTCCGGGGTCGATCTGGCTGTTGCCGCTGAACGTCGCCTACTGGGTATGTTTCGTCGCCGTCGGCGCCGTTGCGCTCAGCGTGGTCATCAACGCCTGGGGACGCCGTCCCGGACCGCTGTTGGTGGCGCCCGCGATCACGCTGTTGTTCGTGATGAACATCTTCCCGCTGATGTGGTCGTTCGGGCTCAGCTTCTTCCACTTCAGGGTGAACCGGCTGGCGCCGCCAAGGTTCGCGGGCCTTGCCAACTACGAGAAGGTTCTGACCGACCCCAACGTCTGGGACCGGCTGCAGACGACGGCACTTTTGGTGATCCTGACGGTGTCCCTGCAGATGGTGATTGGCTTTCTGCTCGCGCTGTTGTTCGAGAAGGAGTTTCCGGGTCGGCGCATCCTGCTGATGCTAGTTCTGACGCCGATGATGCTGAGTTTTGTCGCCGTCGGCGCCTTCTTCCGCTTCTATTACGAGCCCACGTTCGGCCTTTTGAGCCAGGCGGTGCGGGTGTTCACCGGCGAGCCGTTCATCCTTTTGAAGAGCACGACGGGCGCGGTCGCCGGCATCGTCTTCGCCGATGCCTGGATGTGGGCGCCTTTCGTCATGCTGCTGGTTCTCGCCGGCCTGGTCAGCGTTCCGAAATACCTCTACGAGGCAGCCGAGATCGACCGGGCATCCTGGTGGCGGCGGTTTCGGACGATCACCTTTCCCTACATCCGCAGCTTGCTGCTGCTCGCGCTTCTGTTCCGCACGATCGAGGCGTTCAAGCTGTTCGACGTGGTGTTCCTGATCACCGACGGCGGACCGGGCAATTCGACGGAGACCATCGCCGTCTTCGTTTACCGGCTGTCGTTCCAGTATTTCAGGACCAGCCAGTCCTCGGCGCTCGCCTACATCCTGCTCTTCATCGTGATCGTTTTGACGAACCTCTATCTCTACTTCGCGCGTCAGCGCAGCCAGGAGGCCTGAGCCATGGCCTGGGGACGGAAACGGCGCGAGATCGGCAAGGCAGGCTGGGGCTGGGCCGTCTTCGCGGGCATCATCAGCTTCATCTATTTCTTCCCGGTCCTTTGGATCATCCTGACCGCCTTCAAAACCAACGCCGACATCCTGGCGGTGCCGCCGAAGATCCTTTTCGAGCCCACGCTGGAGAACTTCTACAGCGTCTTCTCGCGCGCCTACATCAAGGGCCAGGCCGCGGTCGACACCTATTTCGACCGGTACTTCTTCAACTCCATTTTCATCGCCGGCTCCAGCGTTCTGTTCGCGCTGATCATCGGCACGATGGCGTCATACGGGTTCTCGCGCTATCCGCTGAAAGGCAACGATACCTATCTGTTCATCATCCTGACCACGCGCATGCTGCCGCCGATCATCGTGATCATCCCGGTCTTCATCATGTTCCGGCTGGCCGGCCTCAGCGGCACCTACACGGGCATCATCCTGCTTTACACCGCGTTCAACCTGCCGTTCACGATCTGGATGATGAAAAGCTTCTTCGACGAGCTTTCACCGGAAGTGGAAGACGCCGCGCGCCTGGACGGCAGCAGCGAGCGGCGCGTGTTCTTCCGCATCTGCCTGCCGCAGGTGATCGCGGGCCTGGCGGCAACAGCCGTGTTCGGACTGATCCTGACCTGGAACGAGTTCATCTTCGCACTGCTGCTGACCGGCAGAGACACACGTACCGTCCCGGTCGCCATGGCACAGACCATCGGCGGCGACATCGGCGTGCGCTGGGGTCTGTTGGCGGCGATCGAGACCCTGTTCCTGATCCCGGTCTTCATCGTGGTCTTCGTGCTGCAGAAGCATCTCCTGCGCGGCGTCACCTTCGGCACCATCAAGCGATAGGAAGGGACGCGCCCTTGTCGACGATCGAATTGAAACAGGTGACGAAACGGTTCGGCGACCTGGTCGCCGTTGACCGCATCGATCTCGGCGTCGGGGCGGGCGAGGTGCTGTGCCTGCTTGGCCCGTCGGGCTGCGGCAAGACGACGACGCTTCGAATGGTCGCCGGCTTGGAGACCGCGACCGAGGGCGACATCTACCTGGCCGGCCAGCGCGTCAATCCGCTGACGGCGTCGCAGCGCAACGTCGCCATGGCGTTCCAGTTCTACGCACTTTACCCCAGCCTGTCGGTTGCCGAGAACCTGGCCTACCCACTGCACGCCGACATCTCCGACGGCGCGGAAATCGAACGGCGCGTCCGCCGCGTCGCCGAGGTGCTGGATCTGGCGGACATCCTGGACAGGATGCCGGGCGCGCTGGCCGAGGGCGAGAAACAGCGCGTCTCGGTCGGCCGGGCGATCATCCGCGATCCCAACTGCTTTTTGTTCGACGAACCGCTGAGCCGCCTGGACGTGCAGCTGCGCGAGACCATGCGCGGACAGATCAAGGAGGTGCTGTCGGGGCTGAACAAGGCGACCGTCATCGTCACCCACGACCAGCTCGAGGCGTTGACCATGGCCGACCGCATCGCGGTCATGCGCGGCGGCGTCATCGAGCAGGTGGCTTCGCCGCACGAGATCTTCGCTCGTCCGGCGAACCTGTTCGTGGCGGGCTTCATCGGAACGCCGCAGATGAACCTGCTGCCGGCGACCCTGGTCAACGCCCGGAACGGGACGGCACGGTTCCGCGCCATCGACCAGGAGATCGACGTTGCCGTGCCCGCAGGCGTCGGCGCGATCGCGCCGGACAGCACCGTCACCCTGGGCGTTCGTCCGCGCGGCATGGAAATGGTATCGGAACCCGCCGCGGACAGCCTGTCGGCAACGGTCGACCTGATCGAACCCATGGGCGCGGAGAACCTTCTGCACCTGGTCGAGGCCGAGCACGACCTGCGCGTCGTCGTCGACCGGTCGATCCGCGTGACGCCAGGCGAACGGCTGCATGTGCGGTTCCGGCCGGGCCAGACGCACTTGTTCGACCAATTCTCAAACAGGGTCCAGCAATGAACCAGGCGCAAACACCGGACGGCATGACGCCGCGTCAGGCCGCAACCATCAGGAACGCCATTCTCGGCCTGTGCATCCTGTCACTGGTGATGATCTTCCAGCCGTTCTCTCTGACGCTCTTCGGCATCGGCGCGGTGCTGGTGGTCGTCGGCGGTCTCGCCTTCAACCTGGTGCCTCTGTGCCAGCCCGGCCGGCCATTGAAAAGCGTGATCAAGGCGGGCATCGTGGTCCTGACGATCCTGATCGTCGTGGTTGCGCTCGCCATCGGCTCCGCTGAGCTCTATGCGATCTTCCTGAGGCGCTGAAACATGGCATTCGACGTCTCCTGCGTTGGCTTGACGATCCTGGACATCCTTGGCCGGCCGGTCGAACGCATTCCGCCCGGCGGCAATGTGGACTTCATCGAGGAGATCAGGCTGACGGTCGCCGGAACCGCCGCCGGAACCGTTATCGATTGCGCCAAGCTCGGCCTCAGGTCGCGGGCGGTGGGCGCCGTCGGCGCCGACGAGAAGGGCGACTTCGTGATCGACACCTATCGGCGCCATGGCATCGACGTCGACGCCATGCAGCGCATCGAAGGCGTGCCGACCTCGGCGACCATCCTGAACGTGCGCCCAAACGGCGACCGCCCGGCGCTGCACGTGCGCGGCGCGTCGGACAACCTGTCGGTGAGCCAGGCGGACTACGACGCCGTCTGCGACGCCCGCTTCGTGCATATGGGCGGCACCGGGCTGTTGAACGCCATGGACGGGCCGCCCACCGCGGCCCTGCTGGAGGCGGCCAAGGCGCGCGGATGCACCACCACCTTCGATCTGATCGCGCCCAGCGATCACACCCTGGCCCTGGTCGAGCCCTGTTTGCCGCATGTGGACTATTTCATGCCGTCCATGGAAGAGGCGGTGATCATGTCGGGCCTGCACGATCCGGCTGAGATCGCCGGTTTCTTCCTGGACCGGGGCGCCACGACCTGCATCTTCAAATGGGGCGCGCGCGGGTCCTACCTGGCCAGCGCCGACCGTCACTTGCGCATCCCCGCCTTCAGGATCGACGTGGTCGACACCACCGGCTGCGGCGACGCCTATTGCGCAGGCTTCATCGCCGGGCTCGCCCAGGGCTGGGAGGTCGAGGCCGCCTGCCAGCTTGCCACTGCGGCATCCGGCCTGGTGGCGACGGGTTTGGGATCGGACGCCGGCATCGTCGATCTCGACAGCACGATCGAACTGATGGAAACCGCCGAAGTACTGGAGTGACCCGCCGCGGCGGTTTGTCGATGCGGCCTCGTTCCGCTAGGCTGGCCGGCACATCATGAGCGACCCTGCCACGCTGTTCCGACTCGACGACCGGGTGGCGCTGATCACCGGCGCCGGCAGCGGCATCGGACGCGCCACCGCCATGACCTTTGCCGCGGCGGGCGCGACCGTCGTGGTCACCGACCGTGACGACGGCGCGGCACAGTCCGTCGCCGAAGAGATCGGCCAGACCGGCGTCCCGGCGCTCAGCCGGACGCTGGACATCGGCGAGGAGGATGCGGTCGTCAGCACCGTGCGCCATGTGCTGGACGACCTGGGCCGGATCGACGTTCTGGTCAACAATGCCGGGCGCGGCGCGCGCGTGCCGGCCGAACAGATGCCCACCGAGACCTGGGACGCCGTGGTGAAGGTGAACCTGACCGGCACCTTCCTGTGCGCGCGCGAGGTCGGGCGCGCCATGCTGGCCCAGGGCGGCGGCGCGATCGTCAATGTGGCTTCGATCATGGGCCTGGTCGGCGGCGGGCTCTATCCCAACCCCGCCTATCAGACCACCAAGGGCGGCATCGTCAACATGACCCGGGCGCTGGCGCTGGACTGGGCGGAACACGGCGTGCGGGTCAACGCCGTCGCCCCGACATTCGCCGCAACGCCGCTGACCGAAGGCCTGCTGGCCGAGCCGGGCATGGAAGAAAAGATAATCGCCGCAACGCCGCTCGGCCGTCTGGTCGAACCGGAGGAAGTGGCCGCCGCGATCCTGTTCCTGGCCAGCGACGCCGCCGCGATGATCACCGGCCACACCCTGCCCGTCGACGGCGGTTGGACGGCGCGATAGTTGCTGGACTCGAACTCTTCGGCGCGTCTTACTCGACCCTGACTGCCGTTCCCTGCAGGTCGACGACAACCTCGCCGTCCATCACCCGCTGGAATCTGATCGTCAGCCGGTCGCCGTCCAGCGCGCTGTCCAGGGTCTGCATCTCGAAGCGGCCGTCGTCGAGGACAGCGAACGAGTAGATCAGCAGGTGATTGCCGTCCAGGCTGGCCCAGCGGACCGCGTCGCCGTCGATTGCCCGCATCTCCTCGGCTTCCTTGAACGGATTGGGCTTGGGGATCTCCACGTAAAAAGTGCCGTCCTCGGCCGGCGCGAAGACCTGCTCGGTCACCCGGCGTTTCACGCCCGGCGCGGCGCGCTTGCCGTCGACCAGGATGACGGCGACACGGTGGACCTGAAACCCGCCGCGGCGGTGCTTCTTGATCTCGGTCGTGATGTCCCGCTGTTCCTCCGCGCCGGTCTCGAGATTGCGCGACACGGCATCGCCGACCCAGACCCCGTGAAAGTCCTGGATCGTCGTTTCTGCGGCGCCGGTCGCCGGGCCCAGAAACGCCAGAACGGCAATCGCATAGGCTGCAAATCGTGGCCCCAGGCGCCGTCGTCGTTCCGCCATCGCCCTAGTCCACCCGTTCCAGCGTGGCGCGCAGTGATACCGGCGGACGCGCCTGGCCATAGGCCGTGAACACGAAAGCCAACCCGTCGCCGCTGACCTCCATGACGTATTGGCCCAGCGTGTAGGCGCCCGCCTCGTCGATGCCGAAGCGGTAGAACACGATCCGGCCGTCTTCCGCACGCCCCCAGCGCAACGTCTCGCCGCTCAGCGGATCGACAATTTCGGGGTCCGAGATCAGACCGCCCAATAGCTTGCTTTTGGCATCCAGCGGCGCCAGCACGGCCGGCCGCTCGGAGGGGATGAAGGTCACGTCCACAGCGCTTGGAATGAAACGGATCGAATCGGTGCCCGTGTCGACCAGCGCGGAACCGACGATCCGGATCCGGTCACCGTCGACCTCGAACCGTCCGCCCAGGTGCTCGGCATCGATCCCCTTGAATGCCTCGGCGTCCGTGCTTTGCAGATCCACCGCACGCCAGCGTCCCTCAAACGCGCTGAGATCGGCCGCGGACGCGGCCGCCAGAGGCAACGCGCCGGCCAGCGCCAGCCCCGCGGCGAACAGGATCGTAAGTCGGACCATCACGGTATTCATCTCGGTATCGGGGCCACTGCTTTCAATGGCATGGAACAGCCGGCGCAGCATAAGCGATCCCCTGCCTGCACGTCACCCGTTGACCCGCACGCAGGCCCGGCCCGCTCAGCCGATCGCCGTCCAGGCGCCATCGGCGCGATGCGAGGCCAGCGCCGCCTCGACGAATGCAAGGCCACGCGCCCCGTCTGCGCCGGTCGGCGCCCACAGGCTGAGCGGATCGGGCGGCGCGCCGGCGCGCCGCGCCGCGATCAGATCGGCATAGTCGCGATAGAGGTTGGCGAAGGCCTCGTAATACCCTTCCGGCAGTCCGGCGACGATCCGGGTCGCGCGGCCTGCCGCCTCCGACAGGCCGGGGCCGCCGCGCACCAGCGTGCGCATCGCCTCGCCGGCGATGGCGAGCTTCAGTTCGTCCGGACGTTCCTGGAACCAGGCGATATGGCCGCGCGTCCCATAGACCCTGAGCCTGAGGCCCACGTTCTCGCCTGCGGCAACCATGCTGGCCCAGATCGTGCCGCGCGCGCCGCCGTCATAGGCCAGCATCAGGTGCGCATTGTCCTCCAGCGGCCGGCCCTCAACGAAGGTGCTCAGGTCCGCTGCGACGCGCTGGGCCTTCCGGCCCGAGACGAACTCCGCCAGATGAAAGCAGTGGGTCCCCAAATCCGCGACCACGAAGGACGGACCGGCCCGTTCCGGATCGGTGCGCCATTCGGCCTGCTTCGACTCGCCTTCGCGCTCAACCGGCGTCGACAGCCATCCCAAGGCGAACTCGGACTGGATCAGGCGGATCTCTCCCAGGGCGCCCGCCTCGACCAGGGCGCGGGCCTCGCGCACCATGGGATAACCGGTATAGGTGTAGGTCACGCCCAACAGACGGCCGCGTTCGGCGGCGGTTGCGACCAGGTCGTTCGCCGCAGCGGCGCTGGTCGCCAATGGCTTGTCGCAGACCACGTCGATCCCGGCCTCCAGAAACGCCGCGCAGACCGATTGGTGCAGATGGTTCGGCGTCACCACGCTAACCACGTCGATCCCGTCCGGGCGCGTCGCCTCCGCCTGCGCCATCGCCTTGAAGTCCGTATAGACTCGCTCCGCAGCAAGGCCCAGATCGGCGCCGGAACTCATCGCGACCTGCGGGTCGGCGCTGAAGGCGCCCGCGACCAGAACGTATCTGTCGTCCAGCCTGGCCGCGATCCGGTGCGCCTCGCCGATGAAGGCGCCCCGGCCGCCGCCGACCATGCCGAGTCTCAGCCGGCCGTCCGTTTCCTTATCCGCCATGTTCCGCGAGCCCCCCGTTCTGCCGCGCCGGCCGCGTACCTCGAAACAGTTTATCCACGCCCGCCGGCCAGGCAAAGCCGCGCCGTGGCCGGTTGACGATGCAGCCGCCGCGGCCGATGCTCGGGTTCATCCACGCTCACTGAGGAGGCTGCGGGCCATGACGGCGGTCTATCGGGATTACGACCAGGAGGGGCTGGACCTCCAATACGACAACCAAAGGCGCGTGCCCGACTTCCAGGACCACGTCGCCAGGTACAAGGCCGAAAGCGAGAAGGCCCGCACCGCCCTGGCGGCGCGGCTGGACCTGGTCTACGGGCCCAGCGACGACGAATACCTGGACATCTACCTCCCCGACCGGCCGGCCTCGGCGATGCCGGTGCAGGTGTTCTTTCACGGCGGCTACTGGCGCGCCTTTTCAAGCGCGGATTTCGCCTTCGTCGCCAATCCGGTCGTCGCCGCGGGCGGCATCTCTGTGGTGGTCAATTACGCGCTGATGCCCGGCGTGCGCATGGCCGAACTGCTGCGCCAGTGCGCGGCGTCCTTGGACTGGGTGCACGAACACATCGCCGCGCACGGCGGCGACCCCAACCGTATCCATATCTCCGGCCATTCCGCCGGCGGACACATCGTCGCCATGATGCTGTCGGGAAAATGCGGCAACACCGCCCCGATCGCCGGCGCCGTCGCGGTCAGCGGCCTTTACGACCTGGAACCGATCCGGCTGTGTTATCTGAACGCGGAACTGCACCTCACCGAGGACGAGGTCGCGCCCAACAGCCCCCTCCTCCACCTGCCGCCGCGGGTCGGCGGGCCGGTGACGATCGCCTATGGCGCGGAAGAAGCGGAGGAATACGCCCGCCATGCAGCGGAGTATCATGCAGCGCTGGGCGCGGCCGGCATCGACGCTGCGCTGCGGCCGATCCAGGGCCGGAACCACATGACCATCGTCGGCGATATGGGTCTGGCCGATACCGAGATCACCGGCATCATCCTGGACCAGATGGAGCTTGCCTAACGCCCCGCCGTTCGCCCCGGGGATCGGAAACGGTCACGTCCGGTCGCCGCCCTACGCCACGTTCTCTCCGTCGCCGGACCGGACGGTTCGGTTGCGCGCCGGTTCAGATTTCGATCCTGCGGCCGGCCCAACCTGAATAACGCGAAAAACGGAAGTCGCACATGCCGTCCGGTGGAAGACGGAAACCGCTTCTTTCCAATGCCTCAATCATTTCGCCGTGATCCTCGGTGGCCGTGAAATGGAGATTGCCGTATTTGCAGAACCATGCGGCAAGCGGCATGCCGGGTGCCCCGACGACGATGTCGGGCGCGCTGGCGTTGCAGACGGCGATCCAGAAGAGCGGCCCGAACAACTCGGCGACCACCTCTGTCGGACCGATCCCGGCCTTCCCCTCCGGTTGCGCGAAACCCGCGGCCTCCAGCGCGGCCGTCGCCCGCGCAACCGGCGGATAGTCGTTGGATTGACTGAGGATCGACGCCCTTACGGCCGGAAGGACGATGAGTTCGCCGGCGCCGAACTCGGCGGCGAGCGGGATCATGTGCCGTTTCATGGCGCCGCCGATCCCGCGCATCGACCGGCAGTCCGGTTCCGCGATGATCTCTCTTTCGCGCACGGCCGGGTCGGGCGTTTTGAGGAAAGGATCCAGACATCGGGCGAAATGCTCGCGGGCCTCGGCGTTCCATTCCTCCGCCTGCTGCGCGGTCAGCACGGTTGATTCCCCGTCAAGAAAGACGCTCTCGCCTTCCTCTACCAAGTGGTCCTCAAGATTCCACAACGACTGCAGGCTGGCCGTCACCGCAGCGATGGCCGGCGAGGCGGCAAAGGCCTCGGATCTATCGATGAAACGTACGTCACTCATGTCCAGCGCTCGCGTCGGCAACAAAGGTTCGGGTCAGGGCTCGAATTGTGCACACCTCCAACCTGGCGGGTGGCAACACGGCCCCTATGCTCGGATCAGCCAATAAATTCCGCAAGACCGATCCAACATCTCTGCAAGGGCCGATGGCCTGCGCTGTCCGGAGAGCAGAGCTTGACCGATCCTATCGTCATCCAGCCCCTCTTTTCTTCCGCGGCCGGGCCAGTCGGTTCGGTTTTGTGGTGAAGCGCGCAATCCGGACAAACCGCCTGCTTCGGTCACCCCGTCAGCTTGAGATGATCCGGGACCCCACACCCCGAGGCCGGGATCACGGGACCGGTTCCACGATCGGAAGCGTCGCATCCCCGCGAAGGAAAAGCGGGATGCGATCCAGCGGGGCTGCCGCCTCGACCACCTGGCCGCCGCCATACTCTTCATTCGTCCAGGCGTCGCGCCAGCGCGTGCCGTTGGGAAGATAGACGGCGCGGGACAACGCCGATGCCGACAGAACCGGCGCAACCAGGAGGTCCGGTCCGAGCAGGAACGCATCGTCGACGTGCGCGGCGTCCGGGTCTTCCGGAAAGTCGACCAGAAGAGGCCGCATCGGCGGCAGCCCCGTCTCCGTGGCGGTTCGCATTTGGGTCCGGAGATAGGGTTTGAGGCGTTCGCGCAGATGGAGGTAGCAGGTCAGTATCTCGGTGGCTTCGTCGCCGAACGACCAGACCTCGTTGTCCGCCCCGCCGATGCTGAAATCGTGGCCCAGCCGCGCGTCGCGCGCGGCGTCCCGACGGAAGCCGTGCAGCCTGAAGACCGGGCACAAGCAGCCATACTGGAACCAGCGGATCAGCAATTCGCGAAAGCCGGGATCGCCGATATCACCGCCCTTGAAGCCGCCGATATCCGTTGTCCACCAGGAAATACCGCTCATCGCCATGTTGAGCCCCGCCCTCACCTGGCGCCTCAGATCAGAAAAGCTGGACGCCACGTCGCCCGACCAGACGACAACGCGATGGCGTTGGGTGCCGAGCCAGGCGGAACGCGACAGCATCAGGCCGTCGTCGATCCCGTCGGCTTTCATGTGTTCGGCATAACCCTGCTGGTGCAGCACCGGGTAGGCGTTGGTCACTGCGCGGCCGTCACCGCGGTGGTAGCGCAGGTTGTCCGGGAACATCGGGTACATCTCAGGTTCGTTGGCATCGAGCCAGAATGCGGTGATGCCATGCCGGACATATCCCTGACGAACGCGGCCCCAGTGAAAGGCACGGGCACCGGGATGGGTCGCGTCGTAGAATTTCAGGGCGTTGCGGCCGGCGGGGTCACGGTCGAAAAAGACCGAGCCGTCCATCGCCCCGCGGCGGCTCTGAACCAAGTAGCCCGCCGCGGCCATCTGGTCGTGGGTTTCGGCGTTGACGTTGACCGTGGGCCAAATCGAGACCATCGGGGTGACGCCCATCTCCTTGAGCTCGGCGACCATGGCCGAGGGGTCGGGGAACGCGTCAGGGTCGAACCTCCATTCGCCCATTCTGGTCCAGTGGAAGAAGTCGATGACGAGACAGTCGAGCGGCAGACCACGGCGTTTGAATTCGCGGGCGATCCCAAGAACTTCCTCCTGGCTCTCATAGCGCAATTTGCTTTGCCAGAACCCAAGGGCCCAGTCGGGCATGATGGGCGGATGACCCGTGAGCTCAGCATAACGCTGCAGGATCTCGGCGGGCCGGTCGGCCGCGATAACCACATAGTCAAGCTGGGCCGTCGCCTCCATGATCCATTTCGTGCGGTTCTCGGCCAGTTCGACCCGGCCGACGCCGGGATTGTTCCAGATCAGACCGTAGCCGTATGAAGAAACCAGGAAGGGAATGGAGACCTGGGTGTTGGCCTGGTACAGGTCGATAACGCAGCCCTTGAGATCGAGCCTGCCGTGCTGGTGCTGGCCAAGGCCGTAGAACCGCTCGCCCTCGCGCGCGGCGAAACGGTTCTCGATACGCCAGAGCGGCCCCTCCTGCGCCACGTAATGACGGGTCCCCGGCCAGAGGATATGGGGCATCTGTTCAGACACCAGTTCCGCACCGGTTCGGGCGTTCAGGAATGCAAGCTCCAGGGCGGGCCCCATGCCGCGGGGCGTCACGCGGAGTTCGGCGCGAAGGCCGCCGTTGGTGATCACGGCTTGCTCTTCCGTCACCTCGATGGCGGGCGCCGCCGCGCCGACGCCGTCGAGGAGACCGCCGATCTGGGTTTCGTCGACCGTGGCATTGCGGGTCGCACGGACACGAACCGCATCGACGCCGACGGGCTCAAGCCAGATCGTCTCGCCGTTCAGCCTGGCGATGATGCGTTGCCCGGCCTGTTCGAAAACATCGTGAATCATTGCCGCCTCCTGCCGCGGTCCATGCATACGCCGCCGCGGAAGACCATGCAAACGCCCAGCGTCCGTCGGCCGGATCAGGGCTTGACGTGGCGTTCACGGCTTGCCTTGATCGGAAGACCGGATGCGTTCGGCCCGCCCTGGCCGGCCGATGCACCGCAACCCAGGCGCGCCTGCCCGCAGGACTGACCGGCCGGCCGCCTTGGATAACGTGGGAGGAGGCTATGCAGAGACTACTTTCGGGACTGATCGGCGCCGGGCTCTTGTCGACCGCCGCGCTGGCCGACGATATCACGCTGACCCTTTGGTCCGAACAGGATGCGACCGGTGTCGAAGGTACCTTCGCCACCGAGTTCAGCGCGATGGACAACGGCATCACAGTCGAGATCCGGCAGGTGCGCTTCGACGACCTGGTGGCCGAGACGTTGCGCGCGGTCGCCACCAAGTCGAACCCCGATATCATCGGAATCGATAACCCCGATCATGCCGCGTTCGCGGCGCGAGGCGCGTTCCTGGACCTGTCGGACCGCATCGCTGCATCCAAGCAAATCAAGCTGGACAACTATTTCGACGGGCCGCGGTCCAGCTTTACGTGGGATGGCGGCGTGTACGGTATCCCGCGTGCGTCAAACACGATTGCGCTGTACTACAACAAGGACATGTTCCGTGCCAAAGGCCTCGATCCCGAGAATCCGCCGGCGACATGGGACGACCTCTACGCGGCGGCCAAGGCATTGACGGACCCCGCCAATGACGTCTACGGCATCGCGTTTTCCGCCAAAGCCTCCGAGGAAGGCACCTTCCAGTTCCTGCCCTGGCTGCAGATGACCGGCGGCAGCTTCAGGGAGGTCAACGGCGAGGGCGCGGCCGCGGCGCTGGATTTCTGGAAGCGGCTGTTTGACGAGGGATTGACAAGTCCGGACACGCTGACCCGCGGCCAATGGGATTCGACCGGCACGTTCAACGGCGGCAATGCCGCGATGGTGATCTCGGGCCCCTGGGAACTGAAACGCATGGCCAACGACGCCCAGTTCGACTGGGGCGTGACGCTGTTGCCCGTGCCGAAACAGGGTGCGCCGCGCGCCTCGGCCCTGGGCGATTTCAACCTGGCGGTCTTTGCCAACACCGAACACCCAGACGCCGCGTTCCAGTTCCTTGAATACGTGGACAGCCAGGCGCACCGGGTCTGGCCCGAATTCACCCGCATGCCGTCACGCAAGGACATAGCGCTGAAACCCACCGGCAACGCCAAAATCGATGCAGCCGCGCCGGTCTTCGTGGAACAGCTTCAATATGCGCGCAACCGGGGGCCGCACCCGGACTGGCCCAAGATCTCCAAGGCGATCCAAGATGCCATCCAGGCGTCGATCACCGGCCAGGCGTCTTCGCAGGAAGCGCTGGATTCGGCGCAGGCCAAAATCGACCGGATCCTGAACTGACGCCCGCAACCTAACAGGCGGAACGGCCCGGGACACAGACCCGGGCCGTTCTGTGGCAATCGCAAGGACCGTTCATGCGGGCCCTGACCCAGAGCGTTCGAGACGGCATCGGGTTCGATACCCTGCTGATCCTGCTTGCCCTCCTCTACCTGCTGGCCTTTGCCGGGCTGCCGCTGATCTACAACGTGATCATCAGTTTCCAGGAGGTGGACGTCTTCAGCCTGGGAACGCTGTTCCACCCGCCTGCCGGATGGGACAACTACGTCGCCATCTTTACGGATCCTCTGGCGCGACGGGTCCTGATCAACACGATCGTCTTCACGCTGGGTTCGGTCGCGTTCCAGTTCACGCTTGGTTTCGCCTTCGCCCTGTTCTTTCACCAGAACTTCCCGGGCGCCGCGTGGCTGCGCGGGCTTTTTCTGGCCGGTTGGGTGATGCCCGGTCTTGTGGTTGGCGTGTTGTGGAACTGGCTGCTGTCGGGCGACTTCGGCGTCATCAACTTCGTTCTGCAAAGTCTCGGCATCATCGATGAACCGATCTTCTGGCGCTCGGACGTCAAGTACTCGCTCCTGTCGGTGATCCTCGCCAATATCTGGTACGGCATGCCCTTCAACATGATCCTGTTGTCGGTGGGGCTCGCCGCGATTCCCGAAGACCTGTACGAGGCGGCCGAGCTGGACGGCGCCAACGCGTTTCAGCGGTTCTGGACCATCACGCTCCCGATGATGCGCTCGACCATCGGTGCGGTCCTGGCATTGGGCGTGATCTTTACCCTGCAGCAGTTCGACCTGTTCGCTGCGATTACCTCCGGCGGGCCGGCCGGGTCGTCCACGGTCGCGCAATACTGGTCCTGGCAGCTCAGTTTTCGCGAGTTCGATTTCGGCCGCGGCGCCGTGATCTCGGTGATCATGATCGTCGTGGTGCTGGCGGTGGCGCTGGTCTACGTGCGATCGACACGAGCGGAGACACGGCTATGAGCGACGTGACCCGCAACCGCATCCTGCTCGCCGTCGCCCTGGTGCTGGCAGGGATCTACCTGTTTCCGCTCTATTGGATGTATGTCACCAGCCTGAAGACCGGTTCTTCGATCTTCGCCGTGCCGCCCGAGTTCCTGCCCGGGGTTCCGCAATGGCACGTCTATACCGACATCTGGGGCTACTCGGACATCGTCCGGTATCTCTGGAACAGCCTGTTGATCGCCTCTGGCGTCACTCTGGTCACGGGCGCCGTCGGCGCCGGTGCGGGTTATGTGCTGGCCCGTTATCGCAGCCTGTGGATCGACGCTGCGTTGTTCACCGTCCTGATGCTGCAGGTTCTTCCGCCCAGCCTGATGGTGACGCCCATCTTCGTGGGATTCTCCTTCATGGGTCTGCTGGAGGTGCCGCGGATCGCAACGGTATTGGCGATCTCGGCCAAGACCATGCCGTTTTTTATCATTTTGTGCCGCGCCGCCTTTATGACGATTCCCCGCGAGTTGGAGGAAGCGGCGCTGGTCGACGGAAATTCCCGCGCCGGCGCGTTCTTCATGATCGCCTTGCCGCTGGCCCGCAACGGCATCCTGGTGGCCGCGATCCTCATCTTCATGCAGGGCTTCGGTGAATACGTCTACTCCGCCTCGCTTATCGCGGACAACCGGCTGCAACCGGCCTCGATCGGCATGACCAACTACATGCAGCCGAACGTGGTGAACTGGAACGGGATCATGGCCTTCGCCGCCACCTACGTGACACCAATCCTCGCCGCGTTCGTTCTGTTGCAGCGCCAGATCGTGAGCGGTCTGACCTCCGGAGCCTTGAAATGAGTGTGCCCCTCCAGATCGAGATTACGAACGTCGATAAACACTATGGCGGGTTCCACGCGCTGAAGAGCATCAATCTGGCGATTCCCGCCGGGCAGTTCGTCGTACTGGTGGGGCCGTCGGGCTGTGGCAAATCCACGCTATTGCGTTCGATTGCGGGATTGGAACGCATTTCCTCGGGCACGCTGAAGATCGCGGGCGAAGTGGTCAACGACGTGCCGCCGCGCAAACGCGACCTGGCCATGGTGTTCCAGTCCTATGCGCTTTATCCGCACATGTCGGTTCGGGACAACCTGACCTATGCCCTGCGTTTGAAGGGCGTCAGCAAGGCCGAACGACGGATCAAGGCCGACGAGGTCGCGGCAATCATCGGCCTGGGCGACCTCCTCGACCGGTTCCCCAAGGAGCTCTCCGGCGGACAGCGCCAGCGTGTTGCCATGGGCCGCGCGATCATCCGCGAACCGAAAGCGTTTCTCTTCGACGAGCCGTTGTCGAACCTGGACGCCTCGCTGCGCGTGCGCATGCGCAAGGAGATCCGCGCATTGCACGACCGGATCGGGTCGACATCGGTCTATGTGACCCATGACCAGATCGAGGCCATGACCATGGCCGACCATGTCGTCGTGCTGCGCGACGGCGTGATCGAACAGCAGGGGCCACCGCTGGAGCTCTACGAGCGTCCGGCGAACCGCTTCGTCGCCGGCTTCATCGGCTCACCGGCAATGAATTTCGTGGCAGGCACGGTCGCCGAGGACGGGCACGGCGTCGTCCTGGATATGCCCGGCACGCCCAGACTGTCGACCGACCTGTCCTTGACCGCAGGCCGCAGCCTGACCGTCGGTCTCCGCCCCGAGCATATCGAACTGACCGGCGCACATGGCGCGGCAACGATGCAGGTTGGCGCGATCGAGGCGACCGGCTCGGCCACCTATCTTTTCTCGGACGGCGAGCCGGAGCTGATTGTCGTGACCGCGGGCGGCAGCCCTCTCAGGCCCGGCGACCGGATCGGCTTTCAGGTCGCGCCCGAACGCATTCACCTCTTCGACCCGGAGTCTGGCGCGTCGCTACGCTAGGCGCCTATTGCACCTCCCATTCGTCGACAACCATCAGCGCCACCGAGGCGGCAAAGCGTTCCGTGTCGGCACCGGCGAGCGCACCCTGGGGCGAAGCAAGCGCGGCGCGGAAGCTTTCCAGATCCGGCCAGTACATCTCGGCCGTGCCGTCGTATGGCGGTGTGCTGCCGTCATCCTGGGGCTCCCTGGCCACGTTAATCCGGTAGGGGGACATGCCCAACACGCCGGACAGCCGCACATGCTCTTCGACCCAGCGCCGGATGAACTCCTCGCGCGTGAGGTCCGGCCGTTTCTTGACGAAAGCGATGACTTTGATCATGGGCTCAGATTGCAAGATAACCGCCGTCGATCAGCACGCCTGTCGCTGAGACGTAGTCGGCTTCGTCGCTGGCAAGATATGCTGCGAGCGCCGCCACCTCCTCGGGCTGGGCGCCTCTTTTGGCGGGGATCTCCGAGACCACACGCGCGATGGTCTCCGGCGGGATTCCGTCGTGAGCAGGCGTATGGATGAACCCGGGTGCGATCGCGACCGAACGGATTGCCGGGGCGTGGTCGACGGCGATCGAACGCGCCAGCGAGAGAATGCCGCCCTTGGCGCACTGATAGGCGGAAAAGCCGGGCTCGCCGAAATAGCTCTGCACGCTTGCGGTGTGCAAAACGGTGCCGCCGCCCGCGCTCAGCATGTGTTGCACCGCAATCTTCGAACCGTACCAGTAGGCGCGCAGGCTGACGCGGATCGTATCGTCGAATTCCTCCAGGGTCTGCTCGGCGATCGGCTTGAAGACACTCTTGAAGGCGTTGTTGTGCCAGACATGAAGGCCGCCGAACGCATCCAACGTCCTGGCAAGCAGCGCCTCCAAAGCCGAGGGTTCGGATACGTCGGTCTCGACTGCAACCGCCGTTCCGCCGGCCGCAGCGATCGCCTCGGCTGTCTCTATGCAGCCGGGCGCATCAATATCGGCGGCCGCAACGGCCGCGCCCTCGGCCGCATAGCGGATCGCGCAGGCACGGCCGATGCCGCTTGCCGCACCGGTGATGACGATCACCTTGCCGGCCAGGCGACCGGGAAAGGCCTTGAGTTCAGCCATCTCGTCCTCCCTGCGAGCCAGCCTAGTGGCGAACCAGGCTTCGCGAAACCGAGAATTCCGCGTCCGGATGCTGGATTTCCAGGTCCTCCGGGCTATTGTGAGCTATGGGTCACGTGGGGCAGTTTGACGCAGCTTGCGGCCCGCGCCCATGCGGGAAAGATGAAGCGTCGCGATCGACGTGACAAAACGGGGAGGACACAATGACCAACACAAGACGCCCAATCGCCTATGTCGGTTCCGCGCTGCTCGGCGCCGGTCTGCTGCTCGGAACGGCGGGCACGGCATTTTCCGACAGCCATTCTTGCCTTGGAACCGCCGAGGCGCTCAACCTCAGCGCCGATCAGATGGCAGACATCAAGGGTCGCGGTCTGACCTTCGGATTCCTTACCAACAACATCTCCGATGATTTCAGTCGGACACTGGTGCGTGGCGGCGAGGACTTTGCCAAGGAACTGGGCGTCAAGCTGATCGTCAACAGCGCCGACTTCGATGCCAATACGCAGTTGTCCCAGTTCGATGCACTGGTCCAGCAACAGGTCGACGGGATCTTTTTGACCGCCGTCGACGCCGGGTCGATCGGCCAGGCTGTCCGACGCGCCAATGATTCCAACATTCCCGTCTTCATCGTCGGCGGAGCGCCCGCCCGCGGCGACGTTATCAGCGTGATGAACGCCGCGTCCTATCAGGGAAGCTACGACGCCGGATCGGCCCTGATGACGAAGATCGGCACACCAAACGCCAAAATCGCAATCCTTGGAATCCCGTTTGCACTGCAGACCATTCGTGACCGCGAGAAAGGCATCCTGGATGCCATCGGCGCGGGCGGCGGCCAAGTGATCTCACTGCAGTCCGATTTCAGCCAGGATGTTCTGTTGCAGCTGGCCACGAACGTGATCCAGGCCAACCCGGATCTGGGCGGCATCTTCGCAACCTGGAGCCTAGCGGTGAACGCCGCGACCGAAGCGGTCAAACAGTCTGGACGCGACATTCCGATCGCCGGCTATGACAGCGAGGCCGCCGGTTACGTCGAGCTTGCGAGCGGCGACACCAACATCGTCGCTCTGTCGGGCCAGCAGGCCTACCTGCAGGGCCGGGCGGCCTTGGAGGGTCTAAGCCAGTCGATCCTGGGCGCAACGCTCTGCGAGGAGATCATTACGCCGAACCTCCTGGTGACCGCCGACAACTATGCGGAGATGTGGGCGATCCAGTATCCGGGCGTCGACAGTCCCTGGTAGGTTTCGCGTAACGACAGCGGCGGGGGCGCCAGGCGCGCCCCGCCGCGCTGCCAGTTAGGCACATGGCGGTGCATCCCTTTCTCAAGCTCTCGGGCATATCCAAACGCTTCCAGGGCGTGACGGCCCTGGACGGGGTCGATTTCGACGTGCGGGCCGGCGAAGTCCACGCGTTGATGGGCGAGAACGGCGCGGGCAAGTCGACCCTGATGAAGATCGCCGCCGGGTTTCACCGCGCCGATGCCGGAACCGTCGAAATCGGTGGACATGCGGTGGAACTCAGCGGTCCGGCCGCGGCCACCCATCTCGGCGTTCATACCGTCTACCAGGAGCTGACGGTCCTGGAGAACCTCGACGTGGGCCGGAACATCATGGTCGGCGCGGAGCCGACAAAGTGGGGCGGCCTGTGGCTGGACCGACAGGGGCTTTACGCCCGCGCACAGGCCGTGCTCGACCGGCTGGACATAAAGCTCGATGCGCGGACCCCGATCGATCGCCTGTCGACCGGCGCGCGTCAGATGGTCGAGATCGCGCGCGCGTGCGCCGAGGAACCGCGGGTCCTGGTTCTTGACGAACCGACCTCGTCGCTGGGCCGGCACGAGGAGGAACTGCTGTTCGCGCTGATCGGGCGGCTGCGCGCAACCGGGGTTGGTATTGTTTACATCTCCCACCGGATGTCCGAGGTGTTCCGGCTGAGTGACCGGATCACCGTGTTGCGGGACGGCCGCCACGTGGTGACGGGGCCGGCCGGCGACTTCACGCGTGACAGACTGATCCGTGCGATGGTCGGGCGCAGTGTGGAAGACATCCGCCACGCGGCCGAGATCGATGACTTGCCAGTGGCGCTGCAAGTGCGGGGCCTGACACGCGCGCCGCAGGTCCAGGGGGTCGATCTGACGCTGCACAAGGGCGAGGTCTTGGGGCTTGCGGGTCTGATGGGCGCGGGCCGGACGGAATTGGCGCGGCTGATGGGCGGTGTCGACCGTCCGCAGGCGGGCACGATGCATCTGTTTGGCGAACCATTCGCGCCGCCCTCGGTTGGTGCGGCGGTGCGCGCCGGCGTCGCCTATCTGCCCGAGGACCGCAAGCTGCTGGGGCTGGTCCTGTCGCAATCGGTGACCGACAACATCGCCCTGCCGAGTCTGCGGCGGCTGACCACGAACGGCCTCCTGTCGTTGCGCCGGGCTCGCGCCCTCGCCGAGACCTGGATGGGCAAACTGGGCGTCAAGGCGGTCTCGCCGCAGGTGCCGGTCGATACGCTTTCGGGTGGCAACCAACAGAAGGTGGTGATCGCAAAATGGCTCGCCGTGGGGCCGCGCGTTGTGCTGTTGGACGAACCCACGCGCGGCGTTGATGTCGGAGCCAAGGCGGAAATCCACGCCCTGATCCGGAACCTTGCCAGCAACGGTGCGGCTGTTCTGGTGATTTCGTCCGAGTTGACAGAGGTGCTCGCGGTCTGCGACCGCATCGCCGTGATGGCGGCGGGTCGCATTTCAGGCACCGTACCGGCAGCCACGGCAAGCGAGGAATCGCTGCTGTCGCTTGCCTTCGCCGAAGAACAGGCCGCATGACGGCTGGCGCGGCCGACACGCACCACATCGGCGCCGTCGCCGCCCGGCTGCTGCGCGACCTGTTGCCCTACCTGGGGCTGTTGCTGCTGATCGTGTTCTTTTCGCTTGCCAGCGAGTTCTTCTTCAACCTGCGCAATTTCCAGCGCCTGGTCACCGACAGCTCCACCCTGATCGTCGTCGCGTTCGGCATGACGCTGGTGATCTTGGTGGCCGAAATCGACCTTTCCGTCGGCGCGGTCGTTGCGCTGTTGTCCGTTATTCTGGCGCAGATCATGGCCGCGGGCATTCCCTGGCCGCTTGCCGTCGCGGCAACGATGCTGTTGTCGGTCGGGATCGGCTTTGTCAATGGGACGATCACGGTTCTCGGCCGCATCCATTCCTTCATCGTCACCCTTGGCATGTTCTCGGTCGCGACCGGTCTCGCCTATATTTTCACCGGGGCGATCTCCGTGCCGATCATGGACGTCGTCTATCTCGATTTGTTCTATTCCGACACGGTTCTGGGCGTGCCGGTGCCGTTGATCATCGTGGTGCTGTCGTTCGGGATCTGCCTGCTGATGCTCTACCGCACCGCCTTCGGCCGCGAACTGTTTGCATTGGGCGCCAATCCCGAAGCGGCGCGACTGTCGGGCGTCCCGGTCAGGCGCAACAAGATCCTGGTTTTCGTGATCATGGGCGCGCTGGTCGGCATCGGCGCGGTGCTCAGTGCATCGCGGTTGGGCAGCGGTGCGCCCGGATCGAGTCCGCAGCTTACGCTGGATGCCATCGCCGCCGTGATCATCGGGGGTGCGAGCCTTTTCGGCGGACACGCATCGATCCTGCGCACCCTGTTGGGGGCCTTGCTGATCGGGGTGCTGAACAACGGCATGGTTCTGATGAACATCAATGTCGACAGCCAGTACATCGTCAAGGGCGTGATCATCCTGGTCGCCGTCGTGCTGGAGCGCTTCGCCGCGGGGGTCCGCACATGACCGCCGTCAGCCAACGCCGTGTTCAGCTTGCGACCTCAGGGATCTATATCGCCTTCCTGGCCGTGGTGATCGGGCTTGCGATCCTCAGCCCCGCCTTCCGCACGCCTGAAAACTTCATCAACATCGGCCGCCAGATCGCCATCCTCGGCATCGCCGCTTTCGCGATGACCTATGTGATCCTGTTGGGCGAGATCGATCTTTCGGTCGGTGCCGTGGCCAGCGCCGTTGGCGTCATCACGGCAATGGCGCTGGCGGGCGGGCTCGGCATGCTGGCGATTCCGATCGGGCTGGCGGTGGGAGCGGGCTTTGGACTGTTGAACGGTCTTTTGACGGTGTATGTCGCCGTGCCGTCATTTATCGCGACCTTGGTCAGTTTCTTCATCGCCCAGGGAATGGCACTCACCCTGACCACAGGGCAGACGATCCTGTTCGATGCGCCGCTTTTCCGCGGTGTCTTCGCGACGGGCCAGCTGTTTGACCTGAGTTCGAGCTTCCTGTGGCTTGTCGTGCTGTTTGTCTTCTTGTGGTGGCTGTTGCACCGCACGCGCTTTGGCGCCAACGTCTATTCCGTGGGCGGCAGCCAGGAAAGCGCGCGCATGCTGGGCCTGCCGGTCAATGCGATGAAGATCAAGGTCTTCACGATGGCCGGCGCGCTGATGGGCGTGGCCGGCATGATCCTGATAGCCCGCATCGGCAACGCCCGCAGCGACGGCGCCATTGGCCTGGAATTCGATGCAATCGCTGCGGTGGTGATCGGCGGCACGACGCTTGGTGGCGGTTATGGGTCGTTGGTCCGCACTCTCGTCGGCGTGTTGCTCATAGGGGTCTTGAACAACGGTCTCGCGATCTTGAATGTTGATTTCAACACCCAGCAGGTGGTCAAGGGGGTCCTGGTGGTGGGCGTCGTCCTCCTCGACCGCTGGGCCCGGCATGCGGAGGACTGAAGCATGATCGACGGCGATCTTGAACAACTGGCGACGGGTCTCGCCTTCACAGAAGGGCCCGCCTGGATTGCCGAACACGACATGTTGTTGTTCACCGACATTCCGGGCAACCGGATCCATGCCTGGTCCGGGCGGGCCGGCCTTTCGACCTGGAGCGAAAACGCGCACTTTGCAATCGGGCTGGCGCGTGACGGCGACGGTCGTGTTCTGGCGTGCGAGCACAGCACCCGCAGCCTGACGGCAATCGAAGTGACCCCGGACGGCGGCGCCGGCGCGCGGACGGTATTGGCAAGCGCCATCGGCGAACGGATATTGAACTCCACCAACGACGTGATCTGCGCCTCCGACGGGACAGTCCTGTTCACCGACCCGCCATTCGGCGTGCGCACGCTGGAAGGGGCGCTGCACGGATACCAGCAAGCGATGGAACTCGACGGCGCCTACGTCTTGCGGGTGACCGGTGACGCGGCTGCACCCCGGCCGGTGATCACCGATATCTATCGGCCAAACGGCCTTTGCCTCTCGCCCGACGAGAGGACGCTTTACGTCAGCGACAGCTCAGAGCGGCACCACAAGGTCGTTGCCTGCGACGTCGGTGCGGATTGGCAGATGTCCGCACCGCGCGATTTCGCCGTGATGCCGGTGGGCGTGCCTGACGGCCTGCGCGTCGACATCGAGGGCAATCTCTGGGTCGCGGGCGGCGACGGCGTTTACGTCTACACGCCCGACGGCGCTCAGGTCGGCCATGTGTCCGTACCGGAGATGGTCACAAACCTGGAGTTCGGCGGCGCAGAGCGGCTGGATGTCTACATCACCGCGACCACGTCGCTCTACCGCATCCGCGCGGCACGCCCCGGCGCGCCGCGCCCGCCGGTTTCCGGAGGCCCGCGATGAGCGCGATCTTCACCGAAGACGACGGTGCACTGCAGTTCCGGTTCGGTGGCGAAACAGGCCGGATCGAGGCGCATGGACCGAATGCCCTCAGGGTGCGCACCCGACCCGGCGGGACAACTGTCGAACCCCATGTCAGTGCGCTGAGCGGTGGCTCCGGCGTGGGGAAGGTGACGATCGGCGATCAAGGGGCGACGATCGCCAACGGGACGCTCACCGCGGAGGTCGTTCTCGTAGACCGCTACGGGGCGGACGTGAAACGCGAAGCAGTGATCCGTTTCCTACGCACGGACACCGGCGCGGAATTGCTGGGCGAAACCCGCAGCCACTTCGCCGGGCCAAAGACGCGCAATTTCAAAGGGCTTGCTTCCGGCTCGTGGAAACTCGAGACGACCTTCAAGGCCTATGACAACGAGCGTCTCTATGGTCTGGGCCAGCCGCAGCACGGGATCATGGATCTGAAGGGCGTCAGCACAACCCTGTTGCAACAGAACACCCACGTTGTAATCCCTTTCGTGATTTCCTCGCGCGGTTACGGCCTGTTGTGGAACAACCCCGCAACCGGCCGGGCGGAGTTCGCCAAAAACGTCACCCGGTGGACCGCCGATGCGACACCGGGGTTGGACTACTGGGTCACGGCCGGCGATACGCCGCGCGATATCCTGCGCGCCTATCTCGACGAGACCGGCCACAGCCCCGACATCCCAGACTGGGCGCTGGGCTTCTGGCAGTGCAAGCTGCGTTACCGTTCTCAGGCGGAAATCCTGGAGGTTGCGCGCGAATACAAAAGACGCGGCCTGCCGCTGTCCTGCATCGTCGTCGACTTCTTTCACTGGACACGCCAGGGCGAGTGGAAGTTCGACCCTGTAGACTGGCCGGACCCTGACGGCATGGTACAGGAGCTCAGGTCAATGGGCGTCGAGACGATGGTCTCGATCTGGCCCACGGTGTCCGCATCTTCCGAACACTACAAGGCGATGACCGAAGCAGGTCATTTGCTCACCGCCGAGCGCGGCGTGCCCGTCTTGATCCCGTTCCCCGACAAGGACCCGTTCGGCCCGGGTTTCTTCACCTACTACGACGCCTTCAACCCCGCAGCGCGCGATTTCCACTGGTCCGTGGTGAAGCGAAACTACGTGGACAAGGGCTTTGACAACTTCTGGATCGACGCCTGCGAACCGGAAATGCGTCCCGCCCATCCCGAGAATGTCCGGACCAGCCTGGGCAACGGCGCTGAGATGCTTTGCGCCTATCCGCTTTTGCACGAAAGCCGGTATCGCGAAGGCCTGGCGGCCGAGGGCCGGGACGGCGTGCTGTTGTGCCGATCGGCCTGGGCGGGGTCGCAAAAACACGGCGTGATCCTTTGGTCCGGTGACGTCTGGTCGACCTGGGAGGACTACCGCGCCCAGATCACGGCCGGGCTGCACGCAGCGATGTCCGGCATGGGCTGGTGGACGACGGACATCGGCGGCTTCTATGACGGCCATGGCGGCTCGGACGCATTCCGAGAACTGCTGGTGCGCTGGTTCGAGTTCGGCGTCTTCTCGCCGATCTGTCGCCTGCACGGATTCCGGGTGCCCGAAGGCGTGCCGGTTCCAACGCCGGGCGAACCGGTCAGCTATGGCCAGGACACGTTCAAGATCTTTACCTCCAGCGGCGGCTCCAACGAGATTTGGTCGTTTGGCGAGAGGGTCCAGGCGGTGCTGGAGGAACTCCTGGCGCTGCGCGAGGCCTTGCGGCCTTATCTCAAGCAATGCTTCGCCGCCTATGCAGCGACCGGCGAGCCCATCATGCAGCCGCTGTTCTACGCGTTCCCCGATGACACCGCATTGGCGACGGAAGGCAAGTGCTACATGCTGGGTCCAGACCTGTTTGTTGCGCCGGTCCTGTCGCCTGGCGCCGCACGTCAATCGGTTGACCTGCCGGCGGGCATTGAATGGCTGCATGTCTGGACCGGCGACGCCTTCGTCGGCGGCGCACCGGCGGATGTCGCATGCCCGTGGGGGCAGTGCCCCGCCTTTGTTCGCAGCGAGGTGGCGCAACACTGGGAGAAGGTCTTCCCGGCGTTGGCCAATTGAACCCACGGCGTCGTTGGCCACGTTCGGTTCACAGACGATGCCAGAGAACGCTTCGCCCTCGCCTCCGCGAACGGGGGAGAGGGACTCGACCGAACAGGACAGAAATATGTAAGTGCGGGGCGACACGCGCTAAACTTCCTCGGTGCCCAACGCGGTGCGTGTCGAAAACAACAAGAACGGGAAGGCGTCATGGAACGTGGGGCGGCTGACGGCACGCCGCAACTGGAACTGCGGGGCATCACCAAGCGTTTTCCGGGGTGCTTGGCAAACGACCACGTCGACCTCCGCGTCCAGCCCGGCGAGATCCACGCCCTGTTGGGCGAGAACGGCGCCGGCAAGTCGACGCTGGTCAAGATCATCTACGGCGTGCTCGCAGCCGACGAAGGCGCGGTCTTGTGGCAGGGCAAGCCGGCCGACGTCCATAACCCGCACCAGGCCCGCAAGCTGGGCATCGGCATGGTGTTCCAGCACTTCTCGTTGTTCGAGGCGCTGACCGTCACCGAGAACATCGCGTTGGGCATGGACGAGGCGCCCAACCCGCGCGAGCTGGAAACGCGCATTCGCACCATCTCGGAAAGCTACGGCCTGCCCTTGGACCCGCGCCGGCACGTGCACACCCTTTCCGTCGGCGAACGCCAGCGCATCGAGATCGTGCGCTGTCTGTTGCAGAACCCGCGGCTGTTGATCATGGACGAGCCGACGTCGGTGCTGACGCCGCAGGAGGTCGACCGCCTGTTCGAGACCCTGCGCCGGCTGGCCGACGAGGGCTGCGCGATCCTCTATATCAGCCACAAGCTGGAGGAGATCAGGGCGCTGTGCCACACCGCGACGATCATGCGCGGCGGGCGCGTCGTCGAAACCTGCGACCCGACCAACGAGACCGCCAAGGACCTCGCCCAGATGATGATCGGCGAGGAGTTGCAGACGCCCGAACACACACCCACAGCCGCCAATGGCCCGCCCTGCCTCGTGGTCCGCGACCTCAACGTCGCAAGCGAGGAACAGTTCGGGGTCGACCTCCGCGGCATCGATCTGGAGGTGCGCGAGGGCGAGATCTTCGGCATCGCCGGCGTCGCGGGCAACGGCCAGACCGAACTGTTGAACGCGCTGTCGGGCGAAACCAGGACCGGCGATCACGACTCGATCCGGATCCTCGAGAACAGCGTCGGGCGCCTGGGGCCACGGGCACGGCGCGCCTACGCCGCGGCCTTCGTTCCGGAGGAGCGGCTGGGACACGGCGCGGTGCCGGACCTCAGCCTGGCCGACAACGCCTATCTCAGCGGCTATGACCGGCGCGGACTCACCGTCAACGGCGTCATTCTGACCCGGGCGCGCGACGCCTATGCGCGCCAGGTGATCGAACGGTTCGACGTGCGCACGCGCGGCATCGACGCCGACGCCGGCAGCCTCTCAGGCGGCAACCTGCAGAAGTTCATCGTCGGGCGCGAGATCCTGCAGGCGCCGCGGCTGATCGTGGTCTCGCAACCGACCTGGGGCGTCGATGCGGGCGCCGCAGCGGCGATCCACCAGGCCCTGATCGACCTCGCGAGCGACGGCACCGCGGTGATGGTGATCTCCCAGGATCTGGACGAGATCCTGTCGCTGTGCGACCGCTTTGCTGTGATCTCCGAGGGGCGGCTTTCCGCCAGTCTCGACCCCGCCACCGTCAGCGTCGAGGAGATCGGCATGCTGATGGGCGGCATCCACGGCGAACACGCCCAAGGGGCGGACAATGCTGATTAAGCTGGAACCGCGCGGCGAAATCAGCCGCACCGCCGCCTACCTGACGCCCTTCCTGGCGGTCGGGATGACGCTGGTGGCGGGTGCGGTCCTGTTTGCGGCGATGGGCGAGAACCCGTTGCGCGCGCTCTACACCTTCTTCATCGCGCCGGTCAGCACCGTCTACGGCTTCAGCGAACTGTTCGTGAAGGCGACGCCGATCGTCTTGTGCGCGGTCGGGCTGGCGATGGGCTTCCGCGCCAACGTCTGGAACATCGGCGCGGAAGGCCAGCTAACGCTTGGTGCGCTGGCCGGCGCGGGGCTGGCGCTGCGGTTCTACGAGGTCGATAGCGTGCTGTTGCTGCCGGCGATGGTCGTCGCGGGCGTGCTCGGCGGCATGGCCTGGGCGGCGATCCCCGCCTTTCTCAAGACCCGGTTCAATGCCAACGAGATCCTGACCAGCTTGATGCTGACCTATGTGGCGATCCTGCTTCTCAGCACGCTGGTGCACGGCCCCTGGAAGGACCCCGAAGGATACGGCTTCCCGGAATCGCGCCTGTTCCACGATTCCGCGCTTCTCCCGGTGATCTGGTCGGGAACCCGCCTGCATCTGGGGGCGTTGTTCGCCCTTGCGGCCGTCCTGGTCGCCTGGCTGGTCATCGCGCGGACCCTGATCGGGTTTCAGATCAAGGTCATCGGCCTTGCCCCCGGCGCCGCCGCCTATGCCGGGTTCAGCCGGAAACGGCTGATCTGGCTGACGCTTTTGATCGGCGGCGGTCTTGCCGGCATGGCCGGCCTGTTCGAAGTGGCGGGCCCGGTGGGCCAGCTTGTCCCCACGATCTCGCCGGGCTACGGGTTCACCGCGATCATCGTCGCCTTTCTGGGCCGCCTGCACCCGGTCGGCATCCTGTTCGCCGGGCTTCTGGTCGCGCTGTCCTACTTGGGCGGCGAGTCGATCCAGATGCAGCTTGGCCTGCCGCTTGGAATCACCGGCGTGTTCCAGGGCATGCTCCTGTTCTTCCTGCTGGCGACCGATGTTCTCATCCGCTACCGGGTGCGGTTCGCGGGCCCGGCCGGGCGGGCGGCGTCATGAGCGGCGACCTCGCCTGGGTCGTGCCGACGCTGCTCAGCGTCATCAGCGCCTCCACGCCGCTGTTGCTTCCTGCGCTGGGAGAACTCGTAACGGAACGATCTGGCGTGCTGAACCTTGGCGTCGAGGGCATGATGCTGATTGGGGCGATTTCAGCCTTTGCCGTTGGCGTCACCACCGGATCATGGGCGTTGGGGGTGCTCGCCGGGGCCCTGGGCGGCATGCTGATGGCCTTTCTATTTGGCGTGCTCACGTTGAGCCTGCTGGCCAACCAGGTCGCCACGGGTCTGGCGCTCAGCATCTTCGGGGTCGGTTTGAGCGCACTGATAGGCGCGGAGTTCGTCGGCATGCCGTTCCCCGGACTGCCGAAACTGGACATTCCCGGCCTCAGCACCTTGCCGGTGGTTGGCCCGTTGCTGTTCGGTCATGACTTTCTCGTGTATTTCTCCTTCTTCATGGTCGTGTTCGTTGGCTGGTTCATCTATCGAACCCGGCCCGGCCTGATCCTGCGCGCCGTCGGCGACAACCACGACGCGGCCCATTCAATCGGCCACCCGGTGATCCTGGTCCGCTATCTGGCGGTGCTGTTCGGCGGCGCCATGGCCGGTCTCGGCGGCGCCTTCCTGTCGTTGGCCTACACGCCCATGTGGGCGGAGAACATGACCGCCGGGCGCGGCTGGATTGCGCTGGCCCTGGTGGTGTTCTCGTCCTGGCGGCCGGGGCGCGCCCTGCTGGGCGCCTACATCTTCGGCGGCGTCACCATGCTGCAATTGCACATGCAAGGGATCGGCGTGGCCATCCCTTCGCAGTTGCTGTCGATGCTGCCGTATCTCGCAACGATCCTGGTGCTGGTTCTGATCTCCAGGGAAAGCGCGCGCGGCCGCCTTGAAGCACCGGCCTGTCTCGGCAAAGTGTTCCATCCCGCCGCTTGACGGACCCGGAAAAACAGGAAAACGTGTCTTCAAACATCACAGGGAGCGTACGATGCCGTTCAGATTCCTAACGCGATTTCTCCTTGCGGCCGTGGCGGCCGCGACCTTTGCGGTCGTGCCGCCGGCGGTTGCAAAGGACAAGATTAAGGTCGGTTTCGTCTATGTGGGTCCAGTGGACGACCATGGATGGACCTACCGCCATGACATTGGCCGCCAGGCTATCGAGGCAGCGCTTGGAGACAAGGTTGAGACGACCTTTGTGGAAAGCGTTTCCGAAGGCCCGGATTCCGAGCGCGTCATTCGTCAGATGGCGTCTTCCGGCCACGATCTGATCTTTACAACCTCGTTCGGGTTCATGAATCCGACGATCAAAGTTGCGAAGCAGTTTCCCGACGTGAAGTTTGAGCATGTGACCGGCTACAAGCGCGCCGACAATGTCAGCACCTACATGGCCCGCTTCTACGAGGGCCGCTATGTCGCCGGAATCATCGCCGGACACATGACCGAGACCAACACGATCGGCTATATCGGCTCGTTCCCGATCCCCGAGGTGATCCGCGGGATCAACTCCTTCGTGCTTGGCATGCGCACCGTCAATCCGGATGCCGAGGTCAGGGTCGTCTGGGTCAGCACCTGGTACGATCCGGGCAAGGAAGGCGACGCCGCCAAGGCGCTGATCGACCAGGGTGCCGACATCATCCTGCAGCACACCGATTCGCCGGCGCCGTTGCAGGTCGCCGAGCAGCGCGGCAAGCTGGGCGTCGGTCAGGCCTCTGACATGGTGGCCTTCGCGCCGAAGGCGCAGCTCACCGCCATCATCGACAACTGGGACAGCTATTACGTCGCCCGCGCCCAGGCGGTCCTTGACGGCACCTGGACGTCCCAGGACACCTGGGGCGGCATCGACACCGGCATGGTGGAGATGGCGAAGTTCAACGACGTCATTCCGGCCGACGTGGCCGCGAAGGCCCAGGCCGCGGCCGACGCGATCAAGGCCGGCACGCTGCATCCCTTCACCGGTCCGATCACGAACCAGGCCGGCGAGGTGGTGGTCGCCGACGGCGAGGTCATGGACGACGGCGCCCTTTTGGGCATGAACTGGTACGTCGAAGGCGTGCTTGGCAAGATCCCCGAGTAGCCGTTCGAACCGCGTGCGGTACGACCCCATCCCGGCCTTCCGGGATGGGGTTTTTTCGTGCCTGCCCCCGAAAAGTCGCGCTTTTCAAGGTTAAAGAATTCTTCACTTGATCCGCCGACATTGGGCGGGCTCGAGAGGTGTCGGCCTGCGCCGGCGGCGCCCGGGCGTCCGCGCTTGCCGTCAACTGTCCGCCAGGATTGCCATGCGAATCTCAGCGAAACTGTTCGTCGGAATCCTCTGCCTGGTCGCCGTCACCGGCGCCCTGGGCGCCTATTCCGTGTTCTCGGTGGCGGGCATGGGACGCGTGGCGATCGACCTCTACGAAAAGCCTCTGCTGGCCATCAGCCTGGCCAAGTCGGCCCAGGCACATTTCGCTCAGATCGACGCCGCCGTCGCCGGTCACGGTTCGGCCCAAAGTCTGGATCCGGACGCCTTGGACACCCTACAGGACGAGTTCCTGGAGGAGATCGAACTCGCCCAGGAACGCGCCCTGACGCCGGAAACCCAGGCGGCGATCGGGCAGGTCCATGCCCGGGCCGCGGACTGGGTCGCCATGAACCGCGACCACCTGGCAGGCAGCGGCGACGCCGACGCCCGCATCGAGCTGGGCCGGCAGATCGCGGACAGCCTGTATGACGTCGTCGAGAACGTGACCAGCGAGGCCTATGCCTATCGGCTGGAGGCCGAGGCGTCGGTCAAGTCCAAGAACATGATCCAGATCGCGGTGGTGATCGCCAACGTGGTGCTGGCGCTCGCCGTGGCAATGATCCTGTCGCACATCATCGTCCGCCCCTTGAACCTGGCGATCGGGGCGCTCGAGGCGCTGTCGCAAGGCGACACCAGCGTGGAGGTCGAGGCACGTTCGAACGACGAGGTCGGCAAGCTTGGCCTGGTGGTACGCAACTTCAAGTCCAAGCTGGCGGAGATGGACGAGATCCGTGCTGCCAAGGATGCCGAGGAGCGCGGCCGCCAGGAAGAGGTTCGCAAGAAGATGCTGGACCTGTGCGACGAACTGGAGCGCGACGTGACCTCATCGGTCACCGATATGGTCTCCAGCATCGACGACATGAACGGGCTGATGGACAGCATGAACCAATCGGCCAACAACGTTCAGGAAAAAAGCCAGGCGGTCGCCAAGGCCGCCGAGCAGGCCTCGCAGAACGTCCAGACCGTCGCCAGCGCGGCAGAAGAGATGTCCGCCTCGAGCGACGAGATCGGCCGCCAGGTCACCCATGCCACCGAGATTACCCAGCGCGCCGTCAAGGAATCGGAGCGCACCAACACCACGATCAAGGGCCTCGCCGAGGCCGCCGACCGCATCGGCAGCGTCGCCGAACTGATTTCCGACATCGCGGAGCAGACCAACCTTCTGGCACTGAACGCCACCATCGAGGCGGCGCGGGCCGGCAATGCGGGCAAGGGCTTCGCCGTCGTCGCGAACGAGGTCAAGAACCTGGCCAACCAGACGGCGGGCGCGACGGAACAGATCACAAGCCAGATCAGCTCCATGCAGTCGGCCACGGCCGAGGCGGTGGACGCAATCGGCCATATCGGGGCGACGAACCGCGAGATCGACGGCATCTCGCAACAGATCGCGCTGTCGGTGGGCGAGCAGCGCTCTGCGATCCAGGAGATCGCGACCAACGCCCAGCTAGTCTCGCAAGTCTCCCAGGAGGTGTCGTCGCTGATCGCCGACGTCTCCCTCGCCAGCACCCAGTCCGGCGTCCAGGCGGACGAATCCAAGAGCAAGGCCGACGATCTGGCAGAGAAGTCCCGTACCTTGCGTCAGACGATGACGGAGAAACTGCGCCAGTCCCAGGCCGGCGACCGGCGCGAAGGCGGCGACCGCAGGCTGGTCGGGGTCGAGGCACGCCTCAGCACGGGCGGGGTGGACCAGGATTGCGCCATCACCGACCTGTCGATTGCCGGCGCCCGTTGCGAGCCGGTCGACGGTCTCGCCGAAGGCGCCGACGTGATGCTTCACGTGGGCGATGTGGACGGGATCGAAGCGGTGATCGCCTGGGTCAGCAGGAACAGCGTCGGCATCGCGTTCGCCGAGGACGATGCGAACCGTGCCCGGGTCGAACGCCTGATTTCCAATCAGGCAGAGGCCGCCTGACGAAACGCGAGGCCTGTCAGGCCACCTGCTTCCACTTGATCGTACAGCCCATGCTGGCCACCTGTTCGCGCGGGCCGGCGCCGGTGCGGGCCACCTGCAGCAGGGCATCGACCAGTTCGCGCGGCGCATCGGGCACCGCCTCGCGCCGCGACGCGTCCAGCCGGCCGCGATACTGCAACTCCAGATCCCGGTTGAACCCGAAGAAATCCGGCGTGCAGATCGCGTCATAGGCACGCGCCACTTGCTGGCTTTCGTCCAGAAGGTAGGGAAACGTGAAGCCGTGCGCGGCCGCGAATTCCCGCATGCGCTCGGGCGCATCGTCGGGATAGGCGGCGTAGTCGTTGGACATGATCGCGGCGACGCCGATCCCGGCCTGCTGCAGCACCTTCGCATCCGCGACCAGCCTGTCGACGATCGCCTTCACGTAGGGGCAGTGGTTGCAGATGAACGCGATCAGGGTCCCTTGTTCACCCTTGATGTCTTTCAGGGACACCATCGCGCCGTCGAGATCGGGCAAGTTGAAATCGACCGCCTTCCACCCGAACTCGCAAATCGGGGTTTCCGCTGCCATATGTCGTCTCCGTTGCCGTTCGAAGCCGGCGGGCCTCTTGCAATCAAACCGGCCGCAGCATAGTCCGGTTTGCGCGCCTTTTGCACGCATCGTAAATCGCCGACGGCCAGCGAATGCGCCTTCGCGCGGGGCGTGGGGGCGCCCCTGACCTAAATCAACGCACGATCTTCCGGGGTGGACCATTCTCGGCACGCTGATCGATCGGGAAAGTGGATCGTGAACATGTACTCCCACCCGCCGGACCGGGCCCGCACCCGCGCGCCGGACTTCGTGCCTGCATACCGCCGCCTCCTGGACAGCGGCGGGCTTGCCGAACGCGTCGAACGGGCCGGCCGGCACATGCGGTCCTGCGACCTGTGCGCCCGCTATTGCCGGATCGACCGCACCCGCACCATCAAGGGCGCGGCCTGCCGCACCGGCACCCGCGCCGTCGTCGCCTCCTCGGGAGCCCATTTCGGCGAGGAGGACTGTCTCAGGGGCCTTAACGGATCTGGCACGATCTTCTTCAGCCACTGCAACATGCGCTGTGTCTTCTGCCAGAACTGGCAGATCAGCTGGCAGGGCGAAGGCCGCGAGACCGGGGCCGAGGAACTGGCCGAGATCATGCTGAACCTGGAGGCGGAGGGCTGTCACAACATCAACCTCGTCGGGCCCAGCCACGTCGTCGCCCAGATCCTGGAGGCGCTGTTGATCGCGGCCCGCCGCGGTCTGTCGCTGCCGCTGGTCTACAACAGCGGCGGCTACGACAGCCTGGAGGCCTTGGCGCTGTTGGACGGCGTCGTCGACATCTACATGCCCGACGTCAAATACGGCGATTCCGACGCCGCCCACAGCTACAGCCACGTGCGCAACTATGCGGGCTTCAACAAGGCGGCGCTGGCCGAGATGCACCGGCAGGTCGGGGATCTGGTGATCGACGAACAGGGCATCGCCCAACGCGGCCTTCTGGTCCGGCACCTGGTGATGCCCAACGGCCTGGCGGGCAGCGACCAGATCTTCAGGTTCCTGGCCGAGGAGATCTCGCCGGCGACCTATATCAACATCATGGACCAGTACCGGCCCTGCTATAAGGCCGGCGACAGCCCGGAACTGGCCAGGCGGCTCACGCAAAGGGAATATGTCGAGGCCCTGTCGGCGGCCCGTCGGCACGGCCTGACCCGGCTGGACGACGCCTTCGCCGCCGCGCTGCCGGGCTGACAGCCCTTGGTTTCCGCGGCCCGAGGGCCTTCACGGCAAGCCTGTTGAGGCCCGGTCTCAAACCACCTTAGACTGGCCCCTGGACACACCGATCGGCCCCAGGGAGGAACGGAAGCATGGCGATACGGAACGGGCGGGCTCTGGCAGCCGCGGCCGCATTGGTTCTTGCGGCGGCGGCATGG
The DNA here is from genome assembly GCA_965603855.1 of Alphaproteobacteria bacterium. Lineage (GTDB taxonomy): Bacteria > Pseudomonadota > Alphaproteobacteria > UBA8366. The sequence continues at coordinate 3,939,733 of OZ272519.1, forward strand.
CCCGCACAGGCGGCAGAGACCGTTTTGCGGATCACCTTGCAGCTTCCCCTGGACAGCCACATCGGCCAGAACCTGGTCCGGTTCAAGCAGGAGGTCGAGTCCCGGTCGAACGGCGCGATCGAAGTGCAAATCTTCGATTCTGCACAGCTTTTCAGGGACAAGGACGTCCCCGTGGCGGTCCGGGCCGGCGATATCGAGATGGGCACCGTCCCCTTGATCCGCCTTGTGCCCGACGTGCCCGCGGTCGCCATCTTGAACATGCCCTTCCTGTTCAATACCGAGCAACTGGCGCGCGACGCCACCGCCATCGGCAGCAACATCCGCGGCCCGCTGGATGAAGAGATCCTGAGGAAGGGTACCCGCGTTCTGTGGTGGCAGGCGTTCGGCGGCACGATCATGCTGTCGAACGGTGCGCCCCTGAGGACGCCGGATACGCTGAAAGGCAGGCCGGTCAGGGTGCTGGGCGAGACCGAGGCCAAGTTCATGCATTTCATCGGCGCCGAGCCCAAGCTGATATCCGGGTCCGAGCAGTTCGCCGCCTACCGGGACGGTACCGTGGACGCCGGCATGACCGGCATCTCCAGCGTCCAGAGCCGCGCGCTGTGGGAGGTGATGGACACGGTCACGGTCACCAACCACGCGATCATCATGTTCGTGGTCCTGATCAACGAAGACGTCTGGCAGGACCTGCCGAACGAGCAGAAGGCGATCATCGATACAGCCGCCGCCAATGCCGAATCGGCAATCCGCGCAAAGTTCTCGGCGATGGAGACGGAGGCCTTCCAGGCCGCGCGGGCCAACGGCATGAGCATCTACGAACTGTCGCCCGAGGAGGTCGAAAGCTGGCGCAAGGCCGCGCAGCCCGTCTATGACGACTTCCGCAACTATGCGGGCGCGCTGGGCGCGCGCATGCAGCAGGCCGCGCGGTCGCTGCTTCGCAAGTACGGCATCCAATAGCGTCCGCAAAAACAATCCGCACCGGAATATCGGACGACGCCGTTCCGATGCCGGCGTGAGTGTTCGGATCGAAGCGCAGTGCACCAAGCCGGCGCAGCTCGCTGTGGTGTGCATCTAAGCGCGCCCCGGTGTCGCTGTTTTGACCGCGGCATGCAAGAATGCCGACAAACGGGCGTTCAAACCGCCCCTTCGGTCGGGATGTTCAGGACTTCGCCGCAATGCTTGCAGTGAACGGCGTCGGGGTCGTGCCTGTTCAAACCGCATTCCTTGCAGCGATACTTGACCCTTGCGGGTCTGAACACGGTCTGCACCAGCCGGATGAACAGCGAGATCCCGAACACCATGATCAGAACGGCGATCAGCTTTCCGGCATCCCCGCGCAACGTGATGTCGCCAAACCCGGTCGTGGTCAGTGTGGCGATGGTGAAGTACAGCGCATCAACATAGGTCGTGATCTCCGGATTGATGTCGTCCTGGGTGACATAGACCACGGCGGTCACCACGAAGATGAAAACGATCAGGTTTAGCGAGCTGACCAGCACGTCCTCGTTGCGGCGGACCCAGGCGTGGCGCCGGCGCAGCATGCCCAGCACGTGATAGGACCTGAGCAGCCTGAGCGCGCGCAGCACGCGCAGGAAGGCGAGGTTTTCGACGAAGGCGTGCGCGATCAGCGAGCCGATCACGATCAGGTCGGCCAGGTTGGCGAAATGGAAGAAATGCGAGACCTTTCGCGTCGCAATCCAGAACCGGGCCACATAGTCGAAGGTCAGAACCGCAGCGACCACCAGGTCCACATAGACGACCCATCGGGCATTCTCGTCGACGAAGGTCAGCACCAGGAAAAGGCTGATGGTCAGGAGGTCGAAGACCAACAGGCAAAAGCGGAAGAGCAGGGCGATCTGGCTTCTGCCCTCGTAGAGCAGTTCCAGCCTTCTTTTGACGGTATCCAACTGCGATCCTCCCCTTGCCCGTCGGCCGATGCGCGCCGCCGTCACCCGAATGCAAACCGATTCTCCGCGCCGCGGTCAAACGCCATCGGGCGAAACGACGCCCGCAGCGGCGGTCTCAGCCATTTTTTCAAGCTATTGCAATCACTTACGAAAACCGACCAATTCGGCATGCGAGTCGCGGCCGACCACACCCGCATCGATTTATCGCTGCCGAAACACGCACAACCATTGACCGTGATTAACCAATCCGGAATTCCCCCATGCGGGCAAAATACGGTTAATTCGGCCTTAAAACTTTGAGCGCCGGGGAGCGCATGCAACAATCCGGCACGGATTGGGAAGTCGCGGCTCCGACGGTGGACCGTGTACCAGATCAAGGAAAGGGGGGCGGCGCATAAGCACCGCTGAACAAAAAGAAATGGACATGGGCAACGTTGTATTTTTGGAGGCACGAAAGAACCGGGACTCGTCCGAGCGGGAGGAAGCCCGCCGGCGTGCGCAGGAGAGATTGAGTGCGGCGTTTGCAGAATTGCAGCGCGCACTGGCTGAGCAACGCGAAGCCTGCCAAAGCTTCAAGGCCGAGGTGAAGCGGCTCGATACGGCGATCGGGCGGCTGCACAACAACCTCGCAAGCTATCGAAGCAATCTCTCGAAAATCAATACCCAACCGCTGCGCGCGAAGAGCCTTCGATTGGCCCGTTTGGCCGATCAACTCGGCGAACAGGCCGAGGATCTGTCCGATCTGACCAAACCGCAGCCGGTTCGGTAGTCGTTCAGAGAATTCGGGGTTGAAGAGGGGCCGTGCTCGTTGGGCGCGGCCCCTTCTTTTTGGCCTTTTGACCGTACCGGCAAAACCTGACAGCCTTTCGCAGCCACTATCGAAACGGGGGAGACATGAACGACACCATCGCACGACTGGGCCGGCGGCTGCGCCTGGGCGTGGTCGGCGGCGGCCCCGGTTCGTTCATCGGGCCGGTCCATCGCACCGCCGCGCGGCTGGACGACTGTTACGAGATCGCGGCCTCGGTCCTGTCCTCGGATCCGGCGCGGGCCAAGGCGGGCGCCGAGGCGGCCGGCCTGGATCCGGCCCGCGCCTACGGCAGCGTGCCGGAAATGCTTGATGCCGAGGCGGACCGCGAAGACGGCATCGAGGTGCTGGCCGTCATGACGCCGAACGACAGCCACTATCCCCTCTCCCGTCTCGGCTTGGAACGGGGACTGGACGTGATCTGCGACAAGCCGCTGACCAACACGCCGGAAGACGCGCTGGACCTCGCTGCCCGTGTCCGCGACAGCCGCCTCGTCTTCTGCACCACCTACAACTACACAGGCTATCCGATGGTCCGCCAGGCGCGCGCCATGATCGATGACGGCGACATCGGCGAGGTGCGCATGGTGCAGGTGGAGTATATCCAGCCATCGCTGGCCACCCTGACCGAGGCCGAGAAGACCGGTGCCGAGGGCCCCTGGCGCCTGGATCCGGCCAGATCAGGTCCTTCTCTCGTCCTCGGCGATATCGGCAGCCATGCCCATCATATGGCCTGCTTCGTGACCGGCCTTCAGGTCGAGTCCGTCTCGGCCCGGGTCGGCGCGGTCGTGCCCGGCAGACAGGTCCACGACTGCGTGATGGCGAACCTCGAATACGAGGGCGGCGCGTGGGGCACCTTGTGGGTCACCAACGCCGCCGCCGGCGCCGAGCATGGCCTCCGGTTCCGCATCTTCGGTTCGACCGGCGGGCTGGAGTGGTTTCAGGAGAACCCCAACTATCTCCATCACATGCCGCTGGGCGGGCCGCGGCGCACGCTGGCGCGCGGCGGCGCCGGCCTGAAGCCGGCCGCAGTTCAGGCCTCGCGCCTCAAGATCGGCCACCCCGAAGGCTATCAAGAGGCGTTCGCAACGCTCTACCGGGAGGTTGCCGCCGCGGTGGTTGCACGCCGCGTCGACGGCAGCTACGCGCCGGAAACCTGGGCTTTCCCGACCGTCGAGGACGGCGCCCGGGGCGTCAAGTTCATCGAGGCCGCGCTCAAGTCCAGCGCCCAAGGCGGCGCCTGGGCGGACGCCCGGATCGCCTTCTGATCCGACGGCATCCTGGTCTATACTTGGCCAAAAGCCGGCGCCGGGCGGAACCGGCGCACAGCAGGCATGCCGAAGGTGAAGGAGGCGACGATGGCCGACCCGGTCGCGACACCGGACCTGACGATCCGGCTCAACGCGCACGACAACGTGGTGGTGGCGCGGGCCGATATCCTGCCCGGGACCGCCGTTGCGGGCGAAGGCGTTGAGTGCCTGGACCATATCCCCCGGGGCCACAAGCTGGCGACCTGTGCCATCGCCAAGGGTGACCCGATCCGCAAGTTCGACCAGATCATCGGCTTCGCCGCCGAGGAGATTCCCGCCGGCAGCCACGTCCATGTGCACAATGTCGAGATGGCGGCCTTCGAGCGCGATCACGCGATCGGCGCCGATCAGAGGCCGACCGACCATGTCTCGGCCGACCGACAGGCCACGTTCGAAGGCTTCCGCCGGGCCGGCGGCAAGGTCGGCACCCGCAACTATGTGGGCCTACTGACATCGGTGAACTGCTCGGCGACGGTGGCGCGGTACATCGCCGCCGCCTTCGACGGTAACGACGGCCTTTCTGAATTCCCCAACGTGGACGGCGTCGTCGCACTCACCCACTCCACCGGTTGCGGCATGGCCGATTCCGGCGACGGATATGCGAACCTTCAGCGCACGCTGTGGGGCTATGCCCGCCATCCCAACTTCGCCGGCATCCTGATGGTGGGTCTGGGGTGCGAGGTGAACCAGATCGACTTCCTGTTGGAAGCCTACGGGATCGAACGCGGCCCGCTGTTCCGCACCATGAACATCCAGAACACCGGCGGCACCCGGCGCACGGTCGATGCGGGCGTTGCGATGATTCGCGAGATGCTGCCGCACGCCAACCAGGCGCGCCGGTCCACCGCGCCGGCCTCGGAACTGAAGCTTGCCCTGCAATGCGGCGGCTCGGACGCCTATTCCGGCATTACCGCGAACCCGGCGCTGGGCGCCGCGGCCGATCTCTTGGTGCGGCACGGCGGCACCGCGGTCCTGGCCGAGACGCCGGAGATCTACGGCGCCGAGCACCTGCTGACCCGGCGCGCCGTTTCCGAGGCGGTGGGCGAAAAGCTCTTGGCCCGGATCCGCTGGTGGGAGGACTACACCGCGCGCAACGGCGGCGAGATGAACAACAACCCCTCGCCCGGCAACAAGGCAGGCGGCCTGACGACGATCCTGGAGAAATCCCTGGGCGCGGCCGCCAAGGGCGGCACGACCAATCTGGTCGACGTCTACCGTTATGCCGAGCCGATCGAGGCGAAGGGCTTCGTGTTTATGGATTCGCCCGGCTACGACCCCTGCTCGATCACCGGCGAGGTGGCCGGCGGCTGCAACGTGGTCTGCTTCACCACCGGCCGCGGTTCGGTCTCGGGTTTCAAGCCGGCGCCCTGCATCAAGATCGCCACCAACTCGCAGATGTACGAGCACATGGCCGAGGACATGGACGTCAACTGCGGTGCCATCGCCGACGGCAGTGCGACGATCGAGGAAAAAGGCCGGGAGATCTTCGAGCTGATCCTGCGCGTCGCCTCGGGCGAGATGTCCAAGAGCGAGGCCCAGGGTTTCGGCGACAACGAGTTCATCCCCTGGCAGATCGGCGCGGTGATGTAACGGGCGCCGGCCCGCCGATCAAACCTTATCGGTTTTGCGGTTTGGGGACGGGAGCCAGGCGCATGGAGAGATTTGCCGTGGTCTAGGTGTCCGAAACGGTCCAGACCGGGACCGGCGACGACATGCCCTTCAATGAATGGCTGCCGAGGGAGCGTGCGTTGGCGCGCACGTTCGCCGATTCCGCGACGGTCGCGTCGACCAGAATATCCGTGCCCAGATCCTTGGCCAGGCTTTCGAGACGCGCGGCCCGGTTTACCGTGTCGCCATAGACCGTGAAGGCCTGCCGTTTCGAGGTCCCAACGCTGCCGGCAGCAAGCGGCCCGGCGGCAACACCGATCCGAACCCGAAAAGCGGTGCCGCCGGCATAGGACCTCAGAGCCCGCGCGGCTTGGACGGCGGCTCCTTCCGGATCGGCAATGTCGAGCGGCGCGTTGAAGGCGGCCAGCAGTCCGTCGCCCGTGAAACTGATCACGACGCCGTCGTGGGCGCTGACGATCTCCGCACAACGCGACAGAAACTCGTTGAGCGCCGCGATCACCTCCGCCGGGTCGCGGGCCGACGCGAAAGACGTGAAGTCGCGAATATCCAGGACCAGAACCGCGCCGTGGCGTACATGCGGTGCCAGCGCCGCATCGTCCCTGATCAGGTGCGCCGCAACGGCTTCGGGAACGTATCGGCCCAGCGTCAGTGTAATTCGCTCGCGTTCGTTTCGCTCCGCTTCCCGTTCGGCCTCGGCGGCAATCTGCGCAAAGAACACTCGCCTCGCCCGGAAAACCGCAAGGGCCAGCACCAGTGCTGCGATGAACAGGAGACCCGTTTCCTCCACACGGTTCCCCGTTCCGATGAAATCGATCGACAGAAAGATCGCCTCGTAGTCTTCGCGTCCGGCCCCCTCGGGCAGGTCGCCCCAGGACAGACGACGCTCCATCCCGCCGACCACGACCGCGAAGGTGGCCCACCAGCCGACGACAGCCACGAACCCAGACCAGGCGACGAGCCGCCAGGAGAGCGAAAGACAGGCCAGTGCGATCAATGGAAAGAGGTAATAGATCCCGTATGCCCGGAAGACGATGATCTGCGGCACCTCCGCATTGCGGCTGGGCGGCACCAGGGCGAAGAGTGCGCAGATGCCGAGAATGTCCACCGCATAGACCGCGAACTTGAGCCACCATCGGTCGAACCGGGTGCCAATGATCGCAAGGTGCACCACGCCAAGCACCGTAAACGCCAGCAGCGCCGCAACACCCAACGGATTGAGCGAATAGCCGACCCAGACACTGCCGGCAACGAACCAGGCGAGCGCGGCTGCGACGGCCACCGTCCGGCAGAATATCGCCAGCCGCAGCCCCCGCCGTTCGGCCTGCACGAGACGATTCGCGGTAACGCTCGTGTCCACCTTCGCCCTCGTTGTTGTTCGAAAGCCCGCCCCCACAAAGCCCGCGGGCAGAGAAGCATACAAATCGGCGCTGCGGGCCGGCAGCGCTTTTTCATCGCGTCTGCCTGTTGACCTTCCAGTGACTGGAAGGTTTATTCCTTCCAATCCGTTACCGATTACGAGATCGACGAGGCCCCATGACCGCTCCCGCCAAGGCACCGGCAGAGACTGCAACGGCCTGCTGCCATCACCAGTCGGCCAAGACCGAGCCGCGCAGCGACCCGCGCGGCGGATACGTCTGCCCCATGTGCCCCGACGTCTGGAGCGAGGGACCGGCGGCCTGTCCAAGCTGCGGCATGGCGCTGGAGCCCGCCGCGCCGGTGGCGACCCAGACCAGATACACCTGCCCGATGCATCCTGAGGTGGAGGCCGACGAACCCGGCGACTGTCCGTCTTGCGGCATGGCGCTGGAGCCGGTAACCGTGACCGCGGCGCCGGCGCCGAACCCGGAATTGATCGACATGACCCGGCGGTTCCGGATCGCCGCCCTGCTGACCCTGCCGCTGTTCGCCATCGCCATGGGCGAGATGCTGCCGCCGCTGGCCCGGTTTCTGGAGGGGACCTGGAACCCCTGGGCGCAGCTTGGCCTGGCCTGTCCGGTCGTGCTGTGGGCCGGCTGGCCCTTCTTTCAGCGGGGATGGCGGTCGGTCGTCACGCGCAATCTCAACATGTTCACATTGATCGCGGTGGGCACCGGTGCGGCGTTCCTGTTCAGTCTGGTGGCCGTGGTCGCGCCCGGCCTCTTCCCGGAAGGCTTCCGGGACGCGCAAGGCCGGGTCGGGATCTACTTCGAAGCCGCCGCCGTGATCACGACGCTGGTCCTGTTGGGGCAGGTCCTGGAACTGCGCGCACGCGAACGGACCGGCGATGCCTTGCGGGCGCTGTTGGACCTGGCGCCGAAGACGGCGCGGCGTCTGGACGAGGACGGCACCGAATCCGAGATCGCGCTGGCGCGCGTCTCTGTGGGCGACCGGCTGCGGATCCGCCCGGGCGAAAGCGTGCCGGTGGACGGCACGGTGCTGGACGGTCGCAGCGCCGTCGACGAATCCATGGTGACGGGCGAACCTCTGCCGGTCGAAAAGACTGCTGGCGAAGCCGTGATCGGCGGCACCATCAACGGGCGTGGCGCTCTGATCATGACGGCCGAGCGGGTCGGCGCCGACACCATGCTGGGCCGGATCGTCCAGATGGTGGCCGAGGCCCAGCGCAGCCGGGCACCGATCCAGCGCGTCGCCGACGTCGTTGCCGGCTGGTTCGTGCCCGCGGTCGTCGCCGTCGCCGCCGTCGCCTTCGCGACATGGGCCGCGGTCGGCCCGTCGCCGGCCCTCGCTTTTGCCCTGATCGCGGCCGTGTCGGTTCTGATCATCGCCTGTCCCTGCGCGCTGGGTCTGGCGACGCCGATGTCGATCATGGTCGGCACCGGCCGCGGCGCGCAGGCCGGCGTGCTGATCAAGGATGCCGCCGCACTGGAGCGCCTGGAAGCGGTCGATACCCTGGTGATCGACAAGACCGGGACAGTGACCGAAGGCAAGCCGGTTCTGGAAGACCTGGTTGCCGCGCCCGGGGTTGGCGAAGAGACCCTTCTGCGCCTCGCGGCAAGCCTGGAACAGGCCAGCGAGCACCCGCTGGCCGAGGCCTTCGTCGCGGCGGCCAGCGCCCGCGGCATCGCGCTTGCTCAGGTGCGGGATTTCGAGTCCATAACCGGCAAGGGCGTCACCGGGACCGTCGACGGACGGGCCGTGCGACTGGGCACCGAGTCGATGATGGCAGACGAAGGCATCGACATCGACCGGTTCCGCGAGACCGCCGAGCGGCATCGCCAGGCGGGCGCGACAGTGGTCTTTATCGCCGTCGACGGCACCGCAGCGGGCCTTGCCGCTGTTGCCGACCCGATCAAGGAATCGACGCCCGGTGCGCTGCGCGCCCTGAAAGCCGAGGGCCTTTCCATCTTCATGGTCACCGGCGACACCCGCACCACAGCCGAGGCGGTCGCACGGCGGATCGGAATCGACGAGGTCCAGGCCGACGTCCTGCCCGAACGCAAGCAGGAGATCGTCCGCCGGCTGCAACAGACCGGTCGGGTCGTCGCGATGGCCGGCGACGGCATCAACGACGCGCCTGCCCTGGCCCAGGCGGACATCGGGATCGCCATGGGTGGCGGCACCGACGTTGCGATTGAAAGCGCCGGCGTCACGCTTTTGAAAGGCGATCTCGGCGGGATCGTGCGGGCCCGGCGGCTCAGCCGCGCGGTGATGCGCAACATCCGCCAGAACCTGTTCTTCGCCTTCATCTACAACGCGCTCGGCGTGCCGGTCGCGGCGGGCGTCCTGTTTCCCGTCTTCGGCATCCTCCTGAACCCCATGATCGCGGCCGCGGCGATGAGCCTGAGTTCGGTCTCCGTCATCGCCAACGCGCTCAGGCTGCGGTCCGTGTCGCTGCAGGGCAAGAACCGATGAACATCGGACAAGCCGAGACCTTGACCGGGCTGCCGGCCAAGACCATCCGCTATTACGAGGAAATCGGCCTTGTCGTGCCGGCCCGCCAGGGCAACGGATACCGCGACTACGGCGAGACCGACGTGCACAAGCTGGCTTTCCTGCACCGCGCCCGCGGCCTCGGATTCTCTGTCGAGGAATGCCGGACCCTGTTGTCGCTCTACCAGGATCGGCACCGCGCCAGCGCCGACGTCAAAACGATCGCGGAAGGCCATCTCGCGCGGATCGAGAGCAAGATCGCGGAACTGCAAAGCCTGCGCCGGACGTTGGCCCACCTGATCGAAGCCTGTCACGGCGACGCCCGGCCGGACTGTCCGATCCTGGACGATCTGGCCGGTTCCGGGGTCGATGACAGATGAGGCGTGCGCGCGCCACGGTTACGGTCATTCTTGTCGCCGCGGTCGCGCTTGCCGGCGCGGGGCTGATGTTCAAAGACCGGATCTGGCAGCAATTCGTTACACCATCCCTGCGTCCCGACGACCCCCGGACGGTCGCCCGCGGCGGCGAGATCTACCGACGCGAGTGCGCCGCCTGTCACGGGCCCAACCTGGAGGGCCAGCCGAACTGGCGGCGGCGTCTCGCCAACGGCCGCCTGCCGGCCCCGCCGCACGACCAAACCGGCCATACCTGGCACCATCCCGACGGCCAACTCTTCGCGTTGACGAAATACGGCCCGGGCACCATGGCCGGTGGAGCTTACGAAAGCGACATGCCGGCCTACGAAGACACGCTTACCGACGATGAGATCATCGCGGTCCTGTCCTACATCAAAAGCCGCTGGCCCCGCGCGATCAGGGCAAGGCACGACGAACTGAACGCCCGCGCCAGCCCATAGGTCGTTTCCCGGCGATAACACCTATGCGGTTGGTATCGCGGCGACTTGCCAGTGATACGCCGCGCATTGACCCAAACGCCCAATCTTGGCGAAGCGAATGCGCACCGGATAGGGCTTGGATTTCCACATCGTGGGAGACCGATTTGATATCCGCCCCCGCTCGGTTAGGGTAACGTATACGGCGTGCCGGGTGGCGGAGAAAAGGGGGCCATGCGTTCCGACGCATTGAAGGCCCGACTTGCCCCCGGCGCCATAACGGGAGGTATAGATGACATCCACGAATAAACAGTCCAAGGCGCAGGAAAAGCCGGCGCGTCGCCGGTTTCTCAAAGGCGCGCTGGCGGTCGGCGCCGGCGCAGCCGCGGGCAGCCTGGCCGCCCCTTCGATCAATGCCCAGAGCCCGATGGTCATCAAGATGCAGACGTCCTGGTCCGCATCGGACATCTTCACCGACTTTGCCAGGGAATACGTGGAGCGGGTCGAGGCGATGTCAGGCGGGCGCCTGAAGATCGATCTTCTGCCGGCAGGCGCCGTCGTCGCAGCCTTCCAGGTTCTGGACGCGGTGAATGACGGTGTTCTCGACGCCTCGCACACCGTGCCGGTCTATTGGTACGGCAAGAACAAGGCGGCGTCGCTGTTCGGCACCGGGCCTGTGTTCGGCGGCAGCGCAACGACCATGCTGGCGTGGTTCAAATCCGGCGGCGGCAAAGAGCTCTATCGCGAATTGACCCAGGACATCATGGGCCTGAACGTCTACGGCTTCTACGGCTTCCCGATGCCGGCGCAGCCGTTCGGGTGGTTCAAGGAACCCGTGACGACAGCTGCCGACCTGGAGGGCTTCAAATACCGCACGGTCGGCCTCGCCGCGGACCTGTTGCAGCGGATGGGCATGAGCGTGGCGCAGCTTCCAGGCGGCGAAATCGTTCCTGCCATGGAACGCGGCGTGATCGACGCGTTCGAGTTCAACAACCCCACCTCCGACAGCCGTTTCGGCGCCCAGGACGTGGCAAAGAACTACTTCCTGTCGTCATATCACCAGGCCAGTGAGTCCTTCGAATTCCTGTTCAACAAGGATTTCTTCGACGACCTGCCCGAAGACCTGCAGGCGATCCTGGAGTTCGGTGTCGAAGCCGCCAGCACGGCGAACACGGCGACGGCCCTGGACACCTACTCGGCCGACCTGGTCAAGCTGCAGGAGGAAAGCGGCGTGACCGTGCATCGGACTTCCAAGGAGATCCTGGATGCCCAGATCAAGGCCTGGGACGAGTTGATCCCGGTCCTTGAGGAAGACGCGTTCATGAAGCGGGTCCTGGACAGCCAGCGTGAATGGGTCGAGCGTGTCGTGTTCTACGAGTTGATGAACGCGCCCGACTACGCCTTGGCGTACAAGCACTATTTCCCCGGCAAGCTGAAGATCTAACGTTCAGCGGCCGCGGCCGAAAAGGCGACACCCGGCGACCGCTTGACACGGTCGCCGGGTGTTGTCGATGAAGAACGGGCGAGGAACCCCGATGCAGCGCTATATCCTTCTGGCCGACCGGATCTCGGAATGGTTCGGAAAGGCGTTTGCCTGGCTGATCATCGTGATGGCGTTCGGCGTCGGCTACGAAGTCTTCGTCCGCTATGTGTTGAACGCGCCGACAAGCTGGGCGCTCGACGTTTCCTACATCATGTACGGCACCTTGTTCATGATGGCCGGCGCCTACACGCTGTCCCACGACGGCCATGTCCGGGGCGACTTCATCTATCGCCTCTGGTCGCCGCGGACGCAGGCCAAGGTCGAGCTCGTCCTCTATTTCCTCTTCTTTTTTCCCGGCGTCCTGGCACTGATCCTGTCGGGCTGGAAGTACACGGCGCGCTCTTGGAAATACATGGAAGTCAGCGTGAACAGCCCGGCCGGCATCCCGGTGTTCCAGTTCAAGACGATTCTCGTCGTAGCGGGTATGCTGCTTTTCATCCAGGGAATCGCGCAGGTCTTCCGCTGCATACTTTGCATCCGTACCGGCAAATGGCTGCGCGCGGTCGAGGACGTTGAGGAAACCGAAGTTGCGCTGGCCCACGGCGCCGAGCACGACGTCCTGAAACACTCCACGGAAGCGGTCGACGTGGTCGAACCTTCGATCACCGATCCGACGCGACCCACAGACAGGCAAGACTCATGACCGACCCCCAGATCGCCCTGTTGATGCTGGGGCTGTTCATCCTGATCATCTTCTTCGGTTTTCCCATCGCTTTCACGTTGATGGCGATGGGGATCGCCTTCGGATACTACGCTTATTTCGACGCCGGACGCATGTGGCGGGCCCACAACCGGGCCGTTGAACAAGGGGCCGACACCTCGGTCCAGATCGAAACCTGGATAGACGGGTTCTTCAACAACCGAATATTCGATCTATTCGTGAACCAGACCTACTCGGTCATGTCGAACGAGGTGCTGACGGCCGTCCCCTTGTTCCTGTTCATGGGCTACGTCGTCGAGCGCGCGAACATCGTCGACCGCCTGTTCACGACCCTGAACATCGCGGCGAAACGGCTGCCGGGCTCGATGGCCGTTGCGGCCTTGATCACCTGCGCCCTGTTCGCGACGGCGACGGGCATCGTCGGGGCCGTCGTGACCCTGATGGGCCTGCTGGCCTTTCCGGCAATGCTGAAGGCACGTTACGACACCAGCTTTGCTTCCGGGGTCATTTGCGCCGGCGGGACGCTGGGGATCCTGATTCCTCCGTCGATCATGCTGATCGTCTATGCGGCGTCCTCCGGCGTTTCGATCGTGCGGCTCTATGCCGGGGCGCTGTTCCCGGGGCTCCTGCTGGCCGGGCTTTACCTGGTTTACGTGATCGGACGGTCCATGGTGCAGCCGCACCTGGCGCCCAAACCGAAGGAGGACGAGATCCCGGACATTTCGATCGGCGCGCTGATCGTCATGCTGTTGTCGTCGTTCTTTCCGCTGGCGTTCCTCATTCTGGCGGTGCTGGGCGCGATCCTGGCCGGCCTCGCAACACCGACCGAGGCGGCCTCGGTCGGCGCACTCGGAGGCCTGCTGCTGGCCGTGGTCTACCGTGCCTTGACCTGGGACCGTCTCAGGGAGTCCGTCTATCTCACGGTGCGCACCACCGCGATGGTGTGCTGGCTGTTCGTCGGATCCTGGACCTTCTCGTCTGTGTTCTCCTATCTGGGCGGCGAACACCTGGTTTCGGAGTTCGTGACCAGCCTCGACCTTTCGCCGCTGGCGTTCCTGTTGCTGGCGCAGCTGATCATCTTCCTGCTGGGCTGGCCGCTGGAGTGGTCGGAGATCATCATCATCTTCGTCCCCATCTTCCTGCCGTTGCTGCCCCATTTCGGCGTCGATCCGCTGTTCTTCGGGATCCTGGTCGCGCTCAACCTGCAGACGTCGTTCCTGACGCCGCCAATGGCGATGTCGGCCTACTACCTCAAGGGAATCGCGCCGCCACACGTCCAGCTGGTGCAGATCTTCAAGGGGTGCATGCCGTTCCTGTCGATGGTCTTTCTGTCGATGGCGCTGCTTTACATCTTTCCGAACATCGCCTTCTGGCTGCCCAATCTGATCTACGGCCAGTAGACCGGCGCTATGGCCGAAGCGATCCTGGACCTGGGCGCCCGCGCCCTACGCGACCGCCTCGCCGACGGCGCCCTGCGCGCGGTGGAACTCGCGCAGGCGTGTCTTTCCGCGATCGAGGCCGGCCGTGACCTGGAGGCCTGGGCCTGGCTGGATGCCGACCACGTGCTGAAACAGGCAGAGGCCCTGGACGCCTATCGCGCATCGGGCCGCCCAATCGGCCCCCTGCACGGCCTTCCGGTCGGCATCAAGGACGTCATCGACACCGCCGGCATCCCCACGGAAAACGGCACGGTGCTGGACGCGGGCAGGAAGCCGGAGAACGACGCCTACGTCGTCACCCGGCTGAGGCAGGCGGGCGCCCTGATCATGGGCAAGACCGCGACCGCGGAACTCGCCCTCCTCGGACCCGCAAAAACCCGCAACCCGCATAACCCAGACCATACGCCGGGCGGCTCGTCGTCAGGCTCCGCGGCTGCCGTTGCCGCCGGGATGGTGCCGCTCGCGATCGGAACGCAGACGGGCGGGTCGGTGATCCGGCCGGCGTCCTACTGCGGCGTCGTCGGGTTCAAGCCCACATTCGGGGCGATCCCGCGGACCGGCGTCCTGTCGCAGTCGCCCAGCCTGGACACGCTGGGCGTCTTCGCCCGCGCGGTCGAGGACGCGGCGCTGATCGCAGAACCGCTGTTCGGGTATGACGAGGCGGACCCGGCCTCTCGAACGGCGCCGCCGCCCCGGCTCCTGGACATCGCTCTCAGCGAACCGCCGATCACGCCCAGTCTCGCCTTCGTAAGGCAGCCCGCCTGGGACAGTGCCGATCAGGACACCCGGGACGCCTTCGGCGAGCTGGTCGAGATCCTGGGATCCGTCTGCGACGTGATCGACCTGCCGAACGCCTTCGGCGAGGCGATCCGCCAGCGCGAGCTCATCAACTATGCGGAGATGGCGAAGGCTTTCCACGGCTACGAAACCCGAGGCGCGGACCGGCTGAGCACCGAGATGCGGACGGCGCTTGAGGACGGCAACAGTATCCTGGCCCGCGACTACCTGGCCGCGCTCGACTGGCCGGGTGTTCTTGGCTCAGGGCTGCAGGCGATCTTCGACCGCTACGACGCCATCCTGACGCCGGCCGCACCCGGGCCGGCGCCCAGGGGGCTTCAATCGACGGGAAGCTCCGTCTTCAACGGGATCTGGACGCTGTGCGGAACGCCCGCGATCACGCTGCCCCTGCTCCAGGCCGAGAACGGACTGCCCATGGGCGTCCAGCTTGTCGGCTCGCGGGGTGACGATGCCCGGCTTTTGCGCACGGCGCGATGGCTTGTCGGGCGGCTGTCGGAAGAAGGTTAACGTCGGGACCAACGGGAGGTACGATCCAAACCATGGTCGATAAAGGAATTGCGCTGGTCGCGATCTTGATACTGCTCGGGTTTCTGGGCGTCATCGTCGTGTTCGTGCCAGACTTGGACCTGATGATCGTGTCGCTGCTGGCGGTGTCGATGGCCGCGTTCGATTTCTACCGCGACACGTTCAAGCGGAAGAACAACTAGGCGGAAGGCCCAAAAACGCGACGGGACCGTCAGAACGACGGCCCCGCCAACGTAGAACTTCAAGCCGCCTTTACGATCGACGACTTCGTGCCGGTCATGTTCTTGACCGTGCCGGCGATGCCCATCTTCTGCATCACCGTCCGCGCCATGGCCATGTCCTTGGTTTGCACCTGCATGACCAGATGTTTGGCGCGGCTTGCCATCAGGCGATTCGCCGCTGAGACGATCGCCGTCCGGCCGCCGGTCCTGACGATTTCTATCTTCTTTAAGAAACCGCCACCGACCTGCTTACGCGACACTACTTTTTTCTCGCCCGCCTGACAGCCGGCCGACGTGCCGAGGCCATCTTGCGACGCGCCGGCACCTTGCGGGCCGACGAACGACGAGCGGTCGAACGACGCGCGGTCGACTTCCGACGGACCGGCGACTTACGAGCGGTCGTCTTGCGACGAGCCGTCGTCTTCCGCTTGGCGGTCGTCTTCCGACGAACCGGCGACTTACGAGCGGTCGTCTTGCGACGGGCCGTCGTCTTCCGCTTGGCGGTCGTCTTCCGACGGACCGGCGACTTACGAGCGGTCGTCTTGCGACGGGCCGTCGTCTTCCGCTTGGCGGTCGTCTTCCGACGGACCGGCGACTTACGAGCGGTCGTCTTGCGACGGGCCGTCGTCTTCCGCTTGGCGGTCGTCTTCCGACGGACCGGCGACTTACGAGCGGTCGTCTTGCGACGGGCCGTCGTCTTCCGCTTGGCGGTCGTCTTCCGACGAACCGGCGACTTACGAGCGGTCGTCTTGCGACGGGCCGTCGTCTTCCGCTTGGCGGTCGTCTTCCGACGGACCGGCGACTTACGAGCGGTCGTCTTGCGACGAGCCGTCGTCTTCCGCTTCATCGGCGACTTGCGAGCAGTCGTCTTCCGCTTGGCAGTCGTCTTACGAGCGGTCGTCTTCCGCTTCATCGGCGACTTGCGCGCGGTCGTCTTCCGCTTCATCGGCGACTTGCGAGCAGTCGTCTTCCGCTTGACCGTGGTCTTGCGGGCGGTCGTCTTCCGCTTGGCCGGCGACTTGCGGGCCGTGGTCTTACGCGCGGTGGTTTTCCGCACAGTCGAACGACGCGCGGTCGAGCGCGACGTCCGGGTCGACGGCTTACGACGCGCCGTGGTGCGCTTCGCCGCCGGCTTACGCGCCATCTTAGGCTTGGCGCGTTTCACCATTTTACGTACAGCCATTCTTCAAACTCCGATTGGTTCTAGAACTCGGGGTTGAAACTGGCGGTGCCAGTTCCACGATGGCTTTTGAAGGAAAAGAGCTAATTAAAGCTTAACAATCTCGGCGCGCCCAAGGCTTGGTACAGTGTCGGCTTGGTGCGTTTGAAGTCGTCATGCGGTGACTTCAACACGGCCCCCATGAACGGGGCGACGGTCTTCGCCTCTTTATTTGCACGACCGTGATTCAGCAGGCTCGAATTGTGCCGTCTATTGAGTTGGCGCCTGCATGCGCCGGCCGCATATTTGATGGCCGGCATCCGTCCGGATTATTGCTTATAAATCATCATGTTATAAGGCGTTCGCCTGGCCCGCCGCGGGTTTGAAGGCGCTGCCGGTGGGCAGCCAGGCAAAGAAGCGGGTGCGCGTTGCAGTGCGCGGTCGCACATTCGGCCGAGAGTGCGCAAGCGACCCGCCGTCGTGACGCGCTTCGTTCGCGGCGCATCAAATTCGCGATTGCGACGGCAAGAATGCCTGCACGCGCACACGAAAAAAATTTCTTTGCAACATTCCGAAATCAAAAGCGAACGCTGAATCGTCGTTCGGAACGTTTAGAATTGAGCAAGAAATTCGTTGCCAGTACCGCGCTCTGTCGATGCCTAAAATGCAGGATAGTGCGTGCGCGGACTGAGTGTCGCCTGCACAATCACCCGCCGAAACCACGGGCCTGGAGGTATGGGATGCTTCGTCGATTGAGATCTACCATGAGCGCCATTTTCGTCGCGCCGGTCGCCATCGCCATGTCGGACGACAGCGGTTGTTCGTCGTCGTCCCAGCAGGCGATGACGCAGGAGCAGGTAGAAGAGACATTCGTCGGCAACACCATGCGCAGCGAAACGACAAACGCCTTCGCCTTCATCGATCCCGACGGCAGCATCCGTGCGGAAATCGAAACCACCGACGCGATCAAGACGGACATCGGCCGCTGGACGGTGGACGAGAAGGGAAACTTCTGCGTCGAATGGACGGTCACCATTCACGGCAAGAACAACTGTGCACAGTTCATGGTGCTGGCCGACAAGGAGTATCAATGGGGCGGGCACACGCTGACGGTCGAGCCCGGGAACACCAGCGATCTCTAAACGGCCATCACAGCGCCGGGCGGCGCCTCTCTAATAGGTCGCACGCCCGCCGGAAAGATCGAAGACGGCGCCGGTGGTGAAGCTGTTCTCCTCCGAGACGATCCACGCCACCATTGCGGCGAGTTCTTCGACCATCAGGAAACGGCCGCGGGGGATCTTGGACAGCATATAGTCGATGTGTTCCTGGCTGATCTGGTCGAAGATCCGGGTCTTGGCCGCCGCCGGCGTGATGCAGTTCACCGCGATGTCGTGGTCGGCCAGTTCTTTGGCCAGCGACTTGGTCAGCGCGATCACGCCCGCCTTCGCGGCACTGTAGGCGGCGGCGTTGGGGTTGCCTTCCTTGCCGGCGATCGAGGCGGTGTTGACGATGCGGCCGTATCCCGCCTCGATCATCAGCGGCACGACGGCGCGGCAGCACAGGAAGACCCCGTTCAGGTCGAGATCGATCACCTCGCACCAAGCCTCTGGCGAGTAGTCCCAAAGCTTCAGCGACGGTCCGGCGATGCCTGCGTTCGCGCACAAGATGTCGATCCTGCCGGCGCCGGACCGAGACGCGGCAACCGCCGCGTCCACCGCCGCCGCATCCGTCACGTCGACGGCGACGGCCGTCACGGCGCCTTGGCCTTCCAGTGCAGCGGCCGTCTCCGACAGCAAGGCGTCATCCTTGTCCCACAGCGCAACCGATGCGCCGGACGCCAGCAGCCGTTCGGCGATCGCGCGCCCGATTCCCTGTGCGGCACCGGTAACCACCGCATGCCGGCCGTTGAGGTCGATCTGGTTCATGTCCCCCCGCCAATCGAACGAGACGTTGCGCCCCTACTATAGGGACGCCCCGTCGCCCGCGCCATCGGGCCGCGCGCCCCAGGCCAACGCAACCGCCGCCGTCCAGGTGAACGCGTCGCCGCCTGCACCGCTGCCGTCAAGCGGATCATAGTACTCGTAGAGCCCCGATCGTCCCGCGAGGTCGAGCGTGTCGTCGCGCAGGCGCCTTTCCAGATCGGTGAAGCCGTACGCCGCAAGCCCACGCGCAATCAGCCAATTGACGATGGCCCAGACCGGCCCGCGCCAGTACCGCTTGGCCTCGAAGGTCTTTTCGTCCGGATGGGTGGAGGGCACCAGCCATTTGCAGCGGTCGCCCCACGCCCGCAGCCTGTCGGCCATCAGGCCCGCCCGTTCCGCATCGGGAACGCGGCCGAACAGCGGCAGGAACGACGCGGAGGTCGCAACGTCGATCGGGCGATCGGATACCAGATCGTGGCTGAGATAGTAGGACCGATCGGGCGACCAGAGCCGGTCGAAGGCCGAATCGCTCAATGCGATACGCGCCGCGATCTCCGCCTGCTCCGCGGCGGTCCCGAAACGTTCAGCCAGCACGAGAAGGTCGCGGTTGCCGCCCTGCAGGATGGCATTGAGACCCACGTCCAGCACCTTGAAGGGGCTTTTCTCCGCCATCGCGTCCGCGTCGTACCGCAGCCCACGAAACAGCTCCACCAGGAACAGATAGCGGTCGTACTCGTAATTGTGCGGCCGGTGCTCCGCATCGATCAGCGCGGTGTCGCGTCGCTGGTATTGCGTCTTCGTCGGCTCCACGCGCGCCAACGCCTCGTCCCAGGCCGGGCTGTTGTCACGACCGGTCTCCCACGGGTGATAGATCGTGACCAGCCCCGTGCCGTTCCGGTCGCGCGCCCGCCACCACCAGCGGTGCCAGGCCAGGATGCGGGGATAAAGCGCAGCGGCCCGCGTTGCTGCCAGGTCCGCATCGCCGGCGGTGCGGAGCATATGTAGCGCCACGGTGGCCAGCACCGGCGGCTGGGTAATGCCCGTTGTCGGCGGCTCGTGATCGGTGCCCCAGACGTCGGGCCCGGGGAAATAGCTGTCCTGGCGCTGATGGAACACGATATGCGGGACCATGCCGTCGTCCCACTGTCCCTCGAACAGCCGGTCCAGCTCCTGCCAGGCGCGGGGCTCGTCGAACAGCGCAAAACCCAGCGCGGCAAAACCGGAATCCCAGTTCCATTGAAACGGGTAGAGACCCTTGGTCGGGATCGTGTAGCCGCCCTGGTCGTTTGTCTTGAGAACCGAGACCGCCTCGGCCCGCACATCCTCGGTGATGGAGCCCGCGCTCATTGGACGAACGTCCCGAACTGCTTTCGGGCCAGAGTCATTTGCCGATTCCCCCTTCTTCGCTGTTCGCGGACGTTGTTGCCGCGAAACCTGTTCACGGTGTGTACGATCTCACAATTCAAAATCGATTTGGAGAGAATTTCGTTTCAAGGGCTGCATAGCCTGCGCAAGATGGTACACCGGTACGGACAGCCGGCCGTCAGTGTGTCCCGCTCAACTTATTCAGACTTAATGCCAATCTCGTGCGCACAGGCGCTTGGGTGCGTGAGCCGATTCAGCAACAAATTGATTGCGCAAAGCGTGCGGCCGCGATTTAATGAGGCGTGATCCAAATCGATTTGGATTTCCGACCGGCTCCGTCACCACAACCAAAAGCGCCGGTTCGCAGGGGGACGCCAGGGGCGATGAAGCTCAAAGACCTCGCCAGGCATCTGGATTTGTCGCAGACGACGGTCTCGCGTGCGCTTGCAGGTTATGACGACGTCAGCGAGAGCACACGCGAACGGGTGGTCGCCGCGGCGCGCGAGCTTGGCTATGTCCCCAGTCTCAACGCGCGGCGATTGAAATCAGGCCGGGCCGAAGCAATCGGTCTCGTCATGCCGATCGACAGCGACGGTCGCGCCTATCCGTTCTTTCTGGAGATGATCGCCGGAATCGGCGAGCGGCTGGCGGCCGAGCGCCTGGACCTGACGTTGGTCACCGCACGCGAAGGCGCCGAGGAACTGGAGGCGTACAAGCGCCTTGCCGCGGGCCGGCGCGTCGACGGCGTCATCGTCGCCCGGACACGGCGCCAGGACGCGCGGATCGCTTATCTCCTGGACCGCAGCTTCCCATTCGTCGCGCACGGCCGCACGCAAGAGAAGCGGCCCTATCCGTTCCTGGACATGGACGGCACCTATGGCATCAAGATCGCCTGCAAGCGCCTGATCGGTCTCGGCCACCGGCGCATCGGATATCTGGGGGTGGCCGACGACTATTCTTTCGCTGCCTATCGCGAGCGGGGCTATCGCGAGGCCCTGTCCGAGGCGAGCATCGGTTTCGACGAACAGCTCATGCTGCGGACGTCGGTCGGGCCCGGCCTCGACGAGGCGGCGGTCCTCGATCTGCTTCGCACCGAAGATTCGCCGACGGCGGTGATCTGCGCCAGTGACGGAATCGCGCACAGTCTTGTCAGGATCCTGCACGAACACGGGCTGCGTCCCGGCGCCGACATCTCGATCATCGGCTACGACGACACGCCTGCCGGCCGACCGTCCGACCCGGAACTGACAACGGTGACGCATCCGATCCACGACGCCGGCAAGGCGCTGGTCGATATTCTGCTGGCTCGCATCGCGGGTGCGGATCCGGCCGGGCTGTGCAAGATCTGGAAACCCAAGCTGCTGCTTGGCCAGTCGGACGCGCCACCGCCGACCAGCATGGTGGCGTGAAGAAGCCTAACGGGTGATAAGGAGTGGCGAGCAATTAAAGACCAGACTGACAAGGACGGGACGGGATCGCGGCACCCCAATTGCCGTACCGCAGAACGCAACTCAAGACTGAACCAATACAGGGAGGACAGAGTATGAAACGGGTTTACGGAAACTGGCTTCTGGCTTCGGCGGCAGGCGCCGCGATGGCGGCGGCCGTCGCATTGCCGGCCTCGGCACAGGAGCTTCAATTCTGGACGACGGAGAACCAGCCTGCCCGTATGGCCAAGCAGGAGGAAATGGCGGCGGAGTTCGAGGCAAAGACGGGGATCAAGGTCAACGTCATTCCGGTCGAAGAAAGCGATCTGAACACGCGCGTAACGGCTGCCTTTGCGGCGAACGACTTGCCGGACGTCATCTATTATACCCAGCAGTATGTCGGCCCCTGGAGCGAGGCGGGAGTCCTTGACACCGAGGCGACGACCGAGCTGATCGACGACCTGGGCAAAGACACGTTTGCGCCCGGCGCGTTGGAAATGGCGCAATACGAGGGCGACTTCGCTGGCGTTCCGGTGGACGGATGGACCCAGTTGATCGTCTACCGCAAGGACCTCTTCGACGAGAAGGGTCTGGCCGCGCCCACGTCCTACGAGAACATCATCAAGGCGGTCGATGCGTTGCACAACCCGCCCGAGATGTACGGCTTCGTCGCCGCGACGAAAGTCGACGAGAACTTCATGAGCCAGGTGCTGGAGCATGTGTTCCTGGCGAACGGCGTTTCGCCCGTGGACTCCAACGGCTTCAAGCCGCTGGACGAGAAGGCGACGATCGAGGTTCTGGAATTCTACAAGGCGCTTGCGGATGCCAGCCCGGAAGGCGAGCTGTTCTGGCAGCAGTCGCGCGAACTGTACTTCGCCGGCAAGACCGCAATGGTGATCTGGTCGCCGTTCATCCTGGACGAACTGGCCGGATTGCGCGATGCGGTGCCGGTCACGATCACCGACGACCCGACGGCACGCGACCTCGCGATGAAGACGGACGTCGTGACGACCTTTGCGGGACCCAGCAACCCCGACGGCGCGGCATGGGCGGACATCCGCTATTTCGGCATCACGAATGACGCCGACACCGACCCGGCCATCGAGTTCGTCAAATTCTCGGTGGACGAAGGCTATATGAAGACGCTGTCGATCGCACCGGAGGGCAAGTTCCCGGTCAGGCGCGGCACGTCGGACGAGCCGACCAAGTTCCTCGACGGCTGGGCCAAGCTGCCCGTCGGCGTGGACCGCAAGGCGCCACTGTCGGAGCTCTATCCCCAGGAGACGGTCAACGAGATTGCCGCCGGCCTGGAAACCGCCAACCGCTGGGGTGTGAAGGAAGGACAGCTTTCGCTGGCTTCCAAGATCATCAACTCCCAGGTCCTGAACCGTCGGGTGCGTGAATATATCGACGGCGAGCGTTCGGCCGAAGACACGGTCAAGCTGTTGAACGAAGAACTGGCGAAGATCCAGTAGCGCCGTTTACCGGCGGGCGTCCCACCGGGGCCGCCCGCCGGAGACTTTTTGGTTCAGCGCGGTTGAATTGTCGTGGACGGGGGATTGTCATGGCAACGATTGCACAAGAGGCAACCGGGGGCCGCTCGAAACGCAAAGTAGGCACCTTGGCCAAGGAGGAGGCCCGGCTTGCCTCCATCATGTTGGGGCCGACCTTTCTGATTGTCGCGGCCGTCGTTCTGTTTCCTGCACTCGCCAGCATCTGGATCAGCTTCAAGCCCGTCGAACTGGCGGACCTCAGAGCGCCGACACCGATCGCAAACGAACGTGTCCGGGGCGAGGCCGCCGCACCGGGCGATGCGATTACCATCCAGTACCGGCTGCGCAACAGTTCCGAAAAACGCCCCATCCGTGGCGTCGTACTGACCGACACGCTGCCCCAGGGCCTTTCCCTGCTTGAAGGCGACGAGCGGTGCGCCATCGACGGGCAGACGCTGACATGTCGGCTGGGCGACTGGGAACCCCGCCATCGCGACCGGCTGAGCCTGCAGTTCGAAGTCGACGACACGTTCCTTGCGAGCGGCGTCGCGCCGCGGGACAGCAAACCCGTGATGACAGGCACGTCGGAGAACGTGCTGACCAGTCTGGAGTTCGACCTGGACAACTTCCGCCGGGTGTTCGAACAGCGCGAGTTCTGGACGATCATCAAGGTCACGATCTATTACACGATCTTCGGGACCCTGGGCGCGCTGATCCTGGGCCTGTTCGCCGCGCAACTCCTGAACACCCCGTTTCGCGGTCGCGCGTTCCTGCGCGGGCTGTTTCTGTTTCCTTATGTCTCGCCGGTGATCGCCGTCGCATTCACCTGGGCGTTCCTGCTGGACCCGTTCAGCGGCACGATCAACGCGCTGCTGGTGCAATTCGGGGCGGCCGAGCAACCGATCAACTTCCTGGGAACGCGCACCGTCGATTTCGAACTGTTCGGCATGACGTTCGGGTTTCCCTTGGCCTTGGCCATGGTGATTGCGTTCGAAGCGTGGCGGTACTTCCCGTTATCTTTCCTGTTCATCCTGGCCCGCATGCAGTCGCTGCCCAGCGACCTCTACGAGGCGGCGCAGATCGACGGCGCGACGCCGTTGCAGATGTTCCGCTACATTACCTTGCCGCAGCTGATCAGCATCCTGTCGATCCTGTTCCTGCTGCGCTTCATCTGGACCTTCAACAAGTTCGACGACATCTTCCTGTTGACCGGCGGCGCGGCCGGCACCCGAACCCTGACGGTCGACGTCTACGAACAAGGCTTCGCGCTGGCCAACCTGGGCGCCGGCGCGGCCGTGTCGGTGGTGATCTTCGTGATGCTGGCCATCTTCATGGTCATCTATTTCAAATTCGGGCCGGAAGGAGAGATGTGATGGAGCGACATCTCGGATTAATCCTGTCCGTTGCCCTCGGCGCGATTTGGGCCTCCTTGGGCGCCGCCATCTGGGGCGTCGCCGCGACGCTGTTTGGCGGGGTCGCCACAACAATACCGGTGGGCCCGGCCTTCATCGCCGGCGCGGCGGCCGGCCTTGTCTATGCCCTGTGGGCGCACCGGCGCACCCGTCCGTGGGAGTGGTTCTTCTCGCCCGCGCTGGTCGGATTCATCGCGTTTCTGGCCCTTACGATGGGTACGCCTTTCGGCGTCGACCCCGCGGCGCATCCGCTGCTGGGACCGGGCGGCGCGCTTGCGTTGTTCCTGATCGTCGCGTGGGCGATCCGCGCGTGCCTGTTCGATCAAACACTGGACGTGATGGGCCGCTATATGACCGAGGTCGTCTTCCTGCGGGCCTGTCGCGGCCTGGGGATGACCTTCTTCGTCGTGCTGGTGATATTGCCCTTCTATGCGATGGTCGTCAGCAGCCTGAAGCCGCAGGCATCGCTGATCGCAAATCCCACGGATTTCAGCGTCGACCTGACGCAGGGGTTCGACCGCCTGTTCAGCGGCTACATAGAGGCGCTGGTCGAGTTCAAGTTCGGTCGCTACATCCTGGTGTCCACTTTCGTGTCGATCTCGACCGTCATCCTGACGCTGGCTTTCGCGATCCCGGGCGCCTATGCCGTCTCCCGGCTGCGCTTCCCCGGGCGCGCGATCCTGTCGCGCTCGATCCTGCTGATCTACATGTTCCCGGCCATCGTGCTGGTGATCCCGCTTTACAGTGTGTTCAGCCAGCTTGCCCTTCGCGACACGTTGCTGGGTCTGTTGATCGTCTATCCGGCGACGACAATTCCCGTGGCGCTTTACATGCTGCAGGGATATTTCCGCGGCATCCCGCCTGAACTGGAGGAGGCGGGCATCATCGACGGCTGCACCAGGGCGGGCGTGATCTGGCGCATCACACTGCCGCTCAGCCTGCCGGCCCTGGCGTCGGTTGCGCTTTACGTCTTCATGATCGCCTGGAACGAATTCCTGTTCGCCTTCATGTTCCTGGATGATCCCGACATCTTCACGCTGTCCCGCGGACTGGTGTCGATGAACAGCTCCGAAGTACCGCGCCAGTTCCTGATGGCGGGATCGGTCATCGTCACCGTGCCGATCCTGGTGATCTTCCTGTGGTGCGAACGCTATCTCGTCGGCGGTCTGACCGCCGGCAGCGTCAAAGGTTAGCCGGGCCGACCTCCCTCACCCGACGAACCGAACGTCGGGTGGTCCGGACACTCCCGCGTCGAGGGCGAATATGTCGCCCTCGCGCGGGTTATTTGCGATATCGGCGGCACTCAGCCCTTCGCGCGCGGAAGTGATGAACAGGGTGCGCCGCCCGGGCCCGCCGAAGGTACAGCTTGTCGGGTTGGTCGCCGGCACCTCGACGATCCTGTCCACCGTTCCGTCCGGCGTATAGCGGATCACGCAGCCGCCGCCAAAGCGGGCATTCCAAAGGCACCCCTCGTCGTCGATGGCGGAGCCGTCCGGAAAGCCATAGCCGTCGGTCTGCGCGAAGACCCGCCGGTTGGCGATGGTGCCGGCCTCGAGATCGAAGTCGTAGGCGTAGATCGTGTGTTCCAGGGTATCGGCGAAATACATGATGCGGTTGTCGGCGCTCCAGGCAAGCGTGTTGGACAGCCGGATCGTCGCCCCCGTCATGTCCGTGGCGGTCCCGTCGGCATCGATCCGCCACAGCGCGCCGGACCGTTCGGTCATTGGCCGCGGGCTGCCGTCGGGATTGAGATTGGTCTCCATCGACCCAACCCAGAAACGTCCCAGGCGGTCGCACTTGCCGTCGTTGAACCGGTTGTTCGGCCTGTCCGCTTCGGGACGGCAAAGCTCCGTGAGCGCGCCGCTGTCGAAATCGAGCAGGCAAATGCTGGTCGCCAATGCGACGATCGCGCCGCCGCCGTCGCGCAGCGCCATCGCGGTGGTGAAGTCGGGCATATCCCAGGTTCTGAAGGCGCCGGTTGCCGGTTCCAGCCGATGCACCTTCTTGTCGATGATCCCGACCCAGTACAGGGCCTGCTCGTCCTCGGCCCAGTTGGGCCCCTCGCCCAGCATGTTGCCCGCCTCGAAGACCAGCTCCGCCTTGACCATCGCCTTGCCCCCACAGTGTCGCAGCCGGCAAGCCTAGCCCGAAACCGGGGCACGCGCACCCGATAGCGCGCAGCGGGGCGCCCTTCCGCCGACGCGACGGGAATGGATATGATGCGTGCGGGATCACGCAGGATCGAACGCATGGCGCAAAAAGACGATGACGACCGGGACGATGTCTCCACCGTCGTACTGCGACGCAGGCTGCCTTGCACACCCGAGACGGCCTGGGAGGCGCTTACCGGCTCGGACTCGATCTCTAAATGGTGGGGCACGTATGTCTCGCTCGACGCGCGGCCCGGCGGCGCCTTCAGGGAAGTCTGGCGCGACGGCGGACGCGACGTGGTGACGTCGGGAACGGTCGTCGGGTTCGCGCCGCCTCGCCGGCTGGAACTGACGTGGAAGGACGACGATTGGACGGTGGAGACCCGCGTCACCATTTCCCTTGCCGAAGAAGGCGGGTCGACGGCGCTCGAGCTGGTGCACGAAGGCTGGGACCGTTTTCCGGCCGAAGAAGGCGCAAGCCTGGGCCGGGCGCACGCGGCGGGCTGGGACCACCACTTGGACAGCCTTTCCGTCTATTTGGGCGACAGGTCGCCCTAGGTCGCCGACGGACCGCAGCCTTGACCGCCCGATCCTTCCTTCTTGCCGCAGGATTGATGGCGGCGTTCGTCGCCGGCGCAGAAGGCGCCTATGCCCAGCCGACGGCATTAGGCGCGGTCGATGCGGCGTCGGGAATCGCTTCGATGTTGAGGGGCGGCACGCCCCGCATGGCGACTTCGGGGGCTTCGCTGTTGCCGGGAGACCGGGTCGTCACCGGGCCGGGCGCGCGTCTCAGCCTTGCCATGGCGGACGGCTCGACGCTGTTCCTGGCCGCGGGCACCACCGTCCACCTTGCCGGGTCGGGCGTCTTCGACCTCCTGGCCGGAACCGTCAGGACCGTCCTGCCGTCCTCCGGCATCGCCGGCCGGGTCGATATCAGGTCGCCGGCGGCGTCGGCTTCCGCCACCGCCGCGGAATGGATCGTCGAGGCGACCGAGACGGATACAGCCGTCCATGCCCTGTCCGGCACGGTGGACGTCTCAGCGACCAAGGCAAAGCGCCGGGTCACGCTGGAGGCGGGGGTCGGGACCATGGTGTCGGCCGGCGCACCGCCACGCGCGCCCGAACGCTGGGATCCGCAGCGGCTTGCGCGCCTTCTGGACGCGACAGCACCGCCCTAGGCCCTGCCGGAGGCCCGCATCAAATCTGGTTAACGCCGCAAGGGGATTAACAGTCGGTTAAACCCAAACGGCGAGAATAGCCGGTAGAGGGTGCGTATCGGCCAGTTGGCGGTCTCCGGGGGAAAAACGATCAGAACAGAAGCGGATTATTCGGTCCTCGACGCCCTGCGGGCGAACGTCGCGGTTCTGGACGCAAGCGGCCAGATCGTCGCGGTCAACGAAGGATGGCGCCGCTATGCCCGCGACAATGGATCCCGGGACGATACTTTTGGCGTCGGTCAGAACTACCTCGACGTCTGCGATGCCGCGCCCGGAACCGTGGATGAATCCTCTGCTGTCGCCGAGGGCATCCGCAAGGTCCTGGCACGCCAGTCCGCCTCGTTCTCCACGGTCTTCGACAGCTCCTCGCCGCACCAGCATCGATGGTTTCGATGCTGCGTGACGCCTTTCGCGCTGGGCGAAGAAGACGGCGCTCTGGTGGTTCACATGGAGGTCACCGAAGAGGTGCAGGACCTCCGCGAGGCGGCCGCGCGCAAGGATTCGCAGGCAACTTGCCTTGAGAATATCGACCAGGGGATCTCGCACGTCGATCGCGACCTCAACGTCGTCACCTATAACAAACGGTTCCTGGAGATGCTGGGCTTCCCGGCCGATCGGTTCTCGCCCGGCGATCCGTTCGAGCGGTTCGTGCGCTTCAATGCCGAGCGCGGCGAGTATGGACCGGGCGACCCGGACAAGCAGGTGGCGGAACGCATGGCGCTGGCGCGGAAGGCCGAGCCGCACCGCTTTGAAAGGGAACGCCCCGACGGCTCGACCATCGAAATCGTCGGCCGTCCGCTGGAGACCGGCGGCTTCGTGACGACCTACACGGACATCACGCACCTCAAGCAGCAGACCCTGCGGGTCGAGGAGAACGTCGCGCTGTTGCAACGGATCACCGCGAACCTGCCGGGCGTTGTGTTCAGGCTGGTGCGCGCCGGCGAGGAACGGATCGAGGTGGCCTATTGCAGCGAAGGCATCCGCAACCTGGTGGGCCTGACGACGACCGAAGCCATGCAGGATTCCGACGCCCTGTTCAACGTCATCCACACGGAAGACCGCGAGATCTGGCGCGATGCGATGCGCCAATCGGCGGCATCCCTCGATCGGTTCGACGTGGAATTCCGTGTCCGCGATACGGCTGGCGGCCTCAAATGGGTACGCACCATCGCGCGGGCCCGCAGGGCGGCCGACGGAAGCATCGTCTGGGACGGGATCAGCCTGGACATCTCGGACCGCAAGGCCGCAGAGATGGCGATCCTCATCAGCGAACAGCGGTTCCGCGACATCGCAGACGTGGCCTCGGACTGGATCTGGGAAACCGACGACAAACTGCGGTTCACCTATCTATCCGACCGTTGGGCCGAGGTGACCGGTCTGGACCCGACTTGCGTGCTTGGAAAAACGCGGCGTGAACTGGGCTGGGCGGATCCCGACGACGAGAAATGGCAGCAGCATTTCGCCGACCTGGCGGCGCGCCGCCCGTTCCGGGATTTCCAGTACACGTTCCTGACGGCGGGCGGCCGGCCGATGCACTGGTCGATCAGCGGCATCCCGATCGTCGACGAGCACGGCATCTTCCAAGGCTACCGCGGCACCGGGACCGACATCACCGCCGTGGTCGAATCCGCGCTGGCCGAACACCGCGCGCGTGAACAGGCGGAACTGGCCAACCGGTCGAAGTCGGAGTTCCTGGCGACGATGAGCCATGAACTGCGCACCCCGTTGAACGCGATCCTGGGCTTTTCCGAAGTCATCATGAAAGGCATATACGGCCCGGTATCGCCGGCTTCCTATGGCGACTATGCCGAAGGCATTCACGAGAGCGGCCAGCACCTGTTGAGCCTGATCAACGAAATCCTCGACCTGTCGAAGATCGAGGCTGGCAAGTTCGAACTGCACGAAGAGGAAATCCACCTCGACGAGGTAATCGACGCTTCGGTCCAGGTCGTCCGCGACCGGATCGAGGCCGGCAAGCTGCGGCTCGACCTGGCAATCGCCCAAGGCATCCCGCCCATTCACGCAGACGGACGCGCCCTGAAACAGGTCCTGATCAACCTGTTGTCGAACGCCGTCAAATTCACGCCCGAACTGGGCCGGATTACGATCGGCGCCGATATCGTCCCGTCGGGCGACCTCAAGCTTTCGATCGCCGACACCGGCATCGGGATCGCCGAGGGCGATCTGCCGGGGATCGTCGAACCGTTCCAGCAGGTGGAGAACACCATCGCCCGGCGCCACGAGGGCACCGGCCTCGGCCTGCCGATCGTCAAGTCGCTGGTCGAACTGCACGGCGGTCGCATCGAAATCGAAAGCGTCGTCGACCGGGGCACCGTCGTCACGATGCATCTGCCCGCCTACCGGCTGGTCACCAGCCCCCAGGCCGCCAGCGGCTGATCCCGCCGCCCCACAGCATAGGGGCTCCACGTCGGCGCCAACTGCTCTAGACTGAGGCGCGATGTCGATCCCCGAGGCGACAGCATTTCAGGGACGAACCGGGTGCCGGCTGGATTTCGCCTTGGCCGCGGGTGGGCGCGTGTGCCTGTACCTCCTGCGACCGGACCTTGTCCGGGTCCTGTTCCTGCCGATCGACGCGCCCCGCCTTCCGCACACTTGGTCGATCGCGCCCGACGGCGAAGACGTCCCCTGGGAAGGGCGGCCGCGGATGGACGATCTCGGCGCCCCCGGCCCGGACCTCGAAACCGAGGAAACGGACGGCGGCCTGCGCATCCGGACGGAAACGCTGTGCCTGGACATCCATTACAGCCCCTTCCACATCGCCTGGTCGGGCAGGGACAAGGACACGGAGGCGCCGCTGGAATTCGCGCGCGACAGGGTCAGCGAGCCTTACCGGCTGGATGAAGACGGGTCGGTCTTCCACGCGTTGGTCCGGGCGCCCGGCGACAGGATCTACGGGCTTGGCGAAAAAACCGGCGCGCTGAACCGGGCCGGGCGGCGTTTCCGCATGCTGGGCCTGGACGCGCTGAACTACGATGCGGCAACCACCGACCCGCTTTACAAGCACATCCCTTTCACCATCACCAAGGACGCGCGCACGGGGCTTGCATACGGGTTGTTCTACGACAACCCGGCAGCGGCGGTCTTCGACCTTGGGTGCGAAATCGACAACTACCGCGGGCCCTACCGCTATTACGAGGCCGAGGGCGGCGACCTCGACTATTACCTGGTGTTCGGGCCCGCCGTCCGCGACGTGGTCGCCAAGTTTGCCGGCCTGACCGGGCGCATGACCTTGGGACCGAAATGGAGCCTTGGTTTCTGCGGTTCGGCCATGAACATCGCCGAGGTGGACCGCGCGGACGACGCCATTCTGGATTTCGCCGAGGAATGCGACGCACGTGGCATCCCGT
The DNA here is from genome assembly GCA_965603855.1 of Alphaproteobacteria bacterium. Taxonomy (GTDB): domain Bacteria; phylum Pseudomonadota; class Alphaproteobacteria; order UBA8366. Next base: position 3,970,789 of record OZ272519.1, read on the forward strand.
GCGAGGCTTTCCAGCTTTCCTCGGGCTACAGTGCCGCCGCGGACCGGCGCCACGTCTTCAACTGGAACCACCGGCGGTTTCCCGACCCGCCGGCGTTCAGCGCCGCCCTGCGACAGCGCGGAATCAAGGTCTGCGCCAATATCAAGCCCTGTCTCTTGACCGACCATCCGCGTTATTCCGAGGCGGCGGAACGGGACCTCTTCATCCGGCGCGGCGACGGCAGCGGGCCCTGCCGGTCGGCATTCTGGGGCGGCGACGGGTCCTATCTGGACTTCACCAACGCGGCGACGGTTGCCTGGTGGAAACAGCAGGTCACCGCCCATCTCCTGGATCACGGCATCGCGGCGACCTGGAACGACAACAACGAGTACGAGGTGTGGGACCGGTCCGCCACCTGTCACGGCTTTGGCACGGCAATACCGGCCAGCCTTGTCCGTCCGATCCAGGGCCTTCTGATGACCCGCGCTTCCTGCGAGGCACAGGCCGAGCATGCACCCGAGGCAAGGCCGCACGTGGTTTCGCGGTCGGCGTGGCCGGGCCTGCAGCGATACGCCCAGACCTGGACCGGCGACAACGGCACCTCCTGGCGGACGCTCAAATACAACACCCGCATGGGTCTCGGCCTCAGCCTCAGCGGACAGTTCAATATCGGCCACGACGTCGGCGGTTTCGCCGGGCCGCCGCCCGATCCGGAACTGCTGGTCCGCTGGGTTCAGAACGGGATCTTTCATCCGCGCTTCGTGATCCACTCCTGGAACGACGACGGCTCGGATACCCTGCCATGGATGCATGCGGAAGTTGCCGGCATCGTGCGCGACGCGATCCAGCTCCGATACCACCTGATGCCGTATCTCTACACGCTGTATCACCGCGCCCATCGCGACCACCAGCCGATCGTCCGCCCGACCTTCTACGACTTCGAGGAGGATCCGCGGACGTTCGAGGAAAACGACGACTTCATGCTGGGCGACCAGCTTCTGATCGCCTCGGTGGTGGAACCTGGGGCGGTGGAGCGGACGGTCTATCTGCCGAAGGGCCCTGACGGCTGGGTCGATATCAACCGCGGCACCTGGTACGGCAGCGGCAAGACGGTGACGCTGCAGGCGCCCTTGGACGTGGTGCCGGTTCTGGCCCGGGACGGCGCAATCCTGCCGATGAACGCCAACCCGCACCCCGTCTCGCCGATGGAGGACACGGACCGCATGCTGTGGGTCTTTCCGCACCGCCGCGAGGGGCGCAGCACCTTCCGACTGTACGAGGACGACGGCGAGACCGTTGCCCACCGCCGCGGGCACTTCTGCGAGGTTGAGATTGCGATGGAATCGACGCCTGACCACGTGCAGTTGTTCGCCCATCGCGAAGGTGTCTTCGAACCCGGCTATTCCCAGTTCACAATCGTTCTACCGGCGTACGAAAGGCGACCGATCCGACTTAACGGATGGCCCGTAGACCCTATATCCGACGCGTTGGTGTTGACCTTCTGATTGGAACTGGGACACGGCCATGTCGGAAGCCGGCGCAGATACCGAGAGGACGGACAGCGATCTCGCCCTCACCCTCGATCGGGCCGAACAGGCGGGATTGCGCGTCCTGCTGTTGGGCAAGATGCTTGCCGTCGTCATCATTGCCGGGTGGTTCCTGGTCTCGCGCTCGTATCCGGTCACGCTTTACGCGGGCCTGCTCGCAGCCGCCGTCGCCGCGATCAGCTATTTCCAGTACCGCCTGATCGGGACCGCCGCCGACCGCTGGTGGACGCGATATGCGTTCATGACGATCGACGTGTTGCTGATCGTAGGTGCCGTCGTCTTCGGCCTGCCGGCCCGGGGCGCCGACCTCCCACCGATCTTCGCGTTCCGGATCGACGCCTTCAATCTGGTCTATCTCGCGCCGGCCGTCGCGGCCTTGAGTTTCTCGCCGGGCCTGGTGATCTGGGCGGGCGTTGTGGGCGCGGCCGCGTGGTGGGCGGCCTTCTTCTGGGCGATCTCGGGCATGGACCCGGCGGCGATGCTGAACTGGGGCGACATTCCACAGCCGCCGACCCTGGCGGGCTACGTCGAGGTGTATCTCAGTCCGAACTTCGTCGGCTACGGCAGCCGCGCGCAGGAGACCGTCGCGTTGGTCACGGTCGCGCTGATCCTGGCATTTGCCGTCCATCGCGCGCGCGGCACGCTGCGGGCGCGGGCCGAGGCGGAACAAGCGCGCGACAGGGTCACCCAGACCTTCGGGCAGTACGTGCCCGAGGCGGTGGCAGAGGCCCTGATCGCCGACCGCGGGGTTCTGGCGCCGAGAAAACGGCAGGCCACGGTCCTGTTTCTGGACATCGAAGGCTTCACGCGGCTGTCGGAACCGCAGCCGCCGGAACGCGTGCTGGCGATGCTGAACAGCTTCTTCGAATCCGTGGCAGACGTGATCGCCCGAAACAACGGCGTGATCATCCAGTTCCTGGGAGACGCCTTGATGGCGACCTACAACGTGCCGCTGGAAGACCCGCGCCACGCCGCGAACGCGGTCCGCAGCGCGGCAGACATCGAAGCGCTGGTGGCAACGACCTCCTTCGGGGGCGAACGCCTGCGCGTCCGCATCGGGCTGAACACGGGCGAGGTCGCCGCCGGCAGCGTGGGCGGCGGCCAGCGCCAGTCCTACACAGTCTACGGCGATACGGTTAATCTTGCCGCACGGCTGGAAGGGATGAACAAGCAGCACGGAACGCGGGTGCTGTTGTCGCACAGCACGGCCGACGCGGCAGGCGATGCGGTGCCGCTGAAACCGGTCGGCACCGTTCCGGTCCGCGGCAAGGAGCAGCCGGTTGAGATCTTTACCCTGGACGGGCCGGTACCGCCGAGCGCCTGAAACAAACGCAGGTCAATTACCCCGCAGCAACAGGCCTTACACTGGAAGGCGCTATGGACGCCGCCGCTGACAAAGCCGAAACACTGTTGAAGGTGGTCGCCGCGCTGGCCGAGGAACTGCATCCGGGCCAGATGACAGACCGGCCGGTGACACTGGACAGCATGCTCGACCAGGACCTGGGCTTTGACAGTCTGGGACGGGTTGAACTGGTGCTGCGTGTGGAACGCACGTTCGACGTTACCGTGCCCGAACCGACCTTCGCCGCGATGGAAACGCCGCGGGACCTGCTGCAGGCGATCGTCGGCGCCCGTGGCGCGCGTGCCGCCATCGCCGCACCGGTGGTCGAAGCGGCGGGCCTGGGCGCTGCGGAGATCGCGCCGCACGAGGCCGACACCCTGGTCGCGGTCCTGAACTGGCATGCCGCGCGCCATCCGGATCGGCCGCATCTCAGGATCTACAGCGACGAGGACGAGGGCGAAATCCTCACCTATGGCGCATTGCACAGCGAAGCGACGGCCGTCGCCAAGGGGCTCAGGCTCAGCGGCCTGCAGCCGGGCGAGGCCGTGGTCGTGATGCTGCCGACCGCGCGGGTCTATTTTTCGACGTTTTTCGGCATCCTGCTGGCCGGCGGCGTTCCCGCGCCGATCTATCCGCCGCTCCGTCCCAGCCAGATCGAGGACCATCTCAAACGACATGCGCGCATCGTCGAGAACTGCCGGGCCCGCCACATGGTCGTGGAGGACCAGGCCAAGCCGGTGGCGCGGCTGTTGCAGTCGCAGGTCGAGATCCTGCGTTTCGTCGCCACGCCGCAGGAACTGGCCGCCGCGGGGTCCGAGGCCGAGACCGATCTGCCGATGCGCGCGCCGCACGACACGGCGCTTCTGCAATACACATCCGGCAGCACGGGAACGCCCAAGGGCGTCGTGCTGACCCACGCCAACCTTCTTGCCAACATCCGGTCCATGGCCCTGGCCATGAAGGTGACGTCCGAGGACGTGTTCGTCAGCTGGCTGCCGCTGTACCACGACATGGGGCTGATCGGTGCCTGGTTGGGCAGCCTGGTCTATGCGGTCCATCTCGTGATCATGCCGCCGCTTGGTTTCCTGGCACGCCCGCAACGCTGGCTGACCGCGATCCACCGCTATCGCGGCACCCTGTCGGCGGCGCCGAACTTCGCCTACGAACTGTGCCTCAAACGAATCCCCGACGAGGCGCTTGGCGACCTGGATCTTGGGTCGTGGCGCGTCGCCTGCAACGGTGCGGAGGCGGTAAGCCCGCGAACCGTGGAACGGTTCTGCGAGCGTTTTGCGGCCTGTGGTTTCCGCCGCGAAGCGATGATGCCCGTCTACGGCCTTGCCGAATCGTCGGTGGGCGTCGCCTTTCCGCCGCTTGACCGCGGCCCCCTGATCGACCGGATCACGCGCAAGGCGCTGATGACCGCCGGCAGGGCGGAACCGGCGGCCGAAGAAGACACCACCGCGCTGCGCTTCGTTGCCTGCGGTCGCCCGATCCCCGGCCACCAGGTCCGGGTCGTCGACGCCGCGGGCCGGGAACTGCCCGAACGCGAAGAAGGCCGGCTCCAGTTCACCGGCCCGTCGACGACGGCGGGCTATCTCAGGAATCCCGAAAAGACCCGCGAACTGTTCGACGGCGCATGGCTGGAATCCGGCGACCTGGCCTATATCGCCGGCGGCGACATCTTCATCACCGGCCGGACCAAGGACATCATCATCCACGCCGGCCGGAACATCTACCCGGAGGAACTGGAAGAGGCCGTCGGCGATCTGCCGGGCGTCCAGAAGGGCAATGTTGCCGTCTTCGGCAGCACCGATCCGGACACCGGCACGGAACGGCTGGTCGTGCTGGCCGAGACCCGCAAGCGCGCCGACAAGGACCAGGCCGCGATCAGGAAACGCGTTAACGATCTCGCCGTCGATCTTGTCGGCACACCGCCCAACGACATTGTCCTGGCGCCGCCGCGCACGGTCCTGAAGACTTCCAGCGGCAAGATCAGGCGTGCGGCGTGCCGCGATCTTTACGAAGGCGGTCTGATCGGCCGCAAGCGCCGTGCCCTGTGGTGGCAGGTCGTCCGGCTCGGCGCGGCCGGCCTGATGCCGCAGACCCGCCGATCGCTGCGGGCCCTGCATGGGCTGGCCTATGCGGTCTATGCCGGCATCGTCTTCGCCCTGGTCGCTTCGCCCCTATGGTTCGCCGTCGTCCTGTCGCCAGACGCCTGGCGGTGGGCAATCCTGGGGCGCGGGCTGAGAATATGGGCGTTCCTGTCGGGGATCCCCATCGCGGTACGGGGCGTCGAGAACCTGCCGTCGCCCGCCACGCCCTGCGTGATGGTCTCCAACCACGCAAGCTATCTGGACGGGTTCGCCCTTGCCGCGACGCTGCCCCGGCCCGCGCGTTTCGTCGCCAAGGCCGAACTGGTGGGACAGTGGCCGGCGAGGATCCCGCTCAACCGGATCGGCGCCGCCTTCATCGAACGGTTCGACAGCCGCAAGGGCGTGGAAGACGCAAAAGAGGTCGCCAAGACCGCCACCGGAGACCGCCCGCCGCTGTTCTTCGCGGAAGGGACCATCCGCCGCGAACCGGGTCTGTTGCCGTTTCACATGGGCGCGTTCGTCGCCGCAGCAGAGGCCGGTGTCCCGATCGTGCCGCTGACCATCCGCGGCACCCGCTCGATCCTGAGGCCCGACGGCTGGTTCCCGCGCAAGGGAACCGTCTCGGTCCTGATCGGCGCACCGATCGACCCGGCGACCTTCCAAGCCGAGACCGGCGGCGATCACTGGGCCTTGGCGCTGAAATTGCGCGACGCGGCGCGCGCGGCGATCCTGCGACACTGCGGCGAGCCCGATCTCAGCCACGAGATGACGGCGGTCGCCGACCTCGAACCGCCCGGCCCCGCTACTTCGTCTCCAGATCGGTGACGCCGTGCCAGGCAGTCCCGGGGGGATCCGCCGACAATGCCCGCGCCCGCCGGCCCATCGCCGCGGCCGGGGGATCGGTGTCGGCAATCGCTTCGAAGCCCTGAGCCGCCTCGGCAAACCGTCCGTCCCGATAGGCCTCCAGCGCCCGCGCATAACGCGTCAGGCGTTCCATCGTCTCGGGCGCCACCCTGTCGGCCGGCCCGACAGGTTCGAACAACGTCACCGGCGCTGCGCGGCCGACGACACGCACCGTATCGACCTCGCGCAGCAGCAGCGCACCATCGCAGGCGGCCGCCGTGGCGTCGCTGATCAGGATGTGGGTGCCATAGACCTTGTTCGCACTTTCCAGCCGCGCGGCGAGGTTCACGGCGTCGCCGATCACCGTGTAGTTCAGCCGGCGTGACGAGCCGATATTGCCCACCACCATGCGTCCGGAATTGATCCCGATACGGGTGCTGAGGTCGTTGTCGCCCAGTCGGGCCTGGCAGGCCAGCGCGGCCTCCACCGCGTGGCGCCGGTCGTCGTCATCCGCCACCGGCGCGCCGAACAGGGCCAGCATGCCGTCGCCGTAATAGCGTTCCACATAGCCGTTGTAGGCCTCGATCACGTCGGTCATTTCGGTGAAATAGTCGTTCAACAGGGCGACCGTATCCTGCGGCGGCTTGTTCTCGGCGATCGAGGTGAACCCGGCCAGGTCCGAGAACAGCACGGTGATGTCCCGTTCCTCGCCGCCCAGCGCCGGCATCTCCCGGCTTTCGACCAGCCGTTCCAACAGCTCGGGCGCCATGTAGTAGCCGAAGGCCTTGCGGATATGACGTTCGTCGCGGTCGATCACCGAGACCCGGAAGGCGCTGGCGGCGGCGAAGGTCAGGGCGCTGGCCAGCACCGGTTCGAACAGCGGCGGGTCGATGCCGCGGCCGAACAAGAAAACGGCGAGGCCCGACCAGACGAGACTGACGACCAACCACGCCACCCCGGCGCCGACCGGGTGAAACCGCATCACGGCAAGGCCGCAGATCCCGGCCGCGGCCAGGACGACAAGAAACACCGCCCAGCCCGGCATCTCGCCCAGATAATCGCCGTTCAACAGGTTGCTGACCGCGGTCGCGTGCAGATAGACGCCGGGCACCGTGCCGCGCGCGACCAATTGATCGGCGCGCCGCGCCGGCAGGTTGTCGGTGCACGGCGCGGGCCAGCCTTCGCCGTCCGGCCGGGTCACCAGCCGCGCCGAGGACGGCACGCGATCCTCGGCATCCAGCACCGCTCCGAAGATCACGGTCTTTCCGGCGAAGGCGGATGTGAAGAATTCCGTGCGGTCCTGCTGTGCACAGTGCCACAGGTCGGCAAAGGAATAGGTCGGCACCGATCCCGGTGGCTGAAGATGGTTCAGAAGAAGGGCGTTGTCCTGCGCCTGGCGCAGCCCCGGCGAGATCTCGCCGGTCCTGCGGTGCCGGTTCGCCAGTTCCAGGGCGAAGGCCGGCTCGCTGACCAGTCCCCCCTCGGTTTCGCGCTGAACGAACAGCGGCACCGCGCGAACCACGCCGTCCGGATCGGTATGCAGGTTCAGCGAGCGGATGTTGATCGAATGCCCCACCGCCCAGCGCATCCGTTCGTGGGGCAGGATCGGCTCGTCGCCCAACTGCGTCGCGCCAAGCACGATGCGCCCGTTCCTGCGTTCCTGGGACAGGATCCGCAACAGCGGCAGGTCGAAGCGCTGATCGCCCAGGAACCCCGCGGCAGAGGTGGGAAAGACGATATCCCAGCCGATCACCGTCGGACCGGCCGCCAGAACCCGTTCCATCACGCCGGCGATCTGCGGCGCCCAGAGAACCCGCGGCACGCCCTTGAACGGCGGCGTGCGGTAGGTCAGCTCGTCGACCGCGATCACGGCGACGTCCTGCACCGCGCTTGGCCGGTCGATGCCCGCCGTGTCCCGCAGCCAGAACAGGATGTCCGTGCCCGACCGCATCACGTCGCGCGCCCAAGGCGTGCAGACACCCACGCTGAACGCGACCACGAACAAAGCAACGATCACCGCGTGGGTGCGCCGCATGGCTCAGGAAAGGGCGGACCGGCAGGAAACGGGCATGGCGCGATTATGGCGCGCGGCGCCTGACGCAACCACTGTTTTACCGTCAGCCGACGCCTCGCGCCGCTTGACGCACGGTTCCGGGCGCGGGTACTCACCGGCCATGACGCGGCAAGCAGACACGGGCGGGCGCGGCCCGGCAATCGGCGAGATGCGGATCGACGGTGTCCTGTTCGAGCGGCGCCCCCTGGGCGACGCGGTCCCGGTGGTCTTCGACTCGCCGCACAGCGGCACGGACTACCCGGCCGACTTCGGCACCATCGTCCCGCCAGAGCGGCTGCGCCAGGCCGAAGACATGTATGTGGACGCTCTGTTTTCCTCCGCGCCCGAGAATGGCGCGGTCTTGCTGGGCGCGCTCTTCCCGCGCAGCTATATCGACCCGAACCGCGGGCTCGCCGACCTGGATCCCGACCTGATCCGCGGCGCCTGGCCCGACGCGGTGACGCCCGGCGCGAAGACGGCCCTGGGTGTTGGGCTGATCTGGCGGAACGAACCGACCGGCGGGCCGATGTACGACCGCAAGCTGAGCGTGGCAGAGGCGCGAAACCGCATCGACGGGTTCTACCGCCCCTATCACGACCGGCTGCGCGCGGCCTTGGACGAGGCCCGCACACGGCACGGGGCGGTCTGGCATCTCAACTGCCATTCCATGCCGTCGACCAGCGGCCCCCTGTCGCCGGAAGGCCCCGACGTTTCGCGGCCCCAGTTCAACCTGGGCGACCGGGACGGCACCACCTGCGATCCGGGTTTCACCGCCTTCGTCCGCCGCACCATCGAGGGCCTGGGCTATCAATGCACCGTCAACGATCCCTACAAGGGGGTCGAGCTTGTGCGGGCCTATTCGGATCCGGCGGCAAACCGCCACAGCCTGCAGATCGAGATCAGCCGCGCGCTTTATATGGACGAGGCAACGTTCGCCAGAACCGCGGGTTTCAAAAGGCTGCAGGCCGACCTCGGCCGGCTGATCGAGGCGATCGTCGGATACGCCAAACGGAACCGCGCGGCCTGACCGGCCGCAACGATCATTCCTCCAGCCCGTTCGTCTGGTACTGGGCGGTGATCATCGACGGCGTCAGCATTTCGCCGAAACCGCGCGCAACCGCATCCTCGAAATCCTCGCGGATGGCGCGCGCGACAGCCGCCTTGAGCGGGGCTTCGTCGGCAAAGGACGTGAAGTAGGTCATGTCTTTCAACGCGTTCGCGATGGAGAACCGCATCCGTTCCAGATCGCCCTCCACGGCGCCGCCGGCGATCAATTGGAACAGTCCGCTGTTCACGCCGCCGGCCGAAATCAGGTCGTACAGGACCTGCGCATCGATGCCCGCCGCGCGGCACGCCGCGAATGCCTCGGCCGTGACCGTCACCTGGCTCATCGCCATGAAGTTGTTGATCAGCTTCAGCGTGTGCCCGGCGCCCACCGGCCCGACACGGAAGATGTTCTCGCAGAACGCCCGAAGCACCGGCTCGACCTTGGCGTAGGTCTCCTCCGGCCCGCCGACGATCGCGTTCAGGGTTCCCTTCTCAGCCTCGATCGGGGTGCGGGTCAGCGGCGCGTCGAGGTATTCGCAGCCCGCCTCGGCAAGGGCGGCGGCGATCTTCTCGCTCGACGACGGCAAGCTGGTGGAGCAATCGATCACGATCAGACCCGGCCGGGCGCCGTCCAGGATCCCGTTCTCGCCGAAAATGCAGGCCTCGACCTGCGGGCTTCCGGAAACGCACAGAATGACCACGTCCGACGCCTCGGCCACCCCGCACGGATCGGCCGCCTCGGTCGCGCCAAGGCCCATCAGCCGTTCCAAAGGCGCCCGGTTGCGGTGCGCCATCCCGGTCACGGCGAAGCCCTTTTCCAAGAGGTTCTTCGCCATGCCGGCCCCCATCATGCCAAGGCCGATAAAGCCAACCTTCATAGTCCCCTCCCTGTTGCCTCTTCGTTCGCGGGCCAGGCGGTGGACTAGACCAAGCGCCACCCAATGTCAAAAAAGTGCATTGCGCGGCGACGGATCGGGGGCATCCCTCCCGTGTATGGGGGGAAAGCCGCCGCCGGGCGGCACCGAGACAAGGAGACCGGAAATGCAGCACTTCCCACGGTTTGGCAGCCGTCTTGCCCTGGTGGGCGTCCTTACCGTCGCCCTGACGTCGGGCATGGCCTTGGCCCAGGGCGGGCGCGGCAACGGCGGCCCCGACGGCGACGATCGCGGCCGGCCGTCGATGGCCCAGCGGATGATCGAGTTCCTGGACACCAACGGCGACGGCGCAATCAGCCTCGATGAAATCGCCGCCGAGCAGGACCGGCTGTTCGTCGCCGCCGACGTCGACGGCGACGGCAAGCTTTCCGTCGAGGAGTTCCGCCGCCGGGGCCAGTGGTTCCAGCGTCTGCGGACAACCACGCTGTTCGATCTTACCGACGTCGACGGCGACATGGCTGTGGCGCCCGACGAGATAAAATCTCCGTCCGCGCGCTGGTTCGCCCGTTATGATGCCAACGGCGACGGCAAGATCGAGGCCAGCGAACTGCCCCAGCGTTCGTGGCGCCGCGGACGTCGCTGAGCGTCGGGCAGAGAGGAGTCCTGTTGCGTTCCGGATGGACCCGCGGGAGCTGAAGCGGCCGGACGACCGCACGGTGGATGACGAGCTCATCCGCCGTGTGGCCGATGGCGACACGACGGCGTGGCCGAAACTGGTCGAACGCCATGCCGCGCCCATCACGGCCTGTGCGTGGCGCATGCTGGGCGATCGCGCCGAGGCGGAGGATGTCACCCAGGAGGCGTTTCTGCGGCTGTTCCGCAAGGCGAACGACTGGCGCCCCGGCGGCCCGCAATTGCGAACCTGGCTGATCCGCGTCGCGACCAACCTGTGCATCGACCGGGCCCGCAGCCGACGCACCGTGCCGATGGATGTCGTGCAACTGGACGAGATCGCGCTGGGCGAGGACGCGCCGCAGCAGACGCGTTTGGATCAACAGCGGGCATTGGGCGCGGCCCTGTCCAGCCTGCCGGTCCGCCAGCGCGGCGCCGTCGTCCTGGTCCACCACCAGGGCCTGAGCCAGCGCGAGGCCGCGGACGCCCTGGGCGTCAGCGTCGAAGCCTTGGAGTCCCTGTTGTCCCGCGCCCGCCGCAGTCTCAAGCGCCAGCTTTCGCCGTTGCTGGAGGATCTCCTGTCGGGGCCATAAGGGCGCGCCGCATAAGAGGGCATGAGTTGTCGAAGGAATGAAGAGATGAGCATGAACGAGACACGCCTGGAAGCCATCATCGACGCCTACGGCGCCGCGCCCGAACGCTGGCCGAACGCCGAGCGGGCGGCCGCGCTCGCGCTGTTGAAACGGTCGGACCGGGCGCGCATCGCATGGGTCGAAGCGGCCGCACTGGACTCGCTCATGGTCGGCGAGGAGCCCCCCCAGCCTTCGGGAGATCTGATGGGGCGCTTGCAGGCCATTGGGGAAACGACCGAAACGCCCCGCCGGCCGGCGAAAGCCCGGCCCTTGTTCGGCGGCTTTCTGGAGCCGGTGCGCGCGCCTGCGGTCGCCGCGTTCGCGGCCATCGCCCTGGCGTTCGTGGCCGGCCTGGCGGTGCCGACCTCCTTCGGCACTCTGCAAACCGATACCGGCGCACCGGCCGTCGTGGTCCAGGGCGGCGGCGCCGCGCTGCCGGCGGCCGATGACGACACGGTGGCGCTCGTCGACAGTTGGCTTGAGGACGCCGACGAAGAGGAGTTCGATGCAAGCGACGCGGACGATGCGGACCTTGAACTGGCGATCCTGGATCTGGAACTCGATTGATCGCGCCTGGCGCGCCGCTCAGCCCATGCCCTCCAGGTCGACCTTCAGCGCAAAGAACTTCAACAGGTCCTTCAGGGAAATCAAACCGACCAGCTGATCGTCGCGCAGCACCATCAACCGGCTGTTGCCCGTCGACTGCATCTTCGACAGAGCCCGGATGGCATCGGCCTCCGGCGCGACCGTGTTGTCCCGGTCAAGCGGGATCATCACCTCTGCGGCGCGAACCCGCCCCCAGGAGTCGCGCGGCACCGCCGCCACCTGTCGGGTCGTCAGCCCGCCGATCGGCCGCGTGCCTTCCAACACCGGAAAGAAGTCGTGGTGGTGGACATAGACGTAATCCTCGACGAAACGGTCCAGGGTCAGATCGGGCGACACCGAGATCACCGGTGTCGACATGAACCGTTCCACGGTTTCGCCTTCCAGCGCGCGGCGTGTTGCCAACTGATAGACCGACGCGTTCGCCGCACCGCGCATGAACAGCCCGATCAGGCACCACCACAAGCCACCGACCACGTTGCCGCCGACGAAGTTCATGATCCCGACAGCGATCAGCACCAAGCCGAACGTCGAGCCCATCTGCGCGGCCTGCCGCGTCGCACTGCGATAATCGCCGCGCCAATGCCACAGCGCGGCGCGCAGGGCGCGGCCGCCGTCCAGCGGGAAGGCCGGCACCAGATTGAAGCCGCCCAGGATGACGTTGATCAGCGCCAGGTATTCCGCGACGCCGACGATCGTTACGGGAAGCGCGCGCGCCTCCGCCGCGCTGCCGATGGCGTAGAAGGCCGCGGCCAGGATGAAACTGGCGATCGGGCCGGCGATCGCCATGAAAAACTCCGCCCGCGGGCCGGGCGGTTCCTCGTCCATCTCCGCAACGCCGCCGAAAATAAACAGCGTGATCCCCTTGATCGGGATCTGGAAGTGGCGCGCCACCAGCGAATGGGACAGTTCGTGAAAGACGATCGAGAAGGCGAGCCCCAAGAGCCCGACAAACCCCATCCACCAATAGGCCGCCTGGGTCAGGCCCTCGTACCGTGACGGGAAATAGCCAACCGCCAGGGACCAGGTGACCAGCACCGCCAACAGCGCCCAGCTTATGTCGACATGGACCTTGAAACCGAACAACTCGAACAAGGCCAGGCGTTTACCGAACATGGCGTCTCCCGGTCAGGCGACGGTCCGACGCGGCCGTCGGTCCGTATGGACCATCATGCGCGAATAGTTGTCGTCGCGCGAGACCTAGTCTCAGGCCCGGCGCCGCGAACGGCGCGATCGCCGCCGCGCGTAATAGACGCCGTAAAGCCCCCGCCCGCCGCGCATGCCAAAGGTAAAACGATAGACCACCATGCCCGCCAGCATGGCGCCGCAGAAGATCAGCGGGGCCGCGGTGCCGGTGCCGAGCGCGGCCAAGGCGGTTGCCGGGCTGAACCCGATCAGGCCCCAGCCGGCGCCGAAGATGGCGGCGCCGGCAATCACCCGCCAGTCGATGCGCCGGCGGCCGGGCAGACGGTACTCAGTGGCAAACAGGGGCACGGACCGCTTCCCGACCAGTGCAAAGGACGGCGTCGCCACCACAAGCGCACCGACCAGCACCAACAGAAGCGACGGGTCCCAGCCCCGCGAGACATCCAGGAACGCGACGACCGCGGCCGGATCGATCACGCCGGATAGCGTCAGGCCCGCGCCGAACAAAAGTCCCGCAAGCGCCGCGACGACGGTTTCGCGCGCGCTCACGGCGACACCCCCGGAAACACGCGCTCAATGTAGACCGCGGCCACGGCCGACAGCACGAACAGCGCCGTCGCCACGATCGAACGGCGTGCGAACCGCGCCAGCCCGCAGACCGCGTGGCCGCTGCAACTGCCATCGCCCAGTCGCGCCCCGAAACCGACCGCAAGGCCCGCGGCGACCAGAGTGGCCGTCGGCGCGTCGACCGTGATTTCGGGGACCGACAGTCCGCCCAGGCGGCACAGAAACGGCGCCGCGATGATGCCGCCCAGAAACGCCATTCGCGGCCCGGAACCGCTGAGCGGGCCGCGCAGCATGGCGCCGATCACCGTGCTGGTGCTGGCCGCGCGGCCGTTGAAGAACAGCAACAGCGCGACCGCGAGACCGATCAAAAGTCCGCCAACGAGAGCCTGCAGGGAGGGAAACAGATCCATGGGACCGACTGATGCGGCGCGCCGGCGCCGCTGGAACCCGGCGCCGCGACACGCGGTTTGCTTGGCCCGCAAACCTAAGCGACAACGCCGCGGACTGTCCATGCCCGCGCAGCGGCTCAGGTCCAGGCGGCGATCACTTCGTCGGCCAGAACCGTTTCGATCTGCATGTCGAAGCGCGCGACAACGGAATTCAGGCTGGCGGCATGGCCTTCCGGCGAGGAACTGGTCACGGCATCGACGACCAGGATGACCCGCAGACCGCGGTCGACCGCCGACAAGGCGGTCGCCAGGACGCAGACGTCGGTTTCCACCCCCGTCAGGATCACAGTATCGCATCGCCGCTCCTGGAGATGCCGGTTGAAGGCGGCACTTTCGAAGGCGGAATGGGTTGTCTTGTCGATCACCACGGCGGGCGGGCAGCACCACTCCAGCGGTTCCACGATGTCCAGCATCTCCGCGCCCATCGCCTCGGTCGTGTAGGCGCGCCAGCGTTCGTAATAGGCCTGCCAGCGGCCGGTCGCCGCCTCCGGCCGCGGCGGCGTCACGAAACGGGTGAAAACCGTGTGTTCCGGCTGCGCGTTGGCCAGCCTGCCGATTGCCGGGACGATCTCCATCAGGCCCGGCGTGAACCAGTCGCCGGGTGCTGCGAACAGCCTTTGCATGTCCACCGACACGTGCAGCGCCCGATTTCCAGGCGCCCCGAACATCAGTTTGGTTATCCGAATGTTAACCGACATGTTGGCAGGCTGCCCCGGCACGCGGCGCCAGGCAAGGCCTCTTCGCTTGCAACTGCCGCCGTCTCCGATAGGCTAGACGTTCGATCGACATGAAGCAGCGTCAAGATACCGATCCGGTCATGGGGCCCCTCGCCGGCATCACCGTGATCGATCTGACCCGGGTGGTGGGCGGTCCCTACTGCACCATGCTGTTGCACGACCTTGGCGCCCGCGTCATCAAGGTCGAGGCGCCCGAAGGCGACGACGGCCGCGAAATCGGCCCGTTCGTCGGCGAACGGTCGGCCTCGTTCACCGCGCTGAACCGCGGCAAGCAATCGATCGCGCTCAACCTCAAGGACAAGGCCGACCGAAAGATCATGGACCGGCTTTTGGCTAACGCCGATGTCCTGGTCGAGAACTTCCGGCCCGGCACCATGGAACGCCTGGGCTATGGCTGGGAGGAGATCCACGAACAGTATCCGCGCCTGGTTTACGCCGCGATGTCGGGTTTCGGGCAAAGCGGCCCCTATCGCGGAAAGCCCGCCTACGACATGGTCGTCCAGGGCATGGGCGGAATCATGAGCGTCACCGGCGAACCCGGTTCGCCGCCCAGCATGGTCGGTGCGTCGATCGGCGACATCACCGCCGGCCTGTTCACCGCGATCGGGATCAACGCGGCGCTGTTCCACCGCGAACTGACCGGCAAGGGCATGATGATCGACGTCGGCATGATGGACTGCCAGGTGGCGATCATGGAGAACGCCATCGCCCAGTTCCTGGCCACCGGCTCGGCGCCCGGACCGGCTGGCAACCGGCATCCGTCGATCACGCCCTTCGAGTCCTACCGCACGCAGGACGGCCATGTGATCGTCGCCGCCGGCAACGACAACCTGTTCGTCAAGCTGTGTGCCGCAATCGGTCGGGTCGATCTTGCCGAGGACGAACGTTTCGAGACCAACGCCGGGCGGACGCAGCATGCCGACCTTCTGAAGACCGAGATCGAGGCGGCGCTGGCCGGCAAAGACACCGCCCATTGGCTGGAGGTGTTCGAGGCGGTCGGCGTGCCGTGCGGACCGATCAACGACATCGCCCAGGCGCTGGCCGATCCGCAGGTCGCGGCACGCAGCATGCTGTTGCCGGTCAACGACCCCGAGACGCCGGACATGAAGGTCGCGGGCAACCCCGTCAAGATGTCGGCATTCCCGGACCTGCGGGCGCATCGGCCCGCGCCGAAACTGGACGGCGACCGGGAGAAAATCCTGGAATCGCTGGAGGACGATGTCGACGGACCGATCGACATCTCTTCCGAGATCATCCTCCGCCAAGAAAAGCGGCCTTGACCGCTGCGCTGGTCGCCAGCTCGGCGCTGGGACCGGCCGCGACCACCCGACCGAGCTGAAGCACCAGGCTGTCGTCGCTGTGTTCCAGCGCCTGCGCCGCGTTCTGCTCGGCCAACAGGATCGCGGTGCCGCCATCGGCGATCCGCCGCACCGTCGAAAACAGCTGTCGGGTCAGTGCCGGGGCAAGCCCGAGGCTGGGTTCGTCCAACAGCAACAGCCGCGGACGCCCCATCAGGGCACGGCCGATCGCCAGCATCTGCTGTTGCCCGCCCGACAGTGTCCATGCCCGCATGTCGGCGCGCTCGCCCAACACAGGGAACAGCGCGGCCACCTCTTCCAGCCGCGCGCGGCGTTCCGCTGCGTCGCCCGTGGCGGCGACCTCCAGGTTCTCGCGCACCGTCATGCCGGGAAAGACCCGGCGCCCTTCCGGGCAATACCCGATCCCCAGCCTGGCGCGGCGCTCGGCGCCCAGCCGCCCGACATCGGCACCCGCCACCGAGATCGCGCCCGATTCGTGCCTTTCCAGTCCCATCACCGTCCGGATCAGCGTGGTCTTTCCGGCCCCGTTCGCGCCAAGCACGGCCGTGATGCGGCCGGGGCCCAGCGCAAGAGAGACGCCGGACAGCGCCGCCTCGCCGGCGAAACGCACGGCCAGGTCCCGGATTTCCAGGATCGCGGTCATGCGCCTGCCTCCGCAGGCGCGCCGAGATAGGCCTCGACCACGCGCGCGTCCTGACGGACCGCATCCGGCGTCCCCGCTGCAATCAGTCTGCCGGCATCCAGGCAGACAAGCCTGTCGGCCAAAGGCAGAAGGAAGGGCATGTTGTGTTCGACGATCAGGACCGCGGCTCCCGCCTGTGCCAGCGCCCGGATCCGGTCCGCCAGCGCGGCCTGTTCGGCAGCCGACAGCCCGGCTGCCGGCTCGTCCAGCAACAACAGGATCGGCTGTACGGCCAGCGCGCGGGCCAGGTCGATCTGTCGTCGGGCGCCGTGCGGCAGACCGGCGGCGGGCGCGGCGGCAAGATCCGCGAGTCCCATATCCTGAAGCACCGACGCTGCCTCGGCCTCGGCCCGGCGCAAAGCCCGCGTACCGCCGATCAGGGCGGAGCCGAAGCCGTCACCGGCACAGCGCGCCGTCGCGACGCAGTCCAGCACCGACAGCGAGGGCAGCATCGGCGCGGCCTGGTAGGTGCGCGCAACGCCGACGCGCGCCACCGACACCTGCCGGGCACCGGTGATGTCCTGGCCCGCGCAGGCAACGCGGCCGCGGTCCGGCCGTTCGACCCCCGTGACCAGGTTGACCAGCGTGGTCTTGCCCGACCCGTTGGGCCCGATCAGCCCGACGATCTCGCCGGCCGCCACCGACAGCGACACGCCGTCCACCGCGACCAGGCCGCCGAAGGACTTGGCCAGATCTTCGACCTGCAGGACGGGGGTTCCGGGCGCCGGGAACCGCCGCGGTTCCAGCGGCCGCGGGGCCGGCACCCCGGACGGGGGCTCGGGCCACACCCGCCAGCGCAGCCACTCCAGACGGCCGAGGATGCCGTCCGGCGCGACCACGATCATCGCCAGCAGGACGGCGCCGTAGGCCAACAGGTAGGTCCCCTCCAAGAAGCGCAGCCATTCGGGCAGGTGGATCAACAGAACCGCGCCGATGATCGCCCCGGCGACGCGGGTCCGGCCGCCCACCACGGCAATCGTCAAGCAGACGACCATGACGGGGAATTCCAGAGCCTCGGGCGAAATCACGCCGATCGTGTGCACATAAAGCGCGCCCGCAACGCCGCCATAGGCGGCGCTCAGCAGAAACGCCGCCAGGCGCAGGCGCGCCGTGTCGACGCCCAGCGAGCGCGCACCGATCTCGTCGGTGCGCATCTGCGCAAACACAAGGCGCAGGTGTCCGCGCGTGACCTGCCATGCCAACACCGCCGCAAGCGCGGTCACCGCCCAGACGAAAGCCATGACCGGCAGGCCGCGCCCCAGGGCGCTTCCGAACAGGACGATGCCGGGGACACCCGGGATGCCATTGGCGCCGCCGGTCACCGTCTCCCAGTTGACCGCGACCAACAGCACCACCTGTGCGATTCCCAGCGTGGCCAGCGCCAGGTAGTGCGAGGCCAACCGCAACACCGGCGCCGCGATCACCGCGGCAACCGCCACCGGTACGCACAACGAAAGTGGGAAGGTGGCGGCGAACGGCAGTCCCAAGCGGGCGCCCAGGATGCCGGTGGTATAGGCGCCGAGACCGAAGAACGCGCCCTGCGCCAGCGACAGCGCACCGGCAAGACCGAAGATGAAGTGGTAGCCGATCGCCAACAGCGCATAGATGCCGGCCACGGTCAGGACGCGCTGTTCGTAGGCGTTCGCGAGAAAAACGCCGTACAGCGCCAGTCCCGTCGCCGCCGCGGCGAAAGGCAGGTTGAGACCCCGTGCCGAGAACGCCCGCATCGCCCTTCCCGCTAGACCCGCCGGCGGGCGGCCTCGCCGAACAGACCCTGGGGCCTGAAGAACAGGATCAGCAACAGCGCGCCGTACAGGCAGGCGATCGCCACCGTGTGGCTGAGATAGGCGGAGACCAGAACCTCGAACAGGGCGATAAGAAAGGCGCCCGCGACCGCGCCGGGCACCGAGCCCCAGCCGCCGATCACGACGGCGATGTAGGCCGCGATGATATAGGCGGTGCCGTCGGTGGGCGTAATGAAGAACCTGTTGGCCAACAACAGGCCCGCCGCACCGGCCAGCGCCGCGCCGAGCGCGAAGGTTGCGGCGATCATGCGATTGACCGAGATGCCCAGGGCGCGCGCCATCTCCGGGTCCTGGGCGGTGGCGCGCAGCCGGCGGCCGAACTGGGTCCTCTGAAACAAGGCCTGCTGGCCGAGGATCAGAACCGCCGCCGCCGCAACGATGGCAAGCTGCTGCTTCTCCACGACCAGGCCGCCGATCTCCCAGAAACCGCCCGAGATCAGCGGCGGCGTTGCCTCGGGCTCGGGCCCGAAGCCCGCGTTGACGCCGTTCTGCAACATGATGCCGACCGCGATCGTCGAGATGAACACGGCGACCGGCGGTCGATCTTTCAACGGAAAGTAGGCCAACAGCGACAGGACCAGACCGAGCCCGACCATGCAGACAAGGACCAAAGGCAACAGGACGATGCCCGGCACCGGCGCCACGGTCGCAAGCGCGACGCCGGCATAGCCGCCGGCCATCACCATGTCGCCCTGGGCGAAGTTCACGGCGCCGGTGGCGTTCAAAATGAGAACGAAACCCAGCGCGACCAGCGCATAGGCCGCGCCCAGCGCGACGCCGTTGATCAAGAGCTGTAGAACCGTCACCGGCCTTTCCGTCCGTGCTTGCATCCCGCCGCACCGACCGCGAACGGGACGGGCAGCTTACAAAACGCCGGTCACGTTGTCGTAGCGTTTGACGATGCGCGGGACCCGCGACGTGCCGTCGTAGCACATGATCACGGCGGAATGGGCCATGTTGCCGGTGCCGTCGGACTTGTATGTCATCGCGAGGCCTTCATAGGCGTTGGCCGAAAGCCAGTCGGCCACGGCCTTGGGGCTGCGGGCGCCCTGCCGCACCGCCTGCAGCGTCATCATCACGCCGTCATACTGGCCCAGCGCGAAGGCGTCGGGCGCGGTTCCGTGCGTCGCGCGATAGGTTTCGCTCCAGGCCTCCAGCGCGGCGCTGCCGCCTGAGACGGGCGACGATGCGCTTTCGGCGCAGACGTCTTTCAGCTCGCCGGGTTCCAGGCGCGCCGCCGTCGCCGGCTGGTGCATGGCCGAGCCCGCGACAATCGGCAGTTCCAGCTTCATCGCCGCCGCGGCCCTGACGATCAGCGCCGTCGACGGCGCATGCAGATGCAGCAACAGGGCATCCGCGCCGGACGCGCGGATCTTGGCCAGCACGGGCGTCATGTCCTTGATCCGCGTGTCCAGTCCCTCGTCCAGCACCGGCGCAACGCCCAGACGCTCCAGGTTGGCCAGTATGTGCTGGCGGCCGGACTGACCGTAGGCCGAGGTCTGGTAGACGATGGCGGGCTTTTTCGCCCCCAGCACCGAGACCGCATAGTCCACGTGGGCCACCTTCGTGACCGCATCGCCCGGGAAGAAGCGGAACACCCACGGACTGCCCAGCTCGGTGATCTTGGCGGTTCCAGAAACGGTGATCAGCGGCACACCGTAGTCGTTCGCGACCGGGATCATCGCCAGCATCTGCGTGCCCAGCATGCTGGCGGCCACCGCGGTCGCATTGCCGTCGGCCAGCGCGCGTTCCAGCGCGTTGACCGCGATTTCGGGAGACGTTGCCGTATCGGCGACGTCATAGGAAACCGACAGGCCGGCCGGTGCGTTTTCCAACGCCAAGACCGCGCCGTTCCGCTGGCTGGTTCCTTCCAGCGACAGAAAGCCGGTGATCGGGACCAGGACGGGGATCTTGGCGTCTTCCGCCTGTGCGCCGGCCACCGCCGACAGGATCGAAAGCGCCGGCAACAGCCGGACCAGTCCTTTCAGCGTCTGCATCGGACCGCGGGTCGCCTCCTGTTCTTCGTGTTTGCCCACGCGGATCGGGTGGCCGATGTAACACGGGCCAACGCACGGGGTGAAGGCAATTCCAGACCGCGGAAACGCGGGCTCTACAGGGACAGGGCCTGGCGCACGCTGACGAAACGGTACTGGTTGTCCACCGTGAAATAAACGTCGACCAGCCACACGCGATAAAAGAAACCGTGGCGGACGCGGTAACGACAGCGGAAGAACTTGAACTCGACGTCGGGCACGTCGCAGGGCGCGCCGCGCACCGCCATCCAGTCGCGGATTTCGTTGACGTCGGACCCCTTCTTGAGCACCGCCATCAGATCGTCCTCAAGCAAGTCGGGTCGGTCGTTGCGCAGGAACGGGTTGTCCAGGGGGTCGGTGATGACGGCCTCGGGCTGAATGCCGCAGCCACCCAGCAACACGAGCGCGGTGATCAGCGCAAACAGGGGCCTGAGACGGGTCATGCGGCGTTTATATCCCGCCCCACGGCGCCGGCCAAACGCCATCCGGCTTGACCCCGCGCCCGCGCCGGAACCAGGATCGCGTCGGGACACGACATCGGGAGGACAGCGTCATGGCGTTGTCGCCGTACTTCACCCCGGTCGAGGGGGGCGATAATGCGTTCACCGTCGAGGCGCCGCGCATCAAGTTCGGCCGCGGTGCCCTCGACGAGATCGGCGCCGATGCCGCCGCCCTGGGACTGCGCCGCGTCGCACTGTTCACCGACCCCCTCGTCGCCGGTCTGCCGCCGATGGCCCGCGCCAAGAAAGCCCTGGCGGCGGCTGGCGTCGATGTGGCGGTCTTCGCCGAGGTGGAGATCGAACCCACCGACCGTTCCTTCAAGGCGGCCGCCGCCTTTGCCGCCGAGGGGCGCTTTGACGGCTTTGTCTCGGTCGGCGGCGGATCGGTCATGGATACGGCCAAGGCCGCCAATCTCTATGCCACCCATCCGGACGATTTCCTGGCCTACGTGAATGCGCCGATCGGCGCCGCCAAACCCATTCCGGGCCCGTTGAAGCCGCACATCGCCTGTCCGACAACCTTCGGCACAGCCTCGGAATGCACCGGGATCGCGGTCTTCGACCTGTTGGAAATGGAGGCGAAAACCGGCATCGCCGGCACCGCGTTGCGGCCGGTTCTGGGCGTCCTGGACCCGGGTAATCTCGAAACGCTGCCCGCGCCGGTGGTTGCCGCCAATGGATTTGACGTTTTCAGTCATGCCTTCGAATCGCTGACCGCCCGGCCCTTCACCCGACGCGACGCGCCCGCGACCCCGCAGGCCCGGCCGCTGAGCCAGGGCGCCAACCCCTACAGCGATATGGCCTGTCTAGAGGCGATATCGCTGGTCGGACGCCACCTTGTCGGCGCGGTCAACGACCCGGCGCCGGACGATTTCGAAGCCTTGATGTTTGCCGGCATGCTGGCCGGGATCGGGTTCGGCAACGCCGGGTGCCACATCCCGCACGGCATGTCCTATGCGGTCGCAGGTCTGGTGCGCGACTACCGCGCCGACGGTTGGCCGTCGAACCACCCGATGGTGCCGCACGGAATCTCGGTCATCGTCAACGCACCGGCGGTGTTCCGCTTCACCGGTCCGGCCTGTCCGGAACGCCACCTCAAGGGGGCCGCAGCCATGGGCGCCGACATCGTCGGCGCCGACCCGGCGGATGCCGGTCACCTGCTGGCCGGGCGCATCGTCGAGATGATGCAGGCCACCGGCATCCCGAACGGATTGTCGGGCGTCGGTTACGGCCCCGAGGACGTCGATGCCCTGGTGGAACGCGCTGACCTGCAACAAAGGCTGTTGGCCAATGCACCGTGCCCCGTCAGCCGTGACGACCTGACGGCGCTGTTTCGGGATGCCATGCGCTATTGGTGAGGCGACGGCGACCTCAGAACTGGTTCCGGTCGCGAATGAAGTTGTCCCATTGCTTTTCGCCGATGTCGCAGGGCGGCCTCCGTGGTGCGGCAACCCGAACCAACCGTTCCGGCGTCGGATTGCCGGCGTCGGGGCGCCAGGCAATCTCACGGACCAGCTTGGTGCGGATGGCGCCGGCAAAGCTGCGAAAGGACTCGGCGACCACGATGAAGGCGCCCGGCCCGCCGATCACGCAGTCGGCGTAATAGAGGTCGAGGTCTTTGGTCGTGGGAAAGCCCCACGGGTTGGGGCGGTCATTCATGATCGGCAGACCGTTGATGGTGATGCCACGGGCGACCGCCTGATCGCGGGCCGCGGTGACCAGCGGACCGTAGTTGTTGGGTCCGTCTCCGGAGATGTCGATGACCCGCCGGGTTCCGTCGAACCCGTTGTCGTCGAACATCGGGATCGAATAGACGATGGCATTGCTGATCGACGTGCGTTGGGCGGTGAACAGGGGCGACAGCGCGATCTGCCGCGCAAACGCCGCGGCACCGTCCAGGTCCGCGATCTCGCGCCACCCCACGACAACCCGAAAATAGTCCAGGCCGGCCCATTCCACGTAGGTCAGCGCGATGCGACCGTGCGGGCCGGACGTCACGGCCTGGATCACCGCAGGGTCGGTCAGGGCATCGATATACCCGCGCCGCTGCAGTTCCGCTTCTTCCTTGTCGATGCTGCCTGAGACATCGACCGCGAGCACGAGTTCGAGATCGACCGCCGTCGCAGCGGTCCCGACGGACACGCCGCACCAAGCCAGCGCGCCGAAAAATGCCATGATCGCGATTGCCCGCATGGGCGCCATTACAACTGACAGGGTTGGCGCCCGCAAGTCGTTGCATCGCGATATCGCCAACGAACCCTCGCTATGCGCACGCCATGCGCATTGCGGCATTCGCGCGTCACGGGCGGTTCCGGCCGTACGCCGCGGCAGTGCCGCCGCACGATTGTCGCAACGCTGTCATATATGGCCACCTGACAGGGCCGGTTTGTCTTTTTTCATGACACGGACTTCGCAAAAGCCGGCCCGATTGGGCGTCTCGGATCGCACCAGCGCGCATCCGCACCAATGCCACTGCGCATGCGCCATAACCGGCTGTCTTAAATGAAATAATCACGTAACTCAGCACGCCGCGACAGACCAGACTGTTCATTATTCGATCGAGCCGGGCAACGGAAGGGCCCTCGTTCCAACCTCGTTCACCGTCAGCGCGACACCGATACGTCGGAGTTGTCACCCTTTCGGACGAATTCGGAAAACCGGATCAAAATGCCTTGCAAGACCGTCCGTTCCTGCTTCATTCTGCCGCAATCCGGGGGGAAGCCATAAGGCAAATAGATAAGCAGGGAAGGAATTCATCATGGCCGCCGTGTCCCGTCGTGACCATCTTGTCGATACCGCGCTCAATCTCTTCTACCGCGAAGGATTTCACGCCACCGGTATCGACAGAATTCTCAACGAGGCCGGCGTGGCCAAGATGACGCTGTACAACCACTTCCGTTCGAAGGAAGACCTGATTGTTGCGACCTTGCAGTTGCGCGACGAGCAGTTCCGCACCTGGCTGATGGAAACCGTCGAGAAGAAGGCAAAGAAGCCGCACAAGCGCCTGCTTGCCCTGTTCGACGCGGTCGAGGAACACGCCGCCAAGCGCGATTTCAGCGGGTGCATGTTTGTCAACGCTGCGGCGGAATACGCCCCGCGCAAGGATCCGGTGCACAAAGTCGCGGCGAACCACAAGAAGCTGATGCTGGAATACATCACCAGCCTGGCCAAGGACGCCGGCGCGAAGAAGTCCGCCGACCTGGCGCGGCAGCTCCAGATCCTGTTCGACGGCGCCATGGTCAGCGCCCAGGTCTCGGGGCCGGGCGAACCGGTCAAGGCGGCCCGTCAGGTGGCGCGCGGCCTGATCGACAAGGCCGTCGGCCGGTCCTAGCCGGCCCAGCGGACGCCGTCGGCGGCGCGCCGCATACCGACCCTTGAACCCAACATGTGGTGTCAACGGGCCGCCGTGTCTCCATATACGGCGGCCCGTTCCGTACCACCGCGTGCCCCCGGCGAATAATTGAGCCTGATCAATGAGGTGTTAGGGGTATTGTGACACTCAAGCAGCGTCCGGTGCGTTTGTCTGCGCGCCGGGCGGGTTTTGTTCGACTCCACGGAGTGGGGTGCATCATGGAATCGCAAGACGACTATTACGAGGAGTACTACGGCAAGTCCGGGCGGCGCCGCAAACGGTCGCCGTGGCGCATCCACATCGCTGCCATCGCGATCCTGGTCGCAGTGGGCGCGATTGCTGTCGCATCGGGCGTGACCGACCGCTGGCTTTCGGCGGACAACGATCAAGAGGCACACACGATCGACGTCCACAACCTGGACGCCCTGCGTTAGGGCAAGGGTTGGGCCGTCGCCGGGTCGGCGTCGCGCGCCCCGCGGCGCCGGGCGCGCTTCTTGTTGTCAATCGGCAGCGCGGCGGGCAGGCTGTGTTCCGACATTCGATCGACACCGGAGCGCCGCATCGCATGACCGTCGAACCCACCGAACCCTGGATCGCACCGACGACACCGCGTCCGGATGCCCCGGGCGAGCGTTTCGCGCGCCTGCTCGAGCAACCCGGCATCGTCGCCGCGCCCGGCGCCCACGACGCCTTGTCGGCCCTGCTGGCAAAGCGAGCCGGCTTCAAATGCCTCTACATTTCCGGCGCGGCATTGACCGCGTCGATGGGACTGCCCGATCTCGGTGTGATCTCGCTCGATGAACTGGTGTCGTCGACCCGGCGCATTGCCCGCGCCACCGGCCTGCCGCTGATCGTCGACGGCGACACCGGCTATGGCGAGACCTTGAACGTGATGCGTCTGGTGCGCGAGCTTGAGGACGCGGGGGCGGCCGCCGTGCAGATCGAAGACCAGGTGATGCCGAAAAAGTGCGGCCACCTGAACGACAAGCAGCTTGTTCCCGCCGACGAAATGGCGCGCAAGATCGAAGCGGCCCGCAGGGCCCGGACGCACCTGCGCATCGTCGCGCGGACCGACGCCGCGGCCGACAGCGTCGAGGAGGCCGTCGAACGGGCGCGGATCTATCTGGCGGCAGGGGCCGATGTCATCTTTCCCGAGGCACTGACCAGCGAGGAGACCTTTCGACGCGTTCGCGCCGAGGTCGACGGACCGCTTTTGGCCAATATGACCGAATTCGGACGCACGCCCTATCTGACGGCGCAGGCGTTCGCCGAGATCGGGTTCGATGTCGTGATCTGGCCGGTATCGTCGCTGCGGGTCGCCGCGAAGGCGGCAGAGTCTCTTTACCGGCATCTTGCCCAGGCCGGAGAAACCAAAAGCCAGTTGGACCGGATGCAGACCCGGGCCGAGCTTTACGAGACGATCGGCTATACCGCCTACGAAACCTTGGACGAGGCCATCGCGACCAGCGTGGTTCCGGATACGCCTGGCTGAAGGCTCGCCGGCGCCAGGTTCTGGGTTGCGCTCTCGCCGAAAACCGCGGTGCAGTTCCGGCCCGCGGCCTTGGCCTCGTAGAGCGCCTCGTCCGCACGCTGCATCAGGCCGGTGAAATCGATGTCGCCTTTCTCCAGCGACGCAATGCCCATGCTGACCGTGAAACGCAGGCTGCCCGTGTCCAGGGGTATCTCCACGTCTGCCAGCGCCTCGTGGATCCGCTCGGCAACCCGTCGCGCCGCGGACGCGGACGTCTCCGGCAGTGTGATCGCGAATTCCTCGCCGCCGATCCGGCCGATGACGTCGTTGTCCCGCAGACGGCGCTGGCATTCGCGCGCAAGTTCACTCAGGACCAGATCGCCGACCTGGTGCCCATAGCTGTCGTTGATGATCTTGAAGTGATCCGCATCCAGCATGATGACCGACAGCGGACGTTCGTGCCGGCGCGCGCGCTTGAACTCCGGTTCCGAAACCTCGAGGTAGTGTCGCCGGTTGCTGACGCTGGTCAATTCGTCGGTCCGCGCCAGTTGCTGCAGTCGGCTTTCTGCGCGCTTTCTTGCATCGATCTCCGCCTTCAATGCCGCGGTATGCCGTTCCATCTGGATCTCAAGGCCGATCCACTTCGCGAACAGCCGTGTCAGCTCCAGCTCGCCATCGGTAACCGGCCGCGACCGCGGCGCGGGGCTTGAGAAACTCAAGGTACCGAACCGCTGGCCGTCGGCGATCAGCGGCGCGCCGATATAGGTTTCCAGGCCGAACTTGGCATAACAGGCATGATCGGCGATTTCGCTCTGTCCCACGTGGTGGAAACCGACGGGCGCCGCGGCATCCAGAACATGCACGCAGTAGGTTTCCTGGAGATCGTACTCTTGTCCGGGCGAGACTTCGCCGCCGGGCGATACCGCGTTGACGACGGTGTAGACGCCGTCGCGGATCTGACTGACGATTGCGATCGGCGTCCCGAACCGCTCCGTCCCGAGGGTCAGGATGCGTTCGATCTTCTTTTCCACGGTGAGGTCGTGGTCGGACGTGATCTCGTGCAGGCGTTTCAGACAGCGGTCGTTTTCGTTCTGGTCGGTCGTATCGCTCAGCACCACCGTAAGCCGCCCGGCGTTGCGCGACGCCGACACTTTCATCCAGCAAAGCCCGTCCTGGTACTCGAAGCGATGCTGAAAGACGATCTGCGTTTCATTTCGCGCCTCGTCGAACAACCGCAGGAACAGGCCGTCCAGCAACGGCTCGAAATCCGACCGGCACAGCTGCCGGCCCACGACGCGCGTGCCAAGCCAGCCGGTCAGAACCTCGGCCGGCGCGTTCAGGTAGCTGATCTCGTAGGTGTTCCGGGCAGCCGCGTCCGGCCCCCACTCGAACACCAGAACGGCATCGTCGAGGAACTCGAAACACGCAACGGCAAATGCCGAAAACTCGGCGCCCGTATCGGTGCCGCTGGCATCGTCCTGCATCGGCAACGCTCCGCCTACCAGTGTTTCGGCAAGTCTGCCGCGCTTTCCTCAACAATTGTTTAACCTCTTGAAAACGCATGGGATTTTAAGAGCTTTTCGGGCGATTTCTCAGCCGCTTAACGGGTCGGAAACCGGTCCATTGGTAAATCAGCAGGCCGACATAAGATGCGAAAGTGGATCCGTTCCAATGAGCTATAAGACGATCATGCTGGCGGAGGATGACCCGATTGCCCGCGGGGTTTACGAGGGCATCCTGGATCGCAGCGGCTATGTGCCGCTGACGGCGACTTCCGGATCCGAATGCCTGGAACTGTTGGCCAACAAGAAGCCGACCGCCGTCATCCTGGACGTCAACATGCCAGATCTGAACGGGATCGAGGCCTGCAAGCAACTGCGCCTGAAATCCAAATACAAGGGTCCGGTCATCTTCCTGACCGGTGCCGACGACTTGGAAACCGTGCGGTCCTGCCTCGCCGCGGGCGGCGACGATTACATCCTCAAGACCGCCGAACCGAAAGAGTTCCTGCGCAGGGTCAAGCGGTGGGTCGACGGCGACGTCGAATCCCTCCGCAAGCGCGGCAACGGTTAGGCGGCACAGGCACCAGCCACCCGGTATTCCAGTCCCG
The DNA here is from genome assembly GCA_965603855.1 of Alphaproteobacteria bacterium. Taxonomy (GTDB): domain Bacteria; phylum Pseudomonadota; class Alphaproteobacteria; order UBA8366. The sequence continues at coordinate 3,998,646 of OZ272519.1, forward strand.
AAACGGACCGCCGCGTTGCATGGCACCGCGGCAGCGCCGGCCATTTAAGGTTTCCTTAGCGGCGCACTGCTACAATCAACGGTGATATCTCACTGATATTGAAAGCTTTCTCCGTCCGGCCCGCAACCGGGCCGATAGGAGCGCGAAATGACGCAGCGCCTCTCGAAAGTCCTCCTTACGCTTGCCGTTCTTTCGATCGGCCTTCTGCAGTCCATGGCCTGGGCCGCCGATTCCGGGACGCAGATCGCCAAACGGAACCAGGCGCTGACGATCGGCAGGGTCTCGGGCGATTCGGTCAAGACGGTCCGCAAGCTTGAGCCAATGGTCGAATACCTCGTCAAGCGCCTGAGCCATCTCGGGATTACGGAATCGGCAACGGTGGTCGCACGCTCGAACCCGGAGATGGCGGGCATGCTGCGGAGCGGCCGCGTCGACATCGTATCGGAAACGGCCTTCTCTGCGCTGCAGTTCGCCGAGGTGGCCGATGCACAGCCGCTGATGCGCGAATGGAAGAAGGGCGTCGCGTCCTATCGCAGTGTTCTGATCACCCGCGCGGACGGCGGCGTGACGCGTCTTGAGGATCTGCGCGGCCGTATCATCGCCTTCGAGGACGCAGGCTCCACGTCGGGTTTCCTGTATCCGCTGGCCGCGCTGCGCCGCGCCGGCCTCGAACTGGTTGAGATCGAGCCTGGACAAGAACCGCCGGCTGGAAAGGTGGGCTACGTCTTCACCAACGGCGAGGTGAATGTGGCCGCGTGGGTGGCCCGCGGCCTGGCCGATGCCGGCGCGATCAGCAACCTGGACTGGGACGACATCGCGCGCACGCCCAACGCCTTGAAGTCGAGCCTACGAGTGTTCTTCGAAGGCGACCCGATCTTGCGGTCCGTGCTGTTGGTGCGCGGCGACCTCGATCCGAAGATCAAGGCCGAGATCAAGAGCATTTTGGAATCCATGCACGAAGACGAGGAAGGCCGAAAGGTCCTCAAGGCCTACTACAAGGTGAAGCGCTATGACGCCATCGCTGGGCCAGTGGCGCAGGACATGGACCGCCTTCGTGCCATCTACCAGGCCGTCAAAGACGCGATGTAGATGCCGCTTACGACCCGGTATGCCCTGACCATTCTGCTGGTCATCGTCATTTCAGTGACGGCCGTCGCTTCGGCGACGCTCCTGCGGGTACGCCAGATCCTCGACGAGGCGCAGGAACAAAGCAAATCCGAGATGACTGCCGCGCTGGAGGCGCAGCTTCAGGAGTTCGGCATTGGTATGGCGGAACAGCTTGCCTCAGTGCTGGCGGAACCGGTCTACCATTTCGAACTGGACGAGGTGCTCGATCTGCTGAGCCCCGTGATCGCCCAGGACAGCGTTATCGAGGCGCACGTGTTCGACCCTGAGGGCATCGTCATCCATGACGGGACCGACACGATGTCGGACTACGGACGCAACATCAACGACCACCTCGCCGTCAGGGTCGCGCTGGCAGACCGGGTCGCCTCGGCGCAGTTGGATGGCGACTATCTGGACGTCGCCGCGCCGATCCAGGTGGGCAAGCAGATCATGGGCGGGGTACACCTGCACCTGTCCGCCGTGGCCGTCAGGGCCCGTATCACGGACATGGGCCAGACGCTCCAAATCATTCGCGACGACGGCATCGCGGGGTTCATCAAGGTCACCGTCCTCCTGCTGATCTCGCTTTCGGCATTGGGCCTTATCGTCGCCTACCTACTGGCGCGCGGTATGGCACAGCCGATCAGGGCGCTGTCCGCGATGGCGCGGCGCATCGGTCAAGGCGACTATTCAGCCGCCGTCACGATCGACCGCACCGACGAGATCGGCGATCTGGGACGTTCCTTTCAGCAAATGGCAAGTGATCTTCGAACGGCGCACGACCAGCTTGCCCGGGCAAAGGACGAAGCGGACCGCGCCAACGCGCAGAAGTCCCAGTTCCTCGCAAACATGAGCCACGAGATCCGCACGCCGATGAACGGTGTCTTGGGCATGACTGACCTCCTGATGCGCACCGAACTGTCCGGCCGCCAGACCCGCTTCGTGAAGGCCGTCAGAAAGTCCGCGCAGGGTCTGCTCAATATCATCAACGACATCCTCGATTTCTCCCGGATCGAAGCGGGCAAGGTGGCTCTGGATCTGGCGCCCAGTTTCGACCTGCACGAGCTCGTCGCCGACGTCGTCGACCTGACAGCGGAAACATCCGAGGCGAACAAGCTGCACATTGCGGGCATGTTGGACGAGGGCGTGCCGCGGTTCGTCTCCGGCGATCCGAACCGCCTGCGCCAGGTGCTGCTGAACCTTATCGGCAACGCAATCAAGTTCACCGCGGAAGGCGAGGTCGTTGTCCGGGTTCGCCCTGACAAGGCCGGACGGGCGGATCGGCTTCATTTCGAAGTGTCGGACACGGGAATCGGTATCGAACCCGCAACCACGGCCAAACTGTTTGCCGCGTTCGAGCAGGCCGACGGGTCGATCACCCGCCGCTTCGGGGGCACCGGCCTGGGCCTGACGATTTCGGCGCAGCTGATCGACCTGATGGGCGGCGAGATCGGCGTCGACAGCACCCCGGGCGAAGGCTCGACGTTCTGGTTCACCGCGCGGCTTCCCGAGGCGGACGCACCGCGCGCGAATGACGGGGCCTCGCGCAACCTGGCGGGTCTGAGAATACTCGTCGCCGACAGCAACGCGACGTCGACAAACATCATCGCGTCGGCGATCCGCGGCTGGAACGGTCATCCTGAGACCGTCGGGAACGGTGCGGAGGCGATTGAACGCCTGAAAGTCGCCCAAAGCAAAGGCGGGCCTTTCGATCTCGCCATCGTCGACATAAACCTGGCCGACATCAACGCCGTGCAGCTCGCGGAACGCATCCATTCGGTGCCCGCGCTGTCGTCGCTCCCGATCGTCGTCATGACATCCTTTGGCTGGGAAGGCGACGGGACCCAGGCCAAAGCGGCCGGAATCCACGGCATGGTGACCAAGCCCGTTCGCCAGACCGAACTCTTTGCGGAGATTGCCGCCGTCCTGGGCCCGAAGCTGCTTATTGCGCCGCCATTGGACGCGCCGTTGACCGCAAATGACGAGAACGCCGGCACGACCAGCTTCAAACGCCGCATTCTTCTTGCCGAAGATAATCCCGTGAACCAAGAGGTCGCGAAGGAATTCCTGGCTGCGCTTGGCTGCGAATGCCAACTGGCCGTCGATGGCAGGGAGGCAGTGGCGAAATTCGATCAGGGCGGCTTTGACGCCATCCTGATGGACTGTCAGATGCCGGAAATGGACGGGTTTGCAGCCGCGCGCCAGATCCGGCAACGGGAACGGGAAGACGGAACCGCGCAACCCGTCCCGATCATCGCGGTCACCGCAAATGCGTTCGAGTCCGACCGGCAGCTCTGCTTCGACGCGGGCATGACGGACTACTTGTCGAAACCATTCAACCAGAACGAACTGGAAGAGGCCCTGTGGCGCGCCTTCGGCGGTCGCCAGGACGAAGCCAAGACGGAAAAGGAGACATCCATGCGGGATGCAAATGACAACGCGGCGGCCGAAGGCCCGCTGGATCCGGCCGCCCTCGACGCGCTTGCGGCGGCGACGCCGAACGACCCCGGAAGCCTGGTGAAGAAGGTCATCGGCCTGTACCTGGAACATGCGCCGGGACTGGTCACCGGCATCCGCAGGGCCCTGGAGGACGGCGACTGCGACGCCGCCCGCGAGGCCGCCCACAGCCTGAAATCCAGCAGCGCAAACGTCGGCGCCATGACGCTTTCGTCGCAATGCAAGGCACTGGAAATGGCCGCCCGCGAAGGCGCGGTCGGCGAGCCGGATGCCGTTGCCGATGAGATCGACGAGGAGTTCGCGGCCGTCTGCGGGGCACTGCAGACCGAGCTGCTGGAACGAACCAAAGGAGCGGCCTGACGATGCAGGACATGCTTGGCGGCCAGGACTCGGCGCTGATCCTGGTGGTCGAAGACGACGCCACGCAACGGATGATCTTTGGCCAGACCCTGACGGATGCCGGTTTTCGGGTCGAGGAGGCCGGCGACGGCCGCGAAGCGCTGGAAAAAGCCCGTCGACTGATGCCGGACCTGATTGCGCTGGACGTCATGATGCCGGGCATGGACGGTTTCGAAACCTGTGCCGCGATTCGTCAGGACGAGGCGCTGCGCCACATCCCCGTGATGATGGTGACCGGCCTGGAGGACGTGGACTCGATCGAGCGCGGATTCGTCGCCGGCGCCACGGACTTCGTGACCAAACCCGTGAACTGGCCGCTGTTGAAGTACAACGTGATGTATCTTCTGCGCACCAGCCGCATGGAGGGACAGCTCAGGATCGCAAAGGAGTCAGCCGAGGCGGCCAACCGCGCCAAGACCGCCTTCATCGCCAGTATCAGCCACGAACTGAGAACGCCGCTGCACGCAATCATCGGCTTTTCGGAGGTGATGCACGCCCAGACCGTGGGCGGCATGGGCGACGACTTCTACCGCGACTATCTGGAAGAGGTCCTGAACGGCGGTCGCAACCTGCTGACCATGATCGACAGCATCATTGATCTGGCCAAGGCGGAGAGCGGCACGCTGGCGCTGGAGAGCGACACCGTGGACCTCTCAGCACTGGTGGGCAACGCCATCTCGGGGCTCTGCGACCGCGCCAGGGATGCGGGTATCGCCATGACCGTCGATACGCCGAAAAAGGTGGTCCCGATCCGCGGCGACGAGGTCAGGCTTCGGCAGATGCTTTCCCAGGTGGTCGCCAACGCCGTCAAATTCACGCCGGCGGATGGCGCGATCACCGTCAGCCTGACCGACCAGGAAGCCGGCCCGGCAACAATCGCCGTGACCGACACCGGCACCGGCATCGCTCCGGAGGACATCGCTGCGGCGCTCTCGCCGTTCAGCCAGGTCAACGGCTCGCTGGCCCGCCCGCATCAGGGCGCAGGGGTCGGCCTGCCGCTCGCCGCGACGATCGCGCGCCTGCATCGTGCGACGCTGGCCCTGGACAGCACACCCGGTGTCGGAACGCGCGTGACGATCACTTTTCCAGAATCCTGCCGGGCCGCCTAGCGCACGGCGTCGCAGCAGACGCCCCGCGACCGGCTCAGCGCAGGGACCGAACCGTCGGCTCGGTACTGTCGGAAAATGGTGCCCCCGGGGAGACTCGAACTCCCACTCCGTTGCCGGAAACAGATTTTGAGTCTGCCGCGTCTACCAATTCCGCCACAGGGGCGCCGTCAAGACGGCGGCCCTTTATGGGTAGGAAGACCCAGCCGGTCAAGGGCGTTGGGTCGCCTTGTCGGCGGTGTACCGGTCGGCGAAACGGTCCCGGATTTCCAGGATGTCCTTGAGACGGTCCATCAGCACATCGATCAGCTTGGGGTCGAAATGCTTGCCGCGTTCCGCGCGCATATGCGCGATCACGTCGTCCAGAGGCCAGGCTTTCTTGTAAGGGCGGTCGCAGCCCAGCGCATCGAAAACGTCCGCCACCGCCGTGATCCGGCCGAAAATGTGAATCGCTTCGCCCGCCTTGCCTTCGGGATAGCCAGACCCGTCCCACCTTTCGTGATGCTGTTGGGCGATCGTCGCGCCCGCCTGGATCAGGTCGTGCTCGGAATCCATCAGCATCGTGTAGCCGAACGTGGTGTGCGTCTTGACGGTTTCGAACTCCTCCGGTTCCAGCTTGCCCGGCTTGTTCAGGATCGTGTCCGGGACGCCGATCATGCCCACGTCGTGCAACGGCGACGCCGCGCGCAGAACCCGCGCCTCGTCGACGTCCAGTCCGTAGCCCAGGGCAAGGACCTTGGATATTTCGGCGACCCGCCTGACATGGTTGCCGGTTTCCCGCGACCGCGTCTCGACCGCCTCGCCCAGGCGATAGATCATTTCCCGCTGGGCGCGTTCATGTTCCTCGTTCATCTGGATGTTCTCGAACGCGACGCCGACATTGCGGGCGAAGACCTCGATCAGATGACGATAGGGGGCCTCGTCGGTGGCGACCTGGTTCAGATAAACGATGTAGTTCAGGCCTGACCGGGTGCGGAAGTTCCGGACCACGCGGTTGCCGATCCGGATCGTTCCTTCGTCCTTGATCGCGGTTTCGAAATCTTCCAGCACCTGCCGCGGCAACAGGGGACGGCGGTCCATTCCGACCTGATCGGCGAACTGTCCCGTCCCGGCGACCACGTCGATCGCGGGGCCCTTGCAGACGGCGGCAATGCCGCTGGTCTTGGCCGCTTCGCCGCCCTGGTCGAGATAGATCAGCGTGGTCAGCTGCTCCAGCACGCCCTGGGCGAACAGCCCCATCGACCGGCGTTCGAAAATCGTGGAGGTGGCGTCGATCACCTGCTCCAGCGCGCGCTTGTTCGACTGCAGCGCCATCGTGGTGCGGTAGGCCTTCAGCGCAGCGTGGATCATCAGGAACAGCCGGTCCCCGGAAAGCGATGCGCGGTCGACATACTCGGTGACGTCACACTCGGTGACCAGCCGGCGGTCCAGCGTCGCGCTGCTGCGGTTTTCCCGGACGATCAGCCGAACGTCGTGGTCGTCGGCAACCTCGCGGACGAAACGCACCAGCTCCAGTCCCGCCGTTTCGGTTTCGACCTCCGCGTCGATCAGCATGATCGCGGTATCGGGATGCTCCTGGATGAGCTGTTCCGCGTCGGTGGCCGATGTGGCGAACAGGGCTTCCAGGCTGTGTCCTGCAAATCCGTCCGATTCCAGCTCGGCGCGCAAGGCCTCGCAGTCCGCCCGCTCGCGACTGACGATGATCACCTTCCACGTCGGCCCGTCTTCCTGGCCCGGCGCCGGCGCAATCTCGTCAGCCTGGAAGCTGTGATCCGGCTGGTAGGCGGAGTTCATCGATCGTATCCGTCCCCTGGAAGCAGCCCTCGCCGTCGGGCCGGTCGGCGCAGTCGGTGAGTGTTCTCCAGCCCGGAATTGCTAAAGGAAACAGGTTTACATCTGGTTGATACCTGCCTGCCGCCGCCCCGCGCCCCCGCCAACAAGGGGGCATAAGCCGTTCTTGGAATCCAAGCGATTGCGCCCCATATCCGAGTGGTAAACGAACTCCAAACGGAACCGAAAAAGGAACGGATCATGTCCTGCCCCGCGCAACGACAGTCGGCCTCCAAGGCCCTGACCGCCCTCGTGGCGGGTTTGTCGGTATGGGCGTTGGTACTGATCGCCCTGACCACGGTGCCCCTGGATTGGGGCGACTATTCGGGCGTTTATTCGCCCACTGGACTGCTGACCGCATCGGCCGAGCCGCACGAAGCGGGCGTCACCTTCCAGCGCCAGCTTTTGCGGGTCGACTAGAGCCACAGCCCGGGTATCCGGCCGGACAGCTAGGATCGGCCGGCGCTTTTCGCTATAACCCCGCGAGTTTCCCTCACCCAGGCCGCGGGCAATGGCGCTGACCGAGACGATAAACGGGCCCCTGAGGCGCCTTTACGACTGGACGATGGGCCTGGCGGCCCACCGCCACGCGGTCGGGTGGCTGGCGCTGATCGCGTTCCTGGAAAGTTCGTTTTTTCCGATCCCTCCGGATGTGATGATCATCCCGATGGTGCTGGCGGCCCGCAACAAGGCCTGGTTCATCGCCGGGGCCGCCACCGTTGCATCGGCGGTCGGCGGGTTGTTGGGTTATTTCATCGGCTACGAGCTCTACGAGTTCATCGGCCGCCCGATCATCGAATTCTACGGTTACGGCGAGAAATTCACGACGTTCCAATCCTGGTACACCGCCTGGGGCGCCTGGATCGTCGCGGCCGGCGGCTTCACGCCCATCCCCTACAAGGTCATCACCATCGCCAGCGGCGTCGCCGACATGGATCTGGCCACCTTCACCGCGGTTTCGGTGATCAGCCGGGGCGCGCGTTTCTTCCTGGTCGCGGCGCTGTGTACGCCTTCGGGCCGCCGATCCGGTCGTTCATCGAACGCCGCCTGGGTTTGCTGGCCTTGCTGCTGTTTGCCGGCATCTTCGCCGGTTTCCTTGTGCTGGGCCTGCTGCTGTGAGGCTGCGCGATTCAGTCGCGATGCGCTCGCGCGCGGGCCTCGGTCGGTTTATATCTCCGTCATGACCGCGATCACGCTCGACCGCCTTATCGACCGCGCGTTACCCGCGGCCCCGCTGTTGCTTCTGGCCGCCAGCGCCGGCGTCCTTGGCACCGCCTACCTGTTCCAGTACGGGTTCGATATCCAACCGTGCGAACTGTGCCTTTATCAGAGGATCCCTTGGTGGAGCCTTGGCGGCCTTGCCTGCGCTGTGATGCTGTTGCGCGGCCGTCCGGCCTTGATGCGTGTCGGCTTCGGGCTTGCCGCCATCCTGATGATCGCCAATACCGTCCTTGCGGGCTATCACGTGGGCGTCGAACAGGGGTGGTGGACGGGTCCAACATCCTGTTCCGTACCGGCCGGCGGCAATCTGTCTTTTGAGGAACTGAAGGCGCAGATCCTGTCCGGACCTGTGGTGCGCTGCGACCAGGTCGCCTGGCAACTGTTCGGGATTTCGATGGCCGGCTACAACGTGCTTCTGTCCCTTGCGGCCGCCATCTTCGCGGTGGCCGCCGCGCGGCGGCCGCTGGCGGGCCGGTCGCGGTGAGCAAGGGACCGCGATACCTCCCCGGCGACCCGCCGCCCGAGGCGGCGCTGGCGCGCATGATGCGCGTCGATCACGCCGGCGAAATGGGCGCGGAACGGATTTACGAGGGACAGATCGCGGTTCTGGGAAAGGGGCCCAAGGGCAACGTTCTGGCGCACATGGCCGAACAGGAAAAGGCACACAAGCGCGCCTTCGACGAAATGCTGCCCGCGCGGCGTGTGCGGCCGACCGTGCTGGGCCCGGTCTGGCACTTCGCCGGCTTCGCGCTTGGCCAGACGACCGCCCGCATGGGCGAAGAGGCCGCCATGGCCTGCACCGTCGCGGTCGAAGAGGTGATCGACGAGCACTATGCCGATCAGGCCGAAGCGCTGAGCGCATTGGGCGGCGAGGAGCCGCTGGTCGAAACGGTGGAGCGGTTCCGGGCCGAGGAACTGGAACATCGCGACATCGCCCTCGATCACGGCGCAACGAACGCGCCCGGCTATCCGGTGCTTTCCGCAGCGATCAAGACGGGCTCGAAGATCGCAATCTGGCTCAGCGAGCGGTTCTGAGGCGCAAGGACGGCGCTTAGTCGTCCAGTTCCGAATCCCAGTAGAGATAGTCGCGCCAGCTTTCGTGCAGGAAGTTCGGCGGGAAGGCGCGGCCGTTCTCCTGCAGCTCCCATGTGGTCGGCTGGGCCGGCCGGCGGCGCGGTGCCATGTGGGCTTCCTGAGGGGTGCGCCCCCCCTTTTTCAGGTTGCACGGCGCACAGGCCGACACGACGTTCTCCCAGGTCGTGTGGCCGCCGCGGCTGCGCGGGATGACATGGTCGAACGTCAGGTCCTGCGCCGGGAAAGCGGTCGCGCAATAGACACAGCTGAACCGGTCGCGCAGGAACACGTTGAAACGCGTGAAGGCGGGCCTTGTCGTAGGCTGGACGTATTCCTTCAGGGATATGACGCTGGGCAGCCGCATCGCCATCGATGGGCTGTGCACCGTTGCCTCATATTCCGAAATGACGTTGACGCGATCCAGGACCACGGCCTTGATTGCGTCTTGCCAGGCCCACAGAGACAGAGGGAAGTAGCTGAGCGGCCGGAAGTCGGCGTTCAGCACCAGGGCCGGACAGTCTGACAAGCCTGCCGTCACTAGGGTCCCTCCAGACCCCGTCCCATGGCCGGCAACCGAATCCGGCCCGGATCGGGGCTCTCCGTTCAGGTCGCCGTATTGTTAGCGGATGTCCGCTGACGCCACAAGATATGGTGCGACCAATGGTTCCGTGCTGCAACGAACGTAATAAACCATTGTTTCGATTTTATTTAATCCAGGACGCGCTGCAGAAATGTGCTGCCCGCCTCGATGCCGGCCGGGTCGATGCCGTGCGGCAGCCCCGGCCGGATCATCGTTTCGACCTCAAAGCCGTTATCCGCCAAGACCTTGGCGGCCATCGGCGTGCACTGGGCCGGCACCACCTCGTCGGCATCGCCATGCACCAGCAGAACCGGCGGCCGGCTGCGCACCTCGGCGCCGAACCGCTCCTCGCCCACCAGCATCCCGGAATAGCCGAGGATGCCGGCCACCGCCTGATCGCGCCGCGGCGCGACGAAAAGGCTCATCATGGTTCCCTGGCTGAAGCCCAGCAGAGCCAGCCTGTCCGGCGTCAGACCGGTTTCCGCGAGCATCTCGTCGATATAGGCATTCAGGATCGGTGCCGAGGCCTGGGCGCCGGCCAGGATTGCGCTGGCCGAACGGTCGATCAGCGAGAACCACTGGTAACCGAACGGGGCCATGTCACATGGGTAAGGCGCGTTCGGCGCCACGAACAGCGTCGTGGGCAAGGCCCGGGCAAGATGCGGCGCAAGCCCGATCAGGTCGTTGCCGTCGGCGCCCAGCCCGTGCAGAAGGATCACCAGCCGCTCCGCGGGCGCGCCCGAAGCCGGACCGAAGCGGGGCCCGTCCAGTTTGAAGAAATCATGCATGCGTTCGACCCCCGTCCAACCTGTCGGCCGCGCCGGTCACGAAGGCGCGCCCTTGTAGAAGTGCCAAAGGAACAGCGCACCGGCGCCGCGCCACGGCGACCAGTGTTCCACCAGCGTCCGCGCCGTGCCGCCGTCGGGGCGCGCCTCAAGCCCATTCAGCCGCCGCAAGCCCTCCTGCAGCGCAAGATCGTCGCCCGGAAAGACGTCGCCACGACCCAGTGCAAACAGCATATAGACCTCCGCGGTCCATCGGCCCACGCCCTTCAGCGCGACCAGGGTCTCGATGGCCGCTTCGTCCTCCAGCTCGGCGACTCGGGCAAGATCCAGCCGCCCGTCCAGCGCCGCCTCGGCAATGCCGCGGGCATAGGCGATCTTCGGGCGGCTGAGGCCGGTCGCCCGCAAGGTCTCGTCGTCGAGCGCCACGAAACGGTGCGGCGACATCGGGTCTTCGATCGCCGCCAGCCGCGCCCGGATCGCCTGGGCCACCGCGGCGGAGATCTGCTGCGCCGCGATGATCGACAGAAGACCCGGAAAACCGGGCGCGGCAAGCCGCGGTGCCGGATAACCGACGCGCGCGAGCCCGGACGCAACCGCCGCGTCGCGCGCCGCCAGCTCGTCGAGCCCCCGGTTGATCGTCGCCTGATCCATCGCCGTTGACTTACACCGCCGCGCTCGGCCTTATCCAGGAGAATGAAGAAACAGCCGGACAGATGTCCCGTCTTGCTTGGAAGGAAAGATTGCCCTGGACCGTGAAGGCATGACGGCCGTCTTCCGTTTTGCGCCCAGCCCGACCGGGCATTTGCACCTTGGCCACGCCTATTCCGCCATCTTCACCTGGGCCGAGGCCGCCGCAGCCGGCGGGCGCTGTTTGCTGCGGATCGAGGACATCGACCGCGGCCGCTGCCGTCCCGAGTTCGAGGCGGCCATCTTCGAAGACCTGGCCTGGCTGGGTCTGACCTGGGAGACGCCCGTCCGGCGCCAGTCGGAACACATGGCCGACTATCGGGCGGCGCTGGACCGGCTGGCGGCGATGGACCTGCTTTATCCCTGCTTTTGCACACGCAAGGAGATCCAAAGGGAAATCGCGGCCGCGCCCAGCGCGCCGCACGGGCCGGACGGCCCGCTTTATCCCGGCACCTGCAAACGGCTGACCGCGGACGAACGGCAGGCGCGCCTCGACGCCGGCGACGCTTTCGCGCTGAGACTGCACATGGACCGCGCGGCGGCCCTGACCGGGCCGTTGACCTTCACCGACAGGGGCGCCGGAACCGTCGCGGTCGACCCCGCCGGCTGCGGCGACGTGGTCCTGGCGCGCAAGGACGTGCCGACCAGCTATCACCTGGCGGTCGTGGTGGACGACGGCCTGCAGGCGGTCACCCATGTCACCCGCGGCGAGGACCTGCTGTTTGCCACGCATGTCCACCGCGTCCTGCAGGCGGTCCTGGACCTGCCCGAACCGGTCTACCACCACCACCGGCTTTTGCTGGACGAACAGGGGAAACGGTTCGCGAAACGCAACCTGTCGGTCACCTTGCAGGCACTGCGGGCCAACGGCACTGCACCCGACAAGGTCCGCGAGATGGTGGGCCTCGCCGCCTAGCGGCCCGCCGCCAGCGCCTCGACGATCGCCGCATGGTCAGGCGTCCCGGCGGGCGTCAACAAGCCATGACGCAGGAAGAAATCGATCAACACCACCGCGCAGTTGGGCTTGAACGCATCCGTCTCGCGCACCAGCGTCATGACCTCGTCGACCGGCATCAGGTGAAAGGACGCGATCTCGCCGTCCGTATTGCGCGGCACCAGATCGGCAGGCATCTCCAGGTCGAAGCAATAGAGACGGTCGGGCTTGACCCGGAACGCATCGGGCTGTTCGTCGTAGCTGATGTATCCTGCGGCCACGGAGGTGCGGGCAAGCGCCTCGGGCAGGCCGGCCTCTTCCGCGCATTCCTTGACCACGTTTTCCATCAGGCCAAGACCATGCGGCTGGCCGCCCGCGACGGTGTTGTCCAGCAAGCCTGGAAAGTTCGGCCGGTCGTCGGAACGCCGCGCGATCCACAGCCGCAAACCGTCGGGCGCGCGCACGAAGCCGTTCACATGCACACCGTACGACCGGAACCCGAAATAGGGCATCAGGGCGCGTTCCGCCAACAGCGCCGGCGGGTCTTCCCACCGGTTCTTCACCGCATAGAGTTCGCCGCGCCAGCCGTGGATCAATCCCTGCCGGTCGAGCGCCGTCCCCGCCTCGGCCAGCGCCGCCGAACGGTCCTCCGGCGTCTTCAACGCGGGGTCCAGCGTGACGTCATTGTCGGTGACCCGGAACAGGTCGGGCCAGGGTGCGAGCTTTTCGAGGAAGGCATGCGCGACCCATCCGAACCGCGCAGTGTCGATCATGAACGGGCGGAACGCCGCATAGTCGGCATTGCGGCAGGCGCGGATGCGGTCGAGATACCCCACCCGTCGCGCCCTAGAACCAGAACAGCGGTTCGCGGATCATGCGGTGCACGCCCGCCGCCGCAAGCACCGGCACCAACGCGATCGCGAAGGTCAGGATCGGCCGAAGCGCCCCTTCGACGCCCGCGCGCGCGGGCACCAGCGCCCCGGAGAGGCGCCCGGCGAGAAACACCGGCAACAGCATCGGCAGGGCGGCACGTTCGATGTCGCCGCTTTGCATCAGACCCGCCACCAGTGCCACAAGCGGCAAACCGCCGCCAAGTTGTCCGCAGGCGGCAAAGGACAGGCCGGCAGGCGGCCAGGCAAGCACGAAGAAACCGAGGCTGGCCGCCGCGACCGCGGCGGCAAGCTGCGCCGCGCCGGTCGAGCCGGACAGGATCACCAGCACCGCCACGCCCAGGGCGGCCGCGCACAGCATGACCGCCGGTCCCGCCGCCTGTCCCACGGGGCGGTCAAGCGAGATCAGAACGCCTGACGACAGCGCCCACAGCATCGCCATGTGACCGATCGCCCTGCCGTCGCCCGCCGCCAAGGACGGCCAGCCGATCCAGGCAACCGCCGCAAAGGCCGCCGCGAGGACCGCGACAGTCCTGGTTTTGCGGCCGGCGCGGCCGATGTCCAAGACGGCGCCGATCGCGATCCCGCCCGCCGCGACGAACGGCAGCTTGTGGATCGCCGCCAGCGCCGGCCAGTGCGGCGTCCCCATGACCGCAACGTCGCCGGCCAGGAAGCCCAGCCCGATGCCGGCGCCGGCCAGCGCCGAACCGATCCCACGGCCGGCCGCGACGCGCAGCACGGCCGCGGCGACCAGCGCCGTCGCCATCGGCAGCGCCAGGGTCAGAAACGCGGGATTGGCAAGCCATTCGTTCAAGGACATCGCACGCCCTCAGTCGACCGTCAGCCACTGCAGGATAAGCGACAACGTGATCACCGAGAACGCCGTGGAGATCAGCACCGTCGACGACGCCCTTCCTTCGCCGACGCCATAGCGGTTGGCGAACAGGAACGCGTTGACGCCGGCGGGCTGTGCCGCCAGCACGACGGCGACGCTGCCCCACAAGGCGTCGACCTCAAAGACCAGGAATGCCAGAACCCAGACGACGGCCGGGAACACCAACGTCTTCAGAACCGTCAGGACCACGCAATGGGCAATATTGCCGAAGATCCGATAGCGGAACAGCGACGCGCCCACTGCGAACAGGGCGCAGGGCGCGACCGAGGCCGACAGCAGCTCCGCCATGCGGTCGACCGGCGACCAGATCGGCAGGTCCAAGACGTTGAACGCCAGTCCGACCAGAAGCCCAACGAAGATCGGGTTCGTCATCAGGCCCTTCAGCACCAGCCAAGGAAGCTGCCACAGGTTGGCCTCGCGCCGTTTGGCGATTTCCAGCAGCACCGTGATGATCGGAAACATCAGCGGACTGTGAATCGCGATCACCAGAAACAGCGGCACGGCGCCCGCATCGCCGTATGCCGCCAGAACAATCGGTATACCCAACAGAACGGTGTTGCCGTAGCCGGCGGCGGTTCCCGAAATCGTCTGGCCGCCCAACTCCTGCGTGAAGGCCAGGCGGGCAACCAGCATGCCGGCGACGAACACCGCCATCAGCCCCAGATAATAAGACCCCAAAAAGCCCAGCGGCAGGTCCGCCGGCAGGGTCGTGGTCGCCAGGGTCCGGAACAGCAGCACCGGAATGGCGAAGGTAAAAACGTATCTGGTTAATCCGTCATTGGCCTGTTCGGAAAACCAACCGATCCAAGACGCGCCATACCCCAGTGCCACCAATCCGAAGACGGGAAGCACGATCCCGACCACCGCGTCCATTGGAAACGAACACCGAATCTGGTTAATGCCGACGGCCAAAATGGCCTTGATTCCCGGCGGTTGCAACCGCCCGGAAAGCCAACTATACCCTTGCGCCGATATTGCCCCGGCCCCATGTTCTGTGGGATGATAGAAGCGCGTCGGAAGCGCGCCGTTTGGAGATTTTGGATGTCTGACCTTTGGGCCTTTGGTCGCCGACCTTCCTGCATGGTGCGCTATCGCCATGGCGGCTACAGTGCGATCTATCCGCGCGGTAACCCGCTACTTACCGACGAGGCGGAATCCTACGCCGCGTTAACCGCTGAGGGTGAGTTCGGCGCCGAGCAGGTGCTGGAGGCCCGCATCGAAGGCGGCAAGCCGGACAATATCCTGTCGTTCCCGGGCGGCCATGGCCGAAAGGCCCGCCAGGGCTCGGGCCGCGGAAAATCCCGCCCCGGCCCGGCGAACGCCACCGTTCATCCCAAGGACTAGGCTGCAAACCGGGCATGCTTGGTTAACATGGTTGCGCCGGCATCGACCCTGAACCGGCGGGCCTGGAAAGACCGCACCCCCACCATCGAAGCACTGGACCGGCTGGTAGACCGGGCAGTATCGAGCCTGGGCAGCCGGGTTGCGCCCGCGGGCCGTCCGGACCCCGACGCCCTGCACCAGCACCAGGGCGCGGCCCACGCCCTGGCCTGGGTCGCAACCTATCGGGCAGCGCTTGGACAATTGAACAGATGGGCCTGCGATCGGGCGGCGGCGGGAACGCTGAGCCCGGCCGAGACCCTGGTCGCGGAGATCGGGTTCGGGGAATACGTCGCCCAGTTGCTCTCCGGCATCCCCCTGAGCCAGAGCGAGATCGCCCGGCCCGGCGACTGGATGGCCGATCCGGCCGGGCTCGAGGCGGTGCGGCAGGCCCACGGCACGGACGGCGACAACCTTGCCGCCGCCAGGCGGTCGCTGGCCGACCTGATGGCCGCAGAGGGGGCGCCGGAGCCGTCGGCGGACGAGGCAGACGAGGCGCTGATACGGGACCAGTTCCGCCGTTTCGCCGAAACCGAAATCCTGCCTCATGCGGCCGGCTGGCACCTGGAGGACCGGCTGATCCCGGAAGCGGTGATCGAAACGCTGGCCGGCCTGGGCGTGTTCGGACTGACGCTGCCCGAAGCGTACGGCGGCGCGGGCATGGGCAAGACCGCCATGTGCATCGTCAGCGAGGAGCTGAGCCGCGCAAGCCTCGCGGTCGGCTCGCTGGCGACCCGGTCCGAGATCGCAGGCGAGCTGATCCTTGCCAACGGCACCGCCGAACAGAAAGACCGGTTCCTGCCCGGCATCGCCAGCGCCGCGATCATCCCCACCGCCGTCTTCACCGAGCCGGAAGCCGGTTCGGACCTGGCGGCGGTGCGGACCACGGCGCGGCGGGAGGGCGACGGCTATCGGATTGACGGCGCGAAAACCTGGGCCACCCACGCCGGACGGGCCGATCTGATGACGGTGCTGGTGCGGACCGGTCCGTCAGAGGCCGGCCACAGCGGTTTGTCGATCCTGCTGGCGGAAAAGCCGCGCGGAGACGACGGCGACCCGTTTCCCGTTGACGGCCTCAGCGGCGGCGAGATCCCGACGCTGGGCTATCGCGGCATGAAGGAGTACAGCCTCGCCTTCGACGGCTTTCGGGTCCCGACCGCCAACCTTCTGGGCGGCGCCGAGGGCGAAGGCTTCCGGCAACTGATGGCGACCTTCGAGACCGCGCGCATCCAGACCGCGGCGCGTGCCGTCGGTGTCGCCCAGGCGGCCGTCGACGAGGGGCTGGCCTATGCCCGCGACCGGCGCCAGTTCGCGCGGCCGCTGATCGCGTTCGCAAGGATCGCCGACAAACTGGCCATGATGGCAGTCGAGACGGTTCTGTCCCGGCTTTTGACCCTGTCCGCAGCCCAGGCCAAGCAGGAAGGACGGCGCGCCGACATCGAGGCTGGCATGGCCAAGCTTCTGGCCGCGCGCACGGCGTGGGCCAATGCCGACAGCGCGGTCCAGATCCATGGCGGCACAGGCTATGCGGAGGAAACCCGCGCCGCGCGGCTGCTGGTGGACGCACGCATCCTGTCGGTCTTCGAAGGCACGGCGGAGATCCAGGCCGGCATCATCGCCCGCGGCCTTCTGGCAACGCGCAACTGATGCGACGCATCGCCGCCGTCCTGGTCCTGTTCGGCCTGCTCGCGACGGGCGTCGAGGCCGTCCGGGCCGATGCCGCACGGGTCTGCGGTCTCGGCCAGCCGGTGGCCCAGGGGCATGGCGAGCGGCTGCGCCGTTTTGCGGAACGCGTCGGGCTGGAGCGGATCGAGGCCTTCGTCCGCATCTCCAGCACCGTCTACCGTACCGGCGATCTGCCGGACTGCTATCTGACGAAGGACGAGGCCCGCGGCGAGGGCTGGCGACGCGGCCGGGACCTCTGGCGCCATGCGCCCGGCACCGCGATCGGCGGCGACCGCTTTCACAACCGGGAAAGACGTCTGCCGGCCAACCACAACGGAACCTACCGCGAGGCCGACCTGGACTACCAGGGCGGCCGGCGCGGCGCCCGGCGCATGGTCTATGTTCAGGGATCCGACGGGCGCTGGCTGCAATGGATCACGGTGGATCACTACCACAGTTTCGCGCGGGTTCCGGCCCCGTGATCCGCCGCTGCATTCGCCCCTGGCCGCGGGGCCGGGTTCGGCATATATCAATGGCATGACAAATGTCGGCTTCATCGTCCTGATCGTTGCGATGATGGGCGCCCTGGGCGTCTGCTTGGTGGGCATTTTTGCGCTTGCCCGCGGTGGCGATTTCAACAAACGCTACTCCAACAAGCTGATGCGTGCGCGGATTCTGCTGCAACTGCTGGCCCTGGTCGTGTTTGCGATCCTGATGGTCGCGGCCGGCAAGGCCTGACGCGCCGCAGACGCCGGAAGAGACCCCATGGTACAGCTTACCCGCATCTACACCCGTGGCGGCGACGGCGGCGACACCTCGCTGGGCGACGGCACGCGTGTGCGCAAGGACGCCCTGCGGGTCGAGGCATACGGCACCGTCGACGAGGCCAACGCCGCAATCGGCCTGGCCCGGCTGCACACCGACGGCGCGGCCGACGAGATGCTGGCCCGGATCCAGAACGACCTATTCGACCTGGGCGCGGACCTGTGCCGGCCGGAGGACGGCGCGGCCGCCAAAAGCGCGCTGCGGATGGCGCCGGGACAGGTAGAGCGCCTGGAGCAGGAGATCGATACCGTCAACGCGGACCTGGATCCCCTGTCCAGCTTCGTGCTGCCGGGCGGGACCCCGGCGGCCGCCTTCCTGCATCTGGCGCGCACGGTCACACGCCGAGCCGAACGGCTCGCCGTTGCGCTGTCCGAGGAGGAGGCCGTAAACCCCGAGGCGGTCAAATACCTGAACCGGCTGTCCGACCTCCTGTTCGTGCTGTCGCGGCACTGCAACCAGCGCGGCGCCTCGGACATCCTATGGGAACCCGGCAAAACCCGCTGATCCCGCCTTCCGGCCCCCCCCCAAATCCCCGCTCTAACCAAGGCCTGGCGCCGGAAACCCAGGCCAGGGGCGGGGCGCCATGGTTTACCGGACCTTGACGATTCTTCAACGGTTTGCGGGCTAGTCTCCAGCGCTACGCGTATACGTAAAGATCGGACCCCATGCTGCTAGAGGCTGTCAGCTACCTTACGACACCCTGCGCGACCTATGCGCGCCGGATGGGGTATCTGCGCGAGTCCATCGCCATCGAGGCCCGCTACAACCGCTGCCGCGCCAGCTGGGATCCGCATCTCGAGGCCTCCAAGGCGGTCATCCGCGAGGCGATCAGCCGCTGCGAGAGCCATCGCAAGGCGGTGGTGCTGGGATCAGGCCTGTTGCTGGATGTGCCGCTGCAAGATCTGTCGGACCGGTTCAAGTCGGTTCTGTTGGTCGACGTCGTGCATCTGCGCAACGCCAAGCGCAAGGCCGCGGCCCACTACAATGTCAGCCTGATGGAGGCCGACATCGCCGGCGTCGCGGAGGCCCTTCACCACGACGCCCACACCCTGTTCACGCCCAACACCAAGCTGCTGGTCGACGATCCCGAGGTCGATCTCGTGATCTCGGCAAACCTGGCCTCGCAGCTGCCGACGGTTCCCTTGGCCTTCGTGGAAAAGCGCATCCATATCGACACCGACACCGCCTGGGATTTCGGGCGCGACATCGTTGCCGGCCACCTGAATCACCTGCGTGCTTTCGACGCGGTGCAGTGCCTGATCACCGACCGGCGCCGGACCGTCGTCGACGGAAACGGCGATGTGGTCGAGGACATGGACGCCCTGTTCGGGATCGAACTGCCGGTCACCGACGCCATGTGGGACTGGGAAATCGCGCCGTTGGGCGAAATCGCGTCGAACCGGTCGATCCGCAACGAAGTGCACGGCTTCGCGGACCTTCGCACCGCATGAAACGGCGGCGCGATGCTGCGCCGAAGCCCTCCTCCGTCTCCTTGACTCCGGCTGCAAGCCGCGCCACAACGCGGCCTGCAGGACTGTGAGCATTTTGTCCGGACGCGCGAAGGATACGCAATGAAAGTACTGGTCCCGGTCAAGCGGGTCGTCGACTACAACGTCAAGATCCGAGTCAAGGCAGACGAATCCGGCGTCGAAACCGCCAACGTCAAGATGTCGATGAACCCGTTCGACGAGATCGCCGTCGAACAGGCGGTGCGCATGCACGAAGCCGGAACCGCGACGGAGATCGTCGTGGTGTCCCTGGGCGTTTCCCAGTGTCAGGAAACCATCCGCACCGCGCTTGCCATGGGGGCCGATCGGGGCGTCCTGGTGGAGAGCGACGCCGAACTGCAGCCGTTGGCCGTCGCCAAGCTGTTGGCGGCGATCGTGGCCAAAGAGGATCCCGGCCTGGTGATCCTGGGCAAACAGGCCATCGACGACGACTCCAACCAGACCGGCCAGATGCTGGCGGCGCTGTTGGGTTGGCCGCAGGCGACCTTCGCATCGAAGATCGCGCTGGCCGACGGCAGCGCCGACGTCACCCGCGAGATCGATGGCGGGCTGGAGACGATCAAGGTGAAGCTACCGGCCGTTGTGTCCGTCGATCTGCGGCTGAACGAGCCGCGTTATGCGTCGCTGCCGAACATCATGAAGGCGAAGAAGAAGCCCATCGACACCATGACGCCCGACGAGCTTGGCGTCGACGTGGCGCCGCGCCTGGCGACGGTCAAGGTGACCGAACCGCCGCGGCGTCAGGGTGGCGTCAAGGTCGAAAGCGTTGCCGAGCTGGTCGACAAGCTGCGCAACGAAGCAAAAGTCATCTGAGGCAGGAACGACACATCATGAGCATCCTGGTTATCGCCGAGCATGACGGGACCGAGTTGAAGGCGGGGACGCTGAACACGGTCACGGCCGCCGGGGCCATCGGCGGCGAGATCCACCTTCTGGTCGCCGGCAGCGGCTGCACCGCCGTCGGCGAGGCCGCCGCGAAGGTCGCCGGCGTCGCCAAGGTCCTGTCGGCCGATGCACCCGAGTTCGACAACCAGCTTGCCGAGAACCTGGCGCCGCTGGTCGTGAACCTGGCCGCCGGCTACGACCACGTGCTGGCGCCGGCCGGGACCTTCGGCAAGAACCTGATGCCGCGCGTGGCGGCGCTTCTGGACGTGCAGCAGATTTCCGAGATCATTGCCGTGCACGGCCCGGACACGTTCGACCGGCCGATCTATGCCGGCAACGCGATCGCCACGGTGACGTCTTCGGACAAGATCAAGGTCGTGACCGTGCGTACCACCGCCTTCGAGGCCGCCGCGGCCGAAGGCGGTTCGGCAGCGACGGAGACCGTCGCCGGCACAGGCGATGCCGGCCTTTCCAGCTTCGTCGGCGCGGAAATGTCCAAGAGCGAGCGGCCGGAACTGACCTCGGCCCGGGTCATCATTTCCGGCGGCCGCGGCATGCAAAGCGGCGAGAACTTCGCCATTCTCGAAACGGTGGCCGACAAGCTGGGGGCCGCGGTCGGCGCCAGCCGCGCCGCGGTGGATGCGGGCTTCGTTCCCAACGACTACCAGGTCGGCCAGACCGGCAAGGTCGTGGCGCCGGATCTCTATATCGCCGTCGGCATCTCCGGCGCAATCCAGCACCTGGCGGGCATGAAGGATTCAAAAGTTATCGTGGCCATAAACAAAGACGAGGAAGCGCCAATCTTTCAGGTCGCGGACTATGGCCTGGTCGCGGACCTGTTCGAGGCAGTGCCGGAGCTTGATGCGGCACTGAAGGACTGACAAACGAAACCAAGCGCCCCGCCGTTCGGGGCGGAAGGATTGGCATGAGCAACATCGACAAGATCGGCGTCATCGGCGCCGGACAGATGGGCAACGGCATCGCCCATGTGGCGGCGCTGACCGGTATCGAGGTGGTGCTGCTGGACGTCTCCCAGAAGGCGTTGGAGGCAGCGATCAAGACGATCGACCGCAATCTGGAGCGGATGGTCCGGCGCGAGAAGATCGCCGCAGCGGACAAGGACCAGGCACTGGCCCGGATCGCGACAAGCACGGAGTACAAATCGTTCGCCGACTGCGACGTGGTGATCGAAGCCGCGGCCGAGAACGAAGCGGTCAAGAAGGAGATCCTGAAGGCAGTTATCGCGGTGATCAAGCCGGACGCCTATCTGGCGACCAACACCTCGTCGATCTCCATCACGCGGCTTGCCGCGGCAAGCGACCGGCCGGACCGGTTCATCGGCATGCATTTCATGAACCCGGTGCCGGTGATGAAGCTGGTCGAACTGATCCGGGGCCTCGCCACTTCCGAGGAAACCTTCGAAACGTTCGTCGCGTTCGCCAACCGGCTCGGCAAAACCGTGGCGACAGCGGAGGATTTCCCTGCTTTCATCGTCAACCGGATCCTGCTGCCGATGGTCAACGAGGCGATCTACGCGCTGTACGAAGGCGTCGGCAACGTCGAGGCGATCGACACCGCCATGAAGCTGGGCGCGAACCACCCGATGGGTCCCCTGGAACTGGCCGACTTCATCGGCTTGGACACCTCGCTGGCGATCATGCAGGTGCTGTATGACGGGCTCGCCGATTCCAAGTACCGGCCCTGCCCGCTGTTGGTGAAGTATGTGGAGGCCGGCTGGCTCGGCAAGAAATCGGGCCGCGGCTTTTACGACTATTCGGGGGACACGCCGGTCCCGACGCGCTAACCGGTTCGTTTCGAGACGTACCAGTCGATCAGCGCGCGCGCGTCCGCGCCGTCCCATGCGGCGATCCCTTCCAGCTTGCCGACGATCATGCCGTCGGCATCGATCAGGAATGTGGTCGGCAGGCCGCGCAGTTCCATCGCCTTGCCGAAGCTCCAAGACGCGTCCAGGTGAAGCGCCAGGTTGGCGAGACCGAGCCGTTCGCGCAGGAACGGGCCCGCCACCTTGGCCCCGCCGCGGTCCTGGCTGATCGCCAGCACCTGGAAACCGTCGCCGCCCAGTGCCGCCTGCAGCGCGTCGAGTTCCGGCATCTCGCGCACGCAAGGCGCGCACCAGGTCGCCCAGAAGTTCACCAAAACCACCTTGCCGCGCCAGTCGGCAAGCCTCAGCGCCTTGCCGTCGGCATCGGTAAAGGTCGCATCTGGCGCTGGTTTT
This sequence comes from Alphaproteobacteria bacterium, assembly GCA_965603855.1. Classification (GTDB taxonomy): domain Bacteria; phylum Pseudomonadota; class Alphaproteobacteria; order UBA8366. The sequence continues at coordinate 4,021,110 of OZ272519.1, forward strand.
GGCGTTTCGTAGAGACTAAAGTGCGCCACGTCGCCCTGCACCGGGGGGATCTCGTCAGCCGCCGCGCGCGCAAGCGCAGCAACGACGATCCCGACCGCAAGCAGCAAGACAAACGTGTTCCGTGAACGCACCGGTACCATCCCATGACTGCGAACGAAATGTGGGGCGGGCGGTTCACCGCCGGACCCGACGCCCTGATGGAGAGAATTAACGCATCCATCGGCTTTGACCAGCGGCTTTTCGCCCAGGACATCGCCGGGTCGAAGGCGCATGCCGAGATGCTGGCGGCCCAGGGCATCATCCGCGCCGAGGACGCCGCGGCGATTGCCCAGGGACTGGACCGCATTCACGGCGAGATCGCAGCGGGCACGTTCGACTTCAAGACCGAACTGGAAGACATCCATATGAACGTCGAGGCGGCGCTGCGCGAGCTGATCGGCGAGCCGGCCGGCCGCCTGCACACCGGCCGCAGCCGCAACGACCAGGTCGCGACCGACTTCCGGCTGTGGGTCCGCGATACCATCGACGGGCACGACGCGGCCTTGAAGGACCTGCAGGCCGCCCTTTTGGACAAGGCCGGGGCGCATGCCGCTCTCGTGATGCCGGGCTTCACCCATCTGCAGACGGCCCAGCCCATCACGTTCGGCCATCATCTGATGGCCTATGTGGAGATGTTCGGACGCGACCGCGGCCGCTTCGCGGATTGCCGCAAGCGTTTGAACGAATGTCCGCTGGGCGCGGCGGCGCTGGCCGGAACGTCCTTCCCGATCGACCGCGCCATGACGGCGCGCGCGCTTGGCTTCGACCGGCCGACCGCGAATTCCCTCGATTCCGTCTCGGCGCGCGACTTTGCCCTTGAGTACCTGGCCGCCGCGGCGATCGCGGCGACCCATCTGTCGCGGCTGGCCGAAGAGATCGTGTTGTGGTCGTCCCAGCAGTTCGGCTTCATCATCCTGTCGGACGCGTTTTCGACCGGCTCGTCGATCATGCCGCAAAAGCGCAACCCGGACGCCGCCGAACTGGTGCGGGCGAAGGCCGGCCGGATCGTCGGCGCCTTCACCGGCCTGCTTGTGGTCATGAAGGGCCTGCCGATGGCCTACAGCAAGGACATGCAGGAGGACAAGGAACCCACCTTCGAGGTTGCCGACACCCTGGCGCTGGGGCTGGCGGCGGCTGCGGGCATGGTCGGCGATCTGGAACCCAGACCCGAACGGATGCGCGCGGCGCTGGACCAGGGTTTCCCCACCGCGACGGACCTTGCCGATTGGCTGGTCAGGGTGGCCGGCTTGCCGTTCCGCGACGCCCATCACGTCACCGGGCAGATCGTCGCCATCGCCGAAGGCAAGGGGATCGGGCTCGAAGCGGTGGAACTTGCGGACATGCAGGCGGTGGAACCTGCCATCACTGAGGATATATACTCTGTATTGTCGGTGGAGGCGTCCGTGAACAGCCGCAACAGCGAGGGCGGCACGTCTCCGGATCGCGTGCGCGCTGCGGTGGCGGCGGCGCGCAAGCGCTATCTGGAACCGACGCCTGGCCAAGGAGCATGAACCGATGCGCCGCTTGATAACCGTTTTCCTGGTCGCGATCCTGCTGGGCGGTGGCCTGGCAGCCTGCGGCAAGAAAGGTCCGCCGCAGCCGCCGAGCGGCAAGGACGCGCCCTATCCGAGGACGTACCCGTCCAGTTGACCGGATCGGGATCGTGAGCGCATTTTCCTACCGCAACGGCGTCCTGAGCGCCGAGGCCGTTCCGCTGAGCGACATCGCCGCCGCGGTCGGAACGCCGTTCTATTGTTATGCGACCGCCGCACTGGAGGCGCAGTACCTGTCGCTGCGCGCCGCGCTTGCCGAGTTCGATCCGTTGATCTGTTTCGCCGTCAAGGCAAACTCGAACCAGGCGGTCATCCGCACCTTCGGCGATCTGGGCGCGGGCGCCGACGTCGTTTCGGAAGGCGAACTGCGCCGCGCCCTGGCCGCCGGCATTCCGCCTGAACGGATCATCTTCTCCGGCGTCGGCAAGACCGCCGCGGAGATGCGTGCGGCGCTTGACGCCGGGATTCACCAGATCAACGTGGAATCGGTGCCCGAACTGGAGGTGCTGAGCGCGGTAGCGGTCGATGCCGGCCGGGTGGCGAACGTCGCACTCAGGGTCAACCCCGATGTGGACGCGAACACGCACGAGAAGATCACCACCGGCAAGAAAGAGAACAAGTTCGGCATCGCCCTGGACGCCGCGCCCGCCGCGTTCGCCCGGGCGGCCGATCTGCCGGGCATCGAGCCGGTTTCCGTGGCCGTTCATATCGGCTCGCAGCTGACCGATCTCGAACCGTTCCGCGCCGCCTTCGCCCGGGTCGCCGATCTGGCCGACCGGTTGCGGTCAGCCGGGATCGGCATCGAGCATCTGGACCTCGGCGGCGGGCTTGGCATCCTTTACGACGACGAGACACCGCCCCCGGTCGATGCCTATGCCGCCGTGGTGCGCGAAACCGTCGGCGGCCGCGGCTACCGCCTGTCGTTCGAACCGGGACGCCTGTTGACCGGCAATGCGGGCGTGATGGTCGCCCAGGTCGTCTATGTGAAGGAAGGACAGGACCGGCGGTTCATCATTCTGGATGCCGCCATGAACGACCTGATCCGGCCTGCCATGTATGGCGCCCATCACCATATCCAGCCTGTCGCCCAGCCCGGCCCGGACGCGCCGCGGGGCCCGGCGGACGTGGTCGGCCCGGTGTGCGAGAGCGGCGACACCTTCGCCCGCCAGCGCGACCTGCCTCCATTGGTCACAGGAGATTTAGTGGCCTTTGAATCGGCCGGGGCCTATGGTGCGGTGATGGCGTCGACCTATAACAGCCGGCCCCTGGTTCCTGAAATTCTCGTTAACGGCGACCGTTGGGCGGTTGTCAGGGCGCGTCAAACCTTGGATGAGCTGTTGCAACAGGACCAGCTTGCCGACTGGCAGACCGATGCCGGTGACCCCGGGCTGGCGATGAGAGCGGGCGGATGAGCGAACGATCAACTCTGCAGTCTGTTGGCACGGTCAAACTGCTTCTGGCCCGGCTGGCCCTGACGTGGGAACGGCTCAGCCCGGCGTTCTGGCCCGCCTTGGCGGTGATCGGCCTGTTCCTGGCGGTCGCGCTGTCGGACCTGCTTCCCTACCTCCCGGGCTGGCTGCACCTTGCCGTGCTGATCGCCTTCGGGCTCGGTTTCCTGGCATGCCTTGTCCAGGGCGTCCGGCGCAGCCGGCCGCCGTCCGTCGAAGAAACGCACCGTTGGCTCGAGCAAGCAAACGCGCTGCAGCACCGGCCGTTGGAAACCCTCGAAGACATGCCGGCGCGCCAGGCGGGGGGCGAGAACGGCCTGTGGAGACTGCACCAGGCCCGCGCCGCCGCGCTTGTGAAGAACCTGAAACTGGCGGCGCCCAATCCTGACATGCCGCGGCACGATCCGTTTGCGCTGCGCCAGGCGGTTATCCTGGTTCTGGCCGTCATGCTGGTCGGTGCGAACATCCAGGCGCCCGCACGCATTGCAAACGCGTTCAGCCCGGATTTCGCGGTCGGCGGCGTGGGCGATACCCGCACCGTCGATGCCTGGGTGACGCCGCCGGCATACACCGGCCGCGCACCGGTTTTCCTGACCGGCGAGGAGTCCGCCGCCGCCCAGGCCACGGACGGCGTTCTGCGCGTTCCCATCAACAGCGAGTTGACCGTTCAGGTCGCCGGCTTCTCGGAGGCGCCGGCGCTGACACCGGCCGACGGCGAAGACGGGTTTACCGCCATGGGCGATACCGGACACCGTGCGGTCATCGTCCTTGAGGAAAACGGCCAGATCCAGGTGATGGACGGCAGCGCCGCCATTGCGGCTTGGTCGTTCGACATCATTCCCGACCTGCCGCCGGTGATCGCACCCAGCGGCGAGATCGGCGAAAGCCGTCAGGGCGCCCTGCAGATCGACTATATCGCCACCGACGACTACGGCCTGGAGAGCGCCTCGGTCATCGTCCGGCGCGCCGATCTGGGGTCGCGCGGGACGCAGTTGCTGGATCCGATGGAACTGGGCCTCCCGCTGGTCGGGCTCAATCCCAAGCACAGCGAGGGCAGCGGCTTCTTCGATCTGACCCCGCACCCCTGGGCCGGGTTGCCGGTGGAGATCAGCCTCGTCGCGGTCGACCTGGCGGGCCAGCGAACCGAAAGCGAGCCCGTGCAGGTGGTGCTGCCCGAGCGCCTCTTCACGCACCCCGTTGCCCGGGCGATCGTCGAACAGCGCAAGCGGCTCGCGCACGATCCCAACGCAAATCGCGGACCGGTCTCCCGGGCGCTGCGCGGCCTTGCCTGGAAGCAGGAGGCCTACGACGAGGACGTGGTCGTTTTCATGGCGCTGACCCTGTCGGCACGCCGACTGCTCAACGCCGTGGAGCCGGACGACGACGCGGACATCCTGGAACTGTTGTGGGAGACGGCACTCAGGATCGAGGAAGGCCGGATGGCGCTGGCCGCCCGCGCGCTGCGCCAGGCCGAGGAGGCGCTGATGGAGGCGCTGGCCCGCGACGCCGATGCCGAAGAACTGGAACGTCTGCTGAACGAACTTGAAGCGGCGATGGAGGAATACCTCTCCGCGATGATGGAGGACGCCCAGCAGTTCCAGCAGCAGAACCCCGAGATGGCGCCGCCCAATCCGGACATGTCGATGATTGACCGCCAGGACTTGCAGTCGATCATGGATCGGATCCGCGAGATGCTGCGCAGCGGCATGAAGGACGCGGCCCGTCGTATGCTGTCGCAGTTGCAGCAGTTGATGGAGAACCTTCGCGCCGGTCAGCAGATGCGCATGTCGCCTGAGGGTATGGAGGCGATGGAGATGCTGAACGGCCTGCAGGAGCTGATCCAGGCCCAACGCGAGCTCCTGGACCGCACCTTCCAGGAAATGCAGCGCCGCATGGAAATGGGCCAGGGAGAGCCGCAGCAGGGAATGCCGCAACAGGGCATGCCCCAGCAAGGAATGCCGCAACAGGGAATGCCCCAGCAGGGCATGCCGCAGCCCGGCCAGGGCGGCGAGAACGCCTCGGGCGCCATGCCGCCGGACGCCGTTCTGCAGGAAGCCTTGCGGCGCCAACTCGGCGACTTGATGCGCCGGTTCGGCGAGATGATGGGCGACATCCCGCGTCCCTTCGGACGGGCCGAAGGCGCGATGCGCAATTCCACCGACGCGCTGACGCGCGATGCGCCGAACCAGGCGGTCGGGCCTCAGGGCGAGGCGCTGGACCAGTTGCAGCAGGCCGCCCAGCAGGCCGCCCAGCAAATGATGGAGCAGTTCGCCCAGGGCCAGATGCCGGGCCGGCAGGCCGGCATGGGCCAGCAGGGCCAGGAAGACCCGTTCGGCCGGATGCAGGGCAACGAGGGCGACGGCGTCAACCAGAACGACGTCAACGTGCCGGACGAGGGCGCGTTACAGCGCGCGCGTGCGATCCGCAACGAGTTGCGGCGCCGTTCCGGCCAGCAGTCCCGCCCGATGCTCGAGCTTGAATATATCGAGCGGCTGTTGAAACAGTTCCAGTAGACGCAACCGCGCTCAGCGCCGCGCCGGCTCGGCGAACAACCAGCCGAAGGTCAGGGTCACCACGACCGCGCCACAGAACTGCGCCAGGATGAAGGCCGGCGCATGCGCCGGATAGATGCCCGAGAACGTATCGGTCATCATCCGGCCCAGCGTGACGGCGGGGTTGGCGAACGACGTCGAAGACGTGAACCAGTAGCCCGCGGTGATGAAAAGCCCGACCGCGAACGGCACCACGTCGGGGCGCGTCTTCAGACATCCGATGATGGTCGCGATCAGGCCGAAGGTCGCGACGAACTCGCCGACCCACTGTCCCGTGCCGGTGCGCATGGTTTCCGAGGCGAAGAACACCGGCTCGCCGAACATCACGTGCGCCGCAGCCACGCCGAAGAAGGCGCCGGCGATCTGGATCGCGACGTAGTAGGCGGCCTCGTTCCAGGACAGCGCCTTCTGCATCGCGAAGGAAAGCGTGACCGCCGGATTGAAATGCGCGCCGGAGATCGGTCCGAACACGAGGATCAGCACCATCAGCCCGACGCCCGTCGCGACCGTATTGCCCAACAGGGCGATCGCATCGTTTCCTTCGGCCAGACGCTCGCCCATGATGCCCGACCCCACGACGATCGCGAGCAGGAACGCCGTTCCCAGGAATTCCGCGAACAGCTTGCGGCTCAGTGTCGGGTCTTCCGCCAGTGCGTGGTCCGCCATCAGCCGGACACCTCTTCGCCGGCACCGGTCGCCTGCAGCCGTGCCGACAGGTTTTCGCCTGCCAGTTGGTCGCTTGGCAGGGCGCACAGGGCGGTGATGCGCTTCTCAATCCGGCCATAGATGTCGGCGAAGCACGCCAGCCGCTCCTCGTCAGTGCCTTCCAGTGCTGCCGGATCGGGAAACGGCCAATGCGCGGTGGTGGGATGGCCGGGCCAGAACGGACAGATCTCGCCTGCGGCATTGTCGCAAACGGTAAAGATCAGATCCATTTCAGGCGCCCCCGGAGCCGCAAATTCGTCCCAATTCTTCGACCGCAGACCGGTGGTGGCGTAGCCAAGCCGCTCTAGCAGCCGTACGGCGTCAGGGTTCACCTTGCCGGTCGGATGACTTCCGGCGCTGTATCCCGTGAACCTGCCCTTGCCTTCGCGGTTCATGATGCATTCCGCCATGATCGACCGCGCGGAATTCCCGGTACACAGGAACAGCACGTTGTAGGTCTTGTCCATCTCACCCTGCCTTTCGTTGTTTGCCGTCGCCGTCCGCCGACACGGCAAGGCCTGCACAGATTTCCGGCCGGCCGCCGCAGCAGTCCTCGGTCAGAAAAGCGAGCAGGTGTCTCATCTTCGTGAAAACCGCGATGTAGATGATCCGCCGGCCCTCGCGGCGGGACGACACCAATCCTGCGTGGAACAACTGGCCGATGTGAAACGACAGCGCCGGCGGCGCGATCCCCAGCGACCGTGCGAGATCGCCGGCGGCCATGCCCTCCGGCCCCGCTTTGACCAGCAGGCGGAAGGCCTGCAGTCTGTGTTCCTGCGCCAGGGCCGAGAGCCCGCGCACCGATTCCGACATTTCCATATTTCAATAATAATTGAACTATCAAACGCCTGTAAAGCGGCCGGCGGGTTTCGCCGCGGCAGCTCTATCTGCAGGTCCTGGTTTTTCCGGTCCCGTTTGCCGCGCTCTCGGCGGCGATCTCGGCCTCGGTGGTGAAGCCGATGCTGATATCCTTGGCCCCGGCCGGCGCATCGGAAATCACGGTCTCGTAGCTGATCCGCTCGCCCGGCAGGACCCGCGTGTCCTCGGCCTGGAATGTCCAGACATAGATCTCCTCGCTGTTGGCGTCGCACAACGCGCCCCGCAGCAGGGGGATATCGAGGATTTCGCCGCGTTTGTTCTCGATGAAGCCGCTGATCTTCAGGCCCTGCTCGTCCAGTTCCGCCACCGGGCTGGCGAGCGCCAGGCCCTCGCCCAGATGCGGCACGCCCAGCCCGATTTGGATCAGGACCATGTTCAAGGGCGGGAACAGCTCGACCAAACGTTCGCGCGCGAAATGGACGCCCGCCCCCATGCCGGCGACCAGCACCACCAGGATGACGAAAGCCCAGGCCACGACGCGCCCTGCGCCCCGCTTGGAGTCGGCGGCAAGGTCCTTGCGCGATGGAATCGGAGGCGGTTCGGGTGGCGGTGGCGGCGGCACCGATTCGCCGCCGGCCGGCACGGCGGGCGGCTCCGGCGCCTCCGCTTCCTCGGGTTCCTCGACCTCCATCTCGCCGGGTTCGGGCGCCGCCGCGGCAAGTTCTTCCGACAGCTCGGCGTCCTCTTTGTCGATCGCGCCGACCAATCCCTCAACGGCGGCATCGAGGCCCGCGCTGCTGACCTCCTCGGCGCCCTTTTCCTGTTCGCCGGGCTGTGGCGGTGCCGGCGGCGGAGGCGGCGGCTCCTCTTCGGCCGAAGCGGCGTCCGGAGCGGCTTCAGCCGTCGTTTCGGGCTCCGGCGCCGCCGGCGGCGCGGCCGGCGGTTCCGGTTCTGGCGCTGGCTCGGGCGCCGGTTCCGGTTCCGGTTCGGGCTGGGGTGGCGGGCTCGGCTGAGCGGCGGCACGCGCGGCCGCCAGGCTCTCGGTCTCGTCGTCCTCCTGGCGCGCCTGCCAGACATGCGCGCATTGCGAGCACTTCACGACACGGCCGTCGGACCCGATCGAATCGGCGTCGACCTTAAAACGCGCAGTACAGGACGGACAGCTGATGATCATTGATGCGTGCAAAATGCGACGACTGTAGTTTTTATAGGGCGTAGCGTAAGAACAGGCAAGAAATGGCTGAGCTTTACGAAATAACCGCTTCCGTGCGATTTTTCGATCAACGAGAACCGGTGTTTGCGGGATGAACGTGTGATTCGATTCGAGAATGTCGGGCTGCGTTACGGAACGGGCCCCGAAGTCCTGCGCGATATCACCTTCCGCCTCGATCCCGGGTCGTTTCATTTCCTGATGGGCGCGTCCGGTGCGGGCAAGTCGTCGCTGATGCGCTTGATGTATCTCGCCTTGCGCCCGTCGCGCGGCGTGCTCAGCCTGTTCGGCCGCGACGTCAACGCGATCGGGCGAAAGGACCTGCCGGCGCTGCGGCGCAAGATCGGCGTCGTTTTCCAGGACTTCCGCCTGCTGGGCCATCTTTCGGCATTCGACAATGTCGCGCTGCCGTTGCGCGTCAGCGATGCCAGCGAATCGATTATCAAGAAACATGTGACGGAACTGCTGAACTGGGTGGGCCTGGCCGATCATCTGGGTGCCCTGCCCGACACGCTGTCGGGCGGCCAGCAGCAACGGGTGGCGATCGCGCGCGCCGTGATCAGCCGGCCAAGCCTGCTGCTTGCGGACGAGCCGACGGGAAACGTGGACGATGCCATCGCGATGCGGCTGTTGTATTTATTCGAGGAACTGAACCGCATGGGCACGACAGTTGTCATCGCGACGCACAACGAGACGCTGGCCAGTCAGTTCGCTCACCCGCGCCTGCATCTGGAGGACGGGACCTTGTTTGTGACGGCGCCCGGTGCGGGGTGACGCCGATGCTGTCCGAGCATAAGGACCTGCCCCTGTCACAGGATCCGTCCACCCGTCTCCTGCCCTGGATCATCGGCTTCATGGTCTATATCGCGACGCTGGCGCTTGCCGGCGTGATGATGCTGAACCATGTGGCGCAATCCTGGTCGGCCGGGCTCAGTGGCGCCTTGACTGTGCAGATCGCCCAGGACCCCGACGCGGAAGAGGACAGGACGTCCACGGACGTCGCCGCGGCGGTCAGGATCCTGCTTGAAACCGAAGGCGTCGTCAGCGCGCGGCCGATCGGCGAGGAAGAGATCCAGGCGCTGTTGGAACCCTGGCTGGGGGCGGGCATCGCGCCCGAAACCCTGCCGCTGCCGCGCCTGATCGACGTTGGTTTGGACAGGTCGACGCCGCTGGACGTCGAGGCGCTGGAAACCCGCCTGGCGCGTGCCGTTCCCGGCGCGGTGATCGACGGCCACCAGTCCTGGCGCGAAACGGTCAAGGCGTTGACCCGGGCGTTCCAGGGGGTGGCGCTGATCGTGGTGTCCGTCGTCACGATCGCCTCGGTCGTCATGGTCGTCTTCGCCACAAGGGGCGGTCTGTCCGCGCACCGCCCGGTGATCGACCTCCTGCACCTGATCGGCGCGCGCGACAGCTACATCGCACGCCAGTTTCAGACGCACGCGCTCTACACCGCGCTGAAGGGCGGCATTGCCGGCATGGTCCTGGCCGCGGTCACAGTGACGGGCATCTATGCGGTCGCGCGCGAGCCCGATGCGTCTTTCGCGGCGCTCGGGCTGTTCGGACCGCTTGAATGGCTTGCCATCCTGGCCACGCCCCTGGTGACCGCCCTGATCGCCATGCTGACGGCGCGCCAGACGGTGTTGCGGACCCTGACAAAGGTGGTCTGAGGCATGCCGCGACCGCCAAGCGCTCCATCGGTGCCATGGCCCGGCTAGGCGCAACGCACAAAAGGCGCCGCCGCGGCGTACGCAGGCTGACCGCCCTGGCCGTCGTCCTGGTTGCGGGCCTTGTCTGGGTCGGCGGACTGATCGCATTCGCCGAAGCGATCCCGATGACGATCGAGCGCCCCGAAGACAGGACAGATGCGATCGTCGTGCTGACCGGCGGCAGCCTGCGGCTGGATACGGGATTGCGCCTTTTGGCCGAACGCAAGGGCGACAGGCTTTTCGTATCGGGCGTGCATCGCGGCGTCGAGGTCGCGGAACTCCTGCGGGCGTACGAGCAGGCGCCCGAACGCACCCGCTGTTGCCTGGATCTCGGTCACGATGCCATCAACACCGTCGGCAACGCTTCGGAGACGGCGGCGTGGGTCGCCCGCAACGGCTACGAATCCATCAGGCTGGTGACCGCCAGCTATCACATGCCGCGGTCGGTGTTGGAGTTCCGGAACGCGATGCCCGACGTACAGCTTGTGGAGCACCCGGTTTTCCCCAAGCATGTGCGCGTCGAGGAATGGTGGCGCTGGCCGGGGACCACCGCGTTGATCGTCAGGGAGTACAACAAGTATCTCGTCGCATGGGTCAGGCAGATTTGGAACAACATCTCGGGCCGGTAATGGTCGCCAGGTCGCTGGTCTTCGGACTGGTGTTCTACGGCACGACCCTGGTGCTAAGCGTGCTCTTGGCGCCGTCGATGCTGTTGCCGCGCCCGATGGTCAGCGCCGTGTCCCGGTTCTGGGTCAGGATCTGCCTTTGGATCGTGAAGGCCACGCTGGGCATCGACTTCAAGGTCGAAGGCCGCGAGAACCTGCCCGACGGTCCGGCCATCTTCGCCTCCAAGCACCAATCGGCCGCCGAGACCCTGGCATTCTGCGTTCTCGTTCCGGACCTGGCTTACATCCTGAAGCGGGAGCTTTTCTGGGTGCCGATCTGGGGCTGGTACGTCCGCCGCGTCGGCATGATCGGCGTGAACCGGGCCGCAGGCGCCGCCGCGCTGAAGGACATGACCCGCAAGGCGGCACAGGTCCTTGGCGCCGGGCGTTCCATCGTGATCTTCCCGCAAGGAACCCGCACGCCGCCGGGCGCCCGGCGAAAGTACCTTCCCGGCACCGCTGCGCTTTATGCCAAGGGGGGCGTGCCGGTGGTGCCCGTGGCGCTGAACTCGGGGCTGTTCTGGCCGCGCCGCCAGCTTGCGAAGTACCAGGGAACCATCACCATCCGTTTTCTCGAGCCGATCCCGCCGGGCCTGGAGAAACGGGAGTTTCTGCAACGCCTGGAACAGGCGATCGAGCCCGCGACCGCGGAGCTGGAACGCGAGGCCTGCGGCCGTTTCGGTCTTCCCATGCCCGCCCCGGCATCGTCGTGACCTGTGGATAATCCTGTTGATAGGGCGCGGTGACACCGCCCGCTCGCACGCCCCGGCAGTTTGGAACAAAACCGGAACATAAATTGACTTTCGGGCCAAAACCGCATACATCTAGGGATAGGGATCGCGCATCCGACGAAATCTGCCCGTACGAGCCCCCAAAACCTGTCAGGGACCCCCTTTGATGGACCCCAGTCCGATCGCCAACCGCGTGTGGGACATGAAATACCGGCTGAAAGCGCCGGACGGCACGCCTGTGGACAAAACAGTCGATGACAGCTGGCATCGGGTGGCCGAGACGCTCAGTGCAGTCGAAACAGACCCGTCTATGTGGCAAGGCAAATTCTTGGAGGCGTTGCAGGATTTCCGCTTCCTTCCGGCCGGTCGGATCCTCGCGGGCGCCGGGGCCGACCGCAACGTGACGCTGTTCAACTGCTTCGTCATGGGCGAGATCCCCGACGACATGGCCGGCATCTTCCAGCACCTGAAAGAGGCCGCCCTGACGATGCAGCAGGGCGGCGGCATCGGCTACGACTTCTCGACCTTGAGACCGCGCGGCGCGGCGGTCTCCGGCGTCGGCGCGGACGCCTCCGGTCCCGTCTCCTTCATGGAAGTATGGGACGCCATGTGCCGCACCATCATGAGCGCGGGCTCGCGGCGCGGCGCGATGATGGCGACGCTCAGGTGCGACCATCCCGACATCGAGGCCTTCATCTCGGCAAAGCAGACGCAAGGCAGGCTGACCAACTTCAACCTGTCGGTCCTGGTGTCGGACGCCTTCATGGAGGCCGTCGCCAGCGGCGCAGACTGGCCGCTGTCGTTCGGCGGCAAGACCTACCGCACGGTCAAGGCGAACGCGTTGTGGGACCGGATCATGCGCGCGACCTACGACTATTCCGAGCCGGGCGTGATCTTCATCGACCGCATCAACAGCCGCAACAACCTTGCCTATTGCGAGACGATCTCGGCGACGAACCCCTGCGGCGAGCAGCCGCTGCCGCCATACGGCGCCTGCCTCCTGGGGTCGATCAACCTGACGCGCCTGGTGAAACGCCCGTTCGCCAAGAACGCGGCGCTGGATCTCAAGGCGCTCGATGCGCTTGTCGGCACGGCGGTGCGGATGATGGACAACGTCATCGACGTGTCCCTGTTTCCGCTGGACGAACAACGCCAGGAAGCCCAGGCCAAGCGCCGGATCGGGCTGGGCGTGACCGGGCTGGCCGACGCGCTGATCATGTGCGGCGTCAGCTACGGATCGGACGAATCGCTCGACCTGGTGGGCCGGTGGCTGCACCGCCTGCAGCGGGCCGCCTATCTGGCCTCGGTCGCGCTGGCGAAGGAAAAGGGCCCCTTCCCGCTCTACGACAAGGACGCATATCTTGCCGGCGAGACCGTGTCGGATCTGGATCCGGACATCCGCGAGGCGATCGCCGAACACGGCATCCGCAACGCGCTGGTGACCTCGATCGCGCCGACCGGGACGATTTCACTGATCGCGGACAACGTATCCTCGGGGATCGAGCCGGTCTTCGCCTTCCGACACACCCGCAAGGTCCTGCAGCCAGACGGCGGACAGGTCGAGGAAGAGGTCGCCGACTACGCCTATCGTCTCTATCGCGAGATGTTTGGCGAGGACGCCGCGCTTCCCGATTTCTTCGTCGATGCGCAGTCGCTGCCCCCGTCGGACCATGTCGCCATCCAGGCGGTCGCCCAGCGCTACATCGACAGTTCCATCTCGAAAACCATCAACGTTCCCGAGAAGACCGATTTCGAGGCCTTCAAGGACCTGTACGCCAAGGCTTACGCGGAAGGCTGCAAAGGCTGCACGACCTACCGGCCAAGCCCGGTGCGCGGCTCGGTGCTGGCGCCGGCGGAAGACGGCGCAGCCGCGGCCGAGGCGCCGGCGGCCGCGCCGGTCGGACAGGGCGAGATCGTCTACATGGCGCAGCCGCTGGAACGGCCGCCCGGGCTTGAGGGGCGTACCTACAAGCTGCGCTGGCCCGACAGCGACCATGCCATCTACATCACCGTCAACGACATCATGGAGGGCGACCGCCGCCGTCCGTTCGAGGTCTTCATCAACTCCAAGAACATGGAACACTATGCCTGGACGGTCGCGCTGACCCGCATGATCAGCGCGGTGTTCCGGCGCGGCGGCGACGTGTCCTTCGTCGTCGAGGAGTTGAAAGCGGTGTTCGACCCGCGCGGCGGCTGTTGGATGGAAGGCAGCTATGTGCCGTCGCTCCTGGCGGCGATCGGCGGCGTCATCGAACGGCACATGGTCGATATCGGCTTCATGCCGGCTCCGGCCGCGAAGGACCGCGACCGCCTTGCCATCGCACGCGCGGTCGGTGACGAGGACATCGGGCGGCAATGCCCGAAATGCGGGCTTCCGGGAACGGTATCCCAGGAAGGGTGCGAGACCTGCCTGTCCTGCGGCTGGTCCAAGTGCAGCTAGGCGGGCCCGCGGTCGGCCCGTCAATCGCCACCCGTTTCCACGACCCTGAGTATGGCATGCAGCGGTCCGTCGCCGATCCCAAGCTCGTCCAGATGCGCCACCGTGTTGGCAAGGTAATCCCGGTTCGATCCGCCGACGCCGGCGGCGTGGGTGATCATCGCGGCCGTCTCGGCAACCGACAGTCGGCCGGCGTACTGTACGTGCGTACGTGCGGCGGTGAATGTGCGGCAGCGGACCGTTCTCCCGTCGACCCGTGCGCTCAAGGTCCGGGGCTGGTAGACGCCGGTCACCATCTCGCGGTCCCAAAGATAGCCCAACACGTCGCGGGCCTGGCTTCCGCGGACGCGGTAGGCCATGCCGTGGCACGACCCGCCGCGATCGAGGCCGAGAACCAGGCCTGGGACTTCGGGGGTGCCGCGATAATGGTGGGAAAAGATGCAGAAACTGCGGTGCCATCCGAACAGCGTCGCCGGCCGGCAGGCCACGTGTTCGAAGCCGGGGTTCCACATCAAAGAGCCGTACCCGAAGACCCAGGTATCGCCGCGCGTATCCACGGTCTCCAGATAGGCCGCACGCAGTTTTGCGCGGGTTTCTGGGTCCAAAATCGGATCGGCGTCGGACACGGCTGAACGGGCCAATGGCGGGTTTCTTCGGGGCGGGAAACAGGGCGCGCATGATACAGTGCGGGCCACGCCGCGCAAGCGATGGCGCACGGCGTGCGGTCGAGGAGTTGCGACAGAGGTGACGACTTCAAAGAACAGGATCAAGCTGTCCCTCGTCATTGCGGGACTGGTCGTTCTGGCTGCCGCCGGCGGGTACGTCGGCTACTGGTATTTCGCTGCGGGCCAAATGCGCGACCTGGTGATGCAGTGGATTTCCGATTCGCGCGATGCCGGCCTCACGGTCCGCCACGACGCAATCGAAACGGCGGGGTTTCCGGCCCTGATCACGCTGAACGTTGACCGGCCCGCAGTCAGCAACCCGGACCGGCCCTGGTCCTGGTCGGCCGATCGCGTTTCGTTTTCAGTGAAGCCGTGGGACTTGACGCTGTACCGCGTCGACCTGCCCGAAAGGCAAGTCATCGAGACCCGGCTGCAAGACAAGCCCTGGCGGTTCGTGCTGCAGACCGACGGCGGGTTCGGACTGGCGGCCCTGCGGCTGAACGGGGCGCTGGAATTCGCCGAGCTGGAACTGGAGGAGCCGGTTCTGTCGACAGACCGGACGGACAGTCCGCTCTACCGCGCCCGGCGCCTGGCGGCGAAGCTGGACCTGCCGGAGAAGCGGCCCGTCCTGCACACCGACATGCTGGTCGACGTGACCTTTCTGGTGGAGGACCTGGCCCTGCCGGCACGGCTGGACGGACCGCTGGGCACCGACGTTTCGCGGCTCAGGTTCGACGCCGCCATGCTGGGCGATCTGCCGGACGGCGCGCCGGAGGTTGCGCTGGAAGACTGGCGCGCCAAGGGCGGCACGGTCAACCTGGAATGGCTGCACGTCGCCTGGGGACCCGTCGACCTGAAAAGCAGCGGCACCCTTTCCCTGGACGAGATGCTGCGCCCGATCGGCGCGCTGAAGGCGGACATTGCAGGGTACGCCGAGGTTATCGACGCCTTCGTCGGTGCCGGCATGATCGGCGAGGATGCCGGCCGGCTGTTCGCGACCGGACTGTCGCTGATCGCCAAGAAACCGGCCGCCGGCGGCCCGCCGGTGATCTCCATCCCCTTGACGGCGCAGAACGGCCACCTGTTCCTCGGGCCGTTCAAGGTCGTGGAACTGCCGCCGTTGATCGAATAACGCCGCTGCCTAGGCGTCCTTGTCCGGTGTCGGTGTTTGCCCGTTCGGTTCCAGCGGACTGAAGTTGCCGGCCTGGTGCATCTCAACGACGCCGCGGCGGATCTCGCGGGTGCGCGTGAACCAGTCCTCCAGGGCGGCGCCGTCGCCCCATCGGATCGCCCGCTGAAGGGCGACCAGGTCCTCGGAGAAACGCCCCAGCATCTCCAGGACGGCCTCCTTGTTGTTCAGGAAGACATCGCGCCACATCACCGGGTCCGATCCGGCGATCCGTGTGAAATCCCGGAAGCCGCCGGCCGAGTACTTGATGACTTCGCGCGTCTGAACCAGTTCCTCGGTATCCGCGTCCTCGCGTTTGAGCTGGCCTTCCAGGTCGCTGGCGGTGCCGACGATGGTATAGGCGATCAGGTGCGGCAGGTGGGACGTGATCGCCAGCACCCGGTCGTGGTGGTGGGCGTCCATGATTTCCACGGTGCTGCCGCACGCCTCCCAGAAACGGCGCAACGCCTCGACCGCAGCGCGGTCGGCCCCCTGGGGCGGCGTCAGGATGCAGAACCTGCCCGTGAACAGCTCCGGAAATCCCGACTCGGGACCGGAGTTCTCCGTCCCCGCCACGGGATGGCCGGGAACGAGATGCACCCCTGCCGGAAGGTAAGGCGCGATGGCGTCGATCGCCGACGACTTGGTCGAGCCCACATCGGTGACGATGGCGCCCGGCTTCAGCGCGGGCGCGATGGCCCGGGCGATCGCCTCGTAGCTGCCAAGCGGCGCGCACAGGACCACGAGGTCGGCGTCGCGCACCGCATCGGCCGGGTCGGCGTCGATGCGGTCGACGAAGCCCAGCTCCAGGGCCTTTTCCATCGTGGCCTTGGTCCGGGCGCTGCCGGCGACGCTTGTCGCCAGACCGTCGCGCTTGATCACCCGGCCCAGCGACGAGCCGATCAGGCCCAGCCCGATCAGGGCTACCGTGTCGAACAAAACAGTCATGCCGCCATGTTCTCCGCCAACGCGGTCGTCGCGGCCTCAAGCTCGCGGTCCAGCCCCACCGTGATGCGCAGACAGTCCGGAAGCCCGTAGGACGCCATGCCGCGGACGATGATGCCGCGCGCCAGCAGGAACGCGTGCGCCTGCCCTGCGGCCTCGGCCGACGCGAAGCGGGCCAGGACGAAGTTGCCCACCGACGGAACCGTCTCCAGTCCCATCCCGTCCAGCCGCGCGCGCAGCCAGGGCAGCCAAATGTCGTTGTGGGCGCGGCCCGCATCGACATGACCCACATCCGCCAGCGCGGCGACGCCGGCGGCCTGGGCCGGCAGCGACACGTTGAACGGGCCGCGCAGCCGGTTCAGCGCGCCCGCCACCGCCGGCGGACAGTAACACCAGCCCAGCCGAAGGCCCGCCAGCCCGTGGATCTTCGAGAAGGTGCGGGTCATCACCACGTTGGGAAACGCCTCGACCAGCTCGCTGCCGTCGGAATAGTCGTTGCGACTGACATATTCCGCATAGGCCGCATCGATCACCAACAGAACGTGATCCGGCAGTCCGGCCCGCAGCCGGACCAGCGCGTCCCGGGTCAGATAGGTGCCGGTCGGATTGTTGGGATTGGCCAGAAAGACCAGTTTGGTGCGCGGCGTCACGCACGCCAACAGCGCATCCACATCGGCCGTCAGGTCGGTCTCCGGCGCGGCAACCGGCTTTGCGCCCGCCCCGGTCGCCGCGATCGGATACATCAGAAAGCCGTGCCGGCTGTGGATCACCTCGTCCCCCGGCCCGGCAAAGGCACGCACCAGAAGCTGGATCAGCTCGCCCGACCCGGACCCGCAGACGATGCCCTCGGCGTCGCAGCCATACCTCTTGGCAAGCGCTTCGCGCAGCATGTCGGAACCGCCGTCGGGATAACGGTGAAGGCCTTGCGCCGTCTCTTGAAAGGCAGCCGTCGCCAACGGACTGGGGCCGAACGGGTTCTCGTTGGCCGACAGGACGATCGGTTCCGCCGTGCCGTCGACGTGATGGCCGCCGCCGACATAAAGCGGCGCCTCCATCACGCCCGGCTTGGGCTGCGGTGGCGTCTGGTCCGTCATGCCGCCATATGCTCCGCCAACGCGGTCGTCGCGGCCTCAAGCTCGCGGTCCAGCCCCACCGTGATGCGCAGACAGTCCGGAAGACCGTAGGACGCCATGCCGCGGACGATGATGCCGCGCGCCAGCAGGAACGCGTGCGCCTGCCCTGCGGCCTCGGCCGACGCGAAGCGGACCAGGACGAAGTTGCCCACCGACGGAACCGTCTCCAGTCCCATCCCGTCCAGCCGCGCGCGCAGCCAGGGCAGCCAAATGTCGTTGTGGGCGCGGCCCGCATCGACATGACCCACATCCGCCAGCGCGGCGACGCCGGCGGCCTGGGCCGGCAGCGACACGTTGAACGGGCCGCGCAGCCGGTTCAGCGCGCCCGCCACCGCCGGCGGACAGTAACACCAGCCCAGCCGAAGGCCCGCCAGCCCGTGGATCTTCGAGAAGGTGCGGGTCATCACCACGTTGGGAAACGCCGCGACCAGCTCGCTGCCGTCGGAATAGTCGTTGCGGCTGACATATTCCGCATAGGCCGCATCGATCACCAACAGAACGTGATCCGGCAGACCCGCCCGCAGCCGGACCAGCGCGTCCCGGGTCAGATAGGTGCCGGTCGGATTGTTGGGATTGGCCAGAAAGACCAGCTTGGTGCGCGGCGTCACGCAAGCCAACAGCGCATCCACATCGGCCGTCAGGTCGGTCTCCGGTGCCGCAACCGGCTTTGCGCCCGCCCCGGTCGCCGCGATCGGATACATCAGAAAGCCGTGCCGGCTGTGGATCACCTCGTCCCCCGGGCCGGCATAGGCGCGTACCAGAAGCTGGATCAGTTCATCCGACCCGGCCCCGCAGACGATGCCCTCGGCGTCGCAGCCATACCTCTTGGCAAGCGCTTCGCGCAGCATGTCGGAACCGCCGTCGGGATAGCGGTGAAGCGCACGACCGGTCCGTTCGAAAGCCGCCGTGGCCTGCGGACTGGGGCCGAACGGGTTCTCGTTGGCCGACAGGACGATCGGTTCCACCGTGCCGTCGACATGATGGCCGCCGCCGACATAAAGCGGCGCCTCCATCACCCCCGGCCTGGGCTGCGGTCCGACGGGTTCGCTCATTTCCCGGCTCCCGTGCCGTCTGCCGCGGGGGCCTCGACCGCGAGCGGCGACCCGAAGGCGCCGACCCAGTCCAGGCGCTGGACAATGCCGTTCACCCGCAGCGCCTCGACGCGGGGCTCGTTGGCACCGACAAAGCCTGCAACCTCGGCAAGGTGCATCCATGGAACGCTTCTGGTTGAGACCAGCTTGCACGGCTCCAGGCCGGCGCCGCGAACAAGATCGCCGAGCCCGTCGCGGCTCAGCGCCTCGCGGGTCTCCAGCACGATCAGCGTGCGGTCGTCACCGGTGTCGACCGGTTCGATCTTCCCCACCGCGAAGGCCTCGCGCTGCGGACCGCGCGCGTTGCCCGGACCGGCGAAAGGAAGCGTCGAGAAAACACGCGGCGCGTCGGCCAGGCACAACAACGGCCACCAGGGATCGCGGTCCTGCTCGCTTGGCGCCGGCAACACGCCGACCGTCACGGCACCCGTCATCACCTGGTGCAGCACCTCACGGGGGCTTGCATAGGCGGTCATCTCAGAGTGGCTGCCGAACTGGTCGCGTGCCAGGTCCCAAACGCCTTGGTTTTCCTGGTCGGCGAACACCGCGACCGAAAACGGCCCTTGCATGAAGACGGTCCCGCTCAGCATCTCGCGCCACATCCGGGCGATCACGCCCATGGGCAGGCGGCCCGCGTGCCGGCCCGCCAGCCGGCGCAGGATCGCCACCTCGCGTCCGGGATGGATGACGGCCAGGCCGCCCTCCCCTTTCACCGCGGCAACCCGCTCGACGATCCCGGCACGCTCCATCAGCAGGTCGTGCAGGGCATCGTCGATACGGTCGATCTCCCGCCGCAGCGAATCAAGGGGTTCGGCCACCCCGTGTTTTTCGGTCGTCTCGCTCATGTGTGTCCGGCCCGAGAAAAACGGCCGGGAACGTACCGCGCGCCCGGCGATAAAGCAAAGAAAACGCGTCGATTCGGCCGGCGGCGGCAGGAGAATATACATCTTTGGGTCGTATTTCTGTGCTCGGCCTACAGTCGATCTACGGCGCCCGCGCCGCACGAGGCGGTGGAATTTTCGGGGCCAATCGTCTAGTTGTTGGCTCCCTGCGCCCTGGAAAAGAACGGATGCCGATCAAGATCCCGAACAGCCTGCCCGCACGCAAGCACCTGGAGTCCGAGGGGCTGGTTGTGATGCGCGAGTATGACGCCGTCCGGCAGGATATCCGGCCGATGCGGATCGGGCTGCTCAACCTGATGCCGAACAAGGAAAAGACCGAGACACAGTTGGCGCGGCTGATCGGCAGCACGCCGTTGCAGGTGGAACTGACCCTGATCACCACCGGCACCTACACCCCGTCGCACGTCTCGCGCCAGCACCTCTTGGACTTCTATCGGCCGTTCGAGGAGGTCAAGGACGAGAAGTTCGACGGGCTGCTGCTGACCGGGGCGCCGATCGAGAAACTGCCCTTCGAAGAGGTCCTGTACTGGGACGAGCTGACGGGGATCCTGGACTGGACCCAGACCCACGTTCACTCCACCCTGGACATCTGCTGGGGGGCCCAGGCCGCGCTGTATCATTTCTACGGCGTGCCCAAGTACGAACTGCCGCACAAGATGTTCGGCGTGTTTCCGCATCGGATCCACGACCCTACGCATCCGCTGTTGCGGGGGTTCGACGACGAGTTCCTGGTGCCCGTGTCGCGCCACACGGAGGTGCGGCGTGCCGACATGCCGGTGATGGACGGGTTCGATATCCTGGCGGAATCCGACGCATCGGGCATGTGCCTGATCGCGGACCGGAACCGCCGGCACATCTACATGTTCAACCATCTCGAGTACGACGCAGGCTCGC
This sequence comes from Alphaproteobacteria bacterium, assembly GCA_965603855.1. Taxonomy (GTDB): domain Bacteria; phylum Pseudomonadota; class Alphaproteobacteria; order UBA8366. The sequence continues at coordinate 4,041,773 of OZ272519.1, forward strand.
TGCGCGACGAGTACGTGCGCGATGTCCGCAAGGGCCTCGAGATCTCGGTGCCGGCCAACTACTTCCCGAACGACAACGATCAACTGCAGCCACCGAATGTCTGGCGCAGCCACGCCCATCTTTTCGTCGGCAACTGGATCAACGAGGTCTATCAGACGACGCCGTTCGAGATTTCGCGGATCGGTCTGGAGGAGACACCGAATGCGGCGCGCGCGGCCGGCGACTGAGGCTTCGGCGCGCCCCACGCGGTGGGAACGGCCGGTTTGTCTGGCCGGCCTGTTCTGTGCCGTCTGGGCGCTTGTCATCCAGTTCAGCCTGCCGCTGGCGTTGCAACTGGCGCCGGCCTCCCAAGGCATCGCGTATGACCTTTCCGCAGCCGCCACGGGCCGCATTCACAGCGGCCACGGCAACGACGCGGGCGATCATTCGCTGCCGGTTCGCGCCGGCGCCGACGGGATCCTGGTCAAGGCGGAATCCCTGGCGCTGCACGGCGCAGCCGCGACGGCGGCGGAACCGCATCGGCCGGCCACGGCATTCCGTCCCTCGGTCAGACAGCACCAGGTTGTCCACACGGAGACAATTCACCACTCGCGCCTCACCAGGGCGCCGCCCCGCTTCGGTCAAGTCCGACAAATCGTCTGATACGACTGCACTGAAACGAGGGAACACGATCCAATGAATCGTCTGATATGCGCGCTTGTCGCGACGATCCTTGCCGCCGTGCCGGCGGCCGCCGCCGACATCAAGATCGGCAACATCATGATCACGGACTCGTTTGCGCGCGCCAGCGCCGGACGGGCCAAGAACGGCGCCGCGTTCATGACCATCATGAACACGGGGCGCGAGGACCGTCTGCTTGCCGCGTCCTCCGGCATTGCCGGGCGCGTCGAGCTTCACACCCACGAGGTCGACGCCGAGGGCGTCGGGCGCATGCGCAAGGTCGATTACATCGATCTGCCGGCGAACGAGACGGTGACGCTGAAGCCCGGCGGCCTGCACGTCATGATGATGGGCCTCAACGAACCGCTGAAGGAAGGCGACAGCTTTCTTCTGACGCTGCGTTTCGAGAATGCCGGCGACGTCAGCTTCGATGTGATGATCGCCGGCCCCGGCGCCATGGGCGGCGGTATGCAGCACGGCAAGGGCATGCACAAGACCAATTAGGCACGGGATCAGTCCAAGCGGAAGCGCGAAGACAGGTGCAGCCCCATGCCTCCAACGAAGCTCAGGTTCAATGATCTAGGTAACGCGGCGGCGCGGTGACGGTTCCCCTCTCCCCGGCGGGGAGAGGGTGGACCGCGGCGAAAGCCGCGGGCCGGGTGAGGGGGTTCCGGTACCGGCCGGCAGTTGTACCGGCCCTTCGGGCCACCTTCTCCACTATGGGGAGAAGGGAACTGGCCGCGCTCGTATTTCCTCGATTGAGTCGACATCAGGCGCATCCGCTCCGGTACGCTGGCCACGGCTTCGGGCCGCGGTGTACAAGCGCATATGCAGCGTTGGAAGATCACGGTCGAGTATGACGGCGGGCCGTTCGTCGGCTGGCAGCGCCAGGACAACGGCCCGTCCGTCCAGGAGGCCCTGGAACAGGCGATCATCGGGTTCGCGCAGGAGCGGGTGACGCTTTACGGCGCGGGACGCACCGATTCCGGCGTGCATGCCTTGGGCCAGGTCGCGCATTTCGATCTGAAGAAACCGACCGACGCCGACACCGTGCGCGACGCGCTCAACCAGCATTTGCGGCCTGCACCCATCGCCGTGCTTGACGCCGAACCGGTCGCGGACGACTTCCATGCCAGGTTCTCCGCGACCGGGCGCTGTTATCTCTACCGGATCGGCGAACGGCGGGCGCCGCCGGCCCTGGAACGCGGGCGGGTCTGGCCGCTGATGCGTCGACTGGACGCGGACGCGATGCGGGCTGCGGCCCACCTGCTGGTCGGGCGACACGACTTCACCAGCTTCCGGGCCAAGGAGTGCCAGGCCGACTCGGCCGTCAAGACGCTGGATGTGCTGGAGGTGCGGCGCGCCGCCGACGAACTGCACGTCATTGCCGAGGCGCGTTCGTTCCTGCACCACCAGGTGCGCAACATCGTCGGCACCCTGGTCTGGGTCGGCCAGGGCCGCTGGACCCCTGAAAAGGTGGAACAGGCGCTCGCCGCCCGGGACCGCGCCGCCGCCGGGCCGACCGCGCCGGCCATGGGGCTTTACCTCACGCGCGTCGACTACGGCAGGGCAGCCTGAACCAACGAGATCGATCGCGTCGTGGAGCACTCGGCACCGTCGCCCCAGCCGCTTGGCCCCGGCTACTGGCTTTCCGGAATTGAGAGGAATCCCTTGGTCACTTGGGCTTCCTGGGCCAGCATCATGCGCTGTGCGTCGCGCATATGGGCCCTCATGACAGCCCACGCAGTCTTGGCGTCCCTGCTCGACAGCGACGCTAGTAGCCGGTGCTGATATGAAACGCCGCGTTCGCGCAGTTCCGGGTTCGGCTTGTCGTAGATCTTCTTGCAGACCGTCAGCTCCTTCAACAGGCGGATAAGGAAGCCGCAGATGAAGCCGAGCAGCGGATTGCTCGAGAAGCCCGCCAGGGTTTCGTGGAATTCCAGCTCGGCCACCCGCTGCTCGCGTTCCTCGTCAATCGACGTCGGCGGCGCCGTATAGGCGCTCATGCGTTGGCGCAGCTCCTCGATCTGCAGATCCGTGATGTTCGGCGCCAAATCGGCAACCAGCTGCGGCTCGAGCAAGATGCGGAGCTCATAGATATCGGCGATGGTGAGATCCTTGAAAAAGAAGTGGTTGGCCAACAGCGCACTGGCGTGGTCTTCGGGCACCGCGGTGATGAAGGCGCCGCCGCCGGGGCCGGTGCGGGTCCGGATCAGTCCCTGGGTCTCGAGCACCTTCAGCGCCTCTCGCGCGGTCCCCTTGCTCACACCCAGATCGGCTATCAGCTGGTGTTCCTGGGGCAGCCGGTTGCCTGGAGCCAGCCCGTGTTCGCTGATCCAATCCTTGATCGCCTCGGCGACGGCTTGGGGGCGATTGCGCTTCCAGGCGCCCGTTGCGGTACTCCGTCGCTTAAGCGAGCGGATGGTAGCACGCGGCTTCATGATCCGACGCAAGCTCCGTGATCGGTGGTGGCGCGACAAGACAGCGGTCGCCAACGTTGGGACAACGCGCCGCAAAGGCACAGCCGGGGGGCGGTTTCAGCGGGTCGGGCAGCTCCGCCGTGGCCGCCTCGGTTCGGGCCAATGACCGGCCCACCACCGGTGCGCTGCGCGCGAGCAGGCGGGTGTAAGGGTGGCGGGATGCGGTGAAGATGTCGGCGGTGGTGCCCATTTCGACCACCCGCCCGAAATAGAGTACCGATACCCTGTCGCTCACGGCCTCGACCACCGCAAGATCGTGACTGATAAAAAGGTACGTCAGATCGAAGCTCCGGCGCAGTTCAGCCAGCAGGTTCAAGACCTGTGCCTGAACCGACACGTCGAGCGCGGACACCGGCTCGTCGAGCACCAGAATGCGTGGCTCGGCGGCAAGCGCGCGCGCAATCCCGATGCGCTGAGCCTGGCCGCCGGAAAACTCGTGCGGATAGCGCTCCAGGAACTCGCTGCGCAGGTTCACCGCATCGAACAGTTCCGCGAGGCGTGCTTTGCGCGCCGGCGCATCCATGCCGAGCAGGTGAATCAGCGGCGTTTCGAGGATCTGGCGGATGGTCTTGCGTGGGTTCAGCGACGAGACCGGATCCTGAAAGACGTACTGGATCGAACGCCCGAAAGCCGCCGGGTCGCCGGTCTGATCCGAGAGGTCCTTGCCTTCGATCTCGATGGAACCGGAGGTGGGCGCCAAAAGGCCAACCAGCATGCGGGCAAGGGTGGACTTGCCGCAGCCTGATTCGCCGACGATGCCAAGCGTTTCGCCCCGTGCCACCGAGAAACTCACGTCTTGTATCGCGTGTATGGCGGGAAGCCGCCGACCCAGAAAGGTGCGACCGCCGCCGAAATGCTTGCAGAGCTGACGGACGACAAGCGCATCGGTCATGACACGGCGCCTTCCGGCAGGATACAGCGCACCGAGCGGGCTTCGTTTTTTGCGAGAAGAATATCCTCGTTTCGGCAGGTTTCGATCGCCTTGTCGCAGCGCGGCGCGAACGCGCAACCCGACGGAAGGGCATCGACCGGGGGCGGAATGCCGGGAATGGCTTCCAGCGTCCGACGACCGCCGCCCAGTTCCGGGACGCAGGCAATCAGGCGTCTTGTATAAGGGTGGTGCGGGTCGGCCAGAACCTCGGCTGTTGGACCGGTCTCGACGATTCGCCCGGCATACATCACGGCCACCCGATCGCAGAGTTGAGCCACGACGCCAAAATCGTGCGTAATGAAGATCAGAGCGAGATTGCGCTCGCGTCGCAGGTCGTCGAGCAGCGCAAGAACCTGCGCCTGTACCGTGACGTCCAGTGCCGTGGTCGGCTCGTCGGCGATCACAAGATCGGGGTCGTTGACCAGAGCCAGCGCGATACCGACACGTTGACGCATGCCGCCGGAAAGCTCGTGCGGAAATGTCCGGGCACGGGCCGCGGCATTGGGAATGCGCACCTTCTCCAACAGGGCGACAGCCTGGTCCCAGGCCTCAGCCTTCGGAACTGGCCGGTGGGACTGGATCGCCTCGACCAGTTGGTCGCCGACGCGGTAGAGCGGGTGCAACGTCGAGAGCGGGTCTTGGAAGATGTAGGACACCCTGCCACCGCGCAGACTGCGCAGTTGTTCGCCGTTCATCGACAGGGTGTCGTCGCCATCGATCCGCACCGCACCGCCTGTGATCACACCCGGCGGCGAGGCGACCAGGCCAAGCAGCGAGAGGGCCGTCACCGACTTGCCCGAACCGGACTCGCCAATGATGCCCAGACACTCGCCCTGGGCGACGTCGACGCTGACGCCTCCGACCGCCTTGTAGATTCGCGGGCCGGCATGGAACTCGGTGCGCAGATCCTCGACGGACAGGAAGTGTGGGGTCCGCTTGTGCGCGGCCGGCATCTCGTCGCGTTCGACCCGGGTCACAGCGGCCGGCCGCGAAAGCGCACCCGAACGCAAGCGCGGGTCCAGTGCATCGCGCACGCCATCGCCCAGAAGGTTCACGCTCATGACGATGATGAAGATCATCACGCCCGGGACGATCGAGGCATGGGGCGCGGTGATCAACAGCTTGCGGCCCTCGCCCAACATCGAACCGAGGTCGGCCTGGGGCGGCTGAGAGCCGAGGCCGAGGAACGAAAGGCCCGCCGTCTCCAGGATCATCCAGCCGACCGTGGTCGACATCGCGATGACGATGACCGGCAGGACGTTGGGGACGATCTCGGACCAGATGATGCGCAGGTTGCCCATGCCCGACAGGCGGGCCGCATCGATGAATTCGCGGTGCACGATGCCCACCGTCACGCCCCGGATGTTTCGGGCAAAGAAGGGAATGTTGACGATGGCAACAGCGTAGAGGGCATTGATCAGCCCCGGCCCCAGCACGGCAACGATGGCCAGAGCCAGAAGGATGTAAGGAAACGCCATCAGCATGTCGACGCCGCGCATGATCAGCCCGTCCGTTCGCCCGCCGAAATACCCGGCGACCACGCCGATGGCCGAGCCGATTACAGCGGCAAGCAGCGCCGCCGAGATTCCCACGGCCAGCGACAGGCGCGTGCCCCAAATCAGCCGGGAAAGAAGGTCCCGGCCAAGGTGGTCGGTGCCAAGCAGCGCCTCGCCGGCAAAGGGCCGCTTCAGGCGCTCGGCCGGGGCGGTGATGTCGGGATCGGCCAGGGGCAACAACGGCGCCAACAGCGCCACCGCAACGACAGCCAGCAGCACCAGGCCGCCAAAGGCCGCCAGACGGTTGCGCAAGATCAGGCGCAAGGTGGTCACGGGGCCCGGCCCTCAGGTCTTCACCCGCGGATCCAGCCAGCTTTGACCAATATCCGCGAGCAGATTGAACAGCACATAGCAGGCCGCCACCACCACGACACCGCCCTGGACCAGCAGGATGTCGCGGGTCGAGATGGCCTGAACCAGCATCCGGCCGATGCCGGGCCACTGGAAGACCGTCTCGATATAGACGGCGCCGCCGAGCACGAAACCTGCCTGGACGCCGATCACCGGTATGATTGAGACCAGCGCCGCCTTGAAGGCGTGGCCGTAGAGCACCCGCGTCTCGGAGACCCCCTTGGCGCGGGCGGTGCGGATGAAATCCTGGCGCAGCACCTCGAGCATGGCCGAGCGGGTCAGGCGGGCGATGACCCCGGTCGCGACGACGGAAAGTGTCAGCGCCGGCAATATCAGATGGCGCAGCAGATCAGGCAGGTCACCGCCGCCGTAGATCGCGAACATCCCGCTCGCTGGCAGCCAGCGCAGTTGCACGGCGAAAAGCAGGATAAGCAGCAGGCCGAGCCAGAAGGACGGCACCGAAATGCCGATCAGGACGACGAAAGTCAGGATCTTGTCGGTCCAGCCGTACTGCCTGGCTGCGGTCCAGATGCCGATCAACAGACCCCAGATTGTGCAGAGAACGAGCGACGCGCCAGCGAGGATAAGGGTGGCGGCAAAGCGCTCAAGCACTTCGTCCAGCACCGGCCGATTGAGGGCGTATGAGCGACCCAGGTCGCCTTGCAATAGGTTACCCAGCCAGATGAAGTATTGCTGCACCGCCGGCTTGTCCAGGCCAAGATCGCGGTTGAGCTTCTCGACGTTCTCCGGCGTAGCATAGGAGCCGAGAATTGCGGTCGCCGGGTCGCCGGGAATCAACGCCATGATGGCAAAGACAATGACGGTGAGACCGATCAGGACGGGGACGACGGCGATCAGCCGCTTGACGATGTAAGCGCCCATGGCGCTTTCCTTTCAGAAAGCTCGAAAGGTTGGGGCGGACCGCTTGGGTCCGCCCCTCAAACAGTAGGAACTAGCCTTTCGAAACGTCCTTCAACAACAGGAAGAACGACGGCTGCAGCTTGAAGTTCGAGACCGCGTCCGACGTGGCCGCGTTTTGCTTCCAATTGGCGATGAATGCCCACGGCGCGTCGTCCCGGACGATGGTTTGCATCTCGCGATACAGCCGTGCGCGCTCCGACTGGTCGGTCGATGCGCGTGCCGCCTCCAGCAGTTCGTCCACCCTCGGGTTGGAGTAGTAGCCCGAGTTGAAGCCGCCCTCGTCAGGCCAGGCGCCGGTGCGCAGAGCCAGGAACGGAAGGGTGTCCGGATCGTTGGTCATCCAGGCCATTTGCGCCATGTCGGCCTTGCCTTCCAAGCCTGGGTTCACCTTGCCGAGGAATGTGTTCCACTCGTAGGTCTCGATCTTTACATCCAGGCCCACCTTGGCCAGGTCGGCCTGGATGGCCGCGCCCATGGGCACCGGATCGAGCATGCCGGACCCGCCTTCGGTGACATAGAAGGTCAGCGAGGCCCCTGCGTGGCCGGATTCCTCCAACAGGGCCTCGGCCTTGGCCGGATCGTACGGATAGGGCTCCAGTTCTTCGTTGTAGGCCCAGGAGAAGGCCGGCGGTGTCGGCCCGGCGGCGATTTCGGCCGTGTTCTGCAGAACGTTCTCCACCAGGGACTTCTTGTCGATGGCATAGTTGACCGCTTGGCGCACACGCTTGTCGGCCATGGGGCCTTCCTTGGCATTCAGGATCAGGAACCAGAGGTGAGGTCCGGCCTGTTCGTGCAGCACGAAGCCATTGCCGTCGAAGCTGGCGACCGCGTCCGGCGGGATCTCAACCATCACATCGATGCCGCCCGAGAGCATTTCCGCCACCCGCGTGTTGGCGTCGGTGATCGGTCGGAAGACGACCGCCTCCAGCGACGGCGCGCCGTCCCAGTAGTCGTCGTTGCGGATGATCACCACCTTGGCGTTGGACTCCCACTCGGCGAACCTGAAGGGGCCGGTACCCGAGGGGTTGCGGCCGAAATCGGCGCCGTGTTCCTTGACAGCGGCCGGCGAGACGATCAGGCCGGTCGGATATGCGAGGTTCGAGAGGAAGGGCGCATAGGGTTCCTTCAGCTTGAATCTCACGGTATCGGCATCGACAGCCTCGACATCTTCGACCGCTGAGAAGAAGAACGACAGCGGAAAGGGCCCGGTGTCGTGATACGGGTGGTTTTCATCCAGCATGCGGTCGAAGTGGAACTCCACCGCCTCGGCATCGAAGGCCGAGCCGTCGTGGAAGGTGACGCCGTCGCGCAGATCAAAGGTGTACTCCGTGCCGTCGTCACTGATCGTCCAGCCTTCCGCCAGGGAAGGCTCGACCTCAAGCGTGCCATCCTTGTAGCGCACCAGGCCCTCATAGACGTTCATCAAGATACGGAAGTCATTGACCGCCGTGACCGCTGCCGGGTCCAGGGACTTCGGCTCGGCAATCTGCCCGACAACCAGCACACCCGGCGGTGTCTGGGCGAATGCGGCCGGTGTGGCGAAGATCGCCGCCGCGAGACCGAGGCCAAGGCCCCACTTCGAGAGTTTGTGCATGGTTGCCTCCTCCGTTAGGTGACCAGATTAGTCACCATAAAATACCCGCTGCAAGTTTATTATGATAAATAGGCCCGTGATGCAGCAACACGGGACCCGGAACGCCATGACATTTTCACTTCTTGCGCTGGACCGGGCGACGGGCAGCATAGGCTGTGCGGCGGCAACCGGGAACCTGGCCGTCGGCGCCTGGGTCCTGCGCGCTGCGGCCGGCGCCGGAGCCGTCGCCACCCAGGGCATGAGCGCCAGCCCGCTTTGGGGTGACGAGGCGTTGACACGTCTTATCCGAGGCGAAGGTGCCGCGGATGTTGTTGCCGCCTTGACGGAAGCAGACAGCGGCCGCGACTACCGTCAGCTTGCAGTGCTCGACGCCAGCGGCAGCGCGGCGGCTTGGACCGGTTGCCGGAACGAAGATTGGAAGGGCCAGATCATCGCAACCGATCACGTCGTCGCCGGAAACTGGCTGTCCGCCGAGACGGTGCTGACCGAGATGGACTTGGCCTGCCGGGAAAGCGCATCGGCCGCGGGGGTGGATTTCGGCGAACGCCTGCTGCGGGCTCTGGAGGCTGCGGTGGAGGCTGGAAGCGATTCCCGAGGCACCCTTTCGGCGGCGATCCGCATCGTGCGGCCCGACCGCGCGCCACTAGACCTGCGCGTTGACTACGATGAAGACCCGCTGTTGCGCCTGCGTGCGCTCTACGAGATGGCAACCAACCCGCCCTACAGCGATTGGACCCGGCAGGTGCCGACTTTGGAGGATCCTTATCGATGCTGAGCGGGACCGCTCCTGGCGAGATCCTCATGCAGCGTCTTGATGATCTGGCCCGATGTTCCGAGCCGGGGCCCGGCCTCACGCGCCGACCCTTCACGTCGGAACATCGCGCCGCCAACGACATCATCGCCGGCTGGATGCACGAAGCCGGCCTCGAGGTCAGCCTCGATGCTGCCGGGACCCTTATTGGGCGGCGCGAAGGCCCTGCCGGATCCAAGACCTTGCTCATGGGCTCGCACCAGGATTCGATCCGGCAAGGCGGCCGATACGACGGCATGCTCGGCATAGCCTTGCCAATCCTGGTGCTGGAGCGCCTGCAGCGCGCCCAACTCGGCTTCGCCGTTGAGGTCCTGGCATTCGCCGACGAAGAGGGAGTGCGTTTCCCGACCGCGCTGTTGGGTCCGCGCGCCCTGGCCGGTACCTTGGACCCCGCGGTCCTCGAGTTGATCGACGCCGATGGGATCGTCCTGGCCGAGGCGCTGGCCGAATTCGGCGGTTCGCCGGATGGCCTGGTGTCGGCAAGACGCGATCCGGCAGGCGTGCTTGGCTACCTCGAAATCCACATTGAGCAGGGTCCGGTCCTGGAACAGGCCGGCCTGCCGGTCGGAATCGTCACAGGGATCTGCGGCATCGAACGTTGGACGGTGCGCCTGACGGGAAAAGCGGCCCACGCCGGTACCACACCTATGGACTTGCGCCGCGATGCCTTCGCCGGCGCCGCAGAGTCCGCCTTGGCCGTCGAGGCGCGCTGCCGCGATACCAAGGGCCTGGTCGGCGTTGTCGGATCGCTTGAAATCGAGCCCAACGTCGTCAACGCCATTCCTGGAGCTTGCCGCTTCTCGGTCGAGCTGCGCGCCGCCGACGATACCGTCCGGGCCGAAGCTGCCGATCATCTCACGGCGGCCATCGAGGCAATCGCCGACCGCCGCGGCCTGGAAATCCAGGTCAGCAAGACCTACGCGCAAAAAGGCGTGCCCTGCGACGCGGCACTCAGTGCACGCCTTACCAACTGCGTTGCCGAAGCCGGTATCGATCCCCTGGCCCTCATGTCCGGGGCGACCCACGACGCCTCTGCCATGGCGGATCTTTGTCCTGTCGCCATGCTTTTCACCCGTTGCCGCGACGGCCTCAGCCACCACCCCGAGGAGGCGGTCGAGGCCGTCGACCTGACCATGGCCGCAACTGTCGTGGAGCGTTTTCTCGAGAGCCTCGGGCCGGAACTGGCCTGAATACGCGAGCGCGTCACAGGAAAGCTAGCCGGCAACTCCCGTCGGCTTCAGCGAGTGGATCAGGACGCCCAACAGGAACTCGCCCAGGACCAGGAAGCCGGCCGTCCAGCCGTGCAGGTCCAAGGCGACCTTGACGATGAAGAAGTGGTAGGACAGGACGTAGATCAGGGCGGCGGCGTCTAGGATCAGCATGAACTGCTCGGGAATGACACCGGTCAGCCCGACCGCCAGCACCACAAGGTAAAGTAGGATCTGCGGCCCCGCCGCCCAGTTGTAGGCGACGACATAGCGGATGTAGCGGTCCTCCCGTTCCAACAGCGGGATCAGGTGTCCCATCAGCAAAGGCCATGCGACCCAGCCGATCACATAGGTCACCGTCTCGCCGGCGAAGCCGAGAACAAGGTCCTGCTCCGCCGCCGGGTCGCTCGGCGCGAACATCCGCAAGATCACATAGCCCGGCAGGATGACCACCGCGCACCAGAACGATTTCCAGAACGCGGGCACGTCGTCGTCGAAGAACTGGATTCCGACCGGGTCGCGCAGGAACAGCCGCCAGGCGCCGTACAGCGCCTGCGATATTTCCGAAACCGTGATCTTCGGGATCATGCGCGTTCGAAATAGCCGCGCAGCACCGCCTCGTAAATGCGGCTCAGCGCATGAATGTCCGCGACCTCGGCCTGCTCGTTTGACTTGTGCATGGTCGCCCCGACCAGGCCGAAGTCGAGGACCGGGCAGAAGTCCTTGATGAACCGGGAATCCGACGTGCCGCCCGAGGTGGACAGCGTCGGCCGCACGCCCAGCTCGCCCTCGACCGCGTCACAGACCACTTCCGACAACAGGCCCGGCGGCGTCAGAAAGGCCTCGCCGGTGACGTGGACGTCCAGGTCGTACGCACCGCCCTCGGCGCCCCGGTCCAGTGTCTGGCGCAGCCAGCGTTCCAGGGATTCACCGCTATGCAGGTTGTTGAAGCGGATGTTCAACCGCGCATGCGCCTCGCCGGGTATGACATTGTGGGCGCCGTTGCCCACATCGACCGAAGTCACCTGCAGGCTGGACGGCTGGAAATGCTCGGTGCCGTCGTCCAGCGGCGCCGCGGTCACCGCGCTCAGCATCGCCATCAGCCGGTGCACCGGGTTGTCCGCCAGGTGCGGATATCCCACATGGCCGCGCACGCCGCTGACCCGCAGCACCGCGTTCAGGCTGCCGCGGCGTCCGATCTTGATCATCTCGCCCAAACTGTTCGGGTTGGTCGGCTCGCCCGTAATGCAGGCGTCCAGGGTCTCGCCCTCTCCAGCCAGGGCCGACAGCATCTTCTTGGTGCCGTTGATCGCCGGACCTTCCTCGTCGCCCGTCAGCAACAGGCTGACCGAACCGGGAAGGCCGCCGTTCGCCGAAACCCGCGACACCGCCGACACGAAGGCGGCAATGGCGCCCTTCATGTCCGCCGCGCCCCGCCCGTGAATGACGCCGTCGATTTCGACGCCGGCGAACGGATCGTTGGTCCATTCGCTCTCCGGGCCGGGCGGGACCACGTCGGTATGGCCGGCAAAGCAGAAGTTCGGCGCCGCATCGCCCAGCCGCGCATAGAGGTTGTCCACGTCGGGGGTCCCGCTTTCGCTGAACCGCATCCTGCGAACCGTGAAGCCGACCTCTTCGAGGGTCGCCTGCAACAGATCCAGCGCCCCGCCCTCATGCGGCGTAACCGATCGGCACCGGATCAGCGCGCGGGTCAGTTCAACCGGATCCACCGGCATCGTCGGTCAGTCCCTCAAAAGCTCGTTGATCGACGTCTTGGCGCGGGTGCGTTCGTCGACCGTCTTGACGATCACGGCACAGTAAAGCGACGGGCCCGGGCTGCCGTCCGGCAGCGGCCGTCCGGGCAGACTGCCCGGCACCACGACCGAGAAGGCAGGCACCCTGCCCATATGGGTCTCACCGGTGGCGCGGTCGACGATCTTTGTCGACGCACCGATATAGACGCCCATCGACAGGACCGCGCCCTGTTCGACCACCACGCCCTCGGCCACTTCGCTGCGCGCGCCGATGAAACAATCGTCCTCGATGATCACCGGACCGGCCTGCAGCGGCTCCAGAACGCCGCCGATCCCGGCCCCGCCGGAAATGTGGACGTTCCTGCCGATCTGGGCGCACGAGCCTACCGTCGCCCAGGTATCGACCATGGTGCCGCTGTCCACATAGGCGCCCAGATTGACGAAACTGGGCATCAGGACCACGCCCGGCGCGATATAGGCGGACCGGCGCACCACACAGTTGGGCACCGCCCGAAAGCCCGCTTCGCGGAACCTGTTATCGCCCCAGCCCGCGAATTTGGACGGCACCTTGTCCCACCAGGCGGTCCCTTCGCCCGGGCCGCCCGGGATCGGCTCCATGTCGCTGAGCCGGAACGACAGCATGACGGCTTTCTTCAGCCACTGGTGTACGACCCACGCACCGTCTTCTTTGGACGCGACGCGCACGTGACCGCCGTCCAGCAGGTCCAGGACCGCCTCCACGGCTTCGCGCGGTTCGCCGGTCGTCGCCGGCGTGATGTCGTTACGATCTTCCCAGGCGCGATCGATGGCGGCCTGAAGGTCCGCATGGGTCATGGGGTCAGATCCCTGATGAAAACGAAGTAGATAGTCCTAGTCACGGGCGCGGCAATGTGGCCCGCAAACGCCGAAAAATCAAGCGTCTGGGCCGTGGTGATCCATGGCCCGATGCAGCCAGTGCGCAAGGTCTTCGGCGACGTGATGGACGTGGTCGTGGTCGACCACGCCGCTCCATTCGAAGTGGGATTGCACCAGCACCGTGCGCATGCCAAGCGCGGCGGCCGGGGCGAGGTTCTTGGACATGTCCTCGACCATGGCGGCACGCGTCGGATCGATGCCTTCCTTGGCAATGAGTTGCTCGTACGGCCCCTGGTTCGGCTTGGGCACGAACTCGGCCGCAACGATGTCGAAGATCACGTCGAAATGCTGGTGAATGCCCAGCCGGTCCACCACCTCCTCGGCGTGTCTGACCGTTCCGTTGGTGTAGATCAGCTTGCGGCCGGGCAGACGTTCAAGGGCCGCAGACAGGTCCGGCGATTGCGTGACCGGGCCGTAGTCGATGTCGTGCACATAATCCAGGAAGTCGTGCGGATCCATGCCGTGACACTGCATCATGCCGTTCAGCGTGGTGCCGTAGGTCTTGAAATAGGCCTTCTGCGTCTCATACGCCTCGTCCCGGTCGACCCCGAGAAACTCCGAGACGAAATGGGTCATCCGCTGGCTGATCTCGGCGAAAAGGTCGCAGTGAGACGGATACAGCGTGTTGTCCAGATCGAAGATCCAGGTCTCTGCATCGGCCAGCGCGCGGTCTCCGCGCAGATGTTTGTCCAGGTGTTTAACCATTTCGCATAGACAGTGGTGTCAAAGGCCAGGTGGCGCAAGGCCGGAAGCCATGAAATCCATGTGAGGCGGCACACCCGCCATCAAGCCGAAATTAACCCCTGGATCTTACCATTCCCTTGAAAAACAAGCCCTATTGGACAGGCCGCAAAACCCGGTATTCAGACCGCACCGCATGCAGGAACCCTCCCCCATCCCCGCCGCCCTGGCCGCGTTTCCGGGCCCGGTGGTCAGGTTCGACCAGGATCGCAGGCCGGATGCGTGGAACGGCCTGGGCGGGGCTGTGTTGGAGGCTGCGGCACCCGGCGTGATGTCCAGGCTGGTCCAGGCGGCCCTGCAAGACGGCGCCCCGTCGACCGCCCGCATCGCCGTGGGCGCGGGCGAGGCGGCCCGGCACTTCGAACTGACCTGCCTGCCGCAGCCGGACGGCTCGGCCCTGGCGCTTGGCCGCGACGTCACCTTCGACGCGAACATGGCAGCCGCGCTCTCCGATTCACGACAGCGCTACAAGGACCTCGCAGACCTTGCAGGCGACTTTTCCTGGGAAACCGGGCCCGACGGCCGTTTCAGCTTCGTCTCCGCAGGCCGCGTGCTTGGCCACGGCGCCGACAGGCTGATCGGCACCGACCCCGCCGACCTGCTTGTCGATCCGGCGGCCGTCGCCGCACCCTTGCCGTTCCGCGCGGAACGGACGGTCCGGGATGTCGAGATGTGGGTGACCGACGCCGACGGAACGCCGCAATGTCTCGAGGTTTCCGCAGTTCCGATCGCCGGGACCGGCCAGGCCTTCGCCGGCGCCCGCGGGATCTGCCGCGACGTCACCGCCCAGCGCCGCCGGCATGCGCACCTGGCCATGCGCAGCCAGGTCAGCGGCTACGTCATCGACGCGATCCGCAACGAGGCGGCGCCGCGCGCCATGCTGGAGGCGGCAAGCCGCGCGCTTGGCCAGGCGCTGTCGGCCACGGCCTGCATCATTCACGTCGGCGACGGCGCGGCGGGGTTCCGCGACGGCGCCTGTTTCGGGAACCGGCCGCCGGACCCGGCGGTTGACGAGGTCCTGGCCGTGCTGCGCAGCCGTGCCGGCCCGACCGACGCCGCATCCGGCGGATTTCGCGCCTTGGCCCTGACCACCCGGTTCCGCGATACGGTCAACGGCGCGGTTTCGGCCTGGCGCGAGGCGGACCAGCCGCCCTGGGACGACGACGATCGGGCGCTGTTGTCGGCCATCGAGGCGCAGGTCGGCATCGCGCTGCACCAGATCCAGGACCAGGAGACGCTGGAGAGGCTTTCGCGCACCGATCCGCTGACCGGGCTGTTGAACCGGCGGGCCTTCACCGCCGACCTTTCCCTGGCGCTCGAACGCGGCGTGCGCAACGGAACGCCGGGCGCGCTGTTTTACGTGGACCTCGACAACTTCAAGGCGGTCAACGACACCCTCGGGCACGATGCCGGAGACAAGGTCCTGTTGCAGGTGGCCGACCAGATCGGCCACGACTCGCGCCGGTACGATCTGCAGGCACGCCTGGGCGGGGACGAGTTCGCCCTTTGGATGGACAGCGTCGATGCCGCCATGGCCCGCACCCGGGCCGAGCGGTTGCTGCAGGATGCCGAAGTCCTGCGCCGCAAGCCCGCCCGCGCCGACGCGCCGCTGGGCTATTCGATCGGCATCGCCATCTTCTCGCCCGACGCGAACGACGGACTTGCCGCGCTGATGCGGCGCGCCGACGAAGCCATGTACCAGGTCAAGCGGCAGGGCAAACATTCCTATGCGGTGGTCGGGCCGCCGCAGGCGGAGACGGCATCGTGAAGCACCATTCCGATCGGCCGCTGCCATCCGACCTGAGCTACGAGCAGTCCAAACGACTGGCGCGCGACCAGGACCCCGCCGTGCGCCAGGCGGTCGCCAAGCACCCCGCGGTCAAGCCTGAGATCCTGTACTACCTGGCCGAGGACACGGATCCGGCCGTGCGGCGCACCGTGGCCGGAAACGACCGAACGCCGCGCCAGGCCGACCTGATCCTCGCCCGCGACGAGCAGCCGGACGTGCGCATCGACCTTGCCCGGAAGATCGCCCGCCTGTTGCCGGACATGACGCCCGACGACCAGGACGCGGTCTACCGCGCCGCCGTCTCGGTCCTGG
Source organism: Alphaproteobacteria bacterium (assembly GCA_965603855.1). Taxonomy (GTDB): domain Bacteria; phylum Pseudomonadota; class Alphaproteobacteria; order UBA8366. The sequence continues at coordinate 4,057,796 of OZ272519.1, forward strand.
AGGTTCTGTGCGAAGACCAGTTGGTCCGGGTCCGCCAGATGATCGCCGAGGCGATCAGGACACTTCCCTCCGCGCCCCGCCATATCGTCCTGCGCCTGGCAAAGGACCCCGAGCCGCGGGTGGCAAGCCCCGTTCTGGCCGTCTCTCCGGTGCTCAGCGACGAAGACCTGCTGGAGATCATCGCCAGCGCGCCGGTCCAGCAGGCGCTGGAGGCGATCGCGCAACGCGACGGGCTCAGCGGTGCGGTCTCCGGCGCCATTGTCGATACCGGTGAACGCGACGCGATCGCCGCCCTGCTTGCCAACAACAGCGCCCAGATCCGCGAGGAGACCCTGGACCACGTGGCCAGCCAGGCGGCCGGCGTGGCCCAGTGGCACGCGCCGCTGGTCAGGCGCCCGAGCCTGTCGGCGCGGGTCGCCAACCGCATCGCCGATTTCGTCGCCCGCACCTTGCTGGTCGAGTTGAGCGAACGCCAGGACCTTCCTGCGGACGTCGTGTCGGCGATCGAAGAAACCGTGACCCGCCGTCTTGCGGAACCCGAGGCGGAAGACGACGAGGCCTTCGAACCGGACTGGGTCGGTTCCGACAAGATCGGCGAAAAGGTCCGTGCCATGCAGGAGGCCGGGACACTGGACGCGGCCGCCATCGAACAGGCGCTCGACGAAAGCGACAAGGCATTCGTCATGCGGTCGCTTGCGGCGCTGGCCGGGCTGGAGGCCGATGTCGCGGCGAAGATCGTCGCCAACCGCTCGCCCAAGGGCATGCTGGCGCTGGCCTGGAAGGCGGGCCTGCCGGCCGCGCTTGCGGCAAGGCTCCAGGCGCAGCTTGCCGGGTTGAAGCCGGGCGAGGTTCTCAATCCCACCGAGGACGGCGGCTATCCCATCCCCGACGACGGGCTGGAGTGGCAGTTGGAGTTCTTCGGCGAGCTCTAGTCCTGGCCGCTGCCTGCGCGGATCAGCGTGCCCGCGCCGTGCTCGGTGAAGATCTCCAGCAGGATCGCATGCGCAACGCGTCCGTCGACGATGGTGGCGGCGTTGACGCCGTTCTCCACTGCCGCGATGCAGGTCTCCACCTTGGGGATCATGCCGCCCGTCAGGGTCCCGTCCTGCATCAGAGCGGACGCCTCGGCCACGCTGAGTTCGGGGACCAGGCGGTCGGACTTGTCCAGGACACCGGCGACGTCCGTCAGCAACAGCAATCGCCGCGCGCCGGTTGCGGCGGCCAACGCCCCGGCTGCGGTGTCGGCGTTGATGTTGTAGGTGTGCCCGTCGTCTGCAAAGCCCACCGGTGCGACGACGGGGATCAGGTCCGAGGCGGTCAGCACGTCCAGGATTCCCGGATCGACCGCAGCTGGCTCGCCGACGAACCCCAGATCCAGCACCTCCTCGATGTTGGAGTTGGGGTCCTTCTTGGTCCGCGTCAGCTTCTTGGCCCGCAAGAGGTTGCCGTCCTTGCCCGACAACCCGACACCGCGGCCGCCGGCCTCGCCGATCGCCGCGACGATGCGCTTGTTGATCTGGCCGCACAACACCATCTCGACGATCTCGACGATGCGTTCGTCGGTCACGCGCAGTCCGTCGACGAACTCCGTCTCGATCTTGAGGCGCTCCAGCATCGCGCCGATCTGCGGCCCGCCGCCGTGGACGACGATCGGGTTGATGCCGACCTGCTTGAGCAGCACCACGTCGCGCGCGAAGATCTTTGCCAGCGACGGGTCGCCCATGGCGTTGCCGCCGTATTTGATGACCAGCGTCGCGCCCGTATAGCGGCGCATGTAAGGAAGCGCCTCGGTCAAAAGGCCCGCCTGCGCAAGCCACTCGCGCCGTTGCTGCTCCTTCATGTCGGTCATCGGTACGTCCTTGCGCAAACGAATGGGCCGCCAAGGCCGCGCGGACCTTAAACCAACGGCTCCGGTTCCGCCAGCGTCGCCAGGAAGGCGCGCAACTCAGCAATCCCCGTTCCCTTCTGCGCGCTGGTCATCAGGATCTCGGGCCGCGCGGCGGCATGCTTCTTCATCGCCGTTTCCAGCGCCCCGACCAGGGTCGCCAGCGCCGCCGCCTTCACCTTGTCGGTCTTGGTGAGCACGACCTGGTAGGAGACCGCGGTCTCGTCCAGCATCTCCATCAGTTCTTCGTCGGACGGTTTGATGCCGTGGCGGGCGTCGACCAGAAGACACAGGCACCGCAGCTCGACCCGGCCGCGCAGATAGTCGCGGATCAAACGGTTCCACTGGGCGATCTCGCCCTTGGGCGCCTTCGCATAGCCGTAGCCCGGCATGTCGACGATGGTCAGCCGCCCGCCGAGATCGAAGAAGTTGAGCTGGCGCGTGCGTCCGGGCGTGTTGGACGTGCGCGCCAGGGTGCGCCGGCCCGTCAGCGCATTGATCAGGCTGGACTTGCCGACGTTCGAACGTCCGGCGAAAGCGATTTCCGAGGGCCCGCCTTCGGGAAGCTGCTGAAGCCGCGCCACGCCAAGCCGGAAGTCGCAGCGCTGCGCGAACAACAGCCGGCCCGCTTCGATGGCGGTGTCGTCGAACTCAGGCATGGCGCCCGCGTCCCCGGGGCCGCCGGGTCAGGTGCTGCGGCTGAACAGCGAGACCTTCACGCCCATGCGGCTCATGATGACCCACTGCTGGATCACCGACAGAAGGTTGTTCCAGGCCCAGTAGATCACTAGCCCGGCCGGGAAGCCGGCCAGAAGGAAGGTGAAGAACAGCGGCAGGAACATGAAGATCTTGGCCTGGATCGGGTCAGGCGGCGCGGGGTTCAGGCGCTGTTGGACGTACATTGTCGCGCCCATGATGATGGGCCAGATGCCGATATTCACGACGGCCAGGATGGCGGGCACCCTCCAGTCGACCAGCCCGAACAGGGTCAGCATGCCCAAGGGGTCGGGCGCGGACAAATCGTGGATCCAGCCGTAGAAGGGCGCGTGGCGCATCTCGATGGTGACGAACAGAACCTTGTACAGCGCGAAGAAAACGGGGATCTGGATCATGATGGGCAAACAGCCCGACAGCGGATTGACCTTTTCCTTCTTGTACAGCTCCATCATTTCCTGGTTCAGGCGCTGCCGGTCGTCGCCGTACTTTTCCTTCAGCTCCTGCATGATCGGCTGCAGCTTCTTCATCTTGCTCATCGACTTGTACGACTTGTTGGCAAGCGGGAAGAAGATCAGCTTGATGCAGACGGTCAGGGCCAGGATCGCCAGACCGAAATTGCCGAGCTGGTCGTTGAACCAGTCGATCGCATAGAAGATCGGCTTGGTCAGGAAATAGAACCAGCCGAAATCGACCGCCAGGTCGAACCGCTGGATACCGTAGATCCGTTCGTAATCGTCCAGAAGGCGGACGATCTTGGCGCCCGAGAACAGCCGGTTGGTCAGCTCCGCTTCGGCGCCCGCCGGAACCAAGACGGCCGGCGCCAGGAAATCGGCCTGGTATTTGTCGCTCGCACCGCGCCTGCCGGCCGAGAAACTTGTCTGCACCGGCGTTTCCTGATCCGGCAACAGCGCAACCAGCCAGTACTTGTCCGTGATGCCCAGCCAGCCGCCCGTGGTGTCGTTGCGGATCCGCCCGGTCTCGCGCAGGTCGTCATAGTCGACCTCGCTCAAGGTCTCGTCGAAGACGCCCAGCAACCCTTCATGCAGGATGTAGAAGCCCAGCACGTCGGGCGTCCCGGTGCGCGAGACCAGCCCGTAGGGCGCCACCTTGATGGCGTCACCGCTGTCGTTGCGGACCCGCTGGGTGACGGAGAAGAGATAATAGTCGTCCAGCGTCAGGATCTGTTCGAACGTCACGCCCTCGGGGTTCGTCCAGCTCATCGTCAGCGGAACGCCGGGCGTCAATGTGTCGGCATCGGCGGTCCATACGGTGTCCGCCGTGGGCAGCGTCGTGCCCTCGCCGATCCAGCCGAACTCGGCATAGTAGGGCTCCGGCGAGCCGGTGGGGTCCAACAGGACGATGTTCGGGCTGTCCTGTTCAACCGTCTCTCGGTAGCCCAGCAACGTCAGATCGTCGAGGCGGGCGCCCTTCAGCGAGATCGAGCCGCTCAGACGCGGCGACTGGATCTGCACACGAGGCATGGCCGTCAGTGCCTGCTCGCGGCTCAGCCGCTGTTGTTCGGCCTCGGTCGCGGCGCCCGGCAGTTCGACGCCCAGCTCGGGCCCGACGCTCGGCTGCTGGATCGCGGGGCCTTCCTGGCCCGTCGCTTGCGCCTGTTCGGCGGCCCGGCGTTCCTGCTCGGCCACCTGGGGGGCCACATAGAGGAATTGCCACCCGAACAGGATGGCCGCCGACACCGCGATGAAGATGATCAGGTTGTTCTTTTCCATCGGCTATGTCCGCTCGGGCCGATGCAACCGGCCATGATGATGACCGTGTTCGCATCCGGTCTTGCGGGCAGGGACCGGGTCGTAGCCCCATCCTCCCCAGGGATGACACCGCAGCACGCGCCACAGCGCCAGGCCGCCGCCGCGGATCGCGCCGTGTTCGGCAACGGCCTCCAGCGCGTACTCGCTGCAGCTCGGCATGAAACGGCATGCGGGCGGCAGCACCGGCGAAAACACCAGCCGGTAACAGCGGATTGCGATGCGGAGGATCACGGCGGCAGGGCTCATGTGACGTTCGGTTCCATCTGTCGCGGCGGCGGGTAAAGGCCGCCGCCTAGTGTCCTTCATCCTGCCAAAGGTGGAGCCGCTTGAGCGTCATTTCCAGGTCATTCAACAAAGATCCGAAGGGACGCCGCACCGTCTGCGCGCGGGCGATCACAACATAGTCGTGCGCGTTCCTTGCATGCGCCGGCATGACCCTGGCGACCGCATTGCGCAGGCGCCGCCGCGCCCGGTTGCGTTCGACCGCGTTGCCCACCTTCTTTGAGGCCGTGAAACCGACCCTGAGCGGAAGGTCCGCGGCACAGCGTGCCCGTGCCTGCAGAACCAGCCCCGGCGCCGCCGCCGACCGCCGCGTACCCGCGACCCGCAAGAACTCGGCCCGCCGGGTCAATCGCTGAACAGCGGCCCGCACGGGACGCTAGGCCGAAAGACGCTTGCGGCCCTTTGCGCGACGACGGGCAAGCAGCTTGCGCCCCGCCTTGGTCGCCATACGCGCCCGGAAGCCGTGACGCCGCTTGCGCACAAGTCGGCTGGGTTGAAATGTGCGTTTCACCTGAATTCTCCAGAAAGACTGATCCCCGGCAGCGGGCGATTGCGACCCAAACCGGCCCGGCACGGGAAAACGACGCCGCTGTATAGAGCCTGCACAGGGCCAAGTCAACGCGCCGAACCGGCGGGTTCGGCGGCTCCCGCCAGACCCATGTTGCCGGCGCCGGAGGGCCGGATCCGGCCGTTCTCAGACCATCCCCGGGCGTTCACCTCGTTCTCACAGATCAGTGTAGTGCGGCCGGCCAATCCCCATATTACTAAGGTATCTGTTCAGCGGTCCTGGGGGCTATGCGTGCGAGACCACCAAACTGAAAGCGGGCCGCCGGGCGCAGGCGGCGAAAAGGCCAGAAAACCGCGGTTCACAGCGGCCCGCCTGGTGCCGCTGGCGGTGCTGGCCGTCGGGTTCGCGGTGGCGATCGCGTTCGACTTGCATCACTACCTCAGTTTCGAGGTGCTGAAGGAGAACCGGCAGTGGCTGCTGGGGCAGGTCGATCAGCATGCGGTTGCAACCGCGCTGGCCTTCGTCGGGATCTATATCGTCGTCACCGCCTTCTCGGTTCCGGGAGGATCGTTCATGACGATCGCCGGCGGGTTCCTGTTCGGACAGGTGCCGGCGACGCTCTACGTGCTGGTCGGCGCCAGTCTCGGCGCCTCGGTCATCTTCCTCGCCGCAAAGACCGCGTTCGGCGACATGCTGCACGAACGCGCCGGACCGTGGCTGCAGAAGATGGAAGAGGGGTTTCAGGAAAACGCCTTCAACTATCTTCTGGTGCTGCGGTTGATCCCGCTGTTCCCCTTCTTCGTCGTTAATCTGGTACCGGCCTTTCTCGGCATGCGGCTGGTACCCTATTTCCTGGCAACCGCGATCGGGATCATCCCCGGAACGTTCGTCTACGCCACCGTCGGCGCCGGCCTGGGCAGCATCTTCGATTCCGGCGACGCCTTTACCACCGAAGGCATCCTGACGCCTGAGATCATCACCGCGCTGATCGGTCTTGCGGTCCTTTCGCTGCTGCCGGTCGTCTACAAGAAGCTCAAGGCATCAAAGGCTTAAGACCCCTTGCCACACTATTCCGATGCTGTAATTTTCCACCGAACCGGCCGCACCAGCCGCGGCAGGCAGCATGGGAAAGCAAGGGCAATGCACAGTCTCTCGGCCCGGTTGCTGGTCCTGACGATCTTCTTCGTGATGGTGGCCGAGGTTCTGATCTTCGTGCCCTCGGTCGCCCGGTTCAGGGCCGACTGGCTGGCCGAAAAGCTTGAATCGGCGCACCTCGCGATCATCGCCATCGACATGACGCCCGAGATCATGGTCAGCGAGAAGCTGAGCATGGAACTGCTGGGCGCCATCGATGCGCGCGGCATCTTCGCCCGCCGCGGCGGCGCCAAGCTGATGGTGGTCGAGGACATGCCGCCGCCGATCGACGAAACCTTCGACCTGGCCACCGAAGGCGCCTGGGACATGATCCGCGAGGCGCTGCTGGCGCTGGGCCGGCCGGGCTCGCCGCGGGTGGTGCGCGTCGTCGGCCCCGCGCCCAAGGATGCGGCGGTCCAGATGGAAGTGGTCTTCGACGAACAGCAGCTCAGCGGCGCGCTGATCGACTTCGCGACCCGGATCCTCTTGTTGTCCCTGGTCATCTCCGGAATGACGGCGGCGCTGGTCTTCCTGTCGCTGCAATGGCTGTTGGTGCGGCCGATGCGGCGGATCACCGAGAACATGATCGGCTTTCGCGAAGACCCCGAGGACGAAGGCAGGGTCATCGAGCCGACCCGGCGGCAGGACGAGGTCGGCATCGCCGAAGAAGAGCTTGCCGGCATGCAGCGGGCGCTGCGCCAGGCCTTGCGCCAGCAACAGCACCTTGCCGCCCTGGGCACGGCGGTCGCCAAGATCAATCACGACCTGCGCGGCATCCTGTCGACCGCGCTGGTGGTATCGGACCGGCTGGAAAACTCCGACGACCCCGATGTCAGGCGGATCACCCCGACACTGTTCTCATCGATCGACCGGGCCGTGCATCTGTGCGGCGAGATCCTCGACTATGCCGGACCGAAGAAGATCGAAGCGATCCGCGCCCGTTTTCCGCTGGCACAACTGGTCGCGGAGGTGGGCCACGAGATCGACACGCTGACCGGCGGCAAGGCCACGGTGATCGGCAGCTTCGATGCCGGCCTGGAAGTGACGGCCAACCGCGAGCAGATGTTCCGCGTGTTCGAGAATCTGACCAGGAACGCGGCGCAAAACGGCGCCGCGACCATCCGTATCGAAGCCGCGCGTCGCAACGGCATGCTGGAGATCGACGTCGCCGACAACGGTCCGGGGCTGCCGCCACGGGCGCTGGAGAACCTGTTCAAGCCGTTCTCGGGCTCGGCGCGGGCCGGGGGAACGGGCCTCGGACTGGCGATCGCGCGCGAACTGGTGCAGGACAACGGCGGCGAACTCGTGCTTCTGAAAACGGGCGACGCCGGCGCCGTCTTCAGGATCAGCCTGCCGGGCTGAGCCGTCCCCGAACCTCACAAATGAACACATGGCTTCACAGAGCGGTGAAACCCTCTCGCGCGGGCGCGCCGCCATGCCTACCTTAACATGCATGCCCCCTAGGCACGGACGGCTGTCACCCCCACCCCTTTTGACCCCCCCGACAGCCGTCCGTACTTTTGCGCGCCGCCAGGGGACGCCTTCCGATCATTCTCGGGCGAAAGGAGTTGCCATGTTCCGGCTGCCGCTGCTTGGCGTGATTGCGTTGCTTCTGCTGCCGCCGGCGGCGCTCGCGGCGCCGCGTGCCGACCTTTGGGAACGCTGGACCGTCCACGATCCGGCTGCGACCGCGCAGGTGGATCACGGGCCCTGGGACGCCTTCCTGCAGCGGCATCTGCGGACCGGCGAGGACGGCATCGCCCGGATCGCCTATGGCGCGGTCTCCACAGCGGAAAAGGCGGAACTGCAAGGGTACCTCGACACGCTTGCCGGCACGCCTGTCGGCGCTCTGAACCGCCGGGAACAGCAGGCCTATTGGATCAACCTCTACAACGCGCTGACCGTTCAGGTGATCCTGGACCACCATCCCGTGGACTCGATCCGCGATATCGACATCTCGCCCGGCTTCTTCGCCGACGGCCCCTGGGGCAAGAAACTGATCACCGTCGACGGCGAGGCGGTCAGCCTGGACGATATCGAGCACCGGATCCTGCGGCCGATCTGGAAGGACCCGCGCATCCATTATGCGGTCAACTGCGCGTCGGTCGGTTGCCCGAACCTCCAGGACCGGGCGTTCACGGCGGAGAATACCGAGGATCTGATGGACATCGGCGCACGCGCCTATATCAACCATCCCCGCGGCGTCAGCGTGGACCGCAACAAGCTGACCGTCTCCAGCATCTACAAATGGTTCAAGGAAGACTTCGGCGGCACCGACGCCGGCGTCATCGAACACCTGAAGGCATTCGCCGACCCCGAGCTCAAGACCGCGCTGTCAGACGTCAAGCGTATCGACCGAGACCGCTACGACTGGACCCTGAACGAGTAACGCCGGCCGCCTCGGAACCTCAGTCCAGGGCCAGCGTCAGCGACTTGAGGTAGGCCGTCTCGGGCAGGCTGGGATGCACCGGATGGTCGGGGGCCGCCCCGGCCGCACGCAGGATCCGCCCCTGGCGGCCGCAATCGCCCAGACCGCGCGCCACCTGTTCGGCGAAGGCCTCGGCCGAGACGTTGTGCGAGCAGGACGCGACGAACAACAGCCCGCCCGGCTTGACCAGCGGGACCGCCAGCTTGACCATCTTGCGATAGCCGCGCAGGCCCGCGTGCAGGTCCTTCTTCGACTTCACGAAGCTCGGCGGGTCGACGATAACGATGTCCCAGTCGGCGCCGCCCGCCCCCAGCCGCTGCATCTCGGCGAACGCATCGCCCCGTTCGAACCGGCACCGGCCTTCCACGCCGTTCTCCCGCGCCGCCGCGGCGGCAAGTTCCAGCGCGGGGGCGGACCGATCGATGCCCAGGACTTCCGATGCGCCCGCCGCGGCCGCCTGGACCGCAAATCCCCCGGAATAGCAGTAAACGTCAAGGACCCTGAGGCCGCCGGCAAGTCCGGCAATGAAGGCGCGGTTGTCGCGCTGGTCGAAGAACCAGCCGGTCTTCTGGCCGCCGCCCGGCACCGCGGCGAACCGAGCCGCGTTCTCGATCACCTGCAATGGCGCCGCGCCGTCGCCGCGCAGGACCTCGACCGTGCTTTCCAGACCTTCCAGCGCGCGCACCGGGCTGTCGTTGCGCAGGATCACCGTCTCGGGTTCGACCACCGCATCGACCGCCTCCAGGACAGCCGCGCGTTGCGTCTCGATGCCGGCGGTGTTGAGCTGCAGGACCACCGCCGAGCCGAAACGGTCGATCACCAGGCCCGGCAGTCCGTCGGCCTCGGCATGGACCAGCCGGTAGAACGGCGCGTCGTAGATCCGCTGGCGCAGGGCGAGCGCGCGCTCGAGCCGGTCGACGAAAAAGCCGGTCCCGATCTCCGCGTCGCCCGCGCGCGTGAACAGGCGCGCGCTGATCAAGGGGTGGTGGTTGTAGCAGGCGGTCCCCAGACGCTCGCCCGACGCCGCGACCACCGTGACCAGCGCGCCCGGCGCAAGATGCTTCAAGCCGCGCGGTTCGGCCAATTCGTTGGAATAGACCCACGGATGGCCGGCCTTCAGCCGCTTGTGCCGACCGGGCTGCAGTCTCAATTCGGGATGCGCTGCCATGGCCGCGCAGCATAGACAGGACGCCGCGGCAATCAACCGATGCGCCGGTCCTATTCGCCCATCGCCACGCCTTCGCGGCGCGGGTCGGCGCCGCCGCGCAGGGTTCCGTCCTCCAACACCTCGATGACATGGAGACCGCTGGTCATGGGTCTGATGTTGAGTTCGTGTCCCAGCGCGCCCAGATCGGACATCAGCGCCTCGGCCGTCGTCCCTTCCTCGAGGTCCGTCGTGCCGTTTCGGTTGACGACGTGGCCCATGCTGACGGCGGCCTGGGCATCCATTTCCCAATCGATCATCGCGACGATCGCCTGGGCCACGTAGTTGATGATCCGGCTGCCGCCGGGCGAGCCGAGGACGGCGCGGACGGAACCGTCGGGCCGGAATACGATCGTCGGCGCCATCGACGACCGCGGCCGCTTGCCCGGCTGCACGCGGTTCGCCACGGGGGCGCCGTCGCGTTCCGCACGGAACGAGAAATCGGTCAGCTGGTTGTTCAGCAAAAAGCCGTTCACCATGACGCGGCTGCCGAACCCGCTTTCGATCGACGTGGTGATCGAAGCCGCGTTGCCATAGGAATCGACGATCGAGATGTGCGACGTCGACGGCAGTTCCAGCGCGTCGTCGGGCGCCCTCAGGCCGGCGCGCCGGTCGGGCGGGTTGCCGGCCTCGGCTTTGCCGATGGATCGGTCGGTCTTGATCAGACGGGACCGGCTTTTCAGATAGTCCGCGTCGATCAAGCCCGAGACCGGGACCGAAACGAAATCGGAATCGGCCATATAAAGGCCGCGGTCCGCATAGGCGAGCCGCGCGGACTCCGCGAACAGATGCCACGCCCTGGGCGAGTCGGGCCCGAGGCGGGCAAGGTCGAAGCGGTCGAGCTGGCCAAGGATCATTGCCACGGTCAGCCCGCCCGAAGACGGCGGGCCCATGCCGCAGATGGCGTGCTTGCGATAAGTTCCGCAAACCGGCGGGCGGATCTTGGCCTCGTAGCGGGCAAGGTCGGTCAGGTTCAACAGGCCGGGGTTGCGCCGCACCCCGCGCACGGCCTTGACGATCGCGCGGGCGATCCGGCCGGTATAGAAGGCATCGGCGCCCTCGGTCGCGATCGTCCGCAGGACGTCCGCATAGGCCTGGTTCTTCAAGATATGCCCGACCGGCCAGGGCGCGCCGTCGGCGTCGTAGAAATAGGCGGCCGCCGCCGGCATCGTGTTCAAGAACCTGTCGACGCCAAGCAGCCGGTGCAGCCGCGGCGACACGGCGAACCCCTGCTCGGCGATCGTGATCGCCGGATCGAACAGATCGGCCCATTCCAGCTTGCCGTGCTGGGCATGGGCCAGGGCCAGCATCCGCACCAACCCCGGCGTTCCCACCGACCGGCCGCCGACCACCGCGTCCCAGAACTTCAGCGGCGCGCCGTCGGGCCCCAGGAACAGGTCGGGTCCGGCCGCCGCCGGTGCCGTTTCGCGGCCGTCGTAGGAGACCATCCTGCGGCGTTCGTTGTCCCAATAGACGGTGAAGGCGCCGCCGCCGATGCCTGAACTCTGCGGCTCGACCAGCCCGAGGACCAATTGGGTGGCGATCGCCGCGTCGATGGCGCTGCCGCCGCGTTTCAGAATGGCGAAACCCGCTTCGGACGCCAGCGGATTGGCGGCGACGACCATGAACCGGCTGGCTGTGACCGCGGCTTTTTCGCTGCGGCCCGACGCTGCCTCGGGATCGGGCGCCTGCGCCCGGGCCGCCCCGGCGACGCTTGCCAGGCAGACCGCAAGTCCAAGGCATCGAAGGAAGAAGAACAGGCGCGTGCCGCAGATCATGCACGCGATAATAGGCTCAGCCCCGATCGCTGCAAAGCGGCTTGCAGGCCGCGACGTTTAAACCTGGGCGAGTTGCTTTCTCAGGCGCACCGCGTCGGCGCTCAGTCCGTCACGCGAGAACCGTCCGAAGGTGGGGTTCGGGTTGACGACCATCGCCGGCATGTCCTGCGCCACACTGACGCAGATGGCGCCGCACGCCTTGTCGTCGGCAAGGCGGTGAATCACTTCGATCAGGTCGCGTCCGGCATCGTCCCGGCCGCAGACGTCGGCGGCGACGAAGTTTTCGATGTTCAGCACCCGGCCGTCGGCCAGGTCGGGCACGATCCGATAGGCGAACAACCCATGCAGGTAGCCTTGAGTGTCCGCGGCGGCAAGGATTCCGGCGTCCGAGCCGGCGCCCGCATTCATCGCATCGACATAGTCCAACCACAGCTGGAGGCTGAGGCCGGGGCGCATGTTGTTAACCAACGGATAGGCCTGGGCCGCGCGGTCACCTGCCAGTCTGATGATCGAATGGCGATGACGCATTGCACGGCCACGCCTGGGAACTGGGAAAAAATGCATGGCTCAGCGTATGGCCGGCCCTTTACAATGGCGTTGACCTATGTCAAGGCCAGCATTCCCGGTACCCATACCGGGTCTCGTGTGCGATAGTTGGCCTCGCAGGGGAGCAAATAGGCTCTGGTACGGCATGATTAAGAAGGATTCCAACGACGCGGCCGCGCGTAAGGGGGTAGATTTGGGTCTCGCGCCCAAGCCGTCCCCCTATCTGAAATCGAACCCGTGTGCGGCGTGCAACGTGCGCGACCTGACGTTGTGCAACGTCTTGAGCGATTCCGAGCTGGACCGCCTCAACGCCATCGTCAGCCAGGTGGAATATGACAGCCATGCCCCGGTCATCGATGAGGGGGAGCCGGCCGGGTCCCTGTTCAACGTCACTGAAGGTGTGGTCAAGCTGTTTAAGCTGTTGCCGGACGGTCGCCGCCAAGTGACCGGGTTCCTGTTCGCGGGCGACTTCCTGGGGATCGCCATGAACGATACCTACGCCTATTCGGCGGAATGCGTGACGCCGACCAAGCTGTGCCGTTTCCCGCGCCGTGCGCTGGAACGCCTGTTGGAAGAATTCCCGCACATGGAAAAACGGCTTTTGGGTCTGGCCTCGAACGAGCTTGTCCAGGCGCAGGACCAGATGGTGCTGTTGGGGCGCAAGACCGCCAAGGAAAAGCTCTGTTCGTTCCTGTTGTCTCTGTCGTCGCGCGCGCGCGAACGCGGCGAGGACGGGCACACGATCCTGCTGCCGATGAGCCGGGCCGACATCGGTGACTATCTTGGGCTGACCACGGAAACCGTCAGCCGCACGTTCACCAGCCTCAAGAGCAGCAACGTCATCCGGCTGAGAGAAGGCGGCCAGGTGGAACTGCCGGACCTGGACCTGCTCGAGGACCTGGCTGAAGGGGCGTGACCGCAAGCCCCCCATTCGACAAACTCTTCCAGCGCGTAACCGAGGCGACCGACGACCTGGTGGCGCTGACCCAGGACCTGATCCGCATTCCCACCGTCAATCCGCCGGGCGACGCCTACGGCGATTGCTGCGCCTATCTGGACCGGCGCCTGTCGGCCCGCGGTTTTGCCGTCCAGCATCTGCGCGCCGAGGGGGCGCGCGGCGATTCCGACGCCTATCCGCGGACCAACGTGATCGCCCGATACGAGACCGGACGGCCCGGGCCTTGCGTCCACTTCAACAGCCATATCGACGTCGTCGAGCCCGGCGCCGGCTGGACCCACGATCCGTTCGCCGCCGAAACCGCCGACGGCCGGATCTACGGACGGGGCGCCTGCGACATGAAGGGCGGCCTGGCCGCCTCGATCGTCGCCGCGGAGGCGCTGATCGAGGCGGTGCCCGACCTGCCGGGCACGATCGAGATCTCCGGAACGGTCGACGAGGAAAGCGGCGGCTATGCCGGCGTCGCTTGGCTTGCCGAGCGCGGCTACTTCTCCAAGCCCCGCGTCGACCACGTGCTGATCCCCGAGCCGCTGTACAAGAACTGCGTTTGCCTCGGCCATCGTGGCGTCTGGTGGGGCGAGATCGAGATGCGCGGCCGCATCGCGCACGGCTCGATGCCGTTTCTGGGTACCTCGGCGATCCGCGGAATGGCCGACTTCCTGGCGCGGGTGGAGAACGAACTGTTCCCGGCGCTGAACCAGCGCCGCACCGCCATGCCGGTGATCCCCGAGGAGGCGCGCCAGTCGACCCTGAACGTCAACTCGCTGCACGGCGGCTCGCCCGAGGAGGCACCCGGTTCGGACCGGCTTCCGGCGGCGCTGGTGGCCGATTCCTGCCGGGTGGTTCTCGACCGACGCTATCTGATGGAAGAAAACCGCGCCGAGGTGGTCGGCGAGATCCGGGCCTTGCTGGACAAGACCAAGGCGAGCTTTCCCGGCATCGAATACGAGATCCGCGAGATGTGGTCGGTCGATCCGACAATGACCGACCCGGCGGCGCCCGTGGTCGCGGTGGTGTCGGCCGAGATCGAACGCGTGCTCGGCGCGCCGGCCCAACATGTCGCCTCGCCCGGGACATACGACCAGAAGCACATTGCGCGGCTGGGCCAGTTAAAGGATTGCATCGCCTACGGTCCCGGTATCCTGGAACTGGCGCACCAGCCGGACGAGTACATCGTCATCGAGGACATGGTGCAGTCGGCCAAGGTCATGGCGGCCGCCACGTGGCGGCTGCTGAACGGCGACATCGGCGCGCCGCCCGCCGACCCGGGCTTTTAGGAACGCCAGGCGATGGCAACACCGGGACCGCGCAACCTGATCACCGACATTGCCGGCATCAGGGTCGGCAATGCCGAAGACCACGCCGCGCTGAGCGGGACCACCGTCGTCCTGCCGGACGCGGCGATGACGGCGGCCGTCGATGTGCGCGGCGGCGGGCCCGGCACCCGCGAAACCGATCTTCTAAGCGCGGCCGCGACCGTCGAGCAGGTGAACGCGATCGTGCTCAGCGGCGGCTCTGCCTTCGGGCTCGACGCGGCCGGAGGCGTCGCCGCCTGGCTGGCCGGGCAGGCGCGCGGGTTCCACATCAAGGGGGCCGTCGTTCCCATCGTGCCGGCCGCCATCCTGTTCGACCTGGCGAACAGCGGGGACAAGTCCTGGGGCGCGACCCCGCCCTATCGCGATCTGGGGCAACGCGCCGCCGCCGCCGCAGGGTCCGACTTTGCCCTGGGCAATGCCGGCGCTGGGCTGGGGGCGACGGCCGGGTCGCTGAAAGGCGGCCTGGGCAGTGCATCGCTGATCCTGGAGGACGGGTTGGCGGTCGGCGCGCTGGCGGCGGTGAACGCCATGGGCGCGGTGACGTTTCCCGATAGCGGCGTCTTCTACGCCTGGCCTTTCGAACGCAACGGCGAGTTCGGCGGCCGCCGTCCGGACGCCGGTATCATGGCGCACGACCTGTCGATCCCGGCCGGCGGCGACGGCGGCAACACGACGCTGGCCTGCATTGCCGTCAATGCCGCGCTCACGCGCGCGCAGTGCCAGCGCATTGCGGTGATGGCCCAGGACGGCCTGGCCCGCGCCATCCGCCCGGCGCATTCCCCGCTCGACGGCGACACTGTTTTCGTGCTTGCGGCGGGCGAACGTCCGCTTGCCGATCCGCTGATCGACGTCGCGCGTCTCGGCACGGTGGCGGCCGACTGCCTGGCCCGCGCCTGCGCCCGGGGCGTCTACGAGGCGGAGACCGTCGGAACGCTGAAGGCATACCGGGACCTTTATCCCGCATGAGATCGACCGGGTTTGCCCGGTCCCGCACCGCCTGCTAACGTTGGCCGACTTGGCGCCACGGACAAGAACAAGGGGAGGACGGCACCATGAGAAGAACCCTGGTCGCGCTTGCCGCGGCGGCGTTGTTATTGGGGGCCGGCGGCGCCCACGCCACAAAGGATATCGTGCGCATCGGCATGGGGCTGGAACCGCCGGGTCTCGATCCCACCGCCGAGGCCGCCGCCGCCGTCGACGAAGTGGTCTATGCCAATCTTTTCGAAGGCCTGACGCGGATCGACGAAACCGGTGCCGTCCAGCCGGCGCTGGCGGAGTCCTGGACCGTCTCGGAAGACGGCCGCGCCTATACGTTCCAGCTTCGCCGGAATGTCACGTTCCATGACGGATCGGAAATGGGTTCCGGCGACGTCAAGTTCTCGCTGATGCGGATCATCGCCGAAGACTCGACCAACGCGCAGAAGGCGCTGTTCGCCGGCATCGACGGCGTCGAGACGCCCGACCCGCACACGGTGGTCGTTCGGATCAAGAACCCCGACGGCAAGTTCCTGTGGAAGCTTGGCTGGGGCGACGCGGTGATCGTGTCGGCGAACAGCGCCGATAACAACAAGACCAACCCCATCGGCACCGGCCCCTACAGGTTCAAGCAATGGGTCCAGGGCGACCGGGTGGAGCTCGTCGCCTATGACGGCTATTGGGGCAAAAAGCCCAAGATCCCCAACGTGACGTTCAAGTTCATTCCCGACGCGCCGGCCCAGGTCGCCGCCATGCTGGCGGGCGATCTGGACGCGTTCCCCAACATCGGCGCGCCGGAAGTCCTTGAGCAGTTCAAGGCGGACCCCCGCTTCGTCGTCGTCGTCGGCAACACCGAAGGCGAGACGATCCTGGTCATGAACGGACGCCGCGCGCTGTTCCAGGATGCGCGGGTTCGCCAGGCGATCAGCCATGCGATCGACCGCCAGGCGATCATCGACGGCGCCATGTTCGGTTATGGCGCGCCGATCGGAACCCACTTCGCGCCGCATCACCCGTATTACGTCGGCGACCCGAACCGCTATGCGCTGGACCCGTCTCGCGCCAAGCAGCTCCTGGCCGATGCCGGCCAGTCCGACGGGTTGAAGCTGGTCATGAAACTGCCGCCGCCGTCCTATGCGCGCCGCGGCGGAGAGATCATCGCCGCGCAGCTCCAGGACATCGGGATCGAGGTGGAACAGGTGCCGGTCGAATGGGCGCAGTGGCTGAAAGAGGTGTTCCGCGGCGACCACGATTTCGACCTGACGATCGTATCGCACACCGAACCGCTGGACATCGGCATCTATGCCCGCGACGAGTACTACTTCGGCTACCAGTCGGACGCGTTCAAGGCGGTGATCGCGGAGCTGGAAGTTACCGCAGACCCGGCAATGCAGAAGGAGCTTTACGCGAAGGCCCAGAACATCATCGCCGACGACGCGGTCAACGTGTACCTGTTCCAGCTTGCCAAGACCGGGGTCGTCGCCAAGGACCTGAAAGGCATGTGGGCCAACGCGCCGGTCCAGGCGAACGACGTCACCGGCGCCTATTGGGAGTGACCGGCAGCCATAGGCCGGCGCGCGCGGCGGCATGCTGACGCATGTCGCCCGGCGGCTGGCGTCGCTGCTGCTGACGCTGGCCGCCTGCTCGGTGGTGGTGTTTCTGGTGCTGGAAGTGCTGCCGGGCGATGTGGCGGAGGTGATGCTGGGCACCGAGGCCCGTGAAGACACGCTGGCCGCGCTGCGCCGACAACTCGGCCTCGACCGCCCGCCCCTGGAACGGTATTTCGCCTGGATCGGCGGCGCACTGGCCGGCGATCTGGGCGTGAGCTACGCCTACGGCGTGCCGGTCGCCGATCTTCTGGGCCAGCGCCTGGCGGTGACCGTGCCGCTGGCGGTGATCGCCTTCGTGCTGTCGACCGTGATCGCGATCCCGCTCGGCATGTTCGCCGCGGTCCGGCACAACACCGCCGGCGATTACGCGGTGATGGGGTTCAGCCAGATCGGCATGGCGGTGCCGAACTTCTGGTTCGCGATCCTGTTGATCCTCTTCTTCGCGGTCCAGCTCGGCTGGTTCTCCGCCGGCGGTTTCGCCGGCTGGGATGCCGGCGTCGGACCGGCGTTGAAGTCGCTTGTGCTGCCTGCGGTCGCGCTTGCCGTGACCGAGGCCGCGATCCTGGCGCGGGTGACGCGGTCGGCCGTTTTGGAGACGTTGCGCGAGGACTACGTGCGCACCGCGCGGGCCAAGGGACTTGGCCAACGCTCGGTCCTGTGGGGCCATGTGTTCCGCAATGCGCTGATCCCGGTGACGACGATCATGGGGCTGCAGTTCGCGTTCCTGATCGCCGGCGCGGTCATCGTCGAGAACGTCTTCTACCTGCCGGGGCTCGGCCGCCTGGTGTTCCAGGCGATTTCCAACCGCGACGTGATCGTGGTCAAGGATATCGTCCTGTTCCTGGCCGCCCTGGTTGTCGTCGTCAACTTCGTGGTCGACCTGGTCTATATGGCCATCGACCCGCGCCCGAAACGGACGGGCTAGGCCCATGCCCGGGCGTCCGCGGCAACTCCTGCGTCATCGCAACCTGGCGATCGGTGCCCTGCTGACCGGCGCCCTGGTCTTTGCCGCCGTCCTGTCGCCGTTCTGGACGCCTTATGACGCGACCGCCATCGACGTCGCCAACAAGCTGCAAGGCGCCAGCGCCGCGCATTGGTTCGGCACGGACCGGTTCGGGCGCGACGTCTTTTCGATGATCATGGTCGGCGCCCGAAACTCGATCGCCGTCGGCGTCGTCGCGGTCGGGATCGGGTTGGCGGCGGGCGTGCCGCTTGGCCTGTGGGCGGCAATGCATCGCGGCGCGGTGGAAGAACTGCTGATGCGGGTCACCGACCTGACCTTCGCCTTCCCCGCCGTGCTGACGGCAATCATGATCACCGCACTGGTCGGGCCGGGCGCGGTCAATGCGATCACCGCGATCGGGATCTTCAACATCGCGGTCTTTTCGCGGGTGGCCCGCGGCGCCGCGCTGCAGGTGATGGGACGCCCGTTCGTTCTTGCCGCCGCGGCCATCGGCCGGACACCGGTCGACATCGCCATCAGGCACGTCCTGCCAAACATGAGCGCCGTCCTGATCGTCCAGGCAACGATCCAGTTCGCGGTCGCCATTCTGGCCGAGGCGGGACTTTCCTATCTGGGGCTGGGCGTGCAGCCCCCGTCGCCAAGCTGGGGCAAGATGCTGAACGACGCGCAGACGTTGATTTTCCTGCATCCGTCCCAGGCCGTCTATCCGGGCCTGGCGATTGCGCTGTCCGTGCTGGGCCTCAATCTATTGGGCGACGGTCTGCGCGACGTCCTGGACCCGCGGCTTCGCCTTTGGCGCGCCGTCTGAGGCCGGCGCGGCGTTTCAGGCGTCTTCCGGCCTGTCCAGGTCGGGATTGTAGGGACGGTCCTGGACCGCGAACCCGACCATGATCGACTGGACCGCCGTCTCGGTCTCGCCCAGGGGCAGGGCCAGCCGCTCGGCCCACAGGCGCCGGCCGTTGACGTCCACGAACTCGTCCTCGAAGTTCAACGGCCAGCGGCTGGCGGCCACGCCGTCGTACCGTTCCATGATCGTTTCCACCACCGGACCCAGATCGCGCAGTTCGTCCAGGTAACGCCCGGTCAGGTCCCTTTCCAGCAGCTCCACCAGCCGGGTTCCGACCAGCCGGTAGCGGAATCGGCGCGGCGTCCCTTCGACGTCCAACAGCATGATCCAGGGCAGAAGCGGCGGATCGATTTCGACCGGGTCCATGTCGCGCCGCGACGGCATGCGTTTGTCTGCGCGCTTCTTTTCCCAATAGGCATAGAGCTGGCGAAGCAGGGGCGAGCGCGGACTGATCGCCGGTCCGGTGGCGTTACTGACTGTAGAAGACATTGTGGAACGGCGACGAAGGGAGGCCTTTGTAATTCAGAGCCCCGAATTTATCTAATTATCAGTTTTCGGCAAGTTTTATTAGGCGAGTACTTAAAAGACACAATACAACCTTAAATAATAGTTGCGAACTAACGATCTTTAATTGGCTTTGCGTAAGCAAGTTCCACATCCCAGGGAAACAGGATCCAGGTGTCCTGGCTGACTTCCGTGACGAAAGTGTCGACCATTGGCTTGCCGGCGGGCTTTGCATAGATGGTCGCGAAATGCGCCTTTGGCAGCATGTCGCGGACGATCTTGGCGGTCGTGCCCGTATCGACCAGGTCGTCGACGATCAGCAGGCCGGTGCCGTCTCCTTCGACGGATTTAAGCACGTTCGGTGCACCCTGGTCCTTGTGCTCGTAGGTGGCGATACAGATCGTATCGACAAGGCGAAGGTTCAGTTCGCGCGCGACGATGGCCGCGGGAACCAACCCGCCGCGCGTGATCGCCACCACCCCTTCGTACGGCCCGCTCTGGACCAGACGCCAGGCCAATGCTCTTGCATTACGGTGGAGTTCTTCCCAGGAGACGGGAAAGTCTTTCGAGATCTGTGTTGTCACGGCGGTCGGCTCCGGCGGGTGTCAGGCCGCCTCTACTTAGCCCATGCCCGCCGCAGCGACAACCGCCGGGGCCTGCGCGTCAGGTCGCCCGTCCCTCGATCTGGAACAGCACGCAGCCGGCGATCCGCCAGGCACCGTCGGGCTGCTGCTCCATGGTGTAGACGGCCATGACGGGGCGGCCGTCCTGCCCGACCACCTGAACCTTTTGCAGCGGACGCTGACCGGTGTCGACCAGGTCCAGGAACTGCACGTCGACCGGACGGTAGACCGGCGTGTAGCCCCTCTGCACCATCGACATGAACCGCTCGGGCGTCGAGAACATGGCGCGGATCGACGGCGCGGCGTAGGAGAACGCCTCGATGCCGTCGTCGCGTTGGAACGCATCCATCTGCGCACCGATGACGCGAACAATCTCCTGCCTGTCGGTTTCCGAAGTCTGGGCCGAGGCCGGCAGCGCGGCGAACAACACGACGAAGAAAGGAACGATCAATTTGCGGTACATGGGCATCCTCCCAGGGTTCCGCAGCGCGGCTTGCCCAGCGTATGAGTTTGTCCTACCACAAGCACTACGCCAATTCTTAACGTCGGGATCACCACATCGTGTCGGAAACCGCGCAGGCAACCAGGGGAATGGCGACGGCGCCGCATCATCTTGCGAGCCAAAGCGGCGTTGCCGTGTTGCGCGAGGGCGGCAACGCGATCGAAGCGATGCTTGCGATGGCGGCGACCATCGCCGTCGTCTATCCCCACGCAAACGCGCTGGGCGGAGACGGATTCTGGCTGATCGCACCGCCCGACGGCATGCCCATCGCGATCGACGGCGCCGGCCGGGCAGCCTGCGGCATCGACCACTACGCCGCGCGCGGCCTGGACGCGATCCCGCCACGCGGACCGGACGCGGCGAACATGACCCCCGGCGCCGTCGGCGGCTGGGCGCAGGCGTTCGACATCGCCCGCGCGCGCGGCGGCAACCTGCCGTGGGAGCGGCTGCTGGCCGACGCCATCTTCTATGCGCTGAACGGCATGCCGGTAAGCGACGGCCAGTATCGCGAGACCGCCGGACATTTGGACGAACTGGCGGACGTGCCGGGTTTCCGTGACGCCTTTCTGGACGGCCGGGGCGCGCCGCTTGCGCCCGGAAGCCTCTTGAAACAGCCGGCGCTTGCCGAGACGCTGGCCCAGATCGCATCGGAAGGACCGGACGGCTTCTACCGCGGCACGCTGGCGCGGCGGATCGCGGCCGATCTGGAAAAGGTCGGCAGCCCCGTCACCAAGACCGACCTGGCGCAACAGCGGGCCAGCCGCGTCGCACCGCTGTCGCTGGAACTGTCGGCGGGAACCGTTTTCAACATGCCGCCGCCGACCCAGGGACTGGCGTCGCTGTTGGTCCTGGGTCTGTTCGAGCGGCTGCGCGACCGCGTCGCGGCCGAGGGGTCGTTCGACCATGTGCACACCCTGGTCGAAGCAACGAAGCAGGCATTCCTGGTGCGCGACCGCGAAATCGGCGATCCGGACGAGATGCGCGGTTCGCCGGCGGAGTATCTCGACGACGAATGGCTGCGCGCGGCCGCGGCCGAGATCGACCCCGCGGCGGCGCGTCCATGGTCGCGGACCGGCAACCCCGGCGATACCGTCTGGATGGGCGCGGTCGACGCGGAAGGACTGGCCGTGAGTTACATCCAGTCGATCTACTGGGAATTCGGCTCGGGCGTCGTCCTGCCGGAAACCGGCATCCTGTGGCAGAACCGGGGCGCCAGCTTCTCTCTGGAGCCGGCCTCGGTCCGGACGCTGGCGCCGGGGCGAAAGCCGTTTCACACGTTGAACCCGGCGCTGGCACGGCTGGAGGACGGCGCGACCCTGGTCTACGGCTGCATGGGCGGGGACGGCCAACCGCAGTTCCAGGCCGCCTTGTTCACCCGCGCGGTCCATTTCGGGATGGCCCTGCAGGCCGCCGTCGATGCGCCGCGCTGGCTGTTGGGCCGTGGCTGGGGCGAGGACTCAACCTCGCTGAAGCTGGAAGGCCGGTTCCCGGCCGAGACGATCGAACGCCTGGCGGCGGTCGGCCACGAGGTCGAGGTGGTCGATGACTTCACCGACCTGATGGGGCATGTGGGCGCCATCGAGCGGTCAGCGGACGGCCTTTTGTCGGGCGCGGCCGACCCGCGCAGCGACGGCGGCGTCGCCGGCTATTGACTCGCGCGCATGGGCCCCATCCGGGCCCGACGCGTTACCTGACGTAGAGGTGCACCTCGTTCGTCGTCGCCTCCTGGCTTGCCGAGGACAACAGACTGACCCGGCTTGACGGGACGCCCATGGCGGCAAGGGTGCGCAGCACCTGTTCGGCGTTGCGGCGTGCCTGCGACGAGTTGAGCGCGATCTGGCTGGGCGTGCCCTTGGCCGGATTGATCGCGACGAGATTGAAGACGGCGTCCGGCTTGCGCGCCAAGGCCTGGCTGACCGCGTTGTACAGCGCCTGTTGGTATTCCACGTTCGGCCGGTCGAACCGGATGATCACCAGCGGCCGTTCGCCCGGCCCCGGCCCTTGGGCCTCCGCTTCGGCCCGCGCGATCACGTTGGACTGGGTGAAGGCGCGCGTCGCAAGCGACGTGCCGTAGAGTTCGCCGTTCTTGATCGCCAGCGACAGCGTCGTCAGGTTCTGGCGTTCGTTGTTCACGTAGCTGGTCTGGCGGTTGATGTCCTGCGCCAGGTCGTTCATCAGCCGGTCGATCTGCACGATGTTCTGATAGACCTGGTCTTCCAGGATTTGCAGACGCCGGTGGTCCTCTTCGACGGCACCGCTCAACCCGAAGGTCGCCTGCACCGAGTTCAGAAGGAACTGGCCGAACGCCGCCTGATCGGCCGCGTCGTTCGAAATCTTGGTCATCGCCGGCAAGGTGCCCGCGACCCGTTCCAGCACGGCCTGCGCCTCGTTCCACTGCGCGGTCAGGATCGGGTTGCCGGGGGTCGTGCCCTGCTGCAGGCGCGCCGCCACCGACGCGACCAGCGTGTGGTACTGCTGCGTGTCGGCCTGTGCCCGCTGCGCAAGCTGGGTGATGCGGTTCTGCAGCGATTGCACGCCGGTCTGCAGTTTCGTCAGGTCACCCTGCATTTCGGTGACCTTCTTGCCGACGAAGGTGCCGTTCGCGGACGCCGGCGGCGTGGTTGCGGTCGGTGTCGTCGCCTGAGCGGGCGGCGTCGCCTGGGCCTGTTGCTGTTGCTGCGCCTGCTGCTGCTCGCGCTGACGCTGTTCGGCCTGCAGTTGCTGTTGCCGTGTCGGGGTGCTTTGCTGCGCGGCGCCGGTCTGGGCGGTGCCACCCGAAGCCTGCGACGGTGAACCGGAGCCCGACTGCTGCGACTGCTGCGAGGCGCTTGCCCCGCCGCCCGCCGGATCAGGCGCGTCGGTTGTAGGCCACAGTGTGTCGCCGCATCCTGCCAGCGCCAGTGCGCTGACTCCCAAAAGGATGGCGACTTTCCGTGAAAGACCCATACGACTGTTCGTTCCTATTCCTGACATTGACCGTGCGATGCGAACGCGTGGGCGAGGGCGACGGTCATGGGCAAGCCTCAAACAAAGCGGCGGGGGAATAACGCGGGTTACAGGTCATCGTGCAAGCCAAACCGAGTTCCATCCACACGCAAGCACCGTGATACGGAATTGTGCAGAACCGGACTCTCACTGACATTTACTGCACACGCGTTTGATCCGACCCACCCCTTATGGAATCACGGCGATACTAATCCACAGGACTCCCAGGGACAACCCGTATTCACGGCGGAATAATTGAAGAATAATGGTAAATGACTGGTAAATGATTCGGCCTTGCACTTGACCGCGCCTTGCCCTAGAACGCGACCGCATCGCGCGCCCGTAGCTCAGCTGGATAGAGCGTCTGACTACGGATCAGAAGGTCGGGGGTTCGAATCCTCCCGGGCGCGCCATTCTGTTTTTTGGACCTGAAAGGTCTGCTATCGCCTTGAAGGGTAAGGCGATATCCGCGGTTCTAAATCCCTCATTCCGGACATAGACGAGACGGTCACCAAAGGCCAATTTGAGCACTGCCTTCTTGTGCTCCAATTGCTCAGAGGCCCATATTTTCTGCGGGTTTCCAAGGAACGTGAGCGCGGTTCTAAGTGAATCGTCAAAGCTCCTGATCGGTCGCCCGCACTGCGCGATACGCTCAGTGCATTCGATCTTCTGAGCTTCCATATCCCTGATGCGATTCTCATAGGCGCGGATCACGGAGGGTGAGTCCGCCTCCACGATCCGGTCCAGCAACTGCTCCACCTTACGCTCGATCCCGCGAATCTCGGTTTCCAAAGAGGCGCGCCTCTCCCCTTGGGAGCGAAGACGCTCATCCCAGAGCTTCCTGAACATCGCGGAGGCCACATTGAACAGGCTCTCTGAAGGCTTGAGGGACTCGAGCAGGGCTTCAAACTCGCCCTCGATAGTCTCGCGCTTGATCGACTTGCCGTAGCTCTCACAGCCCCGTTGAGGGCAGAGATAATAGGGGTAGCGCGTGCTGCGCCCCGAAGACCAACAGGCCGTAAGCGGCGTGCCGCAATCCCCGCACAGAACAGAGCCACGCAGAGGGAAATCCTGATTGAGGTCTTTGCGCACAGGCGCGCGGGCGTTCCCGTTCAGCCGGTCCTGAATTCTCCGATATGTCTCAAAGCTGACGAGACCCTCATGCCGACCTTCGCGTATACCCACATCCCAGGTCGGCGCTTCGACATAACCGGCATAGACCACGCGGGTCAGGATGTCCGTGACCTGTTGATTGCGCACTTCGCCTTTTTGGTCCCGGGGAAACTCGGGATGCCGCTCAAGGAAGCGCTTCACTTCGGCCTGGATTTGGAACCGCCCGGAGGCAAAACCTTCGAGTGCCTCCTCGACGATTGAAGCCAGCGGCTCGTCGCGGACGAGTACTTTGCCCTGGCCGCCCGCTTTCTCGTACCGATAGCCGACCGGGGCCTGGAAGACCCAATAGCCGTTCATCACACGAGCGCGCATGCGGTTCTTGGTCTGCTCCGCGTTCTTGCGCCGCTGGTGCTGAGCGACCGTCGCAAGGATGTATTCTTGCAACTCGCTATCGGCATCGTCGTTAAATTCTAGTGTGGGGGATTCGAGCACGCCGCCTGCGAGCGTGATCGCGGCGCGCAACTCGATATGCGCGCTCACCGAGCGGGCAAGGCGGGAGATATCATCGACCAGGACGATGTGCGGATTGCTGCGATGTGCTTTGAGGAAGGCAAGCATCGCCTTGACGCCGGGACGCTCGGTCGCGCTCCCGCTTAAATCATCACTGAACACCTGGGCCACTTCATAATTGCGGACGCGCGCATACTCGCGGCAGCGCGTCTCCTGCGAACCGAGGCCATCGCCGCGCTTGGTCTGCGCCGCGCTCGACACGCGACAGTAAATGACAGCTTTGCGGATGGCCTCGCGGTTCATGACTCTTCTTCCTTTCTTCCACCTCTTTGGGCGGATTGATCAAACTTCTGCACCAAGCGACTACCCTTTGAGTCTACCTCAGTCGCTTTGATTTCTTGAGATATCTCGCGCCAGGCGGGCAAAAACTCGTGGATAGATTCAACCCCGAATCCGAGATCGACAAACGCCTTCATGATCTCCCAAAGGGTGGCCAGCAACTCGCGCGCCTGTTCTTCGCTGAGATCAAACCCCGTCATCTCGGGAAGATACTCCTCGGCATTGAATGCCGAATCTTCGGAAACGGGGGCGCAATCCGCACCCACCATTTCCCCTTCAATTATTCTCCCCTGGCTGCGGATGTGTTGTCTCTGCACGGCTCTGGTCCTTCTTGGTTTGGGTTTTCTCCTTCATTCAGTGAAACGAATGAGGAGAACATAACAGGAACATCTATGAGTTGCAACGATTAGTTTTTGTTCCTCTAACGCGTGCGCTCAAAGCCGGTTTTGGCCCGGTCCTTGAGCAGGCCACGCGCATGGTCCCGCTCGAATCCCTGCCGGACTCGGTTCAATCTCTCCTGCAGGTACGCCGCCCGGCGGGCGTCTTGCGCCTCGACCTGCTTGTTCACCGCGACCGTGGTTGCCGAATCCGGCGTGAGGGTTCTCTCCGGCGTGGGCTTACGGCGGTTTTCGAGCAGACGGTTCAGCTCTGCCCGCGTCGCGATGTCGGGCGATGGCGCGCCCTTGGACATGTCCTTTTTCATCGTTCCTGGCCCTGATCACGACGGGGAGCGCGCACGGGATTCTGCGTCTCGGAGCGCATGTCCTGCACGCGCTCCTGCGGCGTGCGCAGTGTCACCTTCCCATCGACGGGAACGGCATCGAGGACGATGTTGAAGCCCTGGCCGTCTTTGTGCGGAAACGCGGCCCCAACCTTGTTGAAATAGGACTTTCCTTCCTGTCCCTCGCGGACCTGATAGGCGAAGTGGCTGGGACGTTTCGCGGACGAATCATTGCTCATGGCTGGAGCACTCCTCTGGTTATGAGGGCTTGTGGCCCTTCGGGTACGACCAGGTGCCGGACTGGCACTGCGGGAACGCAGCAAACTTGTCCGGCACGGGTTCGGTGATGACCGGGATCATGCGCGCGCCAAGACGGGTTGCGATGCGCACGCGATCTCGCGGCGGATGGTAGGGGTTGGGGAGATAGAGTCCCGCCATCTCCCGGCGCGTGAAATAGGGGTATTTCGCGAGGTACAGCGGCTTCAGGCTCAATCCTGAGACGAAGACGATCTGTCGGTCTTCCGGCATCGCCAAAACTTCATCCGGCGAGATGAGCGACCGCGCCTGTCTGCTTCTGTGGTTTTCGCGAAACTCGTGGTGCGCATAGTCGCGCGCGGCCTCGAACGGATCGCGCCCTAGGAAGACATCGCGCACCGTCTCGTGCTTGGCCTTGCGCGCTGCCGCTTGCTGGAGCGTGTCGTCATACTCAAGCGTCTCTTTGCCCAGCATGTTTGAGACAAGCTGGGCCGTCTCGTAATCGCGCACGCCAAGGAACTGGCGGGTCTGCGCTGATCCCAGGAAACTCTGCAATCCGGGGGCGCCGAAGTATCGAACGACCTGCCCGGCATCCTGATAAATGGCCCAGGCGCGTATCCCGGCACCGCGTCCAAACGTGAAGGCCCGAAGGAGGGCCTCAAATCTCTGTAACTGACCAGCTTCATCCACGATCAGAAAAACGCGAGGGGCCTCAGGAGCGCGGCCCTTATAGAGCATGGTGACGGTGAAAAAGAGCCGGATCAGCGGCGCCCAGATGCTCAGGAATTCCGCCGGGATGTTCAAGAAGACCTTCACCGGCTGAACGGGGTCCGTGAGCGCTTCCAACGAGAAGTCCGGGCTCTCAAGCGCCGCACATAACTTGGGATCATCGAGGAAGCTCAGATGCGCGTATATCTCGCCCAAGATTGCGCCGAACTCTTTGGGTGTGTCCTGCTGCTTTGTCAGCATCTCGGCGGCCGTGCGCCGGACGCTCTCAATATCGCTCCCCAACATTGCTTCGAGCTGATCCGCCCAGGCCTGCCGGTCGCTCTCAATCGCATTAATCACGCGGTAGAGATCGGGAAGGCTGGTTCCGCCATTTTGCTCGACACGCGATTTTAGGAGATTGCCGATCCACTCTCGCGCCCGAAGCTCGAAATAATGCCCATTGCTGGAGCCGGAAAACGGGATCAGCCCCTCGGTAATGAAGGCGACATCGCCATGAAGCGTGGGGCTATCCGCGCGCAAGATATCGAGCGGGTTGCAGCGATGGCGCGGAAGATCAAAGAGCCCTGTCGGGTTCCAGCAATACATGTAATCGCCATAGAGCGCGTGAATGTGATGCGAGATGGCTGCCAGTTCCGCACGCGGATCAAGGATCGCAGCCCTTTGACCGGGCGACCGGCAAACGAAGAAGCCTAAAAGATCGGTCGTCTTGCCCGTACCGGCGCCGCCGAACGCTATCATGGGTGCATCGCCCGGGATGCAGACGGGGCGGCCTTCCCAAAACCCTACTTGTGGGCCGTTCGCCTCCAGCAAGCCCGCGGCGCGAATGTCGCGCTCATTGGCCCAGCCTGCCGAGCCAAACGGGAATTCTTCGTTGAAAGGTTTGGCCATCACTCAAGCCCCAAAAAAAAGGCCGGGGAGTGGTTGAGGCTCCCCGGCCTTGTCCTTCCTTAGTCGCGGGCAGGTTCTCCGCTTCTAGGAACCTGCGAGACCGGCGATGATGCCGATCACGATGAAGAACACGAAGATCCCACCGATCACTTCGCCGAAACTCGTCTCTTTGCGGCGGTAGATGTCATAGCCACCCACTTTTTCCCATTTCGCCATGTTCAGAATCTCCTTTGCTGGTTGGACTTTAGGGAGTGAAGGAACTCACAGAACCCGCGTCGCGAGGGCAAAGCCGCCCGCGATCAGCAAGGTCCCAAGCGAGGCGCGCGCCACGAAAAAGGTCAGAAGAGCGATCAGGGCGAACCAGGCAAAGGACACGAGATCGTCCCAGCCCGCACCGTAATGGCGGATCGCGAACGTCTTGATCCAGCCCACACTCTCGGAGTGGATGAGCGGCGTGAGGAAGAACGTCGCCGCCACCGCACCCGTGTTGGCGAGCCCCTGGATCGATGACATAAAGATCGACCGCCCGGCATCGTTTTGCTTTTGTGACCACATTCTCTAACCCTCGTGGTTTGCTACCTAGGGCGCACGTTAGGGCGAGACGCGAAGGACCCGGCAGCGGAAAGACGGCAGAAAGTTGGAGGAGAAATGGGGGAGGATAACCGGCGGCGAGGCGAGAAGGAGACCAGGCGAGATGCCGCCTCCTGACTACTGGCCGGATGCACGGCGCATTCCACCAGACAAAATCAGTCGTCTCGTTGAGACGATACGCGGTGCGCGCGACGAACTGGGTTTGTCGAACGCAGCGCTATGCCGTGAGGTCCGTAGCTTGATCGAGGCGCACAATAGAGTCTCGGGCCGCGAGCCGGTGCACCTCAAGAAGCTTCCCGGGGAATGGGCGTACGGCGATCAGGGCAAATACGAACTGGAAGCGATCAAAAAAGGTACGCGCAAATACATTGTCGGCTATCTCGCTTGGCTGTGCCTGCGCAACGAGAAAGACGCGCGGGCGTTCTATGAAGAGATCAAACTTCCGTTCAGACCGAACACGCAAGACCCATCGACACTCGGGGAAGAGGACGCGTTCGCGGAGGCAAGCGGCAAGGACGAGTTCCTCGTCTATGAGATCGCGTTTCTCTGGTACGGGACAACACCGCCTCCGGCACAGCTTCATGAAAGTGAGATGACGCCGGAGATTGAGCAGATGAAAAGTCTTCTGCACACGGCGATAGACCTGGAAATGCTCAGCGCCCTGCATTTTCAGGCACCGGCCGGAGGATATGCACGACTTGTACCCAGGGAAGAGATTCAACGATTTGCGCAGGAGATTGGCATCCTCCCGCGATTTCTGTTTCCGAACAAACAGCCTTCGTCGGGCGACACGTCCGCCAAACTCGCGAAACTGGCAGCCGATCTGGACGAGTTGCTGCTGCAACTTCCGAAAGCTGTGACAGATTGGGTGGAGGAATACGCACGGAACGAGTGGGCGATCTATGAGGCGGCATTCCTTTGGCATGATTTTGCGCCGCCACCTGTGGCTGTGCACGAGCGCGTTATGACCGAGCCGATGCGGCAAACGAAACAGATGCTGCACGATGCTGCCAACGCCAACACACTTGCGTCCACAGTCGGTTTTGGTGTGACGATGCGCAACGCCATGGTTTACGGCACGCGCCGCGTCTCGCGGCCAGAGCTAAGGCGCTTTGCGACATCGATTGGTCAACGGCCACGCTTCCTGTTTCCTGAAGATGACGAGTGAGCTGGATTGACTTCCCATTTGGTGAAGTGAACCGAACCATTCAGGCGTTCCGCAAGATGTGTGTTGTACTACAACACCATCTTGGCAAGGGGGCGCTGCGCCCCCCGTTGCATCCCCCAGCTCATTGGCGCTTCATCGGCATCGAGCCGGATCAGCGCCAGCACAACGTCTGGCCGTTGCATCACCACTTGAAGGAGCCTCCGCGCTCCCCCAAGTCCCCCTTGGCAACCCCAGTGAGACCGGGGAGACTTCGGCTCTCCCCGGGACCCCATAGACCAATGGGCTTTCGCGCCCCTTGGAACCCTCGACCAACCCTGCGCAGATTGGATGCGCGCCAGCGTTCCGCCACTAGGCAATGATCGATGGAGGTTCTCTTCAACCGGATAGTTGTCCAGTAAGTGCAGTCTGTGAACGATTGGCGCAAATCTGAGATTCTGCTTAAAAAATCAATATTTAGGGGGTAGTATAGTAATTGACCATAGTATTAGTACCATGAATAGACACAATACACGCTGGCCGACCGCCGTAGACCTCTTTTCAGGCTGCGGCGGTGTTACCGAGGCCCTGAAAAACAGACACTTTCGCGTTGTCGCCGCCGTTGACAACGACCCGGTCGCATGCCGCACCTATAGGAAGAATCACCCAACCGTGCATCTTTATGAGTCCGATATCTCAGACGTGTCACCAGCAGCGATCCGTAGCACCTTACTGACCAATCGCGATCTGGACCTTCTGGTTGTGTGCGCTCCATGCCAGCCGTTCAGCAGCCAGGGGCGAAAAGACAAGAAGGATGAACGTGCGGCACTCATATTCAGCGCAGTTCACTTCGCTGCTGTCCTGAACCCAACGTTAATTCTCTTCGAGAATGTCCCCGGCCTAGCAACTCCGAGATTTGAAAGCATTCTTGTAAGCTTACGAAGTGATCTCAGGCGAATTGGCTATCACATGGGTGATCCTGAGATGGTTGATGCCGCTGATTTCGGGGTTCCCCAAAGACGGCAAAGGTGCATCCTGCTTGCCAAGCGTAACGCCGCGCCCCCATTACTGCCAAAGGCTGTCACTCCGAAAGGCGCCCGCAGCACTGTGCGTCAAGCTATCGGCTCCCTCACGCGGTTGAGTTCAGGCGAAAGAGACTCACTCGATCCACTTCATTTTGCTCGAAATCATCAGGGGGTTGCGCTCGATAGGTTGTCAAAGATTCCGCCGGATGGTGGTAGCCGGTTTGCACTTCCCGATGACCTAGTTTTGTCATGTCACAAGAACCACACCGGCCACCCCGATGTTTATGGGCGTATGCTGTGGGACGATGTTTCGCCGACGCTGACCACTGGATGCACCGACATTACCAAGGGTAGATTCGCGCATCCTGAAGACAATCGTGCAATCACCCTCCGTGAAGCGGCCCGCTTGCAAACATTTAGAGATGAGTACGAATTCGCCGGAAACGCTGGTCAAATCGCGGCTCAAATCGGCAATGCGGTTCCCGTTAGATTGATCGAAGAACTCAGTCCGACTTTGCGTGAGGGAATTCGGGGGCAGGCATGAGAAAGTACACTCCCGAACAGGAGAGTGCCATTTCTCACCGTGATGGCAACCTGCTTATTCTTGCTTGTGCTGGTAGCGGTAAGACAGAGGTAATCTCCCGCCGTATTGCCCTTCTGGTCAGTGAGGGGGTCGCCAAGAATTCTATCATTGCTTTCACGTTCACGGAACGAGCGGCCCAGGAGCTCAAACTACGCATAAGAAAGCACCTTGAGCGAGAAATCCCGAGCGATCCTGCTCTTGGCGATATGTATGTGGGGACAATACATAGCTTCTGCCTGCAACTGCTCAAAGAGATCGACCCGAATTACCGCAAGTTCGAAGTAATGGATGAGGCCAGGCAGGCGGCGCTCATCATGACGAACTTCCATCACTTTCCGGACAGTGAAAACCCAGGCCTTGGCCTGAATTATTTGCGGGAAAGGACACGCTCCGGCGGCTATTGGGACACGGTTTCCGTGTTTCTCAACACGCTAAACGTTGTGCATCAAAAGCAGATCGACTCAAAGAAGATCAAGGATCAGTATTTGAAAACAGCGCTGAAGCGCTATGTGGAGATCGCTCACGATTATCCGAACTACTTTTTTGACTTTAACCGCATTATCGACGAATTGATCACACGGCTCCGGGAATCACCCAAAGACCTACAAAAGGTGCGCGACCGGTTCCGATACCTTGTCGTTGATGAGTACCAGGATGTCGATGATCGCCAAGAAGATCTGATCCGCCTGATCTCTGATGAGGGCAGGGCAGTCTGGGTCACGGCAGTCGGTGATGACGATCAAGCCATTTACGGATGGCGCGGCGCGCGCATCGAAAATATCCTAAGCTTTGCGGATCGTTACCCCGACGTGAAAACGGTCAAGCTAACCTTCAATTTTCGAAGCACCCACGCAATTGTCGATATCGCAAATAGGGCCATACGCAAGCTTCCATCCGGCACCCGGGCGGAGAAGCAAATGCTCGCTCGCCACTGGGATGAAGACGAAGAGGCCTGGCCGGAGACCATGGCTGAACGTAACGATGTTCAGCTGCGTGTATTCGGCTCGGATGAAGCTGAGGCGGAATGGGTCGCCAAGCGAGTGGAGCAATTACGGGGCACACTGGTAGCTCACGAGGACGGCGGCGAGCGCGGGCTCGACTATGCCGACATGGCAATTTTGCTCAGAAGCGTGCGTTCGACTGGCCATGTGTTTGCAGATGCCCTCAGAGATGCTGGAATTCCGGTTGTTATCAAGGGGACCGGAGGACTATTCGATCATGAAGAGGTGCTTCTCGTTCAGGCGGCGTTTTGCTTATTGGCACGTTCGGACCTCATCTACCGCAATGAGGGCACATACGAACGTTTGAAAGAACGCGAAATCAGGGAGTTTATTCGCGAAAGGATTACGTTTCTGCGCGAAGACGGATATATGCCCGCAGCCGACGAGGAAGCCTTTCTTCGTTGGATAGCCAGCAAACGCCAGGAACTTGATCGCCGAGAGCTGGAGAAGGAACAGCGCGGACCTCGGTTGGCACGGCGCATTTACCCTCAGGTCATCTTTCAAGAAATGCTCAAAGAGCTCGGATCCGCCGATCAAGCGGAACCTTGGCCACAAGAGGTTCTATTCAATCTGGGAAGGCTGAGCGACCTCATCACGCAATTTGAGGCCGTTCACCAATGGGTTACGCCGCGCGGTCTTGGCGCTTTGTGCATGTTCTTGGGCGGGTGGGCATCAAGCGCGGTCGACGAGGGTGGCCTTGATGAAAGCGGGACGCCGAACGCAGTGCAGGTGATGACGGTTCACGGGGCAAAAGGGCTCGAGTGGCCTGTGGTATTCCTGCCACGTATTTCCAGCGCTAACTTCCCAAGCAGCAGAAGAAATCACGGACCTGAAGTCTTCTTAGACCAACGACTCTTTGATCCAAGGGACTATGCAGGGGGCGATATCGGCGAACGGCGCTTGTGGTATGTCGCTCTGACCCGTTGTCAGAAATTCCTACATGTCACGAGTCAGGATCGCCCGAGAAAGCGCCCGACCGACTACTACAAAGAAATCGAGCATGACTATATTCAGGAAAGAGGCGAGATCGCGGATCGGCCTAAGGGCGAACCGAGTGCGCCCCTCAATGTGGACCTTCTGCCCACAACCTATACCGATCTAAGCTATTTCTGGCGCTGCCCGTTCGAATACCAGCTGCGTGCGCTCATGGGGTTCAACCCCGGAGTTAAGGAATCCTACGGGTATGGTCAGCAGATTCACAACATTCTCACCGAAGTTCATTTGAAAGCGCTGAATGGTGAGGTTCTCTCTGCTGATGAAGTCGCGGAACTCGCGGATGAACGATTTCATTTGCGCTATACCCGCGCTGAGCCCCTTAGGATCCTCAAGGACGCAGCCAAGAGTTCTTTAAAGCGTTTTGTCACCGAATACCCGGACCATGGGGACTACGTCCTCGAAGCGGAGAAACCATTTGAATTTGTGGATTCCGAGAGTGGCGCTCTAATCACGGGAACGATCGACCTCCTACAAAAGATTGAGACAAGTCCTTCAGGCGAGCGGACCCTGACCCCCGTCGGTGTTGTTGATTTCAAGACCCACGGTTGGAAGAAGGCATCAGACTATCACCGCAGCCGGGATGAGGCAGTTGCACAGCTGCGCCTTTATGCCATTGCGGTTCAAGAAGCGCTCCATATGGAGCCCCGTTCGGCACATGTGCATTTCCTCGTCCCGAATGATCCGCCGGAAGACCTCCGTAAAGAAGGGGTTCGGGAACGGGTCGAGGTTGATATCACACCCAAACGCCTTTCTGAGACGCTTGCTCAAGTTCAGAACACCGTGGGCAATATCCGCGAGGACATTCGGGAAAAGAACTTTGCGCTTAAAGGATGCGAGAACGGGCACTGCCCGCGTTGCGACTTTCGCGCTTTTTGTCCCGGATATCGTCAATGGGAGAAGTTAGACCGAACCACTCCGCGGCCTCCCGATCCGGAGGCAAGCCGGGAGCTAGAGATCAAACTGATCGAAGAGGAGACCGATGCCGGGCCGTCACCTGAGTAATGAGGAGCAGAGTTTGCTCGGGTATTGGGACGATCCGCCCGACAACCCTCCGCGTCCTATGCTCCGGTCTATCGAAATCGCCGGTGGTGGCGGCCTGCGAGGGTTAGATGGTGTATTAATACCGTTTCGCTATCCTATCACTGCGATATGCGGCAAGAACGGCTCGGGAAAATCGACTGTCTTGGCGCTAGCTGCGTTGGCGCATCATTCGCCCGAGAATTGGCATGTTCATTGGACGAATACGCGATACCGCCGCTCCAAGGCAGCGGAAAACCGTTCATACTACGTATTCCCCGATTTTTTCTGCTACGGCCCCGGCGAGCAAATCCCGAATGGTGTCAGCATCACCTGGCGATATCATTCAGACGGGGCCGAATCGGCGGTTACGTTCACGAAATCCGCAAAGCAATGGGGAACATATAAACGCCGACCTGAACGGGAGGTGGATTACGCCCCGCTTTCGAGGATTCTCCCTGCCCATGAACTCAATGCAGTAAGGGGCGCATTCTCTACCGACAACCCCCAAGCGATGCGCCAGCCTTTTGATGATGGATATCGCGGCCAGCTCTCTTACATCATGGGAGCCGAATACCGCGCCGCTGACATACTCAAGACAGATCGGTTGATCTTTGCGGAGTGTGAGACCGATATTTCGTATTCGGGTTTCAACATGGGTGGCGGTGAGAACTGCGTCGCACATCTCTTGTACCTGCTCCACAGGCTTCCTGCTGGTGGTTTGTTGGTCGTGGAAGAGATTGAATCGTGCCTTCATCCTGAAGCCCAGATTCGGTTGGCCGAAGTGCTCGTCAATATATGTGATCAGAAAAGAATACAGGTCGTGTGCTCCACACACTCTGAAATCTTCTTGGACGCGTTACCGCGACAGGCGCGAGTTCTTCTTCGTAAGCATGATGCCAATAATCCTGTTATCGAAGAGCCGAGTACCAGGTTTGCCATCTACGAGATGAAAGGCGAGGTTCAACCAGAACTGACTGTTTATTGTGAGGATCGATTCGCAGCCATGCTAATCGAAGAAGCGATCCCCTACACGGATCGCCTTCGTATCCGAATCCTGGATGTCGGAAGTGATGCCACTGTGATCAGGCAGGGCGTCAGCCATCGTCGTGGTGGTTTCCCAGGCGAATGCTTGTGCGTTCTAGACGGGGACGCCACCCAGGCACAGATACGCCGTTGGATTCGATCAGAGACAAACGGCGATCAAAACATTTCGCCGCCCGTAGAATCCCTTCCCGGCGAGAATCGCCCCCCGGAGAACTGGGTATTGGATCAGCTTGGTCTCGAGGATTACAGAAATGCCTTTGCGAATGAGCTGGGCTGCGATCGTGCCGCGGCCCGAGGGCATATTGAAGCGATGAGCGTGGACCCTGATCACCATGATATCGCCCACACTCTGAGTATGCGAACTGGTCTAGATCGCGAGAACTGTTTACGCAGAATTGTTAGGTCGGTTGCTTCGGCGCATCCGGGGCTGGGTGCTTTGAGGCAACGCATTGCCGGACTTCTCGCCGAGCCCTAGGTGCTCCTAGGCTCCATTTCTACGGCGTTTTTGAAGGCAATCAATGACTTTGTCTATGCCCTCATCAAGCGCGCATTCCCAAATTGTGAAGACGTCCCAACCGGCAGATGACAATGCCGCTTCATTCTCTCGGTCTCGTTCCACATTGCGATCCAGCTTCTCTTGCCAGAACTCTACATTCGTCGCAGGCCGTTCTCCTTTGGGGCAATTATGGCCGTGCCAGAAACAGCCGTGAACGAAGATAATCGTCTTGTATTTCGGAAGGATCAGGTCCGGTTTGCCGGGCAGTTCTTTGCGGTGAAGTGAATAGCGG
This sequence comes from Alphaproteobacteria bacterium, assembly GCA_965603855.1. Taxonomy (GTDB): domain Bacteria; phylum Pseudomonadota; class Alphaproteobacteria; order UBA8366. The sequence goes on from OZ272519.1 coordinate 4,094,078, forward strand.
AACCCGGCTTTATGGATCGCTGACCTCACCTGCAATTCCGGCTTGGTATCCTTTCCTTTGACTGCTGCCATTATCCGGCTGCGGTCTTGTTTGGATATACGATCCATTTCTAGTCTTCTTCTTTGACCCTAACCTTAGAACTCCATCAGCGCTTCGCCGCTTCCTTGGCTTGCGCGATTCGAAACCCTATGACGCGTTTGATAATTTCCAGAACAGTCGCGACATTATCGATGGTTGGTTCTGTCCCGAACAATGGGCACCTGTTCTTCTCATTAACTGCAAATCCCACGATGCAAGGAGCAGTATCGCTCTCAAGAAGCACCCTGCGTTGATCGTCCTCCTTAGCCGAATTGCCTTCCTTTGCGAATCGTAACCAGTAGGTCTCAATACTATCATTGTCCTGGGTAAGGCTTGCGCGCCGAAGGGCAGACATCCGCACACAATCCTCGCTGCAAACATCCTGAAGTTCCGATAGCATTTGATCCATAATCGGCATCAGAAAATATTCGCGTACCTCTTCAGGCATATTCGCCTCATTTCCGCGAAAAAGAGATTCGGTGAGTAAGGCGGCGACATCCTCCGCAGGCAGTTCTTTGAGTGTGCTCATGATGAGATACGAAACCGCTCTTAACACGGGCGTTTGATCATTGCCCGATTTCGCGCACCTTGACGCCAGGTAGGGCGTGTTTAGCAACCCGATTTGCATGACTTCGACAAGAGATTGGGAGTCCAGTATCGCGCTCCAGGAACGCCTTGTGATGTCGCCATTGGAAAACTCATTGGCGATGGCAGCGAACATTCCCATTGAAGAGAACTCAAGGTTCTCCCGTTCAGCCCAAATTGCTTCAAGCGACCCCGGAGGCGTGTACTCCAGCCTGTTCCAGAACCGTGCCTCCATAGCCTGCACCCGGCCCTGCAAACTAAGCGCTTCAGAAAACAGCCTCAGGACAACATCCGGATGTTTCGAAAGCAGTCTTTCCAGATGTTCGCTATCCCAAAGCTTCACCTTTGGCCGTTTGTGTGTCGATTGCCATTCCTTGACCCATTCCCGGGTCGGATTCGAGAATTGAGTGTTTGTGGCAATAACGAGGTAATCCAGATTATCCCTGGCCGATGCGTTATTGACTGCTTCCAGCACCTCGCTCTTTTCGACGGTGCCTGAGCGGCCCTTGCATTCTATCCACCACGTTTTCGGTTCAAGTTCGTCATCAACAGTGGGGGTGTAGAAATGAGCTTCCAGATCCCGGCCACCGTCCGATGCACCACCACCGGTTCCTCCGGTTCGCCATTCAAGGTCCTTGGCACCCATGGCATCAAAGAGCCAGTACAAGCACCCTTCAAGATCCCTGCCTTTCAATTCGGCTAAGGGTATGGATGCGGGCAAGACCCATTCAATTGATGTTTTATCTTCAACGGACATGGAATCGGACATATCGAATTATACCATATTGCAATCATAACCACTTATATTACCAAAACTATTCCAACTGATCTAAATGCACAGCTTTCTTTGGCGCGCCCTTCGGACCGGGCTCTCGTGAACCGAGCCCGCTGCGCGGTCTCGGCCATCCGGCTTCGATCCCTCGCGCAACTAGGCTAAGAGGCTTCGCCCCTCGCGCAGGCCAGGGCGCGGTCTCCCGAGGCTCGGCTCCGCCTGCGCCCGCCGCGCTGATCCTGGCCTTTGCTACCCCCACCCTCGGCGGGAGCCAGGGTTGCTGGCACAACCCGTTTCTAATTTCTATCCCGTCCGGGAGCGGGGCTGCGGGACGGCGAATTGTTACGAAGCCTCTCCAGCCGGTCCGTCATATCGGATTGCGACCGCTGCCGGTCTTGGGAAGCCGGGTCACGCCGCAGTTGGGCGACCTTCTCGAAATTGTCCCGAACAGAGCCCACGGACGGGCGCTCCGGCCCCATCTGCCGATAGTGCTCACGCTCCCTGCGCAATTCGGTCAGCAGCGTGACGTGGCGTTTACGCGCGTCTCTAATGTGGAATTGTAGCTCGCGGCGCTCATGGAGCTGGGCATCAATCAGGACCTGCCTTTGTGTCTGATCACGTTTGAGTGCAGCGAACGCTTCCCTCTCGTTCTGGCGTTTGATACGGGCATACTGGCCGCTGACATGGTCCCACAGGCCCCTCACTCCCCGCCTGAAGCGCTCTGATCTCGCTTTCGTCTCTTCGGTCCAGCGCGCTTCTTGCCCGGCTCTAAGCTTCTCGCGTTCGGCCCTGTGCGCCCGTGTGAGGCTGTCCCGCTTGGCATTGAGCGGGGCCATTTCCTTCCTGTGTATGTCCCGCGCTTCCCGGATATGGCGCATGGCGGCATTGCCCATATCGCGGGCGATCTGCGCCTTGGCTTCCTCGACGCTCGGGAGTTGGTCAGGTTCACCGAGTTTGGCGCGGACCTCCTTCGCCTTCTTTCCCGTGTAGCGGGCGACCGAGAGGACTTCACCCTCATGGGTGACGGCCACATGGCCGCGCCTGTCACCTTTGGCCAGCGTGATGCCGCGCTCTGTGAGCGCATGCTGGAAGGCAGCCTTTGAATCCGAGGCGGCCCAGCATTCCTGCATCATGGCTTTCAGGTCGCGAGCATGCCAACCCGCGCGCTTGGCCTGTTGCCATTCGGCGAGCGTGAAGTTGCGCGGATCGCGTGCCTTGCTGTCGACGAAGCCGCGCGGCATCTGCCAGTCGTTTTCGAGGTAGAGCTCCTTGGAGACCTCTTTGAGCCGGGTCTTGTAGTAGGGCAGGTTGATTGCCTTCATCCCGTCCGTATCGATCCGCGACCAAACCGCATGGGCGTGCCTGCGCCCTTCCTTCTCATGAAAGACGATGGCGCGCGGCTGACCTTCAAGGCCGAGACGTTTCTCGACCGTTTCAATCGCGCCTTCAAATGTCTCGATAGGGACGCTCTCACTCTGCGGCGGGTTGAGGCTCAGCGAGAACAGAAACTGCTTCGCGCGCGTGCCGCGGCTGATCGCATAGGCTTCGTGTAGAGCTTCCAGAAGATTGTCGGAGGCGAAACCGCGCAGCTCATGGATTTCGATATGCTCGTTCTCGTCCTTGAGCAGATGAAGCGCCAGTTCCTTGGCCCCGCCTCTCTGATTGCCGACGAGGATCATCACCTTCCCTCCGGCTTGACCCCTAGTGCGGCGATCAACACCCTCCGCATCTCGCGAATGGCCTGGCAGGCGCCCTGAAATTCGCGGGCGATTTCAGAGTCGACATCGAGCGTTCCGATAGTTGCTGCTCTGGCGAGCAGGTTCATGTTGACGGCAAGTTGAGATTTGCCAAGTTCGGCCAACAGGCGGGCCGCCGTTTGTTGATCGACAACAGGTCTCCGCGACCGGCGGCGGTTTTCAGCCTGATCGCCGAGAAGGCGGAACCGGATATAAGTCCCGAGAGGCTGGCTCCCGGCCTCGGCTTCGAGTCGCGCCCGTTCATCGGCACTCAGCCGCAACGAGAAAGGTGGCGGGGTCTTGGGCTTCTGGCGCTCTCTGCTTGATGGGGAACCGTCTGCATATCTCATAGCGACGGCCCTCCCAGATCGATGTGGGCGGCCTTGAGATAGTCATTCCAGTGTTCAAGGGTTTCAAAGAGGTGGTTCGAACTTTCTCCCCTCGGGCGCGCCACCCTGCTTCGTGCTGACGCGCCACGCAGGGCGCCCTCCGTAGCTTCAGCGAAGGAGGGCCGGTTCGAACTCTCCCCCTTTCGCGCGCTCGCCTTTTTCATGTATCGAGCAATGTCGTTCGCCCCGGCCGATGTGCCGGGGCGTTGCGCGACCCTCTGCCGCCGCTCGTTCTTCTGATGCAAATCCCCCGTGGGCTGACGCTTTGAGGATGGATACCGAATACGACTACATCATTGTCGGTGCCGGATCTGCGGGTTGCGTGCTGGCGAACCGCCTTTCGGCGGATCCGTCTGTCAAGGTCTGCCTGATCGAAGCAGGGTCGCGCGCCAACTCGATCTTCATTCGGATGCCGGCGGCGCTGACCTTTCCGATCGAAAGCAAGACCTACAACTGGATGTATTCAAGCGGGCCCGAGCCGAACCTCGGCGGCCGGCGCATCGGACAGGCACGCGGTCGGGGTCTGGGCGGCAGTTCCGCGATAAACGGCATGGTCTTCGTCCGGGGGCATCCCAAGGACTATGACGGCTGGGCCGATTTCGGGATCAGCGGATGGTCGTTCGCGGCGTGCCTTCCGTATTTCAAACGGCTCGAAACGTTCCATGGCCGCGCCAATCCAATGCGCGGAACCGATGGGCCGGTCAGCGTTGTCGAAAGCCGGGCCGATCATGTGTTCTACCAGTGCTTTCTCGACGCAGGGGCGCAATGGGGGCTGCCATCGGCGGAGGACTACAACGCCGAGGATCAAACCGGCACGCACGTTACCCAGGCCACGATTCGCAACGGCGTGCGGTGCAGCGCGGCCGAGGCGTATCTCGCGCCCGTCCACCGGCGATCGAACCTCGCGATTCGAACCGATCTGTTCGTCGAGCGCATTCTGTTCGACGGGAACCGCGCCGCCGGCGTCTCTTGCCGATCCGCGGCCGGTGGAAAAGATCTTCGCGCTGGCAAAGAGGTTATCCTGTCGGCGGGAACGATCGCCTCGCCTCAGTTGCTGATGGTCTCGGGCGTCGGTCCGGCCGATCAACTGCGCGAACACGGGATCGAGGTTGTCGCCGATCTGCCCGGTGTCGGGGAGAACCTTCAGGATCACGTTGTGGCGCCACTTCGCTATCGATGTGACCGTCCGGATTCCCTCAAGGCCCAGCTCGGGCTTTTGGGTCGCGCCCGTCTGGCGCTCGAGTGGGTCACGCTGAAGCGGGGCCTTGGCGCCTCGAACTTTTTCGAGGTCGGCGCATTCTTCGGCAGCGGAACGGGGGAGGACTACGTCAATCTGCAGCACGAGTTTCTGCCGTTCCTGGCGGATTTCCAGGATGGCAAAGTCGTTCTGGGCGATGGGTTCCAGTATTTCGTGAGCCAGATGCGGCCACACAGTCGAGGTTCGATCCGACTTCGGTCGGCGGATCCGCGCATCCACCCAAGCATCGTCTTCAATTATCTCGACGACCGCCGCGACATCGCGGAAATGGTCGCCGGAATCAAGCTGACCCGCGAGATCGCCGCACAACGCGCCTGGGACGCGTTCAGGGATGCCTCTCTGGATCTGGAACTCGACGGCGCCTCGGATGCCGAGATCGCAAGGTGGCTTCGGGCCAATGCGAATACCGAGCATCATCCGGTCGGCACCTGCCGGATGGGAAACGATCCGCTTGCGGTGACCGATGCCGGCGGACTGGTCCACGGCACCAGCGGCCTGCGCGTTGTCGACGGCTCGATCTTGCCCAGGGTGCCCACCGCCAACATCCAGGCACCGATCATGATGGTCGCCGAAAAGATCGCCGATACGATCACTGGGGATCTGGATGGGCCGAGGCTCCCTCTCCAGCAAGCGATTGGAGCATCCGCAGAATAGATGCCAAACCTATCTCAGGTCTCGACAGCTTCTGATGCTGTAGGCGGCTGCTCCAGCGGCCTTGCATTGAAGGCAGTCATCTGTTCTCCGGTTTAGGTTGGCATCTCCCACAGGCCTGGATTTGGCCGAATTCAGAAAGACGGCAAGCCAACGACTACATCCGCCAACCCTCGAAAGCGCAAGTGCCGCTGATCCGGGCACAGTTGCTATCTGCGTATTTCCTGGCGTCCGCCCATCCAGAGTAACGCTCTATCTCGCAAGAGGCTCCTCAACCTGGCTCGAGCATTTGCGCGCCGCCCTGCTTCACCCAACTCCGCGACGCTTCTTCAGCGCACACCGAACTGCGCTCTTGCGTTATGCAGGAACAAAGCCCGGACCTTGTCCCAGAAGTCGCCGCCGAGAACGAAGAAGCTCGCGACCAGCATCAGGTCGCCCGCAACCCCGTAGTAACGCGCGAAATCCGCATAGCCGGGAATCAATTGAGGGGCGTAGGGCGTCACGAATGCGAGCAGAAGGGGCAGGAGGAAGATGACCAGGCCGATCCTGTAACGCGTCCGGCTCACGGTCTGTGCCGGCGCCAGCCGCTTGACCCTGGCGAAAATCATGCCTTTGAGAAACACGAAGCCCGATTTGCCGACCAGCGCCACAGCCAACAACATCACGGCTTGGGGAATGCCAAAGACAAGCAGACCGGAGATCGAGGTCTTCAGTTCGACAGAGAGGGGCAACAAAAGGACCAGAGGAATGAATGCGGCGGATGACAAGCTAAAAACGATCAGAATGAGAGCCGTGACCATGCGCCAGCGTGCAGGTGCTTGCCCCGCTGCTGTTTCCGTCGGTTCTGTCATCCCCTCTCCTCCCTGTGTGTTTGCCAACTGCTGGTGGGCTGGTGCTGTCGCTTAGGTGGCCGAACACGGGGCGAAGTTCGTGCTCGGTCTTGGGGTATTGGTGCCGGTTTCCAATGCACTGTCCCATATGCCAAGCACCTCGAACATCCGGTTCAAACTATCACCCCTCGAGCGCGCCACTCTTCGCCCCGTTGCTCTCCCGCAAAAAGCCGGTGGAAACTGCAAGTCGGGCAAAGGCAAGCGCTCCGAAGCTCTGACTTGGAAAGATCGGGTTTCGCCAGGAACGGCCATTTCTCTCGGCTCGGCGGGACCGGGAATGGCATCGCGCCGAACCGACGGCAGCCGGAAAAAGCGGTGGCGAATGACCCGCCTGTCGGGCACCATATCGGCTGAACGACGGTGGCGTCTTGCCGGGGCCCGGCAAGCGGGCTGTGAATGCGTCGTTCGTCGAGACCATCGCCCCAGGCCGTTCGTCGCCGCGACCGGTCTTTTTGGTCGTACCAAACTTGAGGTTCTGGCGGGTGCCGCCCCGGCCGGCTGCGTCGGGCAAGAACGTTGCCGCACCCGTCGTCCGGATTTCCCGGGCCCGCCGCGGGGTAACCTCCGAGAATCCAAAATCGTTAAGAGTGGGGCTTGGCAAAAGTCATCGACCTTCCGCTCGACGCGCGGCGGCTGCACCTTCGGCGCGCAGCCGGCCGTCGAGGGTTAATTTCCGTTGACGGGGGGCGGTCCCGGGCCGTAGTTTTGTCATACCAAACTAGAAGACAGCGCTCCGCGGTCGGCAGATGGCCCAGGGGTCGGAACTAGGGAGAAACAAAATGCATTTCCTTACGAAAACAACCATTGCCGCAACTGTGGCCGTGCTTACCGCCGGGTCGGCACTGACGGCCTCGGCGCAAACCACAAAGCTGCGCATCCAGACGCATTTTTCGCCTGAAACGCTGTCGGGCAAGATGGCCGCCGAGTTCATCGAAGACATCACCGCGATGTCGAACGGCGAGATCGAAGTCGAGATGTTCTACTCGTCCGCCGTCGTCAAATCCGCCGAGACCTTCGATGCCGCCGCAACCGGCATCCTCGACTGCGACATGACCGGCGGCGCCTACCAGACCGGCAAGAACCCAGCCTTCCAGTTCGCCGGCGACCTGATGGGCGGTTACCAGAACCCCTACCAGCAGATGGCCTGGCTGCTGCATGGCGGTGGGTACGACAAGCTCAACAACTTGTACAACGCCCACAACATGCAGTTCATCGGCTGGTGGATCCCGGGTCCGGAATCGCTGTCCTCGACCAAGCCGATCCGCAATGTCGACGACTTCAAGGACTGGAAATTCCGGTCGCCGCCGGGCTTGTCGACCAAGGTCTTCGGTAACCTGGGCGCGTCGCCGATCGTGATGGACTTCAACGAGATCTTCACGGCCCTGGAAACCGGCATCATCGACGGCGCCGATGCGGCCAACCTTACCAACAATGTCGGCCTGGGCCTGTACGACATTGCCAAGCACACCAACTATCCGGGCTTCCACTCGATGCCGGCCGACCATCTGGCCTGCCGCACGGATGTCTGGGAGGCGATGCCCGCGCATCACAAGGCGATCCTGCGGGTTGGCATGGAAGCGCTGGCGCTGCGCAACGCGACCGTCAACGAGGTCCAGAACGCCCAGACCGCCAAGGACCTGCGCGCAAAGGGCGTCAACCTGTACGAATGGACCCCGGAGGAGTTGGCCAAGTATCGCGCCGCGGTGAAGGCCGGCTGGACGGAGTTCGCCACGACGCCAGAGGCGAAGGCCCTGCTGAAGAGCCATATCGACTTCCTGGTTGATCTTGGCGCCATGAAGTAGGGGGAACGACCCCCACACCGCTGCGGGCGGCAGGGCCGACATGGCCCTGCCGTTCCGTATGCGGCACCCTCCTCTTGCATCCGAACCAGGATGAAGATCACCAGGATCACCAGCCACGTCCTGCAGTACGACCTGCCGGAACCGCTGGGTTACTCCCAGCAATACTACGCCAAACGCAGCGCGCACCTGGTCGAGGTCGAAACCGACGAAGGCGTGACCGGCTGGGGCGAATGCTTCGGCCCGGGCAACGTGGCGGTCGCCAACAAGGCTATCGTCGAGACGGTGATCCAGCCGCTGGTCCTGGGGGAAGATCCGCTGGACCGCGACGTGATCTGGCACAAGGTCTACAACCTCTTGCGCGACCACGGCCAGAAAGGCATGCCGCTGCAGAGCCTCTCCGGCGTCGACATTGCGCTTTGGGACATCGCCGGCAAGGTGGCCGGCCTGCCGCTTTGCAAACTGATCGGCGGCGCCTTTCGCGACGGCGTGGCCGCGTACGGCTACGGCATGATGCTGCGCCCCGAACCGACGGCCGACCTTGCCGCCCGCTTCACGGACGAGGCGGCGGCGATCCGGGACATGGGTTTCGCGGCAACGAAGATGAAGGTCGGGTTCGGCCCGAAGGACGACGTGATCCTGGCCCGCGCGGTTCGCGAAGGCGTGGGCGAAGACTTCCGCTTCATGGTCGATGCGAACCACTGTTACACCACCGCCGATGCGTTCTATGTGGGCCGCGCGCTGGAGGAACTGGGCGCCTACTGGTTCGAAGAGCCGGTGGCGCCGGAGGACCTCGACGGGTACCGCGAGCTGAGGGCAGGCCTGAAAGTCAACATCTCCGGCGGAGAAGCGGAGTTCACGCGCTGGGGCTGGCGCCGCCTGCTGGAAGCACGTGGATTGGACATCGCGCAACCCGAGGTCTGCGCGCTTGGCGGCGTTTCGGAATATCTCCGCGTGCTGGCCCTTTGCCACGCCCATTTCACGCCGGTCGTGAACCACGTCTGGGGATCGGCCATCGCGGTTGCCACCAATCTGCACCTGCTGGCGGCGATGCCGCCCATGCCGGGCGGTCTTCACCCCTGGGAGCCGCTGTTGGAATTCGATACGACCGACAACAGGTTCCGCGACGAGCTGCTCACGGAGCCGCTGGACATTCAGGGCCAAGTAAAGCGCAATAACGGATTGGTTTCGGTCCCAACGGGGCCGGGGCTCGGCGTCGAACCGGACCGCGACTTCATCCGCGGGTTCGAGATCGCCTAAACGGGGAGGGGAAATCATGGACGAAAGAACAGGCAGCCTCAGGGAGTGGTTGGTCCCGATCGGCTTCGTTCTCTGCGCCGGCTGGGCGATCTGGCACATTCCGGCCTACATCCTCGACTTCCTTCCGCCGGAGAGCGAAAGCCTTTTCGACCAGATGAGCAAACTTCACGAGCGGAAAGACGTCACACCCAATCTGCCTGGCCTGTTCGGCGGGTTTGCCGACCCGATCGACTGGGCCGCGCTGATCCTTGCCCCGATCATCTTCGTCATCGGCGCGCTGACGGTGCGCATCGCGCACATGGAGTACCAGCAGTATCGATCGATCGACCGGATCGCGCTGTTTATCGGCCGCATCACGATGATCCTGATCATCTCGATGACCTCGATCATGTTGTACGAGGTCTTCCTGCGTTACGCCATCGAGGCCCCGACCCTGTGGGCGAACGAGCTGACGCTGTGGATCGCCGGCTTTGTGTTTCTGTGCTCAGGCGTCTACGCCATGCAGCAGCGCTGCCACATCAGGATCTTTCTGCTTTACGACATCGTGCCGCGATGGGTGCAGCACATGTTCGACGTGATTTCGGTTGTCCTGCTCGCGGTGTTCGCGTTCTTCCTGATCTATGGCAGCTTCTACCAGGTCTTCGTGATCAAGTTTTACAAGTGGGAGATGTTCGGCACCGCGTTCGACCCACCGATCCCGGCGACGATTCAGCCGATGATCCTGATCATCATCACCCTGCTGGCGTTGCAGGCCGCCATCAACCTCATCGCCGACTGGAAACTCAAGCCGACAGTTCACACCGCGGCGGACGACATCGACCAGGACGAGCTTGAGGCCATCAAACGCAGCGTGGGGTCGAAGTAATGGACGTCGGTACGATCTCACTCGTCCTGGTCATCGGGCTGATCGCCCTGCTGGCCATCGGTATGCCCCTGGGCTTCGCCTCGGCGGTGCTGGCCCTCCTGGTCATGGTCATGAAATTCGAGCCGGGTCTGCTGCTCAATCCGTTCAGCTTCGGCGAAGGCATGCTGACCGGCAGACCGGGGACCGGGGCGCTGTACATCCTGACCCAGAAGATCTTCGATCTTCTGACGGAATACGTGCTCATATCAGTCCCATTATTCATCTTCATGGCGGCGCTGTTGGAGCGGTCGGGTGTCGCCAAGGAGATGTACGATTCGCTCGATTTCTGGCTGAGCCGCGTGCGCGGCGGCATCGCCATCGTGACGTCGCTGATGGCCGTGATCATGGCGGCGATGTCGGGAATCATCGGCGGCGAGGTCGTTTTGCTGGGTCTCATCGCCCTGCCGCAGATGCTGCGTCTCGGCTACAACCAGAACCTCGCCATCGGGACCATCTGTGCCTCGGGCTCGCTGGGCACGATGATCCCGCCGTCGATCGTGCTGATCATTTTCGGCCTGATCACCGAGACCTCGATCAAGGCGCTGTTCACCGGCGCCTTCATCCCCGGCGGCATGCTGGCCAGCTTCATCATCATCTACATCATCATTCGCACCCAGTTGAATCCGTCGCTGGCGCCGTTGCCCGATCCCAGACCCGACGATCCGTCCGGCATTCAGAAGCTCGGCCTGTTCGGGGCGTTTGTTTCCATCCTGGTGTGCGGGGCCTCGTCTCTGTTGTTCCTGCGGGCGCTGTTCAACACCGTGACCGGCCAGAATGTCCTCGCCGAGGATGTGGAGCCGCTGTTCCTCGGGATGTCCTATCACCTGCCCTGGCTGGCCGGCTACGCCATCGGCGGATTGGTCCTGGCCCTGTTCGTGTTCGGCCGCGAGCGGTCGCGCCTGGGCTGGAAGCACGGCAAGGGCCTGGTGCCGCCGCTGACGGTCATCGGCATCGTGCTGGGTTCCATCTACGGCGGCGTTTCGGGCATCACCGAAGCCGCGGGCATGGGTGCGCTGGCGGTGTTCGTGATCGCCGCCCTGCGGGGCGAGGCCTCCGTCGAGCTTGTCTGGGACAGCCTGATGCGGACGCTCAGGTCCACGGGCACGATCATCTGGGTGACCGTCGGCGCCGCGGCCCTGTCGGGGGCCTACACGTTGGCCGGCGGACCGGCCTATATCGCGGAGTTGATCGTCGGCGCCGAGATGCCGACCATGCTGGTCCTGCTGACGATGATGGTCATCCTTTTGTTCATGGGCGCCTTCATGGACTGGGTCGGCATCGTGCTTCTGATCATTCCGGTCTTCCTGCCGATCGTGCAGCGCCTGCCGATCGAAGAAATCGGGCTCATCGGACAGCTCGAGCCGCGCCAGGTCGCGATCTGGTTCGGGGTTCTGTTCTGCATGAACATGCAGGTCAGTTTCCTGTCGCCGCCCTTCGGCCCGGCTGCCTTCTACCTGAAGTCCGTTGCGCCGCCGCACATCTCGCTGACCGATATCTTCCGGGGCTTCCTGCCCTTCATCGGCGTGCAGTTGGTGGCGCTGACGGTGCTGCTCGTCTGGCCGCCGATCGTGACACTGTTGCTCGATTGAGGGGGGCCACGCAACGCTGACGCAAGCCCCGCGGCGCGGCCGGAACGGCGATCCGCCGCGCCGCACCTAGCGCGATGTGTCCGGCACCGCCGGCAGCGCGTCCAGCATCGCCTTCAGCGCGGCCTCGACCAGCCGTTCCTTCGCCTCGACCAGGGGCAGCCATTCGCGACGCCGGATGGCGGCTTCCGGCCAGGTGTCGAGCTGGTCGGTGACGGCCATGGCAAAAACCTGGACTTCGCAGACGCCGCCCCATTTCTCGTATGCGTAGGTTCCAAGCGGCCGCTCTGCCACGGTTCCCCTGATGCCGGCCTCCTCGAACGCCTCCTGAGCCGCCGACTGCGCGGGCGTCAGCTCGGGTTCCACGACGCCCTTGGGCACGACCCAGCGTTTGCCCTTGCGCGAGGTGATGAGCAGCACCTCCAGTCCGTCACCGGCACGACGGAACGGAATGACCGCCGACTGCCTGTACATCCACTCGGGTTTCGTTCTGCTCATCGCTTCGGGACGGCGCGGTCCGCCGGAGTTTGCAACAGCTCAGACATCGCGAATCTGATCGGCCGCCGATTTCAGGACGTCCTTCGCTTTTGCCACAAGATGTTCGTCGAATCTGCTGAGCATTCCGAAAACGGAGATCGAAAGGTACATCTTCCCATCCTTTAGCAGGACGGGGACCGCCACGGCGCCGATGTCGGGCTCGTTCTCGCCTCTGTTCAGAGCAAAGCCTGCCGCGCGGATGGCTGCAAGTTCCTCCTCGAACGCCCGAATGTCAATTGCCCCGACGACCTCAGGGTGGCCCCGGAACCAGGCCTTGCGGTCGGCTTCGCGCATCATCGCCAGCCACAGCTTGCCCTGCGCCGAGACGGTCGTGGGAAGGACGGTGCCGACCCTGATGTTCACCGAGATCGCACGGTCCGCCGTCGACACCGCCATGCATGTGGGACCGTTCCGACCCAGCCTGCACGCCATTACCGATTCGTTCAGTTGATCTCTCAGCCCGTCGATGACGCCCTGAACCCTGGCCGACATCGGGTTGACCGATTCGGCGAGCCGGCCCAGCGCCTCGATCCGCGGGCCGAAACTGAACGCTCCCCTGCGCACGCTGGCAAGCGCGCCGGCCTCCTCCAGGGTCAGCAGGAACCGGTGCGCCGTGCCGGCGTTCATTCCCAATTCGGAAGCCACCGTCGCAGCGGAGATCTCCCCGCGGTCGGTCGTGATCAGGTCGAGAATCTCGAACGCCTTGAGCACGGATGAGTTCAGCGGCGTGGCCATCCTTCCCTCTCGGTGTCGAATGCCGGCGCGCGGCCGGATCCGACGGCCATGGCGAACCTTGACAATCTGAGGCCTAAACTTCACTATATAAGCTATATATCTTAATTAATGAGATCAAGCGGAATCAACGGCCCCGGCGGGTCGATACGAAACGGATGCACGCCCGCCGCAGCGGGACAAGCCTGCGAACGACGCAATGCCTGAACAAACAGAAGAGGGACCGTCCGATGTCTGACGACAGCCGCGCATCGGAGACGCTGACAGCCGGAGGCGCCATGTTCGGCAAGCTCAAGGCGCTGGGTGTGGACTACGTCTTCGCCAATTCCGGAACCGATTTTCCGCCGATCATCGAAGGCCTGATCGAGGCGCGGCAGAAGAACATCGACCTGCCCCAGCCGGTGACGGTGCCGCACGAGCACGCCGCCGTCAGCATGGCGCACGGGTACTATCAGATCTCCGGCCGCGCCCAGACCGTGATGTTGCACACCAACGTAGGGCTGTCGAACGGCGCGACCGGGGCGATCAATGCCTGGTGCGACCAGATCCCGATGATTCTGATGTCCGGGCGGACGCCGGTGACCGAAAAGGCGCGCTTCGGCGCCCGCACCGTGCCGATCGGCTGGGGCCAGGAGATGTTCGACCAGACCGCGCTGGTCCGCGAGGCGACCAAGTGGGACTACGAACTGCGTTTTCCCGAGCAGGTGGCCGAGCTGTTCGACCGGGCCTGGGCGATTTCAAACTCCACGCCCAAGGGGCCGGTCTATCTGAGCCTGCCGCGCGAGGTTCTCTGCCAGCAGACGCCCCCCACCGGGCTCGACCAGCCCTCGTCGATGGCGCCCGTTCTCGCCGCACCCGACCCCGCTGCGCTGGCCAGGGCGGCCGAGCTTTTGGCGCGGGCGAAGGCGCCCTTGATCATCAGCCAGCGGGGTGCCGGCTCGGAAGAGGCGTTTGCCGCGCTTTCGAAGTTTGTCGACGACTGGGCGATGCCCTTGTCGCACTACTGGGCGAACCAGATCTCGATCCCGCTGTCGCATCCGATGCAGGTGGGCGCCGAGCCCGAGGCGCTGCTGGCCGAGGCCGACGTCGTCCTGGTGATCAATTCCCTGGCGCCCTGGTGGCCCGACAAGGTCACCTTGCGCGACGACGTCACCGTGATCCAGTCGGGCCCGGACCCGCTTTTTGCGCGGACGCCCGTGCGGAACTTCCCGGCCCATCTCACGCTGGCCGGCGAGACCGCCCCGACCGTCCTGGCGCTGATCGACGCCATGTCCGCGCAGGCGCGCGACGAGGACGCGCTTGCCAAACGGCGCAGCAAGATTGCCGACCTGGCCGAGACCAACCGCCAGACCGTGATCGCCAAGGCCGAAAAAGGCTGTACCGCGCCGATGAGCAAGGAGTGGGTGAGCCTCTGCCTCGGTCGGGCGATCAAGGGGCGCACCGCCAGTGTTTTCCACGAGCTCGGATGCCCGCTCATGCCGCTCGATCTCGACGATCACCTGGGCTACGTCCAGGAACCGCATGCCGGCGGCCTGGGCTGGGGTCTGCCGGCCGCACTTGGCGCGCAACTGGCGGACCGCAGCCGACTGGTCTTCGCGACCATGGGTGACGGCAGCTACATGTTCGCCAATCCAACCGCATGCCACCAGGTCGCCGAGGCGCTGGAACTGCCGGTGATCACGCTCGTTCTCAACAACGGGGAATGGGGCGCGGTGCGGCATTCCGTGGAGGGCCTGTACACGGGCGGCCGGGCGGCGAAGGCGAACGACGTCCCGCTGACGTCGCTCCAGCCGAGCCCGGACTTCACGAAAACCGCCGAGGCGAGCCGCGCCCACACCGAGACGGTCACCGACGGCAGGGACCTGCCGGCGGCTCTCGATCGCGCCATCCGGGTCGCGCAGGAACAGGGGCGGCAGGTTCTGTTGAACATCGCGATCGAGCGAACGAGCCCCCACTAGGAAGCCGACCGGCCCGCGCGCCTGAGACAGCCGTCTCAGCCCTTCTCCGCACCCGTGCCGAACCCGGCGCCGGCGCGCCGGTACTCGTCGCGCGGCGGCGCGAAGACGTCGAGGATCACGGCGCCTTCCGGACCGGCCGTGAAACCGTGTTCGACGCCGCCCGGCGTGCGCCAGAAATCCCCCGCGCTCACCGCGTGTTCGACGCCGTCCTGCAGCCGGACGCCGCCGCCTTTCAACACGACGCCCCATTGTTCTTCCGGGTGACTGTGCAGGCTGCCGGCCGCGCCCGGCGCGGCGCGCACCACCGACAACATCGCCCGTTCGCCCGGGAAGATCCGGGTCTCCATGCCGTCGGCAAGAACGCGGCGGATGCCCTGGTCAAGGTCGTCGAGATTAAAGAAGGTGTCGTCGGACATGGCGTCGTCTTTTTCCTTTGGCCGTGTTCGGTTCGCGGCGATGCCCGGAGGCATCGAGCGGGAAGTCTAGGCTGATAGAGTGCGATAACATAGGGGCGACCGGAGCGACGGAGAGGCGCATGACCACCATCAACATCCAGTTCACGCTGTTCTCGGCCTTCTATTCGCCGCTGATTTCGACCATGTCCGGCGGCTTCCTGAAGGAGCAGGGCCTGGACCCGGAATGGTCGGTCGCGCCCCCCGGCAAAACCGCGATCGAGGCTCTGTTGGACGGCTCGGCCCATGTGGTGCAGTCGGCCCTGAGCCAGGGGTTCACGACGCTTGGCAAGGGCGAGACGCCCAGGGTCAAGCACTTCGCCCAGATCAACGAGATGGACGGGTTCTTCCTCACCGGCCGCGAGGCCGACCCGGACTTCACCTGGGACAAGCTGGAAGGCGCGGAACTGGTTTGCTTCAAGGGCGGTCAGCCGCGCGCGATGTTCATGTATGCCTGCCACAAGGCCGGCATCGATTTCGAGAAGATCAAGCTGATCTGTCCGGGCGGCGCCGCCGACATCGACGCGGCGTTCCGCGAGGGCGCGGGCGACTACGTGCAGCAGCAGGGCCCGTTCCCCCAGCAACTCCAGAAGGACGGCATCGGCCACGTGGTCGCCCAGGTGGGCAAGCAGATCGGCCCGAACGGCTTTTCGTCTCTGTGCGCCACGCCGCAATGGCTCGGGACCGACATGGCGCTTGCCTTCATGCGCGCCTACCGGAAGACCCGGCTATACATGAACGAAACCCCAGCCGCCGAGATCGCCAGGGCCGAAAAACCGTACTTTCCCGACATCGACGAAGACGTCCTGGCTGACTGTATCGCCACCTATCAGGCGCTGGGCTGCTGGACCCCGCACGTGGAGATCACGCCGGAGGCCTACGAGGTCACCCTCGACGTCTTCGAGCATTTCGGGACCTTGAAAGAACGCTACGCCTACGACCAGGTGTGCTGTCTGCCGCCCGCTGCGGACTAGGGCCGAAGTGCCTGCCACCGGGCCAGCGGGGGCCTCCGTGCGACAGGACTTGGCGTGATGGAGAACCTGCTCGAAAGCTATTGCGTGCGGTGGGGTCTGCGGCCCGTCAACTCGGCGATCGAGACACGGACAAGCACCACGCTGAAGGTCGCGTACGCCGCGGGCGAGGCCGCCCTCAAATGCGCCAAACCCGGAATCGACGAAGCCAGCGCCGCCGGGATCCTGAAGTGGTTCGGTGGCGCGGGAAGCGTGCGGCTGCTGCGGCACGACCGCGGCGCGATGCTGTTGGAATGGATCGATGGCAGCCCCTTGTCCGATCTGGTGCGCGACGGGCGGGACGGCGATGCAGCGGAGATCCTTGCAGACGTCGCCTGCCGGCTCCATGCGCCGCGTTCGAAACCGTTGGCCGGCGTGCCGTCCCTGGAACGCCGCATGGCTCCGCTCCTGGCGCTGCGTGACACCGCCGACCCGCTTGTGCAAGAGGCCGCCGCACTGGCAGGCCGGCTCCTGGAAACCTCAAACGACAAACGGCCTCTGCACGGCGATCTTCATCACGACAACATCCTGCATCACGCAGAACGCGGCTGGCTTGCGATCGACCCGAAAGGCGTCATCGGCGACCCGCACTATGATCTTGCCAATGCATTGTGCAATCCCGTGCAGCATCCCGAGATTGTCCGCGATGCGAACCGCGTCGAAACGCAGGCGAGGATCTTCGCGGGCCGCCTGGGGCTCGACGCACGTAGGCTGGTCTCGTTCGCCTTCTGCCATGCATGCCTTGCGGCCATCTGGTGTACGCAAGACGGCGACGACCCCAGACACTGGCGGGAAATGGCGCGCATCATCCACCAGCGAATGCCGCGCGAACGATAGCCGGCCGATCAGATCCGCTGCCAGCCGTCCTGGGTGCGGCAGGCGATGCCGGGGTCGACCCTGGTTTGCGAGCCCAGCGTGATCTCCTGGCGGTACCGGCGGCAGAATGCGCCGCTGCCGGTCTTGAAGGTCCCGGCCACGGTGACCGCCACGCCGATCTTGCTGACGGGGTCCTGCCAGTCGCGCACGGTGCCGCTGGGAAGTTTTTCCAGGGCTTCGGTCAACAGCTCGTTGCGAATCGCGCGCGCCGCTTCGGTCAGGCCACGGTCGGCGCGCAGGACCGATGTCAGCTTCATGCTGGACGTCATTTCTCCGTGGCGTTTGAAGGTGTCCTTCTGAACGTAATGTCCGATGGCGGGTGCGTAGTACCAATGATAGACGCGCGACAGCGAGCGTCCGCGGGTATAACGGCGGCAGACCACCCGGTACGTGTCGAAGGTGCCGATCGCCAGGCTCAGGGTGCGCGTGCCGTCGACCTCGCAATCGTAGGCACGGATCGACTGCGATTTCTGGTCCCGGCCCTTGCGGCGGCTTTCCGACCGTCCGACGAAATAGTCGGACGCGCCGACGCTGAGCGGCCAGAGGGTATCGTCCTCCGCGTCGGTTTCGAAGCTGCCGCGTGCCCGGCGGTTGGACCACTTCCTATAGGGAATGACGAAGTTGGGCGGGCCATAATAGGTTCGCGAGCGCCCGCGCCGCCACTTGATCTGGCCGGTTTTGGCGCTGATGCGCTCCACCCGATAGCTTCTGCCGTTGTCGAAGGTGAAGGTGTCGCCCACGGCATAGGTCGGCAGGGGCGCGGGCATCATCGCCGGGCCGGGTTCGACATCCTTCCAGAAAAGACAGCCGCCCAACGCAACGGCAGCCATCGCAAGCGATAGCAGGCGCCCTACCACACCGCGACCGTTTCGATCTCGGCGTCCTTGACCAGCTCATAGCGCGGACGCCACGTGCCGTCCTCGGTCCGGCAGGCCAGCCCGTGCACGACCAGCGAGTCGCTATTGCCGCTGGTGACCCTTTGGTACTCGCGGCAATAGCCGTTCTCCTGGCTGTAATAGGTCTTGATCGGCAGAAACTGTGCCGCGCTTTGCCCGTCGGACGACGTCCAACTGACGGAATTGCCGCTGAGCGCGGTTTCCAGCGCCTCGTTGCGCGCGGCTGCAAGCTGGGCCTGGCGGACTTCCGCGGCGGCCAGTTTCGCCTCCTGCATCAGTGCGCTGGAATAGGTCGCGGCACCGAATCCGCCGCCCACCCCCATCGCGAGGATCAGAAACAGCGCGGCGACGCGCGTGACCTTCGGGTTCCACCACCTGGCGTGCGGCGGACGCAGGGGCGTGATGTTTGGCGGCGGGCCGGCAGGTGCGGCAAGGACGGCTTCCACCAGCCGTTCCGGAACGGGTTCTGCGAGAACCGCATCGTAGGCCGAACGCGCCACCACGGCCGACTGGTGCAGTTTCCGGACCGCGTCGCGCGCCTCCGGGTCCACCTTGAGATGCTCTTCCACCGCGGCGACCTCTTCGGCATCCAGTTCGCCGTCCACATAGGCAACCAGCGTGGTCAGTCCGAGCGTGTCCATAGTTCGCTTCCGTCTTACCTGTTGATCTTTTCCAGCGGCACGACGTTGTCCTGGTGCTCCAACAGCGCATGCAGCGCCAGGCGGCCCCGTGCCAGCCGGCTCATCACCGTGCCGACCGGCCAGCCCAGGACCTTTGCGGCATCGGCGTAGCTGTATCCCTCGACGCAGACCAGCATCAGGACGACCCGCTGGTTTTCATCGAGCTTCTCCATGGCCTTCAGTGCGGATCCCAGCGACAGCCTGGTCTCCGCCTCGGGCGTCCGTTCGGCGGGAAATTCCGCCAGGACTTCCGGCACGACCGGATCGACAAGCCTGTGATGGGCCGACTTGAGCCTGTCGCGCCAACAGTTTTGCAGGATCCGGTACATCCAGCTTTCAAGCGACGTGCCCTGTTGAAAACGGTCCGCGTGCTTCAGGGCCTTTTCGCAGGCTTCTTGGACAAGGTCGTCGGCATCGGCCGCGTTTCCGGCAAGGCCGCGCGCAAACCGCCTTAGGCGCGGCAACAGCCCGATGATCCCATGGCGCAACGCCGTCACGTCGTTCTCCAACCGCCCCTGCATTGGCCGAATGTCGGTTCCCCACTTCAACAACGCACCGGACGGGAACTTATTCCCTATCGAAGGGATTTTCTTATGGTGATGGGAAACGCGCAATGCGGTGCGTGATTGTCGGAATAACGCCGCCGCAGGATCGTTGTCTTGATGCACGCGCCGCTTCGGAGAACCTAGGATGCCCTCTCGTTCCCTCTCTATCCCGGACTCCGAGCGGCGCGCGCTCATCGAGAGCCCGGCCGCCATCGCCCGCTCTCGCACGTCTTTCGGACTACGGCTTCTGGCCTCGGCCAGTGTGCTCGCACTTTGCCTGACGGCAATGCCTCTGGATCTCGACCCGTCGATCGGCCTGCCCGGTTGGCAGACTGCGCAGGCTCAGAGCGATGACGACGATGACGACGACGATGACGAAGGCCGGCGCGGCGGCGGCGACGATGGGGACGACGACGACGGCGGCGGCGGAGATGACGGCGGCGGCGGAGATGACGGCGACGACGGCGGCGGCGGCGACGACGGGGATGACGGCGACGACGGCGACGACGGGGACGACGGCGACGACGGGGATGACGGCGACGACGGGGATGACGGCGACGACGGGGATGACGGCGACGACGGGGATGATGACGACGACGACGGGGATGATGACGACGACGACGGGGATGATGACGACGACGACGGGGATGATGACGACGACGGGGATGATGACGACGACGGGGATGATGACGACGACGGGGATGACGACAGCGACAGCGATGACGACGGCGACGATGACGACGGCGACGATGACGATGCCGACGATGACGACGCGGCCGATGCCGACGACGATGCGGCGGACGATGACGAGGACGATCTGCCGACCACGGAATTCCTGCCCGTCGACGACGAGGATGACGACACGGACGATGCCGAAGACGACGCGGCGTCAGACGACGACGGTTCCGCCGAGCCTCAGGGCTTTTCGATCAGCGACGTGATCGAGGCGGTTGGCGGAACGCCCCTTTCGCCGGAAGAGGAAGCAGACGCCATCGAATCCGGATTCGAAGCGCCACAGTAAGGCGCGCACGACGCGCAACACGTTCACTCCGCCTCCTGAGCCACCCTACCTCGAGGCGGGCCCACCCCGACGGGCCCGCCTCATTTTTTTTGCCCGGGGCGTGGGAGGGAAAATACCGGTCAGCCGCTCTTGCGGCTCGACGCCGCGGGTTCGCCGGTCGCGCCTTCGTTCAAGCTTTTGCAGAGGGCGGCCTCTTCCTCGGCAGCCCGCAGATAAGCCTCCAGGCTCTGTCCCGGTTCCGCCTGGAAATGCTCGTCCAGCACGACCAACCGTTCGATCCGGTCGAGGCGGAAATTGCGAAAGCCTTGCCGCAGTTCGCACCACGCGCCCAGGGTCCAGGTCGCCCCCCAGAAGAACAGCCCCAAAGGCCACAGGGTCCGGCTGGTCGTCGCGCCGTTGCGGTCGCTGTAGCCAACGCGGACCTTTCGCTTGTCATGGATGGCACGTCGCAGGCTCGACAGCTGCACCGCGGCGCGATCGCTGGCCGGCAGTTTCGGCGCGAACAGCATTGCATCCGACACCCGTGCGCGCAGTGGATCGGGCAGCGCCACCTCGATCTTGCCCAGCGCGTCCTGTGCGGCCTTGGCCAGTGCCGGGTCGGACCAGCTCCGGACGATCCGTGCGCCCAGCACCAGCGCCTCGATCTCCTCGTTCGTGAACATCAGCGGCGGCAGGTCGTATCCCGGCGCTATCGCATAGCCGACGCCGGCTTCTCCGTCGATCGGCACGCCCGACAGAACCAGATCGCGGATGTCGCGATAGACCGTGCGTTCCGACACCTCCAAGGCCTCGGCCAGGGTCGCAGCCGTCACCGCACGCCGCCCGCGCTGGCGCAGGATCTGAACGATCTGGAACAGACGGTCGGCGCGACGCATCGCTCAGCGCTCCTTCGTCAACATCATCACCGGCGGGACGACCGCGCCGCCCTCCCAGGGCTCCGGGACCGGCAGCGACCGGGCCGCGGCACGCTCGGCGGCACGTTTCAGGTTTCTCAGCGCCGCCATTCGCAAAGTCGCGAATTCCCTCCGCAGCGACGGCGCGCGCAACAGCCGCCCGAGCGCCCCGTCGACAGGATAATAGGTCCGAAGTCGCAGGGCTGTCTTCCCCTGTTCGGGTTCTTCCAGATCGAACACGAAGACCAGGCCGGTGAGGAAACGCGCCAGGCGGCCCGTGCCCGGCTCGACCAGATAGACCAGACGCGCTCCGTTCTGCGCCTCCAGGCAGCGCTCCGTGACCCGGCCGCTGCGGCGCCCGAGCGCAAGCTGCCATGTCCGGCAAACGCCCGGCCGAACCGCCGCGCCGCGCAGGGCCGGCTGGCCGCGCACGACCTTGGACCAGCGCGGCAGGGGAGGCACCGTCGTCAGGCTGCGCCAGACCGCATCGCGGCCGCACCTCACTGCAATACGCTCTTCTGCCATCGGCAGCGGGACGAGCGGCGCGGCGGCGGGAGCGGTATCCAGGGGCATCGTGGCGGTCCTTCGATGGGAGCAGTCGGCGGGACGGGACCGAACCGTCGACCTGACGGAACGCAGTCTACAGACCCCCTCCTGACACCCTCCTGTCAGGAGATACGTTCCCGTTTCGTTTTTTTTGCGCGGCGGTCACGCGGAAAGCATGACCCAGGTCAAAGACCCCGCCTTCCAGGCCCGGCTACCGTCGACGGGAAAGGAAGCGTGACCCATGACCGTAAAGATCAGCGACCTGATGGCGACCACCGTGATCACGGCCGAACCGCATCACAGCGTCGACCATGTCCGCCGCCTGATGGAGCGCAACCGCATTCACGCCGTACCCGTCATCGGACCTGCCGGAGAGCCGGTGGGCTTCGTGTCGTCCGCCGACCTGGTCAGCGATCTCAAAGGCGGCACGCCCATCAAGAACGTCATGACCTACGGCGTCCACACGGTGCCGGCTTACAACGACGTGCACATCGCCGCCCGCATCATGCGCAACAAGCGAATCCACCACGTGGTCGTCACGCACGAAAAGAAGGTCGTGGGCATCATCAGCTCCTTCGACCTCTTGAAACTTGTGGAGGAACACCGCTACGTCGCCAAGCCGGCCCCGCGAACGTCGCGCCGCAAGTCCAATTCACGGGCGGAGGCCTGATCCGGCCGACGCGGCGTCAGCCCTCGCCCGGTCGGCCTGCGACGTCGGCCGCGCCCAGCCACTGGAAGCCGGCCCAATAGTACGGATGCGCCAGGCCGCCGTCGCCGGCGCGCTGGGCCGCGCGCAAAGCCTCGGCCCCGTCGCCGCCACGCAAGTTCTCGTAGAACCGCTCCAGCAGGCCCGCCGCCGCATCGTCGGCCACGGGCCAAAGACTGACGGCGAGCGCGCGCGCGCCCGCATGCATGAAACCGTCGCTGAGCCCGCCGAGCGCCGCGTCGCCCGGCCCGGTCTGACAACGGCTTAGATTCACCAGGCGCACGTCCAACGCCATGTCGTAGAGCTCCCACAGGGTGAGCCTGCCGTCGTTTTCCGCGTCTCCCGCCAGCAGCGCCGCCGGACCGCTGTCGCAGCGGGCCGACACGTGCAGGTAGGACGC
Organism: Alphaproteobacteria bacterium; assembly: GCA_965603855.1. Taxonomy (GTDB): domain Bacteria; phylum Pseudomonadota; class Alphaproteobacteria; order UBA8366. The sequence continues at coordinate 4,117,238 of OZ272519.1, forward strand.
CCGGGTCCCGGCATCCTTCAACAGCGTTTCGGTCGCGCCGCGTCCCACGACCAGCATCGCCTCGGGCCAGGACCGCCCGACCGCTGCCGTCTCGGCGGGCGATCCCGGCGAATCCGGTGACGGCTGGCCCGGTTCGGGCGGGTCCAACAGCAACAGACCAAGGTTGGGCCGCAACGGCGCCGCACCTGGCGCGGTCAGATGCCGGGCCGACGGCAAAAGCCGCAGCGCGTGGCTTTCGATAAGGTATCCCTCGTCGTCGCGCAGTGCGGCAAAGGGCAGGCCGGACAGCGCGCCATGGGGCACGATCACCAGCCGGCGTCCGGCCAGCGCCTCCTCGAAGGGGCGAATCAGCCCGTTGTACAGCCGCCGCGCCCAACTGACATAGGCGCGCCGGCGCGGGTTGCGGATCGCGCGCAGGAACCCGGAGACAAGAACGTCCAGATCCTCGCCGTCAAGCGCGACGGCCGACGCCGAGTCGCGCGTCAACGCAAACCCGAACAGGCGGTCGCCATGCTGAAAATAGGCGAGCAGGGCCTCGTCGTCGGCCAGTCGCGCCTGGATGTCTCGGGTCGGCGCGGCGTCCACGAACACGACCCCGGCCAGCGACGGGGCATCGGCGCGGACCGTCTGTCTGAAGTCCGCAAACGCCGCCGCCTCGTCGGCAAGAACCGGTGCCGGCCGCTGGACCAGCGTTGCCGCCCGGGTTTCGCTGTCGGCCCGCGCGATCAGCGTCCGTTCCAGCTCCGGTGCGGCGGCGAAACGGGACTTTCCGGCCAGGCTGTCGACCAACGCCCGTGATCGCGCGCGTTCGGCATAGAAGAAGGCCGCCGCGGCCTGGCCGATGGCAACCTGCGATGCGACCATATCGGCATAGAGTGCCTGGGCATCGTCCCAGCCCCCCAGCTTGCCCGCTCCGGTGACGCGCGCCGACCGCGTCGCCTCCATCACGTCGATCGCCACCTCGAAGGATGCGACCGCGCCTTCATGGGCGCCGTTCATCGCCGACACCCGGCCGCGGTCGCGCAGAACCCGGGCATGGATGGCGGGATGATGCTTCAGCCGGTCGTCGTTCAACAGCGCGTCAAGCCCCGCCTCCGCCTCGTCCAGGCGCCCCGTTTCCAGGGCGCTGCGCAGGCGCATGAACGCGTGTTCCAGTTCCATGACGTATCGCGGATCCAAGGCCCGGCCGGCCGGCGTATCGGGAAGCAGCAGACCGGCCTGGGGGTCGACCGCATCGATCGCGACCATCGCCTGGTAGGCGGTTCCGCCAATTCCCATGTCCGTGCCGCGGCTCAGGGTCTTGTAGGTGTCTTCATAGTCGCCGAGGACGAAATGACCGATCGCCTTCCAGCGCCGCCAGAGCGCCGCATGGCCGTTGCTTCCCAGCGCCGGATCGAAGGAATCGATCTCTGCGAGGTAGGTGCGCGCCAGATCCTCGTCGCCGCGCTCGGCGGCGACCGCCAGCGCAAGCGCCATCGACCGTAGGCGCATGTGTGCAAAAGGCTGGTCGGAATCGCCATAGTCGGCGCGCGACATCAGCTTCAGGAGCCAGTCTTCCGCCGCCTCCTCCACCACGTAGTTCGGCGTTTCGTTCGCCGCCTTCGCGGCGACCAACGCGGCCTCCTCGGCACGGTCAAGATCGCCGCGCTCGAGAAAGGATTCCGCCCGCAGTTCTTGCAGCCTGACAACCGTCGCCGCGCGGTTCCACTCGCGTCCGGCGAACCCGCTTTCGCTCAGCGTGCCGCCGGCGATCCGGCCTTGCAGCACCTCGAAGCAGACGTCAAAGCGGTCGTGATCCCGCACCGAGACCAGCGCCACACAGCGGCGATAGACCTCCCAGGTTTCGAGCTCGGTCAGTGTGTCCGCATAGCGGGCCGGACCCTCCTCGGGCCCGGAACCGGCGCTGGCGGGCGGCGCGGGCGCAACCGCCTCTCCGGCCGAGGATACCGCGGGCGAGTTATCCGGTTCCCCGGCCGCCGCCTCCGGATCCGACGATCCGATCTCGAGGTCGATCTCGAATGGCTTTTCGCAGGCCGCAAGCGCGCCCAAGCAAAAGAAGACCGCGCCGACTGCCAGGCCCCGCCGCATCCGTCCCGTCATCGGGTCTTGTGTTCCTTCGCTCTGTCCCGACCCACGCCGGCGCCCCGTTCGAGCCGTCGCAGGCCGGCCGAACGGCTAGCGCAGGCTCCCTAGATTCGCAATCAGGGCCGTATTGGATTTGCGGATTGCCCGGGCGATCTTGTGAGCGAGGTCGTCGTCGGCGGGGCAACAGTCTTTTGCCACCTTGGCGTGCCTTTCTTCGGTTTCGCGCACGCGTTCGACCAGCTCGTGCTCGATCAGGCGCCGGACCTGCCGGAACCGCTCCTCGGATGGCGTCACTTCAAGGATTTCGAAGATGGTTTCCGCCATCTCGGTGGCCTGGGCGTTAATCTCCATTGTCCTGAACTCCCGCCTGTTCTTTGTTTTCGGGCACCGAGGCGTCTCCACTCCGCGCCACGCCAAGGCGTCTAATGTGCAGAAAAAAGCCCCTCAGGGGCAAGTGTCGGCGCGCGCCTCGCGCAGGCTCAGCCGGACGGCCCCAGGACCGCGCACTTGCGGCGCACCCGGCCCGTCAAAAGCGGCCCAACGTCTTCCATATAACGGGCCATGTGGGCCGTGCCGAGGTGGGTCTCGATGGCCGCATCGTCGATATAGACTTCGTAGAGGTGCACCGTGTCCTCCTCGTCGTCCGGCACCAGAACGTCGAACCTGATACACCCGTCCTCCTCGGCCAGGCAGGTGGCGGCATGGGCCCGCACGCGCGCGACGAAAGCCTCGCGCTTGCCGGGCGCACAGGTCAGCGTAACCAGTAGGCATACCGCATGATCGGAGCTGGACATGAAACGTCCCCCTGTTGGCGTTTGCTTTCCGGCAGTTTATGGCAGGCCGTGCGGGTCTGCACCCCCTGCGCCTTCCTGTCCGGCATGCTACAGTTCGGCGCAACGACCCTTGACACGGATCCTTCCATGCACCGACCCGATCGACACAGGCGCGCCGCGCTGGCAACCGTTCTCTCCGGTGGCGCCTTGGCGTTTCTGACCACCGCGCTGACCGCCCCGCAAGCCATCGCACAGGTGCAGCGGCGCAACCCGACCCTGGTGCACGCGCGCGGCCTGGTCCAGCGCCAGCGTTACCGGCAGGCGATCCCGGTGCTGCGTAAGTTTCTCGAAAAGTATCAGTCGAACCTTGAGGCCTGGACCCTGCTTGGCCGGTCCTACCGCGGCGTCGGCAATTTCAACGCCGCATTCAACGCCACCCAGCAGGCACTGCGCCTTTCGCCGAACCACCCGCCGGCGATCGAAAACCTGGGCATGATCTATCTCGAGGCCAACCGCATGGACGGCGCGGAGCAACAACTTGCCCGCATCAGGCGGGCCTGCCGGTTCGGGTGCCGGCCGCGCGACAGGCTGGAAAGAGCCGTCGCCGATGCCAAGGCGCGCCGGGCCCGTTCGGGCAGCGGCCGCGGCCTGCTTGTGCCGCGGAACTGACCGCACCCCTACTGGCGCTTGACCCGGGTGGCCGTCCCGGCCCACCGTAGCGGCCATGACACCGACCGCCCCCTCCCGTGTGATCACCGCCGGTCTGCCTCTGGCGGCCCTGGCCGTCGTCGTCGGCATGGCGCTGTTCGGCCTGGCGGTCGCCGTCGCAGGCACCGTTCCGGCGGCGTGGAACCTGGCGATCAACATCCTTTCCTTCGAGAACGGCGTGATCGAGCTCGCCACCGTGCTGGTTCTGTTGTGGGCCCTCGTCGTCGCTTTGGCGACGGCGCGCCAGGCACTGTCGGCGGCACGCCCGCTGGTCGCGCTGTGGCTGGCCCTGCACGCCGCGGGCCTGGTCTATTTCGCCGGCGAGGAGATCAGTTGGGGGCAATGGCTGGTCGGCTGGGAGACACCGGATTGGTTCGCGGCGCGGAACGATCAAGGCGAGACCAACCTGCACAACATGTCGAGTTGGCTCGACCAGAAACCGCGGCTTGTGGTGTTTCTATGGATCCTGATCGGCGGGGTCCTGGTGCCGCTGGTCGAGGCCCGGCGCGGTCCGCTGCCCCGCAGCCGCCTTGTCTTCTGGGTATTGCCCACCCGGTCCTGCCTGCTGGTCTCCCTTCTGGCGGTTCTGATCAGGCTGCCCGAGGACATGGCCAACCTTGCCGGACTGCCGGTCGACAGCCTGGCGCGCCTGGCGCTTCAGCCGGTCAACCTGACGGAGGTCCAGGAGTATCTCTATGCCGCCTTCTTCCTGATTTACCTGCTTGGACTGCGGCACAGGCTGGCCGACGCCCCGCGCGGCTTCTCTTAGGCCTGAAAATGCGTCAAAATATTGGTTAACAAATTGATCGTGCGTTACTTCGTCATTACTGTTAACCTTACCAGATTATTTCTGTGTGTGGTTACTGAAACATTGATATTCACTCGAATGTCGCTATAATCTCCTCTTAATACAAAATTAAAGAAACGACCAACGAACAGAGGAGCTCCCCGGGGGCGCGGGAGAATGATTTATCAGGACGCACTGAATGTGGACGAAGCGCGGCGCGAGGAGATGATCCAGGGCCTGCGCGCGCTTGTCCGGAACAAGCCGTTCGAGCAGACCTTCGACGGCAAGGACAAGGACTGGGTGACACGCGGGGGCGCGCGCATTCCCAACGCCACGGCGCAGTTGCTGCGCAAGGCGGGCCTGGCGATGATCTCCGACGGGCGGCTGTTCGCCACGTGGAAAGCCGGGATCACGCTGCGCAAGATCGACGCCACCATGAAACACGCCCGCCGCGGCGGTCTCCGCTCGGTGGTGCTGAACCGGCGACAATGGTTCGTCTTCACCGATGCCTGCTGGATGCTGCAGATCGGCGACAGCGAAACCGAGCAGCAGCGACAACTCGACCGGCTGGACGAGGACGAGATCACCGTGATGCAGATTTCCCGGCTCGACGACGAACCGGTGACGCTGATCTCCGATTCCGGGCTCTACAAGCTGATCCTGCGTTCCGACAAGCCCGCCGCGCTCAAGGTTCAGAACATGCTGGCCCGCAAGGTCATGCCCCGCATGGCCGCGCACCGGCGCGCGCGACGCGGCGACAGCCTGGACGAGGTCAAGTACGCCTAAATTCCGCCCCGGCGCGGTGGCTTCCGTCGCCGGGCCCCCTTCCGACAGTCGACAACATCCGCGAGGCCACGCGCGGCACCAGCCAGGTGGCGACCATTATCGCTGGCGTCAACGGCGCGGCTTCGCAGACCGGACAGGCGGCAAATCAACTGCTGGACGATGCCAGGGATCTGAGCCGCCAGGGCACCGAACTGCTTAGGAATGTGCAGTCCTTCCTGGGCCAGGTGCGCAGCGTCTGAGCCCGATCCCTTACTGGAACGCGGCCCGCGTGGTGACGGTCTGGATGTCGAAAGCGGCATCCAAGCTGCGCACTTCGACGGTAACGCCATTGGTCGCGCCGGGCGAGACGAACCGGCCGACGATGGTGTTCCCCGACGAGGCGTAGAGGTCGACGACGGCCGCATTGTCCGCCTGGTCGGCACCGACGATGCCGTTCACCTTGACCCGCAGCTTGCCCGCCTCGATGGCGTCCTTCGCGTTGGTGTAGCCAAGCGAGTTGATGTTGTCGAACGTCAGCGTGACCTGCTGGAAGCTGACGCCTGCCTCCGTCTGGAAGGTGTAGTCCTGGATCCGTTCGGTCGTGCCTTCGATACGGTCGACGGCGCTGCCGTTGCTGGTCAGCGAGACCGTCTGGAAAACGCCTCGCTCGTCGTAGGTGGAATCCGCGCCCGGATCGCTGAGCCCGATCAGGCTCAGATAATCCAGCGACGTGCCGGCGGCAGCGGTGTAGGTGTAGTTCGCCAGATCGGCATAGGCGATGACGATGTCGTTGCCGACCGCGCCGCCCCCGCCGTCTTTGAGCACGCCGCTTGGACCGCCCAGGCCCTGTCCCTGCAGGCGGACGGCAACATCGGTGATCGCGCCGCCCGGCAGATCGGACACCAGGTCGGCCAGCGAAACCGTCGCCCCGCCTTCGAGGCCGACCCTCTCGAACACCTGGGTGGTCAGGTCCGTGCCACCGGGCACGGCCGCATAGGTCGAGCCGAAAGCCTGCGTCTCGGTCGGCCGCTGGGCGAAGTCCGGGAAGGCGGCCGCCGGTGCGGTCGTTGCTTCGACCAGGGTCTCTTGTGTGTTCAGCGTTATCACCGTGGCCTGCAGGCCGGTCGCCACCGTCTCGAGGCTGTCGCCTGCGGCGTTGCGGAAATCGGGCTCGAACTTACCGACGCGGCTCTGCAGCGCTTCGAACAGCGATTCCGTCACCGAACGGTTCAGCGTGCTGGTATCGGTCTCCGGGATCGGTCCGCTCAGGTTGAACGAGGCCAGGATCAAGACGTTGTCCAGGCTGAGCGCGATCGGTCGCGTGAACAGGGTTGGCGAATCCGAGGTGAAGCCGGCAAGCAGCGAGGGGTCCGCCTTCGGGTTGAACGGATCGGGAAAACCCGCCGGCGCCGCCGCCGCGGACTGCAGGCCGCGCGGCAGGGCAGAGGCCGGATCCACCGCCTGAAACAGGATCGACAGGACTGAGGTCATCAAGGCCCAACCGACACCTGCCGCCCGTTCTGGTGGCCGCCGGCCCAAACGCCGCTTCTGCGGGGATTGTCCCTCTCACTCGCCCGCGATGGTACCACAACCGATGGTCAGGCGCGAGTGTGCATCTTGGTAAGCTGTTGTTAACTATACCAAAAAAGTGTTCTTCCGCGCACCGGGTTCTGGAACGGACGGCCTTCGTCGCGGGCGGCCTGCCATTCCTTCTTGAGGCGGAAGTACCATTTGGCCTGGGTGTCGGCGTCGTCGATCAGCATCAGGGAGGGTTCGAACTTCAGACCCTTCTGCTGTTTGATCACCATCTGACGGTCCTGGTCCAGGAACCGCTGGACGAAGGGCCTGAGCAGCGGCCGGAAAGCTGTCAGCCAGGGGTTGGTCCAATAGATCGTCTGGGTGACCTCGGTTTCGGTTTCGGTGATCGGCGTCACCGCGGTCAGGCCGACCACCGTGTGCCGGCCGGCCTTGATGTGTTCCACGCGCACGCCCGGCAGACGGAACGAGATCTCGGTGGTAATCTCGCCGCCCAGGATCTTGTAACCGGCCGAATTCCGGCTCGGCGCGTGGCGCACCATCGTGAAACCCAGGTCCGAGGCGGCGAACTCTTTCGCTTTCCTGTGGATCGAGGTGCGGGACCGCCACCACCAGGCGCGATGGACGAACGGGCCGTGCGCCGGGTCCATAAGGCCGATCACAGCATGGTCGACGGCACAGGGGAAACGCTGCGATTCCACCAGCCCGCCCGGTCCGTCGCCCACTTCGGGCATCACCGGCGGCGCGCCGATGGTCGCCTCGTCGGCCTTCTCGTCACCGAACCAGATCCAAACATTGCCCTGCACCTCGCGCGCCGGAAAGCGCCGCACCTGGATGCGCCCGACCTCGAAGTTCTGTTCCTCGACCACGGACGGAATGGCCGTGCAGGTCCCGCCGGTGTCGAACCGCCAACCGTGGTAGGCGCATTCCACCTCGGTCCCGTCGAACCGGCCATCGGTCAACGGAATGCCCCGGTGCGGGCAGATGTCGCGCATCGCGAAGACCCGCCCTTCCCGGTCTCGGCCGATCAGGACGGGTTCGCCCAACAACACCTTGTGCAGCATACGCCCCGGTCTGAGCGCACGGCCCGGCAACGCGAAATACCAAAGATCGGTCAGGAACATGAACCCTTGTGCCTGTTTGGCGGCAACCCGAACACCCTCACCCGGCCCGCGCTGACGCGCGGCCCACCCTCTCTCTCAAGGCAGAGGGGTTTCGATCCTTCTCCCCGGCGGGGAAAAGGTGGCCCGAAGGGCCGGATGAGGGGGTTCGGCTTTCCCGGCATAGCGGCAACGCCATTACCCCGCGCGCAGCGTCCCCACGCGCTCAAGGCTTTGCGGCATCGCCTGGCCGTAGGTCTCCGTCACGTACGCGACGATGCGCGCCACCTCGTCACGGCCCAATTCGTCCATCAGCGTGCATGGCGGCTTGCCGAAACGAAGCGCATGAGCGGCGCCCATATCGATATCGGCCGGGGTCGCAACGCCTTCGTCCAGTTGCTGCAGGACCGGGAAGAAGGCAGCCGCCCGCAGCCGATCGCCGATCAGCGGATTCCCCATCTCGTCGCCTTCCGCCTGTGGGTCGATTTCGAACTCGTAGTCGGTATCGCCCTTCTCGGCCAGCGTCGGCGCCAGGGCGTAAAAGGGCCCGTGCGGCGCCAGGTGGGTTTGCGCGTGGTACATGATGCGCGGCTTCACCAGGTTGGTGACCATGAACGGCCCGGCAGCAACGCCCAGGCAGTCCTGCGCCACGCGGTCGATCTGCGCCGTGGTGCCGACGCCTTCATCCAACAGGCGCACGGCTTCGTTGGCGTAGGGGACGAAAAAGCGGTTCAGCGCAAAGCCGAAGCTGTCGGCACAGGCCAGCGGCTTCTTTCCCGTCGCACGACAGAATTCCAGCGCCCGGTCGAACAGGGCGGGGTCGGTCTTCTCGCCGCGCACCACCTCGACGATCGGGTTGATCGCGGCCGGGTTGAAATAGTGCAGGCCCAGAAAGCGGCTCGGGTCCTTGAAGCCTTCGGCCAGGTCCGAGACCCTGAGGCAGGACGTGTTGGTGGCGACCACCGCCTCGTCCGAAACGATCGGGTTCAACCTGTCATACAGCGCGAACTTGACGCCGGTCTCCTCGAAAACCGCCTCGATGACCAGATCGCACGCAGCCACGGCCTCAAGCTCGGGGCCGCCCGACAGCCGCGCGCTTGCGGCATCGGCATCGGCCTGTTCCATGCGGCCCTTATCCACCGCACGGGCATAGAACGCGCCGGCGCCCGAAATGGCGCGATCGACGGCCTCCTGGGTCTGGTCGATCACGGTGACCGCAACACCCTCGGCCGCCAGGCTGGTGGCGATGCCGGCGCCCATGGTGCCGGCACCGATGATCCCAACATGTTCGAATGTCATGAACGTCCCCCGTTTGATTTCCCGCCCGCTCGACTGCCGTTTCCTCGCCCGTTGCGCGATGTTTCCTGCGCTTTGGCCGCGGCAATGTAGTCACGCGCTATCGCAATGTCGAGCGGCGCGCAGGGCCCGACCTGTCATCAATTGGTCGTGCGCACGTGTTGTTTTCCGACGGGGATGACCGATAATCGGCCCGCGTTCGCCGATAACGCACAACAGGCCGAACACACGGGAGACGGGGCTATGGAAAAATCCAACATCGATCCGCGGGTCTACGACCTTTACGACGACTATTGCCACGGTCGCATCGACCGGCGCACGTTCTTCTCGCGCGCAGGGGCCATTACGGTCGGCGGCGTCTCGGCCCTGGCCATGGCGAAGGCCCTGATGCCGCGCTATGCCGAGGCGCAGACCATCTCGTTCACCGACAGCCGGATGAAAGCACGGTACGTGTCCTATCCCTCGCCCGGCGGCAGCTCGGGCGAAATGCGCGGCTATCTGGTCCAGCCCACGGGCGAAGGCCCGTTCCCGTCGGTCCTGGTCATTCACGAGAACCGCGGCCTGAACCCCTATATCGAGGACGTGGCGCGCCGTGCAGCCGTCGAAGGGTTCCTCGCCCTTGCGCCGGACGGCCTGGCACCGATCGGCGGCTATCCGGGCAATGATGATGACGGCCGGGCCATGCAGAAGACCCTCGACCAGGCCAAGTTGCGCCAGGATTTCCTGAACAGCGCGAAATTCCTGAAGGCGCACTCGCTTTCGACCGGCAAGCTGGGCGCCACGGGCTTCTGCTGGGGCGGCGGCACCACCAACTACCTGGCGGTCACCATGGGCGACGGCCTCAATGCGGGCGTTCCGTTCTACGGCCGTGCCGCCGATGCGGCGGACGTGCCGAGGATTGCCGCCCCCCTGGTCGTCCACTATGCCGAGGACGACAAGCGCGTGAACGCGATGCGGCCGGATTTCGAGGCGGCGCTCAAGGCGAACAACAAGGACTTCCAGATGTTCACCTATCCCGGCACCCGCCACGGTTTCCACAACAACTCGACCGCGCGCTACAACGAAGAGGCTGCCAATCTCGCCTGGGAGCGGACAATCGCGCATTTCAAGAAACACCTCGCCTCCTAGGGAGCCACAGGCGGCCAAGCGATTGGCCGCCTTTTCCATTCCGGCCGCGTGCGTTCACGATTTCCTGAACTCCGGCGCCGGGTTTTGATCGGAACCGCCGGCTGGCGCGTATTACGTGATAACCACGGGACACCTGTCCTGCCATGACGCGGAAGCGGGGAGACACGATCATGAATGCCACGACCATGGTCGCAGCGACACAGAGATGGATCCTCACCCTGGCACTGATGGTGCTGCTGCTGAGCGGTACGGCGGCCCTGGCCGCCGGCGGCGGCGGTGGCGGCGGCGCGTCCAGCGCCGGCAGCACGGACATGCGCGCCGCGAAGGTGCTGATCGCAGACCAGAAGTACAATGAGGCGCTGGTCAAGCTGGAAAAGGTGGTCGCCAGGGACCAGGACAACGCCGACGCCTGGAACCTGATCGGGTTCAGCCACCGGTCGCTGAAGAACTACGACAAGGCCTTTGACGGCTATTCCAAGGCGCTTGCCATCAAACCGCGGCACACCGGCGCGATCGAATACCTGGGAGAACTCTATCTGGAACTGGGCGATCTGGAGCAGGCCGAGCAGCAGCTCGCCAAACTGGACGACATCTGCGTTTTTGGCTGCGACGACTACGACGTCCTGAAGCAGAGCATCTCCCAATACAAGCTTGCGCAAGGAATGTAACGACTAGAGCAGGATCAGTTCACGTCGAAACATTGAAGCGCTTGCAGCCGTGTGGTTCGAGTCGGCGCGCTGGCGCGCGCCTCCTCTCCATGAGGGCTCTCGGGATCGAAGACCCTAACCTATTTCCTCACCCTGAGGAGGCCGCGGAACGCGGCCGTCTCGAAGGGCTTGGCTGCAAGTGACGCGCAGCTATCCATGCTCAAACGTCGTCAAACGACCCGAACACAGGTGATCACATCTAGGCCTTGGCACCCAGTGCCGAGGCATCGGCCGCGTAGAGGATCTGCATCGGCTCCGCGCGGCCGCGGACGGTAATTTCCTGCCGGTCGAGACCGGCGACATCGATCTCGGCCAATCGCGCCACCGCACCCGAAAGCACAAGCTGCGCACCCAGCTCCTTGGTCATGCCCTCCAGGCGGCTTGCGGTGTTGACCGCATCGCCCACGGCGGTGACCTGGGTCGCCTGGGCATATCCCATCTCGCCGACGATGGCCGGGCCGGCATGGATGCCGATGCCGATCCGCAGGGGTTCGGCCAGGTCGTGCGCCAACGCCTCGTTCAGCAGTTTCAGCCGCTCGGACATGCCGCGCGCCGCCTCGACGGCCTGGCGGCAGCCGGTCGCCGGATCGCGACCGATCCCGAACAGCGCCATCACGCCATCGCCAATGAACTTGTCCAGGTGGCCGCCCGATTCCTCGATCGCATGCCCCATGGAGTCGAAGTACCGGTTCAACAGGAACACCACGTCATAGGGCAGCTTCTCCTCCGATATCCGCGTGAACCCGCGAATATCCGCGAACAGGATGGCGATCTCCATCTCCTGCCCCTTGAGATAACCGGGCTTGGCGTGGCCGGCGCGCGCGCCCGCGCTGGTCGGCAACAACGGCGTGATCTCGTACTCGCCGCGCGGGGGCACGGTCTGGCAGGCCAGCCGGACATCCTCGGCCGCCTTGATCCGGTCCAGGACCTTGCGCTCGTCCTGGTCGGCCGGCGGCAGCGACTCGAGGCCCTGGCGGATCCTGACCCGGCAGGTCGAGCAGCGGCCGCGGCCGCCGCACACCTCGGCATGGGGAACGCCATTGGCGCGGCTCGCCTCCAGGATGGTCATGCCCGCCGGGAAGCTTGCGGTCGCCCCGCTTTCGTAGACCAGGCGGACGATGCCGTGGCGTTTCTCCAGCACACCGCGCACCATGCGAAGCGCCAGGGTTGCCGCGATCGACCCCAGGACGACGATGACGATGATGTCAGCCACCAGAATAAGCTGCTGGAGCTGTTCCAGCGGCGGGGTGCGCGCCTCGAGGAGGACGGCCTCGATCCAGGCCGGATCCTGGGCCCGCTGCAGGACCTCCTTGCCGCCCTGGAGGAAGCCCAGCAGGGCGAGGATCGGCACCAGAAGCGCGCCCGCGAACATGGCAAGCCGGATACGTCCCCAAAACGGCTTCAGCCGCAACCAGTAGAAAACCCCGATGCAGCCGTGCCCCCATGCCGCCAGAATGACGGCGACCTGCTGGAAGCCGTATTTCGGCTCCAGCACCCAATAGACCAGCATGACCGAGGTGTAGGACGGCCGTGCGTCGAACGCCTGGAACGCGCCTCGCGTGCCGGATACATGGATCGCCAGCAGCACGGGGATCGCAAGGCCCACGACCAGTTGGGCCGCCTCGCCGAACGGCATGCGCAGGGTGCGGCGCTGGTAGAGCGCCACCAGCGCCAGCGCGAAATGCACCAGCAATGCGCCGTACAGGACCACCAGGCCGACCGGGTTGGACCAGGGCGCATAAAGCACGATCCGCGCGGCATCCATGGCCGCGAGCGAGATCTGCCCGGCCATCGCATTCATCAGATGCATGGTCACGAAGGCGAACAGGATCAGGCCGGAGATCAGGCGGGCCTTGCGGATCACGGTCGGCATCTCCCCAGGCGCCGAGAGGGCGGCGATCACCCATTAGGAGCGATTTAGCGGTCAATTCCAAGTCCGCGCATGTCGCACGCCTTCCAATTCCGCGCTAGTCTGCGATCCGAAGCATCGGGAGCAAACACCGTGGCACGGCATATCGGCATCGCCGCCTGCTCGGCCGAAGGGGCCGCACTCTGTTACCGGACGATCTGCGTCGAAGGGGCGGCAATCCTTGGCCCGCACGGCCATCCCGAAGTCACCATGCACACGCCGAACTTCGCCGACTATGTCGACTGTCTCGACCGCGGCGATAGGTCGGGCGTCGCCGCGTTGATGCTGGCGTCGGCCGAAAAACTGGCCGCGGCGGGGGCCGATTTCGTGATTTGCCCGGACAATACGATCCACCAGGCGTTCGACCTTGTCGCGCCCCGCTCGCCCCTGCCGTGGCTGCACATTGCCGAGGTCGTCACCGACGAGGCGGTCGGCCGGGGCTTCAGGCGGCTGGCGTTGACCGGCACCAAATGGCTGGTGGACAGTTCAGTCTATCCCGAAAAGCTCGCGGCGCGCGGGCTCGCCTTCGAGCGCCCGGACCCCGACGAACGCGTCGAAATCGACCGCATCATCATGGCGGAGCTGGTCAACGGCATCTTCAGACCCGAGGCTGTCGTGACCATCCAGAAAACCATCGCGCGCCTGGCAGACGCCGGCTGCGACGCCGTGATCCTCGGCTGTACGGAACTCCCGCTGATCATCGACGATACGAACTCGCGGCTGCCGACGTTGGATTCGACGCGCCTCTTGGCGCGCGCGGCGCTGCGGCGCGCCACCGCTAGCCGCTGATCAGCGTTCCCGGCGGCACAGGAAAGCCGCGCATCAGGTCCTCGACCGGCATCGGGCGTTTGCCCTGGCGCTGAACCAACAGCGGCCTCAGCGCGCCGCGGCCGCAGGCGATGGTCAAACGGTCGTCCAGAACCTCGCCGGTCGGGCCTTCCGCCGGGGACACCTCCGCCCTCAACAGCTTGATGCGCTCGCCCTCCAGAACGAACCAGGCGCCGGGCCAGGGCGTGAAGGCGCGGATCTGGCGCTCCAGCGCCACCGCGTCCTGGCTGAAGTCGAGCGCGGCTTCGGCCTTGTCAAGCTTGGCGGCGTAGGTGGCGCCCGTCTCCGGCTGCGGCGTCGGTTCCAGCGTTCCGGCCGCCAGCCTTTCCAAGGCCTCGACGATCAGGACGGCACCCATGGCAGACAGCGCATCGTGCAGGCTTTCGCCGGTGGTCTCAGGCCCGATTGCGACTTCGTCCTTCAGCAGCATGGGCCCGGTATCCAGCCCCTCGTCCATGGCCATGATGGTGACGCCGCTTTTCTCGTCGCCCGCCTGGATCGCCCGCTGGATCGGCGCCGCCCCCCGCCAGCGCGGCAACAGCGAGGCGTGGACATTGATGCAGCCGTGCCGGGGCGCGGCGAGGATCGGCGCCGGCAGGATCAGCCCGTAGGCCGCGACGACGGCGGCGTCCAGGTCGAGCGCGGCAAAGGCTTCTTGCTCCGCGTCCGACTTGAGGCTCTTGGGCGTGCGAACGTCCAGCCGGGCGGCGGCCGCCGCCTGGTGCACCGGACAGGGGCGTTCACGATGGCCGCGCCCGGCCGGCCGCGGCGGCTGGCAATAGACACAGGCGATGTCGTGGCCGGCCTCGACCAGCGCGTTCAGGATCGGCACCGAGAAATCGGGCGAGCCCATGAAGGCGAGGCGCAGGCGCATGGCCATCGGTCCGCGCCGGTCTAAAGCACGTGCTCGCGCTGTTCGCTTTTCTTGAGCTTCTTCAGCTTGCGCAGGATCATGCCGCGCTTCAGCGAACTCAGGTGATCGACGAAAAGGACGCCTTCCAGGTGGTCCATCTCGTGCTGGATGCAGGTCGCCAGCAGCCCGTCGGCCATGATTTCCTGGCGTTCGCCGTCGCGGTCGATGAACCCGATCCGCACCTCGGCGGGGCGTTCGACCTCGGCATAGTGTTCCGGCAGGGACAGGCAGCCTTCGTCATAGACCCGGCCTTCGTCGGAGGCCCACAGGATCTCGGGGTTCACCAGGCACAGCGGCGCCGGCGGCTCGTCGCCCCGGGCCACGTCGACCACCAGCAGGCGTTTGGTCACGCCCACCTGGGGCGCGGCCAGGCCGATCCCGGGCGCCTCGTACATCGTCTCCAGCATGTCGTCCATCAATTTAACCAGATCCTGGTTCACATCCTCCACCGAGGTGCAGGTGGCTTTAAGGATCGGATCCGGGGCGATGATGATCGGCAGTTTTGCCATGGGTCTTTGATTCCAACTGACTAGCGCGACAGGAGAGGTAGGGCCTGGCGGGCCCGAGGTCAAGGTGTGGGACGGCCGTCGAGTGCTGGCAAAATCGCCCGAATCGGGCCATATCAAGGCCTATGGAAATGATCGCCCTTACCGTCGTCGCCCTGATCGCTGTCGCGGTGCTGTTCGGCGCGTTGGCCTGGCGGATGGCCCGTCCGCACGGCGACGCGCTGGACCAGCTTGCCCGCGCCCAGGCCGAGTTGGGCGCCCAGCTCAGACACATCTCCGACCAGAACGTCACCTCGATCGGGCAGATCTCCGAACGCCTGCAACAGCAGGAACGCGACCTGACCAAGAACCTGGACGCGCGGCTGGCCGAGGTGACCCGGCGGGTCGGCGAGACCCTGCAGAAACAGACCGCGGAAAGCGCGGCCACCATGGGCGACCTGAAGGAGCGGCTGGGCACCATCAAGGCGGCCCAGGACAACATCACCAAGCTGTCGCAACAGGTTGTGAACCTCCAGGACGTGTTGACCAACAAGCAGGCGCGCGGCGCCTTCGGCGAAACCCAGCTTATGGACCTGGTCGAGGGCGCGTTGCCGCCCAGCGCCTATTCGTTCCAGCAGAAACTGAGCAACGGCAGGATGGCCGACTGTCTGTTGAAGCTGCCCAAGCCACCGGGCCCGATCGCGGTCGACGCGAAGTTCCCTCTGGAGAGTTACAACGCCCTGCGCGCGGCCGCGGACGACGCCGCGCGTGCCGCGGCGCGGCGGGCGTTTTCGGCGGATGTCCTGAAACACGTGAAGGACATCGCCGAGAAGTACATCATCCCCGGCGAGACGGCGGATTCGGCGCTGATGTTCGTGCCGTCGGAGGCGGTGTTCGCCGAGATCCACGCGGAGCTGATGGACGTGGTCGAGCGGTCGCACCGGGCGCGCGTCTATATCGTCTCGCCCACCACGATGATGGCGACGCTGCATACCATCCGCGCGGTCCTGCGCGACGCCCAGATGAAGGAGCAGGCCGGCGTGATCCAGAAAGAGGTGCAGCTGCTGGGCGAGGACGTGGGCCGCCTGGACAAGCGCGTCGGTGCGCTGCAGAAGCATTTCGGCCAGGCCGAGGAAGACCTGCGCCAGATCCGCACCTCGACCGAAAAGATCGCCAAACGGTCCGACCGCATCGCCGAGGTGGACCTGGGCGAAAGCGATGTCGCCGAGGCGATCGAACCGCCCGCCCCCGCCCCGCGCCCGGAAACGCCCCTGTTCCCGGCGAACGACGAGAAAAAGGAACCGTCTGAGACGGTCTAGGTCAGACGTCGGACGACCTAGTAGGTTCCCCCAATGTCGGTGACCAACCTGCGCAACGCCTTCGAATCGGGGACGGCGGCGGTCCCGATCTCGTAAATTAGGTCCATGCCCGTTGCAGTCTGGGTCGCACCGGACTTGGTCTTCGCGTAGCTGTAGTTCTGCTTGATGGTCGCAGTGACCATGCCGTTCTGCCACGACGCGGCATAGGCCTCCGCGGCATCGTCATAACGGTCGAGCTCGAACAACGCATCGCCCATCGCCTGGTAATGCAGCGCCCGGTATCGTTTACTGTTGGATACTTGGCTTCCCCAGGCCGCGGTGATGAAATTTTGCTGTGCCGTCAGCGAGGAGACGCCGCGCGGTGAGAGTTCCGCAGCCTTCAGACGGGCGGTCTGGTATTCGTGAAACAGTGCCGCCATCGAATCCTTCTTGACCGCGGTGGCCATCATCTCGACCGTCGGTTCGACGTCGAAGTTAAGGCTGTTGACGGAGTCGAACCAACCGACGATCTCTATGCCTCCTTGCGCGGCCTGTCCCTCCCCTCCGACATATTCCTTCCGGTAGGCTGTAAGGGACATCGCCTCGTCTCTGGTAAAACCGGAGCCGTCCACAAAGGCGGCGAAATATCCTCCCCCATCCTCGCTGCGCAGTCGTTCCTCGATTGCATCCGCAAAAAGCTCCTCGGCGGATGCGTAGAGCGTGGCTGCCGTGTCCCTATTTCCCTGCTGGTAGGCCGCTGCCGCTAGCTTGAAAACCTCCTGCGCGGCCTGACGCGTGCTCCTTGACGCCTGTTCGCGCGTTGCGCCCATCTGCTGCATGATTCCTGCAAGCTGGCCCAATTCGCGGTTATCGCCGACGTAGAAGATGTCGCAGCCCTTGATGCTGGCCGGCAAAAGCTTGCCTCGCCCCTGCTGCCAGATATTCAAGGTCGCGCCGAGAAGCTGGTAATTGCTGTTCACCCCGTTCCCTTTGGCACGGAACGCGAAATGGAGTGCGTCCTCGGTCCGTTGCGTTGGGTCGTCGACCAGGGGCTTCAGTCGGTCCGGCACGTGTGAAACGCTTTGCTTTTTCAGGAACCTGTAGAGTTCCATCATCGGCATGGCGAGCGCCTTCCTGGATGTCTGTTTCTCAACGACGATCGCAACCACCAGGCCGTCGTCCGCCTTGAAAACCGGCGCCCCGCTGTCTCCGTCCCCAACCGAAGTCATAATCTCGATGCGCTTCGTGCCCGATTGGAAATCGATTCGGTCGGCAGTCGAAAGATCGATGTTGGTACGATCCTCCTCGCTGTAAGTCGATCCGAGGAATCCAACCTTGGTCCCTTTTTGCGTGTGTTTGAAGGACAGTTCGAACTCCGCTTTGTCAGCAAGCCGCGATATCTCGGCGGTCTCAAGAAGGGCCACATCGAGGTTATCGTCATGAGCCTTGACCGATAGGGTAATGGGTTTGGGATCGGGTTCCTCAAAAAGCCCGGTGATTTCGGCCGACAACGTGCCATCTCTTGCCTGAACAACGTGAAGGGCCGTCAGAAACAAACCGTGCGTCTTGTCGATCAGAAACGCCGTGCCTTCTTTCCTTTCACTTTTCATTACACTCTTGATGTGCAGCACCGACGCCTTGAGATCCTCTTCCGCTCTTTCAAGACTTCTTATTGGATGATGATAGTCGCTGCATTGCGACGGGTATGCGGGTTTGGTGTCGGCGATCAGCAAGAAGGGTGCCGAGGCAGCCAGCAATGCCATGCGCCGCAACAGGCTAACGCCGCGCACGTTGCGCGGGCGCTCACGCGTCGGGACCGTTCCGGGCACCGACCTCATGAACCGAACTCCACGACCACTTCCTGGACGGCCACCGTCTTAACCTCGCCGCCCAGGTCGATCCCGATCGGCAACAGCGTGAACCCAACGCCGGCGCTGGCGTCCGCGCTCACCACAAACCGCACCTTTGCGGTAAGTGTCTTTAGGTGCAGCGGCGGCGTGCCGTCGGCCGCCCGCTTGACCGCCCGCGCCGACTGGATGATTGCGTCGGCAAGCAGGTCGCCGGTCTCGGAGACCGGCGACCGGTCGGAATCGCGCGGTGGTTCCAGTACCAGACTGATCTCCTGCACCGACTCCTCAGCAACGCTTGAACCCAACTCCACGACATAGAGCGACAGTCTGCCGCCCGCCCCCCTCTTCAGTTCGTTTTTCAGATTGAGCGTGATCTTCGACAGCGGCGGCAGATCCGCGTCGTCCCCCTCGTCGCGTACGCGTACAAGCGTTTGTTGGACCTCGGTCAGCAGTGCGTCGACGACGACACCGGTCTGTGCTTGGGCTCGCGAGGAGATCAAGAGCCCCAGTGCCATGAGCCCAATCAGCAATGCACGCATCGTCCAACACCCTCACTTCAAAGTGCTAATGTTGGCACAGTTGAACGTAGAACGCCAATCCGCATCGCCGGCCGGATATCGTCACGGCCGACAGATCGCCGAGACCAAGAACCCCCTCGCCCCGTAGGGCGAGAGGGGTTCGGATGAGTGGGTTGGGCGCTCTCAGGCCGCCCAGCTTGGTCTTTGCGACAGCCGTTCGTGCCACGCGGCAACCGCCGGATAGGGTTCCAGCGACAGCTCGGTGACCCGGGTCACGTCCACCGACGTGCCGACCGTGATGTCGGCGATCGAGAACCGTTCGCCCAGGATCCAGTCGCGGCCTTCAAGGTGCCCGTTCAAAACCGCGGCATAGTTCTGGAAACCCGCCGTGTTGCTTTCGATCTTCGCCGGGTCGGGCTCCTGGTCCATGAAAGTGGGCTTGATGTAAGTCTCCAGCGCGACACCGAACACCGCCGGCGCCAGATGGGCGGTGTTCCAGAACATCCAGCGCAACATCTCGGATTCTTCGGCCAGCTCGTCTGGGACCAGGCCGGATTCGGGATGGGCGGACGCCAGTTCGAAGAGCAGCGCCGGCGATTCCCACAAGGTCCGTCCGTCCCATTCGAGGACGGGCACCATGCCGTTGGGGTTCAGCGCAAGGAAGGCGGGTGCCTTGTGCTCGCCCTTGGAGAAATCGACCTCCTCGACCTCGATCTCGAGGCCCAGTTCCTTGGCCAGGACCCTGATGCGTTTGGCATTGGGCGAAATCGGATGGGAATAGAGCTTCAGCATGCCAGTCTCCCTGTTGGTGGTTTGGAGTGCGGGGACCAACTGCTTTGGACGTGGGGTCGCGCGAGAGCCGATGCAATCTAAATTCACGGTGCTCGTGCCGTTCGGCAGCGGAAGGGATTACGCAAACGTCCTTTTGTACTCCTCCCTCAGCACGTTCTTCTGCACCTTGCCCATGGAGTTGCGCGGCAGCGCGTCGACGAAGAACACGCGCTTGGGCTGTTTGAAGCGCGCGAGCTGGTCGGCCAGGGTCGTGACAACGGTGTCCTCGTCGATACCCGCCTCGCCGCTGCGCGTGACCACGGCGGCCACCGCCTCGCCGAAGTCGGGATGGGGCACGCCGATCACCGCGCTCTCGCCGATGCCGGGGATCGCATCGATCGCGGTTTCCACCTCCTTGGGATAGACGTTGTAGCCGCCGGAAATGATCAGGTCCTTGGCGCGCCCGACGATGGAAATGCGGCCATCGCTGTCGATCATCGCCACGTCGCCGGTGATGAAATAACCGTCCCACCGGAATTCCTCGGCGGTCTTTTCCGGCATGCGCCAGTAGCCCTTGAAGACATTCGGCCCCATGATCTCGAGCACGCCGGGCTCGCCGTGCGGCAGTTGCTTGCCGTGTTCGTCGGCGACCCGCGCATAGACATCAGGCAGCGGAAAGCCCACCGTGCCCGCGACGCGCGCCCCGTCATAGGGGTTGGACGTGATCATGCCGGCCTCGGTCATGCCATAGCGTTCGAGAATCCGGTGCCCTGTGACAGTCTCGAACCGGGTGAAGGTCTCCGGCAACAAAGGCGCGGATCCCGCGATGAACAGGCGCATGTTCGCGCAGATGTCACGGTTGAGGCCCGGTTCCTCCAACAGGCGGGTATAGAAGGTGGGAACGCCCATCATGACCGTCGCCCGCGGCAGCAGGCCCAACACCTCGCCTGCGTCGAACTTGTCCAGGAAGAACACCTTCGACCCGTTGAGGAGCGCGCAGTGCAGGGCGACGAACAGGCCGTGCACATGAAAGACCGGCAGCGCATGCAGCAACACGTCGCCCTGCACCCAGCCCCAGATCCGATGGAGTGACAGCGCGTTGGACGACAGGTTGCGATGGGTCAGCATCGCCCCCTTCGACCGGCCGGTCGTGCCAGAGGTGTAGAGGATCGCCGCAACGTCGTCCTCCGTGCAATCGGCCACCGTTTCGTCGGGCCGCGCGTCACGCGCCGCTTCGGCCAGGCTGCCGCGCCCGTCTGCGCCCAGGGTCAGGACATGCGGGACCTTGGCCTTCTCGATCTCCGGCATCAGGGCGCGATGGGCATCGGGTGCGCAAACGAAGACGTGCGGTTCGGCATCGCCCAGGAAATAGCCCACCTCGGCCGCGGTGTAGGCGGTGTTAAGCGGGATATAGATCGCGCCGGCACGCAGGCAGGCGAGGTAGAGCACCACCGCCTCCACCGACTTGTGCACCTGGACGATCACACGGTCGCCCTTGGCCACGCCCAGCCGTTTCAGCAGGCCCGCCAGGCGTGCGGTTTCGCCGTCGAGATCGCCGTAGGCAAGGGTGCGGCCGCCGACGGTCTCCAGAAAGACCGCCGCAGGGTCGTCGGGAAACCGCGACCGGATCAGGGAATAGAGATTGGCATTCGACATCGGCGTTCCTATACGCGAATTTGGGCCGCGGCGCGCCGCGCACCATATCCTCTTTGTCGGCGGTGACAATATCCGGCGGCAGGCTGGCAACGAAACGGAAATGCCCCTAACCTCGCGACCCGCAAAGGCATGTCACTCTGGATGTATCCCTCGGCAATCCCCGTTAGGCGCGGCCTGTGACGCTGTTCGAGCGCGTTCTGGTCTCGATCGCCGATGCCGGCCGCGATCTCTTGTACAGCCGGCCGGAGGACAGGATCCGCCACCGCGGCTCGATCGGCGCCTTGTGCAAGGACCTGCTGAGCCAGAAGGGCGAGGCGCTGGGGACCGCACTGGCGCGCGAGGTTGTCTGGGCCTATGAACGCCTGAACGGGGACGAACGGCGCGCCTTCTTCCACCTTCTGTTGGAGGACTTCAGTCCCGACCCGGCCGGGATCGAAGCGGCCGTCGCCGCCTACCAGGAAACCCCCTCGCCGGCGGCTGCGCTGGCGCTGAGCGCGGCGGTCGAGGCGCCGCGCCAGGATCTGATCCGCGCCGTCAACATGGCCCCGGGGGGCACCCGCGCGGTGGTGCAGATGCGCGCCGATCTGCAGGACCTGCTGGTCGCGGACCGTGAACTCGCGCCGGTGGACGCCGACTTTTCCCATGTGCTGGCGTCGTGGTTCAACCGCGGCTTTCTGGAACTGCGCCGCATCGACTGGCAGACGCCGGCCTCGATCCTTGAGAAGCTGATCCTCTACGAGGCGGTGCACGCCATCCAGGGCTGGGAGGATCTGCAGCGGCGCCTCGCCGCGGACCGGCGCTGTTACGCCTTCTTTCATCCGGCACTGGCGGACGAGCCCCTGATCTTCGTGGAGGTCGCGCTGGTCGACGGTCTTGCCGAATCGATCCGGGGACTTCTGGACCAGCCTGTCCGGGAGGACGCCGCCCTGGCTGCCGACAGCGCCATCTTCTATTCCATCAGCAACTGCCAGCGCGGCCTGAAAGGCATCTCGTTCGGCAACTTCCTGATCAAGCAGGTCGTCTCGGACCTTTCGGCCGAACTGCCCAACCTCGCCCGGTTTGCGACCCTGTCGCCGGTTCCCGGTTTCCGGCGCTGGCTGGACCGGGTCGCCGCAGACGGCGACGAGACCTCGGACGGCCTGCCGGCCCGCCTGATCCAGGGATTGTCCGATCCGGACTGGCAGGCGGACAGGGCGGCGACCGCGGCGCTGAAAGGGCCGCTGACGGCGCTGTGCGCCCACTACCTCGTGAACGAACGATCCAAGGGGGCCCCGCGCGACCCGGTCGCCCGGTTTCACCTGGGCAACGGCGCGCGGCTGGAACGGATCAACTGGCTGGCCGACCCGTCGCCGAAAGGCATGGGCGAAGCGGCAGGCCTCATGGTCAATTACCTCTACGACCTGAAACGCATCGAAAAGCAGCACGAGGCCTATGCCAACCGAGGCACAGTCGCGGTGTCGCGGTCGGTCCAGACGCTCGCCCGCCAGGGCCAGCAGTCCCTCGCCGCGGGGTAAAGCGCCGCTACTGCCGGATCAGCGCGCGGTAGGTCAGAACCGTCTCGCCGCGGGCCGGCACCGACAGCGACCAGGTCGCCGTCGCCGCCGACGTCTTGGCGTGGGGCGCCGATTCGGCAAGGATCTCCCAGTCGCCCGGAAGGTATTCGACCACTTCCACCACCGCCGCGGCGGCCCGCGCATTGCGCAGCGTGATCTCGTGGGCGACCTCGAAGACATCGGCGCCGCCGCGCTTCAGATAGTCGGTCTGGCGGCGTTCGGCGGTCACGTCGAAAGCCGCACCCAAGGTCAGGCGCAGGTCGGCCCCCGCCGGCGTGTGTTCGACCCGGTCCTCGCCCAGGAACACCGCGCCGCCCACATTGGCGCCGAAGACCCGCATCGTGCCGGCCGGCATGGGGACGCCGCCGTCCTCGGCCTTGGGGTTCTTGAAACGCAGCACAACGCTGGTCGCCTGGCTGCGGACCGGCCCGGCGCCGCGCGCCGGCCGCACCGGCGCCGCGCCCTCCAGGACATAGGCCTTGCGGACCGCGATCTGCGGCAGCTGCAGCAGCGCCCGCTGGACCGACCCCCGGGGCGGCACCGTCATCGCACCCGGCAGGGTATAGAGGTGGTAGGCCCCGGACTGCTCGGAGACGGTCGCGACGTCGGCGGCAGCCCTCATCTCCAGCGCGCGCGCCGCCATCGGACCCGGCCGTGCGACCCGGTTGACGTCGCCGGCGACCGCCCGCACCAGGTCGGCCGAATAGGTGACGCCCGAGCGGTTCTCCAGCGTCACGTAGCCGTCCAGCGCCAGCATCGTCTCGTCGGGCGAGAGCTGCAGGCTGTAATCGGCGCGCCAGCCAAGCCCGCCGGTCAGGTACTGCACCGCTGCATCCCCGGTCGCATCGCCGCCGACGACGATGTCGGCCAGCAAGGCCGGATGGGGCCTGAGGCCCGCCGGCACATCGTCGAACTGGAAGGGTCCGGTCGCCCCGGTCTCGACCTTGTCGCCAATCTTCAGGACGACGCCGTCACGCACGCTGAGGACTTCGGCGCGCACCACGGTCCGCGCGCCTGTCTTTGGGTCGATGCGCACCAGACCGATCGTCCTGCCAACGGATGCGCGCAACAGCGCATCCTGGCTCAACACCGTGGTTTCAAGGCTGACGCCGGCGATGCGGATGCCGGCGCCCGACAACCGCACCGTTTCGGGCATCAGGCCGTCAGGCACGGGCGCCAGCACCAGCGTCGCCGCCCCGTCGCCCAGCGCGGCGCGATGGCGTTCCTGGACCAATGCCAGATCGCCCTGATAGACCGTCAGGACCCGGCTTTGCAGCGTCGCGGCGCCCAGCGAGATTTCCTGGGCGAGGACCGGCCCGGCAAACAGGCAGACAAGCGCCGCGAGGGCGGCGCGGCGCAGGAACGGTTTCATCGCGGTATAACCCCGGTGTTGAGAACGAAGTTTGCGACGATCCGCTTGGCGTCGGGGACGTCGCAATAGTTGGCAATGTATTCCGGCTTGTGCTTGGCCCAATAGCCGCTGAAGGTGTCGACTTCGGCCTCAGGGTGGAACTGCACGCTGGTCCAGTTGCCGCCGTGGTCCAGCGCGCAGAACGGGTCTTCGCTGCGCGACGCCAGGACGACGGCGCCGTCCGGCGCCCGGGTCACGTGCTCGCCATTGCCGAAGTGGAACGCCGGCGCGGCGCCAAGCCCCGCGAACAGGGCATGGGCGCGGCCCCGGTCGGTCAGCCGGACGGGGAAAGTTCCCGCCATGGCACCGGTCTCCAGCCGCTCCACCGCGACACCGAACATCGAGCAGACAAGCTGGTGACCGCCGCAGATCGCCAGCAGCGGCCGCCCGGTCGCCCGGTAGGCGCGCAGCCACTCCCGCGTCGCCATCTGCCAGGCGAGGTTCTCGCCGACCGAATGAAAGCTGCCGCCCACGACAACGCCGTCGCAGCCCTCGGGCGCCGGCGGCGTCTCGCCGTGACTGACCTTGACGCCCCGATAGAACACCCGGTCCAAAAGCCCCAGTCCTTTCAGCAGAAGCTGCATCCACAGGATCTCGTCGTCGCCGCCGGGCAGGTGTTCGAAGATCGCGGGATCGTAGCGACCGGGCGCGCCCAGCATGCCGAGAAAGACCAGGTTCGGTTGTCCCGCCATACTGTCTCAGCCCTCCAGGCCCTGGCGCGAGGCGAGCGCGGCCGACAGCGTGCCGTCGTCAAGATAGTCCAGCTCGCCGCCGACGGGCACACCGTGCGCCAGCCGCGTCACTTTCGCGCCGGTCGCGGCCAGGCGTTCGGAGATGTAGTGCGCGGTGGTCTGGCCGTCCACGGTGAGGTTCGTCGCGAGGATCACCTCGTTCACGTCGTCGCCCGCGGCAACCCGGTCGACCAGGGCGCCGATGGAGAGGTCCTCGGGCCCAATTCCGTCCAGCGCCGACAACACGCCGCCGAGGACGTGATAGCGCCCCTTGAAGCTGCCGGTGCGTTCCAGCGCCCACAGGTCGGCCACCTGTTCGACGACGCAAATCGCATGTGGATCCCGCTTGGGGTCGCTGCAGATCGCGCACGGGTCTGTCGTGTCCACATTGCCGCAAACACCGCACACGCGGATCGCCTCGCCGGCCTCTGTCATGGCACGGGCCAGCGGCACCAGCAGCGTATCCTTGTTGTTGATCAGGTGCAGCGCCGCACGCCGCGCCGAGCGCGGGCCGAGGCCGGGCAGGCGCGCCAGAAGCTGGATGAGACGCTCGATTTCGGTCATGGCCCGTTCGCCTGCCGGCGGTCGCCGCGGCGGACTTCCGTCAGAACGGCAGCTTCATGCCCGGCGGGAGCTGCAGCCCGCCCATGATCTTGGACGTTTCCTCCTGCACGTGGGCGTCAAGCTTCCTGCGCGCATCGTTGAAGGCGGCGACGACGAGGTCCTCCATGACTTCCTTGTCGCCGGGCACCACCAGGCTTTCGTCGACGCTGAGCGCGCGCATCTCGCCCTTGCCGCTGACGGTGACCCGCACCATGTCGCCGCCGGCCGTGCCGGTGATCTCCACGGCCTCAAGTGCGGCCTGCATTTCCTGCATGCGGGCCTGCATCTCCTGGGCCTGTTTCATCATCTGACCGAGGTTCTTCATGCGGGATCGTCTCCGTCCGTTGCGTCTTGGTCCGGGTCCTCCTCGCCGGCGTCCGCGGCGTACCCGGTTTCATGATCGGTGACCCTGGCGACGGTGGCATCGGGAAACGCGTCCAGCACGGCCCTCACCACGGGGTCGCGCGACGCCTCGACGCGGCGCGCCTGTTCCACCGCCTGGTCGCGGTCGTAAAGCGTTTCGGCACCCGGCTCCTCGCTGTGCAGCACGACCCAACGCTCGCCGGTCCACTGCGTCAGAAGCAGGCCGAGCTGTCCCAACAGGTCGCTGGGAAACCGATCGGTCTTGTGCAACTCGATCCGTCCCCGCTCGAACCGCACCAGATGCGCGTTGCGGTAGAGATTGGCGTGCAGCAAACCTTCGCGCCGCTGTTTCAACAGCTCCACCAGGTCCTCGAAGCTGTCCAGCTTGAGTGCCGAGGCGGTGGTCTCCGGCTCGCGCGCCGGTTCCGGCGCGGTCTCGGGCAGCGCCACCGTCTCGCCCCCGACCGCCGCGGCCTGGGATCCGCCGTCCGGCGGACCGGGGGGCGGTCCGGGCGGCGGTCCGGGATCCGGCGGCGCCGACGGGCCCGGCGCGGCCGCGCCGTCCCTGATTTCCTTCACCAGATCGGCGGGCGTCTTCAGGCCCGACGCATGGATCAGGCGGATCAGCACCATCTCGGCCGCCTCCACCGGATGGGGAGCCGCCTGCACCTCGCCGATG
The DNA here is from genome assembly GCA_965603855.1 of Alphaproteobacteria bacterium. GTDB lineage: Bacteria > Pseudomonadota > Alphaproteobacteria > UBA8366. Next base: position 4,143,691 of record OZ272519.1, read on the forward strand.
CCCTTCAACAGCATCTGCCAGGCCCGGGTCAGGACCGACAGGCGCAGGTCGCCGGCCATCGCCGTGCCGCGCACCCGGTCGATTTCCGCCGTGCCGGGCCGCTCGGCGACGCCCCCGTCCAGCTTGATCCGGGTCAGCCAATGGGTGATGCCCAACAGGTCCTGCAGGATCACCACCGGGTCGGTGCCGGCGTCGTACTGGGCGCGCAGGCCGTCCAGGGCGGCGACGGCGTCGCCGCACATCACCGCATCGTAGAGGTCGTAAACCGCCGCCCGATCGGCGAGGCCCAGCATGTCCTGGACGGACGCGGCCGTGACGGTCTCGCCGCTCAGCGCGATCGCCTGGTCCAGGATCGACAACCCGTCGCGGGCCGAACCGTCGGCGGCGCGCGCGATCATGGCCACGGCATCGTCTTCGACGGTGACGCCCTCCTTGGCGGCCACGCTGCGGAAATGGGCGGCGAGCTGATCCATCGGAATGCGGCGCAGGTCGAACCGCTGACAGCGCGACAGCACCGTGACCGGCACCTTGCGAATCTCTGTGGTGGCGAAGACAAACATCACGTGTTCCGGCGGTTCCTCCAGCGTCTTCAGCAACGCGTTGAAGGCCGGCGCCGACAGCATGTGCACCTCGTCCAGGATATAGACCTTGTAACGCGCCCAGGTCGGCTTGTAGCGCACGCCGTCGATCAGCTCGCGGATGTCGCCGACGCCTGTGCGGCTGGCGGCGTCCATTTCGATCACGTCGGGATGGCGGTCCTCGCCGATCGCGATGCAGTGCTCGCATGCGGGGTCCGGGTCGATGGTCGGACCGTTCGTCGCGTTCAGGCACTTTGCGATCAACCGCGCCACGGTCGTCTTGCCGACGCCGCGCACGCCGGTCAGCATGAAGGCCTGGGCGATCCGGCCGGTGTTGATGGCGTTGGTCAGCGTGCGGACCAGAGGTTCCTGGCCCACCAGTTCGTCGAAGCTGTTCGGTCGGTACTTCCGCGCGAGAACCCGATAAGGGGAAGGCGAAGACGCGTCGTTGGAGCTCGCGGCGGACATAGTCCCTGTTCGACGTTCCCTGTGCGTGTCGGGGCCTTGTTGCCGGCCCTGGGAGACGGTGGAAGGCCGGACCGGCGACCCGAACAAAACTCGTTACGGCTGCTTCCTTCCGGACCTGACCGGGTTGGCGAGACGTCCGTCCGCGGCCGGCCTTCCAAGGGCACTATATCAGCCCTGACCGCCGGAAAAGCAAGGGCCGACAGCGACGACCGGCGCAACGCTTGGGCGCATTGCCCAGGGCGGCCCGCCGTGCCACTTTGACCCTTATGAAGGACGCGAACTTCTACGCGACCGGCGGCATCGACCGGGCCTCGGAACGGCGCAAGGACACCGTTTGGGTCGCCGACCAGTATGCGCGCCCCGATGCCCGGCTGGTCCCGGTCTGGCAATCGAAGAACCTGGTGCGCGCCGATGCCGTTCCGGAACCCGTCTATCCGGGCGTGCACGAGATCGCGGGCCAGAACCGCCAGGAAACCGTGTTCCTGGGTCTGGTCGAGGACGTTCCCTACTTCGCCCAGGACTTCTCGAATTTCGATGACCCGCCGCTGGACGCGTTCGGCAGCTTCCAGGACCTGCGCGCGATCGGCCCGCTGCTGGACCGCCGCGACGGCGCTTTGCTTGCCTATGCCCGCGGCATGATCACCTGGCACGCCCGACACCGCCATTGCGGCACCTGCGGCAACGCCACCAATGTGGAGGATGCGGGCCACCTGCGAGTCTGCAGCAACGGCGACTGCCGCAACAACTCGTTCCCGCGCACCGACCCGGCGGTGATCATGCTGGTGCATGACGGCGGCGACCGGGCAATCCTGGGCCGGCAGAAGATCTGGCCCCAGGGCATGCATTCGGTGCTGGCGGGTTTCGTCGAACCGGGCGAATCGCTTGAAGACGCGGTCGCCCGCGAGGTCTTCGAGGAGGTCGGCGTCGTCGTCGAAGACGTCACCTACCATTCGTCCCAGCCCTGGCCGTTTCCCGCATCGATCATGCTGGGCTTCTGGGCCCGGGCCCGCACCGACCGCCTGGAAGTCAACCGGTTCGAGCTGGAATCGGCGCGCTGGGTGAGCCGCGACGAGATGCGCGCCTCGCCCGAGGACGAAACATTCCGACTGCCCAGGCGGGATTCGATCGCCCGGCGACTGGTCGAGGACTGGCTGCGCGGCTAGGTCACGCCCGCGCGGCGCGGCCGCCGGCCGCGATGTGCGCGATGACCAGCGTCACCAGCGCGGCAGCCGGTCCCTGCCACGGCACCGCCGCCGTGGTTTCGACCTGATAGGCCACGGTCAGGTAGAGCGTTAACCCGGCATAGACGATGCCCACCGATGTCATCGCCCAGGTCGCCCAGGCCTCGCCGGCGCGAAACGGCACCAGCAGCAGGATGAGCATCGCAAGGCCGACCCCCAGCATGCCCGACCCGACGGCGCGATAAAGCGTGACGAAGACCAGCATCTGTTCGCCCGGCAGGCCGTCCCGCGCGACGCCGATCGTTTCGGCGTGGTAGGTCATCAGCCGGTCGGCAAGAAGGTAGCGCGCAGCGAACGCAAAGAGGATCGCCACGTTGATAAGATAGAGGCCGAATGACAGCTTGCGTCGCAAATCCATTTTCTCCTCCCCTTCTGCGAAGGAAAGACTACAAGAATTGTGGCATTCGCGAACCGGGAACACGAAGAAAAGGAAAACACCATGGGCACGTCGATCGAGATGCTGATCGCCCGGGCGCGTGCCTTTCGCGCCGGGCCGTTCACGCAGCAGCAGTCGCACTATCGCCGGCTGGTGCGCGACGGCCAGTCGCCCAAGATTCTGATGATCGCCTGCTCGGACAGCCGGGTCGATCCGTCGCTGATCTTCGATGCCGAGCCCGGCGACATCTTCATGGTCCGAAACGTGGCAAGCCTGGTTCCGCCCTGCCTGCCGGATCAGAGTTTCCACGGCACCAGCGCCGCCCTGGAGTATGGCGTGCTTGAACTTGGCGTCGAACATGTGGTGGTCCTCGGCCACGCCCATTGCGGCGGCATCGATGCGCTGTTGCGGGGCGCCGACTGCGGCACGCCGCACACCGATTTCATCGGCCAGTGGCTTTCCTGCGCCGCCGGCGCGCGCGACCGGGTGCTGGAGCGGATGCCCGACGACGACCATGCCGACCGGGCCCGCGCGTTGGAATACGAAGCCGTGCGCCAGTCGGTGCGCAACCTGATGACCTTTCCCTGGATCGAGGAACGCGTGCGTTCGGGCGCGCTGACGCTGCACGCCTGGCACTTCGACATCGCCGAGGGCGCCATATGCAGCCTGGACGGAGACGGCCCGCCGGTCCGGATCAGCGGCTGAAGGCGCCTCAGACCTCTTCGTCCCGGTATTGGTTGGCCGGATAGGTGCCCAGGATCTTGAGCTTGTTGGAGTAGTACTGCAGCTCGTCAAGCGCGGTATCGACGCGTTTCTCCGCCGGGTGGCCTTCGATCTCCAGGTAGAAGCGGGCAACCGCGTAGTCCGCGACTGAGATATAACTTTCAAGTCGGATCAAGTTGACGCCGTTGGTCGCGAAACCGCCCAGCGCCTTGTACAGCGCCGCCGGCACGCTGCGCACCGTGAACACGATCGAGGTCAGGCACGGCCCCTCGCGCGGATCGGGTTCCAGGCGCTGGCGCGACATGATGATGAAGCGCGTGGTGTTGCCGATCCGGTCCTCGACCCGCGAGCGCAGCGTATCGAGCCCGTAGACCTCTGCCGCAAGCGCCGAGCCGATGGCGGCGACCGTCGGGTCGTTCAGTTCCGCCACCTCCTTGGCCGAGCCCGCGGTGTCCACGCGGTCCTCCGCCCTCAACCCCAGCTCGCGGATGAAGTCGCGGCACTGGGACAGCGCCTGGACGTGGCTGCGCACCACTTTCAGGCCTTCCAGGGTCGCCCCCTTGGGCGCCAGGAGCTGGTGGTGGACCGGCTGGAAGTGCTCGCCGACGATATAGAGGCTGGAGTCGGGCAGCAGATGGTGAACGTCGGCGACCCGGCCGCCCAGCGAGTTCTCGATGGCGATCATCGCCAGCGCCGCCCGTCCGTCCTCCACCGCCTCGAAGGCATCGGCGAAGGTGTGGCACGGCAGCGCGTGCATCTCCGGGTGCGCTTCCAGGCACGCCATCTGGGAATAGGCCCCCGGCATGCCCTGGAAGGCGATCGTGTTGTCCGGGTCGTCGTCCGGCGAAATGTCGCCGGTCACGCCGACCAGCGCCGGCGGCGGGGTGCCGCCCACTTCAAGCCAGGCGACCGGGACACCGGTCTCCTCGGCGATCCGGATCACCATGGCCCGTGGCGGCTGGCGCTGTCCGGATTCCCACCGGTTGACCGTGGAATGGGCGTGCTCGAGCCGCTGCGCCAGGTCCGCCTGGGTCAGCTTGCTTGCCTTGCGGGCAAGCCGTATGCGTGTGCCGATGCTCATGGCACAGTTTTCTAGCGGATCTGAAGGCCCTGCGTCAATAATGTGCCAACTTGGCACAAACAGATTAGTTTGCCGGATTCTCCGGCAACAATTGCCGCGCCCGCTCCAAATCTGCCGGCGTGTCAACGCCAAGCGGCACGGTTGCGACCAGGGCGACGTCGATCCGCATGCCGGCTTCCAGGGCGCGCAGTTGCTCCAGCTTCTCCCGCTGCTCCAGAAGCCCGGGCGGCAGCGACACGAAGCGCTGCAGCGCGGCCCGTCGATAGGCGTAGAGCCCGATATGATGGAACAGCGGTCCGTCGCCGGCGGGCGCCGTGGCGCGGGTGAAGGTCAGCGCCCGGGCGATCCGGGCCCCGGGCGCGAAGGCCGTGTAGGCCTTGACCACGTTGGGATTTGTGCGCTCCTCCGCACGCGTGATCTCCGCGACGATGGAAGAGATGTCCACCGCCGGTTCGGCCAGCGGCTCCAGCACCGCGCGGATCGCCGCCGGCTCCAGCGTCGGCAGGTCGCCCTGCACATTGACGATCGGATCGAAGACCCCGTCCGGGTCGACCGAACGCACCGCCTCCCAGATCCTGTCGGACCCCGACGGGTGGTCGGGATCGGTCATCACCGCGCGGCCGCCCGCGGCCTCGACCGCCGCGACGATCTCGCGATCAGCCGCGGCGACCAGCACCGGCCCGATCTCGGCCTCTTCGGCCCGGCGCAGGCAGTGCACGATCATCGGGCGCCCATGGATGTCGGCCAGCGGCTTGTCCGGCAGGCGCGTCGAGGCCATGCGGCTGGGGATCACGATCAGGGGGTTCATGGAACCGGGCATCTGGCCAATGGAGTGCGGGACCTCGGGCGGGAACCCTTGCCGCCGCGCCGGTTGCCGTCGCGGCAAAAACGCTCACACCGTTGATTTGCTTTGGGCAGGAGGATATATCGCAGCGTGCGCAGCGCAATGGAAAATCAGGCGGTGCCGCACCTTCGGTCGAAGTCAACTGCATCCAGGGGCCAGCGTATGATCAAGGACAGCTTGTTGTTCAACAAGATCGCCGCGGCAATTCTTGTGGCCGGGCTTGTCGGCATGGGGTCGGGCTTCGTCGCGAACCTGCTCTACCATCCCCAGGAACTGGCTGAGAACGCCTACCCGATCAGCTTGGACGGCGCCACCGACGTGGCCGACGCCGAGGAAGAGGCGCCAGCCGGGCCGGAACCGATCACCGACCTTCTGGCATCCGCGGACATCGCCAAGGGCGAAAAGCTGTCGAGGAAATGCACCGCCTGTCACGCCTTCGACAAGGGCGGCGCCAACAAGACCGGACCCGGCCTGTGGAACGTCGTCGGCGCCGGCAAGGGCCAGCACGACGGGTTCAAATATTCCAGCGCCCTTGTGGATTCCGGCGGCGAGTGGGACTACGACTCGCTCAACCATTTCCTGTGGAAGCCCAAGGACTACATCGCCGGCACCAAGATGAACTTCGCCGGTTTCAAGAAACCGCAGGACCGGGCGGACATCATCGCCTGGATGCGCGAGCAGGCGGATTCGCCGATCCCGCTGCCGTGACGACGCTTCGCCGGCCTTTGGGTTGGTGATAGGATGAGGGTGGCCGTTCGGCCGCCCTTTTCCTTTGCGAAAGCCCCCAAACAATGACCGAGCCTGCCCGCCCGATGGACCGCTGCCCCGATGCGTGGATCGAACTTGCCTGCAGGCTGGCCGACGCGTCGGGCCCGGTGATCCGGTCGCACTTCCGCACCGATCTCGACATCGACCGCAAGCATGACGCGACGCCGGTCACGGTGGCCGACCGCAATGCCGAGGCGGCGATGCGCGAAATCCTGGAACGCGAGGCCCATGCCCACGGCATCCACGGCGAGGAGTTCGGGATCGTGCGCGGCGATGCGGAGCATGTCTGGGTGCTGGACCCGATCGACGGCACCCAGGCCTTCATGACCGGACTTCCCATCTTCGGCACGCTGATCGCGCTGGCCAAGGACGGACGGCCCTGGCTCGGCGTAATCGACCAGCCGGTGCTGGGCGAACGCTGGATCGGCGCCGCCGGCCATCCGACACGCTTCAACGGGACGCCGGCGGAGACAAGCGGCGTTACCGCTCTTTCCGAGGCGTCGCTTTACGCCACCTCGCCCGACATGTTCACCGACGCCGACGCCGACGCTTTCGCACGCGTCAAGGAACGGGTGCGCACCAGCCGCTTCGGCGGCGACTGCTATCAGTACGGACTGGTCGCCTCGGGCCATGTGGACCTGGTCATCGAGGCCAACATGGCGCCCTACGACTACATGGCGCTGGCCCCCGTGGTGGAAGGCGCAGGCGGGGTCTTTTCCGACTGGCAGGGCCATCCGGTAACGGTCGCGTCCGACGGGCGGGTGATCGCCGCGGCGACGCCCGCGCTGCACGCGGCGGCGCTGGCCCGGCTGCGGAACGGCGCCGCCTAGGGACGCAGAAAGCCGGTCCCGTGGATCTTTCGCTTGCAGCGCAGAACCTGATCTCGCCGCCGGTGCTTTTCTTCGCGCTTGGCGTGCTGGCGGCGATGGCGCGTTCCGATCTGGCGATCCCCGAAGCGATCGCGAAGGCCCTTTCGCTCTACCTGATGCTTGCCATCGGCTTCAAAGGGGGCGTGGCCGCAGGCGAGCATGGCGTCGGCTTGGATCTCCTCGTGGTCATCGCAGCGTCGGTCGCGCTCAGCTTCACGATCCCGCTGCTTGCGTTTGCCTTTCTCAACCTGACCACGAAGCTGGCCCGCGTCGACAAGGCCGCCATCGCCGCACATTACGGATCGATCTCCATCGTCACTTTCATTGCCGCAACGGCTGCCCTGGACTCCGCGGCGCTGGCCTATCCCGGAATCATGGTCGCCGCCGCCGCCGCAATGGAAGCGCCCGCCATCGTCACGGCGTTGTTCCTCGCCCGTCGCGGGGCGGTGGAGGATGCCACTGAGGGCCAGGCGCCATGGCGCGAGGTGGCGCTGAACGGGACCGTCGTGCTCCTGATCGGGGCCTTCGTCATCGGCATGGCGACCGGCGAGACCGGATACCGGGACGTCGCTCCCTTCATCACCGAACCGTTCAAAGGCGTGCTGTGCCTGTTTCTTCTGGACATGGGCCTGGTCGCCGGCCGCGAGCTGCGGCAGGCGCGCAAAACGCTGACCCGGGCGCTGCTTGGTTTCGGGATCTACATGCCGCTGATCGGCGGCGTGATCGGTGCGGCTGTCGGCGCGCTGATCGGCCTGGACACCGGGGGCATCGCGCTCCTTTCCGTGCTGGCGGCCAGCGCCTCCTATATCGCCGTCCCGGCGGCGATGCGGCTTGCTCTTCCGCGGGCGAAACCCTCGATCTATCTCACGCTGTCCCTGGCGATTACGTTTCCGTTCAACCTGACGATCGGCATTCCGCTCTACATGACGCTTGCACGCTGGCTTTCGTGAGGCCCCGGCATGAACGACATCAAGACATACCCGAAGAAGAGGCTATCGATCATCATCGAGGCACCCTTCATGAACCGCCTCCTGGACATGCTGGATAGCCTGGAGGTGCCCGGCTACACCGTTCTCCCGGCGCTGGCCGGCAGGGGAAACAGCGGATCCTGGCGCCGGGACCTGCTGTCATCCGACGCGGGAAGGATGGTGCAGGTGCTGATCGTTCTGGACGCCGAGAAGGTGCCGCCCGTGCTGGAGGCGGTTCGCCGCGTTCTCGACCGACAGATCGGGATCGTCACCTTGACCGATGTGGAAGTGCTGCGGCCGGAGCTTTTCTGAACGGGGCAGGCCCGGCGATCGCCGTGGCGCCGGCAGGCGGCCGTCGTGCGGTGGAGCAAACACTGCGTCTGCGTCTAGCGCAGGGTGGGTCGGGCGAATGAACATCAAGGTGAGCGACAACGAGAACCAGCGGCAAGCGACCTGCAATGTCAGCGCACGGTTCAACGTCGTTGTGGGTGTCGTCGCGTTCGCGGCGGCCGTCGCGATCGCTGTCGCGCTTTACGTCTACCTGTAGGGTGAGCCGAACCGGAGGGCGCAGGGCATTCTAGGCCGCTAGTCGGTCGGGTCCGGCCTGCCGTTCACCTGATCGTCGGCATCGCCGTCGCCTGCCACGTACTCGTCTATATCCTCTCCGACGTCGGCGTCGGGATCGCGAAGCAGCATGTTGAGGACCTCGCGCAGCGCATGCCCGTCGAGCGAATGGTCCTCGCGCAGTTCCTTGATCCGGGCGGCGTTCTGGCGGACCGATCCCAGGAACTGGTCGTCGGTCTGCGGATGCAGCGAGACGACAAACTCAGCCGCAGGCGGATACTGGACGGCGAATTCGTGTGCTTCTTCCTCGGTATAGGCCGTCACCAGCCGCATGTCTGTCCGCGCCTGGCCGTCCGGCCCCTCATAGATATAGTTCGCAACCCACGTCTTCTTAGGCACCGCCGTCTCCTCAAATCACCACTGACGGGATACCCCCGGTCTATCTCCCGTTGGTCAAAACACCGTTAAAAGACGGTAATGTTCTGCCAGATCCATGAGATCGCCGCAAATAACCCTTGATGCAGGGCCGTCGCGGGGCACATTTAGGGGCAAGATCCGCCGCCACAAGCGAAACTGCCCCCGACAGAGCCATGCGACCCATCCGATTTGCCTTGCTTTTCCTCGCTGCCGCCGTGTTGGCCGCCCCCGCCACGGCGAACGACGCCCGAAAAGGGCACGCGATCGCCATGCACGGCGAGCCCAAATACCCCGCGGATTTCAAGCATTTCGACTATGTGAACCCGCTGGCGCCAAAAGGCGGCGACGTAAAGCTGGCGGCGACCGGCACCTTCGACAGCTTCAACCCTTTCATCATCAAAGGAAATCCGGCCGCAGGCCTTGGCTTCATCTATGACACGCTGCTGACGAGCAGCGCCGACGAAGCCTTCACCGAATACGGCCTCTTGGCGGAGACGGTGGAGACCGATGCGGAACGGACCTACGTCACCTTTACTTTACGCAAGGATGCCTATTGGCACGACGGCAAGCCGATCAGCGCCGACGACGTGATCTGGACCTTCAACACGCTCTACGAGAAGGGCGCGCCGTTCTACCGGTACTACTACGGGTCGGTCGCCGAGACCGAAAAGCTCGACGAACGCACGGTCAAGTTCACCTTCAAGTCGGGCGAAAACCGCGAACTGCCGCTGATCCTGGGCCAGCTCACCGTGCTGCCCAAGCACTACTGGGAAGGCCGCGACTTCGAGTCGACCACCCAGGAACCGCCGCTGGGCAGCGGCCCCTACAAGATCGACGGCTTCGAACCGGGCCGCTACATCGTCTACCGCCGCAACCTGGAATACTGGGGCGCCAAGCATCCGGTCAATGTGGGGCTCTATAACTTCGACACCATCCGCTACGACTATTACCGCGACGCGACCGTCCAGATCGAAGCCTTCAAGGGCGGCGAGTTCGATTATCGGGCGGAGAACTCGTCCAAGGCATGGGCAACCTCCTACAACATCCCGGAGGTCGAGGCGGGCGTGATCGTCAAGGAGGAGCTGAAACACGAGCGCGCCGCCGGCATGCAGGGCTTCGTCTTCAACACGCGACGCGACAAATTCCAGGACCGCCGGGTACGCCAGGCGCTGGCCTATGTGTTTGACTTCGAATGGTCGAACACGAACCTGTTCTACGGCCAATACAGCCGCACCCGCAGCTATTTCGACAATTCGGAGCTGGCGGCACGCGGCCTGCCCGAGGGCGAGGAGCTGGAGATCCTGGAGCGGTTCCGCGGCCGCATCCCCGACGAGGTGTTCACCACCGAATACAACCCGCCCGCCACGGACGGGTCGGGCCGCAACCGGGCCAACCTGAAGGCCGCGGTGAACCTGCTCAAGGAGGCGGGCTGGGAGATCCGCGACAAGAAACTCACCAACGTGAAGACCGGCGAGGTGATGACGTTCGAGATCCTGCTGGTCAGCCCGCTGTTCGAGCGGATCGTCAACCCCATGGCCCAGAGCCTGCGGCGGATCGGCATCGACGCCTCGGTGCGCACGGTCGATTCGGCGCAGTACCGCCGGCGCCTGGACACCTTCGATTTCGACGTTGTCACAACGGTGTGGGGCCAGTCGCTGTCGCCCGGCAACGAACAGCGCGACTACTGGTCGTCCGACTCGGCGGATCGCGACGGCAGCCGCAACCTGGCAGGCATCAAGGACCCGGCGATCGACGAGCTGATCGAGCTGGTCATCGCCGCACCCGATCGGGAAAGCCTGATCCAGCGCGTTCGCGCGCTCGACCGGGTGCTGCAGTGGGGGTTCTGGGTGATCCCGCAGTTCCATAGCAAGGTCGACCGCGTGGTCTATTGGGACAAGTTCGGCCACCCCGAAGAGACCCCCACCACCGGATCAAACCTGCTGCGCTGGTGGATCGACGAGGGGCGCGAATCCACGCTGGCGGAGCGGCGCCGCTCCATGGGCAAGGGATAAACGCGGCTGCGTACGATTGCCGCGACCGCGCCTTCAGGTAGAATGCCGCCGCAATGACCGCCTACATCATCCGCCGGCTGTTGCTGATTTTCCCGACGCTGATCGGGATCATGCTCCTGAACTTCGTCATCGTTCAGCTTGCGCCCGGCGGGCCGATCGAGACCGTGCTGGCCAAGCTTCAGGACACGGCGGTGTCCGCAACCGCGCGGGTCGAGGGCGGGGGCAGCGAACTGCAGGACACGTCGCAAGCGGATTCAGGCTCTTCCGCGGGGCTCGACCCCAACCGCCGTTCGACCCGCGGGCTTGACCCGGAGTTCATTGCCAAGCTGGAGCGCCAGTTCGGGTTCGACAAACCGTTCCACGAGCGGTTCGTCCTGATGATGGCCAACTATTTCCGGTTCGATTTCGGCGACAGCTTCTTCCGCGATATCAGGGTGATCGACCTGGTGCTGGAAAAGATGCCCGTCTCGATCAGCCTCGGCCTGTGGAGCACGCTGATCATCTATCTCCTGTCGATCCCGCTGGGCGTGGCCAAGGCGGTCCGCGACGGCAGCAAGTTCGATATCTATACCAGCGGCGTCGTCATCGTCGGCAACGCGATCCCGTCCTTCCTGTTCGCCGTTCTGCTGATCGTGCTGTTCGCGGGCGGACGGTATTTCGACTTCTTTCCCCTGCGCGGCATCGTCTCGGACAACTGGGAAACGCTCGGCTGGTTCGACCGGATCATCGATTATTTCTGGCACATGACCCTGCCGATCACGGCCCTGGTCATCGGCGGTTTTGCCGGGCTTACCATGCTGACCAAGAATTCCTTCATCGAGGAGATCAACAAACAATACGTGAACACCGCCCGCGCCAAGGGCCTGATGGAAAAACGCGTGCTTTACGGGCACGTCTTCCGCAATGCCATGCTGATCGTGATCTCCGGCTTCCCGGGCCTGTTGATCGGGCTCTTGTTCACCGGGTCGATGCTGATCGAGATCATCTTCTCGCTCGACGGGCTGGGCCTGCTGGGCTTCGAGGCGGCGCTCAACCGCGACTATCCGGTGATGTTCGGGACGCTGTTCTTCTTCACCCTTCTGGGCCTGATCGTCAATCTGATCAGCGACCTGACCTATGTGCTGATCGATCCCCGGATCGACTTCGAATCGCGGGAGACCTAGGGGCGATGGCGACCGAGGTCGAAACGCCGATCGGCACCACCGCCGCCAAGCCGCGGCCGGCACCGGGATGGATCGAACTGTCGCCGCTGACGCGGCGGCGTTTCGCCAACTTCCGGGCCAACAGGCGCGGTTACTACTCGCTTTGGCTGTTCGTGGCGTTGCTGGTCTTCACGCTGTTCGCCGAGTTCATCGCTAACGACAAACCGCTTGTCGTGGTCTACGAGGGACGCCTGCACGTGCCGGTCCTGTTCGCCTATCCGGAAACCGCGTTCGGCGGTTTCTTCGAGACCGAGGCGGAATACACCGACCCTGAGGTGCAGGAACTGATTGAAGAGAACGGCTGGATGATCTGGCCGCCGATCCGCTATCGCTACGACACGGTGGCGCTGGACCTGCCGACGCCCGCGCCGTCCCCGCCCACGTCGCAGAACTGGCTGGGCACCGACGACCAGGCGCGCGACGTGGTGGCGCGGCTGATCTACGGTTTCCGGATCTCCGTCCTGTTCGGCCTAGTGTTGACCGTGATCAGCTCGATCATCGGGGTGGCCGCCGGCGCGGTGCAGGGTTATTTCGGCGGCCTTCTGGACCTGTTGTTCCAGCGCTTCATCGAGATCTGGTCGGGACTACCGACGCTGTACCTTCTGATCATCCTGGCCAGCGTCATCGAACCCACCTTCTGGTGGCTGTTGGGCCTGTTGCTGCTGTTCAGCTGGATGGCGCTGGTCGGCGTGGTCAGGGCGGAGTTCCTGCGCGCACGCAACTTCGACTACGTGCGTGCCGCCCGCGCGCTGGGCGTCGGGCATGTGACCATCATGTACCGCCACGTCCTGCCCAACGCCATGGTCGCGACCCTGACCTTCCTGCCGTTCATCCTGGCCGGGTCGCTGACCACGCTGACCGGGCTCGACTTTCTCGGCTTCGGGCTGCCGTCGGGCAGCCCGTCGCTGGGCGAAATGCTGGCCCAGGGCAAGAACAACCTGAATGCGCCGTGGCTCGGCATCTCGTCCTTCCTGGTGATCAGCGTCATGCTGACCCTGGTGATCTTCATCGGCGAGGCGGTGCGCGACGCCTTCGACCCCCGCAAAGTGCTGGCCTGAGGAAAGCGAATGACTGTGGCAATCGGCGATACCGTGCTTAAGGTCCGCGACCTGTCGGTGACGTTCGGCGCGGGCCCCGGCGCCGTCGAGGCGGTCAAGCGCGTTTCCTTCGATATCCGCAAGGGCGAGACGGTCGCGTTGGTCGGTGAATCCGGGTCGGGCAAGTCGGTGACCGCGCTGTCGGTGCTGCAGCTCCTGCCCTATCCGATGGCGCGTCATCCGTCGGGCTCGATCGACTTCGAAGGCCAGGAACTGCTCGGCGCGCCCGAACCGGTCCTGCGTGACGTGCGCGGCAACAAGGTCTCGATGATCTTCCAGGAGCCGATGACCTCTCTCAATCCGCTGCACACCATCGAAAAACAGATCAACGAGGCGCTGATCATCCACAAGGGCATGCGGCCCGGCGCGGCGCGGCCGCGCGTGCTTGAGCTGTTGGACCTGGTCGGCATCAAGGAGCCGGCCAAACGTCTCGGCTCTTACCCGCACGAGCTGTCGGGCGGCCAGCGCCAGCGCGTGATGATCGCCATGGCGCTGGCCAACGAACCCGACATTCTGATCGCCGACGAGCCGACCACGGCGCTGGACGTCACCATCCAGGCGCAGATCCTCAAGCTGCTGAAGGAACTGCAGAGCCAGATGGGCATGGCGATGCTGTTCATCACCCATGACCTGTCGATCGTGCGCAAGATCGCCGACGACGTGTGCGTCATGAAGGACGGCGAGATCGTCGAGTCAGGAAACACGGCGGACGTGTTCTCCGATCCCCGGCACGACTACACCAGGATGCTGCTGGCGGCTCAGCCGCACGGGCACAAGGACCCGGTTGCACCGACCGCTCCGATCGTCATGAACGGCAAAGGCGTGAAGGTCTGGTTCCCGATCCGAGCCGGCGTCCTGCGCCGTGCGGTCGACCACATCCGCGCCGTCGACGGCATCGACGTGACGATCCGCGAGGGACAGACCGTCGGCGTGGTGGGCGAGTCGGGTTCGGGCAAGACGACGCTGGGAATGGCGCTGCTCAGGCTGCAGTCCAGCGAGGGCGAGATCCAGTTCGAAGGCAACAGCATCCAGGGCCTGAAGTCCCGCGCGCTGAGGCCGCTGAGGCGCGAAATGCAGGTCGTCTTCCAGGACCCGTTCGGCAGCCTCAGTCCGCGCATGTCGGTCGCTGAGATCGTCGCCGAGGGACTGAAGGTGCACGACATCGGCGCCAACGACGCCGAACGTGACGCCCTGGTGGTCGAGGCGCTGAAAGAGGTGAACCTTGATCCCGACTCGCGCTTTCGGTATCCGCACGAGTTTTCCGGCGGCCAGCGCCAGCGCATCGCAATTGCACGGGCGCTGGTTCTGAAGCCGCGCTTTATCGTTCTGGACGAGCCGACCTCGGCGCTGGACGTGTCGGTCCAGGCGCAGATCGTCGACTTGCTTCGCGACATCCAGCGCCACCACAACCTGGCCTACATGTTCATCAGCCACGATTTGCGAACCGTGCGCGCCATGGCCGACGAGGTCATCGTGATGCAGGCGGGCCGCGTGGTGGAACATGGGTCCGCCGAGCAGATCTTCACCGCGCCGCGCCAGCCCTACACCAAGGCGTTGATGGCCGCCGCCTTCGAACTTGAGGCCGACGAAACGGGCGTGGTCGCGGTTTAGTGCCTGCTCATCTGTGTTCGAGTGGCTTGATGACGTTTGAGCACGGAGTGCAGCGCGTCACTTGCAGCCAAGCCCTTCGAGACGGCCGCGTTCCGCGGCCTCTTCAGGGTGAGGAAATGGTTTAAGGTCTTCGATACCGAAAACCCTCATGGTGAGGAGGCGCGCCCCAGCGCCGTCTCGAACCACATGGCTGCACGCGCTTCAGTGTTTCGACGTGAACTGATCCTGCTCTAGGCCGGGCGCTTAGACCTCCGATGCGACCGAGGCCACCAGGTCGCCGAACTCGCGCAGGAAGACCGAACCCTGAACCGTGCGCTGGACAAGGACCGAGCGCCGGTCCTGTTCGTCGGGCTTGCGTTTGACGAGGCCGTGGTCACCCAGCCGGTCCAGGGCGCGGGTGATCGCCGGCTTGGAGACCTTGAGCTGCTCGGCGAGCCCGCGCACGGTCTGCGGCGCGGGCGACAGGTAGACCGTCAGCAGAACGGCCATCTGCCGCGCCGAAAGGTCCGGCGTATCGCGCCGCACGCTTTCAAGCGTCGCGCCGCGCCAGATCTCCAACGCCTGCGGCGCGGTCAACTCGATGCTCATTGGCCCGTGCGATCCCGGAGTTCGTTTCGAAACCGGTTCGGTTATAGCGGCTGACGGCGATGACGGTCAATGAGCCGCCGGCCGTCGGCGCGGCGGACCTTGTCGGCCCTGTGCCCTCGCCATACATCTTCCAGGGCAGGCGCCTTTCGGTTCTTAAGGGCGTATGTCTTGAAGGCGGCAGGCCCGGCTGCGGGACAGGTTTGACGAAGGAGGCGCGTGGTGAGCAAGGTTTGGGACTATCAGATCCGGATTACGATCGATGACGCCTATGCACCCGTGGCACGGCGCGATCCAGACGATCCCGCTCTGGCGCCGCTGGCGGAGGTTTTGCGCAAACACGACGCGCAGCTGAAGTGCCAGTTCGACGCGTTCGCCGGCTACGTGGCCGAGGCCGAGGAGAATGGGACGGAGAACTATCCGCTCTATGCCTGGACCAAGGCGACCATCGAGAACCCGACCAAGGAAGCCAAGTACACCAAGTCCTTCACGCTGTATGTGGGCGGGGCCGAGGTCTATGCACGCGACAAGGCCGAAGCGCTGGAGCGCGATCTCGGTCCGCTTGTGGGTGGCGAAATCGTCACCCAACTCTCCAAACACGACACCAACCCGGCCAACAACCCGCAGCCGCCGAAACGGTACCGGCAGTAACCTAGCCGTATCGCTCGCGCAGCATGTCGAAGACGGCGCGGACGCCCTGGGCCTCGCCGCCCTCAGGCCGGCCGCGCTGGGAAGAGCGGTTCCAGGCCATCAGATCCACATGCATCCAGGGCGTTCCCGCCGGAACGAACTCCTGCAGGAACAGCGCGGCCGTGATCGCGCCACCGAAAGGGGAACTGCCGGTGCTGGACAGGTCCGCTGTCCTGCAATCGAGGAAGCGTCGGTAGGGTTGCCACAGCGGCATGCGCCACAGCGGGTCCTCGGCCGCCGTTCCTTTCGCCAGAACCGCGTCCGCCAGACCGTCGTCGTTGCAGAACAGAGCCGGAAGGTCGGTGCCCAATGCCACCCGTGCGGCGCCGGTCAAGGTGGCGAACTCCAGAATCATTTCCGGCGATTCCTCGGCCGCCAGCGCCAGCGCATCGGCCAGTATCAGGCGTCCCTCCGCATCCGTGTTGCCGACCTCCACGGTCAGGCCCTTGCGGCTGTGCAATACGTCGAGCGGCCGCATCGCGTTGCCCGAGACCGCGTTCTCCACCGCCGGGACCAGAACGCGCAGCCGCACATCCAGACCGGTCGCCATTATCATCGAGGCCAAGCCCAGAACCTGCGCCGCACCGCCCATGTCCTTCTTCATCAGCAGCATGCCCTGGGACGGCTTGAGATCCAGCCCGCCGGAATCGAAACACACGCCCTTGCCGACCAGGGTCACCTTCGGCGCCTTTGCGCGGCCCCAGGCAAGGTCGATCAGCCGCGGCGCCCGCGCGGACGCCCGGCCGACCGCGTGGACCATGGGGAAGTTGCCGCGCAACAGGGCCTCGCCCACGGTGACCTTGACCTTCGCCTTGAATTGCCGCGCCAGGTCCTGGGCGGTCTGGGCCAGTTCCTCCGGTCCCATGTCACTGGCCGGCGTGTTGATCAGGTCGCGGGTCAGGTAGACGCCCCGGGCCACGGCCTCGATGGTCTTGCGATCGATGCCCTTTGGCCAGACGAGCCTTTTGCCTCCGCGCTTGGGTTTGCGGTAGCGGTCGAACGCGTAGGCGCCCAACGCCCAACCAAGCGCCGCCGGCGACGCGGTCTCGGACGAGGCCCCGTCGTCCAGGACATACCGGCCGTCCGGCAGTCCCGTCGCCGCCCCGCCCCAGGACCAGAGATCCTTGTCATTCTCCACGCCCACCAGCGCCGCATCGGCGCCGCGCTTGCCGTCGCCCGGCAACAACAGCGTGCTGCCGGCGGACGCCTCGAACCCCGATGCGGCAATCCAGGCGCCGTGCCGCCTGGGCGCGCGATCGATCAGGGCGTCCAGGCCCTTCCTGGTGACGGGAACCAGGCGGATCGTCCTGGCGTCGGCCCGCGTTGCAAAACAGTCCATTCAATGCTCCTGGGTCATGGCGGTGTGGCGCGGATCCGGGCGGACAGCGCGCGTCAGCATTTCGGTTCGCCCAGTTCGCGCACGCTGACCAGCCGTGCGCCCGCTTCGATGGCGCCCATGTCGATGGTGAAGTTCGGGATCAGGCCGTTGGCCAGGACCTCGCCGCGCTGGATCGCCGTCGGCTCGGCGTCCTGGGCGCCGAAATCGAAAAACGACACGATGACCCTCCAGCCGCCGCCCTCCAACAGTGCCGTATCGCCCTCGGCGTCGTGCTGGATCCGGTCGACCGTGCCGGTGACGATCTCGGTCACCAGGTGGGGCCCCTCGATGGCATCGCCCGTGAACAAAAGATAGGACTGGAATTTCTCGCCCTTCTTGTAATTGGCGATCGTCTGGACGGCCGAGGCGACGGGAAACAGGGTCTCTCCGGGAAGGGTCAGGCGCAGGTCGGGCGGCACATCGAACAGCGCGATCCCCTCCTCTCCCTCTCCGGGCAGCGCTGCGCGCCCCTTGAACTGCTCGATCATCTGACCGTTCAGGCGTTTTTCCTGGGTGAACCGCAGTGACCGGCCGTCCAGCGTCTCTTCCGTGGTGCCCGAAGATTCGATCTCCAGCGTCCGGCCGCCGCCCAAATCCAGCGTGAATTCCAGCCGGCTGACCAGCACCCAGGATTCGCACTTGCGCTCGACCCTCAGCAGGAACTGCCCGTCTCCGCCCTGGGCGTCCTCGCCCAGTTTGACCTCGTCCAGCGACAGAACGTACAGCGCCTCGTGCGGGACCAGGTCCTCCGACGCGTGCGTCGGCAGCGCACCGAAGGCGACGGCCGCCATCGCGACCGGGGCAAGTCTCACGAACCGCATCGACGCATGCTCCCTGGTTCACGCGGCGCGCAACGGACGCCGCCGGGGTCTTGTACCTGCTATCAATCGCCGCCGCAAAGCGCCGCCCCTGATGGGCCTTGTGCGGTATGATGAAACTGTCGTAAGGACTCTAAACCTATGGCAGCCGTCGCAGACATCAATCAGCGAGGTGCGCGTCATGTCTCGCCCGCGGCCCAGCGGCCGACGCGATAATCCATGAAACCGATGCGGCTGCGATACTGGCTGACCGGCGCCTTCGCGCTGGTGGCGATCATCCCGATCACGCTTCTGGGCATCTGGATCGAACAGACGGCCCTGGAAAAGGAATTCGACGCGGTCGAGGAGAAGCACCTGCTTCTGGCCGAGAACATCACCGCCGCGTTGGAACGGTATTCCGCAGACACACGCGCGGCGCTGGAGATGTTCTCAACCGTGCCCCAGTCCGCGGAGATGCGGGACGAACTCGCCATCTTCGCCGATGCCCTCGGCTTCCGCCATTTTTGCATCGTCGATGCCGACGGGACCGTGCTGCACGACTTCACGCCCATCGGCGAACCGGGCCCCAGCGTCGACGCGCAGATAATCTCCGACGTTCTCGGAAAGGTGGGGCCGGACGTGGACTTCCTGCCGGTCATCGCGGACGCGACCGGACGGCCCACCATCCTGTTGGTCCAGTCCCGGGACGGTGGCGGGGCGGCGATCGGCGCGCTCAGTACGGACTACATCATCAGCCTCGGCAAGATGATCGATTTCGGAAACAAGGGCCACGCCGCCATCGTCGACCAGGCCGGCCAGGTTCTGGCCCATCCCAACAGGGACTGGGTTGCCGAGCGGCGCGACATCTCGTCGGTCGCCCCGGTCCAGAAGATGATGCGCGGCGAGACCGGCGTCACCCGCTTCTATTCGCCGGCCGCGAACAAGGAGATGGTCTCGGGTTACACCGTGGTTCCGCCCACCGGCTGGGGCGTGATGGTTCCGCAGCCGGTCGTCGAGCTGGAGAACAAGGCGCGCGACGTGATGACCCTGGCGATGGTCGTTCTGTTCGGCGGCGTGGTCGCAGCGACCCTGATCGCCTGGGCCGCCGCGTCGGCGGTGACGCGCCCGCTGGAGCGTGCGGTCGCCGCGGCATCGAACATCGGCGGCGGCATCTACGATTCGCGCATTCCCGCGCCGGGGTCCTGGGCACCGGAAGAGGTGAAGACCTTGACCCGCGAGCTGAACCGGATGGCCGAGCGGATCGAAGAGGCGCACGCCCAGACCGAACAGTCCTTGCATGCCCTGAAACGCGCGAACAAGGCCAAATCCGATTTCCTGGCAAACACCAGCCACGAACTGCGCACGCCGCTCAACGCCATCGTCGGTTTCTCCGAGATCCTGGACCGCGAGCTGCACGGGCCGCTCGGTGCGCGGAAGTACCGGGAATACACGAAGAACATCCTGGTCTCGGCAAGGCTGCTGATCGACGTGATCGAGGACATTCTGGACCTGTCCAAGCTGGAGGCGGGCAAGTTCGCCATCGTCGACAGTGAGTTTTCGATCCGCCAGGTCGTCGACGAGGCCGTGCTGATGGTCGGCGACAGCCTTGCCAAGTCGGGTCTGAAGCTGGTGCTGGAGGTGCCGGAAGATCTCCCCTACCTGCGCAGCAGCCGATCGAAATGCAAGCAGGTGGTCCTCAACCTGTTGACCAACGCCGTCAAGTTCACCGAACGGGGCGGCCGTATCGTGGTGACCAGCACCCTGGAGAACGACGGCGGCCTGGCGATCCGCGTCGCCGACACCGGGATCGGCATGACCGCCGAGCAGATCGAGACCGCGCTGACCCCGTTCGGCCAGGTCGAGGACCCGTTCAATCGGACGCACCGTGGCGTCGGGCTGGGCCTGCCCCTGTCGAAGCGGCTGATGGAGGTCCATGGCGGGCGGCTTGAGGTGGAATCGAAACCCGGCGAAGGCACCATCGTCTCGGTCCACTTCCCGCCCGAGCGCGTCATCCCGGTCAGCTTCTGAGCGGCCGATTGCCGCGTGTACGGGCGCGTCACGGTGCCGGCGGGCACCATGTGGGGGATGACGACCCGCGCGTCCACAAGCCTTGGGTGATGACGCCGTTCGACGGCAACAAGCCGCAGGCCGTCTGCCGTCGCCGCCCCCCTTGACACACCGTGCGGAAGCAGCCCCTTTAAGTCCCGTCGCCGAAAGCATAGGGAACGCAAGATGCCGAAAAATCAACCGAAACGCCTGGTCGTCGGGATCTCCGGCGCGTCCGGCGTGATCTACGGCATCCGGGCGCTGGAGGCGCTGGCCGAGGCCGGCGTGGAGACGCACGCGGTGGTGTCAAAATCCGCCGAAATGACCATGGGCTACGAGACCGACATCAAGCCGGCGGACGTGCGCAAGATGGCGACCCACTTCCATCCCATCGGCGACGTCGGCGCCTCGATCGCGTCCGGCTCGTTCCGAACCATGGGCATGCTGGTCCTGCCGTGTTCGATCCGCACCATGAGCGAGATTGCGACCGGCGTGACCTCGACGCTTCTCACGCGCGCCGCCGACGTGGTGTTGAAGGAGCGCCGTCGCCTGGTCCTGGCCCTGCGCGAGACGCCGCTGCACACGGGCCACCTGCGCACCATGACCCAGCTTTCGGAAATGGGTGCCGTCATCGCGCCCATCGTGCCCGGCATGTATGCGCGCCCGCAAAGCATCGATGCGATGATCGATCACAGCATCGGCCGGCTGTTGGACCTGTTCGACATCGACACCGGCCTCGCCCACCGCTGGCGCGCGGGCGAGAGCGAAGGGCCCGACGGCTAGTCCGCGGCCAGGCGGTTGGCGCTGCGGAACTGCAGGACCAGGGCGCCAAGGCCGGCCGCGGTCGCCAGGATTAGCACCAGCGGGCCCAACCCCGGGATCAACCCGATCACGATCAGGACAAACAGGCCGGCGGCGAACGACGCAAGCCGCGTCCAGTAGGAGAGGTCCGCGTCCCGTCCGATCAGGCGTGCCCCAAGACGGCCCAGCGCCCCCGCGCCGACGAGAAGTCCGATGAACAGTGCGGCCACATAACTTGCGGTCAGCACGATGGTGACCGGTATTCCGATAATGCTGATGGTGAAGAGGACAATCGCAACCGGGCAGCCGACGAGCACCAGAACGCCCATTCCCAGCGCCCGCAGGGGCTCGCGGCCGATCCGCCTGGCCGGCCCCGCGGCCATCTCCGGAAAGACGAGAATGTGCAGTGCGCCCAGCAGAAACAGCCCCAGAAAGAAGGTCAGGCCCAGGGCGCCGAGGCCTGCCAGCGCGCTGCCCACCATTTCGCGCGGACGGCGGGTCCTGTCGAACACCACGTCGCCCTGGATCTCCGCGCCCGGTTCGATGACGGCTTCGACATCGCCGCGGTAGGTGAAATCGCCCGCGATGCGCGCGGAAGACGTTACGACGACCGTCTCGCCCGCCACGTCCACATCGCCCGCGACATCGCCGGCAAGGCGGATGTTGCGGGCGGCGGCCCGCACGTTTCCGCCGATGTCCCCCAGCAGTTCCGCGTCGTGACCCGCCACCCAGACATCGCCGCCGATCGCGGTTTCGCCGGGCACGGTGATGGTATGGCCGGCGGCCATCAGATCGCCGCCGATTTGCGCTTCCGCCTTGATGGTGGCGCCGGCGACCCGGACGTCACCGTCGACCGCGCCGCGGACGACGATATCGCGGCCCGCCGCCAGAACGTCCTCTGCGATCTGCTCGCCGATCGTGACCGTCCTGGCGAAGGTAACCACGTCGCCATTCACCTCGGCGTCGACGGTGACGATCCTGCCGCCCAGCAGGATGTTCTCGTCGATCTTGCCATAGCGGTTGACCACTTCGCCGAAGTTCCGCGCCGACCTTGGCCGCATCCGGTCGCCGTGCCCCTGGGCCAGGATGAGGGGCTCACTCTCGGTCACCTGGACGCCGCTGTTCTGGGCCGGAACGGCAGATGCGCCCATCAGGATCGCCGCCCCGACAACCAGGGCCAGCAAGAACGACTGCGGCTTGACCATCACCTCAACCCCCATTGACATTGCGGCCGGCCGGCTCTTCGTCGGCGCCGACGGCAAAGACGTTCATAGAAAGCAGTATCGTGCGCTCGCCCAGCCGCCCAAGCTTGGCCAGACCGTCCCACAACAGCGAGGTGGACGCGCTGTCGCTCAACCGTGTGCTTTCTTCATCCGCGAGCTTCAGGGCAAGGCCGGTTGCGATCTTGCGGGAGACCTCCTCCTGCACCGTCAGGATGTCGTTCGTGCGCCGGTCGTAGCGACCGCCCCAGAGGTGCACGCCGGATTCGGCCGAGATCAGCGAGGCCGTGATCCGCATGCGACCGCTCGATTGCCGCACGCTGCCTTCGATGACATAGAGGGCGTCCTGCGCCCCGTCGCCCTGCGCCGCGACGTCCCGTGAAACGACCCGCAGGCCCGTTTCCCCGGACAGCGTGATGCGCAGGTCTTCGATCAGCCCCGCAACGAACTCGGCCTGTTCCGGATCGCCGCCAATGCTCTCGAAAGGCGCGACGGCGACCGTGGGAACCGTCGTATCGCCGGTCGGCGCGTCATCGGGCAGAAGGGCGTCTGCAATGACGATCGCCAGGATCAGCGCGCCGGCGGCACCAACGCCAATCGTCCGGATGCCGCGCGGTCGCCAGCCACCGCGGCGGCCGGGCGACGGAACGGTGCCTTTCTTCGTGGCAACGGCCCCCGGCCGAAGACGAAAGACACGGACCGGCCGGTCGATGTTCTTCAAGTCCCGGTCGCCGAGGTCCTCGAATGCAAGCTTTGTTCGGTCGCGCACCTCTTCGTAAACCTTGCCCGAGATGAAGAGCCCGCCCGGCTGCGACAGGGCCTGCAGGCGCGACGCCACGTTGACGCCGTCGCCGTAGATATCGTCGCCGTCGATCACGACGTCGCCCAGATTGATCCCCATGCGAAGCTCGATGCGCCGGTCTTCGGACACGCCTGCGTTTCTTTGACCCAACGCCTGCTGCATCTCGTCCGCCGCGTGCACGGCGTCCACGACACTGGCGAACTCGGCGAGGATGCCATCGCCCATCAGTTTGACGATCCGGCCGCCGTGCTCGCCGATCCTCGGGCGGATGACGTCGCCGAGAAGGGCCTTGAAGGCCGCAAGCGTGCCTTCCTCGTCGGCCCTGATCAGCCGCGAGTAGCCGACAACGTCAGCGGAAAGTATGGCAGCGAGCCGACGCTCCATGCCTGGTCCTTTCGGCCGGAGGGTAGCCAATGACGGCTACAGATTCAAAGCGGTCAGGTCGATGCCGGGGACGGCCCGCCGCTCGGCACCCGGCACCCCTCGAGGCCCCAAAACTCCACGAACTTCACCATTTCCGCCCAGACGTGGTCACCATAGAGGAACGGGGCGAAGGGTTCGACGCCCGCCAGCGGCAGCGGCGCGATCACCGCATCCACGCGCGGTTCGAAGAAGAACGGGATCGAATGGCGCGACGTGCCCGACCCCAGGATCCGGTGTTCCGTCGCAAGCACGCTCCCGCCGGTCCAGCGCGACAGCAGCTTGCCGAAATTGACCGCCAGCGTGCCTTCCCGCGGCGGAACGTCGATCCAGCGGCCGTCGGCCGCGCGCGCCTGCAGCCCGCCAACCCCGTCTTGGGCCAGCAACGTGACCAGCCCGGAGTCGGCGTGCGCGATGCCGATTACCCGCCGGCGGTGTCCATTATGCATGACCCAGCGTTCGCCCTGTTCCGCGTCGCCCGCGCCCTCTTCGGGCCGCGGCGGATAGCGGATCAGGCGCAGGGTCGAAATCCCGCCCGTCATCGCATCGTCGAAGATCGTCTCGTCCAGACCCAGGCCCCGCGCGATCGACGCCATCAAGGCCGCGCCCACGGTTTCCATGGCGCGGTAGTGGTCGCCGGCCGCGGCCCGCCAGCCCGGAAGCCGCACGTCGTCGGGCAGCGGCGTACGCTCGGTCAACGGATCGTCCGGATCGACCGCCCGGTCGGCATGGGCAATGTCCGGCCCGATATCGATCCCCTCTTTTTGCGTGATCGCGCCGGGTTCGACGGGAAACCAGCCGCGGTAGAGGTTGGCGGCGGCCGGATCGTAGCGACGGCGCCACAGCCGTCGCTTCTCACCGTCGTCCAGGTCGAATATGCCCAGCAGCAGCCGGCGTTTTTCCGAACCGACGGCAAGCGCAGCGGGCAGTCCCGTCAGCGTCATGAACCCGACCTTGGCCGCGGCCGCAACGATGGCACGGTCGACGGCGGCGCGCGTGTCATGCGCGCGGCCGAACAGGGGCGCAACATCGATCAGCGGCACTTCCATGGCGGGCCGCATAGTACGTGACGGCGCCGCGAATTGAATGGACAATCGGGCAGGGGCAACGAACGGCCGAGGGGAGAGATCATGGCGGGCAACGAGACACATTCGATCGTCTTTCTCGACCGCGAGACGCTGGCGCCCGAGGTCACGCTGCGCCGGCCGAGCTTCGCGCATTCATGGGCCGAACACGACCGGACAGGGCCCGAACAGGTGGTCGAACGGGCGCGTGACGCGACCATCGTCATCGATAACAAGGTGCCGCTTAGGGCCGAGGTGCTGTCGCAGTTGCCGAAACTGCAGATGATCGCGGTCACCGCCACGGGAACCGACTGTATCGACACCGATTGGTGCGCCGCCAACGGCGTGCCGGTGGCCAATGTCGCCGGCTATGCCACGGCCACCGTCCCGGAACACACCTTCGCCCTGATTTTGGCGTTGCGACGCGACCTCAACGGTTACCAGAACGAGGTTGCGGCCGGCCGCTGGCAGGATTGCGGTCAGTTCTGTTTCTTCACCCGGCCGATCCGCGAGCTACGCGGCAGCCGCCTCGGCATCTTCGGCGAAGGCTCGATCGGCCAGTCCGTGGCGGAGATCGGCAAGGCGTTCGGCATGCAACCCCTGTTCGCCGCGCACAAGGGCATCGAAGGACTTGGGCCGCTCTATACGCCGTTCGACGAAGTGATCGAGACCGCCGATGTGCTGACGCTGCATTGCCCGCTGACGCCCCAGACCCGGAACATGATCGCCATGCCCGAGTTGGAGCGGATGAAGCGTGACGCGATCCTGATCAACACCGCGCGCGGCGGCCTGGTGAACGAGGCCGACCTGGCGGCCGCGCTGAAACGCGGCCTGATCGCGGGCGCAGGCTTCGACGTGGCGACGCCGCCGGAACCGCCGGCCGCGGACAACCCGCTGATGGGTCTCTTGGACCTGCCCAATTTCATCCTGACGCCGCACGTCGCCTGGGCCGGCCTGACCGCGCAGCAGACGCTGGCCGACCGGACCATCGAGAACATCGAGGCCTTCGTCGCGGAACGCCAGGTCGGTTCATGACCGCCGACAACGACGCGCCGTTGCCGCCGGAGACGGAGGTCGTCGTGATCGGCGGCGGCATCGCCGGATGCGCCACGGCCTATTTCCTGGCCAAGGCGGGCGTTCCCGTCGCGCTGTTGGAAAAGGGCCGGATCGCCGGAGAACAGTCGTCGCGCAACTGGGGCTGGGTGCGCAAGCAGGGCCGCGACCCGCGGGAGATTCCCGCCATCATCGAAAGCCTGCGCATCTGGAACGACCTCGAGGCGGAGATCGGAGAGGATATCGGCTGGCATGCGGGCGGCGTCAGTTATCTCGCCGAAAGCGAAAAACAGCTTGCGGGGTACGAGTCGTGGCTGGACGAGGCGCGCGCCTATCAGCTCGACTCCCGGATACTGTCGCCGGCCGAAACCGACGCATTGCTGGGCCAGTCGGAGAGGCGCTGGAAAGGCGCCTTGTTCACGCCCAGCGACGGCAGGGCCGAACCGTCGAAAGCTGCACCGGCCCTGGCCCGGGCTGCCGAACGCCTGGGCGCGACCGTGCTCACCAACTGTGCCGTCCGCACCGTCGAGACGGCAGCGGGACGGGTGGCCGGCGTGGTGACCGAGCGCGGGCCGATCCGGGCGCGCGCGGTGGTCTGCGCCGCCGGCGTCTGGACCGGGCTGTTCTGCCGCAATCTGGGCATCGATCTGCCCCAGCTCAGCGTCAAGGCAACCGCTCTGAGGACCGCGCCGGCACCGCTGGTGACCCAGTCGGCCGTGTGGTGCGACGGCGCCGCGTTCCGCCGCCGCCAGGACGGCGGCTATACCATCGCCAAGGGCGGTGCCGTCACTTTCGATTTCGTGCCCGACGCGATCCGCCATTTCCGCAATTTCCTTCCCAACTTCAAGGCATCCCGCAAGCACCTGCGTCTGCGCCTGTCAGGCGCCTTCCTGCGGGCGCTGGCAACGCCGTCGCGTTGGTCGGGCGACCAGATCACCCCGTTCGAAAAGGCGCGGGTTCTGGATCCAGAACCGGATCAACAGGTCATCGACGACGCGCTTGTTTCCGTGCAGCGCCTGTTTCCCGAGCTCGGCGCGCTGCGCATGGCGGAAAGCTGGGCCGGCATGATCGAAACCACGCCCGACGAGATCCCGGTCCTGGCGGAGGCCGACGCGCCCAAGGGGTTCTTCATCGCCACGGGGTTCTCCGGTCACGGCTTCGGCATGGGCCCGGGCGCAGGGCTGTTGATGTCAGAGCTGGTGACGCGTGGGGCGGCCAGGGTCGACCTGACTCCGTTCCGTCTGTCGCGGTTCTCCGACGGCAGCGACATCCGCCCCTACAGCACGCATTGAGGCGTGGGCTTGTAAGCGCGATCCCTATGTCCGATGGACCACCAACAGCGGCAATTCGTTTCGGGCAGGTGTTCGTCGCGTTTTGACCCCAAGGCGACATCGCCAACGTGGAACGCCCCGCATTGGCCAGTCTTGCTGTTGCCGTCGCTAGCCGGCCGGTTTGGCTGGCAATGGCTGAGACGACGGCGGCGCCTCGTTCGCGTGGTCCAAGCGGGGTTGATGGTGCGGAGACCCCGCCGGCGGATAGTCGAGGCTGTCTTGGAGCCCCGCGCGCTGGTCGCCGTCGAACTCGGGGAACGGCAGTTTGTTTTCGTCCCGCCATTTCGCCACCTCGGCTTTCGCAGCCTCGCCGTGCTCGGCATCCAGTCCCCCGTCCCGCGCGAGATAAGCCGTCTGGGACGGAAAGGCGAACCCCGATCCGGCCTCGTTGACGATATCCTCCATGCGCAGGAGCACGTCCTCCTGAATGGCAAGAAAGGTGTTCTGGTCCTGGCACCGCAGATAGGCGAAAATCTCGACGTCCTTGGAGTACGCGCCATAGCCGACGAACCGGACCCGGGCCGGTTCGGGTGTCACCGAGGGATGCCCGATCAGGAGTTCCCGCAGTTTCGCCAGGATGTAGCGCATCTGGTCCGGCGTTGTCTCATAGCGGAGCTGCAGGGTGGTCCTGAGCAGGCGTTCGTCACGCAATGCGTAATTCTCGAGCTTCATTTCCGAGAACTCGGCATTCGGCACGGTGACGACGGTGCGTTCCAGCGAGCGGACCCGGGTCGAGATCAGTCCGATCTGCTCCACCGTGCCGATCCGATCGCCATAGCGGCAGAAGTCGCCGGCGCGAACCGGCCGGTTGGCGAAGATGATCAGGCTGCCGATGAAGTTCGCGATGGTCTTTTGCGCTGCCAGGGCAACGGCGAGACCGCCGACACCGAGACCGGCAAGCAGCGGCAGCAGGTCCGCACCCAGTTCCTGAATACCGTCGATGACGATCCACACGGCCGCGAGAAACCCCAAGATGCGCGCGCCGATCCGCAGCAGGCTGGCATCGATGCTCTCCTCCGAGATCCTGGGAGAGTCGATGATGGCCTCGGCGATAGCCTTAAAGGCGTTGTAGACGGCCAAGGCGATCATCACGAAGACAATCGTCTTACTGCCGATGGTGTACGTGTTCAGAACGTCGCCGGTGATATTGAGGTCTCTGTCCACGAAGGCGATCGCGCCGTTCACGAGTGTCGCGACGATCACCGGCGCCGGAAGCTTGAGCCAGTCGTTCAGCGGTGGCCCGCGCCTTGTGGCCCAGCGGTTGAAGAGACGGAACACGAGGAGGCCAACGGCGAGAATCACCAGCACGGTGATGACCAAGGCAATCCATTGCCAGGAGGCCTGGTGGCCGTAGAGGACCTTGAACCCATCCGGCAGGTCTTCGATCAAGCCGCTGAGGACATAGGCACCGGGGATTAGATATCCCGGTGTGGAGATATAGAAATCGAAGAACCCCGGCGTGAGTTCGGGCGCGTGATATTCGAGCTCCAGCCCGCTGTACGTGTCCGGGCGGTATGGCAGGTCGCGGACCTGTTCATAAAACTCCGGTATCCTCTCGACGGATGCCGCGCTGAAAAGAAACTGACCGCGACGCTCTCCCTCGGCGACCTCGACGATCTCGATCTCGGTGCCGGGATATCGCCAGCGGAGCGGACCGGTATCTCTCTGGAGAGTCTCAATCGAGCCTGATCGCACCGCCGCGACAACCGCTTCGTTGGGTATGGCCTCGATCGGCGGAAAAATCGTCCGGTCGAGGATTTCTTTCAGTTGCAGGACGGTTTCCAACCCGACACTTGCGCGGAGCGATTCCGGCACCGTGCTGAGGTCGAGCGTGGTCATGGCGCGCTGCAGGAGGTCAGCGGCGACCCTCTCGATTTCCCGCGCCTCTTCCCGGTCGATCCGTGGCGGTTGCGCCCGAAGTGCGGCGTCGGCGTCCTGGATCAGCCGATAGGCCCGGTTGACGCTGTCGAGAAAGCCATCAAACACGGCCCGCGGGCTTGAGGCATCGACCGCCTTCAGGCGTTGGCGCGACCGGGCCTCGTAGGACAACCATGTGCGGTCGCTGCGGATCATCTCTTCGTATACGCCCGGTGTCGCGCCCTCCCGGTAAGGCAGGTGTCTCGTCAGCCTGTAGAACCGTTGGAGGCGCTCGACGGTGTCGGCGGAGAACAGGAACTGGCCTGCGCGCGGGCCATCGGCAATGCGCGCGATCGTGATCCGCGCATTCGGGATGGTCCATTTCTCGATGCCTTGATCGGCGACTTCACGGACGCCGGGGATATCGTCGTCGGGCGGCAGATCGATGCGTGCGAGGATCTCGTGCAGCACGGCAACGAGGCCCGAGCGCGTTGAGTAAGAGTCGCCGCCCGGCGTCTTCGTGAAATCCAACGCCTGCATGGCGCGTCGAAGCGCGAGATACCCCTCACCAGTCAGGTGTGTACTCTCGGTCGATTCGGCGGAGCGCCAGGTGCTGGCGGCAAAGTTGGCGTTTTCCAGGAAGCCGAGCAGCGTATCCCGCGGGCTTGACGTCGACGCGGCCGCTATCGGATTCATGCGGCGTTCGGCGTCGGCTTGTTGCGCAAAGGCGACTTCTGCCGACAAGACGGGCATCGCAACGGCCAGCAAACTGGCCAGAGATCGAAACGCGCTTGGTTTCCACAACATGGTCACCCCCCTGCTTTTTTGGTCTCTATGTCGAAACAAATGCTAAAGAAATGTTTGCAAACAAGTGCTTTGTGCGAGATGAGGCGCGTCAAATGGCCGTGGTATGCTGACTCTCTGGAGTCCTCTTCTGGACACGATGCGTCCTCCTCGTCCGTTGAGGATCAAGAAGTAAGGCTTCGCGACACCGGCACCGCCTTGACATGCTTGTGCACGATGCAAGATCTGACCCCGTGTCTCGCGGGGAAGAAGCACAGCAATTCTCAGTAGAGGGCCGCGTCGGTTTGGTGCAAACAGTCGCCAGATCGCAACGACGGAGGTGGCTGCACGCATGACGAATGAGACGATTTTCGTTTTCTGCGTGCTCGCCGCTGCCGTCCTTCTTTTCGCGAGTGGCCGATTGCGCAGCGACATTGTTGCGCTGCTTGTGGTGCTGTCCCTGGTCCTGGGCGGCGTGCTGACACTGCGCGAGGGTCTTGCCGGCTTTGGCGACCCGGTGATCATCATGATGGCCGGGCTCTTCGTTGTCGGCGAAGCGCTGGTCAGCACAGGCATAGCGCTGAGTGTCGGCGCCTGGCTGATGCGGATGGGGCGTGGCAGCGAGACGCGCTTGCTGGTGTTGTTAATGCTTGTGGTAGCCGCAGTTGCCGCTTTCATCGGCTCGACAGGCGCCGCCGCCCTGTTTTTACCGATCGTTCTCAGCATCGCCAACAAGACCGACCTCGCGCCCAGGCGCCTGCTTATGCCATTGGCGTTTGCAGGCCTGATCGGTGGGATGCTCACGCTCATCGGTGCTCCGTCCAACCTGGTGATCAACGCAGAACTACGGAGCCAGGGGTTCGATAAGTTCAACTTCTTCGATTTCACACCAATCGGCGCCGCTGTCCTCGTGGCCGCCATTGGGTTCATGCTGCTGTTCGGGCGCCGGCTTTTGACGAAAGGTGCAGGAGACGGGGCCGCGCGCGTAAGGCCGCTGACCTTGGACCAGCTTGCCGAGCGCTATGGCCTTGGAAATCAACTGCACCGTCTACGTGTTCCCGCCAGCTCGGGGCTGGTGGGCAAGTCTATCGCTTTTCTTCAGCTGCGCAGCAGATTTGGCATCGCCTCTGTCGGTGTCGAGCGTCGTCGCGGCCGGCGCAACGTCGTGAGTCCCGCTCTTGCCGAGACCGTCTTTGCGGCGGGTGACGTGCTGTACGCGGTCGGGAGCGAACAGGCAGCGACACGCTTCATTGAAGAGATGGGCCTGGAAGCGCTCGACTTGGAGGCTGCCCCCCACAAGACAATGTATGAAGAGCTCGGGGTGGCAGAATTGCTATTGCCCCCCGGCTCCGACCTCGTTCGGAAGACGCTTGCCGAGATCGATTTCCGCAGCCGCAATCATGTGAGCGTGCTCGCCCTTCGCCGCCGCAGCGAGGCGATCAAAGCCGGCCTGTCGGATACCGTTCTGAAGGCAGGCGATCGACTGCTGGTCAGCGGCAGCTGGAAGGACATTGCGCTGTTGCGGGAGCAGAAGCAGGACGTGATCGTTCTAACGCTCCCGCTTGAGATGGCGGATTTTGCGCCGGAACGGGAGAAGGCCTATCGGGCACTCGGCATTGTCGCCGCCATGGTCGCCGCCATGGTGTTCGGCCTGTTCCCAAACGCCGTTTGCGTGCTCGTTGCGGCACTGGCTTTGGTCGTCGCAGGCTGTTTGACCATGGAATCGGCCTATGGCGTCGTTCGTTGGTCTGGTCTGGTCCTTGTCGCCGGCATGTTGCCGCTGGCGACAGCGCTCCAGAAAACGGGCGGCACTGAGGTCATCGTTGCGGCACTGACGGCCGGATTTGGGGGTCTCAATGCAACCGCGTTGCTGGCCGCCCTGTTCGTCCTGACACTGCTTCTCACCACCTTCATATCCAGCACCGCGACGGCCTTGCTTGTGGCTCCCGTCGCTATCGGGCTGGCACTGGACTTGGGTGTTTCGCCTTATCCTTTCGCCATGACGATCGCCATTGCGGCTTCGACCGGATTCATGACGCCGGTTTCAAGCTCAGCAAACACATTGGTGACGGCTCCAGGCAGCTACAGCTTCGCCGACTTCGCAAAAGTCGGCATTCCAATGGCCCTTCTCGTGATGTCGCTCGTTGTTGTCGTGGTTCCGTTATTGTTCCCCTTTTAAGCGTTTCACGCGACCAGCTCCGTTCTCCAAGGCAATTACGTGTGACCGGATCGGAAGAGGGCGCAATGTCTGCTCGTGGCACATTTGCGACGTGGGTGATCTGCGGGATGACGTCAGGTTTCAATCCGAATCCGGACGCAGGGACGTAACGCTCGACTCGGTCGTTGGAAAATACGCGCCCTAGTCCGCCAGCGGTACGTTCTCTGCCGCAAGTCCCTTTGTCTTCATGCGCTCGCGGTAGAGGATGTAAAGGCCCGCGCCCACGATCACGGCGGCCCCGACCACGGTCCACAGATCGGGCAGGTCGCCGAAGGCCAGATAACCGAACAACGTCGCCCAGATCAGCGAGGTGTAGGTGAAGGGCGCGGCGACGGCCGCGTTGGCCAGCGTGAACGCCCTGATCAGGGCGAAATGGCCGAGACAGCCGAATCCGCCCATCGCAACCATCATCAGCCACTGTTCCGCGGTCGGCCAGACCCAGCCGTAGACCAGCGCAAGATTGGACAGGAGCGCGCCCACGATCGACGTGTAAAGCAGCGTCGTCATGGTCGAATCGCTGCGTGTCAGGATGCGCGTCGTCAATTGATAGGTGGCATAGCCAATGGCCGAGGCCAGCGGCAACAGCGCGGCCAGTCCCAGCGCGTCCGAACCCGGCCGGATGATGATCAGCGCGCCGATAAGGCCTGCGATCACCGACAGGATCCGCCGCCAGCCCACCGCTTCGCCCAGCACCGGTACCGACAACAGGGTCACGATTAGCGGCGAAACGAACATGATCGAGCTTGCCGTCGCCAGGCCGAGATACTTCAGCCCCAGGAAAAAGAAAGCGGTCGTGACCAACAGGATGCTCGACCGGAATAGCTGCAGCCAGGGCCGGCTTGTGTGCAGATGAACGACGACCCGGCGGTTCAGGATCAGCAACAAGAGCAGCGCATTGAAGACGTAGCGGGCCCAGACGACCTGGCCGGTCGGTATGCTGGCCGTCAACGACTTCGCGATCGTGTCCATGGCCACGAACATCAACATGGTCAGCACCATGAATCCGATCGCGGCGACCGGCCGCTGCCGGTCGATCGCTTGCACGGTCGGGACGGTCTGCTCGGCGCTCAAGCCGCGCCGCCGAACACGGTTTCAAGCGCCTGGCGCATGACACCGGCATCGGGTGTCACGCCGGTCCAGTATCGAACGCCGATCACGCCCTGACCCACCAGCATGCCAAGCCCGTCGATCACCGTTGCGCCGCGCGCCTCGGCATCGCGGATCAGGTTGGTGCGCGGCGGGTTGGGGATGACGTCGGCGACGATCTGGCCGGGGCCGACGCTGTCCAGGTCGAGGTCGAGGCGGGCGTCCACATCCGGGTAGAGCCCGATCGAGGTCGCGTTGACAACGATGTCAGCGCCTCGGGACACCGTGTAAGTCCCGTCCCAGGCGGTGTAGGTCGCCTGCAGGTCCGCGTTGCCCGCATCGCGCACCTTGCCGTTCAGAAGGTCGACCAGTTCCTGCCCGCGCGCGGGCGTGCGGTTCACAACCGCGATCGACCGGACGCCGGCAAGCGCCAGTTCAACGGCGATGGCGCGCGCGGCCCCGCCGGCGCCGAAGATAACCACCGACTTGCCCGCCGGGTCGGCGTGCTGCTTCAACGTGTCCAGGAAGCCCTTGCCGTCCGTGTTCTCGCCGATGAACTGTCCGTCGCGGCGGACCACGCAATTGACCGCGCCCATCAGGGCCGCCGACTCGCCCAGGCCGTCCAAGTGTTCGATGACGCTGACCTTGTGGGGGATGGTGCAGTTAAAGCCGGCAAACCCCATGGCCCGCGCGCCGCGCACGGCGTCGGCCAGCCCATCGGGCGCAACCTCGATGGTCAGATAGCGCCAGTCGAGGTCATGGTGTCGGAACGCCGCCTCGATCATCGCCTGGGTGGGGTTCTCGGCGATCGGCTGGCCGAACGCCGCCACCAGTTCCTGCTTGAAATTGAGCTCCTGGGCCATGGTCTTGTGCCCCCCGTTGCCGTACGCCATCCTACAGGAAAACACACCGCCGCATGGGACCGAATAGCGCATGACATTTGCCGTGCCCGCGCGGCATGATACGCCGCAAATGGGGCTTTGCGCCGGAGACAGCAGGTGGGTTTGATCCGCAATCACACGATTGGCACGGCGTGCGTTTGCGCGCTTGCCGCCGCGCTGCTGTCCGGCTGCGAGGAAAGCAATGTCTATGTGGAACCGCCGCCACCGAAGGTGACGGTGGCCGAACCTTTAGTCCGGGACGTGATTGACTATCTGGAGTTCACGGGCACGACCGTCTCGTCCGCCCGCGTCGAGGTGCGGGCACGCGTGCCCGGTGTCCTGCAAGAGATGCTTTTTGTGCCTGGCACTCAGGTCCGCGAAGGCGATCTCCTGTTCGTCATCGATCCCCTGCAATACGAAACCGCCGTCAACGTCGCAGAGGCGGACGTTGCCCGGGCCGAGGCGCGCAAGGTGGAGGCGGCCAAGACCTTGGAACGCGCCGAGACGCTGATCAAACGGGGCAACATCTCCAAGGCCGCACTGGACGAGGCGGTGGCCGATTTCGCGTCGGCCGAGGCGGACGTCCTGGCCGCGAAAGCGACGCTGCGCCGGGCGGATATCGATCTCGGCTATACCAACGTGACGGCCCCGATCGCCGGGCGCATCGGGCGTAACCAGGTGGACGTGGGCAATCTGGTCGGCGAAAGCGAAGCGACCGTGTTGACCGACATCACCGCGTTCGATCCGATGTATGTGTATTTTTCAATGAACGAGCGGGACTTGTTGCGACTCCTCGAAGTCTATCGTCGGCGAGTCCGGGAAAAAGGCATCGACCCGTCCAAGGAACCGCAGCAACAGGCGGACATCGTCCTGGAACTGGGGCTGGCGAACCAAGAAGGTTTTCCGCACAGCGGCCTGCTCAATTTCGCCGAGTCGGCCGTCGACCCGACGACGGGCACGATCGAGGTGCGCGGCGTTTTCCCCAACGAGGAACTTCCGCCCAAGCTGCTTCCCGGACTTTTTTCGCGGGTCCGCATGCCGGTCTCGACGCTGAGGGATATGCCGCTGGTCTCCGAACGGGCCATCGGCGCCGACCAGCAGGGATCGTTCCTGCTGGTGGTGAACCGCGAGGACGTGGTCGAAAAGCGCCCCGTCGAGCTGGGCCAGTTGATCGACGGTCTGCGCGTGATCAGAAACGGAATCGGGCCGGACGATCAGGTCATCGTCGTCGGCATCCAGCGCTCCCGACCCGGCGCGCGGGTCGACCCGGAAATGGTCGAGATGGAAACGCTGAAGACCTCGGCGCGGCTGGCCGCGAGCCCGGACGCGCCGGGCGGCGGCGAAACCAACGAGACTACGCCGTAAGCCGGGCGCGGAAACCCCCATGTTCTCCGCATTCTTCATCCACCGGCCGATCTTCGCGACCGTCATCTCGATCATCATCGTGATCGCCGGCGCGGTGACGCTGGTCGGGCTGCCGGTCACCCAGTATCCCGAGATCACGCCGCCCACGGTCGAGGTCTCCGCCACCTATCCGGGCGCCAGCGCCCGTGTCGTCGCAGAGACCGTCGCCTCGCCGATCGAGCAGGAAGTCAACGGCGTGGAGAACATGATCTACATGTCGTCGACCAGCGCCAGCGACGGCCGATACACGCTGACGGTCACGTTCGAGGTTGGCACCGATTTGGACCTGGCGCAGATCCTGGTTCAGAACCGCGTCAAACTGGCCGAGCCGAACCTGCCCCAGGAGGTCATCCGCGAGGGCGTGAACACGAAGAAGAAATCCACCAACATCATCCTGATCCCCACGCTCTATTCCGACGACGGCCGGTACGACGAGCTGTTCCTGGCCAATTACGCCACCTTGAGGCTGCGCGACGAACTGACCAGAATCCCCGGCGTGGGCGAGGTGACCGTTTTCCCGTCCAGCGACTACAGCATGCGGATCTGGCTGGACCCCGAACAGCTCAAATCCCGTGGCATCACCACCCAGGACGTGCTGGGCGCGATCCGCGAGCAGAACGTCCAGGTTGCCGCCGGGCAGATCGGCCAGCCGCCGGCGCCGGCGGGCCAGGATCTTCAGATGGCGATCAACGTTCTGGGTCGGCTGAGCGACGTCGGACAGTTCGAAGAGATCATCGTCAAGGCAGAGGGCAACCGGATCACGCGGCTGTCGGACGTCGCCCGGGTCGAGCTGGGCGGCCAGAGCTACGACATCAACACCCGCATCAGCGGCAGGCCCTCGGCGATCCTTCTGGTCTATCAGCTGCCGGGCGCCAACGCGCTGAATGTTGCGACCCAGGTGCGCGCCGCCATGGAGGAAATGGCCCGCCTGTTCCCCGAGGGCATGAGCTACCGGATCCCCTACGACACGACGATCTTCGTCGAACGTTCGATCCAGGAGGTCTTCATCACTCTCATGCAGGCGGCGGCGCTGGTGTTTCTGGTGCTGTTTCTGTTTCTGCAGGACTGGCGCGCCACCATCATCCCCGGGATCGCGATCCCGGTTTCGCTGATCGGCACGTTTGCGGTGATGGGCGCGATCGGCTTCTCGCTGAACATGCTGACCTTGTTCGGGCTTGTGCTGGCGATCGGTGTGGCCGTGGACGATGCGATCGTCGTGGTCGAGGCGACGGCGGCGCACATGGAACGCGGCAAGACGGCCAGGGAGGCGGCGCTGGCCGCCATGCGCGAGGTTTCGGGGCCCATCGTCGCGACCACATTGGTTCTGTTGGCCGTGTTCGTTCCGGCGGCGTTCCTGCCGGGGATCACCGGCCAGCTTTACCGTCAGTTCGCGCTGACCATCTCCGTGGCGACGGTGTTCAGCTCGATCAACGCCTTGACCATGAGCCCGGCCATGGCCGCCTTGTTTATGCGGCCTGCAAAGGAGAAGAAATCCCTCTTCTTCCGGGGTTTCGATGCGATGTTCGAACGCACGTCGAATGGCTACGGCCGCCTGGTTGGCGCGCTGGTGCGCCGCACCGCGATCATGTTGCTGTTGGCCGTCGTGATCGGCGGCGCGACGATGTGGCAGTTCGGGCGCATCCCAACCGGATTTCTGCCGACGGAGGATCAGGGTTACCTGATCGCCGCGGTCCAGCTTCCCGACGCGGCATCGCTGGAGCGAACGAACGCCGTGGTCGGGCAGATCGACGCGATCCTGAATAACACGCCGGGTGTCCGGGATTGGGTTTCGATCGGCGGCTTCTCCCTGATCGACGGCACCAACGCCTCCAATGCGGCCACCGTTTTCATCACCATGGAACCGTGGGACGATCGCGAGGACCCGTCGCTGGGCCAGTTCGCGATCCTGTTCAACCTCTTCGGACAGTTCCAGGCGATCCAGGAGGCGATCGTCTTCGCCTTTCCGCCCCCGGCCATTTCCGGTCTTGGCGTCGCCGGGGGATTCCAGATGCAGGTTCAGGACCGGGCCGATGTCGGCCTGGCCGAACTGGAACGCATGACGGAGGAGCTTGTCGCCGACGGCAATGCTCAGTCCGGCCTTACCAACCTGAACACCACCTTCCGCGCCGGCGTCCCGCAACTGTTCGCCGAGGTCGACCGAACCAAGGCGAAGTCGCTGGGCGTGCCGCTGGACGCCCTGTTCGGCACGCTGCAGGCCTATCTGGGATCGGCCTATGTAAACGACTTCAATCGGTTCGGACGCACCTGGCAGGTCAAGGTCCAGGCGGACCACCAGTTTCGGATCGAAGAAGAGGACATCCGCCGGCTGGAAGTGCGCAACCAAAACGGCGACATGGTCCCGGTTGGCACCCTGGTCTCGGTCGAGCGCGTGCTCGGGCCGCAGACGATCCTGCGCTACAACCTGTTCCCGGCCGCCTCGATCACGGGACAGGCGGCGCCCGGATTCAGCTCTGGCCAGGCGCTCGCCCTGATGGAGCAGATGGCGGACGCCGAACTTCCCCGCTCGATGGGTTTCGAATGGACGGGCATGTCGTTCCAGGAAAAGCAGGTCGGCAACGAGGCGGTCCTGGTCTTCGTGCTGGCGATCACGCTGGTGTTTCTCGTCCTGGCCGCCCAGTACGAAAGCTGGACCAGCCCGGCGGCGGTGATCCTGGTGGTGCCGCTGTCGGTCCTGGGAACTGTCGCGGCGCTGATGATGCGCGGCTTCGACAACAACGTCTACACGCAGATCGGCGTGGTGTTGCTGATCGCGCTGGCCAGCAAGAACGCCATCCTGATCGTCGAGTTCGCCGCCGAACAGCGCCGCCAGGGCAAGAGCATCCTGGAGGCCGCAAATGCTGCCGCGTCGCTCAGGTTCCGGGCGATCCTGATGACGGCGATCTCCTCTATCGCGGGTTTCTTCCCGCTGGTCGTCGCATCGGGCGCCGGCGCCGCCAGCCGCCAGGCCATCGGCACCGCCGTGGTCGGCGGCATGGTCGCGGCGACGGTCATGTCCCTGTTGTTTACGCCGGCCTTCTACGTGGCCATGCGTTGGCTCGGCGAACTGCGCAAGCGCCCTGACCACGAAAAGGCGCAGGTATCGGCGCCCGAAGCCTCCGAAGCCGACTGACCTCATGGCCCTGCGCATCGGCCAATCGCAGATCCGCGACGAGGACGACACGCTGCTGACCGGCCGCGGCCGCTATACCGGCGACCAGGCGGCCACCGGCGCGGCGTTCATGGCGGTCCTTCGCTCGCCGCTTCCGGCCGGCCGGATCGCATCGCTGGCAACGGAACCTGCGCGGTCGATGCCTGGCGTGCTTGCAGTGCTGACCGCGGCCGACGTCGCCGCCGCAGGCCTGGGCGCAATCCAGCCCCGCGCGCGCCATCCCGCACCCGATGGCGGCGAGATGTTCGTCCCGCCATACCTGCCGCTGGTTTCCGAACGGGTGCGCTATGTGGGCGATCCGGTTGCGGTCGTCCTTGCCGAATCGCGCGCCCAGGCCGAGGATGCGCTGGAGGCGGTTGGGCTCGATATCGATCCGCTGCCGTCGGTCACCGACTGTGTCGCCGCGGCCGCCCCCGGCGCCCCGGCCGTGTGGGACGCGCTTCCCGACAATGTCTGCTTCCTGTTCGAGCGCGGCGACGCCGACGCGGTGGCGGCTGCGTTCGCCGAGGCCGCGCACGTCATAGAAAAACGACTGGTGATCACCCGGGTCACGGCAGCATCGATGGAGCCGCGCGGCGTCTTGGCGCACTACGACGACCAGACAGACCGGTATCATCTTCTCTTGGGGACCCAGGCACCGCACCGGGTGGCCGAGGGCGTCGCGCAGATCCTGAACGTCGACCAGGCCTCGGTCCACGTGACGGCCGTCCATTGCGGCGGCTCCTTCGGGATGAAGAACTCCCCCTATCCGGAATACGCCCTGGCGCTTTGGGCCGCGCGGCGGTTGGGCCGGCCGGTGCGCTGGGCGCCCGGCCGGCTGGAGTCCTTTCAGGCCGACGCCCACGCGCGCGACCAGGTGGCGGACGCCGCGCTGGCGCTGGACGAGGACGGCACCTTCCTTGCCCTCAAGGTCTCGGCCGTGGCGGGCCTCGGCGCCTATCTCGGCCCGATGACCGCGCACCCGCCCACCAACAACATGGGCGGCCTGGCGGGCGTCTACCGGACACCGGCGATCCACATCCGGGTCAGGGGCATGCTGACGAACACCCAGCACACATCCCCCTATCGCGGCGCCGGCCGGCCGGAGGCCACCTATATCGTCGAGCGGCTGATCGACCTTGCCGCGGCAAGACTGGACATGGACCGGGCCGAGCTGCGGCGCCTGAACATGATCCGGCCCGACCAGATGCCGTTCAAAACCGGCCTGGTCTACGCTTACGATTCCGGCGATTTCCCCGCCGTCCTGGACACCGCGCTGGCGGCCGCTGACTGGCGGGGATTTCCGGCCCGCCGCGACGAGGCCCGAACCCGCGGACGCCTGCGCGGCATCGGCATCGCCAACCCCATCGAAATCGCCGGCGGCCCGCCCGGCCAGCCGATGCCCGAGTTCGCGGGCCTGGAAATAGACGCCGGAGGCCGCGTCACCCTGCGGGTCGGTACAATGGACACCGGCCAGGGGCACGCCACCGTGTTCCGGCAAATGCTGTCGGCGGCGCTGGGCGTCTTGCCGGCCGATATCGAGGTGGTGATGGGCGACACGGATCGCGTCGCCAAGGGGACGGGCACATTCGGCTCGCGCACCACTCAGTCGGCCGGCACGGCAATCGCGCGCGCCGGCGACGAGATCGTCGCCACGGCCCGGGCGCAGGCGGCGGACATGCTGGAAGCCGGGACTGCCGACATCGAATTCGCCGAAGGGGTCTTCACCGTCGCCGGCACGGACAGGACGCTGTCTCTGGGGGCGGTTGCCGCGGCGATGCCCGACGGTCTCGGCGCAGAGGTTTTCGTCGCGACCGAGAACGCGACCTTCCCCAACGGCTGTCACATCTGCGAGGTCGAGATCGATCCCGAGACCGGCGCGGTTTCGGTCGACCGCTATCTCGTCGTCGACGACGTGGGCACGGTGATCAATCCCCTTTTGATGAAAGGACAGATCCACGGCGGCATCGCCCAGGGCCTGTCCCAGGCCCTGTTCGAGCGGATCGTCTACGACCCGGAGTCGGGCCAGCTGGTGACCGCGTCCTTCATGGACTATGCCATGCCGCGGGCCGACGACCTGCCGTCGGTCGCGGTGGAAAGCCTGCCCGTCCCCACACCCACCAATCCGCTGGGCGCCAAGGGCGCCGGCGAGGCGGGCACCGTCGGCTCGCTGGCCGCGGTGATCAGCGCGGTGTCCGACGCGCTGGCGCCGCTG
This sequence comes from Alphaproteobacteria bacterium, assembly GCA_965603855.1. Classification (GTDB taxonomy): domain Bacteria; phylum Pseudomonadota; class Alphaproteobacteria; order UBA8366. The sequence goes on from OZ272519.1 coordinate 4,184,289, forward strand.
GGGATCGACCATATCGACATGCCGGCAACGTCCGAGCGGATCTGGCGGGCCATTCGCGACGCCGGGGGCGAGGGGGCGCCATGACCCTTCGCCAGCTCGAACAGCCGGGCAAACCGGATGAGGCCCGCGCAGCGGGCGTTGCCTGTCGGGTCCGCACGCTGCAGCTCGATCTCGAACCCGGCGGGAACCTCGCGGAACGGCTGTTCGCAGCGGCCGCCGCGGCGGGCCATTCGTCCGGCGCCTTCGCACTGGAAGGTCTGCCGGTCACCGGACTTGCCTACAACCTGCCCAGCCTGCACGACGGGCCCGACAAGGCGGCCTGGTTCGCCGGCCCGTTCGCCGGCGATGCCGCGGTCATCGAGGCCGGCCGGGTGACGATCGGTCTCAATGCAGGCGCGCCGATGTTCCACTGTCACGCCGCATGGCGCACGCCGGACGGTGCGCGTTCGGGCGGCCACCTGTTGCTGGACCGGATGGGCCTCGCCGCACCGGTGACCGTCACGTTCCATGGGGTCAGCGGCGCCGTCTTCGACGTGCTGCCCGACGCGGAGACCAATTTCTCGATCTTCAAGCCCGTGCCCCAGGAACCGACCAGGGACGGCGGGACCGGGGGCGCCGGGCGGGGCCTCCTGGCAAGGGTTGCCCCCAATGTCGACTTCGCCGCCGCGCTGGCGGGCCTGGTTGCGGAACACGGGATGGTGTCGGCTTCCGTCCTCTCCGGCGTCGGCAGCTTCGTCGGCGGCGTTTTCGACGACGGTCCCGACGTTCCCGATCCGATCACCGAGGCCCTGGTTACCCGGGGCCGGATCGATGCCGAGCGCCCGGAATCATCGGAAATCCAGGCCATTGCGACCGACCCCGCCGGGACCGTGCGGCAGGGCCGCCTGACGCCGGGCCTGAACGCCGTCGGGATCACTTTCGAAGTGTTGCTGGCAGCCGAACCCCGTTAACGGCCGCCTGCGCGCGGCTTGAAAGCCCCCGGAGACCTGAACCCCCTCACCCGGCCGGCGCTGACGCACCGTCCACCCTCTCCCCGAGTACAGACCGGGGAGAGGGGCAAGCTGCAGATGGCCTGTTTGGTTACCCTTCTCCCCGGGGGGAGAAGGTGGCCCGGAGGGCCGGATGAGGTGGTTACCGGCCCGACAACGCGTGGGTCCCCGTCGGCCGCGGCCGCGCCGTCTCCTTGGGCTCTACCGCGGCCGGCGGCAACGGGTCCTTGCCGCGGATGATGTCGGCCGCCTTTTCCGCCACCATGATCGTCGCCGCGTTCGTATTCGCCGACACCAACAGCGGCATCGCCGCGCTGTCGCACACCCTGAGCCCCTCGATCCCGCGCACGCGAAGCTGCAGGTCGACGACGGCATCCTTGCTGTCGTCCGGGCCCATGGCGCAGGTCGCCACCGGGTGATAGTCGGTCTTTGCGTGTTTGCCGGCATAGTCGGCAATCTCGTCGTCGGTCTCGACCTGCGGACCCGGCAGCGCTTCGGCCTTTACAAAGGGTTTGAACGCCGGCTGGGCCATGATCCGACGGGCCAGCCTGAAGCCGCGGATCGACATTTCCCGGTCATACGGGTCGGCCCAGTAGTTGGGATCGATCAGCGGTGCGGCCGTCGGGTCGGCACGCGCCAGCCGAACCGTGCCGCGCGACCGCGGCCTGAGGAACGCGCTGTTCAGGGTCACCCCGTCGTTCTTCAGCCGCTTCAGGTCCTGCTCCAGACCGGACCCCAGCATGAAATGGAACTGGATGTCGGGCGTCAGCGCGGTTTCGTCGGCGTACCAGAAGCCGCCCGCCTCGGCCAGGTTGGACGCGACCGGCCCCTTGCGGAACAGGATGTACTGCAGGCCGGCCCACAGCGTGTGGTGCGGCCGGGCGACATGGTCGTAGCTGTGATTGCCCGTCAGCTCGCTGACCACATAGACGTCCACATGGTCCTGCAGGTTGCGCCCGACGCCAGGAAGATCGGCGACGACGTCGATGCCCAGGGCCTTGAGCTCGTCTTCCGGACCGATCCCTGACAACAATAGCAGTCGCGGCGAACCGATGGCGCCCGCGGTGACGATCACCTCGCGCCGCGCGCGCACGGTTGTTACATCGGTCCCGCGGCGGACCTGCACGCCGGCGGCGCGGCCGCGCTCGACGACCACCCTCAGTGCCTGCGCCCGCGGCAACAGCGTGACGTTGCCGCGTTCCAGGGCCGGGTGGAGATAGCCGTCCGCGGCCGAACAGCGTCTCGCGTTGCGCTGGGTCAGCTGGTAGAAGCCGACGCCGGCCTGGGTCGGGCCGTTGAAGTCGGTGTTGTAGGGGATGCCCGCCTGCTGGCCGGCGCGGATATAGACCTTCGAGATCGGGATCGGGTCGACCGGATAGTTGACGCCCTGCGGCCCGTCCGAGCCGTGATAGGCGTCGTCCCAGACCTCGTTGCCCTCGGACCGGCGGAAGTAGGGCAGGCAGTCGCGGAAACCCCAGCCGGCGCAGCCCGCCTCGTCCCGCCAGCGGTCGAAATCCCTGGCATTGCCGCGGTTGTAAAGCTGGGCATTGATCGACGAGCCGCCGCCCACGACCTTGCCCTGGGGGTAGAGATAGGGACGCGCGCCGATATGCGCCTGCGGAACCGTCGACCAGCCCCAGTCCGCCAGCCCGCCGGTCAGCTTGGCGAAGCCCGCCGGCATGCGGATATAGGGATGCCGGTCACGTTTGCCCGCCTCCAGGACGCAGACATCGTGGCCGCCGTCCTCCGACAGCCGGTCGGCTAGAACACAGCCGGCCGGCCCCGCGCCGACGATGACATAGTCGAATTCCAACTGCGTTCAGCCGATCCGCTGTTCCGACTGCGGATCGAAGGCAACGGCCTTTTCCATGTTGACCGCGAACGGAAACCGCATGCCTGCATGCACGTCCACGTCGGCGCGGAACCGGCCGGTCACCTCGGTGTCGCCGAAATGCGTCACCACGAAGGTGTCCGATCCGGCGGGCTCTGTCACTTCGACCATTGCGTCGACGGTGTGGATGGCGTGCGACTTGCGGTCTGCGCCGTCTGCATCGGTGATCGCCTCGGGCCGGATGCCCAGGACGATCTCGCGCCCGTCATGCGCAGACATCTCGCTGCGCGCGAAGGGAAGCCGGCCGGTATCGCCGTTGGCGAGCCCGAACTGGGCCGTCGGCACGCCGTTCTCGACCGCGACTTTCGCCGGAAACAGGTTCATCGAGGGCGACCCCATGAATCCCGCGACGAACATGTTGGCGGGCGAATCGTAGATTTCCTTCGGCGTGCCGAGCTGCTGGACATAGCCGCCGAACATCACCGCGATCCGCGTCGACAGGGTCATCGCCTCGATCTGGTCATGGGTGACGTAGACGATGGTGGTGCCCAGCTTCTGGTGCAGCTTCTTGATCTCGGTGCGCATGTCGACCCTGAGCTTGGCGTCCAGGTTGGACAGCGGCTCGTCGAACAGAAAGACGTCGGGGTCGCGCACCAGGGCCCGGCCCATGGCGACGCGCTGGCGCTGGCCGCCCGAAAGCTGGCTCGGCTTGCGCTGCAACAGCGGCGTGATCTGCAGCAACTGGGCCACGTCGGCGACCGCCTTTTCGCGCTCGGACTTGGGCACGCCGTTCATTTCCAGCCCGAACGACATGTTCTGGGCCACGTTCATGTTGGGATAGAGCGCATAGCTCTGGAACACCATCGCGATGTTGCGTTCGGACGGGCGCACGTCGTTCATCCGCCGGCCCTTGATCGACAGGTCGCCAGACGTCACTTCCTCCAAGCCTGCGATCATGTTCAGAAGGGTCGACTTGCCGCAGCCGGACGGGCCGACCAGCACCAGGAACTCGCCCTCTTCCACCGCGATGTTGGTTTCGTGCAGGACCTTCACCGTGCCGTAGGATTTGGTGACGTTCTTGATGTCGAGAAATGTCATCGGACCTATCCCTTGACTGAACCGGCCATCAGGCCGCGCACGAAAAAGCGGCCGGCGACGATATAGACCAACAGCGTCGGCAGGGCGGCCATGATCGCACCGGCGAAATGGACGTTGTATTCCTTCACGCCCGTCGACGAGCTGACCAGGTTGTTGAGCGCCACGGTCATCGGCTGGCTGTCGAAGTCGGCGAAGCTGGCGCCGAACAGGAAGTCGTTCCAGATGTTGGTGAACTGCCAGATGATGCAGACAACCGCGATCGGCCCGGACGACGGCAGCATGATGCGCCAGAAGATGCGGAAGAAACCGGCGCCATCGATCATCGCCGCCCGCACCAGTTCGGTCGGGAACTGGGCGTAGTAGTTCCGGAAATAAAGCGTCGAAAAGCCGATCCCGTAGACGAGGTGCACGAACACCAGCCCCGGCACCGTTCCGGCAAGCCCCATCAGCCCCAGCATGCGTGCCATTGGGATCAGCACCATCTGGAACGGGATGAAACAGCCGAACAGCAGCAGACCGAAGATGACGGTGTCGAACTTGAAGCGCCATTTGGTCAGCACATAGCCGTTCAGCGCGCCCAACACGGTCGACAGCGCCACCGCCGGCACCACCATCAGGATCGAGTTGAGGAAGTAGGGCCTGAGACCCGTGGGGTCGACGCCGATCTGCGCCGTCGCCCAGGCACTGGCCCAGGGCGCGAACGTCCACTCGCCGGGCAGCGCCATCATGCCGCCGGCCTGGATCTCCGACAGCGGTTTCAGCGAGTTCGCGACCATCACATAAAGCGGCAGCAGGTAGTAAATGCAGAACACCACCAGCACCGTGTAGATGATGAACCGGGTGCCGCCGCCGGTGCGGATCACCTGGGCAGACGCGCCGCCGGCCATCACGACCTCTCCCTGAGCTCGGACCACAGATAAGGCACGATGATGGCCGCAATGGTCATCAGCATCAGCGTCGCCGAAGCCGCACCGATGCCCATCTGGTTCCGGGTGAAGGTGTAGGAATACATGAAGGTCGCAGGCAGTTCCGTCGCCCGCCCCGGGCCGCCGCCGGTCAGCGCGATCACCAAGTCGTAGGACTTGATTGCCATGTGCGCGAGCACGACGAAGGCGGACATGAAGGCCGGCCGCAGTTGCGGGATGACGATGCGCCGGTACAGCGCCCAGTTGGACGCCCCGTCGATCTGCGCCGCTTTCATCACCTCGTTGTCGATGCCGCGCAGGCCGGCCAGGAACATCGCCATCACGAAGCCGGAGGTCTGCCAGACGGCGGCGATCACGATGGTGTAGATCGCCATGTTGCGGTCCTTGATCCAGCCGAACTCGAAGCTTTCGAAGCCCCAGCTCTGGACAACGGCCTCCAGACCGATGCCGGGGTCGAGGAACCACTTCCAAGCCGTGCCCGTGACGATGAAGGACAAAGCCATCGGGTAGAGATAGATCGTTCGGATGAAACCTTCGGTGCGGATCTTCTGGTCCAGAAGGATCGCCAGCGCCAGGCCCAGCACGCAGCAGACCACAATGTAGAGCCCGCCGAAGATGAACAGGTTCTCCACGGCGATGTCCCAGGCGCGCAGGCCGAACAGTTTCTGGTAGTTCTCCATGCCGACCCAGCCGAAGCTCGGAAGGATGCGGCTGTCCGTGAGGGACAGATAGAACGTGAAGACGATAAAGCCGTAGACGAAGATCAGCACGATCGCCAGGCTGGGGCTGAGCACGATCTTGGGCAGCGCCTCGCGCAGCCAGTCGGCCGGGTTGCGCGACGCGCCCGCGGTGTCCGCCGCTGGATGCCTCGGCGTCGTCCGCACCGATTCCGCCATGGATTTCCTCCCCGGTCGCGCAGCGGGGAAGCGGAAGAACCGCTTCCCCGCCGTCGCGCAGGACTTACTTCGCGAGCTCGACCGCGCTCACCAGCTCTTCGGTGGCCGTCGCGGCGTCGTACTCGCCGTTGAAGTGGGCGGTCACGACATCGTAGATCGCGTTCTTCACCGACGCCGGCGCGGAATGGCCGTGCGCCATCGACCCGTACAGGTTGCCGGATCCGGCGGCCGCCTTGAGGTCGGCGATGCCTTTCTTGCCGCAGTCGTCGAAGTCCGCGTCGGACACGTCGGTGCGCGCCGGCACCGAGCCCTTGACCACGTTGAAGGCCGACTGGAACGACGGCGACAGGATCGCGGTGGCAAGCGCGCCTTGCTCGGCGCTGACCACGCCGCCCTGGTTGAACATGGCGAACTGGTCGGCGTTGAAGGTCACCTGGTTCTGCGTGCCGGGATGCCGGAAGCACACGAAGTCCTTGCCCGGAACCTTGCCAGCGTTCAGGAACTCGCCCTTGGCCCAGTCACCCATCATCTGGAAGCCGGCATCGCCGTTGATCACCATCGCGGTCGCCAGGTTCCAGTCCCGGCCCGAGAAGTTGTCGTCGACGTAGGACCGCAGCACTTCCATGCGCTGGAAGGCCTCGGTCATCTTGTCCGAACCCAGCGCGGCGGAATCGAGGTCGATGAAGGCCGCCTTGTAGAGCTCGGGACCACCGGTCGACATCACGACCGCATCGAAGATCGTGGCGTCCTGCCAGGCCTGTCCGCCGTGGGCCAGCGCCGTCCGGCCGGAGGCCTTGACCTTCTCCAGGGCCGCAACCAGCTCGTCCCAGGTCTCGGGGATGGCAATCCCCAGCTCGTCGAGGACCGCCTTGTTGGCCCAGATCCAGTTGGTGGAATGGACATTGACCGGCGCGGAAACCCACTTGCCGTCATATTTGGCAAAGCCCTGCAGCGCCTCGGGCACCAGGTCGTCCCAGCCTTCCTTGGCCGCGATCTCGTTCAGGTCGGCAAGCGCACCCTGCTCGGCCCAATCGAGGATATCGAAGCCCAGCATCTGCACGGCCGTCGGGGGGTTGCCGGCGGTGACACGCGCCCGCAGCACGGTCATCGCCTGGGTGCCGCCGCCACCGGCGACCGGCATGTCCTGCCAGCCGATGCCCTGGCCTTCCAGATCCTTCTTCAGGACGTTGAGCGCGGCGGCTTCGCCGCCGGACGTCCACCAATGCAGGACTTCGACATCGGCCGCCGATGCCTGTCCCGCGAAGGCGGTCAGCACCGTGGCCATCATCAGGGTTTTGAATTTCATCGTAAACGTACCTCCCAGGTTCTTTGGATCTTGTTCTGACAGAGAAGACCGGCACTCTATACCATCGACAGAATACCGCATCATCTGATTGCGGCGCCCTGCCGTGCCCCGGCTGCCTCGCCACGGAAACGGGTCCAGCCCTCCCCGCCATCACTAAAGTAACTATACAGTTAGTTTCTAGCGTGGTAAATATGGAACCGCTCCAACGCGGGCAACAGGGAGGATAGAACAGGCCATGCAGCCCTCGGACAAGAAGAAGTTCGGCCGGGTCGACCTCGAGGTGACGCCGATGTCGTTCGGCACTGCGCCTGTCGGCAACATCTTTCGCCCGATCCCCGACGACGTGTCGGACGCCATGTTCCAGCGTTCGTGGGACGCCGGCATCCGCTATTACGACACGGCGCCGATGTACGGCCACGGGCTGTCCGAACTCAGGACGGGACATTCGTTGCGCTGGAAGAACCGCGACGATTTCGTGCTGTCGTCGAAGGTGGGACGGATCCTGAAGGCGGCCCGTCGGTCCGAGATCGACTTTGCCCCCTGGTGCGACGCCGGGGCGAACGTCATGCAGTTCGACTATTCCTACGACGGCACCATGCGGTCGTTCGAGGATTCGCTGCAGCGCATGGCGCTGGAGCATATCGAGATCTTGTTCATTCACGACATCGACGTCTTCACCCGCGGAGACGAGCAACCCGCCGTGTTCGAAGAGGCGATGGACGGCTGCTGGCGGGCTCTGGAGACGCTCAGGGACCAGGGCGCGGTCAAGGCGATCGGCGTCGGCGTCAACGAGTGGGAGGTCTGCCACGAAGCCTTGAAGCGGCACGACTTCGACTGCTTCCTCTTGGCCGGGCGCTATACGCTGTTGGAACAGGAATCGCTCGACGCGTTCCTGCCCCTGTGCGAGGAGCGGGGCGCGGCGGTCGTGGTCGGCGGCGGATTCAACTCGGGCATCCTGGCCACCGGCGCGGTCGAAGGCGCGAAGTACAACTATGCGCCGGCGCCGCCGGAGATCATGGAAAGAGTGCGCGGCATCGAGGCCGTTTGCAGCGACCACAACGTGCCGCTGCCGGCGGCGGCGATGCAGTTCGTGGTCGCTCACCCGGCCGTCGCGTCTTTTTGCGCGGGCACCCGGACCGTGGAACAGCTCGACAAGAACCTGGACTGGTTCTCGCACCCGATCCCGGCCGACTTCTGGGCCGAACTGAAACACAAGGGGCTTTTGCGCGAAGACGCACCGACCCCGTAAGCCGATAACCTACCTGTTGGTACCTGGTCCGGCGCCCCGGCGCCGGGCCTTTATTTCGTCGGGTGGACCGTCCGGCGCCTTCTACTTGACGATCTGGATCTTCGAGCGGTCGATGGTCGCGGCGACCGCGGCGACCAGCACCACGCCGAAGACGATCTGCTGGGCGAACACGCTGACGCCCAGGAAGGTCATGCCGATGCGCACGACGGCGATGATCAGGGCGCCGATGAAAGTGCGCCAGATGCCGCCGACGCCGCCGGTCAGCGCCGTGCCGCCGACGATGATCGCCGCGATTGCCGGCAGCAGGAACTCGTTCGCCAGCGTCGGCGAGCCCGACCCCAGCCGCGCCGCCATCAGCGCGCCCGAAAAACCCGCCGTCGCGCCGGAGAACAGGAACGCCAGCGCCTTCACCCGGTTGACCCGCACGCCCGACGCGATCACCGCGCGTTCGCCGGCCCCGATCGCGCGCGCGAAACGGCCGAACGGCGTGCGCAGCTGCACGAACACCAACAGCGCCAGGACGACCAGGCCGACCCAGATCTCGTTGCGCACGCCCAGGGTCTCGCCGACCATCCAGAACAGGTACTGGTCGCGCATCTCGCCGGAAATGTTGATCGACCGCGCGTCGGACAGAAGAAACGCGATGGTCGTGACCACGCCGCTGACCGCCAGCGTCGAGATGAAGGATGGGATCCTCAGCAACGTGTGCGACACGCCCCCGGCGAGCCCGGCAAGACCGCCCGCGGCCACCGCCACGGGTATCGCGAGGATGCCCAGTTCGGGCAGCAGGACCGCGACGACCACGCTGGTCATCGACGCCACCGCCTGGACCGAGAGGTCGATGCCGCCCATCAGGATCACGAAGGTGGCGCCTGCCGCCATCAGGAACAGCGTCATCGTGTCCGACGTCAGCACCATCAGGGTCTGGAAGCTGAAGAAGGACGGATCGACAAGGCCGACGATCACCACCAGACCCACCAGCGTGATCAGCGGGATCTGATTGGTCAGGGTTGCTTTCAGGGATCGGGCCATCGCGTCACACCATGTGCGTGATCAGGTCGACCTGGTCCGGCTTGCCGCCGGGCGGGGCATCGAAGCGCGCGGAAACCTCGCCGTCCCGCATCACCAGGATCTTGTGGCTGAGGCCGATCACCTCTTCCAGGGTGTCGCCCAAGAGAATGATCGACAGCCCCTCTTCGGTCATGTCGCGGATCAGTTCGTAGACGTCCTCTTTCGCGCCCACGTCGATGCCGCGGGTCGGGTGGTCGAGAATAACAACCTCCGATCCGGCGATCCGCCACTTGGACAGGACCACCTTCTGCTGGTTGCCGCCCGACAGCGAGCCGGCGAAGGTGTCGGCCGACGGCGTCTTGATGCTGAGCCTGTCGATCCATTCCCGTGCGACGGTTTCCTCGCGGGAATGCAGGATCAGGCCTGCGGTGGTGAAGTCGTCGATCGCCGACATGGTCATGTTTTCCACCACCGGCGCGCCGGTCACGACGCCCTCGACCCGGCGTTCGCGCGGCACGTAGCCGACGCCCGCCGCCACCGCCTCTGCGGGATGACCGAAGCTGCGCGGCGTGCCGTGGATCTCCAACGTGCCGCCGTCTATCGGCGCCAGGCCGGCAAGACAGCGCGCCAAGGCCTCCCGGCCGGAACCGACGACGCCGGCGATGCCCAGGATTTCGCCCTTGTGCAGGGTGAAGGACACGTCGCGGAAGCCGTCGGCGGACGAGATCGCGCGCGCTTCCATCGCCACCTCGTCGCGCGGCGTGCCCTGCCGGGCCTCGCGGTAGTATTCGTGGTGCAGCGCCCGGCCCACCATCAGTTCGTGCAGGTTGTGGATCGACGCCTCGGCTGCCGGCGTTTCGGCGACGACCTGGCCGTCCCGCATCACGTAAACCCGGTCCGAGACGTCCAGCACCTCGTCCAGGCGGTGCGAGATAAAGACGAAGGCGGCGCGGTCCTTCAGCTCGCGCACGATCCTGAACAGGACCTCGATTTCCTTCGCCTCCAGGACCGATGTCGGCTCGTCCAACAGGATCACGATGTCGCCGTCGACTCGGCTGTCCAGCGACACCGCCTTGGCGATCTCCACCATCTGCCTCTGGGCAAAGGTCAGGTCGTCGCACAGCGTGGCGGGATCGATGTCCAGATGGACTTTCTCCAGTTCCGCCTTGGCGGCCCGGTTCATCGCCGCCTTGTCCAAGACGCCCCAGCGCAGGAACTCGGTCTCGCGCCCCAGGAAGATGTTCTCCGCGACCGACAAGGTCGGCAGGATCGACTGCTCCTGAAACACCATGGCGATGCCGTGATCGAAGGCGTCGCGCGGTCCATTGATGCGGGTGACCTTGCCGTTAACCCGAATCTCGCCGACATCGACGGAATAGACGCCGTTCAGCACCTTCAACAGCGTCGACTTGCCGGCCCCGTTCTCACCGATCAGGCCGACCACTTCGTGGGGCCTGATCTCCAGGCTGACATCGTCCAGCGCCTTCACGCCGGGGAAGGACTTGGTCGCGTTGCGCACCTCCAGGACGCTGCTCATGCGCCCCTCCTCACTTCACCACCGGCAGACGCGACCGGTCCAGGGCCAGCGCGACCGCGATGATGATCAGCACGCCCTGGACGCCCATTTGCACGAAGGGCGAGACGCCCATCAGGATCATGCCGTTGGACAAGACAACGACGATCAGGACGCCGATCACGGAATTCAAGACCGACCCCACGCCACCCGACAGCGCCGTGCCGCCGACGACGACCGCGGTGATCGTGGTGAACAGACGGCCCTGGCTGATCAGGGCGTGCCCCTGTCCAAGCTGAGCCGCCGACATCGCCCCGGCCAGTCCGTAGAAGGCGCCGGCGATGGCGAAGGCGATGATGCGGGTCCGCTCGATCGGCACGCCCGCCTGGCGCGCCGTCGCTTCGTCGCCGCCCAGCGCATAGAGCCAGCGTCCGACCCGGGTCCGTTCCTGGATGAACAGCGCCACCAGGACCGCCACCGCCGCCACCCAAACGCCGGCCGGCACGCCGAAGAACCGTTCCAGCGACATCCCCCGGAACACCTTGTCTGTGATGCGCACGGTGTCGCCCTGCAGGAAGGCGGTGGCCACACCGACGCAGGCGAACCCCACGCCCAGGGTCGTCATGAAAGACGGCGTTCTCAGCTTCACATGGGCGATGCCGTTGACCGACCCCAGCGCCGCGCCCAGCGCGATCGCCGCGAAGACGGACAGGAATCCCAGATCCAGCCCAGTCAGGTTGTTCGCGACCAGAACGGAGACCAGGACGGCGCAGACCGCGACCACGCCCTCCAGCGACAGGTCGATGCTGCCCATCAGGATAATGAAGGTCGCGCCCATGGTCAGCACGGTCGGGATCGCCGCGGCGTTCAAGAGACGCGCAAGGTTCCAGGGGTCGACGAAGCGGGGATTCATCACCGCAACGATCGCGCACAGCAACACCAGGACAGCTACCGGCGCAAGCGCCCGGTGCCGGTGAACGACAGTGCCGATCCAGCTTCGCTGCTCCGCCTTGACTGCCACGGTGCTCCTCCGGGCGAGGGTGCCGGAAAGGGATGGAAGCCGCCGGGCCAACGTGGTCCGGCGGCCGCCGGTTTACCCGCGATACTGGATCTGTCCGGTCGACTTGCCCCAGATATCGGTGAAGTCGATGGGATCGGACGCGCCGAGGCTGCCCACCGTGTCCTGGGTCACCAGGATGCTGCTGCCGTAGAACTCGCGGTGAGATTGCGGTTCCTTGGCAATGTCGATCTTGCCGATGGCGGTGTGATAGCCGATCGACAGACCCATGCCGCCCGTCCACAGCGGGTCCCAGGCCACGGTGCCGGCCATTTCGCCCGCCTTGGTCGCCTCGATCACCGCGTCGATGCCGTCGATGCCGGTGACCAGGACCTTGCCGGCGAGACCTTCCTGGCGCAGCGCCTCCAGCGCGCCGATCGCCATCGAGTCGTTTGCGGCCCACACGCCCTTTATGTCCGGCCCGAACCGCGTCAGCCAGGTCTGGGTGATGTCGAACGCCTTTGTCTCGTTCCAATCGGCGGCCTGAAAGTCCAGCAGCTCGACATTGCCGTTCTCCTTGATCGCCATGTCGAGGCCGATCTTACGTTCGATCGCCGGCACGTTGGAGAGAATGCCGCCCAGGGCGACGATGCCGCCGGAGCCGCCCATCTTGCGGAACAGTTCCTCGGCGATCGCCTTGGCGCTGGGCACGCCGTCGAACGACATGTGCGCCACGTAATGCGGGTCGAAGTCCCAGGGATGCAGGTCGTCCGGCTTGTTCCACTGGGTCGTGACATAGGCCTTGGCCTTGGCACAGTCCTCGACGATGGTCCGCGCGTCGGGCGAGTCGTTGGGATCCACGTTCAGGATCATCTTGCCGCCGGTGCGCGCCAGCATCGCGCGGATGTCGGCGATCCCCTTTTCCGAGTTCCCCTCCGTGACCAGGACTTCGTAATTGGCGCCCAGCCATTTGGCGAATTCCTCGCCGCCTCTTGCGAAGGTGGCGTGATAAGGATTGGCCACCGAGCGCATGGAATTCACCAGCGTCCATTCCTCAGGGTTGGCCAGCACCTCGCGCGGCAGCATGGAAGCCATCGCCGCAAAGCCAGCCGTGCCCGCCGCACCGCGCAGGAACGTCCTGCGGTTTAGCGATCCGTATCTCGTCGAACCCCTCGAAGTCATCTCGTCCTCCCTACGAAAGCGTTCTTTGTGAACTAACTGGTTACTTACGGGAAAAAGCGGCAAAAGTCAATGTCGGGCATGTGGTCATGCACGCAACATCGCTCAGGCCGCCGAGGATTTGATCATGTCGCTCGCCTTCTCCGCGACCATGATCGCCGGCGCATTGGTGTTGGAGCTGATCAGGCTCGGCATCACCGAAGAGTCGCAGATCCTGAGCCGGTCGATTCCCCGCACCTTGAGTTCGGGGTCGACCACCGCCATGTCGTCGACGCCCATCTTGCACGTGCCAACCGGATGATAGGCGGTCCGACCATGATTGCGGCAGTACTCCTCGAACTCCGCATCGGACTTCACCTGGTCGCCGGGGAAGTGCTCTTTCTTGATATGCTTGTCGAACACCGGCTGGGTCATGATCTCGCGGATCTTCTTCGTCCCTTCGACCGTGATCTTCATGTCGTAGGGATCGGCCACGTAGTTCGGGTCGATGTTCGGCGCTTCGTTCGCATCGGCGCTGCGCAGGGTGACCGACCCGCGGCTCTTGGGGCGGACGAAGTACGTGTTCAGGGTCAGCCCCGCCCCCGACGAGGGCGGCGGCACGCCGGCCTCGACGCCCGCGCCGACTAGGAAGTGGAACTGCAGGTCGGGCGTTTTCGCCGCCTCGTCCGCGTACCAGAAGGCGCCGCCCTCGACGATGTTGGACGCCACCGGACCGGTCCCGAACAGGTAGTACTGGATGCCGGCCCACACCATCCAATGCGGCTTGGCGTATTTGTCGAAGCTGTTCTGCTCGTAGAGCTCGTAGACCACGTCGACGTCGAAATGGTCCTGCAGGTTCTGGCCCACGCCGGGGATGTCGGCGACCACGTCGATGCCGTGTCCGCGCAGATGGTCGGCCGGTCCGAGGCCCGACAGCATCATGATCTTCGGCGAACCGATGGCGCCGGCGGCCACGATCACCTCCTGGTTGGCCCGCTCGGTCTTCGTCTGGCCGCCGACCGCATATTCGACGCCGGTCGCCCTGCCGTTCTCGATCACGATCCGCGTGGTCAGCGCATTCGGCGTCACCGTCAGGTTCGGCCGGCCCATGATCGGCTTCAGGTATCCGGTCGCCGCGGAACAGCGCCGCGCGTTGCGGGTCGTCGTCTGATAGACGCCACAGCCTTCCTGCTTGGCGCCGTTGAAGTCGGTGGTATAGGGAATGCCGGCCTGCTGGCAGGCCTGGATGAAGGCCTTGGTCATCGGGTGCGGCGTGATGTTGGAGACGCCAAGCGGCCCGCCCACGCCATGGTAGGCGTCGGCCAGGACATCGTTGTCCTCCGATTTCACGAAATAGGGGCGGACCTCCTCGAACGACCAGCCCTTGCAGCCCTCCTCGTTCGCCCAGCGGTCATAGTCCTCGGGACAACCGCGGGTGAAGATCTCCGCATTGATCGACCCGCCGCCGCCAAGCACCCGGCCCTGGGCGTAGGGAACCTCGCGGTTGTTGCAGTGTTTCTGCGGGACGGTCTTGTAACCCCAGGTCAGCGGGCCGTCGGTCATCTTGTAGAAACCGACCGGCATATGGATGTAGCGGTTGGTGTCCATGGGGCCCGCCTCCAACAAGAGCACCTGGGCATCCGGGTTTTCCGACAGGCGCGCGGCAAGCGCGCAGCCCGACGAACCGCCGCCGATAATGATGTAGTCGTACATTGTCCCTCCCTGACGCCGGACCGCCGCTCAGTCCGCGACCCAGCGTACACGTTCGCCGAGTTCGATATGCGTTGTCTTGATCTCGGTATATTCCTCCACCCCGTATTTGCCGGTTTCGCGTCCGATGCCGGACTGCTTGAACCCGCCGATCGGCAGCTCCGGCCCGCCGGTGATCGTGCAGTTCACCCAGATCCGGCCGGCCTTCAGGCCGCGCATCGTCGTCAGGGCCGTGTTCAGGTCGGACGTCCAGATGCTGCCGGCCAAGCCATAGCACGTGTCGTTGGCGATTTTGATCGCTTCGGCCTGCGTCTCGAACGTCAGGATCGATAGGACGGGGCCGAAGATCTCCTCCTGCGCGATGCTCATGTCGCGGTCGACGCCGGCGAATACCGTCGGCTGCACGAACCGGCCGGCCTCGGTCTCCAAGGCGCCGCCGCCGCACAACAGCGACGCGCCGGCCGCCTTGCCCTCGTCGATCAGGCCCAGGATCTTGTCGAACTGCCGCGGGTCGACGATGGCGCCCACCTGGGTCGCCTCGTCCAGGGGATCGCCGACGCGCAACTTGCCGATCTTCTCCACGACCCGCGCCGCGAAGTCCTCCGCGACCGCGCGTTCGACAACCAGGCGGCTGCCGCTGACACAGCACTGCCCGGCATTGAAGGCAAGCCCGAAAACCACCCCGTCCGCCGCGGCATCGAGGTCGGCATCGGCAAACACCACCTGCGGGTTCTTGCCGCCCAGTTCCAGACCCACCTTCTTGATGTTGCCGGCGGCGGCGGCCAAGGTCAGCCGGCCCACCGCGGTCGAGCCGGTGAAGGACGCCATATCCACATCGCCATGTTCCGTCAGCACCTGGCCGACGTCGGGGCCGGTTCCTGTGACCACGTTATAGACGCCGTCCGGAAGCCCGGCCTCGGCGAGGACTTCGCCCAGGATCAGCGTCGAGCCGGAGGTGAACTCGCTAGGCTTCGCCACCACCGTGCAGCCGGCCGCAAGGATGAAGGGGATGCGCTCGCACAGGATGAAGAACGGGAAGTTCCAGGGCGTGATCACGGCAACCACGCCGATCGGTTCGCGCGTCACCAGGCCCAGCATCCCCGGGCCCAGATTGTTGAAACTGTCCCCGTGCAGTGCCCGGGCCTGGCCGGCCGCGTATTCGAAGATGCCCGCGGCACCGTCGACCTCGCCGCGCGCCTGCGTGATGGGCTTGCCGGATTCCAAAGTCTCGACCAGGGCAATCTCGTCGCGCCGGGCGCGGATCAGCCGCGCGGCCTCCAGAAGGACGGCGGCGCGTTCGGCGCCGCTGCGGTCGGACCAGCGGCCGTCGTCGAAGGCCCGGCGCGCCGCGGCCACCGCGTCGTGGGCATCTGCCGCCGAGCCTTTCGGGAACAGCGCCACCGGAACGTCGTGGGCGGGCGACAACCGTTCGATGGTTTCGCCGCGCGCAGCATCGCGCCATGCGCCGTCGATATACATGCGGTACCGATGCGGTTCCGCCGGCAGTTCGATGCGAACCGGGCTTTTGTCCAGCACTGCAAACCTCCCTTGGCGACGGTGATTGCCAACCTGCCTGCCCTTTCTTTTATAACTAACTGGTTGGTTATTTCAAGATTGCCGTGCGGCGCGCGCTGTGCGAACATTGGTCAGCAGTTGCAAAGTCTGATATGCACGCAACGCCGTCGAGGGAAGGACCGGGAGCGAAGGCAGTGGCACCGGCTGCAGCGAAAAAGAAAAAGCGTGTCCGCGACGCACAGGCGACCAAGGCCCGCATCCTGAACGCCGCTAAGCGCGAGTTTGCCATGTACGGACTGGGCGGCGCCCGCGTGGACAACATCGCAGCGCGCGCCAAAGCCAACAAGCGCATGATCTATCACTATTTCGGGGGCAAGGAGGCGCTGTTCACCGCCGTCCTCGAAGACGCCTATCTCGGCATCCGTACGGCGGAACGCGACCTGAACCTCGAAGATATGGAACCCGAGGCGGCGATGGACCGGCTTGTCGAGTTCACCTGGGACTATTATCTCAGGAACCCGGAGTTCCTGACCCTGGTCAACAGCGAGAACCTGCACAAGGCCCGCCACATCAAGAAATCGAAAGCCATCCGCGAGGCGTTCTCGCCGTTCGTCCAGATGGTGCAGTCGATCATCGACCGCGGTGTGAAGAAGGGCGTCTTCCGCAAGGGCGTCGATGCGGTCCAGCTCAACATCACGATCGCCGCGATCGGCTATTACTATCTGACCAACCGCTATACCGGGTCGGTCGTCTACGACCGCGACTTCATGGCGGACGAGCTTCTGAAGAAACGGCTGGCATTCAACCTGGAAACGATCCGCGCCGTGATGCGGGCGTGAATTCCGGCAACCCGAACCCGCTCACCCGGCCCGCGGCTCACGCCGCGCCGGCGAGCGCGATGTCGGGGCGGAACGACATCCGCGCCAGCACGTCGCGTTCCAGGTCCACGCCCTTGGCCAGTTCGACGATCTCGATGCCGTGCGCACCCAGCCGGAAGACCGCGCGCTCGGTCACATAAACCACCTCCTGGCCGTTGGCGCGCGCCTGATCGCCGCTGAAAGTCACGTGCCGGACGCGTTCGACCAGCTTCGGGATCTCCCCGAAGCGCGCAATCACCACAGACCCGTCCGCGGCTTCCTCGACCTTCAGGCCCTTGGCCTCGAACGTGCCGCAGAAGACGACCTTCTTCGCCGTCTGTGTGATGTCGACGAAGCCGCCGGGACCGACCAGGTTGTCGCCGATCACCGAAACGTTGACGTTGCCGGCTGCGTCCAGTTCGCCCATCCCCAGAAAGGCGATGTCGATCCCGCCGCCGGAATAGAAATCGAACTGGTCGATGGACGGCACGATCGCATCCGGGTCGCGGGCGGCGCCGAACATGGGCCCGTCCAGCATGTCGCCGTTGTGAATGCCCTGTTCGATCGTGCCCCAGTAGTTGGCCCGGCCGCTGACCTTCAACAGTGCCGGTATGCCGCCGGGTATGCCGAAGCCGAAATTGACGCTGCGCGCGCCGTTGATTTCTTTCGACGCGCGTTCGGCGATGATGCGGCGGATGCCGGTGGGCAGGTCGGGCTCGGCTTCGCGCGCGGCATAGTCCGTGCTTGCCTCGCCGGATATGTGCGGATCGTAACCCGGCAGATAGGTCTTGCGCGCGTCGGGCGCCACGAAGACCGCGTCGACCAGGATGCCGGGCAGGCGGGCCAGGCGCGACGGCAGGACGCGATGGTCCCGCCGGCCTTCCACCTGGACAAAGACCTGGCCGCCGGAGTTGTGCGCCGCCAGCGCGACCGTATAGGCGTCGAGATCGGCGGGCTCGCGCTCGAACGAGACGTTTCCGCGCCGGTCGACTTCGGTGCCGCGCACCAGACCCACATCGATCTTCAGCGGCTTGTACCTGAGATAGGTCTCGCCGTCGAAGCTCACCCGCTCGACAAGGTCCTCGGTCGCGCGCGCGTTGCAGCGACCGCCATCCAGCTCGGGGTCGGCAAAGGTGCCCAAGCCGATCTTTGTGATCACGCCCGGCCTGCCGGCGCCGATCTCGCGCAGCAGGGTCGAGATCACGCCGGCGGGAAACGAATAGGCCGCGATCTTTTCCTCGCGCGCCAGGCGCTGCATGGTCGGCGACCAGCTCCAGTGTCCGCCAATGACGCGGGCGACCATGCCTTCGTGCGCGAACCGGTTCAGGCCGCTCTTGTCGCCGTCGCCGATGCCCAAGGCATGGACGATCGTCAGGTCGCGGGGATGACCGGTCTCCAGGAACGACTTCTCCAGAACGGCGAACAGGTCGTCGGCTTCCAGAAACACGCCGGAACCGGTGAGGGCAACGGTCGCGCCGTCGGGGATTCGGCGCGCGATCTCGTCGGGTCCGAGTTCGATCACCTCGTTCGACATTCCGCGATCCTCCTCAGCGCCGGCGCCCGGACCGGCATTCCGGTTGTCGCCCTTGACGAAACCGGCGACTGTCTTTTAAATAACTGGATAGTTACATTTTGACCTGCTGTCGAGGTTTTTTTGCAGTGCCGGCACGCGGAACGGCCCATCGCGGCGCGGCGTCCGGCGGCATTCTTCGCGAGGAACCCCAATGCTTCCGGTACCCAGGAACGACCAGGAAACCTACGGCCATATCCGAGACATGGCCCGCAAGTTCGCCGACGAGGTGGTCCGGCCGGCGGCGGAGGCGTTGGACCGCGACGAGACGTTCCCGGTGGAGATCTACGCGCAGATGGGCGAGCTGGGCCTGTTCGGGATCAGCGTGCCGGAGGACTGCGGCGGCATCGGCCTGGACGCTTACGCCTATGCCATCGTGATGGAGGAGTTGTCGCGCGGTTATGCCTCGATCGCCGACCAGTGCGGCCTGGTGGAACTGATCGGCACGCTGTTGTCGCGCTACGGGACCGCCGAACAGCAACAGGCATACATCCCTGAGATCATCACCGCCGAACGCAAGGTCGCCTATTGCATCACCGAGGCCGAGGCCGGCTCTGATGTCTCCGGCATCCGCACGACGGCGACGCGCACGCCGGACGGCTGGCGGCTCGGCGGTGAGAAGCTTTGGATCCACAACGCACCGGTTGCCGACACCGCGTTCGTTTTGGCGCGCACCGACCCGGCCGCCGGCCATCGCGGCATGTCGATCTTCATCGTCGATCTCAATTCCCCCGGCGTCACGCGCGGGCCCAAGGAACACAAGATGGGCCAGCGCGCCAGCCAGGTGGGCGCGCTCAACTTCGCGGACGTCGCGTTGCCTGAGGATGCGCTTTTGGGCGAGGAAGGCCGGGGCTTTCACATGATGATGAGCGTCCTGGAAAAGGGCCGCGTCGGAATCGCCGCACTGGCCGTCGGCATCGCCCAGGCCGGCCTGGAGGCGGCCCTGGACTATGCCCAGACGCGCAAGCAGTTCGGCGCGCCGATCGGCGACAACCAGGGTGTGCAATGGATGCTGGCCGACATGGTCAAGGAAATCACCGCCGCCCGCGCGCTGGTCCATCGCGCCGCCATCATGATCGACAATGGCGAGCCGGCGAATGCCGCCTGTTCCATCGCCAAGTGCTACGCCGGCGACATGGCGGTGGCGCAGACGGCGAACGCCGTGCAGATCTTCGGTGGATCGGGCTACATCCGCGGGTTCGAGGTCGAGCGGCTGTACCGCGACGCAAAGATCACGCAGATTTACGAGGGCACGCAGCAGATCCAACGCACGATCATCGCGCGCGAGCTCGTCAAGAACGGAGCACGGGCATGAGCGGGTATGCGGCACTGATCACCGGGTCCAGCCGGGGCATCGGCAAGGGCATCGCACTGGCGCTGGCGCGCGAAGGTTTTGCGGTCGCGGTCAACGCACGCGCGCTGAACGAAGAGATCGAACAGACGGTTGCCGCCTTGCAGGCGCTGGGCGTTGCCGCCGTGGCGGTGCCGGGCGACGTCGGCGACCTCGACGGGCACGCCGCCATGCTGGATGCGGCGGAGGCGGCGCTGGGGCCGCTGACCACACTGGTCAACAATGCGGGCGTTTCCGTCATGAACCGCGGCGACCTGTTGGACGTGACGCCCGAGAGCTATGACCGCTGTCAAACGATCAACACGCGCGGCGCGTTCTTCCTGACCCAGGCCTGGGCGCGGCGGGTGCTGGCCCGCGACCGCGACCCGGCCCTGCACCATTCGGTCATCACGGTCTCGTCGTCCAACGCACAGGCCGCCTCGATCCTGCGCGGCGAATACTGCGTGTCGAAGGCCGGCATGTCGATGATGGCCAAGCTGTTCGCGGTGCGGCTTGGCGGCGACGACATCGGGTCCTACGAAATTCAGCCCGGGCTCATCGAAACCGACATGTCGGCGCCGGCACAGGAGATGTACCGCCAGCGCATCAAAGAGGGCCTGACGATCACCCAGCGCATGGGACTGCCGGACGACATGGGATCGATCGCGGCCGCCATGGCGACCGGGCAGATCGCCTTCTGTACCGGCCAGTCGGTGCAGGCGGACGGCGGCCTCCTGATCCCGCGGTTCTGACGCGCAGACGGCGCACTGGAGAAGACATGACATCCCTGACCATCAACCTTCCCGACGAGAGCGGGCGCCCCAACGCCTATGCCCTGAAAGCACAGCCGGTGGAGACGCCGGCGGGCCCGCACGCATTCAACCGCACCGTCTTTTCCGCGGCCCACGTGGTGGCCGATCCCTTCGCCGCGCGCGAACCCGGCGTCGGCCCGGCCATCGACTGGTCCGCGACCATCGCCTTTCGCCGCCACATCCTGGACCTGGGGCTTGGCATCGCCGAGGCGATGGACACCGCCCAGCGCGGCATGGGGCTGGACTGGGCGGGCGCGCTGGAACTGATCGAACGCTCGCTCGGCGCGGCGGAACCGAACGAACGCGAAATGATCTTCTCCGGTGTCGGCACCGATCATTTGGCACCCGCCGATGCGCGCTCGCTGGACGACGTGGTCGCGGCCTATCTCGAGCAGCTTCACGCCGTGCAAAAGCTGGGCGGGCGGGTCATCCTGATGGCCAGCCGGGCGCTGGCGCGGGTGGCTGCGGGACCGGCGGACTACGAATCGGTCTATGCCCGCGTGCTGACCGAAGCGGACCGGCCGGTGATCCTGCATTGGCTGGGCGACATGTTCGATCCCGCCCTCGCCGGTTATTGGGGTGCACAGGACTTCGCGCCGGCGTTGGAAACGGCGCTTGCCGTCATCGAGCGGAACCAGGCCAAGGTCGACGGCATCAAGATCTCGCTGTTGGACGACGAGAAGGAGGTGCGGATGCGCCGCCGGCTGCCCGGCGAGGTCAAGATGTATACCGGCGACGACTTCAACTATCCGGCGCTGATCAAGGGCGACGACCAGGGGTTCAGCCACGCCCTGTTGGGGATCTTCGATCCGATCGCGCCCGTCGCATCGGCGGCGCTGGCCGCGCTGGCGCGCGACGAGATCGAAACCTACGATCGGCTGATGGACCCGACCGTGCCGCTGTCGCGGCTGATCTTCCGGGCGCCGACCCAATACTACAAGACGGGCGTCGTGTTCCTGGCCTATCTGAACGGCTTTCAGGACCATTTCGTGATGATCGGCGGCGCCCAGTCGATGCGGCCACTGCCCTACTTCACCGACCTGTTCCGGCTGGCCGACACGGCCGGGCTGTTGCGCGACCCGGGCCTGGCGGTCGCCCGCATGCGCCGGTTCCTCGCCGTCTACGGGGTCGAGGCCTGAGGACATGCGATCGCTCGACGGCCGGCTCGACCTCTGTTCCATCAATACCGCGACGCTGGGCTACCAGGAGCCGATCGCGGACACGATCGACGCCGTCGCGCGGGCGGGCTACGGGTCGATCTGCCCTTGGCGGCGGGAGCTTGAGGGTGAAGACGTCGACCAAATCGCGCGCCGCATCCGCGATGCCGGGCTTTCGGTCTCGGGCTATTGCCGCAGCACCTATATCCCGGCGGCGACCCGGGACGGATTTCTCGAGAACATCGAAGACAACCGCCGCGCCATCGACCAGACCGCCGCCTTGGATGCGGCCTCGTTCGTGATGGTGGTGGGTTCCTTGCCCGAGGGCTCGCGGGACCTGGGCGACGCGCGGGCCCAGCTTGCCGAGGGCACGGGCCTCATGCTGGAACATGCGGTCTCGGTCGGCACGCGGCTGTCCCTGGAGCCGCTGCACCCGATGTATGCCGGTGACCGTTCCTGTCTCAACACGCTGGAACAGGCGCTGGATCTGTGCGAGGAGCTCGAGCCGGCGCCCGACGGCGCGCCGTCGCTGGGCGTCGCCGTCGATCTCTATCATCTCTGGTGGGACCCCAAGCTGCCCGCCCAGATCGCCCGCGCCGGCGCACAGGGCAGGCTGTTCGCCTTCCATGTCTGCGACTGGCTGGTGCCGACCCGGGACATGCTGACCGACCGGGGCATGATGGGAGACGGCGTGATCGACATCCCGCCGATCCGGGCCATGGTCGAAGAGGCCGGGTATGCCGGCGCCGTCGAGGTGGAGATCTTCTCCTCCTTCAACTGGTGGAAACGCCCGATCGAAGAAACGCTGGAAGTCTGCGCGGAACGCCTGCAGTCGGTCTGCTAGACCGGAACCCCCTCACCCGGCCGGCGCTGACGCGCAGTCCACCCTCTCCCCGCCGGGAAGAGGGGTATTTGGTCCCTTCTCCCCGGCGGGGAGAAGGTGGCCCGAAGGGCCGGATGAGGGGCTTCAGGTGTCTGAATGGGGGTGCGGCTTCGGCAACGCGCGGCGCCTGCGCCTCACTCCCCTTTGAAGGCCGGCTTGCGCTTTTCGCGGAAGCTGGCGACGCCTTCGGCCTTGTCCGCCGTCGTCGCGACCAGGCCGCCGGCCAGCGCGTCGATCATGCCGTCCCGGCCTTCGCCGGCGGCCGCGTTGGAGACGATCTTCACCACCTCCACCGCGCGCGGCGCCAGCGCAAGGCTGCGCGCCGCCATCTCCATCGCGGCGTCCAGCGCGGACCCGTCTGTGACCGCGTTCAGGAAGCCAACCTGAAAGGCGCGTGCCGCGTCGATGCGCGCGCCCGTCATCGCCATCTCGCGGACCACCGCCGGCGGCATCTGCCGCGACAGCCGGTGGATGCCGGACCAGCCGGGCACCACGCCAATGGACGCTTCGGGCAGCCCGAACGTGGCGGTCTCGACCGCGACCCGCAGGTCGCATGCCGCGGCAAGCTCCAGCCCGCCGCCGAAGGCATGGCCGTTGATCGCGGCGATCACCGGCACGGGAAACGCGGCAAGCCGGTCGAACAACCGGTGGCCTGCAAGGATCCACTGGCGCGCGAATTGGAACGCGTCGAGGTCGCCCCAGGCCTTGATGTCGGCCCCGGCGCAGAAGGCCCGGTCGCCCGCGCCGGTCAGCACCACGGCCCGGACGTCGCCCGCGGCATCCAACGCGTCCAGCCCGTCCGCCAGCGCCTTCAGGGTCGGCGGCGACAAGGCGTTCAGCTTGGCCGCGTTGTCGATGGTCAGCACCGCAATGCCGCCGTCGCGGTCGATCTTCAGCGATTCGGTCATGGCTTTCCCCTTCCGGGAACGCGTGTAATGCACGAACTGGTTAGTTATATACGCTGCAGGCCCGGCAGGCTATATTGGGCCCGGACGTTTCAGACAAGAAAGTGAACGAGGCAAATGGCGACGGCAACATCGAATATGCCGCCGATCGGGTTCGGCACCTTTCCGCTGACCGGCGCGGAGGCGACCGCCGCGGTCGAGACGGCGCTGGAACTGGGTTTCCGCCATATCGACACGGCCCAGTGGTACAACAACGAAGCCGACGTCGGCCGTGCGATCGCGAACGCCGGCGTGGCGCGCGAAGACCTCTTCATCGTCACCAAGGTCATGCCCGACCGTTTCACGGACGATACCTTCATGCCGTCGGTCGAGCGCAGCCTCGACGAGCTGGGTCTGGACCGGGTCGACCTCCTGCTGGTGCACTGGCCGCCGCCGGGGCTTCCGGTGGAGGCCACCGTGGACTACCTGCTCGCGGCGCACGCGCGCGGGTTCACGTCCGAGATCGGCGTCAGCAATTACAACGTGCCGATGCTGGAAACCGCGGTCGCCCATGCATCGGTGCCGATCGCCACCAACCAGGTCGAGTTCCACCCGTTGCTGGACCAGTCGCGCCTGCTGGCGACAGCGACGCGGCTGGGTGTCCGCCTCACGGCCTATTGTCCGCTGGCCCGCGGCGCGGTTCTGGAAGATGACGTCCTGCAAGATATCGCGCGCCGGATCGGACGCACCACCGCGCAGGTGGCCCTGCGCTGGATCCTGCAGAAGGGGGTAACCGTGATCTCCATGTCGACGAGACGCGCCAACATGGCCGCAAACCTGGAGATCGCAACCTTCGAGCTGGACGGCGCGGACATGGATGCGATTTCCGCCCGGACGGCGACCGGGATGCGCATCGTCGACCTGCCGGACCTGGCGCCCGACTGGGACGCCTGAGGCCGCCACAACAGCACGGGGACGAGAAAGCCATGACCCTTACAGTCACGACCAGGTCCATCAGCTATGCGGCGGCCACGCGCCTGATCGAAGCCGCCTTCGCCCACGCCGCATCGAACGGCTGGCGAGTTGCGGCCATGGTCGTCGATCCCGCCGGCCACCCGATCGCCCTCGGCCGCATGGACGGCGTGCCCGCACCGGTCGTCGACTACGCCACGGACAAGGCCTACACCGCCGGTACTCTGGGCAAATCCTCCCGCGCCTTCGGCGAACGCATGAACAGCGCGCCGGGCCTGACGCTGGGCGCCGCCAACCGCCCGCGCACCTGCGCCTGGGACGGCGGGCTCGCGATCCTGGAGGACGGCACGCTGGTCGGCGGCATCGGCGTCTCGGGCGCGGCCGGGCCCGAAGACGTGGAATGCGCCGAACGCGCCGTCGAGAGCGTCGGGCTCACGTGGGCCTAGGCCGTCTCGGTCTGGCGACGTCGAAACCTGTAGACGCCGTGACGCTTGTCCAGGAGGGTGAACAACCCGGACCGGCCGATCGACGCGGGCACCCAGCCCGGAACGGGAAACTGCCATAGGGCCAGGATCCCGTCCGGTTTAAGGACGCGGTGCATTTCCGGCAACAGCCGGTCCAGCGGCAGGCTCGGAAACGGCAGAACGCCGAACAAGAGAACCCGATCGACGCTGTTTGCGGCCAACCGCGTGTTCAAGGCGTCGCGTCTTTCGATCTGAACGTTCCGCAAACCCGCCGCCGCAGCCTTCTCCGTCAGGCGTTCCACATAGCCCGCGAGTGGTTCCATCGCGATCAGGCGCCCCTCGTCGCCGATCAGCCGCGCCGCCGGCAGCGTGAAAAAGCCGGTACCGCTCCCCACTTCCAGAACGGTCAGGCCTTCGGTGACGTCGGCCCCTTCAAGGATATCGACCGGATCGTGAAGCAAGTTGCGAAGCCCGCTTTCCATCGCCATCCCGGCCGGCTTGAACAGCAGGTTGAGAAGCTTCGAGGCACCAAGGTCCTCGGTCTTCATGTCCGCTTTCCCTTAGACGGCCGGCTCAGCGCACGGAGTCGCCCAGCGTCAGACCCATCCGCTCCGGCCGGAACAGCGCCGCCGGCATTTCCTTGAGGTCCTCGGCAACGGCGAGGTCGAATGCCGCCTGATCCAGCACGTCCGTCTTGAGGTCGACGCCGGGCGCGATCTCGGTGACGGTCACCCCCCGGGGTTCGAGCCGCATCACGCAGCGTTCCGTGACGTAGGCGATGTCCTGGCCCTGGGCCAGGGCCCGGCGGCCCGAAAACGAGATGTGTTCCACCTCGTTCACCAGCTTCTTCACCTTGCCGGGCCCGGCGATGACCAGCTTTCCGTTTTCGATCGCCAGTTTCGCGCCGGCGCTGAAGAAACCGGAGAAGACGATCTTGCGCGCCCGACAGGTGATGTCGACGAAGCCGCCGGCGCCGGCGGTTACGTGCCGGCGCGCGGCAAGCTGGGAGACATTGACCGATCCCGAACGGTCGATCTCCAAAAAACTCAACAACGCCGCGTCGAAACCGCCGCCCTGGAAATAGACGAACTGGTGCGGCGACGGGACCAGGGCCTCGGCGTTCGACGAACAGCCGAAGGCGAAGTCCAGCAGCGGCACGCCCCCGACCGCGCCCTGTTCGATGGTCCAGGTGACGGCGCCGTGCAATCCCTCTTCAAGCAGGATGCGCGGCACGTTGGCGGAGACGCCGAAGCCAAGCGCAACCGCCTGGTCGGCGGCGAGCTCCATCGCCACGCGGCGCGCGATCGCCTTGCCGACGTCGAAGTCCGGCACCGAAAAGCTCTCCAGCGGCCGAAACACCTCGCCCGAGATCGCCGGGTCATAGTTGGTGTACGTGGTCTGCAGCTGGTCCGGCGCGACGACCACGTAATCGACGAGGACGCCCGGCACATGCACCGCCTGCGGCTTGGCGTTGCCGGCCTTGACCCGTCGTTTGACCTGGGCGATCACGGTGCCGCCGTTGTTGCGGGCGGCCAGCGCCATGTCGACCACGCCCAGATAAGCGCCCTCGTGTTCGTAGGTGAGGTTGCCGCGCTCGTCGGCCGACGTCGCGCGGATCACGACGACGTCCGGCACGACGGCCGGGAAGAAAAGCCAGTCCTCGCCCGCGAACGTCTCGTTCCTGACCACGGGTTCGGATGTCGCGGCAAGCGTGTTCATGGCACAGCCCTGGCGTGCCGGGTCGACGAAGGTGTCGGTGCCCACCTTGGTCAGAACGCCCGGCCGGTGCGCGGCCGCCTCGCGGTGCATGTCGAACATGATGCCGGACGGGATGTTGAAGGCCTCCACCGCGTCCGCCTCGATCATCTTCCAGATCTCCGGCGGTTCCGCGGACGACGGTCCGGACGGATACGACCCGGCAAGCACGCGTTTCAACAGGCCCGGCCTCGCAATATGGTCGATCCCCTTGATGCCCCACATGTCGCCGGCGGCGATCGGGTGCAGTGTGGTCAAATCGCGCGGCCTGCCGTCGGCCGCGAACCGCGCGCCGATCGCCTCCAGCACCGCATCGGGACAGCCTAGCCCGCTGGACGAACTGACGGAGACCACCGCCCCGTCCGGGATCAGCGCCGCCGCCGCTTCAGCCGAAATGACCTTGCCGAAACCCATGCTCTGCCGCTCCCTGTTCGCTTGAAACCGCACCGGACTGTACACCGAACACGCATTCTGCCCAATTTGTGGTCGATTTCCGGCGCCCATCTCCGCAAAATGGACGGCAAAACCGGGCCCACACCCTGGCATGCGTCTTGCGGTGTCAGGCAGGTTGGCCATTCGTCCGAAAAGAACGGGGAGCATTCCGAAAAATGATCAGATCCACAGTCGCCCGCGTCGCCGTCCTCGCCGCAGCCATCGCTTTCGGCTCCGGCCAGGCCCTTGCGGATATCGACATCAAGTTCACCCTGGATTGGAAATTCCAGGGTCCGACCGCGGCATTCCTCGTCGCGGCCGACAAGGGGTATTACGCCGAAGAAGGCCTGGATGTTTCCATCGACAGCGGCAACGGCTCGGCCGGCGCCGTCACCCGGGTCGCCAGCGGCGCCTACCAGATGGGTTTCGCGGACATCAACGCGCTCGTCGATTTCAACGTCAAGAACCCGGGCCAGTCCGTCAAAGCCGTGATGATGGCCTACGACGCGCCGCCCTTTTCGCTGTTCACGCTGAAATCCAACAACATCGAGTCCGCCAAGGACATGGTCGGACGCAAGCTGGGCGCGCCGGTGTTCGACGCCTCCTACAAGCTTTTTCCCGCCTTCGCGCACGAAGCCGGGATCGACGAGGCGGCCGTGGAGCGCGTGAACATGGACCCGACCTTGCGCGAGACCATGCTGGTCCAGGGCGAGGTCGATTTCATCTCCGGCCACTATTTCTCGTCGATGCTGGACCTGAAGTCGAAGGGCGTTGCGGAAGAGGACATCCGCTACTTCCTCTATGCCGACTACGGCATGGACTTCTACGGCAATGCGGTGATCGCCTCCGGCACCTTCATCGAAGAAAACCCGGACGCCGTCGCAGGCTTCATCCGCGCGACGATACGCGGCTGGAAGGATGTGATCGCCGACAAGGAAGGCGCAATCGAGATCGTCGCGAAAAGCGATCCGCTGATCGACAAAGGTCTGGAGATCGAGCGGCTGCAGCTTGCGCTCGACGTCAACGTACTGACACCGCATGTGCGCGCCAACGGCATCGGCGACGTTGACGAGGCGCGGCTGAAGAACGCGATCTCGCAGCTTGCCATCGCCTACGGGCTTCCCTCGACGCCGGATCCGGACGACGTCTGGACGTCCCAGTTCCTGCCGCCGGCCGGAGAGAGGATGCTGACACCCTGACGGGCACTGCGGGCCCTGTGCCGTCTTTCGTAGAGCTTGACCAGGTCTCGATGACCTACGGGGGTGCCGGCGACGGCGCCCCCGCGGTTGCCGACGCCTCCCTCACGATTGGCCGCGGCGAGTTCGTGGCCATGGTCGGCCCGTCGGGCTGCGGCAAGTCCTCGCTGTTGAAGGTGATTTCCGGCCTCAACCCGGTCAGCGCCGGCACCGCCCGGGTCGCCGGCGAAACGGTCAACGGCCCGCTCACCATTGTCGGAATGGCCTTCCAGAACGCCACCCTGCTGCCATGGCGCAGCACGATTGAAAACGTGCTGCTGCCTTTGGAGGTGAGCCGCACCCATCGCCGGTCCTTCCGGCGCAAGCGGACCGAACACGTGGCCGCGGCGCGCGAACTGTTGCGCGTCGTCGGGCTGGCCGGCTACGAGGATCACGCGCCGTACGAACTTTCCGGCGGCATGCAACAGCGGGCCTCGCTGTGCCGGGCGCTGATCCATGCGCCCGATCTGCTGCTTCTGGACGAGCCGTTCGCGGCGCTCGACGCATTCACGCGCGAAGAGTTGTGGGACGTGTTGCAGGATCTTTGGATGCAGCGGCGCTTCACGGTGATACTGGTGACCCACGATCTGCGCGAGGCGGTCTACCTCGCCGATCGTGTGCATGTCGTCAGCAAGCGGCCGGGCCGAATCGTCTACGAACGCCCGGTTGACCTGCCGCGACCGCGCAGCCTGGAGACCACGTACGAGCCGGCCTTCGTCGACCTGGTTCATGCGCTGCGCGACCATATCGGCGAGGTGCGTGCGGCATGACCGACCCGAGGAAGCTCGCGCCGTGGATCGCGACCATCGGCCTGTTCGTTGTGTGGGAGCTCGCCTGCCGGCTGTTCGACGTGCCCGAGTTCGTGCTGCCAGCCCCGACCAAGGCAATCGCCGCGTTGATCGAGTACTGGCCGGCGATCTGGAAGAACGCCTTCTACACCTTCTGGGTCACGCTCTTGGGATTCGGACTGGCGGTCGTGTTCGGCCTGTTGTTGGGAATGGTCACCGGTGCCTCGGCGTTGGTCTACTCCGCCATCTATCCGATGCTGGTCGGCTTCAACAGCATTCCCAAGGTGGCGATCGTCCCGGTGCTGGTGGTGTGGTTCGGCATCGGCACGATCCCCGCGGTGCTGACCGCGTTCACGATCTCGTTCTTCCCGATCGTGGTGAATGTCGCAACGGGACTCGCGACGCTGGAGCCTGAGCTGCGCGATGTCCTGCGGTCGCTCGGCGCGCGCCGGATCGATGTGCTCTTGAAGGTGGGTGTGCCGCGCTCGATGCCCTATTTCTTCGCCTCGCTGAAAGTGGCTGTGACGCTGGCTTTCGTCGGCACCGTGATCTCCGAGACGGTTGCCGGCAATGCCGGCATGGGGCACCTGATGCTGACCGCCTCGTCAAGCTTCCGCGTGCCGCTGGTTTTCGCCGGGCTGCTGGTGGTCGCGGTCATGGGCGTGGGCATGTACGCCATTTTTGCGCTGATCGAACGGCGTTTCGTCGGCTGGGCCTTTCGCGGCGCCGCTGCCGCCTGAAGCGGCCCGGCCCGCCTTCCTTTTTCAGCCCGTTTCAAGCAAACCGTCGGCGCGCACGCGCACGGGGACCGGATCGCTCAACGCACCGACGAAGTGTCCGTCGGCCGTGGTTCCCAGGAAAGCCATCTCGAACAGACCGTCCGGCGTCTCGACGAGGCGCCCGGCATAGCGGCCGCCCGTGGCGTCGCCGTCGAAAAACGCGCCCGGTGCGATCGACCATGGACCCAGCGGATCGTCCGCGACCAGGTAGTGGGTGCCGGTCACCGGATCGCCGCCGTAGCCCGCGGCATAGGCCCGCGACCAATGGCGGCCGGCCGTACAGAACAGGCAGACCCACTTCTCGCCGGTCCGCACGACTTGCGGCACTTCCAATTGCCCGAACCCGCCAACGAACACGGGCGGCGCGGCCTGCCACGTCATCAGGTCCGCCGACCTTGCAAGACCGATGGCACCGGCGGCGTTCGCCTCGTCGATGCCCGGGACGCGGGCTGTGAAATACATCAGCCAGCCCGTACCGGCGGGATCGCGCATGACCCAGGGGTCGCGCCATGCCCTTTCGTGCCAGTGGCCCGGCCGGTGCTCCTCATAGAGGGTCGGGTCCAGATCCAGCGCCAGGCCGTCGCCGACGCGCGTCCATTCCCCCAGCGTTGCCGCCGTCGCGTGCCCGATCCGTTGTTTCAGGCCGTCTTCGGCGCGGGACGTGCCGGTATAGAAGAGGTGCCACAGTCCGTCGTCGTCGCGCACGACCGAGCCGGTCCAGGTCGTGCAATCGTCCCAGGCCGGGGCCGGTGTGGGTTCGAAACACGTGCCCCGATAGTCCCACGTCTTCAGATCGGTCGAGATCGCGTGGCCGACGCTGACGTTCCAGTGGCGCAGCTCGGGATCGCCGATGGACTTCGGCGCCTGCAGAAAGAACGCATGCCAATCGGCACCGTCCCGGGCGAGCCAGAAATCCCAGATCCACCTGTCCTTCAGAGCCAACATCGCCGGGCCTCCTATGGCGCGCCATGCCGTGGCGCAAGCACGGTTGCAACCTTCGATGATATCGCCTGAAATACCTGCCGAACAAACGGACAAACAAAAACTCAAGCACGGGAGGAAGCATGTCATTCCGAACACCCATTCGCGCCCTTGCATTTGCCATCGCAACCGTTATGGGGCTCGGCGGCGGCGCCCTCGCCCAGACCGAGTTGTCCCTGTGGTACCACGGCGCCGGCAACGCAACCGAACGCGCGCTCTTGACCAAGATCATCGACGACTTCAACGCCGCCCAGGGCGATTGGAAGGTCGTCATCGAGGAGTTCCCGCAGGATTCCTACAATGCCTCGGTCACCGCTGCGGCGCTGGCCGGAAACCTGCCGGACATCATCGACGTGGACGGTCCGATCATGCCCAACTGGGCCTGGTCGGGGTACCTGGCCCCACTTGAAATCGACCAGGCCAAGCTCGACCGGATGCTGCCGGGTGCGGTCGGCAAGTGGCGCGGACAGGTCTATGGCGTCGGCCTGTGGGACGCCGCCTGCGCCATCTATGCCCGCAAATCGGTGCTGGACAAGCATGGCATCCGCATCCCCACCCTGGACAATCCCTGGACCCGGGACGAGTTCGACGCGGCGCTGGTCAAGCTTCAGGGCTCGGGCGAGTTCGATTTCGCCTTCGATCCCGGATTGGCCTGGACCGGGGAGTGGTACGCCTACGCCTTCGGCCCCATGCTGCAAAGCCGCGGCGGCGACCTGGTCGATACCGCCAAGAACCAGGCCGACGGCGCCATCAACGGCGACGCCGCGCTCGATTTCGGCGAATGGTGGCAAAGCCTGTTCACCCGCGGTCTCGCACCCGGCACCAGCCAGGACGGCGCCGACCGCGAAACCGGCTTTCTGGACGGCAAGTATGCCCTGCAGCTCAACGGCAACTGGGCGGCCCTGCCGCCGCTGGAGAAGTTCGGCGACGACATGCTGTTTCTGCCGGCCGTCGATTTCGGCGGCGGGCCGAAGATCGGCGCCGCAAGCTGGCAGTTCGGCGTCGCCGCGACTTCCGATCACAAGGACGGCGCCACCGCCTTCATCGAGTTTGCCCTGCAGGACAAGTACCTGGCGGCGTTCTCGGACGGCATCGGCCTGATCCCGCCGACAGAACAATCGGCCGCAATGTCGGAGAAGTACCGCCCGGGCGGCCCGTTGGAGGTGTTCTTCGGATTGTCGGAGGCGCAGGCGACCCTGCGCGCGTCGACGCCGGGCTATGTGGTGGCATCGGCGGAGTTCGAAAAGGCGATGGCCGACATCGCCAATGGCGCCGACGTCGCCGACACGCTTGACGCCGCCGCCGACGCGATCGACCAGGACATCGAAAATAACGGCGGTTACAAATAGGCCAAACCGGCCCGCCCGGTTCTGCCCGGGCGGGTCGTCATCCATCCGGCCAAGGGGGGCGGGGCGCAGGTGGGCACACGCCGAGATGCGGAACGGCGCCGGCAGACCATCACCGGCTGGCTGATGGCGGCCCCCGCCTTTCTCCTGGTGCTCGCCTTCCTGGTAGCGCCGTTCTTCATGGCGTTCGGGTTCTCGTTGACCAACCAGCGGCTGATTTCGCCAAACCCCGCCGAATTCGTCGGCCTGCGGAATTTCGAACGCATGCTGGGCATCGGCTTTCTGACCTTGGACCCGGTCAAGGACGCGGCCGGCCAGATCGTGCGCGACACGGACGGCAACCCGAAATACCCGCGTCTGCGCACCTTCACCCGCAACAACCCCGACTACCCGCACCTGGACAGAATGCGCGAGTGGTTCGCCATCGGTTTGGCCGGCGACCGCAAGTTCACCGTGCTCGCCCGCGACGTGATCTTCATGAAGGCGCTCAGGAACACGGTGGTCTTCGTCGCCGTCGTCGCGCCCTTGCAGGCGACGATCGCGCTCGGTCTGGCGCTGTTGATCAACGTGCGGCTTCGGGCCATCAACCTGTTCAGAACGATCTTCTTCATGCCGGTCGTCATCTCGATGGTCGTCGTCTCGATGCTGTGGCGGTTCATCTATGACGGCCAGAACGGACTTCTGAACACCCTGATGGGGCTGTTCTCCTTCGGCGCCCTGCAGCCGGTCGACTGGTTGGGCAACACGTCGACCGCGTTGCCGGCGATCATGGCCATGTCGATCTGGCAGGGCGTCGGTTTTCACATGGTGATCTGGCTGTCGGGCCTGCAGACGATCCCTGGCGAGCTCTACGAGGCGGCGCGCATCGAAGGCGCGACGCGCTGGCAGTTGTTCCGCTACGTCACCTGGCCCGGGCTCAGGAACACCGCGATCCTGGTGATGGTGATCATCACCATGCAGGCCTTCACGCTGTATCCGCAGATCGAGGTGATGACGCGCGGCGGACCCGTCGATTCGACCCAGAGCCTTGTGTTCCAGATGGTGGTCCGGGGCTACGAGAAGCAGGACATCTCCGGCGGGTCGGCGATATCGGTGTTCCTGTTCCTGTTCGTCCTGTCGATCTCGCTGTTGCAGCGCTACCTGACGCGGGAGAAGAAACGATGAGGGGCGAGCAGATCGTCGCGCTTGCCTTGCGCTATCTCCTGCTGTGCTGGATCGCGCTGATCTTCGTCTTTCCCGTCATCTTCATGTTCGTCTCGTCGCTCAAGCCGGACCTGCAGCTTCTGCGGGACAGCGCGTCGCTGCGCGCCTTCCTGCCGATCGGCGACATCTCGTTCGACAACTATTTCGCAGCCTTCGAACGCGCGCCCATCGCCCGCTTCGTCCTGAACTCGGTCTTCGTCACCGCGGTCACCCTGGTCCTGTCGCTGTTCCTTTGTTCGATGGCGGCGTTTTCCTTCGTGTTCCTCGACTGGAAGGGCCGTTCGGTCGCGCTGGCGGTGATCCTGGCGACCTTCATCCTGCCGTTCGAGACGATCGCCGTGCCGCTGTTGATGATCGTCAACAACCTGCCCTGGATCGGGCTTGGCGGCTACGAGGTCGGCTGGCTCAACAGCTACCATGTGCAGATCATCCCCTGGATCGCCGACGCGCTGACGA
The DNA here is from genome assembly GCA_965603855.1 of Alphaproteobacteria bacterium. Lineage (GTDB taxonomy): Bacteria > Pseudomonadota > Alphaproteobacteria > UBA8366. The sequence goes on from OZ272519.1 coordinate 4,218,392, forward strand.
TCTTCCTGTTCGTGCAGTATTTCAAGGATCTGCCGAAGGACCTGGTCGAGGCGGCGCGCGTGGACGGCGCCTCGTGGTTCAAGATCTACAGCCGCGTGATCATGCCTCTGTCCGGGCCGGTGCTTGCGACCGCGGCGATCCTGAAGTTCATCAAGATGTACAACGACCAGTTCATCTGGCCGATCATGGTCGTGCAGGAAGAAGCCTATCGGCCGATCATGGTCGGCCTTCAGTATTTCTTCCAGCTCAACACCGCCTGGGGCGAGGTGATGGCCTATCTGACGGTCATCACCGTGCCTGTCCTCTTGTTCTATCTCCGCCTGCAGAAGGCCTTCATCGCCTCGATCGCAAGCACCGGGATCAAAGGCTAGGCCCTGCGATCCGGCGGCTTCCGGGCGTCCGCGGCAGGCGGCCCCCGATGAATCGATTGTGCAATGAAAATCACATAAGCTATTGTCCCGTAACGGCGAAGGAACCGCCGTCGCCCCGCGAATCGTTAACCATGAACCGGTGCTGACTGTGACTGGGATCGATGTGGCGTATTGGCTGAGGCGCGTCGCGCTTGCGGCGGTTTGCCTGTCGGCAGGCGCCGCGACCGCGTCTGCCCAGGACGAGCGGTTCGACTGTGTGATGGAACCCGCGCGCCTGGTCGAGGTCGGCAGTCCCATGGTCGGCATCCTGGAGGACGTGCTGGTCAAGCGCGGCGACCGGGTCGAAAAAGGCGAGGTGATCGCCCGCCTGCGCTCGGAGGTGGAAACCGCCACGGTCGAGATCGAGCGGGTCCGCTCGGCCAGCACCGCCCGCATCGCCGCCCAGCGCGCGCGTGTCGAACTCAATGCCAAGCGGCTGGAGCGTGCGTCGAAACTGCTGAAGAAAGAGGTCGTTTCCACCGACCGCTACGACGAGCTGGTCGCCGAGCTCGAGTTTTCCAAGAACGAACTGGAACGCGAGACACTGGAGTTGCGGCTGGCCGAGCTGGAACTCATGCGCTCGCAGGTAATCCTGCAGCAGCGCACCATCCGCAGCCCGATCGACGGGATCGTCAGCGAGCGGACGTTGACCGCCGGCGAGTTCATCCAGCAAGAAGGGCACATCGTCACCCTGGCGGCGATGGATCCCCTGCATGTGGAGGTCTTCCTGCCGGTGGACCTCTATCCCAAGATCCGCCTCGGCATGATCGGCACCGTCGAGCCCGCGCCGCCGATCAACGGCAGCTATGCCGCCGCGGTCACCGTGGTCGACCGGGTATTCGACGCGGCCAGCAGTTCCTTCGGCGTGCGTCTGGCCTTGCCCAACAAGAACCGCCGCCTGCCGGCCGGCCACCGCTGCAAGGTTTCCTTTCCGCTGAACGACCACCCGCCGCTGTTGGACATGCCGCCGGCGAACTGAGGGCCGGGCCCCGGGTCTTTCGCTTCGGTTTCCGATCGCCCGCCGACCGCGCCATCGACACCGTGCACTATTCCAGGACGCAGGCCCCTAGAGCAGGATCAGTTCACGTCGAAACACTGAAGCCTTGCAGCCGTGTGGTTCGAGACGGCGCGCTGGCGCGCGCCTCCTCACCATGAGAGTTTTCGGTATCGAAGACCCTAACCTATTTCCTCACCCTGAGGAGGCCGCGGAACGCGGCCGTCTCGAAGGGCTTGGCTGCAAGTGACGCGCAGCTATCCGTGCTCAAACGTCGTCAAACGACCCGAACACAGGTGATCACGCTCTGGTGCGACCGGCGGCTCTCGCGCAGGCGCGGGTCAAAACATGAAATCGTCGGCGTCAAGATCGCCGGGTCTGACGCCAATCAAGGTGACCGTATTGTCGCCATTCGCATCGAGCTGCAGCACGGTGTTCTTGCCGTCCTTCGAGATGAACGGCTCGAGATCTTCGTAGCTGTCGAAAGGCAGGTCCTCCAACAGGATCTTATCTTGGCCGCTGGCGAAGCCGAAGATCGTGTCGTCGCCCGATTGCGGTCCGAAGGCGAAGGTATCGGCCGTGTCCTCGCCGGCGAACAGTTGATCGTCGCCGGCGCCGCCGTCCAGATAGTCGAACGCCTCGACACTGCCGAACGAGCCGCCACTGGAGCCGGACCCGTACCAGTCGGAACCCGAACCGGACCCGTAGGAATCGCCGACCAGAACGTCATCGCCATCGCCGCCCAACAGGCGGTCGTCCCCCTCGCCGCCGGCCAGGACGTCGTTGCCGGCGCCGCCGTTGAGGATGTCGTTCCCCTTGCCGCCGTCCAGTTCGTCATCGTCGGCGCCGCCGTTGAGGGTGTCGTTGCCCTTGCCGCCGTCGAGCCGGTCGTTGCCGGCGTCGCCGTTCAGGACGTCGTTGCCCTTGCCGCCCTTCAGCTTGTCGTCGCCGGTGCCGCCGTTCAGGGTGTCGTTGCCCTTGCCGCCACTCAGCTTGTCGTTTCCGCCGCCGCCGAAAAGCGTGTCGTCTCCCTTGCCGCCCTTGATGTTGTCGTCGCTGGGCAGGCCCAGCTCCTGGAAGTCGTCGTTGAGAATGACGGTCTCCGCGGTGCCTGCAGCCACCAGAACGTCCGCCAGAGGATCCACCGAGATGCCGACCACCACCTCTTCGTCGGCTTCGATCAGAGCGTCGCCCGTCGCCTCCAGCACGATCGATTTCGTCGTCTGTCCCGACGCGAACGACACCACGCCGCCGGCAAGTCCGCCGACGAGATCGTCCGCATCGATCGTTCCGCCGATGCTGTAGGCGACATCAAGCGCCTGTGCGGCATCGCCGGTGCGATAGACCGTAAACAGCAGGTTGGCGGCGCCTGCGTCTCCCTCCGTAATCTGTGTCTGCGCCGCGAAGATCCCGACAAAGCCAGGCAGCGGCGGCGCGTTCTCGGGTTCCGCCGTGACGGTGGGGTCGGCGGCAACCTGGCCGGCCGAGTCCACAAACGCAGTATCGCCCGTCAAGGCGAAGTCCAGGATCGCCGCCTCTCTCAAGATCGGGTCGGTGATGCCGGCGGTTGCCGCCTCGGCCGCGGCCAGAACTTCCGGCGGCAGGTCATCAACACTGACCGCGCCGCGCGGGAAGCTCTTGTCGGTGAAGTCGGCCGTGCCCTGCCCCGGCGGATAGTCGAACAGCGACGAAGCGTCGGTCACCCGCCAGCTGTCGGCGAAGTCGCTGTACAGAATGTCGAAGTCGACGGGCTGGGTGAGCACATCCCGGGCGATTCCGTCACTGCCCCTGATTGCCAGGTCGTTGGACGTGTCGCCGTCGGCATTGCCCATCAGGCCCTGGACCGCGTGGCCATCGGCCAGGAAGACGCAGACATTGATGAACCCGTCATAGACGCCGACCTTGGCCTGCTCGCCGCTGGCATAGACGATGGTGTAGGCCTCGCCGTCGAAATAGATCTGGCCGGCGCCGAGGTTCAGCGGGCCATCGGCGGGATCGATGGTCGTCGGCACGCCATCCACGAGCAGCTTCTCCGGCGCAAACGCGTCGATGCTGACGCGGTGGCCGTCGACCACCGTCGCCATGGCCGTGTTGACCGAAACCAGGTCGCTGCCCGGCGTCGGCGCCGTGCGCACCTGGATCTCGAACGGATCGCTCGGATCCGACCCTTCGATCAGGGTGAACTCGCCCACCGCCTGGAAGTCGTAGCCCAGGCCGTCCAGGGTCACGATATGCGGATCGCCGAAAACATCCGCCTCCACGCCCGGCGGCGGCGCCGGCGGCGTGCCGTCGTCATTGAAGATGCGGCCGCGGGCCTGTTGCACGCCGATCTCGAAGTTGCTTGCCGCCGGCCCCTGAAGGTCGAGAATGGTGGCAAAGACGTCCTCGCGTCCTTCGATCTCGGTGTCGCCGATCACCGCGACAACGATCTCGGCCGTGGCCTGACCATCCGGGATGACGACGGAGGCCAGCTGGGGCAGACCGCCGACGATGTCGTCCGCATCGGCCAGCAGGTCGAAACCCGCGCCAGGTGCACTGCCGGTGAGCTGATAAAGCACCTCAAGGTCGCCGGAGAGGCTGCCGCCTTCGCGCGTCACCGTAAAGGTCAGCGCCGTGGTCCCGGTATTGCCCTCGCGGATCTGTTCGCCGGTGATCGAGACCTGCGCCGGCAGATCGTCGTTCAGGATGCGGGCGAAGGTTTCCGCATCGCCGATCTCGCCCGGCAGCGCGCCGTCCGACGCCACCGCGGTCACGGCAAAGCGGATATCCTCGTTGGTTTCGATGGTCGTATCGCCGATGACCTCGAACGTCACGACCGCCGTCTCCTCGCCCGGCGCGAACGTCACCTGGCCGGTCTGCGGCAGCCCGTCCACGAAATCGTCGGCGTCCGCAGGCTGCAGGCCGAGGCCTTCGACCACATAGTCGGCGGTGACGGTGGCGTTGAGGTCGCCGCCGCGCGTGATCGTAAAGCTGATCGGCACCGTTGCCGCATCGCCTTCCGTCACGACGGCGGAGAAGAACCCGGCGTTTTCGACCGACACCACGGCCGGCTGGGGCGTGGCGAAACTCCCGCCCAGCGAAGTGACCGGTCCCGAATAGCCGTTGGTCAGGATCATCGTCGCGTCGGCGAGGCCGTCGTCGTCGATGTCGATTTCCAGGAACCCACCCGCCGCGGTCAAGTTGGCGGCGATCAGGTCGCCGTTGTCGTCCCACACGCCGATGGCGTCCTCGGCCGCCAGGTCGGTGATCGTGTCGCCGTCCAGGTCCGCCAGCGTGCCGTAAACCTCGTCGGCACCCGCGCCCAGCGTCATCGTGTCGATACCGCCGCCGCCCTGGACATTGTCGTCGCCGCCGGCGGCATCGATGGTGTCGTTGCCGTCAATGCCGCGCAGCCTGTTGGCAACGTCGCTGCCGATCAGGATGTCGTCGAACCCGGTTCCCCGTGCCCATTCGATGTTGCTGAGCGTGTCGGTGTCGCCCCATCCGTCGATGGCGAAGCCCGAGGCAAGGTCGACGGTTACCCCGTTGTTGCCGCCGTAGTTGCTGTCGCGGCTGTGGTCGACCTCGTCCTCGAGGCCGGCGCCGCCGTCCAGGGTGTCCGCGCCCGCCAGCGCCCGGAACCGCTGATAGCCGTCGGCACCGGTGATGTCGTCCACTTCCAAAGTGGCGCGGATGGCGTCGATATTGACGAAGGTGTCGGTGTCGCCGTAAGTGTCGCGCACCGTGCCGACGCCCGTGCCGTCGTCGAAATTGACGATGATGCCCAGATCGCCGTTGTTGATGTTGAAGATCAGCTCGTCGAAGCCGGTTCTACCGTCGTAGAAGTCGTTGCCCCGGCTGCCGTCGAAGGCCTCGTAGTCGTCGCCGGCACCGCCGAACAGTTGGTCGTTCCCCTCGCCGCCGAACACGCGATAGACATTGGTGAAGGTGTCCGACACGAATTCTGCCGTGGCGGTGCCGGCCGCGAGATCGACGATCACATCGCGGTCGAAGTCTTCGTATGACAGCGCCGTCGAGAACGGAATTGTCGAGCCGTTGATGATGTCGTTGCCCAGGCCCGGGGCAACCGTGGCGTCCGGTCCAAACACCGTGATGATGTCGTTGCCGTCGTCGCCGCTGACGATATCGCCGTCGCCGCGGCTGATGATCTCGTCGTTGCCAGACCCGCCCTGCAGCCGGTTTTCGCCGAGACCGCCGTCGATGAAATCGGCGCCGTCGCGGCCTTCCAGGCGCTCGTCGCCGTCGCTGCCGACCATGGTGTCGTCAAGATGGCTGCCCCGGATCCGCTCGATGCCGGTGAAGACATCCAGGAAACCCCACGGATCGATAAGCTCGCCCGCACCAACCGCGCTGAATGTGACGCTCAGGCCGCCGACCGCCGGGCCGAAGTTGCTGAACTCGGAGTTGCGATAATCCAGCGTGTCCCAGCCGTCACCGCCGCTGATGTCATCACCGCCCGCGTCGGGCCGGAACCGCTCGTCGCCCGCGCTACCCACGAAATCGTCGCCGAAGATCGTGCCCTGGATGTCTTCGATGTCCGAAAAGGTATCGGTAAAGCCCCAGCCATCGATCGCCGTGCCCGCGCCGATGCCCGTGAAGGTGACGGTCACGCCGGAGGTGATCTGACCGAATGAATCGAACCCGTCGTCGTCGAACGAGATGGTGTCGAATTCGGCGCTGCCGATATAGGTGTCGTTGCCGCTGCCCGCTGCGAAAAAGTGGCCGCCGTTGCCGGCTTGCACATAGTCGTCGCCGGCCCGGTCGAAGGTGAAGGTGCCGTCCGCGAAATCGGACAGATAGATGAAGTCGGCGAACTCGCTGCCGAGGAAGTTCTCCACGTTGGTGATCGTATCGGTGCCCCAGGCGCCCTTGTCGACCGTGCCCGCCAGCACACTGCCGATCGCCGCGGTCGTGTTGTTGATGAATACGCCGTTGGGCGGCCCGAAGTCCGGAAGTCCGTCATAGGCAAGCGTGTCGGAGCCGGAACCGCCGTCGACCGTATGGTTGCCGTCGCCGGTCCTGATGAAGTCGCGGCCGCCGCCGGTGTTGATGATGTCGTCGCCGTCGATGCCGTTGACGTTGTCATTGCCGTCGCCGGTCGTGATGGTGTCGGCAAACTCCGTGCCGATAATGGACTCGATGCCCGAATACGTGTCGGTATCGCCCCATCCGTCGGTGACCGTGCCCGCATAAGGCCCGGTTGCGGTGACGACGATGCCTGCTGTGATGTCGCCGGCGGAATCGAACGCCCCGTTATCGTAGTTCAACGTGTCAAAGCCGATGCCGCCGGTATAGGTGTCGTTGCCGCTGCCGACATTGAAGAAGTTGCCGCCGGCACCGGCGACGACGATGTCGTTGCCGGCCCGGTCGCTGGTAAAGGTCCATAACGCGTCCGACAGATAGATTTCGTCGTCGAACTCGCTGCCGCTGAAGTTCTCCAGGTTGATCAGCGTATCGGTGCCCCAGGCGCCGGTCTCGGCCGTGCGCGCCGCAACGGTGCCGCTGCCGGTGACGACTGCCGCGTCGGTGTTGTTGATGACGACGCCGTTCGGCACCCCAAAGCTGGGCAGACCGTCAAAGGCCAATGCGTCGCTTCCGTCGCCGCCGTCGACGATGTCGTTGCCGGGGCCGGAGCGGATGAAGTCGTTGCCCCAGCCGGCGTTGATCGTATCGTTGCCCGCGCCGGCAAAGATGGTGTCGTTGCCGCCGCCGCTGTTGATCGTGTCGTTGCCGTCGCCGCTGTCGATGAACTCGTCTGTGTCGCTGGTGTTGAACGTGTCCGCGAAGGAGGTTCCGATGAAGGCCTCGATACCCGAGTAGAAGTCGAAATCGCCCCAGCCGTCGAACGCCTCGCCGGCGCCGAAACCGGTTGCATTGACCTCGACCCCCTGTGTGATGGGCCCGGCGCTGTCGTTTCCGTCGTCGCTGAAGTTCAGGGTGTCATAACCCAAGCCGCCGGAGAATGTGTCGCCGCCGCTGCCCACAAAGAAGGTGTGTCCATTGTCTCCGGCGAAAATGAAGTCGGCGCCGGCCCGGTCGAACGTATAGGTGTTCGGGTCGTTCGACAGATAGATTGAATCGGTGCCGGGACTGCCGTGGAAGGCCTCTACGCCGGTCAGGGAATCGGTGTAGGTGAGGAAGGCATCAGGCCCCCAATTTCCCTTGGCCACGGAGAATGGCGCGACGCCCGCGATGGTGTTCGGCGTGTTGTTGATGAAGACGCCGTTGGGCGAGGCTTCGTAAAGGACCACATCGAACCCGGGACCTCCGTTAATCACGTCGTTGCCGCCGGATGCGAAGATCAGGTCGTTCCCGCCAAGGGCGTCATAGGTTTCGTCGATGATGTCTCCGACAAGCCTGTCGTTGAAAGGCGTCCCAGGCGTGGCCACAGCTTTCCCCCCCGCCGAATCGCCTTCGGCAGCTATAATTGTTGACGAAATCGGATACCCCACCTTCTAAAGTTGGACGCTAGAACAGCGTCCTGGAGAGGTCAAACCCAATCCAGAGGGCGCAGAACCTTTTTGATTTGTGCGGTTTTTGGATACCGCAGCCATGTCCCAAATGGGATAGGAATTCAGGGAGATATGGCGTCGGAGTCGGCACGCCACATGCACGTGCGCTAATCAAACTCGACCGCCACGCTCCCGAAGGGACCGAAGTCCGCCGCGATGGCGGTGCCGGGCGGGCATTCGACCGGCCGGATGAACGAACCGGACAGGATCACCTGTCCCGCCTCGATGGTCTGGCCGTACCGGGCCATGCGCCGGGCAAGCCAGACGACGCTTTCGACGGGGTCGTTCAGCACGCCGGCGCCGAGGCCGGTTTCCTCGACCGCGCCGTCGCGCGACACGATGGCGCCGACCCAGCGCAGGTCGTGCGCACCCGCTGTGTGGCGCGCCTCGCCCAGGACGATGCCGGCATTTGCCGCATTGTCCGCGATCGTATCGACGACCGTGCGCGTCCGGCCGGTCTCCGGGTCGGCCCGCTGGATGCGGGTGTCCAGGATCTCGATCGCCGGCGCCACGCAATCGGTGGCGGCCAGCACGTCGGCCCGGGAAACATCCGCGCCCGCAAGCGGCGCCTTCATGACGAAGGCGATCTCCGCCTCGATGCGCGGCTGGATGAACCGGCCCGCGGGCACCGTCGCCCCGTTGTTGAACCACATGTCGTCGAACAGCATGCCGCTGTCGGGGATATCGATGCCCAGCGCGGCCTGCATCGCCTTCGAGGTCAGCCCGATCTTCCAGCCGATGACCTTGCGCCCCGCCGCCAGCTTGCGTCGGGTCAGCGCCGCCTGGATGGCATAGGCACCGTCCATGTCCAGGTCGGGATGGCGGAGCGACAAAAGACCGATCTGTTTGCCCGAGACCTCAGCCTGGTAAAGATCCTCCGCCGCGCGGGAGGTATCGGCCGCGGACAGGCTCACGCCTCATCCTCGACGCCGTTCACCAGCCTGCCGATGCCCTCGGCCTCGATCTCGACCACGTCGCCTGGCTTCAGGAAGACCGGCGGGTCGAACCGCGCGCCGGCGCCGGTGGGCGTGCCGGTCACGATGACGTCGCCCGGCACCAGCGTGGTGAAGGTGGAGATGTATTCGATCTGGCGGCGGATCGGGAACAGCATGCGCCCGGTCCGGTCGTCCTGGCGCACCTCGCCGTTCACCCTGGTCGTGAGGCGCACATCGTCAAGCTGTGCGGCGTCGGTGAAGGGCACCAGCCACGGTCCCATGGCGCCCGAACTGTCGAAATTCTTGCCCTGGGTGACATTGAACTTGGCATGCCGCACCCAGTCGCGCAGCGTGCCTTCGTTGCACAAGGTCAGCGCAGCGATGTGGTCGTAGGCGTCAGCCTGGGCGATGTGCCGCCCGCCGGCGCCGATCACGACCGCGATCTCGCCCTCGTAGTCCAGCTTGTCGGATGCCTTGGGCCGGATCAGCGGCCGGTCGTGTCCGGTGAAGGAACGGGGAAACCGGATGAACAACGACATGTTAGGCGGCGCGTCCTGCCCGTCCTTGTACTCGGCATTTCGGTCGGGGAAGTTGACGCCGACGCAGATGATCTTCTCCGGTGCGGGGACCGGGATCTCGTAGACGAATGAACCCGGGGGGTGGGTCGCGTCGCGGCCGGCGGCCGCCTGTTCCAGCGTCGCAAACGCGCCGGCCTCGATCACCTCGCGCAGGGTCGGCCATTCGGGAAAGCCCGGCGACAGGGCGATCATGCCGTCGTCCGCGACCGCACCGTAAAGGCGTTCGCCGCCGGCGCTGAAGCTTGCAAAACGCACGCTCAGCCCCCCGAAGAGATCCCGCCCATGCAGACATATTTGAGCTCCATGAACTCGTCGAGCCCGTGGTGCGACCCTTCGCGGCCCAGACCGGAGAGCTTGACCCCGCCGAACGGCGCCTCGGCCGTCGAGATCAACCCGGTATTGACCCCGACCATGCCGTATTCAAGGGCCTCGCTGACGCGCCAGACGCGCGCGATATCACGGGTATAGAAGTAGGAGGCGAGGCCGAACTCGGTGTCGTTCGCCGCGGCGACCACCTCTTCTTCGGTCTCGAAGCGGAACAGCGGCGCAACGGGCCCGAAGGTCTCCTCCCTGGCCACGGCCATGTCGGCGGTGACGTCGGTCAGGATGGTGGGCTCGAAAAAGGTGCCGCCCAGGGAATGGCGCGCGCCGCCTAGGACAACGCTGGCGCCCTTGTCCTTGGCGTCGGCGATGTGTTCCTCGACCTTCTGCGCCGCGGCCTCGTCGATCAGCGGCCCGAAAACGACGCCTTCGTCGAACCCGTTCCCGGTGGTCAGCGTGCTGGTCTTGCTGGCCAGCTTGTCGGCGAAGGCGTCATAGACCCCGGCCTGGACGTAGATCCGGTTGGCGCAGACGCAGGTCTGGCCGTTGTTGCGGTACTTTGCGATCACCGCGCCGTCGACCGCCGCGTCCAGGTCGGCGTCGTCGAACACGATGAAGGGCGCGTTGCCGCCCAGCTCCAGCCCCAGTTTCTTAATCGTCGGCGCGCACTGGCGGTAGAGCTCGGCGCCCACCGCGGTGGAGCCCGTGAAGGTGAGCTTGCGCACCACGGGGCTTTCGGTCATCGCACCGCCGATGACGCCGGACGAACCGGTCACCACCGAGAACAGCCCCGCCGGCAGGCCCGCCCGTTCCGCCAGCACCGCAAGCGCAATCGCCGAGAACGGTGTCTGGCTCGCCGGCTTCAGCACCATCGCACATCCCGCCGCCAGCGCCGGTCCGGCCTTGCGGGTGATCATCGCGTTCGGGAAATTCCACGGCGTGATCGCCGCGACAACGCCGATCGGCTGCTTGATCACCACGATCCGTTTGTCCGCCTGGTGGCCGGGCACCGCCTCGCCGTAGGCGCGGCGTGCCTCTTCGGCGAACCATTCGATGAAGGTGGCGCCATAGGCGATCTCGCCCTTGGCTTCGGGCAAGGGCTTGCCCTGTTCGGCCGTCAGGATCGTGCCCAGGTCGTCCTGGTTCTCCAGCATCAGTTCGAACCAGCGGCGCAGCACGGCCGCGCGTTCCTTGGCGGTGCGCGCAGCCCAGGGATGACGGGCCGCCTCGGCCGCGGCGACGGCGGCATGGGTCTCCTCGGCGCCCAGCTTGGGGACGTAGCCGATCGTCTCGCCGGTCGCCGGGTCCGTCACGGCGAGGCCGGTTGCCGGATCGGCATCGATCCACTTGTCGCCGATCAGCGCCGCCTGGCGCAGCAGTGACGGGTCCTTCAGTGAAAGCGTTGTCATCTTCAAACTCCCTTGTCCCGTTCCCGGGCGGCCTGTCAGGCGCCCAGCCGCGGAATGACGTGTTGGCCGGTCGCGAAACCGATGTGCTTTTGTTCCATATAGAACTCGAAAGACCAGTCGCCGCCGTCGCGCCCGATGCCGCTGGCCTTCACGCCGCCGAACGGCGTCGGCAGGTGACGGACGTTCTCCGAGTTCACCCAGATCATGCCGGCCTCCAGCCCGTTCGTGAAACGCAGGGCGCGCGTCAGGTCGTTGGTCCAGACATAGGCGGTCAGCCCGTACTTCACCCCGTTCGCGATCGCAAGCGCCTCCTCCTCAGTCTTGAACCGGATTGCGGTCAGCACCGGCCCGAAGATCTCCTCCTGCGCGATCGTCATGTCGTTGGTGGCGCCGGTGAACAGGGTCGGGCGCACGAAATAGCCCTGGCTGCCCTCGCGGGTTCCGCCGGCCGCGATCGTCGCGCCATCCTTGCGCGCGACGTCGAAATAGCCGGTGACCTTGTCGAAGTGGGTCTGGTGGATCAGCGGACCGATCTCGGTGGCCGTATCCAGCGGGTGGCCGACGCGGATCCTGTTGACGCGTTCGACCAGCCGCGCCTCGAACTCCTCGGCGATCGTCTCCTGCACAAGCAGCCGCGACGACGAGGTGCAGCGTTCGCCGTTCAGCGAGTAGATCATGAAGATCGCGGCATCCAGCGCGCGCTCCAGATCGGCGTCGTCGAACACGATCACCGGATTCTTGCCGCCCAGTTCGAAATGAACGCGCTTCAGCGTGTCTGCGCCCTGCCTCATGATCATCGAGCCGGTGCGGCTTTCGCCGACGAAGGCGATCGCCTTGATGTCGGGATGTTCGGTCAGCGCCATGCCGGCATCCTCGCCGAAACCGTTGACCAGGTTCCAGACACCGGGCGGCAGACCGGCTTCCTCGGCGATCTCGACCAGGATGCGCGCGCTCAGCGGCGAGAACTCCGCCGGCTTGTGGACGATCGTGCAGCCGGCGGCCAGCGCCGGCGCGATCTTCCATGTCGACAGCATGAAGGGTGTGTTCCACGGCGTGATGACACCGACGGGCCCGATCGGCGTGCGCGTGGTGACGTTCATCAAGGTGGGCGACGGCAGCGCCTGGCCGTCGCGCGCCGCCGGCGCGCGGTCGGCGAAGAACCTGAAGTTCTCCGCGCCCCTCAGTGCCGCCTTGGACATGAAGCGCAGCGCCTGGCCGGTGTCCCAGCATTCGCACAGCGCGATTTCCTCCGCTCGAGCCTCGATCCCTTCGGCAATGGCGTGCAGGACCTTCTTGCGTTCGGTCGCGGGCATGTCGCGCCAGGCCGGAAAGGCATCGCGCGCGGCGGCGGCGGCCGCATCGATATCCGTCTCGTCGCCCTTGGCGACCGTGCAGATCAGGCTCTCGTCGACCGGCGACCGCGTTTCGAAGGTCCCGCCGGCGCTCGCCGGCACGGACCAGCCGCCGATCCGGTTCAGGATGCCGGCATCGCGGAAGCGGGCCAGGTGGTCGTTCAGCTTGCCGATGTTCTTGTCGAGGTCCGACATGCGCTGGTCTTCCTTCCGGTGGGCACGGGGGCGCACCGCCGCCTGGCCGAACCGTCGGCAGCATGTGGCGGCGAATGATTTTGCTTAACAAAGAAATATTTGCGATGTTAAGTTATTGCCGGTGCCGGTGTCAAATCCATTTCCGCGAAGCCGTCATGAGCGACCGAAAGCAAAACGCCAGCCGGGTGGACCTTCCCTCCACGACGCGCTCCTTGCCCATCGCGCTGATCCGGGCGCGGGAAAAGCTGATGGGACCGATCCGCGAGATGCTTTCAGCCTCGGGCATCACCGAACAGCAGTGGCGCATCCTGCGTGTGCTGGAGGAGTTCGGCCCGCTCGACGCGACCAAGCTTGCCGAACGCGCGTGCCTGCTGTTGCCCAGCCAGTCCCGCATCGTCCAGACCCTGGTCGAGAAAGGTTACGTCACCCGCGACCAGCACGCCCAGGACCGCCGCCGCCAGACGGTGGCGATCACCCCGGCCGGACGGCGGATCATCGAAGACAATCTACCGCGCGCCCGCGAGATCGCGGCGGAAATCGAAGCCGTCTTGGGCAAGAAGAAGCTGAAAACGCTGCTGGACACCCTGCAGGAGCTGGACCGCCTCTAGTCAGGCGTCCGGGCCCAGGCCCAACAGGTCAAGCGCGCGCGTATAGGACCCTGCCGGGTCGAGAACGTCGAAATGGACCGTGCGCATGCCGAAGGCCCGGGCGCCGTCGATGTTGCGAATCTGGTCGTCGACGAAGACACAGGCCGGCGCGGGCAACCCCAGCGCCTCGATGCATGTTCTGTAGGCCCCGGGATCGGGCTTGAGAACGCCGGTATAGGTCGCATCGACGATGGCGTCGACATCGGCCAGGAACGGAAGCCGCTGCCGGAACTCCGCACCGTAGAATAGGTCCAGCTCGTTTGAGAGGACCGCCAGCTTCATGCTCGCCTGTTTGACCGTGGCGATCGCGGCCAGCGCCTCGGGGCGGATGACCTGTGCCGCGTCGGCGCCGCGCGCCGCGCGCACGAAATCCGACATCTTCGACCAATCGCGCCCGGCCAGCTTCGCCACCTCCTGGGTGCGGCGGTGCCAATAGTCGCGCTCTGTGATCTCGTCGGCCTGCATCGCCCGCCACAGCGCATCGCCGTCGGGATCGAACGGTCCGCGCCATCCCAGCGTGCCGGGCGGCAGTCCAAGCGCCGCCTCGCTCAACGCGTGGGTTTCGAACAGGGTGCGGCTGATCACGCCTCCGAAATCCAGGACCAGCGCTTGGTTGGTGTCGAGCATGCCGTGTTTCCTCCGAAACCGCTGCGATATAGTGGCGGACGCAAGCATAACCGACGAAGGGCGGTTCCGCCCCGCCGCCACAGAGGATCGACAAATGAGCAAGAAGACCATCCTCGTGATCGGCACCTACGATACGAAGAACGACGAACTCGAATTCATCGCGGCGCGGATCCGCGACCTTGGCGGCGCCGTCGTTACCATGGATGTCAGCGTGCTGGGCGATCCGGAAAGCCCGACCGACATCTCCAAGCACGACGTGGCGCGCGCCGGCGGCATGACGATCGAGCAAGTGATCGCGCTGGGCGACGAAAACGAGGCGTTCCAGGTGATGTCGCGCGGCGCCGCGGCAACCGTGGCCGAGGCACATCGCGCGGGCCGCTTCGACGGGACGATCGCGCTGGGCGGAACGATGGGCACCGACCTGGCGCTGGACTGCGCCCAGGCCCTGCCGATGGGCGTTCCCAAATACATCGTCTCGACCGTCGCCTTCTCGCCGCTGATCCCGCCGCACCGTCTGGCGGCCGATACGCAGATGATCCTCTGGGCGGGCGGCCTCTACGGCATGAACGCGATCTGCAGGTCGTCGCTTTCGCAGGCGGCGGGCGCCGTGCTGGGTGCCGCCAGGGCGGCCGAGGCGCCGAGGTGGGACCGGCCCATGGTGGGCATGACGTCGCTCGGGTCCTCCTGCCTCAGCTACATGAAGACGCTGAAGCCCGCCCTGGAAGAGCGCGGCTTCGAAGTCGCGGTGTTCCATTCCACCGGCATGGGCGGCATGGCGTTCGAGAAGCTGGCGGGCGACGGTGCGTTTTGCTGCGTGATGGACTTCTGCGCGCAGGAGTTCGTGAACATGCTGGCCGGGTCGCTGGTGTCCAGTGGCGACGACCGCATGACGAATGCCGGCGCCGCCGGAACGCCGCAGATCGTCGCGCCCGGGGCGATGGACCTCCTGGACATGGCCTGCTGGCAAGAGATTCCAGAACGCTTCGCGGGCCGCCCGTTTCACCAGCACAACCGTCTGATCACCAGTGCGGTCTTCAACGCCGACGAACGGCGCGCCTGGGTCCGGGAACTTGCGGCCCGTCTCGCCGCCGCAAAAGGGCCCACGCATTTCCTGCTGCCGTTGCGCGGCGTCGAAGAATGGGACCGCGAAGGCGAGGACGCGCACGATCCGGACGGTCTGGCGGCCCTGGTCGACGAGGCGCGCAGCGCGATGGCCGGGCGCGTCGAGGTGACCGAGGTCGACGCCCACATCAACGATGCGGCCTTCGCCGATGCGGCGCTCGCCCTGTTCGACCGTTGGGTCGCAGACGGAACCGTCGCGCGCGAACCGGTGGGCGCCGCACGGACCTGACGGCCAAACCTTCCTACTCGTCCGGGGCGTCCATCAACTCGATCAGGCGGGCGTCGTCGACGCCGCCGAAGCCGCGCTGGATGTCGGTCCGGACCTCCGCAAGCCGTCTGTCGAGCACGTTGGCCGCGACGTTGGCGTACTCCTGGCGGTCTTCGCGCGTGTAGATCTTGGGCCGCGCCATCATGCGCAGCAGGGCGACAAGGTCCATGTGACCGCCAACGTCCTGCAGGGTGATGGTCACCAGCGTCTCGGCAAGCTGTTCCGCGTCCTTCTCGGCGCCCCAGCCGATCCGCGCCAGCGCGCGCCCCGCGATCAGCGTGCGCGGGTTTCCGCTGAGATCGTCGAACAGCACATCGCGCGCCTCGGCCTGGTAGGTTTCCCGATCGACCTCGTGCAACGCGGTCACCGCCTCGGGTTCGCCCGGACCCGGCGCAAGCTGGCGTTCGAGGATTTCCTGGACCATCGGGGCAAGGGTCTCGTCATTCTCGATCACCTGGATCAGGCTTTCGACCAGCCGGCCCTGGTGGGAAACGGCGGGGACCGGGACGACCGGCCCGTCGGCCAGGACCTCCAGCGCGGCCAGGCGCACCTCATCCACCGTCAGAGGCAGGAAGGGGTTCAGCCCGTTGCGGAACTGCCTGTTCGCTTCGTCGGAGTGGTGATAGTCCAGCGCCTGGCTCAAGGCGTCGAACATCGAACGTCCGACGACCTGATACCGCGCGGCCCAGTCCCGGTAGTCCGGCGAGGCGAGATCGGGGACGGCCACCGACAGGCTGTAGAACACCTGCAGCGTCGCCTTCGCCATCCCGGCAAACTCGGGTTCGTAGCCGGGGTAGCGCTGCGACCGGGCGTATTCGTCCAAAAGATCGGCGGGGATTCCGATGGAGGTGTCGTCGGCGCCGGGGTCGCCGCCGAAATAAAGGATCGGGTCGAGCGGGTTCGTCTGCAGCATCATGAAACGCTGGTTCTGGTCGCGCGGCACGCCCTGGCGGCCGAAGATCATCAGCGCCCCCTCCTCGACCCCCGAGGACAGCCCGTCGGCCGCGCCGTCCGACAGGCCCATCGACCCGTCGGGATCCAGCGCGGCGAAGACGGCCTGGCGGTGTTCCGGACTGCCGAAACCGGCACCAATAACCCTGTGCCGGTTCGACATCAGCCGCGCGATATCGTCGACCGTGTCGATGTCCGATGCGATGATCCCATAAGGCATCAGCTCCATCATGCTGATCAGCGCCGGGCGAAGGCTCTTCGGCGCCCCGCCCGGGCCGTAGCCCTCGAATACCACCCGGGGCCAGCGGTCGGGATCGTTCGGCGGTGCCGACGGGTTGACCGCGGGCACCATCTTCAGGACACGGCCCGCGAAAAAGCGCCGGCCCAGCTCGTCCGTGCCCGGCGGCGCCGGGGCAAGCTGCTCGGCAAGCCGCTGTTCGATCATTTCGATCTGTTTGCCCAGCGGGCCGGGAAGCTGGCCCGCCGGGAAATTGGAGACGATCCGGTCGGCCACGGCCATGCTCGGCAGGCCGGCCGACAATGCCACGCAAAGGGCGATGGAATTGCGAAGGTATGCTACCTTTTCCGGCACGTGCGTTGCTCTTGGTACGGGGCCAGACCGCCAGAGGAAACAAACCCGGGAGCCAGCGTGGCACGGATGCAGGGCCAAGTCATGCGCCGATTTCTACGGGCCGCCGCGTGCGCCGGCTGGGCGCTGCTTGCTGCGCTTCCGGTCGATCGCGCGGCATGGGCCCAGGGATCGGGCGGGGATGCCGGGGCAGGCCTGACCGAAGACCCCAAACCCATGTTCGGCCAGCTTCACATACCCGGCACCGACGGACCGGAAGCCGCGGTGCGGGAGGCGGTCCTCTACCTGCTGAAGGGACAGGCCGAACTGCTGCCGGCGGCCCTGCGCCAGCGCCGGCACTTCGCCCAGAGGGTCAATACCGATGCCTACCAGGCGGCGCTGACCGAGCTTGGGCGCCGCAAGATGCGCATTCTGAAGGCCGAACAGGCCTACCGCGCCGCGGTGTCGAAGGCCATTTTCGACCTTATAATGGCGGCCCCGCCGAACAAGCGCTGGGCCGTGGCGCAGAACGCATTCGCGACCACCCGCCAGGAGCGGGTATGGGCCGACACCCAGGCGGGCATCCGGCTGGAGAAGTATCTCAAGCTAACACCCGGCGCTTTCGAGCGCTGGACCGGGCTCGGGCCCAGCGGCCTCGACGAGGCGATTGCGGCACGGATCGAAGTGCAGCTCAGGCTGACCCGTCTCCGTGAGTCCGCCGCCCACGAAATTCTGACGACCATGCAGCCCATCGCCTGTGTCCGACAGCAGGACAACGTCTCGAATGCCATGATGTCCGACCCGGTATACGCCACTTCGCAACGCGTGCTGAACGCCATCGGCGCGCGCTGCGTCAGTCGGACGATTTATTGGCTGGCCGAACTCAGCGAGCGCATCGCCGCCAGTCTGCCGGACGGCTATGTGCCCAACCAGGAGGAAAGCGCCGCCGAACTGTCGACCGCGACGGCGCGGGAAATGGCTGCCATCCGCAACGGCCTGGACATGCAGGAATTCCTCCGCGTGGCATCAACCGGCTATGTGGTGGACCCGGAAAACGGACGGCCCATCGGCGGCATCCTTCGTCTGAGGATCGCGCGGAACGCCGAACGCGGATTGGTCCAGTTCCTCGACCGGATCGGACAGCGCGGCGAGTACACGAAACTCTGGAGCGGCGAGCCGCTGCGGGATCTGGGCAAGTCGATCATCGAAGAGACCAAGAAACGGCCCGACTACAGGATCCTCCGCTTCCTTGAAAGCGGCGAAGAACCGGAACCGCGCGAGCTGTTCCTGATCCTCGCCAACGTGATCCGCGCCGAACAGGACGCGCTGCTCTCCGCCTACAACGACGGCTATCTCGGCGGCGACTGGGACGAGGTGGATGTCGAGCAGCTTTTCCGGGTGTCCAACTGGACCGACCCGGACGAGAGCGACAAAGAGGTCAAGAAGAGGATCGACGCTTACATCCGTGACATGAACGCCGCCCACGACGCGCTGAAAAACGCCCGCAAGTGGTCGCCGCAGCAGTTGGAGATGCAACAGCCCGTACATTTCCAGCTCATGAGGAAGATGGGCTATATCGAGATGCGCGACGGCAATCCCGACACCGCGCGCTATGTGGTCCCGCAGACCCAGCACAGCTTCCGTGCCTTTGCCTCGCGTGCCAGCGGCGGCGTCAGGCTGCCGGGCGAGACCTGGCTTGCCATTGCGAATCTGCGCACCGTCTACATCGCCGCGATTTCCGCGGCGGTGCCGGAAATCGCGGCCGCCCGGATGGCAGCCCTGCTCCCGCGCATTCTTGTCAGCCAGCGCACCGTCGCGGCGACCCTTTTCATCGGCGAACACTTCGGGGGCGCCATGATCGACGCGGCGATGGAGTACTACGTCAACTGGCGGGAGGCCAAACCCGGCGAGGAAATCAAAGGCGTCGAATGGGATCGCGTGATCCTGGAATCGGTCGTCCTCGGTTCCGCCGCCCAATTCGCCGGCAAGGCCGTCGACGCCACGTTCGACGCGGCGTTGAAGTCGCTCGGGTCGGCGATGCCCAAATCCGCTCTCTACCGGGCCATGAAGGACAGTCCCGCCTTCGCCAGGGGCGTCGATGTCTATGCACGCGCCGCGCTGGGGCTGGCCAGCGAATCGGCGATCACGACCTTCTACCAGATGTATGTCCAGGGCAACATGGACCCGGACGCCTGGAAGGCGGTTCTGTTCCAGGCCGCCGTCTCGCGCGCCGTTGCCACCGGCATGCACTCCGCCCGCACGCCCCGCGTCACGTGGAACCAGATCCGGCGGTTCCTTCCAACGGAAGCGCGGAGGGAACTGGAAGCCAAACCGCAGCTCACCGCGGAGGTGGTGGAGAACGTCAACCGGCAACTGGACGACGCGCGCAGGACGCTGGAGGACTTCCAGAACAGGACCGAGGGGCAGGAAATCACCGGCAAGCGTTTGTTCCGCGATCTCGCGCGCGGCGAGCTGAACTGGCGCGATCTGACGAAGGTCATCTACCCGAAGATGAACGACGAGCTGCAGGGCGCGATGGAATCGCTGCGCGTCATGCGCGAGCGGCATTTCACGGCCATGAAACGCAAGGCGATCAGGCGGTCGATAAAGGACGTGAACAGGTTCTTCGATATGTTGGTACGGCTGGAGAACCAGAAGATCTCGGACAAAGAGGCCTTCGAGAAGAAACTCGCGGAACTGGAGGCCCAGCGCGAATACGAGCTGCGCCTGTTGCGCAAGAAGATCATCGCGCCGGGTTCGAAGGACCCCACCAGCGACATCGACCGGTCCAGCGAGTCCGCCTGGGTGCGCCGCCACCTGCGCGCCCTCTACGAGGCCGACGCGCGGTTCTACAACGACGGCGCAAACGACGGCGACCCCCCGACATCGGCCCGCGCCTTCGACGTGAACGAATACATCAATGTGATGCCCTTCATCATCGAAAGCCGCCAATTCATGCGGGCGATGGCCCGCCAGAATGCCGAAGGGTTTGGAGACCTGCGCCACGCCCGCGCCATGGAGGCGCTGGGGCTGGCGGCGGCGATGCGTTACATGGACGCGCGCAAGCGCCGCCGTTTCCTCGGCAACAAGCGCCGCGAGCTGCAGGCCAGGATCGATGCCGGACAGGCGTCGGCCGACGACATGGGGCGCCTGGAACAGCAGATCGTCTTTGCCAACGAGAGCCTCGCCAAGTCCGAGGCGGAACTTCAGGCCGAACGTCAGAAAGTGGCTGCGCGCAGCCCCGGTCTGAGCGACAGCGAAATCGATCTGCTTGCGACCGATGCGGTTTACGAACGCAGGATGGTCGAGATCGCAAAGAAGCAGTTCGAACTGTCGCAGATGAAATACCCGTACAACGATGCCGCGCTGAAACTGCGCAGCGAGATCCTGCGCGACATGGCGGTCGCGCTGCGCAACGGGATCGAGACCTATTCCGGCCCGGTCGGCCTGGACATCGTCGTCGTCCGCGTCCAGCAGGCCGAGCGGGCGGACGGCAAGAACATGAAGGACGCCGACCGCCTGGAAGATCGGAACTTCACGCTTGACGGCGAAGTCTCCGACTACACGCCCACCGACATCAGGTCCATGATCAACAACCAGATCATGTTCATCGCCGAACACGTGCAGGGCTTCAATAGCGGTCACGAAGGCTTCTACGAAACCGGCCGGGCGCTCGGGAAATATGTCCAGCGCGCCTTCCTGGGCATGAAGATCGCCGGCCTCGACATTGCCGAAGTGCGCAGCAGGCCGGAATACGACCCGCATCGCCGCCTGCTTGAATTTGCCCAGGCGCTGGCCCGGGCGAAGGACGACCCGGCGGCCCTGCTGAACGTCCTGAAGGATCGCTCCAGAACCGCGCCGCAGTCCCACGAATCGGGCATGGCGGAACTGTTCTGGCTGATGGAAAAGGTGTTGCCGGGCATGGACGGCATGACTGGCGTGGTCGCCGAACGACCGGCGGACCTCGCGTTGTCGGCCAAGGAGGCGCACAGGTTGAACCCCGCCTATCGACGGGCCCGGCTGCTTGCTTTGTCGCGTTGGCGCAACGAACTGGAACTGGTGCGCGAGAACTTGGGCCCCGACCGCGCCGTCACGCTGGTGGATGCCGAGATCGCCAGGGCGGAGGCCGAGATCGCATGGATCGACCGCAGGCTGGCGGAGATGGCGGAACTGGGCGCCAAATACGTGGCCAAGGACTGGAAAGAGGTGACGCGGCTGCAGAACGCCATCGACGAGGCGCGGATCCTCGTCGCAAGCCTGGCCGACCATCACCACCCGCTGTTGGGAGAGATCGCCGCCGAGAAGGCGCGGGCGGAAGAACGGCTCGACGAACTCATCCGTCCGGCCCCCTACAGCGAGATGATCGAGGCCCGCCTCTACGAAACCGGCACCGGGTACCGCCGGCTGTCGGACCGCCGCGAACACCTCTACGACCGTCTCGAATGGCTGCAAAAGGACCTGGAGAAGGAACGCAAGAACGCCGAGAAGGCAAAGGCGCTGATGGCGATCGATCTTGCCGGTCGCTGGCAGTGCGAGTCCGATACGGTCTCGAACATCGCCGCCGCACTGACCGCGAACGGCGAGCAGGTCACGATGGAGCTGGACTTGCCCGCGCCGTTGAGCCGCGCCGTCAAGCTGAGCGCACTGCGCCAGTGGGGCGCGGTCAAGGGCATCTGGCAGGTGTTCAAGGACTCGGAGCTGACCGCCGCAGGCCTCGTCAACGCGCTGCCGACGCTGGACGGCCGGGAACTCCAGTTCACCACAGCCAGCACCAGCGACCCGGCGCTGAAGCTCAACTGGAGCACCCTGGTCTGCCGCCGCGACAGCGGGGGCGCGGACCCGCAGGCCGAGGAATTCACCAGCGTCTCCTACTCCCCGCTGGTCGGCGAAGACAAACAGGGCGGCTGGTCGGTCGATGTCGACGGCCCGTCCGATGTCGGTCCTCTGAAACTTGAGGTGCGCATTCGCCGCGGCCGCAAGGTGTTTCGGGAAAGGGAACTCGAGCCGGGACGTTACACCTTGGCGGTCACCGTCGGCGGCCAGACCGTCACCACGCCGATCGAGATCAAGAAGGGCAAACTGGCGACCATCGGCCTGCGCCCGCCTGCGCTGCGGGTGAGCGGGCCCGACAGCGAGGGCCTCAGAGAGGTGCGATTGCATCCGCCGGGCCAACGCCGGAAACTGCTGACCTATTTCCGCGCCAACACCTGGGTCGCCGTCGCGCCCGGCAAGTACGATCTGGAACTGGTGACCACGTACGGGTCCGCCTGGATCACTGGGATCGAGGCCGGTCCAGGCGAGGCGCTGGAGGTGAAGACGCGCACCGGCGCGCTGTTGGTCCAGGCTGCGTCGGGTGACGGCTCCGTCCGGATCCGGCCCGCGGCCGTCGATGGCGCGGGCGAGAAGATCTGGACCGTCACCGGCTCCGGGCGCATCGGCCCGCTGCCGCCGGGCGCCTACGATATCGCCTGGGAGGACGGCGGCAAGACGCGCACCCGCCGCGTGACGGTGGAGGCGGGCCAGGAACACAACGTCGATCTGCGCTGATGCGCACGGTTCGCATCCTCTTTCTGGTCTGCCTCGCCGCGGTGGCGGCAGCCGCTGCGGGCGGCATCTACGTGTTGAGCGTCGCGCTGGGCGAAAACGTCACGTTCGAGGAATACGACCCGGCCTACTGGATCGTCGTCACCAGCGACACCGTGCGCGATTTCCCGCGGTTCGAGGCGGAAGGCCAGACCGCGGTCTTCACCTATGACGCCCGTGACGGAACCGCCCCGGAGATGATCGACGTGCAATATGCCAGCAGCGAACAGCCCGACGCGCTGGCGCGAAGGTTCTACGAGCATTGCGCCCTAATGGCCTTTTCGCCCGTGTCGAAGGACGACCTCTTTCTGCCGGGCGATTTGGGCTGCGATGCGCCCGACTACCGGATCGAAATCGCCCTTGCGCCGCGCGGCGGCGGCACGTCGGTGACCGTTCGGTTCCTGGAGAACTGAACCCGTCCGTCAGTTGGCCGCCGCCAGGGTCAGTTCGAAGCGGGCGCCGCGCCCCTTGCCGCCGGGCAGCGTGGTAAGGCGTCCCTTATGTTGGCGCGCAATGTCCGCGACGATCGACAGGCCAAGTCCGCTGCCGGCGCTCTCGGTCTGCAGACTGACAAACGGTTCCACGACCTTCGACTGGTCGGCGTCGGGAATCCCGATGCCGTCGTCCTCGACGGTCACGGTGGGCGGGCCGTCGCGCCGCGCGACGCCGACCCTGATCGTCGTTCCCGAAGGGTTGTGCACGATGGCGTTGTCGATCAGGTTGGCGATGGCCTCGCCGATCAGGGTTCTGTTGCCCGTGACCGGCAGGGTCGTCTCGTCGACGTCGAACGAGAAATCCTGGCCCTTCCTGATGGCGCGCTGGGCATGGCCCGCGGCGGTTTCGCGCGCCAGGTCCACCAGATCGAACGCGGTGGCGTCGATGCCGGCCGCGCCGGCGGCGTTCGCGCTGGCGCTGGTCAACAGCTGATGGACCAGACGCCCCGCCGCGTCGATCGACTGCACCACGCCGTCGATCCGGTGGCGCATTTCGTCCGGCGTCGATGCCTTCCGGGCCACCTGTGCCTGGGCCTTCAGCGCCGCGATCGGGTTGCGCAACTGGTGTGCCGCGTCCGCGATGAACCGCTCGCGCACGTCCGCGGCATTGCGAACCCTTTCGAACAGGCTGTTCATCGCGGTGACGAGGCTTTTGACCTCTACCGGCACCGGCCGGCGGATTGCCGACAGGTCGCTGGAAGACCGGCGCTCGACCGCCTCCTGCAGGTCGGCCAGGGGCGACAGGCCGATGCGCAGGGCGAACCAGACGATCAGGCCCGCACTGCCCACCAGGATCGCAAGCCTGAGCAGCGACTGACCGAACAGTTGCAGCGACAGTTCCGCCCGTCGGTTGACCTTCTGCCACGTGGTGACCGTGATCCAGCCGTTGAGGTCGCGTTCCGTGACCAACTGGCGGATCGCCACGACGCGCACGGGCTCGTCCTTGTAGACCCCGTCGTAGAAGACCGGCCTGCCGCGCCGAAGCTCGACGCCGTCCGGCGGACGCGGGTATCCGGAATAGCCGGTCACGAACGTATTGTCCGGGCCAGCCACATGATAGAAAAGCTGGTCGCCCAGGTTCTCGGTCAGGACCTCCAGCACGTTCTCGGACAACAGATCGCCGTCGGAGGCAAGCACGTTCTCCGCCACCGTGAACATCACCGCCAGCAACGTCTTGTCATAGAGGCTGTTCGAGGTGGTACGGGCCGTGAAATAGGTCTCCGTCGCTTCGAAGGCCGCGATCACGGTCAGCGGAACCAGAAGCCACAGCAACAGCCGGGTCCGGATCGAACGAACGGGCTTCATTGTGTCTTCTCCATGTAATAGCCGAGGCCGCGGACGGTCTTGATGGCGACGCCGGACCCGGCCAGGCGTTTGCGCAGGCGGTGAACGTAGAGTTCGGCCGTGGTGGAGTCGACCTCGCTGCCGCCGCCATAGAGATGGTCCAGGATCTGCTCCTTGGAGACGATCTGGTCCAGCTTCAGGAGGAACAGCTCGGCCAGGGCCAGCTCGCGCCTGGGAAGGTCCAGGGGGCGATCGCCCATGAACAGGCGGCGGGCGGTCCGGTCGAGGCTAAGTTCGGCAACGGCGACGATGTTGCCCTGGTCGGCGGTGCGGCGGCGCAAGAGCGCCCTTAGCCGGGCGCTCAGTTCGTCCATGTCGAACGGTTTTACCAGATAGTCGTCGGCGCCGGCATCCAGGCCCAGCACCCGGTCCCTGGTCTCGCCGCGTGCGGTCAGCAGGATCACCGGCGTCGTATCGCCGCGCCGGCGCATCCCGCCCAGCACCTCCAGGCCGGACAGACCGGGCAGATTGATGTCCAGGACCACGGCGTCCACCGCCTCCCGCGCCAGGAAGGCGGCGGCCTCGTCGCCATTGTGCAGCATGTCCACCCCGTGGCCGTCGTCGCCCAGTGACTTGCCGATGGCGTCGGCCAGCATCCTGTTGTCTTCGACCACGGCGATTCGCATCCGGGTCCTACCTTGCCCCCAGGGTCCAGGTTTCCGTGAAAGCCTGGTGAAAGCTTCACCCAGTATGGTTTCGCCGATCAAGGGCGCTGCGTCCGGGACGGGTCTGGCGCGCTCGATACCGTGGGAGGCGGTAAAGGGGGGGGGGTCGTCAATCGGCTCGAGATTCGACCTTGTTGAAGACGTCCGCCCGTGCGACCGTCGCGACTTGATCGTGCGCTGGACGGGCGAAGACCCGCAGGTTTCCCGAGAAAACCAGCTACGCAAACCGTCCCCGGCGGAACCAACGCCGCGGACCTTATGGGAGGAAAGTGATGAAAGACACGACCAGCATTGCGCGCCGCGCGGCCCTTGGCCTGGCGGCGGGGGTATCGGCCCTCGCCTTTGCCACGACGGCCATCGCGGGCGGCCACGGGCTCGACCTCAAGGGCAAGACCGTCGAATACGTGATCCCGTTCTCGGAGTCCGGCGGCTCGGCGAAATGGGCCAACTTCTATGCGCCGCTGTTGAGCGAGGCGCTTCCCGGCAATCCGACCGTGGTCGTCAAGTACATGCCGGGGGCCGGCTCCACCAAGGGCGCGAACTGGTTCCAGGATCAGGAATACGAGGACGGCACGCTGATCTTCGGTTCGTCGGGATCGACCCAGTTCCCCTATCTGCTCAACGATCCGCGCGTTAAGTACGAATACGGCGACTGGAACGTGGTCCTCGCCTCGGGCACCGGCGGGGTCGCCTATCTGCCGCCGGACATTGCCGAGAAGTTCGACGGCGATGCCGACGATCTGAAGGACATCGACTTCATCTGGGGCAGCCAGGGCGCCACGCGTCTCGACCTTGTCCCGCTGCTGGCCTGGGAAATGCTGGGCATGAACGTCGAGCCCGTCTTCGGCATCAAGGGCCGCGGCGACGGCCGTTTGATGTTCGAGCGTGGCGAGGCGAACATCGACTACCAGACCTCGGCAGCTTATCTGAAGGCGGTCGTTCCGCTGGTCGAAGGCGGCCTCGCGGTCCCGATGATGACCTGGGGCGCGCTGGACGAGAACGGCAACATCGTCCGCGACCCCACCTTCCCCGACATGCCGACCTTCAAGGAAGTCTGCGAGGCCACCGCCGGGTGCGAGACCTCGGGCGAAGCCTGGGATGCCTGGAAGGCGTTCTTCATCGCCGGCTTCCCCGCGCAGAAGATGGTGTTCCTGCCGAAGGGCGCACCGAAGGAGGCGATCGACACCTACACGGCCGCCTTCAACAAGGTCCTGGCACGCCCCGACTTCGCCGAAATCTCGAAGGCCCGCTTGGGCGTCTATCCGCAGATGACCGGCGAACAGGCCGCGGCAACCCTGAAGCTGGGAACCGAGGTTGACCCCAAGGCGAAAGCCTTCGTTCAGAACTGGCTGCAAGATCGCTACGGCGTCGCGCTGAACTAGGGAACGCGCCCTTCGCGCCAGGTGGCGCGAAGGGCGTTTTCGCCTTTGTAGGGCTCACGCAATGGAAATCCTTTCGACGGCGCTCCCGGCGCTGGGCGAGGCGTTCTCGCTGATCCTGCAGCCGCAGCAGATCGTGTTCCTGGTCCTCGGCGTCCTGCTCGGTCTGTCCGTGGGTGTCTTCCCGGGGCTCGGCGGCATTGCGGGTCTCTCGCTGGTCCTGCCCTTCATGTTCGGCATGGATCCGGTTTCGGGCCTCGCGCTGATGGTGGGGCTGATCGCGGTCATCCCCACGTCCGACACCTTCGCATCGGTCCTGATGGGCATTCCCGGGTCGTCGGCCAGCCAGGCGACGGTCCTGGACGGTTTTCCGCTGGCAAAGAAGGGCGAGGCCGCGCGGGCCCTGTCTGCGGCATTCGCGTCGTCGCTGTTCGGCGGGCTTCTCGGCGCGGCCGTGCTTACTTTCTTCATCCTGATCGCGCGGCCGCTGGTCCTGGCCTTCGGGCTGCCCGAGATGCTGATGATCACCATTCTCGGCCTCTCCATGGTCGCGATCCTGGCCGGGCGGCTGCCGCTGAAGGGCGTCGCGGCGGCGGGTCTGGGCCTGATGGTCGGCACCATCGGCGAGGCTGGCGCGGGCGGCAGCCTGCGCATGGCGACATACGAGATCCCCTACCTGGTCGACGGGCTGACCCTTGTCATCGTCGGGCTGGGCATCTTCGCCATCCCTGAGATCGTCGCCCTGTTGCGGCACGACCGCCCGATCGCAAGTTCCGGCACGCTGGGCGCCGGCTGGCTCGACGGCGTGCGCGACTGGGCTTCCAACCTGTTCCTGTCGGTCCGCTGTTCGGTGATCGGCGTGATCGTCGGCGTGATCCCGGGCCTGGGCGGATCGGTGGTCGACTGGATCGCCTACGGACACACGGTGCAGACCGTCAAGGACAAGTCGAAATTCGGCTCGGGCGACATCCGCGGCGTGATCGGGCCGGAAAGCTCGAACAACGCAAAGGAAGGCGGCGGGCTGGTGCCGACGCTGATCTTCGGCATCCCCGGATCGGGCTCGATGGCGGTGTTTCTGGGCGGACTGGCGCTGCTCGGCTACGACGCCGGCCCGCAGATGATCCGCAACGACCTGGACATCACCTATACGATCGTCTGGTCGCTGGCGCTCGCTAACGTCGTCGGCGCGGGCCTGTGCATCGCGCTGTCGGGCGGCATCGCGAAGCTGACGACGATCCGCTTCACGTTGCTGGCGCCGTTCCTGTTCATGCTGATCTCGTTCGCCGCCTTCCAGTCGCGCCAGTCGCTGGGCGATCTGGTCGCGCTGTTCGCGGTCGGGCTGTTGGGGATCTTCCTGCGACGCTTCGACTGGTCGCGGCCGGCCTTCCTGATCGGCTTCGTGCTGTCGAACCAGGCGGAGAACTTCTCGAACATGGCCAACCAGGTCGCCGGCGCCAAGTTCCGGCGGGGATTCGACGTCGGGTTCGAATACATCGCCTCGCCGATCGTGCTGGTCATCCTGGCCTTGACGATCATCTCGATCATCGTCGCGGTCCGGCAGGCGCAGCAGATCCTGCCCGAAGGCAATGTCGAAACGGGCCGCAAGCGGGCGCCGCTGGTGTTCCTCATGCTGGTGACGGCTTACCTGTCGATTGCTTGGGTCGACGCCGTTCTGATCGATCTGACCAGCGACAAGATCTTCCCGGTCACGGTGGGATCGGTCACCTTGGTCTGTTGCTTTGCGTTGCTGATCCGGATGATACGCGCGCCCGAAACGGACCCCGTGTTCGCCGACCGCGAAAGAGGCGAGGACGGCCAGGCCGACCACGGTCTGTGGACGACTTTGTCGTGGTTTCTCGGCCTTCTGGTGCTGTCGTCGCTGGTCGGTTTCGTTCTCGCGCTCTCTGTTTTCCTGGTTGCGTTCCTGCGGGTGCGGGCCAGCCTGCGCTGGAGCAAGGTCGTGATACTGTCGGCCGTGGGCATTGCTTTCATCTGCGCCATGGCCGGCACGCTGAACCGCAATTTCCCGCCGGGCCTGTTGCAGGAGCTTTTCAAACTGCCCTGGCCGCTGACCTGAGAAGACATGACGCAGACTGCCATCCCCTTTCATTTCCTGCGCGGCGGCACGTCGCGTGGGCCCTATTTCCACCGGTCCGATCTGCCCGATGATCGCGACGCGCTGTCGGAGGTTTTGATCGCGGTCGTCGGCGCCGGAAACCCGCGCAACATCGACGGCCTGGGCGGCGGCAACGCGGTCACCACCAAGGTCGCGATGCTGAGCCGGTCCGACGACCCGCGCGCCGACGTCGATTATTTCTTTGCCCAGGTCGCGGTCGAAGAACGACTGGTCGACTACGGCCCGACCTGCGGCAACATCCTGGTCGGCGTCGGCCCGGCGGCGATCGAGATGGGACTGGTGCCCGTGGCCGGCGACGAGACCACGGTACGCATC
Source organism: Alphaproteobacteria bacterium (assembly GCA_965603855.1). Taxonomy (GTDB): domain Bacteria; phylum Pseudomonadota; class Alphaproteobacteria; order UBA8366. The sequence goes on from OZ272519.1 coordinate 4,247,198, forward strand.
CGGGCCGTCAACACCGGCGCCTTGATCGAAGCGGTGGTCCAGACGCCGGGCGGCGCGGTCCGGTACGAAGGCGACGTGGCGATCGACGGCGTGCCGGGCTCGGCGGCACCGGTCAGGCTCAACTTCCTCGATGTGGTCGGCGCGCGCTGTGGGTCGATGCTGCCGACGGGCCATGCGCGCGAAACCATCGAGGGGATCGGGGTGACCTGCATGGACGTTGCCATGCCTATGGTGATCGCGCGCGCCGCGGACCTGGGCATCACCGGAACCGAGACCCAGACGGAACTGGATGCGGACAAGGGGCTGTTCGAGCGGATGGAGCCGATCCGCCTGGAAGCCGGAAAACGTATGGGCCTGGGCGACGTCGCCAAGTCGGTGATGCCGAAAATCGGCCTTCTGTCCGAGGCGCGCGGCGGTGGTCATTTCAGCGCCCGGTATTTCATGCCCTGGAGCTGCCATCCAACACTGGCGGTCACCGGCTCGCAGTGCCTGGCCGCCTGCGCCCTGGCGCCGGGGACCGTGGCCGAGGGGATGGTGCGCCCGATCGAGGCGTCGCCCGCGGTGGTTCGGATCGAGCATCCCATGGGCGAGATGGAGGTCACCGTCGACTATGCGCGCGACGACGACGGCTTCCGGTTCAACTCGGCCGGCGTGATCCGCACCGCGCGGCTGATCGCGCGCGGCGAGGTCCTGGTGCCGTCGTCGGCCGTCCGATCCGCCGGGGAGGCCGCTGCTTGAACGCAGGCCCCGATACGCGGCCGAAGGTATTCGACATCCTGGCGCGCGCCTTCGCCCAGGAAGGGGTGGGTACCTGTTTCGCGCTGTTGGGCGACGCCAACATGAGCTGGGCCGCGCGCCTTGCCCAGCAGGGCTGCCGGATGATCTATATCCGGCACGAACACTGTGCCGTCGCCGCGGCCATGGCCTATGCCCGGAAGACGGGCGAGATCGGCGTCGCAACCGTCACCTGCGGGCCGGGCCTGACGCAACTGATGACGGCGCTGCCAGCCGCCGTTCGCGCACGCCTGCCGCTGGTGGTCTTTGCCGGCGAAGCGCCGTTGAAGACCGGGTGGTATAACCAGGCAATCGATCACGCGCCTTTCGTCGCCGCCGCCGGCGCGGCCTATCACGCGCTCCACCTGCCCAACCGCATGCCGGTCGCCGTGCGCGACGCATTCCTGCAGGCCCGCCGCGAACGCCGGCCCGTGGTGATCGGCGTGCCGTTCGATCTGCAGGACATGCCCTGGACCGGACCGGGCGACCTGCCGGCGCCGGCGCGCTCGTTGACGCCGCGCCTGTCGCCGGTCCCGCCGCATGCGGACGACGTTGCGCGTGCGGCCGAACAGGTGACCGCGGCCCGGCGCATCGTCGTCATGGCCGGCATGGGTGCCGTCGAAGCCGGCGCCGGGCCCGCCTGCCGGGCGCTTGCCGAACGCTGCGACGGTCTTCTGGCAACAACACTGCCGGCGCGCGGGCTGTTCCACGACGATCCCTTTTCGGTCGGCATCGCCGGCGGGTTCTCGTCGGAAACGGCGCGGGCCGCCTTCGCCGAGGCGGACCTGGTGATCGCGGTCGGCTGTTCGCTGGCGCATCACAATGCCGACGGCGGGAAGCTGTGGCCGGCCGCCCGGGTCCTGCAGATCGATCTGGATCCCGTCGCGATCAGCCAGGGCCGGGTCGCTGCCGACGACCACCTGCGCGCCGATGCCCGCCTCGGCGCGGAGGCCCTGGCCGCGGCGCTTGCGTCGCGCCCGGCAAGCTGGCGCAGCGCCAAAATCGCGGAACGCATCGCGTCCGCGCCGGCCGACAGTGCGCAGTTCGAGATCGAACCCGGCCTGCACGACCCGCGCGCAGTCGTCGCGGCGCTTGAAGCGGCCCTGCCGAAGGACTGGGAACTGGTGAACTCGTCCGGGCACTGTTCCTTCTATTTCGCCCAGATGCCGTCGCGCCCGCAGGAACGGTTTCTGACCATCCGCGAGTTCGGCGCCATCGGCAACGGCATCTCCTTTGCCATGGGCGTCGCCGCGGCGCGGCCCGACCGGACCGTGGTGCTGTTCGACGGCGACGGCAGCCTGTTGATGCACGTCCAGGAACTGGAGACGATCCGCCGGCACGGGCTGAACGTCCTGATCGTCGTGATGAACGACGGCGCCTACGGGTCGGAGATCCACAAGCTGCGCGCCGAGGGCCTGCCCGGCGACGGCGCCGTCTTCGGCCGGCCAGACCTGGCCGGCATCGCGCGCGGTTTCGGGATCGGCGGCGAAACGGTCGAAGACCTGTCGGCCCTGCCCGACCTGGTGGCCCGGTTCGCGACCGCCGGCGGCGCCGCGGTCTGGAACGTGCCGGTCTCGGACAAGGTGGTCTCGCCGGTGATCCGCCGCAGCCACGCATCCGGGGGCGCGGCCGGACCGGCGACAACGGGCCGGTGAACGCCCCGGGCTGCCAGTGTGCCCGTGGCGGGCACCGTCCGAACCGCGCGATATCCCGGGTCCTTCGATGACCTGGGAGCTTTCCTTTCTGCCGCCGGAGATCGGGCCCGTCCTGTTCATGGGCCTGATCGGCGCGAGTTTCGTCTCGTCCTTCATCACCGCCGCCTTCGGGATCGGCGGCGGAGTTTTGCTGCTTGCGGTGCTGGCGTCGCTGATGCCGCCGGCGGCACTGATCCCCGTGCATGGGCTGGTGCAGCTTGGATCGAACGCTTCGCGTACCGCCCTTCTCCTGCGTTACGTCTTCCGGCCCGCGCTGCCGGCGTTCGTTGCGGGCTCGCTCATCGGCTGCGCGCTCGGCGGATTGATCGTGGTCGACCTGCCGCGCCAGGTCGTGCAGGCCGGTGTCGGCGTCTTCATCATCTGGACGGTACTTGCCAAACCGCCGGCATGGCTGCGCCGCTGGCCGCTTTTGACCGGCGGCATCTCGAGCTTCCTCACCATGTTCTTCGGCGCGACGGGGGTCTTCGTGGCGGGCTACACTAAGTCGCTTGAGCTGGAGCGACACGGCCACGTGGCGACCCATGCGGCGCTGATGACCGTTCAGCACATGCTGAAGGTCGTCGTCTTCGGAATACTGGGTTTCGCCTTCGGGCCCTGGCTTGCCGTGATCGCCGGCATGATCCTCAGCGGCTTCGTCGGCACCTGGGCCGGCAGGTTTCTGCTCAACCGCCTGAGCGACCTCAATTTTCGCCGCGCGCTGGACATCATCCTGGTGCTGATCTCGCTGCGCCTGATCTGGGCGGCGGTGTCCGGCGGCTAGCCCCGCATCAGGATCTCGGCGGTGCCGTCCGGCTTGCCGATCACCATCCCGTGCGCCTCGTGGTTGAACAGACCGTTCTCCATGACGCCGGGTATCTGGTTGAGCCTTACGCTCAGCTCCTCGGGATGGCTGATCGAACCGATGTGACAGTCCAGGAGGTGATGGCCGCCGTCGGTGACCAGAGGGTTTTCGATGCCGCCGCGCAAATCGATGCGACAGGCATCGACCCCAAAGGACAGGATCGTCCGCTCGACCTGGCGGGCCGTCGACCTCCAGCCGAAAGTTGCGATCTCGACCGGAAGCGGATACGCGCCAAGCCGGTCGACAACCTTCGTCTCGTCGACAACCGTGATGACCCGTTTGGACGCCTGGGCGACGATCTTCTCCCACAGCAGGCTGGCGCCGCCGCCCTTGATCATGCGGAACGCGGGATCGATCTCGTCGGCGCCGTCGACCGTCAGGTCGATGGAATCGACGTCGTCAAGAGTTGAAAGCGGCACGCCCACCTCGCGGGCGACCTCCGACGTGCCGGTCGAGGTCGAGATGCCGACAACCTCCAGGCCCTCTTTCACCCGTTCGCCGAGGACGCGGACGAACCAGTGCGACGTCGAACCCGAACCGAGCCCAAGCGTCATGCCCGTTTCCACGAAGGTATCGAGCGCTCCGGCCCCGGCTGCGCGTTTGGCGATGTTCTGCGGTGTCATAGAAACGGGCTCCATCCGGCGTCGAACGCGGTTCTGGCGACGCAAACCGGCACCTTGGATGACCGGTTTTCGGTGGCGGGTCAACCGCCTTGTGGGTTTCACAGCAAGGGGCAGTAAGGTCCTTTCGATGGCAAGAGCCTTCTGCCAGATGATTGTGCGGGCAGGCACGTTTCTGTATCAAATTGCTCATCCATCAGGGGCAGAAGGGGGACGACCGTGCAGTACGCAATACTCAACCGGCCGGGCAACGCCTTGCGGCTGACGGCTGTCCTGATGGCGGCATTGCTTTGCCTGAGCCCGTCCCAGCGGTCGGAAGCCCAGTCAATCTGCACGGACGAGCCGCCGGAAGGGTGCACGGAGGCAGCGAAGTACCGGTACCTCGTCGGCGGAAACGCGCGCTTCGTTCAACGCTATGACGGCGGAAAAGCCTCGTTCGAAAAGAAACCGGTGTTTCAGTGCACGGAAAGGACGGCCGTCCGACACAGCATCGAATTCATCAGCGATCGGCCGAGCCGGTTTCGAGGCGGGACGTTCTATTCCTGCGCCTCCGACGTGCCGACCGGCCAGACGCGGCGCCCTGAAGGCGCATGCTGGCCGAAAGTGGAATACCCCGCGCCGCTTCCGCCGGACGCGGCGCTCGGGGCCTGCACCGGTGACAACGCGCCGCAGCAGTGGAACATAACGGCCTCGATCCTCTATCCCACGTCGATCCCCGAGGACCCGTTCCCCGCCTGCAGGATTGCGCTTCTGGAGCGGGCCGTGATCTGCAACAAGACCGAGACCGAACAGGAGATCATGGAGCTGAAAGAGCGGGTCCGGTTCCTGGAAAGCCTGCACTGCGACGACCCCCGAACGGAGGGCACCCGGCTGGATATCTGCGACGACCGGGGCGACTAGGTCGTGGACTCATAATGCCTTATCCAGAGTCGTGTGGAGGCGAGTGCGTTGGCTGCGAGGAAGTTTCGCGCGAGCTTGTCATAGCGTGTGGCGATTCGCCGGAAGTGTTTGAGCTTGTTGAAGTATCGCTCGACCAGGTTGCGCTGCCGATAGACCTGTCGTTCGACGACGCGGCGGACGCGGACGTTGCTTTGGGAGGGGATGTGTGCGGTTGCGCCGGCCGCCTCGATCAGACCGATGATCGAGGCGGCGAAATAGCCGCGATCGGCGACCACGTTGCGCGCCAGTTCCAAACCCTCGACAAGGGTGGGAAAGCTGGTCTTGTCAGAGGCTTGACCGGCTGTGATCAGGAGGCGGACAGGAAGACCATGGCGATCCACGACGACGTGGATTTTCGTGCTCAGACCACCCCGAGATCGTCCGATGGCGTGATCCGGGCCCCCTTTTTTCCGCCCGCCGCATGCTGATGGGCCCGGACAATCGAGGAATCGATGAGATGAAGCGATTGCGGCGAATGGGCACTCAGCGCCTCGAATATCCGAAGCCAGACCCCCTGTTTGGCCCAGCGATTGTAGCGGTTGTAGACCGTCGTGTAGGGCCCATAGCGCTCCGGCAGATCCCGCCAGGGCGCACCCGTGCGAAGGATGTAGAAGATCCCGCTGATCACCCGGCGGTCGTCCACACGGGGAACACCGCGGGGACGGTTCGGAAGATGCGGCGCAATCAGCGCCCACTCCGTATCCGTCAAGTCGTGACGCCGTTTCATAATCAAGCTCCCACAGTTTGGAAGCTTGAATCACAATCCACCCATAAAGGGAATCCCCTTTATGGGTACATGACCTAGGGCACAGGCCTCAGGCCGCGACCATGGCGCCGGCTTCCCGGCCCGCGATCCGGCCAAGCGCGACGGCGGTCAACAGGCCGTTGCCCGAAAGATAGCCCCAGTCCGAAGGCCCGGAGACGCCGCGCGCCGCGCCGCCGCCGGCAAACAGATTGGGAAGCGGCGCACCGTCGGGGCGCAGGACGCGGGCGTGTGCGTCGACCGCCAGCCCGCCCTGGGTGTGGAACAGCGCACCGGACACCTTGACCGCGCGGTAGGGCGGCTCAAGCGGCGGTTTCGAGGCGAAGTCGCGCCCGAACGGGTCCGCCTTCGCGCCCGTCGCACAGCCTTCAACATCCTTCAGCGTTGCGGCGAGCGCCGGCTCCGGCAGCCCGCAGGCCGCCGCCAGCGCCGCGACCGTCCCGCCGCAGCGGATGGCGCCCGCCGCGTCTGCCTGGCGGTAGTCCTCGAACTCCATGCCGAGACGGTGCAGGCGCTCGTCATAGATGTTCCACGCCACGCCGCCGGGCTCGGCCATCACCCGTCGGCCCTGCTCGGAATAGCCGTCATGTTCGTTGGAGAACCGCCGCCCCTCGGCGTTCACCTGAATGGCGCCCTCCATCATCAGGGCCCAGCTGATCAGGATGCCATGCGGATGGGCGACCGATCCGTGCCCCTGATAACCGCCCAGATCCGCGGTCGCCGCACCCAACTCCATGCCCCATCTCACCGCATCGCCCTGATTGCCGGGATGGCCGAAATAGATCGCATCGGCCATCTCGGGAATGAACCGTGCGACCATGTCGCGGTTCCCGCCATAGCCGTTGCAGGCAAGGATCAGCGCTTCGCAGCCGACCCTCTCCCGCGACCCGTCGGGCCGCGAGAAGGCGAGGCCGCGGACCCGCCCGTCGCCGTCCGCGAAAAGCGCATCGACATGGGCATCGGTGACGACGGGTATGCCCGCCGCCTCGACGGCGCCGGTCAGCGCGCCGATCAGTTCCGCCCCGGTCCGCGAGACCGGCGCGTGCATGCGCAGGCGGCTGTGACCCGGATAGAGAAACCCCTCGACCAGTGTGAGCTCGACTCCGTGCCGCACCGTCAGCCAGTCGATCGCCGGACCGGACTCCTGGCAGACGGCCTCGACGACGGCGCGGTCGGCTTCGTCATGCGCCTTGGCAAGGATATCGGCGGCCATGGCCGCAACCGAATCGTCGACGCCCTTGGCGCTCTGTTGCGCCGTGCCGCAGGCCGGGATCATGCCCGTCGACAGGGCGGTCGACCCTTGCGGCAGGGAATCGCGTTCCAGAACCAGTACGTCGGCGCCCGCGTCCGCCGCCGACAGCGCGGCAACAAGACCGCACGCGCCGGCGCCAACGATGACCACCGGCACGGTGTTCTCGAAAGACTGCACATCGGCGGAAACAACCGTCATGGGCGCCCGTCGAACGCCGCCACGACCTGGTCGACCGTCGCGACCGTGGAGATCGTGGCAAGCGAGGCAAGCGACGCGGCATGCGCCTCTTCGCTGAACGCCGCACAGCCGTCGCTGAGCACGATGCAGTGGAAATCGCGCACATGCGCATCGCGCACGGTGGACGCAACGCCGCCGTTGGTCACGATGCCGCCGAAGACCAGGGTGTCCACCTCGGCGCGCCGCAGGACCCATTCCAGGCGGCTCATGTAGAAGGCGGAGAACGCCACCTTCTCGACCTTGAAGTCGGCCGGCTGCAGCGCGTCGATCAGGTCGTGCCCGAAGGAACCCGGCGCGAAATCGCCTTTTCCGAGAAAGGGGCGCAGTTTCCTGAGGTGATCTGAGATGAACGGCGCGCCGTCCTTGCCGGGGACCAGCGTGAAGTGGGTGGAAACGATCCAGCCGCCGGCGCCCCGCATGGCCTGGGCCAGACGCCGGTGACGCGGAACCAGGGCGGCGATCGCGTCGGCGGTCTGTCCCGCCCGGCCGTAGGCGCCGTCGGAATGCAGAAAGTCGTTCTGCATGTCGACAAGGACGAACGCGGTCTTGGCCGGATCGATGGAGATCGCCATTTCCTATTGCCCCTTGCGCGCGATCACCAGATTGCCGAACGCATCGACCCGTCCTTCCAGGTCGGGTTCGACGAAGATCGTCGTGTCCGGCTGTTCCAAAAGGGCCGGGCCCGCAATCACCGATCCGGCCGGCACCTGCAGCCGTTCGTAGATCGCGGCCTCGTGCCAGTCGCCGTCGACCCAGACCTGCCGGGCGCCGATACGGGCCGACCGAACGTCCGTTTCCCCTTCAGGCGCCAACAGCTTGAGATCGAACTTGGGACGCCGGCCGATGACCGAGACCCTCAGGTTCAGGACGCGCACGGCGATCCCCTCCAGCGGTCGGCCGTACACCTCCCGATAGCGCGTCTCGAACGCGCGGCCGATGCCCTCGCGGGTGGCGGCCACGGCGCCGTTTTCGTACGGCACGGGCAGTGTCACGTCCACCGTATGGGTCTGGCCCAGGTAGGACATGTCGAGTTCGAAAAGGACGTCGCTGCCGTCGAACCGCACGCCGGCCTCGTCCAGCATCGCCAGCCCCGCCTTCGCCAGTTCCGCCATGCGACCGTTGAGGGCGGCAAGATCGAGCGTCTCCAGCATGCCGTTCACGGTCTGCACGAAGTCGTGGCGCATGTCGGCGATGGTGCATCCCAGTGCGCTGGTGACGCCGGGGTAGCGGGGAACGATGGCGCTTTTCAGGCCGACCTCCTTGATCAGCGCGCCGGCATGCAGCGCGCCGCCGCCGCCGAACGGCATGGCGGCGAAATCGCCCGGATTGTGACCGCGTTCCACCGAGACCAAACGGATCGCACCGGCCATCCGGGAATTGGCGACGCGGATGACCGCCTCTGCCGCTTGCATGGCGCCGAGACCCAATGGTTCGCCCACGTGTTGCGCGATCGCCCGCTTCGCCGCTTCCACGTCCAGGCGCGCAAGTTTGCCGCCGATCGGCCGGTCTGCGTTGATGCGTCCAAGCACGAGATTGGCGTCGGTCACCGTGGGACGCTCGTTGCCGAGGCCGTAGCAGACCGGCCCCGGATCGGAGCCGGCGGATTCAGGGCCGATCTGCAAGAGCCCGCCGCGATCGACCCATGCGATCGAGCCGCCGCCCGCGCCGATCGTCGTGATCTCGATCATCGGTGTGCGCACCACCATGCCGAAGTCGATGGCGGTTTCGGCGGCAAGCGTGCTCTCCCCGCCCGCCACCAGCGAGACGTCGAAACTGGTGCCACCCATGTCGCAGGTGATGACGTTGGGAAAGCCTGCGCTGGTGGCGATATGCGCGCCGGCGATCACGCCCGCCGCCGGGCCCGACAGCGCCGTGCGAATGGGTCGCTGGCGCGCCGTGTCCACCGACATGACGCCGCCGTTGGACTGCACGATCAGGACGCGGCCGGCGAAGCCGTCCGCGGCCAGGGCCTGTTCCAACCTTTGCAGATAATTGCCGACCGGCGGCTGCAGATAGGCATTCAGCGTTGCCGTGGAGGTCCGTTCGAACTCGCGGATTTCCGGCAGAATGTCGGACGACGCGACGACATGGTCGTTGGGCCAGACCGCGCGCAGGGCCTCCAGGGCCCGGCGTTCGTTCTCGGGGTTGGCATAGGCATTGATGAAGACGATGCAGACCGATTCCGCGCCGGCCGCAAGCAGATCGCGCGCGCGGGCCTTCACATCGTCCCCGTTCACGGGGGCATGGACGGTCCCGTCGGCAAGCGTGCGCTCCGGCACCTCCAGGCGCAGGTCGCGCGGGACCACGGGTTCGAACTGGCCCCACAGCCCCCACGTCCGCGGGCGGTCACGGCGGCGCATTTCAAGCGCATCGCGAAACCCCTCGGTCGTGATGATGCCGGTGCGCGCGCCCTTGCGTTCCAAAAGCGCGTTGGTGCCCACCGTCGTCCCGTGAACCACCGTGGCGATCTCCGAGAAATCCTCGGCGCGGGCGCGGATGCCTTCGATGAAGCCGACGGACTGGTCGGGGCGCGTCGACGGAACCTTCGCCACGTCGCAGCGGCCGTTCTCCTCGTCGAGAAAGAAGACGTCGGTGAAGGTGCCGCCGACATCGACACCGATCACGTATTTCGGACGGGCGTTCATCGTGCCGCGGCCTTCCGGGCTTCCCGGGTGGCGGCCGGATCGAGGGCGCCGTCCTCGGTTACCACGACGCCGAAGTCGCGCGCCGCCCCCTCGCGCGTGACATAGCCCAGCCGCACGTCGCGCAGCACGGCCTCGGGATCTCGTTCCAGCGCGTCGCCGTAACCGCCGCCGCCCGGTGTCTCCAGACGCAGGTGCTGGCCCCGTGCGATCTTGATGCCGACCATCTTGGAGACCAGCGGCGGCTCGTGCAGGCCGTCGGTCTGCTCGTACCGGAAACGGTTGAGCGCGCCCTCGCCGCCGCCGACCACGCCCGCCGGCGCATGTTTGCCGCGTTCGCCGAACAGGAAGACGTCCGCGTTCTCTTCCAACAGCTCGATCTCGTAGACCGCGCCGAGACCGCCCCGGTGCCGCCCCGCACCGCCGGAATCCGGCCGCAGCGCCCACTGAGTGAAGAACACCGGATAGGCCGCCTCGAGGATCTCCACCGGCGGGATCGTCGCGGTGGAGATGGGCGCGTTGCCGTGATTGAGACCGTCGCCTTCGGGATGGCCGCCGTGCCCGCCGCCAAAGAAGCTGAACATCACCCAGCGCCGGCCGTCCGCGCGGTGACCGGCCAGCGACAGGGCGTTGATCGTGCCGTAGGCGCAGCCGTTGGACCGCTCGGGCGCGGCCTTCGCCATTGCGCCGAAGACCACGTCGATCACCCGCAGGATGGTCTCGGTATAGCCGCCCACCGGCTTCGGCGCCGTCACCGAAAGCAGCGTGTCATCCGGGATCACGATATCAACGGGGTCGAGCACGCCGGCATTCGCAGGGACGTCGGTGAAAACATGCTTGATCGCCACATAGACCGATGCCACCGCCGTGGAACGCGCGATGTTGACCGGCCCGGCGCAGGCGGGCGAGGACCGGGAGAAGTCCAGGGTCATGCCCTCGCCGTCAATCGTCAGATCCAAGGCGATCTTCAGGGGCGCGTCGACGATGCCATCGTTGTCCAGCCAGTCGTCGCAGGAATAGGTACCGTCGGGAAGTTCGGCGATGTTGGACCGCATCAGCCTGGCGGCGCGGGACTGCAGTTCGCCCAACGCCTCGCGCACCAGATCGTCGCCGTACTCGTCCAGCAGTTCCGAAAGGCGTCGTTCGCCCAGGTCCAGCGCGTTGATCTGTCCGTTGAGGTCGCCATAGAGGCTTCCCGGCAGGCGGGAGTTCGCCCGCATGATGTCGACGATGTCCTGGCGCAAGCTCCCCTTTTCGAACAGCTTCACCGGCGGGATCAGCATGCCTTCCTGAAAGCTCTCGGTGGCCACCGGGTTGTAGTTGCCCGGAACGTTGCCGCCCACGTCGTGCCAGTGGCCGACAGAGGCCAGGTAGCAGAACACCTCGCCGCCGCGGTAGTAGGGCCGGACCAGCTTGAAGTCCGACAGATGCGTGCCGCCGTCGTAGGGATCGTTGAAGATATAGGTGTCTCCGGGCGCGAGGTCGCCGTCCTTCCGGGCCTTGTCGATCACCGCCTTGACGGCGAACGCCATGGCGCCCACGAAGATGGGCAGGCCGGATTTGCCCTGGACCAGCGTCGCGCCGCTGGCGGCGTCGTAGAGGCCGTGCGAGGCGTCATGGGCTTCGGCGATGATGGGATTGAACGCGCTGCGGAACAGCGTCGCGTCCATCTCGTCGGCGATCTGCTCCAACCGTCCCTTCAGAACGGCAAGGGTGACGGGATCAATCATCCGCGGCCTCGAAACGGGCGGCGTCATACTTCGCGCCCTGTGCCAGCATGTCTTGCGTTCCAAGCAGATCGTTCAAGTCCTGGAAGTCCAGCATGCGGTCGCGGAACGGCTGGTTCGACCCGTGTTCGCGCAGGCTGGCGAAATAGTCGCCCGCCATCCGCGCGAACGCGCGCACCAGCCCGCCCGGAAAGATCACCAACGAGAACCCCGCGGCCTGCAGCTCCGCCGCCGACTTGATCGGTGTCCGGCCGCCTTCGACCATGTTCGCCATCAGGGGCACGCGCGCGCCGAACCGGCCGGCGATCTCCGCGATCTCGGCTTCCGACCGCGGCGCCTCGACGAACAGCATGTCGGCACCCGCCTCCACATAAGCCTCGCTTCGCGCCAGCGCCGCCTCGAAACCCTCCACGGCAACCGCATCCGTCCGGGCGATGATCCGGGTTTCGGTATCGGTGCGGGCATCGACGGCCGCCTTGATCTTGCCGACCATCTCGGCGGCCGAGACCAACGTCTTACCGGCAAGGTGGCCGCACCGTTTGGGCAGCGTCTGGTCCTCCAGTTGGATGGCGCCCGCACCGGACCGCTCGAACAGGCGCACGGTCCGCTGGACGTTCAGCGCGTTGCCGAACCCGGTATCCGCATCGACGATCAGCGGCAGGTCGACCCGTTCGCGGATCGCCGACAAGGTCTCCGCCACCTCGCTCATGCCCACCAGCCCGACATCCGGCCGCCCGAACCGGCAATAGGCGACGCTGGCGCCGGACAGGTAAGCGGCCGTGAACCCGGCCCGTTCGGCCAGGACCGCGCCCAGGGCATCGTAGACGCCGGGTGCGACGACGATATCGCTCGCCTTCAGTTGCGCCGAAAGAGGAGGATAGGCCATCAGCGTTTCTTTCCGTCTGGTCTGTCTGCGCCGCGGGCCAAACGGTTCGCCAGATGCGGCACCAGTCCGCCCGCTTCGATCATTTCCATCAGGTGCGCCGGCACCGGGTCGCAGGCCAACGTCTCGCCGCTGGTTTCGTCGGTCACGGTACCGGCGACGCCGTCGACCGCCACGCGGTCGCCCGCCTTTATGCGGTCCACGTCCGCGCTGGTAACCGCCAGCAAACCGAAGTTCAGCGCGTTGCGGTAGAAGATGCCGCCGAACGACCGGGCGACGATCGCGCGCACGCCAAGTTCCTTCAGGACCTGCGCCGCCTGCTCGCGCGACGAGCCGATGCCGAAATTCTCACCGGCGACGACCACATCGCCCGACGCGACGGCCGGCGCGAAATCGGGGTCGACCGATTCCAGGCAGTGGCTGGCAAGTTCGGCCAGCGGCGCCTTCATATAGAGGCCGGGCGCGAGCACGTCGGTGTCGATGTTATCGCCGAAGACCCAGGCCTTGCCTGCGCTCATGCCGTGCCGCCTTTCAGATAGGCGCGGGGATCGACGATCGCGCCGGCGACCGCAGCCGCCGCCACGGTGTATGGCGAGCCCAGGTAGACGTGGGACGTGGGGTGGCCCATGCGGCCCTTGAAGTTCCGCGCCGTCGAGGCGATGCACACCTCGCCTTCGGCCAGGACGCCCGCGCCATAGCCGGCGCACGCGCCGCAGCCCGTCGGCATCAGGATCGCGCCCGCCTCGGTCAGCGCCGCAAGCGTGCCGTCGGCCGCAGCCGCGGCGGTCGCCTTCGTCGAGGCCGGCGCGATCAACAGGCGGGCCCCCGGCGCGACCTTGCGGCCGCGCAGCACCCGCGCGGCCATGCGCAGATCCTCCAGCTTGGCGCCCGTGCAGGCGCCGATATAGGCCTGATCGATTTTCTGCCCCTCGCTTTCGCCGACCGGCGCGGCATTGGCGGGACTGTGCGGCTTCGCCACCTGCGGCGACAGCGCGGCGGCATCGAACTCGTGGACGGTGATATAGGCGGCGTCCGCGTCGCCCTGCCACGGCGCCGGATCGATCCGGCCGCAGCCGGCGGCGCGCAGATAGTCCGCGGTCACCTCGTCCGGCGCGATGATCCCCGTCTGGGCGCCCAGCTCGGCCGCCATGTTGCACAGCGTCATGCGCTCGGCGTAGCTCAAGGACCCGATTGCCTCGCCGGCATACTCGACGACCTGATAGTCGCCACCGCCCATGCCGAGCCGCGCGCAGCTTGCCAGCATCATGTCCTTCGCCGCGAGACCGTCGGCAAGGCGGCCCGACCAGCGGATCAGGATGGTTCCCGGAACCCGAATCCAGGTTTCGCCCGTCACCAGCACGCCGGCCATGTCGGTCGCGCCGACACCGAACATGAAACAGCCGGCCGCACCGCCGGTCGGTGAATGGCTGTCGCCGCCGACGACGAACATGCCCGGGCGCAGGTGCCCATGCTCCTGCAGCACCACGTGACAGATGCCCTGCATGTCGTGGAAGTGTTCGATCCCGTTGGCGCGCGCCCACTTGCGGGTGAGGTCCAGGATCGCGGCGCTGTCGGCATCGACCGCCGGAACGTAGTGGTCGCTGACCAGCACGACACGGTCCGGATCCCACACGTTTGCGCCCAGCCGTTCCAGGATCGGCGCGACCCGCCGCGGCCCGCCGGAATCGTGCATCATTGCCAGATCGACCGCGCAGGTGACGATCTCGCCCGGCGTCACCCGGTCACGCCCGGCGGCCCGGGCGATGATCTTTTCCGCAAGTGTCGCGCCCGTCATCGTCACATCCCCAGATAGGATTTCTTCAGACCTTCGTCTTCGATCAGGTCCGCCGCGGCGCCCTTCAGCGCGATGGCGCCGTTTTCCAGCACATAGGCCCGGTTCGCGATTTCAAGCGACTGGAACACGTTCTGCTCGACCAGCAGGATCGCAAGACCTTCCTCGTGCAGGTTCTGGATCAGCGCAAACATCTCCTCGACCAGGAGAGGCGAAAGGCCCAGCGACGGCTCGTCGAGGATCAGAAGTTTGGGATGGGCCATCAGACCGCGCCCGATCGCCAGCATCTGCTGTTCTCCGCCCGACAGCGTGCCGGCAAGCTGCCCGAAACGTTCCTGCAGCCGCGGGAAGACGGCGACCACCCGATCGAGGGTGTCCCCGCGCTGTTTCCTGCCGCGGCGGTAGCTGCCGAGTTCCAGGTTCTCCCGCACCGTCATGTTGGGAAAGATCCGCCTGCCCTCCGGCACCTGGATGACGCCATGGTCGACCATCCGTTCCGAGGCCGCGCCGGTGACGTCCACGCCCTCGAAGCGGACTGTCCCCGCCGACGGGCGGACGATGCCGGAAAGGGTGTTGTTCAGCGTTGATTTGCCGGCGCCGTTGGAGCCCAACAGCGCGACGATCTCGCCTTCGGCCACGTCGAGGTCGACGCCGTGCAAAACGCGCACCGCGCCATAGCCCGCCTGCAGGTCCCGGATTTCAAGCACGGGCCCCTCCCTGCGCGGCGATCCGGGCGGCGGCGCCATGGCCGAGATAGGCCTCGATCACCTCCGGCGTCGCGGCGATCTCCTGCGGCGTCCCCTCCGCGATCAGACGCCCCTGGTTCAGGACATAGGTCCGGTCGGACAGGCTCATCACCGCCTGCATGACATGCTCGATCAGCAGGATCGTCGTTCCCGAGGACCTGATGCCGCGCACCACCTCGACGACCTCGCCGACTTCCGTCGGCGTCAGCCCGGCCATGACCTCGTCCAAAAGCAGAAGCGCCGGTTCGGTGGCCAGCGCGCGGGCCAGTTCCAGCCGCTTGCGGCCGGCGACGGTCAGCGACCCGGCCGGCTGGTCCAGCATCTCGCCCATGCCCAACCTGCGCGCGACCTCGCCCGCCCGTTCCAGCGCCTCGCCGCGCGCGCGGATGCGGGCGTGTGCGCCGACCGCAATGTTCTGACGCACCGACAGGTTGGCAAAGGGCTGAACCACCTGGAAGGTGCGAACGACGCCCAGTTGGCAGATCTCGTGCGGACGCTGGCCGACAAGTTCCTGTCCCCGGTAGCGGACGCTGCCGGCGTCGGGCTTGAGGAAACCCGAGATCATGGCGAACAGGGTGGTCTTGCCCGCACCGTTCGGCCCGATCAGCGAGACGATCTCGCCCTGATCCACCGTGAGCGACGCGCCCTCGACCGCCTTCAGGCCGCCGAAGGTCTTGCTGAGCCCGGAGACCTCAAGCACGGCCGCCTCCCAGCGCACTCAACCGGCGCCAAGCCGCCTCCAACAGGCCGACCAGGCCGCGCGGCAGAAAGCCCAGGACCAGCACAAGGATGACGCCGAAGAGAATGAGGTCGACGCCCGGGCGTTCCTCCCAGACGACGCCGATGACTTCCTTGGCGATCTCGCCGACGCCGTGAATGAAGGCGGCGCCCAACAGCGGGCCCAGCACCGTCCCCAGGCCGCCGATGATCGGCGCGAAAAGGGCCTCGACCGACTTGGCCGGGCCGTAGGCGATGCCGGGATCGACGAACAGGAACTTCTGGACGTAATAGATGCCCGTCATCGACATGATCGCCGCGGACAGGCAGATCGCGCCCATCTTGACCCGGAAGGCGTTGATGCCCAGCGCGGCCGCCGCGTCCTCGTTCTCCCGGACCGCCATCAGATAGGCGCCGAAGCGGGAGCGTTCCATCCACCAGGTGGCGCCGTAGGCGAGGGCCAGGATGATCACGATGGTGTAGTAAAACCCGTAGGCGCGCAGGAAGTCGCCTGCGAAGGTGAACTGGAACGTGGCGATCGCCCGTTCCGGATCCTGGTTGAGCGCGAGCTGGATCCCGCGCCCGCCTTCGGTGACCGCGATCAGCGACCGTGCCAACACATGGAACGCCTCGGCAAAGGCAAGCGTGATCAGCGCGAAGTACGAACCGCGCAACCCGTAGCGGAAACTGAGATAGCCGACGAAGGAGGCCACCGCGACGCTGCCCGCCGTGGCGAACCACATGGCGACCCAGGGGCTGATGCCGTAGCGGAACTGCAGCATCGCCTGAATGTAGGCCGCCGTGCCGAAGAACAGCGCGTGGCCGAAGGAATACTGGCCGCCATAGCCGCCGAGGATGTTCCAGCCCTGACCCATGACCGCCACGAACAGGGTGAGCTCGATGAAGTCGATCCAGCGGCCCGACGTGACGCCCAGCGGCAGAAACAACAGCGCTGCCGCCAGCAACGCCCACCCGGTTATCCGAACCCGCTCGCTCATCACGCCCTCTGCCCGAACAGACCCGTCGGGCGGAACAGCAGGATCAGGATGAAGATGACGGAGATCGTGATCAGGCCGAGGCTTTCGCCCAGGTAAAGCCGGCCGAGCTGTTCGGTGATGCCGATGATGAAACCGCCGACCAGGGCGCCCACGAAACTGCCCATGCCGCCCAGCACGACGACCGTGAACGCGATCAGTACGAAGAGATAGCCGAACTGCGGATGGACGGCGTATGTCGGTGCCAGCAGGCTGGCGGCGGCCGCGACGCAGGCGGTGCCGATGCCGAAACTGACGGCGAAGATGTGATCCACATTGATGCCGACGAGGCGTGCGCCCTGGCGTTCCTTGGCAACGGCGCGGATCGCCTTGCCGGTGTCCGTGCGCGCCATGAACAGCCACAGCGCGCCGGTGATCAACAACGAACCCACAAGGGCCGCGATCTCGGTCCAGACCACATAGGTGACGCCTAGATCGATCCCGTCGAGGTCGTACGGCACCTGCACGTTGCGCTCGTCCGCGGAGAACAGGAACAGCGCGGTGTTCTCGATGACGATCGCGATCCCCAGGGTCACCAGAAGAATGATCTCGTCGCGGCCGTGGCTGGTCTTGCCGATCACGCTGCGCTGCAGGCCGTACCCGAAGACGAAGCCCCCCGGCACCACGATCAGCATGGCCAGGTACGGGTCGACGCCCCCCAGATGCCAAAGGAAGAAGACCGCATACATGGCAAGCATCAGGAGGCTGCCATGCGCGAAGTTGATGATGTGCAAGACGCCGTAGATCAGCGTCAGGCCCAGCGCCACCAGGGCGTAAATCGCCCCGAGAAACACGCCGCTGATGGCCGAACCGAGAACGGTCGACCAGCTGTAGGTTGGGATCTGAAGACCGAGGAGTTCCATCAAGCGAACTGATCGACGATAGGTGCATCAGGTGCGCGGGGGCGGCCGAGGCCGCCCCCGTGCGACGGAGCCTTCGCCCTTATGCGGGCCGCGGAAAGACCGGGTCTTTGGTCGCGAATTCCTTCGGTGCGACCACCTCGATCTCGTTGCCCAGGACCTGCATCACCATGGCCTGCGCCCCTTGGTTCTGGCCGTTGACCATTTTGGTCGGGCCGTAGGGCATGAAGTGGCCGTCCCAGGTGCTCGACGCCATTGCCTCGATGATCTTGGCCCGGTCGGCCGAGCCGGCGCGCTCGATCGCGTCGACCGTGAACATCACGGCCTCGTAGGCCAGGAACACTTCGTAGGAGAAGCTCTTGCCGGCGGCCTCCGTCTTCTTGCGCAGCGCCTGCGCGGCGGCATCGCGCGGGTTGAACCAGTGATTGCAGTCCATCACGTACTGGGCCGCATCGGGGAACTCGTTGATGAAGCGGTACTGGGACGAGGCCCCGCCCAGGACCGAGTAGATTGCCTTCGGCTGCACGCGCTGGCGCTGCAGGGTGCGCAGGAACAGCACGCCGTCACTGTAGTAGTGGGACGGCATCACCAGGTCGGGATTGAGCTCCTTGATCTTCAGGACGATGTTGCGGAAGTCCTTGTTGCCCGTGGGATGCGGCAGGATCTCCTTGACCTCGAAGCCGGCGGGCTCCAGTCCCTTCTGCATCAGACCCGCCATGAAGCTGCCGAACGGCGTGGTGTTTTCGTGCACGATCACGACCGACTTTGCGGGCTGGCCGGCGGCGTTGTTGATGTCGATCAGCGACTGGGTCCCGCCCTTCGTGATCGACCCGAATCCGGGGCCGAAACGGAAGGTGTTCTCAAGCCCCCGGCCGACGATCTTGTCGTTCACGCCGACGTCGACGACGTGGGGAATGCCGTACTTGGCGGCGGCCTGTGTGGTCGCAAGAGAGATGCCCGAGGAATAGGAACCGACAATTGTCGAGACGCCGGCTTCGTTGAATTTCTCGACTTCCGCGGCGCCGACTTCTGCCTTCGATTGGGCATCGCCGACGAGGGCTTCCAGTGGGGCCCCGCCCAGGGACTTGATGCCGCCGGCCGCATTGATCTCCTCGATTGCCGTCATCGCGCCGAAACGGCACTGCGTGCCCGAGAACTGCAAAATACCGGTCACCGGGTGGACGACGCCGATCTTCACGGCATCCGCGGCCCGGCCGATCATCGGAAAACCGAGCGTGCCGGTCGCGAGCGCCGTCCCGGCGGCCGCCGACACGAACTGGCGGCGTGTAAGGGTGTGGGACTTCTTTGTCATGCTACCTCTCCCTGAATGAACAGTGTTGTCTTGCTTTGGGCGGGTGTCGGTTAGCCGGATGGCGACCATGCGTTGGCGTGGTCGGTCTGAACCCGCGACAGTTCCATCCGGTACTGATAACGGTCGGGGCGATAGAGACCGGTGATGTGTTCGACCGGCCGGTCCTGTTGGTCGAAGACGACGCGGCCGATGCGCAACAGCGGTGCGCCCAGATCGACGCCAAGGCGGGGCGCGACCGTGGCGTCGGCAAGCGTCGCCGTGATCGTCTGTTCGGCCCGACCGACGACGACGCCGCCCCGTTCCAACAGCGTCAAGAGCGGCGTCGAGGCCAGCTCGTCGCGGTCGTAGGTGCGGCCGATCTTTTCCGGAACGTAGGTGGTGAGATAGGAGAAGGGCTCGCCCTCCAGCCTTCGGATGCGCACCGTCCGCTGGACCTGTTCGTCGGGCCCGCAGCCAAGAGCCGCCCGGACCTCGTCGCCGGGCCGGCAGTACCCGAATTCCAGCAACTCGACCTCGGTTTCAAGGCCCATGGCCATCAGGTTTTCCAGAAGGCCTTCCACGCTGGCGCGCACGGGCGGTGCGGGGGCCTTTCGGGTGACCCGGGTGCCGCGGCCGCGCTCGCGGATGACAAGGCCGTCTTCCGCCAGCTCGTTCAGCGCCCGCTTTGCAGTGATGCGGGAAACGCCGAACGCCCGGGCCGTTTCCTCCTCGCTGGGCAACAGGTCGCCGTCGCCCAGCTCGCCGTCGACGATCTTGTTGCGAAGGACAAGGTAGATCTGATGATAAAGCGGCGTGCGCAAACGCTCGTCGATGGCGCCGACGCCGCCTGTCGCGTTCTGCCTTGCTGTCTGGTTTCCCAGTTCGGCCAACGACTCCGCCCCTCCCGTTACGGGTTTACTCCGCCGGCGCCGGCTTCTTGCGACCGGTGACGTCGGCGTTTCAAATGATATAATGTTATATCATTATAGATATTGCGACTCCTTTTTGCGGCAAGGGAACCCTGAGATGCCCGTCATCACCGTCACGCTGATCGAAGGATACGAGGCGGCGACGCGCCGAAACCTGTCCGAACGCCTCACCGATGCGGCCCGGGCGGCAATCGGCGCACCGCTTGACGGCATCACGGTCGTGATCACCGAGGTGCCGGCGGAGAACTACATGCGCGGCCGCACCGGCCGCACGCCGGGGACGCCGCCCGCCCCGGCCGGCGCGATCGTGCGGGACTATCTCGCGGCGATGGAACGGCGGGACCTCGCGGCGGCATCCGGTTTGCTTGCCCCCGGCTTTACGATGACCTTCCCGGGCGGTGCGGTCTTCACCAGGCCGGAAGACCTGGTCGCCTGGGCCAGCGACCGGTATCGCCGCATCGCGAAAGACTACGAACGCTTCGACGAAACGGAGACCGACGCCGGCAGCGTTGTCTATTGCTTCGGCACGCTCAGCGGCGAGTGGCCCGACGGCGCGCCCTTCGACGGCATCCGCTTCATCGACCGCTTTACCGTCAGCGACGGCAAGATCCTGGACCAGCGCGTCTGGAACGACCTGGCCGAGGTCGCCCGCGACCGGAAGACCGCCTCTGCCTAGCCGCCGATGCCTGGAATCGGCGGGATTTCCACGCTTTCGATCTCGAAATGCAACGGTTGGCCCTTTGCGTTGAATGCCGAGAACAGGAAGAAGTACTCGCCCGATCGGTCGGTCAGGAACTCGTAGGCACCGGCGATCTGCGATGAGTTCCGCAACAGCCACTGACCGCCGTGCGCGCTGCGCACGCCGAGGCTCACCGACGCCACTCCATACCCCGAAATATCCCACTTCGGCGTAACCGATGCCTTGTACTGCGCACGCTGATTGCCGACTGCCGGCGCAGCGACGATGTGGATGAGTTTTCCGGGAAGGTATTCCTTGAACGACATGACCTTGATCAGCTTCATGTCGATATCGACGACATCGGGCTCTTCGGTCAGAACGCATTCGTCGGGGTCCATCTTCTTGGTGTCCGACCGCATCCGCAGGGCCTTCTTGCCCCTGTCGACGGTAACCACGCCTCGGTCCCACCACCCGTGTCCCGGGCAGCATTCCCGGCAAGCGAGGCTGAACCAGCCCGACCAGCTTCCGCCGCTTTGTTCGGCGAAACCCACGGGCGACAGATCACCGGTGTCGGTGTCGAGGACCGATTCGATCAGCACGTCGCTCATGTGGCTGATCTGGACGACCTGGATGTCGTCGCCGGCGTGCTCGTCCGGATTGACTTCCCAGATGCCGGTCAGATAGCCAAGCTCCGCCGTCTCCGGGTTCGCCTGATAGGTCCGCATCTTGGCAATCAGGCGGTTGGTGAATTCCTCCGCGGTTTCCTGCGCGAAGACCGGTGCCTCGGTGGCGCAGGCGACCGCCAGGCCAACGAGAAAGGCGCACAGATGCCTTCTCATGGTTCTCTCCATTAGGCCCTTCGACTTCATCCCCGTCCGCGATGCTCGGCCGGTATGCGGTGGCGGTCAAGTCCCGTCTGCCCGGCGGTCGCGTTTCGCCATTTGACCGCCTCCGGGCCACAACGCATGATGGCGCTCCCTTCCGGCAACAGGCGGGCGGCGACACAGGATGCTTTCAGGCATGGAGGGCCCATCGCTTTGGCGCCGGCTGGCAACACGGCCGGCACGGCTGCTTCGTGCCACCGCACTGCCGCAGCCGCCGCAATGGCGGGTCCGCCGGGGGCCGGCATTGAAAAAGCCCTGGTATCTCTGCCGCCCCGTCGTCCTGACCGTTATTGCGTGTTTTCTGTTCAGCGCCGTTGCGAACGATTTCGCCTGGGCACAGGTGACGCTTGCGCCGGTGGGCGAGCTGACCTACGAGCAGGCGCGCGAACAGCTTGCCGATCGGATCCGGCGCCTGCGGGAATTCCGCGCCAGCCTCGACGAAAGCGACTTCAATCCCGACGCACTGGCGCAAGTGCTCGGGCCCGAGATCGCCGACCTCTACGCTTTCGTTCGCGACGAGATCGCCTACCAGCCCTATGTCGGCACGCTCAGGTTTGCCGAGGGGACGCTGATGTCGCGCGCCGGCAATGCGTGCGATCAGAGCCTGCTGCTTGGCTCCCTGCTGCGCGCGCACGGGCACACCGTGCGCTACGCACGTGCACAGATCTCAGAAGTGAACGCGCGCCAGCTCGTGATCGGCATGAACCGGCCCGAACCGTCCGCTTCGCGGGCCTCGCTCGGCGTTTCGGCCGATGACCCGTTGTTCGCCGGCCTGCGTCAGATGGGCATGAGCGAACAGGAGATCGAGCTCGAAAGACTTGCCGCCGAACAACAGCTCGACCGGTTCCTGGGCGAGGTTTCCGCCGCCTACGAGTCCGACCAGTGGGCGATCGCGGAGGCGCTGGCGGAGGCGGGCATCGAGTTCGGGACGCGCCCAAGCCCGCCGACCGAACAGCTCGTCAAGGAAGCGCAGGCCCACTGCTGGGTGCAGGTCTCGCAAAACGGCGACTGGCTCGATCTCGATCCCAGCCTGCAGAGCTTTTTGCCGGGCGACCGGCTGGCCGAGCCCGCGAGCTTGGAGGACGCGCTGCCGGTCGCGCTCGCCTACAAGCTCAACTTCTCGATCTTCATCGAACGGCTCGAGGACGGCGAACGCACCACCCACCAGGTGCTGGACCAGAGCGTGCCGATCACGGAAACGCTGAGTGCGGTGAACGTGATCATGCTGCCCGAGGTCTACAAGACCAGCGCCTCGGCCGCGCTCACGGACCCCGAACAGTCCCAGGATTTCGACGTCGTCTGGCCCGCCGTGCGCGTCAACGGCGCGACCTACCGCGGCACGGCGTTCAATCTCGCGGGCGAATTGGTTGACGACGACGCCGACGCGCGCATGGCCGCACGCCTGGGCACCGCCACGGCAGGCGGATTCGGAGGCGCGGGCAGCGCCCTGGGCGGCATGTTCGGCGGCGGAGGCGGGGCGCCCGCCGCGCCGGAGGAACCGACCTCGGAACTGACGCGCGCCTGGCTGTCCTTTTCGGTGGAGAGCCCCGACGGCGGGGTCAGGTCACGCGAACGCGCCCTTGCGGCGCGTCCGGACCAGAGCGACCCCGCGGAGGCCGAACGCGTCTTGCGGCAACAGATCATGGGCCGGTTCGACATCCTGGTTGGCGCGAGCCGGATCAGCGCGCGGTCTTTCGAGACGCGCTTCCTGGACCAACTTTTGGAGAACGAACGCTTACTCTTCACGCTCCTCGGGGAGGCCTACGGTCAACCCGCCGCCGACCGCGAAGAGGTCTACAACTCCGGAACCACCGAATACCCCTTCGAGGCGCTCAATCTCGCCTATGTGCGCGCGGCTCTGATGGAGTTCAGCCAGTCCAGCCTCTATCCCGGACTTGCAACCTACTTCGCCGAGCCCCAGGCGCTGGCCTTCCGGCAGGGACTGGCCACCGACCACACGGGCGCGCCGGTCATCCGGCTGCGCTACGACATCATGTTGAACGCGGTGCGCGCTGTCGAAACGGACGGTCCCAACAGGCCGGTGGACCGCGCGGCCGACTTCCGGTTCGAACAGGGAATCCTGGATACCCTGGCGGAGCACTTTCTGTTCAGCGGTACGGACGTCATCACCGCCCACGCCGTGATCGAACGCGCCCGCGCGGCGGGCGTCCCTCTGACCGCTATTACACGGGACACTGCCGGGCAACTCGATGCAATTGCCGTCGAAGAACCCGCCCGCGCAGCAATCGCACGCGACCTGCAGCGCGGCTATGTCGTCGTCGTCCCAACCCGGCCGGTTTCGATCGGCGGCGCGGACGCCTTCGGATGGTGGCGCGTCGATCCCGCCACCGGCGAGACGCTGGGCATGATCGGGGCCGGCGAAGGCGGCGCCATTGCCGAATACATTGTCGATGTGCTCATCCCGCTGACGATGGTCAATGCGGTGATCTGCGGTGGCTTCAACGCGTATTTCGGGGGCGGCTGGGGCGATTTCGGCATCTGCATGGCGATCGCCACCGTGCTGATCTTTGTCGGCCATGGACTGTTCCTGGTGGCGCGGTGGATGGTGCGCGGCATTGCCGCACGCGTCGGCGCCGCAGCGGGTTCCAGTGCAGCGGGGACCGGTGCGGCGGGTGCCGCAGGGGCCGCCGGTGCTGCGGGGGCGGGCGCCGCCGGCAGCAGGGCAGGCAGCGGGCGTCACAGCGGCGCGCGCGAGGTGCCGCGGCCCCCGGCCGAACAGCCCGGAACGCGTACCGCGGAACAACCCGGCCGTCCGCCCGCGGACCCGGCACAGCCCGGCCGTCCGCCCGCGGATCCTGCGCGCCCGGGCGACAGCGCCACACGTCCGACCGAAGACCCGGCGCGGCCGACCCGGCCGACCGACGAGGGACCCGGGCGGACCGACGAGGGACCCGGGCGGACCGATGAGGGACCCGGGCGGACCGATGAGGCCAGAACGCCGCCCGACTTCGAGTATCCGCCCGAGACCGTGCGACTGGCTCAGGAGCACGGGCTTCCTCCCGACGAAGCGCATACGCTGAACGAGTTCCTGAACCGCCCGACGACAGACCCGAACGGGACATTGATCGCCGGCGAGCGCAACATATCCCGGCACTACAACCGGCCGGCAGGCGATGACAAACTTCCTGAATGGGTGGGGCAACGGCGGGACGGACAGCTTGTTGCCGGCGAGGTCAAGAACCAAAACCACCCCAACGCCGGCGACGCGATGAAGAAGTTCAATGCCTTGGCCAGATTGAATGCCGAGCACAACCAGCAGACCGGCGGAACAGACCAATACGGCGAGTTCAACCTCTACGTCCGTCGCGGGCATGGGGCGTTCAAAGACCAGAACCATGGCGTAAACGAGGACGGCAACCTGACATGGATGGGGACCGAGCAACGTATTCCCCTCGACCCGAACAATCCCAGCGGCCCGTCGGCTCCGGTACGGGTCGTCGAAATCGAACTCAAGCCGCAGAACTAACAGGCCCGATCGAAACATGTCCTGGGACTACCTCCTGACGATCGGGTTTCACGGCCGCTCGACAGCCGGCGACCATTTCGTGCGCCTCGCCGCCGCCATTGAGACCAACGCGCGCTTTGGCACGCCGTTCCGTTTCCGTGTCTATCGCGGGCATCCCCACACGGACGCGATCGAGGAGGTCGATACAACGTCCGGCACAGGTGCGCCGCTGAACGCCGATCGCATTGCCGGCCTGGTTTCCAAGTATGGCGCCGAGCACTGCGCGTTCGAGGCATGGTGGCCGGTCGAACGCCTGTTCTGGACAGGCAAGGACACGGAACCTGAGCGCGATTCCTATCGCGCCATACTCTACGGACTGGGCGCCGGATGTGACTGGCCGCCGATTCGTGGGCACGCCGCATCGATCGTTTTCGATGCAGGCGACCACAAACATTATGACAGGCGCCTACGCGGCCATGGCGCCGCGGAAAACCTGAAGTCGCTGCTCGACGAACTGTCGGAACTGATCCCGGCAGGCATTCGTTCGATCCATGGCCTTGATACCGAATCCAGTCCCGATCCGGCCGCGGGCTCGCTGTGCTTTCACAGTAAGGCGGAAGGGTTTTTGAACGACCTGGCGCGGGCATGCGGAGACCTGCCGCCATCGCCCGATCTCACCTTCGACACCGTCCGCGGCGCCGTCGCCCGCTGTGATGGCATCGAGTGCGCCGAACCGGCCGAAGGGCTGATGGTCTACAGCGCCGCGGGCACGGGCGGCCGATTGCGTCCGTTCTTCCACGCCCTGCGAGAGCTGATCGACCGCTGAGCGCCGGTGGGAGGCAGGGCCAGTCTGTCCTGGCGGCCCAAAGACCGACCTTAAGGTCTGAGGACGATCTTTGCGGCCGGCGTGCGTCCCGCATCGAGATCGAGGAAGGCCTGCCCGCCCTCGGCCAGTGGCCGTTCCTCGATCCAATCCAGCGCACCGAGGCGGCCGTCGTGAAGTGCCGCGATCGACGCCCGCAAATCCGCTTCGGTGTAGGTGTAGACGCCGATGAATGTCACTTCGGAAAGTGTCAGGGTGCGGGCATCGAACGCGCCAGCCCAGGTTTGGAGGCCGACATGGGCAATCACGCCCCCGGGGCGAACGGCGGCAATCGCGGCCGCGCGCGTCGCCTCCGCGCCGACGGCATCCAGAACAAGATCGTATTCGGCGGTTTCCGCCGGCGCGGCGACCGGATCGAAGACGTCCAGGCCGGCCGACGCCGCGGTCCTGCGGCGCAGTTCGTTGGTTTCCCCCAGGCGCACGACGGGCGCACCCCAGGCCTTGAGGACCAAACCGGCGAGCAGCCCCACCGAGCCGCCGCCGATGACCAAGGATTTGCACTCCGGGATCGGGCGCCAGGAGGCGCGCGCGGCAAGCATCAGTGCATGCCAGGCGGTCGCACAGGGTTCGGTCAGCGCCGCCTTGGCCGGGTCCATGCCCTCGGGCACCGGTATCAGGTTGCGCGCCGGCAGTGCGATCCGTTCGGCAAAGGCGCCCGGGTGCTGCATGCCGACCATCTCGCGCGCGGGACACAGATTGGACCGTCCGGTCTGGCAGTAGTCGCAAACGCCGCATGCGATCAGGGGGCTGAACACGACGCGGGCGCCCGGCGTCGGTCCTTCAAGGACGGTGCCGCAGGCTTCGTGACCGAGAATCATCGGCGGCACGCGGCGCGGGTCGTGACCGTGCCAGGCATGCATGTCCGAACCGCAGATCCCGGCCGCCTCGATCTCCAGCAGGGCATCGCCAGGCGAAAGTTCGGGCTCTGGCGCCTCGCGGTATTCGGTTTCTTCGGTGCCGGTGTAATACAGCGCCTTCATCGTCAGCCTCACTTCGCGGTAAATCCGCCATCCACATGCAAGACCTGCCCGGTCACGTAGTCCGAGGCCGGCGCGGCCAGAAAGATCACCGGGCCGACCAGGTCGTCAAGCTTTCCGTTGCGTCCTATGCAGGTCTGCGCGGCATTGCGGGCGGCCATCTCCTGGTCTTCGAAAACCGAAGCCGTCAGTTCGGTTGGAAAGAAGCCGGGCGCAAGCGCGTTGCAGGTCACGCCGTCGCCGGACCATGCCTCGGCCATCGCCCGGGTCAGCTGTGCCACGCCGCCCTTAGACGCACCGTAGGCGACACCGTTCGGGAAAGCGCGCGTCGACTGTAGCGACGCGATGTTGATGATCCTGCCCCAGCCTTTGTCCCGCATGGCCGGAACCATTTTCTGGGCCAGGAAGAACGGCGCCGTGAGGTTCAGATCGAGAGTCAGTTTCCATTCTTCGGCGGTGACCGAGTCGGCCGACTTCCGCGGGTTCAGACCTGCCGCGTTGACCAGTATGTCGGGCGGCCCGAGGAGCGACGATACCTGCCGCGCAACCGCGGTCAGGCCGGCGGCGTCCGAAAGGTCGGCAGCGAGTGCGGCGGTGCGGCCGCCCGCCGAGCGGGCCTCTTCCATCCAATCTTCGAGAAGGGCTTCACGCCGCGCGACGCCGACGACCGCCGCGCCCGCGCGGGCCAGCGCCGTTGCGATGGTCCGCCCAATCCCGGAACTGGCGCCGGTCACGCAAGCCGTGCGACCCGTCAGACTGAACAGGTCTTCGGTCATTCAGCCGCCGTGAGATCGAAACGCTCGCCGGGGAACCACTTCTCCAGCCGCACGTCCGCGGTCTTGGCATGACCCTCCATGCCCTCCAGGCGCGAGATGCGTGCCGTCACCTGGGCGATGTCGCGGTTGGCCTCGCGGGTCATGCGTTGCCAGGTCACGGTCTTCATGAACTTGCCGACCGAAAGCCCGCCGGTGTAGCGCGCCGCGCCCTTGGTCGGCAGGATGTGGTTGGGGCCCGACGTCTTGTCGCCGAAGGCGACGGTGGTCTCTTCGCCCAGGAACAGCGAGCCGTAGTTGCGAAGCGTCTCAAGCCACCAGTCGAGATCGGCGCACTGAACCTCCAGATGCTCCGAGGCGTAGTCGTCGGAAACCCGCACCGCCTCTTCCCGGGAGTCGACGAGGATGACTTCGCCGTAGTCCCGCCACGCCGCCTCGGCGTTGGTGCGGTTGACCTCCGGCAACTCCGCGATGAAACGCGGCGCAAGTTCCAGCACCTGTTCGGCAAGACCTTGTTCCAGCGAAATCAGCCAGGCCGGTGAGTTGTAGCCATGCTCCGCCTGGCCGACGAGATCCCAGGCAACGATTTCGGGGTCTGCGGTCTTGTCGGCGATCACCATGACCTCCGACGGTCCGGCGAACATGTCTATGCCGACCCGGCCGTAGAGGATGCGCTTGGCCTCGGCCACGAACTGGTTGCCCGGCCCGACCAGAATGTCGGCCGGACGGTTCCCGAAAAGACCGAACGCCATGGCCGCCACACCCTGAACGCCGCCCAGCGCCAGGATCGAATCGGCGCCGCAGAGATCGAGCGTGTAAAGGACCGCCGGGTTCACGCCGTCGCCCGGCCTTGGCGGCGAGCAGGCGGTCACCTGGCCGACCCCGGCCACCTTGGCCGTCGTTACCGACATGATGGCAGACGCGACATGGGAATAGCGACCGCCCGGCACATAGCAGCCGGCGGCGGCCATGGGGATGTTGCGATGGCCGGCAACCAGCCCCGGTTGCAGCTCGACTTCGGTATCGCGAATGGAGTCCTTCTGCGCCTCGGCGAAACGGCGCACCTGGTCGTGCGCGAAGCGGATATCGTCCTTCAGCCGTTGCGGCACCTTGTCCGCCGCCGCCTTGCGGACGTCGTCCGACACGACGATCTCGCCGTCCCACTTGTCGAACCTGGCGGCGTAGTCGCGCGCCGTGTCCTCGCCGCCCGCCTCGATCTCCTCGAGAATTGCCTGAACGGTGGCGCGCACGTCTTCTTCGCCCGTTGCGGCCGTCTTCTCGGCCTTCTTCAGATAGCGGACGGCCATGGGTCGATGTCCTCCAAGTCTCAGTAGAAGTCGGGCAGGAAAACGGTCGAAATCTGGGGAACGTAGGCGATCAACAGCACGACCAGCAGCATGCCGATCACGTAGGGCCCGGCGCGGGCCGCGATCTTCAGGACCGACTCGCCAGTGATGCCGGAGATGACGAAGAGATTGAGCCCCAGCGGCGGCGTGATGAAACCCACCCCCAGCGCCGTGATCATCATGATGCAGAACTGCACTTCGTTCATGCCGATCTCCTGTGCCAGCGGCAGCAGGATCGGCGCCAGGATGACGATATTGGGCGTGGTCTCCATGATGCAGCCCGCGGCGATCAGGATCGCGATCATCAGGAGCTTGATCATCATCGGATCTTCGGTCAGCGACGTCACCGCAAAGATGAACCCTTGCGGCACGTTGAGCGCGGCCAGGGTCTGCGCCAGCGGCAGGGACATGGCGATGATCGGCAGGATGACGCCGTTGACCTTGGCGGAGCTGACCAGCATTTTCGGAAAGTCGGCCAGCGTCAGCGTGCGCTGGAGAAGACCGATGATGATGGTGGTGGCGACGGCCACCGCCGCCGCTTCGGTCGGCGTGAAGATGCCCGAGTAGATGCCGCCCAGGATGATGATCGGAACCAGGAGGGCATAGCGCCCGTCCCAGACAGCCTGGCGCCAGCGGGCGATCGAGAAGCCCGTCTTTTCTCCCTCGAAGCCGTGGATCCGGTTCATCACCATGTTGGTGACCATGATCGACAACATGATCATCACGCCGGGTATGGCGGCAGCAAGAAACAGCGTCGAAGCGGAGATGCCGAGAATCAAACCGATGATGATGTAGGCGATCGAGGGCGGAATCAGGATCCCGGTGCACGCACCCGAGGCCACCAGCGCGCAGGCGTAGGGGCGCGGATAACCCTTGTCGACCAGCTTGTGGATGGTCATGCGCCCGACCGCCGCGGCGCCGGCCGCGTCCGAACCGGAAATGCAGGCGAAGAAGCCGCAACCGAGCACCGTGGCGGTCCCGAGGCCCGCGCGGAACCCGGCCGTCGTCGCATCGGCGACATCCAGAAGCTTGTTGGAAAGACCGGTACGGACGAGCACATCGCCGGTCAGGATGAACAGCGGGACGGCGATCAATGCAAAATGGTCGATGCCGTCGAACAGCGACTCGCCAAGCAGCGACAGTGGAAGCACGTCGGTGGCGACAAGCATGACCACCGCGCCGATGCCCAGCGCCGCCCAGACCGGCACCGCCAGCGCGACCAGGGCGACGATCAGCAGGACCGGGCCGTAGAACTCCCAGCCCAGATCGACCGTCTGTTCCTGCAACTGCTGCCAAAGCATGTCGCCACCCCCCTAATCGAACAGCCGCGCGCCCTCGTAGACGGGGCGGCCGCGGATCAGGTCGCCGACGTCGCGCCAGATCGACTGGCCGAGTCGGTAGATCATCAGGGAAAACCCGAGCGGAACGGCGGCGAGGAACCAGGCAAGGCTGATCCTGAGGCCGTGCGTCACCGAACCGAACTTAAGGGATATCTGCAGCGACTCGATCGCCGTGTAGACGGCCAGCACCGCCAGCGCCAGCATGCAGAAGTCACCGAACAGATAGACCGCGGACTTGCCGCGGCTGGGAAGATATTGCAGCAGGACGTCGATCCGGATATGCGCGCGTTCCTTGACCGCCGCAGACGCCCCGACCCAGGCGAGATAGATGAAGGCGTAACGGGCGATCTCCTCGCCCCAGATCGAGGAGTAGGACAGGACGAAACGGCGCACGACCTCGACCACGATGGTCGCGACGATCATGGCGTAGAACCCCAGCAGGAGCCAGCGTTCGGCGTTGTCGTCGAGGCGTTTCCAGAAAGACATCGAGCTGTTCATCGGACGTGTTCCTCCGGTGACCCGCGGCGCCCAGGGCGCCGCCAGGTGCTGCTGGCACGCGTCGCTTGTTGCGGGGGGCGGCGCCGCCGCCCCCCGGCATCAGGCATCACGCATCGTGCACGTAGAGACGGCTCTGGGTGTTGGCCGCTTCTTCAAGCTTGCCGAAGGTGTCCATCGAACCGGCCAGCTCCGTCTTGAAGCTGTCCCATTCGGAGCGCTGATAGCCGCCCGCCTTGACCCATTCGTCGAGCTCGGCGGCGCTGGGCGAATAGAACTGAACCCCAGCTTTGCCCATTTCCGCCATGGCGTAGTTGCGCGCCGCCGGCACCTTGGCAAGGTTCTGCTGCGACGTGATTTCCGATGCGAACAGGATGCCTTCCTGCACGTCGCTGGCCAGGCCGTTGAACCATTCGAGATTGCACGAATAGACTTGGCTGTCGGGGACGGCCTGCGAGAAGGTCACCCAGGACAGGATATCCGCGAAGCCGAAGACGTACAGCGCGCCGACCGCCGGGTCGAGCGCATCCGCCACGCCCTGCTTGATCGCAGAGGGGGTCTCGCCCCAGGCCACCGGGGTCGGGTTCGCGCCGATCATCCGGTAGTACTGTTGCAGCATCTTCGAACCGGGCACGCGGAACTTGATCCCGGAAAGGTCGGCCGGCGTCTTCACCGGTCCGTCGCCGCCCTTGCGCAGGGCGACCACGCGCGGATCGATCACCACATACCAAAGCGGCTTGAAGCCCTTGGCCTCGACCTGCGGGTCGACCTCCGAGCGCCAGGCCTCGGACGTGACCAGATTGATGAACTTCTGGTTGGCGCCGCAGAAGTACGGCAGGTTGATCAGGTCGACCACGGGCGCAAAGGGCGCGAAGTTCGAGAGCGAGTGCTGCGCCGCCTGGATCGTGCCGTTCTGCACCTTCTGGGCAAGCGCACCGCCGGCGCCGAGCTGGCCGCCCGGTGCGAGCTTCACGTAGATCTTGCCGCCCGTGGCGTTCTGAACGTTCTCCTTGAAGTCCAGCTGCATGATCGGATAGCTGCGCGAGGCACCCAGAATGTAGGCCGTGGCCACGGTCATGCTGGCTTCGGCTGCCTGTTGACGCTCCTTTTCCTCCTTGGCGGTCTGCGCCGCGGCTTCGGTGCTGGTGAGCGCGCCGGCGGCGCCGGCGACGACGGCCGCGGTGAAGCCGTATTTCGTCGAGATCTCCAGGAAGCGGCGGCGCTCCTCGGACTTGAGGCCTTCGCGGCCGTCGTCTTGGGTCATGGTTTCCTCCCTATTGCGAAGATGATTGTTCGTCGTTTTCCGATTTCTGCGCCCGCTCGCGCGCGAGGCAGGCCGCGATGAACAGAACCACCGCGGCGAACAGCACGAGAAATTCTCCGACGTCTCCCAGGCCCGGCGCGGCGGTCGCGCCGCCGACGATGGCGATCTTTCCGATCACGACGTTCGCGGCGAAAACGGCGAAAAGGACCCCGGCCCCCAGAAGCGCCTTGTTTCTGATCATCTCGTGAATTGCCCCCGAGTATGTAAGCGCTTACATTAATCCCTAACGGTAGTGTGCGTTTCGGCCCGGAGTCAACATCTTTCTTGCGCCACACCCCGGCCGATCTTTGCTAAAATTTCTTGGGTTGGTGCCGTTCGGACTGAATGCGGAGAGCATGGACAAGGCCACGCAACGCCAACGTAAGCGCTTACGCAAACCCGAGGCGGCGCGGCCGACCCTGGAGGACGTGGCGCGGCGCGCCGGGGTCTCGACAGCGACGGTGTCGCGTTATCTGGGCACGCCGGAGAAGGTCCGGCCCGCCACGCGCGTGCGCATTCAAGAGGTGATCGATGCCCTGGGCTACACCCCCCACGGCGCGGCCAGGGCGCTCGCCTCGCGGCGCAGCAACACCGTCGGCGCGGTGATCCCGACCCTCGACAACGCGATCTTCGCAACCGTCGTTGAGACCCTTCAGAAGGAGCTGTCGGCGAACGGGACGACGCTTCTGCTCGCCGCTTCCGGCTACGACCCGGACCGCGAGCGCCGCCAGATCGAAAACCTGATCGTGCGCGGGGTCGACGGTTTGATGCTGACCGGCGAGGCGCGCGACCCGAAGGTCTACGCGCTGTTGGAACGCCGCGGGATCCGATATGCCAGCACCTATGTGCATCATCCCGCCTCTCCGCATCCGACCATCGGATTCGACAACAAGCGCGCCATGCACAAGGTGGTTGGATATCTCCACGATCTCGGACATCGGGATTTCGCGATGATCGCGGGTATTGCCGAAGGGAACGATCGCGCCAGCGAGCGCATCGCCGGGACGCGCGAGGCGCTCAAGCGAAAGGGGCTGCGCCTGGAACCGGCGCGTCTCCTGGAGCGACGGTACGCCATGTCAGAAGGGCGCGAAGCCCTGCACAAACTCATGACGCAGACCGACCGCCCAACCGCGGTGATCTGCGGCAACGACGTGCTGGCGCTGGGCGCCCTCTTGGAAGCCATGGCCCTCGGCTTCCGGGTGCCCGACGATCTCTCGATCACCGGCTTCGACGATCTCGACCTTGCCCGGGAGATCCCGCCCGGACTGACCACGGTGCATGCCCCGCTTGAGGAGATGGGAAGACAGACCGCCGCCTATCTGCTGGAACCCGGCCCCGGCGGCGACACGGTTCCGCATCTCGAATTGCCCGCGGAACTGGTCGTGCGGGGGTCCACCGGGCGCCCTTGAACCGGGAACCGGCACGGAAACCCACCGCGGCGGCAACGGCGGCGCGCGGCGATCGTTGTGAACGGCCCCACCCGGTCTCGGCGCTTGTCCGGCGCGGCCGCACGCGGGTAGGGTCGGGTTCCGTACCGCATATGAACATGGCCACAGGAGACGGCGATCCCATGGAAGAGACCAAGATAACCGCCAGCCTGCCCAATCTGGACGTCGAGATGACCCGGCATGCGTCGCCGGACGGCAACGCCGAGACCGTCACGCTGCGCATGACCGCGGTGCCGTCGTTCGAGGCCGTCGGCGACCATCTGATGAAACCGGGCGGCTTCCCTTTCCTGCCTCCCGGTCCGATGCTGATGATGAGCCTGTGGTCGAACCCCTGGGCCAACCCCTTTCTTGCCTGGACCCGCATGGCCCAGTCGGCCTGGCAGCCCTTGCTGGACGCGGCGGCGCCACAGGTTGCGGACCGGCACGGCGACAAGGGCGGCGGCCGTGACGAATAAGGGGCCGGCGCCGGGCTTCGGACCCGATCCGCGCTTGCGAACCGGAACGCCCGAAACCACGTAAGAGGCAAGAGATAGGGCAGGCGCCGGGAGGCGATCAGGGATCGCATGACGTTCCAAATGGTCAGATCAATTCGGCATTGGGCCAAGACCCTTGCGGTCGCCGCCTTCCTGGTCGGCGTCCTGTCGGCCTGCGAAGGCGGGTTCTACTCGAACTTCATGCTGACAACCGAGACCGAGGCGAACGGCATCGCGCCGGACGACTTCGGGCTCTACCTCAGGAACGGCAACGCCCACGCCGTCTCCGACCTGGACGCGGCGCTGGACGGGCTGAAACCGGCCCACGGCGGCAAACGCGCGCTTGTCCTCTACGTGCACGGCATGGGCGTCTTTCCAAGAAAAGCCTACCGGTGGGACACGCTGGAACGGATCGAACGGCAGTATCCTGCCGACGTGGTGATGTTCCACTGGCCTTCCTGGATCGATTTCGTCACCATCCCGCGCGGCAACGCCAATGCGGCCGGCGATTACCTGGGCGACGTCCTCGCCCAGCTGCAGCAGGCCATGGAGGCGGACGACAGCCTCGCCCGCCGGCCGCGCGTTCTCTTGCTCCACAGCCTTGGCGCCGAGGTCCTGAAAGGGTTCCTCGAGCGGTATGAAGGCGGCCTCAGGCCGGATCTGTTGAGCGCGGTCGTGCTGGCCGCACCGGAAACGGACCTCGCGGGGCACGCGGACTGGCTGGGGCGGATCGATTTCGCGACCACCGTCTACGTGATGCAGAACGAACGCGACGGTGTCTTGAACGCCGTCAAGGTGCACAAGAAGGAAGCGCGGCTCGGCATGACCCGGACCCATCTGGACGGCACCCCGGAGCCCTTGGCGGAGAATGCGGTTTACATCGATGTGAGCCCCGGCACCCGCTGGCACCGCTACCACGTCCAGGGACAGAGCGCGTCCCTTGCCGCCATATTCGACATGATCGCGGCCGGCGATGACCCGGTGGCGAAGACCAGGCACTTGGCGCTGCTGCGCCGGCCGAACGTCTACGTCCTCACCAACTGAGGCCTGTTCGAACGTGACCGCAAGGAACTGAGGGAAAACATGTCCGGTGCGTGCCGCGCCAGCTATGGATCCTGTATGCATCGCCTCAAGGCGGCTTGACGAGGCGCCGCCCGCGTCCAAGCCCCGGCATCCGGACCGGTTCGGTCGGTTCTGTTTTTGAGATCCAGCGTCCGTCCGATAGTGTGCGGCTCCGGCAAGGCGCGCATCCGTTCCACGGTGCGCCGAGGGAGACGAGCCGCATGGTTCCGCCGACAATCCAGGGCACGCCACGGCATCGGACCTACGACGTGGTCATTGTCGGCGGTGCGATGCTGGGGTCGTCGGTGGCCTGGTTCCTGTCCAGCAACCCCGACTTCGACGGCCGCATCCTGGTCGTCGAAAAGGACCCGACCTATGAGAACGCCGCGACCGCGCACACCAACTCGTGCATGCGCCAGCAGTTTTCCACGGAGACCAACATCCGGATCTCCCAGTTCGCCGCCGACTATGTGAAGAACTTCCGCGCCTATATGGGCGGCGATCCGGAAATCCCCGATCTGCCGTTTCACAGCTTCGGTTACATGTACCTTGCCGACAGCGAGGAATTCGCGGCCGTCCTGCGCGAGAACCAGAAGATCCAGGCGGCCTGCGGGGCGGGCACGAAGATCATGACCCCCGACGAGATCGCCGCGGCCTATCCCTTCTACAACCTCGACGGCATCGTCCTGGGCAGCCACAACCGCGTCGACGAGGGGTATTTCGACGGCAACTCCCTGTTCGACTGGTGGCGGCGCATGGCGCGCCGGAACGGCGCGGAGTTCGTCGCGAACGAGGTGGTTTCGATCGGGCGGTCGGGCAACAGGGTCGACGACGTGACCTTGAGGACCGGCGAGGTCGTCGCCGCCGGCTGCGTGGTCAACGCGTCGGGCACCCGCGGCGCGCTGACGGCCCGCATGGCGGACATCGATCTGCCGATCGAACCGCGTCCGCGCTATACTTTCATCTTCGACGCGGCCGAACCGCTCGATCGCGACCTGCCGCTGACCATCGACCCGTCCGGCGTTCATGTCCGGACCGACGGCAATCACTACATGTGCGGCTGTCCGCCGGAGGTGGACACCGCGGTCGACGCCGACGACTTTCATTTCGACCACGGGATCTGGGAGGAGAAGGTCTGGCCGGCGATCGCGAACCGCATTCCCAGCTTCGAGCGGATCAAGCTGGTCAACTGGTGGGTTGGGCATTACGACTTCAACACGTTCGACCAGAACGCGATCGTCGGCTCGCATTCTGAGGTCGAGAACTTCATCCTGGTCAACGGGTTTTCGGGGCACGGGTTCCAGCAGTCGCCGGCAATGGGGCGCGGCGTGGCGGAGATCATCGTCTATGGTGCCTACCGCACGCTGGACCTGAGCCCGCTGGGCCACGGCCGCATCGCACGCGGCGAACCGTTCCTCGAGAGGGCCGTCATCTAGGAGGCGAACGCTGATGGAAAAGAAGAAGAAAATCGTTTTGACCGGCGCGGCCGGCAGGCTGGGCTCCTATCTGCGCGAGCCGCTGACCAGACTTGCCGAGCAGGTGACGTCGACGGATGTCGTCGAGGACATCGGCGAACTCTACCCCGGCGAAACCTACGTCCGGGCCGACCTTGCCGATTTCGACGCGATGGTCGCGCTGATGGCCGGCGCCGACATGGTGCTGCATTTCGGCGCCATCGTGGACGAGGCCGGCTTCGAGGAACTGCTGGGCCCCAACTTCATCGGCGCCTACAACGTCTGGGAGGCGGCCCACCGGGGCGGCGTCAAACGGGTGGTCTACGCAAGCTCCATCCATGCCGTGGGCATGTACCCCAAGACGCAGGCCATCGGCGTCGACGTGCCGCACCGGCCCGATACGTTCTATGGGCTCGCCAAGTGCTTCGCCGAGGATCTCGGCCGCATGTACTGGGAGAAGCTTGGGCTGGAGGCGGTGTGTCTGCGCATTCTTTCCTGCGCACAGGTGACGAACGCGCGGGCGCTCGGCACCTGGCTCAGCTACGACGATCTGGTGCATCTGGTGGAACGCGCGATCGACACGCCGGTGACCGAGTTCGCGATCGTTTACGGCGTTTCCGACAACGACCGGGCGCCGGTGGACAATTCCGCCGCGCGTTTTCTAGGCTACCGGCCGAAAGACAATGCGGAAGAATTCGCGGCTGAAATCCTGGCCGCCGAACCGCCGCAGAATCCCGACGACCCGGCGCACAGCCGCCACGGCGGTCCGTTCGCCTCGACCCCGCTGGGCCAGGGCATCATGGACGCCATGAACATCGTCGACGACCGGAAGAAGACCTGAACCCATGTTCCCCATCCCGGCGCAGAAGTGCTGGTAAACCCGTTTCCTGCACCTACACTGCGTCCGACGTGTCAATCATTGCATGGAGGCTGCGTCTGTGCGTGAGGCTCTGAACGCGCTTCGCGAAGCGCTTGACCAAGCCGTCAGGTATCGGTCGACCGTCGACACGCGACGATGCTTGCCCGAACGCGACTATCGCCAGATGCGGGCCGATTTTTCGGAGCCCTTGCCGGAAACCGGCGCCGACGCGCAAGCGGTCATTCGCGAGCTGGCGGAAAAAGGCGAACCCGGTCTGATGCAGATGGTCCATCCGCGCTTCTTTGGCTGGGTTCTTGGCGCGTCGCATCCGGCCGGCGTCGCCGCGGATTGGCTCGCGGGCGCTTGGGGCCAGAACACTGGCTACCATACGCCATCGCCAACGACCGCCGCGGTCGAAGAAGTTGCGGCGCACTGGCTTCTCGAACTTCTCGACTTGCCGCGTGAGGCGTCGGTCGGGTTCGCGACGGGCGCGACCGTCGGCAATTTCGTCGCGCTGGCGGCGGCGCGCACGCGCGTCCTCGGCCAGCATGGCTGGGATGCGGACGCCAATGGGCTGTTTGGCGCACCCGAGATCCACGTCTTCATCGGGGACGACGCGCATACGGCGGTCTTCTCCGCGCTCCAGTACCTCGGCCTGGGTCACGATCGGGTCGTTCGCATCGACACCGATCGCGAAGGCCGAATGCAGCCCGACCATCTTTCTCGGGAGATCAGAGCGCGGGCAGGACCGAAGATCGTCATTGCCCAGGCCGGTCAGATCAACACCGGCGCTTTCGATTTTTTCGAAGACCTTGTGAGCATTGCCCGGGGCACGGGCGCCTGGCTTCACGTCGACGGCGCCTTCGGTCTTTGGGCCCGCGCGACCGGGAGACACAAGCATCTGACGAAGGGGATCGAAGGTGCGGATTCCTGGGTGACGGACGGGCACAAATGGCTTCAGACGCCATTCGACACGGGATACGCCATCGTGCGCGACCGGGAGGCGCACCAGCGCGCCATGACGACCTGGGCCAGCTATCTTCCTGTACAAGAGGAAGACGACCGCATTCCGTCGTCTCTGGTCCCCGAACTGTCGCGACGGGCCCGCGGATTGGCGACGTGGGCGGTTGTGAAGACGCTCGGGCGGAGCGGCGTGTCGGAAATGGTCGAGCGTCACTGCGCGGTTGCGCGACGCATGGCGTCGAAGCTCGCGGAAGAAGAAGGCGTCCGCATCCTGAACGACGTCGTGCTCAACCAGGTAATCGTTGAGTTCGGTCCATCAGATGCGGGTGTGGAAGAACGCAAAGCGCTGACGCAAGCCGTCATCGACGCCGCGGTCGAAAGCGGAGAGCTGTTCGTCGGCGGGGCGATATGGCGCGGCGCCTGGGTCATGCGCATTTCCGTCATCTCACACGAGACGACCATTGAGGACGGCGACATCGCGACGGACACGATCCTGGCCGCGTGGAGACGCGTCCAAGAGGGCGGCCTTGGCCAATAGTCGGTCCCGGCGCAAGACATCACTGTCGCTATCTGAAGCGAGCACCGAACGTCGTCGGCGGAAACCACTCCAGTCGATGACCCGACCGCTTGAGGTAACCATCCCACCGAATATCCGACGGCACCTCGAAAGACCCATACTCATCCGGGAGTTCGGCTTCAAACCCGATCACGGCCATGTAGAAAGGGAAAACCTGAAAGAGGTGCTGGGCGAGATCGACAAGCCAGTCGGAGACCGGCAGGATAAAGCCGTCGGCGTTGCCTTCCTCGAACGGGTAGGTGCCGGTTGGATAGAGCCTGTCCAGACCTCCCATCGGTAACCCGAGGGACGCCTGCCAGATTTCGTCATACCACTTGAAGACGTAACCAAGGCAAACGGTCTTGCCCAGTGGCAGGGTGGCGATGCCTTTTTCGGTTTCGCCGTAAGGTTCGATGAGAGGGTATTCCCAGATTGCGTCGGCGAACGCCCTGGCGGTGCTGTCCGGGATATTGCCGAGCCGGATCACCAACTTGAAATACCCGTCCTGCCACGCCTCCTTGTCTTCAATCAGTTCCGCCATGTGAGGTTTACTGCCTTCTTTTCTGTGCGTTCCGTTTCAATTGGGGACGGGTCTCGTCCTGCGGATTTCAATGGTGAAAAAGACCAGCGTTGCGGTCAACGCCGCTCTGTCTCGGTGAATAAACACGGTTTTGATGCGGTTCGGAACGGCCATCTTTCCCTTCATTGCGGAAGCGCTGAACCCACTTGCGCACAGTGCGTTGGCACACCCCGAAGGCCGTGACCACGGCCTTCGGGGTGTGCGCATGGATCAGAACCGGTTCCACCATTTGAGCTCGACCGCGCGGGGTGAGTTGAGCATTCTTATGGACGTTCATCCGGGATCTCCTTCTCGGCCGGCTGACAGGTTTCGACACCCAACAGCCACCGAGATCCGGTCCCGGATGGACAACCTATTGAGAGATCGCATCTAGGGCATGGACGCACCGACCAGGAACAAGCAGTTGATCGCGCCGCTGCGCGCGGCCCTCTATGACTTCGACCCGACATCGGTCAGGGCGGAGCTCGCTCGGCTTGTCACGCCTGACGCCCCGGTGCGGTTCTGCCATCCGCTCGGCGAAGTCGAGGGGCCGGACTTGTTCTACGACCGGGTCTTCGCACCATTGGCGACGGCCTGGCCCGACTTTGAGCGCCGCGACACCATTGTCGTGGCCGGACCGACGCCGGAAGGGGCCCAATGGGTCGGCTGCGGCGGGTATTACGCCGGCACATTCGAACGGCCCTGGCTTGATATCCCGCCAACCGGTCATATCGCGCACTTACGGTTTCACGAGTTCTATCGCTTCGAGGAAGGACGCGTCACGGAAGTACAGGCCCTCTGGGACATTCCGGAGGTGATGATGCAGGCCGACGCCTGGCCGCTCCAGCCGAGCCTCGGGCGCGAATGGCACGTACCGGGCCCGGCAAGCGAGGATGGCATCGTGCCGGGACCATGGAATGAGGCCCAAAGCACGGCAACGTGCCAGCACATCATCGACATGTTGGCAGCGCTCAAACGCCATCCCTACGAGGGCGGGCCGGAAGTCATGGAAATGGAATTGTTCTGGCATCCGAAGCTCAGCTGGTACGGGCCTGCCGGCATCGGCACCGGCCGCGGTATTCGCGGCTTCCGGCACTGGCATCAGATCCCGTTCGTCAACGCAATGCCCGACCGCGGCCAGTATGTCGCCGACATCGTCTACCACTTCTTCGGCGACGGCGACTATGCAGCGGTCACGGGTTGGCCGAACATGCTTCAGACCCTCACCCACGAAGGCTGGCTGGGGATCCCGCCTTTGAACAAGCACGTCGAGATGCGCAGCCTCGATTTTTGGCGTGTCGAGAACGGTCTTATTCGGGAGAACTGGGTGATGGTCGACCTCTTGCACGTCTATGATCAGATTGGCATGGACGTGTTCGGTCGCATGCGGGAGTTCAACAAGGCCCGGGTCGGATTTGATCCCGAAACCGGCCATTGGGCCGGATGACCCTGCCGCGTGGTCGCATCGCCGGGTTCGGCGGTTGGCGGCACCTTGTGAAAGACCCTCAGCATGCCCAGCGCAATATCCGAGGCCCGACCCCGGCACACGCAAAAAGGGTGCACCTCACCCCGTTTCTCTAGCACGCCAAGGGCCTTGCCCTCGAACCGCTGGACCACGTTCGACGCGTCGGCACCTCGTGCCTGTTCGGACCCAACCTATTGCCATCGTGTGCGCGCGATCTAGTTGACTTCGCCGTCCGGCATGAGCCGTGCAGCAACGCCAACGGATCGACAAAAGAGAGAATGGAAATGCGCTTCACGACACCTCTTCTGGCTTCGCTTATGCTGGCCGCACCTGCCCTCGCCGATGATGTCTCCTACGAGGTATCCGGCGAAGCCTTCACGGGATACTTTGCCGAGGCGCAAGATCCCAAGGGCCTGGTTCTCATTATTCACGACTGGGACGGCATGACGGATTACGAGCGCAAACGCGCCGATATGCTTGCCGAAATGGGCTACAACGCGTTCGCCCTGGATATGTTCGGCAATGACACGCCGACGGAAACGGTCGACCACCGCCGCGCGGCCACAGGGGCACTGTACAAGGACCGCGAGCGCATGCGCGCCCTGATCCAGGCGGGGCTCGAGCAGGCGCGACAGCGCGACGGTGACGGCGAGATGGTGGTGATGGGCTATTGTTTCGGCGGCGCGGTGTCGCTTGAAATGGCGCGCAGCGACATGGCCGGGATGGCCAAAGGCTATGCCAGCTTCCATGGCGGCCTGTCCACGCCCGAAGGCCAGTCCTGGACCGGGGATGAGCCGCCGGTGCTGGTTCTGCACGGTGGCGCCGACACCTCGATCACCCTGGACGACGTGGCCACCTTGGCCAAGGAGCTGGAAGGCGCCGGCACGACCTACTCCATCAAGGTTTATTCCGGTGCGCCGCACGCCTTCACCGTCTTCGGCTCGAACCGCTATCAGGAGCGGGCCGATATGGCGAGCTGGAAGGCCTTTTCGGATTTCCTGACCGAACAGCTCTGAGCTCAAGGGTGCTGATGGGCGCGCGGCAAACCACGCTGCGCGCCCTCTATCCCGCACGTCTTGCGATCGCCGGCGGACCGCCCAGCGCATTCGCCTGTGCCGGGGGCGGCGCGGAGTGCGGTAAACACAAGACATCGAAATCGAGAACGGGCGTGCTTCGGCCATGCTAAGGCTGTCACGGATGGCCATCTTTTGCGTGCTCCCGTTCACGCCCGCCCTTGCGCAAGACATGCTCCAGGTCGGCGATTTCTTGATCGATACGACCGAGGTCACAATCGGGGCCTTCCGCGAATTCGCCGACGCGACCGGAACGGTCACGGCCGCCGAGGCGGCAGGCGGCGGGCAGGTTTATGAGGCGGGCTGGGTTCAAAAACCTGGCTGGACCTGGCGCACGCCCTATGGCCGCCCGGCGGCAGACACCGAACCTGCGGTCCATGTCACTTTCGAGGAGGCGCAAGCCTACTGCCGGTGGCGCGGTAAACGCCTGCCAACGGATGCGGAGTGGATGGAGGCCGCCTACACCGAGAGGCGGCGCTTTCCGCCGGTACCTTTTGAGACCGGGGTCACGTATCCCTATCCGACCGGGCTCTCGCCCGACGGCGCAAACTGCCTGGTGGACTGCGGCGAGACGCCTGCGGTGGACTACAGTGCGGCGTTGCGTCGGGGCAACGGACACGCGCCGGCCGAAGCGACGCCGCCCGGGGTGAACGGCCTGTATGATATGGCTGCGAATGTTTGGGAGTGGACCGACAACGGCCCCGGCGACCAGAAGACGACCCGCGGCGGATCCTGGTGGTACGGCGCCCGGCAAATGCACCGTGACCACATGGCGACAAAACCGGCCGACACCGCGGTTGTCTATATCGGTTTTCGTTGCGGCCAGAACGGTTGACACGCGATGCAGGAGGGCGGTCGAGGAAGCCGCCTGGATTGTCATCGGACCTCGAATTGTGCCTGAAGTCGGACTTCGAGTGGCAAGCTCCCCGGATCGCGTCGATCGTTGAATTGCAGAGATTCAAGACTTGACCCCGATCGCATCGTGTCATTACCCGTTGGAGGGGTGACACTGGCACGGACGACCCCAACGAAGGCGCCATACCGGTTCCTTAGACCGTCAAGGCCCAGAATGCAGCAAGTGGTCTTGGTCTCCGTGTTCCATTGACCCACGGTGGTACAGCATTACGTCGTCGAGGATAGCAAAGCGGCGAGACACGGAGACGGTCGGGAAATCCATGCACGGCGAGGCACTCAATCTACGCGAGGTCATTGTCTTCCTCTTCGCCGCCGGCATTGTCGTTCCGCTGGTCCGCCGCTTGAGGATCAGCCCGGTCTTCGGCTTTCTGGTCGTCGGCCTGGTGATCGGACCGCACGGCCTGGCGCGTTTTGCCGACACTCTGCCGTGGCTGCACTATGTCCTGATCACCGATCTTGAAGGCGTGCGTCTGCTCGCCGAGCTGGGCGTGGTGTTCCTGTTGTTCATGATCGGCCTTGAGCTGTCACTCGACCGGCTGTGGGCGATGCGGCGCAGGGTTTTCGGACTGGGCGGGGCGCAAATCGTGGTGACCGGCACGGTGATCGGCTTTATCGCGTGGCTGTTCGACAACCCGCTTGCCGTTGCCGTCTTGCTGGGGGCGAGTTTTGCGCTTTCATCGACGGCAATCGTCATGCAGTTACTGGCGGAGAACCGACGTATGGGTACGGCAACCGGCCGCACCAGCTTCGCCATTCTTCTGTGCCAGGACCTGGCGGTCCTGCCCATCCTTTTTCTTGTCGGTGTCTTTGCCGCCCAAAGCGACGCGGCGGTGCTTCCGGCGTTTGCATTTGCCATGGGCGAGGCGCTGATCGCGGTTGCCGTGATCCTGGCTCTCGGTCGATTGGTGATCCGGCCGCTATTCCGCTTTGTCGGCAACACAGCCAGCCGGGAGATGTTTCTGGCGCTCGTATTGTTGGTCATTGTCGGCACAGCGCTTGCGACGGC
The DNA here is from genome assembly GCA_965603855.1 of Alphaproteobacteria bacterium. GTDB lineage: Bacteria > Pseudomonadota > Alphaproteobacteria > UBA8366. The sequence continues at coordinate 4,290,939 of OZ272519.1, forward strand.
ACAGTTTGGCCTGTCAATGGCCTTGGGCGCCTTCCTCGCGGGCCTGCTGTTTGCCGAGACCGAGTATCGCCACCAAATCGAGATCGACATCGAGCCATTCAAGGGCCTGTTGCTCGGGCTCTTCTTCGTATCGATCGGTATGGGAATCGACATCGCCCAGGTCGCCGCCGACCCGATTTGGCTCATTGCTTCCGTCTTCGGGCTTTACCTGATCAAAAGCCCGATCGTCTATGCTCTGTCGCGCCTGTTCGGCGAGTCCCGCCCGGTGGCACTGGAAGCGGGACTGCTGTTAGGCCAGAGCGGTGAGTTCGCGTTCCTCGTCGTCGGCATGGCCTTTGGACTCGGGTTGATGCCGAACGATACCGCCCAGTTCATGCTCATCGTCGCCGGCCTTACCATGATAACGACGCCGCCGGTCGCTCATTTCGCGCGCAAACTGGCGCGTGCGCTGGAGGCCCGAGAAGCGGACAGCCAGCAAACCGATGCCGATATCGCCATCGGACTTGCCGGTCATGTCATCATCGTGGGCTATGGCCGCGTCGGCCAGATGCTCGGATCGGTACTGGATAACCAGGAAGTGCCGCATATCGGACTCGACATCGATGCCGACCTGGTCGCTCGCTATCGCTCCGCTGGTGCCGGTGTATTCTACGGCGATGCCAACAGGCCGGACATATTGCGCAAGTTCGGCGTTGACCAGGCAGCTGCGCTGGTGGTGAGCATGGACAGCCCGCATGTCGTGGAACAGGTGGTGGCGACTGCGCGCCAGCATTGGCCCGACCTGCCGATTTATGCCCGCGCGCGTGACCGCTTCCATGCCGCACGGCTGATCGCCCGCGGCGCCAGTCACGCCATTCCCGAGACGATCGAGGCAAGCCTGCAACTCGGGGAGATGGTCTTGTTGGGTATCGGCGTCCCGGACCAGGCCGCGCGCCGAATCATCGAGGCGCGTCGCCAGATAGAGCAGGCCGACGTAGATCTAAGGCAACAGGGATGAGCTGAGTGATCTCATGACCGACGCGAAGGACTGCTGTGGGCAGCTTGCCGACAGTGAATCTCCGGTGTCTCTAGGACCGCTCTCGTCCGAACATCCGGCATTGTCTGTTGGCCTTGGCAGGATTTCTGTCGGAATGAAACTCTCCTAGCTTTCTCAGAAGTGTTTCATTGCAAATGCACGGCCTGAGCCGGACTTGAGGTACTTCTCAAACTGATGTGCCTTGGCATGGTCAGAAAACCCAATGCAGACGTTGAGCTTCCAAGGCTTGTGTTTGTTTGTATGGATGCTCTTGCCTGAGATGTGTTCATCCAGGCGGCGTTGCGGATCGGCTGTTGTGCCAACATAGAAGCGCTCTGGGGCGATGTCGCTCTGGAGAACGTAGACGGACTGCGACTAGTGGTCCGCCCCCGCTGATGCTACGGCGTGACATCCGCCTTCCGCCGACATCGAGCCAATCCCGCCGAAGCCTTGGCGAAGGCGGATGGCGGAGGGAGCGGGATTCGAACCCGCGACACCTTTCGGTGAACACGATTTCCAGTCGTGCGCCTTAAACCGCTCGGCCATCCCTCCATGGGTGAGGTGCCGTGGGGGTCCCCGACGGCGCGCGGAACCTAGCCGAAGCGCCAAATTGGCGCAAGCACATCCACCTACCGCATGGCGCTTGAGATCGCGCGAATCCGTGTTAGGGTCATCGCCCAACGGCAATCGTTGGAGTTGTTCGACCGGACATGATCGTCATCAGCATCTTCGGTCGGTTTTTCGTCTTGTTGGCCCTGGCCGTTCTGGCGTTCGGGATCTACCTCTGGCTCGTCGGCTATGACGTGACCATGCAGGGCGGCCTGCTGTGGTTCCAGATCGACGCGCCCAGCCTCAACCTGCTGCAATCGCTGGTCCAGCGTTTCATCAATCCCAGCCTGTGGGACGAGGTCGTGGTCGATGTCCTGCTGCGGCCGGCCTGGGAGAGCCTGTTGGGCGCGGTGATCCTGTTGCTGCTGCTCGGCGGCCTGTTGCTATGGATCGGCGGCCGCCGCCACCGCCGGCGCAGTTTCCGGTAAGGTGGTGTGACCCCGTAACACCTTCACCCCAACCTGTCCCCCTCCGGGGAGAGGGTGGACGGCGCGTCAGCGCCGGCCCGGTCAGCGGGTCAGGTGTCAGCTATTTCTGATCGCCCATCTTCAGCGCGTCCAGGAAGGCCGACTGGGGAATGTCGACCTTGCCGAACTGGCGCATGCGCTTCTTGCCCGCCTTCTGTTTCTCCAGAAGCTTGCGCTTGCGGCTGACGTCGCCGCCGTAGCACTTGGCGGTCACGTCCTTGCGCAGCGCGCCCACGGTTTCCCGGGCGATGATCTTGCCGCCGATCGCCGCCTGGATCGCCACCTTGAACAGCTGCCGCGGGATCAGTTCCTTCAGGCGTTCGCACACGGCGCGGCCGCGGCGCTCGGCCTGGGTCGCATGCACGATCATCGCCAGCGCGTCCACCGGATCGCCGTTGATCAGGATCTGCACCTTGACCAGGTCGCCTTCGCGGTAGTCCTGGATTTCGTAGTCGAACGAGGCGTAGCCGCGGCTGACCGATTTCAGCCGGTCGTAGAAGTCGAACACCACCTCGTTGAGCGGCAGCCTGTAGACCGCCATCGCACGGTTGCCAACATAGGTCAGCTCCACCTGCTCGCCCCGGCGTTCGGTGCACAGGGTCAGGATCGGGCCCAGGAACTCGTCCGGCACCATGATGGTCGCCTTGATCCAGGGTTCCTCGATCGAGGCGATCTTGACCACGTCGGGGAAATCCACCGGATTATGCATCTCCATCTCGCCGCCGTCGGTAAGGTGGATCCGGTAGACCACCGACGGCGCGGTGGAGATCAGGTCAAGGTTGAATTCGCGCGCCAGGCGCTCCTGGATGATCTCCAGGTGCAACAGCCCCAAAAACCCGCAGCGGAAGCCGAAGCCAAGCGCGGCGGAGGATTCCGCCTCGTAGTGGAAGCTCGCGTCGTTCAGCGCGAGCTTCGCCAGGCTCTCGCGCAGTTCCTCGAAATCGTTGGTGTCCACCGGGAACAGCCCGCAGAACACAACCGGGACCGACGGCTTGAAGCCCGGCAGCGGCGCGTCGGCCGGCGCGCGGTCCTCGGTCAGGGTGTCGCCCACCTTGCAGTCGGCGACGGTCTTGATGGCCGCGGTGATGAAACCCATCTCGCCCGGATTGAGCGCGTCGACCATCACGCCCTTGGGCGTGAAGACGCCGACCCGGTCGACCTCGTGCACCGCCCCGGTCGCCATCATGCGCAGCTTCTGGCCCTTCCTGAGCACGCCGTCCTTGACCCGCACCAGGGCGACGACGCCGAGATAGGCGTCGTACCAGCTGTCGACCAACAGCGCGCGCAAAGCGCTGTCCGCCACGCCTTCCGGCGGCGGCAGCCGGGTGACCAGCGCCTCCAGAACGGATTCGATCCCGATGCCCGTCTTCGCCGAGACCTCCAGCGCGTCCGACGCGTCGATGCCGATCACGTCTTCGATCTGCCGGCGGATCCGTTCGGGCTCTGCCGCCGGCAGGTCGATCTTGTTCAGGACCGGGATGATCTCCAGGTCGTTCTCCAGCGCCTGATAGACGTTGGCCAGGGTCTGCGCCTCCACGCCCTGGCTGGCATCGACCACCAGGAGGCATCCTTCGCACGCCGACAGCGAGCGCGAGACCTCGTAGGTGAAATCCACATGGCCCGGCGTGTCCATCAGGTTGAGCGTATAGGTTTCGCCGTCGGCCGCCTTGTATCGCAGGCGCACGGTCTGCGCCTTGATGGTGATGCCGCGCTCGCGCTCCAGCTCCATGGAGTCGAGCACCTGTTGTTTCATCTCCCGGCTTTCCAGGCCGCCGCAGAACTCGATCAGCCGGTCGGCCAGGGTCGACTTGCCGTGGTCGATATGGGCGATGATCGCGAAGTTGCGGATATGCGCGAGGTCGGTCATTGCAGTCGGAGAATCAGTCACTTGTGCGGACGGGCGCGCGCACAATAGTGCGCGGCGCGAACCCATGCAACGGGGGAGCGCGACGCCGTCACCGCTATTTCCGTCCCGGCCGCAGCGTGCGCACGGCCTGGGTGAGCTGGGTCATGCGTTCGTGGTCGCCGCTCTCGCTGTCGGGATGGTGCACGGCGGCCAAAAGGCGGAACCGCGCATTGACGGTGCGCCCGTCCGGATGGCTCTCCGGCGCGAAGCCCAGAACGTGGAGCGCGTCGGCGCGGCTGCGTACGCCGTTCGACAGCGGCGTAAAGGCGAGCGTCGACACCGCGCTGCGCAGCCGGTCGATGGTCTGCTCCCGGTCCTTGAGCCGGTCGGCGAGGCGCGGCCCCTTTCCCTGTTCCAGGGTGATCGCCACCTCTCCCCGGTCCAGCGCGAGCGCGATGCCCAGCGCCCGGCGGATCATCGTTGCGTCCTGGCCCGCCGGCAGACGCACCTGCAAACGCGGCTTGCGGCGCCAGGGCTTGCCGGCTTCGGGGCCCGACTTCAGGACCACGGTTTCGCGATCCTCGCGGCCGGGTCCGCCCGGATCGGGAAATGACGCGACCGCATCCTTGGGCAGCGTCAGCATCACCGAACGCGCGAGATCGCCCGCGTTCATGCCGCGCGCGTGCGCCAAGGCCTGCACCGCGTCGCGAAATGCCGACGCACAGGGGATCACATAAGAGGTCTTTGCCGCCGGCCGCCCGTCCTTGAGGCCGCCCGCCTTGCGTGCGCTCATCTGTGCACCGTCCCGCCACTGCGTGCTGTCAGAAAATGTCATGGACCGCCGCGTCGTCAACTGCAAATGCAGTATGCGCCCGCGATCCTTCCACCCACGCCTTAACGAAAAGTGAAACGCGGCGCGACGTCAGACGCGCAGCACGCCGCCGGTATGTTTCGAAACGGCCGCGACGACCTTTTCGGAGAGGGCGCCGATCTCGTCGTCGGTCAGGGTCTTGTCCTTGGGCTGCAAGGTCACCGAGATCGCGACCGATTTCTGGCCGTCGCCAAGGCCGGTCCCCTGGTAGACGTCGAAGACCGCGACGTCGGCGATCAGGGCCTTGTCCGCTCCGGCGGCGGCGCGCGCAACCTTGTCCGCCGGCACGTCGTCGGCCAGCACGAAGGCGAAGTCGCGGCTGACCGACTGCAGCGCCGAAACCTCAAGCGCGGGGCGCAACTTACCGGACGCCCTGGCCTTCGGTTGCGGGATCGCTTCCAGCATCACCTCGGAGGCGACCATCGGCCCCTTGACGTCCATCGCGCGCAGGATGCGCGGATGCACCTCGCCGAAATGCGCCAGCACGGTCGGGCCCAGCCTGAAGGTTCCCGACCGGCCCGGGTGGTACCAGGCGGGCGCATCGGTGGTGACCTGCAGGTTGCGCAGCGGCGCGCCACAGGCCTCCAGCACCGACAGGGCGTCGGCCTTCGCGTCGAACGCGTCGACCGGCCGCTGGCGGGTGTCCCAGTGGCGCGGACCGGCCTGGCCGCTGCGCACCGCGCCGACGGCAAGACGTTCGCCCTCGGGCGTGTCGTCGAGGTATTCCGGGCCGACCTCGAACAGCCCCGCATCGACGGTGCCGCGGTCGGCATTGCGGCCGACCGCCTCGATCAGGTTTGCCAGCACCGAAGGACGCATGACGTCCAGATCGGCGCTGATCGGGTTGACCAGGCGCAGCGTGTCTTTCGACCAGCCGAACAGGCGCGCGGTCTTCTCGGCCAGGAACGAGAAGGTGACCGTCTCGTTGAGGCCGTTCCATGACAGCGCCGTGCGCGCAGCCGCCTGTCGCCGCTGGCGCACCGACAGGGCCGGCAACGGCAGCGTGGTGTCCAGGGTCATGCCCGTCTGCGGGATGTTGTCGTAGCCGTGGATCCGCAGCACTTCTTCGACCAGGCAGGCCTCGCCCACCACGTCCGGCCGCCAGCCGGGCACGGAGCAAACGATCGTCTCGCCTTTCAGCTCGGTCCCGAAACCGAGCCCGTCCAGGATCCGGACCTGTTCTTCGGTCGCCACCGCGACGCCGCCCAGCGTTTCGACCCGCGAGGTCCGAAGCGCGATGGTGCGGGAGGTGTCGGGCAGCGTGCCGGCGGCGACCACGTGGCTGGTTTCGCCGCCGCAGATTTCGCCGATCAGCCGCGCCGCCACGTGCGCGCCCCAGGCCGCGCCTTCGGGGTCGAGGCCGCGTTCGAACCGATAACGCGCGTCCGACTGGATACCCAGCTTGCGCCCGGTGCGCGTCACCATCACCGGATCGAACAGCGCGACTTCAAGAAACACGTTGGTCGTCTCTTCGGTACAGCCCGACAGCTCGCCGCCCATCACGCCGCCGATGCCTTCCGGCCCATTCTCGTCGGCGATGACCACCATATCGTCGCCCAGCGTGTATTCCTTGCCGTCCAGCGCCAGGATCGTCTCGCCGTTGCGGGCGAACCGCATGGTCGGGTCGCCCTTGACCTTGTCGGCATCGAAGACGTGCAGCGGCCGGTTCAGGTCGTAGGTCACGTAGTTGGTGATATCGACCAGCGCCGAGATGGGCCTCAGCCCGATCGCCTTCAGCCGCGCCTGCATCCAGGCCGGGCTGGGGCCGTTCTTCACGCCGCGGAAATACCGCCCCGCGACGAACGGACAGGCGTCCGCATGTTCGTCCGGCAGGTCGCGTTTCCACACGATCGGGCTTTCGAAGGTGCCTTCGATCTCGGGGATCTCCAGCGGTTTCAGCCGGCCGAGGCCGGCGGCCGCCAGGTCGCGGGCAATCCCGCGCACGCCGGCGCAGTCGCTGCGGTTGGGCGTGATGCCGATTTCGATCACCGGATCGTCCAGGCCCATGACCGCCGCGAACGGCGCGCCCAGCGTCAGATCACCGGCCGCGCAGCCCTCGGCCTCCAGGTCGATGATGCCCTCGTGCTCGTCGCTCAGCCCCATCTCGCGTTCGGAGACCAGCATGCCGTTGGACTCCACGCCGCGGATCTTGCCGGGCTTCAACGTCATGTCCGTGCCGGGGATGTAGCTGCCCGCCGGCGCGAAGACGCCCCACATGCCGGTGCGCGCGTTGGGCGCGCCGCAGACGACCTGCACCTCCTCGCCGCCGGTCTCGACGATGCAGACGCGCAGCCGGTCGGCGTCGGGATGCTGCTTTGCCTCCTTCACCCGGGCCACCGTGAACGGCGCGAGCGCCGCGGCGCGGTCCTCGACCGCCTCGACCTCCAGCCCGATCTGGGACAGCGTCTCCAGCATGGCCTCCAGCGGGACCTCCGTCTCCAGGTGATCTTTCAGCCAGCCAAGCGTGAACTTCATGGCCTACAGCCCCCGCACCACAGACGGCGCCTCGAGCGGCACGAAGCCGTAGTGGCGCAGCCAGCGCAGATCGGAATCGTAGAAGGTGCGCAGATCGGGGATGCCGTATTTCAGCATGGCGATGCGTTCGATCCCCATGCCGAAGGCATAACCCTGGTAAACCGCCGGATCGAGGCCGCAGTTGCGCAGCACGTTCGGATGGACCATGCCGCTGCCGAGGATCTCCAGCCAGTCCTTGCCCGGACCGATCACAAGCTGGCCGCCCTCGCGGGAGCAGCCGATATCCACCTCCGCCGACGGTTCGGTGAAGGGGAAATAGCTCGCCCGGAAGCGGACCGGCAGGTCGTCGATGCCGAAGAAGGCGCGACAGAACTCGATCAGGGTTCCCTTCAGATGGCCCATGTGGGTCGACTTGTCGATCACCAGGCCTTCGACCTGGTGGAACATCGGGCTGTGGGTCGCATCGGAATCGGCGCGGAAAGTCCGGCCCGGGGCGATGATCCGGATCGGCGGTTCGTGCGCCTGCATGTGCCGGATCTGCACCGGCGAGGTGTGCGTGCGCAGCACCAGCCGCGTGCCGTCGTCGCGCGACGGCAGATAGAAGGTATCCATCTCCTGGCGGGCGGGATGCTCGTCGGGGAAGTTGAGCGCGCCGAAGTTCAGCCAGTCCTCCTCGATATGCGGCCCTTCGGCGACGGAAAAGCCCATCTCGCCGAAGATCGCGATGATCTCGTCGACGGTCTGGCTGATCGGATGGATGCGGCCGACCGGCCGCGGCCGCACCGGCAGGGTGACATCGACCGCCTCCTGGGCCAGGCGCGCCTCCAGCTCCACGTCCGCCAGCGCGGCGCGGCGGTCGTCGATCGCCTGCTGGACCGCCTGCTTGACCTCGTTCAGACGGCGGCCGGCCTCCTTGCGGGCCTCGGGCTCCAGACCGCCCAGCGCCTTCATCAGGCCGGTCACCCTGCCCTTCTTGCCCAGCGCCTCGACGCGCAGCGTCTCCAGCGCCTCGAGATCGGGCGCGCCGCCGGCCGCTGCGACCAGTTCGGTCCTCAGCGCATCCAGGTCAGGGTTCGCAGTCTCGGTCATCTTCGCCATGCCTTGGGTAAAAGCGCAAACGGGGCCGGCTCAAGGCGCGGCCCCGCTGTTGCAATGCATGTCCCGGAGGGACGGGTCAGCTGGCAGCGAGGGCGGCCTTGGCCTGGTCGACCAGCGTCTTGAACGCATCGGGCTCGGAAACGGCCAGCTCGGCCAGCACTTTCCGGTCCAGGTCGACGCCTGCCTTCTTGATCCCGTCGATAAATCGGGCGTAGGTCAGGTCGTGTTCGCGCGCACCCGCGTTGATCCGCTGGATCCACAGCCGGCGGAAGTCGCGCTTGCGGGTCCGGCGGTCGCGATAGGCGTATTGCAGCGATTTCTCGACCCGCTGGATCGCGGCGCGGAAGGTGTTCTTCGACCGCCCGCGGGCGCCCTTCGCCTGCTTGACGATCTTCTTGTGACGGGCGTGGGTCGTAACGCCCCGTTTGACGCGTGCCATGGTTCGGTTCCTCGGACTGAGAAGAAGGGGTCAGACGTGCAGGTAGTTGCGCCGCACGACTTTGGCGTCGGCCGCGGCCATTATCTGGCTTCCGCGGTTCTGCCGCTTCATCTTCTGCGGCCGCCTGGCGGTGTTGTGGCGCAGCCGGGCGCTGTAGAAGCGGACCTTGCCCTTGGCGGTCAGTCTGAACCGTTTCTTGGCAGAGCTTTTGGTCTTCAGTTTGGGCATTTTGGCATCCTTTTGTCGGGTCGGCCTCGCCGGGTCCTCAAGACCCGCTGGCAGGGCCGATCTGGCCTTGTTTCGGCGGCGAGGCATACCCATCGGCCCGCGCGCGCCGGTCTCTCAAACGCGCGGGTTTATAGAAGGATGCGCGGGCGTTTGCAAGGGCCGAGCGGACGCGCCGGCCCCGCGGTTTCCAACGGCCTTCCGGGCCGCAGTTTCAGCCGGTCTTTTCGTTGGCCTTCTTCATGGTGTCGGCCGCACGCCGCTCCACCGGCGCCCAGCCCTCGCGTGCAACCCTGGCGGCAAGTTCCATGACCTTGCGCGCCTCTTCGAAGTACTCGCGGGTTGCCGTTTCGGCGAACTGGCGCTGGACGTGGAACGCCTCTTCCGGCGTCTTGCACGCCATCAGCGTGCTGGACACCTCCATGTCCTCCTTGAACCGGTGGCTCATGAAGGACATGACTTCCTGGCTGATCTCGGCCATGCCGTCCAGCACCGCGCGCTGGCTTTCGATCGCGGTCTCGAAGCCTTCGCTGTTGGACACCATCAAGGCATCCATCGGCGACCTGGATTCCTGTGCATCCGTCGTCTGTGTACCTGTCTGTCGTGCCATGTCTGTTCTCCGGGGGAAAACGGCTGAACCAGTGACGGCGACCCGGGAAGGAGGCCCCGTCGCACCTGCAGGCGATCACCGCACACAGCGCCGGCAGGCGCACTAGCGTACGTCAAGTTCGCAGCAGAATTGTGACGGCGCTGCGCAGCGCAGCGTCGCCTTGCGACGGGTTCGATCGGCTGAGGTGGAGTTTCGGGCGCGCGCCCGGCCGGGCGCGTTACTTCGGCGCCAGGACCATGGTCATCTGCCGGCCTTCCATGGACGGGAACTGCTCGACCTTGATCTTCTCGCCGAGATCCTCGCGCACCCGCTCCAAGACACGGCGTCCCAGTTCCTGATGGGCCAGCTCGCGGCCGCGAAAGCGCAGGGTGACTTTCACTTTGTCGCCTGCGTCCAGGAAGCTGTTCACCGACTTCATCTTGGTGTCGTAGTCATGCGTGTCGATGTTCGGACGCATCTTGATCTCTTTGATGTTGATCGTCTTTTGCTTTTTGCGCGCCTCGTTCTTCCGTTTTTGCTCTTCGTACTTGTACTTGCCGTAATCCATGATCTTGCAGACCGGCGGATCGGCATTCGGTGAGACCTCGACGAGGTCGAGCCCCACTTCGACGGCGCGTTCCTGTGCTTTGGCGGTATCCACGACCCCTACGTTCTCGCCGTTCTCGTCGATGAGACGGATTTGCGGGATCGAGATCATCTCGTTCACGCGCGGCCCTTCGCGGACTGGCGCGGACGCAAAGAATGGACGGCGTATAATTCCTCCTTCGCCCGGATTACCGGGCCGTTGGTTGACCGTTGCTGTCGGCGGGATCGTCGTACGCGAAACGGCCCGGCCCCACGCTAGAAGAGCCGGTAGACACCTGGACCTCCCGCCTAGTCTATCCCCGGCATCGCCGCTTCGGCCTTAAGCATAGATATCGCATTGTCGAGCGCAAGGATTTCTTGTGCTTTGCCGCCGAGGCGGCGCACGGCGACCGTGTTGTCTTCGGCCTCGCGTTTGCCGACGACGAATATCGCCGGCACTTTCTTAACCGAGTGCTCACGCACCTTGTAATTGATCTTCTCGTTGCGCAGGTCGGCTTCCGCCCTGAGACCCGCGTCCGTGAGCGCCGCCGCCACCGTGCGCGCGTAGTCGTCCGCATCCGACGTGATCGTCGCCACGACGACCTGGTCGGGCGCCAGCCACAGCGGGAATTTGCCCTCGTAGTGTTCGATCAGGATTCCGATGAACCGTTCGAACGAGCCCAGGATCGCGCGGTGCAGCATCACCGGCCGGCGTTTATCGCCATGCTCGTCGATATAGGACGCATCCAGCCGTTCCGGCAGCACGAAGTCGACCTGGTGCGTGCCGCATTGCCAGTCGCGGCCGATCGCGTCGCGCAGGACGAACTCCAGCTTGGGGCCGTAGAAGGCGCCTTCGCCGGGGTTGAGCTCGAAGTCGAGCCCGGCGGCCTTCGTGGCGACCATCAACGCCTCTTCGGCGCGGTCCCAGGTCGCGTCGTCGCCCGCGCGCACCGGCGGCCGGTCGGCAAACTTGACGATCACGTCCTCGAAGCCGAAATCCCTGTAGACCGTCATCAACAGTTCGCACAGGGCCTGCGTTTCCGAAACGATCTGTTCCTCGGTACAGAAGATGTGCGCGTCGTCCTGGACGAACGAGCGCACCCGCATCAGCCCGTGCAGCGCGCCCGACGGTTCGTTACGGATGCAGGAGCCGAACTCCGCCATCCTGAGCGGCAGGTCGCGGTAGCTGACGATCCCCTGCTTGAAGATCTGGACATGGGCCGGGCAGTTCATGGGCTTCAGCGCGAGAATCCGTTCGTGCTCGTCTTCGGCCGTGAACATGTGCTCGCGGAACTTCTCCCAGTGGCCCGAGCGTTCCCACAGCACACGGTCGATGAGCTGCGGCGTCTTGACCTCCTGGTAGTCGGCCTGCTCCAGACGGTTGCGCATATAGCGTTCCGCCGTGCGGTACAGCGTCCAGCCCTTCGGATGCCAGAAGATCGACCCGACCGCTTCCTCCTGGATGTGGAACAGGCCCATGGCCCGGCCCAGCCGGCGATGGTCGCGCCGCTCGGCTTCCTCCAGCCGGTGGAGATAGGCCTTCAGCTCCTTTTCGCTGCGCCAGGCCGTCCCGTAGATCCGCTGCAGCATCGGGTTGCGGTGATCGCCGCGCCAATAGGCGCCAGCCACCTTCATCAGCTTGAAGGCGTGACCGATCCTGCCCGTCGTTTCCAAGTGCGGGCCGCGGCACAGGTCCTTCCAGTGGCCGGTGCGATAGATCGTGACCGGCTCGTCCGACGGGATCGCCGCAATCAGCTCGGCCTTGTAGGTCTCGCCGATCTCCTTGAAGTGGTTGACCGCCTCTTCGCGGTCCCAGACCTCGCGCTCGAACGGTTCGTCGGCATCGACGATGGCGTGCATGCGCTCTTCGATCTTTGCGAAATCCTCGGGCGTGAACGGCTCGTCGCGGGCGAAATCGTAATAGAACCCGTCCTCGATCGCCGGGCCGATCGTCACCTGCGTGCCCGGAAAAAGCTCCTGCACCGCCTTGGCCATGACGTGGCTGCAGTCGTGGCGGATCACTTCCAGCGCCTTGTCGTCGTTGCGCGTGACCAAGGCCACGGTCGCATCGTTCTCGATGGTCCGCGTCAGGTCCCATTCCTCGCCGTCGACCAGCGCGATCACGGCGGCCTTCGCCAGGCCGGGTCCGATCGACTGGGCGACCTCCGCGGCCGTGACCGGGCCATCGTAGGAACGCACGCTGCCGTCTGGGAGCGTAATCGCAACCATCTGTCTGGTCTCGCTCAAGCGGTGGTTGGCGGCGCCCGAAAGGCCCCGAACGCGGCTGTTTATCGCAGTCTCAATGCCGCCGCAACCTCATCCACGCCAAGCGCGGCAAGGTCGGGTTTCTTGACCACCGCGACATGGTCCCAGCGCGGTTCTGCGATCGACGGGTGGGTCGCGTCCGACAACAGCATCAGCGTCGGACACCCCGCCAGCGCGGCGATATGCACCGGCCCGGTGTCGTTGCCGACGGTGCCCGCCGCCGCGCGCGCCAGCGCCGCGAGGTCGCCGAGGCCGGTCCTGCCGCCGAGATCGACGGCATCCGGCGCGGCCGCGCGGATCGTCTCCAGCGCCTGGCGTTCCGCCGCCGTGCCGATCAGGACCGGAACCGCCCCGCGTTCGACAAGCCGGCATGCCAGTTCGCCGTACCGTTCCGGCGCCCAGCGTTTGACGCCGCGATGGGTCGTCGCCCCCGGCACCAACAGGGCGAACCGCGGCGGCAGGTCGAACCGCGCGATGTCGCCCGTCATCCATTCCAGGTTCGGCGGCGGAACCGCCCCGATGCCGGCCACGGCAAGCTGGTCCGCCAGCCTGTCCAGCGTATGCAGGTCGTCGCGCACCGGGTTGGTGTGCCGGTAGGCACAGCCGCGGGCGATCCCGCACCAGGCCGGCGCACCGGGACGCATCAGGTGGAAATAAAGCGACGACCGGTCCGAGGTCTGCAGGTCGTAGACCATGTCGAACCGTCCGTCCCTGAGCCGCCGGCGCAGCCGCCAGCAAGCGGCCGGATCCGACAGCCTGGGCCGGTCGTCGATCCAGACCTCGTCGAACCAGCCGCTTTGTTCGCACAGCGGCGCATAGGGCACGGTCGTCAACAGCGTGACATGCGCGTCCGAATGCGCCTGTCTGATCGCCTGGAACGCGCCGAAGGACATCACCATGTCGCCCAGCGCGCCAAGCCGGATGACCAGAACCCGCCGGGCCGGAACCGGGGTCACGCCGCGATCGGGTTGCCGCGCTCCGCGGCCGCCTCGGCCAGCACTTCACGGTAAAGGGCCAGCGTCTCGTCGGTCATGCGTTCCTTCGTGAAACGCCGACGCACATTGGCGATCGCGGCCTGGGCCAGGGAGTCGCGTTCGTCGTGTCCAAGTGCCAGCGCCGTCGCCAGCTGGCGCGCCAGATCGTCAACGTTGCCCGGCTGGAACAGCCAGCCCGTGGCCCCGGGGATGACGATTTCCGGCGCGGCGCCATGGTCGGGGGCAACGACCGGCCGCCCCATGGCCTGGCCTTCCGCCACCACGCGCCCGAACGCCTCCGGATCGGTCGAGGCCGAGACGACCACGTCGGACAGCATGTAGGCCGCCGGCATGTCGTCGCAGCCGCCGACCACATGGACAACGGATTCAAGCCCCAGCCGGCGCACCTTGGATTCGATCTCGCGGACATACCCCGTGCGTCCCTGGTCCGATCCCACCAGCAAACAGCGCAGATCGTCGCGTGCCAGTGCGGCCAGCGCCCGGACAAGCAGAAGCTGGCCCTTCCAGCGCGTGACCCGGCCGGGCAAAAGGACCACGGGCATGCCGTCGGGCAGGCGCCACTGCTTGGCCAGTTGGATGACGCGCTCCTGGCTGACCGCGGACGGGCTGAACCTGTTGAGGTCCAGTCCCCGGTGGATCACCCGGACCCGCTTTTCGTCCACATCGTAGGTCTTCAGGATGTGGTCGCGGATGAATTCGGAGATCGCAATCACCCGGGCGCCGCGGGTCATCACGGCGTTGTAGATCTTCTTGCCCGGCAGGTTGTTGTTGTAGGTGCCGTGGAAGGTCGTCACCATCGCCGCGCCGGTCTGGCGGCAGGCGGCGGCGACGCTCCAGGCCGGCGCGCGCGAACGCACGTGCACGATGTCGACCTCGTGTTCCCGAATCACCTTCACCAACCGCGCCACGTTGCGGCGCATGGCCAGCACGTTCTTCGTATGCATCGGCAGTTCGATGTGCGCCGCGCCGCCGCGCATCAGTTCGCGCACCATCGGGCCGCCGTTGGACGCCACCAGCGAACGCCAGCCGGCCTGGTGGATGGCAAGCGCCACGTCGACCGTGCCGCGTTCGACACCGCCGGTTTCCAGCGCCGGCAACACCTGAAGCACGGCCGGCGGCTTTTCGCCCCCCGCCGCCCGTTGTTCGGACGAAACGGTCGTATCAGCGGACATGGCGCCTCGCGGCCACCTGGACGCTTGTCACGAAAAACACTGTCATGCCAGGGTGGAGCGTATCTCTCGTCAATCCTGCACGTTCGGTCCGGCGCGATGCGCGACATTGGCACACTGCGACAGGCAGATAACACAAGAATCGCATACCGCCATCAGCCGGGCAAGACGCCCGGCGTGATGTTCTGCCCGGGCTACCACTCGACCATGGAGGGCGACAAGGCGACCTGGCTGGCCGAGGTCTGCGCCCGGATCGGCCACGGCTATACCCGATTCGACTATCAGGGCCACGGCGAATCCTCCGGCGCCTTCAAGGACGGCACCATCGGGGTGTGGCGCGACGATGCGCTGGCCGTGCTGGACCGCGTCGCGCAAGGCCCGCAGGTGCTGGTCGGTTCGTCCATGGGCGCATGGATCGCGCTGTTGCTGGCGTCAGCGCGCCCGGACAGGGTGCGCGCGCTGGTGCTGGTGGCGCCGGCGCCTGACTTTCCGACCCGCCTGATGCTGCCCGATCTCGACGAGGCGGCGCGCAGGGCACTTGAAACCGACGGCATTTGGTACCGGCCCAGCGCGTTCGAGGAAGACCCCTACCCCGTCACGATGCGGTTGATCGAGGAATCGCGCGACCACTGTGTGCTCGACGGGGCGCCGCTTGCTTATGACGGCCCGGTGCGAATCCTGCACGGCGCCCGGGACGAGGTGGTGCCGGTGGCGCATGCCTGCCTTTGTCTTGAGGCCGTGCGGTCCGACGACGTGGTGCTCACGCTGGTCAAGGACGGGGACCACCGCCTGTCGACGCCGCCGGAACTCGAAAGGCTGGCGGACACTGTAAAGGCGTGTCTTGCCTTGGACGCAGACGGCGTCGGCCGCTAGCCCTTCAACAGGCGGTCGAGCCCGACCCGATAGTCGGGATAGGCAAGCGTCACGCCCAGTTCCTCTTTGATCCGACGATTGCTGACCCGTTTGTTGTCGGCATAGAAGCTGCGCGCCATGTCGCTCAGCTCCGCGGTCTCGAACGGTTCTTCCGCCGGCGGCGTGACGTCCAAAAGGGCACAGGCATGGGCGATCACCTCGGCGGGCGGCGCGGCCTCGTCGTCGCAGACATTGTAGGCCGTGCCCGGATGCGGCGCCGCCATCGACGCCGTCAAGACGGCGACGATGTCGTCCACATGGATGCGGCTGAAGACCTGGCCCGGTTTGGCGATCCGGCGGGCGCGCCCCTGCCGCACCGTTTCCAGGGCGTTGCGGCCGGGCCCGTAAATCCCGGCAAGCCGGAACAGATGCACGGGCAGACCGTGGGTCAGCCACAGGTCGATCCACGCGTCCTCGGCGGCCACCCGTCGCCGGCCGCGTCCGCCGGTCGGCAGCCGGTCCGCCGCTTCGTCCACCCAGTCGCCGCCGCGGTCGCCGTAGACCCCGGTCGTCGACAGATAGCCGGCCCAGCGCACCGTGCCCAAGGCCGCCAGATCGGCGCCATGATGATCGATCACGGGATCGCCCCCGCCGTCGGGCGGCACCGACGACAACAGGTGCGTCGCGCCGGCCAGCGCCGCCGCGGGGTCTTCCAGCGGTCGGCCCCGGTCGAACAGAAAAGCATCGATGCCGTCGGCGGCCAGCGCGGCGCGTTTTTCTTCCGAGCGGCAGGTGCCCGCCACCGACCAGCCCTCCGCGACCAGGTCGGCGGCCAGCGCGCGGGCGGAATAGCCCAGGCCGAAGCAGAAAAGACGATGTGGCGGCGACGCCGCTGCATTGGGGTCCGACACGGCGCAACAATCCCTTGCCATTGGCGGGCAACGGCGGGTTTATAGGCGCCGCGAAGAAACGGACGCAAGGCCATGAGGCGCATCGCACTGTCTTTGGGCGCAGCCCTGGCGGCCGCCCTGCCTATCGGCGGCGGCGCCCAGGACGGGCTCGACCCCAAGTTCTACGAGGAGCAGCGCTACGAAACCTGCGTGCGCCTGACCCGCAGCGCGCCCGACCGTGCCTATGAAGAGGCGCGGTCCTGGGAGGTCCTCGGCGGCGGGCTGCCCGCCAAGCACTGCGTCGCGCTTGCGCTTTACGCGATGGGCCAGTACGGCGAGGCGGCCGCGATGCTGGAAAGCGTCGCGCAGGAACTTCCCGAAGACGTGCCCCCCGACCTGCGGGCCCAGGTCCTGGCCCAGGCGGCGAAAGGCTGGGAGGAAATCGACGAGCTGGAACGCGCCGTCGCCAACCAGACCACGGCGCTGGAGCTCGACCCGGACAGCAAG
The DNA here is from genome assembly GCA_965603855.1 of Alphaproteobacteria bacterium. Lineage (GTDB taxonomy): Bacteria > Pseudomonadota > Alphaproteobacteria > UBA8366. Next base: position 4,307,836 of record OZ272519.1, read on the forward strand.
GACCTGTTGATGGACCGGGCATTGACGCTGGCGTTGGCCGGCAACTACTGGGAGGCGATCGACGATCTCAACCGGGTGATCGAGCTCGACCCCTACGACCCCGATGCCTTCGTCTACCGGGCCAGCGCCTACCGTTTCGTGGATGCGCCGGAACTTGCGCTTGAAGACGCCGAGGCGGCCCTGACGCTGGACCCGGAACATCCCGAAGGGCTTCTGGAGCGCGGCAACATCCGCCGCCTGACCGGCGACACCGCGGGCGCGCGGGCCGACTGGGTGAAGCTGGTCGAAATCCATGGCGGCCGGCCGGCCGCCGACGCGGCCCAGCGCAACCTCGAGATCCTCGACATAAACGCGGAATAGCACGGCGTTGCGTTTGCCGACCGTCCGGCTGCAAGCGGGACGGCGCCGTTGCGCGAGGCGACCCTCAGAAATCCAGATCGGCGTAATGTTTGGGCGGCGGGGCGCCGGGAATATGGTCGCCCAGGATGCTGCGAAAGCTGGGCCGCGACTTGATCCGCGCATACCAGTCCTTGGCGCCGGGATGATCCTCCCACGGCACGTCGCCCAGATAGTCCACTGCCGAGAGATGTGCCGCTGCGGTAATGTCGGCAATGGTCAGCTCCTCGCCGGCAAGCCACGAACGGCGTTCGATCAGCCATTCGACGTATGACAGGTGCGTGTGGATGTTTTCGTTGCCGGCCCGCACCGCCGCCGACAGCGGCTCGCCCAGACCCAGCATGCGTTTGGTGATCTTCTCGTCGACCAGGTTGACGGTGACCTCGACGTGGAACTTCTCGTCGAACCAGGCCGTCAGCCGGCGCGCCTCGGCACGGATCAATGGGTCGCCGCCGAACAGCGGCGGGTCGGGATAGACCTCGTCCAGGTACTCGCAGATCGCCCGGCTGTCGGCCAGGACATGTCCGTCTTCCTCGACCAGCACCGGCACCTGACAGCGCGGGTTCAGCGCCAGGAACGCGTCGCGGCGCTCCCACACCTTCTCCACTTTCAGTTCGCACTCCTGGCGTTTCTCGCCAAGCACGATGCGGACCTTGCGCGAAAACGGAGACAGCCAGAGGTGATAGAGAAGGCGCATGCCAGCCATATACAAGGCGCCAATCGTGGCGGCAACGGGTGGGATCGAAAGCGCCGGGCCGACGCGGGAACGAAACAGGGGCCGGTCGCCGGAAACCGTCGCGTCAGGCCGATCCGGCGGTTTCGAACTGCCGCAGCGCGGCGCTGCAGGTGTCGACGTGCGGGCAGTCGCTGAACCTGATGCAGCGGCGCATCAACTGCATCACCGACGTTGCCTGGTCGCGGTGCCCGACCTCGATCAGGGTTTCGATGGTTTCGACGAGCTGCGTGCATTCCGGCGCGACCGCGGTTTTCGGACCACCGTTCACCGTGGATTGCATGGGCTTTTTTTCCTTTCGTCCGGCCAGTCGGATTTCATTCGACCCTACGCACGGGCCCGGCGGTCCGCCTTGCGGTGGATCAAACCCGCACGTTCGGGCTCAGTCCCGTCCGCCTTCCACCGGACAGCGCTGCGCCCGCCAGCGCAGCATGCCGCCGGCAAGATTGGCCACCTTGTCGAACCCGGCGCGGCGCAGGATGACCGTTGCCTGCGCCGAACGTCCGCCGGCGCGGCAGACCGCGACAACGGGCTTGCCGGTCTTCAGTTCATCCGTCCGCTCGCCAAGTTCGCCCAGCGGCACAAGCTGCGCGCCGGGGACCCGCCCCAACGGTCCGTCGAACTCCTCCGGTTCGCGCACGTCGACCACCAGCGTGTCGCGCAGGTGATCCTCCAGCCATTGCGGCTGCACTTCCCAGATGCCCGCAAACGTATAGGCAAGCGGCGCCCAGGTGGGATCGTCCGCCGGCGCGGCATCGGTTTCGGGCCGGCCGCATTTCAGGTTGGCCGGCACCGCAATGTCGATCTTCTTCGGGTGCGCCAGCCCCAAGTTCTGCATGTAGCCGGCGAAGTCGCCTTCGCTGAGGTCGCCGCCCAGCCGCGGGTTGTAGCGGCGTTCCTCGGCCACGCTGGTCACCGTAAGACCGCGATAGTCGTGGCCCGGATAGAGCAGGCAATCGTCAGGCAGGGTGAAGATCTGTTCATGGACCGACCGATAGAGCGTGCGCGGGTCGCCTTCCTGGAAATCCGTGCGCCCGCAGCCGCGGATCAACAGGCAGTCGCCGGTGAACGCCATGCTCCGGTCGTCCAGAACGAAAGTCAGGCAGCCGCCCGTATGTCCCGGCGTGGCGCGGACCTCCAAACAGCGTTCGCCGAACGAGATGATGTCGTCCTGCTGCAGAGACCGGTCGGCGCCCTCCGCGCCGCTGGCCGCGGCCAGGGCGATCCGGCTGCCCAGCCGTTGCTTCAGCGCCCAGGCGCCGGTGACGTGATCGGCATGGACGTGCGTTTCCAGCGTATAGCAAAGCTGCAGGCCCAATTCCTCGACCAGTGCGGCATCGCGGCGGACCTGCTCGTACACCGGATCGATCAGCACGGCCTCGCGCGCCGCCGGGTCGGCCAGCAGATAGGTGTAGGTCGCCGATTCGGGGTCGAACAATTGCCGGAAGATCATTGCCTGCGCCGTCCCCCCCTTGTGATGCGAACAGCCTAGCGCCTTCGCGGCGCGCTGTCAGCCGGCGCCGCACGCAGGGCCGTCGACGACGCAACCGCAATTTGCCATGCTGTGGCCACCGGCGCGGTGGCAAGGGAGTTTGACGTGCAGGACGGAAAAGACGCGGCGCCTCGGTCGGCCACGTCCCACGACGCAGAAGACGACCCGCGCAACGCGGATCTGAAGATCTACGTCAACGGCGCGATCGTGCACCGGGACGAGGCCAAGGTCTCGGTCTACGACGCGGGCTTCATGCTGGGCGACGGCGTCTGGGAGGGCCTGCGTCTGTACAACGGACGCTGGGCTTTTCTGGAGGACCATCTCGACCGGCTGTTCGAGGCGGCAAGGGCGATCGATCTGGAGATCGGCATGACCCGCGCGGCGATGGCGGCGGCGCTGGACGAAACCGCCGCGGCGAACGGCATGCGCGACGACGTGCATGCGCGGCTGATGGTGACCCGCGGCGTCAAGTCCAAGCCATTCCAGGACCCCCGCCTGTCGCTTTCCGGGCCGACCGTGGTCGTCATCGCCGAGTTCAGCAAGCCGGTCGCCGGGCCCGGCATCCGCCTGTTCACGGTGCCGCAGCATCGCGGTCTGCCGCTGACCCAGGACCCCAAGCTCAATTCGCACTCCAAGCTGAACTGCATCCTGGCCGGCATCCACGCCATCAAGGCGGGCGCCGACGAGGCGCTGATGCTGGACCCGCACGGCTTCGTCAATACGACCAATTCCTGCAACTTCTTCGTCGTGCGCCGGGGCGAGGTCTGGACCTCGACGGGCGACTACTGCATGAACGGGATCACGCGCGCCAAGGTCATCGCCTGCTGTCGCGCCGACGGCATCCCGGTCTGCGAGCGCAACTTCTCATTGGTCAACACCTACGGTGCCGACGAGGCGTTCCTCACCGGCACCTTCGGCGCCCAGACCCACGTGCGCGAGATCGACGGACGGCCCATCGGCGACGGCACGGCGGGGCCGGTGACCCGGCACATCCGGGCGCTCTACGCGGATTTAGTGGCCAAGGACTGTGCGTAGCTTTCCGTCACCCAGTTGACGGGGCTCCTCTGCCCGAAACCCTAGCCCCCCCCGACGAACACAGTTGCTCATCCGGCCCTCCGGGCCACCTTCTCCCCTCGGGGAGAAGGGAACAAAAGCCCCTCTCCCCGAGGGGAGAGGGTGGACGGCGCGGCAGCGCCGGCCGGGTGAGGGGGTTCCGGTATTGGCCGGTCCCGACGCTCCCGGAACGCTAAGTCGCGACCGGTTCGTGCTGCGCAATCTCGGCCAGGAACACCTCTGCAAAATCCCGCACCTTCGCCGCACCGACGCCGAATACCGCTGCGAACTCATCTGCGTTGCGCGGTCGGCGTGCGGCCATGTCGATCAACGACCGGTCGGAAAAGATCACGTAGGCCGGAACGCCCCGCTGCTTGGCCAGCCGCAGGCGCAGCGCCTTAAGCTCCTGCAACAGGCGTGCGGCCGGTTCGTCCAGGGTTTCCGCCGCCGCGGCCTTGCGTTTGGCCGGCGGCGCCTTTCGCAGCCGGTCCGGACGGAAACGGAAAGCGCCCTCGCCCCGCATCAGCCCGTCGCCCGCGGCGGTCGACTTGAGGCCGCCATAGCCTGCGATGTCGATCTCCAAAAGGCCGGCCGCGACCATCTGGCGGATGATGCCCTGCCATTCCCGCGCCGGCCGGTCGGCGCCGATGCCGAAGGTGGGCAGCGTGTCGTGGCCGAAGCTGGCGGTCTTCTCGGTGTCCGCGCCGCGCAGCACGGCCACGATATGCGCCGCGCCGAACCGCTGGCCGGTCCTGTGCACCGCGGACAGCACCTTGCGCGCGTCGTCGGTGCCGTCTTCGGTGGCGACCGGGTCCAGGCAGACGTCGCAATTGCCGCAGGCGCCGGTCTGTTCGCCGAAATACCTGAGCAGCATGCGCCGCCGGCACTCCGGCGCCTCGCAATAGGCGATCAGCGCGTCCAGCCGTTTGTGCTCGCGCCGCTTGCGTTCCGCAGTCGAGTCCTCCTGTTCGATAAAGACCCTGCGCATGCGCAAATCGTCCAGCCCGTAAAGCAGCAATGTCTCGGCAGGCGCGCCGTCGCGCCCGGCCCGGCCGATCTCCTGGTAATAGGCCTCGGGGCTGGCCGGCAGGTCGGTATGGAGAACGAAGCGGATGTCGGGCTTGTCGATCCCCATGCCGAACGCCACCGTGGCGGTGATCACGACGCCCGGTTCGGTCATGAAACGGTTCTGTACGCGTTCCTTCTCGACCGGGTCCATGCCCGCATGAAACGCCAGCGCGTCGTGCCCCGCCTCGCGCAACAGCGCGGCCGTCTCCTCGGTCTTTTTGCGCGACAGGCAATAGACGATGCCGCTTGCGCCCTTTCGGGCCGAGACGAACTCGACAGTTTGCCTTTTCCAGTTGTTCTTCAGCGCGACGGCCAGCGACAGGTTCGGCCGGTCGAACCCGGTCACCACGGAAACCGCGTCTCCGCCGAAGATCTTCGCCGCAATGTCCTCCCGCGTCGCCGGGTCGGCCGTCGCCGTAAGCCCGATGATCGGAATGCCGGGAAACCGTTCGCTAAGGCCGGACAGGGCCTCGTATTCCGGCCGGAAGGCCGGCCCCCATTGCGAGATGCAGTGGGCCTCGTCGATCGCGAACAACCTGACGTCCAGCCCGCCCAGTGCGCGCAGCATGCGCTCGGTCATCAACCGTTCCGGCGACAGGTACAAAAGCCGCACCTTTCCGGCCTGCACGGCCCGCCAGGTTGCCACATTCTCCGCGCGGCCGATGTCCGAATTGATTGTGGCGGCGGCGATGCCGTTCAGGTTCAGCGCCGCCACCTGGTCGCGCATCAGCGCCACCAGCGGCGAGACGACGACCGTCAGCCCGCCCGTGACCAGCGCCGGCAATTGGTAACACAACGACTTCCCGGCCCCGGTCGGCATCACCGCCAGCACGTTGCGCCCGGCCAGAACGGCCTCGATGGCCTGCGCCTGACCGGAACGCAGGGCGTCGAACCCGAAGGCATCGGCCAGGGCTGTTGTTATGGACGCGCGTTGCCTGTCGGAAACAGTCATGGCGGTGCAATCCGTGTCGCGCGGGCGGTTGTCGTCTTCCGAAAACGGAACTACGGGATCTATAGGACGGTCGGGCGACGGATTTTCCTGCCGTCGGACCTGTTCCGGTTGGGGTCTTTCCATTCACGCATCAGAGGGTGATTCGGCGGTATCCGCCATCCCGACTTTCGTGCGCCGGCGCAATTTCCTCCGTGGCATGCGCCCGCGTGCGCCGGCTAGCCTTCCGGTATCGTTACCGAACCGTCGTCGGCGATCGGCCAGTACGGGTTGAAGGCAATCTCCCAGGCGTGGCCGTCGGGGTCGAAGAAATAGCCCGAATAGCCGCCCCAGAACGTGTCCGCGGCCGGCCGGCCCGGCTGCGCGCCGGCGGCCAGCGCCTCGGCGATCACCCGGTCGACCTCTTCCTTCGAACGCACGTTGTGCGCCAGCACCACGTCGCCGCCGGGCGCGAGCGCGCGGCCCGCGTCCTCTTTCAGCGCGTCCCGGGGGTAGAGCCCGACGACCATGCCGCCGGCCTGGAAAAAGACGACGCCCGGCGGGCCGCCGGCGGGCTCGCGCCAGCCCAGCGCCGCATAGAAGCCGCGCGCCCGGTCCAGGTCATCGACGCCCAGCGTCACCATGCTGACCCGTTGTTCCATGGGCGCGCTCTACTCGGCCGCGGGCACCGCCTCTTCCGCGGCCTGGTCGCTCAGCGGATGTTCCAGCTTGGGCAGGATTTCGTGCGGCACGACGTGCCAGAACCGCGTCCGTTCGGTCTCCCAGTCGTCCAGGATCCGCTCGGCCCAGGAAGACTGGGTCTCACGCACATGCTCCTCGATCAGGGCCCGGCAGGCGTCGGCCCAGTGATCGGTCTCGAGCCGCGCGATCGTGACCGACTCGCCGTTCAGCCGTTCGGTAAAGGTGCCCGCCGCGTCATAGATGAAGGCCATGCCGCCGGTCATGCCGGCGGCGAAGTTGTCGCCGACCTCGCCCAGGATGACCACGGACCCGCCGGTCATGTACTCGCAGCCGTTGGACCCGCAGCCCTCAACCACCGACAGCGCGCCCGAATTGCGCACCGCGAACCGCTCGCCGGCCTGACCGGCGGCGAAAAGCTGGCCGGCGGTCGCGCCGTACAGGCAGGTGTTGCCGATGATCGTGTTCTCGTTTGAGACCAGCGGGCTGGAGGTCATCGGCCGCACCACAATGATGCCGCCCGAAAGGCCCTTGCCCACATAGTCGTTGGCATCGCCGAACACGTCCAGCTTCAGGCCCTGAACGGCGAACGCGCCCAGAGACTGGCCGGCAGAGCCGCGCAGACGCACGGTCAGGTGACCGGGCGCCAGGCCCTTCATGCCGAATTGGCGTGTGATCTTCGACGACAGCTTGGTGCCGATCGCCCGGTAGGTGTTGCGGCTGGTGTATTGCAGCTGCATCTTCTCGCCCACCGTGAACAGCGCATTGGCATCCTCGATCATGCGCGCGTCCAGGGTTTCCGGCACCTCGTTGCGGCCCTCGATCGTGCAGGACTGGGCCTGTCCGGCGGCGTCGGCCATCACCAACAGAGGGTTGAGGTCCAGATCGTCGAGATGCGGCGCACCGCGGCTGATCTGTTTTAACAGATCGGTCCGTCCGACAACCTCAACCAGCCGCCGCGCACCCAGCGATGCCAGGATCTCGCGCACTTCCTCGGCGACGAAGCTGAACAGGTTGACCACCTTCTCCGGCGTGCCGACGAACTTGTCGCGCAGCCTCTGGTCCTGGGTGCAGACGCCGACCGGGCAAGTGTTGGAATGGCACTGGCGCACCATGATACAGCCCATCGCCACCAGCGAGGCCGTGCCAAGCCCGAATTCCTCCGCCCCCAACAGCGCCGCCATCACCACGTCGCGGCCGGTCTTGATGCCGCCGTCGACGCGCAGGCGCACCCTGTGCCTGAGCTTGTTCAGGGTCAGCACCTGGTGCACCTCGGCCAGTCCGATCTCCCAGGGCAGGCCGGCATACTTGATCGACGTCTGCGGCGAGGCCCCGGTGCCGCCGGAATGTCCGGAAATCAGGATCACGTCGGCATGCGCCTTGGCGACGCCGGCGGCGATGGTGCCGATGCCCGAGCGCGCCACCAGCTTGACGCAGACCGTGGCCTCGGGGTTGATCTGCTTCAGGTCGTAGATCAGCTGCGCCAGGTCCTCGATGGAATAGATGTCGTGGTGCGGCGGCGGGCTGATCAGCGTCACGCCCTCGGTGGAATGGCGCAGCCGGGCGATCATCTCGGAAACCTTGAAGCCCGGAAGCTGGCCGCCCTCGCCCGGCTTGGCGCCCTGGGCCATCTTGATTTCGATTTCCTTGCAGTTGTTCAGGTACTCGGCCGTGACGCCGAAGCGGCCCGACGCGACCTGCTTGATCGCCGACGACGCATTGTCGCCGTTCTCCTTGGGCTTGAACCGTGCCGGGTCTTCGCCGCCCTCGCCGGAATCGGACTTGGCGCCGATCCGGTTCATGGCGATCGACAGGGTCTCGTGCGCCTCGGGGCTGAGCGCGCCCAGCGAGATCCCCGGCGCGACCAGACGCTTCCTCAGCTCGGTGATCGATTCCACCTCGTCGAAGGGAACGCCATCGTGCGGCAGATCGAAATCCAACAGGTCGCGAAGGTTGATCGGCGGCATCTCCCGGACCGCCTTCGCGAACCGCCGGTAGGTGGCGAAACTGTCGGTTTCCACGGCCGTCTGCAGCATGTGGATCTGGTTCGCTTCCCAGGCGTGCGCCTCGCCGCCGCGGCGATAGCGATAGAAACCGCCGACCGGCAGTGCGACGAAATCCTCGGCAAAGGCCTTGGCGTGCTGTTCGGCCACCTTGTGCTGGATGCCGTTCAGGCCGATGCCCGAGATCCTGCTGGGCAGGCCCGGCAGGAATTCGGCGCACAGGGCGCGGCTGAGCCCCACCGCCTCGAAGTTGAAACCGCCGCGGTAGGAACTGATCACGGCAATGCCCATCTTCGACATCACTTTCAGCAAGCCGTCGCCGAGCGCCTTTTTGTAGCGCCTGAGCGCCGTGTCCAGGTCCAGATCGCCGGAAAGCCCCCGGCGATGCCGGTCGACGATGGCGGCCTGCGCCAAATAGGGGTTGACGGTGGTCGCGCCGACGCCGATCAGGACCGCCATGTAATGCACATCCAGGCCTTCGGCGGTACGGACATTGACCGACGCGAAGGTTCTGAGTTCCGAACGGATCAGGTGTGCGTTGACCGCCCCGGTCGCCAGGATGATCGGGATCGGCGCCTTGTCGGCGTCGACGTTCTCGTCGGTCAGGATGACGTGCTTGTAGCCTTCGCGGACGGCGTCCTCGGCCTGGCGCTGGATCGCGTACAAGGCCTCGCGCAGGGCGTTGGGCCCGTCCGCCGGACGGAAGGTGCAATCGATCTCGACCGCGCTTTCGCCCAGCGCGCGGCGCAGGGCGACATACTCGCCGGTCAGCAGGACCGGGGACTCGAGCTGGATGATCTGCATCTGGCTTTCATCCTCTTCCAGGATGTTGCCCAGATTGCCCAGCCGCGTTGTCAGGCTCATCACCCGGCGTTCGCGCAAGGAATCGATCGGCGGGTTGGTGACCTGCGAGAAGTTCTGCCGGAAGAAGTGATGCAGGCCGCGATACTTGTCGGACAGCACCGCCAAGGGCGTGTCGTCGCCCATGGAACCGGTGGCTTCCTTGCCGCCCTCCATCATCGGCTGAAGGATCAGTTCCAGGTCCTCCATGGTCCAGCCGACGCAGACCTGCGCGCGACGCAGCGCGTCCTTGTCGAACGGCGTCGGGTCCAGCGGCGCGTTCAACAGGAGGTCGTCCATCGTGGTGATCATCTTGCACCACTCGCCGAACGGGCTCAGGGCGGAGACGTGGTCCTTCAGTTCGCGGTCGTGGAACAGCCGCCCCTCGCGCAGATCGACGCCGATCATCTCGCCGGGCCCGATCCTGCCTTTCTCCACCGCGGTTGTCTCGTCGATCTTCACCATGCCGGTTTCCGATCCGACGATCAGCAGACCATCGCCGGTCACGGTGTAGCGCATCGGCCGCAGGCCGTTGCGGTCCATCCCGGCCAGGATCCAGCGGCCGCCATAGGCGCAGATCGCCGCCGGCCCGTCCCAGGGTTCCATCACGCCGTTGCCGTAGGCGTAGAAGTCGCGGTGCGCCTCGGGCACCGCTTCGGACTGTTCCCAGGCTTCCGGGATCAGCAGCGACTTCACTTCGGGCAGCTCGCGTTCGGTCCGGACCAGGACCTCGAACACCGCATCCAGCGCCGCTGAGTCGGAGCTTCCCGGCTGTACGATCGGCTTCAGGTCCTCGATGTAGTCGCCGAACGCCGGATCGTCCATCCGGGTCTCGTGACTCTTCATCCAGTTGACGTTGCCCAACAGCGTGTTGATCTCGCCGTTATGCGCCAGCACGCGAAACGGCTGGGCCAGGGACCATGTGGGGAAGGTGTTGGTCGAGTACCGCTGGTGGTAGATCGCGAAGTTGGAGACGAAAAGCTCGTCCAGCAGGTCCGGGTAGAAGGCGGTGAGCTGTTCGGCCAGGAACAGGCCCTTGTAGATGACCGACCGGCAGGACAGCGAACAGACGTAGAAGTCGGACAGGTTCTCGGCCTGCACCGCTTTTTCGATGCGCCGGCGGATGATGTAGAGGTCCTTCTCGAACAGCTTGTCGCCCTGGCCCAACCGGTTCTGGACCATGATCTGTTCGATTTCGGGCCGCGTGGCGTTCGCCTTCTCGCCGATCACGGCGGTATCCACCGGCACCTGACGCCAGCCATAGATGCCGTAGCCGAGCTTGAGGATTTCCGTCTCGACGATCTGGCGACAGCGTTCCTGGGCCGCAAGGTCGGTGCGCGGCAGGAACATCATGCCGACCGCAAGCCGCCCTTCGCCGGGCTCGTGGCCGATCCAGCGGATATGTTCCTTGAAGAAGGCCTGCGGGATCTGCACGTGGATGCCGGCGCCGTCGCCGGTCTTGCCGTCGGCGTCCACGGCGCCGCGGTGCCACAGCGCCTTCAGCGCCGCAATGCCCGCCTCGACCACGTCGCGCCGCGGCTTGCCGTCGATCGAGGCAACCATGCCGACGCCGCAGGCCGCGGTCTCGTGTTCCGGCCGGTAGAGCCCGTCCTGGGCGAGCCGGGCGGCGGCGCGCCGGTAGGATGCTACGAAGTCCTTCCCATGCATGTCCTCTGGCCCTCGGTTACGCTATTCGGCGGCGGCCACTTCGGCAGCAGCCGCGGTCTTGGTTTGGATGAACCGGTGGATCGACTCCGCGGCGTCGCGGCCGTCGCGGATGGCCCAGACCACCAGCGAGGCGCCGCGCACGATGTCGCCGGCCGCGAAGACGCCGTTCAACTCGGTCATCGCCGTTGTGTGGTTGACCTTCACGGTGCCCCACCGCGTCACCGGCAGCGCCGGCTGGTCGAACAGGGTCGGCAGGTCCTCGGGATCGAATCCCAGCGCCTTGATCGCCAGGTCCGCCGCGATCACATGCGCCGACCCTTCGATGGGCTGCGGCGACCGCCGGCCGCTGGCGTCGGGAACGCCGAGGCGCATCTTCACCGCGCGCACGCCGGTGACCGCATCGTCGCCGACGAACGCCTCCGGCGCCGACAGCCAGACGAACTCGACCCCTTCTTCCTCGGCATTCGCAACCTCGCGGGCCGAGCCTGGCATGTTGGCGCGGTCGCGCCGGTACAGGCACTTGACCGATTTGGCGCCCTGGCGCACGGCGGTGCGGACGCAGTCCATCGCGGTGTCGCCGCCGCCGACGACGACGACGTTCTTGCCGGTCGCGTCCAGCGACCCGTCATCGAACGCCGGGACCGCATCGCCCAGTCCCTTGCGGTTGCTGGCGGTCAGATAGTCAAGCGCTGCGATGACGTTCTTCAATCCGACGCCGGGCACCGCGATGTCGCGCGCCTTGTAGACCCCGGTTGCGATCAACACCGCGTCGTGGCGCGCGCGCAACTCCTCGAAGGCGATGTCGCGCCCGATTTCCACGTTGCAATGAAACTTGACGCCGCCTTCGATCAGCCAGTCGGTGCGGCGCTGGACCACGTCCTTTTCCAGTTTGAAGCCCGGGATCCCGTAGACCAGCAAACCGCCGACCCGGTCGTATCGGTCGTAGACATGCACTTCGTAGCCGCGCCGCCGGAGCCGGTCCGCCGCCGCCAGCCCGCCCGGACCGGCGCCGATGATGCCGACCGACTGTGGCCGTTCGCGCGCCGGCGCGGCCGGCGTCACCCAGCCCTGCTCCCAGGCGGTGTCGGTGATGTACTTCTCCACCGACCCAATGGTCACGGTGCCGTGCCCGGACTGTTCGATGACGCAGTTGCCCTCGCACAGGCGGTCCTGCGGGCAGATGCGGCCGCAGATCTCCGGAAAGGTGTTGGTCGCCGAGGCGGTCTGGTACGCCTCTTCAAGCCGGCCCTCCGCCGTCAGCATCAGCCAGTCGGGGATGTTGTTGTGCAGCGGGCAATGCACCTGGCAGAAGGGGATGCCGCACTGCGAACAGCGCCCGGCCTGCTCGGCCGCCTTGTCGGCGGCGTAGGCGCGATAGATCTCGTCGAAATCGTGGCGGCGGTCGGCGATCGACCGTTTTTCCGGCGGGTGCTGCGCCGTTCCAACGAATTTCAACATACGGTCTGTCGTCATACCGACGCTTTCCTTTGCCCTGTTTTGTTATCCGCGGCCCCTCGGCGTTCAGTGACCGCCGGCCCGCGCCGCCTCGCACGAGCCTGTTGTTCATGCCGTTGTCTTGAAACCGCCCCCACCCGCGGCGTTTTCGCCGTCGGGATCCGCGAGCCCTCTCCGCCGGACCCGCGCCGCGATCTGTCGGCCCGCGCGTTCCTCCGTCTCCTCCCGTCCGACGCGCGCCTTCCGCGCCGCCCAGGGGCATTTCGCCATGCCCCCAACCCGGCTTTATGTCAGGGATATTGTCCTTTATTGCCCGGACAACAACCACCGACGACACAATTTACCACAAAGCGGCCGCAAGCCTAGGGTTTATTAGTTCCGATACGGGACTATTGGTGGGCGCAGAAAACAATGGCAATCCGATTCCTGTTGGGGTAAGCGTTCAATTCATAGAGATGGGGGGTGCGCGCTTGTCGCTACACCATATCTTGATATTGGCGGCAATCCAGGGCTTGACCGAGTTTCTACCGGTGAGTTCATCGGGTCACTTGGTCATCACCTCTAAATTGCTGGGCTTTCCCGACCAGGGGCTGACCATCGACGTCGCCCTGCACGTCGGAACCCTGGCGGCGGTCATGCTGTACTTCTGGCGGGACGTCTGGGAGATCGCCGTCGGTGTTTGGCGCATGGTCACCGGCCGCGGGGGGCCGCAGGTGCGCCTGTTGATCAACGTGATCGTCGCCACCATTCCCATCATCGTCGCCGGCTACTTCGCGCGCCCCTATATTCTGATCTTCGCCCGCGACATCCAGCTGATCGCCTGGACGTCCATCGGTTTCGCGGCGCTGCTTTACCTCGCCGACCGCGTCGGCATGACGGTCTGGCGCATCGAGCATCTGACCTGGCTGAATTCGATTGCCATCGGCCTGGCACAGACGCTGGCGCTGATCCCCGGGACCAGCAGGTCGGGCATCACCATGACCGCGGGACGCCTGATGGGCATGGAACGGGCCGAGGCGGCCCGGTTCTCGCTGTTGCTGTCGATCCCCACGATCATCGCGGCCGGCCTGTTGACCGGGATTGAGATCCGCCTGGAGAACGACTTCTCGGTGTTGAGCCGGGACGCGCTGGTCTCGGCGGGCGCCGGTTTCGTGGCCGGCTTCGTCGCGATCGCCCTGATGATGGCCTGGCTGAGGCGGGCGGGTTTCACGCCCTTCGTCGTCTACCGCCTGATCCTCGGCGGCGGCCTGCTCTACTGGCTATACAACACCGGCGCCTAGACCGGCTGGGCCGAGGTATAGCGCCCGCCCTTGCGGTACATGTCCATATAAGAGGGCAGGATCACCTCCGCCGCGGTCGGCTCGATCCCCAGTTCCTTCAGGCCCGGATGCTGTCCGCTGACCACGTTGTCCGTCTTCAACAGGGTCACCTGGTCGCGGGTCAGCGGCGGCGCCGGCAGGATCTCCAGGAAACCGGCCTGGAAGGAGGCGAGACCGAACGGCACCGGCACCAAAAGGCGCCGCATGCCGGTCTCGCGCAGCACAAGCTGCATCAGTTCCTTGAAGGTATAGACGGTCGGCCCGCCAAGCTCGTACAGCGCACCCCCCAGCGCCGGGTCCGCCAGGATCCGCGCCATTGCCTCGGCGACGTCGCCCACATAGACCGGCTGGAAACGCGTCGCGCCGCCGCCGATCAGCGGCAGCATGGGCGTGAACCGGGCCAGCGACGCGAACAGGTTGAAGAACCCGTCGCCGGGACCGAACACCACGCTGGGCCGGACGACGGCGGCGGACGGGAACGCCGCGCGCACCGCCTCTTCGCCCGCAGCCTTGGTGCGGGCATAGACCGAGGCCGAGTCCTTCGAGACACCCAGCGCGGACATCTGCACCATCCGGCTCACCCCTTGGGCGGCCGCCGCCTTCGCGATCCGTTCGGCAGCCGCCACGTGCAGCGCCTCGAACGCCTGGTTGCCGCGCGGGTAGAGAATACCCACCAGGTTGACGCACCCGTCGGCGCCCGCCAGTGCGGCACGCACCGACGCATCGTCGCGCACGTTCGCCTGGATCGGAACGACCTGGCCCACGTCGCCTGCGGTCTTGAGCGGAAGCGCCTGCTCGGGGTCGCGCACCGCGACCCGGATGCAGGCACCGGTCTCGGCGAGCCGCTGGACAAGCGCGCGGCCGATGAAACCCGAACCGCCGAAAACGGTGACAACCTTCAACGCCATTGCTGAATCCCGTCCTGTTGTCCTGAGCGCACTGTTACCCGACCAGCCCGCGGCCGGCAACCAATGACCTTAGTCCCGGCGGCAATTCCTTGCCACCCCCGGCGCCGTCGCGTCGCCACGATTCCGGTTGACAGACGGACCCGTGATGAAAGAGATTGCCGGCCGCATTACGGCTGCCCGCGACAAGCGCCCAGGTGGCGGAATTGGTAGACGCGCAGGTTTCAGGTACCTGTGGGGGAAACCCCGTGGAAGTTCGAGTCTTCTCCTGGGCACCATCATCGCGGGGACACGACGCCGACGGACCACGTCCCAATCGGACATCACGCGCGACCATGCCTCGCCTGACGGGCAGGGATTGAATCCGGCTTGAAGATCGAACTTCACAAAGACGACCTACCGAAAGGCCTGGACCTGGGTCCTGTTGTCGCGATCGACACCGAGACCATGGGCCTCGATCCGGCGCGCGACCGGCTGTGCCTGGTCCAGTTGTCGTCGGGCGACGGCACCTGCCATTTGGTGCAGATGGGCAAGGACGACATCCGCGCGCCCAACCTGTCGCGCCTTTTGACCGACAAGAAGGTGCTGAAGCTGTTCCATTTCGCCCGGTTCGACGTGGCGATGCTGAACCGGTATCTCGGCGTCTCGGTGGAACCGGTCTATTGCACCAAGATCGCATCCAAGCTGGTGCGGACCTACACGGACAAGCACGGCCTGAAGGACCTGGCCAAGGAATTGCTGGGTGTCGATCTGTCGAAACAGCAGCAATCGTCGGACTGGGGCGCGGAAACGCTGACCCAGGCGCAACAGCAATATGCCGCCACCGACGTGTTGCACCTGCACGCCCTGAAACAGCGGCTGGACGAGATGCTGGCCCGCGAAGGACGGACCGACCTGGCGCAATCCTGCTTCGATTTTCTGTCGACGCGCGCCAAGCTCGATCTCAGCGGCTGGGCCGACCAGGACATCTTCGCCCATTGACGTCGGAAATCGCGCGAAGCCTTTGGTTACGTTGACTTTGCTGGAAACCGGACTCATACTCCCCCGACGTCACGTCAGCGGGGATTATCAACAGTCTGCGACGGCGCGTTGAACGCGAAAGACCATCGCCGGGATCCGTTCCGACCGGCATGCCGGTCTTTCCGTCGGTGACGGCAAAGAACACGCTTGGACCCGACCATAACAGCGACGAAAGTGACACCTGCACTCCCATGACCGCTCTGACGCAAGAAGAACACCAAGACACCCGGCCAGATGTCGAGGCAGGCAGCCGCGTGCTGCGAACGGAAGGCGCCGCGATCCTAGCACTGGCCGACTCGCTGGGCGAGGCCTTCGTCGGCGCCCTGGACATCCTCGACCGGGTCAGCGGCCGGGTCATCGTCACCGGCATCGGCAAAAGCGGCCATGTGGGTCGAAAGATCGCCGCCACCCTGGCGTCGACCGGCACCCCGGCGCAGTTCGTCCATGCCGCCGAGGCAAGCCACGGCGACCTTGGCATGATCACCTCGGCCGACGCCGTCCTGGCGCTGTCCAATTCGGGCGAGACCGGCGAACTGTCGGACCTGATCGCCTATACCCGGCGCTTTCAGATCGGCCTGATCGCGGTCACCTCGCGCGCCGACAGCACGCTGGCCGAGGCGGGCGACGTCGCGCTGGTGCTGCCGACCATGCCCGAAGCCTGCCCGATGGGGCTTGCGCCGACCACGTCGACGACGATGATGCTTGCACTGGGCGACGCGCTGTCGGTGGCGCTGTTGGAGCGCAAGGGCTTTTCGGCGCAGGACTTCCACATGTTCCATCCCGGCGGCAAGCTGGGCCGGCAGTTGCTCAGGATGCGCGACCTGATGCATACCGGCGACCTTTTGCCGCTGGCGTCGGGCGACCCGCTGATCGCAGACATCCTGGAGCCGATGACCGAAAAGCGTTTCGGCTGCATGGGCATTGTCGATCCCGACGGCCGGCTGGAGGGCATCATCACCGACGGCGACATGCTGCGGCACATGACGTCGGACCTGCTTCGCCAGCGCGCCAGCGAGGTCATGACGACGAACCCCGTGACCGCCACGCCCGACGCGCTTGCCGGCGACATGCTTGCGCTGATGAACGAACGCAAGATCGGCGCGCTGTTCGTGGTCGAAGGCGGACGTCCCATCGGCATCGTTCATTTCCACGACTTCCTGCGGGCGGGCGTCGCCTGACCGCCGACGGACAGACAATGGCCGACCAGGTACTGCCAAGCCGTCAGCACATTCCCGTCGCAAGCCGCCCGACGAAGGTCAGTCCGTGGCACGGCTACATGGTCGGCGTCTTGAAGCTGCTGTTGCCGGCGACCGCCATCGCGCTGGTTCTTCTGGTGGCGATCTGGCCGATCATCTCCAAGCAGAACGAACGGTTCAGGATCGACCTGGAGGCCTCGGGCGGGGCCGATGCGGAAAGCATCACCATGGAGAACCCCCGCTACACGGGTATCGACAGCTCCAACCAGCCCTTCGCCGTCACCGCGACCGCCATGAACCAGGACAGCGCCGACGCCATGGACGTGGACCTGGACGAGCCGAAGGCCGATATTCTGTTGTCGGACGGCACGTGGGCGGCGATAACCGCGATCGCCGGCTCCTACAACCGCGAGACCAAGCTCTTGACGCTTGAGACGGACGTCAACCTGTTCCACGACGGCGGCTACGAGTTCCGCACCAACAGCGCGACGCTGGACCTCGTCGGCGGCAATGCCCACGGGGCCGAGCCGGTCGAAGGCCAGGGCCCGTTCGGCATCCTCAGCGGCGAAGGGTTTCAGATCTTCGATCGCGGCGCCCGCATCGTACTGACCGGGCAATCGAAAGTGATCCTCTACAATCAGGACGGCGACTGAGCGATGAGACGCTTGTTGGTGGCGGCGGCGCTATTCGGTCCGGCGGTTGCGGTGTGGTTGCACGGCGCGGCCCCGGCGCAGGGCCTGTTGGGCGCCGGTGCTGGCGGCGACGGCGACGGCGACGCCTCGCCGGTCGAGATCGAAGCCAACCAGGGCATCGAATGGCTGCGCGATGAACAGCAATACATCGCCCGCGGCGACGCCCGGGCGAAACGCGGCAATTTCGAGGTCCGGGCCGATCTTCTCACCGCGCATTACCGGGACGACGACACCACCGAAGGCCAGAAGATCCACCGCCTGGATGCCGACGGAAACGTCATCGTCGTAACCGAGGGCGAGACCGCCTACGGCGACCAGGCCGTCTATCACGTGATCGAGCAGATCGCCGTCCTTGTGGGCGACGACCTTCGGTTCGAAAGCGCGGAAGCCATCATCACCGCCCGCGACAGCCTCGAGTTCTGGGAGGCCGACCAGCTGGCGGTGGCGCGCGGCGATGCGACGGTGATCAGCGAGGAACGCCGGCTGCGCGCAGACGTCATGACCGCCTACATCCTGCCGGACGCCACCGGCAAGAAATCGGTCCAGCGGATCGACGCGATCGGCAACGTCCACATCTCCACCGGCGAGGAAATCATCCTGGGCCGCGAGGGCGTCTACGAGGTCGACAGGGAGATCGCGACCATCTGCGGGAATGTCAGGATCACCCGCGGCGAGAACCAGTTGAACGGCGAATGCGCCGAGGTCGAGATGAAGACGGGCCGGTCCCGGATGCTGGGCGGCGGCAAGCGGCTCAAGGCCTTGATCCTGCCCACCGAGTAAATGGCGATGGTAGTGTTCCGTAAAGGAAATCTCGGCTATTGTCCGGCCATGCAAGACTCGTGCTAGAGTTGGTGAATATGGTCGTTATCAGAATCGAATCCGCATGAAAGACTCAGGCGATTTTATACAGAGATCGGGACACGATCTCCGGCGCAGCGGCGCAGACCGGCCGGATTCCGGTCCGCGGCTGGTCGCGGACAATGCCGGCCTGGTGGCCCGAAACCTGGGCAAGCAGTACAAGAAACGGCCGGTCCTGCGCGACGTCTCGCTGTCGGTCCAACGCGGCGAGGCGGTCGGGCTGCTGGGCCCCAACGGCGCCGGCAAGACCACCTGCTTTTACATCATTACCGGCCTGATCGCGCCCGACTATGGCGACATCGTCCTGGACGGGCAGGACATCACCGACCTGCCCATGTACCGGCGCGCCAGACTGGGCATCGGCTATCTGCCGCAGGAAGCGTCGATCTTCCGCGGCCTGACCGTGGAACAGAACGTTCGCGCCGTCCTGGAAGTGATCGAAAAAGACCGCAGCCGGCGCGAGGCCATGCTGGAGGCCCTGCTTGCGGAGTTTTCGATCACCCACCTGCGGCGCACCCCGGCGATCGCACTGTCGGGCGGCGAACGGCGCCGCGTCGAGATCGCGCGGTCGCTGGCCTCACAGCCGCATTTCATCCTGTTGGACGAACCGCTGGCCGGCATCGATCCCATCGCGGTCCGCGACATCCGCGGCCTGGTCAGCCACCTGAAGGACCGCGGCATCGGCGTGCTGATTACCGACCACAACGTGCGCGAAACGCTCGATCTGGTCGACCGCGCCTACATCCTGCACGACGGCGGCGTCCTGATGGAAGGCACGCCGCACGACATCGTCGCTGATCAGGAAGTGCGGCGCGTGTATCTCGGGGACCGGTTCAGCCTCTAAAAGGCCTCCCGTGTCGTTATGTCGATAAGCCAACGTCTCGATCTGCGTCAGGGGCAATCCCTGATCATGACGCCTCAGTTGCAGCAGGCGATCAAGCTGCTGCAACTGTCGAACCTGGAGGTGTCGGCCTTCGTCGAGGCGGAGCTGGAACGCAATCCGATGCTGGAACAGGGCGATCCGGACGAGGATCGTCGCCGCGACTCCTCGGAGGAGGCGCCGACGGGCGACGGCGGCACGCCCGACGACCAGCCCCAGGACAGCCTGGAACTGGCCAGCGCCGAGACCTTGCCCACCGAAACCGATACGCCGCTGGACACCAACTACGGCGACGTCTGGGACGAGGACCGGGCCAACGGCCCCGACCCCCAGTTCAGCGCGCCCGGCGGCCAGATGGAGATCGGGTCGCGCGGCGGCGCGACGGATTTCTCCGACCCCGACCTCAGCCTGGAGGCGACGCTCAGCGAGACCAAGTCGCTGCGCGATCACCTGTCGGAACAGCTTCACATCGAGTTCAAGGATCCGGTCGACCGCACCATCGGCCATCATCTGATCGACATGGTGGACGAGGCCGGCTGGCTGAGCGGCGAGCTGGAGCCGGTGGCGGAGATGCTGGCATGCGAGATGGACCGGGTGCGGACCGTGCTGGCGCGCATGCAGCGGTTCGACCCGTCCGGCATCATGGCCTGTTCGCTGGCCGAGTGTTTGGCGCTGCAGCTCAAGGAAAAGGACCGGCTGGACCCGGCGATGCAGGCCCTCTTGGACAATCTGGATCTCCTGGCCAAGCGCGAGATCGACCAGTTGCTCCGGATCTGCGGGGTCGATGCGGAAGACCTTCAGGACATGGTCGCGGAAATCCGGGCCTTGGACCCCAAGCCGGCCTTGGCCTTCGCGCACGAGGTCAGCCAGCCGGTGACGCCGGACATCCTGATGCGGCCGGGCCCCGACGGAGGCTGGATCGTCGAGCTGAACCCCGAGACCCTGCCCAGGGTTCTGGTCAACACCGAATACTTTGCGCGCATCAGCCGAGACGCCCGCTCCAAGAACGAGCGCGAATACATCGCCGAGCAGATGCAGTCGGCAAACTGGCTGGTCAAATCACTGCACCAGCGCGCCACCACCATCCTGAAGGTAGCAAGCGAGATCGTGCGCCAGCAGGACAGCTTCTTCGCGCTGGGCGTGGAACACCTGCGCCCCCTGGTGCTGCGCGACATCGCCGAAGCGATCGAGATGCACGAAAGCACGGTCAGCCGCGTGACGACCAACAAGTTCATCGCGACGCCGCGCGGTCTGTACGAGCTGAAGTTCTTCTTCACCGCGGCGATCGCCAGCAGTACCGGCGGCGAGGCCCACTCGGCGGAGGCGGTGCGGCACCGGATCAAGACCCTGATCGATCAGGAAGACGCAAAGGCGATCCTATCCGACGACAAGATCGTGGAAATCCTCAAAGCCGACGGTATCGACATCGCGCGGCGGACCGTGGCGAAGTATCGGGAATCCATGAAAATCCCCTCCTCGGTCCAGCGCCGAAGGCAGAAGTCGCGGCCGATTTAGCCGCCCGAAAGGGCCCGGATTCCAGGCCTGCGAAGAAGCCGCGACGGGCACCGAAACGGTGGTTGACTCCGGATATTGCCGCAACTATGGTGCCGCCGCTCAAAGACATGGCCAAGCATAACAATGCCAGTCGCCTAAGGCGGCCGCGACCGGCCAATCCGTTTTGGATCAAGGACTAGACCAAGCCCTATGCAGCTTTCCATCAAAGGCAAGCAGCTCGACATTGGCGAATCCCTGCGCGGGTATATCGAGGATCACCTTGCGACCGCGGTCGCGAAATACTTCGATAACCCGGTAGACGCCCATGTCGTGATGTCCAAGCAGGGACACAGTTTCCAGGCGGACATTCAGGTTCATATCAACCGCCGGATCCTGGTCCAGGGTCACGGCGCCGCCGACGACGCCCATGCGGCGTTCGACATGGCGAACGCGCACGTCACCAAGCGCCTGAGGCGCTACAAGCGGCGCCTGCTGGACCACCAGCGGCGCAAGGGCGATCGCGACGATACCTTGCCGGCGCAGCAGTACGTTCTGGCGCCGGAGCCGGACGTCGACGAAGGCGCCCACGACGAAGCCGAGCCCGACCAGCCGGTCATCGTCGCGGAACTGCCGACAACGATCGAGACCATGTCGGTCAGCCATGCCGTGATGCGCATGGATCTGGCAGGCATGCCGGCCATGATGTTCCGCAACAGCAAGCACGGCGGGCTCAACATGGTCTACGTGCGCAGCGACGGCAACATCGGCTGGGTCGATCCGCAGGGCAATGTCGACAGGGTTTCTGAATAGTCAACTGAAGCCGGGGCGTCGCCCCGCAACTAGGGTGAAAGCATGGAGATCTCGGATCTTCTGACGCCGGGCGCGGTCCTCCCCAAGCTGGCGGCGTCTTCCAAGAAACAGGCCTTGCAAGAGCTGTCGAAATGCGCGGCCGAATTGACCGGGCTGAACGAGCGCACGATCTTCGACACGCTGTTGGAGCGGGAGCGCCTCGGCACCACGGGTGTCGGTAACGGCATCGCCATCCCGCACGGCAAGCCCGCCGGACTGGACCGGCTTTACGGCGTGTTCGCGCGGCTGGACAAGCCGATCGATTTCGACTCGGTCGACGAGCAGCCGGTCGATCTGATCTTTCTGCTCCTGGCGCCGGAATCGGCGGGCGCCGACCATCTCAAGGCGCTGGCGCGGATATCGCGTCTGCTGCGCAATCCGGCGATCTGCGAAAAACTGCGCGGTTCGGATTCGCGCGATGCGCTGTTCGCACTGTTGGTGGACACGACCAAGAGCCACGCCGCCTGACCGCTGCGCGCCGCCGCGGCGCGCGGACCTCTCAATGAAGGCTGACCGTCAGGAAATCGCTCTTGGCAGCGACCAGCGCCGCCGTCTCGAAATCCTCCGTCAGGCCCAGCTCGCGTCCGTCACCGGCGAAGATCGCAAACCGGATCCCGTCCGGCAGCGACAGCCGTTTGATATAGACCACGTCGTCCGCGCCAAGGGCGGCAAAGTCCTCGTCGCTCATTGACTTGAAATCGAACGGATCGTCCACTTCAACCTTCCTTCCTGAACGGCACTCAGACCTGTTCCTCGGGTGCGACGTCGACGGTCTTGGCGGCCTTGCCTTTCGACCCGGGGCGTTTGATCGCGATCGACTGGACGCGCGGTTCCACGTAAGGACGCCTGAGGTCGATGTGCAGCAGGCCGTTGTCCAGCTCGGCGCCGTCGACCACCAGCCCTTCAGCCAGCACGAAACTGCGCTGGAACTGCCGGGCGGCGATGCCGCGGTACAGAAAGACGCGCTCGCCGTCTTCCTCGGCGTCGGCCTGGCGGCCCTTGACGATCAACTGGTCGTCGGCCAGCTCGACGCTGAGGTCGCCGTCCGAAAAACCGGCAACCGCCAGCGTAATCCGCAGCCGATCGTCGCCGATCTGCTCGATATTGTAGGGAGGATAACCCTCCGACGGCATCTTGGAGATGCGGTCCAGGGTCCGTTCGAAGTGCTCGAAGCCCAAAAGCAGCGGGCTGTTCAAGGATGGAATACGCGACATGGTCAGCGGTCCCCTCAGGATCTGGCGAGCGAGATGCTGCGGTTGCGGGAGCCCGCTTGGGCGGCACTCCCGATTACCATGCATATTTGGGCACCAAGTGGCTGGAATTCAAGCCGGATCAGCGGGCCGCGCTGGCAAGCTCCGCGCTGGGCAGGCCGCCAAGCGGCGGCAGCGTGTTGGGCGACGAGAACGGCTGTCCGTCGAACACCCAGCAGACCGCGAGAAACACCATCAGAACGAACATGCTGCCCAGGCAGGCAGGCCTTAAGAGCGTAACCATCCGCCAACTCCGCAATGTGCGCGTCCCCCTCAGGACGGCGTGATCTAAAGACCGTTCAGGGCCTTCGAGCGACGGAAAAAAGGCGATTCTGGGGCAGCCGGGCCTTAATAGGCCTGGGGCGCCCGTACCTTCGGCCCCAGCTTGTCGAGACAGGCCGACAGCCGCTGGGTTTCCGTATCGTCAAGTTCGAAGACACCTGCGACGATTCCGCACTCGGCCCAGATGATCCGGACATCCACATCGCCGAACCCCTCCAGCGATATGGCGAGTATTTCTCCGGCCTTGGGCTTCAGAGCGCACTCGAAGGCAATGCCGCGGACCGAGATGTTGCGGACCGCGCTGACCTGGCGTTTGCCGTTGACATCGATGTCGACCGTCAGGGCCGGGGATATCCGTCTGTCCTGACGCCGTTCGTTAAAGCGAACGTCAACCGTGTTGGCCATCGACCAAGCTCCTCACTGCCCAAATCCCAGGGCACGAATGCCCAAGTTAAACCCGATTGCGGTTTCAATTTCCTTTAGAAGCTCCACTGACGAGATGGGTTTCAGCAGAACCTTCGCCGCCCCGACCTGGGCCACCACGTCGTGGATCAGCGGGTCGTCGTCGCCGGTCAGAACCAGGATCGGCGTCGAGCCTTTCAGCGCGGTCTGGTCGCGCCGGACCGCGTTGCAGAACTCCAGGCCGTCCATCTCGTCCATGTGCAGGTCGCAGACCACCACATCCGGCTCCTTGATCTCCCCCGACCGTAATTTCTCCAACGCAACCATTGCGTTCGCCGCTTCGCTCACGTCTCTGACCCCACCCGCGACCAACAGCCGCCTGACAATCGCGCGCATCGTCCGCTGATCGTCGATGACCATGACGCGAATGTGTTTAGGGTCGACCGCCGACGCCCTCGCATCCATCGCCCTTCTCCAACGCTGCCAACTACCGTGCAGGCATTGTCGGACATCCCTATTAAGAACCCGTTCATATTCATTGGTAGTTCGCTAAAATGCCGATCAAACACACAAGATGCTGAAATAATTTATCTATTTTGCCTTCGATCTCGTGAAGGCGCCGACCGCCGGGGCATATACCCGACCCCTGCAATGATGGTTTGGCACGCTTGCCGAAATTGCATTGGTCGCAGACCGCAGACGGGATTAGGTGGGAGTCGAAAACAGGTGAGCCCTGGCGGCCCTGGCAACCTCATGCGCTGGGAGAAAGGATCATGAACCTGCGCGACATCTCTATCCGCTACAAGAAGTGGCAAGCCTATCGGCGCATCCGCGACGAGCTGGACGGCTATTCGAACCGCGACCTGGACGATATCGGGATCCGCCGCACGGACATCGAGCGGATCGCCCGCAACAGCGTCCGCTAGGCAAAACCGGCGGCGGGCCCCGGCCCGCCGGCCCGGCTAGTCGCGCTTATAGCCTGTGATGCTGACCAGGCGGGGTACGGGTTCGTGGCCCGCCTCATGGTCGTGCTCGCGGATGAATTCCCCGATCACCGGCGCGATATCGGTGCGCCATTTCCGTCCGTTGAACACGCCATAGTGTCCGACGCCCTTCTGCAGGTGATAACGCTTCAGGTAGTCGGGCAGGTTGGTGGTGATATCAAGCGCTGCCTTGGTCTGACCGACGCCGGAGATGTCATCCAGTTCGCCTTCGATGCACAGGATGGCGGTGCGGGTGATCTTGTCCGGCAGCACCGGATGCCAGCGCGCGACCATCTCGCCCTTGGGCAGGGCGTGGTCCTGGAACACGACCTTCAGGGTGTCGAGATAGAACTCGGCCGGCAGGTCCATGACCGCCTGGTATTCCTCGTAGAAGCCGCGTTTCTTGTCCGCCGCCTCCTCGTCGCCCTCGACCAGGTGGTCGAACAGCTGGTGATAGGACGCCAGGTGCTTTTCGAAGTTCATCGCGACGAAATTCGTGAGCTGGATGAAGCCCGGATAAACCTTGCGGAACATGCCGGGATAAGGCGGCGGGACCTGCACCACCACATGCTGTTCGAACCATTCCAGCGGCTTGCTCTGCGCCAGCGTGTTGACCGCGGTGGGCGATTCCCGGGTGTCGATCGGCCCGCCGATCAGGGTCAGGGTGGCCGGGACGCAGGCGTCGTTCCATCCCGACATCACCGCCGTCGCCGCCATTGCCGGCACCGCCGGCTGGCAGACCGCGATCACGTGCGTGTTCGGCCCCAGCACGTGCAGGAAATCGATCAGATAGTCGATGTAGTCGTTCAGATTGAACTTGTCCTCGGTGATCGGCACCATCCGGCAATCCTGCCAATCGGTGACGAACACGTCGTGGTTGGGCAACAGCGTTTCCACCGTGCCGCGCAGCAAGGTCGCGAAATGCCCGGAGAACGGCGCCACCAGCAGGACCTTGGGGTCGTTGCGCTCGGTGTGCCGCTTGAAGTGCAAAAGGTGGCAATAGGTGCGCCTGACGATGGTCTCCTCAGTTACCGCCACCGTCTCGCCGCCGCACTGGGTGGTGTCCAGGCCCCAGTCCGGCTTGCCGTAGCGCCGGGTCAGATGCTCGAACAGCTCCGCCGCGGACCCCAGGTAGCGGGCGCCCGGATTGTGAGCCAAGGGGCTCCACGGGCTGCGAAACGCCATACGGGCGCCTTCCGCGGCCAGTCGGGCCGGGGCCATCCACAGACGCTGCATCTCGTGCATATAGTAAAGCATTGATTCACCTGCACTTTCACGTCGGCCGACACGACGGGCCGGCACCTCACAGGGTGTCAGATCGGCATTAATGCGCAATGAAGTCCCGCATCCCCCCGGGCGGCCGCAGTTCAGACCGTCGTCGTCGATGTTGCGCTGCAGCATAAACGATCGCCGGACAAAAAGACACCGTTCCGGCACATTTCTTAACCATCCCGTTGCCCCGCCTTCGATGGCACGGGACAATGCCGCCCATGGACTGGACCCGGAAACGCCGGATGCTGGCCGAGGATGGGTATTGCGTGATCGAAGACGCGCTGCCGCCCGGTCTGCTGAGAAAAACCCAGGCGCGCGCCGCCGAGATCGTCGCGGCAATCCCGGCTGCGCACCGCGCGCGCAACCGCTCGCAGGGCAGCCTGGTCCTGATCGCCGACCATCCGGGCTTTGCCGGCCTGATCGCCAGCCCGCGAGAGCGCGGCATCTTCGCCGGCCTCGGTTTCGCCGACCCGCGCTTCAGTTCGGGCTATGTCATCTCCAAGCCGGCGCACAGCCCGGCCCTGTTCTGGCATCAGGACTGGTGGGCCTGGGACGATCCGATCTCCTACCGCGAGACCATCGCCCAGGTGTTCCTGTTCTATTACCTGACCGACACGCGGATCGAGAACGGGTGCCTGCGGGTCGTTCCCGGCAGCCACCGGCGCCGCCATTCTCTGCACGACCAGCCGCCGGCGCACGACCAGGACTTGTCGCGCGTCGCAAATCCAGACCGACCAGTCTATCAGTCGGTCGAGGGAGAGGTGCCCGTCGAGGTCGCCGCGGGGTCCCTGGTGATCGGCGACGCCCGGCTGTTGCACGGGACATACCCGAACGACAGCGACACGGAACGCACGCTGATCACCTTGTGGTACCACCCCGACTTTGCCGCCCTGCCCGAGCCGATCCGGGCGCGGATCGACTTCATCTTCAACCGCCGCGGCGTCGACACCGATCCGGACTGGGCCGACGGCATGACGCCCGCGCGCTGGCCCGCGGCCGCGCGCGCGAAGGTGGAAACCCTGTTGCCGGCCTACGACGGCGGTGCCGACCCACAGCCCTGGAACCGCGACCCGGCCGGGCTCACGTGAGCCCGGCCTCGCCGTTGCGGCGCCTCAGCCTCAGCCGATGGCGCAAAATCGGGATGGCATCGGGACGCAGGTTGCGGACCCGCAGGAACGGCCGGGTGCGGGACACGTCCTCGCGGGATTCGCGCCAGACCACGAACAGGCCCGATGCAATAATCAGCGCGGCCCCGCCCAGGACCCAAGTGTCGGGGGTATGGCCGAACAGAAAGAAGCCGAACGGCACCGCCCACAGGATCTGCGAATACTGGAACGGCGCGACCAGCGCCGCAGGCGCCGACTTGAACGCGGCGATCATGAACAACTGCCCCGCCGTCGCCAGAATGCCGACCGATGCCATCAACCCGAGGTCCCCGATCGGCATGGGCCGGTAGACGAAAGGCAGGATCGCCCCCATCACGACGATCACCGCCAGCATCGGGTAGAGCATCAGGACATGGGTGCGCTCGTCCGGTCCGATCTTGCGCACGATGATCGCGGAAAAGGCCGCGCTGCACGCGGCCGTCAGGGCCGCAGCATGGCCCAGCGTCAGCGCCGTCGTCCCCGGCCGCAGCACGACAATAACGCCCACCAGTCCGACCAGCACGGCGATCCAGCGCCTGACCCGCACCGTTTCGCCCAACAGCGGCACCGACAGAACCGTGATCAACAGGGGCGCCGCGAAGATCAGGGCATAGGCCTCGGCCAGGGGCAGATGGGTGAAGGCGTAGAACGCGCAGACGCCCGACGTCAGGTTGCAGGCGACCCGGCCCGCGACCAGCCAGGGATGGTGGGGCCGCAGGTTCGCCTGTTCCTTGTCCGCCAACAGGAGAACCGTCATCGGCAGGAACGCGAACAGCGTTCCGAAGAAGATGATCTGGAACGTCGCATAGTCGGCGCCCAGCGTCTTGACGATGGCGTCATGGGTGGAGAACGTCGCAAAGCAGGCCAGCGCCAAAACGGCGCCGCGCCCGACACGGTCCGGTACTGCGTTTGTCGTGGACATGGGTGCTGTTCCGAAGGACCGCCGCACTGGGAACTGGCGGACGGTCCGGTTGCGACCGCGCATAAACCAGTCGGCGGCGATGATCAAACGAAACCGACAGGCCGGCGCCAGAAATGTCCGCCGTCAGCGGCGGCTGTCGGCCAGCGCGGCCTCGAAGTCGGCGATGGCGAGATCGCCCACCAGCGGTCCCTCCCGCACATAACGGATGCGCCCGCCCGGATCGACGATGAAGGTCGACGGCACCCCTTTGATGCCCAGCGCCGGCTGCAGCGCGCCGGTGCGGTCGGCGCCGATCAAGTCATAAGGATTGCCGTGTTCCGCAAGCCAGGCCGCGGTCGCGGCCGGGTCGTCCATCCAGGCGATGCCGACAACCTGCAGCCCGCCGTCCTCGGACAGACGGCTGATGTAGGGATGTTCGGCGAGACACGGCACGCACCAGGACGCGAACAGGTTGAGCACGGTCAGCCTGTCTTCGAAATCGGCAGAGGTCAGGCCGGCGGCGCCGTCGGCCAGGCCCGGCAGATCCATCGCCGGCAGCGGCCGGTCGGCCAAGACGACGGCCGGCGGCGGGCGTTCCTGCGGGCCCCAGGTCTGCCAGGCGAGCGCCAGCATGGCGGCCAGCGCAAAGCCGACCGGCGCGGCAATCAGGTAATGGAACAGCCGGCGCCGTGTCACTCCGGCGTGTCTTCGGCGTGGCGCCACTTGCCGCTGCGTTTCAGGGCGTCGGCCACCTCGGGCGGCATGTAGGTCTCGTCATGTTTGGCCAGCACCTCCTCGGCGACGAACACGCCGTTCCGGCCCATCTTGCCCTGGGTGACCACGCCCTGACCCTCGCGGAACAGGTCGGGCAGGATGCCCAAATAGGAGACCTGAACGGTGTGTTCCAAATCGGTGATCGTGAACAGCACCGTCGCGCCGTCGGCCGCGCGCGAGACGCTGCCTTCCGCGACCAGTCCGCCCAGCCGGATCCGCTGGTCCGGTTCGACGCCTTTGTCGGCAACGTCCGTCGGACTGTAGAAATGATCGACCGAGTCCTGCAGCGCCCACAGCACCAGCGCCACCGAAACGCCCAGCATCACCAGGCCGGCAAGCACGGCGGCCATACGTTGGTTCTTGCGGGCCGCAGCCCGTGATCTCAGCGCCATTGCCTCAGTCCCTCTGACGCAAGGCCGACCGCGCCGCCTCGAGATCCGCTTCGCTGCGGCGCGCGCGGCGGACGGCGTTCACGATCAGCACCACCATCACGATCGCGGCCAGTCCATAGACCGGCCAGACGAATGCGGCATAGCCGCCCATGTTCCAGAATTCGCCCATGCCACGGCCCCGCCTAGTCGCCGGACGCGCCGGCCAGGCGCAGGTTCCAGAGTTTCGCCGCCGCGATCTCCGCACGCAGATGCAGGATCAGCACGGTGACGAAGAAACAGGTGAACGCGCCCATCATCACGAACAGCGGCGTCAGCATTCCGGGATCGATGGTGGGGCCGCCGGCGCGCAGGATGCTGGCCGGCTGGTGCAGGGTGTTCCACCAGTCGACGGACCACTTGATGATCGGCAGGTTGACGACGCCGACCAGGGCCAGGATCGCGGCCGGCTTGGCGCCGCGGTTCGGATCGTCGAAGGCGCCGCGCAGCGCGATGTAGCCGAGATAGAGGAAGAACAGCACAAGCACAGAGGTCAGCCGCGCGTCCCACACCCACCAGGTGCCCCACATGGGCTTGCCCCACAGCGAGCCGGAGACCAGGCACAGGAACGTGAACGCGGCGCCGATGGGCGCACTGGCCTTGGCGATCATGTCGGCCAGCGGGTGTTTCCAGATCAACAGCGACGCGCTGGCGACCGCCATTGTGGCGTAGACCATGACCGCCATATAGGCCGCCGGAACGTGCACATACATGATGCGCACGGTCTCGCCCTGCTGGTAATCGGGCGGGCTGGTCAGCAATGCCGTGTAGAGCCCGATCCCAAGCAGGATCACCGTCAGCGCCGCCGCATAGGGCAACGCCGCGTTGGCCAGCTTCATAAAGCGGGTCGGGTTCGCGAAACGATGCATAGTGCCGGATTTATAGGCATCGCAAGACCGGAATAAAGCAAAAATGTTCGTGATGGTCAGCGTGTCGCGCCTCAATGGGCCGCCTGTCGCAGCGCCGCCGATGTCGCCCAGGCGGCAAGCGGCAGGGCGGCGGCCAGCATTGCGCCCAGGATCAGAAGATGCGGCCTGACCGGAAAGCCGAAGACCGCCGCGTCCACCGCGGATACGCCGAAAATCAGCACCGGCACGTAAAGCGGCAGCACCAGGACCGCCAGCAGCACGCCGGCCCGCCGCGCGCCCAGCGTCAGCGCCGCGCCAATGGCGCCGATCAGGTTCATGACCGGCGTGCCAATCGCCAGGCTGGCCAGCAGGGCGACCAGGCCCTCGGTCGGCATGTTCAGCATCACCGCGATCACGGGCGCCAGCACCAACAGCGGCAGTCCGGTGGTCATCCAGTGGGCCAGCACCTTGGCCAGGACCAACAGCCAGACCGGCGCCGGCGCCAGCAGCAGCAGATCCAGGCTGCCGTCCTCGTAGTCCTGCTGGAACAGTCGGTCCAGCGACAACAAGACCGCCAGCAACGCCAGCACCCAGACGACGCCCGGCGCGATCCGCGCCAGCGTCTCCGGCTCGGGCCCGACGCCCAGTGGAAACAGCGCCGCGGCGATCAAGAAGAACGCGAGCGCCAGCGTCACGTCGGCGATCTGGCGCAGCGCCAGCCGCAGATCGCGCCCGACCAGATCGAGAAAGGCGCTCATGACCCTCCGCCCAGCGCCAGCGACTTCGGATCCTTCAGCGGCAGGCTGCCGTGGGTCGACAGCACGACCATGCCGCCGCCGCTTCGGTGGCGTTCGACCATGCCGACGAGATCCTCGACCGAGCGTTTGTCGAGCCCGGATTCCGGTTCGTCCATCAGCCACAGCCCGGCGCCGCTGACCAACAGCCGGGCCAGTGCGGTCCGCCGTTTCTGACCGGCCGACAGGGCGCGCCCCTGGACGTCGGCCAGCGGCTCCAGCCTCAGCGCGCGCATCGCCTCGGGAACGACGGATTTCAGTCCGTAGAGCTCGGCCCAGAACGAGATGTTCTCGGCCGCCGTCAAGCTGGGTTTCACGGCATCCAGGTGGCCCACATAGGCGATGGCCGGTTCTTCGTCGGACCCGTGTCCGTGCATCTCGACCGTGCCTTCGACCGGATCGATGAAGCCGGCCAGAAGACGAAGCAGGCTGGACTTGCCGCTGCCGTTCGGGCCGCTCAGGACCAGCGCGTCGCCAGCCGACAGCGCGAACGACACGCCCTCGAAGACCAGCGTGCCGCCGCGGACGCAGGCAAGGTTTCGAGCGGTCAGACCGGTGCTCATCGGAGATCGGGAATGCTCAAGCGGAAAGCGGGCCGGGTGCGGACGGCGACTGTAACAGGACGCGCGCGGTGCGCAAGCGCGCCGGGCGCGCAAAGTTGGCGGCCGCCGATGGGGGGATTACCGGCGGCCGCCTTAAACGGCCTGGTCAGGGCCGAAGATGAGGCCCACAAGGGAGCCTCAACTGAGAGGGGAGGTCTCAGGAAATTAAGATATGGCGTCTCGAGCGTGGTTTTGCAGGGGCCGAATTAAGGCATTTTTGGGGCATCAGTTAACCAAGATTAAGTCAACAAATCCGGCGGTTGGCGGAAACCGGGACGTTCCCGTTAACCACGTAACCGCGGGCCGGACCGCCTCACCCGTCGGACAGCGTGAACAGCCGCCGGGGCGTCAAAACGCCGCGCAGACCGTGCTCGCCGAGCGCCTTCAAACCCTGCTTCTCGGTGACCGCTGCCGCATCCGCCACGGCCTCCGAGACGATCAGATGCGTTCCCAGATCGCCGCACAGCGCTTCGATGCGCGCGGCTTCGTTGACCGCCGGACCGATAACGGTGAAATCGAGCCGGCTTTGCGAGCCCACGTTCCCGTACATCACGTCGCCCATGTGCAGGACGATGTCCATCATGGTCGACGGCTGGCCCGCCGCGCCGCGCTGACGGTTCAGGGCTACCACCGTGTCAAGCGCCCGGCGCGCCGCCCAGATGGCGTCGGCACAGCGCGCCGCCGGATCGGCATCGGCCAGATCGAAGGTGGCCAGAAGACCGTCGCCCATGAACTTCAGAACCTGGCCGCCGCGTTCCTGGACCGGTGCGACCAGCGCGTCGAAATAGTCGCCCAGCATGGCCACCACATCTTCGTGGGGCATGGCGTCGGCCAGCGCCGTGAAGCCGCGCAGGTCCGCATAAAGCAGAACCGCGCGGATGGTCGTCGCGTCGCCGCGATGGATCTCGCCTTCCAGCACACGGACGCCGGCATCGGCGCCCAGATAAGTGACCAGCGCGTCGCGCGCGATCTGGTGGGCGATCGCGCCCTTGACCACCACCGCAATGCGCGGCGCCAGGTGATCGATGGCGGCGATGTCCTCGTCGGAGAATCCCTCGGGGCTGTCGCTGAGCCAGGTCGAGACCATGCCCTGCAGCTCGCCCGGCGGCCCGAAGGTCCGGAACCGGTTGACGCGCACGTAATAGTCGGTGCCGCCGGCCGCGGCGAAGCCTTCCAGGATCTTGAAGTCCAGCTCGGCATCGGGGCCGACCAGCCTGCGGCGCAACGGTTGTTCCGGGTTTTCGACCGCGGTCCGGATCGGGCTGTTGAAATACTCCGGGTTGCTCTCCGTAACGTCGATATGCACCCGGTCGTGCGACAGCTCCTCGTCGCGCGCCCAGGTGATCGTCTCGGCCGCGTAGTTCGGATGAAGCACGCGCATCGCGATCACACAACGTTTCAGCGGCAGGCCCGCCGCCACCAGTTGCGGGCACATGCCGGCGGCGATGTCGGTGACGGCGTTCACCATCAGCCCCTGCTCGACCAGCCAGTCGCTGATGGCTTGGATGCTGTTGCGGGAAACGGCCATGGCCGGGTTGGACCGCTCAGGCGATCTCGCGGGCGTCTTCGATCACCTTGCCGTCGTTCGGCAACGTTTCGGGCGCCACCAGATCGACCGCACCGCGAAGCTTGCATTCGATGCGCAGGGTTTCGGCGACCGCGTCGGGATCGACATCGCCGCCGCTCTCGCATTTCAGCGTCATCGCGTCGGCGCCGTCGCTCAGCGTCACGACAAGCCGCGCCTTCCGGATTTCCGGGTGTTGTTTCAGGACGGCGGCGATCTGTTCGGGGTGCACGAACATGCCCTTGACCTTGGTCGTCTGGTCGGCGCGGCCCATCCATCCCTTGATGCGCGGGCCCGTGCGGCCGCAAGGGCTGCGGCCGTCCATCACCGCCGAAAGATCGCCCGTGGCGAACCGGATCAGGGGATAGGCTTTGTTCAAGGTTGTCACCAAGACCTCGCCAACCTCGCCGTCGGGCACCGGGTCGCCGCTGCCGGGACGCACGATCTCCACGATCACGTCTTCGTCCAGGATCAGGCCCTCGCGCGCCTCGGATTCATATGCGATCAGGCCGAGATCGGCGGTGCCGTAGCATTGCAGCACGGCGATGCCGCGCGTGTCGTAGAAGTCGCGCAGCGACGGAAACAGCGGGCCGCCGGACACCAGCGCCTTCTTCAGCGCCGGCAGGGCGGTTTCCGTCTCGTCGGCCTTTTCCAGGATGACCTTCAGGAAGTCGGGCGTTCCGGTATAGCCGGCGGCGCCGAACTGGCGCATCGCATCGACCTGGGCTTCGGTCTGGCCGGTGCCGCCCGGAAACACAACGCAGCCCAGCGCGTGCGCCGCGCTTTCGAACATCGCGCCCGCGGGGGTGAAGTGATAGGAGAAACAGTTGTGCACCACATCGCCCGCGCGGAAACCGGCAGCGAACAGCGCCCGCCCCATGCGCCACCAGTCGCGCCCGAACGCCTCCGGATCGGCGATCGGACCCGGCGACAGGAACACCCGCGCCAGCGCGCGCAGAGGTTCCGCGGTCAGGCCGCCGAAAGGCGGGTTGCGTGTCTGCGTCTCGATCAACTGGGACTTGCGCGTCACCGGCAAGGCCGCCAGCGCCGCGCGGCTGGAAACGTCTTCGGGCGCGACGTCGCGCAAAAGGCTACCGTAGAAGGTCGCGTTGGCCCGTGCGTGGGCGACCTGCTTGGGCAGGGCCGCCATCAGCGCCGCCTCGCGGGCTTCCGCGTCCTGGGTTTCGCGTTCGTCGTAGTGCTCTGCCATGGCCCCCGGCAAACGCGGCTACAGCCAGCGTTTGCGCCGCTTGTAGGACTTGATGTTGCGGAAGCTCCTGCGTTCCTCGCCGCCGCCGCCGCCCAGATAGAACTCCTTGACGTCCTCGTTCTGCATCAGCTCGTCCGCCGATCCGTCGAGCACGATTTTTCCCTGTTCCATGATGTAGCCGTTCGCCGCCGATCTTAGCGCCATATTGGCGTTCTGCTCCACCAGGAGAATGGTGATCCCCAGATCGGCGTTCAGCCGCTTGATGATCGAGAAGACCTCTTTCACCAAAAGGGGCGACAGCCCCATCGAGGGCTCGTCCATCAGGATCAGCTTGGGCCGCGCCATCAGCGCGCGGCCGATCGCCAGCATCTGCTGTTCGCCGCCCGAGAGATATCCCGCAAGGCCCGTGCGTTCCCTCAGGCGGGGGAAGTAACTGTAGACCATGTCGATATCGCCGGAGACGTTCTTGTCCTTGCGGGTGAACGCGCCCAGGCGCAGGTTTTCGATCACCGTCATGTCCTGGACGATGCGGCGGCCTTCCATCACCTGGAAGACGCCGCGCTGGACGATCGCCTCGGGGCTGAGATGCGTGATGTCCTCGCCCATGAAGCTGATGCTGCCGCGGGTGACTTCGCCGTCTTCGGTTTCCAGAAGGCCGGAGATCGCCTTCAGCGTGGTCGACTTGCCGGCGCCGTTGGCGCCCAGCAATGCCGTGATCTCGCCGGCGCGCACGTCCAGGCTCATGCCGCGCAGCACCAGGATGACGTCGTTATAGACGACCTCGATGTTGTTGACCGAAAGGACGGCCTCCCGCGCCGTGCTGTCCGTCTGGGCCGCCGTTTCAGCCATTGCCTCGTTCCGTATGGGTCGGTTGCCGGCCGGCCGGCGCCGTCGATGAGGCGCCGGCCGTCCGTACGGGCCTTACTGGCCCAGCCACTCCGCCTTGCGGGGCACCTCGGCCACGAAGATCTGCTCCATGTCCGACATGCCGCCCGCGGTCTTGCCGCGATAGACGAACACCTTGTTGATCCCGCGATGGTCGGTCTCGGTCCAGGTCGCCGGCAGACAGACGCCTTCCAGCCCCGCCGGAACCCAGTCGGTCTTGGAGTACATCGCCTTCTTGATGTTCGGGCCATTGATGCCGCCGTCCATCTGATCGGCCGCCTCCATCGCTTCTTTCATCAAGAAGACCGAGCAGACGCCGCGCAGATAGTGGACAGCCCGGTACGCCTTGCCCTGGGGGTCGGACATGGCGGAGACCTCTTTCACCCGCGCCATGCCCGGCACGTCGTCGCCCCACTTGGCGGCGCCCATGACCCAGACGACGCCGTCGGCCGCGCCGCCGGCCGCCTTCATGACATTCTCGTCATAGCCCCAGATATTGGCCATGAACTGGACGTCGACGCCGACGGTCTGGCACGACTTCAAAAGCGAGATGTTCGAGCCGGAGGTGTTGGCCAGGAACGCGTAGTTCGCGCCCGATTCCTTCAGGCTCAGGCACTGCGCCTTGAAGTCGGCCGGCGCCAGCGAGTACTGGATCGCCGGCAGCACCTCGAAGCCCAGTTCGCGGGCATACTCCTCGCCGGATGCCTTAGGGGCGTTCGGATAGGGGTGGTTGTCGCCCATGTGCACGTATTTCGGGTTGGCGATGCCGCGCGCCTTGGCGTCTTCCGCGGCCCACTGAATCAGGCCGCGCGCGCCGTCCGAATAGCTGGGCCCGTAGAAGAAGTTATAGGGCGCCGGTTTCTTCGTGTTCGGGTTGGCGCCGGTCGGGTCGGTCAGATGACCAGAATAGGAGGCCGAGAAATAGGGGATCTCGTCTTTGGCGACGAATGAGATCAGCGCCTCGGTGTCGCCGGTGCCCCAGCCCTGGATTGCGACCACGTTGTTGCGCGACTTCCACTTCTTGTAGGTCGCCAGCGCCCGCGGCACGATGTAGGAATAATCGACGGTGTCGAAATCCAGCTGCCTGCCGTTGATGCCGCCGTTCTCGTTGATCCAGTTCATCGCGTCGATCTTGGCCTGGCCGTATTCCTTGCCGACCACCGCGGTCCGGCCGGTGAAATCCACCAGGTTGCCGACCGGGATATACTCCTGGGCCGCAGCCGGGCCGGCCAATGCAGCCGTCAGGGCCGCCAAGGCTGTAAAGGTCTTACGCATGTAATCGCTCCTCCGCTGAGTTGATGCGCCTCCCATTCGAGGACTTTCCTTGCACCGCATGATGGCCGATCCCCGCCGCCTCAGTACGAGAACGGATAGAGTTTCCAGTAGGCTTTGATCAGCCGCCACCGGTGAGCGAGCCCGTTGGGCTCGAAAATCAGAAACAGAATGATCGCCAGACCGACCGCCATCTCCTTGAGATAGGGCAGCCCCTCCAACAGCGCCGGGATGTTGCCCCAGCTGGTCTGTCCCACCATCGCCATGGCGGTTTCCATGACCTCGGGCAACAAGACCATGAAAGCGGTGCCCATCAGGCTTCCCATGATCGAGCCCAGGCCGCCGATGATGATCATGCCCAGAAACTGGATCGACAGGAGGATGTCGAACCCTTCCACCGAGACGTATTGCAGGTAATGCGCGAACAGGGCGCCGCCGACGCCGGCATAGAAGCTGGAGATCCCGAACGACAGGATCCGGTATTTGGCGAGGTTGATGCCCATCATCTCCGCCGACAGATAATGGTCGCGCACCGCCACCAGGGCCCGGCCGTCGCGCGAGCGCATCAGGTTAGCGGCGCCCACATACATGACGATCAGGTAGACCAGCACCACGTAGAGGAACCGCTCGTCGGTGTCGAACACGAACCCGAAGATCGAGAACGGTTCGGCCAGCGCGCCGGCGGCGCCGCCGGTGAACCATTCGGCCCGCGCGAAGAAGTCCTGCAGGATGAACTGGGACGCCAGCGTCGCGATCGCGAGATACAGGCCCTTGATGCGCGAGGCCGGCACGCCGAAGATCATGCCCACCGCGGTGGTCAGGACACCGGCCAGCGGGATCGAGAAGAACACCGGGATGCCGGTGGAATTGTTGATCCAGGCCGATGCGAACGCGCCGAACCCGAAGAACGCGCTGTGACCCAGGCTGATCTGGCCGGTGAAGCCGACCAGGATGTTCAGGCCCAGGGCGGCGATGCCCAGATAGCCGATCTGGATCATCAGGGTAAGGTAGTAGCCGTCCAGGAACAGCGGGCTCGCCGCGCACAGCGCGATGCCGATCAGGCAGAAATAGAAGGACCAGCGCGTCTGGAAGATGGTCGTATCCGTCCGGTAGCTGGTCCGGAAGTCGCCGCAGGGGTTCGGGGACGCGACCGACATATCAGACCCGCTCGATCTCTTCGGTGCCGAACAGGCCGTACGGCTTGACCATCAGGATGATGATCAGGATGTAGAACGGCGCGATCGTGTACATGTTGCCCCAGTGCAGGAACTGGCCGTCGGCGAACTCCGCCACGTTCTCGAGAACGCCGATGATCAGGCCGCCGACAACGGCGCCGATGATCGAATCGAGCCCGCCCAGGATGACCGCCGGGAACACCTTGATGCCGATGAAGGAGAGCGCCGAGGACACGCCGTTGACGATGCCCATCACCACGCCGGCCAGCGCCGAGACCATGGCCGAGATCGCCCAAGATATGGCGAACACCTGCTTGACCGAGATGCCGAGACTTTGCGCCACCTGCTGGTCGAAGGCGGTGGCGCGCATCGCAAGCCCCATGCGCGAGAACTTGAAGAACCAGGCGAACAGCGCCATCACCACCAGCGAGATCGCAAGGCTCATCACATAGACCGGCTGGACGTTCAGACCCAGGATCGACACGGCGTCGGCCTCGAAGACCCGGGGGAACGGCTGCACGAACACGCCGAACATCCAGTTCATCGCCGCCTGGAAGAAGATCGACAGCCCGATCGTGACCATGATGACCGAGATGATCGGCTCGCCGATCAGCGGCCGCAGCACGACCACCTGGATCAGGATCCCGAACACCATCATGAAGACGAGCGTGACGAGGAAACCGAGCACGAAACCCAGCTCGAAGGTGGTCAAAAGCCACCAGCACGCCCAGGCGCCGACCAGCAGGAACTCGCCCTGGGCGAAGTTCACCACCTCGGTGGACTTGTAGATCAGCACGAAACACATCGCCACGACGCCATAAAGCGTGCCGACGATGATCCCGTTCAGGACCAGTTGAAACAGCAGCTCCCAGTTCACCGGCGCGTCCCTCTATTCGGCGGCCAGGGGAACCGACTGGTCCCCGGACGCGAGATCGATAACCTTCAGCGTCGTCACGATGCGCTGGCGGCTGCCGTCCTGGAAGTGAATCACCGTGTCGATGTCCACCGAGCCGCGATCGGAATAAAGCGTGTCGATGATGTCGGC
Organism: Alphaproteobacteria bacterium; assembly: GCA_965603855.1. Classification (GTDB taxonomy): domain Bacteria; phylum Pseudomonadota; class Alphaproteobacteria; order UBA8366. The sequence goes on from OZ272519.1 coordinate 4,346,216, forward strand.
ATACTTTTCGGCGACCACGCCGCGCCGCACCTTGCGGGTCCGGGTCAGCTCGCCGTCGTCGGCGTCCAGTTCCTTGTACAACAGCAGGAACTTGCGGATCCGCTGTGCCTCCGGCAAGGTCTCGTTGACCGCCTCGACCTCCTTGCGGATCACGTCATAGACCTCCGGCCGCGCCGACAGGTCGGAATAGGTGGTGAACGCAATGCGTTTCTTTTCCGCCCACTTGGACAGGATCGAATAGCGGATGCAGATCATCGCGGCCAGGTGCTCGCGGTCCGCGCCCAGGATCACCGCCTCGGCGATGTAGGGCGAGAACTTCAGCTTGTTCTCGATGAACTGCGGCGAAAAGCGGATGCCCTTGGCCGTGGTCGCCAGGTCCTTGATGCGGTCGATGACCACAAGGTGGCCCTTGTCGTTGATATAGCCGGCATCGCCGCTGTGCAGCCAGCCGCCCTCGTCGAACGCCGCTTTGGTCTCTTCCTCGTTCAGGTAATAACCGGCCATCATGTTGGAATGGCGGGTGACGATCTCGCCGACGCCTTCGGGATCGGGGTTCTCGATCTTCATCTCCACGCCCTCGAAGGCGAAACCGACGCTGTCGAAGTCCACGTCGTCGGGGGTGTGGATCGTATAGGCGCCCAACAGTTCGGTCTGTCCGTAGAGCTGTCGCAGCGGCACGCCCATCGCCAGGAAGAACTTGAACGTGTCGGGTCCCAGCGCCGAGCCGCCGGTGGCGGCAGATTTGACATTCGTGAAGCCCAGCCGGTCCTTCAGGGCGTTCATCAACAGCGCATCGGCGACCCGGGACCGCGTGCCTTTCTCCAGCGCCTCCAGGCCCAGCTTCATGCCCAGTTCATAAAGCCGCTGCTTCATGGGCGAGGCGTCCATGATCCGGGCGCGCACGTCGGCCGCGACCTGCTCCCACAGACGCGGCGCGAACAGGACGAAGGTGGGCCCGATTTCCCGGAAATCGTGCATGGCCGTATCGGCCTCCTCCGGGAAGTTGACCCGCATCCGCGCCACCAGCGACCAGCCCACCGCGTAGATCTGTTCCATGATCCACGGCAGCGGCAGAGTCGATACATACTCGTCGTCGGCACCCTTGGGATCCGACTTCAGATAGCTTGCGACATGGTTCAGGAACGCGCCGTGCGACAGCATCGCAAGCTTGGGATTGGACGTGGTGCCCGACGTGGTGCACAGGATGGCGATGTCGTCGGCCGTGCCTGCGGCAATCAGCTTGTCGTAGGCGTCGGCGCGTGCCTCGAGGGCCGCCGCGCCCGCCTTCTCGAGATCGGCGAGGGTCAGAAGCCGCGGGTCGTCGTATTTCCGCATCCCGCGGGTTTGGTCGTAGATCACCTTCTCGACCGAGCGCGCCTCCTCGCCCAGGTTCAGCATCTTGTCGACCTGTTCCTCGTCCTCGGCGATGACGATCCTGGCCTTGGCGTAGTCGATCAGATAGCCGACTTCCTGTTCCAGCGCGTCGCGATAGACCCCCAGGCTCATGGCCCCGGTGGCCTGCGCGGCGATTTCGGCGAACACCCAGGCCGGCCGGTTGTCGCCGATCAGAACGACGACGTCGCCCTTGCCGATTCCCAGTTCCACAAGGCCCAACGCAATCCGACGCACCCGGTTCTGATAGTCGGCCCAGGTGAACTCGTTCCAGATCCCGAATTCCTTCTCGCGCAGGGCGATGTCGCCGCCGTGGTTGGCGGCATTGTGCGCCAACACCTTCGGCAGGGTGTCCAGCGTGGCGAGGTCGGGCAGCACCATCGGCCTCATGCAACGGCCTCCGCATGCGGCGGGGCGGCGCCGGCGTCGTCGTCCTCGTCATGCAGCAGGGCGTCTTCCTCGCCCAGATAGGCGCGCTTGACGTGTTCGTTCGCCATGATCTCGTCCGGCAGGCCTTCGGCGATGCATTTGCCGAAGTCCAGGACCATCACCCGGTCGGAGATGTCCATGACCACGCCCATGTCATGTTCGATCATGACGATGGTCATGCCCCATTCCGCGTTCAGGTCCAGGATGAAGCGGGCCATGTCCTCTTTCTCTTCAAGGTTCATGCCCGCCATCGGCTCGTCCAACAGCAGAAGATCCGGCTTCAAGGCGACGGCCCGGGCAAGTTCCACCCGCTTGCGCAGACCGTAGGACAGCGTGCCCGCGATGGCGTTGCGGACCGACTGGATCTCCAGGAAGTCGATGATCTCCTCGACCTCCAGCCGGTGCGCCAGTTCCTCTTTCTGGGCGCCGACCAGCCAGTAGATGGCGCCGGTCAGGAAGTTGTTCTTCAGCAGGTGGTGGCGCCCGACCATGATGTTGTCCAGCACCGTCATGTGACCGAACAGGGCGAGGTTCTGAAAGGTGCGGCCTATGCCGAGATCGGCGCGGTCGTTGACCGACCGCTTGGCAAGGCTTTTGCCGCGGAAGAAGATCTCGCCGTCGCTTGGCTTGTAGCGGCCCGAGACGCAGTTCAGCATCGAGGTCTTGCCGGCGCCGTTCGGCCCGATGATGGAGAAGACTTCGCCCTGATTGACCTGGAAGCTGACGTCGCTCAGCGCCCGCACACCGCCGAAGCGCACCGAAACGCTCTGCACATCCAGGAGAGGCGTCGTCTCGCCCATGCCCTCGCCTTCTTCCCTGTTCCGGTTCGGCGGCCGCGTTTAACGCTTTGACGCCCCAAACCTTTTCGTTTTTATTGCCGCGCCACGGGACACCGCGGCGCGGTCGTTGGACAGTTTTGGGTAAAGATGTTCTCGTTCCACGTCAAGCGCGACGCCACGTCCCTCCAGGCGATGGACCCGGTCTGCACCGCCGGGTAACCTCGCCCGCCCGCACACCAAGGATAAACGATGGATCAAGCGGTTGCCTTCGAAACCAAGTCGGTCAGGGTCGGCGCCGATGCGCTGGCGGCCCAATGGTGGAATCCGTCACAACAGGCACCGGACCGTCCCGTGCTTGTCCTGCTGCACGAGGGCCTGGGCTGCATCGCCATGTGGAAACGGTTCCCGGCCGCGCTGGCGACGGCCACCGGGTGCCGGGTCTTCGCTTACGACCGCCTGGGCTATGGCGGTTCGGGCCCGCTCACGGAACCGCGCGGGACCGACTATCTGCACCGCTATGCACTCGACGAACTGCCGGGCGTGCTGGACGCCGAAGGCATCGAGGCGCCCGTCCTGGTCGGCCATTCCGACGGCGGGTCGATCGCGCTCCTTTATGCCAGCCGGCATGCGCCGCGCGCGATCGCGACGGTGGCGGCGCATGTGCATGTGGAGCCGATCACGCTGGCCGGCATCCGCGAGGCCGTACATGCCTGGAACACCACCGACATCCCGGAACGCCTGACCAAGTATCACGGCGCCAAGACCCGACAGATCTTTCACGCCTGGGCCGACACCTGGCAGATGCCGGCGTTTGCCCATTGGAACATCGAAGACTGCCTGCCCCAGATTCGCTGTCCCGGCCTGATCGTCCAGGGCGACGGCGACGAATACGCGACCGACGCCCATGTCGACGCCATCTGCCGCGGCTATGGCGGGCCGGCGACACCGCTGATCCTGAAGGATTGCGGCCACAGCCCGCACCTGCAGGCGCCCGATGCGCTGATCGCGGCGATCAAAGAGTTCGTCGCGGCCCTTTAGACCTTCTGGACCTTCTGGACCTTCGGCGATTGGCGTCACGAACGCGCATCACGTCGACCGTAACCGTTTACATTAATTCTGAAAACGGTTACATTTTTTAATGCGCCGCGATTTCGGTCGTGATGACGCACATTGCACGGGAGGAGAAACATGCATTATCTGACGAAAAGCTGCGTGTCGGCCCTGGCCGGGCTCGCGGTTTCGTTGCCGGCTTTCGCACAGACCGAAGTCGTTGTCTGGACCAGTGGAGAGCCGGGCCAGACGACCGTCTATGACACGCTGGCCGATCGGTTCAACGCCGAGAACCCCGACGTCAAGATCAACATGGTCAAGACGCCGTCCGACCTGTTCAATCCGGCGCTGATCCCGGCCCTGACGGCCGGCGAGGGTCCGGACCTCTTCATGTTCGGTACCGGACCGGGACAGCCTGCGGCCATCATTGACGGCGGCCTGGTCGCCGACCTGACGGGGTATTTCGAAAAGTACAATTGGGGCCAAACCATTCCCGCGGGCGTCATCAACCAGACCTCCAAGAACGGCAAGCTCTGGGCCTTGGGCAACGAAGTCGAGACGACCGCCATGTTTTACAACAAGGCGATCTTTGCAAAGCACGGCGTCTCCGTCCCCGAAACCTGGGCCGACCTTGAAGCCGCGGTCGAAAAGCTGAAGGCCGCGGGGTACGACACGCCGATCGGTCTGGGCGCCGCCGACAAGTGGCCGACCTCCCACTGGCAGTCGATGCTGTTCGGCCGCTATGCGGGACCCGAGGGCATCGAGAAGGTCATGTTCGGCGACGGCAAATGGAGCGACGCGCCATTCGTGAAAGCGAGCGCGCGTCTGCAGGAAATGGCCGAGAAGGGCTGGTTCGGCCCGAACCCGGTGGCGATCAACTATGCCGAGTTGCTGGATCGGTTCTGGGCGGGCGACCTGCCGATGACCTTTACGGGTCCCTGGATCATTCCGGGAGGGCTTGACGTCGTCGGCGACCGCGCCGCGGACTACGGTGTTTTCCAGGTACCGCCGCTGGAAGACGGTCAGAAAATCTATCCCACCGAGTCGATCGGCAACGGCTGGTACATCCGGGCCAACTCCGATCACAAGGAGGCGGCTGTCGCCTTCATGAACTTCGCGTTCTTTACGACCGAAGGCAGGGCGACGCTGCTCAGCGGCGGCGCCGTCCCTGTGGGCCCACTGGATGACGCGCTGGCAAAGGCCGACATCCCGCAGCTCAACCAAGATCTTGGAAAAAGCGCGGACCTGTACCGTGCCAACGGAACGGTTCCCGCGTTCCTGGACACCATCACGCCGGGCAACCTGACGACCGCGTCCTATGACGGTTTGCAGGCGCTTTTGTTGGGCGTGATGACACCCGAGGAGTTCACCGAAGAGCTGCAGCGGGAATGGCAGATCGCCAAGGACGAGGGCACGATCCTCGCTCCGGGCGGCCTGTCCGTCGCCGCGGACTAGTCCGCGAAACCGTTCCGGGGGGACATGCGTCCTCCCGGAACGCGTTCCGACCGCAAACCTGCTGGGGACGTCCTATGGCCACACCGTCTGTCAGGGTCGAAGCGACAGAAGAAACGACGGGCGAAAAGCTGCGGGCCGTGTTGTCCGCGTATGCCCCGCTGTTGGCGTTCCTGGGACCCACACTGGCGGTCTATTTCTATTTCGCCATCTATCCCACCCTCTCGGTCGTCGGTTTCTCGCTGCACAAGTGGGACGGCATCAATCCGGTCAAGACCTGGGTCGGGCTGGACAACTACGTTCGGATGTTCTCGGACCGGATCTTCTGGGAGGCGTTCAAGAACACCTTCGTCTGGTCGGCGGTTATCGTCGTCATCAATGTGGGCCTGGGGCTGGTGATTGCCGCCATGCTGTCGCGCGTCTGGCGGGCGCGACTGTTGCTGCAAACCCTCATCGTCCTGCCGGTGGTCATTTCGCCGATCGCGGTGGCGACGATCTGGCGCTGGATGTATCAGCCGACCGGCGTGATCAATCAGGCCCTGAAAGGCATCGGCCTGGATGCGCTCGCAAGACCTTGGCTGGGCGACCCCAGCGTCGTGCTCTTTGCGCTGGCGTTCGCCCATTCCTGGTCGACGATCGGGCTCAGCGTCATCATCTTTCTTGCTGGCCTGCAGTCGGTCAGCGAGGACCTCTACGACGCGGCCAGAATGGACGGCGCGACGACCCTTCAGTCGTTTCGATACGTCACCTTGCCCGCGCTTCGCCCGATCACGGCAGTGGTCTTCATCCTGACCCTGACCGCCGCCTTCAAGGCGTTCGATCTGATCTGGGCGACCACCCAGGGCGGGCCAATCCGCTTCAGCGAAATCCTGTCGACCTACATGTACAAACGCGGCGCGCTGGAGAACCAGTACGGCTACGGCGCGGCGATCGGCGTGGCGCTGCTGGTCATCGTCAGCCTGGCCACCTTGATCTATCTGAAGATCCAGACGCGGGAGGAGGATTGACCATGATTGGTCGTTTCTCCCTGCTGGCGATCCTGGCTGTCATTGCAGTGTTGATGACCGCGCCTTCGGTCATGACGGTGTTCACCTCCCTTAAGCCGCCGGCCGAACTGGTGCGCCCGGCGTGGCTGCCCCCGATTGACATAACATTCCAGCATTTCGAACGCGTTTGGAACGAAGGCGGGTTTAGCCGGTATTTCCTGAACACGGTTCTGATTTCCACCGTCGACGCAATCGTCATGATCGTTCTCGCGTCCATGACCGCCTACGCGATGGTGTTCATGAATTTCCGCGGCAAGCTTGCGTTGCAGATTCTGTTCGTGGTCGGCCTGATGATCCCGGTCACCGCCATCATCCTTCCGCTCTACACGACCATTCGTTCGGTGGGCCTGATCAACACGCACCTTGGCGTGATCCTTCCGGATCTGGCGCTGGCGCTGCCCGTCTTCGTGTTTATGTTCTCGTCCTATTTCCTCTCCATCCCGAAGGCGCTGCACGAAGCGGCCCGGATCGACGGCGCGAATGAATTCCAGATCTATCGCCGGGTGGTCATGCCGGTCTCGGTTCCGGCGATCATCACGACCGGCCTGCTCGAGTTCCTGTGGAGCTGGAACGATCTGCTGCTGCGCCTGTTGCTGCTGCCCAGCGAGGGCATGCGGACGCTCTCGGTCGGACTATTGAACTTTCAGGGCACCCAGACCCGCGACATTTCCGGCTTGTCGGCCGGCACGGTCGTGATGGCGGTTCCGGTCGTCCTGCTGTTCCTGTTCTTTCAGCGGCATTTCGTGCGCGGCATGACCGCGGGCGCCGTCAAGTAGGAATGCCATGAAACCCAAACTGATCATGGACCAGCACTTCCGGAAACGCGACGAGCTGTTCAGTACGGCGCGTTTCGAAGCGCTGCAAGGGCTGTGCGACGTCGTCGGCGGCGAGGACCGGCCCATGCCGGCCGACCTCATGCGCGCGAATGTCAGCGACATGACCTTTCTGGTCGCCGCAAGACCGACCCTGGACCGCGACGACATCGAAAGGGCCAAAAACCTGAAGGGAGTCATCGAGGTGTCAGGCACGTTTCAGGAAGGGCTCGACTACCAGGCCTGTTTCGAGCGCGGGATCGAAGTGCTGTCCTGTGCGCCCGGCTTCCGATATGCCGTCGCCGAGATGGCCGTCGGCATGATGATCGCCGGCGCCCGCGGCCTGGTTCAGGAACACGAAGGGTTTCGGAACGGAACCGAACACTGGCTGGCGGACAATTCCCCGGTCGATTTCACTCTGTACCGGCAGGACATCGGCTTCGTGGGCTATGGCGGGATCGCGCGCGAGTGCCACCGCCTGCTTGCGCCGTTTTCCCCGACCGTCCGTGCTTTCGATCCCTGGCTCAAGTCGGGCGACGTGGCCGGGAACGACGTCCGGCTGTGCGATCTGGACGAGCTGGTTTCGCAGAGCCGTTGCCTGGTCGTCGCCGCGTCGCCAACCGACGAAAACTGGCAGCTGATCGGCAAGCGCGAGATCGCTGCGATGCGGGCCGGAACGCTGGTTGTCGTAATCAGCCGTTCTCACCTGGTGGACTTCGATGCCCTTCTCGCAGCGGCGGCAAGCGGGCAGCTCCGCGTCGCAATCGACGTCTTCCCATCGGAGCCCGTCGGGCCCGACGATCCGGTGCGATCGGCGCCGAACGTCATCCTGTCGCCGCACCGCGCGGCCGCCGTGGACGGCGGGCGACATCCGATCGGCGACATGATCGTGGGCGATGTCGGAAACATCCTGGCGGGCCGACAGGACCGCTTGCTGCAAGCCGCCAACCCCGCAAGCATCCAGCGCATCCTGGGAGCGCCGCGGGTACGGGCGCAGCACACTGCCTGAGCGACTGCGGCAGAATTGGAGACGACATGGCTGGGCTTGAGCTGAGAAACCTCGCGAAGCGATACGACGCGACGCACGTCCTGCACGATATCAACCTGACGATCGAAGATGGCGAGTTCGTTGTCTTCGTCGGTCCGTCCGGCTGCGGGAAATCGACGTTGCTGCGGATGATCGCAGGGCTTGAGGAGATCACCGGAGGGGAGCTCTTCATCGACGGTCAATTCAGCAACAAGCTGTCGCCCAAGCAGCGCAACATCGCCATGGTGTTTCAGTCCTACGCCCTGTACCCCCAGATGACCGTCGCCGAAAACATGGGGTTCAGCCTGAGCCTCGCGCGGCGGCCGAAATCGGAAATCCAGGAAAAGGTGCAGGCTGCGGCCGCCACCCTGAAACTGGAAGCGCTGCTGGACCGAAAACCCGGCCAGCTTTCGGGCGGCCAGCGCCAGCGCGTTGCCATCGGGCGGGCCATTGTCCGCAATCCGCGCGTCTTTCTCCTCGACGAACCGCTCTCCAACCTCGACGCAGCACTTCGAACGGAAACACGTGTGGAGATCGGCGAGCTTCACCAGCGGCTGAAGACGACCATGATCTACGTGACCCATGACCAGGTCGAAGCGATGACCATGGCCGACCGCATCGTGATTTTGAATGCCGGGCGCGTGGAGCAGGTCGGCACGCCGATGGAGCTCTACAACAACCCGGCATCGGCCTTTGTCGCGGGCTTTATCGGATCGCCGAAGATGAACTTCATTTCGGGCAACGCTGCCGAAGAGCTTGGGGGCAATACGATCGGGATCAGGCCCGAGCATTTCCGGGTCGGCGCACAGGGAGACGGGTGGACGGGCCATGTGACGCTTGTCGAGCGCCTCGGTCACAACACCATCCTTTACGCGCGCGTCGCCGACGTCGGCCCGGTCACGGTGCTGTTGGACGGCCAACACGATTTCGAGGTCGGGCAGGACGTGGGCTTGACGCCGGACAGATCGAAGATCCATCGCTTCGATGCCCAGGGACAGCCTGTCCGTGCTTAGACGCAACCGGCGGTGAGCGACTTGAGAAGAAACACCGGACGTCGGCCCACGGTGCGCGATGTCGCGCGTTCTGCCGGCGTTTCCGTCGCCACCGTCTCAAGGGCGCTGTCGCGACCGCAGGATGTCAAGAAAGAGACCCTCGAACGGGTCCTTTCGATCGTGAAGGAAACCGGCTACCGGTCAAACCAGATGGCCGTCCAGTTTCGAACCGGCACCAGCCGGTCGATCATGGTCTTGGTATCCGACATCACCAACGCGTTCTATGCCGAGTTCTTCAAAGGAATCGAAACCTTCGCGCGCAGTAAGGGTTATGTCCTTCTGATTGGCGACACATCCGAGGAGGTCGCAAGCGAACGCGTTTACTTCGATATGCTGACGTCGAACAAGGCCGACGGGCTGCTTTGGAATGTCGACGGGATTCCGGCTGGGTTCTTCAGATCCGAGGGGCGTTCTGCGTTGCTCGAAGCGCCCCTGGTCGCCTGCAACGGAATTGACGATATCGAATTGCCGACGGTCCGTATCGACAACGATCTCGGCGGGAGGCTGGCGGCCGAGCATCTGCTTGGTCTTGGTCACAGGAAGTTCGCGCAGGTCTGCGGACCCCTGCACCACGATTCCATTCAATGTCGGTTCCAGGGATTCAACCTTGCTCTGCGGCAGACCGGTCTAACGATCCCCGACGAACTAATGATCCCGATCGAGCTCGGGATCGACCAGGGTCGCCGGGTGGCCGAACAGTTTGTGAGCATGGCCGACCGTCCGACCGCTGTGTTCGTCCATAACGACGCGACCGCGATCGGGATGCTGCATACGTTCCTGCAACGCGGTCTTTCTGTTCCCGGCGACATATCGATCGTCGGCTACGACGACATGCCCTACGCAAGCGCCATGACTCCGGAATTGACAACCGTTCGTTTGCCGCGACGTCGCTGGGGCGCCAGTGCCTGCGAAATGCTAATCTCGATGATCGAAGGCGAGGATATCGACCGACGTGAGATTTCCATCGCGCCCGAACTGCAAGTGCGCGACAGCAGTGGACCGCCAAGGGCATGATTTGGACCGCGAAAAAGGACGACTGATATGAAGACCCGCACGGTGGTTTGGGGCGAGAACGTCCACGAGCACAAGAACGAGGTGGTGGCGGCGCTCTATCCCGATGGCATGCATGGCTGCATCGCCGATGCGCTGAACGCCGACGAAGGAATATCCGCAACGACGGCGACGCTGCAGGAACCGGAGCACGGTCTTCCCGAAGCGCGGCTCGCGGAAACGGACGTCCTGCTGTGGTGGGGACACGCCGCCCATGGCGACGTTTCGGACGCGGTGGTCGAGCGGGTGGCCGAACACGTGTGGTCGGGCATGGGGCTGATCCTGCTGCACTCGGCCCATTTCGCGAAGATCTTCAAACGCCTGATGGGCGCGCCCTGCAACCTGACCTGGCGCGAGGCCGGCGAGCGGGAGCGGCTGTGGGTGGCGAGCCGCAACCATCCGATCGCGCGCGGCCTGCCCGACTGCTTCGAGCTTGAAAACGAAGAGATGTATGGCGAGCCCTTCGGCGTGCCGGAACCGCTGGAGACCGTCTTCATCAGTTGGTTCCAGGGCGGCGAGGTCTTTCGATCGGGCCTGACCTACCGGCGCGGCGCGGGGAACGTGTTCTACTTCCGGCCCGGGCACGAGACCTACCCGACCTATCACGACGCCAACGTGCACACGGTGCTGCGAAACGCAGTGCACTGGGCCCACAACCCGCAGCCACGCGTCACCGGGGTGACGGACGCGCCCAACGTCCCGGTGGAAAAGGCGCCGGAGGCGATCGAGGAACGCGGTCCCAAGCTGCACAAGCCGGGCGAAGAGGGTTTCCGGTAGACAAAGCAAATCAGGGAGCGCCGCCATGCGGATCGAACTCAGCGAGGACCGGCGCGCGGACTTCAAGGAAAAGCTGCAGTCGCTCTCACAATCGGAGTTCGACGAAGAGCTGTCCGATTTCCGCGCGGAAGCGATTCTCGCTCTCTTCATGACGACCCTGGGCCCGGCGGTTTACAACCAGGCGGTTCAGGATGCGCGGGCTTATTTCCAGCGCAAGCTCGACGACCTGGACGGCGAGACCTACGCTGACGGCTAGGCCGCGGCGCGTGCCGTTTGCGTGACCGCCGCGGACAGACCCCGCAGCCCCGCCTCGAGATCCGGCATGGACAGAAAGCCGAATCCCAGGCGGAAGACCCGCGCCTCGTCCCCGAACCACAGGCCGTTCGCCACACGCACGCTTTCCGCGGCCAAGGACTGGTAGAACCGCGCAACGGCGTCGTCGTCGAACCTGTCGCGCCTCAGCCGCAGACAGCACAAGGCGCCGGCATCGGGCCGAACCCATTCGATTGCTCCGTCATGCGCCGCCACCCAATGCGCCGTGCGCGCAAGCCCATCCGCCAGGCGTTGCCTTCGTTCCGCCAAGATGCGGCCGCGGTCTTGCAGCACCTTGAGAGCAAGCGCTTCGTCCACTGCCGAACAGGAGATGACGGTGGTGTATTTGCCGAGCACGAGCTGTTCGCGCAGGTCGGGATCGCGCGTGATCGCCCATCCCAGCCGCAGTCCCGGCGCGCCGTGACACTTGGAAAGCGATGCGCAGGATATCACGCGCACGCCCGACGCCAGCGCACTGGGTGCGACCCGATCGTCACCATAGGCAGCCTCGCGATAGGTCTCGTCCACAAGCAAGAACGCGTTCGGACACCGTTCCTGCATCGAGGCGATCACTGCCTGGACCGTCTGCGGCGGCAGCGCGACCCCCGAAGGGTTCTGCGGCGACGTCAGGCTGACCAGCCTCGTGGTTTCGTCAAGCAGCCCCGCGAGGTCATCCGGATCGAGGCGGTAGCCCGCGTCGAACGAAAGCGGCAGCGTGCGCACGTCGGCGCCAACAACGTCCAGCACGTTGCGGGCCAGCGGAAATTGCGGCGTGGTCGTGACAACCGTGTCGCCGGGCTTGCAGAGGATATAGGCGGTCAGGAACAACGCATGCATGCCGCCCACCGTGATGACCACGTCGTCGGCGTCCACCCCGTGCAACGCGGCAACTGCGCCTCTCAGCCGGGGATCTCCCTGTGCCGTCCCGTACCCGAGCGCCAGTTCCCCGAGCCCGTCGCCGTCGGACGCGTCAAGCAGTTCGCCCAGGCGCAGATCGGGCCCGATGCTCTCGGCCAGGTCATACCGCGGCATCTCGCTGATCAGTGACATGATGTCTGACTTGGGAAAGCGCGCCACCGGCCCCTCCTTCGGACTGTCATTCGAGGTCCAGGGTGCAACAGCCCGGCGATCCGGACAACCGCCTCGGCCGCCGCCGCCGCCTCGTCGGCGGTGTTGGCGGTGACCTGTGTCCATTTGCGCCGGCCTTTCCCGGCACGCAGGTCCGCAACCGTCAGCGACCGCGTCGCCGGCCTGGCGGCCCAGGTATAGATCCGGCGGCTCACGCGAAATGCTCCTTGAACTTGCCGATGCACTGCCGGAACCCGGCCTCGAAATCGCCGTCGCCCGGGTGATAGACGGCTTCCAGCGAGACCACGCCGTCATAGCCGTCGGCGCGCAGGGCATCGGCCATCGGCTGGAACTGGTCGGCGAGCTGGCCCTCGCCCATGGGCCGGACCTCCAGCGTGGCCTTGGGCGTGTCGGCATGGACGTCCTTGATATGCATGTGCCCGAGATAGCCGTCCTTGATGGTCTCGTACCCGTCGGGATAGGCGGTCTCGTGGGCCCAGCAGTTGTTGGCCGGGTCCCACAGCACCTTCAGCGTATCCTTCGCGTCGAGATCGTCGATCAGCTTGCGCGCGGTCCAGCAGGAATTGACCATGGTTCCGTTGCCGGTCTCCACCACCAAGGTGACGCCTTCGGACTTGGCAAGCTCGATGGCCGGCGCGACCAGCGGCAGCAGCGCGTCCCACGCGCCCTTGGCCACGTTCCATTTCTCCGCGCCGTGCAGGCCCCACAGGATCATCTCCTTCTTGCCCGACAGGATCCGCACCAGGGGCGAGTCCAGTTCATGGGCCACCTCGATACAGCGTTTCAGGGTGTCCATGTGCTGGGTGTGCAGCGGGTCGCCGGGCTTGGTGGACATCGGCATGCCGGCGAAGACATGGTGGCAGATGTTCGAGACCTTCTTGCCGTGGCTCGTCAACAGGTCGTGCGCGCGGCGGCGTTCGTCCTTGTCCAGGTTGCCCACCTCCTTGTCCCAGACGAACTGGAGCTCGGCGTAGGTCAGGCCGAATTCGTCCATCACGGCCAGCGCATGGCCCAGGTCGCGGTCGATGCCGTCGGTGATAACGCCCAATCTCATGGCCCTGCCTCCCCTCGTTTATCGTTTCAGTTCGGCGCCGACGATCTCCTCGATCAGCCGGGTCACGATCCAGTTGTCGCCGTGCGGGTATTTGGTCTTGCCGGCCTCGAACCACTGCATCGCGGTCGAGGCGGTGAACAATGGCACGCCCAGGTCGCGGGCCATGTCGACGACGATGGTCAGGTCCTTGTGCATGGTGCCGATGCCGCTGCCGGTGCCTTCGAACTTGCGGTCGATGATGTTCTCCAGGGCCGTGTTGGCAACGCCGCAACCAGCGCCCGAGGTCGAGAAGACGTCGTAGAGGACCTGCCCGGAAACGCCCGCCTTGGCGGCCAGCACCGAGGCCTCGAAGGTGGCGGAGAAGATCGACCCGATCAGCGACTGCAAGCATGCCTTGACGGTCTGGCCCATGCCCGGCTCGGTCCCGACCCGGTGGACGGTCTTGCCGACGGCCTTTAGCAGCGGCGTGATGTCGTCGAGGACGGCGTCGGGGCCGGCGGCCATCAGGGTCAGGGTGCCCGACTGGGCGCCCGGAAAGCCGCCGCTGACGGGCGAGTCGACGAAGGCCAAGCCGCTGGGGGCAAGGTCTTCGGCGATTGCACTGGCTTCGTTGGCTTTGATCGTCGCGGTCAGCACCACCACCCCGCCCGGTTTCATGGTCGAGGCGAGCCCCTCGCCCAGGATCACAGCGCGCGCCTGCGCCCCGTTCATCACCATGACAAACACCACATCCGCCGTCGCGCCGACGTCGGCCGCCGAAGACGCGGCGCGCCCGCCCATGTCCCTGAAGGCGGCCATGCGGCCGTCGTCCAGGTCGAAACCGGCGGTCTCGAAGCCCGCCGAGATCAGGTTCTTTGCCAGGCCGGACCCCATGTCCCCCAGCCCGATGACACCAGCTTTCATCGTCATTGCCCTTCTGGATTTGCCCCTGCCGTCGTCGTCTCGGTCACCCGACCGGATACAGAGAGCGTTTCACGAAGACCGGCACGATCGAAAGAACGGCCCGATCAGTCGTCGGGGTCGCGCACCACCAGCACGGAACAGTGGGCGTGCCTCACCACGAACGCCGCCACCGAGCCGAGAACGAAATCCCCAATCCCGGGATCGTGCGATGCCATCACGATGAGAGCCGGTTTTTCCTTCGCCGCGTGGTTCAGGATTTCCCTTCCGGGAGAGCCCTGACGCAGGACGATTTGCGTATCGCCCGATAGACCGTTGTCCTTCGCAAATGCCTGCAGTTCCTTGCGCGCGTCTTCCAGGTTCGACCGCAGGGCATCGGGAGGAATGTGGGTTGCGATGTACTCCGGAATATTCGGTGCGACATGCAGAAGGACGATCTTGGCGTTGGAATCGAACTGTCGGGCCTGGAAGACCGCAACCGCCGCGGCATCCTGTTGGCCCAGATCGATGGGAACCAGTATCTTGCTTGGCATTCCTTGCGTCCCCCCATTCTTGGTCTACGTGCTCTTGCGATCGGCAAGTCTAGCCGTTGTTGGTTCTGCCGGAGAGTGCCAAATCCCCAGGATCCGGTTCAAGTGCGTCGCGACGGCATCGGATTTGATCTAAGACCTTGTCCTAAACCGGTAAATGGCCCATATCCGGCAAAAAGTGCGTCACGGAGGGAAACAGGCACGCCATGGCTACCGCGGAAAAGACCGAAACTCTGCAGTTCCAGGCCGAAGTCGGCCGCCTTTTGGATATCGTCGCCCACTCGCTGTACAGCGAAAAGGAGATCTTCCTGCGCGAGCTGATCTCCAATGCCGCCGACGCCTGCGACCGGCTGCGCTACGAGGCGCTGACCAAGCCGGAGCTTTTGGACGGCGACGGCGGGTTCGGTATCGAGATCGCGATCGACAAGGCCGCTGGAACCGTCACCATCGCCGACAACGGCATCGGTATGTCCAAGAAGGAGCTGACCGAGAACCTGGGCACCATCGCCCGGTCCGGCACATCCGCCTTCATGGAAAAACTGACCGGAGACGCCGCAAAGGACGTCACCCTGATCGGCCAGTTCGGCGTCGGCTTCTATTCCGCATACATGGTGGCCGACGACGTCACCGTCGTCAGTCGCCGGGCCGGCCAGAAAACCGCCTGGTCCTGGGAATCCGACGGCAAGGGCGCCTTCACGATCGAACCGGCCGCCCGCGAGAGGGTCGGCACGACGATCACGCTGCATATGAAGAAGGAAGCCAAGGAGTATCTGGAGCCGGCGCGCCTGCGCCAGATCGTCGGCAAGTATTCCAACCACATCGCCTTTCCCATCACGCTGGTCGGTGCCGGCGAGGAGGAGCCGACGCAGCTCAACGCCGCCTCGGCGATCTGGCGGCGGGCCAAGTCCGAGGTCAAGGACGACGACTACCGGGAGTTCTATCACCACGTCAGCGGCCAGTTCGATGACCCGTGGGACCGTCTGCATTTCCGGGTCGAGGGCGTCATAGAATATGCGGGCCTGTTGTTCATCCCGTCGATGCGGCCGTTCGACCTTTTCCATCCCGACCGCAAACAGCACCTGAAGCTCTATGTGAAGCGCGTCTTCATCACCGACGACTGCGAGGACCTGTTGCCGTCGTGGCTGCGCTTCGTCCGCGGCGTGATCGATTCGGAGGACCTGCCGCTGAACATCAGCCGCGAGATGCTGCAATCGAACCCGGTCCTTGCCAAGATCAAGTCGGGCGTCACCAAGCGGGTCCTGAGCGAGCTGAAGAAAAAGGCCGAGAAGGACGCGGAGGGTTACGCCGCCTTCTGGGACAACTTCGGCGCGGTCCTGAAAGAGGGGCTTTACGAATCCGTCGCCGACCGCGAGAAGCTTTTGGAGCTGTGCCGTTTCCGCTCGTCGCGGACCGACGGCCTGGTGTCGCTGGCCGACTATATGGCCAACATGAAAGAGGGCCAGGACGCGGTCTTCTACATCACCGGCGAGGACGTGGACGCGGTCCAGAACTCGCCCCAGCTCGAAGGTTTCCGGGCCAAGGGCGTGGAGGTTCTTTATATGACCGACCCTGTGGACGACTTCTGGGTCTCCACCGTCGGCGCATACCAGGAAAAGCCGTTCAAATCCGTCACCCGCGGCGGGGCCGACCTGTCCGCGATCAAGGCAGGCGACGGCGACAAGGATGCGGAAGAACCGGAAAAGGCCCCGGAGGATGCGGTCGGCACCCTGATCGCCGCCTTCAAGACCGCGCTGGGCGATGCGGTGCAGGACGTGCGGACGTCCGACCGTCTGACAGACAGTGCCGTCTGTCTGGTCGCGGCCGACGACGCAATGGACATGCATCTGGAGCGGCTGATGCGCCAGCACAAGCAGCTTGAGGCCGTCTCGGCCCGGATCCTGGAGATCAACCCCGCCCATGCCCTGATCAAGGACCTGGCCGGCCGCGCCCAGGCCGACGCCACCGCGCCGGTCCTGCACGATGCGGCACATCTCCTGCTGGACCAGGCCCGCATCCTGGAGGGCGAGCCGCTGCCCGATCCGACGGCGTTCGCGCGCCGCATGAGCCAGGTCATGGAACGGGGGATCTCCGGTTAACGGCCGGTTTTTCTTGCCCTTTCCGGCACAAGACCCGACATTTGACCCGATGAGTGCGCCACGGAACGTCAGGGCTGTCCTCGGCCCGACGAACACGGGCAAGACCCACCTTGCCATCGACCGGATGCTGGCCTACGGCTCGGGCATTATCGGTTTTCCGCTCAGGCTCCTGGCCAGGGAAAACTACGACCGCATCGCCGCCGAGAAGGGCGCCGGCACTGTCGCCCTGATCACCGGCGAAGAGAAGATCGTCCCGCCCAGGCCGCGCTGGTTCGTCTGCACGGTCGAGTCCATGCCGCTGGACCGGCCGGTCGAGTTCCTGGCGGTCGACGAGATCCAGCTTTGCGCAGACCCCGACCGCGGCCACATCTTCACCGACCGTCTGCTGCATTCGCGCGGCCAGACGGAAACCATGTTCCTGGGCGCGGAGACCATTCGCCCGCTGATCCGGCAGCTTGTGCCGGACGCCGTGCTTGAAAGCCGGCCGCGTTTTTCGTCGCTGACCTACACCGGCGCGAAAAAGCTGACGCGCCTGCCGCGGCGCAGTGCCGTCGTCGGCTTTTCGGTCGCCGAGGTCTATGCGCTTGCCGAGGCGATCCGCCGCCAGCGCGGCGGCGCAGCGGTGGTGCTGGGCGCGCTCAGCCCGCGCACCCGCAATGCGCAGGTCGCGCTCTACCAGGCCGGAGAGGTCGACTATCTCGTCGCCACCGACGCCATCGGCATGGGCCTGAACATGGACGTGAACCACGTCGCCTTTGCGCGCAGGCGCAAGTTCGACGGCCGGCAGATGCGGGAGCTTTCCACCGCCGAGATTGCCCAGATCGCCGGCCGGGCGGGCCGTCACATGAACGACGGGACATTCGGCCTCACCAACAACACCGAACCGTTCGACGAGGAAACCGTCGCGGCCATCGAGGCGCACGCCTTCGAACCCCTGACCGCGCTGAGCTGGCGCAACCGCCGGCTCGACTTCCGCAGCCCGCTGCGGCTGTTGCGCAGCCTGGAACGCAACCCGACCGACGACCGGCTGGTGCGCGCGCGCGACGCGGACGACCATCTGTGCCTGCGCGGCCTGGTGCGCGACGAAGCCGCCGCGAAACGCGCCGACAACCCCGAACGCGTCCGCCTGTTGTGGGAAGTCTGCCAGATCCCGGACTTCCGCAAGACTATGGCTGACCACCATACCGATCTGGTGCGTCGGATCTTCGTTCACCTGTGCGACGGCGACGGCCGCCTGCCGCAGGATTGGGTCGCGCGCCAGGTCGACCGGCTGAACAACACCGGCGGCGATCTCGACAGCCTGACGGCGCGCATCGCCCACGTGCGGACCTGGGCCTACGTCACCCATCGCGGCGACTGGCTGGACGACAGCGCCCACTGGCAGGCGCGCACCCGCGCGATCGAAGACAAACTGTCGGACGCGCTGCACAGCCGGCTGATCCAGCGGTTCGTCGACCGCCGCGCCAGCGTCCTCGGCCGCAAGCTGGAGGACGGCGAAAGCCTGCTGTCCGCCGTCAATGATCAGGGCGAGGTGTCGGTGGAGGGACACGTGATCGGCCGCATACGGGGCCTGCGTTTCGTGCCCGAGGAACGCGACGCGCTGGCCCAGTCCCGGGCCCTGGAAGCGGCCGCCGCCAAGGTGATCCAGGAAGACCTGCCGCGTCGGGTGAAACTGTTGCAGCAGGCGCCCGATGCGGAGTTTTCCATGGCGCTTGATGCGACCGGCGCGCCCACCGGCGACATCGAATGGCGCGGCGCCGTCGTGGCCCGCCTGACCAAGGGGGCGGCGCCGATCAGGCCCAAGATCGCCCTCAGCGGCGACGACCTCGCCGACGGCGCGCTACGCACGCTGGTCCGGGCCCGGGTCGCGGCGTGGCTGCAATGCACCGTCGACGCCCGCCTCGGCCCGCTGGGCAGCGAAGGCACGCAGGATTTATCGCCGGCGGCGCGCGGTCTGGCGTTCAGGCTGGCCGAGGCGCTGGGCGCCCTGCCGCGCAAGGAGGTGGGCGATCTGTTGCCGTCCCTGAACAAGCAGGACCGGCAGCACCTGCGACGCCTGGGCGTCCGGATCGGGCGGGCGACCGTCTTCGTCGCGGCCTGGCAGAAACCCCAGGCCATGCAGATGCGCCGGGCGCTGTGGCGCGCCTGGAGCGGGCATGCCGCACCGCCGATCCCCGACGGAGACGCCGGCGCCTGCCCGGCCGGCCGGGCCGGCGCCCAGGCGTGGCAGGCCCTGGGTTACCGGCGTTATGGGCCGGTCGCGCTGAGGGCGGACCGCGTCGAGGCGATCCTGCGCGCCGCTGCGACGCTGATGCGGCAGGGCCCGTTCACCCCCACAAACGACATGCTGCGCGTCGCGGACGGGACGGCTGAGACGCTGCACCGGGTGCTCAGCGCGCACGGATACGAGGCGACGCGGGAAGAGGCGGGAACGGTCTACCGTGCCAAACGCGCGAAACCGGGACGCAATGGCCGCCGTCGCCGGCGCAGAAACGGTGACGCGACGGCCAATCCCGATTCGCCGTTCGCCAAGCTGAGGGGCCTGACGCCGGCGAAATGACGCACGACAGCGAAGCCAAACTGCGCCTGGACAAGTGGCTGTGGTATGCGCGTTTCTTCAAAAGCCGCACGCTGGCGGCCGAGGCGGTGACCGGCGGCAAGGTCCGCGTCAACCGCCAGCCTGTCCGCAAGCCGGGCTTCGGCGTCCGGCCGGGCGACGTGCTGACCTTCGCACAACATCGCCATGTCCGGGTGATCGAGGTTCTGGCCCTGGGCATCCGCCGCGGACCCGCACCCGAGGCGCAAGGCCTGTACCGCGACCTGGACCCGCCCCAGCCGCGTGCCCCCGCCCCGACGCCGGCGACGCCCCGGCGCGAAGCCGGGGCCGGCAGGCCGACCAAGAAAGAGCGCCGGGCGATTGACTCCCTCAAACCCTAGGACGAGAGATGATGTGCCGATTGCCGCCAGATGCTTCGAGACGGCGTGCTGGCGCACGCCTCCTCAGCATGATGGGATAAGCGATATCCTCACCCTGAGCAGGCCGTGGAACACGGCCGTCTCGAAGGGCATGGCTGCCGCCCGTATAGTTCGTGACCTGCAAGGGCACATCGGGCAAAACTGCGTTCCAGGCAAAGGACGGAACCCGCGCGAACCGGAGGCAAAACGGTGCTGAACGCGATCACCAAGTTCTTCTTCGAGGACCAGTGCAAGACGGAGTCCGCCGGTGCCAAACACACCAGCGACGAACTGCACCTGGCCGCGGCCGGCCTTTTGGTCGAGGCGGCCATGATGGACGGCAGTTTCGACGAGGAGGAAAAGACGCGGATCCGCGCCCTGTGCGTCGAACGCCTCGGCGTCGCGCCGGACGCGGTGGACAGTCTGCTGCGCGAGGCCGAACGCCAGGTCCGCGAGTCCGTGGACATCTACGGGTTCATGCGGGTGCTCATGAAGAACTTCGAGCACGACGAACAGGTCATGCTGATCGAACTGTTGTGGTCGGTCGCCTATGCCGACGGCGCCATCGACGAGCACGAAGCCGCGCTGATCCGCAAGATCGTCGGCATGACAGGGGTCAGCGACCGCGAGGCGGGTGAGGCCAGAAAACGCGCGGCGTCCCAGGACACCTGACGCGCGGCTAGCCCGTCTTGGTCAGGACCACCGACAGGTTGTTCGCCGGCATCTGAACGATCTCGCTCAGCGCGAGGCCGCAGCGGCCCGCGGCGGCGACCACGTCCGACAGATCGCGCACCCCCCAGGTCCGGTCCTGCGCCCGCAGCATGCCGTCGAATTCCTGGTTGGACGAGGCCGTGTGCTGTCCGTCCCGTTTGAAGGGACCGTAGAGAAACAGCACACCGTCGTCCGGCAGGACGCGGGCCGCACCGACCATCAGGGCTTCGGTCGCCGACCAGGGCGCGATATGGATCAGGTTGATCGCCACCACCGCATCGGCGGCCACGATCGACCATTGGTCGGCCGTCACGTCCAGAGCCAGCGGCGGCAGGAATTCGGGACAGCCGCTTTCCGCCCGATAGCCGGCGATGCTGGCCAATGCGTCGGGATCGACATCGGTTGGTTGCCAGCACCGCGGCGCGAGCGCCGGGGCCATGAAGTCGGCGTGCTGTCCGGTTCCGCTGGCAATCTCGAGGATCAGTCCGGTTGCAGGCAACACCCGTTCCAGGACCTGGAGAATGGCCTCGCGGTTTCGCAATGTCGCCGGCGCATGCCGCCGACGGGCACCTGGTGAGAACTCGTCCATATCGCCTTCGACTCCCCCGACGGCCCCGCCAATGAACTGTTGCAGAGCCGGCCGACTTTTCTATATGACACTGCGGCAAAACGAAATGCGCGATTTAAGCGGCGTCCAGCCCCGCGCGTGAACAGGCGGCCTAGGAGAACCCGGTGACCTACATCGTCACAGAGGCATGCATTAAGTGCAAATGGCAGGACTGCATCGAGGTCTGCCCGGTGGACTGTTTCTATGTCGGCGAAAACATGCTGGTCATCCACCCGGACGAATGCATCGACTGCGGGGTCTGCGAGCCGGAATGCCCCGAGGAGGCGATCCTGCCCGATACCGAGCCCGAAGCGGAAAAGTGGCTGGAACTGAATCGGGAATACTCGGAAAAGTGGCCCAATATCACCGCCAAGGGCCCCGTTCCGGAGGACGCCGAGAAATGGGTCGGCGTTGCGGACAAGTTCAAGAACCATTTCAGCCCGAATCCCGGCGAGGGTTGATTCCGACCCCTGTGCCCCCCATGTGTCAGTTGCATGACGGCCATGAGGTTGGTTAATGTCAAACCTCTGGAAACCCTCCTAAATTTATGTTATGTTAATGAAATCCGCAGGAGGGAGCCGTTCCTGACCAACCACCGCAGCATCCAGGTGCCGCGGCGAGAGGTTGGTTTGGCCCTTTCTATACGGTCGTGTGTCCGCGCTTCCGATCGCCGAAAAGGACGGAGCGCTGGGCGCATTTTTTTGGCCCGTGGCGCCCGCAGAGTTGACACCAGAAGCATCGCGCCCGGAATGGCAGAGCACACACCGGGGTAAGGATCGAGAGATAAGAATGGTAGAAAAAGTAAAGTTCAGTCGCGGTGATTACGTGGTCTATCCGACGCACGGCGTCGGCAAGGTGATCGGCATCGAGGATCAGGAGATTGCCGGCACCCAGTTGAAGCTGATCGTCATCAACTTCGACAAGGACCGCATGACTCTGCGCGTTCCGGTCCAGAAGGCGAGCGCGTCGGGCTTGCGCCGGCTGTCTTCGCCGGACCAGATGAAGACCGCGCTGAAGACCCTGAAGGGCAAAAGCCGCGTGCGCCGCACCATGTGGAGCCGCCGGGCCCAGGAGTACGAAGCGAAGATCAACTCCGGCGATCCGATCGCGATCGCGGAAGTCGTCCGCGACCTGCACCGCAATGCCGGCCAGCCCGACCAGTCCTATTCCGAGCGCCAGCTCTATCAGGCGGCGCTGGACCGTTTGGCCCGGGAGTTCGCCGCGGTCGAGGACCTGGACGAAGACACCGCAACCCAGAAACTGGAGGCGATGCTGCAAAAGGCCGCTGCCTGATGCGCCGCCCGACGGTGCCGTGAACGCACACCGTATCGAACTGATCAGCAAGGGCGCCCGGCCGTAAGGCCGGGCGTCTTTATCGTGTCCGACCTCGGAAAGATCGCAACTCTGCACCACGCCTCCCGCGTCTGGGCGGTCGGCGCGGTCCATGGCGATCACAAGCGCCTGAAGGCGCTGCACGAGGAACTCGGCCCCCGCATCATGCGCGGCGACCGGCTGGTTTACCTGGGCAACTATCTCGGCGTTGGCGAGACCGTGCGGGAGACGGTGGAGGAGTTGTTGCGTTTCCGCCGGATATTCCTGGCCGCCGGCCCTTACACCGACCCCGACGACGTCGTCTTCCTGCGCGGCGCCCAGGAAGAGATGTGGCACAAGCTTCTGCAGCTGCAGTTCGCCTCCAACCCGGGCGATATCCTGCGCTGGGTCCTGGAGCGCGGCGTCGAGACGACGTTGCGCGCCTACGGCGGCGATCCTGCCGACGGTTTTGCATGCGCCGAAAGCGGTCCGCTGGCGTTGACGCGCTGGACGACGCGGCTGCGCGACCGTTTTCGAGCCGAACCCGGTCACGAAACTTTGATGTCGGCCTTGAAGAGAGCCGCCCTGACAGACGATCACCGCCTGTTGTTCGTCAGTTCCGGCATCGACGTTCAAAGGCCGTTGCTGGAACAGACCGACACCTTCTGGTGGGCCGGAAACTGCTTCGGCGCCATCGACGGCCCTTATAACGGATTTCAGAAGATCGTCCGCGGATACGATCCCGAACACCTTGGAATCAAAGAGACTCCGCATACCGTCTGCCTGGACGGCGGCTGCGGTTTCGGGGGCCGCCTGATCGCCGGTTGCCTGGCGACCGACGGCCGGGTGCTGGAGACCATCGACATCTGACGAACGGCCGCGGGCCACCCGGCCCCGCGCTCGGCGCAATCCCAGGCGCCGTCCCCGTTTCGCCGCCCGAATGGCCCTACTCCGGGCCTGGGTACTCCTTTTGACCGATGGTCAGGCACTGATCCGAATGTTAAGCCACCGCGTAACAGTGGTGTTACCAGTTGGCGGAGCTTGCTCCGGCATCATGGATCGCAGGGGACCTAGAGGAACACGGGAGCGGATCTATGGCCTATGTCGACGACCCTGAAACGCAGAGAGCCAATCTGAGTTATATTCGGGCGTCGATGCGCGAACCCATGCTTTCGCGCGAAGAGGAGCAGTTGCTTGCGCGCCGCTGGCGCGACGAGCAGGACGAGGCCGCGCTGCACCGCCTGGTGCGCGCCTATGCGCGCCTGGTGATCTCAACGGCCGGCCGTTTCAGGAATTACGGCCTTCCCATGGGCGATCTGGTCCAGGAAGGCAATGTCGGGCTGATGCAGGCCGCGGCGCGTTTCGAACCGGAACGCGAGGTCCGGTTTTCGACCTACGCCGCCTGGTGGATCCGCTCGGCAATGCAGGACTACATCCTGCGCAACTGGTCGATCGTGCGCACCGGAACGACGGCGGCGCAGAAATCGCTGTTCTTCAATCTCCGCAGGCTGCGGGCCCGGATCGCGGAAGCCTCGCCCAGCGGCCGCCTGACGCCTGAGGGGCGTGCGCTGATCGCCGACCAGCTCAAGGTCGAAACCCGTGACGTCGAAAGCATGGAACAGCGCCTTTCCGGTAGCGACCAGTCGCTGAATGCGCCGATCGGCGCCGACACCGACGAGGACTGGCAGGACTTCCTCGCCGACACGCGGCCGATGCCCGAAGAGGTCGTCATCGGCATGCGCGACAGCGACACCCGGTCGCGCTGGCTTGCCGAAGCGATCGGCGAACTCAGCGAGCGCGAGCAGGTGATCATCCGACAGCGTCGCCTGCAGGACGACGGCGCCACCCTGGAAGAACTCGGCCGGGAACTGGGCGTCAGCAAGGAGCGCGTCCGCCAGCTTGAGCATCGCGCGCTGATGAAGCTGCGCGGTTCCATGGAACGGCGCGTCGACCGGGCAAGCGACCTGCTGCTGGAGCAATAGGCGCCGGGCTGGAGCAGGATCAGTTCACGTCGGAACACTGAAGCGCTTGCAGCCCTATGGTTCGAGACGGCGCGCTGGCGCGCGCCTCCGCACCATGAGGTTTTTCGGTATCGAAGACCTTAGACTATTGCCTCACCCTGAGGAGGCCGCGGAACGCGGCCGTCACGAAGGGCTTGGCTCCAAGTGACGCGATTTTATCCGTGTTCAAACGGTGTCAAACGTCGTCAAACGACCCGACCACAGGTGATCACATCTAGGCCGCGGCGCCCGCCACCGTCCCGGTCGACCGGAACATCGACGCCCGTCCGCGGGCGCGGTCGGCTTCGGCGCTTTCACCCGACAGGTCCGAGGCGCGTGCCGTCATCGACCAGTTGAATGCGCTCGTCGGTTTAAGGGCGGTGCGTTCCGCCGCCAGCGCGCGCGCTAGCTTCGGCATGCGGGCGCGAAGTGCCGCCTCTATCAGGGTCATGCCGATCACGTCGCGCTGGGCGTTGCTGCCGCCGAACCGCTGGGCCGCGGCTCGCACCGGCAGGATCTGCTCGACCGCGCTGTCGTAGGCGCCCTCGCCGAAGGCCTTCAAGGCCTTGCACAAAGGCAGCCCCACCTCGCGGATCATCATCGCATTGGTCCCCCAGCCCAGCGCGCGGGTCTCCATGCTGTCCAACAGGGCCGCCGCATCGGCGTCTCGGCCCGTCGCGACGAACGCCATCATGGCGTGGAAATCGTTGAAGGCGTAGTAGCCGTCGCCGGACAGCCCCTTCCATGCATCCGCCAGTTCGTGCCAGCGCGTGCCCACATCGACGTCCTGCAGGTGCAGCCGCCACAAGAGGGCGGCAGCGTCCACCATTTCCAGGGCGACCGCGCTGGGTTGGGGCCTGATCGACTGGTCGTACAACGCGCGCACCCGCTCGGTCTCGCCAAGGTCGAGGTGATACAGCGCCAGGTGCCACCAGTTGTGAAAGGCGAATGCGTTGTCGGGCGCCCAGTCGTCCCTGCGCCGGGTCAGCCACTCGATCCCCTCGGTCAGGCGGCCCTGCATTTCCATGACATGGGCGACGGCGTGGATTGCCCAGGGATCACGCGGCATATGGGCGACAGCCTGGCGGCCGGTCTCCTCGGCGCGCGCGTAGTCGCCGGTTTCTTCAAGTCCGAAGGCATACATGCCCAGGAGATAGCCGTAACCCGGCATCGACGGGTCCCAGGCCGGCAGCACGCCGGCGATGCGGTCGCGCAGCATCGTCGACTGGCCCAACAGGAAGTCGCCCAGGTGGGCGAGCTGGACCGCCAGCGAATCGCGCGGATAATTCACGGCGACCCGGCCGTAAAGCGCGACCGCCCGACGGAAATCGCCATCCAACCAGGCACGCGCGGCGCCGATCAGGCCGCGCTCGCGCTCGTTCGCTTTCGACCAGCGCGCCTCGACCGCTTCGACGCTTTCGCGAACCTCCGCAAGGACGGGGCCTTCCGTGACGGTGGTCAGAACCCCGGCGCGAAAGCAGTGGCCCATGACAAAGCCCGGATCGTCGGCCAGCGCCTCGTCGATCACCGCGATCGGGTCGCCGAAATACCCGTGGAACAGCTCGGTGGCCCGCTCCAGGCGCTCCAGCGCCCTCAGGTTGTTTGTCGAGACCGGCACCCCGTTCCTGTCCTTCAAGCCCATTTTGCTGCCCTCTGTTCTGTCCACGTTGCCGGCGGCCACGCCTTGCCGCGATCGTTGGACCTGATCTAACCGACGGCGCACCGGCGGAGATGTGACGAGCGTCACACCGCCTGCAGTGGTGGTTGGCTGCGAAGAAAAGGGCGGTTGGCGTTCCGCCGTTGGGACTCAGACCGATCGCGTGATCCCGCCGTCGACGCGCAGGTTCTGGCCGGTGATGTAGCCGGCGCCGTCCGACAACAGGAAAGCAGCGGTGGCTGCGATCTCACCGACCGTGCCGTAGCGGCCCATGGGGATGCGTTCCCGGAACTGCTCCTTCTCCGGCAGGCTGTCGATGAAGCCGGGCAGGATGTTGTTCATGCGGATGCCAGCATCGGCATACCGGTCTGTATAAAGTTTCGTGAAGGCGGCAAGGCCGGCGCGGAAGACGCCCGAGGTTGGAAAGAAGGATTCGGGTTCGAACGCGGCATAGGTGGAGATATTGACGATCGCGCCCTTGCCCTGGCGTTGCATGACCGGCGTCACCAGCCGGCACACCCGGACCACGTTCAGGAGATAGACCTCCATGCCGGCTTGCCAGTCCTCGTCGCTGATTTCCAGGATCGGTCCCTTCGGCCCGTGGCCGGCGCTGTTCACGACCGCGTCGATGCGCCCGTAAGCCTCGACGGTCGCATCGACCAGGCGCTGGAGGTCGTCGGGAACAAGGTTCGATCCCGTGACGCCGATGCCGCCCAGACGCTTGGCCAGGGCCTCGCCCTTGCCCGACGAGGACAGGATCGCCACCGCGTATCCGTGCTCCGACAGTTCCTCGGCAATCGCGGCGCCCATGCCGCTGCCGCCGGCCGTGATCACGGCCACCTTGCCGCTCTCTGCCATTTCAGCCTCCCGTTCGTGCTTTTCCCGTCTCCTAGCCCGCGGCAACCGGCTTGCCAAGCAAAATGGCCCCGTGCGGGCCCGGTCGGGGTTTCACAAGCCTTTCATTTTACAGGTTCATACTGGTGTAAATGATGCATACTACGACCCATCGGCGCCGTACGGCGCCGCGAACGGGGCAACAGAACACCCGACGACCCGACGGAGAAGGAAAGCCATGAGTGCGCGTTCCGATCAGCCGCGGCATATCCGGCTGACCTCGCACCCGACCGGCGGTCGCCACAAGGCGCCGGAGGTCGCCTGGGGCGCCCAGGGTCCCGAAGGGCGCGGTCCCGTGATCGGAACGCTGAGCGACGCCGCGCACCGCAACGTGATCGGAACCCATTCGGGCTCGTACGCGCTTTACCGGGCGCTGGCCGTTGCGGCGGGATCGCTTGACCCCATGCACCGCGCGGACCTGACGAACACCGCGCCGGTCGCCGAGATCGGGCCGTTCCCCCAGTGGGCCGATCCCGACAAGATCGTCTCGATCGACCCCTACGGCCACATCGTCGAACGGGCCTTCGCCAAGGAGATCGACGAGGGAATGGATATCCGCCCGACGATTGCGGTAACCCGGGCACGGATCAACATGCCCGAATGCCAGGCCGCGATCGCCGAGGGGCGGCTGAAACCGGACGGCGACATCCTGCAGGAGAACGGCGACGTCACGGTCACCAAGGCGGCGATCGAGCCGGTCTGGCATCTGCCCGGCATCGCACGCCGGCTGAAGATCAAGGAACCGGACCTCAGACACATCCTGTTCGAACAAAGCGGCACCATGTTTCCCGAACTGGTGACCCGGCCGGACCTGAAGGTGTTCCTGCCGCCGATCGGCGGCCAGACGGTCTATATCGTCGGCGATATCGAGGCCCTGTGGGACCCCAAGAGAAAGCTGGCCTGCCGGGTGCACGACGAATGCAACGGCTCCGACGTGTTCGGTTCCGACATCTGCACCTGCCGGCCCTACCTGGTGCACGGGCTGGAGGTCTGCGTCGAAGCGGCCCAGGCGGGCGGCGCGGGACTGATCGTCTATAACCGCAAGGAAGGCCGCGCCCTGGGCGAGGTCACCAAGTTCCTGGTCTACAACGCACGCAAGCGCCACGCCGACGGCGACAGCGCCGAAGGCTATTTCGAGCGCACCGAGTGCGTCGCCGGCGTCCAGGACATGCGGTTCCAGGAACTGATGCCCGACGTTTTCCACTGGCTGGGCGTGAGCCGGATCGACGAGTTCGTGTCGATGAGCAACATGAAACACGACGCGCTGGTGCGCCAAGGCATCTCGATCGGCACCCGCACCGAGATCCCCGACGACCTGGTGCCGGCCGATGCCCAGGTGGAAATCAGCGCCAAACGCGCCGCCGGGTACTACAGCGCGGAAGAGGAGGCAACGCCCGCCGACCTGTCTTCCGTCAAGGGCCGGGGCATCAGCGAGTTTTGAGCGCGGCCGCGCCGGTGTTCGCCACCTCGGATGACGCGGTCGCCTGGCTGCGCACGCCGCAGGCGATCCGCGCCCGCTGCGGCATGGTTATGGCCGCGGCCGAAGACGACCGTCTGGCGCATTTCGGTTTCGACGCCGGCCGCCTGGACGCCGCCGCCGACGCCGTGATCGAGACCATGACGGCCGCCTATCCCGACCTCGACGTGCCCTACCACGCGCGGTGGCGCCATTTCGTCGTCGACGGCGTCGACCGCTGGCAGGCTGCGGCCGCCGTCGGGCCGGCAATGGACGCCGCGGAACGCGCGCGCGCACGTTTCGACCTGGTGGTGACCAGCGTCCTGTTGGATGCCGGCGCGGGCGACGCGTGGCGTTATCGCGACCCCGGGACCGGCCGCACCCTGGCGCGCTCGGAAGGTCTGGCGCTGGCCAGCCTGGAGATGTTCGCCGCCGGCGCCTTCTCGTCGGATCCGAAGGCGCCCATGCGCGCCGACGCAGACGCCCTGTCCGGGCTTTCGGAACAGGCACTGGCCGCGGGCTTTCAGGCCGACGCGGACAATCCGCTGATCGGGCTGGCGGGGCGGGCCGGTCTGTTGCAGGCGCTCGGCCGGGCGCTGGCGGACCGTTCCGACCTGTTCGGTGCGCGCGTGCCGCGGGTGGGCAACCTGTTCGACACCCTTGCCAACCGTGCCGATGCCGGCGCGCTGGCGGCCGAACAGGTGCTGGCGGCGGTGCTGGACGGGTTCGGATCGATCTGGCCGGGACGCGAAAGCCTGGGCGGCATCAATCTGGGCGACGTTTGGCGCCATCCCGAAGCCCGCGCGGACGACATGACCGACGGCCTGGTGCCGTTCCACAAGCTGTCCCAGTGGCTGACTTATTCGCTGTTCGAACCGCTGGAGGAGGCGGGAATCCGGGTGACCGGCGTCGAGGCGCTGACGGGTCTTGCGGAATACCGCAATGGCGGTCTTCTGGTGGACACGGGCGTCCTGGTCCCCAAGCACGACGCGGTCACCGCGCGGGCGCACGGTCCGGGCGAGACGGTCATCGTCGAATGGCGGGCGCTGACCGTCGCCGGCCTCGACCGGGTCGCCGACGCGGTGCGCCGGAAACTGGGCCTGGACGCCGCGGCTCTGCCGCTGGCCAAGGTCCTGGAAGGCGGGACCTGGCAGGCAGGCCGGCGCGTTGCGGCGGCGCTGCGGCCGGGCGGGCCGCCACCGATCCGGTTGGAGAGCGACGGCACGGTCTTCTAAAATGAACGCCGTCGAAACACCGCAACGGGAAGGCATCCCATGACAGACAGGGTCATCGTCGTCGATCATCCGCTGGTACAGCACAAACTGACCTTGATGCGCGACAAGAGCACACCGACCGCCGTCTTCCGCCAGTTGCTGCGCGAGATCAGCCTGTTGCTGGCTTACGAAGTGCTGCGCGACCTGGAGACGAAGCTGCATACCATCGAGACGCCGCTGGCCGAAATGGAAGCGCCGATCCTCAAAGGCAAGAAACTGTGCTTCGTATCGATCCTCAGGGCCGGCAACGGGCTGCTGGACGGGATGCTGGACCTGGTGCCGTCGGCCAGGGTCGGCCATATCGGCCTCTATCGCGACCCGGAGACCCTGGCTGCCGTCGAATACTATCTCAAGCTGCCCGAGGGCATGGAGGACCGCGAGGTCGTCGCGGTCGATCCGATGCTGGCGACCGGCAATTCGTCGGCCGCCGCGATTCAGCGGCTGAAGGAACACGGCGCCGACAAGATCCGCCTTGCCTGCCTGCTGGCGGCGCCGGAAGGGATCGAGGCGTTTCACAACGCCCACCCGGACGTCCCGGTCTATACCGCGGCGATCGACAGCCACCTGAACGATCACGGCTATATCGTGCCGGGCCTGGGCGACGCCGGCGACCGCATGTATGGCACGAAGTGACGTGCCGCCACGCGGCTAGGCGTGGTGGGCGTCCGCCCAGCGCTTGGTGACCAAGGCGGCCGCGCCGCACAGGCCGAACCCGCCGACCAGCGGCAGCACCGTCCCGTCGTAGGCCAGCCCCACCCAGGTTCCCAGGATCGCCGACATGAACGTCGTCAGCGATCCGACCGCGGCCGCCGCGACGCCGGCGATATGGCCCAGCGGCTCCATCGCCAGCGCGTTGAGATTTCCAAACAGGATTCCCATGCAGAAGAAAACGGCCATGCAATAGACCATCAGCGTCCACAGGGGCGGATGACCCTGCATCGACCCGGCAAGCGCGAAGAAAAGCGCCGACAGTGCGGTGACGGCTAACAGCGCATGCCCGCTCAAAAGCCGCATGCCGAACCGCATCACCAGCCGGGCGTTCACCACCGACGCCGCCCCGATGGCAAGCGCAAGCACCCCGAACGACAGAGGGAACAAGGCCCCCAGGGCGTATTGCTCCTGGAAAATCTGCTGGGCGGAGTTGAGGTAGCCGACGAAGCCGCCGAACACGAACCCCGCGGTGATCATGTAGCCCAGCGCCGCGCGGTTGCGGAAGGTCTCGGCGACCGCGGCGCCCACGCGCCCGGCGGAAAAAGGCGCGCGCCGGTTCCGCGGCAGGGTCTCCGGCTGGCGCAGCGCAAACCAACTCACCGCCAGGACGGCCAGCAAAACGAACAGCCAGAAGATGGCGTTCCACGCGGCGAAGAACAGGATGCCCTGCCCCAGCGCCGGCGCGATCACCGGAACCAGAATAAAAACCGCCATGATGAAGGACATGACGCGGGCCATTGCGCGGCCTTCGAAGCGGTCGCGGATCAGCGCGATGGTGACGCTGCGCGGGCCGGCGACGCCGATGCCCTGCAATACCCGGCCAGCCAGCATCGTGGCGAAGTCGGTGGCGAAGATCGACATCAGGTTGCCGATCAGAAACAGAACCAGCCCCACATAGATCATCGGCTTGCGCCCGAAACTGTCGGACACCGGGCCGTAAAACACCTGGCCGACGGCAAAGCCCAGGAAGAAGGCCGAAATCACAAGCTGGGTGTTGTTGCGCTCGACGACGCCGAGATCGTCGCCGATCATCGGCAAGGCGGGCAGCATGGCATCGATCGACAACGCCACCAGCGACGTCAGCAACGCCATCAATGCGACGAACTCGACCATCGGAGGCGAGGCTTGCTCGGCCTGTGACACGCAAACGGCTCCTCGCGGCAGGGGTGAGCGGACCGCCCGACGGCGGCAGCCGCTTGTCGGCTGCTGTTAGCGCATCGCCGGGCGAAAGGAAATCAAGGATTGCCGCGCCGACGGGATCTCATGGCAGGAGTTCGATCTGCTGCGGATAGGTGGCCTCGATCATCGGCCCGTTGAAATGGCGCATCCAGCCGCGCACGCGCACCTGCCGGCCCTGCAGCCCTGCCAGCGCCCCCAGTTCCTGTTCCATGCGGCGCCGGTCGCGCCGGTGAACGCTGACCGTGAAGTCGCTGCGCCAGTCCTCGCCGAAATTGAGGTAGGTCCACGACCCCACGGTGGCGACGGCCGCAACCGTGCCCTCGACGACGCGGTACCCTTCCGGCGCCTTCGCCGCGGACAGCGGGTCGCGCACCGCATAGCGCCAGTCCGCCCATAACCCGCGGCCGGCACGGCGCGCCGCATCCTCGCGGCGCAGCAGGTCCGCAAGGCCGTCCACGCGGTCCTCGTCGCTGGCGACGATGGCCCAGCCCCGCGCCACCAGCAGCGCCTGCACCCAGGTCCCGTCGGGCCATTCGACCCGTGCCACCAGGCGGCCGTAGCGGTCGAACCGCGGGCCGGGAAAGCGCAACACCACATCGCGGTTGAGAACGAGCCCGACCAGCGCGTCGCGGGCCCGGTCGAAGACGTCCGCATCGCCCTTCCACGGATCGGGCAGTCGGACCTGCGCCAGCCTAACCTGGCGTCCGTCCGCCAGTTCAAGCGTTCCGGACTCCAGGACCGCGCGTACCTTGCGCGGCGCGTCGTCGGGCGCCGCCGCGGTCGAGACCGCCGCTGCCGCCAGCACCGCAAACCCCATCGCCGCCAGGATCCGCATGGGCACGATGATGCCGGTTCCGGTCCGGTGAAAACAGCGCAAATCGTCTTGGCCGTGCCCGTCCCGCTCGGGCATACTCCGGCGATGAAAGAGGGGCAGTCCGGCCAGGGATCGCGCAGCGATCTCTACCCAGAGATCGAGGCCTATGCCACGGGACGGCTCAGCGTCGGCGCCCCGCACGTGCTTTATTGGGAGCAGTCCGGCAACCCCGAGGGCGCGCCGGTCCTGTTCCTGCACGGCGGCCCGGGCGCGGGTGCGACGCCGGGACACCGCCGCTTCTTCGATCCCGCCCACTACCGCATCGTGATCTTCGACCAGCGCGGCGCCGGGCGCTCGACCCCGCTTGGCGAGTTGAGCGACAACACCACCGCACACCTGATCGACGACATCGAAACGCTGCGCCGGACGCTCGATATCGAACGCTGGATCGTTTTCGGCGGGTCGTGGGGATCGAGCCTGGCCTTGGCCTATGCCCAGACCCATCCGGACTGCGTCGCCGGCCTGATCCTGCGCGGCATCTTCCTGTGCCGGAAGGCCGAGGTGGACTGGTTCATGCACGGCATGGGGCACTTCTTCCCCGAAGCGGCCGCCAGCTTTCGCGAACACCTGCCCAACGACGAGCGCGGTACGCTGCTGGACAGCTATTACCGCCGGCTGACCGACCCGGATCCGGCCGTGCACATGCCGGCCGCCGCGGCGTGGAGCCGCTACGAGGCGGAATGCTCGACCCTGATGCCCAGCCCCGACACGGTCTCGGCCCTGACCGAACCGTCGGTGGCGCTGGGGCTTGCCCGCATCGAAGCGCATTACTTCATCCACCGCCTGTTTCTCGAAGAAGGACAGCTTCTCGACCGGATCGGGACCATCGCGGGGATTCCCGGCATCGTCGTCCAGGGGCGTTACGACGTCGTCTGTCCGCCCGCGTCCGCGTTCGAACTGTGTCAGGCCTGGCAGAAGGCCGAGTTGTTCATGGTGCCCGATGCCGGCCATTCGGCAACAGAACCGAGCATCAGCTCGGTTTTGGTTCAGGCGACGGAGCGGTTCAAGTCCCTGTCCTGATGTTCCGCGCCGACATGCGGCGGGGATGAATCGGTTGCGCAGGACCCCCGCATCCCTATGATATGTGCAGGGTATGGAGGCAACCGCCCGTGAAACGTCTGTTCGGCATGCTGGTCCTTGCGGCCGCGCTATGTTTTGCGCGTGTACCTGCCTATGCGCAGACAGACCCCGCCTTCATCACCTTCGGCGCCGGCTGGTACGACATCAACAAGCGGGACGACGAAGCCGGCGAGTTCCGTATCGAATACTGGTCCGACGCAAAATGGTGGATCTTCAAGCCCTTCGCCGGCGTGATGGCAACCACGGATGCCGCAGTGTACGGCCATGCCGGTATTCGCCTGGACGTGTTCTTCGGCAACCGTTTCGTGCTGACCGGCAGTTTCGCCCCCGGCCTCTATCACGAGGGCAACGGTAAGGATCTGGGGCACGTGGTGCAGTTCCGCTCGAACGTCGAAGGCGCCTACCGCTTCGACAACCGCGCGCGTCTTGGCCTTGCGTTCTACCACCTGTCCAACGCCAGCCTCGACGACGACAACCCGGGCACCGAAGTCTTGAGCGTGTTCTACGCCCACCCGATCAAGAGCCTGTTCGGCGACTAGCCGCGGGCATCCGGTCCGACGGCCGCGCGGTTTGTCCTGGATCAAGGCACGGCGCGTGCGCACCGGACAACAGTGACCAACAGACCCTAAAGCTGGAGCGGCCCGCCATGGCACATGCGCACGCCGCGGCGCAAACGCCTGCCCTGCAGGCCACGGGCCTGTGCAAATCCTACGGCACAGGCGAGGTGGCCGTGCATGCGCTGGTGGACGTGGACCTTGACGTGGCCGAGGGCGAGCTTCTGGTCCTGTTGGGGCCGTCGGGCAGCGGCAAGTCCACGCTGCTCAACATCCTCGGCGGGCTGGACCGGCCTACCAGCGGCCAGGTTGCGTTTCGCGGCCGGGACCTGACCGGCTCGGGCGACGCCGCATTGACCCGCTTTCGCCGCGAGCACGTGGGGTTCGTGTTCCAGTTCTACAATTTGATCCCCAGCCTCACCGCCCGCGAGAACGTGGCCCTGGTGACGGAAATCGCCCGCGACCCGATGGCGCCCGACGATGCACTGGCATTGGTCGGGCTTGCGGACCGCGCGACGCATTTCCCTGCCCAGCTTTCCGGCGGCGAGCAACAACGCGTCGCCATCGCCCGCGCCATCGCGAAACGCCCGCGGCTTCTGCTGTGCGACGAGCCGACCGGCGCACTGGACAGCAAGACCGGCATCCTGGTCCTTGAAGCGATCGAACACGTCAATACCGAGCTCGGCACGACCACGGCGCTGATTACCCACAACGCCTCGATCGCCGCGCTTGCGGACCGCGTGATATCGCTGGCCGACGGGCGGATCAGCGAGATGCGCACCAACGAGGTGCGCGCCGCCGCGGCCTCGATTACCTGGTAGGCCGGCCGATGCATCCGTTGGACCGCAAGCTTGCCCGCGACCTCTGGCGCATGAAAGGCATGGCGCTTGCCATCGCGGTGGTGATTGGGGCCGGCCTTGCGACCTTCGTGATGTCGCTGGGCGCGTTGCAGTCGCTGGACGAGACGCGCGCCGCCTATTACGAGCGTTACCGTTTTGCCGACATCTTCGCCACGGTCAAAAGGGCGCCGCAATCGCTGGGTTCCGAAATCGCGCGCCTGCCGCACGTCAAGACGGTGCAGACGCGGATCGTCAAGGACGTGATTCTTGACGTGCCGGGTCTCGCCGAACCGGCCACGGGCAGGTTGATCTCGATCCCCGAAAGCCGACCGCCGGCATCGAACGATATCGTGATCCGGGTCGGTCGTCGGGTCGCGGCAGGCCGCCCCGACGAGGTCGTCATCGCCGAGTCCTTCGCCGAGGCCCACGAATTCAAGCCCGGGGACCGGGTCACCGCCATCATCAACGGCCGCAAGCGCGCACTTGACATCGTCGGCGTCGCGCTGTCGCCGGAATATGTCTATTCCATCGCGCCCGGCGCCTTGATGCCCGACGACGCCCGGTTCGGCGTGATGTGGATGGGCGAACAGGCGCTGGCCGCCGCGTTCGACCTGGAGGAGGCGTTCAACGACATCTCGGTGACCGTTTCCTACGAGGTCTCGCCGGACGAGACGCTGCGCCGCATCGACCTGTTGCTGGAACCCTATGGCGGAACCGGGGCGATCACCCGCGCGGACCAAACGTCCAACTGGTTCCTGGTCGGCGAGCTGGAGCAGCTTCGAACCATCGCCACGATCATGCCCACCATCTTCCTGGCGGTGTCCGTGTTCCTGCTCAATCTGGTGGTGGCGCGGCTGGTGGAAACCGAACGCGAGCAGATCGGTCTGTTGAAGGCGTTCGGCTATTCCAACCTGGCGGTTTCCTGGCACTACCTCAAATTCGTGCTGGCGGTGGTCAGCATCGGCATCCTGTCCGGCTGTCTTGGCGGCGCATGGCTTGCGCACGCGATCACCGTTCTTTATGCGAAGGTCTATCGCTTCCCGTTCCTGTATTTCGAGCTGGGCGCGAACATCTTCGCCATGGGCGCGGGGCTTGCGATCCTCGCCGCGGTCATCGGCACCATGGGCGTCATCCTGCGCGCCGCGGCAACCCCGCCGGCGATCGCCATGTCACCGCCCGCCCCGCCGCTCTACCGGCCCGGGCTTCTCAGGGCGCTTGGGCTCGCGCGCCTCCTGGACCAGCCCAGTCTGATGATCTTCCGGCACGTCACACGCTGGCCCGTCCGCTCGGGCCTGACCCTGCTGGGCATTTCCTTTGCCGTGGCGGTGCTGATCACGTCGCTGCACTGGCTGGACGCGATCAACTATCTGATGGAGTTCAACTTCTACCGTGCACAGCGCCAGGACGTCACCGTCTCGCTGGTCGAACCCCAGTCGGGCTCGGCGACGCAGGCTTTGGCCAACCTGCCGGGCGTGCTGGTGGTCGAACCCTATCGCAGCGTCCCCGCACGGTTCCGGGCCGGCCCCAGGGTGCAGTTGCAGGCGATCACCGGGATCAACCCCGACGCCGCCCTGAACCGCGCCCTGGACATAGACGGCCGGGTCGTCGAGCCGCCGCCGGGAGGGCTGGTCTTGTCGCAGAAGCTGGCCGAGCTTCTGGAGGTTGCGCCGGGCGACACGGTCACGGTCGAGGTCCTGGAGGCGCGCCGGCCGCATCGCGACTTCCCGGTCCATGCCTTGGTGAACACCTATCTCGGCAAGCCGGCCTACATGCACATCGATACGTTGAACCGCTTGATGCGCGAGGCGCCTTCGGTATCCGGGGCCTATCTGCTGGTCGATCCCGTCGACCGGGGCGCGTTCTACGACACGCTGAAGCAGACGCCCAAGGTCGCGGGCGTCGCCCTTCGGTCCAGCATGATCCAGGCCTTCCGCGACACGCTTGAGGAGACCATCGATTTCATCGTCTTCTTCTATGTGCTGTTCGCAGGACTGCTTGCGACCGGCGTCATCTATAACGCCATTCGCATCTCGCTGTCGGAGCGCAGCCGGGACCTGGCCAGCCTGCGCGTCCTGGGCTTCACCCGGGCCGAAGTGTCCTACATTCTTTTGGGCGAGATCGCGCTTTTGACGGCGCTGGCCTTGCCGCTTGGCTGCCTCATCGGTTACGGCCTGTCGCGGTACATGACCGATCTGTTCGAGACCGAGCTCTATCGCATCCCGATGGTGATCGAGCATGCCACCTACGGCATTTCGATTGCCGTCGTCGCCGCCGCCAGCGTCTTTTGCGGCCTTCTGGTCCAGCGCAGGATCGATAGACTGAACCTGATCGCCGCGCTGAGAACGCGGGAGTGAAACGCATGTCGCCGCTGGGCCGCCGAATCGCAATCTGGGGATCCGTCGCCGTCCTGGTCGCCGCCGGGCTGGTCTACGCGTTCTGGCCCCAGCCCGTGCCCGTCGACATGGCGGCCGTCCTCCGCGGGCCGATGCGGGTCACCATCGACGAGGAAGGCGAGACCCGCGTTCACGACGTCTACGTTCTTTCTGCGCCGCTGTCCGGGCAGCTCATGC
Organism: Alphaproteobacteria bacterium; assembly: GCA_965603855.1. Taxonomy (GTDB): domain Bacteria; phylum Pseudomonadota; class Alphaproteobacteria; order UBA8366. The sequence goes on from OZ272519.1 coordinate 4,383,735, forward strand.
GGATCGAGAACGAAGTCGGCGATACGGTCGTCGCCGGTGAAACCGTCCTGGCGACGATCCAGCCGCGCGATCCCAGCCTGTTGGACGTGCGCTCCCTGAGCGAGGGCCAGGCCGCGGTCAAGGCCGCCGAGGCCGCCAGCGCCCTGGCCGAGGCCGAACTGGAGCGGGAAAAGGCCGCCCTGGCCTTCGCGATCAGCGACCTGGCGCGGGCGGAGCGGCTGCACACCCGCGGCAACATCTCGGAACGGTCCCTGGACGCGGCGGAACTGGAGGTCCGAATCCAGCGGGCGGCGGTGAAGTCGGCCGAAGCCGCGCTCCAGGTCAAGACCTTCGAACTTGAGAATGCGCGCGCCTCTCTGATCACGCCGCACACCGATACTTCGAAGTCCGGCGCGGCCGAGGCCTGTTGCATCGACGTCTATGCCCCGGTCAGCGGCAAGGTCCTGCGGATCATTCGCGAAAGCGAAAGTGTCGTCCTTGCCGCCGATCCGATCCTGGAGATCGGCGACCCGCGCGATCTGGAGGTGGTCGTCGACCTTCTGTCGACCGACGCCGTGAAGGTCGAGGCGGGCGACACGGTTCTGATCGAGGATTGGGGCGGCCAGTCCCTGCGGGGTCGCGTCCGTCGGGTCGAGCCCTACGGTTTCACCAAGGTCTCGGCCCTGGGGATCGAGGAACAGCGGGTCAACGTCATCGTCGACTTCACCGATCCGCCGGAAATGTGGCAGCGCCTGGGTCACGGCTTTCGCGTGGAGACCTCGATCGTCACCTGGCAAGCCGACGGCGTTCTGCAGGTTCCGGTCGGTTCCCTGTTCCGCGGCGACAACGGCTGGGCCGTGTTCGTCGTCGACGGCGACCGCGCGGTGCGCCGCACGCTGGAAATCGGACAGATGAACAGCCAGGCGGCGCAAGTCCTGGACGGGCTGGCCGAGGGCGACCGGGTGGTCATGCATCCCAGCGACCGGGTGACCGAGGGCGTACGCATTGTGGCGCGCAAGGCCGGCGCGCTCTGAGGCGTCGTCTCAGCGCCGGTCGAACCGGTCGGCGAGGACCGTCAGGGTCACGACTTTCTTGACGCCGCCGATCCGTTCCAGGGCGTCGCGCACGTGATTGATGGTTTCCAGGGAATCGCCCTCGACATAGACGATCATGTCGATCTCGCCACTCAGCGACTGGCTGGTCTTGACCTCCGGAATGCGGGCCACTTCGGGAAGGACCCGTTCGCACAGCGCGCCGCCGAGATACAACAGCATGTAGGCGCGCGCGGCGGCCGTCGGGGCAGGTCCGCCAAGCCGGACCGAGTAGCCCGCGATGACGCCCGTTCGCTCCAGCCGGTTGAGGCGCTCGCGCGTCGCGTTGCGGGACAGCCCGATCGCCTGCGCCAGTGTCGAAACCGGCTCGCGCCCGTTGGCCTGCAGGATACTGACGATCTGGCGGTCGATCCGATCCAGGGACCGCAGGGCCGGCGGCGTCTCATCGTTCGTCGGCGGGCTGGCCGGGTTCCTTGAAATCGGCGGGGATCTGCGGTTCGAGGTCACTCTTCCGGTTCCGGTTCATCCAGGCGTCGACCAGGTATGGAAGGCCGAACAGGGCTGCTGCGCATAATAGCGCCCAACCGAAGACACCGGCAAAGGCGACACAGATCGCAAAGGCGGCGATGCCGAACAAACGCGCGCCGGGATGCCGCTCGACCTTGATGAATGCGGCAATCGCAAGGACATAGAGAAGAAAGAAGTTCTGTCCCGCCACCCGCAACAGGTCGGACAGCGTCAGCAATCCGCCGCCGTGCAGGCACAGCACCAGCGCAAACAGAACCGACAGCGCAGCGATCGCCGCACGCGGGGTGTTGCCGGGACCGGCGACCCGGTGCAGGGCCAAGCCGCGCGGCGCCCATCCGCTGCGCGCGATGTCGAAGATCAGCCGAGAAGCGGCCCACACCGCGCCGTTCAGGTTGGCGACCACGATGACGACGACAAGGACGGCGACCGCGACGCCCGTCCCCGGCCCGTCCAGCAGCACCCGCTTGAGGATGATCAGAAACGGCGCGGCCTCCAAGGTCCGGTCGCCGTATTCCACATACGCCTGGACCGCCAGCGCGGTGCCCAGATAAAGCGCCATCACGACGGCGAAGCTGATCGAAACGGCCAGCGGAAAGTCGCGCCGAGGGTTCTTGAATTCCTCGGTCATGAAGGACAGCATCTCCCAGCCCGTATAGGCGAAGAATGCCAGACCCATGCCGCTCCACACGCCGACCCAGGTCGGGTTGCCGACGCTGAAGTCCACGTCCGCCCACCCCGGAACGCAGGCCAGCGCGACCGCGGCCAGGGACAGGACCAGAACCGCCACAACGACGTTCTGAATACCGCCGGCGACCCGCGCGCCAAGCCAGGCGGCGCCGATCACAAGACCCAGCAGGATCGCCGCGATCCCGGCCGCCAGCCAGTGTTCCGGCTCCCGGTCTGTCGCCGACGCGAAACCGCCGGCGGCATATTCCGCGCCGGTCAGGGCAATACCCGGCAGGCCCAGCGAGAACGTTCCCACAAGCAGGTATGCGCTGCCCGGCCGCAGGCGCGGAAACGCCTGGCCGATGAAGCCGGCAACGCCGCCGGCGTTCGGAAACCGCCGGCCAAGGACCGCGAAGACGAACAACAGCGGCAGAACCAGCACGCCGTTGAAAAGCCAGGCATAGACCGCCCAGCCGCCGCTCTGTTGGTAGACCAGTCCGGGCAGCGACAACATGCCGGCACCGATGACGATGCCCAAGGCAAGCGATACCGCGCCGTAAAGCCCGATCGTCTTGTTCAGGCCCGTCGCGCCGGCATTGCGCGTCTCGGCAGGCATCAGCGCCGCTCTAGCATGGGACGGCGCCGTCGAAAGGATAGACCTCGTAGACGCACCGGTTCGAAATCGGTGCGGCGCCATGCAGCCGGCCGCGCGGAATGACAAGACCCTCGCCGTCGGTCAGCCGGACCGACTGGTCGAAGCCGGTCGCCAGGTCCAGCGCGCCGTCCCGAACCACCAGCAATGCGGTCTCGTCCCGAACCTGGGTGGTCGTGTCCTGGCCGCGCACCGTCTCGACGGTCGCTGCCTGGACCTTGTGCCATTCCTTCAGCGCCCGCTGTGTCGCGTCGCTTGGTTTCAGCCGGTAGGCGGCGCGCCGATCGGACCAGGTGATCTGTTCCAACAGGTCGGCATCGGCAATCTGCCGCATCAGCCAGTGTTCTTCGAAACCGCGCAGGATCTGGGGAACGATCCCGGTGCCGATCTCGTCAACAGCCGCCATGATCAGCCGGCGCAGCACGGTTTGTCGGCTGCCAAGGTCGTCGTCTTCCCGCAGCGCGAACTCGGGCACATAAAGCGCGTCGCCAAAAACCTGGCGCAGCATCGTCGACCATTGGCGCACCGCATGGGCGACGCCCACCTCCATGAAATGGAGCGCGCCCAGGTGGTGGAAAAGCGACCGCCTTCGGTGCAGCAACAGGCAGAAATGGTTGAACAACGCAAGCGACGAGGCAAGGTAGAGCTCTCTGTGCATGTCGGTATCCGCGTTCAGACCCACGCTCTCCAGCGTGAACTTGAACGCCGTCCGGTAACCCAGCGGAAGGGTCCCCTGCGCCGTCGACTGCGTCAGCACCGCCCACAGCGCGCGCTGCACCGGGCCGGCCATCGTGTAGGCGGCACGGGCCGTGTCCGCCGTTTCGCCCAGGTTCTCGCAGGCCCACTGCAGCAGGAACAGTTTCGCCGCCTCGCGCGGCGCCGCCGCATTCAGGACCGCCGTGCAAACGGCATCGTGCGAAACGGCGGCCGCATCCAGCCGGTCCTCCAGGTGGGACGCAAGCCGGCTTTTCGACCAGTTTCCCGAAAGATCGACGGCTTCGTCGAGAAAACCGAACGCATGCTCCTCGCACTGGGTGCGCAACAGGCTGCCCACTTGCAGACGATCCTTCGCGAAAATCGATCCCGCCGGGTCGGCCGCCAGCGGATCGGCACACGATATGGCGTCGCCGAGGCCGGATTCGTTCAAACTGCGCAGGATCCGTTGCGCCAGCAATGCGCTCGCGCCGGTCGGCGCGCTTGCCTTGATTGCGTCCGTCAATTCCAAACCCACTGCGTTCCTTGACCGAATGCGCAAGGCCGGAGGATGCAGATCTGGCCGCTCCGTTTAAATCTGGCAAAATGCACGGTGGATGGTGAAAACGACCAGCGGCGCTCTGACGCCACTGGCGACAGAACGGAGTGTCCGTCGATGGCATGGCGGTTGATAAGGACGATCCTGATCCTGCCGGGCACGGCCTTGGGCCTGATCCCGGGGTTGATCCTGTGGTTGTCCCACGGCACCCGCTTGGAATGGTCGCCGGCGCCCGTGACAACGGTGCAGTTCTGGTTGGGCTGCCTCGCCCTGGCCGCGGGTCTGGCCCTGGCGGTCTGGACCGTGCGGCTGTTCACCACCGTCGGCCAGGGTACGCCGGCGCCGTGGGACCCGCCGCAGGCATTTGTCGTCGTCGGACCCTATGCCCACGTGCGCAACCCGATGATCTCCAGCGTCGTCGTTATGCTGGCGGGCGAGGCGCTGGTCTTTGGGTCCTGGCCGATCGTCGGTTGGGCCGCAGTCTTTTTCCTGATCAACTGCGTCTATTTCCCCATGGTCGAGGAGCCGGGCCTGGAGCGCCGGTTCGGCGACGACTACCGGCGCTACAAAGAAAAGGTCCCGCGATGGGTTCCCCGCCTGACGCCTTACCGTCCCGAACGGGAGACGGCACAGGCCTTGGCGGGCGACGAGCCTAACCTGTAATATGACAGTCGCAATTGCGCGCAATCAGCCGACCGGATAGGGGTGCGGAAGAAACCGCGGGGCGCCCGCGGCGCCGTCGCGTAACAAATCGCCTAACGGGCGGGAGAACCGATCACTCGACTTTTTGGGGGAAGCGATCATGGGAATTCTGACGAGGGCGGGAAAGGCCTTTGGCCTTTCCGCCGTCCTTCTGTTTTCGACACTTGCGCCTGCATACGCCCAGGGCGGCTCCCTCGACGGGGCCAACACGGCCTGGATCCTGACCGCAACGGCACTGGTCCTGTTCATGACCCTGCCGGGACTGGCGCTGTTCTACGGCGGTCTGGTGCAGTCGAAGAACGTGCTGTCGGTGCTGATGCACTGCTTCGCCATCGCCTGCATGGCGTCGATCCTGTGGCTGGTGGCCGCCTACAGCCTGGCCTTCACCGACGGCGGGCCCGCCAACGCCGTTGTCGGCGGTCTCGGCAAGATGTTCCTTGCCGGCGTTGGCTGGGACGCACTGGCCGGCGATATTCCCGAAACCGTCTTCTTCATGTTCCAGATGACCTTTGCCATCATCACGCCCGCCCTGATCGTCGGAGCCTATCCCGAACGCATCAAGTTCAGCGCCGTCATGCTGTTCAGCGGGCTGTGGCTGCTGGTCGTCTATGCGCCGGTCTGCCACTGGGTCTGGGGCGGCGGCTTCCTTGGCAACATGGGCGTTCTGGACTTCGCGGGCGGCCTCGTGGTGCACGCAACCGCCGGCGTTTCGGCCTTGGTGATCGCCAAGGCCCTGGGGCCGCGGCACGGGTTTCCCGCCGACCTGGAACCGCCGCACAACCCCGGCCTTACCATGATCGGCGCGGCGATGCTGTGGGTCGGCTGGTTCGGCTTCAACGCCGGAAGCGCGCTTGCGGCCGGCGGCAGCGCGGGCATGGCGATGACGGTGACGCATATCTCCGCGGCGACCGCATCGCTCACCTGGATGGTCATCGAATGGGTCAAGTTCGGCAAGCCGAGCCTGATCGGCATCGTGACCGGCATGGTGGCCGGCCTTGCGACGATCACGCCCGCATCGGGCTCGGTCGGGCCGGTCGGCGCCTTGTGCATCGGCATTCTGGCCGGGATCGTCTGTTTCTGGGCCGTCGGCGCGGTCAAACAGCGCCTGAAGATCGACGACTCGCTCGACGTCTTCGCGGTCCACGGGGTCGGCGGCATCATGGGGATCATGCTGACGGCGGTTTTCGTGTCGCCCACGTTCGGCGGCGCCGGCTATGCCGAGGGCATGGGGCTGGGCAGCCAGCTTGGCGTCCAGTTCGTCGGCGTGATCGCGACCGTCGCCTGGTCGGCGATTGCCAGCTATGTTCTGGTCAAGATCGTCGCCGGCACCGTCGGCCTGCGCATGGACGGCGATTCCATCACCGAAGGCCTCGATCTGTCGAGCCATGGCGAACGCAGCTACACCCTGTAACCCTGACACCGCAGTCCGGGAGCCGATGCAATGAAACTGGTAATGGCCATCATCCAGCCGTTCAAGCTGGACGCCGTCCGCGAGGCACTCTCCGACCGTGGCGTCCAGGGGTTGACCATTTCCGAAGTCAAGGGCTATGGCCGCCAGAAGGGCCAGCCCGAGATCTATCGGGGCGCCGAATACAAGGTCGACTTCGTGCCCAAGGTACGGATCGAAGTGGTCGTCGACGACGCCGAGGTCGACAGCATCGTCGAAGCCGTGCGCAGCGCCGCCCATACGGGCAAGATCGGCGACGGCAAGATCTTCGTCGTCAATATCGGCGAGACGATCAGGATCAGAACCGGCGAGACCGGCCCCGACGCGGTCTGACGCGCCGCATCGTTCGTCCCGGAAACGCCGGCACCCGCATCCGACCGTGCGGGTGCCGGCCGTCTTTTGCACCTCGGGACCGCGACACATTGTGAACGGACAAACCCCGGCCGGCGCACTATATTCCCGTGCATGGCAAAAAGGGGTCTGAAGAGCACGGCCGGGCTCGTTCTCGGCGTCGTCGTCGCCGTTCCTGTCGTCGCCGCATTCGCGATCTGGCTGCTGCGCGACGAGGTCGCGGAATGGCTGGTCGTCAACTACATAATCCCGGAAACCGGCTTCGAAGCCGCGTTCGACGGGCCGTTCGACGTCGACCTTTCCGATACGCTCGGCGTCACCGCAAACGACGTCCTGTTCACCGCAACGACGCCGGACAGGACCGTGCGGAGCGCGCAGATCGGACGGCTGCATGTCGCGCTGGACATGGCCCGTCTGTTGCGCGGGGTTCCCCTTCTCAGGCGGCTGGAGGTGAGCGACGCCGAGGTCGTCCTGCAGGCGGAAGCGCAACCGCCGACGCCCGGTTCCAGGGGTTTCCGCCTTCCCTTCATCGAGGCGGCGGAACTCAGCAACATCCGGGTCGTACAGCGGGGCGCGGACCCGGGCGCACCGCCGCTGCACCAGATCCAGCTCGTCAAACTCCTGGAAAAGACCGAGGGCGGCAAGGTGGTGATCGACGGTTCGGTCCTGTGGGACGGTTCCCAGTTGGCGATCGAAGGCGAGCTTGGCGGGCCTGAAAACGCGCTTGATCGCTCGACTCCGTTTCCCATGGACCTGGTTGTGAGGGCGCCGGAGTTCACCCTCGATCTGGAGGGGACCGTCGCCGACGTGCTTTCAGGGCGCGGTCTGGACATGCGGGTCGCGCTGGATGCACCCGACGTGCGCGAATTGGGGCACTACGCCAAGCGGAACGTCCCCGACGTCGGCCCGTTCAAGCTGTCGGGCACGCTTGTCGGCGATCTGGACCGGATCGGCGTCGCCGACCTCAACGCGGTGATCGGCGGTACGGACAGCTTCCTCGCGAAGGCCGAGGGCACGATCGAAGACATCGACGACATGGCCGGCGCCGACGTCGCGCTCAGCCTGTGGATCGCGGATCCCGACCTGTTCCGGGCGAGTATGCCGGAGGGTAAACCGCCACCGGAATCGATCGAAGTCACAGCCCGCCTCGTGACCGACTACAAGCGCGCCACGATCCAAGACATCGTGGCCGAGGTCAGGTTGCCCGAAGGTTTGACGCTGGATGCGGCCGGATCGGTCGGCGCCCCGCACATCAGAGATTTTGACGCGCCCGACGAGATCGACGTCGCGGTCGAGTTCCGGTCGCCGACGACCGCTGCCGCGGAGACATGGATCGCGCTCGGCGTGCCTGAGATGGGCCCCGTATCGGGATCGGGCCTGCTTAAGGGCAGCCTTGCGGACCTGTCGCTGGTCGACCTGCAGCTGCGCACGGGCTACGATTCAGGGGCACGCCTTCTGGTTACGGGCAATCTGGAGCATATCGATTTCGACGATCCGTTGGGAACCAACCCGTTGAACATCGTGATCCAGGCCGACGACACCGCCGAGCTGTCCACTCTGTTCGAAACCGAGATCCCGTCTCTGGGTCCGGCACTGTTCGAATTCGTTGCCACGTCGATCCTGGAGGATGGCGAGGTCGTCGCGAGCCGGTGGGAGGATCTGAAGATCCGAATCGGAACCGCGGATACGGTCTTGATCTCTGCCGAAGGGCGCCTCGACGAATGGATCGAAACAGAGGTGGCAGGCAACGAATCCGCCATCCGCGGTCTAGATCTCGACGTTCTGGTGACGGCGGCGGATCTCAGATCTCTGGAACCGATCCTGGAGGTGGAACTGCCGGCCGGCGGAACGGCGGAAGGCAGCCTTTCGTTAAAGGGCGATTCCGATGCGCTTGCCGTGTCGCTGGGCACCTTCACGCTGCAGTTCCCCGGCGCGCTGGAGATCGACGTGGCCGGCGGTGTCGGCCGTTATGACGGCACCACGGGCACCTATGACGACGTGAACCTCGTCTTCGAGGCCGTGGCACCGGACACCGCCGCCGCGCTTGCCGGGCTGGGCGTCGACCTGCCGATCAGCGGCCCCTTGGAGGCGACCATTGTGCTGGCAAACGAGGGCGAGAGGCTGTCCCTGACCAGGACCGGCCTGCAGTTCGGGCCCCGGGCCGAGCCAACGCTTGCTTATGACGGGTCGGTTGCCAATATCGACGACCTCGCCCAGTTCACGGCGAACGGCGCCTTTCGCGTCAACATGACCAACCTGACACGCGATCTGACCTCGGGCGAAGGCGTCGACCTCGGTCTGGCCAGCGGCGCCTTTGCGGTATCCGGGCGCGAGAAGGGATTCTCGATCGACCGTGTCAACGTCGCCTTCGACCGCGTCGGTGCGCTGGCGGTCAGCGGCAGCGGCGAGATCGACCTCGACGACGCGGATCTGCCGCTTGCGCTGGACGTCTCGATCAGCGCCGACAGCGTCGCGCACCTTGCCGCCGACCCGGACAAAACGGCATTGCCGGCATCTCCGCTTGCCGCCGACGGCAAGCTCTCCGTCGGCCCGTCGCGGCTCGACTACACAGGGTCGGTGACGCTGGGCAGATCCGATTTCACCACCGATCTGCTGGTCGACCTGTCCGAGCCGACCGAGGTCACCGCGCGGATCCGCGGCAACGAGGTCTTTCTCGAAGACCTGGGGCTCGAGCTCGACCCCTCCCTCGAGGAAGGCGAGGACGCCGCTCCTGTCGGCGAGCAGGCGGTTGCCAGCCCGCTGTTGTTCGGCGCGGTGCCGATTCCGATCCGGCGTCTCGGTGACATCGATCTCGCGCTGTCCATCGAGACCGGGCCGATCGAAGGACGCGACTTCGAGTTGACAAGGCTGAGCGGCTCGTACGACCTCCTGGACGGGCGGCTCAGGGCAAGGACACTCGCGGAGTACGACCGTGGCCGGGTGCAGGTCGACGCCGACGTGGACGCCAGCCAGGACCCGCCGACCCTTGCGCTGACGGTCATCGGAGACGATCTGCGGGTCGACCATGTCCTCGCCCAGTTCGGCTGGAAACCGGTGCTGGAAGGCGACCTCCACATGAACGTGGACGTGGCCAGCCGCGGCGAGACGCCGCGCGAGATCGCCGAAGGCCTCAACGGCACGGCAACCTTGGCGGTAGACAAGGGCCGTATCCAGATCGGCGATTTGGAACGGATCTCGTCCAACCGCTTCCAGGCCAAACGCGCCCACGCCCGGCGCAGCGAGTGGACCGACCTGAACTGCGGCGTGATCCGGCTCAACATCGAGGACGGCGTTGCCACGACCGACGGCTTGGTGCTTGCGACGCCCAGCGTGGTGATCGGCGGATCAGGGCAGATCGACCTGCGCGACGAGACCATGGACCTGGTGCTTGCCGCCGACCGCGAGTTCTCAACCGCCGCCGGTTTCGACAAGCCCGTACGGGTGCACGGACCGATCACCGATCCGGAAGTGACGGCCAATATCTCCGGCCATGTTGGCGATGCCGCGCTGACCGGGGGTGAGGTCGCCGGAATGGTCGCCCTGCCGTTCATCTTCGTTCCGGTCCGTGTCGCAAGCTTCCTGAGGCCGCAGCTTCGGGAGAACGACACCTCCAGCGCCTGCCTGTTGAACGGCGAGGTCAACGGCGACACATTCAAAAACGACGATACGCAAGATCCCATCAATTGATGGGGTTTAGGGGTTCCAAGGTATCCGGGTGCCGCCTACCCGGACATGCATTTTCACCGCCCGTCGAAACCGAAATTTAAGACCGGACCGCGATACTCCCCGAATACGTGGGGATGTTAATCACTAATGCAGGAGCGGAGATCGTGCCGGGCCGCCAGAAGTGCAAGGCCCCCTAGCCACCAAGAGCTGCCGATCCACCGCCTTTACGATCCAACGCGCCGCGGAGCAAACCGTGGCCGCGCACACTGCCCCCGTGCCCTCGGCTCGGGGTGCTTCACGGCGCGGCGGATCTGCATCGGCTAGGGAGTGGGCGAGTAGGGCTGGCACCCGGCACGACGTGCGTGCCGGGTGCTTTTTTCTTTCTGCCGCAACGCGACGCGGGCGCAAAGGCGCGCGACCGACGTCTCGGACGGTCGGGTGTCAGGCGACCGCGCCCTCGTTCGCCAGCGACGCCGCCTCTGCCTCGAGCTGGCTGACAAGGTCTTCCGGCAGCGCGAGACGGCCGGCCAGCGCCTCCAGGTAGGCCCGTTCCATCGGATGGTCGGGATCGATCGCAAGGCGCGAGGCGAGGTAAAGCTCTACCGCCTGTTCCGGTCCATGTGCCAACTCGGCGATGTCCTGCAGGCTTGGGGGATTGGCGAGGGCGTCAAAGACGAACCCCTTGTCCTCCGCATCCAGCGGCAGGGCTTCCACGCGTTCGAAGATCAGCTTCTGTTCGTCGGCGTCGATGTGGCGGTCGGCATTGGCTGCCGCGATCATCGCCATCACCAAGGCCAGCTCGAACGGTCGGCCGTTGCGGGCGGGCGCGGCTTCGGGCCGGAACTTCGACTCTTGCGGCAGCGCCTCTGGCGCCGCGCCGGCCGGCGCGGGTTGCGGTGCCTGTTTCCCCGTTTCCCAGTTCCGGTAGGCCCGGTAGGCCAGTGCGCCCAGCGCCGCCGCGCCGCCATAGCCGACCACGCCGCCGGCCACTTTTCCGACCGACTTGCGCGCCTTCTTGTTGCCCAGCAGAACGCCCAACAGTCCGCCGGCCGCAACGCCGCCGGCGACGCCGGTCAGCCCGCTGTTGGCCAAACCGCTCTTGGCGTTCTGAAGGGCGCCGCCGGCCCGGTTGGCCGCGTCAGGGCCGAGAAATTGCTCAAGAAGGTTCTGTGGGTTCATGGTCGTCCTCTCACTTGGTCCGACCAGTCAGATAGGTAGCGAACGCCCGTTTGGCAATCAGCGGAACGCGGCTGACCGCCTGGGCCTCAGGTCCTGCCGAAGGGCGCGATCTGCAGGGCCAGATGCAGGACGGCCATGCCGGGGCATCGGGCAATGCTTGCCGCGACGCGCGCAACGTCCGGATAGAGGGATTGGGCTTCCCGAAGCAGCGGTTCCGCGTCCCGCGGCCGCTTGTCGTAGACCACACGCTGCGCCCACTTCCGGTAGAGCGCGGACGCCAGGATAAACTTGCCGCCGCCGTAATCCATGCGCGCAAGCGCTTCGCGCGCCCGCACGATCGCGGCCTCGTAGTCGTCTCTGGTGCAAAGCAGGAACCTGGCATAATTGCCGTAGCTCCAGGCGCTGTCGGGTTCCATTGCGATCTGCGCGCGGAACATCTGTTCGGCTTTCTCGTATTGCCTGGTGACCATGTAGTAGTTGATCAGCCCGTCCTGCGCCGTGGAGATCGCCCGTTTGTTCCGGGTGCCGCTCTCGAGCACCATCCTGTAGTGCATTGCAGCGATTTCGACCCGGCCCAGATCCAGATGGATGTCCGCCCAATTGACGTTCAGCCAGGGGGATTTGGAGCCAAGCCGCTCGGCCTTGGCCAAGGCTTCCTCCGCCTTGCGATGGCGCTTCATCAATCGATAGAGATGGCCGTAGAGGACGTAGGCATCGGCGTAACTGGGGTCGATTTCGACCGCCTTGTCCAGCGCGGCTTCCGCGGCTTCCAGCGTCCCGGATCGGAACCTGTGGCTGCCCAGATGTCCGCGCATGATGATATAGCGCGCGATCTCCTTGTAGGCGGGCGCATAGGAGGGGTTTTCCTCAAGCACTTCCGTGAGCGCGACCCGTGCCGCCTCGAGCTCCCAGGTCATGCCGCGATTGTCGTCCAGAAGGCGTCGGGCACGTTCGAATGTCTCCACGCCGCCTGCGGACAACGAGGCATCGTTTTCCGTCAGCCGTCCGTTCGCGGCGGAAACCGATCCGACCAACAGGCAAGAGACGGCCAGAACCGCCGCCATCGCAATGCGTTTCGCGTGAACCATCGCCGAACGGTCGCTCCAGGTCGGGCACTGCATCGGGCGAGGCTAGGCGCGCGCGGCTAACGCCCTGTTAAGCGGCGCAATTGTCACAAAAGCCACCGATTCCCGCTCCTTTGCCGGCCCGCGCAGGGTCCGCTAACATTACCGGACCATGAAACACACGGGGGAACGTCCATGAACAACGCCGAGCGTGTCAAACACTGGTTCCGGAACGTGTGGTGCGAGCCGCGCGATGCGTCGCTGATCGACGCACTGCTGGACGACGACCTGCGCCACTATGGCGTGAAGGCCGACGGACCGGGCGACAAGGCAGACTTCAAGGCGCTGTACGAAGGGGTGCTTGCAACCTTCCGCAACTTCCGCATCGACGTCACCCACACCATCGAAAGCGGCGACAGCGCCGCCTACTTCGCCGTGGCCAGCGGCATCCACATTCCAACCGGCACGCCGGTCAAGTTCACCGGCACCGGTATCGTGACCTACCGCGACGGCAAGACCTACGAGGTCCACGAATCCTGGGATTTCTCGACGCTGCTCAGACAGATCGGCGCGGTGCCGGATGACGCGGTGGCGCAGGCGCTGATCGGCGGTGCGGGCGGCTAGGCCGAACGCGGGCGGCGGCTAACCTCCGAAGAACCGAAGGGCGTCGCGCTCGATCCGGCTGATCCAGGCCTCCTTGCAGTCCGCGTAGGCATGGCTGTCATGCGGATGGCTGGCCGCGCATCTGCGCTTCTCGGCCTCGTACTGACGCGCCAGGTCGGGACGCTCCACCAGATAGTCCCGGAAGGCCAGATGCCGCGCGATTTCGGGATTGCCGTCGTCGTAGCAGTGCAGCTGGCAGAGGCGGCGTCCCGTCGCGGGATCGTCCTTGAAGCAATAGCGCCGGCCCGGCAGCCCGTATTCGCCGCGCCAGCCGTAACCCAGGGCCTCAATCTGTGGCCGTTTCTCGTCGAGCAAATCCAGGCCGCGCACGACCGGAATCAGGTCGATGATCGGCTTTGCCCTGATACCGGGGACCGCCGTCGATCCGATGTGGTGGACAACAACCAGGATGTCTTGGAGCGCGGCCGCCAGGGCCCGGCTTTCTGCCGCGGCAAGCGCGGCCCAGCGCGGATCGTGGGGCACGAGTTCAACCGTGATCGGCGGCGGCACGGGACCTCCTGAACGTCAGTTACCGGCGCAGGTTCGCCAATTTGAGGCTTCGCGGGCGTTTCGTACAGCCTACACCGCCGGCATCGGAACAGGTTCTTGGCATCCGACGAAAAAGGCCGGGAAGGCGAACAGCTCGTCCTCCATCCGGCCCGCGTTGATCCCTTGGCGCATCGCCATTGCAAACAGGTGGGCCACTTCCTCGCCCTGGTGGCCAACCATGTGAGCGCCCACGAACCGGCCCGTCAGCAGATACACGTGCAACGGGCGGACGGGGAATCAAGTCCACCCGTCGGTCGGACCTGCGCGGTGGAGGCGGCGCGGCGACGTCCTATTCGGGTGCTTTGGTGTCGCTGCGCCACAGCCCGCGAACGGCGACGACGGTGACGGCGACGTCCGGATCGTCCATCTGGTCGCGCACGATCTTCGTCAGATCGTCCGCGTAAGACCTGGGGAGCGCGTCGTGCGATGCGATGTGGATCATCACCCGATGCTGGCCGCGCGGGCGTGCCATGAACATGATCTCGACGCCTTCGTCCTGGCCCACCCGATCGTAAAGGGCGCGCGCCACCGCCCGCGTCACCGGGTGGGCTGCCGCCACGTTTTTTCCTTCCTCGATCCCTGCGATCAAGGCGGTGCTCAGCGGGCCGGCCACCGCAAGCAACAGCGCGACCAGCGCCACACGGGTCACCAGCGCACGCCGGCGAATCCGCGGCAGCGCCCGCTCGGCCGTGACGCCCAACAACCAGAAAACGAAGTTCGACATCACGATGATGGCGATCAGGTTGGTCACGAACAACAGCGCCGCCCCGTAGGCGTTCACCCACTCGCCCGCGGCCAGCGAGATGCCGATGGAACAGATCGGCGGGACCAGCGCGGTGGCGATGGCCACGCCGGCGATGGCACCGACGATGTTGGGGCGCGACATGGCGAAGGTTGCCGCGGCCGCCGCGAACACGGCGATCAAAAGGTCAAGGACATTCGGCCCGCCGCGGGCCAGCACCTCTTCCGACAGGGTTTCGCCTGCCGGGGTGACGGCGCCAATCGTCATGCTGACCGCCAGTGTCAGCAAGACGCCCAGCCCGATGGATTTGCCGCACATACGCCCCAGCGGCAGGTTAGCCTGGCACAGCGCGAGGCCGAGCCCGATCATCGGCGTCATCAAGGGGGCGAGCAGCATCGAGCCGATGACCACCGCCGGCGAGTTCTGCATCAGCCCCAGCGATGCAATGGCCGAGGCAAGCGCCAGCATGCAGACGAAGTCGGGGGCCCATTGCGATCCCATGCGCAGCGAGTAGCGCAGATCGGCGAGGTCGGCGGGATTGATGCGCGGCAGCCATTCGGCCAGCGCGGTCAGGCGCAGCGGCGGGGTGCGTTTGACCAGCGCCACGGTCGCCGCGCCGAGGGATTGCCGCAAGGGGCGCAGGTGGCCTGCCGCATTGGCGCCTGCCACGATCAAATCGTGATCGTCGAAGAGTTCGATGACACCCCGGTGTTTCAGCCGGTCGACCACGACCTTGATCTCGAAGTCCTGCTGATCGAGCCTTTCGTCATGCACCAGAGACTGGATCCAATTGGCGCCCGCGCGCCCGGCCTGCGCACCGCTTTCGTCCTCGACCGCCCCGATGGTGACGCGGGCGCGCAGGCGCTTGCGCAATGTCTCCACAAGGCGCAGAGCCGGCCGGTCGTGAGCCTCCCCGGTCACCACCATCAAGACGCGCTTCAGGTCGCTTGGCTGCTTGGCGCCGAACAGCAGGGACAGGGTCTGGCAGGGCGAGGCACGCACCAGTTCGAGTGCGGTCTGCGGCCTGTCGCCCACCGCGGGCAACTCGAAGGCGCCGGTGACGAGGAGGCGGGCGTCCCGCCTGCGGACCTCGGCCGCGACCGCCTGGACCGGCGCAGGATCTTCGATCGAAATCAAGGTCGCGGAACCGGCAAGTTTTTCGTCCAGTGCCGCGCGCGCCGCCGCCTCGGCGCGCCCGTCGGACCCCAAGCCCAGACACAGGAAAACGATCTCTTCTCTTTCGCCCGCCAGTGCCCTGGTCCAGGCGACGACCGTCGCCGCGGTCTCCGGGCTCGGAACAAATCCAATGATGCTCATGTCATCCTGCAGGCCGCCGGCTCAAACCGATCAGCCCCCTCCTCCCTTGTTGTCCGAAGATCCTAGCCGGGACCGGCCCTTGCGCGTTGATGGGAATCAACGCCCCCGCAGGCTGAAAAACCTGCGGCTGCTTGATATGCCGCAGTGCAGCATTTTTCGGAATGTGTCATAAGGCAGGCATCCACCGACATTTCGCCGGCGAAGACCGAACGAGGGAGTGCGAGCCATGACCAACGCGCTGACTGAGTACCTCACCGATGCCGCTCAACGTCAGGTCCTGTTCTGGGACGTGATGCGCGAGCGGGGCAATCAATACATCGAACACATGGCGGAAGACGTGCCGCACGTGCTCGATTTCGACTACGAGCTGGTGATGGACGGGAAGGCGCTCAAGCGCCCGGTCAACTACGGCCTGGTGCGGATCCCGCCGCCCAAGGGCGTGGCGGTCGACCCGAAAAAGCGCCCCTTCGTCGTCATCGATCCCAGGGCCGGGCACGGCCCCGGCATCGGCGGCTTCAAGGCCGACAGCGAGATCGGCGTCGGCATGCGGGCCGGGCACGCCTGCTATTTCGTCGGCTTCACGCCGGATCCTGAGCCGGGTCAGACGATCGAAGACGTGATGCGCGCCGAGGTCGCCTTCCTGGAGAAGGTGATCGCGCTGCACCCCGACGCCGAGGGCAAACCGGCGGTGATCGGCAACTGCCAGGCCGGCTGGGCGGTCATGATGCTGGCCTCCTATCGCCCCGACCTGTGCGGGCCGCTGATCCTGGCGGGCTCGCCGCTGTCCTACTGGGCCGGTGTCCGCGGTTCCAATCCGATGCGCTATTACGGTGGCCTCTATGGAGGAAGCTGGCTGGCTGCGCTGACCGGCGACCTTGGCCATGGTATCTTCGACGGCGCGTGGTTGGTTCAGAACTTCGAGGGACTTAACCCCGCGAACACGCTGTGGTCCAAGCAGTACAATCTCTATTCCAATGTCGACAAGGAACGCGATCGGTACCTCGGCTTCGAGAGGTGGTGGGGCGGTCACGTCACGCTGAATGCTGAGGAAATGCAGTTCATCGTCGACAAGCTGTTCGTCGGCAACAAGCTCTCGACGGCGGGCATCACCACCTCCGACAACGTGCGGCTCGATATCCGCAAGATCCGCTCGCCGATCGTGGTGTTCTGCTCCAAGGGCGACAACATCACGCCGCCGCAGCAGGCGCTGGGCTGGATCCTGGACCTCTATGACAGCGTCGAGGACATCCAGGCCTCGGGCCAGACGATCGTCTATACGGTGCACGACAATATCGGCCATCTGGGCATCTTCGTTTCGGGCGGCGTTGCGAAGAAGGAGCATCAGGAATTCGCCTCCAACATCGACATGATCGACTGCCTGCCGCCGGGCCTCTACGAGGCGGTACTGCGGCCGAAGTCGGAGAAGGACGCCAATGCCGAGCTGGCCGCGAACGACTACATCTCGCGGTTCGAGCCCCGCACGCTCGATGCGATCCGGGCATTGGGCTGCAACGGCCTGGAGGACGAACGCCGGTTTGCGGCGGTGGAGCGCCTGTCGGACATCAATCTCGGCCTCTACCGCACCTTCGCACAGCCCGTCATCCGCGCGCTGAGCGGCGAGGCGCAGGCCTCGTTTGCGCGGGAAATGCATCCCATGCGGCTGGGCTATACGGTTCTTTCCGATCGCAATCCCTGGATGGCGACGGTCGCCCGGTCGGCCGAAACGGTGCGCAAGAACCGCATGCCGGCGGCCGACAACAACCCCTTCCTGGCCTGGCAGAAGATGGTGGCCGATACCGTCGTGCGTTCGCTTGACGCCTATCGCGACTGGCGCGACAGCATGATCGAGCACACGTTCCTCGGGATCTACGGGCAGCCGTGGCTCCAGGCCGCGCTGGGGCTCAACGCCCAGGAAGGGCCGCCGCGGCCCAAACCGGGCGAGGATCCCGACCATGTGGAGCTGATCGAGCGCAAGATCGCCGAGCTGACCGCCCGCATGGACCAGGGCGGGCCGACCGAGGCGGGCATCCGCGCCCTGCTCTATATCAAGATCGCCGCGGGCGGCGCCGCGGACGAACGCAGCTTCGCGCTGTTGGAGCGGGCGTGCAGGGAGCACGCGATCGGCCTGGAGGCGTTCAAGTCGATGGCGCGCGACCAGTACTTCATGCTGGTCCTCGACGAGGACCGCGCGATCGCGACCTTGCCCACGCTGTTCAAGGGGCACGAGGACGAAGCGAAAGACGTGCTCGACATCGTGCGTCGCGTGATTCTCGCGGGCGACGAACTGACGCCGGAATCGAAGAAGCGGTTGCAGACCATCGAACGGACGCTGACCAAGCTGGCCGGCTCGAAGGCTGCGATCGCCGCGGCGTGACGCCCGCAAAGGCGCGTGCCACGTGATGCGCGGCGCCCGAAGCAAAGGCCCCCGGAGACACCCGTCTCCGGGGGTTTTTTCACGTCCGGTGTTCCCGCGCCGCGGCGGCTTTCCGGCAGCCGCGAAACGAGGAAACCGCAATGCCTTCCGAGATCGTCGTTCGCAACGAGGTCGATGCCGACATCGATGCCATTGCCCAGGTGACGCAGGAGGCGTTTTTCGTATTGTCCTTCGATGGGCGGATGCCGCAGGGTACCGGCATGTTCCGTGAGAGTTTCAAAGCGGAAGCCTGAATGAGGCCTTCGACCATTCGGTCACTATGGGTAACTGGGCGGGAACTGCAATGAGCACGGAATGCAAGCCGGTCGGTTTCAAGGTCCAGGCCGTGATTTTCGTCGCGTTTGCCACCCTGGCTCTCGCCGCCTGCAGCAGACCGCCGACCGACCGGATCAACATGATGCCGGTGCCGGAAGTCTTCGAGGAAGGCACCATCGACCCCTTCGTGACGGCGCCCAGCTTCGACCCGCCGGACCGCGCCGAGGTGTTCTACGCCACCGACCGCGAACCGAGCGTGGACGAGCAGGGGCGCCTCCGCTATCTCAACGAACGCGGCAATGTGCTGCGGCTCGGCGTGGCGCAGGTCGAACCGAACGATCCCAATCTCACTTGGCAGGACGCGCGC
The DNA here is from genome assembly GCA_965603855.1 of Alphaproteobacteria bacterium. Lineage (GTDB taxonomy): Bacteria > Pseudomonadota > Alphaproteobacteria > UBA8366. Next base: position 4,402,600 of record OZ272519.1, read on the forward strand.
CGCATTTCGCTCTTGCGCAGCCTTGGCGGCGGCTTCCCGATCCGCTTTACCGGAGCCACCGAGTTCGGCGTGCTCGACCGAACGGCGACGGAACTCGTCCCGCCGGAGGCCCTGCTTGAGACCGGGCCGCCGGCGAACGAAGTCTTTGCCGAAAAGATCAATGCCTGGCTCGCCAAATCCAAACGCAAGCACGTCTACATCTACGTTCACGGCTTCCAGGTGATCTTCGAGAACCCGACCCTGGTTGCGACCGAACTGTGGCACTTTCTCGGCTACCAAGGCGCTTTTGTCGCTTTCGCCTGGCCTTCGACACCGAGCCGTTTCGCCTATCTGCGGGACCTCGATACGGCGTTGGGCTATGCACGACACCTTCGCATCCTGATCGAGTACCTTGCCGAGGAAACCGATGCCGAACAGATTCACCTGGTCGGCTACAGCATGGGCGCGCGCATCGTGGTGCGCGCGCTGGCGCAGCTGGCTCTCAAGCACCAGGGATTATCGACTGAAGAGATCAGGCGAAAGCTGCGTGTCGGGCATGCCGTCCTGGCCGCCAGCGATATGGATCGCGAGGTCGCCCGTATGTATCTCGCCGACGGCCTTCTCGAGGTGCCCACGCACCTTACGGTTTATTTGTCCAGCCGCGACAGGGCGCTGGGGGTGGCGCGCTTTCTCACGCGGCGAAAACGCCTGGGCCAGATGTGGGCCGAGGGCGATCTGTCGCCGGAGGTCGCCGCGTATCTCCACCAGCGCGAGGCGGATCTCAGCGTCGTCTACGTGACCGATGCCGAGGGCACCACGGAAGGGCACGGCCACGCCTATTTCCGCGACAGCCCCTGGGTCAGCAGCGACATCCTCATGGCCTTCGCCTACGGACTGCTGCCGGCAGAACGCGGACTTGAGCGCAATGCGGATGACTCGCCGCTGTGGGCCTTCCCGGAGGATTACGTCGAGCGCTTGCGCAACGTGCTGATCGAGGTCAATCCCGACTACCGCGAGGCGCTCGAGCAGGCCAACAAGGGCTCCTGATCATGCGCGCCGTTTTGGGAGTGGCGCGCAGCGTGACGTCAGGATCACTAGCCGACGTCGAGACCGGCCGGCGCGAAGATCTCGACGGTGTTCTCGATGTTGTGAAGGTCGAACCGGCCGAGTGTGCGCCAATCGCCCGGCAGGAGCTCGACGAACGCGGATGACACGAGAACCGCTTCGCCAAGCTCCCGGCATTTGCCTTCGATGCGCGCCGCTTCGTTGGCGGCCCTTCCGATCACCGTGAAATCGAGCCGGCTGGGCGTGCCCACGTTTCCGTACATGACCGTGCCGACGTGGAGGCCAAACCCGAACTCTATGGGCTCTTCCCCTCGTTCGCGCCTGACCCGATTGATCTCCCGGCCCTTGCGCAAGGCATCCGCCGCGGCGTCCAGCGCAGCGCGGCACGCCTTCTCGTCTTCGCCGAACCGCTCGAACGGAAAGATGGCAAGCGACGCGTCGCCGATGAACTTCAGCACCTCGCCGCCGTATTCCGCGACGGTTCCGGCGGTCGTTTCGTAGTACTGATTGAGAACGCCGAGATACTGATGCAAGCCATACTGCTCCGCCAGCTTGGACGACCGGCGCAGGTCGCAGAACAGGATCACCGCCTCGATCGTGCTGCCGTCGCCGCGCTGGACCTGGCCTGACAGGACCCGACGGCCCGAGTAGGAGCCGAGGTACGTGTCGAGGACGTCCGCAACGAGCTTGCGTTGGGCGAACTGCTTGAACAGCACACTCAGCGGCAGGCGCATCCGCCTCAACAGACCGAGGTCATCTTCGCTGAAGCCCGAAGGCGCGCTGGACGCCCAGGCGAAAACGACCCCCTCCTGATGCTCGACAGGTGCCGTTCGGTCCGGGAAGTTGGTCAACTGGGCGAAGTAGTCCGTGCCCCCCTGTTCTCTCAAGTCCCGCAGGATCGGGAATGCGTCCGACCCTGATCCGGCGACAAGCCGGTACCGCCCCTCGTCCTCGCCGCTGTCGTAGATCGGTCGAATGGGGCTCGCGAGCCAGTCTTGGTGCTGCGACGTCCCGCGACCGAACGCCCCCGTCTCGACGCCGCCGCCCGCAGACCAGTTGTAGGACCCGATCGCATGCAATGGGTGAAGAATGGGCAGCCCCACATGCATGCGCTGGAGTTTGACGCCGGCGTCGGCAAGGCGTTCGACCAGTTCCAGTTGGAACGTCGGAATGTCACGGTCGGCAAAGGACTGTTCGTAAAGCCAGTTCTGAAGCGCATCATATGCATGATCCGATCGATCGCCGGCGACCATGGGCGGCCCTCACTTGTTTCGAACACAGCCGGTTTCGATGACACTGACGCCACATGGATATGTGCCGCTTGGCGTTTGTCAATGACGCCGAAGGGACCGAGCGGACGGTCGCGCTTTGATGTGCCAGGAAATCGCATTGCCTTCTTGTCCGTTATCGCCCAGACTGCGCCCGGCTCTGGTTGACAATCACGCAAATAACGTAGTCCGCGCCAACGTGCATGCCCACCTTTCGGGCCATTCACGCTTGAATCCAAGGGGAGTTCAGATGACAGAGAGCAATGGGTCCGGCAACGCATACTGGAAGGAGAACATCCGACTTGTGATGTTCTGTCTGGCCATCTGGGCGTTTGTTTCCTTTGGATTGGGCATCCTCTTCAGGCCCATGCTGATGGGCATCTCCATCGGTGGCGCGGATATCGGGTTCTGGTTCGCGCAGCAAGGCTCGATCTACGTCTTTCTGGCGCTGATCTTCTTCTACGCCACGCGCATGAATGCGATCGACCGCAAACATGGCGTCGAAGAAACCGAACAAGAAGACAAGTAAGCGGGGAGCGTGCCGGAAATGGACCAATTGACTCTTATCTATCTCGTCGTCGGCGCGTCGTTCGCGCTGTATTTCGGTATCGCAATCTGGGCGCGTGCCGGTTCGACCAGCGAATTCTACGCAGCAGGGCGCGGCATCAACCCGGTTGCCAACGGCATGGCAACGGCGGCGGACTGGATGTCGGCTGCGTCTTTCATTTCCATGGCCGGCCTCATTGCCTTCAGGGGCTATGACGCATCGGTGTTCCTGATGGGCTGGACCGGCGGCTACGTTTTGTTGGCGATGCTGCTGGCGCCTTATCTGCGCAAGTTCGGCAAGTTCACCGTGCCCGAATTCATCGGCGACCGGTTCTACAGCCAAGGCGCGCGGATCGTGGCGGTGATCTGTCTGATCGTGGCCTCGATCACCTATGTGATCGGGCAGATGAAGGGCGTGGGCGTCACCTTCTCGCGTTATCTGGAGGTGGATGCCACGACCGGTCTCTTGATCGGCACGGGCATCGTTTTCGTCTATGCGGTCCTGGGCGGCATGAAGGGCATCACCTATACCCAGATCGCCCAATATTGCGTCCTGATCACCGCCTACACGATCCCAGCGGTCTTCATCTCCCTGCAGCTGACCGGGAACTTCCTGCCGCAGCTGGGCCTGGTGGCCGAGCATTCCGGGTCGGGCCAACCGCTTCTTGGAAAGCTCAATCAGGTGATCACGGACCTTGGCTTCCGAGAATACACGGCGGAGACCACCAATATGCTCAATATGGTGCTCTACACGCTGTCCTTGATGATCGGGACGGCGGGTCTGCCGCACGTCATCATCCGGTTCTTTACGGTGCCGAAAGTCGCGGATGCACGGTGGTCGGCCGGTTGGGCCCTGGTGTTTATCGCCCTGCTGTATACCGTTGCGCCCGCGGTCGGCTCGATGGCCCGGCTCAATCTGGTGGAGACCATCTTCCCGAACGGCGCATCGGAACAAAGCCTCGCCTATGAACAAAGGCCGGAATGGTTCAAGAACTGGGAGACGACAGGCCTTCTGAAGTTCGAGGACAAGAACGGCGACGGGTTCATCCAGTACTATGACGACAAGAGCGAAGCGTTTGCCGCAACCGCCCAGGCGAACGGATGGAACGGCAGCGAACTCCAGGTCGACCGCGACATCATGGTTCTGGCCAATCCGGAGATTGCCGGCCTTCCCGACTGGGTGATCGCGGTCGTCGCGGCGGGTGGTTTGGCAGCGGCACTGTCGACTGCCGCCGGGTTGTTGATGGCAATTTCATCTGCGGTCAGCCACGACCTGCTCAAAGGGACATTCATGAAAGGAATCTCCGAGCGGCAGGAGTTGATGTGGGCGCGAATATCGATGTCCGTCGCCATCGTGATCGCAGCGGTCCTAGGGTTAAATCCACCAGGCTTTGCGGCCCAGACAGTGGCCCTGGCGTTCGGGCTCGCAGCGTCATCGATCTTCCCGGCACTGATGATGGGGATCTTCTCAAAGCGGGTGAACAACACTGGCGCGACGGCCGGCATGGTGGCCGGATTGCTGTGCACGCTGGTCTACATCTTCACCTACAAGGGTTGGTTCTTCATCCCGGGCACCAACATGCTGGACAACACCACGGCGAACCATGTGCTCGGCATCGCGCCGGAGGCGTTCGGTGCGGTCGGTGCGGCGATCAACTTCATCGTGGCCTATGCAGTGTCATTCGCCACGGCGGAACCGCCGAAGCACGTTCAGGATCTCGTCGAGAGCATCCGGGTTCCCAGAGGTGCCGGCGCCGCCGTAGATCACTGATCGACCTGGAGATATATGGTCGCCGAATCAGACGTCTTTCTTGAGTTCGCGTCCCGGCGGCATCCGCTTGATCTGCTTCCACCGGACGTGCGCGTGGAGCTGGCGCAAGCCGTCGACCAGCTCCACGCCGCGGCGGACGAAGCGATTTACGAGATCGGCACGCCGCTCTCGGGGCTCTATTTCATCCTTTCAGGAGCCGTCAAAATCGTCGATCCGACGGGCGAGGTATTGAGCCACCTCACCGCGGGCGATGTGTTTGGCGAACGCGGATTGCTCCGCGATATGCCGGCGCCAAATCGGGCCGTCGCCACACAGGACAGTTCCCTATACCTGCTGCCGAAGCAAAACTTCGACCGTCTGCTGCGCGGATATCCGGAGTTTCGCGGGTATTTCAACCCCCACAGGCTCGCTCAGCCGCCGGCCGTCGATGACAAATCACTGTTCTCCACGCGGCTCGGCGACCTGATGTCGGTCAGCCCCGTCGTGGTGTCACCGGAAACATCGGCACGGGATGCTGCGAGACTTCTCAGCGACAACAGAATCTCGTGTCTGCCCGTCGTGCGGGACGATCGGCTGACCGGAATTGTCACGACCCGTGATTTTGCCAAGGGGATCGTTGCCAAAGGCGCAAGCACCGACACACCGGTCGGCGAAATCATGACGCCGGAACCCGTGACCCTTGCGTCCGATGCCCTCGCCTATGACGCCCTTCTGGCGCTGGTGGAAAATGGCATTGGACATCTGCCGGTGACCGAAAACGGCCGCTTGAGAGGCGTGCTCACGATCACGGACCTGATCCGCTATCAGTCTCTTTCCAACATATTCCTGGTCATGGAGATTGCGGAAAAACGCTCCATCGAGGATCTCGCTGGCGTCATTTCCAACGTCCCGCAACTCCTGGCCCAGCTCAACGGCACCGGGTTCGATGCCGACAAGATCGGCCGGATCATCACCAGCATCACCGATGCGCTGACCGTTCGGCTGATCGAACTCGCCGAAATCCAGTTCGGTGCGGCACCTGTTCCTTATCTTTGGCTTGCCTGCGGGTCGCAGGGGCGGCGCGAGCAAACGGGTGTGTCCGATCAGGACAACTGCCTGATCCTCTCCGACGACTTCGACGCAGACCAGCATGCGGACTATTTCGAGACGCTTGCCAAATTCGTGTCCGACGGGCTCGACGCCTGCGGCTACTACTACTGCCCTGGCGAAATGATGGCGACGACGCCGCGCTGGCGGCAACCGGTCAGCCGCTGGCGCGAATACTTCCGCGGATGGATCGCGCAGCCCGATCCGAAGGCTCAAATGCTTGCCAGTGTGATGTTCGATCTGCGGCCGATCGCCGGGGACGTCGCGTTGTTCGAAGGCCTGGTCGAGGAGACCCTGTCTCTCGCCAGCGCCAACACCATCTTTCGCGCGCACATGATCTCGAATTCGCTCAAGCACGTGCCGTCGCTCGGTCTTTTCAGCGGGTTTTCACTGATCCGAAAGGGCGAACACAAGGATACGCTGGACCTGAAGCTTGGCGGCGTGGTGCCGATCGTCGATCTGGCGCGCGTGTATGCGCTTCAAGGGGCCATCAGCGAAGTCAACACGCTTGACCGCCTTCGTCTGTCCATCGAAGCAAAGACGGTCAGCGAAAGCGGTGGTCGCGACCTGATCGATGCCTATCGTCTGGTCGCCAATGTTCGTTTGGACCACCAGGCGCGACAGGTCCGGGCGGGCTTGAAGCCCGACAATTTCATGTCCCCGAACACGCTGTCCGAACTCGAACGCAGCCACCTGCGCGATGCTTTTGTCGTGATCAAGACGATGCAATCCGCCTTGGCCCAATCTCAGGCCACGCTCCGCTAAGGGGGAAATCGGATCCTCTTCAATCTACTGGGAACCGTCATCATCGGAGTTGGGGCCGCCGGCACCGTTCTGATGGTGTTTCGCGTGATTGGACGCCGTGCGCCGCGTTGGCTTATCCCGACGGCGGCCGCACTCTCCATGTTCGGATTTCAGATATGGAATGGCTATACCTGGCACGAGCGAACGGCCGCCGCTCTGCCCGATGGCGTTCGTGTGGTGAAAACCTACGACCAGCGCAGTTTCTTCAGCCCCTGGACATTCATTGTGCCGCAGGTGAACCGGTTCGCTGCGGTCGATCTTGCGTCGGTTCAGCGAAATCGGCATGCGCCCGATTATGCGTTGGCGAGGATCTACCTCTTTGCCCGCTTTCAGCCGGCGGGATCGGGCATGCAGATCTTCGATTGCGCGAATGTGCGCCGGGCCGATCTTGGCCCGACCGTCAAATTCGGGGACAATGGGCTGCCGGAGAACGCCGCGTGGACTGTCGTCGACGCGAACGACCTCATCTTGAGAACGGTGTGCGACGCATCATAAGCCGACAGGGACCCACTTCAGAAAAGAGCTTTCATGCCGAAATCGGTACTCATCGTCGATGACGAGGCCAGCATCGTGTTGTCCCTTCGCCATCTGATGCAGCGGGAAGGGTATGACGTCCGCGTCGCGGGCGATGGCGAGACGGCGCTTGCGGAGGTCGCGGCCGCGCCGCCCGATCTCATTCTGCTGGACGTGATGATCCCCAAGCGCGACGGGTATGACGTTTGCCAGACCATCCGCGCCAATCCTGACTGGAACGACCTCAAGATCGTCATGGTCACCGCAAAGGGGCGTGAGATCGAGGCCGAAAAAGGCCTGGCACTCGGAGCCGATGCCTACGTCACCAAGCCGTTCTCGACCCGGGACCTGGCGAAACAGGTCCGCGACCTTCTGGACGGCGCCGTGCCGGATGATGCTTGAGCACTGGAGCCTGCGCCGGCGCGTCTTCCTGTTTTTCGCCTTTTTCGGGCTCGGCAGTTCTGTGGCCATTGCGATCGCGATGTGGCTTGCCGCGGCGCGCATCGGTGAAACCGCAACACCGCATCTCGTCTTGTTCGGCGGCCTCGCCGCCTTCGCCATCATGGGCCTGGCGTACTGGGGCTGGCGCCTGTTCGACGACAACGTCGCACGTCCGATCGAAGCGATCGTGGGAAACGTCCGCAGCACGGTCCACGCGGGCGGCGTTCCCCGCCTCTCCGAGACCCAGGCACGCTACCTTGGCGGGCTGGGAGCCGTCGTGCATGAGGCGACAGAGGCGCTGGTGCGCGCGCGCGGCGACATCGAAGCCGAAGTTGAACAAGCCATCGAAGAGGCAAACGGTCAGAAGAACCGGCTGGAAGCGGTGTTGCGCGATCTCGACCAGGGCGTGGTGATCTGCACGCTGGACCACAAGACGCTTCTCTACAATCGAAAGGCGCTCCAGATCCTGCATGTCTCCGGCGACCTCGGGCTTGGCCGCAGCCTTTTCGGCGTCATCACTGCACAACCGATCCGGCATGCGCTTGAACGTCTGGTCCATCGGTTCGAGGAGGAACACTATTCCGACCAGCCCGAAGGCCTCAGCACGCTTATGGTGTGCGCCACCAGCGACGGACATTCGACATTGCAGGGGCGGCTGTCTCTGGTTCTGGATGCCTCGGAAACGAAGCCGGTCGGCTATGTCGCGACGTTCGAGGATGTGACGCACACCCTTGCGTTGCACGCCAAACGCGACCGGCTGCTGCGCGAGGCGACCGAGGCTTTGCGCCGGCCCGTGGCAAACCTGCGCGCCGCCACCGAGATGATGACCGAAGACGCCAAGATGGACAAAGAAGCGCGGGCCGACTTCGAAAGGGTCCTGGGTTCCGAGGTCATCGACCTGTCGGAGCGTCTTGACCGACTGGAGGCGGATTCCCGCGAACTCCTGACGGGCGCCTGGCCCATGAGCGACGTCGCGTCGGTATCGCTGTTCAACTGTATCATCCGGCGCGACTCGGAAGACCGCGACCTGACCGTCGAGATCGCAGGTGAATCGGTCTGGATGCACTGTGACAGTCTCACGATCGTCGAGCTTCTCGATCGAATGATGAACCGGATTTCGCAGCAGACCGGGCTGCGCGCCTTCACCCTTGAGGCCAGTCAGGCTGAAAGAAAGGTCTACATCGATATGCGCTGGAAAGGCGACGTCGTTTCCATGAGCGCGGTCGATGGCTGGCTGAGCGAGGGGCTTGACGCCAGTCTCGGGGGCATATCGGGGCGTGACGTGCTCGACAGGCACAGATCGGAGTTTTGGTGTGAAGCCGGCCCGAATGGAGGGGCTCAGCTGCGCCTGCCGCTCGCACCGCCATCCAGGCGCCATGCGCACCTATCCGAAGGGACGGTTAGCTGGCCCTCGGAGCGGCCGGAGTTCTATGATTTCGATCTGCTGGAACAGGTCGATCCCGCCGCGATCGACGACACGCCGCTCAGGGCGCTCACCTATGTCGTGTTCGATACCGAGACCACGGGCCTCGAGCCGTCACGCGGCGACGAAATCGTCTCGATCGCCGGCGTGCGGATCGTCAACGGACGTGTCCTGCGCGGAGAGATATTCGATCAACTGGTCAACCCGGGGCGCCAGATCCCCAACGCATCGAGCAAGGTGCATGGCATTACCGACGGGATGGTCGCCGAGGCGCCGGCGATCGCGGACGTTCTCCCGCGCTTTCATGCCTTCTCGCGCGATGCGGTCTTCGTGGCGCACAATGCGGCTTTTGACATGCGCTTCCTGACGCTGAAGCAGGACGCCTGCGGCGTGCGTTTCGACAATCCGGTCCTGGACACGGTTTTGCTGGGGGCGCATCTCTACGGAACCACCGAAAGCCTCAGCCTCGATTCGCTGATCGCCCGGTTCGGCATCGAAATTGCCGAGGAGGATCGCCACACGGCGCTGGGAGACGCGCTTGCCACCGCCGCGCTGTTCGTTCGGTTCCTGGATACGCTCGAAGCGACGGGCATACGAACGCTGCGCGATGCCGTGGAGGCATCGAACAAGGTGGTCGCCATCCGGCGGCGGCAGTCGAAATACTGAATATGGCGATCCGGAGAAAACCGATGGCGCGAGCCCCCCGTGTTGGCGAAGGGGCGGTGGCCGCAACGCTTCTGGGCATTGTGTTGCTCAACAGCCCGCTCGTCGACCTGTTCGACCAGGGCGCTGCGGTTGCCGGGATCCCGGCATTCGTCGCCTATGTCTTCGCAGCCTGGGCCCTGCTGATCGGACTGTTGGCCTGGACGATGCGGCGCCGCCCGGCCGAGCGGCCGAACGACGGCACCGAGAACTGAGCGACGCGTCATGTTCTCCACTTGGCAGCTTGTTCTCGTCGCTGTCCTTTACATGCTGGTTCTGTTCGGCGTCGCCTATTATGCGGACAAGCGCGCGGAGCGCGGCCGCGGTCTTGTAAACCATCCGGCCATCTACACGCTCTCGATCGCGGTCTACTGCACCAGCTGGACCTTCTACGGCAGCGTTGGCCGGGCGACGCAATCGGGCTTGGGATTTCTGCCGATCTATCTGGGCCCGACCCTGGCGTTCGGGTTCGGCTGGTTTCTGATCCGCAAGATCGTCGTGATTGCCAAGGCCCAGCGAACGACCTCGATCGCGGACTTCATCGCGGCCCGCTACGGCAAGAGCCAAGGCGTCGCCGGGCTGGTCGCGCTGATCGCGGTGGTCGGGACCGTTCCCTACATCGCGCTGCAGCTGAAGGCGGTGTCGACCAGTCTGGACGTCCTGGCCGGTGATCCGACCGTGACGACGTCAAGCGCGTCCGACGGGACGTCGCTGATCGTTGCCATTGCGCTTGCCGTGTTCGCGATGCTGTTCGGGGCCCGCCATATCGACGCCACCGAGCAACACGAGGGGGTCATCGTCGCGATCGCGTTCGAGTCGGTGGTCAAGCTGGCCGCCTTCCTGGCGGTCGGTGTGTTCGTCACTTTCATGCTGCATGACGGCTTTGGCGACTTGTTCGCCCGCGCCGGCGAGCATCCGGAGATTGCCCGCCTGCTCAGCTTCGAAGCGGCGGCGCCGGGCTGGGTGGTGCTTACCGTGCTTTCGGCCGTAGCGATCGTGTGCCTGCCGAGGCAGTTTCAGGTGACCGTCGTCGGCAACGTCGACCAGAACCACATCCGGACCGCCATCTGGCTGTTTCCGCTTTATCTCCTTCTCATCAACGTCTTTGTTCTGCCGATCGCGCTTGCCGGCCTCTTGCGGTTTTCCGACGGGTCGATCGATGCCGATGCCTTCGTCCTGGCGCTGCCGATGGCGGAGGGGGCCGGGGCTCTGGCGCTGGCGGTGTTCATCGGCGGGCTTTCGGCGGCGACGGCCATGGTGATCGTTGCCACGATCACGATCAGCATCATGGCATCGAACGATCTGGTGATGCCCGTTCTTCTGCGGTTCGGGCCGCGCCGGCTCAGGCAGACATCCGATCTGACGCGGCTGCTGCTTGGTGTGCGTCGTGCCGCGATGGTGCTCACGCTGACGCTTGGCTACCTCTATTTCAGAATGGTCGACGCCTCCACCGCGCTGGTCTCGATCGGGCTGGTGGCGTTCGCGGCCGCGGCGCAGTTTGCCCCGGTCCTGTTCGGCGCGCTGTTCTGGCGCGGCGGAACGCGGATCGGCGCGATCGCCGGATTGAGCGCCGGTTTCCTGGTCTGGGGCTACACCCTGTTCGTGCCGTCCCTGCTGCCGGCGGAGTTTGCCAACGAAGGCCTGTTCGGCATCGACGCGCTGCGGCCCTATGCGCTGTTCGGTCTCCGGGATCTCGATCCCATTACGCATGCGCTGTTCTGGAGCATGCTGGCCAACATCGGAGGTTTCGTAACGGTCTCGCTGTGCACCAGTCCCAGCATGATCGAAAGAACCCAGGCGACCTTGTATGTCGAGGCGCTGAACCCGGAGAGCGCCCAGGCGGCCGCGGTCGTGTCCGGCGGCGGCCCGAAGATGGAGGCACTTAAGGACCTTGGAGAGCGTTTCGTCGGTCGAGAGGCCACCGGGCGCGCGCTTGAAGACTATGCACGGCGTCAGAACCTCGATCTGGCCGCGACGACGACCGCCGATGCGGAGATGGTGCGGATCGTCGAACGGCTGATCGCCGGAGCCGTCGGAGCGGCGTCGGCGCGGGTGGCCGCCGCCTCGATGCTTCAGCGTGAGGACGCCAAGACCGAGGACATCCTGCGCATGCTGGATGAAACGAGTGAGGTTCTGGAATACAGCCGTCGCCTCGAACAGAAGGGCCGGGCGCTGGAGACGGCGACCCGGGAGCTCAGGCAGGCGAACGAGCGCCTGAAGGAACTAGACGTGCTCAAGGACGAGTTTCTCTCAACGGTGACGCATGAGCTGCGAACGCCGTTGACGTCGATCCGGGCGCTGACGGAGTTGATGTTCGACGAGCCCGACATGGACAGCGCGCAGCGGCAGGAATATCTCGGCGTGGTGATCAGCGAGAGCGAGCGGCTGACCCGTCTCATCAATCAGGTTCTCGATGCCGCGAAAATCGAAGCGGGCCAGATGGACTGGCAGGTCGAACGCTTCGATCTCGGCGCCCTCGTGCGACAGGCGGCGGAAAGCATGCGCGGCCTGTTCGAGGCCGACGGCGTGGGCCTGACGATTTCCGTGCCCCCATCCGCCGTTCCCGTCAACGGGGACAAGGACAAGGTTTCCCAGGTGGTGCTCAATCTTCTTTCCAATGCGCTCAAATTCAGTCCCAAGGCCACCGGGCGTGTGACCGTCACCCTGGCGCCGGATCGGGACTTCCCGTCCGTCCGCGTGTCGGACAACGGCCCCGGTATTCCCGAGGACCAGCGCGAAGCGATCTTCGACCGGTTTCACCAGACGGCCTCGGACGCATCGGGCAACCCCGCCGGCACCGGGCTGGGGCTCGCGATCAGCCGGATGATCGTGGAGTATCTCGGCGGGCGGATCTGGGTCGACCACAGCGGTGCGGACGGCAGCCAGTTTGTGTTTACGTTGCCGGCGGGCGAGTGATTGTCGAGGAAACGCCGGGGAACTGCCGGCCCGCCCTGCGAAGCGCGCAAGCGCGAAGCGGGGCGGCGCGCCTGAGTGGAGAAAGCTCGAACCGGGTGTTCGTGTCTTTCGCGGGATGCAATGCGGCCCTGGAAGCCGCGAACCCGGCGTTCATGCCGATGCCAACGGTCTCACCTTAGACCGCACTTCCGATCTTGGGGGTGAGGCGGATGCGGCATATAGCGCGCCATTCTTCCCGGATCTGCCAAGTGCAGACGAACAAGAAGAACACGACGAGCATCCCCGTTCTCGTTAATCAGCGGAAGACGACGCGCTTGCGCTCTGGAGAGGGCGAGCAAGGACGCACGGCATGGCTGCAGCACACAGTTTACGGGGCCGCAGAACCCTCAGCGAGACGGCAGATCAAGTCCACATGTGTTTCGAGCCATTCGCGATCGAGCGGTAGACCGGCAATCAGCTTTCGGAAATAGGGCACTGCAATCGCCATCTGCACGAGATAATCGACGGGTACGCCGGGCGACAACTCGCCTCGCGCTTCGGCGGCGGCAAAAATCGCTTTCGTGAACGCCATCCGCTCCTTCATGAAATCATTGATGACGGCGCGCGCCTCCTGATCGGTGGCCGCCGCGGCAATCACCTGCGGCGCAATCTGGCCCCAGGGTGTTTCGTTGAGAGCTGCCAACAGAATTCCCAGCAACCAGGTCAAGTCCGCGCGCAGCGGCCCGTCGGTTTGTGGAGCGATGTAGGTCGGCGTGGCGGCGCGCTTGAAGGCATCGTTGCGCATCCGGCTGATCTCTGGCCAATGCCGGTAAAGCGTGCTCCGAGAAATACCGGTTCTTGCACTGACCGAGGCATGGGTGACCGCCAGAACGCCTTCATCGCGAAGGATGTTTTGTGCGGCATCCAAAGCCTGATTCCGCGTTGCCGTCAGGCGAGGGTCTTCCGGTTTGCTCATAGAATTCTATTTACGATACATTTTGTTGCGTAGCGATACAAATTGTCCTATACCCTTCTCTCGGACGGTTTGCGGCCTCGCCTGGGGTGCTGAAATCTTCCGGGTATGAACGCAGGAGATCAAGTGCTCGCTGGATACGCATCCTGACCTGAACAGGGGAGACGACATGCTAAAATCACTTTCTATCGCGACCGCCGGCGCCGCGATTGCACTCAGCGTTGCGGCCCAGGTCGGCTTTGCGGCCGATCCCGAGCCGTTCGCCAATGAGATCAAGGCCCGCAAGGCCGTCATGCAGATCCAGGCCTTTAACCTCGGCACCCTCGGTGCCATGGTGAAGGGCCAAATCCCCTACGATGCAAAGGTGGCGCAGGACGCGGCCGACAACCTGAATGCCGCCGTGAACATGAAGAACGGCGCGATGTGGCCCGAGGGCTCGGACCTCGGCGCGCTCGGCGCGCGCACGCGCGCGAAGCCGGAGGCTTGGACGATGTATCCCAAGGTCGCCGAGCAGAGCATGGCGCTCAAGGAAGCCGCCGCGAAGATGGCGGCAGAAGCCGGCAATGGCCTCGACGCGGTCAAGGCCAACATGAAGGCCATCGGTCAGAGCTGCGGGGGCTGCCATGACATCACGCGCGGCCCGAAGAATTAGAACCAACCGCACGCGCATTTCCCGGCTCGCCTGCACCGCCGGAGCGGCAACCGAGCCCGCCATGCCGATACGCGCGCGATAGCGGGGTTGCCCTGCGAAGCGCACGAGCGCGAAGCGGGGCGGCGCGCCTGAGGGGAAAAAGTTCGAACCCGCGTCAGCCCTGCTACGCCAAGGCTTCGCAGGGCACTCCTTCGTCTAACGCGCTTCGCGTGGCTTGCCACCCGAAGCTCGAAGAGCGAAGGGTGGCGCGCCCGGCAGGACTCGAACCTGCGACCCCTTGATTAGGAATCAAGTGCTCTATCCGGCTGAGCTACGGGCGCGCGTGAGTGAGCTATAGCAAAGCCGGCCGCCGGGCGGTAGGGCGAACGGCAGGCCCGTTCAGAGGATCTCGACCACCTCGATCTGGAAGGTCAGGTCCTCGCCCGCCAGCGGATGGTTGCCGTCCAGCGTGACGGTGTCGTCGGTCATCTCCACGATGGTCAGCACAAACACCTGGCCGCCATCGCCGGTCGCCTGGACCTGGCTTCCCACGCCCAACTCGACGTCTTGGGGCATCAACGAACGCTCGACGATCTGGATCGCCTCATCCCGGCGCGGGCCATAGGCGTTCTCCGCCGTGATCTCCACCGTCGCCTTGTCGCCGACGGCCATGCCGACGATGGCGTCCTCCAGGTGGGGAATGATGCTTTTCTCGCCGATCTTGAACTGCAGCGGGTCGCGCCCGGCCGACGAGTCGAACTCGGTGCCGTCCTTCAGCGTGCCGGTGTAGTGAATGCGGACGGTGTCCCCGACGGCAACCTGCGCCATGGCATGTCTCCTTTGGTCCCAGTGCAAACGCGTCCTGGTCGATCTGGCGACATACCGAATTCCTGGTCGGCCGACAGGCGATCACGGAGCGCACCGTATCAGCGCCGGCCCGCCCTGGCAACGCAACCGCGGGCAAACGAAAAGAGCCGCCCTTTTGGGGCGGCTCTCCACGAAGTGGGCAAAGCCCTCTTCCGTGATCTCTTCAGATCGCGGGTTCTTACACCGTCCGCAGAGGCTGCTCCATGGCCGGCGAAAAACACCCGGTTGAGGGCGTTGCACGCAAATCGCTAGACATTGGATCACCTCCTTTCTGTTGTTAAAGCCAGAGTGGGCGCGGACGGGGCATGGAACCCACGCCGTCTGCCCAGGGTGCAGATTGGACGATTCTCCGCGTCTGTCAATGGGGGGCCGGGACCGGGTCTTTCAAAAAGCCGTCAGAAAACCTGACGTCGGCGGCGCCCGCGAAGGCCGCCAGCCGGCCAAGCTCGTCCTCCAGGCCGGCCCGGCGCCGGGCGGTGAGCGAAAGACCGGGCTCCAGCCAAAGGCCCGTCACCCCAAGCGCGCCGTCCTCGCGGGACCGTTTCATGTCGATCCGGCCGACGAAGCGGTCCTTTTCAATGAGCGGAAAGACGTAATAGCCGAACTGGCGCCGCGGCTCCGGCACGAACACCTCGATCCGGTAGCGGAAGCCGAACAGACGCTCGGTCCGGCCGCGGTCGCGGATCAGGGGATCGAACGGGCTCAAGACCCGGATCCCGCCGGGCACCGGCGGCAGGGCGGCGACGCGCGCCTCCAGGTCCGGCGCCGCATAGACCGGCTGCGGCCTTGCCCCGTCCGCCGTTTCCACCTCGGCCCTGACAACGTCGCGGCCGAGCCGGCTTTCGCACCATGCGGACGCCTCGGCCGCCGACAGCTTGCCCCAGAAGTCGGCGAGCGCGCCCGGCGTGGCGAAACCCAGCCGGTCGAGCGCGGCGCGACAGGCCCAGTCCACCAGCGCCGGGTCCGTGGGCGGCGGACCCCGGTGTTCGGCCGGGATCACCCGTTCGGTCAGGTCGTAGACCTTCTGGAAGCCCTCGCGCCGGCAGACGGCGAGCGCACCGGTCCGCCACAGGAACTCCAGCGCCGTCTTCGACGGGTGCCAGTCCCACCAGCCCTGGGCGTTCTTCTTCTTTCCGTCGCCCAGCTCGCGCGCCATCACCGGTCCGTTGCGGCGCACATGCGCCAGCAGGTCGTCCAAGCCGGCCTCGAAGCCCCCGCGGCGCCAGGCGCGCCAGCGCTTGAGCAGCGCCTCGCGATGGCGGGCGAACCGGGCCTGCCAGTAGGGATAGAACCGGGTCGGAATGACGGCGGCGTCGTGGGTCCAGTTCTCGAACAGGCTGCGTTCGCGCTCCAACAGGTGGGCGAGCTGTTCGCGCCGGTAGGTCTGGTTGCGCGCGAACAGGATCATGTGGTGCGCGCGCTCGACCGTGTTGATGCTGTCCACCTGGACATAGCCGAGCCCTTCGATCAACGCCTGCAGCCCGGCGCGCGTGAGCCGCCGGCGGCGCGGCGCCGCCAGGCCCTGAGACGCGATCAACAGGCGGCGCGCGTCGCGGTTGGAAATCCACAGGCGGGTCATGGACCGCAGTCTCGCCTGCCCGCTCGCGATACTCAATGCGCGATAGGCCAGGCCGATCGGGGTAGACTGTCGAAGCATGACCTCGATCCTCGCCTTCGTCGGCGCGGCGGTCGCCGAGATCGCCGGCTGTTTCGCTTTCTGGGGCTGGGCCCGGCTGGACAAACCGGTCTGGTGGCTGATCCCGGGCGTCGCGTCGCTGGCGCTGTTCGCCTGGGCGCTGACCCATGTGGAAAGCGCCTATGCCGGCCGCGCGTTCGCGGCCTATGGCGGCGTCTATATCGCCGCCTCGCTCGCCTGGCTGTGGCTGGTGGAAGGCGCCCGGCCCGACCGCTGGGACCTGATCGGCGCGGCGGTCTGCCTGGGCGGCGCGGCGATCATCCTGTTCGGGCCGAGAGGCGCGTGAGTGCTCGGAAACACCGGAACCCCCTCACCCGGCCGACTTCATTCTCATAGCAAATCGGAAAGACACAAGGGGGTTCGGGCGTTGCCTATTCCAGCACCGACAGGTCGAGCTCCAGCATTCCGCCCATCCAGATGGCGTGGTCGGTGTGGTCCTTGAGGTCGTCGCCGGTCAGCGCATGGGCGAAGACGATCAGGTCCCGGCGGTTGAGCGCCAGCCAGGAGAACACGGCACCCGCCTTGTCCGGCGGGAAGGCGAGCTGGCAGCTCCACATGGGATGCGGGCCGACCGGACGTTCGTGCATGCGCCCCATCGCGATGGCGAACCGGTCGCGGGCGGCCTCGCAGACCGCCCGTGCGCGCTCCACCGTCCCGGCGTCGAAATAGACATGGGCGTGAAAGCCCTTCAGCGTTTCCGTCTCAGGCGGCATCGCCGCCCTCCGGAAGCACGTAGTCCTTGAACTGCTCCCGCAGTTTCGTCTTCTGCAGCTTTCCGGTCGCGCCGTGCGGCAGCTCGTCCACGAACTCCACCGCATCGGGCAGCCAGAACCTGGCCACCTTGTCGGAAAGATACGTCCGAAGCTCGTCCGGCGTCACGCTGGCATCCTCGCGCAGGACCGCGACCAGCAAGGGCCGTTCGCCCCAGCGCGGGTGCGCGATGCCGATCACCGCGGCCTCGGCCAGCGCCGGATGGCCGACGGCGGCGTTCTCCAGGTCGATCGAGCTGATCCATTCGCCGCCCGACTTGATCATGTCCTTGGTCCGGTCGACGATGGTCATATAGCTGTCCGCGTCGATCGTCGCGACGTCGCCGGTGCGGAACCAGCCGTCGTCGGTGAGCGCCGCGGCTGTGCCCGCATCGTCCTTGTAATAGCCCGCCGCGACGTAGGGTCCGCGGACCAGGATCTCGCCGCGGGTCTCACCGTCGTGCGGCACCGCATTGCCGTCTTCGTCGACCAGTTTCATGTCGACGGAGAAAAGCCGGCGGCCCTGGCGGGTCTTGATATCGACCGCCGCGTCGTCGGACAGCCCGGCCATGTCGGACCTGAGCTGGCTCACCGTGGCCACGGGGCTGGTCTCGGTCATGCCCCATCCGTGGACGAAGTTGACGCCGTACTTGGTCTCGAAAGCCTCGATCATCGAACGCGGCGGCGCGGCGCCGCCGACCACGACGCCTTCCAGTTTGTCGGGCGCGGTACCGCGTTTCTCGAACTCGGCCAACAGGCCGAACCAGATCGTCGGCACGCCCCAGGCCGAGGTGACGCCCTCGGCCTGCATCAGGTCGAACAGGCTGGCCCCGTCCATGCCCGCGCCGGGGAAAACGAGGTTCGCCCCGACCAGCGGCCCGGCGTAGGGCAGCCCCCAGGCATTGACGTGGAACAGCGGCACGACCGGCATGATGGTGTCCCGGGGCGTCGCATTGCAGCCGTCCAGCACCGCCACCGACATGGCGTGCAGCACCGACGAGCGGTGCGAATAAAGAACGCCCTTGGGATGGCCGGTGGTGCCCGAGGTATAGCAAAGCCCGCAGGCGGTGTTTTCGTCGAACGTGGGCCAGTCGATCCGGTCGGATTCCCCCTCCAGGAAAGCCTCGTAGGAGATCAGACTGGCCAGGTCCGATTCCGGCAGGGCCTCCGCGTCGGCCAGCGCGACGACCGCCTCCACGGTCTTGAAGTGGCTGCCCAGCTTCTCCGCCAGCGGCAGGAAGGTGAGGTCCATGAACAACAGCCGGTCCTCGGCATGGTTCAGCACATAGACGATCTGTTCCGGGAACAGGCGCGGGTTGATCGTATGGCAGACCGCGCCGATGCCGGCGACGGCGTAATAGAGCTCGAAATGCCGGTAGGTGTTCCAGGCGATGGTGGCGACCCGGTCGCCGGGCTTGATCCCGTAGGCGACAAGCGCATTGGCCAGCTTGGCGATGCGGCCCCGCGCCTCGGCATAGCTGTAGCGGTGGATGTCGCCCTCGACCCGGCGGGACACCACATTGCCGGTTGGATGGACCTCCGCGCCATAGTCGATGAGCTGCGAAACCAACAAGGGCCGGTCCATCATCAGGCCGCGCATGGTCCTCTCCTCCCATGAAGCCGTTTTCGTGTCTTTATGGGGGAATTGTCCGCCCGATCGGGCCGCGGGGCAAGCCGGATGAGGGTCCCGCGCAACAATACGCAAAACCCCTCGCCCGGCCCGGGAGAGGGGGGTTCTGTGAAGCCGCCTACTCAGTTACAGGGAAAGCGGTCTTTCAGGGTCGCCATGAGGTTTTCGGCGGCGGCCTTGTTGCGGTCTTCGAAATGCTGGTTGTACCAGTACATGAAGGCCCAGCGCACCTCGTCGTCGCGGTTCTGTTCGGGCAGGCAGATGCCCGCGTCGGGCCCGACCGCACCGGCAAGGACCAGGGCGTCGGTGAAGCCGCGCAGGTACTGCTCGCACTCCGCCTCGGCCGCCGCGCCCCAGCGCGCGTCATTGTCGGATTCGTTGCACGGGTTGTAGAGCTCGCTGGCCGTGTAGCTGGAGAGCTCCGCCGCGCCGGCCGCCCAACAGGTCGCCGACACCGCCAGCACGGCCGACGCAAGGATGCCCAATGGTCTGTTCATGTCTCGCCTCCCGCGCTTATTCGCTGCGTTCTCGGGCATAGGCCCGCAGCGCCCGGTCCATCACCGCACGGTGTTGCTCGTTGCTGACGAACTTGGGCGAGTTCACCTTCGCCCAAAGGGTCGTGTCCGCCATGTTCTGGTGGCAGCCCATGCACAGCCCGGTGCGTTCGACCTTGGCCCGGACCGCGGCCGGCAACGGACCGGTCAGCGGCCAGTGCGAGCCGATCGAGACCAGTTGCTCGTCGTCGCGGGTGACGATCTGCGACAGGTCATGGTCCAGCGACGGCACCGGCTGGGACTGGAACTGGGACTGCTCGGGGATGATCTCGCCCATTGCGGTTTCCAGGTCCACCACGAAGCCGTCTTCGTAGCCGCGCAGGAAGCGGCCGTCCTCGATGCCGTAGCCCAGCGCCTTCGGGTTGTTGTGGCAGCTTTCGCAGGATCGCGCGTTGCGGCCGGCGGTGTGCGGCTGCACGGCGGCATGGTCCAGACCCTTGCCTTCCGGCGTGT
Organism: Alphaproteobacteria bacterium; assembly: GCA_965603855.1. Taxonomy (GTDB): domain Bacteria; phylum Pseudomonadota; class Alphaproteobacteria; order UBA8366. The sequence continues at coordinate 4,422,646 of OZ272519.1, forward strand.
TCCAGGTCTCGTTATGGACGACCGTGTTGCCGTTCTTGTCGATGACCGTGGTGATCACCTGACAGCCCGGCATCATCGGGCTGACTCGGCCCTCGCCGTTGATGCCGAGGATCGGCGTCTCCCACCGCAGATACGAGCGGGTCTCGCTGACCTTGCCTGCGCTCTTGATGCCGTTGGTGCCGAGTTCGGCGTCCGCGGTCAGGCCGTTGTCGCCGCGCGAGTTCGCGTTCTCGATCCAGTCGACGTCTGTCTTGCCTTCGGAATAGTCGACGGTGACGTGGCAGCCGTAGCATTGCGGCGCCCAGTCGGCGTGGCAGGCGTAGCACTCCATGCTTTCCATGTGCTTGCCCACGTTGCCCATGGCGACCTGCGCATTGGGCGACTTCCACTCGTTGTCGATCGAAAGCTGTTTCAGCACCGGGACGTCGAAGTCGAGGCCCGACGCGGAATGCAGGATCACCTTCTTGCCGTCCTTGACGACGTTGCCCAGCGGGTTGCCGCGGGCGCTGATCAGATAGCCGTCCTGCGGATCGTACTCGGTCGCGAACACCATGTAGTCGGGCAGCTCGTCGGTCAGGCCGCGCGGCTCGTCGCCGATATCCATCTGGTGTTCTTCGCCATGACCCAGCGGCAGCTCCCACGGGAACTTGGCGACGGTGCCGTGACAGTCCTCGCACTCGATCTCGACCTGCGCCAGCGTGGTGCCCGGCAGGTTGCCGTCGCCGTGCATGTCGATCGAGGTGTGGCAGTCCTGGCACAACAGGCCGCCCTGCGGGTTGCCGGGCCGGCTCTGGACCTGGTGATGCAGGTCGTCCTTGATGAAGAGATAGTTCTTCGTGTGCAGCTTGGGCTGCTTGCCGCCGGTCGGGCTGTACGGGCTGCCGTAGGGGAATTCCATGATCCCCTGATAGCTGACGCCGATGCGCTTGCCGCGGTTGTGGCAGGAACTGCAGGATTCGTTCGGGATACCCGAATAGGTCAGCCCGTTGTGCGTCACCTTGGATTTCCGCGTGCCTTGCAGGCGGTGCACCAACAGCTTGCCCGGCTGTTCCTTGTTGATGGTCGGGTCGCCGCCTTCGTACAGCCCCTCGTTGCTGTAGGGCACGTGGCAGGACGAACAGCCCGCGCCGCGGTAGTCGCCGCGCTTCTCGCGTCCGTTCACGCCGACGTGGCAGCGCTGGCACTGCTGGCGCGAATAGGTGATGCCCGCAAGGTTCGGATGGCGCGGGATCTCGTTCACGTCGACTTCCGGAACCTGCTTCATCTGTTCCGGGATCTGGTCGCGGTGTTCTTCGACGAACTTGGTCATGTAGGCCTTGTAGGCATCCGTGCCGACCGACGGCTCCGGACCGTCCTCGTCGACCAGGTCGTAGTTGCCCCAGACCACCTTGAAGTCTTTCTGCAGGCCCCAGGACCACAGGTTGCCCTGCAGCTTGCCGGCCTCGGTGTTCATCAACGACATCTCAAGACGCCGGGAGTAGCCGTCATGGCACTGCCCGCAGGCATTCTGCGAGACGCCGACGGCGCCGGGATCGGGATAGAAAAGGTGCGGCCCGCCCGCCTCGGTCAGTTCCCCAGGCGCACCGCTGTGCGCCGCGTCCTTGGTGGTCGCGGTGGGATTGCCGCCGTGACAGACAACACAGCCGCCGGGATCGTTGAAATCGGCGCCCATCGCCTCGATGGTTTCCTGCATCTCACCGTCGGTGAAACGCTCGATCCCCTCGTGGCAGGACTGGCATCCCTTGGCGTTCGCCGCCTCGGCCGAAACCGTGTCGAACTGCTGCGCACCGGCCGGTGCCGCCAGGGTGAGTCCGATGATCAGACCTGAGAGAAGCGCCAGCTTTTTCACAACGGTCCCCCTTCGTCGCTGTGTCGCGCGGCACCCCCTTGCAGGCGGGACTCGCCGCACTTCTAGTCCATCCGTTCTATATCCTCCGCCGATTCCAGACCGCACACTCTGACCTGGGTCAGAAAACCCGCAGATTTGCGCGGGAGAAACGTAACTTTGCGGTGCTGGCGTGTGGATTGACGCACGTCATGGCTCCGTCGCCCGGAATCGCCTCATTTGTGGCGGAAAAGAACAGTTCGTTCGTTGCAGGGAGACCCGATGTCGACGCAGTCACACGATCAGGATCTGAACGGCACGGTGGATCTGCCGTGCGATACGTGCCGCGTCGAAGCCCGCTGTCGGTTGCCGGACCATCTCGTGGCGCTGGCCGACCTCGGCCCGCACCACCCGTTGGACCATCAGAACGTGCCGCGCGGCCATCTGTTGATGCGCGACACGGACGATTCTCACGATTTGTGGATCATCGTTTCCGGCCTTGCGGTGATACAATATGTCCTACCCGACGGGCGGCGGCAGATCTTGGATTTCCGTTTTCCAGGCGAGATATTGTGTCCGGGCCTGATCGGCCAACACTCGGAATTGTCGGCACAAACCGTCTGTCCGACGGAGCTGTGCCACATCAACGGCCGCGACCTGGCGGAGATCGCCGTGCACCGGCCGAAACTGGTGGAGGAACTGTTCGATATCGCCTGTGCCCAGATCAAGCGCGCGAACCTGCAGATGCTGCTTCTGGGCCGGCTGACGGTGCCCGAACGCATCGCCACCTTCCTGTTGGAGATGGCCGAGCGCGCCGGACAGCCACGGCGCGACGGCGTGGAGATCGACCTGCCGATGAACCGGGACGACATCGCCGATTACCTGGGTCTCAACCCCGAGACCGTCAGCCGATCGCTGACCCGGCTGAAGAAGGCGGGCGTGATCATCCTGCCGCAGCCCGGCCGGGCGGTGCTGTCCGACGCGGAGGCGCTGCAGGGCATGACGCCGTTCACCGAAGGACACCGGCCATTCGTCGAGAAGAGCGGCATTCACCGGGAAATGGTACAGCCGCGGATGGCGGTCTGCCCTGTCCGTCACGACCATGACGGCTGAGACCGCGGAACCTCGCTCGTGATCGCTGAAATCGGACATTTCGCCCTGATGCTCGCGCTTGCGGTCGCGCTCGTCCAGATGAGCGTGCCCATGATCGGTGCCCAGACCGGCCGGGCCGGCTGGATGGCGACCGCGACGCCGGCCGCACAGCTACAGTTCGTGCTGATCGCGATTTCGTTCGCCGCGCTGACGCGGGCCTACGTGGTTTCGGACTTTTCGCTGATCAACGTCGCGGAGAACTCCCACTCGGCAAAGCCGATGCTCTACAAGATCACCGGCGTCTGGGCGAACCACGAAGGCTCGATGCTGTTGTGGGTCCTGATCCTGGCGCTGTTCGGCATGCTGGTCGCCAGTTTCGGCCGCAACCTGCCGCCGCGGCTGAAGGCGCGTGTGCTGGGCGTTCAGGGCATGATCGGCGTCAGCTTCATCTTGTTTATCCTGGCGACGTCGAATCCCTTTACCCGCATACCCTTTCCGCCGATGGACGGCCGCGGCATGAACCCGCTGTTGCAGGACCCGGGCGTCGCCTTCCACCCGCCGTTCCTCTACATGGGCTATGTGGGCCTGTCGGTGTCGTTCTCCTTTGCGGTCGCCGCCCTGATCGAAGGCCGGCTCGACGCCGCCTGGGCGCGCTGGGTCCGGCCCTGGACCCTGCTTGCCTGGAGCACGCTGACCATGGGCATCGCCATGGGAAGCTGGTGGGCCTATTACGAGCTCGGCTGGGGCGGCTGGTGGTTCTGGGACCCGGTCGAGAACGCGTCTTTCATGCCGTGGCTGCTGGCGACCGCGCTGTTGCACTCGGCGATCGTCGTCGAAAAGCGCGACACCTTGAAGAAATGGACCGTTCTCCTGGCGATCCTGGCCTTTTCGCTCAGCCTCGTCGGCACGTTCCTGGTCCGCTCGGGCGTGTTGAGCTCGGTGCACGCCTTCGCCACGGATCCCGCCCGCGGCGTCTTCATTCTGGCGATCCTGGCGATCGCCATCGGCGGCTCGCTGGTGCTTTATGCCTGGCGGGCGCCTGCCTTGCAGGCCGGCGGCCTGTTCGCGCCGGTCTCGCGCGAAGGCGGCCTGTTGTTGAACAACCTCTTGATGGCGACCTCCTGCGCCACCGTCCTTCTGGGCACGCTCTATCCCCTGGGCATCGACGTGCTCGGCGGCGGCAAGGTTTCGGTCGGACCGCCCTACTTCAACGCCACCTTCGTGCCGCTGATGGTGCCGATGATCGTCGCCATGGGCGTCGGACCGCTGTTGCCCTGGAAGCGCGGCGACCTGGCGGGTGCGATGCAGCGGCTGCGCTGGGCGCTGGCTGCGGCGCTTGCGGCGGTCGCGTTCACGCTGTGGGTCCGCTGGGGCGGGCCGGTCCTGGCGGCGTTGGGCATGGGGCTTGCGGCGTGGCTGGGCATGGCGACGCTGGTGGAACTTGCCGAGCGCATCAAGCTGTTCCGGGCGCCGGCGGGCGAATCGCTGCGCCGGGCGCGCCATCTGCCCCGCGCGGCCTACGGCATGACGCTGGCGCATCTGGGGCTTGCCGTCACGATCGCCGGCATCACCGGGATCTCCGCCTGGAAGACCGAATCGATCCAGGCGCTGTCGCCGGGTGAGGCAGCAGAGGTGGACGGATACTCCTTCGAGCTGGTCGATGTTCAGGACATGCCCGGTCCCAACTACCAGACCCGGATCGCCACCGTACGGGTCAGCCGCGACGGCGAACCGGTCGCGGTCCTGTTCCCCGAGAAACGCTGGTACCCGGTCCAGCGCCAGGACACCACCGAGGCGGCCATCCATTCCAGCGGCATGGGCGACGTCTATGCGGCGATCGGCGATCCCAGCGGCGACGGGCGCTGGGTCACGCGTTTCTATTCGAACCCGACGGTGCCCTGGATCTGGCTCGGGTCCCTGATCATGGTGCTTGGCGGGCTGGTTTCGCTCACCGACCGGCGCCTGCGCGTCGGCGCGCCCAAGCGTAAGACCGCGCGCGTTACGCATCAGACCGCAGCGGCCGGCGGCGTCGGCGACTAGGGATGGAGTTCGGGTGATGCAGCAGCGTCTGGTAGTGCTGGTCCCTGTGGTCGTGTTCCTGGCCATGGCCGCGGTGTTTTTCCTGGGCCTGGGGCGCGACCCGAAGATCGTGCCGTCGGCGCTGATCGACCAGCCGGTGCCGATTTTCGAACTGCCCACCATCGACGGGGCGGCAACGGGCCTCGCCAGCGCGGACCTGACCGGTGCCGTGACCGTGGTCAACGTGTTCGCGTCCTGGTGCATTCCCTGCAGGGCCGAGCACGGCCTTTGGATGGACGTTGCCGAGCAGGGCGACGTTCGGCTGATCGGCATCAACTACAAGGACGAGGCGGGCGCGGCGGCGCGCTGGCTCGAGGAACTTGGCGATCCCTACGAGCGCATCGGCGCCGACCGGGACGGCCGGGTCGGGATCGACTGGGGCGTCTACGGCGTGCCGGAGACCTTCATCGTCGATCGGACCGGTCGCATCCGCTACAAGCATGTCGGCCCGGTCAGCGAGGAAACCTGGCGCGAGGTCATCCAGCCGACCATCGCAAGCCTCAGTTCCTGATCATGCGTCGTTTGCTCGTCTTCTGTTTGCTTTTGCTGGCGCCGCTGTCGGCGCCGGCCGTGGAGCCGGACGAGATCCTGAAGGATCCGGCGCTGGAGGCCCGGGCGCGCGAGATCGGCAAGAACCTGCGCTGCCTGGTCTGCCAGAACCAGTCGATCGACGATTCCAACGCCGCCTTGGCGAAGGACCTTCGGGTCCTGGTGCGCGAACGGCTGGTGGCCGGCGACAGCAACGACGAGACGATCGAATTCGTCGTCGCGCGGTACGGCGACTACGTGCTCTTGAAGCCGCCGTTCAAGCCGACGACCTATTTCCTTTGGTTCGGTCCGCTGGTGCTGCTGGCGCTGGCGCTGTTGGGGGTCTGGGGCTTCTACCGCAGCCAGCGGCGCGCCAAGCCCCCCGCCGCCGCCATGAGCGAGGAAGAGCACGCACTGGCCAAATCGCTGTTGAAAGACGACCCGCAATGACCCTGTGGCTGATCCTGGGCGCGATGGCCGCGCTGACCGCGGGATTGGTCTTGTGGCCCATGCTGGCCCGGCGTTCCGAGACGGATGCGACCGCGGACGCCGACCTTGCCATCTATCGCGACCAGCTCAAGGAGATCGACCGCGACGTCGAGCGCGGGCTGCTCAACGCCGACGAGGCGACGGCGGCGCGCGGCGAGATCGAACGGCGGGTCCTGGGCACCCGCGCGCTGAAGGGCGAGGCCACCGTCGACGCGCGGCGCAGCCCGATCGGCGCCGCGATCGTGGTGGTGTTGGTCTGCGGCACGGCGGGCGGGCTTTACGCCTGGCTGGGGGCGCCCGGCGTCCCCGACCAGCCGCTGGCGGCGCGCCTGACCCAACAACAGCAACAGCAGGCCCAGGGCGGCGACATCGACAGCCGGATCGAGATCCTTGCAGAGAAGGTCAAGGAGGACCCGGACAACCTCGACCAGTGGTTCCTGCTGGGCCGGTCCTATGCCTTCGTCGAGCGTTACGCCGAGGCGGCAGAGGCCTACCGGCGCGCCGTCGAACTCAGCGACAACGACCCGCGGATCCTGTCCACCTATGCCGAGGCGGTCGTCTTGGCCAATGGCAACAAGGTGACCCAAACCGCCCACCTGGCCTTCACGGAGGTCAACCGGGCGCTGCCGGACGAGCCCCGCGCGCGTTACTACCTGGCGCTCTACCAAGCCCAACAGCAGAACTACCGGGCGGCGATGGACGGCTGGCTGGCGCTTTTGGAAGATTCGCCGCCGGACGCGGGCTGGGTGCCTTTGCTGCGCGCACGCATCACCGACATGGCGACTTTCCTCGATATCGACGTAGCCACGGTGTTGCCCGACGCCCCGGCACAGGCCGCGGCGGCGGCGCCGGCAACAGGCGTCGACCCGATCACGGCGCTGGAGACGCGGCTCGCCGCCAACCCCAAGGATTACGAAGGCTGGCTGTCGCTTGCCCGCGCCAAGGCGGCGATGGGCGACCGGGACGGCGCCGTCGCGGCGCTGGACGAGGTGTCGCGGCTCTATCCCGGGGCGCCCTTCGTCCAACAGGAGATCGGCCGCGCCCGGGCGGAACTGGGCCTTGCCGACGGTGGCGGCGTGGCGTCCGGCCGGCGCGGGCCTTCGGCCGAGGACATGGCGGCGGCCCGCGAGATGACGCCGGAGGAACAGGCCGAGATGATCAGCGGCATGGTCGAAGGCCTTGCTGCGCGGTTGGAGGAGCAGCCCAACGACCTGGAAGGCTGGATCATGCTGATCCGTTCCTACGGCGTGCTGGAACGGCCCGACGAAGCAAAGGCGGCGGTCGACCGGGCGCTTGCCGCCTTCGACGGCCGGCCCGACGCGCAAACCGCGATCCGCCGCACCGCCGCACAGTTGGGCGTCTCCACCCAATAACGGTTAAAAATCAACTGGTTGGACAAGAGCCCTTGCGCATCCGCGCGGATAGGAGCTTGACATTGCGTATAGTTAATTAGCTATTTACCTATATGCATCTGTCCCGGAACGACATGCTCCTGGCCCTGCGGGCGCTTGCCAACGACCGGCGCCTGATCATCCTGGACTGGCTGAAGGACCCGCTGGTGCATTTCTCCGCCACGGCCGAGGGCGACCTCGTCGAAGACGGCGTCTGCGGCCTGGCGATCGCCGACAAGCTGGGGATAAGCCAGCCCACCGCCAGCGCGCACCTGAAGATCCTGTTGGAGGCGGGCCTCGTGCGCGCGACGCGGATCAAGCAGTGGACCCTCTACCGCCGCGACGAGGCGCGGCTTGCCGCGATCGCGGACGCGGTTCGCGAGAACCTGTAGGGGCCCTCGCGCGCCTGCGGCATGCGGCCCGCTTGACGCAAACCCTGCAATCGCTGAGTGTGCAATGCAACAAAATCCGCCTCGATCGGTTGGCCTGAGGGGTCGTACGTCATGCTGCATCGCATTGTCTTCGCGTTCGTCTGCGGGGTTCTTTGGCTTGCCCCAAGCCTGCAGGCGCGGGCCGCCGAGCCCCTACCCGCACTGGGCGCCGATCCTGCCGCCACGTCTGTTTCCGGTCTTTCGTCGGGCGCCTATATGGCGGTCCAGTTCCACGTCGCCCATTCCCAGAGCGTGATCGGCGTCGGCGTCGTCGCCGGCGGGCCTTACGGCTGCGCCGAAAGCTGGCTTGCGCGCACCATGCCCTGGCTGCCCGGCATCGCCTGGGCCAACGCCATGCAGGCCCAGTACGGCTGCATGCAGACCACGATGGGCGCGCCCAATGCCGCGCGGCTGGCCGAACGGGCGGCGGCGCTGGCCGAGGCCGGCATGATCGACCCGTTGGAAGGCCTCGCCCAGGATCCGGTTTATTTGTTCTCGGGCGCCGGCGACGACATCGTGATCGAAGAGGTGGTCGCCGCCGCGCAGGACTTCTACAAGGCCGCCGGCACGCCCGCGGACAAGGTGGAGTTCCTGTACGGCTCGCCCGCCGCCCACGCCTTCGTCACCCAGGACGTGGGGTCGTCCTGCGGCACCGCCGGCAGTCCTTTCATGAACGACTGCGACTACGACCAGGCCGGCGCCATCCTCAAGCTGATCTACGAAGACATCGACCAGCGGGCGGACGCGCCCGCCGGACGGTTCGTGGAATTCGACCAGGCGGAGTTCCTGGAAGACCCCACCAGCCTGGGCATGGCCGAGGACGGCATTGTCTATATCCCGCCTGTCTGCGAAACCGGTCCCGGTTGCCGCGTCCATATCGCGCTGCACGGTTGCCGCCAGCACCGCGGCCTCGTCGGCACCGCCTTCATCGAAGGGACGGGGTATGCCAACTGGGCCGACGAGGGCCGCCTGATCGTCGTGTTCCCGCAGACCATCGACAGCCCGGGAAACCCGCGCTCGTGCTGGGACTGGTGGGGCTACAGCGCGACCGATTTCCGCTCGCGGAACGCGCCGCAGATCCGGGCGCTGAAGGCCATGGTCGACCGCCTGACCGCGCCGCCCCCTCAATAGGCGCGGCGCTGTCCTAGGCCGGCGTCGACCCCGCCTGCTGCCGCATCCTTTCGGCGAACGCGTTGCGGATGCGCGCGCCTTCGGCATCGAAGAAGAAGCTGAGCAGCACGTAGCGGCTGCCCTTGGTCACGGGCGCGGCCTCGTGCATCAAGGAACAGGAAAACACCACCGCCGCGCCCGACGGCGGCTTGTAGGCGCCGCCGCCGAACTCGGGAAAGGTGAGCTCACCGCCCTCGTATTCCTCGCTGTTCAGGTTCAGCGTCATGGCGAACTGGCGGTGCGCGGTCGCGTCCAGCGTGTTGTCCCGGTGCGGCCGGAAATAGCCGCCGGTCTCCGCGTCATAACGCACCAGCTTGAATTCCTCGGCATGGGCGATCTTGCACTGGAAGGCGACCGCGATCTCGGGGATCACCCGGCGACCCAGGATCCGGAGCAGCCGCTGCTGCATTTCCGGCTCCTGCACCTGATGGTCCATGCGCCGTTTCATGCCGTAGTTGGGCGAATTGACCATCTCGCCGTCGACCGCCCGCCAGGTGCCGCCCTCTTCCTTGTCGTGCGTTTCGAAATAGTCGATCAGCTCGCGGCATTCCGCCGGCGACAGCGCATTGGGAACGACCAGGATCGGTGCATGCGGCGGCGCATCGAACTGCTGCGGCCGGCCGATTTCTTCCACTGCCGCCAGGGTGCGGTCCACCAGCGGCCCGTCCGACGGCTCCAGCCTGGAATGGACACGCTGCGTCGGATCCAGGACATAACAGACCAGTCGGTCCGCTGCGCCGTAGCTGGCGGCGATCGAGTGGTCGGGATCGGAGACCATGAAGTTGCCGGGTTCCTGCCGGGCGGCGAATTCCGCGGTCGCCTCCACGGTGTCACCGCTGACGGTGAAGACCTGGGCGCCGGCCTCGCGCAGCAGTTCGCGCGCCTCGGTAAAGCCGTCCAGCGTCGCCACCACTTCCGGGTCGCTGTGATCGGGATAGAACAGCACCACCAGCGCACCGCCCAGCGCCCGGTCGTAAAGGCTGACCATGTTGCCGTCCTTCTTGACGAAGGTGATGTCCGGCGCCCGCTCGCCCGGTGCGAGCCCGGCCTGGCCGGTGTCCGCCGCGGCGCTCATTCGGCTTCTCCCGCCTGTTGTTGGGCCATCTGGCGGCGCACCGCCTGACGCATCTGCTCGCCCTCCTCGTCATACAGAAACGTCAGCAGGACGTATCGGCTGCCGGTTTCCACGTCGGTCGCCTCGTGCATCAGCGAACAGGAGAAAACCACCGCCTCGCCGGCCGCCGGCTTGTAGGCCGCCCCGCCGTACTCGGGAAACCGCAGCCGGCCGCCTTCGTACTCGTCGCTGTTCAGGTTCAGCGTCATGGCAAAGCGGCGGTGCGCGTTCGACGGCATGGTGTTGTCGCGGTGCGGCCGGAAATAGCCGCCCGGGTCCGCGTCGTATCGAACGATCTTGAGCTCTTCGACGCGTGTCATCTTCGCCTGGAACGCCCGGAAGATCTCGGGGAAGATCCGGCTCCCGAACGCCTTCGTCAGCATCTCGACCAGCGCCGGATCGCGCACCAGGCAATCGTGCCGGCGTTTGGATTTGTGGTTGATCTTGCGTACCGGCTTGCCGCCTTCCAGCGTGTAGGTGCCGCTTTCGGCGCTGCCTTCGGTGTTGAAATAGTCGATCAGCCGCGCGCATTGCTCGGGGCTGAGCGCCCTGGGGATGCTGAGGACCGGGGGGTGGCGCGGCACCGAGAAACGCGCCGGGACCGGCGTTTCGCGGACCACGGCTGCGGCGCGGTCTGCAAGCGGCGCCTCGCCGGCCTCCAGACGGGCCAGGATCCGCTGGTTCGCGTCAAGCACCAGCGCCAGCGCCGCGCCGCCGGTGCCGAACTGCGCCGCGATCCGGCCGTCGGGGTCGGGCGCCGCAAGGACGCGGTCGTCAAGCCCGGCGCCGTCGGCGCCGATCACGAACAGGTGCGCGCCCGCTTCCAGCATTGCCGGTGCCGCCGCCGCAAGCGCCGTGATCTCGGCGGCGGAACCGTTGCCGGCGGCGGGAAGAAAGAACAGCGCCAGCGGGCCGCCGGTTGCCTCGGAATAGAGGCTCTTCACCGCGCCCGCGGCGTCGTTGAACTGGAAATTGGGCGCGCGGTCGCCCGCCTCCAGGAATGTCGTCTGCATGGGTCTGTCCTTCCCCCTTAGGGGGCATCCGCCTTCGCACCACGCCTAAGACTTGTACTGCGATGGGTCCTCATGTCAATTGGCGGTCCCCGAACGGTCCCGAGGTGCCCTCTTGCCCCGCCACCGCCCCGTCCTGCGGATCAGCCTGATCGCGATCCTGGCCTTCGCGGCCGTGGCCGGCGCGGTCATTGCCGCCATCAACTACGTGGACCCGGTGCGGATCCAGTACAAGCGCCTGACCGCCGACAGTCCCTATGCTTATGACGAGATCGACCCCCGCTATCTGAAGACGGATCCGGCCGCGCTGATCACGCTGGGCGATCCGGGCGCGCTTGCCGCCGCGCGCAGCCGTCTGGCGGATGCGATCTGGGGTCCGCAGGGCGAGGGCCGGGACCGCCGCGCCGGACGGGCGGGGCCGGCAGACCTCCCGGCGTTCGAAGGCGTCGCGAACCTTGGCCGGATCGAAGAGCTGGTTGCGCCGGTCTATCGCTATACGGCGCATGCTTTCCACCTGGTGCCCCGCCGCGGCAACGGCGCCTTGGTCATCTATGCGCACGGTTATGCCGGGACGTTCCAGATGCATGCCGCCCATCTGGCGCGCCTGGTCGAGGCGGGCTACGGCGTGCTCGCGGTCAACTATCCGGGCTACGGCAAGGGCACCTTTCCCACCGACTACGCCCATCAGCGTTTCCTCGAAGCGGAGCCGTTGCCGTTGCGCATCGTGGTCGAACCGGTGGTGATGGCGCTCAATACCCTCGCCGACGACGGCCTCTACACGCGCATCCATATGATCGGGTTCTCGGCCGGCGGCTGGCTGACCGCGCTGATCGCCGCGGTCGATCCGCGCATCGCCGCCAGTGCCGCGGTCGCCGGCGTCTATCCGCTCTATCTGCACGAAGGACTGGAGCGCCAGCCGCCGGCAGAGCATTTCTATCCGCCGCTCACCGCCGCCGCTGGCTATCTCGATCTCTTTGTGATGGGCGCCGCGGGGCCGGGACGCGCCCAGCTCCAGGTGTTCAACCGCTACGACCGCTGTTGCTACCGAAACCGCAAGGGCACGCTCTATGCGGCGGCCGTCGACGATGCGGTCCGGGCGCTGGGACTGGGCGGCCGGTTCGCGGTCTGGATCGACGAGTCACACCCGCACCACCACATTTCCGACGCGGCGATGGACGTCATCATGGAGCACCTGGCCAGGTCCGCCGAGTGATCCGATGCCTTCGCCACGCGCGAAGACCTGACTGCGCGAAGTCAGCAGGCCGTCTGAAAGGCCTGATAAGGGGCGTCTTTGGCCGCCGGTCGTTTTCGCCGTCTACCGCACCAGGAAATCGGCCAGGTGGGTGTTGATGTTCTTGGTCATGACGGTATCCAGGTCGGCCATCATCTTTTCCGTCATCTCGTACCAGACGCGCTCGCGCTCGGCCAAGGTGATGTCCTCCAGCACCGTCTGCGACCGCCGGACCTCGCCCCGGGCCGACGCCGAAATGCGGCGGCTGACGTTCTCCGCTTCCAGGGTCATGACGATCAGCCCGTCGTAGCGTTCCGACTGTTCCGTCGTGACCAGCCCCTGAATGCCCGACTTCATCTCCAGCTTGGTCTCCGCGACGCTGGCTTCGATGATGCTGACGGTCAGCCGCCCGTCGGTGCCGACCGCTTCCAGACGGTCCTTCGCCCAGCGCGCGGCGGTCTGGCCCGGATCGATGGGGAACTCGTGCTCGACGAAGCCTTGCTTGCGCGGCGATCCGTAGAGGTTGTCGACGACGATTTCCGCCACATCCAGGCGGATGCGGTCGCGGTTGAGGAAGGTGATCTCCGCGAACTCGTCTGCCGGCGGCGGCGTCTCGCAGCCAACCAGGACGACAGCCGCCGCCGCAAGGGTCCAAAGGGCTGATCGCATCGGCATCGCTCTCCCGTGTCAGATCGTCATTGGGCCCGGGTCCGGCGCCGTGCCGGCGCCCTAGACCAGGTCTTCGTCCGAAAAACCGTAGGTCGCATTGCAGAACTGGCAGGTCATCGTGATCAGTCCGTCTTCCTTCAGGGTCTCCCGCTCGGCCGCCGGGATGCCCTGCAGCACCGAGACCATCTTCTCGCGCGAACAGCGGCAGCCGAATTCCAGAGGTTTCGGTGTGAAGACCCGAACGCCGTCCTCGTGAAACAGGCGGAACAGAAGGTCGTTCGCCGGCAGCGCCTCGGCGGTCAGCTCCTGCGGCGAGGTGCTGCCCATCAGCGTGATCGCCCGGCGCCAGTCGTCCTCCTTGTCGTCGTCCATCACAACGTCCTCGTCCGGCAGCCGCTGCAGCATCAACGCACCGGCGCGCCAGGTGCCGGTCTCGTCATGGCAGGCCGAAATCTTGACCGCGGCGGAAAACTGGTCGGACTGTTGGAAGTGGTGGTGGATGCAGTCGCTCAGGTGCTGGCCCTGCAGCTCGACGATGCCCTGATAGCGGTCCTCCTTGCCGGTCTGGTCGACGGTCAGGGCCAGGTAGCCGGCGCCCAGCAGGCGTGGGATCGGCGCCTGGTCGGTCTCTTCCTTCGGCGGGATCTCGCCCTTCACTTCGGCATAGCCGCGCAGCTTGCCGGCGCTGGTCACGTCCGCAACGATCATCGGGACCGGCCCGTCGCCCTTGGCCTGCAGCGTGAAGACGCCGTCATACTTCAAGGCCGTCGCCAGGGCCGCGCCAAGCGCCAGGAACTCGCCCAGCAGTTGGCCGACCGGTTCGGGATAGGCATGGCGCGACAGGATGGTATCGGCGGCCGCGCCCAGACGGGTCAGGCGCCCATGGATGCCCGGCCTGTCGATCAGGAACGGCAGCACCATGTCGTCGATGTCGCGCACCGGATCGCTCGGTGTGCGGCGGCCTTCCATCATGCGGGGTGCCCTGCCGCCGGCCACACGAGCGGCTCAGCCATCACCGCCACCCCAGTTCTCGGCCACCTTGGTCAGGATGGCGACCGCCTCGTCGATGTGGCGTTCCTCGATGTTGAGCGGCGGCAGCAGTCGCGTCACGTTGTCGCCCGCGGTCACCGTCAACAAACCTTCGTTGCGCAACGCCGCCTGCAGATCGGTGTTGGTGACGACGCACTTGATGCCCTGCATCAGACCGGCGCCGCGCAGCGACTCGAACACCGCCGGATAACGCGCGACCAGGTCCGAAACCTTGTCCCACATGATCTTGCCGAGCCTGTCCACGTTGTCGAGGAAGCCGTCCTCCAAGATGACGTCCAGCACCGCGTTGCCGACGGCCATGGCAAGCTGGTTGCCGCCGAAGGTGGTGCCGTGCACGCCCGGCGTGAAACCGCGCGAGGCCTCTTCGGTCGCCAGGATCGCGCCGATCGGAAAACCGCCGCCCACGCCCTTGGCGGTCGACATGATGTCGGGTTCCGCGCCCGCCCACTGGTGCGCCCACATCTTGCCGGTCCGTCCGTTGCCGGACTGAACCTCGTCGAAAGCCAGGAACAGGTCGAACTCGTCCGCCGCGGCGCGCAGGCCCCGCAAATAGTCCAGCTTGGCCGCGTGAATGCCGCCCTCGCCCTGGATCGGCTCGACCAGGATGGCCGCGGTCTCCTCGGTGATCGCGGCCCTGAGGGCGTTCAGGTTGCCGAACGGCACGTTGTCGAAGCCGTCGACGGGCGGACCGAAACCGTCGAGATATTTCGGGTTGGCCGACGCCGAGATCGTCGCCAGCGACCGGCCGTGAAACGCCCCTTCCACCGTGATGACGCGCCAGCGTTCGGAATGACCCCGGACATGCTGTGCCCGCCGCGCCAGCTTGATGGTGCCTTCCAGCGCCTCGACGCCGGTGCTGCAGAAGAAGACGCGGTCTGCGAAACAGGTCGCGACCAGACGTTCGGCAAGGCGGGTCTGGCCCGGGATCTCGTACAGGTTGGCCGTGTGCCACAGCTTCTCCGCCTGGTCCTTCAAGGTCTTGACCAGGTGCGGATGTGCGTGCCCGAGGCAGGTCACCGCAATGCCGGAACAAAAGTCGAGATAAGCCCGACCGTCCGCTGTGTAGAGATAGGGGCCGTCGCCCCGTTCGAAGGCGATATCGGCGCGCCGGTAGTTGTCCATCAATGCGGCACTCATGGGATCCGCGCTCACCACTGTTCATGAAGGTTGGGGGTGCCGGATTTGTGCCGCGACCCAGGGGGCGAAGTCAATGCCGTGCCGATCAGGCCTTCAGGCGGTAGCCGCGTCGGATCATCACATGGCAGACGCCCCATGCCACAACGATCAGACCGGCCAGGACCGCCGCGCCGGTCAACGGGTCGGCGTCGGCCCTGCCGGTCATGCCGAAACGCATCCCGTCGATCACGTAGAACAGCGGGTTCAGCTCCAACAGCGGCCGCCAGGCCGGCGGCAGCCGGTCCAGCGAAAAGAAGGTGCCCGACAGGAACAACAGCGGCATCACCAGGAACGTCTCGAACGCGGCCAGGTGGTCCCACTTGTAACAGACGATGCCGGCGATCCGGCCCAGCAAGGCGACCAACACCGAGCCAAGAACCGCAAAGGCAACCAGGGCAAGCGGCACGGCGGGAACGACCACGGTGAACGGTGACAGCGTGGCCCAGACCACCGCCGCGACGACCAGGCCGGACGCCGCCGACGCCGCCACATAGGCCGCCAGCATTTCCGCGGGCGTCAGCGGCGCGGTCAGAAGATCGGTGATGATGCCTTCCAGCTTGTCCATCACCAGCGACACGGACGCCGACTGGAACGCGCGCATCATCATGGCGCTGGCGATCAGACCGGGGATCAGGAATTCCATGAACGGCAAGCCCGCCATCATCATCGGAACGCCGGCCGGCCGAACCAGCGTGAACAACACCGCGAACAGGAACGTCTGTCCCACCGGCGCGACGATCGTATAGGTCCACAGCTTGAGGTCGCGGTTGAGCTCACGCCGCAACAGCGTGAGCACGCCGATGCGGTTCATCACGCGGAACTTGCGCGCCCGCGGCCCCGAAAACGGCGGTGCGGCGGTGCTTGGCGCGCTCATGCGCCTTCAGGCCTTCAGGTTGTAACCGGTGGAGACCAGGCGCCAGGCCGCCGTCCACAGGACGACGTTGATGCCCAGCATCACGGCCACGCCCAGGGCCGGCGCGGCGTCCGACTGGCCGATGAAGCCGTACCGGAACCCGTCGATCATGTAGAAGAACGGGTTGAACAGCGCCAGCGTCTGGATCGTCTCGGGCAGGCGGTTGATCGAATAGAACGTGCCCGACAGGAAGGCGAAAGGGGTGATGACGAAGTTCGTGACCGCCTGTATGTGATCGAACTTCTCCGCCCAGATGCCGCCCAGCATGCCCAGCAGCGACAGCATCATCGAACCCATGACCGCGTGATACAAAACGAAGCCCCAATGGGCGACCGACAGATCGACGAAGACGCTCATGCCCAGCCCCGCCGCCAGGCCGACGACGACGCCGCGGGTGGTCCCGCCCAGCGCATAGGCGCAGACGAACTCGCCGGGCGAGATCGGCGGCATCAGCACATCGACGATGTTGCCCTGGATCTTGGAGATCATGATCGACGAGGAGGTGTTGGCAAACGCGTTCTGCGCCATGGTCATGACGATCAAGCCCGGCGCCAGGAACAGTGCGAAGGCAACGCCGTTCACCGTCTCAACCGCGCGCCCCAGGGCCAGCGTGAAGATCGCCAGGAACAATAAAGAGGTGACCACCGGCGCCGCGACGGTCTGCGTGAACACCTTGACGAAGCGCCGCACCTCCTTGAGGTAAAGGGTCCACAGGCCGACCCAGTTGACGGCGCCGTAGCGGCGCGGCACGGGACGGCCGGTCTGGTGCGGGAATTCGGTGGTCGCCATGGCGGCGCGCACCATACTGACGAGGCCGTAGGCCCGCAAGCGAAAGCGCGGGAGCAATCCGGTGGGAAAGGCATGACGCAAAAGGGTGCCCGATCGGAAACGCGGCGGCGGCGCACGCCCCGGCGGATGACGCCGGACCGGCTGCACCGGATCGCGCTCCACTACCTGGAACGCTATGCAAGTTCGACGGAGAACCTGCGCCGGGTCCTGATGCGCCGGATCGCACGCGCGGCCCACGCGCACGGGACCGACCCGGACGAGGGCGCGGCCATGGTCGAGGCGCTGGTCGCGCGGCTTGCGCAGGCCGGCCTCCTGGACGATGCCGCCTATGCCCGCGCCAAGTCCGAGAGCCAGAGCCGTGCCGGAAAACCGGCGCGCGCGATCGCACAGTATCTGCGCGCGAAGGGCGTCGACCGGGCGGACATCGAAACCGCGCTTGCGGCGCTGGCGGAACGGGACGCGGACGTGGAGCGGACCGCGGCGGTGCGGTACGCGCGGCGCCGCCGGCTGGGGCCCTGGCGCAAAAGCGGCCGGCAGGAGAACCGCGACCGCGACCTCGCCGCCATGGCTCGCCGCGGGTTCGACTACGGCACCGCGCGTGCGGTGATCGACGCGCCGGATGCCGATACCCTGCTCGCGACGCTTGACGGGCGGGACTGACGGCGGCGCTACAGCGGCAGCGCCGTGGTGTATTTGACCCGGCGGAGCGAGAACCGCGAACTGACCGCGGCGATATAGGGAAGACGCAACAGGCGCGTCGAGATCAACCGTTCATAGGCCTCGATGTCCTGCACGACGATGCGCAACAGATAGTCGCGGTCGCCGGTGACCGCATAACATTCCAGCACCTCCGGCGCCGACGCCACGAACCGCTCGAAGTCGGCGACGTTCTCTTCCGAGTGGCGGCTCAGCGTTACCGACGCGAAGACGCCAAGCGTCAGCCCGACCGATTTAGGGTCGACCAGGTTGACGGCGCCGACCAGGACCCCGTCCTCGCGCAGCCGCTTGATCCGGCGCCAGCAGGGCGACAGCGACAGCCCGACCCGGTCCGCCACCTCCTGGGTCGAGAGCCCCGCATCGGCCTGCAGCAGGTCAAGGATCTGGCGGTCTTTTTCGTCGATCTCGGTTTGAGGCAAAGCTTTCCTCTAATCGGCAAAATACAGAAAGAAACTGGTCTCAAAACTACGAAATCGCGACCATTTAGGCAAGAAATACCCCCGAACCCGCGCCATACTGGGCATTCAGGATTGGAGCGTGCCGAATGAGCAAGGGTGCCGAACACGTCATCGACCAGGGCTGGGACGCCTATACGACCGACGAACACGCGGTCTGGCGACGGCTTTACGAACGCCAGGAACGGCTGTTGCCGGGCCGGGTCGTTCCCGCCTTCATGGACGGGCTGCGCCGCCTGAAGGTGGCGGCCGGCGGCATCCCCGACTTCCGTCGCCTGAACGAGGTGCTGCACGGGGCGACCGGCTGGCAGGTGGTCGCCGTGCCGGGCCTCATTCCCGACGACGCTTTCTTCGACCTCTTGGCGAACCGCATGTTCCCGTCGGGCAATTTCATCCGCCGTCCCGACCAGATGGACTATCTGGAAGAACCGGACGTGTTTCACGACGTCTTCGGACACGTGCCTTTGCTGATGAACCCGGTCTTCGCCGATTTCATGGCCGCCTACGGCGAAGCCGGCCTGAAGGCCGACGGCGACGGCGTGCTCAGCCGGCTGGCGCGGCTCTACTGGTACACGGTCGAATTCGGCCTGTTCTGCACGCCGGAAGGCCTGCGCATCTACGGCGCCGGCATCGTCTCCTCGCACAGCGAGACGCTGTTCAGCCTCGCCTCGGACTCGCCCAACCGGATCCGGCTCGACCGCGACCGCGTGCTGCGCACCAAGTACCGGATCGACGATTTCCAGGAGACCTACTTCGTCATCGACCGGTTCGAGGCGCTGTTCGACACGCTGGGCAGCGATCTGGGCGCGGCCCTGGCGCGCGCCGTGGCCTCGCCCGACTTTCATCCCTGGGACGTCCTGGACACCGACGACGTCATCACCCGCGGCACCGGCGCCTATGCCACCGCCCGGCGCGCCGGCGCAGAGGGCGCCGCGGCGTAAGATCAGGCGGCAGCCACGCCCTTCGTGACGGGCCTTCGGCCCTCCTCAGGGTGAGGTGAATGCCGGTGCGCTTCGGTTCTCCTCACCCTGAGGAGACCGCGAAGCGGTCGTCTCGAAGGGTATGGCAGCCGGCTCACTCCCCTGCCCGTTCGATCGCGTCCATGTCCGCATCGGAAAACCCGAAATGGTGCCCGACCTCGTGGATCAACACGTGGCGGACCAGGTGGCTGAGCGATTCGCCCGTCTCGGCCCAGTAGTCCAGGATCGGCCTGCGGTAAAGAAACACCATGTCCACGTCCTCGGCGATGTCGGTGACCGAGCGGTGCGCCAGGGCGCGCCCGACATAGAGGCCCAACAGGTCGAACGGCGATTCCAGCTTCATCTCGCGGCAGGTCTCCTCGTCGGGGAAATCGTCCACCCGCAGCACCAGGCCCTCCAGGTGCGCCGCCAGCGGCGCAGGGATCGTCGCCAGCGCCCGTTCGCCCAGCGCGGCCAGGTCGTCCAGGCTGGGCGGCGCGTCGCATGCGTAGGGTTCGGCGGTCTTGTCGGTCATGGCGGCGATCCTAGCCTGTTTGCGCGGCCGTGCGAGCCCCGGCCCGATCGCGATGGGCAAAGCGCGGCGCGAAATCTATATTGTGCCGCACACGTCCATCGCCCGGAGACCATAGCCCGATGATCCAACCCCTGGACACCGCCGCGCGGGAGGCCGCGCTTGCCGGCCTCGACGGCTGGCAGACGGCCGCCGACCGCGACGCCATCACGCGAAGCTTCGCGTTCAAGAACTTCGTCGAAGCCTGGGGCTTCATGACCCAGGTGGCGATGGAGGCCGAGAAAGCCGACCACCATCCCGAATGGTCCAACGTGTACAACCGGGTCGAGATCCTGCTGTCGACGCACGACGCCGGCGGGCTGACCGAACGCGACATTGCCCTGGCCAAGGCGATCGACCGCATTGCGGGCGCGCGCTGACGCCGTGGCGCGGCGTTTCCTTCCTCTTGCCGTGTTGGCGCTCCTCGCGGCACCGGCGGCCGCCGACTTCCGGGACGGCTTGATCGCCGTCCAGCGGGAAGACTACGAGACGGCGCGTCAGGAATTCATGGCCATGCACCAGGCGGGCGATGCCCGCGGCACCTTCATGCTGGGCGTCATGGCCGAGCGTGCATGGGGGCTGCCGCCCGCCCCCGACCGCGACTTGTACCCCTACATCGACCAGGCAATTGAGTGGTACGGGCGCGCCGCCGACGCCGGGGTCTCTTCGGCGCACTTCAACTTGGGAATTATTCACCTTGAAGGACGCGGCGTCGAACGCGACTACACGGCAGCGTTTGCTTCCTTCAGTGCCGCAGCAGATCTGGGACATGGTGGAGCAATGAACAATCTAGGTTCGATGTACGAAAACGGGATTGGCGTGCGAAGGGACATCGTAGAAGCAATGAAGTGGTATGTGCTGGCGGGCGAATACATGCGCGGCGAAGACGTGAAGATCTCCCACAGCAATACGCTACGGCTGCAGGAGAGCCTTTCGGCGAAGGAGATCGCCGAAGCAAAGGCCCGCACCGACGCCTGGCGCGCCGCGCATCCCTAGCAGAGACCCGAACACCCTCACCCGGCCGGCGCTCACGCGCGGAGATCTTCAACACCCTCATGCTGAGGAGCGGTGCGCAGCACCGCGTCTCGAAGCACATGGCTGATGAAAGCTCCAATTCGCCGCCCGCAGCCACGCCCTTCGAGACGCGCCCTCCGGGCGCTCCTCAGGGTGAGGGAACGGGCTAGGCTATGGGGTTCTTTCCCTCTCGTTGGAGGGAGAGGGGTTGGGGTGAAGAGGTTACCGGCCCCTGCCCTACTTCGGTTGCATCCTCAGCGCGCTGTCCAGCCGGACCGTGGTGCCGTTCATCACCGGGTTGTCGATCATGTGCAGCACCATCGAGGCGAATTCCTCCGGCAGGCCGAAGCGGCGCGGGAACGGCAGGGTCGATGCGAGGGATTCCTGGACCTTGGCCGGCATGCCCAGCAGCATCGGCGTCGCGAACAGGCCCGGCGCGATCGCCAGCACGCGCACGCCGATGCGCGCCAGCTCGCGCGCAACCGGCAGCGTCATCGCAACGATGCCGCCTTTGGACGCCGCATAGGCGGCCTGCCCGATCTGGCCTTCATAGGCGGCGACCGAGGCTGTGGAGATGATCACGCCGCGCTCGCCGTCGGCGTTGGGCTCGCGTTCGGCCATCTCGGCCGCGGCAAGCCGCAGGATGTTGAACGAGCCGACCAGGTTGACGCGGATCACCCGGTCGAACTCTTCCAGCGGCAGCGGACCTTCGCGTCCGACGACCCGGCCGGCCGGCGCGATGCCGGCGCAATTGACCGCGATGCCGCACGGCCCATGGTCCTCGCGCAGGCGCGCCACGGCGGCCTCGGCGGACGACGGGCTGGTGACGTCGCATTCGACCGCCAGCGCGCCAAGCTCCGCGGCCAGCGCCTCGGCCGCTTCGATGTCGCGGTCGAAGATCGCAACCTTCGCGCCCTTCTCGGCCAGAGCCCGCGCGGTCGCCGCCCCCAGTCCCGAGGCGCCCCCGGTCACGATGGCGGGAACGTCGTTGACCTGCATCTCGGTCCCTCCCCTGGAATGTCCGGCCCGACCCATAACACAGAACGGCGCGCGCGGGGACAAAGCGCTGGACCGCCGCCGTCCCCGCGCATAGCGTGCAGCGCATGTTGAAGGACGTTCCCCTGCCCGCCCGGGTGCTGGGCCTCGGCGGCCTGATCCCGTTTCTGGCGGGCGCGGTCGGCGTGTGGACCCTGCCCGAATTCACCGCCGCCATCGCCATGACGTGGCAGCTCGCCTATGGCGCCGTGATCCTCACCTTCATCGGTGCGGTGCATTGGGGATACGCCATGCATGACGACGAGATTCGCTGGGGCCGGCTCACCTGGTCGGTGACGCCGGCGCTGGTCGCCTGGGTCGCGTTGCTGCTGGCGCCGTTGATGACCGGGGCGATCCTGTTCGTCTCCTTCGTGATGGCATTCCTGACCGACGCCCGCGCGGTCCGCGCCGGGCTGTTCCCGAAATGGTATCTCGGCCTGCGCAAGGCGCTGACGCTCGGCGTCCTGATCTCGCTCGCCGCGACGCTGGCGCGGATCTGGCTCCGCGCGCCGTGATCGCACGCAGCCCTAGTCCGGCTGCGTCCGCGTCATCTGTTTGGCAAGCTGCGCCTCGCGCCGCGCGACGTAGAGCGCGGCGCCCGTGATCACGATGGCGCCGGTCCAGGTCCACAGGTCCGGCACCTCGGCGAACGCCATGAACCCGATCACCGCGACGAACGGCAGGCGCGCATAGTCGAACGGCATCACGAAGGACGCATCCGCGGTGGCAAGCGAGCGTGTCATGCACAGATGCCCGACCGTGCCGAACAGGCCCAACGCCACCGCCAGGACCCACGCATCCGCCGTCATCGCGGTCCATTCGCTGAGCGCCAGCGGAAAGGTCGTCACCGACAAAAGGATTGCCGTCCAGGCAACGATCCGCTGCGGGTCCTCGGTCCGGGTCATCGACTTGATGACCAGCGCGTTCACCGCGAACAGCAGGGCCGCGCCCAACGCCCAGACCGCGCCCGGCTGGATGATCGACGCGCCGGGACGAAGGATGATCAGAACGCCGACGAAACCGACCACGATCGCGGACCAGCGGCGCAGGCGCACCGTCTCGCCCAGGATCAGGCTGGACCCGATGGTGGCCAACAGCGGCGCCGCGAAGGTGATCGCGGTCGCCTCGGCCAGCGGGATCGCGGCAATCGCCGTCATCCAGCAGATCATGCCGCCCGTCGCCGCCAGGCCGCGCACCAGATAGATCCCCGGCCGGCTCGTCTTCAGCGAGCCGAGCCCCATCCGCACCAGCCACGGCAGCATGAAGCCGAGCCCGAAGAACGAGCGCAGGAACGCGATCTGCAGCGGATGCATGCCCTGATCGGCGCCGATCCGGATCACCGCGTTCAGGAACGCGAAGACCAGCGCCGCCAGGCACATCCACATTGCGCCGCGCACGGGCGCCGACAGCGCCTCGAACCGGCCGGTCGGAGGGATCTGCAAGACGGACCTCGTCGGTTGCGGGCGCACAGGGGAGACCGTGGATCAGATCGGGGCGCCCGTGCTATCCAACCTAGCGGAAGCGCGCCGCCCAGTGCAAACGGCCGGGCGGATCAGATGGAGGAGCGCCGTGAGCGACATTCTGTGGGAGCCGTCCAAGAGCCGCATCGACAGCAGCACGCTGACCGCCTTCATGCGGGCGACCGAACGCCGGTGGAACCGTTCGTTTCCCGACTATGCGTCGCTGCACGACTTCTCCGTATCCGAGATCGACAAGTTCTGGCAGTCGGTGGCCGCCTTCTGCGATGTGCGGGCGGAGGACTGGGGCGAACATGCCGTCGCCGACCTGCATAAGATGCCCGGCGCCAGGTTCTTCCCCGAGGCGCGCCTCAACTTCGCCGAGAACCTGCTGCGCCGGCGCGACGACGCGCCCGCCATCATCTTCCGCGCCGAGGACAAGGTGCGGCGGACCATGTCCTGGCGTGCGCTTTCCGACACGGTGTCACGGCTTGCCCATGCGTTGAAGGCGCTCGGCGTCAAGCCGGGCGACCGCTGCGCCGGTTTCGTGCCCAACAGCCCCGAGACCGTCGTCGCCATGCTTGCGACCACGGCGGTGGGCGGTGTGTGGACCTCGTGCTCGCCGGACTTCGGCCGCCAGGGCGTCATCGACCGGTTCGGCCAGACCGCGCCGAAGGTCCTGTTCACGGCGGACGGGTATTTCTACAACGGCAAAAGCCACGACTCGCTTGCCCGCGTCGCCGATTTCCTGACCGACCTGCCGACGGTGGAACAGGTGATCGTGCTGCCGCTGTTGGCCGAAAAGCCCGACGTGACGGCGGTGCCCAAGGCGCGCACCCTGGCCGACGCGATCGCCGACCACCCGGCCGGACCGGTTCCCTACGCGCACCTGCCGTTCAACCACCCGCTTTACATCATGTATTCGTCGGGCACGACCGGCGTGCCCAAATGCATCGTGCACGGCGCCGGCGGCACGCTGTTGCAGCATCTGAAGGAACACCAGCTGCACACCGACGTGCGGCGCGACGACCGGCTGTTCTATTTCACCACCTGCGGCTGGATGATGTGGAACTGGCTGATCTCGGGCCTGGCCTCCGAGGCGACGCTGATGCTGTATGACGGCTCGCCCTTCTATCCCGACGGCAACGTGCTGTTCGACTTCGCGGACGATGAGGGCATCACCCATTTCGGCACCTCGGCCAAATACATCGACGCCTTGGCCAAGGCGGGGCTCAAGCCGCGCGAGACCCACGACCTGAAGACCGTGCGCGTGATGACCTCGACCGGCTCGCCGCTGGCGCCGGAGGGCTTCGACTATGTCTATCGCGACATCAAGCAGGACTTGCAGCTTTCGTCGATCTCCGGCGGCACCGACATCGTGTCCTGCTTCGTGCTGGGCTGCCCGATCCTGCCGGTCCGCCGCGGCGAGATCCAGGCCCGCGGTCTGGGCATGGCGGTGGAGGTGTTCGACGAGACCGGCAATCCGGTGGTCGGCGAAAAGGGCGAACTGGTCTGTACCAAACCGTTCCCGTCGATGCCGATCGGGTTCTGGAACGACCCCGACGGCGCACGCTACCGCGCCGCCTATTTCGAGCGCTTTCCCAATGTCTGGTGCCACGGCGATTTCGTGACGCTGACCGAGACCGGCGGCACGGTGATCTTCGGACGGTCGGATGCGACGCTCAACCCCGGCGGCGTGCGCATCGGAACCGCCGAGATCTACCGCCAGGTCGAGCAGTTCGACCAGGTCCAGGAGGCGATCGTCATCGGCCAGGACTGGGACAACGACACGCGCGTGGTGCTGTTCGTGGTGCTGCGCCAGGGCCAGACACTGGATGAGGGCCTGGTCAAAGAGATCAAGACCCGGATCCGGCAGAACTGCACGCCGCGCCACGTGCCGGCCAAGATCGTCCAGGTCGACGACATCCCGCGCACCAAATCCGGCAAGATCACCGAACTAGCGGTGCGCGACATCGTGCACGGCCGCGAGATCAAGAACCGCGAGGCGCTGGCCAACCCCGAGGCGCTGGAACTGTTCAGGGAATTGCCCGATCTGAAGGAGGCTTAGACACGTTTCATGACCGGTTTCACCCCCACCGACCGGACCAGGCTGAAGCGGAACTACAAACGCGGCGCATACGACCGGGAAACGGTCTATGCGATCCTCGATGCGGTGCCGCACTGCCATGTCGGTTACGTCATCGACGGCCAGCCATACGTCACGCCGACGTTTCAGTGGCGCGAAGGCGACCGCATCTACTGGCACGGCTCCAGCGCAAGCCGCATGCTGCGCACGGTCGAGACCGGCGTGCCGGTCTGCATCACCGTCAGCGCGCTGGACGGCTACGTGTTGGCCCGATCCGCCTTTCACCACAGCGTCAATTACCGATCGGTGATGGCCTTCGGCACCGCCCACGCGGTCAAGGAACCGGCGGCGAAAGAGGCCGCGCTCAAGACGATGATGGAGCATCTGTTTCCCGGACGCTGGGACGCGCTGCGCCCGGTGACCGAGCAGGAGCTGAAAGCGACGACGGTCGTCGGCATGGAGATCGAGGAGGCGGTCGCGAAGATCCGCACCGGTCCGCCGATCGACGACGAGGAGGACTATGGCTGGGACGTCTGGGCGGGCGTGCTGCCGACGACGCTGAGCAAGGCCGCGCCGGTCGAGGACCCGCGGCTGCAACCGGGCGTGCCGGTGCCGGAGCATGTGACGGGATTCAAGTGGGCTGAGTGATCTGAGGGAGAAGCGGGCCGGTTGCAGCCTTGCCCCCTTCGACAAGCTCAGGGCCGGCTTTTGAGACGCGACGCTGACGCGTCGCTCCTTGAGCCATCAGGATCTTTTCTCGGTCAGCCTGAATATACCCTCATGGTGAGGAGGCGCGCGCCAGCGCGCCGTCTCGAACCATCGGGCTGCCGCGACGCTCGGTTGCGCCGCAGGGAAACCTCAAAAATCGAAGCAGCGTCCAGCCTTTTCCCAGTCGCCGTAGCGGGTCGGCTCCAGCCCCTTGGGCCCGCCGATTTCCTTGGGCTTCTCGCCGTTGGCCTCGGCCTTCTCGCGCCATTTCCGGCCGGCCTCGTCGGCCACGCGCTCGGCCTCGGTGCGCGAATCGACCTGCTCCGACGCCGGCTCGGCCGCGTCGTCCGGCTTGGGTGCCGGCTTGGCGCCGCCCTTGCGGGCCCATTTCAACAGATCGTCCATCTTGCTCATGGCATAGATATGGCCCGTTTCGGGGCGGCTGCCAAGCCTGCGGCTTGAACCGCGCCGGACCCGCGTCCTAAACAGGGGCCATGCCCGATGCCCGCCGTTTCGCCTTCGATCTGATCGACGCGGTGCTTGCCGCCCGACGCCCGTTCGACGACGCCTTCGAGACCCACCCCGCCGCCGCGACGCTGGCGCCCCGGGACCGGGCCTTCGCCCGCCTGATCGCGGCAACGGTGCTGCGCCGGCTGGGCCAGATCGACGCGGTGATCGACGCCTTCGTGACCCGACCGCCCAAGGGCAAGGGGGCGCGGGTGCGCGGTGTGTTGCGCGTCGGCCTGGCCCAGCTCCTTTTTCTGGAAACGCCCGCCCATGCCGCGGTCTCGACCACCGTGTCCCTGGCGCGCGCGGCCGGCCTTTCCGGGTTTGCCGGCCTGGTCAATGCGGTGATGCGCCGGGCCGCGGACCAGGCGGCGGCACTGGTCGCCGCCCAGGACGCCGCCGCGCTCGACACGCCGGACTGGCTGTTCGAAAGCTGGCGCGAGGCCTACGGCGCGGAGACCGCGCACGCGATCGCCGCCGCCCATCTGGCCGAACCGCCGCTCGATCTCACCGTCAAGACCGACCCCGACCGCTGGGCCGCCAGCTTGAACGGAACGGTGCTGCCGACGGGCACCGTGCGGCGCGCCCATACGGGCGACGTGCGCGCGCTGGCCGGCTTCGAGGAGGGCGCCTGGTGGGTCCAGGACGCGGCCGCAGCGCTGCCGGCGCGCCTTTTGAGTGCCGGAGCGGACGAGACGGTGGTCGATCTCTGCGCCGCGCCGGGCGGCAAGACGGCACAGCTTGTCCAGGCCGGCGCCCGCGTCACCGCCGTCGACCGGTCCGCGCCGCGCCTGGAGCGGTTGCGGCAGAACATGGACCGGCTCGGCATCTCCGCAGAGGTGGTGACGGCGGACGCGGCGGCGTGGCGCCCACCCGCGCCCGTCGATGCGGTGCTGTTGGACGCACCCTGCAGCGCCACCGGTACCATCCGCCGGCATCCCGACATCGCGCACCTGAAGACGCCCGACGACGTCGCGCGCCTTTCCGCCCTGCAGGCGCGCCTGCTGGCGGCGGCGGCGGACATGCTGGCGCCCGGCGGGCGGCTGGTCTATGCGACCTGTTCGCTGCAGCCGCAGGAAGGCGAAGACATCGTCGCCGCATTTCTCGCAGCCGACGACCGGCTGCGACCCGACCCCGTGCGCCGCGACGAATTGCCCGATCTGGCCGACGCGGTTCGGCCGGACGGCACCGTGCGCACGCTGCCGTGCACCTGGGCCGGGCGCGGCGGCATGGACGGTTTTTTCGTCGCCCGTTTCACCCGCGCCTGACGCGACGGCGACGCGGCGATGCGGCTTGCACCGGCCGCGGCGAGCGACTAGGAAGAGTCCATGCAACAACCGGTGCGGATCGCCCCCTCCATCCTTGCCGCCGACTTCGCCAGCTTGGGCGAGGAGGTCCGCGCCCTGGATGCGGCCGGCGCCGACTATATCCATGTGGACGTGATGGACGGGCATTTCGTGCCGAACATCACGATGGGACCGCCGATCGTCGGCGCGATCCGGCCGCACACGCAAAAGCCGTTCGACGTGCATCTGATGATCCAGCCGGCGGATCCCTATCTCCAGGCCTTCGCCGACTCGGGCGCCGACATCATCACCGTGCACCCCGAATCGGGACCGCATACCCATCGTACGATCCAGTCCATCAAGGCCATGGGAAAGCGAGCCGGCGTCTCGCTCAATCCGGCGACGCCGGTGGAAGCCGTCGACTACCTGATCGACATGGTCGACCTGATCCTGGTGATGAGCGTGAACCCCGGTTTCGGGGGACAGAGCTTCATCGAGGCGTCGCTGGACAAGATCGCCGCCCTTCGAAAACGCATCGACGCCAGCGGCCGGACCATCGACCTGGAGGTCGACGGCGGGATCAATCCCGACACGGCGGCGCGTGCGGTAGCCGCCGGCGCCGATGTGCTGGTCGCCGGAACCGCGGTGTTCAAGGGGGGATCGGACGCCTACGCCCGCAATATCGACGCGTTGCGCATCAAGGCCTAGGGGGCGCATCGATGGAGCCCACCGGGACCCCCTTCTCGCCAGCCTGACCTACCGGGCGGTGCGTCCCCTGTTCGGAACGCCGCTCTATCGCATGATGCTGGGCTCCCAGGCGGCGGCCGGGCTCGCGGCGGTGCCGCCGGACTTGTGGCCGGGCGATGCCGAGCGCGGCGCGGCGATCGCACGGGACAGTTTCAGTTTCGCCGCGCACGGGCTGGAAAGCGGCGCGGAGAACTGGGAGATGCGCGATGCCGCGCAGGAATGGGTCGCCACCCTGCACGGGTTCGACTGGCTGAGGCACATCCGGGCGTTGGGCGGCGACGCCGCGTGCGACAAGGCGCGCCGCCGGGCATTGGCCTGGATGGACCTCTATCCTTCCTGGGAACCGATCGCCTGGCGGTCGGACATCCTGGCATCGCGGATCGTTGCCTGGCTGACCCACTATCCCGTCTTCTTCGCCGACCCGGACTACGGCGTCTCCGACAAGGTGATGGCGAGCATCGCCCAACAGATCAAGCACCTGCGCCGCGTCGCAGGCTGCGAGCTGGACGGTGCGGCGCGCCTGCGGGCGTTGAAGGGGCTGGTGATCGGAACCGCCTGCCTGCAGACGGAACAGCGGCGCCTGCCGCACGCGCTCGCCCTTCTGGCGCACGAGCTGGACCGCCAGGTCCTGCCCGACGGCGGCCATGCGGCGCGCTGCCCGACGATGCAGTTGCAGGTGCTGCGCGATCTTTTGGAGGTGCGGGCCACCCTGGAGGCGGCGCACGCCGCCGTGCCGCCGGCGGTCGAGAGCGCGATCGAACGCATGGCGCCGATGATCCGTTTCTTCCGCCACGGCGACGGCGGGTTCGTCTGCATGAACGGCGGCAACGAAGGCGACGCGGCGGCCATCGACATGGTGTTGGGCCACACCAATTCGCGCGAGCGCCCGGCGGCCAGTGCGCCGGACACCGGGTTCGAGCGGCTGAGCGCCGGCCGCCTGTTGGCGATCTGCGACACGGGCGGCCCGCCGCCGCAGGGCATGGACCGCGACGCCCACGCCGGCACGCTGAGCCTGGAGATCAGCGAGGGCCGCGAGCGCCTGATCGTCAATTGCGGCGCCGCGCCGCAGACCGCCGTCGAATGGCGCATGGCCCAGCGCGCCACGGCGGCGCATTCCACCGCCATGATCGAAGAGACGAACTCCAGTGCGCTGGTCGAGCGGGGCGGCATCGCCGAGCGCCGCGCCACCGTGTCGGCGACGCGCGCGGAAGCGGAAGGCCAGATCTGGATCGATGCCGAGCATGACGGCTATCAGAACCCGTTCGGGATCCGCCACCGGCGGCGGGTCTATCTCGCGGGCACCGGCGACGACCTGCGCGCCGAGGATGTCCTGACCGGGCGCGGCGGTCACGCGTTCGCCGTGCGGCTGCACCTGCATCCGGACGTCCAGGCGTCGCTATTGCACAACCGTTCCGGCGCGCTGTTGCGATTGCCCAGCGGCACGGCCTGGAAACTGCGGTCCAGCGGTGCGGAGCTGTCGCTGGAAGACAGCATCTATCTGGGCGCGCCCAGCCAAATGCGCAGGACGCAGCAGATCGTCCTGAGCGGCGTCACGCTTGCCGGCACCACGACCGTCAAATGGGCGCTGCAGCGCGACGCCGCCGCGGCGTAGCGGACGGAGGCGACGATGATCCAGCGCATCATGGTGCCCGGCATCCTGGAGCCGGTCAGCCATTACTGCCACGTGGTACGGGCGGGCAGCCATGTCTGGGTCTCCGGCGCCGTCGGGATGACGGCCGACGGCGCGGTACCCGAAAGCGCCGTCGCGCAGTTCGACCTGGCGATCGACGTCATCGACAGGTGCCTGGCGGCGGCCGGCGCCGGCCCGGAACACGTGGTCAAGGTCCAGCTCTTCCTTACCGAAATGGCCGACCGTGCCGCGATCAACCCGCGTCGGATCGCCTATTTCGGGGACAACCGCCCGGCCTCGACCCTGGTTGAGGTGTCGGCCCTGGTCGATCCGCGCCTGAAGGTCGAGATCGAGTGCCAGGCGTTCGTCGCCGACGGCGACGGTTGAACGGGCGGTCGCGCCGCCTCAGAGCGACCAGTATCTGAGCTGTTTCGGCAGGGCGCGCCCGCGCCAGATGTTCTTCAGGTCGGCAACGGTTCCGCCGTCCACCAGCACGTCCGCCGGGTCCAGCGAGCGGAAGGCGTCGTGCGGGACGGCACCGACGATGCAATCGTGCTTGCCGGCCGGTGCGGCGACGATATCGATCCCGTATTCGGCCTTCGTCTCGGCCGGATCCGCCAGCGGATCGCACACGGTTACGGTGTGATCCCACGACTGCAGCCGGCGGATCAGATCGACCACCTTCGTGTTGCGGATGTCGGGCACGTTCTCCTTGAAGGTGATCCCCAGGACCAGGACCTTCGACGGCCCCGACAACACATCGTCGATCCGGTCGGCAATGTAGAGCCCCATCGTATCGTTGACCCGCCGGCCCGACAGGATGACGCGCGGGACGTGACCCAGCGTCTCTGCCGCATGCGCCAGATAGAAGGGATCGACGCCGATGCAGTGTCCGCCCACAAGGCCCGGCGAGAACGGCAGGAAGTTCCACTTGGTGTTTGCCGCTTCCAGCACGTCATAGACCGACAGACCCATTCGGCCGAAGATCATGGCGATCTCGTTGACGAAGGCGATGTTGATGTCGCGCTGGGCGTTCTCGATCACCTTCGCGGCTTCGGCGGTCTTGATGTTCCTGGCAACGAAAATGTCGCCGCCATTGACGGCGCCGTAGACCTTGCGCAACAGGGCGGTGACCGCGTCGGTCTGGCCGGCGACGATCTTGGTGATCTTGTCGATGGTGTGTTCGGTGTCGCCCGGATTGATCCGCTCCGGCGAATAGCCGAGGAAGAAATCCTTGCCGGCGAACAGCCCGGAGGCCCGCTCGAGCGCCGGACCGCAGACATCCTCGGTGACACCCGGATAGACCGTGCTTTCGTAGACGACGACGGCACCGGGCCCCATCGCGCGGCCGACCGTTTCCGACGCGGCGATCACGGCGCCCAGGTCTGGCTCGTTCTCCGAATTCACCGGTGTCGGCACCGTGACGATGAAGATGTCGATGTCCGCGCCCAAGACCTTCTCATCGCTTTCGACCCGGAGCTTGGAGGAGGCCAGGCGTTCGGCGTTCACCTCGCCGGTGCGGTCGTGGTTCGCCGCCAGTTCCTTGACGCGTGCGGTGTCGACGTCGAAGCCGACCGTGTCGAAATGCGCGGACAGGCCGACCGCCAGCGGCAATCCCACATAGCCAAGGCCGACTACCGCAATCCGAGGATCATCTTGCATAAGAGAACACGTTGCTTTCGGGCATGTTGCCGCAGCGGGAACCGTCTAGCGGGTGTTGTGCGACCCTGTCAATGCGGCCCTTACCGCGCGAGGCCGGCCGGGCTATAACCGCGCCCCATGGTTCTGTCTCTCTCCGTCGCCGCCGCAGTATTCGCGCTCGCCTTGGCGGGCACCTGGATGATGCTGCGATGGTTGCGCGGACGCGCCATTCTCGATCACCCCAACGACAGGTCGAGCCACGCCATCCCGACGCCGCGCGGCGGCGGTATCGCGGTCGTCGTCGCGGTCCTTGCCGGCTGGGCGGTGTCGCAGTGGCGCCTGCCCGAGCAGGGGTTTGCGCTGTTGCTCGCGGCAACGCTGGGCCTCGCCCTGCTGTCGTGGCTGGACGATCTGCGCGGCCTGCCAGCCTGGGTGCGGTTGATCGGACAGGCGCTTGCGGTCCTCGTTGCCCTGCCCTGGCTCGGGTTCGACGGCCTGGCCTTCCAGGACCTCCTGCCGCCGCCGGTGGTGCTGGGCCTGGCGGCCTTGATCTGGCTGTGGTTCCTGAACCTCTTCAACTTCATGGACGGCATCGACGGCATCTCGGCGGTGGAGGCCGGCGCGGTCGGGCTGGGGCTCGCGCTGGTCAGCGCGATCACGTCGCATGGCGCCATGGACCCCCTGCCCGGCCTGGCGCTTGCCGCGGCGGCCGCCGGCTTTGCGGTCTGGAACTGGCAACCGGCCAAGGTGTTTCTCGGCGACGTGGGATCGGTCCCGCTGGGGTTCCTGATCGGCGGACTGCTGCTGAAACTTGCGGCCGACGGCATCTGGGCCCCCGCCGTGATCCTGCCGCTGTACTACCTGGCCGACGCCTCGATCACGCTGACGCGCCGCCTGCTGCGCGGCGAGCGGGTATGGCAGTCGCACCGTGAACACTTCTATCAGCGGGCCGTCCGCGCTGGTCGAAGCCACGCCCAGGTCAGCTTCGCGGTCCTGGTGGCAAACCTCGCCCTCGTGGCGTTGAGCCTGGCGGCCCTGGCCCATCCATGGCCCGCCCTGGCCGGCGCCTGTCTGGTGGTCGCCTTCTTGCTGGCGTGGATGGCGCGGTCGTGAGCGGCCGGGTTCTGGTGACGGGCGCCAACGGTTTCGTCGGCCGGACCGTGGTTCCGGCACTGGCAGCCGCGGGCTGGACCCCGGTTCCCGCGGGCCGCAACGAAGTCGGCGCGATCGGCCGCGACACCGACTGGCGGCCGGTCATGCAGGACATCTCCGCCATCGTCCACCTGGCCGCGGCCGGAGCGCACGGTCGCGTCAGCACCGACGACGAGATCGCCCGGCTGCGGGAAACCAACGTCCACGGCAGCGAACGCCTGGCGGCCGCGGCCCGGGACGCGGGTGTCGATCGGTTCGTGCTGGTCAGCTCGGCCCGGGCCATGGCCGAAAGCGCCGAACGGCCCCTGACCGCTGCCGACCCCCCTTGCCCGACCGACCCCTACGGCCAGTCCAAGCGCGACGGCGAGGTGGCCGTGCAAAACGCGGCGGGCGAAGCCATGCAGATCGTCGTTCTGCGGCCGCCGCTGGTCTATGGACCCGGTGCGGGCGGCGCGTTCGGAACCCTGGCCTGGGCAGTGCGGCGCGGCGTGCCGCTGCCGTTCGGATCGATCCGGGCCCGGCGCAGCATGATTTTCGTCGAAAACATGGCCGATGCCATCGTCCACGCGCTGGGCTGCCCGCCGGGGACCTATCTCCCCAGCGACCGACACGACGTCAGGCTGGCGGAACTGGTGGGCG
The DNA here is from genome assembly GCA_965603855.1 of Alphaproteobacteria bacterium. GTDB lineage: Bacteria > Pseudomonadota > Alphaproteobacteria > UBA8366. The sequence continues at coordinate 4,456,207 of OZ272519.1, forward strand.
CCATGGCCCGGGCGCTGGGCCGGCGGCCCCGTCTGGTGCCCTGCCCGGCCTGGCTTTTGAAGCTTGCCGCCGCCGCGACCGGCCGCGGCCCGCTGGTCGCGCGGCTGTTGGCCCCCTACCGGGTCGACGGCGCGTTCGCCGGCTGGTCCCCGCCGGTGCCGTTCGAGGATGCCATTGCCCGGTCGATGCGCGGCCCGGACGCTTAGGACGCCGCCACAGGCGCTTGCCTGTTCGCCGGGTTGACCTTATGACATCGGCAATGGCCCTCGGATTCAAATGGAACCGGCCCCAGGTCGCCTTCGTTCATGACGTGTTCATGGCGGCGGTGTCCTTTCCGCTGTCGCTCTATCTCAGGCTGGGCGATTCGACCGGACTGATGGGCTATCAGAATGTCTGGCTGGCTTCCGCTATGTTTGCCGTGGTTGCGGCCGCGGTTTTCCCCTTTTCCCGGCTCTATCGCGGCATCTGGCGCTATGCGTCCGTGGACGACCTCCTGGCGATCTCCAAGGCGGTGACGCTCGCGATCCTCGTATTCCTGCCGGTTCTGTTCCTGTTCACCCGGCTTGAAGGCTTTCCGCGTTCGCTGCCTGTGATCAACTGGTTCGTTCTGTTGATCCTTTTGGGCGCGCCGCGGTTCCTGTACCGGATCGCCAAGGACCGCCGTTTTGACACGATCCTGGAACGCGCGCAGCACCGCCGCGTGCCCGTGCTGCTGATCGGCGCCGGCGACGAGGCCGACCTTTTCATCCGCGAACAAAAACGCGACCGCGCGTCGCCCTATACGGTGGTCGGCGCGATCGACGAGAAAGGCACCCGCGTCGGCCGCGAGATGCACGGTGTCCGCGTGCTCGGCACGCTGGACGACCTGGAGACCGTGGTCACGAAAGGCTGCCGGATCCGGCCGGAACGCGCGATCCTCACCAAGGACCGGTTCGACGGCGCGCTGGTCAGCACGGCGCTGGAGAAGTGCGACGCCCTGGGCCTCGCACTGTCGCGTCTGCCCAAACTCAGCGAATTGAAAGGCAGCGTCGGCGAGACCATGTCGATCCGCCCGATCGCCGTAGAGGATCTGTTGGGCCGGCCGCAGAGCGCGCTGGACCGCGGCTCGATGCGGGATCTGATCCAAGGCAAGCGCGTCCTCGTCACGGGCGCCGGCGGGTCGATCGGGTCGGAACTGGTGCGCCAGATCTGCCTGTTGCACCCGGCCGAACTGACGCTTTTGGACAATTCGGAACACCTGCTCTACCTGATTGACCGCGAAGTCGAGGACACCTGGCCCGAGCTCAAGCGGCGCACCATCCTGGGCGACGTGCGCGACCGGCGCCGCGTCGGCGACGTCATGAGCCGTGTCCAGCCGGCGCTGGTCTTCCACGCTGCGGCGCTGAAGCACGTGCCCATGGTCGAACTGAACCCGATGGAAGCCGTCTTGACCAACGCCATCGGAACCCGCGTGGTCGCCGACGCCTGCCGAGCCGCGGGGGTCGAGACGATGGTGCAGATTTCCACCGACAAGGCCGTGAACCCCACCAACATGATGGGCGCGACCAAACGGCTGGCCGAGGCCTATTGCCAGGCGGCCGACGGCGCGGAACGCGAAAACGGCCGGACGCGGTTCGTCGTGGTGCGGTTCGGCAACGTCCTGGGCTCGGCCGGATCGGTGGTGCCCCTGTTCCAGCGCCAGCTCGAGAACGGCGGCCCGCTGACGCTCACCCATCCGGACGTGACCCGCTATTTCATGACCGTGCGCGAGGCGGTCGAACTGGTGCTGCAGGCCAGCGCGCTGGGCAATAGGTACGACGATGCGCGTGGCCGTGTTTTCGTCCTGGACATGGGAGAGCCGGTGCGGATCATGACCCTGGCCGAACAGATGATCCGGCTGGCCGGACTGGAACCGCACAAGGACATCCAGATTGCAGTCACGGGTCTGAGGCCTGGCGAAAAACTGCACGAAGAACTGCTGCACGACGACGAGCATGCCGCGCCCTCCCGCCTGCCCGGCCTGATGCTGGCATCGCCGCGGGCGCCGGCGCTGGAGACCTTGACGCTGAAACTGGACGAGCTGGAACGGTCCGCACGGGCGCGCCAGCGCGAACAGACATTGGCCTTGATCAGAAAGCTGGTCCCGGAATACACACCCGACATCGACAAACCCGCCGCCGCATCAGGCTGACTCCAGGCCCGGTGCGCCGCCGCATTTACAGGGCATCTCATGGCTGACCAACCGATCGCGCGCGCACTGATCTCCGTTTCGGACAAGACGGGACTTGTGGAATTCGCCGAGAGCCTGGCGCGCCACCAGGTGCGCATCCTGTCGACGGGCGGTTCGGCCAAGGCACTGAAGGACGCGGGTATCGCCGTCACCGAGGTTTCGGCGCACACCGAGTTCCCGGAGATCATGGACGGGCGCGTCAAGACGCTGCATCCGATCATCCACGGCGGGATCCTCGGGCGGCGCGACGACCGCAAGCACCAGACGCAGATGGAATCGCACGGCATCGCGCCGATCGATATGGTCGTGGTCAATCTTTATCCTTTCGCCGAGACGATGCGCAGCGGTGCAGACTTTGCCACCTGCATCGAAAACATCGACATTGGCGGCCCGGCACTGATCCGCGCGGCGGCGAAGAACCACGAATACGTCACCGTGATCACCGATCCGGGCGAATACGAAACCGTGATCGCCGACATGGACCACAATCACGGCGCGACCACGCCGGAACTGCGCGCCTTCCTGGCACGCGAAGCCTATGCACGCACGTCGGCCTATGACAGCGTCATCGCCCGCTGGCTGGCCGACCAGCAGGGGCTTTTGTTCCCGAAACGCATGAGTTTTGCGGCGCGCCGGAAGCAGGAACTGCGCTATGGCGAGAACCCGCACCAGCGCGCCGCGCTGTACGCCAATGCAAGCCGCCTGCCCGGCGTCGTCAATGCCGAGCAGATCCAGGGCAAGGACCTCAGTTACAACAACATCAACGACGGCGACGCGGCGTTCGAACTGGTTTGCGAGTATGAAGAACCGGCCATCGTCATCGTCAAACACGCAAATCCCTGTGGCGTTGCGGTCGCCGATACCGCCGCGGCGGCATGGGAAAAGGCGTTCGCCTGCGATCCGGTTTCCGCCTTCGGCGGCGTGGTCGCGGTGAACACGAGCATCGACCGGGCGCTTGCGGAAAAACTGACCAGCCTGTTCCTGGAAGTGGTGATCGCGCCCGACGCGGACGACGAGGCGCGCGCGGTTCTTGCAACGAAGGGAAACGTACGCGTACTGCTGACGGGACCCCTTCCCGACCCGGGGCGGATCGACCTGACGGCGAAGATGCTGACGGGCGGCATGCTGGTACAGACCCGGGACAATGGCGAGATCGATCCCGCCGGCCTGGACGTGGTCAGCGAACGCCAGCCGACCAACTCGGAAATGGCCGATCTGTTGTTCGCGTGGAAAGTCTGCAAACACGTCAAATCGAACGCCATCGTCTATGCCCGCGACGGCGCCACCGTCGGCATCGGCGCCGGCCAGATGAGCCGGGTGGACGCAGCCCGGATCGGCGCGCAGAAAGCGTCCGAGCACGAAGGCACGAAACCCAGCGTCATCGCCTCGGACGCCTTTTTCCCGTTCGCCGACGGTCTTGAGGTGGCGATCGAGGCGGGCGCGACGGCGGTCATCCAGCCGGGCGGTTCGAAACGCGACGCCGAGGTCGTCGCCGCCGCCGATGCGGCCGGTGTGGCCATGGTCACCACCGGCATGCGCCACTTCCGGCACTGAGGCGCCTGACGTCGACAAGGCCGCCGCGTCAGGCCGGCGGCGTCTCTCCCCGCTGCGCCGGTTCGCGCACGCCGATCAGGATCACCCCGCCCACCAAGAACCAGAAGATGATCGTGGCCATGCCGACGCGCTGGCTGTCGGACAGGTCGGTCGCGAGAGCGAAGGCGAACGGGCCCAGGATCGCCACAGCCCGGCCGGTCAAGGCATAAAGCCCAAAGAACTCGGTCTCCATGTGACTTGGGCTCAAACGCGCCATCAGCGTGCGGCTTGCCGCCTGTGCCGGTCCGACGAAGATGCCAAGCGCCAGCGCCAGTGCGATGAACAGCGTCTGGTCTTCGATCAGCAGGATCGGAACTCCCGTGACGCACAGACCGGCAAGCGCGATCAGTACCGTCCGTTTCGAACCGAACAGATCGTCGATCCAGGCAAACGCAGCCGCGCCGATCCCGGCGGTCACGTTGAGGCCGATGGCGAAGATGAGGATCTGTTCGAAGCTGAGACCGAAGGTTCCGGCGGCGTAGAGCCCGCCGACCGCGAACAGGGTCGACAGGCCGTCGCGGTAAAGCGCGCTGGCGATCAGGAAACGGACGACCTGGCCGTACGCGCGCACCTGACGAAAGGTCTCGATCAGCGACCGTATGCCGGTCGAGACCGCTTGGCCGACGCTCAATCCGGTCGGCGGCTTGTCGATCGTGAACAGGAACAAGGGCAGCGAAAAGACGAGGAACCACACCGCCACCACGATCGCGGTCGCGCGAATATTGGCGGCGGCGTCGCGGCCCACCCCGAACCAGGGCTGTTCGGGCTGTACGAAGGCGACCAAGCACAGTCCGAGACAGGCAAGGCCACCGATATAGCCGAGGCCCCAGCCCCACCCGGAGACGCGGCCCATCATGTGGCGCGGCGCAACCGACGGCAAAAGCGCGTTGTAGAACACGGTGGCCAGCTCGAACGTCACCGAACCGGCAATCACCATGGCAAGCGCAAACACGATGTATTGCGGGTCGGGCTGGGCGAACCACAACAGCGCGGTGGCGCCGACCGTCGCCAGAACGAAGACCGAAAGCCAGGGTTTCAAACGGCCGGTATTGTCGGCGACCGCACCGACCACCGGACTGATCAGCGCCACGACAAGGCCGGAAAAACTGAGCGCATAGCCCCAGACCGCGCTGCCGGCGGTCTCGTCGCCATAAACGGCGCGCGCGAAATAGACCGAGAACACGAAGGTGCCGATGACCGTCGGGAAGGACGAATTCGCCCAGTCGAACAGGCACCAGGAAAAGATGGAACGTTTGGTGGTTACGGGCGGCACGAAAAACCGGACCCGCCGCGCCGCGTCAGGCCGCAAACTGCGACAGCGTCCGTCCGGACGATTGGTCCCTGGTGCGTTCCGCGGCGCCGTTGCGCGCCGGCGCGTGGTCCCCACCTGTCTTCGACTGGATCCGTGCCCGCATCTTGATGCCCGCCCAAGCTTCCCGTTCGCTGCCCGCGCCTACCTAATTACGCGCGCGGCGGCCGAATTGCCACCGGCATCGCGAAGAATGTCACGGGAAAAGTACCGGATGCGGGTCCGGCTCAGCTGTCGTGGTCGAACATCAGGCGGCTGGCGGCGATGATCGGTCCGTGGTCCGGCGTCTGCAGAAACACCGCACAGCCGCCGTGCGACTGCACCGCGTCGAGCGGGACGGTCAGCGACTGGCTGCCGCCTTCCCAGGTGCCGATGCGTTTCAGCGACCGCACCACGTTCGCATTGACGAGGTTGCGGCCGGCGTTTTCGCCGCGGGTCACGCGTGTTTCGTGGCTGATGTCAAAGGTCGCCATCAGGATCTCGTACCGCTGGCCGGCCGGTCCGTCGATTGTGACACCGATATCGCCGGTCCCGTGCCGCAACGCGATCGTCGGGCCCTGCCCTTCGTCGGCTCGGCCGCGGCGAACGGCGACGAGCTGATTTTCCACCGCCACGCGATCCGACCCCACGACGTGCGTTTCGCCCCCGATCACCATCTGCGGGGTGTAGACGTAGCGGCTGCCCAGCCGGCGCGAGTACGCTTTTTGGCGTTCGGTGAAGGCCGACTGCGCGAACCGATCCTTCCAGCCGATGTAGTCCCAGTAGTCGACGTGGAACTCCAGGGCGATGATGTCGTCGCGCTTGGCGAGCTCGCCGAGATAGGCCTCGGCAGGCGGGCAGGACGAACAGCCCTGGCTGGTGAAGAGTTCGACGACGGTGACATCCGCCTGCGCCTGGGCGCGTCCGGAGACGGCCAGCGCCAGCACAAGCAGGAAAGCGGTAAGGGGGGTCCGGATGTTCATGGCCGCGTAGCATATGAACTCACGTCTCCGGCACGAATCAACTTCAAGTGAGGCTGCGAGAGCCAGACGCGCGAACCGAGGAAACCTGCCATTCCCGCGGCGCGCCGCCCGACGCCGGCACAAGCCTTTGACGCAGCGTCCAGATCGTGCCGCAAGGGACACGCCATGACAGGCCCGTCGAATGCGGCCGCCGGCGCGGACCGGTCACAGAACTGTTACAGCCGCACCCCGCGGGCTCATCCCATGGACTGGGTGACCAGCACGTCCACGGTCAGGGATTGAAACGCCTCCGGCGGCCCGAAATAGGTGCCGTCGACCGGCACCGCCTGGGACGGCGCGCGGGCGGTCGCCACGGTGATCAGGTTGCGACAGCCGGCCAGCCCGTTGGTGGGGTCGAAATCCACCCATCCCGCGCCCGGCAGGTAGACCGAGGCCCAGGCATGCGTCGCGCCGGCGCCTTCCACCGTCTCCGTTCCGCCGTCGACCGCGGGGTCGTAGAGATATCCGGTGACGAACCGCGCGGCGATGCCCAGCGAACGCACCGCCTCCATGTAAAGAAGAGCGAAATCCCGGCAGCTTCCGCTGCCGGTGCTCAGGGTATAGGCGGGCTCCTGGGTTCCCGGCTCCTCGCGCCTGCGGTATTCGAAGTTGCGCTGGATGTGCCGGTTCATCTCCATCAGCGTTTCGACGGTGTCGCCGCCGCCGCCCGGCGACAGGAACCGCCCGGCCCAGTCGCGCACCTGCTGTTGCCCGGACTCCCGGGAATGCAGGCGGTGGGTCCGGCCCAGGTCGCCGGATTCCTCCGGCGCATAGGCAAACGGGATGTGCCGGGCATAGTCTTCGACCATCATGAAGTCGGGCATCTCGATGCCGTAGTGCTCCAGCGTGATCACCGATTCGATGTCCAGCCGGTCGGAAGAGGCGTCGAAATCGACCCGCGCGATGGAATTTCCGAAGATATCGAACAGCCAGCGCGACGTCGCCGCCGGTTGGATCGACAGCTTTGCCTCCAGCAGCCGGAAGTCATGGCTGTCGCGCGGCCGCACCATCAGACGATGCGCCCCGAACCGGACGGGGCGGTCATAAGTATAGGAGGTTCGGTGACGGACCGTCAGCGTGCGCATCGATGCCTTGTTTAAGCGGGACCGGCCCGACGTGCCAGCACCGATTTCAGCGCGGCGGAATTACGTTTCGGATAGGGAACGATGCCTGGGGCGCGCGGCGACGGCCGCGCGATGGCCGGCACCCGCCGACACGGCTTTGTGACGGGACTTGACCCGCGGCAACGGTGCGATATCTGGTATTTGATCTTGATTTATATAAAATGCTTTGCGGGCGTCACGATTGACTACCACGGCAGCCAAACGGCAAAGCCGAGTCGGTCGCGGCCTGCGAGGCGCACGAGGGATGCGCCTGCGGAGGCACAGGGGAAATCGTCGGCACAGGCGAGAAGGCGCTCGAACACGAGACCCGCCACCAATAGGTGGCGGGTCGATTTATTCGGGGTTGGCACGGCGCAAACTTGGCACCATGCCTATATTTCTCACGCGGCCGACTTGGTCTCAGACATAATGTTCCGTAACACGTACTGAAGGATACCGCCGCTCTTGTAGTATTCCACCTCGTCCAGGGTATCCAGCCGCGCCAACAGCGGCACCGTCTGGTCGCTGCCGTCGGCGCGCCGGATCGTCAGCGTCGGCTTCATCTGCGGCGTAAGACCCTGTTCCAGGCCGGTGATGTCGAACAGCTCCGTGCCGTCCAGGTTCAGGCTGTCGCGGGTGGTGCCCGGCTCGAACTGCAGCGGCAGCACGCCCATACCGATCAGGTTCGACCGGTGGATCCGTTCGAAGCTCTCGGTGATCACCGCGCGCACGCCCAACAGCCGCGTTCCCTTGGCCGCCCAGTCGCGGCTCGACCCGGTGCCGTACTCCTTGCCGCCCATCACGATCAGCGGCACGCCGGCCGCCTTGTACCGCATCGCGGCCTCGTAGATCGGCAGGACCTCGCCGTCGGGCTGGTGGGTGGTGAAGCCGCCTTCCGTCCCCGACGCCAGTTCGTTGCGGATCCGGATGTTCGCAAACGTGCCGCGCATCATGATCTCGTGGTTGCCGCGCCGCGAACCGTAGGAGTTGAAGTCGGCGGGGCGGACCTGCCGCTCGAGCAGGTAGCCGCCGGCCGGCGTGTCCTTCGAGAACGAACCCGCCGGGCTGATATGGTCGGTGGTGATCGAATCACCCAGCTTGGCCAGCAACCGGGCGCCGTGGATGTCCTCGACCGGGTCCGGTTCCGCCTTCATGTCTTCGAAGTAGGGCGGATTCTGGACATAGGTCGACCCGACGTTCCATTCGTAGGTCTCGCTGGGCGCGGTCTGGATCGTGCGCCACTGTTCGGGCCCTTCGAACACGTTGCCATAGCGCGCGCGGAACATCTCCGGCGTCAGGCACTGGTCGATCGTGCTGCGGATCTCCTGGTTGGTCGGCCAGATATCCCTCAGATAGACCGGGTTGCCGTCCGCGTCCTCGCCAAGCGGGTCGTTGACGATATCCACGTTCATGCTGCCGGCGATCGCATAGGCGACGACCAGCGGCGGGCTGGCGAGATAGTTGGCGCGGACCTGCGGATTGACGCGGCCCTCGAAGTTGCGGTTGCCGGACAGGACCGAGCAGACCACCAGGTCCTCGGCCTCGACCGTCTTGCCGACCGCCTCGACCAGCGGCCCGGAATTGCCGATGCAGGTGGTGCAGCCATAGCCGACCAGGTCGAAACCCAAGGCGTCGAGATCGCCCTGCAGCCCCGCTTTCTCCAGATAGTCCGTCACCACCTGGCTGCCGGGCGCCAGCGAGGTCTTGACCCACGGCTTGACCGAAAGGCCCTTCTCCCGCGCCTTGCGGGCGACCAGTCCGGCGGCGACCAGGACCGAGGGGTTGGACGTGTTGGTGCAGCTGGTGATCGCGGCGATCACGACGGAGCCGTCTTCGATACCGTAGTCGGTGCCGGCGACGGGCACGCTGCGTTTGGAAACGCCGAAATCATTCAGAACCGTGCCGAACGCCGGCGCCGCATCGGACAGCGGTACCCGGTCCTGGGGCCGTTTGGGCCCGGCAAGCGACGGTTCCACATCGCCGAGATCGAGCTCCAGCGTGTCGGTGAAGACCGGCTCGGGCGAACCGGCGTCGCGCCACATGCCCTGTGCCTTGGCGTAGGCTTCGACCAGCGCGACCCGGTCGTCGTCGCGGCCGGTGAACTGCAGATAGCGGATGGTCTCCGCATCGATCGGGAAGATCCCGCAGGTCGCGCCGTATTCCGGCGCCATGTTCGCGATCGTCGCGCGGTCGGCCAGCGTCAGATGGTCGAGGCCGGGTCCGAAGAACTCGACGAACTTGCCGACCACGCCGCGCTCGCGCAGCATCTGCACCACCATCAGCACGAGGTCCGTCGCGGTGGTGCCTTCCTTCATCTCGCCGGTCAGCCTGAAGCCGATCACCTCGGGGATCAGCATCGAAACCGGCTGGCCCAGCATCGCCGCCTCGGCCTCGATGCCGCCGACGCCCCAGCCGAGCACGCCCAGCCCGTTCACCATCGTCGTGTGGCTGTCGGTTCCGACCAGCGTGTCGGGATAGGCGACCGTCTTGCCGTCCGCATCCGCGGACGTCCAGACGCACTGCGCCAGGTATTCAAGGTTCACCTGGTGGCAGATGCCGGTTCCCGGCGGCACCACCCGGAAGTTGTCGAACGCGTCCTGGCCCCAGCGCAGGAAGGAATAACGCTCGCCATTGCGGTTGAACTCCATGTCGACGTTCTTCTTGAAGGCGTCGGCTCCGCCGAAGTGATCGACCATCACCGAGTGATCGATCACGAGGTCGACCGGCGACAGCGGATTGATCTTCTGCGGATCGCCGTTCATCTTCACCATCGCATCGCGCATGGCGGCGAGGTCCACCACCGCGGGCACGCCGGTGAAGTCCTGCATCAGCACCCGCGCCGGGCGATACGCGATCTCGCGGGTCGAACGGCGCTCGGCCAGCCAGCCGAACATCGCCTTGACGTCTTCGACCGAGACGGTGCGTTCGTCCTGGAAACGCAGCAGGTTTTCCAACAGGACCTTGAGAGAAAAGGGCAGACGCGAAATATCGCCGATCGCATCGGCGGCCGCGCTGAGCGAGTAGTATTCGTAGGACTTGCCGCCGACATCGAGCGTCCGGCGCGCATGCAGAGTGTCCTGACCGGTTCCAGTCATGGGGATTCCGCTCCCTTGCTGATTTCCGGCCCCGGTTCCGGGTGTGCCCGAACCCCGGCGGCGGAAGGCCTCTCGGACCCCGCGCGAATGCACCGGCGCGGGGGACAGGCGGATGTGTGATTGAACGGCGCTGGGTTTACACAAAAATGGCGCGAAAGGGAAGGGCGCGCAGGCGCGTCGGACGGCACCTTCACGAATTCCTGACCGCCGACGTCACGTCGGCGGTCAGACGCCGGCCAGGTTCCTCAGCTCGCGGTTCACCACCGCCAGCATGGCGAGATCCAGGCCCGCGATCTGACGGAACTCGCTCAGCATGCCGTCGACGCGGTCGGCGGATTCGCCGCGGGTCTCGATCCATTCGGCGATGGCGTCGTCGCCGGTCTTGCCGCCACGCATCACCTTCGCGGCGATCTCGGCCTGCAGGCCCCACAGGTCGTCGATGATCGCGGCGACGGCCAGCCGGTGCCACTGGTTGTCCGACGGCAGCCGGTTCGCCACCGAGCGCAGCCAGTCCAGTCCGAACCGCTGTCCCACGTGGGTGTAGGTGCGCCCGACCGCATCCACCGGCCGTTTCACGCCGGCCGCCAGTTTCACCACGTCGCAGGCCGCCGACAGGGTCTTCAACTGGCCGACGCGGCTGACCACCTCTTCCGGCACGCCGTCGTGAACGAACCGTTCGTTGCGCCGCTGCATCGCATCCAGGGCGATCGGCCCCAGAATGTCCTTGAGATTCGAGCGCAGCGTCTCCACGCCCGGCCGGTACTTCTCGATGTTCTGCCGGATGTCCAGCGGATGGTCCTCGTTGCGCAGGAACCATTCGGTCATGCGCTCGATGGTGCGCGTGGTCTCGTGCAGCATCAGGGTCTGCGCCTCGGCCGGCGCCACGTTGTCCAGCGCCTCGATCTCGGCCCACAGGGGACGCAGATCGAACACCTCGCGGGTGATGGTATAGGCGCGCGCGATTTCCGTCGATTGCCAGCCGGTGCGCCGGTACATCTCGTTCACGAATGCCGCGCCGGTCCGGTTGATCATCGAGTTGGTCACCGAGGTGGCGATGATCTCGCGGCGCAGTCGGTGCCGCTGGATGGCCTCGCCAAGCTTCTCCTGGACCTGTGGCGGGAAGTAGCGGGTCAGGTCCTCGCTGAGAAGCGCGTCGTCCGGCAGGTCCGAGTCCAGCAGCTCCAGATAGGTGACGTTTTTCGCATAGGCCAGCAGGACCGACAGCTCGGGCCGGGTCAGGCCGCGGTTCGCCTGGGCCCGCTCGTCGATCTCCTCGTCGTCCGGCAGGAACTCCAGCGCCCGATCGAGATGTCCGGCCCGCTCCATTGCCCGGATCAGGCGCTGGTGAACGTCGATGCGGCGCGCCGCCTGGCTCTGGGCAACGCTCAGGGCCTGGGTCTGCTGGTAATTGTCGCGCAGCACGTGCTCGGACACCGCGTCGGTCATCTCCTCCAACAGCTTGTTGCGCTGTTTTTCGGTCATGTCGCCGCGCGCGACGACATCGCCCAACAGGATCTTGATGTTGACCTCGTGGTCCGAACAGTCGACGCCGGCGGAATTGTCGATGGCGTCGCTGTTGCAGCGGCCGCCGGCGGCCGCGAACTCGATCCGGGCGCGCTGGGTCATGCCCAGATTGGCGCCTTCGCCGATCACCTTGCAGCGCAGCTCGGCGCCATTGACCCTGAGCCCGTCGTTGGCCCGGTCGCCGGCCTCGGCGTTGGTTTCGCGCGAGCCTTTCACATAGGTGCCGATCCCGCCGAACCACAACAGATCGACGCGCGATTTCAGCATCCGGTTGATCAGGTCGTTGGGCGCCAGGGTGTCTTCTTCGATGTCGAACAGCGCCTTGATCTGCGGCGTCAGTTTGATCGACTTCGCCTTGCGCTCGAAGATGCCGCCACCCTTGGAGATCAGGCCCGCGTCGTAGTCGCTCCAGCTCGACCGCGCCAGGTCGAACAGCCGCTTGCGCTCTTCCCAGCTCTTGGCCGGGTCGGGGTCGGGGTCGATGAAGATGTGCAGGTGGTTGAACCCGCCGACCAGCTTGATGTGTTTCGACAGCAACATGCCGTTTCCGAAGACGTCGCCGGACATGTCGCCGACGCCCATCACCGTGAAGTCCTGCGACTGGGTGTCGATGCCCATCTCGCGGAAGTGGCGTTTGACCGATTCCCAGCCGCCGCGTGCGGTGATGCCCATCTTCTTGTGGTCGTAGCCGGCCGATCCGCCCGACGCAAACGCGTCGCCCAACCAGAAGCCGTAGGAAATCGCCGTTTCGTTCGCGAAATCGGAGAAGGTGGCGGTGCCCTTGTCGGCAGCGACCACCAGATAGGGATCGTCGCCGTCGCGACGAACGACCTGGGGCGGCGGCACCACCTTGTCTTCGGCCAGGTTGTCGGTGATGTCCAGCATGCCGGAGATGAACAGCCGGTAGCAGGCCACACCTTCGGCGAGGAAAGCCTCGCGGTCGGCGGGGCTGGGGGCCTTTTTCAGGACGAACCCGCCCTTCGACCCGACCGGCACGATCACTGCGTTCTTGACCTGCTGCGCCTTCACCAGGCCCAGGATCTCGGTCCGGAAATCCTCGCGCCGGTCCGACCAGCGCAGGCCGCCGCGCGCGACCAGTCCGAAACGCAGGTGAACCGCCTCGAACCTGGGCGAATAGACGAAGATCTCGCGCAACGGCGCCGGCGCCGGCATCTCGTCGATTTCCCGGCTGGCGAACTTGAACGACACATAGGACTTGGCCGCGCCGTCCTCGGCGGCCTGGTGGAAGTTGGTGCGCAGCGTGGCGCGGACAAGGCTCAAGAACCGCCTGAGAATGCGGTCCTCGTCCAGGTTCTCCACCGCATCCAGCCTGGTTTCGATCTCCGCGACCAGTTTTTTGACCCGGTCTTCGCGGCCGCTCTTGGTCTTGGGGTCGAATTCTGCATGGAACAGTTCGATGATGTTGGACGCGAGATCGGCGTTCTTCGACAGCGTCTCTTCCATGTAGGCCTGGCTGAAGGGAATGCCGATCTGGCGCATGTACTTGCAGTAGGCGCGCAGCACCACGATGTCGCGCCAGTTCAAGGACGCGCTGAGAACCAGGCGGTTGAAACCGTCGTCCTCGACATCGCCCTTCCAGACCCGGCTGAAACAGTCGTGGAATTGGTCGCGCACCTCGGCCAGCTCAAACCCGCGTTCGTCCTGGGTCAGCATGCCGAAGTCGTGGATATAGACGTTCTCGGCCGCGCCATCGGGGCAAACCTTGAAGGGGCGCTCTTCCATCACCCGCACGCCCATGTTTTCAAGCATCGGCATGATCGCCGAAAGCACCACCGGGCTGCCGCGGTTATAGACCTTGAAACGCAGCTCGGTCTGTTCCGCCTCGATCGGACGATAGAGATTGACGCCCAGCTCGCCGCTTTGCACCGCGGTTTCGATCATGTCGATGTCGTGCGCGCCGGTCTGGATGTTGAACAGCTCGCGATAGGACGTCGGGAAGGCATCGGCATAACGTCGGTACAGCTTCAGTCCGCGTTCCTCGCCATAGCTTTCGATCATCACCTGGCGGATCTTGTCGCCCCAGGTGCGCGCGGCATCCTGCAGCAGCTTTTCGACTTCGGCCACGTCGTAGGCCGGGATATGGCCGGGCTCGGTCTTGACGATGAACAGGACCCGGGCCAGCGCCTCGTCGGACAGGTGGCCGTAATGCGCCACGATCGATCCGTTGAAGGTGCGCGAAAGGATGTCTTCGAACTGCTGGCGCAGCTGGGTGTGGAACCGCTCGCGCGGGACGTAAATCAACGCGGAGATAAACCGCTCGAAGGGATCGCGCCGCAGGAACAGGGCGATCCGCTGGCGTTCCTGCAGATGGACGATGCCCAGCGCGGTCTCGGTCAGCGTCTCCACGTCGATCTGGAACAGCTCGTCGCGCGGGTAGGATTCCAGCACGTGCATCAGCGCCTTGGCGGAATGGCCCCGTGCGCCATAGCCGGTGTTCGCGATGACGTCGGACACCTTGCGCCGCAACAGCGGGATCTCCGAGGGCGACTGGTTGTAGGCGACCGACGTGAACAGGCCGATGATCAGCCGCTCGCCGACCACCTTGCCCTTGTCGTCATACTGCTTGACCGCGATCGTATCGATATGCACCGAGCGGTGGACCGTCGAGCGGCGGTTGCTCTTTGTGACCCGGATCAGGCCCGGCTCGCGCATGAACTTCTGCACCTCGGGCGGCATCTTGCCCAGGTGGCGCAGCCCCTCGAACACGGTCGTTTCCGGATCGCGCAACACGCCGAGCCCCGAATCGGGTAGGACCTTGATCTTCGAACGCTCGGCCGTGCCGGACATTTCGTTGATCCGGAAACCGGTAAAGGTGAAGTGGTCGTCGTAGACCCATTCCAGGAACGCGATCGCCTCGTCCAGTTCCTCCTTCGGCCTTTTCGGCGGGTTCTTGCGCAACTCGTCGATGATCTCGCGCGTCGCATCGCGCATTGCCGGCCAGTCCTCCACCGCCGCGCGCACGTCGGCCAGCACCCCGCGGATCGACGTCTCGATCTGTGCCAGCGCTTCAGGCGAGGTCAGCTCGTCGATCTCCACGTGCATGAAGGATTCGGTCGCCTTGCGTTTCTTCGCCGGGTCGGGCGCGGCAAAGCTCGACGCCTTGCCTTCCGTGTCGCGCGCCACCTCGTATGTCGGATGAATGATCAGATGGACCGTCAGGTTCAGCCGGTTCAGCTCCATCGTCACCGAATCGACCAGGAACGGCATGTCGTCGTTGACGATCTCGATCACGGTATGCGTCGAGTGCCAGCCATGCTCCTCGAAGCGCGGTGTGAAGGTGCGGATCAGGGTCTCGCCGGGTTCCCTCTTCGCGCCGAACGACCAGATCGACAGGGCCGCCCCGTACAGGTCGTCGACCTCGCTTTCCGCGACGTCGTCGACCGACACGTCATGGTAGAAATGGCGGACGAAGTCCTCCGCGATCTCGGCCTTCGCGCCAGACATCCGCGCCTGCACGACCGCGGCGACCTTGTCGATGATTTCCTGCCTCGCAGAGACCGCCCGTTTCAGCATTGTTCCTCTCCCAACGGCCAGGGCCCGACCATGCTCTGTACCGATGACGTTCTCGTTTTGATTGCAGGCCCGAGGCCGGGGGATGTTTCCCCGTTGGGACTAGGGTTACGCAACCGTGAATGGCGTCATTTAGCGTGGCATTAAGACTTTAACGCTATGTTGATGGCAAAAGAAGGGGAGAGGGGAGAAACGCAGACCATGCGCTTCACATCGAAAAACGATGGCGGCGTCATGGGCACAGGCAACGCCGCAGGGATCATGGCGTTCCAGCCCGACGCGCTTACCGCTTCACCCGCCACGCCCAGTGCCACACTGGGCGCCTTCAGACGCCAATACGTTTCGCGGGTTCCCGCTCATATCAAGGACACGCTGGACGAGGAACAGCTTACCGCGCTGGCAGACATCGCCGCGGCGATGCGCGCAGCCTGGGCCAATCGGCACCGGGTCGATATCCGGATGTCGATCCCGCTGTTCTTCAGCCGGTATTATCTTACCGTTCTGTCTGGGCCGGACGGCCGCAACGGCCGACGCAACGGCGAAGACGGTGTCAACGGACCGCTGCGGCGGCTGGCCAACGTGATGTTCATCGGCCTGGTCGCCGCCGGCTTCTACACCGTCGCCGGTCTTGCGTTGCTGATATACAGCTCGGTCTTGTCGCTCTAGAGCAGGATCGGCTCACGTCGAAACACCGAAGCGCTTGCAGCCATGTGGTTCGAGACGGCGCGCTGGCGCGCGCCTCCTCACCATGAGGGTTTTCGGTATCGAAGACCCTAAGCTACTTCCTCACCCTGAGGAGGCCGCGGAACGCGGCCGTTTCGAAGGGCTTGGCTGCAAGTGACGCGCTGCACTCCGTGTTCAAACCGCGTCAAACGACCCGACCACAGGTGATCACGCTCTAGCGACGCGACGGGCCCAGCCGGTCGAGGCGCAGCCGGTGCCGGCTGTCACTGAGCCGGGCCAGCCCCAGGAACACCGCCATCGTCACGCCGGTGCCGGTGGCGCCGGCGATCAGGAACATGATCAATAGCTGGTATTTCACCGCCTCCAGCGGTTCGACGCCGGCCAGGATCTGGCCGGTCATCATGCCCGGCAGGAACACCAGGCCCACCGCCGACATGGAATTGATGATCGGCATCAGGCCGCTTTTCAGCGCACGGCGCGCGACGCCCCTGAAGGCGTCGGTCCGCCCGTAGCCCAGCGCAAGCTGCGCATCGATCGCCGGGCGTTCGCGCGTCGCCGTGTCGGTCAGCGTGTCGATGCCAAGGCTGATGCCGGTCATTGCATTGCCCAGGATCATGCCCAACAACGGGATCGCAAAGCGCGGGTCGTACCAGGGATCGGCCCGGACCTGCGTTGTCAGCGCCAGCGCGGTCACCAGCACGGCGGCGACCGTCATGGTCGAAGCACCGATCCCATAACCCCACAGGCCGGTGAACCGACGGTCCTGGCGCGCCATCACCTCGTAGCCGGCAAACCCCAACATCACCGCAATGACCGCAACGGTCCACAACGGCGACATCAGCGCGAAGACCGTCCGCAGCACGAGCCCGATCAGCAGAAGCTGAACCACCATCCTGACCGCGGCGATCAGCATGGCGCGCGCCAGGCCGAGACGAAAGACAATCGACAGCGCCGCATTGACCAGCAGCAGCAGCGCGGCTAAGGCGAGATCGATCGGCTGCAGAACCGGCAGCGTCATGGCCCGCCCTCGACAAGCCGGCCTTCCGCCAGCCGGTAGGTCGCGCCGGCCAGCCGTGCCGCCTGGGCCGGGTCGTGGGTTGCGATGACGACCGACGCGCCGTCCCGCATGTGCCGACCGACCAGCGCCTCGACCCGGTCGCGCGCGTCCAGGTCCAGCGCCGCCGTCGGTTCGTCCAGCAACAGGATCGCGGGTTCGTCCATCAGGCCCCGGATCAACGCAAGTCTTTGGCGTTGACCGGTCGAGGCGCGTTCCACCGGCCAGTCCAGGCAGTCCTCGGGAAGGCCCAGCTCGGCCAGTTGCGGCGCGACCGGGCCCGGGAAGTGATCGCCGATGACGGGCGCCCACCAGGCCGGCTCGGCGGCCAGGTATCGCACGCGCCGGCGCCAATCCGGCGCAGCCACCGCGTCGCGGGTGACCTCGCCCGCGGCAACCGCGCCGGTATTGGGGTCCAGGTCGGCGATCGCGCGCAGGATCCGGCTCTTGCCGGACCCGGACGGCCCCGTGATCGCGGCACAGGCGCCATCGTCCACCCGCAACGAGACCGGTTCCAGACCGGGACAGCGGAGATCGCGTACCTCAAGCATGATCGGCCGACCCTTTCTGTCGCTGCCGGAAGGATAGCCGGCTTGCACGGCCCTTGTCCCGCCCGGGCGGGGTGTGCTGAAACCAAGGGGCGATGCAGGAGAACGGAAGACCAGACCATGCCGGCGTTGTGGCGCCGCCGCCGCTGATCTTCGGCGCCGGCCTGGCGCTGGGCGTGGCCGCCGACTGGCTTGCGCCGATGGGCCTCGACGCCGCGTTCGACCGCGTGCTGCGCATCGGCATTGCGGGTGCGCTGATCGCGGCCGCGCTGGCGCTGGCCGGGGTGGCGGTGCTGCAGTTCAGGCGCGCGCAGACCCATCTCGAGCCGTGGCGGCCGACCACCGCGCTGATCACAGGCGGCGTCTATCGGCTCAGCCGCAATCCGATCTATGTGGCGCTTGCTCTATTGTACGTCGGCATCGCGGTCGCGGCGGCCAGTGGCTGGGCGCTTGTGTTGCTGGCGCCGGTTCTGATCGTGATGGAGTTCGGCGTCGTCCGCCGCGAAGAACGTTATCTCGAGGCGAAGTTCGGCGAGACCTACCGCGCCTACAAGAACGCCGTGCGCCGCTGGTTCTGAACCGGCCCAAAACCAAAGGCGGGCCGCAATCGCCAGCCCGCCTCGTCGGTCTACCGTGGTTTGGTTACGCGGCCTTCTTCACCGGGTGTTTCGACTTGCCGGTGTGAACGGGGATCTTCCGCGACGTCAGTTTCGCCTCGGGCGATTTCGGAAGCACGATCGTCAGCACGCCCTTCTCGAAGCTCGCCTCGACCTTGTCGGGCAGAACGTCGGTGTTCAACGGGATGCTGCGATAGAAGGATCCGTAGGACCGTTCCGTATAGGCGTAGGTCTCTTCCTTCTCCTCTTTCTCCAGCTTCTTCTCGCCCTTGATGGTCAGGACATTGTCCTTCATCTCGACCTCGACGTCTTTCTCGTCCAGGCCGGGCAGTTCGAACGTCATCCGGAAGCTGTCCTCGTCTTCCATGAGGTCCATCTTCGGCGTCATCGCCCCAAGCGACCGGTCGAAACGACCGAACATGCCGAGATCGAAGTCGCGCCAGAAGTCCTCGAAGACGCGTTCCATGTCGCGATGCAACAGATCGTACGGATGCATTACATCGCGTTTGCCGTGCGGCATCGTGCGATGGCCGCTCCACGGCATCAGACTCCTCATTCCAAACATCGTTCCCTCCATGATTCGCAGCCGAACGTGGCCACTGGAGGCAACCTGAGGCGTCCGGGCCCGGCTTGAGGGCCCGGAACGTCCGGCCACCAGCGAAGTGGTCACCAGACTTACCCCTGTCATGTAGTCACAAGGCCTTGATATTCAAGACAGAAATGCTGACCGAACGGCCTGCAGGGCATTGATTCTTGGAAATTCTTCCTCCGGCTTCGGCCGCCGTCAGGCCGCCGGTGCCTTGCTCTTCTGCCATGCCGCAAGAGACGCGTGGGCTTTCGCTGCGGCCTCGGCTTCGTAGGCATCCGAGCCGTCGGTCTTGGCCGCCAGTTCGATCACGTAGCCGTTGGGGTCGCGGAAATAGATCGACTCGATGAAGCCGTGATCGGCGACGCCGCGCGTTTCCATGCCGGCCGCCTTGCCCTTCTCGAACAGACGGCGCTGGGTCTCGGCATCCACCTCCAGCGCGATGTGCAGATCGAAGTCGTGCTGCTTCTTGAATTCGAACGGCGATCCCGGCGCCTCGAAGAAGGCCAGGAACGATCCGTCGCCAAGGCGATAGAAACTGTGCAGGACGCTGGTCTCGCGACCCGTCTTCGTCTCGGTGATCTCGAACGCATCCGCCAACGGCAGCTCGAGAAAGTCCTCGTAGAACTTGCGCGTCTCCTCGGAGTCGCGACAGCGGTAGGCGTTGTGGTGCAGCCCCTTGATCATGGCGTTACTTTCCTCCCTCGGCAGCGGCCCAAGACTACCCCGCCGCGGCCCGGCAATCCATTGCCAAGCCGCGGCGCGGAAGCCCACTTCACATAAATGGTTTCAGGTTGCGTTTCGGCCAGCCATCACGCCGCCGTCGATGTCCCAGACCGCGCCGGTCACCCAGTCGGCGTCGTCCGACAACAGGAAGTCGATCGTCTTGGCGACGTCCTGCGCGCGGCCGACCCGGCCGATCGGGTGGAAGGCGTTGAAGCCCGAAGTCAGCGTGTCCTCGATCGCGTCCTTGTCGATGAAGGCGCCGTAGATCGGCGTCACCACCACCGCCGGCGAGACCGCGTTGACCCGGATCCCGTCGTCCGCCAGCTCCATGGCCAGGTGCTGGGTCATGGCGTGCAGTCCCGCCTTGGCCATGGAGTAGGCCGAGGAAGGGGTCGCCTTGATCGCCTGCTTGGCCCACATGGACCCGATATTGACCACCGACCCGCCGCCATGCGCCTTCATGTTCCGCGCAACGGCCTGGGTGATGAAGAAGAACGCCTTGTTGATGTCCATGTAACGGTCGTATTCGTCGGCCGTGTGATCCATGAACGCGTTCGGTTTGAACGCGCCGGCGGCATTGACCAGGTATTTGATGTGCCGGCTTTCCTGATCGACGCGCGCAACGAAATCGTCGACCGCCGCCTGGTCGTAAAGGTTCACCGCCGCGATATCGATGGCGCCGCCGGGCGCATCGGCAAGGTCGGCGCGGGCGTCTTCCAGCTTCTCGCGGTTCTGCGACAACAAGATCAGGTCCTGCCCGCGGGCGCGCAACAGGCGCGCGGTCTCAAGCCCCATGCCGCTGGATCCGCCCACGATCACGGCAACGCTGTTCTGTGTATCGGTCATCTCCCGTCTCCTTTATCTAACGATAGGTAGTTTGCTGATACCAGGGATATGGGATTGCGTCGGCCCGGTTCAACCCCTATCTAACGATTGGTAGAAAAAGCTGTGAGACGATCGATGAGCACCCGATCTCCCAAGGCCGAAGAGATCCTGGACGTTGCCGAGAGGATGGCGCGCACCGGTGGCTATCAGGGCTTCAGCTTTCGCGAGATCGCAAAGCAGGTCGGCATCAAGGCGGCCAGCGTGCACTACCACTTCCCTGGCAAGGACGATCTCGGCGCCGCCATCGCGCGCCGCTACACCGACCGCTTTCTTGCCGCGCTGGGCGTGCCCGAGGACACAGGCCTCGCGCCCGAGGCGCTGTTGGCGCGGTATATCGGCGCCTATCGCAGTTCGCTGGCCGACGACGGCCTGATGTGTCTGTGCGGCATGTTCGGCGCCGAGATCGCCGACCTTCCGGCGCCGGTCGCCGACGAGACGCGCCGCTTCTTCGAAGCAAACGTCGACTGGCTGGAACGGGTCTATGCGCGCGCGCGGCCGGCGGACGGGGCGGACAGGAACCGCGCCGCGGCGCTGCGCCTGATTGCGATGCTGGAAGGCGGCCTGATCCTGGCCCGCAGCCTGGACGATATCGGCGTCTTCGACACCATCGTCCGGGAAAGCGAGACGGCCGCCTGACGGCGGCCGTCCAATACAAAACGTCTATTCGAACAGCGCCCACCATCCGTAGGCGACGATCAGCGCCGGCACGGCGCTGTACAGCGTCGCCACCAACGCCGCGCGAGGCGCGACCGCAAGCGCCGGGAACAACGCATCGCCGTCATTGCTGATGGCGTTGCCGATCTGCGCCGACAACGGCACGACGCCGCTCAGGTAAAGCGTCGTGACCACCACCTGCGGACCGCAGCCCGGCAACAACCCGAGGATCACGCCGATCAGCGGCACCAGGGGCGCCCACACGGCAAAAACCGATTGCAGATCGACGCCGGTCACATGGACACCCAGCTCGTAGGCCAGGAAGGCCAGCACGACCCAGGCCGTCACGAAATTGGTGTCGGCGATGATGCGGTCGCCGGTCGCCACAGGCGGCCGGCCGCAATCGCCCGCTTTCGGATCCACGGCCTCGGCGACGTTCGCCGCCAGGCTGCCTGACGGGTTGTTGGCCCACATGGCGACCGCCAGCACGCTTCCGGCAACGCCGATCCACAAGGTGGGCTCGGGCAGGAAGGCGGTCCCGAACACGGCATCGGTGTCCACCTGAAAGGCGGCAAGCACGCCCAGCACCAGCCCGGGCACCATCAGGGCAACCCAGGCGCCGTTCAGCGGACGCACCAACCAGGGAAGGGACGCCCGTCTTTTTTCTGACGGCATCGCCACACCGGATGGACGCCGCATGAACCCGGGCCCGTGGATCTTCTCGACCAGCAGGCCCGCGACCGTGCCGACCGCAAAGCCCATCACGAAGATGCCTGCACCCGCGGCCGGGTCTCGCGCCAACAGAAGGAACGCCGCATCGCCCATCGTCGCCGTCAGAACCGCCAGCACGGCGCCGAACCCCACATGGCCGCGCACATAGTGGGTGATCACCACGATCGCGCCGCCGCAGCCGGGCAACGCGCCGAGCAAGGCCGCGACCGGCACCTGCCATTTCCGGTGCCGCTGCAACAGGGCGCCCGCGTCGAACCTGAACAGGCGTTCCAGCCCATAGAACAGGGCGAGCGATCCGGCGACGAAGGTGGAGACCTCTATATAGGCGTCGCTCAAGGACGCCAGCACGATGTCGCGCGCCGCGGCATCGTTCACCACGATGGCAAGCACCGCGGCGGCCAGAAGGACGGCCCAGGCATTCGGCCGCAGCAGCGCGTCGCCGGACCAAGCCCAGGACCGCCTGGCCGTCAGGACAAGTGCCGTCATCGTTCCGCCTCCGTAGATGCAAATAAGAATTATTCTAAAGAGATGGGCAGGCGGTCGCTCAAATCAAGGTGGCGGAAAAACGGACGGTGTGACCGATCCTGCGGCCACGGCAGTGTCGCAGACCGGCCCGCCGACACCGGCGGTCGATGACGATGAAGTGGAGATGAGAAGGATGGAGCGGGCGATGGGATTCGAACCCACGACTTCAACCTTGGCAAGGTTGCGCTCTACCCCTGAGCTACGCCCGCGTGTGCTTGGTCAAGCGGCGCGCATCATACGCATTGGCCAAGGTAAAGCAAGCGCGGAATGGCGCTGGTCCCTTCAACTGCGGCGTTGCCGTGCGGCCCCGCCGGGCGCTACAAATGCGCCCGCAATGGACGCGGTATCTGCAAAACGGGAAGACGATCTGTTCGCGCGGTTCGACGCGTTGGGGATCGCCTATGTGAACCACGAACACCCGCCGCTGCGCACGGTCGAGGAGAGCCAAAGCCTGCGCGGCAGCCTGCCCGGCGCGCACGTCAAGAACCTGTTCCTGCGCGACAAGAAGAAGCGCATCTGGCTCGCCACCGTGCTGGAGGACCGCGACGTCGACCTGAAAGCCCTGAAACGCCGGCTCGGCGGGTCGGGCAGCTTGTCCTTCGGCAGCCCGGACCTGCTGATGGAGGTGTTGGGCGTGATCCCCGGCGCGGTCACGCCGTTCGGCGTGATCAACGATACCGACCGGCGGGTCACCGTGGTCCTGGACCAGGGGCTTCTGGCGTTCGACCGGTTCAACGCCCATCCCCTGCGCAACGACCGGACGGTCACCATCGCGACCCGGGGCCTGTTGGAATTCCTCGGCGACGAAGGCTACGATCCCCTGATGATCGACTTCGCACGGCCGCTGGACGAGGCCGAGTAGCCCGCCGCCCTTGCCCGCGGCCGGCGGCGACGCCATTTAATATCGCAACGACAAAACGGACTTACACGACATGGAACCGATTATTGGATCGCCGGAAACCGCGGCGGCTGGAAACGGCGGCTTGATCAAGGACACCACCACGGCGACCTTCGCGCGCGACGTCTTGGACGAAAGCATGACGGTGCCGGTCATCGTCGATTTCTGGGCGCCCTGGTGCGGCCCGTGCAAGCAGTTGGGCCCGGCCATCGAGAAGGCGGTGACGGCCGCGGCCGGTGCGGTCAAGCTGGTCAAGATCGACATCGACCAGAACCCCGAGATCGCCCAGCAGATGCGGATCCAATCGATCCCCGCGGTCTACGCTTTCTTCCAGGGCCGCCCCGTCGACGGCTTCGTCGGCGCGCTGCCCGACAGCCAGATCAAGGCCTTCATCGACAAGCTGGCCGGCCTGGGCGACGGCGCGCCCGGCGCGAAGGGGCTGGACGACGTGCTGGCGCGGGCCGAAGAGGCGCTTGAGGCGGGCGACACCGACACCGCGACCGCGCTTTACACCGAGATCCTGCAGGCCGACCAGACCAACGTCAAAGCCGCCGCCGGCCTGGCGCAGTGCCTGATCGCCCTCGGCGACCACGACAGCGCGCGCCAGATCATCGACAGCCTGGACGAGGAGGCCGCCAAGGAGCCCGCCGTCACGGCGGTCCGCGCGGCGCTGGACCTTGCCGACGAAGCGAAGGAATCCATCGGCCAGCTCGGCGCGCTGGAGGCGGCCGTAACCGCGACGCCGACCGACAAGCAGGCGCGGTACGATCTTGCCGTGGCGCAGTTCGCCGCCGGCCAGGCCGAGGCCGCGTGCGACAACCTTCTGACAATTATCCAGGCCGACCGCGCCTGGAACGAGGAGGCGGCGCGAAAGCAGCTCTTGAAGATCTTCGATGCGTTGGGTCCGACGAACGAGCTGACCGTTTCGGCCCGACGCCAGTTGTCATCGATCCTGTTCTCATGAGCCGCTTCGATCCCACCATGGATCAACTGCCGCGGACGATTCCGATCTTTCCGCTGAGCGGCGTGCTTTTGCTGCCGCGCGGCTGCCTGCCGCTGAACATTTTCGAAGAACGTTACCTCAACATGGTCACCGACGCGCTGGCGGCCGACCGCATGATCGGCATGATCCAGCCCTGCAATCCGCAGGACGGCTCCGGCCGGCCGGAGGTCTACCGCACCGGATGCGCCGGGCGCATCGTTCAGTTCGAAGAAACCGACGACGGCCGTTTTCTGATCACCTTGAAGGGGATCTCGCGTTTCACCTGTGCGGAAGAACTGTCGACCACGCGCGGCTATCGCCGGGTCGTTGCCGACTGGTCGGGTTTCACCGCCGACCTCGTGGAAGAGGAAGGCGACGGGATCGACCGCGAACTTTTGCTGAAACCGCTGAAAAGCTACTTCGACGCCCAGGGGATGAAGGCCAACTGGGAAGCCATCGAAGAGACGCCGACTGAGCGGCTGATCACGTCGCTGGCGATGATCTGTCCGTTCGAGCCGTCGGAAAAGCAGGCGCTGTTGGAAGCCGCCTCCCTGCGCGAGCGCACGTCGGTTCTGACGGCGCTTGTCGAGATCGCCGCGTGGTCGTCGGAGGACGACGAAAACAAACCGCAATAGGAACAGAGGCGCGCCGCACCATGAGTGATCAGACACCCGCCCGCGCCAAGCGCGGCATCGACAGGAAACTGCTGGAGTTCCTGGTCTGCCCTGTGACCAAGGGTCCGCTTCGTTACGACGATGCGGCGCAGGAGCTGATCAGCGAACAGGCGCGGCTTGCCTATCCGATCCGCGACGGCATCCCGATCATGCTGGCCGAAGAGGCGCGGCCGCTGGACGAATGAGCCCGCCCGCCGATTACGAAACCAAGGCCTGGCCGACGGAAATCCGCCTGGACAAGGAAGCGAAGTGCCTGGTCGTCAGCTTCGACGACGGCGTGACCTTCACCCTGCCGGCCGAGTACCTGCGCGTCGAAAGCCCGAGTGCGGAGGTGCAGGGCCATTCGCCGTCGCAGAAGAAGACCGTCGGCGGACGCCGGCACGTGAACATCATCGACATCGAGCCCGTGGGCAACTACGCGGTCCGCCTGACCTTCGACGACCTGCACGACACCGGCATCTATTCCTGGACCACGCTCTATCAGATGGGCGCCGGCTACGAGGCGCGCTGGGCCGACTATCTCGCCGCGCTCGAGGCCAACGGGCTGAGCCGGGATCCTTGAGCCGGTGATACCCTCGCCAGGCCGGCGCTATCCGTCCGTGGAGAGGCTTTGGGGCGAGGGGGAAGAACCTACAGCGCCTCTCCGCGCACCAGGCGCGGCAGCTCGCCGACCATCCCCATCGCATGGCGCATCAGGAAACGTTTCACCGGCGGCGTCCGGTTGACCGCGGCCAGGCCGATGTCGCGGGCAAGCCGCACCGGCGCAACGTCGTTCGAGAACAGGCGCGTCAGGCCGTCGGTGACCGCCGCCAACAGCACGTTGTCGAACCGCCGCCAGCGCTGATACCGGGCCAGCGTCGCGGCACCGCCCGGGTCGAGGCCCAGCCGCCGGGCGTCGACCAGCACCTCCGCCAGCGCGGCCACGTCGCGCAGACCCATGTTCAGGCCCTGACCCGCGATCGGATGGATCGCATGGCCTGCGTCGCCGACTAGGACCATCCGTCCGTCCACATACCGTTCCGCATGAACGAGGCCCAGCGGATAGGCGAAACGCGGTCCGGTCAGCGTGATGTCCCCCAGCCAGTCGCCGAAGCGCAGCTTCAGCTCCGCCAGGAACGCCGCATCGTCCAGGCGCAGCATGCGGTCCGCCGTGGCGGTCCGCTCGCTCCACACCACGTTCGACCGGCCGCCCGTCATCGGCAGCATGGCGAACGGCCCGCCGGGCAGGAACAGCTCGACGGCGACGCCGTCGTGTCCGCGTTCGTGCGCCACGGTGCAGACGATCGATTTCTGGTCGTACCGCCACTCGGCCGTGCGGATGCCGGCGGCGGCGCGCAGGGCCGAGTTGCGACCGTCCGCCGCGACCGCCAGCGCCGCCGTGATCGTGCGGCCGTCCTGCAGCCGCGCGCGGACCGGATAGCCGTCGCCCTCCACCGCAACCACCTTGGCCGGGGCGACGATCTTCAGCCGCTGCAGCGCCGCAGCACGCAGGGCAAGCGCCCGGCGGATTTCCCGGTTCTCGATGATGTAACCGAACGGCTCGTCGCCGACGTCGCGGTGGTCGTAGTGCAGGAACAACGGCGAGACGCCGCGAAAAGGGTGGCCGTCGGCCACGCGGATATCCAGGATCGGTTGCGCGGCATGGTCCAGCGCATCCCACGCGCCGATGCCCTTGAACACGCGCGCCGAGCCCAGGGCAATCGCCGAAGCGCGGCCGTCGTATTCCGGTGCCAGCGTCGTCTCCGGCATCAGCGCATCCACCACCGCGACGTCGAAGCCCGCCCCGGCCAACGCACAGGCCGCCGTCAGGCCGGCCATGCCGCCGCCTGCGACCACCACGTCGGTGTCGGTCTTCTGTGTCTGTGCCGTGCCTCCGGTCATTGCCCTTACAATTGGCGAGCCGAGGGCCCCTGTCCAGCGCCGGGGGCGACCGGCGGCGCGTCGCGGCGTCGCACCGGTTCAAATTGCACAATAAAACGGCGGAGAGCCCTGATTGCCCTATTTTTGTGCAGATCAATCGACCTCATTCTGCCTCCAATTCGAGCATTTGGACAAAGCTTGTTGATTCAAATGGATTTTTTGCGCTGCGGCAAAACCGGCACGGTTCTTGATAATTCCTTACCCTGTGGTCTGCCGCACCCGCGGCCGGCCGCGCCATGAAGTGTGTGATTTCTTCAATCGAAGAGGCGAGGGGAAGGTAGCGATGAAGCTCGTTATGGCCATCATAAAGCCCTTCAAGCTGGACGAAGTCCGCGAGTCGTTGACAGCGTTGGGCGTACAGGGCCTGACCGTCAGCGAGGTCAAGGGCTTCGGCCGCCAAAAGGGCCAGACGGAGATCTATCGCGGCGCCGAATACGCCGTGAACTTTCTTCCGAAAGTGAAGATCGAGATCGCCGTCGCGGACGACCTGGCAGAACAAGTCGTCGAGGCGATCCAGAAGGCCGCCAACACCGGCCGGATCGGCGACGGCAAGATCTTTGTTTACGACGTGCAGCAGGCCGTCCGCATCCGGACCGGCGAAGTCAACGCTGACGCGATCTAAGGGAGCTTTGGGGAAACAATGACGAAATTCCTGAAAACGACGGTCCGGCTGCTTGCAGCAGGGGCCCTGGGGTCGGGCCTGTTGGCGCTGCCGGCCTATGCCGCGGTCTCCGAAGAGACCGCTTATGTGTTCAACACCTTCCAGTTCCTGGTCAGCGGCTTTCTGGTCATGTGGATGGCGGCCGGCTTCGCCATGCTGGAGTCGGGCCTGGTGCGGACCAAGAACACCGCGACCATCTGCCTGAAGAACATCGCCCTCTATTCCACCGCCGGCATCATGTACTACCTGGTCGGCTACGGCCTGATGTATGTGGACGTCTCGGGTTACATCGGTTCGCTGGCCGGCGCCTTCTACAACCCGTCTGAGGCGGAGCTCGCGCTGCTCAACGCGGACGAGGCGACCGACGAGATGGTCGCCGCCGTCGTCAGCAACGGCTATTCGGTGCAATCCGACTGGTTCTTCCAGATGGTCTTCGTCGCAACCGCGGCGTCGATCGTGTCCGGAACCGTGGCCGAACGCATCAAGTTCTGGCCGTTCATGATCTTCGTCGTCGTGCTCACCGGCGTGATCTACCCGATCCAGGGCGCCTGGAGCTGGGGCGGCGGATTCCTCTCGGAGATGGGTTTCTCCGACTTCGCCGGTTCGACGATCGTGCACTCGGTCGGCGGCTGGGCCGCGCTGGTCGGCGCGATCATCCTCGGCCCCCGCAAGGGCAAGTACGGCCCCGACGGCACGGTCAACGCCATGCCGGGCGCCAACCTGCCGCTGGCCACGCTGGGCACCTTCATCCTGTGGCTCGGCTGGTTCGGCTTCAACGGCGGCTCGGTCCTGGCGCTGGGCAGCGCGTCCGACGCGACCTGGATGGGCATCGTCTACACCAACACCAACCTCGCCGCGGCCGGCGGCTGCGTCGCCGCCATCGTGCTGACCCAGATCATCTATAAGAAGATCGATCTGACCATGGCACTGAACGGGGCGATCGCCGGCCTGGTGTCGATCACAGCCGGTCCCGACCTCACCAACCACTTCCTGTCGATCGTCGTCGGCGCCATCGGCGGCGTCCTGGTGGTGTTCGCGGTGCCGATGTTCGACAAGCTGAAGATCGACGACGTGGTCGGCGCCATCTCGGCCCACCTGGTCGCCGGCATCTGGGGCACGCTGGCCGTCGGTATCTTCGGCGGCGGCAGCCTGGTCACCCAGGTGATCGGCATCGTCGCGGTCGGCGTCTTCACCGTGGTCTGCAGCGCCATCGTGTGGGGCATCCTCAAGGTCTCGATCGGCATCCGTGTCGACGAGGAGGACGAAGCACTCGGGCTCGACAGGGCGGAACTGGGGATGGAGGCCTATCCCGAGTTCGGCACGGGATCCCAGACCATTTAACAGCCACGACTACTCCCTAACGACACTCAACGGCCCGGACGTCTCACCCCGTCCGGGCCCTTTCTTTTGTCTTCTTTTTACTCACGTTTTGTTCCGAATCGGTGCGACTCGGCCAATTTGTGGTGCATAGTGCAGGCGCACCCAAGATGATGTATGATTCCGCGGTGACAGCGCTTGAGGTGGGCGGCGGGCGCGGATAAAGTGGCCGCGGTTTGTTTCTGCTTTGTACTTGACGACACCCTGGCTTCCGTGACCCGCATTGACCCGCTGTTCGACTACCCGTACCGGCGCCTGGCGGCGCTGTTGCGGGATCTTGCGCCGGGAGAGACGCCGACGCTGATGCAGATTGGTGAGCCGCAAGGACGACCGCCGGCCTTCGTCGCGGAGATCATCCACGATCAGGCGCCGCTGTGGGCGAAGTATCCGCCGCTTGCCGGCACGGCCGACCACCGCGCGGCGGTCGCCGAATGGCTGGTCCGGCGCTACGGGCTCGACCCCGAAACGCTCGATCCCGACTGCATGATCATACCGGTTTCCGGCACCCGCGAGGCGCTGTTCCAGGCCGGCCTGATGGCGGTCGCCCGGAAGGCGGACGGGGTCAACGGCACGCCGACGCTGTTGATGCCGAACCCGATGTACCACGTCTATTACGGCGCCGCCGCAGCCGCCGGCGCAGAGGCCCTGCCCCTTCCGGCGACGGCGGAGAGCGGTTATCTGCCCCGCTTCGAGACGCTGGCGCCAGACATCCTGGACCGCACGGCGATCGCCTACCTGTGCACGCCTTCCAACCCCACCGGCGCGGTGGCACGCCTGGAGGAGCTTGTCGGCTGGATCGAGCTGGCGCGGCGGCACGATTTCATCCTGGCGGTGGACGAGTGCTATTCCGAGATCTACGGCCGCACCAAGCCGCCCGGCGCGCTGGAGGCGTGCGCAGAGTTGGGACCGTCCTTCGACAATGTGCTTTGTTTCAACTCGCTGTCGAAACGCTCCACCGCCCCGGGCCTGCGCTGTGGTTTCGTCGCCGGCGACCCCGGCCTGATCGAGGCCCTGACCATGCTCCGGGGCTATGGCGGCGCCCAGGTGCCCGGACCGGTGCTGGCGGCGGCATCGGCGTTGTGGCGCGACGAGGACCATGTCGCGGCCGCCCGCGAACGCTATTGCGCCCTGTTCGACCTTGCCGACGAACGCCTCGGCCATCTTCACGGCTATCGCCGCCCCGAAGGCGCCTTTTTCCTGTGGCTGGATGTGGGCGACGGCGAACAAGCGGCCCGCCGGCTGTGGTCGGAAGGCGGCGTCAAGGTCATGCCCGGCGCCTACATGGCCAGGACCGACGCGAACGGAAACAATCCCGCGACCGGACATATACGCATAGCGCTGGTCCACGAGCGCAACCATTGCGCCGCCGCGCTCGACCGGATCGCACAGACGTTAGGAGGATAGGACCCGTGGCAGCCCGAAGCAGTGCGGTGCGCAAACAGACCTTCCTTCCCGAAGGCGTGCCGGCCGCAATCCGCCGCCGCCTGATCGAACTGGGCGGCATCGTCCTGATCGGAACCGGTCTCGCCCTGTTCGGCGCGCTGGTGACCTACGCGCCGACGGACCCGTCCCTGAACACCGCCTCCGGCGGCCCGGTCAACAACCTGCTGGGCCGCGGCGGCGCACTGGTCGCCGACCTTCTGCTGCAGAGCCTTGGGCTCGCCGCCGCGCTGTTGGTGCTGTTCATGGCGGCCTGGGGCTGGCGGCTGATCACGGTGCGGCGCCTGACCTTGCCCTGGCTCAGGCTGGCGCTGGCGCCGATGACCGTTCTGGCGGCCGCGATCGCGCTGGCGGCGGTGCAGGCGCCGACGAACTGGCCGCTTGTCGTCGGGCTCGGCGGGTTCGGCGGCGGTCTGTTGTTCAACCAGGTCATCCACCTGATCCGCATGGCCTGGCCCTCGGCAGATCCCGCGATCGTCGCCGCGGCGATGGGCGGGCTCGCGGTCGTCATGACCTACTTCGCGCTCGGCTATCGGCTGGGCGAATGGGCGGGCGGCGCCAGACGGACCGGCCTGTTCTTCGCCAGGTTAGGGCGTTTCGTCGGCAGGCGCGGCATCGTGCGCGACGCCATCAACGAGGCGGCGCTGGCGGTCAAACGCCGCGCCGGCCCGGAACGGGTCGAACCGCGGCTGGACGGCGAGGCCCGCGCGGCCCGCAAGCCCAAGCCGGCGCCGGAACCGCGTGCGCCGCGGGCACCGAAGATCGCGAACAAGTCGCCCGAACTCAAGCCCAGCCGCCGCGCCGCCAAGGAACGGCAGCGCACCTTGGACCTGAAGGGTCCGGCGGCCGCCTTCAGCCTGCCGCCGCTGGAGCTTCTGGGCGAGGCCGAACCGGTCGCGCCGGGCCGCGCGCAGCAGAACGAGGACGCCCTGGAACAGAACGCCCGCATCCTGGAGGGCGTGTTGGACGATTTCGGCGTGCGCGGCGTGATCGAGCAGGTCCGCCCGGGCCCGGTGGTCACCCTGTACGAGCTGGAGCCGGCGCCGGGCACCAAGAGCAGCCGGGTCATCGGCCTTTCGGACGACATCGCCCGTTCGATGAGCGCGGTTTCGGTCCGGATCGCGACGGTCCCCGGACGCAACGTGATCGGCATCGAGCTGCCCAATGGCAAGCGCGAGCTGGTGCAGCTTCGCGACCTTCTGGCATCGACGGCCTACGAGGATTCGGGCGCGAAGCTGCCCCTGATCCTGGGCAAGGACATCGGCGGCACGCCGGTGATCGCCGATCTGGCGCGCATGCCGCATCTGTTGATCGCCGGCACCACCGGGTCGGGCAAGTCGGTCGGGGTCAACGCGATGATCCTGTCGCTGTTGTACACGCACGGGCCCGACGCCTGCCGCTTCATCATGATCGATCCGAAGATGCTGGAGCTGTCGGTCTACGACAACATCCCGCACCTGCTTGCGCCGGTGGTCACCGATCCGAAAAAGGCGGTGGTCGCGCTGAAATGGACCGTGCGCGAGATGGAGGACCGCTATCGCGCCATGTCCAAGCTGGGCGTGCGCAATATCGAGGGCTACAACAAGCGCCTGGGCGATGCCCGCCGCAAGGGCGAGGTCCTGACGCGCCGGGTGCAGACCGGCTTCGACCAGGACACCGGACAGCCGATCGTCGAAGAGCAGCCGCTGGACCTGACGCCGCTGCCGTACATCGTCGTCGTGGTCGACGAGATGGCGGACCTGATGCTGGTCGCCGGCAAGGACATCGAGGCGTCGATCCAGCGCCTTGCGCAGATGGCGCGGGCGGCCGGCATCCACCTGATCATGGCGACCCAGCGCCCGTCGGTCGACGTGATCACCGGCACCATCAAGGCCAACTTCCCGACCCGGATCAGCTTCCAGGTCACCTCCAAGATCGACAGCCGCACGATCCTGGGCGAGCAGGGCGCCGAACAGCTCCTGGGCCGCGGCGACATGCTGTACATGGCCGGCGGCGGGCGGATCACCCGCGTGCACGGTCCGTTCGTCGACGACAACGAGGTGGAATCGGTCTGTCACCACCTAAAATCCCAGGCCGAACCGTCCTATATCGATGGGGTCACCGACGAAGAGGAGTTCGGCGAAGCTTTGCCGGGCATCGACGGCGGTGGCGGCGGCACCGGCGACGAGCTGTACGACCGGGCGGTGGCGGTGGTGGCCCGGGAAGGCAAGGCCTCGACCAGTTTCATTCAGCGCCACCTGCAGATCGGCTATAACCGTGCCGCGCGGATCATCGAGAAGATGGAGAAGGAAGGCGTTGTCAGTGCGGCAAATCATGTGGGCAAACGCGAAGTCCTGGTCCAGGACCACAGCGCGACGGTGGACTAACGCGCTCGTCGCCGCGGCGCTCGTTGTTGCGGCAACGGCGCCGGTTGCGCCGGCCGCCGCGGCACCGGCCCCGGCGAAGGTGCTGTCGGAGGAAGACCAGGCCGCCGTCGACACCATCCAGAGCTATCTCAACGAGCTCACCACGGTGCAGGGACGTTTCATACAGTCCAACGCCGACGGCAGTTATGTCGAAGGCGACTTCTTCCTGGAACGTCCCGGCCGCATGCGGTTCGACTACGACCCGCCGTCGCCGTTCCTGCTGGTCGCCGACGGGTCGGACTTCATCTATGTGGACCGCAAGCTGCAGCAGGTGACCTACCTGCCGCTTTCGCAGACGCCGGCCTATTTCCTGTTGCGCGAAGAATTCTCTTTCGGCGAGGGCCTGAGGCTGACGGATTTCCGCCACGAGGCCGGGCTCTATCGCCTGCGCGTCATCCAGGACGACGAACCCGATGCCGGGTCCATCGTGCTGACCTTCACCGACCGGCCGCTGTCGTTGAGGCAGTGGACGGTGATCGACGCCCAGGGCGCATCGACCCGGGTGACCCTTGTCCAGCCCCAGTTCGGCATGCCCGTGGAACGGGACCTGTTCCGCTTCGTCAATCCCTGGCGCGGCCGGCAGAACGACTGACGGGCCGGCTCACGGCCTGGGCATGAACGGCCGCCCCAACAGCGGCAGCAGCGGCTTTTCGGCGCGCCCTTCGACGCCGATCGTCATGTCGACCGTGCGTTCGTGCGGGCATTTCGACCGGAACAGACGGTCCCAGAAGCTGAAGGTGTTGCCGTAGTTCGAATCGGTGTCGGCCCTGAGCGCGTGGTGGTGCATCCAGTGCCAGGATGGCGTGACGATAACCAGCGAAAGCGCGCGCTCCAGTTTCTGCGGCAGGCGCACGTTGGAATGCTGGAACAACGCCGACAGCAGGACCAGCGTTTCGAACACCAGCACCGACATGATCGGCATCCCCATCGCGATGATGACGACGGCGCGCACGCCCGACGACAACAGGACCTCGCCGAAATGGAACCGGACCGCCGAGGTCGTGTCCAGGAACCCGTCGAGGTGATGGACCTCGTGGAAACGCCACAGGAACTGCACCTCGTGGTTGGCGCGGTGCCACCAGTAGATCCAGAGATCCAGAATGAGAATGTCGAGCGCGAGCCCGCCCCAGCCGCTCCACCAGTCCGGCCGCCAGTCAAGCGCATGGGCGGCGGCCACGGCGGAGACCGGAATGACAACGAAGCGGGACAAGACCGTGTTGACCAGAAACAGACCCAGATTGCGGCCCAGCCTGTACCATCCGCCGCGCCCGACGGGCGCGTTCACCGCCTTCGGCAGCAGCCGCTCGGCGGCGAAGAACAGGGCGAACCATACGACGATGGCTGCGCCCTTCAGCTTGAGCAGCGCTTCGATATCCAATTCCATTCCCCCCAGATGGCATCACGGGATGCGCATTGCAATGCGACCAGACAACACATGGAAATCAATGACTTGTGACCGCCGGCAAGCGGCGGCGGCTTGCCCCGCGGCCAAGGCCATGCTAGCGAGGCGCGCATGAGCCACGAAATCCACCCGCTGGTCGGCGTCTCGGCCTGTACGCTGGACTCCGACGAATTCCGCAACTTCAAGGTCGGCGAAAAATACGTCACCTCGGTTTCCAACGGCGCCGGCTGCCTGCCGGTGCTGATCCCGCCCCTGGGCGACTGGTACGACTGCCGGATGCTGCTGGAGCGGCTGGACGGCCTGTTCCTGACGGGCAGTCCCTCCAATGTCGAGCCGCATCACTATGAAGGAACGCCCAGCCGCGAAGGGGTCCTGCACGACCCCGCGCGCGACGAGACGACATTGCCCCTGATCAGGTCGGCGCTGGATATGGGCGTGCCGTTGTTCGCCGTGTGCCGCGGCCACCAGGAGCTGAACGTCGCGCTGGGCGGGACACTGTACCAGCACCTGGAAGAGGTGCCGGGCAAGGACGACCACCGGATGGAACGGCACCTGCCGCCGGACGACCGCTATCGCGCCCGCCATCCCGTGACCGTCCAACCGGGCGGCACCCTGGAACGGCTTGCCGGCGGCGCGGTCGAGGTGATGGTGAATTCGCTGCACGGCCAGGCCATCGACCGGCCGGCAGACGGGCTGTTCGTCGAGGCGATCAGCCACGACGGCGTGATCGAAGCGGTCAGCGTGAAGGACGCAAAGGGCTTTGCGCTATCCGTGCAATGGCATCCGGAACACCCGGTGGCGCTGGAATGGCCGTTGAGCCAGGCCATGTACCGGGCTTTCGGCGATGCGGCCCGCGCCCGACAGCGGTCGCGCAGCGGCGGCGCGGCCGGCGCAGCGGCGGCGTGAGGGTCAAAGCCCCACCTGGCATGTGGTCTTTTTGCATTGCTTAACGTATACGCCTGGACTATCCTTAACGGCGTGGTGCTGCGCAACGGCACCATGTGTGGTCTTCACCCGCCCCGGTGAAGTCCAGCCAGAGCAGTAAGCTCCTGGTCTCCTGCACGGAAAACAAAAAAAGGCGCCCGGTCGCCCCCCTGACCGGGCGCCGCCATGTCCGGGCCCCGGCATCGATGCCGATTTCCGCCTCCACCCCATCGCAATCGGTGTAATTTCGAGTTTCCGTGCATGCAGGGGGGACGGTCCGTCATGAGGGTGGTGACCTGGAACATCAATTCGGTACGGCTGCGGCTGGAACAGCTCGCACGGCTTTCCGGCCGCATCGAACCGGACGTGATCTGCCTGCAGGAGACCAAGGTCGCCAACGGGTCGTTTCCCGCCGCCGCGATCGCGGAGATGGGGTTCCCGCACCAGTTGGTGCACGGCATGAAGAGCTACAACGGCGTCGCAATCCTGTCCAAACACCCGTTCGAGGGCGCCGCGCCGCGGGACTGGTGCGGCAAACAGGACTGTCGCCATGGCACGATCTCCTTCGGATCGGGGCTGGAGATCCACAATTTCTACGTCCCCGCCGGCGGCGATGTGCCCGACCCGGACGAGAACGAGAAGTTCAAGCACAAGCTGGCCTTCGTCGACGAGATGGCGGACGTGTTCGCCGCGGCGAACAGCGCCTCGAAGATCCTGGTGGGCGACCTCAACATCGCGCCGTTGGAAAACGACGTCTGGTCCCACAAACAGCTCTTGAAGATCGTCAGCCACACCCCGGTCGAGGTCGAGAAACTGACGCGCGCCCAACAGGCCCATTCCTGGGTCGACGCGATGCGCCACTTCGTGCCCGACGACCGGAAGCTCTACACCTGGTGGAGCTACCGTGCGCGCGACTGGGCCGCCGCGGACAAGGGACGGCGGCTGGACCATGTCTGGGTCACGCCGGACCTGACCGACCGGCTTGAGGACGCGCAGGTCCTCAAAGAGGTGCGCGGCTGGGAACAGCCCTCGGACCACGCGCCGGTGGTGGTCGACATCGCCGTGGAACCTTAGGACCTAACGGCCTTCAAACCGGAACCCACTCAACCGGCCCTTCGGGCCACCTTCTCCCCACCGACGAGAAGGAAACCAAAAGCCCCTCGCCCCAGGGGGAGAGGGTGGACCGCGGCGCAAGCCGCGGGCCGGGTGAGGGGGTTCAGGTGTCGGGCTACGAGGTCTTCCGCAGCAGGAAATACCGGTCCTTTTGGATGTCGTCTGGCGGGGCGACGGCGGTGCAGCCGGACATCTCGATCGGCTGATCGCTGACGACCAGCGCGCCGGGCGCCAGAGCCGGCCCCAGTTGCGCCCCCAGAAAGGCGGCGATTTCCGCATTGTAGCTGCCGTCCCCGGTGCCGATGTCGCTGTGGACCAGCGCCACGGCACGGGCGAACCGTTCGACCGCCGACGGCAGCGTTTCGCCGAGATCGCCCAGATAAAGGTGCGCGTCGTCGGGAATGCAGTCCGGATGCGCGGCGATCTTGCGCTCGAAGACGAAGATCTCGCGCCGGGGCATCAGTTCGCGCAGATGGTCGTAGGTCCGTCCGTTGCCCAGGCCCAGTTCCAGCACCACGCCGGGAACGTCGTCAACCATCCGGCTGGCGGCATTCAGGCAACTGCGTTGCGCCTTGAGGCGACGGATGGCGCTGTCTAGTCGTGACATGGACGGGTTCCGTTGGTTTTCGTACAGGGAAGGCTGCGCGCCGCAAGGCGGCGCCGCGGGCGTGGTCGGCGGGCCGTGCGCCTCAGCCGTTGGCGGTGGCCTGGCGCAGCTTGCCGGTGGTCTCCTCCACGCGGTGGGCCAGTTCGCGCATCAACTCGACCGCGATCTGCGGAAACTCGCAGACCAGGCGGAAGAAAAGGTCCTTGGAGATGCACAGGGTCGTCAGCTCGGACTTGGCCTGGACGGTCGCGGTACGCGGCACGTCGCACAGGATCGCGATCTCGCCGACGATGTCGTTGGTCTTCAAGGTGGCCACGCACAGGGGACCGTCGGGCGTGTTCACCAGGACGTCTGCCTCGCCGTTCATGATGATGTAGGCGGCGTCTCCGATCTCGCCCTGGTTGAACAACACGTCGCCCGCCTGGTACTTCAGCCGCTCGGCCGTGAAGGCGATCAGCTTCAGCTTCGATGCCTCGATATTGGCGAACAGCGGAATGTTGCGAAGCAGTTCGACTTCTTCCTGTAAACTCATTCTATCCCCCAGTCAGGACTAGCTTGCCGCCAGCATTTCGGGAAGCGCGGCGCCCGTTTCGCGCAGCGCCGCGAAGTCGCCCTGCTCGGCCACACGCCCGTGCTGCATGACGATGATGTGGCTGAACTTGCTGGCGTTCGACACCTGGTTAAGGATCCAGATCGCGCCCGTGTCGCCGACGTGATCCAGAACTCGGTTCATGATCCGCGATTCCGTCGGCGGATCCATGCCGGACGACCCGTCATTGACGACCAGGATATCCGGCCGTTTGACCAGCGCCCGCGCAATGGCGATCTTCTGACGCTGCAGCGCCGACAACAGCGAACCGCCCACGCCGACCTGGAAGTCGAGGCCAAGCTCGATCACCGTGTCGCGCAGCGAGAGGCTTTCGATCACGTCCGACAACAGGTGGCCGATCTTGGTTTCCGACTGCGCCTGGCCGTGCGCGATCTTCCCGAACAGGATGTTGTCCTGCACGGTTGCCGCCGGGTTGTACTGATCGGCATTGAAGAAGGCGACCGACCCGTGCAGGTCGGCGGGCAGGCTTTCCGCGAACAGCTTCCGGGCCTCCAAGATGCGCGCCTGCATGCCCTCGTCGATCAGGCCAAGGCGGTGGCGGGCCGGCGCCAGCTTGAACGGCAGCGACAAGAGGCGCAGCTTCTCGGCTTCGCCGAGGGTCTCCAGGCCGCGGTCGGCGCCGGAAATGATCGCCTGATACTCGGGAAGGTCGTCGGACCGGATGAAGCTGAAACGTTCGAAGAACTCGTGGCCCGGCGGCAGGTCGGCGAACAGCTCGATCATGGTCTCGGCGACCTGACGACCGATCGACAGGAATTCCTCGGTGAGACCGGCCTTGTCCAGGATCCCGCGCACGTAGGTGTTCTCGGCGAGCTGTTCGACATCGAAGACGTCGCCAACCGGCTTGCCGAACAAGAGGTTCTCGGCCACGGTCGCGTTGGTGTTGTAGCGGGTGACGTCGAACGGCTCGACAAGCTCGGCCAGCGCCGGGTCCGCCAGGCGGTCGCGCAGTTCGAAGCGAGCCTTGAGCAGTTCGTCGGCGATGTCCGCCCGCGCCACCGGATCGACCACGCCGCGCAGCCCCATGCGGTAGACGTCGTCGTCAAGCTCGACAAGCTTGAGAACGGTCAGAATCCGCGATAGCAGCTCGGCCTGGTCGGGGACGCCCGCTTCGTCGTAGCTGATCCACTCGGTGTTGTAGTCGAAGGCGATATTGCCGGTCAGGTTGGCCTCGTCGACATATTCGGCATCGGACTTCGCGTCCGTCTCCTGCGGCCTGTGCTTCAGCCCATAGGTCAGGTTCTCGCCCAAGGTTGCGGAATAGAGGTAGGCGTTCGCACCCACATAACCGATCCGCCGCCCGGTAACGGCTTCCGGCAGGCTCTTCAGGTCGCGGCCGCCCACGCTGACCGACCCGCGGGTCGGCGCCAACAGACGGGCCAGGATCTGGGCCATCTCGCCCTTGCCGCTGTTGGCGTCGCCGACGATCCCGACCTTGGCTGCGGCGGGCACGGTGAAACTGACGCCATCCAGGATCTTGGTTCCATCCTCGTCCTCCAGACTGACCGCCTGGACGACCAGGTCGCCCGTCAACGGTTCGTCGGCGCCGCTCTCGGAATGCTGCAGGTCCTCTTCCAGCATGCCTTTCGGCGCGAACTGGCGCACCACCTGATCGTACTTGATGCGCATGTCCTCTTTCTGCTGGTACCAGTTCAGAAGCTCCTTCCAGCTGGGGGAGATATCCTTGTAGGCGGCGAGCACGGCCAACAGGGCGCCGATCGTGAGCTGGTCCTCGATCACCAGCCAGCCGCCGATCGACAGGAAGAAGAACGGCGTCAGCTGGGCAATGAAGTTATTGAGAAACTTGATGAAGAACTTGCGGACGAAGATCTCGTAGCGGATCTGGAAGATCTGCCACATCCGGTCGGTGAAGCGCGCCAATTCCAGGTTCGAGGTGTCGTTGGCATGCACCTCGGTGATTCCGGAGATGGTCTCGCCGATATGCCCCGACAGCTTGCGCACCTGCTGGACCCGCCGCTTGCCGAGCTCGTTGACCTTTCTCTGCAGCTTGGGGATCAGGTAGATCTGCAGCGGATAGAGCGCCACGGCGGCGACACCCAGCCACCAGTTCTGGATCATGATGAAACCCAGAATGATGATCAGCTGGCCGCCGTTGAACAGCGGGCCGGCGAAGGCGTCGCCCATGAAGCCGCCCAGCGGCTCGACCTCGGCGGTGATCATCGGGATCACCTCGCCCTGGCTGGTGCGCCGGAAGTGCGGCAGCGGGAACCGGAGGATGCGGGAATAGAGCTGGTAGCGCAGCCGCCGCAGCATGCGTTCGCCCAGCCGGCCGCGATAGACGTTGGTGTAGTACTTCAAAAGGCCGGTGATCAGAACCAGCCCCAGATAGACAAAGCACAGGACAAGCAGGAAACCGAGCTGTTCCAGGTCTATCGGGATGCGGAACCCGAAGATCGGCAGGATGTAGGGCGGCTCGCCGGCGGCCTGGACCGCGTCGTTGACGATGATCTTCGGCAGCTCCAGCGACAGGTACTGGAACGGAAAATAGACCAGCGTAAGCATGATAACGAAGACCTGCTGCGGCTTGCTGTAGCGCAGGACATAACGAAAGATGGTTGGTTCCATGCCGCCGATCCGCGCCGCGGCGACCCTTTCGGGGCCCCGTCCGGCGCATGCAATTCTCTCAAGGTCGGCCGGACTCTAGCCCACCGGAGATACAGGGTAAATGACCCCAAAGGCGGCGGTTTGGACAATCCCTCTTCCTGGGTAAGGCCAATTCATGCATAGTTTCCGAAACAGGGTCGAACAGGCAGGGGTTTCGGGGATGACCTTCTTGGGTGCGCGCAGCGACAAGCGCGTCCTCATCTACAGCCACGACACATTCGGACTGGGCCATCTTCGCCGGTGCCGGGCCGTGGCGCATGCACTGGTCGAGCGCAGCAAGGATCTGTCGGTGCTGATCCTGACCGGGTCACCGATCATCGGCAGTTTCGACTTCAAGGCGCGGGTCGATTTCGTGCGCATTCCCGGGATCATCAAACTTCGCAACGGCGACTACACCTCGCTGAAGCTGCATCTCGACATCGAAGAGACGCTGGCGATGCGGGCGTCGATCATCCGGCACACCGCCGAAATCTTCGATCCCGACCTGTTCATCGTCGACAAGGAACCGCTTGGCCTGCAGGGAGAGGTGGGCGAAACGCTGGCCATGCTGAAGGCGCGCGGAACGCCGCTGGCGCTTGGCCTGCGCGACGTGATGGACGAGCCGGCCCTGTTGGAGCCCGAGTGGCGGCGCAAGAACGTCGGGCCGGCGCTGGAGGAGCTGTACGATTCGATCTGGGTCTACGGCCTGCCCCAGATCTGCAATCCCATCGCGGGCATATCAGTGCCGGATTCCGTGCACCGCAAGACCGTCTATACGGGCTATCTGCGGCGCAACTCGCCGCCGGATGCGGCCGCATACCGGCTGCATGCCGAGCCGCAGCCGCCTTTCGTCCTGGTCACGCCCGGCGGCGGCGGCGACGGCGAGGAACTGGTCGACTGGGTGCTCGACGCCTACGAAACCACGCCCGACCTGCCCTACGACGCGCTGATCGTGACCGGACCGTTCATGAATTCCGAACGCCAGCGCGAATTCTGCGAACGCGCAGACCGGCTGGACAATGTCCGGGCGATTACCTTCGACGCCCATCTGGAAGGGCTGATGGCGCAGGCCGAAGGCGTCGTGGCCATGGGCGGCTACAACACCTTTTGCGAGATCCTTTCGTTCGACAAGCGCGCCATCATCGTGCCGCGCACGAAACCGCGGATGGAACAGTTCATTCGCGCCAGCCGGGCCCGCGACCTGGGCCTGATCTCGATGTTGTGCGATCGCGGCCAGCGCGACCCGAAGGCCATGGCGACCGCGCTGCGCCAATTGCCGCAGCAAAAGAAGCCCTCCGAGGTCATCGTACCCGGGCTGTTAGACGGGCTGGACAACGTCAATCGGCTTGCCCACCAGCTGATCGAGCGGCCGCGGCCCTGGTATCGGCAGGCCCAGCAGCGGGCCTGACCGTTGGCCGTCGCGTTCATTCTCAAAGGCTATCCCCGGCTCTCGGAATCCTTCATCGCCCAGGAGATCCGCGGGCTGGAAAAACGCGGCATGGACATCCGCATCGTCTCGCTGCGCCATCCCACCGACGGATCGGTTCACCCGGTGCACCGCGAGATTGTCGCGCCGGTGCGTTACCTGCCCGAATACCTGCACGACGCCCCGCGCCGGGTCCTCAAGGGCTGGCGGACGGCCCGCCGGCTGGCCGGCTATGCCGAGGCGCGCCGGACCTGGCTGAAGGACCTGGTCCGCGATCCGACCCGCAACCGGGTGCGCCGTTTCGGACAGGCCTGCGTCCTGGCCGCGGAACTGCCGGCGGACGTCACCTGGCTGCATGCCCATTTCCTGCACACGCCGGCGTCCGTCGCCCGCTATGCGGCCATCATGACCGGCCTGCCGTGGAGCGTTTCGGCCCATGCCAAGGACATCTGGACCACGCCGGAGTGGGAGCTTTCCGAGAAGCTCGACCAGATGCGCTGGCTGGTGACCTGTACCGGGGTCGGCGCGGCACACCTGCGCGGCTTGGCCGCCGACGAAAGCAAGGTGCACCTGGCCTATCACGGCCTCGACCTGGCGCGCTTCGCGCCGCCGCCCGACCGGTTCCGGCGGCGCGACGGCAGCGATCCCGCCGACCCCGTCGTCATCGTTTCGGTCGGCCGCGCGGTGCCCAAGAAGGGCTACGACGACCTGCTCGACGCGCTCAGCCGGCTCCCCAGCACGCTCAACTGGCGCTTCGTCCATATCGGCGGCGGCGACCTTCTACCGAAACTGAAGAAGACCGCCGTGCGGCTAGGACTGGCGGACCGGATCATCTGGCGCGGCGCGCAGCCGCACGAAACGGTGCTGCAGGAACTGCGCCAGGCCGATCTCTTTGCGATGATGCCGAAGATCGGAAAAGACGGCGACCGCGACGGCCTGCCCAACGTCCTGATGGAAGCCGGCAGCCAGCGCCTGCCGGTCCTGGCCACGGACGTTTCCGCGGTGGGCGAACTGATCGTCGACGGCAGCTCGGGCCTGCTGGTGCAGTCCGGCGACGTGGATGCCGCGGCCCGCGCCCTTGGCCGTCTGATCGTCGAGCCCGATCTGCGGGCGCGGCTGGGCGAAGCGGGCGAAAAGGCCGTCCGCAGCCAATTCTCCTTCGACACCTGCCTCGACGACGTGGCGGCCCGGTTCGGACTGAACAAAGAGACGCTGGCCGCCTGAAGGCGCGTTTCATGCAGGTCGCGTTCTACGCTCCGATGAAGTCTCCCGCCCACGCGGTGCCCAGCGGCGACCGCCGGGTCGCACGCCTGCTGATGAAGGCGCTGCGAAGCGCCGGGCACGAGGTAACGGTGGCTTCGCACCTCAGGACATGGAACGGCGACGGCGACGCCGCCGCGCAGGACCGGCTGATGCGGCGCGGCCAGGTCCTGGCGCGGCGATACGCGGACCGCTATCGCGCCGCGCCGCCGGACCTGTGGTTCACCTATCACCTTTATCACAAGGCGCCGGACTGGATCGGTCCATCCGTCTGCCGTGCGCTGAACCTCCCTTACGTGGCGGCCGAGGTGAGCTTCGCGCCGAAACAGGAGAACGGGCGCTGGGCGCTGGGCCACGCCGCGGTACGCGACGCGCTCGGCCTGTTGGACGGCGTCATCCACGTAAACCCGATCGACGAGGCATGCGTGCGACCGTATCTGCACAGCGGTTGTGTCTCCGCCACCCTGGCGCCCTTCCTTGACACCGCAGAGGCGGACCGTGCGCACGCCGCCCGCAACCGGGAACGCGCGGCGCTGGCGGCGCAACTTGATCTCGACCCCGACATGCCGTGGCTGGTGGCCACCGGCATGATGCGCCCCGGCGACAAACTGGCCTCCTTCCGAGCCCTGGGCGCTGCGCTCGGCCGGCTTGCCGACGGCGCCTGGAACCTGCTGGTGATCGGCGACGGGCCGGCGCGGCAGGAGGTCGAGGCCGCGCTCGGTTTCACCGACCGCGTGCGGTTTCTGGGCAAGATCGATGCGCTCCGGGTCCAGGCCGTGCAGGCCGCGTGCGACCTGTTCGTCTGGCCGGCTGTGAACGAGGCCTACGGTCTCGCCCTTCTCGAAGCCCAGGCCGTCGGGCTTGCCGCAGTGGCGGGCGACGGGCCGGGGGTTGCGTCCATCGTGCGCGACGGGACGACCGGCATCCTTGTTCCCGGTCAAGACCCTGCGGCCTTCGCGGATGCGGTCGCCGGTTTGCTGGCGTCGCCCGAGCGCCGGCGCGAGATGGCGTGCGCGGCGCGCCAGACGGTCGCCGCACGGCACGGCCTGGCCGGTGCGTCGGGCGTGCTGGACAGCGTGGTCTCGGCGGCGGCCGACAGGGCGGGACCATGACGGCGCTGGCGCTGATCCGGCATGGGCCGACCGACTGGAACGCGCGCAAGCTGGTCCAGGGGTCGACCGACGTGCCCCTGAGCGACGCCGGGCGGACCAAGGTCGCAGGCTGGACCCTGCCGCGGGAAGTGGACGGTTTCGCGTGGGTATCAAGTCCGCTCAGCCGCTGTTTGGAGACGGCAAACATCCTGACCGGTGCGTCGGTGCGCGCGGATGCACGGCTTGTGGAGATGGCCTGGGGAGAGTGGGAGGGTCGGACCCTGGCCGAGCTGCGCGCGCAGTTGGGCGACCTGATGGCCGCATGGGAGGCGCGCGGCCTGGACTTTCAGGCGCCCGGCGGCGAAAGCCCGCGTGCGGTGCAAAACCGGCTGCGCCCGTTCCTGCGTGACTGTGCCGAAGGCGGGTGCCCGACGGTCGCCGTCTGTCACAAGGGCGTGATCCGCGCCATCTATGCGATGGCGGCGGACTGGGACATGACCTGCAAGCCGCCGGTAAAACTGAACGACGACTGCGTGCACATCTTCGATCTGGACGGCGACGGAACGCCGGCGCCGGCGGCGTTGAACATCGCACTCTAGGCTCCATGGTTCCGAAGCGACACCCCAGGGTCCTGTTCCACGTCCAGCATCTGCTCGGCATCGGTCACCAGGTGCGTGCGGGCGCGATCGCGACGGCCATGCACGCGGCCGGCCTGGAGGTGCATGTCGCACAGGGCGGCAGCACCCAGGATGCGGGCGCGCCGTCGGACGGAATCCATCTGCACGCCCTGCCGGCGGCGCGCAGTGCCGATGCAAGCTTTTCCGGGTTGGTGACCGAAACCGGCGAACCGGTAGACGACGCTTGGCGCAACGCGCGGCGCCGGCGCCTGATGGAGATCTATCACGACGTGCGACCCGATCTCGTTCTGGTCGAGGGGTTTCCGTTCGCC
Source organism: Alphaproteobacteria bacterium (assembly GCA_965603855.1). Lineage (GTDB taxonomy): Bacteria > Pseudomonadota > Alphaproteobacteria > UBA8366. Next base: position 4,500,926 of record OZ272519.1, read on the forward strand.
CGTCGCCAGTTCGGGTTCGAGCTGAAAGACCTCGTCGAGACGGCACGCCTGCGCGTGCCGGTTGCGGTATCGGTTCGCGACATCCTGGTCGAGAAGAAGAAGCCCGGGCGCGAGGAAGAGATCGCCCAGGCGGTCAATGCCGGTTTCGATCGCGTCCTGGTGCACGGCGACCCGGCGTTCGTTCGGCTTGAAGACAGTTTTCGCGCGGCCGATCGGATTACAGACAAACTGGTCTATACCGGATATGTGGTCCAGGATCCGCCGGCCGGCGACGCCGCGGAACCGGATGGCCAGGGCGAGATCGTGGTCTCCGTCGGCGGCGGCGCAGTGGGCGGCCCGATCCTGCGCGCCGCCGTCGCCGCAGCCGGCATGCCGGCGCTGGCCGGGCGAAGATGGCGGCTTCTGTTGGGGCCGAACCTGCCCGCCGACGATCTGGCGGCGCTTGCCAGCCCGCCCGCCGGCTTCGTCGTCGAGCCGGCCAGGAAGGACTTTCGCAGTCTTTTGCGACGCGCGGCGCTGTCGGTCAGCCAGGCCGGCTACAACACGATGATGGACCTGTCCGTGGCCGGATGCAGGGCGGTGCTGGTTCCGTTCGCCGGAACCGGCGAGACCGAACAGCCGCTGCGCGCGGCCCTTGCGGAACGGCGTGGCTGGGCCGCCGTGGTGCCCGAGGCGGCGCTGACGCCCGAACGGCTGGCCGCGGCGATCGCCGACCGTCTTGCCGGGCCGCCGCCGGGCATCTGGCCGCTGGACCGGGACGGCGCGGCCCGCACGGCGGCGGTGGTGCGCGAGATGGCGCTGTCGCCCCGCGACGCCGGAAACGCGGCGGCGCGATGACAGCCGCGGATCCCTGGTCGGTGCTCGGGCGCGAGCTCGATCTCTGGCACGCCGCGGGCCGTGTCGCGGGCATGTGGTTGCGCGATGACGATGCCTGCCGCCCCGGTCCCCGTCTGTCGCACCTTTTGGATGTGTGGGACGGACTGCCGCTGGGCCTGGCCGTGATCCCGGCCATGGCGGAAGAGACGCTTGGCCCGGCATTGGACCGGTCGCCCGCCGTTCGGGTGCTGCAGCACGGCTACAGCCACCGGAACCACGCCCCGCCAGACCGCAAGAAGGCCGAATTCGGCGCGGACCGCCCGGTCGAGGAGATGTGCGCCGAGATCCGCGCAGGGTGGCAAACCATCGACGCGCTTTTCGGCGCACGCGCCGTTCCGGTCTTCGTACCGCCCTGGAACAGGATCGACCCGCGCGTGGCCGCACGCTTGCCCGACTGCGGTCTTGCCCTATTGTCGGTTTACGGTGAACGCACCATCGAACAGGGAAATCACAGGGTGAACACCCACGCAGACATCATCGACTGGCACGGCGGCCGGGCGTTCGTCGGCGAGGCCGCCGCGATCGACGCCATCGTCAGCCATCTTGCGGCGCGGCGCACCGGCCGGGCGGATCCGGACGAACCCACAGGCATCCTGACCCATCACAAGGACCACGACGCCGGGTGCTGGGATTTCCTGACGCGCCTGGCGGAACACGGCCGGCGGCATCCGGCCGTGCGCTGGCTGGACCCTGGCGCGTTTCCGGGCAATGACGGCTAGGACGTTCCGATACCCGCCGTCGGCGCTGTATGCCGACTACCTGCGGGCGCTTGGCGGTCTGCTGTTGACGGGCATCCCGCTGGTTGCCGTGCAGCCGCTGGCGGCGATCAGATGGATCCTGATCGGGTTGTTCGCCTTGTTCTTGGTGTTTGGAATTCGTACGCTGATCCGTCAGTTCAGTATCATTGAATTGACGCCGGCGTATCTGGCGGCCCGCGGACCGTTGGAGCGACGGGTTTCGTGGCAGGATCTGAGGGGAGTCAAACTGCGTTACTACTCGACGCGCCGCAAGCGCGGTCAGGGATGGATGCAGTTGAAGCTGTGGACTGGAGATGCGTCGATCACCATCGACTCTTCGATGGACGGATTTCAGGAAGTGGCCGAATATACGGCAGGGGCGATGAGGGCACGCGGCCTGGATACGGACGCGACAACAATAAACAACTTCGCCGGCCTTGGATTGTCTGCTGCCGCGCCGGAGGCGACAGGGGGAAACGGATAGCGTGGAGGATTTCCTTCTCGATGTACGCGACCTGAAGGTGAGTTTTCACCTTCCCGAGGGCGTCATCGAAGCGGTCAAGGGCACGTCCTTCGGGATCCGCCCGGGCGGCACGGTGGCGCTGGTCGGCGAGTCCGGTTCCGGCAAGTCGGTCGTCTCCCAGGCGATCATGGGCATCCTGCCGAAGACGGGCCGGATCGAAGGCGGCCAGATTTTGCTGAATGATCCCGCGAACGGCGCAATACCTTTAGACATTGCGGCGTTGGACCCCAACGGCGCGGCCATGCGCCAGATCCGCGGCGGCCGCATTTCGATCATCTTCCAGGAACCGATGACCTCGCTGTCGCCGCTGCATACGGTCGGCAACCAGATCGGCGAGGCCCTTGAGCTGCACCGCGAAACGACACCCGCCGAAAGCGAAAAGCTGACCGAGGAGATGCTGCGGCTGGTCGGCTTTCCCGACCCGAACCGGGCGCTGAGGACCTACCCGTTCGAACTGTCCGGCGGGCTCAGGCAGCGGGCGATGATCGCCATGGCGCTTGTCTGCCGGCCGGCGCTTCTGATCGCCGACGAACCGACGACGGCGCTGGACGTGACGATCCAGGCGCAGATCCTGAGGCTGATGCGCGAACTGCAGGCCGAACTGGGCATGGCGGTCCTGATGATCACCCACGATCTGGGTGTGGTGGCGAACGTCTCGGAAGAGGTGGTCGTGATGTATCACGGCCAGGTCATGGAATCGGGAACCATCGAGGACATCTTCCGCCACGCCGAACACCCCTACCTGCAGGCGCTTTTGCGGGCGGTGCCGCGGTTCAACATGGCGGCCGGCGAAAGGCTGGTGCCGATCCGCGAGATCGAATACCGGACCGGCAGCCTGATGAAGGCGCCGGTCAACGCCGACGCCGGCGTCAGCCACAACAAGCCGATCCTGTCGGTCCGGGATATCCGCAAGGTTTTCTCGATCCGCAAGAGCGGCATGCTCGGCTCGAAGGCCGGCGGCGGCGTTACCGCGGTCGACGGAGTCAGCTTCGACATCGCGCGCGGCGAGTGCCTTGGGCTGGTCGGCGAGAGCGGCTGCGGCAAGACGACGTTGAGCAAGATCCTGATGCGTGCGCTGACGCCGGACGAAGGCGCGGTGCACTATCACGACGGCCACGCCGACCACGACGTCCTGGCGATGCCGCCCCAGGAGCTGCTGTTGTTCCGGCGCAAGATGCAGTTCATGTTCCAGGATCCGTTCTCCTCGCTGAACCCGCGCATGACCGTCTTCGATATCATCACCGAACCGCTGGTCATTCACGGCATCGGCAACGAATCGGAACGCCAGTCGCTGGCCATGGAGCTGATGGAACTGGTGGGTTTGGACGGTCGCTATCTCAGGCGATATCCGCACAGTTTCTCCGGCGGCCAGCGCCAGCGCATCGGCATCGCCCGGGCACTTGCTTTGCGGCCGGAAATCCTGATCTGCGACGAGCCGGTGTCCGCGCTGGACGTGTCGATCCAGGCGCAGATCCTGAACCTGCTCAAGGACCTGCAGGCGGAACTTGGCCTCACCTATATCTTCATTTCCCACAACCTGGCGGTTGTCGACTACATCTCGCACCGCATTGCGGTGATGTGCCGGGGCCGCCTGGTGGAACTGGCGCCCCGCGAGGTGCTGTTCCGGAACCCGCTGCACCCCTATACACAGGGCCTCTTGGCCGCGGTTCCGGACCCCAGCCTGGACAACCCGCTCAATTTCGACAAACTCATGGAGGAGAAGGCGTCCGATCCGGCGGCCTGGCCCACCCCCTTCACCGACGACGGGTCGACCCGTCCGGTGTTGCACAATATCGGTGGCGGGCATTTCGTGCGGGCGCGGGCCGATCTCGACCCGAAGGAACTGGCAGCATGAAGAAAATCAAACTGGTTGTGATGGCGGCAATGCTGGGTTTCGCGCCAAGCGTGTGGGCGACGGAATTTGTGGAGACGCCCTTCCTGCGCGACGCGGTCTCGTCCGGAGACGTGCCGCCGGTGCACGAACGCCTGCCGGAAAACCCGCGCGTCGTGTCGTTCGACTTCGAAGGCCAGGAGATCGGCAAGCATGGCGGCGAGATCGTCACCCTGATGCGCCGGGCCAAGGACACGCGCATGATGACGGTCTACGGCTATGCCAGACTGGTCAAATACACCCGCGAACTGGAGCTGATCCCGGATATTCTGGAGTCCTACGAGGTCGAAGAGGGACGTATCTTCACCTTCAAGCTGCGCAAGGGCCACAAATGGTCGGACGGCGCGCCCTTCACATCGGAGGATTTCCGGTACTGGTGGGAGGACGTCGCCAACCACGAAAAACTGTTCCCGGTGGGGCCGCCCGCGGCGCTGAAGGTCTCGGGCGAGTACCCCAAGGTCGAGATCATCGACGAGACGACCGTCCGTTACAGCTGGTCGAGGCCGCACCCAAGCTTCCTGCACCTCCTGGCCGGTGCCAGCCCGCTCTACATCTACGCGCCGGCGCACTACCTGAAGCAGTTCCACGCGCGCTACGTGGAACCGGACGAACTGAAGGCGCGTTTGAAGAAACTGCGGCAGCGGAACTGGGCGTCCTTCCATAACCGCAGCGACGATCTCTATCGCAACAACAATCCCGAACTGCCGACGCTGCAGCCGTGGGCGGTCAAGAACGCGCCGCCCAGCGAACGTTTCGTCTTCGTGCGCAATCCCTACTATCACAAGGTCGACGAAAAGGGGCAGCAGCTTCCGTATGTGGACCGCATCCTGATGAACATCTCGGAATCCAAGCTGATTCCGGGCAAGACGGCGACCGGCGAGGCCGACCTGCAGGCGCGCTATCTCCGTTTCGACGACTACACGCTGTTGAAGAAGAACGAGGCGAAGTACGACTTCAATGTGCGGCTGTGGCGCATCGCCAAGGGCGCCCATCTTGCGCTGTTCCCCAACCTGACCGCCATCGACCCGGACTGGCGGGCGCTTCTGCGCGACATCCGGTTCCGGCGCGCCCTGTCCTATGCGATCGACCGCGAGGAAATCAACGAGGTGATCTATTTCGGCCTCGGTGTCGAAGGCAACAACACGATGCTGCCCGAAAGTCCGCTCTATCGCGAAGAATACCGCAGCGTCCATGCCAGCTTCGACCTGGACCGGGCGAACGAGCTGTTGGACGAGATCGGCCTGACCGAGCGCGATTCCGATGGAGTCAGGCTGATGGCGAACGGTCAGCCGCTGGAAATCATCGTCGAGACGGCGGGCAAACAGCCTGAGGAGACGGACGTTCTGCAATTGGTCCACGACACATGGATCGAGGCGGGCGTGAAGCTGCACATCAAGCCATCGAGCCTGGAGGTGGTGCGCAACCGCGTCTTCGCCGGCGACACCATCATGTCGATCTTCTCCGGGATCGAAAACGGCTTGGCGACGGCGACAATGACGCCGGAGGATCTGGCGCCGGTGCACCAGATTCACTACCAGTGGCCGAAATGGGGCCAGTATATCGAGACCTTCGGAAAGTCGGGCGAACCGGCGGACATTCCCGAGGCGCGCCAGGCGCTGGATCTCTACCAGGCGTGGTTCTCGGCGGCTACCGAGGAGGAAAAGACCGAGATCTGGCACCAGCTGTTGCAGATCAACGCCGAGCAGATGTGGTCGATCGGGATCATCGCCGGCGTGATGCAGCCGGTCGTCGTCCGCAATTCGCTGCGCAACGTTCCGGACGAAGGCCTTTGGAACTGGGATCCGGGTTCGCATTTCGGGCTGTACGAGCCCGACCTGTTCTGGTTCGACAGCTAGGCACCGGAGGCAGCAACCGTGCGAACCGATCCAGTCCGCCTCTTCGCATCGCCAACGGGCAAGAGGCCGTAGCCAGACATGTTTGCCTATGTGGTCCGACGCGTACTGGTGATGGCGCCGACGCTGCTGGCAATCAGCGCACTGGTCTTCTTCATCATCCAGCTTCCGCCGGGCGACTACCTGACGACGATCATCATCGAACTGGAACAGCAGGGCGAGGCCGGCCGTGAGCGGATCGAGTTCCTGCGCCAGGAGTACGGTCTGGATAAACCGATGATCGAGCAGTACTTCGTTTGGCTGTTCGGCATGCTGCAGGGCGATTTCGGCTGGTCCTTCGAACACCAGCTTCCGGTGACGGAGGTGGTCGGCGACCGGATGTTCCTGACATTCGTCGTCTCCTTCACCACCATCATCTTCGTCTACATCGTCTCGTTCCCGATCGGCGTCTATTCCGCGGTCCGCCAGTACAGCGTCGGCGACTACACCCTGACGTTCCTGGGATTCGTGGGGCTGGCAACGCCCAATTTCCTGCTGGCGCTGGTGCTGATGTACATCGCCAACGTCTATTTCGGCACTTCGATCGGCGGTCTAATGGATCCGGAATTCACCGACCAGCCCTGGACCTGGGACAAGGTGGTCTCGGTTCTCGAACACCTTTGGGTGCCTGTCGTGGTGATCGGCACGTCGGGCACGGCGGGCATGATCCGGCGCCTGCGCGCCAACCTGCTGGACGAGTTGCACAAGCAATACGTCATCACCGCCAAGGCGAAGGGCCTGCCGCGCGGCAAGGCGCTGGTCAAGTATCCCCTGCGCATGGCGCTCAACCCGTTCATTGCCGACATCGGCAATCTGCTGCCCGAGATCATCTCCGGCTCGGTGATCATTTCTGTTGTCATCAGCATGCCGACGACCGGGCCCATGCTGCTGACCGCGCTGCAAAGCCAGGACATGTACCTCGCCGGCAGCTTCCTGATGTTCGTGGCCGGGCTCACGGTGCTTGGAACGCTGGTCTCCGACCTGGCGCTTGCGGTGCTCGATCCTCGCATTCGACTGACCGGGGCGGCGGTGAAATGAGCGATCTGACCCAAGGCCGCGGCGGGACAAAACACTACGTCAATCGCGCTCCGTTCGACCCGCAGTCCGTCGAAAAGCTGACGCCGGAACAGGAGCAGTACTACCTCGCCTCGCAGTGGCAGCTCATGTGGTGGAAGCTCAAGCACCACAAGCTGGCCGTCATCAGCGGCGTCTTCCTTCTGCTGGTTTACGGCTCGATCCTGATCTCCGAGATGCTGGCTCCGTATGCCCTGGAGGCGCGGGACCGCAAGTTCGTCTACGCGCCGCCGCAAGCGGTGCATCTGTTCCATGAAGGCAAGTTCATCGGACCCTTCGTCTACGGGTTCAAGCGGACGCGCGATCCGGTGACGCTGCAGCGCATCTACACGCCGGACACCACCGACGTGCAGCCGCTGCGGTTCTTCTGTTCCAGCGGCTACCGCGGTGCGGAGTACAAGCTGTGGGGACAGTTCAGGATGTCGTTCCATCTGTTCTGTCCGGCAAAGGGCGGTACGGCGTTCCTTCTCGGCACCGACAGGCTCGGCCGGGACCTCTTGTCCAGAATCATCTACGGCGCGCGCATCTCGCTGACCGTGGGCCTGATCGGCGTGACGATCAGTTTCGTTCTGGGAATCGTGATCGGCGGCATCGCCGGCTATTACGGCGGGATCATCGATTCGATCATCCAGCGCATCATCGAGGTCATCCGGTCGTTCCCGGCCTTGCCATTGTGGATGGCATTGTCGGCCGTGTTGCCGGTGACCTGGAGCCCGGTGCTGGTCTATATCGGGATCACCGTGATTCTGGGGCTGCTGGACTGGCCGGGACTGGCGCGCGCGGTCCGCTCCAAGCTGCTGGCGCTGAGAGAAGAGGATTTCTGCGTCGCCGCGCAGCTTATGGGCGCCAAACCAAGCCGCATTATCGGCCGGCACCTGATGCCGAGCTTTATGAGCCATCTGATCGCGTCGGCGACCCTGTCGATCCCCAGCATGATCCTCGGCGAAACGGCACTGAGCTTCCTTGGCCTGGGCCTGAGGCCGCCGATCACGAGCTGGGGCGTCCTGATGAACGAGGCGCAGAACTTCAACGTGGTCGCGCTCTATCCCTGGCTGATGCTTCCGGCGGTGCCGGTCCTGCTGGTGGTGCTGGCGTTCCAGTTCCTGGGCGACGGTCTGAGAGACGCGGCCGACCCCTATAAATAGGGACCGGTCAGCGAAGCTTTTTCAGCCACAGGCTGGTTTCGAACGCGCCCTGTCCAAGATGCAGGGCGCCGGCGGCCGACCCGGCGACCGCATCGGCCAGGGCGCGGGTCGCATAGTGGCTCGACCACTGAATCTCGAACGCGTCGCCCAACAGCATCAGCGCCACGCCGAGCTGTTCGTTATAGCCGCGCCACTCCCAAACGTCCGGGTAGGGGTCGGGCAGGAAGATGTCGTGGATGTGAATGAAGACGCCGTTCGGCAGCCCCGGGATCACCTCCGAGAACAGCAGGTCAACATCGGTGCCCGGCATCAGGACGTGGCTTGAATCGATCGCCAGGATGTCGCCGGGACACAGCGCCGCATAGACGCCTGTCCCCGCCGCCTGCGCCGTCTTGCGAACAAGCTCGACATCCGACAGCCGCGACAGGTCCGCGCGCGGCTGCGGGTCGATGGCGGTGATCGAACAGGCGATGCCGCCGTCGCGGGCCGCACGTGCCAGGAACCGCGTCGAATGGCCGGAGCCCACCTCGACGATGCGCGCCGGGGCCAGCGTCCGCACCATCGTATAGGCCATCGCGCCGTCGAGCCGGGGGAACCAGTCCTGCTTCCATCGCGGTTCGGGCGGCGGCGCCTCGCCGATCGCCTTGAGCGCCGGTCCGAACCCGTCCAGCCGCCCCAGCCAATCCTGCATCCGGGGTTCCGCCGCCCGGAACTGGGGCACCAGGCTGCGCACCGCGCCGCCCCGCGCCGCCCGGGCATGGGTGTGCGGGATGAAGAAACCGCGCCGCGCCAGCCCAAGCACGGTCGGCAGTCCCAACATCACCCGTCGCCGCCATGCCCGCGAGAGAACCATCGAAATCGTCCCAGCCCCTGGTCAGTTGCCGGCGCGCACCCTAACGTGGCGGGCGCGGTGTCGGCAATCGTCGGCGCAGGCCGCGCGAACGGACAATCGGGGGGCGGGCGGTGGCCGGTCGCGACACCAGCAACTGGACTGCCGTGTTCTACGGGCTGGGTCTTGCCGTGCTCGCGGCCTATCAGCAGTTCAAGCTGCCGCCGGTCTTGCCCGAGATGCTCGACCTGTTCGGCTACGGCCCCCTGACCGCCGCCGGCTTCATGTCGGTCTTCGCCGCTTTCGGGCTTCTGTTCTCGGTCAAGATCGGCGGCCTGTTGGAACGCGGCGGTCTCTACCCGGCGATCCTCACCGCCGCGGGTCTGTTCGCGGCGGGCGCGGCGCTGTGCCTCGCCTGGCCCGAGTGGGGCTGGCTGGTGTTGGGCGCGCGCGGGCTGGAAAGCATCGGCTTTACGATCCTTGCCGTCATCGGCCCGACCATGTGCACGCGCAACGCCGCCCAGCACCACCTGCCGTTCGCCGCGGCCCTGATCGCAACATGGATACCGGCGGGCGGTCTGATCGCCAACGGGCTGGCGCTGATGGCGCCCACGGCCGAGACGTGGCGGTTCCTGTGGTGGTTCGGTATCGGCGTTTCGGCCGCGCTGGTCCCGTTGACGGCGGCGCTGCGGCGCACGGGACGGATCGACTTCGCCATGCGTCTGCCGGACGGCGGCACCGAGCCGCCCGCGCGGGGCGTGGGATTGCTGCTGGTTCTGGCGGCCGGGATCTTCACCTTGTGGTCCTGGCAGTATTTCTCCTTCATGACCTGGCTGCCGGAATTCCTGGTCGAGGTGCACGGCGTTTCGCGCGACGATGCAGTCCTGGGCTATACGTTGCCGGTCGCCATGGTCATGCTGTTCTGCCTGGTCGCCGCCCCGATCCTGCGTCGCGGCGTCCCGATCGGTGCGCTCCTTACCGCAGCGCTCGCCGCACAGGCATCGGTTTGGGCGCTGGTGCCGGTGATCGGGTCGGGTCTGGACGGGATCCTGGCGCTGATCGGCTTTGGCGTCGGCGCAGGCCTTACCGCGTCCTGCCTGTTCGCGATGCCCGGCATCATTCTGGGGACCGCGCGCACCGGGACGCGTGCATTCGGCATCCTGGTCACCGGCCGGAACCTCGGCGTCCTGATCGGCCCGCTGTTCGTCGCTGGCCTGTTGGAAGCGACCGGAAGCTGGCAGTTGGCCGGGCCGCTGCTGGCCGCGGTGACGGCCCTCAATGCCGTTTTGGCGGTCGTACTGGGGGTACGGCTGCGAACGCTCGGCGCGGCGGGCGCCTAGGGCACCAGCCTGTAGCCGCCGGGTTCGGTCACCAGGATCTCGGCGTTCGACGGATCCGCCTCGATCTTCTGGCGCAGGCGATAGACGTGGGTCTCCAGCGTGTGCGTCGTCACGCCCGCGTTGTAGCCCCACACCTCGCCCAACAGCGTGTCGCGTCCCACCACCTTGTCGCCGGCCCGGTACAGGTATTTAAGGATCGCCGTTTCCTTCTCCGTCAGGCGGATCTTGGCGTTGCCTTCCTCGTTCAGCAGCAGCTTGCCGGCCGGCTTGAAGGTATAGGGGCCGATGGTGAAGACCGCGTCCTCGCTCTGCTCGTGCTGGCGAAGCTGCGCCCGCAGCCGCGCCAGCAGAACGCCCAGCCGAAACGGCTTGGTCACATAGTCGTTGGCGCCCGCATCGAGACCCAGGATGGCGTCGGCGTCGGAATCCGCCGCGGTCAGCATGATGATCGGCGCCTTGACGCCGGCGCGCCGCAGCAGACGACAGGCCTCGCGGCCGTCCATATCCGGCAGGCCCACATCCAACAGCACCGCGTCGAAATGTTCGTCCTTGACCACTTCCATGGCTTCGGTCGCGGTCCCCACCTCGCGTGTCTGGAACTCCTCGTGAAGCTGCAATTGCTCGGCCAGCGAGTTCCGCAAGGCGTCGTCGTCGTCCACCATCAAGATGCGTTTTCCGGTCATCTGCCTCTCGATCAAGAAACGAAACGGTGTCGTATGTTACCACCACAAACAGCAGGAGTTGAAGACGGCCCTGATGCCTACGACGGCAGCGCGAGAACGTCCGCGTGGCCCACCTCGACCGCCAACCGGCGGTCGCCTGCAGCGGCGCGACGGCGCCGGGACCAGGCCGCGATCATGTCACGCAACTGCGCATCCGCCCCGGCTGCGGCGGCCGCCGCCACGCCCTTTAGATAGGCATCAAGCAGGCCGGCGTCATCGCCCGACAACGCCCAATCGCTGCGCGCGCGGATCACGGAAAAACCCGCCGCAGAAAACGCGCGGCACGCGGCGTCGGGCGCGTCCGGCCCCAGTGCCGGTCCAAACCCCTTGTCGCGGGACTGGTCGCGCCGGAACCCGTCCATCACGAGGTCGTCATCGGGGTCTTCGGGGTCGAAGCGCACGCGCCCGTCAACGCCGAGCGCGAAGAGGACCGGCAGGTCCGCCCGCGCGCACGCGGCCGAAAGCCCCGCGAGCCACGTTTCGGAGACCAGGTCCAGCAGCGCCGCGCAGGTCACCGCAGCAGCGCCCTCGATCAGATCGGGGCGAATGTCGGCCAGGTCTGCGACCACGGTCTCGATCCCGGCGCCGATGGCGCCGGCCCGCGACAGCAATGCCGGGTCGGCGTCGACCAGGCGCCACGCAAACGGATCGGCCGCCGCGTCCTGCAGGTAGCGCGCGTTGGCGCCGGTGCCGGCGCCGAGATCGACGATCGTGCCCGCGCCGGCGGTCGCGGCAAGGAACCGGGTCGCAAGCTGCCGCGACCGCGCACGTCGGTCGGCCGGTTCGCGCAGCGCCAGCCACCCGGCGGAGAACGCATCGCCGCTCATCCTGAAACCGCCGCCAGAAATCGTTCCGCCTGCACGGCCCAATCGGGCAGCGCCCTGCCGGCGGCGCGCGCGCCCTCGCCCAGCCGCGCGCGCAGGCGCCGGTCGGCGATCGTCGCGGCCAGCGAGGCCGCAAGGGCGTTGCGGTCGCCTGCGGTCACGACCAGCCCGGCTTCAGCCGGCACGGTTTCCCGGACCGCGCCTTCGCCGCTGGCGACCACAGGCAGTCCGCGCGCCATCGCCTCGGCGAAGGACATGCCGTATCCCTCGTAGCTGCTGGCCAGTACGAACAGATCGGCGCGGTGGTACGCCGCCGCAAGCGCGGTCTCGGAAAGCACACCCGCCAGGCTGATGCGATCGGAAAGACCCGCATCGCCGATCGCGGACCGCACCGCCGCGGCGGTGGCCGGGTCGCGATCGGTCGGGCCGACGCAATCCAGGCGCCAGGACAGATATCCGAGGCCCGACAGCGCCGATACCAGCGTCAGGTGTCCCTTGCGCGGCGTGAGAGCGGCGACGCAGAGCAGCGCCACGGTCTCGCCGCCGGATCCCGCGGCCGGCGGGGACGGATCGGTTCCGGGAACCACCACATGGATCGGCACGGCGTCGATCCCCATCGCGCCGAGCGTCCGGCCGGTCGCCGGGCTGGTCGCCACGATCGCATCCGCCGCCTGCAGAAGCGCGGTCTCGATCCGCCGCAGCCGTTCTGCCTCGTCGGCCGGCAGTCCGGTTTCCAGGTGCAGGGGGTGATGGACCAGGGCCAGCGGACGCGGACCGCCGTTCCCGTGCAGGATGGGCTTCTCGAATGCCGGCAGGGCAAGACCGTCGATGACGACCCGGTCGGATGCACCGAGGCTTTGCCACAGGCGCTCGGCCGCGGCGCACGCGGTCCGGTCGGGCGAGGGAAACCGGCCGGGCAGGGCGTGATGCACGACCCGAACGCCGGCGCGCGCGGTCTCTTCAAGGATGCGGCGGTCGTATCCGTATCCGCCTGTCGGCTGGTCCAGCGGTCCGGGGCTGACAAAGTGGAACCGCGGCACCGGTGTCACAACAGCGGGCCCTCGAAACTGGCCCACGCGGTGGGTTTCTCGCGCAGTGTCACCTTCAGGCCGGCAATCGCTTTTGCGGCGTCTCCTTCCAGACGGCCGCCGCGCACGCCGTCGGCATAGCGGTCGAAGATCTCGCGCGCCAGGAACTCGGTGGTCGTGTTCTTGCCCGCAAACGCCGCAACATCGTCCAGGTTGCGATAGGCCAGCGGTTCGAGGACGTCCTGCAACAGCTCGATCGCCCGGCCGATGTCGGCGACGATGCCGTGTTCGTCAAGTTCGGCCCTGCGCATCTCGACCTCCACCACGTAGGTCGCACCGTGCAGGCGCTGCGCCGGTCCGAAGACCTCGCCTTCCAGGCTATGGGCGATCATGACGCTGTCGCTGACGGTGACGCTGTACATGGTTCGGTCCTTCCTCGTTCAATATGTGATGACGTGGCACAGTGTATCGCCCGGGTTTTTGGCCAGGGTCGCCATGACGTCCGGCAGTTCCTCGAACCGGCTCGACCCGGTCAACAGGCAATCGAAAACCGGGTCGGACAGCAGGTCCAGGGCAAGCGCCATGCGGTCGCGTGCCGACCGGCGCGACCGGCGCGCGGCCGCGACGTGCCCGACCTGGGAGGCGACAAGCTTCAGCCGGCGCACGTGGAACTGCTCCCCAAGGGGTGCGGCGACGGGCCGATCACCGTACCAGCTCAGTTCGACGACGCTCGCCTCGAAGCCGGCGCAGCCGAGCGCGGTTTCAAGCCCAGCCTCGCTGCCGCTTGCGTGGAAGACGAGGTCGTTGTCGCCGTCGACCGCATCGGGCGCCCGGAAAACCACGCCCAGCGTTTCGGCGACGGCGGCGCGCGCGGGATTGACGTCGACAAGCTGGACCGCGGTTCCGGGTATCCGGCCGCAAAGCCGCGCAACCAGGCAGCCGACGACGCCCGCGCCGACGACCGCGATGCGGTCGCCCGGCAGGGGCGCCGCGTCCCACAGCGCGTTCAGGGCCGTTTCCATGTTTGCCGCCAGCACCGCGCGCCGGTCGGGCACCGTGTCGGGGATCGGATGCAACGCCGCCTCCGGAACCCGATATCGGTCCTGGTGCGGGTGAAGGCAAAAAACACGCCGCCCGTCCTCGCAGACCCCGACCGAAGCGTAGCCGTACTTGACAGGTGCCGGGAACGCGCCCGCCTGGAACGGACAGCGCATCACGTCGTGGAGCGATTCAGGGACACGCCCCAGAAAGACCAGGCTTTCGGTGCCGCGGCTGATTCCGCTGAACCGGGCGTCGACCGCGACCGTCGGTTCATCGGGCGCGGGCGCCGCCCCGGGCGCCGGTTCGACCCTGACCTCGCCGCGTCCCGGTTCGACGACCCAAAAAGCGCGCTCAGCCATCAATTGCCTGCGCCGGCGACAGTAAGCCGTCCTGCCGCTCTTCGGGATGATGACGAAAACGGGACTGAGTCATCGGTTGTGTCCAATCGTGCGTGCGATAATGGGGATGCCGCATCTTATGCGGTGTTAGAATGGATCGGCGACGGGAATTGTCGAGCCGGGCCGCGCGGGGCACCCGCCGGCCGACCTGTGCATCCGACTGCGGACGCACTACGTAACAATGACCATGCGGCACCACGCAAACCAACCCAACGGCCTCGTGCCCCATGCCGCCGGCATCGGGGGGACACTGTTGCTGGCCCTATCGGCGGCGAGTGTTTTCGTCCTGTCCCCGTTGCCGGCAACGCTGGCCAGCGGTGTCTTCATGGCGGCGACCGGCCTCGTCCTCTATTTGGCGGCCGGTGCCGGCCTTGCCCGGCGGTTCGGCGCCGCGAACAGCGTCACGCTGCTTCGCCTGGCCCTGGGCTGCATCCTGGTGGGCACGCTGTTCGACGGATCGAGCCGGCTCGTGGACAGCGGATTGATCAGCGCGATCGCCGTCTCGATCCTGGTGTTGGACGGCCTTGACGGCTGGCTGGCACGCCGTTTCGGAACCGAAACGGCATTCGGAGGCCGCTTCGATATGGAGGTGGATGCCGCCGTCATCGCCGTGCTCAGCGCGCTGGCCTGGGCATCCGGCCGGGCCGACGCCTGGGTCCTGCTGCTGGGCGCGATGCGCTACGGTTTCGTCGCGGCGGGCATGGTCTATCCCTGGTTGAAGGCGCCGTTGCCGCCAAGGCTCCGCCGCCGCCTGGTCTGCGTCGCACAGATGCTGGCCCTGGCCTTTGGACTTGCGCCGGGGACCGCCGATCAGGCATCAATGGTGCTGGCTCTTGCATTGACGGCGCTGATCCTCTCTTTCGCGCTGGACGTCGCATGGCTGGCGCGCCATGGCCGCAGGGCCGTAAAGACCGGAAAGGCTTGAGGTGCAGGCAAACGACCGGATACAGCCAGACGCAGCGATGACACCCATGCTGCGCGCAATGGGCGATTTGCGGCGCGGCGCGTCGGTGTGGCTGCGCGCCGACGACCGTTGTCTGCGGCTCGCGGCGGCCGAGAACTGCCTGGAAACCGACCCACTGCTGGCCGACGCCGGCGACGGCCTTTCGCTCGTTCTCACCGCCGCACGTTATGCGGTGCTGTCGTCGGCGGGAGCCCCCTGCGATGGCGAATGCGTGCGCCTCGACGGGCCGATGTCCGAACTGGAACGCCGGCAGCTTCTGGACCCTGCCTTCCGCGGACCGATCCCGCCGCAGTTGAGCGTGCAGCCCGCCGACCCGGTCGAGACGGCCGCCATCGAACTGATCAAGCTGTCGCATCTGATGCCTGCCGCCCTTGTGCGGCGCGCCGACAGTATCGACGAAGGCACGCGCCCGGACCGGGACCCGATCGTCCTGGATGCCGGCGTGCTGGCGTTGGCACAGCGCCAGGCGCTGGGTGACATGAAGATCGTCGCACGCGCGGCGGTGCCCCTTGCAGAGGCGGAGGACGCCACCATTGTCGCGTTCCGTCCGGCCGATGGCGGCAAGGAACATCTCGCCATCGTGATCGGCGAACCTGACCCGGACCAGCCGGTGCTGATCCGGCTGCATTCGGAGTGCTTTACCGGCGACCTGCTGGCCAGCCTGCGCTGTGACTGCGGCGAACAGCTTCACGGCGCGGTCCGCGAGATCGAGCGCTGCGGCGGCGGGATCATTCTTTATCTCGCCCAGGAGGGCCGGGGCATCGGTCTGGTCAACAAACTCAGGGCCTATCAGCTCCAGGACCAGGGCTTCGACACGATCGACGCCAACCAGATGATGGGGTTCGACGCGGACGAGCGGGTCTACAGGCCGGCCGCCGAGATGCTCAAGCGGCTGGGCTATTCCACCGTGCGGCTGTTGACCAACAACCCGGAAAAGGTGCGCGCCTTGCGCGAGTGCGGAATCGCGGTCGCCGAACGCGTGCCGCACGCCTTCCCGGCGAACGGTCACAACGAACGTTATCTTCGGACCAAGGCGGCACGCGCCGGGCATCTTCTTTAGCCGAGACCGGCCGTTTTCCGCGCCGCGGCCGGCAAATCCTGCCGCCCCGCCCGCCCCCATCTTTTTAGTTATTGATTTTAATGCGGTTTTTTGCCCGCTCGTCTGGCATTGCGGTTGCAACGCCAGCCCGCGGGAGTATGAGATGAGCGTTGATGCAACCCATTCCGGACCGGCCTTGCCGCCCTGGTCCCTGTCTGCCGCCGGGCGCAACAGCGACCCGGCGCCCGCGCGTGCGGAACTGCCCGGCGACACCGATTTCGGCGAAGACGTGGGTTATATGTTCGGTGAGGACGGTCTCAGCTTTACTGACGTTCTGGACATCATCAACCCGCTGCAGCACCTGCCCGTGGTTTCGACGCTGTATCGCGCCTTGACCGGCGATACCATCACGCCGGGCGCCCGGATGGTCGGCGGGGCGATTTTCGGCGGCCCCACCGGTTTCGCGGCCGCCGTGTTCAACAATGCCATGGTCGATCACACCGGCAAGGATGCGGGCGATACCGTCCTCGCGGCCCTGTTGCCGGATGCGGAGGCACCGGACGATGCGACGGTCGCCCTGGCCGCCGGCGAAGACGACGACGCAGCGGGCGCGCGCGACGAGGACGACGCCCGATCCGTCGCGATGGCGCCGCCCGCGGGCCTGATCGCCGCGTCCAACACCGAGCGCATCGAAGAACCGCTTTTGCCGGTTACCGGGCAGTCGCCCCTGTTGACGGCGGCGCGCACCGAGCCGCTGGTCGACCGGTCGCCGCGGCCGCAGCCATTTGCGGCCGGCCGTGCGGCACCGCTCAACACCGCCGAAACCGATCCGAAACCGACACCGACGCAGCCCACCCAGCTCGCTGCCTTGCCGCAGGCGTCGGCCAAGCCGGAACCCGCGCGCCCCGCCGAGACGGCGCGCCCCGAAAAGGCCAAACCGCGCCCTGAATTCTCGCCCACGCCGCTTGACCCCTCCCTGATCCCGGAGGCTATGCTCTCCGCGCTCGAGAAATACGAGCAGATGAAGCGGGGCTCCTAAGCCGCCGCACCGGCCCGGGAGGCGTCGATCACCGATATCCACGTCAGCGCTGACGGCTATCTTTCCGTAGGACCACACCGGTTCCGCTGCGCGCTGGGCCGCGCGGGTCTCTCGGAGACCAAGCGCGAAGGGGACGGCGCCACGCCGACCGGCTGTTATGCGCTGCGCCGCGTGCTTTACCGCGCCGACAGGGTGGCAGCGCCGGAGACCGCGCTGACCGTGCAACCGATCGGGCCGGATGACGGCTGGTGCGACGACCCGGCATACGCCGAGTACAACCGGCCGGTCAGCCTGCCGTTCGAGGGCAGCTGCGAACGGATGTGGCGCGAGGACCATCTCTATGACCTGGTGGTCGTGCTGGGCCACAACGACGATCCGCCGGTGGCCTATGCCGGCAGCGCGATCTTCCTGCATCTGGCCAAGCCGGACTACGGGCCGACCGAAGGCTGTGTGGCGCTCGCGTTGCCTGACATGCTGCGCGTCCTGCGCGATGCCGGGGCCGATGCCCGGCTGTGCGTCGGCTAGGGCGGGTGGCTGCGGTCAAAGTCCCGGCGGACCGCCGCCCTCGTCGCGCGCCTGGTCGAACTTGAAAGCCGCGTTGAAGGCGATCGAGATCCGCGGCCGTTCGCCCACATACAGATGCACGTGGTGCAAAAGCCAGCTTGGAAACATCACCATCATGCCGGCCTGGGGATTGACACGGATCGGATGGCGAAACGGCTCGCCGGGCACGTAAGGCCAGGTCACCGCCGCTCGCGGATCCACGAACTCCAGGACGCCTGAAAGCTCGCGGTCGGGCGTTGGGTCACCCACATCCACGTAATAGACGCCCGACCATATATAGCCGAAGTGATCGTGCACCCGGTTGTATCCGCCCTGGTACAGCACATTGGCCCAGGCGATTGTGTAGAACATGCCCTGCTGCGCGTCCTCCGCGCCGCCCGTGCCCTTTGTGATCGCCTGGATGCCGTGCTGGATCGCCTTGATCAACTGGTCGATGTGCGGCCCGCCCCACTGTAGAAGGTCGATGTCCGAGTGCCATCCGCCCATATTGCTGCGTTCGTCGCTGGGGGTCGGTTCCGCGCGTTCCAGGATCTGGTTCTTCAGGCCGTCGTTCATTGCCTCGCAATCGGGCACGGTGGCGTGCCAGATCGGCGTCGCGTAGGCCGGTATGATGCTTTCGTTCGGCATGAATGCCTGCTCGCCTCCGTCTTCGTCCCGTGGCGCACCGGCCCTTTCGACCCGGGCGCACGGCCAGTCTGCGTTGAACGGGATAACAGCACAAGCGGCCGCCCCGCGAGGTGATCGGGATCAAAACGTCTCAGACCCGAACGGCGCGCGGCCCGAAGATGGCCGTGCCCACGCGCACGTGGGTGGCGCCCAGACCGACGGCGGTTTCGAAATCCGCGCTCATGCCCATGCTGAGTTTCTTCAGGCCGTGCCGCGCCGCCATGTCGGCCAGCAACGCGAAGTGCGGCCCCGGCATGTCCTCGATGGGCGGAATGCACATCAGCCCGGTCACCGGCAGGGACAGCGCCTCGCGGCATTCTTCAATGAAGCTGTCCGCCTCCTCGGGCAGGACGCCCGCCTTCTGATCCTCGGCACCTGTGTTGACCTGGATGAAAAGCTCGGGACACCGGCCGGTCTTCTCTCGCTGCGCAACCAGCGCCCGGGCCAGCTTCGGCCGGTCCAGGGTTTCGATCACGTCGAACAGGTCGAACGCGATCTTGACCTTGTTGGTCTGCAGCGGGCCGATCAGATGCAGCGCGATATCGTCGAACGCCGCGCGCAGTTCGGGCCACTTCGCCTGGGCTTCCTGGACCCGGTTCTCGCCGAACACCTTGTGTCCCGCGGCAATCGCTGCGCGAACCGTATCGGCCGGAAAGGTCTTGCTGACGGCGACCAGCGTCACGTCTTCCGGCGCGCGTCCGGCATCCCGGGCCGCGGCGGCGATATGCTCCGACACCGTCTTTAGATTTGACGCTATATCAACAACTTCGCTCATATCACCAACCCACCGAACCGACCTGGCACGGCCCGACCCTGGCCCGAATGCCGCGCCCCGTCAACGCGCGCATCGCCGCGCGATTTCTTGGACGACGGTCTCGACCAGGTCGTGCGGACCCTCGCCCAAACGACGAACGCAGGGGACCGGCCGGTCGAACATCAAGGCGAGGTATTCCTCCGGGTTCCACAGCTCCCGCGTCTTGACATAGTCCTGCCGCACGCCGCCCAGCGTCTCCCAGCATCCGCCGGCGCCCGATGGCGTCCTCAGATAGGTGGCAAGCCCGCACGGCGCGGTACAGCGGGTCCCTTTATATGGCGTCTGCCACGGCAAGAGATTCTCAAACCGCCCGATCAGCGGCGCGCTGTGGGCCGAGGTGAAAATCGTCACGCCGGGCGTGTCGAACAGCTTCGCGATATGCGACGGGCCGCTGTCGGCGAAGATGCCGAAGTCGGCCGTCTCGACCTTACGGGCCAGTTCTTTCAGGTCTCGGCAGCCCGGCGTCACGGTGATGCCCGGCGGCAGCCCTTCCGCCAGCAGGCCGCGATACCGCTCGGAACCGAGCTGGCCTTTCGCCAGCACGATTTCCACGTCGGCGACGGCCGCCGCCGCCTCGGCCAGTCTCCGCGCCATTTCCACCGGCACCGTGCGCAAGGGCGAGGACGCCAGCGGGAACATCCGGATCAGGGGCCGGCCGCTGCCCTGGAAGGCCCTGCCGCGACCGGGAAACGACGCCGCGGGCGGAACCTGGAAACGCTCCAACAAGGCCTTTTCGATGTCGAAGGGCTCGAAGATAATGGCGTCCCAGGCCGAGATCCGGTCAACATCGACCAGAACATCGAACGCGCCGATGTCGGCCTCGCCCAGGAAATAAGGATGGACCGCCAGCGCAGGCGCGGCCGCATAAAGCGGAAAGGCGTCGCCCACGAAGGCGACGGTCACGGAAAGCCCGGGGTTGGCCTCGCGAAGCGCCGACAGGGCGCAGATCAGCATCACGTTGTCGCCGATCGCCCGCGTCGGGCTGAGAAACAGCGCCTTGCCCGGGTGACGCCTGAGCTGGTCCCACGCCTCCAGCGGCAGCGAGTCCTTGATATGCATGGGCTGTGGCTGGACGTCGACCACACCGCGATACTTGCGGGAAAGGTAGGCGACCATCTCGCGGTCGCGCGTGATCTGGACGCCCTTCTTCAACTGGAAGCGGCCGGTGACGCCCGGGCTCCAGTCGCGCGCGTTCAGCGTGATCTTTTTTCTGGCCTGAAAGACTGTGAAATCGAGCACGGCGAGCCTACCGACCCTGCTCGGCGCTTGGCGCGCCGGCGCGGCCACGGCTGTCCGCCAAATGATGCAGCAGCGCCTTATATCGCCTGAAGACCGCCTCCGCCCCAGGGCGGATTTCTCTAAAAGTGCATGAATTCCAATGGCTTAAGCGCATCGTCAAGCACTTTTGCAGATGAATTGCGGTGAACGGCGTTTTTTCCATATGATTGCCCCTGCCGGTCGGCGTCCTGGCGTCCCTTATGCGCCTTCCGGTGCCGTGTCTCAACCGCCGAAATCCAAGCGTAGAGCGGCTTACAGCGCGAATCGGGCCCGCCCAAGCCCAAACCGTTGCAAAGATGTCACGGTCATTTACCAATTCGCGGCAAGGCCGATATTGGCGTTGAATGAAAAAGCGTCCCGGCGTTTTATCCAATCAAGCTCTAGTGACGAACGCAATCAGTGAGGTCTGCATCGTCATTCGGTCGGGGATGGTCCGGCGGGGGCTTTGGGAAAACCAGTGGCTTCTCGGGAAGCCAGAAAGTTTGGGGAATTGAAAGATGAAAAAGACGCTTTTAGCCACTTCGGCGATCGTGGGTGCGTCTCTTCTGGCGACCGAGTATGCAGCGGCCGCGGAAGCGCCGACTCACACACTGTCTGGTACGATCCGCTTCCGCGCGTTCGTCACCGAGCAGGATGAAAACGCAGCCAACCGCAATAAGGCCCTTGATTTCGACGTCGACGACGCCGAGCTCAGGTACGACGTGCAGGGCACGGCGGACAACGGCCTGAGCTATGGCTTCAAGATCGAACTGCAGGCCAACACCAACAACCAGGACAACGCTGACGAAGCGCGCGTCCAGTTGGGTGGTGCCTGGGGTACGGTTCAGTTGGGTGACGAAGACGGCGCCGAAGACGTGATGGAATACGGCGGTCAGAGCGTTGCTCCGGGTACCGGCCTCTACGACGGTGACTTCGGCGGCATGTTCAACTCGACGTTGACCTTCGGTAACGCCAGCATCGATCCGGGTGTTGCGAACGACTCCGGCGACGCGACGAAGATCTCGTACTTCACGCCGCGTATCTCCGGTTTCCAGCTGGGTGTCTCCTACACGCCGCACACCAAGGACAGCGGTGAAGGTTACGTCCGTCGCGACCAGAGCTTCCAGGATCATGTCGGTATCGGTGTCAACTACGACAACACGTTCGGTGACTTCAGCGTTCAGGCCTCGGCTCTGGGCAGCTTGGCCACCAACGACGACGATGCGGATCCGAACAAGACGCTCGTGACGGGCGATCCCTCGCCGGACGCTACGGTGCTTGCTGATGCCCGCGCGGAGAAGGACGAAGCTTCGTTCTACGCCGGTGCGGCTCTTGGTTGGAAGGCCTGGTCCTTCGGCATCAACGGCTCGGCCCGCGGTGACGGTGGTACCAAGTCCGGTTCCGCGGCCGACAACGGCTGGAACCTCGGCGGCGTCGTCAACTACAACTTCGGTCCCGGCAATGTGGGTGTTGGTGTTGCCTACGCCGAAGCCGATGGCGACACGCGCAGCGCGGATGACGAGGTCCTGTACCTCGGTATCGCAGGCGACTACACGCTGGCGGAAGGCTTGAAGGTCACGGCTGACGTTCACAGCTTCCAGGCGACGCGTGACAACGCCAAGGACAACGACGCGACGGTCTTCGTGGTCGGTACGAACTTGAACTTCTAATCGACCGGAACATCGTCTGAATTGCGGGGTGGCACCATCGGTGCCACCCCGATTTCTTTTGGCCTTTCCATAGCCCCGGATATGCGATATTCGGACAATACCTGAAGAAAGGTTTCGGCCATGGAACGGATCTTGAACCGACTGTTGATGGGTGTCGCCGGCCTGGCGCTGGTCCTGGCGGCCGGCTGCGGCGGCGTGGAGACGACCCCGGTCACCGACGACGACCTCAAGAACAGCGAGGAAAGGCGGCGGGACAGCGCCGGCAAGATGTTCGGCGACGACGCCCTGACCTTCGGCCCCGGCACCGATAAGGGCGCGGTCGATCCGGGCGGCGGCGGGATCGGCGTCAACAGCTTCCTGTGGCGTGCCTCGCTGGACACGATCTCCTTCATGCCCCTGACCCAGGCGGATCCGTTCGGCGGCGTCATCATCACAGACTGGTACACGCCCGAAGAAAGCCCGGGCGAGCGCTACAAGCTCAATGTCTACATCCTCGACCGACAGCTCCGCGCCGACGGCCTGCGCGTGGCCGTCTTCAAACAGCGCCGGACGCCCGCCGGCACCTGGCAGGACGTCAACGTGCCGGGCGACGCGGCACGAAAGCTGGAAGACGCCATCCTGACCCGTGCGCGGCAGATGCGGATCGACGTCGCCGCCGAACAATAGCGGCCAGGCGCCGCATTCCGCCGGTTTTCGGCATCGACCCCACCGCCGGCCTTTGCTAGATAGTCCCGGCTGTCCGCCGCCCGGCGGCGGGCACGGCGCTGGACGATGTCAGGACCGAGATGAGTCGATACAACTTCCGTGAGATCGAGCCCAAGTGGCAGGCCGACTGGGCCGCCCGCGACGCCTTTCGGGCGCGCGAGTCCGCGGACAGCCCCAAATGCTATGTGCTCGAGATGTTTCCCTATCCTTCGGGCCGCATCCATATCGGGCACGTCCGCAACTACACCATGGGCGATGTCGTCGCGCGCTACAAGAAAGCAGCCGGATTCAACGTCTTGCACCCCATGGGATGGGACGCCTTCGGTCTGCCGGCGGAGAACGCGGCGATCGAGAACCGCGTCCACCCGGCCAAATGGACCCGCGAGAACATCGCCGCGATGCGCGAACAGCTCTCCAGCCTTGGTCTATCGCTGGACTGGTCGCGCGAGATCTCGACCTGCGATCCGGACTATTACAAGCACGAACAGGCCATGTTCCTGGACTTCCTGGAACACGACCTCACCTACCGTCGCGAAAGCTGGGTCAATTGGGACCCGATCGAGAACACGGTCCTGGCCAACGAACAGGTGATCGACGGCAAGGGCTGGCGGTCGGGGGCGCCGGTGGAAAAGCGCCGGCTGTCCCAGTGGTTCTTCAGGATCACCGCCTATGCCGACGAGCTGTTGGCGGCGATCGCCGGTTTGGAGCGGTGGCCCGACAAGGTGCGGCTGATGCAGGAGAACTGGATCGGACGCTCCGAGGGCGCGCGCGTGTTCTTTCGGCTCGCCGGCCGCGACGACCGGCTGGAGGTCTTCACCACCCGTCCGGACACGCTGTTCGGTGCGTCTTTCTGCGCGCTGGCCCCGAACCATCCGCTGGCGACGGCGCTGGCCGAATCTGATTCCGGCCTGGCCGACTTCATCGCCGAATGCAACCGCCTCGGCACCAGCGAAGAGGTCATCGAAACCGCTGAAAAGAAGGGATACGACACGGGCATCCGTGCCAAACATCCGTTCGTCGAGGGCCAGAACCTGCCCGTCTATGTTGCCAATTTCGTGCTGATGGAATACGGCACCGGCGCCATCTTCGGCTGTCCGGGCCACGACCAGCGCGATCTGGACTTCGCCCGCAAGTATGGTCTGCCGGTCGTGCCCGTGGTTTGCCCGGCCGATGCCGACGCCACGGCATTTGCCATCGGCGACGAAGCTTATGTCGGCGACGGCACGCTGATCAACTCGGACTTCCTGGACGGTCTCGATGTGCCGGCGGCGAAGCGCTCGGTGATCGACCGTCTCGCATCCCAGGGCGACGGCGAGGCTGCGATCACCTTCCGGCTCAGGGATTGGGGCGTGTCCCGGCAAAGGTATTGGGGCTGTCCGATCCCGGTCATTCACTGCGATGGCTGCGGCGTGGTGCCGGTGCCGCGGGCGGATCTGCCGGTGCTGTTACCGGAGGATGTGGATTTCGACGCACCCGGCAATCCGTTGGACCGGCATCCCACCTGGAAACAGGTCGATTGTCCGTGCTGTGGCAAGCCCGCGCGGCGCGAAACCGACACCTTCGACACGTTCGTGGAATCGTCGTGGTATTTCGCCCGTTTCTGCGATCCCATGAACGACGAGAACGCCTTCGCGCGTTCCGCGGTCGATTACTGGCTGCCGGTCGATCAGTATATCGGCGGCGTGGAACACGCGGTCCTGCATCTTCTGTATTCCCGGTTCTTCTCGCGGGCGCTCAAACAATGCGGCTATCTCTCGGCCGAGGAACCGTTCGAGGGGCTGTTTACGCAAGGCATGGTCTGTCACGAGACCTACCGCAACAGCGGCGGCGAATGGCTCCTGCCCGGCGAAGTCGTGCGCACCAAAGAGGGCGACGTAGTGACCGCCGACGGCGGACGGCCGGTCACGGTCGGGCGCTCGGAAAAGATGAGCAAGTCCCGGAAGAACGTAGTCGACCCCTCCGACATGGTGGGCGCCTACGGCGCCGATACGGTCCGCCTGTTCATGCTGTCGGACAGCCCGCCGGACCGGGATCTCGAATGGACGGAAGCGGGCATCGAGGGGGCGTGGCGCTATGTCAACCGGCTGTGGCGCCTTTTCGAGGACGATGCCGGATCGCTGGCCAAGATCGACGCGGCCAAGCCGGGTTCGATGACGCCGGAGGCCGACGCGCTGTGGCGGACCGTCAACAAGACCATCGACGTCGTCACCAAGGATCTCGATACCCTGCACTTCAACCGGGCCGTGGCCCGGGTGCGCGAGCTGTCGAACGCGCTTGCCGAGTTCACGGCCGCGGGCGACGACGCCGCCTGGGTCCGCCGGCGCGGGTTCGAGACCTTGTGCCAGCTTATCGCGCCGATGATGCCGCATCTCGCCGAAGAGCTGTGGTCGCGCCTCGGCCACACGGCGCTGCTGGTCGACACGCCCTGGCCGGTCGCGGATCCTGGGCTTTTGGTCGATAACCGGGTTACCATCGCGGTTCAGGTCAATGGCAAGCTGCGCGCCACCATCGAGGTGCAGCGCGACGCCGACCGGAAGAGTGTCGAGGATGAAGCGCTGGCGCAGGAAAACGTGGTCCGTGCGCTCGACGGAAAGGAACCGCGCAAAGTGATCGTCGTGCCGAACAAGATCGTCAATGTGGTCGCGTAGGACAGTCCTGGGCCTGATCGTCGCGCTGACGCTCGCTGGCTGCGGGTTCCAGCCGATCTACACGCGCCAGGACACCTCGGCCAACGCCGCGGTCGAGTTGCAGAAGGTCCAGGTCAATCTGATCCAGGATCGGAATGGCCAGAAACTGCACAACGCCCTGTTGGACAGGCTCAACCCGCGTGGCCGTCCCACGTCGCCGGAATACTACCTGAACGTTCGGCTGAGCATGTCGAAGGTGAACCTGGGCATTCAGCGCGACGACACGGCGACGCGCGCGAAACTGACGCTGGTAGCGTCCTACAGCCTCAATGACAGCGAAGAGACGATCTTCAGGGGCATCAGCCGATCGGTCAGCGGTTACAACATCGTCGAGTCCGACTACGCCACCCAGTCCGCGGAGTTCGATGCCATCGACCGGGCGCTTCGCGTGATCAGCGAGGACATCCGTTCCCGCCTTGCGGTCTTCCTGTCACAGCGCCGCCAAGACCGTAACTCTTGAAGATACGCGCGAGCGAGATCCAGGCATTCCTGTGTGCGCCCGACGCGGGGTGCCGGGCCGCGCTGATCTACGGGCCCGATGCCGGGCTGGTGCTCGAACGGGCCGACGCGCTGTGCCGCAGCATCGTCCCCGACCCATCCGACCCGTTTCGCGTCGCCGAATTCGGCGCCCAGGTGTTGCGCGATGATCCGGCGCGGCTAGCCGACGAGGCGGCGGCGCTGGCGCTGACGGGCGGCCGCCGGGTCGTGCGCGTGCGCGAGGCCGGCGATGCGACAACCGCCGTCCTGAAGGATTTCCTCGATCACGGCCGCGGCGAAGCCCTTGTGGTGGTAACCGGCGGCGACCTCGGCCCGCGTTCGTCCCTGCGCCGTCTGTTCGAATCCGCCAAGCAGGCCGTTGCGATCCCCTGCTATGCCGACGACGCGGGCGACCTGCGCGGGCTGATCGGGGATGTCCTGGGTGCGGAACAGATCACTGTCGAGGACGATGCGCGGGACTATCTGACCCAGGCGCTGGGGGCCGACCGCGCGGTATCCCGGCGCGAGCTCGAGAAACTTGCGCTTTGGGCAGGCCCGTCCGGCACCGTCGCCCTGGCCGACGCGGTCGCGCTGGTCGGCGATACCGGCGCCGCTTCGCTCGACGAAATCGCCTATGCCGCGCTTGCCGGGGACTTCGCCGCAGCCGACGCGGCCTTGTCCACCGCGCGCCAGATCGGTCTCGATCCGATCCCGGTCCTGCGGGCGGTTTCCGGCCTGTTGGTCCGGGTCCAGTCGGTCGCGCGCCGCGCCGCCACGGGAGAGCCCGTCGATTCCGCGGTCGCGTCGTTGAAGCCGCCGGTTTTTTTCAAGCTGCGCCCGCGGTTCGAGGCGCTGGTCCGTCGCTGGTCCGCCGCGGGGCTTGCGGATGCGTTTCAGCTTGTCCTGGATGCCGAGGCGGCCTGCAAGCGAACCGGCGCACCCGACTGGCCATTGTGCGGCAGGGCGGTCCAGCAGGTCGCGATGCTGGCGCGGCGCCAGGGCAAGACCGCGGCGCGGGTCTAGATCTCGACGATTTCCTCTTCCGGCCCGTGGTCGGGACCGCCGGCATGGGTCAGTCTCTGCAGCACATCGTCGAGCTGTTCGAGGCTTTGATAGCGGATTGTCAGCATCCCGCCGTCGCGCTTTTGTCTGATCTCGACGACCATGCCCAGCAAGCTAGACAGATCGTTCTCCAGCGCGGCGGTGTTCGGGTCCTTCGCGGCAGGCTCGCGCGCGCCGGCCGGCGCCGCTGCGGCAGGCTTGTCGGCGTGTGCGAGCTTTTCGGTCTGGCGCACGTTGAGGCCCTTGCGCACCACCAGCTTGGCCAGCGCCACCGGATCGTCGGCGCCGATCAGGGCACGGGCGTGCCCGGCCGACAGGTCGCCCTCCTCGATCATGCGTTTGACCTCGCTCGGCAAGGTCAACAGGCGCGTCATGTTGGCGATGTGGCTGCGGCTTTTGCCCAATGCCTTGGCCAGCACTTCCTGGGTATGGCCGAATTCCTCCATCAGGCGGCGGTAGCCGTCGGCTTCCTCAAGCGGCGACAGGTCCTCGCGGTGGATGTTTTCCACCAGAGCGATCTCGAGCGCCTCCATGTCGGAGAGCTCCTTCACGGTCACCGGCACCTCGTGCAGGCGCGCCCGCTGTGCGGCGCGCCACCGGCGCTCGCCCGCGACGATCTCGTAGCTGTTGGGGCTGTCGCCGATGCGCCGCACGACGATCGGCTGGATCAGGCCCTGCTGACGGATCGAATCCACCAGGTCTGACAGCGCTTCGTCGTCGAAATGGCGTCGCGGCTGGTCGGGGTTCGGCTGGATCTGGTCGATCGGCACCGATTTGGAAAGCCGGACCTTGTCGAGATTGGCGTAGTCTTCGGTGTCGTCGCCGAACAGGGCCGCCAGACCGCGGCCGAGATGACGGGGCTTTCCGGTTTCGTCGGACATGGTCACGCGGCGCTGCGTTCCTGCTTCAGGACTTCGCTGGCCAGGTGGATATAGGCCTGGCTGCCGGCGCACTGCCAGTCGTACAACAGAACCGGTTTGCCGTAAGAGGGCGCCTCGGACACCCGCACGTTGCGCGGAATGACCGTGTCGTAGACCTTGTCGCCGAAATGCTGCCGCACGTCGGACGCCACCATGTCCGACAGGTTGTTGCGGCGGTCGTACATGGTCAGCACGACGCCCTGGATTTGCAATTCCGGGTTGAATGCCCGTTTGACCCGTTCAATCGTGCGAACCAGATGGCTGAGACCCTCCAGCGCGTAGAATTCGCATTGCAGCGGCACCAGGACCGCATCGGCAGCGCACAGGGCGTTCAGGGTCAACAGGCCCAGCGCCGGCGGGCAGTCGATCAGCACATAGTCGTAGGCGGTTCTCAGCCGTTCGAACGCATCGCGCAGGCGGAACTCCCGCCGGTCGAGATCGATCAGTTCCAGTTCCGCCCCCGACAGGTCCATCGAGGACGGCACCACCGACAAGCCCGGCACGGGCGCGGGCACCGCGGCGTCCTCGATCGGGAGCTGGTCGATCAGCACGTGATAGGACGATCGGCCGCGGCCGGACCGGTCGATACCCAGTCCGGTGCTGGCATTGCCCTGGGCGTCCACATCGATGACAAGCACCTTGCGGCCCACGGCGGCCAGGGCGGTGGCCAGGTTGACGGCGGTTGTGGTCTTTCCCACACCGCCTTTCTGATTTGCAACAGCTAATATGCGCGGGATTCTCGGTTTCGTACCCAATGAATGATCAGCTTTCCGGTCGTCCTTTTGCGGCACAGGCCCACTCCTGAATTAGAAGGACCGATCCATCCGGATCGGTTCGGCTGGGACGAATCACTGCATTTATATCCCATACCTTGTTTGCCTGGGTCAATTCCCGATTAACCGCTTTTCCTTTCAGAAAGAGACCGAGAGTCCCGGTCCGGTGGAAAGGCTGGGACAACGCCAACAGCGTGTCCAGCGGCGCGCAGGCCCGGGCCGTGACCACATCGGCCGACAGGGCGCCGACGGCTTCGATACGCGTGGCGTGAACGGTGACCGCGGTTTGGGTGGCGCGCGCCGCCTCGCGCAGAAACGTCGCCTTCCGGCGGTCGGATTCGATCAGGTGGACCTCCGGCACGCCCATCAGCGCCAGTACCAGTCCGGGAAAACCGGCGCCGCTGCCCAGGTCCACCAGGACCCGGGCCGATGGCGGGATCAGCGGGAAAAGCTGGGCGGAATCCTCGAAGTGACGGCGCCACAGGTCGGGCAGGGTGGATGGCCCGACCAGGTTGATCGCCTTCTGCCAGCGCCGCAGCAGCGCCGCATAGGCCTCGAACCGTTCCAGGGTTTCACGTGAAACATCGCACCGGGCGGCGAACCCGTCGGGCGTCAACGGGGGCTCCGCCATCCCGCGGGTCACGCGGCTTTCGATGCCGACCGCTTTACATGCCGCAGCAGGATCACCACCGCCGCCGGCGTCATGCCGGGAATGCGGCCGGCCGCGCCCAGCGTCGCGGGCCGCGCGCGGGTCAGCTTCTCGCGCACCTCGTTGGAAAGCCCGGCGACCCTGCCATAGTCCAGATCGGCCGGCAGCCGAAGCGCCTCGTCCCGCTGGAACGCTCTGATATCGTCCTCCTGGCGCTGAAGATAACCGGCATAGAGCGCATCGATTTCGATCTGTTCTGCAATATCCTGGCGCAGCTCCTTCAGCGCGGGCCAGACGCCGGTCACCGCATCCCAGTCGATGTCGGGCCGCGCCAGAAGATCCGCGACGCCGCGCCATTTGCCGTCCCGGTTGATCCGGATACCGTGGCGCGCCAGCGTATCCGGGGTCTCCCGCAGGCCCGCGACCAGATCCCGCGCCGCGGCCAGCAACGCCTCTTTTTCCGCCCAGGCGCGCGCCCGCGCCGGCGACAGGCAGCCCACCGACCGGCCGACCGGGCTCAGCCGCTGGTCCGCATTGTCCGCCCGCAGCCGCAGGCGGTACTCGGCCCGCGCCGTGAACATTCGATAGGGCTCGTCGGTGCCGCGGGTCACCAGGTCGTCGATCAGGACGCCGATATAGGCGTCGGTCCGCGACAGCACCAGGGGATCGCCGCCGGCCGCCGTCAACGCGGCGTTCAGGCCCGCCATCAGACCCTGGGCGGCCGCCTCCTCGTAGCCGGTGGTGCCGTTGATCTGTCCGGCGAAATACAGGCCCGCGATCCGCCGCGTCTCAAGCGTCGGCCACAGCTCGCGCGGGTCCACGAAATCGTACTCGATGGCATAGCCGGGCCGCAGCATGGTCGCCCGCTCGAGGCCGGGGATCAGGCGCAGCAGGTCCGCCTGAACCGATCGCGGCAGCGAGGTGGAAATCCCGTTGGGATAGACCGTGTCGTCATCCAGGCCTTCCGGCTCGAGAAAGATTTGATGCCGCGGCTTGTCGGCGAACCGGACCACCTTGTCCTCGATGGACGGGCAATAGCGCGGACCGGTGCCTTCGATCCGCCCGCCATACATCGCCGACCGGTGCAGGTTGTCGCGGATCAGTTGGTGTCCGGCCGGCGTCGTATAGGTGATGTGGCAATCGATCTGCGGCACCGTGATCCGGTCGGTCAGCGTGGAGAAGGGGACGGGGTCCGGGTCGGGCGGCTGGCGCTCCAGGCGCTCCCACGCGATGGTGCGACCGTCCAGCCGCGGCGGCGTCCCGGTCTTGAGCCGCCCCAACGCGAAACCGAGACGGTCCAGGGTCGCCGCCAGCCCGACCGACGGCGCCTCGCCGACACGGCCGGCCGCCACCGTCTCCTCGCCGATATGGATCACGCCGCGCAGGAACGTGCCCGTCGTCAGCACCACCCGCGGCGCAGAAAGCGTGCGGCCGTCGGCCAAACTCACCCCCGCCACCGCCCCGTCGCGTCCCAGGACCAGGTCTTCGACCGCGCCGGCCAGAACCTCCAGGTTTTCCTGACATACCATCAGGTCCTGCATGGCCGCACGGTATAACGCTCGGTCCGCCTGCGCGCGCGGGCCGCGAACCGCCGGGCCTTTGCTGCGGTTCAGGAGACGAAACTGGATGCCCGACCGGTCGATTGCCCGCCCCATGACCCCGTCCAGGGCGTCGATCTCGCGCACCAGATGGCCCTTGCCCAGCCCGCCGATGGCCGGATTGCAAGACATCTCGCCGATGGTCTCGGGCTTGTGCGTGACCAGCACGGTGCGCGCGCCGACCCGCGCCGCAGCGGCCGCGGCTTCGCAGCCGGCGTGGCCGCCGCCGACGACAATGACATCCCAGTCAGACATGGCCGGGAATGTAGTGTCGAGCTCTGCCGGCGTCAAAGGCGGAGCGGAATCGGCGTCCCGATTGTTTCACGTGAAACACCGAACGCGCGATCACTTGCCGATACAGAACTCGCGGAACACGACATCGAGCAATTCCTCCACGTCGACCCGACCGGTCACGCGGCCCAAGGCGCGCGCCGCAAGGCGCAGATCCTCTGCCGCAAGCTCCGGCAGCTCGGCCGCCATGGCCCGCTCCAGGCAGGCCACGCACGCCGTCACGGCCTCCCGATGCCGTTCCCGGGTCATCACCGCCTCGCCGGCGCCCTCGAACCGGTCGGCGACGGCGGCCTGAAGCCGCGCAAGCAGCCCGCCCAGGCCGGTTCCGGTTTCGGCCGAGACCGCCAGCGCGTCCGTCCCGGCGTCGGCGGGCAGTGGGGCGAGATCCGTCTTGTTCCAGACCACGACAAGATCGGCGCCGCGCGCGGCCAATGCGGCGGGCAGGGGCTGCGGGTCGGTCGCATCGACAACGTTCAGCACGAGATCCGCCTGCGCCCCCCGGTCCAGGGCGCGCCGCACGCCTTCGGCCTCGACCGCCTCCGGGGCGGCGCGCAGCCCCGCGGTATCCGCCACCAGGACCGGGTATCCGCCCAGGTCCAGGTGCACCTCGATCACGTCCCGCGTGGTTCCTTCCGTCGCCGAAACGATCGCGGCGTCCCGGCGGGCAAGCGCGTTCAACAGGCTCGATTTCCCGGCATTGGGCGCCCCGACAATGGCCACGGACACACCGTCCCGCAGCCGTTCGCCCCGGTGCTGATCCGCAAGATGTTGAGACATCTCATCGTGCAAAGGGGAAATCTGGGGTCGGATCGCCTCCGTAACGGTCACGTTCAGGTCCTCGTCGGGGAACTCGATCTCCGCCTCGACCCGCGCCAACAGGTCGACCAGCGTCGCCCGCCAGCCGTCGTACAGCCGCGCCAGCGCGCCCTCGGCCTGGCGCAGCGCCTGGCGGCGCTGCATCTCGGTTTCGGCCTCAACCAGGTCGATCACGCCCTCCGCGGCGGTCAGGTCCATCTTTTCGTTGAGAAACGCGCGTTTGGTGAACTCGCCCGGTTCGGCCATGCGCAGCCCGGGCTGGGCCGCCAGCGCCTGCAACACCGCTGCGATCACCGCCCGGCCGCCATGAACCTGGAACTCGACAACATCTTCGCCGGTATAGCTGGCCGGCGCCTCGAACAAGACCGCCAGCGCATCGTCCAGAACCCGGCCGCTGTCGGGATCGGTGAGGCGGACCCGCGTGACCATCCGATGCGGCGGGCGCGCGGTGCCGCACAGCGCGTCAAAGGCAGCGCCTGCGGCCGGCCCGGAAAGACGGATCACCGCGACCCCGGCCTTGCCGCGGCCGCTGGACAGCGCATAGATGGTATCGCCCACGGTCACGCGCCCGGTGCGTCCTAGTCGGGCTTCTTGCCCGTCGGTTTGCCGTCCGGTTCGCGGCCGCCGGTCAGCTGCTGCCAGAACATCTTCTGCATCTGTTCCAGGCCCTGCAGGCCCGCGGGCAGCCATGTCTTCAGCATGGTCTCGGGATCCATGCTGGCGATGTTGGCGGTCAGCCGATCCTGCACCTCCTTGACGATCGCGTCCTGCATCGGCTGGACATCCGGCAGCCCGAGAAAACGGCGCGCTTCCTCGGGGGTACAGTCAATATCGATGGAGATCTTCATGACATGTCCTGAATGGGGTTGCGTTGCGCTGCAATCGGGGCACCTTATACGAGGCGGTGGCGGCGCCGCCACATCCAGTCCCCCGGCCGGCGGCAGCGAATTCCGGAAAGCAGCACCTATGACCAAGAACCTCCTGTCACGGGAATCCAGCGCCTACCTGCGGCAGCACATGAACAACCCTGTTCATTGGATGGCCTGGGGAGACGAGGCGCTGGAAACCGCGCGAACGACCGGAAAGCCGATCCTGCTGTCGGTCGGATATGCCGCCTGCCACTGGTGCCACGTAATGGCGCACGAAAGTTTCGAGGACGGTGCGACGGCGGCGCTGATGAACGAGCTGTTCGTCAACATCAAGGTCGACCGCGAAGAACGGCCGGACATCGATGCGATCTATCAGTCCGCGCTGGCGATGCTGGGCGAACAGGGCGGCTGGCCGCTGACCATGTTCCTGACGCCGGACGGCGATCCGTTCTGGGGCGGCACCTACTTCCCGCCGGAAACGCGGTTCGGCAGACCGGCCTTCAGGGACGTTCTGCGCGGCGTCGCGAAGGTCTTTCGCGAAGAACCCAGCCGGGTCGAACAGAACGTGGATGCACTGCGCACCGGCCTCGCCAAACTGTCGGCGCCGGACGCCGGCGGCAGCCTCGATGCTTCGGTGCTGGACGAAATCGCGCGGCGGATCCTGCGCGAGGTCGACGGCGTGCACGGCGGCATCGGCGGCGCGCCGAAGTTCCCGCAACCGGGCATCATGGAGCAGTTATGGCGCGCCTGGCTGCGCACGGGAGAGGACGCGTTCCGCTCGGCCGTCCTGATTGGCCTCGACAACATGTGCCAGGGCGGCATCTACGACCACATCGGCGGCGGCTTTGCCCGCTATGCGGTCGACGCCTATTGGCTGGTGCCGCATTTCGAGAAGATGCTGTACGACAATGCGCAGATCATCGAACTGCTTACGCTGGCCTGGCAGGAAACCGGCAATTCGCTTTACGCAGAACGGGTCGCCGAAACCGTTGCCTGGGCCGAACGCGAAATGCGCAGCCCGGGCGGCGGCTTCTACAGTTCGCTGGACGCCGACAGCGAAGGCGAAGAGGGCAAGTACTATGTCTGGGCCGCCGACGAGGTGGCGGCGCTGTTGGGCGCGGACGCGACCGCGTTCATGACGATCTACGACATCACACCTGGCGGCAACTGGGAAGGCAAGTCGATCCCCAACCGCCTGTCCGTCCAGGCCCGGCAGGACGAGGCCACCGAGGCGCGCCTCGCCCAGAACCGTGCGGTGTTGCTGCAGGCGCGGGAAAAGCGCGTCCGCCCCGGCCTTGACGACAAGGTGCTGGCCGACTGGAACGGTCTGATGGTCCGCGCGCTCGCCCGTGCCGGGCTTGCGTTCGACAAACCTGAATGGATCGCGCTGGCGACGGACGCGTTCGATTTCGTCGTCCGCGAAATGCAGGGCAACGGACGCCTTCTGCACAGCTGGTGCAACGGCGAAGCCCGTCATCCCGCGTCCTTGGACGACTACGCGAACCTGGCCTCCGCCGCGCTCGCCCTGTACGAGGTGACCGGCGCGCCGCGTTATCTCGAGCGCACCCTCGAATGGCTCGAAACGGTACGAACACATTACGGCGACCCCCATGCGGACGGGTTCTATTTCGCCGCCGCCGACACCTCAGGGCTGATTACGCGGCTCAAGAACGCGAACGACTCCGCCGTTCCCGCAGGCAACGGAACCATGGTCGAGGTCTTCGCAAGGCTCTATGCCATCACCGGCGATGCCGCCCATCGCGATGCCGCCGACCGCCAGGTCGCCGCCTTCTCCGGGGAAATCGGGCGCAATTTCTTTCCCCTCTCGACATTGCTCAACGGCGTCGACCTGTTGTTGAAGCCGGTACAGGTGGTCGTCGTCGGCCCGCCCGACGCGCCGGAAACCGCGGCACTGACCCGGGCGGCCGCGGCGACGTCGCTGCCGAACCGGATCCTGACGCGTCTTGCGCCAGGAGACGAACTGCCCGCCGGCCATCCCGCGGCCGGCAAGTCCATGAGCGACGGCACGCCCACCGCCTATATCTGTGTCGGACCGGTCTGTTCGGCGCCGATCACTGACGCCGCCGACGTTGCCGACCGATTCAAGGAATTGGGCGCCCGGCCGGCGTGACAGTCGCGCACGCCGCGCGATATGCTGGGCCAAAGGCCGGGACGTGCGAACGCCCGCCGCCAACCTTCCGACCAGGAAACAGGGACTTTCTCATGCCACACGCCGTACGCATTCACGAGACCGGAGGACCGGAGGTGCTTCGTTGGGAAGAGGTCGCCACAACCGACCCCGGCCCCGGCGAGGTCCGTATCGCGCAGACCGCGTGCGGTCTGAACTTCATCGACGTCTATCATCGTACCGGCCTTTACCCGTTGGAACTGCCCATGACACTGGGCATGGAAGCGGCGGGCACGGTCGATGCCGTCGGCGACGGCGTCAGCGAATTCTCGGTCGGCGATCGCGTCGCCTATGCCGCGGTGCCGGTCGGTGCCTATACCGATCAGCGCATCATTCCGGCCCATCGCGTGGTCAGGCTGCCCGATGCGATCGGCGACCAGACGGCCGCGGCAATGATGCTGCAGGGCATGACGGCCGAATACCTCTTGCGGCGCACCTATCGGGTGCAGGCGGGCGATACGGTTCTGTTCCATGCCGCCGCCGGCGGCGTCGGCCAGATCGCATGCCAGTGGCTGAAACAGCTTGGCGCGACCGTCATCGGAACGGTCGGCAGCGAAGAGAAGGCGGAGCTTGCCCGCGCCAACGGGTGCGATCACCCGATCGACTATTCCAAGGAGGACTTCGTCGCCCGGGTCAAGGAGATCACCGACGGCAAGGGCGTTCCCGTCGTCTACGACTCCGTCGGTCTTTCCACCTATGAAGGATCGCTCGACTGTCTTGCACCGCGCGGCATGCTGGCTCTGTTCGGCCAGGCGTCGGGCCCGGTCCCGCCGTTCAACCTTGGCCTGCTCGCACAGAAGGGATCGCTGTTCATCACGCGGCCCACCCTGATGACCTACACCGCCAGCCGCGAGGACATGCTGGAAAGTTCGGGCGCGCTGTTCGAGGCCGTGGCGAACGGTCTGACGATCTCTATCAATCAGACCTATCCGTTGCAGGATGCTGCCCAGGCGCACCAGGATCTCGAGGCGCGCAAGACCGTGGGATCGACAGTTCTTATACCCTGATCAGGCTGAGACCGACTTTGAGGGCGGCGCAGCACCGTCACGCGTGCCGCCCGCGATCGCCCCGGCGGGCCGGACGCACCGTCCAGTGCACGCCCTCGCCGAACTACGGGCGTAGTCATATCGATAACGCAACGAAATGGGTGCCCCGGCGTTCAGCCGGTTAGGCATGGCATATAGTGTATGAGACTGGGTCAGAGACCCAATATATAGATAGCCTGCGGCGAGACCCCGATCAGACTACTGATTCATGCTGTCGAAGAAGTCGGCGTTGTTCTTCGAGTGCTTCAGCTTGTCGAGCAGGAACTCCATGGCGTCGACGACGCCCATCGGGATGAGGATCCGGCGCAGCACCCACATCTTCGACAGAGCCCCCTTGTCGACCAGGAGTTCTTCCTTGCGGGTTCCGGACTTGGTGACGTCAATGGCCGGGAAGGTGCGCTTGTCGGCCAGCTTGCGGTCCAGCACGATCTCGGAATTGCCGGTGCCCTTGAACTCTTCGAAGATGACTTCGTCCATCCGGCTGCCGGTGTCGATCAGCGCCGTCGAGATGATGGTCATGGACCCGCCTTCTTCGATGTTGCGGGCGGCACCGAAGAACCGTTTCGGGCGCTGCAGGGCGTTTGCGTCGACGCCGCCGGTCAGCACCTTGCCAGAACTGGGAACGACGGTGTTGTAGGCACGCGCCAGGCGCGTGATGGAATCCAGAAGGATCACCACATCGCGCTTGTGTTCGACAAGACGCTTTGCTTTTTCGATCACCATCTCGGCGACCTGGACGTGGCGCGATGCAGGCTCGTCGAAGGTGGAACTCACCACCTCGCCCTTCACCGAACGCTGCATGTCCGTGACTTCCTCGGGCCGTTCGTCGATCAACAGGACGATCAGGTAGACTTCCGGGTGGTTCTGCGCGATCGAATGGGCGATGTTCTGCATGATCATGGTCTTACCGGTTCGCGGCTGGGCCACGATCAGGGCGCGCTGCCCTTTGCCCAGCGGTGCGATCAGGTCGATCACCCGGGTGGAGAGGTCCTTGGGTTTGGAATCGTCGATTTCCAGGTTCAGCTTTTCGTCCGGATAGAGCGGGGTCAGGTTGTCGAAATTGATCCGGTGCCGGACCGCTTCGGGCTGATCGAAATTGACGTTCTTGACCTTCAACAGGGCGAAATAGCGCTCGCCGTCCTTGGGCGCGCGGATCTGGCCTTCGACCGTATCGCCGGTCCGAAGCCCGAACCGCCGGATCTGGCTGGGAGAGACATAGATGTCGTCCGGCCCAGGCAGGTAGTTTGAATCGGGCGAACGCAGGAACCCGAACCCGTCCTGCAGCACCTCCAGGACGCCGTCGCCGTAGATCGCGATGTCGTTCGTCGCCAACTGCTTCAGGATCGCGAACATCAGCTCCTGCTTGCGCAGGTTGCTCGCATTCTCAACGTCAAGCTCTTCGGCGAATGCCAAAAGCTCCGGTGGCGTCTTGGTCTTCAACTCTTGCAGGTGCATTGTCTTGCCTGTCGTTGGACAGCAGGGGGGATCAGGAAGAAATTCGTCTCGGCGACTCACGCGGCGGTGGCGCGGTCCTGACTGACCTGGAGCGATCCGGAAGGTTCGAGACGTTCAGATGAAGGTGAAGTCCCGGGCGGCGCCCAGGTCGTGCTTCCTTTAATCGTAGGCTGCAGCTAAGTCAAACCTTGATTAACCGAAATTCCTTACCAAAGCGTTTCAACTCACTGGAATCGCGCCTAAAGACCCGGTTTGACGATGACGAGGATGACGGCCAGGATCATCAGAACGGTCGGGACTTCGTTGGCAATCCTGTAGAAGAGGCTGGACCGTGTGTTCCGGTCTTCGGCGAATGCGCGCCTCCAGCCACCCATCATCATATGGGAAATTGTCATGATCACGACAAGGGCCAGCTTTGCGTGCATCCACGGTTCCGTCCAGTGGCCGCCGCCGTACAGGACCGCCAGCCCGAACACCCAGCTTGCGATCATTGCCGGGTTCATGATCGCCTTGAGAAGGCGGCGTTCCATGACCTTGAAAGTCTCGGACTGCACCGATCCGATTTCGGCCGCGCAGTGATAGACGAACAGGCGCGGCAGATAGAGTAGCCCCGCCATCCAGGCAATCACGCTGATCACGTGCAGCGCCTTCATCCAGTCGTAAAGCACAGGATCCATCAAAACGCTCCTACGCGGCCCGCGCGGCCGCAAGGTCGGGCGGGCAGTCGGCCGGGTCCGGCTCGTAGCAGACGACGTCGGTGCCCGACACGGCTTCGTTGATCAGGCGCGCGAGGCCTTCGATGAACGGGGTTTCCACGCCGACGGTCGGCACGCGCGCGTAGGCGGGAACGCCAAGCTCCTCCGCCACTTCCCGATACTCGATGTCGAGCTCGACCAGTGTCTCGGAATGCTCCGAGACGAAGGCGATCGGCACCACCACCAGCGGCACCTTGTCCTCCGCGGCGCGGCGCAGCTCGTCTTCGGTGTAGGGCTGCAGCCATTCCAGCGGCCCGACCCGGCTTTGGTACGACACTTTCCAGTCAAGCGACGGGATCGCCAGCGCCTCGACCACCGCCGCAGCTGAGGCCTCCACATGGCGCTGATAGGGATCGCCCCGCTCGACCTGGCGTTTCGGAAGGCCGTGCGCAGAAAACAGGACGCGTGGCCGGCCGGCTTCTTCCGCTTTCTTCAGCACCGGTTCGATCAGCGCCGCGACTGCGGCAACGAAGCCCGGCTCGGTCGGGAAACAACAGACGCGGCGGGTCGGCACCGACAGACCGACCTTCCGCGCAGCCGCCTGCCAGGCCTTGACGGACGATCCGGTCGTGCTGACCGAGTATTGGGGATAAAGCGGCAGCAAGACGATTTCATCCGGGTCGAATGCCTTGACCTGTTCGGCCGCCTGTTCGCTCAACGGGTGCCAGTACCGCATCGCGATGAAGCATCGCACGGTGCCAAGATCCTGCAAGACCGCCTCCAGCCGCCGCGCCTGCGCTTCGGTGTTCGGCAACAGCGGCGATGCCCCGCCGAGATGTTTGTAGATCTCGCGGGCAACCGGGGCACGCCGCCAGGAGATGAAGTGGGCCAGCGCCAGCCGCACCGGTCCGGGCGCCCCGATGATCGCCGGGTCCTTGAACAGGTTGAGCAGGAACGGCCGCACCGCATCCAGGTCGTCCGGTCCGCCCAGGTTCATCAGCACCACGGCGATCTTCTTGTTCGCCTCAGTCGCCATCGCCGTCCCCGCCGCGCCGCACCGCTTCGACAAGCGCTTCCACATGCGCGGGCGGAGTCTCCTTGTTGATGCCGTGACCCAGATTGAAGACGTAAGGCCCGTGCGACAGCGTCTCGACCAGCCGCCGGACGCCGCGCTCCAATGCCGCCCCGCCCAACAGCAACGCAACCGGATCGAGATTGCCCTGGACCGGGCGACGCGCCTGCAACTTGACCGCCTCGTCCAGCGGCACCGTCTCGTCCAGAGCAAGCGCGGTAATGCCTGTACGCGCCGCATAGGCCTCGTACCGCATGCCGGCACCGCGCGGGAAACCGATGATCGGCACCGCCGGATGCGCCGTCCGGAACCCTTCGACGATCCGCGCCGTCGGTTCGACCACCCATTTCTCGAACTCCTGTTCAGGCAGGACGCCCGACCAACTGTCGAACAGCTGCACAGCCTCGGCGCCGGCATCAACCTGCTGCGTCAGATAGCGCGTGGTCGCGGATACCAGGAGATCGATCAGTCGGCCGAAGCCCGATTCATCTCCCAGGGCAAAAGCACGGACACGCTCGAACGTTCTCGACGTTCCGCCCTCGACCATGTAGGTGGCAACCGTCCACGGCGCACCGGCAAAACCGATCAGTGCGGCATTGTCCGGCAACCCGGCGGCGACACGACCGACCGTCTCGTAGACTGGCGCCATATGCTCAGAAAGGCGCTCGAGGGACAGTTTCCCGACGTCCGAGGCCGTCCGCACAGGATTCAGTTTCGGACCCTCGCCCTCGACGAAGCGCACGTCCTGGCCCAGCGCGTGCGGCACCACCAGGATGTCCGAGAACAGGATCGCCGCGTCCAGTCCGAACCGACGCACCGGCTGCAGCGTGACCTCGGCCGCCGCCTCGGGCGCATAGCACAGATCGAGAAAGCTGCCTGCCTTCTCCCGCACCGCCATGTATTCCGGCAGGTAGCGCCCTGCCTGGCGCATCAGCCAGATCGGCGGCACAGCTTGCCGTTGTCCCGCCAGCGCTGCCAACAGCGGCTTGGCGGATGTTGTTTCTCCCTGCATGCCTGTCGCTTATTCCCGGTTATCCGTGCTCATACTAAGACTCTCTTTTAAGAGATATAGAAGGATGATGGTGTTGTAGAGGGGTGAGTCTTGGGGATTATTCTTTTTCACACGCTTTCCACACCAAAACCGGCCGAATTCCGACCCTGTGGATCGATTTCTGGAGAAGAACGAGACAACGGCGGGCCCCTGCGGTCGGCAAGACCGGGAAAACGGGTCAAAGGTGTCGATCGAAACGGGCTGTCCCGGAAGTTCTGATCGGTGGACCGCGGTGTCCACAGTGTCGGCAAGCGGCGAATGGATGCTGTGCCTCCGGTGATACTGGCGGATGGGCGCGTTATTCGTTATTGATCCCGAAGTTTTCCCTCAATAGGCGCCGGAGAACCTGTCCGTGACGCGGTTCCATCTCCACCTTATCTCCGACGCCACCGGCGAAACGGTGCACTCGGTTGCGCGGGCTTGCATGGTCCAGTTCGAGAACGTGGATCCGGTGGAACACAACTGGCCGCTGGTCCGCAATACGCAACAGCTTCAACAGATCCTCTCGCACATCGGTGACACGCCCGGCGTTGTGATGTTCACCCTGGTGAACGACGAGCTGCGAACGGCGTTGCAGGACGGATGTCGCCGATTGCAGGTGCCCTGCATTCCCGTCCTGGATCCGGTGATCGGTGCCCTGGCGGCGTTCCTGGGCGCGGAAAGCCGGGGCCAGCCCGGACGCCAGCACGCGCTTGATGCGGAGTATTTCGGCCGGATCGATGCCATGCAGTTCGCCCTCAACCACGACGACGGGCAGGCGGCCTGGGGCCTGAAGGATGCCGATGTCATCCTGGTCGGGGTGTCGCGCACGTCGAAATCGCCGACCTGCATCTATCTTGCAAACCGCGGCATCAAGGCGGCGAACGTCCCGGTGGTGCCCGGCGTCGACCTGCCTCAGGAGTTGTTCGGGGCGGCCAAGGACCACGGGCCGATGGTCGTGGCGCTGACGAAGGATCCGGCGCGCCTGGTGCAGATCCGTCGCAACCGCCTGCACCAGATCGCAGACGACGACAACACGGACTATGTGGATCTGGAGACCGTCAAGGCGGAGGTGGCGAACGCCCGGCGTGTCTATTCCGAGAACGGCTGGCCGGTGATCGACGTCACGCGCCGGTCGATCGAAGAAACCGCGGCCGCGATCAAGCAGTTGATGGATCGTCGGCAAACGTGACGACCGCGCAGACGCATCCGCTGGTCCTGGCATCGGCAAGCGACGTCCGGCGCCGGCTTCTTGACAACGCCGGCGTTTCCTTTGACGTCGACCCCGCCAACGTGGACGAAGAAAACGTCAAGGCGTCGATCCGTGCCGAAAACGGCGGTGCTGCCGAGATTGCCGAAACGCTGGCCGAACTGAAGGCCGTTGCGGTTTCGCGTCGCCACCCGGCGGCCCTGGTGATCGGCGCCGACCAGACGCTTGACTGCAACGGGGTGCTGTTCGACAAGCCGGCCGATCTCGACCACGCCCGCGGACACCTGACCGCGCTTTCAGGCCGTACGCATACGCTGCACAGCAGTGTCTGCATCGTCGAACGCGGGGCCCGCCTGTGGCACCATAACGCCGTCGCGCGTCTGACGGTGCGGGCCTTGAGCGCAACGTTTATCGACGACTATGTCGCGCGGTCCGGCGGGGACATCTGCAACAGCGTCGGCGCGTACCGTCTGGAAGGTCTGGGCATCCAACTGTTCGAACGCATCGACGGTGATTACTTCACGATCTTGGGGCTGCCGCTGTTGCCGTTGTTGGCCTATCTTCGCCAGCGGGAGGTCTTGGTCGCATGAGCCTGACCGGGCAAAGCAGAATCGCCGGCGTCATCGGCTGGCCGGTGGACCATTCGCGTTCGCCGCGCCT
The DNA here is from genome assembly GCA_965603855.1 of Alphaproteobacteria bacterium. Lineage (GTDB taxonomy): Bacteria > Pseudomonadota > Alphaproteobacteria > UBA8366. Next base: position 4,543,462 of record OZ272519.1, read on the forward strand.
GCACGGCTACTGGCTGGACCAGTTGGGCATCGACGGGGCCTATGTCCCGATGGCCGTGCCGCCCGACCGCCTGACCGAAGCTTTGAACGGCTTGTCGGCGCTCGGTTTCCGGGGCGCCAACGTCACCGTGCCGCACAAGACCGCGGCCCTTGATGCCTGCGATAGTCTCGATGCCGCGGCGCGCGCGATCGGCGCGGTCAACACCCTGGTCGCCGGCGCGGACGGGTCGCTTTCAGGCATGAACACCGACGCGATGGGATTCCTTGCCAATCTGCGGCAGGAATGCGGCTTCGAACCCGCCGGCAAACGCGCCGTCGTGCTCGGTGCCGGCGGTGCCGCGCGCGCGGTCGTCTGGGCGCTTGCCGACGCCGGTGCCGCATCGGTCGCGGTGGTCAACCGAACGCTGGTGCGGGCCGAGGCCTTGGCCGCCGCGTTCGCCGGTCCGGTCCAGGCGCATGCATGGCCGGCGCTGGACGAGGCCTTGGCGGGGGCGGACCTGCTGGTCAATGCCACCAGCCTGGGCATGCAGGGCGGGGCGCCGCTGGACGTGGATCTAACCCCTCTTGGGGCCGACGCTGTTGTCAACGATATCGTCTACACTCCGCTTGAGACCCAGTTGTTGCAAGCCGCCCGTCGGCGCGGCCTGACCGCCGTCGACGGGCTGGGCATGCTGTTGCATCAGGCAGTTCCCGGTTTCGAACGCTGGTTCGGCGTGCGGCCGGATGTAACGCCGGCACTCAGGCACTTCGTGCTGGAAGACCTGGGCTGATGATCGTTCTCGGGCTTACCGGATCGATCGGCATGGGCAAGACCCACGCGGCGAACGTTCTGAGAGGGATGGGCGCGCGGGTGCACGATGCGGACAAGGTGGTGCATCGGCTGCTCGCCGCGGGCGGTGCCGGGGTCGCTCCGGTCGCCGCGCTGTTTCCGGACTGCGTGGCGGACGGCGCCGTCGACCGCGCGGCCCTGGGCGCGCGTGTCTTCGGCGACCGCGACGCGCTGGCGTCGTTGGAGGCGGTTCTGCATCCGATGGTCACGGCGGACCGCAACCGGTGCCTCAGGCGGTGGCAGCGTCAAGGCGTGCGTCTGTGCGTTCTGGACATCCCGCTGTTGTTCGAAACCGGCGCGGAACGCGGTTGCGATGCCACGGTCCTGGTCAGCGCACCGCCGTTCATCCAGCGGGACCGCGTGCTCGGCCGCATGGGCATGACGGAAGCGCGGCTTCGCAACATCCTGGCCCGCCAGATGCCGGACCGCGAGAAACGGCGGCGCGCCGACTACGTCATCGAAACCGGACTCGACAAGGCGTTCACCCGCCGGCAGATGTGCATGGTGGTGCGGCGCGTCTTCGGCAAGCCTGGGCGCGTCTGGCCGCCGCGTTATACTGGGCGGCGCGCGGCTGACTGAGCGGAGCGAAACGAACGACGATGCGCGAGATCGTGCTTGATACGGAAACGACGGGCCTCGACCCGGGGTCCGGCCACCGCGTCGTCGAGATCGGCTGTCTGGAGCTGGTCAATCACGTTCCGACGGGCGAGACGTTTCACAAATACATCAATCCGGAAAGATCGATGCCGGCCGAAGCGTTCCAGATCCACGGGCTGGGCGACGAGTTCCTGGCACAGCATCCGCCCTTCGCCGAGATCGCGCATGCCTTTCTGGAGTTCATCGGCGACGCCAAGCTTGTGATCCACAATGCGGGGTTCGACCTGAAGTTCCTCAATGCCGAGCTTGCCCTGCTTGGCCTGCCCCGTCTGCCGATGTCGCGCGCGGTCGACACGATACAGCTTGCACGGGCGCGGTTTCCCGGTGCCCAGGCCAGCCTCGACGCGCTGTGCCGCCGGTTCGAGATCGACAACTCCGCCCGCACCAAACACGGCGCGCTTTTAGATTCCGAACTGCTGGCCGAGGTCTATCTCGAGCTGATCGGCGGCCGGCAGCCGGATCTCGATCTGCTGACAGCCGGAAAGGGGCGTGCGGGACGGCGCGCGGAACAGGAGCGGCCGGTCCGCCCGCCGCGCCCGCATGCCGCAAGCGCGGACGAAATCGCTCAGCATGCCGCCCTGGTGGAACGGCTCACGGATCCGATCTGGCGACGCTGATCAGGTGGCAACAGGCGCCGGCGTCTCGGTCTCGACGGGCGTGCCGCCGGTCCCTTCCGCCAGACCTTCCAGCCGGCGGCGATAGAGTTCGACGAAATCCACATATCCGATCATCAGTGCCGGAAAGCCGCCGTCGCGTGTGGTGTCGGAGATGATGTTGCGGGCATAGGGGAACAGCAGCCGCGGCGCCTCGATCATCAACAGCGGCTGAACATGTTCGTCCGGGACGTCGCCCAGCCGCACCAGGCCGCAATAGACCAGCTCGGCCATGAACAGCGTTGTTTCCGGGGTCCTGGCGTGCGCGTTGAGCTGAAGCGAGACCTCGTGGTCGCGGTCGCTGAGCTTGGCGATGTTGACGTCGACATTGATGCTGACTTCAGGCGCCGGGCCCTCCTGCACGAAGACCTGCGGCGCGCCCGGATTTTCGAACGACAAGTCCTTCGTATACTGATGCAGGATCGAGATCGGCGGCGCTGCCGTGGCTGCCGACGGGGTCTCGGCCTCGCCCGTGCCCGTGTCCGTGTCGCTCATGTCTGCCCCCGCCTTGCCGGTCTGTTCAAGAAACCGCCGTGGCTATCATGAATGGGACGGGCGAACAATAGCCAGGGCCTATCGGCTTTCCGGTCCGCGCGGTCCCAGCTTCGGCGCGCCGTCGCCGGCATGGCCGGGCTCCGGCGGTTCGTCGGTGACGTCCCGGAACTCGCCGTCGACGACCGTTCCCCGGTCGCGTGCAGGTCCGGTATGGGTATGCCACCTGACAGTGGTGGTCCCGCGCGCCTTGATGAACAGGAGCAGCCGGCGCCCCAGCACCGTTCGGACACCGGGCACCAGCAAAGCCAGGCCCAGCGCATCGGTCATGAACCCCGGCGTCAGCAACAGCGCCCCGGCCACCAGGATGCAGACGCCGTCGTAAAGCTCGCGGACCGGCACCCGGCCGGCATCGACCTCGGCCTGGGCCTTGCCCAGGGTCGCAAGCCCCTGTTGGCGCACCAGCGCGGCGCCGACGACCGCGGTCACCAGGATGGTCGCCAGCGTGGGCCACAGCCCGATATAGCCCCCGATTTCGATAAAAAGGGCGATCTCGACGATCGGAACGCCGATAAGGACCAACAGAAGCAGAGGCATGCTTGCCCTTTCCGTCATAAAGGCCTATCTACATCGGTAGAAAGCCTGCAGATAAGAACCACTTTATAACCTGCTGGCAATCGGCACATCGCCTGGCCTGGGCGTTTCCACAGGTGGAATTGCGGGCGAAAGTGGCGTCGCATTGATCCAGCATCAAGATTCGTCCCTAAACAGGTTGTTAGAGTAAGATAGGGATCAACCCGTGGGCACTGTAGAGGTTAAGGTCACCGGCCGATGAGCGGCGCATTCGACTATTTCGAGATTCTGATCCTGGCCATGCTGGCGGTCTTCTTGATCTACCGGCTGGGCAGTGTGTTGGGCAAACGCACCGGACACGAGCGTCGGCCGACGGACCTTTTCCAGCGCACCCAGGAAGGCGCGGGCGCGCCCGACGACAACGTGGTCAGCCTGCCGGGCCGGGACGAGGCCCGCGATGAGGCGGTCGAGGCCGCGATGCGGGAGATGCCGCACGGCGAGGGTCTTGCCGCGATCCATCACGTCGATCCGTCCTTCGATCCGCAGCAGTTCCTGGATGGCGCCCGCGCCGCATTCGAGATGATTGTCGTCGCCTTCGCGCAGGACGACGAGAAGACGCTTCGCAACCTCTTGAGCGACAGCGTCTTCCAGGACTTCCACGCCGCCATCGAAGACCGCAGGAGCCGGAAGGAAAAGTTGGAGACCACGCTGGTCGGCATCGATACCGTGGAAATCCTGGAGGCCGGCTTGGAAGATCACAATGCGGTCGTCACCGTCAAGTTCGTCTCCCAGCAGGCCAACGTGACCTACGACACGGAAGGGACCGTGATTGCGGGCGATGCCCAGACCGTGGCACCGATCACCGACATCTGGACATTCCAGCGCGATACGCGCAGCGCTGACCCCAACTGGTTGTTGGTCGCGACGCGGAGTCCCAACTGACCGGCGGCCGGCCCGGCCGTGCCACACTCTTTGAACGAACGCAGTGCGCTGAGGCGCCTATTGCCGGCCCTTTTGATGGTGCTGGGCGTTGCTGCGTGCGAAGAACCCGAAGATGTGACCGGCCCCCGGTTTGTCGAGACCGATTTCGACGCCTTGCCCGCCTGGGAGCAAGGCGCCCAGGCCGGCGCCTTGCAGGCGCTTGGCCGCTCCTGCGCCGTTCTCACCCGCGCGCCGGCCGACAAGGCGCTGGGCTCGGCCCTGATGGCGATCGAGCGCCGGGATTGGATCGCGCCCTGCACCGAACTCAGGGTGATGGCCGGCCAGAGCGACGAAGACGCCCGTGCGTTCTTCGAGCAACACTTCGTTCCCTTCGCCGTCGTTCCCGAAGACGAAGGCGACGGGAAGGGGGGACTGTTCACCGGCTATTTCGAACCGGAGCTGCGCGGCGCCCGACAGCCCGACGCGGTCTTCCGCTATCCGTTGTGGACCAAACCGTCCGACATGCTGACCGTCGATCTCGGCGGGTTTGACGAGACACTCAAGGGCCGCCGCCTGGTCGGCCAGCTCGAGAACGGGCGCGTCGTCCCCTATCACACGCGCGGCGCCATCGACGCCGGAGCGCTCGCCGGACGCGGCCTGGAGCTGTTGTGGCTGGACGACCCGGTCGACGTCTTCCTGTTGCATGTCCAGGGGTCGGGCCAGGTGGTGCTGCCTGACGGCGACGTCGTGCGTGTCGGCTTTGCGGCCCACAACGGCCACGCCTACAAATCGATCGGACGCGCCTTGATCGACCGCGGCGAACTGGAGCCGGGCCAGGCGTCCTGGGGCGGGATTCGCGATTGGATCGACCGCAATCCCGACAAGACCGCGGAGCTTTTTGCGGTGAACCCGCGCTTCATCTTTTTCCGCGAGATCGACGGCGACGGGCCGATCGGCTCCCAGGGCGTGGCCCTGTTGCCGGGCCGCAGCATGGCGGTCGATCCGGCCTTCGTGCCGCTGGGCCTGCCTCTGTGGCTGGACACCACCTGGCCAAGCGAGGACGACCGGCCGCTTAATCGGCTGGTGGTGGCCCAGGACACCGGAGGGGCGATCAAGGGCCTGGTCCGCGGCGACTTCTTCTGGGGGTATGGCGACGAGGCGCTGGCGCTGGCCGGCAAGATGAAGAGCCGCGGCACCTATTATGTGCTGGTCCCGCACGCTGCGGCAAACCGCCACGCGATGCCCCAGTCCTGAGCCCCGGTTGCCTTTCGCCGTGCGTCCCCCCATTAATAGGTCCGTGGTTTCGAACAGACGAGGCGTTCCATGAGCGAGACGCGGCCGACGGTCGGCCTTTTCGTGACATGTCTGGTGGACCTGTTCCGGCCGACGGTGGGGTTCGCCGCGGTCAAGCTGTTGGAGGATGCCGGCTGCGAGGTCAGCGTGCCGGCCGCTCAGACATGCTGTGGCCAGCCCGCCTACAATTCCGGTGACCGCGCCGATGCCAAACGGATTGCGGCCGGGGTCATCGCCGCCTTCGACGGTTTCGACTACGTCGTCGCGCCCAGCGGATCCTGCTCGGGCATGATCCACGAGCATTATCCCGCGCTGTTCGCCGACGATCCCGAGATGGCGGTCAAGGCCCAGCACCTTGCCAAACGGACCTACGAGCTGATGTCCTTTCTGGTCGACGTGCGCAAGGTCGAACGCGTCGAGGCGGTCTTTTCCGGCACCGTCACCTATCATGACTCCTGCGCAGGCCTGCGCGAGATGGACGTCAAGCAACAGCCGCGCGCGCTGTTGACGTCTGTTGCCGGGCTGGAGCTGGCCGAGCTGGAGGGCGCGGAGGTCTGCTGCGGGTTCGGCGGCACCTTCTGCGTCAAATATCCGGACATCTCCAACAAGATGGTGGGCGAGAAGGCGGACGCGGTTCTGGCGACCGGCGCCGACATGCTGTTGGCGGGCGACATGGGCTGTCTCATGAACATGGCTGGCAAGCTCAGCCGCAACGGTGCGCAGGTTCAGGTGCGCCATGCCGCGGAAGTTCTGGCGGGCATGACCGAAACCCCGCCGATTGCCGGCGCGAAAGGCTAGGCGCATGCGTTCGACCAGCCACGCCTTCAAGGAGAACGCGCGCAGCGCGCTTGCCGACGAACAGCTCCAGTCGGCGCTCTCGACCATGAAAGTCGGTTTCGTGGAGCGCCGCGCCAAGGCGGTCGAACTGGTGCCGGAATTCGACCGCCTGCGCGACCAGGCCCGCGACCTGAAGAACCACGTGCTGGAGAACCTGGATCACTATCTCGAGCGGTTCGAGGAACAGGTGACTGCGTCCGGCGGACAGGTGCACTGGGCCCGCACCGCGGCGGAGGCGCGCGAAGCCGTGCTTTCGATCTGCCGGTCGGTGAACGCAAGGATGGTGACCAAGGGCAAGTCCATGGTGGCCGAGGAGATCGGCCTGAACGAGGCGCTGGAGGCGGACGGCCTTGAAGTTGTGGAGACCGATCTCGGCGAATACATCATCCAGGTGCGCGGCGAACCGCCCAGCCACATCATCGCGCCCGCGATCCATGTTCTGAAGGAACAGGTGGAAGAGGACTTTCGGGCCAAGCACACGCATCTGGATCCGGACCGGCCGCTTGGCGAGCCGCGCCAGCTCATCGAGGAGGCGCGCGCGGTCCTGCGCCAGAAGTATCTGGATTCCGACGTGGGCATCACCGGCGCCAACTTCCTCATTGCCGAGACCGGGTCGACCGTCATCGTCACCAACGAAGGCAACGGCGATCTCACGCAGACCTTGCCCAAGGTGCACGTGGTGGTCGCCAGTCTGGAAAAGGTCGTGCCCACTTTCGAGGACGCCTCGACCATCCTGCGTGTTTTGGCGCGTTCGGCCACGGGACAGGACACGTCGGCCTACACCACCTTTTCGACCGGCCCGCGCCGCGCCGACGACCCGGACGGGCCGAAACAGTTTCACGTCGTGCTGGTGGACAACGGACGGTCGGCGATGCTGGGCACGCCGTTCCAGGAGATGCTGCGCTGCATCCGCTGTGGCGCCTGCATGAACCACTGTCCGGTCTATGGCGCGGTCGGCGGCCACGCCTATGGCTGGGTCTATCCCGGGCCTATGGGCTCGGTGCTGACGCCAAGCTTCATCGGCGTCGAGGAGGCGGGCAACCTGCCCAACGCGTCCACCTTCTGCGGCCGGTGCGAGCAGGTCTGTCCAATGCGCATCCCGCTGCCGAAGATGATGCGCCATCACCGGGAACGACAGTTCGAACGCAAACTGGTGCCGGCAACCGCCCGCTTCGGTCTGGCCGGCTGGGCCTTCCTGGCGGCGCGGCCGCGGCTTTATCGCCTGACGATGGGGCTTGCCGCGCGCATGCTGGCCATCGTCGGCGGCCGCGCGGGGCGGATACGCTCGCTGCCGCTTGCCGGCGGCTGGACCCGGCACCGCGATCTGCCGGCGCCGGCCGGCACGACCTTCCAGCAGGCATGGTCGCGCCGCGGCGGCCGGCGGACCCCGTCGCAATGAGCGCGGCGCGCGACCAGATCCTGGGCGCCGTCCGCCAGTCGCTGGGACGCGGCCGGTTGGACGACGAAACGCGCGCGACGCTGGACGGGCGGATCGCCAACCACCCGCGCGCCCTCATCCCGGCCCAGGACAAGGGCAAACCCACAGCCGACCGGTTCATCGAACGGGTCGAAGCGGTCGCGGGCACCGTGGTGCGGGTCGACAGCATGGCCGACGTGCCGGGGGCGGTGGCCGACTACCTGGCCGGGCTCAACTTGCCGGCGAAGATTCGGCACGGGACCGATCCGCTTCTGGCCGCCATCGACTGGTCGGCGCGGCCGGCGCTGGAGGTGGAAACGGGGGCCAGCAGCGGCGACGACCTGGTCGGCCTCAGCGCGGGCTTTGCGGGCATTGCGGAGACGGGCACCGTGATGTTGCGTTCGGGGCCTGACAATCCGACGACGCTCAACTTCCTGCCGGCCACCGAGATCATCGTTCTCACCGAAAGCCGTCTGGTCGACGCGCCGGAGGACGCCTGGGACCGGCTGCGCGCGGCCGGCGCCATGCCGCGGGCGGTCAACCTGGTGGCGGGCCCGTCGCGCACCGGCGACATCGAACAGACCATTTATCTGGGCGCGCACGGGCCCTTGAACCTGCACATCGTTCTGGTCGCGCGCGATCCCGACTGACGGCGGCTGGGATGGCGGGCAAGGATCGCAAGACCGGCGGCGACGACACGGCGCTTTGGCGCGCCGTCACCAAGAACGTCAAGCCCAACCCCGAACGGAACGCGCCCGCGGCCAAACCGCAGGCAAAGCAGCCCAAGGCGAAGGCCCCATCACGCGCCAAGCCCGCGGTCGCGGCCCCGGCGAGGCAGGAGCTTGAACGGGCGGTCGACGCCGCGCCGCGGCTCGATCCCATTGCGCGGCGCACGGCGCGCCGGCTCAAGTCGGGCCGGATCGAGATCGACGGCAAGATCGATCTGCACGGGCTCAGCCAGGATGCCGCGCACACGGCGCTGTTTCGTTTCATCCCCGAAGCCTCTGCGGCCGGCAAGCGCAACGTGCTGGTGGTGACCGGCAAGGGCAAGGGGATCCTGCAGAAAGCCGTGCCCATGTGGCTCACGTCGGGCCGGCTTGCGGAATATGTGGTCAGCATCTCCGCCGCGCCCCAGGCGCTGGGCGGGGCGGGCGCGCTGTTCGTGGTGCTGCGCAAGGTGGGCCGCAACCGATGACGCCGTTCGGCGAAAGACTGCGGACGCTGCGCAAGAAGAAGGGCGTAACCCTGTCGGAGATGGCGGCCGCGCTGGGGGTGTCGGCGGCCTACCTCTCCGCCCTGGAGCATGGCCGCCGCGGCCGGCCCAGCGCCGCGCGCGTGCACCAGATCTGCGGCTATTTCAACATCATCTGGGACGAGGCCGAGGAACTTGCCGCGCTGGCGCGGCTTTCCGACCCGCGTGTGGTGGTCGATACCGCCGGCCTCAGCCCCGAGGCGACGCGGCTGGCGAACGAGCTGGCGGCGCGCATCCGGGAGCTGCCGGATGAAAAGGTGCAGGTGTTGCTGGAGGTGCTGAGGCAGGACGGGGAGTGAAGCGATTGGCGGTGAGCCGGGCGGCGCCCGCGCCCTTCGAGACGCGTCCTTGCGGACGCTCCTCAGGGTGAGGTCATTGTGATGCTCATAGACGCTTACAAACCCTCATGGTGAGGAGGCGCGCGGTAGCGCGCCATCTCGAACAATATGGCTGCTGCCTGCACGGCCGATGATGAGTTACAGGATCAATTGGTCCACGTCCGTGATGCCGGTGATACCTAACAGGCCCACGGTGTCGCCGCTGTCGAACAGGACCAGGGTGTCGGTGACGCCGTCGGCGTCGACGTCCGTTTCGGTGAGTGGCGCTGTTGCGTCGAAGCCGAGACCGTCCAGCAGTTCCAGCGTGTCGATGCCGACCTCGAAATCGGTGATCGTGTCGTCGCCGTCGCCCGCGGCGAAGACGAAGATGTCGCTGCCGCCGCCGCCGGTCAGCGTGTCGTTGCCCGCACCGCCGGCCACGGTATCGTTTCCGACACCGCCGGTCAGTGTGTCGTCGCCCGCGCCGCCTTCGATCGCAGGTGCGCTGCCAGGCTGCGTCGCGGCGAGACCAAGCGCGGCCGCCGTGGGCGCCGGCGGGACGATGTCGGGCAGGATGTGTTCGCCTTGCCGGGTGAAGTCGTAGCCGTAGATATAGGTGTCGTTCGCCAGGCGTTCGGTGAAGGCCTCGTAGCCGAAGCGCAGGGTGCCGGTCTCCGCCCCCACTTCGAGGCTGGTGATGACCGTGTTGTCGAAGGTGTAGTGCGCCTGCGCGCCATAGCGGATGTCGATGCGGCCGGTCCCGCCGGCGATGGTGTCGTCCAGCAGCAGCGTGCTCAGCTCCGTGAAGTCGCCCGTCACCGTCACCTCGTCGACAACCGGGAATGTGTGGAAGCCGTCGCCGGCAAGCGCGGTTCCGAGACCCATGGTAAAACCGCCGATCTCGACGGACCTCGTCTCGCCGCCGCCGTCCGGCGTATAGAGCATCTGGTAGGTGGGATTGGTCCCGTCGTCGCTGGTGCCGGCCGCCGCGCGCGCCGCCGCCGGATCCGAGGCGATGGTCCCGCCCTGGGCGAACAGATCGTATGTGAACGGGTCCCCGCCCAGCATATCGAAGTTGATCGCGGCGAAGCTGTAGTGCGCCGACCGGTCGAACCCGCTGTCCTGCGCCACTGTCGCGGTCTGCGTCACCACCGCGCCCGCCAGATCGAGACGCACGACTTCCGCGGCCGGCTCGCGGCCCGGCCCCCTCCAGCCGACCAGGCTGATACTCTCGGCCCTTGCCTCGAACAGCGCCCGGTCGATCGCGCCGAAGTCGATGTTGGTCTCGGCGAAGTTCACCGTTAGCCCGTTGAAGGCCAGCCCGTCGACCGCGGACGCATCAACGCCAAAGGCGAAATCGTCCAGGATGAACGCACCATGAGGGCCGAAGTCCGTGTTTCCGCCGAACACGCCGGGCACCACCAGCATATAGACAAGATTGGAATAGTCCGTCGTGGGCACCGACGGGGGGATCTCGGACAGGATGTGTTCGCCTTGCCGGGTGAAGTCGTAGCCGTAGATATAGGTGTCGTTCGCCAGGCGTTCGGTGAAGGCCTCGTAGCCGAAGCGCAGGCTGCCGGTCTCCGCCCCCACTTCGAGGCTGGTGATGACCGTGTTGTCGAAGGTGTAGTGCGCCTGCGCGCCATAGCGGATGTCGATGCGGCCGGTCCGGCCTGCGATGGTGTCGTCCAGCAGCAGCGCGCTCAGCGCCGTAAAGTCGCCCGTCACCGTCACCTCGTCGGCAACCGGCAATACATGGAAGCCGTCGCCGGCAAGCGCGGTTCCCAGACCCATGGTAAAACCGCCGATCTCGACGGACCCCGTCTCGCCGCTGCCGTCCGGCGTATAGGGCGTATAGAGCATCTGGTAGGTGGGATTGGTCCCGTCGTCGCTGGTGCCGGCCGCGGCGCGCACCGCCGCCGGATCCGAGGCGATGGTCCCGCCCTGGGCGAACAGATCGTAGCTGAACGGCCCTCCGTCCAGCATATCGAAGTTGATCGCGGCGAAGCTGTAGTGCGCCGACCGGTCGAACCCGCTGTCCTGCGCCACTGTCGCCGTCTGCGTCACCACCGCGCCCGCCAGATCGAGACGCACGACTTCCGCGGCCGGCTCGCGGCCCGGCCCCCTCCAGCCGACCAGGCTGATACTCTCGGGCCTTGCCTCGAACAGCGCCCGGTCGATCGCGCCGAAGTCGATGTTGGTCTCGGCGAAGTTCACCGTCAGCCCGTTGAAAGCCAGCCCGTCGACCGCGGACGCATCAACGCCAAAGGCGAAATCGTCCAGGATGAACGCCCCATGAGGGCCGAAGTCCGTGTTTCCGCCGAACACGCCGGGCACCACCAGCATATAGACAAGATTGGAATAGTCCGTCGTGGGCACCGACGGGGGGATGTCGGGCAGGATGTGTTCGCTTTCCCGGGTGAAGTCGTAGCCGTAGATATAGGTGTCGTTCGCCAGGCGTTCGGTGAAGGCCTCGTAGCCGAAGCGCAGGCTGCCGGTCTCCGCCCCCACTTCGAGGCTGGTGATGACCGTGTTGTCGAAGATGTAGTGCGCCTGCGCGCCATAGCGGATGTCGATGCGGCCGGTCCGGCCTGCGATGGTGTCGTCCAGCAGCAGCGCGCTCAGCGCCGTAAAGTCGCCCGTCACCGTCACCTCGTCGGCAACCGGCAATACATGGAAGCCGTCGCCGGCAAGCGCGGTTCCCAGACCCATGGTAAAACCGCCGATCTCGACGGACCCCGTGTCGCCGCCGCCGTCCGGCGTAAAGAGCATCTGGTAGGTGGGATTGGTCCCGTCGTCGCTGGTGCCGGCCGCCGCGCGCGCCGCCGCCGGATCCGAGGCGATGGTCCCGCCCTGGGCGAGCAGATCGTAGCTGACCGGGACCGGGCCCAGGCCTTCCGCCATTTCAAAGTTCATCGCGGCCAGGCTGTAGTGCGCCGACCGGTCGAACCCGCTGTCCTGCGCCACTGTCGCCGTCTGCGTCACCACCGCGCCCGCCAGATCGAGACGCACGACTTCGGCGGCCGGGATAAGGCCTGATCCGGTGGCCGGGTCGATGCCCGGTCCCTTCCAGCCGACCAGGCTGACGGTATCGGACCTTGCCTCGACCAGCGCCCGGTCGATCGCGCCGAAGTCGATGCTGGTCTCGGCGAAGTTCACCGTCAGCCCGCTGAAGGCCGGCGGGGTGTACGGATAGGACAAACCGCCCGCGCCGGGACGATCGACGGTAAAGGCGAAATCGTCCAGGATGAATGCCCCGTGGGGACCGAAGTCCGTGTTTCCGCCGAACACGCCGGGCACCACGAGCATATAGACAAGATCGGAGTATTCCGGCGGCGGCGACATTGGCGCCGGATCGACCCTTACAAATGCCGTTCCGGTGTCGGTCCCGCCGTTGCCGTCGGAGACGGTATAGGTGATGGTGTCGGCGCCGCTGTATCCGGTGTCGGGCGTGTAGAGGAGCGGGCCGCCCGGATGCGGCGCGACGGTCCCGTGCCCGGCCGAGGCCGCGGTCACCGACAGCGTATCGCCGTCGAGATCCGTGTCGTTCGACAGCACATCGATGAGGGTGGCGGTATCCTTGGCGATGGTCGCCCAGTCGGTTGCCGCGACCGGCGCGTTATTGGTGCCGTCGAGGAAGAAAACACCGTCGAGGAACTGTGCCAGCTCGACCGACGTCAGCGTGTCGGTGCCGTCCCTGCCTGCCACGCTGTCAACGATGGTGACGCTGCCGTCGGCGCCGAAGCTGGTGCTGTAGTCGCCGGAGACGCCGGAATAGACCGCCGTGTCGGTATCCGGGCCGCCGTCGAGCGTGTCGTTGTCGGCACCGCCGATCAGCACGTCGTTGCCGCCACGGCCCTCGAGCACGTCGACGCCGAAGTTTCCGCCGAACAGGGTATTGGCGCTGTCGTCGCCACGCAGCGTGTCGCCCAGGTCGGTCCCTGTCAGGTGGGCGATGCCAATCAGGTAGTCGAAGCCGCTGCCCACCGTGTTCTGCGGGCCGACAAGCGCGAGATCGACGGTGACGGCGGCATTGTTCCCGAGATAGGTCGCCGCATCGTATCCAGCCGAACCGACGGCGATGTCGTTGCCGTTGCGCATCACGAGTTCACCGCCCTTCGGGATGGCGGTCCATTGGACGAGCCTGCCCTCGTAGTCGGCGAACTGCAGCGCGTCGAAGTTGGAGAGCGTATCCGTGCCCTCGTTGCCGTCGGCGGGGTCGAGGTCGCTGACCCGAAGGTCGGATTTGAGCGCGACCAGCGAGAAGTCGAGGACGTTGCCCGCATAGACGGCCGTGTCGTTGCCGCTGCTGGCAAGCGTGTCGTTGCCGGCATCCCCGGCCATGCGGTACGCCGCCAGTCCCCCGGCGATAACATCGTCGCCGGCGCCGCCGTGGAATGTCTGAAGCGCGTCGTAGCCGGCCGGCACAGGGTCGTCGGCGAGGATGACCTGGTCGTTTCCGTCGCGGGCGTCGTATTGCGTGCCGCCGATGTAGGTGCCGGCCGCCACCGCATTGAAGTCGATGACGTCGGCTTCGTCGGTAAACAGGGGCGCGAGAACGGTGATCATCAACGACGCCGTGGTCGATGCCGTTTCCCCCGTCGACTGTTCAAAGGCCGTCGCCGACACGGTGAGTGGGAGATCTCCGGTGAAGCCGGACGGCGTCGTCAGGATCAGCCCGGCGAGGTCTGCGGGCGCGAGCGTCCAGGTGCCATTGCCGTTGTCGGTGCCGGCCGACAGTTTGGCACCGTCGGGCATCCCGGCAATGGTGATGTGGGAAAGCACCTCCGACCCGTCGGCGTCGGCCAGTGCCACGGAAATGTCGAGAGGCACCTCGGTACCGCCGGGCCGATCGAACACCCGGGCATAGATGCCCTCGCCGTGGCCATCCTGGTTCAGGGATTGCCACGCCACTGCAAAGCTGCCGTTCGCCAGCGCCGCGACGGCGGGTTCCTGCTGATTGTCGTCGGTATGGACGTTGACCGGGGTTTCGCCGCCGACCGCGTTGCCGTTCGCATCATATCGTTGGGCAAAGATGCTGCTGACGCTCCCGTCCTGGCCGACGGAGCGCCAGGTGACGACGAACCCGCCGCCCGCCAGCGCCGCCACATCCACCTGGTCCTGGTCGTTGAACGTGGCGGTGTTCACCAGGAACTCCAGGCTGACCGGGTGGCCGTCGGCGTCGAAGCGCCGGCCGTAGACGCCGCGGCCACTGCCGTCCTGGACGCGCGACGTCCAGACGACCACGAAACCGCCGTCGTCAAGCGCCGCGATCTCCGGCTGGGTCTGGTCGCCCGAGAAGGTGCGGTTGACCGGGAATTGTCCGCCCAGCGGAACGCCCGCATTGTTGAACAGGCGCCCCGCGAGGTCGCTGCTGTTGATCTGGCTGGTCGCGTTGCTCTCCCAGACATGGACGACAGTGCCATTGGCAAGCTGCGCGGCGGCCGAGAACCCTTGGAAGCCGTAAGGATCTTCGTTGATCACGTAGCGGTCCCAAGCGACGGTCTCGCCGTCGCGGCTCAGCGGCAGACGGACCGCATCGAACCGTTGCGCCAGGACGCCGTAACCGTTGCCGTCGGCATTCAGCGACGACCACGTGACCAGGAAGCCGCCGTCGGCGAGCGGCGCCAGCGCCGCGTATTTGTGCTGCGTCGTGCTGGGCGCGCTGATCCGGAATTCGCCGCCGATTTTCACGCCCGCGGCGTCGAAGGCCTGGACATAGATGTTGGGGCGGCCGACCGCGTTCGACTGCCAGCTCACCACGAACCCGCCGTCAGCAAGCCCCGTGACCTCCGCGTCGATCGCGTTGTAGTCGGGGCCGACCGGCGGGTATTGGTCAATAATCTCGCTGACCTGGAACTGCTCGCCCACCGCGCCGCCGGCCGCGTCGTAGCGCTGTCCGAAAATCGTGTGGTTGCCGGTGGTCAAGCTGGCCGACTGCCAGACGGCCACGAAGCCTCCGTCTGCGAGCGGCGTGATGTCGGGTTTTGCCTGGTCGCCGGGGGTCGTGCTGTTGACCCGGAACTCGGGCCCGTCGCCGGACTCCGCCGGCGACTGGTCGACCGTCACGTCCGAAAGCACAAGGCTTGGCGCGTCGGCAACAGGATCGACGTCGACCGTCACGGTCGCCGTCGAAAAGCCGCCGCGGCCGTCGCTTGCCGTGTAGTCGAAGGCGGCCGTGCCGCTGAAATCGGGGTCGGACGTGAAAACCGCGCCGCCCTTGGTCAGCGTCACCGTTCCGTTGACGGCATTGCCGACGGCGGTGATGGCCAGCGCATTGCCGTCGAAGTCGTCGTCGTTGGCCAGCAAGGCCTTGGCCGAGAAGACACGGGGCGTGCCCTCGTTCGCAACGACCTGATCGTCGGCCGCGAACGGTGCGTTGTTGGTGCCGTCGATGAAGAAGGTGCCGTCGGCGAACGCGGCCCGTTCGACCTCGATGAGCGTGTCTGTGTCGTCGCGTCCCTGGATCTTGTCGGCGACGATGACCTCTTTGGCGGCGGGATAGGTGATCGTGTAGTCGCGCCAGTTGCCGCTGAAAACGGCCGTGTCGGTAAGGTCGCCGCCGATCAGCCGGTCGTTGCCGCCCCGGCCCTCGAGCGTGTCGTGACCGCCGGCGCCGTCGAGCAGGTTGTCCGCACCGTCGCCGCGGATCACGTCGCGACCGCTGCCGCCGATGACGTTCTCGATGTCGATCAAGGTATCGCTGTGGATCTCGGACCCGGTCGCGCTGCCGGCATCAAGGTCGACGGCAACGCTCAGCTTGGCACTGGAATAATCGACGGTGTCCGTGCCGCCACCGCCGTCATAGGTATCGATCCCGGCGCCGCTGCCGCCGATGATGCGGTCGTCGCCCAGGCCGCCTACCACCAGGTCATTACCAGCGCCGCTGTAGAGCACATCGTCGTGCCCGCCGCCGTAAAGGCGGTCATCCCGGAAGCCGCCGTAGAGATGGTCGTTGCCGTCCAGACCGAACAAGGTGTTCGCTTGACCGGGGTTGCCCCGGATGATGTTGTCCAGCGCATTGCCCTCGCCCGTGGCGGCGTTGCCCGTCAGCACGAGGTTTTCGACGTGGTTCCCCAGCGTGTAGCCGATATGCGCCTCGACGGTGTCGATGCCGTTGTCGGCCGTCTCCGTCACGGTTTGGCTGTCGTTCTCGATGACGTAGGTGTCGTCGTCCTCGCCGCCGTAAAGCGCGTCTCTGCCGGGGCCGCCCCGCAATTCGTCGGCGCCGCGGCCGCCATGGAGGATGTCATCGCCGGGGCCGCCGAGAAGAATGTCGTCGCCTTCCAGGCCGACAAGCCGGTCGTTCCCGCCGAGCCCGGCGAGCTCGTCCGCCGCGCTGCTGCCGATGAAGCTGTCGTTGCCGGGGCCGCCGACAAGGATCTTAGGGTCGTCGCTGCCGCTGAACCGGACGATGCTCTGTTGTATCCTGTCCAGCGTTGCATCGTGCCAAGCAACTACCAGACCACCGTCGTCACGGACCGCAAGGGACGGCCGTGCGTTCACCCCGAGGCCCGGCGTGTTGATCACGAACTCGGTATCGACTTTGGCCCCGCTGGCGTCGTAGCGCTGGCCGGAAATGTTATAGGGGCGATAGTTGTCGATCGAGAACGCGGCCGGTGCGTGCCAGACCACCGCGAAACCGCCGTCCTCCAAACCCTGGATCTTGGGGCGGGCAAAGGGACTGGGCAGGACGCTGTTGATCTGGAACTCGGCACCAACGGTGCCGCCGTCTGCATCGAAGCGTTGGCCGAGGATGACCGGTTGGGATCCGACCGTCCCCGTCCATGTGATGACGAAGCCGCCGTCGCCTAGCGCCCCGACCGACGCGAAATCGTGCGTGTCCGAACTGATGGTGTTGACCTGGAACTCGGCCGCGGACACCGGCGTGCCGTCGGCCTCGTAGAGGCGCGCGTAGACATTCGTAAGGTCTGCGTTTTCGCCTGCAGCGTCGGTCCACACGGTGACGAACCGGCCGGAGGTCAGGCCAGCGATCGTTTCCGATACCCCGCCCCTTTGAACCCCCGTCGTGATTGTGTTCGTCAGGAACTGGTCACCGGCGGGGCTGGGCTGGTTCGTCGCGGGATCGATCGTGCCGTCGAAGATGCGGGCCACGATGTCCTCTTGCGACGTCGCAGAGGCTTCGTTAGTGGATGTCCATGTCACCACGAAACCGCCGCCGGCCAGCGCATCGACGCTTGCCAGTTGCTGGTTCTCCGGTGCTGCCTGGTTGACGCGGAACTCCTGGCCGATCGCCGTGCCCGCCGTATCGAACTGCTGTCCGAAGACTGCATTGATGTCACCCGGGCCGTTTCCGTTCCAGACGACCACGAAGCCGCCGTCGTCCAGCACGGCCACCGCCGGATTGGTTTGCCATCCGACCACGGTCGTGTTGATGAGAAACTCGTTGCCGGCCCTTTCGCCGTCTGCGGTGTAACGTTGTCCGTATACGCCGGCGTAGGAGGAATCCGGATCGGCACCCGCATGGGCGGACCACACCACCAGATGACCGCCGTCCGGCAATGCCGCCACCTCGGGCGTCGCCTCCGCGCCCGGGGTCTCTTGACTGACGATCTCGTCGAGATAGCGCACGTCGCTGTCGCTCTCGATGATGCTCCGTTTCATTTCGCGGTTCTTGTCTTCGAGCCACGTGACCACCAGCGCGCCGTCATCGCGCAGCGCGACCGAGGGGAAGAAATTCGCCCCGTAGTCCAGTTTGTTGACCACGAACTCGGCGCCGACCTCGTTCCCGTCGGCGTCGTAGCGCTGGCCGGAGATGTTCCGGCCACTGGGGTAACCGGTTGCGCGGCTTGCCCACAGGACGGTGAATCCGCCGTCGTCCAGACCTTGAACCGTCGGGTGGGTCTGATACGGAGAGATCGTGTTGACCTGGAATTCCCCGCCCACGGGATTTCCGTCGGCGTCGAAACGCTGACCGGTGACGCGCGCGCCATATCCCGATCCACTGATGTCCGAGAGGTCGCGCCACACGACGACGAATCCGCCGTTGCTCAGCGCACTGACGGAAGCCATTCCCTGGTCGCCGGAGGTCGTCGTGTTGACCTGGAACTCCGCCGCGGAAACTGCCGTGCCATCCGCATTGTACAGCCGCGCATAGACGCCGTTTCCGCTGTCGTCGGCGCCGGAGGTGTCCGTCCATACCGTGACGAAGCGGCCCGTGGTCAGTCCCGTCAGCGCGTCGTTGCGAGCAACGTAAGCGTTGACCGCTCGACTCGTGGTCGTGAAGCTGTTGGCCACGAACGGATCGCCAACGGGGTTGGGTTCGTTCGTGACGGGGTCGATTGTCTCGTCATAGATGCGGGTCATGATATCGCTGGTCGGCGACACGGACGCCCACGACACCGCAAACCCGCCTCCTGCCAGCGCCCCGACGCTTGGGTCGACCGCACCGGCTGCCGCCTGGCTGATCTGGAATTGCTGGCTCACCGCCAAGCCCGCGGCGTCGAACCGCTTGCCGAAAATGTCTCCAGTGGCCTCGTCTGCCCAAACGACTACGAAGCCGCCATCGTCCAGCGCCGCAATCGATGGATCAAACAGATGCCCGTCACCATAGCCGACGTAGATACTGCTGACGACCTGGCCGCTTTCGTCAAAAAGGTACCCGCGGACGTCAACCGGATGGGACCCCACAAGGATGGGCCACACCACGGCATGCCCGCCGCCCGACAAAGCTGCGACAATCACGGGCCCCTTCTTGTATAAAGTCTCGATCGTGTCGTCGACGACCTCGCCGGCGAACTGAACGACGCTGTCGCTCTCGATGATCTTCTGGTTGATCTGCTGGTACTGCCAGTCCGGCCAGGAGACCACCAAGGCGCCGTCGTCCCGGACCGCCAGCGACGGAGGTGAGGGGTGATCTCCACCCGGGAGGATCGGGTCGGTGATCAGGAACTCCTCGCCGACGGCGTTCCCGTAATAGTCGTAGCGCTGGCCGGAGATGCCGGTGCCGGGGCTGTCCGGCTCCAGGCGCGATTCCCAAATGATGACAAAACCGCCGTCGTCCAGGCCCTGGATCTTTGGAACGGGTTTGTGGGTAGCTAAGGTGTTGACCTTGAACATGTAGCTGGCATGGCTGCCACCCTCGGTGAAACGCTGGCCGTAGACCGACGCCTCGTCCCCCCCGGGAGGGTAGCTTCGCCACACGACAACGAAACCGCCATACTTGAGCGCCCCGACCGAGGCGGCTTCCTGGAGGCCCCTCGTGCCGGATGGGATCCCGGCCGCGAAATAGCGTTCGGGCGTGCCGTCTGCTTCATACACGCCCCCGACAACGTCGGCCCTGTTCACGGGGTTGCCTCCGTGAAGTGTACCAACCGTCACGAACCGGCCCGAGAGAAGGCCCGCCACCGTCTCCGTGTACCCACCCTGGGTTTCATTATGGACAAACGGCATATAGAACGGGTCGCCGATGGGGTTGGGCTCGTTCGTGGCGGGGTCGATCGTGCCATCGTACATGCGGCTCGCGACACGGGCGTACGGCGCCGACTTATCGGAGTCGACGGTCCAGGACACCGCAAAACCGCCATCGACAAGTGCCCCGACGCTCGGTGCGAAATTGTGATACGCGCTTAGCTGGTTGACCCGGAACTCCTGGCCGACTGCCGTACCCAAGGCGTCGAACTGCCGGCCGAAGACGCCATCAACGTCTCCCTCGTCGTCGCCGGTCCAGACGACAATGAACCCGCCGTCGTCCAGCACCGCCACCGACGGACCGTGCCGCCGGCCGAGTTCCGTCGTGCTGATCAGGAACTCGTCTCCGGTCCGCGCGCCGTCTGCGTCGTAGCGTTGCCCGAAGATGCCGGTGGCGAACGGGTTCGGGTCGACGCTGGTTTTTGCCGACCACACCACCAGGTGCCCGCCGTCCGGCAGCGCCACAACTTCGGGTGCCGATCGTGCGTTCGGGATGGTCTGATCGACGACCGCTTCGGCGTAGCGCACATCAGCGAGACTAGGCGCGACCGTGATGTCGACCGTCGCGGTGTCGCTCCCGCCGCGACCGTCGTCGACCCGGAAGACAAAGCTGTCTTGGCCGCCGAACCTGAGGTCGGGCGTGTACGCGTAGGTTCCATCAGGCGCGATGACGACGCTGCCGTTCGACGGTGCGGTCTCCAGGCTGAAGGTCAGAATATCGGCCGGATCCAGGTCCTTGGCCGTCAAGGTTCCGGAAACGGTGGTTTCGGCATTGGTCGCCGCCAGGCTGTCGGTCGCGACCGGTGGGTTGTTGGGCGGCACGACCGTTACCGTCGCAGACGCCAAGCTTGATGCCTCGTCGCCGTTCGCCTGCTCGCGCGCGGTCGCCGTGACGGAAAGCGAAATGTTGCCGACGAAATCGGTCGCCGGCGTCAAGGTCAGGCCCTCCAGATCGGTCGGCGTCAAGGTCCAGGTGCTGTCGCCGTTGTCGGTCCCGGCCGAAAGGCTGGCGCCCGCCGGCACGCCGGCAACGGTGACCGACAAAAGCTCGGAGCCGTCGGCATCGACAAGCGTTGCGCCGATCTCAATCGGGATCGGCGTGCCGGACTCGCCGGAGGCGTCCTCCGCCGCGAGGTTCGGCGCGTCGGCGACCGGCGCGACGTCCACCGTGACCGTTGCGGTGGAAACCCCGTTGCGGGCATCGGTGACGGTGTAATCGAACGCCGCGGTGCCGCTGAAGTGCGGGTCGGGGGCGAACAGAACCGTTCCCCGTTTCAGCGCCACGGTCCCGTTGACGGCCTTTCCGACGTTGGTGATCGTGAACGCATCGCCGTCGAAGTCGCCGTCGTTCGACAACAGCGCCCCGGCCGCGATCTTCAGGGCACTGTCCTCATCCGTTGACAGTGCGTCGTCGGCGGTGTCCGGAGCATTGTTGGTGCCGTCGATGAAGAAGGTGCCGTCGGCGAACCGGGCCCGCTCGACCGCTGTCAGTGTGTCGGTGCCATCCCGCACAATCGTCGCGTCGGTGACGATGACCGTTTCCTTGTCAGGATGGGTGACCTCGTAGTCGCGCCAATTGCCACCGAAGACGGCTATATCCAAACCGGCGCCGCCGATCAGCGCGTCGTCGCCGCCCCGCCCTTCAAGTGTGTCGTCGCCGCCGGTGCCGTCGAGTCGATTGCTGTCACGGTCGCCGCGGATCACATCGCCGCCGGCGCCGCCGATCACGTTCTCGATGTCGAACAGCTTGTCGGTGCCGATTTCCCGCCCGCGTGCGTAACCGGCATGCAGATCGACCTCGACGCCCTCGATCGTGCTGGCATATGTGACCGTATCGATGCCGGTGCCGCCGATATAGGTGTCGTTGCCGGCACCGCTGCCGCCGATGATGAGGTCGTCGCCTTCGCCGCCGTCGGCCACGTCGTCGCCGTCGCCGGGATAAAGCACGTCGTCACCGAGGCCGCCGGCCAGCATGTCGCTGTCGCCGCCGCCTTCCAGATGGTCGTCGCCTTCGCCGCCCAAAAGCATGTCGCTGCCGTCGGTGCCGATCAGCGTGTCGGGGCCGGCGGTGCCGGGCTGCACGATCGCATCGCCGGGCATGACGCCCTCGACCGAGACGTTCATCGCCTCGAAGGATCGCGCCTCAAGCCCGAAAGCGGTGAACTTGAAGCCGGCGCCGTCTTCATCGTCGCCGTCTTCGTCATCGTCGCTGCCGCCCGCGGGCTGGCTGCCGAGAAAGCTGGCGTAGGCGGCAAGATCGTTCTGCACCGCGGGGTCCAGCGCCTGGTCGAGGCCGAGCACCAGGTGCAAGGTGTCGGTGCCGCTGCCGCCGTGATAGAGGTCGGTGGCGCCCAGATTGTCGGACAGCCGGTAGATAGCGCGGTCGTCGCCGCTTCCGGCATAGACGCGGTCGTTGCCGGCGCCGCCGATGACGGTGTCCATGCCGGCGCCGGCCCGGATCAGGTCGTCGCCGGCGCCGCCGTCAAGCAGATCGTCGGGCATGACATGGCGGATGCCGTCCTCGTCGTCGTCGCTGCCGCCGTCGCTGCCACCATCGCTGTCGCCGTCGCTGCCGCTGTCAGCCAGCAGAATGTCGTTGCCGTCGCCGCCCAAAAGCGTGTCGGCGCCGCGGCCGCCGACCAGGAGGTCGTGACCCGGCCCGCCGTCCAGGGTGTCGGTGCCGGCTCCGCCGAACAACAGGTCGTTGCCACCGCCGCCGGTGATCAGGTCGTCGCCCGCTCGGCCGAATATGAGATCGACACCGTCGCCTCCCGCAAGCGTATCGTCACCGCGGGTGCCGAAGATCAGATGCAGTTTCCAGAACGGGATGACGGCCATCGGTCGCGCCTCCGGGACCGCACGCGCGCGTCCGCCGAACGCGGTTCGCCCGCGCCGCTCCATCGGGAAACGTATTAGCGCATGCGCGGAAAACGCGCCTTAACCCGACCTAAACCGCGGCTTTAGAGCGCGGCCGCGGCCTGGAGAATGAGGTCGTTCCCGTCGCCGGCCCTAAGGCCGGAGAACGTGCAGGCGTTGAGGCTGGAGGACTAAGGCGCCTCAGTAGAAGAAGACGAAGTCGCCGACGTCCAGGTGGGTCATGTCGACGTCAACCAGCGTGACATCCACGAAATCGAAATCGAGGACCGTGTCATTGCCGATCTGGCTTGCGTTGTTGGTCATCAACGCGTTGAAGGCCTGGTTTTGCGTCGTCATGCCGTAGAAGTCGCTGACGCCGCTGAGGTCGAGCTCGTCGATGCCGCTGGTGCCCGGCGTGAAATCGTTCACGGTGTTGTTGCCGTCCAGATCGCGGAAGACGAACAGATCGTCGCCGCCGCCGCCGGTTAGCGTGTCGTTGCCTTGGCCGGCATACAGCGTGTCGTCGCCGCTGTTTCCGTCAAGCACGTTGGCGGCATCGTTGCCCCAGATCCTGTTGGCGCGGATGTTGCCGGTCCCGGCGGTCGCGCCGTCGAGCAGTTCCAGGTCCTCCTCGTTGGCGCCCAACGTATAGTCGATATAGGCGCGCACCGTGTCCGTGCCCGGGCCCGCGACCTCGACGATCAGGTCGCCCGGGTCGTCGACATAGAAGATGTCGTTGCCCGCGCCGCCGTGCATCTCGTCGGCGCCCGTACCGCCGTCCAGTGTGTCGTTGCCGTTGCCGCCATAGAGCTCATCGTCGCCGCTTCCGCCGTCCAGTGTGTCGTCCCGGATGTTGCCGCTCAGGCTGTCCTTGCCGCCGTAGCCGTAGAGCTCGTATGCGCGGTCGTCGTGGCCGGTGATGACATTGTCGCCGTTGTTCCCGTGGCCGATACCGGCGTTTCCGGTGTAGAGATGCAGGTTTTCCACATATGCGCTCAAGGTGAAGTCGGACGTGGCATGGACCGTGTCCGTGCCCTTTTCGTCGAGTTCGACGATCACGTCGTGCGGAACGTCGACCCAATAGGTGTCGCTGCCGGCGCCGCCGCGCATGGTGTCGGCCTGGCCGCCGCCGTGCAGTTCGTCGTCGCCCGTGCCGCCGATCAGGATGTCCGAACCGCCATAGCCGAACAACTGATCGTTGTCGTCGCCGCCGTCGAGCGTGTCGGGGAGGTCGTATTGGGTTCCGCCCTTCAGAACATCGTTGCCGCCTTTGCCGTAGAGCTCGTTGCCGCGCGCCCTGTTGCCGGTGATCGCGTTGTCCTCGTTGTTACCCTCGCCCCAGACGGCATAGTCCAGAAGATACAGGTTCTCCACGGGCCCGCTGTTGAGGATCGAAAAACCCGCCTCGGGACTGCTGGCCGCCATCGCCGATGTGAACCGGACCCACACGGTGTCGGTGTCGTCCGATCCGGGCGCCTCGACGACGATATCGAAGAAGCTGTCGACCTCGTAATGGTCGTTGCCGTCGCCGCCTTCCATGCGATCGTTGCCCGTGCCGCCGTCAAGACGGTCGCCCAGCGCATCGGGAAGGAGGCCGGCCTGGCTGCTGCCGATGAGCGTATCGTTGCCGCCGTAGCCGAAGAGGACATTTGCCTTCGTCGGATCGGTGTTGCCGGTGATCACGTTATCCCGGTCGTTGCCCCTTCCTTCGAAGGCAAGACCGGTGAGCGTCAGGTTCTCCACAAAGGCGAAGCTTTGCAGGCCGTAGTTGACGGAGGCTTCGACCGTGTCGGTGCCCTCGCCGTCAAGTTCGCTCACGCGATCGTCCACATTGTCGACGATATAGGTGTCGTCGCCGGCTTTGCCCCCCATCCAGTCGGCGTCGCCGCCGCCGTCCAGATAGTCGTCGCCGCCCTGGCCGTAGAGGCTGTCGGTACCCAAAAGGCCGAAAAGGCGGTTGTTGTAGAAGTCGCCTACGCTGTCGCGCCCATCATTGCCGATGATCCAGTTTCTGCGGGCGTTGCCTTCGCCCCAGTCGGCATCGCTCAGCAGGGTGAGGAACTCCAGGCCAGGGCTGACATCGAGGCTGTAATCGACATAAGCCTCGACACTGTCATACCTGCCGCCGCTTGAAGCGATGCTCTCGGTGATGGTGTCGTTCGCGCTGTCGACGATATAGGTGTCGTCGGCCCGGCCGCCTTCCATGTGGTCGTCGCCGGTTCCGCCGTCGAGCTCATCCTCCAGATCGCCGCCGTAAAGGGTGTCGTTGCCCGCCATGCCGCGCAGCGTGTTCTCGCGGTTCTTGTTGCCCCGGATAATGTTCTCTTCGCTGTTCCCGGTGCCTTCGTCGGCGTATCCGCTGAGCGTGAGGTTCTCGAGGTCTGAGCCGAGCGGACGATCGACCGTGTAGTCGAACCGGGACGACACCGTATCGATACCGCCGCCGGGCGCCTCGATCACTTCATCCACCGAGCTTTCCAGGTAGTAGGTGTCGTCGCCTTCGCCGCCCTCCAAGCGGTTACGGCCGTAACCGCCGTAGAGATGGTCGTCGCCGGTGCCGCCGTAGAGCGCGTCGTTACCGCCCCAGCCGTAAAGCCTGTTGTCGAGCGTCGCGTTGCCGTAGATCTGGTTGGCGTAGTCGTTGCCCCAGCCGAAATCGGCATCGCCAAGGAGATACACGATCTCCACATAGGAGTCCGGCCGGAGGCGGAAATCGGCAGAGGCATAGACGGTGTCGGTGCCGCCGTTGGAGTACCGCTCGTAGACAAGGTCTCCTTCGCGGTCGACGATGAAGGTGTCGTTGCCGTAACCCCCGTACATGGTGTCTTTGCCGGTGCCGCCGTCCAGATGGTCGTCGCCGCTCTGGCCGTACAGGTAGTCGTCACCGCCCATGCCGAGAAGTCGGTTGGAAAGATCCTTGTTGCCCCGGATCGTGTTTTTCAGATCGTTGCCGACGCCCTCGGAGAGATCTTCGTAGAGCTGAAGGTTCTCGAGGTTTGCCCCCAACGTGTAGCGCGGGTCGAACGGCTGATCCGGGTCATGCGGGTCCTTGATAAAGGCATGGACCTCGTCCCAGTTTCCGATCTCTTCGGTTTCCCCTGCGATCCTGTCGCCGTGGCTGTCCACGAAATAGGTGTCGCCGCCCAGCCCGCCACGCATCTCGTCGTCGCCGGTGCCGCCGTACAGGTTGTCATTAAACCGGCTGCCGTGCAGGACATCGTTGCCACCCTCGCCGTAGAGGGTGCTCCCGCGCAGGATATCGGGCGTGTCGTTGCCCCAGATCTCGTTTGCGAATTCGTTGCCCCAGGCTCGGCGGGCGTCGCCGAGAAGAACAAGCCTCTCCGCATGCTCGCCGTCGCGGAGCCGGTACTCCGCGGAAGCATAGACGGTGTCGGTGCCCTCGCCGGGAGCTTCGCGGACGTTATCGCCGCTGTCGTCGACGATGAAGGTATCGTCGCCCGGGCCGCCGTACATGTGGTCGTTGCCGGGCCCGCCGTCGATATAGTCGTTGCCCGCGTCGCCGTAAACGTGGTCGTTGCTGTAGTCGCCGCCGAACAACCGGTCGTTGCCGTCGCCGCCGTGGATCTCGTCCAACCAGCCGTCTCCGTGAATCACGTCGTCGAGGCCGCGGCCGAAGATTCTGTCGTTGCCCTCGCCGCCGTGGAATGGCGTGCCCAGCACGTACCCGGCCTGGGCCGCCTCCACTTCGGTGCTGGGCAGGTAGACCTCGTCGTATCCGCCGCGCGCGTCGTACTGGGTGTCCGCGACATAGGTCCCGAACACCACATTGTCGAAGTCGACCACATCCTCGACATCGGTGAACAGCGGGTCGAGCAGGCCGGAAACGCTGAGCGTGATCGTCGTCCAGTCCGACGCCGCCCACCCGTCGAACGCGCGATAGATAATCGTGTCCGTCGCGGTTTGCCCGAACAGCAGGGCCTGCAGCGCCGGCGCCGCCGTGGGGTCGTAGGTGACGTTTCCGTCGGCATCGACGGCGACGCGTGCGCCCTGTGCGCTGGTTTCCTGTACTTCGATCGACAGCGTGTCGGTGGTGTCCGGGTCGGTGTCGTTTCCGAGGATGTCGGCTGCGAGGATGCTGGCGACCGTGTCTTCGTCGGTCAGCGGAGCGGGGCCAAGATCATCGGCCTGCGCGAGCGGCGCGTCGTTTCGCCCTTCCACCACGATGCTGACCGTTGCCGTACTTGTCGCGCCGCGCGCGTCGGTGATGGTGTACGCGAACGAATCGCTCACGGTCTCGCCGTCGGCAATGGCGTTCAGTTCGACCGAGACGGTGGGGTCGTAGCCTATCGTGTTGTCGGCATTGACGACGACGGCGGCGCCGAACGCACTTTCAGGATCGACGGCAAGCACCCTGATGCTGTCGTTCGGGTCCGGTTCATGGTCGTTGGCAAGGACGTCGATGGTGAGCGCCGCGTCTTCGATCGGCAGGCCCAGCCGCGACAGCCGGATGTTGTCCATCAGGATGCTGCGATAAGGAACGGTGAACAGCACGGAGTCCAGCTCCGTCCAGTTCGCGTCGAACTGGACGGTCGAAAACCAGTTGTTCCATACCGTGAAGCTCTTTTCAGCCGCCAGCGTCCCGTTATCCATCGCATAGGCCGTCGCGCTCGCATAACTGCCGCTGGCCCGTCCCCGGAAGCTTTCCAGCGTGAAATCCCGGCCGTCGGCACGCGCAATGATGGCGTCCGATCCGCCATATCGCCCGTAGGTGCGATAGATGAAGGCCCCGGAACCGTCGCCGTCGCCCGCCGGATAGGGGTGGAATCCGGTCAGGCTGTAACTCCTGTAGTTCGACAGGTCGATCGGATCGCCGCCGTCGCCAACGAAGTCGAGAAGGGTCTCCTCGCGCCATTCGGTGACCGTGTCGTCGACCGCCACCGGTGCGCGGTTGAAATGGACCGTCATCCCGGCCGAGGTGGAGGCCGTGTCGCCGTTCGATGCCTCGCGCGCGGTCGCCGTCACCGTCAGCGGAACCGGGCCCTCCACGCCCGCGGGCGGGTCCAGCGTCAGGCCGCTGAGTTCCGCCCGGGTCAAGGTCCAGGTGCCGTCCGGGTTTTCGGTGCCGGCCGACAGCGTCGAGCCCGTCGGCAGACCGGCGATGACGACCGACAACGTTTCCGACTGGTCGGGGTCGTTCGGGGTCGCGGCGATGTTAAGCGGGATGACGCCGTTCTCGTATTCCGACGCGTCCTCGACGCTGAGCGTGGGCACATCGGCGACGGCCGTGATATCCAGGGTTACCGTTGCGGTGTCGGTGCCGCCGTTGCCGTCCGAGACCGTGTAGTCGAAACGGGCGAGCCCGGAAAACCCGCTATAGGGCTTGAACAGCGGATCACCGTCGTCGTTGAGATAGGCATAGCCGCCCTCCGTTCCGACGACCCGGGAGATGAACAGGCTGTCGCTGGTATCGGTGTCGGTGTCGTTGGCAAGCAGATCGGCGGCGGGGATGACGATCGGCGTGTCTTCCTGCGTCGCCGCCGCGTTGTCGCCCGCGACGGGCGCGTCGTTGCGGCCTTCAAGGTGAACGGTGACCGTCGCCGTGCCGGTCCCACCGCGGTCGTCTTCGATCGTGTAATCGAAGCTGTCGGCCACTGTCTCGCCCAGCGCCAGCGCCTGCAGTTCGGCCGAGCCGGTCGGGTCGTAAAGAACGGTGCCGGCGGGCGTGACGGTCACCGCCGCGCCATGCGCGCTCAGCGGTTGGACCGACGCGACCCGGATCACATCGCCGGGATCGGGATCGAAGTCGTTGGCGATGACGTCGATCTCCTGCGCCATGTCCTCGTTCGGGCCCGGTTCGTAAGACAGCGCGACGTTGTCGAGGAGGATGAAGGCGCTGTAATAGAAATGGGGCGACGTCAGGTCGAACCTGACGTCGTCCACCCCGGCCCAGCTATCTTCGAACGTGAAGCTGTCGAAAACGGGGGTCAGGGCGATGTTCTGGCTGGCGACGGCGACGCCGTCCCTGTAGCCGATGACGGTGGCCTCGTGATCCAGGGTCAACGATCGCGCCCGGAAGCCATGCAGCGAAAAGTCCACGCCGTCGACGCGCCGGATCGCGCCGTCCGCGCCGTCGACCCAGTTCCTGTCGGATATGGTCAAGGCCGAGGCGGCGTCGCCGTCGCCGTATTCCGGGCGGCCGGTAAGGTGAGAGAAGCCGGGCAGGGCGTATCCCTGATAATTCGTCATGTCGACGGCGCCGTCGAAGTCCAGCAGGACGGACTGTTCGCCGGGCCCCTCGGTTACCGTGTCGTCGACCGCCACGGGCGGCCGGTTGACGATCACGGTCATGCCGTCGGTCGTGGTGGCCGTGTCGCCGTTGGATTTCTCGCGCGCGGTCGCCGTCACCGTCAGCGGGATCTCGCCGGGGCTGTCCGGCGGTGGCGCCAGGCTCAGGCCCGCGAGTTGCGCCGCCGTCAGCGTCCAGGTGCCGTCCGGGTTGGGGGTGCCCGCCGACAGGACGGACCCCGGCGGCAGGCCGGCGATGGTGACCGACAGGATTTCCGACCCGTCGGTGTCGGTCAGACCGGCCGCGATGGACAGCGGGATGACGCCGTTCACATATTGGTCGGCGTCTTGGATGCTGAGGGTGGGGCTATCGGCGACGGCGGCGACCGCGACCGTGACGGTTGCGGTGTCTGTGCCGCCTTTGCCGTCGGAAAGCGTGTAGTCGAAGCTGGCAAGGCCGGAATAGTCCGCTGCCGGCGTGAACACCGGAT
Source organism: Alphaproteobacteria bacterium (assembly GCA_965603855.1). Classification (GTDB taxonomy): domain Bacteria; phylum Pseudomonadota; class Alphaproteobacteria; order UBA8366. The sequence goes on from OZ272519.1 coordinate 4,572,726, forward strand.
CGCCGCCCTGCAGCGAAACGGTGCCGTTCACTGCATTGCCGACGGTGGAGACGTGCAGGGTGTCGTTGCGGTCGGGATCGGTATCGTTGGCAAGCAGGACCGCCGCCGGGATCGTGAGCGGGATATCCTCAAGCGCGACCACCTTGTCGTTCCGGGCATCGGGCGCGTCGTTCAGGCCCGCCACGGAAATGGTCGCGGTCGCGGTCGCGGTCTCGCCGGCGATGTCAGAGATCGTGTAGGAGAGCGCCACCGCGTGCCTTTCGCCGGCGCCCAGAAAACCATAGGCGGCGGGGTCGTAATGGACCTTTCCGCCGTCTATCCAGGCCGTGCCCAGGTGGCCTGCGTTCACCGCCACGCTGTCCAAGGTCAGCCGATCCAGATGGTCGGGGTCCCAGTCGTTGGCCAGCACGTCGACCACGACGACGGTATTTTGGTCGGTCGCGGCCGTGTCGTCTTCGGCCACCGGCCCGGTATTGACCAGATTGATCGCCAGCGCCTCCCAGCCGCGTGCGGTGAGGTCGAAGGCGGTGAAACCGTAGACCGGCGCCGGCGCGTCGTCGTCGTCATCGTCACTGCCGCCGGACGGGGCGGCGTTCGCGGCCAGGAAATCGCGGAACCCCTGCAGGTCCTGCAGGATCGCGGCGTTCTCGGCCTCGCCGTGGGTCAGGTCGATCTGCAGCGTGTCGAAGCCGTGCCCGCCGTCATAGAGGTCGGTGGCGCCGAGATTCTCCTGCAGACCATAGATGCCGCGGTCGTCGCCGCGCCCGGCCAGAACGAGGTCGTTGCCGGCGCCGCCATCCAGGATGTCGTCGGGACCGCGGTGGCGCGGGCCGTCATCGTCGCCGTCGCTGCCGCCGTCGCTGCCGCCATCGCTGCCGCCGTCGCTATCGCCGTCGCTGCCGCCGCCGTCGCCGAGGAGAATGTCGTTGCCGGCCCCGCCCCACAGCGTGTCGGCGCCGAGCCCGCCCACCAACACATCGTTGCCGCCGGCGCCGAAGATCAGATCGTCGCCCGCCCGGCCCAAGATCAGGTCGGCCCCATCCGTTCCGTCCAGCGTGTCGTCGCCACGGGTGCCGAAGATGAGATGGAGTTTCCAAAACGGTATGGCGGCCATCGGTCAAAACTCCCTGGGACCGAACGCGAAGCCGCCGGACGCGGCCTGGCCGCGCCGGTCCATACCCGGGTGTGATAGCGGAAATCCCGGAAACCCGCCTTAAACTGGCCTAATTCCGAGAATTCCTGGCTAAAGGATCAGGTCGTATTCGTCCGTGAGGCCGGTCACGCCCAACAGGCCGACGGTATCGCCGCTGGCGAACAGGACCAGCGTGTCCATGATCCCGTCGTCGTTCACGTCCTGCTCTCTCAGCGGCGCCGCGGCGTCGAAACCGCCGGCAAGCGCGAGCGTGTCGATGCCGACTTCGAAATCGGTGATCACATCGTCCCCGTCGCCATCGGCGAAGACGAAGATGTCGCTGCCCGTGCCGCCGGCCAACACGTCGTTGCCCCAGCCGCCTTCCAGCGTGTCGCCGCCGCCGCCGGCATGCAACAGGTCGTCTCCCGTGCCGCCGGTGAGGGTTTCAACCGCATCGGTGCCGACCTGAAAGTCGTAGACGTCGCCGCTTGCGTCGATCTTCTCGACGCCGACGGCGCCGGCCGTGCTCGGATCGAACTGGTCCAGCACGGTAACCTCGGTGCCAAACCCATCGTCGATGAACAGATCGTCGCTGGTTGTACGGCTGAGGTTAAGGTCGGACGCATGAACACTGTAGAAACGGAGCGTATCGGTTTCGGAGGAAGAGCCCCTGTCAAAGACGGTGTCGACGCCGTCGCCGAAGAAGAACAAGTAGGTGTCGTTTCCCAAGCCGCCCTCCAATTCGTCGTTATCGCCGCCGCCAGCGAGGATGTTGTTCCAATCGTTGCCGTTCAGGACATCGTTGCCGGAGCCGCCGAAGATGTGATCCGCATCAATCGGTTGAACAAACGATGGAAAAACAATGTCGTCCCCGCCGCCACAGAAGCGAAGGGTCGCACCCGTAGAGGCCAGACCCTCAACAAAGCCGTCATGGGTCAGATCGATAACATCGCCGTCAACGACAAGCTCCTCGATGCCGCTGTCGTAGGAGTGCGGATTGAATTGGTCGACGATCGTTGCGACGTTCGCACCGAGATAGAAGTCTCGGTCATAGAACTCCCAATCGAAGCCGATTTTGACAGCTGAGATGTGCCCGATGTTGCCGACCTGAAGGGTGTCTTTGTCGAGACTCGAGCCGGTGTCAATCACGGTATCCGGTTCATCGCCCGGACTAAAAATGTAGGTATCGGAACCTTCGCCGCCGTAGAGCACATCCTCGCCGCGGCCGCCGGCAAGCTCGTCGTCGTCGGGACCGCCATCGATGGTGTCGGGCCCATCGCTGCCCGTGATCACGTCATAGCCATCGCCGCCACGGAAGGTCCGAAGCAGATCGTATCCCGCTGCCTGCGCTGCCGCTGCGTTCAACGGCAGGGTCACCACATCGTTGCCGTTCATGGCGTCGTATTGCGTTCCGTCGACATAATAGTCCGCCGTCAATGTGTTGAAGTCGACGACGTCGTCTTCGATGGTGAACAACGGCTGCGGCGGAACCGTCACGATCAGCGTTTCGATGGTCGAGGCCACGTCGCCGTTCGCCTTTTCCGTCGCTGTGGCGGTGACTTTCAGCAGGTTATCGCCTACGGAGTCACGCGGCATGTCCACGTGAAGGCCAAAGAGCTCTTCCGGTGTCAACGTCCAGGTGCCGGCGCCATCGGAGATACCGGCCGTGAGCACGGCGCCCAACGGGACATCGGCGATGGTGACCGACAGAACCTCGGAGGTGTCGCTGTCGACCAGCTCCGCCCGGATTTCCAGCGGGGCCAGCGTGTCGGGATCCGTCTTGACGTCGCGGACCCTCAGCGTCGGCGCGTCGGCAGCCGGGTTGACGGCAATCGTCACCGTCGCCCAGGCGACCCCTTTGCGGCCGTCGGTTACAGCGTAGTCGAAGGATGCAGTGCCGCTGAAATGAATGTCGGGGCTGAAGACCGCGCCACCCGCTTTGAGGGTCACCGTACCGTGCCGGGCATGATCGACGGCGGCGAGCGTAAGGGTGTCGCCGTCGAAGTCGGTGTCGTTGCCAAGCAGGCTGTCGGTCGGCAGGAAGAGGGTCGTGTCCTCGTCCGTCGCTGCTGCGTCATCAACCGCGGTTGGGGCGTTGTTGGTGCCGTCGAGGAAGAAGGTGCCGTCGGCGAACCGGGCCTGTTCGATCCCGGCCAGGTGATCCATGCCGTCGCGCCCAGGCACGGTGTCCGTGACGGTGACCCGTCCGCCGGCCAAGGCGGTGACTGTGTATTCGCGCCAGTCGCCACCGAACACGGCCGTGTCCACGCCGGCACCGCCGAACAGGAGGTCGGGGTTCGTACCGCCGGTGAGGAAGTCGTTGCCGTCGGTGCCGACCTGGAAGTCGTAGACCACGCCGCCGGCTTCGATCTTCTCGACGGTGATCCCGAAGCCCCGGTCCTGGGCCCGGACACGGTCGTCGGTCCCGTAGTCAACGAAAAGGTCGCTGCCCTCGATGCTCAGGTTCAGGTCGGTCGCCGCGATCCCTTCGAAGCTCAGCGTGTCGATTGCGGCCGCTTCGTCGATCTCGTAGACGGTATCGAGGCCGTCGCCGACAGCGAAGACGTAGGTGTCGGAGCCCGCGCTGCCGTGAAGGGAGTCCCCTCCGCCGGCGCCGCGCAGGATGTCGTTGCCTGCGCCGCCGCTCAGGGTGTTGCTGAACCTGTCGCCGGTGATGTCGTCGTTGCCGGCGCCGCCGAAGACGGTTTCGATATCGATCAGCGTGTCGGAGCCGATCCCGATGCCGGTCGCGGTGCCGGCGGCCAGATCAACGATTACGTCATCGACATTGCTCCTATGGAAACCGGCCTTGTCGATACCGGCGCCGCCGTCCAGCACGTCGTTGCCGGCCTCACCGAACAGCCAGTCGTGACCGTCGCCGCCGCGGAGAGTGTCATCGCCGGCATCGCCGTAAAGCCAGTCGAGACCGGCGCCGCCGAACAGGAGGTCGGGGTTCGTACCGCCGGTGAGCCTGTCGCCACCGTCGGTGCCGACCTGGAAGTCGTAGACCACGCCGCCGGCTTCGATCTTCTCGACGGTGATCCCGAAGCCCCGGTCCTGGGCCCGGACACGGTCGTCGGTCCCGTAGTCAACGAAAAGGTCGCTGCCCTCGATGCTCAGGTTCAGGTCGGTCGCCGCGATCCCTTCGAAGCTCAGCGTGTCGATTGCGGCCGCTTCGTCGATCTCGTAGACGGTATCGAGGCCGTCGCCGACAGCGAAGACGTAGGTGTCGGAGCCCGCGCTGCCGTGAAGGGAGTCCCCTCCGCCGGCGCCGCGCAGGATGTCGTTGCCTGCGCCGCCGCTCAGGGTGTTGCTGAACCTGTCGCCGGTGATGTCGTCGTTGCCGGCGCCGCCGAAGACGGTTTCGATATCGATCAGCGTGTCGGAGCCGATCCCGATGCCGGTCGCGGTGCCGGCGGCCAGATCAACGATTACGTCATCGACATTGCTCCTATGGAAACCGGCCTTGTCGATACCGGCGCCGCCGTCCAGCACGTCGTTGCCGGCCTCACCGAACAGCCAGTCGTGACCGTCGCCGCCGCGGAGAATGTCATCGCCGGCATCGCCGTAAAGCCAGTCGAGACCGGCGCCGCCGAACAGGAGGTCGGGGTTCGTACCGCCGGTGAGCCTGTCGCCACCGTCGGTGCCGACCTGGAAGTCGTAGACCACACCGCCGGCTTCGATCTTCTCGACGGTGATCCCGAAGCCCCGGTCCTGGGCCCGGACACGGTCGTCGGTCCCGTAGTCAACGAAAAGGTCGCTGCCCTCGATGCTCAGGTTCAGGTCGGTCGCCGCGATCCCTTCGAAGCTCAGCGTGTCGATGGCGGCCGCTTCGTCGATCTCGTAGACGGTATCGAGGCCGTCGCCGACAGCGAAGACGTAGGTGTCGGAGCCCGCGCTGCCGTGAAGGGAGTCCCCTCCGCCGGCGCCGCGCAGGATGTCGTTGCCTGCGCCGCCGCCCAGGGTGTTGCTGAACCTGTCGCCGGTGATATCGTCGTTGCCGGCGCCGCCGAAGACGGTTTCGATATCGATCAGCGTGTCGGAGCCGATCCCGACGCCGGTCGCGGTGCCGGCGGCCAGATCAACGATTACGTCATCGACATTGCTCCTATGGAAACCGGCCTTGTCGATACCGGCGCCGCCGTCCAGCACGTCGTTGCCGGCCTCACCGAACAGCCAGTCGTGACCGTCGCCGCCGCGGAGAATGTCATCGCCGGCATCGCCGTAAAGCCAGTCGAGACCGGCGCCGCCGAACAGGAGGTCGGGGTTCGTACCGCCGGTGAGCCTGTCGCCACCGTCGGTGCCGACCTGGAAGTCGTAGACCACACCGCCGGCTTCGATCTTCTCGACGCCGTCGTTGTGGGAACTTGCTTGAAACTGGTCATAGACGGTGACGCGGTCATCGATCCCGCCGTAGGAGACGACGAGATCGTCGAGGTCACGGACGCTACGGCTGAGGCTCAGGTCGGTTCCCGCGATCCCCTCGAAGCGCAGCCGATCGATGTCGTCCGCCGTGCCAATGTCGAAGACCTCGTCGAGTGAGTCGCCAACGCGGAAGACATAGGTGTCCGAGTCGGCACCGCCTTCCAAACGATCGATGCCCCAGTTTCCGTAAATCGTGTCGTTTCCGGGCTCGCCGAACACCCAGTCGTCTCCATCGCCGGCTTCGATAACGTTGTCGCCGATGTCGCCACGGATCAGGTCGTCGTCGTGGCCGCCGATGACGTTTTCGATGTTGTCCAGCGTGTCGATCACCAGGCCGGTACGACGCTCCCTCGTGGTTCCAAGAAGGAGATCCACGTCGAATTCTTCCAAAAAGAATGGGCTGTGGGCGCCGTAGGAGACGGTATCGATGCCCGGACCGCCGTCCAATGTGCCGCCACTGCCGGGATAGAGGCCGCCGATCAGGATGTCCGCGCCTTCACCACCGTCCACGATATCGTATCCAGACCCGCCGTCGAGGATATCGTTGCCAGCATCCCCGGCCATGCGATCGGACTCCCAACTACCGATGATCACGTCGTTTCCGGCGCCGCCGTGGAATGTCCGAAGCGGGTCGTAGCCGGCCGCCGCCGGGTCGTCTGCCAGCGTGACCGTGTCGTTTCCGTCGAGGGCGTCATAATAGGTGTCCTCGATGTATTCCCCGGTGCCGATGGTGTTGAAGTCGACGGTGTCGTCGCCGCCCGTGAACAGCGGGCCCAGCACCTTGACGATCAGATCGCCGCTGGTCGCGGCCGTCTCACCCGTGGCCTGTTCGATGGCCGTTGCGGTGACGGTGAGCGTGATCTCGCCAACGAAGCTTCCCGGCACCCTCAGCACGAGGTTCGCCAGGTCGTCGGGCGTCAGCGTCCAGGTGCCGCCGCCGTTGTCGGTTCCGGCCGACAGGCTGGCGCCGTCCGGAACGCCGGCGATGGTCAGGACCGACAGCGTTTCCGAGCCGTCCGTGTCGGCAAGCGTCGCGGTAATGTCGAGGGGCGTCTCGGTCGGGCCGGGAATGCCCAGCATCCGGGCGAACACTTCGTCCGTCATGAGGTTCGTGTCGGTGTCCCGAACCCTCGACTGCCATGCCGCCACGAAACCGCCTTGGGGCAGTGCATCGACAACCGGATAGCGCTGGCTGAACGGGGTGGTTTCGTTGATTCGGAACTCGGTGCCGACCTTGTCGCCATTGGCGTCGTAGCGCTGGCCATAGACGCCTTCGTCCGTATCCACGGCCTGCCTGCCGGATGACCACGTGACCACGAAGCCGCCGTCCGCAAGGCCCGTCACGGCCGACTGCTGTTGTTCGAACTGGGTGTAGCTGTTCACCTGGAACTCGGTCCCGACGAGGTTGCCGTCGGCGTCGACGCGCTGAGCGAAGATGTCGGTGAAGTACGGAGATGGCCGATAGGACTGCCAGGTGACCACGAAACTGCCGTCCGACAGCGCCGCGACGGACGGATATTGCTGCCATCCGTCAGTGGTGGTGTTGATCGGGAGTTCGGGCCCCGCGGCCGTGCCGTCGGAGCGATAGATCTGCGCCCTGATGTCATAGTTGTTGCTGGGCCAGTCGTAGGTCTGCCAGGTGACGACGAAGCCGCCGTCCGAAAGCGGCGCGACGGATGGCATGCCCTGGTAGCTGTCGGTCGTCGTGTTGGCGCGGAATTCGGCGCCGACCTTGTTGCCGGCCGCGTCGAAACGCTGGGCGTAAACGCCCGACGAGCTGCCGTCCTGATACCAGGAATTCCAAGCGACCACGAAGCCGCCGTCGGCCAGCCCCGTCACGGAATAGGGGTCCTGATGGGACGCGGTATGGGTGTTGACCGGGAACTCGGTCCCGACCGTTTCGCAATTCGCATCGAAAAGTTGGCCGAAGATGCCCCGGCCATCGCCGTCCTGACGGTCGGACGACCAGATGGCCACGAACCCGCCGTCGGTCAGCGCCGCCACGTGCGGCAGGGCCTGCGAGCCGGCCGCGTAGGTGTTGATCGGGAACTCCACCGTGCCGATCGGGGTGCCGTTCGCGGCATAGTGCTGGCCGTAGATGTCGCCCCAGCTTCCGTCATAACGCTGGTGCACGGATTCCCAGATCACCACGAAGCTGCCGTCTGTCAGCACCGTCACCGACGGCACGATTTGTTGATGCGCCGTCGTCGTGTTGACCTGAAACTCCGGTCCGTTGACGGGGTCCGTCCGGTTCTGATCGACCGTGACCGCGGGCAAGCTCAGCGTCGGCGCATCGGCGACCGGGTTGACGGCGACCGTCACTGTCGCCGTTTCGCTGCTAAGCAGACCGTCGGAAACCGTGTATGCGAATGTGGCAGGACCGCTGTAGTTCGTGGCTGGCACGAACACGACATTGCCGTTGCCGTCGAGCGCCACGTTGCCGTTTTCGGCGCTGCCCGCCCAGGCGATGGTGAGCGCATCACCATCCACATCCGTGTCGTTGGCCAACAGGCTGGCTGCCGTGAAGGTGGTCGACGTGTCCTCGTCCGCCACCACTGCGTCGGCATGCGCCACCGGCTTGTCGTTGCGGCCGGCGACCGTCAGGGTGACTTGGGCGGTGTCGGTGCCGCCATGGCCGTCCGTCACCGTGTAGGTGAAGGTATCGGTCGCCGTCTCGCCCACCGCCAGGGTCTGCAGCGTCGTCGCGCCCGTCGCGTCGTAGACCACGTTGCCGTTCGCATGGAGCCGCACCGAGGCGCCCCGTGAACTCGTCGCGGCGACGGCCGAAATCGACAGAATGTCGCTTGTATCGATGTCCGTGTCGTTCGCCAGCACGTCGGCGGCTGCAATGGTGAAAGGCGTATCCTCGTCCGCCCCGCCATCGCCGTCGAGATCGCCCAGGGCGACGCCAAGGCTCCAAACGGAGCCGAGCGATTGGCCGCCGTCGGTGAAGGTGCCCGCGCCGTCGTTCAGCCAGACACTGCCGTTCGCCAAAACGGCGTCGAGATCGCCGTCGCCGTCGAGATCGCCCAGCTCAATGTCGTGGCCGGGAGACGAGTCCGGCACCTGGCTGCCCTCTGTAAAGGTGCCCGCGCCGTCGTTCAGCCAGATCCGGTCGGATCCGTCGCTCGCCACCCAGGCGTCGAGGTCGCCGTCGCCGTCCAAATCGCCCAGCTCAACGTCAGGATGATAAGACGAGCCCTGAAACTGGCCGCTGTCGGAAAAGTTGCCCGTGCCGTCGTTCAGCCAGATGCGGTTCACATGCCAATCCGCGACCAAGGCGTCGAGATCGCCGTCGCCGTCGAGATCGCCCAGCTCGACGTCATAGCTATCGGACGAGCCCAACGTGTGCGGGCTTTGGGTGAAGTAATAGCCCGTGCCGTCGTTCAGCCAGATGCGGTTGGTCCCAAAAGCATCATTCTCATCAATGCCGTTCGCCACGACGGCGTCGAGATCGCCGTCGCCATCTATGTCTCCCAGCTCCACGTCGCGGCTGCTAAATGAACCCATCCAGTCACTCACCGCGAAATGGGCCGCGCCGTGGTTCAGCCAGACACGATTGGCCCCGACGGTCGCCTCGAAGGCGTCGAGATCGCCGTCGCCGTCGAAATCGCCCAGCTCAACGTCTTGGCTGTTCAAACTGCCCAGCCACTTACCGCTGTCGGTGAAGACGCCCGCGCCGTCGTTCAGCCAGAACCGGTGGCCCGCATGGTCGTTCATCACCAAGGCATCGAGATCGCCGTCGCCGTCCACATCGCCCAGCTTCACGTCGAAACTGCTGGACGAGCCCAGAGCCTGGCCGCTGTCCGAAAAACCGCCCGTGCCGTCATTCAGCCAGACCCGGTTGGATTGGTCTTGGCCGCCATAGTTCGCCACGAAGACGTCCAGGTCCTGGGCGCCTCCAAAAAGATAATCGTCCACCGCAGAAGGCGCATCGTTGCGGCCATCGACCGTCACGCTGACGGTCGCCGTGTCGGTCCCGCCGTGGCCGTCCGAAACCGTGTAGGTGAACGTATCGGTCGCCGTCTCTCCCACCGCCAGATATTGAAGGGCGGGTCCGGCGTCGTAACGATAGGTCCCGCCGCCGTGATCGGTGACGGTCCCGAGCGTTGCTCCGGTATCGAAGGCGGTCACCGCAAGAGGCGCGCCCGTAAGCGAGTTCTCGAAATCGAAATCGTTACCCACAAGATCCGCCGCCGTGAAGGCAAGCGCAGTATCCTCGTCGGTCGCGAGCCCGTCGGGGCGGGTGAACGGCGCGTTGTTCCTGCCATCCAGGTAGATCGCACCGTCCCTGAATTTCATTGCCTCGACGTTGGAAAGCGTGTCGGTCGCTTCGTTGCCGTCGGTTCCTGGCGCGTTGTCGGTGACGATCCAGTTCGGACCCGATTGGCTGAACCCGTAGTCGAACAACGACCCGTCGAACCCCACGACATCCAACCCGGCGCCGCCGTCGAGGACATCGTCGCCCCCTGCGCCGAACAGCTGGTCGTTGCCCTCGCGACCCATCAGCACGTTCGCGTCCGCGCTACCGATGAGGCGGTCCCTGCCGGCGCCGCCGATCACGTTCTCGATCGAATACAGCCTGTCGTACCCGATCTCGGGGCCCTTCGCCGTGCCCTTCTTCAGATCAACGTCGACACCTTGAGTGGTGCTCTTGTAGTCGGCCGTGTCGATGCCCCGGCCGCCCTTGTATGTGTCGTCCCCGCCGCCCTTGCCGCCGACAATGAGATCGTTGCCGTCACCGCCGTCGGCGAGGTCTTCGCCGTCGCCCGGGTAGAGCAGGTCGTCGCCGGGCCCGCCTTCGAGATGGTCGTCTCCATCGCCGCCGATGAGGGCGTCGTTGTCGAGACCGCCTTCGAGAGTGTCGTCGCCTTCGCCGCCCATCAGCATGTCGCTGCCGTCGGTGCCGATCAGGGTGTCGTTGCCGGGCGTGCCGGCCTGCACGACCGCGTTGCCGGGCACGACGCCTTCGACCGAAACGTTCAGCGCCTCGAAGGACCGCGCCTCCAGCCCGAAGGCGGTGAACTTGAAGGTCGCGCTGTCTTCGTCATCGTCATCGTCGCTGCCGCCCGCGGGCTGGCTGCCGAGAAAGCTGGCGTAGGCGGCAAGATCGGCCTGGACCGCGGGATCCAGCGCCTGGTCGAGGCTGAGCACCAGGTGCAAGGTGTCGGTGCCGCTGCCGCCGTGATAGAGGTCGGTCGCGCCCAGATTGTCGGACAGCCGGTAGACAGCGCGGTCGTCGCCGCTGCCGGCATAGACGCGGTCGTTGCCGGCGCCGCCGATGACGGTGTCCATGCCGGCGCCGGCCCGGATCAGGTCGTCGCCGGCGCCGCCGTCAAGCAGATCGTCGGGCATGACATGGCGGACGCCGTCCTCGTCGTCGTCGCTGCCGCCGTCGCTGCCGCCATCGCTGTCGCCGTCGCTGCCGCCGTCAGCCAGCAGAATGTCGTTGCCGTCGCCGCCCTTAAGCGTGTCGGCGCCGTGCCCACCGACCAGCAGGTCGTGACCCAGGCCGCCGTCCAGCGTGTCGCTGCCGCGACCGCCGAACAGGAGATCGTTCCCGCCGGCGCCGAAGATCACGTCGTCGCCGGCGCGGCCGAAAATGACGTCGACGCCGTCGCCGCCGGTCAGCGTGTCGTCGCCGCGGGTGCCGAAGATGATCTGCCGTTTCCAGAACGGTATGGCGGCCATCGGTCAAAACTCCCTGGGACCGAACGCGAAGCCGCCGGACGCGGCCTGGCCGCGCCGGTCCATACCCGGGTGTGATAGCGGAAAACCCGGAAACCCGCCTTAAACTGCCCTAACCGGCCGCCTTTTCCGCGCGTGCGTGTCTTGCGGGCGGGGATGCGGTACACTCCTCGCTCCACCGACATGGGAGGGCGGGACACATGGACCCTGTGCCTTACACGGTGAACCTGTACGTCCAGGACCTGCGACGCATCACGGCCACGACCGACGACGAGGACGAGATCCTGCGCCAAGTGGCGCCGCTGGCGCGCCGCATGGCGTTGGAGAAGAACTGGCTGAAACCCCGGCATTACAAGGCCGACCCGGACCAGGGTTTCGGCGTCCACCTGTTGCACGAAGAACCCGACCATACGCTCGCGGTTTTCGCGGTCTCCTGGCTGCCGGGCCGCGGCGCGCCGCCGCACGACCACGGCACCTGGGCCGTGGTGGCGGGCGTGGACGGCGTCGAACGCAACATCCGCTACCGTCGGATCGACGACCGCAGCCGGCCGGACCATGCCGAACTGGAGGTCAAGCACGACTTCCCGGCCGATGCCGTCGATCTCGTCTGCATGAAGACCGGCGGCATCCACGCCGTGGTGAACGAGACCGACGCGGTAACGGTTTCGTTCCACACCTACGGCAAGCACGTGAACACGACCGTGCGTTCGCAGTACGACCTTGCGACCAATACGAAGACGGATTTCAAGGTCCGGGTGGAGTGACCGGACGACGGCCGGGCGGCCGGCGCCCGAGAACGGCAGGTCGGGGGCCGATTTGCCGCTCGGTTTGCCTCGCCGTTTTCCCTAATATGACCTGAAACGGAGCCACATTTCGGCGGTCAACTGCAATGCCGGATCTGCGGAACTGGTTGGAAAGCGTCAGTCTCGGAAGGCACTACAAGACCTTCGTCGAGAACGAGATCGATGCCGACATCCTGCCCGAACTGACCGAGACGGATCTCGAAAAGCTCGGGCTTCCGCTGGGCGACCGCAAGCGCTTTTTGAAAGCGATCCGCGCCCTTGGCGGCGAGACCCGTCCGGGCGAGACGCCGGTCGCCGCGCCGGAGCCCGGCGCCGCGGACCCAGGCGACACCAGCGTGACGTTCCGCGGCCACGGCGAACAGCTCCGGTACCTGACGATGATGTTCGTCGATCTGGTCGGGTCCACCGCGCTGTCCGAGCGGCTCGACATCGAGGACTACTGGGAGACCATCACAAGCTACCAGGTCTGCTGCACCGATATCCTTCAGGAGTACCACGGCTTCGTGGCCCGCTACCTGGGCGACGGCGTGCTGGCCTATTTCGGCTATCCGCGCGCGGCGGAAGACGACGCCGAGCGGGCGGTGGCGGCCGGCCTGGAGATCGCGAGCGCGGTCGCCCGCATCGAGAACGAAATAGGCATCGCGCTGCAGGCGCGGATCGGCATCGCCTCGGGCAAGGTCTTGATCAGCGACCTTGCGCGCGGACGGCAGGAGTTCGAGGACACCGCACTGGGCGACACGCCCAACCTCGCCGCGCGCCTGCAGTCGGTGGCTCAGCCGGGCACGGTCGTGATCAGCGAGGCGACGCGCAACCTGCTTGGCAGGCACTTCGACTGCGTCAAGGTCGGCGACATGGCGCTGAAAGGGTTCTCCCGGCCGGTCGCGGTCTGGCACGCCCGCAAGGTCGACCTCACGGCGTCACGTTTCGAAGCGCGCCAGAAGGGCCCGATGACGCCCCTGACCGGACGCGACGAAGAGATGGCCCTGCTGATGCAGCGGTGGCGTTCTGCGTGCGACGGTGCGGGCCGCGTCGCCCTGATCTCCGGCGAGGCGGGCATCGGCAAGTCCCGGCTGGTCGAGTCGCTTCACGACACCATCAACGACGAGCCGCACTTCCGGGTGCGCTATCAGTGCTCGCCGTTTCACAGCCAAAGCGCGCTGCATCCCGTCATCGTCCAGTTGCGACAGGCGGCGGGCATCGGCGAACGGGACGAGATCCCCGAAAAACTCGACAAGCTTGAGGCGCTTTTGCACCAGGCGGTCGGGAACGTTCAGGCGGTCGCGCCCCTGTTCGCGCGGCTTTTGTCGATCCCGTCGGACGGGCGCTATCGCCCGTCGGATGCCGAGCCTCACGCCATCCGCGAGGCCACCAAGGCCGCGCTGATCCAGCAATGCTTCGGGCTGGCGAAGATCAAGCCGCTGTTGCTGGTGTTCGAGGACATCCACTGGATCGACCCCTCGACGGAGGAGCTGCTGGGCGCCCTGATCGACCTGATCGAATCGAAACGCGTCCTGATCCTGTGCACCTCCCGGCCTGAATACGAGGCCTTGTGGGCGGGCCAGGCCGGGGTGTCCTCGATCCAGCTTGGCCGTCTGGACCACCGGCAGTCGGTCGAGATGGTCAGGCGGCTGTGCGGCAGGTACGGCCTTTCGGCCGAAACCACCGACGAGATCGCGCACAAAACCGAAGGCGTGCCCCTGTTTATCGAGGAGCTGACGGGAACCGTCCTGGAGGCGGAGAAGGATAAGCCGGAAGAAGCGGCCGACAGTGTGAGCCAGCGCACAGCCGCGCTGGCCCTGCCGTCCACACTAAACGAGTTGCTGATGGCGAAACTCGACAGCCTCTCCGGGACCAACGACGTCGTTTCGATTTGCGCGGCGATCGGCAGGACCTTCAGCTACGGGTTGGTTTCGATGGTTTCCGGCCTGCCCGACGAGGTGTTGCGCGGCGTCATGGAGAAGCTGACGCGTGCCCAGATCCTGCGCCAGCGCGGACAGTGGCCGGACATCACCTATTCGTTTCGCCACGCCCTGGTTCAAGAGGCGGCCTATTCGACCATGCTGAAAAGCCGGGCCCGTTCGCTGCATGCGGACATCGCCGAAGCGCTGGTTTCCAAGATGCCCGACTATGCGGAGCAGAGCCCCGAGGTGGTCGCCCATCACTACAGCAGGGCGGCCAAGCCGAAACAGGCCCGCACCTATTGGGAAACCGCCAGCACGGTCGCGATCAGGCGGTCCGCCTTCCTGGAGGCGATCGCCCATCTGAACGCGGCGCTGGAAGAGAACGACCTAGTCAAGGACGACGCCAACCGGGTCGCGTCGGAAATCGCGCTGCGCGAGCGTCTGGTCACCCCGCTGGAGGCGCGGTTCTGGGGCTCTGAAGACATCGCCCGGAACTTCGACCGCCTGCACGAGCTGCAGCTCGAACACGGCGACAACACGCATCTGTTCACGGTTCTGGACGGTCTTTACGGCACCCACATCATCGGCGGCAGGCCGCTGCTTGCCCTGGAATACGCCACGAAGATGGGCGAAACCGCCGAGACCCTGGACGAGGTCGCCTATGCGGTGATGAGCCAGCACGCGCTGGGCATGTGCAAGCTCAACGTCGCGGAGTTCGCCGCCGCCGCCGAACACTTCGCCACCGCGATCCGCCTGCGCCCGGGTGCGTCCGACGCCGTGATGCAACAGCTCTACCTCGCCGAGGTGGAGATCATCGACCAGGGCATGCAGGCCTGGGCCTACGTGCTGAGCGGCAGGGACGATCGCGCGCCCGATGCGATCCGGCGGGCGAAGGAGATCACCGAGACCACCGCGCACGAATTCAGCGGCGCCTACGGGTTCAGCATCCTGGCGTCGGTGCACCATGCCCTGGACGACCCGGCGGCGTGCCGGGACTATGCGTCGCGCGCGCTGGAACTCAGCCGGCGTCTCAGCTTCAAGTACTGGGAGGCCTGGGCCCACATCATGCACGGCTGGGCGACCGCGGCGACCGGCGACCCCGAGCAGGGGCTGGAAGAGCTGACGGCGGGACTGGAAAGCTACATCAAGACGGGCTCGCGCCAGATCGTCCCCTACGCCAAGACCCTGCAGGCGGACCTTTACCTGCGGACGGACCGGATCCGTGCCGGCCTGGCGCTGGTCGAGGAGATCGAAGCCGAAGAGGAGGCAAGCGGCGTCAGGTTCCAGCGCCCGATCGCCGCGCGGGTCGCGCAGGCGCTGAAAGACGCATCGCAGGACCAGGAAAAAGGGACCGCACGCTAGGCGGCGGCCCCTTTCCCGAAACGCGCCTTACTTCGTGTTCACGATCGGCGGGTCTTCGCACCGGCCGAGGCAGTAGAACGGCGGTTCCGCGTCCGACGGCATCGTTTCGTCGGGCGGATCCTGAAACATGATGTCGATGCAGCTGTCCGGCGTGATCTTGTAGAAACGGTTCGACGCCGGCAACAGGAAGAACGAGATATTGCCGAAGGACCGCTCCACGCGCGTGACCTTCAACATGTTGCCCCTGGACCACATCTTGTGCTGGAAGTTGTTGGCGTCCGCCATCGCCTTGGTGACCTTGACGGTGTCGGCGCCAGGAAACACGTCGGTCGGGTCGTTGTCGTTCCGTGGCTCGACCCTGAACTCGCCGAATATCGTCCATCTGTAGCGGAACGTGAACGACTGGCCGCCGGCCGTTGTGACTGTCTTGGTCATCAGGACCCTGAGACAGCTCTCGCCGATCTCCACATAGTGATAGGCCTCGAGTTTTCCGGTCGTGACAACGTTGAGCGCGGTTCTGAATTCGCTGTTCTCGTTCAGCGTCTGCCTGACGGCATTAAAGAACGAGCGGGCGGGAATGCCGGCCAGGCCGTCCGTGTACCTGCCGTCGCGAAGGTTCCGGAGCTTGTCCTTCCGGGTTTTCCCCTCGGCGCCAAGCTTGGCAAGCACCTCGTCCAGAGGCGCCGCATCGTTGTTGGGTGTCTCCAGGATCTGCTTCGTGGTCTTGCCGGTCCCGGGTTGGACGGCAACATACTGGTTCATGGCCTCATCGGCGCCGGGCTTGCTGCCCACGGGGTAGTTGCATCTGTCGCCGTATTTCGCCTGGATATTGGAACTTCCGCCCATGTCCGCTGTTCCGCAGGCGCCAAGCGCAAGCACGCCGGCGATTGCGCAGGCCATTTTCTTGAAATGCGTACTCATCGATACCCTCCCCCTTAGGTTCAATGCTTCGGCCCTTTTCCGCAGGCCGCCTCCCATGATGCACCGATACCCGCGTGCAACCTAGGGATATACGGAAGTATGCAGGAGGGGGGCGGCGCCATGTGTGACGCACCTCACGCATCGAAAACGCGCCGTTTCGGGCCGATTTGGCCGTGCGCGGGCAGGATCGCCCGCAGACCGCCGTCAAGACCGGCGTCGAGGCCCGCGTGGGCCGAGGCGGCCTCAACCCCTTATTCGGGGCGGTCGCTCACGCCTTCCGGGCAGCCAGGAACAGCACCATCGGTGCGTGCTGGCGCCATTTCGCGAAGGATTCCAGGGCCTTAACCGCCTCTTCACTGGGCCGCGGCTCCTCCAGCGCCGTAACCCGAAAGCCCGCCTCGCAGACCGCATTAACATAATCCGACAGCGTGCGCGGGAAGCGCGGCACGGCAAAGGGCGTCGTGGTCTCGCGGTCGGGGTTCTGGCTGAACGTCCAGTGTTCCAGGTATGGCGTGCGGTCGAAATAGCGCCCCGCCCGAATCCCGTCGGGCGCGCCAGTGGCGTCCTTCAGCCACGCGTGGGCGGGCGTCATAAAGCAGGGATGCAGAATGGAAAAGCACAGCCACCCGCCCGGGGCCAGCACCCGATGGGTCTCGCGCATGGCACCCGCGAAATCCGGCCCGTCCATCATCGCCATGGTCGAAACCGCCGCGCAGAAACTGCTGTCGGCGGCGAATTCCAGCCGCGCGAACGAAGAAACCTTGTAACGGATGCCCAGCGGTGCGCGGTCTTCGTCGGCCCGGGCCCGCGCAATCATCGCGGTGGAAAGGTCGACCCCGGTTACCGCCGCGCCCCGTTCGGCGAACCGCCGGGTGTTGGTGCCCTCGCCGCAGCCAAGATCGATCACCTTGAGATTCTCGACGGGCGGTATGAAATCCAGGAAAGCAGGCAACGTGTAGAGCGTGCGGTAGATGTCGTAGCCTGCCCGCACGCCGTCGGCCCACAGTTCGGCATTGCCGTCCCAGGCGGCGGCGACCGCCGGTTCATCGAACGGATCGTCTGTCATGCGCGCGCTCCCGGTTCGCCCCCTCTCCACGCAGGAGAGGCTCTTGGTTCCTTCTCCCCGAGGGGAGAAGGTGGCCCGTGGGGCCGGATGAGGGGGGTACAGGATTTGCAGGACCGGCACCACCCTCACCCCGGCCCGCCTCCCTCCAATCAGACGGGCGTTCGGCGCCGCCCGCGCGGCGAGGCCGGGCTCAGCCCTCGAAGGCGCGCCTGAGGCCGTCGATCTCCAGCTTCGCCATGCCCAGCATCGCCTGCATCAGGCGGTCGGTCTGAGCGGCGTCGGCGTCCGCCAGCATCTCGCCCAGTTCGGCGGGCACGATCTGCCAGGAAACGCCGAACCGGTCGGTCAGCCAGCCGCAGCGCAGCGTCTCGCCGCCGTCGGCCAGCGCCGCCCACAGCCGGTCGAGCTCGGCCTGGTCGGCGCAGGTCGCGGCAAGCGAGATCGCCGGCGTGAAACCGGCCGGCCGGCCGCCGTTGAGCGCCGTCATCGCCGCGCCCGCCAGCGTGAACTCCACCGAAATCACGTCGCCGGCGGTCCGGCCCGGCGTTTCGAAGTCCATGCGGCGGACCAGGTCGATGCGCGAGTCCGGCAACAGCGAGACGTAGAACCCGGCCGCCTCCTCGGCCTCGCCGTCGAACCACAAACAGGTTGCCAGCGTCGCCATGATCGCCTCCCCGGCGCGGTTCACATCGCTACGATGGTCTCGAACCCGCCATAGATCAGGCGCTTGCCGTCGAACGGCATGGTGCCGCCGGCCATGCGCTCGTCCTCCTGCAGTTTCGCCCAGGCCGCGTCGCGCACCTCCTTGGACGGCCAGACGATCCAGCCGAACACTACCGTCTCGTCGGCCTCCAGCTTCACCGCCTTGGGAAACGAGGTGACCTCGCCCTCGGGCACGTCGGCCGCCCAATTGTCGACCACGACCATGGCGCCGTGTTCCTTGAAGACCCCCGCCATCTCGGTGCTGTGCGCCTTGAACGTCTCCTTGTTCGCCGTCGGCACCGGTGCGACATATCCGTCGACAAAACTCATCTGTGCTCTCCTCGATTCTGCGCCGCGGTCCCCTGCGCCGCGTCGCGGTACCGGCCATGCTGGCGGAAAGGCCGATGGAATCCAAGTTCGACATCCCTCCGCCGTCGCTCCCGGCGCCAGGGCTGGTGGCGGCGCGGGTGTGATCGGGAATGGCCTGGTGAAGATGGCAGCCATATGGTTCGAGACGGCGTGCTGACGCACGCCTCCTCACCATGAGGAGAATGGCGACCTCAACGCTGAAACAGTCCCCAGGCTGAGGGAAAACCGCGGCGGCGATCATCAATTCACCTCATGCTGAGGAGCCCTGCCGCCAACGGCGTTGGCGACGGGGCGTCTCGAAAGCCTGTCCTGAGCCTGTCGAAGGAGGCGTGGCTGCAAGCGGCGCGACACCGGAACCCCCTCACCCGGCCCGCCGCTCAGGCCGCGGTCCACCCTCTCCCCGCCGGGGCGAGGGGCGCTTTCTTGCCTTCTCCCCAGGGGGGAGAAGGTGGCCCGAAGGGCCGGATGAGGGGGCTCCGGTGCCGGTTTGTGGTAGACTTCCGTGCCCCCGCCCCACCCGACCGGGAGAGACATCATGCGCCGCCCCGCCGCCGTCGTCCTCGCGCTTGCCGCCGCGCTGGGCCTTGCCGCCTGTGCGTCCGCGCCGCAGATCTCGGCGATCGAGATGGTCGCCGAGGACCGCGCGTTCGAGGACCAGAAGACCGACACCAAGATCAAGGCCGGCATCCTCACCGACATCAACAACCGCATGGGCACCACCTACGCGGCGCTGTTGAATGTGGACGTCTACGAACAGCGGGTGCTCCTGACCGGCGCGGTGGACACCGCCGGCGACCGCGTCAAGGCCGGCAGCCTGGCGCGCGAGGTGCCGGACGTCGACTACGTCATCAACGAGATCCAGGTGGTGCCGCCGGACAGCGAGGCCGAGGGCAGCGCGGTCGACGACCTGGTCATCGTGGAAAAGCTCACGGTCAAGCTCGCCAGCACGCAAGGCGTCAGCCACACCAACTGGCGCATCCGCTCGGTGAACGGAACGGTCTATTTGTTCGGCCGGTCGCTCAGCCAGGGCGAGACGCGCAAGGTGCTGGGCATCGCCAGGGACACCGCCGACGTGCGCAAGGTGGTGAACCACGCGGTGGTGCGGGGCAAGGAATAGGGGCGCGGCGGTGGGCCGGATCTTGGCCTTCACGTCCGGGCCGGACGACTGGCGGGCCCTGCTCGCCGATCCGGACAAGCACTGGCGCACCGGCTATTCGGCGCGCACGCTGGCTTTTTGCTGGGAAGCCGCCGACGGCTTCCCGCCCGAAATCGCGGCCGCGCTCGCCGCCGCGGCGGACCCGCTGCTTGCCGGTCTCGCGCCCGTGCTCGCCATCCCCGAATACAAGGTGGCGCTGCCGGGCGGGGACCGGGCGTCGCAGAACGACATCTTCGTCCTGGCCCGGTCGCGGGCCGGGCCGGTCACCGTCGTGGTCGAAGGCAAGGTGGACGAAAGCTTCGGCCCGCTTTTGGGCGACTGGCGCCGCGATGCGTCTGCCGGAAAGGAGGCGCGCCTGGCGTTCCTGTTGCGCACGCTGGGCCTTGCGGCGCCTCCGGCCGACGATTTGCGTTATCAGCTCTTCCACCGCGCGGCCTCGGCCCTTGTCGAGGCGGAGCGGTTCCGTGCCGCCGCGGCGCTGTTGCTGGTGCATTCGTTCAGTGAAAGGCGGTCCGGCTGGGCGGACTATGCCGCGTTCCTGCGCCTGTTCGGGGCCGAGGCGGAACTCGGCACTGTGCAGCGGCTGGGCGGCGCGTCGGCGGTGCCGCTGTTCGCCCTGTGGGTGCCGGGCGACCGTCGGTTCCTGGAATGCTGAGGGGGCGGTTGCGCAGAAAGGCGTCTCGCACGTGCCGATCGCACGCTTCGACCGTGTGTCTTCCGCGTCGGGCTGCGCCTAGCCCGCGATCTGAAACCCCGCCCAGATGGTAGTGACCAGACCGCCGACGAAGGCGAAGATCATCAACCCGGCGGGACGCGTGATGTTGGACGCGCTGGTTTCCGGTTGACTGTCCTCGCGATCGAGCTTGTTCAGCGTTCCGGTGATCGCCATCAGGGTCCAGACCGCACAAAACACCGATGCGCAGTAGAGAATCCAAGAGATCTTCAGCGACAGCGGCACCTGCAATCCCTCGGTCCCGACGTTGAACTTCTCTGCAAAAGTCACGGTGAACGCGACGATCCCGGTGGAAAGCGTGATGATCTGTTTCGTCGTCTCGAAGGCCTTGTCCAGACCCTTGGTGGTCACGTGAACCTCCTTGCCCGTTTCAGTCGCAGAACGGCCACAGCGGGCAGATCCAGGACATTGCGTCCGCCAGGGTGTCTTCGCCGATCGTACCGGGGTGGGACTGCTGGTAGCCGGGGATCCTTCCCGCCGCGTCGATCATCCCGTCGATCAGTTTCCTGAAATTGCCGTTGGCTTCGTCCAGCTTGGCGGCCTGCTCGGACACGGGCAGCTGATCGATCTCGGCTCCCGCAGTGTCCGCGCGGCCCTGCATGAAACCTTTGGCGCCCAGGCCGAAATGGTAACCTTTGGATGCCGCATAGGCGTTCGCCTCCTCGAAGATTCTCTCCGCGTGCGTCATGATCAGCCCCCTTTTCGCCGTTCAGGTTTCCGTCTGAAGAATTCCTTCTCGTTCGCGCGCTGCCGTCGACCGCCGCACGGTCGCCGACCCCGATCGGTGACATCCGGAACAACGCCGGGGCGGGGCATGCACAGCAACGGCTCATATTAGAAGCGATGGGTCAGGTCGGCAAATACCCAGGCCGGCCGGGGCCCGGTTCAGGCCTTGGCGAACAGGACGGTGGACCCGTTCGACCGCACGCTTGGGCCAGGGCGGGTTTGCACCACCGCGTGGCGAGACGCAGTAGAATGGCGCGGACATCCGTCGGCGCATGATGTCGGCGACACCGCATGGGAGAACGGGAGATGGCGCAACGCACGAACGAGCTTGGACAGCCCATCGGCGCGGCCCTGCCCGACTGGGCCGGCGCGAAACGTCCGGTCACGGACACGCTGCAGGGGGCCTATTGCACGGTCGAGCGCCTGGACGCAGGGCGCCACGCGGCCGATCTGTTCGATGCGTTCGCCGAGGATGAGACCGGGGGGATGTGGACCTATCTCTCCGACGGGCCGTTCGGCACGCGTGCGGAACTGGAGGCGTGGCTCGCCGCCGCGGCCGGGCGCACCGACCAGATCTTCTATGCGGTGCGCGACCGGGGCACCGGCCGGGCCCAAGGGTTTGCCAGCTATCTCCGCATCCAGCCCGACCACGGCGTCGTCGAAGTCGGCAGCATCGCCTATGCGCCGTGCCTGCAGCGGACGCCCGCGGCGACCGAGGCGATGGTTCTAATGATGACGTTCGCCTTCGAGGACTGCGGATACCGCCGCTACGAGTGGAAGTGCGACGCCTTGAACGCCGCGTCGCGCCGCGCGGCCGAACGCCTGGGCTTTACGTACGACGGCCTGTTCCGCCAGGCCGTGGTCTATCGCGGCCGCAACCGCGACACCGCGTGGTATTCGATCGTGGATCAGGACTGGCCCGCCTTGAGGCTCGCGTTCGCGGCGTGGCTGGCGCCGGACAATTTCGACGCGGCCGGCCGGCAGAAGCGGCGGCTGGCGGCGTGCATGGCCGCGCCCTGACCGGCGGCCCCCGCGTCAGCCTGACAGCCCGAACAGGTCCTGTTTTTCCCTGACCCCGCGCAGTGCATGCGCGCCCATCGCCTGCAGCCCGGCCGCGCCGCCGGCGGCCGCCTGGAAGGTGCTGGAGATGAGCACGCTGCGGTCGAGCGTTTTGCACAGCGCCTGGATGCGGCTCGCCTCGTTGACCGCGGGCCCGATCACGGTGAAGTCCAGCCGGTCGCTGGCGCCGATGTTGCCGTAGAACACCTCTCCCAGGTGCAGCGCCAGGCCGAACCCCATGACCGGCTTGCCGGCGGCTTCGCGCGCCGCGTTGAAGGCGGGGAAATCGGCGCTCAGCGCCGCCGCGGCCGCCAGGGCCTCGTGGCAGACGTCCGCCTCGTCGCGGCCCGTCAGGTCGAAGGTGGCCAAGAGGCCGTCGCCCATGAATTTCAGGACCTGGCCGCCATGGGCCTGCACCGGGGCGGCCATGGCCTCCAGATAGTCGTCCAGCGTCGCGACCAGGGCGTCGCGCGGCAGGGTGTCGGTCAGGCGGGTGAAGCCGCGCAGGTCGGAAAACCAGATGACGGCGCGGATCGCCTCGGCCGAGCCGCGCTCGATCGCGCCGGTCAGCACCCGCTGGCCGGCATCGCCGCCCAGATAGGTTTCAAGGACGGTGCTGGCGACGTCGTAGGTGAGGCGCGATTTGACGGCGAGCGCCAGGGTGGGGAGCGCAGCCGCGACCTGGTCGAGCGCGGCGTCGTCGAAGCCTTCCGCCCGGTCGGTGGCGCAGGAAAAGAAGATCCCGTCCATGAACTGGCCGGTGTCCACGCCCGCGGCCGCGTCCCGGGCGATGGCCTCGGCCTGCTCGGCGTAGTAAGGCACGATGAAGGCCGCGTATTCGACCAGCCCTTGCGAGCGCAGTTCGGGAAACAGGAGAAAATCGTCCGCATCGTCCGCGTCCAGCCGCCGGCGCAGCGCCGTCAGGCCCCGGCTGCGCATGTGGTGGACCGGGCTTTTCAGGTACATCTCGTGGGAAAGCACGGTGCGTTCGCGCGGGATGTGTTCGATCGCCTCAAGCCCGGGCCGCCAGACGAAGGTGTGCGACCCGTACCGGGGGTGCAGCGTGTACATGCCCATCTGCACCCGCTTCATGGGAAAGCCGGCGTCGAAGACCCTGCGGCAGAACCCCTCGATCTGCTCGCCCAGCGGCAGACCGGCCATGCCGCGTTCCACCAGCCAGCGGGGCAGATCGTCAAAATCGAGCGGCGGCAGGGGCGCGGGGTGTGAGGGTGCCTGGCTCATGGGTTTTCAGAGGTGGTTCCGAAGTGAACGGGACGCGCTATGACCCGCTCTGAGCATCTGACAAATCCAACACAAAAACGTCTATTAGGCCTCGCAACTGTTCGGGGATTGAATCGATCACTTTGTCCCGCAGCTGGCTAGGCGATGAAACCGAGGCATCTTTCTTGCCGGCGATGGTCTCGCCGCGACCAAACCAGAGGACGAGGTAGATTCCTTGTTGCTCTGCATCTGGATGGATTGAATACCGCTCATACAGTTGCTCAGACGCTGCTGTGAAGAGCTCCGCATGCCATTGACCCTTTACTTCGATGACCAGCAACCTCCTATTGCCATCAAACATATTCGAAGCTGTGATGTCGCATCTCTTTTCACTCTTCATATGGTGTTCGATAGTCACAGCCGTGTTTAGGGCGTTCAGCCGCAGCTGAAGATGCTCCGCTATTCGCTTCGACGCAGTCGGCTCATCCACCCGCTTTTCACCGTCATAGAACTTCTCGACTGGATCAAATTCGCTGCCCTTGATCCCACGTTGGAGATCTTCCAGCTCTTCGAGAAGGAGGGCCCTCATACCCTCGACCGTTGCCAATACATTTCGGTCCAGAAGGCTAACAATCTCATTGGGTGAGGGTGCTTCGAAGTCTCGCAGGGCCTTCTTTCGCAATGACCTTGCCCTGAGATTCTGCGCTGCCTTATGGAACTCCTTAAACCGAGTATCTTTGAGAATGCGTTCTAACGCTGGTAGACAGTTTTCGGGATCATCGTTGTCAATGGCCCAAATTGAATCAGTCAAGAATCTGTATGCTGTTTCTTCTTTTGGGCTGCCCGTTCCCCAATGATTCGGCAAATCGACCTTGGGCCATTTCTCGACGAAGGCGTCCAGAACTTTGAGGGTTTTACTTGCGTCTAGATTTGGCCAGCCATCGCTTTCGCCCCAATTCATGCGGCCAGCACGATTCTCTAAAGCGAAGATCGCATTTGCGTCTGAACTGAGCCAATGCCAGATTGCGACTGGGCCATCATCAACGAAAAAGAAGTGGCGCAAGAACCAGAACTCACGCCTGTTCTCCAAATCCTCTGATTCAGTCTTGTCTGGCCAGAAGAGTAGGAACTTGTAGCATCTGAGTTTAATGAGTTCCTGTAGTTCCTTGCGATCAGCGTACCGCACGCTTAGTTCGAAAAGGGTATCCAACGTATCGTACGAGACCATCTCGTACTTCGATAGCCATTCAAATGGCAGAAACCCTCTAAGCGGTTCAAACACGTCTTTGTAACGCAACCAACCCACATTTGTGTGGCGGCATTCTGCAATACGAAGTTGCGGCTCTATGTACGTTCGCGCAAACGCCTCTACATCAGATGCGGATGTGAACAAAAGACGGTCAACCTCCTTTTCAAATGCTTCCCTTTCTTCACTCTCGATTCCACTGTATCCCACATCAATGTTTGTCTTCAGTTTGGCCAACGTCTCCCGGTTTACAGACTCAAGACTGCCTTCATCTCGGAAGATTGCCAGACAGGCAGCGTAGAGTACGAACTCGGTACTATGAGATTGCGATCCGCATTGCATTTCGGCTAGACGATGCAAAGTAGGAAGCTCTGGTTCTATGAAAGGTAGGCAATTGCGTAGCGCCGTTTCGGGCAAAGCGGCGTCATCGACTTCATCTGAAAGCTTCTCTGGCTTCATTAGGTAGAGTTCCGCAAATCGGCTTATCCAGCCCCAATGTTGGCCCCTTTTGATGAGCGTTCTGTTCTCTCTCAAATGGCGCAAGTTTGCTTCATGGATTGCCGCCCGACGCTTTTTTCTTCGTTTCACTTTTCGGGAGTGGCGGAATGACCGGACAGTGTGCTCCTCTAACATCCTCTCCCAATCTCGGTTCCGTTTTGCCCACACTTTCATGAAGCTAGGTTTTTGGCGCGCTTGGTCTCTCATATGTCTTCGCAAGCGATCGGGCCCAGGCTTCTGCCTGGTGACATTGTGAGTGGCAACAAAACTGGACCAAAGCCCGGGATTGTCTTTCCGAAACGCCAGATCAACCATCGCCCAAGAATCGTTCGGCTGAAAATGAAGTCCAGCATGGGCCTGAAATCCAAAAGAAAAAAGCCGAGCATTGTTCACGACTTCAGGCTCGGTCACGCCTTCTAGAACTTGGGACTGAATACTTTGCCTCAGATTATCATTGGTCTGCAGCACATGGACGGCTGTGCTTTGGTCGGCTGAGATGTCATTGTGATAGTTCAGATTACCAACCCATTTCCAAATCCTTGCAGGGTCGAATGGGCCAGCACATTGGTCGAAATAGCGATCAAGTAGTATGCCAACAACCTTGCTGATGCCGTTACGACAATGACAGTTGTACGCTTTTTCCTCCCCACAGGTACAAGTAAGGTCATTTGTGAGTTGATCTAGTAGCCACTCAACTACTGGCAGATCCAATGTTCGAACCAACTGCTTCACGAAGTATCGGCCGCCAATAACCCTTTCCCTTCGCTTTTCGCGGCCTGGGTAGAGCTCTGTACATCTGTTCAGTAGATCAAGCAGGGTTTGCCGGCCGATCACGCTTGCGCCAAGTTCCTGGAACATGCCAGCTGCTATCGACAGCGCATCTTGGCTTCCTTCAATGATAAGTTTCTTGCAATCGGCTACGTGATCATAACCCGACGCGGTTATCAGACATCGGTGTGCCAGTTTGCGTGTGTTCGGACTGCGGCGTGGATCAAGCATGAGCGCTTGAAGTTCGGCGCTGAGCGACGCAACCGCGACTGAACCTTCAAGCAGTTCTAGTAGCAAGCCAATCAAGTGTCCGTCATTCTGTGAGTCCGTCAGTAGCGGCCTTACGTCATCTATCACCTCTGCAGTAAAGAAACCCGAAGCACTGAAAGTCCGCCAGGAATCGCCGCGGCGGAAATAAGGATCGTTCGCTTCCACGCGTTGTAGCCCAACCAACAGCTTTCTCTTGGAGGACGAAAAAAGCTGGGATGGGTCGCCGTTGGCCAGCACAGCGTAGGGGTCAAGGTCAATTGCAAATTCCTGCAAAGCCTGCCCGCCTACTGCGGCCATCCACCCTAGAAGCCCGCGCAATTCCTCACGGACAACCAAATTGGGCGCAATGACAGCCATAAGCTGCCTTAGTGAGAGAGGGTCTGTGCTGTCATCGATCCGCTTCGCCAGATGCTGTGCTGCACCGTACTCAGCGACGATTCGATGTACGGGTTCGTGCAGGTTCGTATCGTCCGAAGGCTTGAATAGCCGTGTGTCGAGAATGCTCGCGACATTAGGGTCGCCGCTCAACAAGGAAGTGATGCGTGGGAACTGCCTGTCACTGAGCGTATCCGACACGCACACACCGACCGCGCCAGAAAGCAGAAGCTTTGCAAAAACTTCATTTGCCCACAGAACAATGCTTTCGGCGGTTGGCCCGGTTTTCTGAGGCAGGCCGTTTACCGCAACGTAAGCGAGCCGCCGAACCGCGTCTTCGAATATCTTCCTTTTGCTGGTGAAGGCTTCGCCACCTTCGAAAAATGCTTCAGCGAAGAGCAGGAGGAATTGCGGGTTGCCCAACAAAGGCTCCAAATCAAACCTCTCAATTTCGCTCCTGAAGGCTGCGAAGGTGCCTTCTGGGAAGTGATGTGAAAAAAGCTCCTCTTGCTCTGTCACATTGAATGATTGCAGGCGTACAACGGTCGGATCGCTTCCGAAGCATTCGCGTATTTGGATGTTTCGAGCTTCTTCCCACTCGCTAGATCGACTCGCAAAGACTACGCGCGCTGCGCCTGTCTCTTGGGCTCTCACGAATATTGAGTCGATACCGGAAGGATCCTGCTTTGCCACCTCGTCAAGGGCATCAAGAACGAGACTATCGGATTGCAGAACTTTGTTTTGGTGGTGGAAAATACTTGCTTTAATACGTCTAACCTGAAGGCGCCGCGCAAGACTGCTCAGTAGTTCTGTCTTTCCAGCCCCCGGCTCCGCGAGAATGACAATTACGCTCCCTGATCCCAGCAATGCCTCTTCCGAGAATTTCTTATCCTCGTGTAGTAGTGTTCTTGGAATGTAGAAGCCTTCGTCCATACGCTAATGTAGAAGAGGGTTTTCTCGCGTTCCGTTCCGTCACCGCTAGAGTCGTGTCCTCAGTTGTGCGTTGGCCACAGGCAGAAAATTTCAACGATGGAGTATTGTGCCAATGGAGGTGGCGCACTTTGCTCTGCGGCGCAAACACTCATTCAATGTGTGGTTTTGTGCCGCCCTCGCGAGCTAGAATTCGGGGCCATCATGTTCCTACAAAATAAACTTAGACAGATCGGTATCCTTCGCCAGCGCGGCCACCTGCTCTTCCACATAGCCCGCGTCGATCACGATCTCCTCGCCGCCGCGGTCGCTTGCGGTGAAGCTGATCTCTTCCAACAGCCGCTCGATCACCGTGTGCAGGCGCCGCGCGCCGATGTTCTCCACGCTTGAGTTTATCTCCGCGGCCAGGCGTGCCAGCGCGTCGATGGCGTCTTCGGTGAAGGTGAGCGTCACCTCCTCGGTTCCCATCAGCGCGGTGTACTGGCGGATCAGGCTGTTCTCCGGCTCGCGCAGGATGCGGCGGAAGTCCTCTTCCGAGAGCGCACCCAGCTCCACGCGGATCGGCAGGCGGCCCTGCAGCTCCGGCAGCAGGTCCGACGGCTTCGCCAGGTGGAACGCGCCCGAGGCGATGAACAGGATATGGTCGGTGCGCACCGGCCCGTGCTTGGTCGCCACCGTCGTGCCTTCGATCAGCGGAAGCAGATCGCGCTGCACGCCCTCGCGGCTGACGTCCGCGCCGTGCCGGTCGGTCCGCGCGCAGATCTTGTCGATCTCGTCCAGGAACACGATGCCGTTCTGCTCCACCGCGTCGATCGCCTCCGAGGTCAGCCGGTCCTCGTCCACCAGCTTGTCGCTCTCCTCGTTCACCAGGACCTGGTAGCTCTCCGACACGGTCATGCGCTTGGGCTTGGTCCGGCCGCCGCCGAACGCCTTGCCGAACATGTCGTTCAGGTTGAGCATGCCCATCTGCGCGCCGGGCATGCCGGGGATGTCCACCGTCGGCAGGCCGAAGCCGCCGGTGTCGGCGACCGCGATCTCGATCTCCTTGTCGTCGAGCTCGCCGTTGCGGAGCTTGGTGCGGAAAGCCTGGCGCGTCGATTCGCCGGCGTTGTCGCCCACCAGCGCGTCGAGCACGCGGTTCTCGGCCTCCAGCTCGGCGCGCGGCAGCACCTCCTTGCGGTGGCGGTCGCGCACCATGTGGATCGCGCTCTCCACCAGGTCGCGCACGATCTGCTCCACGTCGCGGCCCACATAACCCACCTCGGTGAACTTGGTCGCCTCCACCTTGGTGAAGGGCGCGCTGGCCAGCTTTGCCAGCCGCCGCGCGATCTCGGTCTTGCCGACGCCGGTCGGCCCGATCATCAGGATGTTCTTCGGCAGCACCTCCTCGCGCAGCTCGTCGGAGAGCTGCTGGCGGCGCCAGCGGTTGCGGAGCGCGATCGCCACCGCGCGTTTGGCGTCGTCCTGGCCGACGATGAAACGGTCCAGTTCGGAAACGATCTCGCGGGGGGAAAACGCGGTCATAGGCTCTCGAGTATCAGGTTTTCGTTGGTATAGACGCAGATGCCGGCGGCGATCTCCATGGCGCGCCGGGCGATCGCCTCGGCGTCCATGTCGTCGCGGTCGATCAGCGCGCGCGCGGCGGCCAGCGCGAACGACCCGCCCGAGCCGATGGCGATCAGGCCGTCCTCGGGCTCCAGCACGTCGCCGGTGCCGGTCAGGATCAGCGAGACGTCCTTGTCCACCACCGCCATCATCGCCTCCAGCCGGCGGAGATAGCGGTCGGTGCGCCAGTCCTTGGCCAGCTCCACGCATGCGCGGGTGAGCTGGGTCGGATACTGCTCCAGTTTCGATTCCAGCCGCTCGAACAGGGTGAAGGCGTCGGCCGTGGCGCCGGCGAAACCCACCACCACCTTGCCGTCCGCCAGCGTGCGCACCTTGCGTGCGTTCGCCTTGATCACGGTCTGGCCCATGGAGACCTGGCCGTCGCCGGCCACCACCACCTTCCCGTCCTTGCGGACCGAGAGGATCGTGGTGCCGTGAAAAGGCGCGTCGTTTTCTGTGCTCATCGGCGGGTTATGGGCCCGGGTGCGGGGTGCGTCAATGGGGTCGGGGCAGATGTGGGGCCGAATCCCAGGGCGGTCAAGGGTGTTCCGATCCTGGCCGGCACCCGAACACCCTCACCCGGCCGGCGCTGTCGCGCCGTCCACCCTCTCCCTCCAGGGAGAGGGGCTTCAGGTCATGGCGTCGCCACATTACCCCCTCTCCCCGGCTGTACAGACCGGACACATAGCTGACAGGTGTTCGGAGACATGGTTGACACATCGAGGCATGGATCAGTGTTTCGATGGGGAGCCGAACCGTGCCGTGGGGAGCGCATTCGATTTTGTGTAAAGGCGTTGCCACCCCTCCCCTCATGGTGAGGAGGCGCGCGCCAGCGCGCCGTCTCGAACCATATGGCTGCACGCGGCACAACCTTACCGCAACCCGCACGCTGGCGCTTTGGCGGCGGGGCTGATAAAACCCCGCCCATCCAACATCGGAGGGGCAGATGGGCGACGCACCGGCAGGGCGGACGGCTACCGTCGAGCGCAGAACCAAGGAAACCGAGATCCAGGCCACCGTGAACCTGGACGGGTCAGGGCGGCACGACGTCGCCACCGGCATCGGGTTCCTCGACCACATGCTGGAACAGCTCTCGCGCCACAGCCTGATCGACCTGTCGCTGAAGGCCCAGGGCGACCTGCACATCGATTTCCACCACACCACCGAGGATTCCGGCTACGTGGTGGGCGAGGCGATTGCCAAGGCGCTGGGCGACCGGCGCGGCATCCAGCGGTACGGCGATGCGCTGATCCCCATGGACGAGACGCTGACGCGCGTCGCGCTCGACATCTCCGGCCGGCCCTACCTGGTCTGGAAGGTCGCGTTCACCCGCGACAAGCTGGGCGAGATGGACACCGAGCTGTTCAAGGAGTGGTACCAGGCCTTCGCCCAGTCGGCCGGGATCACGCTCCATGTGGAAAACATCTACGGCGAGAACAACCACCACCGCATCGAGTCCTGTTTCAAGGGGCTCGCGCGGGCGCTGAGACAGGCGACCACGGTCGACATCCGCGCCCAGCATGCGGTGCCGTCCACCAAGGGCGTTCTGGGCGGCTCGCTCTAGCCCAGCCTTCCAAACAGTCGGGGTAACGGGAGCAGACGGGACCATGGCCGTCGCGATCATCGATTATGGATCGGGCAATCTGCGCTCGGCGGCGAAGGCCTTCGAGAGCCAGACCGACATGGCCGTCCGCGTCACCGCGGACACCGCCGTGGTCGCCGCGGCCGACCGCATCGTGTTGCCCGGCGTCGGCGCTTTCGGCGACTGCCTGAGCGGGCTGCTTGCCGTGCCCGGCATGATGGAGACGCTGACGCGCACCGTCATCGAGGGCGGCCGGCCGTTCCTGGGCATCTGCGTCGGCATGCAGCTGATGGCGACGCGCGGGCTGGAGCACGGCACGCACGAAGGGTTCGGCTGGATCCCCGGCGACGTGGTCGCGGTCGAACCCGACGATGCGGCGCTCAAGGTGCCGCACATGGGCTGGAACGCGCTGGCGGACGTGGCGGACCATCCGGTGCTGGACGGGCTCACGCATGGCGAGCATGCCTATTTCGTGCACAGCTATCACCTGGTGCCGCAGGACCCGGCGCACGTGCTGGCCACGGTCGGCTATGGCGGGCGCATCACCGCGGTCGTCGGGCGCGACAACCTGATCGGCACCCAGTTTCACCCGGAGAAAAGCCAGGCCGCGGGCCTGAGGCTGATCCGCAACTTCGTGGCATGGAGGCCCTGACGCGCATGGCGGACTTCCAGATCGTCTCGCCCACCGAGCTCAACGGGCGGCTGATGGAGGAGCTGGCCGACGCCACCGACCTCGCCATCGCCGACGGCGGCGGGTTCGGCTGGCTCACGCCGCCGCCGCGCCAGGTGCAGGAGACCTACTGGCGGGGCGTGTTGCTGGTGCCGGAACGCACGCTTTATCTCGGTCTGTTGGACGGCGTGGTCGCGGGCTCGGCCCAGCTCGTGCGGCCCACGCGCCAGAACGAGGCGGGCGCGGCCTCGGCCCTCTTGACCACCTTCTTCGTCGCGCCCTGGGGGCGCGGTCACGGTCTTGCCCGCGCGCTGGTCCAGGCGGTGGAGGACGCGGCGCGCGCGGAAGGCTTCGAGGTCCTGAACCTGGACGTGCGCGCGTCCCAGGAGGCGGCGCTCGCGCTTTACGAATCCATGGGGTTCGAACGCTGGGGCACCCAGCCGCGTTACGCCAAGGTCAGGGGCAAGTGGGTCTCCGGGCACTATTACGCCAAGGTGCTGCGCGGGAAGGACGCGAAATGATCCTCTATCCGGCGATCGATCTGAAGGACGGGCGCTGTGTGCGGCTGCGCCAGGGCGACATGGACGCGGCCACCGTGTTCAACGACGACCCGGCCGACCAGGCGCGCCGGTTCGCCGAGGCGGGCGCGGCGTGGCTGCATGTGGTCGATCTCGACGGCGCCTTCGCCGGCCAGTCGGAGAACGGCGATGCGGTGCGCGCGATCCTTGAGGCCGCGCACATGCCGGTGCAGCTCGGCGGCGGCATCCGGTCCATGGGGCAGGTCGACGCCTGGCTCGACGCCGGGGTCAGCCGCGTGGTCCTGGGCACCGCCGCGGTCAAGGACCCGGCCATGGTGACCGCGGCGGCGGCCAGGCATCCCGGCCGCATCGCCGTCGGCATCGACGCGCGCGCGGGGCTCGTGGCGGTCGAAGGCTGGGCCGAGGCGACCGAGGTCGGCGCGTCCGACCTTGCCGCGCGTTTCGCCGACGCCGGCGTCGCGGCCATCGTCTATACCGATATCGACCGCGACGGCGTGATGGCCGGGCCCAACGTGGAAGCGACCGCGGCGCTGGCGGCCCAGACCGAGATCCCGGTGATCGCCAGCGGCGGCGTGAGCTCGATGGACGACCTGGAACGCCTGGCGGCCGAGCGCGGCATCGCCGGCGCCATCGTCGGGCGCGCGCTCTACGACGGGCGCATCGCGCTGAAAGACGCGCTGGCCAGGCTGGGGACGGGCACATGCTGAAGGTGCGCGTCATTCCCTGCCTGGACGTGAAGGACGGGCGCGTGGTCAAGGGCGTCAACTTCGTGGAGCTGCGCGACGCCGGCGACCCGGTGGAACAGGCGACGCTCTACGACGCGGCGGGCGCCGACGAGCTCTGCTTCCTCGACATCACCGCCAGCCACGAGAACCGCGACACCATCTTCGACGTGGTCGCGCGGACCGCCGAGGTGGCCTTCATGCCGCTGACCGTGGGGGGCGGCGTGCGCACGGCCGATGATATCCGCAAGCTGCTGCTGGCCGGCGCCGACAAGGTCTCGATCAACACCGCGGCGGTCAACCGCCCGGCATTCGTGTCGGAGGCGGCGGAGAAGTTCGGCAACCAGTGCATCGTCGTCGCGATCGACGCCAAACGCACCGCGCCCGGCGCCTGGGAGGTCTTCACCCACGGCGGGCGCAACCCCACCGGCATCGACGCGGTGGATTGGGCGAAGGACATGACCGCGCGCGGCGCCGGCGAGCTGTTGCTGACCTCGATGGACCGGGACGGCACCAAGACCGGTTTCGACAACGAGCTGACCCGCGCGGTCGCCGATGCGGTGCGCGTGCCGGTGATCGCCAGCGGCGGCGTCGGCACCCTGCAGCACCTGGTCGACGGGGTGCGCGACGGCCATGCGTCGGCCGTGCTGGCCGCGTCGATCTTCCACTTCGGCGAACATTCCATTATGGAAGCGAAGCGCTTCATGGCCGAGGCCGGGCTGCCGATGCGGCTCGACTGACCGGCGCAGGGAAACGAGGACGAGCATGAACGACCGACCGCGCGGCGACGACCACACGCTGGAAGAGCTGTTCCGCATCATCCAGTCGCGGCGGGGCGGCGAGCCGTCGGAGTCCTACACCGCGCGGCTGTTCGAACGCGGCACGGCCAAGATCGCCCAGAAGCTGGGCGAGGAGGCGGTGGAGACCGTGATCGAGGCGGTCGGCGGCTCTGACGAGGACCTGGCGACCGAAAGCGCCGACCTGCTGTATCACCTCTTGGTGCTGTGGGCCGACCGCGGCATCGATCCGGGCGACGTCTGGAAGGTGCTTGAGGAGCGCCGGGGCGTCTCGGGCATCAAGGAAAACACGCATCCGAAGGGGACGGGCTGATGGCAAGCCGTTACGACGACCAGAACGTGTTCGCGAAGATCCTGCGCGGCGAGATCCCGTGCAGCAAGGTCTACGAGGACGATTTCGCGCTCGCCTTCCACGACATCAGCCCGCAGACCAAGGTCCATGTGCTGGTGATCCCCAAGGGGCCCTATGTGTCCAGCGACGATTTCTTCGCCGACGCCTCGGAGGCGGAGATCGCGGGCTTCATGCGCGCGGTGGGCACGGTCGCCCGCCAGGTCGGCATCGCCGACGACGGCTATCGCCTGTTGTCGAACTGCGGCGACAACGCCCGGCAAGAGGTGCCCCACTTCCACGTCCACCTGTTCGGCGGCCAGGAACTGGGCCGCATGATCAAACCGGCGTAGGGCAAAGACCAAGCGTCCGGCAGCCACGTGGTTCGAGACGGCGCGCCGATGCGCGCCTCCTCACCATGAGGGTTATTTGGAGGCGCCGCTAACCGCTCCCCTCACCCTTGTCTGTTGAGGATGTGTCAGGCTGAGTAGTGGCAGGCGGGAGACCGTCTCACCCTTGGTCTTGGAAGACCGTTCCTCAGCGAGGATCCCCGCCTGCCTTTGGTTGAACCCGAACAGTTGCCTGGGACGCGTGCCACGCGTGCCCGTATGACAAGGAAGGGTCCTCGATGACGATATCACCCGGTTTCGTTGGAATCGACATTTCGAAAGATCGTTTGGATGTTTGTCAGCTTCCGGATGGCAAACATTGGTCGGTGAAGAACAATGCTTCGGGCGTGTCGGCCTTGATCAAGCGGTTGCGCCGCACGCCGCCCCGGCGTGTCGTGCTGGAGGCCACGGGCATCTACGGTGCTCTGGTCACGGACCGTCTCTGTGCGGCGGGCTTGCCGCTGTGCGTTGTCAATCCGCGTAAGGTCCGCGACTTTGCCCGGGCCACCGGGGTCCTGGCGAAGACCGACCGCCTGGATGCCGCGGTGCTGGCGCTCTACGGCGAACGCTTGCAGCCCCCCCTCTACCAATCGCCGT
The DNA here is from genome assembly GCA_965603855.1 of Alphaproteobacteria bacterium. Lineage (GTDB taxonomy): Bacteria > Pseudomonadota > Alphaproteobacteria > UBA8366. The sequence continues at coordinate 4,607,306 of OZ272519.1, forward strand.
CTCCCGCCCTGCGGCAGCTGGCCGCCCTGGTCACGCGTCGGCGTCAACTGGTCAAGATGCGCAGCGCCGAGCGCGTCCGCCGGCCGCTTGCGGAGACGCCCGAGATCCGCACCTCCATCGAAGCCGTGATCAGCCAGCTCGACACCCAGATCAAGGAGCTGGAGCGCAGGATCAAGACCCTGGTGGAAAGCCAGGACGCGCTCAAACAGAAGGTCAACCGACTGTGTCGGCACACCGGCATCGCCCTGATCAGCGCCGCCACCCTGATCGCCCGGATGCCCGAACTCGGCACCATCTCCAGACGCAAAGTCGCCGCCCTCGCAGGACTCGCACCACTCGCATGCGACAGCGGAACCTGGCGCGGACGACGACGACTTTGGGGCGGACGGGCCGACCTGAGACAGGCCCTCTACATGCCAACTCTGACAGCCGTCAGAACCGACCCTGGCCTCAAGGCTTTCTACCAACGCCTCATCGAGGCCGGAAAAACCCACAAAGTCGCAATCGCCGCAGCCATGAGAAAACTCCTCGTCCGCATCAATGCAGACCTCAAATCACTCCAACAACAACACAGTTGCTGAGGAGGGCCGAAGGCCCGTCTCGAAGGGCGTGGCTGCAAGCGGCACAATGCCAGCTACTCCGCCGGCGCCACCCGGGGCGGGGCGATGCGGCCGACCATCACCTCGTTGCCGGGCTCGGGCGTGCGCGGCACGTTGAGCGCCAGCACCAGCGAGCAGGCCGCCATCGCCGTGCCGGCCAGGAACACCGCGCCCGGCCAGATCAGCCAGACGAAACCGAAGGCGGCCGGGATGAAAACCGCGGCGATGTGGTTGATGGTGAAACCCACGCCGGCGGTGGCCGCGATGTCCTTGGGGTCGGCGATCTTGTGGAAGTAGCTCTTGATCGCGATCGCAAGCGCAAAGAAGAAGTGGTCGATCACGTAGAGGCCGGCCGCGAACCACTGGTTCTCGACGAAGGCGTAGGCCGTGAACACGAAGATCAGGCCGACATATTCCAGGACCAGCGCCTTGCGTTCGCCCCAGCGGCCGATCAGCCTGCCGATCTTGGCCGCGAACAAGACGTTGAAGGCGTAGTTCACCAGGAACAGCATGGTGATCGCCGCGGCGTCGAAGCCGAACTTCTCCACCATCATGAAACCGGCGAAGACCAGGAAGATCTGGCGCCGCGCGCCCGACATGAAGGTCAGCGCGTAATAGAGCCAATAGCGTTTGCGCAGGACCATCTTCTTGTGCTGGGCGTGCGCGCCTTCGAACCGCGGATAGGCGGCCCAGGCGAACACCGCGATCGCCACGGTCGCGCCGCCGCCCACCACATAGACGGCCTCCATGGGAAGCCCGCCCAGCTCCAACAGCACCCAGATCACCGCATAGGCCGCCAGCGAGGCGAAGCTGCCGACCGCGATCAGCCGGCCCAAGAGGACCGGCGTCTCCGCCTTCGGACCCCACTGCAGCGCCAGCGACTGCTGCACCGTCTCGAAATAATGGAAGCCGATCGACATGATGACGGTGGTGACGTAAAGCCCCAGCACCGTGGGGAAGGCGCCGGTGATCGCCGTGCCGATGCCCAGCATCAACAAGGCCAGGATCGCCAGCGTCTGTTCCCGGAACATGAGCAACAGGAACACCACGGCAAAGGCGAGGAAGCCCGGGATCTCGCGCAGGCTCTGCAGGATGCCGATCTCCGCGCCGGTAAAGGCCGCGCGTTCCACCGCGAAATTGTTGATCAGGGCCGACCAGGTCGAAAAGGACAGCGGCATCGCCGCCGCCATCACAAGCAGCAGGATCTGGGGGCTGCGCCAGTCGATCTGGCCGAGTTTCTGTCGCACGGGATGCTCCGGGAAGAACGGGTGGCGCGGCACGCGCCTTAGCCTGTTTACCCCTTCCCATTCCGGCGCGCTTGCGACATTCTGCCAAAGACCATCGCAAAACGGACAAGGTGCCCATGTCCCAGGCCATCCCGCCCAGCGCGCCGGCGCGGCTCGCCCGGCCGGTCCAAGTTCAGGTGATCGACATGCCCGCCGATCACCACGTCGCCGCGCACCGGCACGACTGGGGCCAGCTTGCCTATGCATCCGAGGGCGTGCTGGCGGTCACCACCGACACCGGCACCTGGACCGTGCCGCCCGAACGCGCCGTCTGGGTGCCGCCGCGCATCGACCATGCGGTCTCCACGCGCTCGGGCGCGGCCTTCCGCAGTCTTTATGTGGAGGCGGACCAGGTGCGCGACCTGCCGGGCGAATGCACCGTGGTTGCGGTGCCGCCGCTGCTCAAAGAGCTGATCGTCGCGGCGGCGCGCCTGCCCAAGGACTACGACGCGCAAGGCCCCGGCGGCCGGCTGGCGGCTGTCATCCTGGACCAGCTTCGCGGGCTGGAGCCGGTGCCGCTCAACCTGCCGATGCCGTCGGACCCGCGGCTGGCGCGGATCGCCAGCGCGCTGGCCGACGACCCCGGCGACAACCGGCCGCTTGCCGCCTGGGCGCGCGAGATCGGCGCCAGCGAACGCACGCTGGCCCGCGCGTTTACCCGCGAGACCGGGCTTTCCTTCGGCGCCTGGCGCCAGCGGCTGCGGCTGACCGCCTCGCTCGACCGGCTGATGGCGGGCGAGCCGGTGACCACCGTCGCGCTCGACCTGGGCTACGCCACGCCCAGCGCGTTCACCGCCATGTTCCGAAAAACATTGGGCGCCCCGCCGTCGGTCTATCTGGCCGGGCGGGATTGAACACTGCCATAGCTAAACCCTCATGCTGAGGAGCGACGCAAAGCGTCGCGTCTCGAAAGCCTGCCCTGAGCCCGTCGAAGGGGGCGTGGCTGCAGTGACGCGAGGTTGTGCCGCGTGCAGCCATGCCCTTCGAGACGGGCCTTCGGCCCTCCTCAGGGTGAGGTCAGTTTTTGACCGAGACCGCGCTTCTAAGCCACCATCGCCGTCTGCCGGTAGCTCAGCGCCTCGGCGACGTGCAGGCGCTGAACGGTGGGCACGGCTTCGAGGTCCGCGATGGTGCGGGCGACGCGCATCACCCGGTGATAGCCGCGCGCCGAGAGCTTGAGCCGGTCGGCCGCCTCTTCCAGGAGTTTCAGCCCGTCGGGCTCGGGCGTCGCGGCTTCCTCCAGCACCGTGCCGTCGGCCTCGGCGTTGGTGCGCACCGGCCGGTCGGAAGACAGCTCGGTATAGCGCGCCGTCTGCCGGGCCCGCGCGGCGGCGACGCGTTCGGCGACGGCGGCCGACGGTTCCGATGCCGGTGCGCCAGCAAGGTCGGCGGGGCGCACGCGCGGCACTTCGATCCGGCAGTCGATGCGGTCGAGCAGCGGGCCGGAGATGCGCGCGCGGTAGTCGCGGCCGCAGCGCGGCGCCCGGCTGCACGCGACCTCGGCATCGTCCATGTGGCCGCAGCGGCAGGGGTTCATGGCCGCGACAAGCTGGACGCGGGCGGGAAAGGTGACGTGGCTGTTGGCTCGGGCCACCACGGCGCGGCCGCTTTCCAGCGGCTGGCGCAGCGCCTCCAGGACGGGGCGCGCAAACTCCGGCAGCTCGTCCAGGAACAACACCCCGTTATGCGCCAGCGAGACCTCGCCGGGCTTGGCCCGGGTGCCGCCGCCGACCAGCGCCGGCATCGAGGCGGAATGGTGCGGGTCGCGGAACGGCCGGGTCCGGGTCAGCCTGCCGTCGCCCATGGTGCCGGCCAGGCTCTGGATCATCGAGACCTCCAGCGCCTCGCGGGCGTCCATCGGCGGCAGGATGCCGGAAAGGCGCGATGCCAGCATCGACTTGCCGGCGCCGGGCGGGCCCACCATCAACAGGTTGTGGCCGCCGGCCGCGGCGATCTCCAGCACCCGCCTGGCCGATTCCTGGCCCTTGATGTCGGCAAGGTCGGGCGGGGCGGCGCCGTCGTCTGCCAGCCGCGCCTGCGGCGGGGCGAGCACCTGGGTTCCCTTGAAGTGGTTGACCAGCGCCAGGAGGTCGGGCGCGGCCAGGATCTGCAGCTCGCCGGCCCAGGCCGCCTCGGGCCCGCAGGCGGCTGGACAGATCAGTCCAAGACCGCGTCCGCTGGCGGCAAGCGCCGCGGGCAGGACGCCGGTCACCGGCGCGATCGACCCGTCCAGCGCCATCTCGCCCAGCGCCAGGAAGCCGTCGACCTCGTCGGCCGGCAGCACGCCCATCGCCACCATCAGGCCCAGCGCGATGGGCAGGTCGAAATGGCTTCCTTCCTTGGTGACGTCGGCGGGCGAGAGATTGACGGTGATGCGTTTGGGCGGCAGCGCCAGCCCGATCGCCGACAGCGCGGCGCGCACCCGCTCGCGGCTTTCGCCGACCGCCTTGTCGGGCAGGCCGACCACGGTGAAGCCGTTGATGCCGCCGGCGATCCCGACCTGCACGTCGATCGCCAGCGTGTCCACGCCCTGGAACGCCACCGTCTTGATCCGCGCGACCATGGATCACCCCCGTCTCGGTTTGTATGAGGCGGGTTATGAATGGTCTTGCGGCGGTTTTGCGGGCGTGCAGGTGTGGAAGAGTTATGCTGGTGGCAGCCACGTGCTTCGAGACGGCACGCTGACGCGTGCCTCCTCAGCATGAGGGGAACAAAGCAATCGCTGCCGCAACACTCACCTCACCCTGAGGAGCGGCGTGGCACACGCCGCGTCTCGAAGCACATGGCTGTTGCAGTGCTTGCCCCCTAAAGCCGTCGTTCGATCGCGTCCCAGATTTCGGCCTCGAGGCTGACACCGTCGAAGCGGTTGATCTCCTGGATGCCGGTGGGCGAGGTGACGTTGATCTCGGTGAGATAGTCGCCGATCACGTCGATGCCGACGAAGATCATGCCCTTCTCCGCCAGCGTCGGGCCGATCGCCTCGCAGATCTCTTGCTCGCGTTCGGTCAGCCCCGCCTTTTCCGGCCGGCCGCCCACATGCATGTTCGACCGCGACTCGCCCGCCGGCGGCACCCGGTTGACGGCGCCGGCGGCCTTGCCGTCGACCAGGATGATGCGTTTGTCGCCGGCGCGCACCTCGGCCATGTATTTCTGCACCACGATCGGCTCGCGGTAGAGCTCGGTGAACATCTCCAACAGCGCGTTCATGTTGTCGTCTTCGGGCGTTAAGTGAAAGACGCCGGCGCCGCCGTTGCCGTAGAGCGGTTTGAGGATGATCTCTTTGTGCTCGGCCCTAAAGGCGATCACGTCGTCGCGGCTCGAGGTGATCAGCGTCGGCGGCATGAGCTCCGGAAAGTGGGTGACGAACAGCTTCTCCGGCGCGTTGCGCACCTCCACGGGATCGTTCACCACCAGCGTCTTGGGGTGGATGTGCTGCAGCACGTGGGTCGCGGTGATGTAGGCCATGTCGAAGGGCGGGTCCTGGCGCATCAGCACCACGTCCATGGAAGAAAGGTCGATCACCTCGGCCGGGCCCATCTCGGCATGGGCGCCCTTCTGCCGGCGCAGCGTCATGCGCCGGGCCCGCGCGGTCACCCGGCCCGACTGGAAGCTGAGGTCGCCGGGCAGGTAGTGGTAGAGGTCCGCGCCCCGGCGCGTCGCCTCGAGCCCCAGCACGAAGGTGCTGTCGGCATCGATGTCGATGTTCTCGATGGGATCCATCTGGATCGCGACGGAAAGCGGCATGCGGCACCTGCCCGGTCGGAAAAACCCCCGGGGCGCGCGCCCCGGACCCGACATATGGGCCCAGACGGCCGCCTAATTCAAGCAGGAGCGCAGGCGCTGCAACAGGATGGAGGCGTCGCGCCGGGGGCCCGGCAGGCGTTCGGAATCGAGGAAGTCCTCCAGCGCCAGGATCGCGGCCTTCAGGTTGCCGGCATGGGTGTGCAACAGGCCGGCCTCGCGCATCAGGTCGGGCGCCTCGGGCGCGATCAGGCGCATGCGGTCGATGATGACGGCCGCGTCGGTCATGCGGTCCTGCTCGATCAGCCGGAGCTTGATGTTGTTCTGCAGGCGCAACAGCACCTCGATGTCGTCGACCGGCTGGTACATGTCCGGCGTCAGTTCCATCTCCGGGCCCAGCGCGCCCTTCAAGAGCGCGCGCATGCCGTCGGCCTGGAGCTGCGCGCCGCCGTGGAACGGGTCGACCACGGCGCGTTCGGAGCCCAGGTCCAGGCGCAGCAGAAAGTGGCCGGGAAAGCTCAGGCCCTGGGCACGGATGCCGGCGATGCGCGCGATGTGCATGTAAAGGATGCTGAGCGCGACCGGCAGGCCGCGGCGGCGGTCGATCACCCGCATCAGGTCGGCGTTTTCCAGATCGTCGTAGGTTTCGTCGTCGCCTTCGTAGCCGTAGGCGTCGAACATGACCGCGTTCAAGACGTCGGTGGCGTGCTGGATGCTGGCGGCGCGTCCGCGCAAAAGCTGCGACACGTCGGCGGCCAGCGACTGGATGTGTTCCTCGTAGGGCGTGTGGTCGACGCCGGGCTGCTCCAGACGGGCATAGGCAAGGGCCGCGTGCGCGATGCCAATCCCTTCGGTCCCGGTCCGCGCCACCTCCCTGAGCATTACCTCGGCGCCGTGTCGGCTCATGGTTCTTCGTCGTCCTCTTTCGGCCGGCGGGGGTCGTCCTTCAACCGTGCGTGATTGACGACCTTGCGAACATATTCCGTCCCGCGTGCGTGGTTGACGACCCTTTCGGCCTCTTCCCTGTCCTGGGCGATCCCGAACACGTAGACGGTCCCGCTCACGACTTCGATCTTGTAATTGATGGCCTCGATCTCTTGATCCAACGTTAATTTCGACCGCAAAGTTGCGGTGATCCACACGTCCCTCGCCGAGGTCACGAAACCGCCGGTTGAGCCGATCTTCACCTCGTTGACCACCTCGCGCACGCCGTCCACCTGCCAGGCCATGCGCACCGCGTCGACTCTGTCTTCCCGCGTAGGCACTTCGCCGGTTAACAGAACCCTGCCTTCGACGACCTCGATCTCCACGTCGCCGAAAATCGACAGGTCGTTGTCGAAATACTGCTTGCCGATCTGCGCCTCGATCACCGTGTCGTCGACCGCGGTCTCGAAGCCGCGTTCCTCCATCGCCATGGTGCCGGCGGTGGCGCCGGCGCCGACCGCGACGCCGCAGCCGCCCAGCGCAAGCGGGGCAAGGACGGCCAAGACGGGTAGAATCGAGACGGGATCGGGGAAGCGCTGCATCGGGGGTGTCCGCATCTGTTCGGAAAAGGCCTTGGATTGCCGGTTATGTAAAGCTCAGAAATCGGGCCGCCAAGCGTCAACAATGTGGCGCGGCGGACGGCGCGGCGTGACGAGCACGGCATCGAAACGCACGTCCGCCTGCGCCAGCGCGGGATGACGGCCGAGATACCAGGCGACGGCGCGTTCCAGGCGGCGGCGCTGGCGTCCGCCGATCGCCTCCGCCGCCGCGGTTTCCGTCGGCCGCGCCTTCACCTCCACCACCGCCAGCACCGGCCCGCGCCGGGCCAGGATGTCGATCTCGCCCACCGGCGTGCGCACGCGCCGGGCGACGATGCGATAGCCCTTCAACCGCAGCCACGCCGCCGCGACGGCCTCGCCGAGCCGGCCCCGCCGGACCGCGCGGCGCCGGGCCTCGCTCACGCGTCGCCCGCGTCCTTCAGCGCGACGGCGCGTTCGTAAAGCGCCTTGCGCGGCCGGCGCGTGCGTTCCGCCACGGCGCGGGCCGCGTCGCGGGTGCCGCCTTGCTTCAGCGCCTCGCGCAACAGCCGGTCGACCTCATCGTCGGAAACGGTCTCCGCGCCGGCCGCGGGCGGCCCGACCAACAGCACCACCTCGCCCTTGGGCGGTCCTTCTGCGGCAAGGCCGTCGCGCAGATGCCCGAGCGTGCCGCGCCGGAACTCCTCGTAGAGTTTGGTCAGCTCGCGCGCGATCACCGCGTCGCGTTCGCCCAGGATCTCGGCCAGGTCGGCCAGCGTCGCGTGCAGGCGTTTGGCGGATTCGAAAAAGATGCAGGTCGCCCCCAGCCCGGCGATCTCTTCGATGGCGCGGCGGCGCGCCTGTTTCTTCTGCGGCAGAAAGCCGTGGAAATAGAACCGGTCGGTCGGCAGGCCCGACGCGCACAGCGCCGCGACCGGCGCCGACGCGCCCGGCACCGGCACCACCCGGTGGCCGGCGTCCAGCGCGGCGCGCACCAGCTTGTAACCCGGATCGGAGATCAGCGGCGTTCCCGCGTCGGACACCAGCGCAACGCGCGCGCCTTCGCCGAGCCGCCGCAACAGCGCCGGCCGCGCGCGCGGCGCGTTGTGATCGTGATAGGGCGTGGTCTGCGTATCGATGCCATGCGCGGACAACAGCCGCGCAGTGGTGCGCGTGTCTTCGCAGGCGACCAGGTCGGCCGCGGCCAGGACCGCGCGGGCGCGCAAGGTCAGGTCCGCAAGGTTGCCGATGGGCGTCGCCACCAGGTACAGCCCCGGCTCCAGTTGCCTGGTCGCGGCATCATGAGTAGGGTCGGCCTGGGGAGTCTCGGTCGACAGCGTGGGGGTCCGTGCCGTAACTTCAGAGGCGTCGTCCGATGATTGTTTCTCGCCCATACCGGTTCCGCATCTCCGTTCCCGCCGCCGTCTGCCTCGCGGCGCTGGTCGCCATGCTTGCGGCCTGCGGGGCGACCGACGGTCCGTCTTCTATACAGCAGGACCGCGGCGGTGACACCGGTTTGACGGGCCGGCCGCCGCATTCGCCGGCCGCCGGCGGCGAGCGGCGCGCGGGCGCCGCGCCGGGGTCGGGCGAGGTGCTGGCGCCGGCCGAGGACCCGCTGGCGCCTGGCGCACCGCAGCTCCGCGCCAGCGAACGGGACTTCACCAAGATCGCGCTGTTGCTGCCCCTGTCGGGGCCCGACGCGGCCGTCGGCCAGGACCTGTTGGACGGCGCGCAGCTTGCGCTGTTCGAAACCCGCAGCGACAGGATCGCGCTGTTGCCGTTCGACACCCTGGGCACCAGCGCCGGCGCGGAACTGGCGGCCGAACGGGCGATCGAGGCGGGCGTGCAGCTGATCATCGGGCCGCTCAGGGCAAGCTCGGTGGAGAAGGTCGCGCCGGTCGCGCGCAACGCCGGCATCAGCGTGCTTGCCTTCTCCAACCAGGTCGCGGTCGCCGGCCGCGGCGTCTTCATCCTGGGCCACGTGCCCGACGGGCAGGTGGACGAAATCGTCGGCTACGCGCTGGGCCAGGGGCTGATCCGCTATGCGGTGGTCGCGCCCCGCGGCGCCTATGGCGAGGCGGTCGTCGCGGCGCTGCGCGCGTCGGCAAACCGGCGCGGCCTGGCGGTGACGCGGGTCGCCTATTACGACCCGTCCGCCACCGACTTCAGCGAGCAGATCAAGATCCTCACGAACTACGAGTCGCGCCGGGCGGCGCTGGCCAGCCGCCGGAGCGCGCTGGAGGCGATCGGCGACGAGCCGTCGATGCGGGCGCTGAAACAATTGGAAGGGCGCGACACGCTGGGCGACGTGCCGTTCGACGCGATCCTGATCCCGGCGGTCAGCGAGAAGAACCTGCGCACGATCGCCTCGCTTTTGGCCTATTACGACGTGGACCAGCCGGTCGTGCGTTATCTGGGCTTGCAGATCTGGGACGAGTTCGATGCGCTGAAACGCGAACCGGCGCTGGTCGGGGCGTGGTACGTGGCGCCGCCGGATTCCGGCCGCGACGCCTTCCAGGCCCGGTTCCAGCAGATCTACGACCGCCGGCCACAGCGGCTGGCGTCGCTGGCCTACGATGCGACCGCGATGGCCGCCCTGCTGGCGGCGCAGGAAGGCGGCGCCGACTATTCGCCCGCGGGGCTTTCGACCGCACAGGGTTTCTACGGCGTCGAGGGGCTGTTCCGGCTGAGCCCGGAAGGCGTCAGCGAACGCGGCCTGGCGATCCACGAGATCCTGGACGGCGAGGTGCGCACCCGCCGCGACGCCCCGGCGGCCTTCGGCATCGGCACGAACTGAGGCCGCGGTAACCCCCTCACCCCAATCCCTCTCCCCTCGGGGCGAGGGGCTTTTGGTTCCCTTCTCCCTGTGGGGAGAGGTGGCCCGAAGGGCCGAATGAGGGGGTCACCGGCTTCTCCGGCGTTTACGCCAACAGGTGCGCCAGCACGGCGTTGAGGCGGAGGCGACCGGCGGACGTGGCCTTGAGCGTGCCGCTCTCCTCCGTCAGGAACCCGGCCTCGACGAGCCGGTCCAGCCGGCCCCGGTCGATCAATGTTTCCAGCGGGCGGCCGTGCCGGCGTTCCAGCGCGGCGATGTCGATCCCGTCTGCCAGCCTGAGGCCCATCATCAGGCTTTCCTCCAGCCATGCCTCAGGCGACAGGAACGTATCCTCGTCGCTGGCGTGGCCCTCCGCCTCGACCGTTTCCAGCCACTTCTCCGGCAGGCGGGTGCGCCGGATGGCGCGCCGGCCCGCACCGTCGCACAGCCGCGCGTGGGCGCCGGGCCCGACGGCCGCATAGTCGCCGCCCTGCCAGTAGATCAGGTTGTGGCGGGCGGCCTCGCCGGGGCGCGCGTGGTTGGAGATCTCGTAGGCCGGCAGGCCGGCCGCGCCCAGGATCGCCTGGGTCACGTCGTAAAGCTCGGTCGCCCTGTCGTCGGGCGCGGTCAGCGTCTCGCCGCGTTCGTGGCGGCCGAAGAAGGCGGTGCCGGGCTCGATGGTGAGCTGGTAGACCGACAGGTGCCCGCCGGCGAAACCTAACGCCCGCGTCAGTTCTTCCTCCCAGTCGGCGGGCGTCTGGTCGGGGCGGGCATAGATCAAGTCGAAGGAGTAGCGCGCGAACAGGCCGGCCGCGGTCTCCACGGCGGCAAGCGCCTCGGCCGCGCCGTGTTCGCGCCCCAGGAATCCCAGCGCCGCGTCGTCCAGCGCCTGGACGCCCAGCGACACGCGGTTGACGCCGGCCGCCTTGAAGCCTTCCAGACGCGCCGCCTCGACCGAGGTCGGGTTCGCTTCCAGCGTGATCTCGATGTCGTCCGCCGCGGGCCACTGGTCGGTCGCCGCGGCGATGATCGCGGCGACGGTCTCGGGCTCCATCAGCGACGGCGTCCCGCCGCCGAAGAAGATACTGTCCAGCCGCCGCGGTCCCGCCTCCGCGAACGCCCGGGCCAGTTCTTTGAGGTAGGCGCGGCGCCAGCGCGCGTCGTCGATGCCGTCGCGCACGTGGCTGTTGAAGTCGCAATAGGGGCATTTCGAAAGGCAGAACGGCCAGTGGACGTAAAGTCCGAACCCGGACATGGGGCTCAGTCCTGGATCGCCGGCTTCGCGAAACAGGCGTCGACCAGCTTGCCGAACGCGTCGGCGCGATGGGTCAGCGGGTGCTTTTGCTCAGGCAGCATCTCGCCGAAGGTCCTGTCGTGGCCGTCGGGGATGAAGATGGGATCGTAGCCGAAGCCGTGCGTGCCGCGCGATGTCTTCGACAGGGTGCCGTCGACCCGGCCTTCGAAGCATTCCACGTGGCCGTCGGGCCAGGCCAGCGCCAGGGCGCAAATGAAATGCGCCCGCCGGTCCGCCGTATCGCCCAGTTCGCGCTGGACCCGCTCGATCGCCACGGCGAAGTCGCGGTCGGGGCCGGCCCACCGGGCGGAATAGATGCCCGGCGCACCGTCCAGGGCCGCGACGCACAGGCCGGAATCGTCGGAGAGACAGGGCTTGCCGCTGCCTTCGGCGCAGGCGGCGGCTTTCAGGATCGCGTTGGCGATGAAGGTGTCGCCGGTTTCCTCCGGTTCCGGCAGGCCGAGCGCGCCCGCCGCGGTGACCTCGATCCCCAGATCGCGCACCAGTTCCGCGATCTCGCGCACCTTTCCTTTGTTGTGGCTGGCGATGACCAGGCTGTCGCCGGTGAACCGTCGCACCATGGGCGCCTCAGGGCCTTAGCACGGCGTTCTGGATGTCGACCAGTTCCCCGATGCCCTTGCGCGCCAGCCCCAACAGCGCCTGGAACTCGTCCTCCGAGAAGGGGTGGCTTTCCGCCGTCGCCTGGACTTCGACCAGGCCGCCGGCGCCGGTGAAGACGAAGTTCGCATCGGCCTGGGCGCCGGCGTCCTCGTCATAGTCCAGGTCCAGGACGGGCATGCCCTCGTAGAGGCCGCAGGAAACCGCCGCGACCGCGTCGGTCAGCGGAATGGCGTCGATCACGCCGATCGTCTGCAAGTGCCGGAACGCGAGATAAAGCGCCACATAGGCGCCGGTGATCGAGGCGGTGCGCGTGCCGCCGTCGGCCTGGACCACGTCGCAGTCGATCCGGATCTGGCGCTCGCCGAAGCCGCCGAGGTCGGTCACCGCGCGCAGCGAACGGCCGATCAGGCGCTGGATCTCCATGGTCCGGCCCGAGCCGGCGGCGCGCTTGCGGTCGATCCGGCTGTGCGTCGAGCGCGGCAGCATGCCGTATTCCGCCGTCACCCAGCCCTTGCCGGAGTTGCGCAGGAACGGCGGCACGCTGTCGTCGACGCTGGCGACGCACAGCACATGGGTGTCGCCGAACCGCGCCATGCACGACCCTTCGGCGTATTTGGCGATGTCGGGCTCGAGCGCGACGGCGCGCATCTGGTCGTTGGATCGGCCACTGGGTCGCATGGAAGAACACCCGTCTGGGAAAGGTGAGCGCAAGCTAGCGGTTGCGCCGTCCGAGGTCCAGCATCGACCGGCGCCGCCGCCGGGGCATCGGTTGACCTCGGCCGGGGCGCTCCCTAGATTCCGCGGCGAGATGATCTCCGAACTGAACGAAAGATCGCGCGAGATCCTGCGCCTGATCGTCGAGGGCTATGTGGAGACGGGCGAGCCGGTCGGGTCGCGCACCCTGTCGCGCAAGCTGAACCTGACGCTGTCGCCGGCGACCGTGCGCAACACCATGGCCGACCTGGAGGATCTGGGTCTGCTCTACGCGCCGCACACGTCCGCCGGCCGGCTGCCGACCGAGGCGGGCCTGCGCCTGTTCGTGGACGGCCTGTTGGAGATCGGCAACATCACCGAGGAGGAACGCCGCGCGATCGAGGCCAAGTGCAAGGCATCGGGCCGGTCCTTCAACCAGGTCCTGGAGGAGGCCTCGACCCTGCTGTCTGGGCTTTCCCACTGCGCCGGTTTGGTGATGTCGCCCAAGACCGAGGGGCGGCTGCGGCACATCGAGTTCGTCAGCCTGGGCCCCGGCCGGGCGCTGGTGGTGCTGGTCACCGAGGACGGCCTGGTGGAGAACCGGGTGATCGACGTCGCCATGGGCCTGCCGCCGTCGGTCCTGGTGGAGGCGACCAACTTCCTGTCGGCCAAGCTGGTCGGCCGCACGCTGAGCGAGGCGCAGACCGAAATCGGCCGCGAGGTCGCCGCACAGCGCGCGGAGATCGACGAGTTGACCAAGAAAGTGGTCGAAGAGGGACTTGCGGTCTGGTCCGACACGCCGGACGACGCAGGCGCCGATCCGGGCGTCCTGATCGTGCGCGGCCAGGCCAACCTGTTGGAGGACGTCTCTGCGCTGGCCGACCTGGAACACATCCGCGCGCTGTTCAACGCCTTGGAAACAAAGGAAGCTTTGCTCAAGCTTCTGGATGCGACCGACGGTGCGGAGGGCGTGCAGATCTTCATCGGCTCGGACAACGAGCTGTTTTCGCTGGCCGGCTGTTCGATGATCATCTCGCCCTTTACCAGCGGGCGCGACAACATCGTCGGTGCAATCGGTGTTGTCGGGCCGACGCGGATCAATTATGCCCGCATCATTCCCATGGTGGACTACACGGCCCGGGTCGTGAGCCGCCTGATCGGATGACAGTCAAGGATCGATCAACCCCATGAACGACGAAAAGAAGACGGCCGCCGACGCCGAGGCGCCCGAGGAACAGGCTGCGGAAGCCAAGGCGCCCGACGCCGAGGAACAACAGGCGGAGACGGGCGAGCCCGCCGCCGAGGAAGCCGCGGCGGAACCGGCGGCAGAAACGGGAGAGGAAATCTCCGGCGATATGGCGCCCGAGGCGCGGATCGTCGCCTTGGAAGCGGAGGTCGCCGAACTGAAGGACCGGCTGGTCCGCTCGTTGGCGGAGCTGGAGAACACCCGGCGCCGGACCGAAAAGGAACGCCAGAACGCCACCAAGTACGGCGCCAGCGGGCTTGCCCGCGACCTCATGGAGGTGATCGACAACCTGCGCCGCGCCATCGATTCCGTTCCGGCCGACGCGATCGAACAGGACGAGGCGCTGAAAAGCCTGATGGTCGGTGTCGAGATGACCGAACAGGGTCTTTTGAAGGCGTTCGAGAAGAACGACATCAAACGCATCGACCCCAAGGGCGAGAAGTTCACCTACGAGTATCACCAGGCAATGCAGGAGATGCCGAACACGGGCCAGCCCGCGGGGACCGTGGTCGAAGTACTGGCGCCCGGCTATCTCCTGCACGACCGCCTGCTGCGCGCGGCGATGGTGATCGTCGCCAAGGGCGACCCCGACACGCCGCCGGAAGGCACCGAACCCGTGGACACGACGGCCTGACAGACCGATTCGTTTGCGAGTCAGGCCCTTAGGGGCATTACTTGAGATAGCGGTGCCGGATTCTTCGGTGGCGGCCGTTTCTATTCGAATCAAAGTAAACTGTTCAATAGCCTGATTCTGATGGCTAAATAGCCATACCTGCGTTACTGATCGAATTAAACCGCGTAACTGTCTGAAGAATTGCGACGAACGCACGTCACGCGGTCCTAAGGGCCTTTCCGTGCGGCCGGAACCCGCCCTGTTCCGACACCCTTTTTTCGCCGACCGTTCCTTCAGTGACGGTCATGCCCCGAGCGCTGTCTTGTGCGCGGCGCACTTTCCATCGAAGATACGCAAAAGGGGTGTTCGGTGTTTGTGGTCACTTCGACCGGGTGAGGTGTCGCATTGCGGTCGTATTCCGCGCAGCAAAGGCACGCGCATCAGTCGAAGGCAGATGGGGGCAGGGAAATGAAAACACTGGCAGCGTTCCGGCCTGCCGCGGCGGCACTGGCGGTGTGCCTTGCCGCGGCGTCGTGCGACGACGCGACCGATGAGCAAGAGGTCATCCGTCCGATCCGGGCGGTGAAGGTCCTGGATACCGAGGCGCTGCAAGGCCGCGCGTTTCCCTGCCGCGCCGAGGCGGTCGAAGAGGTCAACGCCGCCTTCGAAGTGCCCGGCCGTCTGATCGAGCGTCCGGTCCGGGTCGGTTCGGAGGTGGAAGCAGGCCAATTGCTTGCCCGTCTCGATCCGGCGGACTTCGAAAACGAACTGGCCCAGGCGCGCGCCCGCGCGGACCGCGCGCAGTCGCTGCGCGACCGGATGGCCCGGGCGCGCCAATCCGGCGCCGTGGCGGAACAGGATCTGACGGACGCGCAGGCGGAGCTTGACGGCGCCAACGCCGAAGTGGCGATCCGCGCCAAGGCGCTGGACGACACGCAGTTGCGCGCGCCGTTCGAAGGCCTGATCGCATCCACCTATGTGGAGAACTTCCAGAACGTGCAGGCAAAACAGCCGGTGGTGCGCCTTCTGGACATCTCCAGCATCGAATGCGTCGTCAGTCTGCCGGAGAACCTGATCTCTCTCGTCGCCTACGCCCAGGACATCCAGGTGACCTTCGATGCGTTTCCGCAAGTGGCGATCCCGGCGGCGATCTCCGAGATCGGCCGCGAGGCCAGCGAAACGACGCGCACGTTCCCCATCACCCTGGTGATGGACCAGCCGGAGGAGGTTGAGATTCTGCCCGGCATGGCGGGCCGCGCGAGGGGGCGGGTCGCCTTGCCGGCGGACCCCGCCGGGTCCGGCTACGATGTGCCGCTGAACGCGATCTTCTCCGACGACGGCCAGCGCAACCTGGTCTGGGTGATCGACGAGGCGAGCTTGACCGCCTCGAAACGCGAGGTCGAAAAGCTGAGCGCCAGCCGCGGCGGCATGCGCGTGCGCGGCGTCGAAGCCGGCGAATGGATCGCGACGACCGCGGTCCACGTGCTGCGCGAGGGCCAGAAGGTCCGCGTTCCCGCGATGCAACAGTAGGGGGCCGCGACCATGAGCCTTCCACGCATCGCCATTGAAAAGAGCGCCGTTACGCTTTTCCTGACCGCCCTGGTCGTCGTCGGCGGCGTCTTCAGTTTCTTTCAGCTGGGCTGGCTGGAGGATCCGGACTTTTCGGTGAAGACGGCGGTGATCGTGACGCCCTATCCGGGCGCCAGCGCCGAAGAGGTGGAAGAGGAGGTGACCGACCTCCTGGAGACGGCACTACAGGAGCTTTCGCAGCTCGACGAGCTCTATTCCCTGTCGCGACCCGACTCGTCGCTGATCCGGGTCGACATCAAGGCCAGATACTGGGCCGAGGAACTGCCCCAGGTCTGGGACGAAATGCGCAGCAAGATCGCGGATGTGACACCGTTCCTGCCGCCCGGCGCGGGGCCACCGCAGATCGGCGACGATTTCGGGTTCGTCTACGGCTTCCTGATGGGGATCACCGGCGACGGCTACAGCTATGCCGAACTGGAGGACTATGCGGAGTTCCTGCAACGGCAGCTGGCCGTCGTCGACGGCGTTGCCCGCGTCGAACTGTGGGGCGTCCAACAGCGGGTCGTCTATGTGGACGTTTCCGAACAGCAATTGGCCGAACTGGGCCTCAGCGCCGACGTCATCGAGGCCACGTTGCGCCAGCAGAACATGGTCGTCGATGCCGGCGGCATCGATGCCCAGGACAAGCGTTTCCGGTTTTCGCCCACCGGCACGTTCGAATCGCCTGAGGATATCGAACGGCTGGTGCTGACCGAATTCAACAACCGGCCGATGGCCCTGACGACGCCGTCGGGGTCGCAGACCATCGTGGCGCCGGGGCGCAATCCGTCGCGCACGACCGAACTGATCACCGTCGGCGATCTGGGCACGGTGACATCAGGCTATGCAACCCCGCCCGCGGAGCTGATGCGGTTCAGCAAGCGTGACGCCAACGGTGCCTTTTTCAGTGCGCCGGCGATCGGGATCGCGATCGCCAACGAGGCCGGCGGCAACGTGGTCCGGACCGGCGAGAACATCGATCGGCGCCTTGCGGAACTGGAAGCCGAACTGCCGCTGGGCGTGCAGCTTCACAGGATCGCCTGGCAGTCGGACCTGGTGGTGGATTCGATCGCCGACTTCATGTTCAGCCTGGCGCTGGCCGTGGTCATCGTGCTGGGTGTGCTGATCTGGCCGGTCGGCTGGCGCGTCGGCGTCGTGATCGGAACCGCCTTGCTGTTGACGCTGCTGGCGACCTTCATCGTCATGGATATCATCAACGAGGACCTCCATCGGATGTCGCTGGGCGCGTTGGTCATCGCCCTGGGCATGATGATCGACAACGCCATCGTCGTGGCCGACAACTATCTCGTTCGCCTTCAGCGCGGCATGCCGCCGAAGGACGCGGCGATCGAGTCCGCTGCGATCCCGTCCTGGCCCTTGCTGGGCGCCACCATCATCGGCGTTCTTGCGTTCTTCCCCATATTCGCATCCGAAGAAGCCGCGGGCGAATACTGCCGCGCGCTGTTTACCGTGGTCGGCATTTCGCTGCTCTTGAGCTGGCTGATCTCGCTGACGGTGACGCCGCTGCAGCTTGTCTACATGATCCCCAAGGCGCCCGGCGGCGGAACCGGCGATGCCTATGGCGGGCGTTTTTACACGACGTTCAAGGGCTTCCTGGTCAAGGCGCTGCGGTTTCGCCTGATTTTCCTTGGCGGTCTCGTCGCGCTTCTGGTGATTGCCCTTGGTGCGTTCGGTGGGGTCTCGCGGCAGTTCTTTCCCGATGCCGACCGGGCCCAGTTCCTGGTGGACTACTGGGCACCCGAAGGGACGCGCATTCAGCAGGTCGCCGCCGACACGCGCGCCCTGGAGGAACACCTCCTGGCGGACGAACGCGTGGTCAGTGCCAGCACCTTCGTCGGCGCCGGGCCGCCGCGCTTCTACCTGCCGGTGGACTCCGAATATCCCTACCAGTCCTTCGCCAACATCATCGTCAACACCACGTCGGGAGACGTGGTCCGGCAGCTCGCGACGGAAACCAAGGCATGGGTCACCGAGAACACGCCCCAGGCGATGGTGCGCGTGCGGCTCTACGCGTTGGGGCCCAGCAATCCCTGGAAGTTCCAGGCGCGCATCATGGGACCGGTGGACGCGGATCCCGAAGAGTTACGCCGGTTGGGAGAAGAGGGCCTGAGGATCCTGGAAGCCAGCCCCTTGCTGGCCGACGCGCGGCTTGACTGGCGCGAACGGACGCGCCGGGTCGAGCCCGACTTCAACGACGAACGCGCGCGCTGGGCCGGTGTTTCGCGCGAGGACGTCGCGAACACGACGAAACGGACCTTCGATGGCCGGACCATCGGGCTCTACCGTGAAGGCAACAGTCTTCTGCCCATAAAGCTGCGCCACATCGAAGACGAACGGGACAATTTCGCGACCCTGGACGTACTGCAGGTCCAGCCCCATCGCTCGTCTGCGACGGTGCCGTTGTCGCAGGTGACAAACAGCATCGACATCGTCTGGGAGAACCCGATCCGGGCGCGCTATCAGCAACGCCCGACGATGACCGTCGAGGCGGAACCGACCTTCGGGGTGACATTGCCCGATTTCCTCGAATCGGTCCGCGAGGACTTCGAGGCGATCGACCTGCCCGTCGGCTACGAGATGTTTTTCGACGGCGAATACGCCGATTCCAACGACGCCCAGGCAAGCCTTCTTCCGGGCATCGTGCCCGCCTTCGCGATCATGCTGTTCATCCTGATCGCGCTGTTCAACGCGTTCCGCCCGACCTTCATCATCCTGTTGACGATCCCCTTCGTCTTCATCGGCATCTCGCCGTCCTTGCTGGCGACCGGCGCGCCGTTCGGTTTCGTCGCCCTTTTGGGGGCGATGAGCCTGTCTGGCATGATGATCAAGAACGCGATCGTGCTGATCGACCAGATCAACCTGGAGCTTGAGGAAGGCAAAGACCTGTACAACGCCGTGATCGATGCGACGGTCTCGCGCGTGCGGCCGGTGCTGTTGACGGCGGCGACCACGGTGCTGGGCGTGATCCCGCTGTTGCCCGACATCTTCTTCAAGGCCCTGGCGGTCACCATCATGGGCGGGCTCACGGTAGGCGCGGTGCTGACGCTTGTGGTGCTGCCTGTGCTCTACGCCATTTTCTACCGGGTCAAAAACCCGGAGGCGGCGGCGTCACCCGCCGCAGCGTCAGGTTGATCCGGCCCGGCATCCCAAGCAGGGTCGATGTGCCGAAGTGGACCCGGTCGATGCCGTGATAACAATGGCGCGCATCGCCGGCGAGCACGACCACGTCGCCCGAGCTCAAGCGGAAGGAGCGCGTCCGGTCACCCCGGCGCGGCCCGCCGATCCGGAACAGCGCGCCATCGCCGAGAGAGATCGAGACCACGGGGGCATCCGCGGCCTCCTCGTCTGCATCGCGGTGCAGCCCCATCTTGGCCCTAGGCGGTTCGTAGAGGTTGATCAGGCAGCATTCCGGCGGCGCCGGATAGGCCGCCAGATCCCGCCAGATCTCCAGGGCCGCAGGCGGGATCGGCGGCCAGGGCGCACCGGTGACCGGGTGGCGGGGCTGGTAACGGTAGCCCGCCTTGTCGCTGACCCAGCCGAGCGGGCCGGCATTGGCCATCCGGATCGAAAAGGGCCGGTCCGATCGGGGCATCGTCGGGCGATAGGCGGGCGCGGCGGCCAGCACGGCCTCGACCGCGGCCAACAGCCGTTCCTGGCCTGGCCGGTCCAGGTACCCGGGATAGAGTTTCAGGCCCTTCGGCCCGGTCGCCGCCGCGGCGGCCGCCGTTTCCGCCATCGTGTCTCAGAACCCTTGCAGGGAGGCCCCGTTTCTAGCCCGAAACGACCGCGGAATCGCGCTCTTTTCGGGCCTTGCGCGCTTGCGCGGACGGGGGCGCCTGCCTATATACCCGTCAAAGTTCACTGAACGGGCCATCCCGCCCTCCAAGGAGCCCCGAACGCGGTGCCGAGAAACCGGGCCGGCGGGGCTTGCTGACGTTAGAGAGGTATTCATTAGATGAGCAAGGTAATCGGCATCGACCTGGGCACGACCAACTCGTGCGTCGCGGTCATGGACGGCAGCCAGGCCAAGGTGATCGAGAACACCGAAGGCCAGCGCACGACGCCGTCGATGGTGGCGTTCACCGACGACAGCGAACGGCTGGTCGGCCATCCCGCCAAGCGACAGGCCGTCACCAACCCTGAAAACACGCTGTTCGCGATCAAACGCCTGATCGGGCGCCGGTTCGGCGACGACCAGGTCAAGAAGGACATGGACATGGTGCCGTTCGCGATCGTGTCCGGCGACAACGGCGATGCCTGGGTCGAATCACGCGGCGAGAAATACGCGCCCAGCCAGATCAGCGCCTTCGTTCTGCAGAAGATGAAGGAAACCGCCGAGGCGTTCCTGGGCGAATCCGTCACCCAGGCGGTGATCACGGTGCCGGCCTATTTCAACGACAGCCAGCGCCAGGCCACCAAGGACGCGGGCAAGATTGCGGGCCTGGAAGTCCTGCGCATCATCAACGAGCCGACCGCGGCCGCGCTCGCCTACGGGCTCGAGAAGAAGGGCACCGGCACCATCGCGGTCTATGACCTCGGCGGCGGCACCTTCGACATCTCGATCCTGGAAATCGGCGACGGCGTGTTCGAGGTGAAGTCCACCAACGGCGACACCTTCCTGGGCGGCGAGGACTTTGACCAGGCGCTGATCGATTATCTGGCCGACGAATTCAAGAAGGAAAACGGCATCGACCTGCGCGACGACCGCCTGGCGCTGCAGCGCCTGAAGGAGGCGGCCGAAAAGGCGAAGATCGAGCTGTCGTCGGCGACGCAGACCGACGTCAACCTGCCGTTCATCACCGCAGACGCCTCCGGGCCGAAGCACATGAACATCAAGGTGACCCGCGCCAAGATGGAGGCGCTGGTCGACGACCTGATCCAGCGCACCATCGCGCCCTGCAAGGCGGCGATGAAGGACGCGGGCCTGAAGGCGTCCGAGATCGACGAGGTGATCCTGGTCGGCGGC
The DNA here is from genome assembly GCA_965603855.1 of Alphaproteobacteria bacterium. Classification (GTDB taxonomy): domain Bacteria; phylum Pseudomonadota; class Alphaproteobacteria; order UBA8366. Next base: position 4,628,272 of record OZ272519.1, read on the forward strand.
ATGACCCGCATGCCCAAGGTGATCGAAACGGTAAAGCAGTTGTTCGGGCGCGAGCCGCACCGCGGCGTCAACCCGGACGAGGTGGTCGCCATCGGCGCGGCGATTCAGGCCGGCGTTCTTCAGGGCGACGTCAAGGACGTGCTGTTGTTGGACGTCACGCCGCTGAGCCTGGGCATCGAGACCCTGGGCGGCGTGTTCACGCGCCTGATCGACCGCAACACCACGATCCCGACCAAGAAGAGCCAGGTCTTCTCGACCGCCGAGGACAACCAGAGCGCCGTGACGATCCGGGTGTTCCAGGGCGAGCGCGAGATGGCCGCCGACAACAAGCTGTTGGGACAGTTCGACCTGGTCGGCATTCCGTCCGCACCGCGCGGCATCCCGCAGATCGAGGTGACCTTCGACATCGACGCCAACGGCATCGTCCATGTCACGGCCAAGGACAAGGCCACGGGCAAGGAGCAGGCGATCCGGATCCAGGCGTCCGGCGGTCTCAGCGACGACGACATCGACCAAATGGTCAAGGACGCCGAGGCGCACGCCGAGGAGGACAAGAAGCGCAAGGAACTGGTCGAGGCCCGCAACGCGGCGGACGGCCTGGTCCATACCACCGAAAAGAGCCTGTCCGAGCACGGCGACAAGATCGAAGAGGCCGAGAAGAGCCAGATCGAAGCCGATCTGGCGGCGCTGAAGGAAGCCATGGCCGGCGAGGACGTGGCCGAGATCCAGGCCAAGACCGAGGCGCTTGCACAAAGCTCCATGAAGCTGGGCGAAGCCATGTACAAGGCACAGGAAGAGGCCGCCGGTGACGCGGGCCAGGCCGAGGAGCCGCAGCCGGGCGGTGCTTCGGAAGGTCAGGAAGACGTCGTCGACGCCGATTTCGAAGAGGTCGACGACGACAAGAAGGGCCAGGCCTGAGCGGCGGCTGCCGACGACTCGGGACCCATGCTTGTTTTACGCATGTGTTGAACCGACGCCCCGGCCGCGCGACAGGCGTGACCGGGGCGGCTGTTGTCGGGGGGCGGCCGCGGCCGAAGACGCGCGATGGCGAAGAGAGATTATTACGAGGTCCTGGGCGTCGAACGCGGGGCGGACGCGTCCAGCCTGAAGAAGGCCTATCGCCAGATGGCGATGAAGTTCCATCCCGACCGCAATCCCGGCGACAAGGAAGCCGAAGCCCGGTTCAAGGAGGTCAACGAGGCCTACGAGGTCCTCAAGGACGACCAGAAGCGGGCCGCCTACGACCGGTTCGGCCATGACGCCTTCGAGGCGGGTATGGGCGGCCCGGGCGGCATGGGCGCCGCCGGCTTCGGCGGTTTCGCCGACATCTTCGACGAGATGTTCGGCGAGTTCATGGGCGGCCGCCGCGGCCAGCGCGCGTCGCGCGGCGCCGATCTGCGCTACAACCTGGACATTGCGTTGGAGGACGCGTTCCAGGGCCGCTCCATCGAGATCAAGGTTCCCAGCACGGTCACCTGCGAGGCCTGCACCGGCACCGGTGCGGAAGGCGGCAGCCAGCCGGTGATGTGCCCGACCTGCCACGGCGCCGGCAAGATCCGGGCCCAGCAGGGCTTTTTCACCATCGAACGCACCTGCCACACCTGCCAGGGCAAGGGGCGCATCGTCGAGAAACCCTGTCGCAACTGCGGCGGTTCCGGCCGGACCCAGCGCGAGAAGACGCTGTCGGTCACGATCCCGCCGGGTGTGGAGGACGGCACGCGCATCCGCCTTGCCGGCGAAGGCGAGGCCGGAATGCGCGGCGCGCCGCCCGGCGACCTCTATATCTTCCTCACGGTCCAGCTGCACCGGCTGTTCCAGCGCGAAGGCTCGGACATCTTCTGCCGGGTGCCGATCCCGATGACGACGGCCGCCCTGGGCGGGTCGCTGGAGGTGCCCACCGTCGGCGGCGGCCGCGCCAAGGTCTCGATCCCGTCCGGCACCCAGACCGGACAGCAGTTCCGCCTGCGCGCCAAAGGCATGCCGGTGCTGAGATCGAAGGCCGTGGGCGACATGTATGTCGAGGCGGCGGTCGAAACCCCGGTCAACCTGTCCAAGCGCCAGAAGGAACTCCTGAAGGAGTTCGAAGGCGCCGGCAGCGGCAAGTCGCACAGCCCGCAGGCCGAAGGCTTCTTCACCAAGGTCAAGGAGTTCTGGGACGACCTGACCGAGTAGGCCCGGGCTTGCGCGAAAGGAGCGGCGCGTGGACGCCTTCATGAAGGCCAACAGGCGGAACTGGAACGAACGCATCCCGATCCACCTGCGCGACCGCACCGGGTTCTACGATGTCGACGGCGTCAGGGCCGGCAGCATCGAGCTGCCGGCGTTCGAGGCCGCGGAACTCGGCGATCTTTCCGGCAAGCGGCTGCTGCATCTTCAGTGTCATTTCGGGCTCGACAGCCTTGTGCTCGCACGGCGCGGGGCGGACGTGACCGGGCTCGATTATTCCGCGCCCGCGATCGCCGCGGCCCGCGATCTGGCGGCGGAGACCGCGCTCGACGCCCGGTTCGTCGAAGGCAACGTCTATGACGCGCGCGCGTTGGTGGAGGGGCCGTTCGCGATCGTCTATTCCACCTGGGGCACGATCATCTGGCTGCCGGATCTCGTGCGCTGGGCCAAGATCGTGGCCGGTCTGTTGGCGCCGGGCGGGTTCCTCTATCTCGCTGACTGCCATCCCGGCATCCTGCCCTTGGAAGAAGAGGAAGGACGACTGGTCTTTCGCTATGCCTGGCAAAGCGCTCCGGATGCGCCCGATGCCTTCGATACGCCGACCACCTATACCGGCGATCCGCAAATCCTTGAAAACCAGCGCACCTACGAATGGTCACATCCCTTCTCGCGGATCATCGGCGCCTTGATCGGTGCGGGCCTCAGCCTGGACTTCCTGCACGAGCACGAGGTGCTGCCGTGGAAGGCGTTTCCGATGATGGTTTCCGCTGCAACGGGTCTGTTTCGTTTGCCGGACGGGCACTCACCGCTGCCGTTGGCGTTTTCCTTGAAGGCCTCGAAGCCGGTCTAGCCGCGCCCCTCGCGGGCTTACGGCCGATGTGCTAAACGCAAGCGTCGGCCAAGCGAGGGATGCAATGTCTGAGAATATGAAGACCGTGGTCGTCGGCTGCGGCGGACGGATGGGCCGCATGCTGGTGCGGCAGGTGCACGGCACGCCCGGCATTGCCGTGTGCGGCGCAACCGAGACCAAGGGGTCGGAACTGATCGGATCGGACGCGGGCGTCGTCGCCGGCGTCGGCGATCTCGGCGTTCATATCCTTGACGATCCGGCCGCCGCCATCGTGCATGCCGAAGCGATCATCGACTTCACCACGCCGGACGCGACCGCAGAACATGCGCGGCTTGCCGCACAGGCGGGCGCGGCGCTGATCGTCGGAACCACCGGCATCGAACCGGCCCAGGCCGAGGTGATCGAGAAGGCGGCGCACCACGTGCCGGTGGTTTGGGCGCCCAATTTCAGCGTCGGCGTGACGCTGTTGACGGCGCTGACCGAACAGGCCGCAACGATCCTGGGCCCCGAATACGATATCGAGGTGGTCGAGATGCACCACCGCCACAAGGTCGACGCCCCGTCGGGCACCGCGCTGGGTCTGGGTCGCGCGGCGGCCAAGGGCCGCGGCGTCGATCATGACGAGGTCAAGCAGGCGGCACGCGACGGACACACCGGCGCGCGCAACGAGGGCGACATCGGCTATGCGGTGTTGCGCGGCGGCGACGTGATCGGCGAGCACAGCGTCGTTTTCGCCGGCGCGGGCGAACGCGTGGAACTGACCCACAAGGCCGGCGCCCGCGACCTGTTCGCCGCCGGCGCCGTGCGCGCCGCGCTGTGGGCTCGGGGGCGCAAGGCGGGCCTCTATTCCATGAAGGACGTTCTGGGGCTGGCGTAGCCCAGGCACGCAATCTTGCCCTTCTCCCCTCGGGGAGAAGGGACCAAAAGTCCCTCTCCCTGGAGGGAGACGGGTTGGGGTGAGGGTGTTACCGGCCCATCCGGTCAATCCTCGAACGGCTCCACCGTCTCGCGCCGTCCCAGCATGAACGCGTCGGCCACGTGCGTCAGCGGACGGACGTCCACGTCCGACCGGCCGTCGCCGATCAGCGAGGCGAAGCGGTCGTAGATGGTGCGGTATTCGGCCTCGGGCGCCTCGCTGACGACCGCGCCGTCATGGGCAAGCTTGGCGCCGCCGTGGCTCAGCACCACCTGCCCCTTGTCGGTCTCCACGGTGATGTCCCAGCTCTCGCCGCCGGTCTGGCGCCAATCGAATTGTGCGGCGACGGGAATGCCGTGCGTGTCGGCAAAGCTGAGGTCGGCGGCGATCGGCGCGTCCCGGTTGGCGGGAAAAGCCAGCACCGCCTTCTTTAGAAAGAACGGTCTGGGCAAAATGTAGGTCATGATCGACAAGGCATTGATGCCCGGGTCGAAGACGCCGAAACCGCCGGCCTCCCAGATCCAGGCCTGGCCCGGGTGCCATTTGCGCACGTCCTCTTTCCACTGGACGTCGACCGAGCGGACCTGTGCGCCGGCCAACAGGGCCTTGGCGTCCTCGACCGCCGGGGCGTGTCGCGAGTGCCACGTGGCGTAAAGCGTGCGGCCGGCCCGCGCCGCAAGTGCCGCGAGATCGTCGATCTCGCTCAGGGTCGCGGCCGGCGGTTTCTCGAGCAGGACATGGCAGCCGTGTTCCAGCGCAGTGCGCGCCGCGGCATAACGGACATGCGGCGGCATGCACAGCGCGACCGCCTCCAGGTCGGGCATCGCATCCAACATCTCCTCGATGGTGGTGAAATTGTGCGTACCCTCGACCGTGGCGTTGCGGCTGGCGGCCGCGGCCACCTCGAAGTCCGGATGGTTCTGCAAGACCGGAAGGTGCTGATCGCGCACGATTTTTCCGATGCTTACAAGGCCCAGTGTGATCACCGCCATGGCGTCCTCCCGCCGTTTGTGCCCTTTGTCGCGTTCCTTGCTGCATGACCGGCACCCGACCTGTCAACGATCATCCCCTACGCGCCGCGCCGCGCCGCGCCTGCCGGCGAGCGCGATGCCGGCCAGGATCAGGACCAGGGCGGCGACCAGGTTTGCCGTCAAAGGCTCGCCCAGCAGCACCACCCCCCACAAGACGGCCAACAGCGGCACCAGATAGTTGGTCATTGCCAGATATCCCGCACCGGCCTCGAAGATGATCCTGAAATAGAGCAGCGCGGCCAAGGCGCCCGGAAACACCGCGAGCGCGACGGTCGCCGCAATCGAACTCAAGGTCGGCGTGCCGGTCAGAGGCAGCTCCAGCGCCAGCATGACCGGCAGGATCAGGACGAAGCCGGCCAGCATGGACCCGGCGCCGCCGGCGGTGGGCGACGGCGGGGGATAGCGCCGGGCAACGACCACGGAAACCGCGAAACTGACCGCCGCGGCCAGGGTCGCCATCTCGCCTGCGATGTCGCTGCCCAGGCGGCCCAAAGCCGCCGGCCCGATCAGCACGACGATGCCGGCGAACCCCACGACAACGCCGACTGCGCGTCGTGTCGTGATCCGTTCGTCCGCAAGCGTCCAGTGCGCCAGCACGGCGGTGACCAGCGGCATGGCCGAAATCAGAATCGCGGCGACCGCACTGTCGATATGCTGTTGCCCCCAGGTGATCAGGAAGAACGGCAGCGCGTTGCCGAACAGGCCGACGCCGCCCATGCCGATCCAAGATTTCCGGTCGCGCGGCAGGCCTTCACCGCGCAGCACGAGGACCGCCCACAGGATCGCCGCGCCCAGCACCATCCGGCCCGCGGTCACGGTGGCCGGCGGGATCGACTGCACCGCGATGTTCATGAAAGAAAAGCTGGTGCTCCAGATCACCGCCAGCGCCAGCATCGCGACCAGGGTGGAATGCCGACGGAAGCGGATCATCGACGGTGTCGGCGGCCCGCCAGGCCGGCTATTGCGGTGTCGAAGGCAGTGGCTGTACGCCGGGTGGCATCCGTCTGACGTCCAGTGCCGCGCGCAGTGCGTTGGCCACCTCCAGCCGTTCCGCCGGCGTCAGAAAACGGCCGATGATCAGGGTTTTCCCGTGACTGGTCAGGGTAAGCTGGCTGTCGTCCGACGGCGGGTCGTCGATCCTGACCTGCAGCCAGTGCGGCTCCAGCGCGAAGGACCGGGTGCTGCCGTCCGGGTCGACGTGCCGCACCTCCAGCGCCCGCTCGGTCAGGCGCAGGCGTTCGTGGCCCTGGGCGCTGCGGTAGTTGAGCCTGAAGGCGCCATAGATCAACAGCACTTCCAGGCCGCAGAACCCAAGCACCGGCCAGGCACCCATCAGGAAGAAGGCGGTGCCGACCCCGAATCCCACGGCGGCCACGGCCACCATCAGGATACGAAAGCCACGCGGCCCCAGGCTGCGGTGCGGGGTGAGCACCGCGTCCAGGAACACCCGTTCCGGCGTTGTGGCGTGCGTCGTCATGCAGGCGAGAGTCTAACGCGCCGGTCAAGGGCGTAAAGGTGGCGGATCGCCGCTTGGCCAAGCCGGCCCCGCCGCCTAGAGTGCGGGCCATGAAGAAGGCCGATATCGACCCGTTTTTTGCCGCGCTCGCGGCGAAAAACCCCAATCCGACAAGTGAACTGGACTACGTCAACCCCTACACGCTGTTGGTGGCGGTGGTGCTGTCGGCTCAGGCCACGGACGCCGGCGTGAACAAGGCGACCAAGGCCCTGTTCAAGGCGGCCGACAACCCGTCGGCCATGCTCGCGCTCGGCGAAGACAGGGTGCGCGATTTCATCAAGACCATCGGGCTGTTCAACTCCAAGGCCAAGAACGTGATCGGCCTCAGCCGGATCCTGGTCGAAGAGTGTGCCGGCGCGGTGCCGCGCGACCGCGAGGCGCTCGAAAGGCTGCCGGGCGTGGGCCGCAAGACCGCGAACGTGGTGCTGAACGTCGCCTTCGGCGAGCCGACGATCGCGGTCGATACCCACATCTTCCGGGTCGGCAACCGCACCGGCATCGCACCGGGCAAGACGCCGCTGGAGGTGGAGCAGAAACTGCTCAAACGGGTGCCGGAGAAGTGGAAGCTGCACGCCCACCACTGGCTGATCCTGCACGGCCGTTACGTCTGCAAGGCGCGCAAGCCCGACTGCGCGGCCTGCACCGTACGGCAGTACTGCATATACAAGGCGAAGACGGTTTGAAGGGCCGGTAACCCCCTCACCCGGCCCTTCGGGCCACCTTCTCCCCTCGGAGAGAAGGGAACCAAAAGCCCCTCGCCCCAAAGGGGAGAGGGGTTGGGGCGAGGGGGTTACAGGCCCCCTCAGTCCGCCCACGGCCGCGCCACGGTGCGGGCGATCATCGCCTTTCGGTTCTTCGGGAAGGCCTTGACGAAACTGGTCGGCGCCGGGCGACATGCCGGAGATGTAGCGAATGGGGGTGGTCAGCCGCCGCAGTCGTCGAGCGTCACCGCGGCGCTGGCCAGCAGGTCCTTCACCTGCTCGGAACGCGGGCTTTCGTCATCGACCTGCACCGGTTCGATTTCTTCGAAGCCGCTGCCGTTTCGTTCGGCATAGTCGAAGACGAAGACGAGGCTCGGCGCATACCCGATCCTGAGATCGGCGATGCGCAGCCGGTCGCCGGCGCTCTGATAGCTGTAGAACCCGTTGGTGAACCATTCCAGCCGCCGGACCGACGGCGACGGCGCCAAGCCGTTCGGCGGGTCCGGCAGGCGCAGATGTGTGCTGTAGCCGGCGAACCCGCACGACGTCCACGGGCTGATCAACCCGGTGACGTAGCTGTTCTCGTCGACGCCCAGGGCCTGCCACATCAGGATGTTGAACGGCGTCGGCTGCACGAAAACCCGACGGCCCTGGAACGCCGGGTCCGCCTCGGCCCGGGCCTTGACCACCATGTGCCCGGTGGCGCCGGCGCCCAGATAGGCGATGCTGAGCAACAGAAGGAACCGGTTGGTCTTTACCGCGCGGGCCCGGTTCGACCGCCAGACCGCCAGCGTCAGCACGCCGGCCAGCAGCAACAGCGAATAGAACGGATCGATGATGAAGACGGTGGAAAAGGCGACCGGCGGCCCGATCTCCAGCGGCCAGAAGATCTGCGTGCCGTAGGTCGTCAGCGAATCAAGGATGCTGTGGGTCACCAGGCACAGCCATACGGTCAGCAGCAACAGCTTGAAATAGGGCCGTGTGTCCGGCACGACCTTGCGCACCGCCAGCGCGATCAGCGGCGCCACCGCCGTCTGGACCAGAACCGAGTGGCTGGCCCCCCGGTGATAGGTCATGTCGTCGATGGCGTTGCCCATCGGGATGAAGGAATCCAGGTCGGGCATGGTCCCGACCAGGCCGCCGATCAACAGCGCCCGGCCGCCCAGCCGCGGGCCCAGGATGGCGCCCGAGACGCTCGCCCCGAGCAGGAACTGCGTGAGGGAGTCCATGGTCGCAGGCCGTCCGCGCTCAGCCGGCCGCGGCGCGTTGATCCGTCAGCATGCGCGCAAAACAGGCACGCCGCTCGGGCATGGCCGTGCCGGGACCGCGCAGCTCGACATGGCGCACCGTCGACTGGTTGCCGCCCTGGTAAAGGAAAACGTCAAGGATGCAGTCGCTGGCCCGGTACTGCCAGATCTCGGCCGGCCCGTCGCGGCGGATCAGGCCCGGTTCGCCCAGCAACGCATAGACCTCGGCGTTCGATTGGCCCAGCAGTTGGTCCGGATTGTCGTCGACCGGGATCGTTTCCCGGCGCAAGGCCGGCTCCGTCTCGGGCGCGGGCGCCAGCGGCAGCGTGGCCACGTCGTCGCTGGGCGTCTCTGCGGGTCGATCGAGCACGGTTCCGGGTCCGCCGGTGCGCTGAGCGTCCGGCGTGCAGGCTGCAAGCAGCAGGGAAACGGCGAGAACGGCCGCCTCAGGCTTGGGCTTCAGCGGGCTCTTCCTTCTCGACCTCGACCGGCCGCCGCTCGGGCAGGCGCGGTTCGGCGATCTGATGCGAAAGCACCTCGATCGTGCCCGCGATGGTGCCGCCCTTTTCGATCTGGATCTCGCCATAGCGGATCTGACCGGTGACCCGGCCGGTGGAATGAATGACCAGGCGATCGCGCGCAACGAGATCGCCGTCGAAGCGGCCGCGGATCTCGGCCACGTCGATCTCGGCCTTGCCACGGTATACGCCCGATTCCGCGATCTGCATCATGTGGCTATCGCTGAGCGAGGCCTCGACTCTGCCTTCGACCACCAGCGTGTCGCAGGCGGTGATATCGCCGTTCAGGCTGATGTCGCGGCCGACGATAAGTTTCTTCGATTCCTCACCGGCGCCCGTGCTGCGGCGCGGCACGCCCGGCAGGTCCGCCACCCGGCGGGCCAGCTCGGGCTTGAATCCCGGGCTTTGCTTGTCCTTGTTTGCCATGCTCGTCTCCTTGGCACCGCGGCGGCGGTGGCGCCGTCAATCCGTTCGGGTGCGATCACAATCGCCCAATGCGGCATATCTAAGGCAAAACGTGTGGATTATCCAGCAGATAGAGCCTCGTATTCGCTGCGGCGCGGCAGCTTCTCGAACAGATGCACCATGGCCGCGGTGGCCAGAACCGGCGTGATCAGGTTGATCAGCGGCACGGTCATCAGGAACGCCGTCAGCGCCCCGAACAGCCACACCCGGCCGCGATGCGCCCTTCTCAGGTCGCGGGCGAAATGCGGCGGCATGCGCCGGAACGCCACAACCTCGTAGAATTCGCGTCCGACCAGATAGCCGTTGATGAGGTAATAGAGGATGAGCGGCCCGAACGCGGTGAAAAGGAGGATGCCGTACAGCGGCAGCGCCAGGATATTGACGACGATCATCATCACGATGAACTTCAAGCTGCTGGCGATCGCCTCGCCCATCCCGATACCGCGCGCCGGGCTGTGGTTCGGATAGTGCCGCGCCTCGACCACGTCGACGACCCGGTCCAGGAAGATGCCCGCCAGGCCCGTCATCACAGCCGGAAACAGGATGAACGTCGCCACAAGCAACGTTCCGCCGAAGGCGAAGGCGGCGATCCAGCCGAACCAGTCGCCGCTCCAGCCGACGATCCATCCGATCACCGGCACCTCTCCCCATGGCACCTCGGTCAGGGCCCAGCCGGCGACGAACCACATGGCGACGAAAACGACGACGGCGAGGCCCAGGCTCATCCAGACGATGCCGCGCATCTTCGGATCGTCGAGCTGCGCCAGCGCCAAAAGGTAACCAGAAATCATGCCCGATCTTTCTCTCGCGGCCGCAGGATTGGGGCGCTCCTCGTATCTAGGCCCTGCACCGGCGTGCCGCAAGCGTCCATTGCCGGGCGTGCGTTGCGGGATTGCTGAGGCCGGGCCGGCGGTGTAGTAAACGCCGGACTTCACTCCCGGGGCGACCAGCAAGGGCAGGACCGCATGTCACAGTACGATCTGGTGGGTATCGGCAACGCATTGGTCGATGTGCTGGCGAAGATCGAAGACAGGTTTCTTGTCGACCATGAACTGCCCAAGGGGGCGATGATCCTGGTCGAGGCCGACCGGTCGAAGCAACTGTACGACCGTCTGGGCACGGCCGTGGAGGTCTCCGGCGGCTCCTGCGGCAACACGTTGGCGGGGTTCGCGTCGCTGGGTGGGCGCGGCGCCTATATCGGCAAGGTCCGCAACGACCAGTTCGGCGACGTCTTCCGCCACGACCTGCGCGCCATGCAGGTGGATTTCCACACGCCGTCGGCCACCGACGGCCCGCCCACCGGCCGTTGCCTGGTGATGGTCTCGCCGGATGCCCAGCGTACCATGTGCACCTACCTGGGCGCCGCCAACGAGCTTACGCCCGAAGACGTCGACCCGGCCGTGATCCAGGCAGCCGAGGTGACCTACATGGAAGGCTATCTGTTCGACCGGCCGGCGGCGAAACGGGCCTTCTTCTACGCCGCTACCCAGGCGCACGACGCCGGCCGCAAGGTCTCGCTGACCCTTTCGGACAGTTTCTGCGTCGACCGGCACCGGGACGAGTTCCTGGAACTGATCGAGCACCATATCGACATCCTGTTCGCGAACGAGGCCGAGATCACAGCGCTCTACCAGGTCGGGACCTTCGATGAGGCGTTGCAGCGGGTGCGCGACCATTGCGAGATCGCCTGCCTGACCCGCAGCGAAAAGGGTTCGCTGATCCTGTCGGGCGACGAGGTGCACCTGATCGACGCCGAGCCGGTGGAACGGGTCGTCGACACCACGGGCGCCGGCGACCTCTACGCTTCCGGGTTCCTGTTCGGCTATACCCAGGGCGCCGACCTCGCCACCTGCGGGCGCATCGCCTCGATCTCGGCGGCGGAAATCATCAGCCATTACGGCGCCCGTCCCGAAACCTCGCTGAAGACGCTGGTCCAGGCGGCCGGGGTATCGGTTTAGGGCGCGCGGTGCCGCGGATCCATGCAGCTCAGAAACCTCGCCATCATCGCCCATGTGGACCATGGCAAGACGACGCTGGTCGATGCCCTGTTGAAACAGTCGGGCGCGGTGCGCGCGAACCAGGCGGTCGCGGAACGGGCGATGGATTCCGGCGAGCTGGAACGCGAACGCGGCATCACGATCCTGGCGAAATGCACCTCGGTGGAATGGGGCGAGGTCCGGCTGAACATCGTCGACACGCCGGGCCATGCGGATTTCGGCGGCGAGGTCGAACGGATCCTGTCCATGGTGGACGGCGCGCTGTTGCTGGTCGACGCGGCCGAAGGACCGATGCCGCAGACCAAGTTCGTCACGATGAAGGCACTGGAACAGGGGCTGAGGCCGATCGTCGTCGTCAACAAGACCGACAAGCCCGACGCCCGACCCGACGCGGTGGTGGACGCGGTGTTCGACCTGTTCGCGGCGCTGGACGCCGACGAGGAGCAGCTCGATTTCCCGGTGCTCTACGCCTCGGCCAAGGAAGGCTGGGCGGTGGCGGAGCTTGCCGATCCGCGCACCTCTCTGGAACCGCTGTTCGAACGCATCGTGGCCCACGTGCCCGCGCCCGTGTGCGATCCGGACGGCCCGTTTCGCATGCTGGCGACCACGCTGGAATCCGATCCGTTCCTGGGCCGGGTCCTGACCGGGCGGATCGAAGCCGGCCGCATCGCCGTCGGCGAGACGGTGAAGGGCATGTCCATGGACGGCGAAACCATAGAACAGGCGCGGCTGACCAAGCTGTTGGCGTTTCGCGGCCTCAGGCGCGAACCGGTGGACGCGGCGACGGCCGGCGACATCGTGGCGGTCGCGGGTCTTGCGCGGATCACCGTTGCCGACACCATCGCCGCACCCGACGTGTCCGACGCCCTGCCGGCGCGCCCGGTCAGCCCGCCGACAATGGCGATGACGGTCTCGGTCAATGACGGGCCGCTGGCCGGCCAGGACGGCGACCGGCTGACCAGCCGTATGATCCGCGACCGGCTGCTGCGCGAGGCCGAAGGCAACGTGGCGATCAAGGTTTCCGACACCGACGACGCCGACACCTTCGAAGTGGCGGGGCGCGGCGAGTTGCAGCTAGGTGTCTTGATCGAGACCATGCGCCGCGAAGGGTTCGAGATGGTGATCGGCCCGCCGCGGGTCCTGTTCACCACCGATCCCGACACCGGCGCCCGGCTGGAGCCCATGGAAGAGGTCCAGATCGACGTGGACGAGGCTTTCACCGGCCCCGTGGTCGAAGGCTTGAGCGAACGGCGCGCGGCGCTGGAGGACATGCGCCCGTCGGGCGGCGGCAAGACCCGGCTCAGGTTCATCATGCCGTCGCGCGGCCTGATCGGCTATCACGGGACCTTCCTTGCCACCACGCGCGGCACCGGCATCCTGTCGCGCCTGTTCCACGGCTATGCGCCGCACAAGGGTGCCGTGCCGGGCCGTCGGGCCGGCGTGCTTATCTCGGCGGAAAAGGGCAAGGCGGTCGCTTACGCCCTGTGGAACCTGGAGGAGCGCGGGCCACTGTTCATCGACCCCGGCGACGCGGTCTATCCAGGCATGATCATCGGCGAGCACAACAAGGGCCAGGACCTTGAGGTCAATCCACTGAAGGCCAAACAGCTCACCAACATCCGCGCCGCCGGCAAGGACGAGGCGGTGCGGCTGACCACGCCCCTGCGCATGGGGCTGGAACAGGCGATCGCCTATATCCAGGACGACGAACGCGTCGAGGTGACGCCGTCCCACGTGCGCCTGCGCAAGGCGATCCTGGATCCCCACGAACGCAAGCGCGTCGCGCGCCAGCGCAAGGCCGAGGCTGGGTAAGGTGGTCGGGTGTCGGACGGCCGTCAGGCCGTGCTGTCCGCGAGTTCCTCCGAGCCCTTGCCGAAAAGGCGCACCTCAGCGCCCGACAGCATCGCCTTCAGCTTGTTGCGGATCAGCCACAGGCAGACCAGCGACGGCAGCACCATCACCGCCGTGATCACGAAGAAGGTGCCCCAGTCGCCGCCCAGCCAGTCGACCAGCTCGCCGGACGAGGCCGCAAACACGGTGCGCCCCGCCGTGCCGATCGAGGCGAGCAGCGCGTACTGCGTGGCCGTATAGGTTCTGTCCACCAGCATGGAGATGAAGGCGACGAAGGTCACCGTCGCGATCGAACTGGTCAGGTCGTCCAGCACAACCGCGGTCGCGAACAGCAGTTCCGACTTTCCGGTCCAGGCCAGCACCGAGAACAACAGATTGGTTGCGGCCATGGCGATGCCGGCCACGAACATGCCGCGCACCAGGCCGACCCGGATCGCCACCAGGCCGCCCAGGATCGTGAAGGTGACCGTCGTCACCCATCCCAGACCCTTGGAGTAGAGCGCGATGTCGGATTTCGAAAACCCGATTTCCTTGTAGAAGATCACCGACATTCGCCCCAGGAACGCCTCACCGATCTTGAACAGGAAGATGAAGCCCAGCACCGCCAGCGCGATCGCCACCCCGTTGCGCCGGAAGAAGCTCATCAGCGGGCCGATCAGCGTGCCGCCCAGCCAGCCCATGATGCGGCCGGTGGCGCCGCTGGCGTGCAGGCTGTCGGCGATCATGTGATCGGTGCGTTCCTGCGCGGCAATGCGTTCGTCCGCCGGCGTTTCCTTCACGAACATCAACCCGATGTTGCAGAGGATGACCACGCCCCCCAATATCAGGAAGGTCACCTGCCAGTAGTTCGCCACGCCTGCGTTCTGCAGCCGCTCGGCCGCCTCCAGCGCGATCACCCCGCCCAGCTTGAACCCGGTCCACCATCCGACCACGGCCACCGCGGCGCCTGCCGCCATGGATTCGCCTTCGGTCTTGCCGATCTGCTCGATCCTGAGCGCATCGATGGTGATGTCCTGGGTCGCCGAGGCGATCGCAATCATCAGACCGACCCCGACCACGGCGGCCAGGTTCTCCGACGGGTCGATCAGGCTCCACAACACAAGCGCGATCAGGATCACCGATTGCAAGGTGACGATCCAGGCGCGGCGGTGGCCCAGCAGGTCGGTCAGGCCTGGGATGCGGATGCGGTCGATCAGCGGCGCCCACAGGAAATTGAAGGCATAGACGCCGAAGATCAGGCCGGCCCAGCCGATGGTGCTGCGGCTCAGCCCGTCTTCCTTCAGCCACAGGCTCAGGCTCGAGCCGATCAGGACCCAGGGAAAACCGCTGATGATCCCCAACAGGAGGATACGGGCCATGCGCCGCTCGAAATAGAGCGACATGGATTGGGCGAAGTTCTGCATCGGGTCTCCAGACGCTGCGTGCGCTCGCCAGGGCTTGGCTCGCCGCAAACCATACCTGATTCGTGTGAAATGCACAGGGTACAGCACCCTAGCGACGGATGGAGGCAAAGAACGGCTTTTACCCGGCCGTCGTTTGCGACACACTGACCGCGGGACGAGGATGGGACAAAAGTGAAAGACGATCACACATGGACATCACGCAGATACCGATCGGACGCAATCCGCCGCACGACCTGAACGTCGTCATCGAGGTGCCGCTGGGGGCGGTGCCGGTCAAGTACGAACTGGAAAAGAAGTCCGGCGCCATGTTCGTCGACCGGTTTCTGCACACCGCGATGCACTATCCGACGAACTACGGCTTCGTGCCGCACACGCTGTCGGAAGACGGCGACCCGTGCGACGTCATGGTCGTCGGCAATGTGCCGATCGTCCCGGGCGCGGTGGTCTGTTCCCGTCCGATCGGCGTCCTGTTCATGGAGGACGAGGCCGGCATGGACGAGAAGATCATCGCCGTGCCCGCCGACGACCTTCATCCCTACTACACCGCGGTCGCGTCCTATCGGGAACTGCCGCAGATCCTGCGCGACCAGATCGAGCACTTCTTCGGCCACTACAAGGACCTGGAAAAGAACAAGTGGGTGAAGATCATTCGCTGGGGCGAGACCGCCGAGGCATTGACGTTGATCCAGGAATCGATTGAGAGGGCCAAGGGCAGCGACCAGTGAGCGTCTCGCTGGAACTGAGCAAGGGCGACATCACCACGCTTGACGTCGACGCCATCGTCAACGCCGCCAACGAATCGCTGTTGGGCGGCGGCGGCGTCGACGGCGCCATCCACCGCGCAGCGGGCCCGCGCCTTCTGGAGGAATGCCGCGCCATCGGCGGCTGTCCCACCGGCGAGGCGCGCATCACCGGTGGATACGATCTTCCGGCCCGCCATGTCATCCATACCGTCGGTCCCGTCTGGCATGGCGGCGGCCAGGGCGAGGAGGGCCTGCTGGCGTCGTGCTACCGCAACGCCCTCAAGCTCGCCGGCGAGAACGGGCTCGTTTCCGTTGCCTTTCCCGCGATCTCGACCGGCGTCTACCGCTTTCCGCTGGCGCGTGCCGCCGAAATCGCCGTCGACACGGTGCGCGACGAGGCGCCGCGCCACCCGTCGGTAGAGACCGTGGTTTTCTGCTGCTTTGGCGACGAGGCCGAAGCCGCCTACCGGTCCGCATTGGACCGCGCGGCCTGAGGCGGGATCCATGTCGGTCCGGGATCTGGACGCTCTGCTCCGCCCGGCTTCGATCGCACTTGTTCTGTCCGAGGGGACGCCGGACCTCGTCCGCGCCCGCGTGGTGCGCAATCTGGTTTCGGGCGGGTTCGAAGGCGCGATCACGCTGGTCGGCGAGCCCGCGCCGTCCGAGCGCGTCGCCAGCGTGGACGGTATCGACCAACTGGCCGAGGGTATCGACCTTGCCGTCCTGGCGGTGCCGCGGCCGGAACGTGCCGCCGCGCTCTCCGCGCTGGGGGCGCGGGGCACGCGCGCAACCGCCATTCTGACCACGGGGTTCCACGAGACGCAGTCGGCGGCCGAACATGCCGCGCTGTGCGCGGCTGCGGGTCCGATGCGCGTGCTTGGTCCCGACGTGCTGGCCCTGATGGTGCCGGGGATCGGTCTCAATGCGGGCTATTCGCATATCTGGTCGGCGCCAGGCGATCTCGCGCTGATCGCCCAGTCGGGGACCCTGGTCACCTCGGTGCTCGATTGGGCGACGCCGCGGGATATCGGATTTTCCCACATGATCTCGATCGGCGGCCAGGCCGACGTGGATTTCGGCGACCTCCTGGACTATCTGACGACCGATCCCAGCGTGCGCGGCATCCTGTTGTCGATGCAGGGCATCGTGTCCGCGCGCAAGTTCATGTCGGCGGCGCGCGCGGCGGCCCGGGCCAAGCCCGTCGTGGTGATCAAATCCGGCGACACGGAGGACACCGCGCGCGCGACCGCCTCGCACAGCGTGGCGCTCGCCGGCCGTGACGCGGTCTATGATGCGGCGATCCGCCGGGCCGGCATGTTGCGGGTGGGGTCCATGGCCGAGCTCTTCTCGGCCGTCGAGACGCTGTCGTCCAACCGCCGGGTGCCCGGGCCGCGGCTTGCCATCGTCAGCAACGGCGGCGGCATCGGCATCATCACCGCCGATGCGGTGTTGAAGATGGGCGGCCGTCTTGCCGAGCCGGCGGCCGAGACGCTGGACGCCGTGACCGCACTGTTGCCGCACGATCCCAGGCCGGCCAATCCGTTCGATATCAAGGAAGACGCCGACGGCGCGCGCTATCGCGGCATATTGGAGGCATTGGCCGAAGACCGCGGTGTGGACGCGATCCTGGCGCTGTATTGCCCGACCGCCGTCGGCGACGGCACCGAGACCGCACGCGCTGTCGCATCGCTGGGCCCGCGCCCGCGCAAGGCCATCTTCACGAGCTGGATCGGCGGGCGCACCGTCCAGGAGGCGCGCCGACTGCTGAGCGACGCCGGCCTGCCGACCTACGATACCGCGAACGAGGCCGCCAGGGCCTTCATCCATTGGGTGCGATACCAGGAAAACCAGAAGCAGTTGATGCAGGTGCCGTCGGTCGCGCCCGCCGGCGCAGGCGCCGACCGGGCGGCGGTCCGGACGCTGATCGACGGCGTCCTGAAGGACGGTCGCGAATGGCTGAGCGAGGCGGAATCGAAGGCCATTCTGTCGAGCTACGGGCTGCCGGTGGTCGAAACGCGGCTGTGCGCCGATGCTGCCGACGCGGTGGTCGCGGCATCGGAGCTGGGCGAGCCGGTCGCGGTGAAGATCGCGTCGGCCGATATCCAGCACAAAAGCATGGTCGGCGGCGTCGCGCTGGACGTGGAGACGCCCAGCGCTGCCGGCTCCGTGGCGGAGGCGATGCTGGCGCGCATTGCCCGCGATTTTCCGGACGCACGCATCGACGGCATCACGGTACAGCGCATGGCGCGGCGGCCGGGCGCGCACGAGCTGTTGTTAGCCATGGTCGAGGATTCTCTGTTTGGACCGGTCGTTCTGTTCGGGGCCGGCGGCAAGGCGGCCGAGGCCCTGGGCGATACCGCGATCGGCATGGTGCCGCTGAACCAGCCGCTGGCCGAAGCCCTGATTGACCGGACCAGGATCGCGCGGCTGCTGCAGGGCTACAGCGACGTTCCCCCGGCGGCGCGCGCCGACATCGTGCACGCGCTGGTCGTCGTCAGCCAGCTTGCCGCCGATTTCGCCGAGATCAAGGAACTGGACATCAACCCGTTGTTGGCTGACGCCGACGGGGTCATCGCATTGGACGCGCGGATCAAGGTTGCCGCGGCTGACGGCGATGCCCACGACCGGTTGTCGATCATGCCCTATCCCAACAGGCTGGAACGGACGCTGGCGCTGAAGGACGGCAGCGAGGTGCCCGTGCGCCCAATCCGGCCCGACGACGCGCCGCGCCTGCAGCGTTCGGTCCAGGAATCCGACCCGGAAGACCTGCGCATGCGGTTCCTGCACCCGGTCCGCACCCTGCCGGACCTTCTGGCGGCGCGGCTGTCGCAGATCGACTATTCCCGCGAGATGTCCTTCGCGGCGCTGCAGCCCGACGACCACGACCGCATTATCGGCGTCACCCACCTGGCGGCCGACCCCGACGGGCTGCGGGCGGAATACGCGATCATGCTCAGATCCGACATGAAGGGGCGCGGCCTCGGGCGGATCATGATGAAGGACCTGATCGGCTACGCCCGCGAACGCGGCATCGCCGAGATTTTCGGCGAGGTCCTGGCCGAGAACAGACCCATGCTGACGCTGTGCCGCAACCTGGGTTTCGCCGTGCGGCCGGCGCGCGAGGAGCCGGGCGTGATGAGCGTGGTGCTGCCGGTGGCCGAGGCGACGTTTTAGGTCAGGGGCTCTCCGACGGCCGCAAAAGAAACGCTTTCATTGGATGATGGCCCTTCAGCGCGATCTCGCCGCGCGGCCGGGTGGGAAGGCTGCCGGCGACCAGGGCTCTGGTCGTGTCGCTGATCTGGATCTCACCCGGCAGGCCATGGGATTCCATGCGACTGGCGATGTTCACCGTGTCGCCCCAAAGGTCGTAGGCGAATTTCCGCGCGCCGATCACACCGGCCACCACGGGGCCTGAATGAATGCCGATGCGGATCTCGAGCTCAAGTCCGTGCCTTTTCCTGAACGCGTCGAGGGCCTCCTGCATGTCGAGCGCCAGACTGGCGACCCGTACGGCGTGGCGCGAGGACGCGTCGGGCGCGAAAGCTGCGACCATGTACGCATCGCCGATCGTCTTGATCTTTTCCACGCCGTGTTTCTCGACAAGCCGGTCGAAACGCGAATAGAGCTCGTTGAGCAGCCCTACCAGTTTCTTGGCGGGCATCTGCCGTGACAGCTTGGTGAAACCGACGAGATCGGCGAACAGCACCGTCGCCGCCGCATAGTCGTCGGCGATGGGTTCCTCGCCTGCCTTCAAACGTTCGGCGATATCCGACGGCAGAATGTTGAGAAGCAGGGAGTCGGACCGCTGCTGCTCCAGTTCGAGCAGCCGTTCCAGTTCGAAGGCGCGCCGGTTCAGGACGTCGAGAAGATAAGAAAAACCGACCGCAAACACCGCACCACCACCGATCCAGGCAGCGGCGTTGATCAGCGCAAACGCGTTGGCGCCGGAATAGCCCATGACGACCAAGGGCAGCACGACCAATGGCAGGAGAAAAACGACCGCCTGCATCAAAGTCCAGACAAGCACCGGGACGAAGATCATTCCAAGGATGAAACCGGGGACGCCGGCAACGAAGCCGCCGTCCAGCTGTGCCAGCACGGCGACAAAGCCCAAGGCCACGACCGCATATGTCGTAAAGACAAGGACCAGCCAAGAGGTCGCGCGTGCGCCGAAGCCGGGAACAAACGTCGTGGCAAGAGCGAACAGGAAGAACGCTGCAACGGCCAAGCGGATCGGGCCGGTTCTCGCCCAGGCCTCACCGTCGAGCAGCAGGTCCCAAAAGGCGTAGCCCAGGAAGGCCGCGCCGCCGAAGATGAAGGCCAGGCGACCAAGCGGGATCAACCGCGCAAGCATGTGTGCGGCATAGGCGCTTTCAACCGCCGGCTCGAAACCGATCCGGGCCCACGCGTGATCTCCGGTCATGACCTTTCCCCCAACTGAACTTCCATCGGTGCGCGCCCGGACTTATCCATGACGGCGTTCGCAGGGGAACCTGCCACGGTTTCTTGCGCCGGCGAACACGGACGTGCGCCGACAGCCGGCATGGAAGGCCGAAGTGGCCGGGTATCGGACGGCCAAGGAGGCTGCTGCTTCTCGCGAACCGGCCGGCGTCCCGGCCTGCCCCATGATCTGGTTTCGATACGCGCGCCCGTCGGCTAGACTTTCGTCATGTCCGATGGCACGCAGCGCAGACTGGCGGCAATCGTCTCTGCCGACGTGGTCGGCTATTCGCGCCTGATGGGGCTGGACGAAGCCGGCACGCTGGCGGCGATGCGCGCTCATCGCGCCGAGCTTTGGACCCCCATGATCGAGAGATTCGGCGGCCGTGTCGTTGGCACCGCGGGCGACAGCATCCTGATCGAATACACCAGCGCCGTCGCCGCCGTTGAATGTTCGATCGCCGTCCAGAACGGCATGACCGACCGCAACGCAGATCTGCCGGAAGACCGGAAGATGCTGCTGCGCATCGGCATCAATATCGGCGAGGTGATCGTCGAAGAAGGCGACATCTATGGCGACGGTGTCAACGTGGCGGCACGCCTGCAGGCGGTCGCCGCGCCGGGCGGCATCGCCATGTCGGACATCGTCCACGGCCAGGTCCGGGACAAGCTGGACGCGGCCTTCGCCGACGGCGGCATGACGGAGATGAAGAACATCGCCCAGCCGGTGCATGTCTGGCATTGGCCTGTCGACAGGGCGCCGGTGGTCGACGGACCCGCCGCGGTCTCCGCTGCGTCGTCGCGCGCCGACAAGCCGGCCATCGCCGTGCTTCCGTTTCAGAACATGTCGACCGATCCCGATCAGGAATTCTTCGCGGACGGAATCACCGAGGACGTGATCACCGCGCTGTCGCGCTTTCGCGAACTGTTGGTCATCGCCCGCAATTCGACCTTCACCTACAAGGGACAGTCGGTGAACGTGCAAACGATCGGGCGCGAGCTTGGCGTCCGATACGTCGTCGAGGGCAGTGTCCGCAAGGCCGCGAACCGGGTACGCATCACCGCCCAGCTTGTCGAGGCGGATACCGGCAGCCACCTTTGGGCCGAGCACTACGACCGCGACCTGACCGACATCTTCGCGGTCCAGGACGAGATCACGCAAAACGTCGTCAGCGCCATCGCCCCCGGCGTGGTCGCGGCCGAGGACGCCAGCGCCCGGCGCAAGGCGCCGGAGAACCTCAGCGCCTGGGAGTGCGTCGTGCGCGGCGAGGCGCGCATGTGGAACGTCACGCGCGACGACTTCCAGGCCGCCTTGGAACTGTTCGACCAGGCGATCCGCCTCGACCCGAACTACGCGCCGGCCCACAGCAGGATGGCCTATGTCACGGTCTGGGGGGCCTACCAGGGCTGGAGCGGGCGCATTTCCGACGGTATGGCAAAGGCCCTGGCGTGCGCACAGCGCGCCCTGGATCTCGATCCGAGCGATTCCAGAGCGCAGTACGTGGTGGGTTTTGTGAACACGCTGGGGCGCCGTCCGGAACTTGCGCTGGAAGCGATTGAAAAGGCGATCGCCCTCAATCCGAATTCGACGGACGGTCACACTGCTTTGGGGATGGTGCGTGCCTACAGCGGCGAGGGCCAAGCGGCGCTGCGGGCGCTGGACACCGCGCGCCATCTCAATCCCAGAGGGGAGTACGAGCCCTTCTTCAGCGCTTTTGAGGCGCTAGCGCATCTGCTTGACGGTCATGAAGACGAGGCGGTCCGGCTGGCCCGGCGGAGCATCGATCTGCGCGCGGATTTTGTCGTCTCTCAGTTGGTGCTGGCGGCGGCGCTCGGGCACCTTGGTCGGACGGACGAGGCGCGGGAGACCGCCGAAAAGATCCTGCAGATCTATCCTAAGTTCAGCCTGACCAAGCACGAGCGCTGGGTCCCCATCGTCCGCGCCGAGGACCGCGCCCGCTACCTCGACGGCCTGCGGAACGCGGGTCTGCCAGAATGAAGATCCCCGGTTCGCATCCGGTCCTGGCCGGTCTTTAGGCGACCGCCTGCCTAGCGAATCGCGTCGTGTGCGGCGAGCGCGGCGGCGTTGACGATGTCGTTCACCGTCGAGCCCATCTGCACGATCTGCGCGGGCTTCGACAGGCCGCGCAGCATCGGCCCGATTACCGTGCCGGTGCCCAGTTCCTGCAACATGCGGATGACGATGTGGGCCGAATGCAGGGCCGGCATCACCAGGACGTTGGCCGGGCCGGATAGGCGGCAGAAGGGATAGATCTCCTGCATGATCTCGGAGTTCAGCGCGGTCGAGACGGACATCTCGCCGTCGTACTCGAAGTCGACGGCGCGTTCGTCCATCAGCGCGACCGCCTCGCGCAGCCGGTCGGCCTCCGGCCGCATGGGGTTGCCGAAATTCGAGAAGGACAGGAACGCCACACGGGGCTCCTGTCCCAGGCTGCGGGCGTAGGCCGCCGCCTCGATGGCGATGTCCACCAGTTCCTCGGCGGTCGGCACCACATGGACGTTCGTGTCGGCAATAAACAGCGTGCGGCCGCGCGTGACGACAACCGCCAGGCCCATGACCCGTTCGCCTTCCATCGGGTCGATCACGCGGGTGATGTCCTCGAAGGTGACGGAAAAGCTGCGGGTCGTTCCCGACACCATGGCGTCGGCGTCTCCGGTGGCCACCATGCAGGCACCGAAGACGTTGCGGTCCTGGTTCACCAAGCGCTGACAGTCGCGCATGAGATACCCCTGCCGCCGCAGGCGCTGGTACAGAAACTCCGCATATTTCTTGTTCTGCTGCGACAGACGCGCGTTATGCACCTCCAACTCCGCCGTCTCGTCGAGCCCGATCCTGTGCCGGGTCTCCTCGATCCGGTCCTCGCGCCCGATCAGCACCGGCGTTCCGTAGCCTGACGAGCGGAACAGCACCGCGGCGCGGATCACCTTTTCTTCCTCGCCCTCCGCGAACACCACGCGCCGCGGATTGGACCGCACTTTTTCGAAGATCAGCTGCAACGCCGACGCGGTCGGGTCCATGCGCGCGGACAGTTGTTGATTGTAGGCGTGCATGTCGACGATGGGGCGCCGTGCGACGCCTGAATCCATGGCCGCCTGTGCCACAGCCGCCGGCACGGCCACGCTGAGGCGCGCATCGAACGGTGCCGGGATGATGTATTCCGGCCCATAGCGCAGCGAGCGGCCGCCATAAGCCTCTGCCACTTCGTCGGGGACGTCGCTGCGCGCCAGTTCCGCGATGGCCTGCGCGGCGGCGATCTTCATGTCGTCGTTGATCGTCGAGGCGCGCACGTCCAGGGCGCCGCGGAAGATATAGGGGAACCCCAGTACGTTGTTCACCTGGTTCGGGTAGTCCGACCGGCCGGTCGCCATGATGGCGTCCTTGCGCACTTCGCCCACCTCCTCCGGCGTAATCTCCGGGTCGGGGTTCGCCATCGCGAAAATGATCGGCTTGTCCGCCATGCCGGCAACCATCTTGGGCGTCACCGCGCCCTTCACCGACAGGCCGAAAAACACGTCGGCGCCCTTCATGGCGTCTTCCAGGGTCCGCGCGTCGGTCTTGGCCGCGTGCGCGGTTTTCCACTGGTTCATGCCCTGCTCGCGGCCCTGGTAGATGGCGCCCTTGGAATCGCAGAGGATGACGTGGTCGTGGCGCATGCCCATGGCCTTCAACAGCTCCACGCAGGCGATGCCGGCGGCACCGGCTCCGTTGACCACCAGGCGCGTCTCGGCGATGTCGCGCCCGGTCAGGTGCAGGGCGTTGATCAGGCCGGCCGCCGCAATGATCGCGGTGCCGTGCTGGTCGTCGTGGAAGACCGGGATGTCCATCTCTTCGCGCAGGCGCTGTTCGATGATGAAACATTCCGGCGCTTTGATGTCTTCCAGGTTGATGCCGCCGAAACTGGGTGCCAGCAGACGGATCGCGTTCACGAACTCGTCCACGTCCTCGGTGTTGATCTCCAGATCGAAGGAATCCACGTCGGCGAACTTCTTGAACAGGACCGCCTTGCCTTCCATCACCGGCTTGGCGGCCATCGCGCCGATCGAACCAAGGCCCAGGACCGCCGTGCCGTTTGAGACGACGGCGACCACGTTGCCCTTGTTCGTGTAGTCGTAGGCGGCGACCGGATCCTCGGCGATCCTGAGACAGGGAACCGCCACGCCCGGCGAGTAGGCCAGCGACAGGTCGCGCTGGGTGGTCACCGGCTTGATCGGAGTCACCTCCAGCTTGCCGGGCTTCCCTTCGGCGTGGAAGCGCAGCGCCTCTTCGTCGGTGATCCGTTTGTCTGCCATCTGGTCCTCCCGGGCGCAGCCCGTCCGGCCGCCCTTCATTTCGTTCCCTTATAGGGGTGTGCGTTTGGCGGCAACAGGTCGTTTCCGCGGATTGGAACAGGTTCGCTCGGCGGCCGCAACCGGTCGTCCCGGCGAAATCGGATTAAGCCGCCTGGGATGCCCGTGATAGTGTGCGGCCATGACCCGTCGCCTCACACCCACGGCGCGCGCGTCGGCCCGGGGCACGCCGATGATCGCGCAGTACCTGGACATCAAGGCGCAGTACCCCGACAGCCTCCTGTTCTATCGAATGGGCGACTTCTACGAGCTGTTCTTCGACGACGCGGTCGTTGCGGCGCGCACGCTGGACATCACGCTGACCAAGCGCGGCCAGCATGCGGGCGACGACATTCCCATGTGCGGCGTGCCGGTTCATGCCGCGGAAAGCTACCTCTCGCGCCTGATCCGCGGTGGCCACCGGGTCGCCGTCTGCGAGCAGACGGAGGATCCGGCCGAGGCGAAGAAACGCGGCTCCAAGGCCGTGGTCCGTCGCGAAGTCGTGCGCCTGGTCACGCCCGGCACGCTGACCGAAGACACGCTGTTGGACAGCCGCAGCCACAACCACCTCGCTGCGCTGGCCGCGGCGGGCCGGACGTTGGGTCTCTCCTGGCTCGACATGTCGACCGGCGGCTTCTGGGTCCAGTCGCTCGCGCCGAAGACGCTTGCCGCGGCGCTGGCCAGGATCGGTCCGCAAGAGCTGCTGGTCTCCGAACGCCTGCTGCAGGACGACGCGGTCGCCGACATCCTGGCCGACTGGCAGCAGATCGCCGTGCCTCTGCCTTCCAGCCGCTTCGATTCCCGCAATGGCGAGCGCCGGCTGAAGTCGCTGTTCCAGGTCGAGGCGCTGGACGCGTTCGGCATCTTCGATCGGGCCGAAATGGCCGCCGCCGGCGCGCTGGTCGATTACGTGGAGCTGACCCAGGTTGGCCAGTTGCCGCGCCTCGCCGCGCCCGCGCGGATCAGCGCCGGCGCGATCCTGGAGATCGACCAGGCGACGCGCCGCAACCTCGAACTGACACGGACGCTGTCGGGCGAACGTTTGGGCAGCCTGCTCAGTGTCATCGACCGGACGGTCACCGGCGCGGGCGCCCGGGCGCTCGCCGCCCGGCTGAGCGCGCCGCTCACCGACCCCGCAGTGATCAACCAGCGGCTGGACGCGGTCTCGCTGATGGCCGACTGGCCGGACGGGCGCGAGGCGGTCCGCGCCGCGCTGGCGACGGTGCCTGACCTGGAACGCGCGCTGTCGCGCCTGACCGTCGGGCGCGGCGGCCCCCGCGATGTGGCGGCGGTCCGCGACGGGCTGGACGGCGCCGCCGCGCTGAGGGCGATCCTTGAGGGGTGCCCCCACCCGCTGCCCGAGGAAACCGGGGCGGTCGTGCGGGACCTGGGCGATCATGGCCCCCTGGTGGACCTGCTGCGCCGGGCGCTGGCGGAGGATCTTCCTCTGCAGGCCCGCGACGGCGGCTTCGTTGCGCCCGGCTTTTCAGACGACCTGGACGGCGAGCGTGCGCTGCGCGACGAAAGCCGCCGCCTGATCGCCAAGCTGGAAGCCACCTATCGCACCGAGACCGGCGTCGAGCAGCTGCGCATCAAGCACAACAACGTCATCGGCTATTTCGTGGAGGTCTCCGCCCGCAATGCCGAGCGCCTGGGCGAGGCCTTCATCCACCGCCAGTCCATGGCGAACGCCGCGCGGTTCACGACGACGGAACTTGCCGACCTTGCGCGCCGCATCGGTGAGGCGGGCGACCGGGCGCTTGCGCTGGAGCTTGCGCTGTTCGAGACCCTGGTCGCCGCGGTTACCGGGCAGGCGGAGCCGGTCGCCGCCGCCGCCGCGGCGCTGGCGCGGCTCGACGTCGCCGCCGCGCTTGCCGTCTTGGCGGTCGAACGGCGATATGTCCGGCCGCGGGTGGACGACACGCTGGCCTTCGCGGTTTCAGGCGGCCGCCACCCCGTGGTCGAGGCGATGCTGGTCCGCGGCGAGGGCCAGCCTTTCGTTCCCAACGACTGCGAGCTTGGATCGGGAAGCCGGCTGTGGCTGGTGACCGGCCCCAACATGGCCGGCAAAAGCACGTTCCTGCGCCAGAATGCGCTGATCGCGATCCTTGCGCAGATGGGCGCCTTCGTGCCGGCCGACAGCGCGCATATCGGCGTCGTCGACCGCCTGTTCTCGCGGGTCGGCGCCGCCGACGACTTGGCCCGCGGCCGTTCGACCTTCATGGTCGAGATGGTGGAAACCGCGTCGATCCTGAACCAGGCGACCGACCGCTCGCTTGTGATCCTGGACGAAATCGGCCGCGGCACCGCCACCTTCGACGGCCTGTCCATCGCCTGGGCCTGTCTGGAGCACCTGCACGACGCGAACCGGTCGCGGGCCCTGTTCGCGACCCACTATCACGAACTGAACGCGCTGACGGAACGTCTGCAACACCTCACTTCGCACGCAATGCGGGTCAAGGAATGGGAGGGCGCGGTGGTCTTCCTGCACGAGGTCGTCAGCGGCGCCGCCGACCGCAGCTACGGCATCCATGTCGCGCGCCTTGCCGGACTGCCGGGGGCGGTGGTGGCGCGCGCCGAGGAGGTGCTTGCCACGCTTGAGGAAGGCGGGCACTCCGGTACGGTCGGTCGTCTGGTCGACGATCTGCCGCTGTTCCAGTCGGTTTTGGCACGGCCCGCCCCGGCCGCCGGCGGGCCGGGGCCGGTCGAGGCGGCGCTTGCCGAAATCAACCCCGACGAGCTGACGCCGCGCCAGGCCCTGGACCAGCTTTATGCGCTGCGCGCGCTGTTGCAGGACGACCGGGACTAGGCGGTCAAGGGCTTGCAATTGCCGGCGTTCAAGCCAAATTTGGACCAGCGATTTCTTAAGGGTCGCCGTGATGTATAAGGCCACGGCATGGAAAAGCTGAAGAAACGCCGCGAGATCATCGACCGGGCCGCCCTGCAGGCGGAGTTGGACGGCGTGATCGAAACTGCGCGCCAGACCCGGCAGTCCGACCAGGACCGCCGGCAGGCGATGCTGGCCTGCTATCGCCAGGCGCTGACCGCGGGTTTCTCCGAGGTCCGGCGGCGTTTCGAGCAAGACCAGAACGGCGCGCTTGCGGTGCGCGGAAACGCCTTCGTCATCGACCAGTTGATCCGGTCCATGTACGAAACCGCCGCGCTCCGCCTGCATCCCGCTCCCAACCCGACCGAGGCCGAGAAACTGTCGATCGTGGCGGTCGGTGGCTATGGCCGCGGCGAGCTGGCGCCCAAGTCCGACATCGATCTGCTTTTCCTGCTGCCTTACAAACGCACCGCGCGCCACGAAGTGCTGGTGGAGGAGATCCTTTATCTGTTGTGGGACCTTGGCCTCACCGTGGGACACGCGACCCGCACGGTGCGCGACTGCATCAACCGCGCCAAGTCGGACATGGTGATCAGGACCGGCCTGTTGGAGGCGCGCCACCTGACGGGCGACCTGGCCCTTTTCCAGGAGTTGCGCCAGCGGTTCTTCCGCGAGATCGCCCACGGCAGCGGACCGGCATTCGTCGAAGCCAAGCTGAAAGAGCGCGACGAGCGCCACACGCGCATGGGCGACTCGCGTTACGTCCTGGAACCGAACATCAAGGACGGCAAGGGCGGCCTCAGGGACCTTCACACCCTCTATTGGCTGGCGAAGTATCTCTACGAGGTCGAATCGATCGGCGACCTTGTGGAACTTGGCGTCCTGACCCAGCCCGAGGTGACGCGGTTCGGCAAGGCCCAGGTTTTCCTGTGGACGCTGCGCTGCAACCTGCACGACCTTACGGGCCGGGCCGAGGAGCGGTTGACCTTCGACGTCCAGCCCGAACTGGCGGAACGCATGGGCTATACCGACCATGCCGGGACGTCCGGCGTCGAACGCTTCATGAAGCACTACTACCTGACAGCAAAAGACGTCGGCGACCTGACCAGAATATTCTGTTCGGCTTTGGAGGCGCGCCACCAGCGCAAGAAGCTGTTCCGTCTGCCCAGCCTCGCCTTGTTCCATCGCGACGTGGAGGGATTCAAGGTCTCGGGCCAGCGCCTGACCGTGGCGTCCGAGCAGGTGTTCGCCGAAGACCCGGTCAAGATGCTCAAGATCTTCGAGCTGTCGCTGCGCGCCGGGTTGGACATTCATCCCGAGGCCCTGCAGTGGATCACCCGCAACCTTAAGAAGATCACCCATGCCGTCCGCAAGGACCCGCAGGCCAACGCGGTGTTCATGGACATCCTGACGGCGGAGAACAATCCCGAGATCACCCTGCGGCATATGAACGAATGCGGCCTTTTCGGGCGCTTTCTGCCGGATTTTGGCCGCGTCGTGGCGCAGATGCAGTACGACATGTACCACGTCTACACCACCGACGAGCATACGATCCGGGCCCTGGGCATTCTGCACCGCATCGAAAAGGGCGAGCTGAAGAAGGACCACCCGGTCGCCAGCGAGATCATCGGCAAGGTCCTGTCGCGCCGGGTTCTTTATGTTGCGGTGCTGCTGCACGACATCGCCAAGGGTCGCGGCGGCGATCATTCGATCATCGGCGCCGACATCGCCAAGCGGGTCTGTCCGCAGCTCGGCCTCACCGACGAGGAGACCGAAACCGTCTCCTGGCTGGTGCTGGAACATCTGGCGATGAGCCGGACCGCGTTCAAACGCGACCTCGGCGACCTGAAGACCATCGACGACTTCGTGAAACTGGTGCAGTCGCCGGAACGTCTGCGCTTGTTGTTGTGCCTGACGGTCGCGGACATCCGGGCGGTCGGGCCGAAGATCTGGAACAACTGGAAGGCGACGCTGTTAAGGGAGATCTATTACAAGTCCGAGGACGTCATGTCGGGCGGCCTCGTCACCGAGGGCCGGCAGGAGCGCGTCGAGGCCGCGAAGCGCGCGCTGGCCGATGCGCTGACCGGCTGGGAACCGCAGGAGGTGGAGGACTTCCTTTCGCTGGGCCATCCGTCCTATTTCCTGTCCAACGACCTGGCCACCCTGTGCCGTCATGCGGAACTGGTGCGCGAGGCCCGGGCGATGGGCCAGGAACTGGCGATGTCGACCAGGGTCGATGCCGAGCGGTCGGCGACCGAAGTGACCGTCTTCGCCGCCGACCATCCGGGCCTGTTCTCCCGATTGGCGGGCGCGCTTGCGCTTGCCGGCGCCAGCATTGTCGATGCGAAGATCGGCACCATGACCGACGGCTCGGCGCTGGACAGCTTCTGGGTGCAGGACCGCGAAGGCGACGTCTTTGCCCGGCCGGACAAGCTGGCGAAGCTGTCGGCCCTGATCACCCAGGTCCTGGCCGGCCGGATCCGGGTCGGCGAAGAGCTGGAGAAACGCCAGGACATGCCGCTCAGGACGCGGGTCTTCACGGTCGCGCCCCGTGTGCTGATCGACGACAAAGCATCGAACACCCACACCGTGATCGAGGTGAACGGACGCGACCGGCCCGCCCTGTTGTTCGAGATCACGCGCGCGCTCACGGATCTCGGCCTGCAGATCTCCAGCGCCAAGATCTCCACCTACGGCGAGCAGGTGGTCGACGTCTTCTATCTGAAGGATGTCTTCGGCATGAAGATCGACCATCCGCAAAAGCTCGGCCAGATCAAGCAGCGGCTGGAGGCGGTGTTGACGCCGTCCTGGTGCCGCCCACAGGCCAAGAAGATGAAGTCAGGCAAGGTGCTGGAAAAGAAGGCGGAACCGGCCGCGCGTGCGGGCAAGAAGAAAGCCGGCGGCCGTCGCGACACGCCCGCCGCTGCGGAGTAGGACGCCCGCATGAACCGTTCCACGTCGGCCGGTGATGGTCCGGTCGCGATCCGGAGGCGGCGGTAGTCTGCGATGGCCCTGATGCGCTCCATCGCCACGGTCGGCGGCTGGACCATGGGCAGCAGGGTGCTTGGGTTCGTCCGGGACATCCTGATCGCCAACGTGCTGGGCGCCGGCATGGTGGCCGACGCCTTTTTCGTCGCCTTCAAGTTCCCCAATTTCTTCCGCCGGCTGTTCGCCGAAGGCGCGTTCAATGCGGCCTTCGTCCCCCTGTTCGGCCGGCGTCTGCATGAACAGGGCCTGGCCGAAGCCAGGCTGTTTGCCGGCGACGTCGCCGCCGTCCTGATCGCCTGGCTGTTGTTCTTCACCGCGGCGGTGATGGCGGCGATGCCCTGGGTCATGCTGGTGATCGCGCCGGGGTTCGTCGACGATCCGGTCAAGTTCGACCTGACCGTCGACCTGGCGCGGATCGCCTTTCCCTATCTGTTGTTCATGGCTTTGACGGCGCTGTTGTCGGGCGTGTTGAACAGCCTGGAGCGGTTTTCCGCGGCCGCGGCCGCACCGATCCTGTTGAACGTTGTCCTGATCGCGACCCTGATCCTGGTGTTGAGCGGCCTGGTCCCCGACGCAGGCTTCGCGCTTGCCTGGGGCGTTTGCGTCGGCGGCGTCGTGCAGTTCCTGCTGCTTGCCGTGGCCACCGACCGCGCCGATGCCCTGTTCGACCTGCCGCGGCCGCGCCTGACGCCCGGCGTCAAGCGCGTTTTGAAGTTGATGGCGCCCGGCGTCGTCGGCGCCGGCGTGGTCCAGATCAACCTTGTGATCGGCACGATCCTGGCGACCCAGGTCGGCGAAGGCGCGGTTTCGTTCCTCTATTACGCCGACCGGATTAACCAGTTGCCGCTCGGCGTCGTCGGGGTGGCCGTGGGGATCGCCCTGCTTCCGCTGTTGACGCGCCAGCTCAGGACCGGGGCGGTTGACGCGGCGTCCGACAGCCAGAACCGGGCCATCGAGATCGCCCTGTTGCTGACGGTGCCGGCGACCGCCGCGCTGATCGCCATACCCGGCCCGATAGTGACGGTCCTTTACCAGCACGGCCGGTTCGACGCCGCGACGGCGGCGGCGACGGCCGCGGCGTTGCGCGCCTTCGCCTGGGGTTTGCCGGCCTACGTGCTGATCAAGGCGCTGACGCCGGGTTTCTTCGCCCGCGAGGACACCGCAACGCCGGTCAAGATCGCGGCCGCGGCGATGATCCTGAACGTGGTCCTGGCGATCGTCCTGATGCAGACGATGGCGCATGTGGGCATTGCGCTTGCAACCGCGATCGCGGCCTGGGCGAACGCCGCGGCGCTGGGCGTGGTGCTTTACAGGCGCGGGCACCTGGCGCTTGACCGGCGCCTGAAGGAACGTGTGCCCCGCACCGTGCTGGCGTCTGCGGCGATGGGCGGGCTGTTGTGGGGTGCCGCGCTTTTTCTGGAACCCTGGTTGGCCGGATCGCTGGCGGAACGGGTTGCGGCGCTTGGTGCGCTGGTGGGCGGCGGGCTTGTCGTCTTTGCCGTGCTGGCGCAGGTGACGGGGGCCGGAAGCGTCTCGGAAATCAAGACAATGCTGCGCCGCGGGGCATCTTGACCCGACCGGGCTGAGTGGCCATAAACCCGCGTCATCTCGCTCGGAGTACTTCAGGCGGCGCACAGCGGCGCCGCACCATCACGGAGCCGCCGCACCCCATGGACCGGATTTTCTCGGGCATTCAGCCGACGCATATCGCCCATCTCGGCAATTATCTGGGCGCGATCCGGAACTGGGTCCGCCTGCAGAACGACTACGAGTGCATCTATTGCGTGGTCGATCAGCACGCGATCACCGAATTCCAGGACCCGGCCGAGCTGCGCGTGAAGACCCGCGAGCTGACGGCGACCATCATCGCCTGCGGAATCGATCCCTTGAAGAACATCCTGTTCAACCAGAGCCGCAACCCCGACCACGCCGAACTGGCCTGGATCTTCAATTGCGTCGCGCGGCTCGGCTGGCTCAACCGGATGACGCAGTTCAAGGAAAAGGCCGGCAAGAACCGCGAAAACGCCTCGGTCGGGCTCTATACCTATCCCAACCTGATGGCGGCCGACATTCTGGCCTACAAGGCGACCCACGTGCCGGTGGGCGAGGACCAGAAACAGCATCTCGAGCTGTGCCGGGACATCGCCCAGAAGTTCAACCACGACTTCAAGAAGGACGTGTTTCCCCTGACCGAGCCGCTGATCTTCGGCGCGGCCACCCGGGTGATGTCCCTGCGCGACGGTTCGAAGAAGATGTCCAAGTCCGATCCTTCGGACATGACGCGCATCAACATGGACGACGATGCCGACGCGATCGCCCAGAAGATCCGCAAGGCGCGCACCGATCCCGAACCGCTGCCGGGCGAGGCCGCCGGCCTGGAAGGCCGGCCGGAGGCGGAAAACCTGGTGGGCATCTATGCCGCGCTTGCCGACCGCAGCCCGGAATCGGTGCTGAGCGATTTCGGCGGAAAGCCGTTCTCCGAGTTCAAGACCGCGCTGACGGATTTGACCGTTGCTGCGATCGGTCCGATCAGCGAGGAGTTGCGGCGCCTGATGGCGGATCCGGGTGAAATCGACGGAATCCTGCGGACGGGAGGCGAGCGGGCCCGGGCGCTGTCGGCGCCGGTCATGGACGAAGTACGCGACGTCGTCGGGTTCGTCGCGCGCTAGCGGCTGTCGTTTTTGCGGTTGTATTCGCCGGGCGGGCTGCACAGGTAAAGGCCATGAGTGAACAATATGCATCGGATGGCACCGAAGGCCGCCTGGGGGCGCTGGGCCGCCGGGTCGGTGCGCTGAAGGGGCGGTTCGGCCTGTTGGGCTGGGCCGTCGTCGTTGTCATTATCGTCCTGCCGATCCTCTGGTACGGCGTCGGCGGGATCGTCGTGCACAGGATCGACGACAACGTGGAGATGGAGATCCCCGTCGAGCCGGGTGCCAGCGAGGCGGTAGCGACCGCGATCGCCCTGATCCGCCGAGAGACCCAGGACCACCGCTGGACCGCCAGCGATCCGTTCTTCATGCCGTCGGCCTGGCTGGACAACATGCCCAACTACCAGCAGGGCATTATTTCAGCGCTGGCCCGGTTTTCCATCGAGCTGCAGGACCGGATCGGCCGGGCGCGCGGGTCAAGCCAGCAGGACCCAGATCTTGAAAAGGCCGTCAGCGACCTGAAGTTCCAGGGCGACGTCTGGCACTTCGATTTCAGGACCTCGCTGGCCCCGACCACCACCTCGCGCGCGCATTACATCGCCGCGGCGCGGGCGCTTGAATCCTACAATGCCCGGCTTGCGGCCGGCGACGCCGTGTTTCAGCCGCGCGCCGACAACCTGCACGACACCATCGACCGCATCACCAACGATCTGGGTGCGGCGTCGGCGGACATCGATGCGGCGCTGGACGAGCTGGGCGCGTTCTCGTTCGACGCGGACGACCTGTTCTACCGCAACAAAGGCCAGCTCTACGCCATGTACATGGTGTTGAGCGCGCTGGGCCGCGATTTCCAGAACGTCCTGGACGAGCGCGAGCTTGGCCGGATCTGGGACGAAATGCTCGCGTCCCTGCGTTCGGCCGCCGGGATGGACCCGCTCTTGATCGTCAACGGCGCGCCGGACGGCCTGATCCTTCCCAGCCACCTGGCCGCGCAAGGCTTCTTCCTGCTGCGCGCGCGCACCCAGCTCAAGGAAATCGCCAACATCCTCCTGAAGTGAGGGAAGATTGCGTCCGGCCGGCCCGTGGTGGCATGCTGCGGGGCACACAGGCACGAATCCGGACGACAGAACGGTCATGAACCACCCAGAACCACCGGCGGGTACCGAAGAGATACGCGAGCGTATCTTCCTGGTCCTCGCCGACGACAGCGAGGAGATGCGGGTCGCGCTGCATTTCGCCTCGCTGCGCGCAAAGCACACGGGCGGACGGGTCGCCCTTCTGTACGTCCAGGAACCGGCGGACTTCCAGCATTGGATGGCGGTCGAGGACCTGATGCGCGAGGAACGGCGCGAAGAGGCGGAGGCGCGGCTGCAGGAACTGTCCGCCGAAGTGCAGCAATGGGCCGGCAGCATACCCATGCTTTACGTGCGCGAAGGCGACCCGGGCGAAGAGCTCTCCAAGCTGGTGGAGGAGGAGCCGTCGATTTCCATCGTGGTGCTTGCTGCAAGCGACGACAGCGAAAGCCCCGGGCCGGTGATCAACTACATGCTTTCCCGGACGACGCGGAAAATGCGCGTGCCGATCACCATCGTGCCCGGCGGCCTGAACGACGAGGACCTGGTCCTGTTGACCTGATCCCGCCCCGGCGCGGCCCGGGGCTTGAAGGCGGGGCCCGGTTGGACCATCTTCTGGGATGCCGGTCGCGATGCGGCGCGGCGCGAAGGAGCGAAAAATGTTCATTCAGACCGAACAGACACCCAATCCGGCGACCCTGAAGTTTCTGCCGGGACAGGTGGTTCTGGAAAGCGGGACGGCGGATTTCCCGGCCTCCGACGCGGTGGCGGGCGCGTCGCCTCTGGCCGAGCGCCTGTTCGACGTTGACGGCGTCGCCGGCGTCTTCTTTGGCCACGATTTCATTACGGTTACGAAACAAGACGACCGGGAGTGGTATGTCCTCAAGCCTTCAATCCTTGGCGTGATCATGGAGCACTTCACGGCCGGCCGGCCGGTGATGAGCGAGACGGCCGCCGTCGGCGAGCCGATCCATGATGAAGAGGACGACGAGGTCGTCATGCAGATCAAGGAGTTGCTGGAAACCCGGGTGCGGCCGGCGGTCGCGCAGGACGGCGGCGATATCGTCTTTCACGGGTTCGAGAACGGGATCGTTACGCTTACGTTACGAGGTGCTTGCGCCGGCTGTCCCAGTTCCACGGCGACCCTTAAGATGGGGATTGAAAATATGCTGCGGCATTATATTCCAGAAGTGGTGGAGGTGCGGGCCACCGCCTGATATAATCGGGCCAACCACGAGGGACCGATTTGAAGGGGCCGGGACCGAAGGTCGCCAGAGATGGCGGTCGGACGTCACGGCCTCATGGCGAGAGGGCAAATCGGATAACGAGGCCGGTGTCTCAAGGTCAGTTGGGTCATCGGCAAATGGGTACCGACGGAGTGCGGTAAGGCCGCCAAGAAAGAAGCGCAATAGTTGGGCGGCCGCGGGGCAAAATTCCCGTAACCCTGTCATGAATGCCGAGCGGAGAAACCGCGTGGCGTAACGAGATCCGCTGAACCAGAACGGTTGAAGTGGACAACGGGAAGCGTTGCAGGCGCTGGCATAGGGGTCTTAGGTATGCTGGTCGATAGGAAAACGGTCGTCGTAGAACGGCTGCGACAGTCTTGGCTTGCGCTCAGTATTATGGGCATGGGCACGGCTTCGGCCGTATGGTGGAACCAGGAGGTCGCGCATACGGTTGCGGTTCCGGTCTCGGTGCCGCATGCGTCCGTGCCGCTGCCGGATACGGCGCCGCAGCAGGCGTCCCTGCCGGCATCCGCCGCATTGGTCATTCTCAATGTGCGGTCCGTCACCGACATCAAGGAAGTCTTCCAGGAGCGCGCCTATTCGCTGGACGGCGTGAGGCGCGAGGGCGCCGAGGTGCCGCGTGTCCTGGTTTCCACCGTTCCCGGCGACTTCAGCGATATGAACGACGTCAAGGAACGCAAGGCCGTGTTCCTGAAGATGATGCTGCCGCTGGTGCTGCGCGCGAACGAGCGGATCCAGGCGGACCGCGCGCGCTTGGTCGAGATCAGGTCAAAGCTGGATGCGGGCAAGGCGCTGGAAGCGTCGGACGAGGCGTGGCTGACCCTGATGGCCAAGGAATACAAGGTGAAAGGCGGCGACCTCGACGCGCTTCTCGCCAAGGTCGACGCCGTGCCGCCGTCGCTGGCGCTGGCCCAGGCCGCGGTCGAAAGCGGCTGGGGAACGTCGCGTTTCGCGCGCGAGGGCAACGCTCTGTTCGGACAGTGGACCACTGCGAAGGGCAACGGCATGGTTCCGGCCGCGCGGGAAGCCGGCAAGCAGCACAAGGTGGCCGCTTTCGAAACGCCGCTGCAGGCGGTTCAGTCCTACATGAAGAACCTGAACACGCACCCCGCCTACAAGGGCTTCAGGAAGGAACGGACGAAGATGCGCCGCGACGGCCGGCCGCTCAGCGGCATGACGCTGGCGGCACATCTCAAGGCCTATTCCGAAAAGGGCGAGAAGTACGTCGAACTGGTCCGACACATCATCCAGTTCAACAAGCTTCGCACCCTGAATGCCGCCCAGCTTGCGCCGGTCCGGCGCGCCGGCACCGGCGTCTAGCGGCGCGGCACGTAGAACTGGGTGCCGAACCAGCGCCACCGGCCGTCTTCCGCCGGCACGGTGCAGTTCAACCGCGAGCGTCCCCGCGGAAACGGCTGTTCGAACCGCACTTCGAAACGCAGCTTGCCGAGACGCTGGACCTCGACCTCACCGGCCTGCGAGTGATAGCAGGCGAGCTCGTTCAGGCGCGGAATCTCGCGAACCACAGAAAAACCGAAGGCCGGCGGATTGACCGCGCCGATCGTCGGATCTTCCGGCGTCACGCCTTCGATCGGGATCGACAGCGTGTTGACGACCCGGCGAAACCGATCGGCGTCTCCGTAAGTTTCGTTGACCGGAAAGCGCGGCAGATAGAACTGGGGCGAATGACGGTCCAGTGCGCCGGAGTGCTGGCCGAATGCGGCGACAAAGCCTGCCTCGGCGACCAGCGTCATGACCTCGGTGCTGGCCTCGCCGTAGGGATAGGCGAACAGGTCGGGCTGGGCGCCGAGTTCCTCGACGAAGCGCCGGTTCGACACGCGGATCTCGCGCAGATTGCGGGCCCGGTCCAAGGCCGCCATATGCGGATGCGTCTCGGTTTGCGAGCCGATCGTGACGCCGGCGTCGCGCAGTTCGCGGATCTGGTCCCAGTTCATGTAGCCGCCGACGCCACTGTCGACGGGACCGGTCGCAACGAACAGCGTGAACGGAAAACCCGCAGCCTTCAGCCTGGGCCATGCCTCGCTGTAGACCGACAGGTAAGCATCGTCGATCGAGATGGCGACCGCCTTGTCCGGTAAGGCGGTGCCGCTGCGGATGGAGCTGACGACCTCGCCCAATGGCAGGACGGTGTAGCCGCCCTCCTGCAACAGCCGGATCTGTTCCTCGAACTGTTCGATCCGCACGTTGGTCGATGGATGCGCCACTTCGCCGAAGCGGTGATAGATCAGGACCACGGCGGAATCGCCCGCCTGGGCCGGGATCGTGCCGCCGCACAGGACGGCGCCCAACAAAGAGGCTGAAATCACGCGCCGGGCAGCAACGCCAAGCGGCCGGGCGCGTGCAAACAGTCGTCGCAGTGTGATCATGGCGGCGGAGACTACTTCCTGTTCAAAGAGTTCCACAAGTCTCTTGCCTTGGCAATTGAAGCAAAAGCAATTATTTCCATTAACACAACGATAACTTACCGAATTATGAACGATTACATTCTCGCATTCGACACGGCGATGTCGGCCTGCTCGGCCTGCGTCTCAAAAGGCGACCGCGTCCTGTCGCACCGATTCCGGTCGATGGAACGGGGCCAAGCCGAAATCCTGATGCCGATGATCGCCGATGTGCTGAGCGAGGCCGGCATCGGACCGGACGGCCTTGGCCTCGTTGCGACCACGGTGGGACCGGGCGCATTCACCGGCGTGCGGATCGGGATTGCGACCGCACGCGGTCTGGCGCTCGGCCGCGGCGTCCCGGTGTTGGGACTGACGACCATGGAAGCGGTCGCCGCCGCCAACCCGACCGAAGGGCCCCTGTTGGTCGTCTTGGAAACCAAACGGTCGGACTTCTATGTCCAGCTTTTTCGCGCGGATGGCGCGCTGGGCGAGGCGCCGCAGGCGATGGAGGCGGACGCCATCCTGGCCGGCCTGCCCGGCGGGCCGATCGCTGTGGTCGGCGACGGCGCCGACCGTTTGATCGAGGTTCTCGGCGTCGGTGCGGCCCCGCTTGAACGGGTCAGGGGGCCGGACATTGCGGATGCGACGGTGCTGGCCGCGCTTGCCGCGCGCCGCCTGCGTGACGGGGCCGACCCCTCCGGCTTCCCCGCGCTGCGGCCGCTTTATCTCCGGCCGCCGGACGTTGTCATGCCGGGGCGGTGAGCATGGATGGCGCCGACCGGTTTCGCGCCCTTGTATTGACCGACGCGGAATTGGTGGCCGCCATGCATTCCGCCTGCTTCCCCGACGCGATGAGCGCTTCGGGCGCGCGCCTGTTGCTTGGCGTCAGGACGACCTGGGGCACGCTGGCCTATCGCGAGGCCGGTCCCGGACCGGATCCTGTCGGCTACTGTATCGCGCGCGGCACAGGCGCGGAGTCGGAGATCCTGGACTTCGGCATCCTTCCGGTCTTTCGGCGCCGGGGCCTTGGGCGTGCGCTGTTGCGTGCGGTGGTGGGCGAGGCCCGCCGGCGGGGCGTGCGGAAGCTGTTCCTGGAAGTCGCGGACGACAATCCGGCGGGCCGCGGGCTGTATGCGGATGCAGGATTCCTGATCGTCGGGCACCGCCCCGGCTACTACCGCAGGTCGCCGAACCGCCGTGTGGATGCGCTTTTAATGTGTCTGGAACTTAGTACGGAAGCGTTAACTCAAGAACCGGACTAGTGAAAGAACGAGAGTCCACTTGAACAAGCATTGCAGTCTTTGCTAAGTTATTTGGGCGTCGTTTCTTGTTTAATAGTGAAAATCCTGGGTGGCATTACAAAACCAGGGAAAACGAAACGACAAGAAACGCGTTTGCGTCATGCGGAAAGCGGCGGAATTACGGACGTCCTTCCGTGTGGGAGAAGACGGCACCGGGGGCCCGAAGCACCTTCGCGCACACCAAGAAGGGACACGGACGACAGGTGCAGTTCCCCGGGGGTGGGTCCGGATCGCATTGATTTCGCGGGCCGGGCGAAGAACATGAGAGAGGTAGCGACGTTATGGCTGAGGCATCGGACAGGGAGTTGAACTCCACAGAAATACTGGAACTGGCGACGAAAATCGTCGCCGCGCACGTCTCCAACAACGAAGTTGGCGTGTCCGAGCTGCCAGGACTGATCGAGCAGGTCTACAAGTCCCTGTCGGCAACGGCCAAGGGAACCGAAACGGTGCTGGACAAACCTGTCCCGGCCGTCTCGATCAAGAAGTCGGTGACGCCCGACTACATCGTCTGTCTGGAAGACGGCAAGAAGCTGAAGATGCTGAAGCGGCATCTGAAGACCGCCTACAACATGACGCCGGAAGAATACCGCGAGCGTTGGGGCCTTGGAGCCGACTATCCGATGGTGGCGCCGAACTATGCCAAGCAGCGCAGCAAGCTAGCCAAGCAAATCGGGCTGGGTACGCGGCCGCGCCGCCGGCGCTAGGTCCCTCGCCTCGGCGCGCGCGGCACTTGGGCCGGCGGCTCTTTGATCCTATTATAATAAGGAAGGAACGGCGTTTCGCGCCGCAGACGCGCACCGGGCGCCCGTTCCGAGCCGTGGTGAGCGTTGAGGCCGGAAGAAAGGGGGCGCGTGCCGATGACAACGACGACGGATGTGGATATCGCCGATCCCGATCGCGTTGAGAAGCTGTGCGCCGAAAAAGGGCTGAAGATGACCGAGCAGCGTCGCGTCATTGCGCGCGTGCTGTCGGAGTCCCACGATCATCCGGATGTCGAGGCACTGTACCAGCGTGCGACCTCGATTGACCCGCGGATCTCGATCGCGACGGTCTATCGGACCGTGCGTCTGTTCGAAGAGGCGGGCATTCTGACCCGGCACGACTTCGGGGACGGCCGCGCCCGCTACGAAGAGGTGCAGGACGAGCACCACGACCATCTGATTGACCTCGAGAGCGGCGACGTCATCGAGTTCCAGAACGAGCAGATCGAAAAGCTGCAGGAACTCGTGGCCCGCGAGCTTGGCTATCGACTGGTCGACCATCGTCTGGAGCTTTATGCGGTTCCTCTGAAGGATAAGGACTAATTAACCTTGTTCGACGTAAGCTTTAAGGGACGCGTGGCGTCGCTTGAAAACCCGAAAACCGTGATGATATTGCTAGGTCAGACCATCGCTCACCGACCGACGCCGACGGACAACGCGGTTGCGACGCCTGGGGATGATGCCCGAAACGCACAGCGCGGCTGAGACTTGACCAAGGCCCTCTTCATAAAGACCTACGGCTGCCAGATGAACTTCTACGACTCCGAGCGTATGACGGAGTTGCTGGCGCCGCTCGGCTATCGGCCGGCCGCGACGCCCGACGGCGCCGACATGGTCATCCTGAACACCTGCCACATCCGGGAAAAGGCGGCCGAGAAGGTCTATTCCGACCTCGGGCGCTTCCGGCTGTTGCAGGAGGAAAAGGCCCGCTCGGGCGGGCGCATGCTGTTGGCGGTTGCCGGCTGCGTCGCCCAGGCCGAAGGCGAGGAGATTATCGCCCGGGCGCCGCAGGTCGATCTGGTGTTCGGACCCCAGACCTATCACCGCCTGCCGGAGATGGTCGTCCGGACCGCGCGTGCGGCGGGGGAAAAGGTGGTCGATACGGCCTTTCCGGTCGAGGACAAGTTCGACAGCCTGCCGGGCGAACGCCAGGCACCGGGCATCAGCGCCTTCCTCACCGTCCAGGAGGGCTGCGACAAGTTCTGCAGCTTTTGCGTCGTGCCCTATACGCGGGGCGCGGAAAGCTCGCGCCCGATCGACGCGGTCGCCGCGGAGGCCGAGGCCATGGTCAGGTCCGGCGCACGTGAGATCACCCTTTTGGGACAGAACGTCAATGCCTATCACGGGCGCGGACCGGACGGACGCGAGGCGGGCCTTGCCGACCTGGTGCGCCGGATCGCAGGCCTCCCCGGGCTTGAACGCATCCGCTATACGACCAGCCATCCGCTGGACATGGACGACGCCTTGATCGCCGCCCATCGCGACGTGTCCGCACTGATGCCGTACCTGCATCTGCCGGTCCAGTCGGGCTCGGACAGCGTTCTGAAGGCGATGAACCGTCGCCACACGGCGGACGACTATCGAAGGATCGTCGATCGTCTGCGGGCGGCGCGTCCGGACCTTGCGCTGTCGTCCGATTTCATCGTCGGCTTTCCGGGCGAAACCGACCGGGATTTCGCCGAAACCCTTCGTCTGGTGACCGAGATCGGATTCGCCGGCGCGTTCTCCTTCAAATACAGCCCCCGTCCCGGCACGCCGGCATCGGCCGACCGGCAGGTCTCCGACGCGGTGAAGGACGAGCGGCTGGCTGCCCTGCAACAGCTTCTTGCTGCGCAGTCCGACGCGTTTAACCGCGCCGCCGTGGACACCGTGATGCCGGTTCTGTTCGACAAGCCCGGTCGCCACAGCGGTCAGATCGCCGGACGCTCGCCCTATCTGCAGGCGGTCCATGTCGAGGGGCCCGATGCCCTGATCGGATCGGTGCAGGCCGTGCGCATTACCGCCGCTCTGCCACACAGCCTGGGCGGCGCGCTGGTTGCGGCCGGCGATGGCGCCGTGCGTTCCCGGACCCAAGCCGCGGGGCAGTGCGCGTGAGCAGCGTTCACACGACGGCCGCTTCGGGCGATCAGCTCTACATCCAGTTCGACGACAACCGGCTGTTGCCGCTGTTGTTCGGAGAACATGACCGGCATTTGGTGCAGATCGAACAGGCCCTCGGCGTTTCGCTGGTCAGCCGTGGCAACCAGATCGCGTTGTCCGGTCCACGCGATGCCGTCGACATTGCGCGCGCCGCGCTGTCGCGCCTGTATCAGCGGCTTGAAGAAGGGGAAAGCATCGATCCCGCCGAGGTGGACGGCGCGGTGCGCATGGCGACCTCGCCGACCGACCTGTTTGGCGAGCAAGAGCCGGTCATCCAGACGCGCCGGCGCCAGGTTGCGGCCCGCACGCCGATGCAGGCGCACTATATCGAGGCGATGCAGAGCGCCGACCTGGTTTTCGGACTGGGTCCCGCGGGCACCGGCAAGACCTATCTGGCGGTGTGCTTCGGCGTTGCGATGCTGTTGGCCGGCAAGGTCGACAGGATGATCCTGTCGCGGCCGGCGGTCGAAGCGGGCGAACGCCTCGGCTATCTGCCCGGCGACATGCGCGAAAAAGTCGATCCCTATCTCAGGCCGATCTACGACGCGCTGTACGACACGCTGCCGGCCGACCAGGTGACCCGCCGGCTGGACAACGGCGAGATCGAGATTGCGCCGCTTGCCTTCATGCGGGGCCGGACGCTGAAGAACGCCTTCGTCCTGTTGGACGAAGGACAGAACACCACGCCGATGCAGATGAAGATGTTCCTGACGCGCCTGGGCGAGAACAGCCGCATGGTGGTGACCGGCGACCTCAGCCAGATCGATCTCCCAAGCGGCGCGCGCTCGGGCCTGACCGATGCTCTGGATACCCTCGAGATGGTCGAAGGCATCCGCACCATCCGCTTCGGTGCGGTCGACGTGGTCCGCCACGCTCTGGTGTCGCGCATCGTCACCGCTTACGACAAGCGCGACGAAGCACGCCGCCGCAAGCCG
This sequence comes from Alphaproteobacteria bacterium, assembly GCA_965603855.1. GTDB lineage: Bacteria > Pseudomonadota > Alphaproteobacteria > UBA8366. Next base: position 4,670,790 of record OZ272519.1, read on the forward strand.
GACGGCGAAGGCAAGTCAACATGAGCGATGGTCTCGCCATCGACCTGACGATCGACGCGCCCGGCTGGTCCGACAGTCTCAGCGACGCCGAGGGTGTCGTTCTGCGCGCGGCAGAGGCTGCGTATCGAGACGCCGGCGACGGCGGCGCGGCCGAACTATCGCTGGTGCTGGCCGACGACCAGCGCGTGCAGGATCTGAACCGCGCATGGCGGGGCAAGGATACGCCCACCAATGTGTTATCCTTTCCTGCTGGCGATGACGGCGCGCCCGGACGAGCGCGACATCTGGGAGATGTGGTGCTTGCACTGGAGACGGTGCTTGGCGAGGCGGAGCGGTTCGGCCGGCCCGTCGGACACCACGTGGCGCATTTGACGGTCCACGGGGTCCTGCATCTTTTGGGATTCGATCACCAAGCGCCCGAAGAGGCGTCGACGATGGAGCGGCTGGAGGCAAAGATACTGGATGGACTCGGTGTCGACGACCCCTACGAAGGGGAAGACGGCAACCGGCACTGAACCAATGGCACAGAACGCAGAAACCGACCAACACCCCCAACAGAACCGGCTGGGTCCGGGCGAGCGAGAACACGGACGGCGCCAGTCATGGCTTGGACGCCTGAAGGCGCTTGCGGCCGGGCGCAACGGCGAATCGAACGTTCGCGACGTCCTCGAAGAACTGATCGAGGAACACGCCGAAAGCGAGACGCCGCTGGACATCGACGGCCGGCGTCTGATCGACAACATCCTGCGGGTCGGCACGGTCACCGCCTATGACGTGATGGTGCCGCGCGCTGACATCGATCCGGTTGAGATCGGAACGAGCCTGAGCGAAATCGTCGCCCTCGTCACCCGACAGCCGCATTCGCGTTATCCCGTCTATCGCGACACGCTGGACGAAGTTCTCGGCTTCATTCACATCAAGGACGTGCTGAAGGCGACCAACGACCCGGGCGACGGGTTCTCGATCCGGAACTACCTGCGCCGGCCGCTGTTCGTCGCGCCGAGCATGCGGGTCCTCGACCTGTTGATGCAGATGCGCATGACCCGGACGCACATGGCCCTGGTGGTCGACGAGTATGGCGGGATCGACGGCCTGATCACCATCGAGGACCTTGTGGAGGAAATCGTCGGTGAAATCGAGGACGAGCACGATGTCGACCCCGGTCCCCAGATCATGGAAGGCACCGACGGCAGCTACGTCTCCGACGCCAGGCTGGAACTGGACGAGCTTGAAAAGCGGTTCGGCTCCCTGTTCGAAAGGGAACGCGAGGAAGAGGACATCGACACCGTCGGCGGCCTTGTGGCCACGCTGGCCGGTCGCGTGCCGGCGCGCGGCGAACTGATCCGCCACGACGGTTCCGGCATCGAGTTCGAAGTGCTCGACGCGGATCCGCGTCGCATCAAGAAGCTGAGGCTGCGCAACCTGCCTCACCAGCCGCTCAAACCATGACGCAATCGCTGGCGGGGGCGTCGGGCGCGCAGGATGCAATCGACCGCGCCGCGGCCCGGCTTGCGGATCTGTCGGGCTGGCGCCGCGCCGTCGTTTGCCTCGTGCTCGGCTGCCTTGCGACGCTGGCGATGCCGCCGGTCGGCATCTTGCCGATCCTGTACCTGTGCTTTCCCGCCCTGATCTGGATCGTCGACGGCTGCGGCGGCCGTCGCGCGGCATTTGCCGCCGGATGGTATTTCGCCTTCGGCTACTTCGTGGTCGGCCTGTACTGGATCAACAACGCCTTCCTGGTCTATGCGGGCCAATACTGGTTCATGGTCCCGCTGATCGGGATCGGGTTCCCGGCCTTTCTCGGCATATTCGGCGGCGTTGCGACCGTTCTTGCCGGCGCCGCGCGGGGGCCGGTTGCCCGTGCTCTGGCGCTGGCCGCCGCCTGGGCGGCGATGGAATGGCTGCGCGGTCATATCCTGACCGGGTTCCCCTGGAACTTCGCAGGTCACGCCTGGCTGGCGACCGATGCCATGATCCAGCCTGCCGCCTGGGTTGGCATTTACGGGGCCAGTCTTCTGGCGCTGGTCTCCTGTTGCCTGCCGGCCGCGTTGAAGGGCGCGGCGGCGCGGACGCGCATGGCTGTGATCGCCCTTGCGTTTGCGATCCCGGCGGGTGCGCACGGCGTCGGGCACTGGTGGCTGGGTTCCACGGCGCTTTCGGAAACGGCGGAAAGCACCGGCCTGCGGGTCGTGCAGGCCAATGTGCCGCAAAAGGAGAAGTGGCAGCGCGACCTGCGCGACCGCAACTTCCGCCGGCATCTGGAGATGAGCCGACGCGACCGCCCCGACTGGGTCCAAGTGGTGATCTGGCCGGAGACGGCGACCCCCTTCTTCTTCGAAGAAAGCCCGACGGCGCGCAGTGCCGCGGCCGAGACCCTGCCGCCCAAGGGCGTGCTTTTGACCGGGACCCCGCGCCGCCAGACCAACCCCATCAAACTGTTCAACGGCATGGTTGCGATGGACCGGACCGGGACCGTCCTGGCGACATTCGACAAGTTCCACCTGGTCCCGTTGGGCGAGTATGTGCCGCTCAGCCAGTACCTGCCTCTGCCGGCGATCGCCGCCAGCGGCATCGACTACACGCCTGGCCCGGGCCCGCGCACCTTGCGCGTCGGCGCCGTGCCGCCCTTCAGTCCGTTGATCTGCTATGAGGTGATCTTTCCAGGCAGGGTCGTCGACCGCGACGACCCGCCGAAGTGGCTGTTGAACATGACCAACGACGCCTGGTACGGCAGCAGCGCCGGGCCGTACCAGCATCTGGCCATGGCCCGGATCCGGGCCGTCGAGGAAGGGATCCCCATGGTCCGCGCGGCCAACACGGGCATTTCGGCAGTGATCGATTCCTTCGGCCGCGTGCTGCATCGGGTGCCCCTGAACCGGGCCGGCGTGATCGACGCACGGCTGCCGGCCCCGCTGGCCGAAGCGACGCCCTATCGGCGGCTGGGCGATGTGCCGTTCTTCGTGTTCCTGTTCGCCATTGCGTTTCTCACCATAGGCCTGACCCGCCGGGCGGCGCGGTGAATTGTGATAGCCCGGTTTCTATTCTGTTGACGCTTTTGTGCAAAAATTGCATGAAGCGGTGCGCCGCTTCCAACGGCTGCCCGCCCGCGCCTGCGTGGCGCGGTTTCCGGACGCCTTCGGGCGTCTTGGGGTGAGGGAACGAACTGAATGTCTGCCGGTACCTATCTTTTCACCAGCGAATCCGTCTCCGAAGGCCATCCGGACAAGGTTTGCGATCGCATCTCCGACACCATCGTGGACGAGTTCCTTGGTGCGGAGCCCGAAAGCCGCGTCGCGGTTGAAACGCTGACGACGACGAATCAGGTCGTGCTGGCCGGCGAGGTCCGGGGCCCGTCGACGATCGATTCGGCGCGCATGGAGACCCTGGCCAGGGAAGTGGTGCGCGACATCGGCTACGAGCAGGACGGCTTCCACTGGGAGAACATGCAGGTCGAGTGCTATGTGCACGAACAGTCGGCCGACATTGCCCAGGGCGTCGACGCGGCCGGCAACAAGGACGAAGGTGCGGGCGACCAGGGGCTGATGTTCGGCTATGCCTGCCGCGAAACGCCCGTCCTGATGCCGGCGCCGATCCATTTCAGCCACGCCATCCTGAAGAGCCTGGCCGATGCCCGTCATGCCGACGAGAACTCGCCGCTGGGCCCGGATTCCAAGAGCCAGGTCACGCTGCTTTACGAAGACGGACGGCCCCTGCGCGCGACATCCGTCGTGGTTTCCACCCAGCACGTGGACGGCCTGGAACAGGCCGAGGTGCGCGAGATCGTGCGGCCGCACGTCGAAAAGGTCCTCCCCAACGGCTGGATGTGCCCGGAGGAGGAGTTCTATGTGAATCCGACGGGCAAGTTCGTCATCGGCGGTCCGGACGGGGATGCGGGGCTGACGGGCCGCAAGATCATCGTCGACACCTATGGCGGCGCCGCGCCGCACGGCGGCGGCGCCTTTTCCGGCAAGGATCCGACCAAGGTCGACCGGTCCGCCGCCTATGCCGCCCGCTATGTGGCGAAGAACGTGGTCGCCGCGGGCCTGGCCGACAGGTGCATCATCCAGGTCTCCTACGCGATCGGCGTGTCCCGGCCGCTGTCGCTTTATGTGAACACCATGGGCACCGGCAAGATCGACGAGCACGCGTTGGCCCGCGCCATCAACGAGGTGATTGATCTCAGCCCGCGCGGCATTCGCGAGCATCTCAAGCTCAACCGGCCAATCTATGCGCGGACGGCCGCCTACGGCCATTTCGGGCGCGATCCCGAGCCGGACGGCGGGTTTTCCTGGGAGAAGACCGACATGGTCGAGCCCCTGAAGGCCGCGCTGACCTGACCTTTTCGGCCGCCAAGCGCGGCCGCCGCGCCATGAACGACCCGACGACCGAACGTTTCTTCGGCAGGCGGAAGGGAAGACCGCTTCGCGCCGGCCGCGCGCGCCTGATGCGGGACCTGCTTCCGCGCATCGCGATCCGGCTTGACGACGGCGCGCCGGTCATTCCCGCCTGGCCCATGCAAACGCCGGCGCAGACCGTGCTGGAGATCGGGTTCGGCGCCGGCGAACACCTCGCCGCGATGGCGCGGGCCGAACCCGAGACCGCCTTCATCGGGTGCGAGCCCTTCGAAAACGGCGTTGCCCGGCTGTTGTCGCGTATTGCGGAAGACGGCCTGGAGAACGTCAGGGTCTGGCCGGACGACGCGCGGCCGCTGATCGACGCCTTGCCCGATGCCAGCGTCGACCGGGTCTATGTGCTGTTCCCGGACCCCTGGCCCAAGCGGCGCCACCGCGACCGCCGCTTTGTCGGGCCGCGCAATCTTCCGCGGCTGGCCCGCATCCTCAAGCCCGGCGGCACCCTGTTCCTGGCCAGCGATCATCCCGGCTATATCGACTGGATGCTGGTCCATGTCCGCGCCGACGGTCGGTTTGCGTGGACCGCGCGCCACCCCGACGACTGGCGCCGCAGGCCGGCCGACTGGCCGGAAACCCGCTATGACGCAAAGGCCCGCGAACAGGGCCTGAAACCGGTTTATTTGCGGTTCCGGCGTTTGTGAAACGCCGCGGAAAAGCGCCGAAATCGCTTGAGATCGGGCCGGAAATCCCGTAAAGAAGCGCCAACTCTCGTTCATACGGTGCCTTGCATTGGCAAGGCAAGGTTGGGGGTGGGCCAGCGGCCCGCCTTTTTTAGTGGTCGGGTGACGGATCCGGCCGGGACCTACTGATCATGGAACCAGCGCAAGAGGTCGAGCGCATCATCCGACCGTCGCTTGCGGACATGGGCTTCGACGTCGTTCGCGTGCGGCTGATGGGCGGCAACAGGCCGACCTTGCAGGTCATGGCCGAGCGTGCCGACGGCAGCGGCATCACGGTCGCCGAATGTGCGGAGATCAGTCACACGATTTCTGCGCTTCTGGACGTGGACGATCCGATCAAAGGTTCCTATGTCCTGGAGGTCAGCTCGCCCGGAATCGACAGGCCCCTGACCAGGGCCCAGGATTTCGAGCGGTTCGCTGGCTTCGACGCAAAGATTGAACTGGACCGCACCGTCGACGGGCGCCGCAGGTTTCGCGGCACGCTTTTGGGGGTCGACGACGGCAAGGTCGCGGTTGAGTGCGACGGCGAACGGGTTGCGTTGGACATCGACGCGATCCGGAACGCCAAACTGGTGATGAACGACAAACTGCTTGCCGCGACGACGCGCGCGTCGGCGGCGGCCATTGAGGGCTAACGCGGGCACAAGCGCCCGCCCGAGGTAGAACGGAACGGAATCGATGGAAGGCATAGCGACCCGGACGGACATGCTGCACGTGGCGGACACGGTTGCCCGCGAAAAGGGGATCGACCGCGACCAGGTGCTTGAGGCGATGGAACAGGCGATCCAGAAGGCGGGTCGTTCCAAATACGGGCAGGAGCACGACATCCGCGCGACGATCGACCGCAAGAGCGGCGAGATCAGCCTGGCCCGCTATGTCGAGGTGGTCGAGGAGGTCGAGAACGAATTCACCCAGACGACGCTTGAGGACGCGCACCGGCGCGACCCGTCGGCCGAGGTTGGAAGCTTCTTGATCGACGAACTGCCGCCGATCGACTTCGGCCGCATCGGCGCCCAGTCGGCAAAGCAGGTGATCGTCCAGAAGGTGCGCGAGGCCGAGCGCGAGCGTCAGTTCGAGGAGTACAAAGACCGGGTCGGCGAAATCGTCAACGGCATCGTCAAGCGCGTCGAGTTCGGTAATGTCACGGTCGATCTCGGCCGCGCCGAGGCGGTCATGCGGCGCGACGAGGTGATCCCGCGCGAGCATTTCAAGCGCGGCGACCGGGTGCGCGCCTATATCTACGACGTCCGCCGCGAACAGCGCGGTCCGCAGATCTTCCTGTCGCGCACCCATCCTCAGTTCATGGCCCGCCTGTTCTCGCAGGAAGTGCCGGAGATCTACGACGGTATCATCGAGATCAACGCGGTCGCGCGCGATCCGGGCAGCCGCGCCAAGATCGGCGTGCATTCGAACGACGGCTCGATCGATCCCGTCGGCGCCTGCGTCGGCATGCGCGGCAGCCGCGTCCAGGCCGTGGTCGCCGAGCTGCAGGGCGAAAAGATCGACATCATTCCCTGGTCGCACGACCCGGCCACCTTTGTGGTCAACGCATTGGCGCCGGCCGAGGTGACCAAAGTCGTGCTGGACGAAGAAAGCGGGAAGATCGAGGTCGTGGTCCCCGACGACCAGCTCAGCCTGGCGATCGGACGCCGCGGCCAGAACGTGCGGCTTGCGTCCATGCTGACGGGCTGGGACATCGACATCCTGACCGAAGAAGAGGAGTCCGAACGCCGGCAGGCCGAGTTCACGGCCCGCAGCGAACGGTTCATCGAGGCCCTGGACGTGGACGACGTGATCGCACGCCTGCTGGTCACCGAAGGCTTCACCAAGGTCGAAGAGGTTGCATTCGTTCCGGTCGAGGAACTGGCCTCGATCGAAGGTTTCGACGCCGAGGTCGCCGAAGAGCTTCGCCTGCGTGCGCGCACGTTCCTGGACGAGGAGAACGCCAGGCTGTCGGCACGCCGCAAGGAACTGGGCGTGGAAGACTCGCTGGCGACGCTGGAAGGGCTTTCGCCGGCGATGCTGGTCGCGCTGGGCGAGGCCGGGGTGCTGACGCTGGAAGACTTCGCCGATCTTGCCGGCGACGAATTGAGCAGTGCCGAAGACGGCATCCTCAGATCGTTCGATATGCGCGCCGACGATGCCAACGCCTTGATCATGTCGGCACGCGTGGCGGCCGGCTGGTTCACCGCCGAAGACCTGGCCCAGATGGAAGCCGAACGCGCCGAACGCGAAGCCGCCGAGGCGGGCGAAGAGCCCGCGGCGGAAGCGCCGGAACAGGCCGAGATGCCGGCGCAGGGATAAAGGACGCGCATGACGGCGATGACAGCGGCAAGACGGGACGAGGCGGAAGCCCCGGCAGCGGACGGGCAGGCGGCCATGCGCCGTTGTCTGGCCACCGGCGAAAGCCGGCCGCGCGAGTCCATGGTCCGTTTTGTGCTGTCGCCGGACGGTGTGGTCGTTCCCGACATTGCCGGTCGTTTGCCCGGCCGCGGAATGTGGTTGAGCCCGGACCGGGATCACATTAATACGGCAGCGGGCAAGAACCTGTTCGCCCGTGCCGCGCGACGGCCGGTGCGTGCGCCGGCCGATCTGGCCGACCAGGTCGAGACGCTGTTGGCGAAACGGTGCGTCGAGACCCTGTCGCTGGCCCGAAGGGCGGGCCAGGCGGTGGCGGGATTCGAGAAGGTGAAGGGCTGGCTGGCCGGCGGCCGGGCGGTCCTTGTGGTGTGTGCGACCGACGGTGCGCCGGGAAGTGTCGCGAAGATCGGCGCACTTGCCGGCACGGTGCCGGTTCTGTCGGTGCTGGATGCGGAAGAGATCGGCCGGGCGTTCGGACGGGAAGCCGCAGTCCACGCCGCAATGGCGGCCGGAGGGTTGGCCACCAGGATGAAGGCCGAGGCAGCAAGGCTTGCGGGCTTGCGGCCGGCGGCAGCGTGACGAGGGTAGTGATGAGCGAGACGAAGAATCAGGACAGCAAGCTGACGTTGCGCAAGCCGGGTCGCCTTGAGCTGAAAAAGACCGTCGAGACCGGACAGGTCAAGCAGAGCTTCAGCCACGGCCGCTCGAAGACGGTGACCGTCGAGGTCAAGCGCAAGCGGACCTTCGAGCGCGGCAAGGGCGGCAAGATGGAGGCCGTCCAGCCGAGCCTGGTCGAAGAGTCCGTGCCGACCACGGAAGAAGCCGAAAAGACGTTCCGCAACCTGACCGAGGGCGAGCGCGCGGCGCGGCTGCGCGCCCTGCAGGATGCGGCCCATGACGACGAGGTCCGGCGGGTGGCCGAGGCCGATGCGGCGCGCAAGGCCGAGGAAGAGGCTGCACGTCAGGCCGAAGAGGAAGCCAAGCGCAAGGAAGAGGAAGAAGCGGCGCGCCTGAAGGCCGAGGAAGAGGCCCGCCAGAAGGCCGAGGAACAGGCAAAGGCGCCGCCGTCCGACACCGCGGCGCCCCGGCGCAAGGCGGAAGAGCCGCGGCGGACCGCCCAGCAGGAAGAAAAGACCCGCGAGGATGGCAAGGGACGCGGCAAGGGCGGCGAACAGAAAAAGCCGTTGCGTCTGCGCGACGAGCCGCGCCGGCGCGCCGGCAAGCTGACGATCACCCAGGCCCTGGAAAGCGAGGACGAGGATCTCGATCTGCGCCGCGGCCGGTCGCTGGCGGCGCTCAGGCGCCAGCGGGAAAAGGAACGCCAGCAGGGCCAGGAACAGCGCAGCCGCCGCGAGAAGGTGATCCGCGAGGTGGTCGTGCCCGAGACGATCTCGGTCGCCGACCTGGCGAACCGGATGGCCGAACGGGCGACCGACGTCGTCCGGATCCTGATGAAGCTGGGCGTGATGGCCAGCGTCAATCATGTGATCGATGCCGACACTGCCGAACTGGTGGTCGCCGAGTTCGGCCACAAGCTGCGCCGGGTTTCCGAATCCGACGTCGAGACAGGCCTGAGCGGGCCGGAGGACGATCCGACCAAGATGGAGCCGCGCGCGCCGGTTGTCACGGTCATGGGCCATGTCGACCACGGCAAGACCTCGCTGTTGGACGCGCTTCGGGCAACCGACGTGGTTGCCGGCGAGGCGGGCGGCATCACCCAGCATATCGGCGCCTACCAGGTGAACATGTCGGGCGGCCAGAAGATCACCTTCCTGGACACGCCGGGCCATGAAGCCTTCACCAGCATGCGGGCGCGTGGTGCCAAGGTGACCGACATCGTCGTCCTGGTGGTTGCCGCCGACGACGGCGTCCGGCCGCAGACCGTCGAGGCGATCAACCATGCCAAGGCGGCCGAAGTGCCGATCATCATTGCCATCAACAAGTGCGACCGGCCGGAGGCGGATGCGAACAAGATCCGCAACCAGCTTTTGGAGCACGAACTGGTGGTCGAGGCATTGGGCGGCGACATCCTGGACGTCGAGGTCTCCGCGACCGCGAAGACCAATCTGGACAAGCTGGAAGAGGCGATCCTGCTTCAGGCCGAGCTGTTGGAGCTGAAGGCGAATCCGGAGCGGACGGCCCAGGGCGCCATCGTCGAAGCCAAGCTGGAACGCGGCCGCGGATCGGTGGCCACGATCCTGGTTCAGAACGGCACCCTGGAGGTCGGCGACATCTTCGTCGCCGGCAGCGAGTGGGGCCGCGTGCGCGCGTTGCTGAACGACCACGGCAAACAGATCGAAAGCGCCGGCCCGTCGGTCCCGGTGGAGGTGCTGGGTCTACAGGGCACGCCTGAGGCGGGCGACGACTTCCTGGTTCTGGAGGACGAAGGCCGTGCCCGCGAGGTCGCCGAATACCGCCAGCGCAGCCTGCGCGAGAAGGAAATCACCGCGGTCGGGCGCGGCACGCTGGAACAGATGTTCGACCAGATCAAGGCGGGCGAGGCCCAGGAGCTTGCCGCCGTGGTCAAGGCGGACGTTCAGGGCTCGCTGGAAGCGATCCGCGGCGCCCTGGAGAAGCTCTCCACCGACGAGGTCCGGGTGCGCGTGCTGCACGGTGCGGTCGGCGGTATCACCGAATCGGACGTGACGCTTGCCCATTCCAGCGGCGGCGTCGTGATCGGCTTCAACGTGCGCGCCAATCCGCAGGCGCGGGAAATGGCCCGGCGCGACGGCGTGGATATCCGCTACTACTCCATCATCTACGACGTGATGGACGACATGAAGGCATTGATGAGCGGCCTTCTGGCGCCGGAACAGCGCGAGAAGTTCCTGGGGTATGCCGAGATCCGCGAGGTCTTCAACATCTCCAAGGTGGGCAAGGTCGCCGGCTGCATGGTCACCGAAGGCAAGGTCATGCGCGGCGCAAAGGTCCGCCTCCTGCGCGACGACGTGGTCATCTTCGAAGGCAACCTGAAACAGCTCAAGCGTTTCAAGGACGACGTCCGCGAAGTCCAGAACGGCTACGAGTGCGGCATGGCCCTGGAGAACTACGACGACATCAAGGACGGGGACATCCTGGAATGCTACGAGGTCGAAGAGGTGGCCCGCGCGCTCTAGCCTGACCGTCGTCGGCACGGCACAATGGTGCGATAAACGATCATGAGCAGCAGACGGTCGCCATCCCAGCGTCAGCTTCGGGTTGGCGAAGAACTCCGCCATGCCCTGGCGTCGATCTTCGCGCACGGAGACCTGCGCGACCCGGCCATCGCGGCCCGTCCGATCACCGTCACCGAAGTCCGGGTCAGCCCGGATCTGAAGAACGCGACCGTTTTTGTCAGCGCGCTTGGCGAGGGCGACGACGCCGCGCTCCTGGCGGCCCTCCACCGCGCGCGGCCCTTTCTGCGCGGCCGGCTGGGTGCGGCGATCCACCTGCGCTACACGCCGGCTCTCAGTTTCGCGCGCGACACCAGTTTTGACGAGGCCGAGCGGATCAGCGCCCTGTTGCGGCGTCCCGACGTGGCGCGCGATCTGATCGACCACGACGAGGACACGGCGCCCGATGGCACGTAAGCGCAAGGGCCGGTCGGTGCATGGCTGGGTGGTCGTCGACAAACCTGCCGGCGTGACATCGACCTCGGTCGTCGGCCGGGTCAAGCGGGCCTTCGATGCCGCCAAGGCGGGCCACGGCGGCACCCTGGATCCCTTCGCGACAGGGTTGCTGCCGGTCGCGCTTGGCGAGGCGACCAAGACTGTTGCCTATGTGATGGAGGGGCCGAAATCATACCGGTTCACGGTGCGCTGGGGCGCGGCGACCGAGACCGACGATCCGGAGGGCCCGGTGGTCGCCACCAGCGACGCAAGGCCCTCGGCCGCGGCGATCGAAGCCGCGCTGGCGGGTTTTGTCGGCGAGATCGAGCAGGTCCCGCCGGCCTATTCGGCGGTCAAGATCGACGGCGAGCGGGCCTACGACCTGGCCCGTGCCGGCCAGCGGCCCGACCTGGCGTCGCGCCTGGTCCAGGTCCACGTCTTCCGTCTGTTGGAGACGGTGTCCGAGGACGAGGCGCGGTTCGAGGTGCAATGCGGCAAGGGCACCTATATCCGGGCGCTCGCGCGGGATCTGGCGCAGGCGTTGGGCACGGTCGGGCACCTGGTTCAGCTCAGGCGGACCGCGGTCGGGCCGTTCACCGAAACGCATGCAATTTCGCTGGACGCGCTTGACGATTTAGGCCATACACCCGCTGAACAGCAGCGCATGCTGCTGCCGGTCGAATCGGCGCTGGACGGCATCCCGGCGCTCAGTCTGACCGATGGCGAGGCGGGCCGCCTGCGAAACGGGCAAGCCGTCTCCCTGTTGCGTAAGGTTGATCTCACGCGGATAGCGGGTCTGTCCGATGGCGATACCGTGCTGGCGATGAATGCGGGCCAGCCGGTCGCCTTGACGCGTTACAGCCGCGGCGAAGTACAGCCGATGCGTGTATTGAATATCTGACGACCATGCGATGCCGAGGAGTTTGAAACCGAGATGTCGATTACGGCAGAACGTAAGTCTGAATTGATCACACAATTCGCGCAGCAAACGGGCGACACCGGATCGCCCGAGGTCCAGGTGGCAATCCTGACCGAGCGCATCAAGAACCTGACCGCCCATCTGCAGACCCATAAGAAGGACTTCCACTCCCGCCGCGGGCTCCTTCTGATGGTCGGTCAACGGCGGCGACTGCTCGATTATCTGAAGCGCAAGAAGGCTGAGCGCTACGAGAGCCTCATCAAGGAACTGGGCATCAGACGCTAGACGAGCATTCGAAGCCGGGGCGCCATAGGTGGGCGCCCCGTTTCACTAGGCGACGATCGGCTTTTGACGGAACAAGCAGGCGTTACGCAACCGGGCAACGAATAGACTCCCGGGCTTTTTCCAGCATCGTCGTCGACCGCGCGCGGCCACGAGGGCCGCGGTGCGGATGTCCGCACGAAGGTGACGAAAGAGAGAATTGATGTTCAAAATCACCAAGAAACAGATCGAATTGGCCGGCCGGACTCTGACGCTGGAGACGGGCCGGATCGCGCGCCAGGCCGATGGCGCAGTGCTTGCGACCTATGGCGGCACCCAGGTGCTGTGTACGGCGGTCGCCCAGAAGGCCCCGCGGCCCGGCGTGGATTTCTTCCCGCTGACGGTGAACTATCAGGAAAAGACGTTCGCCGCGGGCAAGATCCCGGGCGGGTTCTTCAAGCGCGAAGGCCGACCCAGCGAAAAGGAAACCCTGACCTCGCGGCTGATCGACAGACCGATCCGCCCTCTATTCGCCAAGGGATTTCGCAACGAGACCCAGGTCATCTGCACCGTGCTGGCGCATGACCTGGAAAACGACCCGGATATCGTTTCGATGATCGGTGCCAGCGCGGCGCTGACCATCTCCGGCGTTCCGTTCCTGGGGCCGATCGGCGGCGCCCGCGTGGGCCAGATCGACGGCGAATTCGTGCTGAACCCGACCATGGACCAGCTTGCCGAGAGCAAGCTTGACCTGGTGGTCGCGGGAACGCGCGACGGCGTTCTGATGGTCGAGTCCGAAGCCAGCGAGCTGTCCGAAGAGGCCATGCTGGACGCCGTGATGTTTGGCCATCGCGAGTTCCAGAAGGTGATCGACCTGATCATCGATCTGGCCGAGGAGAGCGCCAAGGAGCCCTGGAACATGCCCGAGGCGGACCCGGCCGAGGAAGCCGTCAAGGCGCGGCTCGTGGAAATCGCCGACGCGCCGCTGCGCGACGCCTATTCCAAGGTGGTCAAGCAGGAACGCGTCGAAGCGGTCAGCCAGGTGCGCGACCAGGCGATGGCCCAGCTCGAAGAAGAAGAGCTGGACGTCGAACTGGGCAGCAAGCTTTTCAAGAGCCTGGAAAGCGACGTGGTGCGCGGCAACATCCTGAAGACCGGCCAGCGCATCGACGGACGCAGCACGACGGACGTCCGGCCGATCGACTGTCAGGTCCACGTGCTGGACCGGGCGCACGGCTCGGCCCTGTTCACCCGCGGCGAGACCCAGGCGCTGGTCGTGACCACGCTGGGCACCGGCCAGGACGAACAGATCATCGACGCCCTGGAAGGGGAGTACCGCGAGCATTTCATGCTGCACTACAACTTCCCGCCCTACTCGGTCGGCGAGGCCAGCTTCCTGCGGTCTCCGGGCCGGCGCGAGATCGGCCATGGCAAGCTTGCCTGGCGGGCGATCCGTCCGATGATGCCCGACAAGGAGGACTTCCCCTACACGATCCGCGTGGTCTCGGAGATCACCGAATCGAACGGGTCGAGTTCGATGGCGACCGTTTGCGGAACCTCGCTTGCGCTGATGGATGCGGGCGTGCCGCTGCACAAGCCGTGCGCGGGCATCGCCATGGGCCTGATCAAGGAGGACGACGGCATCGCCGTCCTGTCCGACATCCTGGGCGACGAGGACCATCTGGGCGACATGGACTTCAAGGTCGCCGGCACCTCGGAGGGCGTGACGTCCCTGCAGATGGACATCAAGATCACCTCGATCACCGAGGATATCATGCGCACCGCGCTGGCCCAGGCGCGCGACGGCCGCCTGCACATTCTCGGCAGGATGGCCGAGGCGATCTCCGAAAGCCGCGATGACGTGTCGGACAATGCGCCGCGCATCGTCGCCTTCGAGATCCCGCGCGACAAGATCCGCGAGGTCATCGGGACCGGCGGCAAGGTGATCCGCGAGATCTGCGAGGTCACCGGCGCCAAGATCGACATCGAGGACGACGGCACCATCAAGGTCGCCTCGGTGGATTCCGAGGCGGGCCAGAAGGCGGTGGACTGGATCAAGGACATCGTCGCCGAGCCCGAGCCCGGTGTGATCTATCGCGGCAAGGTCGTCAAGGTTCTGGACTTCGGTTGTTTCGTGAACTTCCTGGGTTCCCGCGACGGTCTGGTCCACATCTCCGAGCTGGCCCAGGGCCGCACCGCCCAGGTCACCGACGTGGTGAACGAGGGCGACGAGGTCTATGTGAAGTGCCTCGGCATCGACGAGCGCGGCAAGGTCCGCCTGTCGATGCGGGTCGTCGACCAGGAAACCGGCGAGGACCTGGGCGACCTGCCCAAGGAGCGTTCGGACCGTGGTGACCGGGGCGAACGCGGCGATCGCGGCGATCGCGGCAACCGCCGCGGTGGCCGGGAGAAGGCGCAGGCGGAGTAGGCCTCGCCCGATTGCAGCAATCACAGCCGGCCGCCCATTGGGCGGCCGGTTTCGTCAGGGGGCGGTCAGGCACCGATCCCGTTGTTGCCAGATGCTTCGTGACGCGCCCTTCGGGCGCTCCTCAGCATGAGGATTCTCTTGTTGTCCTCACCCTGAGGAGGCCGTGGTACACGGCCGTCACGAAGGGGCTGGCTGCCGGTTTACTTCGATCTGCGACCTGCAGCCGCTTTCAACGACGGGATATCGCCGCGAATAAGCGCTTCCTTCTTCGCGCGGCTCCAGCCTTTCAATTGCCGCTCGGTGGCGATGGCCTCCACAATGCGGTCGAATGTTTGAATGTAGACAAGCCGAACCGGGCGCCGCCGTTTTGTGTATCCGCTCAGATGCCCGAGATTGTGTCCTGCAAGTCTCGCTTTGGGACATCGTTTCGTTAGCCCAACGTAATATGAGCCGTCGGCGCATTTGAGAATGTAGACGAATGCTTTGTCCATACACTGGGTATGGACCGCCAAGACGCTGAATTCCGCACATCCGGCAGCCAATTGCTTCGTGACGCGGTGCTGCGGACCGCTCCTCCGGCCACGAGACCCAATCTACGTCCTCACCCTGAGGAGGCCGTGGTACACGGCCGTCACGAAGGGTCTGGCTGCAAGCGGCACGTGATTAAAGCGCCACCGGCATGCCCGTCTTGATGGATTCTTCCGCGGCCGCGCCCATGCGGACCGCGATCAGGCCGTCTTCCAGGGTCACCTCCGGCGCGCCGCCGGTCTCGACCATGCGGGTGAAGCGTTCAAGCTCGTAGTACGTGGCGCCGTGGTGGTGGCCCAGTTCCAACAGGACCGGGTCGACCGGCACGGTCTCGCGGGTCAGCGGCAGCGCGATCCCCATGCGTTCCACCTTCTGGCGTTTGCCGATCAGCAGGGTCGAGGACGGCGTGCCGCATTCGACCTTTCCTTTGTCGCCGGTCGCCGCGATCTCTTCCTCGTCGCGGCTGGCCTCGGCGAACATGCACAGGTCCAGCGCGGCGCGCACGCCGTTGGCGAAATCCACGATCACAAAGGCATTGTCGATGATGTCGGGCGTCTCTCCGTGGATCGACTCGTCCAGGTGGTTCACGTCCTGTGCGCCGGAGGCAAAGACGCGGACCGGCTCGCTTTCGGTGATCAGCCGCATCAGGTCGAAGAAGTGGCAGCACTTCTCAACCAGGGTGCCGCCGGTGAACCGCGCGAAGCGGTTCCACTGGCCGACCTTTTCCAGGAACGGAAAACGGTGTTCGCGGATGGACAGCATGCGCAAGGTGCCGATGGTGCCGTTTCGGACCTCCTCGATCAGGCGGGCAACCGGCGGCATGTAGCGGTACTCCATGGCGACCCACACCGGCGCCGCGCGGCCCGCCGCGGCCTGCACCACCGTCTCGCAGTCGGCCGGCGTGGCGCACAGCGGCTTTTCGACCAGGATCGGCAGGTCCGTCGCCATCGTGTCCAGCAGAAGGTCCTTATGGGTATGGTTGGGCGCGGCGATAATCAGGGCATCGGCGAGGCCGGATCCCACAAGGTCCTTGTGGTCGGCAAAGGGCGCCGCGCCGGCAAGCTCCGCGGCCTGGGCGCGCATACCGGAGTCCGGATCCGAAACCGCGGTGACGGTTGCGCCGTCCATATGGTTCAGGAACCGGATGTGTTCCTGCCCCATCATGCCGGAGCCGATGATGCCGTAGCGGACCGTCATGCCGCGTCGCCGCGGATGATCGCCTCGATGCCTTCCCGGTCGAGCCCGGCGAACCCGATGACGACCAGGTTCGTCGCGCGTTCTTCGTTCGCGCCCCAAGGCCGGTCGAAGTACCGCTGGAAGCGCGGGCCCACCGCCTGAAAGACCTCGCGCCGTTCGATGCCCGGCCGGTCCAGGATACCCTTGACCCTGAGGATGTCATGTTCGCGCACCGCGCGCGCAAGCCGCGCCTCCAGCGCGCCCACGTCGTGCACCGCATCCAGCGTGACGGAAAAGGTCGCGAAGTCGTCGTGATCGTGCTCGCCGACCGCGTCGTGGTGCGACGGCCGGGCC
Source organism: Alphaproteobacteria bacterium (assembly GCA_965603855.1). GTDB lineage: Bacteria > Pseudomonadota > Alphaproteobacteria > UBA8366. The sequence goes on from OZ272519.1 coordinate 4,687,496, forward strand.
GCCAGATCGTTCTCGGCCTCCATGCCAAGGCCGATCAGCGCCGCCGGGTCGAGGCGTGCGTTGGCCGAACGCATCAGCCGAACGCCGGGCCGCGCCTGGTAGCCCAGCGTGCGTTCGATGTCCTCAATTTCCCGGTCGGCCACCAGGTCGGCCTTGTTCAGGACGATCACGTCGGCGCACAAAAGCTGGTCCTCGAACACCTCCTCCAGCGGGTTTTCGTGATCCAGCGAAGGATCGGCCTCCCGCTGGCGCTGTACGGCTTCGGGGTCGTCGGCAAAGCGGCCGTCCGCAAACGCCGCCGCGTCGACCACCGCCACCACGCCGTCGACCGTGACGCGGGTCCGGATCTCCGGCCATTCGAACGCCTTGACCAGGGGTTTCGGCAGCGCCAGGCCCGAGGTTTCGATCAGGATGTGATGCGGCGCCTCGTCGCGGTCCAGGATGGCCTCCATCGCCGGCAGGAAGTCGTCGGCCACGGTGCAGCAGATGCAGCCGTTCGTCAGTTCGACGATGTCGCCTTCGTCGCAGCCTTCGATGCCGCAGCCCAAGAGAAGCTCGCGGTCGAGCCCCAAATCGCCGAACTCGTTGATCAGGAAGGCCAGGCGGCGGCCGTCGTTGTTCTCGACCAGGTGCCGGATCAGGCTTGTCTTGCCGGCCCCCAGAAAGCCGGTGATGATCGTTGCCCCAATGCGTTCAGCCATTCGGTGCGCCCCCGTTTTTTCGATCCACCGTCTTGCCGTCCTTCAGCACCAATGGCAAGCCCGCAGCGACGAAGACGACGCGGTCGGCGATCGCCGCGATCTGCTGGTTGAGCCGGCCCTGGGCATCGCGGAAACGCCGCCCCAGCGCGGTTTCCGGAACCAGGCCCAGGCCCACTTCGTTGGACACCATAACCACCGGGCCCGCCGGCGCGTTAAGCGTCCCGACCAGTGCCGCGGTCATCGCGGCGACGTCCCGTTCGCCGAGCATCAGGTTGGTGAGCCACAGGGTCAGGCAGTCAACCAACAGCGGCCTGCCCGCCTTGGCATGTTCCAGGATCGCCCGCGGCAGCCCGATCGGGCACTCCACGGTTTCCCATCGCTCGCCGCGGCGGGCCTGGTGTTCGGCGATCCGCTGGGCCATTTCGTCGTCGCCCGGCTCGGCCGTCGCCAGATAGACGGCGCCCGACCACTGGGAATCGAACCCCGTCGCGATCGCGTCCTCGGCCCAGCGGCTCTTGCCCGAACGGGCGCCGCCCAGCACCAGCGTCAGCGGCGGCAATGCATGGTCGTTTGTCCGCATGATCTCAATCCAGTCGCGGAACGCCGTCCTGTCCTTCGATGGCGCCTTCGACCCGGTCCGGTCCGTCGGCGCCTTCGACGACGATGTTGAAGATCAGGGCGCCCAGGCTGTCGAGCGCGAAGGGCGGGAACACGACCTTGGTCCTGTCGATGCGCGGGCGATCTGGCGGCGTGCCGCGGTGTTTGACGGATTCGGCGAATTCGGCCGTCAGAATGTCGGCGCTTTCCGGAAACTCGCAGGCCATGGGTTTAACAAAGTCCGCAGGCTGCAGCGGCTCGCGGCCGCGGTTGAAGAATCCGATCCGCATCAGATAGACCCGTCCCTCGCCCGCTTCGGCCAGGTCACCGAACTTGGCGCGGAAGTCGGCACTGGCCCTGTCCGCCGGTTCGACCACGTATTCATACGCGAAATCGCGCCGGTCCAGATAAAGCGTCGGCTTGCGCCTGAAGCGCAGCATTACGAAGAAGAACCCGACGATCAGCACGATGCCCAACAGCAGCATCGGGTCCAGGCCGAACAGCCCGGTCACCTCGCGCATCGGGTCTGATGGATCCGTCGGCACCTGATCGCGGTCCCGTCAGGGCGCCTGGTTGACGGTGACCACGCGCCAGAAGATGCCGGTCGGCGTGAAGATGTGGTCCAGGCGGGTGACCGACAGGTTCTCGATCGACAGCCTCAGCGCGCGCTCCGGGTCGAGGCCCAGGGCGAAGCCGACGGCGGCGCGGATGGTGCCGCCGTGGGTGACCGCGATGATGTCGCGGCCGCGATGTTCCTCCGAAAGGCGCGCGATCACGGGAACCGAACGCGACATCAGGTCGGAAAAGCTCTCGCCGCCGGGCGCGCGTTCGTGCGCCGGAGCAGGCCACAACTGGTGCCCGCTGAGGTCGCGCTCGGGCCAGATCTCCTCGTACGGCTTGCCCTGCCAATCGCCGAAACTCTGTTCGCGCAGATCGGGCTCGACGACCGGTTCGGGCATGGAAAGCCCCGCCTCGGCGATGGCGGCCGCGGTCTGGGTGGTGCGTTGCAGGTTGCTGGTCACCAGCACCGACCCCTCGGGCAGGTGCGTGGCAAGCGCGCGGAACCGCACCTGATCGTCGGTGTCGCACGGCAGGTCGCGTTGCCCGTAGAGGCGCCCGTTGTTCGCGGTGACCGGTGCGTGGCGAACCCACCACCAGCGTGTGATCTGTGTCGTCATGTCATGCCCTGAAGGACCGCCGCCGCTGCCAGAAGGATCCCGATCTCGGCGCCTTGTTCCAGCGCGCCGAGAACGTCCCCGTTATACCCGCCCACCAGACGCCGGGCCAGCAGGCAGCAAAGCCAGGTCACGACCGCGGCCGCCGCAATCATGGCCGGCGCGGCGACGGGCAACAAGGAGAACGCCACACCGACGCCCAACACCAGCGCCAGCGCGGCACCCTGCCATTCGGGCGTGCCGGCGGCGGCAGCCAGGCCCCGGTCGCTGGCGGCGGGCATCCGCCACATCACGGCCGGAAGGCAGGCGCGCGCACCGGCATGGGCAACCGCCAGCATGGCCGCCGCTTGGGCCGCATCGACCGCGCCGGCCAGCGCCGCCACCTTCAGGGCGGTGGCGAAAACCAGGGCAAGCACGCCGAAGGCGCCGGTCCGCGGATCGCGCATGATCTCCAGGCGGCGTTCCGGCGTCGCGCCGCCGCCGAAGCCGTCGGCGGTGTCGGCAAGACCGTCTTCGTGCAGGCCGCCGGTCACGACGCAAGTGGCCAGCACCGCCAGAACGGCCGCGATCCAGGCTCCGAGGCCGACGGCGTCCGCGGCCCAGAAGACCGCGCCGCCGACGGCGCCCACCGCCGCGCCCACCACCGGGAACGTATAGGCCGCCCGCGCCAGCGGCCTGCCGCCGTGACCGACCGGCAGCCTGGTGAGAAACCCGAAGGCGGTCTGCAGATCCCGCAGCGGGCGGATTGCTGCCGTGTCACTTTGGCTCTTGTCTGTCATGCCAGGAAATGTCACTTCGCTCGGGCACCATCCTGCCATCGTAACCGTTTCGACACCCACGCGGACAGCGCCGATGCCGACAGAGACCACAATGCCCCAGACCTCGCTGGCGGAGATGCGCCAGCTTCTGGAGGCGATGCCCGAGGCCGACGGCGCGGCCGGCGCCGCGGCGCTGGAACGCCAGGACCGGCTGACCAAGCCCGCCGGTTCGCTGGGCGTGTTGGAGGATCTTGCCGCCTGGTTCGCGGCCTGGCAGGGGCGCGACCCGGTGCGGCTGGACCGGCCCCGGGTTGCGGTGTTCGCGGGCAATCACGGCGTCGCCGCGCGCGGGGTCTCCGCCTATCCCGCCTCGGTCACCGCCCAGATGGTGCAGAACTTCCAGGCCGGCGGCGCCGCGGTGAACCAGTTGTGCCGCACCGCCGATGCCGAACTGCGAGTCTACGAACTGGCGCTGGAACACCCGACCGCCGACTTCACCCAAGGCCCGGCCATGTCGGACGAGGACTGCGCCCGCGCCATGGCCTACGGCATGATGGCGGTCGAGGAGGGCATCGACGTCCTGTGCCTGGGCGAGATGGGGATCGGCAACTCCACCAGCGCCGCCGCGCTGGCCTGCGCCCTGTTCGGCGGCGACGCCGCGGACTGGACCGGACCGGGAACGGGCGTGGAAGGCGCGGCGCTGGAGAACAAGATCGCGACGGTCCGCGCCGGCGTCGAGCGTCATGCCGGCGACGGCGACGCGCTGGACCTGCTGGCGCGCCTGGGCGGGCACGAGCTGGCGGCGATCGCCGGCGCCGTGCTTGCCGCGCGGATCGGACGGGTCCCCATCATCCTGGATGGGTTCGCCTGCACGGTGGCGGCGTCCGTGCTGCACCGGTTGGACGGCGGCGCCCTGGACCACTGCCTGATCGGTCACCTCTCGACCGAGCCCGGCCACGCGCGCCTGTTGGACCGGCTTGAAAAGGAGGCGCTTCTGACCATGCGCATGCGGCTCGGCGAAGGGTCCGGCGCGGTTGTGGCGCTGGGCGTGTTGCGCGCGGCCGTTGCCTGCCATCTGGGCATGGCGACCTTCGACGAGGCCGGCGTCAGCGAAGGCTGAGCGTGGTCCGAAACCGCAAAACCGTCCGGCTCGTGTATGATCCGCGGATGACGCGCGCCGCGGAAGGACCGAGACGATGACCGCCGTCGAACGCGAGATGCCGGCCCGCATGCGCGGCCGTCGCCCCGACGTGCGGCTGGAACGGGGCCGCGGCATGAACCTGCGCACCCTTGTCCTGTTGCGCTGGGTCGCGATCCTGGGCCAGGCCGCGGCGGTTCTGACGGTCTATTTCAGCCTGGAATACGAACTGCCGCTGGTGGCCTGTCTGTGCGCGATCGGCGTATCGGCGGCGCTGAACCTCGCCCTGATGCGCAACAGCACCGAACGGGCGCGGTTGAAGGACCGTCATGCCGCACGCGTGCTTGCCTTCGACCTGTTGCAGCTGTCGGTGCTGTTGTTCCTGACAGGGGGATTGGAAAACCCGTTTTCGGTGATGATCCTCGCCCCGGTGATCGTCTCTGCGACCATCCTGTCGCGCGGCGCGACCATCGTTCTGTGCGTTCTGTCGCTGGCGGTGAACACGCTGCTTGCGTTCTATCACCTGCCCCTGCCCTGGAGCGAGCCGGGCGGGTTCGTCATGCCGCTGCCCTATGTCCTGGGCATGTGGACCGGCATCGCCGTGGCCACGGTGTTCATGGCGACCTATGTCTGGTCGGTGGCCGAGGAGGCGCGGCGCAATGTCCAGGCCCTGGCCGCGACCCAGGCCGCACTTGCCCGCGCCCAGCAGATGTCGGCGCTTGGCGGATTGGCCGCGGCTGCGGCGCACGAGCTGGGCTCGCCGCTTGCGACCATCACGGTGGCGGCCAAGGAGCTTCAGAAGGAGGTCCCGCCTGACAGCCCGTTTGCCGAGGATGCGGACCTCCTGGTCAGCCAGTCGGAACGCTGTCGGGACATTCTCGCCCGGCTTGCCGCCAGCCCGGAAGTGTCGGGCGGTGCGCCTTACGAACGGCTTAGCCTGTCGGCGCTGGCCGAGGCGGCGGCGGTGCCCTATGAAACCGACGATATCGACCTCGACATCGTCGTCGAGGAGGGCGTGATCGGCGACGAACCCGAAGCGCAGCGCTCGGCGGAGGTCCTGCAGGGGATCGGCACCCTTGTGCAGAACGCCGTCCAGTTCGCCCGCTCGGCGGTGGAGGTTCGGCTCTTCTGGGATCCCGACATCGTCCGCATCACGATCAAGGACGACGGCCGCGGCTTTCCGGGCTGGTTGCTGACGGCGCTGGGCGAGCCCTATGTGTCGACCCGGTCCGGCAGCGGCGAGCATATGGGCCTGGGTATCTTCATTGCCCAGACCCTTTTGGAGCGCGTGGGCGCGACATTGGAGTTCCGCAACCAAGCCGGTGCAGAGGTTGTCATCACCTGGCCAAAACCTAGATTCAGGGCCATGACGGACTGAAACCCAGTATTTTAGCGACAAATCAGGCACGCAACGTTAAAAGCCGGGAAGCAGAAGATGGTAATGGCCGAAGCCTTGCAGTATCCCCTTCACGAGAAAACGCTGTTGATCGTCGACGACGACGGTCCGCTGCGGAACCGGGTTGCACGGGCGATGGAATCGCGCGGTTTCGTGGTCCAGGCCGCGGGGTCGGTCGCCGAGGGCCTGAACGCCATGGCGGATTCCGCGCCGGCCTACGCCCTGGTCGACATGCGGCTGGAGGACGGCAACGGGCTGGAGATCATCAAGGCCCTGCGCGAGGCGCGTCCGGATATCCGGATCGTCATGATGACCGCCTACGGCAACATCGCCACCGCGGTCGCCGCAGTGAAGGCGGGTGCCATCGACTACCTGCCCAAACCGGCCGATGCCGATCAGATCTATGCGGCGCTGACCGAAACCAAGAACCCGCTGCCCCCGCCGCCCGAAGACCCGATGTCGGCCGACCGGGTTCGCTGGGAACACATCCAGCGGGTCTTCGAACAGTGCAACCGCAACGTCTCGGAGACCGCAAGGCGGCTGAAGATGCACCGCCGCACCCTGCAGCGGATCCTCAACAAGCACGCGCCGCGGAACTAGACACGCCCAACGTTCCTGTTGTGACCGTCACCTCGGCACGCCCTGCCGCGTGTGTACGCGTGCGCGCTCGCCAGACGCGCCTGCCGGTGCTAGAACATCCGCCATAAGCACCCGTATGGGCCTGGGGCAAATCGGTCCGGCCGCGCGCGCGGTCCCATAAGCACCCGAGAAGACGGACAGGGGCAAATATGTCTGAGACCACCGGCATTATGATTTGCGGACACGGCAGCCGCGACGCGGGCGCGGTCGCCGAATTCGAGAACGTGGCGACCCTGATGGCGCGACGGCTGGCGCCCCAGGCCGTGGAGTTCGGGTTCCTGGAGTTCGCAACGCCGATCATCCGCGACGGGCTGGACGCCCTGCGCGCCCGCGGCATCACGGATGTTCTGGCGGTGCCCGGCATGCTGTTCGCCGCGGGCCACGCGAAGAACGACATCCCGTCGGTGCTGAACCGGTATGCGGCGGAACATCCCGGCATGTCGATCCGCTACGGGCGCGAGCTGGCGGTGGATCTGAAGATGCTGCAGGCCGCGCGCGACCGCATCGGCGAGGCGCTGGCGAGGGCGGAGGGCGACGTCGCCTTGCACGACACCCTGCTGGTCGTCGTCGGGCGCGGCGCTTCGGACCCCGACGCCAATTCCAATGTCGCCAAGGTGACCCGGATGCTGTGGGAGGGCATGGGCTTCGGCTGGGCCGAAACGGCCTATTCGGGCGTCACCTTCCCGCTGGTCGAGCCGGGCCTGGAACACGCGGCGCGGTTGGGATACCGCCGGATCGTGGTGTTCCCCTATTTCCTGTTCACCGGGATCCTGGTGAACCGCATCTACGACGCGACCGACCGGGTCGCCGAACGCCACCCGGAGATCCAGTTCCTCAAGGCTCCCTATCTGGGCGACCACCCTATGGTGCTGGAGACCATGGCCGAACGCATCGACGAGATCGAGGCCGGCGCCAACCTGATGAACTGCCAGATGTGCAAGTACCGCGCCCAGGTGATCGGTTTCGAGGACGAGGTGGGCCTGGTCCAGGAAAGCCATCACCATCACGTGGAAGGCATCGGCATCGGCACGGCCGCGCACGGACACGACCACGCGCATGATCACGGCCACGGCCATGGCGAAGGCCATGGCCACCACCATCACCATCCCTATCCCCACGCAGACCACCCCCTGGGCCCGGTTACCTTGAAGACGGACTGAGGGCCATGCCCCTGTTCGACGCCTATGTGATGGTCGACTGGAGCGCCGCGGCCAGCCCGGTGACCGGAAAGGACTCCATCTGGATCGGCGCCTTCGCGCGGTCCGGCCGCCGGGTCCGGCGGACGGTCCTCGAAAACCCGGCAACGCGGGCCGATGCGACCCGCCGCCTCGGCGACCTGCTGGCGGGTTGCGTGGACCGGGGCAAACGGGTCTTGGTCGGTTTCGATTTTCCGTTCGGCTATCCCACCGGCACCTGCGATCGGCTCGAGATCAAGGGGCTCAAGTGGCGGCACCTGTGGTCCTTGTTGAGCGACCTCGTGGACGACCGGGCGAACAACGCGAACAACCGCTTCGACGTCGGGGCCGATCTGAACAGACGCATGTATGACGAGGCGTTTCCGTTCTGGGGACACGACCGCAAGCATGAGGGGCCGTATCTGAAGGCGCGCGCCCGCCGGCCGCACGGGCCGGACGATGTCGCCGAGCGGCGTCTGTGCGAACTGAGATGGCGGCGCACCCAGCCGACCTGGAAGCTTGCCTATACCGGCGCGGTGGGCAGCCAGGCGCTGACCGGGATCCCCAGGGTCTGGCAGATCCGGCGCGATCCCAGGCTGGCGATGACGACGCACATCTGGCCGTTCGAGACCGGCCTGGCGGCGGACGAGACGGTCTCCGTCGTCCTGGCCGAGGTCTATCCCTCGCTGGTCCCGCACGAAGACCTGCCGGGAAAGCCGAAGGATGCCGGCCAGGTGACCGCGATCGCGAAGCATTTCGCCGCCCTGGACGCAGATGACGCTTTGTCGCCGCTGTTCGCCGGCGACCCCGCGCTCAGCGATGGCGAGCGCGAAGCGGTGATCGGCGAAGAGGCCTGGATCCTGGGCGTCACCGGGGCGGCGGCATGACGGCAAAGTACGACTACATCGCCGATCCAGCCGAGATCATGCGCGCGTCCTTCGCCATGATCGAGGCCGAGGCGGACCTGTCGGGATTGCCGCGGGACCTGCACGGCATCGCGCGGCGCATCGCCCACGCGCTGGGTGACGTGTCGGCGATCGAAGACCTCGCCTGGTCGGGCGAGGTGGTCGCGGCGGCGCGCACGGCCCTTGCGGAAGGCGCGCCTGTCCTTGTGGATGCCGAAATGGTGTCCCGGGGCATCGTGCGCGCCCGTCTGCCCGCCGGCAACGACGTCCTCTGCACCCTCAATCTCAGCGGCACGGCCGGCGCCGCCCGGCGCCAGGGCCTGACGCGGTCGGCCGCGGCCCTGGATTTCTGGGAGCCCTGGGTCGGCGGCGCGGTGGTCGCGATCGGCAATGCGCCCACCGCGCTCTACCGCCTGTTGGAACGGCTGGACGGCGGCTGGCCGCGCCCGGCAGCGCTGTTCGCCTTTCCCGTCGGGTTCATCGGCGCGGCGGAGTCCAAGTCGGCGCTGATCGACAGTGGCGCCGGCGTGCCGTTCCTGACCCTGACCGGCCGGCGCGGCGGCAGTGCGGTTGCAGCCGCCGCCGTCAACGCGGTCGCGGGCGAGGACCGATGACCGCGCCGTGGATTGCCGTCGTCGGTCTCACCGAAGCGGGACTTGCAGTCCTCGAGCCGCGGGTCCGCGCGCTGGTCGACGAGGCGGAGGTCTTGGTGGGCGGCGTCCGCCACCTGGAGATGGTACCGGACGATCATCCGGCAACGCGCATGACCTGGAAGACGCCGCTGACCGACACCATCGACGATATCGGTGCGCTGAAGGGGCGTCGCGTCTGCGTCCTGGCGACCGGCGACCCCATGCATTTCGGGATCGGCGTGACGCTTGCCCGCGCGTTTGGCGCGGATGCGCTGCGGGTGGTGCCGGCGACCGGCGCCTTTTCGCTGGCGGCGGCGCGGCTTGGCTGGCCGCTGGACCAGGTTGACTGCCTTACCCTGCACGGCCGGCCGCTGGAAACGTTGAACCTCTATCTCAGGCCCGGCGCGCGTCTGCTTGCCCTTTCCAACGACGGCGGGACGCCGGCGCTGGTCGCCGCCCGGTTGCGCGAACGCGGGTTCGGCCCTTCGGAGATGACGGTGCTGGAACATATGGGCGGGGCGTCCGAAGCGGTCCGCACCGGCACGGCCGACGGCTGGGACGACAGGCCCTGCGCCGATCTCAACACGATTGCGGTCACCTGCGTCGCATCGCCCGGGGTTGCGCATCACGCCCGCACGCCCGGTCTGCCCGATGCGGCGTTCAGGCATGACGGCCAGCTCACCAAACGCGCGGTCCGCGCCGCGACGCTGGCGGCGCTGGTGCCGCAGCCGCAGGCCTTGCTGTGGGACGTTGGCGCGGGGTGCGGCTCGGTCGCGATCGAATGGATGCGGGCCGGCGGCAACGCGGTCGCGGTCGAGCGCGACCCGGCGCGCGTTGCGCTGATCAGCGGCAACGCGGCCGCGCTGGGTACGCCGCTGTTGCGGGTGGTCGAGGGCACGGCCCCCGAAGCGCTGAAGGGTCTCGACGCCCCGGATGCGGTGTTCGTCGGCGGCGGCGTGACGACGGACGGCCTCGTCGAGCGGTCCTGGGAACGGCTGGTCGCGGGCGGCCGCCTGGTCGCGAACGCGGTGACGGCCGAAGGCGAGAGCCGCCTGGTCGACTTGCGCGGACGGTTCGGCGGCGAGATGACGCGGATCGCCGTCTCCCATCTCCAGCCGGTCGGGTCCCTTCACGGCTGGAAGCCGCAGATGGCGGTCACCCAGTGGACGGCGATAAAGCCATGAACGGGCGGCTCTACGGTATCGGCGTCGGGCCCGGCGATCCGGACCTCATCACGGTCAAGGCGGCCGGCATCCTGCGCGACGTGCCCGTCGTTGCCTATCCGGCGCCGCTGGACGGGGACTCGCTGGCGCGCTCGATCGCGGCGCCGCACATCGGCAGCGACAAGATCGAGGTGCCGATCCGCATGCCGATCGACCGGAACCGGTTTCCGGTCCAGGCGGTCTATGACGATGCCGCCGATCACCTGGGCGGGCATCTGCGCGACGGCCGCGACGTCGCGGTCCTGTGCGAGGGCGATCCCTTTTTCTACGGATCGTTCCTGTATCTCTTCGCCCGCATGGCCGACCGGTTCCCGGTGACCGTCGTCCCCGGCGTGTCGTCGCTGACGGCGGCGGCGGCGGCGATGGGCGCGCCGCTTGCGGCGCTGGACGACGTGCTCGCCGTGCTGCCGGCCTCGTTGCCGGACGATGCGCTTGCCGACCGCCTCGACGCCGCGGATGCGGCCGCCATCATCAAGGTCGGGCGGCACCTGGGCCGGATCGGTCGTCTGTTGGACCGGCTGGGGCTGGGCGAGAAGGCACGCTACATCGAACATGCCACCATGGCGGAAGAACGCGCCGGCCCGCTCACGGCGCTGGCACGGGAAAAGGCGCCCTATTTTTCGATGATCCTGGTTCACAAGCGGGATGCGGCATGGCGATAGGCGCCGATCTGATCGTCCTGACCGAGGCGGGGCTGGCGCTGGCGCGTCGACTGGCCGAAGCCCTGCCCGACGCGCGCGTGCACGGACTGAAGGGGCGCGCCGACGGTGCCGACATCCTGTTCGAGGATGCCGGCGACCATGTCCGGGCGCTGTTCCTGGACGGCCGGCCCATCGTCGGCGTTTGTGCCGCGGGCATCCTGGTTCGCCTGCTGGCGCCGGTGCTGGGCGGCAAGGCCGCCGACCCCGCGGTGGTCGCCGTTGCCGAGGACGGCACGGCGGTCGTGCCGCTGTTGGGCGGGCACCGCGGCGCCAACGCCCTTGCGCGGCACCTGGCGGATGCGACGGGCGGGACCGCGGCGGTCACGACGGCGGGCGACAACCGGCTGGGTTTTGCGCTGGATGATCCGCCCGATGGTTGGCGGCTGGAGACGCCGGAGCGGGTCAAGCCGGTCACCGCCGCCCTGCTGGCCGGCGAACCGGTTCGCCTGGTCAGGGATCCGGGGCTCGACTGGCCGCCGCCGCAGCCCTTCTCGCAGACGACCGGCGCCCTGACTGTGATCGCATCGGATCAGACCGATCTGTCCGAACCTGCGGCGCTGCTGTTGCGCCCGCCGACGCTGATGCTTGGCGTCGGCTGCGAGCGGGACGTGGCGGCGGAAACGGCTGTCGATGCAGTGCGTTCCGCACTTGCGGCGGCGGGTCTCGCGGCCGGTTCCGTGGCCGCGGTGGGATCGATCGACCTGAAGGCGGACGAGCCGGCGCTGCATGCCGTCGCGGCGGCGCTGGGCGTGCCGCTCCGGTTCTTTTCGGCGACCGCGCTGGAGGCCGAGACGCCGCGGCTGGAAAACCCGTCGGACCTCGTTTTCCGCACCGTCGGCTGTCACGGCGTCGCCGAGGCGGCGGCGCTGGCGTTGGCGGGGGCGGATGCGGCGCTGGCGATGCCGAAACGGGCGGCGGACGGGGTGACGGTTGCCGTCGCACGCGCCGACCGGCCGGTCGCGGCAGACCTGCCCGGCCGGGCGCCGGGTCATCTCTCGGTCGTGGGTATCGGTCCGGGAACCGCGGCGTGGCGCACGGCCGAGGCCGTCCGCGCTCTGCGCACCGCGGCCCACGTCGTCGGCTACGATCTTTACCTGGACCTCGCGGCGGACCTGATCGGCGGCGCCGAGCGGCATTCTTTTCCGCTGGGGGCCGAGCAGGCGCGCGTGTCCCATGCGCTGGCCCTGGCCGCGGCGGGCCACGACGTCGCCCTTGTCTGCTCGGGCGATCCCGGCATCTACGCGCTGGCCGGCCTGGTTTTCGAAACGCTGGACCGCAGCGAAGACCGCGCACTTGGCGGCGTCGCGGTCACCGTGGTTCCGGGCATCTCCGCGCTGCAGGCCGCCGCGGCGCGCGCCGGCGCGCCGCTGGGCCACGATTTCTGCGCGATCTCGCTGTCCGATCTGTTGACGCCGCGCGACCGGATCCTGCAGCGCGTCCGCGCTGCGGCGGACGGCGATTTCGTGGTCGCCTTCTTCAACCCGCAAAGCCGGCGCCGGCGCACCCTGTTGGGCGAGGCGGTCGCGGCGCTCGTGGCGTCCCGGCCGGCGGGAACGCCGGTGCTGGTCGCCCGCAACCTGGGCCGGCCGGGCGAGACGGTGGACATCGCACCGCTGGAGGAGTTCCTGCCCGAAAGCGTCGACATGCTGTCCATCGTGATCGTCGGCAACAGCGAAAGCCGGACCGTCTCGACGGTCTCGGGCCCGCGCATGCTGACGCCCCGGGGCTATCCCGGCGCCGACCGGGAAAAGGCGGCGGGCGCATGACCGTGCATTTCATCGGCGCCGGGCCGGGCGCGCCCGACCTGATTACGGTGCGCGGGCTGGAGTTGATCCGTAGCGCGCGCGTGGTGCTGTATGCCGGCTCGCTGGTGCCGCGTGAGATTGTCGCGGCGGCGCGCGCGGATGCGGACGTGCGCGACACGGCTGCGATGGACCTGGACGAGATCGTCGCGGCGATGCAGGCGGCGCATGCGGCCGGCCACGATGTGGCGCGGGTCCATTCGGGAGATCCGGCGCTGTACGGCGCGATCGCCGAGCAGATCCGGCGCCTGCGGTCCCTTGGCATTCCCTATGACGTCACGCCGGGCGTCTCGGCCACCGCCGCGGCGGCGGCGGCGCTGGGCACCGAGCTTACCCTGCCCGGCGTCTCGCAGACCGTGATCCTGACGCGGACGGCGGTGCGTGCCTCGGCCATGCCGCCGGGCGAGGAGCTCGAGGCGCTGGGCCGGTCGGGCGCGACGCTTGCCATCCATCTCAGCGTCAACAATCTGGCCAAGGTGGTGCGCGAACTGGTGCCGCATTACGGCGAGGACTGCCCGGTCGTGGTCGCCTACCGGGTGTCCTGGCCGGACGAGCGCATCATCCGGGGCACGCTGTCCGATATCCGCCCCAAGGTGAAGGCCGCAGGCATTACCCGCACGGCGCTGATCCTGGTTGGCCGGGTGCTGGACCAGGACGATTTCGCCGACAGCAGGCTTTATGCCGCCGACCACAGCCACCTGTTCCGCAAGAACGCGCGGTGATCTTGACACCCGTCAACCATCTCTCCGGTCCGTACACGGGGAGAGGGTGGACGGCGCGCTAGATGTGATCACCTGTGTTCGAGCCGTTTGACGCCGTTTGAGCACGGAGTGCAGCGCGTCACTTGCAGCCAAGCCCTTCTAGACGGCCGCGTTCCGCGGCCTCCTCAGGGTGAGGACATAGTCTAAGGTCTTCGATACCGAAAAACCCTCATGGTGAGGAGGCGCGCGCCAGGGCGCCGTCTCGAACCACATGGCTGCAAGCGCTTCAGTGTTTCGACTTGAACTGATCCTGCTCTGGCGCCGGCCGGTTGAGGGGGGTTCGGATGCCGGACCGCGTTCAGTCCGTCGCGCCCAGACGCTCCAGCATTTGGACCGTCTGGCCGCCGCGGCTTTCGCGCGCATAGGCCAGAGGGCCCTTGCCCGTGAAATCGCGGACGGTGACGTCGCCGCCCGCGTCCAGCACCATCTGCAGTATCTCGGTGTCGCCCGAGCGTGCCGCCGCCATCACAGGCGACATCCCCTGTTCGTTCTGCGCGTTGGGGTCGGCGCCCAGATCGATGACCGCCTGGACCGTGTCGTAGTCGCCGGATTCGATGGCCCAGAACAGCGCCTTGTTGCCCAGGTTGTCCGGTACGTTGACCCGGCCGCCGCCCTCGGCGATGGCCTCGACCATCTCCGCATCGCCGTTCGACGCGGCGATCAGCATCGGCGTGCGCCCCTGCTCGTCCTTCCACCCGAAGCGGTGTCGTTCGACGACCAGTCGGCGGATCGTGTCCAGATCGCCTTCCTCCGCGGCGACGACCGCCTCGTCCTTCTGGAAAAGCTGGATCTGCGCCGCTGCATGATGCGGTGCGAGCGCGGCAAGGATCACCGCCAACGCGGCGATTGCGCCACCCCTGAATGCCGTCATTTATCTTCGCCTCTTTGGACGTGCGGAATTCGTTCAAGTGTTAGGGCCTGCATGGTCATTTGTCCATGATCCAGTCCAAGGCCGCGCCCACTGTTTCCACCTGCCGGGCGGCCGGCTCGGCCGGGCGGTCCACCATGATCACGGGGATTTCCAGCGCGCGGGCGGCCTCCAGCTTGGCGGCGGTCGCCGTGCCGCCGCTGTTCTTGGTGACCAGGGCATCGATCCGGTTCTCCTGCATCAGCCGTCTCTCGCCCGCCAAGTCGAATGGCCCTCGATCCAGGATCAGGCGGTGATCCGCAAGGCCAAGCGGCGTTGCCGGCGGTTCGATCAGGCGAACCAGGAAGAACACCTCCGAACAGGCGGCGAAGCATGCGATTTCGCCGGTCCCGACGGTCAGGAAGGCCCGCTTCGCCGTGGCGGCGACCCGTTCCGCCGCGGCGGCCACCGTGGGGACCTGCGTCCAGCGGTCGCCCGCCCGGGCGGTCCAGCCCGGACGGACCAGCCGTAACAGCGGCACGCCGGTCATTTCCGCGGCGAGAACGGCGTTCGCCGACATCCGCGCGGCGAACGGATGGGTCGCGTCGATCAACAGGTCGATCTCCTGCGTCTTCAGATAGGCGGCGAGGCCGTCCGGCCCCCCGAACCCGCCTATGCGCGGGCCAGAGGGACTTGGCGCCGGCGTGCGGGTACGACCGGCCAGGGACAGGATCACCTCCACCGGCCCTGCAGCGCCGGTCGCCAGCGTCTCCGACAGTTCGCGCGCCTCGGTCGTGCCGCCCAGCAGCAACAGACGCATGCGCCTAACCTTCCGCCGCGGTCGCCAGCACGCGGCCCGTGCGGTCGACGATCATGACTTCGATACCTGCCGACCCGCCGGCGGCTTTCTTCGCGGTCTGCCGCGCGGCCTGTGCCAGGGCGTCGGCCAGGGGCAGCGCCCCGGCAATGTCCAAAACCTCGGCCGCGGTGTTGGCCCGGCGGGCGGCCGCGACCTGGTCGTCGGTCCCGCCGACCGCGCCCAGCGTGTCGGCCAGGCGCGCGAAGTCGACCTGGCTGCGCGCCGAGTGGAGGTCGAGATTGCCCTGGGCCAGTTTGGTCAACTTGGCGAAGCCGCCGGCAATGGTGACCCGCGGCACGGGATGGCGGCGCAGGTATTTCAGCATGCCGCCGGCGAAGTCGCCCATGTCGATCATCGCTTCGATCGGCAGCCCGAACCGGTCGCGGGCCGCCTTCTCCGAGTTTTTGCCGGTCGCTGCGACCACGTGTTCGAACCCGTTCGCGCGCGCGACGTCGATGCCGCGGTGGATGGAATGGATCCAGGCGCTGCAGGAATAGGGAACCACGACACCGGTGGTCCCCAGGATCGACAGGCCGCCGACGATGCCCAGGCGCGGGTTCCATGTCTTCTCCGCAAGCGCCTCGCCGCCGGGGATCGCGACCGTCACGTCGAGGTCCGCGGCCGCGTCGTGCGCCTCGGCCACGTCGCCAAGCGCGTCGGCGATCATGCCGCGCGGCCCCGGGTTGATCGCCGGCTCGCCGGGCGCCAGCGGCAGGCCGGGCCGCGTGACGGTGCCGACGCCGGGCCCGGCCTTGAAGGTGATCCCGGCGCCCGGTGCGGCGGCACGCACCGAAGTGCGCACGGTGACGCCGTGGGTCACGTCCGGGTCGTCGCCCGCATCCTTGACGATCCCGGCGGTTGCGACGCCCGCCTCCAGGTGCCGTTCGGCAAGCGCGAAGGACGGGCGCTGGCCGCGCGGCAGGCGGATCGTGACGGGGTCGGGGAACCGTCCCGTCAGCAACGCCTCGAATGCCGCCTTCGCCGCCGCCGCCGCGCAGGCGCCGGTGGTCCATCCCTTGCGCAAGGCGGGGTGACCGCCTTCGTCCTGTTTCGTCTTCGCCGTCATCGCCGGCGCGCACGGTAGCAGATTGCGCCGACGCTTGTCCGTTGGCGGTTGGCAAGCGCGGGTCTAGACTGGTGCGTGTCTCAACATTATGCGGGCGGCAGAACGTGTCCATGCCGGTGACATTTCCGAGGATCGAACCGGGCTGGGTCTGGCTGGTCGGCGCCGGGCCGGGCGATCCCGGTCTGCTGACGCTGCATGGATTGAACGCGCTCCAGTCCGCCGACGTGATCGTCTACGACGCACTGGTGGACCCAACCGTGCTGGCGCTGGCGGCGCCGGAGGTGGAGCGCATCCATGCCGGCAAGCGGGGCGGCAAGCCGTCACCGAAACAGCACGATATCTCCGCGCGTCTGGTGTCGCTTGCGCGCGAGGGGCGTCGCGTCCTGCGCCTGAAGGGCGGCGACCCGTTCGTCTTCGGCCGCGGCGGCGAAGAGGCGCTGGCCCTGGTCGAGGCGGGCGTCCCTTTCCGGGTCGTGCCCGGCGTCACCAGCGGCATCGGCGGGCTTGCCTATGCCGGCATCCCTGCGACCCATCGCGACGTCAATTCCGCGGTCACCTTCATCACCGGCCACGCGCTGACCGGTGAGGTCCCCGACGATCTCGACTGGCACGCCGTTGCCCGCGGCGCGCCGGTTCTGGTGTTCTATATGGCGATCAAACACCTGGGAGAGATCGTCGCGCGCCTGCTGGAGGCGGGCCGACGGCCCGACGACGCGGTCGCGCTGATCAGCAAGGCCACGACCGAAGACCAGCACGTCACCGTGACCCGGCTCGACCGCGCCGTGTCGGAAAGCCGCGGCGTCGCGCCGCCCGCCATCGTGGTGGTCGGCGAGGTGGTCAGGCTGCGCCCGGCCCTGGACTGGGTGGGCGCCATGGCCGGCCGCACGCTGGAGGTCGATCCACTGGGCACGCGCCAGCAAGACGAGGTTGTCTAGGTGGCGGCGGATCGGGTGCCGGGCCTGATCATCGCCGCACCGGCCTCGGGCAGCGGCAAGACGGTGGTGACGCTGGGTCTGCTGCGCGCTCTGCGCGACCGCGGCGTCGTCGTCGGCGCGGCCAAGGTGGGTCCCGATTACATCGATCCGGCATTCCAGGCCGCGGCTGCGGGCCGGCCCTGCTACAACATCGATCCGTGGGCGATGCGGCTGGAAACCCAGGCGGCCGCCTGCGCGCGCGCCGCTGCGGGCGCCGATCTGGTGATCGCCGAAGGCGTCATGGGCCTGTTCGACGGCGCCGCGGACGGCACCGGATCGACCGCGGACCTGGCTGCGAAGACCGGTTGGCCGGTCATTCTGGTCATCGACTGCCGCGGCCAGGGCGCCACGGTCTCGGCGGTCGTGCAGGGCCTCGCCCGCCACCGTGCGGACGTCGATGTTGCGGGCGTCATCTTCAACCGGATCGGCGGACCGCGGCACGAACGGCTGATCGCCGCCGCCATGGCGGCGGCCTGTCCCGACATCCCCGTCCTGGGATATGTCGGCCGCGATGCGCGGCTGGCCCTGCCGTCCCGGCATCTCGGCCTGGTTCAGGCCGGCGAACATCCCGACCTCGCGCGGTTTATCGCGGATGCTGCCGCGGCGATCGGGGCGGCCGTCGATCTCGACCGCCTGCGGGCCCTTGCCCGGACCGGTATCGCGCTTGGCGGCGGCGATGCAGCGCCCGTGCCGCCGATCGGCCAAAGCATCGCCGTCGCACAGGACGATGCCTTCGCCTTCGCCTATCCGGCCGTTCTGGACGGCTGGCGCGCCCAAGGCGCAGAACTGCACTTTTTCAGTCCGCTGGCCGATGCCGGCCCGCCCTCTTCGTGCGACGCCGTGTTCCTGCCGGGCGGCTATCCGGAGCTTTTCGCAGGCCGATTGGCTGCGAACGAGGGGTTCCGCGGCGCGCTTGCGGATGCCGCCGGGCGCGGCGCCTTCGTCTACGGGGAATGCGGCGGCTACATGGCGTTGGGCGAAGGCCTGACCGACGCCGATGGCCGGCGCCATGCCATGGCCGGGCTGTTGCCGCTTGAGACCTCGTTCGCCGCGCCGCGGCTCAGTCTCGGTTATCGCGAGGCGGCGCTTGCGGCGGCGCTGCCGATCGGCCGGACGGGCGCGCGGTATCGCGGTCATGCGTTCCACTACGCTACCGTCGAGAAGGAAGGTCCGGGCCCGGCCCTGTTCCGCACCACCGATGCCACCGGCGCGCACCGCGGCGACGCTGGTCTTGTCGACGGCACCGTTGCCGGGTCTTTCATCCATCTGATCGACCGGGCGGCGGAATGACCGACGCGCCGTTCTGGAAGACCAAGACCCTGCACCAGATGACCGCGCAGGAATGGGAATCGCTGTGCGACGGCTGCGGCATCTGCTGTCGCTTGAAGATCGAGGACGAGGACACCGGCGAGATCGGCCTCACCACCGTGGTGTGCAAGCTGTTGGACCTGACCGATTGCCGGTGCGGCGACTACGCGAACCGCCTGAAACACGTGCCCGACTGCATTCGGCTCACGCCGGATACTCTCGCGGAATACACGTGGCTTCCGAAGACCTGCGGCTACCGTCTGGTGGCGGAAGGGCGCGACCTTTGTTGGTGGCATCCGTTGGTATCGGGCAGCCCGGACACGGTGCACGAGGCGGGGATCTCGGTGAAGGGCCGTGTCTTTTCCGAATCGGAAGTGGGCGATCCGGAAGATTTCGTTGCCGAATGGCTGAACGCCGGCGGCGATCCGTTTTCGGAAGTGTGACGGATTACAGGCGCTTGGACGATTGTCCAGCTTCCTCGTTGCGGGCGCTCCCGTCCGCGGTTATCACGGAACCGCCATGGCACTGCGCTATTCCATCGATCATCGGGGGAGCCGGATCCCGCTGATGGTGCGTCGCAGCCAGCGGGCGCGCCGGATCGCGCTCAAGGTGGACGAGCGCGCAGGCGCCATCGAGCTTGTGGTGCCGCGCGGCGCCAGCGTCGCCGAGGCTTTGGAGTTCGCGCGCACCGAAGCGGACTGGGTCACCGCCAAGCTGGAGGCGCTGCCCGAACGCGTCGGGTTCGTCGACGGCGCAACGGTCCCGGTGCATGGTCGCCCCCACCGGATCCGCCACCATGAAAGGCTGAGCGGCGGCGTTTGGGCCGAGGACGGCACGCTGAACGTGGCCTGCGCGGCGGAACACATCGCCCGGCGCGTGCGCGACTGGTTCAAGGCGGAGGCCCGCCGTGCGATCGTGCCCATGGTGCACGAAAAAGCCGCGGTGCTTGCCCGGCGCCCGGGCCGGGTCGGCTTCCGCGACCAGAAGTCCCGCTGGGGAAGCTGCAGCGAGCGCGGCGATCTGTCCTTCAACTGGCGGATCGTGATGGCACCGCCGCCGGTGCTGGACTATGTGGTCGCGCACGAGGTCGCCCATCTCGTCGAGATGAACCATTCGCCGGCGTTCTGGTCACTGGTTGAACGGCTGACCCCGCATCGCCGGGATGGGCGAGCCTGGCTTCGGAAGAACGGCAATACGCTGCACCGGTATGGCTGAACCGGCGCCCGCGCCGGCGACCGGCCATTCCCATCTCGGCCTGATCTCGTTGTTGACCGCGCTGGTGGGCATAGGCCCGCTGTCGATCTCGTTCTACATCCCGTCGCTGCCGGCAATCGGCGTTGCGCTGGAGGCGTCGCCGGCCGCGGTGCAGGCGACGATCACCTGGTACCTGGTCGGGTTCGCCTCCGCGCAGCTTTTCCTGGGGCCGTTGTCCGACATGGTGGGGCGGCTTCCGGTCCTGTTCGCGGGCCTCGTCGCCTATGCGCTGGCCAGCGTCGCCTGCGCCATGGCGCCCAGCATCGAGATCCTGTGGGCCGCTCGCCTGGCCCAGGGCGCCGCGGCCTGCGCGGGTCCGGTCCTGGGCCGCGCGATCGTCCGGGACCTGTTCGACGGGCCGGCGATGGTGCGCGCCTTTTCCTTCATCGGCACGGCGATCGCGCTTGCGCCCGCGGTCGGGCCGATGGCCGGCGGCTTCATCCAGGTCTGGCTCGGCTGGCAGGCGAATTTCCTGGTGCTTGCCCTTTTCGCGGCAACGCTGATTGCGGTGTCGCGTCTGCGGCTTCGCGAAACGCATCACGACCGCCTTGCGGACGCATTGCGCCCCGGCCGGCTGGCGCGGATCTATCGCGACCTTTTGGTCAACCGCCGGTTCATGGGGAACGTCGTGCCGGGTGTCGGGACGTTTGCCGGGCTGCTGACCTTCACCGCCAGCGCGCCCTATCTGTTCGTGCGCGAGATGGGGCTGGGTGCCGACACCTTCGGGCTTTTGACGCTGTTCCACGTCACCGGCTATGCCGCCGGCGCTTTCGCCAGCGGGCGGCTGGTCGGCCGGTTCGGCGGGCGCAACCTCGTGCTGGCCGGCCTGGTGCTGTCAGCGTCGGCCGGCGCGGCGATCGTTGCGCTGTCCGGCAGCCTGTCGGTCGTGCGGGTGATCGCCCCGTTCACGGTTTTCACCTTCGGTTTCGGCCTGCTGTTACCGTCCTCGATGGCGGCCGCGTTGCAGCCCTTTCCAAGGGTCGCGGGTTCGGCATCGGCCATGATGGGGTTTCTGCAGTTCACCGCCAGCGCAACGACCAGCCTGCTTGCGGCGGTCGTCTACGATGCCAGCGCCCGGCCGCTGGGTCTGTTCATATGCGGCACCACCCTGGCCAGCCTCGCGCTCTACCTTGCAACGCGCCCCTGGCGGTAGGCGGCGCCTAACCGCCGGCCGTCACCCCGGGCAGCGGCGCGGCGCGGCCGTCGCCAAGCGCCTCCAGCATGAACCGCCGCCACAAACGGGCCGGGTAGGAGCCGCCGGTGACGCCCTTCATGGGCGTGCCGTCGTCGTTGCCCATCCAGACAACCGTGGTCAGCTCGGGCGTGTAGCCCGCAAACCAGGCATCGCGGTTGTCCTGGGTCGTACCGGTCTTGCCCGCCGCCGGGCGTCCGATCTGCGCGTTCTTGCCGGTTCCCCATTTGACCGCCGCCCACAACATGTCGTTCAGCGCGCGCACATGTTCCGCCTCGATCACGCGGGTGCCCGGCTCGCCGCGGTGGGTGTAGATCCGCTGGCCGGCGTTGTCGGCAATCGAGACGATGCCGTAAGGGCGCAGGTCGCGACCCTGATTGGCAAGGATCGCATACGCGGTGGCCAGCTCCAGCGGCGAGGTTTCGAACACGCCCAGCGGCAGGGAAGGCACCGGATCCATCGGCGCGGTGAACCCCAGCCTGCGCGCCATGTCGATGACGGGCGTGCGGCCAAGCTCCTCGGCCAGCGCCACGGCGACGGCATTGGACGACCGGGCAAGGCCCTCGCGCAGGGTCATGGTGCCGCGGTGCTCGCCGCCGGCGTTTTTCGGCGACCAGCCCTCCACCGACTTGGGCAGGTCCTCGACCTTGCTGTCGGGACCGAACCCCATCTCCAGGGCGGCCAGGTAGACGACCGGCTTGAAGGCCGAACCCGGCTGTCGGCGGGCCTGGGTTGCCCGGTTGAAGGCGCTTGCGCGCCAGTCGCGGCCGCCCACCATTGCCGCCACCGCACCGTCATGCCGCAAAGCGACCAGCGCCGCCTGCGCGGCGCCGCGGCCGGCCGCGTCGTCGAGGGTCCGGCGTGCGGCGGCCGACGCTGCGGCCTGAAGGCGCGGCACCAGCGTGGTCTGCACGACGAGGTCGCGGTCGATCCGTCCGATCAGGTCGCTTGCCTGGGCCATTACCCAGTCGGTGAAGTACCTGTCCGCACCGCCGCCGCCGACGCGACGGACTGTGACGACCCGGCTTTGCCGCGCCGCCGCTGCGGTGGACGGGTCCAGCCAGCCCGCATCGACCATGTTGTCCAGAACCAGGTTCGCGCGCCGGGCGGCACGCTCGGGCGCGACGCGCGGGTTGAGCCGCGTCGGCGCCTTGGGAAGGCCGGCCAGGACGGCGGCCTCGAACAGACCCACCTCGCGGGCGGATTTGCCGAAATAGGCGCGCGCGGCGGCATCGACGCCATAGGTCCCCGCGCCCAGATAGATGCGGTTCAGATAGATCGTCAGGATCTGGTCCTTGCTGAAGTTCGCCTCCAGCCAAAGCGCCAGAATGACCTCCTGCACCTTGCGCCGGACCGTTCGGTCGGGCGTCAGGAACAGGTTCTTCGCAAGCTGCTGGGTGACGGTGCTGCCGCCCTGGCGGATCGTGCCGGCCTGGATGTTTGCCGCCATGGCGCGGGCGATGCCGAGCGGATCGATCCCGAAATGCTCGTAGAAACGCCGGTCCTCGGTGGCCAGAACGGCGCGCGGCAGGTATGCGGGAAGCTGCTCCAAGGTCACCGCATCGCCGAACACGTCGCCGGCGCGCAACAGCTCGCTGCCGTCCGCCGCCAGGAACGTGATTGTCGGCCGTCGCGTCGACGCGGCGTCCAGGTCCACCAGGTCCGGCAGGTCCCAGGCGAACCAGACCAGCGCACCGGCCCCGGCGATGGCGCCCCAGATTGTCATGGTCAGGGACAGACGGACCAGACCCCAGAAGCCGAATCCCTTGCGCCGCGGGGTGCGCCGGCGCCGCGCCGGGGTCCGACGGCCGGGTGCGCGGCGGCGTCCGCGTGTCGGGGCGGATTTGCGTGCAGTCCGTTTGCGCTGGGCCATCACACAATATATAGCGGTTTTCTATCCCGCATATGTAATATGTTGTCGAACACCACTCGGTGACCGCCCTTAACCAGTTTTTTGGTATTGTTCAAAATTGTTGCATTGGATACGGTTTTCGCTCTTTAAATCTTCGCAACAGACGCTATATCGAAGGTCATGGAACAGGAACGCCCCTTCACGAAAGCGCTCGAGAAGCTGAAATCCGTCGGCCTGCGGCCGACCCGTCAGCGCATGGCGCTGGCCAAGCTGTTATTCGAATCGGGCGACAGGCACGTCACCGCCGAGCAGCTCCACAACGAGGCTGGCCAGGCCGCGGTGCGGGTGTCTCTGGCGACCGTGTACAACACGTTGCACCAGTTCGTGGATGCAGGCCTGTTGCGCGAGGTCATGGTGGATCCCAGCCGGTCCTACTTCGATACCAACACCGACGACCACCACCACTTCTACGACCAGAGCGGCGGCGAGCTGATCGACATCGCCAACAACGAGATCAGCCTTGGCGGCATCCCCACACCGCCGGAGGGCACCGCGATCGATCGTGTGGACGTCATCATCCGGGTGAATCGCCCCACCGAATAGAGTTTCGCGTTCAGAGCGGTACTCTTTTCCTTAGAATTGATCCAAGTTATTGACTTCGCCGTTCGGCGGACCATATAGTCCTTCCATCGACGGCCAGTCGCGCCGTCATCAGGGCCAGAACACCACGTTTGCCGATTTGGCCGCATGGCCTGACCGGACCGGAACGCCCGGCGTTCTCTCGGCCCCCTCACATGTGACGACAGGCAACGAACGAGCCAGGAGGACGACCATGTCCCTTAAAGGGAGCAAGACCGAACAGAACCTCAAGGACGCCTTTTCCGGCGAGAGCCAGGCGAACCGCCGCTATCTCTATTTCGCGCAGAAGGCGGACGTTGAGGGTTACAACGACGTGGCAGCGGTGTTCCGTTCGACCGCCGAAGGCGAGACCGGACACGCCCACGGCCATCTGGAGTATCTGGAGGAGGTCGGCGATCCGGCGACAGGCGAGCCGATCGGCGGGACGTCCGAAAACCTGAAGGCGGCGATCGCCGGCGAGACCCACGAATACACAGACATGTATCCTGGCATGGCCCGCACGGCCCGCGAGGAAGGGTTCGACGAGATCGCGGACTGGTTCGAGACTCTGGCGAAGGCCGAAAAGAGCCACGCCGGCCGGTTCCAGAAGGCTCTGGACACGCTCGACTAATGGTTGGCTGAAGGCCGGGGCCGCCTCCTGCGGCGGACCCGGCCGGAACGCCCCGAGGCCGGCGACGGCCGTTTCCACGACAAGCACGGCAGCAGACCCATGCGCGAAGGCAGTCTCGAAGCCCCGACCCGGCATCCTCTCGGTTGGGAGAGCCCCGAATTCTACGACGCGGAAAAGCTGGACGAAGAGCTGCGCCGCGTGTTCGACATCTGTCACGGGTGTCGGCGCTGTTTCAATCTCTGCGACAGTTTCCCGCGCCTGTTCGACCTGATCGACGAGTCCGAAAGCGGCGAGCTCGACACGGTCGATTCGGCCGACTTCAAGCCTGTGGTCGACGCCTGCACGCTGTGCGACATGTGTTTTCTGACCAAGTGCCCCTATGTCCCGCCGCACGAGTTCAACCTCGACTTCCCGCACCTGATGCTCAGAGCGCGCGCCATCGAATACCAGAAGGGCGAGCGCGGCTTCGGCGAGACCCAGTTGACCAAGACCGACCGGAACGGCCGGCTGGCAGGATCCATGGAAGGGATCACGAACTGGGCGTCCAAGCGCGGCAATTCCATGACCCGGCCGCTGTTGGAGAAGATGGCGGACGTGCACCGCGATGCGGAGCTGCCGCAGTTCCACGGCAAAACCTTCGTCAAGAGGGCCAAGGACGAGACCGTTTCGCTGAACGCGCAGGCCCCCGCCGCGGGCCGCAAAGCGGTGCTTTATGCGACCTGTTTCGCCAACTACAACAACCCGCAGATCGGAACGGCCGCGCGCGGCGTCCTGGCGAAGAACGGCGTGGAGACCCAGGTCGTCTATCCCGAATGCTGCGGCATGCCGCAGCTCGAGCAGGGCGACGTGGCGGCGGTGGCCGAAAAGGCCAAACGCGTCGCCGCCGAACTGGGCCCGCTGATCGACGATGGTTACGACATCGTCGCGCTGGTTCCCAGTTGCGCCCTGATGATGAAATTCGAATGGCCGCTGATCGTCCCCGGCGACGCCGCGGTCAAGAAGCTGGCCGAGGCAACCTTCGACATCAGCGAATACGTCATCGACCTCAACCGGCGCCACGGGCTGGCCGACGGCATGACGGCGCTGGACGGTGGCGTTTCCGTGCACATCGCCTGCCATGCGCGGGCCCAGAACATGGGCCAGAAGGCGGCCGAGATGATGAAACTGCTGCCGGACACCGCGGTCAACGTGGTCGAACGGTGTTCGGGCCATGGCGGCTCCTGGGGCGTCATGAAGGACAATTTCGAAGTGGGCATGAAAATCGGCCGGCCGGTGTTCAGGCAGATGAAAAAGGACGAGGTCCGCTACATCGCGTCGGAATGCCCGCTTGCCGGCATCCACATCGCCCAAGGAATGGAGCAAGGTGCGAAGAACGGCGAGGCCCAGCCCGAGCTGGTGCCCCACCCGATCGTGCTGATGGCGCGCGCGTACGGGCTGTCGGTCTGATCGCACAGGACGAAAAGAAAGGGAAAGCAATGGAGACTCACGTGATGGCGAGCCGAAAGGAGATCGCGCGCGGCGATATCATGCCGATCGAGGAGTACGCGAAAGTCCGCAAGGAACGGCGGCCGCAACTTCTGGCCCACAAAGAGCCGCGCCGCGTGCCGCTCGGTCCGTACGCGACTTGCTACTTCGAGTCTTACGAAACGATGTGGCACCAGGTCCACGAGATGCTGTACATCGAGCGCGGTGGCGAAGAGCAGATCGACGACGAGTTGAACGCGTACAACCCGCTGATCCCCAACGGCGCCGAGCTGGTCTGCACGGTGATGTTCGAAGTGGACGATCCCGACCGGCGCAAGGCGCTGTTGTCGAAACTGGGCGGGATCGAGGAGACCATGTTCCTGCGTTTCGACGGCGAGGAAATCGTCGGACGGCCGGAAGAGGACGTCGACCGCACCACCGCGGACGGCAAGGCCTCCAGCGTCCAGTTCGTGCATTTTCCGATGGCGCCCGACCAGATCGCCAGGTTCAAGAACCCGGGCACGCAGGTGACGCTCGGTTTCGCCCATCCGGGTTATGGCCACATGACGGTCCTGTCGGAGGACTCCCGCACGGCGTTGGCCGACGATCTGGACTGACGGAGCCGCACCCGGCCCCGCTGCTTCTCCGCAAGGTGGCCGGCGCTGACGCGCCGTCCACCCTCTGCTTTTGGGGAGGGGACGGTAACGGGAACATGGACTGGCGCGCCTGCTATTCCAGCGCTTCGCCGTCGTAGAGTCCCCACCCGTCCGACCGCGGCACCCATCCGTCATAGCCGCCGACAACCACGCGGCACCAGTCGGCGGGGCATTCTTCTATGCGGACCACAACGCCCACCGACAGCCTTGCCACCGCGGGCGCCTCGTTCTGCGGATCGCGCCTCAGCGTCACCTCCTCGGCGGTGATGATCAACGCGCGCTTGGACGACAGCATGGCGCGGTGGACCCAGCCTTCCGAGCCTTCCCAGTCGCGCACCTTGCGCCAGGTGTCGTACTCGGCAATCACCTCGACCGGCATGTGGCGCCGCTGATAGACCCACTTGACGGGATAACGCACGCCGGGGCCGGCGCGCACGTTGACCTCGTCGGACCGCAGGGAAACGAATCGCGGAACCGGCAGCAGCCCGCCGTCCTGGGCGGTCGCCATGGGCGGAACCGCCGTGCCAAACGCCAAAGCCAGTGCGATCAGGGCAAAGCGGAATCCAGTGAACATACGCATGCGAACGATCGGGTGGTTTCCGGTCTTCTGGTTCTTTAATGCGCCAGCCTGTATAAAACCGCAAGCTTTCGGGGCAGGCGCGACTGTCCGCCACAACAAGAACCCACCCAGCGACCGGGGCACACCGCATGACATCAAAAAAGCCGTCCGTCGTCGTCACGCGCAAACTGCCGGACATCATCGAAACGCGCATGATGGAACTGTTCGACGCGCACCTCAACCTGACCGACGAGCCGATGTCCCAGGCGGCGTTGCAGGAGGCCGTTCAGAATGCCGAAGTCCTGGTGCCGACGGTGACGGACCGCATCGACGCCGCCTTGCTGAAGGGCGCGGGCGAACGTCTCAAGCTGATCGCCTCGTTCGGCACCGGCGTCGACCATATCGACTTCGCCGCGGCGAAGGACCGCGGCATCATCGTGACCAACACGCCCGATGTGCTGACCGAAGACACCGCCGACATGACCATGGCGCTGATCCTGGCCGTGCCGCGCCGGCTGTCGGAAGGCGAACGTCTGGTCCGCTCGGGCGAGTGGTCGGGCTGGAGCCCCACCGGCATGCTGGGCCACAGGATCTGGGGCAAGCGCCTGGGCATCATCGGCATGGGACGCATCGGCACCGCGGTGGCGCGCCGGGCGCGCGGGTTCGGCCTGTCGATCCACTATCACAACCGCCGCCGTGTGCCGGAAGACCTGGAAGAATCGCTGGAGGCGACCTACTGGCAGAGCCTGGACCAGATGATCGCGCATATGGACATCATTTCGGTCAACTGTCCGCACACGCCCGCCACCTACCACCTTCTGAACAAGCGGCGCATCGACCTGATGAAGCCGCATGCCTACGTGGTCAACACCAGCCGCGGCGAGGTGATCGACGAGAACGCGCTGGTCAAGGCGCTGCACGAGAACCGCATCTCCGGCGCCGGGCTCGACGTCTTCGAACAGGAACCGGCGATCAACCCGCGGCTGCTGCAGCTCGAAAACGTCGTCCTGCTGCCGCATATGGGATCGGCCACCATCGAAGGACGCGTCGACATGGGCGAGAAGGTGATCATCAACATCCGCACCTTCGTCGACGGCCACACGCCGCCGGACCGGGTCATCGACACGATGTTCTGATTTTCGCCGCTTGCCGCCATACCCTTCGAGACGGCCGCCTGCGACGGCCTCCTCAGGGTGAGGGCGCGTTCAGCACCGGCCTCAATCTACCCATCATGCTGAGGAGACAAGCCGCCAACGGCGTTGGTGGCTTGGCGTCTCGAAGCGCGTGGCTGCAAGCGAAGCGACTTTCCCACTACCCGCCTACGCCGGTGATCGTCGGATTGTCGCCGCACAGCGCGCAGGCCGGGTCGCGCTTCACCCTGATCTTGCGCATGGTCTGGTCCAGCGCGTCGTACAGCACCAGTTGGCCGACCAGACCCGTGCCCAGACCCAGCAGTTCCTTCAGGACCTCGGTCGCCTGCATGGTGCCAAGCACGCCGGCGATTGACCCGAAGATGCCGACGGTGTCGCAGCGGGGCACCAGGTCCGGGTCCGGCGGATCGGGAAAGACGCAGCGATAGCAGGGATTGTCGTTCTCGAACGCCCGGTAGGTTGAAAGCTGGCCCTCGAAACGGACCAGTGCGGCCGAGACCAGCGGTTTCTTCAGGAAATAGCAGGCGTCGTTCACCAGATAGCGCGAGGTGAAGTTGTCGCTGCCGTCGACGACCAGGTCGTAGCCCGACAACAGCTCCATCGCGTTCGCCGCCGTCAGCCGGTCGCGGTGACCGGTGATCTCGATATCCGGGTTCAGCGCCTCCACCTTCTCGACCGCGCTTGTGACCTTGGCGTCGCCCACGTCGTCGGTGGTGTGGATGATCTGGCGTTGCAGGTTGGTGATGTCGACCACGTCGAAATCGACGATGCCCAAGTGGCCGATGCCGGCCGCGGCCAGGTACAACAGGACCGGCGAGCCCAGGCCGCCTGCACCGACCACCAGGACGCGCGCGTCCAAAAGCCTGAGCTGCCCCTCCTCGCCGACCTCGTCGAGGATCACATGCCGGGCATAGCGGGCAAGCTGGTCGTCGGTCAGTTCTGGCGCGGCGGCGCTCACGTCACAGTCCTTCGAACAGGGGCGTCGACAGATACCTCTCCGCGAAGGACGCCAGGATTGCAACGATCAATTTGCCCTTCATCTCCGGCCGCGCGCCCACCTCCAGGGCAGCCGCCAGCGTGGCGCCCGAGGAAATGCCGCAGGGAATGCCCTCGATCCGGGCGAGCTTGCGCGCGGTCGCAAACGCGGTCTCGTTGGCGATCGGGATGACCTCGTCGATCAGTGCCTCATCCAGGATCGGCGGGACGAAGCCGGCCCCGATGCCTTCGATCCGGTGCGGTCCGGGCCTGCCGCCGGACAGGACGGCGCTGTCCTCGGGCTCGACGGCGATGATGCGCACATCGGCCTTGCGCGCCTTCAGCGTCTGGCCGCACCCGGTCAGCGTGCCGCCGGTGCCGACGCTGGCCACGACCATATCGACCGTTCCGTCGGTGTCGATCCAGATCTCCTCCGCGGTGGTCTCGGCATGGATCTTGGGGTTGGCGGGGTTCTGGAACTGCTGCGGCATCACCGCGCCGGGGATTTCCTCCAGCAGTTCCCGGGCGCGTTCGATGGCGCCGCGCATGCCGCCGCGGCGCGCCGGCGTCAGTTCCAGTTCGGCACCCAACAGGCGCAGCATCTTGCGGCGTTCCTGGGACGCCGTTTCGGGCATCGTCAGGATCAGGCGATAGCCCTTGGCCGCGCAGACGAAGGCGAGCGCAATGCCGGTGTTACCGGATGTGGGTTCGACGATCACGCTGCCGGGTTCGAGCCTTCCGTCGCGTTCCATCGCATCGATCATGGCCAGGCCGATGCGGTCCTTGACCGAATGCATAGGATTGAAGAATTCCAGCTTGGCGCACAGTTGCGCGTCGACGCCCTCTTCGGCGCACAGCCGGGAAAGCCGGACCAGCGGCGTCGCGCCGATCGTATCCAGGATGCTGTCATAGATCCTGCCCCGGCAGGGGGCGGAGGGGCGGCCTTCGGGCATGGGCCGCTCAGATCATGAAGTCGAATTGGGATTGGGCCTGGCTTTCGACGCCGGCGTCCTGGGCACGCCGGCAAAGGTCCTCGACGCTGGTATCCTCCAGCCGGCGCATTGTGTCGGCTTCCAGTTCGACCCATAACGGGCGCAGCACCGCCTGGCCCAGTTCCGAACCGGCCGGTTCCTCCAGCGGGTCGGCACCGCCCTCCATCTGCTGGACCACGCGCACGATGTCGGCGACCGAGATCTTGCGCCGCTCGCGGGCCAGCCGGTAGCCGCCGCGCGGTCCGCGCACCCCGCGCAGGATGTCGGCATGGACCAGGGCCTGCAGCGCCTGTTCAAGGTACCGCCGCGGGATTCCCTGGCGCGCGGCGATGTCCTTGCTCTGCACCGGGTCGTCGGCGGCGTGATAGGCGATGTCCAGCACCGCTTCGATGGCGAACAGCAGTTTCTTGGTCAGCCGCATGTCACGCCCGCCCGCCGGTCCCGGTGGACCCGAACCCGCCTTCGCCGCGGTCCGTCTCGTCCAGGTCGCTTACCGCCAGCCACTCGGCGCGGGTGACCGGCGCGATCACCATCTGGGCGATGCGCATGCCGCGGTGGACCGTGAACGGCTCGTGCCCCAGGTTGATCAGGATCACCTTCACCTCGCCGCGATAGTCGGCGTCGATGGTGCCCGGCGTGTTGAGACAGGTGATGCCGTTGCGCGCGGCGAGGCCCGAGCGCGGGCGGACCTGCGCCTCGTAGCCCGGCGGCAGGCCCATGGCGAAGCCGCTGGGGATCATGGCGCGCGCGCCGGGCACCAGGGTCACGTCCTCGTCCACCGCGGCCAGGATGTCTGCGCCGGCGCTGTCGGCGGTGGCATAGTGGGGAAGGTCCAGCCCCTGCCCGTGGTCCAGCCGCTTGATCTCGACCGTCACGCCTTTCATTCCGCCGCTTCTCCGCCCAGTTTCTCCGCGATGCGCCGCGCCAGGCGCATGGCCACCGCCTCCTTGCTCATCCGCGGCCAGTCTTCCACGCCCGTCGCATCGACCAGGTGCACGGTGTTCTCGGTGCCGCCGAAGGTGCCGGTGCCGGCCGAGACGTCGTTTGCGACGATCCAGTCGCATCCCTTGCGCGTCCGTTTGGCCTGGGCATGGGCAACCACGTTTTCCGTCTCCGCGGCGAAGCCGATGACCAGGCGCGGGCGCCGGTTGCCGGCATTGGCGAGCGTCTTCAGGATGTCGGGGTTTTCCGTCAGCTTCAGCGTCGACGGTCCGGCACCGTCCTCCTTCTTCATCTTCTGGCCCGCCTCCTGCACCACGCGCCAGTCGGCAACCGCGGCCGCGCAGACGGCAATGTCCGCCGGCAGGGCGTTTTCGCAGGCGGCGAGCATGTCGCGGGCGGATTCCACCGGGACCAGGGTTACGTCCGCAGGTCGCGGTTCGGCGGTCGGGCCGGAGACCAGCACCGTTTCCGCGCCCAGCTTGGCCAGCGCCGCGGCGACCGCGTGGCCCTGGCGCCCCGACGAGCGGTTGGCGATGTAACGCACGGGATCGATCGCCTCGTGGGTCGGGCCGGAGGTGACCAGCGCGCGCCTGCCGCTGAGCGGACGGTCGCCGGCGTCGCCGGCTTCGAAGAACGACAGCACGGCGGCGAGGATATCGGCCGGTTCGCTCATCCGGCCGAAGCCGTACTCGCCGCAGGCCATGTCGCCTTCGTCCGGACCCACCACGGTGACGCCGCGCGCCTTCAAGGTCTCGATGTTGGCGCGGGTGGCGGGATGCTCCCACATGCGCACGTTCATGGCCGGCGCGACCATCACCGGCTTGTCGGTCGCCAACAGCGCCGTGGTCGCCAGGTCGTCGGCGTGGCCGCCGGCCATCTTGGCCAGGATGTCGGCGCTGGCCGGCGCCACCAGAAGAAGGCCGGCCTGTCGGGACAGTTCGATATGGCCCATCTCCGCCTCGTCGGTCAGGGAGAACAGGTCGGCATAGACCTTGTCCTCGCTGATCGCGGCCAGCGACAGGGGCGTGACGAATTCGGCGCCGCCCTTGGTCAGGATGCAGCGCACGGCGATCCCGCGTTCCTTCAGGCGCCGGATCAGTTCCAGCACCTTGTAGGCCGCGATCCCGCCCGAAACGATCAGGAGAATCCGGTTCCGGTCCATTGGGACCCCCAGGGGCTATTCACAAGCGCGCACTGTATTTCGTCGGAGGGTTTGCTGCAAGCGGGGTTTTTGTTGTCAAATATAGGGACCAGCTTGCCCCGGCCGGAGACCGGGCGGCGCGGTTTCCGTCACGGCGTTTTCGGATCCGCGCATCGCGTTGGATCGGGGAGGGACGGATGACCACCATCGACTTTTGGTTCTCAATCGGCAGTACCTACAGCTATCTCACGGTCATGCGGCTGGACGAAGTCTCGGCCGCGACCGGCATCCGGTTCGAGTGGAAGCCCTTCAACGTGCGCACGATCATGGTCGAAATGGAAAACCGGCCCTTCATCGGCAAACCGGTCAAGGCGGCGTACATGTGGCGCGACATCGAACGGCGGGCCGACATGTACGGCCTTGAGGCCAAGCTGCCCGCGCCCTATCCGCTGGAGGAGCTTGAGTTGGCAAACCGTGTCGCCGTGGTCGGGGCGCAGCAGGGCTGGTGCAAGGAATATGTGCAGGCGACCTACCGGCGCTGGTTCCAGCATGGCCAGCCGGCCGGTGTCGACCCGAATTTGCGCGAGAGCCTGAGAGAGATCAGCCAGGATCCGGACAGCGTGCTTGCCCAAGCGCGGTCGGACGAAACCGGCGCTCTGTTGGAAACGGCAACCGAGGAAGCCAAGGCCCTGGGCGTTTTCGGATCGCCCACCTTCGTGGTCGACGGCGAACTGTTCTGGGGCGACGACCGGTTGGAAGACGCCATTAGTTGGCGGCATACCGGTGCGGTGTCGCCGACAGCGCGCGCGGAGCAATCGCCGGTGTGACCCGGCGCGGTCAGCTCACTTTTTCCAGCACCGCGCGCGCGTCCCGCAGATCGGCGACATCGAAACCTTCGGTGAACCAGCCATAGGCCGGTGCCAGGATCCGTTCCGCTTCGCCGTCCCGACCAAGCTCGTGGAGAAGGCGGGCGAGACCGGTTGCGGCGCGCAGTCTGTAGAAAGGCGCTTGCAAGCTGTCGGTCATGTCGAGCGCGCGGCGGAAGCAGGCTTCCGCCTCGTCCGGGTCGTTGTTCCGGCCGGTCACAATAAGCTCGGCCCGCAGACGCGGATACTCGGGGTCGCAATAGTGGTCGCCCTGCGACTCGGCGAGACGCTCGGCTTCCTCGACGCTGGCCAGTCCCTCGTCGGTGAGCCCGGCCTTGGCCTCCGCGTCGGCCCGCCAGCACAAAATCAAAGGCACCAGTGCGTTCAACTTTATTGTGGTTCGATAGGACTGAAGGGATTGGCCGAAGGCGTCGAAACTCCCAGGCGACGGATCGTTGTGAATCCGCGCGCTGGCAACGAAAAGCTCGCCGCCTATCCGCCAGACCGGCATTGTCTGTTCGCGACCGAGGGCGACCACCTCCTGGGCACTGGACTCCGCCGCACCCCAGTTACGCAAGTTGCTCTGAAGGAGTACGCCGACATGGGCGATGACGTGGGCCAGCGTGTTCGCATGGGATACGGCTTTCGCCCTGTCCAGCGCATCCTGTGCCAGTTCGCGCGCTTTGTCGGCGTATCCCAGGAACCACTGGGCAAGTGATTGATATGTGTAGATCATCGCCAGGATGTCCTGCCCATACCGGATGCCCGATGCGTCGTACCGGTCGGGGTCGTAAATGGCCAGGGCCCGGTCCAGATAGGCAAGTGCCGTCGCTGGCTCGCCCGACTGGATTGCCGAAGTGGCCGCGATGCGATGGGCCGCGGCAAGGATTTCGGTGTCGGACTGGCCCTGCGCAAGGCTCAAGATCTTTTCGGCCTGGATCCGGCTCTCGGATATGGCGCCGCCCGCGTAGACCGCCACCCAGCGCCCGTAGAGAATGGGAAAGAGACGGCCGGTCTCGCCCAGCGCTTCGCAAAGCCGCATCGCCTCGTCGGAGTTCTTCTCGGTCTCCGGCGCGATGTAGCCCTTTGCCGGGATCAGCGCCTGGGCAAGTTCAATGCGAAGATCCAGTTCCAGTGATTGTCGTTTCCGCACGTCCGCAGTGGCCTTCGACAGCTCGAGCGCGCGGCTCAGGTACGCGGTTGCCTCGACGAAAGCCGCCAAATCGACCGCACGCCGCGCGGCGCGCCGCCAGGCGTCGATTGCCGCGTCCGTCTCGCCCGCTTCGCTGAGGTGGTGTGCCAGAAGTTCAGGAGCGGCATGCTCGGTATCGACGAACTGCTCTTGCAGGACCCTTGCAATGCGGCCGTGCAGTTGTGTGCGGGTGCTGCGCAGCATCGACCGGTAGGCCACGTCCTGGACCAGTGCATGCTTGAAGGTGTAGCGCGCGTCGGGCGGGCGTCCGCGTCGGAGCAGGAGTTCCGCATCCTCCAGCCGTGCGATCGCGCCGCGCAGTTCCAGGTCGGGCGCGCCGACGATCGCGGCAAGAACCTGGTGGGAAAAGGTACGGCCGATGGCGGCGCCAATCTGGGCAACCTCCTTGACCGGCGCCATCCGGTCCAGGCGGGCGATCAGGGATTCCTGCAGGGTTGCCGGGACCGCCAGCGTGCGCAGCGGCTGCGCCAGGACGTAGGCGTCGCCCTCGGCGCGAAGCTGGCCGGACTCGATCAGCGACTTGGTCAGTTCTTCGACGAACAGCGGCACGCCGTCGGTCCTGGAAACGATCTCATCGACCACCTCTCGGGGCAGGTTTCGCGTTCCGGCGGCGCCGGCGATCACCTTCGCCACCTCAGCGGGCTCGAGCCGCGTCAGCGGCAGGGCGTGGATGTTGTCCTGGGGCGGCCAGGTCGGCTGGAACTCCGGCCGCGCCGTGATCACCATCAGGACCGGCATGCCGGCAAGCTGCAAGGCAAGCTCCTGGAACAGTTCCAGCGTGGTCGGGTCGATCCAGTGCGCATCCTCCAGCAACATCAGGACGGGCCCGGCGGCGAAAAGCCCGTCCAGTTGCGCGATCAGCGCGGCCTGGATCGCTAGCTTCTGCTGTTTCGGTTCCAGGGCCAGCGGCGGATAGCGCCCCTCGGTCGAGACCGCCAGCAGGGCGGCGAACAGCGGAACGACGTCGGCGACCTCACCGGTCGTCTGCGCCAGCACGGCCTCCAGCTTGTCGAGCTTTTCGGCGTCGGTGTCGCCGCGCGCGAACCCGGCCGCCACCTCAAGCTGGGCGATGACCGGATGGAAGGCACTGTTGCTGTGGCGCGGCGAGCAGTTGTACCGCAGCCGGGTGTGGGGCTGGTCGCCGATCCGGTCTTGCAGCGCTTGCAGCGTGCGCGACTTGCCGATCCCCGCCTCGCCGGAGACCAGCACGGCCTGGCCGTGGCCGTCTCGCGCCCTCGCCCACTGGTCCAGCAACAGGGCAATCTCGCCGTCGCGACCCACCATCGGCGTCAGGCGCTGTGCGGCGCGGCGCGCCTCGAACCGGCTGGCGGCCTGGTCGACGCCGACGACGCGCCAGGCCCTGACCGGTTCGGCGAAACCCTTGATGTCGTGTGTGCCCAGGTCGGCAAACTGGAACCGTCCGCCGGTCAGGCGGTAGGTGGCATCGGCAACGACCGCCGTGTCCGGTTCGGCCAGGGACTGCAGCCGCGCCGCCAGGTTCGGCGCTTCGCCGACCACGGCCAGCTCCTGGGCCGCGCCCTCGCCGATCTGCTGGCCGACAACGACCAGCCCGGTGGCGACCCCCACCCGCGTGCTAAGCGCGGTGCCCGCTGCCGCGACGGCGCCCACGGCAGCGATCACGTCCAGGCCGGCATGGACGGCCCGCTCGGCATCGTCCTCGTGGGCCTGGGGATAGCCGAAATAGATCAGCACGCCGTCGCCCATGTATTTCGCGACCGTGCCGCCGTAGCGCGCGACGGTGGCGGCGCAGGCGTCCTGGTATTTCCCGATGACCGCGCTGAACTCCTCGGGGTCCAGCCGGGTGGACAGTTCCGTCGAACCGACCAGGTCGCAGAACATCACCGTCAGATGCCGGCGTTCGGCGCCTTGCGCCGGCTCGGCCGTTTCGGCCCCGCCGCCGACGTCGCCGGACAGGGCAGCAACGGCCTTCAGGATCTTCTTTCGTTCCGCGAGCCTTTCGACTCCCAGGTCCTTGAGATCTTCGTTGTTCAGATCAGGCAGCAGGTCGACGTCGACGCCGTTCGTTTCGAATGCCGCCGCATGCTGTTCGAGCCCCAGGCTCGAAAGCCAGGCCCTCACATCCATACCCGTCCCCCACGGTAATGGGGGTCGATGATAGCACGAATTCAGGCAGTTTGACGGGTCGGCGTCCCTCAGTCCGCGACCATCGCGACCACCCCCAGCACGATCGCGGCGACTGCGACCGCGGCGATGGCCAAGATGCCGCCACCGCCGCGCTGGCCGGCACGGCGGCCGCGCATTGCCGCCACCGTGTCCGGGTGCAGCTTCAGTCCGCCGTCGGCAACCATCGAGGCCACGTCCTCGGCGCGGGCCAGCGTCTCGGGCAGGCGCTCCAGGATCTCGATTGCGTTGTCCAGCGTTTCGCGCACCCGCGCCTCGGGCCCGCGGTTCTCGATCATCCATTTCTCGATCAGCGGCCGGGCCAGCAGCCACATGTTGACGGCGGGATTGAGCTTCCGTCCGACGCCCTCCGCGACCAGCATGGATTTCTGCAAAAGCAGGAGTTCCGGCCTGGTTTCCATCTCGAAGGTCTCGGTGATCTGGAAAAGCTGTGCCAGGAGACGTGCGATGGAAATTTCTTCCAGCGGCCGGTCGAACAGGGGCTCGCCGATGGACCGCACCGCTTGTTTGAAAGCGTCGCGCGACTTGTGGCGCGGCACGTAGCCCGCTTCGAAATGCACGTCCGCGACGCGATCGTAGTCCCGGTCCAGGAACCCCAGCAGCATGTCGGCCAGGTAGTTGCGGGATTTGCGGTCGAGGCGGCCCATGATCCCGAAATCCACCGGCGTCAGGATGCCGTCTTCGGTGACGAACATGTTTCCCGGGTGCATGTCGGCATGGAAAAAACCGTCGCGAAAGACCTGCAGAAAGAAGATCCGCGCCGCTGTTTCCAGAAGGATGTCCACGTCGAAGCCGGCCTCGTCCAGACCGGGCACCTCGTCGATGTTGACGCCATGCACGCGCTCCAGGGTCAGGACCCGTCGCCCGGTCCGCTGCCAGTCGACTGCCGGCACTTCGAACCCCTCGTCGTCGGCGGTGTTCTCTTTCAGCTCCGACGCGGCCGCCGCTTCCAGACGCAGGTCCATCTCGATGGTCACGGAGTCCTCGAACGTCTCGACCACGGCCACTGGCTTGAGGCGGCGCAGTGCAGGCATCGTGCGTTCGGCGATGCCGGCCAGCCAGTAGAACAGCTCCAGGTCCTTCATGAACTGGCTTCTGACCCCCGGCCGCAGGATCTTGACCGCGACTTCGCGCCCGTCCGACGTGACCGCGAAATGGACCTGGGCGATCGAGGCCGCGGCGATCGGCTTCGGATCGAACTCCGAAAACAGCTCCTCCAGCGGTGCGCCCAGGTCCGCTTCAAGCGCGGCCTTCGCCTCGTCCGTGGGAAACGGCGGCAGGCTGTCCTGCAGGCGGCTCAGGTCTTCGGCGACCTCTTCGCCCACAAGGTCCGAGCGCACGGACAGGGCCTGGCCCAGCTTGATGAAGGAGGGGCCGCTCTCGGCGAGTGCGCGGGCCAGCCGCTCGCCCGGCCGGCCCTCTGTCCGGCGCTTGCCGCCCATGAACCGCGCGATGAAGGCAACCGGCCGCGTTGCGTCCAGCATTTCCAGCGGGAACAAGGCGTCGTGCCTGGCCAGCGTGCGACCGATTGCGATCAGGCGGAGAACGTTCGAGGCGGCCTGAAACATGCGCGACCTGTTATCACGGAGGGCGGGACCGGGCGAGCGCGGACGGGCGGGCCGTCAGAGCCGCCAGGCGGAATGGATGGCGGCGATCCCGCCGGAGAGGTTGCGGTAGGCGACCTTGCCGAGGCCCTGGTCCGCGATCATGCCCGCCAGCCGGTCCTGCTGCGGAAACCGGCGGATGCTTTCGACGAGATAGACGTAGGACTCGCGGTCCCGGGCCACGACCTGACCCAGCGCCGGCAGCACCGAGTAGGAATAGGTATCGTACAGCCGGTCCAGCACCGGCAGGACCACGGTCGAGAACTCCAGGCACAGGAACCGTCCGCCCGGCCGAAGCACCCGGCGCGCCTCGGCAAGCGCGCGGTCGATATGGGTCACGTTGCGCAGGCCGAAAGCGATGGTATAGGCGTCGACGCTGCGATCCGCGACCGGCAGCGCCTCGGCATCGCCGACGATCCAGTCCAATTGCGCAAGCCGGCCGGCGTCGATGGCGCGGTCCCGGCCGCGGGCCACCATCGCCTCGGTCAGGTCGCAGACGCTGACGCGCCCGCCGCCCGCGTCCAGGAACCGGAAGGCAACGTCGCCGGTGCCGCCCGCAACGTCCAACAGATGCATCGCCGGCCGCGGCCGCAGCCAGTCGATCAGCGCGGTCTTCCACAGCCGGTGCACCCCGCCCGACATCAGGTCGTTCATCAGGTCGTAGCGGCCGGCAACCGACGAAAACACCTCGCGCACGAGGCCGGGCTTTTCCTCGGCCGCAACGTCGCGGGCGCCGAACGCGGAGGTGTCTGGGTGTTCGTTCTGCATGCCGGCCAGACCATAGCGTGCGGCCGCCAGCGATGCTAGAACGCGGACCATGCCTGAACTGCCCGAGGTCGAGACCGTCTGCCGGGGATTGCGGCCGCACCTGGTTGGGCGCGTGCTGCGGCAGATCGACCAGCGCCGTGCCGATCTCCGCTTTCCGTTTCCGTCCGCCTTTCCCGACCGGTTGGCCGACCGTACCGTGGTCGCCGTCGACCGGCGCGCCAAATACATCCTGATCCACCTGGACGACGGGGCGGTGTGGCTGGTGCATCTGGGCATGTCGGGCCGTTTCGTCGTCGACGGGCGCGCCAACGGTGCGGCAACCTCCGGCCAGCGCGGCCACAACAGCGGATGGTCCCTGGGCGGCGCGCACGACCATCTGGTCGTGCAGCTCGACGACGGCGCGGTGCTGACCTTCAACGATCCGCGCCGGTTCGGCTTCATGGACCTGTTCCCCGGCTCGGCCATTGATCGGCATCCCCGCCTCGCCGCGCTGGGGCCCGAGCCGCTGGCGCCGGCGTTCGACGCGGCCTACCTGAACGACGCGCTGAAGGGCCGAAAGACGCCGATCAAGGCGGCCCTTCTGGATCAAACCTTGGTGGCGGGCCTGGGCAACATCTATGTCTGCGAGGCGCTGTGGCGGGCCGGCCTTTCGCCGCGGCGCAGCGCCGCGACGTTGCCGGGCAAACGGGCGGCGCGCCTGGTTCCGGCGATCAAGTCGGTCCTGGCCGACGCCATCGATGCGGGCGGGTCTTCGCTCAGGGACTTCGTTCAGGCGACGGGCGAACTGGGCTATTTCCAGCACCGATGGCAGGTCTATGACCGGGAAGGCGCGGCCTGCGGCAAGCCGGCCTGCGACGGCACCATCAGACGGATCGTGCAAAGCGGGCGTTCGACCTTCTATTGCACGCGGCATCAGCGCTAGTGACGGTGTCGTGGCGCCTTGTGTGGATGTCGTTGCCTGTGCTGGCGCTTGCGGTCTGGTCGGCGGCGGCCCAGGCGCAGGAGTTTCTTGAGGGGCTTGAGGACGTTCCGCTGATGCGGGGCCTTACCACCGTCGAGGATGCCGGCATCGTGTTCGACACGCCGGGCGGCCGGATCGTCGAGGTTTATGCCACCGGGGCGTTGGACCGCGGTACCGTGGTCGGTTTTTATGCCGAGACGCTGCCGGCCTTGGGATGGACGCCGCGGTCGGAAGTGCGCTACGTGCGCGAAGGGGAAGCGCTGCAACTGGACCTGTTCGGTGCGGACTACGATATCCTTGTCAGGTTCACGCTTTCCCCCGAATAGAGGCTGCGGCGGGGCCGCGGCAACGACACACCGAAGCTAAGGAGACAGTGGCTCGATGACGCAGGAGCATATCAAGGTCGATATCCGGGACGAGGTGGGGCTGATCACGTTGGACCGGCCGAAGGCGCTGAATGCGCTGTGTGCCGACCTGATCCGCGAGCTTGGCCAGGCTTTGGACGAATTCGAAGCCAACGACGAGATCGGGGCGATCGTTCTGACCGGGTCGGAAAAGGCGTTCGCCGCCGGCGCGGACATCAAGGAGATGGCCGGCAAGACCTATATGGACGCCTATCTCGAGGACTTCATCTCCGTCGGCTGGGAGCGCGTCTCCACGGTCCGCAAGCCGATCATCGCGGCGGTTGCCGGCTATGCGCTGGGCGGCGGCTGCGAAATGGCGATGATGTGCGACTTCATTATCGCGGCCGACAACGCCAAGTTCGGCCAGCCCGAGATCACACTGGGCACCATTCCCGGCGCCGGCGGGACGCAGCGCCTGACCCGGTTCGTGGGCAAGTCGAAGGCGATGGATATGTGCCTGACCGGGCGCATGATGGATGCCGACGAAGCCGAGCGTGCAGGACTGGTCAGCCGGGTAGTGGCGCCGGAGGAACTGGTCGAAGAGGCCGTCAAGACCGCCGAGCGGATCGCGAAGCTGTCGCGGCCGATTGCGTTGATGGCCAAGGAATGCGTCAACCGCGCCTACGAGACCACGCTGAGGGAAGGCATCCTCTTCGAGCGGCGCACCTTCCATTCGACCTTTGCAACGGAGGACCAGAAGGAGGGTATGGCCGCCTTCGTGGGCAAGCGGGAGGCCAAGTTCCAGAACCGCTGAAACGCCCGCCGCGTGCGGGCTTGACCTTGGCGGCGGGCCGGCCTATAAGCCGCGCGCCGCTTTGGCGACACCGGGAATCCGCGGCGGCGCGGACGGCCCGAACGAGGACGAAAGACGATATGGCGAACATCAAGTCAGCGAAAAAGCGCATCCGCCAGGAGCAGAAGCGCACCGATAACAACCGGGCGCGCATGAGCCGCGTGCGCAGCTCCGTCCGCAAGGTCGAGGACGCGATCGCAGGCGGCGACAAGAAGGCGGCAGAGGCAGCGCTGCACGCGGCGATGCCCGAATTGCACCGTGGCGTGACGAAGGGCGTGCTGCACCAGAACACCGCCTCGCGCAAGCTGGCGCGCCTGGCCAAGAGGGTGAAGGCGCTGTAGCCGCGGGCGCATGGAAACCGGCACCGGCCGCGTCGTTCGACGCGGCCTTTTTCGTGGCCTCGGCGCGCGTGGATACGGTCTGGTGGGATGTGTGCATCGCGCCACGGGAATCTTTGCGGCGCGCCAATGACATCGGTCTGTCAACAGATTTATTTTCGCAAATTGCGAACTCGCCGTCTTGTCATAAGACCGTCATAACGATAAAGTTAACTCAGAAGGCAGCGTTGGTTACGTACTTTTACTTTCTTATGAAAGTAATCAGAAGAATAGAAATGACGATGACAAATAAAGACAGCGGTGTTATTGAGTGCCTGTCATCGAGTGCGTTTCTTCAATGCTATCCAGAACTCACCAATGTAGACGCGGTCGCCGGTCGGGGATCTTCGGTTGCCGTCAGGAGTGTGGTTATTCCCGGGGGCCGCAAGAGTAGCGGGCGGCTCTCAGGAGCCGGCTCGCTGCTCTAACCCGCACGCGGCGTCTTTCGATCGTATCGATGACGGCGCCGCGCCGGAGGGGTGCGACAACCGGCTGCCTTTGCAGTTCGAAATGACGGATTGCGTCTTCGGTCGCATGGCCGGAGGGAGGTGTGAAGTGTTTTCAGGGGTCCGGCGGCGTTCGTCGGGCGGGCACGGCGCGGAACGGGAGTCGTTGCCGACAACGGGCCGAAGGCGTCGCGGGGGGCGGTTTTCGGCGGGGCTTGGGGTGTGTCGGACATGGATCAGTTGCTTGCCGCGAAATGGGCAAGAATTCGGGCCAGAATGCGGGCTGAGTTTGGCGAGACGGCGTATCGAAGCTGGCTCAAGCCCTTGACGCTTGAGGGCGCTGCGAGCAGCCGGGTGCGGCTTCTTGCACCGACCCGGTTCATGCGGAACTGGATTGAATCCCAGTACGGCGAGCGTCTTGGCGCGCTGTGGGAAGCAGAGGACCCGTCGGTGAAGACGGTCGAAATCGCGCTGGCCGGCGGACGCGCGATTGCCGCTGCGGACAACGAGGCGGACGATGTGGTCACCGAGGCCGATCGCGACATCTCCGCACCGCTGGACCAGCGCTTCAGCTTCGACAATTTCGTCGTCGGCAAACCCAACGAGCTTGCCTTCGCGGCGGCGCGCCGGGTGGCCGAGGCGCCTCAGGTGCCGTTCAACCCGCTGTTCCTGTTCGGCGGCGTGGGGCTGGGCAAGACCCATTTGATGCATGCGATCGCCTGGCACATTCGCACGACCACGCCCAACCGCCGGATCATCTATCTGTCCGCCGAGAAGTTCATGTACCAGTTCATCCGAGCGCTTCGGTACAAGGACACGATGGCCTTCAAGGAGCAGTTCCGCTCGGTCGACGTTCTGATGATCGACGACGTGCAATTCATCGCCGGGAAGGAAAACACCCAGGAGGAGTTCTTCCACACCTTCAACGCCCTGGTCGATCAGAACCGCCAGGTCGTGATATCGGCCGACAAGTCGCCGGCGGAACTGGAAGGCATCGAAGACCGCATGAAATCGCGTCTGGGCTGGGGCCTGGTCGCCGAGCTGCATGCGACGACCTACGAGCTCAGGCTGGGGATCCTGCAGTCCAAGGCCGAGCAGATGAAGGCGCCGATCCCCGACAAGGTGATGGAGTTCCTGGCGCACAAGATCACGTCGAACGTGCGCGAGCTGGAAGGCGCGCTGAACCGCATCGTCGCCTACGCCAATCTGGTCGGCCGGCCGATCAATCTGGACAACACCCAGGACGTCCTGCACGACCTGTTGCGCGCGAACGACCGGCGGATCACCATCGAGGAGATCCAGAAACGCGTCGCCGAGCACTACAACATCAAGCTCTCGGAGATGCATTCCTCGCGTCGCAGCCGGGCGATCGCGCGGCCGCGCCAGGTGGCGATGTACCTGGCCAAGCAGCTTACCGCGCGGTCCCTGCCCGAGATCGGCCGCAAGTTCGGCGGGCGCGACCACACCACGGTGATGCACGCGGTCCGCAAAATCGACGAGCTG
This sequence comes from Alphaproteobacteria bacterium, assembly GCA_965603855.1. Taxonomy (GTDB): domain Bacteria; phylum Pseudomonadota; class Alphaproteobacteria; order UBA8366. The sequence goes on from OZ272519.1 coordinate 4,730,678, forward strand.
CGCCAGACCGATGCCGGGTTCGCCGAGGACGTGGAGCTGTTGAGGCGCATGCTGGAGGGCTGAGGCCGGCCCGGTTCAGGCCCGGACCCGAGCCGCCGGAATCCGCTTTTACGGAGGTGCGGAATCCCGCCAGGGGCGGTCCGCTATGCGGCCCGCGCGCGCCGATGCGCGCCGCCGTCGTCCGGCCCCGCGGCAGGTCGTCCGGGACGCTCAAGTCTTGTTATAAAGCAAGCACTTAGAACCCCCTCAATTGAGCGTAAAATGAGTGCGCACCGGCGTGCTGCATGTTATATTTCGCACCCGTTTGCGTGACCCGCCGCAGGACAACAGCCAGGACACGTTAAAGGGACCGCATGCGCGGTATCGGCCGGACGGGTTCGCCGCTCCGCACGCCGTTTTTGACCATTCTTGGGACGACGTTTAGACAACGATGAAACTGACAATTGAACGTTCCGCGCTGCTTGGCGCCTTGAGCCACGAGCAGAGCGTCGTCGAACGCCGCAACACGATTCCGATCCTCTCCAACATCCTTCTGGAGGCCGCCGAAGGCGGGTTGAGCCTGACGGCGACGGATATGGACCTGGCGGTCATCGAGACCGTGCCGGCCAGCGTCGGGACGGCGGGGGCCGTTACCGTGGCGGCGCACACGCTGTACGACATCGTTCGCAAGCTTCCCGACGGGGCGCAGATCGAACTGGACGCAAGCGGCGAGGGCGACCAGATGTCCCTGGTCGCGGGCCGGTCGCGCTTTACGCTGCAGACCCTGCCGACCGCCGATTTCCCGGTGATGACCAGCGGCGACCTTCCGTTCAAATTCTCCCTGGATGCGGCAGAACTGCGCTCGATCATCGACCGGACGCGGTTCGCGATCTCCACCGAGGAGACCCGCTATTACCTGAACGGCATCTACCTGCACACCAAGGAGCAGGACGGCAAACAGCTTATGCGCGCCGTCGCCACCGACGGCCACCGGCTGGCGCGGGTCGAGATCGACATGCCGGACGGTGCGGCCGGGATGCCGGGCATCATCGTGCCGCGCAAGACCGTGTCGGAACTGCGCAAGCTGATGGACGAGGCGGAAGGGCCGATCGACATCGCGCTGTCGGACACCAAGATCCGCTTTTCTTTCAAGGACGCGGTCCTGACGTCGAAGCTGATCGACGGAACCTTCCCCGACTACGAACGGGTGATCCCGGAAGGCAACGACAAGTGCCTGACCGTTGAATGCGCCCAGTTCGCGGACGCGGTCGACCGCGTCGCCACGATTTCCACCGAGAAATCCCGGGCGGTCAAACTCAACATCGACCAGAACGCGCTGACGCTGTCGGCGTCCAGCCCCGACAGCGGCACCGCGGTCGAGGAACTGCCCGTGGATTACGAGAAGGACGGTATCGAGATCGGCTTCAACTCGCGCTACCTCCTGGATATCACGCAGCAGATCGGCGCCGGCACGGCCGAATTCGCCATGGCCGACGCGGCCTCGCCGACGATCGTGCGCGACGTGTCGGATCAGAGCGCGCTTTACGTGTTGATGCCGATGCGCGTGTGAGGACGGACACCTGGGCATCCCGCATCCCGTTGAACGAACCGCGCCCGCGGTCCTGGCGGTCAGGAAACTGGTCCTGACCGCGTTCCGCTGCTATGGCGCATGCCGGCTCGAGCCGGACGCACGCCCGGTCGTGCTGACCGGGCCGAACGGCGCGGGCAAGACCAACCTGTTGGAGGCGGTGTCGTTCCTGGCGCCGGGCCGCGGCATCAGACGGGCGCGGACCGCCGAACCCGACCAGCACGGTCAGCCGGCTCCCTGGGCGGTCGCGGCGGCCGTGGATACCGCTTGCGGGCCGATCCAGATCGGCACCGGCCGCGAGGCGGACAGCGAACGCCGCGCGGTCCGGATCAATGGCGCGCCCGTTAAGAACCAGGCGATGCTGGCGGAATATGTCTCGGTCGTGTGGATGACGCCGCAACTGGACCGCCTGTTCCTGGACGGCGCCGGTGTCCGGCGCCGGTTCCTGGACCGCCTGGTGTACGGCTTCGATCCGGCCCATGCCGGCCGCGTCGCCGGATACGAACAGGCCCTGCGCGAGCGGGCGCGGCTGTTGAAGTCCGGCAGCCGCGACGACGCCTGGGTCGGCGCGCTGGAACGGCAGATGGCCGAGCGCGGCGTTGCGATCGCGGCGGCGCGGCGCGAAATGGCGGCACGGCTCAACGCCGCCTGCATGGCGGCGTCGGGACCGTTCCCGGGTGCTGCGGTCGGGATCGAGGGCGCGCTCGAGGGCTGGCTGGATTCCGTGCCGGCGTTGGAGGCGGAAGAACGGCTGCGTGCCGCCCTGGCGGAGGGACGCGGCAGCGACGCGGAGGCCGGCGGGGCCGCGGTGGGACCGCATCGGTCCGACCTTGCGGTTCGGCACATCGAGAAGGACATGCCGGCGGCGCTGTGCTCGACCGGCGAGCAGAAGGCGCTTCTGATCGCGATCGTGCTGGCCGATCTGAAGCTGCAGGCCGCGGAACGCGGCACGGTGCCGTTGCTTCTGTTGGACGAGGTGGCGGCGCATCTCGACGAGGAGATGCGGGCCGCCCTGTTCCAAACGATCCTGGACCTGGGCGCGCAAGCCTGGATGACCGGAACGGACGCGCGCCTGTTCGCCCCGCTGGGCGACAGGGTTCAGCGCTATGCGGTGAACGATGCCGCGCTGTGCCGGACCTGAACGATAGATAGCTTGGTTCAAACAGAAAGACGTGTGTGAAGGCCATGAGTGACACGGCCCAGAACATTGCCGCAGACGAATACGGTGCGGAATCGATCAAGGTGCTGCGCGGCCTGGACGCGGTGCGCAAGCGTCCCGGCATGTATATCGGCGACACCGACGACGGGTCGGGCCTGCATCACATGGTCTACGAAGTCGTCGACAACGCCATCGACGAGGCCCTGGCCGGTCACTGCGACATGGTCAGCGTGGTGCTGAACGGCGACGGATCGGTCACCGTCGTGGACAACGGCCGCGGGATCCCGACCGACATCCATCCCGAAGAGAACGTCTCGGCGGCCCAGGTCATCATGACCCAGCTCCATGCCGGCGGTAAGTTCGACCAGAACTCCTACAAGGTCTCGGGCGGTCTGCACGGCGTCGGCGTCTCGGTCGTGAACGCCCTGTCGGAGTGGCTCAACCTGACGATCAAGCGCGAAGGCAGCATCCACAAGATGCAGTTCGCCGATGGCGAGCCGGGCGGGCCGCTGGAAGTCGTCGGCGATGCCGGCGAGGAGACCGGTACGGAGATCACGTTCCTTCCGTCGCCCCGAACATTTTCGCGCACCGAGTTCGACTTCGCGACGCTGGAACACCGGCTGCGCGAGCTGGCGTTCCTGAACTCGGGGGTGGCGATCACGCTGACCGATGCGCGCAGCCCTGAACCGAAGGTCGTGGAGATGCACTACGAAGGCGGCATCGAGGCCTTCGTGAAGTGGCTCGACCGGTCCAAGACGGCCCTGCACGAACCGCCGGTGGTGGTCTCCGGCGAGCGGGACGGCGTTACCCTGGAAGTCGCGTTGCAGTGGAACGACAGCTATCACGAGACGATGCTGTGCTTCACGAACAACATCCCGCAGCGCGACGGCGGCACGCATCTGGCCGGTTTCCGCGGCGCTCTGACCCGCCAGGTCAACAACTACGCGGCCGACAGCGGCATCGCGAAGAAGGACAAGGTGTCGGTCTCCGGCGACGATGCCCGCGAAGGCCTGACCTGCGTTCTGTCGGTGAAGGTGCCGGACCCGAAGTTCTCGAGCCAGACCAAGGACAAGCTGGTCTCGTCCGAAGTCCGCCCGATCGTCGAGTCCATCATCAACGAAAAGCTGAACCAGTGGTTCGAGGAACACCCGGCCGAGGCGCGGCGCGTCGTCCAGAAGGTGGTCGAGGCGGCGCTTGCCCGCGAAGCGGCGCGCAAGGCGCGTGAACTGACCCGGCGCAAGGGGGCGCTGGACGTGGCCAACCTGCCGGGCAAGCTGGCCGACTGTCAGGAGCGCGACCCCAAGCAGGCCGAACTGTTCATCGTCGAGGGCGACAGCGCCGGCGGGTCGGCCAAACAGGGCCGCGACCGCACCTACCAGGCGATCCTGCCCCTGCGCGGCAAGATCCTGAACGTCGAACGGGCGCGGTTCGACAAGATGCTGTCCTCGGCGGAGATCGGCACCCTGATCGCGGCATTGGGAACAGGGATCGGACGGGACGATTTCAACCCGGAGAAGGTCCGCTATCACCGCGTCATCATCATGACGGACGCGGACGTCGACGGCAGTCACATCCGCACCCTGCTGTTGACCTTCTTCTTCCGGCAGATGCCTGAACTGATCGAGCGCGGCTATCTCTACATCGCCCAACCACCGCTTTATCAGGCCAAGAAAGGCGAGCGGTCGGTCTATCTGAAGGATGACGCCGAACTGGACGCCTATCTGATCCAGAACGGTCTTGCGAACGCCGTCTTCGTCGGCGCGAACGACACCCAGCATGCCGGCGCCGACCTGTTGGCCCTGGTCGAGCAGGCACGGCGCATCAAGCTGCTGCTGGCGCCCATGGCGCGCAAGGTCGGCAATCAGAACGTGGTCGAACAGGCCGCGATCGCCGGTGTCCTGAGCCCGCAGATCCTGGAGCAGCCGGAAAATGCGGAGGCCGCGGCGTCCTACGTCGCGCAGCGCCTCGATGCGCTGGCCGACGAGACCGAGCGGGGCTGGACCGGCACGCCGCGGGCCGACGGCGGTCTTGCGTTCACCCGCGTGGTGCGCGGGGTGGAGGAACGGTGCGAGATCGACGGCGACCTGATCCGCAGCGCCGAGGCCCGCCAGCTGAACACCATGGCCGCGGAGCTGCAGGCGCTGTATGGCGACCGGCACGGCGTCCTGAAGATCAAGGACGACGAACATATCGTCGTCGGGCCGGTGGCCCTGGTCGAGGCGGTGATGGAGCAGGGGCGCAAGGGAATCTCGATCCAGCGCTACAAAGGTCTTGGCGAGATGAATCCCGAGCAGCTCTGGGAGACCACGCTGGATCGAAACGTGCGCTCGCTGTTGCAGGTCAAGATCAACCATGCCGACGAGGCGGCCGAGGTGTTCTCCAAACTGATGGGCGACGTCGTCGAGCCGCGGCGCGAGTTCATCCAGGAAAACGCGCTGGAGGTGGCGCATCTGGACGTCTAGTCAAACGTCCGGGGCCGCCCTTGCGGCGGTCCTTGCGATGGCCGTCTTTTCCGGCCCGGGGGCTGCACAGGCCGCCACCTGGCAGGTCCCCAAGGGCATCGTCGCGCAGCTCGACCAGTTCCAGGAACTGCGCAATGCGCCCGATGCGCAGAACGACGACGTGATTTCCTACATCAAGGACAACGTCAACCGGTTGCCGCCCTTCTTCACGATGGAACTTGCGCGGCGGATGCATGCGGTCGACGAGGAAGAGGCGCTGTGGTGGTACCATGTGGGCTATATCCGCGGCGTCTACGACGCGTTGCGCTGTGCCGACAAGACCGCGGCCAACGGTTTGTCCGTTCTGAACCGGATCGCGCCCGACGTGGCGGACATGGCGGCGCGCGATCAGGCCACTTTCCGGCGGAAGGGGTTGGAGGTCTTGGAGTGGCGCGAGCTCTATCGTTCCGAAGCGTCGCCGTGGTGGATCTGCTCGCATGGCGAGCGCGCGATGCAGAACGTGGCCGACGGCCGGCCCGCCCAGGACCGCGACTGGCTGAGGCCGCGCCGCCTTTGGCCGACCATCCGCGCCAAACTGACGGCGGACTTCACCACCGTTTTCATCGAGCTCGAACCGCTGGAATCGAGCCCTCCGCCGGCCCGGCTGGACTGAAATCGGCGCCGGACAATTGTCCCGCGGCCGGCCCGACTTCCCTTGCCGCGAGCGGTAAGTTTCGATAAAGGTAGCGGGTTTTCGGGAAGAGGAATCGGCGCTTATGCCTGTGAAGGCCCAATCCCTCAGTGACGTGCAGACAAGCTTCACCTACGAAGAGCTGATCGAGTGCGCGAAAGGCAAGCTGTTCGGTCCCGGCAACGCGCAGTTGCCCATGCCGAACATGCTGATGCTGGACCGCATCGTTTCGATCACGCGCGACGGCGGCGAGCATGGCAAGGGCCACATCCTTGCCGAACTGGATATCCGTCCGGACCTCTGGTTCTTCGGCTGCCATTTCAAGGGCGATCCGGTGATGCCGGGCTGTCTGGGACTCGATGCGATGTGGCAGCTTGTCGGGTTCTTCCTGGGCTGGGTCGGCGGTCTCGGCAAGGGACGTGCGCTTGGCGTCGGCGAGGTGAAGCTGTTCGAGCAGGTCCTGCCGACGGCCCGAAAGGTCACCTACGAGATCAATCTCAAACGGGTTATCATGGGCCGTTTGATCATGGGCGTCGCCGACGGCATCATGAAGGTCGACGGTAAGCCCGCGACCGAGGCGACGAACATGAAGGTCGGCCTTTTCCGGCCAACTGACGGCTGACACCTCACCGGGATACGCAGATGCGACGCGTGGTCGTCACCGGCCTGGGAATCGTTTCCAGCATCGGTAACAACAAGGAAGAAGTGCTGGACTCGCTGGTCACCGGCAAGTCCGGCATCGAGTTCTGCCAGGACTACCGCGACCGCGGATTCCGGTCGCAGGTGCACGGCTCGGTCAAGCTGGACCCGACCGAGCATGTGGACCGCAAGCTGATGCGGTTCATGGGCGACGGCGCGGCCTACAACTACATCGCCATGAAACAGGCGATCGCGGATTCCGGGCTGGAGGAGAACGAGATCTCCAACGAGCGGACCGGCCTGATCATGGGATCCGGCGGACCGTCGACCAAGAACCTGTTGTGGGCCTGGGATACGGCACGGGAAAAAAGCGCCAAGCGCGTCGGGCCCTACATGGTGCCGCGCGCCATGTCGTCCACCAATTCCGCGACGCTGGCGACCCCGTTCGAGATCAAGGGCGTGAACTACTCCATCAGTTCGGCCTGTTCGACCAGCGCCCATTGCATCGGTAACGGCACGGAAATGATCCAGTGGGGCAAGCAGGACATCGTCTTCGCCGGCGGCGGCGAGGAGCTGGACTGGACCATGACGGTGCTTTTCGATGCCATGCCCGCACTGTCGTCCGGCTACAACGACACGCCCGAGCGCGCCAGCCGCGCCTATGACAAGAACCGCGACGGGTTCGTCATCGCCGGCGGCGGCGGCACCGTGGTGCTGGAAGAACTGGAACATGCCAAGGCACGCGGCGCCAAGATCTACGGCGAAGTCGTGGGCTACGCCGCCAATTCCGACGGCCACGATATGGTCCAGCCGTCGGGCGAAGGCGCGACGCGGTGCATGAAGCTGGCGCTGGCGGGGCTGAACGCTCCCGTGGGCTACATCAATACCCATGGCACCTCCACGCCCGCCGGCGACATCGTCGAGTTGAAGGCGATCCGCGAGGTGTTCGGCGACCATGTGCCGGCCATCAGTTCGACCAAGTCGCTGACCGGCCACTCGTTGGGTGCGACGGGGGTCCAGGAGTCGATCTATTCGCTGTTGATGCTGGAGAACGACTTCATCGCGGCTTCGGCCAATATCGAGGAACTCGATCCCGAGGCGGACGGCTTTCCGATCGTCCAGGAGCGGGTCGACAATGCCGGTCTTGAATGCGTGATCTCCAACAGCTTCGGGTTCGGGGGGACGAACGCGACGCTTGTGATGAAACGATACGATGCGTGATGGCAGCGGGGCCCGCGAGGCCCCGTTGATTTCTTGAGGGGGGGTTTTGTTACCGTGCGTCCGGCATTGCAGGAGGAATCGGCGGCAAAGGGCCTGATGGCGGGCAAACGCGGTCTGGTGATGGGCGTCGCGAACGACCACTCCATCGCCTGGGGGATCGCCCGGACACTGGCCCACCACGGCGCCGACCTCGCCTTCACCTACCAGGGCGAGTCCTTCGAACGGCGCGTCCGGCCGCTGGCGGAAAGTGTCGATGCGAAAATCATCGTGCCCTGCGACGTCGAGACCGAGGAGAGCCTGGACGCGGTCTTCGATGAGGTAACGCAGAACTGGGACCGGCTCGACTTCGTGGTGCACGCCATCGCGTATTCGGACAAGGACGAGCTTGGCGGGCGTTACGTGGACACCTCGCGCCAGAATTTCGCCAGGACCCTGGACATCTCCTGCTTTTCCTTCACCGCGGTCGCCCGCCGGGCCGAACCGCTGATGACCGACGGCGGCAGCCTGTTGACCCTGACCTATTCCGGGTCCGAACGCGTGATGCCCTCCTACAATGTGATGGGTGTCGCCAAGGCCGCGCTTGAGGCCAGCGTCCGGTATCTGGCGACCGACCTGGGCCGCGCCGGCATCCGGGTCAACGCGCTGTCGGCCGGCCCGATGCGGACTTTGGCCGGATCCGCCATCTCGGGCGCGCGGTTCACCTATAAATGGCAGGGCGAGAACGCCCCGCTGCGCCGCAACGTCACGCTGGACGACGTGGGCGGCGGCGCCCTTTACCTTCTGTCAGACCTCTCGGCCGGGGTGACGGGCGAGGTGATGCACGTGGACAGCGGCTATCACACGATCGGGATGGCCGTTCCGCCGTCGGACTAGGGCGCCGTGCATCTTCTGGCGGCAGCCCCCGGACAGGTCACGGACGGTTCCGAGGCGATCGATCTCGGGCAGACCCCCGCCGATATCGTCTTTCTGACCGCCGCCGACAGCGAGATCGCCTGCATCGCCGCGGGCCAGGCAACGCGGCTGGCCGAGGCGCCCGACGCGCCCGGCGTCAGGGTCGCCAACCTCATGCACCTGGCGCACAACATGTCCGTCGACCTCTATGCGGAACAGGTGCTGGAGCGGGCGAAACTGATCGTCGTGCGGCTGTTGGGCGGGCGCGGATACTGGCCCTACGGCGTCGACCAGCTTGTGGCGCTGGCCCGGCGTCGCGGGATTCCGCTCGCCCTGTTGCCGGGCGACGACCAGCCCGATCCGGACCTCAGCGCCCTTTCGACGCTGGACCCTGCCGCCTGCCACCGCCTGTGGCAGTACGGCGTCCATGGCGGACCTGCGAATGCGCTCAATCTGTTGCGTTATGCGGCGACGTTGCTGGGCGGTAGGGCGCGCTGGCACGAACCGGCGCCGCTGTTGCGGGCCGGTCTTTACTGGCCCGGCAACGAGCGGCCGGAATTGGAGGATCTGCCCGCGCCCGGCCCGGCGGGCACCGCGGCGATCGTTTTCTACCGCGCGCTTGTCCAGGGAGCGAACACCGCGGTCGTCGACGCGCTGATCGAGGCGCTTGCCGACTGCGGCATGGCCGCGATGCCGGTCTTCGTCACCAGCCTGAAGGACGCGGTCGCGGCGGCGACGGTGGAAACGCTGTTCGCCGAAAGGCCGCCGTCGGTGATCCTGAACGGCACCGGTTTCGCGGTGTCCACGCCCGGCGGCGCACGGGCGCAAACGCCGTTCGACGCGGCCGGTTGCCCGGTTTTGCAGGTGATCTTCTCCGGCGGCGACCGGGACGGCTGGCGTGCCGGTCAGAACGGGCTGGGCGCGCGGGACATCGCCATGAACGTGGCGCTGCCCGAGGTCGACGGGCGCGTGATCACGCGCGCCGTGTCGTTCAAGAGCGCCCGCCAGCGCGACGCGAACACACAAGCCGACATCGTCGTTTACCGGCCGGAGCCCGACCGCTGTGCCTTCGTGGCGGCGCTTGCCGCGCGCTGGGCCACGCTGGGCGCCACCGCGCCGGCCGACCGGCGGGTCGCCCTGGTGCTGGCCAACTATCCCAACCGCGACGGACGGCTGGGCAACGGTGTCGGGCTGGACACGCCGGCGGGCACCGTGCGGGTGCTGGCCGCCCTGGCAGAGGCGGGATACGCCGTCGCAGACGTGCCGGCGGACGGCGGCGCGCTGGTGGACCGCCTCTTGGCCGGGCCCACCAATGCCGCCGTCGCGGGCCGCGCCGTCACCGAGACCCTGGACCGCAGTGTCTACGATGCCTTCTTCCGCACGCTGCCGGCGCCGGTGCGCCGGGCGGTCGAGGCGCGCTGGGGCGGACCCCGGGACGATCCCTTCTACCTCGAGGACCGCGCCGCCTTCGCGATACCGGCCTTTCGCTGCGGCCGGGTGGCGGTCGGTCTTCAGCCGGCGCGCGGCTACAACATCGATCCGCAGGCGAGCTACCACGACCCGGACCTGGTGCCGCCGCACGGCTATCTGGCGTTCTACTGCTGGCTGCGGCAGGTCTTCGCGGCCCACGCGGTCGTCCATATGGGCAAGCACGGCAATCTGGAATGGCTCCCCGGCAAGGCACTGGCCCTGTCGGAGGCCTGCTATCCCGAGGCCGCGTTCGGGCCGCTGCCGCATCTTTATCCCTTCATCGTCAACGATCCGGGCGAAGGCACCCAGGCGAAACGGCGCAGCCAGGCGGTGATCGTCGACCACCTGACGCCGCCGCTCGGCCGGGCGGAGACCTACGGGCCCCTGAAGGATCTGGAGCAGCTTGTCGATGAATACTACGAGGCGGCCAACGTCGATCCGCGCCGGCTTGCCGTGCTGCGCCGGGAGATCCTGTCGCTGGCCGCGACCGTCGGGTTGGACCGGGACTGCGGCATCGAGGCCGGCGACGGGCCCGACCAGGCGCTGGGCAAGCTGGACAACTATCTGTGCGAGCTGAAGGAGATGCAGATCCGCGACGGCCTGCACATATTCGGCGCCGCGCCTGAGGGTCCGCAGTTGACCGGCCTTCTGGTCGCCCTGGCGCGCGTGCCGCGCGGCGCCGGCGAGGGGGCGGACGCCTCGCTGATCCGGGCGCTGGCCGCGGATCTGGCGTGCGATTTCGACCCCCTGGATGCGGACCTCGGCGACGCCTGGCAGGGGCCGCGTCCGGCGGTACTCGCCGCACAGTCCGACGACGCCTGGCGGACCGTCGGTGATACGGTCGAACGCCTGGAGCGGCTGGCCCATGCCCTGGCCGGCGGCGACTGCCGGCCGGCGGCGGGCATGGATCGCACCGCCCGGGTCCTGGATTGGATCGACGGCGCGGTGCGGCCTGCGGTTCTGGCATGCGGTGCGGCGGAACTGGAGGGGCTTTTGACCGGGCTGGACGGCCGTTTCGTCGAGCCCGGGCCGTCCGGCGCGCCGACCCGCGGCCGGCCGGAGGTCCTGCCGACCGGGCGGAACTTCTTTTCCGTCGACACCCGAACCGTGCCCACGCCTGCGGCCTGGACCTTGGGCTGGAAGTCGGCCGGTCTGATCATGGAACACTACGCCCAGACCCACGGGTCCTGGCCGAAACGTCTGGTGATTTCCGCCTGGGGCACCGCCAACATGCGCACCGGCGGCGACGACGTGGCCCAGGCGCTGGCGCTGATGGGCGTGCGCCCGACCTGGGACCAGGCGTCGCGCCGCGTCACCGGGTTCGAAGTGCTGCCCCTGTCGGTGCTGGACCGGCCGCGCGTCGACGTGACCTTCCGGGTGTCGGGCTTCTTCCGCGACGCCTTCCCGGGCCTCGTCGCGCTTGTGGACTCCGCGGCCCGGGCCGTGGCGGCGCTTGACGAGGCGCCTCGCGACAACCCGCTGGCCGAGGCCGTGGCCGGGGAGACCGACCGGCTTGTCGCCGACGGTGCCGACCCCGCCGTTGCGGCCCGGCATGCCGGCGGTCGGGTGTTCGGCGCCAAACCGGGCGCCTACGGCGCCGGTCTGCAGGCGCTGATCGACGAGCGGGGCTGGCAGGACGAGGCCGACCTGGCGCGTGCCTACGTGGCCTGGGGCGGTTTTCTCTATACCGCCGGCGCCGAAGGCGAGCCGGCCCGCGGCGCGTTCGAGCGACGCCTCGGCGGGATCGACGCGGTGGTGCACAACCAGGACAACCGTGAGCACGACCTTCTGGATTCCGACGACTATTACCAGTTCGAAGGCGGCGCGGCGGCAGCGGTGCGGACGCTGTCTGGCGCCCAGCCGGCGCTTTACCACAACGACCATTCCCGTCCCGAAAGCCCGCGGGTGCGCACGCTGGGCGAAGAGATCGCCCGGGTCGTGCGGGCCCGAGCCGCGAACCCGAAATGGATCCGCGGCGCCATGCGGCACGGCTACAAGGGCGCGTTCGAGATCGCCGCGACGGTGGACTATCTTTTCGCCTTCGCCGCGACGGCCCGCTGCGTCGAGGACCATCACTTCGAGGCGCTGTTCGACGCCTATCTGCGGGACGAGGCCGTGCATGCCTTTCTGATTGAGGCCAATCCGGCGGCGCGGGACGAGATCGCGGCCCGGTTTCGCGAGGCGATCGACCGCGGCCTGTGGCAACCGCGCGCCAACGACATACCGGCGATCCTGGACGGTCCTGCCCCGCGCGCCGATGCGCGCCCACATTCGGCCACGATCGCCAAGTAGGGTCCCCCACAGCAGGAACCGACACCGATGAAGACCGAAGGCCTGACGCCCGAACAGATCAACGAACGACACGCCGTGAAGATGGCCAAGAAGAAGGCCGCCCGCGAAAAGATCCTGGCGCGCAAGACCAAGGAAAAGGGCCTTGTGATGGTGCATACCGGCAAGGGCAAGGGCAAGAGCACCGCGGCGATGGGGCTTGCCATGCGCGCCATCGGCAACGGCATGAAGGTCGGCATCGTCCAGTTCGTCAAGGGCGTGTGGTCCACCGGCGAGCGCGCGGTGCTGGAGAAGTTCCCCGAGCTTTGCACCATGCGGGCCATGGGCGAGGGGTTTACCTGGGACACCCAGGACCGCGAGCGGGACATCGCCGCGGCAAGGGCCGCCTGGGACTATGCCCGCGAGATCATGGCCGACGAAAGCTACCGGCTGGTGATACTGGATGAGCTGAACATCGTGCTGCGCTACGGATATCTCCCCTTGGAAGAGATCATTGAAACGTTGCAGTCCAAGAGAGAATCACTGCATGTGGTGGTCACCGGCCGTAATGCGAAGGAAGAACTGATCGAAATTGCCGACCTGGTGACCGAAATGGGAGACGTAAAGCACCACTTTCGCGACGGCGTTAAGGCGCAAGAGGGAATCGAATTCTGAAACCCGGGGTGGCTTGCTCAAACGGTGACCGTTCAAAGGGGAACGCAATGATCCGACAGTTGAAAGCAGCGGGCTGGACACTCGCCATCTGTCTTGGCGTCTGTTTGGCCGGACCCGTCGCCGCCGACGACGACGACGAATCCGACATCGAGGCGCGGGAACTTGTGAACGAGGCGCGCTTTACCATCGAACGCCTGGTCGCGGACGCTTCGATCGGGCCCGATGTGCGCGCCCTGTTCGACGATGCCAAGGGCATCATGATCTTTCCGTCCAACCTCAAGGCGGGCTTTCTGCTGGCCGGCGAGGGCGGCGGCGGCATCCTGATGGCGCGCGCCGACAACAACGAGTGGAGCTATCCGGCCTTCTACACCATGGGGACCGGCAGCGTCGGTCTGCAGGTGGGCGCCCAGGAATCCGAAACGGTCATCTTCATCATGACCGGCGAGGGGCTTGAGCTGTTGTTGGACGGTTCCGCGACGCTGGGCGGCGAGCTGAATGCCGCGGCCGGAACGGCGGGCGAGACCCGTCAGGCGGCGACGACGACCAATATGGGTGCCGATATCGTATCGTTCGGGCTGAACGACGGCGCCTTCATCGGGGTCAGCATCGAAGGATCGGTGATCCTGACCAACAACACACGCACGATGTCGTACTACAACGACATCTCCGCGACGCCCGAAGCGGTGGTTCTGCGCGGCGAATACGCCAACGACGATGCCGATACGCTGCGCACGTTGCTGGCCAAACTGACACAGCCGTCGACCTGACCGGACCCATGCCGGCGGCAGGGCCCAGCGCCCGTGCCCTGATGATCCAGGGCACGGGCACGGACGTGGGCAAGTCGTTACTGGTGGCGGGCCTGGGCCGCGCGCTGACCCGGCGCGGCATGGCCGTCCGCCCGTTCAAGCCACAGAACATGTCGAACAACGCCGCGGTCGCAACGGACGGCGGCGAAATCGGCCGGGCCCAGGCGCTGCAGGCGCGCGCCTGCAAGGTCGCGCCGTCGGTCCACATGAACCCGGTCCTGCTCAAGCCTCAGGCCGAGGCGGGCGCCCAGGTGGTGGTGCGCGGCAAGGTCGCGGGCGCCGCCACGGCGCGCGAATACTATCGCCTGAAACCGACACTGATGCCCGCCGTCATGGAGAGCTTCGCGCACCTCGCCGCCCAGGCGGACGTCGTCCTGGTCGAAGGCGCCGGCAGCCCGGCCGAAGTCAACCTGCGTCACGGCGACATCGCCAACATGGGCTTCGCCACCGTCGCTGGGGTGCCGGTGGTGCTGGTCGCCGATATCGACAAGGGCGGGGCGATTGCCACGCTGGTGGGAACGTGGCGGCTGTTGAACGACCAGGAGCGGCGCCTGCTGGCCGGATACGTGATCAACAAGTTCCGCGGCGACGTCTCCCTGTTCGACGAGGCGCTGACGGTGATCGAAGCGGAGACGGGTCTGCGCTCGCTGGGGATCGTGCCCTGGTTCGCCGATGCGCATCGTCTGCCGGCCGAAGATGTGATGGGCCTGGCCGGGCGCGCCGCGCCGCGGGGCGATCGTGCGGCGAAGATCAGGATTGCGGTCCCGCGGCTGTCGCGGATCGCGAATTTCGACGATCTGGATCCGCTGGGTGCCGAGCCCGACGTGGCGCTGGAGATCGTGCCGCCCGGCCGGCCGCTGCCGGCCGACGCCCATGTGGTGCTGTTGCCGGGTTCGAAGACCACGCTGGCGGATCTGGCGCAGGTGCGGGACCAGGGCTGGGACATCGATATCCTGGCGCACGTGCGCCGGGGCGGCCTGGTGGTGGGTTTGTGCGCCGGTTTCCAGATGCTGGGGCGCCGCGTGACGGACCCGGACGGCAGCGAGGGCCGCCCGGGTTCCGAACCGGGTCTGGGGCTGTTGGAGGTCGAGACCGCGCTGGGCGGCGACAAGCGCCTGGAGCAGGTCGCGGGCGTCCATCTCGCCACCGGCGCCGAGATCCGGGGCTACGAGATGCATATCGGGCGGACCGGCGGGCCCGGGCTCGACCGTCCGATGCTGCGCCTTGGAGACCGGTTCGACGGCGCGGTGTCGGAGACCGGCCGTGTCATGGGCTGTTACGTACACGGCCTGTTCGCGGCCGACGGGTTCCGGGCCGCATTTTTGAAGTCGATCGCGCCGGACCGCACCGCGGCGGCCGCCTATGAGGCAGAGATCGAGACCGCGCTGGACGGGCTTGCCGACCATCTGGAGGCAAGCCTCGATCTGGATGCGTTCCTGGAAAGCGCCGCGCCCGTTCACATCGCCGGCAGATAGAGTCCTGCCGCCAGCGTACCAAGCCCCAACAGGACGCAGGCGGCGGTGAACAGAAACAGCGCGCGCTCGATGTCGGCCGGTGCGACGGTGCGTTTGCCGTCGCCGATCCACACGGTTTCCACCCGTCCGCCCGGATAGGTGCGCGGACCCCCGATCGCCAGACCCAGTGCGCCGGCCATCGCCGCTTCGGGCCAGCCCGCGTTCGGCGAGGCATGCTTCGCCGCATCGCGGGCCATCGTCCTGCATGCGGGCAGCACCGCCGCCGTCGGTGTGAGCAGCGCGGCCAGTGCGATCAGCGCGCCCGACAGCCGCGCCGGAAGCCAGTTCGCGATGTCGTCCAGGCGCGCCGCCGCCATGCCGAAGGCCGCGTGGCGTTCGGTGCGGTAGCCGATCATGGAGTCCATGGTGTTGATCGCCTTGTAGGCGCCCAGGCCCGGCAGTCCGAACAGCGCGTACCAGAACCAGGGCGCCATCACGCCGTCGGAGAAGTTTTCCGCAAGCGATTCCACGGCGGCCCGCCCGACGCCCGCCTTGTCCAGGCTTTCGGGGTCGCGGCCGACCAGGTGGGCGATCGCCGCGCGACCGCCGGCCAGCCCGTCCTGTCGCAGGCCCAGGGCCACGGCGCGCACGTGGGTGAACAGGCTGCGCTGGGACAAAAGCGTTGCGACCAGGAAGATCTCGATCGCCCAGCCGAAGCTCACCTGGTCGAGACCGCGCACCAGCCAGGCAAGCGCCGCCCAGGTGACCGCGACGATGCCCAGCGCCACCAGCGCACCGCGGACCATGCGGGCGCCTTCGCTGCGCTTCTCCCGGTTGAGCTTGCGGTCCAGCAGGTCCGTGAGGCGCCCGATCCAGACCACGGGATGGGGGATGATCGACCAGAACCAGCGCATGTCGCCGACGATCCAGTCCAGCACCATCGCGGCGGCCAGCACCATCGCCGCATATCGCAGGGGACCGCCCGAATGGAGCAGTGCATCGATCGCCGCAAACGCCTCAGCCATGGCGCCGGATCTTATCGGATCGCGGCGGCTGCGGGACAGGGGCGGTCGCGCGGTTTTTCGGTTCTGCGGTTCAGGCGGTGTGTTTGCGCTTTTGCGGGGCCGCCCCGGACTTGCGGGCGGCGTCCTGCAGCATGAAGTCCAGGTGGCGGCCCTGGAACATGGAGATTCCCATCGCCTGACCGGTGGTCACCGCCTGGGCGTTGTCACAGCGCGACAGGATGACCCGCGCGCGTCCGTTGCGGTCGATGATCTCCTTGATCTCCCGCGACTTCTCGTCCAGGCCGGGGTCGCCGATGCTGTCGCTCCAGGTCAGCTTGACCAGGTCGACGCCGAAATGGCCGCGGTCGACCAGGGGCAGGGTGACGTCGGAGACGCCGTCCAGACAGACGCGATACCCGCGCTCTTTGCAGAAGTCGCGCGCGAACTGGAAGGCTCTGAGGTCCGCAACAGCGTCCATGAACTGCAGCTCGACCAGGATCGTGCCGCGGCTGCCGGTGCGCAGGCTCTCGTCGAACTCGATGAATTCCTGCGCCAGGACCGTGCTGACGTTCAGGTTGATCGAGAATGACATCTGCATGGCGCTGTCGTCCGCCTTCGCCAACAGCCGCAGCACCCTGCGGTCCAGCGTCTGGGTCAGGTGCTGGAACAGCCAGCGGTTTGCGGCGAGGTTGACGTCGGGCAGCACCGTCTTGGCGAGGTCGGCGATCGACACGTAGAGCTCGTTGAAGATCGGCCGCAGCGGCGCATCCGGCGCGATCACGCAGACCGCCTGGCGCCGCATCACGCTGGTCAGGTCCGTCCGGATCAGAAAGTCTTCCAGCTTCGACAGCTGCGACGGGCCCAGCGGCTTGCGATGGTCGCGTTCGACGACGCTGTCGGCCTCCATTTCGGCGAGGCGCCGCTTGCGCGCGATGTCTTCCTTGTAGGCCTGTTCGCAGACCTGCAGGAAACGGGCATGGTTGGTTTCGATGTTGTAGATGGTGGCGAACTTGCCGTGTCCGCCGTCGCCGTCGTCAAGCTGGGTCAGGGGATCCTCGCTGAACAGAAACCGCAGCTTCATCACCGAATCGTCGAGCTGCGGCAGCGAAGAGTTCTTCACCACATAGACGAGGTCTCCGGTCGAAAGCACGAAGAGCTGTCCGTCATGCGCCTTGACGAAGTCCTCCACGGTGTTGGCGGCGATCCTGATGTGATGTTCGCGGCGGTTCTGGGGGCGCAGCTTGGACAGATGCACATGCACGGCCCGCCGGCCCTCGCGATGCCGGTCCAGGCGACGGGCATAGTCGACCAGCAGGTATTCCTGCGAAGGAAGATTGACGTCGCCGTTCATGGTCCGTGCGGTATTCCTGTGCTGCCGGCGGGTGTGGCGGCCCGGCCGGACGATCCTGGTTCCGGGGTCCCCTGCCGCGGTCGGCATCTTGTTGATTGAGGTGCTATGCTAACCCTTTGGCGGTTAGGAAAACCTTGCCGCGGCCCGCCCGGCGGGCTTATTTCGGATACGAAACGACCATCGATGCGCGCCTCCGTTCCCCACGATCACCGCGTCTACGCCGTCGGCGACATCCACGGCTGCCTGGGACTGCTGATGGATCTGGAGACGGCGATCCGGCAGGACGCGGCCGCGGCGCCCGAAAGCCGCAGAACCGTTGTCTATTTGGGCGATTACGTGGATCGCGGCCCCGACTGCGCCGGCGTCATCGAGCATCTGACCCGTCCGATGCCCGGTTTCCAGCGGGTCTTCCTGCGCGGCAATCACGAGGATTTCCTGGTGCGCTTCATTGCCGGCGACGAGGTGGGGCTGATGCGCGGCGGGGCCTGGTTGATGAACGGGGGTGGCGCCACGCTGCGCAGCTACGGGATCAATGCGCCGGACCATGCGTCCGATCTGCCGACCCTGCGCGACCTGTACGACCGGTTCACCGCGGCCTTGCCTGAGGCGCACCGCGCCTTCTTTAACGCGACCGCGCTGTGGCACCGGATCGGCGGCTATGTCTTCGCCCATGCCGGGATCCGGCCGGGCCGGCCGCCAGAGGCCCAGGATGCCGAGGACCTGATGTGGATCCGCGACCCCTTCCTGTGGTCCGACGAAGACTTCGGTGCGGTCGTGGTGCACGGCCATACGCCGGTGCCCGAGCCCGAGATCCGGGCGAACCGCATCAACGTGGACACCGGCGCGGTCTATAACGGGCGTTTGACCGCGGTGGTGCTTTCCGGTACCCAAACGGCGTTCCTGAGCGCCCAGAACTGAGGAAACGCCGGTCCGTGACCAGTCATGAAAGCGACCTGACAGCCCTGATCGGACGCCTGGCCGACGCCCGCGTCGTCTGCGTCGGCGACGTGATGCTGGACGCCTTTGTCGAAGGCGCGGTGGACCGGGTCTCGCCCGAAGCGCCGGTGCCGGTCCTTGCGGTGCAGCGCGAAGGTCTGATGGCGGGCGGCGCGGGGAACGTGGCAATGAACCTGGCCGCGCTGGACGTGGCCGCCGATGTGGTCGGCGTGGTGGGCGACGATCCGGACGGCAGGACCCTGACCGACCTGCTCGGCGCTTCGGCGCGCCTGGTCGCCGGTAGCCACCGGCGGACGACGGTCAAGACGCGGTACGTAGCGGCGGGACAACAGCTTTTGCGGGCCGACCGCGACGACGCCGCGACCCTGACGGACGACGATGTCGCCGCCGTCGTCACGGCCATGCGGTCGGCGCTGCAGGGGGCGGGCGCGGTGATCCTGTCGGACTACGGCAAGGGCGTCGTCTGCCAGCCCGTGATCGCGGCGGTTCTGGAAGCGGCGCGCGCACACGGCATCCCCGTTGTGGTGGATCCCAAGGGCGCGGACTTCGCCCGCTATCGCGGTGCCGACGTGGTCACGCCCAATCGGGCGGAGCTCAGCGCCGCGTCCGGCATGGCGGCGGACGACGACGCCTCGGTGATCGAGGCGGCGCGCGCCGTCATCGCGGCTTGCGGCATCGGCTCGGTTCTGGCGACGCGGGGCGAGAAGGGCATGACGCTGGTGACGGAGGACGCGGTCCACCATTTGCCCGCGCACGCGCGCGAGGTGTTCGATGTGGTCGGCGCAGGCGACACGGTCGTCGCCGTCTTCGCCGCGGGCCTTGCGGTTGGCGCGGCGCACGAACGCGCCGCCGAGCTTGCCAACATTGCCGCCGGGCTTGTCGTTGCGAAGGTTGGCACGGCCGTGACCCGTCCGGACGAGCTGTTCGCGGCGCTGCAGGATTCCACGCTGCATGCGCTGGAGGCGAAGATCCTGCCGCGCGCTTCGATGATGGAACGCGTCGAGGCCTGGCGCCGCAAGGGCCATCGCATCGGGTTCACGAACGGCTGTTTCGACATCCTGCACGCCGGTCACATCGCGCTGTTGGCCCAGGCCCGGTCGGCCTGCGACCGTCTCGTGGTGGGGTTGAACAGCGATGCCTCGGTGTCCCGGCTGAAGGGACCGGACCGACCGGTCCAGCCGCAGACCAGCCGCGCGGTGGTCCTGGCTTCGCTTGCGTCGGCGGACGCCATCGTGATCTTCGAGGAGGACACGCCGCTTGAGCTGATCAAGGCGCTGCGTCCCGACGTCTTGGTCAAGGGTGCGGACTACAGCCTGGATCAGGTGGTGGGCGCGGCGGAGGTGGAAGGCTGGGGCGGGCAGGTTCTGCTGGCGGATATCGTCGACGGCCACTCCACCACGGAAACGATCTCGCGCATCACGCGCCGCGCCTAGAGCGCAAGTCCCGGATCGATCGCGCGCATCACCCGCTGGCCGGCGGCGCGCGCGAAACGCAGCGTCAGATGGCGCCGCCGCGATGCGTTCAGGCTGCACGGCGCGGTGTCGCGCGCCACTTCCGCGCCGTAGGCATCGGCGATCATCAGGCCGCAGTCGTCCGGCAGGATGTCCACCGGAAAGTCCGGGGCGACGGCGAAGAAGAACCTGTCGCAGTAGTCGAGGTACTCGGGCCATTTCCGGTCGCTGAGAAAGTCCGGCCGCGACGACTTGATCTCGACGATCGTGAATGCGCCCTTCCTGTCCAAAGCCATCACATCGGCCCGCCGGCCGGTCTTCAACGAGAATTCCAGCAGGCAGGCCGCGCCGCGCTCGGCGAAATAGCGCGACACGCCGCGCGCCAGCGCGGCGGCGCCCGAAGGGCTTGCGATGTCGACAAGAGGTCCGTCCTGCATGAACCGCAGTCTATCCGCCGCGGCGGCGGGGCGGCAATCAGGCGGGTTCGGCGGATTCGATCTGGGCTTTCAGCCACTCGGTCGCTTCGTTCGCCGGCAGCGGCTTGGCGAACAGGTAGCCTTGCGCGAAGTGACAGCGGAACTTGTAGAGCACGTCCAGTTGCGACTGTGTCTCCACGCCTTCGGCGACCACGTTCATGCCCACGTTCTGGCCGAGCTGGATCATCGTGCGCACCAGTTCCGCGTCGCGGTTGTCGCTGACGATGCGCGAGACGAACGAGCGGTCGATCTTCAGCGTGTCGAAGCTGAACTGGCGCAGGTAGGACAGCGAAGAATAGCCGGTCCCGAAATCGTCGACGCAGATCTTGACGCCCAGCGCCTGGATGTTGCGCAGGATCTGGCTCGACCGTTCGGGGTTCTGCATCAACAGGCTTTCGGTGATTTCGATCTTCAGGTCGTTGCCGCGCAACCCGGTCTTGGTGATCGCCCGGCGCAACTGGCCGACGACGTCCTGACGGTCGAACTGGACCGGCGACAGGTTGATCGTCACCGCCAGAGGGTCGAGCTGCGGGAAGTTCCGCTTCCAGGCCGCGAGCTGTTCGGTCGCCTGTTCCAGCACCTGGTCCGCCAGCTCGGCGATCAGGCCGGTCTCCTCGGCGATCGGAATGAACTCCGACGGCGGGATGATCCCGCGCGACGGATGGTGCAGGCGCGCCAGCGCCTCGAAACCGACCGGGTGTCCCGAATCGATATCGACCAGCGGCTGGTAGTAGGCCTCGACCCGCCCCTCGCGGACGGCGGCGCGCAGGTCGTTTTCGAACTGGAAGGTCTGCAGCGCGCTGGTCCTGAGCTCCAGGAAGAACGGCACGATCTGGTCGCCGCCCAGACGCTTGGCTTCCTGGCTCGCCAACAGCGCGTCCCGCAACAGGTCTTCGGGGGCAAGCGTCTCGTTGTCGAGGGGGCGCAGGCCCACGCTGGCGGTCAGGTCCGCCGAATCGCCGCCGACGGTGATCGTGGTTCCCAGAACGGACTGGAAGTCCTCGGCGCGTTTCTGCAGTGCGGCCGGGTCGCCGGTTTCGGTGATCAGGACGCCGAACTGGTCGCTGCCCAGGCGCGCCACCGTGTCGCCGCGGCGCACGGCACTTTCAAGGCGCCGCGCCACGGTGACCAGGATCTGGTCGCCGGTACGGTGGCCCAGGCTTTCGTTGACGACGCGGAAGCGGTCCAGATCGATCACGATCAGCCCGCTGGACTTGGCGGGACCGATCTCGCGCCGGTGATAAAGCTGATCGATACGGTCGATCAGAAGCTGGCGGTTTGGCAGGTCCGTTAGCACGTCGTGCAGGGCGTTGTGCGCCGCGCGATCCTCGGCCGTCTTGCGGCCATGAATGTCCGAAACCGAGCCGACGATGCGGTTGACGCGTCCTTGCGCGTCCTGCACGCCCAGCCCGCGCGTCAGGAACCAGCGATACTGTTCGTCGCCGCACAGCATGCGGTGCTCGACCTCCAGCGTCGTCACCTCGCCGGCCAGCACCATGTCGAAGGCGGTGGTGAACTGGGCGAAGTCGGCTTCGTGCAGGCGGTTGAACCAGGTCTCGATGCGGTCGTCCAGCGTGCCCGGGTCCAGTTCCAGGAGCTTTTCCCAGCGCGGCCCGAAATAGACCGTGTTCTCCATCACGTTCCAGTCCCACAGCCCGTCGCTGGCTGCCTCGGCGGCAAGTGCGAAGCGTTCCTCGCTGACCCTGAGCGCCGCATCGGAGCGTTTCTTGTCCGAGACGTCGCGCACGATCACGGTGAAGAAGGAACGGCCGAGATGTTCGAACCAGCCGCCCGACAGCTCCAGCGTGATTTCGCTGCCGTCGGCATGCTGGCCGTCGATGTCGCGTGTCGGCGCCGTCGCCGCGCCGGCCTCGCCCATCGCCTTGACGTCGCGCACGAAGTCTTCGTGGATGTCGTCCCAGATCTCCGGGATCAAGAGCTTGATCCGCTTGCCGATCACGTCCTGGCGCGCATAGCCGAAGATCCGCTCGGCGGCGGCGTTGAAGTCCTCGATGATGCCGGTGTCGCTGGTCGTGATGATGCCTTCGGCGACCGAGGAGAACACGCCGATCATGCGCCGCTCGCGTTCCCTGAGCGTCGCCAGGGTCTCGCGGAACTCGGTGACGTCGCGGATCCAGCAGACCAGGGCGCCGATCTTGGGGTCGTCCAGCCGGTTCAGGGCGGAGGCCTCGATGAAGCGATAGCTGCCGTCGGCGTGCCTGAACCGGCACATTCCGATGCCCTTGGTGCCGGGCTGTTCGACGCGCGTCTGCAGGCGTTGCGCCATCTGCGGCCGGTCCTGCGGATGCACCAGGGTCAGCGCGTTGGTGCCCGTCAGCGCGTCGGGGTCGTAGCCGAAGGCGGATTTGATGGCCGGACTTGCGTAGAGAAAGGTCGCGTTCTTGTCGACCAGGCAGATCACGTCGGGCGCGTGGTCGATCATTGCCTGCAGGCGATGCGGACCGACGCCGCCGGACGCCTCCTGGAGCTCCGCCGGCTTGCCACGCATCAACCTGAACAGACCTTGCCTTTGTGGCAGCGCTTCCAAGGGTGCCTCTCTCCTGCGCGTTTCCCCACTGGCGAGCGCATCGGTACGGACGGCTCTTCGTTCGCGGGTCGAATGCCGGTCTTCTGCCGGGCCGGACCCGCTGCGCCCCTCTCGCCTCGTGATCGCGTCCAACCTAGCCTCGGATCGTTAATTCCGCCCTAACATGCTTGGAAACCGGGGTTTTTTGGGCATTTCCGGCGCCTCGGCACCGGCCCCGGATACCCCTGATGATTGCACCGGCCGGGTGGTGTTACAGTGGCTCGTCGAGGGCCGCATCCGCCGGCTCTTTGGGCCGGTCCGAGGCAGGGAAAAGCATGCGCCGGAGAGTCATCATCGTTGCTGTCGTACTTGCCGTGATCGTCGTCGGCGCGGGCGGGACGGCGTACTACCTGCTGACCCGGCTCGACAGCCTGGTCAAGACCGCGATCGAGGAATTCGGCTCCTCCGCCCTGGGCACGGCCGTCTCCCTGGCCTCGGTTGAGATCGATGCGGCCGGCGGCCAGGGCCGTCTGGTCGGCCTCCGGGTCGCCAATCCGGCGGGGTTTTCGGCCGCCGATGCGCTGAGCATCGGCGAAACCAGCGTGTCCATGGACCTGGTGAACCTCACCCGCGACCCGATCGTGGTGCAGGAGGTGACCATCCGGGCGCCCCGCTTCAACTATGAAATCGGCCCCGAAGGCGGCAATCTGGATCGCATCGCCGAGAATGTCCGCGGTTCCGGGGCCGAGGAAACGGGCGGCGACGCATCGCCCGGCGGTGCCGGAGCCAGGACGGATGGCGAGGAGGGCCGCACATTCGTCGTCCGGCGCCTCCTCATCGAGGGGGCCGAGGTCTCCGTGACCGCCCCGCAACTGGGCGAAAAGGTAGTGAAGGTCGCCTTGCCGCCGCTGGAGCTCAAGGACCTGGGGTCGGACGGCGCGGCGCTGTCGCCTGAAGTTCTGCTGGAAACGGTCTGGACCAGCCTGGAGGCCAGCGCCCAGGCCGAATTCGCCAAGGTCCCCAGTCTGCGTGCCATTCTTGCCGTCCCGATCACCGAACCCGTCAAGAAGGCGCTGGAAGGCACCGAGGAAACGTTTGAATCCCTTGGCGAGAAGCTTAAGGAACTGCTCGGCGACTAGGGCGCCGGCCGGCCTGCCTCAACCATAATTTAAGCAGTCCCGCCCATGATCGGGGCTTAACCCTGTGCAAGAGGCCAAAGGGGCCCGTAATGCCGCCTGCCACGCCCAAAGCGACCTATACGATCGAACGCCTGCGCGCCGAGCACAGGGGCGAGGGCGTCCCGGCCGGCAATTCCGCTGCCTCCGCCGCCGAGCCCGAAAGCGCCGTTTCCAACGAGGAGCTGCTGGCCGCGATCAGGGAGCTGCATACCGAGTTCCGCCGCCGCAGCGCCGGAGAGGCGGGCGAGACGCCGTCTTCCGTCGAGACGGATGGCCCGTGCCTGGAGGATTTCGGGCTGGAGCGCGAGGTTCAGATCGAGATTGCGCGCATGGTGCGCATGATCGCCAACGCCAAGATGGAACTGGCGTCGATTCGCCACCCCATGGGCGCGGAGGAGGACGACCGTCTGCAGGACGCATCGAGCCAGCTTGAGGTCATCATCCCGGCGACCGAGAAGGCGACGCACGAGATCCTCGAAGCGACCGAGGAGGTCGAGAAGATCCTGAACGAGATCGGCGAGCTGACGCGCGACGACACCGATGTCCAGCAGCTTGCCGAAAAGGCGGGCATGCATCTGGTCTCGGTCCTGGAGGCCTGCAACTTCCAGGACATCACCGGCCAGCGCATCAACAAGGTGATCGGGACCATGCGTTTCCTGGAAGAACGCATCGCCGCCCTGATCGACATCTGGGGCGCTGAGGCGTTCACCGACCTGCCGGTCGCCCAGGCCGACGCCGACGCCGAAGACGGCGACGAGCGCGACCTCCTGAACGGCCCCCAGCTCGAGAACGAAGGCATCAGCCAGAACGAGATCGACGCCCTGTTCGCCTGAGGCCCGACCGCCCCCGCCGGGGCATTCCCCAAACTGCAAAGACAGGTTCGACGCCCACAAGGCGCCGCCAGCTTTCTCTTTACTTGCGCCCGCGGATGCGGTCTTTTGCGGCGCTTTGGAGAGGCAAGAGTGCGGCACACCCGATGTTGAATTTCGACCACGCCCGGTTCGACTACGAACCCTATCCGATCGGCGTTGCGCGCCCGGTCTTCGACGCGCAGGTCTACGACCGGATGGTCGACGCGTTTCCCGACCTGCAGGCGCTCAATGCGCGCGACGAGCTGGGCCTGAAATACGACCTGTCGGAACGGCGCACGCCGAAGGTCTATGACCAGGTGGTCAATGCCAGCCCGGTCTGGCGCGAGTTTCGCGACTATATCCAGCGCGGGCCCTTCATCCGCGAGGCGCTGGCCATGCTGGCCGGGCACAACCTGGACCTGGGCCTGTCGCAGACCAGCTTCTGGCAGCGCATGCAGCGGCGCTGGAAGAACGTGATGAAACGCCGGCCGCTGCCGGCGATCCCGACGCTGACCGCGCGGTTCGATTTCAACGCCATGCCGGTGACGGGCGGGCACATCCGGCCGCACACCGACATCCCGTCGAAGATCGTCACCATGGTTCTGCCGATCGTGCGCGACGGCGAATGGGACCCGGCGCTGGGCGGCGGCACGTCGGTGGTTGTGCCCAAGGACCGCACCAGGCTGTTCAACCAGCTCAACGACTACATGGATTTCGACGAGGTCGACGAGGTCAGGACCTACCCGTTCGAGCCGAACCAGGCGCTGGTCTTCATCAAGACCTACAATTCCTGGCACGCCGTCTGGCCCATGCGCGGCAACGACCCCGACAGGCTGCGCCGCAACCTGACCATCAATATCGAAGCGATCTGAGGCCCGCGCCCGACTGCGCGCTCAGTCCCGCCAGCCCGCGTAGTAGGGGTCGTCCTGCCGCAGCGGCAGTGCGACCGACCGGCCGTCGCGCGCGGCGGCGTAGATTGCGGTTGCGAGTTCGATGGCGCGGCGGCCGTCGGCCAACCTCACGCGGCCGCGCCGGTTCCCGCCGGCAAGGGTTTCGTCCACCGCCGCGAAGAACCCGGCGAAACCTTCGGGCGCCGCCGCGATGCCGGCCAGCGCGGCGTCCACCGCCCCCTGGTCCTCAGGCGCCCGGGCCGCGAACCGCCAGCCGGCGCCGCCCGGGTGATAGGGGGCCTGGCCGCTTTCGGCGGTGAGGCGTTCGAAACAGAACTTCAGGCGCGAGGTGTTCTCCGCCGCGCCCAGCGTGATCGACGACGTCGCCAGCGCGCCGCTTGCCATTTCCAGCGCGACCGCCGTGCAGTCCTCGGTCTCGATCGGGTTGACGCGGGTGCCGGCAAAGCCGGCGACGCGCGCGACCGGGCCCAGCGCCTCGCACAGCAGGTCGTGCGCATGGGTGGCGTGGCTGAGGACGGCCCCGCCAAGCTCGCCGGCCCAGGTGCCGCGCCAGGCATTGTCGTAATAGGCGGCATCGCGGTTCCAGTGCGTTTCCACGGTCGCGATCAGGGGCCGGCCGGCGAGGCCCTGCGCGATCAGGTGGCGAAGCTGCCGGAACCCGTGGCCGTACCTGTACTGGAACACCGGAAAAACCCGGCGGCCGGCCGCTGCCGCCGCGGCCTCCAGCCGGTCCACCGCGTCCAGCGATCCGGCGATCGGTTTTTCGCAGACCGCGTGCTTGCCGGCACCGAGCGCGCGGATCGCCGTCTCGAAATGCAGCGACGGCGGCAGGCAGACATCGACGATTTCGATATCGCTGCTCGCCAGCACCGCGTCGAGATCGGTCTCCGCCCGCGCATCCGGCGCGCGGGCCGCCAGTTCCGCCGCGCGCGCCCGGTCCAGGTCGCAGACCGCGACCACCCGGAACCGGCCGGGATGCGCCCGGTATCCTTCCAGGTGCGCGGCCCCGATCCCCGCGCCGACGATGGCGACGCCATGCGGCGCGCCCTCAGGCAAGGTGCCCGGCCTTTCGCGCCTGCATCTGCGCCCGGATCGCAAGCTCCGTCACCTTGAAGGCGTGTTCCTGGCGCATGGCGGTCTCGGTCCGGTTGCGGACGTCGCGGGCGAGGTCGCGGAAATAGGTCAGCGGCACGTCGGCGCAATGGATGTATTCGCACCGCGTGCCGTTGACCAGGAACAGATGGTCGGTGCCGTCGCGTCCGGCCACGTCCACGTACTTGCGGAGCTCGATGGTGCCTTCCGTGCCCAGAATGGTCAGTCTGCCATCGCCCCAGTTGGGCAGCGCGTCGGGCGTGTACCAGTCGACCCGGATATAGCCGTGTCCGCTGTCGCTTTCGATCAGGATCTCGCCGAAATCCTCCAGCCCCGGGTCGCCGGGATTGGCGAAGTTGCCGACCGTCGCCGACACGATCCTGGCGTCGTCGGAACCGGTGAAGAACAGGAACTGGTCGATCTGGTGCGAGGCGATATCGCACAGGATACCGCCGTAACGGTCTCGCCGGAAGAACCAGTCGGGCCGGGTCGCCCGGTTCAGCCGGTGCGGCCCCAGGCCCACCGTCTGGACGACACGGCCGACCGCCCCATCGCGCACCAGTGCCGCCGCCTTGGCGACGGCCGGCACCTCGAAACGTTCGGAGAAATCGACCGACCAGATGCGCCCGGTCTCTTTGACGCAGGCCTTCAGCGCGTCGAGGTCCTGCAGCGTGGTGCAGCCGGGCTTGTCCACCATCACGTCCTTGCCGTTCCGCATGGCCTCGATGGCAAGGGCGGCACGGTCCGCCGGCACGGCGGCGATCAGGACCATGTCGATCGCCGGGTCCTCGATCAGGGCGCGGCGGTCGGCGACCCGCGCAAGATCGGGAAACCGTTTGACGAAACCGTCCAGCGTGCCCGGCGCGCCGTCGGTCCACCAGCCGGCCGCCCGGCAGCCGGCATCCAGCATGCCGCCGAGCTGGCCGTAGATGTGGCGATGATCCAGCCCGATCGCGGCCACGGTAACCGGTCTCGTCTGGTTCATGTCTCCTCCCCGAGGCGGACCGCGCGGCCCTCGGCCGACGACCGAAGCAAGGCGTCGATCAGGCGGTGGACCACAAGCGCGTCGCGCCCCGGGATCGCCGGCGGGCGGCCCTGTGCGACCGCGTCGAGGAAGTCCTCGATCAGGGCGCGGTGCCAGTCGTGCGGAAAGTCCATGGGGTCGGCGCCGCCGCCGGTCGCGCTCGCCTCGCCGAACGTCTCGGGGTCGCGGTCGTGCCAGTTCACGATCAGCGTGCCGGACTTGAGCGTCGCCGACGCGCGTTCGCATTCCAGGTGCAGGGCCTCCGCGCCGCCCGGATAGGCGGCGGTGGTCGCCGTCGCCGCGCCGACGGCGCCGTTGTCAAAGCGCAAGCCGGCGCCGACGAAGTCCTCGGTCTCCATGGCATGCAGCCGGGTCGTCGCGGCCACGGCCTGGACTTCCCGGACCGGACCCGTCAGGCTCAGCATCAGGTCCAGCGAGTGGATCGCCTGGCTGATCAGGACGCCGCCGCCGTCCCGTTCCAGCGTGCCGCGGCCGGGCTCGTCGTAATAGGCCTGGGGCCGCCACCAGGGCACGTCCAGACGCACCGCGGCGATGGCGCCCAGCGCACCGTCGGCCAACAGCGCCTTGAGCTTCAAGGAACCGGCGCGAAAGCGGTGCTGGAAGACGATGCCCAGCGCAACGCCGTTTTCCGCGCAGGTCCTGACGATGGCCTCGGCCGCCGCCGTGGTGCGTTCGACCGGCTTTTCCATCAGGATGTGTTTGCCGGCGCCGGCGAAGGCGGCGACCAGGTCGGCCCGCGCGTTGGGCGGCGTCAGGATCAGAACCGCGTCCAGGCCGTCGTCTTCGACCAGCGCCTGCAGCGACGGCGCGGCCGTGAACCCGTATGTCTCGGCGAAGGCGGCGCGCCGGCCGGGATCGCGCGCGAAGACGCCGCGCAGGTCGATGCGGGCCCCAAGGTCTTTGAGCGCGCGAGCATGCGGTGCCGCCGCCATGCCGAGCCCGACCACGCCCAGCCCGATCCGTTCCCGTTCGTTCGCCATGCCACCCTGTCCCCCGTGCGCGCGCCTTGATGCGGCCCAAGTCAGGGCAAGCCGGCGCGGCTTGTCAAGGCGGCAGGGCCCGAAAGCCCCTCGCCTGGGGCGGCGCAGTGCCTATATAAACGCCTGGAGACGCGGCCCGCGGGTGCGGCATGAAACAGGGTGTTCGATGGACGCGATCGATCTTCTTTTGAGCCGGCGTTCGGTGCTGGCCGGCAATCTCGTTGAACCGGGGCCGAGCCCGGCCGAGCTGAAGACCATCCTGACGGCGGGCCTGCGCGTGCCCGACCACGGCCGGGTCGAACCCTGGCGCGTCCAGGTGCTGGGGCCGGAAGGCCAGGTGGCGCTGGCCGACGTGCTGGGCGCGATCCACCGGCGCGAGAACCCGCAGGCGACCGAGAAGATGGTGGAGGCCGAGCGCCAGCGCGCGCTCAAGGGCCCGGTGCTGTTGGTGGTCACCTCGCACCCCAACCCGGAGAAGTTCGAGAAGGTGCCGCTGATGGAGCAGAAGGCGACCTGCGGCGCGTTATGCCAGAACCTCCTCCTGGCCGCCCATGCGCTGGGCTATGCCGCCCAGTGGCTGACCGGCTGGCCGGCCTATCACCCGGAGGTCCGCACCGCGCTGGGCCACGGGCCGGAGACCGAGATCATCGGCTTCATCCATATCGGCACCCCGGCCGAGCCGCCGGTCGAGCGCAAGCGCCCGGTTCTCGACGAGATCGTCACCACCTGGACCGGCCGCTGAGGCGCCCATTTCGCGGGTGCAGCATTGCATCCTGTGGGATGCCGTTTACGACATTTTCATACTGTTCGGGGTAATTTGCGGACATCGACGGTCTTTCTGAACCGCCGGCCTTGCGGTTTTTGCTGCAATGCAACAAATAAGAACAACACAAGCACAAGGCAGGGGAGACAACCGCCATGTTCCAGTTCCTGAAGGATTTCGACCGCGCCATGCGGTTCGCCCAGTCGATCGACGCCGACCGCTTCTGCTTCGACAAGAAATACCGCAAGCAGGTCGAGACGGCCCTGCGCGAGGGCTACGGCGAGGAGCGCAAAGCCGCTCCCACCAAGTAGGACAACCGGGCGCCCAAGCGGCGCCCGAAGTCTTTGGGGGCCACGCACCAGCGAAGCCTCCTTGCAGGGAAAGCCCGACAGGACCGCCAAAGCGCCTTCGCCGTCGCCACCTGCTGTTCCAGCCTCACGCCGCCCTATCCGCCTTTTTTGCCGCTGTCGCGTGCGACGCACGGCGGGCCTGCGCCCTTGAACCTGCGCAGCGGGGCGGCATGCGGAGGGCGACCGCGGCGCCGGCATTGATCCAAATGTGGCCGGGGGAGGTATCTGGATGCATGGAACCAATGGAGGTCAGCATGACCAACGCATGGCAGGTCGTTATGGATCCGGACCGGAACCCGCTTCGCCGGCTCCCCCGGATCGTTGCATTCCAGTTGATGAGCGTTCTGGCGTGGATGTGGTCTTCGGTGTTTTGCCTGTGGATCGGCGCCGTCTGGTTGATCGGGCCCAGCATCCTTGCCCATACCATTTTGCTGGTGGGTGTTTTCTTCACCGCGGTCGTCTTCGCCCAGGCCGAGCGGCGCGCCCGCTCCTACGACGAGACCTTCAAGGACCCCCTCGACGGGGGCGCTCTGTACGACGACGTCTGGGGCGCACCGGACGTAGTGAGGCCCTCGCCCAACTGAGCGCGCGGCGCCTGACAAGAAAGCCCCCGGGGACGGCCGTTCCCGGGGGCTTTTCTTTTGACGCCCCGCCGCGCGCGGCCGCCCGGACTGCGCGGGGCGCACAAGGCCAGGTTGGGCGTGTCCGCCTGGTTTTCCAGCCATGATAACACCCGTCAAGGCAACGCGCGCGCGCCGGTGCTACCGGACGGCGTGGCGCGTGGTCGAGTCGAAACGAGGACCGGGTGATGGAGTACAAGAGGTTGATTGCGATCATCGGCGCGGTGGCCGCACTGGTCGGCGGCAGCGTCGCCGTCGGCGTCGACTACTTTCTGGGAGAAAGGGCACGGGTCGCGTCCGAACTCAGTGCCCGGCGCGCGGAGGCGTACCTGGACTTCCTATCGACCAGAAACAGACTCCACGACATCGTCAGGACGCTTCGGATGGTCGCCGATGGACATCATGAACCCATGTCGAAATTCTGCTTCGAGGCCCTGTGGCAGCCCGAACGAGTCGAAGCCCTTCGGAACAAGCCGGAGCTTACGAAGACGCGCGCGGCGAAAACGTGCGAAGAGTATTTTGCAGTCCATCAAAGACTGGTTCGCTCGAGAGACATTTTGACGATCTTTGGTTCGGATTCGGTGCTCAAATCCGTGGCGTCGAATGACAGAGCCGTCAGGCGGGACGAGTCCGGCTTGTGCTCTTATCTGGATATGATCGTGCAGATGCGGCGGGACAACACCGATCACAGCGACGCATCCACAACGAACGACGACCTTCTTGCCGTCATCTGCGCGGGGCAGGAGGTCTGCTTTGGAAGCGAGGTTCCATCCTCGGGTGCCTGTCAATAGCCTCTGCGGCCTGGCCGACGCCTCCGACTCTGTCACGCTCCTTCGCGCCGATCTGCATCCCCGATCGGGCGCATGAGTTTCGCGTCGTAAGTCGTGGTCGGCGCTTCAGGAGGGGGATATGGTTCGCAGGGCATTCAACGAACGGGCCCGGGAAACGGGGTGCGTGCCGGTGCGGTCTTGACCGGGGCGCCCAGGGGGGGCGGATGTGGTGATGAGATCCAAAGGGGCGACGGTCGTCCTGGCGCTGGTGGTCGTGACGAACCTTGCGGCCTGCACGCATCCCGGACGGTATTCCCCGCCGCCGGACGACATCGCCGGCGAGGCCGAAATCCCGGGCATGCCGGGCGTGCGTTACGGCGTCGATGATATCGATGCGTTCGTGGCGGATGCCTTGCAGGCCTACGAAGCCGAACACGCGTGGCGCAAGGCGCAGGGCGAAACCGGGCCGCGGCCGCTGCTCAACTACCTGGCGATTTCGGGCGGGGGCGACAACGGCGCCTTCGGCGCGGGTGTGCTTGTCGGCTGGACGGAGGCCGGAACGCGGCCGGACTTCAAGCTGGTCAGCGGGATCAGCACCGGCGCCCTGACCGCGCCGTTTGCGTTCGTCGGACCGCGGTATGACGACGCGCTGCGGGAGGTTTACACCACGATCGGTGAGAAGGACCTGCTGAGACGGCGCAGCGTGATCGCTGCGATCAGCAACGACGCGCTGGCCGACACCGCGCCGCTGCGGCGCGTGGTCGCTCGTTACGTCGACGAAGACCTGCTCCGTGCGGTTGCCGAGGAGCACAGGAAGGGCAAGATGCTCCTGGTGCTGACGACCAACCTCGACGCCCAGACCGGCGTGATCTGGAACATGGGAAAGATCGCGGCCAGCGGCCATCCGCAAGCGCTCGATCTGTTCCGCAGCGTCCTGATCGCCTCGGCGGCCATCCCCGGCGCGTTCCCGCCGGTGATGATCGACGTGGAGGTGGACGGCCAGCTCTATCAGGAGATGCATGTCGATGGCGGCGTCACGGCGCAGGTGTTCATCTACCCCACCGCGTTCAGCATCCGCGAGGAAGCCGGGCGGCACAATGTGGAGACCGCCGAACGACGGCTGTTCATCATTCGAAACGCCCGGATCGATCCGACCTGGGCCCGGGTCGATCGTCAGGCCCTGCGCATCGCCGGCCGTGCGATCGGGACACTGATCCAATCGCAGGGCGCCGCCAATCTGTTCTGGCTGTACGTGATCGCCCAGCGCGACGGCATCGACTACAACCTGGCCTTCATCGGCAGGGACTTCGACACGCCGAGAAAGGGCCAGTTCGACACGGCCTACATGAACGAACTGTACCGGTACGGCTACGGTCAGGCCTCGGCGGGTTATGACTGGCGGAAAAGACCGGTCGGCTTCGGCGTTCCCGCGCGCGCGGAAGTGCCGCCAACGGAGTGAGGCGGGCTTTGGAAGACTGACATGGTCTCGGCAACGGCCGGAGGTTGTGCTGGCGCTGATTCGCTGGACGCCATTGACGTACCAATGAGCTTGGGGATGCACGGTGGCAATGTGCATCTTCGGCAGGTGTGAAGATCAACCCCTTGCGGCTGATAGATCGGCGTCCCGCCAGGCGACGATCCGCTCCATCGCTGCGGCCTCACCTTCAACAGCGGTGACACCCTTAACTCGGCACCAGATGGGAAACCGCAGCGACGAGCCCTTACTCGCTTTTCGCGCGGCGTGGTAGTCGCCAAGCTCCTTGGCTATCGAATTGGCCTCTTCGACTGGGACGAGATAGACCTCCCCTTCGTCAACCTCCCCCAGCCGCACAAACGCGATGACGTCTGCCTTCGGGCCGTCCTTCGAGTTGAAGTACATTCCATCTGGCCGATAGGTGCCTGAAAGTGGACAATGAGTCCTGCTCTTTGCGGCTTTCACCTGGATCGTGACCCGGTCGTCGCCGCGCATCGCGATCAGGTCGAAGTTAGGCATGTTTTGCACACCGCTGTTTGCGTTGATGACGAGCCACCCACGCCGCGACAGCTTGTATGTCACCAGAGCTTCGCCGGCTGCCTTGCTCAGTTGTTTCTCAAGACTTGAAGATCGGTTCAGCGTCATCGAATGACATCGTCCGCGAAAGTATCGGCCGACATGCGGCCGGTCACGCCTGCATCGCGACAACAGCGGAAGATCGGCCCTGGTTTGGCTGTCACGACCTGCGTCGGTTCTTCGGCCGAGTAGGCCAGCGCGTCAGCGTGAAGCAGGGTGGCGCGCCTGAGGGGAGAAAGTTCGAACCGGGTGTAATTGGATCAGCGCGGCGGGCGCAGGCAGAGCCGAGCCTCGGGAGACCGCGCCTTGGCCTGCGCGAGGAGCGAAGCCCCTTAGCCTTCTTGCGCGAGAGATCGAAGCCGAACGGCCGAGACCGCGTGGCGGGCTCGGTTTAGGAGAGCCCGGCCCGTGAGGGTGCAAATGAGTCGTGGGGTTGTCTAAGCGTATGTTATAATTGCGGAATATTTATCACTGATCTAACACACGAACAAAAAAAGAGAGGATTGTAGATGAAGGCTGGCCCTGTCACTGTTCGGCAATTGCTTGAAAACCGGCAGCGATTCTGTGTCCCAATCTACCAACGGCACTATGTCTGGTTGCGCGATAAGCAATGGGAACCCTTCTGGAATGATGTGCGTACTAAAGCCATCGAACGTTTGAACGGTCGTGAGCGGCGATTTTCTCATTTCATGGGAGCTGTAGTGCTCGAAGCACGCGGGACAGTCTCGTCTCGGCAAGTCACTTCGTTCCAGGTTGTAGACGGACAACAGCGGCTGACGACGTTTCAGCTCTACCTAGCCGCGGCACGCGACTACGCCAAACAAGCTGGATTCGAGGATACAGTTGGATTGATCGAGGGGTACCTCTTCAATGAGAAAGAGCACCTCATGGAAGATCCCGAAGTCGAGAAGTATAAAGTTTGGCCAACGAAGTTTGATCGCGAACTGTTTCAGGACATCGTGATTGTGGGCCGAAAAGGACTTCGAAAGAAGTATCTGGAATACTTCTACAAAGGTCGCGACAAAATCTACGATTACAGCACAATCCCAAAGCTACTTGGGGCATACGGATATTTCTTCGACCGCATTAAACATGCCGTCGAAAGTGACGATTTGGAGGACGATTTCGCCGAAACCATTGAAGTCGATGAGGACGAAGAGGATGACGCAACTACAGCGCCGGAAGAGCATGAGGACCCGGATCGCGCTGCAATGGAGCTTCGACTTGATGCGTTATGGGAGGCACTAATCGAAGAGTTCAAGGTCGTCGAAATCACTCTTGAAGAAGGCGATGACGCCCAAGTTATCTTCGAGACATTGAACGAACGGGGCGAGCCACTTCTGGCTGCTGATCTCGTTCGCAACAATATCTTCCACCGTGCTGATGCGCGACAGGAAAAGGCAGAGAAACTGTTCGACAAATACTGGAAGGATTTCGAAGACCCTTTTTGGAGCGTAATGGAGAAACAGGGGCGGTACAAAAAAGCTAGGATCGAATTCTTCCTTACAAACTTCATCGCAGGGAAAGTCGCTGGGGAAGTCACACTCTCCAAGCTTTTCAGCGAGTACAAGGCTTTCATCAAGATCCAGACAAATAAGCCGAGCGGTGGTTATCCGTCGGTTGAGGCCGAGCTTCAAGACCTTGGCGCATATGGCGCGATCTATCGACGCTTATTAGAACGTAAGAGCGAAGATCCTTTGGGTCATTTCGCGAAACTTCTGCACCCGTGGGATGTCACAACTGTCTATCCCCTTGTGTTGCGCCTGTGGTCTGAAGACACCATTGAGGAAGATGAAAAGAAAGAGTGCCTCTATATCCTGCTGACGTTCATTGTCAGGCGCGCGATTTGTGGACTAACCAACAAAAACTACAATAAGTTTTTCTTGTCTGTACTACGTCATTTTGAGGAGAAAGGTTTTTCACGTGAGAATCTGTCGAAGTTCCTTTCGGCTCAGACCTCTGAGAGCGCACGCCTGCCGAATAACACAGAATTTAAGAGCTCTTGGGTGTCCGCACCTGTATACGGGCGCAGGCTGACTCCGCTTAGGGTGCGCACAGTTCTTGAAGCGATTGAGCGTGAAAAGCGGCAGAAATTCCACGAGACCGACCAATTAGCCGAAGACTTGTCTGTTGAGCACATCCTGCCATCAGAATGGGAGGAGCATTGGCCCCTTCCAAGTGGGGAAACACCGACCAGCGATGAAAAATGGCAAGCGATGTTCACCACGGAAGAAAATGATACCCGTATCGGTGAAATCGTGCGGCGCAATCGGCTTGTAAACACGTTTGGGAACCTCACGGTTTTGACTAAACCGCTAAATGCCAGTGTCAGCAACGGGCCGTATGACGACAAACGCAAGGCGTTGAACGACCACTCGCTGTTGGTGCTCAATCGCGAGGTCATAAAGAGCGAAGTGTGGAACGAAGATCAGATCGAGATGCGCGGCGAGGAGTTGTTCAAAGTCGCGCGAACCATCTGGCCCTATCCCGGATGATTCATTGATTATCGGTGTCGTAGACAGCGAGTAGGGCCACTATTTCTCACTCCTATCGACAAGGCGCGCCTGTTGAGGATCGTAAGTGTAGTCCTTGATCGTCCCATCCTTGATCCGTTCAACGGCTTCATCGATTACAGCAAACGGCACTAAGAACCACTCGCGAGGTACCACTGGATTGCCGAAACGGTCTTTGATTTCGACGTCGAGCCGCGCCAGATCGAAGATACGGTGGATCAGGTTTTCCAGCTTGGTTCGGTTGATGTTGTAAAGCTCGTAGGTTGCAACGACATCCACGTCAGCCAGCAAGAAAGTGGCATCGATCTTGGCATTGGCGATACGGCGCTCGACCTTTCCACTGGTCACGCCGATCTTATGCAAGACTTGCCGATTCTCCTTTACAATTGGAAGGTCAGACTTACTGCGAAGTACGTATACTGTGCCGCTTGCTTCGTCTCCGTCCGCAGTATGATCTGCAAACAAAGGGCCAGCGGCAGAGTCGGTGATCCGGCGACCGGCGTCGTCCTTGTGCAAAGCCCGTTGAAGCGAGCGCATGAGCATATTGCTCTCGGTGCCGTTGTCGAAGATCACGCGCAGCCGCGCATCGGTCATGCCTTGAGCCGTCAGGAAGGCTTCGTCCATTTCAGCGACATAGGCTTTCTGGCCTCCGACAATGAAGAAACGGCCTGGCGCGATCTCGGCTTTCCGCTCAAAGGGCCGTGTGGTTCTGAAACCCGTATCAAGTTCGTCCTGAACCTGATCGAAGAGCGGCTTGAAACGCTCGAAATCCTCGCACTTCTGCCGATTGGCGATCTCTTCGGCGGCCTTCTTCTCCGCGCTGGACCGGACATGGCGGAGCTCGGTGATGTCAGCGGTTTCGGCATCCACCCCAAGCTGTGCGAGCAGCGCGTCATCATCCAGTTCGTCATCAACCGAAGATACGACGGGGGCATTTACCGAAATCAGGTCTTGATGGTCGAGCGGTTCCAGAAGCGGATGGAACTCCCGCAGTTCCCGCAAGCGGTCCAGGCGGACGGCATAAAGCCGCTCGAGTATGTCTCTTTCTTCGCTGTGCTGGGGAGCACGACCATGTTCCTCAACGAACCTCTGGATTTCCTCGAAACCGGCGATGACACGCTCTTCTTGCGGCGTGCGCGCGGCAGCCTTCTTGGCTTCGACCTCGACGCCGAGCTCGGCAAGGAGCGCATCATCTTCGTCGGTGAACTGCTTAGCCATCGGCGGCCTCCGCCTTCATGCGGGCGAGATATGCGACACCTTCAGCCATGCGCCTTTCCCAAGCATCGGCAGATGTAATCTCAGGCAAACGGCCGCGCTCCTGTTTGAACTTCAGGGCGCGCTTCGCGAGATCGCGGGCTTCTTCGGGCGTGAGCTGCACTTTCTTGGCCGAGATGATAGCGGCAACCTGCTTGAGACTTTCCTCGCTCATAGTTTTCGCAAGGATGGCATACGCCTCGCTGAACGGATTGATCCGGTCGATCAGATCGATGTCGAGTTCCCGCACGTCCATTGCGAATTTCCGCACGCCATCGATCAGCGCGGTGTTGGCGGTTTTCTCTTCCTCATCGATTCCAAGAGCGGTTTCTTTCGCCTTCTGGGTCAGGTTGAGGGCTGCGATGGCATGCTGGCGCACCGCTTCCTGATCCTCATTGTCCAGCTCGGGATACTTGTCCTTGATGATCTTGCCCATGCGAACCTGGGTCAGTTCTTCGGGAAGCGTCTCGCCGCCTGCATGATCTCCATCGAACAGGCCGCGCTCGATGGTCGTTTTGTCCTGCACGAAAGCGGCGATCACCTCATTGAGGTCTTCCTGGCAGATGCGCTCGGCTTCCTTGCTCTTCGGCTCACTGAGGCCCTTAATTTCGATCTGGAATTGGCCGCTTTCCTCGTTGAAGCCGACATTGCATTGCTCGGGGTCGTATCCGCCTTCGCCGTATTCGTAACCCTCCACCGGCCCACTATCGGGCTTCTTGGGCGTGAAGTTGAAGCGCGGCGCGAGGACCTGCTCCATGAGAAGGCTCGCGGCAATAGCCTTTAGCGTGTCGTTGACCGCCTCGGTCACGGCGTCTTCAGACGCATCGGGTTCGGCAATCAGGTTGGTGAAGCGGGCACGACTCTTGCCCGGCGCATCCCGCGTCGCGCGCCCGATGATCTGGACGATCTCTGTCAGGCTCGCGCGATAGCCGACCGTCAGCGCGTGCTCACACCACACCCAATCGAAGCCCTCCTTGGCCATGCCGAGGGCGATGATGATGTCTACATGATCGCGATTGTCCTTTTGCGCCGGGTCCTTCAGGGCGGCGGACACCTTGTCCCGCTTGACGGGCTCGTCGTCGACCAGATCGGCAATCCGCAGCACCCGGCCATCAGGTGATTTCACAAGTTGGAAGCCCGTCTCAGGATCGGTGCCTTGCCAGTCGCCAAGCTCATCGATGATGTGCTCGACCTCACGGTGCTTGTCCTTGGTGCTCTCACGGGACTGGACGCTCGGGATATGAATGATGGTTTTTTCGTTTGGATCGAGGATTTTCAGAATGTCGTCGGCGTATGCCCCGGAGTAGAAGAAATAGCCGATGTCGAGCTGCTTCAGAAATTTGTAGCCGTTGAGCTGCTCATAGTAGGTGTAGGTGACAGTATCGAATTTCGCTTCGTCATGCGGCATCAACACCGGCTCGGCATCACCCCGGAAATACGATCCGGTCATAGCGACAATGTGGACCTTATCGCGTGCGATGAACTCGGCGAGATGGGCTCCGAGCTTGTTGTCGGGGTTGGCCGAGACGTGATGAAACTCATCAACTGCGATCAGTCGATCATCGAAAGCCTCGACCCCGAATTTGTCCACAGCAAAGCGGAACGTGGCATGCGTGCAAACAAGAACTTGATCGGCACTGTCGAGAAAAGCATTGACTGAATTGATCTTGCCGCCTTCGGAACCAGGCGCATTGCAAAGGTTCCACTTCGGCTCGACATGCCAGTCCGCCCAGAATCCGAATTGGCTCAGCGGCTCATCGTAGAAACTCGACCCGATGGACTTCTCGGGTACGACGATGATCGCCTGCTTGAGTCCCTGATTGTGGAGCTTGTCGAGCGCGACAAACATCAACGCTCGGCTCTTGCCTGAAGCCGGGGGCGATTTGATTAGAAGATACTGCTCACCGCGTTTCTCGTAGGCGCGCTCCTGCATCGGGCGCATGCCAAGCTCGTTCGATTTGGTCGAGCCGCCATTCTGGGCGTAGGTAACGGAAACGGATGGAACGTTGACTTCACTGGTCATGATCAGGACGCCTTCACTTTTTTCTTTTCGGTTTCTCCCCTTTGAATGGTCATCTCGGTGAAGAGCTCAAACAGCTTTTCCAACCGCTCGCTATCATTTCTGAAGCGGCGGCCGATATAGATGCGCTCAAGAACTTCGTCATTTCGCTCGTGAGCGGCGCGCAAATCGCTAGGCATTTCATCCGGATCATAGAGATCGGCAATGGTTGCGGGAAAATGCGCTTCCCGCGCCAGCAGGATGCTTTCAGCGCAGCTTATTAAATCGGATTTGTTCTTTTCTGTGAGCCTTGGGATAGGGAATGTGTTCCAACCAAGCGTATTGGAATAAGAGAAATCCATCCGCATTCGGACGCAAACCGTAGCAATCCACACCAAGTGCATTCGACTTGCGATAATTGAGAACAGCCACGGCTCTGGTTCGTATATAACCGCGGCTCGGTCGGAAACGACGGTATGGTCGTCTACCAGACCGACCGGAAGGTAGGGACGTCGCTCTGATGACACCCGTGGTACAATGATTGCCTTTCCCGGCCTATGTGGTGAAAACACAAAACGATACGGTGTATCGGCATTGGCGTTTGCTTGCTGCCCTTTGCTTTCACGGCGCAGTGCCTCAACGCGCCTGAAACGATCTTGTAGTTCTGGAATAGTTTGAGCATTTGCCGCTTGAGTGTGTTCTACCCAAACACAAAACCGCGTCGTTCCGTTGATAAATTCGCTTGAACCCACATACTTCCGAATGAAATCCTTGCTTCTTGGGCTCTCGGCAATAAGTCGTCCAACTTCTTCATGATCCAGGATTAGGTTTCCGCCATCAGTAGGCTTATTTCCATAGTCCATACGCGGAAGGCCATTCATCGGCCTTGATTTCTTCTCAACGATCACGTCATCCATTGGGATTAGGTACGGACCAATATTCTCAACGACTCTAACCTCTTCGCCATCAAATAACCTTTTCTTTCGAGATTTTGAGGGAGCAATTCCAACGATTGCAACAGTTACCCCGGCATTTGAGCTCGCTAGGTTACTCCAATGGAAAGGAGTGTGAGCAAAAGTGATCTCTAGCCCGCTGTTAAAAATCAAAGGCCAGAGCATTGCCACTTGTTCACCTTGGCAGATAGATTTTGTGGCAACGAACGCACACTGAGCATCACCGACAAAATCAATGTAGTCAGCGGCTTTTAGATACCAAGCAGCCACATAATCTAAATCCTTGAAACTCTTGCTTCTTGGTGAGAACAATTTGGCCATATCGTCTTGCTGTTCGGAGTTTCTCCAACGACTCCCGAGATATGGTGGATTTCCGCAGATATACGTTTCGCCACCCTCGTTCTCAAAATCGATCTCGGCCTGATCAAGTGGCGTGGTGAAAAGGTCATCGCCATGTATTTTCACGCCTGTTCCGGTCGGCGGGCATATGCTTAGCCAGTCGATCCGCAAGGCGTTGCCGCAG
Source organism: Alphaproteobacteria bacterium (assembly GCA_965603855.1). Classification (GTDB taxonomy): domain Bacteria; phylum Pseudomonadota; class Alphaproteobacteria; order UBA8366. The sequence goes on from OZ272519.1 coordinate 4,771,578, forward strand.
GTGATCCAGTTCATGGCGTCGAGCGGTAGGAAGTCGCGAAGCGCCTCTCGTTGACCGCGATAGGTCACATCGCATTGGTACTCGGCGATGATGAGCGCAAGTCGCGCGATCTCCGCTGGAAAGTCGCGGAGCTCGATTCCACGAAAGTTTGTCAGGGGAATATCGGACTTGCGGTCCGCTTCGCCGCGGCTTTCGTTGATCTCCGCCTCAATGGCTCGCATTTCCTTGTATGCGATGACGAGGAAGTTTCCCGATCCACAGGCCGGGTCGAAGACCCTGATTTTGGCCATACGGTTGCGGAGGTTAAGGAGCTTGCGGGAGTTATCACCTGCCTCCTGGAGTGTCTCTCGTAAATCATCCAGGAAGAGCGGGTTAAGGACTTTGAGGATGTTCGGAACGCTCGTGTAGTGCATTCCGAGAGCGCCGCGCTCCTCATCATCTGCAACGGCCTGGATCATCGAACCAAAAATGTCCGGATTGATCTTCTTCCAATCAAGACTGCCGATGTGCAAAAGGTAGGAACGCGCGATGCGACTGAAGCTCGGGACCTCTACACTTTCCGAGAACAATCCGCCATTCACATAGGGAAAAGCGTTTGCCCATCGAGCAATTCCGGCTGCCTCGCGGTCCTCACTTTTCGTGTTCATGGCACGGAAAAGCTCGCTGATGATCTCATGCGTGTTGGAGCTGTCCTTCTCGCTCATCTGCTCAATTGTCGAGGTGAACATGTCTGACTGAGCGAAAATGTCGGTATCTTCCGCGAAGAAGCAGAAGATAAGGCGCGCCATGAAGTGGTTCATGTCGTGGCGGCGCTCCACCGTGCCCCATTCTGGATTGTCCTTCAGCAGCTCGACATAGAGCCGGTTTAGGCGACCTGTCGCCTTGATGTCGAAGGCACTCTCTCGAATTTGCTTGACAGTGCTAATGCCGGCGAGCGGCAGGAAGAAACCGAAGTGGTCGGGGAAATCGCGATAGTCGCAGACGATGACCTCGCCGCTGTTCAGGTCTTCGGCCTGAAAGTCTCTCCCATCGGTGGCGAGAATGAACTTTGCGCGGGCCTTGGTGGTGGCGGGGCTCGTTTTGAGGGACGTCAGAGCCACAGGCACCTCGCCGTCTTGAGCGACCTTGATATGGATGTTGTTGGTTTGGAGAACGCCGCCAACGTCCGACTTGTTGGATGTGCCCGTGCGCAGACGCTTTATCGTGGTGGCCTTGTTGCCGAACGCTTCCAGGAACCCGAACGGAAACTCGTCGGCGTCGAACTGCTGCCCGGCCAGTTGGGATATTGCTTCTTCTATCTCTACGGCGTTCAACTTTAGCGACTCCCGTTCCTCTTAAAATAGCAAGCCATTGGTCACTGCGCACCTTAAGTGGCGAGAAATATTGACATATCCACATCCAGGTGGTTCCGGCAGCATATCAAAAAACGTTCGTTGATTGTGGTCCAGCGGCGGAACGCTGGCGCTGATCCAGCTCTATGCCGAGAAGCGCCAATGAGCTGGGGGATGCAACGGGGGGCGCGGCGCCTCCTTGCCAAGATGGTGTTGTAGTACAACACACATCTTGCGCAGCGCGCGAAGAGGGCATCGTCGGATATACGGTAGACAAGAAAATCGGGTGCCCGCACGAGAATCAATGTGCGGCGCCTATTGACGACGAGCCTTGGAGCGGGAGTTAGAACCGCACTCGCAATCCTTGAGACCGCCCAGAAATCATGGAGTTCGGAGTGCTCAGAACTCGGCAGAGCATCGCTCCGACTCGAACTCTATCGTCGCTGGAAATGCGCGACTTAGAACCGTGCCAAACGCACTGCCCGTAGGGGTTCCAGCGTCTTGCAGACAGAAAAGGAAGGAATGGCGCACCCGAGAGGATTCGAACCTCTGACCTCTGCCTTCGGAGGGCAGCGCTCTATCCAGCTGAGCTACGGGTGCGTTTGGCGGGTTATAGACCCGGCATTGCTATCGCGCCACCGTTAAATCGGTGACCTGCGCGACGCCCCGGTCGTCGTCGGGCGGCGGCGGCGCGTGGCCGTCAGATGCCTCCGTCCCGCCGTCGCCGGTGCCGGCGGGCGCCTCCACCTCCTCGTAGGGCGACGAAAACGTCTCGGTCGCCAGCGAGTATCCCAGGCCGCGGTAGCATTCGAACTGGGTCTCGTCGAAGAACTGGTCGCCCGTGCTCTGGTGCGGGAACTCCTCGTTCACGTTGCGGTAGGACTTGATGTAGACCCGCTCCTTGCCGGTCACGCAGCTTTTCAGATAGATCAGCCGGCCGGTGTCGCCGTTGGAATAGCGGATCATGCCGATCGCGTAGGGCTGCGTCGCCTCGCCGCCCTTCTCGGCCTTGCGGATCGCCTTGAGGTCCGCGGGATCGAACCGGATGTCGATGCCAAGGTCGACGCGGGCCATCATCTGCAGCCGCGCCAGGCCCTCAAAGCTGTAGTTCGGGTCATGCTCGGCGTCCGACGCGATGATCAGTCGGCAATGCCGGCGCAACAGCTCGTAGACGCCCAGGTTCTCGATATGGCCGCCGTCGCTGACGTTCACGCAGCGACCGCCGTCGCCCAACAGGCCGAACAGCTCGAGATAAAGGTATGACGGGCCCGGGTTGTAATAGCCGAGCAGGCGGCGGATCGGGCCGGACCGTTCGTTGCCGATCTCGCTGGGGTTGGGCACCCAATAGCCGAGCCGGATGTTGAACAGCACCATCAGAAAGCCAAGCGCGCGGTTGGTGACGACACCGCTGAACGGGGCCGCGGCGGCGCCGGAAATCGCCATCGCGGAGGCAAGCCCCATATGGCCGTCGGCCAGTTCAAGCGCCCCGGTCGGGCAATAGCCGGTGCGTACGCTGCCGGAAAAGCCGGGACTGAACAGGAAGAAATCGGCCGACCGTCGCGCCGCCCAGGCGCCGGTGGGCACGCCGGGCGCTTCTTCGCCGTCCCTGTTGACGAGCCGGCGGGTCGGATCCTGCCGCGCGGTGGTGAGGTTCAGCGTCGCGTTGACCAGGTGATAGGGCGCCGGCGCGCGCGCCAACAGCGCCGACAGCGGCTGGTCGTCGTTGGGCTCCACCCTGCCGTCGTCGGACACTTTGAAGACGAAGGCCCGGGCAAGCCGGTCGCGGTAGAACATGTGCGGCGACGACAGGTTCACGTTCCCGAACAGCGTCATGATCAGGAACAGGACAAGCGCCGCCAGGCCATAGAACCACGAGGTCGTTGCCTGCTGGGCCGACATCCACGACGCCTGCAGCAGCGCGACCTGATCGGACGCCCAGATGTTCCATTCCGCGATCATGTTGCCAAACGGCGCGCCCCAGGCGGTCACCATCTCAAGGAAATGCGCCGTTGCCGTGCGCATATAGACCACGGCTTCGGGCGCGGTCTCCGGAAACGCGCCCCAGCGTGCGAGCAGGAGATAGATGAGATAGATGACCAGCGGCCCGAGCACGCCGACCAGAATGTGGGGCAGCTTGCGCAGGAAAGACTTCACGGGCGCGCGCTGCGCCACCCGGCTTGCGAGCAGCGCCGAGCCGGGACCGGCGAGCGAGACGAACAGGGTCAGCCAGTCGATCAGGATGTCGTTGGTCTTCAGCCCGTAGGTCTCCACGATGACCGGCTGGATCTCGATAACGAATGCGCCCAGGGTGACCACAAGGAGAACCGCAGAGATCCGCCCCAGGCTGTTGCGGGCCTGCCAGGTGCGCCATTCCTTGCGCGTCCTGGACACCGTCTCCAGGACGAAGGAGATCGCGAGCGCCCAGGCCGCCGCGGAAGTGAAGGGAAGGCTGGGGGCGGTGAGCACGGAAACCAGGTTCCCCAGGCCGTTCAGGAAGGTGGCCAGCCTCGGCCAGTCGACCAAGAGGCCGACCACCATGTCCAGCCAGGCGTCGCCAATCTGCTGCGACAGGGGGACGGTGTCGTAGATCGCCCACACGGTGACGGCCGCGGCCAGCAGGATCAGCGGCAGCACGATCAGGAAGTTGGAAAGCGTGCTGCGCAACAAGAGCGCCGCGATCCGCACCCAGTCGAGAAACCCGCCCGGCGCCAGATAGTTGGAGTGGTTGCGCAGGTGTTTGAACGCCCGTTTTTCCGGCTCGCCGGGATTGTGGTCGAACGGAAAGGCCTCTGCGCCGCCGGCATAGATGGAACTGACGCAGGACCCGACATAGCCGCCGCCGGAGACGGTCGACAGATAATCGATCTTGCCGAACAGCCCCACCTCGTGCAGCGCCTGCAGGACGCCCAGGTTGAACGACGCCGACCGCACGCCGCCGCCCGACAGCGCCAGGCCCACCAGCCCGTCCTGCGGGCGCGTGCCGGAATCGGTTGCGATGCGGTGCGCCAGGGCCTCGTCCAGCCCGCTGAGCGCCTTGTGGTCGATCTCGTCGGGCTCGTCTGTCAGGAGGTTGTGCAACGAAACCGCCGGCCGTTCGGTCGTGTCTTCTTCCGCCTCGTCCGCCCTGTGGGCGGCGAGTTTTTTGAACAACACGCCGACGCGTTCGATGTCGGCCAGGATGTCGACCTTGCGGCCGAACCAGCCGCGCGTGTCGCCGGCTTTCCCTTCCTTGTGCGCCGCCAGCACCCTGCGCGCGATCTCTTCGGACACAAGCCGCAGCGCCGCCGCGCTCGCGTCCTCGGCCGCGCGGCGAAACCGGTCGGTGGTCGGTGCGGCGGGTGTCTTGTCCGGGTCCGCTTCCTTGCACAGTGCGATGGCCGCCGCCTTGCCCTGCCGCTCGGCGATGGTCTTGCAGTCGTGGACCGTCGCATCCTGAAGCTGCAGCGTGTCATGCGCGCGGTTGACCAGGACGGCCAGGTCGACGGGTGTGCCGGCGGCCGATTCGCCGATCGCGGCCCGCAACTGGTCGAGCAGGCTGCGCACGACATGGCCCATCGCCTTGGCGGTGGTGCGGTCGTCGTCGTCGCGTGGCAGCCTGTCCGCGAAGAACCAGTCCAGCGCCATTTGCAGGGCGCGGTGGATTTCCCGTTGCGCGACTTCCTTGGCTTTCGCCTCCGCCGCCAGCTCCACGGAGATGTGTGGCGCCGTACCCCGGGTGCCGGCCAGTTTCCGGAAATGACCCTCCAGGTCGCACAGCTCGATGGGCGCGGGATCGTCGTTCCTCGCGACGTCCGACAGATCGTCCTTCGACCGGCGCGCGGCGATCCACTTGCGTTCGAAGCGGATCACGTCGTCCAGATTGAGCGCCTGCGGCATCGAACTTCCCTCCCGGCTTTGCGCTCCGCACGTGGGAGTGTGGATGAGAAGAACAACGCATGCGCGAAGATTTGTCAGTGACGCGGCTCACACCCGGCGCCCGCGCGCAAAAGAAAACCCGGCGGCCGGGGTTTGGCCGCCGGGGGAGTTCCCCATGATCTCGGGGTCAGGTACTCAGTGGAACTGTGCGGTCTCCGTCGATTCCGCCATCGCCGTGGTCGACGAGCTGCCGCCGCCGGCCGCGGTGTTGACCGCGTCGAAGTAGCCGGTGCCCACCTCGCGCTGGTGGCGGACCGCCGTGAAGCCTTCGGCCTGGGCCGCGAACTCGGCTTCCTGCAGTTCGGAATAACCGGCCATGCCGCGGTCGTGATAGGCCTGGGCCAGCTTGAAGGTGGCCAGGTTCAGGCTGTGGAAGCCGGCCAGCGTGATGAACTGGAACTTGTAGCCCATGGCGCCCAGCTCGCGCTGGAACTTGGCCATGTCGTCCCGGTCCATGTGCTTCGACCAGTTGAAGCTGGGCGAGCAGTTGTAGGCCAGCATCTTGTCGGGGTTCTCCTTGCGGATCGCCTCGGCGAACCGGCGCGCGTCTTCAAGGTTTGGCGTGGAGGTTTCCATCCACAGAAGGTCCGCATAAGGCGCGTAGGCCAGGCCGCGGGCGATGCCCATCTCGATGCCGCCGGTGATGCGGTGGAAGCCCTCCGGCGTGCGCTCGCCGGTCATGAAGGGCCGGTCGCGCTCGTCGATGTCGGCGGTCATCAGCCGCGCCGATTCCGCGTCGGTGCGCGCCATCAGGACCGTCGGCACGCCCATCACGTCGGCCGCCAGCCGGGCCGCGTTGAGGGTCCGGATGAAGGTCTTGGTGGGCACCAGCACCTTGCCGCCGAGATGGCCGCACTTCTTCTCGGACGCCAGCTGGTCCTCGAAATGGACGCCGCCGGCGCCCGCCTCGATCATGCCCTTCATCAGCTCGAACGCGTTGAGCGGGCCGCCGAAGCCGGCCTCGGCGTCGGCGACGATCGGCGCGAACCAGTCGATGTCGGAGGTCTCTTCGCCGTCCATGCATTCCAGGTTCTGGATCTGGTCGGCGCGCTGCAGCGCCTGGTTGATGCGCTTGACGACCGACGGAACCGAGTTGGCGGGATAAAGGCTCTGGTCCGGATACATCTGTCCGGCCAGGTTGGCGTCGGCCGCCACCTGCCAGCCGGAAAGATAGATCGCCTTCAGGCCGGCCCGCACGTGCTGGATCGCCTGGTTGCCCGTCGACGCCCCCAGCGTGTTCACGTAAGGCTCGGTCTTCAGCATCTTCCACAGCTTGGACGCGCCAAGCTCGGCCAGCGTGTGCCTGATCGGCAAAGACCCGCGCAGACGCTGGACGTCGCGCATGGTGTAGTCGCGCTGGATCCCGGTCCAGCGGCCCGGCTCGGAAGTCGGGAAATCCTCGTCCTCGCGCGCCCGCGGCCCGCAGGGCGGCGGCGTCACGTCAATCCGGTCGCTGTTGGTGCTGGGGGCCAGACCCTCGATCATGCTTTCATTCATTTTGGTCAATCCTTTACAAGCGCCTTTACAAGCGTATCTCGGTTTCGCAGGTGCGCTGTACGGATCGTCGTCTCTGTAAATATGCCGCGCAGGCAACCGGCGTTCTGTGACAGGATCGTGTCATGCCCCGCTGCTGCGTTGCAACAAAATCATTGAATTCAGGCTGTTAACGTGTGAAAATCTTAATGGACAAAGTTTTCAATCTGTCAATCTTGTAAAGAAATGGGGTCCAAGTTTTGACAATGGAAGCGGAAACGCCGCCCTCGGCCGACCTGGCCAAAGCCACGGAAAGCCCCCGCATCGGCGCCAAGATCCGCCGGATGCGCCGCGCCCGCGGCCAGACCCAGGCGGCGCTGGCCCAGACCCTGGGCGTCAGCTCCAGCTATCTGAACCTGATCGAACACAACCGGCGCAAGATCACGGTGGCGCTGTTGCTTAGGCTGTCGGAGGTGTTCGGGGTCGAGATCCGCGAACTGGCCGAGGACGCCGAGGGCCGCCTGGTCGCCGACCTGATGGAGGCGCTGGGCGACGACCTGTTCGAGGAGGTCGACGTCACCAATACCGACGTGCGCGAGATGGTCACCGCCAGCCCGGCCACCGGCCGCGCGATGCTGAGGCTGTTCGACGCCTACCGCAAATCGCGCGACGATCTGCGCGGTCTGGCCGAGCAGTTCGAGGGCGAGGAGGACGACGCCTTCGACCTGGGCCCGCGGGCGCCGGACGAGCGGGTCGGCGATTTCATCCAGGAACGGCGCAACCATTTCCCCGACCTGGAGGAAGAGGCCGAACGCCTGGTCGCCGACATGACCCGCGACTGGGCCGACGAAGGCGCCGGGCCCGCCGGGATCGGTTTCGTTGCGCTCACCAACTACGTGAAACACGCCTTCGGCGCACGCGTGTTGATGCTGCCGCCGACGCCCGGCCCCAAGGGTCCGGTCGAGGTGCGCACCCGGTTCGATCTCGACGGCGGCGCGGTTGAGCTGTCCAACCATCTGCCCGCGCCGACCGCCAAGTTCCAGCTTGCACGCGTGATCGGCCTGCATGTGGCCGAGCCGGTGATCGCCATGCTGCTCAAGGAGGGCGGCATCGCCGACGCGCCGGCCGCGGAAATCGGCCGCGCGGCGCTCGCCAACTACCTGGCCGCGGCGATCCTGATGCCCTACAGCCGGTTCCTAAAAAGCGCAGAAGCCCAGCGCCACGACATCGAGTTGTTGCAGACCCACTACGGCGCCAGCTTCGAGCAGGTCTGCCACCGGCTCACCACGCTCAGCCGTCCGGGCGAGGCGGGGGTGCCGTTTCACATGGTCCGGATCGACCCGGCGGGGCGGATCTCCAAGAGAATCTCGCTGTCGGGCATGCACCTGCCGCGCCACGGCAGGGCCGATCCCGACTGGATTGCCTGCCAGGCATTTCAGACGCCGGGCATGATCAGGACCCGGCTGACGCGGCTTGCCGACGGGCGCGCCTATTTTTCGGTGGCGTCGACCGTGCGCAAGGGTGTCGTCGGCTATCACGCGCCCAAGCAGATGTTTGCAATCGAGCTGGGCTGCGAGGCGTCCTATGCGGACAGACTGGTCTATTCTGACGGCATCGACATGGAGCGGCCGGACGTGGTTCGAGGCGCAGTCTAGGCGGCCGGACGGGCGCGCCGGGCCGGCGGCGGTTCACACGAACGCGTCCACCCCCTGTAGCGCGGTCCAGAGGCCGGCGTGTCGCGCCTCGGCGCACACCCGTTCCAGGGCGGCGCGGGCGTCCGCGCGCACCGCAGCGGTGCAGTCGGTGCGGCCAAGCTGTGCCAGCGCCCGGGCGCGCCCGATGAACAGGGTGCTCAGCGGCAGCGGCTCGGCCGCCACGTAAGCCTCGAACGCATCGGCGAAGCCACGCGCGCGGTCCCAGGCGCCGGCCTTCAGGCAGGCGTCGATCGCGTCGCGGTAGAACCAGAAATGATTGTGGCTGACCGCGCCGGGAAGCTGGCGCTCGCCTTCGGCCAGCGCCCGGTCGCGCACTTGCGCATCGTCCGTCAACAACGCGATCGCCCCCTGGATCATCGGCCCGGAATAGCGCGAGCCGGTGTCCTGGGCGATCCCGGCCGCCTTGTCCAACAGGGCGAGACCGACGGCCGGCTCGCCCGCGGCCCCGTGCAGCTTGGCATCGAACACGGTCAGCAACGCCTCGAAGCGGGGCGAGCCCAGGCGCCGGGCGATCGCCATGCCGCGGTCAAGCTCGGCCCGCGCCTCGTCCAGCCGGCCCAGCTCGAACAGCACGTCGCAGTCGATCCGCCTGGCCACCATCTCGGCGCGATGCTGTTGGGTCTCCGCCGCCGCCCTGGCCGCGGCCGCACAGTCGCGGTGCGCGCCTTCGAGGTCGTTGAGATAGCGTTTGGTGTGGCCCAGCATCGACAGGTTCGCAAGCTCCGCGCGCCTGAGGCCGTGCGCGCGGGCAAGCGCGATACAGCGTTCGAAATGGGCGTTCGACGTGCGCATCCGGCCAAGCGCGTAATACGCGTCGCCCAGCCCGCCCAGCGCGCGCGCCTGGTCCTCGATGGAATGCGCCGCCTCGGCGCGTTCCAGCCCGGCCTGATGCGCGGCCAGGCAGGCCTCCAGCCGGCCCTGGGCGAAGTGGATGTTGCCGCGCATGATCTCGATCCGCGCGCGCGCCGCCGGTTCGCGTGCGCAGACCTCAGCCTCGTTCAACGAGGCGAGCGCCGCGTCGTTGCGGTCCAGGATGCGCTCCGCCCCGGCACAACCGAGATAGGCCGCACAGCGGTCGGGCCCGGCGGGGGCGGCCGCCGCGGCGTCTTCGAACGCGGCCAGCGCCTCGGCGATGCGCCCGAGTTCGCGGCAACAGGTGCCCTGGACCAGGGCCAGCGCCGCCTGTTCCGGCGCCGCCGCGGCCAGCGCGCGGCCGCGCGCCGCCAGCGCCAAGGCGGGCTCCAGCCGGTCGGCCGCGGCCAACGTGCGGGCGGCCGCCAGATAGGCGGCTGCCGCCTCGGGGGCTTCGGCGCGGTCGAGATGCTGGGCGAACAGAGTCGGGTCGCGATCGGCGTACCAGTCCGCCGCCCTTCCGTGCAGGTCGACGCGGCTGCGTTTCAAAAGCGATTCGTAGACCCCCTCGCGGATCAGCGCATGGGTGAAGGAATACCGGCCGTCTTCCCGGCGCAGCAGGGTCTCGTCCAACAGCGTCGCCGGCTCGTAGCCGGGCGTCTGCGCGACGCTGCGCAGCGATTCGACAGTAAAGCCGTCGCGCAGGACCGCCGCGGCCTGCAGCGCGCGCTTGTCGTCCTCGGCCAGTCGGTCGACCTGGGACAGGATCAGGCTTTGGATCGACGCCGGCAGCGCGGCAAGATCGCCGCCGGCCGCCGCGCGGGCGAATTGTTTCAGGTAAAGCGGGTTGCCGGTCGCCCGCTCGAGACAGGCGGCCCGCGCCGCCTCCGTCAGCGGCCAGGGCTCGGCCGCGATCAGCGCGCCGGCCTCGTCCGGTGACAGCGGCTGCAGCACGATCGCCTCGGCGGGCACGTCGTCGGGGACCGCGATCGGGCCGGGCGTGTCGGTGCCGGTCCGCCGGCCGGCCAGCACCAGCACCAGCGGAAGCCGGGCTGTCAGGCGGGCCAGCGTCTCGATCAGCGTCCGGGCGGTCGGGCCGGCCCAGTGCAGGTCGTCCAGCGCCAGGCACAGCGCGCCGCGCCGGGCCGCCGACGTTACCAGCGCGGCCAGCGCCTTGGCCGACGCCTGCATGCGGCCGGTATGGTCCATCATCTGCCACAGGGCGTCGGCGTCTTCGGACCGCGTCAGGCCGAGAAGATCGTACAGAAAATAGGAGTCGTTCCGGTCGAGGCGGCCGTCGGCGACGGCCCTGTCCAGCGCGGCCTGCCGGTCGTCGCCGCCGCCCAACAGCGCGCCCGCCAGCGCGGCGACGGCGTCGCGGCCACGGTCGACGCCGTGGTCGCCGACGCGCCCGGCGGCCAGCGTCAGCCCGGCGGTGCCGGCGCGCGACAGGATCTCGTCCAGGAAGCGGGTCTTGCCGATGCCGGCCTCGCCGCTGACGGTGACGACGCACCCCGTGCTCTGGCCGGTACAACGGTCCAGCACGGCGGCGATGCGGTCCAGTTCCGGCTGCCGTCCGACGAAGGCGGTCCGCGCGTCCCGGCGGCCGGTGTTCAGCGCCTCGGCGCGCCAGACGGCGACCGGCGCATCGTAGCCCTTGACCTCGACGCTGCCGGCCGACCGACAGCTGACGACGCCTGCGGTGGCGTGCCGGACGTCGTCGGATATCAGGGTCTCGTTCGCACCGGCCAGGTCGTTGAGGCGCGCGGCCAGGTTCACCGACCGGCCCAGCACCGTGTATTCGCGCCGCGCCCCGCGGCCCAGCATGCCGGCGACGACCGAGCCGGCGGCGATGCCCACATGCACCGACAGCGGCCGGCCCAGTTCCGCCGACATCTCGGCCATCGCCGCGTGCATTTCGAAGGCGGCCCTCAGCGCGCGTTCCGGGTCGTCGGCATGGGCCACCGGCGCGCCGAACAGGGCCATCACCGCATCGCCGATATGCTTGTCGACGGTTCCGCCGTGGCGGGCGACGATCGGGTCGATGCGATCGAAGTAGGCCTCGATCAGGTCGCGCACGTCCTCCGCGTCCAGCGTGTTGGAAAGCCGGGTGAAGTCGGTCAGGTCGGCGAACAGGATCGTCACCTGCCGCCGCTCGCCGGTCGCCGCTTCGCCGTCGGCGGCATCGAACTGCGCCGTGCCGCAACCGGGGCAATAACGGTGCGCCGGTTCGATATCGCCGCCGCAGGCGGGACAGACCGAGGCTGTGGGCAACGGTTCCTCTGTCATGCGGCGCACAGACTAGCATGCGCCCGTTCGCGATCAGAAGCCGGCGCGCCACCGCACCCGATCGGCAGCGCGGCTATTGCGAGGCGGTTCCGGTCTCCGCGGTCTCAGCCAGATCGCCGCCGCCGCGCGGCTGTTCCTGGCCGGACGGCAGCGGCGCGTCGGGGTCGGTCGCGAAGGCGGCGATGTCGTCGTTGACGATATCGGCGTCCAGGTCGCGCATCAGCATGTGCCAGCCGTTCTCGTAGAGTGCCAGGCGCCAGGCGCCGTCTTCGGGCAGGCGCGCGACCATGGTGCGCCAGGACTTGGCCGGGATCAGCTGTTCGCGCTTGCCGTAAAGAATAAGGAACGGGCCGTCGAGCCGCGGCGAGGCCTCGACCGCGGCGTCCATCAAATCGACCAGGCCGTGCAAGGCGTCGACGCGGGTGCGTTTAATCACCAGCCGGTCGCGGCCCAGCCCGCGCAGCATCTCGGTGTTGTCCGACGGCCGGATGCCCATCTTGCGCCCGGAAACCTCCAGCCACGGAAAGGCGAAACTGCCCACGGCAAGACCGGCGCGCTGGTAAAGCGGCATGGTCTCGCGGCCCCACACCGCGGGCGCGGCCAGGACCGCCCGGTCGACCCGCGGCGGGTCCGCACCGGCCAGCGCCACCATCATCACCGCCGCGCCCATGCTTTCGCCCACCAGGACCAGCGGCAGGTCCGGGTGGCGTTCCCGGATCAACAGCACCGCGGTCCGGAGGTCTTCCACCATCGCCTCGGTTCCGGCCCAGATGCCGCGATGCGGCGCCAGGCCGAAACCGCGCTGGTCGAAGGCATAGGTCTTGATGCCAAAGCCGGCCCAGTGCCGCGCCGGATCCTGGAAGGCGTTGGAATAGTCGTTGAACCCGTGCAGTGCCAGCACCACGGCGACCGGCGGTCCTGCCGGCGACCATTGCCTGAGCGGCAGGCGCGCACCGTCGGCGGCGACGATCATGTTGTTTTCGATCCTGGGCGCCGTCGCCGTCGGGCCCAGTCCCTCGACCCTGGGTCCGCAGGCCGCCGTAAAAAGGACGAGCAGGACGGCCAGCAGGCGGGCGGGGCCGGTTGCGGCGCGCATGGCCGGTCAGGCGCCCGCGCCCGGATCGGTCCGGGTCAGCTGCAGGAAAATGTCCTCAAGATCGGTTTCTTCGGTGGAGAGGTCGGTGATGGTCAGGCCCGCCGCGCCGACCGCCTGGATGATCTGGCCCGCGCTGGTGCGGCTCGGCTGGTACGTCACCGTCAGCCGGTCGGGCGCGGCAAGCTCCGCATGCAGATCGCCAAGTTCGGGCGGCACCGCGCTCAGCGCGCGATCGACGGTGACCGTCATGCACTTGTCGTCCAGCCGTGCCAGCAGGCGCGGCGTGGAATCGCAGGCGACGACCTTGCCGTGGTTGATGATCGCGATCCGGTCGCACAACTGCTCGGCCTCTTCCAGGTAATGCGTCGTCAACAGGATGGTCGTGCCGCGGCGGTTGAGGTCGACCACATAGTCCCACAGCTTCTGGCGCAGCTCGATGTCGACGCCGGCGGTGGGTTCGTCCAGGACCAGCACCGGGGGGTTGTGCACCATCGCCTTCGCCACCAACAGGCGCCGCCGCATGCCGCCCGACAGCGACCGGGCATAGGCCTCGGCCTTGTCGGCCAGGCCCAGCGCGTCCAGCACCTGGTCGGTGCGGCGTTCGGAGACGGGCACGCCGTAGAGGCCCGCCTGCAGATTCATCAGCTCGCGCGGGGTGAAGAACGGATCGATGTTCAGCTCCTGGGGCACCACGCCGATCGCCGCGCGCGCGTCGCGCGGCGCCCGGTCGATGTCGATGCCCCAGACCCGCGCGGTGCCGGCGGACTTGATGACCAGTCCGGCCAGGATGTTGATCAGCGTCGATTTACCGGCGCCGTTCGGGCCCAACAGGCCGAACAGCGCGCCGCGCGGGATCGCCAGGTCCACATTGTCCAGCGCAGGCTTCGCCGTGTCGCGGCCGGACGCGCGATAGGTCTTGCTCAGGCCTTCGACTTCGACCGCGAAGGCGGGATCGTCGCTGCTGTGTTCGACGGCGGACATGCGCTCGTCCGTCTCTCCGGAGAATCAGTTGATGTTTGCGGTTGGGGCGCGTTTGCGTATCATCCGGCCGACTGCGCGGTCAATGTCACGCGGCAGATATGGGGCAGCGGCCCCGCGTATCAAGGATGCCACAGTCCCATGACCATGAAACCACCCGAGATCATCGAAACCGACGACACCCGGGTCGCCTGCGACGGCGGCGGCGGTGCGCTGGGCCACCCGCGGATCTTCCTGAATATGGGCGAGAAGTCCGCCGTGGACTGCCCCTATTGCGGCCGCCGTTTCGTGCTGCGCCAGGCCCGCGGGGCGGCGGCCGGCGATTAGGCATTTTCCGCATCCGGCCCGCCGGAAAGGCGGAAAACCGGGCCTCGCCGATGCTTAACAGGGTTCGACTCAACACCGGCGAAACAATAAGCTAACATCAGCAGTTAGCGCGGTGCAGGCATGCCGGTTGCGGCTGTCCGGGGGCGGCCTAATTCACTGGGCAGACCTCCCCGGAGAGGGGTAGTGCCATGGTGCTTGGACATACGATGCGGTGGGCGGCCGCAATCGCTCTCATGTTGGCCCTCGCGGGCTGCAACCCCTATGCCATGTCCGGGCCCGGCCGGGCCTTCGAAGACGAGGTCATGCTGGGCAACTGGTCCGCCGCCGCCGACATCTATGCCCAGAACAAGGAATATTTCGACGAACGCCGCAGCAGCTTCGACGAACAGCTCGCGCTGGTCGCCCAGGGGCTGAACGACGAGCTCGAACCCCAGCTCGACCGTGCCATCGTGCGGGCGAAGGCGGTCGACTGGCCGGCGCCGCGCGACGGCTGGAACGATATCAAGGGCCAGCTCAAGTCCGCCGACAACCTGTTGAAGACCTACGACAGCTACGTCCTGTTGCAGGATCCGGCGCTGCGCTCCACCAAGGTGCAGGAACTGTCGACCACGCTGTTCCTGCTGAACGGCAGGATGCGCGAGACCGCCGCGTCGGCCTTTGCCGAATACGACCATTTCGCCGGCCGGTCGTTCTTCGACGCCTATCCGCTGAACATCAAACCCGAACGGTTCATGAGCAACCACTACGCCCGCATCAAGTCGGATGTGGAGCGGGCGAACACGCTGGAGCTCGGCCGTTTCCTGGACAGCTACCGGATGGGCGTGGCGTTGCAGGGCGACGTCGGCCTGCATGTGCGCGAGACCTATGTGGATGCGCTGACCCTGGAACGCACCGGCGGGCGCACGCCCGGCCTCCTGGATGCGTGGGACGTGTTGAGCGAGGTCAAGGGCAAGGGGATCGACGTCAAGCAGATCGCGCAGGACCGCTTTGCGGTGCTTGAAGTCAACAGCCGGTCGCGCGTCGGCGAGCCCGGCATCGCCTTTCCGATCAGGATCAAGGCCGACGTCGCGTTTACCGTGCACAAGGTGGGCCTGGAACGCGCCATGGCGGACACCGCGGCCGCTAGGGCGGACTATCTGGTCGTCGTCGATCTGGCCGGCTCGACCTCCAAAAGCGCCGAAGCCTCGCGCGTCACGGTCGCCTCGCGCCATTACACGCACTCGGTCTATCGCAGCAATCCCAAATACGACCAGGCGCGGGTGGCGCTGGAACAGGCGCAGGACAA
The DNA here is from genome assembly GCA_965603855.1 of Alphaproteobacteria bacterium. Classification (GTDB taxonomy): domain Bacteria; phylum Pseudomonadota; class Alphaproteobacteria; order UBA8366. The sequence goes on from OZ272519.1 coordinate 4,786,839, forward strand.
CCTCAATACGACGCTGCGCAAACAGAACGGCGGCAATGTCCGGATCAACGGCAACAGCAACGAGGCCGCGATCGCCGGCCTGCTGGCGCACCTGATCGGCATGGCGGTGAACAACTCCCAGGTGACCGAGGCCGAAGAGCGGGTCGCGGCCGCCCAGGAGAAGCTGGACGCGACGCCGCCGCAGCTCGAGGAGAAGCAGTACGCCGCCTACACCTTCGACCGGATCGGGCGCGAGGGCGTCAAGACGGCGGCGGTCAACTACTACGTGCTGGACCGCAAGACCGGGCAATATGTGAAGGGCCGGCTGGAGCGGACCGAACGGCGGGTCTTCGACATCCTGGACGGCGCGCGCGACAGCGACCCGGATATCGAGATGCACCGCCAGGACACCTACTATCCCGGCGACGTGGAGGACTGGCTCGCCGAGCCCGCCGTCATCACCGTATCCGAGATCGTCAAGGACTTCCGCAAGCGGCGCAACACGGCGGAGAAACTGCCGCCGTTTGCGCTGGTTCAGCAGGACCTGTTCGAGCGGCGCAGCACCGCGGTGGCGCTGGCCCCGGCGCTGCAGAACGGCACGCGGGTGCCGAACGGTGTCGCCTCCGACATCGCGCCCGCGGCGTACGCCTACGGGCCGACCGCGGAGTACATGTTCCCCGAAGGCGCGCGGCGGCCGAACGCCTATGCGGTCGTCATCGGCGTCAGGGACTATCGCAACCGCGACGTCCCGCCGGTGCGCTTCGCCCACAACGACACCGAGGCGATCCGGCAGTTCCTGATCAAGAACCAGGGCTATCGGGACGAGAACGTGATCGTGCTGAACGATCCGAACCAGTCCGACCTGTTGGCCTATTTCGGCACCGACAGCGATCCGGAAGGCAAGCTGTTCGACGCGGTGACGCGCGAGAGCATGAAAGAGGTGTTCGTCTACTTCTCCGGCCACGGCGTGCCCACCGAGGACGGCACCGGCGTGCTGTTGCCCAGCGATGCCGATCCCATGGAGCCGGGCCTGACCGGCTACAAGCTGGAAACCCTGGTGCGCAACCTGAACCGGCTGCGCGACGTCAAGGTGACACTGGCGGTGGACAGCTGCTTCTCGGGCCTGTCCCATGACGGAACGCTGGTCCGGTCAGCCTCGCCGGTGTTTTTGGCCGCCCGGCCGGACCGGACGGGGCTGTCGAACGGGGTCGTCTTCACCGCCGCGGACGGCAAAGAGATCGCGTCGTGGGACGAACGCCTGCGGCTCGGACTGTTCACCCGCCACTTCCTGGAAGGCATGCTGGGTAAGGCCGACCGGGCGTCGGGCGACGGCGACGGCACGGTCGAACTGTTCGAGATGGAACGGTTCCTGAAGACCCAGGTCGGGCGCGAGGCGAACCGCCGCTTTGGCCGCCAGCAGACCCCGCAGGTGGTCGGCGCGCCGCTGACCGTGGTGAACGACCGCGCCGCGCCCGACATCGACTCGCTGGAAGAGATCCTGGCCCTGGCGCGGTAGGCGCTGGCGGCCTCCGACACCCGAACCCCCTCACCCGGCTCGCGCTTATGCGCGATCCACCCTCTCCCCTTGGGAGACGGGCATCTGGTCCCCTCTCGCCGGCAGGGAGAAGGGTTGGGGTGCGGGGCAAAAACAGGCAATATCCGCTTCACGAACAAACGGGGGCAGGCGCGCATGGCCGCAGGCGAAAAGCGGAAGCTGAAACATCTCTACCTGATCGACGGCTCCGGCTACATCTTCCGCGCGTTCCATGCCCTGCCGCCGATGAACCGGCCCGACGGCACGCCCACCAATGCGGTGTTCGGCTTTACCAACATGATCCTGAAGCTGTTGGAGACCAGCGACGCCGACGGTCTTGCGGTTATTTTCGACGCCGGCGCGACCAGTTTTCGCAACGAGATCTACGACGACTACAAGGCGCACCGTCCCGAACCGCCGGAGGAGCTGATCCCGCAATTCGGGCTGATCCGCGAGGCGACGCGGGCCTTCAACCTGCCCTGCATCGAGATGGAGAACTACGAGGCCGACGACCTGATCGCGACCTACGCCAAGCAGGCGCGCGCGGCGGGCATGGAGGTCACCATCGTGTCGTCCGACAAGGACCTGATGCAGCTCGTGGGACCCGGCGTGACCATGCTGGACCCCATGAAGAACCGGTCGATCGGCCCCGACGAGGTGGTCGAAAAGTTCGGCGTAGCGCCGGAAAAGGTGGCCGAGGTGCAGGCGCTGGCCGGCGATTCGGTCGACAACGTGCCCGGCGTTCCCGGCATCGGGGTGAAGACGGCGGCGCAACTGATCACCGAATACGGCGACCTGGAAACGCTGCTGGAACGGGCCGAGGAGATCAAACAGCCGAAGCGCCGCGAGAACCTGCTGGAACATGCCGACATGGCGCGGGTCAGCCTTCAACTGGTCACGCTGGACGACGACGCGCCGGTCGAGGAAAAGCTGGAGGACTTCGTCCGGCAGGACCCGGACCTGGACGTCCTGGTGCCGTTCCTGAAGCAACAGAACTTCCGCCGCCTGACCGCGCGGTTCGAGGCCGAGGCGGGCGGCGCACCGGCCGCGGACACGCCGCCGGCCGCGGCGCCGGGCAACGGCGCCTACGAGTTGGTGCAGGACGAGGCGGCGCTTGAAGGCTGGGTCAGGCGGGCGATGGACCAGGGACTGGTGGCGGTGGACACCGAGACCACGGCGCTCGATTCCCAGACCGCGGACCTGGTCGGCGTGTCGCTGGCGCTGGGCCCGGGGCAGGCCTGCTATGTGCCGCTGGCGCACAAGGGTGCGGACGACCAGGGCGCGCTCGACCTGGGCGGCGGCACCGCCGCCGACGCGCCAAAGCAGGTCCCCATGGACCGCGCGATCGACCTGATCAGGCCGATGCTGGAGGACCCCGCCTGTCTCAAGGTCGGTCAGAACATCAAGTACGACCTGGGCATCCTGGCCCGCCACGACATCGCCGTCGATCCGACCGACGACACCATGCTGATGAGTTTCGTGCTGGACGGCGGCGTGCACGGGCACGGCATGGACGAGCTGGCGTCGCTGCATCTCGATCACGCGACGATCAAGTATTCCGAGGTCGCCGGCAGCGGCAAGTCCCAGGTGACCTTCGACCGGGTGCCTCTAGAGAAAGCGCGCGACTACGCCGCCGAGGACGCCGACGTCACGCTGAGGCTGCACCAGGTCCTGAAACCGCGCCTGGTGTCGGAGCATATGTGCGCCATCTACGAGACCGTCGAGCGGCCGCTGATCCCGGTGATCGCGGCGATGGAGCGTGCCGGCATCCTGGTCGACCCGGCCCGCCTGCGCGACCTCAGCAGCGACTTCGCCCGTCGGATCGCGGATCTGGAAGAGGAGGTCCACGGCCTTGCCGGCGCGCCGTTCAACATCGGCTCGCCCAAGCAGCTTGGCGAGGTGCTGTTCGAGCAGATGGGGCTGACCGGCGGCAAGAAGACCAAGACCGGCGGGTTCTCGACCAATTCCGAGGTGCTGGAGCCGTTGGCCGCGGAACACGAGATCGTCGCCAAGGTGCTGGAATGGCGCCAGCTCTCCAAGCTGCGCTCGACCTATACCGAGGCGCTGCTGCAGCAGATCAACCCGGCCACCGGACGGGTGCACACGTCCTACATGATGGCCGGCGCCCAGACCGGCCGGCTTGCCTCGACCGAACCCAACCTGCAGAACATCCCCGTCCGGACCGAGGAGGGCCGTAAGATCCGCGAGGCCTTCATCGCGCCGGAGGGGCACAAGCTGATCAGCCTGGACTACAGCCAGATCGAACTCAGGCTGGTCGCCGACGTGGCCGAGATCGACGCGCTGCGCGACGCCTTCCGCGACGGCCAGGACATTCACGCGATGACCGCTTCGGAGGTGTTCGGCGTGCCGATGGCGGACATGGACGCCGAAACACGGCGCCGGGCCAAGGCGATCAACTTCGGCATCATCTACGGCATCTCGGGCTTCGGCCTGGCGCGCCAGCTCGGCTGTTCCCAGGGCGAGGCCAAGGCCTTCATCGACGCCTATCTCGAGCGGTTCCCGGGCATCCGCGATTACATGGACGAGATGAAGAAGCAGGTGAAAAAGACCGGCTTCGTCACCACCCTGTTCGGCCGCAAGATCCACCTGCCCGGCATCGCCGACCGCAATCCGGCGCGGCGGTCCTACGCGGAACGCCAGGCAGTCAACGCGCCGATCCAGGGCTCGGCCGCCGATATCATCAAACGCGCCATGATCCGGGTGCCCCAGGCGCTGGCGGCGGCACAGCTCAAGTCGCGGATGCTGTTGCAGGTGCATGACGAGCTGGTGTTCGAGGCGCCCGACGACCAGGTGGACCGCACCATCGAGATCGTGCGCGGCGTCATGGAAGGCGCGCCGGGTCCGTCGGTGGCGCTGTCGGTGCCGCTGGTGGTCGATGCCGGCGTCGGCGACAACTGGAACCAGGCGCATTGACGGCGCGGGGAGGCGGACGGTGACAAAACTGCGGCGGCATCACGACATGGGCGGTCTTCAGGCGGGGCCGGTGTCGTTCGACCAGCACATCCACGCGCCGTGGGAAAAACGCACCGACGCGCTGCTCAGGCTGCTGGCCGACGAACGGCGCAACCTGGTCTCGGTCGACGAGCTGCGCCGGGCGATCGAGGACCTGGGCCCGGGCGCCTATGACGAGCTCAACTATTACGAACGCTGGATCTCGGCCATCACCGAGGTCCTGCTGGAGAAGGGCGTGATCACCGTCGACGAGCTGGGCCGCGCCGTGGCCGACGCAGAGGCGCGCTTTGCCGCGGCGCGCGCGGAGACGACGCCGTGAGCGGGGCGCGGTATGCGGTCGGCGCGCCGGTGCGGGTGCGCGAGGCCTATCCGCCCGGCCACGTGCGCACGCCGTTCTATGTGCGCGGAGCGTCAGGCGAGGTGGAGCGTATCTGCGGCGCCTTCGCCAATCCCGAACGTGGCGCCTACGGCGTGCGCGAGGGCACGGCGGTCACGCTCTACCGGGTGCGGTTCCGCCAGCGCGACCTGTGGCCGGACTATGACGGCCGGCCGGACGACAGCGTCGAGGTCGAGATCTTCGAGCACTGGCTGGAACCGGCGGAAGGAGAGGGGGCATGAGCGAACATCACGGTCACCACCACCCGCACCCGCCGCAGCCCGACCTTGAGGACGCGCCCGCCACCTACTACCAGTTCCTGGCCCAGGCGGTGGGCGACCTCCTGATCGACAAGGGCATCATCACCGCGGACGAACTGAGGGAACGGATCGAGTTCATCGACGGCCGCAACCCGGCGACCGGCGCGAAGCTGGTGGCGCATGCCTGGACCGACCCGGACTTCAAGACCCGCCTGCTGGCCGACAGCAAGACGGCGGCGGCGGAGATCGGCATCGACACCGGACCGATCCCGATCATCGTGGTGGAGAACACCGCGGCCGTGCACAACGTGGTGGTCTGCACCTTGTGCTCCTGCTACCCGACCTTCCTGATCGGCAGGCCGCCCGACTGGTACAAGGCGCGCGAATACCGCTCGCGCTGCGTCCGCGAGCCGCGCGCGGTCTTGAAGGAGTTTGGGACCGCGATTGCCGACGACCGCGAGGTGCGCGTGCACGACAGCACCGCCGACATGCGGTACCTGGTGCTGCCGGCCAGGCCCGCCGGAACCGAAGGCATGGACGAGGCCGCGCTGGCGGACCTGGTGACCCGCGACTGCATGATCGGCGTCGCCGAGCCGAAGCTGTCCGCCTGAGGGTGGGCTGCAGGCGGTACGCCTTCAAGTACACCGTCCGTTAACCGCCTTTGCGCTTTGATCGGTCCATGCGGACCCTTCGCCCTTTCCTTGCCGTCCTGGCGCTGGTGGCGCTGGCGGGCTGTTACATGCCGGACCGGTTCGAGGCCGGCATGCAGATCCGGCGCGACGGCAAATACGCCTTTACTTACCAAGGCGAGCTCACGTCGCTGCAGCTCTTGCGCCGGCTCGGCCGGGGCGAGTTCGAGGACGATCCCGATGCGTTCCGGCACAATGTGGGCCTGTTCGAACGCGAGCTGCGCCGCGACAGCGGCTTTCACGAGGTCACCTACTGGCGTCAGGCCACCTACCGCACCCGCTACGAGCATCAGGGCAACCTGGAACGCGACCGCAGCTTCAACTTCGTGCGGCTCAATTCCCGGTTCCTGGGCTTGAAGAACCTGGGCGACGGCCGCGTGGAACTCAGCGGCAACCGCCTGCCCAAGGCCTACATGGACGAGCTGATCAACGGCGGCTTCGACGTCCGCGGCGTCTTTCGGCTTTGGACCGACGCGCGCGTCATCGAACACAACGCCGATACGGTCGAAGGCGAGGGGCTGGTCCTTTACACCTGGCGCATCCGCACCATGCGCCAGTCGCCGCCGCGTCTGATCCTGCAACTGGGCTGACGCCCGCTAGCCGACCAGTCTGCGCAGGATGCGGTCGACCGATCCGGCGTAGCCGCCGCCGAACAGTTCGGTATGCACCAGCAAGGGATAGAGATTGTAGAGGTCGCGCCGCTCCTCGAAGAAGCCGGGCGCCAGCGGGCGATGCTGTTGGTAACGCGCAAAGAACGCATCGTCGAACGTCGAGAACAGCGTCGAGAAGGCAAGATCGACCTCCGGATCGCCGTAATAGATCGCCGGGTCCACGAAACCGGCGATGCGCGCGCCGTTGACCAGCACGTTGCCGCCCCACAGATCGCCGTGCAACAGCGACGGTGCGGCGGGCTCGCCGATCCACCGTTCAAGGCTGTCGCAAAGCCGCTCCAGTCGGCGGAAGGTCTCCGCCGGCAATCGTCCCGAGCCGTGCGCCAGCGCGCCGAAATGCAATAGCCGCCGGTCCCTGAAGAACGCGACCCAGCACTGGTCCGGGGCGTTCGGCTGGTGAAGCGGACCGATCAGGGTGTCGCGTTCCAGACCCGCGGCCGAGCCGGTCACGCCGTGCAGGGCGGCGATCAGGTCGGCGGCGTGTTCCTGGGCGCGGTCGTTCATGCCGCCGCCGGCCTCGATATGGCTCATCACCAGCATGTCGGGCCGCACGTCCAGGACCTTTGGCACCGGCAGGTCCGAATGCGCGGCGAGGTAGTTCAGCATGAACCCTTCGGTCTCGAAGTCGCCCTGACCGCGTGCCGTCTTGGCGACGACCGCGGTGCCCTCGTCAAGCTCCACCTTCCAGACATGGGCGATGCAGCCGCCTGAAAGCGGCGACAGCCGGGCGACCGCCCGGCCGGTGACGGTCTCCAGGCGGGTTCGCTGTTCCGGCGTCACGGGGCCCCTAAAGCGCGGCGCGCACGCGGTCCAGCCACAGGGCGCTTGCCTGTTCGATCAAGTCCAGCGCGTGGTCGAAGGCGGCCTGTCCGCTGTAATAGGGGTCGGGCACGTCGCTGGGGCCGCCGGCGGGCATCACGTCCAGAAACAGCCGGATTGCGCCGTGTGCGCCGGCCGGCGTCATGGCGTCCAGCATGCGGAGGTGGCCGCGGTCCATGGCCAGCAACAGGTCGAACCGGTCGAAATCGTGGGGATCGATCGCGCGGGCGCGCAGATCGGCGATGTCGAAGCCCCGGCGCGCGGCGGTCTCGATCGCGCGCGGGTCCGGCGGGTCGCCGACGTGATAGCCGTGCGTGCCGCAGGAATCGATCTCCACCCGGCCGTCGAGGCCCGCCTCGGCCACCATGTGCCGGAAGACCCCGTGCGCCGTCGGCGAGCGGCAGATGTTTCCGGTGCAGACGAACAGGACCGATGTCATGGGTTCTCCTTTGCGGCCGGGCCGGCTGTGGCTACCATACCGCCGAGATGAACGCACGCCATTCTCCCGAAAAGCCGATCGTGATCCTGACCGGCGCCGGCATTTCGAAGGAATCCGGGCTCGACACCTTCCGCGACGCCGACGGCATCTGGGCCAAGGTGCGGATCGAAGACGTTGCCACGCCCGAGGCCTTCGCCCGCGACCCGGCGCGCGTCCACGACTTCTACAACCATCGCCGCCGCGGCCTGCTGGATCCGGCGGTGCAGCCGAACGCCGCGCACCGGGCCCTGGCGGCGCTGGAGGCACACTGGCCGGGCGGGACGCTGATCGTGACGCAGAACATCGACGACCTGCACGAACGCGCCGGCGCGCAGAACCTGATCCATATGCATGGCGAACTTCTGGTCGCGCAGTGCCTGTCGTGCCGGGCGACGTCGCCGTGGCGCGACGACCTTTCCACCGACGTCCCCTGTCCGTCCTGTGGCGAGACCGGCGGCATGCGGCCCGACGTCGTCTGGTTCGGCGAGATGCCTTACCAGATGGAGCGCATCTACGCCGCCCTGGCAACCTGCGGTCTGTTCCTGTCGATCGGCACGTCGGGCAACGTCTATCCCGCCGCCGGGTTCGTCGAGGAGGCGCGCATGACCGCCGGCGCGCGCACGGTCGAGCTGAACCTGGAACCGTCCGAGGGCGCGACCCTGTTCGAAGACGCGATCTATGGACCCGCCGGCGAGATCGTGCCGCGTTTCGTCGACGCGCTGTTGTCCGACCTTGGCTGACGACACGATTGCGGAATCCGGGGCCGAGAGCCTGGACGCCCTGTTGCGGCGGGTGCGCGGCTGCCGGCTGTGCGAGACCCACCTGCCGCTGGGCCCGAGGCCGGTGGTGCAGATCGGCGCGACGGCGCGGGTCCTCTTGATCGGCCAGGCGCCCGGCACCAAGGTCCACGCCTCGGGCCGGCCCTTCACCGACCCCAGCGGCGATCGGCTGCGCGCCTGGATGGGCATCGACGAGACCGTCTTCTACGACGCCGGCCGGTTGTGCATCATGCCCATGGGTTTCTGCTATCCCGGCACCTTGCAGCGCGGCGGTGACGCGCCGCCGCGGCCCGAATGCGCGCCGCAATGGCACGACCTTCTGCGCGCGAAGATGCCGGCCATCGAACTGGTGCTGCTGGTTGGCCAATACGCGCAGCGCCGCTATCTGGGCGCCCGCGCGCAAAAGACGCTGACGGAAACCGTGCAGCGGTTCCGGGACTACGGCCCGGACCTGTTACCGCTGCCGCACCCGAGCTGGCGCAACACGGCCTGGATGAAGAAGAACCCCTGGTTCGAACAGGAGGTGATCCCCCACCTGCGCGCGCGGGTGGCGGATCTGGTCTAGGTCGCTTCTCCGCACCGGTGCGCGCGTTCCCCCACCGGGCAGGGGGTTGGGACGCTTGTCGTTCCTGCTCGATTTGTGCATGGTCCAGCCCATGACCAAACTCAAGCTCCGCACGCCTTACATCCGGCCCCAGGTCGCCGGGATCGAGGAACAGCAGATCCTGGCGGTCTCCAAGCATGCGCTGGGCGATCCGTCGGTGGTGCCGCTGTGGTACGGCGAAAGCGATATCCCGACGCCGCAATTCATCTGCGAGGCGGCGGCTTCGGCGATGCGCGACGGCGAGACCTTCTATACGCACAAGCGCGGCATTCCCGAACTGCGCCAGTCGCTGGCCAGCTACATGGGCGGCCTTTACCGCCGGGAGATGGATGTGGAGCGGGTCAGCGTTACCGCGTCAGGCATGATGGCGATCATGATGATGCTGCAATGCATGGTCGATGCCGGCGACAACGTCATCATCGTTTCGCCGGTCTGGCCGAACGCCCAGTCCGCGGTGCGGCTGATGGGCGGCGAGCCGCGTTTTGTCACGCTGGATCCCGGCACGGACGGCTGGCACCTGGACATGGAGAAGCTGGCCGCCGCCATCGATGGCCGGACGCGCGCGATCTTCGTCAATTCGCCCAACAACCCGACCGGCTGGATGATGCCGGCGGACCAGGTCGCCGAGATGCTGGCGCTGGCCCGCGACCGCGGGGTGTGGATCCTGTCGGACGAGGTTTATGCCCGCATGGTTTACGACCGGGAGGCGGCGCCGTCTTTTCTTGAGGTCGCGGAGCCCGACGACCCGGTGATCGTGATCAACAGTTTCTCGAAAAGCTGGGCGATGACCGGCTGGCGCCTCGGCTGGCTGGTGCATCCGCCCGAACATGGCGAGCTGTTCGGCAACGTCATCGAGTTCAATTACAGTTGCGTCCCGCAATTCCTGCAGCGCGGCGGCATCGTCGCCGTCGAACAGGGCGAACCGTTCGTCGCCGAGATGCTGTCCCACTGCCGCCGCGGCCGCGACATCGTCGCAGAGCGGCTGCCGCGCCTCAACGGCGTGGTCGATTTTCGGGCGCCCGAGGCGTCGTTCTACGCGTTCTTCCGGATCGACGGCGTCACCGACAGCCTGGGGTATGCCCGCGACCTGGTGCGGGGCGCCCATGTGGGGATCGCACCGGGCACCGCCTTCGGTCCCGGCGCGGAGACCTGGTTCCGCCTGTGTTTCGCCCAGACCGAGGCGACCCTGAACGAGGCCTTCGACCGGCTGGAACGGGCGCTGGGCACGACCTAGGCGTCACAGGGGCTGTTTGATCTAGGCCGGTTGGCTTTCCTTGATTGCGAGAGTGCGGAACGCGTCCAATGCGGGCGCGCGGTTGTCCGACCGCCAGGCAAAGTAGAGCGGCAGGGAGGCCGAGACGTCGGCCAGGGCGACAAAGGACACATTGTTCGGCCGTCGCTGGCGGGCTTCGGAATTGACCAAGGCGACACCGGCGCCGCATGCAACAAGGCCAAGCAGGGCGGTCGCCGTTTCCGCCTCCAGGATCGACGGCGCGATCCCGGCCTGGTCGAGAACCGCCATCGCCCGGCCGTAGGCGCGGCGGCCGTGGTCGCGCGGCAGCGTCACGAAGCGCTCGTTCGCCAAATCCTTCAGCGTCACAGTGGGCGATGCCGCCTTGGCGTGCCAAACGGGCAGCGCCAGCATCAGGCCGTGCACCGCCACGCCGACCGCGGAGAGGTCTCGGGCGCCCGTCGGCAAATCGTAGAGAAAACCGCCGTCGATCCGCCCGTCGGCCAGCGCCGCGGCCTGATCCGGCGACCCCTGGGGCCTGAGATCCATGGTTATGTCGGGGTAGGCGATACGGAACTTGGCGATGACGGTGGGAACGATCCCGCTCCAGGCGGCGGCTTCGTCGAACGCGATGGCGAGGCGGCCGGCCTTGCCTTCCGCCGTGCGGCGCGCCCGTTCCGCGGCGGCCTCCATCAAGCCCAACGCCTTGCGGGCGTCTTCCAGAAACGTCTCGCCGGCCGGGTTCAGCCGCACGCCGCGGGAGACGCGATCGAACAGGGCACAGCCGACCTCTTTTTCCAGATCGGCGACGTGCCGCGACAGCGCCGGCTGGGCGATGCCCAGTCGCTTGGCCGCGCGGCCGAAATGCTGGTCCTCGGCAGCCGCCACGAACGAGCGCAGATGGCGCGATTCCATGGTCTGTGATATCGAACTTGCATCAATCAAGCAATAATCATTACAAATTCGTATGAATAAGATGCTGTGCGGTGTTTTGCCGAGATCTCTTTTTTGATGTTATAGATCAAAAGCTTGGAGGTTCTTCGCGACATGGCATGTCAAGGCGTCCAGGCCAGGGCCTTCGGCGTCGCGGTTCCCGGGGCCTTGCCGCGCGCGATATCGCTGAACAGCCAGTCCCGGAACGCACGGACCTTTGGCCGGTCGATGTCCCGCTCGGCGCAGACGAAGTAATAGGCGTAGTCCGCGGGCAGGATCACGTCGAACGGTTTGATCAGCCGGCCGTCGGCCAGCGCGTCGGCCGCCAGGGCCGAGCGTCCAAGCGCCACGCCCTGGCCTTCGATCGCGGCGCGGATCAGCATGTCGGAGGCGTTGAAGGTAAGCCCGCGGACGGGATCGACGTCCGTCACGCCGGCGGCCATCAGCCACATGCGCCAGTCCAGGCGCAGGTCGTCGTGCAGCAGGGTGTGGTGCTTCAGGTCTTCGGGCCGGGCCAGCGGCCGCGCCGCCGTCGGCAGGGTGGGCGCGCAGACCGGAAAGATGTCCTCGGTCATCATGCGCTCGGTATGGAGGCCCGGATAGTTGCCGCGGCCATAGCGGATGCCCACGTCCACGTCGCCGTTCTCGAAATCGGCCAGCCCTTCGGACGCGTCCAGCCGCACCTGGATCTCCGGATTGGCCTCCAGGAACCGGTTCAGCCGCGGCACCAGCCAGATCGAGGCCAGCGACGGCAGCGCGCTGACGGTGAGGATCCCGGTTTCGTCCTGCCGCGTCAGCCGCTGGGTCGCCGACGCCAGCATGTCCAGCGCATCGCGCACCGGCGGCAGATAGCTTTGTCCCGGCTCGGTCAACAGAAGCGCCCGGTTCAGGCGGCGGAACAGCTTGACCCCCAGCGCCTCCTCCAGGGTCTTGACCTGGTGGCTGACGGCCGCCTGGGTGACGTTGAGCTCGTTCGCCGCCTTGGTGAAGGACAGGTGGCGCGCGGCGGCTTCGAACGACCGCAACGCGTTCAGCGGCGGCAGCCGGCGTGCCATGGCGGGACCCTCCCGTTGTCCGTTGGGGCACCCACTCTACCGCGAATGCCGTGCGTGTTCGAATAAGAATTTCTAATCCGACACATGAATATTGATCGTTTGTTGGTCTGCTTCTTGCTGCCTATTTTGGGGGAAGACAAGGATCCACGCCCAGACGGACGACGCCCGCGGGGCAGGGATACCGGATAAGGAGGGGTGTTATGAAAGCCTATCTCATCGATCTCAGGTTACAGCGCAACCAGCCGGTCTTTTCCGGCGCCGACAGGGGTGCGCCGCTGGCGCCCGCGATCATTGCCGGCGCGGTCAGCGACGGTCTCGACGCCGTGATCGGCGCGGTCCGCAGCGCCGTTGTCCATGTCTGGTCGCTGAACGAGCGGCGGCGCCAGCGCCGGACCCTGGCCGACCTGGATCCGTATCTGTTGCGCGACATCGGCATCGACCGCCACCAGGCCATGGCCGAGGCGTCGAAGCCGTTCTGGCGGGCTTGACGCCGCGGTCGTGCCGCGCGAAGACGGGGCATGCTCGATCACGTGCGACGGCTCGGCGGCTATAACCGCTGGGCGAACGAACGGCTCTACGCCTGTGCCGCCGGCCTCGACCCGGCGGCGCTGGCGCAGGATCGCGGCGCGTTCTTCGGGTCGATCCTGGGCACCTTGAACCACATCCTGGTCGGCGACTGGATCTGGATGAACCGGTTCACGGGCGCAGGGCCAAAGCCCGCGCGGCTGGACGAGATCCCCTATCCCGATTTCCAGGAATTGCGGGCCGCGCGCGCGGCCGAGGACGCACGCATCGTCGACTATGTCGACGGGCTGGACGAGGAGGCGCTGGCCCGGCCGCTGGCCTATCGGAACGTCGCCGGCGAGCCGCAGGAATACCCGCTGGCGCCGCTGGTCGCGCATTTCTTCAACCACCAGACCCACCACCGCGGCCAGGCGCACGCCCTGCTCAGCCAGGCCGGCCTGAAACCGCCGCAGATCGACCTGTTGTATTTCCTGTAAGGCCCTTCTCCGGTGAGGAAAACGAGCGGTGGCAGCCATATGCTTCGAGACGCGGCGCTTGCGCGCCGCTCCTCGAGCCATGAGGCAAGTGACAAGACGTCACCGCCATTCCCCTCACCCTGAGGAGCGCCCGAAGGGCGCGTCTCGAAGGGCATGGCTGCAACCGGCTCATTTCTCCCGCGAGGGGAGGGTCTTACGGCTCGAACCGCAGGTACATCTGGTTGAAGCCGTTGAGCACGCGGTAGAGCGCGGCGAACTGGGCTTCGAAAGAGGCGCCGTCCAATGCCGGATCGAGCCTGCCGCGGATCGCGCCAAGCGTGCGCGTTCCGTCGATCGCGCGCAGGATATCGGCGGCGCGCGGCGGCAGGGCCGCGTCGATCTTCATGCCGCCGGCATCGACCGTGATGCGGCCGCCGGACCCGATCGCACGCGCGATCGTCGGGGCGGGCACGTCGCGCATTACCGGGACCGCCGTCTCGTCGGGGCGCGCAACCGTGTCGGCCGCATTCGACCCGTGCACCAGATAGGCGATGTGCTTGGTGATGTTGCCGGCCAGAAGCTCCGCGAAGCGACAGCGTTCCATCCAGCCAAGCCCGGCGACGGCCTCGCGCACCGTCGGGTCGTGCAGGTAGGTATCGGGGTCATAGCGCGCCGGCTCGATCAGCGCGGCGATCTTGAGACCTGCTTGTTCAACCAGGCGGTTCAGACCCTCGACGTCATAGGCGCGGTCGGTCGCATGCAGCAACAGATCGAACAGGCCCGCGTCGGACAGTTTCTTGTGGTCGTCGATAAAGGGGTTGCGGACCAGCCAGTTGGTCGGCGGCAGGTCGCCCAACAGGCGTTTCGCCATCGCCACCCGCTCCGGGTTGGAGCGGTCGGCGGCGATCATCTTCAACAGCGCCTGGACGTGATAGACGCCGGTCCGCCCGGCCGCGCCGTAAAGCATCACACCCATGCCGCCGTCGGGCGCCAGCGCATCGCGCAGCGCGGCAAAGCCCTGCGCCGGGTCGTCCAGGTGATGCAGCACGCCGCAACAGTCGATGTAGTCGAAGGGCCCGTGTTCCGCGGCCGCGCGCAGATCGCCGCGTTCGAAGCGGATCGCGGCAAGACCGCGCGCCTTGGCACGTGCCTGGGCGATTTCGCGGCTGCTGTCCGACAGGTCCAGATAGAGGATCTCCGCCGGCGTGCCGGCGTCGGCAAGCTGTTGGGCCAGCATGATCAACCCGTCGCCGGTGCCGCCGCCGGCCACCAGCGCCCGGAACGGCGCCCGCAGGTCCCGGCGGCCGGCAAAGACATAGTGGTTCAGTTCCCACAGGTGGCTTGGCGAACCCAGGCGCAACCCCTTCGCCTCGTCGGCCGGATCGCGCGGCGGGTAGGGATAGTCCTCGTACTGCCGGCGCACCGCGCCGGTGGTGTCGCGTCCGTCAGCCGCCATCTAGGCCTCGGCCCGCATGGCCCCTAGAAGGCGGGCGTGGGGCGGATTTCCCCGACCAGGACGTCGTTGCGGTTGTGCACGTGCGGCCGTCCCAGGTGCGCCAGCACACCGGGATCGATCCCGTCCAGGACACCGATCTTGCGCAAGACCGCGGTCAGCATCACCTCTGCGCCGCGGGTCGCGCCGTCGTCGCATTTCAGCGCGACGCCCAGACCGTATTCGGGGACCGACGCGCAATAGACGCCTTCCGCGCCGGTCTTGCAGATCACCTTGCCCTTGGTCGCGGCCAGCATGTCCGTGCAATAGCGCCCCGAACCGGCCACCATGAAGGGTTCGTCGGCCATTGCCGTCGCGATCCGGCGGCAGGCGTCGGCGCGGGCGTCGGACATGCGGTCGGCGGTGCCGAACTTGGCCATGCCCAGCGCCAGGTTCCCGATCGGCAGCGCCCAGGTGGGCACCGAGCAGCCGTCGATGCCGCAGGGGGCGTTGCTCAGATCCACCTCGCACATGGATTCCAACGTACCCATAACGTACTGCTGCACGGCGTGGTGCGGCTTGACGTATCCCTTGGTGGGCTTGCCCATGTGCCGGGCCATGGTGAGAAACCCGGTATGCTTGCCCGAGCAGTTGTTGTGCTCCGCGCCCGGAACCGCGCCCATTGCCGCCAGCGCATGGGCGGCATCGGCGTTCATCGGCCATTGCGCGCCGCATTCCAGATCGTTGGCCGAGAGGCCCAGGCGGTTCAGCCACGTCAGCACGGTTTCCACGTGCCGGGTTTCGCCGCCATGGCTGGCGCAGGCCAGCGCGACCTCGGCATCGGTCAGCGCATAGGCATCCGCCGCGCCCGATTCGACCAGCCCGATCGCCTGCAGGGGTTTGGTCGCCGACCGGGGATAGACGGCGGCGTTCACGTCGCCCCAATGGGCCTGGACGTTGCCGGCGTCGTCGACCACGGCGACCGCGCCGCGGTGGCGGCTTTCCACCATGGAACCGCGCGTCACTTCGACCAGGATCGGGTTGGCCCGGTCGTCGGGCAGGTCGACCGTGACCTCGGTGCCCGCGTCCGGTCCCAATGTGCTGCTGTCCGACATCGGCTGGTTTTGGCTCTCGTTTCAACGGGGAATGGCCCGTGAACTTGCCTTGCCGCGGCAAGCGATGCAAGGTCGGCGGTGTCATGAAGGGATATTTCGGGATCGGGGTCGAAGGGATCTCCAAGCCGATGAATGCGGGCAATCTGTTCCGCTCGGCGCACGCCTTCGGTGCCAATTTCGTCTTCGCGGTGGCGCCCCATGTCGATGTCGGCACGATCTACCGCGCCGATACCTCCCAGACCCACAAGAACGTGCCGCTTTATGCCTGGGACAGCGTTGCGGCGATGGACCTGCCCAAGGACTGCGCGCTGGTCGGCGTGGAGCTGCTGGACGAGGCGATCGAGCTGCCCAGCTTTACCCATCCGACCCGCGCGGCCTACGTGCTTGGGCCCGAGCGGGGCTCGCTGTCGGCGGAAATGACGGCGGCCTGCGACTATGTGGTCAAGATCCCGACGCGCTTTTGCATCAACCTGGGCGTTGCCGGGGCGGTCCTGATGTATGACCGGGTCTGCGCCATGGGCCGCTTTGCGCCGCGCCCGGTGAAAAGCGGCGGGCCGACCGAACAGATCCCGGCCCACGTGCGCGGCGGCCAGCTGATCCGCAACCGCGGCGGGGGGTAAGGCGGCGTTTCCAATGGCCGCGTACGCGCGGCCGGAACGTCTAGAACTGGAGGCTGGCTCCGCCCTGTTGCTGCCACCGGTTTGGTGCCACCATGTCCGTTCCCACGGAGACACGCTGGCGGTCAGTGTGTGGTGGCGCCGCCGCCGGGGGCGGCCAGAACCGTCTGACGTCAGATCTTCACGAAGGGGTTCATAAACCGGCCGAACGCGCCCGTCAGCTTGAGCGGACCGCTGGTATAGACCAGGCAAACGCAATCCTCGCCCATGGCCGCAACCGGCTGGTGTTCGACCGTGTCATCGGACACCGCGATATCGCCGCGGGCATAGTGACCGGTCTCGTCGTCGAAGGCGCCCTTCAACACCATCACCCATTCCTCACCCTCGTGAGTGTGCTGGGGCATCGCGCGCCCTGCATCGACCTTGAGCAGGAAACTGTGGCCGCCTTCCGCGGGCATGGGAAGCTCGGCTGTCGCCACACCCATGCCGCGCCGCTTCCACTGGATGCCTTCCAGGTCGCAACCGAGATAGTCCCGCAGCGGCTGCGGCAGTTCCGGCGCCGTTACCGTCGCGCGTGCCGGCTGCGCCACAGGCGGCTCCGGCTCATCGAGACGTCCAAGGATCGCTTCGAGGCTGTCTGCGGTCAGATCGGTCGGCGCGATCCCTTCCAGCATGGCGCCGCCAACCGCCTCCAACTCGTGAACCCGCGCGCGGCTTTCCGGGCACAGGGCCAAATGCGTCGCTACCATCAGCGAAGGTGCCTCGGCCAGCGATCCCGCGGCATAGTCCAGCAGCACCTCTTCGTTCGGAACATGTGTCGCCATCACACCATTTCTCCTACTTCTTTTCGCAGCCGTCCCATGGCCAAGCGGAGGCGGGACTTGACGGTTCCCAGCGGGATATCCGTCTCTGCGGCAATCTGCGAATGAGGCTTGTCCTCGAAAAAAGCCATTCGCAACATTTCAGCCTGCTCCGCGGGCAACTTCGTCATGGCGGCACGCAGCACATCTGCGTTCTGCGATTGAGCCACCACGTCGTCCGCGGCCGTTTCCTCTGCCGGTACCAGTGCGGGATCGTTCGGATCCAGCTCTGGCCGGCGCGTCCTGCGCAACCCATCGATCCGCTTGTTTCGCGCGATCGTGAACACCCAGGTCGCCACCGACGCCTGTGACGGATCGAATGTCTCCGCACGACGCCACACCATCAGCAACGCTTCCTGCACGACTTCTTCTGCCGTATCGCCGTCACAGCCACTGCGCATCAAATACGCTTTCACCCGCGGTCCGAAATGCTCGAACAGGCGGGCAAACGCCGAACGGTCGCGGCTGTCCGCGATGGCCTTGATCCAGGCGCGCTGCTCATCCGCGCTTGCGGCGCGGGCGGGATCCGACATGCGACCTCTCGTAGCCCGGCCGAGCCGCCCGACGGGCGGATTCGGCTTGGGTTCGTTAAGTACCGCGGTTGCACCCGGATATCCCATGCACCTATATACGGGGGTCCTGGGAAACCGGATCAAACGCACAGCCTCTGAATTTCACGATTTTTCACGAAGGTTCAAGGGCTGCCGTCAATCGGATCCTGCGGCATCGGCATCAAGGAGGGCAATGTGGCTGACGGGCGCCATAAGATATTGTTTTTTCTGGGGTTTGTATTCCTGGTGTCAATGATCGTTGCGGTTCCGTCAACCGGCCGGGCGCAGGACAAGGATCTGGGGATATTCCGCGACTGGAACGCCCAGTCCTACAGCGATGGCGGCGCCAAGGTCTGCCACGCCTGGTCCAAGCCGCAAAAGGAGGAGGGCAGATACACCCGGCGCGGCGACGTTTTCGTGTTCGTGGCGCACAGGCCGGCCGCCGGCCGGCGCAACGAGGTCAGCTTCGAGATCGGCTATCCCTTCCAGAACGGCTCGGAACTGGAGGCGGCGATCGGCGGGCGCACCTTTTCGCTGTTCACCGAAGGCGGCAGCGCCTGGCTGAGGTCGGTCGAGGAAGACGACGCCATGGTCGCCGCCATGAAGGCGGGCAACACGATGATCGTGCGCGGCACCTCCAGGCGGGGGACCGCGACCAAGGACACCTATTCGCTGTCGGGGTTCACCGCGGCGATGAACGCCATCGGCAAGGAATGCGGGTTGTGAGCGCGAAGACCGCGCCGTTGGCCGACCCGGCCGGGGACGCGCGGACGGACCCGCGTCCGAACCTGGTCGGCATGGACCGCGCCGACCTGGAGGTCCTGGTGGCGGATCTGGGCGAACCGCGGTTCCGGGCGAAACAGCTCTTCCAGTGGGTCTATCACAAGGGAAGCACCGATTTCGGCGCGATGACCAACCTCGGCAAGGCGCTGCGCGCGAAACTGGCCGACGGCTACCGCATCGCGCGGCCGGCGGTGACCGCCGATCTCCTCTCGAGCGACGGCACCCGCAAATGGCTGCTGAGGTTCGACGACGGCAACGAAGCGGAGATGGTGTTCATCCCAGAAGAAGACCGCGGCACGCTGTGCATCTCGTCACAGGTGGGCTGCACGCTGACCTGCACCTTCTGCCACACCGGGACCCAGCGCCTGGTGCGCAACCTGACGCCGGCCGAGATCGTCGGCCAGGTGATGCTGGCCCGCGACGGCCTCGACGAATGGCCCAGCGCCAACGACAACCGGCGCATCACCAACATCGTGCTGATGGGCATGGGCGAGCCGCTTTACAACACCGAGAACGTGACCAAGGCGATGAAGATCGTCATGGACGGCGACGGCATCGGCATCTCCAAGCGCCGCATCACGCTGTCGACCTCGGGCGTGGTGCCGGAGATGCGCAAGGTCGGCGAGGATATCGGCTGTCTGTTGGCGATTTCGCTGCATGCGGTGAACGACGAGCTGCGCGACGTTCTGGTGCCGATCAACCGCAAGTATCCGCTCAACGAGCTGATCCAGGCCTGTCGCGACTATCCGGGGCTGAAGAACTCGAACCGCATCACCTTCGAATACGTCATGCTGAAGGGCGTCAACGACAGCCCGGCGGACGCGCGGGCACTGCTCGAGCTGATCAAGGGCATTCCGGCCAAGATCAACCTGATCCCGTTCAATCCGTGGCCGGGCGCGCCATACGAGTGCTCCGACGACGCGGCGATCGACGCGTTCGCCAAGATCATCTGGAACGCCGGCTATTCCAGCCCCGTGCGCACGCCGCGCGGCCGCGACATCATGGCCGCCTGCGGACAGCTCAAGTCTGAATCGGTGCGCCAGCGGAAGGCGCGCCGTACCCCTGGCTAGAACCCGACCGAAAGACGCCAAGCGAGCACGATACCGCGAGACGCGGTGATCCCGCAGCAGGAGTCATCACATGGCCGATTCGACCGGACCGTTTGAATTCATCAACAAACAGCAGTTCTGGGTCATCTTCTGCATCATCGCCGGTGTGTCGATCCTGGTGCTTCTGGTGCTTATCAAGGTCTTCGGCGACGGCAAGGGGGTCTTGGGCCTGGGCGACATTGCAATCGCGCTGGTGCCGCTGTTCCTTTTCCTGCTCGCCACCGGCCAGATCAAGGCGCTGGGGATCGGTCCGCAGGGCGTGTCGATGGAACTGGCCGATGTCTTTCGTGAAGCCGCGAGCCAGCCCGCAAGCGAAGGGGTGACGGAGCTTCCCGTCGAAGATGTCCCAACAGCCACGAAGGGGAAATTGGATCGCCTGCCCCAGGTCGTGAAGGCCCAGCCGCGGGCGCTCAGGTTCAAGCTGGGATGGGGCGGCTACAAGTGGCCTGCCGTGCGCGGCTATCTGGAGACGCTGTCGCTCAGTCCGCGTTTCCAGTACGTCGTTTTCGATCACCGGAACGGCACGTTCTTCGGACTGGTCGAAGCGCAGAAGTTAATGTCCCTGATTGCCGCCCGTGCCCGTTCCAACCTGGAGGAGCCTGATCCGAACCAGATCGAAGCGGCTGAAATCCAGGAGTGGGAGACGTTCACCGACAAGATCGTCGATGGCAACGGCGAAGCGCTTGCCAATGAACTTCCCGGTTTCGTCACGGCGGACAAGGCGGTTCGCAAAGGCGTCGACACGCGAAAGGCGCTCGATCTCATGGAGAAGGCCGAGACGGACATGCTGCCTTTCGTCGACGAGCACGACAAGTTTGCCGGCGTCGTCGAACGCCCGCGTCTCGTCGCGAGCCTGGTGCTGCACGTGACCGATGCCCTAAAAAAGACCGACGGCGAGGCCGGTCAGAACGCCTGAGCCGGCCGGTTTACTCCGCCGCCATGTGAAAACCCGGCGTCGAAAGCGACAGCGCGCGTTCTTCTTCGTCCATGCCCTCTTCGATGCCCTCGAACAGAGGGCCCGAAAGATAGCGCTCGCCGGTGTCCGGCAGCATGCAGCAGATGACCGCGCCGGGCTCCGCCCGCTCGGCAATCGTCATCGCAATAGCGAAAGTCGATCCGCCGGACACACCGGTGAAGATCCCCTCCTGCTGGGCCAGCTTGCGGGACCAGGCCATGCCGTCGGTGCCTGCGATGGGGATCAGCTCATCGTAATAGTCGCCATCGATCGCTTCCTGCAGGACCAGCGGGATGAAATCGGGCGTCCAGCCCTGGATCGGGTGCGGTTCGAAGGCCGGATGGCTTTCGGCGGGCGAACCGTCCGCGTTGCGCCCCTGGACGCGGCCGCTGCCGACGATCTGCGCGTTCGCCGGCTCGGTCAGGATGATCTTGGTGTCGGGCCGTTTCTTCTTGAGGACGCGGCCGACGCCGCTCACCGTGCCGCCCGTGCCGTAGCCGGTGACGAAATAGTCGAGCCGGTCGCCTTCGAAGTCGGCCAGAACCTCGCGCGCCGTGGTGTTCTCGTGGATCTTCGCGTTGGCATCCGTCTCGAACTGGCGGGCCAGGAACCAGCCGTTGGCCTCGGCCAGTTCGACCGCCTTCTGATACATGCCGAAGCCCTTGGCCTCCTTCGGCGTCAGCACGACCTTCGCGCCCAGGAACCGCATCAGCTTGCGCCGTTCGATGGAAAAGCTCTCGGCCATGGTCACGACCAGGGGATAGCCCTTCGCGGCGCAGACCAAGGCAAGGCCGATGCCGGTGTTGCCGCTGGTCGCCTCGACCACGGTCTGGCCCGGCTTCAGGGCACCGCTGCGCTCGGCCTCTTCAATGATGCTGACCGCCAGCCGGTCCTTGACCGATGCGGCCGGGTTGAAGAACTCGGCCTTGACGTAGAGCCGCACGTGATCGGGCGCCAGCCGGTTGACGCGGATGCACGGCGTGTCGCCGACGGTGTCGATGATGCTTTCATAGAGGCGGCCGCGGCCGCCGGTGGTACGCGCCTGTTCAGAGGGCATTGCTCTCTCCTGTGCCGTGTTTTGCGGAGACTATAACAGCCAATCCGACATTGGCATTACGGCAAGGCGCTGTGCGCGTCCGGCGTTCAGACCTTTGTGCCCTCGATCACCAGGCTGGGAACTGGCAGCGCGATGCGGCCATCCGCCGTGAATTCTCTTGCGCCCTCGTTCAACGCGTCCTCGATTGCCTTGCGTATGTCAGGCGTTTGGGACTTGAGCAGCATGGACGCGCGGACGGTCGACCTGTAGAGGAACTCGATCAGGTCGTCCGCGCCGCATTCCAAGACGGACGGAAATGTGTCCAGACGGATCTCATCGAAGCCCGCGCGGTGCATGACGCCCGTCACCGCGTCGGCATTCGCGAGATGAAA
Source organism: Alphaproteobacteria bacterium (assembly GCA_965603855.1). GTDB lineage: Bacteria > Pseudomonadota > Alphaproteobacteria > UBA8366. The sequence goes on from OZ272519.1 coordinate 4,809,050, forward strand.
CGGGTCCGGCGCCGGGGGAAGTCCGACGTCCATGTCCGCATGTGCCAGGATCGTGCCGTAGATCAGCTTGAAGCCCGGCGACCGATCCGGTCCGCACCAAACCGTGAATGCATAGCGCCCGCCGGGCTTCAACACCCGCGCGGCCTCGGCGATCGCGCGGTCAGGTTCGGGCAAGTGCAAATGGCCGAAGTTGGTGATCACACGGTCGAACGACGTGTCCGGAAACGGCAGCTCTTCGGCATCGCCGACCTCGAACTGCGCGTTCAGTTGCTTGCCGCGTGCCGTTTCAACCATCGCAGGCGAGATGTCGATGCCGGTGACGGCACAACCGCGCGCCGCCGCGGCGGCTGACGCCATGCCTGTGCCGCAGCACACATCCAGGACGGCATCGCCCGGCGACAGTTGTGCCGCATCCAACAGCGTTTCAATCACCGGGCTCGTGAACCGCGCCGTGTAAGCATCGTAGTGCTCCGCCCGTTCCTCCCAGCCGTCTCTTTCCGCAGATTTGAATGTCACCGGTTTGTCCATGGCTCCCCCTTCGATGGAGCGTTGCCGACCGCCTGGAGTGTACCATTCTTCACTCCGAATCCGGTCCGGGTGGCCGAACGACCTCGAGGATCCTTGATCGGTGACGTCGCGTGACCTGGCGCCTGCGAATGCCATCAACAAGCAACGGCTCCGCAATGACCAGTCGCAAGGACTAGTCCGCCCGTGCCGTTTGGGGCTGCGGCCACACCGCGGCGGCGGCGAGCGCGAAACCCAGTGCCAGCGCGCCGCAGACCATGAAACCGACGGGAAACCCGGCGGCGACGACGATCCAGCCGACGAACGGATAACCGACCAGCCAGCAGCCGTGGGTCAGCGCGTATTGCGCCGCGAACAGCGCCGGCCGGTCGGCGGCGACCACGGTGCGGGTGATCACCAGGCCGGCCGGCGTCATGGCAACTCCCAGCGCCGCGCCGATCGCCGCCCACAGGGCGGCAAGCTCCCAGAACTGGGGCATCACCGCGCCCGCCGCCAGGAGCGGACCGAGACAGAACCCGCCCGCCAGCATGACCGGCTTTTCGCCGAACCGGGCGACCAGGCGCGGGATCAGCGCGGCCCCGACGATCGCGCCCATGCCTTGGAACAAAAGCGCCTGCGCGACCGCCTCGTCGGCAAGGCCAAGGACCTCGCGCACATAGACCACAGTGTTGACGATCAGCATGGCGCTGGCGAGCGCGATCGCGAGGTAGAGAACCAAAACGGCGCGCAGCTCGGCCGTCCGGAGATAGCGCCGCACGCCATAGCTGATCTCGACCAGGAAATGCGCGCGTGCGGCCGCCAGGCCGGCGACCGGCGGGATCGTCGCGACCAGAATGAAAAGCGCGGAGGCGACCGAGGTGCCGGATGCGATCAGGAAAAGCCCGTCATAGGTCATGTAGACAAGCGCCGCCGCCGCGAGAAGCGGGCTTGCCAGCGTCTCGCCGTTGATCGCGATGCGCGACAGCGACAGCGCCCTGGCATACCGGTCCGTCTGGGGAAAGAGATCGGGCAGGATCGCCTCGAAGGTGGGATTGAAGGCCGCCTCGCAGGCGGACATCAGAACGATCAGCGCGTAAAGCTGCCAGACCGCGTCGACGAACGGCAGGGTCAGCAACAGGCCGACGCGAACGATCTCGACCCCTGAGAGCAGGCCCTTGCGCGACAGGCGCGGACCGTAGGCGCCGGCAATCGGCGCGATGGCGAGCTTGGCCGCCATCTTGAGCCCGAAGGCGGTTCCCAGCACCACGCCGGCATTGCCGCCGACCAGATCGTAGGCCAAGAGCGCAAGCCCGACGGTGGCCACGCCATAGGCGACCAGGGAGAAGACCTGGGCGGCATAGAGGCGGCGGAAATGCGGGTTGCGAAGCGGCGAGCTGCCGGACGACATGCGCGCAATGGACCACACATCCGGCGCCGCCGCAATTCGTTGCGGCGAACCGTGCGCGGCGGCGCGGCTCACACCGCCGGCCGCATGCCGCATTCGAGATTGTGCCGTTGCATGAAGATGGCAAGGCGGTGCAGATGACGGCTCAGGATCGACTGCTGTTGCGGCGGCACTAGGGTCGTCACGCCCATTTCCATCAGCGCCATACTGCCGGCGCGTGCGGCCTCGACGGTCTGGAGGAACAGGCGTTCGTCCGGGCTGATCTTGGTGGTGCCGTCGGGGCACAGTTTCATGATCCGCCGCGCATGCGTGTCCAGGATCGTCAGCGCCGCCTCGAGCTCTTCCAGCGCGTCGAGGCCGCCGGCCAGCCCGAAGGTGGCCAGGAACTCGGTCTGGACCAGATGCCAGCACCGCCGGCCGTCGAGCCAGCACCGCATCGCCCACAGGACAAGCTGGCCGCCCTGTCCGATCGCCAAGGGCGGGGGGCTTCGGTGGGTTTCCAGGTTTGCCGGATCGGACATGTCTCGCTCCTTCGGTTCCGCGCAGGGAAAGGGTGGCCCGACGCTGAAAGAACGATAATGCGAGTCATTCGCATTCGCAACAAAGAACCAGCGCTGCCGCCGGGGTCTGCAAGCGGCTTGTCCTGCAACGGGCTTTGCCTATACTCCGCCGCCGTCCGCACATTTCTTTCCGGAGCGATCCATCCGATGAGCGAAGACGTGAACAAGGTCGTCCTGGCCTACTCGGGCGGCCTGGACACATCCGTCATCCTGCGCTGGCTGCAGGACACGTACCGATGCGAGGTGGTCACCTTCACCGCCGACCTTGGTCAAGGCGAGGAACTGGAGCCCGCGCGCCGCAAGGCCGAGATGCTGGGCATCAAGGAGATCTACATCGAGGATCTGCGCGAAGAATTCGTGCGCGATTATGTCTTCCCGATGTTCCGGGCGAACGCGCTTTACGAAGGCCAGTATCTCTTGGGCACGTCGATCGCGCGGCCGTTGATCGCCAAACGCCTGGTGGAGATCGCCGCCGAAACGGGCGCCGACGCGGTTGCGCACGGCGCCACGGGAAAGGGTAACGACCAGGTGCGGTTCGAGCTGTCGGCCTATGCGCTGAACCCGGAGATCAAGGTGATCGCGCCCTGGCGGGAATGGGACCTCAATTCGCGGGTCCGGCTGATCGACTATGCCGAAAAGCACCAGATCCCCGTGCCCAAGGACAAGCGCGGCGAGGCGCCGTTCTCGGTCGATGCGAACCTCCTGCACATCTCCGCCGAAGGAAAGGTGCTGGAGGACCCGGCCGAAGAGGCGCCGGAATACGTCTATTCCCGCACCGTCAATCCGGAAGACGCGCCGGATGCGCCGACCTATCTGGAGATCGGTTTCGAGAAGGGCGACGCCGTCAGCGTCGACGGCACGACGCTGTCGCCGGCGGCGCTGTTGACGCGGTTGAACGAGGTCGCCGGCGCCAACGGGATCGGCCGCCTGGACCTGGTCGAGAACCGTTTCGTCGGCATGAAGTCCCGGGGCATCTACGAGACGCCGGGGGGCACGGTCCTGCTGGCCGCGCACCGGGGCATCGAGTCGATCACGCTGGACCGCGAAGCCGCCCATCTGAAAGACGACTTGATGCCGCGCTACGCCGCCCTGATCTACAAGGGGTTCTGGTTCTCGCCTGAACGCGAGATGCTGCAGGCGCTGATCGACAAGTCCCAGGAACGGGTGAACGGGACCGTGCGTCTGAAGCTGTACAAGGGTGGCGTTTCCGTCGTCGGCCGGACCAGCCCGGACAGCCTCTATTCCATGGAACACGTCACCTTCGAGGAGGACGCGGTCTACGACCAGCGCGACGCCGAAGGTTTCATCCGGCTGAACGCGCTCAGGCTGCGGCTGGAATCGCGGCGCGGCGACCGTTGACAGGCGGCGGGCCGATCCCAATCTCGTGATCGGCGCGGGCGCGGCCCCATCCGGGGTAAAACATGCCGCCGCGGGTTCCTAAGTAAGACATAGGCACCAGGGGAGGTCGCGTGGACGCAGAAAGAAAGCTGGATATCGTTCAGGGCATCATTCGCCAGGGCCTGCGCGGCGCCGGTACCGAATCCCTGTTGGTCGATTTCGGCGAGCGGTTGATGGCGGCCGGCGTGTCGCTGATCCGGGCCAACCTCTCGCAGACGACGCTGCATCCCACCATCGTCGGCCATGACTACGAATGGTGGGTCGACGAGGGCGATGCGACGATCAGCAACTGGTCGCGCGGGCGAAGCTTGACGGAGGAGGACTACGCGAAGTTCCCGTTCGTCTACATGTACCAGAACCAGTTGCCGACACTCAGGATCAAGCTGCACGAAACCAACGAACCGACGCCGTTCCCGCTGGTCAACCGGCTGCGCGAGCGCGGCGCGACCGACTATTTCGCGATCGAGACCAAGTTCGAGGCGGTGCACGACAGCGGCGCCTTCACCGGCTTCCGCACCTCCTGGGCGACGGGCGCGCCCGGCGGCTTCCGCGACACCGACATCGATACGATCTCGGCGCTGTTGCCCAGCCTGGGCCTGGCGATCAAGGCGACGTCCACCTACCGGGTGGCGAAAAACCTGATGGAGACCTATCTCGGCGCGGATGCGGGCAACCGGGTCTTGAACGGCGAAATCGTCCGCGGTTCGGTCGACACTATCCGCGCCGTGGTTCTGTCCGCCGACCTCCAGGGTTTCACGCGCATCTCCGAGGAGCTGTCCGGCGAGGACCTGATCGGCCTCTTGAACGAGTATTTCGAGTGCATCGTTGATTGCCTCGAGGAACACGGCGGCGAGGTCCTGAAGTTCATGGGCGACGGCATCCTGGCGATCTTCCGGCTGGAGGACGGCGAGGACGGCTGCAAGGACGCGCTCGACGCCGTTGAGACCGCGCTTGCGCGCGTGCGGGAACTGAGCGCGGCGCGCCAGGCCGAGGGCAAGACCGCGACCCGGGTCTATATGGGCCTGCATACGGGCGACGTCCTGTACGGCAACATCGGTTCGTCCGACCGGCTGGACTTCACGGTGGTCGGCCCCGCCGTCAACGAAACCGCGCGCATCGAGGCGATGTGCCGCTCGGTCGAACGCGACCTGGTGATCTCCAGCGCCTTCCGCGACAACGCCAAGCCGAAATCCAAGGAACGGCTCGTGTCCCTGGGCCGCTATGCCCTGCGCGGCGTCAGCCGTCCGCAGGAGCTGTTCACCCTGGACTCGGTGCTGTAGCGACAGCAGGTTGGTGCCAACAAGATCCAGTGTGTGAGTTGCCGTATGGTTCGAGACGGCGCGCTGGCGCGCGCCTCCTCACCATGAGGGATTAGACGGAGCGATCCAAATCAACACCTCACCCTGAGGAGCGCCCGAAGGGCGCGTCTCGAAGGGCATGGCTGCATGCGGTACCGATATCCTTCAAGGCACCCAGATCGCGACGCCGCCGATCCATTGGTGACCCAGGATCAGGACCGCATAGACCACCAGCCCGGCGACGACCCGCCAGATGCCGATCCCGGCCCAGTCGATCCGCGTCCGCCCCTGCAGGGCGGCGACGAAGGGAATTGCGGACGTCGTCATCGCGATCGGCCCCCAGGCCGGTCCCATGCTGCGCTGGCGCCGATAGTCGATATGCATCATGCCGCCCAACGCCAGGATCGCGAGGCCTGCGAACAGGACGGCGGACGCGCTGTCGCCGTTGGCGAGGAGATGCGCCAGGGCGAACAGGGTGATGCCGTTCAGCATGGGGTGTCGGGTGATCGTCATGATGCCGGGCGTCGGGTGCGGATCGTCGGCCATCGCTTCGCCGCCGACCATGGTCACGTTGCGCGTCGTCAGCGCCGCCACCACCAGGATCGACGCGAACGGCATGATCGCAAGCGCGACGAGACGCAAGAGCTGGCTGTCGGGCCACAGTTCGCGCCTGGGCGCGGCGCCGTAGGCGAAAATCACCCAGGCCAGGCTCGCAAGCGAAACGACGACGTAGATGCCGCGAAACACCTGCTCGTTCGTTTGACGCATGATGCCGGTGCGCACGGGCAGGCTTGACAGCACGAAATGGCTGCCGACGAAGAACACCATTGCGGTGACCAGATGTGAGAACGACCCTGTCATCGTTCACACTATGGTCAAGCCGTACCGAGAGGTCCAGACGCGGCGTGCCTAAGGTCCGCCGTTTTCGCCGTTGCCGTCCGCGGCGCGCGTCAGCGGCGCCGCCAGCGCCAGCACGACGCAGGCACCGACCAGCAACCAAAGGGCGCCGTCCAGCGACGTGGTCTCGGCGACGAAACCGATCAATGGCGGTCCGACCAGGAAACCGCCGTAACCCATCGTCGCCACGGTTGCGATGGCGCCGCCCGCCGCGCGGCCCGAGGCTTTGCCCGCCGCGCCGAACAGGATCGGCACCAGGTTGGCAAGGCCGATACCCGTACAGGCGAACCCAAGGACGGCGGCAACGGGCGAGGCGATAAAAAGCCCGGTGCCCAGGCCTGCCGCGGCGACGACGCCGCTGCCGCGGACCAGCGCCGTGGCGCCGATGCGTGCGCGCACCGCATCACCCAACAGCCGTCCCAGCGCCATGGTCGCCGAAAACGCGGCGAACCCGGCCGCTGCCACGCCGGCCTCCGCGCCCAGGCTGTCGCTCAGATAAACCGCACTCCAGTCCAGGACCGCGCCCTCGCTCATCAGCGCCAGGAAGGCCAGCACGCCGAAGACGATCGTCACGAAGTTCGGAAAGACCATGCGTTCGCGCTTGCCGCCGGTGTCGACCGTGCCCGGATAGAGGTTGCGCAACGCAAACAACAGCGCGAAGAACAACAGCACGCACAGCGTCCCGGCGTGAATCAGCGGATCGAGATAGGTCAGCATCACGCCGCCGATGGCCGCGCCGATCAACCCGCCGAGGCTGAACAGCCCGTGGAAGGAAGACATCACCGGCCGGCGCATGCGTTCCTCCACATAGACCGCGTGCGCGTTCATCGCCACGTCCATGATGCCCGTCGCGGCGCCGAAGATCGCCAGGGCCGCGATCAGCAACGGCAGGCTCGGCGCAAGGATCGGCAACAGAAAGGCGGGCACGAAGGCCAGTGCGGCGACCCGGGTGACCGGCGCGCTGCCGAACCGTGCGATCAAGAAGCCGGTGGTCGGCATCGCGACGACCGCGCCGACCGCCATCGCAAGCAGTGCCGTTCCCAAAAGGCCCGGGCCCAGCCCGAGACGGTCCTTCACCAGCGGGATGTGCGGCGCCCAGCTTCCGATGACGATGCCGCCGGCCATGAAGGCGGCGCTGACGGCAACGCGCGCCCGTCGCGCCTGCTGGAGATCAGGGGGGGCTGTCATGGGGCGGCCGGCCGTGATAGAGAGCCGGCCATGAACGAAACCGCTTCAGAATCCGAAAAGGCGCTGGATCCGGTGGCCGAGGCGATCCTCGAGACGCTGGCCGCGGCGGAAAAACCCGCGATCAGCGCCGAACGCGTCTGCCAGGCAATCCAGGAACGCCGCGCGCGGCCCGGCGACGGGCCGCAGGCCTGGCGCAAATACATGCGCGCCGTCAAACAGCAGGCCCTGCATCTGGCCCGCAGCGGCCGGATCGAGATCGTCCGCAAGGGAAAGGCGGTCGATCCCGACGACTTCAAGGGTGTGTGGCGCATGCGGTTGCCGGAAAAGGCGGCCGGCGACGGCTAAAGCGCCGGGTCGTCGAGCCCCTGCTGCCGGCAGGCGGCAAGCAGGGTGTTGTTCAACAGCATCGCAATGGTCATCGGACCGACGCCGCCCGGGACCGGCGTGATCGCGCCCGCCACCGCCACCGCCTCGTCGAATGCGACGTCGCCGACCAGACGCGACTTGCCGTCCTCGCCGTCGACACGGTTGATGCCGACGTCGATGACGGTCGCCCCAGGCTTGATCCAGGCGCCCTGGATCATCCGCGGCCGCCCGACCGCGGCGACCAGGATGTCGGCGCCGCGACAGACTTCTGCCAGATCGCGCGTCCGCGAATGGGCCACGGTGACGGTGCAGTTGGCCTGCATCAGCAACTGCATGATGGGCTTGCCCACAAGGTTCGAGCGGCCGACGACGGTGGCGTCGAGACCGGTCAGGTCGCCCAGTTGGTCCGCCAGCAGTTTCATGCAGCCAAGCGGCGTGCAGGGCACCAGCGCGCGATCCCAGCCCGTGGCCAGGCGTCCGGCATTGACGACACTTAACCCGTCCACGTCCTTGGCCGGGTCGATTGCCGCGATCACCTTGGCCGCATCGATGTGGCCTGGCAGGGGAAGCTGCACCAGGATCCCGTGCACGCCGGGGTCCGCGTTGAGTTGCGTCACCAACTCGATCACCGCCGCTTCGGCGACGTCGGCCTGCAGGCGATGCTCGAACCCGGTCATGCCCGCATCCCCGACCGCCTTGGTCTTGTTGCGCACATAGACCTGGCTGGCCGGGTCGTCGCCGACCAGCACGACCGCAAGCCCCGGCGTCAGGCCGTGGGTTCCGACCAGTGCAGCGACCGCATCGGCGATGTCGCCGCGGACGCGCGCCGCGGTCGCCTTGCCGTCGATGATGGTTGCTGTCACGTCTTCCCCCGCCCGGCTCTTGGACCTACAGCCGTTCTACCGCGTCTCGGAGGCCGGATTCCAGCGTTGCGGCATCGCCCGCGATCAGCACCGTCTTGTTGCGGTCGCTGGCGCCGGACTGGATCGACAGGGACGATTTCGGGACCTTCAACATCTTCGCCAACAGCCGGATCAGTGCGGCGTTGGCCTTGCCCGCCTCGGGCACGGCGGTGACGGCGACCTTCAGTCGCCGCCCGCCGGCCGCATCGGCGACGGTGCCGCCGACCCGGTTTGCCGCGGCGCGCGGCGTCAGGCGGACCGCCAATCGAAGGCCGTCGCGGCAGGCGGCAAATGGGGTTGCGGCGTTGGACGCGTCAGACAAGCCGGTAGACGAGGCGGCCAAGCACGTCCTGAAGAAAGACGATCGCCAGGATCAGGATCACCGGCGAGATGTCGATCCCGCCCAGGTTCGGCAAAAAGCGGCGGATCGGGCGCAGCGCCGGCTCGGTGATGCGATAGAGGAAGTTGCCGACCATGTAGACGAACTGGTTCGACGTGTTGATCACGTTGAAGGTGACCAGCCAGCTCAGGACCACCGAGACGAAGATGCAAACCAGATAGGCCTGCAGCAGCCAGGAGATGAGGTGATACAAGGGAAGGATGACGACATCCATGGCGTTCAACAGTCGTGGAGTTGGAGACCGCGCACCGGCGGCAGGGCGGCGCAAGACTATCCGCGCGGGACGGCCGGTGCAAGCGGCGCTGCGGCGGTCCTGTACGCCGATGTCGGACTTGACAGACGCCGGTCGGATAAACATAGTCCGCCCGCCTGCGGCCGGGTCCGCCCGGCGGGCATCCTCTATGGGGCCGTAGCTCAGTTGGGAGAGCGTCGCGTTCGCAATGCGAAGGTCAGGGGTTCGACTCCCCTCGGCTCCACCATTTTCGCCGGTCGCCGAAGGCGACGAAACGCGGGCGAGCGTTTCGAGGCGAAAATCCGAAGCGAAGCGAAGGCGAGCCCTTCGGCTTCGGGTGGCAGGCCACCCTCATGGCCTGGCAACCGAAGCCGACCAGGCGTAGGAGTGTCCCCCGAAGCTTCAGCGAAGGGGGCCTGTTGCGGGCCCTTGGCTTTCCCCGACCATGATGCCAACGCCCAGGCGCCTCTTTCCGTGCCGGTGAAACCGCCGGGCGGTATCTTAATGCAGATCACAAACGCTGCCTCTCATCTCCCCTATAAACCGGGGTGACGTTCCGGCGCGCGTTCCGATCGGGAACCCTGCTCCGTCGGCTTCGCATCACGGAACCGGACACCGGTAGACACGCCAAAACCGGGTTGAATACCGCGCCCGTTCTAATCGGGTCGGTTGGTGGTGCCGGCAAAGGGGCGTCGATAGACTGAACGCCTGGCTCGCCGGTGGACGGAGCGAAGCTTCTGCTTCGACCGGAACAACAGGCGGCGTGCGGCAGGCGTGGTTGTGTACCGGATTGGCTCCATTCGCTGAAGTCTTGGAGGCAGTTTCATGGCGACCATACGGGGGAAAAGAACCGCCGATATTCTTGAAGGGACGGCCAAGGGCGATACCATTCGAGGCAGGGGTGGCGACGACGTCCTGTCCGGCCTGGGCGGCAACGATCGTCTCAAGGGCGGTTCGGGAAACGACACGCTTGAGGGCGGCACCGGGAATGACCGCCTTCTGGGCGGCATCGGCGACGATATTCTCGACGGCGGCGCCGACAACGACTTGCTGATCGGCGGTGCGGGCAACGACCGGCTGGACGGCGGCACCGGCAACGACATTCTTTTTGGTGATTTCAGGTACGGCTCGGGCAGCAGCGGTTCCGGCTCCGACAGCGGCTCGGGAACCGCCAGCAGCGCGGAAGCCGGCTCCAACGACTATCTCGACGGCGGCGCCGGGAACGATGTGTTGTTCGCGCAGAAGGGCGACGATGTCGGCGTCTATAATGTCTTCGAAAACGCCGGCTTCACGGACATCTACGACGGCGGGCGGGGCTATGACACCCTGCGTCTGGAACTGACCGCCGGCGAGTTCGCGGATCCTGACATCCAGGCCGATATCGCCGCCTTCCAGGATTTCCTGGCGGCGAACGCCAATCCAAGGACCGATCGCGGCGATACCTTTCATTTCAGCGCATTCGACCTGGCGGCAACCGACTGGGAGGCGCTGGACGTCGTCATCACAAACGAGGCTCCCACCGACCTGACGCTGGACAACGCAAGCGTGGCGGAGAATGCCGACGGCGCGGTCATCGGCGTTCTGACGGTCGCTGACCCGGATCCCGGCGATGTCCATGATTTCACGGTCTCCGACGCGCGCTTCGAGGTGATTGGGCGCGCGCTCAAGCTCAAGAGCGGCGATACGCTCGATTTCGAGACGGAGCCCCTTGTCCTGTTGGACGTCACCGCCACCGACGCCGGCGGCGCTTCGGTGACGCGCAGCTTCTCGATCGCCGTTACCGACCGGAACGACGCGCCGGTCGCCAATCCCGATACGGCGGGCGCCCAGGAGAACGGCGCGCCCGTCCCGATCGACGTTCTGGCGAACGACACGGATCAGGATGCCGGCGAGGGCCCGTCGACCCTGCGCGTGGTTTCGGCCGAGGCGGCGTCGGGCGCGGCCGTCGCGTTCGACGGCCTGCCGGGCGCCGGGATCTCCTACTTCCCCGACACCACGGCGGCGTTCGAGACCCTCGGTCTGGGTCAAACGTCGAACGACATCATCACCTACACCATCGAGGATGACGGCGGCTTTCGTTCGACATCGACCGTCACCGTGGTCATTACCGGCGTCAACGACGCGCCGGTCGCGTCCAACGGCGTCTTCGGCACCGATGCGGCGACGCCGCTGACCGCCGCCTTCCCGGGCGATGACATCGATGCCGACGACAACCAGGCGACGTTGACATATGTCGTGCCCGCGGCGCCGGCCAATGGGACGGTGACCAACAACAACGACGGCACCTTCACCTTCGATCCGGGATCCGATTTCCGGGCGCTGGCCCAGGACGAGTTGGGCGGCATTGGGTTTTCGTATCAGGCCGTCGACCGCCAAGGCGAGGCAGATTTCGGCATCATCACCATCGAGGTGACGGGCCTTAACGACGCCCCGACGGCGGCCGACCAGGCCATCGAAGCGAACGAGGATACCGTCACCGCCCCTGTCGCCTTTGCCGGCGACGACGTGGATTCCGACGATACCGCCGCCAGCCTGATCTACGCCGTGACCGCGCCGCCGGCCGAAGGCAGCGTGATCCTCTATTCCGGCGGAACTTTCGCTTTCGACCCGGGCGACGACTTCCATGATCTGGCGCTTGGCGAAAACCGGACGGTCAGCTTTTCCTACAACGCGACCGATTCCCGTGGCGCCCTCTCCAACACGGCCACCGTGACGGTCACCGTCAACGGCGCAAACGATGCGCCGGTCATTGGCATTGCGGACACGACGGGCGCGGTCAGCGAGATTGCCGACGGCGCGCCGGGCGAAAACATCGACGACCGGACTGCGACCGGCTCGCTCGTCTTTACCGACGTCGATCTGTCCGACGGCCACGTGACGGATGTGAAGGCCCTGGCGGCCGGGTACCGCGGCAATCTGGAGGCCGTGGTGAGCGCTCCGGCGACGGGGGGCGCCCAGGGCCTGGTCGACTGGACTTTCACCGTCAACGACGCGGAACTGGACGATTTGGCGGCGGGCGAGACGCTGATTCAGACCTACAGGCTTGCCGTCGAGGACGGAAAGGGCGGCAGCGACAGCCGCATCGTCGAGATCGAACTTGTCGGCAGCAATGACCCGGTTGTCATCGAAGACGACAAGATCGTCTCGGTACCGCTGAATTACGGGGATGTATCGCTTGAGATTGCGGCGCCGGAGGACGGCGACGGGGATGCGGTGGTGGCCGCGATCGTGTCGTTGCCGGACAACGGCGACGTGCGGTTGGCGGACGGGACGCTGGTGACGGGCCCGGGTCCGGTTTCGCTTGCGGATCTTTCGGGTCTCGGTTTCACGCCGACGTCGGGTGTCGGGACGTCGTCGCTGGTCTACCGGGTGACGGATGCGGGCGGTGCGTCGGCCGAGGGGACGGTGCGTCTGGACGTGACGCCGGACACGCTTGCCGAGGTGATCGACTTCGAGGACGCGCCGCTGGATGCGACGGGGCGCGGCGTGCTGCCGGACGGGTATGGCGGTCTTGTCTGGGGCGGCGCGGTGACGGCCTACACGGCGCAGGGCGCGACGGACTATGTGGTGGACACTCTTGACCCGAACGATCCGAACATCGGTCTTATAGAACAGTTGCTGCCGCAGGTTCTGGAGAACGGGCTTTCGTCGGGGACGGTGTTTGCGGTTGGCGACCTTTCGGCGCCGATCGTGCTGACGTCTGCGGTTGGTGGCGCGTTCGACGTGTCCGGCGTGAATGCGGCGAACCCCGCGGAGGCTTTTCAGCAGTTTCTGGGCATAGACGGCTCGGTGATCGTCGAGTTCTTCGGTCTTGAGAACGGGCTTGCGACGCAGCTCAGCGGCCCGGTCGAGCTGACCGGGGCGACGCAGCGGGTGGATCTCGGTTTCACCGGGATCGATGCGCTGAGGATCGAGGTGACGGTTCCGGCGCCTCCGCCCGAATACGGCGCGCTGTCGGACTTTGCGGCGGTGTTCGACGACTTCGACATCGCGCTGGCGCCGGGCCTGACGCTGCAGGGCGCGGCCGGCGACGACATCCTCGTGGGCGGCAGCGGCGACGACACCATCGACGGCGGCGCCGGGTTCGACAAGACGATCTACGACGGCAGCGAGCTTGACTACACGGTTGCGGTCGGCGCCGGCGGCGTGGTGACGGTCACCGGCCTGCGTCCCGAGGACAGCGGGACTGACGTCCTGACCGACATTGAGCTGATCGAGTTTTCGGACTACCTGATCGACCTGACGAACGCGGCGCCGGTGGCGCAGCCGGACGCGGCGGCGACGGCGGAGGACACGCCGCTGTTGATCCCGGCGGCGGCGCTGCTTGGCAACGACACGGACGTTGACGGGCCGGCGCTGTTCATCAGCCAGGTCGGCAATGCGGTCGGCGGCACGGTCGAGCTGACGGCGTCGGGGGACGTTCTGTTCGTGCCGACGCCGGACCTTGCGGGTCTGGGGAGCTTCGAATACCGGGCCGACGACGGGCGGGGCGGGCGCAGCACGACGACGGTGTCGGTGGATGTTGCGGCGGTTGCGGACGCGCCCGCCCTTTCGGTTTTCGGCGGCGTGGGTCTGATCGGGACGACGGCGCCGCTGGACATCGCCGCGGCGCTGGGCGATCTCGACGGTTCCGAGGCGCTGACGGTTGAGGTTTCGGGTCTGCCATCCGGTGTGGGTCTTTCGGCCGGGACGTTCGACCCTGCGGACGGGACGTGGACGCTGGTTCCTGCGCAACTGCCGGGGCTTCAGATCACGACGTCGGCGTCGGTTGCGCAGGCGTTCACGATTACGGTTTCGGCGGTGGCGACCGAGGACCTGAACGGCGACCGGGCGGTGACGGCCGAGGATCTTGACGTGGTGTTCCGGGCGACCAACGCGGCGCCTGCATTGGAGACCGACAAGATCGTCTCGGTACCGCTGAATTACGGGGACGTTTCGCTTGAGATTGCGGCGCCGGAGGACGGCGACGGGGATGCGGTGGTGGCCGCGATCGTGTCGTTGCCGGACAACGGCGACGTGCGGTTGGCGGACGGGACGCTGGTGACGGGCCCGGGTCCGGTTTCGCTTGCGGATCTTTCGGGTCTCGGTTTCACGCCGACGTCGGGTGTCGGGACGTCGTCGCTGGTCTACCGGGTGACGGATGCGGGCGGTGCGTCGGCCGAGGGGACGGTGCGTCTGGACGTGACGCCGGACACGCTTGCCGAGGTGATCGACTTCGAGGACGCGCCGCTGGATGCGACGGGGCGCGGCGTGCTGCCGGACGGCTATGGCGGTCTTGTCTGGGGCGGCGCGGTGACGGCCTACACGGCGCAGGGCGCGACGGACTATGTGGTCGACACTCTTGACCCGAACGATCCGAACATCGGTCTTATAGAACAGTTGCTGCCGCAGGTTCTGGAGAACGGGCTTTCGTCGGGGACGGTGTTTGCGGTTGGCGACCTTTCGGCGCCGATCGTGCTGACGTCTGCGGTTGGCGGCGCGTTCGACGTGTCCGGCGTGAACGCGGCGAACCCGGCGGAGGCTTTTCAGCAGTTTCTGGGCATAGACGGCTCGGTGATCGTCGAGTTCTTCGGTCTTGAGAACGGGCTTGCGACGCAGCTCAGCGGCCCGATCGAGCTGACCGGGGCGACGCAGCGGGTGGATCTCGGTTTCACCGGGATCGATGCGCTTCGGATCGAGGTGACGGTTCCGGCGCCTCCGCCCGAATACGGCGCGCTGTCGGACTTTGCGGCGGTGTTCGACGACTTCGACATCGCGCTGGCGCCGGGCCTGACGCTGCAGGGCGCAACCGGCGACGACATTCTCGTTGGCGGCAGCGGCGACGACACCATCGACGGCGGCGCCGGGTTCGACAAGACGATCTACGACGGCAGCGAGCTTGACTACACGGTTGCGGTCGGCCCGACCGGCGCGGTGACGGTCACCGGCCTGCGTCCCGAGGACAGCGGGACTGACGTCTTGACCGACATGGAGCTGATCGAGTTTTCGGACTACCTGATCGACCTGACGAACGCGGCGCCGGTGGCGCAGCCGGACGCGGCGGCGACGGCGGAGGACACGCCGCTGTTGATCCCGGCGGCGGCGCTGCTTGGCAACGACACGGACGTTGACGGGCCGGCGCTGTTCATCAGCCAGGTCGGCAATGCGGTCGGCGGCACGGTCGAGCTGACGGCGTCGGGGGACGTTCTGTTCGTGCCGACGCCGGACCTTGCGGGTCTGGGGAGCTTCGAATACCGGGCCGACGACGGGCGGGGCGGGCGCAGCACGACGACGGTGTCGGTGGATGTTGCGGCGGTTGCGGACGCGCCCACCCTTTCGGTTTTCGGCGGCGTGGGTCTGATCGGGACGACGGCGCCGCTGGACATCGCCGCGGCGCTGGGCGACCTGGATGGTTCCGAGGCGCTGACGGTTGAGGTTTCGGGTCTGCCATCCGGTGTGGGTCTTTCGGCCGGGACGTTCGACCCTGCGGACGGGACGTGGACGCTGGTTCCTGCGCAACTGCCGGGGCTTCAGATCACGACGTCGGCGTCGGTTGCGCAGGCGTTCACGATTACGGTTTCGGCGGTGGCGACCGAGGACCTGAACGGCGACCGGGCGGTGACGGCCGAGGATCTTGACGTGGTGTTCCGGGCGACCAACGCGGCGCCTGAGGTTGAGACCGACAAGATCGTTTCGGTACCGCTGAATTACGGGGATGTATCGCTTGAGATTGCGGCGCCGGAGGACGGCGACGGGGATGCTGTTGTTGCCGCGATCGTGTCGTTGCCGGACAACGGCGACGTGCGGTTGGCGGACGGGACGCTGGTGACGGGCCCGGGTCCGGTTTCGCTTGCGGATCTTTCGGGTCTCGGTTTCACGCCGACGTCGGGCGTCGGGACGTCGTCGCTGGTCTACCGGGTGACGGATGCGGGCGGTGCGTCGGCCGAGGGGACGGTGCGTCTGGACGTGACGCCGGACACGCTTGCCGAGGTGATCGACTTCGAGGACGCGCCGCTGGATGCGACGGGGCGCGGCGTGCTGCCGGACGGGTATGGCGGTCTTGTCTGGGGCGGCGCGGTGACGGCCTACACGGCGCAGGGCGCGACGGACTATGTGGTGGACACTCTTGACCCGAACGATCCGAACATCGGTCTTATAGAACAGTTGCTGCCGCAGGTTCTGGAGAACGGGCTTTCGTCGGGGACGGTGTTTGCGGTTGGCGACCTTTCGGCGCCGATCGTGCTGACGTCTGCGGTTGGCGGCGCGTTCGACGTGTCCGGCGTGAATGCGGCGAACCCCGCGGAGGCTTTTCAGCAGTTTCTGGGCTTAGACGGCTCGGTGATCGTCGAGTTCTTCGGTCTTGAGAACGGGCTTGCGACGCAGCTCAGCGGCCCGGTCGAGCTGACCGGGGCGACGCAGCGGGTGGATCTCGGTTTCACCGGGATCGATGCGCTGAGGATCGAGGTGACGGTTCCGGCGCCTCCGCCCGAATACGGCGCGCTGTCGGATTTTGCGGCGGTGTTCGACGACTTCGACATCGCGCTGGCGCCGGGCCTGACGCTGCAGGGCGCAACCGGCGACGACATTCTCGTTGGCGGCAGAGGCGACGACACCATCGACGGCGGCGACGGCGACGATACCACGATCCTGTCGGGCGATCTGGCCGACTATCTGGTGTCGACGGGACCCGACGGCGTCACGGTGGAAGATCGGCGCGACGGCGGCGACGGGACCGACACGGTAAGCACGGTCGAAGCGATCCGGTTTGCCGATGTCGAGGTAATCACCCGCTATATCGGAAGCACCGTCGAGGACACGCCGGCACTTCTGCTTGCCGCCGATTTGCTGGGGCCCGACGGCATCGGCATTCTTTCGGTGGACGGCGCTCTCAGCGGGTCAGCGTCGCTTGTCGGTCCGGACATCCGCTTCGATCCGGCCGCGAACTTCGGCGGAACGGGTGCGGTCACCTATACGCTGGATCTCGGCGGCGGCGCCACGCGGCAGGAAAGCGTGATGGTCGTCGTGACGCCGGTCGCCGATGCGCCGGACCTGTCCGTTGCCGACAGCCAGGGTCTGGCCAGTATTGCCGTGCCCCTGAATGTCGCCGCGGCACTGGTCGATACGGACGGGTCGGAACTGCTGTCGGTCGAGATCAGCGGCGTGCCTGCCGGGATGACGCTGTCTGCCGGAACGCCGAACGGCACCGGGGACGTCTGGACGCTGGATCCGGCCGAGCTTGCCGACCTTTCATTGCTGTCGCCGGCGATCCTGACCGATCAGACCGTTGGTCTAACTGTCGCGGCGACGGCGACAGAAGGAACGAACGGTGACACCGCAACGACCGTAGCGCCGTTGTCGGTCGACCTGGTCGCCCGGGCGCCCGTTCTGTCGGTCGCGGATGCCGTCGGTGAAGAGGACACGGCGATCCCGCTGACGATCCAGGCGGTCCTTCCCGATCCGACGGCGACGGGTCCGCTGGCCATAAGGCTGGAGGGCGTGCCCGATAACGCCACGCTGAACAACGGCGTGTATGCCGGACCCAGCGGAACCGGCGAAGGCACGATCTGGGAACTGTCGGCGGCGGACCTCGTGGGCCTGACGATCACGCCGCCCAGTGAGAGTGACCGTGACTTCACTTTCAGCGTCACGGCCTATGCGACCGACACCGCATCCGGCGAGCCGTTGCGCGACCTGGGTTCGATCGCGGTCACGGTCGATGCGGTGGCGGATACGCCGCTGATCTCAGCGACGACCTCGGTTGGCGACGAAGACACGGCAATTCCGCTCAATCTCACCGTGGATCTCAATGACGACTTCGACGGTTCGGAGCGGACCGTCATCAGGGTCGAGGGCGTTCCCGCGGACGGGCGGCTGCTGATCGGCGGGTCCGAGCCGGACCGGGAGAGCGACGGGTCCTATCTTCTGGAACCGGGCTTCGAGGTCCTGTCGGTCCAGCCGCCGCTGAACAGCAACGACGACTTCGTCCTGACGGTCACGGCGACGTCGACCGAAACGCCGACCGACGGCGAGCCGGACCTTTCGAACAACACGGCCGTGGCGGTGCAAAGCTTCACCGTCGTCGTCAACCCGGTCAACGATCCGCCGACGCTGGAAGTTCCAAAGGTCGTCGCGGTGCCGTTCCACGTTCCGGCAGATCTGAACCAGTTCCCGCTGTCGATCGCGCCGCCGGTGGATCCGGAGGGCGATCCCATGACGGCGACCATCCTCGCCGTGCCGAACGATTTCGCGTTCGATCCGTTGGACGATTTCGGACGGGTGCGGCTGGCCGACGGTACGGAAGTGACGGGCGGAGACGTCTTGACCCTCGGCCAGCTAAGCGGGCTCGGGTTCACGCCCGGTCCGCAGGGCGCGAACACCCAGACCTCTGTGGTTTACGAGGTGTCGGATGGCGCGGTGTCCTCGACGGGCGAGATCACGCTGGCGGTCGGCGACGTGGCCTTCCTCGAAACCGAATTCCGGGACCCCAACATCACCGACGAGAACGGCGAAATCCTCAGCGGATTCCTCGGCCTCGACTGGGCGGACAGCAATGGCCAAGCCAGCATCGAGACGATCTTCGACGTCGTGGAGGATGTGGACGTCTATTCTGCCTTGGATGGGGTCGGTTTTTCCGGTGATTGGTTCGTAACGCCCGGCGCGGACAGCGGGCCAATGACCATCACCGCCGTTGGTGGCGGCACCTTTACGCTCGATAGCGCGGTTTGGGTCGCTTATCTGGAACCGTTGACCGCGGGCACGAACCAGTCGACCTTCACCGCGACCGCATATCGGGGAAACACGGTCGTCTTCGATGCCAGCTTCGATCTGGTGAACGATGGCAATCCTGCGAACGTTGCCAATGCCGTGCTCATTGCGGAGCTGCCGGCGCTGGCAAGCATCGATCGCCTGGTTCTTGACGGGGCGAGCGACGCGACCGCCGGCTTCGGCCTGGACGATGTCATCGTTTTGCAAGACGCGCCCTCGTTCCTGTTCGGCGATGCCGGCAATGACATTCTCATCGGCGGAACCGCCGCGGACGAGATCGCCGGCGGGCCGGGCGACGACCTGTTGGACGGCGGCCCGGGCGACGATCTGTTCGTCTTCACATTTGGCAGCGGGAACGACACGATCGACGGTTTCCAGGCGGGCACAGGAACCGACGACCGGCTTGACCTTCGGGATTTCCAGTTCCAGGAGGCCTATGCCGATACCGACGCATTCCTGGCCGATGTGGCGACGGAGACGGGCGGCGATACCACCCTGCAACTCGATGCGGAAACCAGCGTCACGCTGACCGGCGTCCTGGTCTCCCAGTTGCAGGACGGGGATTTCCTGTTCGTCTAGTCGGGTTGGGTTATCGCCCCAGTGCCTGCTTGAGAACCGGCGAGACCGCTTCGACGTTGTCGGCGATCAGTGCGCCGGCCGACTTGAGCGCCGCGATCTTGCCTTCGGCCGTGCCGGTGCCGAACACCGACAGCGTGCCGGCATGGCCCATGCGCCGTTCGGTCATGGCATGGCGTCCGACCACCAGGGCGACGACCGGCTTTTTGGCGCCGGCATCCGCCAGGTAGGCCGCGACCTGCTCTTCTTCCCCGCCGCCGATCTCGCCGATCAGGACCACCGCCTCGGTTTCGTCGTCCTCCATGAACAGCTTCAGGCAATCGACGAAGCCGGTGCCGTGCACCGGATCGCCGCCGATGCCGATGGTGGTGGACTGGCCGAAGCCGGCGTTCGAGGTCTGGGCGACCACCTCCGATGTCAGCGAAGCCGAGCGCGAAACGATGCCGATCGAGCCGGGCTTGGCGTCGGCGGTGGACATGACGCCGATCTTGCACGCCCCAGGCGCCAGCACGCCCTGGGAGTTGGCGCCGACCAGGCGCGTGTTCGTGCCGGCCAGCGCGGACTTGACGCGCACCATGTCCAGGACCGGGATGCGTTCGGTCACGCAGACGATCAGCGGCAGTTCCGCCTCGATCGCCTCCATCAGGGCGTCGGTCGCGTTGTGGGCAGGCACCATGATCATGGACGCGTTGGCGTCGGTTTCCCTGATCGCCTCGGAAACGGTATTGAACAGGGGCAGGCGCAGATGCCTGCCGCCGCCCTTCCCGGGCCGAACGCCGCCGACCACGTTGGTGCCGTAGTTGATCGCCTGGTCGCTGTAGAAGGTGCCGGCCCGTCCGGTCATGCCCTGGACGATCAGCCGCGTGTCGGTTCCGACGAGAATTGCCATGGCCGTTCCTCCTAAGCCGCGATCGCGACGGCGCGTTCGATCGCCTCGGATATTGTGTCGGCCAACACGTGCGGGACGCGCCGGCTCGAAAGCATGGTCTTGGCATATTCCGCGTTCTGCCCGGCGGCGCGGAACACCACCGGCACTTCACGGTCGGCATGTTTCATGGCGAAAGCCAGCGCCTCGGCGATGGTGTCGCAGGTGGTCATGCCGCCGCCGTGGATATTGACCAACAGCACCTTGATGGTTGGGTCCGCCAGCAGAAGACCGATGCCGCGCGAAACCTGCAGGCTGGTCGCCGTGGTCCTGATGTCCATGAAGTTGGCCGGCTTGCCACCGGCGTCGATCAGCATGTCCTGGGTGGAAAGCGCCAGGCCTGCGCCGTTCACCACCATGCCGATATTGCCGTCCAGGCGGACCAGGTTGATCTCGTGGCGTTGCGCCTGCAACTCGACCGCGTCGCCCACGATCTCGGCCGCAAGCCGTTCCAGTTCCGGGTGGCGAAAGCGCGCGTTGTTGTCCAGCGAGACCTTGGCGTCGACCGCGAAGATGTCGCCGTCGGGCGTCACGGTCAGCGGATTGACCTCGACCAGGGTCGCGTCGATCTTCACGAACATCCGCGCCAGCGCGGCCAGGATCTCCCTAAACCGCGGCTGCAGGTCGGCGGCGACGCCCAGTTCCTGCATGAAGGCCCGCGCCGCCTCTTCCGTCGGGCCGCCTTCGACCGGGACCGGCATGGAATGGACGATGTCGGGGTTTTGTTTGACCTGTTCCTCGAAATCAACGCCGCCGGCCTTGGAAGCCAGCACAGCAAGCTCGGAGGTGGTCTGATCGACGAGGACGGCGACGAAATAGTCGTGCGCGGAATCGACCGCGCCTTCCACATAGACCTGGTCAACCGGCTCGCCGCCCTTTCGGGTCTGCGGCGTCACCAGCTTCGAGCCGATCAGTTCCGCAGCGATCGTGCGCACGTCCTTCGGCGTCGCCGCCAGGCGCACGCCGCCGACCAGGCCGCGGCCGCCGGCGTGGATCTGCGCCTTGACCGCGTATTTCTCAGCGCCCAGGCCCCGTGCCCGGGCCTCGGCCTCTTCGGCGGAGCCCGCAACACCGCCTTCTGGAATGGGAACCCCGTATTGCGCCAGGATTTCCTTGGCCTGGTATTCGTAGAGGTTCATGCCCTCGACCTCCCATTCGATGGGGACCGCCTGGCGCCGTCGCCGAGCAAGCCGCCAGCCCCTCGCTTGATGGACAACCGTGCCCTTGTCTCTCTTCAGTGCTGTGGTATACCATATACCAATTGACGGGACGCAACAAGACCTTATCCGGCTCCCATGGTGCCCTGCCTCGGCCCGACACGCAAATATGACGTGATCATAAGCCACTAGAGCCGGTGCTGCGCGACCGATCCGCAATTTTGTTTTGCGACCGTTCGGTCAAGTCTTGCGACCGTTTCTTGATTGGTCTATGGTATACCAGATACAAAACAATGAAACGATGGAGGCGGTGATGGCGAAAGGTTTGAAGCTGAAGGCCATCGGCATGAGCTTCAGCCTGAAGGACCACATCTACGATGTGCTGAAAGACGCCATCACCAGCATGAACATCTATGCCGAGGACGTCGACCTGCGCCTGGAGGAGCGGAAGCTGTCCGAGCAGCTCGGCATCTCGCGCACGCCGATCCGCGAGGCGCTGGCCCGCCTGGAGCAGGAAGGTTTCGTCGAGATCAGGCCGCGCAAGGGCGTCTTCATCAAACGCAAGTCGCGCGACGAAATCCTGGAAATCATCACCGTCTGGGCGGCCTTGGAAAGCATGGCGGCCCGGCTGGCGGCGACCGAGGCCAGCGACGAGGAGATCGGATCCCTGCGGCGCATGACCCTGCAGTTCGGCGAGGACACCGTCGAGGCGCATCTGGACGAGTATTCCGACGCCAATGTGCGGTTCCACCAGCGCATCCTGGAACTGTCCAAATGTTCGATGCTGGGGTCGATCGCAGACACCCTGTTCCTGCACATGCGCGCGGTCCGCAATCGGGCAATGTCCGAAGGCGACCGGATCACCCGGTCGGTCGTCGACCATATGCACATCATCGAGGCGATCGAAGCGCGCGATGCCGACCTGGCGGCCACTCTGGTGCGCGAGCACACCATGCGCCTGCACGCCCACGTGCGGAAGAACTGGAACGAGTTCTCGAGCTTTTCTCCGACCGAGGATGCGGGTTCGGCGGAAAAGCAGACCGCTTGAGCGGGCAAGACAAAAAGACAAGGGAGAACAAAACCATGTCGTCCACCGCGACAGACACGCTGCAAAGGAAAAGCACGGACACCAGCGTTGTGTCGGGCGGCCATCTGGTCGCGAAGGCGCTGAGGAACGAAGGCGTCGACACGGTCTTTACGCTGTGCGGCGGGCACATCATCGACATCTATGACGGCTGCATCGACGAGGGCATCCGCATCGTCGACGTGCGCCACGAACAGGTCGCGGCCCACGCCGCGGACGGCTATGCGCGCCAGACCGGCAAGCTCGGCTGCGTGGTGACCACGGCCGGCCCCGGCTGCACCAACGCGGTGACGGGCATCGCCACCGCCTTCCGGTCGGAAAGCCCGATCCTGCATATCGGCGGCCAAAGCTCGCTGACGCAGCACAAGCAGGGCTCGCTGCAGGACCTGCCGCATGTGGACATGATGGCGCCGATCACCAAGTTCGCCTCGGGCGTCTTCTCGACCGAGCGTGTCGCCGACATGGTCTCGATGGCCGCGCGCGAGTGCTTTACCGGCGCCTATGGCCCGTCCTATCTGGAAATTCCGCGCGACATTCTCGACGCCGAGATCAAGCTTGAGGACGCGGTGATCCCCGAGCCCGGCTGCTATCGCGCTTCGACCCGGACGATCGGCGATCCGGCCGATATCGAGCGGCTGGCCGATATCCTGGTCAACTCCAAGCGGCCGGCGGTGCTGTTCGGTCAGCAGGTCTGGGCCGCCCAGGGTCACGAAGAGGCGATCAGCCTTGTCCGCGCCCTGGACATCCCCGCCTATCTGAACGGCGCCAGCCGCGGCATGCTGCCGCCGGGCGATCCGCATCACTTCGACCGCACCCGCCGCCTGGCCTTCAACGAGGCCGACGTGATCCTGATCGTGGGCACGCCCTTCGATTTCCGAATGGGATACGGCAAGCGCATCTCGAAACAGGCGACACTGGTCCAGATCGACCTGGACTATCGCACCGTGGGCAAGAACCGGGACGTCGCGCTTGGCATCGCCGGCGACCCGGGCGCCGTTCTCGCCGCAGTCGAGCAGGCCGCCAGCGGTCGCATCGACCAGGGCGCGCGGCAGGAACGCCGGCAGTGGATGGAGAAACTGCGCGAGGCCGAGGCGGTCGCGCTCGAGAAACTGATGCCGCTGTTCAAGTCGGATCGCAGTCCGATCCATCCCTATCGCCTGGCCTGGGAGATCAACGAGTTCCTCGGCGACGACACCATCTATATCGGCGATGGCGGCGACATCGTGACCATCTCGGCCCAGGCGGTACGGCCGCGCGGGCCGGGCCAGTGGATGGATCCCGGTGCGCTGGGCTCGCTGGGCGTTGGGACGGGTTTCGCCATGGCGGCCAAGCTCGCCCATCCCGGCAAGGAGGTGATGTGCCTCTACGGCGACGGCTCGTTCGGCATGACCGCCTTCGACATGGAAACGTCGCAGCGCTTCGGTGCGCCGTTCCTGGCCGTGGTCGGCAACAACTCGCACATGAACCAGATCCGCTATGGCCAGATTGCCAAATACGGCGAACAGCGCGGCAACGTGGGCAACAAGCTGGGCGACATCCCGTTCAGCAAGTTCGGCGAAATGATCGGCGGCTATGGCGAAGAGGTCCGGGAAGCACAGGAAATCGGCCCGGCGCTGCAGCGCGCCCGCGAGGCGATCGCCAAGACGGGCAAATGCGCCGTGGTCAATGTCTGGGTCGATCCCGACGAGTACGCGCCCGGGACCAAGGCGCAGACCATGTACAAGTAACCGGCAGGGGCGGAGTAGAACGATGAAGGCATTGCAAGACGTCAGAATTCTCGACTTCACACACGTGCAGTCCGGCCCGACCTGTACGCAGCTTCTGGCATGGCTGGGCGCCGACGTCATCAAGGTCGAACGACCCGGCGTGGGCGATGCGACGCGCAAGCAGCTCGTCGATATCGAGGGCGTCGATTCGCTTTATTTCACGATGCTGAACCACAACAAGCGCTCGATCACACTGAACACCAAGAACGAGACCGGTAAGGAAGTGCTGGAGCGCCTGGTTCGCGAATGCGACGTACTGGTCGAGAACTTCGCGCCGGGCGCGCTGGACCGCATGGGCTTTTCCTGGCAGCGGATTCACGAGCTGAACCCACGCATGATCCTGGCCTCGGTCAAGGGTTTCGGTCCCGGCCCATACGAGGATTGCAAAGTCTACGAGAACGTCGCGCAATGCACCGGCGGCGCGGCGTCGACGACGGGTTTCCTGGACGGTCCGCCCGTGGTCACCGGCGCGCAGATCGGCGATTCCGGAACCGGCCTGCACTTGGCCCTGGGCATCGTCTCGGCGCTGTTCCAGCGCGAGAAGACCGGCCGCGGACAGAAGGTTCTGGCCGCAATGCAGGACGGCGTTCTGAACCTGTGCCGCGTGAAGCTGCGCGACCAGCAGCGTCTCGAGCACGGGCCGCTGAAGGAATACAGCCAGTACGGCCAGGACATTCCCTTCGGCGAGGCGACGCCCAGGGCCGGCAACGATTCCGGCGGCGGACAGCCCGGCTGGATCCTGAAGTGCAAGGGCTGGGAGACGGACCCCAACGCCTACATCTATTTCATCACCCAGGCCGCGGTTTGGGGCGAGATCTGCGATGTGATCGGCAAGCCGGAGTGGAAGGAAGATCCCGAGTACGCCACGCCGCCCGCGCGCCTCAACAAGCTGACCCACATCTTCGACACCATCGAGGAATGGACCAAGACCAAGGACAAGCGCGAGGTGATGGATATCTGCAATCCGCTGAACATCCCGTGCGGTCCGGTCCTGTCCATGAAGGAACTGGCCGAGGAGCCGAGCCTGCGCGAGACCGGAACCATCGTCGAGGTGGATCACCCGGAACGGGGCAAGTACTTGACCGTCGGCCTGCCGATCAAGCTTTCGGATTCGCCGGCCGACGTGAAGCGGTCGCCGCTGTTGGGCGAGCACACCGAGGAAATCCTGACCGAGGTCCTGGGCTACAGCGGTGATGATCTGGAGCGGGTCAAGGGGTCCGGCGCCGTCGGCGATCTGAAAGCGCCGGTCGCGGCGGAATAACGATCGATGCGCACGGCCCGCCGGCGGCGGGGCGCGCGCGGACACGGAACGAACAGCGCGGGGCGAACGGACCCGGCGGGGGAGGCAAGGGAATGCGCATCATCGTCATGGGCCAGCAGGCCTTCGGGAAGGCGGCGCTTGAGAAGATACTCGCGGAGGGCAAGGACGAGGTCGTTGCCGTCTATACCGCACCGGACAAGGAGGGACGGCCGGAGGACCCGCTGAAGGTCGCCGCGCTGGAGCACGACCTGCCGCTGTTCCAGCCCGACAACTTCAAGGACGAGGACGTCCTGGAGCAGCTGCGCAGGCTGGACGCCGACCTAATGGTGATGGCCTACGTAATCATCTTCGTGCCCGAGGCCGCGCGCGACATCCCGCGGATGGGATCGATCTGCTTCCATCCGTCGCTGCTGCCGCTGCACCGCGGTCCAAGCTCGATCAACTGGCCGATCATCGGCGGCGCCACCAGGACCGGCCTGTCCTGGTTCTATCCGACGGACGGCCTGGACGAAGGCGATATCCTGCTTCAGAAAGAGGTCGATATCGGTCCGGACGAGACCCTGGGCGACGTCTATTTCAACAAGATCTTTCCGCTTGGCGTGGATTCCACGCTTGAGGTGATCGAGGCGTTCCGGACCGGCAACCCGCCGCGCACCCAGCAGGACGAATCCAAGGCCACCTACGAGAGCTGGTGCCGCAAGAAGGACGCCGAGATCGATTGGTCCAAGCCGGCGGCCGACGTCTACAACCTGATCCGCGGCACCAATCCGCAGCCCGGCGCCTGGACGACGGTGGATGGCGAGGAATTGAGAATCTTCGACTGCCGCAAGACGGACGGTGACGGCGAGCCCGGCACCGTGGTCAGCGCCGACGAAAACGGCCTGGTGGTCCAGGCTGCCGGCGGGCGCATCCATATACAGCGCGTTCGTCCCGCCGGCGAAGGCAAGATCCCCGCGGCCGAATGGGTCGCGGCCGGCGGCATCGCCGCCGGACGAAAACTCGGCGCCTGAGACCCGGGTCCGATCGCACAGCCTTTAGAACAGGTAGGAAACAATGGCCAAGACCGATATCGAAATCGCCCGGGAATCTTCGCCGAAGCCGATCGGCGACATCGCCGCGAAGCTGGACATACCCAACGATCAACTTCTGCCGTTCGGACACGACAAGGCCAAGATCTCGACCGAGTTCATCAAGAGCCTCGAGAACCGTCCCGACGGCAAGCTGATCCTGGTGACCGCGATCAATCCGACGCCTGCGGGGGAAGGCAAGACCACGACCACGGTCGGGCTGGGCGACGGGCTTAACCGGATCGGCAAGAGGGCGACGATCTGCATCCGCGAACCGTCGCTTGGGCCCTGTTTCGGCATGAAGGGCGGCGCCGCCGGCGGCGGGTACGCCCAGGTCGTTCCCATGGAAGACATCAACCTGCACTTCACGGGCGACTTCCACGCGATCACCTCGGCGCACAACCTGCTGTCGGCGATGATCGACAACCACATCTATTGGGGCAACGCGCTGGAGATCGACCAGCGGCGCGTTACCTGGCGCCGGGTCGTCGATATGAACGATCGCGCGCTGCGCCAGATCGTCACCTCGCTGGGCGGCGTCGCCAACGGCTTCCCGCGCGAGGCCGGCTTCGACATCACCGTCGCCTCGGAGGTCATGGCCATCCTGTGCCTGGCGGATGATCTTGAGGATCTGCGCAAACGCCTGGGCGACATCATCATCGGCTACCGGCGCGACCGTTCGCCCGTCTATTGCCGCGACGTCAAGGCGGACGGCGCCATGGCAGTGCTGTTGCAGCAGGCGATGCAGCCCAACCTGGTGCAGACGCTGGAGAACAACCCCGCCTTCATCCACGGCGGTCCGTTCGCCAACATCGCGCACGGCTGCAACTCGGTGATCGCCACCAAGACGGCGCTGAAGCTGGCCGACTACGTCGTCACCGAGGCCGGCTTCGGCGCGGATCTGGGCGCCGAGAAGTTCTTCGACATCAAGTGTCGCAAGGCCGGTCTCGATCCCCAGGCGGTCGTGATCGTCGCCACGGTTCGTGCGCTGAAGATGAACGGCGGCGTCGCCAAGGACGAACTCGGCAAGGAGAACGTCGCGGCGCTGCAGAAGGGGTGCGCCAACCTGGGCCGGCACATCGAGAACGTCAAACAGTTCGGCGTGCCTTCGATCGTGGCGATCAACCATTTCGTCACCGACACCGACGACGAGGTCGATGCGGTCAAGGCCTATGTCGCCGACCAGGGCGCGCAGGCTGTGCTGTGCCGCCACTGGGCCGATGGCTCGGCGGGCATCCAGGACCTGGCGGAACGGGTCGTCGAGATCGTCGAATCCGGCACTTCGCAGTTCTCGCCGCTCTATCCCGACGATATGCCGCTGTTCGAGAAGATCCGCACGATCGCGACGCGGATCTACCGGGCCGACGACGTTGCCGCGGACAAGAAGATCCGCGCCCAGCTCAAGGACTGGGAGGACGCGGGATACGGGAATCTGCCGGTCTGCATGGCGAAGACCCAGTATTCCTTCTCGACCGACCCCAATCTGCGCGGCGCGCCGACCGGCCATACGGTCGCGATCCGCGAGGTGCGACTGTCCGCGGGGGCCGGGTTCATCGTCGTCATCACCGGCGAGATCATGACGATGCCGGGTCTGCCGCGGGTGCCCTCCTCGGAGGCGATCCACCTGAACGACCAGGGCCTCATCGAAGGGTTGTTCTAGGGAGAATGGCATGACGATCAGAACGATCCTGGTTCCGATCCGCGGCGACGGCAAGGGCGAGCAGGTCCTGGACCACGCCCGCGCCCTGGCCGAACCGTTCGGTGCGCACATCACCGTGGTCCACTGTCGCCCGCGGCCGGAGGACATGATCCCCTTCGGCGTCGCCGTGCCCAAGGCCTGGCGCGATCAGATCACCGCCTCGGCCAGCGGCATCGCGGATACCGAAGAAGAGAAGGTCAAGGAGCGGTTCAACGAGTATGTGTCGTCGCGCGGTTTGTCCCTCAACGACTCGCGTCCGCCGCCGCACGACAAGGTGACAATCTCCTGGTCCGAAGAAACCGGCAAGCAGGCCGCCATTGTCGGGCTGCGGGGCCGACTGGCCAGCGTCGTTGCCGTCGCCAGGCCCGATCCCGATTCCAATCTCGGCTTCAACACGCTGGAGGCGGCGCTGATGGAGACCGGTCGGCCGGTTCTGTTGTGCCCGCCGGCAGCGGCCAAGGCCGTGGGCCGCCACGTGGCGATCGCCTGGAACGGGTCGACCGAGGTCAGCCGGGCCATCGCCGTCAGTATGCCGGTCATCACCAAGGCCGAAAACGTGACAATCCTGTCCGAAGACGGCGGCCGGGAGCAGGCGTTGGGCGCCGACGACCTGAAGGTCTACCTCAAGGACTACGGGATCGACGCCGGCACGGCGACCGTTCCGTCCGGCGGCGGGCGGATCGGCGCGCGGCTGTTGGCGGCCGCCGGCGCCGCCGGCGCCGACCTGTTGGTCATGGGCGCTTATGGCCGCAGCCGCGGGCGCGAAATGATCCTCGGCGGGGCGACGCAGTCTATTGTCGAAGAAACGGAACTTCCGGTGCTTTTGGCCCACTGAACGGGCTGAAAAGTGCGGAAAAGCTTGGCTAAACGTAATCTAGTTGTTGATCGGGCAGTGGAATATGGTACCCTCGTTGATTGGTATACCACACACCAAAACAGGGCGTCGGCGCGAGAACCGATTATGGTGGTGGTGGCACGAAAAGAATGTTTCACAACCATTCGTGCCTGTGTAGAGTTTGCTCCGGTGGGGAGTGAGGTTGGCTATTGTCTCATCTTGGGAGGTACGTCATGGCAGTAACTAGACGTGGTCTTTTGGCCCTCGTCGGCGCCGTCAGTCTGGGCGTCACGGCTTCTGTCGGAACGAGCGACGCTCGGGCCGAGTGGCAGCCGAAGAAACCAGTTGAGTTCATCATCATGGCCGGCACCGGCGGCGGTGCCGATCAGATTGCCCGACTTCTGCAGGGCTTGATCGAGAAGAAGGAACTGTCTCCGCGGCCCTTCATTCCGATCAACAAGCCCGGCGGCTCCGGCGCTGAAGCGCTGCGTTACCTGCAGGGCAAGGAAGGCGACGACCACGTCGTCCTGGTGACGCTGAACAGCTTCTACACCACACCGATCATCCAGTCGGATCTCGGTGTCGATGTCAGCACGTTCACCCCGATCGGACGCATGGCGCTGGACACGTTCCTGCTGTGGGTCCATTCGGATTCGGACATCAAGGATCTCGATTCCTATGTCGCGGCCGTGAAGGGTGCCGGCAAGAACTGGAAGGTCGGCGGCACCGGCTCCGGCCAGGAAGATTCGATCCTGACGGCGATGATGGAAGCGAACTGGGATTACAAGGTTACCTACATCCCGTTCCCCGGTGGCGGCACCGTCGCCAAGAACCTGATCGGCAAGCACATCGACTCGACGGTAAACAACCCGTCCGAGCAGATGGCTTTCTACAAGGCCGAGCAGAGCCGTCCGCTGGTCCAGTTCACGGCCACGCGCATGGACGCGTTCCCCGATGTCCCGACCGCCAAGGAGTTGGGCCACGACATCGAGTACTACATGCAGCGCTCGATCAACGGCCCTCCGGGGATGTCGCAGGAAGCGCAGGACTGGTACATCAACCTGTTCAAGACGCTGTTCGAGTCCGAGGAATGGCAGACCTTCTGCACGGACGACGGCCTCAGCTGCAGCGAATGGATGGGGGGTGCCGACCTGGCCGCTTTCCATGCCGAGCAGCTTAAGCGTCACAAAGAGCTGATCGAGAAAGTAGGCGCCGCCGCGATTACCGGCGAGTAAGCCTGACGTGAAGACCCGGGAGCGTGCTTCGGCACGCTCCCACCACCCCCCAACCTTCAGTCCGAGTTTGGCGGCGGGGCCGGCGCGAGCGCAGGCACCCATGGGCTGGAATTTGCCGCAATCCGGGGGAGCGGGAGGCGAAGATGACCGTACGGACAGCCGAACTCCTGATGGCGATTGCGACCATCCTGGTTTCACTCGCGTTGATGTGGAAGAGCTCGGAACTGGCGATCGGCTGGATTCCCGACAAGGGACCGGGCTCGGGCTTTTGGCCATTCTGGCTGTCGACCGGCCTGCTGCTGACCTCGATCATCACCCTGGTCCGCTGGTTCATGCGGGCGACGCCTGAATCGCGGTCCAACGACATCTACGTGTCCCGAACCGCCCTCTACGTGGTGGGGATCTCCGCCGGTGCGATCGCCTTCCTTCTGATCGCGACGCACTTCGTCGGGATTTACATCTCGCTGTTCTTCTTCCTGTTGTTCTACCTGAAGGTTGTCGGCGGCCATTCCTGGACGGCGACCGGCGCGCTGACGATCGGCATTCCGATCTTCATTTTCTGCTTGTTCGAATGGGCGCTGACGATCCCGCTGCCCAAGGCGATCTCCGAACCGTTGTTCTACCCGATCTATGACCTGATGTACTGAGCCGTCCGACCGCCGCGCGTGGCCGCGGCGCCGGTCGCGGGTCCAAGAACAGGGACGCAAGAGACACATGGATACAATTCTTCTCGCACTGGGTGGCGGACTGATCGAAGCGTTTCAGCCGCTGAACCTGACGATGATCATCCTGGGCTGCGTCATCGGGCTGTTCATCGGCGCCATGCCGGGACTGGGATCCGTCAATGGCGTTGCCATCCTGCTGCCGGTCACGTTCCTGGTTCCGCCCACTGCCGCGATCATGTTCCTGGCCGCGATCTATTACGGCGCCATGTATGGTGGCGCGATCAGCTCAATCACCTTGGGCATACCGGGCGCCTCGACCGCGGTGGCGACCGTCTTCGACGGCAGGCCGCTGGCTCAGTCCGGCAAGGCCGACAAGGCGCTTGCGGCGGCGGCCATCGCCTCCTTCATCGGCGGCACAATCTCGGTCGTCCTGTTCACCCTGTTCGCCCCGCCTCTGGCGGCGTTTGCCCTGAAGTTCGGTCCGGCCGAGGAATTCGCGCTGATGGTGCTGGCGTTCGCCACTTTTATCGGCCTGGGCGGCGACGACATCCCCAAGACGGTGTTTTCAATCCTGATCGGCTTGGTACTGGCGACGATCGGGCTGGACATCATCTCCGGAAAGCCGCGCCTGATCTTCTTCGACATCACCGGCTTCCTGCACGGCATCAACTTCCTGGTCCTTGCCATTGGCATCTACGGCATCGGCGAGATGCTGTGGACCCTGGAGCAGAGCGAGGGCAACGTGACCGTGCACAAGGTGAAGACCTCCTGGCGCGCCTTCGTGGAGAACCTTGGCCACGTCCGCGACTACATCAAGACCACCGTCGTCGGTTCGGTGCTGGGCTATTTCGTGGGCACCCTGCCGGCGGCCGGCGCGACGCCGGCATCGCTGATGTCCTATGGCCTTGCCAAGACCTTTTCCAAGGACCCGGACTCGTTCGGCAAGGGCAACGTGGCCGGCGTCGCGGCGCCGGAAGCCGCCAATAACGCGGCCTCCACCGGTTCGATGCTGCCGATGATCACGCTGGGCATTCCCGGCTCGCCGACGACGGCGATCCTCCTGGGCGGCATGATCATCTGGGGCCTGCGCCCCGGGCCGCTGTTGTTCAGCGAGCACCCGGACTTCGTCTGGGGTCTGATCGGCTCGCTCTATATCGCCAACGTGTTCACGGTGCTGATCAACCTGGCCTTCATTCCGGTCTTCGTGCGGGTGCTGACCCTGCCGTTCACGATCCTGGCGCCGGTCATCTTCGTTCTGTGCGTCGTCGGCGGCTACGCGCCGACACAGACCATGCACGACGTCTGGCTGATGTTCATGTTCGGGGTCGTCGGCTATCTCATGCGCAAGCTGAACTACCCGGTCGCGCCCGCCGTCCTGGCGATCGTGCTGGGGCCGCTGGCCGAACGGTCGCTGCGGCAGTCGCTGCTCAGCTCGCAGGGCGACGTGATGATCTTCTTCGAGCGTCCGATCTCCGCGATCTGCATCGCCATCGCCGCCGCCCTGATCCTGTACCCGGTTTACAACCGCTTCCGCCGCAAGGCCAAGGCGGGCACCCAGGACACGCCGGGCCACGTATGATGGCGACGGTGTCGAACCATAGCTTCGGCCTCGGGCCATGCTGATCAGGGCGGGCGATTCATGCCTGATCGTGATCGACATGCAGGACCGACTTGTCACGGCGATGCAGGCGCCGGCGCGTACCGTCAGGAATGCGAAGCTGTTGGTGTCCGCGGCCCGCGACCTGGACGTCCCGGTCCTGCTGACCGAGCAGTACCCGCAGGGCCTCGGACACACGGTCGCGGATCTGGCGGCGGTCGCGGAGGGTTTTCCGGTCTTGGAGAAGCTCCATTTCTCTTGCATGGAAGATCCCGATTTCGCCGCGACGTTCAAGGCATTGAACCGCAAGCAGGCGGTGATCGCAGGCATGGAGGCGCATATCTGCGTGGTACAAACGGCGGCGAACCTGATGGAAGGCGGCTACGAGGTGTTTGTGGTGACCGACGCCACATCGTCCCGCAGTCTGGAGAGCGAGAAAGCCTGTCTTGACAGGCTGAGCGCGCTGGGTGCAGGGATCGTGACGACCGAGATGGTGGTGTTCGAGTGGATGGGCCGGGCCGGCACCGAGACGTTCCGGAAGATCCTTCCGCTGATCAAATAGGGCAGAGGCAGGCATGAACAGGATCACGCCGATCAAGACCGTCAAACCGCCGCGTCCGGCAGGGCGCAGGGGCGGCAAGGCGCGCGCCTTCCCGAAAGGACGCCAGGTCGATCCGGCGGCGCTGGCCGACGTGCGCAAGCTGTTGAAGGGCGCGAGCCGACAGCGCGACATGCTGATCGAATACCTGCACCTGATCCAGGACCGTTTCGGTCACATCTCCGCTGCGCATCTGGCCGCGTTGGCGCACGAGATGCGGTTGGCCCAGGCTGAGGTCTACGAGGTGGCGACTTTCTACCACCATTTCGACGTCATCAAGGAAGGCGACGACGCGCCGCCCGAGGTGACCATCCGGGTCTGCGATTCGCTGTCCTGCGAGATGGCGGGCGCCCAGGACATCCTCAAGCGCTTGGGCGACAAGGCGCCGAGCTACGTGCGCGTGGTGCACGCGCCCTGCATGGGGCTGTGCGACAAGGCACCCGCCGCAGCCGTCGGCAAGAACTACATGGGCGGCGTCTCGGTCTCCAAACTGCTGAACACGGCCAAGGCACGCGACGTCAAACCCAAGCTGCCCAGGTACCAGGGTTACAACAGCTATGTCCGGGACGGCGGCTACAAGATGCTCAAGCGGGTGCGGGCCGGCAAGACGACCGTCTATCAGGTCATAGAGGCGATGAAGGAGGCCGGCCTGCGCGGGCTCGGCGGCGCCGGTTTCCCGTCTGGGCAGAAATGGACCTTCGTGCGCGCCGGCGAGGCGCCGCGTTATGTCTGCATCAACGCCGACGAGGGCGAGCCCGGCACCTTCAAGGACCGCTTCTACCTCAGCGGCAAGCCGCACCGGTTCCTGGAAGGCGCGCTGATCGCGGCCTGGGGCGTGGAGGCCGATCGGATCTATATCTATCTGCGCGACGAGTATCCCGCGGTGCAGAAGATCCTGGAGAAGGAAATCAAGGTCCTGGAGAAACAGGGCGTCGCGCCGGAGGGCTTCATCGAGCTCAGGCGCGGCGCTGGCGCCTATATCTGCGGCGAAGAAAGCGCCATGATCGAATCGATCGAAGGCAAGCGCGGCCTTCCCCGGCACCGTCCGCCCTATGTCGCCCAGGTCGGTCTGTTCGGTCGCCCGACTTTGGTCCATAACGTGGAAACCGTCTATTGGATCCCGAAGATTCTGGCCAAGGGCCACGACTGGTTCGTCGAGCAGGGCCGCGACGACTTCAAGGGCGTGCGGTCCTACTCGGTGTCCGGCCGCGTCAAGAAACCGGGCGTCGTCCTGACCGCCGCCGGCGTCACCGTCGAACACCTGATCGAGGCCTGCGGCGGCATGGAAGACGGGCACACCTTCAAGGCCTATCTTCCCGGCGGCGCGTCGGGCGGCATCCTGCCGGCGTCCATGGGCGACCTGCCGCTGGATTTCGGCCAGCTTGAGAAGCACGGCGCCTTCGTCGGCTCGCATGCGGTCGTCATCCTGTCGAACAAGGATGCGATGAGGAAGACGGCGCTCAACCTCTTGAAGTTCTTCGAGGACGAAAGCTGCGGCCAGTGCACGCCCTGCCGCGTCGGCTGCGAGAAGGCGGTCAAGCTGATGAGCAAGCGCAAGTGGGACGGCCCCTTGTTGGAGGAGCTGTCGACGGCCATGGCGGACGCGTCGATCTGCGGGCTTGGCCAGGCGGCGCCCAATCCGATCCGCGCCGTTCTGAAGCACTTCCGCAACGAGGTGTCGTGATGGCCGACAAGATCACGTTTTCACTGGACGGCAAGGACGTCACCGCCAAGCCTGGCGAGACGATCTGGCAGGTCGCGAAGCGCGAAGGCACGACGATCCCGCATCTGTGCTGGCACGACGCGCCGGGCTATCGCGCCGACGGCAACTGCCGGGCCTGCATGGTCGAGATCGAGGGAGAGCGCACGCTTGCCGCGTCCTGCGTGCGCCAGCCGGCCAAGGGCATGGTCGTCAAGACCAAGAACCAACGCGCCAAGACCGCCCGCAAGATGGTGATCGAGCTTTTGATGGCGGACCAGCCGGCGCCTGCGGACGCGCACGACACCCAGTCGGCCTTCTCCAGTTGGGCGAAGGCGATGAAGGTGGACGTCTCGCGGTTTCCCAAGGACAGCAACCCGAAACCCGACCTCTCGCATGCGGCGATGGCCGTCAACCTGGATGCCTGCATTCACTGCAACCTGTGTGTGCGTGCCTGCCGCGAGGTCCAGGTCAACGACGTGATCGGCATGGCCGCCCGCGGCGCGGAGGCCAAGATCGTCTTCGACTTCGACGACCCCATGGGCCAGTCGACCTGCGTTGCCTGCGGCGAATGCGTGCAGGCCTGCCCGACCGGCGCGCTGATGCCGAAGACGATCGTCGACGACAAGGGCCGCGGCGGGCGCACCTTCGACCGCGAGGTGGACTCGGTCTGCCCCTATTGCGGCGTCGGCTGCCAGATCACTTACAAGTTGCGCAAGGACGCCAAGACCGGCAAGGAAGAGATCGCCTGGGTCGACGGCGCCGGCGGGCCGGCCAACGAACACCGGTTGTGCGTGAAGGGCCGCTTCGGCTTCGACTATGTGGCCAATCCCGATCGCCTGACCAAGCCGTTGATCCGCAAGCCCGGCCTGCCCAAGGGCATCAACATCGACCCGCGCAAGCCGCTGACCCATTTCCGCGAGGCGAGCTGGGACGAGGCGCTGGAGCTTGCCGCGTCCGGGCTGAAGTCCCTGCGCGATGCGGACGGGCCGAAGTCGCTGGCCGGGTTCGGGTCGGCGAAGTGCTCAAACGAAGAGGCCTACCTGTTCCAGAAGCTGGTGCGCACCGGGTTCGGCACCAACAATGTCGACCATTGCACCCGCCTGTGCCACGCTTCGTCGGTGGCGGCGCTGATGGAAACCATCGGCTCCGGCGCGGTCACCGCGCCGTTCACGGCGGTCAGGGATTCCGACGTGATCATCGTGATCGGTGCCAACCCGACCGAGAATCACCCGGTTGCGGCCACCTATTTCAAGCAGGCCGCCAAGCGGGGCGCCGAGCTGATCGTCATGGACCCGCGCGGCCAGGCGCTGAAACGGCACGCCACCCACATGCTGCAGTTCAAGCCGGGCGGCGACGTTTCCATGCTGAATGCGATCATGAACGTGATCGTCGAGGAGAAGCTTTACGACAAGCAGTACATCCAGGCGCATACGGACGGATTCAAGCAGCTGAAGAAGCACCTGAAGCGGTTCACGCCCGAGGCGATGGCGCCGATCTGCGGCATCGAAGCCGACGAGCTGCGGACCGTCGCGCGCAAGTATGCCCGCGCCAGCGCCGCGATCATTTTCTGGGGCATGGGCGTGTCGCAGCACGTGCACGGCACCGACAATGCGCGCTGTTTGATCTCGCTGGCGCTGATGTGCGGCCAGACCGGAAGGGCCGGCACCGGTCTGCATCCCCTGCGCGGCCAGAACAACGTGCAAGGGGCGTCCGACGCCGGCCTGATCCCGATGGTGTTCCCCGATTATATGAAGGTCGGCGACAAGGCGATCCGGGACCGGTTCGAGGACCTGTGGGGCGCCGAACTCGACCCCAACCCCGGCCTGACGGTGGTCGAGATCATGGACGCGATCCACGACGGCGAGATCAAGGGCA
The DNA here is from genome assembly GCA_965603855.1 of Alphaproteobacteria bacterium. Classification (GTDB taxonomy): domain Bacteria; phylum Pseudomonadota; class Alphaproteobacteria; order UBA8366. Next base: position 4,845,986 of record OZ272519.1, read on the forward strand.
TGTACATCCTGGGCGAGAACCCGGCGATGTCCGACCCCGACGTCAACCACGCCCGCGACGCGCTCGCCAAGCTGGAGCATCTGGTGGTCCAGGACATCTTCCTCACCGAGACCGCCATGTTCGCCGATGTGATCCTGCCGGCAACCGCCTGGCCGGAAAAGGACGGCACCGTCTCCAACACCAACCGCCAGGTCCAGCGCGGCCGCAAGGCGCTGGACGCGCCCGGCGAGGCGCGGCCCGACTGGCACTCGGTCCAGGAGATCGCCCGGCGCATGGGGCTGGATTGGAACTATGCCGGGCCGGCCGACGTGTTCGCCGAGATGAAGAAGGCGATGCCGTCGCTGGACAACATCACCTGGGACCGGCTGGAGAAGGAGAACGCGGTCGCCTATCCGTGCCCCGCGCCGGATCATCCGGGCCAGGATATCGTCTTCTCCGACCGATTCCCCACCGACGACGGACTGGGCCTGTTCGTGCCGGCGGACATCGTTCCGCCCGACGAGCAGCCCGACAAGGAATATCCCTTCGTTCTGTCCACCGGCCGCCAGCTGGAGCATTGGCACACCGGTGCCATGACCCGGCGCTCGTTCGTGCTGGACGCGGTCCAGCCCGAGGCGATTGTGCAGATGAACACGGCCGACATCGCGCGGCTGCGGCTGCAGCCCGGCGAGCTGGTCCGGGTTTCGACCCGGCGCGGCGCGGTCGAGATCATGGTGCGGGCCGACAACGTGGTGCCGCCGGGCGTGATCTTCATTCCCTTCGCCTTCGTCGAGGCGGCGGCCAACGAACTGACCAACGCGGCGCTGGATCCCTTCGGCAAGATCCCGGAGTTCAAGTTCTGCGCGGCCAAAGTGGAACGGATCGGCGCCGCGCAGCCTGCCGCGGCCGAGTAAGCCGACGCGTCATGCCTTCCTGAATGCGCCCCTCTCCCGCATGGGAGAGGGGTTTTGTTCTTTGGGTTTCCGGACCATCCCGGCTAGAAACTGAGTGAGCAGCGCCAACGGACCTGGCGCAGCTCTGCGGTATTGGGAACGGCTGGCGAACGGAAATTGTGATGAGCGTTGTCTTGGGCGCGATCGCCGACGACTTCACCGGCGCGACGGACCTCGCCAATACCTGGGTCAAGGAAGGCGTGCGGGTCGGTCAGGTGATCGGCGTGCCGGACGCCGCAACGGACACAGGCGACGCCGAAGCCGTCGTCGTGGCCTTGAAATCCAGGACAGCCCCGGTTGAAGACGCGGTCGGCCAGTCGCTTGCCGCGCTTCGGTGGCTTCGCGAGGCCGGCGCGAAACAGGTCGTTTTCAAATACTGCTCGACGTTCGACTCCACGGCCCGGGGCAATATCGGGCCGGTCGCCGATGCGCTGTTGGAGGGACTGGGTGCAGACTTCGCACTGGTCTGTCCCGCGTTTCCCGAGAACGGGCGCACGATCTACAAGGGCCACCTGTTCGTCGGGGATGTCCTGTTGTCGGAATCGTCGATGCGGGACCATCCGCTTACCCCCATGCACGACGCCAACCTGATGCGCCTGATGGAAGCCCAGAGCCGGCACCAGGCCGGTTTGATCCCGTTGCAGGCCGTTCACGCGGGTGCGGCCGAAATCAGGTCAAGGATCGCCGACCTGTCGGCCGAAGGGAAACGCTACGGCATTGTCGATGCCCTGACGGATGCAGATCTTCGCCTGATCGGACAGGCGGCGTTCGACCATGCGCTGGTCACCGGGGGGTCCGGTGTCGGCATGGGGCTGCCGGAGAATTTCCGAAAGGACGGCACCCTTTCCGCAGCAAAGGCCCAATCGGTCGGCGCCCCCGCCGGTCGAAAGCTGGTTCTCGCAGGAAGCTGTTCGGCCGCCACACGGGCGCAGATCGCGGCGGTAAAGGACCGATGGCCGACCCGCAAACTCGATGCCGACCGCCTTGCCGAAGGACAGGGCGAAATCGAAGCGGCCGTGGCCTGGGCGTTCGAGCAACCCGCCGAAATACCCGTCATGATCTACGCCTCCGCCGACCCCGACGAGGTGGCAGCGGTGCAGGCCCGTCACGGCGTGGAAGAGGCCGGCCAGATGATCGAAGCCGCCTTCAGCACGATCGCCGAGACCCTGGTCGGCGACGGCTTCACGCGGGTCGTCGTCGCGGGCGGCGAGACATCCGGCGCGGTGGTCTCCGCGCTTGGCGTCCGGACCCTGCGCATCGGCCAGGAGATTGCGCCGGGCGTGCCCTGGACCGAGTCGCTCGGCGATCGTCCGTTGGTGCTCGCCCTCAAATCCGGCAATTTCGGAGCCGAGAGTTTCTTCCAGGACGCCTTCGACAGACTGTCCGAATGACCCTGCGACCCTGAGCGTCGGCGCACGTTAGCCCGACGAAACCCAGCCTCCCCTGGCCGCCGCCTCGACGATGCCGTGGATGACGCGTTCGACGCCCAGCGCCTCCTCGAAACCGGGGCTGGGATCCGTGCCGTCGGCCAGGGCGGTCAACAGGTGGCCGGCCTCGGCAACCTTCAGGTCGTTGAAGCCCAGCCCGTGTCCGGCCGACGGGATGAAGGCGCCGTAGGGCGGGTGCTGCGGTCCGGTCAGGATCCGGCGGAACCCTTCCAGCCGCGCGCCGGTGCGTCCGCCGCCGCCGGTCTCGCCCTGGTAGAGCCACAGTTCGTTCATGCGTTCCTGGTCGAAGACCAGCGTGCCCGCGGTCCCGGTGATCTCGAACGCAAGCCGGTTCTTCCGCCCCCAGGCCACGCGGCTGGACGAGAACATGCCGGTCGCGCCGCTTTGAAAGCGGACCAGGGCGTCCGCGACGTCCTCGTTCTCGACCCGTCCCATCGACCCGGGGCTGTCGGGGTCGGGTCTTTCCTGATGCACGATCGCGGTCTGTGCCAGCACCGCCTCGACCGGTCCCATCAGGTCCTGCGCCACGCTGACCAGGTGGCAGGCGAGGTCGCCCAGGGTGCCTGTGCCGGCATCGGCAATGCGACAGCGCCAGGAATAGGGGATCGTCGGGTCGGCCATGTAATCCTCGTCGTACTGGCCGACGAAACGCGCCGGCCTGCCGATCGTGCCTTCTTCGATGATGCGCCGTGCGTGGATGACCGCCGGGTTCTTAATGTAGTTGTAGCCGACCAGGGTCTTCGTCTTTGCGGCGCGCGCGGCCGCGGCCATCGCTTCGGCATCGGCCAGGGTCAGCGCCATGGGCTTTTCGCAATAGACGTGCTTGCCGGCCTCGAGCGCCGCGACCGCCATGTCGCGGTGCAGGGCGTTCGGCGTGGTGATCGACACCAGTTCGACGCCGTCGTCATCCAACACCTGCCGCCAGTCGTCGGTTGCCCGGGCAAAGCCGTAGCGCCGCGCAGACGCCTTCGCGTTCTCCCGGTCGACGTCGCACAGGGTCTCAAGTCGCGGTTTGATCTTGGTGTCGAAGGTTCCGGCCGCGGCCGTATAGGCCATCGCGTGGCACTTGCCCATATAGCCTGCGCCGATGACGGCGACGCCGATCTCTTTCATGGCCGTTATCCCTTCTCAATCCGGGCCGCCGCCTGGACGCCGCCCAAGACCGCGGCGGGGCCGGAAACCCAGGCTTAGAGTTCCACCTCGACCGCGCGCCGTTCCGCGTAGGACCTGACGGCCGCGTCGGCCAGCGCCAGCGCGGCCGCGCCGTCGTCGCCGGTCGGGCCGGGCGCGGTCTTGGTTTCCAGGCAGTCGATGAAGTGGTCCAGTTCGGCCTTGTAGGCCTGGGGGTAACGCTCCAGAAAGAAGTTGAAGGGCGGGTCCTCGGTGACGCCCTCGGCGCTTGAATGCACGACGCTGGTCGGGCGCAGGTTCTCCGCCTGCAGCATGCCGGCCGAGCCGTGAACCTCTATGCGCTGGTCGTAGCCGTAGACCGCGCGCCGCGAGTTGGAGATCTGGCACAACTTGCCCGAGGCCGTGCGCAGGGTCACCGCCGCGGTGTCCACGTCGCCGGCATCGGCGATCCTGCTGTCGACCAGGCAGACCGCGTTGGCATAGACCTCGACCGGTTCCTCGTCCAACAGCCAGCGCGCCATGTCGAAATCGTGGATCATCATGTCCCGGAACAGCCCGCCCGAGACCTTTATATAGTCCAGCGGCGGCGGACCGGGATCGCGGCTGACGATCTGCACCAGCTCCACCGAGCCGACGCGGCCGGCCCGCACGCCTGCCTTCAGCGCCTGGAAGCTGGGATCGAAACGCCGGTTGAACCCGATCATCAGGGGAACGTTCTGGGCGCCCACCGCGTCCAGGCACGAGCGGACCCGGCCCATGTCCAGGTCGATCGGCTTCTCGCAGAAGATCGCCTTGCCTGCCGCGGCGGCGCGCTCCATCAGGTCGGCATGGGTGTCGGTCGAACTGGCGATCAGGACCGCGTCCACCTCCGGGTCGGCGAGGGCCTCGCCCACGTCGGCGGCGGCGCCGCCGTACTCCTCGGCCAGCCGCGCCGCGGCCGCGGCGTGGATGTCGACCACATAGCGCAGGGATGCGCGTCGGTTGGCGGCGATGTTCGCGGCATGGATCTGGCCGATCCGTCCCGCGCCGAACTGGCAGAAATTGATCATGGGCCGAGGTTTCCTATTCGTAGGTTCCCATCACCATCTGGTCGTAGTCGATGAGGGCGCCGGTCATGATGCCCGCATCGGGACTGATCAGGAAGGCCACCATTTTTCCGATTTCAACCGGCTTGATCAGTTGTCCGAACGGCTGTTCCGCCTCGGCGCGTGCCAGCCAGTCCTCCGGCTGGCCCATCGTTTCGACCTGGACCTTGTGTTCGTTGGGGGTGTCGGTCCAGCCGATGTTGAGCCCCACGACGCGGATGCGACGGAACTTGAGTGCGTTGGCCGCGTTCTTGGTCAGCGTGCCGAGCGCGCCCTTGGACGCGGAATAGCCGGACAGGAAGGGCTGGCCGCCGTGGCTGGTCATGGTGATGATGTTGACGATGGCGCCGGCGGTGCCCTGTTCGACCATCACGCGCGCCGCGTCCTGCATCAGGATGAAGGGCGCCCGCACGTTCACCGCGAACAGCTTGTCCCAGGTCGCAAGGTCGATGTCCAGGATGCCGCCGCGGTCGGTCGCACCGGCCGCGTTCACCAGGAAATCCACCCGGCCGAATTCCGCCACCGTCGCCGGCACGACGCTGCGGCAGGATTGCGGGTCGGAGAGCTCCGCCGGCACGAACAGCGCCTCGCAGCCCAGCGTCCGCGCGACAGCATCGGCCTTGTCGGCGTTGCGTCCCACCAGCGCGATCCCCGCCGCGCCGCAGGCGGCCGCCTCGCGGGCGATCGCTTCGCCGACGCCCTGGGTCCCGCCGGTGACGATCCCGATTTTTCCGGTGAGGTCCGGCATGCCTTTTTCCTCCCCAGTTTCACCCCCGTTATGGCGGTGCCGTCTCAACGCGTTTCAAAATCCGCATACCGTACTTGCCAGTCAAATGGCAAATTTGTTTCATTTAGCGAAAGCATGCGGATCGCCGCAACGGCGCCGCGCACGCCCGCGACAGGGGAACATCGACACCATGACACTGCATCTGACCGACCACCGGCACGGTTTCGGCAAAGGCTTCACAGCCGTCACCCGGTTCGACGAGGAAGAGGACAACACGGGCATCAGCTTCGGCGTGTTGAACATGACCGAAGGCGAGGTCCACGCGATCGACACCACGCACGAGGTGGCATACCTGTTGATGACGGGGCGCGCCGCCGTCTCGGCCGGCGACCGGACGGTAAGCTTCGCGCGCGGGTCGATCTTCGACGAATCGCCAAGCTGCGTCCATGTCAGCGCCGGCGTCCACCTGCGCCTGGTGGCCGAGACCGACTGCGAATTCACCGTTTACGAGGTGGCGAACAGCCGCCACTTCGCGCCGCGCTTCTACGGGCCGGAGGACGTGCCCAACGAGCACCGCGGCAAGGGCCAGGTCGATGGCGCTTGCTATCGTTTCGTGCGTACCATCTTCGACGGCAGCAACAGCGACGCCCATGCCGAACTGGTGCTGGGCGAAGTCATCACCATGCCCGGACGCTGGTCCAGCTATCCGCCGCACCACCACCCGCAGCCCGAGATCTATCACTACCGTTTCACCGAACCGCAGGGTTACGGCCATGCCGAGCTGGGCGAGGCGGTGATGAAGGTCAGGCAATATGACACGGTGAAGATCTTCGACGGTTTCGACCATGCCCAGTGCAGCGCGCCCGGCTATGGCATGTACTACGCCTGGGTGATCCGGCATCTGCCGGACAACCCCTATACGGTCCCGGAATTCACCGACGAGCACACTTGGGTGATGGACCGCGACGCCACCTTCTGGAAACCGGCCGGCGTCGAGTAGGGGCGATGGGCGACCGTTGCACGCGCGAGGCCGACTGAGCGATGATCTCCGCCGGCGACATGACGTGGTTCCGCCCGCTTTATCGGCGGGTTCTGTTGATTGCCGTTTGCGTTGGATGGGTCGCCTTTGAACTGGTCATGCAGGGCGAGAAGTTGTGGCTGACGATCGCGATCCTGGCGACCGTCTACTCGGTCTGGCTGAGCCTGCGCGTGCACCTGGCGGTGAAGGACGAAAACGAAAAGGTCTAGCGCCGCATTGAGTGCAGTTTTCCGGCCGGACGGCCCCATTGCGGCTGCGTCCTGCCGCGACCCTTCGCGCATTGACCTAAGATATTGAATTCCTTAATGGTGCCGCTGTACTAAACGCCCAAGGTTCTCGAGGTGGTCCAGACGCCATGCGACGTTTCTTCCGTTCCGTTCTCGTGCGTTTATGCAGCGGTCTGCTTTTGGCGACGCTGGCGGCCGGCGCGCATGCCCAGCAACTGGGCGATCCCGTCGCCGGCGAGCGGTTCGCGATGCTGACCTGTGCGGAGTGCCACATGGTGGCGGTCGGGCAAAGCGGGCTTTACCGCGCCGACGCGCCGCCGTTCCCCGACCTTGCCCAGATGCCCTCGACCACGGCGCTGAGCCTGCGCGTCTTTCTGCAGACGCCGCACGCAAAGCGCAGCATGCCGGACCTTGTCCTCACCGAAAACCAGATGGACGACGTCATCGCCTATATCCTGAGCCTCAGGCAGCGATAGCGGCAGGCCGGTTACCCGGCCGCCCCGCCCGACGGCGGCCTTCCCCGAGAAGCGGGCGACCGTGGTTGCACATTTAACGCAGGTCGATGCGCGGTCATGCGCTCCTGTGCTTACTGCCCTTGTATTTGCGAGGGGTAAGAACGATGCGTATTGCCTTGAGCGGGTTCATCGCTTTGATGATCATCAGCGTTCTGCCGATGCCGGCCCTGGCGGACATGGTTGATGACTGCGCCCAGTCGGCGGATCCCTATCGAGCGATCGAGGGCTGCACCGCCGCCATCAGTTCAGGCAGATGGACGGGCAGGGGTCTGGCATGGGCCTATCACAACCGCGGCAATACCTACCAACGCCTGGATCAGTACGAGCGCGCCATCGCGGACTACGACCAGGCGATCCAGCTGGCTCCGGACAGAGCCGGGGCCTACACCGATCGCGGTACCGCCTACCAAAACCTGAACCGGCACCAGCGTGCCATCGCCGACTACGACCAGGCGATCCGGCTGGATCCGGACCACGCCCTGGCCTACTCCAATCGCGGCAACTCCTACCAGGACCTTGGTCAGTATCAGCGTGCCATGGCCGATTACAACCAAGCGATCCGGGCCGACCCGGAAAATGCTGGCGCCTACAACAACCGCGCCTGGGCCCGGTATCTGGCCGGGCAATTTGATCTCGCAATGCGGGACGTCGACCGGTCGTTGGTCCTCGAAGCCAATGACGTCGCGGCAATCGACACGAAGGCGCACATCCTGGCCGCGCTGGGACGCATCGACGAGGCGCTTGCCGCGTTCGATCGTGCGGTGGCCCTTGGCGGGACCAGTTGGGTGAAGACCTACCAGAAGGCCCTGATCGACCACGGCCACAGCGTCCCCGTCGATGGCGTCTGGGGACCCGCATCCCGCCGGGCGTTGCAGGCATGCCTCAAGGCGCGGTGCCGTCTCTTGGAGGCTTTGTGAGCGGGGATCCTGTGTTCCCGTCCGGCCTACGGCGCTTGGTCTCGATCTCCAGGTCCTCCAAGGCAATGCCCTTGACCGCCGCGCCCGGCGGGCCGATGCCACGTGGTCTCCTGCCGGCGCGCCGGCCGTTCCGTGAGGTCGGCCACGCAGGTCGAAAAATGCGAGGCGCGGGCGATGCGGTCGTCAGCCGACCCGCGGCCGCAGCAGCATCGGCGCGCAGACGATCAGAAAGCAGACAAAGGCGCCGACCCAGGCCGCCGCCGACAGCGTGACCAAGGGGAGATACCCCTCGTCATAAAGCGGCGCGACGACCCGACTGAAGGCGGCGAGCGTGATCAGCAGGAACGCCGTCACCAGGCCCTGCGATGCGGTCAGCGCCCGGCCGGTGTGGCCCAGGGTCGCCCGGCTCATCACCGCCAGTGTCATGGTCGCCATGGCGCCGACGCTGAGCGCGTGCAGGCCCGCCGCAAGCGGCATCGCCGGTGCGACCGCGGACGCCGCCAACAGGGAAAGGCCGATCGGAATCCACAGATAGCCCAGGTGCAAGACGCCCAGCAGGGGTTCCGCCCCGGTGCGCACGCCCCGCCAGCGTGCGAGACGGACGGCGTTCGCAACGGCCGCGGCCGCCAGAAGCACGCCGATCGCAAGACCGTCCGGAACAGCGGTCCACAACGCCAATGCCGCCAGGCTGAGCGCGAGCGTCAGCTTGTCGAACAGCGAGAAGGGGGCGGGCAGGTCTTCCGTGCCGTCGCGCGCGAGCCAGTTGCGGGTGAAACTGGGCACGATGCGCCCGCCGATCAGCGCCACCAGCATCGCGACCACGGCGATGCCGAGGCGTATCGCCGTGCCTTCGCTCGGCGCGACGCCCGCCGTTTCCGCGTGGAACAGGGCGTTCGCCAGGGCGAGCAACGCCAGCGCCGCGACCATCGGGATGTTGCGTATGTTCTTGCCCAGACCGATTTCCCGCGCCGCGACCAGGCACAGGGCCGCAAGAAAGGCGATGTCGAAGACCGCCGTCGCCGCGGCGCCGAGCCAATCCGACACCAGCATGGCAAGCCGGCCCAGAAGCCAAAGTCCGGCCAGCGCCGCCAAGCGACGGCCATGCACGGGAAGGCGGCCGGTCCAGTTTGGAACCGCGGTCAGCAGGAAGCCGGCGATCGCCGCAGCGAGATAGCCGAACAGCATCTCGTGCACGTGCCACTCGACCGCGCCCCAGGCGACCGGCAGGTCCGCATCGCCGAACATCATCCACAAGGAAATCAACAGGACGAGCGGCGCCCACAGCCCGGCCAACAGGAAAAACGGCCGAAACCCGTAGGAGAAAAGCGCCGGGCCGGTATAGTCCCGGCGCGCGGCCGCGCGTTCGGCATTGGTGGTCATGCTCGCATCGCACCTGGTCTTGCGGCGCCAGCATACACCGCTTGTCCGTGTTTCGTCGCCTTCGCTGACCGAGAGCGCCCGAGACACAGGTAACTCAGTGCGTGTTCAGGCCGGCCTGCCCAAGGCGATCAGGGTCGTGCGTTTCAACGAAAAAACCCCGCCGCGCGAGGTGCGGCGGGGTTCGTTTTCCGGCAAGGAATGGCTCAGACCGTGCCGCCCAGGCTGCCTTCCAGCGTGGCCAGTTCCTGTCCGCCCGCCATCATGTCCTGAAGCTCGTCCGGGGTGATCTCGCCGCGTTTGGCGGTGCCCAGCGTCGTGCCGCGGTTCAGCACCGTGAACCGATCGCCCACCGCCAAGGCATGGCGGACGTTGTGGGTGATCAAAACCACGGCGATGCCCTGTTTGCGCACCTTGTCGACGGTCGCGAGCACATTCGATGTCTGGCGAACGCCCAGCGCGGAGGTCGGCTCGTCCAGGATCAGTACCTTCGCGCCGAAATGCACCGCGCGCGCGATTGCGACGGTCTGGCGTTCGCCGCCCGACAAGGTGCCGACGGCCTGGTCCGGTCCGCGCAGGTTGATCCCCATCTTGCGCATCTCTTCCATCGTGATTGCGTTGGCCTTGTCATGGTCAAAGAAGCTAAACGGGCCGATTTTCTTGATCGGTTCGTTGCCCATGAAAAAGTTGCGGCTGACGGACATCAGCGGGATCATGGCCAGATCCTGGTAAACCGTGGCGATTCCCGCAGCGATGGAGTCGCGCGGACGGTCGAAGTGCATCGGTTTGCCTTCGAAGAAGATCTCGCCCTTGGTCGGTTGATGCACACCGGACATGGTCTTGATGAAGGTCGATTTGCCGGCACCGTTGTCGCCCAGCAGGCAATGGCATTCCCCGCGAAACACCTCGAGTGACACCCCGGCCAGCGCGATGACCGATCCGAAATGCTTTTCGATGTTTTTCATCTCAACGATGGGAGCGTGTTCCGGATCCATCTCACTTCTCCCCGGTGATCATGCGGCGGATGTAGGTGTTCAGGATCACCGCGAACAGCAGGATCAAACCCAGGAACACCCGGAACAACGAGCTTTCCACGCCGGCAAAGAACAGCCCCTGTTGAACCACGCCAAAGATCAGCGCCCCCAGCGCCGCCCCGATCACCGAACCGTAGCCACCGGTCAATAGTGCGCCGCCAATGACAACGGCGATGATCGCCTCGAACTCCTTCAGTAGACCCCGGTCGGCCCCGGCGGAACCGAACTCCATCACCTGGCATGTCGCGAAGACCGTGGCGCAGAAGGCGGTGAACATGAACATCAGGATCTTCACGCGGCTGACCGGAACGCCGGTGTAGCGCGCAGCCTGTGCGTCGCCGCCCGACGCATAGATCCAGTTGCCGAACGGCGTGCGGGTCAGAATGATATGACCGACGACAATCAGAACCAGCGCCCAGACGATCAGCATCGGAATGCCATCGACAACCGGCATTCCTTTCTTCACGCCGCGTTCGAAGGTCGAGAGGATACCCGCGTCGCCCATCCACTGGAACAGGCCCGTCAGGACCTTGCCGCCGAACAGTGCGGCCAGCCAGTCGCCTTCGGCCGCATCCCGGATGCCGCCGATGATGGTCTTACGTTCGATAGCCTGCGGCAGAAAGATCGTGAAGCCGCGCAGGATGAACAGGGAGGCCAACGTCACGATAAAGCTTGGCAGCCCGGTCTTGATGACGATCACACCGTTCAAGGCACCGATGGCCATACACATCGCGAACGTGACCAGGATCGCAATCCACATCGGCCAGCCCAAAATGACGCTGAAAATCGCGATCATCATTCCGGCAAAACCGATCATCGATCCGACCGAGAGGTCGAACTCACCTGCGATCATCAAGAGGCAGGCACCCACCGCAATGACCATGAACTGCGCCGACACGATCGACCAGTTCATCACGCCTTGCGCGTTGAACATGCCGGAATCGAAGGCAAACAGAAGGAAGAAGGTGAAAACAACGATGGTGCCGCAGATACCGCCAAGTTCGGGGCGGACCAGGGCCTGGTGAAACCGGGATCGCGACTTTATCCGTTCATCAACCGGCTCAACTGCTGAAGTCTCGGACATGAGCGGCCTCTCGATTGCAGCTTGAAACTGAAAATCGGGCGGCCGGTTGTCGCCGGCCGCCCAATCGGGAGGTTTTTTACCGGTATTCGCCGGCGAACTGCTCAACCTTCTCAAGCCCATCGGCGGTCACGAAACCCGGGCCCGAGTTGATGTTGTTGCCCGGCAGCACGCCGTAGCGATCGTAGTTGGTCAGGATGACGACCGGCAGATAGGCCTGCAGGAACGGCTGCTGGTCGATGCCCCAATTGATGACACCGGCCTTGATGCCCTTGACGATCTCGTCGCCCAGATCGAACGTGCCGAAGTAGATGTCTCCGGCCATGCCGTTTTCCTGCAACGCAAGAATGGTCGGATCGGCGGATACCGGACCAAGGGTCAGGATCGCATCCGTATCGGGGTTAGAGTTCAGGTAGGCCAGAACCCGGTTCTTGACCTCGGCCGGGTCCGCCCCGCTGTCGAGCATCGAATCGCCCAACTCGATACCAAGACCGTCCGCAAATCCACGGCAGCGATCGGCCAAGGTAGGCTGTTGAATGGAGTGATTCACGCACAGGAACGAGCCGACGCCATCGCCTTTTGCCCGCAGACCTGCCGCATAACCGGCGTCGTATTCCGGCTGACCCACATACATCAGGGCGCCGACTTCGCGGGCCTGCTCGGGCGTGCCGGTGTTCATGATGATCACGTTGATGCCTTGATCGACGGCCGCAGTGATCGGCCCCTTCAGGACATCGTAGTCGGCCAGCGTGGTGATGATGCCGTTCGGGCCGGACGCCGCTGCCTGGTCGATGATGCGCGCCATGTCGGCAATGTCGCCGGTGGGCGGGTTGCGGTATTCGACCGTCACGCCCATCTGCTCGCCGGCCAGGTTGATGCCGTTCTTGATTGTGTTCCACCAGGTGTCGCTGTCCGGCGCGTGGCTGACCAGAACGTACCTCTCGCCGTCGGCCGAAGCCGTCGATGCGGCCATCAGTGGCGCTGCCACAATCGCGGTCGCAAGGCCGAGTTTCCTCATTAGTGAAGTCATATTGTCCTCCCAGTATGACCAGATTGTCTGGCGTTAATGCGGATTTGTCCGCCCTTCAGTGCCAAGATAAACACATCCCACGGCTCTTTGCAACCGGTTGCAAAAAACGGCCAAAGACTGCATGATCCCGACTGGAGCACGCTACGACACAAGGCCTGTAAGACAAACAGGAGATTTGCGCGCCATGGCGCCGACTTTGAAAGATGTTGCAGAACGTGCAGGCGTATCGCGCTCGGCCGTGTCGCGGACATTCACCGACGGTGCCTCGGTCTCCGACAAGATGCGCCGCCGCGTAGAAAAGGCCGCGCTCGAACTGGGCTACAGCCCGAACGCGCTTGCCTCCAGCCTGACCACGGGCCGCACGAAACTGATCGGCCTGGTGTCCAACAATTTCCACAACCCGATCTTTCTTGAGGTCTTCGACCTCTTCACACGGGCCCTTCAAGACAAGGGGTTGCGCCCTCTGCTGGTCAATCTGACCGACGAGACCGATCCTGCGAACTCGGTGCGGATGCTGCGGCAATACTCGGTGGATGGCGTCGTCGTCGCCTCGTCGACGCTGCCACCGGGCTTCGCCCGGGCGTTCCGCGATGCTGGCATGCCGGTCGTTCATGCATTTGGCCGCTTCACCAGCGCGCCGCAGGTGCATGTGGTCGGGATCGACAATGTCGAAAGCGGCCGCATGGCGGCGCGCACCCTGGTCGAGCGCGGGTATCGCACGATCGGCTTTCTTGGCGGGCCGGAGGTTGCAACCTCGACCCAGGACCGTTTGCAAGGCTTCATGGCCGAACTCGCGGGCCACGCCGACATCGCGGTCAGCCATTCCTTCGCCGACGCCTATTCCTTCGACGCGGGCCGTCGCGAGATGCTGCGGCTGTTGAAGGGGACTCCGGCTGAAGCCTATTTCTGCGGCGACGACGTGCTTTCGATCGGGGCGTTGTCGGCGATAGAGGACAACAATCTGTCCGTCCCGGGCGACATCGGCATCATCGGATTGAATGACATGGAAATGGCCGGCTGGCAAAACATCAACCTGACCACCATCCGGCAACCCGTCCAGCAGATCGTGTCCTCGTCGATAGAGCTGATGGTGGCAATGCTGGACGACCCCGAACGCTCCCCCGAAGCGCGGATCTTTGCCTGTTCGATCGTTGAGCGCGGAACCTTGCGTCCCATCAAGGCATAGAAGCCGAACCGAAAGCCGCCTTCCTGGGATTTCACAAACGGAACACCGGCGGACGCGCGTCTGCCCACGGTCCCTTCCCCTTGTGGCCTCCGGCAACCGCGCATGCGCGGCCCGGCCTCTCAATGGCTCAGAACGCTGCGACGTCCTGCCAGGATTTCGTTTCCGATGACGCCAGCGCCGCGGCGACGACCCGATTGACCTCCATTCCGTCGCGGAACGTGGGCCAGACCGCCGCGCCGGTTTCGATGGCGGTCAGGAAGTCCTTGGCCTCGATGATGATCTGGTCCTGATAGCCGGTGCCGTGGCCCGGACCCTGGCAGAAAGGTTCGTAATCCGGGTGCGCCGGGCCTGTCAGGATCTTGGTGAAACCGCGCGTCGCCTCCGGCCCCTCAAGACGATAGAGCCACAACGCATTCTGATCCTCCTGGTCGAAACGAAGTGCGCCCTTGGTCCCGGCGATCTCGTAGGCATAGCCCATCTTGCGCCCGGTCGAGATGCGGCTGAAATACATCTGTCCCATCGCGCCGTTCTCAAAGCGGCACATCATCTGGGCGTGATCGTCGTTGGTGACGGCCCCGCCGGGTCGCTCGTGGTGAACGGTCTCCACCTCTGCGATCAGGCGCGCGATCGGCCCGATCAGGGCCAATGCTCCGTTGATCATGTGCGGTGACAGATCCCCCATCGTGCCGTTGGACATGCCCGTCGTGCGCCAGGTGGCCGGAGATCGCGGGTCGGCGTAGAAGTCTTCGGTGTGCTCGCCGCGGAACCAGGTGATCTCGCCGATCTCGCCGGATTGTATTAGCTGACGCGCATGCTGGCTGGCCGGTGTGCGGATATAGTTGAAGCCGACCATATTGACGCAGCCGCTGGCCTCGGCGGCCGCCACCATGGCGCGGCTGTCCTCCAACGACGCGCCCAGCGGTTTCTCGCAGAAGACCGGTTTGCGCAAAGCGAAAGCAGCTTCGGCCGCGGCGCGGTGGGTGCTTTGCGGTGTGGCTATGACAACGGCCTCGACCATGGGGTCGCTGATCAGCGTCTGCCAATCGTCCGTGGCCCGTGCGAACCCGTATGCCTTACGATAGCGCTCCGCACTGTCGGCGGTGCTGGCGCAGACCATCTCCAGACGCGGCCGCAACGCAGTGCCGAAAACAGCCCCCACCGCCGACATGGCAACGGCATGGGCCTTGCCCATATAGCCGCCGCCGAGAACCCCGATGCCAATTTCAGCCATAGCCAATCGCACGTCCCATGCCGGTTCTGCAACCGGTTGCAAAATTAGACTTGGTTGCGGTGGAGCACAAGCGTGGATCACAACGCGGCGCGGTTCATGCACCGTCGATCGGGATCCGGCTTCGCGCAGGCGGGACCTGAAGGTGAAAAGTCGTGAATGACACGGATCGGAAGTCGTCGAACGGTCCGGCTTCGCGCAGGCAGGAGTCCGTACGG
The DNA here is from genome assembly GCA_965603855.1 of Alphaproteobacteria bacterium. Taxonomy (GTDB): domain Bacteria; phylum Pseudomonadota; class Alphaproteobacteria; order UBA8366. The sequence goes on from OZ272519.1 coordinate 4,861,161, forward strand.
CTCACCTCCGCGTGCGCTCCGGATTTTCACCTCGCGACGCTTATTTCGCGTCGCGTCGCCTACGGCGACCGGTGAAAATGGTGGAGCCGAGGGGAGTCGAACCCCTGACCTCTACAATGCCATTGTAGCGCTCTCCCAACTGAGCTACGGCCCCATCGCGGGCGATCGTGCGCGTCTGCGCCGGCGGGATTGGGGCCCGCCGCCCGAAACGCGCCTTATATAGAGAGGTGCCTGCCTGAACGGAAGGGAAAAATACGAACGACCGCGCGGAACGAACGGACGCTAGACGCTGCGTTCCTCTTCGTCGGCCGTCGCGACGACGGGGACCGCTTCGTCGCCCTCTTCCAGATCGTCGGTGTTCTCCAGGACGTCCTCGTCCTCGGTCTCGCCCGAATCGAGCTCAGCCGCTTCATCCTCGGTCTCGGCGTCAATCTCCTCGACCGTGGCCTTGGGCTTGGGTTTGACTTCCTGCGGCGCCGTCCGGCCTCGCTTCAGCTTGACCGAACCCTCAACGTCGAACACCGCCTCGCATTTCGGACAGGTGATCGGGTTCCGCCCCATGTCGTAGAACTTTGCGCCACAGCTCTGACAGAGCCTCTTCGTGCCCCATTCCGGCTTTGCCACCGATCGCTCCTCGTGTTCGTTCGCGCCGTCCGCCCGTTGCCGGCGGGCCTTGTGCCGTCCTTCGAAGCATCACAGCCCTGTCGCTTTGCCAAAATCGCGGACGACTGGCAAGAGCATTTTTTCGATGGCGCGCCCGCGGTCCCCCGTGATCGCGCGGGACTCGCCCGTGGGCGAACCGGTGTGCTAGAGACGGGGCGACTTAAAACAAGCGGCGCCCGGCCCCGACGGCCGCGCCCCAAGGCAGTGTTCATGGTCCCCACGCACAGCTCGCATTCCGGGCCGCTTATCGGCCGCGTCTCGGTGCCCGGCGACAAGTCGATCTCGCACCGCGCGCTGATCCTGGGCACGCTGGCCGTGGGCGAGACGCTGATTGACGGCCTGTTAGAAGGCGAGGACGTGATGGCGACCGCGGCGGCCATGCGGGCGCTGGGCGCGCGGATCGAACGCCGCGGCGACGGCCGCTGGGCGGTGCGCGGCGTCGGCGTCGGCGGGCTGTGCGAACCGGACGACGTCCTGGACATGGGCAATTCCGGCACCGCGGCGCGGCTGATCGTCGGCATGCTGGCAAGCCACCCGATCACGGCGATCCTGACCGGCGACGCCAGCCTGCGCGCGCGCCCCATGCGCCGCGTCACCGAACCCTTGAGCCGGATGGGCGCGCGGTTTTCGGGGCGCGGCGGCGGCAGGCTGCCGTTGGCGGTGGAAGGAACCGGCGATGCCCTGCCAATCGAATATACGGTGCCGGTGCCGTCGGCCCAGGTGAAATCCGCGGTGCTGCTGGCCGGCCTGAACGTGCGCGGCCAGACCCGGGTCATCGAAAGGACGGCGACGCGCGACCATACCGAACGCATGCTGCGCCACTTCGGCGCCGCGGTCGAGGTTTCGGAACATGCGGACGGCGGCTTCCTGATCGCCCTGGACGGCTATCCCGAGCTGCGCGCGGCGGACCTGGCGGTGCCGGCCGATCCCAGCTCGGCGGCCTTTCCGCTGGTGGCCGCCGCGGTGGTGCCCGGTTCGCGGGTGACGGTGCCGGGGATCTGCATGAACGAAACCCGGACCGGGTTGTTGACCACGCTTCAGGAAATGGGCGCCGACCTCAAGATCGAGAACCGGCGCGAGGAGGGTGGCGAACCCGTCGCCGACGTCACCGCCGCCGCAGGGCCGCTGCGCGGCGTCGAGGTCCCGGCCGCGCGTGCCGCCTCGATGATCGACGAGTATCCGATCCTGGCCGTCGCGGCGGCCAACGCCTCGGGCACGACGGCGATGCGCGGCGTGGGCGAACTGCGCGTCAAGGAAAGCGACCGCCTGGCCGCCGTGGCCGCGGGCCTTGCGGCGAACGGCGTCAAGGTGGGAACCGGCGAGGACTGGATGGAGATCGAAGGAACAGGCGGCGCCGTGCCCGGCGGCGGCACGGTCGAGACCCACCTGGACCACCGCATCGCCATGAGCTTCCTGATCTGCGGCCTGGCCGCCCAAAGCCCGGTCGGCATCGACGACGCGCGCACCATCGAGACGAGCTTTCCGGGCTTTGCCGAGCTGATCAACGGGCTGGGCGGCAGCGTGCTGCCGCGCAACTCGCCCGCGGCATGATCGTCGCCATCGACGGACCCGCCGCCAGCGGCAAGGGCACGCTGGCCCGGCGCCTGGCCGAGGCGCTGAACCTTGTCCATATGGACACCGGCAAGATCTATCGCGCGGTGGGGCTGAAGGCGTTGCGCGCGGGCGTCGACCCGGCCGACCCGGCCGCGGCGACGCGGGTCGCCGAGACCTTCGGCGCTTCCGACCTCGACGACGAGGAGCTTGCCGGCGACCGGGCGGCCGAAGCCGCCTCGAAGGTCGCCGCCATACCCTCGGTCCGTGCGGTGGTGCTGGAGTTCCAGCGCCGCTTCGCCGCCGAGCCCCCCGCGGGCAAGGATGGCGCGGTGCTGGACGGCCGGGATATCGGGACCGTGGTCTGTCCGGACGCGGACGTGAAGCTGTTCGTCACGGCGGACGTCGAGACCCGGGCCCGGAGACGCCACAAGGAGTTGCTTGAGCGCGGCTTAGACAGTATATACGCCAGCGTCCTGGCGGACTTGCAGGAACGCGATGCCCGCGATGCGGGCAGGAGTGTGGCTCCCCTGCGGCCGGCGCCGGATGCCGTCATTCTCGACAGCACCCACCTTGACGCCGACGCCGCGCTTGCGGCCGCGCTGAAAACGGTTTCGGAGAGGACCGCTTAAGTAACGGTGCAGGGGCCCCGACCCGGTCGGTGGCCCGCTCGGTATTTTCGGGACATGTGCATCGGCCGTCCGGCGAAACGCCCCGCCGCGGCCGTGAGAGGAAACGGGCGAGACCGCCGGACACAACCGGTCGGCCCAAAACACTGAGACTGAAAGGAACACGTACGAATGGCAGCGGAAGTTGCACAGGCAAAAGAGATTTTTGCGGACCTGCTTGAGGAGTCGATGCGCGACCGCGCGTCCCTGGAGGGCACGGTCACCAAAGGCACGATCATCAGCATCGAAAACGACATGGCGCTGATCGACGTCGGCCTGAAATCGGAAGGGCGGGTGCCGATGCGCGAGTTCGCGACCGCCGGCCAGGAGCCAAACCTCAAGCCCGGCGATTCCGTCGAGGTCTATGTGGAGCGGATGGAAGACAAGCACGGCGAGGCCGTGCTCAGCCGCGAGAAGGCCAAGCGCGAAGAGGCATGGCAGCAGCTTGAGACGGCGTTCAACGCCGGCGAGCGGGTGACGGGCGTGATCTACGGCCGAGTCAAGGGCGGCTTTACGGTCGATTTGTCCGGCGCCGTTGCCTTCCTGCCCGGCAGCCAGGTCGATATCCGGCCCGTCCGCGACATCACCCCGCTGTTGGGCACGCAGCAGCCGTTCCAGATCCTCAAGATGGACCGCAGCCGCGGCAACATCGTGGTTTCGCGCCGGGCGGTCCTGGAAGAGACGCGCGCGGAACAGCGTTCGGAGCTGATCGAGAACCTGAAGGAAGGCCAGGTGCTGCAGGGCGTGGTCAAGAACATCACCGACTACGGCGCCTTCGTGGACCTGGGCGGCGTCGACGGCCTGCTGCACGTGACCGACGTCTCCTGGAAGCGCATCAACCATCCTTCCGAGGCGCTGCAGATCGGCCAGAACGTCAATGTCCAGGTCATCCGCTTCAACCCGGAGACCCAGCGCATCAGCCTCGGCATGAAGCAGCTCGAGGCCGACCCGTGGGAAGGCGTCGAGGCCAAGTACCCGATCAACGCCAAGTTCACCGGCCGGGTCACCAACATCACCGACTACGGCGCCTTCGTCGAGCTGGAGGCGGGGATCGAAGGCCTGGTCCACGTCTCGGAAATGAGCTGGACCAAGAAGAACGTTCATCCGGGCAAGATCGTCTCGACGTCTCAGGAGGTCGAGGTGATGGTTCTGGACGTCGATCCGCAGAAGCGACGGATCTCGCTGGGCATCAAGCAGTGCATGGCCAACCCGTGGGACGACTTCATGACCCAGTTCCCGGTCGGCAGCGAGGTCGAGGGCGAGGTCAAGAACATCACCGAGTTCGGCCTGTTCGTCGGCCTGACGGAGGATATCGACGGCATGGTCCACATGTCCGACATCGCCTGGGACAAGTCGGCGGAAGAAGCGCTTGCCGGCTATTCCAAGGGCGACGTGGTCAAGGCCAAGGTGCTGGACGTCGACACCGAGAAGGAACGCATCTCGCTGGGCATCAAGCAGTTGAGCGAGGATCCGTTCGAGTCGGGCATGCGCGACATCAAGAAGGGCAGCGTCGTGACCTGCACCATCACCAACGTCCTGGACGCCGGGATCGAGGTCACGGTCGGCGACGGCATTCCCGGGTTCATCCGCAAGTCCGATCTCAGCCGCGACCGTTCGGAACAGCGGCCGGACCGGTTCGCGCAGGGCGAGAAGGTCGATGCGAAGGTGACGTCGCTGGACAAGAGCGGCCGCAAGCTGTCGCTGTCGATCAAGGCGCGCGAGGTGGAGGAAGAGAAAGAGGCCATGGCGAGTTATGGCAGTTCCGACTCCGGCGCCTCGCTGGGCGACATCCTTGGTGCGGCGTTGCGCGACAAGCTGAAGAAGGGCGATGAGGACAAGGACGCCGAGGCCGAAGCGGAAGCCGAGGCGCCTGCCGAAGAGGCCGCGGCCGAAGGCGAAGCGGAAACCGCCGAAGCGGAGGCCGACGACGCCAAGGACGATGCCGAGAAGAAATAAGGCCGCCCGTTCGCGGCAATAACGCCATATCGGGGGCCCGGTCTTCAGCCGGGCCCCTTGCCTTTCGCACAGAACCGATCGGTCTTACTTAAGACCTTGACGTACGAACAGTGGTTTGGCAGGCTTTTCAATGCGATAGCAATCATCGAAAAGTTCATGACAATGCCGCCCGGTCGGGTCGCTGGGGCGGGAAAAAAGCGAACAAACAGGGAGGGGGCAGTCCGCCCATGACACGTTCGGAGCTGATCTTACGAATTGCACAGAAGAACCCGCATCTTTACCAGCGCGACGTCGAACGGATCGTTTCCACCATCTTCGAAGAGATCGCCGGCGCGCTTGCGCGGGGCGACCGGGTCGAACTGCGGGGATTCGGTGCGTTTTCCGTCAAACACCGCGAGGCGCGCGTGGGCCGAAACCCGCGCACGGGCGAATCGGTCGACGTTGCGGAAAAGACGGTGCCGTTCTTCAAGACCGGGAAACAACTGCGTGAACGGATCAATCAAGAATCCTCGGCCAACGTCTAGGCACGCACGGCCATGATGCGCCTGCTTTATCTGCTGTTTGCAGGGTCGCTTTTGGTCGCGTGCATCCTGTTTGCGATCGAGAATACGCAGGAAATCGATGTCGGTCTGTTCCCGTTGCCGGGCCGGCAGGCCATGCCGCTGTGGTTTCTGTGGCTTTGCACGCTGTTCGGCGGGCTGGTGCTGGGATTCATCGTGACCTGGGTCAGCGGCTCGCGCACCCGCGCGCGCGGACGCGAGGCGATGCGGCGGTCGCGCTGGCAGGAAAACGAGAATCGCCAGCTTGAAGCGCGCCTGGCCAAGACCGAGGCGCAACTGGCCGAGGCAAAACGAGCGGCAGCCGAGCAGGAGGAGGCCGTACCTCCGCCCGGCCTCACCGCACCCGCCGGCGCCGCCCCGGCGGCGCAGATCGCGGCCAAGCCGTCCTGATCCGCAGGCGCGGCGCCGGGTTCAACGCAGATGCGTCTGATCGGTGCCGCCGAACTGGATGCCAGCCTCACCTGGCGCGGCCTGATCGAGTCCATGCGCCAGGCCTATCGCCGCGGCACCGCCGCGCCGCCGCGGACCGACTATTCGATTCCACCGGAACTGCCGGACGGCCGGCTGGCGATGGCGGCCGCCTGGGAGGACCGGCGTCACATCGGCGTCCGCGTTGCGACCCTGTTTCCGCATAACGCCGAGCTCGACAAGCCCGCCGGCATGGGCGTGTTCCTGCTGCTCAGCGGACGGACCGGACAGCCGCTGGCGCTGCTGGACGGCCAGCATCTCACCCGGCGCTGCGCCGCGGCCCTATCCGCGCTTGCCTCGACATATCTGTCGCGCAACGACGCCTCGCGGCTGTTGATCATCGGCACCGGTGCCCTTTCGCCGGGCCTGGTTCTGGCGCATGCCGAGGTGCGGCCGATCAAAGAGGTCGTGGTCTGGGGGCGCGACGCGCGCAAGGCGGCGCGGCTGGCCAAGTCGCTGAGCAACCGCGATTTCACCACCGCGACCACCGACGACCTGCAAGCGGCGGTTTCCGGCGCCCACATCATCTGTTGCGCGACGTCGGCGGCCGAACCGCTGTTGCAGGGGCGATGGCTTGCGCCGGGCGTTCATGTCGACCTGGTCGGCAGCGTCACGCCCGAGGCGCGCGAAAGCGACGACGCCGTGGTCGAGACGGCGCGGCTGTTCGTCGACACGCGCGACGGCGCGGTCCTGACCGGCGACCTGGCCGCGCCGCTGGCCGACGGCCGGATCGGGCGGGACGACATCGCCGGCGACATGTTCCAATTGACCCAGGGTGAAATCGCCGGCCGCCGGTTCTATGATCAGGTCACCCTTTTCAAGTCCTGCGGCAACGCGCTGACGGACTTGGCCGGCGCGCAGATCGCGTTCCGGCAGACCTGACGGGCGGGACGGGATGGAAAAACTGGCGGTCACGATCGTCGGCGGCGGCATCATGGGCCTTTCCCTGGCCTGGGCCTTGTCGCGCGAAGGCCACTATATCCGGGTCCTGGAACAGGGCCGGCTGCCGAACGTGCTGGCCTCGTCCTACGACGAACACCGGCTGATCCGGCGCACCTACGGCCCCAGCCGCGGCTATATGGAAATGGTCGGGCACGCCCACCGGGCGTGGCACGCGGTCTGGCAGGACCTGGGCCGCCGGCTCTATGCGGACACCGGCACGCTGGTCCTGTCGGCGACCGAGGGCGGCTGGGCGCGCGATTCCGCCGAGGCCCTGACCGAGGCCGGCATTCCGTTCGACGAGCTGGACCGCGCCGCGCTGGAAGATCGGTTCCCCACCGTGCGCGCCGACCGGATCGCCTATGCGTTTCACCTCCAGGACGGCGGGGTCCTTTTGGCCAACCGGATCGTTGCCGCGCTGACGGACCACCTGCGGCGCATGGGCGTCGCCATCGACGAGCAGACCCAGGTCACGGACATCGATCCCGAAGCCGGGACGGTGGTCGTGGAAAACGGCGTGCCTGTCGGCGCCGACGTCGTGGTGGTCGCCGTCGGTGCCTGGCTGCCGAAACTGATGCCCGGCTTTGCCGGCCGCGTCACCCCGTCGCGCCAGGTCGTCGCCTATGTGGACACGCCGGACGACCAGGCCGAGATGTGGGCCAAGCACCCCATGGTGCTGGAGATCGACGACGCCATCGGGTTTCATCTGGTTCCGCCGGTCGCCCATTCGCGCGTCAAGGTCGGCGTCCACACGTTCTCCATGCGGGGCGACCCCGAAGAACACCGCGGCGTCGAGGATTACGAGGTGCAGGACCTGCTGCACCGGATGCAGCGCCGGCTGAACACCACCGATGTTAGGATCGACAGCGGGCGTGCGTGCTTCTACACGGTCGCCGAGGGCGAGCGGTTCATCGTCGAGCCGGCAGGCGCACGCTGTTGGGTGATGACCGGCTTCTCGGGGCACGGCTTCAAGTTCGCGCCGCTGCTGGGCCTGGAGATGATGCGCGTGCTGAACGGCGCGGGCGACGCGGCGGCGTTCTCGCGCTGGGCTGCCGGCCAGGGCGGCGGCTGGGCGCCGCTGGCGGAGATCTGACGGCGCCGCTTGATCTCGGGGCGGACCGTCCTGTAGACCTCGCCCCATGACCGCACCGAAGGACCGCATTCTCGTCGCGCTGGACACGCCCGACGTGGACCGTGCCGCCACGCTTGCCGCCGCCACGGCCGATGCCGCGGGCGGCGTGAAGATCGGCCTGGAATTCTTCAACGTGAACGGCCATGCGGGCGTGAAGACGGTGGTCGGTCCCGGCGTGCCCCTGTTCCTGGATCTCAAGTTCCACGACATTCCCAACACCGTCGCCGGCGCGGTGCGGTCGGTCGCGCCGCTGGCGCCGCTGATCGTCAATGTCCATGCGGGCGGCGGCCCCGAGATGCTGCGTGCCGGCAAGACGGCCTCCGTTGAGGCTGCTGCGGCGCTGGGCGTCGCGCCGCCCAAGGTGATCGCGGTCACGGTCCTGACCAGCCTGGATACCGAGGACCTGGCCGCGGTGGGCCAGGACCCGGATGCGCGCGCCCAGGCGGTTCGGCTGGCGCGGCTCGCCCGCGATTGCGGGCTCGACGGCGTCGTCTGCTCGTCGCTGGAGATCGCGCCGATCCGGGATGCGTGCGGGCCGGACTTCACGCTGGTCGTGCCGGGGATCCGCCCGGCCGGCGCCGACAGCGGCGACCAGAAGCGGGTCATGACGCCCGCCGAGGCGATCTCCGCCGGCGCCGACTATCTGGTGATCGGCCGCCCGATCACCGGCGCGGACGATCCGGCCGCCGCGGCGCGTGCCATCGCCGAGAGCCTCTAGGGGGCCGTATGGCGGTCGAGGCGAAGATCTGCGGCATCAGCGACGCCGAGGCCATGGCCGCGGCCGTCGCGGGCGGCGCGCGCTATGTCGGGCTCAACTTCTATCCGCCCTCGCCGCGCGCGGTGACGCCGCTTGCCGCGGCCGAGCTGGCCGCCGGGTTGCCGGTCTCGGTGCAGACGGTCGGCCTGTTCGTCGATGCCGGCGACGCGGAGATCGATGCCGTCCTGGAGGCGGTGCCGCTCGACATCCTGCAGCTGCACGGGGCCGAGACGCCGGACCGCGCCGCCGCGCTGAAGGCGCGCACGGGCCGCACGATCATGAAGGTGGTGTCGGTCGCCGATGCGGCCGACCTCGACCGGGCGGGCGCCTACGAAGGGGTGGTGGACCTGCTTCTGTTCGACGCCAAGCCGCCCAAGGACATGGAAAACGCGCTGCCCGGGGGCAATGCGCTCCGGTTCGACTGGACCTTGCTGCAGGGGCGTGAGTGGGCCGTTCCCTGGATGCTGGCCGGCGGCCTGACCGCGGAAAATGTGGCCGAGGCGGTGCGCCGGACCGGGGCGCCGGCGGTCGACGTCTCCTCGGGCGTAGAAGACCGGCCGGGACGGAAAAACCCCCGCAAAATCCGTGCTTTCCTGGACGCGGTGGCGGCCCTGTAAAGGGCTCTCCGGCTGGACTCGGACATCAGGCTCGGCTAGAACGCACCCCAAGCGCTGTCCGCGGCACACGGGTGTATGGCGGAGCGGACGATCACGGGATTTCCATGGAACAGCTCAACACATTCCGCGCGGGCCCGGACGAACGCGGCCATTTCGGCCGGTTCGGCGGCCGGTTCGTGGCCGAGACGCTGATGCCGCTGATCCTGGCGGTTGAAAAGGCCTACGGCGAGGCCCGCCGCGACCCTTCCTTCCAGTCGGAACTGGACTACTACCTCAAGCACTATGCCGGCCGGCCCAGCCCGCTCTACTTCGCCGAACGCCTGACGGCGCATTACGGCGGCGCCAAGATCTATCTCAAGCGCGACGAGCTGAACCATACCGGCAGCCACAAGATCAACAACGTGATGGGGCAGATCCTGCTGGCCCGGCGCATGGGCAAGCGCCGGATCATCGCCGAGACCGGCGCCGGACAGCACGGCGTCGCGGTGGCCACGGTCTGCGCGCTGTTCGACCTGCCCTGCGTCGTTTATATGGGCGCGACCGACGTGGAACGGCAGGCCCCGAACGTGTTCCGCATGAAACTGTTGGGGGCCGAGGTGCGGCCGGTCACTTCGGGCTCGGCGACCTTGAAGGACGCCATGAACGACGCGCTGAGGGACTGGGTCGCGACGGTCGACGAGACTTTCTACATCATCGGCACGGTTGCGGGCCCGCATCCCTATCCGGCGATGGTGCGCGATTTCCAGTCGGTCATCGGCCGCGAGGTCCGCGAACAGATGCACGAGGCCGAAGGCCGTCTGCCCGACACGCTGGTTGCCTGCATCGGCGGCGGCTCCAACGCCATGGGTCTGTTCCATCCGTTCCTGGACGATGCCAGCGTGCGCATGATCGGCGTCGAGGCCGGCGGCCACGGCATCGAGACGGGCGAACACGCCGCGTCGCTGACCGGCGGACGCCCCGGGGTGCTGCACGGCAACCGCACCTATCTTCTGCAGAACGACGACGGCCAGATCACCGAAGCGCATTCGATCTCGGCGGGTCTCGACTATCCCGGCATCGGGCCCGAGCATTCATGGCTGCACGAGGTGGAACGGGTCGAATACGTCTCCGCGACCGACAAGGATGCGCTGGCGGCGTTTCAGCTCTGCTCCAAGCTTGAAGGGATCATCCCGGCGCTGGAGCCGAGCCATGCGCTGGATTACGTGGGACGGATCGCGCCGGACCTGCCGTCCGATCACCTGATCGTCATGAACATGTGCGGCCGCGGCGACAAGGACGTCTTCGCCGTCGCCGAGGCGCTGGGCGTCAAGCTGTGAGCGGTTCGGCACCCTCGGGCGGGCGCATCGCGGCCCGGTTCGCGGCCCTGAAAGCGGAAGGCCGCGGCGGCTTCGTCGCCTTCGTCACCGCCGGCGATCCCGACCCCGAAACCTCGGCCGCCATCGTTGCCGGCCTGCCGGCGGCGGGCGCCGACATCATCGAACTGGGCATGCCGTTCACCGACCCGATGGCCGACGGCCCGGCGATCCAGGCCTCCAGCGCCCGTGCACTGGCGGCCGGGCAGACATTGCGCGGCACGCTGGACATGGTGCGGTCGTTTCGCCGCGGCGACGGCGAAACGCCGATCGTGCTGATGGGATACTACAACCCGATCTATATCTACGGCGTCGATGCCTTCCTGCGCGACGCGAAGGAGGCCGGCGTCGATGGCTTGATCGTCGTCGACCTGCCGCCGGAAGAGGACGATGAGCTGTGTCTGCCGGCGTTGAAGTCGGGGCTCAGTTTCATCCGTCTTGCGACGCCGACGACCGACGACCAGCGCCTGCCCACGGTGCTGAACAACACGTCCGGATTTGTCTATTATGTGTCGATCCTGGGCATCACGGGAACGCGGTCGGCCGACGACGATGCCGTGCGCGCGGCGGTCGAGCGGTTGAAGCGCCACACCGACCTGCCGGTCGCCGTGGGCTTCGGCATCAAGACCGCCGATGCGGTCGCAAGGATTTCGTCGATTGCCGACGCAGCCGTGGTAGGCTCGGCGATCGTGGACCGGATCAAGGACGGTCTCGGTCCCGACGGCGCGGCCAGGCCGGGTCTGGTCGACGACGTGCTGTCCTTGGTGAAGGACCTGGCAGACGGCGCCAAACGTGCGATGAGGGAATCCGCCGCGGAATGAACTGGCTGACGCATTTCGTCCGCCCCAAGATCAAGGCGTTGGTCGGGCAAAAGGACGTCCCCGACAACCTCTGGACCAAATGTCCCAACTGCGGCCAGATGATCTTCCACCGCGACCTGGAATCGCATCACCATGTCTGCCAGCATTGCGGTCATCACCTGCGCCTTCCGATCGAAAAGCGGTTGTCCCTTCTGTTCGACGACGGCGCGTTCACGCGCATCGAACTGCCGAAGACCAAACCCGACCCGCTGAAGTTTCGCGACCGCAAGCGTTATACCGAACGGCTGAAGGACGCCCAGTCCAAGACCCGCGAACAGGACGCCATCATCGTCGCACACGGCAAGATGGGCGGCACGGACGTGGTGGTCGCCGGGTTCAACTTCGCCTTCATGGGCGGGTCGATGGGCATCGCGGTGGGCGACGGTCTGATCGCGGCCGCGCGGCTGGCGGTGATGCAGCATGCCCCGCTGATCGTCATCCCGTCCTCCGGCGGCGCGCGCATGCAGGAGGGGATCCTGTCGCTGATGCAGATGCCGCGCACGGTGATCGCGGTCGAGGAGGTGAAGGAGGCGGGGCTTCCCTACATCGTTCTTCTGACCGACCCGACCACCGGCGGCGTGTCGGCAAGCTTTGCGATGCTGGGCGACATCCATATCGCCGAGCCGGGCGCGACCATCGGCTTCGCCGGGCGGCGCGTCATCGAACAGACGGTGCGTGAAACCCTGCCCGAACGCTTCCAGACGGCGGAGTACCTGCTGGAACACGGCATGGTCGATCTGGTGGTCCCGCGCGCAAAACTGCGCGAGACGCTGACCCGCATCCTCGACCTGCTGATCCATCCGCGCCCGGCCGGCGAGGAAGACCTGGCCGCCGCGGAGGAAGGCCTGGGGGCGGATCTGGACATTCCCGCCCAGGAGATGAACAACGTCGCGCCGGACGGCCTTGCCGAGGAGGCGCCGGTCGCGCCGGCGGCCGAGACCGAACCGGCGGCTGCCGGTTCCGAACCCGAAAAACGTGCCTGACGGCGCCCCGACCGATCCGACGACGACCGATGCGGTTCTGGCGCGGCTTGGCAGGCTGCATCCCAAGTCCATCGACCTCACGCTCGATCGCACGCTGGAGCTGTTGCGCCGGCTCGGCCGACCCCAGGACCGGCTGCCGCCGGTGGTCCATGTGGCCGGGACCAACGGCAAGGGATCGGTGATCGCCATGGTCCGCGCCTTCCTGGAGGCGGCGGGCCACAAGGTGCATGTCTATTCCTCGCCGCACCTGGTGCGTTTCAACGAACGCATCCGCCTTGCGGGCGAACTGATCGGCGAGGGCGATCTTCTTTCCCTGCTGGAGGAATGCGAGGAGGTGAACGGCAGCACGCCGATCACCTATTTCGAGATCACCACCGCCGCCGCCTTTCACGCCTTTGCGCAGACGCCGGCGGATTTCCTTTTGCTGGAAACCGGTCTTGGCGGCCGCGCCGACTCCACCAACGTGGTCGACCGTCCCGTCGCCACGGCGATCACGCCGGTTTCGCTGGACCATATGCAGTTCCTGGGCGACAGCCTGGAGCAGATTGCCGGCGAGAAGGCGGCGATCCAGAAACCGGGCGTGTCGTCCGTGATCGGCCCGCAGCCGCGCGAGGTCGCAAAGATCATCCAGCGCAGGGCATCCGAGATTGGCGCAGACGCCTATCGCATCGGCATGGAGTGGACCCTGAACGCCCACGCCGGCGGCCTGGACTATGCCTCGGAGACGATGAAGGCGACCGTACCGTTGCCGGCGCTGCAGGGCACCCATCAGGCCCAGAACGCGGGCATCGCGCTGGCGCTGGGCGACCGGATGCGGGCGGCCGGTTTCGCCATTTCGGACGCCGCCTTTGCCGACGGCATGGCGCTCGTCGACTGGCCCGGGCGGCTGCAGCGCCTGGAAGACGGGCGGCTGTCGGCGGGCCTGCCGCCGGATACGGAGCTTTGGCTGGACGGCGGCCACAACCCGGCCGCGGGCCAGGCGCTGGCCCGGACCATCGCGGGCTGGCCGCGCCGGCCTTTGCACCTGATCGTCGGCATGCTGAATTCCAAGGACCCGGAACACTTTCTCGCGCCGCTGGCGCCGCTCGCCACCTCGGCCACCGCGATCGCGATCCCCGGCGAAAACGCCGCCTTGTCGGCTGACGAGATCGCCGCCAGCGCCGACCGGACCGGCATGCCCTGCGGCACCGCCGACAGCCTGGACGAAGCGCTTGCCGTGCCGAAGGAACCGGGCGGACGCGTCCTGATCTGCGGCTCGCTCTATCTTGCCGGCCACGTGCTGCGCACCAACGGGACCGTGCTGCGTTAGTTGTTCCCCTCTCCCCGGCGGGAAGAGGGTGGACCGCGGCGCGAGCCGCAGGCCGGGCGAGGGGGTTCCGATGTCGGGCGCTACGACAGTCCAGCGCGATCCGGCGAGAGCGGGGCAAACAAAAAACCCCGCGCGGTGCACGGGGCTTGATGCATGAAACGGCGAAGCGTCAGACGACCGATTCGACCCATTCGGTCAGTTGCGTCTTGGGCAGCGCGCCGACCTTGGTCGCCGCGACCTGGCCGTCCTTGAACACCATCAGGGTCGGAATGCCGCGTACCCCGTATTTCGACGGCGTGTGCGGGTTGTCGTCGATATTCACCTTCGCCACGGTCAGCTTGTCGCCCATCTCCGCGGCGATTTCTTCCAAGTGGGGTCCGATGGTCTTGCAGGGACCGCACCACTCGGCCCAGAAATCAACCAGCACGGGCTTGTCGGCCTGCAACACGCTGGCTTCGAATTCGTCGTCGGTGACGTGGACCGTGGCCATATAGATGCTCCTTGTGCCTTTACCTGCCGGCGACCGCCAACCCTTCCAATCTAGGTAGCCGGAATGTGGCGGTCAAGCAGCGGTGCGGGCAGCCCCATCAGCCGCGGTTCCTCGGTCCACAACAGGGCGCAGGCGACCGGCCGGTCGGGCCAGATGCGCGCCAGCACGGCGCGATAGGCGGCCATCTGGCGGAGATAGGCCGCGGGCGTGTCCTCGGCCCGAAGGGGCGGCGGGCGCATGGTCTTGTAGTCGACGATCCACACGCCGTCGTCGCGCAGGCACAGGCGGTCGACCTGGCCCGTGATCACCTGCGGTTCGCCGTCGGGGCCGGTCACCATGCCGGTCACGGCAACCTCCGCGCGGCTGCCCGGTTCGAACAACACGCCGAAATCCGGATGGGCGAGCACGCCCAGCACCTCGGCCGCGATCTCTGCGCGCTGGTCGTCCGACAGCCGGTGGGCCGGCTGTGCCAGGAAGGCGTCGGCCGCTGCCGCCCACCTGGCCGGCGGCAAGGACGGCAGGTGCTGCAACAGCGCATGGATCAGCGTGCCCCTGCGCAGCGCCGTCTGGTTCGCCGCGCCGCCGGGCGAGCGGACCGGCGGGTCGTCGCCGGCCGGGCGCGACGGGGCGAGTGGGCGCGGCGGGTGCGGTTCCGCGGGCGCCGGCCGGCCGACCCACTCCGGAATCGAGGTCTCGGCCGTCTCCGTCGGCGCGGCGGCTGCGGCGGTTCTCGGCGCCGCCGTCTGCGGCGTTTCCAGGCGCCAGCCGTCGCCCGACCAGCCGAGCGCGCCCGCATCGCTGAAATCGATCTCGACCGGCCGCGCGCCTTCGGCCCGTTCCAGCCCGGCCCTGGCAAGTTCGTACCAGTTCTCGGCCGGCGCCGATTTCGTGCCACGCCACCCGCACAGGACCAACCGGTCTTCCGCCCGGGTCATGGCGACATAGAGAAGCCGTCGGTATTCCTCGTCCTGGCGTTCGGCCCGGACCTGGCGCAACGGTTCGGTGACGCTGTTGCGGTGTTTCGCCTGCGGCACCCACAGCACCAGCCCGTCGCGCCAGAACAGCACCTCATCCAGGCGCGGCTTGGACAACAGGTCCGGCAGCACCACGACCGGCGCCTGCAGGCCCTTGGCACCGTGCACCGTCATGATGCGCACCTCGTCGCGCGCGGCCTGTTCGGAATCGCGTTTGATCTCCGACTGTCCGGCATCGAACCACTGCAGGAACCCCTGCAGCGACGGCGGGTGGCCTTGTTCGAACGCGTAGGTCAGCGCCAGGAACTCGTTGACCGGGTCCTCGGCCTCCGGACCCAGGCGTGCCGCAAAGGCATACCGGCCGCTGGCGCCGGCAGGACACGAAGTGGCCAGCACCCGCGCAAACAGCGCGAACGGGCCCACCATGTCGGTGCGCGCCAGCAGCGCCTCCAGCCAGGTCCTGACCGCCGCAACGCGGGCGTCGGATTGCGCCGCCTCGCCAAGACGCTGCCACAGTGATGCCGCGCCGCGGTCGTAGGCCAGGTCGAACAGCGTGTCCTCTTCCAGACCCAACAGCGGACTTTTGAGCAGACAGGCCAGCGTCAGGTCGTCTTCCGGCAACAGCAGGAACCGGCCCAGCGCCACGAGATCCATCACCGCGATCTGTTCCGACAGCACCATACGGTCGACGCCGGCGACCGGGGTGCCCTGTGCCTTCAGCGCGCGCACCAGCGCATCGACGAAGCTGTTTCGGCGGCGTACCAGGACCATGATGTCGCCCGGCCGCACCGGACGCCCGCGCGACGGCAGGACCGTCGTGCCGATCGTCCTGCCAAGCTGCGCGGCCAGCACCGCCGCCAGGCGCTGCAGCGGGACGGTGACCGTGTCGCGCTCCAGGGGCAGGGTCCAGTTGGCGGGCGCGTCCTCCTTTTCGCCGACGATCTCGGGCCACAGTTCGACGGTGCCGGACTGGCCGACCCGGTCGACCCGGTGATGCAGCGTTTGGCCCGGTTCGACCACGCCCTTACCCGCGACCGGGTCTTGGAAAACGCCGTCCACCGCGGCCAGCACCGCGTCGGTCGACCGGAAGGAGGTGTCCAGGACCACGTCGCGCCACGACCGTTCCGCATCGGTCACCATGGTGCGAAAGCGCGTGCGCATGTCGTCGAAGGCGGTGGGGTCGGCGCCCTGAAAGCTGAAGATCGACTGTTTGCGGTCGCCGACCGCGAAGACCGTGCGGCGCTCCTCGCGCGCGCCGAGGCCGGCGAAGAACTCCCGCGCCAGCGCCTCGATCACCGCCCACTGGGCGCGGTTCGTGTCCTGCGCCTCGTCGACCAGGATATGGTCCAGCCCGCCGTCCAGCTTGTAGAGGACCCAGGCAGCCGCCATGCCGCCGGCATTCAGCAGCGCCTCGGTGTTGGCGATCAGGTCGTTGTAGTCGAGCTGCGCGCGGGCGGCCTTGGCCGCGCCATAGGCGGACAGCGTGGCATCGGCGATCCGCAACAGCGCCGCCGTCGCATCTGCGGTGATCTGCCGCCGCCGCGCATCTTCGACGGAGAGAAGACGGTCCTGCTCCGCGCGGAGGACCAGTTCCAGCCACTCGCTTTTCTCGCGCATGGCCTTGGTCGCAAGATCCTTGCGCGGCGCTCTCTCGTCGTCTTTCTTCAGAAAGATGTCGCAGTAGCCGTCGAACCCGGCCACGCGATCGTCGATATGCGCTGCGAGCCAACCGCGGATTACATCGGCATTGAACAGGTCCGTCTTCTTGCTGCTCTCCGCCAATGCCGACACGGCGGCCGTCAGGTCGATCCGGTCGAATGCCTCGTCCCTGCAAGCGTCCGTCACGACCGCGGTTTCGCTGCTGGCGCGCTCCGACCGCAGCACCGCGTAGACCGCGTCGATCGCGCCTTCCAGCCCGCCGTGGTCGTGTTTCAGGCGCTCGAACCGGGCACGGTCGCGACACAGGGCGAAGACCTGCCGTTCGAAACGTTGCTCGTCGGCGTGCCGGGTGGCGACGGCCAGCGCCTCTGCAAGCAGGTCATCGTTGCCCGCCCGCAGGAACACGCGGTCGCGCGCTTCGCGCAGCAACGCGTCCGCGTCGCGTTCCTCGACCACGGTGAAGTGCGGCGGCACACGGGCCTCGACCGGGAACCGTCCCAGCAGCGACTGGCAGAAACTGTGGATGGTCAGGATTCTCAGCCGCCCCGGCGTGTCCAGCACCCGGGCGAACAGGCGCCGCGCGTCGGCCACAAGCGCATCGTCGGGCGCCTGGCCCGTCAGGTCGCGCAGCGCCGCGCGCAGCGTTTCATCGTCGACGGTGGCCCATTGGCCCAGCGTGTCGTTGACGCGGATCGCCATTTCCGCCGCCGCGGCCCTGGTGAAGGTGATGCACAGGATGCGCTCGGGCCGGGTGCCGGCCAGCATCAGGCGCAGCACCCGGTCGATCAGCACCTTGGTCTTGCCGCTGCCGGCCGAGGCCGAGACCCAGACGCTGTGTTCCGGGTCGGATGCGATCCGCTGGGCGGCCGAGGGGTCGGGCGCGCTCATTCCGGTTCCTCGCCGCCGACCGACCATTCCCTGATGCGGGCCAGGTGTTCGTAGTCGTTGTAGCGCGGCGCCCACCGGGCCCGCGGCACCGACAGATAAGGCGTTGCGGGGTCCTGGAACCGGGCGACAAGCTGCTCCAGGCCGCCAAGCGCCTCTTCGGCCAGGGCCCAGGGATCCTTCTTGACGGCTTCGACCGTTCCCGGCGGATCGCCCCCGGAAAGCCGCCAGTATTCCAGCGCGGAGACCGGCCCCTCGGGCGCGGCGCCCTCGAACGCGCCGGCATGCACCATCGCCGCCTCCAGCGACAGTTGCGGCGCAAGGCCGGCCTCGACCTCTTTCGACTTCGGGGCCGCGCCGGTCTTGTAGTCGATCACCGCAAAGCCGCCGTCGCGCAGGCGGTCGATCCGGTCGGCCTTCGCGGTCAGCCGGAACGGCTGCGCGGGCCCTTCGATGTCCAGCTTGCCCGTGACCTCGGTGAACGACTTGGCGATCAGGTCGCGGCGCGCACGATGCTGGTCCAGAAACCAGACGGCGACCCGCCGGAACCGCGGCCACCAGTAGGCGCGCACCACGGGCTGGGCCATGGCGTCGCCGAAGGCGCGTTCGCCGCATTCCAACAGCCGTTCCAGCGCATCGTCCGGAATGTCTTCCGGGCAATCCTTCAGGAACCGGTCAAGCGCCTCGTGCACGAAAGTTCCGCGGTCGGCCGCGCCGGGATCGGCTTCGATCGGGTCCAGCGCCTCCAGCTTCAAGACGTGGCGGGCGTAGATCGCATAGGGGTCGCGCATCCAGGTCTCGATCCCGGTCACCGACAGCCGCGCCGGGCGCGCCTCCAGCGGCGGCCGCGGCTCCGGCGGCGCGATGGCCGCAGGCCTGTCCGCGCGGTTCAGCGCCGCCGCAAGCCGCCCCCATCGCGGCGCGTCCAGGCCGGCATGGGGTTCGCCTTCCTTGATCCGCAGCACGGCGTTCAGCCGCGACAGCCAGCGCGCGGGGACGGTCGGCTGGCCGCCGACCTTTTCCGAGCGCGTCAGGACGACCTCGCGTCCGCAGAAACACTGCATGAAGTCGTGCGCCGATAGACCGATTTGTCTTTCCAGACTGGGCAGGCCGATCTCTTCGCGCATCGGGCGGGACATCCACGGATCGACGGCCGGCTCGGGCGGCCAGCTTCCTTCGTTCAGCCCGCCCAGGATCAGGAGGTCGGCGTCCAGCAGCCGCGCCTCCAGAACACCCCAGATGTGCAGCCGCGGATGGGCGCCCGCCCTTGGCCGGACCACCTGGCCCGCCAGCAGAGCCTCGAAGAACCCGGACATTTCGCCCGCGGCGATCGGCGGAAGGTCCGCGCCATGCCCGCGCAGCTCGGTCAGGAACGCCGCCAGCGCCTCGCCGTCATCGCCGGACCACAGCCGTCCGGCGCCAGCTTGCGCGTCGGTCGCGGCCAGGTTTTCCGCCGCCTGGACAAGGCCGTCGACCAGCGTCGCCAGCACCGTCCGGCCCGCCTGGACCGCGTCCGTCAAGGGCGCCAGCATGGCGGCGACCTCGTCGACCAGGGCGCACAGCGCGGCGACGGTCTTTTTGTCGGCCGGCCGGCGGTGCGTCGATGCGGCCCTGACCGCGGCTTTCAATCCGTCTGCGCCGGGCGCGGGCCGGGGTCCGCGCAGGGCCACATGTTCCAGCCGGCGCACGTCGGCGCGGAACGCGGCGCGGTCCCGGCCACCGGCGGCCAGGGGATGTTTCAGCAGGCTGAGCAGGGCGACCGGCGCGAACCCGCCTGCGGCGACGGCCAGGCAATGGCGCAGGAACGTGCCGGCGGGCGTGTCCGCCAGCGGCCGGCCGGCCGAATCGTCGACCGTGACCTGCCAGCGCTCCAGCTCGGCGGCGACGCGGCGCGCGAGGCTGCGGTCGGCGGTGACCAGGGCCACGGTCCGTGCCGAGGCGGGGTCCTCCAAGGCTTCGCGCATCATCAGCGCGATCGCGGCCGCTTCTTCGACTTGTGTGGCGAAGTTAGCCCGGCCGAGCCCCTGCAGGGTTTCCGGCGCCGGCGGCGCGCTTGCCCGCCAGGCGTCGCTGGTGGCGGCCGGGCGCATCACCTCCGACACGAGGCGGGTCCGTGCGTCGCGCGCCTCCGGTTCGCGGTGGCTGACCGGCCAGTCGTCGACGTCCTCGCGGTCCGCCCCCAGGTGCGACAACAGGACGGCCAGGCCGAACTGCGGGTGCGTCGGTTCGCTTCTGACCGCGTGCCAGGCTTCGCCGTCCAGGTGCCGGTCCAGGCCCGGCAGGACGACCCGGCCCTCGGGGAGGCGCGCGACCACCGCCAGCAATTCGCGCGTTGCCGGAACCGAGCCGGTCGATCCCGCCGCGACCACCGGCCCCGGCGGCGGGCCGGCGGCCCAGGCCTCGGCCTGGCGTTCCAACAGACGGTTGCGCCGTTCGGCCGGGTCGATCAGGGCGTTCTCCTCAAGATAGGCCGGCCAGTGCGTGTGCAGGATCTTCAGGAAGGCAAGCGTGTCCTGCCAGTGTTCGGCGAGCCGGTCCGGCGCAAGGCGCTCCAACTGGCCGAACCGGATGCGTTCGGTCTGCATCTGGTCCAGCAGCCGCGCCAGCTCGCGCGCCAACAGCGCCGCGTGTTCCGGCGAGTCCTCGTCGAAATGCCGGGACCACAAGAGCACCAGTTCCGCCAGCGCCAGCTGCCGCTGCAGGGTCGAAATCGCCGGCGGCAGGGTCAGGTCCTCGAAGCCCGGCGCGTCACCCAGCACCAGCGCGGTTTCGTCCACATCGCCGATCGGGCGCATCGCCGGCAGCACCAGCGCGCGGCCGTCGGCCACGCGCAGGAACGCCTCGGCCAGCGCCCGGCAGGCGCGCCGCGTCGGCAACAGGACGGTGTAGGTCCCCAGGCGAAGCGGATCGCCGTCGGTCTCGCGCAACAGCTGGTCGGCCAGCACGTCGACGAACGGCTCGCCGGGAGGAATCGAATAAAGCTGCGGCGAGGTCCGGCTCACCGCGAGACGACGGCGGTGTGGCCGCTCAGGATCTCGGTCTGCGCCAGTGCCAGTTCACCGGGCGAGCCCACGTGATACCACTCGCCGTCATGGGGCATGCCGTACAGGCGTTCCGATTCCTCCAGCCGGTCGAAGATCCGGTTGAACGAGAACGGGCCGTCGGGCGTGTCCTCGAACACCGCGGCGGTTGTGATACGCGCGCCCGCGAAGATGTAGGGGGCCACCTCCAGTTCGGTGCGCCGCCGCGCCTTGCCCAGCGGGTCGAGGAAATAGTCGCCCGCGCGCTGATAGCCGGTGACCCATGCAGTGGGTTGCAGCATCAACAGCATGTCCATCACCTCAGGCTGCCAGGCGGCGATCAGCCTTTGCAGCGCGGGTTGCGGCCCGTCGAGCCAGATCGCGTCGGCATTGACCACCAGGAAAGGACCGTCGCCCAGCAGGGGCAGCGCCTTCTTCACGCCGCCGCCGGTCTCCAGCAGCGTCTCTTCGCGGCTGATCCGGATGCCGGCCTGGCCCGCCAGGTGCGCTTCGATCTGTTCGGCCCTGTAGTGGGTGTTGACGACAATGTTCTCGATGCCGGCCTTGCGCACGCGTTCCAGGACCCAGTCGATCAAGGGCTTGCCGCACAGCTCCACCAGCGGCTTGGGCCGTTCCTCGTCGGCCGCGCGCATGCGGGTGCCAAGGCCGGCCGCCAGCACCATCGCCGCGTTGACCGCACTCATGCCGCCTCGCCCGAGACCGGCGCCGGCGAGATGCGCCGGTCGGCGGGGATATGGGTGTCGAACCAGTCCCGCATGACCGCCAGCGCCGGATGCTCCAGGTTGCGCTCCAGCCAGCCCCAGACCCGTCCCACATGGCGGAGGTAGCCGGGCTTGCCGTCGCGGCGGTCGAGCCGGGTGAAGGTGCCGATGATGCGCGCCGCGCGTTGCGCGCCCAGGATCGCAGTGGAGGCGTCGAAAGCGGCCCGGTCGATCTCCGGGAAGGCCGCGCAATAGCGGTCCTGCATTTCCGCACGCAAGGCCGCCGGCACGTCGCGGCGCGCGTCCTGCAACAGCGAGACCAGATCGAAGGTGACAGGACCCCAGACGGCGTCCTGGAAATCGAGCACGCCGCAGCGCGCGATGCCGTGCCGCTCTTCAAGCCACATCAGGTTGTCGACGTGGAAGTCGAACAGCACCAGGGTGGACGGAACCGCGCGCGCCGCCGGCATCAGTTCGCGCCAGCCGTCCAGGAAACCGTCGACGGCTTGCTTCGACAGCGCGCTTCCCAGGACCGCGGGCGCATACCAGTCGACGAAACGCGCGACCCCTTCCAAGGCGCGGGCGTCGTCGTAGTCCGGCACGTCGCCCCGCGCGGCCGTCGCCTGGTCCTTGTGAACCAGCACGTCGACGGCCAGGCGGTAAAGCGCGGCTTCGTCCGCGCCTTCGGCCAGCATCGCGGTGTAGGTCCGGTCGCCCAGATCCTCCAGCAGCAAAAGGCCAGCCGCGGGATCGGCGGCGCGCACGCCGGGCGCGCTGAGGCCGATGTCGGCCAGCCGCTGCGCCACGCGGACGAACGGTTCCACGGTCTCCGGCGGCGGCGCGTCCATCACCACGGCGGTCTCGGCGCCGCGGCTCGCGCGGAGATAACGGCGGAACGAGGCGTCGCCGGCCAACGGCTTCAGCGCCGCGCCGCCCCAGCCGTGGGCGTCGAGAAAACGGGCGATCGCCTGGTCCCGCGCGGTCATCCGCCGAGGCCTTCCAGGCGCGCGGCCCAGCCCGGCCCGCCGGTCAGGTGCGCGGCCCGGCCGTCGCCCTCGAAGTCGAGCCGGATGTCCAGCCTTCCCGCCGGCAGCAGGCCGCCCAGCCTGTCCGGCCATTCGATCAGCGCGATGGCGTCGGCGAAGATCTCGTCCAGCCCCAGTTCCTGGGCCTCGTCGGGCCCGGCCAGTCGAAAGCAGTCGCAGTGCCACAGCGTGACCCCGTCCACGGCGTAACTCTGCATCAGCGTGAAGGTCGGGCTGGGCACGGTCACGTCGCGGCCGGCGCGCGCGCGGATGATCGCCCGGGCCAGCGCCGTCTTGCCCGCGCCGAGGCCGCCCCACAGCGCGATCACGTCGCCGGGCGCAAGCCGCGGCGCAAGCGCGTGGCCCAGGGCGTCGGTGGCGGCCTCGTCCGGCAGGACAATCCGGCGGTCGAGGTCCCGTTCTTTCGCCGCGGCGCTCATGGGCGCGTTGTACCCGAGCCGGGCCATGGCTGCCAAGCGGGAGGCAACCGTATCGGACGCCGTCATGATCACCACTCCCCAGGGGGGCAGCAAAGAAGCCACGCGCCAATATGCATCCTCACCCTGAGGAGCACCCGAAAGGCGTGTCGATCCTCAGCATGAGGGTGTCGCTGGAGCCCGTTCTCCCCGGCCGGGTGAGGGGTTCCGGTATCCGCCCAAATCATTCCATAATCCCGGCAGATGCGAGGGGGATGTGGCAGTGCCATGATGTTGGGCCGGTTTCTGGTTTCCATGCTGCTGGCCGTGGCCGTGGCCGCGGCCGGCGCGGCCGCGGCGCAGACGCCGCACGAGCGCACCGGCGTTGCGATCGTGATCTTCATCGATGCCCGCAGCCAGCCGGAGATCCAGCCCTTCGACGAGCTGGAGGCCGGCCGCACCATCCCGCTGGGCAAGGGCGAGACGATGGAGCTCGGCTATTTCGATTCCTGCGTGATGGAGGCGATCACCGGCGGCGCCGTCACCATCGGCGCCCGGGAAAGCAAGGTCAAAGGCGGCGAGATCCTGCGCGAGAAGGTCGACTGCGCCAACATGCGGTTCCAGCACGGCGTGGCGCAGCTGCAGTTCGCCGCCGCCGCGGTGTTCGAACGGTCCACGGCCGGAGGCGGCGGCGCGGGCGGCGCGATCACCGGTGGCGGCGATGTCGCCGACTGGTCGGGGGCCGCCCCGTCGGTGCCGGACCAGCTCGACATCCTGGTCGGGCCGCTGTTGCGCGAACTGGACGGCCGGCGGCGCCTCGCCGTCATGCCGGTGGAACCGGTGGCGGGCGTGGCGACGGCGGAGGCCGCCGCGGGCACGCGGAACTACCTGATTGCCAGGATCCGTGCCGAGAGCCCGCATGCCCTGATCGCCGACGACCAGCTCACGGGGCTGCGGCTGCTGCCCGGCGATGCGCTGGACGCGGCGACGCGGCAACGGCTGCGGTCGGTCGGCGCCGAGGCGGTGGTCGCCTGCCTGATGGACGACAACGGCGAGGAGATCTCGCTCAGCTGCGAGGCCCAGATGGTCGACGAGGACGTCGTCGTCGGGCACGGCGCGGTGGTGCTGGCGCGCGGCGGCGGTGGCGGCGCGGCCGAGAAAGGAACCAGCGCGATCACCGAGTAGCCGGCGATCGCGCCACCACGAAGGCTTCGTCGTTGAACCACAAACCGCCGTGCCGGTGCAGCACGTCGGCGGTGGCTTTGAGGTATTCGCCGTGCGACATGGCCTGGGCGAGCCGGCCGTCCTCGATCTGTGCCACATAGACCGCGGCGTTCCAGGCGGCCAGCAGGGTCGAGGTGCCGATGCTGCCGTCCACCTCCGACGGCAGCATGTACATGTGATAGCGGAACATGGCGTCGGTCTGCGCATCGCCGTCGAAAACGAAACCGCCCGCATCCGGGCCCAGCGCCGCGCGCAGGCCGTCGATCAAGTCGCCGCGCTTGTGGCGGAACGGGGCCTCGTCGGGCCAGATGCGGCGGATGATCTCCAGGCCCGGGTCGTCGCCGAACGACTGGACCGCGACCAGCCGCCCGCCCGGGGCAAGCGCGCGGGTCAGCGGCGCCAGCACCCTTTCGACCTTGAAGTCCAGCGGGGCGCGTGCGCGGTATGGCTGCGAGACGACCACCAGGTCGAAGCCGCGCGCCGGGCCGCCGCGCTGGGGAATGACCCGGTCGAGCTGGAACCGCTGGTCGGCGCGGTAGAGCACCAGGACCGAGGGTTTCTTGTAAAGCAGGTTGCCGGTGCGGTCGCTGGCGCGGACCTGCCAGCCGTCGCTGAGAACCGGCTGCAGGGCGCGGATCTGTTCGGCGAAATCGCGCGCCTGGGTGCCGTCCAGCGCGACCTCGATCCAGTTGACGCCATCCGCACCGCCGGCCTCGGCGCACAGCGCGGGCGCCTCGCGGTAGAACAGGTTGGTCGCCGTGAATACCGTCTGGGGGTGTTCGAAGAAGCGGTCGGCCATCTTCTCCAGCGACATGCGCACGTCTTCCAGGCTGATCTCCTTGCCGACCACGTGGAACGGCACGGTGGGAAAGGCCGCGTGCAACTGGCGCAGCACGTGGGCCAAGACGGTGCCGTCGCCCATGCCGGCGTCGAACAGGCTGAGGCAGGGCGGCGTCGGGTCGAGGCGCGCGATCTCGCGGCCGATGCGTTCGGCGATCACCCACTTCTCGTCGCAGGTGGTGACGAACAGGAGATACTTCTGCCGGTTGTCGTAGAACCGGAAGTTGTCGGTGTCCTGCGCCGGTCGGGATGTGTCGTCGTCGGCCATGCTCGCCCTTTGCCGAATGTCGCGGCGGCTTCTACGGTTCGATGCTATCGCCCTTCTGTAGCAGCGGAGAGGCCTACTGATAAGCAAATCAGGATCAGCATCGCCGCCGGGCTCCCAAAAACGATCATCGTTGGTGCGACTAGCCGAAGTCCAACCCGCAGAATTTGAACATTAAAGTCGACCTGTGCGAGGTTTCTATTTGTCGCTAGCAATTATCGACCAGACACAAATCATCGACGCTGGAAAGATGAAGATTCGTCAGACCCTCAAATCGGGAATTTCAATTGATCAGGACTTCCGGGATTGCGTCCGTTTCGTGATGTTTGAAACAGAGGACAAAACCTGGAGGTACGCTACCCATGGCGGGACGGCCTTTGTCGCGAATTTCCAGAACCACTTTTTCGGGCTTACATGTAAACACGTTCTTGGTGACTTCAACTGGCGACAACTGGCGCTCACCAATACTAAGTTTGGAGAACTCGTTGCCGGTCTGTCTTCAATCTGCTACCCGTCAAATCCGACGGAGGCAGCAAAAGGCAGTGACATTGCGGACATCGCCGTCCTGCAGTTTAGCGATGATGTCGACGCTTCATTCTTTAAAGACTGCGCCTATGTCATCGATGACGGGACGGTCAGTTCGAGCAGTCCCGGAGATAACTTGGTCGTCAATGGCGCTCTGAAAGACAACAGCACGATCGACGAAGACAACATCACACCTGCCTTCTGTCGTCTAGAGTTAGGCGATGTCGGACCTTCAAAGAACGACCCCGTATTGCGGGCAGCGTCAGGCAAATTCAAAGAGCCTAGATTCAACAGCCTTGCGGGTCTAAGTGGTAGCCCTGTATTCAATGCGACGATGCACCGGCTTTGTGGAATGGTGGTACGCGGTGGCCTGGACGAGGAGTTGGCCACTATCTGGTACATTGAGATTCAAGACATCATTGAAATTCTGAAGGCCATTCTTGACGGAAGCATGCAAACCAAATACGCGAAGTCTATGGCGCACCCGCGTCTCATCAATTAGAGCCAGATTAGTTCGTTCACGCGCAGCTTTGCGGTGACGGTGAGTACACTGTTGTTTGCTGACCTTTATTCCGCCGCGTCGGGCGTTGCCGTCGCGCCGGCGGGCAGGGCCTGGGCCTGGGCCGGCAAAACGCAGGTCACCGCGGTGCCCTTGCCGGGCTCGGAATCCAGCGCCACGCTGCCGCCGTGCAGTTCGATCAGGCTCTTGGTCAGCGCAAGGCCCAGGCCGGCGGCGGATTCGCGGGCGTTGGGGTCGCCGCGCTCGAACTTCTCCATCACCCGCTCGTGGTCTTCCTGCTCGATGCCGATGCCGTTGTCGCGCACGGTGATCGCGATCGCGCCCTTGTGGCGGCGCGCCTCCAGGGTGACGTTGCCGCCCGGCGGGGTGAACTTGATCGCGTTGGACAGGACGTTGAACACCGCCTGTTTGACCCGGGTGCCGTCGCAGTTGACCTTGCCGATCTCCGCCGGACAGTCGAAGGCGAGCTCCAGCTTGGCCTCGCGCGCCCGGTCGGTGGTGACCTCGATCAGGCTTTCCAACAGGCCATGCAGATCGACCGGCTCGATCTCCAGGTTCATGAACCCGGCTTCGATGGTGGCGAGGTCCAGAATGTCGTTGATCAGCGCCATCAGGTCGTGCGAGGCGGTGATGATGCTGCCGACATAGTCCTTCTGCTTGACCGTCAGCTTGCCCGGAAGTTCGGTGTTCAACACCTCGGTGAAGCCGACGATGGCGTTCAAAGGCGTGCGCAGCTCGTAGGAGACGTTGGCGATGAACTGGGATTTCAGCTTGTCCGCCTTTTCCAGCGCCATGTTGCGTTCCACAAGCGCGCGGTTCACCTGCACCCGGTCGCTGACGTCGAGATAGGTCAGCAGGCATTCGCCGTTGGGCAGCGGCACGCTGGCATAGTCCAGGATGGTGCCGTTGGTCAGTTCGATCTGGCCGGAATCCGTCGTCGGCTCGGTCACGCGGATGATGATCTTCTGCTTCAGCGCGTCCCAGTCGCCGTTCGCGGGGAAGCAATCCTGGGTCCGGTCCAGCACCTCGGTGATGTGGGGTTCGCCGGACAGGAAGCTCTTCGGCAAATCCCACAGACTGGCATAGCCGGGATTGAACAGCTTCAGCCGGCCGTCGCTGCCGAACACGGCGAGGCCTTCGTGCAGGTTGTCCAGGGTCTCCTGCTGCACCGCGATCAGCGTGTTGTAGGACCGCTCCAGCGCGAACCGGTCGGTCACATCCTCGTAGACCATCAACAGCCCGCCAAAGGGATGCGGCGAGGCAACCATCCTCAGCGTGCTTTCGTCGGGCAGATGCATGAGCTCTTCGTAGGGCTCGATCAGCGAGGTGAACCGTTCGTCCTGGGCGCGCTTGTAGGCCGGGAAATCGACGATCTCGGGCAGGCGCCGGCGCTCGCGCAACAGCTCAAGGATTTCGCCCATGGTGGGCTCGCCTTCCAGCGCCGCGTCGTCGATGCCCCACAGACGCACGAAGGCGGTGTTGTAAAACTTGAGCCGCTTGTCCGGCCCGTAGATGGAGATCGCGGTGCCCAGCTTCTGCAACACGTCGCCGTGGGCGGCGATGTGGTTGGCAAGCTCGGCCTGGACTTCTTCCAGCGCGGTGACGTCCACCGCATAGCCGCCGACCGCGCCATCGGTGCCGTCGATAGGAATCTCGGTGAAATCCAGAAGCCGCCGCTCGCCGGCCAGAACCACGTGGTGGCTTTCCGACTGGGCAAGCCGGGTACGGGCGGCGCGTTCGGCGAGACCGCGTCCGTCGGCGGCGATGTAGCCGGCGCCCAGCTCGCGCTGTTCCTCGATCACGACCATGGGGTCGGCGTCCAGCGCCTGGGCATAGGCCTTGTTGCAGCCGGCGATCTCCAGCCCTTCGGCGCGGCGCCACCAGACCGGCAGCGGCAGCATCTGCAGCACGCCCGTCAGCGTCGCCAGGTCTTCTTCGCGCTCGCTGTAGGCGGCGGACAGCGCGGCGAACCGTTTGTCCTCGGCGATCCAGACCAGGGTCGTCCCGTCCTCGATGCCGCCCCAAAGTCTCAGCGGCCGGCCGGTCCCGCCCGCTTTCGCCGCGATCTCGAACGGCGCCCCATGCGCGGTCAGCCGGTCGAGGGCGCGGGTGAAGCCGGTCCGGTCCTCCTTGGCCAGGGCTTCGGCGATTTCCGACGGCCGGGCGATCGGCGATGCCCGCAAAAGATCCTGTGCCCGCGCGCTGGCGCCGGACCCGTCGGCCGACTGCCAGACCAGGCCCGCCGGGCCGGCATCGAGCCGCTTTTTCAGGACATCCAGGGATTTCCGCGCGTCTGCGCGCGCGCGTCGCAAGCTGACCCACAAAACAACGACCGCGCCCAAAGAAATCGCCAGCGCGGCGCCGAGTGCGAGCGTGACCTCACCTGTCACGGAGAACACCTCTTCAGACCAGACCTGGCGGCCCTGCGAAAAGCAAGCAACGGCCACCGGATTACTATTGTACGGTGGCGCCGTTAATTGAACAAGTCCGGGGTTTTAGACAGTTATCCTCTGTTAACGACTTAGAAAGGAAAGTAAATCAGTAGCGGTAGTGTTCCGGCTTGTAGGGGCCTTGCTGCTGCAGGCCCAGATAGTCGGCCTGGGCGTCAGTCAGCTTGGTCAGCTTGGCGCCGACCTTCGCCAGGTGCAGCGCCGCGACCTTCTCGTCCAGGTGTTTGGGCAGCACGTAGACGCGGTTCTCGTAGCGCGCCGCGTTGTGCCACAGCTCGATCTGGGCCAGCACCTGGTTGGTGAAGCTGGCCGACATCACGAAGCTGGGATGGCCGGTGGCGTTGCCTAGATTGACCAGGCGTCCCTCGGACAGCACGATCAGCCGCTTGCCGTCGGGGAACTCCACCTCGTGGACCTGGGGCTTCACCTCTTCCCACTTGTAATTGCGCAGGCTCTCGATCTGGATCTCGGAATCGAAGTGACCGATGTTGCAGACGATCGCCCGGTCCTTCATGTCGCGCATGTGGTCCTGGGTGATGACGTCGATGTTGCCGGTCGCGGTGACGAAGATGTCGCCGGCGGGCGCGGCCTCCTCCATGGTCGTCACCTCGTAGCCTTCCATGGACGCCTGCAGGGCGCAGATCGGATCGATCTCGGTGACCACGACGCGGCAGCCCGCGTTCCTAAGCGAGGCGGCCGAGCCCTTGCCCACGTCGCCGAAGCCGCAGACGACCGCGACCTTGCCGGCCATCATCACGTCGGTGCCGCGGCGGATGCCGTCCACCAGGCTCTCGCGGCATCCGTATATGTTGTCGAACTTGGACTTGGTGACCGAGTCGTTGACGTTGATCGCCGGCACCAACAGCTCGCCCGCCTTCTCCATGTCGTAGAGACGGTGCACGCCGGTGGTGGTCTCCTCCGACAGGCCCTTCACGTCCTTCATCAGCTCCGGGTACTTCTCGTGCATCAGCTTGGTCAGGTCGCCGCCGTCGTCCAGGATCATGTTTGGGTGCCAGCCGTCCGGGCCTTCGATGGTCTGTTCGATGCACCACCAGAACTCTTCCTCCGACATGCCCTTCCAGGCGAACACCGGCACGCCGGTCGCGGCGATGCCGGCGGCGGCGTGGTCCTGGGTGGAGAAGATATTGCACGAGGACCAGCGCACCTCCGCGCCCAGCGCCGTCAGCGTCTCGATCAAGACCGCAGTCTGGATCGTCATGTGCAGGCAGCCTGCGATCCGCGCGCCTTTCAGCGGCTTGTCGGCGCCGTACTCCTCGCGCAGCGCCATCAGTCCCGGCATCTCCGTCTCGGCGATGGCGATTTCCTTGCGGCCCCACTCGGCCAGCGAAATGTCGGCAACCTTAAAGTCCGCAACGGCGGTCATCGATACGTCTCCTGAACAATGTGCGCGGTAGAGAAGGCGCGGCGGATATACCAGTACCCGCCCGGCCCGGCAAGCAAGCGCATGTCTCGCGTTTTTCGGTTCCTGCGGCCGGTCGCGGCCCTCAGGCTTCGACCGTCACCACGGGGTAGAAAGCCACATAATCCTTAATATTCGAAGCAGCCGGCTTGGGGTCGTGGTAGGTCCAGGCCGCGTTTTCCGCGGTCTGGCCGCCGACCAGCAGGGAAAAATAGTTCGCGGTCCCCTTCCAGCCGCACACCGTGGTCCTGTCGGTCGGTGTAAAGAACTCGGAAACCATGGCCTCGGGCGGGAAATAGATGTTGCCTTCCACCGTCTCGACCGCGTCGCTCTCGGCGACGACGGTTCCGTTGAACACGGCCTTTGCCATCTCACCTCTCCTTAGATTTCTTTCCGGTCAGGCAAGTTCGTTCAAATCGTCCAGCAGGGCCTCGATCCGTTCGGAATCGGCCTGCTCCATGATGATTTGGGAGCGCATGGTCGCCGCGGAAAGGTCCAGCTTGCGGATCCGCTGTTTGATCGCCGGCAGCGCGAAGGCCGTCATCGACAGCTCGCGCACGCCCAGACCCAGCAGCAGCGCTGTATAGCGCGGATCGCCCGCGACCTCGCCGCAGACGCTGCACGGGATCCGCGCCCTCAGCCCCGCATGGACCGCAAACTGAATGAGACGCAGCACCGCCGGATGCAACGGGTTGTAGAGATGGGCGACCTGCTCGTCGGCCCGGTCGATGGCCAGCGTGTACATGGTCAGGTCGTTGGTGCCGATCGCAAAGAAGTCCGACACCGCCGCCAGCGCGTCGGCCGCCAGCGCCGCGCCGGGCACTTCGATCATGACGCCCAGCGGCGGCAGCGGATCGGCGAACGGCACGCCGCGGCGCACCAGCCGTCGCGCCACGCGTTTCAGCTCCTTGCGCACCTGCTGGACCTCGGCGACGGTGGCGATCATCGGCAGCAGGATGCGCACCGGGCCCGCGTGCCCGGCCCTCAGGATCGCCGCCAGCTGGTCTTCCAACAGGCGCGGCTGCTTGAGGCTGAGCCGGATCGCGCGGACGCCAAGCGCCGGATTGATGGGATGGCCCACTTCCTCGCGCAGCGAATAGGCAAGCTTCTCGCCGCCCACGTCCAGCGTGCGCACCGTCAGCGGCTTGCCTCCCATCGACCGGACCAGCTCGACCAGCATCTCGTACTGTTCGTCCTCACCGGGCGGCATGTCGCGGTTCATGAACATGTATTCGGTCCGAAGCAGGCCCACGCCCTGGGCGCCCGCCTCGTGCGCCAGGTCGATCTCGCGCGGCAGCTCGACGTTGGCGTGCAGGGTGATCGCGTTGCCGTCGCGCGTCACCGCCGGCACGTCCTTGAGCCGCGCCAGGCGCCGGCGCTGCGCCTTCAGATTGCGCGCGCGAGCCTGGTAGTCGGCCCGGGTCTTCGGCTCGGGGTTGACGATCACATGGCCGGTGACGCCGTCGACGATGACCTCGTCGCCGTTGGCGATCCCGTGCAACAGGTCCGGCGCGCCGATCACGGCGGGGATGCCCAGGGACCGGGCCATGATCGCGGTATGGCTCTGGGCGCCGCCCAGGACGGTGGCGAATCCGGCGATGATCTTGGGGTCCATCAGGGCGGTCTCGGCCGGGCTCACGTCTTCGGCGATGATCACAGTGCCCGCGGCCATATGCGCGAACGCGCGGTCGGGCTTGTGCGTCAGGTTGCGGATCACGCGGAGCCCGGCTTCACGGATGTCGTCGGCGCGCGCGGCCATGTAGGGGTCGGGCAGGGCCTCGAACCCCCTGGCGATTTCCGAGATCTCCGCCTGCACCGCCGCCTCGGCATTGATCTGCGCGTCGCGGATCCGGCGTTCGGCGCCGCGCTGCAGGCGCGATCCGCTCAGCATCTGGAGATAGGCGTCCAGCAACAGCTTGATGTCTTCCGCCGCGTTCGCCGGCAACGCCGTGGCCTTGGCCTGCAGCCGGCGAAGCTGCCGGCGCGAAGTCTCCAGCGCGTGTTCCAGGCGGTGGATTTCGTCCGTCAGGCCCCGCGTCGGGATCGCGTATTCCGGAACCTGCAGGCCGCCTACGTCGACCACGTGCGCAGGGCCGATGGAGATGCCCGAGGCGACGCCGACGCCTTCGAAAACGCGTTCGGCGGCGGTACGGCGCCGGTCGGCGCTAGTCTTCTTCATTGAACCTGTCCGCAACCAGGCGGGCAAGCGCGTTCACCGCATCGATGGCCTCCGGTCCGGTGGCCGTCAGGCGGATCGATGTGCCCGGCGACGCCGCCAGCATCATCAAGCCCATGATCGAGGTCCCGCACACCTCGGTGCCGTCCTTGGAAACGGAGACCGCCGCATCGAACATTTCTGCGACGCGCACGAACTTCGACGCAGCGCGGGCATGCAAACCACGCTGGTTGCAGATGGTCACATCGCGCTCGACCATTACCCCGTGCTCTGCTGCCCCGACAAAAGCGCGGAAGCGACATTGATGTATTTGCGGCCGGCCTCCTGCGCCGCCGACACGGCGCCGGCCAGGTCTTCCTGGGCCCGCACGCTGGCCAGCTTGATCAGCATCGGCAGGTTCAGGCCGGCGATCACCTCGACGTTGGCGCCTTCCATGATCGAGATCGCCAGGTTCGACGGAGTGCCGCCGAACATGTCGGTCAGCACCACCACGCCCTTGCCTTCGTCGACCTGCTCGACCGCCTCGACGATTTCGTGGCGTCGCTGTTCCATGTCGTCGTCAGGACCGATGCAGATCGCGACGATACGCTCCTGCGGTCCGACAACGTGCACCAGTGCGGCGATGAACTCCGCCGCGAGATTGCCGTGCGTCACCAGTACCAGGCCAATCATTCCGCTTCCCCCGTTCTTTCCTTTGTTGCCGTTTTCCCCGCATCGTCCTGATCCCTCGTCAGTTCGCGATGATGCAGATAGACAGGCCAGTCCGTTCTTTCAAGCCACGCGGCGACGCGTTCGGCCACGAACACCGACCGGTGCCGTCCCCCGGTGCAACCGATGGCGATGGTCAGATAGCTTTTTCCTTCGCGCTCGTAACGCGGCAGGGTGACCTCCAGAAGGCCTTCCAGGCGCTCCAGGAACCGTGCGCAGTCCTCGTCGCGTTCGATGTATTCGCCGACCTCCGGATCCCTGCCGCTGAGCGGGCGGAGCGCCGGCTCGTAGTGCGGGTTGTTCAGGAACCGCACGTCCAGCACTAGATCGGCATCGCGCGGCACGCCAAACCGGTAGGAAAAGCTGGTCACCATGATCGACAGGCCGGGCGCCTGGTCGCCGCGATAGATCTCGGAAACACGCTGTTTCAGGCCCCAGATCGTGATCGATGATGTGTCGACCAGAACGTCCGCACGGTCGCGCAAGGGACGCAGCAACAGCCGTTCCAGCCGCACGCCGTCGACAACCGGCCGATCGGCGGCCAGCGGGTGCCGGCGCCGCGTCTCGGTGTAACGCCGGATCAGGATGTCGTCGTCGCAATCCAGGAACAGGGTCGAGACCTGGACCCCGGTGTCTGTCGCCAGCCGGTCGGTCTCCTCCAGGAACGACTCCACCGCAAAGTCGCGGCTGCGGATGTCGACGCCGACCGCCAGCGGCCGCTGACCCTTGCCGCTGCCGGGCACCAGACGCTTGAGCAGCGTCACCGGCAGGTTGTCGACCGCCTCGAAACCCAGGTCCTCCAACGCTTTCAGCGCGGTCGAGCGGCCCGCGCCGGACATGCCGGTGACCAGCACCAGCCGGGTCGCCGGGACGGTCACGGGCGGGAGCCCTCGTTCAGGCGCCGGATCGCCAGACGCACCTTGGCCGGGCTCGACGCGTCGAAGGCGCAAAGCGAGATCTCCGGCACCTGGATCCCTTCGATCTCGGCATAGGTCGGTTCGGGCACGCGTTCGACATTTTCGCGCGGCACCAGCGTGACGACCAGGGCGACCTTGGACACCTCGGCGCAGCTGAAGTCGACCACGCCGATTCCCCGCACCTCCATCTTGCCCCGGATCGTGTCCGGCGCGCTGGCGAACAGGCCCCGGGGCGTCGATTTCAGCTCGGTATAGTCGTCCGAGACCAGGGTGGCGCCGTCCTCGATCAGTCTCAGCCCAAGATCGGATTTGCCGCTCCCAGGGTCGCCTCGGATCAGGACGCCGCTACCGTGCCAGGCGACGGTGGTCGCATGGATCGTTCCCATGGGGCGCTAGCCTGCGCTGGACGCACTGCGCTGTCAATCGGTCGGGCGGAGGGGTGACCGCGGGCCCGCGCCGGCCTAGCCGGCCGGCAGCCAGACCACCAGCCGCGCCCCGCCGCCGGCGTCGCCGCGCCGGTTTTCCGCATGGATACGGCCGCCGTGCGCCTCGATGATCTGCTTGGAAATCGACAGACCCAGGCCCGAATGGGTGCCGAATTTCTCGACCGACGGCCGCTCGGAATAGAACCGGTCGAAGATGGCCTCCAGCTTGGTCGGCGGGATGCCAGGGCCGTCGTCCTCGACCGTGACCGTAATGCTCTCCTCGGTGTTGTCCAGGGTGACGGCGATCTTGCCGCCCGGCGGGCTGAAGCTGGCGGCGTTGCCGATCAGGTTGCGGAAGACCTGGACCAGACGGCCTTCGATGCCCTGCACCACGAAGGGGCCGGGGCCGACGATGCTGACCATGACCATCGGGGCCTGGTCGTCGGTTTGCGCGGTGCGGCGGACCTCGGCCAGCGCGGTCAGCATCTGCGCCAGATCGACCGGGGTGGCCTCGGCGCGGCCCAGCTCGGCGTCCAGCCGCGAGGCGTCCGAGATATCGGTGATCAGCCGGTCGAGGCGCTGCACGTCCTCCAGGATGATCGTCATCAGCTTTTGCTGCTGATCGGGATCGCGCACGCGGCTCGCGGTCTCCACCGCGCTGCGCAGGCTGGTCAGCGGGTTCTTGATCTCGTGGCTGACGTCGGCTGCGAAGCCCTCGATCGCCAGCATGCGCAGGTGCAGGGCGTCCGTCATCTCGCGCAGGACGCCGGACAAATCGCCGATCTCGTCGCCGCGGCGGGTGAAATCGGGGATGCGTTCGTCGCCGCGGCCGATCGCACGCCGCACGCGCTCGGCCGCCTCGGCCAGGCGGTGCAGGGGCCGTGCGATGGTGCGCGCCAGATACAGGGACAGCATCACCGTCACGACAAGGGCTGCCGCGAACACGCCCAGGATCGTCAGCCGGACGTTGCGCAGGGCGGCCTCGATTTCGCTGCCGTCCTTCGACAGCATCAACGAGCCGATGACCTGGCGATACCGCTGGACCGGCAGGGCAACCGACAGGACCAGGCCGTCGTCGCGGGTCTTGCGCACGACGCCGGTGACCTCGCCGTAAAGCGCATCGGAGGCCTCGCGATAGTCGGTCGCCGTCTGGATCGCCTTCTCGCTGTAGAATTCGGGGATCTCCTTCGCCAGCAGCTTGGCGAACCGGTCCAAGAGATCGAGGATGGGCTCCATCGCCCCGTCGACGCCGTTCTCCGGCGGCAGCAGTTCCTCCATCTGCACCAGCCCGCCCAGCGCGCCCAACAGCCGGCTGTCGGCCGCAAGGCTGCCGTCAAGCAGGAACAGCCGGGCGCGCACCGCGTCGGCGCCGGCCAGCCGGCGGATGATGTTGCGCGACAGGGTCAGGTTCAGGACCTGCTGGCCGTTGTTCAGGGTCTCGATGGCGCTTTCGCCGATCGCACCGGAGAAGATCTCGCCCTGGCGGCGCAGCGCCTCCAGTTCGGCCTCGATCAGGTTTTCGCGATAGGGACCGAGATACAGCAGTCCGACGATGGGGATGACCAGCGCGATTACGTTGACCGCAAGGATGCGCCGCGTCAGCGGCGACAGGACGCGTTTGCGTTCGGCGCGTGGCGCCTCGGCGCCCTTTCCCCCTTCCCGTTTCATCGACCTCAGGCTTCGGCGTACCGGTATCCGACGCCGTACAGCGTTTCGATCTGGCCGAACTCGGAATCGACCTGGCGGAACTTCTTGCGCAGTCGCTTGATGTGGCTGTCGATGGTCCGGTCGTCCACATAGATGCTTTCGCCGTAGGCTGCATCCATGAGCTGGTCCCGGTTCTTGACGTGGCCCGGCCGCGCGGCCAGCGACTTCAGGATCAGGAATTCGGTCACCGTCAACTGGACCGGCTGGCCGCGCCAGGCGCAGGCATGCCGGTCGGAATCGAGCACCAGGTCGCCGCGCACGATGACCCCGTCGCCCTGGCTTTCGCCCTTGGAGGCGGTGAGTTTGGCGCGCCGCAGAAGCACGCGGATCCGCTCGATCAGCAGGCGCTGGGAGAACGGCTTCCGGATGTAGTCGTCGGCGCCCATGCGCAGGCCCAACAGCTCGTCGACCTCGTCGTCCTTGGACGTCAGGAAGATCACCGGCATGGCGTTCTTCTGCCGCAGCTTCTGCAACAGCTCCATCCCGTCCATGCGGGGCATCTTGATGTCGAGAACCGCAAGGTCCGCGGGGCTCTGGCTCAGCCCGGCCAGGGCCTGCTCGCCATCCGTATAGGTCCGTACGGCGAACCCTTCGGACTCCAGGGCCATCGAGACGGACGTGAGAATGTTCCGGTCGTCGTCGACGAGAGCAATCGTGTTGCGCATCCGCGCCTTTTCCTTTTTCGAGATCGAATTCTACCAACCGCCGGCCGCCTGCCACAATCACCGCGGGATATGGCAGGAATTGGGCGGCTTGGCGGCATTCCACGGGCGCAAAGCCGGCGCCTGACCCACCTTACATGGGAATTGTGCGGCGATTTGTCCGCGAAATCGCGCAGGGGCTTCGAGTACAAGATTGACTGCAAAAGCCCATCAGATCCGCGCAAAAAGCCATGCGACGCGCCCTTCCCATGCCCACGGTCATCGCCCTTGTCGCCGCCCTGGCGGCGATCGCGATTGCCGCGATGATCGCGTATTTCCAGATCGCCGGGCGCCAGGCCGACGGCACCGGCAAGACGATCACCGCCTTTGAACCGTCGGTCGAACTGGGCGGGCCCTTCGAGCTGGTCGACCAAAACGGGCGCACCGTAACCGATGCGGATTTCCGGGGCCAGTTCATGCTGATCTATTTCGGCTACACCTATTGCCCGGACTTCTGCCCGTCCGAACTGCAGAACATGGCGGTGGCGCTGAACCGGCTGGACCGGACAGCGGCGAAGGTGACGCCCGTCTTCATCACGATCGACCCGGAACGCGACACGGTCGAGGCGGTCAAGGACTACGTGCCGCATTTCCATGACCGGATGGTCGGCCTGACCGGCAGCCTTGCGCAGGTGGACGCGGCGGCCAAGCAATACCGGGTCTATTACGCCAAGGCCGAAGACGCCTCGGCCAGCGAATACCTTATGGATCATACGACTTTCGTCTATCTCACCGGTCCGGACGGCAAGGTGCTGTCGGTGTTCCGCTACGGCACGCCGCCGGAGGAGATGGCCGCCATCATCCGTCACTATGTGAACAAGGCGCCGGCCGCCGACGGGTGAGCCCGCCGGATGCGGCGTCACGCCAGCAGGGGGTATTCCGCTTCCGGCGTGTAGATCGCGCCGTTGTGGCTGAGGAAGCTTGAATACAGCACGAACCTGTCGACGGTGAAGGGCGCCAGCTTGAACATGGCGCGGTCGTCGCAATAGTGCTGGGCCTCGGCCGGGCGGCCGTCGCGTAGACGGCCCAGTGTCACGTGCGGCGCGAACTTGCGGTCGTCGGGCGCCATGCCGACGCGCACGATCGCCGATTCGACCTTGCGCTGCAGATGCATCAGCGCCTCTTGCTTGTCCGCCTTCACGAACACCGTATGGACTTTCGAGCGGGTGCCGAACCAGTCCAGGCCCGACAGCGCGATCTCAACGGGCGGCGCCGAGATGCGCGACAGCGCCAGGTGGACATCCTCGGCCTGGCCATGTTCGACGTCGCCGACAAACCGAAGCGTCAGGTGCATGTTTTCGGGTTGCACCCAGCGCGCGCCCGGCAGACCGCTGCACAGTGCGGCCATCCGCTCGCGGACCTCGTCCGGCAAAGGAATGGCGACGAACAGCCGGATCATCGGCCCGGCGTCCGTCCGGTGTGCGGAAGTGAGCGGTTCAGGGGCATGGGTTGTGGTCGTCCCGGTGCAGGGCCGCAATATCGTCCAGCACATCGCGTGTCAGCGCAAGCCCCGCCGCGTCGATGTTGGCATCCAGCTGGTCGAGCGTGGTGGCGCCTTCCCCCTGGGTCTCGGCGCGCGTCGGCACCGCGTACATCTCGGCGGTGTCGCTGAAATTGATCCCGCGCTCGAACGCCCGGCTGAGCTGCGAATGCCCCTCGGCCTCGCTGTTCTGCTCGCCCCAGGTCATCGAGCCGAGGCAGAGGCTGCTGACATGGATGTCGCTGCGTCCGAGGCGCCGGTGTTCCATCTGTACTTCCGGGCCGCTGTGTCAGCAGAAGACCGTCAGGACGCCGGTATAGCCGTACAGACGGTCGTGGCTGATCTCGCCGTTGCCGAAGAACCCGACCAGCGGAAAGCTGCCGAGGTCTTCCTCGATCAGTTTCAGCTCTTCGCTGTCCTTGCCGAACTGGTTGGGGCCGCGCGCCAGGCACGTGTAGTAAAGGCCGCCGCGGATCGGTTTGTCGCCGACCTGGCGCTTGATCCTGCGCAGCATGCGCCGCATGTCCTCCACGGCGCTGTCGTGATCGCGGCGGCAGAACAGGATCTGATCGCCCGTTTCCACGTAGTCGCCGATCGCGATCGCCTCGTTCTCCGGATCGATCCCCGTCAGGGTGCGCACCATGTAGTCGCCGGTGTCGGAGCCTTCGACAGGCAGGCCTGCGAAGATATAGCCCGCCACCTGGGACAGGTTGCGCGACAGCACTTCGCCGATGTCCTGCTTGAAGGCGGCCAGCGCCGACCCGTCGTCGATTTCCAGGATGACGTTGTCGTGCGCGCTGTTGATCCGACGGACCGGTCCGATCGGGCTGCAGCCCTGGGTCAGTCCCGACACCATTTCGATCGCGCCCGGCGAGATCATCACGCCCGAGATCCCGCCGCTGGTATGCCCGTCGGCGAACTGGGCATTGTCGGTCGGCCCGGATCCAAGTCCGCCGACCAGGAACCCGCCGGTCTCGTCGGAGAGGTCCTCGATCAGCTCCGGGACCAGGGGGTTCGCGGGATCGGCATGGGTGACCACCAACGGCACGCCGGCGGCGGCCAGCCAGTCGTGGTTCTCGATGCCGACGACGGCGGCGTCCTCCTTGACGTCGGAATAGATGCGAAAACCGCCTTCGGCGATCGGGGCGATCATGGCGGCGATCGCCGGCATGCCGAAATACTCCTTGCCGGTGGCGCAGACGCCCGCGCCGACGGCGCCGACCCAGTCCTTCACCCCGGTGGTCTGCCGCAGAAAGACGCATACCTCGTCAAGATGCGGCGCGAAAGCGTCGCTGAGATAGACGAAGCCCAGCTTGTGTCCGGGTTCGGGCTGGCCCAGCGCGACGACGACCTTGCCGGCTGCGTCGGTCCAGCTGTCTCCGGTCGCGTGACCGATCAGAAAGGGCAGGTCGTCGTTCATGGCGCGGGTTGGTCGAGGGCCCGGGTGACGTAAGGCGCAATACGCGTGACGATGACGGAAATGCCCTCCGCCGTCGGATGCATACCGTCGGGCTGGTTGAGTTGCGGTTCCGCGGCGACGCCGTCGAGAAAGAACGGATAAAGCGGGACCCCGTGCTTTTCCGCAAGCTCCGGATAGATTGCGTTGAAGGCGTCGGAATAGTCGCGCCCCAGATTGGGCGGCGCCAGCATGCCGGCCAGAAGCACGCGCGCCCCCTCCTGCTTGGACTTGACCAGGATTTGGTCGAGATTGGCGCGGGTCTGTGCCGGATCGATGGCTCTCAACGCGTCGTTGGCGCCCAGTTCGACGATGATCAGGTCGGGCCTGTCGACCATCAGCCAATCCATCCGGGCAAGCCCGCCGGCCGTCGTATCGCCCGACACCCCGCCATTGACGACCCGGACCTCAAGGCCTTCGTCGCGCAGCGCCCGCTCGAGCTGGGCCGGAAAGCTCTCCGCCTTGGGCAGGCCGTAACCCGCTGTCAGGCTGTCGCCCAGGGCCAGGATGACCGCTTCCTTGGCCCCGGCGGCGCCGGCCGGCACGGCAGCCGCAAGGGCCAAAACCACAATCAGTTTGTTGATTTTGTGGAAGACAGGGCCATATGCGCCTAAACAGAACTGAACCGCCGCCGCCAAGGCGGCGTAAATTGGTCTAGGCCAAGTTTTCAAGGGCGTTTGCGGCAATGAAGGTATCCGGTCCGGTGCACGACGATCCGATGATCGATCTGGTTGATCTGCACCTAACATTGGGCAGCGAGGCCGGGGAGGTCAATATCCTGCGCGGCGTCAACCTGTTGGTGAACGCCGGCGAAACCGTCAGCGTCGTCGGGCCGTCTGGGTCCGGCAAGACCTCCATGCTGATGGTCATCTCGGGGCTGGAGCGGGCCACCGGCGGCACGGTCAACGTCGCCGGCCACGAGTTGGGCACGCTGAACGAGGATGCCCTGGCGCTGTTCCGCCGCGACCACGTGGGCATCGTTTTCCAGTCTTTCCATCTGGTGCCGACAATGAGCGCGCTGGAGAACGTGGCGGTGCCGTTGGAGCTGGCCGGCCGCAGGGATGCGTTCGAGCGGGCTGCCGAGGGCCTGGCCGCCGTCGGCCTGGACCATCGCCTGACCCACTACCCCGGCCAGCTGTCGGGCGGCGAGCAACAGCGGGTCGCCCTGGCACGCGCGTTTTCCGTTCAGCCGCATCTGCTGTTGGCCGACGAACCCACCGGTAACCTTGACGGCGCGACCGGCACCCATGTGATCGACCTGATGTTCGAACTTGCCGAACGGAACGGCACCACGTTGTTGCTGATCACCCATGACGTGACGCTGGCCGAACAGTGCGGCCGGACCGTGCACATGGAAGACGGCGAGATCGTCGAAACCAGACAGGCCGGGCCGGCGATCCGGGCCGCTGGCGCATGAACAATATGGCATTGGCATGGCGTTTCGCCCGCCGCGAGCTGCGCGGCGGGCTTTCCGGTTTCAGGGTGTTCCTGGCCTGTCTCGCCATGGGCGTCGCCGCGATTGCCGGCGTCGGCTCTTTGAGCGATTCCATCGAAGCCGGCATGCGTGCCGACGCCAAGCGCCTGTTGGGCGGCGATGTCGACCTGCGGCTGACCCACCGCGAGGCGACCGACGAACAGCGCGCCTGGCTCGACCAGAACGCCAACGGGGTTTCGATGGTCGTGCAGATGCGGGCCATGGCCGTCCGTCCCGACGGCGAGCGGCGCCGGCTGGTTGAATTCAAGGCGGTGGATGGGGCCTATCCGCTGTATGGCGGGCTTGCGCTTGAAGGCGGCGGGACGCTGGACGCCGCGTTTAGCCGAGCCGACGGGATGTGGGGCGCCGCCGCCGAGCGCGGCCTGTTCGAGCGGCTGGAGCTGGAGGTTGGCGACGTGGTGCGCATCGGCGATGCCGAGCTGCGCCTGAACGCCGTGATCGAAAACGAACCCGACCGTGGAACCCAGGCTTTCAATCTTGGACCGCGCCTGATGATCCCGCTTGCGGCATTGGAAGAAACCGGCCTTGTCCAGCCGGGCAGCCTGATCCGCTATCACTACCGCGTTGCGCTGGCGCCGGACCAGGACGTGACCGCCTGGCGCGACCGGTTGAACGATCGCTTTCCCGACGCCGGCTGGCGGATCCGGGACCTTGAGAATGCGGCACCGAACATCCAGCGTTTCATCGACCGGGTCACCGTCTTCATGACGCTGGTCGGGCTGACCGCGCTGTTGGTCGGCGGCGTCGGCGTCGGCAACGCAGTGCGCGCGTTCCTGGCTTCGAAGACCCGGACCATCGCGACCTGGAAATGCCTCGGCGCGCCAGGCCGGCTGATCTTCGAGGCTTACTTGATCCAGGTTCTAGCCATCGCACTGGTCGGCATTGCCGCTGGTTTGGTGCTGGGCGCGGTTGTGCCCTATGCGGCGACGCCGTTTCTCGCCGACCGCCTGCCGGTCGAGGCGCGCGTCGGCGTGTTTGCCGAGCCGTTGTTGCTGGCGGCCGGCTTCGGCGTCCTGGTGACGCTGGTGTTTTCCGTCTGGCCGCTGGCCCGGGCGCAGCTTGTGCCGGCCGCGTCGCTGTTCCGCGACACCGTTGCGCCGGTCACGCAGCGGCCGGGCTTCCGCGTTCTGCTGTCGGTTCTGGTGCTCGGCGTCGGGCTTGCGGGCCTTGCGGTGCTGTCGGCGAACGACAAGCGGCTGGCGCTTTATTTCGTTGCCGGCGCCCTTGGTACGCTGTTTGCTTTTCGCATGGCGGCGGCCCTGGTGATGTGGGGCGCGCGGCGGCTGCCACGGCCGCGTGGCGCCCGTCTTCGGCTTGCGGTCGCCAACCTGCATCGGCCGGGTGCACCGACCGGCGGGGTTGTGGTGTCGCTGGGGCTCGGTCTCACCGTCTTGGTGGCGGTGGCGCTGATCGAGGGCAATATCAGTCGTCAGGTCGGTCAGACCCTGCGCGGCGAGGCGCCTGGCTTCTATTTCATCGACATCCAGCCCGACCAGATGCAGACCTTCACCGACATCATCGAGACGTTTCCGGCCAGCGTGCGCACTGAAAGCGTGCCGATGCTGCGCGGGCGGGTGACCGAACTGGCCGGCACGCCGGTTGAACAGATCACGCCACCGCCCGAGGTTGCCTGGATCCTGCGCGGCGACCGAGGACTGACCTGGAGCCGCACGCCGCCGGAAAGCGGCAGCAAGATGGTTGCCGGCGACTGGTGGCCGGCCGACTACAGCGGCGCGCCGCTGGTGTCGTTCGATGCCGAGGCGGCGACGGCGCTGGGCCTGTCGGTCGGCGATACGATCGGGGTCAACGTGCTGGGCCGCAATGTCATCGCCACCATCGCCAATCTGCGCGAGATCGACTGGACCACGCTGGGCATCAATTTCGTGATGGTGTTCTCGCCGGGGCTTCTGGAACAGGCGCCGCAGAGTTACATCTCCACCGCCCATCTTCCGCCCGACCAGGAACTGGCCCTGGAACGGGCGATCACCGATGCCATGCCGAACGTCACCGCGATCCGCGTCAAGGAGATCCTGGACAGTGTCCAGGAAATCCTGCGCAACCTCGGCATCGCCGTCCGCGCCATCGCCACCGTCGCCATCGTCGCCGGTATGCTGGTGCTGGCCGGCGCCATCGCGGCGGGCCACCGACGCCGCGTCTACGATTCGGTGGTGCTCAAGGTTCTGGGCGCGACCCGGCGGGACATCGGCGCGTCCTTCCTCATGGAATACGGGATCATGGGGTTGGTGACGGCGGGCATCGCCGCGCTGGTCGGCACCGGCGCCGCCTATTACGTGATCACCGGCATCATGGATGCCGAGTGGATCTTCCTGCCGTCGGTGGTCGCAACCACGCTGGTTATCGCCATGGCAATCACCATTGGCTTCGGCATGCTGGGAAGCTGGGTCGCACTTGGGCGCAAGGCCGCGCCGTTGTTGCGCAACCAATAGGCCTGCCGCACACGTTTTCGTGCGCGGGCCTTGGCCGTGCCGTCTCGACCGATAGGTTATCAACCGTTGCACGCAGCTTTATCTGGAGATCCGCGATGCCGCGTGTTCTGATCAGCCTTCTTCTGGCCGCCGGACTGGCTGCCGCGCCGGCCCGCGCCGCAAGCGAGCGCTACGAGATCGATACCGAGCATTTTTCGGTCGCGTTCTTTGTCCAGCATGCCGGCTTTTACGACCAGGCAGGCCTTTTCACCGAAGGCGAGGGGAGTTTCACCTTCGACGAAGACGCCTTGGCGGTGGGCGACATCAAGGTCGAGATCGAAGCCGACAGCATCTTCACCGGTCACAAAAAGCGCGACCGCCACCTGCGGTCGGGCGATTTCCTCTCCGCCAAGGAGTTCCCGACCATCACCTTCGTCGGCACCGGCGCCACCAAGACCGGCGAGCGGACCGGCGAGATCACCGGCGACCTGACGTTGCGCGGCGTGACGAAGCCGGTCACCCTGTCGGTGGATTGGGTGTCTTCCGGGCCCTACATGTTCAATCCCCACCAGCACCGCGTCGGCATCAATGCCCGCACGACGTTCCGGCGCAGTGACTTCGGCATGACATACATGGTCGAGCAGAATGGCGTTGGCGACCAAGTGACGCTGATCCTCGGATTCGAGGCGATTCGCCAGTAGCAGGCTGCGTTAACCCTAACGCTCGATGGGGCCCGGTTTGGCTTGAAATACCGGTCTAAACGACCAATATTGGCCTTGGCGACTCGGGGCCGCCCAGGTGACCCCGGAAGAGAAAGCGACAAAGGACTAACGATGGCATTGGATCCTCGGACTCAGACTGCTTACCAGGTGCGCGCGGGCGAGGCCGCTGCGATCGACGAGGGCCTGCGCACCTATATGTTGCGCGTCTACAACTATATGGCGCTTGGCGTTGCGGTGACGGGTCTGGTTACCCTG
Organism: Alphaproteobacteria bacterium; assembly: GCA_965603855.1. Classification (GTDB taxonomy): domain Bacteria; phylum Pseudomonadota; class Alphaproteobacteria; order UBA8366. The sequence continues at coordinate 4,905,879 of OZ272519.1, forward strand.
TTCATGGCCGCCAACCCGGCGCTGATGATGACGATCGCGGTCAGCCCCTTCAAATGGGTGCTGTTCATCGGCGTCTTGGGCATGGGCTGGTTCTCGGGCCGCATCATGACCATGCGCTCGACCTTCGCGGCGCACGCGTTCTATTGGGTTTACGCGGTGATGTGGGGCCTGCTCATCTCGCCGATGATTTACTACTTCCTGCAGCTCCCCGGCGGGTCGATGGACATCGCCAAGGCGTTCTTCATCACTGCGGGCATGTTCGCAGGCGCAAGCCTCTTCGGCTATACCACCAAGAAGGATCTCTCGGCGTTCGGGCGCTTCTTCATGATGGCGTCGATCGGCCTGTTGATCGCAATCGTGGCCAACATCTTCCTGGGCAGCACGATGTTCAGCCTTGGGATTTCCTTCTTCGCCGTGCTGCTGTTCGCGGGTGTGACCGCCTGGGAGACCCAGGAAATCCGCAACATGTACTTCTCGGCGCCGGACGGAAACGTGGTGACGCGGATGGCGATCTTCGGTGCGTTCATGCTGTACGGCAGCTTCATCGTGATGTTCATCCACATCCTGAACATCATCGGCATCATGCGCGGCGAATAACGCCGACACGAAAGACCCAACAAACGACGCCCGGAGGTTCGCCTCCGGGCGTTTTCTTTTGCGCGCCGGTCCGGTGCCGAGCGAGAAGCGCACGCCCCTTACCTGTGGTAGTGTTGTCGTTCGTGAGTACGCGCCTTTTGTTTTCATGCACGACGGGCACGGAGGCGGCGCATGCCTCGAGGAGCGGCGGAGCCGACACGCGCGTCACGTGGACGACAAGAACGGCCGTCTACTGTTTGCGTCTTCGCGTGACCGTCCGGCACTTGCCCTGCCTATCACGGCCCTTCGTGCAAAGCCTGCAATCGAAAAGAGGAGATCATCATGCCGTTTCTGCACAACATCCACTTCTTGTTCGAGAATGGCGAAACGCATGACGGACGCTTCGATTTCGACTGGACCGGCGGAACACTGGTCTTTGGCTGGCCCGGCGATGACGGTTCGCACGGCACGAGCGTGCCCGACCTGAACCTTGGAAACCACCTGCTGCGGGGCTTTGAGGGCAACGAAACCCTGCTGGACGATCTCTGGGACGACATCCTGATTGGGGGATCTGGCCACTACGAACAGAATGGCGGCGGAAACGATGTGTCGGACGGCGCCCGGGCTCCCAGAGACGATGCCCCCGATGATGCCCATGGGGGCGATGACGACAACGACAACAACGACAAGTGGATCGAGGACCTGCCTGTCCAGTCCGATCCCTTGCCTGCCGGACCTCCCGCGGCGTTGCCCCTGACGACCGCTTTCGCCGCCACCACCCTGGCGGCGGAAGTGGCCCTGTTCACCGAGACCTTCGACGATGCCAGCGGGTTCACCGTGACCACCGGTTCGTTCTTCAGTGACGGCAGCAGTGACTATCTCGGGATCAACGACGGCGCCGGCGGCGGCGACTATGGCGGCGGCCCGGCCCCGTCCGGCAGCAAGGCCTATACCGGTTTTACCGGTTCCTATCTGGAAGGCCAGGACCTGAATGGCGAGGGCGGTCCCATTCCGGTCACGGTGACCTGGACGGGCATCGACATTTCCGGCCAGGTCGACCTGGCATTCTCCGGCGACTTTGCCGAGTTCTTCGACTTTCCCGGAGACATCGACTCTGCCGAGTTTATCAAGGTCGAATACCAGATCGACGGCGGCGGGTTCCAAAGGCTTCTGACCTTCGAAGGGGCGGATTTCACAAGCTCCAGCGGGACCTTCAACGGCAACTTCCGCCAGGACACCGACTTCGATGGCGAGGGCGACGGAATACAGCTGACCGGCGCGGCCCAGACGTTCGAGGTCGGCATTGCCGGGACCGGAAGCACGTTGGATCTGCGCCTGCTTGTCAATGTCGAGGCCGGCGACGAGGACTTCGCCGTGGACAACTTCACGATCCTTGCCAATTCAGACGCGCCGCTGCCGCCGCCTCCCCCGCCGCCTGCGCCCTTCGTCGCCATCTACGACATCCAAGGCGCCGGGCATATCTCCAGCTTCAATGGCGACCAGGTCAAAACCGCAGGCGTCGTTACGGCACTCGAGAGTTTCGGCTTTTTCATGCAGGACGCCGTCGGTGACGGCGACGATGCAACCTCCGATGCCATATTCGTGGTTACCGGCGGTCCTCCCGGCTTCAATATCGGCGACAGCGTTGCCGTCGAGGGTATCGTCGAAGAGAGTTTTCCGGGCAGCGCGGCCACCGGCAATCTTTCGACGACGCGCATCAACGACATCGTCGAGATCGAACGGGTCTCGAGCGGCAATCCCCTGCCAGGCGCCGTGATCTTGGGACAGAACGGCCGCACGCCGCCCACCGAGATCATCGAGGACCTGCAGTTCGAGGGGAATCCGGAAGTCTTCGCCGACAATGTCGACGACTACAGTACGGACGGCGCCGACGGATCGTTCGGTGACTTCGATCCGGCAAACGACGGGCTCGACTTCTACGAATCCCTCGAAGGGATGCTGGTGACCGTGAAGAACGCCATTGCCCTTTCCGGTAGCAACCGGTTCGGCGAGGTGTTCGTCGCCGCCGACAACGGCGCCGACGTGACCGGCGGCAACGCCCGCGGCGGGGTGACGATCGCGACCGATGCCGCGCGCAGCGACTTCAACCCCGAGCGGATCCAGATCGATCCCGATTCTCAGGTCTCGGGCTTCGGCCTTCCCGACATCGATACCGGGGACACGCTCGGCGATGTGACCGGCGTCGTCGGGTACAGCTTCGGCAATTTCGAGCTGATTCCGACCGTGGACTTCAGGGACCAGATCGTCGGCTCCAATCTTGAAGCCGAATCGACCGGTCTTCAGGGCGGTGAAGAGGAGCTCACCGTCGCCACCTACAACGTGCTCAACCTGGATCCCAACGATGCGGATGACGGCAATGACGACATGGACGTCGCCAACGGCCGGTTCGACGCGATTGCCGCGCACATCGTGAACAACCTCAGCCGTCCCGACATCATTGCCTTGCAGGAAATCCAGGACAACAACGGCACGGTCGATGACGGCACGACGTCGGCAGACGTCACGCTGCAATTGCTGGTCGATGCCATCATCGACGCGGGCGGTCCCGCCTATACTTTCATCGACAATCCCGGTGTTGTGGACGGTGCCGGCGGCGGCGTGCCGGGTGGCAACATCCGCACCGCGTTCCTCTACAACGCCGACCGCGTCGACCTGGTGGAAGGCTCTGTTACCGCAACCACGGACACGGATCTGTCCGACGGCAACGCCTTCTTAGACAGCCGCGTGCCGCTGCAGGCCACCTTCACCTTCGACGACGAGGACGTGACGGTCATCAACGTTCACTCAAGTTCGAAGGGCGGGTCTACGCCGCTGTTTGGCGGGGTCCAGCCGCCGATCAACGGCGGCCTGGTCGACGAGCGTGTGCCCCAGTCGGAGGTCATCAAGGACGTGGTCGACGACATCTTGGCGGACGACCCGGACGCCAACGTGATCGTCATGGGCGATTTCAACGAGTTCGACTTCAACGAGTCGGTCCAACTGTTGGTCGAGGACGGCACATTGAACAACCTGTCGGAAGACCTGGCCGTCGAGGAACGCTACACCTTCGCGTTCCGCGGCAACGCCCAGTCGCTGGACCACATACTCGTCACCGACGGTCTGGACGGTGTGGCCGAGGTCGACATCGTTCACGTCAACGTCGAGTTCGCCGCAACGGACGAACGTGCGTCGGACCATGACCCCATTGTCGCCCGGTTCAATTTCGACAATCTGGACGACGATTCCTTCGATTTCGCTGATCTAGATGACGATGACGACGACGACGACGATTTCGACGACGACAACGAGAACGGAAGCGACGATTGGTCCGACCACGTCGGCGACGGCGATATCGAGGAAATCGGGCTGCTTGGCGGCTGGAGCGGCGACGCAGACGATATCGGCTGATCGGCGTCTCGGCTGTTTCGCCCGCCGCGCACCCGGCGTCGCCGGCTGCCGCCCGCGTGCGGTTTGCGCCTATCCGCTTCGAACTATTGCCTTTCCCGGCGCAGAGGCGGCACAATAGAGCGCAACCGACAGGGGGAGGGCGGCATGTCGTTGACTGCGTTTGTCGCCACGGCCACGACCAGCGACGTTTCTCCGGGGACGGAGGAGATCGATGGGTCCGGGCGGCTTCAGATACGTGATCGCGTTTTTACGGATATTGTCGAATCGAACGAGGAACGGATCGCCGGGATCAATACGCCGGCGCTGGACCTCGACGTCGATCCCGAGAACGGGACCGGCGCGCTGAGGGGCAGTTTCGTTATGACCCCCGATGCCGTGGCGGGCACGTGGGAAGGCGAGGTGTCCGGCGTTCTTGAAGGCGGCATGGTCTCTGCCGGCGGGCTGGCTCGAGGCACCGGCGATCTTGCGGGCGCCATCATGCACATTGCGTTTCAGCAGGTGGCCGAACTGCCGGGCGAGGCGCCCTGCGCGGAGCCGAAGGCGTTTTTCAAGATCGAAGGTTTGATCCTGCAATAGTCGGTCATCAGCAGGGTCGGCCGTCGCACCGTTCAAACCCGAACCGCGGCATGCCGGCACGATGCAAGAACTGCCCCGTGGCACCGTAGCGTTCCTGTTCACCGACATCGAAGGCTCGACTCGGTTGCTGCAGAGGCTGGGTCACGAGTCGGTGCAGGTGATCGACGATCACTTTGCGTTCCTGCGTGCGGCAGTCGGTGACAGCGGCGGAGCCGTGGTCAACACCACAGGCGACGGGCTGTTCGCGGCCTTTGCGTCCGCATCCGGCGCGGTGGCTGCCGCGATCGCGGCGCAGCGTCGGTTGGCAAACCACGATTGGCCAAGCGGCGGCGCCATCAGGGTGCGCATGGGCATCCACCTGGCGGAGGCGGAGCCGTCTGGCGGCGACTATGCCGGCCTGGAGGTGCACCGTGCGGCGCGCATCTGCGACGCGGCCCATGGCGGGCAGATCCTGGTGTCCGAACAGATGCGCCGCATCGTCGACTCCGCCCCTCAACAGGACGTCTCGATGCGAGACCTCGGCGTACACGGCCTGAAAGACCTGGAGACGCCCGAACGTTTGTACCAGGTCGTCGTCGCCGATCTGCTGAACGACTTCCCGCCGCCGCGATCGGTCGATGCCCGCCCGCACAACATCCCCGCCGAGATCACCGATTTCGTGGGCCGGGACGATGTCGTCGAGGACGTCATGCGCCGCTTTGGCCAGTCCCGGGTGCTGACGCTTGCCGGGCCCGGGGGCGCCGGCAAGACGCGCTTGGCGCTGCGCCTGGCCAAGGAGATGCTGCCGGCCTTCGACGACGGGGTCTTCATCATTCCGCTTGCCGACATCCGGGATCCGGAGATGCTGCCGTCTGCGATCAGCCAGGCCCTCGGCATGACCGAGACCGAGGGCCTGTCGCCGTTCGAAGCCCTCGTTGCGTTCCTGGCGCCAAAGAAGATGCTGTTGGTGCTCGACAATTTCGAGCAGATCGTCGCGGCCGCGCCGGTGCTGTCCAACCTGCTGCAGACGGCGCCGGACCTGAAGATGCTGGTGACCAGCCGGTCCGTTCTGCATGTCACCGGCGAACAGATCTTCAACGTCCCGTCGCTGGCGGTTCCCGCATCCGGGCAGGATGCGACGGCCGCCGCGCTCGGCGCGATCGAAAGCGTGGACTTGTTCGTCCGCCGGGCGCGCGCGGCGGATCCCGACTTCGCCCTGACGGACGAGAACGCGCCGGCGGTCGCGGAAATCGTGACGAAGCTGGATGGGCTTCCGCTGGCGATCGAACTTGCCGCCGTCGGCTGTCGGCTGTTTCCCGCCGAGGCGCTGGCCCGCCGCCTTTCCGACAAGCTGGGAACGCTTCGCGACGGGCCCAGGGACCTGCCGGCCCGTCACCGGGCGCTGCGCGATGTGATCGCCTGGAGCTTCGATCTCCTCCAGCCGGAAGAGCGTGTTTTGTTCCAGCGGCTTGGCGTCTTCGTATCGGGCTTCACGCTGGAGGCGGCCGAAGCGGTGGCGACCGGCGCGCCCGTGGAGTCCGCCCTCGATGCGCTTGCGGCCCTGACCGACAACAGCCTGCTGCAACGACGGATCGTCCATGGCGATCCCCGCTTTGCGATGCTGGAAACCGTGCGCGAGTTTGCCGTCGAAAAACTCGCCGAGGCGGGCGAGGCGCCCGATCTGGCCGCGCGACACGCCGTGTACTTTGCGCACTTCGCCGAAGAAAGCGAACCGCACCTCACCCATCACGGCCAGGCCGCCATGGCGGCCAGGCTGGGCGCCGACCAGGCGAACTTGCGCGCGGCGCTCGCACACTGCGACGGGACCGGGGATACGGAGACCGGCCTGCGAATTGCCACGTCGATCTGGCGCTATTGGGAAGCCGCCGGGCAGTTGCAGGAGGGGCGCGACTGGCTGAACACGTTCCTTTCGAAAAAGGACGCGCCCGCCATCGCCCAGGCCAAGGGGCTTTCGGCCGCCGGCGGACTTGCCTATTGGCAGGGCGACCACGAGGCGGCCATCGCGCACTACCAGGAAGCCTACGGGCTCTACCGGGACGTCGGCGACGAACTCCTGCAGGCCGATACCCTCTTGTCCATGAGCACGACCTGCACCTGGAGCGGACATGTCGCGGAAGGCGGCGCCCTGGCAGACCGGGCCCTGGCCAGTTTCCAGCGCCTCGGTGCGCGCGAGCAGGTAGGCATGGCGTTCATGGCACAGGGCTTCGCGCGCTGGATGAACGGCGATCTCGACGGCGCCCGGCCGCTGTGGGAGGAGTCGCTTTCGATCGCGCGCGAGGTGGGAAACCATGTGGAGGCTGCGACCAAGTCGATCGCGCTGGCGTCGATCATGTTCAACCAGGGCGAACGCGACCAGGCGTTGGAACGCGTGCTCGCCGCGCTTGACGAACTGGCCGCGCTGAACAACGTCACCGCGATCATCATGGCGGTCGATTTCATTGCCGCCATCGTCGCCCATCGCGACCCGGAAAGGGGCGTCCGGTTGGCAGGCGCCGCATCGGCCCTGCGCCAGGCGCTAGGCGGTGGCATGCGGCCCGAAAAGAGCGGACTTGCCGGTGCGCGCGAGACGGCGGCTGCGCAGGTGGACCCCGGGACGCTGGAGCGGAACTGGCAGGCCGGACAGGCGATGACCTTCGAAGAAGCGACCGCCTATGCGCGCGAGGTCGGCACGCACCTGCTGGAACACGCCACCTGACGCAGGCCGGCGGGGCTATGCCTGCCGCGCGACCCCGTCGTATCCGTCGCCGGAAAAGGCGATCAGGTCGAAACCGTTGCCGAACGGGTCGGCCATATAGGCGATGCGGCCGTATTCCCTGGTCTGGGTCGTGCCTTCCTGGGTGCCGCCGATCTCGGTCAGCCGGGCGACCGTCCTGTCGAGGTCCGACACGATGAAATCCAGGTGCACCGGCGTCCAGTGCCGCTCGAAACTGCCGGGCGGCCTTTCCCGCGCCAGCAGGAAGATCGGAACCGCCGCGCCTTCCAGTTCGACCCAGCGCGGGCTCAGCCGCCGCCGGAGTTTCAGCCCGAGCCCGTCGCAATAGAACGCGATGCCGCGTTCCAGATCGCCGACGTCGATATAGGCATGGACGCCGATCGCCATCGCGGCGCCTAGATGCAGCGCCCGCCGTCCACCTCCAGGCAGACGCCGGTCAGGAATTCGGCCTCGTCGGAACACAGGAACAGCGCCGCGTTGGCGATATCGCGCGGCTGCGAGAACCGGCCCAGCGGCACGGTCGCCTTGAACGCGGCACGGCGTTCGGGCGTGTCCTCGCCCAGGAACTTGGCAAGCAGCGGGGTCTCGCCGGCAACCGGGTTCAGCGCGCAGACGCGGATCTTGTCGGGCGCCAGTTCCACCGCCATCGAGCGCGTCATGGTGATCGCCGCGCCCTTCGACGCGTTGTAGCAGGTGAGGTTGGGCCGCGGGCGCACGCCTGCGGTCGAGGCGATGTTCAGAACGACGCCGCCGCCCCGGTTCCGGAACACCGGGATCGCGTGGCGTGCGGCCAGGAAGATCGCTTTGACGTTGACGGCGAAGATGCGGTCGAAATCCTCCTCCGAGACCTTCGTCATGGGTTTGCTGACATGGGTATAGCCGGCATTGTTGACCAGGATGTCGAGGCCGCCGAACGCCTCGGTGGCCGTCGCGATCATGGCTGCGGTATCTGCGTCCGATGAAACGTCGGCGCGCACGAAACGGGCGGCGTCGCCCAGCCGCTGTGCGACCGTCGCGCCTGCATCCTCGTTGATGTCGGCGATGACCACCCGGGCGCCCTCGGCGGCGAACAGGGTGGCGATGCTTTCGCCGAAGCCCGACGCCGCGCCGGTCACGATGGCCGTTTTTCCTTCCAACCGCATGCTGTCTCCTCCCCTCGTTTCGGCCGCCGGGTCCTGTTTGCGGCGGGCCGGACCCGGATTTCGTTACCGCCGCGCGCCGGCGTCAACCGACCGACCTCAGATTTTATTAATCAATATCAGATAGTTACAAGAACATGACAGGGTTGTCATTAACCGCGTTTTGGCAGTTTCTTAATCCATTGCTGGTATCTCCGGAACAGAAATTCTCATGAGCGCGAAATCGAAGATCCTGCTGATCGAGGACACGCCGTCGCTTGCGAGGCTGTATGCCCAGTATCTCGCAAACGAGCCTGTCGATGTAACCGTCGTGGAAACCGGCCGCGAAGGCATGGAGGCGCTTGCCTCCGACATCTATGGTGTGGTGCTTCTCGACCTGCAGCTTCCAGACGTCAACGGCATCGAGATCCTGAAGCGGGTCAACGAGCAGGAGATCCCCACCGCCGTCATCATCATCACCGCGCATGGGTCGATCAACGTCGCGGTCGAGGCGATGCGGTACGGCGCCTATGACTTCATCGTCAAGCCGTTCAATGCCGACCGCCTGAAGATCACCGTCCACAACGCGATCGAGCGCCAGAAGCTGAACGCCATCGTCGAGACCATCAAGGACGAGGCGCGCGACGGCTATCACAACTTTATCGGCAAGTCTCTGGCGATGCAGGCGGTCTATCGCATCATCGACAGCGCGGCGACGTCCAAGGCGACGGTCTTCATCACGGGCGAGTCCGGCACCGGTAAGGAACTGTGCGCCGAGGCGATCCACCGCCAGAGCAACCGCGCCGGCGGCCCCTTCATCCCCATCAACTGCGGCGCGATCCCGCGCGAACTGATGGAATCGGAGATCTTCGGCCATCGCAAGGGCGCGTTCACCGGCGCCACCGCCGACCGCGACGGTGCGGCGACGCTGGCCGACGGCGGCACGCTGTTCCTGGACGAGATCGGCGAGATGGACCTGGACCTGCAGAAGAAGCTGCTGCGGTTCGTCCAGTCCGGCATCGTTACCAAGGTGGGCGACGAGAAATCTGAGAAGGTGGACGTGCGTTTCATCTGCGCCACCAACAAGGATCCGCTGGCCGAGGTGGAGGCGGGCAAGTTCCGCGAAGACCTCTATTACCGCCTGCACGTGGTGCCGATTGCCATGCCGCCGCTGAGAGAGCGTGAGGACGACGTCCTGCACATCGCGCGCCGCTTCCTGACCACCTATGCCGCGGAAGAAGGCAAGCGGTTCGAAGGCTTCTCGGGCGAGGCCGAGGCCGCCCTGCTGAACTATGCCTGGCCCGGCAACGTGCGCCAGTTGCAGAACGTGGTGCGAAACGTCGTGGTCCTGCACGACGGCGAGGAAGTCGACGCAGAGATGTTCCCCGAGCCGCTAAACGGCGTCCAGGCAGTGGCGCCGCAGGCCAACGGCGCGGCGGCGAACGACGTTCCCGCGCAGGTCGGACCCCAGACCGGCGTTCCGATCCGTCCCCTGTGGGAGGTCGAGAAGGACGCCATCGAACGGGCGATCGCTGCCTGCGAGGGCAACATCCCGCGGGCGGCGGCCATGTTGGAGATCTCGCCCTCGACCATCTACCGCAAGCGTCTGAGCTGGAAAGGCGAACCGGAGGCGGGCGCCGCCGAATAGGCGCCTGGGCGTTCGGTGTGCCGCGCCGCCTAGTGCAGCGTGCGCGACGAAAGGGCCTGCTTGCTGGCGGTGGAAAGCTGCGGCAGCGTCGCCGTCAAGGCGCAGGCCTCGCTGTCACGGCCCTCGCTGCAGGCCTGTTCGATGGCGGCGGCCACCTCCTGCATGCGGCGTGCGCCGAAACTGCCCGAGGAACTCTTCAGCGAATGGGCGTTGCGGCCCAGCGCCTCGACCGCACCCTTCTGGGCCAGCGAGACCATGTCGTCGACCCGGTCCTCCATCTCCTTGAGGAACGTCTCCAAAAGCTCGCCGACCGCTTCGGGCCCGGCGTCGTGCGCAAGCTGCGCCAGCGTCGCCTCGTCCAACAGGTCGGCGTCCGCTCCGCCGTTCGACTGTGCGGTTGCCTCGACCGCGGCATCGTCCTCGCCGTTCGATCCGTTCGATCCGGTCGCTGCTCCGGCTCCGTTCGATCCGTTCGGTGCGGGATCGGCCGGCTGGGATTCGGCGCGTCGGCGCAAGGTCCGGCGGATCGTCTGCATCAGTTCGTCGCGCCGCACCGGCTTGGCGATGTAGTCGTCCATGCCGGCCTCGATACAGCGTTCCATGTCGCCTTCCATCGCATGCGCCGTCAGCGCAATGATCGGGACGACGCGTTCGGCGCCGCGTGAGTTTCGGATCTCGCGCGCGGCCTCCAGACCGTCCATGCCGGGCATGGAAACGTCCATCAGGATGACGTCATAGGGGAAGCGTCGGGCAGCCTGCACAGCCTCGAAACCGTCGGCGACGGAGTCGACCTGGTAACCCGCGCGCCGGAGAATCGCGGTCGCGACCAGCCGGTTGGTCTGGCTGTCCTCCGCCAGCAGGATCCGCGTGCCGCCGGAACCGCCGCTCTCGGCCTGTTGCGAGTCGCTGGCCGCCGCATCGTCGCCGAACCGGCCCTCGCCTTCCATGTTGTTGGCCAGGCGTCGCAGCGCCTCGCGGCGCACCGGCTTGATCAGGGCGCCCGCCACCTTGTCGCCCACCGAAAGCCAGCGTTCCGGCTTGGACCCGAAGGGCAGCATCAGGAAGACGGGGATCTCGGCGGCGGCGCCGCGGATCTGGCGGATCAGGTCGGTGACGGGCGCGTCGTCGAATCGCGGATCCAGCAGGACCAGATCGACGACGGACTGGCGCAGGGAATCGACCAGGTCGTCGGTGTTCTTGGCCGAACTGGCCCGGTGGCCGTCTGCCTCCAGCTGGCGGACCAGCAGCGACCGGGTGATGTTGTTGGTCTCTGCCACCAGGACGTGGCGCGGCCGCCGGGTCGCCTGGCCCGCCTCGTCGTCATGTTCCGCGCCGGCCCGTTTCAGGGTGAAGGAGAAGGTGAAGATGCTGCCGTGGCCCGGCGCGCTGGACACGGTGATCACCCCGTTCATCAGTTCGATCAGCCGCCGGGTGATCGCCAGGCCCAGGCCGGTGCCGCCGAACTTGCGGGAGTATGACGCGTCGAGCTGGGTGAACTCCGAGAACAGCTGTGCCTGCTTGTCTTTCGGGATGCCGATGCCGGTATCGATCACGCGACCGGTCGCCATGAGGTCGATGTCGTTCTCGCGGTCGAGCTGGATTTCGATGCTGACGCCGCCCGCCTGGGTGAATTTGACCGCGTTGCCCGCCAGGTTCAACAGGACCTGGCGCAGCCTGCCCGGGTCGCCGCGGACCATGGCGGGCATGGCGTGGTCGATGAAGCTGCCGATTTCGATGCCCTTGTCGTGCGCACGCGGCGCCAACAACTCGGCGACGCCTTCGACCACCTCGGCGATCGAGAAGTCGGTCTCCTCCAGCGTCAGCTTGCCCGCCTCCATCTTGGAGAAGTCCAGGATGTCGTCGATCAGGGTCAGCAGCATCTCGCCGGAATCCCGGGCCGTCAGCAGATAGCCCGTCTGTTCCGGGTCAAGCTCGGTGTCCAAGACCAGACCCAGCATGCCGAGAACGCCGTTCATGGGCGTGCGGATCTCGTGGCTCATCACGGCCAGGAACTCCGACTTGACCGTGCTGGCGGCCTCGGCCTCGTCGCGCGCCTTCTGCAGGTCGCGCAAGGTCGACTTGAACTCGGTGATGTCCGACCGCACGCCGACGCGCCCGCCGTCCTTGGTGCGTCGTTCGGTAATCAACAGCCAGCGGCCGTCCGCCAGTTCCTGTTCGATCGGCTGGTTGGGAACCAGATGTTCTTTCAGGCGCTTCTGCACCCACGCTTCGACGTCGCCGCCGGGGATCCGGTACTGGCCGCGTTCCGCGCCGTAGCGGATGATGTCCTCGAAGCGGGCGCCCTCTTTGATCGCCGGTGCCGAGATCGCATAGAACTCGCGATAGCGGCTGTTGCACATCACAAGCCGGTCGTCGGCGTCGTAAAGCGAGAAGGCCTCCTGGATGGACTCGATGGATTCGAGCAGCTTCTCCTGGGCCTGCCGCGCGCGCCGTTCCGCCTCCAATTCCTCGGACACGTCGCGCGACGTTCCGCGGTAGCCGAGGAAGCTGCCGTCGTCGTCGAAACACGGCACGCCGGAGGACCGGACGGTGCGGACCGCGCCCTCTTCGGTGCGGACCCGGAAGAGGAAGTCGCGGAACGGCTGGCAGGTGTCCAGCCGGGCGAGTTGTGCCTCGATGGCTTCGCGGTCGCGCGTGTCCTCGATCAGGGCCACCTCGTCGTGCCGTTTCCCGACGACGTTCGGGGGCAGCACCGCATTGGGATTGGCGTCGGCGACGGCGCGCGTGAAGACGGTGAAGCGGTGATCCGGACCCGTCTCCCACAACCAGTCCGAGGTGGAGGCGGTGAAGTCGCGAAAGCGGGCCTCGCTCTCGACCATGCGGTCCTGGGATTCCTTCAGCCGCGTGATGTCCGTGCGCACGCAGACGGTGCCGCCGTCGTTCAGCCGTCGGGTCTTGGTCTGGATCCAGCGGCCGTCGGCCAGGTTCTGGGTATGGATGCCGGTGGCCTGCTGGTGGCGATCGAGCTGTTCCGCGACCCAGCGCTCGCCCTGCTCCTCGCCGCCCCGGACCATGCCGTTCGCGACGGCGCGGCGGCAGATGTCCTCGAACCCCATGCCGGGTTGGATGGTTTCGCCGCGGCGGTCGTAGGTCCGGCGGTAGATGTCGTTGCACAGGACCAGCCTGTCGTCGGCGTCGAAGATGGCGAAGCCGTCGGCCGCGCTTTCGACCGCCTGGGCCAGTTGCTGCTGCAGGGTCTCGCGGTCGGACTGGGTCGCCTCGGCTTTCTTGGTCCGGCGCAGCAGGTAGGCGATCAGGACGCCGGCGCTGACCAGGACGCCCAGGAAGGAAACCAGGAACAGCCAAGTGGCGTGCTCGGCGGTGGTGGCGACGACCGGACCCGCCGCCAAGGCGAGGCCGCCCTCCACAGCCGGGCTCTGCATTTCCCTGTGTGCAAGCACGGAATCGACGGCCCGCACCAGCCCGGTTCCGGCAGACAGCGCGAACACGCTCAGCGCCAGGACCAGTGCTGCGACCGGTGCTTGGCGCCGCCATGACCTTCCGGGCTTGCGGGCCGGGCGCGGCTGCGTCCGGCAATTTTCGAGCGATGCGCTCAACGTGGTTTCCTTGTCTTCCACCGCCTGACGCCGGTCCGTCTTCTTTCGGACGGATGGCGGCGTTTACCATCGTCTTCCAAGCAATTCGCGGGCCAGCCCCAATCCGGTTAACAGAACCTGTCTTGTCAGGGCGGGTCGGGGACGGCATCGTGCGGCGATGATCGTGCTTTTCACCGATTTCGGCCTCGAGGGGCCCTATGTGGGGCAGATGAAGACGGTGCTGAGCGCGGCGGCCGCGTCGGTTCCGGTGGTCGACCTGATGCACGATGCGCCCGCCGCCCGACCGAAACCGGCGGCCTATCTGCTGGCTTCCCTGCTGCCGCAACTGCCCGCCGACGCTGTGGTGGTGGCGGTCGTCGATCCCGGCGTCGGCGGCCCGCGGGCGCCGTTGATGGTGCGGCTGGACGGCCGCACGCTGGTCGGTCCCGACAACGGGCTGTTCGAGCCGGCGGCCCGGCGTGCGGCCGAGGCGGTCTGGTTCGAGATCACCTGGCGGCCCGAGCGCCTGAGCGCGAGTTTTCACGGCCGCGACCTGTTCGCCCCCGTCGCGGCGCGTCTGGCGATGGGCGAGCGGACCGACGCGCTTGCCGCGCCCAGTGGCGCGCCGCGCGCCGGCGCGGACTGGCCCGACCAGCTTTCCGAGGTCATCTACATCGACCGGTTCGGCAACGCGATGACGGGGCTGAACGCCGAGGGGCTGTCCGAGGAGGCCGTTATATCATTGAAAAACATGGATATTTCGCGCTCCCGAACATTCTCCGATCAGCCGCCGGGCGGCGCTTTCTGGTACGAGAATTCGAACGGCCTGGTGGAGATCGCGGTCAACGGCGGCAGTGCCGCCGCGGCCCTGGACCTTTCCCTCGGCACCGAGGTGACCTGCCGTGGCTGAGCGGCGGGCCAAGCGGTCGGCCGGCAGACGCGGTGCGCGGGCCGGAACCGGTGCCTCGCCGCCGGCGGACGTGCGCCTGCCGGTCTGGCAGTTCGTACGGCTGATGGTCGAGGTCGAAGAGACCCTTTCCCGCGGGCGGAACGGCGATGCGGCGGCGGTGATGGGGGCCTGGCGCGATATCTGGTCCGAGCTCGACGCCGAGCTTACCCGGTTGGGCGAGGCCGATCAGGCAGCCTTTGCCGGGCTGATGATGGACCAGGAGGTGGTGCTGGAGGAGGTGACGCCGGGCCTTGCCCGGGCGGTGGCTGCGATGTTGCGCAAGGTGGTTCGCACCATGCAGGCAAGCCTCGACTCCGGGCCGCCCGAAGGGCAGCGGGCGGACGACCTCCGGTTCGAGATCCGCGAACTGGAACACGCGTTGAAAGGGTTACCGGGGGCTTAAGGGCTTCGCCGCCGGACTGTGGAACGCGTCTCAGAATGCAACCCGCCTTGCAAATTGCAATGCAGCTTGCATTGCCGGTGCAGGCTTGCGCGCTTTGGTGGCGCGGCACGGGCAAGCGCCGCAAGCCCGCCGGCGGCGCAGGGCCGCGCGCGCATTTGACCCTGGTGGATTCGCTGTGCAAAGATACTGTTGATACCAGTTGCCGCGCCGGCGTTTCGTAACGCCACGGCGACTTTGGGGGGAGGCATGCGGCACCAGAACAAGAAGCATGTCGCAGGACTGCCAAGGGCCGAGCCGAGACGGGTTCGCGGATGAGCCGGTTCGCCGTCCTTGTCGATTTCCGCTGCAAGAAGGGCACCGGCTCGCGCTTTCTTGAGCTTGTGGCCGAAAATGCCGCGGCGTCGGTCCGCGACGAGCCGGGCTGCTATCGCTTCGACGTCCTGACGGAACGCGACGCGGACCCCGACACCGTCTTCCTCTACGAGATCTACGAAAACGAGGCAGCGTTCGAGGCGCATCTGGAAACGCCGCATTTCGCGGCGTTTCAGGAGGCGGTCGCGGGCATTGTCGATGAGATGAGCATACGCAAGTGCGATGTCACGGAGAACGCAGTCTAGGTGAACCGCCGTGCCTGGTGCCCACGCGGGACAGGCCAATCCGGGAGAATGCCCATGACCGGTGCGACGCTGAAACAGATGGTCCAGAACAGGGACCTGAAGGTTGGCCACTATGTCGGCGAGTTTGCGACGCCCGGGATCGGCCACATTCTGAAGAACGCCGGCTGCGACTTCGTGTTTTTCGACATGGAGCACAGCGCGTTCAGTTTCGAGACCGCGAAGCAGGCGCTGCGCTACTTCGAAACGGCCGGGCTGCCGGCGATGGTACGGCCGCCGTCCAAGAGCTATGACCAGATTGCGCGCACGATGGATGTCGGCGCCGAAGGTCTGGTGATGCCGATGGTCGGCGACGCCGAGGAATGCCGGCATATCCTCAACTGCATGAAATACGTGCCCGACGGCGAGCGCGGTGTCGCGCTGGGCATCGCCCACGACAATTACACCGGCGGCGATGTCATGGAAAAACTCGCCGCGGCCAACAGGCGCTCCACCTTCATCGCCCTGATCGAGACGCGCTCCGGCGTCGACAACGCCGATGCGATGGCGGCGATCGACGGTGTCGACTGCTTGTGGATCGGGCATTTCGACCTGTCCTGCTCGCTGGGCATTCCGGGCGAGTTCGGCCATCCGGACTTCGCCGCCGCGGTCGAGACGGTGACCGCCGCCTGCAACCGGCACGGCAAGTCCCTGGGCCGGCTGGTCAACGACGTGGAAGGCGGCGTCACTCTGTTCAAACAGGGGTTCGATTTCATCTGCTATTCCGGCGACGTCTGGGCACTGGGCGCCGCGGTCAAGTCCGGGGTCGACGCGATCCGGGACGGGGCGTCGGCAGGCTGACGAACGGGGCCGGGAACGGCTTCGATTTCGGTGGGGGGAAACATGACCAAGTTTCGCATTGCGCTCAGCGGCGATTTCAAGAAACCCGACGGCACGCCCGCCTATCCGGTGTTCGACCTGTCGCCGCTTGAGAACGACGCCGACATCGAATTCTTCTACGTCGATCCGGTGGACGGCGTCATACCGGCCGACGGCCTGGCCGATACCGACGTTCTGATCCTGCTGGCCGCGCGGTTCACCGCAGACAGCATCCCGGACGGCGGCCGGCTTTCCATGGTGGCGCGGTTCGGTGTCGGCTACGACAATGTCGACGTGGAGGCCTGTTCCGAGAACGGCATCGCCGTCGTGATCACGCCCGACGGCGTGCGCCGTCCGGTCGCGGTATCGATCCTGACCTTCATGCTGGCGCTGGCCGGCAAGCTGTTTACCAAGGACCGCCTGGTCCGCGAGGGGCCCGACGGCTGGGCCAAACGCAGCGACCATATGGGTCTTGGGCTGGTCGGGCGGACGCTCGGCCAACTCGGCATCGGCAATATCGGCGCCGAGGTGTTCCGGCTGGCAAAGCCCTTTGACATGGAGTTCATCGCCTACGACCCCTACGCCGATCCCGGTCTGGCAGGCACGCTTGGCGTGGAGCTTGTGGAGATCGAGGAGCTGTTCCGCCGCGCCGACTATCTCTCGGTGAGCTGTCCCCTGAACGAGGAGACCCGCGGCATCGTCAATGCCGAACGGCTGGCCTTGATGAAGCCGACGGCATTCCTGATCAACACCTCGCGCGGGCCGGTCGTCGACCAGGCGGCGCTGACCGATGCTTTGAGGCAGGGCACGATCGCCGGCGCCGGGCTCGACGTCTTCGAACAGGAGCCGACCGCCGCGGACGAACCGCTGGCCCGGATGGACAACGTCATCCTGGCGCCGCATGCGCTGTGCTGGACCGACCAGTGTTTCGCAGGCATCGGCGCCGCCGACGTGCGGGCGGCGTTCGCGGTCAAGGGCGGCGATGTGCCGGTGGGTGTCGTCAACAGGGCGGTGTTGGAAGACCCGCGATGGCAGGATCGGCTGACGGAATACCGGGCGCGGTTCGGCGGCTGAGGCCGGACCGCCGCGCGGAAGACCGGGGGCGGGATGGCCCGACCCCTTTTGAACGACAGGGAGAAAACCATGCGATGGAAGCTTAAACGTGGCTGGGTACTGGGCCTCGCGGCGCTTGTGCTGGCGGGACCAGCCTGGGCGCAAAGCGCTGCCGACCGCGCGGTCGAGGCGGCCAAGAAATACGCGGGCGAGACGCTCAACATCACATGGGAGGGCGGTCTGCAGGCGTTGGACCCGCTGAACCATTCCGGTCCCAAGTGGGAAGAGCTGACCGGGGTGAAGATCAACGTGGTCGAGATCCCGATCAACGAGCTTTTCACAAAGACCATCGCCGAACACCGCGCCGGCACGGGCGCCTATGACATGCTGAACGTCGTCCCGGCCTGGCTTCCCGACATGGTCGATGCCGGCGTTCTGGAGCCGCTGGACGACTACGTGGACAAGTACGGGTATCGCGAGGAGCTCCAGGACATCGCGCCGACCTACCGCGACAACCAGATGACCTACGGCGGCAAGATCTACGGCCTGCCGGACGACGGCGATGTCTTCCTTCTTTATTACCGGACAGATCTGTTCAACGATCCGGACAACCAGGCCGCCTTCAAGTCGGCCTACGGCTACGACCTTGGGCCGCCGAAGGACTGGGACCAGTTCTACGACATCTCCAAGTTCTTCACCGACAAAAGCGCGCCCGACCTCTACGGTTCGGCGCTGATCCTGTCGCCGGGTCTGGTCCACTATCTCTACGAGATGCGGCTGCGGACGGCGGGCGGCCAGTTCTTCGATCCGGAGACCATGAAGGCCGAGATCAACAGCGACGTCGCCGTCGCCGTTCTCGAGGACATGGTCAGGCAGTTGGACAACATGCCGCCCGGCGCCGCGGGCTGGGGGCCGATCGAGGTCCTGAACGCCTGGCTCGCCGGCGAGCTTGCCATGCAGATCTGGTGGCCGCCGCCCGGCCGCTGGTCGGCGGGCTACGGCGCGGAGGAAGAGGCCCTGTCCTGGCTGCCCAAATCGCAGATCGCCGGAAAGGTGGGCTATGCCCTGCCGCCGGACGGGCACCCGGAACTGGCGGCCGGCTTTGCGTTGTGCGTTTCGGCCAACAGCAAGAACAAGGAACTGGCCTATCTGTTCGCTCAGTGGCTGAACAGCGAGGAGGTCAGCATCGGCCGTGTCACGCTGCCTTATGCGCTGCGCGATCCGTTCCGCACGTCGCATTTCAACAGCGAGGAGTACAAATCGCTGTGGCCTGCGGCGGAGGAGTATCTCGCGGCGCTGCAGGACGCCGCAGACACCGGTCTGCTTGACCTTTCGATCATCGACACCTTCGCCTATGAGGAATCCCTCACCCGCGCCCTTGTGGCGGCGTTGGCGGGCCAGGATGCCCGCACCGTGCTGGACCAGGCCGCGGACGAATGGGACGAGATCACGGACGAGATCGGCGTCGATGAACAACGCGAGGCCTACAGGTTCTGGGCTGAAAAGCCCGGTGCCTATCCAAACTGAGGAAGGCCGGCCCGCCCGGGCGGCGTGCGTCAGCGCGCCGTTTCCGGGCGGGCGTTCTTTCCCAACCGGGTTTTGATGTGAGCGTCGACACAACAGGCGGGATCGCAGGCGGTACACCCGCTTCCGGACTGGAACTGTTCGCCGACCGGCACTTTCGCTGGCTGATCGTCTGGCCGGCGATCCTGGTCCTGTTGCTGGTCGGCCTGTTCCCGGTGGTCTATTCGCTGATCGTCAGCTTCCAGAAGATCACCCGGCGCGTTACCGACACCTCGTTCCACGGCTTCTACAACTACGAACGCCTTTTGGGCGACGACCGGTTCTGGGAGGCGGTCGCCAACACCGCCCTGATCACGGCGGTCGCCCTGCCGGTGCAACTGGTGCTGGGCCTGTTGCTGGCGCGCCTGTTCCTTGACAAGTTTCCCGGCCGGCAGCTGCTGATCGCGGTGATCCTGTTGCCGGCGGTGATCGCGCCCTTCATCTCCGGCGCGGTTTGGCGGCTGATGTTCGACAACATCTTCGGCCCGATCAACCAGGTCCTGCGCTGGCTCGCCGGCGGCAGCTTCGATCTGTTGTGGCTGGTCAATTCGAACCCCTTCGTCGTCTACAGCGCCATCCTGACGGCGGAGATCTGGCAGTGGACGCCGTTCATGTTCCTGATCCTGCTGGCCGCCTGGTCCAATGTCGACCGCTCGCAGATCGAGGCGGCCGAGATCGACGGGGCCTCGGGCTGGCGCATCTTCCGCTACATCGTGCTGCCGGCGATCCGTCCGGTCATCATCGTCGCGCTGACCATTCGCGGGCTGGACCTTGTGCGCCTGTTCGACGTGGTCTGGGCGCTGACCCGCGGCGGCCCGGGCAACATGACCGAGACGATATCGATCTACGCCTATGTGAAGGGGTTCGAGCTGTTCAATATCAGCCTGACCGCCGCCTTCACCTTTGTCGTTATCGTCTCGCTGTCGCTGTTGGTGATGCTGTTGCTGAAACGCGTGGAGATCACCGCATGAGCGCGCGCCGCGCCCTGCCGTGGTACCGGCGCCGGGATGCGGGCGCCACCGTCGCGCGCGCGGTGGCGGCGCTGGTGGTGGCGATCCTGTTCCTGTTTCCGATCTACTGGCTGTTCGTCATGTCGGTGAAGACGCCGGAGGAGGTGTTCGCCTCGCCGCCGGTCTGGTGGCCGAGCAGTTTCAGCCTGGAGAATTTCGCGGTCCTGTTCCGCGACGGCGACGTCATCGCCATCTGGAACAGCCTGGTGATCGCGGGCTGTTCGACGGTCGTCGCCATGGTTCTGGGAACGATCGCGGCCTACAGCCTGGCGCGCTACAAGACCGGCGGCAACAATCTGGCGATCTGGATCATTTCCCAGCGCATGATCCCGCCCATCGCGATCGCGTTCCCGGTGTTCCTGCTGTACGCGATCCTGGGGCTGGTCGATACCTATCTCGGCCTGATCGCGCTCTATACCGCGTTCAACCTGCCTTACGTGATCTGGATGATGCGCGGCTATGTGGAAGACGTGCCGGTCGAACTGGAGGAGAGCGCGCTGGTCGACGGGCTCAGCCGCTGGCGCATGCTGTGGAAGGTGGTGTTCCCGATGGTCCGCACCGGCCTGTTCGCGACCGCGGTCTTCACCTTCATCTTCGCCTGGAACGAGTTCCTGTTCGCCCTGATCCTGACCCGGACCGAGGTGCTGACCTTCCCGGTCCAGGTCAGCCACTATTTCGGACAGCAGCAGATCTTCTGGGCCAAGATCGGCGCGATGTCGGTCTTGGGCACCATGCCGGTCTTCGTCACCGTCGCGATGGCGCAGCGTCTTCTGGTGCGCGGCATTTCGCTGGGTGCGGTAAAGGGATGAGATGAGCGATCTGAAACTTCGCGGCGTCCACAAGCACTACAACGACGTGCATGCCGTGCGCGGCGTGGACCTGGATATCCCGGAAGGCGCGTTCGCCGTGCTGGTGGGGCCGTCGGGCTGCGGTAAGTCGACCCTGCTCAGGATGGTCGCCGGGCTGGAGGAGGTGGACGAAGGCGAAATCGCCATCGGCGGCACGGTGGTCAACCGGCTGCGGCCCAAGGACCGCAACATCGCCATGGTGTTTCAGAATTACGCGCTCTATCCCTATCTCAGCGTCTTCGACAACATCGCCTTCGGCCTGCGCGCCCGCAAGATGCCCGAGGCGGAGGTCGGCGAACGGGTGCGCCGCGCGGCCGAAATGCTGGACATCGCGGAGCTGATGCAGCGCTATCCCCGCCAGCTTTCCGGCGGCCAGCGCCAGCGCGTCGCGATCGGCCGGGCCGTGGTGCGCGATGCCGGCCTGTTCCTGTTCGACGAACCGCTGTCGAACCTGGACGCCCAGTTGCGCGACGAGATGCGCATCGAACTGAAACGCCTGCACCAGGAGATCGGTAAGACGACGGTCTACGTGACCCACGACCAGATCGAGGCGATGACGCTGGCCGACCGCATCGTCCTGTTGCGCAACGGCCATATCGAACAGGAGGGCAGGCCGCTGGACCTGTTCGAACGGCCGCGCACGCGTTTTGTCGCCGGTTTCCTGGGCTCTCCGCAGATGAACTTCGTGCCGGCAACGGCGGCGATGGCCGACGGCGCCTTGACCGTCGGTTTCGACGCGGCGACGACGCTTGCCTTCCCGCCGGCGCGCACCGCTGAGATGGAGATGCCGGCGCACCGCAACGTGATCGTGGGCATCAGGCCCGAACACATCACGCCCGCACGCGACGGCGCGGCCGCGCGGCCGGGCCTTGCGCCCCTGGAGGTCGTGATCGACCTCGTGCAGCCGACCGGCTCGCGGGTCTATACCCAGTTCAGGCTGGGCGAAACCGAGGTGACGGCGGAGCTGGAGGCGCACGACGTGGAACGGCCGGGCACGCCGATCCGACTGATGGTGGACATGAACCGGGCGATCCTGATCGATCCGGAGACCGATCTCGTCTTGTAAGGCCGCAGGCGGCCGGGGAGAAGGCCATGAGCGCAGATCCGTCGTTGAACGTGCGTCTTTACGGCACCGAGGAACCGCCGGGTGCGGTGCGCCGCCTTGCCGCCGGGCCCCTGACGGCGGTCCTGGACCAGGGCAACCTGCGCTATATCGCGCTGGGCGGCCGTGAGGCGATCCGGGCGATCGCCTTCATCCTGCGCGACCGGAACTGGGCGACATACACACCGGAAATCGCCGATCTCAAGGTGCAGGAAGACACCGACCGGTTCCTGGTCACCTATCGCGCGACCTGCCGGGACGCGGATCAGGCCCTGCACTACGAAGCCCGGATCGAGGGGCGGGCCGACGGCGCCGTCAGTTTCGATGTCGCCGCCACGCCCGAGACCGATTGGACGACGAACCGCACCGGCTTTGTCGTGCTGCACGGCGTCGAGGGGATCGCCGGCCAGCCGGTCGTCGTCAACCACACCGACGGCTCGGTCAGCGAGACGGTCTTCCCCGACCTGATCAGCCCGGGCCAGCCTTTCTTCGACATCCGGTCGATGACCCATGCGGTTGCGCCGGGCCTCGAGGTCACTTGCACCATGGAAGGCGACGCCTACGAATGCGAGGACCAGCGGAACTGGACCGACGCGTCATACAAGACCTACATCCGGCCGCTGAGCAAACCGCGGCCCTACCGGATGGAGCAGGGCATTGCCCAGCAACAGCGGGTAAGCCTCGCCGTCGACGGTCCGCCGGGTGCCGCGGCGGCGGAAACGGCGCCGGTGACGGTGACCCTGGGCGATGCGGCGGCGGGAACGGCGCCCCAGATCGCGCTTGCGGTCTCGCCCGAAGATGCCGAGGCCGCCCTGGCGGTGGCCGGCCTCGTCCACCGCGCGCGTCCGCAGGTTCTGTTCTGCCATTTCGATCCGGGGCGCGGCCACGGCGCCGACGACCTCAGGCGCTTCGCGCGCCTTGGCGAAGAGACCGAGGCATCGATCGCGCTGGAGGCGGTTCTGCCCTTGAAGGACGCCGGCGGGAGCTTCACCGACGACCCGGCCGTTCTCGATTCCGACGTCGCGCACCTGGTCGAGGCGGTGGCGGCGGCGCAGTTGGCGTTCGACCGGATCTCGGTCTCGCCTGCCGCCTATCATGCGAGTTACCAGCCGAACGAGGAATGGCCCGCCGTGCCGCCGCTGGAGGCGGTCTATGCGGAGACCCACGGCGTCTTTCCGCACGCGGCGCTTGGCGGCGGTATGCACAGCTATTTCACGGAACTGAACCGCAAGCGTCCGCCGGCGCACGAACTGGACTTCATTACCCACACGACGTGCCCGATCGTGCATGCGGCCGACGATGTCAGCGTGATGGAAAGCCTGGAAGCCCTGCCGTCGGTCATGAAGTCGGCACAAGCCATGGCGCCGGGAAAACCGTACTGGATCGGGCCGAGCGCCATCGGCATGCGCTTCAACCCCTACGGTGCGGCGCCGATGGAGAACCCCGACAACGTCCGCGTCGCCATGGCCCGGATGGATCCGCGCCAGCGCGGGTTGTTGAACGCCGCGTGGGTGCTGGGCTACGTCGCGGTGGCGGCCCGGCACGGCCTGGAAGGGGTGTGCCTGGGTGCGCCGGCCGGGGCATTCGGCATCGCCTATGCGAAGACCGCGTGGCTCCAGCCCTGGTTCGACGAGGCCGGCGATGAGGCGCCGGTCTATCCGGTCTATCACGTGATCCGCGACCTTGCCGCAGAAGCCGGCTGGCCGATCCGCGAGGCCGTCTCGTCGGCGCCGGGCACGGTTCAGGCCCTGGCGATCAACACGGGCACGGGGCCAAAGGTGTGGCTGGCGAACCTGACCGCACAGACGCAACGCGTTTCCATCGCGAACGGTCCGGACAGACCGGTGCAGGCGGCAGTCCTGGATGCGGACGGCTTCGCGCGCCTGTGCCGCGACCCGGAAGGCTTCGCCGAGACCGGCCCGGTCGACCCGGCCGCGATCGAACTGGGCCCCTATGCCGTCGCGCGGCTGCACCTGGGCTGAGCGCGCGCCTGAGCCTTTACAAATCCAGCACCAGCCCCTCGCGCGGCGTCGCACAGCAGATCAGCGCCTGGCCGGGTTCCGGCGTTGCCAGCGGCTGTTCGGTGTAGTCGACGCCGCCGGAGACCACGCCCACCGCGCAGGTGCCGCAGATGCCCGAGCGGCAGCTATAGGCGGGCGCCAGACCCTCGGCCTCGGCCATGTCCAACAGCGACCCCTTGGCCGGGGTCCAGTCGGCGGCCTTGTCGGCGCGGTCGAAACGGACCGACACGGGTTCCGCGTCGGCCGTGGTGTCCGGTCGGCCGACATCGTCGGGGCCTTTCAAGACCGTCGCCGGGCCGAAGAACTCGTAATGGATCCGGTCCTCGGCCACGTTCAGGTCGCGCAGACCCCGGTACATCGACTGCATGAAGGGTGCCGGGCCGCAGAGGTAGAAATCGTAGTCGCCGAACGGCAGCAGGCCGCGCAGCAGGTCGATATCCACGTGTCCGACAGAGTCGTGGTCGATGCCGAGGCGGTCCCCGGCGTCGGGCCGGCTGTAGCGGACATGCGCGGTCACGGTATCGAACCGGGCGGCGAGACCGCGGACATGGTCTCCGAAGGCGTGATCGCGGCCGTTGCGCGCGCCGTGCACGAACCAGACGGGCCGCGTCGCGCCTTCGGCGACGATCCGGTTCAGCATGGCCACCATGGGCGTGACGCCGACCCCGGCCGACAACAGCACCACCGGCCGGTCGCCCGGGGCGAGCGTGAAAGCCCCGCGCGGCGCCGCAGCCCTCAGCCGGCTGCCGGCCGCGACGGTCCGGTGCAGATGATCCGACACCAGCCCGGCCGCCTCGCGCTTGACCGAGATGCGGTAGGCTCCGCCGCCGGGCGCATCCGACAGGGTATAGGTTCTGAGCACGGGTTCGTCGCGGCCGGGCAGATCGACCGACAGCGGCAGGAACTGGCCCGCCTCGTAAGGCGTCAGAGGTCCGCCGTCCGCGGGCTTGAGATAGAAGGAGCGGACGGTCTCGCTTTCGTCGATGGCCTGTTCGACGATGAAGACACGCTCGGCGTTGCGCGCCGCCGCCGCGGCGACGGTTGCCTCGGCGGCCTGCCAGGATCCCGTGCGTTCCAGGATCGGCGAGTTGTCTTCGAAGCGCCAGCGGATCGGCAGGGCCGCAGGCAGGTGGACCAGGCGGTCCAGCCGGAACCGGACGATGCGTTCGGCGCCTTCGAAGGCGTCTACCTCCGCGCCGTCCCAGACGATTTCGGCGGTGCCGGTGAGGAAAAGTAGGTCGCGGTTCTCGAAGTCGATGAACAGAAGACCGGCCTTCGGGTTCGCAAGGATGTTGCCCAGGGTATTGAAGTGGTTGTTGCCGCGGAAATCGGGCCAGGACAGGGTCCGGTCGTCTTCGATCCGCACGAAGCCGGGCCGCCCGCCGCGGTGCGAGACGTCGGCCCCCTGGGTCGGGGCGGTGTCGTCTTCGGTGTAGTGGGTGGCGATGAAGAAGGTATCGGCAGCGTCGATCAGCGCCTGCTGGGCCGCGCCCAGCCGGCCGCCGCGGAGCACGCGGTCCGGCGCGGTCTCGACCGCCTGCGGGTCGACCGGTTCCACGGTCCGGGCCTGGATGTACTGCGGACAGTTTCCGAAGCTCTGGTCGACGCCGATGGCGAAGCCGCCGTCGCGGACACCTGTGACCCTTCCGTTCATGCGGTTGCGCCTGCGGGTCGCGAAATCGAGGCCCAGCAGACCGACCGGCGCGCCCGGCACGATGTTCGCCGACAGCGGATCGGCCGGATGCGGACGGGCCGCAAGCTGCAGCGTTTTTTCGTCGGGTGCGGCGACGAAGCCGGGCGTGCCCGCCATGACCGACGCCCACGGCCTGCCTTCGGCGTCGACGCTGCCGATGAACAGGAACGGCAGCGCGCGATAGAAGTCGCGGTGCTGGTCCGGCATGTGGTCGCGGATCACCCGCCGGCCGAGTTCGTCGGCCTGTTCGGCCACGCCCGCCCGTTCCTGCACGGCGCGTTCGCCGCGGTGAAAGGGCGACCCCACCGAAACCGTTGCTGCTTGTTCCATCCTGCGGCTCCTTCGTGTCTATCGGCGTCCCGGGTGTGGCGGGCCGCGTGCGACCCGCCATCCCGATCGTCAGGCGGCCAGTCCGGCCTGGCTCTTCTGCATGGATATGAAGCCCGGCAGGCTTTCGATCCGTTCCAGCCATGCCCGGACGTTCGGGTAGGGCTCGAGCGAGACCCCGCCTTCCGGCGCATGGGCGATGTAGCTGTAGCCGGCGATGTCGGCGATGGTGGCGCCGTCGCCGACGAGGAAACTGCGGCCGTCGAGATGGGTCTCCATTGCGTCGAGCAGGTTTTGCGCGACGGACTTGGCGCGGTCGTGGTCGAGGTTCGCGCCGAACACGGTCACCAGACGGGCGGCGCCGGGCCCGGCATTGATTTCGCCGGCCGCGACCGAAAGCCAGCGCTGGACGGCGGCGGCCGTTGCCGCGTCGCGCGGCAGCCAGCGTTCGTCGGCGTATTTCTGCGCCAGGTAGACCAGGATGGCGTTGGAATCGCTGACGACGACCCCGTCGTCCTCGATCACCGGCACCTGCCCGAACGGGTTGAGGGCCAGAAACGCCGGTTGCTTGTGGGCGCCGTTCAACAGGTCCACATCGACGGTTTCGTAACGCGCGCCGATCAGGGAAAGGAACAGCTCGACCCGGTGGGAATGGCCGGATAGGGCGTGGCGGTGAAGTCTGATCATCGGTCCTTGCCTCCGCTTGGGTGGGGACGCCGGTGCGTCCGTTCGATAAAGGGCAATGTGGGGCAGGGAAGGATTGTTGATAATCCAGGTATTTCTGATATGTTTGTCAACAATACATTGACAATGGGCCATGGATACGATCGACGGCATGCGCGTCTTCGCGGCGGTGATCGAAACGGGCAGCTTTTCCGCCGCGGCCCGGCGGCTCGGACTGTCCAAGGCCCTGACCAGCAAGTATGTGGGGCAGCTCGAGGAACGGCTGGGCGCCCGGCTGATCAACCGGACGACCCGCCGACAGGCCGTGACCGAGGTCGGCGGCGCCTATTACGAACGGTGCAAGCGGATCCTGGGCGAGATCGACGAGCTGGAGGAGGCGGTGGCGAACCAGCATGGCGCGCCGCGCGGCTTGTTGCGGGTGGCGTCGTCGCGGGCCTTCGGCGAGGACATGCTGGTGGACGCCGTGGCCGATTTCATGACTCAGCATCCCGGGATCACGGTGGAGCTGTTCCTGGACGAACGCCAGGTCGATATCGTCGGCGAAGGGTTCGACGTGGCCGTGCGGCTGGCGGCGCTGGAAGATTCGGCCATGATCGCGCGGCGCATTGCCGCCTACCCGTTTCTGGTGTGCGCCGCGCCGGAATACCTCGATCGCGCCGGCACGCCGGAGACGCCCCAGGACCTTGCCGGCCATGACTGCATCGTCAATGCCGCCATCAGCCCCACGGCGCAGTGGCAGTTCTCGGTATCCGGGGTGCCGGTCTCGGTCGGTGTGCGGGCGCGGGCCACGGTGAACACCGCCGGTGCGGTGGCCGCGCTGGTGCGCCGCGGGCTGGGCATCGGAGTGTGCCTCTATTCAACGGTCCGCGCGGATCTGGAAACGGGCCGTATGGTCCGCCTGCTTGCGCCGTTCGAGGCTTACGACCGCAGCGTCTATGCGCTCTATCCCCACGGCCGTCACCTGTCGGCCAAGGTGCGCCTGTTCGTCGATTACTTGATGGAGACCTTCAGGGACCTCCGCGAGCCGGCGGGCTGATCCCGGCCGCGTCGTTACGAGGGGCTTTCGGCCGGCAGGACTTCCACGAAGAACGGCATGCGGCGGTTGGTGGTCGGGACGTCGGCATCGCCCTTTTTCGCGTCTTTCTCGACCTCGCTGACCAGGGTCTTGATGACCACCGGAAAGCGCCCAAGCTGGCTCGCCCTGACCTTAATGGTCGACTTGCTGCCCTTCGGCAGGCGCGCGACCGCGTTGAACCCGTGCAGCTGCAGGGTGACATGTTCGTCGGTGGACCATCTGAGTTCCAGCACTTCGCCCTGCTCGACCTCGATCCAGCCGACGCCACCGATCGTCTTGACCTGCTTGCCCACGACCTTGCCTTCGGACACGGCCAGCTTGATGATCCGTGTCGGTTTGGACTCGTCCAACGGGGGCAGCGGACCTGCCGCGGTACAGAAAAAGACGGCAATCAGCCCAAGAGAGGCCAGCGTGGTTTTCCACATCTTCATTTCACTCGCATTCAAAGGCACTTCGCCCGGTCACATTCCCCCGCGCCCCTCGGGCAGCAGATTCCGTTCCTTGCGAAACGGCGGCACATCCCAAAGTCGGGCCAGGCAGTGAAACTGGCACGGGCCAGGTTTCCAGCACGCTAATAAATTGCACCAATGCTTCGTTAACGGCGGCCGAACCAGGCCGTCAGATCGTTTCGTCCGCCAGGCAGAAAAATAGCTATATTGTTGATTATGTGGAAAATAGCTATTATAGGCACGCGTTTCGGAGGATCCTATGGCTGACAAAACAGTGACGTCGACCGAGTTCCAGACCCGGGCAGGTGCCTTTATCGAATGGTCCGCCAGAGAGCCGGTGATCATCACAAAGCACAATCGACCGGCACGTGTCCTGATCGATTTTCAAGAGTTCGAACGGCTCAGAAAGCTCGATACGCGGCGTTCATCCTATCCACACGAACTGGACGATGACCTCGCGAAGGAGCTTGAGACGACCAAGATGGACCCGCGTCACAGCGATCTCGATTCGCTGATGGACTGAAGTGGCGTTCCCAAAGCCCGAAGCGGGACTGGTCATCCGCTGCGACTTTCTGTGGAAAGACGAGCACGATGCCGTGCAGGATTATGGCCGGAAAGACCGGCCATGCGCGATTGTATTGGCATCGAAGCGGACGGACGAACAAGGCCATACGGTCGTGGTCTGTCCGATAACCCATGCGCCGCCGGACGATCCTGCAACCGCCGTCGAAGTGCCGATGAAGGTGGCGAATTATCTGAAACTCGCCCAGGAACGCTGTTGGATCAGAACGCATGAAATCAACACCTTCAAGAGGGCAGCCGGGCGAGTGTCTGCCGGCGTCGTCCCTGCCGGTCGAAATCGCAGCGTGTTCGGTTTCATTCCGCCCGGACTTCATGCAACCGTCAGCGATCTGGTCCTCGCCCAGCGTGCGCGAAGCCGTTTGAGCGACGTCAACCGGGATTGAGAGAAACACGATGCTGCCAGTGGTGCCGCAACCGGGCGAAGGCCCGCCGGGGTCGTGCGTTGCCGAACGCGATTGTGGAATCGGCCCGCGGGCCGCCGGAACCGAGTTATGGACCCGAAGAGACTGCTGATCGTCGCCCATGCGCCGTCGGAAAACACCCTTGCCATGCGCGAGGCGGTGTTTGCCGGCGCCACGGCGCCCGAGGTCGACGGCGTTTCGGTCGCCGTCAAGCCGCCGCTGGAGGCGGGGCCGGAGGATGTCCTTGCCGCGCAGGCCGTGATCCTGGGGACGACGGAAAACCTCGGCTATATGAGCGGTGCGCTGAAGGACTTCTTCGACCGCACCTACTACCCCTGCCTGGAACGGACCCAGGGCATGCCCTATGCGCTCTATATCCGCGCCGGACACGACGGCACCGGCACCCGGCGCGGCGTCGAGACCATCGTGACGGGCCTGCGCTGGCGCGCGGTCAACGAACCCCTGTTGTGCAGGGGTGCGTGGAATCCCGCGTGGCTGGATCAGTGCCGCGAGCTGGGGACGCTGATGGCGGCGGGGCTGGAGGCGGGCGTCTTCTGAGGGCCTCAGGCGCCCGATTCACTGGTGTCGTCGTCGACCGGCGTGCCCAGGTTCTTCTCTTCCTTGCGCGCCTCGGCCTGCTGTCGTTTGGCTTCGGCTTTGGCGGCCTTGTTTGCCTTCTTCTGGATCTCGCGCTGGCGTTTTTCGAAGCTGTAGTTCGTTTTGCGGGCCATGGCATCCTCCAGCTTGCTTGACGGTGGGACGTACGGCGGCCGTTGGGGGCCGCCGCTTCGTTCAGGCAGCGGTGCGCGGAGCCCTGCCTTGACGGCGCCGCCGGTTGCGCGGGCGCTGGTTGCGGGACCGATTCTTCCGGTCCGGTTTCGGCCTCGTCGCATGTGTCGGCCGTTCGCCCCGTTCGACGGCGATCGGCATGCGAATCAGCGCCTCGATGTCGCGCAGGTAAGAGTACTCACTTGCGTCGCACAGGGACAGCGCCGCGCCGTCGGCGCCGGCGCGGGCCGTGCGGCCGATCCGGTGGACGTAGCTCTCCGGTTCGTTGGGCAGTTCGTAGTTGATCACATGCGTAACGCCGGCCACGTCGATGCCGCGCGCGGCGATGTCCGTCGCGACAAGCACGCCGACCGATCCGGTGCGGAACCGCTGAAGCGCGCGTTGCCGGGCGGCCTGCGATTTGTTGCCGTGGATGGCTTCGGCCAGAATGCCGGCCCTGTCCAGGTGGGCGGCGACCTTGTTGGCACGGTGTTTGGTGCGGGTGAAGACAATCACGCGCGCATCGGCCATCTCGGCGATCAGGTCGCTCAACAGCCCGGACTTGGCACGCGTCTCCACGAAGTGAACGCTTTGCCGGATCGCCTCGACCGCGACGGTCTGCGGCGCAATGTCGATGCGGGCGGGGTCGACAAGGATGTCGCCGGCCAGCCGGGCCACTTCCGCCGGCATGGTGGCGGAAAACAGCATGGATTGCCGCCGACGCGGCAGCGCCGCGACGATCTTTCGGACGTCGCGGATGAAGCCCATGTCCAGCATCCGGTCGGCTTCGTCCAGGACCAGGTGTTCGACCGACCCAAGTGCGGCGTGGCCTTGCTGCATGAGATCCAGCAGGCGGCCCGGGGTCGCGACGACGATGTCGGCGCCCCGTCTCAGCGCCTGGACCTGCCGGTGTTGCGGGACACCGCCAAAAACCGTGGTTGTTCGCAGCTTGGTGTGGGCCCCGTAGGCCGCGAAACCGTCGGCGATCTGGATCGCCAGTTCGCGGGTCGGCGCCAGGACCAGCGCCCGCACCGGCCGGCGCCGGGCCGGTGAGCCCAGCCGCTGCAGGACGGGCAACGCGAATGCCGCCGTCTTGCCGGTGCCGGTCTGTGCGACGCCGAGAAGGTCGCGCCCCTGCAGAAGCATCGGGATGGCGCGGACCTGAATGGGTGTCGGTTCGTTGTAGTTCCTGGCGGCCAGCGCGCGGCAAAGCGGCTCGGCGACGCCAAGTCGGGAAAAACTCGAATGGTGTTTCAAAACCTGTTCTTTCTGCGCATACACACGCGCCGGCCCGGCCAGGAACGGCCGCCGGCGCGCGATGCGCGGCGTGGTCGTTTCCACGCGCAGTTGGAAACAAACAAAAAAAGGAAGTTTCCCCCGCCGGATCGCGTCCGTGGGAGGCGATATGCGCGCTCGAGGGAAACTCAATCGAGGCGGAAACGCCTCGGCTGCGGTCTCTAGGCCTCTTGCAGGTTCACGGCCTTGGGGCCGCGCGCATCGGGCTGAACCTCGAAGTTCACTTTCTGGCCTTCGCGCAGTTCCGACATCCCCGATGCCTCGACCGCGGAAATGTGCACGAACACGTCCTTCGAGCCGTCCTCGGGTGCGATGAACCCGTAACCTTTGGTCGTGTTGAAGAATTTGACAGTACCGGTAGCCATTGCCTTGTATCCGAAGTGATTGAATTACCCAGATGAATTCCATTCCATCCGGGGCGTGAGTCCAGACACTGACCTAAGGGAAGAGCTCCGCCGGAATGCGGCAGAGGCGTCGCCGAAAGCGCCGTGCAGCCATCACCCGGTGCATATGCGCATAAACACCCCGCCTTGCAAAGAGGTTTGTCGGTGCCGGCCGGTATCGCGCGTCGGGACGTGCGGGCTTGTTCGGGCGCAAACGAAATAACCCCGGCCGGGGGCCGGGGTTAGATCCTGATACGATCGACTATCGCGTCGTGCTACTTCAGCTTCGACTTCGAGTACTTGGTCGCCTCGTCCTTCAACGTCTTGGCCGCGGTGAAGCGCGGCTGCAGGGTCGCGGGCTTCGCCTTGAAGGTCATCGGCTCGCCGGTGAAGGGGTTGGTGCCCTTGCGGGCCTTGGTGGCGGCCTTGTAGCGCATCTTCAGACGGCCGAGCGGGCCCAGCGGCACGCTGCCCGGCACCGTCTTCTTGGTGTCCTTCAACGCCAGCTCGGAGACCACGGGCCACAGGGCGTCCATCAGCTGGTTCGCGTCCTTGCGGCTGAACTTGTAGTCCCATTCCTTGCCGAGTTTCTTGGTCAGAGCCGCGGCATAGGCGTCCGCAAGCTGGGTCTTCGTCACGGTCATGGCTTTTCCTTCATTGCTAGGGCCCGGAAGACCGCCGAAATGATTCGGACGTCGCCGGAGATGACTGGTCCCGCCTCCATACGCAAAAGGTGGTAAACAAGTGGTAAAGCGATTCGCCGGACCCGGCCACGGTGAATGACCGGTCGGGATGAAGTGGCGGTGCGATAGGATGGTGCCGCCTGCGTGACTCGAACACGCGACCCCCGCATTACGAATGCGATGCTCTACCAACTGAGCTAAGGCGGCTCCGATGGGCGGCGAATAGGGTGATTCGCCCTCTCGAAACGGCGCGGACTGTATTGGTTAAACCCGCTTTTTGCAAGAGATGCGTGCGCGTGCGGGGTGTTCGGCGCCGTTGCGCTGCGCTCAGCTCTCCGCCGCCATCGGCGGCTGGCCCGCGCCCTGGGTCGCCGGGACGGGCGCGGGCTCGTGCTCTTCCGCCGTGCCGCCGGCCTCGGCCAGGGCGTGCGGCTCCAGACGGACCACGCGCGGCGGCGTACGCCAGCCGATGGTGTCGAAGGCGCCGCAATTGCCGCAGTGGGATTCCCAGTCGGGCGCCACGGCGCCGCAGCTGCCGCACACCCAGGCCGGATCGACCGGCGCGTTGGCGGCGCGGGTCAGCCAGTCGGCCGCCGCGCGGCTGTCGCCGTGCTCCGCCAGTTCCAGATCCGCCATCAGGCGGCAGACCGTGGCCGACGGTTCGTCGCCGGCCAGCGCCTCGAGCTGGCTGCGCGCCTCGCCCCACAGGTCGGCCGCCAGCGCGGCGCGGGCAAGCGCGATCCGGCTCTCCGGTGCCTGCGGCTTGTTCGCGACCAGCTTCTGGATGCGCTTGACCTGGTCCAGATTGCTGGTTCCCGGCGGCGCCAGATCGAGATAGGTCGAGGCCAGATCCGGATGCGGCGCGGCGCGCCAGGCCTGTTCGATCACGCCGACGGCCTTGCGCTGTTTGCCTTCGTGCCGCAACTGGCGCGCATAGGCGACCGTCGCGGGCACCAGCGACGGATCGGCCGCTTGCGCCTTCTTGGCATGGGCCAGCGCCGCCGAGCCGTTGCCGCCGTCGCGCGCCTCGGCGGCCAGCATCAACTGGAAGACCGCCATGCGTCCGCGCCCCTCGGGCTTCTCGATGGTGCCCACCTTCATCGCTTCCTCGAGGGTGCGGACCGCATTGCCCCAGTTGCCCTCGGCGATCTGCAAATCCAACAGCTGACGGGCCACCGACTGCAGGTCCGAGCGCAGCCGGTACGCCCGTTCCGCCAGCGCCAGGGCCTTCTTGCGGTCGCCCTCCTCCAGCGCCAGGCTCATCAGGCCCATCAGGCCCACGACCGCCGTCTGGTGCTTGTTCGAAAGCGTCTCGAAATGCCTGCGGGCGGTATCGCGGTCGCCGTTGAGCAATGCGGCCTGTGCCGAAAGCTGTGCGGCGTGGGCCGGATCGCCCAGCTTGTCGCGCGCGATCTTGGCCTGGCGCGTCGCCTCGCGCCGGTCCTGGATCGCCACCGCGGCCATGCCCTGCAACAGCGCGAGGTTGCCGGTCTCCTGGCGCCGGTGGCGGACATAGCCGACCAACCGGCTTGGCGAGGTCAGGATCCCGCGCAGCACGCGCCAGACGATCGCGACGGCCACCAACAGCACGAACAGAAGGCCGACGAAAACGCCGACCGACACCGAGATGTCCCATCCCTGCCAGACGATCGAAACCCGGCCCGGATGTTCGACCAGCCACACCGCGCCCACGGTGGCCGCCGCGATGCCGATCAGCGTCAGCAGGACGACCAGAAGACGCATCATTGCGCCGTCTCCGCGGTCAGCTCGGCTTCGGCGGCGCTCAGCCGGTCGATGGCGAGGCCGCGCAAGGTGGCCAGGGCGGCTTCGGCGGAAAGCCGCGCGCCGGCGTCCCGGACCCATTCCGAGACCGGCCCGTTGATGCCCTTCAAGGCGGCGACGGCAGCCTCCAGATCGTCCTTGTCCAGCGCCTGTTCCGCCCTGGTCACAGGCGCCGCCGGCCCCGTCGGATCGCCGTCGACCCGGCGGATCGTGACCAGCCCCGAGACCCGCGCGACGGTCTTGTCCAGCCACCCTTCGGCTGCATCCATCTTGGCCGTCCGGGTCGCCTCGGGCGCCAGTTGTTGAAAGCGGCGGGAAAGCTCGGTGCGGGTCGGCAGACCGCGCGCCGCATATGTCCGCAATGCCGCCATCGGTTCGGCAAAGCCGGCATCGTCGCCGACCAGGCGGGCCAGATGGTCGAGCGCCCCGCTGTAGGGCGCACCCGCCATGACGGACGCGTCAAGCTGGCCGACGGCAAGGACCACGGCAGCCGCCCGCGCCCCGGTCTGGACCGGCCGGTTGGCGATGTCGCTCAGCCGTTCGTTGACCGCGGTCACGTCGCTTTCGATCGCGCTCAGCGCGCTGCCGGCGGTCGCTGCAAGCTTGCGCACCGCTTCGGTGTTGTCCGACAGGGCTTTCAGGCTTCGCTCCAGTTCGGCCATGCGATCGGCGAACGAACGGGACGAAACCATGTCGCCCATCCGGCCTTCCGCGTTGGCGATCCGGGCGTCCAGATCCGCGAGCTTGTCCTCGATCGGCGCCAGGTCCACCCCGGCGCCGGCCGACGGCGCCGGTCGGTCCGCCAGCCCCTGAACCCGGGTGTCCAGGCGCGCGATGTCTTCCTGCAGGCGGACAAGATTGTCTATCTTGGTCTCGATACCGCCGACGCGCGCGGCAATCTCGGCGATCTCCTCTTCGCCGACCGCCGCCGCCGCGGCCGGCGGCTCGGTCTGTTCGATCTTCGGAAGGTAGGCTTCGACAACCGGTTCGACGAAGGGCTGAACGAAGGGGGCCCAGATCGGCCGGGCCACGATGGCCACCAGCGCGATCAGCCCGATCAACAGGGCCGACCAGGCGACCAGCGTGCCGCCGCGCCGCTCCTCTTTCAGCGGCGGCAGGTCCATGCCCGGGGTCGATTCCGGACGCGCCAGGTCGCGTGCCGGCACCTCCGCGTCCTTGTCGCCATCGCCGGTTTCGTCGGTATTGCCGGGACTGCCGGCCTGGTCGTCGGACGCGGACGCCGCCTCGTCGTCGGGGGCCGTGCTGTCCGGTTCCGCGTCGGTGCGCCGCTGGGGCAGCGAGTCCAGATCGATCCCGAGCGCCTCGGCCGCCGCCCGCACATCGGCCCAGCGGTTGTCCGGGATCGCGTTGCGCATCTTCCAGCCCTGGACCGTGCTGACGGCCAGGCCCATCTGTGCCGCCATCGGCCGGATGCCGCCGAAGGCCGCGATGACGGCATTGGCGTCCGCATGCGGTGGCGCGCCGCCAGGCGTTTCGGGGGACTCGCTGTCGCTCATCTCTGTTCTTTGGTTCCGATCTCGTCCTCGTTTATCTCGGAAGCCTCCAACAGCGAGGGTTGGGTCGGCTGTTCCGAGACCACCATATTCGCCCAGTCGAGCCGGCTTGCGCTGTCCGCCACAGCTTCGCTGAGGCAGACCGCATCGACAGTCGTGCAGGTGTCCTCAAGACCGGCCTCCAAAACAAGCCTAACAAAGCTGTCTGCCGTGCGGGGAGAAAAAAACAGGATGGCGCGGACGCTTCCTTCCTTCATGGCGTTGGTGGTTTCGGCCGGGATCTCGGTTGCAAGAATCGATTCGTAGAGCACGGTGCGGCAGACGGTGTATCCCGCCTTCGACAGAATGCCGGCCAGGTCACCGGCGACGGAGCTTCCGCTTGCGTGCAACAGGGCGCCGCCGCCGGGCGGCAGATTCTCCATCACCATTTCGGCCAGCTTGTCCACATCGCCGCCGGCGGTCTTGATGTCCAAGAAGCCGTGCTCGCGCGCGGTGGCCGCGGTCGAAGACCCGACGCACCAGCACGGAATCGTGCGCCGGTCGCTGTGTTTGGCGAAGGCGCGCACGCCGTTGGACGAGGTGAACATGATGCCCTGGATCCCGCGCGTGTCGATTTCTGCGTCGGCCAGCGGCTTGATGCTCAGCATCGGCGCAAGCAGCGGCTTGAAACCCTTCTTGGCAAGGTCCGTGGCAAGGGCCGAGGCGTCCTCCTCGGGACGCGTGATCACGATATGGCGTCTTTGGTCGGTCATTCCGAAACCGTCCGATCAGATCGGCTGAACTGCACGTCCCCGTCTCCTTATCACCGCGGCATCCGGCTGCCCATGGCTGCTTTCAGTTCCGCCCCCAACTCGCGTGCTGCCGCGACGATGTCGGCTGCGGCCGCGCTGCGCGAGCCGTCGCGGCGGACCGAGCCGTCGGGCGTGGCGACCAGGCCGCGCAGGCTGAACCCGTCTCCGCCGTCCTGCCGGGCAAGCGCCGCGATCGGCGTCTTGCAGGTTCCGTCCAGCACGGCAAGAAACGCGCGCTCGGCCGTCACGCAGATGCGCGTCTCGTCATGGTTCAGCGGCGCGACGGCCTCCAGCATGGCCGCATCGCCCGTCCGCACCGTGATCGCGACGGCGCCCTGGGCGGCGGCCGGCAGCATCTCCTCGGGCTCCAGCGGCACCGCGCCGACATCGTGACGGCCCAGGCGGTTGAGGCCCGCCATCGCCAACAGCGTTGCCTGGACAGTGCCGGCCCGCAGCTTTTCAAGGCGCGTGTCCACGTTGCCGCGGAAGGTCACGACCGAAAGGTCGGGGCGCCGGTCGAGGATCTGGGCCTGGCGCCTCAGGGAAGTGGTGCCCACCACCGCGCCTTCGGGCAGTTCGCCGATCGTGGCGGCGACCGGCGACAGGAAGGCGTCGCGCGGATCCTCCCGCGCAAGCACCGCGCCCACCTCGATGCCGTCGGCCAGCGCGGTTTCCATGTCTTTCATCGAATGCACGGCGCATGCGATGTCGCCGGCAACCAGCGCCGTGTCGAGCTCCTTCGTGAACAGCCCCTTGCCGCCGATCTCGGCCAGCGGCCGGTCCCGCACCGCGTCGCCCGTCGTCTTGATGATGACGAGTTCGGTTTCCCGGTCTGGATGGATGTTGCGCAACAGGGCTTCGACCGTGCGCGCCTGGACCAGCGCCAATGGCGAGCCCCGTGTACCAATGCGAATCGTCGGGCCACTCATGACAGGCGTTTTAGCGTGCGTTCGCCGCGACCGGAAGGGCTTGCAGCACTTGGCGGCACGCGCCGCACCCGTTACAACCGCGCCTCATGCTGGTACTGGGCATCGAAACCTCCTGCGACGAGACCGCCGCCGCCGTTGTCGGCGACGACCGCACGGTGCACGCGAACCTTGTGCTCAGCCAGCTCGACGAACACCGCCCCTATGGCGGCGTCGTGCCCGAGATCGCCGCGCGCAGCCACCTGGAGACGCTGGACGGTCTGATCGCCGCGGCGATGCAGCAGGCCGGGGTCGGCTACGACGCGCTGGACGGCGTTGCGGCCACCGGCGGGCCGGGCCTGATCGGCGGCGTCATGGTCGGCGTCATGACCGGCAAGGCGATCGCGTTTTCGCGCGGGCTTCCTTTCCTGGCGATCAATCACCTGGAAGGCCATGCCTTGACGGCACGCCTGACCGACGCGTGCGACTTCCCCTACCTGCTGTTGCTGGTGTCGGGCGGCCATTGCCAGCTTCTGGCGGTGGAAGGCGTCGGCCGGTATCGCCAGTACGGCACAACTGTCGACGATGCGATCGGCGAAGCCTTCGACAAGACGGCGAAACTGCTGGGGCTCGGTTATCCCGGCGGGCCCGAGGTCGAGCGCGCCGCGGCCGCCGCGACGGCGCCGGCGCGGTTCCGGCTGCCGCGCCCGATGAAGGGGCGCGACAATTGCGACTTCTCCTTCTCGGGCCTGAAGACGGCGGTACGCAAGATCGTTGAAGGCCTGACCGACCCGTTGCGGCCGGCCGACGTCGCCGATCTTGCCGCGGCGTTCCAGGAGGCGGTCGCCGACGTTCTCGCCGACCGCTGCGCCCGGGCGATGGAGCGGTTCCGGGAGGCGCACGGGCCGGGCCGGCCGCTGGTGGTTGCCGGCGGCGTGGCCGCCAACAAGACCCTGCGCGGCGTGCTGGAGACGGTGGCCGCCGAGGGCGGTTTCGGTTTTGCCGCGCCGCCGCCTGCGCTGTGCACCGACAACGCCGTGATGATCGCCTGGGCCGGCGTCGAGCGGCTGCGCCGGGGCGGCGCGGACGGATTCGATTTCAGGCCGCGGCCGCGCTGGCCGCTTGACGAAACTATCGCGCCGGACTGACAGTCGGCCGAGGCACAGCCGCCGGGAACGGGAGGACATGAACAGCCAAGACCAGAAGCCCTCGGCGAACGTTGAGGTGCGGCCCTACTTCGCGACGCCGGTCGCCGTTCTCGGCCTGCCGGACGCGGCCGCGCTGAACGCGCGGCTGGCGGCGACGATCCGCGACCGCATGGCCGCAACCGCCTCGACCGACCATTCCAACCGCGGCGGCTGGCAGTCGGACTGGGACTTCGCGGACTGGGGCGGCGAGGCGGGGCGGGCCTTGCTGGGAACGGCGCGACAGTTGGCGGACCAGCTGACCTGCGACCGGACCGGCCGGCCGGCCGGCGTCAACTGGGTCGTCAATGCGTGGGCCAACGTCAACGGCCCCGACCACGGCAACGAGTTCCACACCCATCCCGGCAGCTATTGGTCGGGGACCTACTACGTGGACGACGGCGGCGCCGGTACGGACCCTTCGTTCGGCGGCGAGTTCGAGTTGCAGGATCCGCGCGGCGTCGCGCCGGCGATGTATGCGCCTCACCTTGCCGTCAACGTGCCGGGCGGGCTGTCGATCGGGGCGTCCGAACTGATCCGGCCGAAGGCGGGCAACATGCTGATGTTCCCGGCATGGCTGAGCCATTGCGTGCGTCCCTATCGCGGCACCGGCGAGCGCATTTCGATCGCCTTCAACTTCTCGCTGCCGCAGGGCGGGTAGGATGACAGGACTGACAGCCGAGCCCCCTGTTCCCAGGGGGAGAGGGATTGCGGTAAGGGGGCTTTGGCCTGAGAGGAATGCCGAATGCCCGGCCTGACCGTCGCGGTCATCGGCGCCGGCGCCTGGGGAACCGCGCTTGCCTGCGTGGCGCGGCGCGCCGGCAATTCGGTCCGGCTGTGGGCGCGCGACGCCGGTCTCGTCGCCGACATCGCCGCCGGGCGCGGCAATCCGCGCAAGCTTGCCGACGTGCCGCTGGAGCCGGGCATCGAGGCGACCACGGACCTCGGCGCCGCGCTTGAAGGGGCCGATGCCGTCCTGCTGTCGGTGCCGGCCCAGGCGACCAGAGAGGTCGCGACGGCGATGGCGAACGATGTCGGGGCCGGTCTGCCCGTCGCGATCTGCGCCAAGGGCATCGAACTCAAGACCGGCCTTCTCATCAGCGAGGTCCTGGCCGAGGCCTGTCCGGCGGCGGTGCCGGTGGTCTTGTCCGGCCCCTCGTTCGCGGCCGAGGTCGCGCGGGGTCTGCCGACGGCCGTCACCGTTGCCAGCGAATCCGATGCAGGCGCACAGGCGATCGTCGGTGCCGTCGGCCTGCCGCGGTTCCGGACCTACACCACCGACGATCTGATCGGCGCGCAGGTCGGCGGGGCCCTGAAGAACGTGCTGGCCATCGCCGGCGGCATCGTTCTGGGGCGGGGACTGGGCGAGAACGCCCGGGCGGCCATGATCACGCGCGGCCTGCCGGAACTGATCAGGCTGGGCGTGGCGCGCGGCGCCCGCGCCGAGACCTTCATGGGGCTCAGCGGCCTGGGCGATTTGATCCTCACCTGTTCCAGCATGCAAAGCCGCAACTATTCGCTGGGCGTGGCCCTGGGCGAGGGGCGCGCCCTGGATGATATCCTGAAGACCCGCAAATCGGTGACCGAGGGCGTCGCCACGGCCCAGGCGGTGATGGCAACCGCGGGCGCGGCCGACCTGGACCTTCCGATCTGCGACGCGGTGTTCCAGGTCGTCGCCAAGGGCGCCTCGATCGACGCCACCCTGGAGGCGCTGTTGAGCAGGCCTTTCACCACCGAGTTCGGCGATGGCGCCGGACGCTAGGACAGGATAGAACCGCGCCGGAGAACGGGCGCAGGCGCAGAATAGGGGAGCAGACGGACATGGCCTACTGGCTGGTCAAATCGGAACCCAATACCTGGTCCTGGGACGACCAGGTGAGGGACGGCACCACCCATTGGGACGGTGTCCGCAACCACCAGGCCTCCAATAACATGAAGGCCATGAAGAACGGCGATAAGGCCTTCTTCTATCATTCGGTCAACGAGAAACGCATCGTTGGCATCGTCGAGGTCGTGAAGGAGTACTATCCCGACCACACCGACGAGACCGGCCGGTTCGGCATGGTCGATTTCAAGGCGGTGCGGCCGTTCAACCGCCCGGTCACGCTGGCCGAGATCAAGGCCGAGCCCAGCCTTTCGGAGCTTTTGCTGGTGCGGCATACCCGGCTGTCGGTGATGCCGATCGACGATGCGTCCTGGAAGAAGATCTGCAAGATGGGCGAGACGGACGCCTGAGGCGGCGGTGCCCCAGCTCTGCCTGCTGAGCGAGATCCCCGACGGGACCGCGCGGGGGTTCGAGGTGCCGGGCCCGGACGGGCCGGTCGCGCTGATCGTGCTGCGCCAGGGCGCGGCGGTCAGGGCCTATGTCAACGCCTGCCCGCATGTAGGAACGCCGCTGAACATCGCGGAGGACCGGTTCTTCACCCGCGACGGGCGGTACCTGCTGTGCCGGACCCACGGCGCCCGGTTCCGGCCGGAGGACGGGGTCTGCGTTTCCGGGCCTTGCGTCGGGGCGGGCCTCAGGCCCTATGCGGTGTCGGTTTCGGACGGTCGGTTGTCGACGGCTGCGGACCCGGGCGACGGTCCGCCATCGGCTTGAGATTTGGCCTCGTTTTGACCATTATGCGGGCAATTGCGGTTCGGCGGGGGCGCACGGGCCGTTAAGGAATGAACGATATTCAGCACAGGAAGGAATCGTCCGGCCATGCACGAAGAGCTCTATCCCGTGCCCGACGCCTGGAAGAAGCGGGCGTTTGCGGACAACGACACCTACAACTCCATGTACTCGCACTCGATCGAGGATCCGGACGGGTTCTGGAGCGAGCATGGCAAGCGGGTCGACTGGATCAAACCGTTCAGCAAGGTCAAGAACGTCTCGTTCGGGCCGGGCGACGTCTCGATCAAGTGGTTCGAGGACGGCACGCTGAACGTCGCGGCCAACTGCCTGGACCGGCATCTCGAGAGCCGCGGCGACCAGGTCGCGATCATCTGGGAGGGCGACGACCCGTCGGTCGACAAGAAGATCACCTATCGCGAACTGCACGAACAGGTCTGCCGGATGGGCAGCGCGATGCGCGACCTTGGCGTCAAGAAGGGCGACCGGGTGACGATCTACCTGCCGATGATCCCGGAGGCCGCGGTCGCGATGCTGGCCTGTGCGCGGATCGGCGCCGTTCATTCCATCGTGTTCGGCGGGTTCTCGCCGGACGCGCTGGCCGGCCGGGTCCACGACGCCGATTCCAACTTCATGATCACCGCCGATGAAGGCCGCCGCGGCGGCCGCACGGTGCCCTTGAAGAAGAACGCCGACGCGGCGCTGGAGAACCCGGATACCGCATGCTGCAAGAGGGTCCTGGTGGTCAAGCACACCGGCGGCGACATCCCCTGGAACGACGACCGCGACGTCTGGTACCACGAAGCGGTCGCGGCGGCCTCGGCCGACTGCCCGCCGGAGGAGATGAACGCCGAGGATCCTCTGTTCATCCTCTATACCTCCGGGTCGACCGGCAAGCCGAAGGGCGTCCTGCACACCAGCGGCGGGTATCTCGTCTATGCGTCGATGACCCATCAGTACGTCTTCGACTATCACGACGGCGATATCTACTGGTGTACCGCGGACGTCGGCTGGGTCACCGGCCACAGCTATATCGTCTACGGACCGCTTGCCAACGGCGCGACCACCCTGATGTTCGAGGGCGTGCCCAACTATCCGACGATGTCCCGTTTCTGGGAGGTCTGCGACAAGCACAAGGTCAACATCTTCTACACCGCACCGACGGCGATCCGCGCCCTGATGCGCGAAGGCGACGAGCCGGTGGCGAAGACCAGCCGCGAGACGCTGCGCCTGTTGGGGACGGTCGGCGAACCGATCAATCCCGAGGCGTGGTCCTGGTACTACGACGTCGTCGGCGACAAACGCTGTCCGATCGTCGATACCTGGTGGCAGACCGAGACCGGCGGCATCCTGATCACGCCGTTGCCGGGGGCGACCGACCTGAAGCCGGGTTCGGCGACGCGGCCGTTCTTCGGCGTCAAACCGCAGATGGTTGACAATGACGGCAACGAGCTGAGCGGTGCCTGCGAAGGCAACCTCTGCATCTCCGAATCCTGGCCGGGCCAGATGCGCACGGTCTATGGCGACCACGAACGGTTCATCCAGACCTACTTCTCGACCTATCCGGGCCGGTACTTCACCGGCGACGGCGCACGGCGCGACGAGGACGGTTATTACTGGATTACCGGCCGCGTCGACGACGTGATCAACGTGTCCGGCCACCGCATGGGCACGGCCGAGGTGGAAAGCGCGCTGGTCGCCCATCACAGCGTCGCCGAGGCGGCCGTGGTCGGCTATCCGCACGACATCAAGGGCCAGGGCATCTACGCCTATGTCACCCTGAACGTCGGCGAGGAGCCGAGCGAGGAACTGCGCAAGGAACTGGTCCAGTGGGTGCGCAAGGAGATCGGCCCGATCGCCAGCCCCGACCTGATCCAGTGGGCGCCGGGCCTGCCGAAGACCCGTTCGGGCAAG
This sequence comes from Alphaproteobacteria bacterium, assembly GCA_965603855.1. Lineage (GTDB taxonomy): Bacteria > Pseudomonadota > Alphaproteobacteria > UBA8366. Next base: position 4,948,941 of record OZ272519.1, read on the forward strand.
ATCATGCGCCGCATTCTGCGCAAGATCGCCGAGAACGAGTACGGCGCGCTGGGCGATACCTCGACGCTGGCGGACCCTGCGGTGGTCGACGATCTGATCGACAACCGCATGAACCGCTGAGGCGCCGGCGGAAACCGCGCATGAAGAACGAAGTGGTGAATCTGGCCGAGAAATTCGGCCAGATCACCGAGCCTTGGCGGCCGCGCATCGCCGCGCAGGTCAACGACTACCACATCAGGCTGGTCAAGCTTGCCGGCGACTTCGTCTGGCACAAGCATGACGAGACGGACGAGCTGTTCTTTGTCGTCAGAGGCCGGCTGACCATTCGTCTGCGCGACGGCGACGTTCATCTGGGCCCTGGCGAGCTCTACGTGGTGCCGCGGGGCGTCGAACACTGCCCAGTCGCCGACGAGGAATGCGAGGTCCTGTTGATGGAGCCGGCGGCGACCGTCAATACCGGCAATGCCGGCGGAGACCGGACCGTCGCCGATCCGGATTGGATCTAGGCCGGCACACGGCCATTTGCCAACCACCTCTTCGGACTCGGCAAGGGAAGGGGGGGTCGGGGTGTACCGGTGTTTGCCTGGAGCAGGATCAGTTCACGTCGAAACACCGAAGCGCTTGCAGCCATGTGGTTCGAGACGGCGCGCTGGTGCGCGCCTCCTCACACCATGAGGGTTTTCGGTATCGAACCATATCCTCACCCTGAGGAGGCCGCGGAACGCGGCCGTCTCGAAGGGCTTGGCTGCAAGTGACGCGCTGTTATCCGTGTTCAAACGGTGTCAAACGTCGTCAAACGACTCGAACACAGGTGATCACGCTCTAGGTCGTGCTGTCCTTCGGCGTCACGCCCTTCCTGCCGACGCGCGCGGCCGTCGGCCGGCCCGGCAGCACCACCAGGCGCCGCGGTGCCACCTTGCGCGACGGCGCCGGCGTCGCGGCGTAGATCTGCTTGGACGCCTCGATCAGGTTGACCCCGCCGAACGTTGCGAACCAGCGCTGGCCCAGCCGTTCGACCGTCTGGGCGGAGTGCAGCAGGAAGCCGGACCTAAGCGGCGGAATATAAAGCGCCCGCGAGGTCTGCGTCGGCGAGAACATGCAGTCGCGCATCACCCGCTTGAGCTGGCCCTGGCTGTAGGGATAGCCGTGGCCGAACGGGGTGCCGTCGGAACGGGCCCAGAAACCGCGCCGGCTGGGCACGACGACCAGCAGCCGGCCGCTGCCCGACAGGACGCGCCAGGCTTCACGCATCATCGGCCGAAGCTGTTCGGAGCATTCAAGCGCATGGACCAGCAGCAAGCGGTCCACCGACAGGTCGGGGAACGGCAGTTCCGCATCGTCGGCAAGCGTCGCCAGGTTCGGTTCGTCGCGCGGCCAGTGGGTCACGCCCTGGTGCGCCGGCATCACCGCGACGACCCGCTCGGCCTCGTCGGTGAACTGGCCAAGATAGGGCGTGGCATAGCCCAGCCCGGCGACGGTCATGCCGCGCACGTCGGTCCAGATGTTGCGGATTTCGTCGCGGATAGCGCGCCGCGCGACCTTGCCCAGCCGCGACCTGTAGAAGTCGTTCAGATCGATGACATCGGTCCACATGAGCGCACTCTACATGCAAAAAGCCGTTTCAGGGTAATCATTTGGCCATACCAACGCCGAATGGTAGGTTAACCAAATCAATCGATGCCGGATGCCGGAATGGGAGCAGACGCCTTGATAGCGGTGTTGCACGACAACCGTGTGCCGAACCCGGCCAATTCGGATCCCGACCATCGCAAGGATGTATTCTGATGCGGATACGCTACTCGCCGGCCTCGCCCTACGTGCGCAAGGTCCTGGTTCTGGCGCACGAGGCAGGGCTCGTCGATGCGCTGGACATCGTCACGACCGACGTCTGGGGCGACGACGGGACCTATCGCGGCGTCAATCCGCTGGGCAAGGTGCCGGCGCTGGAACTGGAGGACGGGACCGTTCTGTTCGATTCGCCGGTGATCTGCGAATACCTCAACGACACGCACGCCAAGAGCCTGTTCCTTCCGCGCGAGGGAGACGAGCGTTGGACGGCATTGAAACTGCAGGCGCTGGCCGACGGCATCCTCGACGCCTCGGTTCTGCAGTTGCTGGAAGGCCGGCGCGATCCGGCCCGGCAATCGCAGGAGTGGATCGACCGCCAGCAGGCAAGCGTCGATGCGGCGCTGGACTGGCTGGAGGACGCGACCGAGATCCTGAACGGACGGCTGACGGTCGGCGTCATCGCGGTCGGCTGTGCGCTTGGCTATCGCGATTTCCGGTTCCCGTCCATGGACTGGCGCGAGGCGCATCCGCAGCTCAGCCTCTGGTACGCCCGGTTCTCGGAACGTCCCTCGATGCAGGCGACCGTACCCCACAACCCGTGATGACCGCGGACGAGATCATCGCGCTGTTGGGGCTGGCGCCGCATCCGGAAGGCGGCTGGTATGCCGAAACCTATCGCCACCAGGCACCCGATGGCGGGCGCGGCGCCGGGACGGCCATCTATTTCCTGTTGAAGGCGGGCGAATACTCGCACTGGCACAGGGTCACCGACGCCGACGAGATGTGGCATTGGTACGCGGGCGGGCCGCTGGTACTGACCGTCTCGCCGAACGGCCACGACGCCGCGGCCACGCGCCTTGGGCCCAACCTTGCCGCCGGCGAACGGCCGCAGGCGCTGGTGCCGGCCGGTCACTGGCAGACCGCCGAGAGCCTGGGCGAGTGGACGCTGGTCGGCTGTACCGTCACCCCCGGCTTCGTGTTCGACAGTTTCGATCTGGCGCTGCCGGACTGGCGGCCGACGCCGAGACAGCGCTAGTCCGCTTCGGGCAGTGTAAGTCCGGCATTGCGGGCATAGATCTTCGCCACGGCGGCATCGTCCTCGCGCCCGTAGCCGGCCCCGCTTGCCGCGACGAACTGCTGCAAAGCCGCGGCGCTGAGCGGTGCGGAGAACCGCGACGCACGCGCCACGTCGCCGACGATCCCCAGGTCCTTGACGAAGATGTCAACGGCCGAGCGCGGGGCGTAGTCGCCCGATACGATGTGCGGCACACGATTCTCGAACATCCATGACGTCCCCGCACACTTCGAGATCACTTCCAGTGCCGTTGCCGGATCGATCCCTTGCGACATGCCGAACGTGACCGCCTCGGCTGCGGCGGCGATATGCACGCCCGCCAGAAGCTGGTTGACGATTTTCATCGCCGAGCCCGGACCCGCCTCGTCTCCCAGACGGAAGACGGTTTCCGCTATCGCGTCCAGCGCGGGTTTCGCCTTTTCGAACGCCCGTGCGGGTCCGGACGCCATGATCGAGATCTTTCCGGCGGCGGCCTTGGCGGCGCCGCCGCTGATCGGGCCGTCGATATAGTCGATCCCCCGTTCGGCCAGCCGCGCCGCCATCTCCTTGGCGAACGCCGGCGCGACCGTGGCGCTGGACAGGAACACCGCACCGGCGGGCAACTGGTCGGCGATGCCGTCCTCGGCGAACAGCACCGCCTCGGTCTGCGCCTGGTTGACGACGACGCAAATCACGACCTCTGCCTCCGGCAGGATGCGGAAGCGTGGCCCTTCCAGGCCGCCGGCCGTGCGGAACGCGCCTTCGCGCGCCGGGTCGACGTCAAGCCCCCAGACCGGCAACCCGGCGCGAACGAGCGACGTCGCCATTCCCATTCCCATCGAACCGAGGCCGATCACCACCGTCCTCGGTTTGTTGTCAGTCGCGCTGTCGGCCATCGGCGTTTCCCGTGGTTGAGAGGGTTATGGAGACGTTCCCGCCGCGGGCGGGTCTGCGAGATCTCGGAACGCGAAGCGGCCCCTTATCAGGTAGTAAATGATCCCGCCATAGCCTGCGGCAAGACCGCCGAAATAGTCGAGGCCCCGGTTGCTGGGCGCGAAGTCCGCCGGTTCGATCGGGGCGTCGATCCCCAGGCCCAGCGTGCGGCCGTAGACCGTGAAGCCCGCCGTGCGCAGCGATGCCGCGAACCGCGGCAGGTGGACAACGTCGGTGACCGCAAGGACGGCCCTGATGCCGCGCGGATGCAGCAGGCGCGCGAAGGCCTGGGCGTTTTCGTGGGTGTTCCTGGCGGCGAGATCCAACAGCACCGCCGACCGGTCGAGGTCCAGGAGATCCGCAACCAGTGCCGCTTCGCTGGCGGGCAGCTCCTCCGGCGAACCGCCGCTGATCGCCAGGGGTAGTCCCAGTTCCCCTGCCACCGCCGCCCCCGTGGCGGCGCGGCGCACGGTCTCGCGGGACGGCCAGCGCCCGCCCGCCGCGTCGCTGAACGAACCCCCGGTCGGCACGACGACGGCGCCGACAGGCGGAAGGCCCGCGTCGTCCCAATCGGTGACCAGCGTCGTCAGCGGCCAAACCAGGAGTTTCGAGACGACGGGAAAGGTCGCCAAGAGCGCGACGACCGCGATCGCCCGGCAGATGCCGGCTGCACCGCGCCGATGGCGGGGCATGGCGGCCGCGACCCACAGGCCTAACAGCGCCAGGGGGACCACCAGGGATACGGGCGGAAGAAGATAAAGGGCGGCGAACGGGTTCACGCCGGCCCGGCGCGGCGGAACATGTCCTTCGCCGCCAACAGCGCGCCGCCGACGATGGCAACGCAGGCGATGCCAAGGGTGGCGGTCGGCTCCGCCTTGCCGAACGCCACCAGGGCCAATGTCGAGATCAGCGGCGCGGCATAGGACATGGCGCCGAGCACCTTGATGTTGCCGCGCTTGACGCCGATGTCCCACACGAAGAAGGCAAGCCCCACCGGTCCCAGCCCCAGCCCCAGGACCGCAAGCCACTGGCCGGTGTCGGCCGGCCACACCGTGTCCTCGAAAAGAAGATGGCACACCGCGCCCAGAACCGCGCTGCCGGCGCAGAACCAGCCGACGGTATCTGTCGGCAGCGTGCCGAACCGTCGCGACAGAACGGAATAGCTGGACCAGACGAGTGCGGCGCCCAGCGCGGCCAGATATCCAGCCGTATGCAGGCCGGAAAAGCGCACGCCCCCGCCACCGCCGATCAGAACGACGCAGCCCGCCAGCCCCGTGCCCACCCCGGCCAGGTGGTACCAGCGCAGCCGCTCGCCCGGCAAAAGCGCGGAGAACAGCACGATCAAGAGCGGCCACAGATAGGCGATCAGGCTCGCCTCCGCCGGCGGCGCGTTGCGCAGGGCAACGAAATAGAGGAAGTGATAGCCGAACAGCCCGCCAAGCCCGACCACCCACACCGCTGCTGGATGGCGCAGGTGGGTAAGCGGCGGCTCACGCCGCAACAGCCACTTGGCCAGCGCCAGCACGAAGGCGATCGAAAACGACATCGCCACCAGTTGAAACGGCGGCACCCCGCCGGTCCAGGTGGTCAAGAGCGCCAGCCCGCCCCACATCAGGACGGCGCCGCCGCCGATTAGGGTGGCGGAGGCGACCTCCCCATCATTGCTCAAGGCGTGCGCTCCGCCCTGTCCGCGAAGGCCAGCGCGATGACCCGCCGGGTTTCGCTCCACAGGTTGAACCCTGCCAGGTCGTCCGGGTCGGCCCAGACCGCGTCCGCCGCGTCCGAGCCTGCGACCGGTTCGCCCGAAACCCAATCGGCCGCGAAATCGATCAGCGTATAGTGATAGGCCGTGCCGCCTTTGCCGTCGGGGCCGATCGCGTCGATCACGTCGAGAAACTCGGCGACGGTCACCTCAAGGCCGGTTTCCTCGCGCACCTCCCGGGCCGCCGTCTCGCGAACGGTTTCGCCAAGCTCCTGATGGCCGCCGGGCAGGCTCCATTTACCGGCATTCGGGGCTTTCGCGCGCCGGATCAACAACACCCGGTCACCATCGGGCGCGCGTTTGCGCACGACGACGCCAACACCAGGCTTGGGGCCGGTAAACGGTTCGGTCATGCTTCGGTCCTGGCTGTGGTTGGCTTGCCCGGAGAATCTTCATACTAAACCTTCGCGACGGCCGCCATTCGACCGTTGCCGCGCCATTCACAACGACGAACGGGGCGCCACGATGGCACCCCGTCCGCTTGCGCCGTCCTCGTTGGACAGGCTTCAGTCCATATACTGGCCTCCGTTGATCGACAGAGTCGATCCGGTAATGAACCCCGCCTCTTCCGCCGCCAGGAACACCACGCAGCGCGCGATCTCCTCAGGTGTGGCCAGCCGTCTGACGGGGATCCGCGCAATGATCTTCTCCAGGACGTTTTCCGGCACCGCCTGGACCATCTCGGTATTGACGTAGCCGGGCGCGATCGCGTTGACGGTGATGCCCTTGGCCGCGCCTTCCTGGGCCAAGGCCTTGGTGAAGCCGATCATGCCCGCCTTCGCCGCGGAATAGTTGGTCTGCCCCAACTGTCCCGCCTGGCCGTTGACCGAGCTGATATTGATGATCCTGCCGAATCCGCGGTCGCGCATCCCCTCAATGACGGCGCGCGACATGTTGAAACAGGAAGTCAGGTTGGTATCGATGACCGCGCCCCAGTTCTCGTCGGTCATCCTGTGCAGTGTGCCGTCGCGGGTGATCCCGGCATTGTTGACCAGGATTTCGACCGGGCCGAGATCGTTCTCAATCTGGCTGATGCCGGACTGGCACGCCTCGAAACTGCCGACGTCGAACTGGTAGACGCCGATCCCCGTTTCCTCCTTGAAGGCGTTGGCCTTCTCAACGTTGCCCGCGAAAGTCGCGGCAACGGTGTTTCCTGCATCCTTCAGTGCGGTGGAAATGGCCGCGCCGATGCCACGCGTGCCACCGGTAACCAATGCAACTCGTCCCATGGGTGTTTCCCCTCATTGTCCCTCGGCCCGCCTCCGGCGCGAAGAGACGCTGTGTCCCGTGCCAGTTCGCTCAGCCTTATGTCAGTGGATCAAAACACGTTTTTGCGGCGGCGCACAAGCAGGCGGCATCGGATCGGCCGTCTCGGGCGGTTGTGGGGGCTCCGTGCCGGTGATACACCCCGGATTCCCGGGGGTATCGGAGTTGTCGATCGTAAACGCATGAGCACGGACGGACAGGGTATCGCGGCGCGCCGGTCGGGCGACGCCGGCGCGGGCGCCATTCCCGGCCTGGCAATGTCAGCGCTGGCCGTCAGCATGGGCGTCGCGGTTCCGGCGGCGGTCCTCGGCAAGGCCGCCATGGGCGTTGCGCTGGCCCCGGCCGTCGCCGTCGTGCTGTTCGCCCTGACCCGCCGCGACATCCGCCGCGGCGTCATCGGCGCCGCGCGCGGGCCGACAGGTTTGGCCTTCGCGCTGTTCGGCCTGGTCTCGCTGGTCAGCGTGTTGCTCTCCCAGGATTTGACGAAGTCGCTGGAAACCTGGTCGCGCACGGCCGCCTTCGCGGTCTTCGCGCTGGCGGCGGTGCAGGTGCTGGCGCGCGACCGTCGCGCACTGGCACTGGCCAAGCGCTGCCTGGTGGTCGCCGCCCTGCTGGCAATGGGCCACGTGGTTTTCGCCGTGCACGTCTCAGATGGTCTGTTGGCCCTGATCAGAGGAGGCGCGGACATCGAACTGGACGCGGCGATCTACTTCAAAGGGTTCGGGTCCGCCATCGCCTGTCTGCTTCCGGTTGCCCTGTGGGCGTCGTCCGGCCCGGAACTGGGCCGAAAGGCGCTGCGGCTGGCCCTTCTGGTCCTGGCCGCTCTGGCGATCTGGCTGGATGGCTTTCAGGTTGCCTATGCCGGCGTTCTTGGCATCCTGGCGATGTTGGTGATGCTGGCCGTGGTGGCCCTGGTGGGACGGGTGTCCGCAAACCGCCGCAGAACGGTCGCCGCGGCGGTCGGGGCGGGCGGCGTCGCGCTTGCCCTGGCGATCACCGCCGCTCTGCCGACGGCGCAGGACACCGATCCTTCGCAGTCGTCGATTCCGACCTGGCTGGTGGATCACCATCGCCAGGTGATCTGGGCGTTCACGCTGGACGCTGCGGCACGGCGGCCTGTCATCGGTCACGGGCCGAACACGATCAACTTCATCGAAGGCGCCGAACGGACCATTCCGGCAACCGAGCAGGAGTACCTGCCCTCGCATCCCCACAACTGGGCCTACGAGATCCTTTCGGAAACCGGGATTGCGGGGTTGCTGAGCTTGTGCGTGGCGCTCTTGTTGTTGCTGCGCCGGCTCGCCATTCTCGCTCTCCAGGGAGCGCCGTCCGGTTGGGCGGCCGTGGCGGTGTTCGGTGCGTTCTGGGGTTCGTCCCTCGTCAATTTCTCGATCTGGTCGGCCTGGTGGCAACTGACTTTCTGCGTCCTTCTGGCGCTTGCGGTCGCCGGTGCGATGCGGCCCTCCGCTTCCCAGGGCTGACGGGCGCGTCCGCGCCATAGAAAAGAAACGGGCCACCGGTCTCCCGGCGGCCCGCCTTTTCGGTACAGTGCGCTGGCGTCAGTCGCGCTGGACGCACATGGCGATGCCCATGCCGCCGCCGATGCACAGCGTGGCCAGGCCCTTCTTGGCGTCGCGCTTGGCCATTTCGTGCAACAGGGTGATCAGCACGCGGCCTCCGCTGGCGCCGATCGGATGGCCCAGCGCGATGGCGCCGCCGTTGACGTTGATGATGTCGGTATCCCAGCCCAGGTCCTTGTTCACCGACATCGCCTGGGCGGCGAAGGCTTCGTTGGCCTCGACCAGGTCGAGATCGTCGATCGTCCATCCGGCCTTTTCCAGGGCCTTGCGGGACGCAGGAATCGGGCCCGTGCCCATGATCGCCGGGTCGACGCCGGCGGTCGCCCACGAGACGATCCGCCCCAGCGGTGCGATGCCCCGCTTTTCGGCTTCGGCCGCGCTCATCAGGACCATGGCGGCGGCGCCGTCATTGATGGTCGACGAGTTGCCGGCGGTCACCGTCCCTTCGCGGTCGAAGGCCGGCCGCAGGCCGGACAGAGACTCCACGGTCGTGCCGGGTCGCGGCCCCTCGTCGGTGTCGACGACCACGTCGCCCTTGCGGGTCTTGATCGTGACAGGGACGATCTCTTCCTTGAACTTGCCGGCTTCCATCGCGGCCACCGCCTTTTGCTGCGACAGGGCGGCGAATTCGTCCTGCTGCTCGCGGGTCAGCTGCCACTGCTTGGCGATGTTCTCGGCTGTGGTGCCCATGTGATAGCCGTGAAAGACGTCCAGCAGCCCGTCCCTGAGCATGGTGTCGGACATCTCCAGTTCGCCCATCTTCTTGCCGGTGCGCAGGTTGGCGCAGTGCGGCGCCTGGCTCATGCTCTCCTGGCCGCCGGCGACGACGATGCTGCAGTCGCCTTCGCGGATCGCCTGGAAGCCGAGCGCGGCGGTCCTGAGTCCCGAGCCGCACAGCTGGTTGATCTGATAGGCGGTCTTTTCATACGGAATGCCTGCGCCGACTGCGGCCTGGCGTGCCGGATTCTGTCCGGTGCCCGCCGTCAGGATCTGGCCCATGATCACTTCATCGACCTCGGTGGGGTCGATGCTTGCGCGTTCGATCGCTGCCTTGATCGCTGCGCTGCCGAGATAGGATGCGGGAACCGAGCTAAGCCCGCCGAGAAAGTTTCCGACCGGTGTCCGGGCGGCGCCGGCGATCACGACTTCGGTCATTGGTTTGTGTCCTCCAAAGCTGTGCCCCTTCCGTTTGCTCCCCGCAGCCTGTCGCGAGAGTGTTTCGGGACTTGTTTAAGGGCTCTGCTGGTTGCGGCCGAATAACTGACAGGCTGCTGTCGGCCTCGGTGCCGCATTGCCCTGCGACTTCCGGCCGATGTTGCGATGCAATACATACAGCCGGCGCGCACCGCTTACAACCCGCCAGAGGGGGCAGACGCGGCGGTTTTGATGAAGATCAAAATCCGCCTCCAGATCAGCTCTTCCGCGTTCTGTCCGGCAATCATGCCGATATGACCGGCATGCGGCGTCAGGGTCTCGCTCTGCGGCAGCGCCCGCGCCAGCGGCCTGGCAGACACCGGCGGCACGATGCGGTCGCCCTTCGGTACCACGCACAAGGCCGGTTTGGCATACGCCGCGGGGTCGATGACCGTTCCGTCGACCCGCCAGCGGTTCGAGGCGGGCGCGTTTTCGCCATACCAATCGCTGAGGCATTCCCGCGCCGTCGGCGCGGCAAGGGGAACTCCGTCGTTCAACCAGTCTTCCAACGCGACGAAACGGTCCGCGGCTTCGCTGTCCTGATCCATGCCGGCAAACCGGGCGAATTTGCGGATGCCGTTCAGCGGATCGAGACCGGCAAACATCGCCTGCAGCATATCGACCGGCAACGCGCCAAACGCCGCAACGGCCGGCGCGCAGGACTGGTGCAACCGTGCGACGAGGTCGGCCTCGGCCTCGCGGTCTTTCCTAAAGTCCCAGGGTGTCGCCAACAGCGTCAGGGATTGCACGTCGCCGGGCCGGCGCACCGCCAGCGCCAGCGCCAGAAGTCCGCCCATGCAATAGCCGACGACGGCGACCGGCCCGCCGACCTGTCGGATCACCTCGTCCAGCGCCGCCTCCAGTCGTCCGGCGATGTAGTCGGTGAGGCCGAACTTTCGCTCCTGTTCACCGGGCGCGCCCCAATCGACCATGAACGGTCGCATTCCCTGGGCCGCCAACCAGCGTACAAGGCTGCACCGTTCCGTGAGGTCCAGGATGTAGGCGCGGTTTATCAGGGACGGCACGATCAGCACCGGCGGGCCGCCGGCAGGTCCGCCATAGGCGCGCAGGGCCGTGGTGCCCTGTTGCCACAACGGCGGCGGGTCGGAAACGGTTCGGCGATAGGGATGCCGGCGGTAGGCCTCGATGCCGCTGAGGACCGCATCGAGGCGGGCCCGGTTCTCGCGCGCGACCGCGTCGGCGAAGTCGTCGAAACCGAAGGTATCAGCGTCGTTTAGCGCGTCCCGAAGGGCGTTCGCCTTTTCCGCCACCCCCGGATTCCAGGCGAGCGATCCGTTCCTCAAGGCGGGCAATGCGGCGGTTGAGGAAGTCAGTACCCCCATCGCCATCATCAGATGCAGCGGCAGCGGTCTTGGCCCCTGTCGCGGGGGGTGCGGTGGACGTTGTGACACCTGCTCCATGGTCGGGGTTCGCCCCCCATTCAAATGGTCCGCCGGGCAACGGTACACCCGGCAGACCGCCGGGTCCGGGCGCCCAGGCCGACATCGCCTCGATGATCCTGCCAAGCGCTTCCATGGTCTCGGGATCGGCGGCGGAGCGGGTCAGGTGCTCCTGCCAGAGATCGAGATAACGTTTGGCCAGTTCGTTCATATCGGGCGGTTCGGCCATGGCGGCGGAGTATAACGACCGTCCGGGAGGCTGGCCATAGCACCTTGCCTGGGCTCGGCGGTGGCGCTTTAGTAGGCGACATGACAAGCGAACCGGCACCGATCGGGATCATCTGCGCCATCCCGGAAGAGATCGGCCACTTTGGCGCCGCTTTCGATGCCGAAGGCGAGGAGGCTTGCGCGGGTTTCCGCTTTCTCAGCGGGCGCCTGGAAGGCGTGCCGGCGGTCTTGGTGGAGGGCGGCATGGGCAAGGTCAATGCCGGCCTCGTCGCCGCCTTGCTGTGCGATCGGTTCGCTTGCCGGACGCTGGTCTTCTCCGGTGTCGCCGGCGGCGTCGATCCCCGCCTTGGGATCGGCGACGTGGTGATCGCCGAACGGCTGATCCAGCACGACTACGGCGTTCTGCAGGCGGGCCGGGTCGAACCCTACCAGCCGGGCCATCTGCCTTTCTTCATGCCGACCGACCAGCTCGGCTATCGTCCGCCGCGGGACCTTGTGGCCAGGGCGCGCGAGGCCCTGGCGGATATGCGCCTGCCGGCCTTGTCGGCCGCGGCCGCGGGCGGAAAGGCGCGGGAACCGGCCATTCATTTCGGCACGGTGCTGACGGGCGACGCGTTCCTAAGCTGCATCGACACCCGCGACCGTCTGTTCGCGTCGCTGGCCGGCCAGGCGGTGGAGATGGAAGGGGCGGCCGTCGCCCAGGTGGCGGACCGCTTTGACGTCCCGTGCCTGGTGATCCGCTCGCTAAGCGACATGGCGGGCGAGGAGAACAACCTGGATTTCCTGGCCTTCCTGCATGAAACCGCGGCCTATTCGGCCGTGGTCCTGCGCCGCCTGATCACCGTGCTCTAGTCTTTTGCGCCGCGACAGCGCTGCCGCGAGAGGGGCGGTTTTAGTTGTTTCTTTGCCTAATGCATTGCACAATCGGGCAAATTTGAACCAGGTGGCCGTATCGCCCGGCACGCCAGACACTGCCGGGGGCGCGGATCCTGCACTGAATATGCGAGGGTGTTGATTTGGTTGAACCTGCAGCACAGGCCGGACAGACGGCAACGGAAGCCCCGGTCACGATCAAGAAATACGCCAACCGGCGTCTGTACAACACCGCCACCAGTTCCTACGTGACGCTCGAGCACCTGTGCCAGATGGTCAAGGACGGTGTCGATTTCGTGGTCTATGACGCCAAGTCGGGCGAGGACATCACCCGGGCCGTTCTGACGCAGATCATCGTGGAAGAAGAAGGCAAAGGACAGAACCTTCTGCCGATCAGCTTCCTGCGCCAGCTCATCGCGTTCTACGGCGACAGCATGCACGAGATGCTGTTGCCGCGTTACCTCGACTATTCCATGAAGTCTTTCTCCAGGAACCAGGAGAAAATGACGGAATACATGAACGAGACCTTCGGCGGGATGTTCCCGTTCGGACCGTTCGAGGAGATGAGCAAGCAGAACATGGCGATGTTCGAGCGTGCCATGAACTTCTTCTCGCCGTTCGGCGGCGCCGAAGGCGAACTGGGCGAAAACGCAGGCGGCGAAGCCGCGCGGCCGGCCGCCAACCAGGCGGCCCAGATCGAAACCCTGCGTCAACAGCTTGAACTGATGCAGGAACAGCTCAAGACCATGGGCGAGATCGCACAGAAGGCGCAGAAGGCGGGCAAGAAAGGCTAACGCGCGCGGTGCGGGCCCGGCCTGCGAAACCGGGAAACGGAACGCCAGATCTTGTGTGGGAAGTCATCGCAACGGCACGGGACCTGAACGGCACCGTTATGCCCCGCTGCTGGTATTCACGCGCGAAACCAAGTCCTGGGTCAGAGACGCCGCGAAAGGGCCGCGAACGGTTTCGATGCCCGCGCCCATGAGGCAAGCGAGGCTGGCGGTACAGATTGGATATTCTGATGCGCCCGGTCCACATCGAAGCCGGCAAGGTGCTGGTTGACGGTGTCCTGGAAGACACCTCCGTCACCGTTTCCGACGGCGTGATCGCCGCGTTTGGCGCGCCCTGCCCGGACGACGCGCTGCGGATCGACGGCCGGGACCTGTGCGTCCTGCCGGGCATCGTCGATGTCCACGGCGACGCGTTCGAGCGCCAGATCATGCCGCGGCCCGGCGTCCATATCGACCTGTCCGTGGCGCTTGCCGAAACCGACCGCCAGCTTGCCGCGAACGGGATCACGACGGCCTATCACGGCCTGACGCTGTCCTGGGAGCCCGGCCTGCGCTCGGCCGACGCGGGCCGCGCCTTCATGGACGCGCTGGCGGCGGCGCGTCCGGGGTTGGGCGTCGATCATCGGGTACAGTTGCGCTGGGAAACGTTCGCCTTCGAGGCGATCGATCTGGTGGCGGCGTGGTTGCAGTGGGAGCCGCGGCCAGCGCTGGCGTTCAACGACCACACCACCATGACCGCCGACAAGCTGGAGGACGATAGCCACGCGAAGCTGAGCGAGTGGGCCCGGCGGGCCGGGCTGTCGGAGGCCGGCTATCGGGCGTTTTTCGAGGAGGTCTGGTCGCGAAAGGCCGATGTCCCGCGGGCGATCGCGGACATGGCCCAGCGCGCGCGGACGGCCGGCGTCGTCATGCTGTCCCATGACGACCGCACGCGCGAGGACCGGGCCCTGTTCCGGTCACTCGGCGCGCCGGTGGCGGAGTTTCCGATGACCGGGGAAGCCGTCGCCGAGGCGCGGCTGAGGGACGAGCATACGGTTTTCGGGGCGCCCAATGTCCTGCGCGGCGGCAGCCATAACGGCGCTTTGGACGCCGGCGACATGGTGGCCGCGGGTTTGTGCACCGTGCTTGCGTCAGACTATTACTATCCCGCGATGACCGGCGCCATGGCACAGCTTGCGCGCCGGATCGGCCTGCCGCTTGAATCGACCTGGTCGTTGATATCGAAAGCCCCGGCGGAGGCGATGCAGCTTGCCGACCGGGGCCGGATCGAGGTGGGTCTGCGCGGCGATCTGGTGCTGGCGCGGATTGACGCCGAAACCGGTATCCGGGTCGATGCGACCCTGTGCGGCGGTCGGCTTGTCTATATCAGCGGGCACGAACGGATCGCGCGGTGAGACAGGTGTCCGGGCGCCTCGCTCAGCGCGCGCCGATCGCGTGCCGGGGCCGGCACCGGGTGCGCCAAGCCGGTTCCAGTTCGGGCCTGCCGAAGTGCCAGCCCTGCAGGTAGTCGACGCCTTTGTCGATCAGGACCTGGGCGTCTTCGGCCGACTCCACGCCCTCTGCGACGGTTTCCAGTCCGAATCCACGGGCCAGGCCCAGCAGCGTACTGATGAACAGCATGTTCTCTGGATTGGTCGCGACATCCTTGACGAAGGAGCCGTCGATCTTGACCACGTCGAGCGTCATCGCCTTCATGTGCTGGAACGAGGTATAGCCGGAGCCGAAATCGTCGAGCGACACCCGGCAGCCCATGGCGCGCAGGTCGGCGACAAACCGGGCCGAGGCCTTGATGTCCTCCATCGCCGTCGTTTCGGTGATCTCGACGATAAGACGGCTGGCAATGTCGCGCCGTCCTTTGATCAGACCGGATAGGCGCCGCATCCACGATCGGTCCGACATGGTCAGGCTGGAGACATTAAGCGCCAAGTGCACGTCGGGGTGGTCCTCGAGGTCCGACAGCGCGATATCAAGGGCGCGCAGATCCAAAAGCCTGATGTGGCCGAGCGTTTCGGCGACGGGCACGAATTCCGCCGCCGGCACCAGTTCGCCGTTCTCGTCGAAGAGTCTGAGCAGCGTCTCGTAGTAGCTGACCTGTTGCGTCTTGCGCGAGATCACCGGCTGATAGGCAAGCGTCAGGCGTTCTTCCTCCAGGGCCTTCAGCAGACGCTGGCCCAGGCTGATGTCCTTGCGCTGTTTCTCGCGTTGTTCCGATGTCATCTCGAACGGCACATAGCAGTTGCGGCCGCGGGTCTTAGCCTCCTGCAATGCGCTTTCGGCGCAGATCATGGCGTCGTGCGCCGTCTTGACCACCTTCGGGAACAGGACGCCGCCGATCGAGACGGTGATATGCATCGGCCCGCTTGGCGTGTCGATCGGGTTCGCGCGCAGTGCCTCGAGGATCTTGTCTGCGGCGACCTGCGGGCCGTCCTTTGCGCAATTGCTGAGCACCAGTCCGAACCGGTCGCCTCCGATCCGGCCGATCACGTCGATCACCCGAAGGCTGCGCTCCATTATCTGGGCGACGCCGACGATAACGGCGTCGGCAGCCTCGTGTCCGTAGGCATCGTTGATCATCGACAGCTTGTCGATTCCGATTGCCAGATAGGCGCCTTCGATGTCGAAGCGCTGGTTGTAGTTCATCGAATGCTGCAGCGCCTCGCGCAGACGGGACTTGTTGAGATGGCCTGTCAGGTCGTCGTAGTTGGCGCGCTGTTCGAGCTGGGATTCCAGTTCGTTGCGGCCGGAGACGACGCGGATCGTGCCGGACAGACGAACCGGTCGGCCGCTCTCGTCAAACGTCGCCTTGCCGCGTTCGTGGATCCAGCGTTCTTCTTCGTCCGTCGACGTGATGCGGTACTCGCAGTCCAGAAGCCCGCCGTCCACGAGATGCTGCTTCAGGGTCGACAGGCGCCGACTGACGTCGTTCGAATTGATCCAGGCGTGGAACGTCTCGCTGCAGGCCGGTGGCTTGAGAACGCCCGGTTCGAAGACGGCGTCGACCGCGCCCGCCCAGGCGATCTGATCCTTTTCAAGGTCCCATGAATAGGCAAGGTCGCCGGCGGCCTCAAAGCCCGCGGCAAGGATCGTCGCGTCGGTAATCCCGTCTCCCATGGACACTTCCCGGCGTCTGCCGCGGCGCGGTTCGGATTGGATTTGCCTGCCGGGTCGGCAGGTCGCAAAGGATGAAGTTAGCCGGTAAGTGTTGATAGGACCTTGCCAACTGGAGCCTGCCGGAGCATGCAGGGCGGCTGCCTGGCCGCGCGTTTCCGCGCTTTCCCGGGGGTGCTGCACCGCGCCGGTGCCGTCCCCAGCGAGGGATATATAACACAAAGATTGCGGTATATTTTTTGAACAACGTACGGCTGATGTGATTTGTTGACATTCATGGACCGATCCTGCATAGAGGCGGCCACGATCGATCCGACGGAGGGACCGGTGGACCTGGACGCCCTGGAAAGCCAAAGCGTCTTCATCCTGCGCGAGGCCTATAAGAAGATCGGCGACGTCGCCATGCTGTGGTCGTTGGGGAAGGACTCCAATGTCATGATCTGGCTGGCGCGCAAGGCGTTCTTCGGCCACGTGCCGTTCCCCGTGGTACATGTGGACACCGGCAAGAAGTTCCCGGAGATGTACGCGTTCCGCGACCACTATGCGAAGGAGTGGGGGCTGAACCTGATTACCGGTGCGTGTCCCCCGGTCGAGGATATCGACCCCAGCCTGCCGCCGGCGGCGCGGTCGGCAGCCCGAAAGACGGCCGGGCTGAAGGCGCTGATCGACAAGCATGGATGGCACGGCATCATTGCGGGCATCAGGCGCGACGAGGAAGCGATCCGGGCCAAGGAGCGGGTGTTCAGTCCCCGCGGCGCCGATTCGCAGTGGGACTTCCGCAACCAGCCGGCAGAATTCTGGGATCAGTTCAACACCGACTTTCCGCCCGGCACGCATGTGCGCATCCATCCCTTGCTGGCGTGGACCGAACTGGACGTGTGGCGGTATATCCGTCGCGAGAACATCCCCGTTGTGCCGCTGTACTTCGCACGGGCGGGCCGTCGATACCGGTCGCTTGGCGACCACGACATCACCCATCCCGTCGACAGCGCCGCCGAAGACATCGACGCCGTGATCGACGAGTTGGAACGCACGCGCGAGCCCGAACGCGCGGGCCGTGCAATGGACCACGAGGCCGAAGATGCGTTCGAGCGTCTGCGGCTTGACGGATACATGTGATGGCCGAAACTTCCGCTACCGCCGTGCCGGGCGACCTTCGCCCGTCCAAGCGAATCGTGTTCGTCGGACATGTCGATCACGGCAAGTCGACCTTGATCGGTCGCCTGCTGTTCGAGACCGGGGCGCTGCCCGAGGCCAAGGTCGAGGCGGTGCGTTCCGTCTCGGCAAGGCGCGGAAAGCCGGTGGAATGGGCGTTCCTGCTCGACTCGTTCCAGGCCGAGAGGGATCAGGGTGTGACGATCGACGCCAGCCAGATCTTTTTCCGGTCCGATCACAGCAGCTTCGTCATCGTCGATGCCCCGGGCCACCGCGAGTTTCTGAAGAACATGGTGACCGGCGCCGCCGGCGCCGATGCGGCGATTCTGATCGTCGATGCGGCCGAGGGCGTGCGCGAGCAGACACGCAAGCACGCCTATCTCCTGACCCTGCTGGGCGTTCCACAGGTGATCGTCGCGGTCACCAAGATGGATCTGGTGGAATTCGACCGCGAGCGGTTCTTGTCCGTCGAGGCGACCCTGCGCGCCTATCTGGGCGAGATCGGCATCGCGCCCCTGGCGGTCGTCCCGGTCTCGGCCGTGACCGGCGATAACATGCTGTCGCGCGGCGCCTCGACGCCCTGGTATTCCGGACCCTCCCTGATGCAGGCATTGGACGGTATCGCGGCGCCGGCGCGGCCGTCGCAGCTTCCGCTTCGGTTCCCCGTCCAGGACGTCTACAAGTTCGACGCCCGCCGCATTATCGTCGGGCAGGTCGAATCCGGCACCCTGCGCGTCGGCGACGAGGTTCACTTCTCGCCGTCCGACAAGGTCGCCCGGGTCAAATCGATCGAGGCCTGGAACCAGTCGCCGCTGCCAGTCGAGGCCCATGCGGGCCAGTCGGTCGGCTTCACGCTGGACGAGCAGATCTTCGTCGAACGGGGCGAGGTCGTCAGCCACGGCGACGATCAGCCGATCCTGACCAACGTGTTTCGCGCCCGCCTGTTCTGGTTCTCGGACAAACCGCTGAGCGAAGGCGGCACCTATACTCTGAAGCTCAACACCGCCGAATACCCCGTGCAGGTGCAGTCGATCACCCGCGTCGTCGACGTGGACGCGCTGACCGGGGCGGAGCGGGATCACGTCGCACGCCACGAAGTCGCCGAGGTGGTGTTCCGCTCGCGGTCGATGATCGCGCTCGACGAGGCCCGAAGCCTGCGGCGCACCGGGCGGTTCGTGCTGGTCGACGACTACAGGATCGTCGGCGGCGGCACGATCTCGATGGAGGGATATCCCGACCAGCGCCAGGCGATCACGGTGAAAGCCACCAACGTGTTCGAGGTCGAACACGGTGTCACCGCGGACGCCCGGCGACTGCGCAACGGCCACCGCGGCGGAATACTCTGGTTCACCGGCCTGTCCGGGGCCGGCAAATCGACACTGGCGGTGGGTCTGGAGCGTGCCCTGTTCAACAAGGGCTATCAGGTCTACGTGCTGGACGGCGACAATGTGCGCCACGCGCTCAGCGCGAACCTCGGCTTTTCGCCCGAGGACCGCGCCGAGAACATCCGCCGCGTCGCGGCCGTGGCCGCGCTGTTTGCGGACGCCGGGTTCATCGTCATCTCCGCCTTCATCTCGCCCTACCGGGCCGACCGCGAGCGTGCGCGCGAGGCCTGCGGCACGGCGTTCCGAGAGGTCCACATCAAGGCCGATCTCGCGGTCTGCGAACAGCGCGACCCCAAGGGCCTGTACAAACGCGCCCGGTCCGGCGAGATCAAGGAATTCACGGGCGTCTCCGCGCCCTACGAGGCGCCGGACAAGCCGGACCTTGAGATCGACACCGGCGCCATGTCGGTGGAAGAGTGTCTGCAGGCGCTGCAGGCGTTCGTGGAGGCGGACCTGGCCGAAAACGGGGCGCCGACCGCATCCGTCGCGACACTGCCGCGCCGCGCCTGAGGCCGGCGACGGTCGGCCTCAGCCTTCGACCTGGATCCGGTAGTTGGGTGTCGGGTTCAACGGACAGGAATAGACGTACTCGCCCGGCTTCAGTTCGACCTCGTAGTCCTTCGTCGTGCCCTGTTTCAGGCCACCCCCGGAAACGCTGGTTTTGGTGACCTTGTGGACGGGGTTGCGCCAGTCATAGTCGGGCTCGCGCAGCCAGAAGCCCAGTTCGTAGGGCACGTTCTCGTTCTTGACCCGAAACACGTACTTCCCGGGCTTCAGGGTGATGACCTTGCTTGCGGCCAGGCGTTCGGCGCCGGTCTTGGCGTTGATCGCGTCGCAATCCGCCTTGTTCATGGGCTGGTAGCCGTGATCGACGCCGTTCTCCGATTCCAGGAACTGGCATCCGATCTGGGTCAGGGTGATGACGGTGGCCTCGTCGGCTGAAGCGACCGTGGGCGCGCACGCCAGGAGTGCCGCGCTGGCGGCCCAGGTCGCGACGTTCGGCGCCGCGAAGATTCTGCGCATCGACGACATCGGCAGGGCAGTCCTCTCAGTTGCGATCCGACGGCCCCTATTGAGCGCATTTCGGACCCGAGGTGGTGTCACAATCGGGTCAAAGTTTCTTGAGCGCCCGCCGGTCGGCCCCGTCAGCTCTCGGCAAACGAGGGCTCGGCCTCTCTGGGGCTGCCGCGGACCGCATAGCTCAGCACGAAATAGCCCAGCACAGCGGAGACGAGGGAACCGCCGATCACCCCGATCCGCACGGCGCCTTCCAGGTAGAGATTGTCCGCGAACGCCAGCGTGCCGATAAACAGGCTCATCGTGAAGCCGATCCCGCACAACAAGGAGACGCCGTATATCTGCAACCAGTTGGTTCCCTTGGGCAGTTTGGCGATGCCGAACGTCACCGCCAGCGCCACGAGACCCATGATTCCGATTTGCTTGCCGAAGAACAGTCCGGCGGCAATGCCTACGCTGACCGGCTCGAGAAGCGCGGCCAGGGTCATGTCGCTGAAATCGACGCCGGCATTTGCGAAACCGAACACCGGCAGGATCATGAACGCGACCCAGGGGTGCAGCGTGTGTTCCAGACGGATCAGGGGCGAGGGTTGCGAAGGGTCCTTGCCGCGCATCGGGATCGCCATGGCCACAAGCACCCCGTCGAGGGTTGCGTGAACGCCCGATTTCAGGAAACAGACCCACATGAAGATCCCGATCAGGATGTAGGGGGCGATCCGCATTACGCCGACGCGGTTCAGCACGAACAGACCGACAAGCCCGGCAAAGCCCAATGAAAGAGACAGAACCGACAGATCCTCGGTGTAGAACACCGCAATGATCGCAATCGCGCCGATATCGTCGAAGATGGCGACCGCGGTCAGGAACACCTTCAGCGCCAGCGGGACGCGGCTGCCGATCAGAGCCAGGATACCCAGGGCGAAGGCGATGTCGGTGGCCGCCGGGATGGCCCAACCGCGCAGTTTCACCGGGTCGTCGACATTGAAATAGAAATAGATCATCGCCGGCACGGCCATGCCGCCGACGGCGGCGATCGCCGGAAGCAGTGCCTGCGAAAAGCTGGAAAGCTCGCCTTCGAGGAACTCCCGCTTCACCTCCAGGCCGACGAGGAAGAAGAACACCGCCATCAAGCCGTCGTTGATCCACAACAGCAGGGGCTTGTCGATGTTCAGGGCGCCAACCCTGATCGTCACCGGTGTCTCGAGGATGGCGTCGTAGAGCCAGTCCAGCGGCGTGTTCGCAAGGACAATGCCCAGCGCCGCGGCAAAGATGAGAACGATGCCGCCCGCCGCCTCGAGTTTCAGGAATTGTCTGATGGCACTGATCGGCATGCCCTGTGCCCTCGTCTGCTTCCGTCACCGCGGATACGGCACCGTTTTATCCAGCCACGAAGATGCCATTTCGGATCGTCGCGGGAAAGGGGTGCCTGTTGCGGTCGGGAGAGAATCCGACGCGGTGCCGGTCGTGCCGTTCCGACGGGGGTTTTGCACGCCGGGCGGGCCCGGTGCATAGTGTTGCGGATCGGACGATGGTGCCCCCGCGGGTACCGATGCGCGAGGAGCGATGCGACATGAAATTCTGGAGCGACAGTTTCGCAGACGGCCAGCCGATTCCCGAACAGTTCGCGTTCGGCAAGCCCAGTTCAGAGGGCCCGGTTGCGTTGAGCGACAACAGGAACCCTCACTTCGCGTGGTCCGACCTTCCCGCCGAAACCCGATCGCTGGTTCTGATCTGCCACGACGTCGACGTGCCTTCCAGCCCCGACAACGTCAACAAGGAGGGTGTCACGGTTCCCGCGGACCTTCCCCGCGTCGGTTTCTATCACTGGGTCCTTGTGGACCTTCCGGCCAAGCCCTCGGAAATCGCGATCGGCGAGTTTTCCGACGGGATCATTGCCCGCGGCAAAGACTCGCCCGGGCCGCGCGGGACGCGGCAAGGCCTGAACGACTATACCGGCTGGTTTGCCGGCGATCCGGACATGGGCGGCCAGTATTGCGGCTACGACGGGCCGTGCCCGCCCTGGAACGACGAGATCGTGCATCACTACCACTTCACCCTGTATGCCACCGACCTCGAGAAATGCCCTGTCCAGGGCAAGTTCACCGGCGATGAGGCGATCTCGGCGATCGAGGGCCATGTTCTGGCCAAGGCCGGCTTCGTCGGCACCTATCACATCTATGCGGATGCCGTGGTGAAGGCCTGAGGCCTCGGTCGGGGCCGGCCTATACAAAGAAATACCGCAAATTTACAAAACTATACGGGTGTTTCGCGCCCAATTAACTCATTGTGGCCACTATCAGGGTCGCGGCCACCGCCGGGGCGACGCCCGCAGACGCAAGTGCGTTACCAGTGTTTACCTGTCTGCTGTCGCCCTGGGCCGCACTCCCTCCGGCGCCCCCCGGTGCCGCCCACAGGGCCGGTTAGTGCGGTATGGCCCATGCGGAATGTGTATCGCCGGGGACGGTCCAAGCGCCGGTATTGTCGCAGTACTGGTATGGTATGGGTCCAGCCGATCACGAGCCAGGCCACGGTGTATACGGCCTGAATTAGCAGCGAGCCTTACAGCTCTCTCCGCTCCGAATCCCCACCTGGTCGGTTGGACCCTCCATACGGTCCCCAAAGAAACCCAGCTTCGAAGATGCGTGCCGGTCAGTCCGCCGCTGCAACCTGCCGGGTGACCGGCGCGGCGAATATGTAGCCCAGCCCGCGCACGCTTTTGATGACGCGCGGCGACTTGGGGTTCTTCTCGATCTTGGCGCGCAGACGCCCGATGTGAATGTCGACGCTGCGGTCGGTCGGCAACCACTCTCTGCCCGTACACGCCTTCAGCAGGTCGTTCCGCGAGACGGCCTGGTTTGGGCTGCGCAAAAGCTCCGCCAGAAGATCGAACTCGAAGGTGGTCAAATGGACGTTCTTTCCGCCTGGATCCGTAAGCTGGCGGGCCCCCAGGTCCAACAGCCAGCCTTGGAACGCCAGGACCGGCGGCCGGGAAGGATCTTCATCCTCGGCCAGCGCCGCGCGCCGCAGCACGGTGCGCACCCTGGCGACGAACTCGCGGGGCCGGAACGGCTTGACGACATAGTCGTCGGCGCCCAGTTCCAGGCCCAAAACGTGGTCCATTTCCTCGTGCTTGCCGGTCAGGATAATGATCGGGACGTTCGACGACGTTCTGATCTCGCGGGTCAGCGAGAAACCGTCCTCGTCCGGCAGTCCGATGTCCATGACGACAAGGTCGTAGTCGCGGGCGCCAATCGCCTGGCGCGTGGACTTGCCGGACCGCGCCGTTGTGACGTCGAAGCCCTCCGGCTCCAGCACGTTGCGGAGCAGTTCCAGGATCTGTTCGTTGTCGTCGACGACTAGAATGTGGTCCGACATTCCAGAACCCCGAGCCTCGTGTGACGTGTAGCGAACACTAGCGCAGCAAGATTGCAGGGGCGACCCCACCTGGTGAGCGCCGGCGGCCCCAGAGACCCCGCATTGTCCTGCAGCCGCGATGTTATATTAGGGTAGTTGGCATATCCAGTACGCGCTGCGCCGTGCGAGTGTCATAATATGTTTACGAGCTGCGCCCGCACCCGGGCGACGGCTTGCAATTGTATATTAGTGTGTTCAGTATGCCTCAGCACCATCCGGTCGGAAAGGCATCCGCCGCTTCGGCCGGGCAGACGCACAGGCGGCCCGTTGCGTAAGCAATTCGAACCTTCGGCCCGCGCGTTAGGAACGGCGCGGAAATCGGACCATTCTGGTTTGAAGACTGGGATCGCCCCTGATCCAGGGTCTTGCGACGTCGGCTCTGTTTCTGCCGACAAAAGCGACCGTCGGGTAACGAAGTGTAAACCAATAAATCGCTTGATTCCTCGGGATCTTGTGATGCTCACGGGGCACGCGTTGGACATGCGGCGGCAGGACAAGCTGTTGGCTGGATTCGCCCGCACGGGGGTACCGTGACGGACAGTCTGCCAAGGAAAGGGCGTATCGTTCGGCGCTTTGTCGTCGCCGTCATTCTGTTCAGCTCGGCGATCACGCTGATAACCACCGGGACGCAGCTCTATCTCGACTATCGACGCGACGTCGACACGCTTCGCACCGCGTTGAGCAGCGCCGAAGCCGCCGTCCTGCCTGGCCTCGTCGCGGCTGTCGGCGATGGCAACGAAGGCGGGATCGCGTCCGCCCTGGAAATGCTCCTGGCGCACCCCGACGTCGCGCGGGTCGCCTTGTCCATCGATGGCGACGGCGGCTATCAGCGCGGCATCGCGACGGTGCAACGACCCCTGCGGCGCACCACCGCCCTGACCGGTCTCGAGGAATCCGGGGTCACGGCCGACCTGGAAATCACCGCCAGCGTCCAGCCGATCATCGACAGGCTGATCGACCGGACCGTGGTGATCCTTGTCGGAAACGGCATCAAGACCTTTCTTGTCGCGGGATTCATCCTGTTGTTGTTCCACTTACTGGTGACCCGCCATCTCGGTGCGCTCGCCCGCTATGCCAGGGAGTTGAGCGTTGCGGACTCAACCGAGCCGATAAGCTTGCAGCGACCCAGCAAGACCAGTCCGGACGAGCTGGATGAACTCGCCGAAGCGATCAGCGGCATGGCTTCGCGTGTATCGTCGGCCTATCACCTGCTGCGCGAGAGCGAACAGCGGTTTCGGGATTTCGCCGAGGCCAGCTCCGACTGGTACTGGGAGACCGGCCCCGATCTCAGGATGACCTACATCTCCGACGGCTACAGCAAGACCACCGTCGCCGATGCAAGTGTCTATATCGGGCGGCGACGCGAAGAGTTTCCGGGCCTGATCATCGACCCCAACCGGCTGGCCGAGCATCTCCTGGTCATGGAGCGGCGGCTTCCGTTCCGCGATTTCGTCTACGCGCGCCGGACCAGCGGCGGCGAAGTCCGGCATTTTCAGACAAGCGGCCGCCCGTGTTGGAACGGCCAAGGCAAGTTTCTTGGATATCGCGGGGTTGCCCGGGACATCACCGCGACCTTCAAGGCCAACGAGGCGCAACAGCGGACCGAGCTGCAACTGGCCCGCGCTATCGAAGCCATTCCTGCGGCCTGCGCCTTGTTCGACGAGGACGACAGGCTGATCATCTGCAACAAGACCTACCGCAAGCTGTTCGAACGGATCGGCCGGGAGGTGAGCGAGAACGCCACCTACGATGACCTCGTCCGGAGCTATGCCGAGGCCGGCGGCATTCCCGGAACCAAAGAGGAGGTGGACGCGTGGCTGGCGCGCCGGCTGAAACGAAGACAGCGGCCGGAGCGCAACTTCGAGTATCTCCGCGCCGACGGCCACTGGGCCGAAGTCAGCGACTATGTTCTGGACGACGGCCGGATCCTGCACTTCGCGGCCGACGTGACCGCGCGAAAGAGAGCGGAAGAACGGGCTCAGGCCGAGCGGGCCAAGGCGGCGGAATACCTGCAGGTCGCGCAAACGATCATCGTTGCCCTGAACCGCGACGGTGGGGTCGAGCTGTTGAACCGCTACGGCTGCGAACAGCTCGGCTACAGGCTGGACGAGGTTCTCGGTAAAGACTGGTTCGACATGGTGATCCCTCCGGATCTGTGCGAGGACCTGCGGGCCGGATTCACAGCGTCGATCGCCGGCGACAAGCCGCTTCAGGAGTATGCCGAGCACGACGTCGTCACCAAGCGCGGCGAACTGCGCAGGATCGCCTGGCGGAACGGGGCGATCCGCGACGAGCAAGGCAATATCCAGACCACGCTGAGCTCGGGTCTGGACATTACCGAACACATGGCCGCCGAAGAGGCCCTGCTGCAGGCGCAGAAGATGGACGCCATCGGCAAGCTGACCGGCGGCATCGCCCACGACTTCAACAACCTGCTGGCGATCGTGCTGGGCAATCTCGATCTCATCTTGGAGCGCCTGCCGGACGGCAGCGATCTCACGCGCCTCGCTCAGCCCGCGATCTCCGCGGCGGAACGCGGGGCCGAACTGACGGCGCGACTGCTTGCCTTCTCGCGCAAGCAGCCCCTGCAGCCGAAGATCGTCAACCTGAACGATCTGATCGAGAACATGACGGAACTGCTGCGCCGCAGTCTTGGTGAAACGATTGCGGTCAGGGTGGATTTGAGCGACGGGATCTGGCCGTGCGAGGTCGACCCGGTGCAGATGGAAAGCGCGATCCTGAACCTTGCCGTCAATGCCCGCGATGCCATGCCCGGCGGCGGGCATCTGACCATCGAAACGGTGAACGAGCGCCTCGACCGCGACTATGTGGCGAAAAACCCCGAGGTGGTCCCCGGCGATTATGTGCTTCTGGCGGTGTCCGACGACGGCACCGGCATGTCGGCGGACGTGCTGGAGCGGGTGTTCGAACCCTTCTTCACGACCAAGCAGATGGGCGAGGGAACGGGTCTCGGTCTCAGCATCACCTACGGTTTCGTCAAACAGTCTGGCGGGCACGTGAACATCTACAGCGAACCGGGACAGGGCAGCACGGTCCGGATCTATCTTCCCCGGGCCAAGAAGGCGAAGCAGGTGGACGTGCCCGGCGCCGGCCGCGACAAGGTGCCGCTGGGCGACGGTCAGCAGGTGCTGGTGGTCGAAGACGATCCCGATGTCCGGGACCTGGCGGTGCGCCTGCTGGACGAGTTGGGCTATCACACGCTTGAAGCGGGCGACGGCAGGGCGGCGCTGAACATGCTCGACGATGCCGACGGGATCAGTCTTCTGATGACCGACGTGGTCCTTCCAGGCGGCATGGCCGGCGATCAACTGGCTGAAAAAATCAAGGAACTGAAGCCGTCGGTTGGCGTACTCTACATGTCCGGTTACAGCGAAAGCGCTATCCTGCATCACGGCAAGTTGGATGCTGGCGTTCACCTGCTGCAGAAGCCGTTCCGCAAGAGCGAGCTTGCCCGCAAGGTGAACGAAGCGCTGCATGCGGCAAGGGAGTGAGACCATGGCGTCGAAGCGTCTCTTGGTGATCGACGACGAGCCCGGATTCTGCAACTTCGTGCGCGAGGTGGCGGAGGGCGCGGGCTATGACGTGACGATCGCGACCGGCGCAGACGAATTTCGGTACGCCTACGAGCAGCAGGAACCCAGCGTCGTGGTCGTTGATGTGGTGATGCCGGACGTCGACGGCATCGAATTGGTGAACTGGCTGGGCGAACGGGGCTGCACGGCGCAAGTGCTCGTCATGACCGGCTACAATCCGCAATACGCCGATGCCGCCGTCGTGCTCGGAAACGTCCAGGGGCTGAGTGTCAGGCGGTACTCCAAGCCCGTGCGCGTTGCGACATTGCGCGAGGCGCTCGGGGCTCCTGACGGCGCCGACGAGTAAGATCGCCCCGAATTGCAGAGCGCCGGCCCTTGGCGCTGGTCCTGTTTTCTGGCAGACAAGGCGCCCGACGAACCGCGGTTATCAGAAGAGCTGGGACAAACGGGCATGCGCGAGGCTGAGACGTCAAGCGACGAACAAGGACGGGATTTCATTCGCGACGTCGTGCGCCAGGACATGGCCGCGGGTCGGACCGATGGCCTGATCACGCGCTTCCCGCCCGAACCCAATGGCTATCTGCATGTAGGCCACGCCAAGTCGATCTGCCTGAACTTCGGCGTCGCCGAGGAATTCGGCGGGCGCTGTCATCTGCGTTTCGACGACACCAACCCGGTCAAGGAGGAGATGGCCTATATCAAGGCCATAGAGGAAGACGTCCGCTGGCTGGGTTTCGACTGGGGCCAGCACCGCTATTTCGCGTCTGACTACTTCGAGCAGCTCTATCGGTGGGCCGAGCACCTGATCGAGAACGGCAAGGCCTATGTGGACGACCTTTCCGCCGACCAGATCCGCGAGTACCGCGGCACGCTGACCGAACCGGGCCGCGACAGCCCGCACCGCGGACGCAGCGCCGAAGAGAACCTGGAGCTGTTCGGCCAGATGCGCGCCGGCGCCTTCAAGGACGGCGAGCGGGTATTGCGCGCCAAGATCGATATGGCCTCGGGCAACATCAACCTGCGCGATCCCGTGCTGTACCGCATCTTGAACGCCCGGCATCCGCGCACCGGCGACCAGTGGTGCATCTATCCGACCTACGATTTCGCGCACGGCCAGTCGGACGCGATCGAACATGTCACCCATTCGCTGTGCACGCTGGAATTCGAGGATCACCGGCCGCTGTACGATTGGCTGGTCGAGAACCTGCCGGTGCCGTCCCGGCCGCGTCAGTACGAATTTGCGCGCCTGAACCTGACGCATACAGTCCTGTCCAAACGGCGCCTGATCCAGCTGGTCAACGAAGGGCACGTGACGGGCTGGGACGACCCGCGCATGCCGACGCTGTCCGGCATGCGCCGCCGCGGCATCCCGCCTGCCGCGATCCGCGACTTCATCGGTCGCATCGGCGTGACCAAGTCCGACAGCGTCGTCGAGATCGGCCTGTTCGAACACTGCGTGCGCGAGTACCTGAACAAGCAGGCTGATCGCCGGCTTGCCGTGTTGCGACCGCTGAAGGTGGTGATCGAAAACTACCCCGAAGGCGAAACCGAGGATTTGGAAGCGGTCAACAACCCGGGCGACGAGACGGCCGGCACCCGCACCGTGCCGTTCTCGCGCGAGATCTATATCGAGCGCGACGACTTCATGGAGGACCCGCCCAAGAAATTCTTCCGCCTGGCGCCTGGCCGCGAGGTGCGTCTGCGGTTCGCCTATTTCATCACCTGCCGCGAGGCGATCAAGAACGACGCCGGCGAGGTGGTCGAACTGCGCTGTACCTACGACCCGGAGACCCGCGGCGGCAATGCGCCCGACGGACGCAAGGTCAAGGGCACGATCCATTGGGTCAGCGCGGCAGAGGGGGTGAGTGCGGAGGTCCGGCTTTACGACCACCTGTTCGCCCGACCCGACCCCGGCGCCGATGGCGACTACCTGGCCGACCTCAACCCACAGTCGGTGGAGGTGCTGCACGGATGCGTGGTCGAGCCCGCGCTGGTCCAGGTCCCGGTCGGCCAGGCCCTTCAGTTCGAGCGCCAGGGCTATTTCTGCCTTGATCCCGATGCAGGGGGTGACCGGCCGGTCTTCAACCGCACGGTTGCCCTGCGCGACAGCTGGGCCAAGTCCCAGACCAAGGGCGCCGCCGGCTGAACGCGGCCGGCGCCCTTGGTTGCGGCCGGCGACAAAGTGCACTATCCGACC